>CAWDML010000016.1:0-41273 GCA_963803435.1 uncultured delta proteobacterium | reverse complement strand
CGACGTTCGACGTCCTCGCGGGGAGTCTCCTCTGCCCCTTGGACTTCAGCCGATAGACGGTGGCGGTGGGGGCCCGCGGGGCGACTTGACCCCGCGGGCCTCATCACCGATATCGGCTTCGTGAAGACGCGGATCGAGAAGGACAGCTTCGGTGAGATCGAGGTCCCCGAGGACCGCTACTGGGGCGCGCAGACGCAACGCTCGCTCGAGAACTTCAAGATCGGTGTCGAGCACTTCCCCCGCGTCTTCCTCCGCGCCTACGGCGTCATCAAGCAGGCTGCCGCCGAGGTGAACCTCCGCGACGGCGGCATCCCCGAGAAGCTGGGCGGAGCCATTCAGAAGGCCGCCCAAGAGGTCATCGACGGCAAGCTCGACGATCACTTCCCGCTGGTGGTCTGGCAGACCGGCTCGGTACCCCGACGAACATGAACGTGAACGAGGTGATCGCGAACAACCGCGCGAACGAGATGCTCGGCCTCCCGCTCGGCAGCAAGGAGGGCGTGCACCCGAACGACCACATATGCTGCCGCCCAGCTCCTCGACCGATCAGCTTCCCCACGGCCATGCACGCGGCCGCCGGGATTGCGGCGGAGGAAGCTATCCCGCTCCGGGAGCTGTTTTGCTCAGAGGTCTTCGACGACAAGAGCGCGCAGTACCAGGACATCATCAAGATTGGCCGCACGCACCTTCAGCCGCCACCATGCTGCTCTCGCTGGGAGGGAGATCTCGGGCTGGGCCTCCCAGCTGACCACGCTGATCGACGCGATCGTGCGCGGATGCCTGAGATCTACGAGCTGGCGATGGGTGGCACCGCGGTCGGCACCGGGGCCACACTCAGAGGGGCTACGCCGACGCCATCGCCAACGCGCATCCCATCCGACCGGAGTCCCCTTCGTCACCGCGCCCAACAAGTTCGACCTGCTGCCGGTAATCATCGTCGGCCTCTGGCGCGCTCAAGCAGACGGCGGCCAGCGGCTGCATGAAGATTGCGAACGACGTCCGCTGGCTCTCCGCCGGCCCCCGCTGCGGGATTGGCGAGATTGCGATCTCCGAGAACGAGCCCGGCTCCTCCATCATGCCCGGCAAGGTCAACCCGACGCAGTGCGAGGCGCTCACGATGGGTAGCTGCCAGGCTACGGCGGCAACGACACCGCCATCGCTATTGCCGGCTCCATGGGCAGGCTCTCCGAGCTCAACGTCTTCAAGCCGGTCCTGATCTCCGCGCTGCTCCAGTCATTCGGCTGCTGAGCGACGCCGCCCGCTCGTTCCGCATCCACTGCGCCGAGGGCATCGAGCCCAAGCGCGATCGGATCGAGCAGCTGCTCCACGAGTCGCTGGAGCGCTGGTCACCGCGTTACCCGCACATCGGCTACGACAAGGCCGCCCAGGTTTCTGAAGAAGGCGTACAAGGAGAACAAGACCCTCAGGGAGACCGTCGTCGAATCCGGACAGATCACCGGGGAGAGGTTCGACGAGGTCGTGCAGCCGGAGAAGATGATCGGTCCCGAGGACCGATCACGTTCGTAGGAAACTGCGCTCAGGGAGGTCGTCGGTGTTGATCAGATCGACCCCCACATCCCGCCCCGCCTCCCACATCGCGGTCGCTCGCCCCGTCTGCCAGAGAAAACCTATCCTCGGTCCGCGTTGTGCGCCTTCTTCACCAGGTTCTCCAGCTTGATCCGCTCATCGCCGCGGGAGAACGCTTCACGCCTCCCACCAGGCGCGCAGTAGTCATCATCACCTTGCCGCCGACCACGGCAAGGCGTTCCTATCGGCGCCCGCGTCGAGTTGGCCAGGCCACCTGGTCCATCGCCGCCCTCGTCGCACTGGCCGCGCGCGCTACCAAAGCCCGCGCCATCACCGTCACACGCCCCGCCGCACCAGATCGAAGCGTGCCAGGCGCTCGTCGATGGCGTCGAGCTGGCGGTGGCGTCCGACTTCACGTCGATGAGGAGGAAGGGTGAAGGGGTCGGGCGGGGCTCAGGGCACACATCGACTCGGAGCGAGTTGTCGGGCGAGGTCTCGTCGAGGTCGTGGCCGACCAGCAGCTGATCGCCCACCAACGGACGTCGACCTCGGACGCTGCAGACTCCCAGCTCCAGCGCGCCGACGCGGTCCCGCGGGTCGCGTGCCCGTCGTCTTGGGCGTGCCCGCACGATTGCGGCATCGCGGGGCCCCGCGGCGGGGCGGTGGAGCAGGATACCAGGAGGAGGGTCGCCGCGAGGGCTCGCACGCCGTCTCAGAGAACGCAGCGCGACGGCGCGCGCCGAATCTGTGGATCGCGGTTCACTCGCAGCGGATCAGCGCGGACGCGGGCGTCGAGGCGGTGTGATAGCGGATCAGGAGCGCCACCAGGATGTCGGCGCCGAGCGCCACCGGTGACTGGCTCAGGACGCCGCCCAGCTGGCCGCGTTCCCCCGACGATGGTGGAGGGCATCTCGAGGACGTTGCTCACCGGCGCCCAGGTGGCGGCGTCGAGGAGCACCAGCTGGAGGACGTCCGAGGGCGTGCATATCCCGCAGGTCCGGCTGCCCGCGCCCCGCGACCAGACGACGGCGAGCGCGCCTCCCGACTCGACCAGGCTGGGCTCGACCTCCTCGATGTCTTGCTCCGCGCGGCGGAGCTCGGTGGCCGGCGTGACCACGTCGCCGTCCGCGTCGACGCGCGACAGCACCACGACGGAGTGCAGGTCCTCCTCGGAGTAGCGTCCTCGACCCACGCCAGCACCCACCCGGATCCCGATTGCAGCATCGCCACCCGAGGCTGCGCGAAGCCGAAGACGCCGCTCCCCTCGAACCGCCTGACCTGCTTGGGACCGCTGGCGAGCGCGCCTTCCTGGTCGAGCGACGCGAACCGGATTTCTCCGACGTCGCCGTGATGCGCTCGTAGGCGATCGCGAATCCATCGGCGGCGGAGGCGACGTGCGGGCCGGATCCGAATGTTGTTTTCCACGGCCTCGACCGTGTGCTCGCCGCGGACGGCGCCGGCGTCGTCGAGGGCGACGAACCGGAGCGCCGCCCGGAGGCCTTCGGTGTAGCTGGCTTCGCTCAGACCGATCCCGAAGCCGGTGTCGGAGCGAGCGAAATGGAGCGAGGTGATGGTGAGCGGGGAGACGGCGCTCACCGGACGCGGCCCGACGATCGCCGTACCCGCGGCGTCATAGCGGGCGAACTGCACCCGGTTCGTCTCGATCCAGACGATCGCGAATCCGTCCGCGCTCGCGACGAGCTCGGGCTGAGAGATGTCGTTGGTGGCCACTGCGATGTGGGATCACCGGCGCGCCCACCGTGCCGTCCGGATCGAGCGGCGCGATCTCGACGGCGGGATCGGCGGTGGTGTACGCGCTGAAGACGGCGCCGGCCGGCGTGCGGCGACGGCCGGCGGGACGTACGCATTCGACAGGGGTGCGGCCAGCATGGATCGCGCGATCGTGCAGGTGACCGACCCGACCGGCGCGCGCTCCAGGATCGGTGGGCCTGAGACCACGCCCGCGTCGCCGCCGACGTCGAGCGCGCCGGCGTCGGGCAGGGTCCGCAGCGTCCGCGGCGTCCATGGCATCGGCCGGCGCCGCATCGGAGGATCCGCGGGGTCGATCGTCGGCGCAGGCCGCGAGTCCGGCGGCCAGACCGAAAAGCAAGGGTGCGTCGCATCGCCGGCCACGCAGCAATCGCCATACCGGAACCCCGCACCTGGTCTCCGGCGCGCCGAACTTCAGATTTCCACGATCTGCGAGCCGAAGCGCTTCGTACCGTCACTGACGGTGCGCCCACAGGTGAACGGGATCCTCAGAGCCGAGCAGCGCGGCGATCGTCTCGCGAACGATCCCCTGTATCCCGAGGCACGCGAGAGGGCGCGGGCCCTGCGCTCGGTTGCCCGGCGGGTCCAGCCCGCATACGGTCGCGCCGCGGCCGTGTGGAAGGCGTTGCTGTTGAAGGAGCTCCGGCTGGCAGCGCGAGCGCGGCGGGTCCGGTGGGCGGCGCTCGGAATGGCCCTGCTGTCGGGCGTGGCGGTCCTGGTCGGCGGCGCCGAGCACGCCGCCCGCGTCGAGCTGCACCAGGCGCTCACGACCTACGGCGAGAAGAGCTTCGGTGAGCAGCGTCCCGATCATCCGGCACTCGATCGCCCACAATGGCTACGTCGTATCGCGTCCGCCGGCGCCCCTCGGCTACCTCGACGGCGGCGTCGAGGCCGCCTACGGGCGCTACCTCCGGCTCGACGCCCACCAGACCCGTCCTCTCACCGGCGCGCGGACGGCCGAGCTCTCCCGAGGGCCCGGCGCCGGGCGCTTCGATTCCTCGGCTTGCTGCTCGCGGTGTTCGCCCCGGCCATCGTCGTGCTCCTCGGCTTCGATCAGATTGCAGGCGAGAAGCGGCGTGGCACCTGGGCGATGTTGCGCAGCACCGGCGTCCGTCCCGGAGCCCTGGCCGCCAGCAACTCGCCGGTCTGTGGGCCCGCACCGCGCTCGCGGTGTTCGCGCCCGCGCTCGTGTTCGTCCTGATCGCCAGCCTCGAGGTCGGCGAGCTGGGCCCGCGCACGTTCCTCTGGCTGACCGCGCACGTCCTGGCGCTCTCCGTCTGGTGTCCGATCGTGCTCTTGCTCTCGGCGCGGGCCCGGACCGTGCGCGGCGCGCTGCTCGGCGGCGTCGCGCTCTGGGCCGTGCTCGCGCTGTTCGTCCCGCCGCTCGCCGGTGGGCTGGCGCGCGCGCTCGCGCCCACTCCGCCTCCGGGTGAGACCATGGTCAAGGCCGCCGAGTGGGCCGACAGCGCCCACGCTCAGAGCGAGCGGCTGCGCGCGGATGCGATCCGCGACATTCGCCGCCGCTACCCGGAGTGGGACGGCAGCGGCGATCCGCCGAGGTCGTCGATGCCGTCATGCTTCGCCTCGCGGACGCGGAGTCCTCCAAGAAGATGTTCGACCTGTTCGAGTCGCTCGACGCCGAGTCCGATCGACAGGAGCGCCTCGCGGCGATCTTCGCGATGACCTCGCCGACGGGCCTGGCGAGCCTCGCCTCGAGCGCGCTCGCCGGGAGCGACCTGGCCCATCTGCGAGAGGCCTTCCGCCACTTCGAGCGCTATCGCGTCCGGCTGATGAGCTGGTTCAACGACTGGTGGGCGAGGGAAGGGAAGGGCGGGTTCGATCAATCCGGCGTCGAGAAGAAGTTTGCCGACTTCACGGGCGCGCCCCGCCCGGAGCCGTTCTCACTCCCTCTCGCCTATTCGCTCGATCGCGCGCGCTTCGCCGTGATGCTGCTGCTCATCCTGGGAGCGCTCGCCGCGCTCGGACTGCGCCTGGCGCTGGCGCGGCAGCTGGGAGGTCGCGCGTGTTCCGAGTGATCGCGCTCGAGCTCCGCCGCTCGCTCCGGGCGCCGCGCGGCCGCGGCGTGGCGCTCGCCCTCGCGGCAGGAACGTTCACCGCGTGTCTCGTCGGCGGCGCGGTGACCGCGGAACATCGCGCCACCGGTGAGCGCGACGCCGCCGCTGCGCACGAGCGCCTCCGTGCCTCGGTGACCTCCTCCCTGGCGCCGTCGGCGTTCGATCTCGCCGCCTGGCAGGACACCATGATTGCGCGCGGCGTCGGGCCGAGCACCCCGCTGGTGGCGGGCGAGCTGGCCGCGCTCCCCGACGCCGCCGTGGTGCGCATCTATGAACCGCCGACGATGGTGCCCTCGCTCTCCGAACGATTGCCGGCGGCCTCGCTCCTCGGCACGCTCGACCTCGCCTGGTTCCTCACGCTGCTGCTCCCGCTCGCCGCCATCGCGCTGGGCTACGACGCGATCGCGGCCGACCGTGAGCACGGGACGCTGGCGATGCTGCTCGTGCCCGCGCGCTGGCCCTCGGCCATCGTGCTCGGCCGCATCGCCGGCCTGTTCGCGATCCTCTGCCTGGGCGTGGTCCCGGCCGCCCTGGCGGGCGCGCTGGCGGCCTCACGCATCGCCGGCATGACGCTCCCGGCCGAGGACCTCGGCCCGCTCGCGCTCTTGATCTCTGCCTGGTGTCTGTTCCTGGCGGCCGCGGCCGTGGCCGTCAGCGCCTTCTCCGAGCGCTCTGCAACCTGTCTTGCGGTCCTCCTGGGCGCCTGGCTGCTCTTCGGTGTGGCGGTGCCGCTCGCGGTCAACGGCGTGGCCCGCCTCGCCTATCCCCCCCCGGATCCGAGGCAGCAGCTCCTCGGAGAGCAGGCCGCCCAGGAGGTCTACGCGCGCCCCTCCGAGGCGGTGATGGAGGCCGAGCTCGCCCGCGACCCCAGGTTCGACCCCTCGAAGGCGATCGACGGCGCCACCAGCCAGAGCCGCTATTACTTCCTCCTCTCTCGCGAGCGCTACCGGCGCGCCAAGGGCGCACGCTACGCCGCCGACCGCGCGCTCTCGCGCCGGGTCGAGCTGGAGGAGCTGGCCTCCTGGCTGTCACCGTCGTCGGTCTTGTCGATGGCGCTGGCCGAGCTCGCCGGCGGCGGGCCGGGAGAGCGGGTCCGGTTCGCCGAGCGGGCGGAGCGCTTCCGTCTCCAGCTGGAGCAGTTCGTCGGCCAGCGCGTGCTCGCCAATGAGCCGGCGTTCACCAAGCCGGAGGAGTGGCCGAGGCTCTCCCGCATCCCTCCAGCATCGCCCACGGTCGCGTTCGTCGCGACCGTGGCCTTCCTGTTCGCCGCGATCGGTTGCGCGATCGCAGGCGCGCTGGCGCTGGCCCGCGGCAGTCTCGCTCCCACGAAGGAAGACGCATGATCGAGGCGAAGAAGCTGACGAAGCGGTTCGGCGATCGCGTCGCCGTCGACGCGATCGAGTTCTCGGTCTCGCCCGGCGAGATCTATGCACTGCTCGGGGGCAATGGCGCCGGCAAGACCACCACCATGCACATGCTCCTCGGCCTCATCCCGCCCGACGAGGGCGAGGCGATGATCGACGGCACCCGCATCGCGCCGGGCGTCCGGCCCCACGCCGCCTTCGTCCCCGAGGTGGTCGACCTCTACGCCGACCTCGATCCGATCGAGACGCTCGAGCTCTTCCTCGGCGTCGCCGGGATCCGCGTCCGCCGCTCCGAGATCGCGCTCACCCTCGATCGCGCGGGCCTCGACCCCTCCCACCACCGCCGCCGGCTCCGGGTCTTCTCCAAGGGCATGCGGCAGAAGGTCGCGCTGGCGATCGCCGAGGCCCAGGGGGCGCGGGCCATCTTCCTCGACGAGCCCACCAGCGGCCTCGATCCCTCGGCGGCCGAGCAGCTGATGTCGCGCCTGGTCGTGCTCAAGAAGGACGGAGCGGCCATCCTGATGACGACGCACGACGTGCTCCAGGTGGAGAAGGCCGCGGATCGGATCGGGTTCGTGCGCGACGGAAAGCTGCTCGAGGAGCGGCGGGTCGCGGAGCTCGGGGAGGAGACGGTGATCGACGCCTACCGGCGTGTGATCGGATGAAGCTGCGGCCGCGCTCACGCGGCATGGGACGCGCGTTCGTCGTGTTAGGTTGCTTTGCGACATGGCACGCGGATCGAGCATGCTGCCATTCCTCCTGCTCCTCGGCGGGAGCTCCAGCGCCTGCGGCATCGCAGCGCAGTCGATGATCGGCTGGAGCACCGACGAGACGGTCCGCCGGACCGCCACGCAGCAGGTCAGGATCGAATCGACCCCCGAAGGCGCGCAGGTGTCGCGGATTGACGAGGCCGGCGGCGAGCGGATCGTCGGCCTCACGCCGCTGTCCGACCCCGTCGACTATCAGGTCGAGGAGACGATCAGTACCCCGCGCACGTGGGCGCTGCTCGGGACCGGCCTGGGCGAGGTGGCGCTCGGAGCCGTGCTCGCCGGCGTCGGCACCAGCGTGCGGGGACAGAGCGACGGCACCGGCGGGACGGGATTGTTCGTCGGCGGCGGTGGTTTTCTGGTGTTCGGCGCCGTCGACGCCGTCTGGGGTCTGGTCCGACTCTTCGCCCGCCCCCAGGTCACCGCGCGCCGCGTCGTCGAGGCGCCCAGGCCGACCTACGTGGTGGAGAAGGACGGCATGCGGAAGACCGCGAGGATCGCCGTACCTCTGACCGGGGGCGCGAAGATCGATTCGGGTACCGGGGAGGTGGTCGCGAGACCCCCGCCGGTCGTCGAGGACGGGCGGGTGATCGCCGTGATGGACGTGGAGGACGCCAACGCCGAGGGCGACGATGCCGCCGCCCGCACGTTGGTCCGCGATCTCTCGGACCAGCTTCGGATCTTCGTGACTGTACAAGGCGTGAAGACGATCGACCGTGGCGAGCAGGAGCGCGCCTTTCACGCCCAGCTGGTCGCGATCAAGGCCGAGAGCTACGACGCCTGCTACGACGATACCTGCCAGATCGAGCTCGGCAAGGCGCTCGCCGCCAGCCACATCCTCCGCTCGAAGATCACGAGGTTCGGTTCGCGCTGCGTGCTCAACGGTGAGCTCGTCGACCTGGCGCGCGAGGTCACGGTGCGGGCCGCCTCCGCGAAGGGGACCTGCCAGGCGGAAGGCTTCCTGGAGATGAGCGAGGACGTGGCCCGGGACCTCATGCGGCCCTGACGGTCCGTCTGTTTCACGGCCACCTCGGGTTGCCTGGCGAGCCGTCCGTGTGCTCTGAAGGAGCGATGCCGGCAGCTCTTGGTCGATCCGCCAAATACAGCGCGCTCGCAGCGTTGCTCGCGTCCTGCGGGAGCGCCGGTGGGTTCGATCCCGACGCGGGAAGCGATGCCGGCTCGGATCCCGGGATGACCGGCTTCACCGAGCACGTGATCGATCAGGACATCGTGCACGGTCAGGGCATGCAGGTGGTCGACATCGACGGCGACGGCGATCAGGACGTGGTCGTCGCCTTCAGCTTCACGGACGCGGTTCATCTCTATCTGAATCAGGGCGGCGGGGGTTCCTGGCGCAAGGTCGAGCTCGGCACCGGGATCGTGGCGGTCGAGCTCGAGGTTCTCGACGTCGACGCCGACGGCGATCTCGACGTGGCGGCCGTCGGTCTCTTCGCGCGCGAGGGTGGCTCGGGTGAGATCACCTGGTACGAGAATCCGGGCGATCCGACCGGCGCCTGGATCACGCACGCGATCACGGGCCACACCTTCGACGGTCCCACGGCTCTCGCCTCCACGGATCTCGACGGCGACGGTCGTCCGGATTTGGTCGTCGGGTCGGTCGAGTACTCCGGCGCCGGCGGCGGGGTCTGGTGGCTCCGCAACGAGGGCGGCGGCTTTGACCCGCCCGTGGCCATCGATCCCGATCTCCTCGACGTCTCCTCGGTTCAGGTCGGCGACCTCGGCGGCGACGGCGCGATCGACGTGGTGGCCGCCGGCCGCACCTCCGGCGAGATCGCGCTGTACGTGAACGACGGCGCCACGTTCACCAAGACGACCATCGCCTCGCCCGCCGAGCCCACGGACCTCCAGCTGGCGAACATGGACGGCGATCCGGAGCTCGAGATCGTGGCCGTCAGCGCGGGACAGATCGCGTACTACGATCCTCCCGGATGGACCGAGGTCGTGATCTCGGAGTTCCCGTCGGTGCGCCCCAGTCGGATTGCCGCCGCTGACTTCGACGGCGACGGCAGCGTCGACGTGGCGGCCACCACCACCGAGCTCGACGGCGAGCTTCGCCTCTTCACCCGCGGCGGCGGCGGCTTCGCCTCCAAGGTCGTGCGCACCGGCTACGCAGGCTTCAACTTCGTCGTCGCGGGCGACCTCGACGGCGATGGCGTCGCGGACCTCCTCAGCTCCACGTACGCTCATACCGACACGAACGACGTGATCGCCTGGTGGTCCCGGTCGCGCTGACGCCTCGCTTCGACGCACTCGCGGTCACACCGAGCCACCGCCGCCGGACCCTCCCGACCCGCGAGCCGCCTGCTCGGCCCCTTCGAGCCTGGTAGGCGCAACAGCGATGCGTGGCGCTGCCGACCGTCGAGACAAGCCCCGACAGCGTGCCGCATCCTCCGCCAGCGATCCCCTGCTAGCGTGGGGTTGTGCTTGCGAACTTGGTCCTCATTCTAGCTGTATCGCAATCTCACGCCGCTCGATCGCTGGCGCAGGCCGCCGACTCGATCGCGCGCGGGGAGGATGTCGAGAGTGCCTCCGCTCGGCTCGTGCGGGCTGGACAGCGCGGGCTCTGGCTCGCGCACGACCGCGCGAAGAACGAGCAGGGCGAGGCGCGGACTCGCTTGTTCGAGACCGTCGGTCGCTTCGGGACCTCCGAGGCCGAGTGGGCGCTCGTGCACGAGCTGAAGAGCGGCCCGACGGAGGGCAGGCTGGGCGCGCTCCGCGGCCTCCAGCACGTGAAGAGCGCCAGCGCGCGCGCGTCGCTCCTCAGATACGCACCCTCGGTGCAAGCTGACTTGCGCGGTGCGCTCGCCGAGTCGCTGGTGGAGAGCGGCGGGCTGAGCGAGCAGCAAGTGCGCGCGCTCCTCGATCACGAGAGCTCGGCTGCAAGAGAAGTTGCACTCGCCTATCTGGCCCGCGCCGAGCCGAGCCCGCTGGCTCGCGAGGCTGCTGCGACCGCGCTGGCAGATGCATCGCCCGAGGTGGTCGTGCAGGCGCTCTCGCTGGCGGCGCACCTGAACGACTCGTCGCTGGTCTACTCGATCGGCGACATTGCGCGATCCGGCGCCGACCCGCTGGCCGATCGCGCCGTGGAGTCGATGGCGAGGATCGACGGTCGCGCCACCGTCAGCGAGCTCGGCTCGATCGTCGCCTTCGATCGCACGCCGGCGGCGGCGTGGCACCGGGCGGCCGAGGTGCTCGCGAACCGCGATCGGATCCAGCTGGTGCGTGCGATGGCGCGTGCATCGGACGGACGCCGCCACGCGCTGGCCCGCCTCGGTGCGGGCGGCGTCCAGGCGAGCGACCTGGCGCCGGTGATCGAGCTCCTCGACGATCCGTCCGCCGACGTCCGCGACGCCGCGGTTCAACTGCTCACCGAGAGCGGCGCCCCCGCGCGAGAGGCGGCCGAGGCCCGCCTCCGCGAGCCGATGCTGCCGGAGCTCGAGACCACGCTCCGCAGCTTCCTCGACGCGCCCGCGAAGGCGCCGAGCGACGCGCTGAGCGCTCGCTGAGGGAAAGCCGCGCGCGATAGCGGTGGGCCGGGCGGTACCAATGCGCTAGACACGACCGACATGGTCGCTATCTGGGGCAGAGGGTCTTCTTGATGCCCGACAGCGCCTGGTTGTGGGTCGGTTTCATCGGCCTGGTCTTCTTTCTCCTCGCCCTCGATCTCGGAGTCTTCCACAAGAAGGACCACGTCATCTCGACGCGGGAGGCGCTCACCTGGACCGCCATCTGGGTCGGCTGCTCGCTGGTCTTCAACCTCGTCGTCTACCTCATCTACGAGCATCATCTGTTCGGAATCGGGGTCTCCGAGCACCTCGACGGCCGCGGCGCCGCCGTCGAGTTCCTGACCGGCTATCTGATCGAGAAGACGCTGAGCCTCGACAACATCTTCGTCATTGCGCTGATCTTCTCCTACTTCAAGGTGCCGCTCGTCCTGCAGCACCGGGTCCTCTTCTGGGGCATCCTCGGCGCGCTCGTGATGCGCGGCGCGATGATCGGCGCCGGCGCCGCTCTGATCAAGAACTTCAGCTGGATGGTCTACGTCTTCGGCGGGTTCCTGATCATCACCGCGATCCGCATGCTGTTCTCCAAGGAAGAGAACATCGATCCCAACCACAACGTGCTCGTCCGCGCAGCTCGCAAGCTATTCACGATCTCACCGGAGCTCGACGGCAATCGCTTCTTCACCCGACACCAGGGTGCGCGCGCGGTGACCCCCTTGTTCATGGTGCTGCTGGTCGTGGAGAGCTCCGACGTCCTCTTCGCCGTCGACTCGATCCCTGCGATCTTCGCGGTCACGCAAGACCCGTTCATCGTGTTCACGTCGAACATCTTTGCGATCCTCGGCCTGCGCTCGCTCTACTTCGCGCTCGCGAGCCTCCTCGACCGATTCCAGTACCTCAAGCAGAGCCTGGTGTTCATCCTCGGCTACGTGGGCGTGAAGATGATCCTCTCGCACACGTACCACGTCCCCGCCGGCTTCTCGCTGGCGGTGATCGTCGGCATCCTCTCCATCGGCATCGTCGCGTCGGTTGTCCAGAACCGGAAGAAGGTCTGAACGTCCGGTCTGACTCATTGAGAAAGAGGTGACGGCTGTGAGACGACGGTCGACCCGGCCGTGCGACAACAAAGCCGGGGCGTCGCCGATACACACGGCAGCGTGCGCAAGGTCAACCCGCATCGTCAGGCGCCGCTCGTCGAGGGCCGACACCTGGGCGCGACCGCCGAGCACTCCGACCGACCGATGGAGCTCCCCTCCAGCATCGGTTGGCTCTTCACCTCCAGCCCGTCGCCTGAGCCGGCGCTCGGCTTTGGAGGGCGCCGCCTCCAGACCGCCCATCGGCTCGACGAGACCGTCTACCGTCGCGATCAGGAAGCGCGGAGGGCGCTCGTCGAGGTGCTCGTCGGAATGGAGGATCTGATCCGCAGCCAGGACGTCCCGTCGCAGCCCGAGCGCCACACGAAGTCGCTCTTGTTCCCTGGCGTGATCTTTCACTCGCCGGACCAAGGGGAGCCCTATCGGCGGATCATCGAGCCGGCCGTGCTCGCGATTCAGGTCCTTCGCGCAGAGATCCTCGCCGGCGCTCCTGGAACGTCAGCGGAGCAGGCGATGGAGGCCGCGCTGGCGCGGATCGACGCAGGCGACCTCGCCTATGCAAGCCAGCTTTCGGGCGCATTCGCCACGCTGGAGTGGCGGGCTCGGATGCCCGAGGCCCTGCAGCAGATCGAGGAGCTCCGCGACGTCTGGAGTCATGCCGTGCGCCTCGCCGACGGCTCGCTCGCTCACCGGGAACAGATGGGATTCTTCGCCGCGGCGAAGCTCGCGCGGCGCCTCTTCGACGGCGGCACCGATCGGGCCGCCGCGATGGTGACGCTCTTCGATCTGGCCGGCGTCGAGCTCTTCACGACGGTCGCCGGCATTCCCATCCTTCGACCCTACCGCGAGCTGCTGGGCGAGCTCGAGCGCTGGTGGACCGCGCCGTTCGCCCGCCGTCTGCCGGAGGAGACCGCACGTGATCTCCTCGTTCGTGCTCGGTCCTCCCGGCAAGGTCCGCGTCGAGCAGCTGACCGCCGACGCCGAGACCTATCTCGAGAAGCTCTCGGAGTATGCGCATGGGCTGGACGGCCTGGCGCGTCCCGACGGAGCTCACTCGGCCTACACTCGCTGGGGCGCCGCCAAGCTCGAAGCGAACGGCGTCTGGCTCCGTGCGGCGATCGGGATCCAGCCTGCTCCGGCGCCGTGGGCCACGGACTCGGACGTCGCTGCCTCTGCGCGAGTGCCCGTCCAGCCTGAGGCCTCGCACCCGTCCCTCACACAGCGGGTCACCGAGTTCCTCGACTACCTCGAGGAGGAGCTCGCCCACGGCACCCGCGATCACTTGGAGCGCTACGCAGCCAAGTGGGCGACCACGATCTCGCCGGACCGAAAAGAGGAGCTCCTCCTCGCAGAGACATGGCCAACGATCACGAAGCGGGCGCGTGAGCCGGGGCTTCCGACGGACCTTGGAGCCGCTCGGTACTACCGCCTTCTGCTCGGTGAGCTCGCGGCGGCGCTCTCCGAGCGAGGCGCGGCGGTTTCGAGCCCGTGGCTCGAGGTTCTCGATCCGGGCGTGGTCGAGCGCTTCGCCAACCGATTGCGTGAGGTGTGACCTCACTTCGGCTTGCTGCGGAGCGAGAGCATCGAGCGGGGCTGGACCGTCTCGAGCACCGGCTTCAGCACCTCGAGGAAGTAGTAGAGGGTCCGGAACGCGGTGTCCCCTTCGATGATGGCGATCAGAATCCCGGTGGTCCATGTCGACCGCGCGGGCGACCTGGTCGACTTCGGGTGGCCCGCCGCCGCTGAATCCACGCGCGGTCTTCTCGGAGAGCGCGCCCTGGACGTGCATGGCCGCCTCGAGGGCGGAGACCAGCGGGCCGACGAACGCGGCGATGGAGAGCGGCTGGGAGGAGGAGAGGCGGGCGGCCAGCCCGCGCAGCTCCGCTTCGCCCCGAGCGCGCAGCTCCTCGACCAGAGGATCGAGGACCTTCGTGGACGCCGCATCGATCGGACGGCCGCAGATCAGGAGCGCGCGCGGGACGTCCGAGCGGATCAGCCCGCAGATCGAGTCGAGAAACTTGTCGAGCTCCGCGGCGAGCGGCCGCCGCAACATCGGCAGGACCGACTCGGCGGTGGGGATGAGCGTCTCGGTGATCTCGGCGATGGCGTGCGCGTGGTGCTCGGAGAGCATCGACGCGAGTCTGGATCACTCGCGAGGAGGCGTCACTCGGCCTGGGCGGGAGCCTTGGCCGTGGCGGGGTTGAGGTGACCGAACGGGCACTGGCCCTTCATCGCCCTGAGCAGGCCGTCGGTGTTGAGACCGAGCCTCTGGGCCGCGTTGCCGAGGGTCTCGTCGCTCTTGAGGTCGGACGCGCTGACCACGCCCACGCCGGCAAAGGCATCGAGCACCATCGTCTCGTACATGCTCTTGACGGGCTTCTGGGTGATCTCGCCGAGCAGCTGTCGGGCTTCGGTGAGGGCGGGGCTCAGTTTTGCGGTGGCTCCTAGCATGGCGGTTCTCCTCCTGGGTAGCACATTAGTGCTGATGTAGGTATTATCGGCACTCGCGACGGGAAGTTGCCTACCCGTAGCCGAGGGGGCAGCGCCCCTGCGGGTCCGCGGGGGCCGCCTGGATGGCGCCCCGGAGCTCGGCCTTGAGGTCTGCGGGGGCGAACCGGTCGAAGGCTTCGATGAAGAGCTTGTTGCTGTAGAAGTCGTCGAAGTTCGCGGGGGTCATCTCCGGCTTGCCGTACATCCGCTCGAACAACCGGAACAACGACTTCCACTGGGCCTTGGAGAGGAAGCTCACAGCGTCCTTCTCCTTCAGCTTGGCGAGGAAGTCCGCCTCCGGAATCGCTCCGTTCGGGTACTGCGCTGCCATCTCGCTGATCATGCCCCGGTAGCTGTCCAGCTTCGCCTGATCCAGGTTTCCGTCGGCGCCGAAGATGCCCGTGCTCTTGCTCGGACGCCGCGATGCCATGTCGGAGGTCCGAAGCGAGATCGATCCCTTGAAGATGTTCCCGAACATGGCGATCGAGCCCATCGTCTGGAAGAGCGCACGGAGGCCGGTCTTCTCGAAGATCTTCCACCCAGCGTGGTTCTCTCCGAACGTCGACGTGTCCGAGGTGCGCTTCAGCAGATTGAACATCAGCGTGTGCACCTGGAGGTCGGTCAGCTTGGGCGCAACGCCGAGGTCGTCCTTGTCACCCTTGTACTTCTTGAGCCGGTTGACCTCGTCTTGATCGAGGCGGAAGCCGCTCACGAACTCGGGATGGGCCGCGGCGCTGGCACCCGGCCAGGGAATGTCGTTCTCGGCCCGGATCGCCTCGGCCGCGGCGAGGATCTCCTTCAAGCTCACGCCCTCGGGATCCGTGCGGAGCACTTCGCGCGACTGAATCCGACCATCGCGGTCGAGGTCGGCGCGAACCTCGCGTTCGGTCAGGTCCACGATGAACGACTGTCCGGTCGGCGCGTGGTCGACGCGAAGCAGGTAGTTCGAGACGTTCTCCTTGAAGTGCTCGTCTTTCCACGACCAGCCGAGGCCCATGTCCTTCAGGTCGCGCTCACCAAACTCGAGGTAGGCGTGCAGCGGGTGGTCCTGCGGGGCTTCCTCGGGCGTCGTACCCACGTACTCGTAGGTGTTCTTGACGCCGCTCTTCTCGAGCCATTCGCGGAGCTCGGGACAGTGGAGGTAGAGGAGCTTCTCCTTGTCCACGGCCTCGACCAGGTTCATCGCCGTCCAGCCCACGACATCCGGTCGCCACTCCTCGGTGAGGATCGGGCTCTTTCGGATGCGGCTGGTCGCCTCCTGCACGAAGGTCTGGAACCCTTCGTTGGTGATCGCGACGCCCTCGGGCCGGTGCTCGTTCAGGATGAGGCCGAGGCGAGAATCCATCGACGCGATGCCATCCGGATAGTGGGTCTCCAACCAGGCGATGTTCTCCCGGGCCACCTTGCTCGTCGGGTCCTTGAACAAATCCGCCCACTTCTCATGGCGCGGAATGTTGTGGGCGTCCTGATACTCGCCCCAGGAGTAGTTCCCGCGCTCGCGGTCCTTTTCGATCTCCTGCTCGATCATGTCCATCATGCCTTCTTCCGTGTGCATGCCCTGGAAGAAGTCGGCCGTGTTCCCCGCCACCGGTGCCGGCAGGTAGGTGTTCATCATGCCGTAGTAGAACTCGCCCAGGCCGTACTCCTGGAGGAACGCATGCCCGTCGAGCTCGCGCAGGTCTCTCATGTTGACGGTCGGGGTCTCGCCCTTGACGGTCTTGTCCCCGATCTTGGGGAGGTAGATCTCGTCAGGCACGATCTCGTGACCGAATCGATACGCCTTGCTGAACCACTTGCCCTTGATTTCGGGCTCGGTCTTGTCGACCTTGCCGCTGGCGATCCCGTCGGCGATCGGGTGCTCGCCCTGCTCGGGCCGGTAGATCTGCCGACCTTCGCGCGGGGCCTTGGCGTAGACCGGGCGCTTGCCTTCGCGACGTCCAAACAGGTTGGCGGTCAGCCCCTCGACGATCGCCTCGTTGGCAAACGTCGTATAGGTCCAGATGCCGGTGTGAATCTTCACGTAGGTCGCGATGACGACGCGGCGGGCGACATCGTAGATCTGGTTGGCGGACCAGTCCGGATGGCGCTCGGAGAGAACGTCGCACACCCAGTTGTGGTGCCGCGCGTAGACCGTGTGCTCCGCGAGCAACGGCGCGGTCATGTTCCGGCCCATGCCGGTCAGGATCTGCTTCTTTCCGTCACCGGCATCGACGATGGGCAGCCACTTGCCACCGTTGCCTTCGGCATCCATGCCCTGAAGATAGAGCTTGCCCTTCGGAACGTGGCCTCCGTCGGGGAACGAACGCGTCTGCGCGACCGTCTCGATGTCGCCGCCGTAGATGTGGCTCATGATCCACCACACCGGCGTGCTGTGCATGCCGTTGTTGCTCTCCGGGTGGAGCGGGTGATGCGCATCGGCGCGCATCCAGCGGTGCGTGATGCCGAGCTTGGCCAGCTCGGGATCGGCGACCTCGACCGGCCGCTTCCTCACGTTGTCCGGCGCGGTCTGGGCGACGTCGTGCACCAGGCCCTGAAGGTGCGCGGTGACGTGGACGCTGGCCTGCTGAGCCTCGATTGTCCGGCCGTTTCGATAGCCAAACCTCTCGGCGATCGCCTTCGGTGAAGGAAGCCGCGGGTTCTTCGATTCGTCCTTCGCCGGCGTCCCCTTGGGGAGCCCGTGCGCCACGAACTCGGTCCCCACGCGCCCCTCGCCCGGCCAGGCGAGCTTGCCGTCGGCGCCACGCGTTTGGCTGATGTAGGCACCATCGGGAGTGACCGTGCCCGCGAAGGCCGGCTCCGTCGCCGGAGGCTTGAGCCCGCCGGGCGGATCGCCCCGCTCGCCGTCGAGATTGCGTTCGCGCTCCGTCATCCAATCGCGGCCGTGCGCGAGGACGCCGAGCTTTCCGATGTGGAACGGAACCAGCGTCCAGTGACCGGCGTTGCCGGGTCCCCGGAGCTTCGCCGCGAGCGCGGCGCCAAAGGCGGAGACCGTGCCGACCGGCTTCAGAAGATCGGTGAGGTGCGCCTGGGCGAAGTTCGCCACGCGGTCCTTCAAGGTCTTGGCGGGGACGTAAGAACCGGCGGGCTTGAAGTCGGTGCACAACACCCAGCTGTCCGGATGGTTGGCCCAGAGCACGGCCGGATCGGTCTCGAGGTATTCCTTCGTGATCTTGTTCGGCCGAGCCACGCCCACGCCGGCCCGATCGGCCGTCGCGTCGAGCTCGACGTTTTTCGCCCACTTGCCCGCAAGCTCGTGGGTGGGATCGGCGTCGATCGCCTTCTGGAACCACTCGGACGACTTTCCGAACTCGCCGGTGTTTTGATACGCGTGGGCGAGGCGCGCGCAGTCGACCGCCGAGAGCGGGCTTTGCGCCGCCTGCATCTCGTACAACGCGATCGCGGTCGCGAAGTTGCCATGGTTGATCTGAGCGAGTGGATCCAACGAGCGAAAATCAGGATTCTGATTGTGCTTATCGTTGATGAGACCACTGAGCGGGCATCCGCCCATGTTGCTGGCTGCGACCATCTTGGTATCCCTCACTCGGCCCCGACCGTCCTGTCGGGGGATGATGCACGGTATCGACCGACATGTAGGGAAGGTTGCGCTTATGTGCAGAGATACCGTGCACCTAGGCCAATGAGGGATAATGGCCTACATTAGACGGGGAAGGACACCGATGGGCGTCACAAGCCGCAGACGGTGCCGCGCAGGTGGCCGTGGAACGTCATCGAGCCGTCGGGGTGGGCTTCGCCGTTGCCGTACGCCCAGATGACGCCGGTGGCGTTCGCCAACTGGCCGGTGCCTCCCGTGATCCGCGAGAGCTCGGCGAAGTCCAGGTTCGAGGTGGGCTGGGTGTCGAACACACCGGTCACGTGGAGTGTGAGGGTGCCGCGTCTGCTGGTCACGGTCCGCGTTCCAGAGTGGGAGAGCTGGGCCTGCGGCTCGATGCCGGGCATGCCTGCGTACTCCGCGGTCCCGGCGAGAACGAAGTCGTTGGTCCCGTCGAGGAAGCTGTTCGCGTTCCCCTCGTGAACCTGCACGCCCGCGGTGCAGAGGCTTGCGCATGGGTAGGTGACGTTCGTGAACGAGGCGACAACATCCTGACAATTACTGAGGGCGGATTGAGACTCTCCTTCGTCGGGTCCGACGGGGGCGCAGGCGACAGCCGCCCCGAGTGCGAGCGGTATGATCTTGTTCAAGGTATGCAAGTGATTGAACCTCCGGGGGCGGCTTCTGCAACCGCGAGACCAGGGGATCGCAGAGGGCCTCCACCGCAGCGACGATCCCGATCCTCGGCCAACCGGATGATCCGTCCGTGCTGTGCGCCGTCCGTACCTGAAACGGCTTCCTCGAGGCCCAATGTGAGCTGGAATACGCTAGTGGACAGGTCCTATCCTCGCCCACACACAGGCCCAAGGACGCGCGGGCGGGAAGGCCTCAGGCGGCCGCCGCCCGGGGCTTGCCGCCCGGCTCGCGCTCGGCGGCGATCTGCTCGAGGAACGCCGGGATCGCCATCTCCATCTCCCCGCCGTCGTCCCGCGCGCGGACGTTGATC
This sequence comes from uncultured delta proteobacterium, assembly GCA_963803435.1. GTDB lineage: Bacteria > Myxococcota > Kuafuiibacteriia > Kuafuiibacteriales > Kuafuiibacteriaceae > CAWDML01. Next base: position 22,106 of record CAWDML010000016.1, on the reverse strand, counting down.
GTCCCGTTCTGCTGCTCGCGCTCGCCCACCACGATCACGTACGGGATCTTCTGCAGGCTGGCCGCGCGGATCTTGTACCCCACGCGATCGTCCTTGAGGTTGACGTCGGCGCGCAGGCCGGCGTCCAGGAGGCTCTCGTAGACCTTGCGGGCGTAGCCGGCGAACTTGTCGCTCACCGGGATCACCAGCACCTGCTCGGGCGAGAGCCAGAGCGGGAACTTGCCGGCGTAGTTCTCGATGATGATCCCCATGAACCGCTCGAGGCTGCCGTAGCAGGCGCGGTGGATCATCACCGGCGTATGCCGGCCGCCGTCGGAGCCGACGTACTGGAGCCCGAACCGCGCGGGCATCGAGAAGTCGAGCTGGATCGTGCCGCACTGCCAGGAGCGCTTGAGCACGTCGCGGATGTGGAAGTCGATCTTCGGCCCGTAGAACGCGCCGTCGCCCTCGTTGAGCTGGTACGGGATGTCCTTGTCGTCGAGCGCCCGCTTGAGCGCGTTCTCCGCCTTCTCCCACATCTCGTCGCTCCCGATGCTCTTCTCAGGGCGCGTCGACAGCTCGATCCGCACGTCCGTCAGATCGAAGGCCGCGTACACCTCCTTGAAGAAGTCGATCAGCATGATCACCTCGGACTCGATCTGATCGACCGTGCAGAAGTGGTGGGCGTCGTCCTGCGTGAACGCCTGCACCCGGAAGAGCCCGTGACGGACGCCGCTCATCTCGCGGCGGTGCACCAGCCCCATCTCGGCGAAGCGGAGCGGGAACTCGTTGTGGCTGTGCTGTCGCTCGCCGTACACCAGCACGTGTCCGGGGCAGTTCATCGGCTTGACGGCCATCGGCCGCTCCTCGGGGACGTTGTCGAGGATGTTCTCCGGGCTCTTCTCGCTGCGCAGCTTCAGCTTCGTGAAGAACATGTTCTCCAGGTAGTTGTCGTAGTGTCCGGACGTGTGCCAGAGCTGCTCCGACATCACCAGCGGGGTCTTCACCTCCTTGTACCCGCGCCGCTTCAACAGGCCGCGCATGAAGTCGACCAGCGTGTTGAACATCGTGGCGCCCTTCGGGTGGAAGAAGGGGAACCCGGGCGCCTCCTCGTGGAATGAGAACAGATCGAGCTGCTCGCCCAGCACGCGGTGATCGCGCTTCTTCGCCTCCTCGATGATCCGGAGGTGCTCGGCGAGCTCCTCCTTCGTGAAGAAGGCCGTCCCGTAGACGCGCACCAGCTGCTGCCGGCTCGCGTCGGCGCGCCAGTACGCGCCCGCGATGCTCGTCAGCTTCACGTTCTTGAGCCAGCCCGTGTTCGGCACGTGCGGCCCTCTGCAGAGATCGATGAAGTCGCCGTGGCGGTAGAAGGACAGCTCCTCGCCGCGCCCGCGCACCTCCTCCACGATCTCCGCCTTGAACGGGTTGTTCCCGCCGTCGATCGCCTTGTAGCGCGCGTACGCCTCCTCGCCCTCGCACCGATCGAACGGGACCGCCTCCTTGGCGATCTTCTGCATCTCGGCCTCGAGCTTGGGGAAGTCGTCGGCCGAGATCTTTCCCTCGGGCAGGAAGATGTCGTAGTAGAAGCCGCTCTCGACGACCGGGCCGATCGTAAGCTGCGCCTTCGGATAGATGCGGAGGATCGCGTCCGCCATCAGATGCGCCGCCGAGTGCCGGAGCACCTCGAGCGCGTCCTCGTCCTTCTTCGTGAGGATCGAGACCTCGGCGCCGTCCGAGAGCTTGCGCGCGAGATCGACGACCTGACCGTTCACGCGCCCCGCGACCGCCGCCTTGAAGAGCCCAGGACCGATGTCCTTCGCGAGGTCGCCCACCGTGGCACCGTCCTGAAGCTGGCGGACGCTCCCATCGGGCAGTTTGACATTGAGCATCGATTTTCTCCTTCGGGACGGACACTCCCGCCCTCGTCTCGCATCCGGCGGACACCCCCGCCGGAGCGTCCTCCACGTCTACTTCGATCGGAGCCGCCTGCCAACGGCGTTCTTGGCGCGCTCAGGGAAGCTGGGCGACGGCGTCGAGGCGGGCGCGCCACGCGGACACGGTCTGGGCGAAGGCGGCGCGGTCGCGACGGTCGATCGTCTTCGAGCGGGGCGTGACCTGCTTCGACGGATCGAGATACGTGCCGTTCTTCTTGATCCGGAAGTCGAGGTGCGGACCGGTCGAGTTCCCGGTCGATCCCACCTTCCCGATCAGCGTGCTCTGCGTGACGTGCTCGCCGCGCTGAACGCTGATCTTGGAGAGATGGAGGTAGTACGACTCGAGGCCGCCGGAGTGGCGGATGGTCACCATGTTGCCGTTCGGGCCCTTGTTGGCGGCGAAGGTGACCACGCCGTCGCCGACCGCGTGCACCGGCGTGCCCAGGGGCGCCGCGTAGTCGACGCCGCCGTGGAAGTGACGGCCGCCGTGGATCGGATGGTTGCGGTACCCGAACCCCGAGCTGATCCGCGTGAAGGCGAGGGGCGACCGCAGGAACGCCCGCTGCGCGGCGGTGCCCTTGTCGTCGTAGAAACCGTCCTTGAACCAGTAGAGGCGCTTGGTGCCGACGGCGCCGTCGTACTCGGCGGCGAGGACCTTGCCGTACTCGATGAGCTGGCCCTCTTCGTTCTCGGTCTTCTCGACGAAGATGCGGAAGGCGTCGCCCTTCTGGGTCTCGTGGAAGAAGTCGACGTCGAAGCGGAACGCGTCGGCGAAGCTCATCGCCAGGCTCTCGGACTCACCGGCCTTGAGGAACGCGTCGTACAGCGAGTTGTCGATGCTGCCGCGGACCTCCACCACGTGCTTGGTCACCTCGACGGGACGCTTCCTGCCGACCAGCCGATCGTCCTGGCGCTCGACCTCGAAGATGTCCGCGGGGCCCGAGCGGTACTCGAACGAGCGGATCGCGCCGTCTTCGAGCTCGAGGCGGTAGCGATCCCCGGGCCGGGCCTTGCGGAAGTCGAAGATCCCGTCGAGCGCCTCCACCGCCCGATCCACCTCGAGCGCGCTGGCACCGGCGGAGGTGAGGACGTCGGAGATGAACTCGTCGGCGCGGAGCGTGCCCTCGATCGTGTGGGTCTTCGGCGCCGGCGGGCCGTAGTCGGCGATGGGCTCGGGTGCGGCGCGGGGGGCGGAGGGGGCGGGATCGGGCAGCGCCGCGGGGACCGGTGCCCGCGGCGCGCCGCTGAACGCCGCCACCAGGCAGCCGCCGAGCAGCGCGCCCAGCACGAAAGTATGGAGGCGCGTCAGGCGCGGCGCGGGGCGCGACGGCAGAAAGCGCCGCTGTCGCTGCCTGGGGATGATGATCTGGTCATCGAGCGCGCCCACGGTTCATCGGGCATACCACGCGGATCGATCGGGGCCAAAAAACCGATTCAGGCCTTCGTCGCCGCGAAGGCGACCACCGAGAAGCCGACCGCCGTGCTGCCGCCCCGGTTGTGATAGGAGTGGGCCTGGTCGCCGGGGAACGTCGCCACATCCCCTGCGTCCAGGGAGAACTTCTCCCCGCTGACCCAGAGATCCAGCTGGCCCCGCTCGCAGTACAGGTACTCGTGCGTTCCGGGTTTGTGCGGGGTGCCGGTGAAGCGGCTCCGGGGCTCGATCTCGAAGCGATCGATCTCCATCCCCGGCGTGGCGTGGGGCAGGAGGCGCTGCAGGACGGCCTTCGGCGGCCGGCCCTTGGTGACCACCGGCAGCGAGCCCCGCCTGAAGAGCTGGCAGTCGACCCGCGGCGGCGAGAGCAGCTCCTCGATCGGGAGCTGGAGCGCGCCGGCCAGGCGGACCAGCACCGCGAGGGTCGGGTTGCCGCCGCCGGTCTCGATGTTCGCCACCGTCGAGCGCGGCACCTCGCACAGCTTGGCCAGCTTCGCCTGCGTCAGGTTGCGACGCTTGCGGTAGTCGCGGAGGTTGTCCGCGAGGAACCCGGCGAGCCTCTCGATGGGCTGGAGCGTTCCCATGGTCACCTCGGGTTCGGCGAGACCCAGAGCGCCACCAGCAGCCGTCCGAGCTCGGCGCTGGCCCCCGCCCGGAGCGCCGCGTCGTAGGCTGCCTCCTGGGCCGCCTCCAGGTTGACGTCGAGGCCGAGGCGCTCGGTCAGCTCCAGCAGATCGACGGCCGAGTCGAGGGTCTCGTCGTCGCGACGCGAGACCGCGGTGCGCACCGCGTCCGTGATCATGTTCTCGAACAGCCTGCGCGAGGTGGTTCGATCGATCTGATAGCCGTGCTGTGCCACCTGCTCGGCGATCTCGATCGCGCGCCGGTACTTCTCCGGGTCGCGGCTCTGCTCCTGCTTCTTGATCTCCTCCTCGAAGGAACGACCCAGCGTGAACTCGGCGGCCACCCGCAGCTCCTTGGGCAGCGGGAAGCCGGCCAGCTGGAGCATGTCGAGCGTCCGCCGGTTGTCCTCGTAGAGGCGCGCGTACTCCTCGGAGAAGCGCCGGAGCAGGCTGGCGAAGATCTGCTCCGAGATCTTCTCGCGCGAGTCGGGCAGGAGGTGCTCGAGGCCGAACTCGTTCGGTCCGAACTCCTGCGAAGCACGCCGCAGCAGCGCCGGCAGCGAGGCGCTGGCGAAGGCGTCCCACAGGCGCTCGGCCGCCGCCGCGAAGGTGTCCGTCCGATCCTTCACCACCGCGTAGAAGTCGATGCCGCCCAGGTGGAGCGCGGCCACCGCCGTCTGGTGCCGGCGCCGCGTGCGCGTCGACTCGAGCTCGACCCGGCTGGTGCACATCGAGATCCGACCCAGCTGGCGCCGGGTGAACTCGTGCCGGTGGTACACGTACCCGGCGACCTCGCCGGTGTCTTCGTCGTGATCGAGCAGCCCGGTGATCGCGAGGTGCGCCGAGATCCGCTCCGGTGAGACGCGCACGGGCTCGACGTAGCGGCGGAAGATGTCGGCGCCGTTGCCCTCCTCGGCGCGGTTGCTCTTCGCCTCCGCGAGCCGCTCGAGGAAGCGCGGGGTCTCGTCCCTCCCGAGCTCTCCCAGAAGATCGAGGACGCGGCCGGCGTACTTCAAGATCTGGCGCGATTCGATCCCGGAGACGTCGGAGAAGAACCAGCCGCAGCTGGTGTACATCAGCTGAGCCTGGTGCTGCATCTCCATCAACGACATGGCCCGGATCCGCGCGTCGTCGGACAGCCCCGGCTTGCCGTGTCGCACCAGGTGCTCGTCGAGGTTTTCACGCCGATCCAGCAGCACGCTCACGTAGGCGTCGCGCGCCGCCCAGGGATCGTTGAAGTACTGTCCGCCGATCTCGGAGAAGATCTCGTCCGACACGGAGCGCAGCCCGTCGAGCGCCTCGCGCAGCGGTCGCCGCCATTGCTGGTTCCAGCCGTCGCGACCGCCGGTGTGGCAGCCGCAGTCGCGGAACCAGCGTCCCACGCCGTGCGCGCAGCTCCAGGAGCTGCCGCGGCGATCAGGCCCGAGATCGATCTTCACCTCGTGCGTCACCGGCGTGTGCGCGAGGTGCTCGGCGAAGTTCGTGGGCCGGAAGCCCCGCGGTCGCGCCACCACCTCCATCGCGTGGGCGAGGCAGCGCTCGCCCCAGCGCGTGTGGTGCCCGTAGCTCTCGCCGTCGGTGGCGACCGAGACCAGGCGTCCCTCGCCGGCCGGCGCGCGGTCGAGGCGATCGACGTACCCGTGGCTCGAGGTCAGCACGCCCTCGAACGCGACCCCGCGCGACGCGCCCGCGTCGTAGAAGAAGATGTCGAGGTAGCGGCCCGAGCCGTCGCCGTGGAAGAAACGATGAGGGACGCTGGAGTCGATCTTCCCGGCGCTGGCGTCCTGCCACTCGAGCTCACCGATCCGGCGAGTCTTGGACGCCTGATACGGGGAGAGGATCGTGAACCGGATCTGGTGCTCGATCAGGACCTCGAGCGTCTCCTCGTCGGCGGCGCACTCGGGCAGCCACAGGCCCTCCGGCGCGCGCCCGAAGCGGTGCGCGAAGTCGGCGACGCCCCACCGCACCTGGGTCACCTTGTCGCGCCGCGGCGACAGCGGAAGGATGGTGTGGTTGTAGGACTGCGCGATGGCGTTACCGTGGCCGCCCCGCGTCGAGGCGCTGGCGCGGTCCGCGCCGATGATGCGGCCGTACGTGATCGGGTGGTGCTTCTCCATCCAGGCCAGCAGGGTGGCGCCGAAGTTGAAGCTGACGTGCAGGTAGTTGCTGATGATCCGCTCGACGCGCCCGTGATCGTCGATGATGCGGGCGTAGGCGTTGGCGCGATAACACTCGTGGAAGATGCGCTCGTTCCAGTCGTGGTAGGGCTCGGCGCCCGGCTCGCGGTCCACCTCGCCGGTCCATGGATTCTCACGGGGCGGCTGATAGAAGTGCCCGTGGACGACGAGGTCCCTGTCCATTCGACTCCTCTCTCAGAAAACGGGGATCGGATCCAGCGAGCGCGCTATGCTGTTCACCCCCGTGGTGGATCTCGCGCTCCCCGAACCGATCCTCCTGGTCGAGGACGACGCCACGCTCCGAATGGTGATCGAGCGGGCGCTCGGTCGAGATCGGCTGGTGGAGGCCTCCGACGGTCTCGGCGGCCTGGATGCCGTCCACCGGATCCGGCCCCAGCTCATGGTCGTCGACATCGATCTGCCCGACCTGGCTGGGAGCACGTTCGTCGCTGAGACCCGGAAGACCTCCATCGGCGCCTGCATCCCCATCCTGATGCTGGCTCCGGCCGGAGAGGACCGTCGCCTCCTCGAGTGCTTCCAGGCTGGCGCCGACGACTTCATCGTCCGCCCGCTCTCCGTCGCCGAGCTGCGCACCCGCGCCTCGATGCTCCACCTCGCCCGCTGGATCGCGCGCGAGGCGCACCCGTTGACGCGCCTCCCCGCCGAGCCGGTGGTCCGGGCCCGTATCGCCGCCCGCCTCCAGAACAGCGAGTCGTTCGCGATCGCCTACGTCGACATCCCCAACTTCAAAGCGTTCAACGAGTCGCGCGGCTTCGACGCCGGCGACGAGGTGTTGAGGATGCTCGCGGGGACCCTGATCGAGCTCGCCGACGAGGACCGTGACGGCACGTTCGTCGGTCACACGGGCGGCGACGACTTCGTGGTGCTGCTGGTCCCCGAGGCGATCGATCGCTTCGGCTCGAAGCTCCTCCACGTCTTCGAGGAGCGCATGCGCCGCTTCTACACGCCGCGCGAGCTCAGCGAGGGCACGCTGGAGATCGTCAACCGCAAGGCGGAGATCGAGAAGGTGCCGCTCCTGTCGCTGACGATCGCCGTCGCCACCACTGAGCGGCCCGGGCTCGACGACGTCCGCAAGGTCGCGCATGTCGCCACCGAGCTGACCCGGGCTGCCAAGGCGCATCCGGGCTCGCGCCTGTTCATCGATCGACGGCAGAGCGGGCTCTGAACAGATGGAACACCGGTCGATCGACACCAATGGCATCCGGCTCCACGCGGTGACCGCCGGCGATCCGGATCGGCCGCTCTCCCTCCTGCTCCACGGCTTCCCGGAGCTCTGGTACGCGTGGCGGCGGTACCTCCCGATCCTCGCCGAGGCCGGCCTGTTCGCGGTGGCGCCCGACCAGCGCGGGTTCAACCTCTCCGACAAGCCGCGGCCGGTCAGCGCGTATGCGCTCGACGTGCTCGCCGACGACGTGATCGGCATGATGGACGCGCTCGGCAAGAAGACCGCCGCGCTCGCGGGTCACGACTGGGGCGCGGCGGTGGCGTGGTGGACCGCCATGCGCCATCCCGATCGTGTTTCGCGGCTCGCGGTGATCAACGTGCCGCACCCGCTCGTGATGCGCTCGTTCCTCTTCACGCATCCGTCGCAGATGGCGAAGAGCTGGTACATGTTCTTCTTCCAGCTGCCGCTCTTGCCCGAGCTCGCGTTCTCCAGGAGCGAGGGCCGGGCCGTCTACCGGCGGGTGGTGAAGACGGCGCGGCCGGGCGCGTTCCGGCCCGAGGACGAGGCGGTCTACCTGGAGGCGTGGCGGCAGCCGGGCGCGGTCCGCGCGATGCTCAACTGGTATCGCGCGGCGTTCCGCGAGCTGCTCCCACCTGCGATCCGGTCACCGGAGATCAAGCCCGATACGCTGATCGTGTGGGGTAAGCAGGACGAGCTGCTCGACGTGCGCCTCGCCGAGGCGTCCACCCAGCTCTGCCGCTCGGTGCGAACCGAGTACTTCGACCAGGCCACGCACTGGGTCCACCACGAGGAGGTCGACGCGGTCAGCCGCCTCTTGGTGGAGCACCTGCGGATCGTGTAGTCATGGCGGGTGGATCTCTGGCAGGGAACGTCGGATTACATCGCGTCTGAAGAGCTGAGCCGCATCGTCAACGTCGCGATCGCTGCTGGGCCGCCCGCTCCTGATCAAGGGCGAGCCCGGCACGGGCAAGACGCTGCTGGCGCAGTCGATCGCCGACGGCGTCGGGCTTGCCGCTCCTGACGTGGCACGTGAAGTCGACCACCAAGGGCGCGCGACGGCCTCTACGTCTACGACACGGTCCAGCGCCTCTACGACAGCCGGTTCCACGACAAGGACGTCTCGGACATCTCGGCAATACATCCAGCTCGGTCCGCTGGGCCAGTCGTTCTCCGTCAACGAACGCGTCGTCCTGCTGATCGACGAGATCGACAAGGCCGACGTCGAGTTCCCCAACGACCTGCTGCACGAGCTCGACGCGATGAGCTTCCACATCCCGGAGACGGGCGACACCATCACGGCCGTGCACCGGCCGATCGTCGTCATCACCTCGAACAACGAGAAGGAGCTGCCCGACGCGTTCCTGCGCCGCTGCGTCTTCCACTTCATCGAGTTCCCCGACGGCCGAGCTGATGGCCGCGGATCGTCGGCGTCCACTTCGACGCGCTCCCCGGCGCGCTCCTGAAGGCCTCGGCTCGACTCGCGTTCTATCGGCTGCGCGACAGTCGAAGGGCATGCGGAAACGGCCCTCGACCACGAGCGAGCTGATCGACTGGATCGCCGCGCTGCTCTCGCACGGCGTCGACGAGGAGATCCCTCGCCACAAGGAGCTGCCGTTCCTGGGCATGCTGCTGAAGCGGGAGCAGGACATGGCGCAGCGCTCAAGCGGCTCCAGTCCCAGCGCAAGGCGCTCGGCGGATGGCGGTGAGTCCTCATGCGCCTCCCGTTCTTCGGCGAGTTCTTCTTCGCGCTGCGGATGCGGGGTTCACGGTGGCGCTCACCGAGTGGATGGCGCTGATGGGGCGCTGCCAGCGGCGTGGTCCAGCCAACCTGACCGACTTCTACCACGTGGCGCGCGCGCTGTTGGTGAAGTCCGAGGCCCAATTCGACCGTACGACCAGGTCTTCGCCCGCCGTTTTCGGCCAGCGGCGCTCTGCCCAGAGGCCGTCGAGGCGAGCTGCTCGAGTGGCTCCAGAGCCCGGCGCTGTTCCGCAGCTCACCCCCGAGATGCTGGCGCACTGGAGCAGCTGCCCCTCGAGAGCTCCGCGAGCTGTTCGAGGAGCGGCTGCGCCAGCAGAACGAGCGCCACGACGGCGGCAATCGCTGGATCGGCACGGGCGGCACCTCACCGTTCGGCCACGGCGGCAATGCACCCGGCGGGATGCGCGTGGGCGGCAGGCGGGGGCACCGGGCGCCATCCAGATCGCCACGCGCGCCGAGTTCCGCGACTACCGCACCGACCGCGTCCTCGATACCCGCGTACATCGCCGTCGCGCTGAAGAAGCTGCGCCGCCTCTCGCGCCGGACGCGGACCCGAGCTCGACATCGACGAGTCGATCGACAAGACCTCGCCGCAATGCCGGCGAGCTCGACCTGGTGTTCCGCCCGCCCCGCCGAAACGAGGCCCGCGTCCTGCTCCTGATGGACGTCGGCGGCTCGATGGATCCGTACGCGCGGACCTGTCGAGCAGCTCTTCTCGGCGGCCTCAGCCTCAACCACTGGAGGAAGTTCGAGGCCTACTCGTTCCACAACTGCGTCTACGAGGCGCTCGAGCCGGGCACGGATCGCGGCGAGGGCCTGAAGACCGCGGATCTGCTCCTCAGCCGGCCGCCCGAGACCTTCCTCATCTTCGTGGGCGACGCGTACATGGCGCCCTCGGAGCTGACCGAGCCGTTCGGAGCCATCGACTACTACAAGCACAACAAGACGGCGGGGATCGTGTGGCTGCATCGGCTCCGGAAGCGCTTCGCCCGATGTGCCTGGCTCAACCCGATCCCCGCGACCGGCTGGCACGGCTGGACGATCCGATTGATCGGACAGCTGATCGACATGTTCCCGCTGACGGTCGAGGGGCTGGACGCGGCGATCGATCACCTCATGAAGAAGACGCCGCAGCCGGTGAAGATGCTGGGCGAGATGTATCCGGAGTTCGATCACCTCCGCGACGCCGAGTGAAGACGGGGATCCCCGAACCGCCAAGGAAGTGCTTGCCACCCGGGGTGACGGAGAGTAACGGAGCGCCCGATGTCCTCGCATCTTCAGCAAGTTGCGATGCTTCTGGTCGCGCAAGCGCAGCAGGAGGGCGGGCCCTCCGGCTGTGCGGCCGGGAGCTCCAACATGCTCCTGATGGCGGTCATGCTCGGGATTCTCTACTTCATGTGGATCCGGCCGGCCCAGGGTGAGCGCAAGAAGCACGCCCAGATGCTGGAGCAGCTCAAGCGCGGCGACGAGGTCATCACCAACAGCGGAATCTTCGGGACGATCGCCGACATGGACGAGAAAGCCATCACTTTGGAGGTGGCCCGGAACGTCAAGATCAGGGTGCTGCGCAGCGCCATCTCCCGTCCTTCGGCCGAGCTCAAGTCCGACAAAGCCGATGAATCCGCGTCCAAGGCACCCAAAAGTTAGCGGCAGGTTTTTGAAATGGAACGGAGCTGGTACTGGCGTCTGTTGCTGATCGTCGGGCTCATCGGGCTGGCGGTCTACTACGCGGCGCCCTCGATCATCTACTTCAACCTCCCTCCGGCGCAGCGCCGCTCGAGACAAGCGATCGACGAGGCCATTCCGAAATGGCTCCCGAAGCACCGCTTCAACCTCGGCATCGACCTGCAGGGCGGCCTGCACCTGGTCATGGGGGTCGACACCGAGAAAGCGCTTCAGAACCGCGCGGATGTGGTCGCCGATACCCTCGTCGAGGCGATGGAGGAGAAGGGCAAGAAGCTCGAGGACGCGCACCGCCCCGGCGACGAGCCGACCGTCGAGATCAAGATGGCCAGCGCGGACGACTGGGACACCCTCAAAGAGGTTCTCGAGTTCCACAGCGACGCCTGGGAGGTGAAGTCACACTCGGGCGATCGGGTCCTGCTCTCGATGCGCCAGAAGTACCGGGAGACCCTCGAAGAGGACGCGGTCTCGCAGGCGCTCAAGACGCTCCGCAACCGCATCGACAAGTATGGCGTCACCGAGCCTGAGGTCCGGCGCCGCGGCACCAACTCGATCCTGATCCAGATCGCCGGCCTGACCGCCGAGGACGAGCAGCTCATCAAGAGCGACATCATCGGCAAGACCGCCCAGCTCGAGTTCAAGATTGTCGACGACAAGAACCCCTACTTCAAGGAGATCGCGGAGAAGCCGGACAAGCCCGAGAGCGTCGAGCTGCTCTTTGACAACTACCTCGGTTATGACGACGAGCAGATCCAGCGGCCCTACCTCCAGGGCACCGACAAGCGCGCCCTGCAGGACTTCCTCAAGGAGTATCCGCCGCCGACCAACCGCATCGTCGGCATCGAGGAGCACAAGACCCGGACGAACGATCCGACGGAGAAGCCGACCTACCAGACCTGGTTGCTCGAGCGAAAGACGCCGCTCACCGGTGACGCCCTGGTCGATGCCTATCCGAGCTTCGACAACGAAGAGAACCAGTACAACGTGGCGATGAAGTTCGACCGCAAGGGCGCGGTCGTCTTCGAGAAGCTCACGCGCGAGAACACCAAGCGGAAGATGGCGATCGTGCTGGACGACGTCGTGGACTCGGCGCCGATCATCCAGGGCCCGATCCCGAACGGGAGCGCGCGCATCACCCTGGGCGGCGCCCGCACGCAGCAGGAGATCCTGGCGGACGCCCGCGCGCTCTCCATCGTCCTCAAGGCCGGCGCGCTGCCGGCGCCGGTGTATCCGCAGGAGAACCGGACGGTGGGCGCCACCATGGGCGACGACGCCGTCGCGAAGGGCCGGCTGGCCATGTTCGCGTCGATGCTGATGGTCATCCTCTACATGCTGGTGATCTATCGTGGCAGCGGCGCCATCGGTGTGGCCGCCCTGTCGGTGAACATGCTCATGCTGGTGGCGGCGCTCTCCGGGTTCGACGCCACGCTCACGCTGCCCGGCATCGCCGGCCTGGCGCTCACCGTCGGTATGGCCGTGGACGCGAACATCATCCAGTTCGAGCGCATCCGTGACGAGCTCCGGCTGGGGAAGACCGCCCGCGCGGCCGTCGACGCCGGGTTCGACAAGGCGTTCTCGGCGATCTTCGACTCCAACGTCACCACGCTCCTGGCGGCCATCGTCCTCTATCAGTATGGGTCGGGCCCGATCCGCGGCTTCGCCACCACGCTTGGCATCGGCGTCGTCGTCAACACCTTCACCGCCGTCATGGTGCCGCGGCTCATCCTCGACTTCTTCACGCGCGGTCGTCGCGTGCAGGAGCTCTCCATCTAGCCGGGAGGAACCCATGTTTTATCTCGTCAAACCCGGCACCAAGTACGACTTCATCGGCAAGTCGGGCACGTTCTTCATGGTCTCGATCGGCGCCTTCGTGTCGGCGCTGATCCTGCTCTTCGTCATGGGCCTCAACCTCGGCCTCGACTTCGCGGGCGGACATCAGAATCCTCCTCAGGTTCGAGAAGCCGGTGACGGCGTCCGAGGTGCGGACCGAGCTCAACAAGCTGTTCCCCGGGATCGACACCTCCGTGCAGTCGTACGAGGTGCCCACCGAGGCCGACAAGACGTTCTTCCTCACCCGCATCGAGCGCCCGGAGACGCTCAGCCCCGAGCAGCTGAAGAACCTCGAGGCGGCGTTCCAGCAGACCTACGGCGACAAGCTCACCAAGTTCTCGTACAACCCGGAGGCCGGCGACGTGCTGGAGGCACAGTTCGTGGAAGGCGCCACCATGTCGGTGGATCTCTCGAACGAGAAGCTGCAGAGCGTGGTGGAGGGCGCCGGCCATCAGGTCGGCAATGTCCGGCAGATCGGCAAGCTGGATCCCCCGGTGTATCGGATCGTGTTGAAGGGCGTCGACGTCGAGCTGGTCCGGGCCATGAAGAAGCTCGATCCGGCCGTGACGGCGCCGAACGTGGAGTTCGTCGGTCCGACGGTCGGCAAGCAGCTCCGCAACGACGGCATGCTGGCGGTGCTCTACGCGCTGATCTGCATCCTCATCTACGTCGCGCTGCGCTTCGACTTCTTCTACTCGCCGGGCGCGGTGCTGTGCCTGTTCCACGACGCCATCATCACCGTCGCGATCCTGACCATGATCGGGGCCGAGTTCTCGCTGGCGACGATCGCAGGTGTGCTGACCCTGGTCGGCTACTCGATCAACGACACCATCGTCGTGTTCGACCGCATCCGCGAGACCATGGGTAAGACCAAGGGCGCGGCCCTCAAGGAGACGCTGAACCGCGCGATCAACGAGACGCTCAATCGTACGATCGGGACCTCGTTGACGACGCTGCTCTCCTGCCTCTGCCTGGTGATCTTCGGTCGTGGCACCGTGTTGGCCGAGTTCGGGCTGCTGATGATGATCGGCATCGTCCTCGGGACCTACTCGTCGGTCTTCGTGGCCACGCCGATCTTCATGTACCTCCGCGAGCGATTCGGCCCTCGGGAGTTCGCAGAGAAGAAGAGCCCGCGCGGCAAGACGCTGCCGGTCTGAGCGCCCGAAACCGTTCCCTTCACCGTCACCCCTTTACCTCGGTGATCAGTGCCCCTAGCATCCGTCCCGCGGATGGCGGAGGCGGTCGAACGACGGTGGATCAAGAAAGAGCTCGATGAGGCCGCGGTGGAGGCGCTGGCCGTGACCTTGGGGCTGAGCCCCCGGGCGGCGCGCCTGCTGGTGCGGCGGGGTGTCACCGACGCGGAGATGGCCCGGAGGTATCTGAGCCCGCGGCTGTCGGATCTGCCGGAGCCGTTCACGATGAAGGGGCTGGAGCGCGCCTCCAACCGCCTCGCAGACGCCGTCGCTCGGCAGGAGCGCGTCACGCTGTACGGCGACTACGACGTCGACGGGGTCACCTCGACCTCCCTCTTGGCGGCCTTCCTCCGCCTCCACGGGTTGGAACCGGCGATCTACATCCCCAAGCGTCTGATCGAGGGCTACGGGCTCAACCGGGAGGCCGTCGAGAAGATCGCCGGGGACGGCACCAAGGTGCTGGTCACGCTGGACTGCGGGATCACGGCGGCAGACGAGATCGGACGGGCCAACGATCTCGGCATCGACTGCATCGTGGTCGATCACCACCGCTGCCCCCCCGACCTCCCGCCGGCGTACGCCACGCTGAATCCGCAGCAGGCCGACTGCGCGTATCCGGAGAAGGTCCTGGCCGCCGTCGGCGTCACGTTCAACCTGGCGATCGGGCTGAGAAAGGTCTTGCGCGAGCGCCACTGGTACACGGGGGCAAGCGAAGCGCGCAGCGAGCTCCCGCGAGCGGAGTCGGGTGCGAGGGCTTCGCCCGAGCGGGCCCCGGGGGCAAGCGAAGCGCGCAGCGAGCTCCCGCGAGCGGAGTCGGGTGCGAGGGCTTCGCCCGAGCGGGCCCCGGGGGCCGAGCCCAACCTGCGGCGCTACCTGGATCTGGTGGCGATGGGCACCATCTGCGACATGGTCCCGCTGGTCGGCGTCAACCGGACCCTCGCCTGGTACGGGCTCGACGAGCTGCGGTGGGCACGCCGCGCCGGGGTGCGCGCGTTGATGGAGGTCTCCCGGGTTCGGCCGCAGCAGGTCTCGAGCAGCGACGTCGGGTTCAAGCTGGGACCGCGCATCAACGCGGCGGGCCGGCTCGCCGACGCCACCGTGGGCGTGCGCTTGATGCTCTCCGACGACATCAAGGAGGCGCGCCGTCTGGCCGAAGCTCTGGACGCCGCCAACGGCAACCGCAAGCTGATCGAGGGCGACGTGCTCGAGTCCGCGATCCAGCTCATCGATCGGATGCCGTCGTTGCCGGAGGCGATCGTGCTCTCGGACGAGACCTGGCACCCGGGCGTGGTCGGGATCGTGGCGTCGCGTCTGGTCGAGCGCTACGACCGGCCCGCGGTGCTGATCGGCGAGGGCGGCCGCGGGAGCGCACGCACCGCCCGCGGCATCCACCTGTACGACGCCATCTCGGACTGCGCCGAGCTCCTGACCAAGTTCGGCGGCCATCGAGCGGCGGCGGGTCTTCGCATCCCGTTCCGCAACGTCGAGGCTTTCGCGGCCGCGCTCGCCTCGCGGATCGGGCAGGATCCCGAGTTTGCGACCCACTTCGAGGCCACCCTGGTCTACGACGACGAGCTCGCGCCGGGCGACGTCGACGACTCGTGCTTCCGCGAGATCCAGCAGCTCGAGCCGTTCGGGAACGGCAACCCTGAGCCGCTCTTCCGCATGACGAACGTTCGCGTCCGCACCACTCGCGTGGTCGGCGGCGAGCACCTCAAGATGCGCCTTCACGAGGGCCGCTTCGGCGGCCTCGACGCCATCGCCTTCAAGCGCGGCGAGCTGGAGCCCGACCTCAAGGAGCGCCCGATCGATCTCGCCTGTTACCTGGAGAAGAACGAGTACGCCGGCCTGTGGAACCTGGAGCTCCGCATTCGCGATCTCAGAGGCGTAGACGACGTGATATGAATGACCCCGATGGATCGGGATCGGCTGCGCATCACCGAGATCTTCTTCTCGGTCCAGGGCGAGTCGAGCTTCGCCGGACGCCCCTGCAGCTTCGTTCGCCTCATGGGGTGCAACCTGCGTTGCGTCTGGTGCGACACCGAATACAGCTTCACCGGGGGCGTCACGATGACCATCGATCAGATCCTGGAGGCCGTACGCGCGCACCCCACGAAGCTGGTCGAGATCACCGGCGGTGAGCCGCTCCTCCAGAAGGGCGCGCCCGTGCTGGCGCAACGCCTCCTCGACGAGGGCTATACGGTGCTCTGCGAGACCAGCGGCGAGCGAAACATCGACCTCATGCCCCCGGGCGTCCGCCGGATCATGGATCTGAAGGCACCCGGGAGCGGCGAGACCCAGCAGAACGACTGGGACAACCTCGATCGGCTCCGCGACGGCGACGAGCTGAAGTTCGTCCTGGCCGATCGGATCGACTTCGAGTGGATGCTGTCGGTGGTCCGCGAGCACCGCCTCCAGGGGCGCGTCCCGCTCCACGCGTCACCGGTCCATGGACGGCTCGAGGCCCGTGCGCTGGCCGAGTGGATCCTGGCGGAGGGCGTGGACGTCCGCATCAACCTCCAGCTCCATAAGCTCCTGTGGCACGACGCGCGCGGGAGGTAACCTGTTCCGCCGTGCCCACGGAGGCACGGCTTTGGCGCCTTGCAACGGCCCCCTCAGGGGGTGGTCGAGGTCGCGACTTGGGGCGGCTTCTCGTACGCGATCTCGCCGCCGATGATCGTCATGGTCGCGCGGGTTGCGACCAGGTCGCTCTCGTTGGCGGTGAGCGGGTTTCGATCCAACACGGTGAGATCGGCGGTGTAGCCCTTCTCGATGCGTCCCAGGTGGTCCTCCTGGAACGCGGCGTAGTTGGCGCCCTTGGTGAACGCGTCCAGCGCTTGCGTGGGGGTCATCCGCTGGTCGGCGTACCAGCCCTCCTCGGGCTCGCCGAACTCGTTCTTCCGCGTGATCGCCGCATAGAGGCCGAGGATCGGGGAGACGTCCTCGACGGGTGCGTCGCTCCCGGCGGCGACCGTCGCGCTGCTGGTCAGCAGCGACTGCCAGGCGTACGCGCCCTTGATCCGCTCGGGGCCGAGGCGATCCTCCGCCCAGGGCATGTCGCTGGTGGCGTGGGTGGGCTGGATGGAGGCGATGATCCCGAGCTTGCCGAAGCGACCGATGTCGTCGGGCTCGAGCACCTGCGCGTGCTCGATGCGGGGCGGGCCCGCCAGGCTTTGCCGGCGAAGACCTTCTCGTAGGTGTCGAGGACCGTGCGGTTGCCCAGGTCCCCGATGGCGTGGGTGGCCACCTGGAACCCTTTGGACTCGGCCATCCGGACGCGCCTCTCGATCTCGTCGGGCGGGAGGTTGAGGTGACCCTTGTTCCGGCGGTCGTCGGAGTAGGGGGCCAGCAGGGCGGCGCCGCGGGAGCCGAGGGCGCCGTCGACCATGAGCTTGACGCCTCGGATCGTGAGCCGGGAGGGCGAGCCGGGAGGCGGGATAATCGGCGCCTCCTCGAGGGTGAGATCCGAGTCCGGCTCGGTCCAGTCGTGCATCACGTAGACGCGGAGCTTGAGGCGGCCGTCGGCGTCGAGCTTCTTCATCGCCGCGATGGTCTCGAGCGGCATGCCCATGTCCTGCACCTGGGTCAGGCCGGCCCGGATGCACTCGTCCTGGGCCAAGAGCAGCGCCTGCTCGAGCTGCGCTCCGGTCAGGGTCGGGACGTGGCGCCCGATCAGCGCCATCGCGTTGTCGACGAAGATGCCGCTGGGACGTCCGCGGACCTTCACGATCTCTCCGCCGGGCACGCGGGTCCGGCCATCGACCTCTGCGATCTTCATCGCACGCGTGTTCACCCAGATCGCGTGGCCGTCGATGCGCGTCAGCACGACCGGGTTGTTCGGCGCGATACCGTCGAGATCCGCCGCCGTGGGAAACTTCTGGCGCTTCAGATCGAAGCCCTCCCAGTCGTTCTGATCCCAGCCGCGGCCGCGGATCCATTCACCGGGCGCTGCGCTCGCGACCGCCTCTGCGACCTTCTGCTTCACCGCGTCGAGCGTCTTGGTTCCGATCAGATCCACCGCGAACCGCTTGGCGCCGACGCCGGCGAGATGGACGTGCGCGTCCACCAAGCCGGGCACGACCGTGCGCCCTGCGAGTGAGACCACCCGGGTCTGCTCCCCGATCCACGACTTCACCTCGTCGTCCGATCCGATCTCTACGATTCGCCCCGCGTCGACCGCGACCGCGGTGGCGCCGGGGTGCGCGTCGCTGACGATCGTGCCACCGGAGAGCACGATCTCTGCGCGAGGGGGCGGCGGTGGCGGAGGCGGCGCGACTTTCTGCGTGGAGCAGCCAGCCAACAAGAAGAGCGCGCATCCGATCGCGGTATCCGCGCGTCGTCGACCCAGCATCGCCGTCCTCTAACCCAGGGAAGTTGCTAGCGCAAATTCGTTTCGTCCTCCCAACGAACGTTTGACTCGGGACGGTGCGGTGCCTAACAACGAGGTTCGATGAGCCAAAAGAGGGACTACTACGAGGTGCTGGGCGTTCCTCGGGACGCCGACCAGCGCACCATCAAGTCCTCGTACCGCAAGCTGGCTCTCAAGTACCACCCGGATCGGAACCCCGGCGACCACGCTGCCGAGGAGAGCTTCAAGGAGGCGGCCGAGGCCTACGAGGTCCTCTCCGACGACCAGAAGCGGGCAATCTACGATCGCGCAGGCTTCGATGGCCTCCGGACCGGCGGGTTCAATCCGAACTTCACCGGCGACCTCGGCGACATCTTCTCCCACTTCGGCGACATCTTCTCCGAGTTCTTCGGCGGCGGCGGCTTCGCCTTCGGTGGCGCCAGCCGCGGCCCTCGCCCCACGGTCGGCGCCGATCTGCGCTTCGATATGAGCATCTCCCTGGAGGAGGCGCTCAAGGGCGCGACCCGCCAGATCGAGATCGCCCGCAACGCACCTTGCAGGAACTGCATGGGCACCGGCGCGAAGGACGCCGAGATGGTCACGTGCGCCGCCTGCGGCGGCCGCGGTCAGGTCGTGCAGGGCCGCGGCGGTTTCATGATCGCGACCACCTGTCGAGCCTGCGGCGGGAGAGGTCGTGCGCCCCGCGAGGTCTGCCCCGACTGCGAAGGGCAGGGCGCGATCGAGGAGACCAAGAAGCTCGAGGTCAAGGTTCCGCCCGGCGTCGACACCGGCGTTCGGCTCCGGCTCCAGGGCGAGGGCGACGCCGGTCGCTTCGGCGGTCCGCCCGGCGATCTCTACGTCTTCATCTCGGTCAAAGAGCACCACATGTTCGTCCGCGACGCGGCCAATCTGCACTGCGAGCTGTCCGTCGGCTTCCCCACCGCTTGCATCGGCGGCAAGGCGAAGGTGCCCCGCCTGGTGGAGGGCGAGGTCGCCGTGACAATCCCCGCCGGGATGCAGCCGGGCGACGTCATCCGGATTGAGGGCGCAGGCTTGCCCCGGCTGGGCGGGCGCGGCGTCGGCGATCTGCTGGTCCACCTCACCATCGCCGTGCCGAAGCGCCTCAACGAGAAACAGAAGAAGGTCCTCGACACCCTCGCCGAGGTCCTCCCGACCGAGTCCGAAGTCTCTGCGGACGGACCCGAGCGCCGCGAGACCAAGCGAAGAACCAAGAAGCCCGGCATCTTCGATCGGATCCGGGACGCGTTCGAAGGCGATTGAGCGATGTCCGGCCCCAGCTCTGCCACGGTCGCACGCGGGGCATACTTCGGCGGTCTGCTCGCCGGTGGTGTGATCCTCGGCGTCGGGTTCTACGTGCTCTCTGCGGTCGAGGTCGGTGGCTGGAGGATTCCGCTCGAGATGGCGGTTGTAGCTCTGGGGATGTTGGTAACCACTCGAATTTGGAAGCGGAGTGCCGCCCGCGCGCTTGACAGTCCAATCGAGCCCAAAGACCGTACATATAGAGCCGATGACGCCTCTTCAAGTGACGCCGCCCGATCCGTCCGTTGCCACCCAGGCCTTCGCGGCGATCAGCCCGCTGGCGATGGTTTTGATCCTCGCGGGATCCATCCTCGTGTTCGCGCTGGCGCTCGAGCAGCTGTGGACGTTCTGGCGCTTGATCGAGAACGCGCGCGACCTGGGGACCGAGGCCGGCAAGGCGCTCTATCACGGAGATCTTCAGGCGGCGCGCACGGTCTGTGAGCGGAGCAGCTCCCCGTCGCCGACATCCTGATCGCTGCGCTCAACAAGGTGAACCGTCCGGGCGAGTCGATCCATCGTGCGGCCGAGCGCGAGCGACAGCGCTTCAGCCTGTGGATGAAGAAGCGTTTGTGGGCGCTCGGCACGATGGGCGCGCTCGCGCCGTTCGTCGGTCTGTTCGGCACGGTGGTCGGCATCATCCGCGCGTTTCGCTCGATCGCCGTCAGCGGCGCCGGTGGCTTCTCGGTGGTCGCAGAGGGCGTTTCGCAGGCGCTCGTCGCAACGGCCGGCGGTATCGGCGTCGCGGTCCTGGCGGTGGCGTTCTTCAACTACTTCCAGTCACGCGGAACCGTTCGGCGATCGAGGTGAAGCTGGTGGTCGACGAGTTCCTCGAGCGGCTCGAGGCCTGCGCGTCGGCGAGCGGCCGCCTCCGCCCCAGCGTCCCGCGGCGATGACCGACTCGTCCGAGATCCAGCTCGCGACGCCTCAGGTCGCCGGCAGCGAGGTCGATCGATGGGTGGCGCAGGTCCCAAGGAGCAGAGCCTCGACGAGGTGAGATCTCCGAGCAGGGATCCTTCACCGACATCAACATCGTCCCGCTCGTCGACATCATGCTGGTGCTCCTGGTGATCCTCATGGCGACCAGCACCGCGATCCTCGAGGCCGGTCAGGGCCAGGGCGCCGGCTTCAAGGTCAACCTGCCGACCGGATCCGAGAGCGACGAGGTGGCGTCGGCCAGCGACGATCTGGTCATGGCGATCCTCGCCGACGGGACGGTTCTGGCCCGGGGCGAGCAGGTCTCTCCGACCGAGCTCCAGCAGACCGTGTCACCGAAGAGGCGAAGGGAAGAACGCCTCGAAGGGGTCCTGGTCCAGGCGGACGCCGAGCGATCACCGGCGCGTCGTCGAGGTGATGGAATCCGCCCGCAACGCAGGTCTGAAGAACCTGGCGATCGCGACGAAGCCCGACCAATAGATCCCACTTTACAAATCCTGACGCGAGCGAATTTGTGTGCCGTCACGCCGTGGAAAGGGCGAACCGCCGCTCGATTCGGTGGTAGAGCCCCTCTGCCCCGGGAAAGGAGTCAGATGAAGACGCTGAAGCTCGCGATCGCGGGTGTAGGGAACTGCGCGAGCTCCTTGGTTGAAGGCCTCGAGTATTACAAGGATTGTTCGGCGACATCGGCGGGCCTGATGCATCCCGAGATCGGCGGCTATCGGCTGGAGAATGTGAAGGTGGTGGCGGCGTTCGACGTCGACCGCGCAAGGTCGGTAAGCCCGGAAGAGGCGATGTTCGCAGACCCGAACAACACCAGGATCTTCCAGCAGGAGCTCCCGCGGAGCGGCGTCACCGTCCCGATGGGTCCGGTCCACGACGGCGTCCCGGCCCACATGGCCAACTATCCCGACGCTCAGGCCTTCCGGGTGGCCGAGTCAAAAGCCGGTGGATGTCGCGAAGGTCCTCAAGGACACGGGCGCAGAAGTCCTCGTCTGCTACCTGCCGGTGGGCTCCGAGATGGCGATTCGCCACTTGGCTACGCCCAAGCGTGCCTCGACGCCGGCGTCGGCATGGTCAACAACATTCCCGTGTTTATCGCCAGCGATCCCGTCTGGGCGGAACATTTCAAAAAGAAAAACCTCCCCATCATCGGCGACAACATCAAGAGCGCAGGTGGGAGCCACCATCGTGCATCGGACCCTCACTGATCTGTTCCACTAAATAGGGGTATAAAAATGAGAGCACCTACCAACTCAATACCGGCGGCAACACCGACTTCCTAAACATGCTGGACCGCTAGAACGCCTCGAGACAAAAAGCAGATCCAAAACCGAGGCAGTGCAGTCGCCAGCGCGAGCCCGCCTCGCGGCCAAAGAGACATCCACGTCGGGCCCTGCGACTATGTGCGTGGCAAAAAGACAACAAGGTCTGTTTCCTGCGTATGGAGGGGGAAAGCTGTTCGGCGACGTGCCCATGGAACTTTGAACTGCGGTTGTCGGTGGAGGACTCGCCCAACTCGCGCGGGCGTGGGAATCGACGCGATCCGCCTCGCCAAGCTCGCCAAGGAGCGCGGCATCGGTGGCCCCCTCCTCGAGGCGAGCGCATACCTGATGAAGCACCCCCCGCAGCAGATGCGCGACACCGTGGCCCGCGACAAGCTGGAGGCGTTCATCGTCGGCTCATCA
>CAWDML010000015.1:0-109921 GCA_963803435.1 uncultured delta proteobacterium | reverse complement strand
CTACCCGCCGGAGGTCCTCCGTGAACTCTGGGGAATGCTCGCGGTCAAGCCGATGCTCCTATGTTTGTCAAGGCTTCTTTCGGTTTCGGTTTTTCGGTCGTGGGGCGCGGTGATTTGCTGCAGTGCTGGGTGCGGACAAGACAGGGATGGTCCACTCCGGGTATGGAGGGAAAGCTCTTATTAGGTCACGCTCAGCAGGTCGTAATGCCCCGGGGACGGCCGGCGGATCGTTCGCAGGCCAGCAAGTGCGGCAGCCGATTAGCGGGCCAGGCCGCCCCCGGGAGTGCGTGCTAGCCGGCGCGGAGGTGGGGATAGACCTCGCGGGCGATGTAGCGCTTCAGGCAGCGGATGATTTCCTTCTTGGATTTCCCTTCGGCTGTGCGGCGTTCGGCGTAGGCGCGGGTAGCCGGGTCAGAGCCCAGGCGGGTGAACACGATCCGCCACAGGGCATGGTTGGCCTGGCGGTCGCCGCCCGGGTTGAGCCGGCGGCGGACGGTCTTGCCGGAGGACGCCGGGATGGGGGCGGCGCCGCACAGGTGCGCCCAGGCGGCCTCGCTGCGCAGTCGTTCTGGGTGGTCCCCGGCTGCGATGAGCAGCAGCGCCGCGGTGTGGGGGCCGATCCCGTAGAGGGCGAGAAGCCCGGGGCGCGGGCGGCGACGAGGGGGCTGATGAGCTCGTCGAGGCGCTCGAGCTGGCCGTCGAGGAACTCCGCGCGCCTGCCTAGCTCGCGCAGCGCGATGCGGGTGGCGTAGCCGACGGTGCTGCCGGGCCGGGGGCGCAGCGAGGCCAGCTGCGCGACCAGGGCCGCCGCGGTGTGCCCGGTGAAGCGGGCCCGCAGATCATCGGGGCCGGTCAGGACCAGGGCCCTGGCCTGGTTGATGGTCTGGGTGCGTTCGCCCGCGGCGCTGCGCTTGGCGACCATCAGCGCGCGGATCGCCTCGACCGCGCCGTCCCGGCCCCGGGACGCGCCGCGGGCCCGGCCTGACTGGGCGGCGCGGGCAGCGCTGACAGCGTCGAGGGAGTCGGACTTGCCCTGGCGGCGGCGGTCCTGCCGGTCGGAGCGGTCGACCTCCACGACCCGGACGCCTGCCGTGGTGATGTGGCGGGCCAGGCCGGCGCCGTAGCTGCCGGTGCCTTCGATCCCGACCAGGCACACGGTCCCGAACCCGCCCAGCCAGCTCAGCAGGCGGCCGTAGCCGGCCGCGGTGGCCGGGAACTCCCTGACCCCCAGCAGCCCTCCGATGGGGTCGAGCGCAGCCGCGACATGCACGTCCGCGTGGGTGTCCACTCCGCCGGTGATTGCGCGTGTCTCTACGATGGTCAAGGCCATCCCTTTCTGAGGTTGAGGGATGGCACGCACCCGCTGGCCGCCGGATCTGTGAAACCCCGGCCTCTTGCCCAGGCCGGGCAGATCAGGCCGGCACCGCTGGTGGGTGCCAGAAAAAACCTGGGCCCCGGCCGGCAGATTGATTCGCAGGACAGCCCGAGAGGGCGTCAGCCGATTCGCAGGCCAGGCCGGGACCCAGGCTCCCGACCCTACGCCCCTGCTCAGTCAAGATCGGGGAAGCCGGGCCGGAAGCACTACCCCACACTCTCCCTGCCGATTCCGTTCCTCCCGTCCGTGATCAGGCAATCCTGGTCGATGTTCGGGGTCCCCCACATGTACACGCCGCGGCTGGACTGGTGGAACATGCCGAGCTGGACCTACGCGTCGGACAACACGCCGTTCCGGAAGACGCTGGAGGATCTCCTGGACTGGGATCAGATCCGCGATCCAGGGCACAGTGGATCGTCCCGGGCGGCAGCCCGCCCGCGAAGACACCTGATGGACAGGGCGCGATTGGCGCGCAGCGCTCCGCGTCGGCCCACTGGACCTCGTCGGCAGCGCACGCGACGCGCGGCGGGGCCGACCAGGTCAAGACCGGCGGCACCGGGGGCGACGGCGTTCCATTCGGTTCGATTGCCGGGGAAGCCGGGCACGGCGTGGTGCACCAGAGCTCCGCCGCCCGCTCCAGCGTCGCGTAGCATCCGCCGCCGGAGAGGCAGTCGCCCAAGGGCGTGGCCGCGAGACGCAAGGACTCGAGTCGGCCGGGAGTCGCGCCCAGGGCCGTCCACTCGAAGCCGCCCGGCTCGACCTCGGACTGGTAGACCGCGGTCGTGGCTGGGAGCGGGCGCGCCACCGGGGCCGTGACATCGGCGGTGCGGAGCTCGCCCGGCGGAAAGTCGAGCGCCTCGAGCGGGACGTCGTACAGGAACATCGTGATCCGCGCGTGGTTCTCGGCGTCGAATGCCGGGCCGACGAAGCGATCCATGTCGCCGGCGTCGAGGGCAATCGCGCGGACGGAGGCGCGGCCCTCGATGACGACCAACGCGCTCTTCTTTCCCGAATGATCCGGCGGAGACACGACGGCCTGCCCGCCACACGAGGAGAGCAACAGCGCCGTGAAAAGGTGTCTCGTCAGTCCGAGCAGCGGCCCATCATATGACCGCGCGCCGCGCTTCGGCCATAGGAGCGAGGGCTGGCGTTCGCGGGCGGACCTTCTCCAACACGCCGGTCGTCAGCGCGACCTCCGGGAGGAAGGGATAGAGCGTATCGAGCGCATCGTCGGAGAACAGCGCCGGTCCGTGGAGATCTCGGAGGTACGTCTGGAGCAACTTGGGTTGCGTCTCCTGGAACAGCGCGATCAGGTGCTGCACGGATCCGACGATGAGCTCGACCTCGCCCGCCGGGAGCCACTCCACGCGCGCGATGCTCCCGTCGCGCGTGGCGGCAGCGCAGGCGTCATGTCGATTCGCCAGATCCAGCGCGCTTCGATACGCGTGCGCGACCTCGAGGTCGGAGGCATCGGCGTCCGCGGAGAGGATCGCGACACACGCCTTCGGATCGCGGCGCAAGAGGCGCACGACGGCGAGGAGAATGCCGCAAGCGGTGCCCCGATCGAACGGCTCGATCACGAGGTTCTGCTTGGGGAGGTCCCGGAGCAGCGGCGCCCACCACGGGCGATGCTCGTCGAGTACCACCGGTGTAATGTGCGACGATGGTGCAATCTGACTTGCACGCCGCATCGCCTGCACCAGCGAAGACTCGCCTTGTCCGGCGTCACCCTCGCCGAAGTACGGCCGCGCGCGTTCTCCCCGAACGCTCGCCACGATCACCCATTCGTGCCGCCTTTCCACCACTACCTCCTCGATCCGCGATCCTTAGGTCACCCCACACGGATCGTCACTTCAAGGTCTGACCTACGCCGGCCACCCACAGGTAGGCCGACCCAGCTCCTCCGTCTGCAATCGATGATCCTGTGACGAGGCATACGAATCGCTCGACGGAACGGCACGACCTCGCCACACTCGCGCGGATGGCTGAGACCGTTTGGTGCGACGTCTCCTCGGAGGTCGCCACGATCGTCCTGAACCGGCCCGAGAAGCGCAACGCGATCGATCGATTGGTGCTCGAGGGCCTAGCCCGAGCGTTCAACGAGGTAGCCGAGACGCCCTCGGTCCGCGCGGTGATCCTCAGGGGGGGCGGCGACGTCTTCTCCTCCGGGATCGACCACACGCTCCTGATGGAGCTGTTCCAGCAGAGCCGCGAGATCTCCTTCCGCCACCTCCACGCGGGCCTTCACGCGGTCTTCGACGCGATCGAGCGCCTCGAGCGCCCGGTCATCGTGGCCGCCTCCAAGTATTGCGTGGGCCTCGCCCTCGAGCTGGCCCTGGCCTGCGACTTCCGCGTGGTCTCCAGCGATTGCGTCCTCGGCCTGCCCGAGGTCGCGTTCGGTATCATCCCGGACGGCGGGGGCACCACGCGCCTGGTGCGGGCGGTCGGGCCGGCGCGCGCCCGCGAGCTCATCATGACCGGACGCCTCATCACCGCCGCTCGCGCCGAGCGCATCGGGCTGGTCTACGAGGTCGCCGAGGATCCGCTCGCCGCCGCCGAGCGGCTGGCCCGCGAGCTCGCGGCCCTCCCTCCCAAGGCCGTCGGTCTCGCCAAGTCGATGGTGCTGCGCTCAGCCGACGCCGACACGGCCTCGAGCCTCAAGCTCGAGGGCTGGATCCAGAGCCTGTTGATCGAGGATCCGTCGCTGGGAGAGAACTTCGCGAGCGCGCTGGCGTTCATCAAGGCGCAGATGGCCGCGCCCCTCGATTGAGAGGGTCAAAGGCCCGACATCGACGCGCCGGAAGGTGGGTCCCACGTTCTTCGCCACGAGCCCACCGGAGCGCACCTGGATGCGAGAGGAGCAGGATATTGACTGCGTATCCAGATCACAGGCGGATCAGGCCAGCGCCGCCTCGACCGGACGGCCCAGCTTCACGGCCGCATCCATGCGCTCCCGGGAGATGCCGAGGGCCAGGCCGAGGGTCTTGGCCATCGAGCCGAGCGTCTCCTCGAACGGGATGTCGCCGCCGGCCGAGCCGGTGGTCGAGTTGATCGAGCGGGCCACGAAGTCGTTCCCGTTCGGCTCGATCCCGCCGATCACGCCCGGCGACAGCGAGCTGCCGATCAGCACCGAGACGTGATGTCCGCGGTTGTGGTCGCGCCCGTTCATCCCCTTCTTCTTCAGAGTGCGGCCGAAGACGTTCATCGTGCCGACGATGACCTCGTGCCGGAGCACGCCCTCGGCGCGCAGCCCGTCGATCTCCGACACCAGCTGGCCGAGGGCCGCGACGCCGCTGACCGTCTGGGCGGCCTCGGTGGTCAACCCGTTGTCGTTGTGGTTGTCGCCGCCGAAGCCGAGGCGGATCGTGATCACCGGGGTGATGTTCATGGCCGCCAGGATCGGCGCAGCGCGAACCTGGTTGATCTCGTCGTCGCCGTCGATGGCGTCGAGCCGCTGCAGCAGCTCTGCGCTGACCGAACGGACCTCGTCGCGCGACCGTGCCCACGAGTCGAGCAGGCGCAGGTCGTGGCGCGTCCCCTGATCGCGGTACAGCTTGTACAGTCGATCGATCTCGCGATCGCGGAGACCGTGGAGCCCGGCGAGCGGCCCCTGCGGTCCGCCGAGCGCCGCGCGGATCGACTGCGGCCCCACGTTGGCCAGCACCTGACCGCCGGCGGTCAAGAGCTCCGAGCCGTTGCGCGCACCCAGGCTCAACGGCGTGGCCTGGACAGAGCCCTGCCGAGGCGCCAGCTCCCGGGCGAAGATCGACACGAGCATCTCCGACTCGTACGTCGCGCCCATCAGACGCATGACGTTGGACTGATCCTGATGCACCGGCGTGTAGGTCGCGTGGTGGAAGAAGACGGTGCGATCGAGCGTGCTCTGCGGGAGATCCGCCCACGGCTTGGCGGCGGTGAAGGTCCGGCCGCCCAAGGTCAGGGAGGTCGGCGCCATCGACAGATCCGCGGAGTGTGCCGCTCCCGGCGCCCCCGCCCCGTAGGTACCGGGCACGTTCGCGTTCAGCGGGTCGCCCGACTGCGAGGTCGTCAGGATCAACATCCTGCCGGGGCCGTCGGCCAGCAGGTCCGCGCTGGCGCGGCCCACCCGCGGCTTCAGGAGCACGCTGGCGGGGATGCCCGTCGCCAGCGACTTGAGCAACATCGTGCCGAAGCTCGACTTCAGTAGGTCTCGACGATTGAGTTTCATCGCTCTTACTCCTCTCAGAAGCCTACGCCGGCCATGCCCGGCGACATGCAAGCGACCACCAGGGCCGAGCGCAGGGCGTCGCGCTGGGTCGCACCCTGAGCGACGCCGTCGGTGACATGATCACGAAGGATGGCGACCGCCTCGTCGTGCCGGGAGTCCGACGGGAGCAGCCCCATCAGCTCCACGACCATCTTCTCGATCGCCTCGTTCCTCGACATCCCACCGAAGGCGGCGTCATAGGCGCGCTCGCCGATCCCGGTGCAGACCACCTCCCGGCTGGCGCGGACGAACAAGCCCGTCTCCGAGATCGTGATCGGGTCGGGCTCGCCGCGGCTGAACGTATCCGCGGGGACGGAGGCCATACCGGTCGAGGTGAGGCGTTGGAGCGCGGTGCGCTGGCGGTTCGGCGTGTCGAGCGCGCAGACGTCCTGGACGCCCAGGCGGCCGCTCAGCTTGGCGCAGAACTGATCGTGTCGTGCGATGGAACGCGAGCCGCCGGTGCCGCCGTCGATGCAAGCAGCGTTCGTCACGAGCGGCGACGAGAAGAGCGTTCGCACCAGCACCTTGAAGTCGAGGTTGCTCGCCTTGAACGCGTCCACCACCCTGGCCAGCTCGGGTGAGCCCTTCGGGCAGGCCTGCGAGTTGGCGAAGAAGCAGAGCTTCTCCGCCCAGGCAGCCGGGAAGTCGGGGTGGTCGGCGAGGATGTTCGCGAGCGCGAGGACACCCTGGCCGCCCGACTGGACCCCGCGGAACACGAACTGCGCCTCAGCGTCGATGCGTGCGGGATCGTGCTGTCGTCCGTACGTCGGGCTGAAGGACTGGCGCACGAACTCACGCATCGGATCGAGCGTCTGGTGGCAGCCGTAACAGGCGCTGCCCGGCGCCGAGTGCTCCTCGTCGAGGTTCGGCGGCGAGAAGTCGGTGACGGTCGTCCCGTCGAAGCTGGCGCCCAGGGCGGTGATGAGGGTCTGGTTGACGGTGACGCGCGCCGCGTTGTCCTCGTTCGTCGGCCAGGTGTTGAAGAATCCCATCGTGGTGAAGAAGCCCACGCGATCGGCCTCGAGCACCAACTCCTGCGCGCCGCGGATCGCGACCAGGCGGAAGAAGCGCGTCGGTTGCTCGCCGGCGTTCGGCTTGCGCACGTGGACGGTGGTCCAGTCGGAGAAGTCGCTCTGGGCCAGCATCGGTTGGCGTGGGCGTGAAGCCGCGCGGCAGCCGGCGGCGCCGCCGCGATTGATCACCACCTGAGCGCGGCCGAACATCAGCGAGAAGATGAAGTGGGACTTGTCGGTGATGAACCCGTTCGCCTGGAACGGGAGCTCGTTCACGTCCGCCGCCGTGCACAGCGAGTCGAACTCGGGGACGAAGAAGTGCATCGCGTTGGGGCTGTTCGGATCGAGCACCTCCTCGACCGGCGGCTCGTCCGCCAGGTTGCGGAGCGCCACGTAGCTCGTGAAAGCGCCGATGGGACGCTCGAAGAGCGCACCCTGCTCGTCGAGGTGGCGCTGATCGACGAAGGCGTAGAACACCTTGAGCGCCGTGGTCATCTCGAAGGTGTCGGTGGTGAGCACCTCGTTGAACGGACGGCCCTCCTTCACCAGGCGCAGCGCGGTCCGGGCGAAGCTCTGCTGCATGTTGTCGATCAGGAGGGGCAGCATGTTCTCCTGCGTGTCCGACCAGCGGCCGTAGTTGACGTTGTTGGTGTCGAGCATCTCCATCAGCGCGTCGCCGGTGACCTGATCCTGCTGGAACGCGGTCATGAAGAAGTGCCGGAACACGTCGTCGGCCTGCGGAGTGGCGAGCCAGCCGTCGATCATTCCGGCCAGCGCGTCCGGATCGTCGCGCAAGGTCGCCAGCTCGTCGGAAGTGAGCGCCAGGCCGGTCAGCGTGCTCTTGATCTTGGTCCCGTAGACCTCGGGCTTGTCGAGCTGGTCGACCTCGCACTCCTCGGGCCGACCGATCGGCGTGGTACCCACCGGCAGCGTCGGCGGCGGATCGACCGGGGGCTTGTCGACCACCGGCGGCGGATCGACGACCGGCGGATCCTCCGTGGGGGGCGGCGTCGATGTGGACGGCGCAGCGAGGCACCCGGCGGCGCAGAGCGGCGCCAGCAGCCAGAGCTTCGCGGACCGGAGCATTCGTCTCGTCATGGTCTCAACCCTCCACTGAGCCACTCGTTGATGATCGTGATCTGTTGGTCGCCCCAGTCGGGGCTGCGCGACGCAAACGGCGGCATGTCCTGGCGCTCGACGATGCGCTGGCGGATCTTCTCGGCGCGGCCAATCCACGCCTCATACGTGCTGAGGTCGGGCGCGCCCGAGGTGCTCCCGGGGCTGTGGCAAGCGCCGCCGGTGCAGTTCGCTGTGTAGATCGGCTGGATGTCGATCGCGTAGCTGCGCTCCACCTCGGGCAGGCCCTTCACCTGGAGCTCGCGCTGCGTGTCGGAGGCGGTCAGGAGGAGCGTCCGCCAGCCGAGCGCGAGCTCGCCCTCGAACACCACCCAGCCGTCATCGACCGAAGAGGGCGCGATCTCCACGCCGTCGATCGCGGCCGTCACCTGGCCGGCCGCACCGCTGCTCTTCGCGCGGATCGTGAACGCCGAATCGGTCCGCTGCTCGCCGTTCGTGAGACCGGCGACGCGCACCATGGCGTCGGGCGAGAGGTGGCAGACGCGGTCCTCCGCCTGCACCCAGATCCCGCCGGAGGCGTGAGGGTACAGGGCGCCGATCGCGGCCCCGGCGATCGGATCGAGCTGCGTGAAGTGCACGCCGTCGAAGCGGAGGAGCACGTCGCCGGCGAGGATCCAGGCGTACGATCCGGCGGCCGCCAGGACGCGGGCATCACCGGCCGCGAAGGACCACTCCTTCACCGCATCGGGGCCGGAGACCAGGTGTCCGTCCCTCAACACCAGCAGGCGATCGCCGAGCAGCGCGGCCTCACCGGCGCCGGCCATGTCGTCGGCGCGCGTGATCGACGCCGGGCCGAGCTCCCAGATCTCCCGGCGACCCGAGCTGATCCACGCGAGATCGTTCTCGCCCCAGCAAGCTCCATCGCGGGCCACCAGGGCGGCGCTCGAGGTCAGCACGTCGTCGAGGCCGCTCCACTCGATCCACTCGTCCGCGATCCGTTCGATCAACCGCTTGTCCGAGACCACGAAGGCGCGCGTCGAGAGATCGCCGCAGATCTTGGTTCCGGGTCCCACCGCGATCGGTGAGGAGACCGAGATGCGCTCGCCGTCGCGGAGCTGATACAGCGCTCCGTCCGCCACGAACGAGGCGGTGGTCGCCGTCCAGACGCGCGCGTCTTCGATCTGGGAGACCGCGATCGAGGTGTTGCGCTCGACGGCGGCGTCCCATCCGTCGAGCACGCGGAGCCGCGTGACGGCGCCGGTGGAGGTCGCGAGCCAGAGGTGACCTTCCGGGCTGACGGCGAGCGGGCGTTCACCTGGGCGCAGGGCGGCGCAGGTCGCGGTGGTGGCGAGCGTGTCGACGTCGAGCGGAACCTCGGGCGGGTCGGGATCGGGCATGTCCGGCGGCGGCATGGTCGGGGGCGGAGGCGGCGGGTCCATCGTGACGCCGCCGACCTCGCCACCGCCGCACGCGGAGAGCAGGAGGAGGGTCAGGTTGAAACCCAGGCTTCGTCGCGTCATTCCACCGGCTCCCAACCCGACCAGTGGCGCGCCTCACGAAAAACGGCCCGTTCACGGTGTGTATTCGTGGTGACCGATGTCGACGCCGGGGCCCAGAGGCCGGGGATGTCCGAACCGATCCTCCGCCGGGGCGCCCTCGGCCTGCCCCGAATCGCGGGCAGGCGAGCGGGCCGAGAGCTGGGTCAGGGAGCGCCAGTGCTCGAGCCGGCGTGACTGGAACAAAGGTGGAAGGAGCAGGTTGCCCTCGGCGTCCAGACCCGCGAGCAGGGTGTCCAGGTTCTCCTTGGTGTAGGTGGGCCCGCCGGAGATGCGAACGTAGCCGCCGGTCCCGTCCCGCTCCGCGGCCTCCACGAACATCAGGTTGTGCCGCAGGCTCCGGAGCGGCTCGCGGCTGGCCGAGCGCTCCTCCAGCGCGACCGCCTCGGGATCGTCCCCGGCGGTCCTCCAGACCACCACGATGTTGTTCACGACGTTGACGCTCTCGCGCCCCGCGGCGTCGAGCACGATCCCGCGCTTCACGACCGCCGCCCCCGAGGAGGTGATGGTCTCGAGCTCCACCACGTTGTTCCACAGCGCCACGTCGGCGACACCGTTCGCGTACAGGCCGATCAGATCGGTGCCGCGCGTGGCCGCGAGGTAGTTGTTCGCCAGGTACGTGGAGGCACCCGGCGCACCGAAGAGCTCGACGAGACGAGCGCCGCCCCGATCGAGGCCGGGCACCGGATCGAAGCTGGCGCGGCGTCCCGTCACGATCCCGTTGGCGGTGAGCCGCAGGTTCACCGACGCATGCGCGGACGGCACGTTCGGGCCCAGGCCGTCCCGCACCGCGACCGCGTAGGGCAGCTGGGCGGGGACACAGCCCGCCATCGTCGCCAGCACACCGGCGCGGATCTCGTTGTGGTCGATCCGGACGTCGGTGGTCTCGACGGTCCAGATCCCGGGGACGGATGGGGGGAGCACGCGGGACGCAGGATCCCACTCGGCACTGGAGGCGCCGCCGAAGATCGCGTAGTCGCGCGAGGCGTTGCTGCCGTTGTTGAAGAGCGTGGCGCTCGAGGTGCCGACCAGCAGGATCCCCGCGGCCACGTCGCTCCCCTCCCGGGCGAGACGCGGATCGGCGCAGGTGGCGTTGTTCCAGGCGTTGTTCGAGCGACCCGCCACGATCTGACGGTTGCCCGAGATCGTGAGGTTCGCCGAGCCGCCGGCGTCGAAGGTGCCGTCCCGGCGGACCTCGCCGTCGGCGATCCCGGCCGAGAATCGCAGTCCATTGTTGTAGTAGGTGGGCCCGATGATCTCGTTGCCGGTGATGTGCACACCCTCGGTGTTGGAGAGTCGGATCGCGACGGTCTGATCGGCGGGGCGCTGCGCCCGCGTGCGCGCGATGATCTGCTTGATCGTGCGGACGTCAGCGGAGGCGGGCCGATCGGAGGTTACCGATCACCTCGATCGCGGTGGCGAGACTACCGGCGCCGACAGCCTCGACGTCGATGCGCTCGCCGACCAGCGTCGCCTTCGCGCGGCCGTGTAGCGCCACGCCCCGACAAGTGCCGGCGCAGTTGAGCACATCGACGGTGCTGGCACCATTCCAGATCAGCTCGGCGATCCCCGTCCCGCCCTCGACCTCGATCCCGGTGGCGTCCGTCAGCGGATCGACGGCGCGCAGCCTGCTCGAGACGACGCGCACCTGCGCCGGATCCACGCCGGTGGTCTCGAAGTGGATCCCGCGCGCGCCCCGAGCTCCGGACAGCACGATCTCCACGCCGAAGAACGTGGGCGAGGCGTCGCGCACCTCGACCAGCGGCCCGGCGCCGCCGCCCTGGAGAGTGAGCATGCGGAGCGCCGGAGCGGAGCCGGGTGCGAACGCCAGGTTGGCCATGGGTCCGAACACCAGCGACGTCGGCGTCGAGCTCGGCATCCCCATCTCGTCGAAGGCCGCGTTCAGCTCGAGGCCGCCCGGGATCGTCAGCGGCGAGGTGAGGTTGAAGGTGCCGCCTCCCGAGATGCAGACGTCGGCCGCGCTGTTGCTGAGCGCCGCGGTCATCGCCGCCTGGAGCGTCCCGAAGGCCTGCGTTCGGGCCGGCCCGGTACCGTTCCCTGAACCGAGCGCGTTGGCCCACACGCAGGCCGCCGCCTCGATCCGGAGATCGCGTACGCGGTTGCGTCGATCGAACCCGTCCCGGGCCCGCAGCCGCAGGTTGTACGTGCCCACCGGGAGCGGCTGCTTGAACCGCATCTGCGATCCGACACAGGGGCTGCCGCAGTCCAGCCGCGACGCGTTCTGGCCGACCCACTCGACCACCACCGGCACGTCGTCGTCGGACGGCACCACCGCGGTGATCCAGGGATTGGTACCGGCCGCCACCCTGAGCACGAGCACGTCGCCGTCGAGGGTCGCGCCGACCACCTGATCCACCCGGGGGCGCGGGTTCCGCATCGAGAGCGTGAGCCGATCGGCGGGCACCTCGCCGATGAAGAGCGTCAGCTCGTAGCGGCAGTCGAGCTTGTTCGGATCGTCGACGATCCCGATCGTGCGCAGCGTGGCGTCGGGCTGCTCCTCGGGCGAGGCGATCGTGACGTCGCTGACGGCGCAGCTCGTGTCGGGCAGCGCGCTGGTCACAGCCCAGCGGCGCTCGAGCTCGGCGCTGGGAGGAGTGAGGATCGCGCGGATCACCTGCGTGTTGCCATGGAGCAGCGATACCAGGCCGTCGGCGTCCTGGAACGAAGCGGTGACGGGCACGCAGCGATTGATGTCCAGATAGTCGACGAGCCCGTTGCAGTCGTTGTCGATGTCGTCCTCGCAGATCTCGACCTGACCTGGGTTTCGGGCGGCCGACGTATCGTCGCAGTCTCGCGCGTACGGTCCACCCAGCGGACAGACCTTCGGCCGGCCCACGACGGTGAACGCCATGTCGCAGTAGCCGTCATGATCGTCGTCGCAGCCCTCGTCGACGGCACCGTCGCAGTCGTCGTCGAGATCGTTGCAGGCCTCGCTCACCGGCTCGCCTGCGATACAGGTGTTGGCGACCCCGTCCACGCAGGCAGGCACCGTCCGCGCGCAGGCGCCGACCCCGCACGAGACCGTCCCCTCGTCCGTGCAGGTCGGCGGCGGCGGAATCCGGCGGCGCGTCCTTCGCGCGGAGCAGCGTGCCGAGGTTCTTGCCGCAGCCGGCGGCGAGCGCGAGCAGGAGCAGCGCCCCGATGTACCCGGCTCGCCTCATCCGCCCCCGAAGCTCCAGTCGATCGTCAGAATCGCCGCCCACCCAGCCGCTCTCGAGGCCGATGGGCTCGGCCTCGCCCGCGTCACCGTAGAGGCGATACACGGTCCAGCCCCCCTCGACGCCCAGCGTGACCCCGACGCGCTCGCCATACCGGATCCGCAGCCCGACCAGCGGGCCGAGCCAGGGTCCGTCACCCGAGCCCATCTGCACGCGCGTCGTGTCGGTGCTCCGGCCCTCGATCCAGCCCCATCCGCCGCGAAGCCCGAGCAGCGCGAAGAGCGCGAACCCGCGCGCGAGGTCGATGCGCGTTCCCGCCGACACTGCGGCCGAGAACACGCGCATCCGGATGGTCCCCAGCGTCACCTCGGCGTCGGACTGCTCGAAGCCGCCGTCCACCAGGAGCGTGGCGGCGATCGAGTCGACGAGCGCCAGAATCGATCCCGAAGCTGGCGCGCGCGCCGATCGCGAGACGGCCCGGCTTCGGCAAGAGCCGCAGCGTGGGCGAGGCACCCAGACGAGTCTGCGGGGCCCGCTCGGCCGTCTCCGCGCGCTCCGCACGCTCCGCGCTTCGCGTGCGAGTCTGCGGGGCCTGCTCCGGCGAAGCCCTCGCAACCGTCTCCGCGCTTCGCTCGCTCGGGGCGCGCTCGCGAGGAGCCTTGGCGCCGTCCTGGATCAGCTCCACCACGTTGAGCGCGACCAGCCGCGAGCCGCCCTCGTGCAGGTCGTCCGCGGAGACGCGGCGCGCCTCGATCCCGAACGGGTTCGGGCTCAGGTGGAGGTTCAGAATCGAACCCTCGCAGGTGACGTAGACCTCGAACAGCGCGTCGGTCTCGACCAGACGATCGAACCCGATCTCGATGCCGACCAGGTCATGGACCAGATCGCGCTCGGGTACGCAGGCGCCCAGGTGAAGATGAACGGTGTCGGCACTCGACGACGTGGTCGACAACGCGCCCGCCAAGAGCGCGAGGCTGGCGAGAGGGCACATGGTTCAGAGCCCTCCCATCCTCCTGACTTGCTTCTGCTTGCGTCCGTCGGGATAGCGCTGGAGATACTCCTCGGCGCGCGCCTTCGCCCGATCGGCGACGCCGGCCTGCGCCCAGCACTCGATCTCGTGCGCCAGCGCGTCCTCGCCGAGGGAGCCCGAAGGCGCGAGCGCGTAGGCGCTGTGGAAGGCAGCGGCGGCCCGTCCCGGATCGTCGAGCTCGTGTTGCAGGATCCGGCCCAGCGTGAACGCCGCCAGCACCGCCCGCGGATGACTCTGATGACGCGCCACCACCTGATCGAGATACTGAGCAGCCTCCCTGGGATGGCCCGTCAATCTCGCCACGTCGGCGGCGAGCATCAGGTCGTCGGTCGCGTCCTCGACGATCTTCGTCCGGCCGCTGCTCATCGCCTGATACGCGGCCGGCAAGTCCCCCTCCTTGGCCAGCTTCTTCCAGCTCTTGTCGACCGAACGCCGGACGCGGTGCCGCCGCGAGCGCTTCTGCTTGACCGGCGTCTCCTCGGGCTGGCCCTCGACGATCGCGCGCTCACCGTCGAAGCTGAACGACATGCCGCTGGCCAGCTCGTGACGGTTCTGCCCCTGGTAGACCGCCACCCGGCCGCGGTGCACCAGCACGCGCGTCGAGCCCTCCTCCGCGGTCACAGTAAAGGACGTGCCGAGGACCTCGATCCGGAGGTCCTCGGTCCGCACGCGGAACAGCCGCCTCGGGTTCGGCTGAACGTCGAAGCGGGCCTCGCCGGACGCCATCGTCAGCTCCAGGAGGTCGTCGGAGAGCGCCTCCATCGTGAGCTGCGTGCGCGGCTTGATCAGGTACGCGTGCGAGCCGTCCGGGAAGTAGACGACGCGCATCGTCTCCGGCTCCTCGACCGGAGCGATCGCGGGCTCTGCGGCCGGCTCGACGTGCGCCGCGATCACGTCGGGGGCCGGGTGCGCGACCGGGAGGAGCATCCGCGCGGCGATCACCGCCGCCATCACCGACAGTGCGGCGGCGGCCACCACCATCCGGCGGCGGCGGCGGCGGCGGCGGCAATCCTTGAACCGCACCAGCGCACGCTCGGTGTCGCCGGGCGTGGTGCGGACCTCGAGCAGCTCGGCCACCTGGTGTCCGACGTCGCTCATCGAAACACCTCCTGGAGCCGTGCGGTCGCGACGGCAAGGTGACGCTTGACTGTGGTCAGTCCCATGCCCGCCACCTCCGCGATGGCTTCGAGCTTCTCCCCCTCGACGTGGCGCAGCACCCAGACGACGCGCGCCTTCGCCGGCACGGACTCGAGCGCGCGATACACCTCCGACACCATCGCGGCCTGCTCCTGGTTCGCCTCCACCGGAAACGGTCCCAGATCCGAGGGCTCGTCCAGACCGAAGGCCGCCTTCAGCCGGCGCCGACGGAGCCGCTTGATCGCGACGCGCACCGCGATCGCGCGGATCCACCCCTTGGCGGCGGACGGATCCCGCAGCGACCCGTACGACTTGTGAACCTCGAGGAAGACGTCCTGCACGAAGTCCTCGACCTCGCCGCGCGTGCCCAGCATGCGCAGACCGATGGTCGCGACGAGCCGATGGTAGCGGCGGAAGCAGTCGTCGAAGCTTCGGATCGGCTCGAGCGGCGGCTCGGGGGTCCGATCGCCGACGAGCCGAAGGTGCGTGACCGAAGGACCCATCCCGCCGTTGAACATGGTGGGCCTCACGGCCGAAAACGGTCCACCTTCCAGAAATAAAGTCTGATCCCTCAGTCCCGGCGCCAGTGTCCACTCCGACCGCCCGACTTCTCGAGCAGCTGGACGCGCTCGATCCGGGCGCCCCGGTCCGCCTTCTTGATCATGTCGTACAGCGCCAGCCCGGCCACGCTGGCGGCGGTGAGGGCCTCCATCTCGACCCCGGTGCGCCCGTGGGTCTCGACCCGCGCCTCGATCCGGACCTCGCCCTCTGCTTCCCGGGGTTCGAGCTCGATCTTCACGTGCGTGAGGGCGATCGGGTGCGCCAGGGGGATCAGGTCGGCGACCCGCTTGCTCCCGGCGATCCCGGCGATCCGCGCCACCGCCAGGGCGTCGCCCTTCTCGACCCCGCCGTCGGTCAAGCGGCGGACCGTCTCCGGGGTCATCCGCACGAGGGCCTCCGCCACCGCGATCCGGTGCGAGACCTCCTTTTCACCCACGTCGACCATTCGGGCCTGCCCGCGCGCGTCCAGGTGAGGGAGGGCGTCGTCGCTCATGTCGCCAATCCTACCTCATGCGACACGAGTCCGATGCCCGAATGCGCGCGATGCCCTCCAATGGGCTGTGCCCCAGCTGCGCCTCCTGATCGTCGCGCTCCTCGCCGTCACCGCGGCGTGCAAGGAGCCGCCGCTCGACACGACCCGTCATCCCCCCGAGCGCGGCACGCTGGGCGAGGAGATCTTCCGGCTGTTCCAGCGGGACTTCGAGCGCGAGAACCCACGCCGCGCCGAAGGCTTCCAGCTCGCCCACGACGGCTTCGTGGCGTCCGTCGATCACGTGTTTCCGCCGGTGGAGCAGAGCCATACGCAAAACTTCCTGGTCACGCTGCTCCCGCTCTACGACGACCGCACGCTCCCCGGCGTCACCGAGCGCCTCTCCGGCGTCTTCGAGCGGCTGACCCTCGACCCGGACGCGCTGGAGTCGGCGGCCGCGATCATGAACCGCACGGGCTACGTCGACCTCCCGCACGAGGAGGCGCTCGTCCGCCGGATTGCAAGGTATCCTGCGTATACCGATCTGGTGAAGGCGACGCTCGAGCTCGCCCTCTCCCACGACGGCCTCGACGCCCAGGGCGCTCCCGATGCCGCCGAGAGCGACGCCTTCGCCCGCGTTCAGCGGATCGCGGCCGAGCATCTGCGAGACTTCGAGATCTCCGACGACGACCAGCGCACGATCGTGCTGATGACCGACCTCATGCTCTCCGAGGATCCGCGCCTCGACGGTGGCAGCACCGACGCTCCGGTGATCGTCGCGCGGGACGTCCGCGGCATGGCCCGCGTCGAGGCGCCCAACGGCAACATGCCCACGCCCTTCGTCGACGAGGATCTCGACGGCCTCCCCGACATCGACGGCGCCGGCCAGTTCGTCGACACCGCCGGCCAGCCGATCGTGCTCCCGCCGTTCGGCGCGGGGGGCAACCGCGATCAGATGGGCCGACCGCTCGAGGCCGGCACGGGTCAGCCGATCTACCAGTACGTCGATCTGGACCGCACGCTGATGGCCGGACTGCTCCGCGACACGCGTACGCTGATCGATCGCGGCATCCCGATGAAGGCGGTCCGCAGCATCGACACCATCCTGGGCCAGCGCACTGCGGACGGCACCTACAGCCCGAACAATCCACTGCTCGATCTGATCTACTCGATCCAGCAGACGATCGACCTCGCCGAGCTCCCGGACCTGCTCGAGCTCCTCCGCACGCTGATCGAGCAGCACGAGGCCACGTTCGGCTGGATCCTGCTGGAGATGGACGCCCAGTTCGACGTCGCCGACCGGTACCCGATCGGCCTCGAGCCCGGGAGCAGCTTCTTCAACGACTTCATGGGCTGGGTCCGCAAGGTGCTGCGCGAGCCCGGGCTGGCCGAGGACATCCTCGAGACGCTGAAGGATCCGATCTTCGACAACCTGCCAGCGACCACCTCGACCCTGCTCAGCCACAAGAAGGACCTCATCACCGAGGCCGACGTCGCCGCGGGCACCGTGTTCACCGAGAGCGTCGATCGCAGCCGGCCCGACGTCCCCGGCAACCAGAGCATCCAGCAACGGATGCTCCACCTGATGTACGACACCAGCGGCGCGCGCTACGAGCCGCACCTGATCGGGATCCCGCTCGGGTTCATCTTCGAGATCGACGACCTCGTCGAGTTCTACATCCTCTCCATCATCGGCCAGGCCGAGGTCCCCAGCCTGGTCTCGACGCTCACCGGTCTCTCCACGCGCCCCACGCCCGAGGAGCTGGCCGTCTTCCTCAACCAGGATCAGACGTTCGGCAACCCGGTCGGCCGGGAGGGGATCGACGTCAAGGACAACGACGGCGACACGCTCTTCGCGCTCACCAGCAGCGGCTTCGCAGACGTGCTGCGGCCGTTGATCCAGGTCTTCTACGACCACGGCCAGCTCGACCTCTTGATCGAGCTGTTCGAGATCCTCCACGTGCACTGGGCCAGCAAGGAGGGCGGCGACTACCAGAGCCAGTCCGCGGACAGTCCGCGCTACTCCAAGCTCTCCGGCATTGCGCGCTACGAGCCGCTCCTGATCGACACGTTCGAGAACACGCGGATGCTCGACGGCGTACGGAAGCTCCTGGTGGAGACCGAGCCGCTCCGGCTCTCCTCCGGACGCCAGACCAGCCAGGTGGTGCTGTCGGTGGCCCGCAAGCTCCTGACCAAGGACGGCAACCTCCAGAACCGCGCCGGGACCCGGCAGGTGATCATCGACGGTGAGCGCATCACGCCGCTGTCGCCGTTCGACCTGATCCGCTCCGCGAAGCACGACCTCAAGCGCGTGGTCACGCGCAGCGCCACCACCAAGGCCGAGTGGGACGAGGTGGTCGACGCGCTCGACGACGTCCTCCTGAAGGTGGCGCGCACCGGGCCCGAGAGTGGACAGCTCCAGAACCGCCGCGCCGTCCCGCTCCTGGTGCACTTGCTCTCGTTCATCGAGGCCCGCGCCCGCCTGCACCACACGAACGACGCCGCGCTGTCGCGTTGGATCCAGGACGACGCCTTCTCGGGGATCGACGACACCATCACCTCCGAGGAGCTGCCTGCGATCTTCGATCTCCTCTACGCGATCGACGGGGATCCACGCTTCGACGAGGCCTTCGGCGATCTGCGCGACGAGCTGTTCGACGAGGAGCGCGGCTTCGGCGATCTGCTGGTGACGCTGGGCGACGCGCTCGAGGCGGCCAAGGACGGGCGCGTGGCCGTGGGGATGATCCACTTCCTCGGGCGCGAGCTCGATCCCGCCCAGGACCTGCTCTATCAGACGGCGACGCTCACCGAGCGCTCGCTGGATGTCGATCCCGAGGAGTTCATGCTGGAGGTGGTGCGCCGTGCGATCGATCCCCGGCCGGCCGGCGGGCTCTACGTCTACGGCCTCACCGGTGCGATCCGCCAGGGCAACCGGATCAATCCGCTCGACGACGGCTCACCCGACGCCGAGGACATCCGCGCCATCTCGAGCGCCGTATCGCGCTACCTGGTCGACGATCAACACGGGATGGAGAAGTTCTACTCGCTGGTGAAGAACCGCAAGCTGGAGAACCGAGAGGAGACGCACGAATGAGAGCCGCCGTCGGTCCGATCATCCTGTCGGCGCTCCTCCTCCCGGCGGCCGCCCGTGCCGGCGGCGTGGCGCTCCCCATCCGTGGCGTCCGGGCGCTCTCGATGGCGGGCGCGCACGTGGCCAGCGCCGAGCAGGCCAACGCGCTCTGGTACAACCCGGCGCGCCTCGACGGCAGCGCGATCATGGTCGAAGTGGGCACAGTTCAGCTCGACGGGCGCTACACCTCTCCCGACGGCGCCACCGCCGAGAACGTGGCCGCGCCGTGGGCCAACCCCACGATCGGCGGGATCTGGAAGATCACCGATTGGCTCAGCATCGGCGGCGGGGCCTTCGCGCCCTACTCCCCGCAGCAGAAGTACAGCGCCACCGGCCCACAGCGCTACAGCCTGGTCGACAGCGACGAGAACACGCAGCTCTTCCTGGCCCTCGGCTTCGCGATCCACCTGGCTCGCTTCAGCTTCGGCGCCACCATCCAGAACGTGATGACGAACCTCAAGGAGCAGACGGTGCTCTCCGGGTACACGGGGCTGTTTGGCTATCCGGAGGACCCCGAGCTCGACATCCTCAACGAGATCGAGCTCTCCGACAACTTCACGCTCACCGGCAACTTCGGCGCCTCCTTCGACGCCGGCCCGGTCTCGTTCGGCGTGGGCGTCCAGCTACCGTACAAGGTCTCCGGCCAGGCTGACTTCCGCGTCCGCATGGGTGACTCGGTGTTCTTCGATCCGATCGAGGTGGAGGGTGACAAGGTGCACTTCGAGGTGCCCTTCCCGACGATGATCCGCGGCGGGATCTCCTGGCGCATCGTCGACGACCTCATGATCGAGGCAGCCGTGAACTGGGAGGACTGGTCGGTGCAGCAGCGGCTGGTCGTCGATCCGCAGGGTCAGATCCTGCTGCACGGCGTCCCTGGGATTGGCGACTACGAGATGGGGCCGCTCACCATCGACCGCCGGATGAAGGACACGCTCTCGCTCCACCTGGGCGGCGACGGGCGCGTGATCGACACGTTCCACCTCCGGGGCGGGATCTTCTGGGAGCCCTCTGCGTTCGGGGATGAGACGTTCACGGTGGCGCAGTACGACTCCAACAAGATCGGCTTCGCGCTGGGTGCGTCGTACCAGATCTGGCAGATCCGACTCGATCTCGGGCTGAGCTATGTGTTCCAGCCGCCCCGCGACATCACGACCAGCGAGATCAAGCAGATCAACCCCACCAACCCCGAGCAGGCCGCCGTCGTGGGCAACGGGCGTTACGCGGGCGGCTACTGGGTCGGCGGGGGCGGCGTGACCTGGTTGATCGACTGAAGCGCGTCGGGGCTGATAAGCTCCATTTGCGTGCGGAACCTCTTCATCGCCCTCCTTCTCGCGGTCTCGATCGGGTCCGCCCGTCGCGCCGAGGCCTACCTCTGCACGGCGGTGCCCAACTCGCGGCCGGTCCTCTCGCAAGCGTGGAACCAACGCTGCATCCCATACTATTTATCCACCAGCGGCAGCCTCCTCGACGGCGAGGCCCGCCGGCAGCTCGTCGCGCAGAGCTTCGCGGTGTGGTCCGCGCCCACGTGCACGGACCTGACGTTCAACGACTTCGGCTACACGGACCAGGATCCGGGCTTCGATCCGCGCCGCGACGACAACAAGAACATCGTCATCGCGGTCGAGGACGCGAACATGGCCCGGGAGCTCTTCACGCAGAACGAGCTGGCCATCACCATCACCTCGTTCAACACCGCGACCGGCGAGATCTTCGACGCCGACATCATGATCAACGCTTCCCGCTTCGCGTTCGAGGACCTGGCGAGCACGGAGGCCTGCAAGGCGCTCTCCGATCAACCCTACGATCTCAGGAACACCTTGGTTCACGAGATGGGCCACTTCATCGGCTTCGAGCACGACCCGGATCCCGAGTCGACGATGTACGCGTCGGCCCCCATGTGCGAAACGATGAAGCGCGACCTCACCGAGGACAACGTGCTCGGGGTCTGCACCGTGTACGCCACCGCTCAGGTGACGCAGACCTGCGCCCCGCCGGACACCTACGACAAGGGCCCGGGCAACCCGAGCGACTTCCGGAACCAGTGCGACAAGGCCGTGGTCCGCGGGTGTGCGTGCACCGGGACGCCCTCGAGCCCGTCGCTCTCCTGGTGTGTGGTGCTCGGCGCGCTCTTCTGGGCGCGGCGACGGCGGCGTCCCGTCAGCGGAAGATGAACTTCAAGACCTCTTCGGAGATCATGAACTCGTCGCCGTCCTTGATCTTTTCCTTCTGGATCTTCACGCCGTCCTTCCAGACGCCGTTCGCCGAGCCGAGGTCCTCGATGTAGTACTCGCCGTTCTCGCGGCAGATTCCGCTGTGCTGCCGGGAAACCTTCGAGCTCGGGATGACGAGGTCGCACGTTCGGCTCCGTCCGATGATGAACGTGTCCTTGTCGATCTTGTGCATGTCGCCGGCGCTGTTCACGACGTAGAGCGTCTTCCGGGGCTTGTCCGGCGCCGCACGCACCGGCGCCGGCGCGACAGGCTGCGGCTTCGGCTGGGGAGCCCGTCGCTCAGGCGGATTGGCATTGGCCGCACCCCCGTGATTCTGCGCGCGATGTCCGGGCCCCACCTGCTGCTCCAGGGCCGGGACCTCCTTCGCCATCGGGGTCAAGAAGTTGAATCGCCTGGCGAACTCGTAGATGGCCTGGTTGACGACGGCATGACGGTCCGTGCCACAGTCCTCTGCGATTCGCGTGAGACAATCCCAGAGGTGGTCGGCAATATCGAGCTCTCGGCGCGTGCGGCGTGCCATCGCGTGCGGGGGATGGTCTTCCCAACCCGGGATCATGTCAATGATCCGACTTCGAGCCTTCGTCGTCGCCGCTTGGGGGGCTGTGAGCCTCCTGGCGGGCTGTTTCCCGGTCGAGATCCGCGACCGTCACGCGTCCGTCGTGGAGGCATACCTCGCGACCCCCTTCCTCCGCGGTGACGAGCCGTTCGCCGATCCGGCGCGCGCCCTCGGACCGCCCGACGGACGCACGGTCGCGCTCGGCGTGGGAGCGTACGTGATCCTTCGGTTTTTTCGGGAGATCCCGAACGGACCGGGGCCCGATCTCCGCGTCTACGAGGTCGGTCCCGACGGCGCCGAGGCCGCCATCGCGGTGAGCCGAGACGGCGACGTTTTCGTCGAGCTCACGACGCCCGCGTCGGGCCCCACCACCGAGTTCGAGCTGGACGACGCGCTCCCCGAGGGACAGATCCAATTCGTCCGCGTGCGCGGGGTCGATGATCGTGGCGACGAGCCCGGCTTCGACCTCGATGCGGTCGAGGCCTTGAATTGAGCGAACCCACGCCGCCCGTCTCTTCCCGGG
Source organism: uncultured delta proteobacterium (assembly GCA_963803435.1). Lineage (GTDB taxonomy): Bacteria > Myxococcota > Kuafuiibacteriia > Kuafuiibacteriales > Kuafuiibacteriaceae > CAWDML01. Next base: position 87,838 of record CAWDML010000015.1, on the reverse strand, counting down.
ATCGAGGCCTCTACGTTCACTTCCCCTATTGCGCGAAGAAGTGTCCGTACTGCGACTTCAACAGCCACGCCGTCGAGCACGACGATTGAGTCTACGCCGACGCGATCCTCGACGAGCTCGCGCGTCGCGGAGGTGAGCTCGGTTCGGGACCGCTCAGGAGCCTCTTCTTCGGCGGCGGCACGCCGAGCCGCTGGGCCCCCGAGCAGGTCGGCCGGGTGATCCGCGCAGCAGAGGCCCGCTTCGGCTTCACGGCCGACGTCGAGATCACGCTGGAGGCGAACCCTGGGACCGTCGCGGAGGCGCGCATGTTCGCGTTCGCCGCCGCCGGCGTGAACCGCTTCTCGATCGGCGTGCAGAGCTTCGACGACACCGAGCTGACCTCGCTCGGCCGCATCCACGACGCCTCGCGGGCCGAGACCGCGGTGCGGATCGCGAAGAAGACGGGCGCCCGCGTCTCGCTCGATCTGATCTATGCGCTCCCGGGCCAGAGCTGGAACGACGTGCGCCGATCGCTCGAGCGCGCGCTCGCCCTGGAGACCGGGCACGTCTCCGCCTACACGCTCACGATCGAGCCCGACACCGTGCTGGGCAAGAAGACCGCCCGCGGCCTCTTCGTGCCGATGCTGGACGATCTCCAGGCTGAGATGATCGATCGCGTCGGTGAGGTCCTGTCGGCCGCCGGATATGCGCGTTACGAGATCTCGAACTACGCCCGGGCGGGCCAGGAGTCCCGCCACAACTGCCTCTACTGGGCGGGGGGCGCCTATCTAGGTGTGGGGGCGGGCGCCCACAGCTACCTGCCCGCGCTCGATCTTCGCCGTGCGATCCGGCGCGAGAACGTACGCCGCCCCGAGGCGTATCTGGCCGGGGAAGGGCCTGGGATGGAGGAGAGCCTCGATCTCGCCCAGGTGATCGGGGACCGCTTGATGATCGCGCTCCGTGTCCGCTGGGGGCTCGATCTGGACGCGCTGGCCGCGGAGGCGGGGCTTCCGCGGGCAGCGCTGGCGCCCGTCGACGCCGCGCTGGATCGTCTCGGCCGCGCCGGTCTGGTAGAGCGGTCCGAGGCGCGGATCGTGCCGACCTCGCGAGGATTCCTCATGAACGATACGATCGCCCGCGAGCTGCTGGCAGCGAGCCGGGCGCTTGACTCGACCCGATGGTGCAACTCAGATCGCGATTGAACGCGTGGAGCTGAACGAACGCCAGAAGGAGATCCTCACCGCCATCATCGAGGATTACATCCGCACCGCCGAGCCCGTGGGATCGCGGACGCTGACGAAGCGCCAGTCGATCGATCTATCGCCGGCCACCGTCCGGAACGTGATGGCGGACCTCGAGGAGCTGGGTCTGGTGTCGGCGCCGCACGCCTCGGCCGGCCGGATTCCGACGGCCAAGGCTTTCCGGCTGTACATCGAGCGGCTGGCGCAGCGAGGCCGCATCTCCTCCAAGGAACGGGAGCTCATCGCCGCCATCACCACGGCCGCCGGGGCCGACCGCGACATGGCCACGGTCCTCCACGAGGCCGGGCGGGTCCTCTCGCTGGTGGCCCGCCACGCGACCCTGGTGTTGATGCCGATCCTCGACGAGGTCATCTTCGACCACATCGAGTTCATCCCGGTGCGCGAGAAGACCGTCCTGGCCGTCTTCGTGGCCAAGAGCGGGCTGATCGATCACCGCCTTCTCGACGTCGACTTCGGCGTGGACCGCGACGAGCTGGTCCGGATGTCGAACTACCTGAAATCGCTCCTGGGCGGGAAGACGCTGACCGAGGTCCGGACCGAGATCCTGGAGGCGATGGCCGACGAGCGCTTGCAGGCGGATCAGATCATGAAGAACGCGCTGCTCCTGGGGGAGCGGACCCTGCGCCAGCAGGCGCCCGACATGCTGGTCCAGGGCGAGAGCACGCTCTTCGATCACCCGGAGTTCGCCGATATCGAGAAGATGCGCAAGATCCTCCGGGCCTTCGAGGAGAAGACGCTCCTGCTCCGCCTTCTGGATCTCTCGGTGCACCACCCCATCGACGCGCAGGCCGCCGCGAAGACCGAGACCCAGGTCGCCCTCGGCGTCGAGAGCCCCGTACGCGAGCTGAAGGACCTTGCTCTCGTGACCGCATCGTACGCGTCGCAGGACGGACCGAGCGGTCGCGTCGCTGTGGTCGGACCGACACGGATGGACTACTCGCGCGTCATCCCACTGGTCGAGCTGACGGCCGAGGCGCTCTCGGAGTCGCTCGGAGGCGAGAGCACCCCGCCCGCGCCGCCCTCCGACGACGAAAGCTGACCCTCGGGCCGCTTGAATCCGACACGGCTCCGTGACAGCGTAACCGCGTGTCTGAGGACGGCGACGCGGACAACGGTAAGCAACCTCCCGACAATCCTTCGCTGGAGGAGGCCATGGCGGAAGCGGTCGCTTCCGTGGAAGCGAGGGAGCGAAAGGGTTCGGCCGGTGAAGCTGTGACGGAGGCATTGATTGAGGCCAAGAAGGAGCTCGAGTCCGCGCTCCAGCAGACGCAGAAGGAGGCGGAGAGCTTTCGGGAGAAATGGCTCCGGGCCGCCGCGGATCTCGAGAACTATCGCAAGCGCGCGCAACGCGAGCGCGAGGATGTCGAAAAGTTCGCCAACGAGAAGCTGCTCAAGGATCTCCTCCCGGTCCTCGACGACCTCGATCGCGCGCTCGGGATGATCGGCCCCAATCCGCCGCCCGAGGTCGTGCAGGTGGTGGACGGGATGCGGCTGGTCCAGAAGAAGTTCGTGGCGTCGCTCGAGAAACACGGGGTCACCACCTTCGACTCGGTGGGCACGTCGTTCGACCCTGCCCTCCACGAGGCGGTCCAACAGACCCATGCGGACGTACCGCCGGGTTCCGTCGCACATGAGCTCCAGCGAGGGTTCCTGATCAGCGGGCGGCTCCTGCGCCCGGCGATGGTCACCGTCTCGCTGGGCCCCAGCAAAGACCAGACGGATCGGGAGGATGGCGAATCGCCTGAGCCTAAATGAGCAAGATCATCGGCATCGATCTCGGCACCACGAACTCGTGCGTCGCCGTGATGGACGGCGGTGAGGCCGTCGTCATCCCCAACTCGGAAGGTAGCCGGACCACGCCGTCGATGGTCGCGTTCACCGACTCCGGTGAGCGGCTCGTCGGACAGATCGCGAAGCGGCAGGCGGTCACGAACTCCGAGAACACCGTGTTCTCCGTGAAGCGCTTCATCGGCCGGAAGTTCGACTCGCCGGAGGTGAAGTCCGACACGTCGAAGGCCCCCTACGCGGTGGTCGAGGCCGAGAACGGCGAGGCGTGGATCAAGATCCGCGACAAGATTTATTCGCCGCAAGAGATCTCCGCGATGATCCTCATGAAGATGAAGGAGACCGCCGAGGACTACCTCGGCGAGGAGGTGACCGAGGCGGTGATCACCGTCCCCGCCTACTTCAATGACGCCCAGCGTCAGGCCACCAAGGACGCCGGCAAGATCGCCGGGCTCACGGTTCAGCGCATCATCAACGAGCCGACCGCGGCCGCGCTGGCGTACGGCCTCGACAAGAAGGAGAACGTCCGCGTCGCCGTCTACGACATGGGCGGCGGAACGTTCGACATCTCCGTCCTCGAGCTCGGGGACGGCGTGTTCGAGGTGAAGGCCACCAACGGCGACACGCACCTGGGCGGCGACGACTTCGATCTCCGCATCATGAACCACCTGGCCGAGCAGTTCGGTCACGACAACCACGGCGCGGATCTGCGCCGGGACAAGATGGCGCTCCAGCGGCTCAAGGAGGCCGCCGAGAAGGCCAAGCACGAGCTCTCCTCCTCGCCGGAGACCGACGTGAACCTGCCGTTCATCATGGCGGACGCCACCGGTCCCAAGCACCTCAACACCACCATCACCCGCCAGCAGCTGGAGAAGCTGGTGGAGGATCTGATCCAGAACTCGCTCGAGCCCTGCCGGAAGGCGCTCAACGACGCTGGGCTCGGCAAGGGTCAGATCGACGAGGTCCTGCTGGTCGGCGGTCAGACGCGCATGCCGCGCGTGATCCAGGTCGTGAAGGACTTCTTCGACCGGGAGCCGAACAAGAAGGTGAACCCGGACGAGGTGGTGGCGATCGGCGCGGCGATCCAGGGCGGCGTCCTCAAGGGTGACGTCAAGGACGTGCTGCTGCTCGACGTGAACCCGCTCTCGCTGGGCGTCGAGACCGCCGGCGGCGTCTTCACCGCCATCATCCCGCGCAACACCACGATCCCGGCCAAGAAGTCGATGGTGTTCTCCACGGCTCAGGACAACCAACCGATCGTGGACGTCCACGTCCTCCAGGGCGAGCGGCCCATGGCCGAGGACAACAAGACGCTCGGGCGGTTCCAGCTGGTGGGCATCCCGCCGGCGCCGCGTGGGGTTCCCCAGATCGAGGTCACGTTCGACATCGACGCCAACGGGATCGTGCACGTCTCGGCCAAGGACCTCGGCACCGGAAAACAGCAGCAGATCAAGATCATCGCCTCCTCCGGCCTGACCGAGGGCGAGATCGAACGGATGGTCGAAGAGGCCGAGACCAGCAAGAGCGACGACGCCAAGAAGAAGGAGCTCGCGGATCTCCGCAACATGGCGGACGGGCTGATCTACACCACGGAAAAATCGCTCGAAGAATACGCGTCGATGTTGTCAGAGGATGACATTGCAGACATCAAGGAAGACCTCGCCGCCGTCAAAGCGGTCTACGAAGTGAATGACGTGGACAAGATCAGGGCGGCCATTCAGCGACTCGAAGGTTCGTCGCACCGGATCGCCGAAGCCATGTACCGTGAAGCGCTCGAAGACGACGACTAGGAGACCTACGACATGACCAGATGCGCCGTGCTCGGTGCCACCGGCATCGCCGGGCAGCAGTTCATCGCCGCGCTCCAGCAACACCCGTTCATCGAGGTCGCGAAGCTGGCTGCGTCCTCGCGATCGGCGGGCAAGACGTACCAGGAGGCGCTCACCCAGGAGGGCGGCAACGTCGCCTGGCTGGTCGACGGCGACATCCCCGCCGTCTTCGCCGGGCTCACGGTGGAGGACGCAGCCTCGCTGTCGACGGACGGGATCGACGTGGTGTTCTGCGCGGTCGAGTCCGCCGCGGCCCGCGAGCTGGAGCAGCGGCTGGCGAAGGAGGTCCCGGTGATCTCCACGGCCAGCGCGCACCGTTACGAGCACGACGTGCCGATCCTGATCCCAGCGGTGAACGGCCACCACGCCGACCTGATCGCGGCGCAGCGGAAGAACCGCGGGTGGCGCGGGTTCGTTGTTCCGATCCCCAACTGCACCACCACCGGCATGGCGATCGCGCTGGCGCCCCTCCACGCCAACTTCGGGATCGAGAAGGTCGTGATGACCTCGATGCAGGCGGCCAGCGGCGCCGGCCGCTCGCCCGGCGTGGTCGCGCTCGACATCGTCGACAACATCATCCCGTTCATCTCGAAGGAGGAGGAGAAGGTCGAGAAGGAGACCAAGAAGATCCTGGGGATGCTGGCGGGCGACGTCGTCGAACCGGCACCGTTCGAGGTGTCGGCCACCTGCACCCGCGTGCCGGTCCTCGACGGACACACCGAAGTGGTGAATGTGTCGTTCAAGAAGCCCGCGACGCTGGCCGAGGTGAAGGCGGCGCTCCGCGGATTCGGCAAGGAGATCAACCCGAACACGCACCCATCGGCGCCGCGCGCCTGGGTCACGGTGTACGAGGATCCCTATCGGCCCCAGGTGCGCCGCGACCGGGACGCCGACGGTGGCATGACCACGAGCGTCGGGCGACTGCGGGAGGATCACATCCTCGGCGCGCACGGTGTGAAGTTTCTGCTGGTGTCGCACAACACCAAGATGGGCGCCGCCAAGGGCGCGATCCTGGTGGCCGAGGATCTCAAGATCCGCGGGCTCTTGTAGCTATCTCTCCAGATCGTCGGCGATGTCCGACGGATCTTCGAAGCTGGTCAGCGTGGGATTGTCGTCCCACTCGAGCGTGGTGCTGGGCGCGGGGATCAGATCCGGCCGGCGGCGCTGCGGCCGAGGCGGTGCGCGCGGCGGTCGGACGATCTTCGTGGTGGTCTCACCGGAGCTCATCGACGGATCAACACCCGAAGTGCAGGTTTTCTTGCGAGCTTCGGAGTGAACGGGCTCACGTGTGCGGCGGGTGCGCCTTTGTTGCGCCTCGCCTCGGGGTGCTCTCATGAAGGCGTGCGGATCGCGCTGCTCGCCCTGCTCGTGACGGCCTGCGGCGGCGGCACCATCCGGGGCGACCTCGAGCAGACTCCGGTGGATCCGGTGGATCCGGTGGATCCGATGGATCCGGTCGTTCCCGAGCTGCCGGCCGTGACGGTCGAGCTCGATGCGATGGAGGAGCGGGCGCCCTCCGACGCGATCCTCGACGCCGTCCATGCGGCGTATCTCGACGTGGCGATCGACCTGGTCTTCCACCGCGACGAGGACGCGATCCCGCCATTCGACTTCGACGGCTCCTTCGAGCAGCGCCAGCAGCTCTTGTCCGAGCACCGCGGGGACCTGCGATCGGTGCACGTCATGATCGTCACCCGGCGGACCGACATCTCCGGGCGCGGCGGCGAGCTCGTCACCTCAGAGGACGACGCGATCGACAGGAGCGGAGTGCTGATCTACCGCGACGTCCTCGAGGAGCTCCACCCGGCGTGCGGGCGTCCTGGCGCGCCGCCGATCACCGAAGAGCAGGCCATCGCGGGCACGATGATCCACGAGCTCGGGCACGTGCTTCAGCTCGGGCACGACACCGACGTCGGCGGAGGGATCAACTTCTACAACGTGATGTCGGTCCCGGCCGGCTGCGAGGAGGCCGAGATGCGCTTTCACGGCCTCGAGAACCACAACCCGTCGCTCGGCGCCACCGAGGAGCAGGGCGCGTCCCGCTTCTCCGAGGCTGCCCGCGCCAAGATGGATCTCGACCACCTGGTGTCGGTCGACACCGCGCTCCTCACCGGAGACGTCGGGCACGAAATGTAGCGTCAGAACGCGATGCCGAGCGAGGCGGTGGCTCCCGAAGCCGTCGGCACCACCGCGAGCTGCGGGTGGTACTCCTTCATCCACTCGGTGAACTTCATCCGACGCAGGATCCCGAGCACGAGCATGGGGACGCCGACGGCGATCGCGATCGCACCGATGGTGGCCTCGATCGAGGTGCAGACGTTCTGATCCCGCTGCGCGCCCTCCCCGACCTGACATATGGCGGCGCCGCCGAAGAAGAGGAGGCTGACCCCGCTGGTGATACCGCCGGCGACGAGGAGCCCGGTACCGGCGCTGGGTACCGGCGGGCCGCAGCTGCCGCGGAAGCACTCCTGGCCCTTCTCGCAGTCTCCGCGCCGGCAGTGGTTCGGATCGCGCTCCCGCCGGCGCCGCTCCCGCTTCCGCCGCACGCGCTTCTTCCGCGGCACCCCCGGCGGCGGCTCGGCCTCCCTCATCACGCACACGCCGTCCTCGCAGGCAGCGTCGGGCGGACAGTCGCTGGCGCCGGTACACAGCACCAGGTCGTCGGGCGTCTGCCCGGCGAACAGGGCGGCGAGGGCGACGGGTAGCACGCCGAGCACACACCCGATGTAGCACGGGTCGACAGACCCGAGAACTTCGTGACGGCCCTCAAATCCTCAGACGACGGCGAAGAGATCCTTCATCGAGTCCGCGGTCAGGTCGGTCACCGAGCGCACGTCGTCGCAGAACCGCTCGAGCGTCTCGGTGCGGCTGTGGGCGACGTCGACGACGATCCCGCGGATGCAGAATCGGTGCTTCTTCTTCTTCTTTGCCAGCGTCTTCAGGAACTCGTCCGAGACGTGGGCCTCGCCGTCGGTGATGAAAACGATGTCGCCGCGCCGGTAGGACTCCTGCGCCACCGCGTCGACGGCCCGCGTCAGCGGCTCCTCGAACGATGTCCCGCCGCCGGGGAAGTGCTCGGCGAAGCGGATGACCTCCTCCGAGCGCACCGGGGAGCGGCCGCCGCGCCCAGGCGCCTTTCCCAGGAGCTCGACCTCGAAGAGCTGATGCCCCGCGGAGAACACGATCGCGAGGCAGCCGCGGCGCTCACGGCGCGCGATCTCCATCAGCGTCAGCGCCACCGCCTTGGCCCAGAGCTCCTTGGAGCCGTGCATCGAGCCCGAGCCGTCGACGCAGACGACCATCGGACCGCGCTGGGACGCTCCGTGGAGGTCGTACTGGAGGAGCTGCCGCTCGATGTACCGGCGGAGAAAGTCGCTGTGGAGCAGCTTCCGCTCCGTCGAGAGCCCGAGCAGCTCGGAGGGCAAGAGGTGCGCCAGATCGTTGCCGGTACCGATCGAGTGGAGCTCCTGCGGCGAGCGTGCGATCCGCTTGCGGCGGGCCTCGAACGCGACCTCGCGAAACGCACCCACCAGCTTGGCCAGCAGCTGGAGCTTCTTGCTGTTCATCAGCTTCTCGCCGAGCTCGAGCCGCTGGCGGGCCCCCACCCTGCCCTGGCTGCCCTGCCCCAGGCCCATGCTGTTCAGCTGCGAGTCCGCGTCCTCGAGCTCCTGGGGCAGGCGCGCCATCCGCCGGTCGATCTCCACGTCGATGTCGAGCGGGAGAGAGGCCACGGTCTTCTCCTGAGCGCCGCGGCTCTCCGCGATCCGCTTCGACAGCGTGGCGATCTCCTTCTCCAGCGCCTTCTTCAATTTGGATGTCGGCTCCTCGCCGAAGGCGTCGTCGGGGAGGTCGGTCAGGTGGTCGAGCGCCTCCTTGCGCTCCTCCAGCGTCTCCTCGTCGAGGGCCACGTCGATCGCGCCGACCAGATCCTCGGCCACGACCCGGCGATCGCGGACCAGCGACTTCATGAGCGCCTCGGCGAGCACCACGGTGGCCGCGGCGGTCTGGATCTCGTCGAGCTGCGTGCGCTGCCGCAGGATCGCGAGCTGGTCGCTCTTGGTCACCGCCTCCATCAGGCGCCGGTTGATCAGCACGCCGGCCGAGACACGCTCCGGAGGCAAGAGCTCGACGTTGAGCTTGAAGAGGGCGGCGAAGAGATCACACAGGAGCGGGTCGGCGTGCGGGAGGAGGCGGCGCACGCGTTCGGCGGTCTTCTGGAGCGCGGGATCTTCGCCGAGGATCTGCTCGAAGAGGTCCCGGTCGTAGCCATCGCTGGTGATGGTGTAGAGGTTGGCCATCTAGTTCTGCGAGGCGAACAGCGACCTCTGGAGCTCGAGGACCTCGGCCCGGATCTCGTCGAGCCGGCCCACGTCACGGCCGCGCTCGACCCCGGCCTCGCGCATCGCCTCGATCCGCCGCGTGATGTGGGTGAGCTTGGTGTGGGCCTCCAACACCGCCCGCGTCTGCGACTCCTCGTCCGGCCAGAGTCGGCGGGCGTAGGCGTCGATCTCCTTGGCCTGGAACAGGAGCTTCTGAGCGTCCTCCTCGTAGCCGCTCGCGATCTTGGAGAAGGCCTTGGCCACCTTCGGTTGATCCTCCGGATCGCTCCACAGGATGTGGCCGAACCAACGGAGGTCGGCGTGCACCACGCGGTCGCGACCCTCGAGCACCGCCGCCGCGCGCAGCACGCCGATGGCCAGACGATAGCGGCGATCCGACGCGACCACGCCCTCCTTGTTGAGCGTGCGGCGGACGTCGATCACGTCGGCGAGCACGCCGTCGGGGACCTCGACCTTGCGTACGAGCGCCCGCAGCGCGGTCAGATCCTCGCGCGTGAGGATCGTCGGCGTGACCGCGGGCGCGTCCTCGAGGCGAAGGAGCCGCGCGAACCGGAAGTCCTGCTCGATGTAGCCGACGGTGAAGCGAAGGAGGAATCGATCGTAGAGCGCGCCCAGCTCGTCCTCCTCGGGTAGCTCGTTGGAGGCCGCGAAGAGCGTGTGCAACGGGACCTGCTGGGCCTCGCTCCCCTGATAGAAGCGCCGCTCGTTGAGGACCGTCAGCAGCGAGTTGAGGATGGCGGAGTTCGCCTTGAAGACCTCGTCGAGGAACGCCACCTCCGCCTCGGGGAGCTTGCCCGCCACCACCCGCTCGTAGCGGCCGCGCTCCAGGGCGCTGAGGCTGACCGGACCGAAGATCTCCTCGGGGGTGGTGAACTTGGTCAGCAGCCACTCGAAATAACGACCGCCGAGTCGCCGGCAGACCTCCTTGGCCAGCATCGACTTGGCCGTCCCGGGTGGGCCCAGCATGAGCACGTGCTGCCCCGAGAGCACGCCGAGCAGCGCGCCATCGACGAGCTGATCTCGCTCTATGAACGCGGCCTTGAGCTCGGCCCGCGCCGCCTGGAGCCGCCCCCTTGGGTCCACGGCAAGCACAGTATCCCGACCGGTGGTGCCTCGCCCAGCCCTCGTGCTAACTGCCGGCTCGAGATGCTGCGTTTCGACGGAAAAGTTGCCGTGATCACCGGTGCCGGGGGCGGTCTGGGGAGATCGCACGCCCTGCTATTGGGAGCCCGTGGGGCCAAGGTCGTAGTGAACGACCTCGGCGGATCGGCCTTCGGCGAGGGCCGGAGCAGCTCGGCGGCCGACAAGGTTGTCGAGGAGATCCGCGCCGCCGGCGGGGAGGCGGTCGCCAGCTACGACTCGGTGGAGGACGGCGACAAGATCGTCCAGTGCGCGCTCGACTGCTTCAAGCGCATCGATGTCGTCGTCAACAACGCGGGCATCCTGCGCGACAAGAGCTTCGCGAAGATGACGAGGGAAGACTGGGAGCTGGTCTATCGCGTTCACGTGAACGGCAGCTTCCGCGTCACCCACGCCGCCTGGCCCCATCTCCGCGAGCAACAGTACGGGCGGATCATCATGACCGCCTCGGCCGCCGGCATCTACGGCAACTTCGGGCAGGCGAACTACAGCATGGCGAAGCTCGGCTTGACCGGCTTCGCGAACACGCTCGCGCTCGAGGGTCGTGGCAAGAACGTCAACGTCAACACGATCGCGCCGATCGCGGGGTCGCGCCTCACCGAGACCGTGCTCCCGGAGGAGCTGATCGACGAGCTGAAGCCGGAGTACGTCAGCCCGCTGGTGGCCTGGCTCTGCCACGAGGACTGTCAGGACAGCGGCGGTCTCTACGAGGTCGGCGGCGGCTTCTTCGCCAAGCTGCGCTGGGAGCGCACCGCCGGCAAGACCTACCGGCGCGGTCGCTCGATCACCGTCGAGGACGTGCAGCACGACTGGGATACGATCACGAGCTTCGACGAGACCACGCATCCGACCGACGCCATGAACGCGATGGGGCCGGTGCTGGACAACGTGCGCCGCGAGCCCAGCAAGGGCGGCAATCAGTACATCGACGTCGACGCGGCCCTCGGCTACCAGTTCGAGGACACGCGCTGGAGCTACGATGAGAAGGACCTGGCGCTGTACGCCCTCGGCGTGGGCGCGGCCTCGGATCCCTACAGCGACGAGCTCCGCTACGTCTACGAGCTCCACTCCGACGGCTTCTCCCCGCTGCCCACCTTCGGCGTCATCCCCGCGGTCAACAGCTTCATCGCCCTGGCCAGGGAGGGGAAGCTGGCACCCGGGTTGAGCTTCGGCTTCGACCGGATCCTCCACGGCGAGCAGTACACCGAGCTCAAGCGGCCGCTCCCCCCGAAGGCGCAGCTCACTCAGCGGTCGCAGGTGAAGCAGATCTACGACAAGGGCAAGAACGCGGTCGTCGACATCGAGACCAAGAGCTACGACGAGAACGGGGAGCTCCTGATCGTCAATGATCTGATCATCGTCGCCCGCGGCTGCGGCGGCTGGGGCGGGGAGCGCGGGCCGTCGGTCGAGGAGAACGTGCCGCCGGCGCGGAAGCCGGACGCCGTGGTCGAGGAGCGGATCAGCCCCAACCAGGCGCTGCTGTACCGGCTCACCGGCGACGTGAACCCGCTCCACGCCGATCCGATGTTCGCCAAGGCGGTCGGATTCGAGAAGCCGATCCTCCACGGCCTCTGTACGTTCGGATACGCCGGACGACACGCAATCAAGAGCTTCGCTGACGGCGACACCCGCTACTTCAAGAGCATCAAGGTGCGCATGGCGGCGAGCGTGTACCCCGGCGAGACGCTGGTTACGGAGATGTGGAAGGAGAGCGACGGCAAGATCGTGCTCCAGTGCAAGGTGAAGGAGCGCGGTGAGGTGGTGATCAAGAACGCGGCGGTGGAGCTGTACGCGGAGATCCCGAAGCCGAAGCCGAAGGCCGCGGTCGTCGAGGCGAAGCCGGGCGCTCCGGCGGCGGCGGGATCGAAGGCGGTCTTCGCCGCGATCGCTGACCATGTGAAGGCGCACGGGGAGCTCGTGGGTAAGGTCGGTACGGTCTTCCAGTTCGGGCTCACGACACCGGACAGCGTCTGGACGCTCGATCTCAAGAACGGCTCCGGCTCGGTCGTGGAGGGGAAGGCGGGCAAGCCGGATTGCACGCTCGAGCTCTCGGACGCCGACTTCATGGGCATGGTCAGGGGCGAGCTCGACCCGCAGAAGCTGTTCATGAACGGCAAGCTCAAGATCTCGGGAAACATCATGGCGTCGCAGAAGCTGTCGTTCCTGCAGAAGGTGAAGATGTCTCCAGCGACGCCGTCACCGGCGCCGGACGCTCGAGGGACGTCGGTGGTGTTCCGGGCGATCGGCGACTACGTGGCTCAGCATCCGGAGCTGGTCGCCAAGGTTGCCACGGTCTTCCAGTTCAAGCTCTCCGATCCGGAGAGCGTCTGGACGATCGACCTCAAGCGTGGCGCCGTCGGCGCCGGCGAGACGCAGCCACCCGAGTGCACGCTCGCGCTCAGCGACGCGGACTTCCTGGCGATGAGCAAGGGACAGGCCGACCCGCAGAAGATGTTCCTCGAGGGCAAGCTGAAGATCACCGGCAACGTGATGGCGTCGCAGAAGCTGAGCTTCCTCAAGGACGTCCAACAGGCCAAGGCGCCGGCACCTCCTGCCTCCCGCGCGCCGGCCTTCTTCGAGAGTCTGGCGAGGTCGCTCGAGCCGGGACGTCCGGGACGGATCCACTTCAAGGTGACCGAGCCGAGCTCCGAGTGGCTGGTCGATCTGAAGAGCGGGACGATCGAGCGCGGCGGCGGTCAGGCGGACGCGGTGCTCACACTCAGCGAGGAGACGCTGCTTGCGCTCGCCGGCGGCGCGCAAGCCGGCGACCTCTTCCAGCGGGGCAAGCTCCGCGTCGAAGGCGATCTCCAGGTGGCCCGGCGTCTGGCGTTCCTGGCCGCTTGACGGCGGCACCCGAACCGAAGTGAGGTGAATGAATGCGAAGCACGTACGTGATCGGCGTCGGCATGAACAAGTTCGCGAAGCCGGGCGCCAGCGAGGAGTACCACGTCATGGCCGCCACGGCGGCCAGGATGGCGCTCGAGGACGCCGGCGTCGCGTATCCCGAGATCGAGCAGGCGTACGCAGGCTATGTCTTCGGTGACAGCACCTGCGGCCAGCGCGCGGTCTACGAGGTCGGCCTGACCGGGATCCCGGTGTTCAACGTCAACAACAACTGCTCGACCGGCTCGACGGCGCTGATGCTGGCCCGCCAGGCGGTCGCCGGCGGCATCGCCGAGTGCGTGCTGGCCGTCGGCTTCGAGAAGATGGAGCGCGGCGCGCTCTCCGCCAAGTGGGACGATCGCCTGAACCCGATCGATCAACACTTCGCCGTCATGAACGACGTCCAGGGCTTCGTCAGCGCTCCGCCCACCGCGCAGATGTTCGGCGGCGCCGCGAGAGAGTACCGCTGGCGCCACGGCACCAAGCGGGAGACGTTCGGCCAGATCTCGGTGAAGGCGCGCCAGCACGCCTCCAAGAACCCGTACGCCATCTTCAACAAGACGCTCTCCCTCGACGAGGTGATGGCCTCGGACGAGGTCTTCGATCCCCTCACCCGCTTCCAGTGCTGCCCGCCCACCTGCGGCGCTGCCGCCGCGATCGTCTGCTCCGAAGACTTCGCGAAGAAGAAGAAGGTCCGCACGCCGGTGAAGATCGTCGCGCAGTCGATGAAGACCGACTTCGCCTCCAGCTTCCAGGAGAAGTCGATGATCAAGATGATCGGCTACGACATGTCGAAGGAGGCGGCCGCCGAGGTCTACGAGAAGTCCGGAATCGGGCCCGAGGACATCGACGTGGTCGAGCTCCACGACTGCTTCACCGCCAACGAGCTCGTCACCTACGAGGCGATCGGTCTCTGCAAGGAGGGCGAAGCAGAGAAGTTCATCTGGGACGGCGACAACAGCTACGGGGGCAAGTACGTGGTCAACCCGTCCGGCGGCCTGCTCTCCAAGGGCCACCCGCTCGGCGCCACCGGCCTCGCCCAGTGCACCGAGCTCGTCTGGCAGCTCCGCGGCCAGGCCGAGCAACGTCAGGTCGAGGGCGCCCGTACCGCGCTCCAGCACAACCTCGGCCTCGGCGGCGCCTGCGTCGTCACGCTCTACCAGCGCGCCTAGCTCACTTCTTCGCCAGGTGCTTCTCGAGGCGATCGGCCAGATCGTTCAGCGTCAGCGCCAGCTCCCGCGCATCCTCCACGCGCATGCAGACCGAGTGGACAGCGCCGAGCGCCTCCGAGATCGCGAGCTCGATCAGCGTGTCGTCCTCGCGGCGCCCGATATAGGCCTCGAGACGCGTTCCCTTCGTCAGCGCGCACGCAAACTCGTCCTTCATGCCGCCAGCATGCACGCCTGGTCCCGCACTTGCTACGTTTCCACGCCATGGGAGTCGTGATCCTGACCGTGGCGCTCTTGATCGTGGTGATGACGCTGTTCCTCTTCCTGCGCGGTGGCGCCCACGAGCCGACCACCGCGCCCGCCGGAGGGGTGGCGCACTTCGCGACACCCGAGCGCACGGTGGGCGCTCGCGCCGAACGGCTGATGCAGGCGCTGGCCTTGGAGATCGTCCGGCGGGATCCGGACCAGGGTGACGGCCCGAGTTTCGTCGCCCGCACGATCGAGCCCACCAACCGCCAAGAGGTCTACGTGCGCGCGTTCAATCTGCCCGAAGACGAGCGCGTCCGCGGACCCGACGTGATCGCGACCGTCGACTTCGCCCACGCAGAGGGGTTCAACAAGGCCATCCTGGTCTCGCCGAACGGCTTCACCGACGAAGCGCTGCTGGCAGCGAGAGACACGATCGCGGAGCTGATCGACGAGTCCGAGCTGGAGCGGATCCTCGGCTAGGAGCGTGTAGCGCGTAGCGCTACCGCGAGCCCGGTCCGGGTCCCGGTCCCGGTCCCGGTCCCGATGGCGATCATGCAGCCCGGCGTGCGTTCATCGGCCTCATCAAGTCGCGTGAGCATCTCGACAACGCGCTTGAGCTTGGCTCTGGCGGCTTGGACCTTCTGCTCGTTGGTGAGTCGGCGCCTCGAGCAGGTGTGGAGTGAGGCGGCGCTTTCGGTGCCAGAGCGAAGAGCCATCCGGTAGAAGCGAGCCTTCTCAGGTGGATTGAACTCTCCGGCGCCCTCGGCGGTGTTGTTCACGATGGAATCGGATGCCCGCCGAAGCTGATCGCGGACGTGAGCGTGACCGGGTTGCAGTTCTTGTGCGATCTCTTCAGCGATGTCGGCATACTCGACGGCGAGCTGGTAGACCTCGAGCTTCTCGTGATCGAAAGTGACCATGCAAGCTAGCTTGCGGTAGCTCGTCCACTTTGACCAGCAGAAGTTCTTGGAGGTCGTTTCGTCTGGAATCGATCGTTGGGCGGATCGACTTCGACGCCTGGACTTGATCCCATGGTTTCGTGGCGAAGCAATACCGTTCTTTACCGTTCTTGGACTCCGAGACAATCGGAAGCGAAGGCTGCGCTGCTCTTGTGGATCTGGTGGAGCAGAAGCGAGCGAGAACTCGAGCCGAGAAGGCAAGAGCGCAGGCTGACCAGCTCGAACCATCCCCAGACCCAACTGAACGAAATGATGGATGGCCGCATCATCGCGTTCCTGCAAATGTGGACGGCACACCGAGGCCCAACGCTCGAGGAACTTCACCGACTCAGACAGCAGGATCATGTTGAAGGAGGGAGCGTACCTCCAGGCCTACAATGCCCAAGTTGTCGTAGATGAGCACGCTCAGGTGATTGTCGCCGAAGAGGTCAGCAACCAGGCACCTGATCAGCAACACCTCGTCCCGATGCTCCGTGATGTGTTCGGCAACTGCGGCGATGCTCCGCGGAAGATGACGGCAGACAACGGCTATCTGAGCGCGACCAACATCGAATTCTGCGACAACAATCAGATCGATGCCCACATCGCTGTTGGACCCGAACAGAACCAAGACGCGCCGGTTCTCGCTACGCTCCTTCTTCAAGGTACGAGCCGAGTGGACGCTCGTCTGCCTCACCCGCAACCTGCTCAAGCTCTACCGATCGAAGCTCGCGACCGTCGCGAGCGTCTGACTCAAGGCAGCCATCTTCAGATCGGGACCCGGACCGGGACCGGGACCCGGACCGGGGTCGCGTGAGCGCTTACGCGCTACACGCTCCTAGTCCGGTAGCGGCACCTCGCCGCGCGAGGCGATCGTCTCCTTCGCTGCGTCCGCCCGCGCCGTCCAGGCGGCCACCGGATCGCCGGTCCGGCTCGGGCACAGCTCGTTGACGGGACAGCGCTCGCACCTCGGATTCTTCGCCGTACAGACGTAGCGGCCCAGGAGCAGCAACCGGCTGCCGATCGCGATCCAATGGCGCTTCGAGAACGCCTCCATCAGATCCGCTTCGATGCGCTCCGGCTTTTCCTCCTTGGAGAGCCCGAGCCGACCGGCCACGCGCGTGACGTGCGTATCGACGAGGACGCCCTCCGCCACCTGGAACGCGTGCCCCAGGATCAGGTTCGCCGTCTTCCGCGCCACCCCCGGGAGCTCGACGAGCTCGTCCATCGTCTGCGGGACCTCGCCGCCGTGGTTCTCCACGAGGGCCCGGCTCATCCGCTGGATCGACTTGGTCTTGTTCCGGAAGAAACCGCTCTTCTTCACCATCGTCTCCACGTCGTCCGAGGGCGCCTCCGCGAGCGCACGCGGCGTCGGGTACTTCGCGAACAGCGCCGGAGTGATGGCGTTGATCGTCTTGTCGGTGCTCTGGGCCGAGAGGATGGTGGCGACCAGGAGCTGCCAGGCGTTCTGGTGATCGAGCTCGGTGATCGGCTCGGGCACCATGCGCGCGAGGCGCTCGGCGATCTTCTTCGGGTCGGCGGGCTTGGGCACGACTCGGATCTACCAGAGCGCAGGAAAAGACGGAGGTCGTTTTTCGCCGCGGCGCCCCGGCGAGGTCCGTCGAAAGCGACGCGCACCGGCCGGGTCGAGCTCTTGCACGACTCCGGGGGTGCAGTGGATCCTCTTCGGCGGAGCGGTCGTGGCGTTGCTCGCCCTCGACCTGCTCGCCCACCGGGGGGACAGGGGGCAGTCCGCGAAGGCCGCCACGATCTGGACAGTCGTCTGGATCGGCGCCGGCCTCGCCTTCGCCGCCGTGATCCTGAGCCTCGACGGCGGCGGGGCGGCGCAGGACTACCTGGCCGCGTACCTGATCGAGAAGAGCCTCTCGATCGACAACCTCTTCGTCTTCTTGGTCATCTTCTCCGTCCTGAAGATTCCGACGAAGCGACACCACAAGGTGCTGTTCTTCGGGGTCATCGGGGCGCTCGTCTTCCGCGCGATCTTCATCTTCGCGGGGGCGGCGGCGCTGGAGCGCTGGAGCTGGGTCGAGTACGTCTTTGGTGCGGTCCTGCTCTTCGCGGCGGTGCGCGCGCTCCGCGAGCATCCCGACCGCAAGGACAGCAAGCTGGTCGGCTGGCTCTCGGCGCACCTACCGGTGAGCGAGAACGTGAAGGGCCGCGACTTCTTCGCGAGCGAGGACGGTCGATGGGTGGTCACGCCGCTCCTGATCGCCCTGATCGGGCTCGAGCTGAGCGACATCGTGTTCGCGGTGGACTCGGTCCCGGCGGCCCTCTCGGTCACGCACCTGCCG
The DNA here is from genome assembly GCA_963803435.1 of uncultured delta proteobacterium. GTDB lineage: Bacteria > Myxococcota > Kuafuiibacteriia > Kuafuiibacteriales > Kuafuiibacteriaceae > CAWDML01. The sequence goes on along the minus strand of CAWDML010000015.1, from coordinate 69,952 downwards.
TTCATCGTCTACAGCTCGAACGTGTTCGCGATCCTCGGGCTCCGCTCGCTCTACCTGGTGCTGGCGAAGGTGCTGCAGGACCTCGACTACCTCCACTATGGCATCGCCGCCGTGCTCGCCTACACCGGCGTCAAGATGATTATCCACGCGTGGATCGAGATCCCCTCGTGGATCTCGATCCTCGTCATCGTCGCGATCATCGCGATCGCCGTCGCCGCCAGCATTCACGCCCGCAGCGCTTCGTCGAGCGCGCCCGCCAGCACCTCGTAGTCCTCGATGCGGTTGTAGAGCTGCGCGGAGACCCGGACCAGCCGCTTGGGATGCCGGGGCCAGGCGACGATGGGCACCTCGACCCGGTGCTGCTCGAACAGACGGGTGTGGAGGTGATCGAGCTCGCCGTCGGCCGGCTTCGGCCCGGGGTCGTCCGGCAGCGGGACGGCCGCCAGCGCGCCGAGCATCGACTCCGGGCAGGGCGCTTGGACCGCGAGCCGCTGGCAGAGCAGACGCCGCGCCGCGATCGCCATCTCGCGGTTCCGCGCGCGGAGCGCCGTCCAGCCACCCTCGAGCTGACCGCCGAGCCACTCGATCGCCTTCGGGATGCAGAGCATGGCGGTCGGATCGTCGGTGCCGACCCAGTCGAACTCGCGGTGGAAGCGCTGCGGCCCCTCGACCGAGGCCCCGTGGCTGATCACGAGCGGCCGCGTGAGGGCGCGCTTGTCCGCGCGCACCCACAGGAGCGCCGATCCCTTCGGCGTGCACAGCCACTTGTGGCAGTTTCCGGTGTACCAGCTCGCGCCGATGGCCTCCAGGTGGAGATCGACCATGCCGGGGGCGTGCGCGCCGTCCACGATGACGCTGACGCCCCGCCCCTCGAGCTCACGAACGATCCGCTCGATGGGGAGCACCAGCCCCGTCGGGCTCGTGATGTGGTCGATGACCGCGACCTTGGTCTGAGGCGTGACAGCGGCCGCGATCGCGTCGAAGGCCGCGTCGGGAGACGCGATCGGAAAGGGGACGTGGGCCGTCACCACGACGGCGCCCGAGCGCTCCGCCACGTACTGGGCCGCGTTGTAACAGGCCGCATAGGCGTGATCGAGCATCAGGATCTCGTCGCCCGGCTTCCAGTCGAGCGAGCGGAGGACCGCGTTGACGCCGGAGGTGGCGTTGTTGACGAAGACCAGCCCGTCCGGGTCCGCGTGGACGAAGCCGGCCAGCGCCTCGCGAGCGGCCTGCCACATCGCTCCAATCTCGCGCAACATGAAGTGCACCGGCTCGCGCTCGAGCCGGGCGCGCAACTCTGCTTGCAATTCAAGGATTGCCCGCGGACAGGCTCCGAAAGAGCCGTGGTTGAGGTAGGTGATCTCGGGATCGAGTGTCCAGCGTGGGTCCGGCATCGAGGGAAGCTAGAGCATCCTGCGTGCGGTTGGCGAGGGGCCAAGTCGAGCCGGCGCGTGGTACCATCGGTGCGTGCAGATCGCGCACGGTGTTCCGCTCGCGCCGTACACGACCTTCCGCGTGGGCGGGCCCGCCTGGGGCCTCAGCGACGCCGAGACCACCGATGACCTGAGAACCCTCGCGGAGCTGGCCGAGCGCGAGGGCCGGCCCCTCCTGGTGCTCGGCGGCGGGAGCAACGTGCTGATCTCCGACGCGGGCTTCGACGGACTGGTGGTCCGACACCGCGATCGACGCCTCGAGATCACACCGGACGGGCGGATACTTGCCGGCGCCGGCGTCCCCTGGGACGAGGTCGTCGGCGCTGCGGTGGCGCGCGGGCTCCTGGGCGTCGAGTGCCTGAGCGGGATCCCCGGCTGGCTGGGCGCCACCCCGATCCAGAACATCGGCGCGTACGGTCAGGAGATCAGCGAGACGCTCACCGCGGTGACGGCGTTCGACCGCACCACGCAGACGGTGGAGCGCCTCGTCCACTCGGCGTGCAACTTCTCCTACCGCGGGAGCCGCTTCAAGGAGGACTGGAAGGACCGCTACATCATCACGTCGGTCGAGCTCCAGCTCAGGACCGAGGGCGAGCCCGAGATCCGCTACGCCGAGCTGGCGCGAAGCCTGGGCCCGCCGCCGCACGATCCTGCGCGCGTGCGTCGGGCCGTCCTCGAGCTCCGGCGTTCGAAGTCGATGGTGCTCGACGATCGAGACGAGAACACCATGAGCGCCGGCTCGTTCTTCATGAACCCGATCGTGACCAACGAGCGCGCCGACGAGGTCGAGCACCTCGCCGGTGTCCCTCCTCCGCGTCATCCCGCCGGCGAAGGGCGGGCGAAGCTGTCGGCCGCCTGGCTGATCGAGCACGCCGGCTTCGCCAAGGGCTACGGCGTGGGGCCGGCGGGGCTCTCGACGCGGCACTGCCTGGCGCTGGTGAATCGGGGCGCCGCCACCGCCGCGGATCTGGTCGCGCTCGCCGCCGAGATCCGCGCCAAGGTCCGCGCGGTCTTCGGCGTCACGCTGTCACCCGAGCCGGTGTTCGTCGGTTTCGAGGCGCCGGCGGAGCGCCTGCTCGATGGCGCCGCTCACTGAAGGCGGGAGCGATAGCGGCGGATCACGGTGGCCACGTAGCGGCGGGTCTCCTTGAACGGCGGGACGCCCTTCTGCTTCTTCACCGCGGTGGGACCGGCGTTGTAGGCGGCCACCGCGAGCTCGAGGGAGCCGAACTGATCGTACATGCGCCGGAGGTAGCGCGAGCCCCCGAGGATGTTCTGCCGGGGATCGAACGGATCGGTGACGCCCACCGACGCAGACGTATCCGGAAGCAGCTGCATCAAGCCCTGGGCCCCGGCCTGCGAGACGGCCTCGACGCGATAACCCGACTCGGTGCGGATGACGGCGTCGATCAGCGCGACCGGCAGTCCCGTCTCCTCCGATGCCTCCTCGATGAACGGGCGCAGGCTGGCGAAGTCGAGCCGCGTGGTCCCGAGGCTCTGAAACGGCGAACGGGACTCGGCCCCGTAGCCACCGCCGTAGTACTCGGGCGGCTCGCCGATCACGACCTTCTCGGCCAGCAGGATGGGGAGCGCCTCGGTCTCGTCCCAGTCCATGAAGTCCTCGTAGCCGTCGACGATGTCGTCGCCCATGATCGACGCCGCGTAGTTGAGCGCCTCGGCGAGATCGTCCGCGTCCGCGCGCCCGGGAAACCCGAGGATGGTGGCCGCGAAGACCGCAGCGATCGGTCGGGCGAGCGACAGCCGCATCGTTGGCTATTTTCGGCGCTGGAACGACTTCGTTGCGCCCATTTCGGACGTGGTAAGCTTCCGTGGCATGAGCGCCGGGCGGCTGGTGAAGCTCGGGCCGGGCCACGTCTCCACGGCCGTCGGGTTCTGCGACGAAAATCCCAATCGTTGCACGTACATCGCAGGGTGGATCGAGGACGGGGGGCTGGCCTACGAACGCGGCTCCCCGCGCGCCTGGCTCCTCGGCGACCTGGCCGACGGCACCCTCCGAGGGCTCGTCTACGTCTCCGAGACCGGCATCGTAATCCCGGCCGCCGACAGCGACGAGGCCGTCGAGGACCTGCTCCGCATCGGCAAGCGCAACCCGAACGCCATCCGGGTGATCGTCGGCGAGCGCAGCGTCGTCCACCGCGTGTGGCAGCTTCTGGAGACCATCGGCATGGTCGCGCGCATCAGCCGCGATCAGCTCGGCTACGCGGTCACCCGCCGCACGTTCGTGGACGCGCCCCGGCCCATCCGCCTCGAGCAGGCGACGCCGGCCTACCTCGGACAGATCGTCGACGCCTCCGCCGCGATGGCGCTCGAGGAGGCGCGCGACGATCCGCAGGGTCGCAACCCCGAGCTCTTCCGCGCCCGGATCGAGGAGCGCCTGGAGCGCGGCCGCGACTTCATCCACGTGGAGGACGGCACGGTCGTGTTCAAGTCGAACGTCTCGGCGGTGTCGCCCGTGGGCGGACAGGTCGAGGGCATCTACACGCTCCCCGCCCACCGAGGCCGCGGGCTCGGCCTCGCGGGAACCGGCGCCATCACCCGCTGGGTGCTCGAACGCTCCGACCGCGCCTTCTTGCTGGTGAACGACGACAACGAGGTGGCCAAGCGGATCTACGAGCGCCTCGGTTACCGTCAGGTCCTCGAGAGCCGGACAATCTTCGTGGCCTAGCCTCGTAGCCCACCCGAAGCGGCGTTTCGTGCACCGTAGGCTGGGACTGCGCCGAGGTGATGCGGGCTGTCGAGAGTTGAGAGTCGAGAGTCGAGAGATCTCTGCATCGAGACGCGCAGCTCGAGCCGTGTGCGGCCCATGCGCTGGGCAAGGCCGTGGGCGCGGAGCTTCCGGAGATCGTAGCGGAGCTGCGAGATCGTGGAGTCGGACTCCTTCAGCCGATGGCGCTCGAGCAACCGTGCGTGAGCGTCGCCGCTCGTCCAGTCGGCGAGCAGGCCCCCGTTGTACAGAAGGGTGTCGAGGAGGCGGATGACCCGGTCGTCGTGGAGCTTGATCCCGGGGAGGCGGCGTCGGCCGACGAGGATTGGTCGTGCGAGTTCTGCCAAGGCACCGGTGTCCAGGGTCGAGTCGAGCAACTCCGACTGCTGAGTGAGATAACGGTCCGTGGTGACGCTGAGCCGGTCCTTCACCTCCGGAGGTTCTCGATCTTGCGGCCGATGTCGAGATGATAGGTGTCGTTGAGACAGGTCTCGGTCCTCAGCAGACGGTCGCCCTTCTCGTACTGCTTCACGTAGGAGGTCTTGTAGAAGGCTCGCAGGACGGGGTGCCGTCATCGCGACGCTCGAGCATGGTCTCCAGCTTGCCGTTGTGGCGGCGGTTGATCGCGCGGCCGAAGATGTTCCGCGTCTGCGTCGAACCACCGAGGGCGACTCCGATCTCGGTCGCTCGCCGGAAGAGCTCTCGCAATGGGCCACGGCGCTTCAAGACGATGTCCTGCGCGTACTCGATTTGCGCCACCGACCACTGATACTCGAGCTGGCACAGCTCCCGCTCTTCGGGACTGAAGGGAGGCGCAAGACGCTTGGCCCAGTAGTTGGCGCGTTGTCGTAGGATCCGCTGGTCGAGTCGATCGGCGAGGCGTTGCATGACCGCGGGATCGGCGCAGCTGATGATCGCGTTGTCGTCCTTGCGGAATCGAACGCCTCGACGCGCGAGCTGCTGCGCGAGGTACGAGTGCCCGTTCATGTAGCAGCCGAGCGTGAAAGGCAGGTACGTGCCGACGCGCAGGCTCATCGCGCCCATCACCGGATCCATCACGTAGAAGTAGTAGTGGAGGAACTGCTTCCCGGACGCCCGCTGGATCACCCGGTAGTCCTCGCCGCTCGGGGGGGCGAAGCGCGGCTCGTAGGAGATGAATGTCGGACCTTGCTCCATGCTCTTCAAGATCACCACCACGCCGCCCTTCTTCCCTCGGTAGCTGGGCGCCACGAACTCCTCCTTCCGCACGCCCTTCGGCGCCGACAGGATCTCGATGCCGTGCCGCTTCGCGTATACCTCCACCCGCTTGCGGTAGTCGGTCGTTCGCTTCGCGAGCACCTTCGGGGTGATGCACGGGATACCGCAGACGTCGCGGAAGAAGTACACGATGTTCGCCGGGCGCTGGGGCCGCTCGTAGTATCCGCGCAGCACGATTCGATCCCACACGCCGCACGCGAAGTGCACGAGATGGCCGAAGAGCTCGATGAACCGCTCCATCCCGTGATCTTCTCGCGCTGAACCCTGTTCGTTGAGCTCCGGCCACCCGAACGAGTCCAAACCACCGTGAAGACGTGCTCTCATCCCACGCGATCCGAGGCGACAGGAGCAGCCCTTCAGCGATTCACCGATTTGAAGGTCTGGCAGCGAAGCCATGCGCTCGTTCTGCAGATCTACCGACTCACCACCGGCTTCCCGGACGACGAGCGCTACGGCCTGGTCTCCCAGATCCGACGCGCCGCGGTCTCCATCCCGGCGAACATCGCGGAGGGCTCGAAGCGTCGACGAAACTACGACTACGCTCGCTTCCTCAACATCGCCGAGGGCTCGGCGGCCGAGGTCGACTACCTGCTGATCCTGAGTCGCGACCTCGGGCTCGTCACCGCGAAGGCAGCGGAGCCGATTCGCGCGGAACTCGACGAGATCGCCCGCATGCTCAACGGCCTCCGCGGTAAGGTCGAACGGAGCGCATAGCTCCGCGCCCTGTGAACTCTCAACCGTTGACTGTCGACTGGGGCCGTCTCTGTGGGCTTTCAGGTTTACCTGGTTAGACCTAAAGCACCTCGCCCCAAGGAAGTGAATGGTTCACGGACCGCTCAAGCGCCCCGGTATCGGCGGGCCAGGACTCAATCCTTCTCGTCGAGCGCAGCCGCGATCCGGTCCTCGGACAGCAGGCCTTCCTTCTCCATGATCGCCGCCAGTACGCGCAGGATGGCTTGCGGTCCCACCTCCAGCGCGCCGTCGTCGATGAAGCGGAGGAGCACCTCGCGCATCACGGCGGCGCGGGTCACCTCCATCTCGGTGGCGTCCTCGATCAGCGCGTCGGAGGCGTCGGGGAGGTCCTCCTGATCCGGATCGGGCGGGAGCTCCGAGGGTACCGTGCTGACGTCGGTGGAGTCGCCGGGCGTCTCGTTCTCGACGATCGTCCCGGGATCGGTCGGCATCGAGTGGGCCTCGATGGCGTCGGCGACCTCGCGTGCGCGGGCGGCCAGCGCGGCGATGATGTCGGGATCGGCCTGCTCTTCGATCTCGATCGACTCGATCGTGCGGGCTTCGCGAACGGGCGGCGGGGTGGGCTCGATCGGGTCGAGCGACTCCTCCACCTCGATGCCGTCGTCTTCGACCTCGAGCGTGTCCTCGGGACGCGGCGTCTCGGTGGTGGGCGGAGGATCCGGCTGCCAAGGGAACACCGACGGGAGCAGAAGGTCGCTGCCGACCAGATCACCCCAGCTGGCGCCGAACGGCTGCGACGGCGACGGCATGGGCGGCAGCGGGCGATGACCGTTCGCAGAGCTCGCGAGCGGCGCCACCTCTTCGGCCTCCGCCTCCACGGGTTGGGCCTCGAGGACCTCGAAGTCGTCCACCTCCAGCGGAGCCGCGGGCTGCGGGGAAGGCGACGGCTCCGACTGCTCGCTGGTCATGAACGCGGTGAAGTCGGGAAGATCGGAGCTGCCGTTGGACGAGCGCGGCATCTCGGCCTCGATGATCTGCAACGCCGCGTCCGGCGAGGCGAGCAGCTCCGGCGGAACCTCGATCGGAGGAAGGTCCTCCGACGCGAACCCGAACCCGTCCATGGCGATCGAGCCGGTGGCCTCCTTGGCGACCTCGGCCAGGTCGCTCGAGAGCATGAACAGATCCGACGTGCGCGGCGCCGGGCGGCTGCTGCCGCTCTTCGGCGCCGAGACCGGCTTTCCAGTGATGACCGGCGTCCCCTCGGGCAGCGGTGTCGGCTGCACCCTCCGCTTTGGCGGCGTGCCGTAGTGCCGCGCGAGGGCCATCTCCATCCCGGTCTCACCGGCCAGCAGCCAGCGGACACGTCGATTGTTGGTGGCGCTCCGGATCTCGGAGAGGGCGGTCTTGTTCAGCGGATCCGAGGTGGCGACGAAGATGACCTCGCCCGTGTCCTCCTTCTTCATCGCCACCGGGAGCACGCGATGGCGATACGCGAGATCCACCGGGATCAGCTTGAGGACACGCTCGTGGATGTTGGTGGTGAGCGGATCGCAGGTCTCGATCCCGAGCTGGCGGGAGAGCGCGTGCACCAGCCGGTCCTCGGTGATGATGGCAGCGTCGACCAGGATCCGGCCCAGGCGGCTCCCGGAGCGCGCCTGTTCGTCCAGCGCCGATTCGAGCTGTCCGTCGTCGATGAATCCGAGCTCGACGAGGAGCGAACCGAGTCGCTGCTGGCCCGCCGCCATGGTGAGGGCAGCCTAGATCCGATCCTCGCGGGCCGCAAATTGTGGCAAATCCACGCGTTCCGCGTGATCGGGGTTGCGCATGCGTTCCACGGCGCGGAGCACGGCTTCGGGCGTACACGGGATCGAAAGCTCGACCTCCCGATCGTCCGCGGCGAACGCCCCCACCGCCTGGCGCAGCGCCGCCACTGCGGACACGGCCAGCATCAAGGGCGGCTCGCCGACGGCCTTGCTCCCGTGAATGACGTTCGATTGCGGGACGCCCTCCAGCAGCTTCACCCGCAGGTCGGTCGGCGCGTCTCCGATCGCCGGGACCTTGTAAGTATCGGGCGAGTGGCTCAAGAGCCGCCCCTGTCCATCCCAGACCACCTCCTCCGAGGTGAGCCACCCGAAGCCCTGGATGAAGCCGCCCTCGATCTGCCCGATGTCGATCGACGGGACCAGCGAATCGCCGACGTCGTGGAGGATGTCGACGCGCTTCAGGCGGTGCTCGCCGGTGAGACCGTTGATCTCGATCTCTGTCACCGCTCCGCCGTACGCGAAGTAGTGGAACGGCTTCCCGCGGCCGACCTTCGGATCGTAGTGGATGTCGGGGGTCCGATAGTACCCGGTGCTCGAGAGCGAGATCTGCTGCATCCAGGCGCGGAAGACCAGGTCGCGAAACGCCACGATTCGATCACCGAGGCGCGCCGCATCGTCCTCGAAGACGATCCGAGCGGCGTTCTCGGCGGGCACCCCCATCATCGAGGCGGCCAGCGGGCGCAACCTGTCCTTCAAGATCTCGCAGGCCTGCTTGACGGCCTGGCCGTTGAGATCGGACCCGCTCGAGGCGGCGGTCGCCGAGGTGTTCGGCACCTTGTCGGTGGCGGTGCTCATCAGCCGGATGCGTTCGACGGGCACGCCCAGCTCGTGGGACGCGACGGCCAGCATCTTGGTGAAGAGGCCCTGCCCCATCTCGGTGCCGCCGTGGTTGAGCTGGACGCTGCCGTCCGCGTAGATCAGCACCAACGCTCCGGCCTGATTGAGCTGCGAGGCCGTGAACGAGATCCCGAACTTCACCGGCGTGTAGGCGATGCCGCGCTTCAGCCAGCGTGAGCCGGCGTTGAAGGCCTCCACCTCCGCGCGGCGCCGCGCGTACTCCGCCGACTCCAGCAGCTCTGCGTGGATCCGCTGGAGCCGAGGCGCCTCGATCACCTGATCGTACGGCGTGCGATCCCGCGGGGCGGCGCCGTAGTAGTTCGCGCGCCGGACCTCGGCGGGATCGATCCCGAGCCGCTCGGCGGCCCGGTTGAGGATCATCTCGATCACGACCACACCCTGCGGTCCGCCGAAGCCGCGAAAGGCCGTGTTCGAGACCCGGTTGGTCCTCGCGATTCGTGCGACGAAGTGGAGGTTCGGGAGGTAGTAGGCGTTGTCGAGGTGGAACAGGTATCGATCGCGGATCGCCTGCGAGAGATCCGCGGACCAGCCCCCGTCGGAGCACCCGTCGATCTCGAGGGCGACGATCTTCCCGTCCGCGTCGAAGCCAGCGCGATAGCGCGAGTACCAGGGGTGGCGCTTGCCGGTCTGCGTCATGTCCTGATCGCGGTTCAACCAGACCTTCACCGGGCGCCGCGTGAAGTATGACCCCAGCGCGGCGAAGGCGCCGAAGTGGGCGCCCTGCGTCTCCTTGCCGCCGAAGCCGCCGCCCATACGCGCGGTCTCGACGATCACCTGGCTCCGCGCGAGGTGGAGAACCTCGGCGATCTTCGCCTGCACTTCGGTCGGATGCTGCGTCGAGGAGAACACGCGGTAGGTGCCGTTCTCCTCGGGCACGCAGAGCGCGCAGTGGGTCTCCAGATAGAAGTGATCCTGTCCGCCGGTCTCGAGCTCTCCGGCCAGCACCAGGTGCGCGGACTCCAGCGCCGACTCCACGTCCCCGCGCTTCATCACGTGCGGCTCACCGATGAAGGACCGCTCCGCGATCGCGGTCTGGATGTCGAGGATCGCGGGGAGCTCCTCCAGCTCCAGCACGACGGCGGCCGCAGCGATGCGACAGGTGCGGAGCGAGTCGGCCACGACCAGCGCCACGTGCTGGCCGGCGCAGAACACCTCGCCCTCGGCCAGGAGGGGCTCGTCGTGGGTGAAGGGCGCGATGTCGTTGTCGCCCGGGATGTCCTCCGCGGTGAGCACGCACGCGACGCCTTCGACCCGCCGCGCAGCCTCCACGTCGAGGCGCACGATACGGCCCCGCGCGATCGGCGACGCCACCAGGTGGCCCACCAGCGTGCCCCGGGGCGCCGGGATGTCGTCGACGTAGGTGGCCTCGCCCGAGGCGTGGCGATAGCCGCTCTCGTGCAGGAGGGGTTCGTGAAGCGGGCTCTTGGTCATGGCGAAACGCTCCCCGTCGGGCGGTGCGCGAGCCGCGGAGACGGATCCTTCTGGGTCTCGTGGAAGAAGCCGAGGAGGAGGTTCTTCGCGACGGTCCCGCGGTACCAGGCCGAACCGCGGTGGTCGTCGATCGGCGTGAAGTCGCGGTCGAGCGCGCGCATGGCGGCCGCGATTGTCGCCTCGCTCCAGGGCTGGCCGCGGGCGGCTTGCTCGGCCGCAGTGGCGCGCCTCGGCGTCGCCGCCATCCCGCCGTAGGCAAAGCGGGCCTCCTTCACCGTGCCCTGCTCCAGCTCGACGTAGAGCCCGGCCGCCACCGCGCTGATGTCGAGCTCCTGCCGCTTGGAGACCTTGTAGGCGGTGACGCGCACGTCGCCGGCGGGGAGGTCCGGCACGAAGACGGCCGAGAGCATCTCGTTCTTCGCCAGCGCGGTCTTTCGATAGGCCACGAAGAGCTGATCCAGCGGCAGCCTCCGGGTGCCGGTGCGGGAGAGCAGCTCCACCTCGGCCCCGAGCGCCAGCAGGATCGGCGGGAGGTCGCCGATCGGCGAGGCGTTGCAGAGATTGCCGCCGATCGTCGCTCGGTTCTTGATCTGCCGCGACCCGAAGTATCGCAACATGCGCTCGATCGACGGTGAAGCGCCGCGCGCGAACGATTCGAGATCGGAGAGGCGCACGGTGGCGCCGATCCGGAGGCCGCCCGGGCGCTCCTCGATCACACTGAGCTCCGGGAGCTGCTCCAGCGAGATCAGGAGTGGGAGCTCCTCGAAGCGCTTGGTAACCAGCAGGGAGAGATCGGTACCGCCGGCGACGAAGCGTGCGTCCGGATGGCGATCGAGGATCGTCCAGAGCTCGTCGAGCGACGCCGGCGCGAAGTACCGCTGGTCGCGGTACGACAGCTCGAGCGAGGTGGGGCGAGCGGGCTCGCGTTCCAGGAGTTGCCTGAAGCGATCCTCGGGGCGAAGACCTGCGATCGCCTCGGTGGCCTCGCGGATGGGACGGTAGCCGGTGCAGCGGCAGAGGTTGCCGCACATCTGGTCGTCGATCTGCCAGCGCTCGCTCAGGTCGCCGCGATAGCAGGCCTCGAACATCGACATCACGACACCCGGCGTGCAGTACCCGCACTGGGATCCGAGACGTCCGACGAGGCTCTCCTGAACGGGGTGGTACGCCGAGCCCTCCTTCAGGCCTTCGACCGTCACGATCTCCTGCCCGTGCATCATCGGCAGAAGGACCAGGCAGCTGTTCACGGCACGAAAGGTTGGGCCCGCCCGACCGTGCGTCACCACCGCGACCGTGCAGGCGCCGCAGTCCCCCTCGGCGCACCCCTCCTTGGTGCCGGTCCGCCCGGGCTCGCCGCGGAGCCACTGGAGCAAGGTCGTCGTCGGTGAAACATCCCCGACCTCGACGCGCCGGCCGTTGACCGTAAAGCCGAGTCCACTCGCAGGCATAGATCACCCAGGGGTATCAACGTCCCCCTCCGCGGACAAGTTCGGCAGACGCACCAAATCAGCTACAAAAACCGACAATTGAAATGTAGCTGGATCACACTCCTGGGCCTCGAGACGGGAGCGGACGTAACCTATGGGTTTTACAGGAGTGTTGAGAATGACGCCCGACATCGAGCGCACGATCATCCAGTACTACCCCAAGCAGGTCCTGGCCTCCCCGCTCGACGACGCCCACGTGGTCTGGGACTACGACAGTGATAACGCGACCCTGCGGGCCGTCCTGGCCGACCTGAAGGCCCTCGACCCGATGCTCCGGAACGGGACCCGAGGGCGCTACGACATCTCCGAGGAGCTGATCCTGTTCGGGAAGCTCCGCCTCCAGGTCTGCTACCTCGGACCGTACGCCGCCCTCGACTACGGCGTGGAACATCGGCGCGGCGAAGACGAACGAGAGCGAGCCGACCGCATCGTCGAGATCCTGGAGGCGCACGGGATCACCGTCCTCGCCCAACCCGATCTCGACGAGCTCGTCCCCTGGATTCCGCTACGGCCTACCGAAGGGCACGCACGCCACCGTCTGGCAGTGCCTCTTCGTCCACCCGGAGGCCTAGCGCGTGCGTGTGTCGGCAGCGCTCCCTACCCAGAGCACGGTCTTCGGTCTGGTCGAGGGGCTCGCGCGCGGGTTCCCGGATTCGCGTCTTCGGGACGGCGACCGGCCGCGCTTCCGCCGAGTGGATCCGGGACCGGATGGCGGACGCCGGCCTGAAGGCGTCGCTCCAGGAGTTCCGCTGGGACGTGGGCGGACGCGTCCTCGCCGGCGCCAACGTCATCGGGCTCCTCGAGGGCACGGATCCGAAGCTGAAGGACGAGTACATCATCGTCGCCGCGCACCACGACTCGCAGCAGAACGCGCACGAGGGAGCCAACGACAACGGCACCGGTTGTGCCGGCGTCCTCGCGATCGCGCGCGCCCTCGCGAAGAACCCGCCGCGGCGGTCGGTCCTCTTCGTCACGTTCGACGGCGAGGAAGGGATCCGGCGCCACGACAAGTACCATCCGGGGCGGCGCGGCTCGAAGCTGTACGCGCAGCAGCCGATCGTACCGCTGGCCAAGACGGCGCTGATGCTCAACCTGGACGAGCTGGGCCAGGTGCACCTGGAGAGCGGCTCGCGCAACGACGTCTTCCAGTGGGCCTCCGACGACGCCTTCGCGCAGGCCGTCCTGCGCCGCGCCAGCGCGCGGGCGCTCCAGGGTCGAGAGCGCGCGATCGACGGCTACCCGGAGCAACCGCGCGAGTCGCAGTTCTTCAGCACCGATGCGGAGCCGCTCTATCGGCTCGGCGTTCCAGTGATCAACCTGCTGTCGGGGCGCGATCTCGACAACCATGACCCGAAGGACGACCTCTCCCGCGTCATCCGCGAGCGCCTGGAGCAGTACACGCGCCTCGCCCTGCAGTGCGCGGTGGAGGCGGCGAACCATCCCGAGTCGCTGAGCGAGATGGGGATCCGGCCCGGGGGCCTCACGCCGTGGTTCCCGCTGGTGCGGGAGCGCCGAGGCGCGGCCGTGGGTGCGGGCGAGGAGGAGTCGCTCCGGCTCGACGACCTCTCGGTTCGGCTGCCCGAGATCAAGCGGGCGGCGGCGAAGCTGGCCGGTCGCGTGAAGGAGGACTTCGAGCTCGATGCGATCTCCGGAGCCGATCCTCTCCGAGGTCCGAGAGCGACGGGACGAGCTGATCGACCGGCTCCACGCGGTCGACAAGAAGGACACGAAGGCGCGCACCACGCTGGCCGAGGAGATCGACACGCTGGGCGCGGTCGCCGACGTCCTTGCAGGCGCGCTCTACGTGCTGAAGATCGACAAGAAAGACGCATACTACCTGCAGCGCGTCCCCGAAAAGCTCGCCGATCTCCTCCGCGGTGCAGGGAGGCTCGGACTCGACGCCGAGCTGGACGGGATCGTGCTGAAGAGCGACGTCGAGGCGTTCAGCGCCCGAGTGACGGCGGATCGAGCCGTGTTCCAGGCGCGGCGTTCGGTGGTCGGGCTCAGCGAGGCGATCGCGCTGGCGGTGCACGCGGCGTGGAAGCCCGAGGAGGCTGCGGCGTCGGAGAAGGCGATCGGGCAGGAAGACGCTCGGGCGCTCCGCGCCACGCTGATCGAGACCGCGAGGGCCGTCGCGGGCGAGCTCGACCGACCCCCTGCGGACGTGCAGCTGCTGGCCAGCCTGCGCGCGATGCTCAACGCCCAGCTGGCCGGCATCAAGGGCCACGGCGAGCAGTGGCTCGCGCGGTTCGCCGAGGCGATCTCGATGGCCGACCTGGTCGAGCAGGTGGGCGCGCTCGACCTGCCCGACGGGCAGGCCGAGGCGCTCTCGAAGAAGGCCGCCGCAGTCGAAGCGGCGCTCGCCGGCGACGACATCGGCCAGCTCGAGACCGCCGTGCTGGCGTTCTACGGCCCGATCACCGAGCTGGCCTTCGGCCATCCGCTGGAGAGCATCGACGCGCTGGCACACCTCAATCGCGATCGGATCGACGCGATGATCGCGGCGTCGGCCGCCGACCTCGACGCGCACGACGATGCGGAGCGGATCGCCGCGGCAAAGGATGATCCAGCGGTTCAGCGGCTCCTCGCTCTGTCCGATCTGATGGAGGCGAGCCTCTCGCTGAATCAAAGCCTCGAGCGGCGGGCCTCGCTGCCCAGGGTGAAGGCGCGGCTCGAAGCCGTGAAGAGCGCCGCCGAGCCGATCCCGGGCGGCGAGCGCATCGCGAGCGAGATCGACTTCTGGTGCGACTGGCTCGAGCCGTTCCTCGCGCTCGAACCGCTCGCGAAGAGGCAGAGCGAGGCTCGGAGCCAGATCGCACGGGATGGCTTGTCCTCGCTGGCAAGGCTGTGGCGCTCGGCTCGACCGGAAGCCCGGAGGCTCGGCGACCTCGATGAAGAGGCGACGGTCTCGCCGAAGAGCGCGTTCGAGGCCCTCGAGAAGCGGGACGATCCCGCCGCCCAGGGTGCGATGCAGCTGGTCGGACCGATCTTCGAGATCGCAGCACGCACTCGCGATGCTCGAGAACGAGCCGAGCCCGAAGGCCGAGCAGCGCCTCTCTCGAGCCATCGAGCAGCTTCGGGAGCGGGGTGAGCCAACGCAGGGACTGGTCGAGGTCCACCGGCGCTTCGACGCGATGAAAGACGCGCGCGAGGGCCTGGTGACGATTCCGCGGAGCGATGGGCGGCGGAGCGGGCCGCTGGGAGTCAGAGCGTAGTGGTGGGTTTCATCGGCAGGCTCGGCGCGCATCGGACGCGCCTCGTGCACGACCTGGGCGCACCGGTGCCTCTCGATTCGAGCTCCGCCCGCGGCGGACGAGCCCCCGAGCACGCGGACCAGGCGGGCCGCGCCGGTCGCCAGCAAGAAGGGACTCTCCGGCGCGCTGATGCGGCAGACGGTCTCCGACATATTCGCGGCCGGCGCGAAGCTGAACCTGCCGGGACCGCTGCTCGCCCGCCACCTCTCGAGCATCCAAGAGCTGACGGCGCAGGTCGCCGAGACCGCCAGCGCCCTCGACGAGGCCGCCGAGCGGCTCGACGCCGGGCAGGCGGCGCG
Organism: uncultured delta proteobacterium; assembly: GCA_963803435.1. Classification (GTDB taxonomy): domain Bacteria; phylum Myxococcota; class Kuafuiibacteriia; order Kuafuiibacteriales; family Kuafuiibacteriaceae; genus CAWDML01. The sequence goes on along the minus strand of CAWDML010000015.1, from coordinate 54,692 downwards.
CCTCCGTGAGCTTCCGGCGCGCGTGCTGGGAACGATGAGCGGCGGGCTGTCGAAGCTCGATCCGGGGAGCTCGAGCCGATCCATCGCGGACGTGCTCGCGGTGCTCCGCTCGATCGCGGCGGCTCCGAAGCTCACCGCGCCGCAGGCGCGCGCGATTCGAGCGCCTCGCGTTCGCGTCGAGCCAGCTCGATCCGCAGCAGATCGGAGCTGCCTTCGACGCCGGCGTGAAGGCGTTGGGTCGCAACAACGACGAGATTGCGCTGAAGGCGGCGACTCAGACGCTGGTGGAAGCGGTGCCGACGATTGTCGCCTCGGGCGGCCATACCGAGAAGCTCTTCGAGGGCACGCTGCGGGCCGCGCTCGCGGCCATCGGTGGAGAGCAGGACGATCACGCCGTCGCAAACACGGTCTCAGCGGGCCTCAAGGCGGGGCTGACGGACGGACAGGTCGAGATCCTCGCCCAGCAGGCGGCGGCGGCCCGCGCGCATCGCGACCGTCTGGCGGCCGAGGCGGCGGCGGCGGAGCAGGAGATCGCGCCGCTCCTGGCGCAGCTCGGAGATCAGCCCGCACTCGCGGAGCTGGGCGCACGCGCCGATCGGGAGCTCTCCACCACCTCGCGAAGCGTGTTCTATCGCCAGCTGGCGGCGAGCGCAGGTCAGCCGTCCGAGATGCTGAAGGCGATCGCCGCGGCGCAGCTCTCGTTCCTCGGACGGGGCGCGCCGCCCGACGGGGCCGCCGATCAGATCACGCAGCAGCTCATCCAGCTCGGCGCGGCCGGGCTGGCGGCCGAGTCGATCGAGGCCCTCGGTGCCAAGCACCTGCTCCGGGTCGAGCCACAGGATGCGACGGCGACCCTGGGGCTGCTGGCCCAGATCATCGCGGTGGTCGGAGTGCCGGACGATCCGGTGACCCTCGCCAACTCGCTGATCGGGGTCGCGGCGCGGTACGCCGAGGGCAACCCGGCGCTCCTCGAGTCGCTGACTGCGGCGCTGGCCGCGGGCGCCGGCGATCCGGAGGTGCGGGCCCACGCCGAGCGCAACGCCGCCCGCTACTCCGCCGAGATCCCGAAGGTCGAGGGCGGCCCGATCGTGGAGCTCCTCCGCCACGGATTCGCCGAGGACATGGCGGCAGTGGCGAAGGCCGGGCTCGACGTCGCGATGCTCGACGCAGCGTGGCCGCGACTTCCGGGCGACGCGATCGCGCGACTGATCGCGATCGGCACGAAGCACGGCGCGGAGCTCGACACCTGGCTGACCGATCTCGACAAGTTCTTCGCCAGCGGTCGCGGCAACAAGGACCACGAGCGAAACCTGCGGACGCTGCTGGTCACGACCGAGCAGAACGGCGGCGACGCGGTCGATTTGGTGCGGGCGATCCTGGGTGCGAAGCTGCGGATGGCCGACGTCTGCAAGCTCGCCAACTACGTCAACATCGAGACCGACTTCGCGCCCAGCGCCGAGTACGTCCTGGCGGCGGTGCAGAAGCTCGACGCCCAGGAAAACCTGGTCGCCGAGATCGAGCACCGCATGCACGGCGCCGTGATGGAGAAGCTCAACCTCGGACAGCTCCTCCAGGGCGCCGGCGAGGTGCACATCACTGAGAAGGGGCTCGCGGACGTCCAAGGGCCGCTGGCACCCCTGTTCTCGGCCGCCGCCGGCAACGCCAACGTCGACCAGGAGATCCTGAAGGGCCTGCTCGAGGCCGCGCTGGCGGACCGCGTGGATCAGTACCGCTTCGAGACCCCGCACGCGGAGACGCACCTCGCGTGTCTCACCGGCGAGGCGGCCGCACAGTGGAAGACGGCGCAGAGGATGACGCACATCCGGTTCGAGGGCGACGGGGAGCAGGTGTTCCTCCAGCGCCTCCAGCGGACCGCGCTGATCGGGAACGCGATCCTGGAGCGCCTGAACGAGTCCTGGGGCCCACTCGACGAGATCCAGACCAAGCGCGACGCGCTCGTGGTCCGGATCCGGCAGATCGACAAGTCGAAGGACCGCGAGGAGTGGCTCGGCCTGGTCCGCGAGGTCGAGGATCTTCCGAAGCAGATCGAGGCGATCGAGTGGGCGACCACGCTCGCGGAGCTGACACCCGAGAACGTGACCCCCGAGCGCTTCGCGCGGCTGGCGGATCGGATCCCGTCGTTCCGCAAGGTGTTCGGACCGCCGCTGGACGACGCGATGGAGGAGCTGGTCTGGACGATCCGCCTGGCCGGGATCAGCTACTCGCGCGTGGTGACGGACGACGGCCCCGACCTGCCGACGATGTACGCGATGACCGTCGATCGGGCGAAGACCGGCGGCGGCTGTCTCAACTGGCCGGGCGGCCACGGCGAGGGGATGGCGTACTGGACCGATCCCAACAAGCGCATGATCGTCACGAGGAACGCAGCCGGCCAGGAGCGTCGCGCCATGATGCGCCTGGTGGAGCGACAGGACGAAGGACACGAGGGCGAGCCGATGTTGATCATCGACAAGGCCTATCCACCGTTCGAAGCGAACCACGATGAGAAGCGCCGGCTGATCGAGCACCTGCTGCGCCGCGCCTCCAGCATGGGGATCGCGTGCGGCTTCGCGACCGAATACTACTGGGACGCCAGCAAGACGAACCGATTCAGCGGACACCAGCAGTTCGCGGACATGAACGAGATCCTGCTCGACCTCTGCAAGCGTTACGGAACCGAGGTCGACAAGAAAGAGATGAAGCTTCTGACTCGCATGGGGAACACGGGGGAGGAATATATGGATTCGGATCCGCCTCAAGGCCAGCGCGGGGTGGCGACGGTGAGGCGATGGATCCACAACTTTCAGCAGGACTCGAAGGTCTTCGAGAACGAGTTCATCGTGCTGGTACCGAAGTGAGGATGAGTTAACCGATGGTTGTCGAAGGAGCCGCAAACAGACCGCGAACGGTCCACGCGCACGCCCCCGGAGACGTCGGCCCCGCCGCCCGCGCCGATCGTCGAACCCGCCTCCAGCGTCCGGCACTCCGGAGCTTGACCGCGGACGACGTCCTCAAGCTCGGCGGCGGCGAACCGGAGGCCCCGAAGAGGGTCCGCGTCCGCTTTGCCCCCAGCCCGACCGGGCACCTGCACATCGGAGGAGCGCGCACGGCGCTGGTGAACTATCTGTTCGCCAAGGCCAACGGCGGCGACTTCCTCTTGCGCATCGAGGACACCGACCACATGCGCTCGAAGCCCGAGTACACCGAGGCCATCTATGACGGCCTCCGCTGGCTCGGGCTCTCCTGGGACGAGGAGCCGGTGTTTCAATCGCAGCGCACCGAGCTCTACTCGACGAAGGTGGAGGCGCTCCTGGCCGCCGACAAGGCGCGTCGCGATCCCGACACGGGCGCCGTCTTCTTCATCATGCCGAAGGAGGGAAAGCTGGTCGTCAACGACCGCCTCAAGGGGCGGGTCGAGGTCGATCCGGAGCCCGACTTCGTGATCCAGCGGTCGGACGGCTCGCCGATGTTCCTGCTGGCCAACGTCGTCGACGACGGCGAGCAAGGGATCACGCACATCTTCCGCGGGCATGAGCACCTGGTGAACGCGGCCAAGCAGATCGAGCTGTTCCGGGCGCTCGGCTATCAGGTGCCCGAGTTCTATCACATGCCTCTGATCCACGGAGATCCGGCCCCCGATCCGGAGGACCCGTCCCAGGTGAAGGCGGGCGGCAAGCTCTCGAAGCGGCACGGCGCGACCAGCGTGATCGACTACGAGAACCAAGGCTTCTCGCCGGAGGTGCTGATCAACCACCTGGCCCGGCTCGGCATGGGGTTCGATACCAACGACACGCTGTCGATCGACGAGCTGGCGAAGAGGTTCGACCCGACTCGCATGTCGAAGAAGGAGTCGGTGCTCGGGCTGACCGAGTGCGTGAAGAAAGGTGAGAAGTACGAGGTCCGGCCGGGTCCGCTGGTGCTGCGGATGTTCACCGAGATCATGCGGATGCCGACCGACGCGCTGGCAGCCGCGATCCAGGCCATCCTGGACGACGCCGAGCGCGTCGATGCGTACGTCGACGATCCGAGCTTCTTCACTCGCAACGGAGTGACGCCCGAAGAGGCGAAAGCCGCTCTGGCAGATCTGTCGAAGGAGCAGGTGCATGCGCTCGCCGACGGCGGCAAGAAGCGCTTCGGCACGTACATGGACGCGATCGACTCGGTCGCGATCGTGCGATCTCCGCTGCGCTTCGACGAGAAGGACGCGAAGCAGCTCGGCGGAACCAAGCAGAAGGAGCTCATGCGCAAGCTGTCGGCGCAGCTGGGGAAGGTCGCCGCCACCAAGTGGACGGTCGAGACACTGGACAAGGAGCTCGACAAGTTCAACGAGGCGACCGGCGCCGGCTACACCGCCTACGGCAAGTCGCTCCGCTGGATGCTGACCGGCAACCCAGAAGGCTTCCCGCTCCACCACACCATGGTGCTGCTGGGAAAGACCGAGACGCTGGCGCGCCTCGAACAGATGACGGCGGCGTAGGTTCACCATGGCCGGAATACACCAAGCGGACCTCTACGCACGGCGGGACGACGACTCGATCCGCTCCTGGGGATCGGTCGAGCTCTACCTCGAGGGCGAGTGCGATCTCGCCGACGGGCTCGCGATCGGCGGCGACGCGATCGACGGGCTCAGGCGCCAGGCGGTCGCGCTGCTGAAGATGGGCAAGTGGCAGCGGGCGATCGACGTGATGCTGGGCGTGAGCGCACTCGGGAGCGTCCATCCCGGAGACGCGCTGGTGATCGAGCGCTGCGAGCGCGGCCTCGGGAACGCGGCGTCCGCCCAGCGGGCGCGGGCGGTCGCGGAGCGTCTCATGCGGGCCCTGGGCGCGGGCGAGTCCGCGATCGATCAGGTACCCCCGATCGCGCTCTCCGAGGCGCGCGGATCGTGGGAGGAGGCCCGGCGGCTAGCGTCGGCCGTCGAGTCGCTGAACGCGTTCATGGGTCGCCGGCGCGGGGACCTCTCGGATCCCGAGGCCGTCTCCATCGCGCTGGCGTCGGCCGGAATGTGCGAGGCCGTCGCGAAGTTTCCCGCCGGTCAACTGGCGCTGCTGCGCGCCAGGGCGACGAAGCTGGGGCGCCCGGCACGCACGCCGCTCCTGAGACGCGGCGAGGGCCTCGAGGCGGCCCCTGCGCTCGCGCGTATCGCTGGCGAGCCGGAGCTGGAATCGCAGCTTCGCGGCCAGCCGTACCTGGACGCGTTCGCGGTGATGTTCGATCAGGCGAGCTCGGCGCCCGACTATTCGATGACCCGGATCGGCGAGTTCCACCCCGAGTCGCGGGAGGACTATCGGCGGCGGCGGCACGGGTCGATGTCGCTCTACCTCTCGGAGGGACGGCACGAGCAGTCGCACGCTGAGGCGCACCGGATCGCCCGCGCGCTCGCGACCGGCGAGCCACCCGAGCCGCTGCTCATCGCCGGCTTCATGGGGGAGCTCGACGTTCACGCCGGGATTCTCATCGTCGTGGCGGCCGCGGCTCGACGCCGTGCTGCGGGCCATCGACGCCGAGGCGCTCTTCCCGCTGCGCGCGCTGGCGACCACGGTTCAAGACATGGCGGACGCGGATCCGGCGGGCGGACAGGGCTTCTATCGCGAGGCGGTGAACGGGATTCTTGAAGCGCGCGCTCGAGGGCGGGCTGACCGACCTGGAGTCGCTCTGGAGCGTGCAGTTCGATCGCGAGCCGCACCGGCTGGTGAGGATGTTGGCATGACGAGGCTGATCGACATCGCAACTCGGAACCCGGTCCAGACCGGCGCTGAGAAGGAGTTCAATCTCCGCAAGATGGACGCGGGCAGGAAGCTCGACGGCACCATCCCCAGCGCGTGGGACGCGAGCCTGCTCGGTAACGTCACGCAGGACCTCCTGCAGGCCGGCGTGGCCGTGAAGCCCTCGGCGCAGGTCGCCTGGACCGATCTCAACGACAAGGGCAAGGCGCAGTGGGCGCTCGCTTACAAGGCGCGCCACGGCAACTTTCCCAAGATGCAGGCACTGCCGGGCGCCGAGTACACCAAGATTGAGTTCGAGAAGAACGGCTGGATCGAGGTCATCAGCAACCCGTTCGACGACGTCGACGAGCTCGCCGACTTCCTCAAGAACTTCGGCTGGGGTCACGTCCACACCAGCTTCATGCGCGGCGGCGGACCCGAGGTCATCCAGCGCCAGATCACCTGGATGCGGAACGCGAACCTCTGGTGCTTCCTCGACGCGCTGGCGACGCGCGGCGCCCGCGGCAACGACGAGGACCACTGGAAGTTCTCGATCAAGGGGCTGTCGATCCCCACCGAGCAGCACCTCGAGCTGGGCGCAGAGATCCTCGGCGGCAAGAACATGTTCGCCACCGCGTTCTCGAAGCACCTGATCGTGAACGTGCGAGGCAGCGGCGCCTACGGCCACCGCGACCGCGTCGGGTTCGAGACGCGGGGCGGCACCGCTCCGGAGAAGGCTCGGATCGTCGACTCCCTCCTCGACGGCCTGGTCAACGGCAACTGGGGCTTCGACGGGAAGGACGGGCTGCGCCTGCTTCGGCTCGCCCCCGACGAGCTGCACTACGACTCGAAGCGGCGCCCGCTCCAGGTGAAGTCGCTGCCGCGCGAGGTCGCAGACCGGATCGAGGCCGTGAAGCCCGGCGAGGGCCAGCGGCTCTATCGCTTCATGGCGGGCTCGACGTTCTATCCCGGCGGCGCGCAGCCCGAAGCGCGGCTCCCGACGTTCGATCAGCGCGGCGGCCTCCCGCTCCTCAACTACGAGGATCTGCCCTGGCTCAGCGGGGAAGAGCGGGAGCGGGTGGTCGCGGCCCGGAACGACTTCGTGGAGAAGCTGGCGGCGCTCGCTGATCAGAACCCTGAGCCGGTGGCCCGGGCGCAGGCGATCGCCGACCTGATCGTCGCCTGGGCCCGCGAGTCGCGCCTTCACGAGGCCTTCGGCCGCTGGCTCGACGGGCCGAACGGCGAGCAGAAGTTCATCCGAACCTGATCCCGTCCAGTTTTTGGACAGAGGTACGAGCACGGCCGATGATGTCCGCGTGCGTACCCTCCTTCGTTACCTCGTGTTCTTCGGGGTCTTGGTCGGGCTCGCGTTCGCGGTCGTCAGCATCGAGGTCGGCGGGCAGACGTTGTATCGCCGCTATCGCCTGCATCGGCTCGCGCCGCAGGCGAGGGCCTGGGTCGACTCGCTGTGGGCCTCGTGGAAGAGTCCGGCCAAGAAGCCGGCGCCCAAGAGCGTCCCCAAGGTGCAGCATGATCCCCGCGCGAGTGAGCGCGTGGCGATCCTGCGGCGCGCCACCCGCGCGGCCGCGCCCGACGTCCGCACGCAGCCCGCCAAACGCAGGACGCGCGTCGATGCGCGGGCGTCGCCCCAGCAGAAGAAGGCGCTCGACGAGTTGGTGACATCCCGCGTAGGCCGTCGTTAGTGCGCAAGGGCCTGGACCTCTGGCGGCTCCTCTTGGCCGCGTCCCTGATCGGAGTCCTGTTCGCCACCCTCACCTGGCTCCAGGGGCGGTTCGATACCTCCGATCACGAGAAGGCCACCACGCTGGTCCGCGACTACCGAGCGGTCCCCGACGGCCCCACGATCACGGACGCCATCCTGGCGCTTCACCCCGGAGTCGAGAATTTCGACATTTCTTGGTCGAGCGAGATCGTCTCGAGCTGTTACGGTTTTGTGAGGGTGTCGGCGCACGTGCCTCAGAAGAAGGATTGGCCCGCGGCGACCTACGCCTTCGATGTGGACCTCACGGGCCCCAGCATCCATCCCACCGACCCGACGACCATCGACATCCTGAAGTCGCTCACCTCGACCGGGACGCCGCCGAGGAGCTGAGCGCGTGAATCCGGACGTCAAGACCTGTCCCGACTGCGGCGCCCTGATCACGCCGCAGCTGGTGCGGTGCCGCCAGTGCGGGCGCTACCTCCACGGGACCAAGCTCGAGGGCCTGATCTTCGAGCACCTGCTCCCCGAGTCGCTCCGCGGCGCACCGGGGACCGGGATCATGATGCTCTTGTGCCTCGTCTATTACGCCTTGATGGCGATGCTCGCCGGCATCCCCAACGCGATCGCGTTCTCCGGGTTCAGCATCGATGCGCTGGGCGGGATCACCAGCTGGGGGATCTGGCAAGGCGAGTACTGGCGCTTCGTCACCTCGATGTTCGCGCACCACGACCTGGTCCACATCGCGTTCAACCTCTACGGGCTGGCCGTGATCGGGCGGCTGGTCGAGCAGATCTTCGATCGCAAGAAGATGATCATCATGTACCTCGTCAGCGGCACCGCCTCGATGGCCGCCAGCTATGCGTGGCACACGGTGGTCCTCGGCGGTCTGTCCTTCTCGGTGGGCGCCTCGGGCGCGGTCTGCGGGATGCTGGGGGCGGCGCTGGTGGGTACCCACCGCATGGGGCCGATCGGCGCCGACGTGAAGAAGGTGTTGATCCGGTGGGGCATCTATCTAGTCGTCTGGGGTCTCGTCGTCCCGGGCATCGACAACGCCGCTCACGTCGGCGGCTTTGCGGTCGGCGCGGCCATCGCGTACGTGCTCCCGCTGGGCATGGTGCAGAACGTCGGCACCAACCGGGCCCTCTCCGTCGTGGTCCTCAGCATGCTCGGCATCGTCGTCTTCTGCGTCGCCCAGATGCTGATCGCCCTCCACGGCTATCCGGCCAGCCTCGCCGACGACAGCGAGTCCCGGGGCATCCTGTTCTTCAACGTCTACCAGGGGACGAACCCGGCGTACTCGTCGCAGAGGCTGATCCTGCAGGACTGCCAGGAGCTCGCCGAGAAGGATCCGACGAGCGATCACACGGTGCAGAAGTGCGAGCTGGCAATCCGGGCCAATCCGCTCAACCCGTACCTCTACCGGCTCACGGCCCGCCTCCACGAGGCCCGCGGCGAGCGCGAGCGCGCGGAGACGCTGACGCAGGTGGCGAAGCGGCTCGCGCGCTCCTGAGCCGGGACCCGGTCACTGGGTCAGCGTCACCTTATTGAGCCCGCGCGGGTGATCCGGATTGATCCCCGCCCTCTCCGCGAGCTCCAGCGTGACCACCTGCGAGAGAAACGCGAACACGATCGTCCGCGCCCACCGCGGCTGCGGCAGCGGAACGCGCACCGAGAGATCGAAGTGCGCGTGCGGGCGATCGCCGGCGGCCGAGGTCTCGGTGTCGGCGACCATCAGGTGCGGTGCGCCACGCGCGAGCAGGTTGACCGACACCGCATCGAGGCTCTCGGCCGGCGCGGGCGTGTCCTGCATGAGCACGATCCGATCGAGGCGGGACAGCGCGCCGATCGGACCATGCAGGAGCTCCGCCGCCGACCACGCGGAGGAGACCATGCCGACAGCCTCCTGCACCTTCAGGGCCGCGTCCCTGGCCGCCGCCAGCGCGGGGCCGCGCGCCACCCAGGCGACCACGCGCCCGCCGGTGATGAAGTCGGCGATTCGCGACGCGGCGTCGGAGGCCAGGATGGAGTCCATGCTGGCGGCGATCGGCTCGGCGACGGGCTCGATGGGGAAGCCGCAGAGCGCGGCGGTCGCGAAGAGCTGCGCGGTGAAGCTCTTGGTCGCCGGAACCGCGCGCTCCTCGCCGGCGTCGAGCGAAACCAGCGCGTCGGACGCGCGCGCCAGGTTGGAGTCGGCAGGACCGTTCGTCACGCCCACCACCGCGGCCCCCCGCTCCTTGAGCCACAGCGCCGTCTGCGCCACGTCGGTGCTCTGGCCCGACGAGGAGTAGGCGAAGACGCCGGCGTCGTCCCAGCGGACCTCGCGCGCGCTCGGCTGCGTGCAGATCCACGGGCGGAACTCGATCGGGTGGCGCCCGTGGTGCATCGCGTAGAGATAGGTGGCGAAGGTGCACGCGTTCCCCGAGCTGCCGCGGCCGACCACAGCGAGCTGGCGGCGAGCCTCCAGGACCGCGAGCGCCTTCTCCGAGGAGCGCGCCCACGTCGGCACCATCCGCCGGACCAGGCCGGGCTGCTCCCTCGTCTCCTTAGCCATGTGGCAGTCCATCATGATGAGCTCCATTCCTCGAGCGGCCTGGCTCGCCAGAAGAACTCGCAGGGCCGCCCGTCATAGGTCCGCTGGGTGAGCTTGCGCTCGAAGGCGCCCTCCTCCGGGAAGAGCGCCGGGAGTTGTGACGCGTAGTGGCCGGTGAGACGCACCTTTTCGGCCACGTCGTACGGCAGGGCCAGCCGATGGATGGGGACGCAACCGAGACGCTCCATCGCGGAGAGCGGGCCGTCCGCGTCGCCCTTCCCCACCTCCGGATCGAACACGTACGGGACATCCTCGTAGAAGAGGAGGTTCGGGATCGACGCGAGGCGCAGCGCGATCTGGGCGCAGATCAGATGGTCGACGTGGAAGCCGATGCCGAGCGGCGCCACCAGCAGGACGCGCCCCATCTGCTGGCAGAGCCGGCGCAGCGTCAGAAACAGCTCCTCTACGTGCGAGCGATCGTCGGGCCCGGCGATCGCAAACTTGTTGCGCGCATTCTTGTAGATCAGCTCGCCGGTGATCGGGCTGCGGCGGAAAACGCAGTCCGAGAAGCCCAGGTGGACGAAGTCGCAATCGAGCGCTCGCATGGCGTCCCGATCCTCGCGCCGTCGCTCGGCAGGGGGCGTGTGTCCACGACGAACGCGCGACTTCTTGCCGGCGGCCGAGGTCGGGTTGCCGCAGGCGATCGTCACCACCAGCCGCGACACACGGTCGCGGAGCGCGGAGAGCAGGCCTGCCGCCGAGAGCACGGCGTCATCGAGGTGCGGCGAGAGCACGATGACTCGCTCGTAGAGGGACCAGTCGATGGCGTCGATCGCGGGGAGTGTCTTCATGCAAACATCGGCACGGCCGGTCCGTACAGCCGCTTGGCACGCTCGAACATCGCCTTCGCCGACTCCATCGAGGGGACGAGCGGATTCTCGGCGAGCGCCGCCACCGCCAGCTGCGGATCGGAGCTCAGCGCCGCCTCCGCCGTAGCGTGCTGATAGGCCTCGATCCGGGCCAGCAGCGGGAGCTCGTCCGGGGGGAGCCTGGGCGCAGGCTTGCGGATGATCCCGGCGCTCGAGACGTAGGAGACCGCCTCCACCACCGTGGTGTTGCGGAGCTCGGGGGCGATGCCGAGGTTCTGCACGTTGACCACGATCGGCGTCCCGATCGCACGCGACAGGGCGCGGAGCACCCGCACCGCCAGATCTCCGAACCCGCTCGAGCCGCGGTGATGCTTCAGCTCGGGCACCTCGCGCGTCGCCTCCTCCCGGAAGTGGGCGAAGTAGCCGTCCAGCTTCGGCACGATCGCGTCCGTCCGCGGCCCCTCCGACCTCGCCATCTCCACGAAGCGCTCGGGCCAGTAGTAGTACGGAAGGTAGGAGCTGGGCCAGAAACCGGGATGGCGCCGGGCCAGCTCGACCGACAGCTCGAAGCGCAGCCGATACTCGCCCGCGAGCTCAGGCGGCGGCGCCGCCGAGCGCGCCGAGGCGGGGAGTGGAGCACCCCCGAGCTCGAGGTCGGCGTACCAGACGGCGTGGTTGAGGCCGATGCTGGAGAACTGGAAGACCGGCTCCACCGACAGCGCGCGGCAGAGCTCCCCGAGATCCTCGTCCGACTGATCGCAGAGTCCGAGCACCGAGATCGGCGTACGCCCAGTGAGAGCCTGCGTCACCACGTTGGTCGGGTTGGTGTAGTTGAGCAGCAGCGCGTTCGGCGCGACCTGCTCGATCGCGCGGACCAGCGCCAAGGCGGCGGGCACCGATCGCAGCGCGAAGAAGAAGCCGCCGGGGCCGACCGTCTCCTGTCCTGGACATCCGAACTCGAGCGGAAGCGTCTCGTCGATCCGCCTGCACTCGAATCCGCCGGGGCGAGTGGTGTTGAGCACCGCGTCGGTGTCGCGGAGCGTCTCGAGGAGGTCGGTGCTCGCGGTGACCGTGAAGCCGGCGCCCGCGGCTTGCGACATCCTTTGCCCGAGCGAGGTGACGGTCTCGAGTCGGCCTGCGTCGAGATCGTGGAGCCGGATCTCCTCGAGCGACAGCGACTCGCGGTGGTGGATGAGCGCCGCCAGCAGCCCGGGGGCGTACGCGCTCCCCCCTCCGACGATCGTGAAGCGCCGGATCATCCCGCCACCCGAAGATCGTGATAGCGCGACCCGTCGAAGATCCTGGTCTTCGGCGCGGTGAGGCGTCGCGCGGCCACCTCGGTGCCCACCTCGGCGGCTCTGAGCGGCGTCGCGCCACGGGCGTAGGCCGACAGGAATCCGGCGGCGAACGCGTCGCCGGCGCCCGTCGCGCGCTTCACGTCGATCCGTCGGGCCGGGACCGAGAACGCCTCTCCGCCCACCACTCCGAACGCACCGTCGCGCCCGCGGGTCACAATGATGTTGGGCGCCGCACCGCCCAACCGGGCGGGCGCCTCCTCGATCGAGCCGGCGGCACGCTTCGCCTCGACCTCGTTGAGGAAGAGGAGATCCCACTCGTGGGTGCTGCGCGACAGCGCGTCGAGCTCTTCCGTCGCCCAGCAGGCCGAGACGCTGATCCGCGCGCCCCGCGCCCTGGCGGCGCGCAGTCGATGCCCGAGGATGTTCGCCTCGCGCAGACCGGGGACATGGATCCAGCTCGATACGGGGAGCTCGGGACAGCTCTCGAGGGCGGCGAAGTCGGCCGAGCTGACGAACGCGCGATCGCCGGGGCCGTCGATCACGACCGAGACCGCGGTGTCGTCACGGCCGTCCCAGGTGAGCGATACGAAGCCGAGGCCCTCGATCATCGCGGACGCCATCCGATCGGTGAGGCCCGACCCGGAGGGATAGGCGAGCACCACCGGCATCCCCAGCGCGTGGGCGATGGACGCCGTGTTGAGGGCACCGCCGACCGAGACCTCGATCCGATCGACGAAGACCTCACGGCCCATCGCGACCACCGCCTCGGGAACCGCGACCTCGAAGTAAACCAGTCCGACCACCGTGAGCGCGGTGGGTCTGTCGTTGCTCAAGCAGGGCCTCCGTCGATCGCGCCCAGAAAGTCGTCTCCCCAGCGGCGGACGTCGTTGTGCTCCACGATGTGCTGGAGGCGGCGCTGGCGCTCGAATCGCTCCTTGGGATCCATCGTCAGCGCGCAGTGGAGCGTGTCGGTCATGCTGGTGGAGTCGTACGGATTGGCGAGCAGAGCCCCGTGGAGCTCCACGGCGGCGCCGGCGAACTCCGAGAGCACCAGGACGCCCTCGGTGCTGCTCGCGTGCTTGGCCGCGATGTACTCCTTCGCCACCAGGTTGAGCCCGTCGCGCAGCGGCGTAATCCACGCGACGTCGCAGGCGGCGTAATGCGCGACCACCTCCTCGAACGGGAGCGCGCGCAGGAAGTAGCGCACCGGCGTCCAGTCGATCCGGGCGAAGCGGCCGTTGACGCGGCCGATCGCCTGGTCGAGGCGCTCCCCGATCGACTTGTACGCCTGCATCCCCGGCGCCGGCGGCGTAACCACGTTGACCAGGACGACCTCTCCGATCAGCTCGGGGTGCGACTCGAGCAGCCGCTCGAACGCCTCGATCTTCTGGAGCGGCCCCTTCACATAGTCGAGCCGCTCGACGGAGAGGATCGCCTTCCGCCCCGAGAGCTGCGCGCGGATCTCGCGGATGCGCGCCTCGATCGACGGCTCCTTCACGAGCGACCGGATACGGTCGACGTCGATCCCGACCGGGTGGGCCCCCAGCCCGATACGCCGGGCGCCGACCTGGAGCTCGGTGGCCATCGAGTCGACGCCCAGCGCGCATCCGTACGTGATGAACCGCGGGGCCGCCGGCACGCGCGTCAACACCTTGGCGGGTGCGTTCGAAGAGACGACGTCGACGAAGTTCTCGACGTACCTTGGGATGTGGAACCCGACATAGTCGCACTGGAGCAGGCTCCCGACGATCTGCTGGCGCCATGGAAGCATGTTGAAGACGTCGGGCGAGGGAAACGCGGTGTGGTGGAAGAACGCGATCTGGAGATCGGGCCGGAGCGCGCGGAGGAAGCCGGGGACCATCCAGAGGTTGTAATCGTGGATCCAGACCAGCGCTCCCCGCTCGGCCTCGGCGGCAGTGCGCTCGGCGAAGATCCGGTTGATGTCCACGAAGTGCTCCCACTCCGCGTGATCGAACACCGCCTTGCTAGGGAAGTTGAAGATGACCGGCCAGAACGCCTCCTTGGAGAAGCGCTTGTAGAACCGCTCCACGTCCTCCTTGGTCAGCGCGATCCGAGAGGCCGTGAGGTTTTGGTAGGCGGACGAGACCTCCACACGCGGCTGGAAGCCCGGGATCGGCGAGCCCGGGGACTCGCGACGCTCCTGCAAGGACCAGCCGATCCAGGCGCCGGTCCGCCCGCCCGAGAAGAAACCCAAGAGGGAGGGGATGATCCCGTTCGGGCTCTTGGGCGAGCGACGGATCGTCTTGTCCCCTCGCCGCTGCTCCTCGAAGGGCAGGCGATGGTAGACCATCAGCAGCTGCCGATTCGCCTCGACGCGCTCCGGGCGCTGGCGAACGCGGGAGAACGGCGCGATGAAGCCGCGCTCGGTGAGCGCCTCCAGGATACCGGCGGCGCCGTCGCCGCGGGCAAAGTAGATCTCGCTTCGATCCTTGACGCTGTCGACCAGCGCCGCCTCGGCGTTCCGCACCACCACGCCGGCCAGCCCGGTGGTGAACATCGAGAGATCGTTGAGCGTGTCACCAGCGACCAGCACGCAGCTGCGGTCCATCCCCAACCGGTCGAGCAGAGCCAGCAGCGTGCTGCCCTTCGAGACCCCGCGGGGCAGCACGTCGAGGTAACGGCCGGCGGAGATCAAGAGATCGCAACCCAAGTTGCGCACGACCTCTCTCAGCTCGCGCGTCACCACCGAGCTGGTCTCGAACGAGTACGAGCAACGGCGCTCCTGGGGAACGTCCTGGCGCACCAGGCCGGAAAACCGTCCCAGCTCATCCAGGACGCGATGGGTCCCGGGCCAGGCCGCGTCGATCTCGGCCTGGATCGGCTGCACCGGCATGAACGTGTTGGCGTCGACGACGGTCGCGCCGACGTCTGCAATGATGTAGGCCGGTTTGGGAATGACGGGGTCGAGGAGAAGCGGCCGGACGGTCTCCACGCTCCGGCCCGTCACGAAGATCGTCTGCGCGTCGACCAGCGCCAGCGCCAGCGCCGAACGCGCCTCTTGGGGCCCTCCGAGCAGCGTTCCATCCAGGTCGGTCGCGAGCGTGAATGAGGATGAAGCTCGCATTCCGATAACCATAGCATGCGAAAGTTTAGTACACAAACGATATAGAGTCGCGCGGAGGCGTTCTTTTCAGTAGAACGTAGTCGTATGCCGGACCGATACGAGCCCCAGCTGGTGAAGCCGGTCGAGGAGGCGCAAGCGCCGAGCCTCGACGCGTTGCTCGCCGAGAAGTTCTACGAGGGCGGTCCCGAACGACTCGAACAGATCGTCCGCCAGACGCGCAACTTCGCTGTGCTTCACGAGGTCAGCAAGCGAATGCAGCGCGAGCACGATCCGAAGCAGATGTTGGCCGCGGTACTCGACCTGGTCCTCGAGGTCACCGGCGCCACGCGAGGCTATGTCGCGCTCCTCGACGAGACCGCCTCTCTCAAGATCGAGGTCACGCGCAACCGTGGGCCTCGTCTCAATCCGAGCCAGGCGTTCGCGATCAGCCAGACCGTCTCGGATCACGTCGTGGGCCGGCGCTGCGGTGTCATCTGCCGCGACGCTGCCGCCGACGAGCGTTTCCAAGGCGCGGAGTCGCTGTTTCTGTCCGACGTGCGGTCGCTGATGGCGGTGCCCATCCTGGTCAGCGACCGCGTCCGCGGGATGATCGAGCTGGAGAGTAGCCACCTCAAGGCACACTTCTCCGAGCCCGATCTCGACCTTCTATCGGTGATTGCCTCGACCGTCGGCGTCTCGCTCGACAACCTGGAGCTGGCGCAGAAACGGGAGCTGACGATCCGCGAGCTCGAGGAGGCGCAGGCCAGGTTGCTCGAGGCGCAGGACCGCCTGATCAAGTCGGAGCAGCTGGCAGCGGTGGGGCGCCTGGCCACCGGGATCGCGCACGAGGTGAAGAACCACCTGGGCCCGTTCATGCTCGCCGACATGATCGCGAAGCGATACCCGGCCGATCAGCAGATCCAAGATGCCGCCGAGATGATGCTCGAAGCCCAGCAGCACATCCTCGACCTGGTGGGCGAGATCCGGAACTTCGTCAGCGGCTCCGAGTCCAGCTATCGGATGGAGCCGCACGACCTCGGCGGCGTGGTCGAGGGCGTCCTCCGCTTCATGCAGTGCGATCGCTCCGTCAAGAAGGGCGAGGTCTCGCTCACGATCGAGGATCGACCGCTGGTGAAGCTCGACGCCAAAGGGTTCCGGCAGGTGTTGATCAATCTGATCCGGAACGCGGCCGACGCCCTCCCCGACCGCGGCGGTCGGATCCAGATCCGCGTCAAGCGCGAGGGGGATCGGGCCTACCTCCACGTGGCCGACAACGGCAGCGGCATCCCGGAGGACGTTCAGGCGCACATCTACGAGCCGTTCTTCACCACCAAGAAGGACAAGGGGCTGGGCCTCGGGCTCGACATCTCGAAGAAGATCGTCGAGGCCCACGAGGGCGAGCTCGACTTCCGCAGCGTCTCCGGCAAGGGAACCACGTTCCGGATCTCCTTCCCCGTCCTCGAGTGACCCGACGTTCCCGATCCGATCACCCGGCGCCCGATCGGTGGGCCGTGGACCGCGATCGCCGAGCCCCGCAGCCTGGCCCACATCCTGCTCCTGGTCGTCCCGGTTTCCTCGATCATGGTCCCGGGCGGCAGAGCACTCGAACCCGGTCTCTCCTGCCGGAGCGGGCCTCCGGTACGGCCCCCCCCGTGTCGCGTTTTGGGTGTGGGCTTTGCCGTCCGGGCCGTGATCGAATCAAGAGAAGCGGGTCGCGCCGATCCCGAACAGCCGCTCCACCCGATCCACGGTCTCGTCGCTCGCCTCTAGGGTCATCTTCGGCGGGAGCGACAGCTCCACCTCCGCCACCTTGGGGATCTGGACCACGACCCGGACCGGACAACCGTTGGGGCTCTGCTCGAACATCGTCCTCAAGGCCGAGAGCCGGCGCTCGTCCAGCTGCGCCTGATCGACGGTGATGACGATCGACTTGGTCCGCTCCTTGCGGGCTTCAGCGAGCGTGCGAGCGCCCAGACAGCGGACCCGGGTGGCCTGGTTGCCGTCCTCGTCCCGATCCTGGAACACGATCGTCTTGATCACGAGCGGCAGATCCGACTTCAGCACCAGCGAGATCTGCTCGTAGACGTTGACCGGTACCAGCATCTCCAGCGCGCCGGTGCGATCCTCGATGCTGACGAAGGCGCGGCGTCCCGAGCCGTCGCGAACCGGCATCTCCCGAAGCGCCGTCACCACGCAGCCGATCGTGGTCTCGGCGCGGTTCGGTCGCTTCGGGAGATCGCCGATCGCGGCGTTGGCGAGGCGCCGCAGATCGTCCTGGTAGCGATCGAGTGGATGGCCCGAGACGTAGAACCCGAGGGCACTCTTCTCGAGCTTCAGCCGTTCGAGCTCCGGCCACTCGAGGATGGTGTCGTCGTATACCTCGCGCGGCTTGACGTCCTTCGACAACGACGGCGCCGAGAAGAGCGAGGCCTGTCCCGCCGCCTCGGCCTTCTGCGTGGAGCGCGCGGCCTCGATCGCGCGATCGAGCGCCTCCATCAGCCGCGCGCGCGGGCGGCCGAAGCAATCGAACGCGCCCGACTTGACCAGCGTCTCCAGCGTCTTCTTGTTGAGCTGCTTCAGCGGCACCCGCTCGCAGAAGTCGTACAGCGAGAGGAACGGCCCGCCGCGGTCGCGGGCCTCGAGGAGCGCCTCCAGCGCCGCGCCGCCGAGCCCCTTCACCGCGCCCAGACCGAAGCGGATCTTCTCGCCAGCGACGGTGAACGAAATGTCCGAGTCGTTGACCGTCGGCGGCAGCACCTCCGTCCCCATCGAGCGCGTCTCGGCGATGTACTTGACGATGTTCTCGGTGTTGTTGGCCTCCGTCGACAGGAGGGCCGCCATGAACTCGGTCGGATAATACGTCTTGAGGTACGCGGTCTGGAACGTGACGAGCGCGTACGCGGCGCTGTGCGACTTGTTGAAGCCGTAGCCCGCGAACTTCTCCATGAGGTCGAAGACGTCGCCCGCCTGCTGCTGCGAGATCTTGCGCTCGAGACAGCCGGCGACGAACTTCGACCGCTCCTTCGCCATCGCGTCGGCCTTCTTCTTGCCCATCGCGCGGCGGAGGAGGTCGGCGGCGCCCAGGCTGTAGCCCGCCATGACCTGCGCCGCTTGCATCACCTGCTCCTGGTAGACAAAGCCGCCGTAGGTGGGCTTGAGCACCTCTTCCAGCGTCGCGTGCGGATAGCGGACGGATCGGCGGCCGTGCTTGCAGTCGATGAAGTCGTCGACCATGCCGGTCTGGAGCGGACCCGGTCGATAGAGCGCGACCGCCGCGACGATGTCTTCGAAGCAGTCCGGCTTCAGCTTCTTGAGGAGCTCCTGGAAGCCGGTGGACTCGAGCTGAAACACGCCGAGCGTCACGCCGCGGCCGATGAGCTTGTAGACCTTGGGATCGTCCAGCGCCAGGCGGCTGCATCGAAGCTGGAGCTCCTCGAGCCCCACTTCCTTCGCCGCGAGCTTCGCGCCGAGCGCCTCCGCCGATGCGAACGAGCCGTGCCAGGTGCGGATGCGCAACCAGCGCCGCCGCGTCGCCCCGCTCCAGCTCCTCCTCGAGCCTCCGGTTCACGTGGCGTTCGGCGTGATAGATGACGTCGAGGGTCTTCAGGCCCAGGAAGTCGAACTTGACCAGGCCGGCGTCCTCGACGTCGGACATCGAGAACTGCGTGATCAGCTCGCCGTCGTTGCCCTGGAAGATCGGGACCACGTCCCACAGATCAGCGTCCGCGATCACGATCCCGGCCGCGTGCATGCCGGCCTGCCGGTAGAGCCCCTCCAGCTTCTGTGCGATCTGGATGACCTTCTTGTAGACCGGCTTCTCCTCCTGGAGCATGCGCAGCTTCGGTTCGATCTCCAGCGCCTTGTCGATGGTGATCGGTTTGACGTTCCCCTTCTCGTCTTTGTACGTGTTCGGGAGCAGCTTGGTCAGCTCGTTGACCTCGGTGAACGGGACCTCGAGGCTGCGCGCCACGTCCTTGATCACCGACTTCGCCTTCATCTGCGCGAAGGTCGCGATCTGGCCGACTTTGGTCTCGCCGTACTTCGCGGTGACGTAGTCGATGACCTCGTGGCGCCGCTCCTGGCAGAAGTCGACGTCGAAGTCCGGCATGCTGACGCGCTCCGGGTTGAGGAAGCGCTCGAAGAGCAGCGCGTACGGAAGCGGGTCGAGATCGGTGATGCGCAGCGCGTACGCCACCAGCGAGCCGGCACCGGAGCCTCGGCCGGGGCCCACCGGGATGTCGCTCTTTTTGGCCCAGTTGATGAAGTCGGCGACGATCAGGAAGTAGCCGGGGAACTTCATCCCGATGATGATGCCGAGCTCCTCCTCCAGGCGTGCACGGTAGGTCTCGCGATCGACCTGGTACGGGAGCTCGCCGAATCGCCGCTCGAGGCCGGCGCGGGCGCGCTCGATCAGGTGGGATTCGAGATCGGTGCCGTCCTCCGGCACGAAGGTGGGGAGCATCGGCGTGCCCAGGGAGAGCTCGAGATCGATCTGCTCCACCACTCGCTGCGTGTTGTCGATCGCCTCCCGGCAGTCGCGGAACAGCGTGGCCATCTCCTCGGCGGAGCGGATGTAGAAGGAGTCGTGGCGCTGCCGCCGGCGCGTGGGATCGTTGACGCTCTTCTGGTGCTGGATCGCCATCAGCACGTCGTGGGCCGCGGCGTCATCCCGCATCTTGTAGTGGCAGTTGTTGCTGGCGATCAGGGGGACGCCCTCGTCGGAGGCGAGCTGCTTCAGGTGATCGTTGACGATCCGCTGCTCCTCCACCCCGGTGTGCTGCAGCTCGAGGAAGAAGTGCTCCGGGGCGAAGGTCGACTTGTACTCGCGGACGGCCTGGCGCGCGTGGTCGAGGTCGCCCGCCATGCAGCCCTGCGCCACCTCGCCTCCGAGGCATCCCGAGAGCGCGAAGAGCCCCTCCGATCGCTCCCGAAGGAGCGCCTTGTCGATTCGGGGTTTGTAGTAGAAGCCGTCCCGGTACCCCATCGACACCAGGTACATGAGGTTCTGGTACCCGACCCGGTTCTTGGCGAGCAGCACCAGGTGGAACGCGCGCCGGCTGGTGCGATCCGCCATACCTTTCTCGGCCACGTACGCCTCGAATCCGAGGATCGGTTTGATCCCCTGGGCCCGGGCGCGCCGGTAGAAGTCGATCGCGCCGAAGAGGTTCGCGTGGTCGGTGATGGCGCATGCCTCCATCCCGAGCTCGGCGATCCGTGGACACAGATCCTTCATGTGGATCGCGCCGTCCAAGAACGAGTACTGCGTATGCAGATGAAGATGGGTGAAATCGGCCATGGACGAACGGGGGCCGCAGCATACCACTCTTGACCGGAAGCTGCGCCGCGCCTACGCAACGCCGTCGTATGAACCTACGCAGTTCGATCTTCGTTGCGGGCCTTGCGCTGGCCGCGACCGCCTGCAAGAGCGGGGGCGGCGCCGTCGCCTACCACCTGACGGGACAGCCGAACATCGTCACACTCGTGAACCTCCATCCCGACGAGCAGCGCTCGAAGCTCTACTCCTCCAACTACCTGCAGCCCGGCCTCATCCCGCGCTGCACGCCCGTGAAGATCGCCTCGGTCAACGCCAAGCAGGCCAGGTTCACCGCCAATGGAGCCACGTACGTCTACGAGTTCCAGCGCAAGCTGATGGTCGAGAGCGTGGACGAGCATTTGGATCGGATCTTTGGAACGCAGTGCAGCGACGCCGATCTCGCGAAGCTCAGCGACCTCGACCGGAAGGGAATCAAAGAGGGACAGGTCTTCGAAGGCATGTCGAGACAGGCGGTGATCTACGCGATCGGCTATCCGCCGGCCCACGAGACGCCGCGGCTCGACTCCGATCAGTGGAAGTATTGGCGGAACCGATTCGACACGATCATCGTCCATTTCGACGGCGACAAGGTCGCTGCGATCCAGAACTGATCTCGACCTCTTTCGACGCTCTCGCCACGAAGCACCAGATCGCATCGCCACACCGTGCGCTGGCACGCGCGCAGGCACGCTCGACTCTCCTCACGATTTCCCACGACCGACCTCACCGCGATCAGCGCGTTCGCCTGGCACGCCCCTTGTTACAGGCGCGCGGATGCTTGGAATCGACGAGACCATCGGAGAAGTGGAGCGATTGTATCGAGCGGTGACCGGCGAGGACGTTCCGAAAGCCAACGGACCGTACGCGCCGATCCCCGCTGAACGGGATCCGTCGCAGTATGTACAGGAGCAAGTGGAGCGGCTCAGCAGGTTGCTCGGCGAACCGGCGGCCGAGACCGCCGAAGCGCCGCCGACCGCGCCGCCGCTCTCGGTTTGGGAGACGACCGACGAGCTGATCGTCGCCGTGCAGATGCCGGGGGTTTCGAAAGAAGGCCTGCATGTCGAGGTTCGGGGGCGCCTCGCCTTCGTCATCGGACAACACCAGCCGCTCCGCGAAAAGGCCCGGCTCCTCGTCGCCGAACACTCGCTCGGTCCGTATCAACGCGTCGTCCCGCTGCCGGAAGCCACGACGGCGGCCGACGTGAACGCGCAGATCTCGAACGGAGTGCTCGAGCTGCGAATTCTCAAAAAGATCGTCGCGCAAGAAGGGCGCGACATCCCGGTGCGCTGAGGCGTACCGGGCTCGACAAAGGGAGAAACAATGGAGACTGCAAAGGTAGACATCGAGAAGCTGCAGCTGCTCAACGATCGGATCAACCAGACGATCGAGGCGCTGAACCAGGTGCGGATGTCCGTGCATGGTCTGCAGTCTGCGCGCACGGGTCAGATCCCGGGTTCGCAGTTCGGCGGCTTCGGCCTCTCGCATTCCGGGATCGGGGGACACATCCCGGGAGTGCAGCCGCAGAGCCTGTGGGGCCAGCAGGCCCCGTGGTTCCAGCAGAGCTATCAGCCCGGGTTCGGCTTGAGCCACAGCGCGTTCGATCCGTATCGTCAGGTCGATCCGACGGCCTACGCCCGGTTCGTCCAGACGTTCCCCTTCCTGGTGACGGATCCGATGATGAGGCAGTTCTACTAGGAATGACCGGCGACATTCACCGGTTTCCGCGGGACAGGTGAGCGACTCGGAGGGGCGCCGATCGCGTGGCGCCCTTCCATTTGTCGGAAGGCAAGATGGAAGAGAAGCTGATCGGAGACGAGTACAAACCGCGTGCATTCGTGCCTCGGACAGCCTGCGTCGTGGCCGTCAGCGACGACGGCCAGATGCTGATCCGATACGATGACGGTTATCTCGAGACGCTCGAGATCCCCATCGAGCGCGTGCCGGAGTGTCGCAAGATGATCGATCGCCGAGCGCACTCATGGACAAGACCCGGTTGATCCATGCTCGTGTTTTGATCGAGCTCGGCGAGGCTCAAGAGGCTCAACGCGAGGTCGCTGCGGTGCTCGAGCAGCAGCCCGAGGATCTCGATGCCCTGAATCTCTTCGCCAAGATCAAACACATCCGAGGTGAGCTCTCGCAGGCGATCCTCTGCTGGGCGCAGATCTACGCGCGGTCTCCCATGAGCGGGACCGCGCAGCTCCAGCTCAAGTCGATCCTGCAGCTCGCGATGGATCCCGAGCGCGGTGCGGGAGAGTTCCTCGCGCTGGGCCAGTATCGGCTCGCCCGCAAGCCCACCGCGCACCTGGAGCTGGAGGAGGCCTTCGGGCTGTTCATCGCTCGGCGTCCGAAGGAGGCGCGCGCCCGCTGCGAGGAGATCGCGGCCCGACACCGGGGGCGCGAGCGCGAGGTCTTCAAGCTGGCAGTCCTGGCCAGCGCCTGGTTCGCCGAGCTCTCCGGTGATCTCGAGGCGGCCTGCTCGACCCTCGAGTGGCTCGGCGAGGAGCGATCGTTCGCGACCGACGTCGATCGAGTGCTGACCCTGGTCCGTGTCTACGAGCGCATCGGCTCGCCGCCGAAGCTGGAGGCTGCCATCCACATCTGCCGCTATCTCCGCGCTCAGTTCGACACCATGTCGACGCTCAGCCAGCTGTCCGCGCTGCACCGCCGGCTCGGACACCACCGGATCGCGGACGAGTACGAGACCGAGTATGCCGCCGCGTTCCGGCGCCGGATGAACCGGCCGACGCTCGACGACGTGGTGCGCACGGCGAGCGCCCGCTACCTCCCCATCCCCCGGCTTCTGGAGCTGCGCCTGCCCGCGGAGCCGCGCGCGCTCGAGCTCTCCCGACGAGCCCGTGCCCTCGCGGACGTGCTCCTCGGTGATCGGGTCGGCGCCCGAACCGGCTTCGCGCGCGGCCAAGCGCTGCTCGACGAACAGTACCTCGCCGACATGACGCTCCTCTCCGGCGACGTGGAGGGCGCGATCGATCGCTACCTCGCCCTTCTTCGGCGCGATCCCCGCGAGCTGGCGATCATCTCCTGGCTCCTCGACTGGCAGCGCAGCTCCCCGTCGCCGAGCGTGGCCGCCCACTTCCGACAGGTTCCCGCCCTGCTCGCCGCCAAGGAGGCGCTCGAGCGCGCGATTGAGCAGTCGCCGGGAAGGCCGGCCCACTGGCGGCGCCTCGCGACGCTGCTGTCGTTGCACGCGGACCACGCCGAGGGTGCGACGATCGCGAGTCGGCGGGCCTCCGCGCACCAGGCCGCCGATCTCCGCAAGACGCGCCCCGTCGGGCGGGTCCTCTCGCCCGCGGTCTATCAGTTCATCGGCAAGCAGAAGGGGCTCATCCACGAGGTCTGGGCGGACCGCGCGATTGCCCGCCCCGGGTTCGGCGGCACGCTCCCTTCGGATCAGCTCCTCGGCAACATCTCGGACGAGCTCCGGCGCGTGGTGCAGAGCATCTTCGTCTCCGTTCGCGAGTACGCGCGCACGAAGTTTCCGCACCTCACCGAGGATCTCGACGAGTACACCTACCGCTACAAGATGACGAAGGAGGACGAGCCGTCGCACGGGACCTCGGCGGGGTTGCCGACCGCGCTCGCGTTCCTCTCCGTCTTCATCCAGAAGGCCGTCCCTCAGGACCTCGCCGCCACCGGGATGATCGTGACGGACGCCCACGACGTCCTCAGCATCCGCGCGATCGGACAGACCGAGCACAAGGTGAAGGCGGCCTACAATCGGAACCTGGCGCTGATCATCCTCCCCGAGGAGAACCGGCCCGAGGTCGAAGCCAACCCGCGCCTCCCCAAGGCAGTGCAAGCCGAGATCGTTCGGTACGTCGCGGACCTGGATGACGCCGTGCGCCTGGTCTTCGGCCCGGACCTCTTCTTCGTCCGCCCGACCGGAGATCTTGCGCCGAAGCCGTGCTATCCAGCCGCGCCATGAGCAACGGGAAGACCTCCGGCCTCGCGATCGCCTCCCTCGTCCTCGGAATCATCGGCCTCTGCAGCATCATCACCGCGCCGATCGGCCTCATCGTCGGCATCATCGCCCTGACGAAGATCAGCGGCTCCGAGGGACAGATCGGCGGCAAGGGGCTCGCGCTCGCCGGAACGATCACGAGCGGCATCGCGACCGCGATGATCCCGATCTACGCCGCCATCGCCATCCCGAACTTCATCCGCTACCAGCTCCGTGCGAAGTCGTCCGAAGCCCGGGTCAGCCTGCTCTCGATCAAGACGGGCGCGGAGGCCTACCACGCCGAGCACGACGCGTACCCGACGGGTGACACCGGTTGGGTTCCCGCCCAGCCCTGCAACCCGAAGTGCACAGTCGACGCTCGTCTCTGGAGCGGCGCGCCCTGGACCGACCTGGAGTTCGCGCCGAGCTTCGACCACTACTACCAGTACCGTTACACCAGCGACGGGAGCACGTTCACGATCGAAGCGCAGGCCGATCTCGATCACGACGGCACCCCGGGCCTGTACCGCACGACCGGCGAGTCGATCGAAGACGTCAGCCCTGGAGAGTTCTGAACCCGAGTCCTACACCGGAGGCTGGTGGGCGCGCCCCCCACTTCGCGGGCGGATCACGTGGTAAGGTTCCTTGGTGTTCACCTTGCAGGACTCCGGCCACATGCGAAGGGCTTGCTGCTTCGGGCTCCTTCTCGCCGTCGCCGGGTGTGGGGAGGGAGAGAGCATCGTTCGACTCCAGGTGAGCGGTGCCTTCGACCCACCGATGCTCGAGTTCGGCGAGGTCCCGATCGGACTCTCGCGCTCCCTCACGGTCACGCTGGTCAACACGAGCGAGGCGCCGTTCACGATCGACAGCGTCGAGGGCTCGAGCGCGTTCTCGATCCGAGCCCCCAACGGGCTGCTCGAGGGCCTGGTGGTCTCCGGCGGTGGCCGTCTCGATCTGGACGTGTCGTTCGTATCGATCGCCGAGACCGAGTGGAGCGAGCCGCTCGTCGTGCACACACGCGAGATCGACATTCCGCTGCAGCTCCACTCCAAGGGAGTCTTCCGCATGATCCCCGAGTTCACGGTCGACCCGGCGGTGATCGACTTCGGATCGGTGGAGGTGGGCTCGACGACCCGATTGACGGTGGCGCTCAAGAACGTCGGCAACGCGAAGGGGACGCTGATCAGCGCGACGCCGGAGTCCGGCGGTCCCGACTTCGCCCTGACCGAGCCATGGCCGCTCATCGTGACGCCGGACGTGATCGGCGTGTTCCCGGTGTCCTTCACGCCGACGCACGTCGGCTCGTTCTCGGACCACATGCTGGTCGGTGTCAGCGAGCTCGATACGCCGGTGGCGATCGAGCTGAAGGGGATCGCGGGCGGCGACGGCCAGTTCTTCTGCAACCCCTCCGCCGTGACCTTCGGCGCCGTCGAGCGCGGCCGGACCCTCTCGCAGATGATCACGTGCACCGCGCGCGGCGGCCAGATCCAGATCACCGGCAGCGAGCTCGCGATGGACACGCAGTTCTTCGCGCTCACCTCCTCACCGCCGCCGAACGCAGTGGTCGCCGCAGACCAGTCGGTGACCTACGCCATCGACTTCCGCCCCGACGGCCTGCCAGTCACGCACAACGCCAGCCTCCAGATCCACTACAGCGGCGCAGCGGGCGCCGCGACGCTCAACCTCCCGATCAGCGGCGAGGTCGGCGTCCCCCGCCCGAGGCCAACGCCGTCACGGTGAGCCTCGAATGGGACAAGGACTTCACCGACGTCGACCTGCACCTCGTGCGACCGGGCGGGTCCGTGTTCACGCTCGACAACGACTGCTTCTGGGCCTCCAAGGCGCCCGACTGGGGCACCACCGGCGTGCAGAGCGACAACCCGTTCCTCGACGTCGACGACATCGACGGCTTCGGTCCGGAGACGATCAACCTCCGCCAGACCGCGGCCGGCTCGTACAGCCTCTACGTCCACTACTATGCCGATCGGCGGTTGGGCCCGACCAACGCGAGCGTCAAGGTCTACCTGGGAGGCACGCTCGTCGGGACCTACTCGCGGCCGAACATCGTCTGCAACGACCTGTGGTCGGTGGGGACGATCCAGTGGAACGGCACCTCGGGCACGTTCGCGCCCGCGGACACCGTGACGCGGACCCAGACCGGCAACTGCGAGTGAATCAGAGCCGCATCAGCGCGGCGCCCCAGTGAAGGCCGGAGCCGAGCGCCAGGAAGCAGAGCAGCTGGCCCTCCCTGACCGTCCGGCGCGAAGGAGCTCGTCCATCAGGATGGGGATGGTGGCGCCCGACGTGTTACCGAAGCGCGCGATGTTCGAGGGGACCTTCGAAGCGGGGACGTCGAGCGCACGCAGCACGCCTTGGTTGATCCGATCGTTGGCCTGGTGGGCGATGAACCAGTCGATCTGATCGAGCGACACCTCGTGCTTCTTGCACAGCGAGCGTACGACCTCCGGGAGTCGGGTGAGCGCGGTCTTGAAGAGCTCGGGGCCGGCCATCTGCGGGATGTGAAGCTCGTCCTCGAACATCTGCGACGACCAGTAGGGACGCCGCCGGAAGCCGCCGCCTTCGATGTAGATCTGCTTGGCGTCGCGACCGTCGCTGTGAACCTCGGCGCCGATCATCCCGCGGCCGGCGCTCTCGGTCCGACGCAGGACCAGCGCGCCGGCGCCGTCTCCGAAGAGGATGGCAAGGCCGCGGTGGCGTGACGCGCGATCGTAGTCCTCCGGGCTGACCGGCTTGGAGCCGTCACCGACGATCACCTCCCAGTCGTGCCAGGGCATGAAGCCGGCGTGCGCCTCCGCTCCGACGACGAGGATCGTATCGGCGGCGCCGGAGACATTGAGCCCGTTCGCGACCTGGAAGGCGAACGGCATGGCGCAGCACTGCTGGCGGATGTCGAGGGCGGGCACGCCCGGGATGCCGAGCTTTGCGCCCAGAAGGCCGCCCGATCCAGGGAACAGATAGTCGGGGGTCATCGTGCAGAAGATGATGTAGTCGAGATCTTCGGCGGCGAGCCCGGCCGACTCGAGGGCCCGCTTCGAGGCCTCGAACGCCAGATCGCTGCAGCCGACCCCCTCGGGCGCGAAGTAGCGCTGCGAGATCCCGGTACGTTTCCGGATCCACTCGTCGTCGGTTTCCATCACGCGGGTGAGCGCCTCGTTGCTCACTGGCCGCCCTGGGACGTAATGCCCGGAACCGATGATGGTCAGCCCTGCCACGTGGGCGGACGCTGTACCGATTTCTCGCCCTGAGTCACGCGGAAACTTCGGAGTGCGCGCCCTCGCTGAATCCGGCTGGTCGGTCGCGAGCGAGTTCGGTAGACCGTCGGTGTGCTCGAGCCGCATCGCTGGAACGTCCGGGTCAGCACCCGAGGGCGCGAGATCGCCAGCGTCTTCGCGCGCACGCATCGATTCGAGGTGGGGCTGCCGCTCAGCTTCGACGCCGACTACGGCGAGGTCACCGCGCTCGAGCACGTCCTGGGGGCCCTCGGCGCCGATCTCTGCTGTGGACTGGCGAAGCTGGCGCGCACCCGGCGGCTCGCAGTCGACGACATAGAGGCCGTCGTCCACGCAGAGCTCGAGAATCCGCTGGCGCACCTGGCGGTGGTCGGCGAAGAAGGATCTCCAGCCATGAAGAAGGTCTCGATCAAGGTCTATCTCGGCTCGCTGGAGGACGATGCGCAGCTCAACGCCCTCTGGAGAGACGTGCTGGCGCGGTCCCCGCTGATCCAGACCTTCGAGCGCGCGGTCGAGCTCGAGCTCGAGCTGCGCGTCGTGATGTGAGGAGGAGAGGATGGATAAACCGATCATCGTGGGCGCGGTGCTCTACGACCCCAAGGTCAGCGTCATCTGGGACATCATCCGCGAGTTCTTCGAGCAGCGGGACGTCCCGATGGACGTCGTGTTCTACACGAACTACGAGCTGATGGTGGACGCGCTGGCGGCCGGCCATGTCGACATGGCGTGGAACTCTCCGCTGGCCTGGCTCGACGCGCTGCGCAAGACCAGCGGCAAGTGCCGAGCGATCGCGATGCGGGACACCGACCGCGATCGCGTCTCGCACGTCGTGGTCCGGACGAACGGCGGCGTGAAGAAGCTCGGCGATCTGGGCGGAAAGACCGTCGCCGCGGGGGCGATCGACTCGCCGCAGGCGCACCTGATCCCGATCGACTTCCTGCTCGGCCAGGGCATCGAGCTCGAGGTCCGCCGCTTCGATCTGATGGTCGGCAAGCACGGCGATCACGTGGGAGGAGAGCTGGAGGCGCTCCGCGCGCTCGAGCACGGTGAGGCCGATGCATGCTGCATGATCGATCTGAACTGGTCGTCGTGGACCAAGGACGGAACGATCAACGGCGACGAGCTCCGCATCCTGGCGACCACCGAGCCGTACGATCACTGCGTCTTCACGGTGCTGGAGTCCTTCGACCGCGGCCGAGAGAAGCGCTGGCTCGACGTGCTCTACTCCATGAGCTACGACGATCCGACCCACCGGGAGATGATGGATATGGAGGGGCTCAAGCGGTGGGAGCCGGGCCGCACCAGCGGCTTTGGTCCGCTGACGCGGGCGGTCGAGACCCTCCGATTCTTCGAGCGATGAGCAGGACGCCGGCGCCGCTGATCCCCGTGACCACTGTGGGGAGCTGGCCGCGCCCCCGATCGCTGCTCGAGGCCCAGCGGAACAAGCGCGCGGGCCGGCTCTCCGAGGAGGCGTTCCAGGCCCAGGCGGACGCGTCGGTCCTCGAGATCCTGCGCCTCCAGGAGGAGGCCGGCGTCGACATCGTCACGGACGGCGAGCAACGGCGCGACTCGTTCTTCGCCTTCGTCGCGGAGAAGCTCGAGGGCGTCCGGCTGATGACGCTGGCCCAGATGCTCGACATCGTGGAGGACAAGGCCGGCTTCGAGCTGATCCTCCAGACGCTCGACGTGCCAGCCTTCTCGATCAGCAATGCCACCTGCGTGGGTCGCATCTCGCGGAGAAAGCCGCTCGCGGTCGACGAGGTACGCTTCCTCGCGCAGCACACGAACAAGCCGATCAAGGTTCCGCTGCCCGGGCCGTACCTCATGACACGCGCCATGTGGGTCAAGGAGGTGAGCCGGGACGCGTACGCTTCGAAGGAGGAGCTGGGCGCCGACGTGGTGCGCGTACTCCGCGAAGAGATCCGCGAGCTGATCGCGGCCGGCGCCGACTTCATCCAGCTCGACGAGCCCGTGCTGACCGAGCTGGTCTTCACGCAGGGACGCGCACGCACCTTCATGTGCGCTGTCCTGGCGGCCAAGCAGGATCCGACCGAGGAGCTGGAGCTCGCCGTCGATCTCATGAACCAGGTCGTCGAGGGATTCGACTCGGTGCGGATCGGCGTCCACGTGTGTCGCGGCAACTGGAGCCCCGACGAGTCGACGCTGCTCCGCGGGAGCTATCATCCGCTGCAGCCCTGGCTCGAGCGCATGAAGGTGAAGCAGCTCGTGCTCGAGTACGCGACCGAGCGGGCCGGCGACCTCATCCGCTTCGCGGACAAGGAGCTGGGCCTGGGCGTGGTGAACCCACGGATTCCGGAGGTCGAGGGGCCGGACGCCCTCCGGCGCTCACTCGAGCGCGCCCTCACCCTCTATGGACCGGAACGCCTTTTCATCAATCCGGATTGCGGGTTCGCGTCGTTCTCGAACCGTCCTGTCAATGCGCCCGAGATCGCGGGACGAAAGCTGCGTGCCATGGTCGACGCCGTCTCGCCGTTTCGCTAGAACGCCAGTCGAAATGACAGAACCCCAATATTTGCAGAAGCTCGAATCCGTCGCCGAGATCGCCGAAAAGAGCGCGGTCGAGGTCGACACCAAGCGCATCTTCCCCAAGGCCGCCATGGACGCCCTCACCCAGGCAGGGCTGCTCGGCCTGATCTCGTCGAAGGAGGTCGGCGGAATGGGCGAAGGAGCGCGCGCCGCCACCATGGTGGTGGAGCGGCTGGCCCGCTCGTGCGGTTCGACGGCGATGATCACGTGCATGCACTACGCGGGCACGGCGATCGTCGAGAAGTTCGGAAGCACCGAGGTCAAGAAGGAGATCGCTGCCGGGCGTCACCTCAGCACGCTCGCGTTCTCGGAGAGCGGATCGCGAAGCCACTTCTGGGCGCCCGTCGGCATCGCCGCCCTCGAGGGCAAGAACGTCAAGCTGACCGCGCAGAAGAGCTTCGTCACCTCGGCCAACAACGCCACCGCCTTCGTCTGGTCGAGCAAGCCGCTCGCGGGGACGGAGGCGAGCACGATGTGGCTCGTGCCCCGCAACGCCGCCGGCCTCCGCTCGCCCGCCCCCTTCGACGGGCTCGGCCTCCGCGGCAACGACTCGGCGCCGGTGACCGCAGAGGACGCGGTCATCCCCGAGGCGAACATGCTGGGGAAGGACGGCGAGGGCTTCAAGATCATGATGGAGGTCGTGCTGCCCATCTTCAACGTGATGGCCGCGGGCGTCAGCGTCGGGCTGATGGAGTCGGCCGTCGCGCGGACCGCCCGCCACGTGAAGGCGACGAAGTACGAGTACATGGGCGCGACCCTGGCCGACCTGCCGACGATCCGGGGCTACCTGGCGCGGATGCGCTGTCAGGCGGACATGGCGCGGACGCTCCTGATGGACACGCTCGAGGCCATGGAGAAGGGTCGCGCGGACGCGATGCTCCGCGTGCTGGAGAGCAAGGCGGTGGCCGGCGAGACCTCGACCGAGGTCCTCGATCTGGCGATGCGCGTCTGCGGCGGGGCTGCCTTCCGCAAGGAGGTCGGCGTCGAACGGATCTTCCGCGACGCCCGAGCCGGCACCATCATGGCGCCCACCACCGACGTACTCTACGACTTCATCGGAAAGGCCGTCGCCGGGCTGCCCCTGTTCTGACCCGCAACGATTGGTGTGGACTCACCGATACTCCCTCGGGATGACGACCATCTTCGAGCGCAGGCTCCGGTCGGAGCGCGCGTGCTCGACCTCCCCGGCTCGCCTCGGCGTCCAGCAGATGGACGCCGCAATGTCGCTGTTCCATCGCGCCCTGACCCGGCATCCTCGCATCGAGTCCCTGGCGGCCCACTTCCAGTCGACGCAGCCCGGCTCCAGCGATCGCCTCACCTCGGGCCTGGCGCTCCGCCGGCTCTTGATCGATCAGCTCTGCGACGTGGCCAACGCGGAGCGCGACATCCAGGACGCGCGCCGCCACCTCACCGGACCGCAGGCGCTCACCGCGAGCCAGATCCAGCAACAGATGGGTGTCCTCGTCCGCGACGCCGGCGAGGACCTGGCGGCGGTGAATCGACTCCTGGGGCTCGCCGTGGACGACGTCCAGCTCAGGTGATCACGACGTCGCGCCCACCGCGGGCTCGAACCCGCCCGATCACATGCGCGCCGAAGGGCCAGCTGCCGAGTGCCTGCACGAAGTCGTCGAGACGGTCGGGCGCGATCGGCACCAGCAGGCCCCCGGAGGTCTGGGGATCGAAGAGGAGGCCGGCGTGCCGATCCTGGAGACCTTCAATCCGCTCGCGATAGGCGTCGGCGTTGACCTTCGCGCGGCCGGCGACGATGCCCCTCTCCAGGAGCGCTCGCACGCCGCCGAAAGACGGCACTGCGTCCGCCTCGATCTCGAAGGTCACACCGGAGGCCCGGGCGAACTGCGCCGAGTGTCCCAGCAGCCCGAAGCCGGTGATGTCGGTGGCCGCGGAGGCGTCGGCGGCGCGGGCAGCCTCGGCCGGAGGCCCGTTGAGGGCAGCCATCGATCGCTGGGCCTCGAGGTAGACGTCGGACCGATCGTCGACGGCGTCCTTGCGCAGCGCCTGGTTGACCACGCCGGTTCCGAGCGGCTTCGTCAGCACCAGGAGATCGCCGGCGCGGGCGCGGTCGATGCTGAGGGGCGGGCCGTCGATCAAGCCGGTGACGGCGAAGCCGAACTTGAGCTCGTCGTCGTCCACGACGTGGCCACCCACCAGAAAGCAGTCGATCTCGTCGAGCGCGGCCAGGCCGCCCTCCATCATGGAGCGGAGCACCGAGAGCGGCAGCTTCTTCGAGGGGAAGCAGGCGATGTTGAGGGCCGAGAGGGGCCGTCCCCCCATGGCGTAGACATCGGAGACAGAGTTGGCGCACGCGATGCGGCCGAAGGTCACCGGGTCGTTCACGATCGGCGCGATGACGTCGACGGTCTGCACGATGTGGTCGCCCCGCGGGAGGCGCACCACGGCCCCATCGTCCGGATGCTTCATCCCGACGATCAAGCGCGGATCCTCGCGCTCGTTCAGACCCTGGAGAACCTCTGCCAGCCGACCCGGGCTGAGCTTTGCGCCTCAACCGCCCGTCGCGGACATCTTGGCCAGCTGAAAGCTCGAGCTCTCGAATCCGTCGTCATCACGCTTCGTCATCGGTCACCTCGACTGCCTCGACGATCCGTCGAGCCAGCGCCTCCTCTTCATCTTCGAACACCGTCCGCGGATCGATCACCACCCGATCGTCGAACACCCGGACCAGCACCGGCGGGCGTCCCCGGCGCAATCGCAGCGAGAGGCGCTCCGCTCGCAGGGGCTCGCTGCGCGCTCCGCTTGCCATCGGGGCCCGCTCGGGCGAAGCCCTCGCACCCGACTCCGCTCGCAGGAGCTCGCTGCGCGCTCCGCTTGCCTCGATCGCGACTAGGGCGGTCGGGAGCTCTGCGTCCGGCAGCGAGCCGCCGCCCGCGCGGGAGCTGCCGTCGATCACGGCGATCGACGCGGACGGCAGGTCCTTCGCCAGCCGGGCGGCGATGCGTTCGGCGCGGATCGCGAGGGACTCTCGGGTCGCCGCCAGCATCGCCAGCGCGGGGATCTCGGCGGCGGGGTCGGGCGCGTCGCGATAAACGCGGAGCGTGGCCTCGAACGCGGCCAGCGTCATCTTGTCGACGCGCAGCGCGCGCAGGAGCTGATGCCGCGTCAGGCGCTCCACGATCTCGCGCCGACCGGCGATCACGCCGAGCTGTGGCCCGCCCAGGAGCTTGTCGCCGCTGAAGGTGACGAGGTCCGCGCCCTCGAGGATCACCTCCCGCACCGTCGGCTCGCGGGGAAGCCCGTACGCGGCCAGATCGAGCAGGCAACCGCTGCCCAGGTCGTGCATCACCACCAGGCCGCGCGGCCGGGCCAGCGCCACCAGCTCGGCGACGCTCACCTCCGCGGTGAAGCCAATCATCCGGTAGTTGCTGGCGTGCACCTTGAGGAGCATCGCCGTCCGCTCGGTGAGGGCGGACTCGTAGTCAGAGAGGCGCGTGCGGTTCGTGGTGCCGACCTCGACGAGGCGCGCGCCGCTCTCCTCGAGGATGGCGGGGATGCGGAACGAGCCCCCGATCTCCACCAGCTCGCCCCGCGAGATGATCACCTCACGATCGTCGGCGAGCGCGGTCAGCGCCAGCACCACCGCGGCCGCGTTGTTGTTGACGACGATGGCGGCCTCGGCACCGGTCAGCTCGCACACCAGGGCCTCGACATGGCTGTACCGCGAGCCGCGCTCACCGCTCTCGAGATCGAGCTCCAGATTCGTGTAGCGTCGCGCCGTCTCGACGACGTGCCGGATCGCCCGCTCGGCCAGCGGCGCCCGACCGAGGTTGGTGTGGAGGACCACCCCGGTTGCGTTGATGACGTGCTGGATCGAGTACTCGGTGACGCGGTCGACGCGCGCCGCCGCCCGCGCGGCCAGCGCGTCGATCCAGGCCTCGCGGGCGTCCTCGGCCGGCGGGTGAGCCGGCCCGGCTCTGACCGCCTCCAGCTGGGTCCGCACCGCCTCCAGGACCGCCCACCGCGGGCTCCGCATGAGCGCCGCCTGGAGCGCCGGGCTCCGGAGCATTCGATCCACCGACGGCACGAACCGGCGCAGGTCCTGCTTCGCCGACATCCCCGATCCGTCTACTCCAAGCGGCATCGGGCGTCAGCTACCGCCTGCGGGCCGGCCTGCGCCTCCTTCAGCGCGGCGATCACCGCCATGGTGTGGGGACCGACCACGCCGTCGACGCGGAGGCCATGCTTCGCTTGAAACGAACGCACGCGAGCCTCGGTCTTCGGGCCGAAGTAGCCGTCGACCTGGAGGGATTCGCCGTCCTTTCCGTGTGCGTTCAGCTCGGCCTGGAGCTGCTCGATGGGCGCGCCCCGCTGTCCGAGCCGCTGGACCAATCGGCCCTCTCGCACCGCGTCGAACGAGGGCGCCTTCGTCCAGCGGTCGAAGAAGCAGTTCGGCTTGCCGTCGTCGCAGTGATCGATCGCGACGATCAGCGTCGGGCTGAACTCGATGGACTCGACCGGGGCCTGCGCGCAGATCGACGGGGGGTTGTTGATGCTGTTGGGGTTCGTCACGCGATGGGATAAAGCAATCGCTGCGCCAAGGAAGCGCGGCTCGAAGAGTAGGCATTCGTCCGGCATTCGTCCGGCATTCGTCCGGCATTCGTCCGGAGCTCGTCCGAATTCGTCGGCCGTCCGAGATCCCACACGGAGCCACCGAGGCATGCTCCAGCGGACTAGGAGCGTGTAGCGCGTAGCGCTACCGCGAGCCCGGTCCGGGTCCCGGTCCGGGTCCCGGTCCCGGTCCCGGTCCCGATGGCGATCATGCAGCCCGGCGTGCGTTCATCGACTTGATGAGGCGCGTGAGCCTCTCGACAACGCGCTTGAGCTTGATTGAACTCTCCGGCGCCCTCGGCGGTGTAGTTCACGATGGAATCGGATGCCCGCCGAAGCTGATCGCGGACGTGAGCGTGACCGGGTTGCAGTTCTTGTGCGATCTCTTCAGCGATGTCGGCATACTCGACGGCGAGCTGGTAGGTCTCGAGCTTCTCGTGATCGAAAGTGACCATGCAAGCTAGCTTGCGGTAGCTCGTCCACTTTGACCAGCAGAAGTTCTTGGAGGTTGGCTCCCAGAAAATCATCTCGCGTACTTCGTCTTGGACGTCGTCGATGAGGTAGAGCTGAGCGCGATCGAGATCTCGATCCAGTCCAAGGACCCGCGAGGCGAGCGACCGTACTCGCCTCGAATGATGATCGCGCTGCTTCTGTACGCCTACTGCACCGGCATCTATTCGTCGCGGAGGATTGCGCGGGCGACCTACCAAGACATTCCATTCCGGGTGCTGGCTGGAGAAAGTCATCCCCACTTCACGACGATCAACGAGTTTCGGCTCGTCCACCTGGAGGCACTGAAAGCGCTCTTCCTCGAAGTCCTGAAGCTTTGCCAGAAAGCAGGTTTGGTGCGGCTCGGACACGTCGCACTCGATGGCTCGAAGGTGCAGGCGAACGCGAGCAAGCACAAGGCGATGACCTACGAGCGGATGGCCGAGGAGGAGAAGCGGCTGTCTCTCGAGATCGAAGAACTGCTGGAGCGAGCGCGCACGATCGACCAAGAGGAAGACGAGCGGCTGGGCGTTGAAGAGACTGAAGAGGACATCCCAGCGGAGCTCGCTCGCCGTGAATCCCGCCTTGCCCGCATTCGAGAAGCGAAGGCTGCGCTGGAACAGGATGCCGCCAGGGCTCGCGCGGAGAAATTGCGCAGGCAAGCCGAAGAGCAGCAGAGCAAAGCGGATGATGCTCTTGTGGATCGGGTGGAGCAGAAGCGAGCGAGAACTCGAGCCGAGAAGGCAAGAGCGCAGGCTGACCAGCTCGAACCATCCCCAGACCCAACTGAACGAAATGATGGATGGCCGCATCATCGCGTTCCTGCAAATGTGGACGGCACACCGAGGCCCCACGCTCAGAGGAACTTCACCGACTCAGACAGCAGGATCATGTTGAAGGAGGGAGCGTACCTCCAGGCCTACAATGCCCAAGTTGTCGTAGATGAGCACGCTCAGGTGATTGTCGCTGAAGGGGTCAGCAACCAGGCACCTGATCAGCAACACCTCGTCCCGATGCTCCGTGATGTGTTCGGCAACTGCGGCGATGCTCCGCGGAAGATGACGGCAGACAACGGCTATCTGAGCGCGACCAACATCGAATTCTGCGACAACAATCAGATCGATGCCCACATCGCTGTTGGACCCGAACAGAACCAAGACGCGTCGACTCCGTCCTCATCAGCTTCGGAGCCCACACCTGCCTCGCTCGCTCGCAAGCGAATGCGAGACAAGTTGCAAACGCGCGACGGCAAGGCGGTCTACCCCCGCAGGAAGAGTATCGTCGAACCGGCGCTCGGACAGATCAAAGGGGCACGAGGATTCCGCCGGTTCTCGCTACGCTCCTTCTTCAAGGTACGAGCCGAAGGCCCGCGACGGAGCACCCCTCCGGCGAGCCAGGCCATCCTAGAGATCGACGATCACCGGGCAGTGATCCGAGATCTGGTGATGGAAGACGGGGCACCGATCCTTCCGCGCACACCCCTCCGTCTTGCAGGGGCCCATCGCCTCCACCTCGTCCGGCTCGTTGGAGGTGAGGATGTGGTCGAGCGCGGACCCGAAGCAGCCGTCGGGTCGATCCCAGAACGAGGTGCACATCAGGCCCTCGCTGGCCCAGTCGAGATCGAGGTCGCGCGCGAGCGCCTCGATACGGCTGCGATCGGCGGCACCGGTCGCGTTGAAGTCGCCGAGCACCACCAGTCGATCCCCGCTGTCCTTGGCGAGGGCCAGGACAGGCTCGAGGGCGTCGAGCTGCTTCTTGCGGGTCGCGAAGTGGTCGCCGCCTGCCTTGAGATGAACGGTGATGACGCGGACGATGCGGCCGCCCTCGCGCGGGCGGAGCCGGGCCTCGAACGCGGGCTTGGCCCCCTCGTAGACGATGATCTCGCGGATCTCGCGGGCCGAGATCAGCTTGAAGCGCTCCCGGTCGTAGAGGATGCCGACGTGATGCTTCGGGCCTGATCGCGGATAGAGGAAACGCCAGCGGGCGCCCAGACGGCTGCGGGCCGCGGAGGCGAAGTGGATCGGATCGGTGATCTCCTGAACGGCCACGACGTCGGCGTGAAGGCCGGCGATCACGGAAAACGCGCCGGCGGCCTGCTCTTGGGACTTGGGATAATTCTCGATGTTGAAGGTGGCGATGCGGATCTCTTCACTGCACGCGCGATCGATGATCAGGATCGCGAGGAGCAGCGCCAGCAACCACCACCAGCGGCGCGACAACGCCGGCCTCACCATCGATCCGATCCTACGCGCTTTTTTTCGAGGATCCAGGCTATGCTCCCTCGCTGTGACCAGAATGCTCCTGTGGACCGCGCTCGCGCTGTTCGCCTGCAAGCAAGAAACGCCGGCGGCTCCGCCCCTGCCGGCGCAGCCGGCGGTACCCGCGTCGGCGCCCGTCGAGACGAGCTCCCGAGCCGCCAACTTCGATGGGGCCAATCCGCACGAGCCCACGGGCAAGAAGAACCAGATCGCGTACAAGGACGCGCGATGTAGCGGAATGCAGCCGTGCGAGTGCGTCGGCACGATCGAGTACGGGCAGAACGCGCTGGCACGGATCGGTGTCTCCGAGGACGACCTCGCCCGCGGCACGCCATGCCTCTTGGGCGACTTCGACGGCAACGGGTTCGAGGACGCGGCGTTTCTCGGCAAGGACTACGGAAAGGCGCCGGCCGCGGCCGTCACGGTCCTCCTGTTCGACGACGTCGGGCTCCGCAGCACGCTGAGCTTCCCCAAGAAGGTCGCGACGCTGGCCGTCCACAGCGAGAACGGAAAGGTCGGGCTCCTCGAGACCCAGAGCCGGTTGTTCTTCGTCTACGGCGACGGCAAGTTCGACATGAAGCGGCTCTGAGATCAGGGACCGAGCAACGACCGAACCCAACCCGCGTCGCTCTTCACGAA
This sequence comes from uncultured delta proteobacterium, assembly GCA_963803435.1. Lineage (GTDB taxonomy): Bacteria > Myxococcota > Kuafuiibacteriia > Kuafuiibacteriales > Kuafuiibacteriaceae > CAWDML01. The sequence continues at coordinate 16,469 of CAWDML010000015.1, read as the reverse complement.
GAGCACGCGCTCGTGGAGCCGGTGCTCGCGCGCGCTCCACAGCTCCCACCGATCCGGATCGATCCGGTAGCCTCCCCAGAACGGCGGGCGAGGGACGGAGCCGCCCGCGTACTTCGCGTCGAGCGCGGCCACCTCGGCGTCGAGATCGGAGAGCCGCTCGATCGGACGGCTCTGCGGTGAGGCCCAGGCCGCGAGCTGGCTCATCCGCGGCCGCCCAGCGAAGTACGCGTCCGACTCGTGATCGGACGTGCGCGCCACCCGCCCCTCGACGCGCACCTGGCGGTGGAGCGGCTCCCAGTAGAAGAGCACCGCCGCGCGAGGATTCGCCTCGAGCTCGCGCGCCTTGCGCCCCTCGTAGTTCGTGAAGAAGCGAATGCCGCCGTCGGGGCCGGGCCGATAGAGCACCGTGCGCAGCGATGGGCGGCCGTCGAGCGTCGCAGTGGCGAGCAGCATCGCCTCGGATTGCTGGAGGCCCAGGCGCGCGGCCTCCCGGCTCCATTCGCGATACCAGTCGAGAAACAGGGCGAGCGGATCCTGTGTCACGCCTTACGTCTGCCCCGCCGCTCCGTCCGGGACAAGAGCGGCTCCCAGTCTTCGCCTGGACCGATCCACTGAAAGATCGCCAGATTGGTCCGACCGCTCCGGTCGAAGACGACGCCCTCCTTCGCGAGGAGGCGCTCCTGAACGATCGGCCGCTCGACGTCGCCGCGTGCGGACACGCGTCCTCCTGCGTTGATGACCCGCTGCCAAGGCACCTCCTTGGTCCGGCTCCGCGGCAGATGCTTGAGCGCGCTCCCCACCGCGCGAGCGTGGCGGGGTGAGACGACGTAGGTCGCGATCTGACCGTACGTCGCGACCTGTCCCTTCGGGATCAGCTTGGTCACGGTATAGACGGCTTCGCAGAACTCGGCTGAGAGCTTGGTCACGATCGCATCCGATCTTATGTCAGGTCCCAGCCGCCGCCATCCGTGCCACCATCGGAGGGTGCGCAGCCTGGCGCTGGCGATGGCGCTCCTCGCCGCCTGCAGCGATGAGGGGGGCGGTTTCACGCGGGTGCCCGCGCGCGGGTTCTTCCAGCCCGAGGCGCTCGACTTCGGGGAGCGCGCGATCGGGCTGGCTTCGCCGGCGGAGGTGGTGCTCACGAACAGCAGCGCCGAGACGCTCCTCTTCGATCGCGTGATGTTCGAAGGGGCGGACGGCAGCGCCTTCGCCGCGCGGACCCAGGACGGGAGCACGCTGCGGGGCGCCCAGCTGGCGCCGAGCGCACGATTGACGATCGAGGTCCTGTTCGGCCCCAGCGAGGAGCGCGCGTATGCCGCCAAGATGGTGGTCTTCTCGAAGGAGCTCGGGATCGAGCTGGCGGTCACCGGTACCGGCCGCCTGATCCCACCGGCCACGCCCGGCTTCTCTCCGACGGCGATCGCGTTCGGCTCCAGCATCGAGATCGGACGCAAGGTGGTGAAGCCGCTGCGGCTCACCAACGTCGGCGACGTCACCGGTCACCTCACCGCCATCGCAGTGGCCGCGCCCTTCTCCGTGACCGCTGCTGGAGGCGCGCCGGCGACGCCCTCGATCGACCTCATTCCGGGCGACGGCATCGACCTGGAGGTCAGCTTCCAGCCGGCTGCGGTCGGCCCTGCCTCCGCCGCGATCCGGTTCGACATGGACGGCGGTGGCTCCGCAACGCTGCCCGCGAACGGTTCCGCGATCCGCGCGGCCGCCCTCGCGTGCGATACCTCCGCGATCGACTTCGGCCCGCTGGTCCGAGGCGACAGCGCGCGTCGGACCGTCACCTGCTCGGCGGACGGCCCCTTCACGTTCGCCGCGATCGACGTTCCGCTCGGCGGCTCCGCTTTCACCCCCGAGAACGTCTCACCCGCGATCGGCTCGAGCGCGACCGATTGGACGTTCGAGGCGGTCTTTCGCGCGTCCGGGATCGCCGGCATGCGCAGCGGCAGGTTCGAGATCGTCGGCGGCACCGGCGCGCGCGTTCCCATCACCGCAAGCGGCGAGGTGACCGGGCCTCTCCCCGGCGACACCGATCTCCGGATCGCGCTGAGCTGGATCGCGATCGACACCGACTTCGATCTTCACCTGGTCCGCGCAGGTCAGCTGCCGTTCGACTCGGACAACGACTGCCACTACGCCGCCAAGACCCTCGACTGGGGCACGCCCAGCGACGCGAGCGACGATCCGTTCCTCGACCGCGACGACATCCACGGACCCGGCACCGAGGAGCTCAACCTGGCCGTCGCCCACGACGGCTTCTACGACGCGTACGTGATGTACTTCGACGACGCCAGCTACGCCGGCGCGGCCGATCTCACGGTCGCCTACAACCTGGAGGGCGGGGCCACGCAGATGGTCACGCACGCCATGTCGACCTGCGGGAACACGTGGCATGTGGGGAGGTTCGACTTCGGCGTCTCGCCCGCCACCTTCACGCCCGACGGCGGCGAGACGGCTCAGTGGTCGACGCGGACCGACGAGTGCCGCTGAACGGACGCGTGACCCGAGATGCTTCCGCCGCGGTGTGTCTGCAGGCGCCCGCGCAGGTTGGCCTGCGGTGCCGGCCGTCCGCGACGGTGGTAGCCCATTCTCGGAAGCCAGCCCGGGTACCACCAGCCGCCGAAGCCGAGGTACGTCGATTCCGGCTCTGGCGTGGGCGTTGATTCGAGCTCGGTGATCTCTTGGTTCTGGCGATCGACCTGGGCCTCGAGCGCCTTGATCCGGTCGGCGTTCTGGCGCTCGCGTCGCTCCAGGCCCTCTCGCTCCAGACGGTCGGCCTCATCTTGCGTGACCCACGCACCGCCGTAGCGAACGTGACCGGTGGCGCGCAGGTACTCGTCCTCGGAGAGCCAGCGACCGTCGTGCTTCTGGTAGCCGAGGTGTTCGCGCGCCGTCGCATCGTCGGGTCGCATCACCAGCACCTCGCGATAGAGCTGGCGCGCGCTCCCGTCGAGGCCGTTCTGTTCCGCCCAGCGCGCCAGGGCCAGCCGGCCGGTGACGTCGTTCGGGTCGAGCTTCGCGCGCCGTTGCTCGAAGTCGTGGAGCGGTGTGCTCTCACGCCGGATCGAGGCGACCTCCGAGCGGGGGAACGAGACGCTCCCGATATCGAGATCGACGGTCACGCGATCGCCCCCCTCGCTGACCACGCCCGAGACCTCCTGACCGTCCGAGAGGACCACGGTGTCTGCGAGCGCGGTCGCAGGCGCCAGGCTTGCGACGGCGAGAACCAGCCAGCTCGATCTCGATGACATCCTCCAGCGAGCTCAGCTTAGCTCGACGGGATCGGAGCCATGAAGGTGACTTTTTGCCCTTCGGCGATGCCCACCCTTTTCGCGGTTCCGCCGTTGATCTCGAGCACGAACTGGCTCGACCCGGGCACCGAGCGGGAAGTGTCGGTCTTCGGCTCTGCATTCTCCACGACCCCGAGGACCGTGCGGTCCGCCCGGATGAACACCATGTCGAGCGGGATCAAGGTGTTGTGCATCCAGAAGGCCCGCGGCGCTTCGTCGGGAAAGAGGAACACCATCCCTTCCTGCTCGCCCATGTGCTCACGGAACATCAGGCCCTTTTGGCGCTCCGCCGGCGTATCGGCGATCTCGGACTGGAAGATCACCTCCCCCGAGGAGGCCGAAATGCTGACGGGGATCCGGAACGGGGGGTCCCCCGGCTCGGTCGCGCCCTGGGACGCCGAGCAGCCGGCGGCGAGAAGAAGGTGCAGGACAAGGAATGGACAGCGCATTTTTCAGGCTCTCTCGACCAGCTTCTCGTACACGGCCTGCCCCAGGTTCTCCACGATCAACTCCTCGACCAGCTTCTCGAAGCCCTCCCGGGACGGACCATCGTCCCACATGAACTCGATGCCCATGCCGAGCATCCCTGCAGTGGTGGCGCGCTGAACCCACTTCACGCGGCCGCGCAGACGGAGGGCCTCGGGCCGCTCGGGGAGCGAGACGTGGAAGTCGAAGATGGTCCCGGGATCAAAAGGGTACTCGGTCTCGACGAAGATGCCGCCCTTCGAGATGTTTCGCGAGTAGTCCGCGATGAAGGCGTTCATCCGCTGGTAGACGATCTTGAGCAGGACCGGTGCTCGGGGGTGCACGCGTCGCTGATCGCTCACGCGGGCGATGGTAGCGAATTTCCAGTATGATCGACAGGCCGCGTGTCGTTTGTCGCACTCCCGGCGCTCGGGCGGATCGGGCGCTATCAGATCTATGAAGAGCTCGCCGAAGGCGGGATGGCGCGCGTCTTCCTGGCCCAGCGAGACGGCTCCAGCCGCCTGTGTGTGTTGAAGCAGCTCCACGGCGAGCTGGAGGAGCACCGGACCGCCGCGATCCGCTTCCAGCGGGAGGCGCACCTGGTGTCACAGCTGGACCACCCGAACATCGCACGGGTGATCGACGCAGGCGTGGAAGACGGAAAGTTCTGCATCGCCATGGAGCTGATCGAGGGCGTCACGCTCCAGCAGATGCTCGACGCCATGGCGGACCGTCACCGGATCGTACCGCCCGCTCTAACGCTGACGATTGCGACCGAGGTGCTGAGCGGCCTCGCCTACGCACACTCGCTCCGCGGCGGCGACGGCCGCCACCTCGAGATCGTCCACCGCGATCTCTCCCCGGCGAATGTGATGGTCACGTACGACGGCCGGGTGAAGATCATCGACTTCGGCGTGGCGCAAGGGAGGATCGACGGCTTCCGCACCGCGCCCGGCATGATCGTGGGGACGCTCCACTATATGTCGCCGGAGCAGGCGCTCACCGAGCGCACCGACCACCGCAGCGACATCTACGCGCTGAGCGTCCTCCTCTGGGAGCTCCTGGCAGGACGACCCGCGGTACGCGACGGCAAGGCGATCGAGGTCCTCGAGCAGGTGATCGAGGAGACGCCGCCGAGCCTGCATTTGCTCGACCCGGGGCTGCCGCGCGCCATCTCCGACGCGGTGATGCGGGGCCTGGAGAAGGCGCCGGAGGATCGCTGGCAGTCCGCGGCCGCGTATCACGACGCTCTGGTGTCGGCCACCCGGACGGTCGGGCGGGCATCGTGGCAGGAGATGGGCGCGGCGGTGTGCGAGCTGTTCCCTCCCGACGAACAGCCTGCGTCGCGCTGGACTCAGATGATCTCGCGACACGCCGACGTGCTGGCGGACGCGCCCACAATCGCGGACGGCGACGCGGCGACGTACGAGCTCATCGCGCCCTCGATGCCGGCCACGATCTCGGGCTCGACCACGCAACCGGACAAGACGCCGCCGCTCGAGCTGATCCCGAGCGGCAGCGAGATCACGCGTCCCGACACGCTGCTCGAGAACACGCGGGCCGCCGATCGACTCCACGCGAAGGTCGCGGACCTCGAGCAAATGGTGGCTCGCCAGCGGCGGATCATCATCCTCTTGTCGCTGCTGCTGGCCTCGGTCCTCGGGCTGGTCGTGTCCGCTGGAGTCATAGGCCGCTAGGAGCGTGTAGCGCGTAGCGCTACCGCGAGCCCGGTCCGGGTCCCGGTCCCGGTCCCGGTCCCGATGGCAATCATGCAGCCCGGCGTGCGTTCATCGACTTGATGAGGCGCGTGAGCATCTCGACAACGCGCTTGAGCTTGGCTCTGGCGGCTTGGACCTTCTGCTCGTTGGCGAGTCGGCGCCTCAAGCAGGTGTGGAGTGAGGCGGCGCTTTCGGTGCCAGAGCGAAGTGCCATCCGGTAGAAGCGAGCCTTCTCAGGTGGATTGAACTCTCCGGCGCCCTCGGCGGTGTTGTTCACGATGGAATCGGATGCCCGCCGAAGCTGATCGCGGACGTGAGCGTGACCGGGTTGCAGTTCTTGTGCGATCTCTTCAGCGATGTCGGCATACTCGACGGCGAGCTGGTAGACCTCGAGCTTCTCGTGATCGAAAGTGACCATGCAAGCTAGCTTGCGGTAGCTCGTCCACTTTGACCGGCAGAAGTTCTTGGAGGTCGTTTCGTCTGGAATCGATCGTTGGGCGGATCGACTTCGACGCCTGGACTTGATCCCATGGTTTCGTGGCGAAGCAATACCGTTCTTGGACTCCGAGACAATCGTTCTTGCTCCCGCCGTCTCCTCTCGAGTGGCTCCCAGAAAATCATCTCGCGTACTTCGTCTTGGACGTCGTCGATGAGGTAGAGCTGAGCGCGATCGAGATCTCGATCCAGTCCAAGGACCGTACTCGCCTCGAATGATGATCGCGCTGCTTCTGTACGCCTCCCCAGACCCAACTGAACGAAGTGATGGATGGCCGCATCATCGCGTTCCTGCAAATGTGGACGGCACACCGAGGCCCAACGCTCAGAGGAACTTCACCGACTCAGACAGCAGGATCATGTTGAAGGATGGAGCGTACCTCCAGGCCTACAATGCCCAAGTTGTCGTAGATGAGCACGCTCAGGTGATTGTCGCCGAAGGGGTCAGCAACCAGGCACCTGATCAGCAACACCTCGTCCCGATGCTCCAGCCCACACCTGCCTCGCTCGCTCGCAAGCGAATGCGAGACAAGTTGCAAACGCGCGACCGCAAGGCGGTCTACGCCCGCAGGAAGAGTATCGTCGAACCGGCGCTCGGACAGATCAAAGGGGCACGAGGATTCCGCCGGTTCTCGCTACGCTCCTTCTTCAAGGTACGAGCCGAGGGGACGCTCGTCTGCCTCACCCACAACCTGCTCAAGCTCTACCGATCGAAGCTCGCGACCGTCGCGAGCGTCTGACTCAAGGCAGCCATCTTCAGATCGGGACCCGGACCGGGACCGGGACCCGGACCGGGGTCGCGTGAGCGCTTACGCGCTACACGCTCCTAGTCAGCCGGGTCCGAAATCTCTAGCGTGTAGATCCTTTGTGTGATCTACGTGGTTCGTGGGGGCGAACAAAGGACCTCGAAAAACGGAGATCACGCTGACTGACGACGAACAGCGCGAGCTCGAACGATTGACTCGTCGCGTGCGGTCGAATCGACAGCTGGCACTTCGCGCGAAACTGGTGCTGAGCAGTTCCACTGGCGCGACCGATGCGGCGGTGGCGCGGAACCATCACGTGTCTCACCACACCGTTCGTCTGTGGAGAAGGCGGTTTGCGGAGTGCCGTCTCGAGGGGCTGTACGACCAGCCTCGCGTCGGCGCTCCGCGAAAGATCAGTGATGATCAGGTTGAAGAGATCGTGGTGCAAACGCTGGAAACGACGCCGAAGGGCCGTACGCATTGGAGCACGCGGAAGATGGCAAAGAATGCCGGGGTGAGCGCCAGTAGCGTCGGACGGATCTGGCGGGCGCATGGCCTCAAGCCCCACGTCGTTCGCGGTTTCAAGTTGTCGAACGATCCGCAGTTCATCTCGAAGATTCGCGACGTCGTCGGTCTGTACATGAGCCCGCCCGACAACGCTGTCGTGTTCTCCTTCGACGAGAAGCCGCAGGTCCAGGCGCTGGAGCGTGCTCAACCGATCCTTCCGATGGATCTCGGGATGCCCGAGCGACAGACCCACAACTACATCCGCCACGGAACGCTCGACCTCTTCGCCGCCCTCAACGTCGCCACGGGCAAGGTCATCGCGCAGACCAAGGCACGACACCGAGCGAAGGACTTCGTCGCATTCCTCGGGACGATCGACAACGCGGTAGAGCCGGAACTTGACGTTCACGTCATCCTCGACAACCTCGCGACGCACAAGACTCCACAGGTTAAGAGGTGGCTGCTACGCAATCCGCGCTTCCAGCTCCACTTCACACCAACCTATTCCTCATGGCTAAACCTGGTGGAACGGTTCTTCGCACTGCTGACCGAGGAAGCACTCACTCGCGGCTCCCACACCAGCGTCCCGGTACTTCGCAAGGCGATCGTCGACTACGTCGAAGTGCACAACGAAGAAGGCAAGCCCTTCGTATGGACGAAGACGGCCGACGAGATCCTCGACAAGATCATGGATTTCGGCAGACGCACAAAGCAGGTCCACCGCGGATAAATGCGCTAGAAATCAGTGATCCAGCTGCTGAGCCGACGATGAACGCCTCCAGCTTGTCGCGGGCCACGGTGTCGCGCATCTGCTGCGGGGGGTGCTTCATCAGGTATGCGCTCGCCTCGAGGAGGGGGCCACCGATGCCGCGCTCCTTGGCGAGCTTGGCGAGGCGGATGGCGTCGATGGCGACGCCGGCGCTGTTCGGAGAGTCCTCGACGGACAGGCGGGCCTCGATGTGCATCGGGACGTCGCCGAAGCCCACCCACTCCATGCGGAGGAAGCAGACCTTGTTGTCCCTCTCCAGGCCACGTAGTCGGAGGGGCCGATGTGGATGTCGCCGGCGGGGAGGCGCGCGTCGAGCTGGCTCTGGACGGACTCGGTCTTGGAGATGCGCTTCGTCTTGAGGCGCTCCTCCTCGAGCATGTTGAGGAAGTCGGTCTCGCCGCTGGTGTCGAGCTGATAGGTGCGCTCGAGCTTCACGCCGCGGTCGGCCATCAGGCGCGCCAGCGTGCGGTGCACGATGGTGGCGCCGACCTGGCTCTTGATGTCATCGCCGACGATGGGGACGTTCTTCTTCTTGAACTGCTCGGCCCACTCGGGGTTGGACGCGATGAAGACCGGAATGCAGTTGACCATGCCGACGCCGGCCTCGAGGCAGGCGGTGGCGTAGTGCTTGGTGGCGTCCTCGGAGCCGACCGGCAGGTAGCTGACCAGCACCTCGGCGCCGCTCTCCTTGAGGAGGCGCGTCACGTCCACCGGATTGGACTTGGCCACCCGGAAGGCCTGGGCGTCCGGATAGTCGGCCATGTGGGCCGGGACGCCGTCGAGGACCGGTCCCATCGAGACCGTGACACCGCTCCGCGGGAGCTCCTTCTGGAAGATCGTGGCGTTGTTGGGTTCCCGGACATGCGCCTCTTCGAGGGCTTGCCGACCTTGCGTCGGTCGACGTCGATGGCGGCCACCACCTTTACGTCCTGCAACCGGTAGCCCCCGATTCGGGGTCATCAGGCCGCCGAGGTCTCCGAACGATCCTTGTAGTACTCGAGGCCTTGAACCAGGAGCTGGCGCTTTCAACACCGGCGATCGCCAGCTTCAGCGTCTTCATCTGATGTCCTTTCCCGGGGCAACGGGGCTCTACCACCGTATCGAGCGGCGGTTCGCCCTGTCCACGGCGTGACGGCACACAAATACGCCACGTCAGGATTTGTAAAGTGGGATCTTACTGCTCGGGCTTCGTGGCAATCGCCAGGTTCTGCAACCCTGCCTTGCGCGCGGATTCCATGACCTCGACGACGCGCTTGTGGATCGCTTCGCCGTCCGCCTGGACCAGGACCACCTTCGAGGCGTTCTTCTTCGCCTCTTCGCTGAAGATCTGCTGGAGCTCGGTCGGAGAGACCTGCTCGCCCCGGGCCAGAACCGTCCCGTCGGCGAGGATCGCCACGACCAGATAGTCGCTGGCCGACGCCACCTCGTCGCTCTGGGATCCGGTCGGCAGGTTGACCTTGAAGCCGGCGCCCTGGCCCTGACCGGCCTCGAGGATCGCGGTGCTGGTCGCCATGAGGATCACCAGGAGCACCAGCATGATGTCGACGAGCGGGACGATGTTGATGTCGGTGAAGGATCCCTGCTCGGGGGATCTCACCCTCGTCGAGGCTCTGCTCCTTGGGACCTGCGCCACCCATCGATCAACCCTCGCTGCCGGCGACCTGAGGCGGCGCGAGCTGGATCTCGGACGAGTCGGTCATCGCCGCGGGACGCTGGGGCGGAGGCGGCCGCTCGCCCGACGCGCAGGCCTCGAGCCGCTCGAGGAACTCGTCGACCACCAGCTTCACCTCGATCGCCGAACGGTTGCCGCGTGACTGGAAGTAGTTGAAGAACCCACCGCCAGGACCGCGACGCCGATACCGCCGGCCGTTGCGACGAGCGCCTGCGAAACGCCCTCTGCGACCACCGAGAAGCCACCGGCGCCGCTGACGGCGATCGAGCGAAACGCGCGGATGATGCCGACCACCGTGCCGAACAGACCGACGAACGGCGCGAGCGCGCCCATCGTGCCGAGCGCCCACAAACGCTTCTTCATCCACAGGCTGAAGCGCTGTCGCTCGCGCTCGGCCGCACGATGGATCGACTCGCCGGACGGTTCACCTTGTTGAGCGCAGCGATCAGGATGTGGCGACGGGGAAGCTGCTCCGCTCACAGACCGTGCGCGCCGCCTGAAGATCTCCGTGATAGAGCGCCTTGCCGGCCTCGGTCCCCAGGTCGCGCGCGTTCTCGATCAAGCGCCAGAACGTCCACAGCTGCTCGAGCGCCAGCGCGAACACGAGGATGGATCCCGCGAGGATCAAAACCATCGCCAGCGGGCTGATCGCCGCGAAGGCCTGGGTGGCAACGGACGGATTTGGCGGCGTCACTTGAAGAGGCGTCATCGGCTCTACTATGTACGGTCTTTGGGCTCGATTGGACTGTCAAGCGCGCGGGCGGCACTCCGCTTCCAAATTCGAGTGGTTACCAACATCCCCAGAGCTACAACCGCCATCTCAAGCGGAATCCTCCAGCCACCGCCTCACCGCAGAGAGCACGTAGAACCCGACGCCGAGGATCACACCACCGGCGAGCAGACCGCCGAAGTATGCCCCGCGTGCGACCGTGGCAGAGCTGGGGCCGGACATCGCTCAATCGCCTTCGAACGCGTCCCGGATCCGATCGAAGATGCCGGGCTTCTTGGTTCTTCGCTTGGTCTCGCGGCGCTCGGGTCCGTCCGCAGAGCTTTGGACTCGGTCGGGAGGACCTCGGCGAGGGTGTCGAGGACCTTCTTCTGTTTCTCGTTGAGGCGCTTCGGCACGGCGATGGTGAGGTGGACCAGCAGATCGCCGACGCCGCGCCCGCCCAGCCGGGGCAAGCCTCGCCCTCGATCCGGATGACGTCGCCCGGCTGCATCCCGGCGGGGATCGTCACGGCGACCTCGCCCTCCACCAGGCGGGGCACCTTCGCCTCGCCGCCGATGCAAGCGGTGGGGAAGCCGACGGACAGCTCGCAGTGCAGATCGGCCGCGTCGCGGACGAACATGCCGTGCGCTTTGACCGAGATGAAGACGTGAGATCGCCGGGCGGACCGCCGAAGGACCGGCGTCGCCCTCGCCCTGGAGCCGGAGCCGAACGCCGGTGTCGACGCCGGGCGGAACCTTGACCTCGAGCTTCTTGGTCTCCTCGATCGCGCCCTGCCCTTCGCAGTCGGGGCAGACCTCGCGGGGCGCACGACCTCTCCCGCCGCAGGCTCGACAGGTGGTCGCGATCATGAAAACCGCCGCGGCCCTGCACGACCTGACCGCGGCCGCCGCAGGCGGCGCACGTGACCATCTCGGCGTCCTTCGCGCCGGTGCCCATGCAGTTCCTGCAAGGTGCGTTGCGGGCGATTCGATTTGGCGGGTCGCGCCCTTGAGCGCCTCCTCCAGGGAGATGCTCATATCGAAGCGCAGATCGGCGCCGACCGTGGGGCGAGGGCCGCGGCTGGCGCCACCGAAGGCGAAGCCGCCGCCGCCGAAGAACTCGGAGAAGATGTCGCCGAAGTGGGAGAAGATGTCGCCGAGGTCGCCGGTGAAGTTCGGATTGAACCCGCCGGTCCGGAGGCCATCGAAGCCTGCGCGATCGTAGATTGCCCGCTTGGTCGTCGGAGAGGACCTCGTAGGCCTCGGCCGCCTCCTTGAAGCTCTCCTCGGCAGCGTGGTCGCCGGGGTTCCGATCGGGGTGGTACTTGAGAGCCAGCTTGCGGTACGAGGACTTGATGGTGCGCTGGTCGGCGTCCCGAGGAACGCCCAGCACCTCGTAGTAGTCCCTCTTTTGGCTCATCGAACCTCGTTGTTAGGCACCGCACCGTCCCGAGTCAAACGTTCGTTGGGAGGACGAAACGAATTTGCGCTTGCGACTTCCCTGGGTTAGAGGACGGCGATGCTGGGTTGACGACGCGCGGATACCGCGATCGGATGCGCGCTCTTCTTGTTGGCTGGCTGCTCCACGCAGAAAGTCGCGCCGCCTCCGCCACCGCCGCCCCCTCGCGCAGAGATCGTGCTCTCCGGTGGCCGATCGTCAGCGACGCGCACCCCGGCGCCACCGCGGTCGCGGTGTCGCGGAGAGTATCGTGGAGATCGGATCGGACGACGAGGTGAAGTCGTGGATCGGGGAGCAGACCGGTGGTCTCACTCGCCGGGCGCACGGTCGTGCCCGGCTTGGTCGACGCGCACGTCCATCTCGCCGGCGTCGGCGCCAAGCGGTTCGCGGTGGATCTGATCGGAACCAAGACGCTCGACGCGGTGAAGCAGAAGGTCGCAGAGGCGGTCGCGAGCGCAGCGCCCGGTGAATGGATCCGCGGCCGCGGCTGGGATCAGAACGACTGGGAGGGCTTCGATCTGAAGCGCCAGAAGTTTCCCACGGCGGCGGATCTCGACGGTATCGCGCGAACAACCCGGTCGTGCTGACGCGCATCGACGGCCACGCGATCTGGGTGAACACGCGTGCGATGAAGATCGCAGAGGTCGATGGCCGAGGCCGCGTGCCCGGCGGAGAGATCGTGAAGGTCCGCGGACGTCCCAGCGGCATCTTCGTCGACAACGCGATGGCGCTGATCGGGCGCCACGTCCCGACCCTGACCGGAGCGCAGCTCGAGCAGGCGCTGCTCTTGGCCCAGGACGAGTGCATCCGGGCCGGCCTGACCCAGGTGCAGGACATGGGCATGCCGCTCGAGACCATCGCGGCGATGAAGAAGCTCGACGCCGACGGCCGCCTCAAGCTCCGCGTCTACGTGATGCACGACTGGACCGAGCCGGACTCGGATCTCACCCTCGAGGAGGCGCCAATCCTCCCGCCTCCCGGCTCGCCCTCCCGGCTCACATCCGAGGCGTCAAGCTCATGGTCGACGGCGCCCTCGGCTCCCGCGGCGCCGCCCTGCTCGCCCCCTACTCCGACGACCGCCGGAACAAGGTGACCTCAACCTCCCGCCCGACGAGATCGAGAGGCGCGTCCGGATGGCCGAGTCCAAAGGGTTCCAGGTGGCCACCCACGCCATCGGGGACCTGGGCAACCGCACGGTCCTCGACATCTACGAGAAGGTCTTCGCCGGCAAAGCCTGGCGGGCCCGCCCCGCATCGAGCACGCGCAGGTGCTCGCGCCCGACGACATCGGTCGCTTCGGCAAGCTCGGGATCATCGCCTCCATCCAGCCCACCCACGCCACCAGCGACATGCCCTGGGCGGAGGATCGCCTCGGCCCCGAGCGGATCAAGGGCGCGTACGCCTGGCAGTCGCTGCTGACCGCGGCGCGACGGTCGCCGCCGGGAGCGACGCACCCGTCGAGGACGTCTCCCCGATCCTCGGCCTCTATGCGGCAATCACGCGGAAGAACGAGTTCGGCGAGCCCGAGGAGGGCTGGTACGCCGACCAGCGGATGACCCCCACGCAAGCGCTGGACGCGTTCACCAAGGGCGCCAACTACGCCGCGTTCCAGGAGGACCACCTGGGACGCATCGAGAAGGGCTACACCGCCGATCTCACCGTGTTGATCGAAACCCGCTCACCGCCAACGAGAGCGACCTGGTCGCAACCCGCGCGACCATGACGATCATCGGCAGCGGATGCGTACGAGAAGCCGCCCCAAGTCGCGACCTCGACCACCCCCTGAGGGGGCCGTTGCAGGCGCCAAAGCCGTGCCTCCGTGGGCACGGCGGAACAGGTTACCTCCCGCGCGCGTCGTGCCACAGGAGCTTATGGAGCTGGAGGTTGATGCGGACGTCCACGCCCTCCGCCAGGATCCACTCGGCCAGCGCACGGGCCTCGAGCCGTCCATGGACCGGTGACGCGTGGAGCGGGACGCGCCCCTGGAGGCGGTGCTCGCGGACCACCGACAGCATCCACTCGAAGTCGATCCGATCGGCCAGGACGAACTTCAGCTCGTCGCCGTCGCGGAGCCGATCGAGGTTGTCCCAGTCGTTCTGCTGGGTCTCGCCGCTCCCGGGTGCCTTCAAATCCATGATCGGCGGACGCCCGGGGGCATGAGGTCGATCTTTCGCTCGCCGCTGGTCTCGCAGAGCACCGTATAGCCCTCGTCGAGGAGGCGTTGCGCGAGCACGGGCGCGCCCTTCTGGAGGAGCGGCTCACCGCCGGTGATCTCGACCAGCTTCGTGGGGTGCGCGCGTACGGCCTCCAGGATCTGATCGATGGTCATCGTGACGCCCCCGGTGAAGCTGTATTCGGTGTCGCACCAGACGAAGCGCAGGTTGCACCCCATGAGGCGAACGAAGCTGCAGGGGCGTCCGGCGAAGCTCGACTCGCCCTGGACCGAGAAGAAGATCTCGGTGATGCGCAGCCGATCCCGATCCATCGGGGTCATTCATATCACGTCGTCTACGCCTCTGAATCGCGAATGCGGAGCTCCAGGTTCCCAGGCCGGCGTACTCGTTCTTCTCCAGGTACAGGCGAGATTGATTGGGCGCTCCTTGAGGTCGGGCTCCAGCTCGCCGCGCTTGAAGGCGATGGCGTCGAGGCCGCCGAAGCGGCCCTCGTGAAGGCGCATCTTGAGGTGCTCGCCGCCGACCACGCGAGTGGTGCGGACGCGAACGTTCGTCATGCGGAAGAGCGGCTCAGGGTTGCCGTTCCCGAACGGCTCGAGCTGCTGGATATCGCGGAAGCACGAGTCGTCGACGTCGCCCGGCGCGAGCTCGTCGTCGTAGACCAGGGTGGCCTCGAAGTGGGTCGCAAACTCGGGATCCTGCCCAATCCGCGAGGCGAGCGCGGCCGCGAAAGCCTCGACGTTGCGGAACGGGATGCGAAGACCCGCCGCCGCTCGATGGCCGCCGAACTTGGTCAGGAGCTCGGCGCAGTCCGAGATGGCGTCGTACAGGTGGATGCCGCGGGCGGTGCGTGCGCTCCCGCGGCCGCCCTCGCCGATCAGCACCGCGGGCCGGTCGTAGCGCTCGACCAGACGCGACGCCACGATCCCGACCACGCCCGGGTGCCAGGTCTCGTCCCAGACCACGATCGCCTCCGGCAACGACGGCATCCGATCGATGAGCTCGATCGCGGACTCGAGCACGTCGCCCTCGATCAGCTTCGGTTGCCGTTGGCGGCGTGCAGAGCTTCGGCCAGACGGCGCGCCTCCTTGATGTCGTCGAGAGCATCAAGCGCACGCCCACGGTGGCGTCGGCGAGCCGGCCCGCCGCGTTGATGCGCGGTCCCAGCTTGAACCCGACGTCGCTGCTCGAGACCTGCTGCGGCCGAACCCGGGAGACCTCCATCAACGCGCGCACCCCGGCGCGGCGTGCCCACCGCAGCTCGTCTAGCCCGGACCAGGCGAGGGTCCGGTTGACGCCGACCAGCGGGACCATGTCGCAGATGGTGCCCATCGCCACCAGATCCAGGTAGCGCCGCAGGTTGGGCTCGGCCCCCGGGGCTCGCTCGGCGAAGCCCTCGCACCCGACTCCGCTCGCGGAGCTCGCTGCGCGCTTCGCTTGCCCCCGGGGCCCGCTTGGGCGAAGCCCTCGCACCCGACTCCGCTCGCGGAGCTCGCTGCGCGCTTCGCTTGCCCCCGTGTACCAGTGGCGCTCGCGCAAGACCTTTCTCAGCCCGATCGCCAGGTTGAACGTGACGCCGACGGCGGCCAGGACCTTCTCCGGATACGCGCAGTCGGCCTGCTGCGGATTCAGCGTGGCGTACGCCGGCGGGAGGTCGGGGGGCAGCGGTGGTGATCGACCACGATGCAGTCGATGCCGAGATCGTTGGCCCGTCCGATCTCGTCTGCCGCCGTGATCCCGCAGTCCAGCGTGACCAGCACCTTGGTGCCGTCCCCGGCGATCTTCTCGACGGCCTCCCGGTTGAGCCCGTAGCCCTCGATCAGACGCTTGGGGATGTAGATCGCCGGTTCCAACCCGTGGAGGCGGAGGAAGGCCGCCAAGAGGGAGGTCGAGGTGACCCCGTCGACGTCGTAGTCGCCGTCAGCGTGACGCGCTCCTGCCGAGCGACGGCGTCTGCGAGGCGGTTGGAGGCGCGCTCCAGCCCCTTCATCGTGAACGGCTCCGGCAGATCCGACAGCCGCGGGCTCAGATACCTCCGGCCATCTCCGCGTCGGTGACACCCCGCCGCACCAGCGGCGCGCCGCCCGGGGGCTCAGCCCCAAGGTCACGGCCAGCGCCTCCACCGCGGCCTCATCGGCTCTTCTTGATCGACCGTCGTTCGACCGCCTCCGCCATCCGCGGGCGGATGTTAGGGGCACCGATCATCGCGGTAAGGGGTCGAAGGTGAAGGACGGCTTCGGGCGCTCAGACCAGCGGCTGTCCGCGCGGGCTCTTCTTCTCTGCGAATCCCGAGGGCCGAATCGCTCGCGGAGGTACATGAATATTGGCGTGGCCACGAAGACCGACGAGTAGGTCCCGAGGACGATGCCGATCATCATCAGCAGCCCGAACTCGGCCAACACGGTGCCACGACCGAAGATCACCAGGCAGAGGCAGGAGAGCAGCGTCGTCAACGAGG
>CAWDML010000014.1:0-320156 GCA_963803435.1 uncultured delta proteobacterium | reverse complement strand
GAGCTGATGGGGCATTCGACGATGGAGATGACGATGCGCTACGCGCACCTTTCTCCGGACGTGCGACGTGATGCTGCCGCGTGTCTCGACGAGCCTTGCGACGTCGCGGTGGCACGCAAGGTGTCCGATCATCAGCTGACGGATATATGGGACTCCTGGGCACCAGGCGTTCGGCAGTGCATCAACTAACGATGAGAGCGGGACGGTCCTGATGTCGAACGAGACGTGATCTGTGATCGAACCTGGTCGGGGGCTGGCAGCCGAGCTCGCCGCGGAACGGAGGGATGCTCAGTTGCACGTGATGGGAACCGCCCCCTGGTAGTAGTAGCCGTGCTCCTCGATGTACCTCACCTGGCATTGAAGCCGGACGTTCCGGAAACCCATTCCTCCGCAGTTCGTCTGCACAACAGGATCGACGTATTCTTCACCGACGGGCGCGCAATCCACGCACAGCGGCAGAGGGCCCGCGACCCCATCCGAGATGCTGCAACCAGTAAACGCTTGGGAGTCTGAGAATCGACCGTCGGGCTCACACCACCTTTGGAAGGACCAGACCTCGGAGCCATCATTGGCGATCGTGCAGAGCCCGATGCCATCCTCTGGAATCCCGGGCTCGATCTCGGCGATGGTGCATCGAGCCTTGGTGGCGCATTCGGGCGGAGGGATCCCGAGACACTCGTGGAGTTCGTAGACGGAGCAAGCGATGCCTTCAAGGCAGCTCTCGGTCCCGGCAAACAGGCCTTCGCTGCAAAGCTCGGCGCATTCGTCGACATCAATGTTCCGTCCGTCGTACGCAAAGCCTAAGGAGCAGTCGCCATAGACGTGGGAGCACATGGCGACGCACTGAGGCGTGGGACCTGAGTCGGGCGTGCTGGAATCCGTGAGTGCTCCGCCGTCTTCGATCTCGAGCGGTCCCCCGTCGTCACCGAGCGACATCGCGTTCCGCACGGCGTCATCGCCAGCGTCCGGCGGATCGACTTGGACGTGAACGCAAATCCCGCTCGCGCAGGTGAGATCTCCGAGACAAGTATTGTTCGGGAAGCACGGCTCAAGCTCGTTCCCCTGAGACTTGGAATTTTTCGCGCACCCGGTTGCGACAACGACGGCAACGAATAGCAAGACAAGCGGCCGGTGCACGGCCCGAGTGTAGCAACACGCCCGTTGGGCGAGCGAGTCTGTCCGATTGGCCAGTGCGAGCGAGGGTGAGAGAACCGTCATCGGTCACATGCATCCCATGTGTAGTGCCGCCGGCGCTGGGCGGTCGGGGACCCGGGTTCAGTCGACAAGGAACCGGATGTGCGGTTTGGAGACGAGAGACCACTGGAAGGATGCACGCGCGGAGCCTCGGAGCGCTCTTCATTTGCGGGAGCATCCGCGCGCGGCAAGCTCGGGACGGACGGTCGGATCCGATCCATCGACCGGCCTGGCGGATCGCATTTGGTCGGATCCGGATCGCTCGGGGGACCTCGGGAGCGCCGAAGGACCCGCCTCAGAGCTCCGGGCGCAGGTCGAGCGCGCACCGACTCCCATGCGCGCCCTCCAGGGCTGTGCATTTCCTCGACTCGCCACGATCCGGCGACTACCTTGGATGGGGTCGCATCCGAGAGTGCGACGCGATAGGAAGCAGGACGGTGGCCACCGCGGAACAGCTCAAGGCGCTCATCGAGAGCTTCGCGGAGAAAGATGACGCTCGGTTTCGCGCCGTGGTCATGCAGATTGCTGCGCGCGCCGCGAAGCAGGGCAAGAAGAAGCTCGCTGAGGAGCTGCGGACACTGCTCGACGAAGCTGCCAGGAAGCGAGAGCTGCACGTCGGACCAGCCCGCGCAGTGCCGATAGCGCGCCCGAGCCGCGAGCTCGCGGGTGTCATCGTCGCCGGATATCCGGAGACGCGACTCTCGGACATGGTGCTGACCGAGCACCTCAGTACCGAGCTCCACCGCGTGGTGAAGGAGTATCACCATCGCGAACAACTTCGAGCACACGGTCTTTCGCCCCGAGCGAAGCTGCTCCTCGTCGGGCCGCCGGGTTGCGGCAAGACGATGTCCGCGTCGGCGCTCGCCGGGGAGTGTCGGCTCCCTCTCATGTCGATCCAGCTTCACGCGCTCATCACGAAGTTCATGGGAGAGACCGCCGCAAAGCTGCATCTCGTATTCGAGGCGATGGAGAAGACCCCGGGTGTTTATCTGTTCGACGAGTTCGACGCGATTGGACCGTTCGAGCCTCCACCAACGACGTGGGGGAGATACGTCGCGTCCTGAACTCGTTTCTCCAGTTTTTGGAGCAGCTCAGCTCGAACAGCATTGTCGTCGCCGCGACCAACCTACGCTCCATGCTCGACGAGGCGCTGTTCCGGCGATTCGATGCGGTGCTCGAATACGATCTTCCGACGGAGTCGATGATCGTGCCCCTCATCTTGAATCGATTGTCGATGTTCGATACGTCCGGAGTCGCATGGGACGAGATCACGAGCGCAGCGCTCGGTCTCAGCCACGCGGATATCGTGCGTGCGGCCGAAGAGGCAGCGAAGGAAGCCGTTCTTGACGACCGGATTGCGATCCGCACCGACGAGCTGGCACGTGCGGTACAGCGCCGTCAGTCGAACCGGACGGCGTAAGGAACGATGGCCGACCAGCGTTCTCACATCCGGCTCACCGGTCGAGAGAAGGTCCATGACTACACGCGACCGCCGAGCGGAGGCAGAGCGACTTTCAACGCGCCTCCGCGCGATCGTGAACGGCACGCGGAACGTCTACGCGACGAGCTCGAGCACGCGCGCGAATCCGCGGAGCATCTTGGCCTCGATCCTCGGGCTCCTCGTTCCGTCACCTATGAGCTGCAGCCGAGCGGACTCGAGGTCGTCCAGTCGCTGGAGCGACGGGCGCAGTCGATCGAGCTTCTCAACGTCGTCCACGAGACGGACCGTGTCCGAGCGACCGTGAGGATTCCAGCCGATCGCTTCAACGTCGTAGACGCGATTTTCGAACGATACGCGACTGAGGAACAGAAGAGCGGGCGCCCGAAGAACCAGAGACTCGTCGAGAGCATCGATAGGATTCGACTCGCCACTCGGCAGGACTTCTGGACCGATACGGCTCCGTTCCCAGAAGCCGATGAAGAGATCTGGTGGGAGGTGTGGCTTCCGCACCCGAACAATCGCCATCCGCAGGAGACTCGAGACGAGTTCGCGGCGGAGGCGCAGATCGCGGGTTTGCTGACAAGGCAGCGTTATGTGACCTTCCCGGATCGAGTCGTGGTGCTGGTTTACGGAGCGCTCGAGAAGTGGGCGACTCGACCGAGACTCTTCTTCATGATCGCGGAGCTGCGGGCCGCCAAGTTGCTGATGATCGGCTTCGCGGACGCTCCTCCGGCCGAGCAAGCAGTCAAAGCCGAGGAACTCTTAAACCGGATCGAAGCGCCCCCTCTCAACGCACCTGCAGTTTGCCTTCTCGATAGCGGAATCGCGAGCGGACATCCGCTCATCCGACCGGCGCTTCGCGAGGAGGACGCACAGGCCGTGGTTCCGGAGTGGGGAGCCGCCGACAACGACTACTACCACGGGCACGGGACGACGATGGCGGGTATCGGTCTATATGGAGATCTCCAGGAGGTGCTGGCCTCCGAAGGTCCGATCCTTCTGACGCATCGTCTCGAGTCGGTGAAGATCCTCCCCAACGAGGGAGCCAACGATCCCGAGCTGTACGGGAGCATCACCCAGGAGGGCGTCGCGCGTGCAGAGGTGGTGGCCCCCGACCGGAAACGCGCTGTCTGTCTGGCGATCACCGCCGATGGGCGCGATGGTGGCCTGCCATCGTCATGGTCGAGCGCGATCGATCAGATGGCCGCCGGCGGAGAGGTGGTCGGCGAACCGAAGCTGGTCTGCGTGTCTTCTGGGAACCTCCGGGATCAGATTCTCGATCGCGCTCTCGCGTACCCGTTCCTTGGAGACGGCTGCGGCGTCGAAGATCCCGCTCAGGCCTGGAATGCGCTTACGGTTGGGGCGATGACCGAAAAGGTCTGGATCGAGCATCCGGATTTCGACGGCTATCAACCGATCGCTCCCCCGGGCGATCTCTCACCGACCAGCCGCACTTCGCTGGCATGGCCCGAGGCCGACCACAAGGAATGGCCACTCAAACCTGACGTTGTGGAGGAGGGCGGGAACTGGGCAACGGCTCCCGATGGATCGAGAGATTCGCCGGACGACCTCGGCCTGCTGACGACGATCGTCCACCCGACTGGTCGCCTCTTCACGATCACGCGCGACACAAGTCCGGCCACCGCGCGCGTCGCCGGAACGGCTGCGCGGATCTGGAGCGAGTATCCGGATCTCTCCCCCGAATCCGTCCGGGGTTTGATCGTGCACTCGGCGCGGTGGACGAACGCGATGGTCGAGCGCTTTCCGGGCGACACGAAGGGGATCATCCAGCGGCGTCTGCGGTGCTACGGGTATGGGCGACCGGATGTCGAGCGCGCGCTCTACAGCGCAGGTCATTCGGCGACGATGATCTACGAAGGATCGCTTCAGCCCTTCAAGCGCGACGGTTCCGACATCAAGAGCAACGAGTTTCACCTTCACGCTCTGCCGTGGCCGGTGGGCATCCTCGAAGACCTCCAAGACGTTTCGGTCCGAGCGCGGATCACGCTTTCGTATTTCGTGGAGCCGAGCCCAGGCCGACGCGGTTGGACTCGGAGGCACAGGTACGCGAGCCACGGCCTACGCTTCGAGGTGAAGCGCACGACCGAGAAGTTGAGCAGCTTCCTCGGCCGGATTAGCGACTCCGCCCTCGAGGAGGAGCCGAGCGGGCCCGCTTCGGCCGCCGCTCCCATCCCGTGGGTCGTTGGGAGCGATGGCAGGACGCGCGGCTCGATCCACTCCGACTGGTTCGAGCTGACCGGCGCCGAGATGGCGGAGTGCGGCTATGTCGCCGTGTATCCGGTGACGGGTTGGTGGCGCGAGAGAAGACACCTCGAGCGCTACGACAGCCCTGCTCGCTACAGTCTGATCGTGAGCCTCGAAACTAACGACGAAGAGGTGGAGCTCTACAACGCGATTGCCGCACTCGCGACGATTCCGATCGAAATCGAGAGGTAACTCGCGCATCAGATTCAACCGGCAAGCAGGGCCTTGTCTGCAGCGGATCCGTGGTGGCGGTAGCGGCACCTGGTCAGGGCCACTTCCTACCGAGCGCGTTAAAGAAGAGGTGCAGGATTTTTTGAGACGGGTCGAGGAACAGCTCATTGTTTGAGTCAAAGTTCGCCTCGAGAATCCACTGCCCATTCGCGTCCATCGCGACGGTGTGGAGGATCAGTTGGCAGTAGGCCGACAAGCTGCTGCATACCAGGCGGGCTCTTTCTTTGTTTGGAGTGCTCGCGCTGTGTCCTTCTGAATATGGCCTATCACCGAGATCAGCATTGACATCGTAGGATGCGAACTCGAGGTGGAACTCGGTACCGGCGGCGTCTTTTAATGCCTTTTCGAATTGAGATACAGCAGGGTCGTCGATCGCGTATCGGAGTTTGGACCATTGATGTAGACTTCCAATGGGCGACAGGAAGCTTCGAGGTAATGTATGCCCATCGTGAGAAGTTCCGTCCGACCTCGATGGCGCGCTGTAGAAACCGAACCAAAACCAGTGCGGCTTGACAGCTTCTACGGCGGGCTTGATCACCTGGCCGAGAGCCCTGATGTGATCTGGGCTTGGAAACGTTAGTCCGTCGCTCATCGCCTGGCGAATAGCGGCCACACTCCAGCGCGTGTAGATCGAGACTTGCTTTGCAGCCATCACGCGAGGATCGCCGAGATTGCCACCTGCTACAACCCTGCCATCGACACGATTGCTCCCTCGGCTGAACAGACTCGCTGTTGCGCGAGCTCTTCAGTTGAAGCGGTCGAGTGCCGAAGCGATTTCACACATCGGTTCGTCGATTGCTTGGCGCTCTTCTTCCGGATCGCCGCCGGAGTGAAGGTCGCGTTGATCGAAGAAGTGAAGCGAGCGTGCTGCCCGACGAATCGCATCCAGCTCTGATGTCGACAGGAAAGACATTGGAAAGAAGCAAAGCGCGAAGAGGTCTTCGCCGATCTTGGTTACCGCGCTCTGGAGATCCTCGTATCGTCCGGTCTCAATCATCCTGATGGCTCGCGAGGAAAGATCGTAGAGGTCCGTCACGGCGGTTTGGAGGCGAGGCAACGCGTTCTGTTTCAGGCCAGTAGTTGTGTGCGGGGCGATCTTGGAGAAGACGCCGGCCGCCAACTCCTGTGCTCGGTTGTAGTCGGCAATGTGAAACGACTTCGCGTGGTCGAGGCCATCCGTCTGCATGAACTCGTCACACGTCTGCGCGAGCTCCAACATTTCGGTACGAACGCCGACCTGGTCGGCGTAGTCGTCGCGAGCCTGCCGTCGAATGATGTCAGCGGTCCCGTGCAAGGAGAGATTCCACCGGTCGAGCGAGAGACGATCATCGTATTCGTCGAACATGATGAGCAACTCGACGAGGTGCGGAGCGATGTCGTCGGCCCAATCCGTGACGTTGCCCATGAGCACACGCGAGAGCGCG
Source organism: uncultured delta proteobacterium (assembly GCA_963803435.1). Classification (GTDB taxonomy): domain Bacteria; phylum Myxococcota; class Kuafuiibacteriia; order Kuafuiibacteriales; family Kuafuiibacteriaceae; genus CAWDML01. The sequence goes on along the minus strand of CAWDML010000014.1, from coordinate 313,601 downwards.
GTCGTGAGGTCGCGGGCGAGGATGTCGATCGTGCTGGAGAGGTCGACTCCAGGCTGATCGGTTGCCTGGTACGCAAGGTGGCGCTTGGTCTTGATGTCGAACGGTAGGTCGGACATCTGTCCGAACGCCTCGTTGAAGACAGTGATGATCTTGGCGTCGCCCAGATGTGCCCACGCAAAGCCGAGTTCGAACAGAACATTCGGGTTGCAGGATTCGGGTCGATCGATGAGCGACACGTCGGCAACGAGCGCATCTGCCGACATGATCTTCTGCAGAATCGTGGTGGGGATATCGGGAGCGCCAGCCGCGTCGCGCGTCGCCTCATCGCGACGCACGTTGAACCCTTTCTTTGCGAGAGCCTTGATCGCTTTATCGAGCGCCTTTCGAATGAGCTTCGTGTTCGTTTCCGGATGGTCGCTAGCCCAGGAGTAAAAGACGTCGTACTGCATGAGCTTCGGCTACCTTGCCGCTTTGAGACGGAACGGGCAACACGCTCCTTCTATGGTATTCGCAATCGTAGGTTGGCCTGCCGTGAGAGCCTTCCGGCTGCATCGGGTTCGGGAAGCCATCGTGGGCCCTCATTCCCGTGCAAGTACTTCCACGTCGTTCGGATGATCTGGAGCAGAGCGGAGATGGCCTCCGCAACGACTTGCTTCTCCGCGCGATGGAACATGGGCTCCTTCACGTGACCGGCGGTGCGGGACGGTTCTGGGCCTGGTTCGCAATGAACGTATGCATCGCGGTGCTGCTTGATCCACCCGCTCAGCATGTTCGACATCGGCGGCTTGCTGAGGTTGAGGGGTTTCGCATCGCTCTTGATGACCCGTAAGACTTTCTGCATGCGCTTCTCCAGCGAGCCCTTGTTGTCGAGGAGCGTCTTGCGGTCCTCGTCTCTGAGGGAGGGAGTGGTCATCACGTGTGATCGAGCAAGGCCGGCGACGAACGACTCCAAGAGATTGAAGCACGCGATCACGACGGCCGGAGCTAGCGACTGGGAGTTTTTCCCGCTCGCGGTGGCGGCCCATTCCGGAGGATTGGTCCAACTGATCGGTTCGAGTAGTTCTTCAGCGTCGAGGAACAAGCTGTGCAGAAGCGCGAGATCGCGCGCAAGATGGTACTCGGGGTGCCGGAAAGCGAGGCCGCCCACGGCGCCCTGCAGCAGCAGCACCGCGTAGGTGGGAGGTCCAACTGTGCGCGCGCCCGAAGAGCTCCGACGTCGTGTTCGAAGTCGTGGACGGTTCCCAACGACACGAGACCGAACTGGGTCGCTGCCCAGCTGTCGTACGCGCCCGCGAACCACCGAACCGCACGCAGGCGGCGTGATGATCGGACCTCCGCCATTGGCTGGAGTCGTGCGGCGACGCCTTCGGAGAGGTCTCGTACGTGGCGCTCAAGCTGTTTCCGGGTCCACTCCTCGTATCTCGGTATCGAGCTGACGGCCGGCGTCAGGCGCTGCTCGTGGCAAGCGGCGAGGACAAGGAGTGCTTTCTTCAGAAGGGTCGCATCCCGCGCAAGTCGCTGTTGCGCTCCCATCAGCTTCGGCATCGCGGCCATGCGCCGACAGTACTTCTGAAAAACGGCTCGATCGAGTGGACGTCGCCGGCGAAACGAATCTCGCGATGATCCGCAGGTCGCGAAGACGGCTCCGGCGGCTCCATGCCGTGCTCACCGCACAGCCGGCAGAAAACGGGTTGGCAACCGACGTCGCCGCGCCTACGATGACGGCGTCTAATGCGTGTGAGCTGCCACAGAAACGGAGACGTGGACGTGGCATCGAAACACGGACGCAAAGGGAACAAGTACTGGGCGGCGGACTTTGTGATGGTGTATCCGGACGGTCGGACGGAGCGCGTCAGGAAGCGGTCGCCCGTGCAGTCGAAGCAGGGAGCGGAGGAGTTCGAAGAGAAGCTCCGCAAGCAGCTGCTGAGCAGGACAGGGAAGAAGGAGATACCGCTGTTCAAGGACTTCGTGAAGAAGTTCTTGGAGAACTACGCCGAGGTGAAGAACAAGCCGAGCGAGGTGCGGATGAAGCGGTCGACGTTTCAGCACCACCTCGTGCCGCGGTTCGGGAACCTGCGGATCGATCGGATCGACGCGGAGTCGATCGAAGCTTACGCCGCCAAGAAGCTCGCGGCAGGCAAGAGCCCGAAGACGATCAACAACCACCTCACCATGCTTCGGAAGACGCTGGTGAAGGCGGCCGACTGGGGCTACCTGCACACGGTGCCGAAGGTGACGTGGTTGAAGTACCCGGATCCGGAGTTCGACTTCTTCGATTTCGAGGAAGCGGATCGGCTGCTCGAGGCGGCCGATCGCGAGTGGCGCACCATGCTCCTCACCGCGTTGAAGACGGGGATGAGGGTCGGCGAGCTGCTCGCGCTCCAGTGGGACTCGGTCGATCTGGTGGCGGGTCGGATCGTGGTGCGCCGGTCGGACTGGCGCGGGCACGTCGGAACGCCGAAGAACGGGAAGAGTCGGGAGGTGCCGATCAGCCCGGTGCTACTGGCGGCGCTCAAGGCGCATCGGCATCTGAAGGGCGACATGGTCTTCTGCCCGGACGGGGAGGACGGCCGGCCGTTCCGCGAGAACGAGCTCCGGCGGCCGCTCTACCGGGCGTGCAAGAAAGCCGGTCTTCGCCGGATCGGGTGGCACGTTCTTCGGCACACGTTCGCTTCGCATCTGGTGATGCGGGGCGTTCCGTTGAAGGCGGTGCAGGAGCTGATGGGGCATTCGACGATGGAGATGACGATGCGGTACGCGCATCTTTCTCCGGACGTGCGGCGCGACGCGGTCGCGAAGCTCGACGCGCCCCATGACAGCAAGGCAGCAGAGGGCGAGCGGAGCTAGGCGATGTCGAGACAGCGGAGACAGGAGAACGGAGGCTCGTTCGGGCGCGTCGCCGTCTCGGGATCGGATCGACTCCAGGCAGAATGCGGAGTTGCGCAGCGTCAGGACAGCATCGAGGCAGCAGGCGAATACGGCTGCTCGACGAGGCGTCGGCGCGGCGTAAGTCCAAGACAGCACGAGACAGAAGCGGCACGGATCACATCGAGGTTCGGAGTGATCTCGCGCCGTGCCAAGACAGCTATAAGACAGCAGCGGAATGCAGATGGGCTAAGAGCCCGGAACAAAAGAGCAAAACGGATGGAGCCGGCGGGAATCGAACCCGCGTCCGAAAGAATCCTTCCCAGAGGACGCTACGTGCGTAGCCCATCGAGTTCATCTCGTCTTCCCGCGGCTCGAGGACACACCGCGCGAGACCAGCCTCAGCTTATCTTCGCCCTCCGACGCCGAGGCGCCATCGGAGGGCTAGCCCATTTCTTTTTCGCCCGCGACGGGACCATGGGCGAAGTCACCGTCGCGAACGGCCTACAGATTACTCTATCGAGATCTTAGGCAGCGGCGAGCATAGGCTCGTCGTTGGCATTTCAAGGTTTCGTACCGTTTGTCCGGCGAGCACGACTGCCGGGCACGCTTCCTGTGGTGCAGAGCCCCCGTCGAAACCAGGTCGGCCCCAAATTGTCAGAGATCAAGGCGATGATAGAGGGGCGGGCCGGGGGGGCAAGCTACTTCTTGCGAAAAGCGTCGAGGCTGACGATCTGCGCGGAGTCTGCGTCGGAGTCGGGGGTGGTGTCCTCGGCGGGGTCGGGGGTGTCGGAGTGGGGTGGGGGCCAGGCGAGGGCGAAGTTGACGACGGGATCGTAGAAGCGGGTGACGGCGTCGAGGGGGATGGTGAGGCGCTGGGGGGTCTGGTGGAAGGACATGGTGACGCTGAAGGCGTCGGGGTCGACCTGGAGGTCCCAGTAGTGGCGTTTGAAGACGATCATCATCTCTTCGGGGTGCTCGTCGCGCAGCGCTTCGGGGATGAGGACGCCGGGGGCTTCGGTGGCGAAGGCGATGTAGAAGTGGTGCTCGCCGGGGAGGCCGGCTTCGCTGGCGGCGCGCTCGAGGGCGAGGCGGACGACGCCTCGGAGCGCGCGCTGGGCCAGGAGGTCGTAGCGCATCAGATCCTCGGTCATTCGTCGGGGTTGAAGTAGACGGCACGGACACAGAGATTCGCAAGCGGAGATCGCAATCCACCTTTCGTCGGCGGTGTGGCCTGCGGGGCTGACCGGGCACGCGCGATTCTGTGGCAGATCCGACGACGGACCGTTACCAAATGTGGGGACGAGCACGCTAGGGTCGGGGCGATGGCGAGCGCGCCGATGCTCCACGTGGCCTCCGGGAACAAGCGCCTTTCGGGAGTGGAGGCGTGTCGACTGCTGGCGGACGAGGTCTGGAGGGGTGAGCGCAAGCTCGCGGGCTTTCGGAGCGGCGGGCTCAACTCGGAGAAGGCGGTGCGGCAGCGGTTGCACGGCGTGGCGATGGAGCTCCAGCGCATGCCGTCGCTGGGCGAGATGGTCGCGCTGCACCTTCACTCGATCGACTGGCTGGAGGCGGATCCGCTCACGATCCTGGAGCGGACCGAAGGGCTGGTGGATCGGCAGTGCCGGGACACGTTTGCGACGGTCGAGTCGCTCCTGCGCGATCCCGATCGTGCCACCCAACTTGCAGCGCATCTCCTGATCCTCCAGGGCCTGGGTGGGCGGTTGGGTCGCTGGGCCGTGCGTGCAGGCGAGATCCCGGATGCCCGGATCGCGCGGGCGCGGTATCGCGATCTTGGGGCACCCGAGTGGTCGCAGTACTGCCGGCTGATCGAGGATGCGAACGCGGCGTTCGAGGGCTTCGAGTACGCGAAGGCGGTGTCGAAGGTCTTCGACGCGGATCGGCTGGTGCGGACGCCGGCGAGCCTGGTGACGGCGGCGCTGGCGCTGTCGAGGATCGAGGACTACCTGGGGGCCCTCTGGGTGATCCGTGTGTGCCTGCTCGAGCCCGAGGAGACGTTCGAGAGCGAGGCGGAGCTCCGCAAGGCGCGCGTGCTCGAGGTGCGGCTGCGCGACGTGGTGGAGGGGCGGAGCCGAGGGCCGGTCGCGATCGACGACCTGCTCGACGAGGTTGAATCGGTGGGCGCGATTGACATCGTCGAGGTGAAGCAAGACGTGCTCGAGACCGAGCGCGCGAGGCTCGAAGGGCACGCAGAGGCGCCGGTCGCAGCCGGTGGCCGGTGGGACGAGCGCTACCTCGCCGAGGTGGTGCACGACCTGGCGGAGGTGCCGTTCATCCAGGGGCTGGCGCTGCCTCCTCTGCACCGGATGGCGGACCCGTCGAGCGAGTCGGATCCCGTGGAAGCGGCGTTCTTCGAGGCGTCGTCGCTCGAGCCGCCGCTGCCGCAGACCGAGCTGGAGACGGCGCGGAGCGCGGAGTCGATCCTCGAGAGCGAGAGCATGCAGCGCCTGGTCTCCGACGCGTACGAGCTCGCGTTCCCGCCCGGCGAGGAGGTGACCGTCATCCCGCCGGCGCCGGCCGATGAGGCGCCGAGCGAGGAGACCTTGGTGCCGCCGATTGCGTCGACCCTGGCGCGGTTGGGCGAGCGGACCATCCTGCGCGATCCGGAGAAGGTGGAGGCCGCCTTCCGTGCCATCACCGCGGCCGCCGGGCTCGATCTCGACGAGCTCACGCTGCCGGAGCAGGTCTCGCGGAGGAAGCGACCGCGACGATCCGCGACGACCACCACCGAGCGCATCGAGCGTCGCGTGGTCCGCGCGGACCTGCGGGACGATCCCGCGCTGGAGGAGGTGACGGCGCAGGTTCCGGCGCGCCGCCCGCACTCGCAGCCGACCAACAAGATTGCCCTCAAGCGCGTCTACGAGGTGACGCAGGTGGTGCGCGCGCGCCCGGCGCGGTCCGAGGAGCTCGACTCGCCCACCGAGCAGCTCTCGGCGCGCTCGCCGCTCGACGGCGATGGTTGAGTTTCACCCGGCCTTGGCGCCGGGGCGTGCCTTGCGGATCTCGCCGACGCGCACCGTGATGCGGTGCTTGTCCATCGCCTCGAGGAGCGGGATCAGATACTTCCTCGAGATGCCGAGCATCGTCTTCGCCTGCGCCGTGCTGATCGAGCCCTCGCGCTCGATGTGGTCGAGCACGGCCTCCACCGCGCGCCGCCAGGCTTGCTTCGAGAAGTAGACCGACGCCGACGCCGAGATCACCTCGCCGCTGCGAACGAGCGCCGCCAGGAGCTCCTTGAAGGTGGCGCCTGTCAGCCCGCAGGCCTTCGCGAGCTCTGCCGGCGCGGGTGGCTCGTAGCCGGCGGTGTCGAGCGCTGCGATCAGCTTCTGCTTGGCCTCGCTGTTCACGTCGGCGGCGGGCGCGTGCGAGGGCAGCCGCAACCCCTCCTGCTCCTGGACCAGCTTCTTCTCCCCGACCAGGCGCTTGGCGGCCATGTCGACGATCCTGGGATCGATCCCGCGGCCGACGCGCGTCGCCAGCTCCGCGATCGACAGGCCGCGCCGGAACGGGAACTCGCGGTGGTAGGCGGTGATCGTCTCGACGATGGTGGCCTGCAGCTCGCGGACGGCGGGGACGTGGACGGCGCGCTCGGCGACCAGCGCCAGGTCCTTCGACACCTTCTCCGCGGACCTGGTGATGCGGGCCGGCTTGAAGCCCAGCCGCACCGCCAGATCTCCGATCGGGACGCCGCGCTTGCGGCGCTCGGCCACCAGCGCGATCAGCGCCGCCTCGAGCCGGCCCTCGTCGGGGCCGTTGGTCACGAGCGTCTCGAGCACCGACATCACGCCGAGCGTCGCCTCGGTCTTGCGACGGCGGCGCCCGGGATTGGGATCCAGGATTGTCCCGCCTGCGATGGTACGGCCCGCCTTGCCGGGCGTGTCGAAGCCGCGGGCGATGAAGCGTTGGCCGGGGAGGGTGGCGATGGGCTCGGCCAGCCGGATGGTCGCGAAGCCGGCGCCGCCGGGCTCGAGGGCGTCGGCGTCGAGGAGGGTGACGGCCGCCTCGACGAGGGCGGTACCAGTATGGAGGAGAAACTTCGCGCCGCTCTTGAGCTTCTTCGACCAGCTCTCCAGGTAGTGGAGGTGGACGCCCAGCTTCCGGGTGGGGCGGGCGGTCCCGGGCTCGACCAGCACCTGGCCGAGCTCGATGCTGTCGAGCTCGACGCCCTGCAGGTTGACGGCGGTCCGCTGCCCGGCGAACGCGGTCTCCACGGAGTCGCCGAAGACCTGAAGGCTCCGGATGCGCACGGGCTCGTCGATCGGATGACCGGGCACCGTCGGCAGCACCTCGACGGTGGCGCCGACCGAGAGCTGGCCCTGGATGAGGGTGCCGGTGACGATGCTGCCGAAGCCTTTGACCGAGAACTTGCGGTCGATGGGGAGGAGGAGGCTCCGGGGGACGCGCGGGGGCACCTCGGCGACCAGCGTGGCGATTTCGCTTCGCACCCGATCGATCCCCTCGCCGGTCTCGCTGGAGCAGGGGACGATCGGCGCGGCCGCGAGGAATGTCCCCACAAACTCCGCGCGGACGTCGTCGATCGCGAGCTCGGTGAGGTCGCGCGCGCGATCGACCTTGGTCAGCGCCACCAGACCGCGGCGAATCCCGAGGAGCTCGCAGATCTCAAGGTGCTCGCGGGTTTGAGGCATCACGCCTTCGTCCGCAGCCACCACCATGAGGACCACGTCGATGCCGCCGGCGCCGGCCACCATGTTCTTGACGAAGCGCTCGTGGCCGGGGACGTCGACGACGCCGACACGCCGGCCGCCCTCGAGCATCAGCGGCGCGAACCCGAGGACGATGGTGATGCCACGGCGTTTCTCCTCGGGAAGACGGTCCGTATCCACACCGGTGAGGCGCCGGATGAGCGAGGTCTTTCCATGGTCGATGTGCCCCGCCGTACCCACGATGACGTGCGGAGTGCTCACGGGAAGCAACGTCCTACCACACTCGGGGACTGCCGGTGGACGTCCTTTCCGTACATCCAACTCGGCGAACACCCCTGCCGCGCCGCGCGTTCTGTCGGTACACTCCTTCGGCGATGCCGCGCTGTGTTCATTGCGGGCACGAGTTCGCCGTGAGCCACGGCGTCAGCTGTCCGGCGTGCCGCAAGGACTGGCGGGGTCCGGCCGAGCCGGCGGCGGCGCGCTCCGGTTCGGGGTCGGGCTCGAGCCGGCCGGCACACCTCGCCGTCCTGGACGGTCCCCCCGAATCTCAAGGAGGCGATCGCCAAGGGTCGCTCGGAGCCGAAGAAGCGGCTGGTGTCCTCGGCGGGACCGGCCGTCCCGGTGATGAAGACCCAGAACGACAGCGTGCCCAACGGGTGGATGGCGCGGCTCGAGGCGGCGCGCGTGATCGCGTCGCAGTCGCTCGGTCCCGACGGCGAGCAGGCGGCGGCACCCGCCCCCGACCAGCCGCCGCCGCTCGAGACCAAGAAGAAGAAGAAGAAGAAGAAGGAGCAGGCCACCAAGAAGCCGGCGCATCTCCTGGTGGCCCAGCTGCAGGAGGACGAGGCAAAGCGGCGCGAGCGCGAGACCGCGCAGCTCGATCAGCTCTTCACGCGCGAGAATCCGGACGCGATCTCGTCGATGGAGATCGCGGTGCCGAGCGACGTCCAGAAGAAGAAGCGCATCCCGGACTGGGCGGTCGTCACGCTGCTCGGCCTGGTCGTCGCGGGCGGGATCTACGGTGCGTATCGGATGGTCCAGAAGGAGCCGGCGCCGGTCGTGACGGTCGATCCGAAGCTCAAGGAGGCGACCGAGAAGAAGCGCCTGGCGATGACCGCGCTGCAGGAAGGTCACAACCTGGTGCTGGCGGAAGGGAAGCTGGACGAGGCGATCGCCGCCTATGACAAGGCCCTCGCCCTCGAGCCGACCCTGGCTGCCGCCGAGCGCGGGCTCGCGATCGCCTACACCAAGAAGGATGACGACGCGACGGCGGTCACCCACTACCAGCGCTACCTCGAGCTGGACCCACAGGCGAAGGACGCGGGGGAAGTCAAAAAGATCATCGCGGCCTACGAGAGGCAGGTTCACAAGAAGTAGGCCTGGTTTGCGCCCGCCTGCGCTCGGTGCTATCTCGCGCGCGACATGGGTGCAATCGAGCTGAAGAAGAAGATCGAGGATCGGACCGCCGGCATCGGCGTCTGCGGCCTGGGCTACGTGGGCCTGCCGCTGGTCGGCGCGTTCCGGCGCGCCGGGTTCAAGGTCTGGGGCTTCGACATCGATCAGAAGAAGATCGACGCGCTCGAGGGCGGTCGCTCGTACATCAAGCACATCGACTTCGGCGCGCTCAAACGCTCGATCGACGAGGGCGGCTTCGTCCCGACCTCGGACTTCGGCCGCATCGGGGAGCCCGACGTCATCCTCATCGCCGTGCCGACGCCGCTCACCAAGACGCGCGAGCCCGATCTCGGCCCGGTGGAGAACACCACGCAGCAGATCACGCGCGGGCTGAGGAAGGATCAGCTGATCATCCTCGAGTCGACGACCTATCCCGGGACCACCGAGGAGATCTGCCTCCCCATCCTGGAGAAGAGCGGGCTCGTCGCCGCGCGCGACTTCTTCCTCGCCTACTCGCCCGAGCGTGAAGATCCGGGCAACCCGAAGTTCGAGACCAGCACGATCCCGAAGGTCGTCGGTGGCTACGATCCCGCCTCGGCCGAGCTGGCACAGGCGGTGTACCAGTCGATCATTCAGAAGGTCATCCCGGTCACCGGGATGAAGGCGGCCGAGCTGACGAAGATCTTCGAGAACACCTTCCGCGCCGTGAACATCGCGCTGGTCAACGAGCTCAAGCTGATGTGCATGCGCATGGGCATCGACGTCTGGGAGGTCATCGACGCCGCCGCCACCAAGCCGTTCGGCTTCATGCCGTTCTATCCGGGGCCCGGGCTCGGCGGTCACTGCATCCCGATCGATCCCTTCTATCTCACCTGGAAGGCTCGCGAGTACGACTTCTCGACGCGCTTCATCGAGCTGGCCGGCGAGATCAACACCCAGATGCCGTACCACGTCGTCGACGGGTTGATGCACCTCTTGAATGATCGAGGTCGCGCGATGCACGGCGCGAAGATCCTGGTGCTGGGCGTGGCCTACAAGAAGAACGTGGACGACGTGCGCGAGTCGCCCGCGCTGAAGATCATCGACCTCATCCAGGAGGAGGGCGCGGTCGTCAGCTATAACGATCCGTACTGCCCGGTGATGAAGAAGACGCGCCACTTCGATCATGGCCTCACCTCGGTCGAGCTCACGCCGGAGCGGCTCGCCGAACAGGACGCCGTCCTGATCCTGACCGATCACGACAGCTACGACTGGCCGTTCATCGCGAAGCACTCGAAGCTCCTGGTCGACACGCGCAACGCCGCCAAGCGGCTCACCGAGCGCGAGAACATCCGCAAGCTCTGAGGCCATGCTCGAGCGCATCGCCCGCGAGACCCTGCGCAGAGAGCGCGTCCCTCGGGCGGTGCTGTGGCTCCTGGCCGCCGACGGAATGTCGGCGTGGTACCGCTGGCTCTCGCGCGGTCTCGCCGATCACCTGGGCGGCGCGACACTTTCGCGCCGCGTCCTCGCGACCGTGATGGCGCAGGCGTTCGAGCGCCGTTACCAGGCGCTGCGGCGGACGTTTCCCGCGCTCCCCGATCCGTCGAGCGATCCACGCGCAGTCGCGCTGACGATGCGCGGACTCTACCGGGGGCCCGGCGCACGCAAGATCCTCTGGGTGCTCGATGGCGTGGGCGGCGGACCGAGGGGACCGCTCGAGCAGCTCCGCGCCTTCCGCCTGGTCTCGGCGCTCGACCTGCGCACGCGCTGGATCGAGGTCGCCACGCACCTCGGTGAGATCCTGATCGCGCTGACGGAGCGACTCCCCGAGGCCGGGCTGCCCAACGCCAGCTCGCTCCTCGGACAGATCTGCTTCGAGGCCGGCGTGCGTTACGGGCAGCGGGCGCGCGATCGGTGGCGGCTCCCCGAGACGCCGGCGTCGGCGATCGAGGTGCTCCGGATCGGCGAGTACATCTTCCGCGTCAACCCCGAGCACACCATCGAGGCGGACGACGTCGCGCATACCGGGATGATCGAGGGCAGCGCCTGTCCCTGGTACGTGCGCCCGGGATGGCACCGGATGCACTGCGGAATCTTCGGTCAGTTCCAGGCGGGCGTGAGCTCGGTGTTCGATCTGAAGTATCGGCTCACGCAGACGATCCCACGCCACGGCGGCGGCACCTGCCGCGTGGAGCTGGTTCAGCTGTCCCGATCGAAGACGCGTCCCTCGGGCTTCACCAGCTCGTCGAGCAGCACGGTGGCGAAGGCGCCGCTCGGGAGCACCACGTCGAGCCGATAGGCGTCGCCCGCGATCGGCTCCACGTGCGCGTCTTTGTCGAGCGGATGCCGCAAGGTCCGGCGTGTCCCGGTGCTCATCTTCTCGACGTCCTCGGGTGACAGGCCCGCCGCCTCGATCGCCGCGGTCTCGAGCTCGTTCGCGATCGCCGTCTTGCGTCCGGGGAGGAGGCCGGTCGGCGAGATCTCGAGCCGGGCCACGCGGGGCGTCTCGACGATGGGGTCGACCACGCTGAACATGCCGCCGGTCGCGTGTTTGACCATCACGTCGCCGCTGATCGCCGAGACCCAGAGGCCCTGCTCAATCCGAAGGTCGAGGATGCTGTTGAAGACCTCGGACTGAAGCGCGGAGATCAGGAGGTCGCGCACGCGCCGATCCCTGGGTGCTCGGGCCTCGCCGCGGAGGAAGCTGCGCGCGCGCTCGGCGTTGTCGCCGTCGATGCCGAAGCGCTGCGGGCCGAAGCGGTTGGGGAGGCCGAGCTCCGAGAGGCGGTCGAGCACGGCGCGCGCCCGCTCGATCCCGCCGTGGGGGACGTCGCGGATGATCACGCGAAAGCGGTTGGTCCGCGCGTGGCCGCGCCGGAGCTTGTGGAGGTGGCGGCGGGACTCGAGGACGCGGAGGTCGTCGCTGTCCTCGAAGGAGGGGATCGGATCCGCGATCGGGAGCGGCATCGACATCCACTGGGTGGCGATCGCGCGCTTGTCCTTGTTGCCGGCGATGCCGGCCTGGCGCGAGAGCTTGCCCGCCAGCCGGCGCACGGCCTGGTCGGTGGTGAGGTTCTTCTTCTCGAAGCGAACGAACAGATGCTCGCCCTCGCCGCTGGGCGAATACGCGAGCTCTTCATCCACGACGAAATCTTCGGCGGAGGCGGCCAGGCGGCCCCCCAATCCGGTCAGGCTCGAGGTGAGCCTCAACGGCCGTAGACGAGGATCCGGCCGCCGTCCGGGAAGGCCACGTGCGCTTTCTTGCCGTCCTTCAAATCCAGCACCAGACCCACACCGAACTTGGGATGCTGGATGATGTCCTCCGGCTGGAGCTCCATGTTCATGGAGTACGCCGCCGGGTGGCTGAGGTCTTTCCCGCGGGTGAGGAGGTCGTATTCGGCCGCCGTCACCTTGCCGCCCATCTTGTCGAGGCTGGAGGCCTTGCGCTCGGCGCGCCGCCGTTTCGCCGTCGCTTCGCTGGCGCTGGGTGGGGGGCGATAGGCGTGCTCACCCCCACACGTATTGCACTTCACGCGGGCGATCTGGTCCCCGACCATCGCGACGATGGTGTGGGCCAAGATCAGCTTGCACTTCGTGCACTTCGAGTCGACTTCATCGCCCGCTTGATATCCGGTCCTACGCAAGGCCATGGCGTCCTGGGTTAGATTGGATCCCGCGCAGGATCAAGCTAAAGAAGGTGGGCGCAGGAAGATGGCGCCGCGAGCGTGGAGTTAAAGGAGCTATGGGGATTCTGGAGCGGATGAGGAAGGTCTTGGAGTCGAACCTCAACGCCCTGGTCGAGCGGGCCGAGGATCCGGCCAAGATGCTCGAACAGGCGATCGAGGACATGAAAAAGGGCCGGAACGAGGCCCGGCAGGCGATCATCGACGCCAAGACCCAAAAGCGGCTCCTCGAGAAGAAGCGGGACAAGGCCATCGCCGAGTCCCAAACCCTCGAGAAGAAGGCGATGGCCGCCTTGAAGGCGAATGACGAAACCCTCGCCCGGCGCTTCCTGGAGCTGAAGATCTCCGCCGAAACGCGGGCGACCGCAGAGGACACCGCGGTCAACGAGCAGGATCACCAGATCCGGCAGCTCGACGCCGCCGAGAAGGAGCTCGAGCGAAGGTTGGCCGAGATGCCGGCCCGGCGCGCGGCGCTCCTGGCGCGCCAGTCGGCGGCCGCGGCGAAGGGGGCCCGCGTGGGCGCCACCAGCAAGGCGGCCACCAGCGTCGCCTCCGCGCTCGAGGCCTTCGAGCGGATGGAAGAGAAGGTGATCCGCGCCGAGGTCGAGGCGGAGGTGGTGGGCGCGGATCGCGGCGAGATCGATCTCGACACCAGCGCCATCGACAACCTCGGCGTCGAGGACGCCCTCAAGATGCTCAAGGCCAAGATGGTGGCCCAGCTCCCGTCCGGCCAGGAGCCGAAGGAAGCGCCGGAGCCCGAGCCCGCGGCCCCCGCGAAGCCCGATCCGGTGAACGACTCGCTGGCCGATCTCAAGGCCAAGCTCAACCAGGAGTAGCATGAGCTCGAGCGTGTCAGCCGACATCGATCCCGAAGATGTCCAAGCGGCGCAGCAAGCGTCCGAAGCGTTCCGGCTCCTCCTCAAAGGCATCAAGAACATCGGCATCTACCGGCACGCGGAGAACCGCTTCGGCGAGTTCCTGCAGCCGGCCTACGAGGCGCTCGCCGCGTTCCTCGAGGAGAACGAGATCCTTCCGCTGAAGCTCCTGCCGTACACGCTCGAGTACAAGAAGCAGGTCATCTACGAGGACCAGGACAAGGAGAACCTCACCTACAAGTTCTATCGCGACGGGATGCGCTTCTTGTTGCTGCGTCGCGGGCTGACGGCGGACGAGCTGCTCCGTTTCGTGATGATCGCCGTCTCCCACTGGAGCGAGAAGCAGCTGTTCAACGAGGACACAATCACGCGCCTCTGGAAGGAGAGCTTCGAGTCGATCGAGTGGATCGTCGTCGAGGGCTTCGGCTTCGCCGACATGAGCGAGGAGGAGGTCGAGATCGAGGTCGAGAAGATCGTCGCCTACCTCAAGCATCAGCTCGCCTCCGACAGCGACGACGTCACCCGCTTCGCCCGGCTCTCTGCGGAGGATCTCGAGCTGCAGCTCGACGACGTCGATCAGGTCCGCGGCGGCATCATCTCGGGGCGCACGGCGACGCCGGCCGATCGCGCCTGGGTCCAGGAGGAGATCTATCAGGAGGAGAAGAAGCGGCTGTTCGCCAAGATGGTGCTGATCGTCTTCCAGATCCTCGAGCTCGACTCGACGCAGGCCGATCAGGACATGATCCTCGACGCGGTCACCCAGGTCCTCGACACGCTGCTGGTGACCGAGGACGTCAAGGGCGCGGTCGCCTTGCTGCAGCGCTTCGAGAAGATCGGTACCAAGCCGCTGCCTACGGTTCGGCTGCAGGTGGTCAACGCGATCCGAAAGATCTTCAAGCGCCGGATGGTCGAGCCCCAGCGTCTGGACTCGATCCGCCAGTACATCACGCTGGCGCGGCCGCTCGATCAGGACGCGGTCAAGGCCTACCTCTCCATCTGCACGGAGGAGGAGCTGATCCCGCTGGTCGAGATGTTGACCGGCATGGAGCGGCCGGAGGGGCGGGCGCTCCTGATCGACGTCCTGGCGGAGCTCGGCAAGACGCACGTGGACGTGTTCGCCCGCCGCCTCGAGCACAACGCCTCGAACGTCGTGAGAGACATGCTCACGATCATCAATAAGATCAATCCGGAGAACAAATACGCCCTCATCGCCAAGTGTCTCGATCACCCGAACGTGATGATCCGGATCGAGGGCCTGAAGACGCTCGCCAAGTCCAACGACGAGCGGTCGCTGCGGTACATCGAGAAAGCGATGCGGGACGAGGACGTGCAGATGCGTCTGGGCGCCTTCCGAGCCCTGGCGGCGCGGAGCCCCAAGCGCGCCGCGCCCCTGTTCATCAAGATGATGCAGGACGACGGCTTCCTCTCGCGCGACAGCCGGGAGCGGATCGCGATCGTCACGGCGCTCGGCGAGACCAGGATCGAGGAGGCGGTCGACTACTTCTCCAACATCTTCGAGCAGAAGGGGACGCTCTTCTCGCGCGGCAAGATCAACGACTACAAGAGCCTCGCGATCGTCGGGCTGGTGGCGCACAAGTCGGTCAGCGCGTTCAAGGTGCTGGCGCGCGAGGTCCAGAACCGGAGCAACACCAAGGAGATCCTCGAGCAGGCCCACAAGGCGGCTCTTCGGTTGAAGCAGGAGCTGGAGACCCAGAAGGAGCAGGCGAACCGTGGCTGAGAAGAAGGCCGGGATCGGCTCCCTCAAGCTCAAGGACGACTGGAAGCCGTCCGAAGGCGCATTCGACGAGCGCGACAGGGGCGGGCCCGAGGGCTACCTTGCCGATCCCTCGGGTTTCGGCGGCACCGGCGACGTCCCGGACAAGATGGCCATGCGGCGCGAGGTCCGCATCCAGACCATCGGGAAGCAGATCGTCTCGACGCTCTACATGCTGGTCCGGAACGTGAAGATCCACGCTCCCGACAATGCGGTCTTTCTCAAGCCGATCGAGTCGCTCCGCGAGCAGATGGACCGCGTGATCGCGGACGACAAGAAGCTCGACCTGGCCGCCGCCGGCACGCACATCTACCTCAACAACACGCAGCTGAAGTTCGACTTCCACTCGCTCGAGACGGTCACCTATCTGACGAAGGAGTTCGAGCGGCGCGACATCGGCGGCTTCTCCACCAATCGTGCGATCACCACGCAGGAGATCCGCGACTTCCTCTACGTCTTCTCCGGCGAGTACCGGGGCACCACCGACGAGTCCGGCGCCGACGGCCACAAGCTGAGCGCCCTCAAGCTGACCCGGTACGCCCAGGTCAAGGAGATGCTCGACAAGCTGGAGGCGGAGCCGGACCTCAACGAGCAGATCGATCGGAAGAAGTACCTGATGACGGTCTACTCCCGCAGCGTCTTCTTCATGAAGAAGTACTTCGAGAAGGTGGCCAGCGGTGACTACTCGATCCCCTTCGCGGTGGCGGCGCGGCTGGTCCAGGATCTCGTCGACCTCTGCTACGACCAGCGCACGCACTTCCTGGGCGTGACCACGACCCGATCCGACAGCGAGTATCTACCGTTTCATTCGGTGAACACGTGCCTGCTCTCCGTGGTGTTCGGCCAGGAGCTCGGTCTGGACAAACGTCAGCTCCACGACCTGGGGATGGCTTCGATGTTCTCCCAGATCGGAATGGTCGACCTCCCCATCGAGGTGCAGAACAAACGCGGCGGCCTCACCGAGGACGAGCGGCGGTTGGTCGACCTCTTCCCCCTGCGCTCCGCGAAGAAGATCCTCAACACCCGCGGCATCGACAAGACCACGATGCTGCGCATCGTCGCCGCCTACGAGAGCAAGGTTGACTTCGCGATCCCGCGGAAGACTCCGGACGGCGAGATCCAGCTGGTGATGCCCAAGATGGGGCTGGGGACGTTCGGCAAGGTCATCTCGATCTGCGAGACGTACGACGCCCTCACCTCGAAGCGCCCGTTTCGGGAGGCCTACGGGCCCGAGGTCGCACTTGCGCTGATGTCGAGCGAGATCAAGTTCAAGTTCGATCCGGTGCTGCTGCGCGTCTTCATGAAGGTGATGGCGATCCAGCCGATCAAGATCCTCGACAAGGAGGACGCGAGCCTGCGGATCGGTTGAGACGCGCTGCGTCCATTGTGTTAGTCATCGACCCGAATGGCTGAGCCCGACCGGTACTTCGATGCGCGCCGCCGCGCCGAGGTCATCGATGAGGTCGATCAGGGAACGTTCGACCTGGTGGTGATCGGCGGCGGAATCAACGGCGCCGGCGTCGCGCACGACAGCGCGCTGCGCGGGTTGAAAGTGCTGCTCCTGGAGCAGCGTGACCTGGCGTTCGGGACCTCGAGCCGATCGAGCAAGCTCATCCACGGCGGCCTCCGCTACCTCGAGCACTACCAGTTCCGGCTGGTCTTCGAGGGGACCAACGAGCGCGCGGCGCTGCGGGCGGTCGCGCCGCACCTGGTGCGCCCGCTGATGTTCGCGCTGCCGGTGTACGAGGGGGCCCGCTTCCCGCTGTGGATGATGGACGTGGGGCTGTGGATGTACGATAGCCTCTCGCTCTTCAAGGTCGAGAAGCGCCACATCACCCTGCGCTCGCCCAAGCGGATGCTCGAGCGGGAGCCGCTCCTCAACCCGAAGGGTCTGACCGGCGGGATCATCTACTACGACTGCATGACCGACGATGCGCGGATGACGCTCGAGAACGCGATCGCGGCCGGCAGGAACGGCGCACCGGTCATCACGCAGGCGCAGGTGGTCGCGCTCGACAAGACCGGAGAGGACGACGAGCTCGCGGAGGTGACGTTTCGACGATCGGCTCGGCGATCGCCGGGTCACCGTCCGCACCAAGGGCATCGTCAACTGCACGGGCGTCTGGACCGACAGCATCCGCCAGATGGCGGAGATCGAGGGCACGGTCATCCGCCCCACGAAGGGCGTCCACCTGGTGCTCCGCAGCGAGCGCCTCCCCATCCATCACGCCAGCGCCCTGGTCGCGCCGCAGGACGGGCGCGTCTTCTTCGCGATCCCGTGGAACGGCCGCACGGTCATCGGCACCACCGACACCGACTTCACGGGTGATCCGACGCAGATCCAGGTCAACGCCGAGGACGTGAAGTACCTGCTGTTGCGCCGCCAACCACTACTTCCCGGGGCAGCAGCTGGCGCCCGACGACGTGATCGCGACCTGGGCCGGACTTCGCCCGCTGATCAAAGTGGAGGCCGACACGGCCTCGGACGTGCCTCGGGAGCACAAGCTCTACCGCGACGGACGGATGGTGACCGTCGCTGGCGGCAAGCTGACCACCTACCGGCGCATGGCGGCGGAGACGGTCGATCACACGGTGCGCGCGCTCGATCTCGACTGCCCGCGCTCGAGCACCACCAAGGCCATCCTCCCCGGCGCGCGCGATCTGCACGAGGACTTCGACGCCCTCGCAAGCCGCCTTGCAAAAGACGCGGACCTCCCGGAGGACGTGGCGAACCGGTTGGCCAACGTGTATGGCATCCGGGGTGTCGAGGTGGCGGCGATCGCAGCGAACGACCCGTCGCTGAAGGAGCGCGTGACGGCCGATCGCGACGTGATCCTGGCGGAGGTCGTCCACGCCGTCGAGCGCGAGCTGGCGCTGTCGCTCGAGGATGTGCTGGTGCGCCGGACCTCGCTGGCGCTGACCGCGGAGGATCAGGCGCTGGGCTCGGCCGAGCGGGTGGCCGAGGTGATGGGTCGGTCGCTGGGCTGGACGGCGGCGGAGCGGAACCGTCGCGTCGACGAGTACCGGGAGGCGATCGGCCTGACGCGGGCGTATCGCCGGGAGCTGTAGCCCTTGGATCGGCTCCACCCGATGGCCGTCCACCTCCCGCTCGCGGTGATCCTACTCTGGCCGGTCATCGATCTGGCTGGCCTTCTATTCAAACGAGCGGACGTGTCGAAGGTGGCGCTGGCGCTCCTGATCTTCGGGTTGCTCGTCAGCCTGTTCGCGACCGCCACCGGGCAGGCGGCGTTCGACGCGGCGGTGGCCAAGGGCGCAGATCCCGAGCTCTTGAGCACGCACGCGGACAACGCCAACCTGATCCCGTGGCTCCTCTTGCTTTGTGCGGCGGTGCGCTTCGGAGCCGGGCACAAGCTGAAGGTGAAGGGGCAGATCCTCGGGATCGTCGCCGGGATGCTGCTGTGGCCGCTGGCGATCGGAGTGGGCAACAGCGGTGGAAAGCTGGTCTACGAGCACGGGATCGGGCGGCGGGACGTCGCGCCCGACCGTGGGGAATCCGCCGCCGGTGACGCGCGCCGCCGGTTCGAGTAACTACCGTGTCGTTGGTCCGCTCCGGTGCCCTGCTGATCGCGCTGTCCCTGCTCGGGGCCCGATCCGCCCAGGCCGGCAGCGTGATCGTGTTTCCGCTGGACGCCCGCGGGGTCTCCTACGACACCGCCAGCTCCGCCACCGAGTGGGTCCTCGGCACGATCCGATCGATCGAGGGGACCGAGGTCATCGAGCCGAAGACGGTCGAGCAGGAGATCGGCGTCAAGCTGACCGAGCAGGCCCGCGCCTGCGACTACGACGTGTTCTGTCTGGTGGAGGTGGGCGAGATCCTCCAGGGCGACCGCATGCTGATCGGTCACGTCCGGCTCGTCAGCGGCAAGGAGGAGGAGAAGCACGAGCTCAAGCTGATCGTGCTCGACGTCCCCAAGGCGACCATCGTCGAGGTCCTGATCTGGAAGATCCCCACCGCGCGTCCCGGTGGTCTCGAGGGCGCGGTGCGGACAGCCACGCGGCGCCTGTTCGGCAAGCCCGACGCCTTGGTCGACTTCGACCTCGAGCCCAAGGACGCGCGCCTGTACTTCTACGGCGATCCGGTCCAGGTGCCGGAGGACGGATCCGCGATGCCATACTGGTCCGGTACCTACCTCGCGGTCGCCGAGGCCGAGGGCTACCACCCGAAGGAGCTCCGCGTCGTGATCCCGCCGGCCGAACCGGGCGGCGCTGCTACGCGCATCCCGATTCGAGCTCGAGCCCGATCCGCTGTACATCCGCCCGACGGGCAGAAAGCAGGTCGAGCCCTTCGGCCGGGCCTCGCGACGCGAGGGGAGCGGCGTCACCGCGGACGTCGCTGGGGCGGCCCCTCCCGACGAGGGCTCTCGATCGATCCTCGCCACGCCCTGGCCCTGGATCACCGCGGTGGCGGGGATCGGCCTCGGCGTGGGCGGCGGCGTCCTGATGAGTCGGGCGCAGTCCGATTACAACGAGCTCTCGGGGCAGATGCGGTATCAGCCGGGCGTCACGGTGACGGCGCAGGTCGCCATCGAGCGGCGCAACACGGCGCGGTCGCAGTATCGAACCGGATCGTCGCTCACCATCGCGGGTGGAGCGGTGCTGCTCGGGACCGCGATCTGGGTGATCGTCGACTGGATCCTGACGCCGAGGACGAAGTGATGCGCTTCCTCCTGTTGATCGTGGTGCTGGCCGCCGCCTGCGGGCTCGAGGAGCGCACCGACTTTCTGATCGGCCGCCAGTGTGATCGAAACCGGAGCGATTGCGATCCCGGAGCGGAGTGCCTGCCGCACAAGCACGACCCGTTCGCCGACTTTCGCTGTCGCGATCGGGCGAGCTTCGAGCCGATCGACAATCAGGAGGCTCCGCTGGCGTATTGCAACGCGGACATCGCCTGCCCGGGCGACCTCGTCTGCAACGCCGACCGCATCCGCGAGGGCACGGGGCGGCGGCTCATGGTGTGCAAACGCCCCGACGACGTCTTCGCGCCGCCCCTCGAGGGAGACTGAGTTGGCGGCGGGCGCGGCGCTGATCGGCGCGGTCCTCACGTTCGCGACCACCGACGCCCGAGAGCTCCAGCTGACCGTGACGCTGTCGTCGACCGCGGCGATCACCCTCGAATGGGGTGCGCTCGCGCGGACCGCGACCTCGGCCGGCCCATACACCTTCAAGGGCCTTCCGGCGCCCGAGGATGCGCCGACCGACTACGTGCTCTCGCTGGACGGGCTCGAGGTCGCGCATCACACGGTGCGCCCGTTCTTCGGGGCCGGTCCGCTGCGGATCGCGATCTACGGCGACAGCCGCGGAGGGACCGGTCCGCACGCGGGGTTGATCGAGCAGATGGCGCGCGCGAGGCCGACGGTGGTCATCCACACCGGCGACGTGATCCGCTGGGCGGGCGATCGCACCGGCTGGACGCAGCACCTGGCGGCGGTGCTGCCGCTCTCGGCCGAGGTTCCGATCGTCCTGGCGCTCGGCAACCACGAGCTCTTTCGCTACTACCAGGCGCCGCCGCTCCGCCGGGATCCGCTGGTCGAGGCGATGTCGGAGGTTCCGCCGCCCGACGATCCGATCGCGAAGGAGACGGGCGCGGCGCCGGGGTCGTTCCACGTGCGTCTCGGCGGCACTCTGATCGTCTCGATCGACAGCAACGTCGATCTCTCACCAGGCAGCCCCACCCTGCGGTTCCTCGACCGCGCCCTGGCCGCGAACGAGGACGCGACGCTCAAGCTGATCACGATGCACCAGGGACCGCTGAGCTCCGGGTACCACGGTGGGCACGAGCAGGGTGAGGCGCTCCTGGCGATGGCGAAGCGGCACGGGGTGCACGCATTCATCGCCGGTCACGATCACCTGTACGAGCGGATCGTGCAGGACGGACTGACGGTGCTGATCTCCGGCGGAGGTGGGGCCCCGCTGTACGATCGCGAGCACTGGGTCCCGGGCTCGGTCGCCTTCTCGCCGACGTACAACTGGGCGCTGCTCGAGGTGGGCGCGACGAATCAGCTCTCGGCCTACAGCCTCGAGGGAGTGCTTCTCGATCGCGATACGATCCCTTCGGGGCGGCCGGCGCCCGAGCGCACGCACGTGGGCGAGGTGGCGGCGATAGCCGGGTTGGTCTTCCTCATCACCTTCGCCTGGGTGGTCACCCGGATCGTCCTCGGGAAGGTGCGCTGACGCCTCCGTCATGTTACGCGGATCCCGGCGATGCCGAAGGCCGCGCTGGTGTTGCTGGCTCTCCTCTCGTCCGGGTGTGTGACCGCCGTGGGCGCGGTGGCCAAGCCGACCGCGCTCGAGTTCCAGCTGCTCGGCGCCTACGAGGAGCTCGATCGGGAGCTGATGCACGCGTCTTCGTTGCGGGCCCCCACGGCCCCCACGGTTTCCTTCGAGAGCCTGCGGATGGAGGCGCTCGAGGCCCGCTCCACTCAGCAGTTCAACGAGGATGATCTCCTCGAGCTGAAGAACGCAGGCTGCCTTGCCGAAGGCCTCGGGGCCCGCGTGATCCCGCGTCCCTGCGCGCTCGTCGATCGGGATCCCGCCGCCGGCCGCCGCGTGGTCCGCGTGGTGAAGGAAGAGAATCGATCCCGTCAGGTGATCCTGACCTGGGCGGCCTTCGAGCTGGCGAGAAAGAGTGGCCGCGCCGATCCCACGCCGGCGGAGATGGACGAGATCGAGCACGCGTACGAGCGTCTCCTGCGCGACACGGCGGCGCCGGATCACCTGATCGAGGTGAAGAAGGGCGCGTTCTCGAAGCGTCGAGAGATCAGATGAGACGGGCGGGCGCCGTTCTTGGCCTGGTCGTCCTGACCGCCTGCGCCCAGGGAGAGTGGCGTGGCGGGCCCGGGCCGCCCAAAGAGGTGGAGGGGATCCGTCGCCCCGAGCTGGTCGCCTTCACGCCCGAGGACGACCTCGACGCGAGCCCCAGCCCCGACGGTCGCTACCTGGTCTTCGCGAGCGAGCAGAATGGCAACCTCGACGTCTGGGTTCGCGACTTCGGCACGAACTCGATCTATCCGCTGACGATCGCTTCGCCGACCGACGACTTCGATCCGCGCATCTCGCCCGACGGTAAGACGCTGGCGTTCGTGTCGCGGCGCGACGATGCCAAGGGCGACCTGTTCCTCGTGCACGGGTTCGAGCAGGAGGAGAATCCGGAGCGTCTCACCGACGAGAAGACCTCGGACAGCGAGCCGGTCTTCTCCCCCGACGGTAAGAAGCTCTACTTCGCGTCGGCGTCCGGCGTCGGATTCGAGTCGATCAACGAGATCGATCTCGACACGCGGGAGCGCCGCCGGATCTCGCCCACCCCGGGGTTCGATCCGGACGTCTCGATCGACGGCCGCTTTCTGGTCTACACCGCCCCCGCCGGCGAGGGCGGACGACCGGCGCCCCACCTGGTGGCGATGCGGTTGTCCGATTCGGCGACGCGCGCCCTCACCCGCGACCCGACGCCGGAGGGCTTCGCTCGGTTTGCGCCCGAGCGCACCGAGGGCCGCTACGGGCTGGCGTACGTCCGCTTCGCCGACGACGACGACGGGAGCGGCAAGATCGATCCGGACGACCACGCGAGCCTCTGGCGGATCGACGTCGACCTCCCGGCTTTCTTCGCGGGCAGCGATCGGGCCTCGGCGCCGTTTCCGCTCACCGATGGCGCCGACGACGAGCTCTTTCCGCGCATCGCCAACGGCGCGCTCTACTTCACGCAGGGTCGGGCGCAGCAGGACGTCCTTCGGCTTCCGGTCTCGGGCATGTTTCCCCGCTATCCGGACCCGAAGCAGTATTTCGATCTGGCGGACACGCTCGACGAGCCGCGCAAGCGCTGGTTCGCCTATCGCTGCGCGCTCGCCCTCACGGATCCCGGCACGCTCGTCCATGCGCAGGCGCTCCTCAGGATCGGGAACCTCCAGCTGGAGCAGTCGCGGCACGATCTGGCGCGCATCGCGTTCGACCGGCTGGTGGAGGTGACGCGCGGGGCGGCCGAGGGGACGCCGCGGGCGGAGCTGCGCGGGATCGCCGAGACCGAGCTCGTGGCGCTGGACCGGATCGCGGAGCTGGCCACGGCGGCGACGCCCTTCGCGCGCGAGGCGGCGCTGGTCGGCATCTACGGGCGGCTCGAGGCGCTCGGTGAGACGTACGCGTCGGATCCTCGGGTGGCCGCCCGCATCGAGCTGGAGATGGCGGAGGTGCTGATCGATCGCGGGGAACGGCGGCGCGCCATCGAGGCCTTCGATCGCCTGGTGGAGACGCACCGAGACGAGTCCTTCTCGGCGGCCCGGGCCATGCTGCGGCGGGTCGAGCTCCTCGGCGTTGCGCACGACCCAGGCGCGATCGGTGAGGCGTACGCGCGCGTGCTCGTCGAGCACCCCGATCAGCGCGAGGTGGTGCGCGAGGCGTCGCGCCGGATCGTCGAGGTGCACCTGTCGGAGCTCCGGCGCGGTCGCAGCTTCCGCGAGCTGGTGGACGAGCTGCGCCGGCTGATCCCGCGTTATGGGCGCTCGCCCGTGCGGTTGGAGGCGCGCGCCCGTCTCACCGAGATCCTCCTCGAGAACGAGGCCTACGACGACGCCGCGCTCGACCTGACGCGCCTGGTGGACGAGGCCCGCCAGCTCGACGATCGGCTGCGGGCGGCCCACGCCCTCGAGAAGCTGGCGCACGTCGAGGAGGCGCGCAGCCGGCTCGACGCGGCCAGCGAGGCCTGGCGGGCGCTGCGCCAGGAGTTCGGCGAGCTGCCCGGGGTCACCTCGACGGCGCGCGACGCGATCACGCGCGTCAATCTCTTGCGTGCCGATCAGGAGGAGCGGAAGGGCGACGCTCGGGCGGCCCGCACGGCGTACCGGAGCGTCATCGACAACGATCCCACGCAGGTCGAGGCCTACCGGCGGTATCTGGCGCTGTCGGCACAGCTCGGTGAGATCGAGCCGGCCGTGGCCGAAGCGCGCGTGCGGGTCGCGGACTCGCCCAACACGCCGATGGCCCGCTACGCCTACGGCCTGGCGCTGACCTACGAGGACCCGCCCGATCTCGACGCGGCGCTCGAGGAGATCGATCGCGCGATCGAGCTCAATCCGCAGTTCGTGCACGCGTACATCACGCGCGGATGGATCCGGGAGATGAAGCAGCTGCTCGAGCCGGGCTTCCTCGATTCGGTCGCCACGGTCACCGCGCGCATCATCAACTACGCGCTCGGCGAGCTGCTCGACATCTCGATCAGCACCACCGGACTACTCGAGGACGCGATCGAGGACTACAAGACCGCGCTGCGTCTCAACCAGGAGTCGGCGCATCCGGACACCGAGGCGGAGATCCTGATCAACCTGGGCAACGGTCACTACCGATTGGGCGAGACCACGCGGGACACCTCGAACTTCCGGCTCGCCTTCGAGCGCTACCTCGACGCCTTCCGGTTCGACTACCGGTTCAAGAGCCCCGCCACCGAGATGGTCTATTACGAGCGGTTCGGACGCGCCGCCGCCTGGTCGGAGGAGTGGGCGCTCAGCGCGATGGCGACCCGCCGGGCGATCCACCTCGCGGAGGTGGCGAACGATCCGCGGCGCCTGGCGCAGCTCTACGGGAACCTGGCGCTCGCCTATCAGCAGGCGGGGGAGGAAGCATACGCGCGGGACGCGCTGGAGCGGTTCGGCTCCGAGCTCGAGAAGAAGAAGCTGATCCAGCGCTCGATGATCGCCAAGCGCGAGCGTGCCCGAGCCCGCCTGGGGACGCTCGAGGACCGGAGCGCGCACGCGCTCGACACCGTCCTCGGAGAGCTCGCCGGGGCACGCCGGGACCTCCGCGAGATTGGGGAGATCAAGCGCGATCTCCCCGACGTTTGGGTGTCCGTGACCCCCGACGCGAGCTCCGCGCTGTATGGGTTCGATACGCTGGCGGAGCTCGACCTCAACCTGGCCCTCTCCGAGTCCGCACATCGGGCGCTGGGCGAGACGGAGCACGCCGACGCGGTCGTCGACGAGCGGCTGGCCCTGACCAAGCGCGCCCTCGACGAGGTGCCGAGCGCCGTGCTCGGGTTCGGCCGCCAGTGGCCGCTGGCGCTGCTGTCGATCCGCGAGCGCCTCGGGCTGTTCGCCGCGCGCGCCTACCGGGCGTTCGCGGACGGCGACTTGGAGGGCGGGAGAGCGGTGCTGTCCGAGGCGACGGCCGAGCTCGACGGGATGATCTCGAACGACGACGCGGCGAAGGACAAGCCGTTCCTCCTCCTGGATCGCGGCCGCCTCACCGCGTTCGAGATCGAGCGTTCCCTCGCGGCCGGCGTGCCGATCGCGGACGAGTCGGCGATCGATCACGCGCTCGCGGCCACGGCGACCGTCGCCGAGCCGGCGCTCGATCGCGTGCCGGCCGCGCTCACCAGCACCGGTGCGATCGCTCGGACCGCCTCCATCGCCGCCGGGCCTCCGCTGCTGGCCGGGTGGGCGCGCGAGCGGGTCGCGGTCTGGGCCCGGCTCGAATACGCGCGCGGCGCGATCCGGCTGGCCAACGCCCGTCGCGCGGTGGGCGCCGGGAGCGATCTCGCCCAGCTGATCGGCTCGCTCGACGCGGCGCGCGCGCGCCTCCTGGAGGCACGGACCGCGTTCGAGGCCGCCGCCCGCCTGGGCGCGGTCGCTGGCCACGGGCTGGGCGCGCGCGTGCTGGCGATGGCGCTGCACACGCTCGCCGAGGTCGATCGCACGCTGGCGGCGCCGTCCGGACGGATCGCGGCGCTGGAGCGGTCGGCGGCAGCGATCGCGCGTCTCGACGGCGACCTCGATCTGGAGACGGCCTTCGCGCTGTCGCGCGCGCTCTACGACGACGGCGCGGTGGAGGCGGCGGAGAAGGCGTTGCGCTCGACGCCGCCGGCGCTGATGGCGGGACACGAGGCCCTGATCGCGGCGCTCTTCTCGCGTACGGCCTCGCGCGCCCTGGCGCGCGGTGAGGTGGAGCCGGCGCTGGCGGCGCTCGATCGCTCGCTGGCCTACCGGCGCGCGATCGGTCCGGCGATCGAGCTGTCGAACATGCGAGAGCCCTCCGAGGTCGTGGTCTCGCGACGCCTGGCCCTCTCACTGGAGCGCCTCTCTCGCGCTCGGCGCGACCTGGCCTGGACCGACGCCAATACCGAGCCGGGAGCGCTCACGCTGGCGAGACGTCGCGTCGCCGGGGAGGTGGAGCGGCTGCGGTCTTTCGTGCAGGAGCAGGCCGAGGCGGTCTCGAAGGAGACGGCGATGCGCCTCTTCGGGCGGCCCGGCGACATCGGCTCGGCCGCGTACGAGCTCGCCGACGACGAGGGGCTGCTGTTCGCCGCGGACGTGGAGGGGCGCGTCCACCTCTTCTCGATCGAGACCTCGAGCACGGGCGATCCTGTCTACCTCCACCGCGACACCCGCCGGCCGGCCGGCGAGCTGCGGGCGGATCTCGCGGACGCGCGGGCGATCCTCGCGAAGAACGAACCGCTGCCGCCCGAGCTGAGCGCGCGGATCCAAAGCACGCTCTTTCTGCCGGTGAAGGAGGCGATCGCCGGGGACGCCCTGCTGTTGATCTCGACGGGCGACGTCGGCGGACCGGCCCCCGCGTTCCCGGACGGACCCGCAATCGCCAACCTCTCGATCCCCTCGGTGCTGGAGCTGGTGCGGAGCGCCCAGCTGGTCGGGGTCTCGGGAAAGCTGGCGCTGGCCGGCGCCGGCGAGCCGCCGCTGGCCGGGGCGTTCGCCGAGGCCCGGCGCGTGAGCGGCCCCGAGCTGATCGGTTTTCGCGAAGGACCGCCCCGGATCGATCTGCTCCCGGGTCAGGCCCGCCGGCTCGACGAGCGGACGCCGGTGGAGGCGCTGGCGCTCCGCGCGCAGGACGCGGTGATCGTGGAGGCCGAGGTCCGCCTCGAGCCGCATGCGCTCGAGCGAAGCGTCATCCTCTCCGAGCGGCGGGCGACCGACGACGATCCGGCCGACGCCTTCGAGCGCGAGCTCCCGCTGGGCGCGCTCGGCGTCCCGGCCCGTATCCTGATCCTGGCGGACACCACCGCCTCGGCCCCGCCCGACGCGGTGCTCGGCCTCGATCTGGCGATGGTCCCGCGAGGCGTTGCCACCACGATCTCGATCCCCTCGACCGTTCCAGACGCGGCGAAGAGGCGCTTGATCGATCGCTTCGTCGAGCTCGCCCGTGAGCAGGCCCCCGCCGCGGCGCTGCATCAGGCGCAGAAGGAGGGGGCGGCCGAGGCGCCCTCGGTGCTCTCGGCGCAGCTGATCGGCTCGCCCGGCCTCGACGGCGACGCCAGCCGCTCGTTCGCGCAGAAGCACCTCAAGTCGGCCTCGTCGAGCGCGGGCCGAGCGTTCAAGCAGAAGCAGTATCGGGAGGCCGTCGACGCGATCGAGCGCTGGATCCGGCTCCAGCTCGCCGCCAAGAAGGAAGATTCGCTGGTGTTCGCGTACACCGCGCTGGTCGGCATCCTCTCCGAGCACATCGATCCGCCCGAGCACGCCCGCGCCGCCGATCACCAGCGCGATCTGGTCGCTCACCTCGAGCGCGCGCTGGCCGGCACCAAGGAGCTGAAGGCGAGGGCGAAGGTGGAGGAGGAGCTGCTGACGGCCCGGCTCCAGCTGGGGCAGCTCTACAGCAAGGCGCAGGACTTCGAGAAGGCCGAGGAGACGTTCACCGCGCTGGTCGGGGAGCTCAAGAAGAAGGGTGATCTCTTGGGCCTCGGGCGCGCGTATCACGACTACGCGCTTCACAAGCGCGACATGTTGGAGGACGCGGCCGCCGTCGAGCTGCTGGAGCGCGCGATCGCCATCTACCGCCGCGCCGGCGTCTACCAGAGGAAGAACCGCCCCCGCGAGGCCGACTCGGCGGTCCTGAGGGTCGCGGAGATCGAGCTCAATCGATTGAGCGATCCGGTCAAGGCCAAGCGGGCGTTCGAGCGCGCCTATCGGTTGGCCCAGACCGACGAGGAGCGCCTCGACATCACGCTCGGCCTGGCGCGGGCGGCTCGCCGGCGGGGCGACTTCGAAGACGCCGAGCACCAGGCAGAGAAGGCGCGCGCCGAGGCGGCCGCCAAGAATCTCCCCGAGCTGGAGCTGTCGGCGCTGATCGAGGCGGCCAACGTCTCCTGGTACCGGGGCGACTACCAGCGCGCCGGCGAGCTGTGCGACACCAGCCTGGCTCGCGTCGACGAGCTGCTCGAGCGGATCAGGAAGACCGGCTCGCTGGTACCGGTCAGCCAGAAGGAGCAGAAGCCCAAGGACCAGCAGTCGCTGGCGACACTCCGCAAGCGGGTGCGGCGGCTCCAAATCTACGCGCTCTCGGTCTGCGGCGTCACCGCCATGAGCCAGCGCGACTTCGACGCCGCCGTCGGTCATCTCGAGCGTGCGCGCCGGATCGCCGAGGCCATCAAGGACGAGCGCGAGCTCGCCACCCAGTACAACAACCTCGGTCGTGTCTACCTCGAGTTCGGCCGGCTCGAAGAGGCAGGCGAGGCGTTCCGCGCGGCCGAGAAGATCGATCGCCGGCTCAAGGATCGCTACGCGCTCGCCTACGATCTGCGGAACCTGGGTCGGACGCTCTCGCTCGAGGGACAGGGCGAGGCGGCGCAGACGGCCCTCGAGACCGCGCTCGAGTACTCGCGGGAGGTCAAGGACCAGAACAACGAGCTGCGCGCCCGCTTCGCGCTCGGCGAGCTGTTCCGCGAGAACGGCGACCTCGCCTCGGCGCGCGCTCAATACCAGCAAGCGCTCCCGATCGCGGACCGGTTTCAGGTGAAGGATCTCGCGCAGTCGATCCATCGTGCGCTCGGGTTGATGCTCGTCGCGCAGGGCGATCAAGCCGGCGCGGAGAAGGAGCTCCGGAGCGCGATCGATACGGCGCGGACGATCACCGGACGCGTGGCCCAGAGCGACTTCGGTCCC
Source organism: uncultured delta proteobacterium (assembly GCA_963803435.1). GTDB lineage: Bacteria > Myxococcota > Kuafuiibacteriia > Kuafuiibacteriales > Kuafuiibacteriaceae > CAWDML01. The sequence goes on along the minus strand of CAWDML010000014.1, from coordinate 284,450 downwards.
GATCGCTACGCGGCGTTCGATGATCTGATCGCGCTGCTCCTCTCGCAGAGCCGCCCGGAGGAGGCCTTTCAGGTCGCGGAGGAGACCCGCGTGCTCGAGCTCTCCGAGCTCGCCGAGGACTCGCGCCTCTCGGTCGGCGGACCCGAGGTGACGGCGCTGTGGCGAACGGCCAAGGGCGCCGAGACCGCTACCGCCGCGGTCGCCGCCCTCGACGCGCTCACGCTGAAGAACCCGCGGCTGGCCCGCATGCTGAAGGAGGATCGCCTCGACGAGGTGCGCGCGCGCCTGCCGGCGGACGCGGCGATCCTGATGTACCGGACGACCGAGGACGCGCTCGTGATCTTCGCGCTCGCGCACGATCGCATCACGGCGCGCCGGGTCCCGATCGCGCGCTCGGAGCTGCGCGACCTGCTGGCGCGGTACACGCGGGAGATGGCGGCTCGCGCCGACGTCACCGAGTCGAGCCGCCACCTCGCCGATCTCCTGCTCGCGCCCGTCGCCGGCGACATCGCCGCGATCCACCGGATCGCGATCGTTCCCCACGGACCGCTCAGCTATGTCGCGTTCGCCGCGCTCCCCGTCGATCCCGAGGGCACCACGCTCCTGATCGACCGCGCGTCGGTCGCGGTAGCGCTGGGCCCGCGCGCCGCCGCCGACGCGCTCGCCGAGCCGCTTCCGTCGCTGGCGGCCGGCAGAGGATCACGGCTGCCGATCGTCGCCCTCGGTGCGCCGCTGCCGGCACCCGGAAGCGCGATCGCTCCGCTCACGTTCGCCGACAAGGAGCTGGAGCTGATCCGCGAGGAGTACCCGGAGGCCGAGGCGATCCGCGGCGCTGCGGTCACGCGCGAGTCGTTCCTGGCCTCGCTGCGTCGCGCGGGCGGCGTGTTCCACTTCGCGGGCCACTTCTTCCTGGGCGGCGAGGGCGCGCGCTCCTCCGATCCGCTCGGCGGCCGGCTGCCGACGAGCGACGGCCCGGTCTCGATGCTCGACGTGCTCAACACCCGCACCAGCGCGCGCCTGGTGGTCCTCTCCGCGTGCCAGACTCTGATCTCTCCCGATCGAACGTCGTCCCTCAGCGGCGACGAGCTCCGCTCCCTCGCCCAGGCGTTCCGCTTCGCCGGCGCCGGTTGGGTGCTGGCCACCACGATGCACGTCAACGATCTGACGGCGGCGCTGGTGATGAAGCACTTCTATCGGGAGGCGCGGACCCGCGACGCCCTCGAGGCGCTCAAGGCTGCGCAGATCGAGGTGCGGAAGCTCCACCCGCATCCGGCCTGGTGGGCGACGTTCTCACTCCTCATCTAGCGGGCGTCGCATCCGCCGCCGGCGCTTCCGCACGAGAGCCATGTAGAGGTTGAAGACGTTGAACGCGACGAACGCGCCACAGAACAGGTAGAAGCCGGACCGCGAGAACTCCATCGAAAGCAGACGGATCCCGCCGCCCTGGTCGTAGGCCAGGCTGCCCACGGCGGCCACCGCGATCCAGAAGACGACGCCGAGGACGCTGCCGACGATCCGGTTGAGCTGCGAGATCCCGACGACCACGAAGATCCCGATGATCATGTAGATGGACAGCGAGTGGAGGAGCGTGTCCACGCACCGCCAGCTGTACCAGAAATGGTGGCAATCCGCAGCCGGGCCTGCCTATCATGCCGCCGTGCGGGACCTCGTCCGGCAGCTCGGCCATCGGCCACCCAAGGAACCCCGGGACCGCCTGATCTTCGCCCTCGACGTCGACCACATCGACGAGGCCGAACGCCTCGTGAAGCTGCTGGCGCCCCACGTCGGGCTCTTCAAGGTCGGCCCCCGCCTGTTCACCAGCGCCGGCTCCCTCGTGCTCGACCTGATCCACGGCATGGGCTCGAGCGTCTTTCTCGATCTCAAGTTTCACGACATCCCGGCGCAGGTCGCGGGCGCTGCGCGGGAGGTCGCCCGCCAGCGGGCCCGGATGTTCACCGTCCACGCGCTGGGCGGGGCGCGCATGATCACCTCCGCGATCGACGAGCTGGCGCAGATGACCCTGATCCCCGGCAGCCCGCCGCCGCTGTTGCTGGCCGTGACCGTGTTGACCAGCCACTCCGAGGACGAGATCCGGGCGCTCGGTTTTGCAAGCCCGCTTGCGGAGCAGGCCCAGCGCCTCGCCAGGCTGGCGGTGGGCGCCGGCGCTCAGGGACTGGTGGCGAGCGGCCACGAGCTCGCGGTGCTGCGGCCGCTGGTCCCCGACGCCACCGTGTTCGTGGTCCCCGGGATCCGCGGGCCGGGGGACGACGTCGGCGATCAGTCCCGCGTCATGACGGCGCGGCAGGCGGTCGAAGCCGGTGCCACCTACGTGGTCGTCGGCCGGCCCATCCGGACCTCCGAGGATCCGGTGACGGCCGCCCGCCGGATCGTCGACGACATCGAGAAGGCGCGATCTTGACCCGGCGGCGAGGGGCGAAGCACGCGCCCGTCGAGGACGGGCCGACCCACTTCATCTACGGAGTGCAGCCGGTGCTCGAGGCGCTCCAGGGCGGCGCCGCCGTGCTGGCCGTGAAGGTGGCGCGTGCCGAAGGCGGCCGAACGCAAGACATCCTGCACGCAGCCCAGTCGGCGGGCGTGCCGGTGATGGACGTCTCGAAGGATGACATCACCAAGCGCGTCGGCGCCGGCAGCCACCAGGGCGTGATGGCCGAGCTCGATCCGAAGGCCCTCGAGTCGATCGACGTCGACGCCATCGTCGACCGCGCCGAGGCGCTCGGCGAGGAGCCGCTGGTGGTGCTGCTCGACGGCATCCAGGATCCGCAGAACCTGGGCGCGATCCTGCGCAGCGTCTACGCGCTCGGCGCCCACGGCGTGGTGCTGCCGACGAACCGGGCCGCGCGCGTCACCGCGGCCGTGGTCCGGGCCTCCGCGGGCGCCGCGCTGGCGGTGCCGATCGCGTCGGTCACGAACCTCAAGCTCGCCGTGGAGCGGCTGGTGGAGCGGGGCGTCTGGACCGCCGCCGCGGTCATGGGCGGCGAGCCGGCCGACCAGGCGCGGCTCGACGGGCCCCTCGGCCTCGTGATCGGCGGCGAGAGCAGCGGCGTCCGGCCCAGCCTGGCCGAGAAGTGCGACCTTCGGATCGGGATCCCGCTGGCCCACGGCTTCGACAGCCTCAACGCCTCGGTGGCCGCCGGAATCCTCCTCTGGGAGGCGCTCCGGCAGCGCCGGGTCGCCGCGTCTCCTTGACTCCACCGAACGAGTCCTTTAAGCAGCCATGACCTGCGCTGGCGTGGCTCAACGGTAGAGCGTCTGCTTTGTAAGCAGAGGGTTGTTGGTTCGAATCCAATCGCCAGCTTCCCGTCGCCAACGCGAGGAGATGGAGGGTTGCCCGAGTGGCCAAAGGGACTGGGCTGTAAACCCAGCGGCGTAAGCCTACGGTGGTTCGAATCCACCACCCTCCACGACGTTCTTGCGGGAGTAACTCAGTGGTAGAGTGTCAGCCTTCCAAGCTGAAAGTCGCGAGTTCAATCCTCGTCTCCCGCTCTGGGAACGCCTACATAGCTCAGTCGGCAGAGCACTTCCTTGGTAAGGAAGAGGTCACCAGTTCGAATCTGGTTGTAGGCTTCGCAATTTTTTTCCTGGCGGACCCGTCGCAAATCGTCTAGTAACCCCGGTTCTGCGGCTGGAAGCCGTAGGGCAGTAGCTCCAATTGGTAGAGCGGCGGTTTCCAAAACCGTTTGTTGGGGGTTCGAGTCCCTCCTGCCCTGCTTCTTGGGAGATCGCGCGTGCAGAGCACTCAACGTTATGTCATCTTTGCGTTCCTTGCCTTCGGCGTCCTCTTGTGGGCGACGCTCGCCAAGGTCTCGGGGCAGATCGCGTATTCGGCGGGCCTTCCCGATCCGGCCCTGCTCGGAGACAACTTCACGCTCACCACGGTGCTCGGCTTCCTGATCTCGCTGGCTGCGGGCATCTTCACCTTCAAGAACGAGCGGGCCCACACGTTCGCGAACGAGGTGGTCATCGAGCTGCTCAAGTGCACGTGGCCCGACCGGAAGGAGACGCGGACGGCGACGGTCGTCGTCATCGTGACGGCGCTGATCATCGCGGTGATCCTCGGCCTGTTCGACGTGGTCTGGGCGCAGCTCACCGGCCTGATCTACCGCGCGCCCACCCTGGGCTGACGAGAGGCGCTGACCCGTGGCCGGACAAGAACACCAGAACGACGAAACCCTCGAGGAAGAGGCCGAGGCCTCCGAACCCGAGCCCGAAGCCGAAGAGGCATCGGAGGCGGAAGAGTCCGAACCGATGGAAGAGACCGAGGAACCGCTCGAGGGCGAAAAGCCGCCCCTGTCCGCCGCCGAGCTGGCGTTGCAGGCCAACCCCCGGCTGAAGTGGTACGTGGTGCACACGTACTCGGGGTACGAGCACCGGGCGCAGAAGAGCCTGCTGGAGCGGGCCAAGCTCGAGGGGCTCGAGGAGTTCTTCGGCGAGATCATGGTCCCGACGGAGAACGTCGTGGAGCTCCTGGGCGGGAGCAAGCGCAAGTCGAAGCGCAAGTTCTTCCCCGGCTACATGATCGTGCAGATGGAGCTCAACGACCGCACCTGGCACCTGGTGAAGTCGACGCCCAAGATCACCGGCTTTGTCGGCAACGCCCAGAAGCCGATGGCGCTGCGCGACGCCGAGGTCGAGCGGCTGACGAACCAGATGACCGAGGGCGCCGCCCAGGTGAAGCCGCGCGTCGAGTTCGAGGAGGGCGAGACCGTCCGAGTCATCGACGGGCCCTTCTCCGGGTTCAACGGCACCATCGAAGAGGTCAAGCAGGAGAAGCAGAAGCTTCGCGTGCTGGTTTCCATCTTCGGGCGCTCGACGCCGGTCGAGCTGGACTTCGGTCAGGTCGAGAAGACCGCCGCCTAGCCCCCGAAAAAAATCTTGTTCAACGGGGCCACGATGATGTAGGCCCCGGTGCTCCCACAAGGACGAGTCATGGCGAAGAAGATAATGGCGATGATCAAGCTCCAGGTGCCGGCCGGCCGTGCGAATCCCGCACCCCCCGTCGGCCCGTCGCTCGGTCAGCACGGCGTGAACATCATGGATTTCTGCAAGCAGTTCAACGCCCGCACGCAGGAGCAGGCGAAGGACGGCTTGATCATCCCCGTCGTGATCACGGTCTTTCAGGACCGCAGCTTCACGTTCATCACGAAGTCGCCGCCGGCCTCGGTGCTGATCAAGAAGGAGGCCGGCCTCCATCTGAACAAGAAGCCCGCGTCCGGATCGCGGGAGCCCGGCAAGGTGAAGGTCGGGAAGATCACCTGGGAGCAGTGCAAGAAGATCGCGCAGATGAAGGCGCCCGATCTCAACTGCTACGACGCAGAGACGGGAGCGAGCATCATCGCGGGCACGGCCCGATCGATGGGCGTCGACGTCATTCGATAAGCGCTCCGAACTTCCACCGGCTCCATCCCCGATCGAGTGGGGTGGAGCCTTTGCTTTGTAGGAGACGCACGAGAGCGCGTCGCTCGGACTACGAAGGAGAGACGATGAAGAAACGCAGCAAGCGCTACCAGAAGGCCGCGGAGCAGATCGACGGGAGCAAGAAGTACACCGCGCAGGACGCCTGCGAGCTGATCAAGAAGACCACCGCCGGCGGCAAGTTCGACGAGACCGTCGAGTGCGCCGTGAAGCTGGGGGTGGATCCGCGCCACGCCGATCAGATGATCCGCGGCGCGGTCGTGATGCCGAACGGCACCGGCAAGACCAAGCGCGTGGCGGTGTTCTGCCGCGGCGAGAAGCAGGGCGAGGCCCGGGATGCAGGCGCGGACATCGTCGGCGCCGAGGACCTGGTGGAGCAGGTCAACGGCGGCATGCTGGACTTCGACGTCGTGGTGGCGTCGCCCGACATGATGGGCATGGTCGGCCGTCTGGGCCGGGTGCTCGGTCCCCGCGGGCTGATGCCGAACCCCAAGACCGGCACCGTCACGCCCGACGTGGCGCAGGCGGTGCGGGACGCCAAGGGCGGTAAGGTCGAGTACCGCACCGAGAAGGCCGGGATCATCCAGGTCCCGATCGGCAAGGCGTCCTTCGAGCCGAGCGCGTTGCTCGGCAACCTGGTGACCATCGTCGATGCCCTGAACCGCGCCAAGCCGGCGTCGGCCAAGGGCACGTACATGCAGTCGATCACGATCAGCACCACCATGGGGCCCGGGATCAAGGTCGACCCAGGAGATGGAGCGTTCTGATAACGAGACCCTCCGAGACAGCGGGCGGCCGTGAGGCCTCAATCGTCGATGGACGGCCCGCCGAGAAGGTCAGGCTCCGCACCCGTCGCGAGTCTGGTCGGAAGGTCAGATGCAACGACGGGCCCACGTCGCGTGGGTCAAACGGAGGTGAGACCGAATGGGCATGACCCGTCAGGCAAAGGAAGAGGCGGTCGCCTCGCTGTCGGAGAAGCTGTCGCGGGCGAAGGCCGGTCTGATCGCCGACTTCCAAGGTTTGGACGTCGAGTCGGTCACGAAGATCCGGGCGAAGTTCCGCGAAGCCGGTGTCGAGTATCGCGTCGTCAAGAACACGCTGATGCGCCGGGCACTCGAGGGCACGAAGCGTTCGAGCCTGAGCAAGGTGTTTTTCGGCCCCAAGGCCGTGCTGTTCAAATACGACGAGGAGTACGCGGCGCTGGGCCGCGTGGCCAAGGACCTCTCGAAGCAATACGAGAAGTTCAAGGTTCAGGCGGGCTTCGTCGAGAACGACATCGTGGAGGGGGAGGCCGGCGTCGAGAAGCTGGCGGCCCTCCCGACGATGAACGAGGCGAGAGCGCAGCTGCTCGGCGTGATCAACGCGCCGGCGGCCAAGCTCCTCGCGCAGCTCAACGCACCGGCGTCGAAGCTGCTCTCGGTGATCGAGGCGAAGATCGCGAAGGACAAGGAAGGCGTCGCCGCCGCTTAGGGGCCGCCACAGGTTTCACGAAGGAGTTTTTGAAATGGCAAATCTCGAACAGATCATGAACGACCTGTCGGCCCTCACCGTTGTCGAGGCCGCCGATCTGGTGAAGCAGCTCGAGGAGAAGTGGGGCGTCGAGGCCGCCAAGGGCGGCGGCATGATGATGCCTCCCGGCATGATGGGCATGGGCGAGGAGAAGCCCGCCGAGCAGACCGAGTTCGACGTCATTCTGATGGCGGCGGGCACGGACAAGATCAAGGTCATCAAGGAGGTCCGCGCGATCACCGGGCTCGGCTTGAAGGAAGCCAAGGCGCTGGTCGACGAGGCGCCGAAGCCGGTGAAGGAAGCGGTCTCGAAGGAAGAGGCCGGTCAAATCAAGGAGACCCTCGAGAAGGTCGGCGCCCAGGTCCAGCTCAAGTAGTTGGACGGGCGTGGTGCAAAGCGGGGCGTGGGGCGCGAGCTCTGCGCCCCGTACGTAAGGGCGAGCCCGGGTGGACTGGGGGACTCCGAGCGTAGGGGTTTGTTGTAGACAATCTTTTGGCTTGACTTCGCAGGGTGGGCTGAACATGTCGGGGCACATTCCCCGTCAGTTCAGCAGGTTGGGTGATTCGAGCGAAACGAGTCACCCGCCCTCGTCGAAGTGACGGCTGTGCAACCGGGCGAGGATCGTACGGTCCAAGTCCGGGGAAGTAGAGAAGAGAACCGATGCCTTCGGTCGTCCAAACGAACTTCAGGATCCGTAAGAACTTCGCCAAGCTCTCCGAGCCCCCAGAGATCCCGAACCTGATCGAGATCCAGAAGCAGAGCTACGAGAAGTTCCTCCAGGCGCACGTCGATCCCGACAAGCGCGAGGACTACGGCCTGCAGGGTGTCTTCAAGTCGGTCTTTCCGATCAAGGACTTCCAGGGGACCGCGGCCCTGGAGTTCGTCTCGTACCACCTGGAGAAGCCGAAGTACGACGTGGAGGAGTGCCATCAGCGCGGCATGACCTTTGCCGCGCCGATCAAGGTGATGATCCGGCTGGTCGCCTGGGACAAGGACGAGGCCACCGGGACCCAGGTCATCAAGGCCATCAAGGAGCAGGAGGTCTACTTCGGCGAGATCCCGCTCATGACCGAGAACGGCACGTTCATCATCAACGGGACGGAGCGCGTCATCGTGTCGCAGCTCCACCGTTCGCCGGGCGCCTTCTTCGATCACGACCGCGGCAAGACCCACAGCTCGGGCAAGCTGCTCTACTCGGCCCGCATCATCCCCTATCGCGGGAGCTGGATCGACTTCGAGTTCGACCCGAAGGACATCCTGTACGTCCGCATCGATCGCCGCCGCAAGCTGCCGGCGACGACGCTCCTCCGCGCGCTCGGCTACAGCACGCAGGAGCTGCTCGACTACTACTACGACAAGGAGACCGTCTTCCTCCAGAAGGGCAACAAGTACGCCAAGAGCGTCAACCTGGAGCTCCTGCTGGGGCAGCGCTCGCCGCGCGACCTCCGCGATCCGACCACCGGTGAGGTGATCGTCCGGAAGAACCGCAAGTTCACGCAGGCGGTGGTCCGCAAGATCGAGAAGCTCGGCATCGACACCATCCCGATCGAGGAGGAGGAGCTGGTCGGCTCCGTCATCGCCGAGGAGGTGATCGACGGCGAGACCGGCGAGGTGATGGCCGACGTCAACGACGACGTCACCGTGGAGAGCCTCAACGAGTTCCGCGAGCGCGGGATCAAGGAGCTCCGGATCCTCTTCATCGACAACCTGAACGTGGGCCCGTACCTGCGGGAGACGATCAACCTCGAGCTCTCGGAGCGGCGCCGCGGCTGGGCCGGCGACGGCCCGGTGCAGGACACGCCCGAAGAGGCGATCATGGAGATCTACCGCCGACTCCGGCCGGGCGAGCCCCCGACCGAGGAGACGGCGAAGAACCTCTTCGCGAACCTCTTCTTCAACCCGGAGCGCTACGACCTGTCGCGGGTCGGCCGGCTGAAGCTCAACTACAAGTTCGACCTGGACGAGCCCCTCGACACCGGCGTCTTGACCAAGCGCGACATCCTCGAGGTGGTCCGCTACCTGATCGACCTGAAGAACGGCAAAGGCACCATCGACGACATCGACCACCTCGGCAACCGCCGGGTGCGGGCCGTCGGTGAGCTGCTCGAGAACCAGTACCGCATCGGCCTGGTCCGGATGGAGCGCGCCATCAAGGAGCGCATGACCGTCCAGGAGACCGAGACCCTGATGCCGCACGACCTCATCAACGCGAAGCCGGTCTCCGCGGTCGTGAAGGAGTTCTTCGGCAGCTCGCAGCTGTCGCAGTTCATGGACCAGACCAACCCGCTCTCCGAGGTGACCCACAAGCGGCGTCTCTCGGCGCTCGGGCCGGGCGGTCTCACCCGGGAGCGCGCCGGGTTCGAGGTGCGCGACGTGCACCCGACCCACTACGGCCGCATCTGCCCCATCGAGACGCCGGAAGGTCCGAACATCGGCCTCATCTCCTCGCTGTCGACGTACGCCCGCGTGAACCCGTACGGGTTCGTGGAGACGCCGTACCGCAAGGTGAACGAGGGCGTGGTCGAGATGAAGCCCCAGTTCCACTCGGCGCTTCAGGAGGAGAACCACGTCATCGCCCAGGCGAACGCCGAGGTCGACGACAACGGCAAGTTCGTCGAGGACCTGATCTCGGTCCGCCGCGGCGGCGACTTCGTGATGGTGCGTCCGGACGAGGTCACGCTGATGGACGTGTCGCCGAACCAGCTGGTCTCGGTGGCGGCGGCCCTCATCCCCTTCCTCGAGAACGACGACGCCAACCGCGCGCTGATGGGATCGAACATGCAGCGGCAGGCGGTGCCGCTGGTGAAGACCGAGGCCCCGCTGGTGGGCACCGGCATGGAGCCGATCGTGGCCCGGGACTCCGGCGTCACGGTGGTGGCCAAGCGCGACGGCGTGGTCGAGTCGGTGGACGCGACCCGCATCGTGGTCCGGGTCGAGACGGGCATGGAGTCGACCGACGTCGCGGCCGAGGTCGACATCTACAACCTGCTCAAATACCAGCGGTCGAACCAGAACACCTGCATCAACCAGAAGCCGATCGTGCGGAGCGGCGACAAGGTGAAGCGCGGTGACGTGATCGCGGACGGACCGTCCACGGAGATGGGCGAGCTCGCGCTCGGCCGCAACTGCGTGGTCGCGTTCATGCCGTGGCACGGCTACAACTTCGAGGACTCGATCCTGATCGCCGAGCGCGTGGTCAAGGAGGACGTCTTCACCTCGATCCACATCGAGGAGTTCGAGTGCATCGCGCGGGACACCAAGCTCGGTCGCGAGGAGATCACGCGCGACATCCCGAACGTGGGCGAGGAGGCCCTCAAGGACCTCGACGAGTCCGGCATCATCCGGATCGGCGCCGAGGTGCGGGCGGGCGACGTCCTGGTCGGCAAGATCACGCCGAAGGGCGAGACCCAGCTCTCGCCCGAGGAGAAGCTGCTCCGCGCCATCTTCGGCGAGAAGGCCGGCGACGTGCGCGACACCTCGCTGCGCGTCCCCACCGGCGTCATCGGCACGGTGATCAACGCCAAGGTCTTCAGCCGGAAGGGCGTCGACAAGGACGAGCGCGCCCAGCAGATCGAGGACGAGGAGGAGGCCCGGCTCCTCAAGGATCAGAACGACGAGATCCGGATCATCCGTGACTCCGGCGCTCGCAAGATGATCCAGCTCTTCAAGGGCAAGAAGACGGCGGCCCGCCTCGTCGACGACAAGGGCAAGGAGCTGATCGCGAAGGGCGTCGAGCTCGACGAGGAGACGCTCCGGAGCTCACCCGAGAAGTACTGGCCGGAGATCAGCCTCGGCGACGAGACCGTCGAGGGCCGGGTCAAGAAGGTGGCGGAGTCGGTCCGCGATCAGACCGAGCTGGTCACGATGGTCTTCCAGGAGAAGATCGCGCGCCTCAAGAAGGGCGACGAGCTGCCCCCCGGCGTCATCAAGATGGTGAAGGTCTACGTCGCCATCAAGCGCAAGCTGCAGCCCGGCGACAAGATGGCCGGCCGCCACGGGAACAAGGGCGTCATCAGCCGCGTGCTGCCCGAGGAGGACATGCCGTTCCTCCCCGACGGGACGCCGGTCGACGTGGTCCTGAACCCGCTGGGCGTCCCGAGCCGCATGAACGTGGGCCAGATCCTGGAGACGCACCTCGGGTGGGCCGCCAAGGGGATGGGCCAGAAGCTCGGCGAGCTCTTCGACGCCTGGAACTACAACAAGCAGGGCTCGGCCAAAGAGGTCAAAGAGCTGCTCGGCAAGGTCTACCACGGCGACGGGTTCAAGAGGCTGCTCTCGCAGATGAAGGACGACGACGCCTACGAGCTCGCGAAGAAGGTCCGGGCCGGCGTGCACTGCGCGACGCCCGTGTTCGACGGCGCGCGCGAGGCGGACATCCGCCAGATGCTCGACGAGTGCGGCCGCTCGGTGCAGACGATCCTCTTCGACGGGCGCACCGGCGAGGCGTTCGACCAGGACGTCACCGTCGGCGTGATGTACATGCTGAAGCTCCACCACCTGGTGGACGACAAGATCCACGCCCGGTCGATCGGACCGTACTCGCTGGTCACGCAGCAGCCGCTCGGCGGCAAGGCCCAGTTCGGCGGCCAGCGGCTGGGCGAGATGGAGGTCTGGGCGATGGAGGCCTACGGGGCCGCCTACTCGCTGCAGGAGTTCCTGACGGTGAAGTCGGACGACGTCCTGGGCCGCACGCGCATGTACGAGGCCATCGTGAAGGGCGAGAACGTGCTCGAGGCGGGTCTGCCCGAGTCGTTCAACGTGCTCATGAAGGAGCTGCAGTCGCTCGGCCTCGACGTGGAGCTCCTCGACGAACAGGCCGTCACGGACATCGTCCAGCGGCGCGAAGCACAGCGTTACCGGATGCGTCACGACGAAGACGGAGCAGCCGCGGCTGCCATGGCTTCGGGTGAGGCGAAAGAGGCGACGGAGTAAATCCCAGTGAAGGACATTTTCAATTTCTTCGAGAAGCCCAAGGATCCGCTGTCTTTCTCCGCGATTCGGATCTCGATCGCGTCGCCGGAGAAGATCCGGGAGTGGTCGCACGGCGAGGTGAAGAAGCCGGAGACGATCAACTACCGGACCTTCAAGCCGGAGCGGGACGGGCTCTTCTGCGCGAAGATCTTCGGTCCGGTGAAGGACTACGAGTGCCTCTGCGGCAAGTACAAGCGCATGAAGCACCGCGGGGTGGTCTGCGAGAAGTGCGGCGTCGAGGTCATCCAGTCGAAGGTGCGGCGCGAGCGGCTCGGCCACATCAACCTGGCCACGCCGGTGGCGCACATCTGGTTCCTCAAGTCGCTGCCGTCGCGCATCGGCAACCTCCTCGACGTCACGCTGAAGGACCTCGAGAAGGTGCTCTACTGCGAGGCCTACATCGTCATCGATCCCAAGGGACAGAAGGAGTACCAGCGCTGCGAGATCATCTCGGAGGAGCGGTACGAGCAGATCCTCGACGAGCACGGTGAGGACTACCTCCACGCCGGCATGGGCGCCGAGGCCATCCGCGAGCTCCTCAAGGGCCCGGAGAAGAACGGCTTCCTCGACGTGCACGTCCTCGCCGAGGAGCTGCGCGCCGAGATGAAGGCCACCACCTCGGAGGCCAAGCGGAAGAAGATCGCGAAGCGCCTCAAGGTGGTCGACGCCTTCAAGGAGTCGGACAACAAGCCCGAGTGGATGATGCTGGAGGTGATCCCGGTGATCCCGCCGGACCTCCGCCCGCTGGTCCCGCTGGACGGCGGCCGCTTCGCCACCTCGGACCTCAACGATCTCTACCGGCGCGTGATCAACCGGAACAACCGCCTCAAGCGGCTCCAGGAGCTCAACGCCCCCGAGATCATCATCCGCAACGAGAAGCGGATGCTCCAGGAGGCCGTGGACGCGCTGTTCGACAACGGCCGGCGCGGCAAGGTCATCACCGGTCCCAACAAGCGGCCCCTCAAGTCGCTGTCCGACATGCTCAAGGGCAAGCAGGGCCGGTTCCGCCAGAACCTGCTCGGCAAGCGCGTCGACTACTCGGGCCGCTCGGTCATCGTGGTCGGTCCGGAGCTCAAGCTGCACCAGTGCGGGCTGCCGAAGATCATGGCGCTCGAGCTGTTCAAGCCGTTCATCTACAACAAGCTCGAAGAGAAGGGGTACGTCACCACCATCAAGAGCGCGAAGAAGATGGTGGAGAAAGAGAAGCCCGAGGTCTGGGACATCCTCGAGGACATCATCAAGGAGCACCCGGTGCTCCTGAACCGCGCCCCCACGCTCCACCGCCTGGGCATCCAGGCGTTCGAGCCGGTGCTGATCGAGGGCAAGGCCATCCAGCTGCACCCGCTGGTCTGCACCGCCTTCAACGCGGACTTCGACGGCGACCAGATGGCGGTCCACGTGCCGCTCTCCATCGAGGCGCAGATGGAAGCCCGCGTGCTGATGATGTCGACGAACAACATCCTCAGCCCTGCGAACGGCCGGCCCATCATCGTGCCCACCCAGGACATCGTCCTCGGCTGCTACTACATGACGCGCGAGCGCGCCTTCGCGAAGGGCGAGGGCAAGGTGTTCGCGGCGCCGGAGGAGGTCCGGGTCGCGTACGACCACGGCGTGGTGGCGCTCCAGGCCAAGATCAAGGTCCGCATCCCGGACCGTCCGGTGAACGGGGCCATGCGGGTCAAGGACCTGCAGGAGACCACCGTGGGCCGCGTCCTGTTGATGGAGGTGGTCCCGAAGGAGGTCGACTTCAACATGATCAATCAGGTCATGACGAAGAAGGCCCTCGGGTCCCTGATCGACGGCTGCTACCGGGCCTGCGGGCAGAAGGAGACGGTGATCCTCTCCGACCGCGTTCGCACCATGGGGTACGGACAGGCGACCTCGGCCGGCATCTCCATCTCGATCGACGACATGCGCATCCCGCCCGAGAAGGAGCACATCGTCGGCACCGCCCAGGAAGAGGTGGCGCAGATCGAGGAGCAGTACGTCGAAGGTCTCATCACCGACGGCGAGCGCTACAACAAGGTGATCGACATCTGGGCCCGCGTCGGCGAGGAGGTCTCGAAGAGCCTCATGGCCGGCATCTCCACGGAGAACGTGCGGGCGCCCGACGGCAAGCAAGAGCGCAAGATGCCCACGTTCAACCCGATCTTCCTGATGGCGGATTCGGGTGCTCGAGGCTCCGCGCAGCAGATCCGGCAGCTCGCCGGCATGCGCGGTCTGATGGCCAAGCCCTCGGGCGAGATCATCGAGACGCCGATCCTCGCGAACTTCCGCGAGGGTCTCACGGTGCTGCAGTACTTCATCTCGACGCACGGCGCCCGCAAGGGTCTGGCCGACACCGCGCTGAAGACCGCGAACTCCGGCTATCTGACGCGCCGCCTGGTCGACGTCGCCCAGGACTGCGTAGTGACCGAGTTCGACTGCGGGACGATCGACGGCATCGAGGCGACGCCGCTGGTGGAGTCGGGCGAAGTCATCGAACACCTCGGTGATCGTATCCTCGGGCGCACCGCGCTCGAGGACGTCGCCCATCCGCACCACGGTCGCGTGATCTGCGCGGCGGGTGAAGAGATCAACGAGGAGAAGGTCGCGGAGATCGAGGACGCCGGCATCCAGCGCGTCAAGGTGCGCTCGGGCCTGACCTGCGGCACCAAGCGCGGGATTTGTGTCGAATGCTATGGGCGGGACCTGTCGCGCGGCCGGAAGGTGAACCTGGGCGAGGCCGTCGGGATCATCGCGGCCCAGTCGATCGGCGAGCCGGGCACGCAGCTCACCATGCGCACGTTCCACGTCGGTGGCGCGGCGCTGGCGCGCGGCGCCAAGAGCGACATCGAGTCGCGCTTCGGCGGCATGCCCAAGTACGTGAACCTGAAGACGGCGACCCGCACCGACGGCACGACGGTGGCGATGAACCGGAACGGCGAGCTCCACATCCTCGACGAGGAGACGGGGCTGGTCCGCGAGCAGTACCAGGTGCCCTACGGCGCGGTGATCCGGGCCAAGGACGGCGACCAAGATCAAGAAGGGCGCGAAGATCGCCGAGTGGGAGCCCTTCAACATGCCGCTGCTCTCCGAGGTCGGCGGCCGCGTGAAGTACGACGACCTGATCGACGGCGTCACCATCCAGGAAGAGCTGGACGAGGTGACCGGTCTGTCGCGCAAGGTGGTGATCGAGTCGCGGGATCCCGACGCGCGTCCGCGGATCGCGATCGTCGACGAGAACGATCAGCCGCGGACGCTCTCGAGCGGCGCCCCGGCCATGTACTCGCTGCCGGTCCGGGCCAACATCGTGGTCAACGACGGCGACATGATTGGCTCGGGCGACGTCATCGCGAAGGTGCCGCGGGAGACCACGAAGACCAAGGACATCACGGGCGGTCTGCCGCGCGTGGCCGAGCTGTTCGAGGCGAGAAAGCCGAAGGACTGCGCGGTCGTGTCGGAGATCGACGGCGTCGTCAGCTTCGGCAAGGACACCAAGGGCAAGCGCAAGATCCTGGTGAAGCCGGACGTGGGCGAGGTGCAGGAGTACCTGATCCCCAAGTCGAAGGCGCTCCAGGTCCACGAGGGCGACGAGGTCCGGGCCGGCGAGCCGCTGATGGACGGCGCCGCCAACCCGCACGACATCCTCAAGGTGCTCGGCGAGAAGGCGCTGGCCCGCTACCTGGTCGACGAGATCCAGGAGGTTTACCGGCTCCAGGGTGTGAAGCTGAACGACAAGCACATCGAGGTGATCGTTCGCCAGATGCTGCGGCGCGTCCGTGTGAAGGAAGTCGGCGACACGATGTTCCTCATCGACGAGCAGGTCGAGAAGCACATCTTCGAGGAGGAGAACGACCGCGTGACGTCGCTGGGCGGCAACCCGGCCACCGGCGAGCCGATGCTCCTCGGCATCACCAAGGCGTCGCTGTCGACCGAGTCGTTCATCTCGGCGTCGTCGTTCCAGGAGACCACCAAGGTGCTCACCGAGGCCGCCATCAGCGGCAAGGTCGACCACCTGCGCGGGCTCAAGGAGAACGTCATCATGGGCCGCCTCATCCCGGCGGGCACCGGCCTGCCGAACTACGGCTATCTCGAGATCGAGGTCGACAAGGCCGACGTCGAGTTCGACGAGTATCCGATGGAGGAGGGGCCGCTCATGCCGCCGGTCGAGCCGGCAGTCGGTGAAGCGATCACCGCCGGCGAGAAGGCCGGCTGATCACTGGAGCGACTCGACGAGCGTCCCGTCTCTCGCATAGAGCCCGCTGCACACCACCTGCTGAGGAAACGTCTGCGCCTGGAGCAGCACGATCATCTGATCCGGACCGTCCGCGACCGAGGTGGCGTAGCCGAGCGTCAGGTCCTTGCAGCTCAGCGCCGTTTTCACCCGCACGTTGCAAAAGATCATCGGGAGGTCGACCGTGCCGCGCTCGGCGGCGGGTGCGAACTTCCCGAGTGACTCCATGAAGGCCGCCGCCTCCTCCTTCGTGAACACGGCTGCCTGATCGCAACCCAGCTTGCGAAGCTCCTCGGCGCCGGGCGCCTGCGAAGCCTTGGCCATGAGGTGCATGAAGTCACGGACCGCGCCCACGCGCTCCTGGGTGGCGGGTGAGTTGTACCAGCGATAGACGGCGACCGCGGTCATGAGGGCCAGGACGAAGAAGCCCGCGAGGACTCCGACCACCACCTTCAGCACGACGCTCGACTTCCTCTGGGCGGCCTCCATAGCAGGGATCATAGGCGATCTTGACGGTTCCGCGCCTGCGCGTTACGCGAACGATCCCATGCTGGAAATTCCCGAGTCGAAGCCCATCCGCATCTTCCGTCTCGAGGCGAATTACACCGCGGCCCGCCTGAACGCGCTGGAGGACACCCGCCATCTGGCCACGGACTTCGTGGAGGCGGCGGACAAGCTGGCGCTGCTCGAGGACGAGGAGGGCCGTCTCGACATTCGCCACGTCGAGACCCAGGCCATGGTCGAGATCGCCGACGATGCCTGGGACGACACGATGATGGCTTTTCAGCGGCGCTTGCTCGAGCTCTCGGGGAACAGCGTCGATGCCCCCCTCTACCGCCGTTACTTCGCCGACATTCCGTCGCACGTGACCAGCCTGTCGTACGCAGCGGAGATCATGATCTCGAAGGACCTGGAGCGGCACCTCGAGCAGGAGGAGCAGGAGGAGCTCGGCGTCTACTCCGAGCGCCTGGCCGATCGGAGGGCGGCGCTCGAGAACATCATCCGGGAGCGCACGCGCCTCGAGGTCGATCTGGCGCGCTTCTCCAACCGTGTCGCGCTGGCGAAGGCGATCCTCAACAAGCTGCGCCGGGTCTTGTTTGCCGGTCTCGAAGAGGTGGCCATGACCAAGGGTCTGGGGCACGACTGGTGTGCGCGCTTCTACTGGACGCACAATCCGCAGGTTCACGACCTCGACACCGACGGCGTCGAGCCGCTCCCCGATGCGGCCAGCAATGGAGTGGCGGCCGCGCCGGTGGTCGAGGTCGGAGAGAGCGCCAGCTGATCCTTACTTGCTCTTGATCTCGCGGCCGTAGCGATCGACCTCGTACAGCTCCAGGGCCTGGGTGGCGCGGGCGTCGACGTAGACGTCGATTCCGTGCTCGAGGAGCTGCTGCGCGGTCTTTGGGGCCGGCTTGCCGGTCTGCGAGGTCCAGACGGGCTTGGTGGGCTCCTTCGAGAAGAGGTTTCGCACCATGAAGCGCGCCGTCCGGCGGCTGGCCGCGGCCTTCTCCTGGCGCTCGGTGACCCACGCCTTCGTCTCCGCGTCGAGCGCGAACGTGCCCCCCTGGTACGTGTGCGGGAGGACGTTCGCGAAGACCATCACCGGGTTGTCCGAGAAGTCGTACGAGTGCCGCGCGGCCGCGATGATCTTCGGATCGTTATCGGGCTGCGTACAATACATCCGCTCGCGCCGCTTCGTCTGGAGCGCGGGGACAGTCGTCTTCAGCTGGCCCGAGGTGGCGATCCACTCCTTCAGGTTCATCTTCTCTTCGGGGAGGAATCCCGGACAGGTACTGCTCGATCTCCTCGATCCCGCCGCCCTGCTGGAACGTGTGCTTGGTCCACTGATCGGCGCCCACGTCGGTGCCCATGAACAGCGAGAACGGGCCGCCCAGCAGCTGCATCGTGCAGATGTACTGCTGCATGGCGCTGAGGTCGCCGTTGAACTGATCGAGGCAACGCCAGTTGTCGTGGTTGTCGGCCTGGATCCACTGGTTGAAGCCCGGCGAGTACAGGAGGTCCCACAGCCCGTTGACGTCGTAGTCCGGCGTCGGCTGGTTGTCGCGGTGGTTGCCGGTCTTGAAGGCTGGGACCGCGCGGGCGAGCCAGCCTTCGGACTGGACCGCATCCTCGGTCTTGGTGGTGAGGTATTGCCGATCGTGATCCTCAATCAGGTAGTAGAGCGGCTCGTGGTGACCGCGAGCCTCGTCCGACATCCGTTGCGCGATGTTCAGCGTCTCGTCGTGGAAGCGGTCGAGCTGGCGGCCGCCCGCGTCGAGGCGGAACATCGTGATGCCCTTCGAGGCCCAGTATGCCAGCGCTCCGGCGAGCCACTCCTCCTTGGCGCGGAATCCAGGGAGAGTCGAGGTTGAATTTCTCCTCGCTGGCGAAGGCGCCGAGCAGCTTGTCGATGTCCTTCCACGGCTGAACGACATCGCCGTCCGAGATGATCTCCGACGGGCTGTTGGCGCCGGCCAGGTTGTTCGAGTCGGCAGACGAGTACATCCAGGGGTAGACCTGTTGCATCGTCTTCTCGCGCTGCTTGTCCGCGAGGGCCGCCGCGGTGAACTTTCGCCGATCCTCGAGCTGATCCAGCATCCGCTGCTTCTCGGCCGGATCCTTGATCATCTCGTTGATGTGCCGCTCGACCGAGGCGAAGAGGCCGTCGTAGTAGTTGCGCTTCAGCTGCAGTGTCACACGACCGTCCGCGCGCTGCTTCTTCACGACGTCGAACTGGAGATACTTGTGCCCGGTGTGGTTGGGGGCCAGACCCATCATCAGCTTGATGCCGTGACGCTCGGCTGCCTTGACCACGCGGGCGAGGGCCTTCTCGCCGGCCTGCCGCAGCGCCGTGATGTCGTCGGGACGCTCTCTCAGGATCTTCCGTCCCTCGCGGGTCTTTCGCGGGTCGATCATGTGATAGGAGGCGGTCGCGAAGGGGCTGCCGAGCATTTCGTGGCGTTCGCGTCCCTCCCACGGGATCAGGTGCAGCAGATCCTCGATGTACATGACGTTGGCGCCCATCTCGGCGTAGTGCTTGATACCGTAGGCGCCGTCGTCGAGCAGATCGTCGAGCGTGGAGACCGGGACTTGCGGAACCGGATCCTTGCTCCAGTCGATCTTGGGCCAGCGGGCCTCGTGCTTGCCCGGGATCCCGTCCACACCGATGAAGGGCGCGTTGGCCTGGCCGACCATCATCTGGATGGCGTTGATCGCCTCCCACTGGATCGGCTGCGGCCGGAAGCGCACGTCATGGCTCTTCATCTGCTTGTCGTCGATCTGCGGGTAGTAGCCCTCGGCGAGCGCCTGGCCGCCGACGCGCCAGCTCTTGCCGCCGTCATCGGACATACCGACGGTCGCGCGATAGTTCATGACCTGCGGGATGGCGATGCCGTCGGCGCGGTAGGCGAGCTCGTCGCCCTGCAGATGTCCGACCGGCTTCATGTCGATGTCGCCGAGGAACTGATCCGCGCCGGTCGCATGGATGTTGCTGAACAGCTTCACCGGCGGGGCTCCAACCTCCGCCTCGTCGGCGGCGCGGGTGAGAGCGGCGGCGGTCCGGTCCAGCTCGGTGGCGAGCTTCGCCTTGCTCGACCGCGGGCCGAGCACCATCTTCACGCCGCGTGACGCCGCGTCGGCGAGGGGCGCGAGCTCCGGTGTCGCGTTCGCGTCGGAGCGCGCGATCAGCGGGGCGACGGAGGCGAGGACCGCCATGATCGCGCCGCCCGAGGGCAGCCGGCCGAGCTCAGCGCCGAGCTGCGAGGCCTGGCTCGCTGCCGAGCCGGCGACCTTCTCGGCGCCCAGCCTCACGGCGTCCGCCATCAGCCGCAGCTGGCGAATCTTGACGGCCTGGCCCCCGAGGTCGACCTTGGCGGAGAAGCCGATCGTGTCGGTACCGTCGCCGCGCCACGGCATGATCACGCGACCGTACTGGGTGTTGTCGGCCTCGAAGTGGGTGACTCGGCTGGGCGCGTCCCAGTTCAGCAGGGGGCCGAAGTGGTCGAGGGCGGAGGCGATGCTCTTCCACTCTCGGTCTCTCGTTCGCTCCGCGTTTCGCGTCCGACGCGCGATCGCGGGGGTCTCGTCGGCGACCACTTCGAGATGACGACGGGGAGTGCCTTCCTGGCGAGCTGTCCTGACCATCGGGGGCTTTATCGTCGCCTCCGGGTGGTTTGGTGTGTTGAATCGACTTACCCGCGGCAAAATCCCAAGTCTACAGACGGGCTTATGCGGCACGCCCCCCGACAATGAAGGTTTATATGCCACATTTAAGCGGGGTCGCGACCGGAGGCAACTCGGGCGGCCGTCGGTCCGATCATGCTCCACAGACGATCGATGGGGGAGCGGCTCACCAACCTCTCGGGTACCGGCCGCCGGATCGCGGTCGACGACACCCTGCGACCCGCCGACGCGGGCGGCGCGCGGCCTGCGGACGGCGGCGCCGGCGCCTTCGTCCGGGTGCGCGGGCGGCCACCGGCCTTCGTCAACCCCACCCGGACGCAGGGGGGTGTGGTCGACTCGAGCCTGGGGTCGCGCTGGGACGGCGCGCCGATCGTCCGGAAGAACGGAGATCGTTCGCTGCGCATCACGCCGATCACGCGGGAGCTCCTGCGTATCGAGGAGATCGGACCGGGCCAGGTCTTTGTCGACGATCCCACGTACTTCGCGATGAACCGCGGCGCGACGTCGGCCGGTCTCGAGTGTCGGATCATGGAGCTCGACGGCAGGACGGTGGTCGATACGGGCGCGATGCGGTTGACGTTCGCTCCCGACGGCAAGCCGCTCCACGCTGGAAATCTCGAGGTCCGCAGCTCGCCGGGAGCGTCGAGGACGGCGACCTATCGACGCTGGCGCTGGGATCCGAGCAAGCCGAACGAAGATCGCAACAACCTGGGCGGCGGTTTCCGGACGCAGGATCTCCACGGCGTCGGCCAGGAGAAGGATCACCATGGCGGGCTCCAGCTCGACAACGGGGTCGTCTCGAAGCAAGGCTTCTTCTGCTACGACGACTCGAGGGGACCGATCTTCCGGGACGGCTTCCCCAGGCGGCGCACTGCGGACGAGCAGGGCACCGATCTCTACCTGTTCGGGTACGGACGGGACTATCCGGCCGCGCTGCGCGGCCTGGCGCAGATCGGATGTCCGACGCCGATGCCGAGGGGACCGATGCTCGGCGCGATCGACTCGTGGTGGCAGCCGCTCACCGACGCGCAGTATCGCGAGCGCGCGGAGTCCTACCTCGCGCACGGATATCCGCTCGACGCCCTCGTCTTCGACATGGACGCGCTGGCCCCGATCAACCCGGCGTACCCGTGGTCGCGCTGGAGCTGGAACGAGTCGCTGATTCCGGATCCGAAGGGCCTGACCGACTTCCTTCACGACCGGAGCCTGGTCACCGCCCTGAACCTGCACCCCTACCCGGGCGTGGCCCGCGGCGAGCGTGGCTACGAGCCGCTCATGCAGGCGCTCCGCGACAACGGCTATCTCGACGATCACCCTGGCGACACGGTCACGGCCGACCTCACGGATCCGCGCTACGTCGGACCCTGGATCGAGCACGTGCTCACGCCCCTCCGAGAGGACGGCGTCGACACCTGGTGGCTCGACTACCAGCCCACCCAGGGCAAAGAGATCCGCGGCCCGCCCGAGCACACCGCCATCGAGGGGCTGCCCACCGGCGCTCTGCTCGCCCACCTGCTCTATCACCAGTCGACCGGGCTCAACGTGGCCGCCGCCTCGAACGATCCGCGTCCGGCAAACGAGCGGCCGCGCGGCGCGCTGCTGGCGCGCTTCGAGGGACCCCAGCCCGGCGCCGGGCCCGGTGATCCGCACGGCCTGCTCGGCTCACACCGCTACCCGATGCAGTTCTCGGGCGACACCTTCGTCCAGTTCCCGATCCTGGCGGCGCAGGTCCGGATGACGATCGCGTCCGCAAACGTGCTGGCGGCGTTCTGGTCGCACGACATCGGCGGGCTCCTGCACGAGAAGGAGCCGCAGCTGTTCGCGCGCTGGACCTGGTTCGGCGCGCTCTCGACCTGTCTCCGGATCCACGGATTCAACAACGACGCGCTCGCTGGACACGATCCGGTTCCGCACTCGGACGGCGATCCGCGGCCGTGGCTCTACGGCGACCAGTGCACCGAGGCGACCCGCCGCGCCTATCACCTGCGGTCGCAACTCTTCCCGTACATCTATTCGCAGGTCTGGACCTGCCACCGCGACGCGATGCCCCCGATCCAGCCGATGTACCTCAGGTATCCCAACCAGCGGCAGGCCCACGCGAACGCGCAGCAGTACATGCTGGGCGACAGCGTGGTGGTGTCGCCGATCGTCCGCGACGGCCGCGGGCCGAACAAGGTCGCGTCCGCTCCGGTCTGGTTCCCAGAGGGACGTTGGTACCACCTGCTCACCGGCGAGCGGTTTGACGGGGACAGCCGGTCGCTGGTCTCGGGCGACCTGAACGAGGTGCCGGCCTTCGCGAAGGGCGGCGTTCCGATCGCGACGCAGCCCGTGTCGATGCACATGGGCTCGGAGCAAGTCCACACGCTGGTCGTCCGCGCCTACCCGGGCAAGGACGGCGCCCGGGGCGAGTCCGTCCTTCACGAGGACGACCGCCTCACCCAGGCCTATCGCGAGGGCGGATTCGCCAGCACGAAGATGAGCTACCGCCGCGACGGCGATACGATCACGCTCGAGGTCGCGCCGGCCGTGGGCAGCTTCGAGGGACAGCCGGAGACGCGCGAGTTTCGCTTCGAGCTCCCCGAGACCGAGCCGGCGACCGGGGTCGAGGTGAACGGACGGCGCCTCGAGGCGCTGGACGGCGCCTCGATCCGGTACGACCACGAGACGCGCACGAACCTGGTTACACTCCCGCGAACCTCCATCCGCGAGGGCCTCGAGCTTCGACTCGAGGCGCGGGACGCCGACCCGAAGCAGGCAAAGGCACAGGCGCTGGCGCGCCGTCTGGCCGGCCGCTTCGAAGAGGTGGACCTGGGCCTTCCGCTCGGACAGCAGATCCGGGAGCGTGCGGCGGCGCTCGGCGATCCCGCCAAGGCGGAGCAGGACGATCGGCTGGCCGGGCTGCTCGAGCTGGCCGGCATCGGCTTCGAGACCCCCGAGCAAGGGCCGTACGGCTGGTCTCCGTACGCGACGCGGCTGCTCCAGCCGTTCTACGGCGACGGCGCGGTCGACGTGAAGAACGTCCGCGTCAGCGTGGAGGATCGCGCGGAGGGCGCGTCGAAGACCGTCCTCTCTCTCGATCTCTCGCCCGATCGCTCGGGGCGCGAGAACATTCCGCTGCCGGCGCTCGAGTCGAACGGCGCGCTCGTCGAGCGCTTCGCGACCATGGAGTGCACGGTCGAAGGGCGCCCGCTCAGCCTCACGCGCCGGATCGGAGCGACCTCGATGCGGCGCGCGTTCGCACCCACCAACCCGGACCCGCACCACCCGTCGCAGCCCCACCCGCGGGACGTCACGCCGGAGGTCCGGGTCAACGGCGTCCGCGTCGACGAGACCGACCGCATCGGCCTGGCCAGCGACGGCCACCACGTCTGGGTCGATCAAGCGATCCGTACCGCGGTCGGACGCCACGGCGGGCCGAAGGGCATCGGCTATCCTGCGAGCTACTATCCGGACCAGGGGGAGATCGAGGCGCGCCTCGCACATCGCTGGTTCGAGGATGGCCGCGATCTCGGTGTCACGCTCCAGAACTTCGACTGGGGCGGCGACCCGTCCTACGGCGGAGCGTGCGTCGTGGTGCACCGGGACGGGAGCGACGCCGCCTTCGTGATCCGTGGTGACTTCTGGCGCGCCTACAGCGATCGCTCCGAGGACGGGCGCTGTGCCGGGCGCGCCCTCGGCTTTCCCGTCGCTGACGAGGTCCTCGTCGACGGCAGGCGGACGCAGCGCTTCGAGCACGGATCGATGACCGAGGTGGGGCCGGAGCGTTTCGAATTCCAGCGAGGGCGCGGGGAAGCGAAGCGAAACGGAGCGCCGACCGAGCGCTCGGATGAATAGCTCACGGATCGCCGGCGATGAACAGCGACAGGCTCCGCGACGCCATCGAGTAGCGCCGATCGATGAGCGGCTCGGCCTCCGCCATCGCCCGGTGATTCGCGATCGGCTCGAACGCGGCGGAGGTGTCGACGACCATCCTCCACACGCGGCCGCTCCCGGGATCGGGGAGGAGGGCGGGCTCGGGTGTTGCGGCGCCGTTGTAGGCCACGAAGGTCGGGCCGCGGCGCAGCCCCAAATAGTGACGGGTGGTGTTCGAGAGGTACTCCGTGTCGGCGAGGACGCCCTCGGGGGTATAGACGAGCGGAGCGCTCGAGCTGAGGTCGGGCTGTGCGCGGCGTAGGCCGATCAGCGCGCGCGTGAACTCGAGGTGCTCGGGGTGACGCTCGGCCTCGCTCCAGTCGAGCCAGTTGGCGTCGGTGTCGAGGTTGAACGGGTTGTTGTTGCCGTACTGGGTCCGGTACATCTCGTCGCCGCCGGTGATCATCGGGATCCCGGCGGCCAGCATCACCAGGGCCAGGCCAGTGCGGGCGGCCTGTCGTTGCGCCGCGGCGTCGCCGTCGTGATCCCACGACCAGTTCTCGTCGTCACCGCCAGGCGATGGACCGTACGGCCACGGCTGCTGGTTCGCCTTCGAGTCGTAGGCGTAGACGTCCCGCAGCGTGAACCCGTCGTGGCAGGCGACGTAGTTGATCGACGCGCTCGCGCCACGCCCGGCGCCGAAGAGATCGGGTGAGCCCGAGAGCCGGCGCACCAGCTCAGCCGGCGCGATCCGCTCGGTGTCGACGTTCTGATCCTTGCGGATGACGTCCTTGGTGACGCCGTTCCACTCGGCCCAGCCGGCAGGAAAGCGGCCGAGCTGGTAGGTGCCCTCGCCGATCCCCCAGGGCTCCGCCACCAGCCGCACGCCCAGCCCCGTCGCCCGCATCAGGATGCCGTCCGGATCGTCGGGCTCGAAGCGGAAGCAGGCCGTCTTGCAGCCGTTGCCGAGCAGCGGGGCCAGGTCGAAGCGGAAGCCGTCGATCCCGAGCACCCGGTGCTGGTAGGTCAGCGAGTCGATGACGAGGTCGCGGACGAGCGGATCGGTCGCGTTGATGTTGGCGCTGACCCCGTTGTGGTCGGCGTAGACGCGCGCGTTCGCACCGAGCTCGTAGTAGGCGGCGTTGTCGAGGCCGCGCCAGGAGAGGACCGGTCCGGTGGTCCCGTCCGCCGAGATCTCGCCCTCGGCGGTGTGGTTGTAGACGACGTCGACCCAGACCTCGATCCCGGCGCGGTGGAACGCGCGCACCATCGCCTGGAGCTCGCGCGTCGGACCGCCGGGCGAGCGATCGAACGCGTAGCGCCGATCCGGCGCGAAGAAGCTGAGGCTCGAGTACCCCCAGTAGTTGTCGCCCCGAGCGCTCGCGTCGAGATCGTTGTGGTCGTTCTGCGTCTCGAAGAGGGGCAGGAGCTCGATGGCCGTGACGCCGAGCCCCGCCAGGTACTCGGCCTTTTCGGCCGCGCCCCGATAGGTACCGCGGTACGCCTCCGGCACGGTCGGATCGTTCATGGTGAGCCCCCGGAGATGGACCTCGTAGACGATCATGTCGGAGAACGAACCCTGGGGCCGGTTCCAGCAGGGGATCGGCCGCTCAGGGAGCACGATTCCCTTGGGTGCGATCGGCCCAGAGTCGATCGCGAGGTCCTCGTCTCCCGAGAGATACGCGGAGGGGTCGTCCCATTCGGCGTCGAGCGGATCCTGGCTCAGCTCGCGCGCGTACGGATCGATCAGGAGCTTGTTCGGGTTGAAGCGGTTGCCCAGGGCGTCGACGTGCGACCGGAACCCGGCCGTCGTGCCGGGCTCGAAGCCCTCCACGTGGGGCCAGTTCGGACCCCAGGCGCGGAGACCGTAGTAGATCGTGGCGTCGATCGGGACCTCGTCGAGCGCGAGCGAGACGGAGAACCGATCGCCGTCCTGCTCCAGCACGCGCGTCATCCGCGGCGGCGCGAAGCGCGGGGCGTCGTAGAGCTCCACCTCGATCCGGGTTGCCGCGCGGGAGCGGACGCGCACCGTCAGACGATCGCCCTCGATGGCCGCGCCCCACTCGGCGGGGCGCTCGCGCGTCACGCAGTCGTACTGCTCCGGCGGGACCGGACGCGACCCGGCCAGCCTCGCCGGGAGAGAAGGATCCGGGTGCGCCGGCTCGGGCGCACAGGCGACGAAGGCGAGCAGCCAGAATCCGCCGCACCGGGTCACGATGGCGCACCGAGTGGGCGCCTCCCATAGGCTCGATGTCGGATCAGCGCGCCTTCGGGTTGCGGTCGCTCAACCGCTCCGCGAACTTCGCGAAGCGCGGATCCGCCGAAAGCCCCTCGATCCCCTCGGGCATCTTGCGCCGCCAGTTGGGGTGCTCGTTGATGGTGCCGGGGAGGTTCGGCTGCTCGATCGAGCCGAACACCTCCTCGAGCTGCGCCATCATCATTCGCGAGGGCGTCCGATCGAGGTAGTCGTGCACTGCCCCGCTCACCTGGGTCGGAAGCACCTCGTCTCTCGTCAGCCGCTTCGACCCGCGGGGCAGCAGGCCCTCGCGCTCCATCGAGCGGACGAAGTTCTCGCGATCGTGCCGGCGCTCGTCGAGCGCGTGGCGGTAGTCCGGCATGCCGAACTGCTGCAGGCTCAAGCGCCAGGCCAGGTCCCAGCCCTGCCAGTACCCGGCGAGCGTGGGCAGGTCGTGCGTGGCGACGCCCACCGCGGCGTTCCGCGGATACTCCGACGGCGGCTTCAGCAGGCCGTCGGCCTCCCGCTCGAACGACAGGATCTTGTACGAGAAGATCCCGGCCGCCTGGAGCTTCTCCGAGAAGCCTTCCGGCACCGTCCCCAGATCCTCACCGATGACCAGACACTTGTGGCGCTGGCTCTCCAGCGCGACGATCGCGAGCAGATCGTCGAGCGGATAGTGGACGTACGCGCCGTCGCCGGCGTCGGGCGGGAGCCAGAACAGCCGCGCCAGCTGCATGACGTGGTCGAGCCGGAGCGCCCCCGCGTGCTGCATGTTGGCGCGGAGCTGGTCGATGAACGTCTGATAGCCCGACGCCTTCATCTGCTCCGGGATCGCCGGCGGCAGGCCCCAGTTCTGAGGCTGCGGGTTGGCGCCGTCGCGCGGCGCACCGACGCTGGCCTCCAGCGAGTGGATGTCCTTGGCGGTCCACGTGTCCGCACCGTAGCGATCGGTGCCGACGGCCAGATCACGATAGAGGCCCACCGCCAGCCCGTCCGACTTGGCCTCACCCTGCGCCGCGGCCAGCTGCACGTCGGCCTGCCATTGGAGGAACTGATGGAAGCGGACGCGATCGGAGTGCGCCTTCGCGAACGCTTTCACCGCGGGCGACGTCGGATCTTGGTACTCCTTGGGCCAGCCGCCCCAGTGGGGCGCCATCGGCTGCGTGCGCGCGAAGTGCTCCTGCAGCGCCTCGAAGGTGGCGTAGCGCTCGAGGGGCTCTCCCTTCGCCTTCACCCACTTGGCGAACGCGCCGTCCCTATCCTCGAACGACTGATGGACCAGCTCGAGGACCTCCATCTTGGCGGCGTGGACCTTGCCGTAGTCGACGAGCTCGCTGTCCCTGAGGTCCTTCAACCGAGCCTGGAACTCCGGCGAGGCCACCTTGGCCTTCGCGGCCTTCGAGCTCGCGAACCCCGCGACCGCTTCGACGTCGAGGTAGATCGGGTTGACGAACAGGCGCGTCGAGGGGCTGTACGGACTGCAGCGATCGGGCTCGTAGCCGAACAGCGCGTGGAGAGGATTCAGGCCGATCATGTTCACGCCGGCCTTCGCGCAGATCGGTCCCATGTTCTTCAGGTCCCCGAAGTCGCCGATGCCCCAATTGCGCTCGGAGCGCAGCGAGTAGAGCTGCACGGCCAAGCCCCAGAGCTTGCGGTCGCCCTTGAGCTGCTGCGGCAGGTAGCAGCTCTTGGGCGCGACGATCAGCCGGGTGGTTCCGACCTCGGCGCCGTCCGGCGTCTCGAGCACCAGCCGGTGATAGCCGGCACCGAGGCGCACCGGAAGCTTCAGCTCGTGGCGGTCGAACCGGTCGCCGTCGATCTCCTTGTGCTCCGTGACCGGGAGCTTCGACGGTGAGAAGCGACCGCTCGCCTTCTCGCGGCCCGACTCGTCGATCACCTTCCACACGAGCGGGCGTCGCGCGTCGCGCGCAGGAAAGTTGAGGCTCACCGCGAGCGGTTTGTTGGCCCGCGAGACCTGGACCGGCGCCGCGATCTGCTTCCAGGACTCGACCTCGCGCGCGGCCAGCAGCGACTTCACCTCGGCGTCCGATCCGGCGTGGACGCCCATGATGGCGAGCAGCTTGGTCAGGATCTCGTCCGAGACCTTGTGCGGGTTGCCCTCCCAGTCGACGTAGCTGGGCTGGATCCCGAAGCTCCGCGCCAGCTGATCGAGCGGCGCCTCGGGCTCGACGGCCGGGCCGCCGCCGAGGGCCTTCGCCTGGGCCCTGCGGGCGTCACCGCTCGGTTCGTCGCCTACGATCGCCTTCGGAGCCCGGGTCTGGGTCGTCTCGATGCGCGTGCGGTCGGGGGCGGTTGCCGGCGGGGTCGAGTCGAGATCGCGGAGATGCATGGGCTGTTCCTATCATCCTGGAAAGAAACGAAGTTCTCACGATTATCGGGTTCACGCCCGAATGGTTGCTCACGCGTCAATCTCCTGCAGAACCACGATCGCGTGGTCCTCGACGGGGTATCCCCCCTTCGACACCGGGGCGGCCTCCTCGGGCGTCCAGAAGTTATGGTGATTCTCGAAGCGGTTCGCCGTGTCGACGATCCGGACCCACTTCTTCCCCGGCGCCGCCTTCGGCACCTGGAAGTCGAACCCGCCCTGATACGTGTTCACCAGCAAGAGGAACCGACTGTCGCCGACGGGAGACCCGTCGATCTTGATCGCCACCGAGTGGATCTCGGTGTCCCGGTGCGGACCGCCGCCCGGGCTCAGGAACTCGATCGGGACCTGATCGTAGGACTCCTGGCGAAGGCAGGGGTGATCTTTGCGCAGGTGCGTCACGAATCTACTGAAGAGGAAGAGGCCGTTCTTGCCGTCCTCGTTCTCCTCCTCGCCGAGGTTGTCGTGATAGTGGCCGCCGCCCTCGGTCGGGACGCGCTGCGGCGCTGCCGTCGCTACCATCGCGTAGTTGTTCTGGGTGGCGATCGAGTCGAGCTTGTACGGGTTGTTGTTACCGTTCTGCGTGCGTCCGAGCTCGTCGCCGTAGACGATCATGGGCACGCCGCGCGCGAACATGTGGAGCGTCCACAAGTTCTTGAGCTGGCGACGGCGCAACCTTTTGGTCGACTGGGGATCGCCGACCCAGCAGTCCCAGGAGCGGTTGTTATTATCGCCGCCATCGACCGGACCGAAGGGCGCGCTGAGGTTCTCGTTCTGCTTGTGCGTGTAGCTGACCAGGTCGGCCCGGGTGAAGCCGTCGTGGGCCGTGAGAAGGTTGACCGACTTCGCTGGACCTCCGTGGCGGCGATACAGGCTGGGCGTCCCGGCGAACGCCTCCTTGAACTCACCCGCGTTGCCCTCGGACTTCACGAAGTCCCGCACCCAATCCCGATACTTGCCGTTCCACTCGCCCCAGCCCTCGGGGAAGTTACCGACCTGATATCCGCTCGCCTCGCAGTCCCAGGCCTCTGCGACGACCTTGATGTTCCGCGAGCGCGCGAAGTCCCGGATGGCCACCAGGAGCTGTGCCTGGGGGTTGAACTCGTAGCCCCTCGCCTTCTCGCGTCCCAGCACGCTGGCGAGATCGAAGCGGAACCCGTCGACGCCCATCTCGTCGCACCAGTACTCGAGCGAGTCGAGGATCATGCGCTTCGTCGCCGGCTTCGAGCCGTCCAGGTTGTTGCCGCAGCCGCTGGAGACCCAGTCGTTACGCCGGTCGTGCGAGAGCGCGAAGTACGCCCGGTTGTCCACGCCTCGCAGCGCGTTCAGCTGCACGCGGTCGGGGTGACCGTCCTGCCCGCCGTCGCCGGTGTGGTTGTAGACGACGTCGAGCCAGACCTCGATCCCTTCGTCGTGGAACGCCTTCACCATCTCCTTGAACTCGCGTGTGGGTCCGCCGGGAGATTGGTCGGAGGCGTAACGCCGGTGCGGCGCGAAGAAGCCGTCGGTCATGTAGCCCCAGAAGTTGTTGGCGTCGCTGAACTGCTGGACTGGGAGGAGCTCGATCGTGTTGAAGCCGAGCGCCTTGAGGTACTTCGCCATCATACCGGCGCCCTGGTACGTGCCGCGCAGCTCGTTCGGGATGTTGGCGACGTCCTCGAACCCGGTGGTGCCGGCCAGCAGATCCTCGAGGCGCATCGATGACGGGTGCTGGGTGAGGCCGCGCGTGTGGGCCTCGTAGATGATGGCGTCCCCCTCCGGGATCCGCGGCTTCATCCCGAAGTCGGTGTCATCGCGGAACAGGATCGACTTCGGCGCCCACTTCGCGGTGTCGACGAGGTAGCTCGGCCGGCCCTGGTAGTCGGCATCGCCGGAGCTGTACATGCCCGCGTGCTCGCCTGCTTCCCGCATCTCGGGCGGCTCCTTGTCGTGCGAGAGCTCGCGCGCGTATGGGTCCGTGACCAGCTTGTTAGGGTTGAAGCGGTTGCCGAACTCGTCGACGTGCTCGCGGAAGCCTTCGCCGCTCCCCGGCGTCCACCCGCGCGTGTAGCGGAAGTTCGGTCCGAAGAAGCGATAGCCGTAGTAGACAGGCTCGGGCAGGTCGCCAAGCTTCGCCTGCCATTGGCCGTCCTTCTTCTCCATCAGGTAGCTCAGCTTCGCCTCGCCCCCGAGGGGCTGATCGTAGATCTCGAGGATGGCGGCCTGAGCGTTGGGTGCGGGGACCCCGAAGGTGGCGTTCTTTCCGTCGTAGTGCGCGCCGGGCGGGTAGGTGTCGATCGACCAGCGCGTGCGCTCGACGGGCGCGAACGGTCCCTCGATCGGGTGCTGGTACCCGATGCCGAGCTCGGGGCGCTTCGCGACGACGGGCAGGCTGTGGACCGCCGGCAGGTGCGGGGTCTCGCCTCCGATGCGGTCGCGGGCGGTATTCTGCTCCTGGCGACCGGGAAGGGCGCGGTGGCCCTTGGCCTTGCGGACGGGGGTCGAGGCCGGGGCCTCGTGGACGTAGGGCACTCCGGCGCCCGAAACGTTGAGTCTGTCGTCGATCATCCTGACCTCCCCGTGATGCCGATCTCTTCGAGATCGGGGGGTTGCCTAGCAGAACCAGGGGGTTTGGAGATTGAGGCCCTGGGTCTGGAGCACGCCGTCCTGGACGGAGAGGTACTTGGTGACGTGGCGCGGCGCCATGCCGCCCTTGGCCTGGATCATCACCGTGCCGTTGAGCCGATCGCCCAGCCCGGTGAGCTGGGTGTGGCCCGGGACCAGCTCCCACTTCCCCGGCGCAAACGCGTTCAAGAGCCGCATCACCTGGGCCTCGCGCGCCTTCGTGTAGTCGCCTAGGCCCTGATCGGTCGTAATCTCGCCGGTTCCAGTCGCGTCGGTCTTCCTGAGCATGGCGGGTCCTCCTGCCGTGGTTATCGGGTAGGTGACTCTGAGTGTTTCGGATCCATTTGCCTACGCCGCCGCCGAGTGGAGATACACGGTCCGGGTCGGGTACGCGAAGTCGATCTCTTCCTCCGCAAAGGCCCGGAACAACGCGAGATTCACCCGCTGCTGGATGTCCATGTAGAGCCCGTAGTCGGGGGCTTCCACGTAATAGACCGCCTCGAAGTCCAGGGACGAGTCGCCGTACTTGAAGAAGTGGCAGCGGTCGAAGCGGCTCTGGGCCTCGGCGTCGATCGCCGCCTTCACGATGCCCGGGATGCGCTCGAGCTTGTCGATCGTGGTCTCGTAGGTCACGCCAAACGAGAAGACGATCCGCCGGCTCTGCATGCGCTTGTAGTTTCGGATCCGGCTCTGGAGCAGATCGTTGTTCGACACGACCATCTGCTCCCCCGAGAGGCTCCGGATGCGCGTCGTCTTGAGCCCGACGTACTCGACCGTTCCGACCGTATCGCCGACCACGAGGAAGTCACCGATGACGAACGGCTTGTCGAGGACGATCGAGAGCGAGGCCAGCACGTCGCCGAGGATGTTCTGCACCGCGAGCGCGACGGCGATGCCGCCGATCCCGAGGCCGGTGATCAGCGCGCTGATCTGGATGCCGAAGTTCTGGAGGATCGCCAGCGCGAGGAAGATCCAGACGGCGATGCGGCCCAGGATCCCGAACGCGGCGATGGTGGTGACCGAGCCGGCGTCGGTGTCGAGCGTGCGCTCGCGGTGCCGCGTCACGCCGTACGAGATCCCGCCGTTCACCCAGAGCGCGGCCTGGACGAACAGGGTCAGGATCGCGACCCGGGTGACGATGACCCGCTCCGGCGCGGGAAGCGCGGTGAGCGCCAGCGACCCGGCGTAGATCGCGACGATCGCGACGAAACCGAGCTTGGTCCGCCGGATCATCTCGAGCACGATGTCGTCGAAGACGTTGGTGGTCCGGGCGGCGACCTTCGCCAGGCGACCCGTGGCCACGGCCCGGATGATGAGGATGAGCGTCAGGGTCCCGAGGGCGATCGCACCGGCGATCAGCCAGCTCCGCAGGGTGTGGTAGTGAAACACGATGTCCATGACGCGCCGAGGGTCCAACGCCTCGCCAAGTCGGGCAACCCATTGTTTCGTCTACGGATCTAGGTTTAGAGCGGAATCGGGCGCGTGGACCCCGACGCTACGGTTCAAGTTGGACCGGCTGGCTGATTCTGACATCGGCCGGACGGCCGAGATCGGGCGGCGAGCCCTCGACGTTCCAGTCACATGTGCTACCCCAGGTAGACGATGTCGAGGCCCCTGATCTGCGTGCTCGGACTCCTGCTCGTCACAGCGGCGTCGGAAGCCGGGGCACAAACACGCACATGGTACTTCATGCCCACCGGCAACGGGCACGGCTTTCAGGTCTTCGACCGGCAAGAGGACCGGATCACGTACTTCCTCGAGCATCCGTATCGCTACGTCGCCTCCGGCGCCGACGATCGCACCTTTGGCATCGGGCGGCGCGACCTGGCCCACGACATCTACTTCGGCGTGCGGGTCAACGGGACCAGCAAGTGGATCAACAAGTGCGGCAGCGCCGAGTGCTCCGACTACAGCCAGATCGAGTACGAAGCGCAGACGAACATCATCCACGGCACCGCCAGCGTGAATGGTGCCGGCATCGACACCTATTTCTACGCGCCGTTCGGCTACGCGGGCAACGGCATGCTGATGCTGATGAAGGTCACCAACAGCGGCGGCAGCCCGATGACCGTGTCGATCTACGCGAAGCCGAACATGCTGCTCGGCAACGGTCGCGTCGATCCGGACGAGTCCGGCGAGCAGATCACGTGGAATGACACCGCCACCCCGCCGAACGGTGTGGAGACCGGGCCCGGCGGCGGCCATGTGATCTACGTGCCGATCGGCGACGTCACGCACGCGAGTTGCGGGACCGATCCGACGGTGTACAACGCGGTGCTGTCGAGCGGGAACATCGGCGACAACCACAGCTGCAACGGCACGGGCCAGGTGCTGGTGACCCAGCACGACGTCACGATCGACGCGGGCGCGAGCGCCTGGTGGGGACAGGCGGTCCTGTTCGTGAACGACAACCCGAACGATCCGCGCGCCAACCTCTTCAAGGACAGCCGCAGCGTCGCCGACATCCTCGCGCTCTGGACCGCGTTCGCGGCCGATCGGGACGCCGGCACCATCCACACCGACTCGCTGGCGGAGTTCGAGGCGTGGCGTTCCGCGAAGGCGCCCTCACAGCTCAACGCCAACGAGCTCAAGCTCTGGCGCCAGTCGGAGGCGGTCCTGCGGATGGGCCAGATCCGGGAGCGCGAGAAGAAGAACGACGGCATGATGCTGGCGGCGCTGCCGATCGGCGAGTGGCACACCGGCTGGGTTCGCGACGCGACCTACGGGATCAGCGCGCTCGCGATGACCGGCCACACCGACGAGGCGCGGCGCGCCGTCGAGTTCTTCATCGGCGCCGACTCCGGCTTCTTCGACGACACCAACTATCTCGGCCGGCCGTATCGGGTCTCGGTGTGCCGGTACTTCGGCAACGGGACCGAGGAGGCCGACTTCAACCAGGAGGGTCCGAACATCGAGACCGACGGCTGGGGCCTGATCCTGTGGGCGGCGCGGCAGTACCTCCACAACAGCTGCGACGTCGGCTGGCTCGACACGCAGACGTGGAAGGGCGACACGGTCTTCGAGGCGCTCACCCAGATCGCGCAGGACATCGAGGCGTACGAGTCGGGCGGGCTTCCCGGCGCCGACGCTTCCATCTGGGAGGTGCACTGGGATCGCCGCCAGGTGTTCGGCTACACGGCGGCCACGCAGATCCGCGGGCTGTTCGACTTCGCCGACATCGCCGCGCTGAAGGGACGAACCGATCTCTCCGATCACTACCGCCAGCTCGCGCAGCAGATGCTCGACACCGCGAAGTCCGCGCTGGTGCACTCACCGACGAACAGCTTCGCCAGCCACGTCGGCGTCGCCGGCAGCGACGTGCACGTCGACGGATCGGTGGTCGGGTTCCTCGACTGGGGCTTGGTCACGACGGACGACCCGCTCTATCTGGGCACGCTCAACTCCTTCAGCCGGCTGATCACGGGCTTCGGCGGGTACCGTCGCCTCGAGCCCATGCTCTCGCTGACCGGCGAGAGCTCCGCCAACACGTACGACCTCTCGGAGTGGATCCTCCTCGACGTCCGGATCGCCGACGCCTGGCGTGTCCTCGGGACGGCCAAGGCCAACGGCAGCTACACCGGGCGGGCGGAGGAGCTGCTCACCAAGATCACGAGCAACGCGGTCCAGAACGACTTCCTGGTCCCCGAGCTCTACGACAAGGACAACGGCCGCTACACCGGCGTCGTGCCCATGGTCGGGTACGGCGCAGGCGCCTGGATGATGTCCCAGCTCCGCAAGTACGGGACGCCCGATCCGGCGTACGACGGCGGCTTCGATCACTGCACCGATCCCTGCTTCAACAACCCCTGCACCGAGGCGAACAAGACCCAGTGCACGCCGGACGGGAGCGACTTCACCTGCGCTTGTGACGCCGGCTTCCACGACGACGCTGGCGCCTGCTCGATGGACACCTCGTGCACCGAGACGACCTGCAACGGCCACGGCACCTGCGACGACTCGGACGGGATCGTGTGCACCTGCGAGGCCGGCTACCAGGGCTCGTTCTGCACCGACTGTGCGCAGGGCTTCCTGCTGATGGGCGGTGTCTGCATGGCGATGCAGAGCAGCCAGGGACCCGGCGACATGATGGGCCGCGTCTTCGACGACGGGCCCGCGTCCCTGTGCCGCGCCGCCGGCCCGGGGTCGGGCGTGGACAGCGCGATCATCCTGATCTCGCTCTTGGGGGCGATCGTGATCATGAGGAGGAGGAAGCGCCGTGAGACTTGATCCCGCGCTGCTCCTGGTCGCGCTGCTCGTCCCGGCGACGGCCCGCGCCCAAGACGACGAGCTGCCTCCCGGCGACGAGCCCGCGGTCGAGCCGGCCGAGACGCCCCCGCCCGCCGAGGCCGCGCCGGATCCGGCGCCGCTCGGGGCGGAGGCCGAGATCACGCCCGCGACCAACAGCGTGCTCGGCCCCGTCCCGCTGGCGCGCCCGGTGTTCTCGGAGGACCTCGGCCTCGACGACGATGGCTGGGACTTCGGCTTTCACGGCTACGTGCGCATGCCGGTGCGCTTCCACGGCTCACCGAAGAACGCACGGCCGCCCTACCTGGTGGACGATCACTATTACAACTCCGGCTTCGCCTACACGCGCGTCAACGAGACCGAGTACGCCGAGCTGTTCGTCAACGTCGGCTACAACAAGACGACGCGTCTGTGCGTGGGGCTGATGGCCTCGCAGTTCACGGACTGGTCGGAGACGACGCTGTCGGGACAGAGCGGGTTCGCCACGGCGTTCGTCGAGCACGAGCGCAAGCTGGGCGATCACGTCGACCTGGGGATCCGGGCGGGCATGTTCTGGGATCGCAACGGGTACATGCCGGACTACGACACGTATCTGCTCGGCCGGATGCACGTCGCCGGGCTGCGGCTCAAGACGAAGATCTTCGATCTGGTGTACGCGAAGGCCGGCTTCGGCGCGCACGCGGATGTCATCGGCGCCAACCAAGGCTTCACACCGGTGCTCTGGGGGAGCTTGGGCGTCGACCTCGGCTTCCTGGATCTGAGCGGCTTCTACGGGATGAGCTGGACCGGCGACAAGCGCGAGTTCTCGATCGTGCAGAACGGCGTGCTGCGCGTGTTCGGCGGCGAGGCCCGGGCCGCGATCCCGTACGTCGGTCCGGCGCACCTCCTGGTCTCCTTCGATCAAGTCCGCCAGGTCCTGTTCCTCGCCAACAGCTACGAGGTGCTCCACAGCACCGGCGGCCGCGGTCTCACGCAGAACTTCTTCGGCGACGTCGACGACGGCACCGGCGAGGCCCTGGTCTTCGGCGGCGACATCGACTGGCAGCCGGCGCGGCTCTTCGAGACCTTCGCGGGTCACGACGTGGCGCGCGCGCTCTCGGGCCTGTCGGTGCGGTGGTTCGGCATGCTGGCCTGGGTGGCGAGCGACACCTTCTCCGAGAACCCCGTGGAGAACTTCCATCAGCGCGTCTGGTTCAAGTGGGGCGTGGAGCCCTCGTACCGGCCGCACTGGAGCGCGGTCGACTGGTTGTTCGTGAGCCTCCGCTTCGACCGCGTCATTCTCGATACGGATCACGACTCGCTCGCGTTCCGCGTGCTCACCCCGCGCCTGGGCGTGCACCCGCTGGCGGATCTGAACCTCGACGTTTACCTCTCCTATTCGAAGTACTGGTATGGCGATAATGTTCAGCTCCGCCCCAACCAGATCGCCGGCGATCGCTCGATCACCCAGCCGGACGATTCGGTTTTCAAGATCCAGGCGCAAATGTCGTGGTAAGAGGGCCCGCCATGAGAAAGCTCGCAACCTTCGGTCTCTGTCTTTCCGTCCTGCTCGGCTGCCAAAAGGGCAGCGGCGGCGAGCATCCCTCCGGTCCCAAGATCGGCTTCGTGCTCAAGACCATGCAGGAGGAGCGCTACAAGGCCGACAAGGCCGCCTTCGAGGAGTACGCCAAGAAGATCGGCGCCGAGGTGCTGTTCGACTCCTGCAACAACGACGAGCAGACCCAGATCGCGAAGGTCGAGACCATGCTGACCCGCGGGATCGACGTCCTGGTGCTCCAGCCGGTCAACCACGCCACCGCCGCGACGCTGGTCGACAAGGCGCACGAGAAGAACGTCAAGGTGGTGGCCTACGACGTCAACGTCAGCAACAGCGACGTGGACTGGTTCGTCACGCAGGACTCGTTCGAGGTGGGCCGGCTCCAGGTGCAGGCGCTGATCGACAAGCTCGGCAAGGACAAGCGCGTCTTCCTGATCAAGGGACAGCCGGGCGACGCCAACGCCGAGGCCTTCTCGAAGGGGGTCTACGAGGCCGCCGAGAAGGGCGAGATCAAGCTGCTCGAGGAGAAGAGCCACGAGGGCTGGGCCCCCGAGCGGGCGCAGCAGACCGCCGAGGACGCGTTCACCAAGTATGGTGAGGACGGGATCGATGCGTTCATCTGCAACAACTCGGGCCTGGCCTGGGGCGTCTTCCAGACCGTGGAGGCGCGCGGGCTGACGAAGAAGATCTTCATCGCCGGATCCGACGGTGACCTCCGCAACGTGCAGGCCATCGCGAAGGATCAGATCGCGATGGATGTCTTCAAGGCGATCCAGCCCCTCGCCTCGGTGGCGGCGCTGGTCGCGGCCAAGCTGGCGAAGAACGAGCCGATCGACGAGGGCGCGCTCAAGGCCTACTCGGATCCGCTGATGGCGAAGCACGGCAAGACGCTCAAGATCACCGAGCTGGACAACGGTAAGAAGAAGGTCCCGACCGTCGTCACGCCGATCTACGCGGTCACCAAGGATACGATCGACGACACCGTCGTCCTGTCCGGCTACCACTCGAAGGAAGCCGTCTACGGTGCCGAGACGCCGTGACCTCCGCCGGGGACGCGCTTCAGACGTCCGAGGTCCTTCGGATGGTCGACATCGTGAAGGACTTTCCGGGCGTCCGCGCGCTGAACAAGGTCAACCTCCACGCGAAGCGCGGCGAGATCCTGGCGCTGGTCGGTGAGAACGGAGCCGGCAAGTCGACGCTGATGAAGGTGCTCTCGGGCGTGTGGTCCTGCGACACGTACGAGGGCGAGCTCTACGTGAAGGGCCAGCGCCGCTACTTCGGGAGCACGCAGGACGCCGAGGACGCGGGGATCGCGATCATCCACCAGGAGCTCAACCTGGTCGCCGATCTGACGGTGGCCGAGAACGTCTTCCTCAACCGGCTCCCCACGGGCGCGTTCGGCTTGGTCGACTGGCGGAAGCTGCACGCGGACACCGAGCAGCTCCTGCTGAGCCTGGGCATGGACACCAGCCCGCAGCAGAAGGTTCGCGAGCTGACGGTGGGCCGCCAGCAGATGGTGGAGATCGCGAAGGCGCTCTCGATCCAGGCCGATATCCTGATCCTGGACGAGCCCACCTCGGCCCTCTCGGATCGCGAGGTCGCCGAGCTCTTCAAGATCCTGCGCGAGCTGAAGTCCCGGGACGTGGCGATGATCTACATCTCCCACAAGATGGACGAGCTCCGGCAGATCGCGGACAAGGTGGCGGTGCTGCGGGACGGCGCGTCGATCGGCGAGGTCGAGGACATGACCGCGCTGTCGGACGATCAGATCATCTCCCGGATGGTGGGACGCGAGCTCGGCGATCTCTATCCGCCGCGCCAGGTGGAGAAGGGCAGGGTGGTGCTCGCGGTCGAGGAGATGATCGTCGACCATCCGCTGCTCGTCGGGGAGCGCCGGGTCGATCGCGTCAGCTTCGAGGTCCACGCCGGCGAGATCCTCGGGATCACCGGCCTGATGGGATCGGGCCGCACCGAGCTGGTGGAGGGCATCTTCGGGACGTTCCCGCGGCAGACCCGCGGGGTGGTCCGCGTCGACGGCCAGGTGGTCTCGATCGGGAGCCCGGCCGACGCGATCGCCGCCGGGATCGGGCTGGTCACCGAGGACCGGAAGCTCCTCGGGCTGGTGCTGGGCATGTCGGTGCGGGAGAACGCCTCGCTGGCGGTGCTCGATCAGCTCAGCCGCTGGTCCATCGTGGATCGCCTGGAGGAGAAGCGGCGGGTCGAGGAGATGGTGCAACGCCTGCGCGTCAAGACGCCCTCGCTCGAGACCAAGATCGAGAGCCTCTCCGGCGGGAACCAGCAGAAGGTCGTGATCGCGAAGTGGCTGCTGGCCCAGCCGAAGGTCCTGATCCTCGACGAGCCCACCCGCGGCGTCGACGTCGGCGCCAAGGCCGAGATCTACGGCCTGATGAACGACCTGGCGCGCCAGGGCGTGGCGATCGTGATGATCTCCTCCGAGCTCCCCGAGGTCCTCGGGATGGCGGATCGGATCCTGGTGATGCGCGAGGGAGAAAAGGCCGCGGACCTGTCGAGGGTGGAGGCGACAGAAGAGGTCATCATGAGCTACGCGACCCTGGGCGAGTCGAGGAGCGCGCGCGCGCGATGAAACAGTTCTTGAAGGACAACGGGAACCTGCTGGCGCTGGCGGTGATCCTGGCGCTGATCGTCGTCTTCGAGCTGGTGACGCACGGCGAGTCGTTCGTGCTCACGCCGGAGAACCTCTCGAACCTCACCCTGCAGGTGACCATCACCTCGGTGCTCGCCGTCGGGATGACGTACGTGATCCTCATCGGCGGCATCGATCTGGGCGTCGGCTCGCTGATGGCCCTGTTCGGCGTGCTCTATCTGCAGATCCAGAACCCGGTCTACGAGAAGATCAGCCAGAGCATGGGCCCGGGCGCGGCGGCGGCCATCGCGATCAGCGTGGGGATGATCGCCACCTTCGCGGCGGCGCTGATGATCGGCCTGTTCGACGGCTTCATGGTGGGGCGCTTCTCCATCCCGTCCTTCGTGATCACGCTGGGCGTGCTTTCGGCGGCCCGCGGCGGGGCGCTCCTGCTCAGCGGCGCCACCGGGCTCTCGGACAAGACGAACACGTTCAAGGACTTCGCCTCCTGGTACCTGCCGCACTGGGTCTCGGCGGTGCTCCTGCTCCTGGCGCTGGCGGTGCTGGTGCTCTCGGTGCTGCAGAGCGTGAAGCGCAGGAAGCGCTACGGGCTGCCGGTGTCGCCGCGCGAGACCGCCGGACAGATCACGATCGGGACGCTGGCGCTCGGCGTCGCCGGCTACGTGTTCCTCGGTCACAACGGCATCCCGATGTTCGTGGCGGTGCTGATCGTGATCGTGCTGGCCGCCTCCTTCGTCCTCCGCTTCACGCCGTTCGGCCGGCGCGTCTACGCGATCGGCGGCAACGAGCAGGCGGCGCGCCTCTCCGGCATCAACGTCTTCCGGGTGCGGTTGACCGTCTTCACGCTGATGACGCTCCTCGCCTGCGTCGCCGGCATGCTCAACGCGGCCCGCTCGGGCGGCGTCTCTCCGGGCGTCACCGGCGTGATGGCGGAGCTCGACGCGATCGCGGCGGTCGTCATCGGCGGCACCAGCCTCATGGGCGGGGTCGGCACCGTGGAGGGCTCGATCATCGGCGCGTTCATCATCGGCGTGTTGAGGAACGGCATGACGCTCCTGGGCATCGACGCCAACTGGGAGTACGTGGTCCGCGGCTTCGTCGTGATCCTGGCGGTCTGGTTCGACGTCTCCTCCAAGAAGCGCCGGTGACCCCCTTCTCCAGCTACGCCACCTACGTGCGCGGGCTCGAGGACTTGGAGGGTCCGATCCACGGGTGGCTCACGCTCGGCGAGGACGGCCTCCGCTTCGAGAGCTTCGAGAAGAAGAGCGCGCTGGCGGCGCTGCTCCCGGAGGACCGGCGGCCGAGGTCGGAGCACGTCGAGATCGTGATCCCGCGGGCCGAGCTGGGCCGGATCACGGACCTCGACGGTTCGCTGAGCCCGAAGCGGCGCCGCCTGCTGGGCCGGATCCTCTCCTGGCTCAACGTGGAGCCGAACGGGATGCAGATCGAGTGGCAGGGACGGACGCTGGTGTTCGACTGCGAGCGGCCCGTCGAGGCGGCGCTCAGCGGGCCCGCAGATTGCGGCTGAACAGGGCCCGCGGAGTCGAACCAGCGGCGCATCACGCGCAGGCCGGACTTCTCCGCCGGTGCGTCGAGAGGCGCGAGGTTCTTCGAGTTCCCGTGGCAGCCGGTGCAGTCGTCGATCGCGAGCTGCAACATGCCGTCGACGTGGGTCGCGCGGTTCGCGATCGTCAGGTCCGGTGCCGCCGTCGGGACCCGCTTCGGCTTTCACGTGATTCGGCGTCGCGCTTGAGTCGCCTTCAGGGCGCCAGATACTCGACATGCAGCAGCGGTGCCGCCGTCGCCACGCCGTCGAATGATTCGGCGACCCGCGCGCCCGTGCCGCGCTGCTCACCTCGTCCACCTGGAACTGCGCGTGCGCGCTGGTGATGACGGCGCCGTTCGGGAGGCCCACCGCGGAGAATCGCATTCCGATCACCTGCGTAGTGGTGTTGTCGACGGCCAGCTCGAGGTCGGTGCTGGTCGCGTTGATCCCGCCGGTGCTCGCGTTCTCCTCGACATCGTCGAGCCCGGACGAGATGCGCCGCTCGACGATCGCCGTCTCCGCGATCTCGAGGCCGTCGAACATGGTCGAAAGCAGGTTGGGGGTGAACTCGAGGTCGAGCCGCTGATCCTGGACGGAGACGCCGTCGATGACGAGCTGGTAGGCCTGGGCAAAGCCCACCGCGGCGAAGACGTCGAGGTCGGGCGCGACGTCGATCCCCTCGATCGCCACGCCGAACACACGCTATCCGGGCCCGGTCACGCCCGACCAGGTCTCCGCGAACCTCAGCGTCACCCGGTAGGTGCCGTTGGGGACGTTCGCTCGGTAGGCGCTGAGACCCCACGCTCCGACCAAGACGGATGGAGGAAGCGACCCTGCTCGCACGTCACCGACACGTAGGCATGCTCGAGCGTGCTTGGGGACGCACCCCCGCCCCGAGGTCGCCGCGTTCAGCAAGCGCGAGCTCCTCGAGGGAGACATACTCGTCGACGAGCTCGTCGCGTTGCTCGGGCCGTACCTGCGGCTCACGGAGCGGCCGTCGAAGCGCGCCCCGAGGACGCGCCGGACCTCGCGTGGACGTTCCGCCGGTCGCTGACCTCGGCGCTCGGCGACCGGCCGCGACGGGTGTCGTGCGGATCAGATTGCTTCGCCTGGGGAGTGCGGAGCGGGGTCGGGATGGACGCGCCGGTGTCCAGTTCACCGATCATCACCCCGACACTATCCTGCGCTCGCACGGGCAGCTGATCGCCGCGGAGGTACGACGGCAGCAAGCACCGCGGCCCGGGCCGGCCGGGTGTCAGCTGTCGTCGTCGACGCTAGCGATGATGCGCTCCAGGTCCACGACCCGCTGAGAGTCTTCCAGCGCCTCCGCAAACTGAGCGACGACACCACGAACCCGGTCGAGATCGATCTCGCTGGCGTGGAGCCGAAGGAGCCGCGCGAGGTCATCCCGGTCTCGATCCCGGCCGGCGATCGCCTTGTAAATCACGGAGATCCTCGGCGACGGCGACGGGCAGCTCGACGCCGCCGAGCTTCATCCGCTCGGCCCGATCGATGGCTTCCTTCTCGAACGGAAGCCAGGCCAGCGTGACCTCCATCGGAGTCTTCGTGGGCTCGTGGACGAGGAGGAGCACCTGCGCTTGGCGAGCGAAATCCTCCAGATCCGGGATGCGGCCGACGACCCGCTCGGCCGCCAGAGCTTCGACGAGCTTGGCGAGGTCGAGATCGGGCGCCCAGATGGTAGCGTCGATATCGCGTGTGTCGCGCGGAACGCCGCGGGCGATGACCGCGAGCCCACCGATCAGCATGTGGGGCAATCCGATGCGCTGGAGACCGCGCTCGAGGGCGGCCATTGCTTCGAGAAGGGGACCGGCTTCGGAGACGCTCATGCGTCGGTTAGCCGGCGCCGGAGCCGCGCCCAGCGATGGAACACCTCGAGCTCTTCCCGCCTCGACTGCTCATCCTCTGGGAGGGGCCACCCGTGAAGCCTCCGGGCAAAGGCGATCATGCTCAGCCCGTGCTCAAACGCTTCCTCGGGCGGGGGCGCTGCGTCGCGCATCTCCGCGAGCTCTCGCTTTTCGCCGAGCTGGCGCTGGTGGAATCCAACGTCGGAGGTCATCGGCGTGCACGGGGCGAGCGTAACATGTGGAGATCGGCTGCGGCAGCGGTTTCGCCTCGTCGGTCCGAGGCGATTTTGGACACCCAGATGCTGACGGAGCCGCGAGCGCCCGAGCAGCGACTCGAATCTGGCCGAATCCGAGGCCCTTCTTCGGTAGGTACCGTCGATGAAAGACAAACGCCGCAAGACGAAGCAGCTCCTGGCGAGCATGCGCCGCCGGAGAATCGAAGCGCAGGCCAGGATCGAAGAGGTTCAGCGCCGCCTGCAGGAGGGGCGCGCGCAGGAACGCCGCCATGAGCAACGGCTCCAGGCGATCATCGAGCGCGTCCGGCTTCAACCCTTCGAGGCGAAGGCGATCGACCTCGAGCGCTCGAAGCGAACCCACTTCGAGCAAAGATCGGAGATGAGCTATCCCGAGCGCATCAAGCAGACCTTGTTCGAGGCGAGGCCGGAGGCGCTGGATCCGGAGCGCACCAAGCTGACGTTGACCGACAAGATCGACCTCGCGTGGATCAAACGCGGAGCCCGGTTTCGCTGAAGCCGTGAAGCTCCTCGC
This sequence comes from uncultured delta proteobacterium, assembly GCA_963803435.1. Classification (GTDB taxonomy): domain Bacteria; phylum Myxococcota; class Kuafuiibacteriia; order Kuafuiibacteriales; family Kuafuiibacteriaceae; genus CAWDML01. The sequence continues at coordinate 240,471 of CAWDML010000014.1, read as the reverse complement.
GTCGCTGCGGTCGGAGCTCAACGAGGAGCTGCCGCGGCAGGCCGCTCACTGCGACCCGCTCGCACCGGACCCACGCGAGGCACGGGCCGCTCCCGACCTGCCGTGCGCGGGTCGGCCGAGGCGTTACGGTGTGTACGTGCCGGTCAAGGTGGCGATCCCGAGCTGGCGCCGAAGGCGGCGCCGAGCTCCGCGTCTCCGAAGGAGCCGGAGTACGAGAAGTCGATCATCGGTACGTCGAGCGCGTAGAGACGGAAGGTGTACGTGTGCGTGTTCGGCGGGCAGGGGCCGCAGTACTGGACGCAATACGCGTTCGCTTCCCGGGTGCCCGCAGGGAGCAGGCCCTGATCGCTCGCCCCTTCCGGCAGGCTGGTGGTCTCCGGCGGTAGGTCGAAGGCAACCCAGTGCACGAAGTCGATGCTGTCGTCGATCATCACCAGCGCAAAGCTCTGGGTGGCGGCGGTCGCTGGGCGCTCGTGGCCTCGATCGACGACATGCAAGGGTCGATCGCCTTCCCCGTGGTTCATCCGCTTCATCGGCGTCGCGGAGCTCCTCGGTGGGCTCGGCCTCGTCCTCCCGGGGCTCCTCCGGATCCGCCGCCGGCTCACGCCGCTCGCCGCGCTCGGCCTGGTCGTGATCATGATCGGCGCCACCAGTGCAGCTCGAGCAGCTTCTCCGCCTGGTCCGCTTAGGATTCGAACCAACGTCGACCCCATCGGTCGAGCCCGCGCTCAGCGGGCCAGCAGATTGCTGCTGAACAGCCCCGCGGAGTCGAACCAGCGGCGCAGCACGCGCAGGCCGGACTTCTCCGCCAGGGCGTCGATCTCGGCGGGCGCGTACTTGTAGGAGTACTCGGTGTGGATCAGCTCGCCGGCGCGGAACTGGACGCTGAGGCCGAGCGCGTCGATCGCCACGATCTGATCGCGGAGGCTCTCGAGGTACATCGCCATCCGGCCGGCCTCCTCCTCGTAGAAGGCGCGGTGGGTGAAGCCGGTGAGGTCGAAGTGACCGCCGAGCTCGCGGTTGATGCGGGCCAGCAGGTTGAGGTTGAACTCCGAGGTGACGCCGTGCGGGTCGTCGTAGGCGGGCACCAGGATCGACGGATCCTTGCGCAGGTCCACCCCGATCAGCAGCCGATCGCGAGGCCCCATCGCCTGCCGGATCTGGACCAGGAAGCGAGAGGCGTCGCGGCGATCGAAGTTCCCGATGTTGGAGCCGAGGAAGAGGATCAGCTTCTCGAGCTCGGAGGCGGTCGCGTCGAGGTGGGCGAGCGCGACGCCGTACTCGCCGGCGATGGCGTCGACCTCGAGACCGTCCAGCTCGGGCAGCATGCGTTCGGCGGACGCCTCCAGGACCGAGGGATCGATGTCGATCGGCATGTACCGGACCCGGCCGTCACGGCGGTGGAACGCGTCGAGGATCACGTGGGTCTTGGCTGCGTCGCCGCTGCCCAGCTCGACGATGGTGGCGTGTGGCGGTGTGAGCGCGAGGATCTCGGCGGCGTGGGTCGTCAGGATCTCGCGCTCGGCCCGGGGCACGTAGTATTCCTCGAGCTCGCAGATGTTCTGGAAGAGCCGTGAGCCGGCCTCGTCATAGAGGTAGCGACAGGAGAGCCGCTTCTCGTGGGCGGTGAGGCCCAGCCGGACGTCCCTCTCGAAGTCCGAGGTCGGGCTCTGGAGCTCGACGACGGAGTAGCGCGCCGAAGCCTCCAGGGGGGCCTTGGCGTTTCCAGTGCGTGTCATTCGTTTGAGAACCAAACGATCCGGTCTCTGCATGGGTCAAGCCGTTTGCTCCTCAACCAGTTCGACCGATGGCCTGTGGCGAGACGGCCTTGATAGAGAAGAGGGCTGTTTCTGTGCGTCATCTGTGTGTCTTCGTCGGCTTGATTGGCCCTGTGGGCCTGTTCGGGCTCGTCCCCGCGGAGGCGCGCGCAGAGCGCTGCCTCTTGCACGTCGACGCGGGCGCGCTCTCGAAGCGGCTGGAGGCACTGCTCGCCACAGAAGTCCCAGACTGCCGCGTCGTCACGTCGAGCCGCGCCGCCACCTTGTCGCTGACCATCCAGCGGCTCGACGGCCACCTCGACGTCGACATGATCGCGCCGCCGTCGATGCCGGTGCTGGCCCGGCGGATCGCCCTCGACGACGCCGATCCGGAGCCGGCGCTGCGGCGGATTGCGCTGCTGGCCGCCCGCGCTGTCGAGTCGTCGAGGGCCATCGAGCACCCTGAGACGCTCGAGCCGGAGCGATTGTGGCACTTCAGCCTGGAGGCCGCCTTCGCCACGCAATGGTGGGCGAGCCCGCAACGCCCGCAGCTCGGGCCGGCCCTGGCCGTGTCGGTCCAGCGCGCGGACTTCGAGGCCGGTGTCTGGGCCGGGCTGTTCTGCTGCAACCGCGACGACGCCGGGATCGAGGCGCAGGCCACCGAGCTCACGGTGCTCCTGCGGGCCGGCTGGCGCCCGCTCCACCTGGGGCCCGTGGCGCTCGGCCTGGAGCTGGCCGGCGGCGCCAACGCGATTCGGATCCGGGCGGCGCCAGCGGCCTTCCCCGTGGCGCCGGGTCAGGCCGAAGAGACGCGGGTCCGAACGGCGGAGGGGGTGGTGCGCTTCGGCGGGACGTTCAGGGCGACCCTGGTGGGGGAGACACTGACGGTGTTCGCCGACGGCGGCGGGCTGCTGCGCTTTCCGGCGGTGACGTTGACCCTGCCGGCGTCCGACGACGAGATTCGTACAGGAATTCTCGTGCCTTGGCTGGAGGCAGGGCTGGCCGTGCGCTTTTTTTGAACGTTTCGACGCGAGGGGGCGACCCAAGGTGCCCCTGAGAGGACCGAATCGCCCTTTGAGCCGCTCGTTCGCCCGCTCCGTCGCCGAAGAAGTCGTGGCGTCTCGCCCGGTCACGCCGAGCATCGACGCGGTCTTTCGCCGCCACGCCGCCGACGTCTACCGCATGGTGGCGAGCCTGCTCGGCGTCGGGGCGAGCGATGCCGACATCCAGGACCTCACCCAAGAGGTCTTCCTCCAGGCCCATCGGAGCCTGCCGCGCTTCCGCGGCGAGTCGAAGCTCGAGACCTGGCTCTACGGGATCGCGTCCCGGATCGTGCTGACCCAGCTGCGCTCGTGGCGGCGGCATCGACGGCTGGTCAAGGCGCTCGAGCTCGAGCCCTCGACCCGTCGGCCGCACGATTCTCGAGCGCGCCACCGCCGATCGCGCGGAGCTGCTCCGGGTCTGGAGATGTCTGATGAAGATCCGCGCGGAGAAGCGGATCGTCTACCTGCTGTTCGAGGTCGAAGGACTCTCCGGCAAGGAGATCGGCGACATCCTGGATCTCAACGAAGCGACCGTGCGCACCCGCCTGTTTCACGCACGCAAGGAGCTGGTGCGCCTGCTCGAGCGGAGCAAGGAGAGATGACGATGTCCAGCGACGAAGAGCTGCTCGAACACGCGCGCAGCGTTCTCAAGCAGGGACGGCGGCGTCTCGATCCGGCCGTCGCGATTGAGATGCGCTGGGCGCTCGACGCTTCCATCGCGCGACCGAAGCGAGCCTCGGGCCTGGGATGGAAGCTCCCGAGCCTCGCGATTGCCGCCGGCGCAGCTGCGGTCGTGGTCATGATGGCCCGCGCCGGCGGAGACGACGCGAGCGTGCGCGTCGTCGCCGGACCGGCAAAGCGAAGCGGGGACGTGCTGATCCTGTCGGAGGGCGCGGTGGTGGAGATCGGTCGGGGCCGGCTGCGATCGCTGGGAGAGGCCCGGATCCAGATGCCGGTGCTCGCGCCCGACGAGGTCGAGCTGGTGCTCGACACGGGCGTGGTCGACCTGGAGGTGGCGGCGACGCAGCGCTTCCGGGTGACGACGCCCGTCGCGGCGATCGCGGTGGTGGGGACGCGCTTTCAGGTAGAGGCGGGCGCCGACCGGACGGAGGTCCGAGTGGAGTCCGGCACGGCCGAGGTCACCGAGCGATTGAGCGGCCGGGTGCTGCGGGTGCCTGCGGGCGCGCGGCGCGTGCTGGAGCGGCCGGCGGTGGCGGAGCGCGCGGTCGAGGAGGCGCCGCCCGCGGTACCGCCGCCCGAGGGAGGGGCCACGCCGGCGCCGCGGTCCTGGCCCATCGGTCGTTCCCGCCCGAAGCCCCGCGCCCGAGCGCGGCCGCGTCCCGCGCCGGAGCGGGTGCCGGAGCCCGCGCCCCGACCGGCGCTGGACGTGCGCGCCGACGCTTTCGAGCGGCCGCCGCCCTCCGCGGCGCCGGACGTCCTCGAGCCGCCGGCGCCCCCCGAACCGCCGGTCGTGGTCGCAGAGGATTCCGACGCCCGCGATCCCCGCCGGCGCCGGCGCCTGCGCCCGTCGTCGTGTGGAGAGCGCCGCCGCCGCCACCTTCGCTCGCTTCCCTCATCGCCCGCGCGGATCGCGCCCGCCGCGACGGTGATCCGGGCGAGGCGGCCGAGCTCTACGCGGCCATCGCCGCGCATGAGATGGCGCTCCGTTCGCCGAGGAGGCGCTGTTCCGAGAGGCTGAGCTCCTCCTCCGTCTCCATCGCCGAGAGGACAGCTTGCGGATCCTGGCGGACGCCGACCAACGCTTCGGCCGTGGCGAGCTCGGCCTCGAGCGGATTGCGCTCGGGGCCCGCACGCAGCTCGAGCTCGGCGACCCCTGGGCGGCGGCCCGAGCGCTGCGCGGGCTGCCCGTCGAGGGCGTCTCACTGGAGGCGGCCGTGGTCGCGCTGGACGTGGCTCGCGCGCTGGAAGAGGACGATCCCTGCGACGCGCTCGAGGTGATCGACCGGATCCGGGCGCCGGCGGCGCTCCGCGCCCGAGCGGAGACCCTGAGACAGCACATCGGATCGCGATGCCCGAAAACACCGTGAACATCTCACCGTCATCCGGCAACGAATGGCCGCTTCTCGGAAAGGACGCATGAAGATGATCCAAGGAAAGAACGTTCTGTTGACGGTGCTCCTGGCGGGCGGATTCGCGGCTTGCACGCAGGACACGGTGCTCATCGAGAAAACCACGGTGTCGATCGGCCCCGACGGAGGGAAGGTCAAGAGCGCGGACGGACGCGCCGAGCTCACCATCGACGCCGACGCGCTCGCCGAGACGCGAGAGCTCTGGGTGCTGGTGCGCCGCGACGTCCAGCGCAACGGCCTGAAGTCGGCCATGTACGAGTTCGGCCCGAGCGGGACCACGTTCGCGAAGCCCGCGATGCTGAAGGTCGATGTCAACACGGACGCCGAGCTGGTCCTCGCCTATGCGGATCCCGCGCGTCCCATCCCGCTGCACGACACGGCGCAGGGACAGAGGGTGGTGCAAGGCCGCCTCGAGCACTTCTCGATGTACGGGTGCTTCGATCCGAACGCGCCCTGTATGAGCGACAGCGACTGTCTCCAGGGCCAGACCTGCGATCCCAACACCGCCACCTGCAGCACGCCCCAGAACGGCTGTTTGGCCGACAGCGACTGTCCGGCGAATCAGGTCTGTGTCAACGGCGCCTGCGGCACGGTCAACACGATGTCCTGTCAGGTCGACAGCGACTGCGCGCAGGGCGAGGTCTGCGATCCGATGTCGTGGGCGTGCGTGCAGACGAACAACAACCCGGCCTGCATGACCGACTCCGACTGCCAGCAGGGCGAGGCCTGCGTGAACGGCGCGTGCACGCCGAGCAACAACAACGGGTGCCAGACGGATCAGGACTGTATGGGCGGGACCTGCGATCCCCAGACGGGCACCTGCACCAACACTCAGCCCGCGTGCAACGGCGACGCCGACTGCCAGCAGGGCGAGCACTGCGCGAACGGCGCCTGCGTGCCGCAGACGATGTCGTGCCAGATCGACGCGAACTGCCCGCAGGGTCAGATCTGCGACCCGATGTCGTGGACCTGCGTCCCCGGCAACAACAACGGCTGCCAGACGGATCAGGACTGCATGGGCGGGACCTGCGATCCGCAGACGGGCACCTGCAGCAACACCCAGCCCGCGTGTAACAGCGACACCGACTGCAACCAGGGCGAGCGCTGCGAGAACGGCGCCTGCATCTCGCAGCCGATGTCCTGCCAGATCGATGCGAACTGCCCGCAGGGTGAGGTGTGCGATCAGATGTCGTGGACCTGCGTCCCCGGGAACAACAACAATGGCTGCCAGACGGATCAGGACTGCATGGGCGGGACCTGCGATCCCCAGACCGGCATCTGCAGCAACACCCAGCCCGCGTGCAACAGCGACGCCGACTGCAACCAGGGCGAGAGCTGCACGAACGGCGCCTGCACCCCGTCGAACGTGGTCTACTGCCAGCTCGACTCGGACTGCGCGCAGGGCGAGGTGTGCGATCAGGTGACGTGGACCTGCGTCGCCGCGAACATGAGCGTCCCCTGCCAGAGCGATCAGGACTGCCCGAACGGGACCTGCAACCCCCAGACGGCGACCTGCTCGCCGTGACCCGGGGCCCGCTCGGGCATCGCCGTCGCCGGCGCTCGACTCAAGTTCGGGCGCCGGCGATCGTCTCGAGGATCAGCTTGGCCATCGCCGTGTTTCCTTCGCCGGTGAGATGGAGCCCGTCGCCGGCGTTGATGCCCGAACCGCCGGCGATCGAGGACCAGTCGGCGACCACCATGTTGGGCCGCTTGGCCGCCTCGTTCGCGATCACCTGGTTAATCTGCGCGTTCTGATCGTAGTAGTCCTGCCCGTACGAGGTGGTGGCCGGCCGCTTCGTCTGCGTGTTGACCCAGACCACCAGCGGCGGGGGCTGGATCTTCGAGAGCTCGTTCATCGTCTCCGGCACGAAGCGCCCGAAGTCGGAGTGGTTCGTGCCGAGCTCGAGGACCACCACGTTGGCGCCGCTCGCCTCGACCTTCTGTCGGATCTCGGCCGGGCTCATGTGGATGCCGGCGCCCGAGTCGGTGATGGTGCGGCTCTTCGCGGCGTCGATGTCGACCGAGCTGGCACCGGCGTCCTTCAGGGCCTGGCCGGTCGTGCCCTGGGCGCCCTCCATCAGCGAGTCGCCGATGACCTGGACCTTCAAGCCGTCGAGGCCCTGGCCCGGGGGAAGGCTGGGCACCGCGGTGGTGGTCGGCGTCGCGCTGGACGCCGACGGGGACGCGCCGCCGCCACCGCCACCACCACCTCCTCCTCCGCCTCCGTTCCAGGAGGCGCCGTTGCTCCGGACCGTCGGGCCGGACCCGCCGCTGCCGAGGTTGCCGAGGCGCTGGGGCGGTCGCGTGGCGGCCTTCGACTCGTTCGACTTCTGGGTGAGGTAGTCGATCAACATCGCGAGCAGATCGGCGGCCGTGAAGTCACCGAGCCCGCCCTGTGCCAGCTGCGCCTCCATGAACGCCTTCAGCTCGGGGGACTGGAGCGCGCGGGCGATGTCGACCGAGTCCAGCGACGACGGATCGAAGCCGGGTCCCAGCGCCTCCGGCGGGATCGCCTGCGGATCCTGGAGGAGCTCCATGAAGTCGAAGAGCGTCGGGGAGGAGGGGTTGAATGCGGTTCTGACCAAGGTCGTGTCTCCTCGGTCAGGTTCCCAGAGCACGCGCCCCACCGTCGCTTACCTCACCACATGTAATCTGCGCGTGCGATCCGCCGCACGCGGGCTCGGCTACATCTCTTGGCTGTCGAGGATCGCCGTGTCGATCGACACCACGTGATCGAGATCGATCAGCGCGCGCGCGGCCGCAGAGAAGCGCGGCGCAGCCAGCTCCTCGGTGGCGCCGAGCTGCCCGTCGTGATTGCCGAGGCCGTGCGAGCGCTTCTGGGCCTCACCGCAGCCGGTGGGCTCCGACATGATGTTGTAGAAGTTGACGCCGCCTCCGACCTCGGTGTCGTGCCCGAGCTGGAGCGCATGGCCGATCTCGTGGACGAGCGTGCCCGCCAGCGCCTCGCCGCGGCTGATCGAGGGGGCGTTCGGGCTGCCGCATGCCGGGTGAAGGTCGTCGATCTCGTCGTAGAAGATGAGGACGCCGGATTCCTCGATCGGACCGCCGTCGGAGGCCACCAGCTCGCCGCCCCGCTCCGGGAGATCGAGCCGCCGGGTGGCCACCACCGCGTGCACCATGCCCTCGTGCGTGCGGTGCTCGGACAGGAGCTGGCGCCGCTGCTCCACGGAGCCGTCCAGCGTCAGCTCCGGGATCGACTCCTCGTCCCGGACGAACTGGAGGTTGATCTCGATGTCGAAGTAGGCCTCCTGCGCGAACTCCAGCACGACGTCGGAGAGGGTGCGGTTCTCCATCTCGTCGAGCTCGACCTCCAGCACCGGCCACGAGGGATCCGGCATACGGGGCGGCGGCCTCGACTCGCCGCCGCAGGCGACCGCGAGGGTGGACGCGAGGATCAGGGCCCTCACACGCCCATGGAATCACCGCGCGCCGGCGCCAGCAAGGGTGGCGCCACGGCTCACTCTCGCAGCAGGACCATCGCCTGGAAGCCGTCGAGCGTGAGCTGGAGGTCGCTGTTCGAGCTGACGGTGAACGTCTGGCCCGTGAGCTGATCGACGAGGTTGGTGCCGGGCGTGAGCGCGAGCTCGGTCGGGAGCACGACGGTCGAGGTGTCCATGGCCGGCTGCTTGTTGAGCGCGACCAGGGCGACGTCCACGCCGGGGAGGTTGCGCGCGTAGACCCAGGTGGTCTCGGTGACGTTGAGCGTCTCCATCTGGCCGCGGCGGAGCGCAGGGCTGTGCCAGCGGGCGAGGGTGACCGCGTCGATCCACGCCTCGAGGTCGCGCTCGTTTTGATTGCGGGCCGACTCGGGCCGGAACATGTGGCGGTTGTCGGGATCGCTGCTGCCGTACTCGCCGTACTCGTCGCCGTAGTACATGAGCGGGGCCCCCGGGATGGTGAGGTTCCAGGTCATGGCCAGCCCGAGGCGCCGGTAGGCGGTCGGGTCGTCGGGCACCGAGGACAGCGGCTGCTCGGGCCACTTGTTGTTGGCGAGCTCGGGATGGTTCACCTGCGAGACGTAGCGGGGCGTGTCGTGGCTCGCGATGTACGGCGTCATGATCGCGCCCTCGGGGTAGCGGTAGCTGCTCGCCTCGGTCCACACCTGCGCGTGGATGAGGCCGTGCGTGTCGAAGCCCCAGACCGAGAGCGCGCTCGAGTGATAGAGGACGAAGTCGAACTGGCCGTCGAGCGCGTTCGGTCCGATATAGCGGGAGATGGTGCCGTAGTCCTCGCCGTTGCAGTTGAGGTCGTGCGGATCGCAGTCGGTCCACCCCATCGCCGTCTCGCCCACCAGGAAGTAGTTCGTGCCGGCGGTCTCGAATTTTTCGGTGACCTGTGTGCCGAGGTTGAAGACGGCGCCGTCGGGGACGTGCTTCACGGCGTCGATGCGCAGGCCGTCGAGATCGAAGCGGTCGAGCCACCAGAGCGCGTCGGCGATGAAGGTCTCGGAGGCGTCGTTGTTCGTCCAGTCGATGTCCGGCATGTACGGGCGGAAGAGGCAGTCGAGGCGGTGCGTCGTCCAGTCGCAGCCCTCGGTGCCGCAGATGCAGCCGTTGGGGAGCGTGTGGAACCACTCGGGGTGTTGCGCGACGTACGGATGATCCTGGTGGACGTGGTTGATCACGAAGTCGGTGAGGATGCGGATCCCGTGGCGGTGGGCGGCGCGCATGACCAGATCGAGGCCGGCCTCACCTCCGAACCGGGGATCGACCTGGCGGGGCTGGGCGGGCCAGTACCCGTGGTAGCCGGTGACGAAGTGCGTGCCGTCGCCGTCCTCGAACGCGCCCTGCGGGTTCGTGTTCACCGGCGCGATCCAGAGCGCCTTGATCCCCATGTTGTCGAAGTAGCCCTCGTCGATGGTCATCGCGAGGCCCTGGAGGTCGCCGCCCATGAAGTCTGCAGTGGGTGTGGCGCCCGCGGTGGGCGCAGCGTTGTTGGAGGGATCGCCGTCGCGGAAGCGATCGGGCATGACCATGTAGATCACCGCGTCGCGCCAGTCGAACGCGTCTTCCTCGACCCAGAAGGGATAGAGCAGCTCGTTGGAGGCGACCGCGTTCCGATCGTGCCCGATGATCGAGACGGTGTACTTGTCGTCGGTCAGACCGGAGAGATCGAGCGTGAGCTCCCAGCTCTGCTCGTCGAAGCTCCACTCGCTGGACGCGAGCGCGCGCTCGCCGTCGCTGCTCCTCAGCTTCACCTCGAAGCCGGCCGGGTCGGGGCCGACGCCGCCGTTGGCGTCGACGTAACGCACCACGAAGCGCGCGCTGCCGCGGCCGGCGCCGGTGGCGTGGAGCTCCTGGCTCACGCTCTGGAGGAGCGGCTGGTGGCAGTCGGGGACGCGAAGCCCGCTGTTCTCGACGCCGTTGTCGTAGGCGCGATAGATGTGGCCCGGGTCGAGCACCCAGCTGCCGTCCACCACCAGCTTGTAGGGATAGAGACCGGGCGCGAGGTCGAGCGACGCGGTCCAGACGCCGTCGAAGTCGTCATCCGTGAGACGGTTGGCGTCGGGCGACCAGCCGTTGAACGGGCCGGCGACGAACACGTCGGTCACTGGGCCGGTCGGGCGGAAGCGAACGACGGTGGCGCAGGAGCGCTCCCGCGGGTTCTCGACGCCGCCGTCGGCCGCGCCGGTGTCGGGCGCCTCGCCGGTGTCCGGCATCTCGCCGGAGTCGGTGTCGACCTGCATTCCGCTATCGAAGACGTTGAAGCCGCTGTCCGCCGGCTCCATGCCGGCGTCCTTCTCCGGAAGGATCGGATGGGCGGTGGGGCATCCGGTGAGCGCGATGCCGCCGACGAGAACGAGAGGGAGAGCGCGCCGAGCCATGTCGAAGACCATAGGGACAGACCGATCGAAGCGATCCCATCGTCTCGACGCCCGACTCATTTCAACGACTTCGGCGCATTGGCTCGAAATGGACCGGCTGGCGCAAAGCGAGCCGCTCCGACGGCACCGGGAGAGGCCGACTGAGAACATCCGGCCACCGGGCAAACATCGTCCGTTGACCGTTCGAGGGGGTCGGCCCGTCGCATTGACTCAAAAGGGCTGCGGGCGTCATGGGCAACGGATGTCGGCCGCGATCTTGCTACCAGCCTCGCGCGTGCTCGTCGCTGGCGCTCTGCTCCTCCTGGTGTCGCCGGCTTACGGGGCGCCCTCGCCGGATCCAGACGATTCGCCGCCGCCCGAGACCGAGGTGCGGACGCCGGCCGCGGTGCTGAAGGAGGTGGGCTTCGACTTCGGCTCCTACGGTCGCGTGGGCGCCGGGACCGATCTCAAGGGCTCCACCCCACGCTCGGTGAACGTCGTGGGGCACGGGCCCCGGATCATCGAGGACACCTACGTCGAGCTCGACCTCTACTACTCGGCGCAGCCGACGGACGATCTGTTCCTCCGCGTCGTCACCACGCCCGCGCTCTCGGGTGATCTTTTTCACTACTCCGGCGACTACAGCGTCCGGCTCGCGCTGCGGAACCTATACGCGGAGGCGATCTTCTCCAAGAAGTACGGGCTGTGGGTCGGCTCGCGGATGTACCGCGGCGACGACATCTACCTGCTCGACTTCTGGCCGCTCGACGATCTCAACACCGTCGGCGGCGGTCTGTCGCTTCAGCTCGATCGCTTCGACCTGGCGGTGGCCGTCGGCGTCAACCGACTGCTGGCGGACTTCCAGTTCCAGACGGCCGAAGTGCAAGGCCGCTTGCAGGGCGCCGAGGAGATCGTCCAGCTGGATCGCCAGCGCTTCGTCGGCAGTCTCAAGACGTCCTACCGGCTGCTCGGCGACGGCGGCGGTCCGGCGCTGAAGCTGAAGGCGAACCTCGAGCTCTATGGGTTGCCGGCCGGCGAGCGGCGCCGGGAGGACCAGACGCTCGAGCCGCTGGCCGCCGACTTCGGGTACTCGGTCGGCGCGCAGATCGGCGCGTGGGGCTTCGCGGAGCGCGCCTCGCACGTGAACCTCTTCGTGCGCTTCGGCCAGGGGCTGGGCGCGTTCGACGAGCTCGAGGTGCCGACCGGCCTCTCCGAGACCAAGCAGACCTTCCCGGGCGCCTCCGAGCTGATGATGGGGCTCTCCGCCAACTACGAGGTGGGCCTGTTCGGCGTCCTCGGCGGGGGCTACCTGCGCCGCTTCCAGGACGCGGACCGGAACACGCACGACGTCGACGACTTCTGGGAGGGCGTCATCGACCTGCGCCCGTCCATCGCCACGGTCGACTGGCTCTCGTTCGCGGTCGACGTCTCCTATCAGCAGCGCTTCCCCCGCGGGCCCAGCCCGACGGCCCTGGAGGTGCTCAATCCGGCCGTCGTCCAGGTGGCGCCGATGGTGGTCATCTCGCCGTTCGGCGTCGGCTCCTACGTGCGGCCGCAGGTGCGGCTGGTCTACGCGGCGGCGCACCTCAACGACGGTGCGCGCGACCTTTATCCGCTCGAGGATCCGCGCCGCGATCGCGCGTGGACCCAGTTCATCGGGCTCGAGGCGGAGTGGTGGTTCAACTCCACCTACCGATGAGGAGGTTCGCTGTGCGTCTTTCCTACGCAAGCTTTCTGCTCCTCGGCTGCTGGGCGTGCTCTGCGCCGAGCGTCGAGGAGACGCTGGTCGACGGCCCGCGCGCCTCGAACGAGGGCGTCGATTGGCGGGATCAGATCATCTACCAGGTCATGGTCGATCGCTTCAACAACGGCGATCCGAACAACGACTACAACGTGGAGCCGCAGTCGATGTCGCACTATCACGGCGGCGACTGGCAGGGGCTGATCGACAAGCTCGACTACCTCCAGGATCTCGGGGCCACCGCGATCTGGATCAGCCCGGTGGTGAAGAACGTGGAGGAGGACGCGGGCTTCTTCTCGTACCACGGCTACTGGACGCAGGACTTCTTCCGCCCCAACCCGCACTTCGGCGACCTCTACAAGCTCCGCGAGCTGGTCGACAAGGCGCATGAGCGCGGCATCCTGGTGATCCTCGACGTGGTCACGAACCACGTGGGGCAGCTCTTCTACTACGACATCAACGGCAACGGTCAGCACGACGAGTGGATCTCGGGCGGCGGCACCAGCCACACCTGCGTCCAGGTCTGCCAGAGCGATCGCTACAACCCGGTCTGCCGGGACATGTCGAAGACGTTCTCCGAGACCTCGGGCTTCGGCTGTCGCTGCAGCCCCGACGAGAACCTCTACTGCGTCAACGGCGAGCAGTACCTCGAGCGCATCCTGGAGGCCGATCCGGAGTACGACCCGCGCGGGATCCAGGGCTGGACCAGCCTGGGCTTCTCGGGGCCCGCCGAGATCCGCTTCCCGCACCTGCCGGAGATCAACCGGGTGCCGCCGGCGCGCCCGCCGAAGATCGTGGGCTGGCCGGAGGATCGCTCCTGGTTCGACGATCCCACCTGGTACAACCGGCGCGGCCGCGTCTACCTGTGGTGGCACGAGGGCGACGGCTACACCCGCGAGTTCATCCGGGAGCAGGAGACCCTCGGCGACTTCCCGGGCGGCCTCAAGGACATCAACACCGACAACCCGGACGCCAAGGAGGCGCTGATCCGCGCCTTCGAGTTCTGGATGACGATGGCCGACTTCGACGGCTTCCGCATCGACACGCTCAAGCACATCGATCGGCCGGAGCTCGACGTGAACGACCGCGGCTTCTGGGGCGAGTTCACCGACCGCATGCGCGAGCACGCGGTGGAGCTGGGCAAGCAGAACTTCTTCATGTTCGGCGAGGCGTTCGACGGCAACGACGAGCTGATCGGCGACTACACGTTCGGCGGTCAGGACGAGCGCGGCAAGTTCGGTCGCGTCGACTCGGTCTTCTACTTCAGCCAGAAGTACCGGGTCATCGACTCCGTCTTCAAGAACGACGCGCCCACCAAGAACTTCGAGTGCCTGTACAACAGCCGCTTCGGGCTGAACCCGGACGACGAGTGGTGCCGGAACAACGGCTATCCGGTGGGGCCGACCTACTTCGACGAGCCGCACGCGGAGCCCGCGCAGGGCGGCGTGGGCATCGCGCCCAACAAGCTGCTGGTGAGCTTCCTCGACAACCACGACCTGCCGCGGTTCCTCTACGAGTCGACCACCGACGTGGTCCACGCCGGGCTCTTCTACCTGCTCACCTGGGACGGGATCCCGTGCATCTACTACGGCACCGAGCAGCGGTTCAACGGCGGCAACGATCCGCGGAACCGGGAGGACATGGGCGCCGGCAGCATCGACTGGGGCTACGACCCCTTCGACACCACGAACCCGACGTACACGTTCATCAAGGCGATGATCCAGCTCCGGAAGGATCACGTGGCGCTGCGGCAGGGTGACGTGGCCGTGCGCTGGGCGACCGACAGCGCCGCCGGCGAGCGCGACCACGGGATCTTCGCGTTCGAGCGCAAGCACCCGGAGGAGACGGTGCTGGTGGTGCTCAACGCCTCCGATCAGCAGAGCACCACCTGCGCGCCCGACTCGAAGGGGGGCGCCTGCATGCAGGTCGACTTCCCGCCCGGGACGCTCCTCGGCGACGTCTCACCCGGCGACAACACGGCGTTCGAGGTGCGGGCGGATCGGACGATCGAGGTCCCGGTCCCCGCGCGATCGGGACGGGTCCTGGCGCGGGTTCAGTAGGAGCGGTGACGGCGTGAAGTGGATCCTTCTTCTCTCGATCGCCGCCATCGGCTGTGAGGGCGTCGATCTCAACGATCAGCTCGGCATCGACCGGCCGCCCCCGATCGGCGGCGGGCCCGGCGACTACCGGACGCCGCGCTGCGGGTCGGGGGCCAGCGGTGCCAGCGGGGGCGGGAGCTGCACCTGCGCCAGCGGCGCCTCGGGCACCAGCGGCGGCTGCGACCTCCCCGACGGCGGCGTCAACGAGGACGCCGAGGTGCCGGACGTGGGCTTCCCGGACGCCGGGCCGCCCTGCAACGAGCACACCTTCGAGTACCGGAGCGCGACCGCCGCCACCGTCTGGGTCACCGGCACGTTCACCAACTGGGGCGCGGATCCGGCCGCCGGCGCGCTGGTGCTACAGAAGATGGGCGGCGATCTGTGGTCGCTCACCACGCTGGTCGAGCCCGAGGGACGGAACGAGTACAAGCTGATCATCGACGGCACCAACTGGATCGCCGATCCGGACAACCCGGACTCGGTGGACGACGGCTTCGGCGGACAGAACAGCGTGCTGGTCACCTGCGACGCCGCCTGCGGCGACCTCACGCAGTTCGACTGGCGCGACAGCGTCATGTACTTCGCGATGGTCGATCGCTTCTTCGACGGCGATCCCAGCAACGACTCACCGGTGGCCGGCGCCAGCGACGGCGACGCCAACATGGGCGCCAGCGGTCAGTACGAGGGCGGCGATCTGGAGGGCCTCAAGGCGAAGATCCCGTATCTCGCGGATCTCGGGGTCACGGCGCTGTGGATCACGGCGCCCTACGAGAACCGGAACACGGCCGGGGCCGCCATCGATCCGGGCTCGGACAGCCACCTCTACTCCGCGTATCACGGCTACTGGCCGTCGCCGCCCAACGTCAGCTACGCCGACCCGAACAACCCGACGCCGCGGCCCGAGGTCGAGTCGCGCATCGGTGACGAGACCGATCTTCGCACGCTGATCGATCAGGCGCACCTGGCCGACAGCGCCAACGGGCACGGGATCAAGATCCTGTTCGACTACGTGATGAACCACGTCGACGACACCAGCGGGCTCTACCAGGCCCACAACGACTGGTTCGCCCGGGACGCCGGCAACTTCCGCCTCTGCGGTCCCGAGAACCTCTGGGACGATCCGTACTGGGGGACGCGCTGCGCGTTCACGCCGTACCTCCCGCCGTTCGACTACGAGAACCCGGCGCCGCGGGCCTGGTCGGTGAGCGACGCGCTCTGGTGGGCAAAGACGTTCAACATCGACGGCTACCGCCTCGACGCGATCAAGCACGTGCCGCTGGTCTGGCTCACCGACCTGCGCTCGCGGTTGAACTCGGAGATCACCAACCCGGACGGCGGGCGCTTCTATCTGGTCGGTGAGACCTTCGCGTACGACAACCGGGATCAAATCAAGGGCTTCGTGAATCCGGACACCATGCTCGACGGGCAGTTCGACTTCCCGTTCAAGGCGCGGCTCTGCGAGGCGGCCTTCACCCCCGGCGGCAGCATGGACGGCTTCGCGCAGTGGATGGCCAGCAACGACGGCTTCTACGGGGCGCGATCGATCATGACCACCTGGATCGGGAACCATGACATCCCGCGCCCGATCCACTTCGCGAGCCGTCAGATCGGCGACTGCCGCACCGGGAGCTTCGCCGGCAACTCGTGGACCTCGGACTACGCGCAGCCGGGGAACGCGGAGCCGTACGAGCGGCTGGGCGTGGCGTTCGCCATCATGATGACGAACCCGGGCATCCCGCTGATCTACTACGGCGACGAGATCGGCCTGGCCGGCGGCGGCGATCCCGACAACCGGCGCAGCATGCCGTGGGCGCCGGGCGCGGTGAATACGTACCAGGAGGCGCTCCGCACCAAGGTGCGCGCGCTGGCGCGGCTCCGCTCGGAGAACCCGGTGCTCGGCCGCGGCGTGCGCCGTACCCTCTCGGCGGATCAGGACACCTGGGTGTACCGGATGAGCGGCTGCGGGATGGACTCGGCGCCGATCGTCGTCGCGATCAACCGCGGCGACACCCCGCGCACGCTCGACGTGGGGACCGGGCCGTTCACGGATCTGATCACGGGGGGTGCGGTCGCCGGCGGCTCGGTCTCCGTCCCGGCGCGGGGGTTCGCGGTCCTGCGGGAATGAGCGCTCGAGGGCTCACCGCGCTGGCGCTGCTGCTCTCCGCGTGCGGAGGGCCGAAGACCCGCGCTCCCCTCGGAGACTGGCGCGACGACTTCATCTACCAGATCGTCGTCGATCGCTTCGACGACGCGGATCCCACCAACGATCAGGGCGTGGTGGTCGGCGACCTGGCGCGCCACCAGGGCGGCGACTGGGCCGGGATCAGGCGGCGGCTCGGCTACCTGTCGCGGTTGGGCGTGACCGCCCTCTGGATCTCGCCCGTGGTCGAGAACGTCGATCATGCCGAGCAGCAGGACGGCTACCACGGCTACTGGGCCACCGACTTCACGCGCACGAACCCACGGTTCGGGACGCTCGAGGAGCTCCAGGGGCTGGTGGACGATGCGCACGCGCTCGGGATCAAGGTGATCGTCGACGTGGTCACGAACCACACCGGCCGCGTCTTCTTCTACGACCTCGATCGGGACGGTGTGCTCGACGAGGGCGAGCGCTATCCGCCCTACTCCCCCGACGGTCCGGTCGACGCGCCGCTGGTGTGGACGGTGGCGGAGCGCCCGCGCATGTTCACGAGGGGCGGTGTGCTCGAGCTCGACGAGCGCCACTTTCACCGGCGGGGCCAGTTCATCACCGCCGACCAGGAGGAGCGCGAGCTGGGCGACTTCCCCACCGGGCTCCGCGATCTCGACACCGAGAACGAGGAGGTGATCGAGGCGCTGATCGAGACGTACGTCCACTGGGTCGAGCTCACCGGCGTCGACGGCTTCCGGCTCGACGCCGTCCCGCACGTGCCGCGGGCCTTCTGGGCGCGCTTCTGCTCGTCCTTGCGGGCTCGCCTGGCCGAGGAGGGGAAGGAGGGGTTCTTTCTCCTCGGAGAGGTCTTCAACCCGGATCCGGAGGTCCTGGCGAGCTACGTGGGACCCGGACAGTTCGACGCCGTCTTCGACTTCTCGCTCAAGTGGGAGGCGATTGACGCGGTGCTGCTCGACGGGGCGCCTGCGGCCACGGCGATCGGACCGCTCGAGGCCTACCGCGCCCTCTACCCGGACGCGCCCCAGGACCAGGGCGTCGGCCTGACCCCGTGGCAGGCGCGCGTCGCCTTCGCCGACAACCACGACATGTGGCGCATCGCAGCGGAGATCGAGGACGACCCGCGCGTGGTCCCCCTGGCGCTCGCGATCGTGTTCACGGTCGACGCGATCCCGGCGGTCTACTACGGGACCGAGCAAGGGTTCATCGGCATGGGCGGCGACTCCTCGCGCGAGCGTTTGTGGATCTCCGGCTTCCGCGAGGACACGTACCAGTACGAGCTGATCGCGCACCTGGCCGAGCTCCGCAAGGGGCTCCCCGCGCTCCGCTACGGCGATCTGACGGTCCGCTACGCGAGCGAGCACGACGGGCTCGAGAGCAGCGCCGACGACGCGGGGCTCCTGGTCTACGAGCGGAGCTGGGAGGGACAGACCGTGCTGATCGCGATCAACGCGCACGCGAAGCGCAGCGCCAGCGCGGACGTCTCCACGTCCTTCTCCCGGGGGACGAAGCTGGTGGACGTGCTGTTCTCCGGCGAGCGTCGCTTCGAGGTGGAGAAGGACGGCGTCCTGCCGCTGCAGCTCCCGGCCCGCAGCGCGCTGGTCTTGGTAGAGGGATCGCGTTGAGCAGGCACGGGTGACCCGTCCTCAGCGGATTGCCTCAGCAAGACCACACAGGGCGTAATCGACCGCCGTCGAGGCATTCGGTTCGATCGGATCTCGGCCTCGAATCCTCACGATCGAGGGCGTCACAGGGCGTCACCTGTGTCGTCGACGCCGGCTTCGCCAAGGTCGCGCGCCACGATCCTGACGAGTCTTCTACTTCTACGATCCGGCCGGCGGCGGCGGCACCTCGCACCAGCTCAGGGGTCAGGACGCTTTCAAGAGCTGCGGCTCCGAGTTCCCGCGATACCTCCGCTCGTACATCTACCTCGAGGGCCGGCCGATCGCGGCGGCGTACTCGACGCGCAGCTCGGGGACAGACGACCAGACGGAAGGTGAGACCTACTGGAAGGTCATCTCGAAAGACCCCGTCAAAGATCACTCTGGGGTCGGAATCGGTCGTCATCACGCATCCGATTCATCCGCTGGCGGGGCAGACGCTGGGGATCGTTCGGCGTGAGAGCTGGCATGGGCGGAACACGATCGTCGTCCGCCTTCCCAACGGCAGCAGCATGTCGGTTCCCGTCGAATGGACCGACCAGTGGCCGCAACGTTCGATGGCGGCGAAGTCGAGGCTCGAGGTCCGCGCGCTAGGTGATCCCAGAAGGCTCACTTCATCCGCTGGAACGCGGCCGCCACCCAGATGGCGTCGCGCTGGGGCTTGTCACCTTCGAGGCGCACACGCACGACGTCGCCCTTGACCGCGTACCAGGCGCCCACGTTGAGCTTGGAGGCCTTGTCGTTCGGATCGATGACGCCGTCGCGCGACTTCACTCGCGGGATCAGCGCGATCTTCTGGCCCTTCTTCACGGTCTTCACGCCCTTGGGCACGGCCGTGACCTGCACCTTCAGGATCACCACAGGGAAGCGGTGGTGCTCGACGCTGAGGACCTTGGCGCCGATCAGCGCGCCCGAGTCGCCGAGGACGTCGGAGAAGTCGGCGACCTGGGTGGCGCGGATCGAGGAGCCCGAGCCCTCGTCGTCGCCGCCGGGCTTCTGGAGCGAGGTCAGCATCTCGTCGATGTCGTCCACGGAGGGCCGCACGTCGATCCCGGTGAGCGCGCTGAGCAGCTTGGCCTCGGGCACGCCGGTGACGATGACCGAGTTGCCGCGCGCCTTCGCGCTGGCGCCCGGCACCTTCGCCGAGATGGCGTCGGCGATCTCGTTGGCGTCGTAGCTGTCGCCGATCTCGAGGACCACGGCGTCCTTCCTGGAGGTCCAGGAGGTGGCGGCGCCCGGGACGCCACCGTTCTTCACCACGGGATCGGCGCGGGCCGAGAGCGGCGCTGTCGCCAGCGCAGCGAGGATGATTGTCTTCTCGAAGAAACCCACAGCTTCACCTCTTCCTGGTCGTTCGCTAGCGGCTGATCACCACGGCTTCGTAGCCGCCCTTGATCTCCTTGCCGACCTTCACCTGCACGCTGTCCTTCGGCTTGAGATACCAGGCGCCCACGTTCACTTGCGTGTTCTCGTCGGCGAGATCGGGCGCGCCGGCCTTCATCGCGATCACCGGCGTGAACGCGATCGTCGCGCCCTTGCGGACCTGCTTGCCGGAGGGGCCGGTGGGGCCGGCGATGATCTTCACCTTGATCACGGTGCTCGGGAACTTGTCCCCGCCGACCGAGACCACCGTGCCCTTGGCGACGGTCGCGCGGTCCTTGAACATCTCGTTCACATGCGCCGTCTTCTTGGCGCGGAGCGACGAGCCGGAGCCGCCGTCGTCCTCGTCGCGGCCGGCCATGGCGAGGGCGCCCACGTCGTCGTCGCCGAGCGTGACCAGCGCAAGGGCCTTGAGCAGCGCGTCCTGATCGAGGCCGACCACCTGGACCTTGCCGCCGACCACCTTGGCGCTCTTCACGCCCTCGACGTTGGACTGGATCGACTCCGCCACCTGCTTGGCGTCGGTCCCCGCCTTCACGGTCAGCTCGACCTTCTTGCCCGAGCCGCTCCAGGCCGTGACCAGGCCGGGCTTGGCCTTGCCGCCCTCCATCTCGACCAGCGACTGCGCGAACGCCGGCGCGGCCGCGAAGATCAGACCGACCAGACCGAGCACCACCTTCTTCATTGCTTCTCTCCCTCTTCGAGGTCCTTGAGGATCGCGAAGCGCTGGGGCTGGAAGTGCTTTCCAGCGCGCGATCCCACCATCCAGATCTTCGCACCCACGTGCGACATCATCTTCTTCGCCCATCCCTCCGGGAGGAGCTCGGCGTTGCCCGCCTCGTCGACGAACAACAACCGTGTCGAGCGATCGATCTCGAGCTTTGCCAGGTGGCCGATCCGGGGAACGACGCCGCCCACGTCCGTGATCTCGTAGCGCCCGACCATCACGTGCTTGCCCAGCGGGATCCGCGGGTCGTTGATCATCCCGAAGACGTGGACCTTGGCCCCGGAGAGGCGGACCAGCTCTCGCTCCGACGGATCGGCGGCGCCGTGCAGCTGGTACTCGCTGCCGTCCTCGGTGATCAAAAGCGCGCGCGAGGTCCCGGCGCCGCCCGAGACCTCCTTGACCTCACCGGTGAGCTCGATCGGCTGCGGCCGGGGACCGGGGTTGTGCGCGGCGAGCGCCAGCATGAGCGCGAGCGGGGCGAGCGACATCATTCCTCCTCACAGCGCGGTCGGGAACGCCGACAGTCCCAGCTGGTAATCCTCCGCCGGGCCGCCGACGCCGATGTCGACCGTGCCGGTCCCGGCTTGGACGGTGCGGACCTCACCGCCATTCGAGGGGACGGGGACGGACTCCATCTCGAACGTGGCGGTGGCCGGTCCGTGCAGCATGATGGTGGCGCCCGAGAAGTCGGTGAAGCTCGACCGAAGATCGATCCCGATTTGGAATCCCGTGTAGGCGCTGGTCTTCGGCTCGGCAAACTGGACGGCGGGGTTGCAGCTCACCATCGGGTAGCGGGTGCCGTCGAGCGCCACCGTGGTCAGCAGGATGCCCAGCCACTCGTGGAGGCTCTTGCCGGTGTTGGCCCGCGAGATCACGTCGACGCCCGTGCTCGGGGTCTGGACCAGCTTCTTCACCTGGGCCACGCCGCCGTGGTCGGTGAGCTCGCCGGCGCCCAGGCCCAGGTCGGCGCCGCCGTTTCGCTCGAAGATCGTGCGCACGAACAGCGAGGCCATCCCGCGGCGCTCGATGCTGTCGGCGTCGCCTTCACTCGAGTGGGTGAGACCGAAGCCGGTCAGCGAGGTCTCGCTGACGGCGTCGAGGTAACGGGCGATGTTGGTGTAGTCGTCGGCGCCATAGCCGAGGACGTCTTCGGCGAAGGTCGCCAGGCCCTCGTCGAGCCACGTCTCCTCGGGCGAGGAGCCGCGGCTGGTCTTGGCGAGGAAGTTGATCAGGTGCTGGTACTCGTGGCCGAGCGTGCTGCTGACGGCGTCGACCGAGATCGCGCCGTCCGGCGGCCGCATGTACAGCATGTCGGCGCCGTTGCTGTCCGGGTTCTGGGCCGGATCCTCCATGTCGGGCGCGTAGAAGAAGCCGACCAGGTCGGACGAGATGTCGCCGACCTTCGAGGTCAGCATCACCAGCACGACCCCGTTGCCGTCGAAGTCCTGGCCCTCCGCGGTCTTCGGCTCGCCGAAGAACATGTGGTCGGTGGGCGCGATGTGCGTGTCGAAGCGCTGGAGCAGCTCGTCGACGGCGCTGTCCGGGACCGTGTCGGCGTCGTCGACCAGGATCGCGGCGTAGGTGCCGACCTTCTTCACGCTCGCAGCGATGTCGGCGTTCTGACCGCCGGCGCGCAGCTTGATCGTCATCGCGCTCTCGCAGGTGCCGTCGCCGGCGCCGTTCGTGATCAGGCAGACGGCGGTCTCGCCGCACACGGGGTTGCTGCGGCTGCAGGCGTTGCCCTGGCGGTGGACGCCGTCGGGCAGGAGCTCGGCGGTGCGGCCGCGGATGCCCGTGGCGACCGGGTGGTTCGGATCGAGGCGCTTCGGCCACTCGGCCCGGAGCGCGGACTCGGCCTGGACGCGGCCGTCGAGGCGCGGCGCGTAGAGGGCGGCCAGCTCGGCCGGTGTGTGGCGATCGCGGGCGCGCTCCCGGACGGCGGCGCGGCGGGCGGTCAGGGCGCCGGCGGTGGCCTTCTGGTAGTCGACGTTGATGTTGTCGTTCGTGTTGATCTCGGAGCTGACCCAGGTCACCGCCAACCAGCTGGGGCTCTGGGAGCCTGTCAACTCCGCTTGCGCGAAGGTCTTGGTCCCGGTGGTGACGTTGCAGCTCGAGTCGGTGCAGACGATGTCGGCGGCCGGGAGTGCCGAGGGGCACATCCCCTTGTCGCCTCCGTCGCCGTTGTCGTCGAGGACGCCGCTGCAGGCCGCGGTCGCGAGCGTGAGAGCCAGGGTGGGAAGAACGTGAGTTTGCAGCCGCACGGGTTCATCTCCTGACATGGGGCGAGTGTAATATCCAGGCCGGGCGATGACGGGGACAGGCGAGCCGAGGAAACGCCGCCGGGGGTGGTGGGCGCTGGCGATCTTTCCCCTGCTCCTGGTGGCGGCCGTCCTGCTCGTCGCCTTGTCGCCATACATCGTGACCGGGGAGCGCATCCGGAGCGAGGCGGTGAGCGCTCTCACGGAGCTTCTGGGCGTACCCGTGCAGATCGGCCACGTCGAGTATCGGCCCTTCAGCGGCGTGTCGATCGATCGGGTGGTGATCGGTCCGCCTCCGGGCTTCAGCGAGGACGTGCTGACGATCGAGCACGCAGGTGTGGACTATCGTCTCGGCGGGATCTTCGGGCGTCGCGTCGTCGTCGAGTCGATCCGCGTGGTCGCGCCGGTGATCACGCTCGAGACGCACGACGGAGTGCGAAACCTCGACGTGATCCTGGCGCGCCTCGGCTCGGGTGAGCCGGAGTCCCGCGCGCTCGACGCGGAGTCAGGACCGCTCACGCCGATCGACGTGGATCTCGAGGCGCTCGAGATCGGACCGGTGACGGTGCGGATCGCCGGTGAGGGCCCGAACGCGACGCTCGCCGGGGCCAAGCTCGCGCTTCACGGACACCTGGGACGCTCGCGCCTCGAGGCGGCGCTCGATCTCTCCCTCGTCCCCGACGGCGCCGACAACGTCACGGCCACGCTCGCGGAGAACACGGTCGGTGCCCGCGCCCGGCTCCTGCTCCAGGTGCGCGCCGCCGGCTCGACCGCGCACGGCCTCGCGCTCGAGGAGGGCGACGTGCACCTCGAAGCCGAGAACCTCGTCACCGCTTCGTGGGAGGGGACCGCGCTGGATCCGGCGACGCTGTCGCTCGCGCTCGATCTGTCGCTTCGGCCCGGGCGGGATCAGGCGAAGGTCGGGCAGGCCGTCGTGAAGCTGGACGACCAGACGCTCCTCTCGGCCAGCGCGAACCTCGACGGCCTCTCGGCCCTGTTCGGCGCCGAGCTGGCCGCCGCGCTCGGACCCGCCGTGGGCCTGGTGGCGAACCGGAGCGCCGGGACCGTCCGCGTGAAGATCGACCAGGCCTCGGCGCCGCTCGACCGCCTCGAGCCCTGGGCTCGGCTCGTCCTCCCGGAGCTGAGGATGGGCGGCACCGTCACGGTGGCGCGCTTCGAGGTGGCCGGCACGCCGGGCCAGGTGGTCGCCGGAACGCCCGCGGAGCTGAGCGTGGGCCTCTCCTTCGACGGGGTCCGGTGCGAGCTCCCCTCGGCGAAGTTGGCCCTCGGCGACCTGGGCGGAGCGCTCTCCGCGAAGCGGCGCGAGCAGGGCGACTACGCGCTCGAGGGGCGTCTCGAGCTCGCCGGGGTCCGACAGGCGCGCAACCGGATCGAGCGCGCCGTGATCGATCTGTCGGCGTCCGCCGAGGCCCTGCGGTACCCCTCGACGGGTCCGACCGAGATGCACGCGGCGGTGGCGATCACCGGCGCTGCGCTCCCGCCGGCGCGCGTGCCCTCGGCCTCGATCGACGTCGGACTCAGCGGCGTCGATCCGCTGGACGACGCGCGTGCCGGCGCACCCATCCGCGTGCGCGTCGGCGCTTCGGTGGGGTCGGCGCGGATCGCGGGCACGGCCACCTCCACGCTCGATCTGGGCGGTGTGAAGGTGGCGCTCGACGCCGCGCTCGATCGCCTGATCGCGCCGGCGACGACCCCGATCCAGGCCGGCCTCGCCCTCTCCGTGGGACGCGCGAGGCTCGGGAGCCGATCGATCGAGCGGGCCTCGGTCGATGTCGACGCCCGGCTCGGCGATCCGCGCGACGGACACTTCGACGCCGACGCGCGGGTCTTGCTGAAGGTGAAGCGTGCGATCGCAGCACCGGCCCGGGTCGAGGACGCCGCGGTCCGCTTGACGCTGGCGGCCGAAGACGTGCGCGCCCGCGAGGTCCCGCGCTTTCCCGGCGCGGTGCCGCCGATGATGCCGAAGCGGGTGGCCCTGCGGCTCTCGGTGACCGCGCCCTCGGTGGCGCTGAGCGATCGCAAGCTGGGAGACGTCGCCACGCCGATCGCGTTCGAGACGTCCCTGAGCGCCGATCCGATCACGGCCACCGTGAACGTCGACAAGCTCTCGCTCGCGATCGAGGACGTCTTGACCGTCGGCATGAAGGGGAGGGCGTCGCGCCTCTACGGCGCTGCGCCGTACGTCGACGGCGAGCTCAGCGTCGGGCCGGTCCACCTGGACGCCCTGGCGAAGAAGCTCCCGCGCGGCCTGATCGCCGAGATCCCCGACCTGCGGGCCGACGGGAAGGTCCAGCTCTCGGTGATCGCCAAGGGCGTGGTCCCCCAGCGGTTCGAGGAGACCTCGCTGGTCCGCCAGCCGATCACCGGGCGAGTCCGCGTCGTGCTGGATGGGGTCGGCGCTTCGAGCCGGCGGCGATCGATCCGGCTGTCCGGGCTGAGCGGCACGATCGTCGCCGACGTCGGCGACGGCAAGGTCGAGACCCAGACCGAGCTCGATGCGGCCGAGATCGAGGAGGGCCGCGCACCGCTCCAGAGCCGCGTCGAGAAGCTCACGGTCCGCAATCATGTCCGGCTCCAGGAGGACGTGTGGTCGGTGGCCTCGCACATCCGGGCGGCTTCGGTGAGGTCGGCCTACGGCGGCGAGGGCGCGGTCGAGGGCGCGGCCATCGACCTCGACCTGACCTATCCGCTGCACGGCGACCTCGACGTCTCCCGGTTCGCGGTCCATGCGCCGGGCAACGGGGTCGAGCTGCTCGTGAGCGGTCGACTGCGCCGCCGCTCGTTCGGCGTGCTGCGGCCGGACCTCTCCCTGAGCGCGCACCTCGACCTCGATTGCCTGCGCCACCTGTTGCCCCAGCTGTCGGGGGGCAGCGGGAAGGCCGCGCTGGCGCTGGAGGTCCGAAGCAAGTCAGACCGGATCGTCGACGTCGAAGGTCGGCTCGAGACCGATCGGTTCTCCTGGGAGGTGCCGAAGGTGCTCACCGTCCTCAACGCGTCGGGCCGCATCCCGCTCACGCAGCGCCTGCTGCTCCCCGCGCCGGCGCTCGACGACACCGTGGCGCGGTCGGTCGGCGCGCTCGGCGACGACTTCGAGGCGCGCGCGCTCGAGCTGCTCGCGGACCTCGGCAACGGCAAGGCGCTGCTCCAGACCGAGGACATCCTGGTGGAGGCGCCGCGCAGCGCCGACTAT
This sequence comes from uncultured delta proteobacterium, assembly GCA_963803435.1. Classification (GTDB taxonomy): domain Bacteria; phylum Myxococcota; class Kuafuiibacteriia; order Kuafuiibacteriales; family Kuafuiibacteriaceae; genus CAWDML01. The sequence continues at coordinate 214,531 of CAWDML010000014.1, read as the reverse complement.
CAGTCGCTCCGTCCCTTCTATGCCGAGAGCGGCGCGCGCCTGACCATCGAGGGCGTCGTGTACAAGCAGCACGCGCTCGAGGACGTGACGCTGGAGGGCTTGTGGTCGTCGGGCGTGCTCCGCGTCGATCGCCTGGCCTGCCGCCTCTGGGAGGGCGATCTGCTCGGCGATTTGGCGGTGCAGTTCACCTCCGATCAGAACGTGCGGATGCGGCTGCGCGGCACGATCACGGATCTCAACATGGACATCCCGTACGCGATGGCCAACGGGATCGAGCCTGTCAGCGATCCGAAGGAGAAGGAGGACTTCCGGATCTCGGGCCAGATGGATCTCGAGTTTGCGCTCAAGCAGCGAGCGGTGAACGCGCGGGTCGACGTCACGAAGCTGAGCCTGCCGCTGGTGCGCAGAGTCTTCGCCGCCCTCCGCCTCTCTGACAGCCGCGCCCTCGATGCGCTCGAGATGGCCCAGTACGTGGGCGTCCGTCCTCAGAGCGGCAAGGTCTCGATCTCGAACAATCTCCTCACCGTCAACTTCGACTGGGAGCGGCTCTGGGTGCACATGAGCCTCAACCAGGAGACGTTCTGGCTGAAGCTGCTCGACGGGGTCCTGGTGGTGGCGCGCTGGGCGCTGATCCCGACCGCGGGCGGCTACGTGATCAAGACGGTCAACGAGACGATCCGCAACTTCTCCATCAGCGCCGTCCTCGACGACCTGATCGGGCAGGCCCGGGTCGAGGATGAGCTCCGGTTCCTCGAAGGCCGGGTGATCGCGGCGGATCGGGTGCCGGGCGGCGCATCCGGCTTGCAGAACGAGGCCTCGGCGGACATGCTTTCTCCCCGGTGAAGCCGATCCTCGTCCGCATCTTCGACTACGGCGTCCCGAGCTACGCCGTGATGATGGTGCTCGGCTATCTGTTCGCGCTGGGCGTGCTCTTCAAGCTGGCGCCGAAGAAGGCGCCCGAGGAGGATCGAAGCTCGCTCAATCGCCCTCAGGTCTGGGACCTGTTCATCGTCATGGTGATCAGCTCCATCCTCGGCTCGAAGATCGGGCACGTGCTCTTCGAGGCGCCCGGTCACAAGGACGAGCAGGGCCACGCGATCAACTCGCTGTGGGAGCTGCTCAAGGCCGACCCGCTGCACTGGGCGCGTCTCGGCGAGCCGGGCTACGTCTGGTACGGCGGGATGATCGGCGCGCTCTTGATCGCCGTGTACTACTTTCGTCGCCGGCCCCACCTGAACGCGTGGCTCTACGCCGACGCCTTCGCCCCTGCGATCATGGTGGGCGCGGCCGTCGGCCGGGTCGGCTGCTTCATGGCCGGGTGCTGCTACGGCGTCGAGACCAGCCTGCCCTGGGGCGTCCACTTCCCCGGCCTCTCCGGGGCGCGGCACCCGACGCAGCTCTACGACGCGACCATCGCGGTGGTGCTGGGCGCCCTCCTCATGTGGCGCTTCGGGCGGCGCCGCTTCGACGGCGAGAACATCGCGATCCTCTTGATGAGCTATCCCGTGCTCCGCGGGATCACCGAGATCTTCCGCGGTGATCCGGAGCGCGGAACCTTCGGGCCGTTCTCCACGTCCCAGGTCCTCTCGGTACCGCTGTTCGTGATCGGCCTCCTGTTGTACCTCCGGCTCTCGAAGAAGAAGAAGTCCAGCGGCGAGCAGAGTCTGGTAGCATCGGAGGCGTGAGCGGCGGGGACCACGATCCCACCGACCCGGCCCAGCCGGTCGTCGCGGGAGAGTCGGTGCCGCCCGACGAGCACACGCTGAGAGTCCGCGCGCGCCGCGAGCGCGAGGCCGGCGTTTTGCTCACGATCCACGACGAGCCCGATCCGCCCCCCCGGACCTCGACGGAGCTCGCCGAGTCCTCCCGGCGCCGCACGCGTCGAGAGCGCGATCGGAGGGCCGAACGGCGCGCGCTCCAGCTGGTGGTGCTGCTGTTCCTCGGGCTGGGGGGCGGCGCCTTCGCGGTGGTGAACCTCCTGGTCGAGGACGACCCGCCGGCCGTTGCGCCGCCGCCGCCGGCGGATCCGGATCAGCAGGCCGTGGTGCCGCCGCCGCCGCCGCCCGGCGTCATCTCCACCGCGATCGACGAGACCCCGAACATCCCGGCCTTCCGGCACCTCTCGGACGAGGGCCTCACCATCGCCGCCGAAGGCATCCCGCAGGTCGACGCGCTGGAGGGCGGCAATAGCATCGCCGCGCTGGCTGCGCTGGAGACGTGCCGCTTCTCGTACTCCGTCTGGGAGCTCTCGCCGAACAAGCGCTTCCGATTCATGACCACCTGCGCTGCGCTCGAGGGTCAGGTGATGTTCGGCGCCTACGAGATCGACGGGGCCGTCATCCGGATGTCGCCGCTGGTCTCCGACACGGACTCGGTGGTCTCGGAGTTCTACGTGGAGCGACCGTCGAAGATGGTGAGCCGCGTGAGCAACGTTCGTGACGGGCCGGTCGTCCTGGAGATCCACCAGAAGATCACCGCGATGCGCCCGGGCCTCGACGGCGACGCCTGGCGCGACGGCTTCGCCGACAAGAACACGATCCATCTCCCGGGCGAGCGGGCGCCGGACCACAGCAAGGGTCCGTCGACACCGCCGCCGCCTCCACCGGCGAAGAAGGGCGGCGATCCGCTCCTCGAGCTGCTCAAGAAGAACGGGTGAGCCGGGTCGGCTTCCCGATCTGCACCAACTCTGGATCCTCCGCCTTGCCGTCGCGGCGCTCGAACGTGTAGCCGCAGCCCTTGAGGACCATCGGCCGGCCCATGAGCGGTACCTCCGGATAGGTGCGGCAGACCATCGGGCGCAGGCGATACACGCCGCAGCGCCCGTCGGGGAGCAGCGCATGGCAGCCGAGCACGCGGGCCAGCAGACCGTCCTGCACCTCCCACGAGTAGCCGCGGTCGTAGAAGTCGTAGAAGCGGGTGAGCTTCCAGAGCACGATCCGTCCCAGGAGCGGGAAGCGATCGAGCCAGCCGGACCACTCGAGCAGGATGTGGTGGCAGCAGGCGCCGCGCTTCTGGCAGGCGCCGGTGACCCGATACTCGGTCCCGAGCAGCACTCGGCCGAAGCGGTGGCCGGCCTCCATGAGGACGACGAAGAACCAGACGATCTCGCGACCGATGCGCCGGACCACGCGAGCCGGGAGCGATCGGACGGGCGGGTCCGGGTGTGCGCCCATCAACGATCGGGCGTCGTCCATTCAGTCGGTGCTCAGGGGGTCGAAGTGGAACGTGAGGTAGATCTGCGGCGACAGGAGCGTGGTCTTGGGACCGTCGCCGGTGCAGTTGGCGTCGCCCTTGTCGAGCACGCCTCCCGGAATGTCCTGCGTGCCGTTGTCGGAGCAGCGGCCGCGGTTGTTCTTGTAGTCGGTGTAGACGAACGCGCCGTACTTCGGGAGCACGATGTCGAGCTTCACGCCGATCGAGAAGAACGAGGCCAGCTTGAAGTCGACGTGGAAGTCGACGTCCCAGAACGTGCCGGTGTACGCGAAGTCCTTGCCTGCGATCGCGTAGCCGAACAGGACGCCGATGCCGCCGTCGATCGGGAAGCCCGAGTCGTCGAGCCCGAACAGGCTCAGAAAGTGGATCGGGAACAGCCGGATGCCGCCGCCCACAAAGCCGGATCCGCCGGTTCCGTTGGAGCCCACGCCCCAGCCGTCTCCGAGGATCCCGAACTCGGGCGCGGCAAAGCCGAAGATCGAGAACCCGAGGCGGAACTGCGCGGCCAGGCCCGGGCCGGGGCAGCAGCGATCGGGATCGTAGTCGGGCATGTCGCCGGACCCTTCGGTCTCGTGCACCACGAACTGGTCGCCCGTAAACGTGCCGTATCCGAGGCCGAGCGACAGATACAGTCCGGAGAGGGCGTGGGCGGGCTCGGGGCGCGCCATCAGTACGAAGGCGGCGACGAGGAGGGCGAGCGGGAGGCGTTTCACGAGTCGGGGCATGAGGTCGGCGGGACTCTACCATGGGCTTTGCCATTTGACTCCGCACCCCCGCCCGAGCGAGGGAACGCACATCGTGGAGGGGGACCGAACACACAAAGTGTTCATCCTTGCGGACGGTACCGGGGAGACGGCGGAGAAGGTGGCGACGGCCGCGTTGACGCAGTTCCGCGGGATCGACGTCGAGAGCCAAACCTTCACCCGCGTCCGCTCCAAGTTCGAGATCCGGGAGCTGATGGAGCGAGCCCACCGAGAGCACGCCTTCGTCGTCTACACGGTGATCGATCCGGAGCATCGCGACCTGATCCAGAACACCGCCCGCGAGCTCAACATCGAGTGCGCCGACCTGATCGGCGGCCTGGTCCTGAAGCTGACCACGTTCCTGGCCGCGCAGCCGCTGTTGACGCCGGGCATCCAGCACCAGCTCGACGCCGAGTACTTCCGGCGGATCGAGGCGGTCGAGTTCGCGGTGAAGAGCGACGACGGTCAGTCACCTCAGAACCTCCACCGGGCCGACATGATCCTGATCGGCCTCTCGCGGACCTCGAAGACGCCGCTGTCGATGTACCTCGCCCACAAGGGCTACCGGGTAGCGAACGTCCCACTGGTCCCCGAGATCCCGGCGCCCAAGGAGCTGTTCGAGATCGACCAGGAGAAGATCTACGCCCTCATCATCGACCTCAACTCGCTGGTCCGTGTCCGTCACCAGCGCTTGCGGCAGCTCGGCCTTCCACCCGACGCCGAGTACGCAGCCCGCGAGAACATCGCCCGGGAGCTCCGGTGGTGCCGCGAGTTCTACGCCCGCCATCCCACCTGGCCGGTCGTCGATACCTCGGGCCGCGCGGTCGAAGAGACCGCGGCCGAGGTCATCCGCATCATGAAGGAGCGCGAGGCGCGGCAGCAGGGTTCGTGAGCTCAGTGCACCCGGGTGTAGCTGGCGGTCGCGAATCTCCACTCGCCGTCGCGCTTCTCCATCGCGACGTCGAACCGCAGGTGTGAGCCGTCGGTGGGGAGCAGATCTTCGAGCTTCTCGACCTTGCGGCCCACCGCGACCACGACCTCGAGCGCGACGGTCGCCGAGGTGTCCTTCACGTCAATCGTGCGGCTCTGCTCGAACACGCGAACCCAACCGTGCTGGAGGAAGTAGCCGGTCAGGATCCGGCGGCACTCGTGGAGGTCGGCGCCCATCGGACCCTTGAAGTCGTCCGCTGCGTGCGCCACCACCTCGCCGGCGTGCCGGTCGTTGGCGGCCTGAATGGTCTGATCGAGGATCGCGTCGATGAGGTCGCGGTCGCTCTTCTTCTTGCAGCCGCCCACGGCGACCGCCAGGAGCGCGAAGGGCAGGAGAGCTCTCACTGCTCCTGGCTCAGGAGCGAGCTGATGTAGTCCTGCTGCTTGGTCTTCCACTCCTTCGCCTTGGCCGCGCACGCGCCTCGGATCTTCCTCTCCTTGACGTGATTGAACGACTTCACGACGCGGTCGTAGAACTGGAAGACCTCGGGGATCGGCCGCTTCTGTGCCTTGTACTGCTGCTCGGCCGTGGCATAGGAGGCGGCCGCGGCGTCCACGACGAAGTTCCACAGGCTGATCTCGCCCAGGTACTCGTGAAGCTCGGGATACGTGTTCTGCTTCTCCGCCACCTGCTGGAAGGCCTCGCCCACGCGATCGAGGTCGGCCTTGTTGCCCTTGGCCTTCTCCTCCTCGAACGTGACCTTCGCCAGACCGAAGAGGATCTGCGCGGTGTCGCCGAGATCGGCGGCCTTGGTGAAGTGCTCCTTGGCCTTCTCGAGCTCGCCCTTCCGCAGGTAGTGCTCGCCCCGAAAAATCTCGAACTCGGGCCCCTTGGTGCCCTGGTAGCTCTTCTCGAGGCCGTCGATGAGCGCGAGCGCGCCGTCGTCCTTGTTCTTGCTCTTCAGCTCGGCGAGGGCCCACTTGAAGCCCTGGTATTCGGGCTTCATCCCGATCACCTGCTCGTAGAGCGCCATGCCTTCGTGCTTCTGGGTCTTCTTCCGGCCCAAGGTCAGGGCGCGGGCCTTGAACTCGACGAAGGGCGGGAACTTGGGATCGATCTTGAGGGCCTCGTCGGCCTTGACCAGCGCGCCGTCGATGTTGAGCAGCGCCAGGGCGAGCTCGCCTTCGGCCCAGCGCAGGTAGCCGACAGCCTTCTTGCTGAGCTTCCCCTCGCTCTCGGCGGCTTTCAGCTCCTCGATCGTCTTGCCCGGATCGCTGAGGTTGCCGAAGTTCTTGAGCCTGAGGGCCGCCTCCCACGCCTGCGCCAGGTAGTGGTTCGGATTCATGTTGCTGGCGGTGGCGCCGTCCAGGTGGCGCACGGCCGCCCGTTCCTGGCCCTGGCGGTGCGCGACTTCGGCCAGGGTCAGGCGGAACGCGACCGCGGAGAAGTCGGTGTCCTGCGCCTGGCGGAGGATCCGGTTCGCCTCGATGTACTTGCCCTGCTCGGCCAGCGCCCACCCGTACGCGTGGGCGAGCTTCGGCGAGGCGATGCCGTCGTCGAGCAGCTGCTTGACCTCGACCTCGGCGGCGGCGGCGTTGCCCTCGACGATCTTGAGGTAGGCAGGGACGGCGTAGCGGGAGGGGGTCTCCGCGTTCTCCTCGATGGCGCGCTGGATGTACTCCTTCGACTTGCCGAGCGTGTCGTCGCCCTGCATCGCCATGTGGAAGTACACCTCGCCGAGGCCCGAGAGGCCGCGCCCGTTGTCGGGATCGAGCTCCAGGATCTCCTTGTACTTCACCTCGGCCGCCTTGAGGCTCACGAGGTCGTCCTTCTTCATCAGGTCTCGACCTTCGGACGAGAGCTTTTGCACCGCATTCTTGGTGGTGATGTGCTTGTTGTAGAAGAAGACCCCGCCGCCGAGCAGGCCGCCGATGATCGCGATGTCGAGCAGGAAGCGCGCGAAAGATGTGGAGCGCTGCGGTGCTTCATCCTCGGCGAGCGCGTCGGAGGCGGCGGACTTCGATTGGTTTTGACCCATGAACCCTCCCGAAAACCTCAGGGATTTCGCGTTGCTATCAACCGGGCTTGGGCCTGTCAAGCGAGGGATCGCCGCTCGGACGACGTCAATTTGTCGTGGCGGATCGACATTGAGCGCCCCGACGGTGCGCGCTACCCTGCATGAAGCGTGAGCACTCGCCGGGACAGTCGCAACATCAACCTTTCCTGCTCTTTCTGCGGCAAGAGCCAGCGCGAGGTCAAGAAGCTCATCGCGGGCCCGACCGTCTATATCTGCGACGAGTGCATCCGCCTCTGCAACGACATCATCGCCGAGGAAAAGCTGAAGGACAGCGCGCTCGGTCCCAAGGAGCGCATTCCACCCCCCACCGAGATCAAGGCGTACCTCGACGAGTATGTCATCGGTCAGGAGAACGCGAAGAAGGTCCTCGCGGTGGCCGTCTACAACCACTACAAGCGGATCGGGCTCCGCGAGGTCTCGGACGGGATCGAGATCCAGAAGTCCAACATCCTGCTGATCGGACCGACCGGCACGGGCAAGACTCTCTTGGCCCAGTCGCTGGCGAAGTTCTTGAAGGTCCCGTTCACGGTCGCCGACGCCACCACCCTGACCGAGGCGGGCTACGTCGGCGAGGATGTCGAGTCCATCATCCAGAACCTGCTGGCCGCGGCCGACAACGACATCGAGCGCGCCCAGAAGGGCATCGTCTACATCGACGAGATCGACAAGATCGCCCGAAAGGGCGACCACCCCTCGGCCACCCGTGACGTCTCCGGGGAGGGGGTGCAGCAAGGCCTCCTCAAGATCCTCGAGGGTACGAAGTGCAGCGTCGCGCCGCGCGGTACCAAGAAGTACTCGCAGCAGGAGTACGTGCAGGTCGACACCAACAGCATCCTGTTCATCGTCGGTGGGGCCTTCGTCGGCCTCGATCAGATCATCGGGCGCCGCGTGGGCAAGAGCGGCATCGGCTTCGGCGCCACCATCGAGAACAAGAAGGAGCGGCGTCTTGGGGAGATCCTCGAGCAGGTCGAAGCCGACGATCTGGTGAAGTTCGGCCTGATCCCGGAGTTCGTGGGCCGCCTCCCGATCATCGCCACGCTGCAGGACCTGACCGAGGAGGATCTGGTCACGATCCTCACGAAGCCGAAGAACGCGCTGGTGAAGCAGTACCAGAAGCTCTTCAACCTGGAGGACGTGAAGCTCTCCTTCACCAAGCCCGCGCTGGTCGCCATCGCCAAGGAGGCGATCCGCCGCGAGTCCGGTGCCCGCGGGATGCGCGCCATCCTCGAGAACCAGATGCTCGACATCATGTACGAGGTCCCGTTCCTGCCGGGCGTGAAGGAGTGTCGGATCACCAAGGAGGTCATCGAGAAGCAGGAGCCGCCGCTGCTCACGTACGAAGAGGAGCAGAAGAGCGCGTGAGCTCGTCGCCCGAGCCCTCGACGCGCGCGCTGACCGCATCATTCGCCGAGGGATCCGCACGAACCGCAGAGCGACGCCCGCCGGCGCGACCTAGAGTCCCGCACCATGCGCTCTCGCTCGATCGCTCCGATCCTGCTCTTTCCCGGCGTCCTCGCCTGCGCGACCGGCGTCGATCCCCTCGGCCCGCGTGAGGATGCCGGCGTCCAGGAGCAGCCTGACGCCGCGCCCCCGGTCTGCGCGCCCGGCGTGCTCCCCGACAGCCTCACGGCGAGCCCGGGCGGGCGCCTCGAGCTGACCTTGTCGCCGCCGGAGGGCGCGCGAATCGAGGTGGGCGTGCCCGACGGGTGGCGCCTCGACGACTCCAATCCTTCGCGGATCTCGGTCCGTGTCCCGTACTCCGCCTCGGGCGAGCCCACGCTGGCGGTGACGGCGGTGTGCGATGAGCAACGGGTGGAGAGCGCGATCCCGGTCTCGCTGACGCCGCTGTCCTGGTCGAGCGTCGCCAGCTGGGACTCGGGCACGATGATGGCGCCCAAGCCGCGGCAGTTCGCCAGCATGTGGTTCGACATCGACGATCCGGATCGGCTCCTCATCTACGGCGGCGTCTCGCCGAACGGTCCGCTCGACGATCTCTGGGCGTATCTACCCGAGGCCTCGAAGTGGGACCTGCTGAGCCCGCACAGCGATACCCCGATCCTGGAGTCCGGTCCGGTGTCGGCGATCCCGAACGAGCCGGCGGCGCTGTTCGTCGACAGCCTCTCGGGTTGGGCGGGGAGCGGCACGACGTTCACCATGCTTCGCCTCGACTACGGCGGCGAGATCGTCGAGCTCACGCCGGTCGAGAGCACCAACGCGCCGCCGGCCGCCTCCGAAGCGGGCGCCTTTCTCTACGACTCGAAGAGCGGTCGCTACGTCTACGCCTGCGGGATCTCGAACTCGGCGCTTCACTGCCGGGTGGACGTGTTCGATCCCGCGTCGGGCAGCTGGGAAGAACCGGCGGTCGAAGCGGACGGTGGTGCCGTGCCCTCGGGCCGCTACGGCTTCGCCTCCGGCTATGACGAACCCAACGAGCGGATGATCATCTTCAGCGGCGGCCAGGACCCGACGGCGGCCAACCCGGTCAATCCCGCCGACGATGCCTGGGCGCTCGAGCTCGGCGGGGATCCGCTGCGCTGGGTGAAGCTGCCGAGCGCGGGCGACGCGATCCCCGGACGGCGCAACTCCTGCTCGGCGATCGATCCGATCGGCCATCGGATGTTCGTGTGGGGCGGGACGCCGGACCTCATGACGGTGACGCCCGGCCTTTACGCGCTCGATCTCGACCGTGGGTTCGAATCGTGGACACGCGTCGACATTGCCGGCGAGCCCCCGCCGCGAAGCGGGTGCGCGGCCGCCTACGACCCGGCGCGGCGCCGGATCCTGTTCGGGTTCGGCAACACGCGCACGGCGATCTACACGGACCTGCACGCGCTCAATCTTTGAGCTTCTCGAGGGTGGCCGACCGGCTCTGTCCTTCGGCACCGCGCCGCGCCCGATCGAGGAGCTGGCTCACCTCGTCCTCGGCCTGCGCCCGATGCTTCAGCGCCTCAGAGGCCTCCTCGAGCTGCGCCAGGCTGGACTGCACGTCGCCGCTGGTGAGCTGCGCCTTGGCCTCCGTGGCCGACGCGTTCACCAGCGCCAGGTGCAGGTTCTGGAGCTCCCGGATGATGCGATCCCCGGCCTCTTCGAGCTCCCGCCGCCGCTCGCGAAGGGCGCGCAAGTGCTCGAGCTGCGTCTCCAGCTGCTGCTTCTTGGTCTCGGCGATGATCCGGTCTGCCTCGTCGCGCGCGGCGGTGAGCTCGGCGCCGGCCGTTCGCACCTGCCTCTCCAGGCTGTCCTCGTCGAGCTCGGACAGGATGGTGGCGATGTCCTGCCGCAGCTCGACCTGACGTGCCAGCTTGCGGAGCACCGGATCGACGCGCTCGCTGAGCGCCTGCATGTTCGATCGCTCCGCTTCACCCAGGATCCGGGTCCGCATCAACAGGGCGGCCTCCATCCGCTTCGACTTGCCCGCGATCTTCATCATTCGGGACACCTCGATGGTGCTCAGCCCGCCCGAAGCCACCATGCGCGATGCCTTCCACCAGCGCCACGAGAACAGCGCGCCGACAAGGAAGAGGGCGAGGACCATGACCCGGATCAACAGCATCACTTACCCGTGAAGAACTTACGCCAAGCGGCCATGCTTCCGAAACGCTGAAGGAACGTGGGGTCGTTCGAATTCAGCTGGATCTTGCCCAGCTTGAAGTTCTGCGCGGCGGTGATGGCCGAGTAGGTCTGACCCGCCTGGCTGGCCAGCGCGGTCGCCTTCAGCCGCTCGCCCAGCGCCTCCGCCTTCGCCTCGGCGAGATCGCCGTCGGCCTCGGCGGCCGAGAAGCTGGCGTCGGCCGTCGACCGCTTGCCCCGATCGTACTGGACCGCCTCGGCCTCGATATCGGCGATCTCGAGCTCGTACTTGGTCTTGAGCTGCTCGATCTTCTCGTTCCACTCCTCGCGCTTGAGCGCGACCTCCTTCTCGATCGACTTCTCGAACGTCTCGGTCTTCTGGACCGCCACCGACTCCTTGCGGAGCGCCTCGTCGAGCCGGCCCTGCACCACGTAGTACTGCTTGTCCTGGAGCTTCTGCTCGTACTCGGGCCGGAAGCGGATCGCGCGCAGCACCACGCGCTCGGCCACCACATGGTACTGCGCCAGCACGGAGTTGAGCTCGGGGAGGATCGAGTCGGCCAGGTGGATGCGCTTCTCCGAGTTGTAGATGTCGACGTTGTTCATCTCGGCCAGCTTCTCCCGGAGGATGCCGGTGACCGTCGACTGGACCTTCAAGCGATAGGTGTCGAGGAAGCCCTCGCGGACGATCTTCCAGGCCTCGCCCTCCTTGATCCGGTACGGCACCGTGACGTCGACGAAGATGACGTTGTTCTCGCTGGTGCGGATCTCGAGCGACTTCTGCTCCGCCTTGGTGCTCTCCTCGTTGTACTCGAGATACAGCAGCTTGCGCGGCAGCCGGTAGTAGCTGTGGAGCAGCGGGATGCTGAAGTTGTAGCCGAGGCTGAAGTCCTCCTCGGCGATCCCGCCGGTCAGCGAGCGCCGGACACCGATCTCCCAGGGCTCGATGCGGACCAGGAAGAACTTGGGGAAGAGCCAGATCGCCAGGAAGAACAGGCAGAGGATGTACACGATCCGCTTCATTGGTCGTCTCCCGCCTGGATGTGCCGGATGTCGATCGGTGTGCTCGGCTTGATCAGCGGCGTGGCGCTCACGTTCTCGAGCTGCGGGAAGACCTTCTCGGCGATGATGCGGTTGAGGACGTCGGGGCCGGCCGCGCCGACTGCGCTGATCTTGGCGACCAGGCCCTCGGCCTCCTTCCGGTAGGCGACCTCGTTGGCCTTGGCGCGCGTGATCTTCTCCTGCCGGTAGGCCTCGCCGGCGGCGATCCGCTCGATCGCGTACTTGTCCGCCTCGCGCTTGACCGAGATCAGGTGGTTCGAGGTGGCCTTCTTCTTGGCCTCCAGCTCGGCGATCAAGGCCTGGTACTCGGCATTCTTGCCCTGCTCGATGCTCTGCACCTTGAGGCCCTTCTCCAGCTCCAGCTTGCGGCGCTTCTCCTCCTGGACCTCCACTTCTTGCTCCGCATTCTGGCGGTCCTCGATGGCCTTCTCCACGCGCGCCTCGAACTTGGGCTTGGGCGTGACGATCTGAGTGACCGTGACGCCGTACTCGGCGAGCCGATCGTTGAGGCGGCGCTTGGCCTCGGTGGTGGCGGCGCCGTACGTGCCGGGGTTCGCGATCTCGAGGAAGTCGTAGCGGCCGAACTCGTCGCGCAGGATCTCGCGGGCGTGGGTGGCGATCAGCTGCTCCCGATAGCCGTCGCCCGGGCCCGAGGTCTCGATCACCTTGGCCGCCTCCGCCGGGCTGATCTGGTAGTGGATCTCGAGCCGGTCGAAGAAGAAGTTGGAGCCGTCGTTCGCGCGCACGGTCAGCGGCTCCGAGAAGTCGAGGCTCTCCGAGCTCCCGGCCCGGACGTTGGTGGGATCGCTCGCCATCACGAAGACCAGCGGCTTGCGCTCGAGGACGCCGATGGTGTGGATGCCCGGGATGAAGGTGAGGGCGCCCTGCTCGATCACGGTGCGCTGTGTCGGCCCGAAGATCGACAGCCCCGTGTTGTTGTAGATGACCGCGACCTCGCCCGGCTCGATCTCCACGAAGCCGCCGTTTCCGAGGAGGAGCTCGCCGGCGACGATCAGAAAACAGAGCGCGACCAGGAGGACGGCCGAGTTCACCTTGATGGGCAGCTTCGGGAGCTTCATGGGCCCCCCGTAGCTTCAGCCAAAAGAAAAGGCCACACCCCGAAGGATGTGGCCTTTGCTCCGCGATGACCCCACGGAGACTCGAACTCCGGTCTGCGGCGTGAGAGGCCGCCGTCCTAGACCGCTAGACGATGGGGCCTTGCTTCTCTCTCATTGGGGTACAGGGACTCGAACCCCGACTAACAGAACCAGAGTCTGCCGTCCTGCCAATTAGACGATACCCCAGCGATGCAGGCGTATATCTGCCACGAGATCTTCAGCGTTGTCTACTTCTTTGGGGCCGCCGGGAGCACCGTGATGAAGACCTTTCCGTCGGCCGTCTCGTAGACGTTGATCCCGTCCCAGTGCCGATCCGGGCGCGTGTTCTGGATGTGGTAGGCGTTCCGGACCTTGGGCGTGGTCGCGATGCGCTGGAAGACGACCCCGCTGGTGCGGTCGTACATGTTGCGGAACGAGCGCATCGTCTTGTCCCAGTCCTTCTTGCTCCGGTAGCGCGTGTCGTCGAGCTTCGAGACGTCGTCGGGGATGGTGGCGCCGAAGACGCGCTCGGCGAAGGCGTCGGGAGCGACGGCCAGGAGCATCGCGAGCAGCAGGAGGGGAGCGAGCGCGCGCATGATGCGCCCACGGTTAGGGCGGGCTCGGGCCGGTGTCAATGTCCGGATGCCCGGACGGCGAGCGCGGCCGCGTCCATGGTCCACGCGATCAGCGCGTGCAGGAGGAAGCAGTACCAGAAGGAGCGCGCCCGCAGCGCGAACAGGCCGAGCGCCAGGCCCCCGACGACCGACCCGAGCGCCTCCGGGAACGGCTTGCCCACGTGCATCAGCGCGAAGGGGATGGTGCCGATCAGGACGCTGTTGACGCCGAAGCGAGGATACAGGCTGAAGGTGAGCCATCCGCGGAAGAAGAACTCCCAGCCCAGGAAGTAGATGCCGTAGAGGAGCTCGTACGTCGCGAAGATCGCGAGGAAGCCAGCGTGCGTGTCCTCGCCCGAGACGAAGGCGACCGCCTCGTTCCCGAGCAGCCCGTTCAACGGGTAGTACTGCGAGAACGTCGAGGTGAGGCTGGCGACGGCGAGGATCGGGAGCATCACCGCGTAGAGGATCGCGGTCCACTTGAGGCCGAAGCGCCAGTCGCCCAGGCCGAGCCCGAGGGCGTCCCGAAGCGACTGCGGGCGGAGCGGAGGGACGGTGGAGAGCACGAGCGGGACCACGCCGAGGAGGACGAAGCACGCGAGGAACCAGTACAGATCGCCGTAGACTGACAGGTAGTGGTCCGTGGCCCAGGCGGCGGGCCGCAGATGCTGCTCGAAGGTGCTGGAGCCGCCGAACTTCCGGAACAGGAGCAGCAGCACCGCGGCCAGCGTCATGATGAGGGTCACACGAGGGTCGAACCCCCGCAGAACGGCCGCCATAGCCGGGAAACGCGCCGCCAGCCTGCGCTCGAGGTCCGAGGCTTCCACGCGGCCGGGAGCATACTCTAGACTGGCGCCATGTCCCTTCTCCGCGCGCCTTCGCTCGCCGTCGCTGCGTTCGTCGCCCTCGCCGCGGCCGACGCCCACGCCACCATCGTCGTCCCGATGACGATCGAGCAGATGGCAGCCGAGGCGACGTGCGTGGCGCGGGGTCGGGTCGTCAACAGCCAGGCCGCCTGGGACGACACACATCGGCGGATCTATACGTACACCGAGATCCAGATCCTCGAGCGCGTGCGTACCAAGGGCTCCATCCCGGACAGCGTCGTGGTCCGCACGCTCGGCGGCGAGGTCGGAACTATCGGCATGAAGGTCAGCGGGACGCCGCAGTTCACGCTCGCCGAGGAGGTCGTGGTCTTCCTTCGCCCCGATCCCGTCGACGCCACCGAGTTCCAGGTCATCGGCATGAGCCAGGGCAAGTTTCACGTCGAGCGCGCCGAGAAGGGCGCTGCGTTCGCGGTGCCGAGCGTCGAGGGGCTCGCCTTCGCGAAGCCCGGCGACGGCGGCGGGATGAAGATCGATCCCACGAACGTCGACGCCGCCCGCATCCCGCTGTCGACGCTCCGGGCCCGCGTCCAAGGCGCCGGGGGGGCCACGCCGGTCCCGCAAGAGCCCGCGCAGCCGAAGGTCGACACGACCCCGCCCGTGACTCCGCCCGCCAGCACGCCGAACGGCCAGTGATCGCACACGCGACGCGCGCGGCGATCGGACTGGTTGCGGGCTTCTTCGTTTCAAACGAAGCGTACGCGTTCGAGCTGACCCACACCTCCACGGGCGCGGAGCTCCGTTGGTCCCCATCCGCGTTCGAGTACGGCGCTGTCTTCACGCTCGGCGACCCCGAGGGCGAGCGCTTCGCTGCGGCGTGCCGCGCCGCCGCCGACACCTGGGTGATCGCGTCGAGGCTGGGCGTCGAGGCGGGCTGGTCGGGGCCGCACGGCGCGATCGCCGAGACCGACGGCTCGAACACGATCGCGATCGTCTCCGAATGGAACGCGGCCTTCGGAGACGCCGGGCGGACGGTGGCCCACACCGAGCTCTCCTACGACGTGGCCACCGGACGCATCCTCGAGGCGGACGTCTTCCTGAACGGACAGACCTTCTCCTTCACCGGCGCCGACGGCTTCGACGCCCAGAGCGTGGTGGCCCACGAATTCGGTCACGTGCTCGGACTCGCACATCCCTGTGGCGATCCTGGGACCCGTCATCCGTCCTGCTTCTCGTTGCCCGAGTCGGAGCGCGACCGGATCCTGGGAGCGATCATGGCGCCAACGCTGGCGCCCGGTGTGGAGCGCCGTACGCTGGGCGACGACGACCGCGAGGGCCTGGCCGTGCACTACGCGGGGACGGCGACGGGCGAGGTGCCCGTGCCGCTCGAGCTTCTCCGCGAGTGTCCGGGAGGGGCGCTCGTGATCCGCGGCGTGACCCCGCCGACGCTCGAGGTCTCCCTTCGCCGCGCCGCTGGTGGCGAGGTGCCGCTGGAGGAGGGTTGGGACGGCGCCGATCTGATCGTCCGCGATCCCGCCACGGGTCTGTACGGCGCGCTGTACAGCGTGGTCGCGCCGGCGCCCTGCGAGAGGCCGGGGTCACCCGGCGGCGGGTGCGGCTGTACGACCCATCGACAAGGCAGCCGAAACGGCGCCATGCTGGGGATCGTCCTCGTGGCCATCATGCTCGCGGCACGGAGAAGGTGGAGGACGGCGAGATCGGGGGTCCTGCTGACCGTCGTCCTCGCTCTGAGCGCGCTGGGCCCGAGCGATGCCTTGGCGTTCAAGTGCAGCCGGGTGGGCACCGACTTCGGCCCCTCGCTGATCTGGAAGACCCGCACGATCGAGTGGTACGCGGACGAGGCGCTCTTCGATCTCTACGCGGATCGCGCCACCGTCGAGGAGGACGTGCGGGCCTCCTTCCAGGCCTGGGAGGACGTACCCTGCTCCGATCTCACGCTGCCGATGGCCGGCGTCTTTCGCAACCTGAGCGCCGGCTACCAGCAAGGCGGCGACAACAAGAACGTGGTGGTCGCGCTGTCGACGGGCTGGCCCTACGAGCAATCGGCGCTGGCGGTGACCACCAGCGCGTACGACACGCGGACCGGCGAGGTGGTCGACGCAGACATCGAGATCAACGACGAGTTCTTCGACTTCGTCCGGGTCGACGAGACCTGCGTGCCCAACGACGGCACGATGGATCTTCGCAACACGATCACGCACGAGGTCGGCCACGTGATCGGCCTCGATCATCCCCCCAACACGCCTCGCTACCAGGACGTGACCATGTTCGCGAGCGCGCCGCCGTGCGAGTCGAAGAAGCGCACGCTGGAGAGCGACGACATCAACGGCATCTGCTCGATCTATCCCACCGGTGCGCCCAACCAGCAGTGCTATCCGCCGGACGGCCCCAACTTTCTGGTCGTGGATCACGACGACGGCTACGACGGCTGCTCGAGCGTGCGCGGCGGAACGGGCGCGTGGCTGCTCCTGCTCCTGGGCGCGCTCATGTTCCTTCGCCCAGCGCGATGGCTCCGGCGGTGGCGCGATCCATTCCCGCGCGCCTCCACGCTCGCGCCTCCGGATAGGTGAGGCCGACGATCAGGCCTTCATCGTTCTTCGCCGGGTTCTCGACCTGAGACCGGTCTCGCCCGGCGACGATCGCCAGCGCGGTGCGCGCCGCCACTCCGAGCGAGGCGCTGGTCGTGCCGCCGCCGAAGCCGAAGTATCCGATCTGGTAGCGCCGTGAGGACGAATACGTGGCCCCGAGCGTATGATGCAAGCGTGAAGCGACTCCTGCTCTTCGGCCTCCTCATCGCCGGCTGTCCGGCTGCGAAGCCCCGGTCGATGCTCGTCCACGTGCCCAACAGCGGCGACCTGAGCACCGCGCTGGCCGCCGAGTCGAAGAAGGCGAGCGCGCTCGGCCTGGCGCCGTACCTCGAGTTCTCCGCGACCTGGTGCGGGCCCTGCAACGCCTTCAAGAGCCACCTCGACGATCCGCGGATGCAGCAGGCGCTCGAGGGTACGTACATCGTGGTCGCCGACTTCGATCACTTCGGCGACGACGCGGAGGCCATGGACGTCCGCGCCATCCCAGCCTGGCTCGCGCTCGACGCCGACGGCAAGCCGACCGGCCGGCGCATCGACGGGGGTGCCTGGAAGGAGGACGTCCCCGAGAACATGGCGCCGCCGCTCGGTGCATTCTTCCACGCGAAGTAGGGCCCCCGCCCCGAGGCAAGAAGGCTCGAGCGCGCGCGCGTGCTGTGCGCCTCTGAGACTCGAGCCTGGGTCGAACCGTGCCGCGACCGCGAAAAACGCCGGGTCCGAAACCTGCACCGTGACCGCGGGCGCTCGAGATCAGCCTGACGATGAGCGCGATACGGAAGGAGTGACAATCATGAATTGGGATCAAATGAAGGGTAAGTGGGAGCAGGTCAAGGGGAAGGCGCGCACCAAGTGGGGCAAGCTCACCGACGACGATCTGTCCAAGGTGGAAGGGCGGCGTGAGGAGCTCGTCGGTCGTATCCGAGAGCGTTACGGCTACGAGAAGGACCGCGCGGAGAAGGAAGTCGACGACTGGATGCGAGGCATCTGATCCGCGTCTCTAGGTGATGCGGCCGCGGTCCTGGATCGCGGCCGCCGCCATCACGCAACGCTGCGAGCCAGCCGGGCGCACGACAGTGGCAATGACAGCATGAAGGTGGTGCCCCGACCCGCGTCGGAGCGCACCGCGACGTCTCCTCCGAGCTCGCGGATCGAGCTCCGCACCACGTCGAGACCGACGCCGCGCCCGGAGATCTCGGTGACCTGGGTGGCGGTGCTGAACCCGGGTTGGAACAAGAGCGCGATCGCCGCGTCATCATCGTTCATCGCCGCGTCATTCTCGCTGATCAGACGTCGGCTGAGGGCGAGGCGGCGGATCCGATCCGGATCGAGGCCACGGCCGTCGTCGCCGACCTCCAGGTGGAGCTGATCGCCGGCGACACGCGCGGCCAGCGATAATCGGCCGCGCTTGTGCTTGGAGGCGTCGGTTCGCTGCTCCGGGAGCTCGAGGCCGTGGTCGACGGCGTTGCGGACCAGCTGCGTGAGCACGCCGCCCAGCTTCTCCAGGACGGGCGCCTCGGCGAGCCAGCCGTCGAGGGAGGTCTGGAGCTCGGGGGCCGGCTTTCCGACCTGGGCCGCCACGTCCTTGGCGACACCCTCGAGTCGCGGGAGCAGGGTAGAGAACGGGACGAGCGGCAGCTCGATGAGCGCGTCGAGCAGCTCCCGGAGCCGTCTGCGCTCATCAGCACCCACACCGGCGAACTCCGTGTCGAGCTGCGCGGCCAAGCGCTGCGCTGCGCCCATGATCGGCTCGAGGCGACTGGCGTCGTGGATCCCGGTCGAGGATCGGCGCGCGATCACCTCGCGCCCCAGGCGCTCGAACTCGCCGAAGAGCTCTTCGATCACCGCCAGCTGCGCCGGCCTGAGCTCCCGCTCCGCATCGTGGACCGCCTGCGACAGCGCCACCATCCCGTAGGCGCGTGAGTTCCCCTTCAGCGTGTGGAGCGCGCGGCGGGCGCGCTGGAGGGACTCCTCGGTGGTGGGCTCGTGGACCGACTCGCGGACCGTCGAGAGGAGCCCGACGCTCTCGTCGAGGAACGTGGTCAGGATCCGGGGTTCGATGGCGGCGATCTGCGCGATCCGCTCGAGCATCGAGCGGTTTTGCTCCCCCTTCCTCTCGACCTCGACCGCCAGCTCGCGGACGCGGGTCACGTCGCGGCAGACGAACATCACCCGGTGCACGACGCTGTCCCGATAGATCGGCGCGTACGTGATCTCGACGATGCGCCCGTCGATCTCGAGCTCGGCCGGAGCGTCGCCTTCCGAGAGGGTCCACTGCAGGTCGTCGGCGCCGATCACCGTGGAGAGGAACCCCTCCAGACGCGACCGCGGCTCCGAGACCCCAGGACGCTCGAGATCGAGCAGCTGGAGCACCGATCGATGGGCGATGAAGCCGGTCCTGAACAGCGTGCGGCAGGGCGCAGAGAACTCGCGGCTGATCTTGCCATCCTCTCCCACGGTGAAGATGGCGTCGCCCATGTGATCCAGGATGTCGGAGACCTCGCGTTTGGCAGCCACCACCTCGGTGGTGCGCTTGGCGACGCGCTCCTCGAGGTCGGTCTGGCGGGCGGCGAGGGCGCGCATCTCTCCGTGGCTCTCGACGATGCCCATCACCAGGACGACGTTCTCGAACACGACCCAGAACGCGTGCTCGAGGAAGCGCCACCACTCCGGGTTGGTCACACCGTAGACGGACTCCGGCCAGATGATGCCGCGGATCAGGTGATCGGCTGCGACGACGACCGTCGCCGTGACGAGTACGCGCCAGTCCCGATAGAACGCGATGAATGCCAGCGAGCCGAACACGTGAAAGTGGGTCTCGATGCGGCCGCCGGTCAGGTGGATCAGAAGAGCGGACCAGAGCATCTGAGTGATCGCCACCCAGTGTCGCGTCACGACCCAGCCCGGGCGATAGATCGCGAGCAGGATGGTGGGAAGGCTCAGCGCGCCTCCGACCAGGATCGCGTAGTACAGGTGGAGGTGGGTGGTGTGAACCTTCCCGGCCCACGCGTAGGGCGACAGGACGAGCGCCACGAAGATCGCGAAGAGCCATTGCGCGCCCATCAGCCACGCAAAGGCTCGATCCCTACGGCAATAGACTTGATGGAGATGCTCTCGGAAGAGCACCTCGTCGAGGTCGGGGTTCTGGTTCATTCGGGATCCTCGAGCGGGCAGCCGAAGACGGGGCCCTTGAATGCCGTGTCGGTCTGTTTCCTCAGCAGCGCGGCGATGTTTCTCAGACCGGTGTTGTCACCGACGTGACTTCGGGCGCGCGTGATGCCGCCGCTGTACCTTAGCCGACCGGCCTCGTCGTACACGACGACGTAGCCGGAGGTGCGCGCTCCGAAGAGGTGCGCCTCGTACTCGTCCGTATCCTTCGCCACCTGCAAGCCGTCGATCGAGCGGGCGTCGCTCCAGAGGTCGCTGTCGCCCCAGGGTGGCGCGAAGTAGACGAAGCGGGTGAACCGACCCCCGAGCTCGGAGACGAGATCGCGAAGCTCCGTGAGGCTGGCGCGCGTGCAGCTGCACATGGGATGGGCGAACATGATCAGGATCGGCTTGTTCGGCTCACGCGGGATCCTGCTCTCCGACGGCCACAGCGCTGGCGTCTCACCGCTCGCTCCGGGGGCGTTCTGATAGGCGCCGAGATACGCCATCGCGCCCACCACGGAGACCAGGACAGCGGCCAGGCCGCCCACTATCCAGACGTCGGACCGTTGCATCACACCGGGGAATCGCCCGCGGGCGGTAGGCCTTAAGGGCGGCGCAGCCGGGACGAATCCAGGTGAGCATGTCGTCCAAGGTCCTGGTCGCCGATGATTCCGCCTTCGCTCGCCGCGCGCTCCGGCAGGTGCTCGAGGATCGGGGGATCGAGTGCATCGAGGCGAAGGATGGAGACGAAGCGCTGGCCAGCTGGCGCGAGCACCAGCCCGCCCTCGTGCTCCTGGATCTCAACATGCCCCGGACGACCGGCTACCAGGTCCTCGAGGCGATGAAGGCCGAGCAGTCGAGCAGCGTGGTGGTGGTCGTCTCCGCCGACGTCCAGCCCAAGGCCCGGGAGCGGGTGACGGCGCTCGGCGCGCGAGCGATGGTCCGCAAGCCCCTCGACAAGGCCAAGGTGGACACGATCCTCACTCTCGTCAGCGAGCGCATGAGCGAGCTCGGGCCGAGCGACCATGAGGCTCCGTTCGCGACTCAGGTCATGGACCAGGAGAAGCTCGACGCGCTGGCCGAGATCGTCAACATCGGCATGGGTCAGGCCTCCGCGGCGCTCGCCGAGGTGCTCGGGACCTTCCTCGAGATCTCCGTCCCGGAGTCGCAGTCGATGTCGGAGTATCTCGCGCACCTCGAGCGTTCGCGCTCGGCGCAATCCGCGCTCGTCGTGCAGCAAGCCTTCACGGGCGACCTCCGCGGTGAGGCGATCGCCGTGTTCGACGTCCAGCAGATGAGCGAGCTCCGCACGCTGCTCTCCTCCATCGCGCAGGAGTCGAGCGATCACGAGCTCGTGCTCGAGATGGCGAACATCCTGATCGGAGCCGCGCTGGCGTCGATCGGATCACAGCTCTCCGCTGCGGTTCGTTTCGGCCGGCCGTCGGTGCTCGGCAGCGGCATCGCCGCGCTCGAACCGCTGTGCAAGCATCCGGAGGCGCGCTCGCACGTGGTCATCACCATCGGGATGAGCGTCGAGGGCCGGAGCTTCTCGGTGACGCTGTTGATCGTGCTCCCGACCCGCGAGCGTGAGCGCCTGCTCCGCTCGCTCGAGGCCTTTATGAAGGCCGCCTTCGCTTCGTGAGGGGTTCGAGAGAGGACCTACCATGGATTTGGCAGCCACCATCCTCGACGCCGTCTCGGTCGGAGTGGTCGTCGTCGACCGCCTCGAGGAGATCCGGGTCTGGAACGAGTTCATGGAGGTCCACAGCGGGATCCGCGCCGGCGAGGCGGTCGGCCGGAGCCTCTTCGACGTCTTCCCCGAGATCCCTCAGGTCTGGATGAGGAAAAAGCTCCAGAACATCCTCCGGCTCGGCAACTTCGGATTCTCCAACTGGACCGAGCGTCCGTTCCTCTTTCCCCTCAAGTCGATGCGCATCGTCACCACCGAGCTGGAGAGGATGTACCAGGACTGCATGTTCATCCCGATGCGGGATGACGAAGGTACGATCGACGCCGTCTGCATCACGATCGTCGACGCGTCCGAGGCGGCCCTCTCACACACCAGGATGGAGAAGAGCAACGACGCGCTGGAGCGGGAGACGCAGGCGCTCAAGCGGGCCAAGGACGAGATCTCTCACCTCGCCAACCACGATCCGCTCACGGAGCTCCCGAACCGCCGCTTTCTCAATCGCTACATCGCGCGGCTCTTGCAGTCCGCGCAGCCGGCAAAGGACCCGTTTGCGATCCTCTCCATCGATCTCGACGGGTTCAAGAAGATCAACGACACGATGGGCCATCCGGTGGGCGACGAGGTCCTCGCGATCATCGCGCAGCGCCTGGTGATGGCGGTCCGTCCGACCGACTGCGTGGTCCGGCGATCGGGCGACGACGAGGCGGAGGAGGGGACCCTCGCCCGCGTTGGCGGCGACGAGTTCACGCTGGTGCTGCCGCACCTCCGGCATCCCGAGGATGCGGCCCTGGTGGCGCGCCGAATCATCGAGCGGTGCTCCGATGCGATCTCCGTCTCGGGCAAGACCGTCTACCTCGGCGCCAGCATCGGCATCGCCCTCTATCCGACCGACGGAAAGGACGTGGTCTCGCTGCTCAAGAACGCCGACGCCGCGCTCTACGACGTCAAGAGCCGAGGCAAGGGCACGCACCAGTTCTATTCGGCGCGGATGAACGACCAGTCCATCGAGCGGCTCTGGCTCGAGACCGAGCTGCGCGCCGCCCACGGGAGCAACGAGCTCATCCCGTACTTCCAGCCCCAGGTGGACATCGTGGATCACCGCGTGATCGGGTCGGAGGCGCTGTTACGGTGGATCCATCCCGAACGTGGATCGATCGGTCCCGACAAGTTCATCCCGATCGCCGAGGAGACCGGCTTCATCACGTCGATCGGCAGGAGCACGATGGACGCCGTCTGCCGCCAGTCGCGGGCCTGGCTCGACGCCGGGCACGACCAGCTGCGGATGGCCGTCAACGTGTCCCCGATCGAGCTCGCGAACGAGTCCTACGTGGACCATCTGGTGGACACGCTCGCCGAGCACGGCCTTCCGCCGCACCTGATCGAGCTCGAGGTGACGGAGCGGGTGCTGCTCCAGGATCGGCCCGAGTTCCACCGGCACTTCAAACGACTGAAGGAGCTCGGCGTGTCGCTGTCGCTCGACGACTTCGGCACCGGCTTCTCTTCGCTCAGCTATCTGGTCCGCTTTCCCTTCGACTGCATCAAGATCGACCGAAGCTTCATCGCGGGCGTCCCCGACGTCCGTGCGAGCGCGACCGTCGTCACCGCCATCATCAGCTTGGCGCAGAGCCTCGGGATCCGGGTGGTCGCGGAGGGTGTGGAGACCGAGGGGCAGCTGGCGTTCCTCCGGGAGCGCGGGTGTCGCTTCGTCCAGGGTTACCTGTTCGCGCGCCCGATGCCGGGCGAGGAGGCGGGGGCCTTCATCGATCGGGCGGCGGCGGGCGCGCTCGAGAAGCGCGCGACGACCCCGACCGTCGTGCGTTCCATCGGCCGCATGCGCGAGGCGGCGCTGCCCGGTCACTCCCCGACATCCGCGTAGCGGTGGATCTCGTCGTCGAACTCCTCGGCTTCGCGCTGCTCGTTCGGGAACTTGCCCAGATCGACCTGCTTGAGCGCTTTCTTGAGCGCAGCCCCTTCTTTTCCGATGTAGTTCGCCGAAACGTCGATCTTCTTCAGGTGCGCCAGCCGCGGCGCGAGCTCGATCATCCGTCGTGCGCCCGCGTCAGCCATGGTGCCTTTCGAGAGATCCAGCGACTCGAGCTGTCCGAGGAGCGGATTCGCGGCGAGGGCCTCGAGGAGATCGTCCGTCATCTCGTTGTTGCAGAGCCCGAGGTGGGTCAGCTTGGGGAAGCGTGAGCGATCGAGCATCAGGAGCACGCCGTCCAGATCGATGTCGACGCCGTAGCTCTGGGACCCGAACCACAGGACCAACTTCGTCAGCTCGGGCCAGCGTGCGGAGGCGATCGATTCCACGTTCTCGTCGGTGAGACCGCAGGTCTCGATCACCAGCTCCTTCAACCGAGGAAGATCGGGCTCCCCCAGGCGGACGCTGCCGGCCTCGACGCCGAGCGAGGTCAGGTTCGGCGTGGTCTTCGAGAGGTGGCCGAGATCGCCCGCGTCGGTCCACGAGAGCATCTCTTCCTCCTGGTCGGTCACGAACCTGAGCCGTCGCAGGTTCGTGAGCGGTCCGTGCTCCCGGAGGGCCGCTTGCACGCGCTCGTCGATCATCTCCTCGTGGATCGAGCCGCAGCCTACCTCCAGCTCCTCGAGGAATCGTGACGAGGGGAGCGCCAGGAGCGCCTCGGTGAGGACCGCTTGATCCCAGCCGTCGTCCTCGAGCCGGCGGCCGACGTACAAGTGGGCGCTCCGGAGGAAGCCACACCGCCATTCGACCTGGAGCGGAGGCTCGTCGTCCCAGCTACCGAAGATGCCGAGGAAGTATCGCCGGTGCTCGTTGAGGAGCACGCCCGCCCGGCGCTTCGCCTTGGTCTGGGCGCTCGGGAGCTGGCAGGCGATCAGCTCGCCGCGCGGATCCTGTCGCTGCTGGAGCCAGTCGGCGTACACGACGAACGCATCGTTCGCATCCCGGTCGTCGACCAGCGCCCGCTCGATCTCGAGCTCGAGCCGTTCGTCGCGGGCTAGGGGAGTGGTCTCGAGCTTTGCGGCGGTGATCTGCTCACGCTGCTTGCCGTTGTGGTCGGACACCGGCGGAGAATGACACGGATCGACCCGGCGAGCCGAATCATCGCCCGAGGACCACGCCGGCGTAGCCGACGAAGCTGGTGGGCTCCGCGTCCTGGGGCCCTTCGTCGTAGCTGGTGGCGTAGCGCGTCTGGACTCCGACGGTCGCGCCCAGCTTCCGCGCCGCGACGATGGCGGCGGCGGCGGCGCCGGGACAACAGGCGTTGCGCTGTCGCTGCGCCACCCAGAGGACCTTGGCGGCGTCGAGCTCGACGATCTTCTGGATCACCTGCGGATCGTTCTCGTTCTTCACCCAGTCGAGGCCCCGCTGGCCCTTGCCCTTGGGTGAATAGGCGTAGTTCGGCCCGTAGTGGGTCAGGTCCGTCGAGCCGACGACGGCGATGCGCGAGAAGCCGCGGGCCTTGGCCAGGTGGATCGCGTCGGCGCCGATCGTCTGCGCGTCGGGCGTGGGCGGGACGCCGACGGTGAGGACCTCGGCGTCCGGCCAGAGCTTCTTGACCATCGGCATCAGTACCTCGATCCCGTTGTCGTCGTAGTATTCGAGCGGCGTCTCCGGATCGGCGTTGACGGCCATGCTGAGGTCCTCGGAGAGGCCGCGGGCGATCGGCATCGGGCCGTACGGGGTGTCCCAACCGCCCTCGATCAGGATGCGTGGGACGTCGCGCGGGCCCAGGTGGCCGCCGAAGACGACGACGAGCTCGGCGTCGGCCGTGCCGTCGAAGAGATCCAGGAGCGCACCGTAGGCGATCGCGCCGGAGTAGCGCCAGCCGGCGTGCGGGACGACGGCGGCGATGCGGGTGTCAGGCAGCGGGGAGGTGGTCCGGGCCACGCCGGCGAGCATGCGGTCGCACTCGGTCGCGGTGGCCGGATACCAGCGTCCGGCGAGCTCTGCGGGGCGAGCTTCGGGCTTCGGTGCGTCCATTGACACGGCTCCGGGCGCAACCTAACGCGTTTATCGGCGGTGAGTCACGGCCTTCGCACAGCGCTCGTCGCGGTCGCGCTCGCTTCCTTCGTCGCGTGCAAGCGCCGCGATCCGTGGGAGGAGGGCAAGCGCGTCTTCCACATGGGGCTGCGCGCATCGATCGCCTCCTTCGAGCCGGTCCGGGCCGCCACGCAGTCCGACGCGCTCGTCTTGAGCGCGATCTTTCAGCCGCTCCTCGAGTACCAGTACCTGGTGCGCCCGCTGAAGCTGAAGCCGCTGCTGCTCGAGTCGATGCCCGAGGTCAGCGAGGATCGTCTGACCTACACGCTCCATCTGAGGAAGGGCGTGCGCTTTCACGACGACCCCTGCTTTGCGGGCGGCGTCGGACGCGAGCTGATTGCCGACGACGTCGTGCAGTCGATGAAGCGCATGGCCGACGACACGCTCACGCCCAGCGGCTGGTGGGTCTACAACGATCGCATCGCCGGCTTCGACGCTTTCAAGGCGAACAAGCCGTTCGACTACGATGCGCCGATCGAGGGTCTCGAGGTCGTCGATCGTTACACGCTGCGGATCCGGCTGACCGGCCCCTATCCCCAGCTCCTCTACGTCCTCGCGATGGAGTACACCGCTGTGGTCCCGCGCGACTGCGCCGCCTACTACGGCGGTGATCTCGGGCAGCACCCGGTGGGCACCGGTCCCTTCCACCTGAAGAGCTGGATCCCAGGGCAGAAGATCGTCCTCGAGCGGAACGAGAAGTACTGGGAGGAGCGCTATCCTTCGGAGGCTTCTCCGGGGACCCCGCCAGAGCTCACCGCGCCCGCGGGCCGGCGCGTGCCGTTCCTCGACGCGGTGGTGATGCAGATGTACGAGCAGGAGCAGCCGATGTGGCTCAAGTGGCGCGTCGGCGACATCGACTTCATCCAGACCCCCGCCGAGTACCAGCCGAGCGTCTTCGACGAGGAGTGGCACTTGCGCGCCCCGTTCGTGAAGGAGGGCGTCGGCGCCTTCACGTACGAGATCATCGACATGGTCTACAAGGGCTTCGACATGGAGCACCCGATCACCGGAGGCGGCGGGCGCGGCAAGCAGGTTCGCCAGGCGATCTCGCTGGCGCTCGACACCGACGAGATCGGTGAGGCCCTCTACAACAGCGCGATCGTCCAGTACGACGGACCCATCCCTCCGGGCCTGGACGGCCACGCCTCGGCGAGGATCTCGCGGTATCGCGGGCCCGATCTGCCGCGGGCGCGGGCGCTGCTGGCCGAGGCCGGCTACCCCGGCGGGAAGGGGCTCCCGCCGATCGAGTACCACACGAACCGGACCACCGCGTCGACCGAGCAGGTCGAGATGCTCGCGCGCCAGCTCGCAAAGATCGGCGTGCGGCTGGTCGGCAACTACCACTCGTTTCCGGAGCTCGACGCCAAGATCAAGAAGAAGCAGTGCCAGATGTTCGGCCTCTCCTGGACCGCGGACTATCCGGACGCCGAGAACTTCCTGGCTCTGTTCTACGGGCCCAACGCCTCGCCGGGCTCCAACGCCTTCAACTACTCGAACCCGGAGTACGACCGGCTGTACGAGAGGTCGCGGTTGATGTCGCCGTCGCCGGAGCGCACCGCGATCTACGAGCACATGCGGGACCTGGTGATCGAGGATGCTCCGGTGATCGGCACGTTCGCCCGCAAGCGCTTTTACCTGTGGAACCGGCGCGTGAAGCACATCCTCCCGGACGAGGTCTGGTACGGCTGGATCCGCTACGTGGACGTCGACCCGAGATAGCGAATGCGCGCCTATCTGCTGAAGAGGCTCCTCCAGGGCATCCCGATCCTCCTCGGCGTCACGTTGATCACGTTCGTGCTCTTCGACGTCTTCGGCGGCAACCCGGCGATCCAGTTCCTCGGCAAGCACGCCAGCGCAGACCAGATCGCTCAGCTCGAGCACGCCTACGGCTTCGATCGCCCGCTCTTGGTCCGCTACCTCGACTACCTGGTCCAGATCGTGACGCTCGACTTCGGTCGCTCCTTCGTCACCAAGGAGCCGGTCTGGCAGCTGCTCATCCGGCGCGCCCCGGCCTCGCTGAGCCTGACCGTGCCGGCCCTGGTGGCGACCACGCTCCTCTCGGTCTCTCTCGCTGGCGGCGGCTTACTTCCGAGGGCGCGCCGTCGATCGGGCGCTGATGACGCTCGCCGTGATCGGCATGAGCGTGAGCTTCCTGGTCTACATCGTGGTCGGCCAGTACCTGCTCGCGTTCGAGTGGCCGCTCTTCAACATTCACGGCTACCAGGAGGGATGGCTCGAACGGTGGCAGTGGCTGTCGCTGCCGATCATCATCATGGTCGTCGTCAGCATGGGCTACGACGCCCGCTTCTATCGCTCGGTCATGGTCGAGGAGACGAGCCGTGACTACGTGGCGACAGCGCTCTCCAAGGGCGTCACGCACCGGCGCGTCCTCTTCGTGCACGTGCTCAAGAGCTCGATGATCCCGATCGTGACCCAGGTGATGCTGTCGGTTCCGTTCCTGGTCACCGGTTCGTTGCTGCTCGAGTCGTTCTTCGGGATTCCCGGGCTCGGCGGCGCGCTGCTGGAGGCGATCGATCAGGCCGACCTCCCGGTGATCAAGGCGTACACCGTCATGATCTCGATCATGTTCCTGCTGTCCAACCTGCTGACCGACGTCTTCTACGCGATGTTCGATCCGCGCGTGAGGTTCTCGTGAACCGGAGCCTGGCCCGACTGCTCCGCGATCGGCTGGCGATGGTCTGCCTCGTCGTCATCGTCGCGTACGCGGTGGTCGCGCTCCTGGTGGCCTCCGGAGCGATCGGCGCGCACTACGACGCGCGCGTGGGCGCCAAGTTCCTGGGACCGGGACCCGGCCACTGGCTGGGGACCGACCGTCAGGGACGCGACATCCTGGCGCGGACGCTCTACAGCGCGAAGATCGCGATCATGGTCGGCCTGGTCAGCGCCGGCTTCTCGGTGGCGGTAGGGACGCTGCTCGGCGCGGTGGCGGGCTGGTTCTCGGGGTGGCTCGACGACCTGGTGGTCTGGTTCTACTCCACGGTGCAGTCGATCCCATCGATCCTGCTCCTGATGGGCCTGACGTACGTCGCCGGCCGCGGCCTGTTCGGGGTCTACGTCGCCTTCTGCGCCACGTTCTGGGTGGGTCCCTGCCGCGTGGTCCGCGGCGAGGTGCTCAAGCTGCGCGAGTCGGAGTACGTGCAGGCCGCCCGCGCGCTCGGCTACAGCCCCGTCCGGATCCTCTTCTCGCACGTCGTGCCCAACACCTTCCACCTGGTCCTGGTGAACTTCGCGCTGCTCTTCGTCGGCGCGATCAAGTCGGAGGTGATCTTGTCGTACCTGGGCCTGGGCGTGCAGGGCGAGCCGAGCTGGGGCGTGATGATCAACCAGGCGCGCGCCGAGCTGATCAACGGCTTCTTCTGGCAGATCGGCGCCGCCACCTGTGCCATGTTCGTCCTCGTGCTGGCCTTCAACACCTTCGCCGACGCGCTCCAGGACGCGCTCGATCCGAAGAATCTGTGAGCTCCTGATGTCGGCTCTCCTCGAGCTCCAGGGTCTCTCGGTGCGCTTCGCCGTTCGCGGTGGCGAGCCGCTGACCGCGGTCGACCGGATCTCGTGGTCGATCGCGGCGGGCGAGACGCTCGGGATCGTCGGCGAGTCGGGCTGCGGCAAGACGGTCACCGCCCGCGCCGTCATGGGCCTGCTGCCGCGCAACGGCGCGTGCGAAGGCAGCATCCGCTACGGCGGGACCGAGCTGGTCGGTGCGTCCGAGGCCGTGCGGCGGAGCATGCGCGGGGCGCAGATCGCGATGATCTTCCAGGAGCCGATGACCGCGCTCAACCCGGTGCTGACCATCGGCTATCAGGTCGCCGAGGGCGTGCTCGCGCACCGGAAGATCACGAAGAAGGAGGCGCGCGCGATCGCGCTCGAGATGCTGCGAAAGGTCGCGATCCCGGATCCCGAGCGACGCCTCGACGAGTATCCTCACCAGCTCTCGGGCGGTATGCGCCAGCGCGCGATGATCGCGATGGCGCTGGCGATGGGGCCGCGCGTATTGATCGCGGACGAGCCGACCACCGCGCTCGACGTCACCGTGCAGGCCCAGATCCTGGCGCTCATCCGCAAGCTCCAGGCCGAGGACGGGATGGCCGTCGTGATGATCACGCACGATCTCTCGGTGGTGCGGGAGAGCTGCGATCGCGTCCTGGTCATGTACGCCGGACGTGTGGTCGAGGAGTCGCCGGTGGCGCGCCTGTTCGCCGGGCCGCTCCATCCGTACGCGCGCGGCCTCCTGCGGTCGCTCCCGGGCGTCGAGCGGGCCGCCCGGCTGGAGGCGATCCCGGGCTCGGTCCCCTCGCTGGCGGCGCTCCCCGACGGGTGCCGCTTTCATCCCCGGTGCGCCCGCGCCGAGGCCCGCTGTGCAGAGGAGAGCCCCCCGCTCGACGTGCAGCCCGATCCCGAGCGCAAGGTCGCCTGCTTTTTCCCCGGCGAGGACCGCCCGTGACGCTCCTCGAGGTCAACGGGCTGGTGAAGCACTTTTCCTCGGCCGGGATCCTCGGCGGCGGAAAGGGCGTCGTGCACGCGGTCAACGGTGTGGATCTCTCGGTGGCGAAGGGCGAGGTGGTGGGCCTGGTCGGAGAATCGGGCTGTGGCAAGAGCACGCTGGGCAAGACGGTCCTGCGGCTGTACGACCCGACCGCGGGCGCCATCCGCTTCGACGGCACCGACATCACCACACTCTCGCAGTCGGCGCTGCGCCCGCTCCGGCGCCGCATGCAGATCGTGTTTCAGGATCCGTACGCCTCGCTCAACCCGCGCGCGACGGTGGAGGCGATGCTGGGGGAGGCCATCCGCTTCCACCGGATCGTCGAGCCCGAGGGCGTGAGCGCCCGGATCGACGAGCTGCTCGGTCTGGTCGGCCTGGGACCGGAGACGAGGCGGAAGTACCCGCACGAGTTCTCGGGGGGCCAGCGCCAGCGGATCGGGATCGCGCGCGCGCTCTCGGTGATGCCGGAGTTTCTGCTTCTGGATGAGCCGGTGTCCGCGCTCGATGTGAGCATCCGCGCTCAGATCCTCAATCTCCTCGCCGATCTCAAGGACCGACTCGGGCTCACCTACCTCTTCATCAGCCACGACCTGGCCGTGGTCGAGCACTTCTGCGACCGCGTGATGGTCATGTATCTGGGCCGGATCGTGGAGAGTTTGCCGGCGAAAGAGATGCGGAGCTCGGCCCGTCACCCCTACACTGAGGCGCTGCTGCGTCGGGCCCCGCTCGAGGGCGACGTCCCCAGCGCGCGCGTCCTCCCGCCCGGCTGTGCCTTTGCGGATCGCTGCCCGAAGGCGGAGCCGGGCTGTAGAGAGCAGGTACCCAAGCTCGTCTCGCTGGGACCTGATCGACTCGTGGCGTGTCCGGTGGTCGCGAAGGGACCGTGAGGCGCCCCGCATCGCGACCGGTTCTCACGAATCGGGTACGCTGTGGCCGTGTTCCCCCGGATCTTGGTCGCTGGTGTGTTGATCGGGTTGGTCCAAGGTCCGCTGCCGGCGCACCTCAGGGCGTGGTCGCCGCTGCTTCAGCTGGGTGATCGAGACCGGCCGCTCTCCACCGCCATCGTCAAGGTCGCGAGCCTCAAGCGCTTGGCTGAGGCCGTCACGCACAACCTCGAGCTGGATTCCAAGACGCGGCTCCTGTTCGACAACGTCAGCAAGAACCTCGAGACCCTCGATCCGGCGTCCATGTACCGGATGATGGAGAGCTCGCCGGTGGAACGTTCGCGGCATGCGATGTCCGTGTTCGGCGAGCTGTCGCCGAAGGGTGACTATCGGGTGATCGCGAGGCGGAACGATCGTCCGACCCGGTTCGGAGATCTGGCCGTGACGATCGCGATGAAGCCGGCGATCGGCGAGACGTTCCTCCTCGAGACCGATATCGCCGCGAACCTCGAGGTCACCGCAGACGAGATGACCGGGGTGGGCCGGGGCGCGATGACGTGGCTCAAGGACACTGCCAACGCGCAGGGCGCCCGCGCCGGCGCCGGGCTCGACGACGCCGACCGCGCCGTGGGGCGCGAGATTGCCTCGGCCTTTCCGGCGATGGCCGCCATGGCGGAGCGGTACTTCGAGCCCCTGGACGGCGTGGCTCGCTCCCCGAGCGGCGTGCGCGGCCGGATCATCGGCCGCCTCCGGCAGAGCGCGTTCGCCAAGGACTACCCGGCGCTGGCGGAGCTGCTCACCGACGATGTGAAGGCGAAAGCGCGCGCACGGGTCACCGCGAAGGACGGACGGACGCTGGCGATGCTCAAGCTCGACAGCGGCCGTGGCGAGGTGGCCGTCATCTTCGACGTCGATCCGGATCGCTGGATCAGTGAGAGCTATCGCGTCGAGGCCGACATCGACGCCGAGCTCTTCGGTCTGCACCTATCGGTCGAGGACGTCGAGGTCCGCACCTCCGTTACCCAGGACCAGCGCGGGATGGTGTTGCGCTCGATCTACAATCAGACGCCGAAGGTCGACATCAGCGGCGCAGCGCTCGGCATCATCCCCATCGCGCTCGTCGACGCCGTGATCCCTTCGAACGTGAAGACGATCGTGGGATCCTTCCTCGGGACGCTGGCGCGCACCGATGGGGGCCAGGGGGCCCGGCTCGAGGTCACGCTGCCCCAGGATCACAGCCAGCCGCTGCGCTTCAACTCGCGCGCCGAGCTCCTCAACAACGGGTTCGTGACGTTCTGGCTGCGGATTGCGTCGGCCCAGGTGCTCGGCAACGACGACGTCCTGGAGGAGATGCAGCACCTCCAGGAGCGCGCGCTCGCCGCATTCTCGTCCGACTTCGCGCGTTTCCAGGACCAGGCGATGTAGCCGCGCCGGAGCGGCCTGACAAATCGCGGGCCTCCGTGATTGGAATGGGAGCATGCGATGCTCCGCAGCCCTTCTGGTCGGCTTGGCGTGCGCCTGCGGATCGCGCCCGTTGCCGGACGACGCAGGTGCCGAGCCGCTCTGGATGCCGGTCGATCTCGAGGGCGCGCGGGACCTTGGAGCGCATCCACAGGTGATCGCCGGCGCGCAGGCGCCCGGCCCCATCACGCTGGTCGACGTCACCGACGCCGCCGGCCTGGCGAATGCCCGGTCCGAGGGCAACACGCACGGCGTCGGCGTGGCGTTCGTCGATCTCACCGGCGACGGGTGGCCCGACATCTTCTTGGCCAACGGTCAGGGACCCGAGCAGCTCCCACCCAAGCTGTACGAGAACCAGCGAGACGGCACCTTCGTCGATGTCACCCGGGCCTGGGGGATCGACGCGATCGCCGGCCGGGACTGCTTCAGCGTCGCCGCCGCCGACTACGACAACGACGGCGACGTCGATCTGTACCTCGGGTCCCGGCCGAAGGACATCCTGCTCCAGAACCGGGGTGACCACTTCACCGACGTCACCGCGTCCGCGGGTGCGGGCGGGCCGCCCTCGAACGAGGAGCTGTTCTCCGACGGGCGCAGCAAGGTGGTCGCGTTCGGCGACTACGACCTGGACGGGTGGCTCGACGTGGTGTCGGCGTCGAGCACACTGCCGGCGCCATTCGCGTATCTGTTGCACAACCGCGGGGACGGGACCTTCGAGGACGTGACCCAGGCGACCGGCGTTCTGGCCAGCCCCGAAGGGAACCCGTGTGCCGTGATGTGGAGCGATCACGACAACGATCGCGATCCCGACCTCTGGATCTGGAACGATCGCGGCGGGCACGTGTTGCTCGAGAACGAGGGCGGCGAGCGCTTCACCGACTTCACCGCCGGATCATTTCTGGTCGAGGTGAACATCAATCACCCCATGGGCATCGACGCCGCCGACATCGACCATGACGGCGATCTCGACTTCTACATCTCGAACATCGGCGACAACCCGCTCCTTCGCAACAACGGCGACGGCACCTTCAGCGACATCACGCACGACGCCGGGACCGGCGGTGAGTTCGGGTGGGGCCTCGCCTTCGAAGACTTCGATCTCGACGGCTGGCCCGATCTCTTCGTGGCGCAGGAGGACGATCTGCCGTACCTGGTGTTCCACAACCTCGGGACCCGGCCCTCCACGTTCGAGCAGATCGAGGTGTCGCATCCCGCAGTCCGCGACGCGGGCGCGGCGCACAACAAGGCGGCGGCCTTCGCCGACTTCGATCGTGATGGACGGGTCGACGTCGTGGTGGCGGGGACCGACGGTTCGCGGATCTCGCTCTACCGGAACGAGACCGACACGGGCTCGGGACGATTTCTCGACGTCGCCGTCTCGCGCGCGCCCGACGGCGGTAACCTCGGCGCGATCGGCGCGCGAGTCCTGGTGAGGACCGGCGATCTGGTGCAGTTCCGGGACCTGACCGCGGGATCGAGCCGCGCCTCGCAGAACGAGCACACCATCCGGATGGGGCTCGGCGAGTGGAGCGGTGCCGACTGGGTCTCGGTGCAGTGGCCCTCGGGGCGCCAGGCGGTCGTTCGCAACGTCGACGGGGACCAGCGCCTCGAGATGAGCTTCGACGGAGGGGAGTAGCGGAGACTGCAACGCTTCTTGCAGGGGAGTTCGGATGAAGCCATGGTCGATGCGCAGATTCAGTTTCGCGGGATCGAGAACGAGCGCGTCCTGAA
This sequence comes from uncultured delta proteobacterium, assembly GCA_963803435.1. Classification (GTDB taxonomy): domain Bacteria; phylum Myxococcota; class Kuafuiibacteriia; order Kuafuiibacteriales; family Kuafuiibacteriaceae; genus CAWDML01. The sequence goes on along the minus strand of CAWDML010000014.1, from coordinate 180,359 downwards.
GGCGATGCGTCGGGTGCCCCGCCACCTCTTCGTGCCGGTCGAGTATCGCGACCAGGCCTACGAGGACCACCCGCTTCCGATCGGCCACGGGCAGACCATCTCGCAGCCGTTCATCGTCGCCGCGATGACGGAGCTGCTCCAGCCGCAGGGCGGTGATCGGGTGCTGGAGATCGGCACCGGTTCGGGCTATCAGGCGGCGGTCCTCTCGCAGCTGGTGGGCGAGGTGTACACGATCGAGATCATCCCGGAGCTCGCAGAGCGCGCGGCGCACGTCCTCCGCGAGGAGGGGTTCGACAACGTGCACGTCGTCGTCGGCGACGGTGCGCGCGGTCTGCCCGAGCGGGCGCCGTTCGACGGGATCATCGTGACCGCGGCGCCCGAGGAGGTACCGGCCGAGCTCCTGATGCAGCTCCGCACCGGCGGGCGCCTGGTGATTCCGGTCGGGGCCTGGTCGCAGGAGCTCAAGGTGTACACGCGGACGCCCGACGGCTATCACGCGAAGAGCGTCTTCGGTGTCCGGTTCGTTCCGATGACCGGCGAAGCACAACAGAGGTGATGCGTTCCTCGCGAGTTGACAGCCGGGAGGTCTTCCGCAATCTACTCGCCCGTGCTCTGGGCGGCCCTACTGCTCACGCTCGCCCAGCCGCCGGCGGATCACGCCTTTCCCGAGCACTCGAAGCTCCGCGGCGGGATCCTCATCGGCAACCCGCTGTCGCTCACCGTCGCCACCGATCTCTCGGAGGGCCTGGTCCTCCAGCTCGATGTGGGGCTCGCCCACTCCGACGACTTCTCCGGGATCATGGGCATCGACGTGGTGTATCGCTCCGAGACCATCTTCGGCCGGGTGCTCGGCGATCTCTGGTTGATGCCGTGGTTCGGGTTCGGCGCGCGCGGCGCCATCGAGAAGGGCGAGGACGAAGATCGGTTCGGGTTCCGCGTCCCGGTGGGGATCTCGGTGCTCTCGGATCTCGACGCGGTCGAGGTGTACTTCGAGACGGCGATCGGGCTCTCGATCTTCCCCGACCGGCGGGCCTCGATCGACTACGGGTTCGGGATCCGCGCCGGGTTCTGAGAGAGCGAAGTCAGTCCTCGTCTTCGTCGGCGAGCGGCGCCGCCTGCACGTCGGCGTCGTCGGTGCCGACGGCGACGGCCAGCCTGAGGAGGGAGGCCTCGGCACGGCTGAGGGCGTCCTTCGGATCGTCGCTCGGAGGCGCGGCCTTCTCGGGCGGCACCCGCGCCGGGGCGTCGACGATCTCGAAGCTGCGCTCGTCGGCGGCGACCCGGAGCGCACCCATCTGCTGGCGGCTGACCAGCTCGCCGCTCGAGAGCACGCTGCTCGAGTCGTCCTGTCGAGATGCGTCGTCGCGGTCGAGGAGGCGCTCGAAGTCGATCGGGATCGGTTCAGGCCTGGGCCAGGCGTCCACCTTGGCGGCGTCGCGGATCGGCTCGGGCTCGGGGAGGACGTGGATCGCGTGGGGGCCGTCGCGGACCAGCGTGTCGATTCGATCGATCACCGTGTGTCCGGAGCGCGTGACGCCGGAGATCAGGAGGTGGTAGCGGCCCGGCGCCGAGATTGTGAGGGCGTATTGGCCGTCGACGTTGTGGGGCTCGAACCGGTAGCCGGGCCGGTCGCCGCCCTTGATCGCGAAGCCTCGGATCTTGAGGCTCTCCGGATAGGTGAGCAACGAGGTCACGCCCGCCTCGAGCTCGAGGAGTGATTTCTTGGGCCGTACGAACAGCGTGCCGAAGCCGACCTTCGAGAGGAGGCCTGGGTACGACTCGACGACCTCTTCGATCACCTCGAGCGGATACAGATCCACGATCCCGGTGGCGGGACCGAGCTCCTTGAGCGCCTGGCGCGCAAAGTTGCGGTCGCCGAGCGCCGCGAACATGAGGGCCAGGTAACGGACCGCCTCGGAGCGCCGCGCGCCGGTGCTGGAGCGAAACGCCTCCGCCAGGATCACGCAGTGCTTCGCGTAGGCGACGGGCGATCCGAGCGCCTCCTTGATGGCGTGGGGATCCGTGAGCCGGGCGTCGCCGATCGACCAGCGGCGGTGGTCGATCCCCTCTATGGGATCGCCGGCCGACGCGATGGCCTCGGCGAGCGCCTCGAGGTCGATGTCGTCGGGCTCCTCGGGCGGCGGCTCGTCGTCCTGATCCCAGGGCCGCTTGTGCAGCAGTCGCGGGGCGTCCTTGTCGACGGTCATCCGATCGCGCGCGACCGAGCGCCGTGTCCGCTGCTTCGTCTTCTCGTCGCGGGTGGTGGCGTCCTCGTCGTCGAGGATCATCTCGGACTCGTCCTTGGGGTCGGTCGTCTTTCGTGCGCGCTTCAGCCCGGTCTCTTCGGCGATCGCTTGCTGGGCGGAGACCTCGGCGCCCGGGCTGTCGCGGTTGGAGCCGGTGCCGGTGGTGGCCTTGACCGTGCTGGGATCCGGCTGCCGTTCGTCCTCGTAGTCGACGCCGAGCATGCCGCCCGCCGCGCCGGCCACCGTGCGCCGGGTGAAGTTCCGCTCGTCAGGTGGTGGGACCTTGACCACGGGGGGACGATCCTACCCGGATCGCCCGCCCGCCGACCATCGGCCGAAGAACCCGTCTACGCGTGGGTTCGCTCACCGATCTGCGCCAGCGCCCCCTGTTTCGGCACCACCACGATCCCGTCCTTCGAGACGAACCATCGCTTGCGGTCCTCGTCATGGTCGTAGCCGATGGTGGTGCCCTCGGGGATCTCGACGTTCTTGTCGATGATGGCCCGCCGGATGCGCGAGTGTCGGCCGATGTTCGCGCCCTCGAAGATGATCGACTCGCTCACGTGCGCGTACGAGTTGAGCCGCACCTGCGGCGAGAGGATCGAGCGCTCGATGTGACCGCCGGAGATGATGCAGCCCTCGGACACCATCGAGTCGGTGGCGATGCCGATGCGCTTCGTCTCCTGGTCGGCGAAGACGAACTTGGCCGGCGGGAGGTTGCTGAAGCCCGATCGGATCGGCCAGTGCGTGTTGTAGAGGTTGAGGACGGGCGCCACCGAGATCAGATCCATCGAGGCGGCGTGGTAGGCCTCGATCGTCCCGATGTCGCGCCAGTACCCGCGCGCTCGTTCTTCCTCGCCGCGGATGACGTTGGTGTGGAAGTCGTAGACGAAGACCGGCTCGCGCTCGAAGATACGGGGGAGGATGTCGCCGCCGAAGTCGTGGGAGCTGGAGGCGCTGGTGGCGTCGTTCTCGGCCTCGCGCGTCAGCACGTTGGTGTTGAATAGATAGTTGCCCATGGACGCCAGCGTCCAGCCCGGGCGGCCCGGGATCTCGGGCGGGTTCTGCGGCTTCTCCACGAACCCGATCATCCGATACTGGCTGTCCATGGCGATGCAGCCGAAGCGGGTGGCCTCGTCCCTTGGCACCGGGATGGCGGCGACGGTGACGCTCGCCTTCTGATCGAGGTGGTACTGGATCATCGGGCGCAGATCCATCTTGTAGATGTGATCCGCGCCGAACACCGCGACGATGTCGGGCGCCTCGTCGAAGATGACGTTGAGGTTCTGGAATACGGCGTCGACGCTTCCGCCGTACCAGCTCTTGCTCAGGTTCTGCTGCGGCGGCACCGGCTCGATGAAGTCCTCGAAGCCGACCGCGCGGTTGTACGTCCGCAACAGGTGCTTGAGGAGAGAGTCCGACTTGTACTGGGTCAGGATCTTGATCTTCCGCAGCCCAGAGTTGAGGAAGTTCGACAGCGCGAAGTCGATGATCCGAAATCGTCCTCCGAACGGCACCGCCGGCTTGGCGCGCTCCTGCGTCAGCGGCCACAGGCGAGTTCCCTCTCCGCCCGCCAGGATCATCGACAGCAAGTTCATGCCGGCCAAGGCCTAACACGGGGACCGCGCCCGACAAAGCCTCGATCGGTCTCGCGAGAGCGCCACACTCAGCGCTCGACGACCTTGACCTGGCGAGTCCTGAAGTTCGCAAAAACGTTCGTCGTGACGCCGGGCTTGATGGTGATGGTGGTGTCGAGCGGCGAGAAGCCGTCGTCTCCAGGCTCCATCTGGAGCCGGTGGGGGCCGGGGTCGAACGGGCGCCCGTACAGGATCGTGCGCCCAATCGGCTGGCCGTCGAGGAGGAGTCGCGCCCAGGTGGGATCCGTCCGGACCGAGAGCTTGCCGAAGCCCTCGGCCGGAGGCGGCGGCAGCGGCGCACGCGACGGCGGCGGCGTCGGCGGGGGCGCGTGCGCGTTGATCTTCGGGCGGCGGCGCTTCGGGCGCCGGGCCGGCGGGTGCACTTCGGCGGGCGCGGCGGCCCGGTCGCCGGACGGCTCGTCCCGGATGATCGGTTTGACCGGAGGCGGCGCGCCGCGCTCGGGCACGACCGCCTCCACAATCGGCTCGGCCTTCGGCTCGGGCGGCGGGCGGTTCCACACGACCACGCCCATCGCCACCACCAGCGCGGTGAGCAGCGCCGCCACCAGCGGCCGTCGCGAGGGCGTGGCCGGCGCCGGCGCCGGCGCCGTGTCGGTCTGGCCCGAGCGCGCATCGACCGCCTGGAGCGCGGCCATGGCCTCGGCGTCGAGCGCAGCCACGCCGGTTCCGGAGACCTCGGCGATGTCGTCCTTCGCGTCGGGACCGCCGGCGCGCTCCATCAACAGCCCGAGGTCCGTGGGCACGGCCATCCCGAACCGCTCACCGAGGCGGAGGCAGGCGGCGCGGAAGGCCTCCGCGCCGAGCCAGCGGCGATCCGGATCGGGCTCGAGCGCGCGGGTGACCAGCTCCTCGAACGGCTCGACCTCCGGGCGCAGCGCCGACAGCGGCGGATGGCGTCGGGCCTCCGCGGCCGCGAGGATCGCCATCAGGTCGTCCCCTTCGAACGGGCGCCGTCCGGTGAGACACTCGTAGAGCACCACGCCCAGCGACCAGAGGTCGAAGCGGCGATCGGGCGCGGCGCCGCGCAGCTGCTCGGGCGCTGCGTAGGCAGCCTTGGCCCGGACGCGTCCCCCGTGCACCGCGGTCTCCGCGCGCGCGATCCCGAAGTCGAGGAGCTTCACGCCACCCTCGCGGGAGATCATCACGTTGTGCGGCGAGACGTCCTGATGCACCACCGGCGCCCGCCCCTCCGAGCGCTTGGCGTGCGCGTAGGAGAGCGCGTCGGCGATCTGTTTCACGATCTGCAGCGCGGCCGGGGGAGGGAGCGGACCGAGCGCGGCGATGATGCGGTTGAGCGAGAGCCCTTCGACATACTCCATCGCCAGGAAGTAATCGCCCTCGATCTCTCCGAAGTCGTAGGTGGTCGCGATGTTGGGGTGGTTGAGCTGCGCGGCGATCGCCATCTCCTCGAGGAAGAGGCGCGCCGTGTCGCGGTCCTTCGCGAGGCCGGGGAGCATCCGCTTCAGCGCGACCGGACGGACCGGACCGAGGGGCCCGAGCTGGTCGGCGAGGAACACTTCTCCCATGCCGCCGTTGCCGAGCCTCCTCCTGATCAGATAGCGCCCAAAAGGTACGCCTTGAGGCCGTGGGCGGATGACCATCGCTGAAAAACCTGGGACAATCTCCCGTCGGTGGTGCCCATCATAGCACTCCATCTGGTGGTTTTCGCGAGCCTTTCGAGCACTCCCGGCGGCTGTGACGAGGCCCGCGACCAGTACCAGGCGCTGGCGCTCGAGGACGCCCTCAGCACCGCCGGCGCCGCGCTCAAAGCCGACCCTACGCGCCCCCTCGCGTGTCTCGAGGTGATGGCGCTGGCGCATCTGATCCTCAATCAGCCCGAGGACGCGAAGGCCGCGCTCGTGGAGATCTTCGAGCGATCGCCCGATCACGTCGTGGACGATCCGGCGCTGTCGCCCGCGACGCGCGAGACGATCGAGTCGATCCGCGAGAGCGTGCGACCGCTGGAGGCGAAGGTCTCGGCGGGATGGCTCGCGCACGAGTCGCTCCGCATCGACGTGGTCCTCACGGGCGGCCTGCGCGACGCGTCGCGCGTGCGCTATCGGACGGCGTTCCTGCCGGCCGGTGAGGCGCGCGAGGGCGAGGTGGCGCTGCTCGGACGGGCCGCCACCGCGACCGTGGCGGTGTCGCCGGAGGCGAAGGCGGATCGCGTGCGGAATCTCCGGACAGGTGCTCGATCGGGTGGGCCGCGTGCTCCACCAGTACACGACCGAGCTGCTGCTCTCCCCGCGACCGGATCCCAGCACGCAGGTCGTGGAGGTCGATTCCGGCGGCGTGCCGTGGCCAGTGTGGGTGGCGATCGGGGCTGCCGTCGTGGGCGCCGGCGTCACGATCGGATTCCTGGCGCAGCCGAATCGACCGGATCAAGGCGACGATCCCAACACGCCGCTGATCAAGGTGCCCCGATGAGGCGCGCGCTCGTGGTCTCGCTGGCAGCCGTCGCCTTCGCCTGTCGGGATCCGGCGGCCCTCGAGGTCCGCGTCTCCATCGACGAGGACGCGCTCTCGGATCTCGTGCTCACCATCCACACCGGTTCCGGCGGCTCCGAGCTGGTGGGCTGCACGCTCCCGTTCGAGGCCGATCCGACGGGCGTATGTCCGTTCGAGAAGGGCGCTGGGCGCTGGGAGGATCCGAGCCGGTACACCTTCATCCTCTACGGTGAGCCGTCGTCGGAGCTGGGCATCACGATCGACGGCCGGCGCCCGTTCCAGAGCCCTCGCATCGGCGACACGCTCGCCGTCGTGACCACCACGTCGGCCGTGGCGGCGCTGCCGCCGAATTCGGGTGAGCGCGCGGTGCTCGAGCTGCCGCTGGTCGATCGCACCAGCCTGCGCGCGCGCTGCCAGGTCAAGGTGGCCGACACCGAGTTCCCGGACCTCGCCTCGCTGGTGCTGGTGCCCGCCGGCGGCTGGTTCGCCTACACCGCGGTGGCCGATCAGAATCGCCCGCGTGCGGTACGAACGGACCGCCGACGACCGGTGCACGCTGATCGGGGAGCCGGTCGGGGAGGTCCTCCCCTGTCGGCTCCGCGCTCGCTCGCTGGTGGCACGCGCCAACGCGGACGGGTCGGTGGTGTGGCTCGCGGGTGTCTGCTCCAACCCCGGCGTCGCGCGGACCGAGCTCGTCGCGGTGCGGCTGGGCGGAGATCCACTCCGCACGATGGTCTTCAGCAAGGAGATCCTTCCCGCGGTTCCGTCGAGTCGGGTCACGCAGCCGGTGATGGCCAACCTCGACGGCCAGGGGCTCGACGTGGTCGCGCTCGACAGCACGGAGCGCAACGGCGTGCACCTGTTCGTCTGGGCGCCGCTCACGAACACCTCCACCAACGTGGCGCTGCCCGGCATCACCATGACGCTTGCGCCGCAAGAGACGATGGCCGGACCGATCGTGATCGGCGGTCGCGAGCTCGAGCTGGTGCTCGTCGCGGGCTACGGCGGGGCGAACGGCCTGGTCGCTTGGCTGGGGGGGCGTCCCACGTTCGTACCGCTCGAGGTGGTCCCGGAGCCCTCGAGGCGCGCCCCGGCGCTCGCGCTCGCCGACCCGCCGGTGCTCGCCGACGTTCGCGCCAACGAGGTCCGCTTCACGGAGCTCCAGCTGGGGAACAGCCGCGCGCCCGCGCTGGGGGCGGTGCGGTCGTCGCCGCTGATCGCGGGCGTCGATCGCGATCTCTCGGCCCGCCTCGCGATCGCACGCGTCGGCGACGAGGCTCGACTTCAGGCCGTGCTGACCGAGGACGGTATCGTCGAGCTCCACCCGCTGGACGGGACGCCGGCCACCTCGTTCGACGCCTGGGGCGGCGGGATCCAGGGCGCGCAACACACGCTGCTGTGGAACATGGACGGGCGTGACGGCGCCGAGATCGTCACCTACGACACCGGGACCCGCGACCTCCACGGGAACGCCTCGAGCGGTCGCGCGCTCGACGGCTGGGATCCGCTCTCCGCCACCCAGCAATCCGAGGACGTCACGGTCGCGCTGGCCAAGATCGGCGGCGCCAACGATCTGGATCTCGACGTGATCATCCTGGCCGGTGAGATGCTCGAGGTGATCACGCTGGGACCGAACAGCGCCGCCTCGAGGGAGTTCGCCTGGCCGCAGCCGAACCACGACGCCTCCGCCACCGGGACCTGGTTCGAGAATGCGCGCGATCCGGTGGTCGGCGTCCAGCGGTGAGTCGCGAAGGGCTCAGCCGAACGACCAGCTGGGCAGACTGTCGAACTGAGAGGCCAGCGCGCGCAGCTGGCTCACCAGCGCGCTCTCGTCCTCGTAGCGATCCGACGGATCCTTCCGGTGCAGCCGCGCCACGATCTGCTCCAGCGCCTCCGGCACCTCGGGATCGAGCCGGCGCAGCGGCGGCGTCCGGTGCTCCACGATGTTGCGGCCGATGCGGTACGGGTCGTCGTCGTCGAAGATCCGGGTGCCGGTGACCATCTCGATGATCATCGTGCCGAGCGAGAACTGATCTGCGCGGTGGTCGAGCTTCGCGCCGCGGACCATCTCCGGGGAGAAGTAGTTGGGAGAGCCGAGCCAGCGGCCCTCGCCGGTCAGATCGGACACCTCCACCTTGGCGATCCCGAAGTCGACCAGCTTGGCCACCCCGCTCGGCGTCACCAGCACGTTCTCGGGCTTGACGTCGCGGTGGATGATCCCCCGCCGATGCGCGTAGGCGAGCGCGTCGGCGACCTGACTCGCGATCCCGGTCGCCTTGCCCAGGTCGACCAGGTCCTCGGTCATCATCTTGCGCAGCGACGTCCCCTCGACGAGCTCCATCACCAGATAGAGACAGCGCCGGTAGTCGTCCTCTCCGAGATCGTAGACCGCGACGATGTTCGGATGCTGCAGGCTTCCGGTCACCCACCCTTCGCGCCGGAAGCGCTCGAGGAGCTCGGCCCGCTTGCGGGCGTCGGCCACGGGCAGCATCGTCTTGATCGCGACCGGTCGCTTCAACATCGGATCGAAGGCGCCGAAGACCTCCCCCATGCCGCCGGATCCGAGCTGCGACTTGATCTCGTAGCGGCCGATCTGGTTCGGGTTGGCCGGCGGCAGAGTCGACTGCATCACCGCGCCGGTGGCCGGAGAGAGCGTGGCGCCCTCGGTCCGGGCCTTGAAGATCGCCCGGACCTCGCGCTTGAGATCCGCGAGGTCGATCGGCTTCTCGAGGAAGTTCTTGGCGCCGAGACGGATCGCCTCCACCGCTTCGGGAATCGTGCCGGCGCCGGACATCATGAGGACGTCGGTGTCGACCCCGGACTCGAGGATCGTCTGGAGAAGATCCCGGCCGTCGAGGTCGGGCATCTTCAGGTCCGTGACGACCAGATCGAAGTGGCGGCGCTTGAGCTGCTGGATGGCGAGCTCACCGTCGCTCGCCGTTTCCACCTGGTAGCCGAGCTTGATCAGCGTTCGCGCGACGAACCGACGGACCCCGTCGTCGTCGTCGACCACGAGGATGCTCCCCATCGGGAGCCCTGAGCTCTGACTGATCATTCGTCGCTCTGGTGACCATGATAGGCCGAATCCAGAGATGGGGGCCACGACAAGACCGCGCGATCCCCGCATGCCGCGCAAGGGTGGGAGCCCACCCCCAGAGGCCGCGGCGGCTACACCATCAAGCAGGGGAGGCCATCGATGCGCAGCTTCTTGGTGTCGAGGCCGGCGCTCGCCATCATCGAGGCGATCACGTGCGTGGGGCTGATCAGCACACCGCTGTCGTCGAGTGCCCCGGTCTCCGGGTTCACTGCGGACGGGGACATGCCCGTGTCGCTCGATTTGCCGATCACCCGGTTGTGCGGGACCCCGGCGCCCAGGAGCAGACAGCTCGAGGTCAGGCTGTGATCTCGCCCGCCGCGCGCGTTGAGGAGGGCCGTCCGCCCGAACTCGGAGAACGCGAGGATCGTGGTGTGCTCGAGCAGCGACCCGCCGCGGCTCGGATCGGGGGTGGCGTCGAGGTCCGTCACCAGCCGGCCGAGCGCGGTCCAGCCGTCGGACTGATCGTCGGGCTGCGTGGTGGTCCAGCTGTTGTCGTGAGTGTCGAGCGCCCCGGCCATCTCGATCGTCACACACTGAGCCATCTCGTAGCGGAGCGCCTGGAACGCCATCGCGGCCTGCGCTTGCACCGACGCCAGGTTGGTGACGCCGTAGCGCGCTGCGATGTCGACCATCTCTGCGTCCTGGCCCAGGAACTGGAACTTCGAGGACAGCCCGCTCGAGACCAGCTCGCGCGCCTTGGCTTGGCTCGATCGGATCAGCCCGAACAGACCGCGCTTGTCGAGCTGGGTCGGATCGCAGTCGACGGCGCGACCGCGGTACCGGTCGAGCTCGCTGCGGACGATGGGGGGCGGAGCCGAGGGTCCGTCGGTGAGCGTGGTGATCAGAATCGCCCACGGTGCTGACGGTGAGTCCGCTGGCGAACGAAGGATCGCCCTCGTTGTAGGTGTCGACGCCGCCAACCACCAGGTTGGGGAACGCCGAGTGGTCGCCCTGCTGGCCGACGATGCGCGTGGGCGCGGCCGAGCCGGCAGCGGAGGTGCCGCGCGGCGCCAGGCCGGTGATGAAGAACTTGCGCCCCACGTCGTGCGCCACGGTGTCCATGCTCATTCCGCGCACCACGCACATCTTGTCGTAGTGCTCCATGATGCCGCCCATGACCGGCCCGAACCCGATGTTGGAGCCTGCGGGCTGCTGGATCGTGCGCGGATAGTTGGCCGGGATCTGATCCCAGGCGAGCTCGATCAAGGTCTCGTTCCTGCGGTCGTCCGTGAAGACGTTCGGATCGCGCGGATCCAAGGACAGGAGTGTGTCCCATCCCCCGCGGAAGTAGCAGAACACGAAGCTGCGATCGACCGCTGCGCGGGCGCTCGCCGGACGCAAGGCCGAGTGGAGCATGAACGCGCCGGCGCCGACGCCGAGTGACTTCAGGAAGGTCCGCCGTTTCATCTTCGATTCTCCTCAGTAAGCCATGAGCTCGGGGGCGGTGAGCATCGCGACACAAACGCCGTACCAGGCGCTGCCGCTGTCGCCGGTCTCGGTGAAGACGTCGTCGTAGAGCTGGTGCAGATCCGCGAGCCCTTCCGTCGAGTCGGCGGGTACCCAGATCCCGTGGAGCGCCAGGCGCAGGTAGCGCAGGTTTGCGTCGACGTCGTCCTTCACCATCACGAGCGGCCGGTCGCCCGGTGCGCCCGCTCGATCGCGCGCGATCGCCTTGCCGCAGACGTCGCCGGCCATGTCGTCCATGTACTTCGCGAACAGCGGCGAGGCGTCGCGGTTCTCGCTGGTGACCGTGATGTAGTCGGGCTCGCCCAGCGTCCGCGAGAGCGCGTCGAACGCGTCGAGGTCGTTGCGGCCCACGCGGATCGTCCAGGTGATGCCGTCGAAGAGCTGCGGGATCGAGCGCCGGAGCTGCTCGACCGAGATCCTTCGGGCGACCTTGCCGTTGGCGTCGCTCGGGCTCAGGACCGCCGGACCCTTCGAGCCGGGGTTGGCGTGGGTCCAGGTGTCCTCGTAGACGGGCTCGCCGAGCGGAGGCGTCACGCCGACGGGCGCCGCGTTGCAGGCGTACAGGAGACAGGTGAGGATCCAGAGTCGCGTCTTCATCACATCCTCCTCACTCGGCGCTCTGCTGGTAGAGGCCGGCGGACACGTATTCGGGGCGCGTCACGATCGAGCGGATGAGACGCTTCAGGCTGTAGTCGGTCGCGAAGTCCCCGGCGAGCGCCGTGATCAGCGACTCCTCCTCCAGCGAGGGATCGCGCGCCATGAACCGCGTCCACATCTTTCGAACCGTGCAGGACGCGAAGGCGCCGGAGTCGATGGCCTCGTGCGCGATCTTCTCTGGGCCCGCGTCGATGTTGGCCTCGGTCTCGGGGCTCGCGAACACGTAGGGCTTGAGCATCCCGACGAACGGCTGCTCGAGCTCCGGATTCGTCACGTCCCGCGGCGTGAAGTAGAACTGGCAGATCGCCGGACCGTTCCGCCCGTTCACGCCGGCGCAGGTCGGATCGTACTTCGGGTAGCCCGCCGGCTCGAGCGGGAGGAGGCCGGCCTCGGCCCATCGGCCCCAGTGACCTGCAGCGGGCTCGAGCGTGGTGTGGCAGTCCTTGCACCCGCAGCGCTGCGTGAGATCCGGCTCCAGGTGGCAGGGATCGGTCGCGGGCGGCAACGGGTTCTGCGACTGAAAGTACTGGCAGAGGAACGCGTTGTAGAACCGGTTCGCGCGCCCGCGGTTGGACTGGAACTTCACCAGATAGCCCGGCATCGAGAGCACGCCGGCGTGGCGGGTACCGCGCTCGACCCCGTGCCAGCTCGGATCGTCGAACGCCAGGTCCGGCACCGGATAGTTCTGGTCCGGCCCGGCGTACAGCAGGTTGCCGGCGGTCTGCGATTGATTCTGGAGCCAGAACGCGATCGGTCCGTCGATCTCCATGTCCTTCGCCAGGATTACGTCCGAGTAGGGCCGGTCCTCGCGCACCACGGCGTCGGTGAAGCGGAGGAGCTGCTCGTTCATCGAGGTCAGGATGGTCCGCGAGGTGTTGTCGCCGAGCGACTGGCACCACCTGAGGTTTGGCCCGCAGCCGCAGCCCTTCGCGTTGATCTGGAGCGAGCAGTCGACGGGGCGACCCTGTCCGTCGGGCGCCGTCGCGGCGGTCTGCGCGTCGAAGGCGCAGACGTGAACCGTGGTGTCGGGCGCCCAGTACGGTGCGACCTCGACCCAGCCCTCGCGCTGGATGGTCGGATCGGTCGCGTCGGGCGTGGTGAGGATCGCGCCGGTGTCGGGATCGAAGCTGGCGGGCTCGTCGAGGCAGGGCACCTGCGCGCCGCGGTACAGGTTGGTCCGCGCGTTCGCAGCCATGTAGTAGGGGCCGGTTCCGCCGCGTGCACCGGGTCCCCGCAGCAGCCAGATGTTCCGGACCAGCTGGCGGTCGGTCACGTTCGTCCACAGGAGATCGCGGTGGTAGTCGCGCATCTGCTGGACCAGGTCCTCGGACGCGAGCATCTGATCGATCGCGGCCGGCTCGACGTTGCCGGACGCCACCACGGCGTTCAGCTCGTCGAGCGAAGGCAGCCGTCCACGCAGATCGAGGCTGAGGCGCCGTAGATATTGCAAGTTGGCCTGCACGTCGCTCTCCTGGCAGACCTGGGCGAAGACCGACCCGGGCAGCGCGAGACCGACGACCAGCACGAAGAAACCGGTGAGCTTCATCTTTCCTCTCCTCACGGCAGGAGCCCGTCCGATCTCCAGGATCGGATCGAGCTCGACGGTGCCGCCCATCAGGGGCGCGCCGTCCTGAGGCATGCGCATCTCGTCGAGGTCGGTGAGGATCCGATCGATGTCGGTCCTCCAGGCCTCGAACGAGTCGAGCGGATGCCCGACGCCGAGCGGCCGGTGGCACCGCTCGCAGTTGTTGGCGGAGAACGCCGCGATGTCCTTGGCGTAGGTGACGGGACCTTCGTCGTCGCCGAGCCGAGCCAGCGAGTGCCCGTCCGAGATCCACAGCGCGCCGTCCCGGGTGGCGCGGACCGCGATCGGCGGCCCGAGCTCCGCCGGATAGTCCATGGCTGCGACGGTGTTGCCGCCGGCACGCGCGATTCGATCGGAGGTGACGATCCACGCGTTGCCCGAGATCGGATCGGTCGCCAGCGCGATCACGCCGCGGGCGCCCACGTCGCCGGCGTCTGCGGTGAGCGCGACCGGCCGCCACACGACGCCGGCGTCCACGGCGAGCCGCTCGAACAGGGCGCCGTCGCGGCTGGCCAGCAGGCGGTCGCCGGCGGCGGGGATCGTGTGCTCGGGCGAGATTCGTCGGTGAGATCCTGGAGCGACCAGCCGGGGGTCGCGTCCGCCCGGAGCGCCAGGCGGTCGTCGATCACGAGCGTGGGACCGGCGGCGTAGCCTGCGAGCCTGCTTGCGCCGGCCACCTCGTCGAACTGGAGGAGCTCTCCGTCCTCGAGCAGGAAGAGCGAGTCCCGGGTCCCGATGAAGAGCGTGCCCGAGCGTTCCAGGAGGGACGCCACCGCCATGCCGTCGATGGCCTCGCGGAGCGGCGACTCGACGAGCGTGCCGTTCCAGAGCGAGACGCCGTCGGGATGGCCGACGACGATACCGGTGCCGTCGAGGGCGGCCAGCGCGGTGACGGCGCGATCGTCGATCGGCACCAGCGCGTCGCCGCCGACCTCATAGAGGCCGGCGGCGCCTCCGACCAGCGCGCCGGTCCCGTCGAGCACCGCGATTGCGAGCGTCGCGTCGCCGGCGAGCGCGTCGGGCAGCGCGAGCCGGGTCAGCGCCGCGGTCAGCGCGTCGACGCGCTCGGGTCGGACGACGGTGCTCGGATCGTCAGGCAGGACGCCGGGTCCCTCGCCCTGACAGGCGAAGAGGGTGAACCCGAGCGCACCGAGGGGGAGAGCTCTGCGCATCGGCTCGTCCCTGCGCAAGGCGCGGGCCAGGCCGGGCGGCTGGGTCCAGCGCGCGAGTGCGGATCGATGTCCGCGGGCCGCGTGCGGACGGCAGGTCGGGTTGCGGACGGATGTCCGCGCTTTACAGAGGTCGAGTCTCGTACTACCGCCGACGGATCATGGCAGAACGGAAGGCGCCCGAGGGCGACACCATTCGGATCGAGGACGGTCGGCTGAAGGTCCCCGATCAGCCGATCATCCCGTTCATCGAGGGCGACGGGACCGGCCCCGACATCTGGCGGGCGTCGCGTGCGCGTCTTCGATGCGGCGGTCGAGCAGGCCTACGGCGGCAAGCGGAAGATCGACGTGGAACGAGGTGCTCGCCGGCGAGAAGGCCTTCAACGCAGACCGGCAACTGGCTGCCCGGACGCGACGCTCGAGGCCTTCCGCCATTACCTCGTCGGCATCAAGGGCCCGCTCACCACGCCCATCGGCGGCGGCATCCGCTCGCTCAACGTCGCGCTCCGCCAGATGCTCGACCTCTACGTCTGCCTCCGCCCGGTGCGCTGGTTCCAGGGCGTGCCTTCGCCGGTGAAGGATCCCGGCGCATGTCGACATTGTCATCTTCCGCGAGAACACCGAAGACATCTACGCCGGGCATCGAGTTCGAGGAGGGGACGCGAGGACGCCGAGAAGCTGCAGACTCCTCGCGCGAGAACTTCCCCAAGCGAGTACAGGAAGATCCGATTCGCCCGAAGGCCTCGAGCGGATCGGCACTCAAGCCGGTGTCCCAGTGAACGGGCTCCGAGCGGCTGGTCGGCGGCGCGGCAGATCCGAGCTACGCGCCTCGTGCACACGATCCTAGCCGGAACGTCGGTCACGCTCGTGCACAAGGGCAACATCATGAAGTTCACCGAGGGCGCCTTCAGCGACTGGGGCTACCAGGTCGCCAGGATGTCGCGTAGTGACGACGCGAGTCGGATCTCGGTACGGCTGAAGCCGGTGCGGGCCGACGTCAAGTGAGAGACGGACGACGATCGACGCCCGAGAGAGGCCCGAGGCCGAAGTCGTCGCCGAGCTCGAGCTGCGGCCGACGCACGGCGCGGCAAGGAGAAGTCGTGGTCAAGGACACCATCGCCGACATCATGCTCCAGCAGGTCCTGACGCGCGCCGCGCGAGTTCGACGTCATCGCCACGCTCAACCTCAACGGCGACTACCTCTCCGACGCGCTGGCGGCGCAGGTCGGCGGCATCGGCATCGCGCCGGGCGGCAACATCAACTACGACACCGGCCACGCGATCTTCGAGGCCACGCACGGCACCGCGCCCAAGTACGCCAACCAGGACCAGGTCAACCCCGGCTCGGTCATCCTCTCCGGCGAGATGATGCTCCGCTACATGGGCTGGACCGAGGCCGCCGACCTGTCATCAAGGGCATCGACGGCGCGATCGGCGCCAAGACCGTCACATACGACTTCCACCGCCTGATGGACGGCGCCACGCAAGTGAAGTGCTCCGAGTTCGGCGACCACATCATCCGGAACATGGGTTAGCATCAGCGCTGTATTGACCCGCATCGTCTGGGTCGCGCTCGCTGCGCTCGTCTCCACCGCCTGCGAGGCGGATCCGCCCCCCGCGGTCGTCAGCCCCACCGACGCCGGCGTTGCCGAGGACGCGGCGGTCCCCGTCGACGCCGGACCGACCTGCCCGATCCCGCCCGGCGATCCGCGCTACGAGCCCGTCGAAACCCGCTGCGACGGCCTCGACAACGACTGCGACGGCATCGTCGATCTGCTGCTGCCGGTCGCCGCCAACGCCTGCTCGACCGGCGGGCTCGGCGCCTGCGCGGAGGGCTTCGCGGGCTGCTTCGGCGGCGCGCGCGTGTGCATGGGCGCGGCGCCGCTGCCCGAGGTCATGGACGGCGTCGACAACGACTGCGACGGCGAGGTCGATGAAGTGCTCCCGGCGGCCGTTCACCCGCGGCTGACGTTCCTGGTGCCGCAGTACCTGTGGGCGGAGGCCGCCGACCTGATCGATAGCCAGGCCGAGCTCCTGCGCGGCTTCGGGATCCCGTTCGACGTACCGATTCGAGGGCACGGACTGGCAGGACACGATCGCACACCTCGACGAGTATGCGGTGGCGTTCGTGCCGGCCTATCTCGAGGGCGGCGTGATGGGTGGCGCCGAGCGGGCGGCGCTCCAGCGGTTCGTGGAGCGGGGCGGCGTGCTGGTCATGACGCGGCCGATCGGCGACGCCACCAGCTCGAACGCGCTCGACCTGGCGGGTCTGACAGCCGCCCGGCAGCGCCTCGATCTCGACGAGGTGCTCTTCGATGGTCTCGCCTGCGCCCCGGTGTCCGCGTTCGACAGCCCCGAGGAGCGCCAGCTGCTGGTGACCGAGGAATCCGGTGAAGAGCCCGGTCGAGGTCTTCGAGTACACGCTCGCGCCCGGCGCCGGCGCCGAGGTGATCGCGCACGGCGCGCTCGCCGGCGCCGAGCCGGTCCCGCGATCACCCGGCGCGCGCTCGGGCGAGGCGCCGTATACGCGCTGGGTCACGATCTCTTCTCGTTCGACCACTACCGCTGCTACATCAACTGCTTCGAGCCTGGGCGGGATCTGCTGGCCCTGTTCCTCGAGGGCGCGCTGCGGGAGGCCTCGCTCGGCCACGTCATGCTCCTCCACACGGTCCCCGGCAAAGAGGACTCGATGATGATGCTGACCCACGACGTCGACGCGCCCGACGCCCAGCAGCGCGGCAGCTGGGGGAGCCGGGGGCGCTCCAGGTCGCGGACGTCGAGGTCCAGCACGGCGCGATCGGCACCGACTACGTGACCACTGACTACATCAGTGCCTACTACGACCCGGACGTCGTCGCCGATCTGTGCGCCCGTGGCATGTGCCCCATCGGCGCGCACTCGGTCCGCCACGGCGCCGACTTCCAGACGCAACCGCTGGGCACTTGCATGGAGACGGTCGTCAATTATCTCAATGACGAGTCGAGGCAGAGCACGCTCTGCGGCGAGGTCCGCGTCTCGAAGCAGCTGCTGGAGCGCGCCTCGGGGCGCGCACCGCGCATCTGGCGCTCGCCCTACCTGTACATCCACGCCTCGCAGTACGATGTGCTCTTCGAGAACGGCTTCATCTCGGACTCGAGCTTCGCCATCGGTGACTTCAAGATTGGCGTCCCGTTCTCGCTGGAGCGGGTCGGCTTCGCGCAGGACGTCTTCCACCACCGCCCGCTGTACGAGCTTCCGATCTCCGATCGAGGACGGCATCGGCTACTTCGACGACCACGGCGTCGAGCGACGCATCGAGCTCCAGCCGTCGTACTTCGAGCGGTTCATGTCCAACTGGACCTACGTGCTGCGCCGGAACGCCGCCAATCACGCCATCACCACGGCGCTGATCCATCCCTCCTACGGCATCGGGGTGGGGCCGGAGAACCTGGCGACCAAGGTGGCCGCCGCCGATCGGCTGCTCTCGGAGGCCGGCGCCGCCGGCGTGAAGATCGACATGGGTACCGACGCCTTCGTCGACTTCTGGCGCGCGCGCGCCGAGGTCGCGTTCGACGCCACCTTCGACACGGCCGGCGGCTATCGGGGCACGCTCACCACCGGGAGCCGTCCGGTCACCGGGCTGACACTCGAGTTTGGCGACGAGCTCGCGTCGTTCACCTGCGGGGCGTGCAGCGGGTTCAGGATCGATCGCCGGCGGGTCGTGCTCGACACGCTGCCGGAGAACCAGACGTTCGAGCTCGGCGCCGTGCCCCGCTGAGCGCGCTATCCCGGCTTGAGGCCGTTCGGGGGCGCCTTGCGCCGGGCCAGCGGCTGGCGCCGCGGCAGCATCAGCGACTGCGACAGGCAGTGGATCGCGCCCTCGAGCTCGATCATGCGGTCGGCCGGGATGGGGGCCAGGTGCACGCCCGGCATCGCGCCCTCCAGGATCTCGTAGGCCTCGGTCTCCTCCTCCGGGTCGACGTCGCCGTAGCTCGGGACCAGGAACGAGCTGCCCAGCCTGAGGCCGTTCACGTAGCTGCGGTAGTGATCGTACGAGGGCATCGGCAGCGGGATGCGCGACGACCTCGAGCTCCTGGCCGAGCGCGCGGGCGCCCTCGCGGATCCCGCGGAGCGCCTCCTCGAGGCGCCCGTGGTCCTCCTCCCAGCGTACCTGATCGACCTCGGCGATCAGGAGCCGCCGCGGCGAGAGGAACTGGGCGAACATGTCGCACGTGCCCGGTCGCCTCGTTTGCGAGCGCGGGGACGATCGCCATCGCCGCGCAACCGAGCTTGCGGAGCATGTTCTGGTACCCTGGCGTTGTCCTCCACCGAGACGCCGCTGTCGTCGAGGCTCTCCCGCGTCATGACGCAGAGGCCGCTGCCGTTGCTGATCAGGCCCCCGCCGTCGAGGGTGACGTTGACCCGCTCCACCGGCACGCCCAGGCGCTGTCCCAGGATCCGCGGGATGCGATCGTCCTTCGGCCGGGCGCCGGAGTAGATGGCGTCGACCCAGCTGACGCGACCCTGGACGTCGACCACCTGGAACGGTCCGTAGTCGCGCACCCAGGGCGTGTCGAGCTTGACCGGGATGAGCTTCACGCGCCGGCGATCGAAGCGCTCCTGTCGGATCCAGCTGCGCGCGTCGGCGAGCTCGTCGGTGGGCGTGAGCACGAGGACGTCGACCTCGTCCTGCGCGGCCTCGACCATCACCGAGATCGAGTCCTCCCAGTATCCGGAGTACGTGAAGAGCGCGGCGTTGCTCGGCTCCCAGTCGCCGCGATGACGGCGCGCGAAGACGCCGCCCTCCTGCTTCTCAGCACCACACTCTTCTGGATCTCCGGCGCCGGGATCAGGCGCGTCGGATCGCCGCCATGCTTGAGCTCACCCGCGGGTGCGGACGCCGAGGCGGCCGCGGCAAAGGTGAGGAAGATCGAGAGCAGCCGCTTCGCCGGGATCGGCACAGGAGGTGATCAGCATGCCATATGCCACGCGTTTCGTCAGCTGCAAGCCAGCTTGCAACGCGTCGCGTTGGGGTCGAATAGGGAGCAGATTGCCCCTCGACGTCCCACCTGAGGGCGTCGTCACTCGACCTCCTCGAAGGCGCGGTCGATCGGATCGCGGCCCCGCATCCAGGGTGGCGGTTGGGCTCCGTCCTCATACGTCCCGAGCTCGACCATGGTGTCGACGATGGCCTTCTCGTCTTTCTTCGCGTCGGGCACCGGCTTCTTGTTGTCTCCGGTGATACGCCGGTAGGCCTCGTCCGCCGGAAGCCCGTAGACGATCTCGGCGCGGAGCGCGGCCAGCCGAGCGAAGAAGGGCGAGCGGGCGCCGGGGTGGTACGCCCGAGCCTCCCGGATGAAGTCGGCGAGCTTGGGCAGTCGTTTCTTCGTCGAGATCATGTTTCTGTCTCGCTTCTGTACCGGCGTCCGTCGGAGGGCAAGACCCGTCGTTCGAACCTGCTCAGGTCGTCTCGACGTTGTACTGCTTGAGCTTGCGGTACAGCGTCTTCCGGTCGAATCCGAGCACCTTGGCGGCGAGTGTGCGATTGCCCTTCACCGTCTCCAGCACGCGCATGATGTACCGCCGCTCGACCTCCACCATCGGGGCCAGCTCGGCCGGGTCGTCGGCGGCGAGAAGCACGTGGGAGCGCCGGTAGTTCCGGATCTTCTCCGGCAGGTCGTCGACCGCGATCTCTTGATAGGTGGTGAGGGCGATGGCCCGCTCCATACAGTTCTGCAGCTCGCGGACGTTGCCCGGCCAGTCGTAGACCAGGAGCCGCTCGGCGGCCTGGGGCGAAAGGCCCTGCACGTCCTTTTGTGCCCGATCGGCGCTCTTCTCCAGGAAGTGCTGGGCCAGGAGGAGGGCGTCGTTTCCACGCGAACGAAGCGGGGGAAGCTCCAGGTGAATCACGTTGATGCGGAAGAAGAGGTCGCGGCGAAACCGGCCGGCGTCCACCTCCGACTCCAGGTCGCGATTGGTGGCGGCGACCAGGCGGACGTCGAACGGCACCTCCTCCACGCTCCCCACCGGACGGACCGCGCCGCTCCTGGAGCGCGCGCAGGAGCTTCGGCTGCGATCGACGGCGGCATCTCCCCAATCTCGTCGAGGAACAGGGTCCCGCCGTGGGCGCGGATGAACAGCCCCTCGTGGTCGGTCGCGGGCATCGGTGAAAGCACCTGCGCGATGGCCGAACAGCTCGCTCTCGAGGAGGGTCTCGGGGACGCAGGCGCAGTCCACGGCGATGAACGGACCCTCGGCCCGGGGGCTTCGCCGGTGGAGAGCGCGGGCGACCAGCTCCTTGCCGGTGCCGCTCTCCCCGGTGATGACCACGGAGGCGCCCGACTTGGCCGCCCGCTCCAGGATCTCGAACATCTTCTCCATCGCCGCGCTGGCGCCGATGATCTCGTCGAAGCGCTCGGTGGCCTCGACCGCCTTGCGCAGGCGCTTCACCTCGCGGCGCAGGGCGCGGTGCTGAAGGGCGCGGTGGAGCGCCAGCGTCAGCACCTCGATCTCGAGGGGCTTGGTGATGAAGTCGAAGGCGCCGGCCCGGAGCGCCGCCACCGCCGTGTCCATCGATTCCGAACGCGGTGATCACCAGGACCGGGACGTCCGCCCGGTTGGCCGCGATCCGCTCGCATAGCTCGAGGCCGGACATTCCGGCCATCTTCATGTCCGTGACGACGACGTCGGAGATCGTCCGACTCCAGGAGCCGCAGGCCCTCCTCGCTGGAGGACGCACAGCGGATCTCGAAGCCGCGCCGCGACAGGGTCTCCTGGAGGAGATCGCGCATGCTGCGGTCGTCCTCGACCACCAGCACGCGGCCGCGAGGATCACTGTGGAAGGACGATCGTGAAGCGGCTACCACGCCCGACCTCGCTCTCCAGAAGGATGTGCCCGCCGTGGTCCTTCACGATCCGGTCGCAGACCGCCAGGCCGAGCCCGGTGCCCTGGCCCGACTCCTTGGTGGTGTAGAAAGCCTTGAAGATCCGCTCCTGATCCTCCGGCGGGATGCCGATCCCCTGGTCTGCGACGAAGATGTGGATCTCGTCGTCCTTGGGCTCGGCGCCGACCGAGAGCGTGCCGCCGTCCGGCATCGCCTGGATCCCGTTGAGCATGAGGTTGGTCAGCGCTTGCTGGAGCTGGTGGCCATCGGCCTGGATCTCGCGGTGCGAGACCGGGTACCCGCTCGATGCGCACGCGGGCTTCGTCGGCGATCGGCTCGAGGAGCAAGATGGCTTGCGCGATCGTGTGCGCGAGGTCGAGGCGCGTCTGACGCGGCCGCCGGTCGCGCGCGAAGTCGAGGAGCTGCGCGATGATGCGGGTCATCCGCTCGGCTTGCTCGACGATCACGTTCGCGTTGCCTTTGACGTCGTCGCCGTCCACCTCACCGCGCGCGATCATCTTGGCCCGCGCCAGCACCACGTTGAGCGGGGTGCCCAGCTCGTGGGCGATGCCGGAGGCGAGGGTCCCCAGCGTCGCCAGGCGCGTCACATGCTCGAGCTGCTGCTGCGCCGCCACGATGTCGATCTCCGCGTCGACCGAAAGAGGGTCGAAGCTCACCGGATCGTTCATTCCGCGTGCCAGATGACCCAGTCCCATCTTCGTGCGCAACCCCGGGGCAAAATGCCCCCGAAATCACGGGGGACGCCGGTCGCGCCCCATGGTACGCGCCGACCGATGAAGTACCTCTACGACCGGGCGGGCGAGGCCGTGGCCGTCCTGGAGGGCGGCTTCCTGTTCGACATCGACGGCTATCCCCGAGGCTTCGCCCAGGGCGATCAGGTCTTCAAGATGGACGGCACCTACGTCGGCCAGCTCCATCAGGACATGGTCGTGGACGCCTTCGTCTCCAACCCGGGGTCGAGCGCGCCGCCGGTCAGCCCGGGACGCATCCCGCCGCCGGAGCGCATTCCGGGGCGCGGCCCGATGGACTACGGCTACCCGTCGCGCATCGAGCGACTGTTCGAATAGGGCGCGTGCTCGGCGAGCGCGATCTCCGAGGTCGGGCTCTCGGCGAACGCCTTGGTGAGCAGCACCTCCGCCGGGTACATCGCCGCGCCCATCGCGAAGCCGGCTATCCGCGAGCGACCGCTGATCTTCTGGATGGCCCACCAACCGCCCTTGAGGATCCGGCTGTCCGTATCGACCGGGCCGTTCATCAGCATGAACCAGGGCACGCGCGAGGTGATCCGCAGCTCCGCGCGCGCCGCCGCGGCCTCGATCTCGCGGAGCTCGCGGAGGATCTGCCAGGCGTTGCCCCCGCGCGGCGTGCGCTGGAGGAAGTTCTCGGTGAACACCAGCACGCCGCCGGGCGCGAGGAGCCGGGCCAGGTTCTGGAACGCCCGCGCATAGAGGGCGTCGTCGACGATGTGATAGAGCACGTCGATGATCGACACGAAGTCGAAGCGACCGAGCCGGTCGAGGGCGCCGGTGTCCTCGGTGGTGATGTCGAGGTGCTCGATCGAGAGGGCGGGGAAGGCGGCGCGCAGCCGCTCGAGCGCGACGGTGGAGAAGTCGCAGCCAGTGAGCGCGCCGACCTTCAGGCGGGTCCACTCGGAGAGGTAGAAGCCGGTGCCCGAGCCGACGTCGAGCACGCGGGCCGCGCGCAGGCGCTCCGCATACGGACGCAGCACGCGGCGGAACACGCGCTTGCGGACCCGGTACATCCACTCGTTGTAGCCCTTGAGGCCCAGATAACCGACGCCGGAGAGACCGACCGCCGCCTGGTGGCGGTCCTCCCAGTAGCGGAGCGGATCGAAGGCCGCCATCAGAATCCGCTCGAGCGCGCCCTGATAGAAGCCGTCGAGGACCTCGCGATAGCGGCGCTCGACCTCCTTGCGCTTCACCTTGAGGCTGGCGGTCAGCTCACCGGTCTCGACGGTGAAGTCCCGCTCCAGGATCGCGAACTTCTTCACCGTCTCGTAGCTGGCGAGCTCTGCGTTGAGCTGATCGATCGAGCGCTGCACCATCGCGATCACCCGGTCTTCCTTGACGAGCGCCGGGACGTCCTTGCCGGGGAGCCCGTTCTCGGCGGCCCACTTCGGGATCGACTCCTCGTCGAGAGTCACCAGGGCCGAGCAGAAGTTGCGGCGATCGCCGTGGACCACCACCTGGCTCACGTAAGGGCAGAGGGCCTTCAGCTTGCCCTCGAGCTTCTGCGGCGCGACGTACTTGCCGCCCGAGGTCTTGATCAGATCCTTCTTGCGGTCGGTGATCGAGAGCCGGCCCTTCTCGTCGAGCACGCCGATGTCGCCGGTGCGCAGCCAGCCGTCGGAATCGATCGAGTCGGCGGTGGTCTCGGCCAGGTTGTGGTAGCCGCGCATGACGCCGCGCCCGCGGATCAGGACCTCGCCGTCCTCGGGCGCCAGCTTGACCTCCACGCCCTCGAACGGCAGGCCGACGGTGCCGAACTTGAAGCTGTCGGGCCGGTTGACGAAGGTGGCCGCGCTCGACTCGGTGAGGCCGTAGCCCTCGAGGATCAGGATCCCGGCGGCGTGGAAGAACTCGGCGATCTCGTGGGACAGCGGGGCGCTCCCCGAGATGAAGTAGCGGACGCGCCCGCCGAAGCGCGCGCGCAGCTTCGAGAACACCAGCCGGTCGGCGATCTTGTACTGGAGCGCGAGGGTCCCGCTCGGCTCGGTGCCCTGCTGCCGCAGCAGGGACACCTTCTTTCCCACCTTGGTCGCCCAGCGGAAGATCTCGAGCGTGAGGCCTCCCTTCTCGGCGGCGCCGGTGATCACGCGGTTGTAGACCTTCTCGAAGATGCGGGGTGCGGCCGCCATGACCGTCGGCCGGATCACCGCCAGGTTCTCCACCAGCTTGTCGATGCGTCCGTCGACGGTGGTGGCGAAGCCGCAGGCGAGCTGCGCCGCCTCGAGCACCTTGCCGAACGAGTGGGAGAGCGGCAGCCACAGGTAGTGGTGGTCGTCGGTCGTGATCAGCTTGGCGCGCTCGATCGCCTCGCCTTCGAACACCCAGCAGTCGTGGAGGAGCTCGACGCCCTTCGGCTTGCCGGTGGTGCCCGAGGTGTAGATCAGGGTGGCGAGGTGCTGGGGCTCGACGGACGCGACCACGCGCTCGAACGCGCCGGGGTTGGCGGCATCGTACGTCTTCCCGCTTTCGATCAGCTCGGCGAACGTGATCACCCAGCCGTCCTGCGAGCGTGCGCCGTCGAACGTGATCACCTTCTCGAGGCCGGGGAGGCGGCTCCGGATCTCGAGCATCTTCGCCACCTGCTCGTCGCTCTCGGCGAAGATGACGCGCGTATTCGAGTCGGAGAGGATGTACGCACACTCGTCCGGGATGTTGGAGGGATAGACGGTCGTGGTCGCGCCGCCGGCGCAGGCGATGCCGAGGTCCGCCAGGATCCACTCGATGCGCGTCGACGCGAGGATCGCGCAGCGCTGCTCGTTCTGGAGCCCGAGGGCGATCAGGCCCATCGCGATCGCCCGCACGCGCTGGCCCGACTCGCGCCAGGTCATCGAGCCCCAGCCGCCGTCCGCCTTGGGAAACTGAAAGGCGAGGCCGTTCGGGGTCGCTGCGACCCGCTTCGTGAACATGTCGGCCAGCGAGCGGTACGAGGTCACCAGAGGCGATGTAGCCCCTCAGACATCGAGCTTCAAGGAGCCTCTGGATCGCCCCGCGAAGAGCACCTGATCGAGCGAGAAACGGCCCGCGCCCGTCAGGACGATGGTGAGACAGGGGACGGCGTACATCAGGGCCAGCTCCTTCTTCGCGAAGGGGTCTGGGCCGTGGACGAGGAAGAACGCGGTCAGCATCGTGAAGGCGAGGGCTCCGGCGGTGAGCCGCGCCATCAGTCCGAACAGCAGCGCGATGGAGCAGAAGACCTCCGCGAAGATTGCGAGGGCGAGGCTGACGTTGCTGCCGATCCCCAGCGGATCGGGGAACGTCTCCATCTTGTCGGCGTAGCTGAGGAGCTTCGGAAGACCGTGTGCGAGGAGCATGGAGCCGGCGGTGGCTGCGCGCAGGAAGAACAGACCGAGCTCGCGCACCTGGTCCCGCGTGCTGGGCCGAGTGGCGCGAATCGAGCTGAGATTCATCCCAGCGATCCGAACGCGTTCACGATCGCGGCCGTCGCCCATCCCACCGGCGTTGCACAGAGCACTCCCGCCATGGCGGCGGCGAGAAGGCTCTCCCGACGGGTGGGCGCGTATCGCAGGACCCCGCGGTAGAACAGAGCTGTGAGCGCGACCGAGAGGAGGACCGTGGTGAGGAGGAAGGTGAGCTGAGGCGCGGTCATCCCTCCATCAGGTTAGAACCATCCGTGGCTCGAGGGTGGCAAGAAAAAGATCGAGGCACGCACCCAGCTCGCGCGGGCCGAACGGCTTCTCCAGCGTTGCGTCGATGCCGAGCTTGCTGGCTGCCTTGAGCGCGCGACCCGCCTCCACCATGCGCCCGCCGCCGGACATGGCCACGATGGGCGCCGAGGTGACGCGCTTCAGGCGACGGATGGTCTCGAGCCCGTCCATGCCCGGCATCATCAGGTCGCAGAGCACGATGTCGAACTCGAGCGCATCGATCTGTCTGAGCGCGGCGGTTCCGGAGTCGATCAGGATCGCGTGATGACCGAGACGGTCGAGCATGTAGGCGATGCCGCAACGGACGAGCTCGTCGTCGTCGATCACGAGCACGCGGGTGGGTTCTTTGCTCATCGCGTCGTGTCCCTCGTGCAGCATATCGGTCCGAATTCGGATAATTCAAATCGCAGCGCGTCGTAAGCGATCCATGATCGCGCGCCCGAGTCCTACTTCAGGCACCGGTGTCGCCACGATGACGTCGAGGTTGGCTGCGTCCAGACGTCGCATGGCGGCGAACAGGTTGGCGGCAGCCTCTTCGAGGGATCCCGTAGGAGACAGCACCTCGATCACCTCGTAGGGCGTCGATTCTTCGGGCTCGGTCAGGGTGAGCAACCCGGCGCGCCGGTGCCCCAGCTCGACGGATCCGAGGTGGAGCGGGGTGCGGGTGGCGTAGTGTTTCGCGAGGCGCCCCGGCGAAGCGCTCGGGAGCGTATCGGGCGGCGGGATCTCCAGGGGACCGATCCGGGCCTCGATCGCCTCGACCGGCGTACCCCCCGGTCTGAGGAGCGCCGGACGTTCGCCGGTGAACGAGATGATCGTCGACTCGACGCCGACGCGGCAGTCGCCGCCGTCCAGGATGACGTCGACGGCGTCGCCGAGCTGAGCCTCCACGTGCTCGGCCGAGGTCGGGCTCACCGAGCCGAAGCGGTTCGCGCTGGGGGCGGCGATCGGGATCCGAGCCCGCTCCAGGAGCTCGAGCGCGATCGGGTGCGCGGGGACGCGGACCGCCACCGTCGGCTGGCCGGCCGTGACGATGTCCGGCACGACGGGTCTCTTCTCCAGCACCAGCGTCAGCGGGCCCGGCCAGAAGTGCTCTGCAAGCTGTCTTGCAGTCTCGGGAAACGATGACGCGAGCTCGTCGACGTCTTCCATCCGCCGCACGTGCACGATCAGAGGGTCGAACGAGGGCCGGTTCTTGGCCTCGAAGATCCGCGCGACTGCCCGCGGGTTCAGGGCGTCTGCGCCCAGCCCGTATACGGTTTCTGTGGGGAACGCGACGAGCCCCGCGCGGTGAAGGAGCGCCTCCACGGCCTCTTCGATCGTGCCTCGAGGCATCCGATCTCGGAGAATACTCTTGCCAGATCCAGGAGCGAACTCCTTAGTATCGCCGCGTGAGGCGCGCGGGAGCACGTGTGTGCGGGGTCCTCTGGTTGACCTCGGCGGCGTGCATTTTTCAGCCGCCGGCCGCCACCCCGGGTTTCGACGCGGGGACCGGGACGCTCGACGCCAAGACCGACGATCGCGACGCGAGCACCGTGCTCGATCGCGATGCCTCCAGCGACGCCGGCTCCGATCCGCGGGACGCGTCGCCCCAGGACGCCGCCGAGGACACCGGCGCCGGCGACGCCGATCTCACCCGGGACGCCGCGCCCGACGACACCGGGATCCCGGACGACACGGGCGTCGCGGATGACACCGGGATCCCGGACGACATCGGCGTCCCGGATGACACCGGCGTCCCGGATGACACCGGCGTACCCGACGACGCCGGCTTCCCGGACACCGGGGTGTTCAACGGCTTCCCATACCTGCCGCAGAACTTCGATCCGACGGCGCTCACGCCCGGCGCGGGTGTCAACCTGACTTGCGACGCAGTCATCACCGCGGCGAACACGCTGACGTTCTCGCAGTGGTGCGGTGAGCCGATGCCGCCGGTCTACCCCGGGCCCGGAGGCTCGTACATCCTCGCGATGGACAGCTTCTTCCTCGACCCGGGCGGCACCGTGACGATCGAGGGCAGCCACCCGGTCATCTTCGCCGTCTTCGGCGACGCCACCTTGCGGGGCGAGCTCATGGCGGACGGCACGGTGTTCACCGCGGGCGGCGCCTCCGGGTGTCCCAACGCCGGCGTCGGGGCGCGCGGCGGCAACAGCGGCAACGGCGCGGGCGGCGGCGGCGGCGGCGCGTTCGGCGGCAACGGCGGAGAGGGCGGTCCCGGCTCGGGCGCCGGCGGCGGGATGGGTACCGCGGCCACCGACACCTCGCTGGTCCCGCCGCGCGGCGGCTGCCCGGGTGGTCCGGGCGGGTCCGACAGCGGCAATACGGGGGGCACCGGCGGCGCCGGCGGCGGCGCGGTGCAAATCTCGGCGGCCGGCATGCTCTACCTCGACGTCTCCCTGTCGGCGAACGGCTACGGTGGACAGCCGGGCGAGGACGGCTCGGGCGGGGGCGCGGGCGGCAGCGGCGGTGGGATCCTGCTCGAGGGCTACCACGTCACGATCACCAGCTTTGCCTGGATCACCGCGAACGGCGGCGGAGGTGGCGAGGGCGGCAGCGTCGGCGGCGGCGGTAACCCGGGCATCAACGGGCGCCGCAATAGCGCGGTGCCGGCCCCGGGCGGCAACGGCGCGGGCGACGGCGGGGACGGCGGGGACGGCGGCGCCGGCTCGACGCTCGCCGGCAGCATCGGTGGGACCGGCGCCGGCGGCGGGGGCGGCGGCGGGGGCAGCACCGGGGTGGTGCGGATCGACCAGCGCGGCGGGACGTGCTCGGCCCCGGGCGGATCGTTCAGCCCGGCGCCGCTCGGCAATTGCCCGTGAGCTCGCTCAGCGCTGGAACACGGTGATGAGCCCGGCGCCCGGGATCGAGACGTCCGCGGTCTTGCCGGCGGTGATCGTGAGGTCGGGGCGCGGCGTCGCGCGCTCGCCGCCGGTCGTGTAGTACACGCCGTAGGTTCCGGGCGGCAGGCGGCCGATCGTGAACGACTTCTGGCCCTGCGTCCGCACCACCACGGTCCACTTTCCATCGGCGTTCTGGAAGGCGAGCGGCGCCAGCGAGCCGTCGCGGACGGTGGTGCCGTACCGGATCGCGCCCCGCCGCACGTGCAGGAAGACCTGCGAGAAGTAGCGCGACAGCTCGTCGGGCGTGATCGTCGGATTGTTGGGGTTCGAGATATCGATGTCGTAGTACTGCGCGCCCGGGAAACCGGCCTCGCAGAAGCCGATCGTGAACTGCTGCCACGCGGAGGTCTGCGCCACCGTCAGATCCTCCATGAGGTCGTCGATGCCGCTGGCGATGTGCTCGAGCATGGCGCTCTTCACGCCGTCGTTGCGCACGCGATCGCCCACCGCCATGGCGGCGTCGAGGCCGGTCCCCTGGTAGCGGTGATAGGACAGCTCCGTGATCCGGCCGGCGGCCCCCGACATCCCCTTGATCGTGTCGTAGGCGCCGATCGCGCTCCACATGTTCGTGTTCGAGGGGAGCGTGTAGCTCGGGTGATAGCCGGCCGCTTCGAGGCGATCGGCGGCGGCGATGAACGCGCGGCCGACGTCGGTCGTGGTCCAGCCGGAGTTGTTGTCCGGCTCGAGCATGATCTCGAGCCCGTCCGGGACCCAGCCGTATTTGGACTCGAGGTGCTGAAACGCCGCCAGGATCAGCTCGGCGTACTCGTCCGGATGGTCCTTGTGCGAGAAGGCGGTGACGTCGAAGTCGACGAAGCAGAGGTTCACATAGAGCTGCTCGCCCCGCTGCATCAGCGCGTTCCGGAAGGGGTTGGCCACGCGATCGATGATCGAGTCGAGCTGTCCCCACTGGAAGCCGGCCGGGTTGATGACGTTCGGGTCGGCGTTGTCGTTCACCGGATCGTACCAGTGGCTCTCCCACGTCGAGATGGGGACCTGACCGCTGTCGAACATCCCGAACCAGTCGGTCGTGTTCTCGGATCCGGAGGTGAGCTCGACCCGCAGGCGATTGATCCCGAGCTCGTTGACAGCGCGGTCGACCAGGGCGTCGCGGTAGTTGTCGAAGGCGGTGCGCCCGCACTCCCACTGTCCCATCTGGGCGGTAGCCTCCCAGCCGTCCATCGTCTGGTAGCGCGTGGTGACGTCGACGTCGACGTCGCCGGGCTCCACCTGGGGCTCGGTCACGTCGAGGGTGGCGGCGGCCGACTTGCCGTCGATCGTCCCGGTCACGCGCGTGCTGCCGGCGCCGACTGCGAGCACGAGCCCGCTCGCGTTGACCGTGGCGACGGCCGCGTCGGCGGTGGTCCAGTCGACGGCGTGTCCGGTGATCACGGCGCCCGCCGCATCCTTGGCGGTCGCCGTCAGCTGCACCGACTCTCCGACGACGAGCGCGGCCGACGTCGGGTCGAGCTCGACCGAGTCGACCGGGTTCATGTTCACGGGCATGACCACGACGGACGCCGACCCACTCTTGCCGTCGGCGGAGGCGGTGACCAGTGCGGTCCCTTCTGCCCGCGCGGTGACCACGCCGGCCCCGGTGACTGTGGCGACGTTCGTGTCGGACGCGGACCAGGTGACCTGCTTGGAGAGGAGCGGGGCGCCGTCCTGATCGAGGACGCGGGCCGTGAGGGTCTGTGAATCGCCGGCCGTGAGCGAGAGCGTGGGCGGGCTGACCTCGACCTTGTCCACCACCTTGGGGACTCCGGCGTCCGGCGGTGGATTCGTCGTCCGCCGCGAACCCGAGCAGGAGGCGCACGCAGCCAGGACGAGGGCGAACGGAAGAGCGGTCAGCCTCACGGGGGAGAGCCAAACACGAAAGCGGCAGCGGGATCCAGACGGCGTGCGCCCGGCCTCACTCGCAGGTCGCGCCGTACAGCGACTGGAACGGGTGGCTCTGGTCCTCGGTGTCGTTGGCCTCGATGCACAGGCCGGCGTCGACGCTCACCGGTGAAGCCATCTCGCTGCTCGAGAAGACGAGGGTGCCGTTGTCGACGCGGGTGCGCTCGGTGGAGATCGACAGCGCCGGCGGGCCCGAGGTCGCCGTGAAGCGCACCTCGCTGGTGCTGTCGAGCGCCCAGGCCGGGACGTCCTGACCCCGGTCGAGGAGCGGCTGGAGGAAGAGGCCGGCGGCCACCGTCACCGCGGGGGAGAATGCAAAGCCGATCCGATCGTCCCCGGCGCTGACCGTGAGATCGAGCTGGCGGCCGAAGGTCGCGTTGAGGTCGAGCGCGATCAGCTGTGTGCCGTCGAGCGACAGCGTGGTCGTGGTCTGACCGAGGCCGAGGCCCGTGATGGTGAGGTTCTGGTCGGCGTTGGCGAGGACGGCGTGCGCGGTCAGCCCGCCCAGCTCGACCTGCGCCACGCCGTCCTCCAGCAATCCGTCGAAGAGGAAGTCGAGCGCGGGGGCGGGGAGCGTGGCGCTCACCCAATCGACGGCCACGGTGGCCTCGACGCGCTCGGCGCCCGCATCGACGTCGACGGAGAGGAGCGGCGCGGCGCCGATGGAGAGCGCATACCTGCCCGGGAGCTCCACGGCGATGTCCTCGGTGACGGCGAGCGCGGCCTGGTAGTGGCGCGCGCTCACGCGGGAGAGCGAGGCCTCGAGGCGTCCGACGGCGGTGGGGAGGTCGGAGGCGTCGAGATCGAAGACGTCCGGGTGGGCCGCGACGGCGGCGCGGGCCTCGGCCAGGTCGAGCTCGACGACGATGCTGTCCGGCGCGAGGTGGGCGACGAGCGGATCATGCCCGCTCACGCGGAGGACGACGTCGATGCTGTCGGGTGCGGGTGAGGTCGCCACCAGCTGCAGGGTGAGCCGATCGAGGTCGCCGATGCACTCGGCGTCGTCCTCGCAGATGTCTCGGGAGGGAATGGCGTACACGACCTCGGCGGGGGTCTCGGAGACCACGCGATCGTCGGCAAAGAACTTGTCGACGATGTCGTCGACCTCGGCGTCGACGTCGGCCTGATCGAGCTGGAGGTTGGGTGCGCTGCAGTCTTGGCCGTCCTCGGTGGCGGTCGCCTCGCAGGCCTGCCGGTAGGCGATCTCGAGGAAGCCGCTGCTCAGCAGATCGGAGAGCATGCCGGCGCTGTCGTGGGCGTGGAGGCGCGCGTTGTCGCGCAGCGAGGCCCGGACGGTCTGGCTGCTGAGCGGCTCGGCCGGCGTCCGGTCGCAGGCGGTCAAGCCGGCGAGCGGGATCAGGAGGGTCAGGGCGGATAGGCGGTGAGTCATGTCGGTTTCGTTCTCCTCGCCGGTTGAAGAGCGACGGGCCCTCACCGCGGGCCCCTGTTTCGCCGGTGTGAGCGCCGTCAGAGCCCCAGCTCGAAGA
The DNA here is from genome assembly GCA_963803435.1 of uncultured delta proteobacterium. Lineage (GTDB taxonomy): Bacteria > Myxococcota > Kuafuiibacteriia > Kuafuiibacteriales > Kuafuiibacteriaceae > CAWDML01. The sequence goes on along the minus strand of CAWDML010000014.1, from coordinate 148,449 downwards.
TGTCGCGAACCAGCGGGTTGATGAACCGGGGCCAGTCGGCGTCGGCACCGTCGGTGGTGGCGGAGAAGGCGCGCTCGGTGAACAGGTACGGGACCTCGGGGACGCAGTAGCCCGGCCCGCAGGTGTAGCCGGGGTCGCACGGGCAGGCCATCTCGGGGTGGTCGCGCGGGAAGATCACGACGTCGAGGAGGAGCTCGTCCCAGCGGGTGTAGAGCTCGGGCGCGAGGACGAGGCCGTCCGTCTCGGTGGAGGTGCCCACCAGCGCCTCCACGCCCAGGCGCGCCGTCAGCTGCGCCCGGTCCGGCGGGTCCTCGAAGAAGTGTCGCAGATGGAACCCGTACGTGGGCGCGCTCTGCGGTGAGACCGGGGTCCCGGAGGCGAGCGAGTCGCGGAGCGCGCGGGCGAGCTCGGCATAGTCGGAGGCGACCTTGCGGACGCCGGGATCCTGGAAGTCGAAGATGCCCTCCGGCTCGGGATCGAAGGTGAGCGCGCGCTCCAGCGCGGCCAGGCTTCGATCGACGCGATCGCGGACCACCGTCAGAATCGAAGTCGTCCCGCCGCTCCATGAGGACGGCGCCGAGCCTCATCGCCGTGAGCTGCGGATCGAAGTCGCGCACGCGCCCGCCGTCCCGTTCGAGCTCCTTCACCATGTCGAGGACCTCGCCGTCGAACCAGCGGTAGCGAGAGGCGAGGTCCGCCAGCGCGGCCGCGGCGAGGGTGGCGGACTCGAACAGGGAGGCGTCCGTGCTGTTGAAGGGGAGATCCTCGCGCGTGTGGAGGAGCGCCTTCGGGAGGCTGAACGCCAGCCGCTCCTCGGCGGCGGCGGCGTGGAACCGGGCGGCCTCGGTGGCGAGTACGTCGCCGAGCGCCCGGAGCTCTGCGGTCAGGAAGGCATCGTCGAGGGGCTGGGCGTTCTCGAGGGCCACGATCAGCTCCTGCTCGCGCGGTGGCCCCGCCTGGTACGCGACGGTGCCGAACGGGTACTGTCCGGGCTCGAGCGCAATCACCGAGAGCTCGTCGTCGATGTGGCCCGACACCCGATACTCGGCGGAGCAGGGCTCGCTCGGGCACCAGCCGGGGATCGCCACGTCCTCGAGCTCGAGCTCGATCGCGTCGCCGCCGCGCTCGCCGAACGCGCCGACGCGGAGTCGGCCGGCGGGGCTGATCGCGCCCGGCACGGCGAACGGCTCCACGCGCTCGTAGATCGCCACCGAGGCGTCGGCGTCGGTGAGATCGATCTCGAGGTTCGGCTGGAGCATGGTGACGGTCGCGTCGCCGGGGAAGACATCGTCCACGTTGATGTGGATATCGAGCGCACGCTCGGCGGCGGCGTCGCGCACCGAGAGGATCAGCTCGTTGTGGGGCAGGGCCCCGCCCTCGCCGGAGAGATGGACGGTGCTGGCCCGGACCAGCGGCGCGTTCCAGGGGATCGAGGCCGCCGCGGCCCCCGCCGTGGGGCGGTACGAGGTGGTCAGCGCGGCCGTACCCTGGTCGGCCCGATCCTCCTTGGCCAGGAGACCGTCGGCGCCGAAGATCGCCGACGTCACGTCGAAGCGCGGCTGGTTGCAGCGCTCGAGGAACGCCTGCGCTGGAGCGGAGTCGAGCACGAGCAGGAGATCGGCGAGGGCCCACCCGGCCGAGGCCTCCGGGTTGTCGTGCGCGGGCGGGTAGGCGAGCACGTGCTCGTAGCCGCGCCTCGCCTCCTGGAGATCGGCCCGTCCCAGCGCCGCGCGGGCGGCCTCGTTCTGCTTCCCAATCTCGAGGTCGACCGTCCGAATCGGAATCGTGCGTGCAGGCCGAGAGCGCGAGGAGGAGCGGGAGCCGCGAGAGTCGCACGATCAGTCTCCCAACCACTCGACGAGGAACAGGACCGCCGAGGTGAGGCCGAGCGAGAGCGCGGTCCCGATCGCGATGTTGGTGGCGCCGTCGAAGGTCCGGATCCGCGCGTCGAGCCGGTTGACCTCGGCCAGGTCCATCGCGTTCTCGTAGTCGGTGTGCGCGCGGTTCCCGAAGACGTGGGTGGTGACGGCGACGGCCCCGGCGATCAGTGCGGCGCCGCCGGTCGCGAAGCCCGCGATCGCGAGCCCGCTGGGGCCCGTCCGGTCGAGGAGCCGCAGCTCGACCTGCTCGGGGCGAAGCTTGAAACCCATCAGCACCTGGGGCCCGTACGGCAGGGAGAACAGGCCCTTGCTGTAGGCGTCCGCCACGCCGGCGCCGCGCGAGGCCAGCGAGGGACGCTCGGGCGTCAGCGCCGCGAACATCACGTCGGCCTCACCGGGCGGCACCCGGTACTCGGCCTCGCCGAGGCGCAGGAAGTACTGCCTCCCCGGCAAGAGCCGGAGCGCCAGCTCGTACCCGCCGGCCTTGTTGAAATCCAGGTAGCGGCGTCCCTCCTCGTCGAGGAGCGCCATGCGGCCGCTGACCTCGCCGCCCAGGTGGAGGCTGCGGGCGCGCCGGACCGCGTCGAGGGCGATGACCGGGTGGCTGCGATCGCGCGCGGGCGGCTGCACGAAGATCGCCTGCGAGGCTGCGACGTGCTTCACGCCGGCGCTGGCCGCCAGCACGAAGCTCTCGATCTCGTCGTAGGAGATCGCGCCGTCTCCGTCGGCGTCGGCCGCGCCGAGCAGGCCGCTGCGGACGCTGTGGGAGAAGACGCCGCCCTCGATCTCGGACCACTCGTGCGACTCGGCGGCGGAGGCCGTGGACAGGATCGCGCCCGTGTTGGGGAAGCGCGCCAGCGTCTGTCGATCGAGGAACTCGCGGGCGCGCTGCGAGAGGAGCGCCTCCACGTCGGCGTCGCTGCCCCGGCTCTGCACGAAGAAGTAGGCGTCGCAGGCGTCGATGATCACGTGGTTGACGGTGGCGGGCGAGCGCGCCAGCACCCGGTCGTAGAGCTCGCTGCGCGTGAAGGTGCCGTCCTGCAGCCCGAGGTTCCCTTCGCCGTGCTCATCGACGTAGCCGTGGCCGCTGTAGATCAAATAGAGCTCGGTCTGATGACCCTGGGCCTCGTCGGCCTTCATGCGCGCGAACATCTGCTCGAGGCGCTCGAGGATCGAAAGCCTCGTTGGGGATCTCGGCGTCGGCGATGGCGCCGGGGTGCTCGCGCTGCGTCTGCTCGTCGAGCAGCGCGAAGAGCGCCGCGTCCTTGGTGAGCTCGCGGAAGACCTCGAAGAAGCGGACGGCGTCGTCGTCGGCGTAGTTGAGCGGGCGCTGATCCGCCTTGGCCGGGCGGTTCACGCCGATGACGACGGCGTAGCGGCGGACCGGAGCCTCGCCCGAGGCGGTCGAGGTGAGTGCGGCCAGGGCGAGGAGCGTCGCGATCACGGATCGACCCCGGATACGGTGATCGACGGTCGCTTCACCATCAGCGCTTTGTCGTCCATCGGCTCGGTGCTGACCACGATCCGCAGCGTCTCTCCGTGGTCGAGGCTCGCGTATTCGGGCACCACGCTCCGGGGCGACGGCTCGGTCAGCCGCGCCACGAAGCGGAGCTCTTCGTCCGCGATCGCCGCCACCGTCAAGCTTGGCACCGTCCAGGGCGAAGCATAGACGACCTTGACGTAGCCGGGCGCCTTGCAAGCGCCGTCACGCTCGAGGTGCGCCGTCACCTCGAAGCGCTGATCGAAGCAGAGCACCTCGACCACCGGCGCGTGCAGGGCCTCCTCGGAGCCTTTGGACGCGAGCTCCGGTGTGGGCCGGAAGAACAAGAGCGCGAACATCGCCGCCAGCGCGGGGCCGAACACCGACCACACCCACGAGGGGACGCGGCTCCCCGGCCGCGCTGCGGATCGTCCCACCACGATCGGCAGGAGGAGCGCGAGCTCGGTCGCGGGGATGCTCGTGCGATCGCGGGCGAGCAGCCGGTGGCCGCCCGCGAGCTCGTCGAAGTAGCCGCGGCACGTTGGGCAACGATCGAGGTGTCCGAACAGGGCCTCGTGGGCCTCGGGTGTCCGGATTCCGCCGTCGAAGTACCGTTCGATGTCTCGATCAACGTGCTTCATCGTGTAGCGCCTCCAGCACCTCGTTCTTGCCCCGCGTGCGTTTCAGAAACCGGGTGAGCCGCTGGCGGATCGACTCCTCCCGGATCCGGACCTTCTTCCGGCTCCAGCCGAGCGCCTCCGCGACCTCGAGCTGGGAGTGTTGCTCGGTGAAGCGGATGTCGACGAAGCTCCGGTCTTCCTCCGACAGCTCCTCGAGAAATCGGCGCACGATCGCGCGCTCTTCCTCCCGCGCCACCGTCTCCTCGGGCGAGGGATCGGGCGCGGCCATGCCCGCCAGCGCGTCGTCTCCGAGGCTCCGCTCGCGCACGCCGATGCGCTTGAGCACCGCGTTCTTCGTGATGGCGAACAGGTAGCCCTCGAACGGCTTCACGCCCGAATAGCCGAGGCGCGCCCGCTCCTCGAACGCGAGGCGGAAGATCTCGCTGATCGCGTCGTGCTGATCGTACGGGGATGAGAAGCCGCGGAAGCGGACCCGCTGGCCCCGGGCCACGTAGTCGAAGCCGCCGGTGATCCATCGCGCCACACGCGGCGCGTAGTGCTCGAAGACCGCGCCGAGCGCGTCCTGGCCACCGCGCCGATAGCCGTCGAGCAGCGCGCGGTTCTCCACCAAGAGCACGTGTCCCAATGATCGCGCACCGATAAGGAATGGCCCCAGAAAGTGAATTCAGCAGTGATCTCAGCGAGATGAGATCATGCTAACGGTCGCTCATGAGAGTGATGATCGCAGGGGCGGGGATCGGCGGGATGGCGCTGGCGGCCCTGCTCGAGAAGTGGGGCATCCAACCGGTGCTGGTGGAGCGTGCGCCGAGCTTCGAGCACGCAGGCTACATGCTCGGCCTCTATCCGATGGGGCACCGCGTGCTCCACGGCCTGGGTCTGTACGAGCGCTTTGCCGGCATGTCGATCGAGTGCAAGACATACGAGGTTCACGACGGGCACGGCGACCCGATCAACAGCTGGTCGATGGAGCCGATCGCGCACCGCTTCGGCCCAGTGCTCGACTGCACCCGACCCCAGCTGGTCGAGCTTCTCCGGAGCGGGCTGGGCGAGCTCGAGGTCCGCTTCCAGACGACGGTCGAGGACGTCCGTCCCGAGGGCGATCTCGTCGAGGTCACGCTCAGCGACGGCAAGGTGGAGACCTACGATCTCGTCGTGGGCGCCGACGGTCTCAACTCACGCGTGCGCGCGACGGTCTTCGGCGATCAGCCGTACTTCCACACCGGCTGGGGCGGCTGGGTCTGGTGGGCCGATCTGTCCGCGCTCCCGATCTCGACGGTCGTCGAGTACTGGGGTGCGGGCCGCTTCATGGGCGCCTATCCCACCACGAAGGGCGTCGGCATCTTCGCGGGCGCGCCCATGGAGGGCGACTTCGGCGCGCAGGGCGCGGGCCGTCGCGAACGCCTGCGCGCGCGCTTCGCCGGGCTGGGCGAGCGTGCCGAGGCGCTCCTCGATCGGATCCCGGACGACGACGCCGAGATGTTCTTCTGGCGCCTCTCCGACGTGCGCGCCGCCGAGTGGGTGCGCGGCAACGTCGTCCTCCTCGGCGACGCCGCCGCCGGCTTCCTCCCCACGGCCGGCGTCGGCGCCTCGATGGCGCTCGAATCGGCGGCCGTGCTCGCCGACGAGCTGTCGCGCACCGACCTGGCGCGCCTCCCGCACGCGCTCCGTCTCTACGTGAAGCGGCGCAAGCGGCGCGTCGAGGCGATCCAGGACGACTCGCGCCGGCTGGCGCGGATGATGTTCGTGAAGTCGACGACGATCGCCGCGGTGCGGAATCTGGCGACGCGGTTCATGTCGCTGGAGATGCTGGCGAGCGACATCGCGAAGGCGCTGGACGAGCCGATCTAGGAGCGTGTAGCGCGTAGCGCTACCGCGAGCCCGGTCCGGGTCCCGGTCCCGGTCCCGGTCCCGATGGCGATCATGCAGCCCGGCGTGCGTTCATCGACTTGATGAGGCGCGTGAGCATCTCGACAACGCGCTTGAGCTTGGCTCTGGCGGCTTGGACCTTCTGCTCGTTGGCGAGTCGGCGCCTCGAGCAGGTGTGTGTGGAGTGAGGCGGCGCTTTCGGTGCCAGAGCGAAGTGCCATCCGGTAGAAGCGAGCCTTCTCAGGTGGATTGAACTCTCCGGCGCCCTCGGCGGTGTTGTTCACGATGGAATCGGATGCCCGCCGAAGCTGATCGCGGACGTGAGCGTGACCGGGTTGCAGTTCTTGTGCGATCTCTTCAGCGATGTCGGCATACTCGACGGCGAGCTGGTAGACCTCGAGCTTCTCGTGATCGAAGTGACCATGCAAGCTAGCTTGCGGTAGCTCGTCCACTTTGACCACAGCAGAAGTTCTTGGAGGTCGTTTCGTCTGGAATCGATCGTTGGGCGGATCGACTTCGACGCCTGGACTTGATCCCATGGTTTCGTGGCGAAGCAATACCGTTCTTGGACTCCGAGAAGGACCCGCGAGGCGAGCGACCGTACTCGCCTCGAATGATGATCGCGCTGCTTCTGTACGCCTACTGCACCGGCATCTATTCGTCGCGGAGGATCGCGCGGGCGACCTACGAAGACATTCCATTCCGGGTGCTGGCTGGAGAAAGTCATCCCCACTTCACGACGATCAACGAGTTTCGGCTCGTCCACCTGGAGGCACTGAAAGCGCTCTTCCTCGAAGTCCTGAAGCTTTGCCAGAAAGCAGGTTTGGTGCGGCTCGAACACGTCGCACTCGATGGCTCGAAGGTGCAGGCGAACGCGAGCAAGCACAAGGCGATGACCTACGAGCGGATGGCCGAGGAGGAGAAGCGGCTGTCTCTCGAGATCGAAGAACTGCTGGAGCGAGCGCGCACGATCGACCAAGAGGAAGACGAGCGGCTGGGCGTTGAAGAGACTGAAGAGGACATCCCAGCGGAGCTCGCTCGCCGTGAATCCCGCCTTGCCCGCATTCGAGAAGCGAAGGCTGCGCTGGAACAGGATGCCGCCAGGGCTCGCGCGGAGAAATTGCGCAGGCAAGCCGAAGAGCAGCAGAGCAAAGCGGATGATGCTCTTGCGGGTCTGGTGGAGCAGAAGCGAGCGAGAACTCGAGCCGAGAAGGCAAGAGCGCAGGCTGACCAGCTCGAACCAGGATCATGTTGAAGGAGGGAGCGTACCTCCAGGCCTACAATGCCCAAGTTGTCGTAGATGAGCACGCTCAGGTGATTGTCGCCGAAGGGGTCAGCAACCAGGCACCTGATCAGCAACACCTCGTCCCGATGCTCCGTGATGTGTTCGGCAACTGCGGCGATGCTCCGCGGAAGATGACGGCAGACAACGGCTATCTGAGCGCGACCAACATCGAATTCTGCGACAACAATCAGACCGAGGCCCACATCGCTGTTGGACGCGAACAGAACCAAGACGCGTCGACTCCATCCTCATCAGCTTCGGAGCCCACACCTGCCTCGCTCGCTCGCAAGCGAATGCGAGACAAGTTGCAAACGCGCGACGGCAAGGCGGTCTACGCCCGCAGGAAGAGTATCGTCGAACCGGCGCTCGGACAGATCAAAGGGGCACGAGGATTCCGCCGGTTCTCGCTCCGCTCCTTCTTCAAGGTACGAGCCGAGTGGACGCTCGTCTGCCTCACCCACAACCTGCTCAAGCTCTACCGATCGAAGCTCGCGACCGTCGCGAGCGTCTGACTCAAGGCAGCCATCTTCAGATCGGGACCCGGACCGGGACCGGGACCCGGACCGGGGTCGCGTGAGCGCTTACGCGCTACACGCTCCTAGCCGACAGCAAGATCAGGCCGCAAGCCGAGCGTAGAAGGACTCCTTCGGGACGCGCCCGCTGTTACTGCTCGACGTGCACGACGCTGAGGCGGACCAGCTGCTCGACCGACGGGTACGACCAGATCGGATCGTCGAGCGCGCGGACCAGGCCCGAGCCCTCGCCGGCGCCGGTGTTCGGCCCGGCCTGATACGGGGCCATGTCGCGGCCGCCGGCGGCGGCCTGGTTGGCCTCGGTCCCGGCGTCGTACGCCCGGAGGGACGCCGCCACGTCGGCCGCGATGTCCGCGTCGGAGCGCTCATTGCCCGCGTCGTCGAGGAGCGCAATCCCTTGGGGGCCGAACGACCAGAACGTGTCGTTCGACGGGACCACCATCGCCGCCATGCTGATGCGCGGTGCGGACGGGTCGACGGTCACCGTGAAGGTGTAGCCCTCGCCGGGGTGGATCGGCCCAGTGGCGCCCGCGTCGCTCTGGATGGCGACGCCGCTCGAGAAGACGGTCGCGTCTGCGCCGAGCGCCTCGGCGAGGATGCTGGGGCTGCCGTCCTCGGCGAGCTTCTCGAGGCCAGCGGAGGCGGAGCTCCCGATCCCGAAGAGCGCGAACGAGGCGCCGTGCGTGGCCCACGCCGTCGGCCCGAGCACCGCCGGGAAGCCGCTCCCACCGCTGGTGTTGCGGATGTGGATCTGAAACGTCCGCGGCATCGCGTCCCGCCTGATGGACACGTCGATCGCACCGCCGAGGGACGGGGGTGCGAAGTCGTTGGTGGTGTCGACGTAGCGGCGCACGCCGGGCGTCGGATCCGCCGCGCCGGTGTTGGGCGCGCTCTGCCGGGGCGCCTGGTTCGGCCCCACGCCCGGGGCCTCGTTCATCTCGGTGCCGGCGTCCCAAATCGCGAGCAGCTTCTGGGCGTCGCGCTCGACGTCGGCGGCGGGCCGCGGCGATCCGTCTTCGCCGAGGAGGGCGAGGCCGGCCGGCGGGAAGGAGATGAAGGCGTCGTTGGTCTGACCGACCATCCCCGCCAGCGTGAGGAAGCGATGCGCGGCGTCCGGGGTCACGGCGATCTGGTAACGGGCGCCCGGGAGGAGCGGTCCGGGCTGCGAGGGAAGCTCGACGGTGGCGGCCTGCGTGCCGGAGGCGAGGATGCCGGGCGCGCCGTCCATGTCCGCGGCGAGCCGCGCCGGTGAGCCGTCCTCGGCCAGCATCTCGAGACCGGCGACCGCAGGCTCGCCCTCGGCGAAGAGCGCGAAGTCGGCGCTGTGGACCGCCCAGAAGATCGGCGCGATCGGCGACACGAAGGCGCCCTCCACCTCGCTGACGTTCTCGACGGTGATGACGTACGTGCTCGCCTGCTGGGCGACGGTGAGGTGCACGAGACGGTCGGCCAGCGGGAGCGCGTGCGTGCTGCCGGTCCACTCGCGGACGCCGAGCTCGCCCGGGCCGGTGTTGGGCGCGGGCTGGCGCGGCGCCTGGTTCGGGCCGGTGCCGGGGGCTTCGTTGGCCTCGGTGCCCAGGTCGAAGAGGCCGACGGCGTGGGTCGCGATCTGGGCGTCGATGGGAGCGCCGTTCACGTCGAACAGCTCGATCGCGGCGCGGTTCGAGAGGATGACGTCGTTGGACTGGCCGAACATCGAGGCGAACGAGAGCTCGGGCGTGCGCGGCGACGCGGTGACCACGAACTCGTAGGTCTGTCCAGGGAAGAGCGGCCCGGTGCCGCCCCCGCCCAGCGGTGCGTTGAAGATGCCGGATCCGCCGACGGACGGATCCGCCTCCAGCGCCGGGGCGATGCGCGTCGGGTTCCCGTCCTCGGCCAGGCTCTCGAGGCCGAGCCCGCGGTCCGGCTCACCCTCGGTGAAGAGCGGTTCCACGCCGGGGGCGTGTACCGCCCAGATCCCGGGTGAGAGGAACGTCGGCAGCGGGCTCTCGCTCGAGATGTTCTCGATGCGGACGGTGAACACGTCCGGGAGGTTGCCGTTGCTGTCGCGGCACACGTACGAGGACGCGTCGACCTCGGCATCCGAGAGGACGCCGTCCCGATCTCGGTCGAGCCCGGTCTCGATCACCGAGCCGCCCAGGGGACAGTTGACCCCCGCCGGCTCGGTCGAGACCCGGACCAGCGAGCTCAACCCGTCCTGTCCGTTCTGTCCGTTCTGTCCGTTCTGTCCGTCGTTCCCCGGATCCGTGGTGACGTCCCCGGGCGTGCGGGTGCACGAGATGAGTAGGATCGAACCGAGCCAGAACCCTGCAAGCTTGCGTCTGCGCATGTGTCCTCCTTCGACGCCGGCAGCGTCGTGCCGCCGGGCTCAGGGGGTACGGGCGCGCGGAACCATCCCACTCCATGGTGTTATTGGAACGTATCGTTCGAAGAAACGGGACGAACCCAGCGAGGTCCGGCCGACGCGGGCTCGGACCCGCCATGATACGAGATCGAGGTGCGGATTCTCCGACTCGGCCTGAAGGCCAGGGGCGCGGGATCTATTGAAGCTTCGATGTCCGCGCTGGCAGGAGGCCTGAACCCGATGGGAATCACGAATGAGCCTCCGACCTCGGTCGATCGAACCGGATCGGCGCGCTCATGCGGCGGTCGGATCGACCACGCGTCCGACGAACAGGATCGCCCCGGAGCGGAGGTCGCGGATCAGGAACAGGAACGGGTGGTCGGCGCGGAAGACGGACTTCGGGGCCTGGGGTGCGCCGCCTGCCTTCGCCATCACCACCGCGCTGGCGGCGGCGGCCTCGGTGCCCTTCTCGTCCACCTTCACGAACGCCTTGTGGAAGACGTTGCTGATGTAGAGGCGGTCCTCCGGGCTCGGTGGATCGGCGATGCCGGTGAAGTCGGCCTGGAGGCGCTGGAAGGCGAGGGGCATGCCCATCTCCGCGAGGTACTGCTTGACGTCGATCGACTCGGCGGGCTCGACGGTGAAGCGCGGCAGCGCGATCTGCACCCGGTCGTCGGCGAGCGTCGCGATCCAGCCGCCGAGGAGCTCGGGCGTGAGGCTCGCCTCCATGGGGGGCAGGCCGTCCGGCGCGTCGGGGAGGAGGAAGGTCATCGCCAGGGCGCCGCCCGCGTAGCTCTTCTCCAGGATCTTCATGCCGTCCAGCTGCGCGAACCGCGCGTGCTCGGTCTGGCTCATCATCTGCGCCTTGACCGTCTTGTCGCCCGCGAAGAAGTCGGCCGGCGTGGTGAACGCGTCCATGAAAGGATCCTCCCACTCGGCGAGGAGGTAGATCGCGTTGGTGAGGACGAGTCGAGTGTCGGCGACGATCGCCCCGGCGGGGATCAGATCCTGGATTCGATCCTTGGTCTCGCCCGCGACCCAGCCGTTGATCTTGGACCGGCTCGGCTCCGGGCTCTTCTGGAAATCGAGTCGCTCGAGCGGCGCACCGTAGACCCGCGCGGTGAGCGCGACGAACTCGGGCTTGAACGTGTAGGTGGTCTCGCCGAACAGGCGGTTGACGACCCGGAGCTCGTCCTTCCAGGTGCGCAGGGCTTCGGTCGCCGCCTCCTCGACGCCGCTCTTGCCCTCGAGGTGGAGCACCCGATCCATCTGCGCCGCGGTCTCGCCGCGCGCCCCGGACCGGGTCATCGCCAGCGCCAGCTCCAGGCTCACCGGCGACATCACCGCGTTGCCGGCGGGGAGCCGCTTCCAGAGGTCGAGCCCGAAGCCGGTGGCCGCCGAGGCGAGGGCGTCCGGCTGAGCCGCCGTCGCCGGCGCTTCTCGTTTGAACGTCACGGTTTGCTCCTCCGCCGGTTCCTTGCACGCGCCGAGCACCACGAGCGCGAGCACGCTTCCCATTCGCGCCTTCATCAGTAGATCTTCGTCTCGCGCTTGGTCCCGGTGTAGTCGACATAGACCGTCTTCCACTCGGAGAAGAAGTCGATCGCGGTGGGGCCCATCTCGCGCTGGCCGACGCCGGTCGCCTTCATCCCGCCGAACGGGAGCTGCGCCTCTCCGCCGACCGTCGGCGAGTTCACGTGGAGCATGCCGGTGTCGATCTCGTCGACGTACTCCATGGCGCGTCCCACGTCGCGGGTGAAGATCGACGAGGTCAGTCCGAACGCGACGCTGTTGGCGACCTGGATCGCCTCCTCGAACGTCTTCACGCGGATGACCGACAGGACCGGTCCGAAGATCTCCTCCTGCGCCAGGCGGGAGTCGGGCCGCACCTGATCGTAGACCGTGGGCGCGGTGAAGAAGCCGTGCGCGAGGTCGCCCTCCGTCAAGCGCTTGCCGCCGGCGAGCAGCTTGGCGCCCTCCTGCTTCGCGACCTCGTGGAAGGCGAGCACCGTGTTCATCTGGCCCTCGTCGACCGACGGGCCCATGGTGATGCCGGGGTCGACGCCGTTGCCGGTGCGGATCTCGCGTGCCAGGGCCACCACGCGCTCGACGAAGCGATCGGCCACGCTCTCGACCACGATCGCGCGTGAGGTGGCGGTGCAGCGCTGGCCCGTGGATCCGAAGGCGCCCTGCGCGCAGGCGGCGGCGGCGAGCTCGAGGTCGGCGTCTTCGAGCACGATCAGCGGGTTCTTGCCGCCCATCTCGCACTGGACCTTCTTGAGCGTCTTGCTCCCGTCCTCGTAGAGCTTGCAGCCGACCTCGTTGCTCCCGGTGAACGAGAGCGCGCGGACCTCCGGATGCTCGACGATCGTCTGGCCCACCTCGCCGCCGCTGCCGTGCACCAGGTTGAGCACGCCCTTGGGGAGGCCGACGTCGGCGAAGCAGCGCACCACCAGCTCGGCGGTCCAGGGCGTGATGGTGGCGGGCTTCATCACCACCGTGTTCCCGGCGATCAGCGCGGGCGCGATCTTCCAGGTGGGGATGCACACCGGGAAGTTCCAGGGCGTCACCAACCCGACCACTCCGAGCGGCGAGCGTACGGTGTACGCGAAGGTCTTCGGCATCTCCGAGGGCGTGGTGATCCCGTTGAGACGTCGCGCCTCGCCTGCGATGAACTCGAGGAGGTTGATCGACTTCTGCACCTCGCCCCGCGACTCGCCGAGCGTCTTGCCCTCCTCGCGCGTGAGGGCCTGCGCGATCTCTTCGCGGCGCTCGATCATCAGGCGCATCGCGTCGAACACGATCGCGCCGCGCTTGGGCGCAGGCACCCGGCGCCACGACGAGAACGCGCGCTGGGCGGAGTCGACGGCGCGGAGGGTGTCCTCGCGGCTCGAGCGCACGACCTTTCCCAGCACCTGCCGTGTGTCGGCGGGGTTCACGTTGTCGACCGTTCGGCCCGTGACCGACTCACCCCATTCACCGTCGATGAAGTTCCTCAGAAGCCCGTGCATCCGGCCCGTTTAAGGATCGCCCCGCGGCCGGTCAATACGTGGTTGGGTCGGAGCGATGACGACTTGACTTGCAGGAGGACCCTGCTAAGGGTCGGGGCTCCATGGGTCGAACCGTCAAAGTCGGACTGATTCAGATGAGCTGCCCCCCGGTCTCTCCCGGCCCCGGCATGGTCAAAGGCGTGATGGAGGCGATGGAGGCGAAGCACATCCCCTGGATCGAGAAGGCCGGCCAGCAGGGGGTCCAGATCCTCGGTCTCCAGGAGATCTTCAACACCCCATACTTCTGTCCCGCGCAGGAGCCGATTGGTGCGACTCCGCCGAGGCGGTGCCCGGCCCCACCACCGAGCGCATGGCGGCGTACGCGAAGAAGTACAACATGGTGATGGTGGTGCCGGTCTACGAGCGCGCGCAGGCGGGCGTCTACTACAACACCGCGGCGGTCATCGACGCCGACGGCACCTACCTCGGCAAGTACCGTAAGACGCACATCCCGCAGACGAACGGGTTCTGGGAGAAGTATTACTTCAAGCCCGGCAACCTCGGCTATCCCGTGTTCGAGACCAAGTACGCGAAGATCGGCGTGTACATCTGCTACGACCGCCACTTCCCGGAGGGCGCGCGCATCCTCGGCCTCAACGGCGCCGAGATCGTCTTCAACCCTTCGGCCACCGTCGCGCGGCCTGTCGCAGTACCTGTGGAAGCTGGAGCAGCCGGCGCACGCCGTCGCGAACGGCTACTTCGTCGCCGCCAGCAACCGGGTTGGAACGGAGGCGCCCTGGAACATCGGCGACTTCTACGGCTCCTCGTACGTCGTCGACCCGCGCGGCAATTTCCTGGCCGTCGCCAGCGAGGACCGAGGACGACCTGGTCGTGGCCGAGGCCAACCTCGACATGATCGAGGATGTCCGCCGCACCTGGCAGTTCTACCGCGACCGACGACCCGAGACCTACGGGCTCATGGTCGAGCAGCTCCCGTAGGAGGGCGCCGTGGCCAAACTCGAAATCACCGTCGATGGGATGAAGTTCGAGAACCCGTTCGTGCTCGGCTCGGGCCCGCCCGGGACCAACGCGAAGGTCATCGCGAAGGCGTTCGAGCTCGGCTGGGGCGGCGTCGTCTGCAAGACCATCAGCCTCGACTCCAGCAAGGTCATCAACACTGCGCCGCGCTACGGCAAGCTCAAGTCCCGCGAGAACGGCGAGGTGATCGGCTTCGAGAACATCGAGCTGATCTGCGACCGGCCGTTCGAGATCTGGCTCGACGAGCTCCGCAAGCTGAAGGAGGAGTACCCGGACAAGATGCTGATCGCCTCGATCATGGAGGAGTACCGGCGCGAGGCCTGGCAGCGGATCGTGAAGCGAGGTCCAGGAGACGGGCGTCGACGGCTTCGAGCTCAACCTCTCCTGCCCGCACGGCCTGCCCGAGCGGCGCATGGGCGTGGCGATGGGCGAGTCGCCCGAGATCACGCGCGAGGTCGTCGGCTGGGTGAAGGAGGTCGCGAAGATCCCGGTCTGGGCGAAGATGACGCCGAACGTCACGGACATCACGCTCCCCGCCGCGGCCGCCATCGAGGCGGGCGCCGACGGGCATCAGCGCCATCAACACGATCCTCTCGATCATCGGCATCGACCTCGACACGCTGCGCCCGCAGCCGACCGTCGAGGGCTACACCGTTCCCGGCGGCTACTCGGCCCAGGCGGTGCGACCGATCGCGCTCCGCTTCGTGTCCGGAGATCGGACGCAAGCTCTACGGCAGGGCCTCGATCAGCGGCATGGGCGGGATCGAGACCGCGCAGGACGCGATCCAGTTCATCGCGCTCGGCGCCTCCACGGTCCAGATCTGCACCGGCGCGATGCTGCGCGGCTACGAGATCATCACCGAGCTGTGCGCGAGCTCTCGCAGTGGATGGACGACAAGGGCTACACGTCCGTCGAGGACTTCCGCGGCAAGGCGCTGGAGTACTTCACGACGCACGCGGATCTGGTCGAGCGCCAGAAGGCGGCCAAGCGCAGCAAGGCCGGGCAGCGCAGCCGCGACGACGAGTGGTCGGGCGACAAGATCACCGAGCAGACCGCGGCCCTCACCTCCGAGTGATCGACATCCTGCGCTACAACGGCGAGGCCTGGGATCGTCGGGTCGACGAGGGCGATCGCTGGACGCGGCCGGTCTCGGCCGAGGTGATCGCGCGGGCGAAGCGCGGCGATTGGTCGCTCCTGCTCACCCCCAACAAGCCAGTGCCGCGCGAGTGGTATCCGCCGCTGTCCGGCGCGCGGGTGCTGGGGCTGGCGTCGGGCGGCGGACAGCAGTGTCCGGTGCTGGCGGCCCAGGGTGCGCGCGTGGTCTCGTTCGACAACTCTTCGAAGCAGCTCGCGCGCGATCGCGAGGTCGCGGACCGCGAGGGGCTCCCGATCCAGACGATCCAGGGGGACATGCGCGATCTGTCGGCCTTCGCCGACGCCACCTTCGATCTGATCTTCCACCCGGTCTCGAACTGCTTCGTCCCCGAGGTGCGGCCGGTCTGGCGGGAGTGTGCGCGGGTGCTCAAGCCGGGCGGCGTGCTGCTCGCCGGCGTCGCCAATCCGATCATCTACACCTTCGATCCGGACCTCTCGGTGAAGGGCGTCCTCAAGTGCCGCTACCGGTTGCCCTACTCGGATCTCACCAGCCTCACCGACGAGGAGCGGCGCCGGTACACCGATGCGGGCGAGCCGCTCAACTTCGGCCACACGATCGCCGACCAGATCGGAGGTCAGCTCGACGCCGGGCTGGTGCTCACCGGTTTCTACGAGGACACCTCTGGGGGCGGGAGCGCGGAGTTCGAGGCGTACGATCTCTACTTCTCCAGCTTCATGGGCACTCGCGCGGTCAAGCCGCGGGCCGGTCGATGAACACGGTCGGGTGGCTGGCGCTCGCGTCGGTCTGTGCGTGCGGCTCTCCTCGCCTGGAGCTGGTGCCGCCTTGGCCCGACGATCAAGTGGCGGTGGTGGCGGTGCTCTCGAAGAACGGCGCCGTCGAGGGCGCGCCACGCGTGTACAGAACAGGGGATGCGATCGAGCTCCGCGTCGATACCGAGCAGCCGCGGCGGATCCTCGTGCGCACCTATCCGGCCGCCGACGCGGGCGGGCCCGACTTCGGCCGCTGCGGAGTTGCGATCGGCGGGGAGGGGCTGGAGGCGCCGGAGCCGCTCGACTCCTGGATCTCGACGCCGATCCAGCGCGGAGAGCCGATCGAGCTGGTGCGCCAGGGCGCGCCGACGCCGATCGATGTCCGGCTCCCCGGGTGCTCCGACGACCCGACGCTCCTCTGCGACCGCATCATCCTCACCCCGATCGAGGTCCCGCTCACCGGCAACTTCACGGGCGTGGCCGTGCCCTCCGACGCCGCGGCCTTCGCGCTCCTGGCGGATGACGCGGGGCCCGACCGCCGGCTCCTCCGCCTCGATGCGGCCTCCGGCGCGGTGCGCACGATCGACCTGGGCGGCGGTGCGGTCCCGCAGGCGATCTCGACCGATCATCACGGCGTCACCTGGGTCGCACTTCGCGACGGTCGCGTGATGGCGCTCGACGAGGCGGGACGGATCGCGTGGACGGTCGAGACGGGTCTCTCTGCGCCGAAGGTGGCCGCCGGCTACGACGGCACCGTGATCGCGTACGACCCCTCGGCCGCGCTCGAGGTGCGCACGACGTCCACGATCGCTGCAGCCCGGGACGATCTTCCGCCCGGCGTCGAAGACCTCTTCATCGTCGACTCGGATCGAATGGTCGCTGTGGTCGAGGGCGGTCTCCACGTGCGCGATGCGACGGTGTGGTCGCTCGAGTTCAGCGACCCCCAGGTGGGCGCCGGCTGGTCGGGATTCGGGGACGACATGTGGCTGGGCGCGATCGGCGCATTCCAGCTGCTCGTGCGCGAGGAGGCCTCCCGGAGCTGGTCGCCGATCTCGGCGCCGCCCACCGCCCAGTTCACCGCCTCGGGTGCCGTGCGCCTGAGAAGCGAGCGGATCCTCGCCGTCGCCGACGTCGGCTACGCGGGTCTGGTCGTGGAAGGTCGAACCTGTCAGATCGGGGTGGGTACGCTGCGGCCGCTGGTCGGGGTCGACGCCGCCCCCGGGGGCGCCTTCGCGGTGATCGTCGGCGAGAACGAGGACCGCGGCACGCCGCCCTTCATGGCGATCGCGGATCTGACGCTGCTCCCTCAGTGAGCCATCGTCCGCCAGACCATGCGGCGATGGATCGTGCGCTCGGGATCCTCGAACGGCTCCCGGCCGTGCATGGCGCGGGCGTTGTCGACGACGAAGATGTCGCCTGTCTCCCACTCGATCGGCTCGGCGACGTCGTACGCCGCGTCCATGATCTCCCAGAGCGCGTGGCGATCGAGGCTGGGCGCAATCCTCTGCACCTTCTCCAGATCGACGCTGCGGTAGTCCATCGCGGCGAGGAGCCCGTTGACCACGGCGGGGCCGAGCATCGTGTCTTGCATGGGCCCGTTCGTGAGCTCGTAGCGGACGGCGTCTCCGCTGTCGGAGAAGACGCAGCGCTCGGCGGTGTCGAACCAGCGCCTGCGGATGGCGTCGAACGGGAGCGCGAGCGCCTCCTCGAACCAGCGCTTCTTGAGCTCGACGCGCCAGCACAGCTCGGCGCTCTTCAGCTTCTTGCGCGTGCGGCCGGTGAGCGCGCGGTAGAGATCGACGCCGTCGCACACGGTCGTGCGTCCGCCTTCGCGCGCCGGCCGCGCGCAGTAGAAGAGGAGGAGGTCCGGGCACAGCGGCGAGAAGTGCGCCTCCGAGTGAGGGTTGATGCCGGCCGTGGGACCGGAGGCGACGGAGGGGGTGGCGCCGTGCGACTCTCCGAAGCGGGCGCTGAACGCGTCGAAGCCGTCGAGGTGGGTCGAGAAGCCGCGAAGGAGCACGGCGCCGCTCTCTGCCAGCTCCCGCTTCACGCGCTGAAGGTCAGCGCGCTCCAGCGGCCGACCATGGCCATCGATCTCTCCGTACATGGGGGGGCCTCCGGACGGGGCAAACAGCAACCGACGTGCCACCGAGTCGGCCGAGCGCTCTCGCGGGCCTGTCACGCGGGCGCGCGCGTTACGCCGCCGTTCGGAGGTTCGAAGTGTCACCGCTGCATCTGGGCCCCGCGGCCCACCTTAGTGTTGACTCGACACCAAGGGCACCCGCACCATCGTGACGCCATGCGTCGTCGGCCCACCCTCGAACGATCCGCCTGCGGGGTGGGGTTCGTGGCCAGCACCACCGGCCAGCCCGCGCGATCGCATCTCGACCAGGCGCTCCAGGCCCTCGGCTGCGTCGAGCATCGGGGGGGCTGCCTCGCCGACGGAAAGACGGGCGACGGCGCCGGGATCATGACCGAGGTCCCGTTCGACCTGTTCGGCCTCGAGAAGGGAGAGGTCGCGGTCGCCACGCTCTTCTTGATGGTGGCGCCGTCGAGGCGGGCGCAGGCGCTCGGCGTGTTCGAGTCGACGTTCGCTTTTCTTGGTCTCGATCTCGCCGGCTATCGCGACGTCCCCATCGACACCTCGGTGCTCGGCCGCCAGGCGCGGGAGACGTTGCCCTCGATCCTCCACGTGTTCATCAAGCGCCCGAGCTTCTGCCGAACCATGGGATCGTTCGACACGGCTCTCCATCACGCGAAGCAATCGCTCCGGACCCAGATGCGGCGGGCCGGCTTCAAGAACCAGCTCTTCTGTACCTCGCTGTCGACGTCCACGATCATCTACAAGGCCCTGACACGCTCCGATGATCTGGCGCGCTTCTACCCGGATCTCCGCGACTCCACCTACAAGACGCGCTTCGCGCTGTTTCATCGCCGCTTCTCCACCAACACCAGCACCAGCTGGGACAAGGCGCAGCCGTTCCGGATGATCGCGCACAACGGCGAGATCAACACGATCGCCTGCAACCGGGCGTGGTCGTACTCGCGCGAGCAAGCGCTCGGGATCCCGAAGGACGAGCTCCTCACGCACGAAGGGATCAGCGACTCGGGGAGCCTCAACGAGATGGTCGAGGCGCTCCGCTATCGCAGCAGCATCCCGGGTCTCGACGAGATCCTCGCCATCATGATCCCGCCGGCCGACAAGGCCGACGAGCCGTTCTACAAGTTCTGGAGCCGCGCGCTCGAGCCCTGGGACGGGCCGGCGTTCCTCTCCTTCTCCGACGGCGCGATCGTGGGCGCGCGGCTCGATCGCAACGGCTTCCGGCCATGCCGCTGGGCGCGGACCAAGGACGCGTTCTACCTTGCGTCCGAGGCCGGGCTCTTCGAGCTCGAGGAGGGCGAGATTGTCGCCAAGGGGACGATCCACGGCGGCTCCGGTGCGCACGTGGTGCTCGACACCGGCGAGGTCTCCTTCACCGATCCCAGCCGCTCACGGCAAAACCGCGACGCCACCTTCGATGCGCGGCTGGAGCCGATCGGCCGGGTGCCCGTCGAGCCGATCGACCCGGCGATGGATCGCGCCGAGCAGCTGTCGCTGTTCCGCTGGTGCAAGGAGGACATCGAGGCCGTCCTGACGCCGATGATGGAGACGGGCAAGGAGCCGATCGGATCGATGGGCGACACCGCCCGCCCCGCGATCTTCTCCGAGCTCCCGCGCTCCTTCTTCGACTTCTTCTACCAGACGTTCGCCCAGGTCACGAACCCGCCGCTCGATCACCTGCGCGAGCGCATGGTCACCGATCTCAGCACGTACCTCGGCGCTCGCCCCAACGTTTTCGCGCCCAAAGAGCTGGTGCCGGTGAAGCCGGGGATCGAGCTCGCCACCCCGATCCTGGACCTCGAGGAGATGGCCTATGTGGAGAAGGCCGCGGAGAAGAGCAAGAACGGACGCTGCTTCGAGACCGCGTCATTCAGGATCACCTTCCCGCGGGTCCGCGGTCCCGGCGGGCTGGTGGAGGCGCTCGAGACCCTGGCCGAGCGCGCGCTGGCCGCGATCCAGGGCGGCTGCTCGATCCTGATCCTGACGGACCGCATGGCGAAGCTCGAGCGACCGCCGATCCCCAGCCTGCTGGCGCTCCGCGCGGTCGACGACGTGCTCACCACCTGGGGCAGCCGGCTCGACGTCTCGATCGTGGTCGACACTGCCGATGTACGAAGCGCGCACGACGTGGCCGCGCTGATCAGCTTCGGCGCCGCGGCCGTGTGCCCGTATCTCGCGCTCGAGCTGGCGGGCCCCGACCCGGACAAGCGGGCGAACCTCCGAGCGGCCTTCGAGGCGGGGCTGCTCAAGGTGATGAGCAAGATGGGGATCTCGACGGTGCGTGGCTACCAGGGCTCGCGCCTGTTCACCGCCTACGGTCTCGGCCAAGGCCTGCTCGACGCCTGGTTCGGCGAGCTCGAGAGCCCGATCGGAGGCTTCGAGCTGGAGGACCTGGCCGCCATGATCCTGCGTGAGACCGAGACCGCCGGGCCGCCGCCGCAGCTTCACACGCTGCGCGAGCACACCAAGGGGACGTCGGGCGAGCGCCACTCGATGACCAGCGCGCTCTCGAAGCTGGTGCATCAGAAGCGCTACCCGGAATACGCGGAGCAATCGCGCACCGCGCATCCCATCTCACCGCGCCACCTGCTCGCGTTCAAGAAGGCGGCGCTGGCGATCCCGCTCGAGGACGTGCAGCCGGCCGAGGAGATCCTGCGCCGGTTCGGATCGGGGGCCATGTCGTTCGGTGCGATCAGCGCCGAGGCGCAGCGCGACCTCATCCAGGCGATGCGAGAGATCGGAGGTCGGAGCGCCAGCGGCGAGGGCGGTGAGAATCCGTACTACTTCGCGGACGGTACCACCGCCGCCTCCAAGCAGGTGGCCTCGGCCCGGTTCGGGGTGACGGCGGAATATCTGATCACGGCCTCAGAGCTCGAGATCAAGATCGCGCAGGGCGCCAAGCCGGGCGAGGGCGGGCAGCTGATGGCGGCCAAGGTCGACGTTCACATCGCACGTGCGCGACACGCCAGCCCGGGCGTCGATCTGATCTCGCCGCCGCCGCTTCACGACATCTACTCGATCGAGGATCTGCGGGAGCTGATCTACGAGCTCAAGCAGCTGGCACCCGATGCGCGCGTCTCGGTGAAGCTGGTCGCGGGCGTCGGCATCGGCGCGATCGCGGCCGGCGTGGTCAAGGCGGGCGCGGACGTCATCCAGATCTCCGGCGGGGACGGCGGTACCGGCGCGGCCAGCGTCAGCTCGATGAAGCACGCCGGCCTGCCCTGGGAGCTGGGCCTGGTCGAGGTGCACCGGACGCTGGTCGAGCAGCGCCTGCGAGACCATGTGGTGCTGCGCGTCGACGGCGGCCTCTCCACCGGCACCGACGTGGTGATGGCGGCGCTCCTGGGCGCGGAGGAGTTCGGCTTCGGCAAGCTGCTCCTGGTCGCCGAGGGCTGCATCATGGCGCGCGTCTGCGAGAAGAACACCTGCCCGCGCGGGATCGCGACGCACGATCCGAAGTACAAGGCGAAGTATCGCGGCAAGCCGGAGGACGTCGTCGCCCTGCTGCGCGAGATCGCGGGGGAGGTGCGGGCGACGCTGGGTGCGCTGGGCGCCGACCGGCTGGAGACGATCGTGGGCCGCGCAGATCTGCTCGAGGCGGACCCACTGCACGCCGCCCTGATCCGCGAGCGCAAGCTCGATCTGTCGGGCCTCCTGGAGGCGCATCCGCACGACGTGGCCGGCCGCGGCTCGATCCTCCGGGAGGGCGTGAGCCGCCTGAACGCCCGGATCACCGAGGACGTGGAGCGCGCCCTCGAGCAGGGGGACCGGCTGGTCGCCGCCTACCAGATCAAGAGCACCGATCGAGCGGTCCTCGCCAACACGAGCGGCGCTCTGGCCGGTCGGACCCACCGGCTGCGGATGGACGCGCTCGCCGCCGGCCGGGTCCCGGAGGAGGCGGAGCTCGTGCTTCGACCCTCCACGATCCAGCTCGAGATGCTGGGATCGGCTGGGCAGGGGTTCGGCGTGTTCCTGGTCGAGGGCTTCGACGTGACGCTCCGGGGGGAGGCGAACGACTCGGTGGCCAAGTCGATGTCGGGCGGGCGCGTGGTGGTCGTGCCGCATCCGGCCGCCGCGCTCGTCCCCGAGCAGAGCTCGATCGTCGGGAACTGCGCGCTCTACGGGGCCACCGGAGGCAAGCTCTTCGTGTACGGCCGCGCCGGCGATCGCTTCGCGGTGCGGAACAGCGGCGCGATCGCCGTGGTCGAGGGCACCGGGCTCCACGCGTGCGAGTACATGACCAACGGGACCGTCGTGATCCTCGGCTCGACCTCCTACAATGTCGGCGCCGGGATGACCGGCGGCGAGCTCTTCCTGCGCCGCGAGTCCGTGCCGAACCTCAACGGCGAATACCTGGTGACCGAGGCGATCGACGATCCGGATCTCGATCGGTTGGCCGCGCTGCTCGCGGAGTACCGCGCGCTCACGGGGAGCAGGAGCGTCCCGTCGGATCGGCAGGAGCTGCGCGATCGTCTGGTGAGGTGCGTGCCGAAGGCGCGGCGCTCGGCCGCGGCTGTGGATGGAGAGGCGACAGTTCGGCCCCGGGCCGCGCCCAGCGCCGCCAGTCGAGTATGATCGGCGGATGCGAGCCACCACGGATCGAGTCCGCTACCTGGCGCGTCATATGAGCATCACGGCCATGCTGACGCCCCTCATGCGCAGCTGGCACTTCATGCTCGCGCCCACGCGAGCGGCGCCGACGCAGGAGCTGATGGACGTCTACCTTCGTCGCTACCGGAGCCTCCTCGACGAGGACCTTGCGAACGTCGCGGCTGGCTACTACCCGCGCGACCTCCTCTTCGACTTTCCCTTGGGCCGCTACGCCAAGCTGCTTCCGCGCGGCGTCTTCGAGCTCCCCTCGATCTACTGGCGGCGGGCCCGCAAGCGTCACGAGGATCTGCCGCGCATCGAGAACCGCGAGTTCTATCCCGACTACTACCTCCGGACCTTCCACTGGCAGAGCGACGGCTGGCTGAGCGATCACTCGGCCAAATACTACGACGTCTCGGTCGAGGTGCTCTTCGTCGGGACCGCCGGGATCATGCGGCGGATGACCATCCCGGCGCTGGTCGCGTCGCTCGAGGGTCGGGCGCAGCCGAGCATCCTCGACGTCGCCTGCGGCACGGGCAGCTTCCTCCGCCAGCTCCACGGCACCTTCCCCAAGGCGAGGCTCTCGGGGATCGATCTCAGCCCCTACTACCTCCGTCGTGCGCACGACACGCTCAACGGGATCCCCGGCGTGACGCTGGTGGCCGACAACGCCGAGGCCATGCCGTTCGCGGGCGAGTCGTTCGACGCCGTCAGCTCGATCTTCCTGTTCCACGAGCTCCCCCGCTCGGCTCGGATGAACGTGCTCCAGGAGATGTATCGCGTGCTGCGGCCCGGCGGTTGCGCCGTGATCTGCGACTCGGCTCAGCGCGTGGAGAGCGCCGAGCTCGAGTACTTCTTCGACCTGTTTCCGGCCCTCTACCACGAGCCGTACTTCAAGACCTACGTCTCTGATCCGCTGGAGGCGACCCTCGAGGCCTGTGGGTTCCAGGTGAGCTCGTCGCGCCCGCACTTCCTCTCGAAGGTGGTGGTGGCGACGAAGCACTAGGAGCGTGTAGCGCGTAAGCGCTCACGCGACCCGGTCCGGGTCCCGGTCCCGGTCCGGGTCGCGTGAGCGCTTACGCGCTACACGCTCCTAGATGAACGCTCAGGACAGCAGGTTGCCGCTGCGGTCCTCGATCAGCTCGCGGAGGCCGTCGACCAGCGAGTCCGGCGCGGCGAACCGCGGGATGCTGCGCATCAGCTCGACGGTCTGCACGATGCGATCGATCTCGGCGACATGCGCGTTCTGCTGCTCGAGCGTGGGGTGGACGGACCAGGTGGGCCGCGAGGGGTCGAGCAACCCCAGACCGATCGCGTTGGCGGCCTGCTTGGCGCAGCGACACGGCTTGCTGCGGTCGACGATCCCGCAGTGCTCGGCGGTGAACGCCTCCATACGGGCCCGCGCCCGCGATAGCCGCTTGCGAAACGCCTCCGCGCTGATCTCGAGCACGGCGGCGGCTTCCTCCCCGGACAGCTCGAGGATCTCGCCGAGGATGAACGCGATCCGATGATCACGATCGAGACATAGGAGCATCCGAGACGTGCACGCCATCTTGGCCTCGGCCACCAAACGCGTATCCTCGACGGGTGGATGCTGCGACGCGATGCCCTTGTCGAGGAAGTCGCCGAGGGCCTCGAAGCTCTCGGTGTGCTGCTCCGCGATCCGCTTGCGCGTCGTCAGCAGCTGGTTGGTGGCGACGCGGTACACCCAGGTGCGGAACGAGCTGTCGCCGCGGAAAGACGCGAGCCCGGTGACCAGCCGGATCAGAATCTCCTGCGAGGCATCCTCGGCGTCGGCGGGGCGGCCCAGCATCCGGATCGCGAGGTTGTAGACGAGGTCCTTCATCTCGCGGAGGAGCTGGTCGAGGGCGCGGCGATCGCCGGCACGTGCCTGCGTGACGAGGTGTTCGTGGCTCATGAGAGGTTAGACTATCCCGGCTTGGACCTCGTGACTCGCAGGCCGCGGCAGGTGTTCGGATCAGGCCACACTGGGGCAGGTCGACAGCTAGTTACGAGTGCACTTGTAAATCGAACGAAACGACCGTCTTCATTGGTCGAAAATCCATTCACATGGTCAGCACTCCGCCGCTCCGGATCGAGGTCACCATCCGGATCCCACCGGCGCTGATCGACGCACAGCCTCACTCCAGCGTTCGCGTGAACGCGACTCCAGTCCTGCCGCCACTTCGATCCTCTCCGCGCGTCGACGGCGAGCGACCGTCGAGCGCCTCCACGACCATCCAGGATCACCTCCTCCGGTTGATGCAGCGCGGCGAGCTTCTGCAACAGACCGATCATCGTCTCGGACAGCGCGGGCTCCTCATTCCCAGCGGCGGACTCTGCGCTACCACCAGCGCGGTCAATGTCCTCCACGCCGCGTTCTCTCATCTCGGCCGCGACACCAGCGTCTTCACCTCGACCTCCGACGCATTGGTCGGTCGCCTGGTCCAGCGTGCGTGGGACCGGCTCGGCAAGGACGCGCGCCTCGGCCTCGACTTCATCAGCCTGGAGAGGGTGATCAACGAAGTCGCCAACGAGATCGACCCGGCCCACGTGGGCGTGAAAGCGGAACGGAGCCGGGGCTGGCAACGCACACATGACATCGACTTCGGCGAGCTCCGCGCCGACGCCGACACCCTCACTCTCCTCTGCGTCACGACGGGTAATGACTCCGCCCACGCGATCGTGGTGCTGGAGGTGAACGAGAGCACGCGAACGATCACCTACTCCGATCCGAATCAGCCGCACCTGGAGATCACTCGCCGCTACTCGATCGGACAGGACGGCAGCCTTCGACTGGACGGTTTCGGAGGCTTCGGCCTCCTCACCGACGTCCTGAAGATTCGCACCAAGAACTTCGACTGGACGGGCCCCGATCGGTGGGGCTCCTTCCATCGGCAGCGCGCATGGATCACGGACAACACCGGCAGAAGGTTTCTCACCAGCATAGAGCACGTCGACAACCCATCGCCCGAATACCCCAGCGGACGCGTCGTTCAGTACACGGCGATGCTGGGCAGCATCGCCGGCGGCACCTGGACCTTCGACGACATCCGGTCCATCGAAGAGTCGAGCCCGCCCACACCGGCGGAGCTGACCGCGCTGGAGCGATACGTGGGCGAGCGAGTTCGAATCCAGTTCGTCGAGGAGTCTGCGAACCGGCAGCACGGCGGCGACGAGTACCGGGTGAAGGCGGTCGCTCGCGACCGGACCTCGGGCGAATATCCATACGGGGGGCTCGAGGTCGAATCCGCCAAGGAGACCGGCGGGCGCCGTGGCCTCGTCCCTTTCGATGCGATCGCGTCGATCGAGCTGGTCGATGACCGGCTCGCTGCCCGCCCGGATGCGAAGCGGACCCGACAGAAAGAGGTCAGGCGACGGTGCATGGTTTGAG
Organism: uncultured delta proteobacterium; assembly: GCA_963803435.1. Classification (GTDB taxonomy): domain Bacteria; phylum Myxococcota; class Kuafuiibacteriia; order Kuafuiibacteriales; family Kuafuiibacteriaceae; genus CAWDML01. The sequence goes on along the minus strand of CAWDML010000014.1, from coordinate 122,440 downwards.
GCCATCGCCGAGGAGCACTCACACACGCGGCCACATCGGCGCCACCAGATCGGCCGGGGGACGCATCGAGGGTCGAGCGTCGATCAGGTAAACTGCCGGCGTGCGCGCGTGGGGGATTGCGCTGGCGGCGACGCTGACCACTGCATGTGCCTCGCAGCAGATCGTCACGTCCGATCGCGCGGAGCGCGTTCGCGAGATCGTGGGCGCCTGGATCGGCACACCCTATCGATGGCGCGGCGCTTCCCGCGAAGGGACGGACTGCTCCGGCTTCACGCAGAAGGTGATGGCGGAGCTGGGTGTCGACCTGCCGCGACGGAGCCGCGATCAGGCGCGGGTCGGTCTCCCCGTGGAGCGCGACGAGCTCGAGGTGGGCGACCTCCTCTTCTTCGATCTGGTGCACAACGGGAGAGGCATCGACCACGTGGGGCTGTATATGGGTGAGGAGCACTTCGCTCACGCCAGCCTCAGCCACGGCGTGCTGGTGGATCGGCTGGATCGTCCCGTGTACCGCCGCGGTTTCCGAAGCGCGCGCCGCGTGCTCCCGGACGACGACAACACGGTCCTGGGTGACCGCCGCGGATCCCTCTCGCCATCGCGCTACCTCGCGACACGCTCCTCGACGAGGTGAAGGCAGCGGATCGCAGAGGTTGCGCCCTCAATGACGGGTTGTCGTGCCCCGCTCCGGTCTCGCGTGGTACAGCAACCCATGGCACAAATCGAAGCGCTTCTCGAGGGACTCCGGAAGAATTGGAGACTCGTGCTGATCCTGGCGGCGCTGCTGGGCGGGATAGTGGTGCTCGTCAGCGTGTTCTATTCGGTCGATCCGGATGAGGAGGCGGTGATCCTCCGCTTCGGCCGTTTCCTCGAGATCACCGAGCCAGGCCTCCACGCGAAGCTCCCGTTCGGGATCGACGAGGCGCTCAAGGTCCGCACTCGACGCATTCACAAGGCCGAGTTCGGGTTCCGCACCGTCGAGGCCGGGGTGCAGACCACCTACGCCACCGGCGACTTCAGCTCCGAGTCCCAGATGCTCACCGGCGACCTGAACGTCGCCGATGTGGAGTGGATCGTCCAATACCGCATCGCTGACCCGAAGAAGTTCCTGTTCAGCGTTCGCAACGTGCCCAAGACGATCCGCGACATCGCCGAGAGCGCGATGCGCCGGGTCGTCGGGGATCGCTCGGTGAACGACGTCCTCACCACCGGCCGCGGCGAGATCGGCAGCAGCGTCGAGAGCGTGATGCAGGAGTCGATCGATCACTACGGGATGGGGATCAGCATCGTCACCGTGAAGCTCCAGGACGTGAACCCGCCCAAGGTGGTCAAGGCGTCGTTCAACGACGTCAACGCCGCGAAGCAGGAAGAGGAGAGGATGATCAACGACGCCTGGCAGGCCTACAACAAGGCCATCCCCGAGGCGAAGGGCGACGCGCTCAAGATCGTCGCCGAGGCGGAGGGCTATGGGCTCGAGCGGGTGAATCGCGCCCAGGGAGAGGCCGAACGGTTCCGCCAGGTACAGCTCGAGTACGAGAAGGCCCCCAAGGTCACCGCCTCCCGGCTCTATCTGGAGAGCATGCAGAAGGTGCTCCAGAAGGTCGATCGCGTCGTGATCGTCGATCCGAAGGTCAAGTCGGTGGTGCCGCTGCTCAACCTCGAGCAGCTCCGGGCGGGAGGTGCCAAGTGAGCTACGGGAATGGCAACGTGCGCCGGCTTCCTCAGCGAAGCCTCCTCCCCTTGATCCTGGTGGCCCTCGCCACGCTCTTCACTCTGGTCGCGAGCTCGGCCGTCTTCACCGTCACGGAGGTCCAGCAGGCGATCATCACCGAGTTCGGTGCCGTGGTCGGCCAGCCGATCAAGGAGCCTGGAATCCACTTCAAGCTCCCCATGGTGCAGGAGGTCCACTTCATCGAGAAGCGGATCATCGAGTGGGATGGCCATCCGAACCAGATCCCGACCCGGGACAAGAAGTACATCTCGGTCGACACCACCGCCCGCTGGCGGATCGTGGATCCGCTCCGCTACCTTGAATCCGTGGCCACCGAGTCGTCCGCCCAGGGCCGGCTCGACGACATCGTCGACTCCGCGACCCGCGACATCGTCAGCGACCACAACCTGGTGGAGATCGTCCGCGACACCAATCTGATCCTGGACACGGAGACCTCGACCTCGGCCGAGCTCGAGGACGACCCCAACAGCGTGAGCAAGGTCGACCGCATCCAGGTGGGCCGGACCAAGCTCCAGCTGGCGATCGCCACGCGCGCCCGGGAGGTGGCGCCCCAGTACGGGATCGAGATCGTCGACGTGCTCGTCAAGCGCATCAACTACGAGGCGAGTGTCCAGGCCAAGGTGTTCGAGCGGATGATCTCGGAGCGGATGAAGATCGCCGAACGGATCCGCTCGGTCGGTCGCGGGCAGCGAGCGGAGATCGCCGGCAAGAGGGAGCGGGAGCTCCGAAAGGTCCGGTCCGAGGCGTTTCGCAAGGCCGAGACGATCAAGGGCGCTGCCGACGCGAAAGCCACCGCGATCTACGCGAAGAGCTACGCAAAGGCGGAGGGCTTCTACAGCTTCGTCAAGAGCCTGGAGACCTACGAGAACGCCCTGCCGGCGGAATCGGTGCTGGTGCTGTCCACCGACAACGATCTGCTGCAGCACTTCGCCCGCGCTGCGCCCTGATCTCCGCCTGCGCTCCCGGGTCAGTGGCCGGTCTCGCTGGCGAGCTGGGCGAAGGTCGCCACGCCGCCGTGCGCACCGACGATCATATCGCTGGTCCCACCTTCTGCGAGCAGCGCCGCGTACACCGACTCCTTGAGGTCGATCGGGAACACCGGCGGAAATCCGGGGCTATAGAGATCCGCGACGAACACGATGTCGTCGGCCGGCAGGCGGACGTAGACCATGTCGGCGGCGTGCGCGTTGACGATGGGGATGATGTCGACCGGATGCGTCGCGTCGGCCAGATGCATCACGTCGCCGCTCGCGACCCGGGTGATCGAGAGGGGCATCGGATGCTGCGCCAGGGGATCGGCGTCGAGCGTCGACGGCGCCGCCACCACCCGCTCGAGGAAGCCCTCGGAGCCGCTGCCCGTGATCACGGGGACGCCGGCCGCGACGAAGTCCCGCACGCCACCCGTGTGATCGTCGTGGAAGTGGGTCACGACGAGGTGCGCGATGGGCGTGTTCGGGAAGGCGGCCGCCGCCCACGCCATGATCGCCTGGCTGCGCGCGCTGTACAGCGGCGCGTCGACGATCACCAGGCCGTCGTCCTGCGCGATCGCGAGCGAGTTGTGGGTGCCGCCGCCGAGCCGGAAGACGCCGGGTGCGAGCTCCGTCGCCTCGACCTGGTCCTGCACGACGTCGAGGCGGAAGCCGATCGCCCCGAACGACTGGTGGAAATGCTGGTCGAGCTCGCCGAGCCGCGCGTCGGCGGCGGCGTACGTCGGCGCCGCATCCGGAGGGAGCGTGAGCTGCTCCGGATCCAGATCGACGTCGACCTCGACCTTCGTCCGGCGCTCGTCGAGCACGATCTCATCGCCGGTCGCGAGGTAGACCCGACGGGGGAACGCGAGCCCGTTCGTCGGCTGCCAGTCCTCGAACCATGCGGTGATCTCGACGTCGCGGTGCACGTGGTCGCTCTCGAGCGTGGTCAGCTTCGTGATCCGTCCCGTCTGGACGTCGACGAAGAGGGTGATCGGGGCGATGTCGGTCGCGACCTCGACCCGCTCGTGCAGGCTCCCGCCGACGAGCGCCACGCCGGCCTCGCTCGCGAGCGACGGATCGCGCGCGACGTCGCGAAGGATCAGCTGCGGCGACAACAGATAGCGCTCCTTCCGGATCGCGGCCGTGCCGGCTGAAGCGAGATCGCCGCTCGAGCCGCCGAACAGGCCGTCCTCGCCGGTCACGTGCCCGAGGTTGCCGCGCACGATCTCGCTGAACGTCTGCGCGGGAACGTCCGCGTCGAACGCTTTGACCGTCCGTGTGAGATCCAGGCGGTTCGCGTCGTTCGTGACGTCGTACGAGAGCACGCCGGTGTACTCGGTGGCCTCGGGAATGGGGCCCCCCGGCGCGTGCGCCTCGCCGTCGAAGTAACGGGTGCCCTCGATCTCCAGCCGAAACGTCGTCAGCGCCTCGACGGCCTCCTTGCCGCCGATTCCAACGAAGGCCTTCTCGAGCGGGCTCAGCGTCGGATCGACGACGACCGAGTCGCCGGGATCCCCCTTCGGGCCGGTGTCTCCGGCGCAGCCCGCTCCCGCCAGGGTGAACGCGAACAGGACAGCATGGCTCGTGGTGCGCATCGTCGTGTCTCCTTTCGTCATTGGACTCGGGCCCAGGACGATGTGTGACCGACGCGTCGAGGTTTCGTTAGAGGGAGGCGCGCACGCGCAGGTTGGTGCCGGCCTCGCGAGACTCGCCGATCATCCCGGGCCCAGAGGGGATCGCAGTGGCGAGCAACAGGAGGAGGGCGACCGCGGCCAGCACCAACAGGGCCGCGAAGAAAGTGGCCTTCGGGAGTCGACCTCCACGCCTCCGCCAGGCTCTCGCGGACAGCACCAACCAGAGGAGATCCGCAGGGAACAACGCGAGCACCGAGACTCGAGCGAGGTCCTTCAGGCGACTCATCTCCTGGTTGAGGGACTGGAATTCGACAGGTGAGAGTGCGCCGAAGCGGGCGCTGTAATCTTCGAAGACCGTATCGTGGCGAATGATCGCGGCGATGAGGACGACCGCGAGCGCGCCCACGACCGCCGCCCCGATCGCTTCCGGCTCCCAAGGCGCAGCGGGAGCGATCTGCTCGGAGATGAGCAACCCGAGGATCAGCGGCATGCTCACGACCACGACGATCGACACCCAATCGATCTGAGCCCGCTGCGTCCACATCGCGACTGCGCTGGAGCCGTGACTCCACAGTTGCTGGAGGGTGAGCACAGAGAACGAGATCGCGAAGGTCCTCGTGCGAAAGCGGAAGAGGCCGATCGCCGCACCCAGGTTGATGGCGACGAACAGAGCGTGACGCCAGGGAAACGGCGCTCCAGTGTCTTGGAAGACGGAGATGGCGTGAAGGATCGCCGTTCCCACGAACCCGAGCGCGGCCGCCGCGAAGACTGAGCCCTTCGATACGCTCATCGCCGTCCGACGTTAGCACGCTGGCTCGTCCGCCCAGGGCCCGGTCGTGGGCGATGGGTCAGTCCTTCTCTGAGGCGGTGTCCTCCCAGTGCGGGTAGGCGTCCCGGAGCTTGCGCATCTGGAAGTGCTCCTCGATCCAGACGATCAGGCTGAGGTCGCGGGGCTGTTCCGGATCCGACAGATCGCACTCGCGACGGGCCCCATCGGGAGCGCGGAGACCTGGAAGGAGTCCGCCATCTGCCGAATCGAGCAGCACGATGGCGCGGCCTGCTGGACCGGAAGGGTTGAGCCGGCCGAGCGCGCGCAGCTTCCGCCGTTTTCCGGACGGGTTCGGATACCGGCCGCACCAGCGGGGCCGAGCACTCTCTCCGTGGAACGGCCGTCCGTCCGTCCGAACCTGGTTCGCGCCGTCAAAATATAGGTTTCCCCGAAGCTCCACGAGCGCCGAGCCCACCAGCGGCGATCGCCGCGCGGTGCTGGGCGTGGGCGATGGCAGGCAGCACCAGGATGGTGAGGGCCGTAAGGGAACGCACGTCCTGGCAGCATGTCCCAACTTGCGTGCCAGTGTCATGCTGATCGCCGGCCTCCTTGAGCGCTCTGGACCGCCACGCGACGCGTCGATCGATGTCGCTCTCGCGCATCGAGGCCGTCCTCTTCGCGATCATGGTCGGCGCCAGCGAGGCGTACTTCGTCGCCGACGGCGTGCGTCTCGGGGCCGGCGCGCTGGAGCTCGGGCTCCTGGTGGCGCTGCCGCTGGCGATCGGATCGCTCGGACCTGCGGCGGTGGTCTGGGCGCTCGCGCGCTGGCCGCGACGTAAGCCGCTGGTGGTCGGCGCGGTGGTCGGGCAGGTCCTCTCGCTCTCGCTTCTGGCCTTCGCCGAGGGATCGCGGGCGGTCACGCCCGGGTGGCTGATCGTGTTCTCGTCGATCCATCAGATCTTGGGGCAGGCGGCCGGCGTCGCCTGGGGCTCCTGGTACGGCGACCTGGTCCCGGCCAGGCTCCGCGGTCGCTACTTCTCGCGGCGCAATCGGTTTGCACACCTCGCGACCTGCCTCTCCGTGATGGCGTGCGGACTCACGCTCGATCGTCTCGAGCCGGGCGGAGCGGGCGAGGTCGTGGCGGGCGCCGGGGGCACCGGCTACTTTCTCATCTTCGCGGTGGCGGCGATCGCGCGGGCGTGCTCGGCCACGCTGCTGGTGCTCTCGCCGGAGCCTCGCTCCGACGGCCTCGCCGATCTGCGGAGCGCCTTCGACCTGATGCGCTCGACGCGCGGCCTGCCCTGGCGGCGGATCCTGCTGATCGCGTGCCTCTTGAACCTCACCGTCTACGTCGGCTCCCCATACTTTGGACCGTTCCAGCTGGACGGGCTGCACTTCTCGTACGTCGAGTACACGGCGAGCACGGTCATGGTGGTGCTCGCCAAGTTCCTCACGCTGAGCGCGTGGGGGCGCGGGATCGATCGGTATGGGGCCCGCCCGCTCTTCCTGCTCGCCGCGATCGGCGTCGCGATTGTCCCCGTCCCGTGGATGTTCGCCAGCGGCGTCGGCGTGGCGCTCGCGGCGCAAGCGCTCTCCGGGATCTCGTGGGGCGGCTACGAGGTCTCCCAGTTCACGCTCTTGCTCGAGACTGCGGAGGCGCGCCTGCGCCCGGCGTTGCTGGCGGCGGTCAACATGAGCAACGGGCTGGCCCAGCTGGCCGGGAGTATGTTCGGAGGCGTGCTCCTCGAACGAAGTGGCCGCACGTATCCGCTTGTGTTCGCGGTGAGCACCATCGGCCGGCTCGTGGTGGCCCTCCTCCTGGCGCCGCTGTTCCCGGCGGCGCGTCCCGGGATCGGGCGTCGTCGGCTCCTCCTGCGTCTGATCGGGATCCGGGTGAGCGGCGGTGTCGCCGAAGGGTCGCTGCCCGTAGATGACGAAAAGTAGGCTGTACCGAAGTACAGTCGACTCGCGCAGCCGCGATCGAAAATGGAACAAATCGGTGTCCTACACCTTGGACCGAACGCCGGATCAAGCGAGAAACGTCACACCGTGAAGTCGAGACTCACCCTCATCCTGTTCCCCCTCGTCGTCGGTCTCACCGCGTGTCCCGACGAGAACCCGCCGCCGAGCAAGGACGCGGGCGTCACCGATTCCGGGACGACCCATCCCCAGCTGGTCATCGATCCGGATCCCACCACCCTCTCGTTCGTCGAGGGGCAAGGCCCGGTCACCTTCACGATCACGCTGACCGAGGATCCGCGACGCTCGATCACGGCCTTGATGACCTCGACCGATCCGTCGGTCCTGACGATCGAACCGGCCGAGGCGACCCTCGGTCGCGACAACTTCGCCACGGGCGTCACCGTCACGCTGACACCGCAGGACGACGACGATGCCAACAACGAGCTCGTCGACATCAAGGTCGAGACCGACGTCGGGAGCGCGACGTACACGCTCACGATTGTCGACGACGACTCGCCGAACCTGGTGGTCACGCCTGGATCGGTCACGATGAGCGAGGGCGGCACCGCCACGGTCGACGTCCGACTGTCGGCGGCCCCCGACGGTCCGGTTGCGGTGGCCGTTGCCTCGGGTGACACCTCGCGGCTGACGCTGAGCGACGCGACCCTCACGTTCGAGCCCCAGAGCTGGGACGTGGTCCAGACCGTCACGCTGACCGCGCGGGACGACAACGACATTGCCGCCAACACGGTCGACGTCACCTTCGACAACCCGGCCGGGGAGGGCGCGACCGTACCGGTCACCATCAACGACAACGACTCGCAAGGTTTGCGGGTGAGCACCTCGTCGATCACGGTGGGCGAGGCCGGGTCGGCGACCGTCGCAGTGAGCCTGACCGCCGAGCCGAGCGGAGACGTCACCGTCTCGATCGTCTCCTCGGACCCTGGCGTCGCCCAGGTCGGGACGGCCACGCTGACCTTCACGCCCCAGAACTGGAACATGCCGCAGGATGTGATCGTGTTCGGCGTCGACGATCCGAACATCTCCGACGATACCGCCGTGCTGACGGTGACGTCGCCCGACGTGGGCGCGTCCGTGCTGGTGGGCGTCACCGTCGTGGACGACGACACGCAGACCATCGAGGTCACCACGGCCACGGTCACCGTCGGTGAGAACGCCACTGCCACGTTCGGGGTCAGGCTCGGCTTCGTGCCGGCGGGCGACGTCGTCGTCTCGCTGGCGGCCTCGGACGCCGCGCAGATCCAGGTCGCGCCCCCGAGCCTCACCTTCACGCCCGCGGATTGGGACGTGGTCCAGTTCGTCGACGTGGCAGGCCAGGACGACGCCGACGCCATGAACGGCAGCGCCACCATCGTGCTGTCCGCGCCGGGCGCCGGCGATGTCACGGTTTCCGTCACCGTCGTCGACGACGACACGCTCACACTCCTCGCCGACATGGGCTCGCTGACCGTGGGCGAGGGCGGGAGCGCGAGCGTAGGAGTCCGCCTCTCCGCCCAGCCCGGCGGGGACGTCACGGTCTCGGCGACCTCGGTCGGCGGTGCGTTCGCGACCAGCCCGGGCACACTGACCTTCACCCCGGTCGATTGGGACACCGTCCAGACGCTCACGATCGACGGCGTTCAGGATCAGGACGTGGCCGACGAGAGCGACACGCTGGAGCTGGCCGCGGCCGGGCTCACCACGGTCTCCATCCCCGTCACCGTGCTCGACGACGACGTGCAGGCGATCGTCACCGGCAGCCCCGCCATCGTGGTCCCCGAGAACGGCAGCGCGACGTTCGACGTCACGCTGGCGTTCCAGCCGAGCGCCGACGTCACCGTCGATCTCACGCCGGCGGACGCGTTCATCGGCGTCAACCCCACGGCGATCGTCTTCACGCCGGCCGACTGGAACACGCCCCACACGGTGACCGTGGCTGCGCTCGACGATCAGAACACCACCGACGAGCAGAGCTCGGTCGTGCTCTCCTCCGGCGGGCTCTCCGACGTGAGCGTCCAGGTGACGGTCACCGACGACGACTCGCAGGCAATCGTGCTCGACACCAACGCGCTCGCGCTCGCGGAGAACGGCGCGGGGGTCTTCACCGCCCGGCTCGCCTTCCAGCCCTCCGCCGCGGTGGCGCTTTCGATTGAATCCTCCGACGCGGGCGCCGCCTCGGTGGCGCCGACCGTGCTCATGTTCGACGCGGGTGACTGGGACAGTCCGCAGTCCGTCACCGTGCTCGGTACCGACGACGCCGACGTGATGAACGAGAACGTAATGGTCACCGTCTCGGGGACGGGCCTCACCCCCGCGATTGTCGCGGTCACCGTCGCCGACGACGACACGCAGGCGCTGGTCGTCGATCGAACCGCGGTCTCCCTGGGCGAAGGCGCGTCCGACATGGTCAACGTCAGCCTGGCCTTCCAGCCGGCGGCGAACGTGACGGTGAGCGTGGCCTCCGCTGATCCGGCGGTGACGGCCGGACCGGCGATGCTGACCTTCACGCCCGCGAACTACGACACGCCGCAGCCGGTGGTGCTGGCGGCCGTCCAGGATCAGAACCTCCAGAACGAGACGGTGTCGGTCACGATCACCTCCTTTGGCCTCACGCCGGTGACGGTCACCGTGTCCGTCACCGACGACGACACGCAGGCGCTGGTCGTGAGCCCGACGGTCCTCTCGGTGAACGAGGGCGGCAGCGACGACGTTTCGATCAGCCTGGCGTTCCAGCCGGCGTCGCCCGTGACGGTCTCGATCACCTCGCAGAACCCCGCCGCGGCGACACCCTCCGTGGCCATGCTGACGTTCACCTCGGCGAACTACGCGACGCCGCAGATCGTGTCGATCAGCGGCGTGCAGGACGCCGATGTGACGGACGAGACCGCCGACGTGATCGTCGCCTCGGCCGGTCTGACCAGCGTGACGGTGTCGGTCACCGTGGTCGACGACGACGTCCTCAACCTGAACGTCAACCCGACGAGCCTGGCCCTCACCGAGGGTGGTGCCGCCGGATCCTTCAACGTCAGCCTGACGCAGCAGCCGGCCGGTCCGGTCAGCGTCGCGATCACGCCCTCCGATCCCGGCGACGTGACGCTGGGCGCGGCCTCGCTCAGCTTCGACGGGAACAACTGGAACGTAGCGCAGGCGGTCTCCGTCACGCCGAACGCGGACAACGATGCGCTCAACGAGGCGCTGACCCTCACGGTCAGCAGCGCCGGGCTGACCTCACGCATCGTCAGCGTCACCATCGCGGACGACGACACCCAGGCCCTGGTCGTCAGCGCCGCCACGCTCGCGCTCAACGAAGGCAGCAGCGGCTCGGTGACGGTGGCGCTGGCCTTCAACCCGGTGAACCCGGCCACGGTGACCATCACCAGTGGCGATTCGGGCGCCGTGGTCGCGAACCCCACCACGCTGACGTTCACCTCGGCGAACTACTCGACGCCGCAGGCCGTGATGCTGAGCGCGGTTCAGGACGCGGACACCCGCAACGAGACGGTCAACGTGCAGATCACCAGCGCAGTCGCGCCCACACAGGCCGTGACCGTCTCGGTGACGGACGACGATGTGCAAGCGCTGGTGCTCACCACCAACACGGTCGCGCTCACCGAAGGGGCGTCGCAGGTGGTCGGGGTCAGCCTGGCGTTCGACCCGGTGAACCCGGTGACGGTCACGGCCGCGTCGAGCGACGCGGGCGCCGCCAGCGCTACCCCCGCTTCCTTCACCTTCACCTCGGCCAACTACTCGGTAGCGCAGAGCCTGACCGTCGCGGGCGTGCAAGACAACGACACAGCGAACGAGAACGCGACCATAACTGTGCAGACGTCGGTCGCGCCGAGCCAGACCATCTCCGTCTCGGTGACGGACGACGACACGCAGGTCATCACGCTCAGTCGGACGGCGATCACGATGAACGAGGGCGGTACGGCCACCTTCACCGCACGCCTCGGCTTCGATCCGGTCACGCCGGTGACCGTCAGCGTGGCCACCTCGAATCCGGCCGCGGCGACCGCCGCGCCGGTGTCTCTGTCGTTCACGACCGGCAACTGGTCCGTGCCCCAGACGGTCACGGTCATGGCGCCGCAGGACGACGATACCCAGAATGGCAGCGCCACCATCACGCTCTCCTCGGCGGTGGCCGCGAATCGCACGGTGGCGATCACGGTCAACGACGACGACACGCAGTCGATCGTGGTCTCGTCCAACAGCCTGGTCGTCGCGGAGAACTCCAGCGGGAGCTTCACCGTGCGGCTCGCGTTCAACCCGCTCTCGCAGGTCACAGTCAACCTGGCGAACAGCGACGCCGGCGCGCTCTCGGTCGTGCCGGCCACGCTGACGTTCGACGCTGGCAACTACTCGATGCCGCAGAGTGTCGCGGTGAACGGCCTCGACGACAATGACACTCTCGACGAGAACGTGACGGTCACGCTCTCGGGCGGCGGCGCGCCGGCGAATACCGCGGTGGCCGTCACGGTCAACGACGACGACGTCCAGGCGCTGGTCCTGAGCCAGACATCGGTCACCGTCGCGGAGGGTGCGACCGACGCCAGCGTGACGGTCCGGCTCGCGTACAACCCGGTCAACGCGGCCACGGTGACCGTGACCAGCCTCGATCCGGGGGCGGCGACCGGCACGCCGGCGACGCTCACCTTCACGGCCGGGAACTTCTCGACGCCGCAGACGCTGACGATCACCGGCGTCCAGGATCAGGATCTCGCGAACGAGGCCGTCACGATCCGGCTCTCGTCGGCCATCGCCAACAGCGTGGACGTGTCGGTGAGCGTCACCGACGACGACACGCAGGCCCTGGTGGTGACGCCGCTGTCGCTGACGGTTCCGGAGGGCGGCACCCAGACCTTCTCGGTGCGGCTCGCGTTCATCCCGGGGGCGAACGTGACCGTCGGCGTGGCGTCGAACGACGCGCTGGTGGCGACGGCCGCGCCGGCCTCGCTGCCGTTCACGGCGGCCACCTGGGATCAGCCTCAGACGGTGACGGTCTCCGGGAGCCAGGACATCGATCTGGTCGACGACGGGACGACGATCGACGTGACGTCCGCCGGCGTGGCCTCGCAGTCGGTGGCGGTGAACGTGACCGACGACGATACCCAGACGTTCGTGATCAATCCGACGTCGCTGTCGCTGACGGAGGGCGGTGCGGCCGGGACCTTCGCCGTCAGCCTGCAGTTCATGCCGTCGGGCCCCGTGACGGTCTCGCTGGCGTCGAGCGACGCCGGCGCAGCGTCGGTGGCGCCGGCGTCGCTGAGCTTCGACGGCAACGACTTCTCCACGCCGCAGACGGTGACCGTGACGCCGGTGACCGACGTCGACACGCGGGACGAGAACGTGACGATCACCGTGTCGTCGGTGTCCGTGCCCGTGGCCGGCATGGTGGCGGTGACGGTGTCCGACGACGACGTGCAGGCGCTGGTGGTGACGCCGACGAGCCTGACGGTGACGGAGGAGGGGGCGCCCGGCCAGTTCGCGGTGAGCTTCGCCTTCGCGCCGAATGCGTCGACGACGGTGAGCATCACCTCCACCGATCCGGGCGCGGCTGCCGTGTCCCCCGCGACGCTGACGTTCACTCCGGGCAACTACAACGTGCCGCAGACCGTCAACGTCACGGGCGTCTCGGATCAGGACGTGGTCTCCGAGATGGTCAACATCGACGTCACCACCGCGGTCGCGCCCGGCGAGCTGGTCGTGGTCACGGTGACCGACGACGACACCCAGGCGATTGTGGTCTCCGCGAATCAGGTGAGCGTGACCGAAGGCCAGTCGGCTCCGTTCACCGCGCGGCTGGCGTTCCAGCCGCAGAGCGACACCACCGTCACCTTGGTGAGCACCGATCCGACGGTGGCGACCACCACGCCCACCTCTCTGGTCTTCACCTCGGCGAACTGGAGCATGCCGCAGACCGTGATGGCAAACGGCGTGAGCGACGCGGATCAGCTCGACGAGAGCACCACGGTGACGCTGAGCTCGGCGGGCCTCGCGGATCAGGTAGTCACCGTCGATGTCACCGACGACGACGATCAGGCGATCGTGCTCAGCGCCAACACGCTGGCGATCGACGAGGAGCAGACCGGTACGTTCACCGTGCGGCTGGCCTTCATCCCGACCGCCCCGTCGGAGACGGTGACGCTGGTGTCGAGCGACGTGGGCGCGGCCACCGTCAGCCCGGCCTCGATCGTGTTCACTGCGGCCAACTACGCCACGCCGGTGACGGTGAGCGTCCACGGCGAGACCGACGAGGACATCCTCGACGAGACCGTCACGATCACGCTCGCCTCCGACGTCGCGCCCACGCCGAACCGGACGGTGACCGTCGACGTGAACGACATCGACATCCAGGACATCGTGGTGTCGGCCGCCACGCTGGCGTTGACCGAGGGCGGTTCGGCGGGCACCGTGACGGTCCGCCTGTCGCAGGATCCCTCCGGGAGCCAGACGGTCACCGTGACGTCGCCGGATCCGGCCGCGGTCTCGGCGGCGCCGGCGACACTGACCTTCAACTCCGGGAACTACACGGCGGCGCAGACCGTGACGTTCACGCCCCAGGACGACGACGACGTCCGCGACGAGAGCGTGGCGGTGCAATTCACGTCGCCGAGCGTGACCACGCAGGTCACCACAGTGACGGTCGCCGACGATGACACGCAGGCGATCCTGACCCAGGCGTTCCCGGTCACCGTGCTCGAGGGCGGATCCGACGGGTTCAACGTGGTGCTGGCGTTCCGGCCCACCAACCCGATCACGGTCACGGTCACGCTGGCCGATCCGACGATCGCATCGGTGTCTCCCAGCTCGCTGGTGTTCGACTCGACGAACTTCGACACGGTCCAGCGCGTGACCGTGGATGGGTCCCAGGACGCCGACCTCGACGACGAGTCGAGCCAGCTCACGCTGTCGACCGGAGCCGTCCCGCCGCCCGAGGGCGCGGCCGAGGTGACGCTCCAGCTCGACGTCATCGACGACGACCAGCAGGTCATCATCGCCAACTCGGTCCCGACGACGTTGCCCACCAGCGTTCAGGAAGGCGGCCCCGGGGTCACGTTCCAGGTGAGCCTCGGCTTCCCGCCCCGGCTCTCCGAGGGCGGCACCGACACGGTCGTGATCACCTCGACGCTCGCGACGCTCTCCTTCAACCCGTCGAGCATCGTCTTCGGCCAGGGCGACTTCGATACGCCGGTGGCCGTGACGGTCACTGCGGCGGACGATACCAACACGGTCCGCGAGCTGGTCGACGTCGACCTCTCGATCGTGGAAGAGGTGTCCGCCACCCACCCGATCCAGGTGATCGACGATGAGGAGACCATCCTGGCCTCCACCACCTATCCGGGGCTGACGGGCGGGACGCTCTTCACCAAGCGTCAGAACGTTCGCTGGGGTGCGACGCGCCTCGCCGTCCTCGGCTTCGACGGCTCGACGGGCGACACGGTGATCGGATCGAACACTCGTGAGCTCGATGACGCGGTGACGGGACCAGCCCTCGGCAGCGGGGGCGGCGGAACGCTCAGCGCCGAGTCCATCGAGTTCGATGGGACGGACTTCCGCTACTTCTTCAGCAGCTCGAACGGGATCGACTATGCCGCCAGCGACGAGACCGCCGCCTCCACCTTGCTGAACCAGAACGTGGCGGGCACGACGTCCTTCAACTTCTGGCCGGCCTGGAACGGGAGCACGGCGTTCGGCCTGGTGTACCGGGAGGACGGCGCGGTCTCCGATCGCCTTCGCTTCCGGGTCGTTCAGCTCGACGGCACGGCCTCGAGCCCCACGGCGCTGACGATCGTCGACGGTTCCGACGACGTCCAGCCGAACGCGCACTTCACGGGGAGCGGCTACACCATCATCTACTCTTCGGCCTCCGAGGTGAGATGCGTCCGGACCAACGCCGCCGGAGCGTTGATCCCCGGCAGCGACACCGCGCTCGCCGGCTTCCCCGCCGGCGGCGCCTTCGTGTCCACGGTCTGGGACGGCAGCAACATCGTGGCCGCGTACTACGAGGCCACGAACTCGATCGACGTGGTCCGGATTACGCCGAGCTGCACGATCAGCGGCACGCACCACGCGGTGGGCGGCTCCAACGTGTTCCTATCCTCGCCGCCCTCGATCGACTGGAACGGGACCGAGTTCGCGGTGGCCTACGACTACCTCGACAACAACGTCGAAAGCGTGGGTGTCCTGCTGGTGACGCCGTCGCTGACCTTCCGCGACGACTATCCGGTGGGGCTCGGCTCACGACCGTCGATCACCTGGGCCGGCGACCGCTGGGCGCTCCGCTACGGGAATCCGGTGGCGATCGCCGTCGGCTCGTTCCAGACGCTGTGCGCGGACGGGATCCAGGATCAGGACGAGGCCGACGTCGACTGCGGCGGCTCGCTCTGCCAGGCGTGCCCTCCGTAAGGACCGAAGTGACGCGGCGCAGGCCTACTTCCGGCGCCGGGTGATGCGGACGGCGCTGGCCTTCTGATCGATCGTGACCTCGAAGGAGCCCTTGCCGACGTTGCGGGGCGCGGTCTTCGGCTGGTCCGGGCGCGCTCGCCGGCGCGCCGCGCGGGCCGCCTCGATGCGCTTCCCGGTGGCGCCCTTCGCCAGCTCGACCGCGTCGACCGGATCGATGGCGACGTCGGCCTGGGGACGGTTCGGGTCGGTCAGGTCGAGCCCCTGCGCGGCGAACAGGACCATGAGCGCCTGGTAGCCGTGGTCGAGCGCGTACTGGCCTTCGGCCTCGTAGATCGGGATCAGCCACATCCAGTCGACCGCCTCCCCGGACTGGGAGAGCGGTGCGCGGTGGAACGGCGCCGTGAACGGCATCGGGGGCATCAGCAGGACCGCGTCCATCGAAGAGAAGCCCGCGAGGTATTCGCGCGCCCGCAGGATGTCACCGTGCCGCAGCGTGCGATGGTAGGCCTCGGGCACCAGGACGATCGAGGAGAGGAGGGCGCGGACGGCCTCGAAGGCGGCCCCGGTGGGCTCCTTCCGCAGGATCGTCAGCGCCTCCATGCGGCGGCCGTCGCTCATGCGGTGCCGATAGGCGCCGACCGTGGCGAAGACCACGCGGCTGCTCGGGCCGCCGGGAGCGAAGTAGGCGATGGTCAGGTCGCTGATCGCCGAGCCCTTCTGCGGGTTCTTGGACATCCGATACAGCTCGGTCGGAGTCCCGAGATGATTCGTCAGGTGCTTGCGAAGCTTCTTGGTGTCGTCGGGCCGCTTCATGCCTGCTCCCCTTCACCCCTCTGCTGGAGCAGCGACGCGATCAGCAGATCGGGCGGCATTCCCTGGTCGGGGGCCAGCGTCGCGAAGTACGGCGCCAGGGCCGTCTGGAGCTGGCCGTTCACCATGTTGTTGCCCTCGACCTCGATGAGGTTCCGGCCCGCCGACTCGATCGTGTTGAAGTCGCCGACGCCCAGCACCGAGTTTCCATCGCCGGAGCTGATGGCGTTGCCGGAGCCCTGGAACGCGAGCATGCTGTTCGGTCCGCCGAGATTGACCTGGTTGAAGTCGCCGGCTCCGGCCACGGCGCTCTGTCCGCCGACGTTGATCGTGTTGCCCGAGCCCTCGTATCCGAGCCACGTGTTCGGTCCGGGGGCGGCGACCAGGTTCTGATCGCCCCAGACGCCGATCGTGTTCGCGTCGAGCATCGGCGTGAGCGTCATCGGATCGACATCGGGGCGCGGGTTGTCCTGTCGATACCGGTTGACGGCCTCGCCGAACGTGTCCGCGTTGACCGGCTGTCCGCTGGCGGTCAGCTGCTGGCCCAGCCAGGAATTCTCTCGAAGATCCTGGCTGATCTGATCGAGCGACTCTCCCTTGTACATGCGGTCGGCGACCGTCTGGAGATCCTCGCGCGAGAGCCCGTGCCACGCGTTGCTCCCATCCTGGATAGTGGCGAACATCAACGAGTCGGTGGCGCCCGCGATGTCTTCGGCCCCTGGGATCTGCTTGATCTCCTCCGGCAGCAGCACGCCATCGCCGTCTGCGTCGAGCTTATCGAAGTTGTCGAGGAGGATGCCGGCCGCGTTGTCGGTGGCCACCACGTTCTGGTCGCCGTTGATGTCGATGTTGTTGCCGGTGCCGATCAGATCGACGCCGTTTCCCTGGCCAGCCACGCGGACCGAGTTGTCTCCGGTCTTGCCGACGGTCGCGTTCTCGTCGCCCTGGACCGTGACGTCGTTGAACCGACCGTTGAGCGTGGTGCGGTTCTGGTCGCCGACGACGTTGACCGAGCCGCCCTCGCCCGCGGTCTTGATGTCGTTGAGGTCGCCGAGGCTGGTGATCTGGTGGCCGCCTTGGTTCTCGTAGGAGACGTCGACACCATCGGCCGCATTGAAGACCGTGTCTTCGCTGTCGACGCCGTCGCCCTCGCCGCCGATCGTCGAGAGATCGCCGGAGTTGTAGATCTCGTTGGCGCCCGCGCCGGCCTGGATCGTCGCGCCGGTGCGCGTGTTGATCATCAGGTCGTCGCCTTCGCCTCCGTCGAGAGTGGCGGAGCGATCCGTCCGCTCCGTGCCGCCCTGGTTGATGATGCGGTCGTCGCCCGCGCCGCCGCCGAGGGTCACGCGATCGTCGACGTCCTCGCCGATGATGACGTCGTCCCCATCCCCGCCGTCGACGCGGATCTCGACGACGTCGTCGGCGTTCCACTCGCCGAGGAGCTGCTCCTCGTTGTTCGCGTCGGTGTAGTAGGCGTGGATCTGATCCTGATCCTGCTGGATGCGGATGCGGTCCGACTCGTCGCTGCCGGTGATGGTGACCGTCCCACCGCTCTCGTCCACCTTCGGGACCTGGTTGTTGAAGCGGCTCTGGAGCTGCTGGAGCGTCGGATCGTAGCGGAGGCCGCGCCGGGCATCGAGCGCGCTCTGCGCTGTGGGTCGGTTGGCAGGAGCGGAGACCACCTCGGCGGCCTGCTCGATCTGCGTCTTTGCGTCCGTCTTCAGCGTCTTCCGATCCTCGGGCCGGACCGGGTTGATCGTGGTGAAGGAACGACGGGTCGTCACGCCATCTGTCATCGTGGGAGGAGCGTTGCTCACCCTGGCGCCAAGGGCAGTTACGTTGCGATTACGCGTGATCCTGACGACGTGCGCGGCCGAGGCTACACCTCGGCGGTCAGGCGCCGCCCGCCCGGCGCATCGCATCGAGGACGATCTCGACGCGGTTCTGATCGCCGAGCGGTTCACGATAGATGGCGTACACGGTCGTGGGCTTGAGCCCGGTGAACGACAGCCGCCGCAAGGGCGCCGACCACGCCCGGGCCACCCGATCCGGCAGCACGGCCAGATAGCCGCCGGCGGCGCAGACCTCGAGGCCGTGGTGCAGGACCTCGAAGCGCGCGCCGATCACGCGGCTGACGTCGGGCGGCCAGTGGTCGTTCTGCTCGACCATGGGACCGACGAACGAGTGGGCCAGGATCTGTCCGGGCGTCGGATCGGTGGTCTCGAACAGCGGATGCCCGCGCCCGCAATAGACGCCGTACGTGATCTCGGCGAGGCGCTCGACCACCAGGTCGGCCTCGGGGATCGGATCGTCCAGCACCGCCAGATCGATGTGCCCGGCCTGAAGCTCGGCGCTGACGTTGAGGGAGGACATCGAGGTCACCTCGG
The DNA here is from genome assembly GCA_963803435.1 of uncultured delta proteobacterium. Lineage (GTDB taxonomy): Bacteria > Myxococcota > Kuafuiibacteriia > Kuafuiibacteriales > Kuafuiibacteriaceae > CAWDML01. The sequence goes on along the minus strand of CAWDML010000014.1, from coordinate 103,775 downwards.
GCACCAGCTTGGGATGCTCCCTCCGGAGCGACGACATGGCGGGCACCAGGAAGATCGAGGCGAACGACCCGCGGGCGGCGATGCGGACGGGGCCGACCAGCTCCCTCGAGGTGATGCTCTCGACCCCGTCGTCGACGATCCGCATGGCGCGTCGAAGGACGCGGAGCATCTGCCGGCCCGAGTCGTTGAGGAGCAGCCGGCCCTCTCGATCGAACAGCTCGAGCCCGAGGTGCTCCTCGAGCTGGCGAACCGAGCGCGACAGCGCGGAGGCGCTCACCCGGAACTCCTCCGCCGCGGACGGGAGGTGCTCGAGCTCCGCGACCGCGCGAAACGCCGGAAGCCAGTTCCAGAAGGCCGACAGACGTCTGACCCTTTCCATCCTCCGAGTTGAGTCAGAAGAAGTAGGCGATGCGCAACTGTCCGTAGTGGTCGGCGAGGAGCGCGCTCTCCAGACCCTTACGGTTTCCCAGGAAGGCGTTGAGCTCGAGATTCACGGTCCAATGGGCGTCGAAGCGGCGATTCACGCCCAATCGCAGGTAAGTCCGCAGGTCGGTGACGTCCGTGATGGCTCCGCCCGTGATCGTGGTGCTCCCGGTGTCGTTGACGGCGATCCGGAAGCCCAGGAACGCGTCGTTCTGGAAAAACGTCACGGGCGCCTCGATCGGCCGGCCGTCGAACAGGTACTCGGCGGCCAGCGAGAGGTCGACGCCGCTGCCGGCGATGTCGAAGAACGTGTACTCGATCCCACCCCCGGCGGCGAAGAAGAACCGTAGCTCCTTGGACCACAGCCGGGCCATCGTCTCGAGCTTCAGCGCGAAGGCATCGTGCGTCCATCGAAGATCGAGCGACGCTTGGTGCGCCAGATCGTAAGCGGCGACGATCGTCGGCTCGGTCAGCTGTGCCACGAAGCGCGGCTCCCGCGAGACGCCGCTGAACAAGCCGATCCCGAGATCGACCTCGCCGATCGCACCGCTCACGCGCAGCGCGAAGCTCGGCTGCCACTCCTCGAGCGGCGTCTCGTAGATCGCCTGGTGGGGATCGACGACGCCGCCCAGGCGGAGGCGTCCCTCCTCGCCGGGGAAGATCGCCTTGCGGAAGTACGGAAGCACGAAGAGCCGGATCCCCCAGTCGCCCGGGAGGAAGCCGAGCTCGGCGTAGGGCTGGCCGAGCTTCTCGGAGCGATCGAGGTCCTCGACGTAATCCGACTGGTTGATCACGTCCACGAGGCTGTACGACTCGAGCACGCCCCAGCGGAACTGTCCGGCGCCCAGGCCCAGCTCGAGGCTTCCGGAGTGCAGGACGTAGTCGGCGCGACGGACGTCCCAGTGCGAGCGCTGGCGATCGATCGGATCGAGGCGGAGGAACGGACGGAGCGTGACCAGGTGGTGCTCGTTCTCGCTGGCGAGCGCGACCTCGGGCGCGGCGACCAGCGACACACCGTTGCCGCGGGCCTGGTCGCGCGAGATGGGGCGGAAGGGGAAGGCGCGGCCGTCCGCGGCGGTGAAGCCGCGGTACTCGAAGGTCGCCCCGCAGCCCGAGAGCACGAGGACCAGCAGCGCGGCGCGGAGCACTCGCTAGCGTCGCTCCAGCCGCGCCTGGCTGAAGTCCGCCTCCGAGAAGCCGTTGTCGAACTTGAAGTCGGCGAAGCGGAGCAGCGTGCTCTTCTCGCTCTGATGGTTCTTCATCACCCAAAGGTGCGCCCGCTCGAACTTCCCGTGCGTCTGATACTCCTGATAGGAGAGCGTCTTCAGCAGTGCGTCCTTTCGGTCGAAGAAGTCGATCTTCTGGATGCGGAGCGTATCGGTCTCCACGTACAGGATCCGCCGCGTGTATCCCGAGCCCTCGTATCGGGGCCGGGTCTCGAGCTGGTAACACTGCTTGCCGCCGTCGCAGGCCAGCGTCCGCATCAGCTTCCAGGCGTACTTGCCGGCGTCGCCGGTGAGGTCCTCGTAGGAGAACTCGCTCCCGGCGAAGGGGCCCGAACGGTTGGAGGAGGAGATGCGCCGGCTTCGTCCGGTGGCGGGGAGGTAGAGCCATTGATCTTCTCCCTGCGAGAGGAGGGCGGTGCCAGAGACGTCGCGCGGGGTGTCGAACACGATCAGGGAGTACGGTGCCTCGCCCTTGCGCTCCAGGATCTTCACGCGCAGGTCGCGGGTGGCCTCCTGCCCGTGGGCGTTGTGGAGCTCCATATGGATGTTGAGACTCTGGTCGCCGAAGCCGGCCGCCTTCTCGGCGAGCATGCGGGCGATCTTCTGTCCCTCCTGCTCGGGGCTAGCGAGGAGCAGGAGCGTCAGCAAGACGGAGTGGCTCATAGTTGACCTTTCTGGTGGTGACCAAGAGGAGGCTGGGCAGGATCGTCAGATCGGCGATGAGGCCCAGCGAGCAAGTGAGCGCGGTGAACGCGCCCAGGTAGCAGGTCATCTCGAAGCTGGCGAAGATCAGGACGCTGAAGCCGCCGACCAGCACGAGGGTGGTCGCGACCATCGCGGGGCCGAGCTCGCCCAGCACCATCCGGACGGCGGCCTCCTCGTCGAGGCGAAGGTCCTTCACGGCCGCCTGATACTTGGTGAGGAAGTGGATCGTGTCGTCGACGATCAGGCCGAGCGCGATCGATCCTGCCACCGAGGAGACGATGTTGATCTTGCCGACGAGCAGCCACCAGAGCCCGTATGCCATCACGATCGGGATGACGTTCGGGATCATCGAGAGCAGGCCCAGGCGCACGCTCTTGAGGGCGAAGACGAGGCACAACGCGATCAAGAGCAGGCTGGCCATGTTCCCGAAGATCATCGCGGCCGTGTTCCGGCGCGCCAGGTCCGAGAAGATGATCGCGGGGCTGATGGCGCGGGCCCACATCGGCTCGGGTGCGATCGCGCGGAGCCAGGCCTCGCTCCGGGCGGCGAACGCCTCCAGCTCGACGCTCGAGAGGTTGTCGAGCGTGACGGTCACGCGGGAGCTCGACTTCTGGATGTTGATCCGATCGTTGAGATCGAGGCCGAAGGGCAGCGAGAGCTCGTAGAGCAGCAGGTACTGGCTCGCCAGCTCCTGCGATCCGGGGACCCGATACCAGCTCGGGTCGTCGTCGTGGAGGTTCTGGTTCAGGCGCTTGAACACGTCGGTGATCGTGTAGACGTGGAGGACCTCGGGCTGATGCCGCAGCCAGTCGGAGAACCGGTCGAGCGTCGCCAGGTAGGTCGGATCGGAGACGCCGGAGGCGCGGCCGCTCTCGAGCTGGTAGTCGAGCGTGTAGATGCCGGTCAGGTTCTTCATGAAGAACTCGGTGTCGGGCCGGAACGCGATCGAGTCGTCGAAGTAGTCGAGGAACTGATCGTTGGACTCGAGCCGGGAGGCGGCGACGCCCAGCACCACGGTGACCGCGAAGCCCACCACCAGGATCGGGGTGCGGGCGGCGACGATGAGGCCGGCCAGCCTGCGGGAGAGGGCGATCGCGCGCGTCGGATCGGCGGGGGGGATGGGCCTCAGCGAGAGCAACGCCGGCAGCAGGAAGACGGCGGCGATCAGCGCGAACGTGACCCCGGCGGCGGTCATGTTGGCGAGGTGCCAGAACGGCGGCGCCTCCGCGAAGTTGAGGCAGAGGAAGCCGATCGCGGTGGTCAGGCTGGTCAGGATCACCGCCTTCATGTTGGTGCCGAGCGACGCGACGATCGCGCTCCTCTGATCGGTGCCGGTGCGCATCAGCTGTCGCATCGTCACGATGATGTGGATCGAGTCGGCGACCGCGAGCGGGAGGACGATCGTGGGTGCGGCCGCCGAGGGCGGGGTCAGCGGATAGCCGAGCCAGCCGCCCACGCCCAGCGTCGCCACCGCGGAGATCAGCACGATCACGACGGCGCAGAAGGTGGCGTAGCGGCTGCCCAGGCTCCACCACATGACCAGCAGCATCATCAGCGCCATGATCGGAAAGACGACCACCATGTCGCGGACGGAGGCGTGCATGAACGCGTCGTTCATCATCGCCATGCCGGACACGCGCAGCTCGAGATCCGGGTGCCGCGCCGCCACCTCGCCGAGGAGCCGCCGGGCCGCGGCCGCGGCGATCGCGACGTCCTCCGTGGTGTGGGCGGGGAGGCGGAGCGTCACGTTGACCCCGGCGGCCCCTGCGTCGCGGGCCAGGAGCCCGCCGACCAGGAGCGGCTCACCCAGCGCGAGCTCGCGATCATGGGCCAGGACCCCCGGCGTCAGGGCCTCGATGGGGGCGGGGATCGAGATCGCGGACGACCAGGTCGTCGTCCTCGATGAACGAGTGCTGGAAGTTGGTGAGCGAGTCGACACGGACGGCGTCGGGCAGCTTCCAGGAGGCCTCCGTCAGCTCGGCGATCGCAGAGAGCGCTTCGTGCTGGAAGACGTCGCCCGAGCGCGGCTTCACCACGAAGGCGATGTTGTCCGTCTTCGTGAACACGTTCTCGAGCGACTCGAGCGCCATCAGCTTGGGATCGGTGGGCGGGAAGAAGATCCGATAGTCGGTGGAGAAGTTGGCGCGGAGCGCCCCGCCGCCGAGCGCGAGCGTGATCGCGGCGAACGTCGCGATGGTGGCGGCCGGATGATCGAGGCTCAGACGCCGGAGTTTCTCGATGGTCATGAGTCCCCTCCTTGGTCGGGGAAGAGGGGTTCGGACGGCTCGTCGAGATCGGGCGGCTCGAGCAGCATGTCGAAGCAGGTGTCGGGGCGACGCGTGAGCTTGGCGAGGTCGAGGCAGGTGTCGGCGTGGTCCATGATGCACTCGGCGGCGCTGTAGCGAAGGCCGGCGCAGGGACCGTCGTCGAGCAGCGGGACCGAGACACCGCAGCGGAGGAAGGCGTCCTCGGCGGCCTCACAGATCGTCGCGGGTGCCTCCGGGCCGCCGCAGCCGGCCGCCAGGAGCAGCACGACGAGGAGCTCCGCCCGCATCAGAACCCCCGCCTCGCCAGATCGGCGGTCACCTCGCCGTAGAAGCGCGCGATGTCGAAGCCGGTGCGGACGTTGACCTCGGGGATGCGGTACTCGCCGAGCTGCTCCATGTGATCGGCGGGGAGGCAGCCGCGGAAGTGTCCCCAGCGCGCCGAGGCGACCGGCGCCAGGCCGTCGCTCGGCCCGTCGATCAGCTCGGCGGACGGGATCAGCAGCGTCGCGAGATAGTCGAAGTTGCCGCGGAAGGTCTCGAGCCCGGAGCCGTCCTCGGTGCGGCAGAGCTCGCCGAGCCGCTCCTCGTCGCCCAGCTTGGGCACGCCGAACGCCGCGCTGAAGCCGGCGTAGGACTGGTAGTAGATCTCGGGCGCATCGGGCACGCCCGCGTTGAAGGCGGCGGCGGCGTCCGTGGTGAGGGCCTGGATCGCGGCGCGCAGGTGGACGTCCTCGGCCAGGTCCTCCGGCGTGAACGCGTCGCCGAGCGAGGTGGCGAGCCGGGCAGAGGCGTCGAGCGCGTCGCCATCGGCGAGATAGCCGAGCGCGGCGTCGGCCGCGGGCGTACCTCGGTGCGCGGTGGAGATCGTGGTGATGGAGGCGACCGCGCCCGCGATCTCGTCCTCGCCGGCCCCGACGTCCCAGCGCAGCCCGTTGGGGCTCACCAGGTAGCGGCAGTCGAGCCCGCCCAGCGAGTGGCAGATCAGGTTGACACGTTCGGCGCCGGTCTCTTGGCGGACCCGCTTCACCGTCTCCCACAGGTCGAGCGCGCGACGCTGGGGCGTCTCGTAGGGCGTGTCGAGCGCGAGGTGGACGTCCTGTCCGCTCAGGTCGGTGAGCGTGCGGACGATCCGGCGGTCGTACTGGAACAGCGGTGTGACGTCGATGCCGTTGACCAGCACGATCGGATAGCGGGTGGGCGCGTACTCCGGGAGCGCGTTGATCGCCCCGACGCAGCCGACGCCGGTGAGCCGGCAGCTCGCGCTCAGGTAGTCGCCGTCCGAGGGGAGGGCCCAGCCCTCGTCCTGGCAGTCGAGATCGCGGGCGATGCGGGTGAGGTTCTCGAGGTCGCCCTGGCTGATCTGATCGCAGTCGACGGCCGAGAACTGATCGCCGAAGCAGGCTTGGGCCTCCCGGAGGAAGTCGTCGCACAACCGCTCGCGGTCGCGGTTACAGCCGGTCAGAGCGAGGGCGAGGAGGAGCGCGCGCATCAGAAGCCCCTCCGCGCCAGATCGACCGCGACGTTCTGGTAGAAGACGGCGGCGTCGAACCCGGAGCTGGGGTCCAGGCCCAGGTCACCGATCTCTCCGATCAGGTCGTAGTGGTCGGCCGGCAGGCAGCCGCGGAACACGCCCCACTTGGCGCTCGTCACCGAGACCATGCCGTCGGAGGGTCGGAGCAGCGCCGCGCTGTCGCCCTCGGAGTCGCCGGCGAAGGGCGCAGCCGGCAGCAGCAGCGGGCTCATCACGTCGTAGCCGTCGCCGCTCTGCGCCAGTAGGAGCTTGTCGTCGGCGTCGCGACAGTCGCGCAACAGGCCGGCCTCGGAGGGGACGAACGGTTGACCGAGCACGCGGCTCACGCCGGCGAACGACTGGTAGAAGATATCGGGCGCGTCGGTGAGGCGCGCGTCGAGCGCGCGCATGCTCGCCGGGGTCAGACGCATCAGCGAGACCTCGAGCGCTGTCTGGTCCGGGGGCGCTCCACCGCCGGCGATCGCGGTGACGATGGCGCGCGCGTCGCCGTCGGCCAGATCCAGGGCTGCCTGGGCGACGCCCGTCCCGAGGTGCGGAGTGGCGATCGTGGTGATCGAGGCGACCAGCGCCCTCGCACGTCCCAGGCGCTGGGGATCGTCCGCGAAGAGGCCGGCCTCGCTCACCAGGAAGCGGCAGTCGATCCCGGCAATCGCGTAGCAGATCAGGTTGAAGCGGACGTCCGGGCGCCCCCCGGCCAGCCCGTCGAGCGCGTCGTAGAGATCGCGCGCCCGGACCTCCGGGATGGACCAGGGCGTCGGCTGGACCTGCTGGACCTCGTTCGGCCCGATGGTGGTGACGGCCTGGAGGATGCGCCGGTTCCAGTCGAGGCCGGCGCTGGCGTCGATGCCGCCCACGAAGACGAACGGATGGGCGGCGGGCTGCGCCGGCGGCACCGCGAACAACGGCTCGGGACACTTCCAACCGAGGAGCTCGCAGACGCCGAAGTCGAGGTTGTCGTCGCCGGCCGTGAAGGGTGCGCTGCACTCGAGCTCCTCGAAGCGATCCACCAGCAGGCGCACCTCGCGCGGCTCGAGGCGATCGCAGGCGAGCTGCGCGGGCGGGAGATCGCAGCGTTCGAGCTCCGCCGCCAGGCGCTCGCAGTCGTCGTCGAAGGCGGGGCCGCAGGCCGCCGGGAGCAGCGCGGCGGCGAGGAGGAGGGCGCGGCTCACGGGTTGTCCTCCAGGATCAGATCGGCGGCCTTCTCGCTGATCATGAAGGTGGGGAGCGCGATGAAGGTGCCCGGGATCTCAGGGAAGACGGAGGCGTCGACGACGCGCAGCCCGCGGGAGCCGATCACGCGGAAGCGCGCGTCGAGCACCGCGGCCGGATCGCTGGGGCGGCCGATCGGATCGGTGCAGCAGGCGTGGTGGCCCCAGGCCTCACGGCGCACGCGCTCTGCGATCTCGCGATCGGTGGCGACCTCGACGCCCGGCCAGATCTCCCGGACGTTCTCGCCCGTGAACGACTCCACCAGGCGCGCACGCACGCGGCGGATGAACTTCACGCCCGTGACCAGCGCGGCCAGATCGGGATCGTCGAGCGGCGCCTCTGAATCGAAGGAGTTGAACGCGATGGCGGGACGGGAGAACGGGTCGGCGCTGGTGAGCCTCACCGTGCCGTCGCGGTTGTGCGTGTGCGCCTCGAGCAGGAGCCAGCTGAAGCGGTTCTTGAAGGTGAGGCTGTCGCGCGAGTAGCCGGGATAGTAGCCGCGTGCGTCGCCCGGGACCGCGAACACCTGGAGGTCGGCGCTGGGCACCTCGGGCGAGGAGCGCATCAGCACGGTCGCGAGGAAGCCGCTGGTGCGGTAGACGCCCTCGCCCCGCTTCCACTCGTCGAGGCACGGATCCTGATCCGGAGGATCACCCAGGCGACACTTCTCGACGATCGAGATCGGGGTCCCGAACTCGCTCACCACCGCGGCCTCGTATCGATCCTGGAGGTTCGTTCCCACGCCGGTGCGCGCCAGGCGCGGCTCGATCCCCACCGCCGTGAGGGCGTCGGGATCGCCGATCCCGGAGAGCATCAGCAGCTGGGGTGAGTTGAACGCGCCGGCGGCCAGGATGACCTCGCGCTCCGCATACACGGCCTGACGATCGGCGGGCGCGGCGGCCGGCTCGAGGCTCGCCTCATACACGTGATCCTGCGCCGCGTACTCGACGCCGATCGCGGTGGGCGTGCTCGCCGATCGATTGAACAGCACCCGCGTCACGAAGGCGCCGGTGACGACGGTGAGCGGGTAGCCCGCCTCGACCGTGTCCACGATGAAGCCGCGCGTGCCCGACCGGTGGCCGTCCTCGGTGGCGAGCGGGAGCCGGAAGAGGCCGGTGGTCTCCCCGGTGCGGAGCTCGGCGTTGAGGTCCTGCGCCAGCAGGCTGCTGAGCTGGTCGGGGAAGCCGGCGTTCGAGTCCTCGGCGTGCACGGCCGCGGCCGCCGCCAGAAAGCCCGAGATCTTCCGATCCTGGAGGCCGAGGTCCGGATCCGGGATCTCGACGCCCAGCCACTCGCGGACCCGGTCGTAGTAGGGATCCATCGCTTGCGCTCGCCAGGACGGGTCGCCGGTGAGCGTGGCGATCCGATCCCAGTCCGAGCGGGAGGGGAGCACCGTGACCATCGCGTTGACCGCGGTCGAGCCCCCGAGCGCGCTCCCGCGCGGGTACAGGATCCCCTCCTCGGTCCACTTCGAGTCCTCCCGATCGAGGGCGGGATTGGGGTGGTGCCGGACGAAGTACCACCACGCCATCGACGCCTCCTCGGTGGAGAGCGCGTGCATGGCGGGGACCTGATAGGCGAGCTTGCCGCCGACGTCCTCGCCCGCTTCGAGGAGCAAGACCGGCCGTCCGGCCCGGGCGAGGCGCGCCGCCAGCGGGCCCCCGCCGGCCCCCGAGCCGACGACGATGAAGTCGTATGGGGAGGCGTCCGGATCCCGGTCGCACGACGCCGGTCCGTCCTTCTCGCACCGGTGCTCGGCGGGCGCGCATCCCAGCGCGGCCACCAGCGCGAGCGAAACCGAGTGAAACCGGCGCACGACGCCGACAAGTACGAAGCGGGGCGGTGCGAGCTCCATATCAATTTACTGATCTCCGACTTGCGTTCTTGCGAACGGACAACGGCGCGGCCTCGCGCTACCGGGGCAGGATGGCGGCCGGACTCTCCCGCCGCGAGGTGCTCCAGGTCCTCGGCGTGCTCGGCTTCTCCGCCGCGGGGTGCGGGCTCCTGCGTGCGCCCTCGCCAGGGGACGCGCCGGAACTGGACGATCCACCGCTCGATCCCGGTCCGCCGCCTCCGCCGGCGCGCTATGGCAGCAACCTGCGCGCCCTGATGGAGACGTTGCTCGCCGGGTCGCCCGCCGCCGGCGCGGAGCGGGTCCTTTCCATCGAGAGCTTCGTGTTCATCGCGCGTGCGCAGGGCCTGCTACCGGGCGTGCCCCTCGACTTCTCGGCCCCCGCCACCTTCGACGAGTCCTTCCATCGGATCCTCGACGCCGACCTCAACGCGCTGGCCGCGCTCGAGCGCCCGCTCACCGCGTTCCGCGAGCTCCCGCCCGAGCTGAGGGAAGCCGCCGTTCAGGCGGCGTTCGACGATCCGCTGCGCGCACCCTCGCTCCTGTTCGTCCGCGCCGCCTGCTTCATCGCCTATCTTGGCGCGGTGTACTCCGACCTGGGCCTGGTCGCGATCGGCTTCCCACCGTTCGAGGACTTCGAGGACCGCTTGGCGGTCTCGGGCTACCCGCGCACGCGGGCGAGCGGGGAGGTCGAGGACTACACGTATAACCGTGATCCGGCGCCGACGCCCGGCGACGACCTCTCGCTGGTGATCGACGCGAACGGAGACCTCATATGAGCGAGCTCGCCGACGTCGTGATCATCGGCTCGGGCTTCGGTGGCGCCGTGACGGCGGCACGCGTCGGCGCACGCCTCGCGGGCAGCGGCGTGGTCCGGGTCCTCGACAAGGGTGACGACAGCACCGGTCGCTATGACCCGGAGTCCGACGGACCACCGCTCAATGCCCAGGGCAATCGGTTCCGGCACACGCTCGATCCGAGCTACCTCTCCCGCCTGGTCGAGGTGCACACGGATCCGGAGAACGCCACGCTCAACGTGCTCGGCGGCATCGGGATCGGCGGCGGCTCCAACGTGTACTCGGGCGTCAGCCTGCGCGCGCCGGCTGTCGCCTTCGAGCAGGTTCGCGACGGTCGCCGCCTCTGGCCGGCGCGCTACTCCCGCGCTTCCCTCGATCGCCACTATGCGACCGTCGAGCAGAAGCTCCGCGTTCACCGCCTGGCCTGGACCGATCGCGACGTGCCTCACTGGCAGCTCACCACGAAGCGCGACTTCGTGTTCGCCGAGGGCTGCCGGCGCATCGGAGCCACGGCGATCCCGTTGAAGGTCGCCACCGATCAGGACGCCAACGAGGGTTGGTGGACCCAGGGGCAGCGCTTCGAGGGCCGTCAGAACCTGACCAAGAACTATCTCCGCGACGCGCTCGACGCGGGCGTGCGTTTCACCTCCGGCTGCGAGGTGCTCGAGATCCTCCCCGCGGGAGATCGCTATCAGGTGCGCGCGATCGATCGGCGCCAGGGGCGCGACCGCGAGCTCGAGATCGAGTGCCGGCTCCTGGTGGTGGCCGGCGGCGCGGTCGCCTCGACCGGCCTGCTCCTCCGCTCCGCGGACAACTTCACCGGCGATCGCTCGTTCGGGGACGCGCTGGGACAACACCTCTCCGGCAACGGCGACTACGGTGTGACCGGCCTGGTGGGCGACGACCTCGAGCTCGACGTCGAGGGTCAGAAGGGCAAGCCGATCGCCAGCGTCTGCCCCAGCTTCTTCCGCGATCACGGCTTCGTCTTGCTCCCCTTCTACGCCGAGCCGCTCTATCTCTCGCTCGGCCGCATCTCCACGCTGCTTCGGCCGCAGGATCCGAAGGCGCTCGGGCGCGCCTCCACCGGCGCCGACGAGCGCGAGCGCGACTGGGGCGAGCCCTTCGCGCGCCGCCTCGAGAAGTTCGCCTCGCGGATGTTGAGCATGGGCTGTCTCGCGTTCGACGACTGCGAGGGCGAGGTCGATCTCGACGGTGACCGGCCGATCGTCCGCTGGCGCCGCACCAGCGACGCCACCGAGGCGCGCTGGAGCACGGCGGTCGACGCCATGCGGCGCATCTACGAGGCGCTCGGCGGCGAGATGTTCCTCGACAACTATCGGCGCGGCGGCAGCGTCAACACCAGCCATCCGCTGGGCGGCTGCCGCATGGCGGAGTTGCGCGCAGACGGTGTGGTCGATCCGAACGGCGAGTGCTTCGGCAATCCGAACCTCTTCGTCGTCGACGGCTCGATCATCCCCAGCTCACTCTGTGCGAATCCGTCGCTCACGATCGCTGCGGTGGCCGAGTCGATCGCGGAGGTGCTGGCGGCGCGCGTCTGATACGCGACCGAGAAGCGTGACGTCAGAGCTGCAGCTGCTGGCGGATGCGGCCCTTCAACCGCTCGAACCGCTTCCGCAGGGCGGCGCTGCGACGGGTGACGGCGTCGTCCGGCTCGGCCCCCTCGCCGAGGGCCTCCGCCACCTCGCGCCAGTCGAGCCCTCGATCCACGCGGAGGTAGAGCAGCTCGCGGTCCGCCTCGGAGAGCTCCGCTCGCAACGCGGCCAGCCTCGCCTGGGCCGCCTCGCCGAGGTGCGACGGAGGCTCGGAGCGCCGCGCGATCAGCTGCGCGGGGTCGGAGACCTGGGAGAGGGGAAGGTGAGGCGCAGCGCGTCCTCGCAACGCCCGGGCGACGGTGAAGCGTGCGATCTGGTACATCCAGGTCCGGAAGCTCGCACGCCGCTCGAACCGCGGCAGCGCCTCGACGAGCGCTGCACAGACCACGCTGTAGATCTCGTCGGCGTCACCGTCGTTGCTGCGCGCGCGGAGGAAGCCGTGGAGCTCTTGGCCGTAGAGATCGAGCGCCCGGGTGAGGCACGCCTGGTAGTCGCCACCTGCGTGCAGCTCGAAGAGCGCCGACTCGTGCGAGGCCTCCATCGGTCACCACGCTATCAACCGCGCGCGCCCGGCAGGTATAGGATCCTCACGTGGACGAGGGCGATGAGCTGGACGAGGCGCTCCGGATGGTGGCGCGGCCGCCGCCGCCGCTCTCGTTCCCCGGGCGGCTCGGCGCCTATCGGCTGGGCAGCCGGCTGGGCCGAGGCGGCATGGGCGCGGTCTTCGAGGCCTTCGACGAGCACCTGGGACGTCCGGTCGCGCTGAAGCTGATGCTGCCGGGCGGCTCGACGCCCGAGGTCCGCGCGCTCGCCGAGGCCCGGATGGCGGCCTCCGTGCAGCACCCGGGCGTGGCGCACGTCTACGAGGTGGGCCAGGAGGGTCCGTGGTGCTTCGTCGCGATGGAGCTGATCCGAGGCGCGCCCCTGTCGTCCCGTCTCGACTCGCTCTCCCGGGCCGAGGCCGAGTCTTGCGGGGTGCAGCTCTTCGAGGCGCTGTCGGCTGCGCACGAGCGCGGCGTCGTCCACCGGGATCTCAAGCCGAGCAACGTGATGCTGACGCCCGAGGGCCGGATCAAGAATCCTCGACTTCGGTCTCTCACTCGCGTCCGGCGCGCCGGCCGACGGCGGCGGGACGCTCGGCTTCGTGGCGCCGGAGGTCGGTGCCGGGACTGCGGTTGACGCGCGGGCCGACCTCTACGCCGCAGGTCTGGTTCTGCGGGCGATCGGCCTCTCGCGGTGGCGGGCCTGGCGCCGCGTGATCGGCGCGTGCGTGAGCCCCGATCCCGGTGATCGGCCCGAGAGCGCCCGAGGCGCCCTGGCGATGCTCTCGGCCGGGCGTCGGCGCTTGGCCCGCCTTCGCGGAGCGGTGCTGCTGGCCGTCGTGGCGGCGATCGGGGCGGTGGTCGCCTCGATCCCGCGCGCGCCGCACGTCGAGGTGACCGGGAGAGCCCGTCTGATCACCTCGGGTCCGGACGCGCCCCTGTCGCTGGTGGCCGCCGCGCCCTCCGGCCACCGTCTGGTCGCGGCATCGCGCGGCGCGCTCGAATGGGTCGACGAGGACGGCCGCCGCATGCGCACGCCATGGTTGCAAGGTAGCTTGCAGAGCATCGCTTGGGCGGGCTCGAACGACTCCATCCTGGTCGTGTCGAGCTCGGCCAGCGGCGACGCCACGCTCTATCGCGTGCCGTTCGCCTCGAGGGCGGCCGTTCGGATCGCCGAGGGGCCGTTCGTGCAGGTCGAGTCGAGCCACGACGGGCGGCGGGTCGCGGTGGCCACCGACACGGACCTGGCCGTGAGCGACGACGGATCACCGTTCGGGGTCGTGCTTCGCTGCTCCGCCCGCGAGATGATCGGAGACTTCGACTTTGCACCGTCCGGCGATCGCATCGGCGTGGTGGTGATCGTGCCGAACGAGCTCCCGGCGGCGGAGGTCCGAGTCGTCAATCTGAAGACGAAGCAGGTCGAGCGCGCCGGCAGCGATTGGCTCGGCCTCGAGGGCGGGCGCACCGCGTTCAGCTGGCCCCAGCCCGACCTCTGGGTCTTCGCGCGGATCTCCGATGAGAGCCCCGGCGCCGCCATCGTGGCCTCGAAGGCGGGCCGGCTCGCGCCCCGCACCGAGCTGGGCCGGTTCCCGCTGGCCACCCTCTGGAAGCTGCGTGCGCGCGGCGAGCGACTGTTCCTGGTGACTGGAGATCTGCAGTCGGACGTGCTCGCCGGCGACTGGTCCGGCCGCGCGCTGGAGAACGTCCGCCGCCTGACGTCGACGCCGGCCAACGAGCGCACCACCGGCTTCGTCGACGACGAGGTGCTCGCGATGTCCGACGCGTTCCAGGTGTGGTCGCCGGTGATGATCACCCTCGATGGTTCGATGCGCCGGATCGGCCCACACGATCGCTCGTTCACGTGGCCCGAGGCTGCCCCGGACGGATTGCTGTACGGCTTCTCTCTCGAGCCCGTGGGACGCGACCAGGTCCGGCCCGTCCTGATGCGGTGGCCGGGCGGCGAGCGGGTCTCGACGCTCGGCTCGATGCCGGCCGCGGTGGTGCCGCCCTCACCACGGGGCGTGCGGCTTCGGTGCAGCGCGGCCGGCGCGTGCTGGCTCTTCCAGCGCGAGGACTCGGTCCTCCACCTGTCCCGCCTGGGCGGGCCCGAGGCGTTCACCATCGCTTCGGCCGCAGACTCCACGCTCGGTGTGGGGCTGTCGTCGAGCGGACGGCACGCGGCGATCCCCGAGCGAGGCGAGGTCTCGGTCGTGGATCTGGAGCAACGCACGGTGCAGCGCGTCGCGACCGCGTCCGGCTGCGTGGTGCATGGCGCGGCCTTCCTGAGCGAGACGGAGCTGTTGACCGCCGAGGAGTGTGCCGGTGAGACGGCTGTGGCGCGCCTCGGCCTCGACGGGACGCGGGCGGTGCTCTACGCGAGCGATCGGGAGCGCACGCTGGCGGGCCCGGAGGTCTCGGCGGACGGGCGGCACGTGGCGTTCATCGCCAAGGAGGCGGTCATCGAGGGCTGGCTCTGGACGCTCGAGTGAGCGCCTGTCACATCGCGGGAGCGCCGGTACTACCGGATCGATGGCCCGGTCTTCCGTCTCGCTCTCCCTCCTCGTGGGCGCGCTCGGGTGCGGATCCCCGCAAATCCCGGCTGCCGAGCCCGCCCCCGACGCCGGCGTTCCGCCCGACGCGGCGCCCGTCGACGCGGGCGCCTCCGACTCGGGCCCCGCCGACGGGGGCGAGCCGACCTGCCTGGGCGAGACCGGCCTGTTCAGGGACCAGACCCTCGAGGTCGACGGCCGGGAGCGCCGCTATCTGCTCTACGTCCCCGAAGCGGCCCGGTGCACGTCCGCCTGGCCGGTCCTCTTCGACTTCCACGGCGCCTACGGGGGTCCGGATCCTGCCGAGGAGGTCTACACGCTCGACGGTGCGATCCAGGCGGCGGACCGATTCGGCTTCGTGCTGGTCCGGCCGCGCTCCACCACCATCCCGGTGGGCGATCAGACCTGGTACTACTGGGACGGCACGGCCGCCGACGTGACCGCCAACCTGGCGTTCACGCGCGCGCTCCTCGAAGACGTCGAGCGCCGCTACACCGTCGATCCGGAGCGCATCTACGCGCTCGGCTTCTCCAACGGAACCCAGATGGCGCTGCGGCTGCTGGCCGAGCCGGCGTCTCCGTTCCGCGGCTCGGCGGTGATCGCAGGCGGATACTGGACGCCGTTCCCCCTGCCGGCGCTCCCGGACGGACCGCGGATCTACGTCGCCACCGGCTATCGCGATCTCCACCACCAGCTCGGCGTGCCGCAGCTGGAGGCTGCGCTGGCGCGGGCCGGCTACCCGCTGGATCGTCTCTTCGAGCGGGCGTCGATGGCGGGGCACGCGCTCTTCCCCTGGCACTATGACGACGCGTTCCGCTGGCTCGACGGCGGACCCCGCCCCGCGGACGGATCGCTGCCGAACGATTGGACCGAAGCGCCGATCCTCGGCGAGAGCCTGCTCGCTGCCACCTCGACGATCGTGACCTCACCGAGCTTCGCCGCGGTCGGTACCGGCGGCGCCGCCTGGTCCTTCGCGGGCGCGTCGCCATCGCAGCTCCCGCTCGTTCCGGCCAGCTCGACCGGCGAGCGCAACCTCACCGGCATCTGCACGACGCCGACCGGCGCCCGGATCGCCGCCGCCGGCGCGGAGCTGGCCCGCCTCGATCCCGCCGGGACGTCCTGGACGCTCGCCCGCCTCCCCCAGAGCCCGGACGCCTACGTCCCGCTGGTCCTCGACGTGTCCTGCCTCCCCTCGGGGCGGGTGGTGGCGGGCGGGGTCTCCGGTTATGCGAGCGACGATGACGGGCTCACCTGGCAACCGTTGTTCCTCGGCTATCCCGGCTACGGCGCCGCGCAGATCGATCGGCTCCACCGCACCGCCGCGGGCACGCTGATCGCCGCCGGCGAGTACTACCTCGGCGTCTCCACCGACGCCGAGCACTTCACGCTCGTCGACGGCTGGAACACGTACTACGCGGTGACCAGCCACGGGCAGGACGTCTGGGCCGCAGGACCGAGCGGCGTCCTCGCCCGCTCCACCGACGACGGCGTCAGCTGGAGCGTCCTCTCCACCGGCTCGACCGCGGACGTCTACGACCTCGCCACGCGCGACGGGGAGCGGCTCGTCGCAGTGGGTGCGCGCGGCGCCGTGCTGGTGAGCGAGGATGCTGGTGCCACCTGGCGCACGATCGAGTCTCACCTCGATCGGATGCTCACCGTCGTCCGCATCGACGAACAGGATCGGGTGTGGATCTTCGGCGAGGGCGGCTTCGAGGCGAGCTTTTAGCCGCCAAAGCTCCAGATCCACCTCGGATCGTCGGCGATGCGCCGGTACAGCTCGGCCGCCTCCTCATGGCGCCCCAGGAGGGGCGGGTGGTGCGGACGGGGCGCGGAGGGGTGCGGGCGGGGAAGGCTCGGCCGAGAGCCGCTCCTCGAAGCGCGCGCGCAGAGACCGCGAGCTCGCGTCGAGGTGGAGCGTGATCGAGACGGACGTGGTGGACCGGTGCGCTCCGTCAATCCGATCCGGCCCGCTCGGCGGCGCGCCACAGGTACCAGCTCGCCACCGAGCGATACGGCCGCCAGCGATCGCCGTGTTTCTCGAGCTGAGGTCGCGTCGGCAGCTCGGCCTTCCGGTACACCGTCGCGAACCCCTTCCTCACCCCGTAGTCGTCGGCAGGGAGCACGTCGGGGCGTCCCAGGCGGAACATCAAGAACATCTCCGCGGTCCACCGGCCGATCCCCCGCACCTCGGTGAGTCGCTCGATGAGGGTCTCGTCATCGAGTCGCTCCGCTTCCTCGAGCGTGGGCAGCTCACCCCGCTCCACTCGCGCCGCCAGGTCTCGGATCGAGAGCAGCTTCGAGCGCGAGAGGCCGGCGCTCCGGAGCTTGTCGTCGGAGGCTCGCAGGATCTGGCGTGGGCTCGGCCCCGCCTTCGCGCGGGGGAAGAGCGCGCACACCCGGCCGAAGATGGTGGCGGCCGCCTTCCCGTTGAGCTGCTGGTAGACGATGGCCTCGGCGAGCGCGACGAACACGCTCGAGGTGGTCTTCAGCTCCATCCGAAACGGACCAACCGTGGCGATGAGGCGCGAAAGCCTCGCGTCGGAAGTCCGCAGGTGCTCGAGCGCGTGCGCGGGATCGAAGGTGAACGTCATTGGATCCATCCGAAGGGGTCGCGATCGAGGAGCTCCGCCCAGAGCCGGCGCCAGGTCGGCCAGTCGTGCCCGCCGGGACCGCGGTGCACGCGCTCGGGAGGCAGCACCTCCTCGAGCGTCGTCATCTGCACGGACGAGGGATCGCGGTCGCCCCACATCAGCTCAAGCGCGGGACGCCCGGCGCCCAGCCCGTAGCCCTGGAGCCACTGCCAGACGCGGTCCAGCTCGCCGAGCGGTAGGGAGGGCCGCCACTGATCGAGCCCGCCCTGCGCGTTGATGGTGTCGACCAGCGGGGCCGGGCCGAGGTAGGGCGCGAACAGGATCAAGCCGTCGGGCTCACCGGCGTAGCGTCGCGCGAACGCGAGCGCCCGCTCCCCGCCCTCGGCGACGCCGAGGACGTAGATCCGCTGGTAGCCCTCCTGCCGCTTCGGGAGGACCAGATCGTCGTGGAGGTGCTGAGCGAACGCGTGGACGCGCACGTCCGGTCGGACCACGACCGCCACCGCGTCGATCGCGACGGCGCGCTCGGCCAGCTCGTCGAGAAAACCGTTCGTTTCAAACGAGCGGATCGAGTCACCCTTACCGTGGATCAAGATCAGGAGCCGATCGACCTTGCGGCCCGGTCGAAAGGGGAGCTCCACCCGCTCCAGCGCCGCGTCCGGGCGCGCCGACGCGCAGCCCGCCAGCGCCAGCGCCGCCCACCAGCAGGCGCTCATGCGATCATCTCCCGCCAGACTTCGTCGTCGAGGGCCGTCAGGCTGGGC
Source organism: uncultured delta proteobacterium (assembly GCA_963803435.1). GTDB lineage: Bacteria > Myxococcota > Kuafuiibacteriia > Kuafuiibacteriales > Kuafuiibacteriaceae > CAWDML01. Next base: position 85,706 of record CAWDML010000014.1, on the reverse strand, counting down.
AAGATCCGATCCGCGATCGCGAAGCGCGGATCTCGCTGCTGCTCCGCCTCGGGGACCGCCAGGCACCGCATCCGGGCGGCCTTGGCGGCGAGCACCCCGTTGAGCGAGTCCTCCAGCACGAGACACTCGAGCGCAGACCTTTCCAGGCGCGCGGCTGTCGTCAGGAAGACCGCCGGGTGCGGCTTCCCATACTGCTCGTCGTCCGCTGAGTGGATCACCCGAAAGACCGCGCGAACCCCGAAGCGATCCAGGACCGCGTCGATGATCGCGTGCGGAGAGGAGGACGCCAGCGCCACCGGCAGCGTACGAGCGGCGCGCTCCACCGCCTCGACGGCGCCGGGCCGGGGCTCCGCCTCACGGGTGATGAGCCGGCCGACGCGAGCGAGGACGTCGCGCCGGACCGCAGCCGGGCTCTCGAAGGTGAATCCAAAGCGCTGCTGCCAGTGATCCACCACCTGATCGATCCGGAGCCCGGTCGTCTCGAGACACATGGTGTCGTTCAACGCCACGCCGACCTCGGCGAACGCCTCGATCTCGGCACGGCGCCACAGGGGCTCCGAGTCAACCAGGAGGCCGTCCATGTCGAAGATGACGGCGGAGATCATGTGTCGGCTCTGTCGACCGAGGCGGATCGGCTGTCAACTGACTTCGGCCCCGCCGTTGCACCCGGTGGTGCACATGAGAGTGCTGCTGGAACACCTCGCAGGATTCACGCACCGGCGCCGACTGCCCCTTCTCATCGTGTTCGTGGTGCTGCTGGTGGGCGCCGCGATCTACGGCGCCGGCGCCACCAAGGTGCTCGAGGCGGGGGGCTTCGAAGATCCCAACAGCGAGTCCGCGCGCGCGGAGCGGATGCTCCAGGCGAGGTTCGGGCTCGGTCAACCGGACGTGGTCGTCGCCTACTCCCACGAGACCGCCAAGGTCAGCGATCCCGAGTTTGCACGGCCGCTCCAGGCCACGATCGCAAAGCTCCGCGCGCGCCCCGAGATCGGGCGCGTGGCGCCGTCGTTGACCTCCAAGGACGGACACATCGCGATCGTCTCCATCCAGCTGAAGGGCCCGTACGAGGCGGTCGAACCGCTGCTCCAGGCCCCGGGGCTGAGCGCGCAGGTCGGCGGCCTGGTCCCGGCGACGCGTCAGGCGCAGGCGGCGGCGGCGCACGATCTCGAGCGCGGTGAGCTCATCGCGCTCCCGCTGGTGGCACTCCTCCTGATCGTCTTCTTCCGCGGCTTCGTGATCGCCGCGCTGCCGCTCTTGATCGGCGGCTTCGCGATCACCTGGGCGCTGGCCTGCCTCCGCGCGCTGGCCAGCTTCACCAGCGTCTCGATCTTCGCGCTCAACATCGCCACTTTCGTGGGCTTCGGGGTGGCCGTCGACTACTCCCTGTTCATGACCAGCCGTTTCCGCGACGAGCTGCACGCCGGTCTGGACGTCCCGACCGCGCTCCGCAACACGATCGTCACCGCGGGCCGCACGATCACCAACTCGGGCGTGGCGGTGGCGGTGAGCATGTTGGGCGTCTTGGTCTTTCCGATCCCGCTCCTCAAGAGCGTCGCCATCTCCGGCGCGATCGTGGTGACGATGGCGGTCCTGGCGACACTGCTGTTCCTCCCGGCGGCGCTGGCCGCCCTGGGCCCGCGGCTCGACTGGCTCAGCTTCCGCTCCGCGCGCAGCACGGATCGCAGCGTGATGTGGAGTCGGATCGCTCACGCCGTCATGCGCGCGCCTGCCCTGGTGGCCGTCGGTACCACGCTCGTGTTGCTGCTCCTCGGCGCCCCGTTCCTCCGGCTCAAGGAGTCGGTGGCCGGCGCCCGCGTCTTGCCCCAGGACTCCCAGGCGCGGCAGGTGGCCGACCTCTTGGCGTCGGACCGCTTCCCCCGGAACGTGGTCACGCCGATCGACGTGGCGTTGACGGCCGCGAGCCGCGCGGCGCTCGACCTCCACGTCGCTGAAGTGTCGAAGCTCCCGCACCTCCAGCACGTCAGGCGGATCGACGGGCAAGGCGGGCCTCCCTACCTCACCGCGCTCAGCCTCATCAGCGACGCTCCGCCCGAGTCGGACGCGGCCGTCGATTTGATCCACCGGATCCGCGCGCTCGCGACGCCGGGCGTCAGCACGCTCGTGGGCGGCGACGCGGCGCACCTGGTCGATCTGCGCGCCTCGCTCGACTCGCGCCTCCCGCTGGCGCTCGGGCTGATCTGCCTCGCCACCTTCGTGGTGCTGTTCCTGGCGTTCCGATCCGTGGTCGTGCCGCTGAAGGCGATCGTGATGAACGTGCTCTCGTTGACCGCCAGCTTCGGCGCGCTGGTCTTCATCTTCCAGGACGGCCGCCTCCAGAAGCTCCTCCACTACCGCTCGAACGGGAGCATCGAGCTCACCATCCCGGTGGTGATGTTCGCGGTCGTGTTCGGTCTGGCGATGGACTACGAGCTCTTTCTCCTCAGCCGGATTCGCGAGGCTTGGGACCTCACCGGCGACGGGCGGGTCAGCGTCGCCATCGGCCTCGAGCAGACGGGCCGCATCATCACGCGCGCGGCGCTGCTGGTGATCGCCGTGATGGTCGGCTTCATGAGCGCCGACATGCTGCTGATCAAGGAGCTCGGCGTGGGCATGGCCATCGCCATCGCCGTGGACGCCACCATCGTCCGGGCGCTGCTGGTGCCGGCGACGATGCAGCTGCTCGGGCGCTACAACTGGTGGGCGCCGCGCTGGATGAAGCCGCGCGCGCAACGCGTGCCGTCGCACACCGTGCCACCCCAGACGCAAGTGCCCTGAACTAGAGACCCTCGAGCTCGCCCTCAAGCTCGCCAGGGAAGGGCCGATTCTCGAGACGAGCCATGAACGACTCTCCGACCTTCGGCCGCGCCTGTTTCGGTCTCGCCCGGGCGTTGCTCTGCTACCTGAAGGACCTCGCGCGTCTCTCGGTGCGCCGCCTGTCCGTGCGCTGAACCGGCTACGCCTCCAGGACCCGCACCAGGTCCCGGACGAAGCCACCCTTCTCGTAGTACTCGCGCAACACCTCGCGCGCGCGATCCGCGATGCGCCGGGCCTCGGCCGGGTGCTCGAGGTAGTACGTGCACTTCTCCACCAGATCGGACAAGTCCCACTTGCACGGGACGTACGTCTCGAAGGGCCGGTAGATGTCCGGGCTGGTGACGACGTGATCCATCGACGGCTTCACCAGGAGCGCGCCGGCCGCCACCGTCTCGAAGTCGCGGATGCAGACCTCGCCCCAGCCGAACGGGGAGAAGACGACCTTGCTGTGGGCGAGCTCGAGGAAGTAGCGCAGCCGCCGCACGTGGCCCGAAGGCGTGAGCCGGTACCTCGGCGCCAGCTTCTCCGCGGCCTGGCGCGAGAGCGTGCGGTACTGCGAGTACCACTCCCAGCGCGAGCGTGAGTGCCGGCCGATCTCGAGGCGGCAGTGCACGTCGATCGGGCGGGCATTCCAGCGCAGGAGCCGTCCCCACGACACCATCGTGCGGTATCGCGCCAGGACGCCCAGGTTCCAGGCATGCACCAGGCGGTCGGAGTAGGGCTCCGCGAGCTTCGAGCCGAAGTGCCAGTCGCCCAGATCGAACTCCTGATCCCGGGAGAAGAAGTCGGTGAAGATGTACCCGCCCCTCAGGTCGTCGCGCTGATAGATCGAGCGGTCGCGCAGCACCTGGCGCTTGGCGTAGCGATCGACGAAGGGCAGGACGTCGAAGAACGGCGTGCTCGTCTGGGCGTAGTAGTCGAGGAAGATCAGGCGCGGCCGGTCGCTGCGGCGGTAGAGCCGTTCGAAGGTCGACACCACCTCGTCCTTCGGCTCGTTCCACCCGACCATGATCAGCGCAGCATCTTCGCTCGAGGCGCGGACGGCGCGTTCGACCGTGAAGAGCGTGGGCAGATCGGAGCGGCGGAACTCGATCCCGTAGCTCGCAAGCTCTTCGCGGTAGGTCTCGAAGGGTTCCAGCTGAGCGCCCTCGACACCATCGACGCCCCGCCCCACGAGGAGGAGACGCCGCATCTTGGGCTTGGGTTCGACGCGCACGTGCATGTTCGGCATGCGAAGCATTCGCTGGGCCAACTCTACGTCTTTTCGCCTTCTGATCCAGCCTAGCCAATGACGCCACGGAGCCCGCGCTCCAGCGCGCGTATCCGATCGAGCTGTGGGGCGAGGAGGTCGGCGAAGGCCGCCCGATAGAGCTGTCCCTCATCCCACCGCGGATCGCCGTAGCGGAGGGCGGCGAAACGATCGTCGAGCTCCGCCAGTCGCACACCCACCGCGAGCACCCCAGCCAGGGCGTGCTCGGCCCGCTGCCGCTCGTGGACCGTGCGGGGCAGGTACCGGCTCGCGAGGTCCGCACGCACGCGATCGATCGACGGCGAGCCCAGGAGGTCTGGCAGCGCCGCCAGGAAGCGCATCACCCCGGCGGCCAGGTCGAGGCGCTCCCGGCGATCGAGCGCGTCGAGCCAGCCCCCGAGCACCAGCGCTGCGCCCGCCGCCCGCGCGACGAACGGGTCGAGGCTGGGAGACTGATGGAGGGCCCGCGAGAGCGCTTCGGTCCAGGCGGGGAGGAGCGCGCCGTCGAGACACTCGGCGATCCGGACGCTGCCGGCGCCCAGCAGGCGTTCGAGCAAGTTGGAGGTGGCCGCGCGCTCGGCGAGGTGCGGCGACAACGACCAGAGCACGGCCAGCGGCGAGCCGGAGCGCAGGCGGCGCCCCAGGAGATCGTCGGCGCTGTGAGGGTCGCCCGTCTCGATCGGCAGACGCGGCAGGTGGGCCAGCGCCCGCGCATAGAACAGCCAGTCCCCGGACTCGGTGCCCTCGACCCGGGCACACCGTCCCAGCCGCTGGCCCAGGTCGGGCCGTCGCTTGGGCGGGTGCAACATGCCTTGCACGAGCCCCAGCCACAGATTGATCGAGGCGGCGGTGAAGCGTAGCCCGAAGCCCTCGTTCAACGCCGGGTCCCACAGCCGCCCGGTCGCCCGCCGTCCGCCGCGGAGGACGGTTCGCTCGCGGTCGCCACCGGAGCGCAACAAATGGCGATGGAGATGGATCGCCAGCCGCTCCGCGCCGATCCGGATCAGCTGCGGCGAAGGCTCGAGCTGCTTCAGGTAGGGGAGGGGGTGCGGTCGGCGTCCGCCCGCGAGCGCGTCGACGATCGAGAGCGCAAAGGCCTCCGTCTGGTCGAAGAACGGGCGCGCCATCAGATCAGCCGCGTGCGGCGTCCGTGGAGCGGCCAGCCGTTGAGGGTGAGCTGGCCGTTCACCATCCGGATCTCGAGGTGGTTGGGCCCGAGGAAGCGCGGATCGCCCGGATCGTAGGCGCTGCTGAGGAAGTGCATCACCTGGTTGGTCGACCCGATCCAACGACGTTCGGTCGTGCGCAGGCTCGCCTGGTAGCGGCCGTCGACCAGCAGATCGGTCGCCGCCAGCAGCCGCTCCACCTCGGCGTCGTTCATCGCGCGGAGCTCGGCGAGCGTATGACCGCTGAAGATCATCACGGTGAGACCGGCGGCGCGGACACCCTCGGCGAGGTCGGCGAAGGCGGCCGCCTGGCTGATCGGCTCGCCGCCGAGGAACGTGACGCCCTCGACGTCGTGGTGGCCGACGTCCTCGAGGAGCGCGTCGACCGGCATCGCCCGCCGTGGCTCGAACGACAGCATCTCCGGGTTGCAGCAGCCCGGGCAGCGGAACGGACAGCCCTGGACCCAGACGGCGTAGCGGTGCCCCGGGCCCTCGGCCTCGGTCCGGGGGACGACCTGCGCGACGTTGAGGACGGCGTCGGACAAGGGGCTCATGATATGTTCCCGGCCGTGCAGAGGACAATGCTCCTCGCCTCACTCGCCCTCGTTTCTTGCGCGGCGCGACCCTCCGGCAACGTGCCGCTGCGCATCATCGCGTTCAACGACTTCCATGGGAACCTGCGCCCGCCCTCCGGAGAAGACGTCGGCGGAGCGGCTTGGTTTGCAAGCCACGTTGACAAGCTGCGGAGCGAGGCCTCGAACGCGGTGGTGGTCTCCGCCGGCGACATGATTGGCGGTAGCCCGCTCATCTCCGCGCTCCTCCACGACGAGCCGACGATCGCGGTCATGAACCGGATCGGCGTCGACGTCCACGCAGTCGGCAATCACGAGCTCGACGAGGGCCTGGCCGAGCTCCTCCGCGTGATGAAGCCGGCACGCTTCACGCTGCTGGCGGCGAACGTGGTGCGCCGCTCGGACGGACAGCCGATCTATCCTCCGTACACGATCCGGCGGTACGGCGGCGTACCGGTGGCCTTCATCGGCCTGACCACCAAGGACACGCCCACGTTCGTCCCGCCGGTGATCCCGGAGTTGTCGTTCCCCGACGAGGCCGACACCGTGGAGGCGCTGATGCCCGCGCTCACGGCCAAGGGCGTGCAGGCGATCGTGGTCGTCGTCCACGAGGGCGGCTTCCAGAGCGGCGGCCCCAACGACTGCAAGGACATGACCGGCGCCATCGTCGACGTGGTGGCCCGCCTGCCGCCGGAGGTCGACGTCGTGGTCAGCGGCCACACGCATCAGGCCTACAACTGCAAGCTGTCCGGCAAGGTCGTGACCAGCGCCGGCTGCTTCGGCCGCATGCTGACCACCATCGATCTCCAGCTCGATCGCGCGACCGGCGACGTCACGGCGGCGACCGCGACGAACCGGAGCGTGGACCATCTGATCGATCCCAACTCGGAGGTCCTGGGGATGGTCGATCGCTACGGCGAGGAGGCGGCTCCGCTGGAGGAGCGCGAGATCGGCGGCGTGACCTCGGTGCTTTCGCGCCAGGAGGGGCCGTCGGGCGAGTCGCCGCTGGGATCGGTGATCGCCGACGCCCAGCTCTTCGCGACGCGCACGCCCGAGCGAGGCGCGGCGCAGCTCGCGTTCATGAACAGCGGCGGCATCCGCGCCGATCTGGGGACCGAGAAGCTTGCGGTCACCTACGGGATGGCGTTCACCGCGCAGCCGTTCGGCAACGCGCTGGTGACCATGACGCTCACCGGCGACCAGATCGAGCAGCTGCTCGAAGAGCAGTGGAGCGGCGACCACCCCCGGTTCCTCCAGGTGTCGAGCACGCTGAACTACACGTGGCACACCGCTCGCAAAGACGGCGACCGCATCGATCCCGGCGACATCTCGATCGGCGGTCGCCCGCTCGATCCCAAGGCCCACTATCGCGTCACGGTGAACAACTACCTCGGGAGCCGAGGTGTGCTGGCCGACGGCACCGACCGCACCCAGGGCATGCTGGACATCGACGCGCTCGAGGCCTACTTCGCCGCCGCGTCCCCGATCGCGCCGCCGCCCGCGGGTCGCATCCGAAGCGTGCCCTGAATACTGTATTCGATCTGAATACGTTCGAATGCCCCGGCATCTTTGACTCCAGGGCCGGTTGAGCGCTTCCTAGAGGCGGTGGTCGCCATTGCCGAGAATACGGTTCGCCGTCCCAGCCCCCACGCCTTCGACGACTATCGCGCGTATCTGCGCGCGATGATCGGGTACCTGAAAACGACGAAGCCCCAGTTCTCGTACCGCTACTTCTCGCGGGTGGCGGGCTTCTCCTCGCCCAACTTCCTGAAGCTGGTGGCGGAGGGGCAGCGCAACCTCTCGCCGAAGTCGATCGCGAAGTTCGCGAAGGGTCTCGGGCTCGATCAGGAGGAGCAGGAGACGTTCGAGACGCTGGTGCTGCTCGGGCAGGCGCAGACCGACGCCGAGCGCAACCGCTACTATCTCCGCCTTCGCCGGCAGGCGTCCTCGGCCGCCTCGATGCGCCTCGAGGAGGCCCAGTATCGCGTCTACTCGCTTTGGTACGCGCTTCCCATCCGGGAGATGCTGCTCCTTCCCGACTTCCAGGAAGATCCCGCGTGGATCGGACGCCGGCTCCGTCCCCCGGTGCGCGCCTCCGACGTCGAGCAGGCGCTCTCGCTGCTGCTGGAGGTGGGGTTGGTGGTGCGGGACGACGAGGGCCGCCTGCGTCCCGCCGATACCAACATCTCCACCGGCCCGCGCGTCCGCTCGCTGGCGGTGCGAAACTATCACCGGGCCATGCTGGATCTCGCCAGCAAGTCGCTCGACGGCGTCCCGCTGGAGCTCCGCGACATCACCGCGCTCACCTTCGCGCTCTCGCCCGTCCAGTTCCAGGAGGTGCGGGCCCGCATCGCGAAGTTCCGCAGGGAGCTCCTCGAGATGATGAGCGATCAGGCGTCCGAGGGCGCAGACCAGCGCGAGGTGTTCCAGGTGGGGTTCCAGCTCTTCCCCATCACCCGGGAGGATCTGGGCTGACGGGCCTACCCGACGTAGCATGAGCGCGGATGCTGCCTGGAGCCTGCGTGGTCGCCCTGGTCCTGGCGTCGGCCCCCCACGCGATCGACGCTCACGATCGAACGCCGCTGGCCCTCGTGCTGGCGACGCCCACGGGGGAGGCCGCGAAGACCGATAGCTCGGAGATCATCCGGGCGATCACCGCGGTCCTCGAGCGGCACACGGACTTCACGATCCAGCTCGTCGACGAGCGGGCGGTCGAGAGGTGTCGCGGGCGCCTGTTCTGTCTCGCCGACGAGGCCCGCGAGGACTACTCGGAGGCCGCGCTGCGCCGGGCGGACGGCGGGCGGATGACCTATCGAGAGCACCTCCACCGGCTCGAGGAGGACGGCACGCTCTATCCGCGGTTCCTCCTCTTGATCATCAGCGTTGCGATCGAAGGCGAGCCGGATCGACTGAGCACGTTGCTGCTCGACACCGACAAGGCGCTGGCGCTGCTCCACGACACCAAGCGGGAGGGATCCTGGCAGGAGCGCGTCGAGTCCGCGGTCGCCGAGCAGGCGGTGCTCACGTCGACGCCGCGGCGCGATCTCGCGGAGGCGGGCGCGGCGGCCGATCTGTTGGAGCGACTGGTGTCGGTCGACCTCCGGCCGGCGCTCGAGCAGCAGGGCCACTGGGAGCCCTGGGGAACGATCGCCCTCGAGGTCGACTCCACCGAGCCGCTTGAGCTCGCCCTCGACGACCGCACGATCGGTACCACCGCGCCGGGTCTCAACGAGCTCTCGAACGTGCGTCCGGGCCGCCACACGATCCGGCTGCGGAACCCGAACTACGCCGACGCCGAGATTGCGGTGGAGGTCGCGCGGGGCGCCCGCGCCGAGCTGTCGCCCGAGCTGGTCCTCACGCATCACGAGCCGACGGTGCTCCGTCCGGTGACGGAGTGGTCCGGGCTGCTGCTGGTGTTGAGCGGCGCCGTGATCGCGACGTTCGCGGCCGTGCGCCACGACGGGAAGGTGAACACGGTCTGCTTTCAGGGCTCCGAGTGCTCGCACGACGGCTTCACGACCTTCGGCTACCGCGCGGACGCGGGCGATCCGAACCACGTGAACCCGCCCGGCGTGTTGATGCTGCCGCTCGGCTATTCTCTCGCCACCGCCGGCGCCACCTGGTCCCTGGGCACGCTGATCTTCGGCGGCCCCGACGACGTCCCGTGGATCCAGTGGATCGCGGGCGTGGTGCTGGGCGCGGCGGCGTACGGGCTGAGCGCGGGGCTGGGGGGCTGACGTGCGGAGACGGTGGCTGCTCGCCCTGCTGCTGGCCGGGTGTCACTCGAACGTCGAGGTCGACTCGAGCGCGTTCGAGGGGCGCTCGGCGCTGCTCTGGATCTACGTCGACGGCCAGCTGAGCGGGCTGTGGGCGACGAACGTCGGCAGCGCCGGCCTCGACCCCACGCCGCCCGGGCTCGCCTACGAGAGGAGCGTCGAGCTCCTGGCCATGACGTTCGCGTGTCCGCTCCAGGACGTGGGCCTGATCCCGGGTGCGCAGACGCTCCACGAGTTTCCCGAGTACGACGACCCGCGCACCCCGCCACCGAAGAAGCTCTTGGCCGCGAAGATCGAGGACGGCGTGCAGGCGCCCTGGAAGACGCTCTCGGAGCCGGACCCGAGGATGCAGGACGCGCTGCTGCTCCTCGATCTTCCGGCGACCAACGTCTGCGACCACTACTCGCCGCCGTACCGGAGGACGGCCGACGTCCGCATCGCCGCCACCTCGCCGAGCGATCAACCCGTATTCGCCCAGGCGATCGACGATCACCGGATGCTCCTCGGAACCTCGGTGGGACACCTGTACGAGATCGCCGACGACGGGAGCTACCAGCAGATCGAGGAGCTCGGCCTGGGCGAGCGACCCGAGTCGATCGAGTTCCGTGCGGCGTTCCGAGACGACTCGGGCGGGCTCTGGCTCTACGCGGCCGACGGCCGGCTGGCGCACGGCACGCTCGAGTCCGGGTTCGAGGTGCTCCCGGTGGTCTCACCCGCCACCGGGACCTCGGTGGCGCTGACCGGATCGCACGGCGACGCACCCTTCGAGCTGTTCGCAGTGACCAACTCGCACATGATGGTGCGCTTCGACGGTGCCGAGTGGCAGACGGTCTACTCCGGATCCGAGGAGGCCATCTGTGATCTCGGGATCGCCGGAGGCCGGCAACCGCTCCCCGCGAGCGCAACCTGGATTGCGCCGGGTGAGGCGCTCGGGCTCGGGGCGGGCGAGCCGCCCGGGATGCTCCTTCGCTACCGGGAGGGGCAGGCGTTCGAGGAGCCGGTCCCGGGGATCGCGGGGACACCCGCCTCCGTGCTGTCGAGCGACCTGGGCACGTTCGCCGGGACCTGCGAGGGCGATCTGGTCCGCCGCGGCGAGGTCACCTGGGAGCCGGCCTTCTCCCGGCGCGCCGAGACCTCCTTCCCGATCGTGACCATGGTGCGGTCGGGCGGCGGCTTCCTCTATGCGGGCTTCGACGACGGCCAGCCCCTGCTGGCGACGTACCACCCCTCGATCGGTTACTGCGAGCGCGACGCGCTGGAGGCCTTCGGGCTGCTGGTGGCCCGGGCCGGGCCCACGATCTTCGTGGTCTACCTGCGCCGCAACACCGATATGCTGCGGGTGATCCTGCTCGAAGAGGGTGATCCGCCCTGTCTGGCCGCCGAAGGATGACGTGCGCGACCTCCGGCCCGATGCGGCTTATGCTGGGGGCCATGCCGATCCGCGTCCTCATCGTCGAAGACCAACCCAACATCCTCAAGGCGCAGAGCAAGCTACTGGACGAGTTCGGCGAGATCGAGATCGTCGGCGAGGCCCTCTCGGGTGAGCACGCGCTCGAACAGCTCGACGCGCTGAAGCCCGACGTCATCCTGCTCGACCTCGGGCTCCCGCGCATGTCGGGGATGGACGTGACCCGCAGCGTGAAGGCCAGCCACCCCGAGATCAACATCCTGATCTTCACCATCTTCGACGAGGAGGAGAAGGTGATCGAGGCCGTCGTCGCGGGTGCCGCCGGTTATCTGCTCAAGGGCACTCCGGTCGAGAAGATCGTCGAAGCGATCAAAGACGTGAACGAGGGCGGCTCCGTCATCCAGCCGAACCTGGCCCGCGCGCTCCTCAAGCTGATCGCGGCGCCGCCCAAGCAGGTCTCCGTCCCCACCTACAATCCTGAGGCGGTCACCAACCTGACGAAGCGAGAGCTGGAGATCCTGCAGATCATCGCCAAGGGCCTCTCGAACAACGAGGCGGCCAAGGTGCTCGGCCTCTCGAAGGCGACCATCCGAACGCACCTCGAGCACATCTACGAGAAGCTCGACGTGACGAACCGCCTCGAGGCCGTCACCGAAGGCATCCGCGAGGGCATCATCAGCCTCTGACGGGATTGCGTGCTACAAGGCCGCCGATGGCGGGCGTGCTCAGAGAGTCGGCGGAGGTCCAGCATCGGGTCGAGCTCGAGGCGCTCCGCGCGTGGGATCCCGGGCCGCGGCCCGAGGGCTGGCTCCTCTCTCCCAAGGCCGTCCGCACCTTCATCCTCGGCGACGACGGCAAGAAGTCGGGGCCCAAGATCGAGAAGAAGTTCTTCGGCGACGACACGCTGATCGATCGATCGATCGTCACGCTCATGTCGAACCGCGGGCTCCTCCTGGTGGGGGAGCCCGGGACCGCCAAGTCGATGCTCTCGGAGCTCCTGGCGGCCGCGATCTCGGGGACCTCGCAAAACACCATCCAGGGCACCGCCGGCACCACGGAGGACCAGATCCGGTACTCCTGGAACTACGCGCGGCTCCTGGCGGAGGGCCCGGGGATCGGCGCGCTGGTGAAGGGCCCGCTCTACCTCGGGATGGAGCAGGGCCTCCTGATCCGCTTCGAGGAGATCACGCGGTGCCAGCCGGAGATCCAGGACACGATGGTCTCGGTCCTCTCCGACAAGGTGCTGCACGTCCCCGAGCTGGAGGGCACCGAGCACGCGGTCCTGTTCGCGCGCAAGGGCTTCAACGTGGTCGCCACCGCCAACATCCGCGACCGCGGCGTCCACGAGATGTCGAGCGCGCTCAAGCGGCGGTTCAACTTCGAGACCGTTATGCCGATCCCGGACAAGCGCCTCGAGGTGAAGCTGGTGATGGATCAGATCTGCGCGCAGCTGGCGGCCGCCGGGGTCGAGGTCGCCGTCCCCGAGGATGTCGTCGATCTGCTGGTGACCACGTTTCACGATCTGCGGGCGGGCCGGACCGAGGACGGGACACAGCTGGAGAAGCCGAGCACCGTCATGTCGACGGCCGAGGCGGTCGCCGTCGGTGTGTCCGCCGGGCTCGACGCGCGCTGGTTCGGCGACGGCGCGATGAGGAGCGAGCACGTGGCGCGCCAGCTGATCGGCACGGTGCTCAAGGACAACGCCGACGACGAGAAGCGGCTCCGCCAGTACTTCGACGTGGTGGTCAAGGGCCGCGCCAAGGACAGCGCGCTGTGGAAGGCCTACTACGACGCGAGGAAATGGCTGAAGCGCTGAGGATCCGGGACCTCCTCGCCGAGGATCGGGCCCGCGGGATCTGGTGGGTTCCGATCCGCCACCACAGCCCGGCGTGCGCGCTCCAGGTGCGCCGGTTGATCGAGCAGGTCCGGCCGCAGGCGGTGATGATCGAGGGGCCGGAGGATCTCACCCCGTTGATCCCGCACCTGCTCGACCCGCGGACGCGCACGCCGTTCGCCGCGTACTGCACCTATGTGGGCCGGCTCCGCCACGGAGGCTACTACCCTTTCTGCGACTACTCGCCCGAGCTGGTGGCGCTCCGGATCGGGCACGCCTGCGGGGCCAGGCTCTCGTTCGTCGATCTCACCTATCCCGAGAAGGTCCGCGCCGAGAAGGACGAGCGTCCGGGCGCCCTCGGCTTCGAGGTCGAGTCGCTGCTCCAGGAGATCTATCTTCGGCAATCGGTCTATCTGGATCGGCTGGCGGCGCGCACCGGCTGCCGCGATCACGACGAGCTCTGGGATCACCTCTTCGAGGTTCGCGGCCCCGAGCTCTCGATCGAGCGGTTCATCGACGAGGTCGCAGTCTACTGCGCACTGTCGCGGATCGAGTACACCGAGGAGGCGCTCGCGGCCGAGGGCAACCTGGCGCGCGAGCGGAATATGGCCTCGCACGTGGCGTCGGCGCTCGAGGAGGGCGTCGCGCCGATCGTGGTGGTCACGGGCGGCTTCCACACGGTGCATCTGCCGGTGCTCCTGCGCGAGAAGCCGAAGAGGAGGCCGCTCCCGGTCCGGGACCCGGCGCGCGCCAGCACGCTCTTGATGCGCTACTCGTTCGATCAGCTGGACGCGCTCAATGGCTACTCGGCGGGGATGCCGGCGCCCGGCTACTACGCGCGCGTGTGGACCCACCTCGAGCGAGGCCGGCCGGCGGCGACCGCGCTGCGGAGCGCGGCGGTCGAGGTTCTGGTGGATCTATCGCGCGCCACGCGCAAGCGGCGCACCGGGCCCGTGGTGTCGACGGCGCAGGTGATCGACGCGATCGCGACGGCGGTCCGACTCGCCGAGATGCGCGGCCGGCCGGGACCGTCGCGCGAGGACGTGCTCGACGCGATCCGGAGCTGCTTCGTCAAGGGTGCGCTCGACGCGGAGGGCGCGCTGGTGATGGCCCAGGTGAAGAGGCAGCTTGCCGGCGCGAAGGTCGGCGCAGTCCCGCCGGAGGCCGGCAGCCCGCCCATCGCGGACGACTTCCATCGACTCGCGCGGGAGCTCCGGCTCGACGTGCGGCAGGCGGCGCGGCGGGAGTCCACGCTCGAGCTCTACAAGAACGAGCTGCACCGCAGGACCAGCCGGTTCTTCCACGCGCTCTCGTTCCTCGAGGTGCCGTTCGCAGAGCTGATCGCCGGTCCGGACTTCGCGGCCGGGCGCGAGCTCGAGCGCATCCAGGAGCTCTGGTCCTGGTGCTGGACGCCCGAGGTGGAGAGCACGCTGATCGAGCGGATGGCGTACGGGGCCAGCGTCGACGAGGCGGCCGGCACGCTGCTCCTCGAACGCACGGGTGCGCTGGAGGCGAGCGGGGCGTCTCGGAGCGCGCGTTCTGCGGTGTCGCTCCTGACGGCGGCGCTGCGGATGGGGCTGGTCGATCGCGCCGACCGGATCGCCCGCGTGATCCTGGCGGTGGCCGGTGAGGATCCGAGCTTCGGCTCCCTGGTGGCCGCGCTCGAGGAGCTGATGCTGCTGTGGGAGTCGCGGGAGCCGCTGGAGGCGTTTCGCCTGCCGCAGCTCCCCGAGCTGGTGCGCGCGGTGTACCAGCGCGCGACGTACCTGATCGATCGCCTGGGCTCCACCGCGGAGACGGAGGAGCGTGGCGCACTCGCGGGACTCGCCACCGTCCGCGGCCTCCTCACGCCCGCCCGCGCCGAGCTCCTCGACGCCTCGCTGCTCCACGACGCGCTCGCGCGCACGCTCGAGCTGGGCGGCGACAACGGCGCCATCCTAGGTGGTGCGGCCGGTCTCTCCTTCGCCGATGGGCGGATCACCGAGGACCGTCTGATGGCCCTGCTGATCGGGCATCTCCGCGGCGCCGACCGCTCCGCGCGCACCCGGACCGCGTTCCTGCGCGGCGTGCTGGCGACGGCCCGCGAGGTGGCGTGGCGCGTCCCCGGCTTCGTGCGCGAGGTCAGCGCGCTCCTCGAAGGATGGGCCGAAGGCGACTTCCTCTCCGCGCTCCCCGAGCTGCGGCTGGCCTTCGCCGAGCTGACGCCGAAGGAGGTCGATTGGCTGGCCGCGCTGGTGGGAAGACAGCAGGGCGGCGCGCTCGGTGACCTGGTGCGATTCGACGTGAGCGCAGAGGAAGTGCAGGCAAACCTGCAAATGACGAGGCACGTCCGCACCGTGCTCGCTCGCGACGGCCTGGAAGGGTGGGGCGAATGAGCGATCCAGAGGCCGTGCTGCGCCGCTGGCGCCTGTTGCTCGGGCGCTACGCGAGACGCGCGCTCCCGATGCCGAAGGACGAGCTCGAACGCCGCCGCGAGGACGCGCTCGACTTCCTCTACGGCCGCGAGTACGCGGGGCGCGGCGCCCGCGCGGGTGGCCCCGGCGCCTCCCTGGATCCGAGCCAGCTGAGCGTGCCGCGCTGGCTCTCCGAGGTGCGCGAGCTGTTCCCCGAGGACACCTCCGAGCGCATCGAGCGGCATGCGCTCGAACGCTACGGGATGACCGAGCTGATCACGGATCCCGAGGTGCTCGGCCGGCTGACGCCGAACATGGATCTGCTGGCGGCCATCCTCGCCTTCCGCGGGCACCTCGAGGGCCGCTCTCTGGACGTGGCGCGCCGGATCGTCCGCGAGGTCGTCGACGACCTCCGGCGCAGGCTCGAGGAAGAGGTGCGGCGCACCCTGGCCGGCAAGCAGGATCGGCTCCGGCACGGCCCGCTCCGCGTGGCCAGGAACTTCGATTGGAGGCGCACGATCCGCCTCAACCTGCGCCACTGGAACCCCGAGCGGAGGCAACTCGCGCTCGAAGAGGTTCGCTTCTTCTCGCGCATCGAGCGGCGTCTCCCCTGGGAGATCGTGCTGGCGATCGATCAGAGCGGCAGCATGACCCAGTCCGTGATCCACGGCGCGGTGATGGCCGCGATCCTGGCGTCGCTCCCCAGCGTGCGCGTGAAGCTGTTCGTTTTCGACACCGAGGTCGTGGATCTCTCCGGTATGGCCGACGATCCGGTCGAGGTGCTGATGAGCGTACAGCTCGGCGGCGGTACCAACATCGGTCGGGCGGTCGCGTATGCCGAGTCGCTGATCGAGAATCCCCATCGCACGATCGTCGTGTTGATCACCGACTTCTGCGAAGGTGCCTCGCCCCAGGTGCTGGAGGCCAACGTGCGACGGTTGGCGGAGGCGGGCGTGAAGGTGCTCGGGCTGGCGGCGCTCGACGAGCGCGCGCGGCCGATCTACGACCGGAGCACCGCCGAGGCCCTGGCCGCGGCGGGCATGGAGATCGCGGCGCTGACGCCGAAGAGGCTGGCGGAGTGGCTGGTGAAAGCGATCGCCTGAGCGCGCTCTATCGCGAGCGCTACGACGACGCGGCGCTGGCCGCGCTCGCCAGCAAGGGGCTGTTGCGCCGCGCCGCCAAGGATCTCGCGAGGGTCCCGGTCGTGCTCGAGACCGCCTCGGCGCCGCTCGCGATCCGGGTGGGCGCCGAGACGGTGGAGCTCGACGAGCGCGGCCCGCGGCAGGCGCGCTGCAGCTGCCCCGGTTTCGAGATCTGTCGCCACATCCTGACGGCGGTCCTCTTCCTCCGAAACGAGCCGGGGCGGGCCGAGGCGCCTGCCGTCGATCCTGCGGCGCTCGAGGCCGAGATCCTGGCGCTCGATCCGGAGAAGCTCGCCACCAAACGCGTGGTCCGGGAGGCGATCGCGGTGCTCGGCGCCGACCCGGAGCCGGAGATCGAGCTGGGCGAGTCGCTCCGCGTCTTCTTCCCCGAGAGCCTGGTGGAGGTGCGCTGGTTCCCCGGCGGAGGCTACCAGGGCGCGATCACCGACGCGCGCGGCCGCGATCCCGAGAAGTACCTGGTGGCCGCGATCCTCGCGCTCCGGAAGCGTCGCGGACATCCGGGGCCCGAGCAGATCGAGGCCGCGGCGCTGGCGGCAGCCGAGGGAGCGCCCCGCACGCGCGCCGAGGTGCTCGGCTCGGCGACGTCGCTGTTCGAGGAGATGATCGACGCGGGCCTCACGCATCTCACCGAGACCGCGGAGGCGCGGCTCACCACGCTCGCGATCTCGGCGGTCGGCGTCAACCTTCCCCGGCTGGCCCTCGAGCTCAAACGCACCGCCGACGACACGGCGCTGATGGTCGAGCGCCGCGCGCAGTCGGACGAGGCCAGGCTCTTCGGCGCGGTGTCGAGGGCGTACGCGCTGGCCGCTGCGCTCGGCTCGGCGAAGGACGAAGCGTCCTCCGAGCTGGTGGGCCGGCACCGCACGCGCTACCGCGAGATCGGTGCGCTCGAGCTCTCCGGGCTGGGCGCGTATCCCTGGCGGACGTCGTCCGGTTATCTGGGGCTCACGGTGGTGTTCCGCGAGTCGAGGAGCGGCGAGTGGTACGCGTGGTCCGACTCGCGGCCGGCGCAGTACGCGGAGTACTCGCCCGAGGCGCGATACCGGGCGCCGGGTCCCTGGGAGGGGATGCGCGATCCGGCGCTGGCCTCGCGGTCGCGCTTCAAGCTCTTCCACGCCCGGCGAAACGACCAGCACCGCCTCTCGGCCTCGACCCGATCGAAGGCGCAGGTGATCGGGCCCTCGGACCCGTCGGAGCTCGCGGCGACGGATCGCGTCTTTGCCGACTTCGATCGGCTCCGCGGGGCGGTGGAGCGTGCGCGGCCCGCGGGCCTCGGGTCGTATGATCCGATTGCGGGCCTCGCGGTGGTGCGCCCGGCCCGCTTCGGCGCGAGATCCTTCGATGAGATCCGCCAGGTGTTCGTCCTCGAGGTCTTCGACGCCGACCAGCGCCCGCTCGTGCTGGGCGTGTCCCACGGCGCCGCCAACGAGGCCGCGATTGAAGCGCTCGAGCGGCTCGATCCGGACGCGGTCGGGCTCTGGGGACTCATGGGGCGTGCCTACCTCGCCGAGGGGCAGCTGAGGATGCGTCCCTACAGCCTCTACACGCGCGACGGGATCGTGAACCTCGGCCTCGACGGTGGCGCGCCCGCACCGGGGGCGGGCTCCGAGGAGGCCTCCGCTCCGCACGAGGGCGAGGAGGAGCGCGAGCCGGAGGCCCCGATCGACTCGGCGAGCCTCCATCGCCTGCGAGCGTTCGAGTCGATGCTCGAGGAGCTGGCGGAGATGGGTCGCGGTGCGCTGAACGAGCGCCGGCGGAGCGCGCTCCTCGGCGCGGCCCGCTCCCTCGAGGAGGCGGGTCTCCCAATCCTGGCTGGTGCCGCAAGCGCGATTGCGGGCGCCAGCGCCGCTGAGGCTCCCTGCCGCATCCTGCGCGGGCGCTACCTCACGGGCGTGCACCGCGAGCTCTCGGCTTCGGCTTGATCAACCCGATCGCGTTCGGTAACGGGTCCGATCGTGAAGGCCGTGCGAGCGCCGGGGGACGCGGGCTATCGACAGCCTGCGGAGTGGAACGAGCACGAGACCACGTTCCTCGCGTGGCCGAGCGCGGCCGATCTCTGGCGCGAGCATCTCGAGCCTGCCCGCCGCGAGGTCGCCGGGCTGGCCGAGGCGATCGCCGAGGGCGAGCCGCTCTCGGTCTTGGTCCCCGACGACGCGGCTGAGGCCAGCGCCCGGCGCGCGATCGGCCACCTGCCGATCACCTGGTACCGGATCCCGTTCGGCGACATCTGGCTTCGCGACATCGCGCCCGTCTTCCTGGTCGACGAGCGGGGCGGCCGCGCCTCCGCGGTCTTTCGCTTCAACGGCTGGGGTGAGAAGTACCTCCTGCCGCACGACGATCGGGTCGCGGGATCGATCGCGGAGGCGCTCGCCCTCGCCGATCTTCGAGGCTGACTTCGTGCTCGAGGGCGGCAGCGTCGAGGTCGACGGCGCCGGACTGCTCCTGACGACCCGGCAGTGCTTGCAGAATCCCAACCGCAACCCGGGGCTCGATCCCGAGCGCCTCGAGGCCGAGCTCTCGCGCTGGTTGGGCGCCGAGCGGATCCTCTGGCTGGGCGACGGGCTCGCGAACGACCACACCGACGGCCACGTCGACACGCTGGCGCGCTTCGTCCGTCCCGGCGTGGTCGTCTGCATGCGCCCCGAGCCGGACGATCCGAACCGTGAGGCGCTCCTCGCGATCCACCGCGACCTCGAGTCCATGAGGCTCGACGTCGCGGTCGTGCCGTCCCCCGGGCGCGTGCTCACCGGCGAGGGAGACCTCATGCCCGCGAGCTACGTCAACTTCTACATCGCCAACCGGACCGTCGTGGTCCCGCAGTACGGCGTGCCGGCCGACGAGCCGGCCCTCGAGGCGATCGCGTCGCTCTTTCCCGACCGCCGCGTCGCCGGCGTCTCCGCCCGGGCGATCCTCGAGGGCGGCGGCGCGTTCCACTGCATCACTCAGCAGCTCCCGCTCGGAGGTGAACAATGAATGGACGCACGGTGACCGTCGCCGCGATCCAGTGTCCGCTCGGCGGCTCGCGCCGGGAGAACGTCGCCCGCGTCGCTGAGCACGTGCGTGGTGCGGCCGCCCTCGGCGCCCAGATCGTGCTGCCGCCCGAGCTCTTCGAGGGCCCGTACTTCTGCCGCCACGAGCGGTCCGAGTCCTTCGAGGAGGCGCGTCCTCTCGAGGGCAACGAGACCATCGCGCACTTCTCGGAGCTCGCGAAGAAGCTCGGGCTGGTCATTCCGATCTCCTTCTTCGAGCGGTCCGGGCAGGCTCACTACAACAGCGTGGCGGTCCTCGACGCAGACGGCGCGTGCCTCGGTGTCTATCGCAAGAGCCACATCCCCGACGGACCCGGCTACGAGGAGAAGTTCTACTTCCGCCCCGGCGATACCGGCTTCCGCGCCTTCCCCACCCGGCACGGCACCATCGGCGTCGGGATCTGCTGGGACCAATGGTTCCCGGAGTGCGCCCGCTCGATGATGCTGCTCGGCGCCGAGGTCCTCCTCTACCCGACCGCGATCGGCAGCGAGCCCGCCGACCCCGATCTCGACACCAAGGATCCCTGGCAGCGCGTCATGATCGGTCACGCCGTCGCCAACATCGTCCCGGTGGTCGCGGCGAACCGTACCGGCGAGGAGGAGGGCCAGCGCTTCTACGGCTCCTCGTTCATCGCCGATCCCCGCGGTGACAAGGTGGCGGAGCTGGGGCGCCAGGACGAGGGCGTGATCCTCCATCGCTTCGACCTCGACGATCTCGCCCGACGCCGCGCGGGCTGGGGCTTCTTCCGCGATCGCCGCCCGGAGCTCTACGGCGTGCTCTGCACGGCCGACGGCAAGGTCGAGGTGTGACGCGGCGAGCGCTCACCGCGGCCGAACGATGCCGAGCTTCGCCATCCGGGACTGGAGCGTGCTCGGCTTGAGGCCGAGGATCTCCGCCGCGCCGCCCGGGCCGTAGATCTTGCCCTCGGTCGCAGTGAGGACGCGCTCCACGTAGTCCTTCTCCAGATCGATCAAGGTCGGCCACGCCGAGGGATCGCTCGCCGGATCGAACCTGCGATCCTTGCGGCCGTGGGGGATGTCGATGTCGAGCTCGCCCGACGGTGCGAGGATGGTCGCGCGATCGAGGTAGTTGATCAGCTCGCGCACGTTGCCGGGCCAGTCGTAGGCGCACATCCGGTCGACCGCCCGCTTCGGCAGGGTCCAGGGGCCTCGCCCGCTCCTCTTGGCGAGCCCGTCCAGGTGACGGCGGGCGATCGAGACGATGTCCGAGGTCCTCGACCGCAGGGGCGGCAGCTCGATCGGGAACACGTTCAGCCGGTAGTAGAGGTCCTCGCGGAAGCGGCCGCGGTCGAGCGCTTCGTCGAGATCGACGTTGGTGGCGGCGATGATCCGGACGTCCACCTCGAGGGTGCGATCGCTGCCGACCGGCTCGAGCGTCCCCTCCTGCAGCACTCGAAGCAGTTTGGCTTGCGCCGCCGGCGGCAGGTCGCCGATCTCGTCGAGGAGGAGCGTGCCGCCGTCCGCGACCGCGAATCGCCCCGGCCGAGAGGCATCCGCCCCGGTGAAGGCCCCGCGCGTGTGGCCGAACAGCTCGCTCTCGATCAGGCTCTCCGGGAGCGCCGCGCAGTTGATCTTCACGAAGGGCGCGTCGCGCCGGTGGCTCCAGGCGTGGATGGCGCGCGCGAGCACCTCCTTGCCGGTGCCGGTCTCGCCGCGCACCAGCACCGGAGCGTCCGTCACCGCGACCTGGCGCGCCAGCTCTCGGATCCGGATCATCGCCGGGTCCTCGCTCTCGTCCAGGAGCTCGGCCGCCTCGCTCTGGCCGGCCTCGTCGCGGAGGATCCGGTTCTCCTCGGCGAGACGGCGACGGTGGTGATCGAGGAGCGCCGCCTGCTCGGCCGCCACCATCGCGAGCGCGATGATCTGTCCGTAGATGGTGGCGATGTCGACCTTGGACGCTTCGTACACCGCGCACTCGGAACGATCGAACGTGATCGCGCCGAGCGTTCGATCGCCGGCGAAAAGCGGTACCACCATGCAGGCGTGTCCGTCAGGCAGGTCGAGCACGCCGTCGTACGGGTCGCCCTCGCCCTGGTGGTCGTGCGCCTCGAGCACGCGCGTGCGCCGCGTCTCGAGGGCCATGCGGACGCTGGGGAAGTCGGCGAGCCGGATGCGGTGGGCGCGGACGCGCGCGCCGGCGAGCTTGCCGCGGGCGCAGCGAACGTTGAGCGTGCCGTCGACCAGCTCGAGCACGGCGGCCAGGTCGTACGGGATGACGCCGGAGAGGTAGTCGAGCGCGCGGCCGAGCAGGCCGTCGAGGTCGGCGCGCTCGCCGGCGAGCAGCGCCAGGTTCCGGAGGTCCCGCGTGAAGTCCGCCGTCGGCCGCATGGGTCGACTCTAACCGTCATATCGGTGCAATTTCCACCGATATATCGGTGCACACCGAAATACGGGTGCAAGTTTGTGCGTAACTATATGGAAACAAAGGAATACTTGGTGGCACGCGGGTTGCGTCACAAACTCCCGCACGGAAGTGCTGGACACGAGGCCTTCACCGAAATATCGGTGGGCCGCCCGGAAGGGCAGAGGAGGATCATCAGTTGGCAAAGCTCAAGGGAACCAAGACCCACGAGAACCTGAAGGCCGCGTTCGCCGGCGAGTCGCAGGCGAACCGCCGGTACCTGTACTTCGCGAAGGTGGCGGACGTCGAAGGCTACCCCGAGATCGCGAGCAACTTTCGTGAGACGGCCGAGGGCGAGACCGGTCATGCGCACGGCCATCTCGACTACCTGAAGGAGGTCGGCGATCCGGCGACGGGCGAGCCGCTCGGCGACACCACGCTGAACCTCAAGGCTGCGATCGCGGGCGAGACCCACGAGTACACGGACATGTACCCGGGCATGGCCAAGACCGCGCGCGAGGAAGGATTCAAGGAGGTCGCGGACTGGTTCGAGACGCTCGCGAAGGCCGAGAAGTCTCATGCGGGTCGATTCGCGAAGATGCTCGGGACGATCGAGTAAGTCGCCCCTCGATGACGAAAGATCGCACGCCTGCCCCCTGCGCCCCAGGGGGTAAGGCGTCGGTGTGCTCATGACGAACGAAGCGAAGAACATCTCCTATCAGCCGACCGAAGGGCTCAGCTACGACCCGAGCGAGGCGAAGTACTGGGACGCGGACGCGCTCGACGACGAGGTCACCCGCGTCTTCGAGGTCTGTCACGGCTGCCGGATGTGCTTCAAGTACTGCGACTCGTTCCCCAACCTGTTCAACCTGCTCGACCACCAATACGAGGGCGACGTCACGCGGTTGACGGATCGGGACGTGGGCTCGGTCATGGACGCCTGCTTCCAGTGCAAGCTGTGCGAGGTCCAGTGCCCGTACACGCCGCGCGACGGCCACGAGTATCAGCTCGACTTCCCGAAGCTGGTACATCGCTACCGCGCGGTTCAGCACCGCGACGAGCCGAGCGGCCTGCGCGAGCGGATGCTGGCCAGCCCGGACGGCACCGCCAAGATGGCGCGGATGAGCCTCGGCCTGGCGAACGCCATGAACAAGGTGAAGGCGCACCGCTGGTTCATGGAGAAGGTCGTCGGGATCCATCGCGACAAGCAGCTGCCGGCCTTCGCGCAGCAGACCTTCGAGTCGTGGGCAAAGAAGAACGGCAAGATCGCGTCGCCGCCCGCCGAGACGGTGCTGTTCCCGACCTGCTACGTGCAGAACAACGAGCCGGAGATCGGAAAGGACACGCTCGAGGTGATGGCGCACAACGCGGTCGAGGTCGCCTGCGTCGAGGGGCTGGCCTGCTGCGGCATGCCGGCCTGGGAGCACGGCGACCTGGAGACGCTCCGGAGACAGGCGAAGAAGAGCCTCGACGTGCTGATGCCGTTCGTCGACGAGGGCTCGAAGGTCCTGGTCATCAACCCGACCTGCAGCATGATGCTGCGCAAGGAGTGGCCGCACCTCCTCGAGGGCGAGGATCGCGCGCGCGCCGAAAAGCTGGCCGCCCAGGTCGCGGATCCCGGGGAGCACCTCTGGTCGATCCGCAACGAGACCCGGTTCAACACGGACTTCAAGAGCACGCCCGGTGACGTCGGCTATCACGCACCCTGCCACCTGCGCGCGCAGGCGATCGGCTTCAAGGGACGCGACCTCGTGCGCAAGATCCCCGGCGTCACGCCGAAGTCGGTGATCGAATGCTGCGGGCACGACGGTACCTACGCGATGAAGGTCGAGAGCTTCGAGAGCTCGAAGCGGATCGGGCAGAAGTCGTTCGACGGCCTCGAGAGCACCGAGACCGACGTCTGGATGACCGAGTGTCCGCTGGCGGCGCTGCAGTTCGAGCAGCACGCGGGCAAGAAGGCCCTCCATCCAATGACGGTGCTGGCCCGGGCCTACCGTCACGACGGGTTCCCCGTGCCGGTGGAGGAGAGGAAGGAGGACGGGCAACGTGAAAAGAGTGAGACGTGAGGAGATCATCGACTTCGCCACCTACGAGGACGTCCGCGTCGAGCTCCGCGATCGTGTGCTCATCGAGAAGGAGCCGCGCCGGATCCACCTGGGAGAGCACGTGACGCTGCTCTTCGAGACCACCGAGACGGTCCGCTATCAGATCCAGGAGATGGTCCGCGTGGAGCGCATGGTGCGGGAGTCGGAGATCCAGCACGAGCTCGACACGTACAACGAGATCCTCGGCGACGACGGCGGCCTCGGCTGCACCCTCCTGATCGAGATCGACGATCCGGCCCATCGCGACGTCAAGCTGCGCGAGTGGCTGACGCTTCCGCAGCACGTCTACGCGGAGCTGGAGAGCGGCGAGCGCGTGCGCGCGACCTTCGATTCCCGGCAGGTCGGTGGTGATCGGGTGTCGTCGGTCCAGTTCCTCAAGTTCGCGCTCGCGGGCCGTCCCGCGGTCGCGTTCGGGATCGATCATCCGGCGCTCGACGTTCGAGTCGTGCTCACCGGCCCGCAGCGACAGGCGCTGTCGGACGATCTCCGCCGGTGACCGCGCGTCCCATCCGTCGCACCTCGTGACATCCGAGCGCGGTTTTCCGCGTCCCGCCCGGCTGGCCCGCGCGCTGCAGTCCTGGTGCGCATGCGGGCGCGCACGTTTTTCCGCCGGCGCGCGAGGGCTCGGTCTTCACGGACGGTGGTGTTCACAGCGGTGGCTCTGGCGCTCGCGCTGATCCCGACCCAGGTCGGCGCTCAAGAGGTCCTCGACGGCCGCGTCGATACGGTGGTGCTGGCGACCGGCGCGACCCTGGCGAACGTGGCAGGCCTCTTTCCCGCGGTCGGGACCACCATGGGCGTCGGCTCCGAGCTGCCCAATCCCCGCTGGGCGATCGCGGGAACGGTGACCGGCGGCGCTCAGCTCACGTTCGGCGCGCTCTCGATCGCCAGCGGTCTCACCGGCCGCAGCGATCCCTGGGTCGCCGCCTATGGCGTGGCTACCGCGCTCCTCGGCGGATGGAACCTGGTGCTCGGCGTGATCAACCTGCTCCAGTCCCACCGCGCGCTGCGGCGGATGCAGATCCTCGACGGCCCGCGCGGCGGGGTCTGGTCGGTGGCGCCGGTCGATCTCGGCGCCGGTGGCGTCGGCGTGGGTCTCGCGTTTCGCGAGTGAGAACCGTGCGACGCAGAAAGCGCGGTCACGCTCGAGGTCAGGGCCCGTCGTCGGAAACCCGGTTATGTCCAGCCGGGGGGACCGTCACGGACGAATGGGTTGCTCGTTCGGTGGGGTGCGTGTAGGCGTCGAGAGAATGACCACCGACCAGAACACGGCCGCCGTCGCGCCCCGATGGACGATCTCGGGTGTCCTGCGCGCGCTGGTGCGGCCGCGCGGAGATCGACGGTGGGACATCTTCATTCGCGGGACGGCGGCTGCGGGCTTGGTGCTCATCCCGATCGCGCTCTACTTCCCCGACTATTCTGCGCTGGTGTGGCTCGCGGTGGTGGGCTTGCCAGCCAACGGACCGCTCGGACCGATCCTTCCCACGGCCTTCGAGCCCGTCATGTGGGAGGCCGCCAAGTACCATCCTGCGATCGACGTCGCGCTCGTCTCGCTCGTCGTCTACATGTACATGGAGTACCTCAACTGGCACATCTACCAGTGGATACTCTCCTTCAAGAAGCTCGAGAAGCTGCGCACCAATCGGTGGACGCAGAAGGGGATGGCGTACTTCGCCAAGTATCCCTTCGCGACCATCGTCGTCTGCGCCGCCACGCCGTTCCCGTTCTGGGTCTGCCGCTGCCTCGCGATCCTGCGCAAGTACCGGACGCGAAACTTCATGATCGCCACCGCGATCGGACGCTTCCCGCGCATGTACGTCTACGCGTGGCTCGGAGAGAAGCTGATGATCCCGCGGGTCTATCTGGTCGCCTTCGCTGTCGGAGGCGCCGCCGTCTTGATGTTGTGGCGGCTCTCGCAAGGTAGGAAGGTCCTGCCGGACATCACCGACTGAGTGTGATCACGAAGGTCCTCAGACTCTCGGCGCTGATCGCGGCCCTCGCGGCCCTCGCGATCGGCTGGCGGCTGGGACGTCCGCCGCCGCTCGAGGCGCTGGTGGTGTTGATCGCTCCAGTCGTCTCGCTGCTCCTCGATCGCTCGCTGTCCCGCGCGCTGATGGCGGCGGCCGCGGCGGGGCTGGGCGCGCTGCTGGCGGTGGCGGCCGGCGCGTCGCTCGCTCCGGCCGCGGGGGCGGCGTGGGTGATCGCGGATCGGATCGGACGAGACGAGGGCGCCCTCCGGCCTGTGATCGCGTTCGCCGCCGCCTGCGCCGTCACGGCGCTCCTCTATCGCCAGCTGCTGCTCGAGATGTCGCTCCCGCTCCTCCTCGGATCGCTCGCGGGGATCCTGATCGGTCCGACGGTCGCGCGGACCGCGGAGGTGCACCCGCTCGATCGCTGGTCTCCGTGGATCTTCTGGTGTCTCGCCTCGGGCGCGTTCTCGGTGGCGATCGCGCGAGGAGCCTCGCCGGATGACCTCCAGGCGCTGGCGGCGGCGGTGGGGCTCGCGATCCTGGCCGCCTGGATCGGCTCCCTCCTCGGGCTCCTCACGCTGGCGAGCGCCTTTTTGGCCGGCGCCGCGCTCCGCCCTCAGGGCCCGCTCGCGGTCGCCGCCGTGCTGGCGTTCGTGCTCTTGTGGGCGCGCTCATCGGCGAGCTTGGCGCGCATCCGAGCCGCTGTCCCCGGGCGGGCCGCCGCCGATCTCGCCACTTGCTTCGGCGCCGGCTACGCACCCAAGGGTTCGGGCACCGCCGGGGCTGTGACCGCGATCCCGGTGGGCTGGCTCTTGTCGTCGGTCGACCCGACGCTGCGGGCCTTGATCCTGGCGGCGGGCACGCTGGCGTCGATCGGCGTCGCATACTGGTACATGGCGGGGAAGACGGGCGATCTCGATCCGAAGGAGGTCGTCCTCGACGAGCACATCGGTGTCCTCTTGGCGTTCGCGGTGGTGCCGTGGGAGTGGCCGTGGGTGGCGGCCGGCTTCGTTCTGTTCCGGATCTTCGACATCTGGAAGCCGTTCCCCGTGGGGATCATCGACCGTCGCATGAAGAACCCGGCCGGTGTGATGCTCGACGACGTCGCCGCGGGGTTGATGGCGGCAGGACTTCTCGCCGCTGCCCGCGCGTTCATCTAACCTCCGCGCCATGAGACTCGCGCTCATCCTCCTCCTGTCGCTTCCGAACGCGGCCTTCGCGAAGGGGCCCCTCGAGCTCGAAGAGCTCGGCGACGAGAAGTACACCGAGCAAGTGGTGGCGATCGCGGATCTGTCCGACGGCACCTACGCCAAGCTGCTCTTCGGCGTGAGCAACGTCGGGCCCGGCGATGGTAAGGGCGCCTGCGAGCTGTTCGTGTCGCGCCCGTCCGGGCAAGTGCTGACGGCGCACACGATCGTCGAGCGCGATCAGCGAGTCTCGGAGCCCGAGCGGTTGAAGATCGGACCGTGCGAGGCGAGGGCCGGCGAGGCGCTGGTCATGACGATCCCGCTCGACGGCATCAACGCTCGACTGACGCTCTACGCGGACACCCGGAAGTCGCGGGAGAGCGCCCTCTCGGTCCGCGCGAAGGACGACTTCTACCAGCTCGATCTGCTGGTGCCGTGGGCCAAGGCCGAGCTCATCCTCGAGAAGGACGGCAAGACCGAGCGTCTTACTGGCTTCGGCTACGCGGATCATCCCCGATCGAAGATCCTCCCCGGTGATCTCGCCAAGGGTTGGGTGCGGTTTCGATCGCTCAAGGGCGGCGACTCGCGCGTGGCCGTGATCCGGCAGTCGCCGAAGTCCGAGATCTCGGGCTGGTACCGGGATCAGAAGGGGCGCAAGGTCGAGGTCCAACGGCTGATGGTGCAGCGGAGCGGCCAGGCCTTCCGCGTCCGGTTCGCCGGCGAAGGCGGGGAGTGGCGGATCACCTCGGGGCCGTTGATCCGTCGCAACGCGCCCCTCGAGAGCAACGGTGTCCTCGGGTCGATGGCGAAGGCGATCATCGGCAACCCGGTGACGTACGAGCTGCGCGCCACACTGGAGGAGCGGGGGAGCACGGCAAAAGTCCCCGGTATCCTCGAGGTCACCATCACGGACGAGTGAAGCCTTGCCGAGGCTCGGGAAAGGGTGACAAGGGATCCTCGTGGACGCGACACCGAGCCGCGAACGTCTGAAGAAGCGCAAGCGGGCGCGCCTCCGCCTGGCGATGGCGGGGGCCAAAGGGCTGCTGGGGACCGACTTTCCCATCCTGGTCCAGATGATCCCGTGCCGCCGCTGCAACCTCGCCTGCACCTACTGCAACGAGTACGACGACCACTCGGATCCCGTCCCGACCGACGTGATGAAGGCGCGGATCGACCACCTGGCCACGCTGGGCGCGCGCATCATCAGCTTCAGCGGGGGCGAGCCGATGCTCCACCCGGACCTCGACGACCTGTACCGGCACATCAAGAGCCACGGGATCTTCGCCGAGCTCCTCACCAACGGCTACTTCCTCAGCGAGGCTCGCATCGCCCGCCTCAACGAGGCCGGGCTCGATCGACTGCAGATCAGCGTCGACAACGTGATGCCGGACGACGTCTCGAAGAAGAGCCTCAAGGTGCTCGACAAGCGGCTGGTGCTCCTGGCCCAGCACGCCGACTTCGACGTCAACATCAACTCGGTGGTCGGCGGCGGGATCAAGAACTCGCGGGACGCGCTCGAGGTCTCGAAGCGGGCGATCGACCTCGGCTTCTCCAGCACCGTCGGGATCATCCACGACGGCAACGGACAGCTTCAAGCGCTGCCCGACGACGAGCGCGCCGTCTACGACGAGCTGCGCCAGAACAGCCTCTCGTTCGGGCCGCTGGTGAAGTTCAAGGACAACCTGGTCAACGGCCGCCCCAACGACTGGAAGTGTCGCGCCGGCGCCCGCTACCTCTACATCTGCGAGGACGGCCTGGTGCACTACTGCTCGCAGCAGCGCGGGTCGCCTGCGATCCCGCTGCTCGAGTACACGAAGGACCACATCCGGCACGAGTTCGAGACCGAGAAGAGCTGCGCTCCCTACTGCACGGTGTCGTGCGTGCAGTCGATCGCACCCATCGACGGCTGGCGCGGCCGCCAGAAGAAGACGGCCGTGTTCAACACGCCACCCGAGATGCTGGTTCAGATCGGCAAGGACTCGGCGGAGTCGAGATCGTCGTCCGCGTCCGTGAACACGTAGTCCCGGTGGAGCGGGTAGTTCCAGGCGAGGAACACCGCGACGCGCACGATCACCCAGCCGATCCGATAGTCGAGCCCGGGGAGGAACAGGAGGACGGCGACGCCGCCGCTGTTCAAGAGCGCGCTGGAGGCGCTCACGAAGACGTACCGCCAGGCCTGACCGAGCGCCGGGGCCTGGCTCCCGAAGGTCCAGACCCGGTTCATCGAGAAGTTCACGATGCCGCCGATGATGCAGCCGGCGGCGGTGGCCAGGCGCGGATCGCCGCCGGCGAGCTGGACCAGGATCAGCACGATCATGAAGTCGACGCCGGTGGCGGTGCCCGCGGAGATCAGGTTGCGGATCAGGCCGCCCTTCCCGGTGGCCTTCTTCCACTTAGCGGCGGCCTTGGGATCGAGCACCTCCATCACGTGCGCCAGCCGGCGGAGCGCCGTGAGCTGCGTGGTGGCGGCGAGGATGCAGATGGCGAGGACCGCCAGGCGGTGGATCGGCTTGTGGTCGTTGGGGAGCAGGACGGCCTCGATGATGGGGCTGAACGCGACGGCGATGCCGAGGATGACGAGGCGCTCGGGCCGCTGCATCAGGCCGATGTCCTTCATCTGCACGCCGAGGCCTTCACCGCGGGCGCGGATGTACGGGACGAGGAACGAGCCGACCAGCGCGGCGAGGACGGCGAGGAGCACCCAGCTGTCCCGGTAGTACCAGGCCAGGCCGACGAGGACCGCGGACTCGGCGTAGCGATCGAGCGTCGAGTCGAGGGCGGCGCCGGCCGGGCTGGCGCGGTTGGTCATGCGGGCGAGGCGGCCGTCGATGAAGTCGCAGGCGCCGGCGAACAGGTAGAGCCAGCCGCCCAGGGAGAACCGGCCGACGGCGATCGAGACCCCGGCGGCGGCGGCGAGCAAGACCGAGAGCGTGGTGACGGCGTTCGGCGGGATCTGGAAGCGCTCGAACATGCGCCAGACCGGGCGCATCACCCAGGCGAAGTACGACCGTGCCCCCATGCCGATCAGGGCGCTGGCGCCGCGCGCGCGGATCTCGGCGTCTTCGAAGTGACCCTTGAAGGGGAGGCGGACGAGATAGATCACCGCGCCGACCAGAAAGTACGAGCCGAGCAGAAGCGCAGGAGCGACTGCGCTGACGATACGGCCGGTGGTGGAGAGATCTCCTCTCAGCCAGCTCATGACGT
The DNA here is from genome assembly GCA_963803435.1 of uncultured delta proteobacterium. GTDB lineage: Bacteria > Myxococcota > Kuafuiibacteriia > Kuafuiibacteriales > Kuafuiibacteriaceae > CAWDML01. Next base: position 55,474 of record CAWDML010000014.1, on the reverse strand, counting down.
CGGACATTCAGTTTCCCTTCCTTCTCTCGCCAGCTCCCGGGACGACGTCGCCAGCCACCGCGATACGCTCACCGTCACGCCCCACGCCACGACCCCGTACAGGGAGCCGGCGAGGACGTCGAGCACGTAGTGATGTTGGAGGTACACCGCCGAGAACGCCATCAATCCCGCGAACGCGACGGCGGGGAGACGCCAGCGGTTGCCGAGCGCCCAGACCGAGCAGGCGATGACCGTCGGATATCCGACGTGAAGCGACGGCATGGCCCCGAACACGTTCTCGCTGCGGGAGTAGAAGCCGGTGAAGAGGTGGAGGCCCACCAGGTGATCGAAGCGGGCAGCCCCGGCAGCGCTGGGGATCGCGTCCATTACGGCCGGGCCCAGGCCGTATTGATCGACGTACCAGGGCGGCGCCGTGGGGAGGCTGATCCAGGTGACGATGCCCATGAGGTTCACGACGAGGAACCCGAACGCGAGCTTCGACATGCGCGTTCGATCCTTGAACCAGAGCAGGGTCCCCACCGCGAAGACGCTGATCAGATAGAACATGTACGAGAGGCCACAGATCAGATCGAGCGCCGGGTGCGTGTGGTGCTCGAGGAACTTGGGGAAGACCTCGCCGCCGATGCCGAAGAGCAGGAGGTCCGCGTGGTAGAGGTCCGCGACGTGGACCTCGGGGCGGAGCGGCATCAGCCAGCGGAGGTTCTCGTAGATGATCCCGACCGCGAAGAACGGGAGCGCGCGATACGCAAAGTGGGCGCTGGATTTGTGGGCGTAGAACAGCGCCACGAACGCGATCATCAGGATGATGTGCTCGGGTCGGAGGCCGATCGTGGACTGCGTCCAGGCCAGGAAGACGATCACGAAGGCGACGGCGCCCTTCTTCCAGCGGCCCAGCGTGCGGGGCGGATTGGCGCTCTCGGTGGGCAGAGCCATACGAAGAAACCCTGTTTCAGGGCGACGGTGTGTCACCGAAGCACCTGCAGGCGCAGACCATGTAAGCCGGCCCTGAAAATGAAGCAAGCGTCCCGTGTTCTCCACCGCGACCCCGAAGGGTGCAAGCGCGTGGCCGCGCTCACCGCGCAGGCGGGCTAGGGATCGACGAGAACGAGCTCGCGGGCGATCCGCGCCAGTGTGTCTCCGAAGCTCGCCTGGCAGATCGTATCGGCGAGGCAGGCCGCCCGGCTCCCCAGGCCCACGCACTGGGCGACGGGAAACTCCGGACGCGCGGCATGGACACGCTGCTCCACAAGGCGCGCAAAGTCGACGTAGCGGGTGCTGGGGAAGGCGTTGTTCCCCGAGCAAGCCTGCTGGCCCTTTGCGGCACGCCGCCGCCTATTCGAAGGCGAGGGTCAGGACGGCCAGCGGCCGGCTCTCATCGAGGGTGGCCACGCCGGCGTCCGAGACGCCGAATGCGCGTCCGCCGACGAACAGGCCGAAGAGGAGGTGGGGAGGCTCGGCGCGTCCGGCGTACAGCGGGGTGAGGTCGATCGAGTCGGCCGAGGCGAGGCCCCCGGGCGGGTCGACCGCGAGCACCCGCACCGACACGGCGGGGCTCGCGGGGAAGGTCATGGTGGCCTCTCCGATCTCCGGCACGGCCACGAGGTGCGCGACCTTATCGATGGAGAGGGTGAGCTCGGACTCCGAGCTGCCGCCCATGATCGAGCGCGCCGAGAGCATACGATCCAGCGCGGTGGGATCGAGCGTGGCCACCGAGATCAGCTCGCCGTCGCGCGAGATCGACAACAGCGCGCCCCCGGCGTCGGCGAGACCATCGATTGGTCGCGCCAGCAGGAAGCGCTCGATCGCGTCCGGGTGCGCGTCCTCGACCGAATAGATGTGCGCTCCGGTGGCTGCGAGCGTGCGTTCCTCCAGGAAGCGGACCACCAGGAGCGGATTGTCCGCCGCGAAGGTCGCGCTGGTGGCCACGACGTCGAGCGCGCCGCCGGCGAGCCGGAGCCGATCGATTTGGTGCGTTTGCGTCGTCTGTCCCCAGGCGTTGATTGGATCGGACGTGCGCCGCTCGATGGTGGCGACGGCGCGGACGTCGGTGCCCGCGATCGCGAGCGCGCCGCCGTTCGAGAACGTGCCTTCGAGGCCGCCCGTCGCCAGCGGGTCCAGCGTGGCCGTGTCGAAGGCGAACAGGTAGCTGTGCGAGACCTGTCCGGGACGCGGGAGGCGCCAGCGATGGGGCGCCGCCAGGAGTACGGTGCCGCCGTCGGCGGTGCTGATCTCGACGCGCCCGATCAACGTGCGGGAGGAGGCCGAGAGCTCGCGGTCGAGCACGACCATGCGGGTGAGGCCGAGGTAGAGCGGCGCGCCGGCGACGTCGAAGGACGCGCAGTCCCGGGGCAGATCGTCGGGCTCGAGCCAGTCGTCGAGGGTGCGGCTCCGGATCTGATCCTCTTGCTCGCGCTTGAACGCTTCGGTGGCGATCTCGGTGCGGTCCTCCGCCAGGTCGAGGGCGGGCGCGGCGCGAAGGCCGCCGGCGAGGACGAGCGTGAGACCGCCGCTCAGGGCGATCGCCTGCTGGGCGCGGCCGGCGAGCTCGCGCGCGCCGATGATCCGGAGATCCTCGCGGGAAAGGAGAGTGATCCGCGTCCGCGCGCCGTTCTGCGTGAGCACGAAGAGGCGATCGCCGGAGGGGATGACGCCGAGCGGCGCGCCTTCGATCGGGACGGAGCCGACCGCGGCGAGCGGCGCGATCGCGACGGCGCGGAGGCGGCCGGCGTCGAGTACGTAGATGCGGTCGCGGTCGCCCACGACCCGCTCGAACGGTGCGTCGCCGGCGAGGCGGGGCGCGCCGAGCACGGCTCTCGGTGGTGGTGCCGGATCGAAGCCGGTGTCGAGGCGCGCCTCGATCTGGGCGTCGAGCTCGTCGACCGCGCGATCCTCGAGGTGCGCCTCGAGGGCCTCGCAGCTCTCGAGGCGGGACAGGAGCACGGTCTCGGCGATGTCATCGTTGGCGGCGATCGGCGGCCGCAGGCGGCCGTGGCGCACACCGCGAGCAGCACCAGGACCGAGCGGACGCGCATCCTCAGGGACAGGTGCGAGCGACATGCCAGCCGCGAGCCGAGCTGGTTTGACGGGGCGCTCAACGGAAAACTGAGCCCGGACGGGGAGCCGTCACGGGCAGGCGGGCAGCGCCAAGGTGATGCTGCTGACGCGGTTGTCGGCCATCGTATAGGTCACGCCCACCATCACGCTGCCGTTGTCGTAGCAGATGAACTGCGGGTTGCTCGAGGCCGTGCCGTTGTCGAAGCCGAGGCCTCCGAGGTACGTCTCCAGGTCGGCGCGCGCCGATCCCATCCCGAGACCGCCGGAGGTCGTGCCGTAGAACGGCGGGTGCAGGTTCAGCGTCAGCAGGTTGTGGCTGACGGTGCCGAGGAACGCCTCGATGCCGATGAATCCGTAGGAGAGCGTCTCCAGGTCCTGGCCGCCGACGTTCACCGTGCCCTGCGCGTCCGGCTGACCGAGGAGATTGGTGATGTTGTTCATCGAGGTGCCGCCGATGAGCGCGGCCATCAGCTCTGTCCCACCGAAGGTGACGCGGCGTCCGGGCGGATCGATCTCGCCGTCGGGCTCGGTCGGGTAGGCGCGCGAGATGGTGATGGTGCGGACGTCGCCGTTCGGCTCGTACGCGACCACCAGGCCGGTCGTGTAATACTGCGAGATCGTGCCGGCCGGGTTGACGACGTCCACCGTGTGGGGCGGGGCGCCGTATGCGCCTTCGACGTCGCCGCGGTTCGAGTCGAGCCCGACGCCGTCGGGCGTCGTGCCCGCGAAGCCGTCCTGGACGGCGATCCACAGCACCTGATCGGTGCCGTCGACGTCCATGGGGGCCTGGCCGTCGTCGTCGAGGTTGGTGTTGGCGTACCAGATCGTGATCTTGTCGGCGCCGACCGTGTACTCGTAGCTGCGCGCGGAGTCGGTGGTGTTGCGCATGCGCGCGGCGCCGGCGAGCTTCGTGTTCACGCTGTCGAAGGTGTCGGTGCCGATGTCGATCCGGTTCGCGCCGACCTGCACGCCCACGCCGGGGAACAGCGTCATGCCGGGCATGTTCATGCCGGCGTCGCCCGCGTCCATGCCGTTGCCGGTGTCGGGCGTCATCTCGCCGGTGTCGGTGACACCGACGTCGTCGACCGCGGCGTCCGGCTTGGCGTCGAGGCCGCCGCCAGCGTCTCCACCGGAGTCGACGGATCCGGTGTCGTCCGGACCTACGTCATCCTTGTTGTCGGGACAGCCGGTGAGGAGCAGGGCGAATGAGGCGAGCGCGAGGGGAGTGCAGCGCATGGGCGCCCTTATGCCTCACATGTCCGCCTCGACGAAAGGCGCGCTCGTGTAGCAGGCCACCACGTCGTCTTCTTCGTCGGCCAGGACGAACCAGCGGATGCCGTCGCTGTCCTCGAAGGTCCAGGGCACGAGCTTGGTGTCGTCGTTCGCCTGCAGATAGGCGACCGCGTCCTCGATCATGCTCAATCCTTCAACTTCTGAGTCGTTCCGCTTTCGCAGACGAGCCAAACGATTCTCCAGACGCTCTGCGATTCTCCTCGGCGCTGACCGGCTCGCCGGTACCGACCGGCTCGACCTCGTCCGCCTCCAAGAGCTCGAGCAACTGTCCGGCGACGTCGTTCATCGGCTCGGAGCCAGAATTCTCTAGGAACCTCCCTAGACTGTCTTGAATGCTCGTCATTCTCATTCTTCCCCTCAAGGCGAGCGGAGACGGAGGGATTCGAACCCCCGATACGGTTGCCCGTATACTTGATTTCGAATCAAGCGCCTTCAGCCGGACTCGGCCACATCTCCTCTTCGGCGGCCGACTAACCCCACGCGACACGGCGACGTCAATACCCTTGTGCGAGCACTCACCTGGGACGGAACCCCGGGCGCCAGACGTTCGCGGCCTGGGGATCGGGGTGGGTCATGGGCACAAACGATAGGGCGCGAGGCCGCACGAGCCCGGGAGCGGTCTTCCTGGCGGCCGCCCTCGTGTTTCCCTCTTCCGCGGTCGCCGGCGAGGGCCCGCCTTCCGACGCGGCGCTCCTCCGCACCCTGGCGGACCTCGCATCCTCCGATCTGGAGGTCCGGATCGCAGCGGCGCGGCGGGCCGGACGCACCGGGCACCCCATCTTCCTCGATCCGCTCCGGTCGCTGCTCCTTCACGGCGGTCCGAGCGAGCGATCCGCCGCCGCCGATGCGCTCGGCGATCTCGGAGTGCCGGAGACGTCGCGCGATCTGACCGAGCTGATCACCGCGCTCGCCACCGCCTCGGGCGACGAGAGCGACACCACGGCCGCCTGCGCGCTGCGTGCGCTCGGACGTTACCCGTTCCCGGAAGTGCGGCGCTGGCTCGTGCAGCAGGCGAAGGACTCGAAGGCCCATGCGGTTCGGCGCGAGGTCGCGAAGCAGGCGCTGGGCACGTCGCTCGATGGCGAGGCGAAGGCGCGACTCGACGCCTATCTCGCGGTGACCGCGCGAGAGGCGAGCGCGGCCCGGGCCTCCCCGACGCTCGACGAGATCGTCCCGCCGCCCGAGGTTCGCTTTCGCGTCCCCGCCGACTCGATCCTGTTCGCGGCCCGCGCGCTGTTGTCGCCGGAGCGGAGCGACGACCGCGCCGCCGCGAAGATCCTGGCGGCGTGGCCGCACGCCGAGGAGAGCGTACCGTTCCTGATCCGCGCGCTCGCACAGAAGGATCCGCTGGTCCGGAGGACGGCGGCGGCGGGGCTCGCGGGCGCCGCCGGCTCCGCCCGAGCGGGCCCCGACGAGGTGGCGGCCGTCCTGGCGCCGGCGCTCGGCGACGCCGATCCGGCGGTCCGTCGCGCCGCCATCGACGGCGTGGGGCGCGCCGGGGACGCCGCGTCGGCCAAGCTCCTGGTGGCGGCCCTGGCGAAGGAGCGCGACGCCGGCCTCCGCCACGCGATCGTCGAGCAGCTCACCCGCGCGCCGCCCGATCCGATCGCGGGCGAGCTCCTCCGTTGGCCGCCCCAGGTCGCGCCGGCGATCCAGGCCGACGCGATCCGACTGGCCGCAGGGCTGAAGAGCACGCGGGCCGCCGCGGTCCTGGTGCGCTTCCTGATCTCGGCTCGACCGGCGGAGGCCGACCTGGCCCGCGAGTTCCTCGACCGGCGCTCCACCGACGAGGTGCTCCTGCCGCTGGTGGAAGCCTTGAAGGACTCCTCGGCGTATCCGTCCGGCCGTGCCCGCGTGGTGGCGGCGCTCGACGCGCGCGACGCGCCCGAGATCACCGGCGTCCTCCTCGACGCGCTCGACGAGGGCCTGGGTGACGCCTCGATCCTCACGGCGCTGAAGTCCCGTCCCGAAGCCCTGGTCCGATCCCGGCTCTTGCGGGCGATCGGGAACGACGCGGAGCCGGTCCGTGCGCTCGCGCTCACGGGCATCGCGGACTACCGCGGTCCCGACGTCGTGGAGGCGCTGGTCGCGTCGCTCGAGCGGCGGCCGAACGACGATCGCGTCTTCGATATGCTGGCCGCCCAGCCGCCGGATCTCACGCTGGCCCCGATGCTCGCGTTCCTCGCCGCGCCCGCCCACGCGAAGCACTACGGCCCGATCCTGAAGGCGCTCGAGGGACGGGAGGACCCGCGGATCTCGCAGCCGGTGGCGCAGGCGGCGATCGCGCAGCCCGGGCTGGCGGGGCAGGCGATCGACATCCTGACCGCGCATCCGATCGACGCGGTGCGCCCGGCCCTGATCGCGCTGGCCGACGCCGAGGGCCTCTCGGAGGAGGACCGCGCCCGGGCGGTGCGTGCGCTCGGCGGCTTCCCGCTGGCCGACGTGGAGGCGCCGCTCAAGCGCTTCGCGGGCGACGACGCGTTCGACGTCCGCCGCTCCGCCCGCAACACGCTCCACGACCTCGCGCCCAATCGTTACCCCTCCTGGGATCCGTACGGCCGCATCCCGCTGGTGGCCGAAGGCTCCGGCTTCGGCGCCGCGATGATGCTGGTCGCCGCCGATCTGGCGGGGGCGAAGCTCTCGCCATTCTTCACCGGCGGCGTCGGCCTGGTGCTCGGCGGAGCGACGCCGTTCCTGCTCACGCTCAAGGAGGACGTCACCCTCGGCGACGCCGGCTACTTCGGGACCATCGGGCTCTGGGGCACGCTCGGAGGCTGGGGCCTCGGCCGTACGCTCGGCCTGTCGGCCCAGAACACGCGCTGGATGACGCTCGGCTCCGAGGTTCTCGGCGTCGGCCTGGGCGCGGCCACCATGAAGACCGCCGAGTGGGGCCTCGACGACTTCGCGTTCGCGAACTTCTCGATCGTCGAGGCGGGCCTCACGACCAGCGCCTTGCACACCCTCCTGGTGAAGGACGGGACGGCGCGCCTGCGGGAGGCGGCCTTCGCCGGCATGATTGGGAGCGCCGCCGCCACCGTCCCGGCGGCGTTTCTCTCCAGGCACCTCCAGGTCGAGGACGATCTGGCGCTGCTCGCCACCACCATGAGCCACGGCGCCTGGCTCGGGCTCTGGCTGCCCGGCGTCCTGCCCGAGGGCCTCGACCTGAAGCGCGGCGCGGCCGGGGCGGTGGTGGGCCAGGGCGTCGGCTATCTCGCGGGCTTGATCTGGGCCCAGTTCGGCGATCTCGATTCCGCGCACCGCTGCGTTCTCCGGCGCCGGCGGCGCCCTCGGCAGCGCCGTGTTCGGCGGGCTCGGCCTCTCGATCGAGAATCGCGGATCGCCCGTGACCTACGCGCTGCTCAGCGGCGGCAGCGCGGCCGGCGCGCTCACGCTCGGGATCCTCAGTCCCTACCTCCACTTCGGCGAGAACGACGCCGTCGTGATCGCGCTCTCCACCCTGGGCGGTGTCTTGGCCGGCGCCGACCTCACCGTGCGCGGCGAGGAGAAGCGCTTCAACGAGCCGTCTTTCCCGGGCGGCATGCTCCTCGGCGCCGGGCTGGGCGCGACCGCCGGCCTCGTGATCAGCCAGCTCACCGACGTCAGCGACACCGAGATCTGGCTGACGATTGCCGGCGCCGCGCTGTTCGGCGTGGGCGGCACCGGCTTCGGTCTGATGCTCCCGGATCTCGACGTCCACACGCGGAGCCGGGTCTCAGGCGCCTTCGTCGCAACCGGGCTCGCGCTCACCTACCCGTTCGCCGAGAAGCTCGATCTCTCGCAGGCCAACCTCGCATACATGGGCGTGGGCGCGGCCGCCTTCGGTCTGTGGGGCTCGTTCCTGCCCGAGTACTGGCACGACGACGGCGAGTCGATCGAGGCGAAGAAGGTGGGCGGCGCCGGGATGCTGGGCGCGTCGGTCGGCGCCATCTCCACGATCGCGCTGGCGCAGGCCCTCGACTTCAACGGCGGTGACGTCCTCCTGTCCGGCGTCGGTGCGCTGGCCGGCAGCGGGATCGGCGCGGGCCTCGGCCTCCTGGTGCCGGCGTTCGATCGGCGGACCACCGTGGGTCTGATGCAGGGCGTGGGGCTCGCCGGCTTCGCCACCATGACGGGCCTCCTCGCCGGCGACGTGATCTCGCCACGGCCTCGCGTGGGCGGCGGCTCGGCCCTCGCGATCCACTCCACGATGTTCGCGATCCAGGGCGCATGGGAGGGCGCGCTGATCCCGTTCTTGTGGCGTGACGATCGGCCGCCGGCCGAAGAGCTCGCCGGCGGCGTCCTGATCGGCAGCAGCATGGGTGCGCTCGCCGGGCTCACCGCGATCCACCTGCTCGACCGTCCGATCGCCACCATCGATCTGCTGGAGGCGACCGCCCTCTCCGGGCTCGCCAACGGGATCGGCGGCGGTATCGCGATCGCCTCCGACGACTGGCGCGCGGGCGTCGCGCTGATGGAGGGCCTCGGCCTGGGCGCGTACACCGCCGGCCTGGTGCTGGCGCCGATCACCGACTATGAGGGCGGCGCGCTCACGCTCCTCTCGGCGCCGCCGATCTTCGGCTGGTTCGGCTTCTGGTTCCCCCAGCTGTTCCAGCAGGCGCCGGTCCTGAGGACCCGCATCGGCAGCTCGATCGCGGCCGCGAGCCTGGGGGCGCTGGCCGGCGCCACCTTCGTCCAGCTCCGCGAGGATCGGGACGAGGCCGAGCTGTGGACCGCGGCGATCGCGGGTACTGGGATCGGCGCCGGGCTGGGCGGTCTGTTCCGAGATCGCGACGATCGACGGACCGTCGCGCTGATGGAGGGCGGCGGGGTGCTCGCGCTGTCGGCTGCGCTCGCGCTCTCCCCGTACACGGACTACAGCGGAGGCGACCTCACCATGATCGGGCTGGCCGCCCTGGCAGGCGGAGCCGAGGGCGCCTTTCTCCCGGGGCTCCTGCACGACACCTCCGACCGGACCTCGCTCGCGTACGGTGCTGCGCTCGGCTCGGGCCTGGGCGTGGCCGCGGCGATGACGCTGGCGCAGGTGATCGATCCGGACCCCGCCGACGTCGTCGAGGCGGGGCTGCTCACCATGGCGGCGGGATCGGTCGGCGGGGGGCTGGCGCTGATGAACCCGGGCTACTCGGATCGAGAGACCGCGCTCGCGGTCCAGGTGGCCGCGCTCGGGGGGCTGGCCGTGGGCGCGCTGGTGGCGCCGCACACTGAATATACGGGTGACGACGCCGCGCTCATCTCGCTGCTCTCGGCCGCCGGCGCGTGGCACGGGCAGCTGATCCCCGCGCTCTACCAGGACGCGCCCACGGCGGTGACGCGGGGCGGCGGCGCGCTCCTCGGCGCCGGCGCGGGCGCGCTCGCGGGCGTGGCGGTGGGACGCCTCCGCCCTCTGGACCTCGGCGATCAGCTCGAGACCGCGATCTACGCCGCCGCCGGCAACGCGATCGGCGCGGGCGCCTCGTACCTGCTCCCCGACGTCAGCCGCCGCTCCCGCGCCGCCTGGATCGATGCGGCCGGGCTCCCCGCGCTCGCGCTCGGCGTGGCGCTGTCGCCGTACACCGAGCTGACGGCAAACGATGTGGCGCTGATCTCCTCCCTGTCGGCGATCGGCGCCTTCGACGGCCTCTGGGGCTCGGCCTTTCGCCGGAGCGACGACGAGGCGCTCGTCGGTACGGAGCTCGCCGGCGGTGCGGCGCTCGGGGCCGGCGCCGGTCTCCTCACCGGCGTGCTGGTCTCGCAGCTCCTCGAGGTCAGCGCGGCCGATCAGCTCCACGCGTACCTGGCGTTCCTGGTGGGCTCGGGGATCGGTGCGGGCGTCGGGCTGGTGTCGCCGGGCCTCGATCGGCGGGCCACGCTCGCCGCGATGGAGGGCGCCGGCGGCGCGAGCCTGATCCTCGGGCTCAGCGCGCTCACCGGCATGCACTACGAGGGCGGCGACTTCGCCCTGGTTCCGCTGGGCACGTTCCTCGGCGGCGCGCTCGGCCTCACCATCCCCACGTTCGTGCGCGGGGACGGGGCGGTCTCCGCCGAGGAGCGCGGCGGCGGCGCGTTGCTCGGCGCCAGCTTGGGCGCGGCCACCACCGCAGCGCTCGCGCAGCTGACCAGCTTGGAGGCGGACGAGGTCTGGGAGGCGGGCACCTTCTCGGTCGCCGGCGCCGCCCTCGGCCTGGGTCTGGGCCTCGCCGTCCCCGGCGGTGATCGCAGGCTCCAGTTCGGCCTGATGGACGGCGTCACCGCGGCCGGGCTCGCCGCCGGTCTTCTGCTGGCGCCGGTGACCGACTACGACGGCCAGTCGTATCTGAACCTCGGTCTCGGGACGCTCATCGGTGGGGCGATCGGCGCGGCCACGCCCGCGCTCTACTCCGGCGATCGGATCGAGAACGTCGCGCCCGAGGTGGCCGCCGGCGGCGCGCTGGTCGGCGCCGGCGTCGGCCTCGGCGCCGGGCTGCTCCTGGATCAGGTCCTCCACGTCGACGGCGACGCCCGCGAGAACATCGCCATCGGCGCGGCGGTCGGCGCGCTCTCCGGCGCCGGCATCGGGCTCGCCGCCTCGCGCGACGATCGGGTGGCCGCCGGCCTCGGCGCGGGGCTCACGCTGGCCGTGAGCGCGGGCGTGGGGGCGACCGCCAAGCAGTTCCACTACGACTGGTCGGACGTCGCGCTCGGCACGGCCTACGTCGGCTATCTGACCTGGCACACCTCAGGCCTCACGCTGCTCCTCGACGGCACCGACCGCCAGGCCGCCGGCGTCGCCCTGTCGACGATCGGTCTGGGCGCGCTCACCGGCATGTACCTGACGCCGTATCTCCACCTGGATCTCAAGGACGTGCTGATGCTCCTGGCCGGCAACGTCTGGGGCACCTGGATCGGCGGCTGGGGCGGCGAAGTGTTCAAGGATCGGGTGGCGAAGAACATCGACGGCCGGAGGAAGAAGGGCCTGCGGCTCCTCTCCAGCGTGCTCGGCTCCGACGTCGGGCTCGCGGTCACCGGCCTGGTGGTCGGCGGCTTGCTCGACGTCCCTCCCACGCGCTTTGCGGTGATCAACCTCTCGGGTCTCGGCGGCATGATGGTCGGCATGCTCACCGCCGGCTTCGCCAAGGGTGAGCCGCTCAAGGAGGGCAACGTCATCGGCGCGCTCAGTGGTCTGATCCTGGGCGCCGTCGTCACGTCGTTCTTCGACTGGGACAACGCGACCTCCTGGGACCAGCTCCTGTCGCGCCGCGAGCCTGCGGCCGGCCCGATGACGCCGCGCCCCGAGGTCGCGTTCGAGCGCCCGAAGCTCCGCTCGCCCCTCGCGATCCAGAGCTGGTTCCCCTCCGCGACCGTGCAGCCGGGCCCGGTCGAGGGCGAGGAGCAATACCTCTTCACCGTCGCCGGCACGTTCGAGTAAGACCACCGGGCGATGATCGACGGTGCCCGCCTCTGGGACAGCATCCATGCGCTGGCGAAGATCGGCGCCTATCGCGACCCCGGCAGCGGGCTGATGGGCGTCAACCGGCTCGCCCTCACCGACGCCGATCGCGACGGCCGGCGCCAGGTGAAGCGGTGGTTCGAGGAGGCCGGGCTCGAGGTGCGGGTCGATCGGATCGGCAACACGTACGGCCGGCGCCCGGGGCGCGATCGAGCGGCGGCGCCGGTGATCTCGGGATCCCACATCGACAGCGTCCCCACCGGCGGGGCGTTCGACGGCGCGCTCGGCGTGCTGGGCGCGCTCGAGGTGGTGCGCACGTTGAACGATCGAGACATCACGACCGAGCGGCCCCTCGAGATCGCCTTCTTCACCGACGAGGAGGGGGCCCGCTTCGGCACCGACATGCTGGGGAGCGCGGTCGCCTGCGGCCGCATCCCCCTCGAGACCGCGTACGCGCTCACCGACGAGACCGGCGTCTCGGTGAAGGCCGAGCTGGCGCGGATCGGCTTCCTCGGCGAGGCCGACGTGGCCATCGGGAAGCCGCACGCGTACGTCGAGTGCCACGTGGAGCAGGGACCGATCCTGGCGGCGGCCGGGATGGAGCTCGGCGTCGTCACCGGCGTGCAGTCGATCTCGTGGCAGGAGGTCACGATCGCGGGCAAGAGCGCGCACGCGGGCACCACCCCGATGGAGCTTCGCCGGGATGCAGGCCTTGCGGTCTCGAGGATCCACCTCGAGCTCGACGCGATGGTGCGATCGGGCGCGTACGGCCGCGACATGCGCGCGACGATGGGCCGGATCGACCTCTCGCCCAACCGGATCAACATCGTCCCCGGCCGCGCCCTCTGCACGATCGATCTGCGCAACCCCGAGGACGACGCCATGGCACACGCCGAGGAGTCATTCGCTCGCTTCCTCGAAACGCTCGCCTCGCAGCTCGGCCTCACGATCACCGCCCGCCGAACGGCCCGCACCCCACGCATCCGCTTCTCGGAGGCGGTCCAGGCGATGATCGCACGTCACATGGACGCGGCCGGCCTCCGCCACACGCCCATCCTCTCCGGCGCCGGCCACGACGCCCAGGAGCTCGCCGCCGTCTGCCCGACCGCCATGATCTTCGTCCCCGGCGAGTACGACGGCATCAGCCACAACCCACGGGAGTGGTCGACCCAGGAAGCCTGCGCCCGCGGCGTCGCCATCCTCTACGACACGATCCTCGAGCTCGCCGGCTCTTCGCGTTGAGAACCGGTCCTGAAGCCATAACGATCGGAGGTTTTCGGACCCGTTGTGACCAAATGACCAGGACCCGGCACTACCGTTGCAACTGAAGTCCGATCATGGTGCACGGACGTCGGGCTCTGCGCGCAGTTCTCATCGCGATCGCCGCATTGGTTGCGCTCGCCGGCATCGCCGTCGTCGTGGTGGTGCTCTCCGTCGATTTCGACGCCGTGATCGCGAAGTACCGCGATCGCGCGGTCGCGTCGGCCTCGGAGGCGATCGGGCGGCCGGTCCAGGTGGCGCGGGTGGAGCCTTCCTGGTGGCCGCTGGGGATCGTCGCGGAGGGCCTGTCGGTCGAGGGTCTCGGCCACGCCGACGCGCTCCGCTTCAACGTCTCGGTCCTCGAGAATCCTCACCAGCCTGGGGAAGCGGATCGAGGTGAATCAGATCGTCCTGGTGCATCCGGTCGTCGAGATCACCCGCGACGAGAACGGGCGCTTCTCCTTCGCGGACATCCTCGAGCACCTGAAGCGCCGGCCCCAGACGCCGATGAGCCCGAAGACCGAGGCGTGGTTGAAGCGCGCCCGCATCGATCGGGTCGCCGTGGAGAACGGCGTGCTCAGCCTCGTCGATCGAGCGGCGCCCGGCGGCACCGGGCTCTTGTTCATCGATCGTCTCGACGCCGCGCTCGAGCACGTGGCGCTGGGCGCGCCGGCCTCGTTCTCGCTGGACATGGGCTTCCTCTCGCGCACGCCGAACTTCGAGCTGGAGGGGAGGACCGGCCCGCTGCCGGAGACGCTCGAGATGAAGACGATCCCCGAGCTCGTCGAGGCACACCTGAAGATCGACGACGTCCCGCTCCGAGCGCTTCGGCTCTGGCTCCCAGCGGGCTCGACCGTCGACGTGATCAACTCGGAGCTCTCCGCCGACGTCGAGCTCACGAAGAAGGGTGCGCTCGGAGGTCGAGCGACGATCGCGGACCTGGTGGTGTCGGGTTCGTCGCCGGAGAAGGCCGAGCTGGTGCTCGACGGGGCGCTGACCCCGGGGACCTTGGACCTGAGCCGGGCGCGGGCCACGTTCGGCGACGCCGCCGTCTGGGGCCAGGGGCGCGTCGAGCTGCCGCGCGCGGGTCGTCCGGGCAGCCTGGCGATCACGTTCCGGAGCGACCGGATCGATCTGGCGAAGCTCGGCATCGCCGTGAAGCCGGCGTCGCTCTCGATCAACGGTCGTCTCTCGGGCCCCACGTCGGACCCCGCCGAGCAGGTCGTCGAGGTCCAGGACCTGCGCCTGAAGGCCGGCGACCTCGCGGTCACCGGGAGCGGTGCGATCGACGGCCTCAGCAGGCCGCGGATCCGGTTCGAGCTGCGATCGCCCGACCTCGACGTGGACGCGCTCCGCGCCACGTTCCCCGGCACGCGCGAAGGATCGGGCTCGAAGGGCGCGACCTCCTCGCAGGTCACGGTGGACGGCCATCTCGCCGCAGCCAAGGGGCGCATGGCCGGGATCCCGTTCACCGATCTGAATGCGCACGTGGTGGTGAAAGATGGCAAGGCCACGATCGAGCTGGCCCACGTCGACACCTACGGCGGCCGCCTCATCGCGGACGGTACGCGCGTGGATTTCGGCGCGGATCCGATCGGCTACCGCGTGGCCTTGCGCTTCGCGGGCGTCGACGCCGCTGGCCTCTTCTCCGGTGCGACCGCGCTCGGTCGAACGCTCGACGGCGAGCTCGACGCGAAGATCGATCTGTCCGGCCGCGGCGGTGACTGGTCGCAGCTCGCGCCGACGCTCACCGGCCGGATCGACGGCAGCCTGGCCCACGGCCGGTTCCGGGGCGTGAACCTGGTCCGCGCGGTGGCGGAGCCGCTGGCGGAGGCGCTGCCGATCATCGAGCGGGCCACCGGCGTGCGCTTGCCCGCCGGCACCGACACCCAGTTCGAGGAGCTGAGCGCCGTGTTTCGGGTGGATGGGGGCATGCTCCGCCTCCAGCAGCCGATGACGGTGAAGACCGACGCTGGCACGATCACGTTCACCGGCGCGATCGGGCTCGATCGCAGGCTCGATCTCACGGGCCGGTTCGAGCTGACCCCTCAGCTGATCGAGACAATCACCGGGGGGAAGCTGACGCCCGCCAGCGCCGTGCCGGTCGGCCTCCAGCTCGGATGCACGCTGCTCGCGCCGTGCGTCTCCGGCGTGGACGTGAAGGAGGCGGTGGCGGCGCTGGCCACCGGAGAGGCCAAGCGCACGCTCAAGCAGGTCCTCGGCCTCTGACCATCACTCCATCCCGACGAGGAACCGGTACTTCGGACCGCTCCCCTCGGAGTGGACGACCTCGAGGCCGGCCTCGCACAGCCTCAGCACGTCCGGACCGGACACGGGCGTCGAGTCCAGGATCAACCGCTCGAGCCCCGGCATGTTCGCCTTGCGACCCGCGACGATCCGCTCCACCGCGGCTCCGTCGATCGCGCTCTCCGACAGGTCGAGCTCCACGACCGTGGCAGGGAGGCCCGCATTCTCGATCGCGTCGAGGACGGTGCTCACCGACTGGAAGGAGGTGAGGGCCAGCCGGCGCAGCTTCGTCTTGCGCAGCGACTCGAGGAGCGGCGCCAGACGGCGGGCCCAGTCGAGGTCCTCGTGGTAGCCGTCGTCCTCGTCTTCGTCGTAGTACTCGTCCGCGTCCTCACGACCGTCGTACGGCCTCGTGTAGCCCTTGAAGTCGTCGGGGGTGCTGAAGGTCCAGGCCTCGGGGAGCCGGAGCTCGAGGGTCTCGAGGTTCGGCCAGCTCGCGTTCTCGAGCGCATCCGGGATCTCGTCGCGACCCGCCCACGTGAGGCAGTCGATCCTGAAGCTCTTGAGCGACGGTGCCACGATCAATCCCAGCTCGAGCTGGGCGGCGTCCGACACCGACAGGTGGAGCTGCTCGATCCGAGAGAGCTTCGGCCAGAGCGCGCCGAGGTCGCCGAAGCCGACCAGGTTGTTCGGCGGATCGTAGAACGTCGCGATCACCGACGTGCTCCGGGCGGCCCGCTCGTCGAGCAGCGTCAGCGCCCGGCACGACGCGGGCAGGCCGTGCGCGACCAGGTGTGCGATCGCGGACGAGAGATCGATCTGGTCCTGCTCCGTGGCGGCGTCGCCAGCGATCGTGAGGGCCCGCAGCTCGGAGGCCGACGGGCAGATGAGGAGCGCTCGCACGGCCGAGGCGCCGTCGCTGTCGCGCGCGACCACCTTCGCCGAGTCGATGTGGAGCCACCGCCACTCGAGCGCGAACGCCTCCAGGTGGGCGCCCGCGGCGCCGAGGAGCTGCTCCGCGTGGGCCCGTACGAACGCGTCGCGGGCCTCGGCGGGCTCTCCGGCCTCCACGGCGTGGTTCAGCGCGATGAGCTCACCGCGGACGTCGCCGCTGGTCTGGAGCTCGTCGGCGAAGACGAGCCACTCGTCCGCGCCCGCGTCGACGGGCGGCACTCTCGAAAGCGTCATATGGGCCCCTCTCCTGACAAAGCGGCGGCCGAAGGACAATCTGTCAGTCGCACATTCTTTCGCGTCGCCGTCGCGCCAGCGAAATCGCCCGGCGCACGACTTGCTCGAGGCCGGTGGTGCTCCTGACGCTCCTCGCCGCGGTGGTGGCGCTCCTCTGGCTGCTCCAGCTCGTCCTGGCCGTGCGGACGATCCGGGCGGTCCCACCGATCCCGGCGGCCGTCGAGCGCCGCACACCCTGGCCGCGGGTCTCGATGCTGGTCCCGGCGCGGGACGAGGCCGCGGGGATCGAGGCGGCCCTCCGCTCCAAGCTGGCGTGTGGGTATCCGGCGCTCGAGCTGGTGGCGGTGAACGACCGCTCGCGGGACGAGACCGGCGCCATCCTCGATCGGGCCGCCGCCTCGGACCCGCGGCTCCAGGTGGTGCACGTCGACGCGCTCCCGGACGGCTGGCTCGGCAAGCTCAACGCGATGAAGCGCGGTCTCGACCTGGCCGCCGGCGAGTGGATCCTCTTCAGCGACGCCGACGTGCACGTCGAGCCGGGGGCGATCGAGCGGCTGATCGCCCACGCGGAGGCCGAGGCGATCGACATGATCGCGATCTTCCCCCGCATGCGCTCGGTGAACCTCGTGCTCGACAGCGCGCTGGCGAGCCTCCTCCGGGTGCTGATCCTCAGCGGGCGCGCCTGGTCGGCGAACGACGACGACTCCCGATTCGGCGTGGGCGTCGGCGCGTTCAACCTGGTGAAGAAGCGCGTGCTCGTGGAGAGCGGCGTCATCGACCAGCTCCGGATGGAGGTGATGGACGACGTCGGCCTCGGCCTCGTGCTCAAGAGCCGGGGCGCACGGTGCCGCCTGTTCGCCGGTCGCAGCGACGTTCACTTGGTGTTCCTCGACTCGATCGGCGCCGCCGCTCGGAGCGTCGGGAAGGGCGGCGCCGCGCTGGGCTACTCGCTGGTGCTCGCGACCCTCTTCGCCCTGACCCCGCTGGCGCTCGACCTGGCGATCCCGATCCTCGCCATCGCGGCGGGCGGCATCGCCGCCGGGCTGGGGGCCGCCGCGCTGGCGACCGCGAGCGCCACCCATCTCCTCCTCTGCCGGTACTTCGCGGCACCGATCATCGGGGTCCTCACGTGGCCGATCGGGCACCTCCTCAACGCCGCGCTCACCCTGAAGGCCGGCGTCTCGGCCTGGCGGCACCAGGGGATCTGGTGGCGCGACACCTTCTACTCCCGCGCGGTCCTCGACGCCGGCCGCCGCATCCAGGTGCCGAGCCTCCGCGTCCTCGAGCACGAGGCGCCGGCGCCTCGGCTCGGGGAGTAGCCATTCGGCACTCGGGGCGCTACCGTGGGCGGTCATGGCGTCGTTGAAGGAGCTCGAGGGCGACCTCTCGCGCGCGATCGAAGCCGCCGATCTCGATCGGATCGCCTCGGTGCGCCGCACGATCGCGACCGGGCACCCCGACACGCCCGCAGCGGCCCAGGCTCACTACCGGCTCGGGCTCGATCTCCTGTTCCGCACCAAGAACCTGGAGGAGGCCGCGGAGCATCTCCGCGAGGCGGCCAAGGCCAAGGCCGCGCCGTGGAGCATGGCGGCGCGCGTCTCGCTGGCGCTGATCCTGCTCCGGCAGGGCAAGCCACAGCAGGCGATCTTCGAGCTGCGCCGGGTCGCCGGCCTCAAGCCACCCACGATCCACTCGGCGCAGGCCGCGGGGTTCGTGGTGCTGGCGCTCCGCGAGACCGGCAACCGCACCGAGGCCGATCGCGCTCGCAAGGCCCAGCTCGACGTCCTCGCGCTCCTGGTCAACAGCCCCGACGCCGAGACCGCCGCGCTCGCCCATCAGATGCTGGGAATGGAGCACAAATTCGTGGGCGAACGCGCCCAGGCGAAGCGGCACCTCGAGGCAGCGCTGGCGTCCCCGGCGCTCCCGCCGGACGCGCGGCGGAGCGCGGAGAAGGCCATGGAGGATCTCTGACCTCGGGGATCGCCCATCCGACCGGACGGCAAACGACCGCAAGCGCCCGGGCTCCTTCGGAATTCGCTCATCCGTCAGCTATCTGATAGGCCGCCCCATGACGCCCGCCACAGACTCCCTCGCGGAACGGGTGCGGCCGAGGGACGGGCACCCGAAACCCAAAACAGTCAGCACGTTGGGTAGGGTACGGATGAACAAGGATGTCGCAGGGCTCGCGCGTCGCAATCTTTGGCTGCTGTCGGCTCTCGGAGCCGGCCTTTCGATCTTCGGATGTGAATGCGACGGAGGTCCGCCGCCACTGACGAGGCTGTCGGCCCAGATCGTGGTCTACGATCCCGGACTCGAGAATCAGCCCGAGATCAACGAGATCGACTTCGGCGCGGTGCCGCTGGGCGTGCCGTATCTCCGCGCGGTCGGCGTCCGTAACATCGGCGACGACACCCTGCGCGTCTGCTTGGCCGGCGCCACCGACACGGACTGCACCGAGGCGTCCCGCGTCCAGCCGGACAACGCACCGTTCACACCGCAGTTCGACAATCCTTCCGAGACCGGCGCGTGGGTCGTCGAGCGCGGAACGGATCGCGAGTTCACGCTCACGTTCCACCCGACCGTCGAGGGCGACGTCAGCGCGACGCTGATCCTGGTCCACAACGCCGCCAACGGACCGAGCACGATCATCACCCTCAAGGGCAGCGGCGTGCAGCCGCAGATCGATCTCTCCACCGACACGCTCGACTTCGGCCAGGTCACCGTCGATCAGCGCAAGGAGCTCGAGGTCGTCCTCACCAACCGCACCCAGTTCACGCAGCCCTTCCGGATCGATCCGCTCGCGCAGTCCGCGGTGATCTTCGGAGTGACCGATGCCGGCGGTGTGCCCCCGCCTGCCTCGGATCAGCCGCTGACCGGCGACGTCCCCGGGAACGGCACCACCACCGTGAAGGTCTGGTTCCAGCCTCTCGAAGAGGGTCCGGCGATGAACACGCTGAACCTCAGCTACTGCGACACCTGCACCAAGCAGATCAGTCTGCGCGGCGAGGGCATCAAGCCCCTCTTCGAGCTGGTCCCCGTCAGCCTCGACTTCGGCACGCTCGAGGAGGGCCAGAGCGCCACCCAGTCGTTCATCGTCCGCAACGTGGGCAACGTCCCGCTCACCGTGTTCAGCGTCGGGATCGATCGCAACACCACGCCCGAGTTCTCCACGAACCCCGCGGTCTCGCTTCCCGCCGCGCTCATGCCCACCGAAGAGCTCAGCGTGGACGTCATGTATCTCGGCACCACGCCGGGCGACGACAGCGGCAACGTCGAGGTGGACACCAACGCCTGGGATGATCCGAACACGCCGATCAGCGAGACGATCGGCCTGGTCGCACTGACCGCCACCTCGCGCGGGCCGGACATCAACCCGTTCCCGCCGGCGGTCAACTTCGGGACCGTCGGGATCATGGGGACGCCGGTGACGCGCATTCTCTCGATCCAGAACGTGGGCAATGCGCCGCTGACCGTCAGCGGGATCGCGCTCAACGTCGCCACCGCGGAGATCACGATGGACCCGCCGCCGGCGACGCCGTTCACGATCGACCCCGGCGCCAGCATCGACCTGCGGCTCAACTACGGCCCGCAGGACGCCGGCATGGACACGGGCACCGTGCTGGTCACCTCCGACGATCGCGACGAGGGCATGCTCAGCATCCCGCTCGCCGGCATCGGCGGCGTGCCAACCACGTGCTCGCTTTCGGTCGCGCCCTCGCAGGTCACGTTCGGTCTGGTCGAGCGCGGCCGCGTCGCCACGCTGCCGGTCGAGATCCGCAACTCGGGCGCGCAGCCCTGCAACGTCTCGAACATCGCGCTCAACGGCGATGCCGAGTTCCGCATCAGCGCCGGCGGCGGCGGCGGGCCGGTCAACATCGTGCCCGGAGGCACGCAGCGCATCGACGTCGAGTACGCTCCGACGGCCTACGGCATGCACAGCACCCTGCTCGAGTTCGACTCCGACGATCCCGCCCAGATGCACGGGCAGGTCCCGATCACCGGCGCCAGCGAGCAGAGCACCGTGCTCGTGATCCCGTCCCAGCTCGACTTCAACGTGGTGCCGGTGACGTGCCGCTCGCCGAACCGCGTGGTCACCGTCTACAACACCGGCGCCTCGCCGGTGCAGATCGACAACGTCTTCCTCGATCCCACGACCACGCCCGAGTTCGAGCTCACCCCCTTCCCCACGCCGCAGACGGTCGCCGCGGGCGGCAGCACGGTGATCAACCTCCGCTACCACCCGACCGACATCGGTCCCGACACCGGCGTCTTGTTCATCTCGCACTCCGCCAACCTCAACCCGGTGGCGGTCCCGCTCTCGGGTGAGGGCCAGATCAGCCCCACGGTGACCGACCGCTTCCAGCAGCTGCCGAACCCGCTGGCCGACGTCCTCTTCGTCGTCGACAACTCGTGCTCCATGGATCAGGAACAGGCGAACCTGGGCAGCAACCTGGGCGCCTTCCTCGCCTTCGCGCAGTCGCAGGGCATCGACTATCAGATCGCGGTCACGACCACCGACGTCGATCCGGGCGGCGAGGACGGTCGATTCGTCGGCACCACGCGCATCATCACGCCGGCGACGCCCAACGCGAGCACGGTGTTCCAGCAGAACGTCAACCGCGGCACCGGCGGCTCCGGCATCGAGCAGGGGTTCGCGGCCTCGTACCTGGCGCTCTCCGATCCGCTGATCAACACCTGGAACGCCGGCTTCCTGCGGCCGGACGCCTCGCTGGCGGTCATCTACGTGTCCGACGAGATCGACCAGTCCCCGCAGGCGTCGTCGTTCTACGAGAACTTCCTGCGCAACATCAAGGGCTTCGCCAACAGCACGCTCTTCTCGGCGAGCGCCGTGGTGGGAACGACGAATCCCGTCTGCAACGGTCCGGGCGGAAGCGCGGAATATGCGCCCAACTACATCAGCGTGGCCAACAACACCGGCGGGGTGGTCGAGTCGATCTGCGCCGCCAACTGGGGTCAGACGCTGGCCAACATCGGGCTCAACAGCTTCGGGCTCAAACGGCAGTTCACGCTCTCCTCCCAGCCGGTTCCGGTGACCATCGCCGTGAGCGTCGACGGCGCGCAGATCCCGTCCACCACGGCCGGCGGGCAGGTCAACTGGACCTACGACATGGGCACGAACAGCGTGGTGTTCTCCGCCAGCGCTGTCCCCCAGGCCAACTCGACGATCGAGATTACTTACACCGTCGCCTGCTTGCCGTAAGATCAGCGCTCAGCTGAACTCCAAGAGCCTCATCCGCCGGCTCGAGCCTCGATTCCTCGAGCCTGATCGTTCTCGGCTCGCCCACGTTCGGCAGCTGCTCCACGAGGTTCGCTCGCCCTCCGAGGCCTGGACCCGGCTCGTGGAAGCGGGCGTGCTTCCGCGGCGGTTTCTCACGCCGGGCCGGCGCTCGTTCCGCGGACGGGGCGGGCCCCTCGGCGACCACCCGCCGACGGTCGAAGCCTGCGCGCTCTTCGCGTGCGATCCGGGCGGGATCGAGCGCGCCGAGATGCTGGCCCGCGCCACCAGCGAGCGCCTCGCGCTTTGGCGAGCCGATCCCGAGGGCGTCCGCGTCGAGGACACGCCGCTGACCTGGCGAATCCGGGGCGCCGCGCGCGCGGCCGATCGCGACGGCCCCACCCGCTTCGAGATCGCAGGCGCCGACAGCGCCGCGAAGGTGGCGATCCGCCTGGCGCGCTGGTCGCCGCCGGAGGATCGCCCCGAGCGCCGCTTCCGGCCGGCGGCGATGGTGGCGGCCGCAGCCGCAGCGTGGCGGGAGGCGTCGCTCCGCCGCGGCGTCATCCGGGGGGCGGTGAGCGATCGGCTCCCGGTGCCGGAGTCGATGCATGGAAAGAGCATCGACGAGATTGACGATCCCTTCGAGCCGCTCTATCAGCTCTACTTGCTCGGCTATGGGGTCCGGCGGATCGACGCGAGCGCGATCGTCCTGTTCGCGCCGGAGGCTGGCCGCCCGGAGGTGGGCGGACGCCGTCAGTGGCGTTCGGTGACCGACGGGAGCGCGCGCGAGCTGCGTCGTGCGGTGTTCGATGGCGACCTCGAGGCGATCACCAGCCTGCTCGAGGACGGTGTCGATCCGAACCTCCCCACCTCGGGCGGCGAGACCGCGGTGCACGCTGCGGTGAGGAGCCGCCTCGAGAACTCGGCGCAAGCCCTCCGACTGCTGGCACACGGAGAGATTGGGCATCCGGCTCGACTCGACGTCTGCGACGATCAGGGCCTGGCGCCGATCCACTTCGCGTCGCTCCTCGGACGTACCGCCAAGATCAAGGCGCTGGTCGAGCTCGGCGTGGCGGTGGACTCGCGGAGCGCCGACGGCCGGCGTGCGCTGCACTTCGCGGTGGAGGGCGGACACGAGGAGGCGGTGAAGCTCCTCCTCGATCTCGGCGCCTCCTCGGACGAGGCCGACGCGGTCGGCCGTACCCCGCTCCACTGTCTCCACACCCGCAACGGCCGGCCCGGGATGTGCCGCCGACTTCTGGACGCCGGCGCCGATCCCAACGCGCGGGCCCGCTCGGGCTGGACGGCGCTCCACGAGGTCGCAGGTGCCCGCTGGGGCGGCGCCCGTGAGCGCGAGGTTCTGCTCGACCTCCTGATCGACGCCGGCGGTCGGCAGTACCGCGAGCTATCCGGATCGACGCCGGCCGATCTGGCGCGTTACCGCAAAGACATGGAGGTCGCCGACCGGCTGGGGGTGGTCCCGGTCGTCGACACGCCCCACCGTCTGGACGATCCCCGAAACCCGGTGCTCGAGCGTGCGATCTGGAAGAAGCCGGACGACCTCGACGCCTGGATGGTCTACTCGGACTGGCTCCAGAGCCAGGGCGATCCGCGGGGAGAGATCATCGCGATCGACATCGCCTACGAGCGCAGTCGAGGCAGCGAGCGCGCGCGCCTCCGACGCGAGCGGGAGCGCTTGGCCATCGTACATCGGAGCTTTCTCGGGGCGGGCCTCGAGCCTCTTCGCAGCGCTTGGATCGCCGCCAGCCCGGGCGCCGAGCGCTGGCGCCGCGGATTCCTCTCCTCGGTCGATGTCTACGACTCCCCCGCGCCGCTGATCGCAGCGGCGCCGCGCGTCCCGGCCTTTCGCTTTCTCGAGACCCTCTCGGTCAACATCGTCTCGGATGCGCGGCGCTTCATCGACGCGATGAACGGGATCGACGAGTGGCCCAGCCTGCGCACGCTCCGTCTCTCGGGCGTGTGGCGTCGCTTCTCGGGCGCCTCCCAGCTGGCCCCGCGCTTGCCGAACCTCCGCGCGCTCGATCTCGACGGGCCTGCGGTGCGGGATCTCGATCTCGCCTGGCCGCGCCTGAGGCGCCTGCGCCTGCGGCCGGCGCGACATCCGGGGATTGGAGCCGGCGGGCTCCGGTTGGGGCTCGACCTCCCCGATTCTCGAGCTGCTCGATCTCGATGTGCGGACCCCCGATGAGATCGCCGGGTTGAGCGCCGTCCTGGAGTCCCCGCCGCCGAAGCTCACCGTCCTTCGGTTGGTCCGGTCGACCGCGGAGGTCTTCCACTCGATCGCGGAGCGGATCCCCGAGACCGTCACCACGCTCGAGATCGTGAGGCCCAACCTGAGCGCGCTCGCGGAGCTCGAGCGGCGGGCCCCTGCGATCGAGCATCTCGAGCTCCGGCTCGACGTCCGCGGCGATCGCTCGATGGGTGCCGAGCGGGTGCGACGTCTCAAGGAGCGGTTGCCCCGACTCCGGTTGGGCCGCTGATCCCATGCGTGTCGGGGCCGCGATCCTCCTGAGCCTCCTCGGCGCTCAAGCGCGCACCCGGGTCTGTGCGGACGAGCTCGAGGTGATCTCTTCGTCCGCGACGTATCGAACGCGCATGTTCCAGGGAAAGCCGTTCCGGCGCGACGCGGTCATCGAAGTGGAGCTCCGCTCGACGAGCACCGCAGCGGTCAGCGCGATCGATCTCGCGGTCTTCCTGGGCGCATCGCTCCAGGCGGTCTCGGAGACGCGCCCGCTCACGCTGCCGACCTCGAAGTATCGAGAGTTTGCCGACGGCGGTCTGGCGTTCCGCGCCGAGGTCCCGACCATCATCGGCCCGGCGGCGACGAGAAAGGTCCAGATCGTCCGGAAGGCGCTCCCTCTGGATCAGGACGTCTACGCCATCCACGTGGTGCCAGCCGCCTGCAAGACGCTGGTGTCGGTCGGCGATGTGGTGCTGGAGGCCCCGGCGGTCCCCTCGGACGGGGAGCCGCCGGGTCTGTTGCTGGTGCTGATCGGGATCGTGGGTCTCGTGACCGTCGTGATGATCCTTCGTCAGCTCCGGTGACCGCTACTGGAGGTGGATGTCCAGGAAGTAGCTCTGGAACGTCCCCGTGTCGTCGTAGTCCTGGACCCGGATATAGTACGTGCCCGCCGCCAGGTTGGCAGCGCCCGTGTCGGCCCCCGCCCCGTCGATCGTCGAGCAGAATCCGTCGCGGGCCTCGTCGTCATCGTTGAACGCCAGCTCCGTCCCCGTGGAGTCCACCAGCCAGATCCGCGTGTCGTGGACCTGATCGCAGGAGGTCGGGTCCCCGAACGTCGGGTAGGTCGCCGCGACGACGGTCGCGCCCTGCGGCACCGTCAGCGCGAACCAGTCCTGATCGGCGACCGGATCGATGTCACCGTTGATCGTCGTCGTCATGTTGAGCGCAGCGCCGCTCGGATTGGCGGTGGCGGCGGTGTTGTTGGGCTCCGTCTCCACGTGGATGTTGCCCTCGAACTGGCAGGTGTTGCTGCAGCCGTCGCCGTTGGCGGTGCCGCCGTCATCGCACTGCTCGCCGGCCTCGAGGATTCTCGTTGCCGCATCCTTGCGCGATGGTTCGGATCTCCAGCTGGTAGTCCGAAATCACGGTGCGCATCGCGTAGGAGTGGACCGCGACGTAGTAGGTGCCGGCCGGCACCGCCGCGAACGCCCGCACGCGCGGGTCGATCAGAGAGCACGTGTTTCCGAACTCGATATCGTCGTTCTCACCGAGGAGCATGAACGTCGAGTCGTACAGGCCGACGACGGTGTCGACGCCCATCGCGCAGGTCCCGACCGTCGGCGAGCCGGTCTCGGCCCGGATGTATCCGGGGCCGTCCATGACGACCTGGTAGTAGTCGCTCTGACTCGCGGGATCGATGGCGCCCTGGAAGCTCATCGTCTGGCCGAGCCCGGTCACTGTACCGAGCGGCTGGACCTGGCAGGTCTCCGAGCAGCCATCCCCGCCCGTGGTGTTGCCGTCATCGCACTGCTCGTTGGCGAGCGTCTCGATGAGCCGGTTGCCGCACGCCGGGTTGCCGATGGTGACGTCGACCGTGGTCTGTCCCATTTCGCCCTCGTTCTCGGCGATGACGCCCAGGAGGTAGTTGCCCGCAGGCAGGTTCGAGGCGGCGAGGTGCGCCGGGTTCGCGAGCGGATCCAGGTAGGCACAGCCGCCGTTGCCTCGGGAGACGACGAGGGTCTCGAGGGTGTCCTCTCGGAAGAGCCCGATGACGGTCGGGATCGCGCAGCTCCCGGCGCCGTCCGAGGTGGTGGCGGTGATGGACTGACCGTCCATGGAGAGCACCACACGGACCAGCGTCGGGATCGCGTTCTGATCGCCGTTGATCGGGATCTGGATCGTGCCCCCGGTGCCGGTGATGGTGCCGGCGACCTCGAGGGTGCAATCGGCCGCGCAGCCGTCGCCGGCGGTGGTGTTGCCGTCATCGCAGCTCTCACTGCGCGAGGGCTCGATGATCTCGTTGCCGCATCCGGGCTGTCCGACGAGCACGACCAGCGAGTAATCGCCTTCGTCGGCCATCAGGTAGGACTCGACCGAGATGTAGTAGGTGCCGGCCGGCAGATCGGCGGCGAAGGTCTCGAAGCGCGGATCCATCTGGGAGCAGTCGCCCACGCCGTTCTGATCCGCGGAGCCCAGCTCCGTACCCGTCGAGTCATACAGACGGATCACGGTGTCGAGCGCACAGCCGCCCATGCCGTCGGAGGTCTCGGCGAAGACGTTGCCCCCCGCGCCCACGGTGAAGCTGTAGAAGTCGATGTCGTCCGCCGGGGAGATCGAGCCGGTGGCGCCGCCGGTGATTGGCGTGGCCGTGGCGATGTCGTTGTTCGGCTCCCCCTCGGTCACAGCCGCGGCGACCGCGACCCGGCGGGTGTCGGTCGTACCGGCGCCGGTGGCCGTGAGCTCGAAGAGGGTTGTTTCGGTGACGGTGACCGTGATGGTTCCGGTACCCGTGTTCGGGAACGCACCGACCGCGGCCCCGTTGGCCGTCAGTCCGAAGGTCTCGCCCTCGGCCTCCCAGTGGATCTGGATGCTGCCGCTGGGGCCGCTGAAGACGTTCGGGGTGGCCGTGAAGGCGTTGATCTTTCCGGGCGTGATCACCGTGACCGTAACCATATCCGTATCCATCCCGGTCGCATTGCTGGCCTCGAGGACGTAGGTGTGGCTCATCCGGTCGACCGTGACCTTGAACGTGCCGGAGGCGACGTCGGTGGTCGTGTTGAGGAGCTCCGTCGTCCCCTCCAGCACGCGAACCTGGGTCGCACCGGAGGTGGTCCAGGCGAGATTCACGTCGCCGTTCACCGGAGACGGGTTCGGCGTGGCCGTGAAGCTCAGGACGGCGACGGCGTTGGCGTCGATCATCACGGTGACCGTGGCCATCTTGGGACCACCGGTGCCCTGAGCGGTGAGGGTGAAGACCGTACTTTCGGTGATGGCGGCCGTCGTGACGGTCCCCTCGAACGTGGTGGACTCGGAGAGCAACGAGCCACCGGGATTCGCGGAGATCGAGAGGCTGGTGCCGTTCGTGACCTTGTAGCTGAGCACGACGGTCGCGCCGGACGCGACGCTGTTCATGCTGGCGGTGAAGCTGTCGATCTTGACCGTGTTGGGCGGTGTGACGTCGTCCGTAGTGTCGTCGCCACCGCCGCTACAGGCGGTCGTGGTGAGAAAAGCAGTCAATCCGAGCAAGCGCAGGAAGCGAGATTGGATCCTCATTAGGTCCCTCCAGAGTCGCAGGTGTGTAAGCGTCCCCCGGAGCTACGCGTATATTTCAGGAGGGTCAATCCGCATCAGCGACGGTGTAGGTCTCCTAGAGGGCCCGGCCGATCAGCCCATCCAGTATGGGAGCAGAGTCCGGCCCCCCTGAAACATCATAGGGGTCGTCCCGACGCCGACGCCGCGCCTCTCGCCGCGCGTACATCCGCTGGTCGGCCAGGGAGAGGAGCTCGCCCAGGGGCCGGCGCAGCTGCGGCTCCACGACCTCGGTCCCCAGGCTGAGCCGGATCGGCGCCAGGCTCGGATTCGCCTCGTTGTGGGCGAGGATTCGCTCGAGCAGACGCTCCTCCGGCCGGTGCGCGTCCTTCTCCCGCAGCTGGGCCAGGATCGCGAACTCGTCGCCTCCGATGCGCGCCATGATGTCCGCGGCGCGAAACGTGGCGTTGAGGATCTTGGCCGTGTCACTCAGCAACCGGTCGCCGGCCGCGTGCCCGCGGGTGTCGTTGACGTGCTTGAGACCGTCGACGTCGGCGTAGATCAGCAGGAGCGGGAGCCCGGCCCGCCGTGCCGACTCGAGCTGCTGCTGGCCGAGCATGAAGAGACCACGCCGGTTGTAGAGGCCCGTCAGCTCATCGGTGAGCGAGAGGCGCTCCAGGTGGCGCAGCATCGCGTGCCGCTCGATCGCGTAACGGAGGGCCCGGGAGAGGAGGGCCGGCGTGGCGGCGCGCATCGGCAGGTAATCCTGCGCGCCGGCGGCCAGCGCCCGCGACGCGTCGTCCTCGTCCTCGTCGTCGCTCAGCACCACGATCGGAAGGTCCCGCAGCTGCAAGCAGGCTTGCACGATGAGCGCCTGTCCCGATCCCTCCGGAAGGGTCGAGTCGAGCAGGACCACGTCGACGCGGCGGTGCCGCACCCGATCCGCGGCCTCGCCCAGCGATCCGGCGAAGAGCGCGTCGATCGCCATCCCGTCGGCCGAACGCAACAGCTCGGCGATCCGTTGCTGCCCTTCGGTTCGATCGTCGATCAGCAGAACGTGGGTAATGGAGAACTTGACCACCGGCGAGGGCACGATCGCGGCTTCCGGATCGCTCGTCAATGTACGCCTAGATCCGATCTTTCCCGAGTCAGACGCTGCCCGAGCGCAACCGACCGATCGCCGACTCGACCTCGTCGGCGCGGTCGGGGCGGCCGAGCGCGCGCCACTGCTGTATGCCGAGCTCGTAGCAGTGGCGGGCGCGCACCGGGTCATTGGCCGCCATCGCCCGCTGTCCTGCGAGGACCAGCAACCAGGCGACGTCGCCGTCCTTCAAGCGTGTCTCGCGGAGCAGGCCGGTGGCCTCGTCGAAGTGTCGATCCCACGCATGCCACTCCCCGTTCTCCGCCAGACACGGAAGGAGCTCGGTGTGTACCAGGACACGCTGCGCGGGCTCAGCTCCGTCACCGAGCCGATGGCGCACTTCCTCGATCATCTCCCGAGCCTCGCGATACTCGCCGCGCGCCAGCAAGACCAGCGCGACGTTGAGGCGATCGATCCACTCACGGTTCGATCCGATCGCCTCGTCGATCGTGAGCGCTCGCCGATAGTGTCGCTCCGCCAGCGCCAGATCCCCGGACTGCCGTGCGACCTCACCGAGCGCGCTCATGCACTGCGCGATGCGGAAGCGGTTTCCGATCCCTTCGAGCAGCCCGAGCTGGCGGCGGAACGACGCCACCGCGCCCTCGAGGTCTCCGCGCCAGAGCTGGACGAACCCGAGCCCGAGCAGGTGCTTGGCCATGCTCCGGACGTTGCCGTCGGCCTCGGCCAGCGCGAGGCCGGCCAGGTGATAGCTCTCCGACTCGTCGTGATGGCCGAGCTTGTAGACGGACTCGCCCAAGCCGAACAGGCAGTCGGCGACGCCCATCATGTCCTCGTTCCACTCGTAGAGCTCGCGGGCCTTGAGGAAGGCGTCCGTGGCCGAGCTCTGATCGCCGCGCTCGTGCGCGATCGTGCCCATGACCTCCAGCGCTTCGGGGAGCACCGAGCGCCAGCCCCACCGGCGCGCCTGGCGCTCCGCCTTCTCGGCCCAGGTCAGGGCCTCCTCGAAGCGGCCCTGCATGGTGGCGACGCGGGCGAGCAGCACCCAGTTCTCGCCGCAGCGCTCGTCCTGCTCCCCCGCGCCCAAGCGCAAGAGAACTTGCTGGCGCCGCTCGACCACCGCCTGAGCCTCCTGGTACTGGCTCGTCTCCAGGCGCTCCAGCGCACCCAAGAGGAGCGGCTCGAGCGCGTCCTCGAGATCGCCGGCCTCCACCAGGTGGTTGCCGAGCCGGTCGGGAATCCCGCGGATGTCCAGCCCGTAGCGCCGCTGCAGCATGCGCGCGCACGTCCGCTGGTGCTCCTGGTAGCGGCCCTTCTCCCGGGCGGAGCGGACCAGGCTCTCGCGCAGCATGCCGTGGGCGAAGGTCCAGCCGCCGTCGGTCGGGATCGCCAGGCGGTTCGCGATCAAGACCTCGAGGAGGTCGCGAGGCCGTTCGATGGCGGCCTCGTCGCAGGTGAAGGTCCACTCCACGTCGTCCGTGTCGACGCCCAGGATCGCGGCCAGCTCCAGCGCGATCTCTACGCTCTCGGGCCGCGTCGCCAGCAGGCGCTGGATCCGCCGGCGCCAGACCTGGTGGATGTCGTCCGGGAGCTCGGCGCGCTCCGAGCGCGGGAGCACGAAGCCGCTCTCGGTCGCCTCCAGCACGCCGCGCTGAACCCAGTCGCCGACCAGCTGCACCGCGAAGAGCGGATTGCCGTCGGTGCGGTCGGCGACCTCGCTGGCCAGCGCGTCATCGAGGACCAGCAGCTCATTCACGAGCCGCTTCTGATCGGCCCAGGTGAGGGCCGGCAGATGCAGCGCGCGTGCCCCGACCTCGCCGAGCAGATCCTCGAGGGCGTGGCGCTCGAGCGGTCGATCCTCGACCGCCTCGTCGCGCAGCGTCAGCAGGAGCAGGATCGGTGCGCTCGAGGTGCGGAGCAGTCGCCGCGCGAACGCGATCGAGTCGCTCGACCACTGGACGTCGTCGAGCCAGACGATCACCGGCCGCTCGCGAGCGACCCGTTCGATCAATCGCGTCACCAGCACGTGGCGCTCGGTGGCGCTGCCGAACTGCACGGTCCGCTCCGCGCCGACCGCGGGCTGGATGAGCTCCGCCAGGGCCTGGCCCTCGTAGTCGTCCTCGATCCCCGCCGCCGTGAGCAGCGACTCGATCCGTGCCAGCGCCTGGGCGCGCGTGAGGTCGACGACCCGCAGGTGGCGCGCCACCATGCGGGCGAGGCCATCGCTCAGGCCTGGGATCGGGCTGTGGATGGCCTTGAGCACGATCGCGCCGCCGACCTCGTCGGCGCGCTCGGTCATCCACTCGACGAGCCGGCTCTTTCCGACACCGGCTGCACCCCCGATCAGGATCGCGCGTGGGCTCTTCGTCTCGCGTACGTCGCGGAGCGCGCGCCAGATCTCGTCGCGCGCTTCGTCGCGATCGACCATCGGGATCGAGCGAAGGCCGTACAGGCCGAGGCCGGCTCCGACCAGCTGCATCGGCGGCTCGGCGTCGTCCGGGCGGCGCCAGCGGTCGGGGAGCGGCGGGAGAGGGCGGGGTGACGGGACCTTGCTGATCGAGCGCCGGGGCGGACCTTCGGGCCGGGGGAGGTTCCCGGGATCCTCGGAGAACCAGGGGAGCGTCGCGCCGATGCGCGTCGAGTGGACCAGCGTCGCCAGATCTCCTGTGTCGACCGCTTCGGTGTGGAGCTGATCGGGGGTGAGGACCACGGGCGTCTCTTCGGTCCGCTCGAGCGCGATCAGCGTGGGCGCCTCGTGCGCGAGCGCGTGCATCTCGGTGGGGCGACCGGGCGCGGGCTCGAGCGGGAGCTCTTCGAAGCGCACGATGTGGACGCTGCCGCCGCTGCCCGCCTGGACGAACGGATCGTCGGGCTCGTCTTCGGGCTCCCATCCTCTCGTCACGGGCGGCGGGTGCGGTCGCTTCGCCATCTGCGTCAGCGCCCAGGCCGCGTCGGCGGCACGCTGGAAGCGATCGGCCGGGGTCTTCTGCATGAGCCGGCGCACCCAGCCGGTGAACGCGTCGGGCACCGATGGATCCAGCTCGAGCTCGGGAGGTTGCAGGTTGAGATGCGAGTAGGCGAGCTGGACCGCGGTCTCTCCCATGAAAGGCAGCTTGCCGGAGGCGAGGACGTGTGCGAGGCAGCCGACGGCGTACAGGTCCGTCCAGGGCCCGTAGTCCCGCCACTCCCCCATGAACTGCTCCGGCGCCATGAAGTGAGGCGTACCGCTGCTGGCGCTGTCGGCGCCGACCTGATCGGCCTCGAGCGCGTGGGCGATCCCGAAGTCGGTCAGCTTGAGGCCGGGCCGGGCGTCGGTGGGCGCGGCCAGGAGAACGTTGCTGGGCTTGAGGTCGCGATGGATGACCCCGCGGGCGTGCGCGTGTGCGAGTGCGTCGAGCAGCGCGCCCAGGATCCGGTGGAGGTCCGCGAACGCGAGCGGCGTCCGCACGCGATCGAGCGCGCCCCAGCTGGCCAGCTCCATCGCGAAGTAGGGGCTGCCGGCGGCCACGGCGCCCTCCGAGAGCGCCTCGGCCTCGGGGGTCACCACGCCGTGATCGAGCACCAGCACGATGCCGGGGTGATGCAGCCGCGCGACCGCCTGGACCTCGTTGCGAAAGGCAGCCCGGTAGCGGGGTTCACGCGCGTGCGAGGCGGTCACCACCTTGACCGCCACCGGGACCTTCCGCGTCGCGTGCTCGGCCCGCCAGACCTCCGCCATGCCGCCGCGGCCGATCAGGGACAGGAGCCGGAATGGCCCCAGCTGTACCGGCTTCGCCGTCACCCCCGCCCGAGGGTAGCACGCGGGCCGTCGGCCGAAATTTTGCGGTAGGGAAGGGAGGGAGGTAGACGCACCGGCGGAATGAATGGAATCTCCGCAGGCGGGCCCATCCTTCTGGCGCTCGCCCTCGCCATCATCTGGCTGTCGTGCTCGCTCTACGTGGCGCGGACGACCTCGCTCCGGACCAACGTCCGCTATCTCCACGCGATCCTGAGCTTTCCCATCGCTCTGCTGCTGATCCCCGCGGGCGTTCTCATCGCGAAGGCGCTGGTCCCCGAGCTCGCCGACACCTTCGATCGGATCCCGGAGCTCGGCGTCGTCTCGCCCGACGGACGCCGTCACTTCGCGGAGCTCTCGTCGATCGCGCTCGCTGCGCCGCTCCCGGCGTTTCTCTTCTGGCGCTATCGCCGGCTGATGGATCGGAGGGACCAGCGCGCGCTCGAGCGCTTCCGCGGCGAACGGGTCTGAGGCGCCGGCCGGTCAGCCGCTCCCTCCTTTGCTTGGCCTTCCGAAGGGGAATCGGAGGGCCTGGGTGTCAGGCCATCAGATCACGGTCTTCGATCGGCGCGGGGCTGAACCAGTCCCTCAGCTTGTCCCAGAAGCCCTTCTCCCGCTGGCGCTGCTGGCGGATGTCGTAGTCCCGCTTGGTCTTGATCGCCTGATCCATCCCGTCCTCGATCGCGTCGTCTCGATCGTCGCCCTTGAGGTCTGGGTTCTTGCGCTCGTCGTTCGGCACCTTGACGCCGCCCTTCCTGAACCCACGCGGCCAAACGCATAACCATGGTACAGCCGGTACCGTGCCGCGGTTTGTTGCGCTCGCCGGTCTTGTCGTCGCCTCCTGCTCGAGCGGGATCGATCACGGCCTGGATCGGGAACGCCCGGTGGTGGCCCTCACCGATGAAGAGGCGGACGCGTTTTGCCAGGCCAACCGGACCTTCTCCGGACAGACCTTCAGCGACGCGGAGCTCTGCGCCCTCTATACCAACTTCGAGCTCATGGGTTCGATCATCAGAGGCGGCGGTGGAAGCTGCCAGGAGATCTACGACGAGTGCCAACGCTTTTCAGCCGACGAGCTCCTCGACGGTCTGACACCGCCCTCGGGATGCATCGACTTCTACCGAAACGCCGACGCCTGCACGGCCAACGTCGGTGAGTTGACGGCCTGCTTCGAGTACGACGCCGAGCGCACCCATCGCTGGACGCGCAAGTTCTCTTGCGATGATCCCTTCGGCGGACGACCGGCCGAAGAGACCCCGAACCCGTGCACCATTCTGGCTGGGCGATGTCGCTACCTCTCGGGCGGCGGATGACCTTCGAGCGGGGAAGCCTCCGGGAGGGGGCGGTCGCTCCGGAGCCCGGCCGGAGACTCTCCCTGTCCTCTTGGTTTGGGAGGCGGCGCCCACCCCGGAGGGCGCCCGCTCGCGAGCCGCGGTGATCGTGCGCTACGCTCCGATCGCGCGTGTCGGACCGCTCACTCCTCGTCCCGCCTGCCCGCACGCTCGGGCGCGCCGCCCTCGAGGTGCCGGAGGTACCTCGGAGGCCGTTCCCCGGTGAGACCGCGATCGAACGGCCGTCGAGCGAGGGCGACTGGAGGGCGGTCGTGGGCCGCGGTGACGTGCGCACGAGCGCGTCGATCGGCGCGGCCGGACTCATCCGCCATCGGGTCGAACAGTGGCACATGTCCCCGCGGGAGCTGCGGGCGCTGGCGATGAAGGGGCAGCGCCTCGGAGAGGGCAGCTTCTCGGAGGCCTGGCGGCTCGACGGCTGGGTGTTCAAGCAGATCAAGTCGGTGATCGGGCGGCCGCCGGACTGCTTCGAGCTCGAGCCCAAGGACGTGGAGCGCGTCGCGCGAGAGATCGAGCTCGGCACCAAGCGGCTCCGAAGCGAGCTCGGAGAGCTGGTGGTCCCGGTGCGGCACGAGGGAGAGGGCCTGCTCCGGACGCCGTTCGTGGACGCGCTCATGCAGGTCGAGCTGCTGGAGATCGAGAAGCTCGAACGCGCGAGCGATGCAGTCTGCGGCGTGATCGCTCGGGCACGTCGCATCCTCGCACGCCGGAGCCACGGCGCGATCCTCGACGGCGGCAGCGTGCTCTATCCGGACGGCTGGCGTGTCTGGGTGGATCCAGAGCGCGACAACTTCCGCTTCCACGAGGACGGCACCATCGCCGGATGGTTGGACTGCCTGGTGGTCCGACCGCCAGACCGAGCCCTCAAGAGGCCGAGGAATCCTTGGCCTAACCCGCCGAGCTCCTGAGCCCGGTAGGAGCAGCGACCGAGGTCGACGCGTCGACGCGCATCGTTGGCGTCATGGCGGGCGGGGTGGTCAGCCGCTCCACGAGATGTCGAGCTGGCTCCGCACCAGACGAAGGATGCTCTTCAGCTCGTCGCCCTTCACCTTGAGCGTGTCCTCGAGGTTCCGATAGATCGCCTGCTCGATGTTGGTTCGCGCGCGCTCGAGCCAGCGCGCGATCGTGTTCACGTGGACGTCGTAGGCGTCGGCAAGCTGACCCTGCGTCAGGCCGCCGATGAAGCGCTGGTGGAGCAGGGCGCGATCGTCGGTCGAGAGCGAGGCCAGACCGGCGGCGAACGCCTCACGGAACGCGGTGCGGTACAGCGACTGAAGGTGGGCGAGCTCGGGGTCGACGGTCTCCGTGGGCAGTGCGTCGAGGAGCTCGCTCTCGATCGAGGTCTCCCTGGGCTTGCGGGTGACCACGTTCTGCAGGGTCCTGAGGGCACAGACGCGGAGCCAGAGCGCGAGGGGGCCGGTGGCGGCGTAGTCCGCGATCTTCTTCTTCACGAACAGGCGCTCGAGCAGCTGCTGTCGGGCCTCGGCGCGCTCCTCGCGGGTGGCGTCGATCTTCGCGAAGCCGCGGTCGAGCTCCGGGAGGTAACGGCGCTCGAAGTGATCGATCGCGGGCTTCGAGCCCTGGGCGCAGGCGCAGGCGAGGAAGAGATCCGCGGCGAAGTCGTCCGCGGGCGGGGCGGCCAGGCGCGCGACGTGCGCCTCGAATGCCTCGGCGGCGAGCTCGACGTCGGGCCATGCTTCCTTCCCGGTCGCGTACAGGGGCGAGCCCATTCGTTGTCTTGTGGCACCAGGGTCGCCTAACTTCAACCGCGCGGATGGCCTGCCTCGACGAGAACGCCCTGGTCGCCTACCTGCAGCGGCGTCTCCCCGAAAGCGCGCACCAGGCCGCCGAGCAGCACGTGTCGTCCTGTCCGGCGTGCCGCGGTCTGATCGAGGAGATGGCGCTCGTGTTCGCGAGCGACTCCGACGCCGTCGAACCGATGCCCGCGCTGGGACCGGGTTCCCGCATCGGTCGATACGTCGTCCTTCGGCGCGTCGGCGCCGGCGCCTTCGGTGTCGTCTATGCGGCGTTCGACCCGGAGCTCGA
The DNA here is from genome assembly GCA_963803435.1 of uncultured delta proteobacterium. Taxonomy (GTDB): domain Bacteria; phylum Myxococcota; class Kuafuiibacteriia; order Kuafuiibacteriales; family Kuafuiibacteriaceae; genus CAWDML01. Next base: position 19,794 of record CAWDML010000014.1, on the reverse strand, counting down.
TCGCAAGGTCGCGCTCAAGGTGCTCCGCTCGGATCGCGCGTCGGACGCGGCCTGGCGCGAGCGCTTTCTCCGGGAGGCGCGGGCGATGGCGCGCCTCTCCCATCCCAACGTCACGCAGGTGTACGACGTGCACGCGGAGGGCGAACGGCTCTCGATCGCGATGGAGTTCGTCGAGGGGACGAACCTCGCCGAGTGGGGGTCCGAGCCGAAGCCGTGGCGCGAGGTGCTCCGCATCTTCCTCGCGGCGGGTCGCGGGCTGGAGGCGGCCCACGCGGCCGGGCTCATCCATCGCGACTTCAAGCCGGCCAACGTCCTGATCGGCGACGACGGGCGGGTCTCGGTCACCGACTTCGGGCTGGCCCAGATGGATCACGAGGCGCACGCGAGCGTGGAGGTCACCGGCACGCCGCGGTACATGGCGCCCGAGCAGCACGCCGGTCGGGTCGGGAGCGCCGCCGACCAGTTCGGCTTCGCCGTCGCGCTCTACGAGGCGCTGTACGGCGTGCACCCGTTCGCGTGGGCGACCTCGGACGAGCTGGCGCGGGCGGTCCGCAACGGAGCGCGCCGTCCGCCGCCGCAAGCAATCGCCGTCCCCCGGTGGCTCACCGGTGCGCTCGATCGGGCGCTCGCATCCGAGCCTGCCCGAAGGTTCCCGTCGATGAAGGCGCTCCTCGAGCAGATCGCCGTCGAGCCCCGCAATCGAAGGAACCGGCGCTTCGCCTACCTGGGGCTCTTCGCGCTCCTGGCGGCGATCCCCGCCGCGCGCGTCTACGACGTCCATCGCCGCGAGGCCCTCCTCTGCAAGGGCGGAGCCACCAAGGTGGCGGAGATCTGGAACCCCGCCGTGCAGGACAGCTTGCAGTCTGCGTTTCTCGCGACCGAGCGCCCGTGGGCCCAGGAGAGCGCCGCCGCGGTGAATCGAGCGCTCGACCGCTGGCTCGCACGCTGGGCCTCCGACTTCACCGAGACGTGCGAGGCCACGCGCATCCGCGGCGAGCAATCGGACCGGGTGCTCACCGAGCGCATGCTCTGCCTCGATCGAGCGCGCGCCGAGGCCAAGGCGTTGATCGCCGAGCTCACGCGCGCCGACGGCTCTGCGGTCGACCGTGCCGTCGAGTCGGCCCGCACGCTCGCGCCGCTGGACGCGTGCGCCGACGTCGAGGCGCTCCTCACTCCCCTCGAGCCGCCGCGCCGGATCCGGGCCGCCGTCGAGGGCGTGCGCGAGTCCCTCGCCGAAGCGCGGGCCGTCGCCGCTACCGGCCGGCTGCCCGCGGCGATGGAGAAGAACGTGCGCGCCCTGAAGAGCGCCGAGACGCTCGGGCACACACCGCTGCTCGCCGAGGCGGAGCTCGCGGTCGGTCGCGGTCAGGCGCAGGTCGGGCGCTTCGAGGAGGCGCAGGCCAGCCTGCGGTCGGCAATCGAGCACGCCGCCCAGGGCCATCACGATCGCGTGAGCGCCGAGGCCTGGATCGATCTGGTCCTTCTCGTGGGCGCCGTGGGCGATCGAGAGGAGGCGGCGCTCGCGCAGGAGGAAGCGGCGCGGGCCGCCATCGCTCGGCTGTCGGGCCACCCCGAGCTGTCCGCCAAGCTCGACAGCGCCGTCGGGCTCATCCTGGCCGCCCTCGGTCGCTATCCGGAGGCTGTCGAGCGCCACCGCGGTGCGCTGTCGGAGTGGGAGCGCGCGTTCGGGCCGCAGTCGCTCGAGGCCGGCCTCGAGCACGACCGGCTGGCCGAGGTCCTGCTCGCCTCGGGTGAGCTGGGCTCGGCCGAGGATCACGCGGCGCGCGCGCAGGCGATCCTCGACGACACCTACGGACGCCTGCACCCGATCCTGGCGCTGCCGCTGACGGTACTGGCGGAGGTGGCGTGCGATCGCGGCGACTTCATCGAGTGCGGGCGGCGCATCGAGCGGGCGATCGCGCTGCGCGCCTCCGCGGGCGCGCCGCCCGGGCACCCCACCTTCCTCCCCAAGCGCCTGATCCTGGTGCGCGCACTGGCCGGTGCCGGCCGCCGCCGCGAAGCCGAGCACGAGCTGGAGGCCGCCGCCGCGATCGCCGCCGGCGACAGCTGGAAGGGACGCGTGGCGATGGCCCGCGCCACGCTCGAGGGCGACCCGGGAGCGGCCTCCCGGGCGGTGGCGCTGTTGCGCGCGTCCCTGCCGAAGGATCATCCCGACGTGGCGGAGGCCCTGCTGGTGCAAGGAAACCTGCTCCGCGCCCGGGGCAAGCGCGGCGCGGCGAGGCTCGCCTGGGAGGAAGCCGCCCGGATCTTCGAGGCGTCGCTCGGCCGCAAGAGCCCACGACTCTTGGAGGTCGAGGCCCTCCTCCACGCCGACGGGTGACGTGCGACCGTCCCGTTGAGCAACTTTAACTGCGCTTTGATCCAGGCCGGATGCCTCCATGTTGGTCGCCCCAGCCCGTCCCCGCGCTAGGAGCGTGTAGCGCGTAAGCGCTCACGCGACCCCGGTCCGGGTCCCGGTCCCGGTCCCGGTCCGGGTCCCGATCCCGGTCCGGGTCCCGATCTGAAGATGGCTGCCTTGAGTCAGACGCTCGCGACGGTCGCGAGCTTCGATCGGTAGAGCTTGAGCAGGTTGTGGGTGAGGCAGACGAGCGTCCACTCGGCTCGTACCTTGAAGAAGGAGCGTAGCGAGAACCGGCGGAATCCTCGTGCCCCTTTGATCTGTCCGAGCGCCGGTTCGACGATACTCTTCCTGCGGGGGTAGACCGCCTTGCCGTCGCGCGTTTGCAACTTGTCTCGCATTCGCTTGCGAGCGAGCGAGGCAGGTGTGGGCTCCGAAGCTGATGAGGACGGAGTCGACCGCGTCTTGGTTCTGTTCGGGTCCAACAGCGATGTGGGCATCGATCTGATTGTTGTCGCAGAATTCGATGTTGGTCGCGCTCAGATAGCCGTTGTCTGCCGTCATCTTCCGCGGAGCATCGCCGCAGTTGCCGAACACATCACGGAGCATCGGGCTGAGGTGTTGCTGATCAGGTGCCTGGTTGCTGACCCCTTCGGCGACAATCACCTGAGCGTGCTCATCTACGACAACTTGGGCATTGTAGGCCTGGAGGTACGCTCCATCCTTCAACATGATCCTGGTTCGAGCTGGTCAGCCTGCGCTCTTGCCTTCTCGGCTCGAGTTCTCGCTCGCTTCTGCTCCACCCGATCCACAAGAGCATCATCCGCTTTGCTCTGCTGCTCTTCGGCTTGCCTGCGCAATTTCTCCGCGCGAGCCCTGGCGGCATCCTGTTCCAGCGCAGCCTTCGCTTCTCGAATGCGGGCAAGGCGGGATTCACGGCGAGCGAGCTCCGCTGGGATGTCCTCTTCAGTCTCTTCAACGCCCAGCCGCTCGTCTTCCTCTTGGTCGATCGTGCGCGCTCGCTCCAGCAGTTCTTCGATCTCGAGAGACAGCCGCTTCTCCTCCTCGGCCGTCCGCTCGTAGGTCATCGCCTTGTGCTTGCTCGCGTTCGCCTGCACCTTCGAGCCATCGAGTGCGACGTGTCCGAGCGCACCAAACCTGCTTTCTGGCAAAGCTTCAGGACTTCGAGGAAGAGCGCTTTCAGTGCCTCCAGGTGGACGAGCCGAAACTCGTTGATCGTCGTGAAGTGGGGATGACTTTCTCCAGCCAGCACCCGGAATGGAATGTCTTCGTAGGTCGCCCGCGCGATCCTCCGCGACGAATAGATGCCGGTGCAGTAGGCGTACAGAAGCAGCGCGATCATCATTCGAGGCGAGTACGGTCGCTCGCCTCGCGGGTCCTTGGACTGGATCGAGATCTCGATCGCGCTCAGCTCTACCCCATCGACGACGTCCAAGACGAAGTACGCGAGATGATTTTCTGGGAGCCACTCGAGAGGGGACGGCGGGAGCAAGAACGATCGTCTCGGAGTCCAAGAACGGTATTGCTTCGCCACGAAACCATGGGATCAAGTCCTGGTGGCGCCGCCGGTGAGCGTCGAGGGTCGGTCAGTCTCTACCGTGGCCGGGGTCGGAGGTGAAGTTCGGGTCGTCGAGCTGTGGACCTCCGCCTCCGATGAGCGATCGCAAGCCAATCGCCTGAAACTCGTCTCTGAAACCTGAATCCTCGCCGGGGCTATAGGGGGTCAGCTTGCCTGATGGCTCGCCGGTGATCGAGGCGCTGGACCGGCACCCGGATCCCGGAGTCGCGGTTGCGTGGTCATCTTGCAACACAGCTTGCAGCCGATTCAGTCCGCCGGGTCGGTACGGTCGTTGCTCAGCGGAGGGCCATGCGGCGGCTCCTGGTCCTCCTCCTCCTCTTCGGCGCGCTCGCCTGCGCGCCCGCGACGCCGATCCGGAGGAGCGCGCTCGTGCCTGCGGCGTCGCTCCCGTCGAGGCTGGGCAGTCCGCTCCACGCGCGCCAGGTTCGATTCGGCGCCGAAGGCAACCCGTTGTGGCGCCTCGGAGGCACCAGCGAGCTCGACTCTCCCCGTCGCGGCGCGCCCGGGCTGTACGTCCCGGAGGTCCAGCTCGGCGCCAGCTTCTACGGCGCGCCGATCCGATACCTGGAGCTCGGCGCTCAGCTGCGCTACGCGAGCCTCGCGTGGTCGAGGCCGACCGCGGCCGGGGTCCTCGAGATCCCGGGCGACCAAGGTGTCGGCGTGCTGCAGGGCGGCCCCGGCGTCCGGGCGAACATCCCGCTGGGCAAGAGCGGGCTCACGCTCTCCGTGATCACCGAGCTCGAGCTCGCCGGGATCTCGCAGGCGGTGTACGTCTGCACGAACTGCGACGGATCCACGATCGAGCCCCACTACGCGCTCTCACGCACCGAGAGCAAGGTCTTCTTCCTCCCGTCGATCACGCTCCAGCTCGACTACGACTTCAACGACTGGGTCTCGCTCTTCGGGTCGATCGGTGGACAGCGGGGCGTTCGCAACATCGGCTTCGATCCGAACGCGAACAACCTCGCCTCCTCCACCCTCTCCGGCTTCCTGTTGATCCCGGTTTCGGTGGGCGCGGAGGTCCGCGTCGCCCCGTTCTTCGCCACCGTCTCCTGGGCCTACCCGCTCGAGACGATCGAGGATCTCGACCTCGGCTTCGGCTTCACCGCCCAGCTCGGGCTGTTCTTCTGACGCCGCTACTCGCGATCGGCGCGTCCGGCCATCTGCGCGAACAGCCAGAAGCCGAGGCTCCCCATGATCAGATGCGGCAGCGCGTTCGGCACGAAGCCGAGCAGGCGGACCTCGCCGCTGCGCAGGTAGCCGAAGCCGATCTCGACCGCGAGCAGGTTCACCGCCATCCACAGCTGCACCAGCGGCGCGACGATCTCCGGGTACGGGTGCCAGCGCTCGCGGAGTCGGCGGGTGAGCAGCGCCAGCGCCAGGTACGCGAGCACGCTCGCGACGATCAGCACCGGCCAGCTCACGTTGAACTGGATGCGCCCCGAGCGGACGTGCTGGGCGGCGATGGCGCCGATGATGAGGAACAGGAACATCGACTGCCCGCCCATGCTCGCGGCGGGGAGGAGGAGGTAGAGCCACGGTCTCGGCCTCAGCGGTCCGAGGTAGCCGGCGATCACGAACGCGACCACCGTCCCCACGGCGGCGAGCGCGCAGGCGAGGACCAGCCAGGGCGACTTCGCCGGCCCGGGCCAGAGGAAGAGCAGCGCGGCGACACCGGTGATGCCGAGCAGCAGCCACGCGACCAGCCTCATGCGTTGGTCGAACTATACCGCGTGCCGCATCCTCCGGCTCGCATGTCCTTCGAGACGGCGCGGAGGCTCGCGATGCGGATCGGGGATCGCGCGGCGGCTGAGCTCGGCCCGCCGATGTGGCTGCGCGATCAACCGGCCGGCGCGCCAAGCGATCTGGGCTACGTCGCGGTCGGGGCGAAGCAGGGGGTCGCGATCTCCACCGATCGGCCCGCTGGTTCGCCGTCGATCACGGCGCGCTCTCGGCCGCGTTCGACGCGATCGCCAGCCAGGTGCGCGAGGACCAGCGCCGTGGGTGCACTTCGCCTCCGGAGGGGAGGGCGGCGGATGGGCGAGCCCGGCACACCGCTGGTCAACACGATCGACCTCGCCGGCGAGTCGAGGTGGGTCCTGGCGGCGGACTGACCGCCCAGGTCCAGACCGTGCCCTCGTGGACCGCGGCGTAGATCCGATCGCGGAGCACGTTGGCTTCGTCGTCCGAGAGCGCGCGGCCGAGATGTCGCAGCACGACCCGGAGGAGCGCGTTCTTCTGGCCCGGCAGCATGCCCAAGCGGGCACGCGCCGCCTCCGGGAGCTCCCTCGTCTCGGACACCAGCTCGATCGCCTCCACCAGGGCGGCGTCGTCGCCGAGCGCCTCGCGCACCCGATCGCCGAGCTCCTCCTCGGTGCGATCGAGGTCCACCGCGAGCGAGAGGTCGCGCCGGATCGCCGGCTGCTTCGAGACCGGGCGATAGGGCGCGAGGTCGGTCATCTGCGCTCGCACGCGCGGATCGTCGGAGCGAAGCAGGCGGATGTCCTCGATGCCTTTCCTGAGCATGAGAAGCCGGTCGAGACCGAGCCCCATCGCCAGCCCGGTCACCTCGCGATCGAGGCCGGCGTCCGCGAGGATCCGCGGCGAAGCGAGGCCGCACTCTCCGATCTCGATCCACCGATCGCCGGAGCGGATCTCGATCTGCCGACCTTGCTCGGTGTAGGGATGCTCGGCCGGGATGGTTCGATGCGTCCGCCCTGGCACGGCCGCGCGCACGGCGCGGTCGATCATCACGTCGAGGTCCGAGGCGTCCAGCGGGCGTCGCGCGATCCGCCAGAGGTCGACCTGGTGTGGCTCACCGACGTGGAGTCGATCGATCGCGTCGCGCCGATAGACCAGCCCCGGGCACGCGAGGAGCACCTCGTCGAGCGGGCAGCACGCCAGTCGGCCGAGGAGCTCGGGGATCATCGCGGAGGTCTGTGTGCGCAGGATCCGATCGCTCGTCACGTAGCGCGTGTAGCGCGCGTCGCGGGCAGCCCCGGCGGGAGGGTAGTGGAGCCGATCGTAGTTGTCCTCGAGCGACACGATCGGGGGCGCGCGATGGACGATCACCAGCCCGCCGAGGCCGTCGATGATCTCGCGGAGCAGAAGCTGCATCGCATGCGGCCCGTGGGCGGCCTCGGTGAGATCCGGGAGGGCGAGCGCCCGGCAGAGCTGTCGGGGGTCGAGAAGTCGGTTCACGGGGTCCTCCGTCGCCGAAAGCGCTGGTTCTTGCTCGAGCGCCCCGATCCCTCCCGGGAGGGTCGCTCGGCTTTCGGACTGGGGAGGAGCGCCTACCGGGAGCGGATCTTGGGGCCGGTAAAGATGAAGGCGCGGATCCGCATCGGCTGAGCCCAACGTGAAGTGACCGCGGCCTCGGCGTCAAGCGCTCGGGGACAAGCGCGCAAGGTGACGCACACGGTTCGCCACCGGGGCCTCCTCGTGATCGATGAAGTGCCCGCGGAAGGAGACGGTCCGCGGGATCGAGGCGATGTTGGAGCAACGGCCGGCGAGGTACCTCGGATCCTGCCCAGCGGAAGGCTTCGCTGGGTTCAAGGTCGTGCAGTCGCCGATCGTGTTTCCCGATCGGTTCTGCGGGGAGTCGAAATGAGCCCCGCCCTCATGCGCGAGGCGATGGTGAATGTGATAAAGCTTCGCCTCGGCAAATGACGACCGACGACAACGGGCACGGACACCGACCCCTCCTCCCGCTCGCTCTCGGTGCCCCCGGCGTCGTCTACGGTGACATCGGTACCAGCCCGCTCTATGCGCTCCGCGAGTGCTTCCAAGGCCACATGGAGTCGAGCACACGTCGACCCGCCGGTACGGCCAGATCTACGTCCTCTTCATCAACTGGACGCTGCTGGGCGCGACCATCGGCCTGGTCCTCGGCTTCCAGCGCTCGACCGACCTGGCGGCCGCATACGGCATCGCGGTCACCACCACCATGGTGATCACAGACGTTTTGGTCACGGTCGCCATGCGCCAGCTCTTCCGCTGGTCGCTCGCGCTCGTCGCCTTTCTCACCGCGATCTTCTTCGCCGTCGACCTCTCCTACTTGGCGGGCAACATCGTCAAGGTCGCCGAGGGCGGCCGGTTCCCGCTCGGCGTCGGTATCGGGATCTTCGTGGTGATGGCGACCTGGCGCCGCGGCCGCCCGCTGCTCGGGCCCCGCATTCGTGAGGGGGTCATGTCGCTCGACGACTTCAAGCAGCGCATCGCCGACGAGAGGCTCGAGCTCGGGGACGCCACCTGCGTCCTCGGCCGAGAGACCGTGCTGGCGACCGACCGTCCCGGCACGGCAATCTGGCGCGAGAAGCTCTTCGCCTTCCTCTCCCGGACCGCGCTCCGCGCCACCGCTTACTTCCAGCTCCCGCCCGAGCAGGTGCCGGAGATCGGCGCCCAGATCGACATCTGACCCCTCACCCAGGACAAACCGATGGCCCACAAGCAAGGACACACGTTCGCCTTCACCCGACTCGGCGGCGTCGACCAGGCGCTGTTTCGCGGCAGCGCCGACATCGTCGAGCTCGCCGCCCTGGACCAGAAGCTCTGGGTCGCCCTCGCCTGCCCGATCGAGGGCGTCGCGCTCCACAAGAGGACGCTCGAGCTGCTCGACGCCCACCACGACGGGCGCATCCGCGCCTCGGAGCTCCTCGACGCGATCGACTTCACCAGGCGGCGGCTCGGAGACGCCGACGCGATCGCGGAGGGGAGCGATCGCCTGGAGCGAATGTCGATCGATCCCACCACCGCCGAGGGCGCCGCGCTGCTGCTCGCGCTCGATCGCCTCGGGCGCACCTCGATCACGCTCGACGAGGTGCGCGGCTCGATCGCGGTGCTCGCCGAGCAGCCGCTCAACGGCGACGGGGTCGTCACCCCCGACTCGGCCGCCGATCCGGCGCTCGCCGAGGTGATCCACGACCTCCTCTCGGTCCTCCCGGGCGTGCCGGATCGCAGCGGCAAGTCGGGCGTCGATCGGGCCACGCTCGAGACCTTCTTCGGCGGCCTCGCCGAGCTCGCGCGCTGGGAGGCGGAGGGGCCGGCGGTGCCGCGCCCATTCGACCGGACCGAGGTGGCGCACGCCGCGTTCACTGCGGTGCGATCGAAGGTGGAGGACTGGTTCGCGCGCGCGCGCCTGGCCGAGTTCGACCCCCGCGCGATCGCCGCGCTCAACCGCGACGAAACCGAGCTCGGCGCGATCGCGCAGTCCGACCTCGGCGAGGGAGAGAGCGCGGTGGCGCGGCTCCCGCTCGCGCAGGTCGGCGCGTCGCCGGCGCTGCCGCTCGATCGCGTCAACCCGGCCTGGCGGGCCCGAATGGCCGAGCTCGAGCGCGAGGTGATCTCTCCGCTGCTCGGCGCGCGCACGGAGCTCGCGCCGGCAGACTGGGCGAAGATCGTGGAGGCGCTGGCCCCCTACGATGCGTACCTCCGGGGCAAGCCGGAGGTCGCGGCCGCCAAGCTCCCCGCCGAGCGCGCGCGGGCGCTCGCGTCGGGCGAGGCCCGCGCACCGCTCGAGCAGCTGATCGAGGCGGATCGAGCGCAGGCGGAGGAGCAGCGCGCGCTCGAGGAGATCGAGCGGCTGATCACCTTCCAGCGCGATCTCAGGACCGTGGTGGAGAACTTCGTCAGCTTCATCGACTTCTATCACCCCCAAAAGCTCGCGACCTTCCAGGCAGGCCGCCTGCTGATGGACGCGCGCGCCACCCAGCTCTGCATCCCGGTGGCCGACGTCGCGAAGCACGCAGCGCTCGCGACGGGCAGCAAGATCTACCTCGCCTACTGCGAGCTGGAGCGAAAGGCGACGAACCAGAAGCGGACCATCTGCGCCGGCTTCACCAGCGGCGTGGGGCGGACGCTCTTCGTCGGGCGCAACGGGATCTTCTACGATCGCGAGGGCAACGACTGGGACGCGACCATCACGAAGGTGGTGGAGGCGCCGGTCAGCCTGCGCGAGGCGTTCTGGTCGCCGTGGCGGAAGACCGGCGCCATGATCGGGCAGCAGATCGACAAGCTGCTGGAGTCGCGCGAGGCGGCCGCGCAGGCCGGCGCCGCCCAGAAGATCACCGCCGCACAGGAGACGGGCAAACCTTCGCCCACCCCCGCGGCAGGCGCAGCGGTCGCCTCCTCGGTGGCGGCGATCGGCATCGCGCTCGGCTTCCTCAGCACGGCGGTCGCGAGCCTGCTCGGCTACCTCACCGGCTTTCCGCTCTGGAAGACGCTCCTCGGGCTCGTCGGGGTCTTCTTCCTCGTCTCCGGGCCCTCGGTCGCGATCGCGTACTTCAAGCTGCGCCAGCGCGATCTGGCGCCCGTGCTCAACGCGAGCGGCTGGGCGATCAATGGGCGGATCCTCCTCAACCGCAAGCTGGGCGCCAAGCTGACCGAGCGCGCCGCGCTGCCGAAGGGCGCCGAGCGCCGATTCTCCGATCCGTACCGGGACTCTCGCACCACCAAGGTGTTCGTGATCCTCGCGCTCCTGCTGGTGGCAGCGCTCGCCGCGCTCCAGCTCACCGGGCTGCTCGCTCAGCTCCTGGCGCAGCTCGCGCCGCCCGCAGGCCCCTGAGTCAACCGCCGCACCTCGTCTCCTCCACCGCTCCGCAGCGCAGGGAAGAAGCCGGGCGCGAGGCGCTGCTTCACGATCCCGTACGCGCGATCGATCCGCGCGTGCGCCGGGAGCCCCACGCCTCGGCGCCGATCCGCTCATGCGCCGCGCCGAGACCTACATTCCTGGTGGCCGACCCGATCTGATCCGTTGCGCCCTGGCCGCACACATCCTTGACCGACCCGCGCCCACACGCGGACCAACCCACCGATGGACGGATGACCGAAACCAGCGCGCATCAGTCTCCTCGATCGATCCACCTCGGTCGTCTCCTGCGATGCCGCGCCCGGAAAGCCAGGAGGTGACACCGGCGCATCGGCACGCACGGATGATCGGCCCATCAGGCGCGCGCGGAGCGCACCGTATCAAAGACATTGGTGCATCCATCGCGCGCTCTCGCGGGTCTGCTCCTCTGCTCGGCCGCTGGGTCGCCGGCGTGCACCCCGAACCCACCGTACAGCACGACGCTCAGCTCGGTGGGGCCGCCGGCCGGCTACTATGACAGCGTCGATCCGTCGAGCGGCCCGGCGCTGCGGGCCACGGTCCACGCGGTGATTGCCGGCCACCACCGAGTTCCGTACAACTCCAGCGCGCAGGATGTCTTCGACGTCCTGGAGGTCATCGATCAGGACCCCGACGATCCCAGCGCGATCCTCGACCTGTACGGGAATGAGACCCACCCGAAGACCCGGAGCAGCTACAGCCGCGAGCACACCTGGCCCTCCTCCTACGGCTTCCCCGTCGACAACGCGTCCAACTATCCCTTCACGGACCTCAACATGCTCTTCCTCGCCGGCGCGAGCATGAACAGCGCGCGCGGCAACCAGCCCTACCGCTCGTGCGGGGCGACCTGCGACGAGCTCCCCACGCTCTTCAACCACGGGCGCGGCGGAGGGACCGGGCGCTACCCGGGCAACTCCAACTGGGATGGAGGCAGCGGCACCACGGGGAGCTGGGAGACCTGGATCGGTCGCAGAGGGGACGTGGCGCGGGCGCTGCTCTACATGGACGTCCGCTACGAGGGCGGGCGACATGGAACCTCGGGCGCTGCCGAGCCCGACTTGATCCTGACGGATGACGAGGCGCTCATCGCCGGCAGCAACACCGGCCGCAACGAGTCGGTGGCCTACATGGGCATGCGCTCGGCGCTGCTGCGCTGGCATGTCGAGGATCCGGTCGACGACCTCGAGCGCACCCGCGCCGATCGCGTCTTCGGCTTCCAGCAGAACCGCAACCCGTTCATCGATCATCCAGAGTGGGTCGCTTGCATCTTCGACGACGAGTGCGGCGACACCACCGCGCCCGCCGCGCCGAGCGACCTGGTCGCCAGCTCAGGCGACAACCTGGTGCAGCTGAGCTGGCGAGACAGCGCAGCCGGCGACCTGCTCGGCTACTTTCTCTATCGCGCCGATACACCGAACGGCCCCTTCATCCGGCTCACCGGTGTTCTCGAGCTCTCCGCCGACGCCACCGACGGCGAGGTGCAGAACGGGCAGAGGTACCATTACGCCGTCTCCGCGGTGGATCGGTCCGGGAACGAGTCCTCGATGAGCGCGCCGATCAGCGCGACCCCCAACGGCGGGCGAGGGAGCGACACCTTCATCAACGAGCTGCACTACGACAACAGCGGATCGGACACCGATGAGTTCGTGGAGATCGCGGGCCCGGCCGGGACGGATCTCTCAGGATGGACCATCGCCGCGTACAACGGCGCGAACGGGGCGGTCTACCAGACGATCGCTCTCTCGGGGCGCATCCAGGACCTGTCCGGCTGCGTCGGCGTGCTCGACTTCGACGCCACCGGGCTACAGAACGGCAACCCGGACGGGCTGGCGCTGATCGATCCTCGCGGCGCGGTGCTGGACTTCATCAGCTACGGCGGCAGCCTGAGCGCGAGCGGCGGGCCCGCGGCGGGGCGAACGGCGGTGGACATCGGAGTGCAGGAGACGGGCGCCACGCCCCCCGGCTCCTCGGTGGCCCGCTCGGGCGCCGGCGTGCGCTCGGTGGACTTTGAGTGGCAAGGGCCCTCGGCCGACACGCGCGGCGCGATCAACAGCGGGCAGAGCTTCGACGCCTGCGCGCCGAGCCCGGGCCCCTTCATCAACGAGCTTCACTACGACAACGCGGGCGCCGATGCGGACGAGGGCGTGGAGATCGCGGGCCCGGCCGGGACGGATCTCTCCGGTTGGCGGCTGGTGCTCTACAACGGCAACGACGGCGCTCGCTACGCCAACGTCGACCTGTCGGGGATCATCCAAAACCAGAGCGGCGGCTACGGCGCGCTGTGGTTCGCCATCGCGGGTCTCCAGAACGGCGCGAGCGACGCGGTGGCGCTCGTCGATCCGCAGGGCGCGGTCCTTCAGCTGATCAGCTACGAGGGCGGTCTCGTGGCCGCGGATGGCCCCGCCGCCGGACAGAGGGCGGTGGACATCGGGGTCCAGGAGACCGGCTCCACCCCGGTCGGGTTCAGCCTTCAGCTCGAAGGCGCGGGCGCCGGAAGCTTCACGTGGGCGGCGCCTGCGCCGCACTCTCGCGGGATGATCAACCCAGGGCAGAGCTTCGGGCCATAGTCTGCGGACGTCCGGCAGCGACGCGGTCACCTTCTCGGGGAGCTCGCTCCGCTTCCGCCCGAGCTTCGCGACGACCGGCGACGACGGCCGCTTCTCGATGCGCGGAACCCGGCGACACTCGGCCGCGCCGGGCTGGCCCCGGAGAGGCCAGAGTCGTCGCCGACTCGATTCGCCGCTCGATTTGTCACTCGAGTCGCAAAAGGCTGCATTCGTCCGGGCGGCAAGACCCTTTTCGGCCGATGACCCGAGCGGGCCCCCCACACTATCGCTATTCAATGGCGAAGAAGAAGAGTGCACCGGCTCCGTTGATTGGGGAGTGGATCTGCAAGAAGGTGGCGTACGAGCGGAGCAAGGTGTACCGAGCACCAAACCAGCTTCGGAGGAGGCTGGACGAGATGAAGGAGTCGCCAAGACCGGCCCAGGCGGAGCTCCGGCGAGAGCGTGAGAGTGCGCGTGCGAAGGCTGAAAAGCAGCTCCTCGCCGTTGAAGGGCGACTCGCGCGCGAGAACAGGTGGAGGGGCATCGACCTCACTTGCATAGCCCGGATGCTCCGGTACGAGGAGCGCCTGGATGTCGATCCCTTGACCAACGAGCTCCTGGATGGCGCCTCGCTCGGCATCGAGGCATGGATCAACGACGGACCGGTTGTAGACGTGCCGATCCCAAGCGCGGATGGGAGCACCGAGGACGGGGCGCCGCACACCGAATCCGTCCATGAGGAGCCGAGTTCCACGGCGTCGGAGTCGGGCGTAACTGATTCGGCGTTCCAAGCGAGCGGCGACCCCCTGTTCTCGTGGGTCTGCCCAGCAGTGCCCCAACTGCTGCGGCCGGCTCACGCCGGTCGGCGCCGTGCTCCCGCCCCGATCTGCGGCGCGCGATCGCGCGCGACACGATCCGCTGCGGTGTGCGTCGCGGCGCCGAGGCGAGCTCTTGCTGCTCGTCGGTGCGCGCCGGCCAGAGGACCACCATCGCGATCACCGCGGCCGCCGCCAGGACCGCCGCCGTCAGCAGCAGCCCCGGCCGGCGGGCCTGCGGCTCCATTCTCAGCGCGATCTCGTAGCCGAGGCCGGCGCCCCAGCCGATCGGCACCTCGGGGCGCTTGCTGTTCGTTCGTTCGAAATCCCGTCCGAAATCCGGACGCCCCTCCGAATTCCGGACGCGGCCGGACAATGGTGGACGGGAAGACGAGGCCAAGCGGGCTGGTATAGGGCCCGCGGTGGGGCACCGGCGTGGTGCTGGCGCCAGCCTACGAACCGCGGGACCCGCAGCAGGCCGTGCTGGCGCCGCTGGTGCGGCAGTGGTGGCCACGCCACCTGGAGTCGGTGGAGGCGGACGGCGGCACGGTGCCGGCGTTCGTTCGTCGGGCGGTGGATCACTTCCTTGCGTGCGGTGATCCGAACGCGGGCTTCATCGCGCTGAAGTGCCCGGCGTGCGGCGCCGAGTGCGCGCTGGCGTTCTCGTGCAAGGGCCGTGGCCTGTGTCCGAGCTGCGGCGCGCGTCGAATGCACGACGTCGCTCATCATCTGGTGACGCGGGTGCTGCCGGCTGTGCCAGTGCGACAGTACGTGCTGTCTCCACCCTCCGAGCTGGTCGCCTTGCTCGCGGCGCGAGGCGAAGCGCTTTCGGCGCTGTCTCGCATCTTCGTGGAGTCCGTCTTCTCGGGGATCCGGAAACGCTCGGGACCGAAGCTTTCGTGCGGATCTGTGGTCGTCTTTCAGCGGTTCAATAAGGCGCTCACGGTCTATCCACACCTTCACGTCCTCGTCCTGGACGGCGGATACGTCGAGCACGAGGATGGCGCGCTCGACTTCGTGGACGACACGACACCTGCACCGATCGATCTTCGGAAGATCGAGGCCCGCGTGGAGGAGCGCTTCACGCGGTGGCTGAAGCGGCACGGCTTTGTCGAGGAGGACGAGCCGCCGAAGGCCAGGCCCGACGACGGCTGGTGGAGCGCTGCGGCTCACGAGCCGTCGGGCCTGCTCGCCCCCGTCGAGCGCAAGCGAAATTTCGGCTTCGAGGTGCACGCCGCGGTGCGCGTCGCCGCCGAGGACGAGACAGGGCGGGCGCGCCTGTGCCGTTACGTGATGAGACCTCCGCTCGCCCAAGCCCAGCTCAAGCTCATCGACGACGAGCGCGTGCGGCTCACGTTTCGAAACCCGACGCGCTCGGGGCAGCGTTCGAATCGACCTGCACCCCCTGGCTTTGATGCGCCGTCTCGCCTGGCTCGTCCCACCCCCGCGGCAGCACCAGATTCGATACACCGGCGTCTTGGCACCAGCCGCCCGACTTCGTCCCGCCGTGGTCCCCGCCGGACGGGTGGGCGTGCAGCGGGTATGGTTCGGGGATCGAGCCTTCGTGCCCGCCAAACCCGTTCCTTATCGCGAACACTGGGCCCGACTGCTGGCGCGAGTCTACGACGTCGATGCCCAGCAGTGCCCCAACTGCTGCGGCCGGCTCACGCCGGTCGGCGCCGTGCTCCCGCCCCGATCTGCGGCGCGACTCGAGCACGGGCGCATTCTCGTGCTGCCGCCCACCGGCCCACCGGCCCAGCTCCCTTTGCCGCTCGCGACGGCATAGCCTCCCCGGCGACCCCACCCGCTACCACCGACGACAGCCGTCGGCTGGCACGCGTGTGCCCGTCGCTGTTCGCGGACCCGACAGGATCGGGGAAAGTTCGCAACACCAACACCCGCTCCCACGCGCCGGACCGACAAGACCCGTCGGACAGCGACGGCTCGGCCCACCACCGCTCGCCGTTCGCGCGCCCGTGGGAGCACCGATGGAGCTTGGACCTCCTAGCCGGCAAGGCTGCGGCTCGGAAAATCCCAACGTCACGGGAAAAATTTCCCACCCCGGCGTCGCAAGGACCAGCGCGGAGCACTGGGCCGCAACTTGCTCGAGCTGAGGTCATGTCAATCATCTCCTGGATCCTCCTGGGCCTCCTGTCCGCCTTCATCGCGAACAAGATCATGGACAAGTCCGGACAGGGCTTCCTGCTCGACGTGGCGCTCGGCGTGCTCGGGGCCCTGATCGCCGGCTTTGTCTTCAGCCGGGTCGGCGGCCAGGGCCTCGCCGACTTCAATCTCTGGAGCGCAGTCGCTTCACTGATCGGTGCGACGGTCGTCTTGGGCGTCCATCACGCAGTTTCAGACGCGCCGGCTTGAGCGTGGGCGGAGACCCTTCGTTCCCTCAACGCCTGGATATCGGGCGACTGATGGCTCGATGCGCGCCCGGCACGTCGAGAGCAAGGAAGTTGGACCGAGGAATTGCTGATGATAGCCGTTGCTCTCTGCGCCCTATGGGTCCTCGGGCTCGCCACCTCATACACGATGGGGGGCTTCGTTCACCTCCTCCTGGTGCTCGCAATCCTCGCGGTGCTGTATAGTATCATCGAGGGGCGAAGGCTGGCCCCGCTGCCTGCGCGCGGCAAAACGGACCGGGCGATCCTCTGATCCACGTCCGAGCTACGCCGCATCCTCACCGAGACGAAAGAGGCCGAGAGAATCGATTGACCGAGCGCGGACCGGCGAGAGCCGGATCCGTGGAGCAGTGCGAGACGCACCCGGGCGACCCGTGGTGCCCTGGGCCCCGTGCGCAGTCGAAGGTCGGCGACGGGGCTGCGACGGGTGGCGGTGCTCGGAAATCATCTTCCACGCCAGTGCGGCATCGCCACCTTCACCGCCGACCTCAGCGCGGCCATCACCGCCGTCCGGCCTCCTGGATTGCTTGGTCCTGGCGATGAACGACGGGGGTGCGCCACGCCTATCCGGCGCGGGTTCGGTTCGAGATCGCCGCAACCGAGATGGCGCTCGTACCGAGAAGCGTGCCGACTTCCTGAACCCCAACGGGGTGGACCTCTGTCGCTACAGCACGAGTCGGGATCTTCGGCGGCGATGCCGGCGAACGTTCTCGCGCTGGTTCGCGAGCTCCGCCTGCCCGTGGTCACCACGCTGCACACGCTCCTCCCCGAGCCCACCGCGATGCAGCGCCGGGTCATGGACGAGCTGACCGGGATTCGGAACGCCTGGTAGTGATGAGCGCACGCGGCGCCGAGATGCTTCGGGAAGTTCACGGGATTACAGCCGGCAAGATCGACCTGATCCCCCACGGCATTCCGGTATCTGCCAGCATCCGGGCCGGCCAAGCATGCAGCTCGGGCTCGCCGGCAAGTTCGTGCTGCTCACGTTTGGGCTGCTGTCTCGCCGGACAAGGGCATCGAGCAGGTCATCGAGGCGCTGCCGGCGATCCTAGCCGGCGTTCCGAGACTCGGTGTATATCGTGCTGGGGGCCACCCACCCGCACGTCAAGGTAACGTCACGGCGAGGCGTACGGGGTCATGCTCGCCGACCCCGGCCAATCGGGCTCGGCGTCGACCGCCAGCGTCGTGTTTCACAATCACTTCGTCAGCCACGACGAGCTCGCGGAGTTTCTCGCCGCCGCCGATATCTACTCACCCCGTACCTCCACCCGGAACAGAGCACCTCGGGCACGCTGGCGTACGCGGTCGGCTCCGGTAAGGCGGTGATTTCCACGCCCTACTTCTACGCCGCGAACTGCTGGCCGGGGGTCGGGGATCCTGGTGCCCTGCGGGATCCAGGCGCCGATCGCCCGGGAGGTCCGCGACCGGCTCGGAGACGAGGACAAGCGGCGGGCCCTGGGCGGCGCGCCGCCGCCCACGGCGAGGGGGATGGCTGGCCGCAGGTCGCGCGCGCTACCTCCAGCTTCGAGCGGGCGCGGGCGGACCACGCCAGCCGGGCCGGATGTCCCTCATCGACGCACCCTGGCGGAACGGCCGCGCCGGCTGCCGGAGCTGAACCTCGGGCACCTGGGCGCTCATGACCGACCATAGCGGGTTCCTCCAGCACGCGGCATTCACCATTCCGCGCTACGAGGAGGGCTACTGCCTCGACGACAACGCGCGGGCGCTGCTCCTGACGGCCCTGCTCGGAACGCGGCGCCGTGCGACGCCGGCTGTCCGAGCGATCGCCACTCGCTACCTGGCCTTCGTCGCGTACGCGTTCGACGCGAGACCGGACGTTCCGCAACTTCATGTCCTACGAGCGGCGGTGGACGAGGACGCGGCTCGGAGGACAGTCACGGCCGGGCGATCTGGGCGCTCGGCACGATGTGGTCGCTCCGCGCGATCGGGCGGACTTGAAGCCCCCGCCGCTCGATCTTCCGCGCGGCGTGGCGCCGGTGCTCGATTCTGCAGCCCGCGCGCCTGGGCCTACGCCCTGCTCGGCATCGAGGAATACCTGCGGGCGTTCGAGGGTGAGGGCGGGTGGGGTCGATGGGCGCCAGCTCGCTCGGGACCTCCTCAGCCTCTTCCGGCGGCCGGCCGTCCCGGCTGGCCCTGGTTCGAGGACCGCACCACTTACTGCAACGCGCGCCTGTCACAGGCCGTGATCGTGTCGGGCGCGTCATGGGGAGGAATCGATTAAGGCCATCGGGCTCGAGGCCCTCGTTGGTTGCTTTCGGTGCAGACCTCCGACGACGGCTACTTCGCGCCGGTCGACTCGGACGGCTTCTATGTCCGGGGGGCGAGAAGGCTCGCTTCGACCAGCAGCCGATCGAGGTCCGTCGATGGTCTCGGCGTCTCTGGTCGCGCTGCGCGTCACGAGGTCAACCCACTGGGCAGAGCACGCCGGCCGCGCCTTCGCCTGGTTCCTGGGAAGAACACCTGCGGCGTCGGTGTTCGACCCGCGTACGGGCGGGTGTCGCGACGGCTTGCACGCGGATCGCCCGAACGAGAACCAGGGCGCGGAGTTGACGCTGTCGTTCCTCTTGGCGCTGGTCGAGATGCGGGCATTCGGGCGAGCCGCTTCGAGGGCCGCCGGGAACAGAGGGCGGCGTGACGCGTCGGCAACACGGCTCCGTTTCTCGGCACAGAAGAATCCCGATCCTGACCGCCGCCGATTGGCCCTACCCTGCAACACCGTCTTCAATCCCGGGGCGCCCGGCTTGTCGGACGGGACCACGCTGCTATTGTGCCGGGTAGAGGACCGCACGCGGTCATCTCGCATCTGTGTGCCGCACGCTCGAAGAACGGCGTCGACGACTGGGTCATCGACCCGATCCAACGCTTGCGGCCCGACCCGACGACTATCCGGAAGAGATCTGGGGTATCGAGGATCCCGCATTACCTTCGTCGAGGAGCCCGAGCAAGTTCGCGATCGCCTACACGGCGTACAGCCAGGGCGGGCCACTCGTGTCACTGGCCTTGACCGAGGACTTCGCACCTTCGAACGCTTCGGGCTGGTCATGTCGCCCGACGACAAGGACGCCGCGCTGTTGCCGAACGCGTTCGACGGCAACTGCGCACTGATCCACCGCCCGGTGGCCGAACCGGGGCCCACATCTGGATGTCCTACTCGCCCGATCTGCGCAATTGGGGTGGTCACAGCTGTGCTCGAGGCGCGCCGGGGCGCGTGGTGGGATGCGGAAGATTGGCCTCTCGCCGCCGCTCGATCGAGACGTCGCGGGCTGGCTGATGATCTATCACGGCGTCCGCCAGACCCCCGCCGGCGCGCTTATCGCCTCGGCCTCGGCCCTCTTCGATCTGAGAGCCCGACCGGCGTTGCTCCGGGCGACTGTGGATCTTCGGGCCGGACGCGCCCTACGAGCGATGCGGCGACGTCACCGACGTCGTCTTCCCCTGCGG
>CAWDML010000013.1:0-49818 GCA_963803435.1 uncultured delta proteobacterium | reverse complement strand
GGCGCCCCGGGTTCGAGGCAGCGTGCCGATCCCCGCCCGGCGATCAGCTCGCGCTCCGCACCTTGATTCGCCACGACATGGTTCGCTCGCTTCTTCTCCTCGCTCGGTTGAACGCCGTGCGGTCCACGAGGTCGTCGCGCTCACTCCTGGATCCAGCTCTGGCGGAACATGATCGCCATGCGCGGATCGGCGTAGGTCTGCTTTGGCACCGCGTGCCTCCAGGTCCGCTGGCAGGAGCCGCCCATCACGAGGAGATCGCCCCAGCCGACGCGGAAGGTGAGCGAGCGTGTCGAGGCCTTGTGCTTCATCAGGAACTTGCGCGGCGCACCGACGGAGAGGATCGGGATGACGCAGTCGCGGCCGTCGACCTTGTCGCCGTGCCACGCGACGCTGTCCTGACCGTCGCGGTAGTAGGCGATGCTGATCCGATCGTACGACTCGCCGTAGCGGCGGGTGAGCGCTTCCTTCAGCTCGAAGAGGATCGGGTGGCCGGGGCCGTCGTCGGGGATCGATCCGAACAGGCGCGGCACGTCGACCGTGCGGTCGTACATCCAGCGGCGCGCCCTCTCCCAGCCGGTGGTGGTGCGGAGGACCTCGAACAGCTCCGCGTGGCCGTCGACCCAGCCGGGGAGGTGATCGACCCAGGCGTCTTCGCCGAGCTCGATCCGCCGGACCCGTGAGAGCGTGAGGTCGGCGCTGGGCGGGCGCCGGCCGAAGAGGCTCTGCTGCATCGGTGCGAGGGTAGTCTGAACGGATTTCCAGTGTCGAGCGGAACGGTCTTCGCCACCCCGCGGGCCCACCGGTCGACCGCTTGCCAACCGCAGGCGGCACGGCCTACCGCACCCGCGTGCGTCGGCTGCTCCCCCTGCTCCTGATCGCGACCGGCTGCGGAGGCCTCGAGTCCTCCGAAGAGGCGCTCGAGCTGACCATCCATGAAGGAACGCCCGAGGGTGATCGGGTGCTCGCGCTGCTGAACGCGCCCGAGACCAGCTTCGACCTCCTCGACGTCGACGTCGCGCTCGACCGGCGCGCCGCGCGGAACCTGATCACGCACCGCGACGGTCCCGACGGCCTCGCGGGTACCGGCGATGACGATTGCTTCGACTCGATCCGCGAGGTGGACGCGGTGCCGTACGTCGGCCAGAGCGCCTTCGACAAGCTCGAGGCCTACGCGAGGGCGCATGGCTACGACGTTCCGCCGGGGAACGCCGGGACCTTCGACGGCATCTACTTCACGGAGGAGCAGGCGCGGCGCACGCTCGAGCTCGTCAACAGCGCCGCCCAGCAGACGCTCGACGAGTCGGTCCGTCTCGATTGGCGCGCCGCGGTCAACATCGTGGCGGCCCGACCGATCGCCTCCATGACCGAGCTCGCCGCCGTCTCCCATGTCGGCGCCACCGCGCTCCGACTGCTGCGCGACTATGTCGACCTCGCCCTCCCTGAGGCGCCGATTCTGCAGCCGCGACCAGCCCTGTGCGGGCGGTCTCAGCTGCGTCGGCCGTCCGGCGCTCGGACAGCAGGTCGGGCGCTGCGTCGATCCGGACGCGACGGCCTGGCGATTGGTGGAGTGGGTCGACGAAGGGCGCGGATCGATCCCGGACGCACAGGCGGGCGGGACCGGCGCCGGCGTGTCGGTGTTCGGGCTCGCGCCGGTGGTCGAGCGCATCGACCTGCACCTCGACGTGGTCCATCCACGACCCGGCGACCTGCACTTCGAGCTCGAGAGCCCCGAGGGCGACCTCATCCCGATCGATCGGGATCCAACCGCGAACGGCCCGACCTACGGCGCCACCGTACAGCTCACCGACGTCCCCGCGATTGCCTCCGCTAACGGCCCCTGGACGCTCCACTTCATCGACGACGTCCGCGGCGAGAGCGGCGAGTACGTCGGTTGGCGCGCCCGCTGGCAGACCCGCTGGCCGACGGGGCTCGAGACCGTCGCGCGGCTCGAGCGCGTGACGGCGCTGCCGGACCTCTACCACCTGAGCGAGTCCGACCGGCGGTGGGGCGTCGTCCGGATCCAAGACCAACCCACGGCCCCGACCGCGGCCACCGTCAAGTCGGTGATCGCCGGCGTCTACCAGCCTCGCCCCGAAGAGGCGACGCTCGCCGAGCGCGCGGTCGAAGAGGCCGACGTCGATGACTTCTTCGATCGCTACACGGAGCCGCAGCCCTGGTGGGACGAGAGCATGTACGCGCTCGTGATCCCGTACCGGCAGCTCCGCACGATCCTGACCGAGGAGCTGATCGACGTGCGCCTCTTCCGCATCGGCGAGCGCCTCTCTCCGACCGGACCGCTCCTCGGCGCGATTGATTTGTTCATCGTCGGCGTCACCCGGGACGGCCAGGTCGTCGGCGTCTTTACCGTCAGCGTCGAGACCTGAGCGACATCGCGACGTCGCGCGCGCCCGTCAGCCCTCAACGTCGGACCACTGCGCCGGACGAGAACGCGCTGAGTACGTCGGTGCAACTTTGGTCGGCCCACGTCCGCACCGACCAGGAGTGCACGACGTGGAACGAGCCGACGTCCGCCTCTCGGCCCGGATCGATCGCGACGTCATCTGCGACCAATCGCAGGTCCAGGGGCGTCTTCGCATGCGCCCGGAAGAGGAAGCAGTCCGCCTGGGCTTCGCACCAGAGCGACCGCGGTGCCACCACCGCGGCGCGGCGCTCGCCTGCCGGCCGCAATGCGAACGGGCGTACGCGGTCAACCCGCCGGCGCGGGTGCAGCTGCGCGTCTACCGGCAACATGGGTTCGATCAGCGCCGATACTCGATCAGTGCTGAGGGTCTCGCCGCGCGCAGCTTCTTGGCTGGTGGACCTGACGGACCATTTCACTCCGGATTTCGCGCGCCACGGCGATCTGTACGACGTCATCTCGGGTCGCACGTACCTGCAGGCGATGGTGGCCCTCAATCCACTGTTGACGCTGGCGGACGAGATCACGGTCCGCCGCGCCCGCCCCGCGGACCTCACCGGATCGGGGCTCGGGTTCGAGCTCCTCATCAGTCACCAGGGGATGATCCACAACGCGCTCGTTCATCTCCCTGCGGCCGGGCATCCGGCCTGGTCGGGCGAACCTGTGCGCGTCGTCATCGACGCGCACGGCTTCTCCGACTCGCCGCGTCACCACACCGCACGTTCCGGTTTGTCGGAAGCGGCGGTCAACAGCGGCGCCGTCGCGATCGCGCTGGGAGGCAGCCGCGGGGCCCTCAGGGGGCCCATGCACCCGATGCTTCGGTCGCACGACGGCATGAAGGGCGCGGCCGGTCCGCTCTCCACCGAGGACGGTCCCGCGTTGATCGAGTTCATCCTCGATCGACTGGGCGGTCAGCTCGATCGCTTCACCGAGGGCGCGCGCCTGCCGAGCCTGACGATGGATCGCGCCCGCACGGTCGCGGTCGGTTTCTCGAACGGCGGCGCGCTCGCAGCCAAGCTCGCGGCTGCCGGCACGGTCTCGGCCGCCATCTCGTTCTCGGGCCCCACCTCGCCAGAGATCTTGCGATTCGGTCGAGTCGGCCCGACCCACATCATCTTCGTGGAGGGCGCGAAGGATCGCATCGTGCCGCCGGGCGGACCTTCGAGCGTGCTCCAGAACGACTTCATCGCGCCCGACACCGCCGCCCGCTTCTTCGCCGAGCGAAACGGCGCGGGACCGCTGAACGACCGCCAGCTCCCGAAGTTTCTCGGAGCCCTGGTGCAGCCCGGCGTCCGGGTTCGATCCGCCGGCGACAGAGAGACCGGGCTGGTCGCCGTCATCCAGCTCGACGACAACGGTCACGCGGTCCCGGGTTCGCGCCCGACCGTGAGCGCTTCGCTCGATCCCCACATGGGCATGCAGTCCTCGCAGAAGATCCAGGGCCACGCCCTGCTCACCGACCTTCTGGAGTACCTGGATACCGCCGCCGAGGCCTGAGGGCATTCTCGCGGAGTACGCCTGCTCCCGGCGGGGCGCGTGTTCCTCGATCACGCTCGCAGGATCCTGAGCGAGGTCGAGCTGGCCGTCGATCGCTTCGAGGAAGCCCAGACGCTGCCGAGCGGATCGTTCTCTCGGATCGTACGCTGACATTCGGGTGGGCACGCGCAGCATCGGCGGCTCGAGCATCGCCTTCAGCCTCCTTCCCCCTCTCCCGGGACTCGCGAGTATGGTCTCGCCGGTGACCGCCGATCTCGAGGCCGCGCTCGCTGCGCACCGAGCAGCCTTGCTCCGTCACTGCTATCGCATGCTCGGCTCGTTCGCGGAGGCAGAGGACCTCACCCAGGAGACGCTGTTGAAGGCGTGGAGGGCCAAGGAGAGCTATCGGGGCGACGCCACGGTTCAGCGCTGGCTCTACGCCATCGCGACGAACGCGTGCATCGACGCGCTGGAGCGACGGCGGCGCCGTGAGCTTCCGCAGCTCGAGCGCGAGCCGATCGCGGACCCCTCCGAGATCGGCGAGATGGAGCCGGAGCGGTGGATTTTGCCGGCCCCCGACGCCCGCCTCTTCCCCGATCCGTCGCAGATCGCGGAGTCGAAGGAGACCGTGGCGCTGGCGTTCGTCGCGCTGCTCCAGCGTCGAGCGATCGTGCTCTACCGCTCGCTGTTCGAAGACCTGCTCGATCGCTGAAGGAGAGAAAAGATGAGTGACATCCATGAACCTTACGAAACGGCGTACGAACGCGGGGTGGAGGAGGTGGAGACCGAGCATCTCGCCAACTCCGCCCTCGATGTGAACCTGCTTCCGGAGCACTCCAAGCGCGAGCTGCGCGGCGCCTGGCAGAGCATACAGGCCGACTTCGTCGACGATCCGCGCGACGCGGTGGCGCGCGCCGACGAGCTGGTCGACCGCTGTATGCGCCAGCTGAGCGAGGCGTTCACGCGGGAGCGCGGGAACCTGGAGGGGAGCTGGTCGCGGGGCGAGGACGTCTCGACCGAGGACCTGCGCATGACGCTGCAGCGCTATCGTGCCTTCTTCCAGCGCTTCCTCTCCATGTGAGCACCGAGGCCGCGCGTACGCTCGATTCCAACGGATCCCGCAGCGCGACGAGCTCCAGCACGGGCTGGATGCGAAGCAGACCGAGCAGCTCGCGAAGTGACCCGCGACGGCGCCCGAAGGCACCGCCCACGACATCGCGCCATCCTTCGCGCCATCCTGCGATGGCGGCCGACCCGGTTCGCTCCTGCGGCGCGACAGCACCAACGCGAGCTCGACACCGCCCCTGTCGCGCTGCGAACCGGACGACGCGCGTCGGCTCAGCCGTTCCTGATCGCGAGCTCGAGGTCGCGGAGGTCTTCGTACGATCGACAGCTCTTGGCGCGCTCTGTGAGATCCATCTTTGCCTCGATCCCGTGCCGTGCGAGCGTCTCGGTCAGGAAGCGCTCCTTTCGACCCGGCTTGCTCCAGAACTCGGCGTCGATCTGATCCGCGATCGGCGCGAGCTCGGCGAAGCTCCGAGGCAAGCGGTAGTCCATGCCGGAGAGCGGCGGTCGATCGTCCGCCAGCGCGTAGGCGGCGAGACGACCGAGGTTGCGAAGCCGCATCAGCAGCTTTTCGTTCGCCCGGGCCGGATCCGCGAACGCCTCCGCGACCATTCGATCGATCAGCGCGCGGTACTCCTCGATGGAGGTCGGCGTCGGCGCGTCGCCGTTCACCATCAAGAGCTTCGCGCTCCAGGTCACCAGGTCCCGCACGTGACGGGTCGTCTCCCAGGCGACCTGATGCAACAGATCTCCGAGCTTGCCCTCACCGAGCCAGCGCGCCGCCGGGTTCTGCGCCGGACGGTGCGAGCTCCCGAGCTGGGCCAGGATCCCGGCGCCGTCCGGCTCGGCAGCCTCCACCGGATCGCGCAGCTGAGCACCGACGGCGGTGGTGAGGACCGCGTCCGGGTGGAGCGCGAGGCCGCCGAAGGCGCGGCAGGCCCCGCGGATGTCCGCGATGTAGTCGAGGGCGTTCGAGAAGTGGACGACCTTCGCCACCGTCCCGTGCGCGCGGAGCAGCGCGTTCACTCGATCGCTGATCCTCGGGTCGGCCAGATCGGCGGTGAGCGCCACGATCCGACCCTCGAGCGCGAGCCGCGTCAGGTGCAGGACGCGCTCCCCCTGACGATCCGAGCGACACCAGAGATCCTGAGGGATCGGGTTCGCCTCCTGCGTCTTGCCGGCGAGCTTGTTCGCCAGCGCGTCGAGAAGCGAGGGCAGCGCGTCGCGCAGCCGGCCGGGGAGCCCGAGCCGCTCCAGCTCGGCGATCGTCTCCGGATGCGCGCCGCGCGTGAGGCGGAGCTGGACCTCCTGGGCGCGGCGCTCGTCGTCCCAGCCGGTCTTCTCCACCAGGGCGTCGACGGCAAGGAGGATGGCGGTGAAGACGTGGATGCAGTCCGCGATCAGGGGGCTGGCGTCGACCGAGACGATCAGATCGGAGCCGGTGGAGCCGATGTCGAAGATCGCGCCTCCGACGCCGACGATCGCGCCACCGGTCGCGTCGACCTTTTTCACGAGCTCGGGGAGCCCCGGCTCGTTGGTGAAGCCGTTCGCGAGGTCGTAGTCGTAGTGAAAGGACAGATAGAGCGCGGTGGTGGAGAAACCGCAGCCGAGCGTTCGGCCGGCGGCGAGGATCGAACGCATCGCAGCGGCTCGATCGCTGGAGCCGGCGCGCTGGCCGAGGCTCCGGAGCGCCTGCTCGGCCAGTTGATCGAGGATCCCGTCGAGCGCGCGGTTGAAGCCGGCGACGTCGCGACCCGCGCGCTCGACCTCGTTTCGGAACCCGACCCGCTGCGACTCGATGACGTCGATCAGCTTCGAGAGCCCCGACTCGTCCCGCGCCAGGGCGTGCCTCACGATCGCGGCGAGCCGGGCGTCGTGGAGGGGCTCCTCTCCCAGCGCGCCGCGCATGAGCGCGCTGGCCGCCTCCTCGAGCGCGACGTCCGTCTCGAGAAGCGGCGAGGTGCCGAGCGCCTGGCGGACGTAGCGCTGGGCGTCGATCAGCCGGAGCTGCCGGCGGGAGAGCTCGAGCCTGAGCGCGCCGTACTCTCCACCGACGGGGGCGGGCGCCGCCCCAGCCGCTTCGCCCGACCTCTGAGCTGGACGTTCTTCATCCACGCCCCGGACTTCGAGGGGCGCACCGAGTGACTTCGTTCGGATCGGATCGGTCACCGATCCTCTCCGTCGAAGCGGACCGAGAGAGGGCTCTTCGCCGGCTGCATCAAGGCGCCGAGATCGTCGAGCAGGGTGCGATCGCCGACGTAGCGGAGCGGCCTCGCCGTGAACCCCGACTCGAGCATCGCGTCGAGCTGCGTCCGATCGCAGAAGATGGTGAGCTCGGCGGTGGGATCGAGCGGCTGCGCGCGCGTGGTCCGGCGGCCGAGGTCGACCAGAACCCCCTCCTCCTCGATGCCGAGGATGCGGAAGTGAATGCGCCCCGCTACGGATCCCGTCGGCCGGGCGACCAGCGCCGCCTGCAACACCTCGAAGAAGGGGTGCACACTCCTCTCCTACCACGGGCTTGACGCCCGTACTGCGGCTCGCAAGACCGGCGACAGGAAGCGCTCGGCGTAGGGCCCGCGGCGCGGATGTGGGCGGTCACAGAGGCGGCGCCCCTGGGCGCGGAACGCTCCACCTCGTAGCGTCTCCCGCGATGCGATCGTGGGCGGTGATCCTGCTGGCGTTCAGCTCGAGCGGCTGCGCCGTGGCGATGCAGGCGATCGTCGGGTGGGACGAAGTCACCGAGGATCGGATCCAGCAACACCAAGCGGTGGCGGTGGAGACGTTCCCGCCGGGGGCACCGGTGGAGCGGGTCACGCCCGAGGGCGAGGTGGTGGGCCTGGGGCCGTCGCCGCTCACCGACCAGGTCGACTATACGGTGGCGCGAACCACCAGGACGCCCAAGCTCGCCGCGCAGCTGTGGACCACGCTCGCGGAGCTGACCGTCGGGCTCGGGCTGTTCGGTCTCGCCGTCGGGCTCCAGCAGCAGAGCGAGGAGCAGATCCCGCTTCCGCTGTTCCTCGGCGCCGCCATCCCGACGATGGGCGGGGCGATCGACGGCGTCATCCTCCTCCTGCGCAGCCTCGGATCTGCGTCCGAGGTCGAGCTCGCGCCCTCGAAGCAGCGCTACGTGGCGCGCTTCGCAGGGCTCGAGCCCGTAGAGCGGACCATCGACGTGAGCGCAGTGAGCGAGGTCCGCCTCGCGGTGGCGGGCGATGCCGTCGAGCCTGCACCGGACTGGGTGGTGGCGGTGATGAGCCCGGAGAACGCGACCTCGTCGAGCGTCTCGGCGGCCCTCGGCGACCAGCTTCGCGCGAGCCTCGCCATGTTCGGGATCCCGACGATCGATCGGGGTGTCCAGGCCGAGGCCCTCCATACGCTGGTGCAGGAGACCAAGCTCGAGAGCTACCGCCCGTGCTACGACGACGCGTGCCAGATCGAGCTCGGCCGCGCCCTCGCGGCGACGCATATCCTCCGGACCCAGATCCGTGACGTGGGCTCCTGCTTGGTCACCACGGTGCTGGTGGACCTCGCGACCGAGGTGGCCGTGCACGGCTTCACCGCCTCCGTCCCGTGTGAGCCGGCGGCGATCGTCGGCACCGGCAAGGCCGCCGTCACCCAGATCCTCGAGGACGAGCTCCGCGGCGCGCACCGCATCCACTGATGCGCGGCCAGGGTCAGGGATGGCGCGCCGTTCGATTGAGGACTCCGTCGTCGTCGAGGTGAAGGCGGTGGATCGTTTGAATCTTCGTCAGGGTGTGGTTCGACGTACGTTGAGGGCCGGCCACCGTCGGTGGCGCCGTGGTTGAGTCGCCGATACTATCCGCGGCGGCGCAGGTCCGAGCGGATGGGCGAGATCGATAAGCACGCGGTGCTGCGGCAGCTGATCGCGGAGGTGGAGGCGGACCTGGCCAAGGTCGCCGACTCACACCGCAGCACGCACCAGGGCGCGGTGCACGAGGATGCGCGGGCGGAGAGCGACAAGGACACGCGCGCGATCGAGTCGCAGTACCTGGCGCGCGGTCTGGCCCAGCGGGTCGAGGAGCTGCAGGAGACGCTGGCGAAGCTCTCGGCGTTGACGGTGCGCGCGTTCGAGGACCGCGATCCGATCGCGCTCTCGGCGCTGGTCACGGCCGAAGACGGGGAGGGCGGGGTCACGATCTATCTGCTGGCGCCCGCCGCCGGCGGTCGTAAGATCGAGGTGGACGAGCGGACGGTGGTGGTGGTGACGCCGCAGGCTCCGGTGGGACGTGCGCTGCTGGGGAAGCGCAGGGGAGACGCGATCACGATCCGCACGCCGAGCGGCGCGCGCGAGTGCGAGCTGGTCGAGGTGAGCTGAACGCTACTTCCCGGTGAAGCGGGCCTCGCGGCGCTCGACGAACGACCTCATCCCCTCCACCGCGTCCTCGGTGCCGAGCAGGCGCCGCGCCTCCTCCATCATGCCGGTGAGCCCGGCGTCGAAGCCGCGCTCGGCGGCGAGCAGGCAGGAGCTCCGCGTGGCGACCACAGCCAGCGGGGCGCGCTTCGCCACGCTCTCCGCGATCGCCACGGCGCGATCCAGCTCCTGCCCGAGCGGGGTCACCTCCTGCACCCAGCCGACGCGGAGCGCTTCAGCGGCGCCGAGCTCGTCGCCGGTGAGGATCCAGCGCATGGCGTTGCCCCAGCCGGTCAGCGCCGGCATGCGGAGGGTCGCGCCTCCAAACGGCATGATGCCGCGGTTGACCTCCATCTGCCGGAAGCGGGTGCCCTCGGCGCAGACGCGGATGTCGCTGGCGAGCAGGAGCTCGATCCCGATGGTGAGGCACCACCCTTTGATGGCCGCGACCACCGGCTTGGTGCGGCGCGGCGCGGCCAGGTCGAGCGGATCGATGCCGCCCTCCGGGAACAGCGGGTCGCCCGACGCGACCGCAGGGCCGACCTCGGCGAGATCGAGGCCGGAGGTGAAGCTGTCGCCGTGCGCATGGAGCACCGCGCACCGGAGCTCCGGGTCGTCCTCGTACTCCCGATAGGCATGGGATAGCTCCGCGAGCATCGCCAGGTTGAAGGCGTTCTTCTTCTCGGGCCGGTTGAGCCCGAGGAGGAGCACGTGACCGCGACGCTCGCGTGTGACTGTAGAGTTGTCGCTCATCGGCCGCGGATCCTATAACAACGTCAGCGTGCAGCCGATCCACGAGCTCCTCAATCGGATCCGGTGGGACGCGGACTTCGGCGACGCGGAGTTCGCGCTCGGCTACTACGATTGCGTCGAGCGGCGAATCATCGTGATCCCGCTGGCGCAGGCGAGCTACGGCCACCCGGACGATCCGGACTTCGAGCTGATCGACGACGAGGGCCGCCCCATTCACGTCCCGTTTCACCGGGTGAAGCAGGTGTTCCGGAACGGCGAGCTGATCTGGAGCCGCCCGACGGGCTAGTCAGCCGGGTCCGAAATCTCTAGCGTGTAGATCCTTTGTGTGATCTACGTGGTTCGTGGGGGCGAACAAAGGACCTCGAAAAACGGAGATCACGCTGACTGACGACGAACAGCGCGAGCTCGAACGATTGACTCGTCGCGTGCGGTCGAATCGACAGCTGGCACTTCGCGCGAAACTGGTGCTGAGCAGTTCCACTGGCGCGACCGATGCGGCGGTGGCGCGGAACCATCACGTGTCTCACCACACCGTTCGTCTGTGGAGAAGGCGGTTTGCGGAGTGCCGTCTCGAGGGGCTGTACGACCAGCCTCGCGTCGGCGCTCCGCGAAAGATCAGTGATGATCAGGTTGAAGAGATCGTGGTGCAAACGCTGGAAACGACGCCGAAGGGCCGTACGCATTGGAGCACGCGGAAGATGGCAAAGAATGCCGGGGTGAGCGCCAGTAGCGTCGGACGGATCTGGCGGGCGCATGGCCTCAAGCCCCACGTCGTTCGCGGTTTCAAGTTGTCGAACGATCCGCAGTTCATCTCGAAGATTCGCGACGTCGTCGGTCTGTACATGAGCCCGCCCGACAACGCTGTCGTGTTCTCCTTCGACGAGAAGCCGCAGGTCCAGGCGCTGGAGCGTGCTCAACCGATCCTTCCGATGGATCTCGGGATGCCCGAGCGACAGACCCACAACTACATCCGCCACGGAACGCTCGACCTCTTCGCCGCCCTCAACGTCGCCACGGGCAAGGTCATCGCGCAGACCAAGGCACGACACCGAGCGAAGGACTTCGTCGCATTCCTCGGGACGATCGACAACGCGGTAGAGCCGGAACTTGACGTTCACGTCATCCTCGACAACCTCGCGACGCACAAGACTCCACAGGTTAAGAGGTGGCTGCTACGCAATCCGCGCTTCCAGCTCCACTTCACACCAACCTATTCCTCATGGCTAAACCTGGTGGAACGGTTCTTCGCACTGCTGACCGAGGAAGCACTCACTCGCGGCTCCCACACCAGCGTCCCGGTACTTCGCAAGGCGATCGTCGACTACGTCGAAGTGCACAACGAAGAAGGCAAGCCCTTCGTATGGACGAAGACGGCCGACGAGATCCTCGACAAGATCATGGATTTCGGCAGACGCACAAAGCAGGTCCACCGCGGATAAATGCGCTAGAAATCAGTGATCCAGCTGACTAGGAGCGTGTAGCGCGTAAGCGCTCACGCGACCCCGGTCCGGGTCCCGGTCCCGGTCCGGGTCCCGATCTGAAGATGGCTGCCTTGGAGTCAGACGCTCGCGACGGTCGCGAGCTTCGATCGGTAGAGCTTGAGCAGGTTGTGGGTGAGGCAGACGAGCGTCCACTCGGCTCGTACCTTGAAGAAGGAGCGTAGCGAGAACCGGCGGAATCCTCGTGCCGCTTTGATCTGTCCGAGCGCCGGTTCGACGATACTCTTCCTGCGAGCGTAGACGGCCTTGCCGTCGCGCGTTTGCAACTTGTCTCGCATTCGCTTGCGAGCGAGCGAGGCAGGTGTGGGCTCCGAAGCTGATGAGGACGGAGTCGACGCGTCTTGGTTCTGTTCGGGTCCAACAGCGATGTGGGCATCGATCTGATTGTTGTCGCAGAATTCGATGTTGGTCGCGCTCAGATAGCCGTTGTCTGCCGTCATCTTCCGCGGAGCATCGCCGCAGTTGCCGAACACATCACGGAGCATCGGGACGAGGTGTTGCTGATCAGGTGCCTGGTTGCTGACCCCTTCGGCGACAATCACCTGAGCGTGCTCATCTACGACAACTTGGGCATTGTAGGCCTGGAGGTACGCTCCCTCCTTCAACATGATCCTGCTGTCTGAGTCGGTGAAGTTCCTCTGAGCGTTGGGCCTCGGTGTGCCGTCCACATTTGCAGGAACGCGATGATGCGGCCATCCATCATTTCGTTCAGTTGGGTCTGGGGATGGGGATGGTTCGAGCTGGTCAGCCTGCGCTCTTGCCTTCTCGGCTCGAGTTCTCGCTCGCTTCTGCTCCACCCGATCCACAAGAGCATCATCCGCTTTGCTCTGCTGCTCTTCGGCTTGCCTGCGCAATTTCTCCGCGCGAGCCCTGGCGGCATCCTTCCTCTTGGTCGATCGTGCGCGCTCGCTCCAGCAGTTCTTCGATCTCGAGAGACAGCCGCTTCTCCTCCTCGGCCATCCGCTCGTAGGTCATCGCCTTGTGCTTGCTCGCGTTCGCCTGCACCTGGATCGAGATCTCGATCGCGCCCGGCTCTACCTCATCGACGACGTCCAAGACGAAGTACGCGAGATGATTTTCTGGGAGCCACTCGAGAGGGGACGGCGGGAGCAAGAACGATTGTCTCGGAGTCCAAGAACGGTATTGCTTCGCCACGAAACCATGGGATCAAGTCCAGGCGTCGAAGTCGATCCGCCCAACGATCGATTCCAGACGAAACGACCTCCAAGAACTTCTGCTGGTCAAAGTGGACGAGCTACCGCAAGCTAGCTTGCATGGTCACTTTCGATCACGAGAGGCTCGAGGTCTACCAGCTCGCCGTCGAGTACGCCGACATCGCTGAAGAGATCGCACAAGAACTGCAACCCGGTCACGCTCACGTCCGCGATCAGCTTCGGCGGGCATCCGATTCCATCGTGAACAACACCGCCGAGGGCGCCGGAGAGTTCAATCCACCTGAGAAGGCTCGCTTCTACCGGATGGCACTTCGCTCTGGCACCGAAAGCGCCGCCTCACTCCACACCTGCTTGAGGCGCCGACTCGCCAACGAGCAGAAGCTCCAAGCCGCCAGAGCCAAGCTCAAGCGCGTTGTCGAGATGCTCACGCGACTTGATGAGGCCGATGAACGCACGCCGGGCTGCATGATCGCCATCGGGACCGGGACCGGGACCGGGACCCGGACCGGGCTCGCGGTAGCGCTACGCGCTACACGCTCCTAGCACCTGAAAACTGCGAGCCCCAGCGGTCGCCCGAAGCACCCAAAGTCGTCCATTCTGCCACGCGTCTCTCGGAGCAACTCTCCTCGCCTCGCCTCGAGCGACGTGAACCATTCACCTCCGTTAGCTCGCGGTGAGGGCGCTCGCAACGTCGGCGGTGGAACCGTCGCGAGCGGCGCGGCGGTAGGCGCCCGGAGACATCCCGGTCCGGCGCTTGAACGCCTTGCTGAACGCGGCCTCCGATTCGTAGCCGTGTCGCGCCGCCACCTCGGCCAGCGCGAGATCGCCGCGCCGGAGCAGCGCGGCCGCCTTCTGC
This sequence comes from uncultured delta proteobacterium, assembly GCA_963803435.1. Taxonomy (GTDB): domain Bacteria; phylum Myxococcota; class Kuafuiibacteriia; order Kuafuiibacteriales; family Kuafuiibacteriaceae; genus CAWDML01. Next base: position 36,203 of record CAWDML010000013.1, on the reverse strand, counting down.
AGCCGCCAGTCCGCCAGGTACTTGATCGGTGTCCGTCCCACCACCTGCTGGAAGCGCGACGCGAACGCCGAGCGCGACATCCCGACGGCCTCCGCGAGCGTGGCCACCGTCCAGGGCGCCTCGGGACGCTGGTGGATGAGCTGGAGCGCCCGGGAGACATGCCCATCGACGAGGCCGCGCAGCCAGCTCGACTCCTGTCGCGCCGGCGTCGAGAGATAGCTGCGGATCAGGTAGACGAAGAGCGCGTCGCAGAGCCGGTTGACGATCGTGCTCTTGCCCGGACGTGCGCTCGCCGCCTCGTACGTGAGAAGGCGGAGCGTCTGCGCGATCCAGGGGGCGACGTCGTTCGACATCTCGCGCGTGTGGAGCACCGGCGGCAGCGCGGCGCGGAGGATGTCGCTCCCGATCTCTTCCACCTGGAAGCAGCCGCAGACGAGCTGGGTGATGCGCGCGTCGGCGTCGCCCTCGATGCTGGGCGACTTGCGGGCGAACGCGCCGGTGGAGATCAGGACGTCGAGCCGGACCGGTTCGGTCGCTGGATCGTCGCGGAGCGTGTGGCCGCGGCCGGGGGCCAAGAGCAGCACGTCGCCCGAGGCGGCCTCTGCCGGCGGCTCACCGTCGACCTCGAACCAGCAGTGCCCGCGGGAGACGATGTGGAACGCGAACTCCGGCCGCGGCTCGGCCCGGATCCCCCAGGGCGCGGACAGCGCGGTCTCCGCGAACACGGTGCTGCGCAGGCGGAAGTTCTCGAGAACGTCTGACAATACATCCATGTGATCACCAGCAAGGTGGACTGATGGACATGAATCTAGGACAAAGAGGCATTGGTCGTCCAGGTCGGTGAGATTAACTGACAAGGCATGACCAAGACGCTCGACATCGACATGACCGGAAAGCTCGCCCTGGTGACCGGGGCGACCGGAGGTATCGGCAAGGAGATCGCCCGCGGGCTGGCCGAGCTGGGCGCCACGGTGGTGGTGGGCGCCCGCGATCCCGGCCGTGGCGCCTCGACGGTCCGCGAGATCGCCACCACCACCGGCAACAACGCGGTCAGCGCGATGACGCTCGACGTCGCGAGCCAGAGCTCCATCCGCGCGTTCGTCGCTGCGTTCCGCCAGCGCTACGATCGGCTCGACGTGCTCGTCAACAATGCCGGCGCGTGGTTCACCGAGCGGCTGTCGAGCCCGGACGGCCGCGAGCTCACCCTCGCGACGAACGTCCTCGGTCCGTTCCTCCTCACCGAGCTGCTCCTCGAATCACTCCGCGCGGCGAACCACGGCCGGATTGTCAACATCGTCTCGGCTCTCGCCTCCAACTACGACGTGAACGACCTCGAGTTCACGCGGCGGAAGTTCAGTGGCTTCAAGGTGTACTCGCAGTCGAAGCAGGCGTTGCGCATGCTGACGTGGGGTTTGGCGACGCGGCTCGAGGGGAGCGGCATCACCGTGAACGCAGCCTCGCCGGGGTTCGTGCGCTCGGGATTCAACCGCCACGCGAAGGGCATGATGGCGATGATGATCGGGCTGTCCGCGCGCCTGATGGCGGTGTCGACGGCGGAGGGGGCCGACACACCGCTCTGGGCCGCCGTCGCACCGGAGCTCGAGGGCGTGACCGGCCGGTACTTCGAGGATCGGAAGGAGAAGGACGGAAGGTTCCGCGACCAAGGTCCGATCGCAGAGCTGGAGCAGCGGTGCCGGATGCTCTCCGATCCGGTGCGGCCGGCGGCGGCGACCGAGTCGTCGGCCAGGGCCTGACCGGCACCGGTCACCCGATCGCGCGCGCGAAGCCGGCGAGCGTCTCGGCCCGCGTCACCACCTCGCCGGGCCGGCCGTTCTGGTGCTGCCAGCTGGTGAAGGGCTGGCCGAGGAACGCCTTCACGCGCGCCGCCTGCTCCGGGCGCCCGCTCGGATCCCGCAGGATCGCGCGCACCTCCTCACGGATCTGCCGGTGCTCCGGATCCACCGCGGCAGTCGAGGCGCTGAGCTCGGGATCGATCGCGGGGTAGACGCCTTCGGCGGCGAGCGCCGGGCTGGTGCAGATCAGGGCGGCGTACGGAGGCACCAGATCAGGGGGCGGGAGATCGCCGCGCGTGACCGCGATCCAAGGATCGACGACGAAGAGGATCGCCGCGCGCTCGGCGAGCTCCGGGAGCACCGCCTCGAGCTCGGCCCGGTGACCCTCCTCGACGAAGACGAACAGGGCCGCGCCGTCGATCGCGGTGCGGTCGAGGCCCTCGACGTCGATCCGGGTGCAGTCGGCGATCCCGAGCTCCGCCGCCAGCGTGGCGAGCTCGTGCTTCTGCCAGGGTCTGGCCTCGCGCGTGGCCCAGATCGAGCGCACATCGCGATCACCCAGGTTCCGGGCGAGCTCGGCGAGCAGCACCATCAGGCCGGTCTCCGCCGCTCCGTGAACACGCACGACCATCTTCGCGAAGAGCGGCGTCAAGAGCTCGATCGCCTTGATCCCGGTCTCGATCCCCTCCGCCCGTCCACGCGCCCGCCGGCCGCGAACGCTCGCGATAGTCGCGCGCGGTCATCCCGTTGGCGGCGCGGCGATCCGCGCGAGCGCCTCGCTGCAAGAGAGCTTGCATCAGCTCGTCGTCGCCGCGCATCGCCGCCAGGTGGAGCGGCGTGTGTCCGACCGCGTTGGCCGCCTCCGGATCGGCGTTGGCAGCGAGCAGCAGGTGCACGACCTCGGTCCGCCCGTGCAGGACCGCGCTCCAGAGGGCCGTCTCTCCATTGTCGCAGCCGCACATGCCGTCGGGCTGTGCGCCCGCCTTCAACAGCAGGTCGACCATCGCCTGATCGCCCCGGGCCGAGGCCAGGATCAGGGGCGTGAGGCGGTGCGCCAGCGGGAAGCCGCCCGCGAGCGCCTCCTCGGCGGTCCACTGCTCCCGGGCCTCGAGCAGCTCCGGGTTGGCCTTCACGATCGCGCCGGCGGTCTCGGGATCGCCGGCCCGGATGGCGAGAAACAGCTGGATCCGGTCCTCGAACAGATGTGTCCGCGACGGTCGATGCGCCTCCATCTCGGTGCTCCTCACTACGAGCCGTCGCCGCGCCGAGTGAAGTCGCTTCTTCACCGTGGACAGCGGCAGCTCGAGAAAGTCGGCGACCTCCTGCTGGGGCTGGTCACCGAGGTAATGGAGGGCGACGACGATCCGCTCGTGCTCCGGCAGCGCTTCGATCGCGGCCCGGAGCCGGTCCCGATCTTCGCGCTCGGCCAGGCGATCCTCGATCGAGGGCAGGTGCCCGGGCGGGGGGAGCTCGGGCGGCGGTTTCCGGCGGGTCCGCCGATCGCAGTGTTTCACCGCGATGCGGCGGAGCCAGCCGGGAAACGCCGCCGGCTCGGCGAGCTGGGGTAGGTGGAGATACGCGTCGATGAACGCGTCCTGCGCCGCGTCTCTCGCGCCCTCGGGGTCGCCGAGCCATCCCATCGCATACCCCAGGACCATGTCCTGAAACCGCGCGACCAACCGGCCGAACGCGACTCGGTCGCCCGCCTGGGCGCGCCGGACCTGCTCCGCGATCTCCGTCATCTCGCCCTCCACCGAAAGGACCCGGTGAGGCGGGATCAGGTTACCGGGATTGCGCAGCCCGGGCGGGAAAAAACCGTGTTCGGTGACCGAGGGCCGCCGGTCCCCCGAGAGACACCTAACCGTGGTGGCGGTGGTGACCCCGGGCTGGCAGCTCGTCGGCGCTGATCGCGCCGTCGCCGTTCTTGTCGAGACGCTCGAGCATCTTGTTCACGCGCTGGTCGGCCGCCGCCTGCAGCTCGCCGATCCCGAGGCGCCCGTCGCCGTCTGCGTCCAGCTGGGCGAAGCGAGCGGTCGCGCGCTCGGCCCGCTTCTCATTCTTGACCTCCGGGCCGCGCCGCTTGCTCCACCGCGCCGAGCGCGCCTCGCGCATCGCCTGGAGCTCTGCCTGATCGATGAGCCCGTCCTTGTTGGTGTCCGCCTTCTCGAGCTTGTGGGCCGCCCGCGTGTACAGCCCGCTCGTGAGCTCGGCGCGATCCACGAGGCCGTCGCCGTTCTGGTCGAGCCTCATCAGGCGGGCGTGGCCGCCGCCCTCGCCCTTGCATGCATAGGCGCTCGCGCTCGCCAGGGCCATCGCCCCCGAGAGACCCGCCACCGCGAAGATCGATCGAAGATGGTTCTTGTTCATTCGTTGCCTCCTGTGGAGTTCAACGCCGCCGGACTCGAAAAAGTCGGGTCTCAACAAACGTTGACAATCCTTTGGAGAGGAGGCGGGCGGCCGGACGAATCCGGACGAAATCGGACGAATCCGAACGATCCGGACGCGGTGCGTGCGAACGCCATGCGGGGCCGGTGGCACTCTCCTTGCGTTGGAGGCGCCCATGATGTCGCGCGCCCTTCCGCTCCTCTGCCTGCTCGTCTCCGGCTGTCCCAACCAGCTGGAGCGCCCGATCGCCGAGTGCCGGCTCATCTTCGGTGAGGTCGTCGCCGGCGGTGAGCAGAGCCTCACCCAGGATCCGTGTCGGGAGACGGACGGCGCGCCCGAGTCGCTCCCGGACGACGTCTCGTACTCGAACCTGCGCCTGGAGACGCCCTGGTATCTCGGCTATCGGCTGGAGGCGGGCGCCCTGATCTTCGAAGCCGACCTCCATACGCCGCGAAGTCCCGCTGCGGAGGCGGGCACGTGGAACGAGGCCTCGGGGGCGTACGGTTATCAGTATGGAGAGACGACCGGCGGCGCGGCCTATCAGATGCGCATACTTCCGCCGGCGGAGCCCCGCTACAACCTGACGCTGCTGGTCCACGGCGGCGGATTGGTGGGGGACGACGTGCTCGGGTGCCGCGAGGACGGCGGCGTTTGCGTGGCCTCCTACGGCGTCGGCGAGGAGGTCGAGCTGGTCGCGCTGCCCGCAGACGGCTGGAAGCTCCAGCGATCGACCTGTCCGGAGCGTCTTACGCTCGCGATGGACACCGAGTGCGACGTCGAGTTCGTCCCCATCGATGGCTTTCAGCCGTTCTCGGTCACCGTGCGCGGTCCGGGCGGGGTGAGGATCTCCGCGTCCAATCAGGTCTGCACGCAGGAGGTGCCGTGTCGGATCGAGGTGGCGAAGGGGGCCGTCGTCACGCTCACCGCGCAGGGGGACGTCGAGCGCCACGCCGACTTCGTCGGTTGGAGCGGCTGTGCCGCGGGCACCGAGACCCCGCTGGAGGTCACCGTGGACGGACCGACGGAGTGCGTCGCGGTGTTCCAGCGCGAGGGCGGCCCCGACTGCACGAACCCTCCGCCGATCACCCCCGGCCTGATCGAGATCTTCGATTCGCACGATCAATGGCTCGGAGACTCGCAGGCCGAAGAGTGCACCGTGCGAGCGCCGCGCTACCAGGCGGTGGGCCTGCGCGCGACCGGCTTCCAGTCGAACGCCGGTCCGATCGTGCTCTACGCCTGGGACGTCGACCAGCGCCAGGACACGCCGTTCACGCCCGACGCGTACGGCCAGGAGATCACGGTCCCCTCGCTCGGATTCGGAGATTGCCGGGTCGCCGTCCTCCGGGTCACCGACGCCTGCGGGACCTCGCTCGACACCTACGTCACCTTCTGATGCGTCAACGTCCGAAGTCTTCGGGCTCGACCGTCACCTCCACGGCGCGGAGCTCGCCGGTCCAGTCGCCGGTGCTGCGGAAGTACGTGACCAGCTCGATGTGTCCGTCCTCCTGCGCGTACTCCGCGTGCGCGAGACCGCCGTACGGAGCGTCGCCTCCGTCGCCGGGCATGGCCTCGAGCAGCACCACCTCATCGGACCACGGCCCCTCGGGCGACGGCGCGAGCCGGGCGCCGATCCGCTCGTCGAGCGGCTTCGAGTACACCGCCAGGTAGCCGGAGAGGTACGCGTTCCAGTGCACGCTCATCATCGCGCCGCCGTCGAGCACCGGGTTCGCGTGGGAAAGATCGTCCGTCCAGCCGGACCCATCGTAGAACTCCCACGCCGACCGATCGAGCGGATGCTCGAGCGGCACCCGTCCGATCTTGCAGTGCTTCGCGAGGCCGCCGTCGCAGGCGTATGCGTAGAGCATCTCGCCGAGGGCCAGGGCGGCGGTTCCGAAGCTCGGCTCGTCCTGGTCGAAGAGGAGCGTGGGCTCACCGTCGATCAGATCCAGCTCCGGTCGTGCAGGATAGCTTGCAAAGTCAGTCCACAGAGCGATCCCGCTCCCGAGCCCGTGGAAGTTCCACTCGCCGGGCTCGCCGTAGATCTTGCCGTAGAAGACCAGCGCGCGATCACGGGCTGCGTCCGTCACCAGCGGCCCCGGCCACAGGACCCGCCGAGCTCCGCAGGGATTCTCGCAGCCGTCGCCGGAGTGCGCGCGGTTGAAGGCGGCCTCGTCGTCGGTCTCCGGGAAGAACGCCATCGGTGCGCCCAGGTCGTCGGTGCGCTCGGCGAAGCCGATGATCCCGTCGGAGGCGTCGAGATCGCCGGTGTACGACCAGGAGTTGTGACGCCAGCTCGATCCGTCCACGCCCGCGAGCGAGAGGATGGTGTCGCCGTAGAGCCAGATGGAGCGCCCACGCCACACGCCGCTATAGCCGCCGTCGCGGCCCTTGATGGTGGAGCTGGTCTCGAGGGCGCCGAGGTCCTGAACCCGATCGGTGGAGAGCTCGGGCCGTTGGCAGGCGCTCAATCCGAGGGCGAGGCAGGTGAGGGAAGAGATCCGGTGCATGCACCGGCCTACAAGTGGGGTGAGGGAGTTGGCGAGCTTGCCTCGCGGTCGAGCGCCCAGTACGGATCCGCGCCATGTCGTTCTCCCGTCGCGATTTCCTCGGTGTGACCGCGCTCTCCGCGGCCTCGCTCGGCTTTCCGCGCCTGGTGCGCGCCGCCGGATCCGCCGACGCGGTCCAGGCGGAGATCGAGAAGCGCCACGACGAGGGCCTGCGCCGGCTGCAGGCCTGGATCAAGCAGCCCTCCATCGCCGCCGAGAACCGCGGGATGAAGGAGGGCTGCGAGCTGATGATGCGGTACGCCCGTGAGGCTGGCTTCCAGAAGGTCGCGCGCGTCGACACGGACGGACAGCCGGGCGTCTTCGCGACGCTCGACGCCGGTGCGCCCAGGACGGTCGGTCTCTACTTCATGTACGACGTCAAGCAGGCCGACCCGAGCGAGTGGTCCTCACCGCCGTGGGACGCGGCGATCGTCGACAAGCCCGGCTTCGGCAAGGTGGTGATGGGGCGCGGCGCCGTGAACCAGAAGGGGCCGCAGGCGGCCTTCCTCGCCGCGCTGCACGCGATCCGGGGCGCCGGCAGGAAGCTGCCGGTCAACCTGGTCCTGGTCGCCGAAGGCGAGGAGGAGATCGGATCGCCGCACTTCGAGCAGGTCGTGCGCCGGCCCGAGGTCAGCGCTGCGCTCCGGCGCTGCACCGGCGTCTTCATGCCGTCGGCGACGCAGGATCCCGACGGCACGGTGACCGTCTCGCTGGGCGCCAAGGGGGTCGTCGAGCTGGAGCTGGTCGCGAGCGGCGAGAAGTGGGGCCGCGGACCGAAGCAGGACGTGCACTCGAGCAACCGCGCGCGCCTCGACAGCCCCTCGTTCCACCTGGTGCAGGCGCTCGCCACCCTGGTCACCGCCGACGGCGATCCGGCCATCGACGGCTTCGCAAAGGCGGCGCGCCCGGTCTCGGCGGCGGAGCAGAAGATGATCGACGAGGCGGCGAAGCGCCTCTCGGAGGCCACCGCCAAGCGCCTCCTCTCCGCGGATCGCTGGGCGCACGATCTGGACTGGCGCGCCTCGCTCGAGCGGTTCGTCTCGGCGCCCACGGTCAACATCGAGGGCCTCGTCGCCGGCTACACCGGGCCGGGCGGCAAGACCGTCCTCCCGCACCGCGCCGTCGCGAAGCTCGACCTGCGGCTGGTCCCCAACATGACGTTCGACGGGGCGGTCGCGGCGCTCAAGGCTCACCTGGCGAAGCGCGGCTTCGGCGACATCGAGGTCAACCCGAGCGGCGGCTACGATCCCACCGCCACCCCCGCCGACGCGGCCCTGATCCGGGCCGAGGAGGCGGTCTACCGCCGCGCCGGCCTCGATCCCATCCTCTGGCCCCGCAACGCCGGCTCGTATCCGGGCCACGTGTTCACGGACGCCCCGCTCAAGCTGGCCTCCGGTCACTTCGGGCTGGGCCACGGCAGCGGCGCCCACGCGCCGGACGAATACTTCGTCATCGAGTCGTCGAACCCCAAGGTCGCCGGGTGGGACGGCGCGGTCCGCTCCTACGTCGACTACCTCGACACGCTCGCGACCATCCGCTGAGTCGAGCCTCGTTCAAGGTTTCTGGTTGAGGACCATCCAGTAGAGGCCGAGCTGCTCGACGGACTCGGAGAATTGCTCGAAGTCCACCGGCTTCACGATGTAGCTGTTCACGCCCAGCTCGTAGGTGCGCTGGAGGTCGCGGTCCTCCTTCGACGAGGTCAGGATGACCACCGGGATCGAGCGTGTGCGCGCGTCGCTCTTGAGCGCGCGCAGCACCTCGATACCGTCGACCTTGGGAAGCTTGAGATCCAGGAGCAGGAGCTTGAGCGACTCGCTGGCCATACGGCCGTCGGTGGTGGGCGCGAGCAGCCACTCGAGCGCTTCGGCACCGTCCTTCACTCGGACGACGCGGTTCGCCAGGCGAAGCTTCTTGAAGGCGCGCATGGTGAGCTCGGCGTCCTCATCCGAGTCTTCCACCAGCAGGATCTCAACTGCATCAAGATTCATCGTGCTCGACCTCCTTCACAGGCAACGCGAACGAGAACGTCGCTCCTGCGTCCTTGACTGATTCGGCCCACACCCGGCCCTTGTGCCGCTTGACGACCCTGCTGACCAGCGCCAGCCCAACGCCCGTCCCTTCGAACTCCGTGCTGGTGTGAAGCCGCTGAAAGACGCCGAACAGCTTGTCGACGTACTTCATGTCGAAGCCGACTCCGTTGTCGTGCACCGAGTAGATCACCTCGCCCTCCACGACCTTCCCCGAGACCTCTATCACCGCCTCGTCCATGTTGCGCGTGTACTTCACGGCATTCGTCATCAGGTTGAGCCAGACCTGCTCGAGGAGCGCAGCGTCTCCGGTGGTGGGCGGAAGGTCCGACATCTCGAGCCTGATCTTGCGATCCGGCTCGGCGCTCGAGCTCTCCTCGAACGCACTCCGGGCGAGCGCGGTCATATCGATCCTTCGTTGCTTCACGGCCTGCCGCCCGAGGCGCGAGAAGGCGAGGAGGTCGTCGATGAGCCGGCCCATCTTCTGCGTGTTGTTCCGGATGACCTCGGTGATGCGCCGGCCCTCGGCGTCCAGATTCTCGCCGTGGTCCTCGATCAGGATCCGCGTGAAGCCGTCGATCGCGCGCAGCGGAGCGCGCAGATCGTGGGACACCGAGTAGCTGAAGCTGTCGAGCTCGGCCGTCTGCTGCTGGAGCCCCTCATTGGCGCGGCTCAGGTCGGCGTTCGCGTCGCGGAGCCGCTCCTCCTGCTCGGCGAGCATCGAGGCCTGCCGCTGCGTCTGGGCCAGCAGCTCGCGGCGCGCCGCCTGGCCGCGGGCGACCTCGAGGGCCGTCGCGACGGTGTCGCGGACGGCGAGCAGGAAGTCGGTCGTGTCGCGCGAGAGGGCGGTCATCAGGGCGAGCTCCATCACCGCGATCACGTTCCCCAGGTGGATCAGCGGTACGACCACGAGGGCTCGCGGCGGCCCGTCGACCATGCTGGAGCGGACGCGCAGCGCGTCTGGAGGGGGTTCATCGAGGATCAGGATCTCGTGTTGCAGCGCCGCCTCGCCGATCAACCCCTCTCCGCGGGCGAAGCCCGGCAACGGCTTGGTGTCGGAGAGCCCGTAGTGGCCGAGCGGCACGAGCCGCGCCTCGACGACGTCGTAGAAGGTGGCGGCGGGCGAGCCTAGGTGACGGGCGAGGAAGCGAACGCTTCTTCGCGCGACCTCCGCCGGCTCGAGCTCACCCTGGAGCTCGACGGCCAGCCCGGCCTGTCCGCTCTTGATCCACTCGGTGGCGGTCCGCTGCTGGTCGCTCTGATGCAGCTTGTCCGCCATGCGGTTGGCGCTTCGGGCAGCGTCGCCGAGCTCGTCGGCGGAGAGGATCTCCATCGGCCGGCTGAAGTCGCCCTCGCCGAAACGTGCGAAGCCCTCTGAGAGCTCGGCAAGGGAGCGGAGCACACCCCGACTGATCCAGAGCGAGAGCCCGAGCACGAACGTCAGACAGACCACCGCGATGCTGATCCGCAGCCATCCGGCCGCCCGGTTCGCCAGGCGAACCGTGTCGAAGGCGCCGGTGAGCTGCTGTCGATCGATGGCGGTCGTCCGCTCCAGCTCTCGCTCCGCGCGTGCGTGGGCGCTCTGCATCTGCGCCATCGCGTCGACGAGCGCCTCACCGGTCTCGCCCTTGATCAAGCGCGCGGACACGGCGAAGGCCGAGTCGTAGTAGTTGTCGATGCTCGAGCGCAGCGAGGCGGCGTCTCCCGGGCGCATCACGTCTCTCGCGCCATCGACGTTCGCCAGCAGCTTGTTCTCCAGCTCGACCGTGGCCTCGAGCGCGTCGAGATCCTGGGCCGCCACCGCGTCCCGAAAGGCGTTCCGGAGTTGCTCCAGCTCGGCCTCCAGCTTGGGCGCCAGCTCGAGCATCGGTACGTAGCGGGCCTCGATGCTCTCGATCTGCTGGTTCACGCGCCTCGCCGTGAGGAGGCCGACGGTGATCACCAGAATGAAGGCCAGCGCGGTGGTACCGACGATCAGCAGCAGCTTCCGTGAGAATGTCATTGCTTCCTAGTTGACGGAGAGGACCTTTGCGGAGCCGATGTCCGCATGATCTGAAACGTAACCGATCGCCCCCCGATGTCCGAGCACGTACGAGACGATCTCCTTCTCCGAGTCCAGCTCCGGTGGGGGGAGTGTGCGGCCGGAGAAGATCAGCGCCTGCCAGTAGCTCTTGACCGCGCTGATCGAGCGGCCGAGCACGTCCTCCACGAACGTGTGCCGCACCGGCGAGTCGGGCGGCAGATCCACGGGATGGATCGATTCCCCGTCCGGCCACAGCGTGACCTTCTTTAGAAAGACCTGCGCGAGGAACCTTCGCTCGACGTGCTGCACCGGATTCGCCGGGTTGACGATGACGCGATACGCGCCGGCGGACGCCTCTCCTGCCGACGGGTCTCCGAGCAGGGCGACCGAGACGGCCATCCCGAACAACACCCGAGTCATGCCTCGACCGACCATCGATCGCTCCTCAGAACTGAAGCGTCGTCTTGACGAGGAACAGGCCCCAGTTGGGCGTCAGCGCGTCGAGGGGGCGGTTGTCGTTCTCGGACGAGGTGAGCGCTGCGGTGCCGTGGAGGTAGTGGCCCTCCAGCTTGATCAGCCAGTACGAGTTGACGTCGAAGCGCAGCGTCACGGCCACGTCCTGTTGGGAGCCCTCGGGAAAGGAGCGCTTCTTCACGTCGGGAAAGAAGACCGAGTAGTACGCGCCGGGGTGGAGCCAGTCGGTCACCTGATAGCTCACCATCACGTAGAACTGCTCGCGCAGGGTGTGCGACTCGGGGATCAGAACCGGTTGGCTGCTCTCGACGTCGAGGTTCCAGCGACTGTACTCCGCGGCCAGAAGGATGTCTTCTCCGACGTACTCCGCGGATGCGATCCAGAGGAGCGCGGGGATGGAGGCCGTGACCGACCCGGCGAAGTCTTCGGGCAGCTGTCCCGAGGCCTTCAACGGGTCGGACAGAGAGGCGTCGACGTCGGCGTCGAGCTGGAGCTTGAGATCCTGCACGCTGCCGCCCAGACGGAGGCCGGACAGCGGCGTCTCCCAGATCAGCTGGCCACCGAACAGGTAGGGCGTCTCCAGCTTCCTGAGCTGGAGCGGGCCGGGGTTCGGCCGGTTGAAGAGATCATCGAAGAGGATCGTTCCGCCGTAGAGCCGGTAGCTGAGCGCTCCGACCGGGCCGATCGGGACGAAGCCGTAGAGCTCGGCGCCCGTCTGCGCGAGGAGATAGTCGCGGTTCTGGATGGGATACACACCTTGCGGGAGCAGGATCGGAACCCGCGCCGAGTCGACGTCGCTGGACTCGTTGTACAGACCGAAAGGCAGCTTGACGCGCCCGGCACGGATCCCGAGCCAGTCGGTCCAGTGATAGTCGAGATAGAACCAATCGAACTTCGCGGAGAAGCCGCCGATCGATCCGAGGAAGCGCGCGAAGAACTGGACCCCTGCGCTCAGCTGATCGGTGAGCGAACGTGTGACGTTCAGGCCGACCTCCGTGAAGGCGAAGCTGCCGCGCTTCGACGACCCCAGGTAGTTGTTGGCGGTGCTCTTGAAGGCGCCCTGGCTCACGAAGCCGTGAAGAACGAGGCCGAGAAGGGGGGAGTCATCGTGCCGCTCCTCGTCCAGCGCAGCGGCCACCGTGGCCGTCCCCACCGTCGCCGTTTGAGAGAGCTGGAGCGTCCCGAGGATCAGCCACCCACACCACACCGCAGCGGCGTTAGCACGCGATCTGCGTTTCGCAAAGGTGGGTGGGACGGGGTCCGATGCGGTCGAGGCTTCTCAGCCGTAGATCGACTTCATCCGCAGATACGAAAACTCGTCCATCGGGTGCTGCTTCAACCATCGGCGGACCTCGAGCTTGAGGGCGTGCGCTCGCGATTCGGAGTCCGGGTCGGGGAAGCGGGCGTTTTCGAGCGTACGCTCGAACCGGACGAAGGCTGTCAACAGCTCGTGGCGTCGGGATCGCGCCTCGTCCCGCGTGATGTCCCGCAGGAACTCGTATCGCCCGACGTCGGGGGTGGCTGCTTCGGTCATTCGGGGGCTCCTCGAGCCCGCTGCGAAAGCACGCCTCGTGCCAGAAGCGAGATCGTGAAGCTTTGGGCCGACGCCGTGGATCTCTGACGACCGGATGGCACACCTTGGGCTATCGATCGATCAGATCGCGTCCAGGGCCTCGAAGAGCCGGTCGATCTCGGAGGTCGTCGAGTAGTGGAGGAGGCCGACCCGGACCATCCCGTCCGGCTCCAGGCCGAGGGCCTCCGTCAGGGCCAGCGCATAGAAGTTGCCGTCCCAGACAAAGATGCCGCGGGCGGCGAGGAAGTCGGCCAGCCGGGCGGGCGAGAGCGACCGATGCGTGAGGGCGAAGGTGGGGACGCGCTCGGCGAGGCGCTTCGGATCGCGGATGCCGTAGACCGTGACCTCGCGGCCGGCCAGCCCCTCCAGCAGGTAGGCGGCGAGCGTGCGCTCGTGGGCCGCGATCGCGCCGAAGGCGGCCACGATCGCCTCTCGACGGGTCTTGCAAGCTGGGTCGACGTCCCGGCCGAGGCTCGCCAGGTACTCGATCGCCGCCAGCGTTCCGGCGATGCCTTCGTGGTTCTGCGTGCCGGTCATCCAGCGCCCCGGCAGCGCGTCTCCGGCGGGGCGCACGCGATACGCCGGCAACGACTCCAGCAGATGACGGCGTCCCCACAGCAAGCCGACGTGCGGGCCGAAGAACTTGTAGGCGGAGCAGACGACGAAGTCGGCGTCCCACGCGACGACGTCGATCGGGAGGTGCGGGGCGTAGTGGACGGCGTCGACGAAGAGTAGCGCACCGGCGCGATGCACGCGGTCGGCGATGCGGCGCACCGGGTGTACGGTGCCGGCGGCGTTCGAGGCCGCCGCCACTGCCACCAGCTTCGTGCGTGCGGAGAGCTTCGCCTCGAGGTCGTCCAGGTCGAGCGTGCAGTCCTCGACGCGGATCCCGACGTGCTTCACAGTCGCGCCCGCGTCGCTGGCGGCCCTCACCCACGGGGTCACGTTGGCGTCGTGATCGAGGCGCGTCACCAGCACCTCGTCACCCGGGCCGAGGGTGCGGCCAATCGCGCGCGAGACCGCGAACGTCAGCGTCGTCATGTTGGGGCCGAACACGACCAGATCCGGATCGTCGGCGCCGAGGAGGTCGGCGGCCGCTCGGTGGCCCGCGGCGAGGCGCGCGTCGGAGAGCTCCGCGGTGAGGAAGCGGCCGTGCGTGTTCGCGTTCTCCGTCAGGAGCGCGTCGCGGACGGCGTCGGCGACCTCGCTCGGGACCTGGCTCCCTGCCGGGCCGTCGAAGTAGACGGCGGGGCGACCGTCGATCGTGCGGGCCAGCGCGGGAAAGCGTCGGCGGAGCTTGGGAACGTCGAGCACGATCGGATGATAGGGGTCACCGCCCACAATCGCGCAACCGCGCCGTGGGCGTGCCGATAAGAACCGTCGAACCGACGAGGCGATCAGGAGATTGTCTGTCTCGCCCTCGAGAGTTCGAGCGTCAGCAGGAGGGTTCGACGCCACCGTCGTCCAGGACGTCGGCGGACGGCATGGAGAGGACTGCGCTATGAGACCGAACGTCGTTGTGTCAACTTGCCTTGCGATCATCGGATCCGCCTGCGGCGGCGATCCGACCGAGCTCGTGCCGCTGGATCCGCTGCTCGTCCGCGCCCTCGATCTGATGCCGTCCTGCTTCCTTCCGATCGTCACGATCGGGGAGTGCGCGAAGGACGCGTGCACGAAGGCGCGCGAGTTCAACCGGGTTCGCGAGGAGCAGGCGCGCGTGCTGGTGGCGCCCTACATCGCGATGACCGAGGTGATCCGGGCCGATCCGACGGCCGAGTCCTGGGTGGTCGCCGAGAACTGGCCGCAGCCGGACATGGGTCGGACCCAGGTCACCATCACCGCCGACGATCGGGATCCGTCCGCGGGCGCCTTCGAGCTCGATCTGCACTTCCAGGGGACGATCGCCTCCGACGTGCTCCCGCAGGAGATCGACGAGCACGCCACCCAGTTCGGCCTGTACACGCCGAACTTCACGATGGTCGACCTCGGCGCCGGGACCGTCCGCTGGACCGAGTTCGCCGTCGACATCAGCGGCGGTTTCTTTCGGGGCTGCGATCCCGCCACCCAGATCAGCTTCGACCAGCGGATGAACGACGACGGCGTGTTCGATCTCTTTTGCTGGGATCGAGGCGGCAATCGGGTGAGCTGCGACGGCGCGGATCTGTGGCCGACGCACCTCCCGTTCTGATAGAAGGGGCCGATGAAGCGCTGGCTGGTCCGAATCCTGGTGGTGCTGATCGGTCTGCTGGGAGCGCTCCTCGTCGCAGGATGGCTTGCGAACGAGAAGCGCCCCGCCGGCACACCCAGCGCGGAGGCAGACGCGCTGGCGCACCGGGTCGAGGCCGCGGTCGACAAGGCCGCCTGGGATCGGACCGGCGCCGTCCGCTGGAGCTTTGGCGATCGCGACACGCACCTGTGGGATCGGGTCCGCAACCTCGATCGGGTCAGCTGGGGAGACAACGAGGTGCAGATCGACCTCGCCAGCAAGAAGGGCCTCGCCATGAAGGCCGGCAAGAAGCTCGAGGGTGCGGAGGCCGACAAGCTCCTCGAGAGCGCGTACGGGCGCTGGGCCAACGACAGCTTCTGGCTCAACCCATTGGCGAAGCTCTTCGACGAGGGGACGTCGCGCGCGCTGGTCCCGCTGAAGGATGGGGGCCAGGGACTCCTGGTCAGCTACGCCTCGGGCGGGGTCACGCCGGGCGACGCCTATCTGTGGAAGCTGGGGCGGGACGACCTCCCGACGAGCTGGAAGCTTTGGGTCGGAATCCTTCCGATCGGAGGGCTCGAGGTGACCTGGGAGAACTGGATCACGCTGTCGACCGGGGCGAAGATTGCGACCCGCCACGCCGGCCTGATCCCCTTCGAGTTGAAGGGCGTCGAGGGTGCGGAGTCGTTGAGTGCGCTCGAGCGGGAGGATCCGTTCGCCGCACTGGTGGGTCAGCCGAGCTCGCAGCCGGCACAGGAGACACCGGAAGAATGATGACGTCGCCCCAGACTCGGTGGTCACAGCTCGCCGAATGCGAGCGAGCGGAGACCCAGAGCTTCGACTACGCGTGGGTCGGGATCGAGCCGACCTTCTCCACCAAGAAAGCCGTCGACAAGTGGGCGCGCATGGCGTCGCGCGAGGGCGGCGAGGACGCGTACTTCGAGAACAGCTACATGCTGAGGACCGTCCACGAGGTCGCCGCCGCGATCCGGAAGCGCTACCGCGCGCGGGCGCAGCAGGGCGATCCAGCCTGTCTGTTCGCCGAGTGCGTGCTGGAGTTCGACCGCGATCCCTGGGACGTCGAGCGCGCCAACCTTCGCTTCCGCGACACCAAGAAGGGCGACGACTTCGAGGTCCGCTTCGGGATGGACCCGGAGACCTTCGAGTTCAGCATCAAGCCAGTGCCGCTGGCCTGGTTCCTCGACGATCGCTTCGTCCGCTTCCTCGCCGAGTTCGTGTGGGGCGTGCCGCTCCGGTACGGGCTCGGTGTCCTCGATGGCGCACGGCGGCGGTCAGTTCTCGATCTCGGCGAAGACGTTCTGCAGGGCAGCCTGCTCGCGGACGACATCGCGACCAAGCTCAATCACCCCGAGCTCAGCACCTGGATCCTCGACTACCCGAACGCCGACGATCGGTCCTTTCGCGCCACCCGTCGCGCTTCCAGCGCTTCGAGCGGATCCTCGAGCAGTATTGGGCGGGCGCGTTCCACCCGCGCGCGAACGGCGTGCTCCTGGTGGCGAACGCGTTCCTCGACCGCGGCTTCGGACCGGCGACCCAGATCCCCGAGGGCCTGATGGACACCGCACCGTGGTCCGGCCGGAGATGCGCGCGAGGTCTTCCAGACCAACTTCGCGTTCGGCCGGGCGGTGCGGTGGCGGGCGCAGAACATGCATCCCGGGTACTGGCAGTCGGCGCACCCGGCGGAGGACGGCTACCGGCCTGATCAGATCATGCGCTACAGCGAGGGCAACCTGAACCGCCTGCAGATCGCGGGCGAGTGGCACGTCAAGAGCGGCAAGGTGCTCGACGCCAAGGACATTCCCGAGTTCGACGCCCCGCTCGAGCTCTCGATGCTCTACGACGAGGCGAGCTGGGAGAACCGGGCGGCAGATGTCGCGGACCAGCGCGGAGGACTTGGTCGAGGCGGTCCTCCTCGACACGCACCACGCGCAGTATCTCCTCGAGCACCCGGGTGTCCGGGTGAAGCGGTCGCTGGCCCAGGATCGGATCCTGGCGGACGCGCGAGGAGACGCTGGCGCGCCTCGCGCCCGATCTGCTCTCGAGGCTGAAGCGGGAGGCGCGCGAGGCGAACCTCGCGTCCTCGCGCGGCCGGATCCGCAGCGAGTGGATCGAGCCGGAGACGCTGTTCTGGGCCACCTGGAGCGTCCTCGAGCCCGGCGACCAGGGCCGAGATCGCGCGCGAGGCGATCGGCGGGTTCCTGGAGCTGGTCGAGAACGCAGCCTCCAAGGACGCGCGCCCGAGCCGCGGCGATCCGATGGAGCCGCACCGCCACCGGATCCATCCGCTGCTCTTCGAGGCCTTGCTCGAGGCCGGCCCGGATCATCCTCCCGAGGTCCAGCGTCAGGCGCGGCTATGGCAGGAGAATCGCAAGAGCTACGAGGCGCGGCGCCCGGTGTGGTCGGTGACCGGCGCGCGTCCGCCGTGGGAGACCGTCACCCGATGAACTTGCCGCGATAGACGTAGTTCATCGCCAGCGTGGTCAGAAAACCGGACAGCTCCACGAGGATCTCGTCGCGGAGGTTCATCGGATAGGAGACGCCCAGCTCCTTCGCGCGGGCGCCCAGGTGATCGATCACGGGATAGACCAGCGAGGGATCGATCCCGGTCCAGCGGTAGACCGAGGTCGCGAGCAGGTGCTGGTGCCGCCGCAGCAGCGCGGCGGCGTCGCCCTTGCGCGCGCTCGGCACCGTCTGGGGAGGGACGTGCGTGAAGATCACCAGAAGGTCGCCGTCGAGGCTCCTCGGGATCTTGACCTCCCCCTCCTCGAAGCCGGTCTGATAGTACTCCTGCACGGTGGCGCGGATGTCCTTGGCCTCGAGATCGAGCTGGGTGTCCATGACCTCCGGGTTCTGATCCGCGAGCTGCTTCATGGTCGTCTCGCAGTACTCGAGCTTGGCCAGCGCGCCCGGCGAGTCGAGGTAGCGCGTGCGCCAGTCGAGGTTCGGCGTCATCCACGAGGCGAACGTCTCGGCCCAGTCCTCGTCCGGGTGCTTCTGCGCGTAGCTGCCGGGCAGATAACGCACGTAGTCCGGGCTGAACGGCACCGCGCGGTAGATCTCGGAGTAAGGGCGGGACATGGGCCCGAACAGCGCCGTCCAGGCCTCGGTCGCATACAGTCGGTAGGCGTAGTTCACCACGTGGCCCATCTCGTGGCGGAGGTAGCGGAGGATGTCGTCCTCGCCCGTGGCCCTCGATCATCCCGCCCTTCTGGGCCTGCGCCTGAAAGAGGTGGTCGTCGGCCAGGTAGAACGGGATCCCGATGGCCACGGTCCCCTCCGGGACGCCCCATCCGTCCGTCAGGTAGAAGACCGGTTTCACCCGCCGGACGCCGACGGCCTCGAGCTCGCTGCGGAAGCGCTCGATGACCTTCTCGAGCGGACGGCCCTCGATGTGGAGATCGAAGTCGCAGATGCGCCGGTTCAGGACGTCGGTCGGGATGTCGGGCTCCGTCTCGAACGCAGGCGCTTCCTCCCGGCTGTCTGCCGACATCTGGTCATGTTACCTCAGAGCCGATGTCCCGGGACATTTCGGCCGCGATCCGACGCGTCGGCCAGCCACCCTCGCACGCGCGCCATCTGTACTCGAAGCTGTTGACCGCGAAGTGGCGATGGGTGCTCTTGCTCTTCTTCGGGCTGTACGTCTCCACCAGCCTGGGCTACGCGCTCTTGTACAGGGCGGGCGGTGACTGCATCGCCAACGCGGACGCTGGCTCGTTCGGCGACTCGTTCTTCTTCAGCGTTCAAACGATCTCGACGATCGGCTTTGGTGCGCTCTACCCGAAGACACCCTACTCGAACGTGGTGGTGTTCGTGGAGTCGTTCAACGGCCTGATCCTGGTCGCGCTGGCCACCGGCCTGATGTTCGCGAAGTTCTCGCGTCCCAGCGCGGGTGTCGTCTTCTCCGAGAAGGTGATCATCTCGCCGCGCAACGGCGTGCCCACCTTGATGCTGCGCGTGGCCAACGCCCGCGGCAGCGATCTGGTGGAGGCCTCGGTCCACCTCACGGCGCTCACCAACCAGGTGACGAAGGAGGGCGAGCGCCTGCGCCTGATCAACGACCTGAACGTGGTGCGGGATCGGACCCCGGTGTTCGCGATGAGCTGGCAGATCATGCATCCGATCGACGAGACGAGCCCCCTCTTCGGCCTCACCGTGGAGGACTACCAGCGCGAGGACGTTCGCTTGGTGGTCAACATGACGGCCATCGACGGGACCTTCAGCCAGACCGTCTACGCGTACGCGATGTACGACCACCAGGACATCGTGCGCGACGTTCAGTTCGTCGACGTGATCCACCCGCAGCCGGACGGGACGATCACGCTCGACCTCACCCGGTTTCACGACTTCAAGTGAACATCCAGTCGAAGAAAACCGAGGCGCCGAGCACTGGCACCACCAGGCCCAGCGCCGAGCCGATCAGATAGTCGCGGAAGCGGATGTTGGAGAGCGCGAGCGCGTAGTTCAGCGGTGGCCCCAGCCAGAAGATGCTCCGCAGCAGGAGCACCGTGGTGATGGGACGGTCGTCGATCTTGGCCATCACGCGGCGGACCAGTGGGCGCTCGATCTCCGCGAGCGCCTTGCCGCCGATGGCGCGGACCAGGACGAAGCTGACCCCGACCGACGAGAGCGCCGCCAGGAACGTCACCGCGAACCCGCCGGTGCGCCCGTAGGCGAGGATCCCGGCCGCCACGAAGACCATGCCGGGGATGTGGATCAGCTCGCCCAGCACGAAGATCGCGACGAAGACCAGAACGCCCCACGGACCCGCAGAATCGACCGTGCGGCGTACGCGCTCCGCGTCGAGGCCGTCGAGGTGGCCGCTGACCTTCAGCGCGATGAAGATCCCGACCGTGACGGCGATGAGGATGCCGATGCGGATCAGGCGTTTTTGAGTGGAAGCTCCGCTCACGCGAAGCGCACACTCTATCCTCTCGGACCGCGTCATGCGAGGCCTACGGCGCTACCTGCTCTTTCAGATCCCCGGGCTGCTGACGCTGGTGTTCCTCTCGTTCGTCGCCTCGCGCCACTTCGACCTGCCGAGGTGGATCTATCCGGTGGGTCTGGCGGCGTGGATCGCGAAGGACCTGCTGATCTATCCCCGCGTGAGGAAGAGCTTCGAGCGGGGCAAGGAGGGTGCGCTCGATCGCCTGGTCGAGACGCGCGCCGTGGTGAAGCGCGCGCTCTCGCCGGAGGGCTGGGTCGAGGCCGGCGGCGAGCTCTGGCGGGCGCGCAGCACCGGGGCGGCCATCGCCGCGGGCGTGGCGGTGCGCGTGATCGCGGTCGACGCGCTGACGCTGGTGGTCGACGTCGAAGGCCGAAAACAGGAAGAGCCCGACGAGGCGTGATAGTCAGCCGGCATGGGCACAAGAGGATGGCTGGCCTTGCTCCTGACCGCGCTCCCGGCGACGGCGCTCGCCGAGGAGCCGGGCGGCGCACGGACGAGCAGCGACGAGATCGTCCGGGGGGAGGCCGGCAACCTGGGGATGTTCTTCCGCTTTGGCGGACTGGCCTCCCTGTTCGCCGGCGGCGACACGCGCCCGATCGCGCAGGGCCTTCTCCTCACCCAGTTCGGGGTCAAGATCGTCATCAACGAGGAGCTGATGGTGCCGATCTTCTTCGGCGCCGCGTTCCGGCGCTTCGCCCAGGACGGCGGGCCCGACGCGATCTCGGACTGGGGCTTCGACGCCGGCGGCGGGCTCGAGTACCACTTCCGCATCTGGAACCGCATCTCGCCGTACGCCGGCTTCTCGCTGGGGCTCGGCTACACCAACCCCGACGGCGGCAACAACGCCTCCCTCGGCTTCTCGATCGGTCCGCTCGCCGGCGTCGAGTTCTACATCTTCGATCGGGTGAGCCTCAGCGCGCAGTACACGTTCCTGTTCCAGGTGGTGCGCCTCTTCGACCAGTCGACTGTCACCTCGGTCCAGACGCTGGCGGGCGGCGCCATGAATCTGACGTACTATTTCTGATGATGCTCCGGTCATTCATCCTGTCCGTCGTGCTGGTCGCGGCCGGGGCCTGCGGCGACGACGGGACAGGGGCCAGCCCCGAGCCCGGCTACGTGCCGGCGCGGACGTTTCTCCCCGACGGCGCCGGCTCGATCATCGACGGCGATTGGTTCATCTGTGACGACGCGAGCTGCACGCTGTTCGAATCCGAGGGGCTGCGGTTCGCCGGCGGCGCGATCTACACGCTGAGACGCCGCTCGGAGCTCGGCCTCGACGGCTACTGTGTCGACGGCCTGTTCGCGTTCTATCGGGTCTTGCAGGCGACCGGGCAGGTGATCATCCAGGGCGACGGGCCCGGCCAGGTCACGCTCGATCTCGTGGAGGACGGGAACACGGCGCTGATCGAGGTGGGCGCGGTACCCGGGGTGATCGTGCGGATGTTCCCCTCCGCACCGGTCCCCTCCTGCTGACGTCAGCGCTCGACCGCGCGACGGATGTTCTGGAGCTGCTCCTCGATCCCGCCCGACTGCTCCTTCTCCGCGAAGATCTCGGCCGGCTTCTTGAGGATCGACGGCACGGGCGCCTCGACCTCGACCTCGGACTCCACCGACAGCTCGACCGCGCCGTCACGGCCCCCGATCCGCCAGACTCCGCTGGTCTTGACGTTGCCCTCGATGGTCTTCCAGCGCACCTCGTCGGTGCCGTTGTTCTCGTGCTGCGTGGTGTAGCGGCCGAGGAACGTCTTGCCCAGCGTGCGCCGCTCGTCGAGCACCCAGAGATACTTGCCGCTCCCCTGGTCTTCGATCAATCGGACGCCGGGGAACATCCTCCCGGATCGAGGGACATCCTTCAGCACCTCGAACACCGAGGCCTTGGTCGCCTTGATCGCGATCGACTTCTTCGCCCGCACCGTCAGCCACACCATGACTACTGCTCCTCCAGCTGCGACTTCAAACGATCGACGGCCGACTCGAGCCCCTCCACGTTCCGCACGTACGAGCTCAGCTCGGCGATCTTCTCGATCTGCTGGCGCTCCTGGGCGTCGGCCACCTCCGCGGCCGCCTCGAGGATCCGCTGCTTCAGGCGGCTGATCGAGGCCTCGTCGGCTGGATTGGCCTTCACTTGCCCCAGCAGTCGATCGATGTCGCTGAAGTCGTAGCCCGAACCCTGCGGTGGGGGAAGCGGCTGGACCCGGATCGTGGGCGCCGGCTCCTCCATGCTCTGGATGATCACTGTGACGGTGGCGGCCAGCGCGACCGCGAAGGCGAAGGAGCCCAGGATCGAACGGCAGCCGGAGGCTCTGCTCCGCGACCTCGGCCGTCGGCGGGAGATCGACGATCGGGGCCATCTCACCCGTCGGCGGAAGCTCCTCATCCGGCACCGCCGCCTCGCCCGACTCCGAGGGATCGACGAGATCGACGGCGCGCTCGATGGACCGTGTCAGGGGCACGTCCATCAGACCCGAGTCGAGCCCCTCCACATGGAGCTCGGTGACCTTGATCGGCCCCGACGCCCGGACGGTGGGACCCGCCTCCTCGAGGGGCATGTCGAGGCGGGCGCGCCGATACTCTAGCGTCTCCGGGACGATACGGCGCGCCGGCTTCTTGTCGGTGGGGGCCGCCTCGGTCAAATCCGAGAACCCGTAATCGTTGGAGGCCTCCAGCAGCTGCGTGGCGTCCTCCGGCCCGGCGGCGTCTTCGAGGCGGGTGTCGTCGTCGTCCACCTCCGTCTTCGGGATGGGGGAGGGCGGTCCGTGACCGAGCTCGGTCCGCGTCTCGAAGTCGGAGAGCTGAAGGAACGCGTCGCGCATCTCACGCACCAGCTCGTCGACGGACTGGTGGCGATCGGCCGCCTTCACCGAGAGCGCCTTCACGATGATCCGATCGAAGCTCTCCGGGAGCGCAGGTCGAACCTCGCTGGGACGCGGCCGATCCTCCAGCGAGATCCGGGTGAAGACCGCGGCGATCGAGTTCATCTCACCGTGCGGCACCGGGCCGGCGAACGCGGGCAGCGCATAGCCGCCCTCGGCGCGGGCCCAGGTGCGGTGCAGCGTGAGGATCTCGAACAGGATGGAGGCCAGGCCGAAGACGTCGCTGCGAACGTCGGCGGGCTCGCCGCGCGTCTGCTCGGGGGACATGTAGAACAGCGACCCGAGCTGGCGGCCGAAGGTGGTCGCGTCGAAGATGCTCCCCTCGAGCAGGCGGGCGATCCCGAAGTCGAGGATCTTCGATCGGATGAGCTCACCATCGCGTACGATCATGATGTTGTGCGGCTTGAGGTCGCGATGAACGATCATCTTCTGGTGCGCGTAGCTGACCGCGGAGCAGATCTCGGAGAAGAGCTTCCAGACCTCGCGGTGCCGGAAGAACTGATTGTCCTTGGTGTGCTCGGAGATCAGCTCCTGCAGCGGCATGCCGTCGACATATTCGATCGAGAGATAGACGGACGGACCCGACGCCTGAAAGGCGTACATCTTGGCGATGTGAGGGTGGTCGAGCTTGTCGAGGACCGCCGCCTCGCGCTCGAGCTGGGCGATCGCGTTCGGGTCGTTCGTCAGCTTCGGGTGGAGGAGCTTCAAGGCGACGTCGAGGTTCGAGGCCCGATCGCGCGCCAGCCAGACCACACCGATCGCGCCGGAGCCGAGGCGCCGAACCAGCTCATAGCGGTCGTCGATGACCTTTCCCGCCTTGAGGATCGGGTCGAGCATGGAGGCGATCAGTCGATGGCCGTGATCCGGAAACGATCCGTCCCCAACCGACGCTTCTTTCTTCGCACCTCGACGATGCCGGCCGCACCGGTGACTCCGGCGGCGAGGAACTGCTGCCGCGCGCGATGGATCGCGACGTTCAACGCGTTGGAGTCCATGGCGAGCATGCGCTCCAGCTGCGTGCGCTCGCGCCAGCCGCGCTCTTGCGGTGGGAGGCTCTCGTCTTCGAGCCGTGCGCGCGCCAGCGTCAGGAGCACGTACCCGTGCTCGCGGGGATCGAGGGTGCGGTCGACTCCGCGATGCGAGATCGTGATCTCGACGCGCTCCTCGTCGCGGGACACCGCGAAGTTGAGGCTGACGGCCTCGAGCGTCATGTCGAGCTGAAGCAGCGGCGTGTGATCGCTGACGAACGGCAGCTGGATGCGCCACGAACGACCGCCGGCCTGCACCACCTCCTGGTCGACCGCGAAGCGCGTCTCCTCGGCGCTCTCTTCGATCCAGTCGCCGGTGGCGTTCTGATAGTACGTGAGCTCGGGTGCGTCCTCGTTGGGGAGCGCGATCAGGCCGTCGACGGCGAGCTTCATGTCGCCCGACTCGAGATCGATGGCGAGCGCGGAGGGCGGCTCGTCGTTGAGCACCACCCAGGCCGCGTCCGGATCACCGAACGCGAGCCGAGATCCTTCGGCCAGCTTCACCGCTTTGCCGGGATCGATCTTCGCGCCGTCGACGAACGTACCGTTGCGGCTTCCGAGATCCTTGATCTCCCAGTGGAGACCCGTCCACGTGACCGTCGCATGCTCGCTGGAGGCGTGGGGGTTGGAGAGCCGCAGCCCGCAGGACGGCGATCGACCGATCAGCAGTCGCGCGGCCAGAGGCGTGAGCGTCTCGTCGCCAAGACACCTCAGGACGGCCACGGCCGGAGGATAGCAGCCGCCCTCCGCAGGACGCAAAACCACGGCAAAACCGCTTGGTTTCTTCATTCGACCAAGAAGAGCGTCGTGCCCACACCGAGCCCGACCACGCCGATGGACCCTGCGATGATCGCGCCGGTGCGCTGGGTGATCGCCGTGTGATAGCGAGCCTGGGCGTCTGCGGCGAATTTCTCGTCGTTGGCGGTGTCGAAGTTGTGAAGTGATACCCCACCGAGGACGGCCGCCGTGATGACGGCGGCGGCGCCCGTCCCGATCGAGATCCAGGCCGGAAGGTTGGGCCCGGGCGGCTCGGGATGGACGTCGACCGAGGTCACGGGCCGGAGCCCCGGGGGTGGAGGGGGCGGAGGCGGATCGAGCGCCGGCGGTGGCGGGGGCGGCGGGGCTACGGACACCGGCGGTGGGGGCGGCGGTGGGGCCACGGCGACCGTCGGGGGCGGGGGCGAGGCCGTGGGCGGCGGGGGATCGGCCGGTGGCGGCGGGTCGGGCGGATCGGGATCCGGATCCTTCGATCGCTTCTTGCGCTTCGCCGTGCGCTTCAGGGGTCGATCGTCGCCGTACTTGTCGCGCTTGATCTTCGCGAACAATCGGCGCGCGCCCGGTGCGTGCTTCTTCGGCAGCTCGAGCTTTGGATCGTAGTCGAGCGCCTGCTCGAAGGACGCGCTCGCGTCGTCCTTCATCGAGAAGCGGAATTGGATCAACCCGATGTAGACGTGAATCCTCGCCTTGTCTCGGCGCGAGTTCCGCTCGTCGATCGCGCGGGTCAGCGCCTCGAGCGCCTCCGAGTAGTTCTGCGCCTGATAGAGTCGGATGCCCTCTTGGAGGTGTGGGCTCGGCGCGGCGAGCAACGCACACAGGAGCATCACCGGCGGACACACGATCATCGAACGTATATCATTGGGTGGGTGTCATGGGGACGGGGGGAGGGTGTGAACCAATCATTACAGCTTGCCTGAAGTTGAGGTGGCTTGTTTGGTGACAGGGGCGGCGTAATGGATCGGCGTAGACACGGAGGCTACAGTGCTCCCGTGAGCAACTCGAACCGCACGATGGCGGGTCGCGCTGATCCGCTCGAGCGGACCCAGATCGGGGAGCTCACTGCGGAAGAGATGGGTGTGCCGCTCGCGCCGGTCGACGTCGACGCCACCGGCAAGGTCACCCGCATCGGACAGTACCGGGTCACCGGCACGCTCGGTCGCGGCGGCATGGGCATCGTCTACGACGTCGTCGACGAGAAGAAGAACGAGCTCGCGCTCAAGACGATCGAGGCGCGCTTTCTCCAGCTGGCGGACAGCAACGCCGGTCATCGATTCTCCCACGAGATCCGGGTCCTCAAGCGGCTCGATCACCGATCGATCGTGAAGCTCTGGGACTACGGCTTCGCGAAGCACCCGATGGGTTACGACCTGACGTTCTTCGTCATGGAGAAGCTCTGGGGTGAGACGCTCGACATCCGCTTCAAGGCCGGCCGTCTCTTCGACGCGATGGAGGCGATCCGCCTGGCCGAGTCCGTCACCGACGCCTTGATGTACCTGGAGGCCAACGGCGTCCTCCACCGCGACATCAAGCCGGCCAACCTCTGCATCGAGCCTGACGGACGCGCCGTCCTCATGGACTTCGGGCTGGCGCGCTCGAACGAGTTCACCCGGCTCACCCAGACCGGGCACGTGATCGGCACGCTCGGATACATGGCCCCGGAGGCGCTCAAGGGCCACGAGATCGACACCACCTCGGACGTGTTCGCGCTCGGCGTCGTCCTCTACGAGATGGTCAGCGGGATTCAGCCCTTCATCGAGAAGGATCCGACGCGGCGCGTCCAAGAGATCCGAAGCGGGCTGTCCTGGCCCGACGACATCGAGATCCGCGACGACCTCAAGATGCTCGTGGGCGAGATGCTCTCCTACGACAAGAGCACCCGGGCCAAGCCGCAGCAGGTGCAGGAGCGCTGCCGCGAGATCCTGCGGATGCGGGCCCCACCGGCGAGCCCGCCTGAGCCCGAGCCGACCGCGTATCAACCGCAGGCGCCCAAGGTTCAGACCCCACCCCCGAAGGTGGAGCCGACCCGCAGCCAGCCGATCCGCGCCGACGCCGTCAGCGACGCCCGCGCCGTGGCGAAGGCCGTCGTTCCCCCCACCCCCTTCGTCACCGAGGCCAGCCATAAGGTCGAGTTCGAGTCGCTCGCGCACACGACCGGGCCCACCTGGCTGGCCGCCGGCGGGCTGGTCTCGCTGGTGGCCGCGCTGACCTTCGTGGCCGGTCTCCTGGTCGGCCGCGCCAGCCGGGAGCCCGAGCGCGTCATCGTCGAGGTCCCCGTCCAGCACGCGGTCGTGGAGCCGCCACCGCCCCAGGTCATCCGCTCGGTCGTGGAGCCCGAGCCGCCGCCGCCGCCGCCGCCGAAGCGCACCGCGCCGAAGATCCCGAACTTCAACACGGCGCAGGCCGCCTACCAGTACGGCGACCGCGCGCTCCGGGAGCGTCACGCGGAGGAGGCGGTCGGCGCCTTCCGCGAGGCGTTGCGCCTGAACCCGGCGTACGCCGAGGTCCACCGGCGGCTCGGGGACGCTTTGCTG
This sequence comes from uncultured delta proteobacterium, assembly GCA_963803435.1. Taxonomy (GTDB): domain Bacteria; phylum Myxococcota; class Kuafuiibacteriia; order Kuafuiibacteriales; family Kuafuiibacteriaceae; genus CAWDML01. The sequence continues at coordinate 9,001 of CAWDML010000013.1, read as the reverse complement.
GCGCTCGGCGACATCGTCGAGGCGCAGAAGAGCTACAAGACCTACTTGGCGCTCCGCCCCGGCGCGCCCGACGCCGACGACGTGCGCCGGGTGCTCGATGGGATCTGATCCAACGCAGCGTGGAGCCAGACCTCGGGCGGGGGCAGATCCCGCGACGCGAGCTCGAGCCACTCGATCAGGAGGGCCCGAATCTCTGCACTCATCATCGTCTTCTGAGACGTGGGCCTGGGTTCTCGGATTCACGGGGGAGGCACCAAGGGAATGCCGCCTCCTGCGCCATTCGTTCGCGATGTCCAAGGTGCGAGCTCTCACGACCCTCTTCGCTCTCCTCCTTCCCTCCGTCGCCGCGGCCCAGCAGCCCCCCGGGCAGGTCCGGCTCCCGCTCGACGAGTGGCAGGCGCTCCTCGGCCAGATCGAGGCGCTCCAGCAGAAGCCGTCGCCGCCCGCGGCCGTGGCGTACCGATCGCGGAGCCTCGACGTGCACTTCGACCGGGGCGTCCTCAAGGGCCGGCTGGTCCTGAGGTGCTCGGTCCTGGGCGACGAGCCGGTGGTCGTGCCGGTCCTCGACGGTGAGGCCTCCCTGGCGGAGGTGAAGGTCGACGGTCAGAAGGCGGTCGCGGTGCGGACCGGCGGGTACTACGTCGTCCCGATCCAGCAGCGCGGCCCGGCCGAGATCGAGATCGGCTTCGCGCTGGGACACGAGCAGGCGCGCTTCGCGCGGGCATTCTCGCTGGTCCTGCCGGCGGTCCCGGTGTCGGACGTGAAGATCGATCTTCCCGAGCGCGATCTCGAGGTCACGATCGACGGCGGCGTCATCAACGAGCAGACCGAGTCGGGCGGGCGCACGCTGGTCCACGGCGCGATCGACGGGCGCGATCGGCTGGTCGTGGGCTGGCGGCGAAAGGCCGTGCACTCGGGCGATCGCGTGCGCGAGATGGAGGCGCGCGCCCTCGCGCTGGTGGGGATCGAGGACGAGGTGGTGCGGAGCCGGACGCGCCTCGAGTACCGCCTGGTGTCGGGCGAGACGGACCGCGTGGAGGTCCAGCTCCCGCCGGGCGTCGAGGTCTCGGCGGTGAACGGCGACGCGATCCTCCAGTGGTACACCAGCAACGACGAAGGGAAGGGGCGCCTGATCGTGCTCCTCAAACACCTGGTCGCCGATCAGGTCGCCTTCACAGTGGAGACGCAGGCGCCGTTCACCGGGCGCAGCGAGGCAGAGCTGTTGTTCGTGCGGCCGATCGACGCGTCGCTGCGCGAGGCCACTGTCGCGGTCGAGGGCCGCGCCGGCTTCGCGATCGAGGTCAGCAAGGTCGACGGCGCGCGCGAGGTGGGCGTGCGCGAGGTGCCGGCCGCGCTCCGCGACATGTCCGACAAGCCGCTCCTCTTCGCCTATCGCGGCAGCGCCAGCGCCTGGCCCGCCATCACGCTGTCGATCGCGCGCAACGCGGAGATCCCGCTGACGCAGGCGATCATCGACGATCTGGAGGCCTCGACCGTCGTCACCGAGGAGGGCGTCGAGGTGACGAAGCTCCGCCTCTACGTCCGCAACAACACCCGCCAGTATCTGGGCGTCCGCCTCCCCGACGGCGCGGTCGTGATCCACGCGCTGATCGACGGCGTCCCGTTCCAGCCCGCGATGGCCGGCGAAGGCGAGGGTGCGCGTCTGTTGGTACCGCTCCGACAGTCCGAGCGGCTGGCCGACGGCAACCGCCGCCATGTGGTGCAGCCCGGCGAGACGCTGGGCGAGATCGCGCTCATGTACATGGGCCGCCCCGAGGGCTGGCAGACGATCCTCGACAACAACCCCGGCATCGCGGGACCGCAGGGGCTGTCGGTGGGGATGACGCTCGCGATCCCGAACGAGTCGCGCGGCGTGAAGTTCGAGGAGAGCAACTTCGTCGTGGAGCTCGCCTACAAGGTGCACGCGGCGCCGCTGGTCGCGGTGGGGAGTCGCTCCGTCGTGCTTCCGGGGCTCGACGTGGGCGTCATGTCGGCGACCTGGCACTTCTACTTCCCCAGCTCGTTCGAGCCGCTCACGTTCGAGTCGAACCTGACGCAGCTGACCTCCGTCCGGTACGACCCGCTGCGCCGGATCCGCTGGTTCATCGACCACGCGCTGGAGGTGGAGAACGCGTGGGCCGGCAGCGGCAGCTTCGAGGGCTACCAGAACATCCTCGAGTCGCGGAAGCAGATCTACCGCGAGGAGCAACAGAAGCAGGTCTCCGAGGTCCTCTCGGCGTTCCCGCTGGTCGGCGAGCGCTTCCGCTTCTCTCGCGTGCTCCTCGGCGAGGAGCAGGGGCACCTCGAGCTGGTCTACGCCCGCTCGTCGCTGCTCCCCGTGGTTCGGATCGCCGCGTTCCTGCTGGCGCTGCTGCTGTCACTTCGGTTGGCGCGGATCGCCCGCAAGAGGGGGCTGGCCGAGGCGCTCAAGACCGATGCGCCCTGGGCGGCGCTCGGCGGCCTGATCGTCCTCGCGATCGCCGGAGACTACGTCCTCGGCGTGCACCGCTGGTCGTTGCTGGGGGTCGACGCCGGGGTGGCGCTGGCCGTCCTCCCGTCGCTCGTGGCGGCGCGTTCGCGGTCGCTGGCGGACTCGGCGCGCGCGCTGCGCTTAGAGCGGCTCTGGACCGGCCGCACGCTGCTCCGGTTGTTCGTGGCCGGCCTGGTGCTGACGCTGGCGCTCACCTATCCCCTGCTCCTGTCCTCCTTCCTCTTCGTCGCGCTGGTGATCGTGGCGGTGCGTACCCGGGAGGTGAGCCATGCGTGATGCGATCCTGATCGCGATCCTCCTCTCATCGAGCGCGGCGAGCGCGGGCGAGGTCACCATCCCGCTCGCGGAGTATCAGAAGAAGAAAGCCGAGCTGGAGGCGCTCCAGCAGGCGCAGTCGTCGGCGGCGCGCGGCGCCGGCGTGGTGGTCGGCGAGACGATCTACAGCGGGCGCTCGGACGGCAAGAACCTCCACATGCAGCTCCGCCTGCACGTGCAGCTCGGCGCCGCCAAGGTCTTCAAGGCGGTCCCGGTGATCGGGTCCGACGCCGTGGTGCTCTCCGCGAAGAAGGGCAGCGAAGCGATCGCGCTGGTGCAGCAGGGCGCGCGCTGGGTCTGGTACACCGACGAGAGCGGGCCGATGGAGCTGACCGTCGACTTCGTCGTTCCGCCCCGCGGTCCCCGCGGATCGATCGAGTACGGCTTCGGCGTGATCGAGAGCCCGGTGACGCAGCTGATCGCCTTCTTCCCCTACGAGGGGCTCTCGCCGCGCGTGAACGGCGCTGTCACCTCCAAGGTGGCCGCGGTCCGCGGCGGCACCGAGCTCGAGGCGGTCCTCCAGCCGACGAGCGAGATCCACCTGGTCGGCTTTCACGACGTCAAGGGCGACGACGACGGCCGCCCGGCCAAGGTCTACGGTGAGACCGAGAACCTGGTCTCGCTCTCCGAGGATGGCCTCGAGCTGTTCTCGGTGGCGCACTTCACGATCCTCTACGCCGCCGAGAAGCGCTTCCGGATCGAGCTGCCCGCCGGCTACGACATCGTGAGCGCGGACGGCCAGGGCGCGTTCCGCTACCGGGTCGAGACGATCGATCACAAGCCGGTGCTGATCGGTGAGACGGCGTTCGGCATGGTCGATCGGTACGAGATTCTCGCTCCGGCTCAAGCGCACGCTGGCGCCCGGCGACCAGCGCGTGCTGCTGCCCGTGCTCCGCCTGCTCGACGTCGAGCGCGACACTGGATACGTGGCCATGGAGATCACCGGCAAGCTCTCGGTGGAGGAGGTCGAGGGCGACGGTCTGGTGCCCATCGACGTGCGCGAGCTCCCCGGCGCGATCGTCGAGAACAGCGTGTGTCCGGTGGTGCGCGCGTTCCGCTACGCCGACACGCGCAGCCCGGTGTGGGTCACGATCGCGCGTTACCCGGAGGCGACGCTGGCCTCGGGTGGCGTCGATCTCCTGCGCGCCAACACCGTCGTCACCGCCGACGGCCGGGCGATGACGGAGGCGCGCTTCAGCATCCGCAACAACCTGCGGCAGTACCTGGCGGTCGCGCTGGGCGACGCCGTCGAGGTGAAGAGCGCCTCGATCGACGGCGAGCCGATCAAGCCCAGCCGCGACAAGAACGGGCGCGTGTTGATCCCGCTGGTGCGCTCGAAGAGCGACGGCGGTGACCTGGTCCCGTTCCGCGTCCAGATCGTGTACGAGGAGCGCCTCCCGGCCCTCGGCGCCGCGGGCAAGAGCGATCTCTCGCTCCCGCGCCTCGATGCGCCCATCGCGAGCCTGAGCTGGCACGTCTTCGCCCCCGGTGGCTACGAGACCAGCTCGCTCCGCACCGATCACGCGCCCCAGGTCTTCGTGAAGAATGCCAGCTGGCACCGCGCCATGGGCTACTACCAGGACGACGGCGATTCCGACGCCCTCGAGATGATGGCGCAGGGCCTCGACAACGGCATCTCCGACGAGCATCGCGCTGCGCTCCGCGCCGGCCGCGCCTCGGGCGCCGTGCCGGTCCGCGTCTCGGTCCCGGAGGCCGGCAAAGAGCTGTCGATCCAGAGCTACTGGGTCGAGGCGGATCGCCCGGTGGTGGCGAGCTTCTGGTTCGCGCGCACGCCGCTGGTGCTCTTGGTGCAAGTGCTCCTGACGCTGGCGATGGCAGGCTGCGCCTTCGTCGCGCTTCGCGCCGCCGGGGTGCGCCGCTGGCCGCAGGCTGCGGGCGGTCTGGCGGCCGCGGTCGTGATGCCGTTCGGCGGCGCCTCGATCGGTTGGGCGCTCGCGATCGCCTGCCTCCTGCTCGCCCTCGGCAACGGACGGACGGCACGCTTGATCGGCGCCGCACGCGCGCTCGGGCGCTCGAACCTCGAGGCGATCGAAGCGCGGCTGCGCACCGCCAGGGCGGCCGTCGCCGAGGGGATCGAGAGCCGCTTCTTCGCGACGGCCGGCCGCTTCGCGTGGCTCGGCTTCCGTGTGTTCCTGCTGTTCGTCATCGGCGGCTGGCTCGTCCAGCGCTGCCTGGCGCTGCTCGACCTCCTCGGCCGCCCCCTCTGAGCGTGCTCAGATTTCTGAGGAGCCGGGCGCGGCGCAGGAGGCGTTCGACTCGGTGCGCTTCTTGTACCCGCGGGCCTCATGCGTCGCGCCCTCACCCTCCTCCTCGTCGCGGCCGCCTGCGGTGAAGCACCCACGACCGAGCTCGAGACCATCGCCGGGACCGACGCCGGCGTCTCACCGACCTGCGAGCAGATCGCGCACGAAGCCGAGTGCGCCGCCGCAGGTTGCTCCTGGGAGGTCTGCCGGGACTGCGACGGCGCCGTCCTCTTCGCCGACTGCAGCGGACCCGGCTTCGTCCCGTCCTGTCCCGAGCTCGTCTGTCCCCAGGCCGACTGCGGACAGCTCGACGCGAGCGCCTGCGCGGCCCGCACCGACTGTCATCGCGTTTTTCGCGACGATCACTTCTGCGAATGCGACGCGCTCGGCTGCTGCGCGTACTTCGATCGCTGCGCGGACGGTGCCGCCGACTGCTCCGACGCGCACCTGGGATGCCGGCAGGCGCCTCCGCTGTGCGAGGGCCCGTACGTGATCGGCTACCAGGACGTCTGCTACGAGGGCTGCGTGCTGGCCTCCGACTGCCCGCCCTGAGCTCGCGCGATCTGCGCCCTTCGCGTGTCCTGAAGCACACAGCTCCGGTAACCCGAGCGTAATTCTCAAAGCCACGGGCTGGGCGTTGAAGAGACTGAAGAGGACATCCCAGCGGAGCTCGCTCGCCGCGAATCCCGCCTTGCCCGCATTCGAGAAGCGAAGGCTGCGCTGGAACAGGATGCCGCCAGGGCTCGCGCGGAGAAATTGCGCAGGCAAGCCGAAGAGCAGCAGAGCAAAGCGGATGATGCTCTTGTGGATCGGGTGGAGCAGAAGCGAGCGCGACCAACATCGAATTCTGCGACAACAATCAGATCGATGCCCACATCGCTGTTGGACGCGAACAGAACCAAGACGCGTCGACTCCGTCCTCATCAGCTTCGGAGCCCACACCTGCCTCGCTCGCTCGCAAGCGAATGCGAGACAAGTTGCAAACGCGCGACGGCAAGGCGGTCTACGCCCGCAGGAAGAGTATCGTCGAACCGGCGCTCGGACAGATCAAAGGGGCACGAGGATTCCGCCGGTTCTCGCTACGCTCCTTCTTCAAGGTACGAGCCGAGTGGACGCTCGTCTGCCTCACCCACAACCTGCTCAAGCTCTACCGATCGAAGCTCGCGACCGTCGCGAGCGTCTGACTCAAGGCAGCCATCTTCAGATCGGGACCCGGACCGGGACCGGGACCCGGACCGGGGTCGCGTGAGCGCTTACGCGCTACACGCTCCTAGTCAGCCGGGTCCGAAATCTCTAGCGTGTAGATCCTTTGTGTGATCTACGTGGTTCGTGGGGGCGAACAAAGGACCTCGAAAAACGGAGATCACGCTGACTGACGACGAACAGCGCGAGCTCGAACGATTGACTCGTCGCGTGCGGTCGAATCGACAGCTGGCACTTCGCGCGAAACTGGTGCTGAGCAGTTCCACTGGCGCGACCGATGCGGCGGTGGCGCGGAACCATCACGTGTCTCACCACACCGTTCGTCTGTGGAGAAGGCGGTTTGCGGAGTGCCGTCTCGAGGGGCTGTACGACCAGCCTCGCGTCGGCGCTCCGCGAAAGATCAGTGATGATCAGGTTGAAGAGATCGTGGTGCAAACGCTGGAAACGACGCCGAAGGGCCGTACGCATTGGAGCACGCGGAAGATGGCAAAGAATGCCGGGGTGAGCGCCAGTAGCGTCGGACGGATCTGGCGGGCGCATGGCCTCAAGCCCCACGTCGTTCGCGGTTTCAAGTTGTCGAACGATCCGCAGTTCATCTCGAAGATTCGCGACGTCGTCGGTCTGTACATGAGCCCGCCCGACAACGCTGTCGTGTTCTCCTTCGACGAGAAGCCGCAGGTCCAGGCGCTGGAGCGTGCTCAACCGATCCTTCCGATGGATCTCGGGATGCCCGAGCGACAGACCCACAACTACATCCGCCACGGAACGCTCGACCTCTTCGCCGCCCTCAACGTCGCCACGGGCAAGGTCATCGCGCAGACCAAGGCACGACACCGAGCGAAGGACTTCGTCGCATTCCTCGGGACGATCGACAACGCGGTAGAGCCGGAACTTGACGTTCACGTCATCCTCGACAACCTCGCGACGCACAAGACTCCACAGGTTAAGAGGTGGCTGCTACGCAATCCGCGCTTCCAGCTCCACTTCACACCAACCTATTCCTCATGGCTAAACCTGGTGGAACGGTTCTTCGCACTGCTGACCGAGGAAGCACTCACTCGCGGCTCCCACACCAGCGTCCCGGTACTTCGCAAGGCGATCGTCGACTACGTCGAAGTGCACAACGAAGAAGGCAAGCCCTTCGTATGGACGAAGACGGCCGACGAGATCCTCGACAAGATCATGGATTTCGGCAGACGCACAAAGCAGGTCCACCGCGGATAAATGCGCTAGAAATCAGTGATCCAGCTGACTAGCCGACGCGATCGCGAGCGCGCTGAAGTCCGAGGGTGGGCACCCGCTGACCGAGCAGGTGGGCGCGGTCGCTCGTCTTCTGACAGCGGTACTCGGTGAAGAAGCCGCCCGAGCTCGGCTGGGCAAGGCGGCCACCGACGAGGCGAACTTCGGCCGGGAAGTCCTCCGCACCGACGTGCGCCAGCTCTGGGGAAGTCTGAAGGGCATGGCGCTGACGCTCGAGCTCCCGCAGAAGCTCGCCGAGGCCGCGGGGGTCGAAGGGCCCGCCGTGAAGGCGTTCGCTATCGAGCTCGCGACGCGGCTCGCTGACAGCTACCTCGGACGTCCGCCAGGTTCCACAGCAGAGCGCTGGAGCTTCGGGGACGAGGAGTTTCGTCTGATGATCACGCTGGGGAGGGAGCACGGCGTAGAGCTGCCAACTCCCCTTCGACAGGCCATGCGGGCGCAGGCCCTCGAGATGCTTGCGCACTCACCGCTCGAGGATCCGAGAGCAGCTCACGCAGACGGATGCTGGTACATGAGGGACTCGGTGACGATGATCCGCGACTTCGCGATCGCCACCGGTGATCGCGAGCTCCAGGGCCGCGCCGAGGCGCTCGCCGACGGTTTCATCCGCCAGGCGCTGGAGGCGGCCGCGACGGGGCAAGAGGCCGGCGCCCAGAGCGGTGGTCCGCGCGAGGTCCTGGCCGAGGTGGATGCGTTCGCGGCGGCGACCGGACGACCCATCCCGGCGCGAGCGGCGGCGGAAGCGCAGGTGGTATCGCCGGACGCGTTTCGAACATCGAATCCGCGGAGACCTTGGTGAACTCGCTGGGCAGGATGCCCACGCCCGGCGGCTCGGCGAGGTGGCCAAGCTCGCCAAGGCGGCGCTCGCCGAAGGCCTCAGCCTCGAGACGATGGATCTCGGCGGGGTGGTCTCGCGGTTTCATAGCGCCTGCGCTCGGGTAGGACTACAGCAAGCCGAGGTGATGCTGGAGGCCGAACGCCCCGACATCGCGGCGCGGCGGCTCGAGGAAGCGCTCTTCGACGCGCTCTCGAGCCAGCTCTATTCCGCCCACCCGGAGCGCTTCATCGAAGACGCGCTCGCGCACCGCCGCCGGACGAGGTCGTCTCTCGCGACGTGGCCGCGGTCGTCGAGCGCGCGGCCGCCGACCTCGCGACCGCGAACGACCAGCAGGCTCATCTGTCGCTGAGCGCCGACCGTGTGCGGGCGCTGGCGAAGCTCCTCTGGCCCTGAGCGGGGCTCGGCGTGTTCCGCGCCGTCCTCAATCCTGGTAATCTGCCGCTCCACCCGCTCGTACGCGATCGCGGTCGGCGTTTTGCCGCTTTCCTTCGCCTTCACCAGGAGGAGCGGGTTCCGTCGCGGCAGACGCGCTCGAGCCGGGGCAGGAGCAACTCCTCGCGCGCACCGTCCCCCCGCACGTACTCCTCGAAGCCCGACATCACGCCGGCGGTGTTGTGCGTCCCTGTTGGT
>CAWDML010000012.1:0-195316 GCA_963803435.1 uncultured delta proteobacterium | reverse complement strand
GTTCTCTTCGGAGAGGCCGGGGAGTTGCCCGTGCCCGAAAAATGGAAAGGCGGACTGACCGCAGGCGGCCAGACCAACTTGGCCATCCTAGACCTCGTCCGGGCGGCAATGAATGCCGGAGCAACTCGCAAGCAGGCAGAGGAACATGCCGTCGACTTTCTGTCGGAGCACCACAATGGCTACAGCAGCCACGAAGAGCTGAAGTGGCGGGCCGACGCTCGTTCTGCGGCTCGCAACTGGGAGCCGCCTCCCCTCGGACTCGGAAAATGCGACCCCATCGATGAACGCATCTCCGAGCAGGACATCGAAGGCGTTCTTTCAGCGACCGGTCTACTGAAACGTGGCCGCCTCCACCGTTCGGCGCTTCGCATTCTGGGAGTGCTGATTCGAGCCACGAAGGCGTGGGGCCCCGAGGTATCGTTTACGGAGAGTCATTTCGCGAAGGTGCTTGGAAAGGCGGGCTCGGCGGATCGGAGAACGGTTCGAAAGGCCCTGCGCGTCCTCGTGAAGGCTCAAACTGCAGGTGGCGTCCCTGTTCTTACGCGGGTTCAGCGTGGCTGGAAGGGGACTGCAAGCAGGTTCCGGCTCGGCCTTTCCGTGACGCGAGGTGATGGGGAATTTGTTACGCTGGAAGAAGGCATCTTGGCGCTGTGCGATGACCCTGCGAGTCTCCTCACTGGTGCGGCTCGGCGGGATGCTGCCCACGACCCCTTGTCGGGCCTTCATGCTGACGGGTACAGAGCCTCACGAAAGTCCTCGGAAGTGCCGGCTAGAATCCATCGTGAGCGGCGGCGCTCAGTACAACCGCTGGAGGCGCCGCAAGAGCACACCCCATGATTTCTTCTCTTCCTAAGTTGTAGGGGTGTTGTTTTGAAATAACACCTCTACAACTTCAGGGAGGAGAATGATGGTGCTCCGATCAACGTCGAGGTCGCCCCAGGGGCGGGGGAGCGGAGGCGTATTACTCGTGCAGCCAGAGCCTCGAATTCCAAAGCGGATTCGCCAGACGGATGTCTTGGGGCCGGGACCAATCATCATTGAATCCGTGCTTCATCGACGGGGGCGCTTCCACTTCGGATGGACTCGGAGGCGAATGCGTCCCGCCGATTGCGTCCTCTTGGCGGTGGGCGAAGTCGCTCCGAAAGGAATGTCAGCAACCTCTATGTCACCGCTCAAGAACTCGAGGATCCCGCGCGCTGTCTTCAAGCAGTGCTTCTCAATAAAGGCCGTTCGCCCGTTCTGAAGTCGCTCCTCTTTCGTTTGAACCAGGGCGTCGAGCTGGGCACATCTCGAGATCGAATCCGGCGCGAGACTCTCGCTGGTCTTCGACCTGCTCTGCTCTTCTTTGTGTTCGCATCGATGGCGCGGATCATAGCGAGCCCAGCGCGCTGAGACGCTCCAACAAGCTGCTCCCAGATCTCCTTCTGGGACTTTCGGTCCAGGCCTGCTGCTAGGGCGGCCACCCGAACGTGTATTCGCTGCGCTGGGACATCACTCGTGATGCGACGGCCAATCTGCGGAATGCTGTCGAGTCCCCTCCGGACGTCATCGACGCTACGCACGTTGCGACCGAGCCGCTTTGCAATCTGCTTGCTCGAATCGCCCTTCTCCAAACAGGCCGCAATCTCCCGGATTTCACCAGGCTGAAGGCCACGGAGAGATGGGGCCGTCCGTCTTTTGACCCGAGTCACTGTCTAGGAATCAGAGCTATTTGACACAAGAAGCCTCACCCGTCCACGCTGAGCCCACTTTCGAGGCTCCGAACGAGGGGCCACTAGAATTCGGCGGCGCCACATCGTCCAGGCGTCACCGAGCGAAAGCAGGCCCATCGAGGGCACGGACGGCAAACGCCAAACAGAAGCCCGGGAGAACCGTGCTTCCGGTTCGAGGAGCTGTTCGATGGTGAAATCAAAGAAGCAGAATCCACGGGGCCACGCTGCATCCGAGTCAGACGGAGGGTCTCCCGATCACGCGGACGACCTTTGGGTGGCCGCTGAGGCTGCCCGATACTTGGGGCTGTCTTGGCGGGCCCTCTACGAGGCTGTTCGGAGAGGCCAGGTTCCGGCGAAAAGGCTTGGGCGTCGCTTGAGGTTTCGACGCCAGGACTTGGATGCCGCTTTCAACTCTTGATCGAACAGAAGCAACTTAGGGTGTCGATGAATCACATCGCCGGTCGGGATCAACGACCGGACAACGCCCTTCCGGGAGTGAGAATATGGGTGGCGAGAATCGGATCGTTGTCTATGGTGAGGCCCCACGCGGCGAGACGTCGGCTGCAGTAGCGCAGCGAGCTTTCGAGGCTCTGATAGGAGCGTCTCGCGAACTTGTCTCGCTGCTGTCCATGGACCTCCCCTACGGCGTGGAGATCCATGTGAAGGATGCCCGGCAGATCGACTACGATCTTCGACATGTGCTCACGCGAGGCCAAGAACTGCTGGAGTTGCTCGAAGTCAGCCTGCCCGGATTCGAGGGGGCTGAGCCGTATCGCCCAGCGTTGGTCCGCGGGACGTGGACTCGTCGTGTTGACCGGGCGATCGATTCCGAGGCCAGGCTTGGAGAGGTCATGAACGCCATTCAAGACCTGCATTTCTTGCTGCGCTTCGATATCGAAAACTGCGAAGTCGCCGTGGAGCTGATCGGAGATCTTATTTCAGAGCTCAAGGCCGTTCTTGTGCATGGCAGTCACATGCAAGATGTCCTGAGGGACGCCCTTGTGGACAAAGATGATTGGACGATTTCGGACGAGTGGGACGAGTTTCAGCGAGAGAAGGCGTTGAGGAATGCTCCTTTGGGAGCTCTGGTGATTGGCCCATGGAAACCGGGCGCTCCAGGGCGGAGGCGGTCCCAAGAAGAAGTCTCCGAATCCGAACTCAGAGTGAACAAGAGCTGCGGAGCAGAGAGGCGGTGAGACACGAATAGAAATAGCTTCGGAGTCCGGCGCAGGAGGTAGGGTTCGTGCCTCTGCATATTGAGCTGGAGACAGAATGAGGTCGCCTCTGCACCGGCGGCCGCCGAATAGCCGGTGCCACGGACGGAAACCAATACGGGGCTCGAGGACTCGAGGACTCGAGCTTCCCGCACCTTGAGGTGACCGACGATGACAAGCCGAATTGCAATTAACCTGACTCAGTTGCCGTCCAGCCAGGTGGGCGGGCTTTTTCGCCAGGACCACGCCAACGACTTCGACCGCCTCGCCGCAGATGCGCCTTGGTCTTGGTAACAGTCGAGGCCGCCAGAATAGGTCATGCGCCGAGGGTCGCCCAATCTCCGGGCACCCGTCTCGATCTCCGCGTGATGCCCGAGCAGCGCCATGGAGCGGGAGGACTCACCATGGTTCACGACGACGGAGGCAGCAGTCTACCTGCGGTTCAAGTGGCCGTCCGCGATCCGAAACCTGAAGGCACGCGGCATCTTGATTCCGCGAGGCCAACGAGGGCGAACGGACCTCTACCACCGCGACGATCTGGACGGTATGGTCCAAGGTCGACGCTCCGTGTTCCCCGAAAGGAGCACTGGAGATGAACAGCGAGAACGAGATCGGACGCGAGGAAGTCGTGCCCGGCGTCGCCTCGAGAAGGGAGACAAAGAAACAACGGCGACCGGAGGAGCGAAGCCGAAAGACTCAAGTCAAAGGCGTTCGTCGGCTGCCCGAGGGGGGCTACTCGATCCGGATTCGGGTTCAGGATCCGCAGACGAAGCGGTGGGTGCCTCGACAAGGCAAAGTGGAGGCTGGATCGATCCACGAGGCGGCGCAGGTTCGCCTGAAGTGGCTCGAGGAGCTCGAGGAGGAGCTGCGCGGCCAGAGGCGGGAGGTGCATCCGCCGATGACCCTTTCGGTCTGCGCGCAGCGGTGGCTCGAGGAATGCGTGAGAAGCGGTGATGCGAGTTCGACGATCGCTCACAAGACCGAGAACTTGGAGAAGCACATTCTCCCGTTCCTCGGAGACCACATGGTGCAGGAGATCGAGAGGAGAGATCTGAAGCGGTGGACGATCGAGGCCAGCGAACGGTTGAAGCGGGGCGGCGAGCGCTATGCGGAGCAGACGGTGCTCGGCTGGTGGCGCACGCTGCAGGCGCTGCTTCACTGGGCGGTCGACGAGATCGATCTCGAGAGCGATCCGACGTCGTGCTTCAAGCCTCAGCGGTACATGCACAAGGAGCTGAAGCTCCAGGTGCAGGCCGCGAAGGGCACGAACGCGCTGAGGCCCGACGAGCTTCGTCGGTTCCTCGGGGTTGCGAAGACGCTGTTCCCTCAGCACCACGCGATGTTCGTCATTGGGTTCTTCACCGGCATGCGGTGGTCGGAGCTCACGGCGCTCCGCTTCGAGGATTTCAGTCAGGAGACGATGGAGATCCAGGTCCGGCGCTCGCAGTACCGAGGCACCGTTCGAGATCGCACCAAGAACCGGAAGAAGCGCGGCCCCGCGTTCACTCCGGCCATGTGGGAAGTGATGCAGGAGCATCGGCGGCTGATGATCAAGGACCAGGTGCCAGGCCTCGACAGCGGCATGTGCTTTCCGTCGGAGACGGGTGGCATTCGAACCAATCGCTGCTCGACAAGCCGTTCGCGATCATCTGCAAGAAGGCTGGGATCGCAAAGAAGCTGAGCTCGAAGGTGTTCCGGCGGACGTTCAACGACCTCGCGCGAGAGTCGGGGATGAACGAGCTGGTGAAGCTGGCGATGATCGGACATGCGGACCGGCGGATGTCGGACGTCTATTCGAGCATCGATCCCAGCGAGAAGCAGGCCGAGCTGGCGAAGGTCGTCCGGCTGGTCGGGGCGGTCGGGACATGAGGGATCGGGCCGGTGGAAGACGCTGGGCAGCCACGTGCTCCAGCCAAAATGGCAGCGCGAATGGCAGCGCGGGCCTTTTGGCGATCTTTTCTCTTCCCTGCCGAACACGCTTGTGCTTTGAATCTCCGGCACTTGGGCGCATAACTCAGTTGGTTAGAGTGCCATCTTCACACGGTGGAAGTCGCTGGTTCGAGTCCAGCTGTGCCCATTCCCGAACAATCGAGAGAACGCGAGCTTGGCGGACAGGCCGAGCTCGCGGGGCTGTGGATGACTCGCCGGGTGTACCTTCGGGTGTACCTTCGACGAGTGCCTGCATCCGGCGCGAGGCGGCGGTCCGCTCCTCCCGATCCACGTCGGCGTAGATCGCTTGGGCCTGTTCGGTCCTCCAACCCGCGAGCGAACGTCTCACCAGATCGTTCACGCCCGCGCGGCGAAGCAGGTTCTCGTAGGTGCGCCGGAACGAGTGGAGCGAGATCTCCGGGATCTTCGCTTTCTCGACCACCGCCCGAAGCGGTCGATCGAGGCACGAGCCCCACGATGCGCGCGACCTCCGCGATGTACCGCTCGCGCGTCGTCGCCGCGAGCTCACTCCCGTGCTCCGTCATCCACTGCTCGGCGTAGTCGCCGAACCGCTGCCTGGTAGCTCTTTCGTCCGGGGCGGCGCCCCGGAGCTCGGCGAGGAGCACCAGTGCCCCCTCGAACGACTCTACGACACCCTCCCGCTTCATCCGTCTCCTCGTCTTGGGATCGTTCCACCGTGCGCGCACGAGGAACCGACCCTCTCCGTCTTGCCAGATCCCTGGCACCTTCGTCCTCTTCGGCCGTTTCTTCTTGATTGGCACAAAGCACCTCCATTCCGGCCGAACGGACCATGCTGTCGCGAACGTCGATGTTACCACGGCCCACGTAGCGGTCGAGAGCCTCTCGGCTGAAGCGAAGGCGACGGCCGACGCGTCCGTCGGCGATCGGCGTTCCCTTCGCGAGCTCGCGGTAGATCGTTTGGCGCGATCAACCGAGGTAGGCGCATGGGTTCGCGAGCGTGAGCCATTGCGGTACGAATTTCGTTTGGGTGCAGATCCGGTCATGTCACGCAGCCTTCTTGGCGGTCGGGAGAGGGGCGGGGTCGCGGGATTGCAGGCGTAGCACGGCACCGTTCTGTTTGACCTCCGCGTTCATTCGGTCGTGAACGAAGTCGAGGAAGGGGTCCCAGTCGCCATTGGCCTCGATGCAGCGGAGCTGCACGATGGCCTCGACCCGCTCCTTGATCCAGCGCATGCCGCCGTGGTCGAAGCGCTTGCCGATGATGTTCTTGATGGCGCCCTCGACCGCGCCGGAGCCCAGCTCGAGGTCCTTGATGATGCTGTCGTAGGGCATCTTGGCGCCACGCTTCACCATGTAACGGATCACGCCGTGGAGGCGTTCGCGCTTGCCCTTGTTGCCGGGCCCCGTCTTCGGGCGATGGCTCGAAGCGCTCGACGAGCCCGGGGACGATGTCCTCGATCTCGCCGGCGTACAGGTGCTCCTTCTGCTGCCGACCCATTCGCGAAGCTCCTTGCTGCCCTCGGGGAAGAAACACTCGCCGGCATTCCACAGCTTCTCGATCACATGCATGACGTCGATTGTGTGCATCGCACTCGGGAAAGTGCTCGGCCACGTAGGTGGCGAGGTCCAGGTCGCCGTCTGTGACGATCTGAATGAGTTTGCCGGAGCCCTCGGGCCCGAAGCCGCGCTTGTTCGCTTCGCGGCGGGCGATCTCGAAGACGTGCGCTTCGGGGCAAACGAGGCGTACAGGCGGCGATTGATCGGCCCGAGCAGGTTCTTGCTGTGGCGCTTCAGCGTGTACATCACCACCATCGTCGCCATCTTCGCGTTCTTGGACTTGTCGCCCTTCTTCCGCCGCGGCTTCTTCTCGTAACGGTAGCGACGGTGCCGGCCGCGGTGGCGTGGCGAGGCGGTCTTCCGGCGCTACGGCGCTTTCCGCGACGGCGGCTCAGTTCGGACTCGGTGGCCGTCGGGGCGCCCTTGCTGTCGAACATGATCACCAGCACCTCGCCGTCGTCCTCTGGCGCCGGTTGCCTGCTCGAACCAGTCGGCGTGTGACGGCCCAGGCCGAGCACCGCATGCTCGATGACCTCGGTCGATGGCGCGTTCGGCACGAATCGCCGCCAGCGTCGCGCGCGCCTCGGCGAAGCTCAGCTTGGTCGCGAGCCGTGCCGCCATCGCGAGCACGTTCCAGCTGAACCGGTCGCGAACCAGCCCGAGGGCGGCGTCGAGCGGGTGGAAGCCGCGCCGTCCCGTCGGACGCCACCTCGCGCATGTACGTGCGCGCGTAGCGCACGACGCCGAACATCGTCGCCAGGCTGCGGTTGATCGCCGGCGCGAGGCGGAACCGCCGGCTGCCCACCTCCATTTGCGACGTCTGCTGCTCCATCAACCGTCTTTCTCGAAGCACCAGGAACAGCGTGATCGCGGCACGGGCGAAGGCAAACACCAACACCCTTCTCGATGAAGGTCACGACCTCCATCGCCTTCCGTACGGACCCGCTTGGCACCCAGGCTGGGCGGATCTTTCCCCGGGTTCTCGACCCGCGTCAGCTCGCGCTTCTTCATCGCAGCCGAGCCTATTGCTGCCGATCGCGCCCGCCGATCCGACAAAGGGCGTCGCGATCAACCTGCCATTGGATCGCGCCCCGGAATCTGCAGGTACGCATCCTCCGAGGCGAGGCTCTCCCGGACCGCGATCATGCAGGCGAGCAGATCCGATCGCTCCTCCTCGTCCAACAAAGACAGCACGCGATCGCGCGCTCCTGGAATTCGCTCCAGAGAGGCCAACGTGTCCCGCTCCATCGCCTCCAAATCGAACCGGCCTCTGGGCTGATCCAGAACCCACAACGCCTCAGCGAGATCGGCGTCCAGTTCTCCCACAGCCCGGACCTCCCGAGGCACGTCGACCAGCAGTCCGGTCTCATCGAGCGCACGATAGAGCGCCCGCAGATCCAGACGCGCCTCCTCACAGCGCTTTCGCAGGTCAGCTCGCGTCAGCCGTCCTTTCCGGCTCTTGAACGGTCGAAACGCCTGACTCACGCCCACGAACCCGAGCAGGATCCTCTCGCTCGGAGATATCCACCGCTGGACGACCGATCGACGAGCCTCGATTGCAACGTACGACCTCGAATCGCCCGTTCCGAGCAGCTCACACGGATCTCAGCCCGGCTGCACCCGAATCAGATCGCGTCGGTCCACCCCTCGCATGCATGTCCGCGTCGCGTCTGGCAACCCGCTTTGCGAGCAGCGGTGAGGTCCGTCCCCATGGATCTGTTTTCTCAGTCGACGAAGGGCGGCCGAATGGCAGAGGCCAACACGACAATGTCGATCACTGTCTGGAATCCCGCCCACTCGAAGCGCAGGGTGACGGTCCCCGGTGTCAGGGCGTACAGCTCGATCGCTCGATAGTTGGTATTGAAGTCGACCACCATCTGCTCGCTCCCGTCGCTCGGTGATTCGTCGATCCGCGTGATGCTGATCGGAGGGCCCTCGCCGAGGATCCGCACCCCGCCCGCGCCTTCTGGGTTCGCGACGACGACCAATCCGACCTCTGGTTGGTCGAACACGAACTGCGTGGGGAGCGGGTCGTCATGGCTGCCCCAGTACACGTTCTCGACCGCGTCGAGGTCGACCACCTCGAAGCCGAAGGTGCCGCCGACGGCCGTGGTGATGGTCGCGGGGCCCGTCGAGGTTCCGGTGGTCAGGTTCTCGCGGACGGTGATGGGAGTCTCGTCGATCCCTACATACTCGCGCGGGGACGGGACGAACGTTTGCTTCACTTGTTCGATCCGCGTGCCTAGGGGTCCGTCCACGCCCCAGTCGGCGGCGCCGAACAGCTGATCGCCGGATGCACTGAAGTGGCGCTGAAACACCGCGATCGTGGAGTGGGTGAGGATCTTGGGCTCGTCGCCGGGAAGGTTCGGGTCCTCGGTGATCTCTTGGATCATGTAGCCGTAGGGCTGCGCAATCGACAGCGCCGTGCGCGCGACCGTCTCGACGGTGAAGCTCCGGGTGATGGCTCCGAGGTCGGGGGTGCGAGCGATGACTTCGGCGGTTCCCGATTGCAGGCCCCTCAGTGTGAACGGAAGAACGTCGGAGTCGCTGGTGAAGCTCGGATCGACGCTCGCGATCGATGGATCCGTGACCTCTGCCATGACGTTGGGGGCGCGATGCGCGTCGCAGAAGCCGTCTTCTGTGCATCGCTGTTGATGGGCCGAGAAGGAGTGCCGCAGCGATACGCCGACGCTTCGCGAGAACGCAGGTCGAAGCTCGAGCGCGACCGGCCCGTTCCACGCTGGACCTCCGCACGAAGCGATGACCCACATGCCTGTTCCGATGACGAGGCCGTGCGCTCGCATCGGAGCGAGCGTAGCACACAACTCCGTGGGTCTTGGCCGGCGCGAGTGCGATAGGACCCAAACCCATGGCCTCGATGGATGGTCGACTTGGGCGCGCGCCCGAAGGGAGGCGGGAGCGGTAGAGTCGATCCGTGAAGACGGTGAGGCTCGCCATCCTCTCCGTCTCCATCGGCTGTGGAGGAGGAACCGACGACGTCGGTGGAGCGTCTGCCCTCTGTCCGACGGGTCTTCCCGCCGGCTCGATCGCGCTCCGCACCGACGCGGATGTTGTGGCGGCGGGCGAGCTTACCGAGACGCCAGCGCTGGTGGCGTGCGAGACCTCGGACCTCACGCGCATCGATCTTCCGAAACTCTTGCGCGTCGAATTGTTCGTCAGGTTCGCCGACTGCCCGGGGCTCGAGAGTGTGGCCCTGCCTGCGCTCGAATCAGCGGGCTCGCTCTGGTTCTCGAAGCTCCCGGTGCTTCAGCAGATCAACTTCGGCGGACTGGTGGAGCTGACGAATGGAAGCATCGCTTCGTCCCTCGAGCTCGACGAGGTTCCTCGCCTCGACATGATTCGCTTCCCCGCGCTGGAGCGGGCCATGGCGGGCATCGAGCTGTTCCGTTCGGATGGACGGGTTCTCGAGCTTCCGCTGCTGAAGTCGGCGCGAGGAATCTCTCTCGCGAGCGCGAAGACACAGTCGCTCGTCCTACCAGAGCTCGAAGGTCCGACGATCATTTCTCTCGACAACGACTTGGTCCGAGAGGTCTCTCTCCCTCGAGTCGACGTCCTTGAGCATCTTGAGGTTCAGGGGTGCGAGGACCTGCAGCGGTTCGACGCGCCCGTGCTCGAACACCGGGGCTCCCTGTCGCTTCAGACCCAATCGACGCAGATCGAGGCTCCCAACCTGCGGTATGTCGGCGGTTCGCTCCAAGTCGTCGCGTCCTCGCTCGCGCTGTCGTTGAACCGTCTCGATCTGCAGGGGCCATCGACCTTCAGTCTCTCGCCTTCAGTTCGAGCGGAGCCGGCCTTCCCGAGCTGACTCGAGTCGATGGGAAAGTGACGCTCGGATCGATTGTCGGCCTCGAGCACTTGAATTTGGCGTCGATTGCCTCGATTGGCGGCAAGTTGGAGCTCCGCGCGAACCCTTCCACCACGGTGAGCCTGCCGGCGCTCGAGCAGGTCGGTGAGTTCCTGGTCGCGGAAAACTCAGCTCTCGAGTCGTTGAACGTTTCGGTCCTGACGAGCGTCGGCGGTGACCTTACGATTGTCGACAATCCGGTGCTTCCAACATGTGAGGCCCAGGAGCTCGCCCAACGTCTCGGGGTGGCGATCGTTGGTCGGACGATGATCACGGGGAACAACGACACGGCCGTATGTGCGCGATGACGGTGCCATGCTGGATCGACCCTCAAGCCTTCGCGGGATTGGCCCGGTGTAGGATCTGCTCATGCACGTCTGGAAGGCGCGAGTGAAGAACGGTCGCCTCAAGCTCGACGAGTCCACCGAGCTGCCCGAGGGCGCCGAGGTCGAGCTGCAGCTCGCGCACAGCGAGAAGATGTCCGAGGACGAGCGCGAGCGCCTATACGCATCGCTCCGCCGCGGCATTGCGGATGCAAAGGCCGGACGCGTCAGCGACATGGATGAGTTCCTCGACGAGCTCGAATCGCAGCCGTGAAGTTCGCTCTACGGGACCTAGACTCCGAGACGTCCTCCCGCTCATCTGTCTGGATTTTCGAGGTCGTCGGGCTCCCCGCGATTCAGGTGTTCTCGTTCGCGTCCCGCTCCCCCTCATCGGAAAGCAGCCGCTCGAGAAATAGCTGGCGGGCGTTCAGGAAGTCCTTGGTGATCCGGAAGTGCGCGGTCTCCTCGTCGTGGACTTCGGAGAGGCCGCTCGGACCCAGCTGCACGATTATGGCGTGGGGATACGCCATGATGATCGGAGAGTGGGTGGCGATTAGGAACTGCGATCCGCCGCGCACGAGATCGTCCATGGCCTTGAGGAACGAGAGCTGGCGGCTCGGTGAGAGCGCCGCTTCCGGCTCGTCGAGGATATAGAGTCCCTCGGCGCGGAATCGCTCCGTGATCAGCGCGAGGAAGGACTCTCCGTGCGACTGTTCGTGGACGGAGCGGCCGTAAGACGATCCTACGCCCAGTCGCTCGATCTCGGTGCCCACGTTGGAAGTAGCTCTCGGCGCGCAGGAAAAAGCCGTCCTTGGACCGCCGTACGCCGCGCGTGATGCGAAGGTGTTGGTGGAGTTCGGACTCCGACGAGCGGGTGGCGAAGTTGAAGTTTCGGGAGCCGACTTCGGCGAGTCGCTCAAGGAGGAAGCACGACTGGTCGCCTCGCTCGTACGCGGCCTCGCTGATGCCTAGGCCGGGCGCGTCGTCTCGCGCGAAGAGCTCCGCAAACGCCTGCGCTCGGTACGAGTGGCTGGAGGACACCGGCAAGCCGCTCGCCACCGCACTTGAAGACGAAGTGTCGATTCGAAGGACGTCGCGGGAAGCGATCGCGCGCTCGTGGGGTTTTGAGACGATGCGGGCGGCCGAGTGGATCCCTGGCTTGACCCTCGTCCTAACAAATCTTGGTCTGCTTCGTCGGATTGGCGGTCCCGACCGCAGGCGGTTGCTGCTGCGAGGTCGCATCGAGAACGACCGCGATGTCCTCGCGCTCCGTAGGTTCATCCGCGAGGACATGGTCCGCTCGCTCCTCATCCTCGGCGCGGTTGGGTTCAGCTTGGTGGGCGGAGTCGCTGGGTTGATTCTCGAGGTGCCGGCCCTCCAATCGATGATGGTCGGGGTCCTCACGTTCGCCATGGGCATCCCGCTCCTCGTCGCCGAGGCGCGCGTCCGCGGAACCATCAGAGATTCTCGCGATCGCGCCCGAGAGCCGTTTCCGCACCATGCAGCTACTCACCGCTTGGGACACGAAGCTTCTACCGGTCTCGGCAAGCCCGCGCGTGAACGAGGGGGCACTCAGCATTGTCCAGAGTCGTCCAGCTGGCGCCCTCAGTCTCCGGGGGCCGCTTCTAGCCGATGCCCGACCCGAGCCTTCGAAGCGTGCCGTGAAGCTGCTGCTCTCGATCTTGGTGATGGGAGCTTGCTGCACGTACTTGGTCGCAGACCGGCTCGATCGAGCGTGGGCGATCGACGATGAGGGGGACGTGCGAAAAGGCGCGTGGGAGGGAATGGTCTCCAAGGTGACCATCTCGGGCCTCGAGCTCGGAGCGTACTATCACCTGCGACTCGTGAGAGATGGGTGGCTCGACGAAACGCGTCTTCCAGTTCACCAAGGAGCGGGAGGAAGACCGGGTCGTGATCCGGATGACGCCCTGTCCAACTCAACCCCCGCTCAGGTGCGGAACTTTTGCCTCCGATCCGGGACCCCGTGGTGACCAATTCGGTTCAATGACCTTCGACGTCGAGCCCATGGCGTTCATGCAGATCGCCCGACTCCCCGAAGGACTTGTTCCGCAGGAGCTCGAACGAGCCGCGCGAGAGATCTCCTGTGCGGACTACGGGGCGCACGAATCGCGAACCACCGTCTCTGGGATGGAACAATAGGCGCACCGGTCCGATGTCAGACATTGACAAGATTTGACATCGCCGAGATCCTGCTCAGATGAACGTTTCGCTCACTCCTGAACTCGAAGCGCTGGTCGACAAGAAGGTGAAGTCGGGCCGCTACACCTCCGCGAGCGAGGTCGTCCGCGAGGCTCTCCGCCTGCTCGAGGAGCGCGACCGAATGAACGAGCTCCGCATGAAGCACCTCGTGGAGGCCGGCGTAGCCGAGCTCGACGCAGGCTTCAGCGTACCGTTCGACATGAAAGAGATCAAAGCGAAGGCACGGAAGCGAAAGAAGGCGCGCTGATGCCCCGCATCGTCCGCGCCCCGATCGTCGAGCACGACCTCCTCGAGATCTGGGACTACATCGCGCTCGATGACATGGACGCCGCCGACCGAGTCCTCGATCGGATCGGAGAAGTGGTGCAGAAGCTCGCCGACGCACCCGGCATGGGCGTGGCTCGAGACGACCTCTCCCCCGGCATCCGCTGCTTCCCCGTCGGCAACAACCTGATCTTCTACCGGGTCACGGACGACGGCATCGAGGTCGCTCGCATCGTGAGCGGCGTCCGCGATCTTCCGAGGCTCTTCTGACTTCCACCCACTCGAGGTGACACTCACCGGGTGTACCTTCGGGTGTACCTCTTCTTGGTACACCCCGGTCCGAGACGCGACAGCATGGCACGCTCGACCAAACGAATTCGCTAACTTATCAATCCTCACCACCGCCGTCGTCACCTTCACACGTTGGAAGTCGCTGGTTCGAGTCCAGCTGTGCCCATTCCGGAACACCCGAGAGACCACGAGCTTGGCGATCGCCGCCGAGTCCGTGTCTCTGTGGATTGCGGGCGGGTGTACCAGCGGCTGCATCCGACGCATCGCCGCTGCGCGCTCGTCGCGAACCACGTTGGCGCAGATCGCCTGCGCCTGCTGCGTGCGCCATCCCGCGAGCGAGCGGCGAACGAGATCGATCACGCCCGCACGCCGGAGCAGGTTCTCGTAGGTGCGCCGGAACGAGTGGAGCGAGATCTTCGGGATCTTGGCTTTATCGACCACCGCGCGCAGCGGTTTGTCGAGGCACGAGCCCGTGAGGATCATCTCGATCGGGGGTGCCATCAAAGAAGAGACGCCGGACCTCGACCTCTGAACCACCCGTTAGTTACTCCCTGAAGCGCTTGCGAAAGTGTGTGGGTCGCTGATCTGGGGGACTTCAGCGTCGACGAGGGCTTCGATGTGCCCAAGCTGGCTCGTCGTCCCGCTTGTTAGCTTGGCGTCGAGCGCGGGGTCGCGGCCGGGCATCAAAGATAGCATGATGCTCAGCGCTGACGCCTATTTGGCACCGATCTTCACGCCGACCGGTGACGCAGGCGTTGCGGCGCATACAGTTTGCTCGTGAGCCACTGCGCGGGGTGCGGGCGAACCGTCGATGCGGACAGTCTCTGCTGCGGGGTGATCGTCGATCTCGACCAACCGGACGACGTCGAGATCGCTGATTTCTCGATCGGCGAGAGACGCAACCGTCACATTCTGTTCTGTGGGTTTGCGGGTGGCGTGGTCGGGATGTTGCTGCCCCTCTGGTTCCCGCGAGGCCTCGGGTCGGGGGGATTCGTCGAGGTGGGGATGTTCGCGGGCGTTCTCCTCGGGTTCGTAGAGTGGTCGCCCAGGAGGCGGGCGTTCGAGCGGGAGGTCCGGCGGCGGCGGATCGCCAAGGGACCGTCGATGCGCGGGCGAATCATCACGAGCGTCCCGGTCCTCGTCTGTGTGGTCATGTTCGTGGTCGGAGCGATCGTCTCTCCGGAGGCGCTCGCGATGGTGCCGGCCTCGATCCGCAGCGGGCGCGAGCTCTGGACCCTGTTGAGCTCGGCGCTGGTGCACGGGAGCCCCGGTCACTTCATCGGGAACGCGATCGCGCTCGTACTGTTCGGCATCCCCTTCGACCTTCGCGTCGGACGTGCCTGGACGGTGGTCGTCCTCCTCCTCAGCGCGCTCGGGGGCGCGCTCGCGCACGCCGCGTTCACCGCGATGCCGGAGATTCCGGCGGTGGGCAGCAGCGGCGCCGTCTTCGGGTTGGTCGGAGGCATGCTCGCGCTGGCGCCGTCTCGCAGGATGCTGATCGTGGCTTCGGGGTTCCGAGCGGCGTTGCCCGCGTACCTGACGGTGCCGGTCTACTTCGGAGGAATGATCGGGCTGCAGGCGCTGGCGATGCCGCACGTCGCCTACCTCGCTCACCTCGGCGGGATCATCACCGGAGCCGGCTGCGGTCTTCTGTTGCGCCGTCTCCCCGTGCCGGAGGCGTTCGAACGCTATGAGCGGTTGCGGGAACAGAGGATTGACCAGGTCGATGGCTGATCGTGCCCGATTGCCGAGGCGGCAGGCTTTTGCGCGGCGCGGAGTCATGGTACCCGCAGGTGGGAGGACGCGATGGCGATCAAGACGTGGAAGGGGCGCCTCAACGAGATCTGGACGTTCATCAAGGCCCAGAATCCGCAGGCAGGCGTAGTCACGGCGCTCGAGGGCTACGTCAATGGGCTCACCGACGCGAACAAGAAGCTTCTCAGCAACGCGCTCTCGCAGGGCACGTACGACGCCGGCGTCACCAAGGCGGACGAGAAGACGAACCGGCAGTTCCGGCGTGCCCTCGGTTTGATCCTGACTGCGCGCGCCGGCAGCGGTACTGCTGCCGTCGACCTCCAGCGTGGGCTGGCCGCGGTGGCGGCGCACCGTGCACCGGCGGATATCCAGAATCGCGTGAAGCAGGAGCTCCAGAACCGCGATCTGGCGCAGATGCAGCTCATGATGCGGCAGCAGGGCGCGAGCCCGCAGTGGGTTGGCTGGGATCCGACGAAGCAGCGACCGCTCAAGGTAGGGTGCGCGATCGGGCGGCGCGGGACCAATGGGCCGGGGACGCTGGGCTGCTTCGTGGAGCGCGGTGGCAACATCTACATCCTGTCGAACTATCACGTGCTGATGCAGGGTGGTTCGACCGACAACGAGATCGTACAGCCCGCGCACATGACGGGCGGGAGCTACTTCGACGTGGTCGCCGACTATACGGACGGAGATCAGACGCTCGATGCTGCCATCGCGCAGGTTCGTGGGGGTCTTCAGGTCGAGAATGTCACGCCCGAGGGCTTCGCGATCAACGGGTCTTCGAACGGGGTCGCGCTCAACCAGACCGTGCACAAGCGCGGTGCGGCGACGAGGAATCGGGTCGGCGAGATCACGGACGCGGCGGCGGCGAATCAAGTCCGTCCGGATCTCAACAACGCGACCTGCACGCACCTGTTCAAGATCGAGCGCGATGACAACCTCGACGCCTTCGCCACCGAAGGGATCCAGGTACCCGGCGATTCGGGCTCAGCCGTGTGCGACGCCCTGGGCCGCGTGATCGGCCTGATGAACACCGCCGGTGCGGGTTGCGGATACGCGACGCTGATCCAGCCCATCCTCACGCGCTTCAACGTCACGATCCTCGGCGGCGGCGTGCGCACGGCCTGACCTCATCGCTTTTGTGCGGTGATGATCAGCGCCGGCATGACGAAGTCGACGGCGCCGCCGTCGGTCCTGAAGGGGGCGAGCGACGCCTCGGCCTCCTCGCGGAGCACGGCGAACTGCGCGTCGTCGAGAAGCCCGCCCAGCGTCCACGCGCAGGCGCGCTCGGTGGAGATCAGCGCGGCGATCGAGTCGAAGCGGACCCGGCCGTCCCGCTCCGTCACCATCGCATGCGGGATCGCGGCCTCTTCGGTCATCGACTGCAGCACGCTGCGATTACCGAGGACGAAGGGGGCGCGGAACGCGTCGGCGACCTTCGCGCCGAACAGTCGATGGAGTAGCTCCGCGAGCACCGCGTACCCGGGCGATCGATTCGAGCCCGGCGCAGACGGCCACCGCCAGGCGTCCGCCCGGCACGAGGACGCGCCACATCTCCCGCAGCGCCTTCACCCGGTCCTCGAAGAACATCATCGCGAACTGACTCACGACCGCGTCGAAGGTCGCGTACGCGAAGGGGAGGGCTTCGGCGCGTCCGCTGGTCCACTCGACCGCCGACGGCTTGCGGCGCGCCACCGCGAGCATGTCCGGGTTGGGGTCGAGGCCGACGACGGCCACCGCCGCCTCGGCGGCCGAGCAGGCGAGGGCACCCGTGCCGCACCCGACGTCGAGGACGCGCTGCCCGGGCCTGACCCCCGCCATCTTCAGGACCACGGGGGCCCAGGGCGCGAACAGCGCCGGGACGAATAAGGAGTCGTAGACCTCCGCGGGCGCGCGTGCGGCTTCTTTCATGGAGCGAATCCTGGGCCGGCCGCCGCGCTCCGGCCATGACCGGGCTTCCGAGTTCGATGACTCAACGTCCGGGGGGAGCGCGGCGCTCGCGCCACTCGGCCGGTGCCACGCCGACGATGCGCTTGAAGGCGCGACTGAAGGCGGCCTCGGAGTCGTAGCCGACCTCCTGCGCCACCGCGTAGAATCTTGGGCGCACCATCCGCGAGACGGCGCGCCGCGATCTGCATGCGCCAGCGCGCGAGGTACTGCATCGGTGGATGGCCGACCGTACGGGCGAATCGGTCCGAGAGCGTCGACTTGGAGGCGCCGGTCTCCTTGGCCAGCAACTCGAGGGTCCAGGCGAACGACGGGCGCCGATGCAACAGCGTGAGGGCCTGGCCGACCACCGGATCCCGCAGGCCGGCCAGCCATCCACCCTCCTCGAGCGGCGCCGAGGCGAGGTAGCGGCGGATCACCTCCACGAACAGCAGCTCGCTCAAGCGGGAGAGCACGCAGCGGCCGCCTCCCTTCGCCGTCCGCGACTCGTCCAAGGCGAAGTCCACCAGCCGCGGCAGCGGATCGCTGCTCGGCAGGTCGCGCGCCCCGATCGTGATCATCCGGGGCAGCGCCCCGATCACCGGGTTGAAGGGCCGGACGTCGCAGCCGAGGAATCCGCAGATGACGCGGTTGAGGCGGCCGCCCCCGCCCTCCCTCACCACCGGCGGAAGATCGCCGGCCGCCATCTGGCGGAAGAACTCGATCGCTTCGGCTCGGTGTTCGGGCGACACCGCCACCGGATCGCTCGAGATCACGTACGGGTCACCGTGCGGGAGCACCAGGACGTCGCCGGTCTCGAGGCGCACCGGCTCGCGCCCCGAGACGGCCGCCCAGCAGGGCCCCTCCGCGACGATGTGATAGGAGAGGACGCGCTCGGAACCCGGCACGATGTCGGCTCCGAACGCCTCGCCCTCGGGGACATGAGACGCGTAAGGAGCCGAGGGCTCCCAGAGGAAGAAGACGCCACCTTCGAGGCGGACCGACTGGAGGACGTCGGAGAGCGGATCGTTTCCATAGCGGCGAACAGAGTGATTCATTGCGCGGTCGCGGGGGACGAGAGCAATGCTCTGAACTCGGGTCGCGCGCGGAGGGGGGCGAGGTCCTCGTCCGTCGCCATCTTCTGGAGATCGACCGGTCCGGTGGCGACGGCACGCTTCAGCCAGTCGAGCGCGGCGTCGAGGTGATGGAGGCGGATCTCGGAGCAGGCCGCGTTGTAGGCGGCGTTGGCGACGCCGAAGCGTCGGAAGCGGATCTTGCTGAGGGCGAGCGCGTGGTCGAAGCGGCCGGCGTGGAAGAGCGCGGCCTCGACGGCGGCGTGCGTGGGGTCGGGGAGCTCGGCGCCGCGCGGGTCCTCGATCATGCTCTGGGCGCCGTCGAGATCGCCGACCCTGAGCAGGGTGGTGGCGAGGGCGTGGCCGATCGGGGCGTCGCGGCGGAGCTGATAGGCGCGGCGGAGCGCCTCGATCGCCTCGGGCGCGCGGTTCTCGATCTGGGAGAGGACGACGGCGTGGAGGACGGGATCGGGCGGGTCGGGCTCCGCTTCGAGGGCGGCGAGGGCGGACTTGGGATCGCGGAGGGCGAGGTGGGCGGAGGCGAGCAGCTGGGCGGCGTCGCGACGGACCTGTCGATTGGTGGTCGAGGCCAGGAGCTCCTGTGCGACGGCGAGGGCCTGATCGGCGCGGTCCTCGCGCAGGTGGGCGTAGGCCTCGCGCAGCTTGTGATCGGTGAGGCCGTCGCCGCCGCGCGCCCAGACGTGGCGGAGTCGGGT
Source organism: uncultured delta proteobacterium (assembly GCA_963803435.1). Lineage (GTDB taxonomy): Bacteria > Myxococcota > Kuafuiibacteriia > Kuafuiibacteriales > Kuafuiibacteriaceae > CAWDML01. The sequence continues at coordinate 176,489 of CAWDML010000012.1, read as the reverse complement.
GAATCCGCCCGATCCGAACCAGGCGGCGATGAACGCGGCCCAGTACATCTTGAACGAGAGCGCTGCGATGACGGCGCCCGCAGTGAAGATGCACGAGGTGATGAGCGCGAAGAGCTCACCGCGCCGGGGCGTGACGACACGAAGCGCGCCCGAGAGCGCGAGCCCGCCGTCGAGCGGCCAGATCGGGAGGAGGTTGAGCGCGCCCCAGCCGATGTTCACCCAGACCAGATCGGAGGCGATCGTGGGACCGATGGCCGGCAGGCCCTTGGCGATCACGGGCGAGAGCCAGTAGCTGAGACCGCCCAGCATGAAGCCCGCGCAGGGACCCGCCAGCGCGATGAGCGTGTCACGCCCGGCCGTGGTCGGGACGCCGCGGGTGCCGCGGGTGACGCCGCCCATCTGGTAGAGCTCGATCGAGGGGGTGTGCCCGAACCGGATGAACGCCACGGCGTGGCCGAGCTCGTGGAAGAGGACCGAGACGAACACGACCGCGAGCCAGCTGACGAGGGTGGCCGGCTTCGAGAGACGGTCGGCGGACAGCAGCACCCCGACGAGGAAGAAGGACCACTGGACGGTCACCGGAATCTTGCCCAGACGAAAGCGCATCCGCGCCGGCATTGTACCCCACGGCGAGCTGCATCGGATCCGTCAGCGGCGTGAACGACGTTTCGGCGCGGTGGTGAGCTTGGCCTGCTCCTTCGCCTTGGCGAGCGCCTTGGCGCCGGTGGTCGGCTGGACGGCGACCTCGATCATCTCACCGACCTCGGCCCCGGCCTGCTCGGCGAGCTCGGGCTCGACGATGATGAAGAAGCGCTTCCAGCGGTAGCCAATCCAGCCGTCGAACTTGACGCCATTGACGGTGCCGCGGACCAGCCAGCCCTCGCGGCGCGCATCGAGTGCGACGGGCTCGGTCCCCCAGACAATCTCGGGATCGAACGGGACGACGACGGCGGTGACACCCTTGTGGCCGGCGATGAGCTCGGCCGTGAACTTCATCTTTCCCACGCGCCCGATCCCCTACCATCACCCGCAGCACTTCTTGTACTTCTTCCCGCTCCCGCACGGACACGGATCGTTCCTTCCCACGCGGGTGCGCCGAGCCGTGGGCGGGGCGCCGTCGAGGTAATACCAGCGCCCGTCACGCTTGCCGAAGCGCGAGCGCTCGCGGTGCTGCTGGAGGACGCCGTTCTCCTCGAACGAGGCGGCGAACTGGACCACGCCGGTGTCGTCGTCCGGAGCGCCGGCGACGACCTCTTCGATCACGAGCGAGGTGAACCGGGCGCGCCGCGCCCAATCGAGCACCTCGCCCCGGTCGGGCGTGTGGTCGGGGTCGTGCGTCTCGAGGAGATAGTCGACCTCGGCCAGGGCGTACGCGGTGTATCGCGCGCGCATCAAGGCCTCGGCCGTCTCGGGCTGCTCCCAGCCCCGAAGGTAGCGGCCGCAGCAGGCCTCGAGCGGGAGCGGGCGGCCGCATGGGCACAGCTTCGTCATCAGCGAGGCGTGATCTGAAGCCCGTGGCACGAGAGTCCGAGCGTGGTCACGAGCGTGGGACAGCAGGGGACGCTCCCGAGCGCGCCGAGGAGACGTGAGGAGCCCTGCCCGGTCGGGCACTGGAGATCGAACGCGGCGCCGCCGGTGCCGCCGGCGTGGAGCCCGACCAGCGCGCGTGTGTTGGGGACCTCGTGCACGGTGAAGCTGGGCGGTCCCGCCGGAGGCGTGAGATCGACGAGCTCGAACGCGGCGCAGGTGAACGAGAGCTGATCGATCCAGCTCCCCGACATGCCGGAGATGCCCACCACGATCTTTCCTGCCGGGCACGCGCCGCTGTAGGCCGTTCCTTGCACGCCGCCCCGGGCGGGGGCGTTCGCGGCGGCGACCACGTTGAGCGTGTACGCATGGGGCGTGGTCCCGGCGTTCTCCACAATCGTCGGCCTTCCGCACCGTTCGCCGACCTGGTTCAGGTAGTCCTCGTAGTAGCCGTAGAAGCCAATCACGACCTCGCCGGGGCCGCAACCCTCGGTCTGCCAGGTGTCGCCGAACGGCAGCCAGCCGGTCAGTGCGGTGTCGAGCGGAGGGCTGAGCATGATGCCGCCGGCCGGGCACCCGTCGTCGACGACCCCGTTGCAGTCTTCGTCGGCGCCGTCGCAGAATCTCGGTGTGCGGGAGGATCTCGTTCTCGCAGGGGCCGAAGTCGTCGACGATGCACGTGCGAAGCCCGGACGCGCAGGTGCCGACCCCTTCGGTGCCCGCGGGGCCGGAGTAGCAGGTGCGAACCTGGCCAGGCGTGCAAGGCACGCCGGTGTCGACCACCTCGGCGTCGTCTTGGCTGGCCGCGTCGGGGAGGGCGGCGTCGGTGTCCGTCCCGGTGTCGCCGGCGTCGGCGCTCGCGTCCCGTCCCGCGTCCTGCCCCGCGTCCCGTCCGGCGTCCCTGGTGGGGCCCACATCGCGCGTGACGCCGCCGCTGTCGCCCCCGGTGTCGAGGAACGTCGCGTCGAACTCATCGAAGCCCGCGTCGCCGTCGACGGCGCGGCGGCACTGGCCGTCGACGCAGATGAGGTCGTCGGGACAGGCGGAGGTGGGGCTGCACAATCGCCCCTCGTAGGTCGGCTCCGAGAAGCAGCCGCTCACGAGGATCAGGAGCAGGACGCTGGAGCGGCCGGTCACCGCCGTCCAGCATAGCGCGGAGGTGGCGCTCCGCGCAGCCCCGCTCTGTGAACGGCGGTCCTCAAAGCGCGTGTCGGATCGCGCGCAGGGCGTCCATGACGTCGGCGATCCGGAGACCTTCCGCGAACGCGAGCCCGACCCCGATCAACAGACCGACGGTCACCAGCCAGACGAGCCAGCGCTGGCCTTTTCTCGGCGCGACCTGGACCGGATGGCGTTTGACCTGAGGCGACGGCGTCGACTCCAGGCTGAGGCCGGACTTCCAGTGGATGTGGTGACCCTGATTCTCCTGTGCCGCCCAGTCCTGATGAAACTCGGTGTTCGTCTGAACCCACGAGGCGGGGCCGTTCGGATCGGAGGGAGCGCGCGCCACGGCCCGCACAGCCTGCCCAGGTGTTCCCGCGCGGTCAACTCACGGATCACCAGAGGTCGAATACGACGCTCGCGATGGCACCGGCGAGGTCGACCAGATCGTGAGCATCCGATCGCATCTCGTACGTCGAGGTCGCACTGAGGCTTGCGATCCTGTTCCTCTTCTCCTCGAGGGTGCGTTCGAGCTCTCGGAATCTCGCGCTCTCGGGTCTTGTCGAGGCCGCCCTTCTGAACGAACTCGACGATCCGGCGTAGCTCGTCCGCGTCGAACCAGGTGCCGTGGCCCTTGCAGACGTCGACGATCACGCCCGAGCACTTTCCGAAGTTTCTCCTGGTCATCAAGGTCTTGCACTCGGGACAGGAGAGGTAGCGGACCACCTCCGGCTTCGAATCGGGGATGAGCGATTCGCCGCCGAGCGCCTCGTGCAAGACAGCTTGCCGATCGCGATCCGTCATCACGCGCTCGAAAGTGTCGCGATCGACGAACATCCCGCCGCAGCCGTCGCACTGGTCGAACATGACGTCGCCGGCGAGGTTGGCGACCAGCGCCGGGCTCTCGGAACAGCGCGGACACCGGCGGCAGGCGTGGGTTGACGACGAGGCCCGCGCCGGCAGGTCCGCGCGGACGCCGCAGTGAGGGCAGTGGGGGGTACCGGCGAAGATCATCCCGAAGCAAGCCGGGCAGGCGAGGGGGGCGAGGACGGAGCTGCAGTAGGCACAGGACCGCTTCTCGGGATCGCAGGAAGCACCGCACTGCGGGCAGTTGAGGACGCCGGCGGCGGCGGGCGCGGACGGGATGGGAAAGCGGGTTCCGCACCGGCATCGGCCCCAGCTGGCCTTGCGGCGCCCGGTCAGATCATAGCGGGAGTGGCAACCGGGGCATTCCACGATCATCGCTCCGAGCATAGACGCTCGCCGGCGTCCGTCGAGTGTCCGGTGCGCACACATGTCGCCGCCGCCAACGGTTCCGAATCGGGGAATCGTGTTTAGACTCCGCCGATGGCGGGGAAGCTCCCCAGCCGCATTGGGCGCTATCGCATCTTGTGCGAGCTCGGACACGGCGGGATGGCCGTGCTTTATCTCGCCCGCGCGGTTGGACCCGCGGGGTTCGAGCGTCTCTTCGCCATCAAGACGATCCATGAGCAGCTGACGCGGGATCCCGCCTTCGTCGACATGTTTCTCGACGAGGCCCGCCTGGCGGCCCGCATCCAGCATCCCAACGCCGTCGCGGTCTACGAGGTGGGCGAGGAGGACGGGCGGTACTTCATCGCGATGGACTACGTGAACGGCGAGACGCTCGCACACACGCTGACGCGCAGCTGGAAGCAGAAGACGCCGTTTCCGATCGCGCTGACCGTCCACGTGGGCGAGAGCATCTGCGAAGCCCTCCACGCCGCCCACGAGCTGACCAACGCTCGTGGCGAGCCCCTCGGCGTCGTCCATCGCGACGTGTCGCCGCAGAACGTGATGATCGGGTACGACGGCATCGCGCGCATCATGGACTTCGGTGTGGCCAAGGCCGCCGATCGCCTGGTGCATACGCGCTCCGGCACGCACAAGGGCAAGGTTGCCTACATGGCGCCCGAGCAGGTGAAAGGGGGGACGATCGATCGGCGCGTCGATCTCTTCGCGCTGGGCGTCGTGCTGTGGGAGTCGCTCGTCGGAAAACGCTTGTTCAAGGACGCCAACGACTTCGCGACCGCGGAGCGCGTGCGCGAGTGCCGCGTGCCTCCGCCCGAGTCCGTGCGGGGCGAGGTTCCCGAGGCCCTGGGTCGCATCGTGATGCGAGCGCTGGCGCGCGATCCCGAGGCGCGGTACCCGACTGCGCGCGCGCTCGGCCAGGAGCTCCACGACTTCGCTGTCGAGGCAGGTGCCATCGCCTCGGCCGCGGACGTCGAACAGAGGATGAAGGCGCTGTTTCCGGATCGCTTCGCCCGCCGGCAGGAGATGGCGCGGCGCGCCGCCGAGGCGGACGAGCTCGTCGATCCGCGAACGCTCGCCGTGAGCAGCGACAGCGGCAGCTTCAGCGATCTGGCCGAGCCGGCGGAGAAGAGCCCCACGCACCCCGAGCTGGCGAGCCCCGAGGTCGAGGTCCGCGCATTCGCCGGCCCGCTGCCTGCCCCTGGCCGCGGCCGCATCGCGATGATCGCCGGGGCGCTGCTGGTCGGGGCGCTCTCGGTGTTCGTCCTGGTGCGCGGCGGACCGAGAGAGGAGCCGGCGCCCGTGATCGCCCATCCCGCCGCGCCGGCGCCGCCGCCGGTCGAACAGGTGCGGCTCGAGTTCGACGTCGAGCCGAAGGACGCGCTCATCGTCGTCGACGGGCGTACGGTCGCGGGTCCGCTCGTGGTGGCGCGATCGACGGCTCCGCTCACGATCGAGGTGACGGCGGCCGGACATCGGACGTACAGCCGGACGGTGATCCCGGATCAATCGCGCGTCCTGGCGGTGAAGCTGGAGCCCGAGGCCCCGCCGGAGCCCCACCGCCGTCACCGGGCCCCGAGGCGCCCGCCGAAGTCGCGGCTGCTCCTGCAGGGAGACGATCTGTGAGGCGCGCGATCGCCGTCTGGCTGTTGCTCGTGCCTTTGACCGCTCGGGCCCAGCAGGCCGGACCGGCGGCGACCGCGAAGAGTACGGCCTCGCAGCTGATCGACGAGGGCAATGCGCTCCTCGAGCACAAGGAGTATCAGGCGGCGCTCGCCCGCTATCGTGCAGCTCACGAGCTCTACCCGACGCCGAAGATCTTCTACAACATGGCCGAGGCGCTCCGAGAGCTCGACCAGCTGGTGGAGGCCGCCGAGCACCTCGAGCGGTTCCTGGCCGAGTCGGGCGTGCCGAAGCACTCGCCGCTGCGAAGAGCGGCGAGCAAGGCGCTCGCCCAGCTGGAGGGCCGGCTCGGCCGGGTGACCATCGGGGGCGGATCGTTCGGCGCCGAGGTGTTCGTCGACGGCAAGCCCGCGGGTCGCGTTCCGGTGGAGCGCCTGCGCGTCTTGCCGGGCACACGCCAGGTCGTGATCCAGAAGGAAGGGTTCGACTCCAAGGAGATGACGATTGAGGTGACCGCCGGCGCCGAGACCGAGCTCGATGGTACGCTCGAGCGCACCGCCCCGCCGATGGCACCGCCGCCGCCTCCGCTCGCCGTGGCGCCGCCGCCCCCGGTGCCGCCGCCGGTCCTGGTGGTGACGGCGCCGGTGGAGACGGAGGAGCCGTCGTCGATCGCCGGACGATGGTGGTTCTGGACGATCATCGGCGGGACCGTCGCCGTGGCAGCGGGGGCGACGGCCCTGGCGTTCACGCTCCGTCACTCGGAGCCGTATCAGCTGGGCGGTGATCTGGGCGTCAGCTCTACGGGCGACTGGCGCAAGCTCTGAGCTCAGTTGCCCTGCTCGTACGCGCCGCGGTCGATCAGGCGCCCGGTGCGATCCACCCACTCGATCGAGTCGCCCGCCTCGAGCCAGGGGACGACGGCGGCCGGATCGACGCCGCTGTCGATCGCTGCGCTACCGACCTCGAGGTGATCATCCGTGTCGCTCACAAAGAACGGCTCGCCGGCGGGGAGCTCGTCGACGTCGACCAAGATGTAGTCACCGTCGTCGATCGCGAAGTCTCCGAGGAGGCTGTTCGCGCCCCGCCAGGAGACGTTGTAGGCCTCGAAGGCCAGCGGAGGATCGAGCGCGCTGGCGCCGTTGTCTCCCGAGGCCCGGCGCTGAGCCGCGAACAACGGCGCCGCGGCGGCGCTCTCGACCGCGAGGTTGATGAAGAGCGGGCTGTCCGCGCCGGCGAGCTCGAAGGCGGCGCGCGGCGCGTGCTCGGCCGTGTCGGTGAGTCGGCAAGTCAGGTTGACAACGGCGGCAAAGACGGGAGAGGCGGGTGCGGCCGAGGGGAGATGAGAGGCCAGCCGCACGCAGGCCTCGAACGCGCCGTGGACCAGCACATCTTGAACCAGCACGTCCTCGCCGATCAGGAGCGCATGGGCTAGCGTTTCGCCCCGGGCGCCGCCCGCGCTGGCCGACTCGATCACCAGGTTTCGCAGCTCGAGCGAGTCGTTGGGTGGAGACTCGGGGCGGCTCTCCACCAGGATCGCCGTCTGGTCGGTGCTCGACAGGGGATCGACCCGGACGGTCAGGTTCTCGACGTCGAAGCCGTCGCGGTTCGCGTCGATCATCGTGAGCACGGAGCGGTGGGCCCAGGTGCCGGCCCGCTCGAGGAGCGGATCCTCCTCGGCGCTCTCGAGCACGATCTCCGAGGGCGAGCCGGCCTTGCCCAGGATCCGCGTCCGCCAGCTGACGACCGTGTTGCCGGCGTACGTCCCTGGCTCGATCTCGATCGTCCCGCCGGGCCAGGAGCTCCAGGCGGCGACCTGAAGCTCGTTGTCGAGGTCCGAGGTCACGTCGCAGAAGCCGCAGCCTTCCGGGCCCACCACCAGCCAGTCGCGCTGGGGCCCGTCTCGAGCGCTCCGCAGCTGGAACGCGCCGGGGAGCACAGCGGTGCGGCCGTCGATGTCGACGCCGTCCAGGCTCACACCGATGCCCGCGACGGCGTCGGTGCGCGCGAGGGCGTCGGCGAGGAATCGCGGCTCCATCGGCGTGTCGATCTCGTCGGCGTTCTCGGTGTTGGCCACGACGCGGTTGCTGGTGTCCGAGACGTCGAGCCCTGCCACGAGCGGCGTGAAGCCTTCGACCACGTTGCCGCTGACGGTCAGGTCGTGCGTCGACGCGCTGGCCTCGAGGAGCGGGCCGTCGGCGCCCGGAACCGCGATGACCGTATTGTTGGCGAACGTCAGCGACAGGGTGCCGCGCGCGTCGCTGCCGGTCACGCGTTGATAGAACACCACGCTGTCGTTCACGATCTTCGTGTGATCGGCGAAGGAGAGGTCGCCCAGGCCTGCCCAGTAACCATAGACGTGCGAGTTGGTGAGCTGGGTGTCCCCGCTGAGGGCGATCGCCTCCTCGGTGTTGTTCGCGCCGAAGACCTCGGGACGGAGCGCCGCCAGCACGACGCGATCAATGATGTGTCCGCGGGTTCCGGCGCGCGGCGTCGAGCCGCCCCAGGTGTTGATCAGGAGATCGCATCCGCCCTCGGACACGATCATCAGGCCCTCCACGCGGACGCCGTCGCCGTTGAGCCAGATCGCAAGGCCGTCCCGGCACCCGAGGACCACGTTCTGCGGCGCGGCGCCCGCCGCCCCGCTGATCCACGAGATGCCCGGCATCCCGATCCCGGCCCCGGTGGTGTAGTAGGCGCGACCGCCCGCGTCGTCGTGGACCACCACGTGCGAATAGGGCGTCAGCTCCGAGGCGGCGGTCTCGAGGCCGTCCTCGCCCGCGAAGTCGCAGTCGGTGGCCGCCGCGCCGGCGGGGTCGTCCCGGAGGCACGCGTTCGCCGCGGGGCCCACGTGGATGGGACGGAAAGAGCGGAACCGAACCCGGAGCTCGGCAGGCGTCGAGGAGGAATCGGCGCGCGCGACGCGGGCGACCGCGGTGTACGGGCCCTCGGGGAGCAGCGCGGTGTCGACGGTGACCGAGAGGGTGCGCGCGGTCGCGCCATCGCCCGGAGAGAGCGCGGGTGTCGCCCAGGACACGGTGGTGGTGGCGGTGAGGTCGTCGAGCGCGGCGCCGTCGCCAGCGGTGACGGTCGCGGTGAAGGTGAGGACGGCGCCACGATCGACCCACGGTCGATCGATCTCGGACGGCGAAACGATCAGGAACGAGCCGCCGGCGTCGGGGCCTCCGTCCGCGACGCCACCGTCAGCGGTCTCGCCGGCGTCCTTGGTGGCCGCCTCTCCGAGCTCGACGACGACGCGATTGCAGGCGTCGAGGGAGCCGCGGATCGAGGAGCTGCCCTCGGCGATCCGCTCGCCCCGTCCACCCGGCGAGGTGTAGGCCACGACGTCGAGCTCGATCGGGTAGGCCTCGGTGACGGGCGCCGGCTCCAGCACGACCGAGAACACCGCCGCGCCGTCGTCGAGCGTCCCCAACAGATCGAACGTGCGCGAGAAGCGCGCCTCGCCGACGGTCAGCACCACCTCCATCGAGGCGGCGCGGGCCCGCAGGCCGGGATCCGAGACCCGGACCTCAGCGGTCACCGCGGGCGCCGCGTTCCTGCAGGGATCCTGTGAGCAGGCGACCGTGCCGAAGGTGGCGAGGAGGAGGGCGAGCCGGCGCACGGCGCGATTCTGGCCCAGCCGATCCGAGAGGGACAGGGTGGATCGGGCGCCGACGTGCGCGGATGAGCAGGTTCGGCGCGGCACCGCGAGGTCCGGCCCGTCAGGGCACGTGGTAGCGGATCGTGTTCCCCGGCTCGGCGTCGACGACCAGCGTGCGGCTCTCGCGAGGTCGAAGGATCTTGAGCTCGTGGTCACCGTTCTGGAGCGCCATCTCGACGATCGGGGGTGAGCCGATCCGCTTGTGGTCGAGGTAGACGTCGGCGGTCGGATCGCCGGTGACGGTCAGGCGGGCGGGATGCCCCCCGAGCCCCGTCGACGGCCGCGATGGAATGCAAGCCAGCTTGACGTTGGTCATGCTCCCCGGCTCGGGGCGGACGACGCGCTCGCCACAGTCATAGTCGGCGCTGGTGGCCCGGATCAGGTGGGGCCGGAGCGGTTGCACCATCTCCTCGACCCAGCGGCCGCGGCCGACGGCCAGCTCGTCGACGAAGATCAGCGCCCCGGGCGCAGCCTGGATGGAGATGCGGGCGGGCATCGGCGCCAGCGACGGCGTGAAGGCGCGGCCGTCGGCGGCGGCGTTCATCGTGAGCTCGGTCTCCCAGGTCACGTAGCCGGACTGGCGGAGCTGCACCCGATAGCGCTTCCCGTAGAGCAGCGACTGGACGTCCGCGGGAGTGACCGCGGGGGCGCCGTCGATCGTCAAGAGCGGCTCACCGTCGACGTAGATCTTGGCGCCGCTAGGCACGCTCTCCAGCGTGATGCTGCCGGTGGTGGGGAGGACGACTGGCCGCGGCGCGTCGGGCGCGCGGAGCTCGGCGACGAAGAGCGCGGCAGCGCCCATGAGCGTGGCGGCGATCCCGAGCCAGGGCACGCGCGAGCGGATAGGTCGCGGGAGCGGCGGCATCGTCAGCTCGGTGTGCAGCGCCTCGGCGTGCTCGGCGACCTCGCGGGCGCCCGTGGGCCGGCGGAAGGGCTCGCGCTCCAGCATGGCGCAAATCAGCGCGTCCACGCCGGCGTCGGCGTCGACAGGAAACGGGAGGCTGCGGAGCAGCGTCGGGTCGGAGTCGATCTTCTTGGAGAGCACCACGTGAGGCTCGCCTTCGTGCGGTGGCGCGCCGGCGAGACACGCGTACGCGATCGCGCCGAGCGCATACAGATCGCTCGCCGGCTCGGCGCTGAGCCCCTTGGCCTGCTCGGGCGAGACCCAGTGGGCGTTCGCCACCACGGTGGCGTCGCGGAAGGAGGGAGCGCCGTCGTCCTGGGTGGGATCGAAGTCGACGATCTTCAGCGTCTCGCCGCGTTGATGCGACTCGAAGATGAGGCTCTCCGGCGTGAGGGCGCCGTGGATCAGATCGGCGGCGTGCGCTTCGGCGAGCCCTGCGCCTGCGTCCTGGAGGATCTGCAACAGATCGAGCTGATGGATCGGTCGCTCCATGCGCTCGGCCAGCGACTCGCCGTCGATGAGCTCAGTGACCAGATACGGATGGCCGCTCGCGAGCCGCCCGTAGTCGTGGATCGGCTCGATGTTCGGATGGCGAACGCAAGACAGCTTGCGAGCCGCCGCCTCGAACGCGCCGTCTTCGTCCCGCTCTCGGAAGACCTTGACCGAGAACGCGCGCTCCAGCCGCAGGTGCTCGGCGCGATAGACCACGAAGCGCGGGCTGGCATCGGAGAGGACGTCGACCAAGCGATAGCGTCCGTCGAGGATCGTCCCTAGGAGCGTGTCAGCCATGCCGAACATTGTAGATCCCCCCGAGTCGTGATGTCTCGGTGGGCGGGGTCGCCGCGAACGAACGGGTTTGGCACATGGGGTGCTCGAGGATGAACGGGATGGTCGAGCAGGCGGTGGACGCGGGGCTGGTGGTGGTCGCCGCCGGGCTGATCGGCTTCGAGCGCGAGTCCCGGCGCCGCCCGGCTGGGTTGAAGACGCACATCGTCGTGGGGCTGTCGGCGTGGATCCTGGTCCAGGTCGGCGTCGGCGTGACCCACACGTACGCGGCGGCGGACGGTACGCGCACGGATCCCATCCGCATCATCCAGGCGATCGTCTATGGGATCTCGTTCATCGGCGCTGGGACGATCTTCCGCCACGGCCGCGACGACGTCCGGGGGCTCACCACCGCCGCGTCCCTGCTGGCGACGACGGCCATCGCCATTTCGATCGGGTTCGGCCAGCGCGCGCTCGCTGGCGCGGTCACGTTGATGATCCTCACGGTGCTGCTGGTCATCGGCGCCCTCGAGCGACGGCTCACCGAGACAGATCGCGACGATTGATCCGGGACCAGGCCCGAGGGCTCGGTGGCATGCTTTTCGCTCCCTTCGAGGACATGAGGTTGAAGAACAGCATCCTGATCGGCTTTCTCGGTCTCGCGTTCGGCGGCGCGGTCGCGGCCTGCACGCGCGACTCGAAGCCGACCGCGCACGAGCAGATCGCCGACCAGCGCACCAAGCTGTCGCATCGTCTCGACGAGCTGGAGAACCAGTGGATCCGGCTCAAGGACCAGGCGCAAGGGAAGAGCGATCTCCGAGGCCAGCTGGGACGTGATGAAGCACGACATCGACAACGGTCTCTCGAAGGCGAAGGCTCGGCTCGAGCACCTCGACGACTCGACGGCGGACGAGCGCGAGGCCATCGAGCGCGACGTGGACCACGCCATCTCGAAGCTGGAGCGTGCGATCAACGACGCGAAGCGCGACCTCGGCTGAGCCCGCGACGCGTTACTCGAGCGTGTAGACGACCCGCGAGCCGCCGGGCGTCTCGGGCAAGCCGACGACGCAGGGCACCGTGCTGGTGGAGGGGTAGAACTCGGAGCGGATCAGCGAGCCATCGCCCGCGAGCTGGATGATCTGGACGGCTCCGTTGCCCCAGCTGTAGGTGCCCAGTCCGTCGCTCGTGCACCCGCCCATCGGATCGAAGCAGGCGAAGAAGTCGGTGACGCACTGTCCGGCCCCGATGAACGGGTTCTGGGCGGGATTGCTGCACTCGGCCGAGCCGGGGCCGGGGAGGCCGCGCTCCTCGGGGCAGCCCGAGCCGTCGATCCCGAGACACTGGGTCCCGTTCTCCACGTCGAAGCCGGGCGTCACCGCGGTGGTGTCGGGGCAGGTGAAGATCTCGTCCTCCGGATCCGTGAAGTCCTCGACCAGATCGACCGGCCCGACGTCGATCCCGCCGCCGTCGAGATCCGGCCCGGCGTCGCCGCCGTCGGCCAGGATCGCACCGTCGGTGAGATCGCCGTCCACGAGATCGCCGTCGCCGGCCGCGGCGTCTTGGTCGCCCGCGTCGCCGCCGTCCGGCCCGGCGTCGGCAGCGGTGGTGCCGGTACCCGTGTCGGTGAGGGCCGCGTCCTTGGGGCCCAGGCCGCTGTCCTCGGCCTGGGGGCCCGCGTCGGTCTCGATCGTGCCGGCGTCGACCACGGAGGCATCGACCTCCGCCGGACCCGACGTGCACGCGCACAGGAAGAGGATCGGCATCAGCGCCGACCACTGAATCCACGACCGATCGGAGGCGCTCATGCCTTCGGGGTCAGATCCGGTCGCCAGTTCACCGCGTGCTCGCGACAGTAGCCGATGCCCTTGACCGGCCTCCGGAGGCAGCGCGTCCCGTCGTCCAGGGTTCCACGACAGCGGTTGGTGTCGGTGAAGACGCCCGCGTCGCTCTTGAGACCCTGACGAGGTCGATGATCTTCCTGCTCCATCTCCTCGAGCACCCACCCTGCACCTTGCTTCCGATCATCGTCTCGATCGTCGCGCTCGCGCCGGTCGCGCTCGCGTGCTTCCTTCTGGTCACGCGGCTGGTCCTGCTGCTCCTTGGTCTCCTGCCGCGTCTGAAGGCGATTTTCGTCTCGGCGATCCTCGCGCCGCATCTCGCGGTCCCGGGTCTCGCGCTTGTCCTGGAGCTCGTTCTTGCGCTCGGCGAGGTCGCTGTCACGCTTGTCGGCGCCCGCGTGCTCGTGCTCGTGGGTCTTCGATTTCGCGTCCGGATCCTTGGCCTCCAGCTGTGTCTCGAGGAAGCGGTTGACGTTCTCCGCCTCCGCCTTGTTCTTGAGCTGGCTGCGCGCGTCCTTGATCCCGTAGCCAACGCCGACGAGGAGGTGACCGCCGGTGTCGCCGAGCGGTGCGCCCTTCTCGGTCTTCGGATTGGCCTTCTCGCCCTTCATCCCGTGGGCCTCGACCTTGCCCGGCGGATGCCCGGGGACCTTCCCGAACATCTTGCCGAGGAGCGCGACGAGCGAGTTGGGGATGTGGCCGATCAGAGCTCCAGCATACGGACGTGGATTCCCTCCCGGCAAGCGTGCTAAGCGCGCCCTGTGACGCTCGACAAGGTCCTCGTCCTCGATTTCGGCTCGCAGTACACGCAGCTGATCGCGCGGCGAATCCGGGAGCAGCGAGTGTACTCCGAGATCTGGCCGTGTACGAAGAGCCTCGACGAGATCCGCGCGTTCGGGGCCAAGGCCCTGATCCTTTCGGGCGGCCCGGCGTCCGTCCACGAGGAAGGCTCGCCCCAGATCGATCCCGCCCTGTTCGAGCTCGGGATCCCGGTTCTGGGTATCTGCTACGGCATGCAGCTCATGTGTCACGTGCTGGGGGGACGGGTCGTCCGGTCCGAGGCACACGAGTACGGACGTGCGGAGGTCGAGCACACCGCGGCGGCCGAGCTCCTCCACGGCCTCGACCCGCGCGTGTCCCTCCACGTGTGGATGAGCCACGGCGACGCGGTCGAGCGGCTCCCCGCGGGGTTCGAGGTCCTCGGGTCCTCGAAGAGCTGCCCCTTCGCCATCGTGGCAGCGCGCGGGCGGGGGCTGTACGGGCTCCAGTTCCACCCCGAGGTGGTCCACACGCCGCAGGGCGGCGAGATCCTGGCGAACTTCCTCTTCCGCATCGCGCACGTGGAGGCGAACTGGACCATCGGCGGCTTCATCGATCGCGAGACCGAGGAGGTGCGGCGCCGCGTCGGGAGCGACACGGTGATCTGCGGGCTGTCGGGCGGCGTCGACTCGTCGGTGGTGGCGGCGCTGCTCCACCGCGCCATCGGACGGCAGGTGCTCCCGGTGTTCGTGAACAACGGACTGCTGCGGGCCGGTGAAGCCGAGCAGGTGCAGAGCGTGTTCCGAGATCGCCTGGGCATGAACCTCCAGTACGTCGACGCCAGCGATCAGTTCCTCTCGGCGCTGGCCGGTGTCACCGATCCGGAGCAGAAGCGGAAGACCATCGGCAAGGTGTTCATCGACGTGTTCGAGGCCGCCGCCAAGCGGGCCGGGCCCAGCGCGAAGTGGCTGGCGCAGGGCACGCTCTATCCCGACGTGATCGAGTCGGTCTCGTTCAAGGGGCCGAGCGCGACCATCAAGAGCCATCACAACGTCGGCGGTCTGCCGGAGCGGATGCACCTCGATCTGATCGAGCCGCTCCGCGAGCTGTTCAAGGACGAGGTGCGGCTGCTCGGCAAGGAGCTCGCCCTCCCCGACGACGTCGTCGATCGCCACCCGTTCCCCGGTCCCGGGCTGGGAATCCGCATCGTCGGCGAGATCACGCGTGACCGGCTGGAGACGCTCCGGGTCGCCGATCGGATCGCGCTGGAGGAGATCCGGGAGGCGGGGCTCTACCAGGCGATCTGGCAGTGCTTCACGGTGCTGCTGCCGGTGCGCTCGGTCGGTGTCATGGGCGACGCGCGGACGTACGAGTCGACCTGCGCGCTGCGGGCGGTCTCCTCGGTGGACGGCATGACCGCGGACTGGGCGCACCTCCCCTACGAAGTGCTCGGGCGGATCTCGAACCGCATCATCAACGAGGTCCGGGGGATCAACCGCGTCGTCTACGACATCTCGTCGAAGCCGCCCGCGACCATCGAGTGGGAGTGATCCGCGACCTCAGCTCTTGGCGCGGAGCGCGTCGCTGAGCCGGTGCTTGTAGTGGCGCTGGTAGAGCTCGACGAAGGTCATGAACAGCATCACCAGCAGGGGTCCGTACACGATCCCGATGATGCTGAATGCGCTCAGCCCGCCGAGGATCGAGAGGAAGATCAGGAGACTGTGCATCTTCATCCGATCCCCGATCAGCTTGGTCTTGAGCACGTTCTCCACCAGCAGGCTCTGGGTATGGCAGAAGACGAAGAAGATGATCGCGGTGGCGTAGCGCTCGGTGGCGAACAGATAGATCGTCGAGGGCACGGTGACGATCGCGATGCCGATCAGCGGCAGGAACGCGAAGATCGTCATCACCGATCCCCAGAGCACGGGTGAGGGCAGCCCGGCGAAGGCCATCGCGAAGCCGGCGATCGTGCCCTGAATCAGGCTGCCGATCCCGTTGCCGAACAGCGTGGCGCGTCCCACGTTCTTGAACTGCGTGGCGATCAGCTCCTCCTCCTCGGTCGGCAGCGGGGAGAGCAGGAACACGTAGCTCTTGAGACGCGTGCCGTCGATGAAGAGGTAGAAGAGCATCAGGACCATGATGATGAAGTGGATGACACCGGAGACGACGTTCTCCAGGAGCGTCTGGATCTGGTTGTAGAGAAAGGCCGTCACGGTGCCGGCGATGGTCGTCAGCGAGAGGCGGACGCTGTCGGGCGTGTACTCGAACCCGAACATGGTCGAGAACTTGCGCGCGTAGGTGGCGACCATGCCGTCGCCGAAGAGGAAGTCCTGGGCACGTTCGAGCGAGAACGACTCGCGGGTGGCGTCGTACGCGTCGGCGGCCTCGGCTGAGAGGCTCCCGATCAGGAAGGTCGTCGGGATCGCGACCACGAAGATCACGACCAGCGAGACCAGGAGCGAGGCCAGCCACTTGCGGTACTTCACCAGCGGGAGCACCGACCGATAGAGCGGGCTGAAGAGGGACAGGAACAGGAGCGCCAGGATGAAGTCCGAGAGAAACCGGAACAGGACGAAACCGACGCCGACGATCAGCGCGGCGAAGATGAGGACGAACGCGACGGTGGCGACCCCTTCGAGCTTGTCCTGATCGGGATCCCGGGTGGGCAGATCGTCCGTGGTGGGGCGCTGCACCAGGGGAGGTTAACGCGACGCCGCGCGTGCCGCATCCATGGCCAGGAAGTGCGCCTCCAGGAGCTGCATGCGGTCATCGTCCAGGCCGGCCCTGGCCGCAATCGCGCGGGCCCGCGCCGGGCTGCATCGCGTGATCGGCTTGAGCTTCTTCGTCAGCGTGAGGAGGCCGATCGCGATCGCCGCAGCCCCAGCGTGATAGGCCGCCGAGAGCGGGGAGGCGGTGGCCAGCGCCGCGGCGAACGCCAGGACGGACCAGACGGCGGAGAGCCCCAGCGCCCCGCGGAGCCAGGCGGTCAGCACGCTCTTCGGCGAGAGGCGGATCGGGAGCGGCACGTCGCGGTGGACCAGGTGGCTCTTGAGGGGGACCACGGGGAGGTAGAGCACGTGCAGAAAGGTTGTGCTCACGTGGAAGATCCCGGGGACCTCGTCGACCTTGCCGAATGCGCGGGAGCCCCAGAACGCGACCATGTCGCGCGCAGCGTAGCAGGCTAGATGTCGGGCTGGCCACCGGCGGGGCCGCCGCCGTTGTTGCCGTTGCCGCCGTTGCCCCCGGCCGGCGGCGGGTCGGCCGGCTCGGGGCACTCGTCGGGCGGGACGTCCACCGCGACGGGACGCGTGTAGCGGACGTCCAACCGGCCCACGCCGCCGAGGTCGTTCGCGAAGACCGCACCCTCGATGCGCGTGTCACCCACCCAGACGATCTCCGCCTGCGGCGCGTAGATCGAGCCGGCGATCTCGGTGAGACCGACGCCGATCTGAACGGGTCGGTCACCGCCGATGTAGAGGCGGAACCGTGAGGGATCGCTCCGATCGCCGAGGTCGATGCGTCCCACGGTGGCCACCGAGCCGGCGACGTACAGATCGAGCGATGCGCCCGGTAAGATCTCGATCCGTCCGTCGCCGACCGAGGCCACGTTGCCGTCGAGATAGAGCGAGACCGCGCCCGCGATCGTCAGGTGCGCCCGGCCGATCGTGAGCGCGTCCTCGAAGTAGTAGCGGCCGGTCTCCAGGTACATCGAGAGGTCGCCCACCGAGAGCACGTCGCCGGCTTCGAAGCCGCGCGCGGCGTTGTCGTTGTCGGTGCGGGCCAGCGAGACCAGCGCCGGCACGTCGAGGAAGGTGCTGGGGTCGCAGTCGCAGGGCGGTCCGGCGCTCGCGAGGTAGCGGTCGACGCCGCCGACTCGCTCGCGACCGAGCGTGAACCGCTCGCCGGCGACCGCCACGTTCCCCTCCACCTCGAGATCGCCGACGCCGGTGAAGTCGCCGCCGACGTCGACGTCGCCGCGGACGCCGAGCTTCCCGACCCACTGGACATCGGCGCTGCTCTCGAGGTTGCCGTTCACGGCCAGGTCGGCCGTGGCTCGCAGGCCGCCGTACGGGATGAAGTCTCCGTCCACCACGGTCATCGAGACCGACTCGGAGCGTCCGTCGACCGCGAGGGAGGCAGGATCGTGGCCCGGTCCGACCCGCGCCATGCCGACGTCGAGGAAGTCGCCGCAAAGGCAGAGGGCGTGGTCGAAGAGCGAGGGGGCGGGGGTGGTGCCGCAGGCGCCCAGGCGGGAGCGGGCGGTGTCGGCCTCGGGCCCGCCGCAAGCGGTCAGGGCGAGGGCGAGGACGAGCAAGAGAGCGCTGCGCATGCGCCGTCCGTCGCAAGGCCGGTGCCACGCGGAGCCCCGGGCGGTTCACGCCCGGCTTGCCAAGCCCACTTCACAGCCGCCCGAGCGGCGGTCCCCCTCACGCAGGTGGTCACCGTCACGCACCACGGACACGGGAACCGGCACCCAGCCCACGGAACACGCGTTTCCCGCCGCGCTCGGGACCCCTCCACCGCCTGTGCACCCGCCTTGGCACCGGCCGCGGCCGTTCCGCGTTGACTCCCGCGCGCCCACCCGGCTTGCGGGGGTGGTGAGCTGGCGGCTCCCCGACGGCTGGCCGGAGGCTCCCATCGATCCGGCGCTGGCGCGCTTCGGCCTGGGCGCGCGGCTGGCGGCGATCGCCGGTCTGGTACCGCACGGCCGAAGCGTGGCGGACATCGGGACGGATCACGGCTTGCTCCCGATCGCGCTGGTGGGTTCGGGTCGCTGTCCGCGGGCGATCGCGATCGACCGCAACGCCGAGCCGCTGGCCCGCGCCGCGGCCAACGCTGCTCGGCTCGGAGTGCAAGTCGAGTTGCGGCAGGCGGACGGCCTCGCGCTCGCTCCCGGTGAGGTCCAAGTGGCGGTGATGGCCGGGATCGGCGAGCGCAGCATCCGTGCGATCACGCGCGCGCGGGCGCCGGCGGAGCTGGGGCTGGAGCGGCTGGTGCTCCAGCCGGGGACCGGCTTCGAGGAGGTCCGGACCGCGCTGGCATCGATGGGCTACCCGAGCGTCGAGGAGCGCTTCGTCGCCGACGGCGATCGGTTCTTCCTGATCATCGCCGCGGAGCCGGGGCCGCCGCGAGCCCTGTCGCTCGAGGCCGCGTTCCTGGGCGCGGTGCGCGATGATCCGCTCTTCCCGGCCTGGGCGGCGCTGCAGCGGGCGCACTGGTCGAGGAAGCGGGCCTCGCCGGAGGCCGCGGCGCGGCTCTCGGCGCTCAGCCGTTCATCGGCGGGAAGCTGAGGATCGGCGGGCGGAAGTGCCGCGTGCTCGAGCGCTGGAGCTCGAGCTCCTCCACCAGCATCGAAGGGGCCACGGTGGCGACGGGCACCGAGCCGCTCTCGGCGAAGCAGTAGCTGTTGTCGACCTGGTAGTCCGCGCCGAACGCCTTGATCCGCTGGATCGCCGCGAGCGGCGTGCCGATGAAGTTCACGTCGCGGACCCGCGCCTCCTTGCCGTTGCTCGGGTCGACCAGATAGACCTCGGTCGGCACGCCCTTGAAGGCCTGGAAGTCGTAGTGGTCGGTGCGGGTCTCGCCGCTCGACACGTTCTTGACGATGATCCCATGCGGCAGGTTCCGCTTGTTGACCTCGTCGAGGAGCATCGACTTGAGCTCGTCCCAGGAGTAGCGGTCCGTCGACTTCACGATCAGGTTCGCCATCCTCGCCATCGGGTCCTGATAGCGCTCGTGGCGCCCGTGGCCGTTGGACGTCTTGAAGCCGGGCACGCAGGCGCGGCTCATCAGGAACGTCTTGAGCACGCCGTCCTCGACCAGCTTGACCGGATGTGAGGCCACGCCCTCGTCGTCCACCAGGTAGTGGCCGTACAGCGGCGTGCCCTTCCACTTGGCGAGGCTGGGATCGTCGAGCAGCTCCACGCCCTTCGGGAGGATCTGCTTGCCGATCTTCGAGGCGAACGTGTGGCCCTCGCTGCGCGACACCATGCGCTCGCCCTCGAGCCGGTGGCCGATGGCCTCGTGGAAGATCAAGCCGGTGCCCAGCCCGCACAGGAGCGCCGGTCCGGCGTAGGGATCCATCGGGGGCGCCTTGGCCAGGTCGACGAGGTCGCGGGCCACGGCCTCGATGGCCTCGGCGACCTGCTCCATGTTCGGCAGCTCCTTCGGCGAGCGGCCGTAGAAGTACTTCGACGAGTTCAGGTACACGCCGTTCTTGGTGAGGAGCCAGGCGTTGATGCCGACCTCGAAGAAGTTCTCCTGGCAGATGAACTTGCTGCCCTCCGAGTTGACGAAGACCCGGTACCGCGCCGCGCCGCGGATCCGCACGTACGGGTCGACCAGGTTCTTGTGGGTCTTGAACAGGTTCGAGCTCTCGCGGACGAACGCCTCCCAGCGCGCCGTCGAGAACTTGAGGTCGACCAGCTTGGTGTTCTTGACCAGCCGGGCCTCCTTGCTGAACGAGTGTGCGTCCTGGCGCAGGTGCTGCTCGACCAGGATCTTCTTCTTGTCGTAGTACTCCTGCAGCGCCTCCCAGTACTTGAGCTGGGTCAGCTTCCAGAACGCGTAGCGGACCGCCTCGGGGTTCAGGTCCTGCGGACCGACCAGCCAGTTGTACGACTCGCGTTCGCCGAGCTCGCCATGGAGGCCGCCGTCGATGGTCTGGTCCAGACGATGCGATCCGACACGGACCTCGGTGTAGAGATCAGAGCTCTTGATCGGCTCGGAGTTGAACACCGATCCGTACCGACCCCACACGTCGAGCCCCTCGGTCATGTGAAGGAGGTACGAGATGAAGTAGGGCCGCGGATGGCCGGGAGACTTGAGCCCCTTCATCGCGCGCTTGAGCTCCCGCTCCATGACGCCCTGGATGTCGTGGCTCTGCTGGTTGTTCATCGCGATTTCCGCAATCTCCACGGTTGATTACCGGTGAACAAGAGGAAAACAGTAAAGAGGTGGCAGTTTCTCACGACGGCGAGCGCCTCCTCGAGACCATCCGAGACTCGATCATCGGAGACGGAGAGGTGCTGGAGGGCCCGTTCGGACCCAGGCGGGTCACCTACGCAGATTACACGGGCTCTGGGCGCTCGCTCACGTTCATCGAAGACTTCATCCGGAACGAGGTGATGCCGCTCTATGCGAACACGCACACCGAGACCTCCGGCACCGGCCTCCAGACGACGCGTTTTCGCGAGGACGCGCGGCGAATCATCAAGCAGTCGGTGGGCGCCGACGATCGCGACGTCTTGATCTTCTGCGGCTCGGGGGCCACCGGCGCGATCAACAAGCTGATCGACGTGATGAACCTGCGCGTCCCCAAGAACCTCGACGAGCGCTACCGCCTCTCCGAGCGCATCCCGGAGGAGGAGCGCCCGGTGGTGTTCATCGGACCCTACGAGCATCACTCGAACGAGCTGCCGTGGCGCGAGTCGATCTGCGACCTGGTCGTGATCAGCGAGACGCCGGACGGCCTGATCGATCTGGCGCTGCTGGAGCAGGAGCTCGAGCGCTACCGCGATCGCAACCTCAAGATCGGGAGCTTCTCGGCGGCCTCCAACGTCACGGGGATCGGGGGCCAGACGCGCGCGGTGGCGGCGCTGCTCCACCGCTACGGCGCGCTCTCCTTCTGGGACTTCGCGGCGGCCGGGCCCTACGTGAAGATCGACATGAACTGGGAGGACGACCAGGAGGACGGCACGCTCATCTATAAGGACGCGATCTTCCTCTCGCCCCACAAGTTCATCGGGGGCCCGGGAACGCCCGGCGTGCTGGTGGCGAAGAAGCACCTGTTCAAGAACCAGGTCCCCTCGATGCCCGGCGGCGGGACGGTGATGTACGTGAACCCCAACGAGCACCGCTATCTCAACGACATCGAGATGCGGGAGGAGGGCGGGACGCCGGCGATCATCGAGTCGATCCGCGCCGGGATGGTCTTCCAGCTCAAGGAGGCGGTCGGCTGCGACACCATCCGGGCCAAGGAGGAGGACTTCATCACCCGGGCGATCGCGAGCTGGAAGGACAACCAGAACATCCACATCCTCGGCAACCCGAAGGCGTGGCGTCTCTCGATCGTCTCGTTCGTGGTGGGCCACGGGCAGCAGTACCTGCACCACAACTTCGTGGTGGCGGTGCTCAACGACCTCCTGGGGATCCAGGCCCGCGGCGGCTGCTCCTGCGCCGGTCCCTACGGTCACCGGTTGCTCGGCATCGACATCAGCACCTCCCGCCAGTTCGAGAACGAGATCCTCAAGGGTAGCGAGGGGATCAAGCCCGGCTGGGTGCGGGTGAACTTCAACTACTTCATCTCGGAGCAGGTCTTCCAGTTCATCCTGAGGGCGGTGCACCTGATCGCGAACGAAGGCTGGAGGCTGCTGCCGTTCTACGGCTTCAACCCGGCCTCCGGAGAGTGGCGCCACCGGGACGGCCACCCGGATCCGAAGCTCCGTCTGACGGATCTCCAGTACAGCCACGGCCGCCTCGAGTATCGCGCTCGACACGCGACCGAACCCGAGTGGGTGCTCGACCAGTACCTCGAGGAGGCGCGCCGTATCCTCGACGAGGCCAGCGAGCACGCCAAGGCGATGGAGATCCACGATCCGAAGGTGACCGAGGACTTCGAGTACCTCCGCTGGTTCCCGTTCAGCAGCGAGGTCGCCGACGAGCTCTGCGGTCGCGCCTGCTCGAGTCGACAGACACAGCCGATCCACGTGCGCGAGAAGGCGCCGGTGCGCTGAGTGGGCACCGAGCAACGCGCCCCCGACGCTCCCGCTCGGCCCGATCGAGTGCGAGTGATCAACGCCCTTCGCCGCTGATCTCGGCCTCGAGCTCGCGGAGCATCGTCTTGAACCGCGCGCGCCAGGCGTAGAGCGCACCCGAGGTGGTCCCGGCCTCGCTGGCGACGCTCTCGATCGATCGTTCCTCCACGTAGAGACGCTGGAAGTAGAGGCGGCCCTGGGGCGTGAGCCGCTCCCGCAGTCGGTCGCAGAGCACCTCGAGCAGGTCGCGCGCCTCGAGCTGCGCCTGGTGGCTCGCGGACCG
Source organism: uncultured delta proteobacterium (assembly GCA_963803435.1). Lineage (GTDB taxonomy): Bacteria > Myxococcota > Kuafuiibacteriia > Kuafuiibacteriales > Kuafuiibacteriaceae > CAWDML01. The sequence continues at coordinate 153,946 of CAWDML010000012.1, read as the reverse complement.
CGGCTGCATCGCCTGGAGGGTCTCGCTCGGCGTCGGATCTTCGGTCCAAGGGTTGCGCTTGGAGGTGCGCATCAGCATGCCGACCTCGCGCTCGGCGAGAAAGCCGATGAAGTTCAGGAACGAGAGACCGCGCGAAGGATCCCAGGCGCGCAGCGCGCGGCCGCGTCCCGTGAAGAGGACGGCGAAGACCTCCTGCACCAGATCCTCCAGGTCCGCCCTCAGGTTTCGACCGCGGGCGCCCGCCGCGCGCCGGAGCAGCGCGCGTGCCACCCGAACCTGGACCACCGGGGCGAGGGCCCGCGTCAGCGCGTCCAGGGTGGCCGCGTCCCCCGCCAGCGCGCGCTCGACGGCCGCCTGGATCGCCGCCGCGTCCAGGCGCTCGAGATCGAGATGGGAGCCCACGCTCCGGCATCAACGCAATGCGGGGGAGAAATGGGCCATCGACCCCGGGCGGCCTGCATTTGCCGGGGTTTCCCGCTCTGGTATAGGCAGGGCGTGCACGAGGTGACGGACCTGATTCGTCGCGCTCAGCGCGGGGATGTCTCGGCCGCCGACCGGCTCCTCGCGACCACCTACGCCGACCTCCGCCGCCTGGCGCGGGCGCGGCTGCGGGCCGGCGGCGGGCGCGCGATCCTCGACACCACGGCCCTGGTGAACGAGTGGTATCTCCGCTTCGCGCAGGCCCAGGGCGGCGAGCTCCAGGATCGGGTCCACTTCCTGCGCCACGCGGCCTGCGTCATGCGTACCGTGATCGTGGACTTCATGCGGCGGCGAAACGCGGCGCGCCGGGGTGCCGGCGCCGAGCACGTCAGCCTCACGTTCGACGTCGACGGGGCCTCGGCCGCCGAGGAGGAGATCCTGCGCGTGCACGAGGCGCTCGAGGAGCTGGCGAAGCTGGACGCGCGCATGGCTCAGATCGTGGAGATGCGCTACTTCGCCGGCATGCGTGAGCCCGAGATCGCGGAGGCCCTCGCGGTCTCCGTGCGCACGATCCGGCGCGACTGGACCAAAGCGCGGCTCTGGCTCGCGGAGGCGCTCGGCTGACGTGCGGTGGCGTCTCGGCCTGCCGGCGGTCGTGCTCTGGGGGACCGCCTGCGTTCCGGCCGAGCGTCTGCCGTTGCCGGCCCGTGAGGGCGCCGCCTCGCTGGTGCTGATCACCATCGAGGACGGTCGGCCGTCGATCGCGGTCGGGCTCCGGCCCGGGGAGAGCGTTCCGCTGTCGCTCGCCAAGGACGCGCGCCTCTATCTGGTCGCCTACGATCGCTCGCTCGAAGAGATCGGCGTTGCGCCGGGGATCACGCGCCTCGACACGCTCACCGGCGGGCGTCCGTTGCCGGTGCCGATCGCGTGGAGCCCGGGGACGCCCCATGGCTTCGATCTCTGGAAGGAGGAGCCGCTCCCGCCCGACCTCGCCTCCGTACGCCTCCCGTTCGAGCTCTTCGGCTGCTGGGCCGCAGGAGGATGCGTGCGGAGCGCGCTCAGCTGCGAGACGCCCTGCAGCGTCGACGATCCCGAGCCGCCGCGGCCACCGGATCGAGGGCCGCTCGCGCCGATGCGCCCACCGGCGCCACCCGAGCGGCCGGCCTGGGCGCCGGAGGGGCTCCTCGAGTGCGGGCCGGGCGCGGTGCAGCGCTACGGAGGATCGACCTGCGAGACCGTGGGCCGCGAGTGTCCGGCGGTGGGCCGCTTTGCGCAGGGTCTCTCGCCGGGCGCGATCTACGTCGATCTCCGCGGAGCCGGTGGACGGGGGCGGCACGGAAGCGTCGCCGAGGAACCGCCTCCCCGCATCGCTCCCTGCGGGGACCGTGCTGGCGCTCGCGTCCGGGAGCTACGACTTCGACGCGTATCCGCTGCTCGACCAGGTCTCGATCCACGGCGCCTGCGTGACGGCCACCGACCTCATCCACGTGCACCTGGGCGATCGGAGCGAGCTCCACGACGTTCGGCTCAGCGAGGGGCTCCGCGTCGACGGTTCGGAGGTCTCGCTGGACGGCGTCGAAGCCTTCGCCACCATCTCCGCGCTCGGCGACGTGATCGCCTCCGACCTGGCGGTCCGCGGCTCCACGATTGGCGTCGACGTCACCGGGTCGCTGTCGCTCGATCGCTTCCATGCCGAGGGCGTCCACGGGTACGCGCTGCACGTCACTGGACCGCTGATCCTCACCGATGCGGTCGTCGACGGCGTCTCGGGGAGCTCGCCCAACACCGGCGCGATCACCGTCTTCGGGCCTGCGGAGCTCCACGGCGTGCTGGTCGAGGACGTGGAGCGCTGCGCCGTCCTCGCGTCGACCCAGCCCGGGGACGCGGGCAGCCATCTCCTCGAGGATATCGTGATCCGCCGGGTCGCCTCGCCCCCGCTCGTCCCCGACGACCCGAACGACGCCACCCGCGGCGCGCTCTGGTTCTGGGGTCACGGCGAGTGTCGCCGCGTGTCGATCGAGGACAGCGAAGAACCCGGGTTCATCGTGATCACCTCCTCGAGCACGATCAGCGATGTGAGCGTCCTGAACCTCCATCCCGGCGCCAACCCGGTGACCGAGGGCATCCTGCTGGCCGGCGGTGTCTCTCGTCTCTCTCGCGTCGAGATCGGAGAGACGGTCGGCCCCGGTCTGATCGCCGCCGGGAGGGGCACGTTCGCGGTCGGGGATCTGACGATCGCCGCCGAGCGGGACGCTCCGCGCGGGGTCTACGCCGCCGACCAGAGCACGATCCGGATCGCGCGCGCCGATCTCGGCGGGTTCGTCGCCCTCCCGCTGGTGATCCTGGACGCTGCGCTCGAGATCTCCGACGCGGAGCTGCACGATATCCGAGGGGGCGCCGCGATCTCGTTGACCGCCAGCGTCGCGGAGTCGAGCCTCCGCGCCGAGCGGGTCGCGATCCGAGATATCGCGGGCGTCAGCATCGCGGTCAACTCGGCCGAGTTCGAGCCCAGCGTCGCGCTCGAAGACGTCACCATGCTGCGCGTCTCGAGCGGCATCAACGCGCAGGGAGGACGGGGAGCGCACGTCACGATGACCCACGTGCGGATGGACGGAGGTGCCTTCCCGCTCGCCATCCGCGGCGGGGACGCCGCGATCAACGACTCCACGTTCGATGACATCGCCGGAGGGATCCTCATCAACTGGGACGGGCTGGACGCGCCCGCCCTCCCGACCCGCTTCTCGGCCGAGCGGGTCGAGCTCCTGAACCTCAGGGACGCCGGGATCAACATCGATCGCTCGGGCGCCGACATCGAGCTGGCCGACGTTCGCATGACGGGCGGCGGCAAGCCGTTCCAGTGCGGGCAGTTCTTCAATGACAGCATCATCTCCGTGCGGATGACCCGCGTCGGGGCTGACGGCGGAGACCGCTCCGGCGACGCGATCGGCCTCAACCTCCAGCGCTGTACGCTCGAGGCGACCGATCTCTCGGTGAGTCGCTTCGGCGATACCGGACTCGAGATCACGAACTCGGACGCGCTCGTCCGGCGGTTCCTCTTCGAGCGCAACGAGGTGGGGATCCGCGCCAACCAGGGGCTGGTGCTCGTCGACGGGCGCCTGCTCGACAATCACGTCGCGCTGGAGCTGGGACAGGCGCCGCGGCCCGATCAGGTCGTGGGCGTGTCCTTCGAGGGCAACGGCGCCGACGTCGGGGAGTGAGGTGCGTCCTTGGTGGCAGGGGCGGCTTCGGCGGCCAGCATGCCGATACCGGCGAACGACGCCATCAACACCAGGTGAAGGGCGTGGGCCGCGATGGCGACGACCGCCGCCTCGGAGGCGTCGACCCCGTACGGGGTGAGGCCGAGCCGGAAGCCCGCCTCCATCGTCCCGGCGAACGCGGGACCGGCTGGGATCATCACGGCGAACACGGTGCAGCAGATCGCGAACACCCCGGAGGAGAGGGGGAGGTCGCCGATGTAGCTGTTGGCGAGCATCCAGGTGGCGGCGCCGTTGAGGATCCAGAAGAAGGCGGTCAAGGCGACGAAGCTGAGGAAGCGGGTCGTGGTGCCGAGCGCGGAGAGTCCGTCGATGAAGGTGCTGGTGAGGCCGACCAGCTTGTCGGCGAGGCCGCGGCTGAGCGGAGAGACGACCATCCTCAGCCCAGCGAGCACCGGACCGCGAGCGAAGTAGGCGGCGACCAGAAAGATCATTCCGCCACCGAACCCGACCAGCGCGATCTGCGAGAGGTGGCGGATCTCGGGCTTGATCGTCTCCGAGGGGAGCGTCCCGAGGAGCAGGAAGAAGATGCCCACGTTGAACAGGCCATCGGCGATCCGCTCGACCGCGACCGCCGCCATCGATCCGGCGAACGGGATCCCGCTCCGCGCCAGCATCGCGGGTCGGACCAGCTCACCGAGGCGGAGGGGAAAGAAGAATGAGGCGGGGATTCCGATGCTGACGGCGGCGAAGATCGATCGGTTGCTGGCATCGCCGAGCGGCTTGACCAGCAACCCGAACCGGATCACCCGGGACAAGTGCATCACGCACTGCGCCACCACGTAGAGGAGCAGTACGCCGGCGGTGGTGTGGCCGAGGTTGTTGCGCACGTGCTCGAGGTCGACGTCGTGGAACGCCCACCACAAGGTGAGCGCGGAGATCGCGACGGCGACCGCGGCCTTGATCGCGAACGTCGTCCGGGATCGCGCCGAAGCCAACCCCGAATGTCTATCACACTTCGGTCCGCGGGCCGATGGAGAGGGTGCAGACGCAACGACGGCAGATCGGATCGCGACGAACGTCGAGGTTACTCCGGAACCGGACCGCCTCGGGTGCGTTCAGTATGTCTGGAAGGGCCGCGGTCCGGATGTTCCCGAGCGATCGATGGAAAAAGCAGGGGCGGACGGTGCCGTCGGCCTCGATCACGGCGGACATCCAGGGCGCGTTACAGACCGTCTCGGCGTGGATCGTCACGCCGTGGAGCGCGAGGAAGTATTGGGCGAGGGCCCGAAGCTTATCCGCGGGTTCTGCTATGTACCCTTGGGCCAGGTCGCTGCCGTGGCGCGCGATGAGGTCCTCGATGCGATCGCGGAGCTCGAAGGCCTCGTGGCGCTCCAGCATGGTGGTCTGTGCGCGATCGTGTGTCCAGCCCCCCGGGCGGTTGAAGGCTTCGCTGGAGACGTCGACCGGGAGGAAGGAGATCTGGTCGAGGCCGGCGGCGCGGGCGGCCGCGATCGTCTCCTCGAGGAAGCGGAAGTTGTCGCGCTGCACCACGGACCGCCCGGTGATCCTTTGGACACCTGCGGCTTTGGCGGCGCGGGCGCCGGCGGCGAGGCGCTCGTAGGCGCGGGGAACGTTTCGGATCCGATCGTGGACCTCGGGGGGGCCGTCGAGGGAGAGGGTGACCTCGTCGAACCAGTGCGCGACGGCCTCGGCGTGGCGCTCGAGCGTGAGGCCGGTCGACAGGAGCGTCATCCGGACTCCGAGCGCCGCCAGCATCTCGGTGAGCACGAACAGGTCGGTGTGCATCAGCGCCTCACCGCCGGAGAAGACCAGGCGCTGAACGCCGAGCGCGCGCATCTCTTCCAGGTGGGGCGCGAGGTCGGCGGCCGTCAGCTCCACCTTCCGCTCGTTGGCCTTCCAGATGTCGCACATCAGACAGCGTGCGTTGCAGCGGCTGTGCGGCATCAGCACCAGCACCGGGACCGTGAACAGCCGATCGGTGAGGACGTTGAGTCGTCGCTTGGCGACCTCGGCCAGCATCAGAAGTTGGCCGTGACGCCCGCGTGGAGGGCAATGTCGTCCTCGAAGTCCGTGAAGTCCCAGTACTCGGCCGAGAGCTTGATGCGCAAGCCGCGCTCGACCACCAGGTTCACGCCGAGGGTGTTGCGCAGGATCGCGCTCCGGCTCCGAAGCGCCGAGGTATTGGGGACGTTGCCGACGCGGCGCATGCCGTCGAGGCGATAGAACACCTCGAGCCATTCGGTGAACGGGTACTCGGCCTCGGCGTAGAAGCCGTCCTTGACGAAGAAGTTGTCGCGCGGGTCGAACTCGTAGCGGAAGCGCTGCTCCGGATCACTGCCGACGGCGAACTCGGTGCGCCGGATCAGATACTCGCCGCGGATGGCCAGCTCGTCGAAGCGGAGGTAGAGGTCGGCGCCGGCGATGTGATACTCGAGGTCTCCGGACGGGTCGTAGTGTCCGTACATGATCGACGCGCCCAGCGTTCCGCTCACGTACTCGGAGAAGTTGGCGGTGACGGCAATCCGGCCGCCGAAGGCGGGCTCGGAGTTGTTGTCGACGTAGTAGAGCGAGCCTGAGCGGGACTGGGTGTAGTCGAAGTCGAGGGCGTCGTTGCCGCCCTTGAGCCCGCTGACGACATAGGCGGCATAGTCGACCTGGACGTCGTCCCCGAACCATTGGGTGCCGTTGAGCTCGAGCCCGTTGTCCACGTACGGCGCGGGCAGGATGCTCATGTTCCACTCCTGGCGGTGCAGCATGCGCCCCATGTCGTAGGGGAGCGGTTTGGAGTTGGCGCGGTGATTCGCGGGATCGTGGCGGAGCAGGAAGTCTCCGAAGGCCGGGTTCATGCGGCCGACGCGGAAGTTGAGCTGATCCACGATCCGCAGATCGACGAAGGCCATGTCGGTCTCGAACCCGTGGCAGCCGTAGCAGATCTTGATGTTGGCCGAGAAATGCTCGGTGAAGTCCACCGCCAGCTTGACCGCGAGCTCGGTGGTGAAGCCGTCGAAGGAGAAGCCGCGCGCCTTGAGCGTGCTTGGCACGGCCAGGTAGTCGAGCTGGGCCGAGCCGGCGAAGTTCCGCTCGAGCTCCTCCGCGCCGGCGTTGGATGCGAACAGGAGGGACGCGAGCGCCAAGCCGATCGCTCTCACCGGGCCACCTCGACCGGCGCGGCAGCGTCGGGGAGGCGCGATTTCTCGTCCGGCGGGGGCGCGGGCGGCGGCGGCGTTTCGGGCGCGTCGCCCTCGAGCTGCTTCACCTTGAGGTCGGTGTAGTACTTGAGGAAGACCAGGATCCGCTCGGCGTCCCTGGGCGAGATTCCGCTGCCGGCATGATGGCGCATGCGGGCGACGTATTCCTCCCAGTGGTGGTAGTCGGTGATCGACGCGTCGAGCGGGCGGGCCAGCGTGTGGCAGCGCGAGCAGCGGACGGCGAAGAGCTGATAGGCCTCGGCCACGTCGGGCGGGAAGGACTGGATGGTGGCTTCAGGGAGCCCGCCGCGGCGTCCGGATCCTCCGCCGATGCAGGCGAACAGGGCGGCGCCGAGCGCGCAGGCGAGTGCAAGCCTAGTTGTCACGGGCGCCCTCCGCGATCCAGTCGGCGATCAAGCGCCGCTCCTCGTCGCCCAGGAACGGAGGGCCGCTGAACGGCATGCGCGCCCCGAACGGCGGGCCGGGGCTGATCTTCTGGTAGAGGAGCGAGTCGCACGGCGCGGCCGGGACGATGATGCTGGTGCCGGTGTCGATCCCGCCGGCGCGCAGGGAGTCGTAGGTGGAGAGGTCGAGCGCCGTCTGCTCGAGGCCGATCGGGTTGGGATCCGACGGTTGGTGGCAGGTGCAGCCGACGGGGCCGGCCTGGCCCTTCAAGATGGGGAGGACCTCCCGCGAGAAGGACACGTCGCGGTCCGGATGGGCATCCTGGTTGACGCATCGATCCGCGAGGGGCTCGCCGACGTTCGGATCGAGCGCGTCGATGGCGTCGAGACAGCCCAGGCTCGGAAGGAGCGCCAGCAGTCCGGCCGCGCAGCGAGGGTTGGAGGCGAGCATCCGTCAGTCTCCGCGAGGTCTATACCACCTCACCGCTCGGTTTCGTAGGCGAGGGCGAACGCGATCGAGCCGGCGCCGGTGTCGGGGGCGGGCAGCCGCGCGGGCGCGAACGCCTCCTCCAGGCAGAGCTCGGCGCCGGCGAGCCCGCGCGTCGAGATCGCTTTGAGATGACCCCGCACCGTGATCGTGGCGCGGACCTCGATGCGTCCGCTCCCGTGCAGGCCCTTCGCCGCGACGGCCTTTCGAACGCACGCCTCGGCGGCCGGCAGGTGGCGGTCGAGGCCGTCCTTCGATCGCATCTTCGAGATCCCACCCTTGACCTCCAGATCGACGAGGTCGATCGAGAGTCGCCATCCCGCCTGGAGCTTCGGCGGACCCGACGGCGGCGGGGGCTCGACCTTCGGCGGCGGCGGCGGCTCGACCCTCGCTGCGGGCGGCGGTGGGGGTGGCGAGATCTTCACCGGCGGCGGCGGCTCGATCCGGGCGCGCGGCCGCGGCGGCGGCACCGGCGTGCGGTGGTGGGGACCCGTCCTCCTCGGGCGATGGGGCGGCGGGGGCTCGATCTTCTGCGCGGGCGGGGGCTCGATCGTCTCCGGTGGCGGCGGCTCGATCTGGGCGGGCGGCGGCGGCGCGACGGCGACGGCGGAGGGCGGCGGGGGATCGATCGCCGGCTGCGCCCGCTCCGCCCGCGTGATCAAGAGGAACGCGATCAGCCCGCCCACCATCAACAGCGCGATCGCGCCCGGGATCGCGGCGATCAATGCCGTCTTCGGGGGCGGCGCGGTGAGCTGCGCGGTCGCGCTGCTGTCGTTGGCCGGCGGCAGCGTCTGGAGCGGCGCCGACTCCAGCGCCTCGGTGGCGGCCATCGAGGGCGTCATGGTCGGCGGAAGCTCCGTCGCGACGGCCGAGCTGCTCCGCCCGGGCGGGCCCGAGAGCGGGACGGATCGCTCCGATCCTCGGGACCGGTACGGCGAGGAGGCGAGGCCCGTGATGGCGGACCTGCCCATGCCGGCGTCCTCGAGGATCTTGCGGAGCTCGTCGCGGACGACGCGCGCATCCTGATAGCGCGCGTCGCGATCCTTCTCCATGCAGCCGGCGACGATCGCCTCGAGCCTCGGGTCGGCGTCCTGGACCCACTCGTGCATCGGCGCCGGCATCTCGGAGATGTGCTTCATCAAGACACCCGTCGGCGTCTCGGCGCGAAACGGCGTCCGTCCGGTCACCATCTTGTAGACGATGACACCGCACGAGTAGATGTCGCTCCGGTGATCCAGCGGATCGCCGCGCGCCTGCTCGGGTGACATGTACGCAGGCGTTCCGAAGATCGCCCCCTGTCGCGTGACCGGTCCGCTCGTCACCTCGCCGTCGCCCACATCGAGGATCTTGGCGAGCCCGAAGTCGCAGACCTTCACAAAGTCGGCGATCATCCCGTCCTCGCCGGCCTTGGTGGTCAGCATGATGTTGCCGGGCTTCATGTCGCGATGGATGACGCCCTTCTTGTGGGCGGCCGCCAGGGCGGAGAGGACCTGCGACATGATCCAGGCGACGCGCACCGTCTGGAGGCGCCCGTGATCGCGCAACAGAGCCTGCAGATCCTGGCCGTCGAGGAACTCCATCGCCAGATACAGGAGGCCGTCGTCGTCCTCGCCGAAGTCGAGGATCTGGACGACGTTCGGGTGATCGAGCCGGGAGGCAGCGCGGGCCTCGGCCTTGAACCGGAGCGCGTGCTGCTCGGGCGCCTGCGCGTTCTGGGCCAGGACCTTGATCGCGACCGGCTTGGCGAGCCCGAGGTGCTGGGCGCGGTAGACCTTGCCCATGGCGCCGCTGCCGAGGACCTCCAGCAGCTCCAATTTGCCTGCGATCACCCGCCCGAGGAGCGGGTCGATGGAAGGCGAGGTGTCCATCGAGCTACCGGGCCAGTCTGTCGGAATCCGAGAGCGGAGGCAAAGCGTCCTCTATTCACCCGTACGTGCGAGACGGACAGATGGATCCACCTCCCGGTGTCGAAAACAGCGAATCAGGTGATCGTTCACCATGCCGACCGCCTGCATCAGCGAGTAGCAGATGGTGGAGCCGACGAACTTGAACCCTCGGCGCGCGAGCTCCTTGCTGAGCACGTCCGAGAGCGGGGTGGTCGCGGGCACGTTCTTCATGCTGCGGCGGCGATTCTGGATCGGGACTCCGTCGACGAAGCCCCAGAGGTAACGGTCGAAGCTGCCGACCTCCTCCTCGACCTCGAGGAACGCGCGGGCGTTCGTGACGGCAGCGGCGACCTTCGCGCGGTTGCGGACAATCCCGGGATCCTGGAGGAGTCGCTCGCGCTTTCTCGCGTCGAAGCGAGCGACCTTGGCGGGATCGAAGCTCGCGAAGGCCCTTCGATAGGCGGGCCGCTTGTGGAGGATCGTCGACCAGCTGAGCCCGGCCTGGGCTCCCTCGAGCACCAGCATCTCGAACAACCGGTGCTCGTCGTGCAGCGGGACGCCCCACTCTTCGTCGTGATACGCGACGTACGTGGGATCGGTGCCGCACCACGGGCAACGGTAGATCGCCATCCGCGGAGGAGACCCGCTGCATCACCGGCGAGGCAAGTCGGCCTGCGCGAGCCAGTAGTCCACGCCCTCGCGCCAGCCACGCTTCCGGAGCGGATTCTCGGTGGCATGGCGGGCGCGCTCGAGGTCGACGAACCGGTACGGGAGGTGCTCGTCGCGTCCCGTCGGGATGCCCAGGCGGCGGGCCTGGATCAACTGGGGTCGCCGCCCGACATCCTCGAGGAAGAACGACTCGGGGTCGAACGGCCTCCGGTTCCAGTCGTCGACCGTCAACGCCAGCGACCGGCACAGGAGCGTCTGTCCGGAGCAGAGGCGCTCGGGATCGCGGAGGCGCTCCTTGCACGGGTTGAGGCGCTGCATCGCGCGCAGGCTGGCTTCGGGTGAGCGCGCGTCGAGGTGGACCACACCGCTCTTGACCAGCACGGCGTTGCCTTCGCCACGGCAGCTCACGTTCAGCGAGTCGCCCCCCCGCGAGTAGTACATGTAGATCGTGCCGGCGGGCATGAAGAGCGCCTCGCGGCTGGGCGTTCGGCCGAGCGAGGCGTGGCTCCCCTTCTCCTCGAGGTAGTAAGCCTCCGCCTCGACGACGGCGGCCGAGAGCCAACGGCCCCGGTGGCGGCGGCGCAGCACCTTGCCGACCAGCTCGCGCGCGACCAGCAGGGCGTCGCGATCGAAGAAGGCGGCGTCGAGGATCATCGCCCGATCATCCGCACCAGCACGCGTTGGACCGTGCGCAGCGGCCGCGTGTCGCGGTAGGCGCGCGACAACAGGAGCGCACCCTCGACGGCCGCCAGGATCGCCAGGCCGAGCTCTTTCGCCTCCGCCTCCGGGACGCCCGCGGTCACCAGCCGGGCCTCGACAATCGCCTCCCACGACTCGTACGCCTCCTTCGACACCTCGTGGATCCGATCCGAGGTGGCGGCCGCCTCCAGCGCCACGGTCGCGATGGGACAGCCAGCGGTGTAATCGCTCTCTTCGAGCTGCGACGCCAGCGCATCGATGGCGACCCCGAGTGCCTGCTCGAGATCGTCGACGCCCTCCAGCGCCGCCTGGAGCTGCGCCCGCATGCCAGCGCCGTTGAGCGCGAGGGCCTCGGCCGCCAGCTCCTCCTTCCCCCCTGGGAAGTGAAAATAGAGCGAGCCTTTGGGCGCTCCGCTCGCCTTCACGATCTCGTTGAGGCCGGTCCCGAAGTAGCCTTGCTTCTGCAGGAGGGCCGCGGTGGTGGTCACGAGGCGCTCGCGGCTGTTGGACTTGGTCACGAGGGGGCTCCCAGAGGCTCGCTGATCTTCGCGGGCGGCGCCGTCGGCGGGAACGCGCGGGCCCGGAAGCCTGCCCAGACCATGCGCCACTTGCCCAGATCGGGATCGGGATCGAGACCGCGCGCGATCCGGTACAGCTGCTCCTGGTACCAGGAGCCCTGGAGGACGCTGTCGAAGAGGCGGATGCCGACGCTCACGTTCACTGTCTTCGCACGATCGGCCTCGCCGTTCATCAGCCGCCTGGAGAGGTCCGGCTCGAGGGCGAGCGGGCGCGCGACTCCTATCAGATCGACCGCTCCGCAATCGATCGCCCGCTCCATCACCTCGCGCGAGCGGAACCCGCCGGTCACCATCAGCGGCACCGAGGTCAGGCTGCGGACCCGCTCCGCATACTCCAGGAAGTAGGCTTCGCGCTGCACCGTGCTGGCCTTCGCCGTGCCCATCATCGCCGGCGCCTCGTAGTTGCCCCCGGAGATCTCGAGCAGATCGATCCCCTCCGAGTCGAGCGCGCGCACCACGTTCATCGACTCGTCCTCGTCGAAGCCGCCGCGCATGAAGTCGGCGGAGTTCAGCTTGACCGCGAGGATGAAGCTGGGCGCGACCGCCTCGCGCACGCGCCGCACGACCTCCAGCAACAGGCGCATCCGGCGCTGCGGGTCGCCGCCCCAGCGATCGTCACGTACATTGGAGAGAGGGGAGAGGAACTGGCTGATCAGGTAGCCGTGCGCGCCATGGATCTCGACGCCGTCGAAGCCCGCCTTCTCGAAGACGGTGGCGGTCCGAACGAAGCGGTCGATCATGGTCTCCACCTCGCCGTCCTCCATTGCGCGCGGCTTCCGGAAGAGCATCGAGAGGCCCTGCATCTCGACCTCCGAGGGTGCGACCGGACGTCCACCCGACCTGACCGTTATGGCCTGGCGGCCGGGGTGATTGATCTGCGCGAGCACCCGCGTGCCGTCGGCCTGCGCGGCGCGGGCCCAGCGCGACAGCACGGGGAGGTGCTGCTCGTCCTCGATGATGACGTTGAGCGGATCGGTCTGGGCGCCCGATTGGATCATGACGTTGCCGGTGATGAGGAGGCCGGTCCCGCCCCGGGCCCAGCGGTCGTAGAGGCGGATCAGGCCCTCGGAGGGGCGGCCGTCGGGCTCGCCCAGGCTCTCGCTCATGGCGGCCTTGGCCAGCCGGTTCTTCACGGTTCGGCCATTGGGAAGGGTGAGGTGACTAGAAAGTAGACCGTTCTTCATATTAGCTCTTCAAACTATGTCGACTGGTCTACTGACTTGTCAAGCATTGCCTGGAAGGACCGAAAGTGTACGTTCCTCCGGTGCTTTCGGTCGACGAGGTCATCCGACGCCTCGAGCTCACGCCCCTCGGGTTCGAGGGTGGCTATTACCGGGAGACCAGCCGGACGCCCTTCGCCACCTCGATCTTCTACCTGTTGGCGCCGGACAGCGCGGGGCTGATGCACCGCCTGGCGTCTGACGAGATCTATCACTTCTACCTGGGCGACCCGGTCGAGCTCGCGGTGCTGCGGCCGGACGGGACCAGCGAGGTGGTACGGCTAGGGTCGGAGCTCGACGCCGATCAAGCGGTCCAGCACCGGGTCCCCGCGGGGGCGTGGCAGGGCTCGCACCTCGTCGAGGGCGGGCGCTTCGCGCTGATGGGGACGACGATGGCGCCGGGCTTCGAGCTCTCCGGCTTCGAGCTCGGAGATCGCGATGCGCTGCTCGCCTCGCACCCCGATCACGCCGCGCTGATTCGCCGGCTCACGCCCGAGCGCCTCAAGACCGATCGTCTCGAGCTCGCCGCCGCCACCGTCGATCTGATCCACGCGGACCTCACGAGCCGCGAAGCTCTGGGCGCGGGCCTGCGCGCCACCGTCCCCCGCGAGTGGCCGCCCATCTACCACGACGAGGCCGCGCTCCGCTTCACCTCGGAGAAGCTGAGCAAGAGCCCGTCCGAGCGCGGCTGGTGGCTCTGGTACCTGATCGAGCGCTCGACGCGCACCGCCTGCGGCGCCGCAGGCTTCAAGGGCCCCCCCGACGCGAACGGCGTGGTCGAGGTCGGATACTCGGTGCTTCCCACCCATCACCGAAAGGGGCTCGCCAGCGAGGCCGTGCAGGCGCTTCTCGGCTGGGCCCGAGATCGGGGTGCACGCCGGGTCGTCGCGGAAACGCTGCCGGAGCTGTTGCCTTCGATCGGCCTCCTGGAGAAGCTCGGGTTCGAGCGCGTCCCCTCGCAAAGCTTCAGGATCTTACGCTTCGAGCGGGATGCAAGTTGAGTTGACATGACGGATCCGCGGAAAATCATCCGCAAGCTCTATCGCCACCGGGACGGGTTCAGCGTCCCACGCTCCTCCGAGCTCGTGGTCGACCGCGCGCGCTCCTCTCCGATGTACGGCGAGATCATGCCGACGGCGGCCCTGCGGTTGATCGACTATCTTCGCCTCGACCGGAACGACAGCTTCTACGATCTCGGCTCCGGCGCGGGAAAGCTGGTCCTCACCGCGGCGATCGCGTCGCGCGCCAAGTGCGTGGGGATCGAGCTGGTCGAGCCCCGCTGGCGCATCGCGACGGACGCGCTCGAGGAGGCGCACAGCCTCGACGTGATCCGGGCGAGGAAGGTCGAGTTCAGAAACGAGAACTTCCTCACTTCGGACCTCGAAGACGCCACGGTGATCTACTCCTGCTCCACCGCCTTCCCGCTGCCGTTCATGAAGAAGCTCGCCCATCACCTGGCGCTGCTGAACGAGGGCCTGATCTTCGTCACGCTCCAGGATCTCGACCCGAACGAGTGGTTCGAGCCCTCCGACGTCCTCTACCTCGACATGAGCTGGCGCCGCCGCGCCTCCGTCTACGTCTATCAGTTGGTGACCCCGCGCCGATCCGAGATATCTTCCACCCGTGCGTCGCGCAGCCTGGCTGGTCGCCGCGGCCTTCGCGTGTGGTGACGGAGAGCGGGCCCAGCTCTTCCCCGCCGAGACGTTCGAGCCGCCGCCCCCGGTGCTCGACGTCCCCTGCAGCGACCGGTCGCCCTGGAGCGAGCTCGCGGTCCCCACCGACGCCGGGCTCGCCGACCTCTGGAGCGCGGGCGACGGCGCGCTCTGGTTCGCCGGCGGCCACGGCACGATCCTCCGCTATCAGGACGGAGAGTGGACCGACTACAGCGTGGCGGCCGGCGACCTCATGGCGATCCATGGCTCGAGCGCCGGTGACGTCTGGGTGGTCGGTCGCGACGGGTTCGCGGCGCGACTCGAGCGCGATCGATTCACGCCGATCGAAACACACACGCGGGAGATCCTGGTCGGGCTCTGGGCGATCGCTCCGGACCGGGTCTGGATGATCGGCGACGAGGGTGTGCGGGCGTTCGACGGGAGCGACGTGATCGTCGAGCCCGCCTGGCCGGACGGACCGATGAACGCGATCTGGGCGGCCGGACCGAACGACGTCCGGATCGTCGCCAACACCGAGACCTTCCAGTACGACGGCGCGCGCTTCAGCACGATCCGAGTCGAACGCTCCGGACGGTTGACCGCGATCTGGGGCAAGGGCCCGGGCCGCGTCTGGGCCCTCGGACACAACGACGAGGATCTGCCCGGCTTCGCCATGTTCGATCGCGACCGCTGGCTCTTCGGCGCGGCGCCGCGGCGGGCCTTCTTCTTCGCGCTCTGGGGCGTGGATGCGGACGGCCTGTTCGCAGGCTCCAGCGAGAGCTCGATCTTCTTCTGGGACGAGGCCGGCGGGTGGTGCCGCGAGTTCGCCGGTGGCGCCGGCGCCATCACCGGCTTCTGGGGTCCCTCCCACGACGACGTTTGGGCGGCCGGCAGCGTCAGCGGCGCGGGCGGCGAGACGCGCCCCATCCTGCTCCATCGCTCGCCCTGAGCTCAGAGCATCGCCTCGATCAGCGTGACCACCGTTCGCAGCGTCCGCAGGAGGCCGGGCGGCTCCGGATCGCGGGTGAGGGGGATCGGGGACCAGCTGGCGCTCGGCCTCGGCGAGGACCGTCGGGTCGGTGCGTGCGGCCTCGAAGGCGCCGAAGACCCAGAGGGTCGGGAGCACCACCACGCTCGAGGTGGCGGCGCGCTCAATCGTCTCGTCGGCGAGCGGATCGAAGGCGCTGTGGGCCAGCACGTCGGCGCCAGCGTCGAGCGCCGCTCGATAGCCGGCATCGCTGTGGGCATGCACGAAGACGCGCAGGTGGTGGCGGTGGGCGGCCTCGACGGCCGCTCGGAACACCGGCGGCGCGATCGTCGGGAGCGGTGCTCGTTGTATGCGAGCTCCATCGTCGCGATCTTGATGACGTCGACCCCGGCGGCCGCCAGCCAATCGACCGTTCGGATCGCGGTCGCCACGTCGGGCAGCTCGACGACGACCTCGAGCTGATCCACCACCAGCTCGCGGTCGGCCCAGTCGAGCGGATAGCCGCTGGGCGCCGTCAGGATGGGACCCGCGACCAGATACCGGGGGGCCAGCGCGCGCTCGGCGGCGAGGTCGTCGCGCATCCGGACCACCATGCGGAGGGGCCCGGCGAGAATCGACCACCGTGGTCTGCCCGTAGCGAAGCGCGACGTCGAAGCTCATCGGGATCTGGCGCACGTTCGACCACGCGACGCCCTCGTCCCCGCCGCACCGTCCGGCGCGGAGCATGTGCGCGTGGGCGTCGACCAGGCCCGGCACCACGAACCGGCCGCCGGCGTCGAAGCGCGGCAGGTCTTCGGGGATGGGCCCGTCAATCGCGGTGATCCGGCCGTCCTCGATCACCAGGGAGGTCGGGAGCGTCGCGGTGCGCGCGTCGCGGATGCGGGCGCCGAACACGGCGAGCGAATGCGTGGCGGGACCGCCGGGGCCGGCGCCGCCGCGACGAGGAAGGCGACGTGGAGGGCAATCGTCGCGGCGATGAGTGCTGTGATTGCCCACCTACGTCTCCGCACGGCTCGGTCATGCAACATGGGGCGCCGCTTGAATAGCGAATGCGCCGATTCCGGACTATGACGGCGTGGTGCCGATCGCGATGACCGAGGCGGCCGATCACGCCGGCGAGCGGGCGTTCGCCGAGGCGGTCGAGCTGGCCGAGATCCTGCGGAAGGATCCGGAACGTCTCGAGGCGCGGCTTCCAATCGTCTACGAGGCGCTCGACGCCTTCTGCGAGGAGGCGGTCCGGGGCGCACCAATCGCATGCAAGGTGGGTTGCACTCAGTGCTGCCATCAGTGGGTCCCGGGCGTGAAGGCGTTCGAGATCGAGCGCATCGCTCGGTACGTCGAGTCTTCGGGCGACGTCGCGCGCGTCCTGATCGAGCTCGGGCGCCGCCTCGAGGCCCATCGGGCGATCGGTGGGCCCGACCCGGATCGGGTCTACGCGCGGCTCGGTCTTCCCTGTGTCTTCCTCACGGCTCAGGGGACCTGCGGCATCCGGGAGATCAGGCCCGAGACCTGCCGCACGTACTTCAGCTTCGGGCCGCCCGAGCGCTGCGCCGGCGATCCGGACGGGCACAGCTTCGAGCTCGAGCCGCACCCGGCGTACCAGGATGTCCTCGCCCGAGCGGCGGAGCCGTACGCACGTGCCTCCAGCGACACCGGCGAGCTGATCCGCGATCTCTTCATGCGGTTGGCTCGTGGGTGCTCCGGCGTCGGTGTCAGGTGACGCGCGCACCTTGCGCCCCAAACAGGCCCGTGTGAAACCCACGGCGTGGCCTCCAATCCGACGCTCGGGCTCTCGCTCGGCTTCGCCGAGGGCGTTGCGATGGTCTCGCTCCGAGACCGGCGCCTGGCCGAAGGACTGACGGTCCAAGCGCTGGACCTCGAGCTGCTCGACGTGGAGCTGCCGCTCGACGTCACCGGGGGTGCCAAGGACTTTCAGCGCAATTCGACCCGCCTCCGTCACGTCGAGATCGCGATCGATCTGGCGGCCCTGTCCGAGCGTATCGGCGCGGTCCTGGCCGCGAAGGAGAGCCCGCTGGCGTGGGTGCGGCTGGTGCCCGACGCCGGCGGCCTGATGCTCGAGGGTGAGCTGGTGACCGGCGGGCGTCGCGCACCGGTGGCGGCGAGCCTCGTGCTGGGCCCGGCGGAGCCGAGGGCCGCGCGGCTGTTCGTGGTCGACGCCTTCTCCTTCGACTGGGTCGCGTACCCGGCGATCATGCTCCCCGATCTGCTCGAGGCTGCGATCCGCGGGCTCTTCGCCGGTCTGGGTGAGCGCGCGGGCCAGTCGGTCCGCCGCGTGGGCCGGACCTCGTTCGCGTTCGATCCGGTCGAAGTGCTCCTGTGGTCGTTGTTGCCGCCGTACGGCTGGAAGATGCCTGCACACGAACACGTCGCGGTGCGGTCGATCGAGGCGCGCGCCGACGGGACCCTGGTGTTCGCCGCGGGGCAACCGGTGACCAAGCGCCCTTCGATCGCGGATCCAGAGAGCCTCGACGACGCCGCGCTGTTCGCGATGGCCCGCGAGGAGGCGGGGCGGATCGCGCCCGACGCGTCCGCTCAGCTGGCGGAGGGCGATCTCCCCGCGGCCTTCCGTGAGATCAAGGCGGCCCTCGACGCCGGCGGGGGTCCCGACGTGGTCGTCGAGCGCGTGCTGTCGATCGGGATCGCCGATCCCGATCTCGCGGTGGAGACCAGCGATCTGGCGGACGACGAGCTGGCCCGCAACCCGGAGGCCGTGCCGGCGCTCCTGGCCAAGGGCGCGCTCGCTTCGAAGGACGGGTTCTCCGAGCAGGCCGCGATCGTCTACGAGCAAGCGGCCCGCGCGCTGCGCAAGCGCGGTCGGCGCCGGCTGGCCGGGATGGCGTTCATGGCGGCGGCCCGCCACCGGAAGGACCTGGCGCAGGAGCGGGTGCGTCTGCTCGAGGAGGCGATCGCAGTGCGCGCGGATGATCCCGATGCGCTCGAGGGGCTGATCGAAGAGCTCCCGCGTGTGGGCCGGGCCAGCGCTGCGGTGCGCGCCGCCCGACGGCTCGCCAACATCGGTCGCGACGCGAAGCGGCGGGCGCTCGGTCACATCGTGGCCGGGGAGCTCCTGCGCGATCCGCTGAGAGATCCGGCGCAGGCGAAGCGCGAGTTCGAGCGCGCGCTGCGGCTGGTCCCGGACGACGGCCGCGCGCTCGAGGGTCTGGCGCGGGCGGTGATCGATCAGGGCGATCCGCGGCGCGCCGCTTCGATCCTCGAGACGCTGATCGACCGGGCCGAACGCGAGGCCGATCGACCTCGCGCCTCGCGCCTGTGCCTGGTGCTGGGGCGCTTCTGGCGGGTACGTGATCGCGAGGCGGCGATGACGCGCTTCCGCAAGGCGCATGAGCTCGATCCCGAGGCGCTGGCGCCGCTGTACGAGCTGGCGCAGGTGGCGGTCGACGGAGGCCGTATCGAGGCCGCGATCGAGGCCGTGGAACGCGCGATCGCGCTCCTCGAGCGGAAGAAGAGCGTTCACGCCGACGAGGCCTTCGCCATCCGGAAGCTGGCCGGAGAGCTGTACGAGGGTCAGCTCGGCCGCGAGGAGGCGCTCGCGCAGTACGAGGCCGCCAAGGCGATCGACCCGTCCTCGCCCGAGGTGCTCACTGCGCTGGCGCGGCTCTACGAGATGTTCGGACAGGACGACCGGCGCGCCGAGGTGTTGCTCGAGCGCGGGCGCCTGGCGGCCGAGGCCGGCGAGCTCGACGACGCCGCCGAGCTGTGGGCGCAGCGGGCGCTGCTCGGCAAGGACGATCGGGCCAGCCTGGAGAAGCTCGCCACCTACGTCGAGGACGCGCTCGAGCAGGACCGGAGCCACCGCCGGCTCCTGGATCTTCGCGTCACCGTCACGGAGTTGATCGGCGCTCCGAAGCCGATCGTCGACGCGATCGATCGGCGGCTGCTCCTCGAAGATCCGCCCGTCGAGCGTGCGGGGATCCTGGCGCGCCTGGGCGAGGCGCTCGAGCGCTCCGGGCGCCAGCTGGAGGCGACGCGCGCCTATGAGGAGGCGGTAGGCCTGGATCCGCGGAGCGCCCGCGCGATCACCGCGCTCACCCGGATCTATCGGACGCGCGAGGATCGAGCCCGGCTCGCCGACGTGCTGGCACGAGCCGCTGAGCTGACGCCCGACGCGCGGGCCCGCGGTGAGATCTTTCTCGAGCGCGCACGCCTGCTCGCCGAGCTCGGTCGAGACGCCGACGCCCACGCGGCGGCCACGGCGGCGCTCGACGTCGCGCCGCAAGATCTGGAGCGGCTCGCGCTCGCCACCGCGCTCGCGATCAAGCTCGAGCGGTTTGAACGTGCCCTCGAGCTGGCGCACCGGCGGTTGGCGCTGGTCAAGGACGGGACCGGTGGCACGGGCGACTCGGTCAAGCTGGATCTGTACGTCGATCTGGCCAAGATCGCCGAGGCGCTGGGCGACGAGAACGAGCTGGCCTCGGCGCTCGAGCTGGCGCACGAGCTGGCGGCTCCGGACAGCGAGCTGGGCCGGCAGCTGGCCGCCCGGCTGGCGAAGGCCCTCCACGCGGCCGGCCGGCACCCGGAGCTGGCAGGGCTCATGCGGCGGCGGGCGCGCATCGCGACCACGCCAGCGAGCGAACGGGCCGAGCGGTTCGTCGAGGCGGCGCGAATCAGCGCGCGGCTGAACGACGACGTGCAGGCCCAGCACGATGTCGACGACGCGATCGAGGTGTTGACCTTCGAGGGTGGGGATCCGGCGGTGATGGAGTCCGCCTTCGACGTCCTGGAGTCGATCGCGAAGAAGCGGAACGATCCGCTGCTCCTGTCGGACGTGGTGGGGCGGCGCGCCGGCGCGGCGGCGGATCCGGCGGTGCGCGAGCGACTGCGGCTCGAGCAGGCGCGGGTGCTCGACTCGGCCAAGCGTTGGGCCGAGGCGGTCGCGTGCCTCGAGGAGGCGGCCGAAGAGTTCCCGACCTCCGCCGTGATCGCGGTGCGTCTGGGCGAGGCGGCCGAGCGTGCGCAGGAGGGATCGAAGGCCGCAGCGGCCTACGGCCGAGCGGCGCGGCTGGCGAGCGACGCAGACAAGAAGGAAGAGTCGATCGACCTCCACGTACGGGCCGCCCGGCTCTACGCGCAGATCGGCGAGCGGCCCCGGGCGATCGACCACGATCGGGCGTTGCTGGCGCTGGTTCCGCCCGGTGAGCAGGCGATCTGGATGGAGGCGTCGATCGAGCGGCTCGAGCTGCACGCGCGCGAGCAGGGCGATCATCCGCTCCTGGTCGAGGTGCTGGGCCGGCGGGCCGTGGTGTCGCCGCCGATGATGTCGGCGAAGCTTCTCCTCGAGAAGGCGACGGTCGAGGCCACCGCGCTCGACGACGAGCGGGCGGCGCTCGACTCGCTCCGCCGCGGGCGCTCGCTGGCACCCGAGGGATCCGAGATCGCGGACCTCCTGGACGAGGAGCTGATCGGCCGCCTGGAGCAGGGTGGTCAGTTCTCCGAGCTGGCCGGCGTGCTGGTGGAGTCCGCCGAGCGGAGCACCGACCCGTCGCGCCAGAGCGGCTACTACCTGCGCGCGGCGCGGATCTACGACGAGAAGCTGGGGACCCGCCAGCTCGCGCTGTCGCGGGCGCAGGCGGCGGTGCGCGCGGACCACACGAACGAGGCGGCACGGCAGCTCCGGATCGCGCTGCTGCGCGACATCGGAAAGCCCCAGGCGCTGGTCGACGCGCTGGCCGAGGAGGCGGCGCTGTCGCAGACCGGCGGCGAGGCCGCGTCGTTGTGGGCGGAGGCCGCCGAGCTCCTGGCGCCGCGCGCGAGCGTGGAGGCCGGCTACCCGGTGCCGAGGCAGGACGTGGAGCGCGCGCTCCAGTTCGTACGTCGAGCGGCCACGGCGTCGCCGCGATCCTCGAGCGCGCTGTTCGCAGCGGCCGCGTACACGCGCGCGCTCGGCCATCCAGAGGAGGAGCTGGTCGCGCTCGGGCAGCTGGTGGAGCGCGAGATCTTCCAGTCCGAACGAGCCGCGGCGCACCTGCGTCGCGCCGAGCTCTCGAGCACCGAGGTCGATGATCCGGCCCGAGCGCAAGCGGAGCTCTCGAGCGCGATCGAGATCCTGGAGCGCCTGCACGCGAGCGCCCCGCTGCTCGAGTACCTCCCGCCCTCGACGCGCACGCGCATCGCGGCACACCCGACGCCGCTGACCGCGGCGCTCCACTGGGGGCTCGAGCTGACCGAGCGGACCTCGGACTGGGCCACGCAGGTCCGGATGCTGATGAGCCTGGTCGATCTCTCCGACAATCCGGAGGTGCGTGCGAACATGAGGACGCACGCGGGCGAGGTCCTCGAGTGGCGCATTGGCGACGGCGCCGCCGCCGAGCGCGAGTATCTGGCGGCGCTGGCGATCCTCCCCGACTACGGTCCGGCCAGGAAGGCGCTGCGGAGCTTCTACGTCGCGGTCGATCGGTTCGGCGATCTGGCGGAGAACCTCGGGATCGACGCGCTCCGCGAGGTATGGGCCGAGGTCCGCGAGACCGGTCCCGAGAAGCGGATGATCGAGGCCGCCGAGGCGCTGTGGCCCCGCCTGGAGGAGGCCGGCGCGGAGCGCGCCGAGGTGCAGCTGGCGCTGGCCGACCTCTACACCGACGTCGACGGTCGGGCTGCCGACGTGGTGCACGTGCTCGAGCAGGTGGTGAAGACCGCGCCGCGAAACTTCCAGAAGGCGGCCCTCGATCGGCTGCGGGTCCTGTTCCTCGAGGAGGGCCGGTTCGATCTCTACTGCGACGTGCTCCGCCGTCAGGCCGAGCGGATGGAGGACGATCGATCGCGTGCGCTGGCGACGGTCGAGCTGGCCGAGGCGCTCGAGTGGAAGCTCGGCGACGGACACGCCGCCGAGCAGGAGTACCTGGCCGCGATCGCGATCGATCGGGAGTGCGAGCCGGCGCGGACGAAGCTGGCCGAGCTGCTGTCGTCGCAGAATCGGTTCGAGGACGTCGGCTCGAACCTGGGCGCGTGGATGCTGCGTACCGTGCTCGACCAGCTGCTCTCCCAGGGTGAGCGCGATCGCGAACGTGCGCTCGCGGCCGCCGGCGCGCTCGAGCCGATGTTGCCTGCGCTCGAGCGCGCGCCGTTGTGGCTCCACGTGGCGGACCGCTTCGCGGCGAGCGGAGGCGAGGATCAGCCGCGGCTCCAGGCCGTGCGTTCGGCGTTGCTCCGAGCGGTGGAGATCCCGGGTCCGGATCTGGTGCGCGGCCTCGATCTGTTGCGACCCGTGCTGCGCGATCTCGAGGACTGGGAGGCGCTGGCGGACGCGCTGCGGCGACGGATCGAGCTGGAGGAGGACGCCTCGGCGCAATCGGTCCACCAGCTGGAGCTGGTGCGCTTGCTCGTCCGCTCGCCGGTCTCACCGGGCGAGCACAAGAAGAAGAAGATGCTCGAGGAGGCCGAGCTGATCCTCGGCCGGATCCTGGAGCGAGCCCCGGAGCACGAGGAGGCCCGCGAGCTGCTGCGCACGATCTACCTGGAGCAGCGGCGCCTCCTCGAGATCGGCCGGAGGCTGGGCGTCCCGGTGCTGCGGACGATCCGGGTCGAGGCCGAGGAGGCGGGCGACCGCCCGCTGGTGAAGGGCGCGCTGGCGGCGCTGGCCGAGCTGGCGGAGGGCACCGAGCGCGCCGCGCTGCTGGTCGAGTCCGTCGGCTTCGACGAGGACAATGCAGAGCGGCTGTATGGCGAGGCGCTGGCCTCGGATCCGGACAGCACCGAGGCGTCGGAGGGGTTGCGCGCGCTCCTCGAGCGACAAGGCCGCTTCCGTGAGATCGCGGACCGGCTCTCACCCGACTCGCTCCGCCGAACGGTGGAGGCGCTGCGGCGGCTCGACGAGCGGAGCGGTCTCCTGCCGGCGGCGCTGGCGCTCGCGTCCGTGCTCGAGGGTGCATCGGAGCGGGTCGAGGAGCGCGCTGCTCTGCTGGTCGAGGTGGCGACGCTCCAGCAGCTGGAGGAGGACGTCGACGCTGCGGAGCACTCGCTCCGCGAGGCGCTGCGTTCGGTTCCCGATCATGGCATCGCGAGGGAGGAGCTGCGGGCGCTGCTGGTGGCGCAACGCAGGTTGACGGAGCTCGCCGATGTCGACGAGTCGCTGGTCGCGATCACCGCGCAACGGGCCGCGGACGCCAACGACGTGGCGCTGGAGATCGCGGCGCTGTCCGTGCTCGCCTCGCGCCGGGAGTCGGACGCTCGCGCCGACACCCTGGTGCTGGTGGCGGCGCTGGAGCAGAAGCGCGGCGCGCAGGCGGACGCCGAGGCGGCGCTCCACTGGGCGCTCGAGGCGGCTCCCGATCATACGCTGGCGCGCTCGGAGCTGGAGAACGCGCTGTGGAGCGACGGGCGGTTCGCCGAGCTGGTGGCCTCGCTCGGTCCCGGCACGCTGGTGCATCGTGCCCACGCGGAGATCGAGCGCGATCCCATGCGCGTCTATCGTGCGCTGGACTCGCTGCGCGAGCGCCTCCCGGACGAGCTGGCAGCCGAGGCGTTCGAGCTGACGGCGCTGATCGAGCGCGACGGCGTGGCCGCCGATCTCGAGTGGCGACGCCGCATGGATCATCTGGAGGCCGCGCGCGGCCTGTGGGACTCGCTCGAGCGCCCGGAGGGCCAGGAGCGGGTGCGGATCGCGATCGCCGAGCTCTGGAGGGAGAGAGGCGGATCGCTGGAGCGCCTGCTGTCGGCGCTCCAGGACGCGTTCGCGCACGCTCGGGGTCCCGAGACGCGCGGTGAGCTGGCGGTGGAGCAAGCGACGCTGCTGACGCTTGCCGAACGGTCCGAGGAGGCGTTCGCGCTGGTGGAGCCGCTGATCGACGATCCGAGGGTCGGCGTCGAGCACCGGGGCCGCGCTGCCCGCATGATGGTGGAGCTGCTGCTCGCCAACGGGCTCGAGGGGCTCGAGCTGGGCCAGGTGGAGCTGGCGGCGCGGGCGCTCTCGCTCCTGGTCGAGGGCGACGCCCGCGACCTCTATCCCGACGAACACAAGGCCTGGCTCCTGGCGCTGGCCGAGGCGCGCGAGATCCTCGGCGAGAGCGGGGACGAGGTGGCGCGGCCGCTGGAGGCGGCGCTGGTCCACACCGACGATGACGACGAGTCGCTCGCCCTGCGACGGCGCCTCAGGTTGATCTACGAGGAGCTCGGCGACTGGTCGCGAGCTGAACGGCACGCCTCTGTGATCGCGGAGGCGGACGACGATCCCCGGCAGTGGGTCGGCCTCTCCGAGCTGAGGGTCTGGCTCGACGATCGCGAGGGCGCCGAGCGCGCGCTCACCAGCGCGATCGAAGGGACCAGCAGCGCGCCCGAAGCACACGAGGCGCTGGTGCGCCTCGCCGAGCAAGCGGGCGAGACCCAGAAGGTGATCGAACGGCTCGAGGCCTGGGCGGCCGCGGACGGCAGCGGCGAGCGGCGAGCCCGGGCCGAACGACTCTTGAAGGCGGCGTGGCTGGCGATGTCCTCGGATCCCGAGCACTCGTCGATGCTGGCGGAGCGCGCGGTGGAGCTGATCCCGGTCCGACACGAGGCGCTCGAGCCGATCGCGGGCGAGGCGCTCGACGTGCTCGCCGCAACTGACCGCCACGAGGCCATGGTGGCTGTCCTGACGCGCGTGGTGAGTGAGCTGGTCTCGGGGCCGAGCGCGTCGCGCCTGCGGATCCGGCTCGCCGATCTCCTGGTGCAGCTGTCGCGCGAGGATGAAGCGCGCACGGTCATCGAGCAGGGCGTGCACCGCGAGACCTCCGCCGACGAGCCACTGGTGCAGCGACTGGTGGAGGACGCCCGCGCGGAGAGCGGAGAGCGCTCGGCGCGGCGGCTGCTCGCGATGTCCGATCGGCTCGGTGCGGGCGCGGCCGCGCGTCGGCTCCGGGTGGTGGGCGCGGAGATCGCCGAGCGCTCGGGCGACGATCAGACAGCTCGGACGGCGTGGTCGACGCTGCTGTCCGAGGTGGGCTTGAGCGGCGACGAGAGCCGGGAAGCGCGCGTGGCGCTGGTCCGCGTGAATCGACGCCTCGAGGACTGGCACGGGCTGCTGGAGGCGCTGCTCGAGGCGGCCGAGGACGCGTCGAAGGGCGACGATCGAGCCCAGCTGCTGGTCGAGGCCGCCGAGATCGCCCGCGATCGTCTTGGCGACGGTGCGTGGGCGGAGGCACTCCTGAAGCGCGCGATGGTGGAGGCGCCGCAGGACCGCCGCACCGGCGACCTGCTCCTCGACGTGCTCGAGACCCATGGGCGCTGGATGGAGCTCGACACCGCGCTGGCCGAGCGCGCCGAGACCTTGAGCAACGACGCGCTCGCCGACGTGCTCTCTCAGCGCGCCGAGATCGCGCGGACCGAGATCCGAGACGAGGCTCGGGCGGCCGAGCTGCTCACCGAGGCCTTCGAGGCCTCGCCGACGCACCCCCGCGCGCGCCGGGCGGCCGAAGCGCTGCTGCGGGGTGGCGGCTTCGCCGAGGCCGTGAAGCTGGTGGAGCGCGCGTTCGAGCTCCTGGGTCGCGACGGCGATCGGCGCACGGTGATCACGCTCGACCTCCTGCGCGCCACCGCACACGACAGCGCGGGTCAGGTCGACGAGGCGGCGCGCGTGCTCGCCTCGCTGGCGGAGTACGAGCCGCAGTCGGCGCTGGTGCGCGCGCGGCGGTTCGAGGTGCTCTCCCGGTACGGGCGCTGGGCCGAGCTGGCGGGCGCGCTGGAGGCTTCGGCCGGGACGGTCGATCTCGTCACCGGACTCCGCTACCGATTGGCGGCGGCGCGCCTGTTCCTGGAGCGCGTCGGCGATCGAGCCGAGGCCGAGCGGGCGCTCACCGACGCGGTCCGCATGGTCGAAGGCTGGCTGGGAGCGCCCGACGTGGTGATCCCGGAGCAGCTCGGCTGGGGCCCGGAAGACCTGGAGCAGATCGCGCCCACGCATGGCTCTCCCCTCCGCCACCTGGCGGCGATGGCGCTGGAGCTGGGCAATCATCCGCTGCGCGTCGACGCCTATCGTCTCTATGCGCAGTCGCTCCCCGCGGGGTTGGCCCAGTGGCGAGCGCTGCTCTCGCTGGCTTCCGCCGAGCGCGAGGCCGGTGATCTCGACGGCGCCGAGTTCACGCTGCGCGGCGTCGTCGAGGCGGCGCGCTCGGTCTCGCCCAGGGACCGCGTGGAGGCCGAGCGCTCGCTCGGCGCGCTGTTGCTGGATCGCGACAATCCCAAGGACGCCGCCGAGGCGCTCCGGCAGGCGGTCGCGCTGCTCGACGATTCGGCCGAGGGTGAGCAGGCGGTGCGCGCGCAGGTGCTGGTGCAGCTGGCCGCCGCGTACCGCGCGATGGGCGATCCGAAGCGTGCCCTCGATGCGCTCACCGAGGCGCGCACGCTGGCGACCGACGTGATCGCGGCGAGCGACTACGAGCAGGCGATTGAGGCCGCCGGACCGTCGGAGGCGCTGGCACAGCTCCTCGAGCGCCGCGCCGAAGCGGTGACGTCGCCGACGGACCGAGCGCGTGAGCTCCGCGAGGCCGCGCGGATGTGGGAGGCGATCGGGCGCCGTACCCGTGCCTTCGAGCCGCTGCTCGAGGCGTACAGCGAGGATCCCGCGAACGCTGAGGAAGCGTTCCGCCTCCAGGAGCTCCTCTATCGCGCGGAGCGCTGGGGCGATCTCGAGCGGCACCTGGCGAGGCGGGTGGAGGTCGAGGACCTGCGCATCGACGAGCGGGTCCGTCTGATCACCGAGCGGGCCCGGGTGCTCGCCACCCATCTGGGACGAACGCGCGACGCGCTGGCGGTGCTCGAGGAGGCGCGGGCTCTGCAGCCGACCAGCATCCAGCTGCTCGAGGAGATCGCAGAGCGTGCCCACGCCGTGCGCGACGATGCGCTGGAGCAGGAGGCGCTGGCGCGGCTGGCCACTCTGGTCACCTCTTCGCCGGCGAAGCGCCGAGCCCTCACGGAGCGCGCGACGATCCTGGAGCGGGGCGGCGAGCTGGCGGGCGCCGGACGGTGCCTCGAGGAGGCGCTGCCGCTGGTGGAGCCGGCGAGAATGCGCGCGATCGCGGATCGCCTGGCGCGGCTCCAGCTCGGTCGGGGGCAGGCCGACGCAGCGGTGCGCGTGTGGATCCACTGCTCGAGCCGGGCGAACGGCGAGGAGAAGGCGGCGTACCTGGCGCGGGCGGCGCAGATCCGGCTCGACCAGATGGGCGACAGCCGCGGCGCCATCGCGGCGTATGAGGCCGCGGCCCGGGCGGCGCCGGCCGATCTGGGGACGCGCCGCGCCGTCATCGAGCTGGCCAAGAAAGTGGGCGATCCCGGCAAGGCGCGCGAGCACGCCCGGGCGGCGGTGGCGCTTGCGGAGGATCTCGGTGAGCGCGACGCGCGGATCCTCTACCTGCTCGAGGAGGCCAGGACCTCTGGAGCCCTAGGCGACGTGGAGGCGGAGCTCGACGCCTACGCGCGCGCGTTCACCGCGCGGCCGGCGTCGTCGTCGCTCCTGGACGAGCTGGTGGCAAGGGCCCGCGCCACGCTACCGGCGGAACGGATCGCCGCGATGATCGAGGCGCGGATCGAGGAGATGGATCCGGGCCTGGTCCGGGGGAGACATCGCCTGGCGCTGGCGCGGATCCTCTCGGAGCCGCTGGGCCGTCACTGGGAGGCGCAGGGGCAGCGCGAGGAGGCGGAAAAGGTCGACTTCGCCGATCTCGAGGACGCGCCTCTGCTCGATCCCGACAAGGCGAACGGTGAGGCCCCGGTGGACGAGAACTATCGGGCGCTGCGCGCCCTGCTCGATCGATCGGGTCGATGGACCGAGCTCGCCGAGCTCGAGGAGCGCCGCGCCAAAAGCCTCAAAGATCCGGTGGAGCAGGCGGCCTCACTGGTACAGGTGGGCAAGCTCTTCGCGGAGCATCTCCCGGAGGACTGGCCGGCGCGGCGCGACGAGCCACATGTGCAGGCTAACTTGCGCCGGATCCGCGACGTCCTGGTCAGCGCGCTGACTGCGAATCCCGAAGACGTCGAGGCCCTCTCGCGGCTGGCGCGCATCGAGTATCTCTCGCGAGCGTGGGACCGGGCGGCGCCGGTGTTCCGGCGCCTGGAGAAGCTCGGCGGGCCCTCGTGGTCGGCGCCGGACTTCGAGGTCGCCGCGGCGCGCGTGGCCCTCGAGAACGACGACGTGAATCTGGCAGTGGCTCGGGCGCTGCGGGCGCGGGCGCGTGATCCCGGGTCGCTCGATGCTCTTCGTGTCCTGGCCGCCGCCTGCGATCGCGTCGAGGACGCCGAAGGTCGCGAGGTCTGGATCGAAGATCTGGTCGAGCGGCTCGACCCGGTGGTCGATGCCGCCGAGATCGGGTCGCTCCTGCTCCGGAGGGCGGAGATCGCACGGCTCCGCGGTCACAGCGATCGAGCGCGCGGTGCGATCGAGCGCGCGCTCCAGCTGACGCCGGACGAGCCCAAGGCGAGGCGCCTGCACCAAGAGCTGATGCGGGCGGCGGGGGCCTCGCGGGCGCTGGTCGACTTCCTCGAACGAGAGTCGTCCCGCTCCGACGTCGAGGATCCGCGCGGCAGCCTGCTGGCCGCGCTCGAGGTGGCGAAGCAGAGCCGCGAGCAGCGGCGCTCGCTGAGGATCGCGCGACGGCTGGAGCGGTTCATCTCCGACGAGACGGTGCGACGGCGTCTGATCGCGTTCTACGCGGCGATGGGCGACGGCGAGGCGCTCCTGCGAATCGCGGTCGAGCTGGGCTCGGTGGCCGGGCTCGGCGAGCTCTCCGACGGCGCGCGCATCCGGCTGGCGGCGGCGTGCTTCGCCGTATCGCGCGACGACGACGCCTTCGATCTGCTGGTGACGTTTCTCCCGGAGGGTGATCTCACGGCCCTCGAGCGTGCCGACCTCTCGCTGTTCGATCGTGCCGCCAGCGAGGCCGTGCATCGCTCCGCCGAGCGGTGGGATCGCGACAGTGGCGATCCGATGACCGTGCGTTCGCCGCGGATCGTGTACCGCCTGCGATCGATCGTAGGGCGGCTGCGATCGCCGCGTGCGATCTCGGAGTCGGGTGTGCGCTGGCTCGAAGGGCTCTACGCGGCCAGCGGTGGTCACGACCTGTTCGCGCGCCCGCTGGCGGACGCGTACCGGGCGCAGCGCATCCACCTGGAGGCCGCCGCCCGGATCTACCGGAGGTTGCTCGCGCAGAACCCCACCGACCTGGACCTGGTGTCGTCGCTGTTCCGGGCGCTGGGCGGAGAGGGCGCCAACGGCAAGGCCGTTGGTGCGCGCTCGGTGCTGGCCCTCCTGGGCGAGGGAGACGAGACCGCGACCTTCACACCGCTGACGCATCGACCCGCGGAGAAGACGGTCCGAACGCGCCTCTTCCACGAGCTGACCGCGACCTGGCTGGGGCGCCTCCTCCGCACGACCGCGCTCCCGATGGCCGCGCGACTTCCGGGGGCGAACGTGCTCCCGTCCAGCTGGGTGGACGCGAGCGACGACCGGAGGCTCGCCGATCTGGTGCGCCTGGTGCGGGAGGTGAGCGGCGTGCCGTTCGAGGTCTGGCTCGATCTCGACGGTGGCGAGCGCGTCTCGATCGCCGCCGGCGATCCGCCTCGGATCGTCGTGGGCGAGGCGCTCGCCGACGACGCGACGCCCTCCGAGCTGCGGTTTCACGTGGCGCGCGCCGCCATGCTGATCGAGCTGGGCTACCTGCTCGCCGAGGGGGCCGGCGGGCCGGAGCGGCAGCGCTATCTCGATCTCCTGGTGAAGGTGGCGTCGCCCGAGTCCGCGGTGATCGTCTCGCCTGAGCTCGTCGATCAGGTCGACGCCATCCGCGGCTGGCTGTCGGTCGAGGACCGGGAGGCGCTGGCGGCGCTGGCCATCCCGGTGTCGCAGTCGACCGTGGAGGTCGACCTGGAGCCCTGGATGAAGAGCGCGGTGGCGGCCGCGGATCGGTTCGGGCTCCTGGTCGCGGGGGAGCTGTGGGCGGCGCTGCGCGGTCTGCGTCGAACGGAGCCACGGACCCTGGGCGAGCCGTTCGGCAGCAGCCAGGAGCGGATCGCTTCGGTGAAGCGCTGGCGCTCGGCTTCCGACCTGATCGCCTTCGTTCTCAGCGCAGACTTCGCAGAGGTCGCGCACGACGACGGGCAGACGTCGGATCTCCGCTTCTGAACGACACGCCTACACGAGCTGTGTTATGAGCCGTGCGCCTTACACGCGCGCAGGCGCGAAGTTGCTGCCGTTGCGGGGGAATGGTACCCGTCATCATCGATGCATCGACGTGCTTCGAGAAGGGTGCTCCTGCTCTTCTCGGTGCTGCTGGCGACAGGGGCACCCCGCGCGTGGGCCCAGCACGACCCGCCCCCGACGACCGTCGATGACGACGACACCCTCGACGAGATCGAGGACAGCGTGGACGACGGCGAAGACGACGACGAGCCGCCGCCCGCGGATGTCCCCGACCCAGAGGATCTCAAGGAGGACCCGGCCGACGACGACGCGCTCCCGGAGGTCCCCAAGACGCCGCTGCCCGCGCCGCCGCCGCCGGTGGTCCGGAGCCAGACGCCACCTTCCGCGCCCCCGCCGGCGAAGGAGTCCGGCGAGCCGAAGAGGGTCGTCGTCCCCCCGAAGCGTTTGCTCGAGCGCCCGCTCCCGGTCCTCGATGCCCCGCCGCCGGAGCCAGTGCCGACCGAGAACGATCTCACCACGCACATCGAGCGGCGCGCAGAGTACGTGCGGGCGGGCGACCGCACGAACGCCGACGTCGAGCTCGCGCTGCTCGAAGAGACCCGGAGCAAGCTGGGCGCGCGAAACGTGATCGTGTCCTCGGCGGAGCTGATCAACGAGGCGAAGCTGGCGCTGGAGGCGAAGGACAACGCCCGCGCGATCAGCCTGGTGGAGGCCGCCGCGGAGCTCTCCCCCGATCTGGTCTCGGCCCACTGGATGCGTGCGCGGGTCTACTTCCACATCGACTGGACCCAAATCTCGGCGATCGCCCGCGCGCTCTCGGACATGCTGGGGGCGCAGTTCGGCCAGTTCCGCAACCTCTTGTCCCTGGTCTCCCGCTTCCTCATGCTGCTCGGCGTCGCGGTGCTCGGCACCATCGTCGCGTTCGTCGCGCTCCAGGGCTTCAAGTACCTCCGCTATCCGGCGCACGACTTCGCGTCGCTGTGGCCGCGCTTTATCGGCACCGGAGAGATGGTGCTCGTCCTCCTGATCCTGCTCAGCCTGCCGCTGGTGCTCGGGCTCGGGATCGGCGTGGCCTCCGCCGCGACGCTGACGTTGATCTACGCCTATCAGTCTCGTCGGGAGCGCGCGGTCTCCACCGCGATCCTGGTGCTCCTCGCGAGCGGTCCGGTCCTCGTCTACCTGGCCGCGCCGCTGGTCACCTTTCACGGCTCACTCACGGACGCCATGGCCACGGCCGTCGGCGAAGCGTTCGCCTCGGACGCCGAGCAGCGTCTTCGCTTCTATGCGGAGCACGACGGCA
The DNA here is from genome assembly GCA_963803435.1 of uncultured delta proteobacterium. Lineage (GTDB taxonomy): Bacteria > Myxococcota > Kuafuiibacteriia > Kuafuiibacteriales > Kuafuiibacteriaceae > CAWDML01. Next base: position 122,080 of record CAWDML010000012.1, on the reverse strand, counting down.
AGGGCGACTTCGAGACGGCGATGGTGCTGGCCCACCTCAAGCGTCGTCGCGGCGATCTCGCGGGGGCGGAGGCCGACTACCGCCAGGCGCTCGCCTCCAACCCGGGGAGCGCCCAGGCGCGCAACAACCTGGGCACCATCCTCTACCTGATGAGCAGGAAGGAGGCGGCGGAGGCGGCGTTTCAACAGGCCGCCACCGGAGAGATCGCCGAGCCGTTCCTCAACCTGGCCTCTGTCGAGGCCGAGATCGGAGAGTTCGACAAGGCCAAGAATCAGCTCGAGCGGGCCCGGACGATCGACGGCGAGCTGACCAACTACTACACCAGCCTCGACAGCAGCGTGCCGATCAGCCAGAAGCTCCTGGACGCGCAGTTCGACCAGGGCATCCTCTGGCGCCGGTTGTTCGACTCCGACGCGGCCCAGTCCTCCGAGGTGACCGAGCAGGTGTGGCGGTCCGTCGCCGGCTGGCTGCCGCCGTTGGTGAGCTCGATCGCGATGGGGGTGCTGCTGGTCCTGGCCTTCCTGCTCTACCGGCGCTCCGATCGCCTCTCCACACCGTGTCCCAAGTGCGGCATCCCCGCGGACCGCGGATCGCCGGCGCACTACTGCGTCCAGTGCAACTCGGTGTTCCTGACCGCGGTGGCCGTGGAGCCGTTGCTGCGACGGAGGAAGGAGTTCGAGGTCCGACGCTTTCAGGTGCGCCGCCGCTGGGTCGAGCGCATCCTCACGCTCTTCGCGGGCAGCGGACAGGTTTACGGTGGGCAGCCGATCCTCGGCGTGTTCCTGATGTTCTTCTTCCTGCTCCTGCTGGGAAACATCGTGCTGGCCGACTACCTCTCGGTCCACCCCTGGTCGGTCTGGATCGATACCTCCGCGGCCATGTTCTGGAGCGTCGCCTCCGCAACCATGGCCGTCATTCTCATCCTGATCTCCGTCCGGCTCGTGCTCAGCCAGAGGTAAACGATGGCGCTCAAGGGCACGATCAAGGACTTCGGAGTCGCGGACATCTTCCAGCTGATCGGTCAGCAGGCGAAGACCGGCGTGCTGGTGCTGAACAACGACATCGACGAGGTCCGTGTCTACTTTCGCGACGGCTCGGTCGTGCGCGCCGAGAACGCCAGCCGCCCCGAACAGATGCTGCTCGGTACCTTCATGGTGCGAGCCGAAGCCCTCACGCAGCAGCAGCTCGACACGGCGCTCAAGGAGCAGCGACGCACGCTGAAACGCATCGGCGCCATCCTCGTCGAGCTCTCCTTCACCGACACGCGCACGATCACCGAGTTCGCGACGCTGCAAATGACCGAGACGATCCACTCGCTCTTCGAGTGGAAGCACGGCACCTATCAGTTCGAGACCCTCGAGGTCGAACCGTCTCCCGAGGGCGTTCAGCCGATCCGCTCCGAGACGATCGTCATGAACGGGATCAGGATGACGGACGAGTGGCCGAGCATCCGCGAGCGTATCCCCACCTATGCCTGGGCCGTCGAGCGAATGCGACCCCTGCCCCCGCGCCGCGAGGCCCCCCGGAGCGACGAGTTCGATCTCTCGGACTTCGAGGAGATCGGCAGCGGCCCGAACGAGTTCGATCAGATCAGCCCGTACGAGCGCCGGGTCTTCGACCTGCTCGGCGCGGGTCGTACCGTGCAGAACCTGATCGACCTGTCGCGGCTGGGTGAGTTCGAGACCTGCCGCGCGATCAGCGTGCTGATGGGCGAGGGCTACGTCCGCGTGATCAAGCCCGTGGACGCGGTCGAGGAGACCGGCCGGCGGATCGCGCGCTCGCTGTCACCGGGACGGTTGATCGGGAGCATCGGCCGCGTGCTGGTCAGCGCGACCCTGGTCGTGATCGCCGGGCTGTTGATCGGCCAGGTCGGGAGCGCACCGGCCGGCGCGGCGGTCGACGGGACGATCCGATACTCGCCTACCATCGTTCACCGCCACGTGTCCGAGAGCCAGCTTCGCGTGCTGCGCCGGGCCCTCGAAGTGTACCGGCTGCAGACCGGACACTATCCGGCGACGCTCGACGACCTGGTGAAGGCGGACGTGGTCGCGCCGCGGGACATCCACTTCCCCTACGACCGCCCGTACTTCTACCGGATCGAGGACGGCAAACCGATCCTATTGCCGCCGATCCCCTGACGGATCGCCCGCCAGGTCCGAGAGCGCCGGACGTCCAAAGCCGTCGAAGCGCGCGAGCACCGCCGGATCGCTGAGGTCATAGGAGCGCTCGGCCACGCCGTTCGCCGTGTTGCCCTCGATGGTGACGAGCTGTCCGGTGCTCGCGTCGTAGCTCTTTACCATTCCGACGTGACCGCGCCGGAACAGCGCGGTGTCGCCGGCTCGCACCGGAAGCTCGCGGTAGTCCGAGTAGACCTCGTGCGGGAGATTGCGCGAGGCCGCGAAGCGATGGCCCTCCGAGCCCTCAATCGCCAGGTAGCGTCGCGTGCTGCCCTCGGCCTCGTGCTGGGCGCGGAGGGCGAGGCCGTCCTCTCTCGCGCGCCGCTGATCACGCGCGGTGTAGCTGCCGTACGCGAACCAGGCGTAGTTCTTCTGGTACGAGTGGAGCTTGGTGCGACCGCTGAAGTCGGCGCCGTTCGCGCGCGCCGTCTCGCTGTAGGCGAAGTCCACGAAGTACGCACACCAGGCCCCGCCTTCGGGCATCCCGGCGTTGCGGGCGTATTGATCGACGCGCGCGCCCCGGTTGGTCCCGCCCGACTCGTGGACGCCGATCTCGCTCTCGGCGAAGCGGACCGCGCGATCCTGGAGCTGGCTCAACTGCGCGTCAGCCGGACCGGAGGTCACGGGCGGCATCGGATCGCAGGAGGGGATCGAGGGCGCCGGCCCGATCTCGCCGGCCTGCGGGGCTCTCGGAGCGAGCTGCCGGAAGCGGACGTCGCCGCTCCGCCGGGATCTGCACCGCGGCGAGGTCCGCCACAGGGCCATCAGCGTCTCCGGCCCGACGACGCCGTCGCAGGCACAGCCCTGCGCGCGCTGGAAGTCTCGGATACCGGCCTGCGTCTGGGGACCGAACAGACCGTCGATCAACAGCTCGATCGCCCGGGCCACCAGCAGCACCTGAACCAGGCGTACCGCGTCGCCGGCGTGTCCGAGGTGGAGAAAGTCGCCGGCCATCACCGCGTCGAGGGACGGGGAGGGGAGCCAGGCACGATTCGGTGCCCAGGGGAGTCCGTTCGGGAGGAGCGTGACCGGCTGCACCCGAGGCAGGTGAGCAATCGCTGGACCAGCCGGCGAAAAAGGAGGGGCGCGCGCCGTTGGGCCGCCCGCTTCCCATCATGGGAACGGGCTCAGTCGACCTTCTCCTCGTCGTCCTCGTTGATCGGCTTGAGCGTGGGAACGGCCTTCTTCTCCGGCCGCGTCGTCCGCTTCGCCGGAGGCGGACCATCGTCACCGTCGAGCGTGTCCTCGACCGGGGGCATCTCGTCGTCGTCGAGCGGCGGAGGCTTCGCCTCGACCGGCTTCTCGAGCGGAGCCAGGCGACGCCGGCGCTTCGTCTTCTCCTTCTCTTTGGCGGCCCGCTTCTCCTTGGGCTTCGGGATCTCCGGCGCCTCCTCGACCGGCTTCTCGACCGCGCCCGCGAGCGCGGCCTTCACCCCTTCGGGCGAACCGCCTCCGAGCTGCGCGCTGCGACCGGCGGCGTCGAACGCGATCAGCTCGCCCTTGGACGCCTCCCGCCCTGTGAGCGTGACGGTCAGCTTGCCCGCGGGAGAGACCGGCACCCGCTCGTATCCGCCGCTCCCGGTCTTCACGAAGACGGCCGCGCCGGGCGGAACGCTGGCGGCGATCTTTCGCTCGTCCCTCTTCTTCGACTCGTCCGTGACCTTGATGACCAGTTGAGGCTCGAGCCCGCGGGGCGTCACGGCCGAGCCTTGATAGACGAATCTCGCGTCCGCCCGCGAACTTCGACGTCTCGCCGGCGCGGGTGACCTCGACCTCGCCCTCGAGGACTGCCAGCACCACCCGGTCTTCGTCGGACCACAGGCCGTAGCTGCCGCCGGTCACCTTCATCTGGTGGTGCGGCACGTAGGTGGTCAGCGTGCCGCCCGAGATCCGGACGTTTCCTTGATCGAGCTCGATCGCGGCGTTGTTCTGACCGAACAGCACGCGCGCCTGGTGGCCGACCTCGATCTTCGTCGATCCCAGCGCGAGCTGACTGGTCGCCAGCGGTCCCTGCGCCTCCACGCAGGTGGGACGGAGCGCGGAGTCGCCCGCGCGTGCGGGGAGCCAGCCGCCGTCGCTGCCGAGGAGCCGAACGTTTCCGGCTGCGCTCTCGACCTGAATCTTCTCGACGCTCAGCGTGTTCAGCTCGGACGGTGCAAAACGCGCCGCCATCGAATCCGAGATCGGTCCGAGCGCGTATCCGCCGCCGCCGCCCAGCACGATCGCCGCAAAAAACCCGAGCACGACCTTCTTGCCCTTGCTCACGATGCCGGAGCATAGCAGCCTGACCCCTGCGCTGCGATGTACGGACCGCTACGCATCGGACTGATCGGGCTGGGTCGCCACGGCGCGCGCTACGCCTCGCACCTCACCGCCGGCGACGTGCCCGGGGCCCTGCTCTCGGCGGCCTGGCGGCGGGATGCACGCGAAGGTGCCGAGCAGTGCCGGAAGCTCTCCTGCCGCTTCGAGCCGGACCTCGAGCGCCTGCTCGCCGCCGCCGATCTCGACGCCTTCTGTCTGGTCGTGCCGGCCGGCGAGCACCGCAGGTTGGCTTGCAAGATCGCCGAGCGCGGCAAGCCGCTGTTGATCGAGAAGCCCTTGGCGCGCACCGTACCCGAGGCGGTCGAGATCATCGGGGCCTTCGAGCGGGCGCGGACGCCCCTGGTCGTTGGCCAGACCCTCCGCTTCGATCCGCTGACCCGCGCGCTCCGCGAGCGCTCGGCCCAGTTCGGGCGCCTCACGGGCTTTGGCTTCGAGCAGCGGCTCGAGAACCGCGGCCTGGCCTGGGAGGACGAGCCGAAGACCTCGGGCGGAGGGGTGCTGATCCAGACCGCCATCCACACCGTCGACGCGCTCCGCGTGATCACCGGGCGCGAGCTCGAGCTGCTGGCGGCGACTCTCGGTCGCGTCCACTACCAAAACAACGAGGACGTCGGTCTCCTCCACCTGCGGGCCGGCGATGTCGTCGGCGATCTGCGCGTGAGCAAGATCGGACGCTCTCGACACATGCGCTTCGCGCTCTACTTCGAGGACGGCGGGCTCGAGGCCGACTACATCGAGCGTACTCTCTACGAGACCCACGGCCGCGACCGCAGCGCCGTCGCGGTCCCGGAGGTGCCGACGGTTCCGTTGCTCCTCAGGGCGTTCGCCGCGCATCTCAGGGGCGAGATCGAGAACCCCGTTCCTCCGCGCGACGCCCTCGAGTCGCTGCGGGTGATCGCGTCGGCGTACAATCAACCGAACGACGGCAGCAACAACCAGCCGATGGTGTAGCCCAGGCCGAGGAGGACCAGCGCCAGCATCAGCCGTCGCACCGTTGACCTCTTCTTCGTCGCCACCAGCCTCGTCGCGGACGCGCCGGTTGGCTCGGCCGGAGAGGCGGTCGCTAGCACGTCGCCCCCCGCCTGGTAGAACGCGATCAGCTGCGCCATCTGCCTCGACTCCTCCGGGAAGACGGAGGTGAGCGAGCGGGCGAGCCCGCGGGCCGGCGCCTCGATCGGGCCGATCGCGTCCAGCAACGCTTCGCGGTACTCGGCCGCCGAGGACCAGCGTCGGTCGGGCGACTTCGCCAGGCCGCGGATCACGATCGACCGGACGGCCGCGGGGACCTCGGGTGGAAACGCGGAGTGCGGCGGCGGGGGATCGCGGAGGATCCGATCCACCATCTCGGCCGGCTGCGTGCGATCGATCAGCGTTTGACCGCTCAGGGTCTCGAACAGGATCACGGACAGGCTGTAGAGATCCGAGCGCGCATCGACCGGTGCGCCCGCGGCCTGCTCAGGCGACAGATACGGGAACGTGCCCAGAAGGGTCCCGGACTCGGTCTTGAAATCGTCGAGGTCCGACTTGGCCAACCCGAAGTCGATCACTTTCACAGCCCCCGCGAAGCTGATCATCACGTTCCTCGCGGAGACGTCCCGGTGGATCATGTTGAGCGGGGCTCCGTCTTCGCCCCGCGCCCCGTGCACGTGAGCGAGGGCCGCCATGGCCTCGGCGCCGATCCAGACGGTGAGCTCCATCGGGATCAGCTCGCGCCGGCGCGCCAGGTGCGCCCGGTACGAGGCGAGCGTCTTCCCTGGCACGAACTCGAAGACCATGCAGAACACGCCCTCTTCGAGCCCCGCGTCGATCACGCGGGCCAGGTTTTTGTGGTCGAGCATCGAGGCCAGCTTGGCCTCGCGATGGAAACGCTTGACGACGTTGGTCCGGCTCCAGTCATGCCGCTGGAGGCGTTTGATGACGCAGAGCTCGTCGGCGTCGTCGCGGAGCGCCAGATCGACCGAGGCCATCCCGCCCCGCTCGAGCTCCCGGAGGATCGTGTAGCGACCCAGCTTCTCCGAGAAGAACAACGCGGATGATAGAGTGGGGTCGGCGATGGCGCCATCCGCTCCCGACCTGCCCCGGACCTTCGGGGCCTACCTCTTGCTGGAGCAGCTGGGCGTCGGCGCCTCGGGGGCGGTCTATCTGGCCCGATCGGTCGGTCGCGACCGCTCGATTCATACGCCGGTCGTGATCAAGCGCCTCCTCCCCGAACGCGCCGAGGATCCCGAGTTCGTCCGCCGCTTCCGCCACGAGGCTCGCGTCGCCGTCCAGCTCGACAGCCCTCACGTGGCCGGCGTGTTCGACGTCGGCTCCGTCGACGGCGAGCTGTACATCGCGATGGAGTACGTCAGTGGCTGGCCGATGACCAAGCTCCTCCACGAGGTGGTCAGCGGACGATTGACCCTGAAGGTGCCCGAGGTGATCGAGATGATCGCCGGCGCACTCGAGGGCCTGCGCGCGATCCACGAGCTCCGCGATGCGGGCACCGACGAGCCGCTCGACGTGGTCCACCGCGACGTCTCCCCGCGCAACATGATGATCGGCACCGACGGCGCCGTCCGCATCATCGATCTGGGGATGGGACTGTCGCGCGTGCAGAGCTGGCAGACGCGGACCGGTCGCGTGCTCGGGTCGGTCGGCTATATGTCTCCCGAGCAGATCACGGGCAAGCGCGTGGATCGGACGGCCGATCTCTACGCCATCGGCGTCATCTTGTACGAGCTCTTGTCGGGCCGCCGTTTCATCGAGCCGGGTACGCCGCGCGCCATGATGCGCGCCGGAGTCCGGCCCCGCTGGGAGCGCCTCGCCGCCCTCCGCTCGGACGTGTCAATCGAGCTGGACGACGTGCTCGATCGCGCGCTGGCGCGGACACCCGGCGGGCGCTTTCAATCTGCGGCCGACTTCCTCCGCGCGATCGACGCCGCCGTTCCGCTCGCCTCGGTCGCGGGCGCGACCCGGGAGCTCTTCCTCGCCCGATTCGGGCCAGAGCTCGAGGCCGAGCGCCGCAAGATCCGGCACTTGCTCGGCCGTCCGGAGTCCCTGGGAGAAGGTCCGAGCGACACCGAGGTGATCGTGTTCGCCAGCGGCGCCCGCTTCCCCGCCTACGACTCCGAGGACGCGACCGTACTGGCGCGTCCGGACAGCGGCCTCATCACCGATCCGCCGGCGATCGTGCAGGACACGCTGCGGCTCGACGTGCCCCCGGTGCCCGACGCGACGGTGTTGACCCCGCTCCGCGCCGCTCCGGTGGATCAGCGCCGTGTCATCACGCGGGTCACGCCGGGGCTACCCGGACGCAAGGTCTCCAAGCGACGCTGGCTGACCGGTCTGTTGCTTCTGCTGCTCGGCATCCTGCTCGGCATGGGCTCGCGGGCGCTGCTCGGGGTCTGAGACGACGCGGACCGTGCGTTGGGGGAACGGGATCTCGATGTTGTTCGCCTCGAACGCGCTCTTCACCTGCTCGGGGATCGAGCTCATCAGCTCGAAGTAGTTCTCCTTGGTCGCCCACACCATCAAGGACACGTTCACCGACGAGTCGCCGTAGCTCTTGAACAGCACCACCGGTTTGGGCTCGACCAGACAGATCGGATTGTTCTCCGCCACCTCGAGGAGGACGCGGCGCACCTCCCCGAGCTTCTCGCGGTACGCGACGCTGATCGGCAGGTCGAAGCGACGGATGGGAAAGCGCGTCAGGTTGACCACGTTGGACTTCAGCACCGTCTCGTTGGGAATCCGGATGCTCAGGTTGTCCAGCGTCCGCAGGTTCACCGAGAGCGACCCGATCGAGAGGACCTCGCCCAGGACGTCCCCGATCCGGATCACGTCGCCTACCACGAAGGGTTCCTCACCCATGAGGAAGATGCCGCTGATCAGGTTGGAGGCCGAAGTCTGTGAGGCAAAGCCGATCGCGACGGTCAGTACGCCGGCGGCACCGAGCAGCACGCTGAGATCGATCCCCAGCACCCGCAGCGCCATCACCACCGACGCCCCCAGCACCCCGTAGCGGAGCACCTGGCGGACCAGGAGGTTCTGCTGCGGCGCCAGCTTGCGGCCGGTGAGCCGGCGAGTGAGGAGCTTCATCCCCAGCAGGCCGCTCAGCATCACGAGGGCGGCCTCGAGCCCGGTTCGGACCTCCGGCGTGTGGAGCAGCTGGTGAATGGTGCGCATGAGCTCGGACATCTCGTCTCCTCAACCAAACAGAGAGTTGAAAGCGCGCACCACCATGTTGGAGCTGGTGGCGAGGCGCGGCTCGGCCAACAGCTTGGCGCCGATGAGCTCGAAGCTCCGCTGGGACGTCGAGTTCAGCCGCAGAGTCGCGAACTCGTCCCGCTCGGTGCGTACGAACGTGACGTCGTCGGTCCACAGGCGTCCCTCTCTCGAGCACCACAGGTGGAGGCGCATCACCGGCAGGTTCAGACGCTCGGCGTGCAGCGCGTCGGCGGCCGCGTTCTGGATCAGCACGCGCGTGACGGCGCGATGAGGCCGGACCTGCAGCTCCTCGACCGCGGTGCGCCAGAACCCCCGGCTCGCGTAACAGAGCTCGCCCTCCAGGTTGGTGGGGCCGAACCAGGTGTCCGAGGGGCGATGGATGGGGAGCTCGAGCAGCGACTTGCCTGGCGCCGCCCCCGAAGCCAGGCCGATCCAGAGCGGCGTGGTCACGTACAGCGTGATCTCCTCGCCCGACGGGATCACCAACGGTCGCTCTGGACGTGTCACCATCGCCCGGTCCGGCAGCTGCGCGCTCGAAGTCACGAAGTGCTCACCGTCGCCTACGGCGAACCGGTGGACCTCCTTCATCGCGAGCAGATCGATCGGCTCGCGCGGAACCTCGATCGAGAGCGCTGAGTCGTAGGCGTCCGCGGTGCGCTGGTATCCGATGCGCCACTCCGCGCGGCGTCGCTCGATCCACAGGTCCAGGGGACCGATCCGGAACCGACCGGCTCGCCCCTCGGGGATCTCGAAGGTTCCCCACCAGGTCATGGCTTGCGAGGACGGGGCACGCCGTACTTGTTGAGGCGCTTGGAGAGCGTCCGTCGCGAGATGCCCAGAAGATCGGCGGCGCGCGTCTGATTGCCGCCGCACTTGTCGAGCGCCTCCAGGATCCGCCGCCGCTCCTCCTCGTCCATCATCCGCTCCAGGTCCTCCTCGGTGAGCGGTCGACCGTCCTCCTCGCGGGGGACGGCGCGCCAGTCGGTGCTCATCTTCTCGACGGGCAGATGCTCGGGGAGGATCTCGTCGCCGATCGCCAGCAGCGAGGCGCGCTCCATGACGTTCTTGAGCTCCCGGATGTTGCCGGGCCACGAGTACCCGAGGAGAAGGTCGCGGGCCCGAGCGGACAGCGGCAGCGGTAGGTGACCCAGCTCGCGGGCATTGTCCTCGAGGAACGCCCGCGCCAACTCCAGGATCTCGCTCTTGCGCTCGCGCAGCGGCGGGATGCGCAGCGTGACGCCGTCGAGGCGGTAGTACAGGTCCTCGCGGAAGTTGGCGCGCTGGACCTCGCGCTCGAGGTCGAGGTTCGTCGCCGAGATGAAGCGCACGTCGATCGCGCGCGGGTTGAGGCCGCCGACGCGAAGCACCTGTCGCTGCTCGATCACGCGGAGCAGCTTGGCCTGCGTGGCCGCCGACATCTCACCGAGCTCGTCGAGCAGCACCGTTCCGCCGTTCGCGATCTCGAGCAGCCCCGGCTTTTCCTTCACCGCGCCCGTGAACGCGCCGGCCTCGTGGCCGAACAGCTCGCTCTCGAGCAGCGTCTCGGAGAACGCGGCGCAGTTCAAGCGTACGAAGGGCTCGCTGCTGCGGGGCGAGCGCTCGTGGATCGCCTCTGCGAAGACCTCCTTGCCGACGCCGGTCTCGCCGAGCAGGAGCACGCTGATCTTGCCCCGCGCGAGCCGCTCGGCGACCAGGTACAGGTCGCGCATCGCCGGATCCTCGACGATCGGAGCCCGCCTTCTGGCCGCCGTGGCTCGCTTCCTCATCGCCGAGCTGGCTGCCTCGAGCAGCGCGTCGGGCGTCTTGCCGTCGCCCGGGAAGACCGCGGCGCCCGAATGCACGATTCCCTCGAGCCTGGCGCGGATGTCCGCGGCGAATCGCTCGGCGGCGGCGCGCTCGCCCGCCCCCAGGAGGAGCAGCTCGTACTCACCGGGGGCGTAGGCCGCCACCAAATCCTTCGGCCCGAGATCGGCGGTGAGGGCCCGCCGGATCGACTCGCTCGACGCCGTGCCCTCGATCCGCACGCGGAGCACCGAGAACGACGCCCCTCGCCGCGCACACTGCTCCTCGAGGACGGCTTCGAACCAGCCGTGCGTGAACAGTCGGCGTGCCAGCGTGCTGGGCTCGGCGGTGTCCTGCACCAGGAGCATCGCCGAGCCGATCTCGACGAGCTGCCGCGGCTCCACCTCGATCCGGACGTGCGGAGGGACGCGCTCGCCCCCGACCTTGGTCCCGTTGCCGCTCCCGAGATCTTCGATCTCGAGCCGATCGGACACGTGGAGCACGGCGTGCTCGCGGGAGACCGCCTGATCCGAGAGCTGGACGTCGTTGACCTCGGTCCGGCCGATCGTGACCCGCTGTTTGCCCTCGAGCGGCAGCGTGAGCACCGGACCGTCGGAGATGACGATCAGCGAGAGCGCGCCGCCGCTGGCGTCGAGGATCGCCTCGGCCTCGACGAGGGTCGGACCCCACTGATCCTGGTCGTGGTTCGCCAAGTGCCCGGATTCTAGGCTTGCGCCCGCATCTCTTCCAGATCCGCGCCGGAGGCTTCACCTGGAGCCCTGGACGTCCGCCGGGGCCGCGGAAGGGCTGACCGTGGTCGCGGAGAGGAGCACTCCCGCCGCTGCGCCCAACGCGAACAGACCGACGGCGAGGAGGATCAGCAGAGGGTTGAGGCCGCGGCGCTTGACCGGCGCCACCATTGCGGCGCTCGAGAGCTCCACCGTGGGCCGCGGCGCCTCCAGGGGCATGCGCTCATCCAGCGCGGCTGATCGCGCCACCGCGAACCGGATGGCCCGCGCCAGCGAGACGGGGGTGGTCTCGGCCTTCACCAGGTACTCGTCGGCGCCGAATCGGGCGGCGTCGAGCGCGTGGCCCTCGCCCGCACGTGAGGACAAGGCGACGACCGGAGTCCGCGGCGCGCGGTCCCGCAGCGCGCGCAAGGACTCCAAACCGTCGAGCTCGGGGAGCGAAAGGTCCACCACGATCGCGTCGACCGACTCGTGCTGGAGCGTACGCAGCGCAGCCTCGATGCTGGTCACGTGGCGCACCGTGAAGTCGTCGACCACGCGGGAGATCGCGTCGCTCGAGTCCGCCCTCCGAATCCTCGATCATCAAGATCGTGTGGCGCGTCAGCGGAGCGAACGTGGGCCGCGGCAGCTGCGCCGGGCTCATCTCCTCGACCTGCGTGACCACCTCGATGAACTCGTCGCTCCCCACCGGCGGGATCGAGGGATCCGTGTCGAGGTGGTAGCCGGGCGATTCGGCGAGGTCGGTCCGGTCGTGGAACTCGAGGAGGCGGTTCGAGGTGGTCTCGTCCATCAGCTCGAGCTGATCCAGCCCGTCGATCAGCTCCTTCGCGCTCTGGTAGCGATCCTCCGGCTTCTTCGCCAGCAGCTTCATCACCACCTCCTCGAGGCCCTCGAAGTCCGGCAGCGGCGGCGCGGGCTGGTGCACGTGCGCGAACATCATCGCGACCCGACCCTCGTGCACGAAGGGCGGTTGCCCCAGGAGCATCTCGTACATCATGACGCCCAGCGAGTAGAGGTCCGAGGGTGGACCCACCGAGGCGTCGAGCGTCTGCTCCGGTGACATGTACATCGGCGTGCCGACGAGCTGCCCTTCCACGGTGAGGCGGTCCGTGTCGAGCCGGCGGTACAGCAAGCTCACCAGGCCGAAGTCGAGGATGCGGACCTCCTCGTTCCCCAAGGATCCGCTGACCATCACGTTGGGCGGCTTCATGTCTCGATGCACGAAGCCCTCGGCGTGGGCCTCGTGGAGGCCGGAGGCGATCTGGCGGGCGATCCGGGCGGTGAGCCCGGGGCTCATCGGCGCCTCGTCGTGGATGATCCGATCGAGCGGAAGGCCGTCCACGTAGTCCATGACCAGGAACGTGACGGCGTCGGAGGTGGTGCCGAAGTCGCTGACCGCAACCACGTTCGGGTGTCGGATCCGGCTGATCGCCTTGGCCTCGCGCTCGAAGCGCTTTCTCAGGTTCTCGTCGTGGGCGTACTCCCCGAACAGGACCTTGATGGCGCAGACGCGATCGAGCACCGCGTGCTTCGCGCGATAGACCGAGCCCATGGCCCCGCCGCCCAGCCGTTCCAGGATCTGGTAGCGATCCACGGTTCGCCCGACCAGCGGATCGAAGTCCTGCTCCACCAGGCGACTGCCGTGAATCCCGCAGATTCCGACCCGCTGATCACGGAAGACCAGATGACACTGCGGGCAGACCCACATGCGCGTGCAGGTCACGGTAACACGCAGCCAAACCGGATCGCACCTTCTTGCCGATCCGCTCGCCCTCCACAGTCGTACCTCCCTCCGAACGGCCCCAAGCGAAGACCGGAGGATCGCCGATGAGGAAGAGCACAATCGCCGCCTGTACCGTCCTGGGCCTGACCATGTCGGTCGGGCCCGTACACGCATCGAGCCATCGGGAGGCGCCGCTGATCGCGGACGACCCTGCGGCCGACAACACCGACGTCTATGCCTGGGTGGCGCCCGGCACGCACGACAAGCTGTACGTGGTCGCCAACTGGATCCCGCTCGAGGAGCCCTCCGGTGGCCCCAACTTCCACAGGTTCTCGGACGAGGTCCGCTACGAGATCCACATCGGGCGTGGCCCGTACCACCTCTACCCGGTGGCCTCGTACAACATCCACTTCAAGACCACGCCCCTCCAGAACGTCGACGTGGCCAACCTCGGCCTGCCCCCGGGCGGCGGCAAGGAGTTCTTCTCGCAGCTCTCGGGGCAGGTGCAGACCTACACGGTCTACAAGGACACCGCCCGCGGCGCCGAGATCATCGCTCGTGACGTGCCGGTCGCACCGCTCAACATCGGCCCGCGCACGTTCGGGTTGGTGACGAAGGGCGACGCTCCCCAGGCGGACTACGACGACGCGTTCGCGGCGCGCTTCATCCACGACATGGGCCGTGAGGGACGCGTCTGGGCCGGTCCGCGCGACGATGGCTTCTACGTCGATCTCGGCGGTGTGTTCGACCTCGCCAATCTCCGCCCCAAGGGCACCGCGCAGGACGGCGTGTCCGGGTTCAACACGCACTCGATCGTGCTCGAGATCCCGACCACGCTCCTCACGGAGAACGGCCAGCTGCCCGGCAACACGCCCGGCAACTTCACCACACTCAACGTCTGGGCCTCCTCCAGCCGCAAGCAGGTGGTGGTCCGCGAGCGCGGTCGTTACGGCGGCACCTCCGCATTCGGCCCCTTCGTCCAGGTGTCTCGCCTCGGCCTCCCGCTGATCAACGAGGCGCTGATCGGCCTACAGGACAAGGACAAGTACAACCGCACGCACCCCGCGTACGACGTGCAGAACTTCGGCGCGTACTTCCTCAACCCGGTCGTCGTTCGCGACGCCGAGGCCGTCGGCATCTATGCGGCGCTCGGTGTCGATCCGACTCCATTCAAGTCGAACCGCACTGACATCCTCGACATCATCAACCTGAAGGACATCCCGACCCCCGGCGCCCACAACTTCGGTCTCGACGTCACCGGCGACGTGCTCCGCGTCGACATGGCGACCGACTCCTCGTTCCCCAACGGACGCCCGCTGATCGGCGGCGCCACGCCCCTTCAGGAGCAGGCCGACGTGACCGACGTGCTCCTCTCCGTCATCTTGGCGGGCGGCCAGCTGACGATCTCGGACGGCGTGGACTACAACGACAAGCCCTTCCTCGCCGAGATGCCGTTCCTCCCCGCCCCCCACCGGGGCTTCGACGACGGACACGGCACGCCCACGCCGTGAGCTGAGCTATTCTCGTCCCCCATGAGAATCGACCGCGGTCCTCCTCCTCCTCGCGCTCGCGCCCGGCTGCGACGCCTGCGACTCCGAGACCGACCATCGCCGGCAGGAGACGCGCGAGGCCAAGGCCCTCGCCTCGGCCGCCGAGACCGACGACTCGATCTCTCCCGTCTACCCCGCCCATCCCGGCCAGATCCCGAAGCTGGTCTCCCGCCTGTGCGCCGCGCTCCACGAGCTTCCGCGTAAGAAGCGCGCCGAGTGCTGCCACGGCACCCCGGGCGTGATCCTCACCAGCGAGTGCGAACGCAACCTTGCCGGCGCGCTCTCCACGGGCGGTGTCGTCCTCGACGCCTCCGCGGTCGACGCCTGCGAGCAGGCCCTCACCCAGCAGCACGCCGGCTGTGACTGGATCGGCCCCTGGCAGCCGCCCACGCCGCCGGCGTGCCTCGGGATCCTCGAGGGCACGCGCGGCCCCGGCGACCGCTGCCGCTCGAACCTCGAGTGCGGCGACGGCATGCGTTGCCTCGGCGCCGGTCCCACCGACCTCGGCACCTGCGGAGCTCCGCCTCCGCCCGGCGCCCTCTGCGGCGCCACGGTCGACACGCTCGCCGTCTACACCCGACAGGACGACGCCGAGCTCCACCATCCGGCCTGCCAGGACGGCTTCTGCGATCGAACACGCTGCGTCCGGCTCATCGAGCCCGGCCAAACGTGCCGCTCGAGCGTCGAATGCCGCGGCCGCTGTGTCGACGGAGAGTGCCTGGAGGGCGAGGTCATCGCCGGCTCGTCCTGCTCCGGCGGCGAATGCAGCCCCGGGCTCCGCTGCATCGACGGTTCCTGTCAGGAGCCACGCAGCACCGGAGAGACGTGCAAGGACGACCGCGAGTGCAAGTCGGCTTGCGTCGACGGAAAGTGCGCGATGCGGTGTTTGAGCCCAGCGATCCTGAGGAAGCTGATCAAGTCGCAATAGCAGCTATCCGCCAAAGTCGATCCCCTGCGCGAGCGGGAGCTCCTTGCCGTAGTTGATCGTGCAGGTCTGGCGCCGCATGTACTGCTTCCACGAGTCCGAGCCTGCCTCGCGGCCGCCGCCCGTGTCCTTCTCGCCGCCGAACGCGCCGCCGATCTCCGCGCCGGAGGTGCCGATGTTGACGTTGGCGATCCCGCAGTCCGATCCGCGCACGGAGAGGAACTGCTCGGCGGCGCGGAGGTTGTTCGTGAAGATCGCCGAGGAGAGCCCCTGCGGGACGCCGTTCTGGATCGCGACGGCGTGATCGAGGTCGTCGCACTCCACCAGGTAGAGCACCGGCGCGAACGTCTCCTCTTGCATGAGCGCCAGGTCGGGGGGTGCCTTCACCAGCGTGGGCTCCACGAAGAAGCCCTCGCGATCCACGCGCTTGCCGCCGGTGAGGATCTCGGCGCCCTGGACCTTGATCTGCTCGAGCGCCGTCATCATGTCGTCGACGGCGCGCTGGCTCACCAGTGGGCCCATCAGCGTGCCCTCCTCGAGCGGGTCGCCGATCTTGATCTGGCGGTACGCCTTCACCAGACGGTCGGTGACCTTTTGCGCGATCCCCTTCTGGAGGATCAGCCGCCGGGTGGTGGTGCAGCGCTGGCCGGCCGTTCCGACGGCGCCGAACAGGACGGCGCGGGTGACGAGGTCGACGTCGGCGTCGTCGAGCACGATGATGGCGTTGTTGCCGCCCAGCTCCAGGATCGTCTTGGCGAAGCGCTGGGAGACAACCTCGCCGACCCTGCGCCCCATTGCGCAGGAGCCGGTGGCGCTGATCAGCGGGATGCGGCGGTCGCGCGTCATCTTCTCGCCGACCTGGGTTCGATTGCCGATGCACAGCGTCATCACGCCGGGGAGACCGTGGCGGGTGAAGACGTCGTTCGCGATGTTCTGGACGGCGACGGCGCACAGCGGCGTGAGCTCCGAAGGCTTCCACACCACGGTGTCGCCGCAGGCGGCGGCGATCGCCGAGTTCCACGACCACACGGCGACCGGAAAGTTGAACGCCGTGATCACGCCGACCACCCCGAGCGGATGCCACTGCTCGTACATGCGGTGGCTGGGTCGTTCGGATTGCATCGACAGCCCGTAGAGCATCCGCGACTGCCCGACGGAGAAGTCGCAGATGTCGATCATCTCCTGGACCTCGCCCTCGCCCTCGACGCGGATCTTGCCCATCTCCAGCGAGACCAGCGCGCCGAGCGCCTTCTTCTTGACGCGGAGCGCGACCGCCAGCTCCCGGAGGACCTCTCCGCGCCGCGGCGCGGGCCAGCTGCGCCAGGCTTCGAACGCAGCCCGAGCGTCGGCCACGACCCGCTCGTAGTCGTCGGCCCCGGCGGTGATCACGGATGCGATCGGCTTGCCGGTGCTCGGGTTCAGCGAGACCAGCTCGTGGCCGCTCGGCTTCTCCAACCACTGGTTGCCGCAAACGCCGGAGTTCTGCTCCCGGAGGCCAAGCTCTTCGAGGATCGACTTCATACCCGGCAGCCCTACGGCCCCCACCCGAGCCCGTCAAGCTGCAGGAGGGCGTCCTCAGCGGACGATCAGCGCGTCGAACGCAAAGCGGGCGTCGAGGAGCCCCTGCCGGAGCACTGGCACCGTGGTTCCGGAGCTCAAACCGGAGAGGGTCAGGCCCTGGAACAGCTCCTCGAGGTCGGATTTGGCTCCTTCGGTCGCGTAGACGCCGTGGATGTAGATGTCGTCGTTGGAGTCGCCCACGTTGGCGAACAGCCCGATCTTCGCCTCGGTCACCGGGATGTTGTTGGCGGTGCCGTCGCGTCCGGCCTCGAGCACCAGCAGCGCGGGCCGCCTCGGACAGACCGCGCGGCTTCGCAGCAGGCGCGTTCCGGTGGTGACGCTGTTGAAGAGCTCCGCCTGGCCACCCTTGATGCCCCGAAGGCCTTCGATGGCGGCGATGGCCGTGTCCTTGTCGGCGGTGGGCGCCAGGTACTCGACCGGCGGTTCAGTGTGCCCGTGGGTGATGATGGAGAAGCGCGTCCCTTCCTCGAAGTTGCTGACGAAGCTCTTGAGCTCGTCGATGTGCTCGTTGCCCGAGAACGCGACCGCCATGTCGACCGTGGTGTCGATGACAATTCCGAGATCGAGGAAGCGCCAGTCCACATCGCAGGCGGGGAGGGCGCGCAGCTCCACCGTCACCCCGATCGGTCCGTTGGGCTCGAGCTCCTCCGCCACGCACCCGCGCCCGATCAGCAGACCGGCGTCATCGCGCGCCACCACGTGGATCAAGAGCGGGACCCCGCGCGGGATGCCGTCGAAGATCTTCTCCTCCGGCCGGATCGGAAAGCCGGCGGTCTTCCGGGCGATCAACGTGCCGACCTGATCGATCTCGTCGGCCTGTGCCGAGAGCAGATCCTCGCAGGTGGCGCCCTGAAGAAACGCGACCTCGCTCGAGCGCGCCGGAGCCCCGACGACCTCGTCCACGAAGCTCGCATCGAGGATGTCATCCGGCCCGCCGCACGCCGTCGAGAGGAGGGGAATGAGGAGCAGTCGCTTCACGGGAGCCTCTACTCTCCAACGCTCCGATGGCGGGCGCAATCCTCCGCAGGACTACATGGAGAGGCCCGGTCAGCCTTCCGAATCCCCGGGCTCCGGCCGCGTCTCGGCTGCGAACCCGGGGTCGGTGATCGGCGCGCGGGTCCGGGCGGGGGCTCGGATCTCCACCGAGGCGCGCGTGTCGCTCCCGTCCGCGGGATCGTCCGGCCCTCCGCAGGCCAGCGGTGACAGGGCGAGCGCGAGCAGCAACATCCACTTCATCATCATCGTCTCCTCTCCTCTCAGCAGCTCGGGACCGGATAGCCGTACTGGGCGCGGAACGCGGCCTCGATCTCGCAGACCAGGCTCTGGCCGTTGGCGCCGGTCGCGTTGGTCACGATCACCACACCGACCCCGTCCACCGGCGAGCCCACCATGCGGGCCCACGAATAGTTGGGGATGTATCCGCCGTGCGCGAAGCGGCCGGAGGTCGCGGTGACCTGCGCGGCGCTGAGCTGGATCCCGAAGCCGTACTTCGCCGAGTCGCCCGCCTTCTGGTCCGTCAGCATCGCGTCGGTCTGAGCGGCGGCGAGGTATCCGGCCGAGTGCGTGTTCGCCAGGTCGATCAACACCAGCATGGCCTTCGCATAATCCTCTGGCGTGGCGTAGAGGCCGCCGCCGGCGATCCACTGGTAGCTCTGGCGCGGCATGGCGTTGCCGGCGGCGTCGAGCGGCGGGGCGGAGCGCGCGTCGAAGCTGGCGGTCAGAGGCTGCTGGAAGGTGCTGTTGGTCATGCCGAGCGGGTCGAGGACCTCCGCCTGCGCCAGGTCCTCGTACTCGACGCCCTCGATGTCCTCGAGCATGGCGCGGATGACCTCGAAGCCCGCATTCGAATACGAGTAGGCGGCGCCGGGGAGACCGAGCGCCGGGTCGTGCCACACCCGCTTGGTGTTGAACGCACAGGCGCCGTCGCAGCCGTAGCCGAGCAGGATGGAGAGGGTCGACACCTCGGGGCCGTCGATCATGCCGCCCCAGCCGTCGTTCGTGCTGTTGTTGTTCATCGCGGCCGTGTGAGAGAGGAGCCTGCGGACGTTGACGCCGTACGGCAGCACCGTCCCGTAGTAGCTGCTGGTCTGGCCCAGGCCCTGCCACCAGGCCATCAGCGGGTAGCTCTGATCCGCCATCACGCGGGCGTCGGAGGCGAGCGAGAGGGAGCCGTCGTGTACCTTGCGCAGCGTGGTCAGCGCGGTGATGTACTTCGACATCGACGCCATCGAGTACGGCGAGGAGGTGCGCACCCAGCGCTCGCTGCCGGCCTCGAGCTCGCCGTAGCCGCGGGCCCAGCGCACCTGCTTGTCGTCGATGACGGCGATGCTGACACCGGGGACGTCGAGCTCGTCGAGCCGCTCCCAGATGTTCTTGGTGGCGCCGCCGGCGTCGAGCGAATATTCGAGGTCCACCAGCGGCGCGGCCGGCTTCAGCACGGGCTGGTGGTGCGAGTAGTAGACGTAGTCGTTCCCGACCCCGAGGACCACGTGATCGATGCTGCGCTCGATGCGCTCCCAGCTCTCGAGGTTGCCCCGCTCGAAGCTGCTGAGGCCTCCGCCCGCGAACCATTGCTCCGCGAGGAGCAGCCAGCGGCCGTCGGCGCCGATCGCGATCCGCCGGGGGCGTCGCTTGCTGTGGTCGGTGTCCTTGATGGCGTCCCAGAGCCCGCTCGGGACGCTGTGGCCGTTGTAGTACCCCTCGGAGAGGACCACGAAGCCGCCGGCGGGCGTGAAGACGATCTCGTCGATTCGATGTCCCGCGTTCTGCCGGGCCTTCACCACGTCCTGGAGCGTCTGACCCATGGGGACGTTCGGACCGCGGAAGAACCAGTCGTCGGCCGCGACGACCCAGCTGCCGTTGGGGCCGATGGCGATCGCATCGATGGTCCGACCGCTGTCGATGTACTGCTGAACGCGGCTCACCATCGAGCCGGGGACGCTGGCGCTGTGATAGATCTGGTCGTTCGCGACGATCATCCATTCACCGCCAGGGCCCGCGCAGGCGTCGTCGATGTCGACGTGTCCGGAGGTGAGCGTGTTGAGCGTGCTCTGGAGGAGCGTGCGATCGTCGAAGTTGGAGGTGACCCGCAGTTGATAGTGAGCGAACGCGGCCTGCGGCGTGAACGCGATCGCTGCCAGGGCGAGGAGTGAGATTCTCATACCACCGCTCGCTGGCAAGTTCGGGTCCATGAAGCGCCGCACGACGGGAGCGCGCAGGGGGCGCCCGGGAACAGTCCGCGCACTGTCCGGACGGGATCGGACGCTCACATCAGCACGACCATCGGAGCGGCGCGGACCACCCCGGGGACCGGTACGTCGAACCCGTCGGCGGGCGGATAGGGCGTGCCCTCACTCCCCCGGCAGTCCGAGGAGGGCGACGATCGCGGCGGTGACGGCCGTCCAGGGCGTGCACCAGGCCCCCAGCGTCGGTCGGTCCATCGCCACCACCATCCCCACGATCGCCCCGCCTCCGTCTCGAACGGGCGCGCCGGAGTCGCCCTGCGAGATCGGGATCGGCAGCAGAAAGTGCTCGAGGTAGTTCCTGGGCCCGACACCATCGACCGTGAGCGTCACGGTTCGAGGAGCACCGCCCGCATCGGCCGCCCCGGTGCTCCGAAGGCCGAAGATCCGAAAGGGGCCGTTGGCGGGATCAGAGGGAGCGCCCCCCGCGAAGGGGACTCCGTCTGGCCAGGCGGAGGTCGGCGGGACGGCCCCCACGTCGGCCACCGCGACGTCGGCAGAGACATCCCTCGGCAGCGTCATCTCGGTCCAGGCCACCAGGCTGTTCGAGAAGGTATGACCGTCGAAGACGCAACTATCTCCCTCGACCGGATACATATCCACGGGAGCGAGCACATGGCTGCAGCTGATCCCGACCACGCGCGGGCCTGCGCTCATCACCAAGGTCGTCGAGCCCGCTTCGCTCGAGCTCGCGTGTCGCGCTTCCCTACCCATACCGAGCGAGATCATGGTCGAGCACACCGATCCTGTCCGTTGCATCGCTCCATGCCGTCGATCTCATGACGCCGCTCGCGCACGTGACCGCTCCAGTCGGCCTCGACCCTCTCGAACTCCGACCGGTAGGCGTCGAATCGAGCATCCCACGCCCGCCTTCGCTGAGAGAGGTAGCCGGCGTCCTTGACGCTCACCCAGCCGAGGAAGTCGAGGATGCCCCGTTTCGTGTCGCGCATCTGATCGAGCGCGATCCGTTGGCCCCAGAGAAACAGGCCTCGCATCATCAGCGGATCGAACTGGTAGGCTGCCGCCGCCAATCGCCGAGGCTCCAGGGAGGCGGGCACGAAGACCGCATAGAGCGATCCGAAGCCGGCACCGGGGCTCGCAACGCTCAAGCCTTCGACGTCGTGTCCGAGCACCACGCTCTCGAAGAAGCGGATCCGCCCGTCGCGCTGGTTACGGTAGAGGTTCGCATAGGCGGTCTCCCAGTGGTGCATCTGATGGACGAGCGCCCCCAGCGAGTAGAGCGCGTCCTCCATGCCGCTGCTCGGATCGGGCGCGGCCAGCCCCTCGGAGCGCTCGGTGCTGATCACGAGGACGCGACCCGACCTCTCCACGCCGTACCGAGCCCGGGTCAGCATCATCGCCCGCAGTGCCGGGGCCCCCGACCGAAGACCGCCGTCGAGCCAGTGGCCTTTCTCGCCCTGCTCATCGAGTCCGCCGAACACGACCTTCTCACCCCGAGCGAAGAGGGGGTTCGGGATCGAAGCCAGCACGCCCCGCGCGAGGCATTCGCCCGGATCGGGCGCGCTCCGGCACACACGCTCGTCGAGGCCGATGATCGTGTTGGTGGTGACGTCGGCGGACATCACCACGCGCACGACGTCGTTCGTCGTGAGCACCGCGGCGAACTTCTCCGAGAACGGCGACACCATCTGCCTCTCCAGGGGCTCGAACGCGCCCAGCGACGTGAGGGGACCGTTGATGAAATCGCCGACGTTGCCGTCGTTGAGGCAGAGGAGATCCTTCTCGGTCACGTCCGTGAAGTACTTGCGGAGCATCCGTAGCGCGCAGCGCTGCGCCGGGCGGGTTCCCGCCGGCGGGATCTCGTCGCAGTCCGCGCCAGGATCATCCGAGCAGTCCCGGGGCGCCGGGGGATCGCGATCCGTCAGCTTGGTCGTCTTCTCGCACCAGCCGGAGGCCTCCGCGTTCGGTGGCTGCTCGACGAAGTAGAGATCGACGATCGGCGCGATCAGCGCACCCACGCTGGTGCCCGTGACCGCTGCGATCCGTTGATGGTCGAGCGCTCTCCTCCTGGGCTCGTCGGCGTGTGCGATCGCGTGCTCGCGCGCCAGCAGCAGCTCGTACAGGTAGCCGGCGGTGAACGCGCCGTTCGCCGAGCCACCGCTCAGCGCGAGCGAGGCCGGAATGACCGGAGGCGCCGCCGGGGTGCCGCTTCGCGCAGTGGCACACGAGGAGGCGGTATTGGAGCCGTCGCAGCGCAGGACCTTCAACGCCGCGCTCGAGACCTTCTCGACGCGTGTCCAGGTCTCGTCGCTCATCGGTCGATCGAGCGCGCTCGTTCCTTCGGGCTCGAACTGCGGGCCGAAGTGCATGAGCTCGAAGTACGCCAACGCCTCGCCGAGCTGCGCGAGCGCCAGCAGCGCGGTCGCTCGATCGGAGTCGTTCAACGCCGCACAATCCGGAGGTCCGTCGAACGTGCAGGTCCTCTTGCTGCTGTTGCACTCGCAGGTGAGGAGCGGAAAGCTCTGCGCGGCACAGTCGCTGAGCGCGTCCTTGGCCCCGCAGATCGCCGGACCGGCGCCGCTGGTCGCTGCGAGGCACTGTCCGAAGGCGCGCAGGAGGTCGACGCGGGCTCGGTCGGCGAGCATTGCGCTCATGCAGTCTGCGGCGAGGGGCGCGTCGTCGAAGCCCACCTCGAGCACCGGCGCCAGCGTGGCGTACAGCGTCCTCTCTTCGACCTCCGCGGCCGGTGGCGGCGCGCAGACCGCCCCGGTCTCGGGGTAGTTGATATCCTTGAAGGTGTCGCGGATGGAGGGGATGCACGCGCTCGTCGCGGACGCGAAAAGGATGGGACAGAGCGCTCGCATTCATGAGATCTGCGGGAAGCCTGTCCTTTCGGCCATCACCCGCTCGGGTGATGCCGACCTTCGGGCGCCCTCAGCGCACGGCGCAGCTACAGCGAAGGCCGCTGGCTGAGGGAGGTGCGATCTTCGCCGACGAGAAACGCCAGGCCGCCGTTGGCGCGCGTCGACACGATCACATGCTCGTCCGCGTGGAGCCGCCCCTCCAGGATCCGAGCAGCGATGGGGGCCTCCACGATGCGCTGGAGGATCTGTCGCATCGGCCGCGCACCCAGCGCCAGGTCGAAGCCGCCTTGATCGAGGAGGAACTCGATCGCGTCCTCGTCCAGCTCGTACGTGATCCCGCGTTCGCGAGTGAGCCGCCGGCTCGACTCCACGGACAGCAGGACCGCGATCTGCTTCACCTCCGACCGCTGGAGGGGGGCGAAGACCAGGCGCTCCTCGATGCGGGCCCAGAGCTCCGGAGACAGCTTCTTGCGCGCGCGCTCCAGGACCTCCTCGTCGTACTTGCGCCGCTCCTCGGCCAGCGCCTTCTTGCCGCCGTCCGAGAAGCCGATCGAGCGCTTGAGCCCGGTTGTGTCCGCGCCGAGGTTGGAGGTCATGATCACGATCGCCTCGGCGAATCCGACAGTGCGACCGTGGCCGTCGGTCAGCCGGCCCTCGTCCAGGATCTGCAGGAGGAGTTGCAGGACGTCGCGGTGCGCCTTCTCGATCTCGTCGAAGAGGATCGCGCGCCCGGGCTTTCGGCGGACTGCCTCGGTCAGCTGTCCGCCGGCGTCGTAGCCTACGTAGCCGGGCGGCGCCCCGACCAGCCGCGCCACCGCGTGGGCCTCCGAGAACTCGGAGAGATCGAAGCGGATCATGCTGTCCTCGTTCCCGTGCAGGACCTTGGCGAGCGCCTTGGCCGTCTCTGTCTTCCCGACGCCCGTGGGCCCCACGAACAGGAACGAGCCCTGGGGTCGTCGGCTCGAGAAGCCGGCGGCGTTGCGGCGCACCACCTCCGCGATGCGGGCCAGCTGTCGGTGGTGGCCGACAATCTCCCGCCCTAGCAGCGACTCCAGGTGCAGGAGTCGCTCGCGATCCGATCCGAGCAGACGCTCCACCGGGAGGTCGGTCCGCTCCGAGACGATCTTCGCCACCGCGTCTCGGCCGACCACGTGGGCCCGCGACCGCGCGGTGCGCGAGCCGGCCAGATCGAGCAGCGCGATGGCCTTGTCCGGGAGGTGACGGTCCGTCATGTAGCGCGCCGACAGGATCACGGCCGCCTCGAATCCCCTCCCGGTCGTAGGTCACGCCGTGATGCTCGGCGTACGTGGGCATGATCTGCGTGATCATCTCGACCGCTTCGTCCTGCGAGGGCTCGGGGATCATCACCGGGACGAACCGTCGCTTCAGCGCCGCGTTCTGCTCGATGTGCCGCACATACTCGTCGCAGGTGGTAGCGCCGATGCACGGGAAGTCGCCACGGGCCAGCGCGGACTTCAGCTCGTCGGCGGCGTCGAGCGGACCGTCGCCGGTCGAGCCGGCGCCCACCAGCGTGTGGAGCTCGTCGAAGAAGACGATGACGCGGCCGTCGGACTGCTTCACCTCCTCCTTGATCCCCTGCAGCTTCTCCGAGAACGATCCGCGCAGGTGCGTGCCGACCAGGAGGGCGCCCACGTCCAGCCCGATCACGATCTTCTCGCTCAGCCGCTCGGTCGGGGGATTCTTGGCCAGCCGCTGCGCCAGGCCTTCGACCACCGCGGTCTTGCCGACGCCCGGCTCGCCGATCAGCACGGGGTTGTTCGCCCGTCGCTTCCCCAGGATGTCGATCAGCGTCTCGACCTCGTGCTCGCGCCCGACCAGTCGATCGAGCGCGCCGGAGGCCGCCTCCAGGCTGAGGTTCCGGCCCAGCGAGGTCAGCCACGGATAGGAGTCCGGATCGAGCGTCCACCGCGATCGGGTCTTCGCGGTAGCGGGTGCCGGTGCTGGAGCCGGCGCGCGCACGGGCGCGGACTCCTTGGCTGCAGGCGCCGGCTTGGCCTCGACCCCGGCCGGCGGTGGCGGTGGCGGTGGCTCCTTCGCCTTCGCTTTTGCCTTCGGCTTCGTGATGAGCGGCGGCGTCCAGCTCATCGCCGCGCGGCGGGGCGCTGCTTCCTTCGCGCGCCGCACCTGCTCCCGGCTTGGCAGCGAGCTCGCCAGCGCCACATCGACCGTGCCGTCCTTCGGCTGCGGCTCCCGCGTGTCGAGCCAGCGCGGCACCGCGCCGGTCAGGATGTTGAGCGCGCGCGTTCTGAGGTTGCCGACCGTCTCACCGGTCGCCTCGAGCAGCCTGAACGCGAGCGACTCCCGAACGCGGGTCATCGCCACCAGCACGTGGAGACAGTTGACCTCCATGGTGCCGCAGCCGGCCGCCACTTGCGCGGCCCGCTCGAAGATCTCCCTGACGGCGGTCTTCGGCTCCTTCGCCTTCTTCGGGTCGATCACGTCGATGATCTGGTCCTCGCCGATCCCACGGTCGCGCAGGAACCGCTCTGCCTGGTTGCGCGACGTGAAGAACGCGAGCAGGACGTGAGCGCTGCTCGGGGACTGCTTGGTGGCGTTCGCGATGTCTTCGGCTTCGCGGATGACGTGAGCGAGGGACGCGGAGAGGTTCGGCGAGCGATCGTTCACGACGCTCGCTCACATACCACGAAGCGCTACTTCCGCGCGCGATCGAGCAAGGTCTTCTGGGCCCAGGCCGCGTCGAACTGCGCCTTCAGCCGATCCGCCTTCTCCGGCGCCTTCTCCAGCACCACGGCCCGATCGTTCTTGAAGCCGATCCCCCAGGGACGGAGCGGCTCGGCGCAGGCGATCGTCAGCTCCTTGGCCGGCCGATCGTGCAGCGCCACGTGCTCGGCGATGTACTGGTTCACGATCCGGGCGAGGTGCGCCGGAATTTGCGTGGGATCGCTGACGCCGCCGAAGAAGACGGAGGCGTCGGTCCACTTTCCGGATTCGAGCGTGCCGTCGAGGAAGTTCGTCAGCGTGTCGCTCGAGAGCTGATAGATGAGCTCGGCCGGCAGGCGGGCGCGCAGATCCAGGTAGCGGCTCCGCCAGTGGAACCATTCGTTCGAGTCGGGGATGTTGCCGAACAGGAAGTGCTTCTCGGCCCACTCCGGGTCGAACTCGGCGCAGACGTCGTAGAAGGCCTGTGCGTCCGCGACCTGCGCGGCGGTGTACTCGGCCTCGCGGTAGAGCTCCTCGCAGTCGATGGTGAGACCGCGGGCCCGCGCCAGCACGAACGTCGAGCTCGGGAGGTGCTGCGACTGCACGGCCATGCGTGCCACTTCGCGATGGATCTCGCGCTCGCCGTACGAAGGATGGGACGCGCGGATGAGGCTCGCCGCGGACGCCCACATCTCCTTGTCGCCGTAGGCGACCATGGTGTGCGTCACCAGCATCTTGTCGCCCGGGCTGAGATGATCGAAGTCGCGGACGCGCCGATACCAGCGGGAGCCGTCGGGCCGCCGCATCACGGGGCGCAGCTTGGCGTCCTCCTCCATTGGGACCACCTTCACCGAGTCGGCCAACGCCTGGGCGAACGCCCGGATCGGGTCTCCGGTGTCCGTGAGCGTGTAGCAGAAGAGGTCCTCGATGTTGCCGGTATTGGCCGGGTTGCGGCCCCGCTCACCCAGGCGAATGAGGTGCTCGACGATGATGTCGCCCTGCGCCCGGGACAGAAGCCCGCCTGCGACGAACTCCACGATTCGGCGCCGGAACCGATCAATTCCCCGCCGGTGTTCGGGGCTCAGCGATGCGATCCGGTCCACCACGACCAACGCGATACCCCCACAACTAGCGCCCTTCGGTCGGGCTGTCGACACGAGCTCCAAAGTTTGGCGTGTTCTTGTTCGCCACCGGTGATTTGAATCACGTGACGAGGCGGTTCTCATCGGGGGATTCTAGGCGTCGTCGATGGAGCGCCCGCGAATCCTTCTCGGTGTCACCGGGAGCATCGCCGCCTACAAAGCCGTGGAGATCGCGCGGCTCATGTCCAAACGCGGCGCGCACGTGCAAGTTGCGTTGACGCGTGCCGCGCAGGCATTCGTCACCCCGCTGACGTTTCAGTCGATCACTGGGACTCCGGTCCTGTCCGATCTCTTCGCAGCCTCGGACCAGATCCAGCACGTCGAGCGCGCGCACGAGGTCGATCTCGTCGTGATCGCGCCCGCCTCGGCGAACACCATCGCGAAGGTCGCGTGCGGGCTCGCCGACGATCCGATCACCGCCACCGTCCTGGCGACGCGCGCCCCCATCCTCATTGCGCCCGCGATGGAGACCGGGATGTGGGAGAACGCGGCCACGCGCGAGAACGTGGCCCGCCTGGCCGCCCGCGGCGTCGAGCTCGTCGGGCCCGTCGAGGGGCCGCTGGCCTCCGGGCGCAGCGGCGCCGGGCGGATGATCGAGCCCGAGGAGGTTGTCGAGGCTGCCTTTGCGCGGCTCCATCCGAAGGACATGGTCGGCGTCGACGTGTTGATCACCGCCGGTCCGACCTGGGAGGTGATCGATCCGGTCCGGGTGCTCACGAATCGCTCCACCGGCTCGATGGGGATCGCGATCGCGCGGGCGGCGAAGCTGCGAGGCGCCCGCGTGACGATGATCCTCGGCCCCACGCACCTTCCTCCGCCCGCCGTCGAGGTCGTGCGCGTGGAGACCGCACAGCAGATGCTCGACGCCGCCGTCGCGCGGATCGCGGATCAAGACGTCCTGATCGCGGCCGCCGCCGTCAGCGACTATCGTCCGCTCGATCCACGTCGCGAGAAGCTCAAGCGGAGCGACCCTGCGGCGTCCTCGCTCCTCCTGGTCGAGAATCCCGACGTGCTGACCGCGCTGGCGAGGCGCGCCAAGAAGGGCGCGGTCCGTGTCGGCTTCGCGGCCGAGACGGCCGACCTGATCCCGAACGCACGGGAGAAGCTGAAGCGGAAGGGGTGCGATCTCGTGATCGCGAACCTGGTCGGGAAGTCGCGCGGGTTTGGAGCGGGTGAGACCGCGGTGGTCGCGGTCGACGCCAAGACCGAAAACGCCTTCGGTCCTGCCGGAAAGGACGAGGTGGCGCAGTTCGTCCTTGATCAGGTGGTGAGGCATTTGGAACAACGTCGGAGGGGATGAGCGACTTTGCCGATCTGGGGATCATGATCCGACAGCTGCGCACCGAGCTCGAATGGGCCGCGCGCACCGGAATCGTCCCGCCCGAGCTCCCTCCACTCTCCGCAAACGACGCGCCCGAGCCCGAACCCGAACCCCGCGCGCTCGAGCCCGAGCCCGAGCCCCGCGCGGGCGAGCCGGAGCCCCAACCCGATCCCGAGCCGCCCTTCGACGACGAGCCTCCGATCGAGGAGCCCCCGCCGCTCTTTCAACACGCGCCCGCGCCGCCCCCGCCGAAGAAGCTCCCCGTGGTCGTGTCGCTCCTCGAAAAGTGCTCGAGCCTCGACGAGGTGCGCGAGGTCCTCGGCGACTGCAAGCGCTGCAAGCTCGGGGGCCTGGGGCGCCGCCAGGTGGTGTTCGGCGTGGGCAATCCGGCTGCCGACATCATGTTCGTCGGCGAAGGTCCGGGCGCCGACGAGGACCTCCAGGGCGAGCCGTTCGTCGGCAAGGCGGGACAGCTCCTCACCAAGATCATCGAGGGGGGGATGGGCATGCGCCGGGGCGACGTCTACATCGCGAACGGCGTGAAGTGCCGCCCGCCGCAGAACCGGAACCCGGAGCCGGACGAGATCGAGGTCTGCCGCCCCTTCCTGGAGGCGCAGATCCGCCTGGTGAACCCCAAGGTGATCGTCACACTCGGCAGGTTCGCGGCGCAAACGCTGCTTTCGACCACGACCGGCATGATGAGATTACGCGGCAAGTGGCAGGACTATAATGGGACTCCGGTGATGCCGACGTTCCATCCTGCGTACTTGCTCCGGAACCCGGCCGACAAGCGCGCCACCTGGCAGGACATCCAGGAGGTCCTGCGTTTCATGGGATGGCCGATCCCGAAGCGAGGCTAATCATGCGGACCGCACACACACTCCTCATCGTGGCTTCGCTCCTGGTCGCGCGCAGCGCCTTCGCGCAGCTGCCGTTTCTCGAGCCCCAGAAGTTCGAGCAGCACGACGACAAGAAGCCCGACGAGGACGCGAAGCCGGACGACGCGGCGCCGAAGAGCTACCCCAGGCCCGCCAAGGTGGCGCTCCCCGAGGGCGATCCGGAGCAGCTCTCCGGCAGCATCGCGCTGATCCGCTTCGACGGCATCGTGAACCCTGGCATGGGCGAGTTCACGATCGACGCCATCGCCCGCGCCGAGGCCGAGAAGCGGCAGGCGATCCTCATCGAGCTCGACACACCCGGAGGCCTGGTCAGCACCACCGAGGACATGGTGAAGGCGATGCTCGGCTCGAAGATCCCGATCATCGTGTACGTGACACCGAGCGGGGCCCACGCCGCCAGCGCCGGCACGTTCATCACGCTGGCGGCCAACGTCGCCGCGATGGCCCCCGCCACGCGGATCGGCGCGGCCCACCCGGTGACCGGCTCCGGCGGTGATCCCGAAGAGGGCGGCAAGCACATGGCGCAGAAGGTCGAGAACGACCTGGTCGCCTTCGTCGAAGGGATCGCCCGGGAGCGCAACCGGAACGAGGCCTGGGCAAAGGACGCGGTGCTCGAGTCGGTCTCGGCGACCTCCGACAAGGCGCTCGAGCTCGGTGTGATCGATCTGATCGCACGGGACCGGAGCGACCTCCTCGATCAGCTGGACGGCTACCAGCTGATGGTTCACGGCACCAAGGTCGAGCTCCGCACCAAGGGTGCGCCGGTCGTCGAGTACACGCCGTCGCTGCGCAGCTGGCTGTTGAACTTCCTCGCCAACCCGACCATCGCGATGATCCTCGCGCTGATCGGCATCATGGGGATCATCATCGAGGTCAAGGCACCGGGCACCTGGATCCCCGGCGCGATCGGAGTGCTCTGCATCCTGATCGCGGCGATCTCTCTCGAGCAGCTGCCGATCGACACCGGCGCCGTCATCCTGATCCTGGCGGGGATCGGCCTCATCATCACCGAGTTCTTCACCCCCACCCACGGCGCTCTCGCCGTGCTGGGGAGCCTGGTGCTCGCGATCGGGTTGACGCTCGTCATCGACGTCGGCGATCCGGACTTCGCGATCGATCCGATGGTCCGCCTCACCTGGATCGACGTGCTGCCGGTGGTGATCACGTCCGTGACCTTCACGTTCCTGCTCTCCTACTTTGCGGTGCGGTCCCGCCACACCAAGCCGATCACCGGCAGCGAGGGGCTGGTGGGCGCACGCGGCAAGGTGCTGAAGCCCGTCGGGCCCTCGGGCGGTCAGGTGTTCGTCGGCGGCGAGTACTGGCAGGCCAAGTCGAGCGAGTCCATCGGCGCGAACGAGGACATCGAGGTGGTGCACGTCGAAGGCCTGATGCTCGAGGTCCGGCGCCGGAGTTGATCCGCATGCGCCGACTCGTGCCCCTGCTGCTCCTCGCCGGCGCCTGCTCGAAGAAGGAGCCCCCGCCTCGCGTCGAGGTCCCGATCCCGCTCGACACGCTCTGCGCCGAGGTGGCGCGCGCCGACTGCAACCGCTTGAACGAGTGCGGCGCGCTGGAGCCGCCCTTCGATCCGCAGCTCTGCCAGCTGCGCCAGGAGCAGGTGCTGTGCGCGCCGATCGCGGCCGCGCTCGAGGCCGCGGTCGACGACGGCGCGCTGACGTACTTCGAGCTGGCAGCCCGCGACTGTCGCGACGAGGTCGGAGGGCTCGACTGCAGCGTGGGGCTCCAGCACGATCTCCTCGAGATCGACGCGTGCCGCGGCATGGTCAGCGGCGGGGGGGAGGACGGTGCCCCGTGTGCGATCGGTCTGGCCTGTGCCGACGGCTTCCACTGCGTCGCCGAGAACGGCTGTCCCGGACGCTGCCGCGCCTATCGCCAGAACAACGAGACCTGCGGGATCGGACAGCCGTGCGCGCAAGATCTGTTCTGCTCGGTCACCGCCATGCGCTGCCACGCCCGCGTCGACCTGAACGGTACCTGTGAGCTGACCCTCGACAACAACCCGTGCCGAGACGGCGGCTCCTGCGACGGATCGAACCCGGCTCAGATGACCTGCGTGAGCGTGAAGGGCCGCGGCCAGGGCTGTAACTCTTCCTTCGAGTGTCTGGTCGGCGCGCGCTGCATCGCGAACCGCTGCTCGGCCGGTGAGGATGGAGACGTGTGCGTCGATGCGGCCGATTGCCGCGGCGATCTGTTCTGCTTCGGCGGCAAGTGCGTGGCCGGGCTCGCGGGTGAAGAGCCGTGCCGCGAAGATACGCGCCCGTGTGCCGAGGGGCTGGCCTGCACCAGCTCGGTCGGGATCATGGCCTGTCACCCGCGACCGATCGCCGGCGCTCCCTGCGACCCCGGCGGCTGTTACCTGTCCCACTGCGCCGGCGGAAGGTGCGCGGCCTCCGTGTTTCCGGAGGAGGCATGCACCGGCACGGCCGAGTGCTTCCCCGGGCACACGTGTGAAGACAGCGTCTGCAAGGTCGAGCCGATCGCCTGTACCGAGTAACATCCGCCGCCGTGCCTGCCTGGCTTCAAGCGTTGATCCTCGGCGCGATTCAGGGCCTGACGGAGTTCCTCCCGGTCTCCAGTTCGGGACACCTCGTGCTCTTCCAGCAGTGGCTCGGCGATCGCTTCACGTTCCTCGAGCAAGCCGTCGTCTTCGATCTGGTGCTCCATCTGGGTACGCTGCTCCCGGTCCTGTGGTTCTACCGGAGGGACCTCCAGAAGATCCTCGCGGCGATCTTCGGAGCGTCGCCGTTCGGGTACGCGGGTGGTGTCCTCGCCTGGCTCCGCGGTGACGAGCACCGGTGGCTCGCCGCGATGGTCGTGGTCGCCACCATCCCCACGGGGATCATGGGCGTTGCGCTCAAGCACGAGTTCGAGCGCCTCTTCCAGAGCGCCAGCGCGGTCTGCGTCGCGCTGTTCGTGACGGGCTGTCTCCTCTTCTCGACCAAGCTGTTCGCCGAGCGCGCCGAGAAGGTGCAAGCCGCCTTGACACCGACCACCGCGCTCTTGATCGGGATCGCCCAGGGCATCGCGATCACGCCCGGCATCTCACGCTCCGGATCTACCATCGCGGTGGCGCTCCTCCTGGGGATGCGGCGCGAGCAAGCCGCGCGCTTCTCCTTCATGCTCTTCATCCCTGCGATCGCGGGCGCGGTGGTGCTCACCCTGAAGGACGGCGTGAAGCTCGAGGGCGGGTCGTTTCTCCCCCTCGCCATCGGCTTCGCCACCGCGCTGGTCGTGGGCTATGGAGCGCTGATCATGCTGGTGGCGCTGGTGAAGCGCGGCGGCCTCCACAAGTTCGCGTACTATCTGTGGCCGGTGTCGATCGGGGTGTGGGCGCTGCTCCACTTCTGGTGAGCGGATCCCGTCAACCCTCCATCAGCGTCTCCAGGTGCCAGGCGCGCACCGCGAGCTCGGCCTGTGCGCGATCGAGCTCGCCGCGAACGCGCCACAGGTTGATGGCCGGGATGAGCACGGCGGCGATGGTAGCGATGACGAGGAACAGCATCGACGGGACCTCGCGGAGACCGGCCATCTGCGCGTGGATGAGCATTGCGTCGCCGGTGAACGCGTACGAGCGGGGGAGGATCCCGGCGTACTCGAGGCCGACCGGCGCGATGATGCCGAGGACCGTGAGCGCGACCATCGCCGGGACCTCGTTCTTGCGGGCGTGAAACATCAACGCGCTGAGGAAACCGGCCGCCAGGCTGGGAGCGAAGACCAACGGCCCGAACAACCGGCTCGCCGCGGTGGCCGCCAGGAACGCGACGAACAGGTGCAGCGGGCGAGTGTAGGGCTTGGTCGACACCGCCACCCACCCGTCGAGAGCGGCGCCGGCGGTGAGGAGCACGTGGAAGCCCAGGAAGGCGAGGGCGGCCACCCAGTCTCGAACGCCCATCATCAACACCAGCGGGAGGAAGAGGGCGGCGAGCAATACTTGGATGACGACGCCCGCCCGCGCGCCCGACTGCAGGAGCCCGAGCCAGGACTCTCGGATGCGCTTGCCCACCGCCTCGGGGAGGCGCGCCGGCGGATTGACCAGGAGACGCACCAGCGCATGACGCGCCGGCAGATGATCGGGATCGAGGGCCAGCGCGCGGCTGACCTCGCGCATCGCCTCGGCGCGGTCCCGGTCGGTGGCCTCGGGAGCGTTCGCCAGCACGCGATCGACGAGCGCGGTCGCGGACGCCGCCTGCACGCGGGCGAGGGAGCGCCGGAGCTCGAGGTCCCGATCCCCTTCGAGGTAGCGATCGAGCTCCTCGAGGAGCTCGTGCACGGATCGGTGGCGCAGCGCGGCCTCGGTGCGCGTCGCCTTCGCGCAGATCGCCTGAAGCTCGGGCGCGAGGGTCGGGTCGCGGACGACCGTCACGTCGGTGGAGGCCGCCATGGGGGCGGTCGGCTGCTCCTCGCGATCCGAGGCCCGCGGCGCCAGCGGACGCAGCGTGAGGATCTCGTACAGGATGGCGCCGAGCGCGTAGATGTCGGTGCGCTCGTCGATCGCGTCGCTGGCGCGTTGCTCGGGCGCCATGTATCCGGGCGTGCCCATGACCGCGCCGCCGAGCGTCGCGTCGAGATCGGGCGCGAGGCCGTCGCGGTCGAGCCACTTCGCCAGCCCCCAGTCGAGCACGTGGACCTCTCCGAAGTCGCCGAGCATCACGTTGGACGGTTTGAGATCGCGGTGCACCACGCCGTGCGAATGCGCGTAGTCGATGGCGAGGCAGAGCTGGCGGAAGGCCGCCAGCAGCTTGGCCCGCGTGTACTCCGGCGCCGCGCCGTCGCGGAGGGTGTTCAACACCTGGCGCAACGTCTGACCGTGGACCCGCTTCATGATGAAGTACGGCCCCAGCTCGGGAGACCGGCCGAGCTCGTGGATGGGGACGATCGCCGGATGCTGGAGTCGACCCTGGACGCGCGCCTCGCGGAGGAAGCGAACCTGGTGCTCGGCGCTCCCGAGGTGTTGCGCCCGGATGACCTTCAGCGCGACCTCGCGTCCGATGGACCGATCCTCGCAGAGGAAGACCTCGCCCATTCCGCCCCGACCGAGCAGCTCCTTCTTCAGGTAGCGCGCTTCGAACGCGCCCGTATCCGTGATGGAGAGCTCGAGCCCCTCGCCGGGGGGTCCGCCGCCCGTGATGTCGGTGCGACGGGTGGGTTGATCGGACATGCCGTCAGCGTAGCGCGAAGCTGGCTCCGGGTTACCTGTGATCGCTCTCCCGCATCATCCCTTCTTCATATCAGCGTTGACGCCGGTCAGTGATTTGCGTTGGATGGCGTCCGGATGCTGGATCGCAACCTCTTCTTGAACGACTTCGACAACACGGCCCGTCGCCTCGCCCGCAAGGGTGTGGATCGGGAGACCGTCGAGCGCGCCGGTACGATGCTCAAGGAGCGGAAGAGCACGACCACGCGCGTCGACAACCTGCGGGCCGATCTGAACAAGCGCTCGTCGGAGATCGGCGGCCTCTTCAAGCAGGGCAAGAAGGCCGAGGCGGACGCGATGAAGGCGGAGGTCGCGAAGCTGAAGCAGCAGCTCGCGGAGGAGGAGGAGAAGCTCGGACGCCTCGAGGTGGAGGTCGACGATCTCCTCCTCCGGATCCCGAACCTGCCCGACGATCGTTGCCCCGAGGGCAAGGGGGATCAGGACAACGTCGTCCTCCGCAGCGAGGGATACGACCCCGAGCGGTTCAAGGGAAAGACCTGGAACACGCACTGGGACATCGGGACCCGGCTCGGGATCTACGATGCCGAGCGCGCGGCCAAGCTGAGCGGCTCGATGTTCGCGCTGCTCAAGAACGATGGGGCACGCCTGCTTCGCGCGCTCGTTCAGTTCGGCCTCGATCTCCACGGCGCCAAGCACGAGGAGATCTTGCCGCCGCACTTCGTCACCACCGAGACGTTCACGAGCACCGGCCACCTGCCCAAGTTCGCAGACGACGCCTACAAGCTGGCCGCGGACGAGCTCTGGGTGATCCCGACCGGCGAGGTTCCGCTGACGTCGATGCACCGCGGCGAGATCCTCGCCTTCGACGAGCTCCCCAAGCGATACATGGCGTACACGGTCTGCTTCCGGCGCGAGGCCGGGTCCGCGGGCAAGGACACGCGCGGGCTCCAGCGCTTGCACGAGTTCCACAAGGTCGAGCTGGTCCGCCTCTGTGCGCCCGAACAGGTGGACGCGGAGTTCCAGGATCTGCTGGGCGACGCCGAGAAGACGCTCCGCGTGCTGGAGCTCCCGTACCGCGTCGTCGCTCTCTGCGCCGGTGACCTGACCTTCTCGTCCTCGCGGATCTACGACCTCGAGGTGTACTCGCCGGGCGTCGATCGGTGGCTCGAGGTCTCGTCGGTCGGCGTGTTCACCGACTTCCAGACTCGTCGCGGAAACACGCGCTTCCGCCGCGACGCAGGCGCGAAACCGGAGTTTCTCCAGGCGCTCAACGGCTCGGGCATCGCCACGCCGCGGATCTGGGCCGCGATCATCGAGCACGGGCAGCAGCCTGACGGCTCCGTGCGGCTGCCCAAAGCGCTGGTCCCGTACATGGGCAAGGAGATGATCGGTCCCTGACGACGTGATCCCGGGGCTCAGCTCTTCTTCGAGTCGACCAGCGCTCGGAGCTGCTTCACCCGCTGCTGGCACGCGTCGATCACCGCCGGCAGCGTCAACTTCTTCCCGCCGACGTCGAACTTCCGCTCCTTCAGCTCGGGGTGCTCATACTGGAGGATCCGACCGGCGGACAGGCAGGTCTCGAGCTTCGCCAGCGCTTCCTCTCGAAGGCGTCGCTGGTCGTCGCCCGTCGCCTTGGTCGCCTCGGCCGCGCGCGCCTGGCCGTCCTGGAGCGACTTCACCGGGCCGTTCTCGACAGCAAAGACCGCGTTGACGGCGTCGAGCTCGGCCTTCGCCGACTGCGCCCGGTCGGCGCACATCGTGATCAGCTCCTTCGCCTGCGCGCTCTCCTCCTCGACCCGCACCACCGACGAGGCGATCCGCGGGTGGTCTCCCAGCATGGTCGCGCTGTCTCGCCGGCAAGCCTCGAAGCGCTCGACCGCCCTCTCGTACTGGCTCTTCTTCGTCTCCAGATCGCCGGCGGTAGCTGCGGCCTTGGCAGCTTCGACCCCGGCCGTCATCTCCGTGAGCGGCCCCTGTCGAAACGCGATCAGGTGCTCGGCCATCTCAATCTCCCCCTCGAGCCGGTCGAGCTCTCCGCGCTGCTTCGTCGCGTGCGCGTGGTAGGTCTTGTCGCGCTTTTCGAGGGACGCGCGACTGTCGAGCGCTGTCCGCGCCGCCTGGGCGGCCGCGGTGGCCTTCGTGATCTCTGCAGCGGTCGCCGACGGCTGCTTCGCTCGGTCGAGCGCGGCCTTCGCCTCGGCAACCCGCTGATCGACCTCGGTCGTGCCCTCACCGACCGCGACCTCGAGGGCGCGCTTGTCGATCCGCTTCTGGTGGGCATCCACGCTCTTCCTCGCCTGCTCTGCCCACTTCCGGTACTGCGGGAGCCGCTTCTCCAGCTCCGCGCCCGCGTCGAGCGCGCTCTTCGTCGCCGCCAGCGACTTGGACGCCCCCTCGAACGCCGCCGGGCTGGCGACGGTGTCGAGCGCCGCCACCGCGTTGCTCAGCCCGGTCAGCTCGCGCTCGACGGCCGATCTCTGTGCGTCAATCGCGATCTCGTCCCGCCGGGTGGCCAGCCGGGTCCGGGCTCTCTCGCCCGCCGCCGCCGCGTCCCTCGCGTAGCGTCCGTACGCCCGATCCTTCGACATGAGCTCCTTGCCGGCGGTGAGCGCCTCATCGAGCGCGTTCACCGCGGTCTCGCCCGCCTTCACCTCGTCGAGGCCCGGCAAGCGAGCGAGGCTGTGGTTCACCGCCGCCAGCGCGTCGCTCACCCGCTCCCGCTGGAGATCGATCGTGACGTCCAGCCGGCGCTTCTCGGCGTCGGACCGAGCACGCTTCAGCGCGTCCTTCGCCTCCGCCAGATACTTGCCGAAGGCGGCGTCCTTGTGCGCCACCGCCTTGGACTTCGCGATGGTCTGGTCGAGCACCGCCAGCGCGTTCTTTGCCTCGTCGAACTCCTCGTCCTTGGGCCGGCGTCCCTGGATCCGCCGCATGGCGGAGGCCACCGCGTCCCGCGCCGCGCGCACCTCCTCCTTCTGCCGGTGCACCTCGACCGCGGTCCTTCGTTCACCGACGTCACGGCGGGATCGCTCGAGCCATCCCTTCTGGTCCTGGAGCCACCGGGAGAACTCGGCGTCCTTCTTGACCGCGGAGTCGATCGTCTTCTCGAACGCGGCCATCGACGCGTTCGCCTCCTCGAAGTGCACGTCCGAGGGGTTCGGGCCTCTGAGGGTCGCGAGTGACTTCTCCACGGCGGCGCGCGCCTCCTCCACGCCGCGCCGCTGCAGCTCGACCTGCACCGCGACCAGCGCCGCCTCGACCTCGCTGACGTACTTCGCAAAGGCCGGGCTCTTCGAGGCGAGCGGCCGAAAACGCTCCAGCAGCTTCTCCACGATGATCGCGGCGTTCCGCGCCAGCGCGCGCTGATCCTCGGTCGGCTGCTTGCCCTTCATGGCGCGGGCGGCCTGCGCAAGCTCGGCGCGCGCCGGCTCGATCTCCGCCTTCAGGCGGGCGAGCCCCGCGGCGCTCCACTCGGCGTCGATCCGCTTCTTGGCGTCCCGGACGAACGCACCGAGCTTCGCGGCCTGCGCGCGATACGTCTTGTCCGAGGCCTCCAGCGGCTTCCCCGACGCCAGCAGATCTCGGAGGCTGGCTGCGGCCGACTCCGCCTGCTGATAGCGCGCGTCCTCGATGTCCTTTCCCTGGAGCTGATCGAGCGCGTGGTCGAGCGCGTTCTTCGCCTGCTCGAGCGCGGCGCTCTGCTGCGCCACCTTGATCCGCAGCTCGCGCTCGTCGATCGTTCGCGCCTGCTTCGCGAGCTCGGCCTCCGCGGTCTTCACCTGCGCGGCGTACTTCGCGTTCTGCGCGGCCAGCGTCCGACCGCTCTCGAGCGCCTTCTTCACCTCCAGCGCGGCGGCGCGCGCCCGGATGAACGCGTCCGGCGTCGGGTCGTGCTCGGTCCGGTCCACCGCGGTCTTCAGGGCGCTCAGCGCCCGATCGATCGACTGCAGGCCGAGCTCGACACTGGCCTCGAGCCGCCGCTGTTGTACGTATTCGCTCTTCGCCCGGTGGTCCTTGCGCGCGGCCAGCGCCGCCTTCGCGTACTCCAGATCCTTCGGCTCGAACCGGCTGCCCTCATCGAGCGCGCGCTTGAGCGTCGCGAGCGCGGCCTCGGCCGCCGTCAGGTCGGCCTCCGGGGGTGGTTGCTGCTGCAGGCGGCCGGCCGCGGCGGCGAGCGCCGACTCGGCCGCCTCGAGCTGGGCCTTGGCCTGCGCCGGAGAGCTGGGCGGCGCCGCTCCCACCAGCAGGAGCAGGGCGCCGATCGACCCGCAAAGACCTCCAAGGTGTCGAGCACGCATGGGGGGACGCTACCAAAAACATGGAAGCGCGACCTCCCGGATCACCCGCGCGAACCGTGCCCTCACAGCATACGGAATGCATCGATGAAACCGCGGGCTCGGGGCCGCAAGGAGTGAAGCGACGCTAGCTGAACAACCCCGCCAGCCAGCTCTTGAAGGCGTCGAGGAAGCTCCCCGTCGCGGTCAGCGCCGGGTTCGGGCCGCTCTGGCCTGCAGGGACGAGATCGAGGCCGCCCTTGTCGTGCTGGAGCGCGGCGACGTCGTTGTCCGCGACCGAGACCTGGCCGCGCACGTTGCGCCCGATGTTCGTGATCCAGTTGCTCCCCTGAGTGTCCTGGATCGAGACGCGTGCGTACGCGTCGTCGATCGGCGCCCAGTAGTCGTCCTTGCCTCCGGCGCCCTCGACGCGGACCCCGCTCGCCTGGCTCTTCGGGATGGAGAGGTAGATCGGGTCGCCGTCGCCCTCGATGCCGACGACGGTGCTGCCCGGGACGCCCACCTCGGCGCCGTCCGTGATCGAATACGATTCGTCTCAATCCGTTCCGTGCACCGTCACCTGTCCCCGATCGTCGACGGAGACTCGAACCCCGTTCACCTCGAGGGGCTGGTCGGGGGTGACGGTCTCTTGTCGCAGCTTTCCGTCGGTGCCCTGCACGCCCACCGAGATCCCCTGTCCGTCGCTCTGCGTAGGATCCGTGCGAGTCGTGCCCCGAAGCGCTTCGACCATGACTCGAGGCTACGGGGTGGCGTGCGGAACAGGCCTTACCGTAAGTTTACGGGCGGGCAGAGCGGGCCGTGCTCCGGCTCACGGACGCGACGAAGACTGCCGGTCGGTGCGCCGGCGCATTGTAAGGCCTGCACGGAGCGCTTACGGTCGTCGGCACGGTGCGGCGCGCGCTCCCAGTGGCTCTCCTGCTCGCCGCGTGCGTGCCCTCCGGTCAGGAGCACCACGTGCTGGGCCGGGGACCGAGCCCGGACGACCCCACGATCGACGATCCCCGCCTGGCCGCCTTTTATCAGGTCTGGCGCCGGTCGCTGAACCCGGTGCCGTCCGGGCGGCAGCGCTGCGCGGCCTGCCACTCCGGGGCGGGGCCGGGCCGTCCCGCCCACTCGCAGGATGATCTCGCCTCGGCCTACGCCGCCGCCCTCACGGTCATCACGCCGGACGACCCGCTGGCGAGCAAGCTCTACTCGCAGGCTGTCCTGCACATGCCGGAGGTCGGCGTGCAGCAGTTCGACGACGAGGAGCTCGATCGGTTGCTCGCGTGGATCGAGCTGGAGAAGGGCCACGACCCCCCGCCGCCGCTGCCGGAGGTGGGACCGCTGCTCGCGGGCCGGACCGCGCGCTACACGCTCGCGCTCGACTCGATGGCGCTGCGCGTCGCCCAGGTTCCGGCCGATCTCGCAGAGCTGCTCGAGATCGATCAGGCGAGCGACGAAGAGGCGCAGCGCAGGCTGTACGAGCGCGACGTCGACCTCTACCTGACGCCCGAGGCCACGCCGATCGAGTCGCCCGGCGCTCTCGGAACCCTCCGGCCGGGCGTCCGCGAGAGCGTCTTCTTCAACGACGACGTCCTCCCCGGCGCCGCGCAGCTCTCGCTCACCGAGCTCGACTTCGATCGCAGCGCCAACCGCGGCTTCTTCTACGTCTACCCGGCGGCGCTCTCGCGGCTGGCCCTCCAGTGGGTCGGGTTTCAGGGCGTGCTGTCGGCGCGCGACAACCCGACCGTCGCCAACCAGGACAACTACGGCGCGGTCGACGCCCTGCTCCAGAACATCCTCGACGACCGACCGATCAAGGACGCGTTCCGCACCACGTTCGCCGGCGGGGAGACCAAGGCCTGCTTGCACGTCCCCTTCTCGGGCTACGACGTCCCGATCATGACCCGCCAGGTCTGCCGGCAAAACGCCGGCGTCGACGAGGCCAATCCGAGCGGCCCGGCCGTCCCGGGCGGGATCATCGGCAGCCGGGCCTTCCAGCGCGTCCAGTACGGCCACTACAAGTTCCACACGGTCCGCTCGCTCTTCAAGAGCTTCCACTGCCACGACTTCCCCCTCTTCACCAACTCGCTGGTGAACGGCGCCGATGACGCCGCCTCCCGCGCCCGCGTGGTGTCGCCCTGGAACAAGACCGATACGCGTCCGTACTGCGCCTCGTGCCACGCGAACTCCAACCTCAACCTGATGGCGCTGGCGTTCTGGCGCTTCGACGACGGCAGCGGCGTTCTCCGCGATCAGTACGTTGCGGTGCGGCCGACGAACGAGCGCGTCAGCGGCCCCGGCGACATCGTGACCGCGGAGGTCGATCCGACGAAGTACTACTACAAGGATCGGGTGCTCGACTCGTTCGAGGCCTGGACCGAGGCGTTCATCGACGATCCCGACTTCATCCGCTGCACCGCTGCCCAGGTCTACAACTTCGCGATGGGGCGCGGGAACGCCGCCAGCCCCGAGCACGTGGTGCCTGCCTACAAGGTCGACGAGCTGCTCGCCGCCTACGAAGCCGCCTATGGAACCACGGAGGACATGACCGTCCTCCGCATGCTGAAGATCGCGTTCAAGAACCGCGACTTCACGCACCGCTAGGAGACGAAGTGAAGCGCCTCCTCGTCATCGCGTTTCTCGTCTGCCTCGGGTGCAAGCGCGAGGCGCCCGATCCGTTCGCCGACCCGGTGTTCGCCGAAGCTCACGGGGGGCTGATCGGTCCGGGTGGGCAGGCGCTCACCGCCGATCCTTGCCCCGAGTCCCCGAACGGCCAGTACGGGTGCGAGGCGCTGGTCTCGGCCCGCCGCATCTCCTGGTACGGGTACCTGGCGAAGTGGATGCAGATCTACCGCGTGTTCGGGGTGGCCGAGTCCAACCCCGGCAGCTACGCGCACGTCCCGGCCGAACAGCTCGGGATCGGCTACGGACATCCCGATCGCGTCCTCGAGCCGCTGGCCGACGCGAGCGGCGCCTCCCAGTACGTGACCTTCCACGACGTGCTGGGAGAGCCGATGGACGACTTCGGTGTGGAGGCCACCACGATCGCCGCGTTTCGCGGGCAGCACTCGTTCCATCTGACGGCCGGAGCGGTGAAGCAGGCCTGCCGGATCTCGACGTATCTCGCGTCGCGGCTGGCGCAGTCGATCGCCGCCGGCGTCCCGGCGGACCGCGCGGCGCTGGTGGATCGTCTGGTCGAGCGGAGCGGCAACCAGATCACCGCGTTCAAGCCGGAGCTCGGGCTGCTGGCGTACGGGCGCCGGCTCGACGCGCCCGAGCTCGAGGCGGTCAACGGCGCGCTGGGGCAGGGCGCCACCTTCGCGACGGCGCTGTCGGCCTTGATGTGCTCGACGAGCGCGCTGGTGGAGTGAGCATGAACCCGGTCGATCGCAGAAGGTTTCTGAAGCTGATCGGACAGGCGACCGCCGCGGGCGTGATCTCCTCCGTCTCCGCGGACGGCCTGATCCGACGGCTCTCCGCCCAGACCGCCGACGGCCTCCCCATGGGGCGCCGCTTCATCCACCTCAACTTCAGCAACGGCGGCCTCGGTTGGATGTTCACGTCGATCTGTCCGCCGAGCTACCTCGACGCCGCCAACAAGGGCAGCCTCGCGCTCTGGTCGCCTAACCTGCCGCTCGACGAGGTCGTCACGGTGTCGGGCGGACGGTTCGTGATCCCGCGCCCCATCCTGGAGGCGTTCGACGAGTCCGGCGATTGGGGCGCCTTCGAGCGCGTGCTGGACGGCTGCGTCGCGTTCCTCGGCTGCGGCACCGGCGCGCCGATCCATCAGACCTACGCGCCCAGCTTCCAGCTCTCACTCGCGGGCCGGACCACCGACATCTCGAGCGAGGTCGCGCGCCACCAGCGGTTCACGACCGAGTTCCCCATGATCAACATGGCCGGCGCTCCGCTGTTCGGGACCGGCCCCCGCGCGTTCCTGGCGGTGAGCGGCAACGACATGGCCCGGCTGTTCGAGCCCGTCTCCCAGGCGCCCGGCTTCGACACGGGACAGATCGGCCGGCTCTCCGATCTCCTCCAATCGCTGAACCCCGACGAGCGGGTGGCCCCGTACGCGCGGACGCTCTCGACGCAGCTGGTCGCGACGCGCGAGAGCGCGAGGTTGTTCCTCCCGGACCCGGCGGTCCTCGCACGCCTCCAGGTCGACGCCGGCGTGGCGTATCAAAACCAGAACCCGCTCCCGATCGACATGCAGCCGCTGGCCGTCCAGCTGGGACGTCTCGATCGCGTGGGCGCGCTGACCCAGGGCGGAACCAACACCTACAACATCGGCTCCATCGAGGTGGGCGCCCTCGGCACCGAGACGGCGGCGATCGCGCGCGGCCTCGCCGGGATCATCCAGGCGATCGAGGGCGAGATCGCCTGCGAGAACGTCCAGCTCGGCGGCGTTCAGGACGATCCCCACAACCGGATCGCGGAGCTCCACGCCGTCTCCAACGTGGACGACCTCTACGAGGCGATGCTGATCAAGCTCTGGTGGGTGTTCAAGTTCCTCGTCGAGCTCGAGAAGCGCAGCCTCTACGCCGACACAACCGTGCTGATCGACGGCGACTTCTCCCGCGTGCTCAACGCGCAGTACGACGACGGCGGCGTCAACGCGTTCGTGATGTTCTCCGGCACGCAGCGGCTCGTGCCCGGCTTCTACGGCGACTCCGGCGTCGACGGCGGCGGCGCCTGCTGGTACCGCATCCCCGACCTCCGCACCGCCGCTCAGCGACAGACAGGTGAGCTCCCGGGCCTTCTCCCGGCGCAGTACGACGGCGGCTCGGATCTGCCGCACAAGCTCTGCCTCGGCATCACGCTCCTCGCGATGGGCATGTCCCCGGCCGACGCCGGGATCGCCGCCGATCTCCGCGAGGACGAGGCGGCCCTCCTGAGCGTCTTCTCGCGGGTGTAGCTCACCGCACCGCGGCGGCGATCGTGCGGGAGAAGCGTCGCTCCTCGTTTACCGCGAGCACCCCGGCGCTCAGGGGCCCGTCACGCAGGTGAGCCCCGGAGAGCGGATTCACGAGCCCGGTCCGTGCACGATGCAGCTTCCCTCGTCGACAGCGCTCCATGATCTTCGCACGTTCGTACTCGGCGATGACTCCCAGAACCTGTACGAGCAGCGAGCTCGGCTACCTGTCGGACTCGGTCCTGGAGCCGATCGCCAGCGTTTGAGGCGCAGCCTCGCTTAGAGACCTGAGGCCGACTTTGGACTCTCGGTCCACCTGGAGCGTCTCGCTAGAGCTCCCAGACGGTGCGGTAGCCCCCGCAGGCCTCGAACCACTCGACCATGCGGGCGTAGAACGGGGTCCCCGCGATCGTGCTGCTGTCGCCCACCACGATGAGCTTTCTCCGCGCGCGCGTCAGCGCGACGTTCATCCGTCGTAGATCCGAAAGGAACCCGATCTCGCCGTCTGAGTTCGAGCGGACCAGCGAGATCAGGATCGCCTCCTTCTCGCGTCCCTGGAAGCCGTCGACCGTGTCGACCTCGATCTCCGGCTCGACGAGCTCCGAGAGCAAGCGAACCTGCGCCGCGTACGGAGTGATCACGCCGACGTCCGAGGGCGCCAGGCCCGCCTCGCGGAGCTCCTCCACCAGCTGGGCGATCAGCGCCGCCTCCTCGCGATTCAGCCGGCTCTCGCCGTCGGGCTCCACCTCTTCCTCCCAGCCGGCGCCGGCGGTGTCGAAGTAGGTCACCGGCGTCTCGGTGAGCGGGCTCTCGCGGACACCGTCCAGATCCGCCAGCCGGTGCTCGGCCACGCTCGCGTCCGCGATCAGGGTCCCCGCGTACATCTCCTCGTTCGAGAGCTGCATGATGGTGCGATGCATCCGGTATTGCACCGAGAGCTGCCGGCTGACCGCGTCGCCGTGAACCTCGATGATCCGCTCGAAGAGGCTCTTTGCCAGCCCCTCGGCCGCGGCCTCCGGCGAGATGATCGTGGGCGGGAGTTGCTTGTGATCGCCCGCCAGCACCACGCGCTCTCCCGAGAGGATCGGGATCCAGGCGCTCGGTTCGGTGCATTGGCAGGCCTCGTCGATCACCACGCGATCGAAGCGGCGTCCGCGCAGGACCTCGGCGTCGACGCTGGTGGTCGCGCACAGGACCTCGGCACGCTCCAGGATCCTCGC
The DNA here is from genome assembly GCA_963803435.1 of uncultured delta proteobacterium. Taxonomy (GTDB): domain Bacteria; phylum Myxococcota; class Kuafuiibacteriia; order Kuafuiibacteriales; family Kuafuiibacteriaceae; genus CAWDML01. The sequence continues at coordinate 77,366 of CAWDML010000012.1, read as the reverse complement.
GGCGGCCGCCTCCTCCAGCCTTCGCGCGTCTGCCATCAAGCGGCGCGCTTCGCTCCGCAGCTCCTTCTTCTCACCGGGGGCCGGCCTGGCGCGCGTCCATCGATCGGCGCGCTTCAACAGCGCCCACGCCTCCTTGACCAGCTTGCGCGCGCGGCGGACGTCCTCGTGACGCTCCACCAGGAGGTCGAGCGTGTGCTCCACCAGTGAAGCCTGGACGCGGGCCGGATGGCCCAGGCGCACGACGAACACGCCGGCCGCAGCGAGCCGCTCCACCAGATTGTCGACCGCGGTGTTGCTCGGCGCGCAGGCCAGAATCTTCTCGCCGCGCGCCACCGCGCCGCGGATCACCTCGACGACGGTCCGCGTCTTCCCCGTCCCGGGCGGCCCGTGGATCAGCGCCACGTCCTCGGACGAGAGCGCGAAGACGACCGCCGCTCGCTGCGTCTCGTCGAGCGTGGGATCGATTCCGGTCACCGGATCGTTCGCGAGCTCGGGAGCCCGCGTCCCCGCGAAGAGCTCCACCAGCTCGCGAACGCGTCCCTTCTCGCTGCTCCCCGCCCGTTCGAGCGCTCGCTTCTCACGTGCCGTCGTGATCTCGTCGCGCGACAGGTCGACGCGGAGCGGCCCCTCGAAGCCCTCGTCGGGCAGGCCGGCCAGCGCCACCCGAATGGCACGGCGGTCCCGACTGGCGACCACGCCTCGGAGCGGCTCCGCCAGCTGGTCGCTCGACACCAGCACCGGCGCGCCTGCGCCGATCCGCGTCCACGGGAGCTCCGCGCCCTCGGTCCGCTTCTTGAGCTCGAGAAGCACGCGGCCACCCAGCGCCGCGCGCTCGTCGGCGATCACCAGATCGAGCAGCGAGCGGCCGCTCTTCTCCGCCTCCGCACGCGTCAGGCGCGACAGCTCGGCCCGGGTCCGCTCCGATTGAGCCCGGGCCTCGAGATCGACCAGGCGGAGCAGCTTTTCGAAGGCGGGATCCAAGCCCGCCGACTCTACTCTCTTGAGGCTGACAAAGGACGGTTGACTCCCGACCGACCGCTGGCGCGCAGGCCGTGGCAGCCGATCGACCCGGCTTCACCGGCTGCGAACGCGGTTGAGGCGCGCGCGCTGTCGGCCGGTCGGCCGGCGCCTCAGGGACACGGGCGGGGGACGCGCAGATCGACGAAGTTCCAGGAGTTAGGTCCGTGGTTGGCGACGCTCCAGCGGACCAGGGCGCCCTGGTCGACCGCGAACCCGAGTGAGAACGACTCGTCGATCAACGCGTAGTCGCTCGGAATGGGCACGGTCTTGTTCCACACGCTTCGCCCGTCGAGCTCGAGATCGAGATGCCCCTCGGTCAGCGGGTAGTCTTCGAGGTTGAAGTGAACGATCCGAACCTCGAGCATGTCGCCCGCAGCCAGCGGCGCGCCGAGCGGCTGCTGGACGGTGGCTCGAGAGCACGAATAGGTCACCACGCTGAGGGACTGCTTACCCTCGACGTCGATCGGCTCCGTCGTGAGGTCCTGCGGCCCACAAGGGCCACGGTCGGCTTCGCCCCCGTCCGCCGCGATGCCAGCGTCCGCGTCGACCTCGTCGACGAGCGTCCAGGAGTAAGGGTCCACCAAATCGGTCGGGCAGAGCCCGGGCGGCGGGTCGCCGTGGCACCCGCACACCACGAGCCACCACAGCCCGGCGAGTCCGAGCCGCATGCTGGGATTGTCCGATCAAGCCCGAGGATCGTCAAAGGGCGGGGAGTCGAGCGTCACTCGCCCTGCGCTCCCGGTCCGCTCTCGACCTCCTTCTCGATGATCTCGCCGGTCGTCGCGTTCACGCCGACGTGCCAGACCTGATTTGTTTCGGCGGTGTAAACGACCACCTCGTACTGGAGCGGCTCCTTCTCGTTGTCATCGGGATCCTCCATGTCGAGCGCCGCTCCGGCGACGTAGCCGCCCGCCAGCGCCTCCTCGGCGGCCGCGATCGCCTGGGTCAACGGGATCATGCCCGCCGTGTCGAGCGCAGCCAGATGCGACGCGGTCATCGGCCCTCGACCGCAGGCCGGGAGCGCTGCGGCGAAGAGCAGGGAGAGTGTGAGCGGAATGAAGGTGGCTCGTTTCATCTGGCCCCTGAGTGCCGCGGCGCTTCCGTCTCCTTCCCTCTTTTTTTCTCGCGGCCGAGGGAAGGCGCGGATCGGGCCCGGGCACTCAGGGTGGAGGTGCCAACCATGCGCAGACTTCGAGTGGCGGTCATCCTGATGTTGTCGGGTTGTGGGGCGAAGGCGGAAGCGCCGTGCACGGTCGATACGACGTACGATCCGCCGATCGATCCGGGTCGCTTCACGACGGTGATCGACAACCCGTTCTTCCCGGTGACGCCTGGAAGCAGGATGACGTTCGAGGGCGGCGGAGAGACCATCGAGATCACCGTGACCGACGAGACCCTGCCGATCGCCGGGGTCGACACTGTCGCCGTGCGGGACACCGTGATGGTCAGCGGCGAGATCACCGAAGACACCACGGACTGGTACGCCCAGGATGTGGACGGGACCGTGTGGTACTTCGGGGAGGACACCGCCGAGTACGAGAACGGCACGCCGGTGACGAACGAGGGGAGCTGGACCGCCGGCGTCGACGGCGCGAAGCCCGGGATCATCATGCCGGCCCAACCGGCGCCGGGGCCCGCCTACCGCCAGGAGTACCTCGCGTGCCACGCCGAGGACATGGCCGAGATCGTCAGCGTCAACGAGACGGTCACGGTGCCCTTCGGTCGCTTCACCGGGTGCGTGAAGACCCACGACTTCACGCCGCTCGATCCCGGCCTCGACGAGGAGAAGTACTATTGCGCAGGGCTCGGCGTGACGCTCGAGGTCGACGTCGAGGGCCAGACCCGGACCGAGCTGACCGACTTCACCCCACCTTGAGTGGAGGCGGGCGGGAAGGTTTCGCCCAGCTGCCGGCACTCATGCGGGTGGGCCATCGTACGAGCGTGGAGCGGCGATGATCGGCGCGCTTGTGCTCGGCGGGCTGTTCGTCGTGCTCGTCGCCGCGGAGACCTGCCCCTCCGAGGCGACCCTCGACGGAGATCGGACGGTGGTGCGCTCCGTCGAGCGGTTGCTGGAGGCGCGCGGGGTCACGGTGGGGGCGCCGAACGATCCGCCGAACGGCTGTGAGCCGCTGAGGATCCACTTGGCCGTGATCGGCCGAGGGATTCGGGTCGATCGCCCGGGCGGGCGGCGGATCGCCGAGGATGAGGCGCAGGCTGCGACGATCGTGGAGTCATGGGTGCGACGCGATCTGACCGAGCCCCTCCTCGCCGGCGCGCTCCCGCCGAAGAGACCGTTCGTGCCTGAGGCGCCGGACCGCGCGTCGAGCGCCGAGCTCGCGAGCAAGCCCGCCGAGGGCAGATCGTTCGCGCTCGGTCTGGGCTCGGCCGCCGGGGTGGCAAACGACGGCTCGATCTGGGGAGGGCTCGATCTGAGCGGCTGCGTCCGCGTGTCCCTGGTCTGCGTCGGCGGACGCTTTCGCTACGGCTTCGACCGCGGGGCAGGGGGAGACTCGAAGGACCTCGAGACGGACCGACAGATCTTCGACCTCACTGCGTTCGCCGATGTCTCGATCGATCGTGTCGGACCGTTCACGTTCGTGCTGGGTGCAGGCCTGGGGCTCGGCCTCTCCTATCTCGAGCGCACCTTCGACGGCCACCGGATCACCGACGATACCGGAGGGCTCCGCGTTCGCGCGCAGCTCGGCGCTCGCCTCCCGCTCTCGGCGAGCTGGGCGCTGCGCCTAGACGTGGAGATAGACTACTCACCCTTCGCGCAACAGCGGGTGTTCGAAGGTCTGACGGAAGACGGCCCCAACGACATCCCGCTCGCGGCCGAGCCCCACCTGATCGGATGGCTGGTGCTGGCCCTGGAGCTCGGAGGGTTCTGATGGCGAAGCTCCTCCCGTTCCGCAGGCTCGAGGGCTCGACCGAAGAGATGTCGGACGAGGCGCTCGTCGCCGCCTGCGCGCTCGGCGAGTCGGCCGCGCTCGGGGCGCTGTTCGATCGTCACCACCGCGCGGTCAGTCTCTTCATCGCTCGCATGCTCGGGGGGAGCGTGGTGGACGCGGACGACCTGCTCCAGGCCACGTTCGAGCTCCTGCCCGCGATCGCCGCTCGGTTTCGTGCGGGCTCCCAGGTCCGGACTTGGATCCTGGGCGTCGCGCGGAACGTGGTACGCCGACACCTGCGGGTGCTCGCCAGGCAGAGAAAGATCGCCGTCGCGCTCCTCGCGCAGCCGTCGCCCAGCGCTCCGGTGCTCGACGAGGAGGTCGCGCGCCGTGAGCGACGCGAGAAGATCGACGCCGAGATCGGGCGGCTTCCGCCCAAGCTTCGCGAGGTGTTCGTGCTGGTCTACCTGCTCGACATGTCCGGCCCGGAAGCCGCGCAAGCGCTCGGCGTTCGCGAAGGGACGATCTGGAAGCGCCTCCACATAGCCCGCAAGCGGCTGCGACCCTTGCTGGAGGGTCTCCGATGAGCGAGCGATGCCCGAGGCCCGACGAGATCGAACGCGGCTACTGGAGTGAGGATGCGCGTGTGAGGGCACACGTCTCGTCGTGTGCGCGCTGCTCCGGCGAATGGGACGAGATCGAGGCGCTGGCGAAGGTCGCGCGCGAGCTGGGGGCGGTGTCGCTCCCGCCAGAAGCGCGCGAGCGTCACGAGGAGCTGCGCACGGCGCTTCTCTCCCGGGCGCCGCTGGGTGTCCCGCCTCGTTCTGGTCGCGAGCTCCCGATCGCGATCGCGATCGCGGTCGCCGTCGTCGCCGTCTCGATCGTTTCCGCAGTCTGGAGGGAGCCCGGATCGACGATCGAGGATCGCTCGGCTCCGATCCACCGAGGTCGGGTCACCGCGATCGACACTGCTCGCTTTTTCGTGCTCGAAGCTCAGCCCGACGAGATCGTCCGGTTGATCGAGGGGACGATCGCAGTCTCGGTGGAACCGCTCCACGATGGTGAGCGGTTTCGCGTGGTCAGCGGCGACGGCGAGGTCGAGGTTCGTGGCACGAGGTTCGAGGTCACCGCCCGAGGCGATCGTCTCGAGGCGGTCAACGTCCGGCGCGGCCGCGTCGAGGTGCGAAAGGACGGCGTGCTGGCCGCGTTGCTCGGCCCCGGCGACCGCTGGGACCGCCCCGCCCCGCCCGCGCCCGAGCCGCCCCCGCCGCCGGCGGTGGCCCTCGTACCCAAGAAGGCCCCGCCGGAGCCGCCCCCCGTTGGGGCCGAAGATGCGCGCGTCTACGAGCGCGCCTGGACGGCGCTGCGCGCGGGTCGGTTCGATGCGGCTGCGGCCGAGTTTGCCGAGGTCCAAAGGCGCACCGATGATCCCGTGCTCCGGGAGGACGCCGCCTACTTCGAGGGCGTCTCGCTGGCCCGAGCTTCGCGGCCCGACCCGGCGATCCGATCGATGGAGACGTTCCTCGAGCGTTACCCGCGCTCGGAGCGCGTCGAAGAGGTCGCTGCGATGCTGGGTTGGCTGCTCTTCGATCGCGGAGAGACGGATCGCGCGCGACCGCTCTTCGAGAGAGCTGCCGCCGCGTCCTCGTCTCGGGTTCGCGAGAGCGGCGAGCGTGGGATCGCTGCGTCGAAGCGCTGAGCCGTTATCTTGAGCGCCCGACAGAGGTTGAGCGTGTGCGGATCGTCCGTGCCTCCTGCGCGGGTTCCGGAGGCGCCGGCGAAGGACGTGAGCACGCGGCCGTACCGAGCGCGGTCAGGGCCACGGCGATCAAGCCGTGCTTCCAGATCGAAGCAGTGGGTCGAAGAGGCGCGAACTCTTCGGCGGTCACCAGGAACGCGCTCTCAGGGTCCGAGGCATCCGATCTGCGCCCGCGCTGCCGCGAGATCGGTGGTCCCGTCGGCGAGCGCGACGATTAGCTCGGTCGCCAGGTCCGCGATCTCCGCCATGTGTCCATAGTCGAGCCGCCCGGCGTCGTCACATGCGGAGTGGTAGCAATCGTCGTCCCAGGTCTCGAAGTACACGTACGGGACGCCCTGGTTGCAGAACGCCTGGAAGTCGGAGTCGTCCACGTCGGCCTCCGCGTCGAGATCGAAGGTCAGCTCGGGATGAGACACGAGCAGGGACTCCAGCGTGGTGCGCCCGGGCGTTCCAGCGTAGGCGCCGTAGGCCGAGAGGTCGTGGTATTGATACGTGCCCACCATATCGAGGTTGATCATGTAGACGACGCGATCGATCGGGAGCGCCGCCGGAGCGTGGGCGACGTAATACTTCGAGCCCTCGCACTCCCCGACGTGCTCCTCGAAGCCGAAGGTGATGAACACGACCGTCCGGCGGAGCGGAACGGCGCGCTGGCGGAGCGCCTGCGCCACGGCGAGGACGGCGGCCACGCCCGAGGCGTTGTCGTTGGCGCCGTTGTAGATCTGGCCGCGCCGCACACCGAGGTGATCGTGATGGGCGCCCACGACCAGGAGGTCGTCGGCCACGGCCGGATCGCTCCCCGGCACGTAGGCGACCACGTTCGCGGTGTTTCGACCGTCGGAGGTGACGAAGGGCTGCTGGTAGGTCCCGTCGGGCTGGGCCGACGTGAGGCCGAGGCAGCGGAATCGGTCCTCGATCTGCGTGCGCGCAGCGATGTCTCCGGGAGTCTCGGGGGCGCGGCCCTCGAGCTGGTCCGAAGCCAGGTAGGTCACCTCGGCCTCGAGCGCCGCCGGGTCGAAGGGGTCGCCGTCCCAAACGCAGCTGTTGCCGGGGTCGGGATCATCGCCGGCGTCGGGCGCGGCGCCGCCATCCCCGAGCGTCCCGCCGTCCTCGTCGATCGCCGCGTCCGGGAGGGCCGGGCCCGCGTCCTTGGGCGCGGCTGCGTCGAGCATCGTCTCCGCCGCGTCGAGGACGACGACAGCGGCATCCGCGGCGGGCACCTCTTCGTCGACCAGCGTCAGGTCTTCGTGACAACCGGCGATCAACGTGAGCGCCGCCAGGCGCAGCAGTCCTCGTGACACGCGTCGAGTATAGGAGAGGGACGATCCGCGCATGTTCGCGCGCACTCGCCCTCAACGGTTAGGATGACGTGCCACGCTCGAACGAGAGTCCACGGCTCTTCCGATCTGCGCGCAACCCGTGAGATCATCTCCACGAGCTTGAAGATCCTTTGTAACGCGTGTGGCCATGGATTCGAGGTGCCGGCCGGCTCGCTCGAGGTCGGCTGCCCCGAGTGCGGCGCGCGCGCCACGCTCACCGCGATGGAGACCCGGCCGGGAGCCAACGCCGGTGCCACCTCGGATCCCGCCGCGCTCCTCGGCGTCGAGCTCGGTGGCTACCGGCTGCGCGCGATCCTCGGCGGCGGCGGCATGGGCACCGTCTACGAGGCGGAGCGAACCGAGACGGCCGCCTTCGCGGGGCCCGAGATCGCCGCCGTCAAGGTCCTCTCGCCCGCGTTCACCCACGACTCGCAGTTCGTCGAGCGCTTCCGGCGCGAAGCCGACGCGCTCACCAAGCTCCACCACGCGAACCTGATCGAGGTCTATGCGCGCGGCGAGCATCCTGCCGACCGAGACGCGCACTACTACTTCGTGATGGAGCGGTTCTTCGGCGAGGACCTGCGCAGCCTGATGGCGCGCGGCGCCGTCGCACCGGCCACCGCCGCCGCGATCGTCAAGCAGGCCGCCGCCGGACTCTCCTACGCGCACGCCAATGGGATCGTGCACCGCGACGTGAAGCCGGCGAACATCCTCGTCCAGGGCGACCCGGCGAAGGACGGCCGCGTGAAGGTCGTCGACTTCGGCGTCGCGCAGCTCGCCAGCTCCAACTACACGCTGACCAGTCTCACCAGCTCGAGCCTGGTGCTGGGAACCATCAACTACATGTCCCCGGAGCAGCGGATCGACGCGTCCGAGATCGATCATCGCGCCGACGTCTACGCGCTCGGCGTGGTCGCCTACGAGCTGCTCACCGGACGCCTCCCGATCGGCGCGTTCGAGCCGCCCAGCGAGCTGGCGCGCGTGGGTCGGGCCGCCGATCGCGCCGTGCTGGCTGCCCTGCGCCGCGATCCCTCCCATCGCCCAGCGACCGTGCTGGCCTTCGCCGACAAGCTCGAGTCGGCGCTGGCCAACCGGCGCCGCCCGCTCGCGTGGGCGGTTTCAGCGGTCTCGGCGGCGCTGCTCCTCGGCGGGGGCGCCTGGGTCGCGCACGATCGGGTCTCGCCCGCGCCGGCCCTCCCGAAGGTCCCGCCGCCGCAAGAGCAGCGCGTCGCAGTGCCACCGCCGTACGTCCCGCCGGCCTCGATCCAGGCGCTGGCCGAGCGGATGAAGAGGGACGCGGCGTTCGCGCTCGAGCAGAGCGCGGTCCCGGAGAAGACGAAGAGTAAGAAGAAGACCGCGCCGCTCCTCGGCTCGAAGTCCGGCGAGCCGAGGTCTTTGCGACAAAGGAGCAGATAGTCGTCGGTCTCGCTCAACGATCCCTCCGAGAGGTTGAGGAAGCGGAGCGAAGCCCTGGTTTGTTCTTCGTTTCGAGCCTTCGGCGATCAGCTCTGCAGCGAGCTCTTCAGGTTCGGGGCCGGCTTGAACGTGATCGTTCGGGTCACCGGGATCCGGACCTCGGTGTTGGTGCGGGGGTTGCGGCCGATGCGCGCGGCCCGCTTCTTGAGCATGAACGTCCCGAAGCCGGGATAGACGAAGCGCTTGTCCTTCTTGACCGACTTCGAGATCAACGCGAACACCTCGTCGACGATGTCGCAGAGCGCTTTCTTCGAAAGGTTCTTCCCGGCTCCCTTTTGTAGCCTCTCGATGAGCTCTTGCTTCGTCATTCGAATCGCCTCTCTATCGGCTGAGGATTCCTGTCAATCGATCGGATCGAGATACTCCGCGGTTTGACCCGAATACGTGCGGAACGTCGTGGATCGTCCCTCACGCTTCACGATCCACTCCGGCACCACGGTCACCTTCCCCAGCCCGCCCGGCACGTCCACGCAGAGCTGCGGCACCATCAGGCCGCTCACGTGACCGCGGAGCCCGTCGATGATCGAGACGCCGACCTCGAGCGGGGTGCGAAAGTGCTCGATACCCTGGGCCAGGTCGCACTGATGCAGGTAGTAGGGCGTCACCCGCATGAACACGAGACGGCGGTTCAGCTCGCGGATCACTTCGACGTTGTCGTTTACACCCTTGAGCAGGACCGACTGGTTGTAGACGGGAAGCCCCGCGTCGACCATCCGCGCGCACGCCGCCTGCGCGTCTTCCGTGTGCTCGAGCGGGTGATTGAAGTGCGTCATCACGAACACCGGCTGGTGGCGCGCGAGCACCGTGACGAGCGCGTCTGTGACCCGCATCGGACACGTCACCGGCATGCGCGTCGCGATGCGGATGATGTCGACGTGCGGTGCTCTCCGCAGCTCGCTCAGGATGTGCTCGAGCTGCTGGTCGCCGAGCATGAGGGCGTCGCCGCCCGAGACGATCACCTCCCGGATCGAGGGCGTGTTCCGGACGTACTCGAACGCCTCCTCGAGGAGGCTGCGCGTCGCCTGGCGCTCGAGGCGGCCGACGATGCGCCTGCGGGTACAGAAGCGGCAGTAGACGGGACAGCGATCGGTCGAGAGCAGCAGCGCGCGGTCGGGATAGCGGTGGATCAGGTTCGGCACGACCTCCCGCGGCTCCTCGCCGAGCGGGTCGGCGAGCTCGTCGCGCCGGTATTCCGCCTCCTCGATCCGCGGCACGAGCTGACGCCGGATGGGGCAGGCCGGATCGGTGCGGTCGGCCAGCAGCGCGTAGTACGGCGTGACGCCGAAGCGAAAGACGCCGCGGGTGCGCTCCAGGCCGAGCCGCTCCTCCTGGCTGAGGGTCAGGATCGCGCCCAGGGTGGCCGCGTCGTCGATGCGGTGCTTGACCTGCCACGCCCAGGACCCGAACTCGGCGTCGGTGATCCGGGCGAAGGGCGTGCCTTCCCGCGAGGGATGGGGATAGGGGCGAGTCACACGTCTTTGGCCGGCGGCGACGCGGCGGTGGTTTCGTCGCCGCGCGCCTGGAGGAACCTCGGCAGGTTGGCCAGGCTCTCCAGACCGCGCAGCAGGTCGATCGGGATGGGGAAGACCGTCGTCGAGCTGTTCTCCACCGCGATCTCCCGGAGCGTCTGGAGATAGCGCAGGGTCATCGCACCCGGCGCCGTCGCCAGCTTCACGGCGGCCTCCGAGAGGTGCTGCGAGGCCTGCAGCTCGCCTTCGGCGGCGATGATCTTGGCGCGTCGTTCACGCTCGGCCTCGGCCTGCTTGGCCATGGCGCGCTGCATGTCCGGCGGCAGGTCGACGTGCTTGACCTCGACGCTGGTCACCTTCACGCCCCACGGGTCGGTGTGGCGGTCGATCACCTCCTGCAGCTCTTGGTTGATCCGCTCGCGCTCGGACAGGAGGTCGTCGAGGTCGACCTGACCGAGGATCGCCCGGAGCGTGGTCTGCGCGTACTGGCTGGTGGCGTAGAGATAATTCTCGACGTTCAGCACCGCCTTGTCCGGGTGCACCACCCGGAAGTAGATCACCGCGTTCACCTTCACCGAGACGTTGTCCCGGGTGATCACGTCCTGGGGCGGCACGTCCCGCGCGATGACGCGCATGTCGACGACGAACATGCGGTCGAGGATCGGGATGATCCAGTTGAGCCCCGGCCCGCGGGGCGTCCCGGTGAAGCTACCGAGACGGAGGATGACCCCTCGCTCATACTCCTTGATCACGCGGACACCGCTCATGATGAACAGCGCCAGAAAGACGAAGACGATGGCAATCGGGACTAGGCTCACGCGCTTGGTGAAACGTCTAAAGCCGAGCCGAGTCAACCTAGAACGCCTGGGGAGGCAGGAGCGGCGACGGATCGCCCACCGAGGTCACCCAGAGCTGATGCACGGCGCGGGTGGCGGCGATGTGGAGGAGATGCCGCGCTTCCTTCGCTTCCGGGAAGGTATTCGCGTTCACCTCCGCCAGGATGATGTAGTCGTACTCGAGCCCCTTGATCTGGGCCACATCGACCACGTCGATGCCCGGGAGGAAGCTGAACTCCTTGCCATAGATGCGCCGGAGCGCCGGGACCTCGGCCTTCTTCAGCCCCGAGTAGTAGATGTCGGCCTGCGCGCCGAAGCGGGCCACGATCGCCACGTTCGCCTTCTTCTCCCGCACCACCAGCGAGCGCAACGATTCGCCCAAGAACGCGATCGCCTCGCCGGTCGATCCGAAGAGGAACTGCTCCACCGGCGCGCCGGTGCGCGGGACGATCGGCTCCGTCGGATCCGCGAGCGGCCCCAGGACGTGCCGCGAAAAGTCGACGATCGGCTTGGTCGATCGATAGCTGATCTTGAGCTGATCGATCTTCACGCCCTCGACGCCGACGTCGCGAAGCATTGTCTCCCAGTCCTCGAAGCCGTTGTCGAAGATCAACTTCTGAGCCGTGTCGCCCGCCAGCGTCATGCTCTCTCGCTTCGTCAGCGCGCCGCGGAGCACGGCGATGTCCGTCGGTGAGAGGTCCTGGGCCTCGTCCACCACGATGTGCTCGTAGCTGACGGTCCGCTGGCTCCCTGCGATCGGGAGCCCGCCGTACTTCAGCTGCGTGAGCTTGAGCAGAAGCGCGTCGTCGTGCTCGTCGAGCTTGCCCACCGGCGAGTCCTCTTCGAGCGCCCGGCCGTCCACGCCCATCCGATGATCGCCGGGATCATCGTCGCCGCGCGACTCGATGGGCTCGGACTCCGTGTCCGGATCGCTGCTGGAAGGCTCGGGCTCCTCGTCCTCCTCGTCCTTCTCGGGCTCCTCCTCCGCCTGGGCGCTGACCCAGCGGATCAGCTCCGCCAGCTCCTCCTCGGTCGGCGGATCCTTGGCGTGCCTCTCGAACGCCGTGCGGAGCAGCGGCTCGTCGGTGAGCATCGCCGCCCAGGCATCCAGGAGATCGTCGTGGGCCGAGCGCGTCCGCCGCAGGACGCCCTGCACCGCCGCGACGGCCTTGGCGTCGAGGCCGTGGCGCTCCGCCTGCGGCCCCTCGAGCCACTTCGACATCTCGCGGAGCCGGGGCAGGAGCGCCAGCCGCGCCAGCTGCTTCCAGCGGTTTCGCACCGCCTTGGCCGTCTGCTCGTTCGGCGTCCGCTCCATCATCGCCGTCAGGATCTCGTCCGCGTCGCGCTCGACGCCCAGCTCCAGCATCTTGAGCACCGCCGGGTGCTTCTTGAGCCGCGACACTGCTGCCGGAACGTCCGAGGTGTACTTTCGCTTCACCTCGGGCAGCACCTTCTTCCGCGTCCGGTGCATCCACTCCTTGAGCGTCACCACCGGCGTGCCGGAGACGTCCAGCGACGGCAGCACGCGCGCGATGTACTCGGTCAGCGGCTCGCTCTTCACCACCACCGCCATCTTCTTCGGCGTGAAGACCGACGGGTTCGCGTAGTGCAGATAGGCCGCACGATGGAGCGCGACGGTGGTCTTGCCGCTCCCGGCGCCGCCCTGGAGGATCACGATGCCGCTGTCCGGCTGCGTGATCAGATCGAACTGCTTCGGATCGATCAGCGCAGTGATCTCGCGCAGGTGCTTGTCGTCGCGCAGCGACTCGTCGCCCACCACGCCCAGGTTGCCCGGCGCAAACTTGTGCGGGGCCTCGCCCAGCGGTGGCGGGCGTACCGCTACACCGGCGCCGCCCTGGAGCGTGGGCCGCGCGTCGACCGGGATGAGCACCCACTTGCCGTCGCCGCGGCGCGCCACCGCGCCCGTCGACCAGGTGACCCGCCGGAGCTCGCCGTTGACGATCCCGACGGTGCGCCGGGCCTCGACGGTGCCCTGGACCGGACGGCCGCCGAAGTTCTCGTCGTAGTCGTCGCCCTCGTCGTAGCAGTAGTAGATCCGCGACACCGGCGCGTTGCGCCAGTCCACGATGGGCTGCGACCCGGGCTTTACGAAGCCGCGGTTCCCGATCAGGACGTCGCGCACCTTCGGGCCGTCCTTCAGCTTGAGGTGACCGAAGTACGGACACTTCACGTCCACCGGAAGGCTCTGCCCCTTGCCGTTCGCCGCCCCGAGCGCCTGCATCCGGTACATCTCCGCGATCAGCGGCGCCATGTCCTCGACGTGCGCCTCCGCGATCTGGTCCCGGAGCGCCAGGAGCTCCCGGTCGTACTCGGTCTGCGGCATCCGGTTGAGCGAGTCCTCCGCCAGCTGTCGCTGGACTTTCGCGAGGAGGCTGAGCTCCTCGTCGATGATCGCCGCCTCCTTCGAGCCGGCCGATACGATCAGTAGATCCTGCCCCGCCGCTACCATCTCAAGAAGATCCCGTCCTGTAGGTCCCAAAACGCTGGAGCGCTTCCCGGACTTCCACGACCTTGCCCTGGGGAAGCCGGCGACGGATCGCCTTCTGCACGCGGAAGGGGTCGACCACGCGGCCCCGCCGCTCCAGCTGGTAATGCAGATGCGGCGCGCTGCTCCGCCCGGTGTTTCCGGAGCGCGCCAGAAGCTGTCCGGCCTTGACGCGCATTCCGCTGCGCAGGCCCTTCGCGAAGCCCGAGAGGTGGAGGAAGAACGCGCTCATGCCCGTCTTGGCGTCGACGATCTCGAGGCAGTTACCGTTGCGCCGCCGCGCCCAGTTCCTTCGCTTCACCCATCCGTTGAACGGCGAGACCACCGGAGTTCCGACCGGCGTCTTGAAGTCGACACCATGGTGGCCGCGCCCGTCTCCGATCAGCGAGGTGATCTGCTCGTAGTCCACCAGCGGGCTGTTCACCAGCCGCTGCTCGATCTCGATGCCGTCCTCGCCGTACCAGCGGGGGAAGGTCTCGCCCTCGAGCTGATGCCGGACCGCGGTCACCGTGCGCCCCAGCTTCTGCGAGTGAAACCAGATTGCGTGGGCGATCGGCTCGACGCTCCGATCCTCCGGGACCTCGTAGACGAGCTCGACATGATCGCCCTTGTACAGCTCCCGCCGCACGTCGACCCACCACACGAGGACGCGCTTGGCCACCTGGGCGAGCTTCTGCCCGGTCTCCACGCCGGCGGCGCCGACGCAGGCGGCCTCGAGCGAGGAGTCGATCCGCAGATCCGCATAGCGGTACTTCGAGGCGGGGCGCGGGGGCGGCTCGTCGATGACGGCGGCCAGCGCGACGGTCGCCGTCTTCGGGAGCATCGCCGCCTGGACCGCGGCCGGAGTGGCAGGGACGGCCTCGGCGCCGTCGCACGCCACGAATCCGATTAGAACGGAGAGTGTCGCTCCCACCCTTCGCATCGGCGCAACGTGACACCCTGCCGCGACCGATCGCGCGCCGCAACCCCCGACTGCGGTCCCACCGCACTTTTCTCCAAAAGTACCCCCGACCGGTGGACGCAGGCCGGGTTGCGTGGCCATACTCCCCGGCTTAGAGCCGGTTCAGAAACCGTTCCGTTCGCAGTTTGCTGCTTCGTCGTTCTGTCATTCGCTGTTCGATCCGGCGATGAAGGGCGATGACATCGCAGAACGACTGCTCAAGTCTGCGAAGCGTGTACTTCGGCTTTGCCGCGAGTTCCCAAACGACTTTGCCGGCAAGCACGTTGTCCGACAGCCGATCCGGTGCGACAGCTGATCCGGTGTTCATCCGGAGGTGGTGCGAATTACGAGGAAGCGCGTGGCGGCGAGAGCCTTGCCGACTTCATCCACAAGATGGCGGTCGCTCGCAAGGAGATCCGCGAGTCGCTGTACTGGTTGCGTCTTGCCGATCCGGAGCTGATGCAGGGAGCGGAGATCGCTTCGCTGATCCGAGAGGCCAACGAACTCTCTGCGATTCTGACGAGCTCCATCAAGACGGCGAAGGCTCGATCAGGGAAGTCATCGAAGATCCCAGCTGCGCACCATGCCGCGAATCGACTGTGGCACGTCGAACCGGAGCTGAACTCGCGCGGCAGGGCCTTCCACTGGCACCCTGTCCGAAGGCGATAGACGATACCTGCCATCACGACGCGATCCGCAACCCGCGGGCGACCTCCCCGCGGCCTTGGACCTCGCTTCGGGAGTCACGGCTCAATGCGTTTCCACAGGGGTCCGGAAGACTTGCGAATCTTGCCTGCATCGACTCTGCAGAACACTCGATCGAGCACGATGCAACAACGGCCGCTTTGAATAGCGAATGAGCAGAACGAGCGAAACAGGAAACGCGGAACGGTCCGGAGGTTTTCGGAACCGGCTCTTTAGCTTCCTCTGCCATCAATCCCGACCAGCAGGAGATCGCGCGTTTCTCGGCGCGCGTCGTGCTGATCGGGTCGCGCAGGAGAAGATCTCCTCCTTCAAGCTGGAGCGCGCCCTCAGGACGGAGACCACGATCAACAACGCCATGACTCCCGAGTCGGCGAGCGCCTCAAGAACCTCGATCGCCTCCCAGACCGTCGAGCGCGTCGTGCTGCCGACGGTGGACGAGGACCGGCACAGAGCATCTCCTGGAGCAAGTCTCCCAGCTGGTCACGGCCGGAATCACGACACCGGGGAGATCGGGGCCATCCACGCAGGAACCGTTGCGCGCTGAACCGAGCTTCGGTACCACATCGGGATGCACCTGCCCGCGGACCTCCTCGAACGGCCGGCGGGCGAGGGCGCGCGGTTGATCGTCCTCTCGCGGCTCTCCGACGCCCATCATCAAGCCAAGAGGCTCGGCGCCGCCGACGACCCCGAGGCGCTCCACGACTTCCGGGTCTCGATCCGACGGACGCGCGCGGCGCTCGACAGCTGGTCCGAGCGGCTGCCGAGGAAGACCAGGTCCCTACGAAAGGAGCTGACCCGGATCCAGCGTTCGACCGGGACCGCTCGCGACGCCGAGGTCGCGCTCGAATGGCTCGAGGCCGCCCGCCTCGACGCGGGCGCCGACGCGCTCCGGGCCATCGACTGGCTGAGCGCGGTGTTCGAGGCCGAACGCTCGGCGATGATCGACGTGGCTGCGCTGGCCGAGCAGTTCGAGTCCGTGCGTGCGCAGCTGGTCGCGCGCGTGCGGGTCCTGAAGCACGACCTCCTGGCCGAGGCGCCGGAGGCGATCCTCGCCGAGGCCCTGGCGGGCGAGGTCCAGGCGCGGTTCGAAGATCTGGTGCGGCAGCTCGATGTCGTGCAGGGCCCGCAGGACGTGGAGCGGATCCATCAGGCGCGTATCACCGGAAAGCGCTTGCGGTACCTGGTCGAGCCGATCGTCGACCACGAGCCGGCCGCGGCCGCGATCGTGCGGCGGCTCAAGGGCCTGCAGGATCTCCTGGGCGATCTCCACGATGCGCACGTGCTCACCGATCGGATCGCGGCCCTGCGGATCGACGTGGACGAGTTCGCGCTGCGCACCTCCATCGACTCGGTCCGCGCTCGGAGCCTCGCGCGGGCGGTGGCGCTGCATCGAAGCCTGATCGACGAGTGGCAGGCGAGCAGGCTCGAGGTCCTCCGCGCGGAGATCGATCACTTCGTCCATGCGCTGGCGCTCCACCGGGGCGTCGAGATCGAGCGGAAGTTCCTGCTCATGGGCATGCCGGAGCTGCCGGCCGGAGCCGAGGTCGTCGAGATCGAGCAGGGCTACCTGCCCGGCCAGCGGCTCCGGGAGCGGGTGCGCCGCTTGCGGCGCGAGGGCTCGGTGCAGTACTACCGGACGCTGAAGCTGGGTGCGGGCGTCGAGCGGACCGAGATCGAGGAAGAGACCACGCAGGCGGTCTTCGAGGTCTTGTGGTCGCTGACGGAAGGGTGCCGGATCCAGAAGCGGCGCTTCCTCGTGCAGGCCGACGGCCTGACCTGGGAGGTGGATCAGTTCCTGGACCGCGCCCTCGTTCTTGCGGAGGTGGAGCTGTCGAGCCCAGAGATGCATCCCGCGCTCCCGCCGTGGCTCGAGCCGATGGTCGTCGAGGATGTGACGGACCGCATCGAATATACGAACCTCTCGCTCGCACGCTGACACCGGTGACCGGGGTCCTCAGGGATTCGGGGGGGTGGTCGCGGGATCCCGTATGGTCCTGGGCCAAGCGGCATCGGTCTCATTTTTGCTGTAGAATCCCCGCTGTGCGAAGGCTGACGATCACGGCCGCGCTTCTGATCTCTGCGGGGTGCGGCCCATCCGAGAAGTTCGAACCTTGGACCCTGGAGGAGCTGACCCCGGATCAGGGCTGGTCGATCCGGATCCCCGAGTTCGAGCTCCAGCCGGGTGAAGAGACCCAGAGCTGCTACTTTCTCCAGGCCCCCGACATCAACGACGGCAAGGACTACTTCATCTCTCGCGTCCACGTCGGTGCCAACCCGGGCAGCCACCACATGAACGTGTTCCGCGTGAAGTCGATCATCAACCTGGGTCCGGACATGGGCCGCCCGATCATGATCGGCCCGTACGAGGGGAGCCTGGTCGAGGGCCACGCCGACTTCTACACGAGCCCCTGCTGGGACAGTGGCAACTGGGCCGACTGGCCGCTCATCGCCAACTCGCAGAACAGCTCGCTCGAGAATCCATACTCGGACTGGCAGCTCCCCGACAACGTCGGCATCCGCATGTCGCCGGGTGAGATGCTCATGGTGCAGTCGCACTACGTGAACTACCAGCTCCAGAAGACTCCGTACGGCGGGAAGGTGGGGATCAACTTCCATCGCTTCCCGGACGGCGTGGAGCCGGTGGAAATGGGCAGCCTCTTCGCCACCCAGCAGAGCATCCGCATCTGCCAGTCGAACCCCAACCCCACGTTCTCGGGCACCTGCCGCTTCCCTCGCGGCGACGTCAAGGTGGAGGCGCTCAACGGGCACTTCCACTCCCGCGGCAAGCAGTTCCGCGTCTACACCTGGGACGGCGTCAGCGACACCGAGCCGCCCGACGCCAACCACCTCTACACCAGCGATCACTGGGACGACCCGCCGATGACGACCAACGTCGATCGCGCCGTCAACTCCGGCGGTGGCGTCTGGTGGGACTGCGAGTACCAGTGGCACCCGCCGGTCGTCGGGAGCTGCGACGACGTGAATGCGAAGGACAAGCTCCACCAGAACGACTGTTGCTACACCTTCGGGGGCAACGTCGACGTGGGTGAGCACTGCAACTTGTTCCTTTACTACTACCCGAAGGTGGAAAATTCCGACGTGTTCTGCAACTGATGCGGTCATGACGCGCTTCGTTCTGCTCCCGGCGCTTGCTCTCAGCGCGGCGTGCCACAAGGACCAGGAACCGATTCACTGCTTCGTCGGCGACCGGAGCCTGCCTGTCGAGATCGAGCCCGTCTTCCGCGACGTGGCCGGCGATCTCCAGCCAATGGCGGAGGGGGCCCAGGTGCCGCTGATCCTCCCGCCTCAGGGCGGCAAGGTCCTGTTCATCGGCGTCCGCGCCAAGAACCTCGACGGCTGTCCGGTCCAGCTCTCCACGTCTCTCCGCGATCCCTGCACAGGCGCGGTGCTGGTGGTGGAGCGACGCCCGATCACACTCGAGCCCTCCCCGGACGGCTGGCTGCAGCCGCCGCACCGGGACGAGGTCGATCCGCTCACCGGCGAGCCGGGGTACTCGAATCTCCCCGCGTGTCCGCTGGCGAACATCGATCGCGACATCCAAGGCAACCCGTACGACGTCACGATCCGCGTCGAGGACCCGGACGGGCGCCAGGCCGAGAAGGTGGTCCGCATCGTCCCGTTCTGCGCGCAGCCTTCGGTGATCGATCAGTGCCTGTGCGAGTGCCGAGCGGACTATGCGCAGGGGAACGACTGCAGCGGCGAGCGGCCGGACTCGGGCGTCTCCGAGACCTGTGATCCGGACGCGGGATAGGCGAGCGATGACTCTGCACACGAGGCTTCTCTGGGCGCTGGTGATCGCGGGAGCGGGCGCCGCTGCGTGCTCCGGCTCCGAAGACGACGACGGCGGCCCGCCGGTGTGGAGTGCCGTGTTCGAGAATCTGCCCGGCGGGCTGTTGCGCGCCTGGGGCACCAGCTCGAAGGACGTCTACGTCGTCGGCGCCGGCGGTCAGGCGCTCCACTTCGACGGCAAGAAGTGGCGCCGGCTCTCGCCCGGCATCTCGACCGCGTTGTGGTGGGTCCAGGGCGTCGGACCCGACGACATCCGAATGGTGGGCGACGGCGGCAAAATCCTCCGCTACCGCCCCTCCACCGATGCGTTCGAGACGCTGGCCTCACCGACCGAGCGCCGTCTGTTCGGCGTCTGGGGCGCCGCCCCCGACGATGTCTGGTACGTGGGCGGAGAGACCGGCAGCAACCGCGGCGTGGTGCTCCGGGACGACGGGACCACCATCCGCGAGGTCCCGCTCACGGCCACCTCGAGCGCCGTCTTCTTCAAGGTGATCGGGTTCGCCTCCGACGACGTGTGGCTGGTCGGACAGCAGGGCCACGCGATCCACTGGGACGGGAGCGACTACGTCGAGACAGAAACTCACACCGCTCTCCCGCTCCTCGGAGTACATGGGGGGAGCGACGACGAGCTGTGGGCCGTCGGAGGTGTGGGGAACGGCGTGATCCTGGAGTGGAACGGGACCGACTGGCAGGAGGAGACGCCGCCCGCGACGCCGCAGATGATCGGTGTCTGGGCGGTCGACGCTGAAGATGTCTATGCGTGCGGGTTCAACGGTCGGATCTTCCGGCGCTCGGGAGGCGCGTGGGCCGAGGTCGCCGAGAAGCTGCCGACGTTCCAGGACCTCCACGCGATCTGGGTCGACGATCGCGGCGCGATCTGGGCGACGGGGGGACGGCTGCTCCAGGACCCGCCGACCGCGGGCGTGCTCATCCGCTACGGGCCGCCGATCTCGATGGAGGTGACCGAGTGAGCCGGGTAACGATCCTCAGCGCAGGCCTGCTGTCCGCGGCCGTCCTGTGCGCCTGCGACGGCCGCACCCACGGTGACGACGGCATCACGCATCCCGACGCGAGCGAAGCCGGGTCGGACGCCGGAGAGGCGGACGCCCAGGTGTCGGACGGGGGCGTCATGAACGTCGAGATCGGGACGGGCGTCGAGGCCTTCGAGGCGCTCACCGAGGGCGAGATGATCCCGATCCAGCTGGGCCCCCAGGGGGGCGGGCAGTACGGCGGCTTCCACGTCTGGCACGCCGTCCGGGTCCACGATCTCGATCCGACGGACATCACCCTCAACTTCCGCGTCTATCTCGCGTCGACCAACGAGGAGATCGCGTCCCAGGAGCGACGCGCCGATCTGTTGCCGAGCAGCGGCGGATGGATCGCCTATGGGATCGCGCCTCCGTTCACGGACTGCTGCCTGGCCGAGGATCACGACATCGTGATGACCGTCCTGGTGACCGACTCCACGGGCAAGACCGGGAGTGATCGGCGGACGGTCCACGCGGAGCTCTGCAAGGACTTCTCCGGCGTCAGCGTCTGTCCCTGACCCGCCTGGAGTGGCGGAAGTTGCATCTGCGCGGCGCGCGTCGGGTGGCGCGCTCGGCTGAGGCGAGCCGTTACCGCCTGGCCCGAACCCTGCTCTGCTCGGCGGCCTGGTGTACGGCCTCAACCCGGATGTGACCTCCCGCATATCGAGGTCCGCCTTCACCTCCATGCAGGGCGTCGCCCTCTCCCTCGACGCCGTCCCGCACGACGTCCAGCAGGCGCTCGACGCCAGCAGCGTCGACCAGGCTACGCTCGAGCAGATCGCCGGGCCGGACCGGGTGATCCGGGGCGAGGAGCTGGGCGAGCTGTACGACGCCATCCTCGAGCGAAACCGCGGGACGCGGGGCGGTCGCCTCGATCTGGTCGCGCAGGTGTATCGGGCGCTGCAGGGGAGCGGCGTCGACGTGATCTCCGGCGCGGCGCCCGTGGTGGGGGCGGGGCTCAGGGGCGAGATACGGTCGGCGCCGCGCCCGGATTGACCGGACCGCGCCGAGCTGGCCGGCGACGTCGACGCGGACCGCGACGAAGAGGTCGCCGACGCGCCGCCCGACCTGCCCGAGATCCCGGAGGGGTACGAGAACCGCACCCGGCGCATCAACCGCGAGGACGTCACCACGCACACGGTGCTCGCGCCGTCGGACCTGCTGCGCGCTCGCCAGATCGCGGCGCTGCCGCCGGCGACGGAAGGCAACCGGCCTTCAGTCCGATCCTATCTCGACGCGATCGCCGCGCGCGACGAGGTGGCCGCGCTGGAGGCCGGCGGCCAGCGCGCCGCGGCCCAGCGCGTGGCTCGACCCGACGGCGTCTCCCGCGATCAATGGGCGCTCACGCGCGCGCTCCAGATCGAGGGCATCAGCACGCAGGACGTCGAGAGCTACCTGGCGACCGGTCAGCTCCCGGATCTGCTCGACGAGGACGATCAGGTGGTGATGTCCGGCGCCGACCGGATGGCGAAGCTCGAGCGCTCCGCGACGCAGGGCGGGAGCTGGACCGCGACCAACACGTTCACGTTCCTGATCGGCGCCCGCCGCTCCGCGATGGCGGCCGAGCGCCAGGCGATGACCGAGCACATGAGCACGCTCGGCGCCGACGACCCGATGCGTGCGGAGATCCAGTCGGCGATCGACGCGAGCGCCTCGCTCGATCACGATCTCGGCCGCGGTCTGCATGGCATCTATCGAGCGCGCACCTACTCCGCCGGCCGCAACGGGCAGGCGATGGTCGAGCGCGCAGCCACGCTCGAGACGCAGGCGCAGCAGGCGCGGGATCGCGGGGACACCGCGGCGGCCGATCGGCTGTCGAGCCAGGCTCAGGACGCCCGCGATCGCGGCGCGCGGATCGGACAGGCCGAGGGCGACTATCGCCAGGCGGTGCGGTTCAACGGCGCCGGCGACGCCTACCGGCTGGCGGCGCGCGCCCAGATCGAGACCGGCGGCGCGATGGTCCAGGAGATGGGTCGGACCTACGGGCCGCTGGTGGACGACGTCCCCGCCGAGCTCGGCGACGACGACGGCACGCATACGCACAACCAGGTCCGCGGCGCAGGACGCCTGCTGGGCCAGGCCGGCACCGTCGACGGCGACGGCGGCCGCAGCCAGGCGACGCTGGGGCTGGAGACAGCGCGCCAGGGGGCGATCGCACAGTTCCATCAGCTCCACGTCGATCGATCGACGTACGGCCAGCGGGTCGGCGAGGACGGTGCACCGCCGCCGCCGCGGAGCGCATCCACCGAAGCCCACCGGCAGGCCTATCTCGACGCGCGGGCCGAGCAGTCGCGGGCGATCATGGAGCGGATTCGGGCTCTACGGCCCGGTCGCCGACCTCGACAGCGCCACGGCGGCCGAGGTCGGACGCCTCCAGTCCGAGCGCGCGACGATCATGCAGGAGTTCAACGCGTCGCTCGGGACGTCGTTGGCGACGGATCGTCAAGTCGAGGCGCAGGGGCACGTCGTCGACCAGCTCGAGGACGGTGTCGAGAGCGCCCGCACCGGCGAGACCGAGGCCCAGACGCGCGCGGACGAGCAGGCGAGCGCGTCCGACGACCAGCGCGACAACGCAGACCCGTGGACACGCACCTTCCAGACCTCGGGCGCGGAGCGCCGCGACTATCAGGCGATCAGCGACGCCGACACCGCCGAGCGCGTGGTGGATGCGCAGGCGCTGGTCGCGACCGCGGGACGTCAGGTCCTCGAGCAGCGGCTCGCCGACGGACGCGATCTCCTGCGCGGGCTGGAGACTCAGCAGGTACGCGATCAGGCGGATGCCGAGCGCGTCCGCACCGCGATGACGAATCACCTGGGCAGCGACGGCCGGACCAGCGGGATCGCGAACGCCTACGACCGCACGCGCACCATGGGCGACGACAGCGCGCGCGCCGGCGCCATCGCGCTCGACCGGGCCGACGCCGCGCGCGCGCCGGATGCGCCGGCGGACGACCGCGGCATGGCCGAGATTGCCTCGGCCCGCCTCGACCTGGCGCGATACTGGACCGGGACCACCGAGACCAACACGCTCGCGCTCGGCGATCCGGGCCGCGCCGGCGCCACCGATCGGCTCGACACGGCGGCGACGCTCATCGACACCGCCGATCGCACGCGCACGGCCCTGCCCGAGGGCGACCTCAGGCTCGGCCTGGCGAGCGGCGTGGTCCGCGAGCGGTCGAACCTGGCGCAGGCGAACTCGGACTATCGGCCGGGCGTGTCGCGCGATCAGCTGCGGACCGCCGAGGAGGTGGCCAACGCCGATCTCACCGGTGACGCCGCCCGGATGGGTCAGGCCAGGGCCGAGATCGGGACGGCGGCGATCCAGAGCACCGTGCGGAGCGATGCGCGCTTCGTCCCGATCATCGAGTCGGGCCAGCTGGACGATACGGCACAGGACGAGATGCTGGCGCAGAGCCACCGCCTGCTCGACCGCACCGATCTGCCGGACACCGAGAGCGTCCGCGGGGGTCGCGCGTTGCTCCAGCGCGTCGACGCCGCGCTCGATCAAGTCCCCGCAATGTTCCGGCGCTCGGCGCAGCAGATGGAGAACGGCTTCGACCTGGCGGCCGCCCAGACCGGGACGATGGCGCGCGCCGAGGGCCAGGCCAACAGCGTGAAGATGTCGTCGGTGATCACCGGCGCGGTCTGGCTGTTCAGCCTCGGCTACGAGGACATGAAGGACGACGTCCAGGGGTGGGCCGAGGACGGCGCCAACCGGATGATCGAGCAGAACCGCAGGACCACGGGCGAGCAGATCCGCGGGGCCGACGATCTGGCAGAGGGCTTCTCGGCCGCGCGTCGCGACGGGCACGCGATGCAGTTTCTCAACGGCTATCGGGTCGTCGGCATGAGCAACATGCGGACGATCCAGGTGCCCATGTCCAGATTCGAGCAGTCGCGCGACTTCTTCAAAGGTTACCTCCCGGAGGGGCGCGCCGACACGCACGAGTGGGCGGTCTTCAGCGCGTCGGCCTGGCCGTCGAGCTCCTCGGACGGCGCCGGCTCGCCGCTGGCCCAGTCGTTGGGCGGATCGGTGCTCGGCTTCTCCGACTCGATGCAGGCCCTCGGCGACGAGCGGATGGCGGTCATCACGTTCAACCAGGAGTTCATGCTCAACAACGCCAAGCGGAACCTGGACGACGCCACCGACGGGATGTGGTGGTACGTCGGGATCAACGCGGTGGGCGAGATCGGGCTGGCGATCGTCACGCTCGGCGGCTCGGCGCCCTCGTCGGTGGGCGGCGTGATGGACGCGGCCAACGCCGGGCGCGTGGGGCTGGAGGCAGCCAGCGTCGCGGAGACCGTGGGGACGATGGCGCGGATCGCGGACGGCATCGCCACGTTCCGCGCCGTGCATCCGGTGCTCCACGCGGGCGCGGTCGCAGTCACCGTCGGAGGCGTGGTCGCGGGCGCCAACTACGCCGCACGGCGCGCGTTTGGGAACAGCGGCGCCACCAACTTCGTGGCGGTCGCCAGCAACTTCATCCCGATCGGGACCGGTGCGCGCGCCGCGGGGCTCGCCACCGCGGGTCGTCGCGCGGCGGTGATCGGCGAGGAGGGCCTCGCGCTCTCCCGCAACGTGAGCTGGGCGGCGCTCCGCGAAGGCCTGGGCTGGAGCAGCATCGTCGCGCACACGCGCTTCTACGGGCCGCAGTTCGCCATGGCCGGGCTCCAGATCGGCGGCTCGATGGTGGTGGTGCCCGCCGCCGCCCGCGCGCTCGGGCTCGAGCGCAGCGAGTTCGCACAGGCCGCGATGAACGTGGTCCTGGGCGCGTTCGTCACTGCCGGGTTCGCCGGTGGCATGCAGCGCATGGGACGGCGGGCGCAGTCGACGGCGGCCGCCGAGCACCTGGTGGACGGCGTGGTCGCGCTCCACGAGGGCGACGTCTCCCAGTCGTCGCGGGCCCAGCTGCAGCAGACGGCCCTGCGCGAGATCGACGCGTTCCAGTCGCGCACCCGCGGGCGCATGCCCACGGTCGAGGAGGTCTCGGGTCTCCGGACGCGGCTCGCCGAGCGGATGGGCATCGATCCCACGACGGAGCCGGGCCGCGCGCAGATCGACATGATCGACGGTGCGGTCGAGGGCCTCCGGGTCCAGCGTGCCGGTGAGCTCGGGCTGACGCAGGCGATCCGCGAGCAGCGAACGGGCGAGGGCGCGAGCACCCGCGATCGCGTCGGTGCGATGGTGAGCCCAGACGAGCTCTCTCCCGATCGTCCGCCGAACCGGGCGATGGTGCAGCGCGCGGTCGAGCT
This sequence comes from uncultured delta proteobacterium, assembly GCA_963803435.1. GTDB lineage: Bacteria > Myxococcota > Kuafuiibacteriia > Kuafuiibacteriales > Kuafuiibacteriaceae > CAWDML01. The sequence goes on along the minus strand of CAWDML010000012.1, from coordinate 52,357 downwards.
GGCCGGCGAGCAGCTCTATCAGGCGCGCGGCGGCGAGGCCGGCGGCGCCTCGCGCGTCCAGGCGTACCGAGACGCCGCGCAGCAGCTGGCGGGGACCTTCCACTACCAGGCCCGGACGCAGGTGGAGGCGCACGGGCGCTCCGCGTTCACCGACAGCCTGGTGCAGGCCGAGTCCTTCGCGGGCGATCGGGCGGCGGCGGCCGAGATCTCGGCGCGGATGCAGCTCGCCGGCCCCGACGGACAGGCGCCGGCGATCGGGCCCCGCGAGGCGGCGCGCCTCGAGCCCTTCCTCGCCACCGAGCTGGGCGACGCCCGCGGCGTTCTCGACGAGACGCCGGCGGGCAGCGACATGCGGGGCCACTGGGCCGGCGTGCGGCAGCAGCTGATCACCGAGGTCGGGCTCTCCGAGGCCGCGGCGGACGCAACCGTGCGGACCATGCAGGCGGAGGTCTTCCAGGGGACGACCTCGCGCCGGATCGTCGGGGCACAGGTGGCGGCGGGCGCGGAGCATCCGCTGGCGAACGCGGAGATCATGGACGCGGCGCGGGACACGGCCCGGCGCATGGGCTTCTCGCGCAACGCGTCGGAGGTGCTGGCGCGCGACGTGGTGCAGTCGCGCCCGCTGCTCGAGGAGTCGGGGATGGTGCGGCCCGGCGGCGAGACCGCGCCCGAGGCGGCGTTCCGTCGCTTCCGCGCCGGGCACCCGGAGGTCGCGGACAGCTTCTTGAACCTGACGCCGGATCAATTCGTCAGCGCGTTCGGCGAGGCGCCCAACCCAGATCGCCTGGCCGTGCTGGCCCGGGATCCGCAGTTCGTGGCGCTGGCCGCGCGGGATCCCGCCGCCGCCAACCGTGTGATCATGCGGGGCCCCGAGCCGAACCTCACGCCGCCCGATCCGAACGCGGTGCAGGCGGCGCGCGCCGAGCTGGACACGCTGGCGCCCGGCGCCCGCCTGAGCGACGCGGCCGCGGAGGCGCTGGTGCAGGACACGGTGTACGCGGCACGCGACGCGCTGCTCACCGAGCGCCGGGCCATGCGCGGTCACGAGAACGCGACGCCCGACGAGGCCTTCTCCTGCGACCGGATGGCCGGCTTCTGCGGCATGGGTCAGGCGCTGACCGCGACGCGGCTCACCGAGCTCGGCATCCCCGCCGATCGCCTGCGCGCGCTGCAGGCGTTCCAGGTCTTCACGCAGCCCGACGGGACCCGCGGCTTCAACCACGCCTTCCTGATCGCCGAGATGCCGAACGGGAAGCGCTACCTGATCGACACCACCTTCCGGCAGTTCTTCGAGGGCGGTACCGACGTCGACCACATCGGGCGCCCCGGATATCTCATGCGCCAGTCGGAGCGCGGATCCTTGATCGCTGATCAGCTGCTCGAGCACGGCTACGTGGAGCTGACGCCCGACGTGGCCGCCGAGTACGGCCGCGCGCTGGGTGGCGTGGAGAACGGGCGGACGTTCACCGTCGAAGACTTCATGAACGCGACGCCGATCCCGCTCGACTACACGCGGGCCGAGCTGGGCTCGCTGCCGCCGCCGCCGCCGGCCGTCGGTCAGCCGGCCACCGCCAGCGCGGGCCGTCCGCTCGAGCTCAGCGCGGCCGAGGTCGGGCATGCGCAGGGTGGAGACTTCCGCGGCGATCGGTTCGTCGGCGGTGGGCACGGCTATGGCAACGTCGCAGAGCTGGAGGCCCGCGGCTACGAGCGCACCACGCGCGAGACGCTCACGCGCTATCGCGACGATCTGACCGGGTACCGCCAGCGCCGCGAGGCGTGGCGGACCTGGCAGCGCAACCGCACGGGAACGCGGCCGCCGCATCCGGGACAGGAGCCCAGGCCGGCGGACTACGGGCTGACCAGCGACCGCGTCTACTTCATCGAGCAGAACGGGAACGCTTGGACGGGCGGCATCTTCCCGGCCGGCAATCGGATCCACACCGACGGGCACACCTGGTTCCCGGCGGATTGGGGCGAGGCCCAGGTCCAGCAGGCCGCGGCGATCCTGGCGCGCGAGGGGCCGGGCGTCACCCGGACCGACGATCCTTCCCGCGCCAAGTTGACCGCGGGGATGAGGATCGATCAAAGCGGTCGGGTGGAGCTGGCGGAACCGGGCACTCAGGGATACGTGAGGGTCTCGATGATCGTCCCGACCGATCCGACCGCTGGGCGCACGGTGTTCGCCGACATGAGGCAGCCATGAACGCGCGCACGATCAAGTCGCGCCTCCTCGAGGTACAAGACGACGACGACGCCATCCGCGCCGGTGAGCTGGGTGCGTTCGATCCGGTGAAGGCGCTGATCCCCGAGATCGCGAAGATGCCGCCCAAGGATCTCGCGGATCGGCTGCTCGAGTGGGAGCCGGCGGCGCCCGACGCGTTGAACCTCCTGCTCCGCGCCGCCGCCCGCTCGGAGCGGAGCGCTGTCCCCGTGGCCCGCGCGCTGGTCCAGCTCCTGACCCTCTGGAAGGAGGGCGAGGGCCCCTGGGTCGGCGTCGACGAGGTGCTGGTCCGCGCGTTCCCCAAGCTCGACGCTCCCGAGCGTGACTGGGTGGCCGAGCGCACCGCGGTCCGCGAGCGCTACGGCCTGGAGCCCGGGAAGGACTTCGTGCCGATGGGGGCGCCGAGCGACGCCGACCAGTGGCCCTACGATCGGCCGTTGCCCCCGTTCGGGACGACGGCCGGAGTGCAGGCCCGCTTGCTCCGCGCCGGCTACAACTCGGGACCGATCACCGGCGAGTGGAACGACGCCACCCGCCGGGCGCTGGTGCGCTACCAGGTCGAGCATGCGCTGGCACCGACGGGTGAGCTCGACGAGCCGACCAAGCTCAGGCTGAAAGACGAGGAGTGATCGTGGCGATCGAGAGACGAACCCACGCCGGTCCGTTGCTGCTCGTGAACGACGAGGGCTGGAGCCTGCGCGTGAAGCCGGGCGACGACCTGGTGCTCGGGCGCGGGAAGGACACCGCGCTCCCGATCCCGCACGTCGCGACCGATCGGCGGCACGTGCGCGTGCACCACGACGGCGAGCGCTGCACCATCGAGGATCTGGGGAGTACCAGCGGTACGTATTTGAACGGGCTGCTCGTCCGGGGAGCCGAGGCCCTCGCACTCGGCGACGTGATCCGGATCGGGCCGTTCGAGGTTACGGTGGCGAGTGCTCATCATTGAGGCACGCCCGATCGCGCGTCACCGATAGATCCACGAAGTTCCACGAGTTCGAGCCGTGGTTCGAGACGTGCCAGCGAACTCGCTCTCCGGCGGCCAGCATTCGAGTCATTGGAATCTCCGCGACCAGGAGATCGCTCTCGGTGGGGAGAGGGATCGTCTGGCTCCAGATCGTCGCCTCTTCCAATCCCACGGCGACCAAGGCCTCCGTCTGGCCGTAGGGAAACAGCGCGAAATGCCAGATCCGGAGCTGAGCAGTCTCACCCGCCAGGAGGTCCATCGTCAGAGGCGCTTCCATCGTGACCCGATTGCAGTTGAACGTATTGAGGCTGAACGTGACCTCCCCGTCACCGAGATCTTCGATCAAGGTGTCGTCCGCGGTGCAGCGGATCGAAGACGTGGACGTGGTGGTCTCGAAGGGATCGTCCGCCTCCGGCACCACGGTGAAGGTCGACGGATCGACGACCGAGACCTGCGTCGGGCAGAGCTTCGGTTGGCCGCAGGCGACGAGGAGCGCCGTCGCGCCGATCGTAGCGATACGATCGTGCACGTCTCGAGTATGAGATCAGCGAAGCCGGGATTAGAAGCAGAAGCTGAAGATCGTAGGGAAGGGCCCGAGCAGTCCGTTGCTCCACGTGCCGGCGTTGACCGCCGTGCTCCAGGTGACGCGACCAGCGACCCAGCGATCGAGCTCGGCGAGGTTCGCGGTTCGGGTGGCGATCAACGTGCCGTGGACGCGCACTTGCACGGTGGCGCTGACGTCGCCGGCGCCGTGGCTGGCGAAGTAGTGGACGACGACCTGGTACTCGCCGTCCTGGGCGACGCTGAGGTTGATGTTCTCTGGGCCCGGTCCGGCCAGATCGTCGCGATCGAGGAACGGGTTATCGGAGGCCTGACCCATCACGCCCCAGTCCGGGTTGGTGTTGCAGTAGCAGCAGTCGGTCGGGGAGTCGAAGAACGAACCGTCGCCGGGTCGCAGCAGGTGGAGGTCCATGTCGGCCATCGAGCTCGTCCAGGTGAGCGTGATCGAGATGTCGGTCAGCGCCGGCGGCGGCGGATCGGTGGCGGCCATCAGCGGCACGGTGACGGTGCCCATCGGATCGTTCGACTGGATCTCGAGCACGCCGTTGTAGGTCGCGACCACGCCGTTGTCGAAGTACTCGACGGCGAAGTTGAGCTGGGTGCCCGGGTTGAGCGTGGCGCCGGCCGCCGGCGGTGAGGGGAGACGGAAGCGGCCGCCCGCGTCGTTCGGGAGGCGGACCATCGAGAGCGTCAGCGGCGCGGTGCCGTCGTTGCGCACGAGCACCGAGCGCGACGCGTTGGTGGCGCGGGGCACGCGCCCGAAGTCGATCGGGTTGGGGCTCACGAAGATCGCGGGCACCTGCGTGTTGATGCCCTCACCGCCGAGCGGAACCCGCACGGTGGGCGTCGCCGGATCGTTGGAGGTGATCACGAGATCGGCGGAGATCGCGCCCGCGATCGACGGCGTGAAGACCACCTGGAAGGTGGTGTTGTCGGTGGGCCGGTACGTGAAGCCGTTCGCCGGCCCGTTCTGGATCGTGAACGGCGCGGTCGGCGGGTCGATCGCGAGGTCGGCGGTGAGCTGGAGATCCGCGGTCCCAGCGTTGCTGATGGTGATGTCGAGCGGGCGCGGTTGCGAGACCTCGACCTGGCCGAACGCCAGGGAGGCCGGCATCACCTGGATCCGCGGCGTCGGCGCAGGATCGGTGGTGGCGGAGATGACGACGGTGGCAGGCAGCACGAGGCCGGTGGACACCACGCGGATCGCGTCCGAATCAGCGCCGGCGTCCGTCGGACGGAACACCACGTCGACCTGCCGCGTCTGGCCGGGCGACAGCGTGAAGGGCTGTGAGGGGAGGGTGGCCGGGTCGATGGTGAATTCGCCCGCCGTGGTGCTGCGGTTCGAGGCGAAGAGCACCTCGGAGACGTCGTGGGCGCGATCGCCGAGGTTTCGGATCGTGAACGACTGCGTCTGATTCTGACCGGCGTAGATCTGCGAGAAGGTGAGCTGCAGCGGCTCGACCAGAATGTCGGAGTCGACACCTTCGCCGCGGAGCCGGACTCCGAGCGCCTCGGCCCGTGGCGAGTTGTCGATCACCACGATCCGACCCTCGTCCACGCCGATGTCGCCCGGGGTGTACGTCACCACGAGATCGAGGCGCTCGCCGGGATCCAGGAACGTACGCGGGAGCTCGATCGTGAACTCGCCGGAGGCCTCCAGCTGAGCGCGGACGACCTCGATCTGGAAGTCGGCGGAGTTGGTGAGCGTGACCGCCTGCGTTGCGGTCTTCCCGATGATCACGCGGCCGAAGTCGAGCACCGCAGGGTCGGCGACGAGCGCCGGCGGGACGCCGCGGCCCTTCACGTGCACGACGACCGTGGGTTTGCTCGGAGAGTCGGTGGTGAAGGTCAGGTTCCCCTCGCGGACCCCGGGCGAAGTCGGCGCGAACGCGAGCATGATGGTGGTGCGGGCGCCGCTCGAGAGCTGATCGGGGACACCTTCGAGGGTGAATTCGGCGCCGAGCGTGTCGTCGAGGGCGGTGCTGATCGAGAGTGGAACGTCACCCGTGTTGCGAAGCTCGAGCTGAACTCGATGCTGCAATCCCAGCGCCACGTCACCGAAGTCGACCTCGGCGGGATCGATCTTCAGCTCGGCGTTGCCGCGCATGACTCCCAGCTCCTCGGAGCATCCGAGGCCGAGCACCAAGAACAGCAACGGCCAGCCTCTCTGCGCACCCATGGGTGAGCAAACTCGGGTCTCCGACGGGGATCGCACATCGGACGTCGGGAGGACCGATCGGCGCGCCGCGTACGTGGATCTGCGTGGAGGTACGCTAGCGGCCGAAGCCGAGCGGGGCGCGCCGGGCCGCCAGGATCTGCGCCACGAAGGCCCGGAGCTCCGGATATTCGGCCACTGTGATCTCGGGCGCGCGGATCTCGAGCGTCTCCGAGAGCGCGATCCCGGTCTCGTGGGGCGTCACCTCGAGGCGATAGCCACCGAACCGCGTCTCGATCGACTGGGCTCGGGGCCACACCTTGGGATGCAGACCCTCCGGCGCCTCGACGGTGAGCACCAGACGGAGGCTGGGCGGGCGCTCGAAGCGGAGCGGGGTGTGGCGGGTCGGTCCGAGGCCCTCGAGGTGACCGAGCGGGACCGTGTCCGCGAGCGACAGCCACAGCCGATCGGGCGTCGAGACCAGCTCGGTGTCCGCAATGATCCCGCCCTCGACCTCGGCGTGCAGCACCCGATCCCGATCGTCGAGGTTTCGGATCGTGGCCTTGCCCGGCTCCGGCTCGAGGCCGAACCAATCCTTCACGAGGTGATCGATCCCCGCCGGATCGCCCATCGCGTGCGCTCGATTCCGGAGGCTGGTGGCCCTCATCCCGCGCGCCTCCAGCTTGCACCTGCGCGCCACCAGGCGGCGCCCCGAGACCGCGAGCTCGAGCTCGACGGAGGTCTCCGCGGCCGGCGTCCACTGCCACGGGATCTGGACCATCTCGATCTGGTCGGGGCGCGGGTGGACCACCAGCGCCCAGCGACCCTGGGCCTCGGACCGATACTGTCCGGCGGCGCAGTTGTGGCACCCGACGTCGAGCCACCACGATCGATCCCCGTGCTCGACGAGCAGCATCGGGATGCCGCCGATGACCTCGAAGCTCGGCGCCTTCGGGTTGGGGTCCGGCATGTCTTCCTTGGGCGCGAAGACCAGGCTCACGGAGAGCCCGCGCTCGCGCCGCAGCAGCGCGCGCAGCACGCGGGTGGCCTCCTTCGACGTGCCGTAGCCGCGCCTCAGGATGGCGTCGACATGGTCGTGCTGCGCCGGCTTCAGCGAGGCCCGGAGCGCGACCGAGTCCTGGACGAAGTGATACGCCGCGGCGACGCGCGTCTCGATCGCGGTCGAGGTCGTGGTCAGCCTCGGCAGCGGATCATCGCTGTCGTCCTCGATCCAGCTCGCGATCGCGCGGCCGACACTCTTCCAGTCGCGGCCCTTGCCCAGGACCACGCGGACCCGATCGAACCCCAGACGGTCGACGACCAGCGCCCGGTCGGTGACATCCCCCCAGATCCACGGCGTCCGGCGCCCCGGAAGCTCCGCAAACGGCTCGGGTGGCGGGATCAGGTGAGGCTTGGACAGCACCCATACATAGTGGACGCAGTCCCCCTCGTGGTCGTGCTTCAGCAGATCGAAGCCGCTCTGATCGACCAGGAACACCAGCGAGTCGGAGAGGCAGGCCTCGTGGCGCGCCTCCAGCACCGGGAGGTCGGGAGCCACCGCCTCGTGGAGGTCCGTCGTGTAACCGTCGAAGTTGAGCACATAGCGGTACGAGAGCACCGCCCCGGGCGTCACCTCCGGGAACGCGAAGGAGCGGGCCCGGCTGACCAGCGGCTCTGCTCCCGCCGAGCGGCTGATCTCGTGATCGAAGATCTCGGTGTTGGAGAGCTCGATCCGCCGCCCGTCCGGGAGGTCGATGTCGGCCGAGAGCGCCACGAACGTGACCTTCTCCGGGTAGGGAATGTCGATCGCGGCCTCGGCGAGCCCGGCCTCGCTGTTGATGAGCACCGCGCGCTCGTGCTCGTACGCCGTGATCGCGTATCCGCCGAGAACGTCGTGCTGGACGTAGCTGCGATCGAAGAGGATCACCGCCCCCGCGTCGGGCGCGACGCGATGGGCCAGCTCGACGAGCGAACGATTGACCCCGTCGTGCAGATGGCCGGGGTCGGTCACGCACGCGCAGAGGAGCGGGGCGAAGAGAAGGACGAGACGGTTCACGCGGGCCCCTCGTCGCCGGCGCTCAGGACCACCGCCTCGCGGTGGAGCGCCCGTACTGCCTCTTCGATCTCGGGCGCGGTCTTCCAGCGTCCCCTGGCGGCGCGAACCTCGATCCGGTACGAGACGCGGATTCGCTCCTCTTCGACCTCGGCCTGGATCCGAACGCGCACTCCGTCGCTCTCGACGGTGAGCGACTCCGGCACGTGCACCACGCGAGCACCCGCGGCGCGAGGGATGCTCACCACGATCTCGATGTCTCTGGGGACCTCCGTCGAGCTGGGCGGCCGGGGGAAGAAGCGAGCGAGCGGGTAGACCAGCTCGTCTCCGCCGCTCCAGGCCGTCTCGGGCGCACGGACCTGGGCGCGCACGACGATGCGATCGGGCTCGGCCTGGGCGGAGGCGCTCGCGATGGTGGCGCCGGACCAGACCGACAGGTAGCCGTCCTGCAGGACCTCGGGAAGGCCGGCCTCACCCCGGGCGCGGAGCTGCCGGCGCAGGGCGCGGCTCAGCTCGCCGCGGCTCTCGATCTCGAGCTCCGCTGCGTCGCCCGAGGCGGCGAGCTCCCAGGCGACGCGCCGGCGGTTCTGGGCGGGCGGAGTCTCCGAGATCCGGACCAGCGCGCTCTTCTCTCCACGGACGACCAGCGCGTACTTGCCGGCGAGGTGCCAGGGCACGCTGCCGTACGGCAGATCCTTGTCGGTCGGATCGACGAAGAGGAACGTGCCGTCCTTCCTCGGCAGCGCGACCACGGCGTGGTTGAAGGCGGCCGGCGTCGGCATCCGATCGGGGAACAGCAGCTCATCGCTCGTGCTGACCAGCGCGGTGAACGCCTCGAGGCCGGCACGACGGTAGAGCGCGACCAGCAGCGTCGCCATGTCCTTGCAGTCACCGTAGCCGCTCTTCAGGACCATGGGCGCCGCGTGAGGCCGGAAGCCGTCGAGGCCCTCGCGATAGTAGGCGAGGTACCGCACGCGATCGCGGACGAACCGGAACCAGCGCCGGCCGGGGTCGCCGTCCAGGCCGTCGTCGAGCACCGGGACCTCGCCGGGTTCCAGCACGTCGAGTGCGCTGGTCAGCGTCTGGTACCAATCGGCGACGCTCCGCCACTCGGGATACACGTTCTGGACCGAGACCCAGATCGCGCGCGTCCGCTGGCTCGGGGGAGCGGCGTCCGGGCCCGAGCTCATCGCGGGCAGGTTCGAGGCCACCCAGACGCACTCCTTCCGGCCGGCCTCCTCGCGTACCTCGGGCGGTCGATCGGTGAAGCGACCCGACTCGGCGTACGCGAACGAGAGCTTCCAACCGTGGGGGACGCCGATCGAGAACGTGCTTTCGACGACGGGTACCTCGGCGTTGAAGATCCACGGCGGGATCGAGACCGAGCCCGGGACCTCGATCTCGATCTCGTACTCGATCACGTCGCCGACCGAGACGCCGGGAACATCGAACATCGCCATGCGCGACGTGGAGTAGAGGACCGAGGCGCTGTCGGCGTACTCGACATATGCGATCGCGTCCGGCTCGATCTCGAAGAGGTTGCGCCTGGCGTTGCCGGTCGCTGGATGGCTCCGGGCCCGGACCGAGATCAGACGCTGCTCATCTCCCAGAAAGAAGCGGACGCGGCCCCAACCCAGGCCTTCGCGGCTGGTCACCAGGATCCGAGCGGATTCGCGGCGCCGATAGCCGGCGAGCGGGTCGTGCTCGTCGAGGAAGCGGATCTCCCGCTTGGCCTCCAGGATCAGCGCCGGGCCGGCGTTCTCGGGTAGCCCGACCGGCGCCGGGATCGGTGCGGTGGTGAAGGGCTGAACGATCGATGAACGACAGGCTCCCAGGAGGAAGGCGAGGACGAGGGTTCGCCACACGATCAGAACGAGGTTACGCCCACGGTCAAAAGATAGCTCGTATCGATCGTGGTGTTGAAGGTCCCGTCCACCCGAACGTAGTAGGTGCCGGCGGCCAGCCCGAGCTGCGTGACCAGGCGTGGATCGCCGGCGTTGCTCGACCCGAGGAACGCTTGCCCCGCATCGAACAGCGACATGCGGAGGGTCTCGCTCGGCTGCGCGCCGATCCGGTGCAGCGCCACCTCGAGCGACTCGTCCGGCAGGAGGTCCTGCGGGAGGACGAAGCTGTACCAGTCGTCGTCCGCGGTGCTGGGCTGGGCGATCGAACCCAGGGCGGTCGCGGGGAGCGGCCCGAGCGCCTGGGCCTGCGCCGGCGTGTCGTTCGGCTCCGCCTCGGTCACCGAGACCGAGGAGGTGGCGATCGTGATGCGGTAGTGCCCGTCGAACGCGGCGGTCGCCGAGGTCCGCGAGAGCCGGATCCGGTACTCACCTGCGGCCGCACCAGCCCGGATCGACGTCCCCACGGGCGCGACCGCGAAGGTGCTGTCGACGCCCGTCGGTCCTTGCAAGACAGCTTGCACGGTCCCGGTGGGTCGGGTGCCGACGGTCGCCGCCTGCACCGTCAGCAGCTGGTCGGCCGCGAGCGGTCCGGGGAGAGCGAACGTGAAGACGTCGACGTCAGTGTTGAGCGCGGTCTCGCCGTAGGTGGGAATCGCGCCGGTCAGATCGGCGATCGTGTTGCCGGGCGCCGTGTCGTTCGGCTCGCGCTCGCGCACGCCCGGGATGATCGCGGCCCTCACCTGATAGACCCGCAGCACCGGGGAGGTCTTCAAGAGCAGGAAGTAGTAGTCGCCGGCGCCCAGCCCGCCCGCGAAGATCACGCACCCGAGGTGGCGAGGGGTCTGCTCCTCGAGGATGGTCCCACCGCCGGTCCGCAGCTGGCACGTATAGTCGTCGGTCTCGTCCGTCTCCGTCGCGCGCACCTCGAGCAAGCGGTTCGGGCCGAGCGGCGTGAGGAGCGTGATCCGGAAGTAGTCGCTGTCGCCCTCGCGGATCTCGCCGAAGAGCGGTGAGCCGGGCGAGAGCGGCGTCGCCTGTCCCTGGGTGCCGTTCGGCTCCACCTCCAGCGGTGGCAGGTCGCCGGTCGAGACGTCGATCGTGACGCCGACTGCGCTCACCACCGCCGAGCTGTCGACGATCTCCACGATCACCACGCCCGGCGCCGGCAGGAACGCCGACAGCATCGGCGCCGTGCCGCCGAGCAGGACCTCGCGGAGCACCTCGAAGCGGGCGTCGTAGACCGAGAGGCTGAGGTTGGCGTTGCCCTGCTGGAGGGCCGCCACGGCGAGCTGCACCGGCTCGGAGGCCCCGACCACGAAGTACGCCCGCCCGGCCGGCGCCACGTCCGGCAACCAGGTTGCGGCGGTCGCGGTCGCCGCGCTGGCGTCGAGCGGACCCACCGAGACCGGCGTGATGCTGGTGAACGCCGCCCTGAAGTCCGAAGAGGACATGTCGTTGCTGACGAGCTCGAGCGTGTAGCTCCCGCCGATGGCGGCGTAGAACCGGGTGGCCCGGGTGTCGAGCGCCGCGTTCGCGACGGCACCGTCGGGCCCGATCACCCGCAGGTCGGGCGGGGTCGAACCGCCGGTGATCGCGACCTCGACGATCTGTCCGGCCGTAACGCTGGCGATGACGTAGCCGGTGTCACCGGACGCGACCGTGACCACCGACGAGGTGACCGTGCCGTCGGGCGGGATCGCGCCGACGTCGTCGGGGACAACCTCGACGCTCGCGATCGAGTAGCCGTCGCCCGGGCCCACCAGGCGGGTCCAATCCATCAGGACCAGGAGGTCGTCGGCGGTCGCAGCGTGGTGCACGAGACCGGTGGCCGGCGTCGCGGTCAGCTCCTCGAGGAAGGCCCCGGTCCCGTCGAACGTGAGGACGGCCGGCTGGGCGTCGCGCCCGACGGCGCCGAAGTCGATCCGCAGCAGCGTCCCGGCGGGCGCGCGCACGCGGTGGAGGTTGTCGGAGAGATCGAGGAGCCGGCCCGAGACCGAGCCGCCCAGCGCCAGATCGCTCGCGGCCGGGAACGCCTCGTGCTCGAGCACCGCCACGTAGCCGTACTCGTCGCCGCCGACCGGACCGGCGTCGGTCACACCCTCGATCTCGATCTGCGGGGCGATGGCGATCGTGTACGTGCCCGCGTAGGGCGCCACGATGCGGCGCGAGGGCTCGGGCTGGAAGTAGAGCGGCGACAACCGCCGGTAGCCGTTCGGTCCCGCGATCACGAAGCCCAGCTCGGTCGAGCCTAGGCTGCGCAGGACGATCTCGAAGGTGTCGCCGGGCGCCGCCGTGAACGCCCAGAAGTCCCGATCCTGGTCGGGCTCGAAGTCACCGTCGAGGTCGGCGGGCGTCATGATGCCGCCGGTGAAGATCGTCGAGTCTCCGATCGCGGGTGTCGGGATGGACTCGGGTGTCCCGCCCAGGCCGGGATCGTTGCGGTCCGGGACGGACTCCGTCACGTCCGCCATCGACGCGTCGATCTCCTCGGGTGTCAGGCAGGTGCCGCCCACCGCGACCTCGCCCCTACGGCAGGTCAGATCGGCCACGCATCCGCCGCTGGCCGCGTCATAACGCGTCCCGGGCTGACAGACCGTGTTCGGATCGGGGACGCACTGGCCGGTCTCGTCCAGGGTCGTGCCGGCTCCACAGACGATGGTGCCGTCCGAGACGCAGACGCCGGTCGCGTCGAGGACGGTCCCCATCCCGCACGCCTCCGCCGAGGGGACGCACACGCCGTTCGCGAGCGTGGTGCCCTTGGCGCAGACGACCGGGGTCCCGTCGGGCCGGCACTCGCCACCGACCAGCATCGTACCGGTGCCGCAGGTGACGGTCTCGTTGGTGGGGACACAGCGGCCGTCCCGGGCGATCGTGCCGGGGCCGCATTCGGTGCCACCGCAGCCCGAGAGCGCGATGAGGGGGGCGAGGAAGATCAGTCTCAGCATGAGTCTCCGGGGCTGGATGCTATCCGATCTATTGCCCGAATCGGGCGGGTGAGGTGGTGTAAGGCGGGTGAGCGCCGGACGGTTCGAACCGCACGACCACTATGGCGACGGCGCCTGGTACGACGCAGAGTACGTCCACATCCGCGGCGACGTGCCGTATTACGCGCGTGTCGCCGAGGAGACCAGCGGGGCGATTCTGGAGCTCGCCTGCGGGACGGGACGGCTCAGCTTCCCGATGGCGGCGACCGGCGCGTACGTCCACGGCATCGACGCCGCACCGCCGATGATCGCGCGGGCGCAGGAGAAGCGGTTGTCGCTCCCTGGAGCCCAGCAGGCGCGGGTGTCGTTCGAGGTGGCCGACCTGCGTTCGCTCCGGCTGGGCCGCGAGTTCGCCGCGGTGGTGCTGGCCTTCAACACGCTGATGCACATGACCGGGGACGACGATCTCGCCGCCGCTCTCGAGAGCGTGCGCGCGCACCTCGCAGACGGCGGGCTCTTCCACTTCGATCTACACACGCCCTTCCCGGAGCTCCTCACGCGCGATCCGGACGGTCGCTACGATCCCCAGCAGATGATCGACCCCGACACCGGTGATCGCTACATCGTCACCGAGAGCAACGAGTACGATCCACGCACACAGATCAACCGCATGTACTTCTACTACCAGCGCCTCGATCGCGCAGGGCAGGCGGTCGGTCCCGAGCGGCGGGCGGTGCTCGACCTGCGGGTGATCTTTCCGCGCGAGCTCGATCGCTGGCTCGCCGGGGCCGGATTCGAAGCCGTCGGCGATTGGGACGACTTCGATCGCAGCAAGGCCTTCTCCGGGAAGGGTGGGCGCCGGGTGGTGACCGCCCGGATCCGCCGGTAGCCCCGGTCGCATTCGGCTTTGACAGGCTCCATGCACACGATTAGCTTCCCGGAGTGCACCCCTCCAGGAACGTGGCGATCGTCCCGGCACGCCACGCCTCCTCCCGCTTCCCTGGAAAGCCGCTGATCGATCTCGACGGTCTCCCCATGATCGTCCGGGTGGCCCGGCGCGTGGAGCGGGCGGAGCTGATCCATCGGGTGGTGGTGGCGACGGACGACGCGCGCATCCTCGCCGCCTGCGTGGAGGCCAAGGTCGAGTGCGTGATGACGCCGGCCGACTGTCCCTCCGGAACGGATCGGGTGGCCGCGGCGCTCCGAGCGCTGGGGACGCCGTTCGACCGCGTCGTCAACGTCCAGGGCGACGAGCCGCTGATCGATCCGAGGGACGTCGATCGCGTGGTGGCGGGCCTGAAGGCGCACCCCGAGGCGATCGTGACGCTCGCCCGGCCCTTCCTCGATCCGGCGCGCCTCTCCTCTCCCCACCTGGTGAAGGTGGTCACCGCCCGGGACGGCCGGGCGCTCTATTTCTCCCGTGCAGCCCTCGAGGGCGCCCGCCAGCACGTCGGTGTCTACGGCTTCGCGCCCGCTGTCTTGAGTAGATTCGTTTCAATGGAACCATCTCGCCTCGAGCGTCTCGAACGCCTCGAGCAGCTCCGCGCGCTGGAGGGCGGGATGGCGATCTATGTCGAAAGCTGTGTATCGGAGCGCCCCAGCATTGGGGTCGATACCCCCGAGGACGTGCCGGTCGTCCTTCGGGAGCTCAGGAAGGCCCATGGCTCGTAAACAGCAAAAATACATCTTCGTGACCGGAGGCGTCGTTTCGTCCCTCGGCAAGGGTCTCTGCAGCGCCTCGATCGGAGCGCTCCTGGAGAACCGAGGTCTCAAGATCACGCTCCTGAAGCTCGACCCGTATATCAACGTCGATCCCGGCACGATGAGCCCGTTCCAGCACGGCGAGGTGTTCGTGACCGACGACGGCGCCGAGACGGATCTCGATCTCGGGCACTACGAACGCTTCACCAACGCCCACCTCTCCAAGGCGAACAACTGGACCACCGGGCAGATCTACTACAAGGTCATCAAGAAGGAGCGGCGCGGCGAGTACCTGGGCAAGACCGTCCAGGTGATTCCGCACATCACCGACGAGATCAAGAACGCGATCCGCCGCGCGGCCGAGGGTGTCGACCTGGCCATCGTGGAGATCGGCGGTACCGTCGGTGACATCGAGTCGCTCCCGTTCCTCGAGGCGATCCGTCAGATGCGCCGCGAGATGGGCGAGGACAACACGCTCTACGTCCACATCACGCTGGTCCCGTACCTCAAGGCGGCCGGCGAGGTGAAGACCAAGCCCACGCAGCATTCGGTCGGCGAGCTGCGGAGGATCGGCATCCATCCGGACATCCTCATCTGCCGCTCCGAGCAGCCGATCGACATCGAGATCAAGAAGAAGATCTCCCTGTTCTGCGACGTCCCGCTCGACTGCGTGGTGACGGCGCCGGACGTCGAGTGCATCTACCAGGTCCCGATCCACCTGGCGAACGACGGCCTCGACGACAAGCTCGCCGAGATCCTGAACATCTGGTCGCGGTCCTCCGGGCTGGAGAACTGGAAGTACGTGGTCCACCGGATCACCCAGCCCACACACGAGGTCACGATAGGAATCGTGGGCAAGTACACGGCGTTGATCGAGAGCTACAAGTCGCTCCACGAGGCCCTGGTGCACGGCGGGATTCCGAACGATACGCGCGTCAAGCTCGAGTACATCGAGTCGACCGACCTGGTGCAGCCCATCGAGAAGCTTCGCCACGTCGACGCGCTCCTGGTGCCGGGTGGTTTCGGCGAGCGCGGGACCGAGGGCATGATCACCGCAGTCAAGTGGGCGCGCGAAAACAAGGTTCCGTTCTTCGGCATCTGCCTCGGCCTCCAGATGGCCGTGATCGAGTTTGCGCGCCACGTCTGCGGGCTCGACAACGCCAACTCGGCGGAGTTCACTCCCGACGCGCCGCACAAGGTGGTCGATCTGATGGAGGAGCAGCGGGACGTCGAGGACAAGGGCGCCACCATGCGGCTCGGCGCCTATCCCTGTCGCCTCAAGGAGGGCTCGCTGGCTCGCCGCACCTACGGCAAGGAAGAGATCGGCGAGCGCCACCGCCACCGGTACGAGGTCAACAACGCGTACCGTGCTCAGCTGGAAAAGAACGGAATGGTGATGTCGGGTGTGTCGCCGGACGGCAAGCTGGTCGAGATCGCCGAGCTTCCGGATCATCCTTGGTTCCTCGGCTGTCAGTTTCATCCGGAGTTCAAGTCGAAGCCCTTCAAGCCGCACGCGTTGTTTGCCGGCTTCATCGGCGCGGCGCTGAAGCACAAGCGGGAGCGTAAAGCGTGAGGTTCGAAATCGCAGGTATTCCGATTGGAGACGGTGCGCCGCTGGTGTTGATCGCCGGACCGTGCGTGCTCGAGGAGAGCGAGTTCAACGTCCGCCACGCGAAGCGGTTGAAGGAGATCGCCGAGGCTGCCGGCTTTCCGCTGATCTTCAAGGCCAGCTTCGACAAGGCGAACCGAACCCACGTGGCGAGCTACCGGGGGCCCGGCCTCTGGAAGGGTCTCGAGCTCCTCGGTGAGGTGAAGCAGGAGGTCGGCGTGCCGGTGCTGACCGACGTCCACGCGCCCGAGCAGTGCGAGGCGGCGGCGGCCGTGGTCGACGTCCTCCAAATCCCGGCGTTCCTGTGCCGTCAGACCGATCTCCTCTCCGCGGCTGGCGAGACCAAGAAGCCGGTCAACGTGAAGAAGGGCCAGTTCCTCGCGGCCGAGGACATGCTCTTCGCCCGGGAGAAGGTCGGCCATGATCGGGTCCTGCTCACCGAGCGCGGGACCACCTTCGGGTATCGCGACCTGGTCGTGGACTTCCGGAACCTCGAGAATCATGCGCAAGGTGGCCCCGGTCGTGTTCGACGGCACCCACTCGGTGCAGCAGCCGGGGGCGGCGGGCGGATCCACCTCCGGGAACCGCGATTGGGTCCCCGGCCTGGTCCGGGCGGCCGCAGCGGTCGGCTGCGACGCGCTCTTCCTCGAGGTCCACCCCGATCCGGATCGAGCCCCTTCGGACGGCCCCAATTCCCTGAACTACGATGGTTTGATAAGGGTGCTGAGAGAAGCGAAGGCGGTACGCGCAGCGGTCGCGACGCTCTGAGCTCGGAGACCCGTTCTGATGTCGATGCCTCCCGACCCCTCAATCATCGACGCGCGGGCCCAGAAGGTCCGCGCGCTCATCTTGGACGTCGACGGTGTGCTCACCGACGGGCGCATCACCTACCTTCCGGGCGGGGGTGAGTCGAAGACGTTCCACGTCCGCGACGGCCTCGGGATCCAGCTGTTCGTCGCCAGCGGCGGCAAGTGCGCCTGGATCTCCGGGCGCGAGAGCGAGGTGGTGGTTCGCCGGGCCAACGAGCTCGGCGTGTCGTTTCTCGAGCTCGGGATTGACGACAAGGTGACCGCGTTCGACGCGCTGCTCAAGAAGCTCGGGTGCACGGACGAAGAGGTCGCCTATGTCGGAGACGATCTCCCGGACCTCCCGCTGATCCGGCGCGCCGGGCTTGGCCTGGCCGTCGCGGACGCTGCGCCCGAAGTCAGGTCGGCCGCGCACGTGGTGTTGCGGACCGGCGGGGGGCAGGGTGCCGTTCGAGAGACGTGTGAGCGTATCCTAAAAGCCAAGGGTTCCTGGCGGGTCTGATCGCAGCCGCCGGGAAGAGCTCGCCTTGGGTCTTTGGCGCGACATCCTTCGTGTGCTCGGGCTGACCAACGACGCCCGCGTGCAGATCTCGGCGCCGGGGATCGACGTCGTGATCACCGGCGATCCCGAGCAGGTCCGCCAGCTCCTCGGCGTGGTCAAGCACGAGCTCGAGCGGAGCGCGGCGCGCCGCGAGGTCGCCGAGGGGCGCCGCAAGACTGTCGGCACGGGACAGGTGGTCCGACCGACCGAGCTCGACGAGATGGACTCGCCCTACGTGCTCCCCGAGGCGATGGTGCTCCCGGTGGAAGACACGACCGGTGAGCTGGTCCGAACACCGGTGGACGAGGACACCGTCGACGAGCCGCGGCATCGCTCCGTGCGCGCCGCCTCCGACGAGGCGAAGACCCGCGAGGTGCGAAGCCATCCGCTCCACCAACGGCCCGACACCGCCACGCTGCTGCCCGAGGGCGCGGCCTTTCACACCGACGGCGGGCCCACCATCACGCCCACCGACAACAACGGCGATCTGGTGGGGACCAATCCCGAGGTGAAGGACGTCGAGTCCTCGAATCCGTGAGCCTGTGTCCGGGCGAGTCCGCGGACTGTCCTGGACGGTGTGAGCTCCTCGGTCCGCCGGGTGCCCCGTGCGGTATGCCCATTGCTCCAGCGCCGCACATGAGATGGAACAGCATCACCCCATTGCTCCTCTGTGCTTCGCTCCCCTGGGCCTGCGGAGGACCGGAGACGTTCGAGCCGAACGCCGACGAGTGGCTCGAGGACGGTGAGCTCCGCCTCGCCGACGGCGCCGAGGTTGCCCGGCTGGAGCTGGAGAACGGCTCGTCGCTCTACTTCCTCGAGGTGGAGCCGGGCGCCGTCGGTGTCCTGGAGTTGCAAGCGCCGGGCGCCGCCGGAATCAGCTCGATGGTCGAGCTCGAGAAGCACGCCAGCCCGACGGACGTCTTCTACGCGTTCTCGAGCCCGGGCACGCCGGTCCCGGAGCGTCTGCTCGCGATCGCGAAGCCCAGCGCCGACTTCGGCGTGCAGGGCTGGGCCAACGATCTGCTCGGCCTCGCGCCCGTGGGACGCGCGACCTGCAACAACACCGACGTGCAGAACTGGGTCAACTCGTTCGGCTACAACGATCGCGGCACGCCCAGCTTCCGGCTCGACCAGGTTCCGAGGACCTCGAGCTTCTTCGTCGACTACGTGGAGAACTGGGAGCCCGGGTACTACTTCTACGAGTACAGCGTGGGTGGGAACACCGGATCGGTCTGGTCGAACATCGATCGCTACTACTCGTACGTGGCGGTCTGCGCCATCGACACCACCGACACCCGCAACCCCGGCCACAAGGCCCACCCGTCGATCACCACGCCCGACTACCACAACGGCCATATGGGCCCCCAGGTGCGGTTCAGCTATCGGCGCCAGAACACCGGCGGGCAGTACCAGACGGCCGCCTTCAAGGACTTCGCGGCGTCCGAGGTGGGCATGGTGTTCGACTGGCACTTCTACACGGGGACCGACTGGGACTGGAAGACCGAGATCCATTGGGCCGGCGGCGACGACAGCTTCGACATCGCCCACGCGGTCGAGGATCTGTAGCGGCCCGCGAGGTGAGCCTGCCCGCCCTCACGCTGCTCGTCCTCGCGATCGTGGGCGGTGAAGAGACCTCGACGTGCGCCTGGCCCTCGGTGGTGGCGCTGGATCAGGACTGCACCGGAACGCTGATCCACCCCTCGGTCGTGCTCTTCGCCGCTCACTGTCCCTCCCCCCGAGCGGTGGCCTTTGGCGAGCACGCCGATCGGCCAGCGTGGACAGTGGGCGTCACGCGGTGCGAGCGCGGTCCCGACGATCTCGCGTTCTGCCTGCTGGCCTCGCCCCAACCGGCGGCGCTGGTGGTGCCGCCGCTGGCCGGCGACGAGATCGGTTGGGCGGTACCGGGAACTCCGGCCGCGATCGTCGGCTTCGGGCGCGACCTCGAGGACGCTGGCGGCACCAAGCGCTGGGCGCGGACCACGGTGCGCTGCCTGACCCCGGACGGCGCGCTGGTCGCCGGCGGCGCGGGCGTCGACACCTGCAGCGGCGACTCGGGGGGACCGCTCTTCATCCACCTGGCCGGGCGCTGGCGGCTCGCCGGCGTGACCTCCTTCGGCGGGCGGTGCGGTGACGGCGGTTTCTACGCGCGCGTCGACTGGGCGGTGCCGTGGATCGAGGCGGCCACCGGACTCGATCTGACGCCGTGTCACGACGTCGCGGGCGCGTGGTCGCCGGGCCCCGAGTGCACGGGCGGGCCGGCGGCGCCCGAGTCGCCGTCCGACGGCTGGCGCGACGGCTGCGGAGGCGGCGCTCCGGTCCCGGCCCGCGATCCAGGGCCCGCGCCCCGGCCGTCGGTCGACGATCGACCCCCGTGGCTCGAGCTGGCGCCCGGACCGGCGGCGCTGGAGCCCGACCCGATCACCGGCGCGGTCACGGCCCGGATCGAGATCGAGACCGGCGATCCGCCGGGCGGCTGCGGCCTCAAGGTCGTCCGGATCGAGGTCGACGGTATCGCCCGACCGCCGGCCCTCCCCAACGACGAGGTGGCGGTGCCGCTGGCGCCCGGCACGCACCGGGTCTCGCTCGCGGCCGAGGACTGGGCGGGGAACCTGAGCGCGCCCCGCGCCGCGACGGTGGACGCCGAAGGCCCGGCGGGCTGTGGGTGCGGCCGCAACGCTGGCGCGGGCCACGGGCTCGTGACGCTCTCGCTCCTCGGGTTCGGTCTCGGGCTGGGGTGGCTCAGGTACCGGTTCGGTCGACCGGCTCTTTGACGGTGAGCTTGGGCGGCTCGTTCTTGTCGATCGTGTCCTTGGTGATCACGACCTCGACGATGTCCTTCCGCGCCGGGACCTCGTACATGATGTCGAGCATCGCCTTCTCGAGGATGGCCCGGAGCCCGCGGGCGCCGGTGCCCTTGTTGATCGCCTTCTTCGAGATCGAGTCGATGGAGCCCTCGGCGAAGCTGAGCTTCACACCGTCGAGCTCGAGCAGCTTCTGATACTGCTTCACCAGCGCGTTCTTCGGCTCGGTGAGGATGCGCCGCAGCGAGTCCTCGTCGAGCTCGTTGAGGTACGCGATCACGGGAAGCCGTCCGGTGAACTCTGGGATCATGCCGAACTTGAGGAGGTCGCTGGGCTGAACCTCCTTGAGGTACTCGCCGATCTTCTTCTCGTGCTTCTTCTTGATCTCGGCGCCGAAGCCCATGCTCTTCTTGCCGATCCGGTGCTCGACGATCGTCTCGAGGCCGCAGAAGGCGCCGCCGCAGATGAACAGGATCTTCGTGGTGTCCATCTGGACGAAGTCCTGCTGCGGATGCTTGCGCCCGCCCTTCGGGGGCAGGTTCGCCATCGTGCCCTCGAGGATCTTGAGCAGCGCCTGCTGCACGCCCTCGCCCGAGACGTCACGGGTGATCGATGGCGACTCACTCTTTCGGGCCAGCTTGTCGATCTCGTCGATGTAGACGATGCCGCGGCTGGCCCGCTCGATGTCGTTGTCGGCGGCCTGGAGCAGGTTGACCAGGATGTTCTCGACGTCCTCACCGACATAGCCCGCCTCGGTCAGCGTGGTGGCGTCGGCGATGGTGAACGGGACGTTGAGGATGCGCGCGAGCGTCTGGGCCAGGAGCGTCTTGCCGCAGCCCGAGGGGCCGATGAGGAGGATGTTGGACTTCTGGAGCTCGACGTCGTCGGTCTCCGGCTCGTCCTCCTTGCTGGTGAGGATCCGCTTGTAGTGATTGTGGACCGCGACGGCGAGGGCCTTCTTGGCGCGCTCCTGTCCGATCACGTACTCGTCGAGCACGGACTTGATCTCGGACGGGCGCGGCACCTTGAACGTGCCGCCCTGCTGGCTGTCCTTGTCTTGCTCTTCCGCGATGATGTCGTTGCAGAGACCAATGCACTCGTCACAGATGTAGACGGTGGGACCCGCGATCAGCTTCTTCACCTCCTTCTGCGACTTGCCGCAGAAGGAACAAGTGAGGTTGCCGCCGTAGCCGTCCTCGCCGCGCTTTCCTCGATCTGGCATCGACCCATTCCATGACGCCCGAAATCGGCCCGTGTTTCAATGGCCGATCCTCCGAACGCCGCTTAACTCCTACGCCTCGTTCTTTTCGCCCTTCTTGCTGATCACGACGTCGTCGATGAGACCGTATTCCTTCGCCTGAATCGCGGACATGTAGTTGTCCCGATCGGAGTCGCGAATGACGCCCTCTATGGTTTTCCCGGTGTGGTCCGCGAGGATCTTGCTCAAGAGCTGCTTCATCTTGAGGATTTCCTTCGCCTGGATCTCGATGTCCGAGGCCTGACCGCGCGCGCCGCCGAGCGGTTGGTGGATCATGATCCGCGAGTGGGGCAGCGCCTTGCGCCGTCCCTTGGTACCTGCGGCGAGAATGACGGCCCCCATCGAGGCGGCCTGGCCGATGCAGATCGTGGTGATCGGGCAACGCACGTACTGCATGGTGTCATAGATCGCGAGGCCGGCAGACACACTGCCGCCCGGGCTGTTGATGTAGAGGTTCACATCCTTCTCGGGATCCTCCGACTCGAGGAACAGCAGCTGCGCCACGATGACGTTGGCGATGTCGTCGGTGATCTCGGTGCCGAGGAAGACGATCCGATCCTTCATCAGGCGGGACCAGATGTCGTAGGCCCGCTCTCCGCGATGGGTTTGCTCGATGACGGTGGGGACGAGGTAGCTCAAGATGCGCTCCTTTCGAAGAGACTAGCTGACAGAACCCGAGAGAAGGGCCCGGTGTTCCCAGGGATCACTCGTGGTCATGGTCATGATCATGGTCGTGGTCGTGGTCATGGTCATGGTCGTGGTCGTGGTCGTGGTCGTGGTCGTGGTCGTGGTCATGATCGTGCTCGAGGGCCGCCTCGGCGTCGATCTCCTCCTGCGTCATCGCCCGCTCGGTCACGACCGCCTGCTCCAGGAGGAGCTCGATCGTCTTGTCCTGTCGCATGTTGTAACGCAATGACTCGATCTGATCATTCTCGCGCAGCTGCTGCTTCAGCTGCTTGACCCCCATGTGGTGCTCCCGGGCCAGCTCGGTGATCCGACCGTCCAGCTCGGCGTCGGAGACCTCGACCTTCTCCTGCTTCCCGACCGCCTCCACCAGGAGCATGCCGGCGACCTGGCGCTCGGCCCGGGATCGGGCCTCCTCGCGGACCTTCGCCAGGGCTTCCATGATCTTGCCGTCCTTGTCGTTCTGGACCATGCGCATCGCGTCCTGGAGGAGGAAGTCGAGCTGCCGCTCCACCATCAGCGGCGGCACGTCGACCGGGTTGAGGTCGACCAGCTTCTCCATCACCGCATCGCGCAAGAGCCGGCGGCTCTGGGCGTCCTGCCGCGTGGCCAGGTTCTCGCGGATCTTCTCGCGGAGCTCGTCGAGCGTGTCGTACTCGCCGAGGTCCTTCGCGAACTCGTCGTCGAGGTCCGGGAGGATCTTGCGCTTGATCTCCTTGAGGTCGACCTTCCACTCCACCTTCTTGCCGCGGGCCTCCTCGGGACCCTCGTTCTTCGGGAACTCCAGCTCGAAGGTCTTCTCCTCGCCGATCTTCATCCCGACGATCGCGTCCTCGAAGCCGGCGATCATCTGCTTGGCCCCGACCTCGACGGTGTAGTTGATGCCCTTGCCGCCCTTGAACGACTCGCCGTCGATGAAGCCGAAGAAGTCGATGACGGCGAGATCGCCCTCTTCGACGAGGTCGCGATCGGTGACCTGCTCGATCACCATGGCCTTCTCGCGAAGCCGCTGCAGCTCGGCGGCGACCTCGTCGTCGCCCACCTGGCGCACCTTCTTCTCAATCTCGAGGCCCTGGTAGCGCTCGGCCACCACCTCCGGTTTCACCTCGACCGTCGCCACGAACTTGAACGGCGTGTCGGCCTCCAGCTTCGGGGGCTCGAGCAGCTTGGGCGTATTGATGGGGACCAGCGCGTTCTCGGCCACTGCCTTCTTGTAGCTCTCGTCGACGAGGCGGTTCATGACCTCGCCCTCGACGGTCTGCCGGTAGTACTTCTCGAGCACCTTGCGCGGGACCATGCCCGGCCGGAAGCCCTTGAGCCGCGCGCGCTTCGACAGGCCTCGATACGCCTCGTCCAGCTCCTCCTTCACGGTCTCCCAGGGGACCTCGATGGAGAGCCGGCGCTCGACTGGTGACAGTTGCTCAACCTCGACCTTCATTCAGAAACATCCTCTCGATGCGAAGAGCGGGACTTGAACCCGCACGGGTGTTACCCGCTGGAACCTAAATCCAGTGCGTCTACCAATTCCGCCATCCTCGCGTCCAGGCGACAGGCACGGTCCATCCTGTTAGAGGAAGAATGCATGGAAGGGAAGCACGCAGTCGTGCTCCTCTCCGGGGGGCTCGATTCGGCCACGGTGGCCGCCCTTGCCAGGGAGGCGGGCTTTCTCGTTTTCGGCCTCACGTTCGACTACGGGCAACGCCACCGCTCGGAGCTGACCGCCGCGGCGCGCGTGGCGCGGCAGGTCGGGGTCCACGACCATCGCGTGGTGCGTCTCGATCTGCGTGCCATCGGGGGCTCGGCGCTCACGGACGACGCATTCGAGGTCCCGAAGGACGCACTGGGAGCGGCCGGCATTCCGGTCACGTACGTCCCGGCGCGGAACACGATCTTTCTCTCCCTGGCGCTCGGCCTCGCCGAGACCGTCGGCGCCTCCGACCTCTTCTTCGGTGCGAACGCGCTCGACTACTCCGGCTATCCCGATTGCCGGCCGGCTTTCGTGGAGGCGTTCGAGCGCCTCGCCAACGTCGCCACCAAGGCCGCGATCCAGGGCGCACCGTTCCGGATCCACGCGCCCCTCATGTCGATGACCAAGTCCGAGATCATCCGCCGCGGCCTCGAGCTCGGCGTCGACTATGCGCTCACGCACTCGTGCTACGATCCTTCCGAGAACGGACTGGCGTGCGGCCATTGCGACTCCTGTCTGTTGAGGAGGCGCGGCTTCGAGGAGGCGGGCGTCACCGATCCGACCCGCTACCGGGGTCCTGCGTCGTGAGAGCCGAGATCCAGAAGACGATCACCTTCGAGGCCGCCCACCGGCTCCCGAACGTCCCCGCGGGCCACAAGTGCGCACGGCTGCACGGCCACAGCTTCTCGGTCGAGATCGCGGTCGAGGGCGAGGTGGACCCGACCACCGGCTGGGTGGTGGACTTCGCGGATCTGACGCTCGCGTTTCGGCCCCTGTTCGAGCGGCTCGACCATCATTATCTCAACGAGGTCGAGGGATTGGAGAACCCCACCAGCGAGAACCTCGCCCGCTGGATCTGGGAGCGCCTCGAGCCGGCGCTCCCTGGCCTCACGCGGGTCACGGTCCAGGAAACCTGCACCGCCCGTTGCGCCTATCGGGGGAGATGATATCTCTCTATCCGTGCGCGAGTGCCTGGGCTGGATGACAAACTGCCCGAACGACCAGAGCTGCCCCATGAACTGGCTGGAGCTCTCGGTCTCCGAGTGTCCGACCACCATCCGCTGCCACGTGTGCGAGCAGGGCGTCGACCTGGTCCTGGCCGAGAACGAGCTCGACGCCAAGGCCGTTCAGGGCGCCCTCGCCGCCTTCCCGGTGGTGCCGTGCACGGGGACCGCCGGCGTCCCGCGTCAGGCCCCGTCGGTGGCCCCGCCGAACGGCGCAGGCGGTCGGGCGGCTCCGGTCGCTCATGCGGCCGTCGCCGTCGAGGCGAGGCGCTGGACGGTCACGCTGCAGAACAACGAGGCCATCGCGATCGACAAGGACACGATGATCATCGGGCGTAGCCGGACCTGCGACGTCGTGATCCCCTCCGCGAAGGTCTCGCGCCAGCACGCGAGCATCTCGCGCGTCGACGGCGAGCTCTACATCGAGGACCTCGGATCGGCCAACGGCGTCTGGTTCAACGGGGAGAAGGTGACGCGCGCCAAGATCAACCACGGCGACGCCTTCACCATCTCGGACGAGACGCTCCTCTTCGAGTGCAAGTGACCGAGCTCTACCAAGCTTTCTACTGCGAAGAGAACGTGTGGCACCTGGCCGATCGCATGCGCGATCGAGCGCGCACGGTCGTGTTCATCAGCAACGCCGAGCGGACCTGCGCGCTCTGGCAGCAGCGCGCCGCGCCGGCGGGGTTGCCGGTCGTCTGGGACTATCACGTCGTGCTCGGCGCCGGCGGGCTGGTCTACGATCTCGACTCGCGGCTGGGCTCGCCGATCGCGATCGACGACTGGATCGCCGGCACCTTTCCCATCCCGCTCCCGGACGCCCTGGCGCCGCGCTTCCGCGTGATCGACGGCGATCGTTTCCTCGAGGTGTTCGCGTCGGATCGATCGCACATGCGCAGCGGCGAGGGCTGGCGCGCGCTCCCTCCCCCCTGGCCGCCGATCGGTCAGGGCATGAACCTGATGCGCTTCGTCGACATGGAGTCGGAGTTCGAGGGACGCGTGGTGGAGCTCTCGGGCCTGCGCCTCGCGCTCACACGACCACCGCCAGGCGCCGCGCCCGCTTCTTGTTGACCTTGTCCCACTGCATCCGCCGCGCGGACTCGGCCTGCGCCAGCTCGGGGTTTGCGAAGATCCGGTCGTTGTCCGCCGCGTGCCTGCTCTTGAAGCGGTGGAGGAAGCGCGCGAAGTGGTTGGCGTCGAGCATGTACAGGAGCGAGCCGGTCTCCGCGGCGAGCCGGCGATCGAGGTACATCTTGATCGCCTCGGCGAGCAGCTTGCGATCCGGGAGGTCCTGCTCGCTCGTGAGCGCCTTGACGCGGGCGGCGATGAAGAGCCGCTCCGACATGGGCGCGGCGTGGCTGGAGGGGAGCTTCCACCAGCTCTCGAGCCGCTCCAGCAGGGCGTCGGCGCCGTACGCCTGCTCGTAGATCCACACGTAGCCGTCCATCAGCTGCTCGCGGGTCATCTGTTTGGGCTCGAACACCACGTGGCGGGTGTCGTAGAGCTCCCAGCGCTGGTGATCGAGGCGGCCGGTGGCGGCGAAGTCGTCGAACAGGCGCGTCCCCGGCATCGGCGTGAGGATGCTGAAGAACGGATACATGATCCGGTTCTGATCGATGAAGTCGAGCGTGTCCTTGAAGACGCGCAGGTCGTCGGTGTCGAAGCCCACGATGAAGTTGCCGACCACCTTGATCCCGCGGGCGCGGATCAGGTCGGTGGCCTCCTGGTAGGTCAGGCAAAAGTTCACGCTCTTGTCCATGTCCTGGAGCGTGGCCTCGGTGACCGACTCGAAGCCGATGATCAGGACCGTGCAACCTGCCTTGCCCAGGAGATCGAGCAGCTCCTCGTCCTTGGCGACGTTCAGCGTGGTCTCCGCGGACCAGTCGGGCAGCCGCCCGCGCTTCCGCAGCGGGATCAGCGCGCGGAGGAGGTCTTTGGTGTACTTGGGCTTGCTGATGAAGTTGTCGTCGACGACGTAGAGCGGTCGCGCGCGCGCGATGGGGCCGCCCTCGACCGGCATGTCGAGGATCTCGCGCACGACGTTCTCCACCGGCTTGAAGCGGAACGTCTGGCCGGCGATGTCGGGCACGCTGCAGAAGCGGCACATGAAGGGACAGCCGCGGGTGGTCTGGATCTGCCGGTAGAAGTACTTCTTCGACTCGACGAAGGCGGAGCTCGCCGAAGGGATGCGCGCCAGGTCCGGATATCCGGGCGCCTGATAGAGCTGGCGGGGCTTGTTCCGCTCCAGATCGGCGAGGACCAGTGGCCAGATCTCCTCGGCCTCACCGCCCACCACGATGTCCGCGTGCTGCAGCGCCTCGTCCGGCCGAAGCGACGCGTGGATCCCGCCCAGCACCACCCGCTTGCCCCGCCGCCGCAGCTCGTCCGCCACCTGGTACGTGCGAGTGATGCAGGACGTCTTGCCGGAGAGCGCGACGATGTCGGCGTCGGTGTCGTAGCGGATCGGACCGAGGTACTCGTCGGTGAAGCGGATCTGATGGTGCTCGGGCGTCACGCTCGCGACGGTCTGGAGCCCCAGATCCATGAAGGCGCGCTTGAAGCCGAGGATCTTCAACATCAGGTCGAGCTCATAGAGCTCCCGTTCGCTGGGGTCAGCGTTCTTGCGAGTGGCGACGAGCTCGATCTTCACGAAAACACCGAGCGCCCTTCTACCGCTCGAGGGCCTGCTCCGCTAGGAGCGTTTAGCGCGTAAGCGCTCACGCGACCCCGGTCCGGGTCCCGGTCCCGGTCCGGGTCCCGATCCCGATCCCGATCTGAAGATGGCTGCCTTGAGTCAGACGCTCGCGACGGTCGCGAGCTTCGATCGGTAGAGCTTGAGCAGGTTGTGGGTGAGGCAGACGAGCGTCCACTCGGCTCGTACCTTGAAGAAGGAGCGGAGCGAGAACCGGCGGAATCCTCGTGCCCCTTTGATCTGTCCGAGCGCCGGTTCGACGATACTCTTCCTGCGGGGGTAGACCGCCTTGCCGTCGCGCGTTTGCAACTTGTCTCGCATTCGCTTGCGAGCGAGCGAGGCAGGTGTGGGCTCCGAAGCTGATGAGGACGGAGTCGACGCGTCTTGGTTCTGTTCGCGTCCAACAGCGATGTGGGCATCGATCTGATTGTTGTCGCAGAATTCGATGTTGGTCGCGCTCAGATAGCCGTTGTCTGCCGTCATCTTCCGCGGAGCATCGCCGCAGTTGCCGAACACATCACGGAGCATCGGGACGAGGCGTTGCTGATCAGGTGCCTGGTTGCTGACCCCTTCGGCGACAATCACCTGTCTGAGTCGGTGAAGTTCCTCTGAGCGTTGGGCCTCGGTGTGCCGTCCACATTTGCAGGAACGCGATGATGCGGCCATCCATCATTTCGTTCAGTTGGGTCTGGGTCTGGGGATGGTTCGAGCTGGTCAGCCTGCGCTCTTGCCTTCTCGGCTCGAGTTCTCGCTCGCTTCTGCTCCACCAGATCCACAAGAGCATCATCCGCTTTGCTCGTCTTCCTCTTGGTCGATCGTGCGCGCTCGCTCCAGCAGTTCTTCGATCTCGAGAGACAGCCGCTTCTCCTCCTCGGCCATCCGCTCGTAGGTCATCGCCTTGTGCTTGCTCGCGTTCGCCTGCACCTTCGAGCCATCGAGTGCGACGTGTCCGAGCCGCACCAAACCTGCTTTCTGGCAAAGCTTCAGGACTTCGAGGAAGAGCGCTTTCAGTGCCTCCAGGTGGACCAGCCGAAACTCGTTGATCGTCGTGAAGTGGGGATGACTTTCTCCAGCCAGCACCCGGAATGGAATGTCTTGGTAGGTCGCCCGCGCGATCCTCCGCGACGAATAGATGCCGGTGCAGTGGGCGTACAGAAGCAGCGCGATCATCATTCGAGGCGAGTACGGTCGCTCGCCTCGCGGGTCCTTGGACTGGATCGAGATCTCGATCGCGCTCAGCTCTACCTCATCGACGACGTCCAAGACGAAGTACGCGAGATGATTTTCTGGGCCACTCGAGAGGGGACGGCGGGAGCAAGAACGATTGTCTCGGAGTCCAAGAACGGTATTGCTTCGCCACGAAACCATGGGATCAAGTCCAGGCGTCGAAGTCGATCCGCCCAACGATCGATTCCAGACGAAACGACCTCCAAGAACTTCTGCTGGTCAAAGTGGACGAGCTACCGCAAGCTAGCTTGCATGGTCACTTTCGATCACGAGAAGCTCGAGGCCTACCAGCTCGCCGTCGAGTATGCCGACATCGCTGAAGAGATCGCACAAGAACTGCAACCCGGTCACGCTCACGTCCGCGATCAGCTTCGGCGGGCATCCGATTCCATCGTGAACAACACCGCCGAGGGCGCCGGAGAGTTCAATCCACCTGAGAAGGCTCGCTTCTACCGCTCGCTTCTACCGGATGGCACTTCGCTCTGGCACCGAAAGCGCCGCCTCACTCCACACCTGCTTGAGGCGCCGACTCGCCGACGAGCAGAAGGTCCAAGCCGCCAGAGCCAAGCTCAAGCGCGTTGTCGAGATGCTCACGCGCCTCGTCAAGTCGATGAACGCACGCCGGGCTGCATGATCGCCATCGGGACCGGGACCGGGACCGGGACCCGGACCGGGCTCGCGGTAGCGCTACGCGCTACACGCTCCTAGCCGAGGACGCCCTGGCGCCAGAAGCGCCGGAAGTGGA
Organism: uncultured delta proteobacterium; assembly: GCA_963803435.1. Lineage (GTDB taxonomy): Bacteria > Myxococcota > Kuafuiibacteriia > Kuafuiibacteriales > Kuafuiibacteriaceae > CAWDML01. The sequence continues at coordinate 22,817 of CAWDML010000012.1, read as the reverse complement.
GCTTGAGCGCGTCGCGGTTCAAACCGCACGTGTGCTGCCACTGCATCAGGTCGGGATCGAGGCCCGCCAGGAGGAGCTCGGCCGTGACGGTCGGATCCAGCGGCTGGATCTCGTTCGCGGCGACGGCCTTGGTCAGATAGAGGGCCAGCGTCTCCCGCTGCCAGGCGTGGGCCGGGTGCGTGAAGCGGGTGGTCTTCCCCCGGTCGAACGCGAGCGCCTCCGAGAGGAGGGCGGCGTTGTCGTGGACGAAGTCGAAGAAGGCGTCGAGGCAGCGATCGAGGCGGTCGATCCAGGGCGCGTCGATCGGCAGACCGAGCCCGTCGAGGACCCGGTTCTGCAGGCCGATCGCGTTCTCGTGCAGGAGCGCCCGGCACAGCGAGGCCCGGTCCGCAAAGCGCCGATACAGGGTCCCCTTGCCGACGCCGGCCGTGCGGGCCAGCTCGTCCATGCAGATCTCCCCGATCGGTCGATCCCGTAGGAGCTGGCGCGCAGCCTCCAAGATCCGGACGCGATTTCGCGCCGCGTCCCGCCGCTCGGGCACTGCCGGCGCCTGGCCGACGACCGACAGCCCGCGCGTCTTGGGCCTCCCCGTCACCGCCCCTCACCTTATCAAGAAAAGCCTTGACATGAACCGGACCTTAGTCCGATTAGACACCCATGTCCAAACGAATCCTCTTCGCTAGCGCTGTCTGGTCCCTGGTGAGCCTCGCCGGCGGGGCCGCCTACGCCGATCAATGGAGCGTCGATCCCGACCACAGCACGGTCGGCTTCGTGGTCCGCCACATGGCGGTCTCCAACGTCCGCGGCAAGTTCAAGACGTACACCGGCACCATCGATCTCGACGACAAGAATCCGGCCAACAACAAGATCGAGGTCTCCATCGATACCGCCTCCGTCGACACCGATGCCGACAAGCGGGACGAGCACCTCCGCTCCCCCGACTTCTTCGACTCGCAGAAGTTCCCGAAGATGACCTTCAAGTCCACCAAGGTCACCAAGAAGGGCAAGGGCTACGAAGTGCAAGGCACCTTGACGATCCGCGACGTCACCAAGCCCGTCACGCTCCACGTCACCGAGGTCACGGCCCCCGCCAAGAATCCCTGGGGAAAGATGGTCCGCGGCGCCAGCGCCAGCACGGTGATCGATCGCTACGACTACGGCCTCAAGTGGAACAAGGCGATCGAGACCGGCGGCGTGGTCGTCGACCAGAAGGTGAAGATCGAGCTGGACCTGGAGCTGGTCAAGATCTGATCGTCCCGCCCGCATGCTTCTGTTCAAGAAGCCCTTCCACGAAGGCCTGCTGAACGGCCGCATCACGCTCACCTTCCGCCGCTGGGAGAAGCCGCACGTCCGCCCCGGCGGCCGCTACCGCTGCCACCCGATCGGTGTCCTCGAGGTCGACGCCATCGACCTCGTCCGCTTCGGCGACATCACCGCCCGCGACGCCAAGAAGGCCGGCTTCGACTCCAAGGCCGCCCTCCTCGACTACATCCGCTCCGGCCCCGGCGGCGCCCTCGACGACGACACCGAGCTCTACCGCGTCACCCTCCACCACGGCGGCGACGGCGATCGCGTCGAGATCGCGCTCGACGACCACCTCTCGGAGGACGACGTCTCGGAGCTCTGCACCAAGCTCGAACGCCTCGATCGCAACGGTGCCTGGACCCTCGCCACCCTCCGAGCCATCGAGAAGCAACCCCGGGTCGCCGCGAGCAAGCTGGCCGACAAGCTCGGACGCGACCGGGCCGAGCTGAAGGTGGACATCCGAAAGCTGAAGAAGCTCGGCCTCACCCAGAGCTTCGAGGTCGGCTACGAGATCTCGCCCCGCGGCCGCGCGTACCTCGACGCGATCGCACCCCGAAAGCGCCGGAGGGCTTAACGCGGCCGGGCACCCGTGCTACGCGAGCGAACGGAAGCGCGTTCGCGGCTGGTGCGCGGCCCGGTCTTCAAAACCGGTGGGGGCTCCTCGACGGGGGTCTCGGCGGGTTCGATTCCCGTGCGCTTCCGCCATCTCCTGCGGAGCTGGCTGGACGCGCACGGGCTTCGGGCTAGTCCGCTTCGCTCCGCTCGTCGCCTTTGGCGACTTCGTGGAGCTCAGGCGTCGCTAGGGCGATTCCTTTCCCGCGTCGGCCGACGCGTTCGGATTTGTCGGGCTGCGCACGGGCTTCGGGCTAGTCCGCTTCGCTCCGCTCGTCGCCTTCGGCGACTTCGTGGAGCTCAGGCGTCGCTAGGGCGATTCCTTTCCCGCGTCGGCCGACGCGTTCGGATTTGTCGGGCTGCGCACGGGCTTCGGGCTAGTCCGCTTCGCTCCGCTCGTCGCCTTCGGCGACTTCGTGGAGCTCAGGCGTCGCTAGGGCGATTCCTTTCCCGCGTCGGCCGACGCGTTCGGATTTGTCGGGCTGCGCACGGGCTTCGGGCTAGTCCGCTTCGCTCCGCTCGTCGCCTTTGGCGACTTCGTGGAGCTCAGGCGTCGCTAGGGCGATTCCTTTCCCGCGTCGGCCGACGCATTCGGATCTGTCGGGCTGCGCACGGGCTTCGGGCTAGTCCGCTTCGCTCCGCTCGTCGCCTTTGGCGACTTCGTGGAGCTCGGGTTTCGGGGTCGGTCCGAATGGGGCCGCTCGGCTACCGATCGATCACCTCGCCCGGATGGAGTCGATATGAGCGCTCGATGACCGCGGCCATCTCGGGGCCCTTCCAGTAGGGCTCGATCCATCTCATGCGCTGGTCGCCCCAGGCTGGATTGGGCCGCCGCCAGTGGCCGCGCACCATGAAGCGATGAAGGATTCTGGCGTCCGCCGGGAGCGCGTGCGATCGCGGTGACGTTCCGGACCAGCTGGATGTCGATGTGTCCGGGAAGGTGGAAGACGTCGTCGGAGGTGTGGTCGGGCGCGCGCCTGCTGCTGGCCTTCGGCTTGGGCTTCGTGCGCCGGAGGGTCTTCGCCTCGACTCCCGCGCTGGTCGCGTAGAGGACGGCGTTGAGCACGAGGTTCACGAGTCGGGCGAGCCGGCCGGACTTGAGCACCAGCTCATCCTCGCGTCCGTCGGTGGGAAGGTGAGCGCGGACGATCTCTTTGAGCGTTGCGGTGGGGTCGATCGGCAGGACGCGTGAGAGGATGTATGGCCAGGCGCTGCCGAACGCGTCGAAGGCAAGAGTGATGCGCAGCGCGCGAGCTCCGAGGGCCTCCCGATCCGGCTCAATCTCCTCCGGCGCCTCCCGAACGTACACGGTGGCGACGCGGAGCTTCTGGCCGGCGACGGTGGCGTCCTCGTCCTCGATGGCGAGCATGCGCTCGGCGATACCGAGGAAGTGCCGATCGGTGAAGACGAGCGCGAAGCTGGCGAAGGGGACGCGGAGGAGCTCGCCCGGGACGTCGGCGTCGGTCTGATCGAGCATCGTCGTCAACCCTTCGCCGACCCAGAACGTCTTCTTGTGGTGGAGCTCGTGGTTGACGGCCTCGCCCGGGCTGAGCGTTCCGTCCTCGCAAGCCGGAGGCCGTGCGGGACCGGCGTCGGTGGGCTCGAGCAAGGTGGTGCCGTCGGCACAGCCGCGACCAATGCGAGGGCGAGCGAGACGCGGATGACGGCGATTCTACCTCGTCTCGCCGAGGCGCGTCGCGATCACGTGCTTGCGGAGCGAGGTCATCAGGTCCTAGCGAAACCCGCTCGCGGGCCTTAGCGTCCGGGCGTCATGATCCGAACGCGTCGACCCGCCGCCTAGCACATCGGCCGCCGTGACCTTGCGTCGCCTGCTGCGCTGGTCGCCCGGTTGGGCGCAGTGTAGGCCCAGGACTACGGAGCAGCCAAGTGGGCGCTCGGGGTCCGCCTGCCCGGCAGCACCGATGCGATCATCGAGCGCGCGATCTCGGACGGCGCCGTCCTCCGGACCCACGCGATGCGCGGAACCTGGCAGCTCATCGCGCGCGCCGACGTGGATTGGATCCTCCGCCTGGTCGCGCCGCGGGTGATCGCCCGAGCCGACGTGGATTGGATCCTCCGCCTGGTCGCGCCGCGGGTGATCGCCCGAGCCGCCAAGCGCTTCCACGATCTGGACCTCGACGCCGCTGTGCTCCGACGCAGCCAGACTGCGCTGGCCAAGGCGATGCGAGGTGGTGAGCACCTCACCCGCGCGCAGGTGACCGAGGTCCTGGCGCGAGCCCCGCGTTCCTACCGCGGAGCAGCGCCTCTCGCGGCAGCACTCCAGCGTCATCGCCGCGGACGACAGGGGGCTCGTGACGGTGAGACACCCGGGAGACAGGCGGGGGCTCGGGGCCACAGGTCGTCGGGACGGGTTCCGGTCCGCCGGGGCGGCCGATCCGGCGGGCCGATCCGCGCCGTGAAGGAAAACTCAGGGACCCAAGTCCCCAATCCAGCGGTCTCCGAGGACCCGCACGCGTCCGGGCGGACTCGGGATTCGCGGGTCCACCGACCGTGGGACCGGGCTCGCCTCGGCGGTGTCCGCGCCGAGCTCCGGACCTACCATTTCTCCCCTCCGCCCACTGTCTACAGCACCCGACACCTCGGGCCGAGACGATGAGTCCGGGAGGTGGAACACGAGCTGCAGTGTGAACGCCCATGCGCTGGCTCCTCCCCTTTGCTCCACTTCTGGCGATGGCTGCGTGCGCGCAACCTGCGCTCGAGACGGGGTGCCAGGCCAACTCGGATTGCGCCGGCGACGAGCGCTGCGTCGAAGGGCTGTGCATCGAGGCGCAGGTGGTCATCAAGGACGCGGACGCCATGGTGACGCCGATCGTCGGGGGGTTGGAGAACGACGCCGGCATCACGCCCCTCGACAGCGGGACGTATGCCGACGCCGGGGCGATGGACGCCGAAGCGAGCGATACCGGCACCGAGATGGACGCGGGCCCGCCATCACCCAAGGACGCCGGCACCGATCCGGACGCCGGGGTGTGCCTCGGAGTCACCGTCGAGATCCAGGGCCGCGGTGTCTACTGCTCCCTCCCGGAGGCGATCGACGCCGCCCAGCCGGGCGACGTGCTCCTCATCTCTCCGGGCCGATTCGAAGGGTCGATCTCGCTGACGAAGGGCATCACGCTGCACGGGGCTGGTGAGACCACGGTGCTCGCGGGGGCCGGGGCGCCGACGGTCTCGGTGCTCACCGCCGGCGTGGTGCTGGAGGACCTGTCCATCGAGAACGCGAACGCCGACGGCGTCGTGCTCAGCGCTCAGGCGGAGATCCGCCGGGTGCGGATCGGACCGGCGGTCGACAACGGGATCTGGATCCAGGCCGGCGGGAACCTGACCGGGGAGGATCTCGCCATCGAGAACATCAGCACCACCGACAGCTCGGGCATCTATGTCGTCGCGGGAGGTGTGGGCGTGGTCTCGACCTCGGTCATCCACGGCGCGTCCGACGGCGTCGACGTCATCGGCGGCGATCTCACCCTTCACACCACCGAGCTGTACGGGAACGTCTGGGACGGCGCCTATCTCGAGGGCGGTCGCCTCGACCTGGAGGCAGGCTGCGACATGCACGACAACCCGGAGGCGGGGGCCCTGGTCTACGACGGCGTTCTGGTGATGCGCGGCTCGTCCAGCCACAACAACGCCGGCGACCAAGGGGACGGGTTCGCGATGATCGGCGCGACGTCCTGGGAGATCACCGACAGCTCCTTCACCGACAACGGCGGCTTCGGCCTGTACTGCGACAGCCCGTCTCCGCCGCCGGTCGCCTGCACCAACGTCGTCCATACCAACAACAACGCCGGAGTGAACTGCGCCTGCCCCTGAGCGGCAACGCGTCCGATTCCGCTCCACGGCGTGGCATTCACACCGGCGACGGCAACCACACTTGCCTCGACGCGTCGTCGGCCTCGAATCCTTGCGTGGCCGCTCCCCGGTCCTGGCGTGGAGTCGACCTGCGAGAACCCGGTCCCGAGCCCGATCCCCCACACACGATCGCGCGGGTGGGCGAGGCGCTACTTGCCCAGGTGGGGAGGCGGGAGCGGCTTTCCGGCGAGATGCTGTCCGACCGTCGGCGGCGGTGGCGGCGGGCCGCCGAGGGGCAGGGGGCTCGCGACGGGGATCGGCGGCGGTGTGGCCGCCTCGATCTTCTGAATGATCTTGGCGATCGGCTTGTCCGGCCCCACGACCTCTGGGGCCGCGGGGCGGCCGAAGAACACATAGGACGCGATCCAGGCGGCGGCGCTCGCTGCCAGGGCGGCGGTGAGGAGGAGGCGGCGCTTCGCGGCCCGCGCGATCCGACGGAGGCCGACGGGACAGTCCGCGGTGAGCACCGTGCCGTCGCTGCGGAGGAACACGCGGCGACAGAACTGGCCCTCGGTGCGCTCGATGAGATCGACGATCTCTTCGGCGTGCATGGCCTCGAGGTTGTAGACGTTCTGGTTGCAGCCCGCGCAGAGGCGGCGCTGGGCGTCGCCGATCATGTCGTCCCACTTCTCGTCGCAGGGGCTGGCGATGAGGACGTCGTCGTAGAGGATGGGGAGCGCCACCTCTGGAGAAACGTGTGAGCCGGCGTCGGGATCTAACCGCTCATCGAGCCCGGTGGGGATTCTGGTCACGGCAAAGGCTCAAAACAAAAAGGGGAGACGTCCGAGTGCCGAAGCCATCGTTTTGACGATTTATGAGATCGTTGCCTATCCATTCGGCTACCCCGCCCCAGAGTGGCGGAGGTTGGAATCGAACCAACTTTTGCTTGTAGGGCCTCGTCGGCCAGACGTCGATGCTCCGACTCTAATCCGGAACTCGAAGCCGTCAAGGTCGGCCGAAAGATCATCGTGGCATGGGGTCCCAGAGCGGCCCGGGCCGCACCGTGATTGCGGTGTCGGCCGGCAGGGCCGCGAGGGCCGCCTCCAGCTGATCGAGCGTGGTCTCGTCGGTGAGCCCGGTGCGCTCGACCGTCGCGCGCTGCGTGGCGCCGTCCTCGAAGAGGATCGACCAACCCTCCGCGACTCGCGCATCTCGATCGAGCTGCACCATCCGTAGTGGCAGCGGCGGCCGCGCGCGGGTGAATCGATGGACCACCTCCGAGAACGGCAGGTTCTCGGGCGCCACCTCCAGGCGCTCGAGCCGGGGCAGGAGCCCGGTCAGCCACGCCAGCGCGCCGGGCGTCACGCCCGCGCCGATCAACCGGAGGACGCGCAGGCGCGGGAGGTTGTCGGTCTTGTCGAGCGCCCCCAGGATGTCGTCGTGGGACGGCTCGACCTCGAGCTCCTCCACGGCGAAGGGCGCACCGGTGATCAGCCCTCGAGCACGCCCTGGTCGTCGATCGGCCCCAGCGCACGCAGGTGCCGCATCCCGTGCCCGATCGGGCGCAGGCCTCCAGGGAGGAAGCGGAGGCGCTCGACCGTACGGAGCCCGAAGTCGTCGGCGTCGAAGTGGTGCGCGATCTCGGGCGCGACGTACAGGCCGACGTCCCTGAGAAAGCCGCGCTCGAAGACGGCCGCGCCCCGTGGGACGAAGGGTCCGAGGCCGCCCATCCAGGCGCGGTGATGCTCGACCCACAGCTGGAAGGTGCGCTCGCGCATCGAGTTGTCCGGCTCGGGGTGGAGGACCAGGGAGAGGTACTCGCCTCGAAGGTCGCCCTTCTCGAGCCAGTGATCGGCGAGCACGTGACCGGCGCTCTCTCCGTGCGATCGAACAGCGCCTTCGCGGTGGCGTCGAGCGGCCAGGGCTCGGGTCGGTCGCGCGCCATGTCCAGCCAGGGGCGCACCAGGCGGCCCAGCGGGGTCACCTCGATCCGACCGTCGGGCGCCCGGCGCGCCAGCGCGAACGGTCGCGCGTTCTGCTGGTCGTCGAAGCTTTGATTCCCCCGCTCGTGACAGTAGGCCTCGAACGGCGGCACCAGCTCGCCATAGCCCCAGTCCACGTGGGCGCCCACCACGCTCTCGTCCGGCCAGTCGACCGCCGCGCGCTCGGAGGGGTGGATGGTCACGTGCACCTCGTCGTCGGCGTTGTCGTTCCAGTACTGCGCCAGCCCGAGGACCGCCGAGCGCAGGTTCTCCGGATAACCCGCCACCACGGCGGCGAAGCGCCGCTCGAGCACGTCGCGCCGCATCGCCAGGACGGTGGCGTCATCGGCGAACCTCTCGCACCACCAACCGCCATCGAGGGGCGGCGCCATTCAGCTCCCCCTCGCGTGCTCGACCTGGCGCCGGCGTTCGGCGTCGATCATCCGGTGCATGTAGCACTCGAGGACCACGCAGGTCCCCTCGCGCCCGCGCGCTCTCGCCCAGTCGATGCCGAAGGTGGCGTCCGTGAGGGCGGCGTGTTGATTGGAGCGCCCGTCGTTGTGCGAGACGTGGATCTCGTCGATGCGATCGTAGTCGAGGATCCGGCGGAGCGCCGCGTCACCGAGGACACCGGCGCAGCGCTGGATGAACAGGTGGGAGACGTCGACGGCCAGGGGCAGGCGCCGGTCCATCGCCCACGAGAGCTCCGCCTCGGAGCCCAGCAGATGGCCGGGATACATGGTCTCGAGCACCGGCATTCGGGCGCCGGCGTCGACGGCGGCGGCGAACGCGGCGAAGTCGATCCGGGCGGAGGACGGCGGGTGGACCGAGGTCGATCGGACCAGGCACTCGGCGTCGTCGCTCCACACCGGCTGCACGCGGCGCTCGTACGCGAACCCGTGGTGGGTCCGCACCACGAATCGCGCCGCGTGCTCGGCGAACCCGGGCGTCGGGTGGTTGCCGGGCGTGAGCTGGACGCCGTCGGCGAGCGGAGCCAGCGCGTCGAACGCCTGTCGCATCGGCCGGCCCTGCAGACAGGAGAGGGCGAGGAGGAGCATCGCGGAACTCTACGCCGTTCGGGGCCGAGGGCGAACCGCTCCAATGAATCCTGGAGCGCCGCACCGACGATGATGTCGGCCGACCGTGTGGATCTCTGCCCTCGTCGCCCTGAGCCTCGCCGTCGCCTGGCGGGATGCGCCTCGGTCTCGACGAACGCCGCCTTGGTCGCCACGCAGGTCGGGAAGGGGGCTCGAGCGCGGCGCAGATCTTTGCGGCTCGAAGGTCAGCGCACTGCAGTGACCGTGAACGACGGGATGATGAAGACGAAGCTCGGCCCGGTCCGCATGGCGCCGGGTCGCGCCGAGCTTCTCGAGCTCGTCGAGGTACTCGGCGGTGCGTTGGATGTCGATGCAGGCCAGCTTGCCCCCCGGTTTGAGGACGGCCTCAACCTTCTGGTGCTCGCCAACAATACGGCGCTCACCCGCGCACGGAGCAAGGAGGTCGTCAACCCGGAGGACCAGAAGCTCAACGCTGGCGCCGCCGTCGTCTACGAAGGTGGCAACGAGAAGACCGCGCGCTACCGCCGCGCGCACCGCAACGCCCTCGAGAACATCCCGCTCTTCCTGATCACCGCCTACCTCCTGACCGCGACCGGAGTCTCGACGCTCACCGCGTCGATCCTCTTCGGCATCTTCGTCGCAGCGCGCCTCGTCCACAGCTTCGCCTACGTCAACAGCCTCCAGCCGTGGCGCACGCTGAGCTTCGGCCTTGGCGCGCTCGATCAGCTCGCGATCCTCGGCGTGCTCGGCTATCGCGTCATCATCTCCTTCTCGTGAGGAGAGCGCGAGTCAGAGGCGACGTCCCTCCACCTCCACGGCGCGGCCGTAGATCTTCGCCTTCCCGGTCCAGCCGTTGATCCCGCCCTTGTTGTTGCCGATCAGCACCCGCCTCGCTTCGACCGCCTTCACCAGGTGCAGGTAGACGTTGCCTGCGACGCGCACCAGCACGACGTCGCCGACCGCCACCTCCTCCGGATCCACCGGCACCAGCAGGACGCGCTCGCCGGACTCGATCCTCGGACGCATCGAGCCGCCGTGCGGGCGGATCCAGACCTCCTCGCCCTGGGCGAGCTTCTCGAGGGCGCGAGCCACCCAGCTCACGCCGCCTCCAATTCGTACGACCGCCAGCGGTCGGCGATGAATCGGGTCTGATCGTCGGCGGTGAAGACCGGCATCTCCGGGAGGCAGAGGTGCGCGTGGCTCCGGGTCACCTTCGTCAGGTGCAGGCGCCCGCGAGAACGGGCGCGGATCGCGTAGAGCAGCGTCGCGTGGGCCTTCAGGTCGCGCAGCGTCCGGTAGGCCTCGCGCGTCGGCGTGGGCGTCGCGCGGACCGCGCGCTTCTGCTCGCGGAGGTTCGATTCACAGGTGTGCATGTCGGCGTGCAGCCGAACGAGATCGAGATTCACGGATCTCTCCTTTCCATCACTCGAGGAGTGACAGCTGGTTCAACAGGCTCGGTAGGGAGCGCCGGAGCGCGGGCGGAAGGCCGATTGCCATCAGCGCGCCGCACCAGGGCGGATCCGGCTCGCGGATCGCCACGTGCGGGATGCGCTCGAAGATCAGTCTCCGCTCGATCCGTTCGAGGTGGGTCTCGTCCTCGGCGGCGAGGGCGACGGCGTGCGTGCCCGGCGGGACGGAGCCGGAGCTCTCGCCTGCGGCATGGATCAGCATCGCAGCCAGGGTTCCGCGCGGCAGATCGCGCCGCACGATGCAGACGTGGTGCATGAGAATGGTTGCGGGGGTTGGGATCGAACCAACGTCGCCGGGTGACTAACCCGGTGCAGGGGCCACTCCTGCTACCCCGCAGGAGGAATGCGTTCGAAGAGGATGTGTGAGGAACGCTAGAAGTCGCGACCAGTATTTGGATCGGATCTCGGAGAGTCAAGCGCGTCTTCAGTCGGCGCGGTCCTCAACGAGGGCGCGTCCTGGATCCGGCAGCGACGCCTGGTGTCGCCCGCGTTTCGTCCGCAGCCGCTCGCCTCCTACGTCGAGCTGATGCTCCGCCGCACGAACGCGATGCTCGACAGGTGGCCGCCCGCCGGAGAGGTCGCGATCTCCGACGAGATCTCGACCCTGACGCTGGGGATCGTGATGGAGTCGCTCTTCGGCGCCGACGCGCAGCGCTTCGCGGATCGCTTCACGAGGGAGGTCGCGGTCCTGAACGAGGCGGCGCTCCGAGATCTCAGCGCGCCGTTCGTACCGCCCGACTGGTTCCCGCTCGTGTACAAGCGCCGCACGAAGGACGCGATCGCGTTCCTCGATCACGTGGTCAACGAGATGATCGCCGACCGCCGTCGCACCAACGAGGATCGAGGCGACCTCCTCTCGATGATGCTGCTCGCGGTGGATGAGGAGGGCGATCGAACCGGCATGACCGATCGGCAGGCGCGCGACGAGGCCGTCGTGCTGCTCCTCGCCGGCAACGAGACCACCGCCACCGCGCCCGTCTGGAGCCTCCACCTCCTGGCCGGCCGCCCGGAGGCGCAGGATCGCGTCGCCGCCGAGGCCGAGTCGGTCCTCGCGTCGGAGGGCGCGCTGGTCCCGGATCTGGAGCGCTTCCCGTTCGCCGAGATGGTGCTCAAGGAGTCGATGCGCCTCTACCTCGTCGGCGCTGATGGGCCCGTTAGCGGGGGCGACCAGCTCCCGGTCGTCAAACTCGAAGCTCACGGTCATGCCGCCGCGGCCGCGGAGGCTCCAGCTCCGCGCCCAGCCAGGGATCTGCCGGCAATCACCGACGCGCGCGGCACACTCAGCAGCGCGGCCGCGCTGCCGCTGGCGACAGCGGCGGTTACCTCGCCGGCTCACCGGTCCGTAACCTCCTCGCGCTGGATGGGCACCGCAGCCTCGATCTCGACGAGGTCGCTGAGGCCCACGACCAGCTGACCGCGGATCAGCGCCGGTAGCCGGAGCTCCCAGCGCGCGTCGCCGTCGGCCATCAGCACGACGGCCTTCTCCCCGCGGAAACTCACGCCCGAGATTCGCGGAGCACGCGCGAGGAGATCACGGAGATCGATGGGTGTCGTGGAAGGCAGCGGAAGAGCAGGTCCGACGGCGACCGCCACCAAAAGCTCATGGCTACCCGCGCCGAGTCCTTCGATGACACCGCACGTCGGCGCGACCTCGATGCGCACGCCGTGGTAGACAGAGCGACGATGTCGGAGCGTGGTGCGGGCCCTTCGACATTGCGTCCGCTGCGCGGCCGCTCGTCGGGGGCGGGGCGGAGCGGTCCCTGTCCCGCCTCTCTCCTTGCCCGTCCTCTACGCCTTCTTCGGCCGGCGAGGTCCGCCGCTGGTTTGGTGTGCGTGTTCCGCTCGTAACCTCGCGCCGGCGTTCGAAGGTCGCATAGACCTCCGGGACTGGCGTCCGGCGCAGGACCAACCCACAGGCGATCCCGGCAAGCCCCCCACCGAGGTGGGCGAGATACGCGACTTGGGGCATCCCAATCGCCTGCACCACGATGGAGCCGCCGAAGAACAGGGGCACGGCGAGGTACGCGGGCAGCACCAGCCGAAGCCCGCCAGGAGTGAATCGGTTGCTGCTGGCCCTCGGTACGCTGTGCTTGTCTGCGAAGAGGATCCCGAAGGTGGCAGTTGCCGTGCGACCCTCCACCCTCCTCGGCCTCCATCGGGCGCTCGTTCGACGGAGGCTCTTCCGGGATTCGAGTGCTGCTCGATGAGGCCGCCCAGCACGACGGCAAGGCGAGCCTCAGGACGCATCCTTTCCAAGTCCGGCCGCAACGCCTCTCATGCCCGTCCTGCGACGGCGCGATGGAGCCCGAGGGCTCGGCGTTGGCCGTTCGACTGTCGGTGTGCTAGGCGGGCGATCCCATGGACATCGGAGCTCTCGTGCTGAAACCTTTCGAGAAGGCCGCCGTTGCAAAGATCCTCGGCGCCATCAACGAGACGGCCTGTGATGAGGCCGCGCCGCTGAATACCGAGAACCTCAAAGTCGCGTTTTCGTATCACCGAGAGATGCCCGGGATGCTCTTCATCCACTTCGATTGGCGACTATCCGACAGTGCGCCGCGGGATCCATATCTGTTCTTTGCCGACATGCCCGGCGACTTCGGTGGAGCTGGCTTCGGCCCCGGCGTCTCGGGCTACCTCGGTGACGCCGTTGGAGAAGAGAATGCGACCCCTACCGTGTGGACCTGCCTGCGTGAGCGGCGCACGGGCGCTTGCACCGTGCACGAGGGCTTCATGTATACGTACGAAGGAACCGACGACGGAGAGGACGAAGGACCGCTCAGACGGCTCGCAGCGAAGCTCGAGGTTGCCGACTATGCCCTGTGGCTGACGAAGCTCGAAGCACCCGATACGGTATGGTTGCCGATCGGGCTAGCGATGCCGGACCACGTCCGCGCAGAGTTGGAAGCGACGGCGCTGTAGGCGTCTGCTGTTCGGCGCGCTCCTCAACGCCCTGTCGCACGCGCGACGCGGTTGACGACGCCGCAGCACACCGTTCGGTTTCGACGGTCGCCGCGCGACGAGGACAAGGACGGACGAGATGACCTGCTCTTCAACCTTATCCGCCACCCGGCCGAAGAGAGTCTTGGTCGCAGAGCCGCGGATCGTCGATGAACGCACACGAGCAAGGTGATGGGAACCAGGACGATCAGAACCAGAAGCAGAATGCCCGACAACACGACCGTCTTTTCCACAGCGGCGGACCCACTCGGGCGAGGAGTAGCTCGTCCTCCGAGAGCCTCCCACCGTCTTTCGGTGCCTTCCATGGGTCGAGGGTCATATTCTGCGCTCTTCCCGCTCAGGGCCCGCGCGCCGAGAGATAGCCCGCAACGAGTCCGTACTGATCCGTGCACCGCTCCGGGCGCTCGACGTACACCAACGCTCCGGCGTTGACGGCCACGTAGCCGCCCACGGACGCCTGCCCGTTCGCCCCGATCGACTGCTCCGCCTCTTCTCCGGACTGCGCGACGAGGGCCTGCAGCTGGTACCGCCCGCACACGTCGGTGCAAAAGGACGTCTCGGGTGCGTACGCGAGCTCGACCTCCGCCAGCATGGGCGCCTGCGAAATCCAGCTCGCCAGCAACAGCGCGCCCGATGTCCCGTCACGGAGCTCGCTCTGCTTCCACCCTCCGATGAGATCGCTCTGCAGGACGTGCGCGTCGACGACCGAGCTCGTCAGCGCGAGCGGCGCGTTTCCCAGCTGCAGGAACACCGTCTGCGTATCCGCGAGGAAGTCGAGGCGGAGGATCGCGCCCGGTAGGAGCTCCCGCGGGATATCGCCGATCGACTCGTCATCGTCGAGCATCCGTGCCGTCGCGAGGCCGTCGGCGAAGACGGACCTCGTCACGACCTGACCATGAAGCTGCAGCGCGACGGGAACGGAGGAGAACCTCGGGCAGGGCGGATCGATGACCCGAGGTTCCGGCTGGCCGCAGGCCACCGTGAGGAGCAACAGCGCGACCTCGCGGCTCACCTGTTCGATGGTATAGGGTCGCTCGTCGCCGTGCCATCCCCGAGCCTACGTGGGATGCTGCGGCTCCTCGATCCCCCGATGAGAGACGATCCGGGTGCCCGCCCCCCGAGCGGGTCGCTAGCCTCGAAGCGCGACGACGATCGACATCCCGAGGGCCCCCGGGAGTATGATCCGAAGTCGGCGGTCCGATGTCGAAGGTGACCTACTATCTCATGAAGCCGACCGGCAGCGATCCGGAGTGCTCCGACCGGCTGGAGACCGCGCTGAAGTCGTTTGCGGACGACCATGAGGCCAGCGTGGTCGCGGGCGCCCCGAACGCGATGATGGAGGCGTACTACCGGGACGGGGCCGACCCGACGCAGGCTGTCTTCGTGGTGCCCGGGGGATCGGCGCTCCGCATGCGCTACGACGTGAGCATGTGCAGCATCGAGCAGGAGCTCGTGCGCGCCGTGAAGCTCGGCGCTGCTTACCTCGGGATCTGCGCCGGAGGCTATCTCGGCGCCGGCCGAGGGCGGATTCGAGGTGCCGTTCAGCAAGCCCGAGATCGGCGCGATGCTCGGAGTGGCGCGAGGCTTCGTCGCCGAGGTCCCGGCCCTGGGCCCGGCTGCGATCGCGCTGGGAGCACCCGGCTTCCGCCGCACCACCCAGGTTCAGGGGAAGCTGGGCGAGTTCGAGGTGGAGTGGATGCAAGGCCCCGCGTTCTCCGGCGCACGGCCGGATCAGATCCTCGCCTCGTACGAGAACGGCCGCGCTGCGATCGTGCTCGACGGCGCGGTCGCGCTCGTCGGGGTGCACCCGGAGCTGCCCGCAGAGGGCGAGACGGAGGAGAACCGGACGGCTCGAAAGCGCGCGTTCGAGCAGCTCCTCGAGGCGCAGCTCGATGCTCAGAGCAAGCCGCGTTGATGGCTCTGCCCGAGGCCGCTTCTCGTGGTTGGGCTCGATCCTGTCGGTCAGCCTATATTTCTGACCCGCGATGGTGCTCGGTGGTATCAACCTCGAAACTTCGGGCGTCCTGATGACTGCTGGCCTTCGGGCCGGGTGGACTTCAGGCGCTCGTGAACCTCTGCAACAGCATCCGCGCGCAGGCTCGAGGCATCTCGATCAGCTCCTCCTCCTCGCCCCTCAGACCCGAAACAGCGTCTTGATCGCACGCCGCTCGTCCATCGCCCGGTAGCCTTCCGCAACACGCTCGAGCGGCAGCTCGAGATCGAAGACCTTGCCCGGCTCGATCTTCCGCTCGGCGATCTGCTCCATCAGCTGGGGAAGGAAGCGGCGCACCGGCGCCGGTCCACCGTGAAGATGCACGTGACGGAAGAAGAGGTTCTGCGCATCGAGCTGGACGTCGTGCGGGACCCCGACGTAGCTGACGTAGCCTCCGGGACGCGCCGCTCCGATCGCCTGCTTCATCGACTCCGCCGTACCGACACACTCGAGGACCGCGTCCGCTCCGAGGCCCCGCGTGAGCTCCTTGATGCACGCGATGCCCTCGTCGCCCCGCTCGGCCACGAGGTCGGTCGCTCCGAATTCACGCGCGAGCTTCTGCCTCGACTCGTGGCGGCTCATCGCGATGATCCGCTCGGCGCCCATCTGTCCGGCGGAGAGCACGGCGAGCAGGCCGACCGCACCGTCGCCGACGACCACATCCGGAGCTCCGGCCCGGACCGACCTCGCCTCTCGTCGCCGACGGCTGTGGAGCTCGTCGAGCTCGCCGGCGTAGCGCCGCCGACAGCCGAGGAACGAAGCGCCATGGTCGTGGCTCTCCGTACGGCAGCCGAGAAGCGGTTGGAGGTCGTCACGGGAAGAAGCGACGCCGACACTACGAACCCGCCCCGTCGATCGTCGCCCGTGCGCTGCGATCGATCGAAGTGCCGGCACCCTGGAAGCTCGTTCGCATCGATCGGTCTCCGCCCGTGTTCGACTCCTCGTTGGAAGGGGAAATGTCTTTGCCCCTCGCCACGTTCCGCCCGACGCGAACCCGCCCCCTCGCTCCGCGGTACTCGACAGTGCTCGCTCGGCTCGATCGATGCCTTCGATCGCGCCGAGTGCTAAGACGAGTCGCATGATCGACGCATCCTGTCACTGCGGCGCGGTCCGCTTCGAGATCGCCGAACCACCCGAGACGCTCACCCAGTGCAACTGCTCTATCTGCCGTCGCATCGCAGGCCTGTGGGCGTACTACCGGCCGGAGCACGTGAAGCTGGTGTCGCCGCCGGGAGCGACGCTCGCCTATGTATGGGGTGATCGGATCCTCGAGCTGCACACCTGCCGGACGTGCGGATGCACCACGCACTCGGAGCGCATCCAAAAGGAGGGCGCGGAGAAGATGGGCGTGAACGCACGGATGATGGACCCCGCGGTGATCGCAGGTTTGCGCGTGCGCCATCTCGATGGAGCGGACACTTGGGAGGTCCTCGGCTGGAGCGTCCACGGTTGACCCCGCACACCACACCGCATGGGTCGAGCGCACCACGATCCCTAGTTTTGTTGGCGTCGGTTTTCGAGGGTGACGTGATCGGGAAATGGATGGTGAACTGGTTCAAGGCCTGCGGTTCACTGCCGACTCAATCCGGTTCTCGCTGCGGCGGCACCTTGAGGGCTTCGAGCGTCGGTGGGAAAGAGGGCGATGGGCTCAGTCCAGGCAGACGGCGTGCCGAAGTGGCCCGACAATACCAACCGCGACGCGGCACGCGACCCGTATCCAGACCGGGAAGTAGCTGCCGAGCCACGGCCATGCGCCCATGAGCATGAGCGCAAAGAACAACAGAGCTCCGGTGATCCACACCGCGGTCCCTTTGCCGGTTCGGGCCAGCCGGACCAGGAGCGCGACGCCCAACGCCACGCTCGGAATCGAGATCACCGCCCGCGCGACAGCGTCCGCCCACCGGGGCCAGCTCCCCGGCGCGTCATCGAACGGAGTGCCGAGCGCTTGCCATCCCAGCACGACGAGCAGCGGGAGGAGGACGCCGATGAGACCGATCGCCCGGAGCATCCGGCGCTCTTCTCGAGCGTCGTCCACCTCGTCCAACGCCCAGCCGGCATAGGCGCCGATCATCGCGCCACTCATGATCAAGACCGACACGTACGTGGTGAGGGCATCGGCCCACCATCGCTTCATCGAGCTGAGCCAGATGACCAGCGCGGACACGGCCGCCGACACGATCACGATCAGGATGACATGGGTGAACCAGCGTTTCCAGACCACACGCTTGGTGTTCTCGCTCATCGCGATGCCCGTGGTCAGCCTCCTTCAGGCGGCACCTGCACCCCTCGATGCCCCGCGCGAGCAGCTGCACTCGATCGCTTCCAGGAAAGTGTCGAGCTCGACCCGGTACCGACCCGCGCCGCAGTGGCACCCACCGTCATGAGACGCAAGCGTCATGATGCGAGGAGGTTCTCAGACTCCGGATCTCTCCTCAAGCTCGAACACGAGGGACGCCCTCCACACCGGGAGGATCAAAACCCTAGGCATCGCTCGATGAGCCCGCTCTCCGCGGTGCACGCATCAGCACATAGATCCTCTTGGTCGCCCCAGCAGCTCAGATAGTGCGATACGTCTCGTTGCAGCCCTTGTCTCTCACCAGCGCCTCGACGGAGTCGCAGGCCGTAGGGCACTCGCGAGCGGTGTCGGCGCCAAGCGCTTGGGCACCTTGGCTGCAGCCCTGAAGAAACGACTCCACGCACAGGTTCTCGCATGACGCGCTCGCTCCACAGCTCGAGATGCAGAACGCAAAGAGGAGCGCGCATCCCGCCCCGACGAATCGAACATTCATACCTGCTGTCTTGCGATTCGGTGGGAACGCGGTCAACGCAGCGGCAGCCTGTGTCTGCTACACGACCACCGTGACCGTGGACCACCGCGCAACACTTAGGCCGTGCGAAGGAGCGAGCGCCCTGCAGGTCGACGATCCGGTGTGGTCGGACGTCCGTCCGCGACGCGGCGCAACGGGTCGAGCACGAGACCACCGTCCACGTCGAGTGAACAGGGAGGCGATCGTCGCGCACCGCGCTAAGGACATGAGTTTCCGTGGATGTGAGGTTCGCCGTGCGCGGCCCCCTGACGATGCAGTTGGGCCGGGTGAGCCGGAGGTCGTCGAAGACGTTGTCCTTGATGACGCCGTTGTTCCTAAGTTTCTACGTGGCCACTGACAGTGCCGAACCAACCACGCCGGCACCGCGTAAATGCGGTTCGCGGCCTGAGAATGAACGCGGCCCGCTCACCGAGCGTTCATCCGTCCATCGACGCGCCGACTCGCTGTCATCGCCGCCTGAGCAACCCAAGGCTCGGACCATTCGGGAGCTGCGAATCTCGGGGCACGGTGAAGAGCGAGATGAGCCATCGGAGCACCCTGAGCCCTCCGCCGATCAGCCCGCGATCAGCGTTAGCGCTTCTTGCTGCGTCGAGTAGGCGGTACCTTTCGCCTCTTCACCGTCCGAGCGGAAGCGAGCCCGAGCGCCTTGGCGATGCGATCCTGGACCTTCTTCGGCAAGCCGACTTCATCGCCGAACTCGCGGAACCGGTCCACGGCCCAGCGCACTTCTTCGATGATCGCGGTGGCGTGTTTGAGCCCGACCTCGCGCGCCAGCGCTTCGAGATGTTCGGTCGTCGGGTTCCTTCCTTCCGTTCCGATGAGCAGCGAGTGCTCGCCGCCGGGACCGGCCGAGTAGGTGAGATCGTAGGCGGGCGCCGTGCGCCACGCTCCTTCGCCGTCCATGCGAAAGGCGAAGTTCTTCGTATGATCGTCCCGGTTGTGCGCGAGTACGTTGAAGCACGCGCGGCGAAACATCTCCGCGACCGCGACCTCGTTGCGCGTGAGCGATCGAGTTACCAGCAGGAGCTGCCGGTAGCCGATCGACGGGTACGTGTGCGGCGCGTGGAGCAGGCCGCAGAGCGTATGGAGGTGGAGCTTCTCGGCTTCCACACGATCGAACCTCCGCGCAGCGAAGTACCCCGGATGCCGTGCGGTGCGACCGAGCATCCGCGTCTCCGGAACATCGACACCAGCGGCACACGCGATCTTCGAGTAGGCATGCTCGAGGAGACCCGCGTGCGCGTCATCCTCCTTCGCGCGAAACTTCACCAGGTACGGCGTGAACCCCGGACGGATCTCACGCGCTCCGTAGAGTAGCGTCGTCCCGTCCGGGCCGAGCTGCACCAGCGCCTTCGGACGTGCACCCTGCGGCGAGCCACCGAGTGCGATCAATCGATCGAGATCCGGTCCCTCGGCATCTTCCAGCACCGCCTCCGTCTCGCTCGCGATCTCCGCGAGATCGACCATCGTCGGCGTTTCGACCCCGAACTCGGGCTCGTAGACCAACGCACCCATCGATCGCGATCCGACCCACGCCAGCCGATCGAGAGGCGTCAGCGCCGACGGCTCGAGACCCTCCTTCGCGATCCTCCGGTCGAGCAAGAGCCGTCCCCATCCGTCGGGCAGGCTGTCCTCGAACACACCCATCAACCCGGAGAAGAGCATCGGATCGCCGACGACCACGCCAGGTCGGAGCGGCAGCTTGAACGGCGAGATCTCCAGCTTCGAGACCAAGAACTCTGCATCATACTCGAACAAGATCTCGCGCTGCCTTCGCGCGAGCCGACCGACGCGTCGACGCCGCCCTTCCGTCGGCTCGAAGTAGACGTTGAGTCGATCGACCGGCTTCAGCTTCATCCGCGCTTCCTCGCGCGCTTCCTGCCGGCTCTTTTCGGCTCCGCCAAGGCTTCGTCGAGCGAGCCGTACTTCGGTCGCTCGAACAATTGACGAAAACCATCGTCCACCTCGAGCGCGAACGCGATCCGAAGCGCGTTCTCCATCGAGATGTGCCCCGTCCTCTCGAAACGCTGAACCGTGGCGCTCCCGACGCCCGCGCGCAACGCCAGCTCATGCTGGCTCAGGTTCCTCATGAGCCGGACCTGCTTGGCCCGCTCTCCAATCGCCAGCAGAATCTGCTCGAACGGCGCTAGAGTTGGATCGTAATAAATCAATATTGATTCAATAACTGGTCTCATGTCACAAATCAAATCACTTTTGATGCTACGATAGCAGCTGGACCGAATCGCGGACTTCCCGGTGACGGGCGTGAATGGTCTGAGACACGAAGGCGTCTCGTCTCGGTTCTCGACTTCCTCAGGGGTAACAGATCGATCCTCAACTCGCCCGAAGCGCGTGGGTTGAGCTGCATGGAGATCGCGGCGGCGATCCTCGTCCTTGGTGCGAGCCCTAGCTCCGCGCTCTGGGCGCGGTTCTCAGCGTGGATCCCGGTCTGCTCACGTCAGATCTAGAACAGCGGCTCGAGGTGGCCCCACGCTTCGGGGGTGAGCTCGTAGATGCCGCGTCGATCGGTCGCGAGTAGCAAGTCTGCGCTCAACCAGCGCTGGATGCGCGACGTCGGGACGCCGACCTCGATCAGCTCCTTGCGCGAGATGAGGAGTGGCTCGTCGGTTGATGCGCCGTCGCTCGTAAGCTCGTCATCGATGTCGAAGAGCGACGCTGAGATCGGCGGTGGCGAGGCGCCGCTCCGGCGATGGCCCGGCGCGAGGTGAACACGGCAGCACCGACGAGATCAGCGCCGCCGGATCGATCCCTCGGAGCGAGAAGAGGCGGCTACCTGTCCGACCGGAGCCGAACCCGCATCATTCGATACGCGGAGGCCCTCCAAGACGGCCTGCCCCTCGCGACCGGAGTCATAGAGGGTGCGTGCCGGTATCTCGTGAAGGACCGGATGACCGGCGCCCGCTGGTCGTTGACCACGGCCGAAGCGGTCCTGCGCCTCCGTGCGATCCGAGCTTCCGGTGATTTCGATGCCTACTGGGAGTTCCATCTGTCGCAGGAGCAGAGCCGCAACCATGCCGCTCGGTACCAGGGCGCCGTCCCCGACCCGATGCCGCATCCAAATCACGCCTACGACGGATCAAGTGATCGATCTCCGACCACTTCGGGCGCCGGAAAGGAGCCGCCCCCATCGAGGATTCAAGCGAAGCGACCGTTTTCGTCGGACTGCGGGACCCTCGACGATCGCTACGGCCGGGATCCATCCTGTACCGCCATATCAGCGTCGGCTATGGTCCGACGCCCAATCCCGAAGGAGGCACAAGGTGAATATCGACGAAGCAAAACTCCAGGAGTTCATGGGCCGGATGATGGGCCATATGACGGGCGCGACTCTGTGCCATGCCGTCTGGCTTGGCGATGAGCTCGGACTCTATCGAGCCATGGCCGGTCAGGGGCCACAGAGCTCGGACGCCATCGCCACGAGCGCGGAATGTCACCATCGTTTGGTGCGCGAGTGGTTGGACGGGCAGGCGGCCGCCGGGCTGGTGGACTACGATTCCGAGCACGACAAGTACGAGCTGTCGGACGAAGCGGCGATGGCTCTCGCTCACGAAAATTCACCGGTGTTCGTTGCTCGCGCCATGAATGCCTTTGCTTCGATCATGATGGACATCGAGAAGGTCAAGAAGGCCTTCCGTGGTGATGGCGCCCTCGGTTGGGGTGAGCACCACGAGTGTCTGTTCAAGGGAACGGAGTGGTTCTTTCGAACGGGATACAAGGCGCACCTTCCCGGCGGGTGGATTCCCGCGATGGACGGCGTCAAAGCCAAGCTCGATGCGGGCGCGCGGGTTGCCGACGTTGGCTGTGGGCATGGCGCCTCGACCATCGCGATGGCGGAGGCATTCCCAAGATCGTCCTTCCATGGCTTCGACATGCACGAGCCGTCCATCATCACTTCTCGCAAGAGAGCCGACGAGGCGGGGGTGGCAGAGCGCACCAAGTTCGAGGTGGCGTCGTCGACGAGCTATGGCGGTGAGTTTGACTTGATCTGTTTCTTCGACTGCTTCCACGACATGGGCGATCCCGAGTCAGCGGCGCGTCACGCGCTGAGCAAGCTGAAATCGGGGGGCAAGGTCATGCTCGTGGAGCCCAATGCGCTGAACGATCGCAAAGAGAACATCAAGAAAAATCCCATCGCGGCCATGATGTACAGCGTCTCGTCGTCCATCTGCGTGCCCTGTTCTCTTTCGCAGGAGGGTGCACTCGGACTGGGGGCCCAGGCTGGAGAGGCGCGCATCGCCGAGATCCTGAAGAAGGCGGGCTTTGCTACCGTGCGTCGCGTGGCGGAGACCCCGATCAACATCATTCTCGAGGCTTCCGCCTGAACGTCGCTCCTGATGCGGTGATTGACTCCGCAGCCCTGCCTGTTGATCTTTTCCTTCGCCTCCGGTGTCCATGGGATCGACGCCATGCCCCCGACGATAATCGACCCGCGCACGTCGGCGCCAGATTGAGCGGGAGAAGAAGCGCATCGAGATCTCCCCGCCGATGTCATCGCGGATCTCGGGCGGTCCAGTCCTCGACGAGGCGGGGCGCGTAATCGGGGCGGCGACGCAAATGCCAATGCGGTGCATGTTGTGTTGGCGGTCATGAAGGAGCGCGCTTTTTCGGACCGGACTTCGTGGTCCTCCGCGCCCGCGTCTGCTCCTCGGCCTCTCGTCGCCGGTAGCTGTCTCCCTCGATCGCGATGATCTCGGAGTGATGGACGATGCGGTCGATTAGGGCCGTCGCACAGGTGGCGTTCGGGAAGATCGAATCCCAGTCGCGGAAGGCCAGGTTGGTGG
>CAWDML010000011.1:0-76673 GCA_963803435.1 uncultured delta proteobacterium | reverse complement strand
TCGAGGTCACGGCCATCGTCTCGTCGTTGTCGTTGTGGAGCCGGCCGTAGGCGGTGATCCCACCGACGTCGAGGATCTCGTCCTCAGCGCAGGCGCACGGCAGCCGGCTACGCACCGGCTCGCGAACGATCGTGCCGCCGACGGTGGTCTGCGTGATCGTAGCGGTGACCGGGACGTGCAGATCGCCCTCGATCGCATAGCGCCCGCGGACGTTCCCGTCGATGAACATGTTGCGGCCGATCGTCGTCGACGCCGCGGCTCCGGTGGCCGTTCCGGCCGCCACCACGTTTCTGGAGATCGAGCTCGAGCCGCGTACGCCGAACCCGCCGCCGCCGACGAAGATCGAGCCGCGGAGATTCAGCTGCGCGTTGAAGTTCACGAGCTGATGATTCACGCCGATGTTGCCGTCGTCGCCGATGTTCACTCCACCGCCCGCCACCGTGGAGCCGTAGGACCCGAGGGTCGAGTCGAACGAGTCGACCGAAACGTTCGACTGGGCGTCGACGAGATCGTGGCAGGCGCAGATGGCGAACTGGAACGCCTCCTCGGCCACCTCGCCGGCGCAAAGCCCGCCCTCGGCGCCGCCGACCCGAACCACCGTGCCCATCCCCGAGCAGAACTCCGAGAGCGGCTCATCGAACGGTCCGCCGTCGGCGTCCCCGACGACCGACCCGTCCCCATCTCCGACGTCCGTGCGGCCGGTGTCGTCGCCGACGCTCTGGGAGTCATCCGAACCGGTGTCGACGCTCGGCCCGATCGTGGCCTCATCGCAGCTGCAGCCGTGCACCGCCATCGATACGATCAGCGCAGCCGACACGAGGATCTTCTGGACCAGCCCAGGGGCTCGAACGTTCATGCGGCGATGGTAGAGCGACGCCTTCGGCGCTCGCGAGGCGAAGCACGCGATGCTCGTATTCCGAGAGAAGACGAACCGCAGCCGAATTGAGCTCTGATCGTGCGCGGATACAGTGAACAGTTGCGCGCGATTCCGCGATGCGGTTACAGCGCGGCCAAGCTTTGCTGGTCCTACACGGAGCTCCAAGGGACGGCGCCTTCCACCTATGGGGAGAGAGCTCGCGTGCGCGGCGGGCTCGAAAGACCACTCTCCCCCGGGCCGCCAGCGCGCGGGCGCTGGTCGACGCGCTCTCCTCGCTCGATCTCTCGTTCGATCCTGCGGAGCTCGAGCACTGGATCGCGCAGGTCTGGCTCCCGACCGTCGAGCGGAACGGCCGCAGATCGGCGGTCCCGTCGAGCCGCATGGTCGGTCCGATCCCTGCCGGGGAACGGGCCCTGGTGGCCTGGGAGGTCGACGCGCTCGCCCTCGAGCTCGACTACGCGATCGAGCTGGCCAGCCTGCTGGGCGGCGAGCGCATGGTTGCACCCGGCGTCGTGCTCGGCCGCGATTTCCTCTTCTGGCAGGTCGTCTTGCGCTTCGCGGCCCGGCTGGTCGCCGAGGGAAGGTTTCTGCCCTCAGCCGGCAAATCCTTCGGCGGATGGCGGGCGCTCCTCGACGGCGCCGACGCCGAGGCGCTCCATGCGCTCGCGAGGGCCATGCCCGGCGCCGCCCGCGCGCTCGGCGAGGACGCGCCCGGGACCTCGCCGCTGTCGCTGATGCGCGAGGTCGTCGATCGCGCGGTGGACCTGATTGTCACCGCGGGCGCGATGCGATCGCCGACCCCCTCTCCGTCGCGCGGGCTGCACGATCGCTGGCTTCGCGCCCTTCGCGGTCGTGATCGGCTCGCGACGGAGGGCGGCGAGGCGACCCGGCTCGAGAACGACTGCCGCGATTGGCTCCAGCCCGTCGAGCGCTCCGCGCAGCTTCCGTATCGGCTGTGCCTTCGGATCTCCGAGCCTGCCGGCGACGCCGATCCCTGGACGATCGACTTCCTCCTCCAGTCCAAGGAGGACCCGAGCCTGCTCCTCGAAGCGGGACCGATCCTCCAGGATGACGCTGCCCCGCTGGCCCGCGAGACCCTGCTCTCCTTCTCCAGCCAGGCGTTCCGGCTCGTCCCGGAGCTCGCCGATTGGTTCGACGATCTTGCCGGCGGCATCCCGCTCACCGGTCACCAGGCGCTCGCGTTCCTCAGTGAGCGCGCGCCGGCGCTGGAGGCGGCCGGCTTTCGCGTGATGCTCCCGAGCTGGTGGACGCGGCGGGAAGCGAGCTCGCTCAGAGCGCGGGCGAGGATCCCGCTGACCAAGGAGAGCGGCGGAGGAGGCCTCACCCTCGACGCCGTGGTGCGGTTCGATTGGGAGATCGCGCTCGGTGACCAGACGCTGACGGAGTCCGAGCTGGCGCGACTGGCCCAGCTCAAATCGCCGCTGGTGCAGATGCGCGGGCGCTGGGTCTTCTTCGATCCCAAGCACCTGGAGGCGGCCCTCCGCCTGGCTGCGGAGGGACCGAGGCGTGCGAGCGTGGTCGAGCTGGTCCGACTCGCGCTCGGCGCCGACGCACCCCCGGGCCAGCTGCCGTTCGAGGGCGTCGAGGGCCACGGCGAAGCCGGCGATCTGATCGACGCGCTCACCGGTCGCGCTGCGTTCGCGGAGATCGAGCCGCCCGAGAGCTTCGCCGGTCACCTGCGCCCGTATCAACGACGCGGGTTCTCGTGGCTGGAGTTCCTGGGCGCGCGCGGTCTGGGCGCCTGCCTCGCCGACGACATGGGTCTCGGCAAGACCGTGCAGGCCCTCGCGGCCGTGCTGCTCGATCGCGAGCGCGATCGGCGGCGCGTTCCCTATCTGTTGATCTGCCCGACCTCCGTGATCGGCAACTGGCAGCGCGAGGCCGAGCGGTTCGCCCCCTCGCTGGGGCTCGTGATCCACCACGGACCCGGCCGCGCCAAGTCGAAGAAGGCGCTCTCGAAGACCCGCGCGCGAAAGGATCTGGTGATCACCAGCTACTCGCTGCTCTCGCGGGATTCCGAGCTCCTCACCAGCGTTTCCTGGAGCGGCGTGATCCTCGACGAGGCCCAGAACGTGAAGAACCCCGACGCCGGCCAGTCGAGAGCCGCGCGGGGCTTGAGCGCGTCGCGCCGGATCGCGCTGACCGGAACGCCGGTGGAGAACGATGTCGGCGAGCTCTGGTCCCTGATGGAGTTTCTCAACCCCGGCTTTCTCGGCGGACGGACCGAGTTCAGAAAGCGCTTCTTCGTACCGATCCAGGCCAGCCGCGATCGCGAGGCGGTGGAGCGCCTGAGGCGGCTGACCTCACCGTTCATCCTCCGGCGTCTCAAGACCGACCGCGCGATCATCGACGATCTTCCGGAAAAGCAGGAGATGGACGTCTTCTGCCACCTCACGCGGGAGCAGGCGTCGCTCTATGCCGCCGTCGTGAAGGATGCGGAGGCGACGCTGCGGGACGCCGACGGCATGAAGCGGCGCGGCGTCATCCTGGCGACACTCTCCAAGCTCAAGCAGGTCTGTAATCACCCGGCTCAGTTCCTCCGCGACGACTCGCCCTTGCCCGGCCGCTCCGGCAAGCTGGCGCGCCTGGAGGAGATGCTCGCCGAGGCGACAGCGGGCGGCGATCGGGCGCTCGTGTTCACGCAGTTCGCCGAGATGGGCACTCTCCTGACGGAGCACCTGCAGCGGGTCATCGGGCGCGAGGTCGCGTTCCTGCACGGCGCGGTGCCGAAGAAGTCGCGCGACGAGATGGTGCTCCGCTTCCAGGAGGATCCGGACGGCCCACCGCTGTTCGTTCTCTCGCTCAAGGCCGGCGGGACCGGCCTCAACCTGACCCGCGCGAACCACGTGTTCTTCTTCGATCGCTGGTGGAACCCGGCGGTCGAGAACCAGGCGATGGATCGCGCGTTCCGCATCGGACAGCTGAAGAATGTCCAGGTGCACAAGCTGGTCTGTCTCGGCACGCTGGAGGAGGAGATCTGCCGAATGATTCGAGAGAAAGAAGGCCGTGGCCGCCTCGGTGGTCACCGCGGGAGAGCAGTGGCTGACGGAGCTCTCGAACAACGAGCTCGCCGAGATCTTCGCGCTCAAGAGCGAGGCGGTGATGGAATGAGCACGTTTGGAAAGCGGAGGCCGGTGCCCGCCGGCATCAAGGCGCGCGCCCAGAGCGGTCGCATCGGCACCGGTGCGTGGGCCCGTCGCTGGCTCGGTACGCTCGAGGGCTTCGGGCTGGGCTCGCGCCTCAGCCGGGGCCGTACCTATGCACGCTCGGGACAGGTGACCGCGATCGACGTGGAGCTCGGGGAGGTGCGCGCGTCGGTCCAGGGCTCGCGCCCCACGCCGTACCAGGTGCGCGTATCGATGCGCCCGTTTCCCGACGCGATCTGGGATCGGATCCTCGAGAGCGTGCGCGCCGTACCGGCGCTGGGTGGTCGTCTATTGAATGGAGAGCTCCCGCCGGAGCTCGAGCAGATCACCGCCGAGACCCACCACAGCCTCTTCCCCAAAGAGTACGGCGACCTCGAAACCGAATGCACCTGTCCGGACTGGGAGGTCCCGTGCAAGCACCTCGCGGCGCTGTTCTATCTGATCGGCGAGGAGCTCGATCGCGATCCTCGCCTGATCCTCAAGCTGCGCGGGCTCGAGCCCGAGCGACTCCGGCTGGCGCTGGTGGGCGTCTCCGACGAGACGCCGGCACAACCCGAGCCGACTCCGCTCCCTTCGGACGACCAAGCGTTCTGGGAGGGCGGCGAGCTCGACCCCGCGATGGCGGGGAGCGTCGATCCTGCGGCCGACGTCACCGCGGTGCTCAAACGGTTGGGCCCCTTTCCCTTCTGGTCGGGGACACAGCCGATCACCGAGTCGCTCGAGCCGGTCTATCGCGCGGCCGGCGCGTTCGGCCTGGAGCTCCTCCTCGGGCACGCCTTCGACACCGACCCATCGTGAGCCGCGCGTTCACCTCGCGTAGGCGAGGCTCCGCGTCCGATCGATCGCCTGGAGGATGAAACCGACGGCGTCGTCGAGGTCCAGCTCCGAGCGGAGCGCCAGCGCGACCCCTCCCGAGCTCGCGATGGAGAGACGACACCGCGGCGGCGCCAGCCAAAGCCCGGTGATGTCGACCCGCACGATGCGCTTCTTCGGACGGCTGCGAACGTAGGCGAGCGCGCGGTGCCGGCAATCCAGCCTGCGGTAGGGCGGCGGGCCCACCGTGCGGACGGTGCCTTCGGAGATGTCCGGCCGGAGCGTGGTGAGCCGCGCGATCAGGGCGGTCACCAA
Source organism: uncultured delta proteobacterium (assembly GCA_963803435.1). Classification (GTDB taxonomy): domain Bacteria; phylum Myxococcota; class Kuafuiibacteriia; order Kuafuiibacteriales; family Kuafuiibacteriaceae; genus CAWDML01. The sequence goes on along the minus strand of CAWDML010000011.1, from coordinate 71,501 downwards.
GGCGTCGAGGGCCTGCTCGAGTGGAGAGCTCATGTGGGCCCTGGTAGCAGATCTCGGGCCAAAGCCGTTTCATCGGCGGGCGGGCGGATCGTCCGGAAACGTTCGGACGATGTCCGAAAATCGAACGGACGATCAGGCGTGGTCCTGCGTGAAGGTCCGGCGGGCGCGGGAGATCGATTGGCGTCGCGGCGCGGGCGCGCGATTCTTCGCGAGCTTGGCCTCGAACGCGGCGATGCGCGCCACCGCCATACGATGGAGCTCCTCGGCCGGCTGGGTGACGTCCCGCTCGAAACGCTCGAGCTCGGCGATGAGCCGCATGACGCGCACCTCGGTCCTCACGAGGGCGTCTCCGAGCTCCACGTCGACGCACCCGCTTCGGAGCGCGTCGAGCTGCGAGTTGAGCCCCTCAATGGCGTCCTCGATGGCGCGGCGTCCCGCGTCGGCGATCTCCACCGCCTTCTCCGCCCTCTTCTGGGCGCCCTCGAGCTGTCGGTGGATGCGGAGCAACGTCACGCCGGGACAATCGGACCGTCCGAGCCAGACTTGAGGTTTCGGATCAGGCGCGCCGCTTCCGCTGGGTCAGGAGATAGATCGGCTCGTCGTCATCGAGCACCAGCTCGAGTGGGATGGGCACCTCACCGGTGGTGGGCTCGGCGGCCATCTCCGCGGCCGTCGCAGACCAGAGCACCTCCGCGATCGGGGCGGCGATCAGATGATCGTCCTCGGCCACGATCACGATCTCCTGTGCCTCCCGCTCCTCCTCGAGCACGCGGATCTTGTAGGTCCCGATCGAAAGCTCGTCGCCCGGGTTCAGGCGGGCGCGTGTGACGGCCTGCCCGTTCAGCCGGGTCTCGCTCGGTCCCATCCCGAGGAGCGCCCAGGTCCCGTCGACGCTGCGCTCGATGACCGCGTGATAGCGAGCGACGCCGTCCCCTTCCAGGACGACCTCGCAGGTCGGAAGCCGGCCGATCCGAACGACGTCGCGCCTGGTCGAGATGGCGCGGACGAATCGTCCGCTCTCGTGGATCGCCAGCTTCATACGGCAGTTTTCTTCTTGGTGAGCAGGAAGATCGGATCGCCCCAGCTCAGGTCGTTCGTGATCGCGCCGTCCTCGAACGCCTGCTCGCTGCTCACGACCAGCTCGAACGGACCGATCCCCAGCCTGTCGCCCTGCCGCAGCTTGGCCTTGGAGATCGAAATCCCATTCAAACGAACGACGTTGCCCCCGAACTCACTGATGACGAAGCCGTCGCCGTCGAGCGCCCGCTGGATCAAGGCATGGACCTGCGAGACCTCGTCCCCTTCGAGGATCACATCGAGCGTCGGCAGCGTCCCGATCCGGATGGAGTCGGAGGTGAACACCTCCGCCCTCAGATACCTGCCTTCCCGATAGACATCCAACTTCACGGGTCGCACCTCCGCATGAACCGGGCCGTATCGCCTTTCATTCTCGATCTTTCACAAAGCCGCGCGCTTGTGAAAGTCCTCCCGGAACCAGCTTGTCCCTCGAGTACCCGAACTGTTCCCAGGACGACCATCGGACGGGGCGCGGTGTCACTCAGCCTTGAGCTTGGCGAGCTCGCCCCTGACCGCGATTTCGCCCGTTGCAGGCTCCGAGGCCATCTCTTCGGCTGTGGCCGGCCAGAGCACACCGGACACCCGACCGGGCACCAGGGACTCGCCGGCCGGGACCATCACCATGTCGTATGCACTCGAGCCCGCGCTCGCCAGGACGATCCGATAGCGGCCGATCTTCACCTCGTCGCCCTCATGCAGCCGAGCGCGGGAGACCGGCGCGCCGTTGAGGCGCGTCGCCCCGGCGCTGAGATCGGTGAGCTCGAATCCACCGCCGTCGAGCGCGCGATCGATCACCGCATGAAAGCGCGCCACCTCATCGCCCTCCAGCACGAGATCGCTGGAGGCCAGACGGCCGATGCGAACCGACGTCGCCGTGAACGTCGTGTGCTGCAGGAGTAGCCCGTTTCGATAGACCGCGAGGCGCATCGCGTCGGGGGTGTGGTCGCAGGATCCAGGCCGGGCCTTCGGCGCAGCGTGCGACGACCTGTTGTCGCCGGCTTGGATCTGCGGGCGACGCGCGGAATGGGGACTGGGCCCCCCCACTGCTGGCGACCCGACGCAAGCTGACTTGCGGCAGACCGGACGAATCCGGACGTGGGAGAGAGAAACCGACGCAACGACACTGGAACACCTCCTGCTATACTTCCCGCCTGTGGCTCCGCTCCGCCTGCTCGCCTTTGCCGCCTTCGTCCTCTCCGCTTCCTGTGGCGTCGTCATCGCCGACCCCGACGACGCCGGCCGCCACCCCGACGCGCTCCCCGTCACGGACACCGGCGAGCCCGACGACGCGGGCCCACCGCCCGACGCGGGCACGCCGCCCGACACCGGCACCCCGAGCGACGCCGGCGAGCCCGACGCTGGCCCCCCCGACTCCAGCGTCACCTTCAGCCTCACGCTCCGCGTGACCGGGCCCGGCCGCGTCTCGTCGGCGCCGAGCGGGATCAACTGCGGTCCGACATGCACCGCGCCCTTCCCCGCCGACACGCCGATCCAGCTCGACGCCGCCCCCGACACCAACGCCCGCGTGGTCGGTTGGACCCCGCCCTGCGCCAGCGCGGTCGAGCAGTGCACCCTGACGCTGGTCCAGGACAGGACCATCGACGTGGAGTTCGAGGTGAGGCCGCCGGTCGTGACCACCGGACAGGCCGCGGACCTGGTGTTGGGGCAACCAGATTTTGAGACGACGGCGATCTCGGCGCCGCTCAACGGAGGGTCGCTCAGCTTCCCTTCTGAGTGTGCGACGTTTGGTTCGAGACTATGGATCTCGGATTCGCAGCACTATCGGGTCCTTCAATGGGATGCGCCTCCTTTCCTGAATCAGCAGTCGGCAAACATCGCGATCGGTCAGGTCAACCTGGTCTCCGCAGACAATGCGTTCAGCCAGACGGGGGTGGGAACGGCCCACGACATGTCGTCGGATGGCCAGCGAGTCTATGTCGTCAGCGGAAATCGCGTCCTGCTCTTCGACCCGATTCCGGCGAATTTCGTCAATTCGGCAACGCTGGTGCTCGGGCAAGCCGACTTCGTTTCGAACGATCCCGGATCGGACCGTGATCACTTCCAAGGTCCGAGAGGTGTTGATGCAGCTGGTGGCCACCTCTTCGTGGCGGATAGCTCGAACAGTCGGGTGCTCATTTGGAACTCTGCTCCGAGCACTCCGGGCTCGAACCCTCCCGACGTCGTCATCGGGCAACCCGATTTCACCACGGTATCCGCGCCTCCGGCGTCCGATTCCACGCTCAACCTCGCCTACGACTCGTTCTTCGATCCGACGAGCGGTCGGCTCGTGGTGGCCGACTCCAACAACAATCGTGTGCTCATCTGGAACTCGCTGCCTTCCTCCAACGGGGCTCCAGCCGACGTCGTCGTCGGGCAGAGCGCCTTCAATGTCGCGCTGAGCAACGCGGGAGGTGCAGGGCCAAATCAGTTCGGTTTGTCTCAGCCGAGGGCCGTGATCATCGCGTTTGACGCCTTATTCGTGGCTGACTTCATGAACCAACGGGTGATGGTTTGGCAGCCTGTTCCGACTGCGAGCGGCGAGCCGGCGATCGCCGTTCTCGGACGTTCCGACTTCAACGAGACAGGCAATCCGGCCGCAAGCGACATCACCCTCGGCTTCAATGAGGGTCTGTGCGTGCTCGGCACGAGTCTCTACGTGGTGTCGCCGAACTGGAACCGAGCGACACGTTTCCAGCTCAAGCCTTGACTGCGTCCAGATCGATCAGCAGCCCTCGATCCTGCGGCGGTCACCGTCACCGTCACTGTCACGGTCGCGCATTGCGGTCACGGTACTCGAGCCGCGGACAGCCGTTCACGGATCACGAGAGTCTGCTTCATCGCGCGTGGCTCGAATGAGCTTGGTCAGCATCGCCGAGATCCGATCCGCAAGGTCCTGAGCCGCAATGATGTCTTCGACGACGGCCAGCCGATCGATCTCAACGCAATCCAGGGCCACGATGAGCTCCTTCGCTTCGCCGAGCGACACCTCAAACGCGGCTGCGCGAGCAGCGCCACGCTTACCCACACCCTCCCCTATGTTGAACGGCACGCTGCGTGCGGAGCGCTTCATCTGGGCTCGGAGATCTGCCTCACCGCGGGGGAAGGTGGCGACCATCTGCGTGATCCGTCGATAGAGATCCAGCGCGCAGCGATAGACATCCAGCTGGTGGAGGCCGTTACGCTTGCGTCCGTTGGTCGAGCCCGTCGTATCTGCAGTCATTCGTACTCCGTGAGACGAGTCTTCGCATTCCGTGACCGAGGTTAGTGACCGCGACGGTGACCGTGACGGTGACCGCCGTAGGAGCGATGGCCTCGGCGCCAAAGTTTGTCGCGCATAGGCAGCGGGAAGTTGTGCTTCGAACGGTTTCCAACCGAGGGTCAGAAGCCGCTTCGTAGGGAGTGAGCGATCCTAGAGTCGATCAATCTGGAACGGTGCAGAGATTCTGCCAGTCTTGGCTGACATTGGCACAACTGTCCAACCAACCGGGGAAGTCGGTGCTGTCGGGAACGCTCCCGGTCCAGTAGCACGGATGGCACGCGGGAAGGTCATGCTTGCCAACCGCCGCCGCACGGATCAGCATTTCCGGGCTCTCCTACCTCCCACCCCGGCAAGAACCCAGGACAGCAATCGCCGAAGTTGTACGGTTGGACGTCGTCCGGCGCGCGGGCCATGAGCGCTTCGGCCTTGCGGTTGAGGGGCTTGATGGCCATCGGGGTTCGACGCTACTCCAGAACGCCCGGCCTCTCCAAGTCGACGGTCGACCCTCGGTCGTCCGAGGTTCGACGCAGCACGTCATCGCCGCGGAAACGGCGATCAGAGCGTGCGGAGGTGGAAGGCGCCCTCGAGCTGGACCTCGAGGTCGGCGGTGCCGGGTGATTCGCCGGGGCGGCACTCGAGGCGTTGGGCCTCGATGCGGACGATGACGGCCTGGTTGGCGACGACGGCGCGGCTGCCGGCGAGGGTGGTGGCGACGGGCGTCCCGAGCGCGTCGAACGTGGGGGCGTCGAAGACGCCGACGTTCTGGGAGACGAGCTGGTTGACGTCGCGATCGATGCGAAGGCCCACGCGGGCCGTGCTGCAGACGCGGGCGGTCGGTTTGGTGACGACGCCCTGGACGTGGGCGCGGAGCGCCAGATAGCCGGTCTGGGGCGCGGTGACAGTGAAGCGGGCGACCTCGGCGACGGCGGTGCCCGCGGCCGTGTCGAGGTGGAAGGCGACGCGGTTCGAGACCAACATCGGCGTGCCGCCGTTTCGACCGGGGAGACCGTCGAGTCCGGTCGGACCCTGAGGGCCCTGCGATCCCTTGGAGCCGGCGGGGCCCGGATCACCGGCCAGGCCCTGCTGACCCGGGGCGCCGCGCAGCCCGTCCTTGCCGCACGCGGCGATCGCGAGCACGCCGAGCCCCAACCACGCGCCGAGCCGCATCACGTTCTGATCGCCTCACGGGCGCCGCCGGTCAACCGGGCGCCGCCGTTCCTCGCCGACCGTCCGTCCAACATCAGGGCTCCGGCTTCACGATCGCGGCCTTTCCGGCGCGCCCGTCGAGATATACGTCGACAGGTCGCGCGAGCCGGAGGTGCCGTACGCAGCCGAGATCGTGCGCCGGCGTCTGGCGCTGGAGCCAGGTGTCGTCGAGATACACCACCCGATCGCCGAGGAATTGCTCGGCGAGCGACAGCGTCAGATACCCGACCTCCATCGACAGCACGTTGTGGAAGAAGTGGCTCCCCTGCGACGGCTCCACCGGACGTCCGTCGAACCGCGTCTCCACGATCACCTTGGCGCCCGAGATCTGGGACCACACCACCGGGATGCCGAGGCGCGGATCCGACGATCCCCAGCGGCCGGGTCCGATCAGGAGGTACGATCGTCCCTCCTTGCGCAGCCGCTCGTTGAGCTCGCCGACCTGCGCGGAGGCCTGCCGGACGGTGCCGTGCTCCTTGAGGCGCGGCATCACGTAGACGATGTCGAAGAGCCCGTCGATCTTCCCGTGGCCGAGCGCGACGTCGGTGCGACAGAGGAAGGCCTCGTCGGGGAGATCGGGCGCCTGAGGGACCGCACCGCTGAAGCTCTCCGCTTGCGGGCGCACCTGGAGGACCGAGAGCATCGGCTGTCCGCCGGGCTCGCCCATGTCGACCGCGAACTCCATCTCGACGCCGTGGCCGAAGCCCCGCCGCATCACGTCGAGGAGCTGCTCCAGCGCCTCGGCCAGCGGGACGCACTCCCAGCGGAGAACGTTGTTGAACGTGACCACGCGCGGTCCGGGCAAGCGCAGGTTGTCGCGGATGGTGTCGTCCTCGGGGCTGTACACGCTTCCGACGGTGGCGAGGGTGCCGTCCTCCTCGGCGTCGCGGAGCTCGTACAGGCCGAGGAGGGACTCGCCGCCCAGGAAGTCGGTGGTCGAGCACGAGAGATTCGATCGCGTAGAAGCGCGACTGTCCGAACTCGAGGAAGTCCCGCGCCGACACGAACTGCGGGAGGATCCGCGAGCGCGGCGGCGAGAACTGGAGCGCCTGGCCGCCGTCGACGACGGTCCGCCCCAGCCCCAGCGCGACTGACACCACGCCCTCCTCCGCAACCTGTCCTGCAACAGGATAGTAGTTGTAAGAATACGCGACGCCCGCAAAGTCTGGATAGAAGCGATCGCCGTGGCGGCGTCCCACCACCTCCTGGATCGCGATCCCCATCCGCTCTTCCTCGATCGTATGCGGCGTGTTGGCCATGTACGCGCGCGCGTTCTCGCAGTAGGTCGACGCGTAGACCGCCTTCACCGCCTGGCAGAGCTCGCGCGCCCGCACCGCGGGGTCCGCGTGATTGTTGGGCAGCATGTACGTGGCGTAGATCCCAGCGAACGGCTTCGAGCGTGAGTCCTCGAGGATGCTCGACGACCGCACCGCCAGCGGCTTGGTCATGCCGAGACACGCCAGGTGGAGCCGGTCTTCCAGGTCCGGTGTCAGCCTCGCCTCGAGGAAGCGGCGCCGGATCTCGCGGTCGCTCGGCGGATCTCTCATGACGTCAGAGAGGCTGTTCTCGTCGATGAAGCGCTCGAACTCCTCCACGCCGATCGCGACCGTCTGCTGGACGTGAATCGCCAGGTTGTCGAATCGATCGTTGAGACGTTGTGGCTTGAGGATCGAGTTGACGAAGGCGATCGCCCTCCCCTTGCCGCCGATCGAGCCGGTGCCGAGGCGGATGAACGGGCGATCGGTCTCCTGCTTGAGCGCCGTGAAGTCCGCGATGGCACCGACGTGCTCCTGCCGCCTCGCCGAGCGCAGCACGCTCAAGAGGTGCTGGCGGAGCCCCTCCGCGTTCTCGAACTCCTCGACGCGCCGCGGGCGCAGCTCGCTCGAGAGCATGAACATCCCTCGCGCCATCAACCACGCAGAGAAGTGATTGCGCTCCGCATGAAAGATCAGCGACGCGTCCGGGATCTCGGGGAGGATGTGCTCCATCTCGTACATGTCGCTGGCGCGACCGACCTCCGCCCGATTCGGGAGACGAAAGATGAAGTCCCCGAAGCCGAGATCGTCGCGCAGGAAGTCGCGGATGTTTCGGAGGATGTTCGGCGAGCCCTTGTTGGCGAACGCGACGTCGAGCTGGTCGGCCCTGGACGCGGCACCGGGCTCGGCGGACTGGAGCAGGATCGGCAGGTCGGGCATCGTGAAGCGCCGCGCCCAGGCCACCAGCTCGAAGCCCGCCTCCGGATCGATCTGACCGCCGCGCGGAAACCGAACGTCCGAGATCACCGCGAGCAGGTTGTGGCGGTTGTCCTCGAGCGCGCGGACCGCCTCCTCGAAGTTGACCGCCAGGAGGATCTTGGGACGCGCGCGCATCCGCATGCGCTTGTGCAGGTCATTGATGCCCTCGGCCATCAGCGAACCCGCCTGTCGGATCAGCTCGAGATAGAGCAGCGTGAGGAACATCGAGTAGTGGCGGACCGAGTCCTCGACCACCACCACCACCCGCACGCCGGAGGCCGTGTCGTTGTCGAGGTTCCTGCTGTCCTCGATCAGCTTGATCGCCGCGATCAGCACGCTCGGATCTCCGGTCCAGAGAAAGACGGCGTCGAACCCGGCCGGGCGGGTGCCGAAGTGCGCCAGCTCTCCGTCTGTGAAGGCGAAGAGCACCAGGGGGAGCGCCGGGAACTCCGCCTTCACGGCGGCGGCGAAGCTGAGCGCGTCACCGTCGGGGAGGTTCACCATCGTGATGACCAGATCGAACCTCCGCTTCCGCAGCAGCTCGATCGCCATGACGGAGTTGTAGGCGCGGATGATGGTCGGTAGCTCCGACAGGTTGAGCTCGGAGTACTCCTGGAAGAGACGGGTCATGAGGCCCCCGTCCTCTTCCATGGTGAACGCGTCGTACGGCGAGGAGACCAGGAGGATCGTCCGCACCCGGAACGGCATCAAGCCGTGGAAGCGGAGGTACCAGCTTTCCTCGAAGGACCGATTCACTGAGGCGTCAGACTACACCTTGATCGAGCATCGCGTCGGCGACCTTGATGAAGCCGGCGATGTTGGCGCCCTTGACGTAGTTGACGAACTTCCCCTCCGCGCCGTGCTTCACGCAGGCGGCGTGAATGGAGACCATGATGCTCTTGAGGCGGGCGTCGACCTCTTCGCGCGTCCAATGCAGGTGCATCGCGTTCTGCGACATCTCGAGGCCGCTGGTGGCCACCCCACCCGCGTTGGCGGCCTTGCCCGGTCCGAAGAGGACCTTGGCGGCGAGGAAATGATCGACGGCGTCGGGCATGGTCGGCATGTTCGCGCCCTCGGCGATGCACTTGACGCCGTTGGCCAGCAGCACCTTCGCGTCCTCGGCGTTGATCTCGTTCTGCGTGGCGCAGGGGAGCGCGACCTCGCAGGGGACGCTCCAGGGGCGCTGCCCCTCGAGATACTTCGAGCCCTTGAACTGATCGACGTACTCGCGGATGCGGCCGCGGCGAACGTTCTTCAGGTTCACCGCCCAGGCCAGCTTCTCGGCGTCGATGCCGGCCTCGTCGACGATCGTACCGTTCGAGTCGGACAGCGTGACGACCTTGCCGCCCAGCTCGTTCACCTTCTCCACCGCGTACTGGGCGACGTTGCCCGATCCCGAGATCGCCACGCGCCGGCCCGCGAAGCCCTCGCCGCGGGTGGCCAGCATCTCGGCCGCGAAGTACGTGCAGCCGTAGCCGGTGGCCTCAGGTCGGATCAGCGACCCACCCCAGTTGAGCCCCTTGCCCGTGAGGACACCGGTGAACTCGTTGGTGAGCTTCTTGTACATGCCGAAGAGGTAGCCGATCTCGCGGCCGCCGACGCCGATGTCCCCGGCCGGAACGTCGGTGTAGGGACCGATGTGGCGGAAGAGCTCGCGCATGAAGCTCTGGCAGAAGCGCATGACCTCGTCGTCGCTCTTCCCCTTGGGATCGAAGTCCGAGCCGCCCTTGCCGCCGCCCATCGGCAGCGTGGTGAGCGAGTTCTTGAACACCTGCTCGAAGGCGAGGAACTTCAGGATGCCGAGGTTGACGCTGGGATGAAAACGAAGCCCGCCCTTGAACGGACCGATCGCGTTGTTCATCTCGATCCGGAAACCGCGGTTGACCTGCACCTGTCCGCGGTCGTCGACCCACGGCACGCGGAACATGATCGCGCGCTCCGGCTCGACCATGCGCTCGAGGATCCTCGCCTTCTTGTAGGCGGGCGTGCTCTCGACGATCGGCATTACCGATTCGACGACCTCACGCACGGCCTGATGGAACTCTTCCTCGCCGGAATTCCTCGCGATGACTTGGCTCATGAATGACTGGACGACGTTCGACATGGCGCCTCTCCTAGCAGGCCACCGAAGGATCCAACAGAGCGAAAAATGACGACGCAGCGCATCATGGAAGAGCCGATGTTGTTCCTCGAGATCGTCGAGACTTCCGACCGGGTCGGCTCAACGCGGAGCCGCAAGCAAAAGACCGAGCACCTCGCCGCCTGCATCGCCCGGATGCGCCCGGAAGAAGTGTCGATCGGCGTCGGCTACCTCGCGGGTGTGACGCGACAGGGCAAGCTCGGGCTGGGCTGGTCGGCCGTCAAGAGCTGGGCCGCGGCGCCCCCCTCGGGCGGGGCGACCTTGTCGCTCTCGGACGTGGACTCCGCGTTCGAGACGATTGCCCAGGCGGCGGGGACGGGCTCGACCGGGCGGCGGAGAGAGGCCTGGCTGGCGTTGATGAGCGCGGCGACCGCCGCCGAGCAGGCGCTGCTGGTCCGGCTCGTCCTCGGAGAGGTCCGTCAGGGCGCGCTCGAGGGCGTGGTGATCGAAGCGGTCGCCAAGGCGGCCAAGGTGTCGGCCGCGTCGATGCGGCGCGCGGTGATGCTCGGCGGATCGCTGGTGACGGCGGCGCAGGCTGCCTTGACAAAAGGTGAGACGGGCCTGAGCGCGTTCCGCATCGAGATGTTCCGCCCGCTGGCGCCGATGCTCGCCGAGACCGCCGGCTCGCCGGAGGAGGCCATCGCCGCGCTCGGCGAGGCCGCCTTCGAGTACAAGGTCGACGGTGCGCGCATCCAGGTCCACAAGGACGGGGACGAGATCAAGATCTTCAGCCGTCGCCTGAACGAGGTGACGCCGGCGCTGCCGGAGATCGTTGCTCGAGTCAGAGCGCTGCCGGGAGAGCGGATCATCCTGGACGGCGAGGCGATCGCGCTGCGACCCGACGGGACCCCGCACGCGTTCCAGGACACGATGCGGCGCTTCGGCCGGAGGAAGGACGTCGACACGCTCCGCGACGAGCTCCCGCTGCACGCGTACTTCTTCGACGTCCTCACGCTCGGCCAAGAGGATTCTGATCGACGCGCCACTCGCCGATCGGCTCCGCCTGCTGGAGGCGTCACTTCCCGAGGCGCTCCGCGTGCCGCGCACCACCAGCAGGGACGCGGGCGACGTGCGCGCCTTCTACGAGCGTGCGCTCGAGGCCGGCCACGAGGGCATCATGGGCAAGTCGCTCGAGGCGCCCTATCAGGCCGGCGGGCGCGGTCAGAGCTGGTTGAAGGTGAAGCTGACGCACACGCTCGATCTGGTGGTGCTGGCCGCCGAGTGGGGCAGCGGGCGCCGCCAGGGCTTCCTGAGCAACCTCCACCTGGGCGCGCGCGATCCGACGACGGGCGAGCCCGTGATGCTCGGCAAGACCTTCAAGGGCCTCACCGACGAGATGCTGGCCTGGCAGACGGAGCACCTGCAGAAGATCGCGATCGAGCGCGGCGACTGGGTGGTGCGGGTGAAGCCGGAGCTGGTGGTCGAGGTGGCGTTCAACGACGTGCAGCGGAGCTCGCAGTATCCCGGCGGCGTGGCGCTCCGCTTCGCGCGGGTCAAGGCGCACCGGCCCGACAAGTCGGCTTCCGAGGCCAACACGATCGACGAGATCCGCGCGCTCGTGCCCGGAGGCGCGTGAGGTTCAGTCGAGCGCACGGGCCCGCAGCCAGGCTCCGGCCCGCTCCAGCGCGGCAGCGCCCACCGGCGAGAAGTCGGCGAGGAGCTCGGCGGCGTGAGGCATGTCCCGCAGCGCCTCGAAGGTGACGTCGGACCCGGCGTCGCGGGCACGCTCCGCGAGCTGGCGGCACTCGTCGAAGAGGAGCTCGGACTCTCCCGCGTGGATGCGGAGCGGGCAGAGCCCGCCGAGATCGGCAAAGAGCGGCGAGATCCGAGGATCGTCGAGCGGGAGCGCGCCGGCGAACTGTCGGGCCTGATCGATCAGCATCGACCTCGTGCCGAAGTCGAAGTCGGCGTTCGACTCGATCGACGGCTGTGCGGACGACAGATCCGACCAGGGCGAGAACACGGCCGCCGCGGCCGGCAGCGGGTCACCGGCCTCGCGCAGCGCGATCAACGTGGAGAGGATCAGATTGCCGCCCGCGGACTCGCCGGCGAGCACGATGCGGTCGGCGGGGAGCGGGCGCGCCAGGAATGCAAGGTAGATTGCACGCGCATCCTCGAGCTGGGCCGGGTAAGGATGCTCGGGCGCGAGTCGGTAGTTGGGCGCGAACGTGCGCATCCCGGTGGTGAGGGCCATCCGCGCGATGATCTCGGCGTGTGTGTGTGTGCTGCCGAAGAGGTAGGAGCCCCCGTGGAGGTAGATCAGGAGGGAGTCCGCGGCCGCGGCCGGAGGATCGAACCACTCTCCGGGGACGCCGCCAATCGTCTCGGGTGACCGCTTCACGCGCCTCGAGTGCGTCTTGGGGAGCTCACGTCCTTCGAGCTCCTCGCGGATGCGGAACGCCGGCCACCGGTGCATCTCGTCCCAGTCTCGGCGAAGGCCGGTCACCACCCACTCGAAGCGAAAGCTCCACGACGGCCGCAGGGGTCCGCGGCGGAGGCGGCCAATCGAGGTGTGGAAGAACGCCTGGAGGAACAGCATCATCAGGCGGAGCATGCCGGGCCGGCATCGACGGAATCGGCGGCTCGGTCAAGCCTCCCCGCCCTGTCCCGGGAGGGCACAAGTTGGTCGGGAACGCCCCGGCCCACCCGCGAGATCGGAGCTGTGGACGGCGGGTCCCGGTCTTGCGTCTGTTGCCGCGCCATGGAGCTCCCGACCGGTACCATCATCGACGCGGCCTATCGGATCTCGGAGCCGCTCCAGCTGGGCAGGCAGGTCGACGTCTACATCGCCGAGCCGATCGCACCCGGCCCGAAGGTGACGCTGTACCTCCTGCGGACCGCGCTGATGGAGGGCGATCCCGTCCTCGCCGTCTTCGACGCGGCCGGCCGACAGCTCTGCCGCTTCTCGCACGACGCGTTCCCCGAGGTGGTCGACTACGGCCGCTTCATGGTGCGGCCCTACCTGGTCACCGAGCGCGTCGAGGGGCGCTCCTTGCGCGCGATCGTCGACGCTGGCGCGCTCTCGTCGAGTCAGGCCCTCCGCGCGATCAACGGCATCCGCAACGCGCTCCAGTGCGCCCACTCCGCCGGCCTCGCGCACGGGGCGCTCACCGCGGACAACGTTCTCATCGACGCCGAGGGCCAGGTCGTGATCCCGGACCTCTGCGCACGGGCGATGGCTCATCGGATCTCGGGCAAGGGCGGGCCGATCGACGCGGGTCCCGATCTCCACGCGCTGGTCGAGCTCAGCCAGCTGCTGATGCGCAATGCAAGGCGACTTGCCAAGCAGCCGCCCTCCCCCGCGGCGGTACCGGTTCGCCTCCCCCACCGCCGCCCCACCGGATCACGCCACCGGCGGCGCCGCGAGCGGCCTTCCCCACGCCGCCGCCGCCGGTGCGCGTGCGGCGCATCCAGCTGGAGCAGCTGGACGAAGCGCCGCTCTTGCTCGAGCTCCAGCCGGCCTACGTGGGCTTCTTCAAGCGGCTGCTCCCGCGCCCGGGCATGGCGGCGCACACCGAGGGTGAGCACAGCGCCGCGCGCTCGTTCAACCTGCTCGTCACCTGCTCGATCGCGCTCCTGATGCTGGCGGCGGTGCTCCGCTTCTGACCTCGACACTCTGTCCCTCGGTCATCGAGCGGAGTTCGCAAGATACCAGACCGCCACCGGCACACCCCTTGCTGCCTCGACGGCCGCTGTGCGGATCCCAACATCGTTTGTCTCGCTGATCACGCTGGTCCTGGTCCCGCATCTCGCTCGTGCCGACTTCGATCCCGCCACCGGCATGGTGAGCCTCGACGATGCCACCTTCGGCCTGGCATTCGACGGCCCCAGCAGCTTCCCCGAGGGCCTGGGCGTCCTCATCTACGACGAGCAGTTCAACCCGATCACCGACCTGGAGTCGCTCTTCGTGCAGGGCGATCGCGCGGGGATCGAGGGCCTGGGCGCGCTCGAGCTCGGCGGCGATCGGTCGTACATGCTCCTGGATCTCCGGTCGATCGCAGAGCCACTGCGAGGGCGCCGGGTGGAGATCAAGCTGTGGCAGCGGGTCGAGGGAACCGAGGTCAACATCGAGCTGGGCTGGTACACCGGCGACGTCGACTCGGCGCTCTCCGGCGGAGACGGGCGCGCCTACCAGCACGTCGGCGCCCTCCCGTTCCAGCCCTCGGGCCGCATCACCGACGACGGCTGGCAGGAGTGGACCACCGGCCCGGTGGACTTCTCGTTGGCGGGCGCGGTCGACATGACGTTCCTGACCTTCTACGACGAGCACATCCAGTACGCGTACCGGGGCCTCTCGACGTTCGACCCGACCGTGCGCGTCTCGATCGACGGTCTCGGCATCTACGACCTCGGGCCGGCCGTGGTGCCCGCCGGCGACTGCAGCCTGCTCGACGAAGCCACCGCCTGCGGCCCGATGGGCGCGTGTCAGTTCGGCCGGTGCGCCGACGCGGCCGCGGTGGTGGGGCCGAAGCTGGAGAATCTCGCGGTCCGCGATCAGTATCTCTCTCGCCGCTCGTTTCTGTTCGAGAACCTCGAGGGCGGCCGCGGGCCGCTGGCCACCATCGGCGCGTTCAAGAGCAGGATCGATTCGATCCGCACCGAGACCTCCAACGTGCGCTATTGGACCGGGCTCGACGAGGCGATCGACAGCCTCGCCGACGGGCACGCCTCGGCGCCCTATCCGACCTATCCGATCCAGGTCTCGACGGGCATCTGCATGTACCAAGGCGAAGCGGATCTGCTGCCAGGAGGCGGGGCCGCGCCGCTGATCCTCGAGACCAACACGAACGCCGTGGGTCAGCTGCTCCAGATCGGGGACGCGCTCGTCGCGATCGACGGAGCGCCGGTGGATCAGTGGCGCGCGGCGGCGACCCGATTCCTCCGCTACGGCGGCGACCCGCGCGGCCGCGAGTTCATCACGACGCCCCAGATCATGGACGCGGCCCTGATGACCGGCGCGCGGCTGACGTTCGAGCGCTGCAGCGTCGTCGATCCCAGCGGCGGCCCCTGCGCGCCGGGCGACGTCCAGCAGGTCGAGGTCGACCTGGGCGCGATGACGAGGGGGATCTATTCCGGCGATCTTCCGGCGTGGCGCTTCGACTTCCAGACCTGCGACTACCGCTTCCTGCGCCCCCTCGAAGATCAGGGCGTCCGCGACTACAGCTACGCCGGCTTCGTGGACACCGACGACGTCCGCTACCTGCTGATCAACGGCGTCCCCTCACAGTACAACGAGGGGGGGCAGGCGTGGTTCGACACCGTCGGCTTGGCGCTCGACGGCACCGGCCCCACGCGCTCCGTGCTCGACGAGCGAACAGGCGGCGGCGGCAGCCTCGATGCGGTCGATCTGCTCGCGTCGCGCTACCTGGGCGTCTCCGACTTCTACACGATGGACCTCATCCCCCAGCTCTCGCAGCCGCTCGACGACGAGCTGCGCAACGCCCTCCGCCGCTGCTCGACGAGCGCGGCTCAATTCGGCGACTGCGGCAACGCCTATGAGTGGATCCTGGGCAGCTTCACCGTCTCCGGCCAAGGCCTCGCGCAGAGCCAGAAGCTGGCGGTGCTCACGGGCCTCGACGTCTCCGGCAACGACTTCACGAGCAAGCTCTTGACCTACCGATCGGGAGAGACGCGCATCTTCGGCGCCGTGCCCACGTACGGCGCCTTCGGCGTGATCTGGTCGCTGCCGGCCCTGGCAGGCGAGCTCATCGGCGGCAGCGTGCAGGTGCAGGACACCGTGTTCGTCCAGCACCCGGAGGACACGAACCTCGACTTCAACACCGGTACCGGAGTGAGCCCCGATGAGGTCGTGCTGCAGAAGCAGAGCGACGCGGTCAACGGGATCGACACCTTGCTGGAGCGCGCACGCGCCTGGCTCGCGGAGTGAACGTCATGAAGCGCATCGCGATCGTTGCCGTTGCCGCCCTGATGGGCGCCTGTTCCAAGAAGAGCACCGGGCTCGAGAAGCCCGACACCGGTTCGCCCGTCGACTCGGGCATCGTCGATACCGGTGTGGTCGACAGCGGCGTGGAGGAGCTCGACGGCGGCGTCGAGACGGACTCGGGCGTCGAGACAGACTCCGGCGTGGAGCCGCTGCGTCACCTCACCGACTTCTCTCTGTTCGGAACCTCGCCGGACGACAACCTGGTGATGACGCCGAACTTCGACCTGTCCACGAACGGATGGTTCGCCTTCCCCCTGGACGGCTCGCCCCTGTCCAATCTGGTCAAGTACCTGCTCGCGCAGTCGCCGACCCACCAGCCGGTGCTCGCGCTCTCGTCGCCGAACGGCGTCGCGGTGCTCGGCATCGCCCGCAGCAGCTCGGAGCCGATGAGCATCGACGTCTGGATCGGATACGACGGCGCCCTCGACGAGCCGGTGACCGCGGTGGTGTCGCTCGTCGGGACGTCGACCACCGGCGACCCGGTCGCGTTCGATCTGGCGCCGGACGAGAGCACACGGACCTTGCTCGGCGAGCGGGTCTGGATCCGCTACTGGGGCATCGTCACCGAGCCGCCCGTCGGCATCGTGGAGCTGTACCTGGAGGAGCGGAGCGATCGTCGGATCTACGTGACCGGGCCCGTGTTGCGGCCGATGCGGACGGCGCACGGCCTCCCCGGTTCGAGGGGTCTGCGAGCTCGCCAGAAGCTCCGCGAGGGCGAGCGGAGGGGGATCGAGACGCTCCGCCGCCGGATGCGCGACAACCTGGGGCCCGCGCCCGGGCTACCGCTCCGATAGCGACGCGATGTGGCGGAGGACGCGCATGTGGATCTGGTGGATCAGCGCGTCGGACCACAGCGCCCAGTAGCGGCTGGGGGCCAGGTCGAGCGTGTACCAGGTCGATCCCTCGAGCCGAGTGCGTCCGCCCGGCAGCGCGATCAAGCGGAACTCGCCGCGCCGCGAGCGCAGGTATCCGTCCAGGTGCGGCGGGTGGACGTGGCGGTACGGGCTCCACTCGAACATCGGCGGCGGCTGAGAGCGCACGTCGAAGGAGAGCCGGGTAGGCGGCTCCCAGCGGGTGATCGGCTCGACGAACGGGCCGGTGGAGAACTCGCATCGCCGCACCGCGCCGACACCTTCACCTTCGATGACGGCGCGCATCGGGTACGCGATGCCGAGGTTGAACACCACCTCGGGCGGCGGGGGGAGCTCGGTAAAGCCGATCACGTGGGGCCACACCGAGGCCGGCGGCGCATCGATCTCGATCGCGCTGACCACCTCGCGCTCGGTCAACGGAGTAGGCGCCGACGCGCTCATCGCGGTGGTCAGCGGGAGCGCGAGCAACAGGGGCAATAGTCCGGCGGCGCCGCCCTTGCGGACGGCGATCGCCCGCCCCACGAGCGCTCCCAGGATCGCCGGCACCATCGCGATCGGGGTCGCCATCGCGATGCAGAAGACACCCTCGAGCGCGAAGAGCAGGAGCGCGCCGCAGCCGGCCAGAACCGCGACCACCCCCACGCCCACCGAGGAGGAGACCGTCCGCGGCCGGTTCGCGTTGTACACGTAGGCAGCGACCGCGCCGATGAAGAAGGGGGTCGCGAAGAACAGCGCCCATCCGTAGTCCTTCAACAGCAGCACGCTGACCGCCACCATCGAGCCCGCCAGCGCGACGCCGGCGACGACCCCGATCAGCGCACTCTTGACCCGGTCCTCGCTGGAGGGGTCGGTCCGGCCCGAGAGCTCCCATCGCCGGTGGGGAGACGACGGTGCCAGGGCCAGCGCGCCGATCACGATCATGTTCACGAACGGCAGCACGAAGAGCAGCCCCAGCCACGGCGACCACCCAGCGTCCACGGCGCGCCGGATCGACATCGATACGCCGATCCAGAGGAAGGGGAGCGCCCAGAGCACCATTGCGGCGAGGAGGCCCTCGTGGGCGCGGCCGAGCAGGGCCTCGCGCGTCTTGAAGATCGGGCTCAGGAAGTCGATCGGATGGAGCCAAACGCCCTCGCCGAGCTGAAGCGCCCCAGCGTCGAGCCCGTACTTCAAAGCCATCAGGAAGAGACCCGAGAGCACGTACTGTCTCCGGGTGACCCGGTCACCGAGCGAGAACCACAGCCGGAGGAGACGCATGGTGGTAACATACACGATCGGGTGAACCGCATACGCATCCCGCTGCACATCAAGGTGATGTTCAGCTACCTGGTCGTGGTCGCGCTGGTGCTCGGCCCGATGCTGATCTACCTGCACACCAGCCTCGACGCGAGCCTGTACGAGGCCGCCTCCCAGCAGATCAAGCGGGCGGGTGCCCTCGGCCTGTCGGCGGCGTTCCTGCTGAGCCTGCTGGCGGCGCTCGCGGTCTCCCGTCCGCTCCGCAACATCGCCAGCGCCGCGCGCGCCTTTGCCGCCGGCGACTTTGGACATCCAGTCGACATCGAGTCGCGGGACGAGCTCGGCGATGCCGCCGACGCCCTCCGCCATCTGGCCGTACAGCTGCGCGCCGTGCTGGTGGAGGTCGGATCGAGCCGGGCCACCATCCACGCACTCCTCGACGATCTGCCCTGCGGCGTCATCCTCTACGACGAGCGCCTCCAACCGATCGTGGTGAGCGCCCGCGCGCGGGAGCAGTGCGACCTGGTGGGCGCCGACGAGCACGGACGCGCGGAGGACATCGCCAGGCTGGCAGCGCAGGAGCGGGCGCGCCGGGACGCTTCGGCGCAGGGCCGGACCATCGCGGTTCCGCTCGAGCTGCCCTGGTCGCCCGAGCGCGTGCTCGAGGCGCGATGGATCAACGTCTACTCGAAGGAAGGCCGTCGCGAGCAGGCGCTGGTGATCGTGGACCAGGATGTGGAGCGTACCCACGAGACCGTGACCAAGGCGCTGAACGGCTCGGTGTTGCTGCTCCGCGAGGCCGCGCGCGCAGTGCCCGCCGAGGAGCTGCGGCTCCAGCTCGAGGTGGAGGCCGACCGACTCGAACGATGGGCGAGCTGGCATGAAGAGGCGCAGGGGCCGGTCACCTCGGTGCTCGTCGGCGAGCTGTGCGAGCTGGCGGCGCAGCAGATCGAGGCGCGCATCGAGATGAAGAAGATCAAGCTCAAGTTCGAGCTCCCGGAGGGCCGGACGCACGTCGCAGAGTCCGACGGGCGCACCTGCCGGGCGGTGCGCAGCTTCCTCGAGTCGGCGGTCAAGACCAGCAAGAAGGGCTCCAACCTGGCGATCACGGGCGAGATCCAGAACGGCTGCGTCCGCCTGACGGTGCGCACCAAAGGGCTCGAGACGCACCTCGACGAGGTCGAGCCGCTCGCGTCGATCGCCGGCGGTCAGGTCGGCGCCGAGCGGCTCGGCGACGTCAACGTGGTCTGGCTGACGATCCCTCGCGCATGAGCTTCAACGACGCCAAGCTGCTCTTCGAGGCGCACGATCGGCAGCAGGTCGAGTTCCGCCACACGTTCCCGCTGTCGCGGACCGACGAGCGGCGGATGCATGAGGTCGACACGTACCTCTTCATCCCGCACAGCGTCGGGCTGAACGCTACGAACTACGCGCGCGACGAGTTCTACGCCGACACCACGGCGCTGATGCGCCTCGACGCCGCGGCCCAGCCGCTCCAATCGCTCATCGACGACTGGTCGCCGTCGAGCCCCCTCCGCCCACTCTCGATGGCGCTGCAGCGATTTCAGAACGGGGACCACGCCCCGTCCTCGCTCGGTCTGGCCGCGCACACCAAGCTGTTCGCGTTCCTGCAGTCGCAGGCGGTGGGCCGGGAGATCGACGCGCTCGCGCTCCTCTTCAGGGAGGACCGTCGCGACCTGCTGAGCGCCGGGCTCGACGCCTTCATCGAACGCGCGCGCCGCTCACTCTTCCGCTTCCGGCGCCTGCGCGCGGCGTTCTGGCCCTTCGAGATGCTCTGCCACCATTCTTTCGTCCAGGCCATGGCGAGCGCCGACGAGTTCATGAGCCTGTCCCTGGAGGAGCGCCTGGCGTCGCTCGTCGATCACTTCGACTCCCAGCGCCGCTACGACGGCTCGGCGTACGTCCCGCGCCTGAAGGAGAGGATCCGAGCGTTCGCGCGGGAGGAGGCGACGCACCGAAAACGCTACGGATTCCTGGTCCACCTGGCGCACGAGAAGAGCTCGCGGGAGTACTTCACATATCGACGCTCGCTCCTGAAGAAGTCGATCCATCAGGCGCTCTATCTCGACGCTCGAAAGGTCAAGCACGAGGCCATCCTCAAGAACACCATCGGCGCGTTCGGGGCCATGCTCGCCGCCAGCTGGGCGTGGGCGACGCAGCTGCCCGCGACCGTCGCGGACCTCCCGACCAACACCAAGCTGGCCTTCTTCATCGGCGCGGTCGCCGCGTACGTCGCCAAGGATCGGATCAAGGCCACCACCAACGAGTACCTGGTCCCGAAGATCCGGAAGTTCGACAAGCACTCCGCGATCCGCGGCGCCTCCCTCGAGGAGGTCGGCCTCGGCAACTTCTCCGGCCGGCTCGACGAGCGCTTCCATTTCATGCGCTTCGACGAGGTGGACCCGCGCATCCGAAGCATCCGCCTCCAGGGCCGTACCCGGCGTTTCCTCGCCGACGCCCCGCTCCAGGAAGAGGTGATCCAGTACCGGAAGGTCCTGACGGTGCAGCCGTCGGAGGGCGAGCCGCTCCCCGAGGGCTACGGCATCCTCGACATCTTTCGGCTCAACATCCGTCACTTCCTCTCGCGCCTCGACGATCCGATCGAGGACGTCCGCTACTTCGACGTCGACCGCGGCGCCTTCGCCCACTCGGAGCTTCCGAAGGTCTACCACGTCAACGTGGTGATCCGCGTTCAGGGCGCAGGAGAGCGCGAGCGCTTCGAACACTTCCGGATCATCCTCGACAAGGAAGGGATCGTTCGGATCGATCCGATCCCGACCGAGGAGTAGTTGGCAGAGCGTCGCTCCATTCAAAACACGAAGGTGGCGTCGCGCGTGGTCTCCCGGCGGACGGAGTCGGGCGGAAACCGGAGGCCGTGCGCTTGCGTCTTCAGACAGGAGGCGAGCTGCTGCTCGGTGACGCCTTCGACGTCGAGAACCCGGGCCGCCTTCACGCGCCCGGTGGTGTCGATGTCCATCTCCATCCGCACCGTCGGCGTTCCCTGGACCCCGCCCGCGGCCATCGCACAGGCCTTCAGCGCGTGCCAGGACCCGACCACCTGGGCGAACACGCGATCGGAGAGGGCCAGCTCCTGGGGCGCCTGATCGTCGAGCACGGGGAGTCGGGTGCGCCGCGGCTTGCCGGGCCGCGCCGGGCGAGCGGCGACGGGCTCGTCGAGAGGCGTCGGCGCGGTCTCCTCCTCCTCCTCGTCGGCGGGGAGCAGCGGAGGGGTACAGCTCGGCGGGAAGAGAGGGCCCCAGCATGCCGCTCGAGGATCTGGCATGGACCCGCGCTGCCCTTCGTGCGCAGGCGTGGCCCTTGCCGCCTCGGCGGATGCGATCGGTGCCTGCAAGTCATCCTGCATGTATGCGTCGATCACGAGAACTCCCCCGACCGCAATCGCTGCGAGGATCGTCGTGACGAGCAACCTCGTTCCACCTGCCCGATCGTCCGTCATGGACTCATAGGATGAGCATCTCGCGTGCCACCGCTGACGGTGCCGGTTCGGGGGATCAGCCTCACGAGGCATGACCGCACGAACGTGCTTCCGCGCGCCCATAGCGCTTACTCGAGACGCGTAAGCATCGCGCGCGTGTGGACGCCGATACTCGACCTCGGCGATGTTTCTCCAGATCGTCACGCTCGCGGTCACCGCCACCGCCTCCAGCTCGCTCGTGCCGCTCGACTTCGCGCCGACGGTCCCGGTCGTCGCGACGGAGGCGATCGAGCTTCGCTTCGGCGGCCTCGTGCAGCTCCACGCAGCAGCGATGGCGGGGAGGGACTCACTCATCGAAAACGGCGATCTCGCCGACCAGAGTGGGTTCCGCCTCCGGAGAGCGCGCCTGGGGGTGTCGGCGCAATTCGCCGGGAACTTCGGCGTCTTCCTGGCCGCGAATCTGTTGCCCTCGGACGACGACGTGGGATCGGTCTCGGACGCAACGCTGTCGTACTTCTTCGCCGACTGGCTCGGCGTGAGCGCGGGCCTGGGGAAGCTCCCCTTCTCGCGCGCCGCCCTCGACTCCTCGCGCTCTTTGCTCAGCATCGAGCGTCCGCTCTCGGTCAGCCGCATCGTCCCCTCCCGGCGGCTGGGGATCACCGTGGAGGGCAGGCTCTTCGACGAACGGTTCGCGTATCTTCTCTCCCTCGAGAACGCCACCGAAGGCTTTGCGTTCGGAAATCGTTTCGGCGGCTTCCTCTATGCGGCGCGCCTGATCGGCTCACCGTGGGGTCTCGCAACGATCGAAGATCGCAGTGAGCGCTTCCGCCTCTCGGTCGCAGCCGCTGCGCTCTACGAGAACGGGCCGGCCACCCGGACGATCGCCGTGACGGGAGACATCCTCGCGACCTGGTACGGCGCGACCCTCCAGGTGGAGGCGCTCTGCGATCGGCGCATCCCCGACGACGCGCCCGATGTCTCCCCGGAGGTCGCCTCCAAGATCGAACGCTGCGGCGCCTACGCCGAGGCCGGCTTCGGCTTCGACGCATGGGTGGTACCGCTCCGCACGGTGGTCCGGGCCGAGATCTACGACGACGACCGCGCGCTCGCCGACAGCGGCGACCTCCTCCTGATCTCGGGCGGTCTCGACGCCGATCTCTACGCGCCCTATCTCCGCGCCCAGCTTCAGTATCAGGCGCGCGTCGAGCGCCACGGCGAGAACCTCAAGAACGACAGCCTGGTCCTGGTGCTCCAGGGAACGTTCTGATGCGCGGGCTGATCCTGGCGGCACCGCTCCTCTCGCTCGCCTGCCGGGAGCCGGCGACGACGGCGCACGCGCGCCGGATCGAGTCGATGGATCAATCGATCGGCGGTCCGGTCGCCTCAGGCCGGACCGGCGACTTCCTCCTCGAGAACGATCGGATCCGTGTGGTCATCGAGCAGGCGGCGCACAGCCGCACGCCGCTCGGCGTCGGCGGCACCATCGTCGACGCCGATCTGATGCGCGCCGAGGAAGCCTACCGTCGGGGCCGAGGGCTGGATCAGCTGGGCCAGATCGCCGCCACCGCCAACCTCTACGTCGGCGGAGCGCTCGGACCCGGCACAGTCGTGATCACGCGGACCGAGAGCGGCGCCGCGGAGGTCACCTCGAAGGCGGAGGGCACGCCCATCCAGGACATCCTGGCGGCGCTCAA
Organism: uncultured delta proteobacterium; assembly: GCA_963803435.1. Taxonomy (GTDB): domain Bacteria; phylum Myxococcota; class Kuafuiibacteriia; order Kuafuiibacteriales; family Kuafuiibacteriaceae; genus CAWDML01. The sequence goes on along the minus strand of CAWDML010000011.1, from coordinate 48,382 downwards.
CCTCCTCCTCGAACGCCACTTCCTCTCCGGCAACGCCGACTACGCGAAGGTCTACCTCTACAGCGAGTACGAGCTCCGGCCCGGTGAGTCGGTGCTCCGGGTGACCACCTCGGTGGGCTTCGACATCCCCTTCTGCCCGCCCCAGGAGCAGGACGGCTGCAACGCAGCTTGCGACGACATCATCTACGACGACGACTGCACGTGCGAGACGCCGTCCCGGTGCACGCAGGTCACCCTGCGCGAAGCCGACGCGCTCCCGGACCGCCCTGCGCCGGTCGGCATCTCCGACGTGCTCCTCGGCGACCTCCCCCGCCCGCTCGGGGCTGGACGCTGCACCGGCGACGCCGACTGCGGGGCCGGCCGAACCTGCACGCCCGTGATCGCGCCGCTCGGCGGCGACTTCTCGGTCTGCCGCGCGCCCGAGGCCCGCGACGCCGGCGTCCTCCTCGGCGACATGCTGCTCTTCGGCGGACACCTCGCCCCCTTCCTCCCCGGCGTCGGGTTCGATACCGAGTCCGACATCCGCAGCCTGTTCGACGCCGGTGAGGACACGCTCTCCACGCCGCTCGACGTCGAGAACGTGCTCGCGGTGGGCGACGGCGTCTCGTACGGCTACGCGCCACTCGCGGGTCGCGTCCTCATCCCGATCTTCGGAGGTCCCTTCTCGATGGGCGCCACCGGCGCCGCCTCCTGCGCGACGGGCGATCCCGGGTGTCTCTCCCGCACCATCATCCGGATGCAGCGCCTGATGTCGGTCGGCCGCGGGGACGCCTCCTCCGCGCTCGAGCCGCTGCTCGTCGCCCAGGGCCGTACCTTCGGCCGGCTCGAGGGCGTGGTGCTCGACTGGGATCGCCACCCCGTCTCGGGCGCCGACGTGTTCCTGATCCAGGACCCTGAAGCGCTCGATGAGCCCTCGCTGGAGGCGTTGCTCGACGCGAACCGGGCCCGCTCGGTCTCGCCCGTTTTCCTGAACGGCGTCCCCGGCGTCGTCTCCCAGGCCCACACCGACCCAAGGGGCGACCGCGAGCGCGACGGTCGCTTCGAGCTGATCGCGCCGCCCGGCGACTATTACGCGATCGCCGTCCGCGGTGACGTCGCCCGCTCGCACCTCGCCAGGGTGACGCTCCGCGAGGACGCACCCGGCGAGCTCTCCCTGGTGCTCCCGCGCACCGCGCGACTCTCCTACGCGCTCTTCGACGGCGCGGGCCGCGCGATCCCGGGACGGATCAGCGTCATCGTTGATCGGCAGGACGGGTTGCGGCCGCTGGCGTTCAACGGCCCACGCGTCGCCGACGGCGTGATCGCGGCGCACCAGACCACCAGCGGCCGAGGCTCGCTCGAGCTCGCTCCGGGCGATTACCAGGTGGTGGCTTCACACGGGCCGCACTGGTCGATCGATCGGCAGCTGGTGCGGCTGCGCCCCGGGAAGGAGGCCCTGATCTCGGCGCATCTCACCCGCCAGGTCGACCGGGTCGGCTACACCGCCGCCGACTTCCACGTGCACGCGGCTCCCAGCCTCGACAGCAACACGGAGCTCGAGGCGCGCGTCACCAGCTTCATGGCCGAGGACCTCGATCGGCTCTCGTCGTCGGACCACGACGTCCTCACCCGATACGCCCCGCTCATCAAGGCGCTGGGCCTCTCGGATCACCTCGCGTCGCAGGTGGGCGTGGAGGTGAGCACGCAGGAGCTCGGTCACTTCATCGGCTTCCCGCTGAAATATCGCGAGCGCGAGGCCGGCGATCTCGTGCTCGGGTATGGAGCCCCCGACTGGCGCGGGGCCACTCCCCACGAGATCTTCTCCATGATACGGGCGCTCGAGGATCGCGTCCCGGTCGTGGTCGACGTCCCCCACCCCTACTCGTACTTCGACGCCTACGGGCTGGATCCGTTCACGCTCGAGCCCACCGGCTCGATCGTCTCGCTGTTTGCCCCGCTGGTCGCTCCGGAGAACTTCGACGGCGGCTTCGACGCCCTCGAGCTCATCAACTCCAAGGGCTTCGATCTGATCCGGCGAGCCACGGTGGGCGAGGTGCGCTTCTACTCGAGAGGCTTCGATCGCCTGATCGCCGATCGCCGCGACGGGCGGATCGACCAGGCGGACTTTCAGCGCGGCGTGTACCAGCTCTCCACGGAGGCGACCCGCCGCATGCTCGAGCGCACCGAGGACGAGCAGCGCGCGCTGCTGGCAGGCGTCGGCAAGGACGTCGAATGTCGCTGCGGCTCGAACGGCGACTGCGCGCCCGGCTTGATCTGCGAGCAGTCGAAGCTCACCTGCGTCGATCCCGCCGAGACCTCGAGCACCGCGGTGCCCGCGCCCGACAATGCGGTCTGCCGCACGGTTCGCGGTGTGGTCGACGACTGGTTCGACATGCTCAACCGCGGAGTGGTCCGCATCGGCGTCGCCGGCTCCGACGTCCACGGAGAGAAGGCGTCGTACGACCAGGCCGGCTCCCCGCGGATCCTGGTGCGGACGGGCGACACCGACCCGGCCCGCGTCTCGGAGCCCGACTTCATCGCCGCTCTGCGCCAGGGCCACGCGGTCGTGACGAACGCGCCCATGATCCACATGACGGTCGCAGGCGCAGAGGTCGGTGAGACGCGCGTCGCCGCCGGTGACGTCGAGATCCGGCTCCGCGTCGAGGCCGCCGACTGGTACGATGTGGATCGCGTCGAGCTCTATCGCAACGCCGAGCTGATCCGCGTCTTCCGCCCGGTCCGCAACGGCGCGGTGGTCCTCGACGAGACCCTCACCGACCGTCCCGAGCGCGACTCCTGGTACGTCGCGATCGCCCTGGGCCTGTCCGGGCGGTCGCTGGCGCCGGTCTACGGCTCGGCGGTGCTGGCGCGCTTCGGGACGCGCGAGCTGATCCAGCGCATCTACGACCTCGTCCCGCGCCTGCGCGGCCTCCGGCTGCCGCGCAACCCCTCGCTGTATCCGACGTTCCCCTTCGCGATCACGAACCCGATCTGGATCGACATCGACGGTGACGGCTGGACCGCCCCCCGTCCGCCGCCGAGCTGGTGCGTCACGGGCCGGGATCCGGGCTGTCCTTGAGCGCGGTCGAGAGCACCCAGCGCCACAGGATCGCGCCGAGCACCAGCGCGGCCACGGACAGGGCGATCCCATCGACCCACTGCGCGAGGACCAGCTTTCCGATCGCGAACATCCCCGAGAAGACCAGCGCGACGCAGACCGCGTATTGTCCGATCGTCGCCACCGTGATCGGCGAGCGCTGCGAGGACGGAGGAGCGGCGTCGGCGATCGCCCCCCAGAGCAGGCGCGGCGGGCGAACGCGCTCGTAGAACGCGAGCAGCCGGGCGGTCGGCTCAGGGCGCGTGACCAGCGCGCCGACCACGGTGACCAGACCCGAGCAGGCCACCACGATGCACAGGCGGATCGCCGAGGGCGCAGCGCCCGAGACCCCGAGCGTGGGATGCAGATTGAGCGCGATCGCCACGGCCACCGAGGTGACCAGCGTCGCGAGCTCGGTGACCGCGTTGACGCGCCACCAGAACCACCGCAGGAGCGCGATCATCCCCAGGCCCGCCATCAGCTCCATCTTCAACCGGAAGGCGTCGAGCATCGAGGGGAGCTGCAGAGCGATCACCGCCGCGGTGCCGGCCATCGCCACGCTGGCGAAGCGACCCGCCCGCACGTAGTGCTTCTCGGTGCGCGCACGGGTAACGAACCGGCGATAGACGTCGTTGGTGAAATACGAGGCGCCCAGGTTGAGCAGCGAGTCGACCGTGGACATGAACGCCGCGAAGAAGGACGCCACCATCAGCGCGCGCAGCCCCACGGGCATCAGGTCAACGATCATCCGCGGGTAGGCGCGCTCGCCGTCCAGCAGATCGGGGTAGAGCACCATCGAGCAGAGGGCCGTGAGGTACCAGGGCCAGGTGCGCAGGATCCATTGCACCGTCATGTTCCAGACGCCGGCCACCAGCGCGTGGCCCTCGTTCTTGGTGGCGAGGAAGCGCTGCGCGCGTTGCCCGCTCCCATCCGCGTACGGGCTCGCCCACCACTGGACGCCCAGGTAGACGCCCACCACCAGCGCCGGCAGCGTGCTGTCGTGGAAGCTCGGCAGCATGTCGAGCGTGTGGCCCGAGTTCGTGGTGGCCAGCGCGGCTTCCAGCCCGTGAGGACCACCGACCTTGACCAGCGCGATGATCGCGAGCGCGATCGCGCCGACCATGGCGAGGCCGAACTCGACGAGGTCCGTCATCACCACGCCCCACAGCCCCGAGGTGGCCGAGTAGAGGAGCGAGATGATCACGAGGACCAGCACGACCAGCACACCGGAGCCGGGCGGCAGGTCGAGCAGAACCTGCACGAGCTTGGTCATGCCGAGGATCACCCAGGAGAGGGTGATGGTCTCGAGCAGGAACCCACGGAACAGCGCGGTCGCCAGGCGCAGCGCAGCGCCCGCACGCCCGCCGTACCGAAGCTCCAGGAGCTCCGCATCGGTGACCACGCCGGCCCGTCGCCACAGCTTGGCGAAGAAAAAGGCGACGGCGACGCCGCCGATGATCCCGCCCCAATAAAACCACGCGCCTTGGAGGCCGTGCTCACGTATCATCCGGGTGGTGTGGAGCGGCGTATCGCTGGAGAAGCTGGTGGCGAGCATCGACGTCCCTGCGAGCCACCAGGGGAGTGAGCGGCCCGCCACGAAGAAGTTCTCCACGGAGCTCTCGGCGCGGCTCTTGGTCACGACACCCAGGACCAGGAGCCCGAGCAGCACGACGGCGACGATGACCCAGTCGATCGGAGACACGACCAGTGTGGATCTTCGACCGCGTGGACTTCCTGTCCCTTACTCTCCGCAGGTAAGCGACGCTTCGCGTCCACACCCGAGAAAGAGGTAGCCGTGTTCCTGGACGCCAGCCAGCAGGTCGCCGCGGAGCGGTCGAAGACGGTTCTCCCCCACACGTTCGAGGTACCGCCCGGGACCGAGGCCCTGCACCTCTCGTTCGACTACGGGCCCCGCAAGTGCACCAGCGCCGAGGCGGCCCGCGCCGCCATCGCCGGCGCCATCGACCAGCACGTCTCGACGTTCCCCGCCGAGCTGCGTGGGGCGCTCGCCGAGATCCTGCGCGAGCGGATGCTGGGACGGGGCGTCAGCAACCTTCTCAACGTCGTCCTGATCGATCCGGCGGGGCGATGGCGCGGACGCTGGGATCGCAACCCCGCCTCGAGGGCTGCGCTGGTGCTCTCCGAGCACGGCGCGTCCGACGGCTTCCTGGCCGGGGCCATCACGCCTGGCCGCTGGACCGCCGCCGTCGAGATCCACTGCGTGCTGGGCGATCCCGTCACCTACCGCCTGACGGTCGAGCCCGGCGCGGCCTTGGCTCTCCGAGCGCCCGTCGACGGCCGGCGCTCGCGAGGTCAGCGCCTCCGCCGCCGCTGGGGCGAGGCCGGCGAGCGCTGGCGGATCGGTGAGCTCCACAGCCACTCGGTGCACAGCGACGGCGCGCATCAGGTCGAGGAGCTCCTCGGGCGCGCCGACGCCCTCGGGATCGACTTCCTGGCGCTGACCGATCACAACGCGACCAGCGGGCTCGGCGAGGTTCGGAACCCTCCGATCACGGTGCTCCACGGCTGCGAGCTCACCACCTTCCACGGCCACCACCCGGTGTACGGGATCGAGTGGCCGCCGCCCTGGCACGACGGCGAGCGTCGCGCAGACTTCGCCGATCTATTCAATGGAATCCGCAACGAGGGCGGGATCGTGTCGGTGGCCCACCCCTTCAAGATCGGCGATCCGATCTGCACCGGCTGCCGCCAGGTCGCCCTCGACCCGGCCGCCGTCGACATGATGGAGGTGTGGTATCGGACCTGGCACGACCCCGAGCACGACGATCGCGCGGCGCTCGCGCTCTGGGATCGCTTCTGGGACCAGGGCCACGAGATCACCGGCGTGGCCGCCCGCGACTGGCACGGTCCGGCCCAGGAGACGCCGTTCCCTGGCGAGGAGCCGTTCACCGCGGTTCGCGCCGAGAGCGACGTGGAGGCCGACATCCTCGCGGGCCTGAAGCGCGGCCTGGTGGTGATGACCGGAGGCCCCTTGATCGAGCTCGACGCCGCCGCCGGAGCGCTCTCCATCCGGACATTCGCAGCGGAGCCCGGCTCGGAGCTCCGCATCGTCAAGAACGGTAGGGTCATCGAGACGCTGGCGGCCGACACCGACGTCTCGCTCTCCCGTGCGGTCGGCCCCGGCCGCTATCGCGCCGAGCTCTGGCGGGGCGAGCATCCCCGCGCCATCACCAATCACGCGCGGGTCTGATGCGTTCGCTCGGCCCGATGCTGCTGCTGGCCGCGGCGTGCAGCCGCTCGCACGCATCAACCGCCTCCAGGACCGAGCCGTTCCTCCTCGGCGGGATCCAGGTGAACGAGCTCGATCACGGGCACTGGATCGACACGCTCGATCGCGCCGGGCTCCACACCGTCTCGACCACCGTATACGCCCGCCAGGGCGACTGGGACTCGGCCGATCTCTCGGACGAGGACGCACCCTCGGTGATCGACGAGATCCGCGAGGCCAAGCGCGCCGGCCTCTCGGTGGTGCTGGTGCTGCGGGTCGCGCTCGATCACGCGTACCCACGCAACCGCTACCTCTGGCACGGCATGATCATGCCGAAGGACGAGCCCACGCTCGCCGGGTGGTTCCGCCGCTATCGTGCCTTCGCTCGACGATGGGCCGAGATCGCCGAGCGCGAGGGCGTCGACGTGCTCGCCGTCGGCAGCGAGATGAACGCGCTCGCCTCCACCACACTGGTCGATCGGCTGCCGCCGCTCGAGGCCTACTATCTCTCCCGCACCCAGCAGGCCGAGTACCTCGCGCTGGTGACGCGCTTTCGCGAGCGCATCCTCCCGCGACACCTCGCCGCGCTGGGCGGGTCCGAGATGGAGACCCCCGAAGCCTTCACGCGCGAGCGTGCCGCCGTTTGGGAGGCGTGGGCGCGGTCGACCACCTTCGGCGGAGACGTCACCCGCATCGACGCACGTGCGCGGCAGCTCGATCGGGAGTGGCGGGATCTGATCCACGCCGTGCGCAACGCCTACCACGGCACGATCACGTACGCGGCCAACTTCGATCAGTACCGGCGCGTCGGCTTCTGGGACGAGCTCGATCTGATCGGCATCAACGCCTACTTCCCGCTGCGGAGCGATCTCGGCCCGGCCGACGAGCCGACCCTCGAGTACGGATGGGCGCGGGTGCTCGACGAGATCGACCGCTTCCGCCATGACCGCGGGCTCGGCGCTCGAAGCGTGCTGTTCACCGAGCTCGGCTACACGTACCGGCGCCGCTCGACGCTCGAACCCTGGAGCCAGCGCGGCTTCTCCCTCGTCCGCTCCGGGAAGGGGTACGAGCTGGTGACCTGGGCCGACGAGCCCCAGGACCTCTCCGAGCGCGCCATGGCCGTCCGCGCGCTCGGCCGTGTGCAACGCAGCCTGCATCCGGGGATGCTGGCGGGCGTTCTCTACTGGAAGCTCTCGACCGATCGCATGCAGCTACCGCTCGAGCCCTTCGTCATGATCATCGGCGAAGACCCCGTCGATCCCATGCAATCCGCGCTCCTCGACCTGCCTCCGCCGTAGTACGATGCCCCACCCATGCGCGCCGCTCTGCTCGCCCTACCGCTCCTCTTCGCGCCCGCCGCCGCCCAGGCCGCGAAGCCGACCGTCGCCATCCTCTACTTCGACTACCAAGGTAAGGACGATCAGATGGGCCTCCTCCGCAAGGGACTGGCGCAGATGCTGATCTCCGATCTCTCCGGCAGCGACCGCTTCCAGATCGTCGAGCGCGATCGCCTCCAGGAGATCCTCGACGAGCTGAAGCTGAACGAGACCAAGCAGATCGATAAGGGCAGCGCCAACCGCATCGGCAAGCTGCTGGGCGCCCGCTACATGGTCCTCGGCGGATACTTCGATCTCATGGGCTCGCTCCGTGTCGATGCCCGCGTCGTGGAGGTCGAGACGGGCAAGGTCATCAAGTCGGTGGGCGGCACCTCCCTGCCCGACGAGTTCCTCGATCTCCAGCAGAGGATTCTCGGGCGACCTCGACAAGGTGTTGACGAATCAGCTCGGCGGCACGCCCGCGAAGGGAGAGCCGAAGACCAAGGCGCCCAAGCGGCTCAAGGTCAGCACCGCCAAGAAGTACTCCGAGGCTCTCGACGCCCTCGACAGGAAGGACAAGGCCACCGCCAAGAAGCGACTCGAAGAGGTCGTGAAGGAGCAGCCCGACTTCTCCCTGGCGCAGCTCGATCTCAAGTCCCTGGTCCAATGACCCGTTCGCTCCCGGTCCTGATCGTCCTGACTGCGCTCGCCTGCAGGCATGATCCTCCGCCGAGCTCGAGCCGCCGCGCCTCGAGGTCTACGGCGACGCCACCTACCACTGCCTCACCGGCCCCCTCCCCGCCGCCAACCTGCAGGTCGACCTTCAGGACCGCGAGGATCCGCAGCTCCTCGGCCGCACCGTCACCAGCTCGACGGGCCACTTCCGGATCGAGACCGAGCCCCTCGGCTTTCAGGGCGGCCGCTTCCAGCTCGAGCTCGGCGGCGCCGAGGTCCCGATCTCGGCATCGACCCGGATCACGTACCGCGTGATCGTCAGCCTCCCCTGTCCGGATCCTGCCGGCGTCAGCGGCCCGGCGCGCGCCGTCAGCGAGGTCTGGCCAGAGTGACGTTCGCGCTCAAACGCCGGTCGATCTTCAGACGGACGTGAGGCCCGGCCGACGCATGGATCGACCGCGGAGCCCCGGCGTATGTCATCCCCCCGATGCGATCACTCCACCTCGTGGTGAGCGCAGCGATGCTCGCCTCCGCGTGCGCGCGCGAACCCGGTTCACCACCACCCGTCACGACCCCCGCGGCCGCGGACGCAGCCGAGCCCGCTCACGACGACGCCCAGGCGGCGGATGCCGTCGAGACCGGTCACCCCGACGCGGGGATAGAAGAGGAAGGATGCGGCGCCCGGCGATTCCACCCCATCGGACGGAGCGATTGCCGAGCCCGACGCCGGCGCCACCTCTCCCGGCACGTACGCCGGTGACGGCGTCGAGACCTTCTCGACGAGCAGCTTCGAATCTCTCCTTCGGCGGGCGCACCTTCACCGAGCACGTCTATCTCCCCGACACCTCCGGTCCGCGCCCCGTCGTCTTCTTCGGCCCGGGAACACAGCAGCCGGCGTCGTCCTATACGATGTTCTTCCAGCGGCTCGCCTCGTTCGGGATCGTCGTGCTCTCGCGGAACGATCCGGGCCCGTTGACCGGAACGCAGGTGGTGGTCGACGAGCTGGTGTACGTGGCGACGGAATGGCTCCCGGCGCAGAACGAAGATCCGAGCAGCCCGTTCTTCGGCCGCATCGACGAGACGCGCTTCGGTCTCGCCGGACACTCGCGTGGGGGCAAGGCGACGCTCCTGGCAGCGGAGACCGGACTCATGGGACGCGCGGTGGCTTACTTCGGCGTCGACACCATCGACGTCACGTTCATCGACGACGGGGTCTACTCCCAGACGACCGTGGCGAACGTCGGGATCCCCACGGTCTTTCTCGTCGCCTCGATTCCGGGGAGCTGCTCGCCTGCGGACGCGAACGGCGAGGTCCTCTACAACCTCGCCTCCTCCCCCTCCGTGATGCTCCTGGCCGTCAACGCCGGCCACACGGACTTTGCCTCGCCTTGCGTCGGGTGCGCGCTCGCGTGCAGCGGCAATGGAACCGCCGATCCCGCGGTCGTGCGCGACTACACCGCTCGCTATCTGATGGCGTTCTTCGCGCGCGAGCTCCAAGGCGACGGCGCGGTCGGTGCGGCCTTCGAGGGCGCCGGCGTCGACGGCGACGTGCAGGCGGGGCTGATCCAGGTGCGGTCGAAGTGAGCGAAGCTAGGAGACTTGCTCCAAGAGAAGCGTGACAACGGGCGGTTGTCGCCGTGCCCGCGAATTCCAGGCGTGCTACGGCTCGATGCAGCCGCAGCCGCAGTCGTCGTTGAACTGGACGCAGCCGGCCGGGCAGGTGAACGGGATCATCTCGCAGACCGCCGAGCCGGAGTCGCCGAGGTAGTGGACGTTCATCGCGTCCGGATCCGGACAGGACGGAGTGGTCGAGGTCTGCGTGATGCAACCGCAGCCGCACGCTCCATTGAATGGATCGCTGTTCTCGGGACAGGTGAACGTGATCGAGTTGCAGACCTTCAGATCGCGACTCAGACGCGTGATGCCGTCGCCATCGTCCTCGGGGCACACCGGCGGCTCGGCCTCCATGGGCTCACAGCCACACCCACAGCCCACCTCGTTGAACGCGGTGTAGTTGGCCGGACAAGTGAAGCCGATCTGGTCGCAGACGGCCGTGTTGGTGTCGACGTAGATCGTCCCCTCCGCAGAGGGACAGTCGTCGTTGCCGTTGTTGTTGTTGTTGTTGTCGTTGGTTCCGGCATCGGTGCCGTCGTGGCCGTCGCAGGCCGCCGAGGTGTCGTCCGAGAAGGGATCCTCGCCGGAGTGCCACTCTGCGACACAACCAACCGTCAGGGGGAGCGCGAGCAGGAGAGAGGAGATGAGCGGGCGAGCCAGAGTTTTCGAGTGCATCTTATTCACCTGAGTTGCTACGGCGCAGAGTTTTTATGATGATCGCAATCAAGCTCATCGAGCTTCCATCGCGACAGGAGTTGCTTCGATTCGTTCGAGTCGATCGAGCGGAGGCAGGCCGCCGCGGTGCACGGATCGTCGGCGAGCTCGAGCTCGCACATCGAGAGCTTGGCCTGGTTCGCCACCTCCACCTCCTTGGCCTGGGTGAGGCGCCCGAACTCGGCGCGTGCGAACTCGCGCTTGCCTTGCTTGACCAGGATCCGCGCCCGCTCGTAGCGGAGCATCGAGCGGAACGGCTCGACCTGCGGCTCCTCGCTGTCGATCGCGCCTTCCAGCAGCGTCACGGCCTCGCCGTACTTGCCCTTGCGCACCAGGCGATCGGCCTCGTTCAGCACGCTGGTGGGATCGAGCGCGTCGGGATCCTCGACCGCATCGGGCGCCGCCTTCTCCGGCGCCGCGGCCGGCGGCGGCTCGTCCGGCGGGTAGGGCGCGAGGAACCGACCCGCCTGCTCGTAGTGCTTCGGCGGATCCTTGCGGGGTAGGAGCTTGCTCGAGCGCCGTCGATCGACCCTCTTCTTCGCGATCATCGGTGCAGGCGCCGGCGCTGCGGCTGGCTTGGCCTGTTCGAGCAGATAGCTGTCCGAGTGGAACGGATTCGACCGCGCCAGCTGGATCGTCGCCTTGCGCCCGTCTTTGCCGTACGCGCGCTCCGTCCCCGAGGCCAGCATCTCCCGGCCGTGGTTGGTCTTCACGACCACCTTGCCGGCGACCACACCGATCGTGGTGGCGAGCCCGGGCCGCGCATCGACGTAGAAGCGCGTCCCGACCACCTCCACCTCGGCCTCCGGCGTCTCCACGATCAACCGACGGCCCTCGCCACCGTCGAACGCCATCACGGCGAAGCCGCGATCCATCGACACACGCGTGACCTTGGCGTTCGACCGCCGTACCTCACCGTTCCAGTCCTTGCTGGCGACCATCCGGAGGTGCTCGGTCGGCTGCGACCGCACGACCTCCTCGACCAGCGGCAGCGTCTTCTCGGGGCCCTGGTCAGCGACTGGCGTCGCCTCGAAGGACGGCCGATCCACCTTCCAGGCCGAATAGACCATGAACAGCGCGAGCCCCGCCGCCAGCGCCAGGCCGACGCCGAACAACCAGCCGCTGCTCTCGGCGCGCTCCTCCTCCTCTGGCTGGAGGTACGGCGTCAGCCGCTCCACCAGGCGATCGAGCTCGCCCGGCTTGGGCTCGGGCTCCCAGTCCACGGCCGCGGTGAACGCCCGTCCCAGGCGCTCCACCACCGTCCGGCATTCGTCGCAGTTCTGGAGGTGGAGCCGCACGCGCTCCTCCTCGAGCCCGTCGAGCTCGCCGAAGTGATAGTCGAGCAGGTGCTCGCGGATCTTGAAGCACGAGGTCTTCATCGCTTCACCCCCACCGTCTTCGCGTGGGCCTGCCTCTCTTCTTGCGTGCTGCGCCGGGCGAACCAGTCGGCGAGCTCGGCGCGTCCCGCCCGGACCTGGGAGGCGACGGTCTGCAGCGGGCGCCCCGTGGTCTCCGAGAATCTCCTTGAGCGTGCAGCCCTCGACGTCGTGCAGGATCACGGCGAAGCGCTTCTTGGGCGACAGCTCGCGGAGCCCCTCGTAGAGGATCCGTCGCTGCTCTGCGCGCTCGAAGACGTTCTCGCTCGCCTCTTCGTCGAGCGGGAGGGTGTCGAGATCGTCGGTCGAGCGCACCTCGCGCTCGCGGTACTGGACCCGCATCTCCTGATACGCGACGTTCAGCGTGATGCGATGGATCCAGGTCTTCAGCTTGGCCTCGCCCTTGAAGGCGGGAAGCGACCGGATCACCTCCACGAAGACAGCCTGGAAGACGTCGTCGACATCCGCGTGGGGCCCGAAGATCCGCCGCAGCAGTCGCAGCACGTCCGCGCTGTGATCGCGGACGACCTGCTCCGGCGTCGGCCGGCGAAACAGCTCCATCAGTGCCAAGACCACTCCAATCCGCCGGCCAGCCGAAACGCGACCACACCGTCGGTCATCGTCTCGTTGCCCACGTAGTACCGGTCGCGCTTGAGCGCGAATGCCAACCCGGCGTCACCGACGATCGAGAACGACGAGCTGCCGAAGGAATAGAAGGACCAGCGACCGCGAACGAACGGGCCCACGTAGAAGCCGGCGCTCATGCCGCCACCGCTGTTCGGGAGTGACACCACCTTCGCGTCGAGCGTCGTGAACAATCCGAGCTCGAGCGGAAGCTCCTCCCACGGATGAGCGGAGACGAACCCCGTCAGCGGGACATGATAGATGTTCGTGGTCTCGGTGCGCGACTCGTGGCGGAAGCTCAGCTCGGCGCCGACAATCAACCACCGGTGGAGGAACAGCTGGCCCTGGAACGAGGGCGTCGCCTGGACTCCGGCGCCAGTATCGAAGTTCGTCAGCGCCATCACGCTGAGGGCGTAGCGCTTGGGTCCGCGGCCCGCGATCGGGGCGGCCCCTTCCACGACGGCGAGCGGCGCCTCGGGCGCAGCCGGGGGCGGCTGCTCGTTCGCGATCGCGGCGGGCGAGAGCAGCGCCCGCTCGACCGTCGACTGCACCAGCAACCAGACGGTGGCGGCGGTGGCGTCGAGGTCCTCCACCTCGATCGATCGCTCCGCGAGCGTCTGCTCGGGGAGCGCGACGCCGACCACCACCTCCTGCGGGCTCGGCCAGTCGAGGTGGATGTAGAAGGTGCCGTCGGTGGGCGTGATGGGCGGTGTCGCGTCGACCTCGATACCCCAGGTCTCCCGGATCCGCTGCGTGAGGTGCGCCCTCACGGCAGCGTTCGACTGGTAGATGGCGACCGTCCGGGTCGAGGTCAGCGCCGGGCGCGTGATGAACGGGCTCGAGGTCAGGACGACCGCCTCGGGCTTCGTTTGAGCCGTCGCTGCAGCCAGAGCTGCAGCCAGTAGAGCGCTCGACATCATCGCCTGTCTCCCTTGGTTGCCGGCCTGGGCCGCCTTTATGACGGACGGGCGCGGCGTTGCGTGACAGGCCCGGGCAGCAAGGTGCATGCCCTCGCCCGCGATGGGTCGAATCGCCGGGATCCTCAGGAGATCTGTCGTGTTTCAGCGACGCGCCGTCGCTCGAGAGCCACGGCCAGTGGGGGCCGTCACTCGCTCAATCACCCCGAGAACGGGCGCGATCGCGCGCCGCGTCGACCTTGAGCGCCCGTCCCATGAGCATCCGTCCGTCGAGCGCGTCGATCACCCGGCGGGCGTCGACCCCTTCGAGCTCCACGAACCCGTACCCGCGGGAGCGGCCGGTCTCCCGATCCTTCGCGACGTTGACGCGAACGACCGAGTAGCCCTCGGACTCGAACAGCTCGGCCAACGCCTCCTCATTGGTATCGTAGGCGAGGTTGCCGATGTAGAGATTCGTGGCCATCGGATCGCGGCGAGCTTCCCCGATCACCCCCGAGTGCGCAACCGTCAGTCGGAGCGGCGCATGATCCGCTCGAAGATCGCCGAGAAGAAGAACACCTGCACCGTCCAGGTCATGAGCGCCCACGGGTAGATCTGATAGCCGCCCATCGGGAGATCGGTGGCCGGATCGAGGAACCATCGGCCCACGTGCACCTGGAGCGGCAACCAGGCGCCGAACTGCATCACCGCGTCGCGGAACAGATCCATGTCCATTCGCTCGCCCATCACTCGACCGAAGAGGATCCCGAAGATCCCGACGAGCACCGATGACTGCCACAGGACCAGCGCCATCACCGAGCCTGCGCGCTCGTTCTTCTTGTGGACGTCCGCCTTGCTGGTCAGCTGATCCCCGAGCAGCACCTCGCGTGTGAAGAAGAAGCCCGCCAGGAGGAACGCCACCACCGTGAAGATGCGGACCCACGGATACTCGAGGTTCGCGATGGCCCACGATTCGTCGTTGGTGATGAGCTCGGAGATCCCGAGAAACAGCGCGGCCGTGATCTGCGGCAGCAGGAACTTACCGGTCGCGGCAGAGGCGGTCTTGCTCCGCTGCGCCTCCCAGAAAAACAGGCCCACCAGCACCAGGTCGAGGAGCGTGATCGCAGTGAACGGCACCCCGCTCCAGCGCGACAGCCCGAGGCGGTTGAGCACGATCGCGAGGAGGAACGGCGACATCAACCAGATCGCGACGAACGGGGCGCTCGTCAGCATCCCCAGCGCCGAGAGCCGGAGCGTCTTCGCCAGCTCGCGGATCATGTAACGGTCAAGCATCCAGTCCTGGATGAGGTTCGTATCCTCCTGTGAGAAGTCGAGCCGCTCGCCTGGATCGTCGACCGTCCGCTGGACCCGTCCGTTCAGCATCTCGACGGCAACCTCCTCCTCCTCCTTCTCCAGGACCCGGACCAGCGTGTGCAGGCGCACCTCCAGGTTCTCGATCCGCTCCTTGAGAAGGTGCACGCACAGCTCCCGCTCCAGGTACGGCAGCTCCTCGTCGCAGAGGCGGCTCAACGAATCGAGCCCCGCGATCAACCGCCGCCACTGGCGCACCAGATCGTCGGACGGCCGGGGCCGCCCCGCCTCGGGGAGACAGTCGGTCTCGAGGAGCTGCACGTCATCGAGCGTGCGCTGGAACCGATCGTAGACCTCGCGGGCCTTCTGATCGCCGCGCCGCTTGAGCTCCTGCGCTGCCCACTGAGCACCCTTGCGGTCGACCTTCCCGCGGGGGCTGTCGAGCTCCCAGCTCTCCACGTCCTGATGCTTCCCGCGCAGCATCCAGAAGAGGGTGGCGTCGAGCGTGAGCTGATCGCGCTCGGTCCTGGGCTCGGTCACCACCTTCTCGCCGAGCGGATAGCCGAGCGGCACCCGCGCCAGGAACGCCACCAGCCGCGGCAGGTGCCGGACCCAGACCAGCTCCTTCCGCTCGCCCGAGATCGCCGACAGCTTCGCTGCGAACCGCTCGTAGATCCCGAACGCGCGCAGGTCCGGTTGATACGCCCGATCCATCGCGCTCGGATCCCAGATCACTCCCACCTTCTCGGGCGGCCGGCGCCAGCGCTCGATCAACTCGACGATGTCGCCGACCAGGCTCGAGACCTCCTCCTCCGTCGAGTACTCGATGAGCTCGCGGAACAGGACCTCGTCCGGCAGCTCGAAGAGCACCGTGTAGAGCAGGTTCACGAACACGTTCCGATCGTTCTGGTAGGCCGCCAGCAGGATCCGGCAGACGATCGTCGCCAGATCCTTCCGCATGGTCCCGGGCAGCTGCCACTCGGCGACCAGCGGCCGCACCATCGACACCTGGCGCGCGCACAGCTCCAGCAGATCCTCGTTCTTGTTGCGAGCGCGCAGCTCCCGATCGAGGAGGAGCTTGAGACAGCGCACCAGCGCAGGCAGCACCTGCTCGCGCGCGTGGTAGCTGGCCTCGATCGCCTTCATCAGGATCGCCAGCCGGTGCCGCACCGAGAGCGAGGACGAGCGCTTCCCCGCACCGGCGCCGCGGAGCGGATCCGTCCCGTGGATCATGAGCAGCGTGAAGACGTTCAGCGAGAAGCGCGCCCCCTCGTCGAGCTCGTGCCAGCGCCAATCGTCGGAGAACAGCTCCCGCGCGATCCGACGCATGATCCTCGCCGCGGCCCGGGGCGCCTCCGCGTCGCCCACGGCGGCGAGCACGGCCAGATCCGCCTGGAGCCACTCGGGCTTGGTGACCCCTCGGCCCCAGAGCTCCGCGAAGGCGCCCTCGCCGCAGCAGCTCGCCAGCGCCAGCAGATAGTCGTTGTAGTGGAGCCGCTCGTTGATCCAGGTCGGGGAGACGTTCTCCACCAGCAACGCCCGCGCCGCCTCCCAGTCGTCCGCCGGCGTCTCCTCCCGGATCGCCCTCAACATGTCGGGGACGTTGAGCACGAAGGGCAGCCCGCCGTTCCTCCGCTCGAGCGCGATCTGGCAGAGCCCGCGGACCAGCGGCACCAGCGGCAGCCCCATCAGCGCTGCGATCGAGGCTGCGCCGGCGAAGTACGAGGTCAGCGCCCAGGGCGAGTGATCGTGAACCTTGGTCTCGGGCGAGAAGTCGGGCGGCAGCACGGACTCCGGCGACAGCGCTTCGAGCATCTCCAGCTTCTGCTGGTTGGCGGCGAGGGCCTGGGCCTTGCCGGCCCGCTCGAACTTCGCGATCTCCTTCTTCCGCTTCTCGATCTGCGCCTGCTTCCAGCGCTCGAAGGCCTGGTCCAGGCCGAGCTGCGCCAGGTCCCGGATCACCGCGCCCTCCGGCAACCCGCGAAACGCCAGGAACGTGAGCGGACCGACGATCTCGAGCGCGATCGTCTCCGCAAAGGGCGCCCGGTCCGCGCCCGCCTGCGACAGATAGCTGGCCAGCCCGCAGCAGGCGTGCCGGAACCGATGAATGTTGGTCTCGCTCTGCTGGACGCTCTCCAACCAAGTCTTCAGGAAGGCGATCAGCCGCGGCTCTTGGACCGCGCGCCGCCCGATCTCGCAGGCTGCCGCCGTCCAGGTGGGCGTATCCTCGTCACAGAAGGCGACCTCGAGCTCGTCGAGACTGCGCGCCATCGGCCGCCGCCTTAACACGAGCTAGAGCTGAACGACCAGCGCCGCGCCCACGTCCAGGAGCGGCGGGACCAACCGGAACCCGTTCTCGAGCCCTGGGACCGTGCCGCCGGGAGGGATGTCGTAGCCGAGGTGCAGCTCCCCCTCCTTTCCGAAGTGGACGTTCACGTAAGCCCGAAACGACAGATAGGTGAGGAACAACAGCTGGTACTCGAACCGTGTGACGAACGAGCGATCGGAGAGGTTCCCGATCGCGCTCAGGCTGAAGTTGGTGTTGTTCCAGTCGCCCGGCGCGTTCAACAGCACGAACAGCGCGGCGTAGTGCCGGCCCACGTAGAACGGCATGTACGTGCCCTCCAGGAAGAGGAAGGGATAGAGCGACGGGTTCGAGATCCCCGCGTCGTTGTAGAAGTACTCCCCGCCGATCGTGATCGTGTCCTGGTCCGTGTACGGGATGGTGATGTCCGCGCCAGCGACCACCTGCGGGATCCAGTCCCCGCGCCGATCGATCCGCTCCACCGCCTGCAGATCCTCGATGGTGACACCGTCCGAGAGGTCCGGATCGCCGCGGAGGAACGTCGTCGTCACCCGGTGGGAGACCGCGACCTCCGCCCGGAGGTCGAAGAGCCAGAGCCCGAAGGAGACGTCGGCCCCGAGCCGCTGCGGCGCGTCCTTTTTGACCGCCGCCGACAGCCCCAGCTCCGCCGGGCCCAGCACCAACTCCGCCCGGAAGGCGCCGCCCACCTTGGCGATCTGGTCCGTCTCATCGAGGTTCGCGATCGCGTAGAAGTTCCAGCCCAGCGACTCGATCGGGAGGTGCAGCTTCAGGAGCGGAACGCCCAACCGCTGATCGAACAGCGCGATCGGATCTCTCCGCTGCTGGTTGATGAAGTCCGTGGGCTGCCAGATCTGTCCCACCCCCCACCGGATCCGCTCCTTGCCGACGGTGACAAAGATCGTTCGCAAGATGTCGAACTTGATCCAGAACTGGTCGAGGAGCACGTCGATCTTCTTCTGCTCGACCCCGGTCAGAGGATCCTGCGTCCCCGCCTTGACGGTGAAATCGTACCGCAACCTGCCTTGCACGAAGGCCCTGATCCGATCGGTCGGCCGCGCGTCCGCGTAGAGATCGAGGAAGCTCGGGCTGCGCAGCTTGAAGGCGCCGGCATCGCCGTGCTCGAGCGCATCGTACTCGAGCCAGAGCCAGAGCGCCCCGCCGATGTCGAGGTAGTCCTGCGTGGCCCCCAGCCGCGCCTCCAGCGCGTCGATGACGCCTTCGTGGCTCTCCACGCCCGGCACGATTGACTCCGCCCGCCTCTCGTCGTCCGCCGGCGGCACCACCGCCTCGGGCGTGTCGTCGCCGAAGATGGCGTCCTCCCGGTCGAATGACTCCGCTCCCGTCGAAGTGGAGGCGGTGGAGACCTGGGCCGCCACGAGGAGGCCCAGCAGGCCGAAGCTCATCGAGACTTGCTCTCCAGCCAAGCCTTGGTGAACAGGTTCGCGGAGAGCGAGTGGAGATCGACCTTCGTGATCGCGACGGTCGTCTTGTTCCCCTTCTGGATCTCGTCGAAGATGTGGATCTCCTCCGGATAGTACACGTCGGCGTTCTTGGACTCCGAGAAGACCTTCTTCCACTTCGGGTAATAGGTGGTCCGCATCAGCTTCTTGCTCAGCGCGTGATCCTCGCGCTTCAGGACGTTGTTGGTGTCCACGTCCACCCAGAGATCGAGGATGGGGTACGCGACGTCGGCGTCGGCCTTCGCCTCGAGGTGGAGATGGTTCACCTTGAACTTCTTGATCGCCTCCTCACCGACCCACTTGGCGTCGTACTCCTCGTGGAGTCGCGACTCGTCGAAGTCGGCTCGCCGGGAGTCGGTCCCCAGGATCCGCTCGCGCTCGGTCCGCCGCTCCCACTTGCCGACGGTGGGGTCGTAGAGGAACAGGTTCTTGTCTAGACGCAGGTAGCCCTTGCCGGCCTCCGACTTGGGCTTGAGGAAGAGGATCATCAGCTTGTCGTCCTCGTCGCGGCGGTAGAAGACCGCCTGATAGACGAGGTCGTTCTTCCCCCGCTCCTTCTGCTCGATGTAGCAGAGCGCCTTGTAGTCGCCCGAGTTGCGCTGGCGCTCGTCGATCTCCTTCACGATCGCGTCGGTCTGCTCCTGTGAGATCGCGAAGGCCGCCGCCGGCGAGAGCAAGAGCGCTGCGGTGATTGCGTACGTTGCTGTCTTCATGCTCGCTCCTAACTACCCGACGTGATGGATCGCCGTGACGGGCTGCATCCGAGAGGCGCGCAGGGCCGGCCAGAGCGCCGCCACCCCCGCGACCAGGCTGAACACGACCACGGCCCCGACCAGCTGCATCGGCCCCACCACCAGGTGGATCACGTCGCTCATCAGGATCGCGCGCACCGCCGACCAGGGCACCACGATGTGCGCGGCGTCGATCGCCCGCGCGATCCCCATGCCGGCGATACCTCCGATCAGCGTGGCGAAGATCCCGAGGATCACGGACTCGAGCAGGAACATCACCAGCACGCGCCCGCGCGACATCCCGATCGCCCGCAGCGTCCCGATCTCGGAGGTCCGCTCGCGCACCGCGATCCACATGCTGTTCATGATCCCGATCGCGATGATCACCAGAAGGATCCCGATCAGCAGGAACGAGATGCTGTCGACGGCCGTGAGCACCCAGAGCAGGAACGAGACCTCGTCGCTCCAGATCGTCAGGTCGATCCGCTGCCCGGTCCAGTCCTCGCCGGCCACCGTCTCGAACTTCATCCAGAACGGCTTGGGATCGTGCTCCATCAGCTCATAGCCCGCGTCCCCGATGACCGTCCGCAGGTGACCCATGACCTCGTTCGCCTTGGTGTGGTCCTTGAGATAGACCTGGATCGCGCCGGTGGTGTCACTGCTGAGGTTGTAGAGCTTCGAGATCGACTCCTTGGAGGCGAAGAAGCTCCAGTTGCTCATGAAGCCCACGTCCTTCGCGACCGCCGCGATGGTGAACTCGGCGGTGTTGCGGGCGCCCTGGAACGTCTCCACCATCACGGTGACGGTGTCGCCGGGGCGGACGTTGAGCCGCTTCGCCTGGCCCGCGAAGATCAGCGCCTGGTTCGGCTGCGCGAGCTTCTGGACGTCGCCGGTGATCTCGTCGCGCCCGCCCTCGACGAACTCCGACTCCTGGGCCAGCCGGATCGTCGACAGGAACGCGCCCTCCTCCGCGACGTTGATGCCGGTCAGACCGGCCTGCAACGACGACGAATCGCTGATGACGCGTCCCCAGCCGCGCGATCGATCGATCACGTAGTCGACACCAGGGACGTTCTCCTCCACCAGCTTCCGCAGCTCCGGGCTCTTTGTGACGATCGGACCGGCGCTGGTCGGCCGCGACTTGAACCAGCCCGAGACGTTGACGTGCCCCGTCATCAGCGTGGTGGCCGACCGGAGCATAGTGTCCGCCAGGCCCTGCGACAGTGACAGGAGCAGGATCAACAGCATGGTCACGACCGCGAGGGCCAGGCCGAGCAGGAAGGTGCGCTTCCGGGCCTGGACCAGGTTGCGGAAGGCGATCCGGACGAAGATGAGCCACCCCATTCCTTACTCCTTCGCCCGCATCGCCATCACCGGCTGGATCTTGGCGGCGAGATAGGCCGGGTACATCGTCGAGACGATGCTGACCAGCAGGATGGTGATGAGGCCGACCACCACGTTCGAGAAGTGGATCGCGGGGTAGAGCCGCGGCCCGCCGAACATGAAGACCGTGACGTCCGATGGGGCCGGGATGCCGGCGTGCGCCAGCCAGATCACGAACGACGCTGACAGCCCGGAGCCGATGGCGCCGGCGATCAACCCCAGCGTGATCGTCTCCAGGAGGAACATCGACAGGACCAGGTTCTTGCGCGCGCCGATCGCACGCATGGTTCCGATCTCGGTGACGCGCTCCATCGTCGCCATCACCATCGAGTTGTTGATGATGACCAGCGCCACCGTGAAGATGATGAAGATCGCGATATAGAGCACCAGCTTGATGACGATGATGAACTGGCCGACGATCCCGGAGGCGGCCTGCCAGTCGACCACCTTCATGTTGAGGCCCGCCTCGTCGAGCGCGGCCTTCACCTTCACGATCGACTCCTGGAGCCGCACCGGATCGTCGAGGATCACGGCCGCATTGAGCGCCAGCCCGCCCTCGACGTCCTCCTTGGTGTAGCTCGACTCGACCAGCGCCTTCAGCCGGTCGCGCTCGCCGGTCATGGTGACGCCGTCGAACTCGTTGAAACCGACGTCCTCCGTCTTCCCCACCACCTCGGTCGAGTCTCCGAAGAGCGCGTCCTCGGCGTTCGCCCGATCGACGTCCTCGAGCCCGACCTCCTCCTTGATCGCGGAGAGCTCCTTCTTCTTGGCCTCCGTCATTAGCCCGTACAGCTCGCGGAAGCTGAGGATGTCCATGAGGCTGTGGCCGCCGGCCAGCGCCGATTTCTCGAGCCCTCGGAAGCGAAACGTCCCGTAGAACTTGAGGTTGATCGACTTGAGGAAGCCGCTCCGCGTGAACGCGTTGAGCGTGATCGTGTCGCCGACGTCGATGTCGTAGAGCTGAATCTTGGGCGCGATCTCCTGGTAGAAGAAGGCGTAGCGCTCCTCGAGGTTGGCGTCGTCGACCGTCAGGAACGCCTTCACCAGCTCCGTCAATCCACCTTGCACCTCAGGGAGGAGCGTATGTAGCTTGCCCTCGAGCTCTTTGGCCTCGCTCGGATCGAGCTGATAGGTGATGCGCTTGTACTGGCGCGCGGTCTGGCGGACCATCGCCTGCAGCGTCGGGTCGTCGGCGATCTTCTTCCCCTTCTCGGCCACCTCGACGTGGATCTTGTCGAGCCCGCGGGCCGTGTAGTTCTTGACCAGCTCCTCGTAGAACTTGTCGTTGAAGAGGAAGCCGCGCTTGTTCGGCGGCACCGTCTCGCCCTTCACGATCTCGAAGCGCGAGAAGTTCTCGGCGAACTGCGTGAGGTCGGTCCCGATGTAGCGGAAGTAGAGGAGCCGGCCGTCCTCGGTCAGCGTCGCGATCTTGGTGTCGAGGAACTCCAGCTTCCCGTAGGGATCCTGGGCGAAGTCGTCCCAGAAGCCGGGGGCAAGCACCTGATCGACGAGCTCGAGCGAGGTGACGTAACGGCTCTTGTCCTCAGCGATGGACTTGCTCGCCGTCATCTCCTGCTTCATCAGCGACACAATCTCGGTGATCTGCGTCTGGAGGGCCGGGATGGGCTGGTCGTTCTTCTCGCGCACCGCGCGGCGGAGCTCGCCGAGCGCACGCTCCAGCTCGCCCGGGCTGGTGGCCGACGCCAGGTCGATGCCCATCGGCACCACCGCCTTGACGTTCTCGACGCCCTCGAGCGCGGTCTTCACGTCGGCGAAGCGATCGATGCGTCCCACGTCGTCGGCCGCCATGTATCCACCGCCGAACAGCGAGAGCTCGTCCTTGGCCTCGCCCGAATAGACCTGCAGATGGCCCGCCACGCTGGCGGTGATCGACTCGGACATCGACCGCTCGACGCTATCGAGCAACGACGTCCCGAACACCACCAGGGCGGTGCCGAAGATCATGATGGAGCCGACGATCAGGCTCTTGACCTTGTGGGAGAACAGATTCCGGAACGCGAGGATCCAGAGGATGGGGCGGAAGAGGAACACTCAGGCCACCACCCTTCGTTCCTCGTCCTCGCTGATCTTTCCGTCCAGCATGCGGACCACGCGCGTGGCGCGCTCCATCACCTTCGGGTCGTGCGTTGAGAAGATGAAGGTGGTGTGGTCGGTGCGGTTGAGGTCCTTCATCAGCTCGATGATCTGGTTGCCGGTCTCCGAGTCGAGGTTGGCGGTCGGCTCGTCGGCCAGCACGATGCTCGGCTTGGTCACCAGCGCCCGCGCGATGGCGACGCGCTGCCGCTGCCCGCCCGAGAGCTCGTTCGGCCGCTGCCCGAGCTGCGGGGTGAGGCCGACCTTGTCGACCATCTCGCGAACCCGATCGTCCCGCTCCTTGCGGGTGAGCGTGCCCTGGAGGAGGAGGGGGAACTCGACGTTCTGGTGCAGGCTCAGGACCGACACCAAGTTGAAGCTCTGGAAGATGAAGCCGAGCTGGTGGAGCCGGAGGTCGGTCAGCTGGCGCTCGCGGAGCTTGCTGGTGCTGTAGCCCGCCACCCGCACGTCGCCGCTGGTGGCGACATCGATACATCCGATCAGGTTCAGGAGCGTCGTCTTGCCGCTCCCCGAAGGTCCGGCGACCGTGGTGAACTCGCCCTTCTCGAAGGCGAGATCGATGCCGCGGAGCGCTTTCACGACCGTCGCGCCCAGGGGGTACTCTTTGGTGACACTGCGAAGCTCGACGATCGGGTTCATAGGCGTGGGAGTCATCTCGCCTCGGGCCAGGGGTCCGTCAAGGCCGTTGTCGGGGCGCGGCGAGCATCGGTTAACGGGGGGATGGGGCCGGCAGCGGGCCGACACTGCGTTCGGTTCCTAACAGGTTCACCCGACCCGCGTGCATTCGAGAGCTTGGCGGAATCACTATCGGAATTGCGCACGGTCACGGTGGCTCGACGCCTGCAGCCGTCTTCCCCACCTCGCCGTGCGACGAAAACCCCCTCATCCGGTCAAAAAACGATCGTTGTCATCGTGGGGAGGGGGCAGTACGTGCGGGAGGATGCGCGGTGCCCCGACGCCCGCGCCAGCTTCGAGCAGAGCTTCGAGCGGAGGTATGGAATGAACGGGATTTGGTTCCGCGCGCTGTTGGTTTCGGTCTTCACGGTGAGTCCGCTCGCCGTCGCCTCAGCGCAGCAGACGCCCCCTGCGAACGAGAACGTCGACGCCCCCAAGAAGGACGAGAAGGCCGCTGCGCCGGCCAAGGACGACGAGGCGGCGAAGAAGAAGGCCGAAGAGAAGAAGGACGAGGCGACGCCGGACGATCAAGCCCCGGCCGACGCCGACAAGGCCGCCGACGAAGCGAAGCCCGTCGAAGAGACCAAGCCCGCCGACGAGGCCGCGCCCGTCGATGAGGCCAAGCCCGCGGATGACGCCGCCCCCGCCGACGAGGCCGCACCGGTCGCGGAGCCAAAGCCCGCGGACGCGCCGGCGCCCGAAGCCACGCCCGCCGCAGAGCCGGCGCCCGCACCCGAGGCCGCACCGATCGAAACGCCGGCACCCGCAGGCGGGCTGACCCCGACCGCTGGAGACCAGGGCGTGGTCGCGCCGCAGATCAGCGCCGAGGCCAACCCTGAGACGCCCAGCAAGCCGTGGTCGGTGACTGCGAACCTCGGCCTGTCCCTGGGCGCCGCGTTTCTCACTTCCAACGGCGACACCCGCTCGCCGTCGTTCGGCTGGTCGATCGACACCAGCGGCAAGTACACCCTCACCAAGCTGCTCGACGGAAACCTCGACGGATTCATCCGGCTCGCCGCCGACCAGGTTCTGGCGAACACGCTGGTCGACTCCGCGGTGGGGCAGACGAAGCAGTACGAGTTCTTCTTCCGCGATCTCCGCCTGGGCGTGACCGAGGCGGGCCTCTACAAGGAGCCGGTCACGGGCATCAGCCTCTCGGCGTCCACCGAGTTCTTCCTCCCCACCTCGAAGCTCACCATCGCGGCGAAGCGCTGGCTGCGCTGGGGCGTGGGCGCGCGCCTCGGCCGCACCTTCGAGAAGCTCGGACCCGGCGATCTCTCGCTGGCGCTGGGCACCACCTTCCGTAAGGACTTCTCGGCGCGCCAGGTGAACTTCGACAAGGGCTCGGCCGTGGCGCAGATCTGCCGCGTCACCAACATCAAGAACGGCGAGTGCATCGGCAACCAGCGCAACTCGAACTTCACCTTCATCAACGATCTCGGGATCAGCTACATCTGGGGACCGGTCACCGTCGGCGTCTCGCTGGCGATCTACAGCGTCCGCTACTTCGCCCAGAACAACGGCGAGGATCCGGCGGGCGTCGAGGTCACGAAGTCGCCGTACGTCACGGACAACACCTGGTTGAACCTGACCCTGGCCGAGGTCGCGGTCGCCTACGCGTTCAACGACAACTGGACGCTCGGCGCCGACATCACCACGTACCAGAGCCCGTACATCTACAGCGGCTCCAGCAACGGCTCGCTCCGGTTCCCGTTCTTCGACACGGCGTCGACGGCCGAGAACTTCACGACCTTCGATCTGACGCTGACGTTCGTGTACTGAGATGTAGGCCTGAATGAGCCATAATTATCGATAATTATGCCTCACTTTGATTGACCGAGCGCCCATCCCGTCCCCATGATCGGGCGCATGATCCGCGCGCTCCTCTTCCTCCTCGTCACCCAATACAGCTACTCGCCCGTCGGCAAGACCGACCCGTTCCGCCCGCTCCTCCCCCGTCCAACCAAGGACCTCGGGAAGCCCAAGCCGCTCCAGCGGTGGGATCTCTCCCAGCTCCATCTCGTCGCCGTCGTCACCGGCACGGCGTCGCCCTACGCGATGGTCGAGGATCCGAAGGGCAAGGGACACGTCGTCCGTCGCGGCGATCTGATCGGCAAGAACTGGGGTCGAGTCGTCGGCATCTCCCCTCGCACGATCACGATCCGCGAGGAGACGTACGACTATCTCGGCCGGAAGATCGTCAACACGCAGTCGATGGTGATCCCGAAGCTGCCCGTCGCCGGCGACGAGGACGAGGACGACACGGTCAACGACGGTTGAGATCGATCGACTCGCCCGCCTGCGCCTCGAGGTGGACCTTCTTCCTCAGCTTCTTCTTCACCACCTCGATCCGATACTCGCCCGGCGGGATCGGATGATCGATCAGCGGCGCCCGCTCCTCCAGCCAGACTCCATTCAAACGAATGCGTGCGCCCTTCGGCCGCCGCACCGTGAGCAGCGCCGGCTTCGCCTCGACCGTGCGGACCACCCGCGCCCCCGGACGCGCCCCTTCATGGGCGGTCGCGAGATGATGCTGCAGGCTGGGATAGGTGCGGATTGGCGGCTCGCCTCGAACGCGCTCGAGCGGGCGATCCGGAGCCGTGGAGACCATCCGGGACCCGACCAGCGCCCGTGCCGCTGGCGGCAGGTAGGGCTCGAGCCGCCAGGCTTGCGACCACGCCGCCGCACCCAGCACCAGCCCGAGGGCGAAGAATGCCACGCCCCGGAGCTTCCCGGAGGCGCGCTGCGGCCCTGGCTGGACCGGAGCCTTGGTGACCTTGGGCGCGGGCGGCTCTGTCAGCCTCGGCAGCGGCAGGGAGGCCGGATCGATCCGCAGGACCTCCACGATGTCGTCGGTCTCCGTGTTCTCGACGACGTCACCGCCGATCTGCGTCGGATCGCTGAAGACGTCGGCCGTTTCGGCGAGCGGCGGATCGGGGGGCGGGGGCGGGATCAGCGCGGCCGGATCGGTCGGCTTCGGACGATCCAGCTTGGTCGACTCGCGCGGCAGGTTCCGGAGGCCCGTCGGTGACGACAGGCCTTCGACCAGCGCGTCCCTCGGGTGGTCCGGGTCGCCCTTCTTCGCGCGCCTGCTGAACAGCTCGGCGTCGAGCGGGTTCGCGCCCGGCACCGCGGCCTTGAGCAGCGCCCTCACGCGCTGGAGCTCGTCGCTTCGATCCGCGAACGGAGTCGCCACGTCGGGCTTGAACGCGTTGAGCTCCTGCACCTCGAACAGATAGGTCAGGTCCATCGCGTCGAGCTGCCAGGGACCCACCTCCTCCTCGAAGTCGTTCGGCTGCTCGGAGTCGCGAAACAGCTCCTTGAGGAAGGTGCCGAGCCCGCTCTTGTCCATCAGGCGGCCCAGCTCGCGCGCACCGTCCTCGATCGCCTCGGCGAACTCCCGCGCGGTCGCGTAGCGGCGCTCGGGGTGGAGATCCAGCATCTTCTCCAGCGCAGCAGCCAGCCGTGGGGCGGGGAAGGGGAGCAGCTCCGCGATCGGCGGGCGCTGGCCGGTAACGATCGCAAAGAGGGTCGGCGGAACCGTACCGTGATCGAACAGCGCCTGACCGCTGAGCGCCTCCGCCAGCACCACCGCCGCCGAGAACCCGTCGGAGCGAGGGGTCGCGGTATGTCCGCGGATCTGCTCGGGCGCCAGGTAGCGCGTGGTGCCCTTGACGACCCCGACCGTCGTCGACACGGACGACATCTCCGACTTGGAGATCCCGAAGTCCGTGATCTTCACCGATCCATCGAACGACACCAGGATGTTTCCGGGAGTCACGTCGCGATGCACCAGTCCGAGCGGACGCCCGTCGTCGAGCACGAATTGATGGGCGTAGTCGAGCCCGTGGAGCACCTCGATCATGACGTGCAAGGCAACCTGCGGAGGGATGGCCGTATTCAACTCGCAGCAACGGCGGAGAATCTGCGCCAGGTTGCGGCCCTGGACGTATTCCATCGCCAGGCACTGCTTCCCGTCGATCACCGGGACGTCGAAGACCTTCACGATGTTCGGATGGTCGAGGCTCGACATGACCTTGGCCTCGGCGCGGAACATCCGCACATACCGCTCGTCCTCCAGGTAGTCGGCGAGCAGCCGCTTCAATACGATCTTGTTCTGAGGTCCCCGCTGGTCGACGCGCTCGGCGAGGAAGAGCTCCCCCATTCCACCGCGCTGAATGGCGGAGAGAACTTTGTAAGGGCCGAACACCCGACCAATCGGAAGGTCGTCCCCTGTCGGGGCCCCCGATCCCACAGGAACACGCATGGGGCAGCCCGGAGTCTAACAGGGCGGGCTCCCCTGCGGATCCTGCCGCGCCCGAGTGGGACACGCCCCCCGCAAGGATGGTAGCCAGGTAGATCGAAAGGTGTCGGCTCGTACTACGCGGACGGGGTGGTGGCGGTGATCGGGGTCGGAACGCGACTCTTTGGGCGCGTTTACAAGCGGAACCAGCGCCCGGTCGCCACCCTCTTCTTCCACGTGTCCCGCCTGCCGCTGATCCCGCTGGGGACGTACGAGATCCTCGACGAGCAAGAGGAAATCGCGAGTCCCACCCGCTTCTGCGGACTCTCCCTCTTCGCGGGCTACTTCAAGTCCTGGGGGGCGGTCCTGGCGGTGGCCGTGTCGGTGTGGGCCTTCGTGGAGCTGACCACCGGCGACGAGCTCCTCGGGTACTCGCTGCCCTTCGCCGCCCTCGCCGTGATGGCGTCGGTGATCGCGTCCTGGCTCTGGCTCGGCGCCAAGCGATCGAGACCGACTCGAATCAAGACGTCCGGTCTGGCGCTCGGCCTCCCGCTGGCCCTCATGACCGGCGCTTATGCCTACGGCTTCTTCCGCCGGATGCCGGGGGGCGAGAGCTCGGAGGCGATCTCGGCCTCGCCCTCGCCGGCGAAGGCCGCCGAAGAGCGCCGCATCATCGAGCGCTCCGTCAAGCGCTCCAGCTATCAGGACCGCCTCTATCCGATCGCGCGGGCCCACTACGCGAAGCACGTCTGGACCAAGACACCGTGCGACGACGACGCGATCGCGGCGGCCACCGAACCCAAAGCGACCAGCTTGCTCCTGGTGGAGTACAACTTCATCGCGAAGATCCTGAACCCGACGGATCACCGCCCCACGATGCGCGAATGGCTCGTGTCCGAGCCCCTCGAGGATCTCGCGGTGGTCGACATCCCGGACGGAACGTTCGAAGCGCTGGAGGGACACCGCTATCTCGGGGTGATCAGCGTGAGACAGGAGCGGGTGCTGAAGAAGAAACACCACCTCCGCTCGATCATCGCCGGACACCTGGTGGTGTACGACTGGAACACGCGCGAGCAGATGTGCGAGACGCCGGTGAAGGTCACCGGGAGCGGGCAACCACTCGATCTGCGACAGAGGTTCTTGAACCGCATCGAGAAGAAGCTGAGCGAGATCAGCTCGCGGTTGAGATTGGAGCGGCCGCCGTTCGCGGACCGGAGCTGAGGCGCCGGCGTTTACACGACCTGTGATCGAATCGACACGGGCGGCGAGTCAGCGCTCCGTGGCGACTCGCACTAGGTGAAGCGCGGCGAGCGCGAGCGTGAGCGAGTGCGCCAGAGTGAACGCGGTGATCGTGAGAATGATCCGCTTCCGGAAGCCGGTGACGAGGAGCAGGCCGATCAGAAACGCGATGTGATCGTATCCAGTGAGAACATGCTCCATCCCGGCTACGACCCACCCGAGCGGTGAGCTCGGATCACCGGCGACGAGCCGCGGCGCGTCTCCCCACACCATCGATTCCCTGCTGGTCCCGTCGCGCCGGCGGATGATCACCACGACCTGCACCCGCTGATCGGCCAGCCCTCGAAACTCGATGGCGCCCGCGAGCCCTCCCGCCCGGCAGTCGACCTCCGTCTCGCTCGCCTTGCAGCCGTCCGGGAAGGCCACCTCCACCGGAAGGTTCGAGCCGCTGTCGACGGGCGGGGTCCAGACGAAGCGGTACAGCCCGGGCTCGCCCTCCTCCATCGAGAGCACGCCCGGCGTGAAGTCGTGGGCCAGCGCGACCTCCGGAGCGAGCAGGAGCCAGAGGAGCGCGAGCCTCACCGCACCGTCCACGCCGCGCGCAGGCGCTCCATCTCCGAGGCCACGGCGCGGTCCTTGGCCGCTTCCCGCCAGTCGTGGACGACGTCGGCGCGCGCCCGCTCGAAGTCGGCGCTCCGGGCGGCGGTGCGACGATCGACGCGTACGAGGTGGAGGCCGAAGCGTGATCGCCGGAGGGTCCACTCTCCGATGGGCTGCTCGTCGAGGCCTCTGACGAACTCCTCACCGAACGTGAGACCGAGATCCGCGAGCGCTCGGCCACGATAGCGCCGGCCGCCGGAGAACCGATCGCCGAGGCCGTTCGGAGAGGCTCCGCCGCGCAGCTGCGCGAGGATCGCGTCGGCGCGCCGGAGCGCGGCCGCGTCTTCACCGGCCAGGAAGACGTGCGTGAAGTCGAGGCGCGCCACGTCGGCGTACCGCTCTGTGTTGTCTCGGAACCACGCCGCCAGCTCCGCTTCGGTCGGCTCGGGGATGATCGCCTGCGACGAGAGAACCCCCAACATCTTGCGGGCGATCCGGCTCCGCAGCGCGGGATCGTTGCGGTCGAAGCCACGCGCGACACCCTCGCGGTACAGGATCTCGTCGTCCACCCAACCGTGGACCGCGCGTTCGAGCTCGGCCGGGGCCGGAGGCGCGCCGCGATCGCGCTCGAGCTGAGCCGCGAGCTCCGCGCGAACCGCGCCCCTCACCACGATCTCCTTCGCCCCGGAGGGCGGATGCTTGGAGAGGAGCGCGTCCAGCCCGAAGAGGATCGCGCCCAGCAGGAGAAAATGAAGGAGAGGCTCCCGAAGCACGCTCTCGACGGCGCTCCTCAGGCCAGCTCCTCCGCCCGCTTCCCCTCGAGGGCCTCGCTGATGGAGCGGTTCATGCGCTTCACCGCGAACTCCGCCGAGAGCTCGTCCAGCGCCTGCGTTCGATCCTCGATCACGCGGTGATTCGTGTCCTTCATCGCCTCTTCGAGCGCCGCGATCCCGCGATCGAGCGCGGCCAGCTCCTCGTCCGTGAGCAACGCTCGGTCCTGCTCGATCGCGCGGCGCAGCGCGGCCAGCATCCGCTCGGCCTCCACGCGCGCCTCGATCACCATGCGCTCATCCACGTCACGTTCGGCGTGCTGGAACGAGTCGAGGATCATCCGCTCCACGGTCTCGTCATCGAGGCCGTAGGACGGCTTCACCTGCACCGAGGCCCGCTTGCCCGTCGTCTTCTCCTCCGCCGCGACGTGGAGGATGCCGTCGGCGTCGACGCTGAACGTCACCAGCACGCGACCCATCCCGGCGGCCATCGGCGGGATGCCGGACAGCTTGAACCGCGCCAGCGAGCGGCAGTCCTGGATCAGCTCGCGCTCGCCCTGCACGACGTGAAAGTCCATGCCCGTCTGACCGTCGGCGTAGGTGGTGAACTCCTGCTGCGCGGTCGCCGGGATGGTCTGGTTGCGGAACAGGATCTTCTCCGCCACTCCACCCATCATCTCGACGCCGAGCGAGAGCGGGAGGACGTCGAGGAGCAGCACGTCGTCGCGCGGGCCGCTCCCGCCGAGCAGATCCGCTTGCACCGCCGCGCCCAGCGCCACCACTTGATCCGGATCGAGATCTGCCAGCGGCGCCTGCCCGAAGAGCTCGGCCACGAAGCTCCGCACCAGCGGCACGCGCGTCGATCCTCCGACCAGCACGACACCGTCTAGCTCCCGTCCCTCGAGGCCGATGTCCTTGAGCACGCGGCGGATCGGGCCCTTGGTCCGAGCCAGCGTCCCCGTGATCAGCCGGTCCATCTCTTCGCGGGAGAGCCGGTGCGCCCTGCCCTCGATCTCGAGGGTGGTCTCCCCGCGCTCGGTGAGCGCCTCCTTGGCCGTGCGCGCCGCCGCCAGCGCCAGCGCAGCGCGATCGGGTGAGCAGGTCGCCGGATCGACGCCCTGCGCCCGGAGGAAGTGCTCGGCGATGTCCCGGTCGAAGTCGTCTCCGCCCAGCCGCGAGTCGCCGCCGGTGGTGAGGACCTGGAACACGCCCTGGTCGAGCTTCAAGAATCGAGATGTCGAAGGTGCCGCCGCCCAGGTCGAAGATCGCGAACAGCCCCTCCTTCTTCTTGTCGAGCCCGTACGCGAGCGCCGCCGCGGTGGGCTCGTTGAGGAGCCGGAGGACGTTGAGCCCCGCCAGGCGGGCCGCGTCCTTGGTGGCCTGCCGCTGGGCGTCGTCGAAGTACGCCGGCACCGTGATGACGGCGCCGTCCAGCGGACCGTCCAGG
Source organism: uncultured delta proteobacterium (assembly GCA_963803435.1). GTDB lineage: Bacteria > Myxococcota > Kuafuiibacteriia > Kuafuiibacteriales > Kuafuiibacteriaceae > CAWDML01. The sequence continues at coordinate 16,562 of CAWDML010000011.1, read as the reverse complement.
GCCGCCTCGGCGCGGACCTTCAGCGCCCTGAGGATCTCGGCGGAGACCTCGATCGGAGTGACGCGCCGGTCCTTCGCCACCTGGAAGTAGACGACCGGTCCCTCGGCCTCGCTCGCGAAGTGGTATGGCGTCAGCTCGGACGCCTCGTGCGCCTCCGCCTGCGCGCGGCCCATGAAGCGCTTGACCGAGCCGATAGTGCTCCCGGAACGCGCGCCCGCATGCTCGCGCGCGCCGTAGCCGACCTCGACGGCGCCGTCCGGCCCGTACCCCACCACCGAGGGAAGCGTCGCGCGCCCCGCCTCGTCGAGGAGCACCACGGGGCTGCCGTCGCGCACCGTCGCCACCAGCGAATAGGTGGTGCCGAGATCGATCCCGACCACGAGCCCGCCGCAGCGCGCCTTGGTACCGCCTCCGATCTGCAAAAGTCCCACTGGCGCCCCTTATATCTCCTCGAGTCGACGCTCGATCCTCTCCTCGAGCCTCCGCACGAACCTCAGCTCGTCGAGCGCTCGCTTTGCGTTCTCGCGCTCGCCTTCGCGCCGGTCGAAGTAGGCCTCCGCCCGGGCGAGCAGCGCGCTCTCCCGCGTCTGCATGTCCTTCAGCAGTCGCTCGAGCTCTGGCTCGCCGGCGAGCGTCGCCTGCTCCTGCAGCTCCATCATCGTCATGAGGAGCGTCCGGATCGTCCGTCCGCTCCTCTTCGTGCCCGACGTTCACGCCCTCGCGCGAGAGCAGGTACTCCGCCCGGGTCCGCGGCTCCCTGAGCACTCGATACGCGTCGTTGATCCAGGTGGTGTGCTCGAGCGCGAGCCGGCGCTCGATCGCCGAGGCCCGCCCGAATCGATCGGGGTGCACGCGCTGAGAGACGTCGCGGAAGCGGCGCTCGATCTCCTCCCGGTCGAGACCCATGCGTTCGGGGAGCCCGAGCGCGTCGAAGAAGCTGGTCTGTCGCGGGACCGGCTGGATCTTCCCGCAGGTCGTACAGAACGAAGCGTCGCCCCGCTCGGCGCCGCATGACCAGCAATCGGCCATAGGGCGCTCAGGCGGGCGAGAAGCTCTCGCCGCAGCCGCACGCCTTGCCGGCGCGCGGGTTGATGAACTTGAAGCCCGACTCCATGAGACCGGTGACGTAGTCGACGGTAGTCCCCTGGAGGAACAGCAGGCTCTTCGGGTCGACGAACACCTTCACGCCGTAGGCATCGATCGTGTGGTCCGACTCGCGCGGTGCGACTTCCACGTCGAGGAAGTAGGAGAGACCGCTGCAGCCGCCGCCGCGAACCCCGATGCGAAGCCCGGCGCCTGCGGGCGCCTCGTGCTCCGTGAGATACCGTCCGATCGCCTTGGCGGCCGCTTCGGTCACGCTGAGCGTGCCGGTCGCCTTCGGCTTCTCCTGCAGAACATTGAGCGCATCAGCCATGGTCACTCACCCTGGGCCGTCTTGGCCTCTCGCTTCTTCCTCCAGTCGGCGACCGCGGCCTTGATCGCATCCTCGGCCAGGACCGAGCAGTGCACCTTCACCGGAGGAAGCGAGAGCTCTTCGACGATCGTCTGGTTCTTGATGCTCTCGGCGAAGTCGACGCTCTTGCCCTTCACCCACTCGGTGACGAGCGACGACGACGCGATGGCCGAGCCGCACCCGAACGTCTTGAACTTGGCGTCCTCGATGATGCCCTCGGCGCTGACCCTGATCTGCAGCCGCATCACGTCGCCGCACGCAGGTGCGCCCACCAGCCCGGTGCCGACGTCCGGATCCTCTTTGTCGAGGGTACCGACGTTCCGGGGGTTCTCGTAGTGATCGATGATCTTCTCGTTGTAAGCCATCTCAGTCTCTCCTCAGTGCGCCGCCCACTCGATGCTGTTGATGTCGATGCCTTCCTTGGCCATCTCGTACAGCGGCGACATGTCGCGAAGCTTCTTCACCTTGTCGATCACCAGCTTCGCCACATAGTCGACCTCGGCTTCGGTGGTAAATCGGCCCATCCCGAAGCGAATGGAGCTGTGGGCCAGGTCGTCGCCGACGCCGAGCGCACGCAGCACGTACGACGGCTCCAGCGACGCCGAGGTGCACGCCGACCCCGACGACACCGCGACCTCCTTGATCGCCATCATCATCGCCTCGCCTTCCACGTAGGCGAACGAGACGTTGGCGTTGCCCGGGAGCCGCTGCTCGGGGTCCCCGTTCATGTAGATCTCGTCGAGCTCCGCCGCCAGCTTCTTCCAGAAGCGGTGACGGTAGCGCTCGAGCGCGCGCCTTCTCCTCGGCCATCTCCATCCGGCAGAGCTCGGCGGCCTTCCCGAAGCCCACGATCCCGGGGACGTTGAGCGTCCCGCTGCGCATCCCGCGCTCGTGGCCGCCGCCGTCGATGATCGCCTCGAGACGCACGCGCGGCGCCCGTCGCCGGACATAGATCGCACCGACGCCCTTCGGCCCGTACATCTTGTGCCCCGAGATCGACATCAGATCGATGTTCATCTCGTTGACGTCGATCGGGACCTTGCCGACGGCCTGCACGGCGTCGGTGTGGAACAGCACCTTCTTCTTGCGGCAGAGGGCGCCGATCTCCTTCACCGGCTGGAGCACGCCGATCTCGTTGTTGGCGAACATGATCGACACCAGGATGGTCCTGGGCGTCATGGCGGCCTCGAGGTCCTCCAGGCGGATCATCCCGTTCTTCTGCACCTTGAGGTACGTGACGCGGAAACCGTCCTTCTCCAGCCGCTTGGCGCTGTCGAGGATCGCCTTGTGCTCGGTCTCGACGGTGATGATGTGGTCGCCCCGATCGGCGAAGTAGACGTCCGCGCCCTTCGCGGCGATCGCGTCGAGATCGACGGACCCATACCGGGGCGGGATCACCGACGCGTCCTTCGTCTTGGCCACGGCGTCGAAGAAGAGCTTCTCCGCCCTCGTCATCCCGTACATGCGCGCCACGCCCTTGAGCGCGAGGTTGTCGGACTCGGTGGCCCCGGAGGTGAAGATGATCTCCGCAGGCGTCGCGTTGATCAGGGTCGCGATCTGCTCGCGCGCATAGTCGACGGCCTCCTCGGCGATCCATCCGAACTGATGCGATCGCGAGGCGGCGTTGCCGAACTTCTCGCGAAGATAAGGCAGCATGGCCTCGAGGACGCGCGGATCCACCGGCGTCGTCGCGTTGAAGTCCATGTAGATGGGGGTCTTCAAGTTCATCACCTGCCCTCGCCGCCCTTGTAGATTCCGGTGATCAGCACCGGGGGCGCGATCGAATGGTCGTGGTCGCAGCTCGGACACTCGTCGAGCGAGTTGCTCGTCTCGCACGTCTTGCACGTGCGCAGGTACTCGAGGCTGTCCTGGAGCTCGGCGGCGAGCATCTCGAGGCTCGCGATCTGCCCGCGCACCTGCTCGAGCTTCGAGGTGAACGTCTGGCGAACGCGCTCCATCGCCACCGGACCGAGCCGGTCGTCCTGGAGATGCTCGAGGAAGGTGCGGATGTCGGCGAGCGAGAAGCCGAGGAGCTGGAGCTTGTCGATCCAGTGCAGCCGCAGGAGCGCCGCCGTGGAGTAGAGCCGATGGCCGCCCTCGGTCCGGACGATGGGTCCGAGGAGGTTCAGGTCCTCATAGAGCCGCAGCGCCCGGGTGCTCTTCCCGGAGCGCTTGGCCAGGTCCCCGATCCGCAAGGTCATTTCAGGCTCGGAGACGGGCTTGATCTGGAGCACTTTTGCCATCGCTGCGTTCAACCTACCGTACGTGTCAAGTTCGGTCTTCTGGGCGAGGTTGTAGAAACTTGACCTGTACGTCAAGTTGAAATGCGCCTAATTTTCGAGTGATTCCGGGGATGTCAGTAGCGGATGAGGGCCGAGCCCCAGGTGAACCCTGCGCCGAAGGCCCCCACGGCGAGCAGATCGCCCCGATTCAGGCGGGCGCTTCGAACACACTCGTCCATCGCGATCGGGATGGAGGCGGCCGTCGTGTTCCCATACCGATCGATGTTGTTGTAGACGCGCGCGTCCTCGAGCCCGAGCGCCTTCTGCACCGCCTCCGAGATCCGCAGGTTCGCCTGGTGCGGGATGAACAGGTCGATGTCCTTCGGACTGAGCTTCTGCCGCTCGAGGACCGTCATCACCGCCTCCGGCAGCTTGCGGGCCGCGTGCTTGAACACCTCGCGCCCGTTCATCTGCGGATAGTGGCGCCCGGCGTCGACGCCGTCCTGGGTCAGCCTCGGGATGTAGCGGGACGCGGGCAGCTCGACCCAGAGCTCGCGCGCATATTTTCCGTCGGCGCCGACGTAGGTCTCGAGCACGCCGGAGGCCTCGTCGTCCGAAGCGCCCAGGATCACCGCGCCTGCGCCGTCCCCGAAGATCACGGACACGTCGCGACCGCGCGTCGAGATGTCGAGGCCGGTGGAGTGAACCTCCGAGCCGACGAAGAGCACGCGCCGGTACATCCCTGAGCGGATCCAGGCGTCGGCGATCTGGAGCCCGTACACGAAGCCGCTGCACTGGTTCCGGATGTCGAGGGCCGGCGTTCCTCGGATCTCGAGCAGGTTGTTCAGGAGACAACCCGAGCCTGGGAAGTTGTAGTCGGGCGAGAGCGTCGCGAAGATGATCGCGTCGAGATCCTTCGCCTGGAGACCGGCCATCTCGAGGGCGTTCTTCGCCGCACGATGGCCGAGGTCCGAAGCGCCGCATTCCTCCGAGATCCAGCGACGTTCCTTGATCCCGGTCCGCTGCTGGATCCAGTCGTCGCTGGTGTCCATCCACTGCTCGAGATCGGAGTTGGTCACCACGCGCTCGGGGACGTAGTGACCAGTGCCGAGGATCTGCGCCCGGACCATAGTGGGGCACGTCTAGCGGCTGGCCTTCGAAAACGCAACGTGGTCGAACGGCTAGCGACCCCGCGTATTTCGGGCTAACGTCGGTAGCGCAGCGCGTCAACCATGAGCCCCGTTCCCACCCATCTCCAGCAGCTGGAGGCAGAGAGCATCCACATCATCCGCGAGGCGGTCGCCGACGCCCGCAACCCGGTGATGCTGTATTCGATCGGCAAGGACTCGACCGTCATGCTGCACCTGGCGCGCAAGGCCTTCTACCCCGCGCGGGTGCCGTTTCCGCTGCTCCACGTCGACACCACCTTCAAGTTCCGCGAGATGATCGAGTTCCGCGACCGCTTCTGCTCGGCGCACGACCTCGATCTCCTGGTCCACACCAACGCGCGCGGGGTGCGCGAAGGCGTCACACCCGTTCACGCACGGGAGCAACGAGTACACGAACATCATGAAGACCGAGGCGCTCCGCCAGGCGCTGACCGCCGGTGGGTACGACGTGGTCTTCGGCGGCGCCCGCCGCGACGAGGAGAAGTCGCGGGCCAAGGAGCGCATCTACTCGTTCCGGGACGCCATGCAGCAGTGGGATCCCAAGAACCAGCGACCCGAGCTGTGGGGCCTCTACAACGGTCGGGTCCGCGACAAGGAGTCGCTCCGCGTCTTTCCGCTCTCCAACTGGACCGAGCTCGACGTCTGGCAGTACATCCACCTCGAGAAGCTCGAGATTGTCCCGCTCTACTTCGCGAAGCCCCGCCCGGTCGTGTGGCGCAACGGCACGCTGATCATGGTGGACGACGATCGGATTCCGCTCGAGCCGGGCGAGGTTCCGGAGATGCGCGAGGTCCGCTTCCGCACCCTCGGCTGCTACCCGCTGACCGGCGCCATCGAGTCGAGCGCCCAGACCCTGCCCGAGATCATCCGGGAGATGCTGCTGACGCGACACTCGGAACGCCAGAACCGCGTCATCGATCACGACGCCCCCTCGTCGATGGAGCAGAAGAAGCGGGAGGGGTACTTCTGAGATGCACGAGGACCAGCTCATCCGCGACGACATCGACGCGTTCCTGGAGAAGCAGGAGCACAAGGAGCTGCTCCGCTTCGTCACGATCGGCTCGGTCGACGACGGCAAGTCGACGCTGATCGGCCGCCTCCTCCACGACTCCGTCGGCATCTACGAGGACATCCTGGCGGACGTCTCGGCCGGCGGGGACGGCATCATCGACCTGGCGCGGATCACCGACGGCCTGCAGGCGGAGCGCGAGCAAGGGATCACGATCGACGTCGCCTACCGGTACTTCAGCACGCCCGCCCGCAAGTTCATCCTCGCCGACACGCCCGGCCACGTGCAGTACACGCGGAACATGGCGACCGGCTCCTCGACCGCCGACGTCGCCATCATCCTGATCGACGCTCGCTACGGCGTGCTGGAGCAGTCGCGCCGCCACGCGTACATCACCGCGCTCCTCGGAATCCAGAACCTGGCGGTGTGCATCAACAAGATGGACCTGGTCGAGTTCGACGAGGCCGTCTTCCGCCGGATCACCGACGACTTCGCACACGTCATTCGGAAGCTCGGCTTCGAGGCCGTCCGCCTGTTCCCGATCAGCGCGCTCGAGGGCGACAACGTGGTGAGGGGGAGCCTCCGCACGCCCTGGTATCAGGGCGGCCCGCTGCTCCACTACCTGGAGACCGTGCCGATCGGCGATCGCCAGCGCCACTTCGCCTTCCGCATGCCGGTGCAGACGGCGATCCGCCCGCACCTCGACTACCGCGGCTTCGCGGGTCAGATCGCGAGCGGTTCGATCCGGAAGGGCGACCCGATCGTGGTGATGCCCTCCGGGAAGGAGACGCGCGTCGCCGGGATCGATCTGTACGACCGGGAGCTCGCCGAGGCCGGGCCGCCGCTGTCGGTCACGCTCCGCCTGGAGGACGAGATCGACGTCTCCCGCGGCGACGTCCTCGTCGATCCGAACGCGCGCCCGCAGGTCGCTCGACAGATCGCCGCCACCGTGATCTGGATGAGCGACCGACCGCTCGACCGCGGGCGCTCCTATCTGCTCAAGCACACGACCCAGGTGACGCGCGCCTTCGTCGACGAGCTGGTCTCCTCGATCGACCTCTCCACCCTCGAGGAAGGCCCGACCGAGACGCTCGGCCTCAACGACATCGGCCGACTTCACCTCCGCACCACGCGGCCGCTGGTGTTCGATCCGTACGTCCAGAACCGGACCACCGGCGCGTTCATCCTGATCGACTCGGTCACGAACGACACCGTCGCGGCCGGGATGATCCTGGGCGCCGAGTCGGGCGCCACCGCCGAGGTCACCTCCGAGATCAGCGCCGCCGAGCGCGCGTCCCGGCTCGGACACCACGGCGCGGTGATCCGTCTGGTCGCGGCGCGCCAGGGACGCGCCGACGTCTTCGCCTACGCGCTCGAGCGCCGCCTCTTCGACCTGGGACACCTCCCGGTGGTCACGCGGGACCAGCCCGAGGCCTTCGCGCAGGCCGGCCTGCTCGCGATCTGCCCCACGGTGCACGCGGACCCCAGGGCGCTCCACGTCCCCAACGAGGCCGACCTGGACGATCGCGAGGCGATCGCCGACGACCTGGTGGCCGAGCTCCGCGCCCGGGGCGTGATCAAGTAGCGCCGGCCGATCGTCGCTTCATCCAGGGCAGCTTCAGCGGCGCGAACGCTGCGGCCGCTTCTTCGAGCTCCGCGCGCGCCTTGGCGACGGCCGGCTTTCGGCCCGCGAGGGCCACGCGCTTCCGCCAGGCCTCCCAGCTCTCGAGCACCCGCTCGTGGCGTCCGGACTCGGTGTGCTCGGACATCACGAAGGCGAGCAACCGAGCTTCGATCAGCTTCACCTCTTTCTTGAGCTCGCGAATGCCGTCGGCGCGGATGCGCTTGATCTCGTCCAACCGCGCGAGGAGCCGGACCGCGGCCGCCGGGAGGTCCTTCGTCTGCCAGGTGTCGCGCTCGGTCACCACCGCGAACAGCGGGCTCCACAAGCGTCGATGGATGAACGTCAGCTTTCCCGCGAGCAGCTTGACGACCTCGACGTCGTCGTGATCCTCGACCTCCGTCATCGCCCGATACATCTCGTTCGCGCGAGGGTGGGACCACCACGAACCTTGGACGGGCTCTCTCGCCAGGATGGCCGTCGCCGACAAGAGGTGAGGATCGTGCATGGGAAGGAGGCCCCGCGCTTCGATCACTTCGACGAGCCCACCGCGCATGGCCAGAGGCTCGCGCGTTCGGAGGGCCCTGACAACGCCCCGCACCAGGGCGCCCTCCGAGCGGGGACCTCTGCTTCAACGTGATGCGCTGAATGTCGCCTCGTGGAGCGGCATCACGCAGTCGACGTAGGCCTGACACCCGCTCATCGTCAGACAACGCTCGGCCCCATCGAGGTACGCACCGACCCGCTCCCGGGGCGCCGCCGCCATCTTCTGGCAGGAGGTCGCGATCGCCTCGTCGGTCGAATCGCTCGACCACTCTCCCATTGCCTCCTGCACCAGCCCGGGACGGCCGAGCTTCCGATCCTGCTCGGCGATTCCGGCAGGGACGTCGAGGCGAACGCGGAGCGCCACCAGCGCGGGGATGTATTGGTCGGTGCACTCGCGCGCGCGGGTGAAGCCGGCGGTGCAGGTCTGCGGAGCGCGCGTGAGGGTCGAAGCTGGGACGAGGCCGAGCCCCAGGTCTCGGCGCCTCCCGCGCACGCGGTCGAGAGCGCCAGCCATACCAGTGCGGATTGGGAAGCAGGTCATGTGATTCTCCTTTGGTGGAGAGAACGCCGCCCCCGAGCGACCGTGACAAGAATTCGCCGGTGCTCAGCGCTTGGCCAGAAAGTCGAGGACGGCCCGGACGATCCGCTCGGACGTCTTGCCATCCCACAGCGCCGGGGCGCGCCCGGTCTTGCCCTTGCCGTCGAGGATCCGGTGGGCCTCGGCGCGGATGCGGGCGTCGTCGGTGCCGACCACGACGTTGGTGCCCTCTTCGACGGTGACGGGCGTTCGGTGTTCTCCGGATCACCGCACGGTAACGTTCCAAGGCATCCTGTGTCAGCGGATGAGTTGAGGCTTGAGCCACGTCCACTGGCAGCTTGGCCGATCTTCCAGGCGCAACACAGTTGTCTTCCTGACCGTCCTGATTGAGCACCAGCAGCCGCGGTTCCTGCCTCAACACGGACGACTCCCGCCCCGCGGTTGTTTTCCGGCAGTGGATCGCCGACCACTTCCAGCTTGACCTCGTAAGAATGCAGACCGCCGCTTTCCAGCAAATCGCGGGACAATAATCTCATTGGAGCCATGTGGAAGTGCCGCGACTGACCGGCTATTGTGCGGCCCTCGCGGGAGACCGTGACTTTGCCGTCCGCCGCCTCCTTGTCAGCGTAAACGACAGCGGAGAACTGAAAGGGTCCGCGTGGTGCAACGATCTCCGGCAGCAGTACGGCTTCGACCGCGACATCACCGGTCCGCAGCCGCTCGAAGCCGCGATAGTCAATCGGCACGTGCATTTCCTGAGCCCGCCGGGCCGCGGTGGTGACGGGCGAACCGTTCGATTCACCGTCAGACAGGACCAGAATCCGCGACGGGCGGTATGGGTCAACCAGATTCAGCGCCGTCTGGATGCCGGCCTCGAGGTCACTCCCGTCCAGGCAGGATCTGCTTGGTATAGCCGCCCCCCGCGAGGACATCGGTCCGCGACAGCATCAACTCCACGGCAGGCTCTTGCCCGAATGTGACGACGCCGACTCGATCACCAGCGCCGCGTCCCTTCAGCAAATTCGCCAGAGCTTCACATCCGTGTTTCAGACTCGGCGGTCATCGACGTGGACGACCGACAACCGCCACCACGTTAATACCCTGCCCTCCGAGGTCCCATTCCGGAGCGGTCAGGACGAGGAGCAACAGCAACAGCTGGACAGCTCGCAGCCAACCGGTCACGCCCCGGCCGCCCCCCTACCGCCAGTAGACAAATCCCAGCGGAATCCCGAGCAAAAATAGCTCGGGATATTGGAACCGCAGCGGGATGGATTGCCAGTCATACATAATCTTTAAGAGCTGATGTCCGGTATGGTATCCGCCCCGAAAGGGTGCACCAGGCTGGCCTAGCGTGCCCCCTTGAGGAGTAGGTCATCCACAATTTCAATCTGAATCGATCATTTGACAAAAACAAATCTAAAACAAGAAGTAGATAAACGGATTGTACTGCTGCGTCGCCAGCAGGACGATGCTCAGCAGAAACAGGGCACATCCCAGACAGATTTTCTTTTTCCCGCCGTTTGCCGCTCGGTGAAATTCCAAGCTGTCGGGAAACCCCAGATGACGGCGAGCCGCCAACAGGCATAAGACATGGTACGGCTGAAACAACAGACTCCACAAGAGGGCCGTTGCCGGTCTGTGGCGGAGCCACGCCAGCCAACGCTGCATAGTCAGCGCCGGCATGAGTCATGTCGTGCCCGCGAAACAAGACCCAGCCCAGCGCCACAGCAAAAACGTGAACGCCACGCGGGCAATGCGTCCCAATGAACCGTGGGCGGGAGGGTGCGTGGCTGCCCCGAAATTCGCGGTACTTTTGTTCGCCAGCCAGCAACAATCCGTGATAACCGCCCCAGATCACGAAATTCCAGGCCGCACCGTGCCACAGCCCGCCGAGCAACATCACAAGAAATAAATTGAAATAGGTGCGGACACGACCGTGACGATTGCCCCCCAGCGGGATGTAAAGGTACTCGCGCAGCCAGGTGGAGAGCGTAATACGCCACGCCGCCAGAATTCTGTGACTGATGCCGAACGATAGGGCGATCGAAAATTTTCGGGAAAGGTGAACCCGAACATCAGCCCAAGCCCAATGGCCATATCGGAATAACCGCTAAAATCGAAGTAGATCTCGGGAAGGCATAGCCCGAGTCCCACCAGGCCTGAAAAATTCCCAGGGTTCCCGCGTTGAATGCCGCCTCGGCCACCGGACCGCAGGGGTTCGCTAAGACAACTTTCTTCGCCAACCCCAACTGGAATAACAGGACACCGCGGGAAAACTTCTCCCAGGTATCCGCGATAGAAGAATCGAAAGTTGATCGGCGAGATCCTGGAAACGAATAATGGAACCGGCGACCAACTGTGGAAAGAGGGACACGTAACATGCAAAATCCAGGAAACTGCGGGCTGGCCGGGCCTCACCCCGGTAAATGTCAATGGTGTAGCTAAGCGATTGAAACGTGTAGAAACTGATCCCCAGCGGCAGGATCACCTGCCAAAGTGCGTCGGGCACAGGCTGCGACCAGCCGAGCTGCAACAGCAAAGCACGGTACGCGTCGGCCCCGAAGTTGAAGTATTTGAAGTAACCCAGCAACCCCAGATTCGAGGTCACGGAAATGACCAGTGCCGCACCTGGCGAAACGTGTGGGATTTGGTTGCCTGCCGGCATCCGCAGAGATCATCGCGCCGGCGATGTAATCAATCGTCGTCGACAGCCACATCAATGGTACGTACAGCGGATTCGTCCAGCCGTAAAACACATAACTGACCACCGTCAACACACCCAGCCGCCAGGCCGGTGGCGCAGAGTAGTACAGCACCAACGTCAGTGGCAAAAAGTAAAACAAAAACAGGAACGAACTAAATAGCACAGATCAGCCAGCGGAAAATGAGATCCCCCTTATTGAGGATCGTTCTGAAAAAGCCGGCCCTTAGCGTAACCGTTTTTCGACACGAGCGTTATTCAGCCGAAATGTGACGCGAAATGTCGCGAATGGCGGTTGACATCTGGCAACAACTGGTGCCAGCAAACCGGTTGCCGTCGGGACTCGGACGATTGGAATATCTCAATGGCGTCGGATCCGGGTGCTGATGGCACGCGGATCATCAGCTCAAGTTGTCGCTGCGGCAGCTCTCTTTATGCCTCCGGCAGCACAAGTATCACATTGATTTCCCCCTATTGGACTGTAATATTGATTCATCTGACAATGCATAAAATACGATTGCATTATCGTATTGCCGACATGGCAGTTGGGTGGAATCAATTCGGGCCGACCATTGATTTCATAACCAGGATTTTCTTTTGACGTAAATGTTTACCTCATTAGCCTGAGTTCCTTTTCACGCTCGCAAAGGTGCTTTATGACGTCTCTCGGTCGCCCCGTCGGGGTTTTACCCTCATTGAACTGCTTGTAGTGATCGCGATTATCGCGGTCCTGATTGCGTTGTTGTTGCCGCCGTCCAGCAGGCTCGCGAAGCCGCTCGCCGTTCACAGTGCAAGAATAATCTCAAGCAACTCGGGATTGCGATGCATAACTATCATGACACCTGCGGGATGTTCCCGCCGGGGGATTCTACGCTGGGTCATGGACGTTTAACCGCGGTAATTGTCTGGTCATGTTATTCGCTTACTTTGACCAGGCGCACCACTTTACAACACGATCAACTTCTCATTTGGGACGCAATTGGATGCCCAGACGACGGCCAGCGGGCAGTTGCTCTGCCAGATTTCATTGCCATCGCTGCTCTGCCCCAGCGACGATGTCAGCGGCCTTCTGACCGGTGGTCAGAACACATCCCCCAGTCCGCGAGCAGTCACCAACTACGCGCACTGATCGCGCTGAGAATTTCGCCGCCTGTAACACAGGTTGGAACACAGTAAATTCCAAGATAAGGTTCGGCGAGTCAGGCATTCTGATGATCCGAGCCAGATCTCGGGCGTCTTCGCCCATTTTTCTTGGGCAGCTCGCATTCGTGACATCACCGACGGCACAATAACACGATCCTGGTGGGTGAGACACGCCCGAAGTGTTCGACACACCAGCAAAATGGCTGGATGCATCAAAATTCGTTGTGGGTCGGAACGACCGGCGGAATTAACACGGTGATTCGCTCCGGCGAACCTGGCTATGGCGGAACCTGCCACACCGAAACCGAATGGGGAGCTGCGCAAGCCTTCAAATCCAGGCATGTCGGAGGCCCCACGTGACGCTAGCTGATGGCTCGTCAGGTTCTTGAGTCAAAACATGGACTACACCTCATTGCAAAAGCTGGGAGATCGACGCGACGGGCAGGTGATCGTGACTTCTAATAAATCGGTAACCGTCGTCCTGTTCATTGTCGGTTGGTCGATTCGAACTGCAGCTCGCACAGTGATGTTTCAACGTGCGACTTGTCTCATCATCGGATCGGTGGTCTTTACCCGGCTGTTGGGTGGATCGGGAGAGATGCAACCCGTGCCAGCTTCCGGTGTGCTCACGTTTAATGGGGAGCCACTGGTAGGGGCCTATATCAAGTTTATCCGGAATCCGGTCCGCAGGCATCAGGAACGACTGATAAAGAAGGCAGTTTTGATCTAACGACGGTGAAGGATAAGGATGGGGTGGTTCCTGGCCCCTGCCGGATCGTTGTTGAAAAGCGGGACCTATCATCAGAAAACCGTACGTCACCCCAAAATCCCTGATTCCGGAGAAGTACGCTTTGTCAAAGATAGCGGACTGACGGAAACCGTCGGCGAATCGGGCGAGAACTTTTTCTCAATCGATTTAAAAAAATAAGACTGCTAGTCATGCACGGGAATTGTGCCAACGTTCTCGCAGCCACTTCTATACACTCCGGATTCGTCGTAAGATGGGAGTTGGTCTGTACTTAGTCATATGTCCCATGCCGACCGATGACTTCTGGTGGGACGGATGGCACTTGTTATCAATCCAATACGTTCCCCCTGTCACCATCGCAATTTTGCCCGAGGGATGTATTCATGTGTTTTTGGACGATTGACTGTCCTGTTGCTGTTGCTTAGCCCGTTCTCGGTGTCCGCGGCGGATCAGTCGAACGAGGAATTCTTCCGGCAGAAATGGAGCCGCTGTTGGTGCGCGCTGCCTGGAGTGCCGCCAGCCGAAGCGCGCGGCGGGCTGGATCTCCGGACGCGGAGATCGATGTTGAAGGGTGGTGATACGGGTGCCGTTATTGTCCCGGGAAAACCAGACGACAGCCTGTTGTATGAGCATGTCTCGAACGAATACATGCCGCCGAAGAAGCCTCTCAAAGCCGCCGAAATCGCGGTCGTGAAAACCTGGATTGAACGGGGTGCGTTTTCCCCCGAGCGAACTCTCGATCTGTATACGTTTGGCAACTGAGCGCCGTGGCGGGTAGCGACTGGTGGTCACTGCAAGCCGTGGCACGCCCGGATGTGCCCGATTTTCACAGCACTGTCGCGCAACGTCGTCCGATCGATGGATTCATTTTGGCTCGGTTACAAGAAGCCGGATTGTGCTCTCCGAACCAAACAGCGGACCGCCCCACGTACATTCTGGCGGGCGACTTATGATCTTCACGGGTTGCCGCCAACTTATGAAGAGGTTCGAGCCTTTCGTCGCTGGAAACTCGCCCGATGCCTATGAAAAACTGGTTGAACGGCTGCTCGACAGCCCCCGCTATGGCGAGCGTTGGGGCCGCCATTGGCTGGATATTGTCCGCTTTGCCGAGAGCAACGGGTTCGAGCGTGATCGCCTGCGAACGAATTTCTGGCGGTATCGCGATTATGTGATTTTGGCCCTCGATGCCGATCTGCCCTACAACGAATTTGTCCGCGAGCAACTACGCGGGGGAATCTGCCCTGCGACCGAATGATCCCCAAGCTTTGACCATTGCGACCGGCTTTCTTGTGGCGGGCCCCAAGAATGATGTGGGGACGATCAGCGAACTCGAACGGATGATGACACGTCAGGATGAGCTGGACGATAGTCGTGGCCACTGGCACGACATTCTCGGCCTGACCATCGGTCTGTGGCCCGCCGTGCCATGATCACAAGTTTGATCCCATTCCGACACGAGATTATTCAGCTTTACCAGCATCTTCAGCGGGCTCGACCGCAACGACAATGTTGTCGCCCAGCCTGCAGACAAAACCCGCTACGCTGCCGCCAGTCAGGTTGCACAGAAACGCATCGACGCCGCAAAATCCGCGATGGCGGAGCTCCTCGATCCAATACGCGAGACGCTCATCGCGGAACTGGCGACAAGAACGATCAAAAGCTCCACAAACGGACAAATTGCCTCCGGTCAATTTTGCACGAAATGAAAACATTCGCTCCGGTTGTGGCCCGCTTTTTGCGTTTTGAAATCAAGGCCACGACGGGTGCCCGAACCCTGTGTTGACGAACTGGAAGTCTATGGCGCCAGCCCCAAGCTGAATCTCGCCGACCATGCCGGGGCGAAAGCGGGCATCATCGCTGCTACCTGGCTATCCCATTCATCAGATTCGCCACTTAAATGATGGGGCAGCCAGGCGAATTGGCGAGTTGGATCAGCAATGAACCTGGGCAAAGGCTGGGCACAGATTGAATTCCCACGGCCCGTGGAAGTCTCGCATTGTCCGGGGGCGGAATCGTAAGGTGCATTTCAGGACCGGCTTGCGACGAATTATGCGGTGGCTGTTTCCGGAGATGGTCAGGCTTGGACGATGGTCAGCGGTTCCGAGCGACGGCGGCCATTTCAAGGTGGTGTTAACCCTGCATCGGAGGTTTCGAATGAACAATGTCGCCCGTTTAACAGCCATGCACGGTCTGCTTATGACAGGCTGGTGAAAGATCTACCGGCCGCCGAGGCCGATCTGAGGGCGATCCCGCCGCTGCCTGTCAGCTATTCGGCGAGTGACGGAGCAATTCAGCCTGCGTTCATTCTGCGTCGGGGAAATGTCCGTGACCGGCAGGATCCTGTGACCCCTCGAGCTCTCTGGCCGTGACGGCTCTCGACGGCGAACTCGCTGCAGAAAGATCAGGATTCAGGGCCCGCTCGTGACGTTCGTCTCGCCGAATGGATCGTTGATACTCGTAACCCCCTGACCGCCCGAGTTATCGTGAATCGTGTGTGGCAGTATCACTTTGGTCAGGGAATTGTTGAATACACCGGAGCGATCTGGGTTTCAACGGAGACCGTCCGTCACACCCCCAATTACTCGATTGGCTAGCCACAGATTTCATGGACCAGGGGTGGAAGCTGAAGCGGCTGCATAAGCTGATGATGCTCTCAGAGGTCTATCGCCAGTCCTCACAATCGCGTCCCGCCGGGCCGCGAAAGGATGGACGAATCGGCTCTTGTGGAGAATGAATCCGCAACGGATCAATGCCGAAGGATTGCCGACCAGTTCCTCCAACCAGTGGCCAGCTTGACCTCACGATGGGGGGCCCGACTACCGCATGTTTAACTACCGCGACGGGAATGTGCCGGACTATCTCCTCGGAAAAGCCGGGACCGGAACGTGGCGGCGCGGCGTGTACATGTTCAACATCCGCACGTTCCAGGAGCCGCTGATGAGCGTCTTCGACTGTCCGATCCCTCGGTACAACCCGCGGCGCGGCCAAAGTACGACCGCGTTGGAGGCCCTGTCACTGATGAATAACCCGTTTGTTTTCGACCAGTCTCGGGCATTGGCGGAACGAGCGACAAAACTCGCGGGACCTCAACCATCACCAGAGAAACTGGTCCAACGGATTTACGAGTTGGTTTACGCTCGCGATCCAGCCTTGCTGAAACAGCGGCAGGCGTTGAATTCATCAAGCAAACTGATGCATTTAGTCTCTGCAGGGTGTTGTTAAACTCAAATGAGTTTTTGTATGTGCGGTGAAGGTCCGTGGCGGACGCTGCCAGCGTCCGGCAGTAGTAGGCAGGCGAGCTGAAGGGGCGTGCCCCCCCGGATTCTTCGGTCGCTCACCCAACCTTAGAAACGTTCACGAAACACTGGGGTTAGCAGCGTCGATCAAGGAATCCCGGGGCCGATGCCACCAA
>CAWDML010000010.1:0-157484 GCA_963803435.1 uncultured delta proteobacterium | reverse complement strand
GACTAGCGGACGCGCAACTTGCCCGGAGCCGGCGCCGAGGTGTACGGCGCGCCGATGCGCCTGACCGTGTTCTTCGCGAGTGCTCTCCTCGGCGCCGCATGTCGAACCCCGTCGGCCGCCCCGTCCGCCGCGAACGCGAGGCCCGCCTGCCGTTGCGCGCCCGAGGCGCCCTGCTGGCCCGAGCCCGTGGCCTGGCAGGCGCTCGCCGCGCACCTGACCGGCAAGCTGGAGCAGCCGGCCTCACCGACGGCCGACTGCCGGACCGACGCCGCCGGCCCAGGTTGTCTCGCCGCCCTCGGCACGCTCGAGGAATCCCTTCTCGATCCAGGAGCAGGCCGGCGCCACCGAGTCGACGGGCTGGCTGGGCGCGTGGACCAGCGCGCCGAGCGCATACGCGGTCGCCGCCGAGAACGTCTCCGACATCGCCGCCGCCGTCGCGTTCGCGCACCAGCATCACCTTCGGCTCGTCGTCAAGGGCGCGGGGCACGACTATCTCGGTCGCTCCAGCGCACCGGGCTCGCTCCTCGTCTGGACGCACCGGATGCGATCGATCGCGATCGACGATGCGTTCGTTCCGGCCGGTTGCCCCGGGACGGAGGCCGGCGTGCCCGCGGTCTCGGTCCAGGCAGGCGCGCGCTGGGGCGAGGTCTACGAGGCGGTCGCCGTGAAGCACGGGCGCTACGTCCAGGGCGGCGGGTGCACCTCGGTGGGCGCGGCGGGCGGGTTCCTGCAGGGCGGAGGTTTTGGGAGCTTTTCGAAGAAGTTCGGGACCGGCGCCGCGAACGCGCTCGAGATGGAGGTCGTCACCGCCGACGGACGGATCGTGATCGCGAACCGTTGTCAGCACTCGGATCTCTTCTGGGCGCTGCGCGGCGGCGGCGGCGGTACGTTCGGCGTGGTCTCGCGGGTGACGCTGATGACCCACCCGCTCCCGGAGACGTTCGGCGCGGTCGGTGGCACGATCACCGCGAAGACGGACGAGGCGTTCGCGACCCTCCTCGAGGCGTTCGTCCGCTTCTATCGCGCGCGTCTGAGCGAGGAGCATTGGGGTGAGCAGATCACGGTGCGGCCCGACAACTCTCTGAACGTGTCGATGCTCTTCGAGGGGCTGAGCGAGCAGGAGGCCCGCGACACCTGGAGGCCGTTCCTCGACTGGGTGGCAGCGCGGCCGGCGCAGCTCGAGGCGAAGGTCGACTTCGTCGCGATCCCGGCTGGCCGCCTGTGGGACGTCGACTTCCTGGAGCGGAGCCTGCCGAGCGCCATCGTCCGCGCCCGCACGACCGACGCCTCGCAGCACCTCTTCTTCTGGGCGACCAACCAGGAGGAGGTCTCCGCCTACTGGTACGCCTACCAGTCGCGGTGGCTCCCGCTCGATCTCTTCGATGAGGAGGCCGCGCCCGAGCTCGCCCGCCTGCTCCTCCGGGCGTCGCGAAGCTGGCCGGTAGCCCTCCACTTCAACAAGGGGCTCGCCGGCGCCGCGCCCGACGCGCTCGCCCGCAGCAAGGAGACGTCGATGAACCCGGCGGTCTTCGACGCCGCCGCGCTGGTGATCATGGCTGCGAACGCGCGCGCCGCCTTTCCCGGTGTCGCCGGCCATGCACCCGACGCCGTCGCCGGCGCCGCCGAGAAGACGAGGGTCGCAGCCGGGATGAAGGCGATCCGCGACGCCACCCCGGGCGCGGGCTCGTACGTGAACGAGACCGATTACTTCGAGCCCGACTGGCAGAGTGCCTTCTGGGGTGCGAGCTATCCCAGGCTCCTCGAGATCAAGAAGAAGTACGATCCCGACGGCGTGTTCTTCTGCCATCACTGCGTCGGAAGCGAGCTCTGGTCGCCCGACGGGACCTGCCCCGCCGCGCGAGCGCGCTGACTCCGCGACGGCGCGACCCTGCGGTGATACGTTCGGCCCGTGCCTCAGCGAGGTGGGGTCCCGCGGCTCGAGCCCCTGACGTGTCGAGAATGCGGTGCACCGGTCCCGCTCGGGCCGGGTGAGCGCGTCGCGTGTGGTCACTGCAGCGCGCAGGTCGAGATCCCGATCGCGTATCGCACGCTGCGGGACGAGAGCGTGCGGCGCGCCGAAGCGGACGTGCCGGCGCAGGCGCTCTACGGCCGTCTGGCCCGGCAGCCCGCATGGATCCTGCGCGTGCTGTGGGGCTGGTTCAACCCGCTGTCGCTGGCGCTCGGTGTGTTCCCCGCGATGTTCATCGCCGCCGTCTTCGCGGAGCTGGTCGTGACCTGGGCCGCCTCGGTGGTGGGCCCCGCGAACTACTTCGACACCTGGCTCGCCGGGCAGTCGAACTGGAACGCCGTGGCCGTCGGCTTCGTGTTCGCGTACGTCGGGGCGATCCTCGGCGTCCTCGGTCAGCGCCGCGCGATCTCGCGGGGCGGTCTCCAGCAGGCCCTGGCCGCGCGACCTCCTCGGCTCGAGGGCGGCGCTGCCGAGTGCCGCCTCTGCGGCGCCCCGCTCTTCGCCGAACAGGAGCGCATCGGGGTCGCCTGCGCGTACTGCGGCGCCGACAACCTGCTGATCGTTCCGACCCCGTGGGTGAAGGAGCTGGCGGCGGAGACGAAGCGCCTCCTCCTCGAGACCGCCTCGGCGCGCGACGCATACCGCCGCGAGCGCGCTCGGGTGGGGAGATTCGTCCTCTGGTACGTCCTCGGTATCTCCCTGGTCTCCCCTCTGTTCCTCCTGGCGTTCCGCCAGACGATCGTCGACCGCACGCCCGAGCTCTCCGACTGGCCGCCCAGCTATCCGCTCTACCGCGCGACGCCCGAGCCGTTCGTCATCGAGCACCGCCTCGTCCGCAGATCCGGCTACCTCTACCCCGACGCCCGTCCCTGGGCCGCCGGCACCCGCTGCACCTCGGGCCCGACGTCGATCGTCGGCACGCTCGAGCCGGAGCTCTGCGACCGCGGGGTCTGCGAGCTCCGCTACTACGCGGCGCTCGCACGCGGCGACAGGCTCGAGCTCGTCGCCGCCGGCGCCCCGACGGCACCTCGATCCTGATCCAAGCGCACCGCGGGATGGCCTGGGACGCGGACGATCCCGCGGGTGCGTCGCGACCCCAGTTCGGCGCGGTCCTCCTCGAGGGCGCCCTCGCGTCCGGCCGCACGATCGAGGTCGAGGCGCGGAGCGACGCCTGGCATCGGATCGCCGTCCGCGTTCCGGACGTGAAGACGCCCCAGCAGATCTCGCTCTGCATCGACGTGATCCGCGGAGGCACCTGAACGCGCCCCCTCCAGCGCAGAGATCGCGCTCCGACCCAGGCCATCTTCTTGCATGAGCTTGCATGAGGACAGGGAGGTCTCATGCCCTCGACCGCGCTCGAAGAGACGAGCCTCGATCAGGCACTCGTCCGGCTTCGCACCGACACAGCGCGAGGTCTCAGCACGGATGAGGCGAGGCAACGGCTCGAGAGGTACGGCGCCAATACCATCGAGGAGGAGAAGAAGAGCCCGCTTGTCAGGTTCCTCTCGTACTTCTGGGGCCCCATCCCGTGGATGCTGGAGGCAGCGTGTGTGCTCTCCGGGATCGGACGGCGCTGGGACGAGCTCGCTGTCGTCTTCGGAATGCTCCTGATCAACGGAGGCGTGGGCTGGTGGCACGAAAGCCGTGCGGCCGAGGCGATCGACGCCCTCAAGGAGACGCTCGCTCCGAGGGCGCGCGTGCTGCGCGACGGCCTCCGGGAGACGATCGATGCGCGGACACTCGTCCCAGGAGACGTGATCGTCCTGAGGCGTGGGGATGTCGTGCCTGCGGACGGAAAGCTGCTCGGCGAGGCGCTCTCGGTCGATGAGTCCGCCCTCACCGGCGAGTCGCTCCCGGTCGACAAGAGCGCCGGGACGAGCGTCTACACCGGAACGGCCGTCAAGCGCGGTGAGGCGAGGGCTCTGGTGATCGGCACCGGTCGTTCGACGCGCTTCGGGCGGACCGTCGAGCTGGTAGCGGGCGTGCAGGACCGCTCCCACTTCCAGAAGGCCGTGCTCCGGATCGGATACTTCCTGATGGCGGCGACCGCGGTCCTCGTGCTCGCCGTCGTCTCGATCGAGCTGGTGCGGGCCGCCGGCTGGATGGACGTCCTCCTCTTCGCCCTCATCCTCACGGTGGCGGGGATCCCGGTGGCATTGCCTGCAGTCCTCTCGGTGACGATGGCCGTGGGCGCGCGGAGACTGGCCGCGCAGAAGGCGATCGTCTCGCGGCTCGCGGCCATGGAAGAGCTCGCCGGGGTCGAGATCCTGTTCTCCGACAAGACGGGCACGCTGACGATCAACGAGATCGAGCTGCAAGCGCCGGTCATCATCGAGGCGAAGGACCAGGGCGAGCTGCTGGTGGCGGCGGCGCTGACCGCGGATCGGAGCGAGGAGCGCGACGCGATCGACGCAGCGATCCTGTCAGCGGTCGACGCCCACCGACTCGACCGTTTCGAGATCCGGAAGTTTCAATCCTTCGACTCCACCCGGAAGCTGGCCGAGTCCGAGGTCGTGCACGGCCGCGACACCTTCCGGGTAGCCAAGGGCGCTCCGCAGGTGGTGCTGGCGTTGTGCCGGCCCGATCAACGACTGCGAGACCGAGTCTCCCAGGAGGTCGAGTCGCTCGCCGCCGCCGGCTTCAGGGCTCTTGGGGTCGCGCGCCGCGACGGCGTCGAGTGGCGCTTCCTGGGGCTGCTCTCGCTCCTCGACCCGCCGCGGGAGGAGTCGGCACGTGTGATCGCAGAGGCCCGGGCCCGCAACGTCGACGTCCGAATGGTGACCGGGGACCATGAGGCCATCGCGCGCCAGGTCGCCGCTCAGGTCGGGCTCGGCGACGACATCGTCGAGGCCGACTGGCTCGACTCGGACGACCCACAGCGGGTCGAGCGAGCGATGTTGGCGGACGGCTTCGCGGAGGTCACGCCGGAGGACAAGTTCCACATCGTCGAGCGCTTTCAAGGTACGGGACGCATCGTCGCCATGACGGGCGACGGCGTGAACGATGCTCCAGCCCTCAAGAAGGCGGACGTCGGGTTCGCGGTCTCGTCGGCGACGGACGCGGCGCGGGCAGCGTCCGACATCGTCCTCACGCGGCCCGGGTTGGGCGTGATCATCGGAGCGATCGAAGAGGCAAGACGGATCTTCGAGCGCATGCTGAGCTACGCCACCTTCCGCATCGCGGAGACGATGAGGATGGTGCTCTTCATCGCGGGGACGATCGCATTCCTCGGCATCTATCCGGTCTCGGCGATCATGGTCGCGCTGTTGGCGATCCTCAACGACATCCCCATCATGACCATCGCCACGGACAACACGCGGACATCGCCGCAGCCGGTCCGGTGGAACATGCGCTGGGTGCTCGCCGATGCCTCTCTACTCGGCCTGACCGGCGTGCTGGCGTCCTCCCTGCTCTTCTGGTTTGCAGGCTCGATCCTGCGGCTTCCGCTCGAGGAGCTCCAAACTGTGGTCTTCCTCAAGCTCCTGGTGGCCGGGCACATGACCATCTACGTCACGCGTGTTCGCGATTGGTTCTGGCGCCGCCCCTGGCCGAGCTGGACGCTCCTCGTGGCCCTGGAGGGCACGCAGCTCTTGGGCACGCTCGTCGCGATCTTCGGATGGCTCGTGTCGCCCATCCCCTGGTGGATGGCCCTCGGGATCTGGGGCTACGCGATCGTCTGGATGTTCGTGTTGAGCGGTGTGCGCGTACTGGCCTTTCGAGTGCTGCGCCCGCGGCTGGCAGCCCGACCGCGCCCTCTGGAGGTCGCCGGCTCATGAGCGACGCGCGCCGGATCAGCGAGTGGGAGCTATGCTACGTCGGCTGGGATCCGGCGGCGCAACCGCTCCGAGAGACCCTGACGACGCTGGGCAACGGGCACTTCGCGACCCGAGGTGCCGCCGAGGAGGCGAGCGCGGGTGGGCCTCACTATCCGGGCACGTACCTCGCGGGTGGCTACGACCGACTCGAGAGCGAGATCGAGGGAAGGATCATCGAGAACGAGGACCTGGTGAACTGGCCAAACTGGCTACCGATCACGTTTCGCTGCGAGGGGGGCGAGTGGTTCGGCTCGGAGGGAGCGATCATCCTCGCCTACGAGCAGCGGCTGCAGCTTCGCGACGGCGTTCTCTCGAGGCGAGTCCATCTTCGAGATCGGTCGGGCCGAGAGCTCGAGCTCGCAAGCCGGCGACTGGTCCACATGGAGAACGAGCACGTCGCCGCCATCGAGTGGGTGCTCACGCCGCTCAACTGGTCCGGTACAATCGAGATCTGCTCCGCGATCGACGGCCGAGTCCACAACTGCGGTGTCGCTCGTTATCGCGAGCTCGCCGGCGACCACCTGGAGATCCTCGACTGCGGGAGCCCCGCGGAGGACGCGATCTTTCTCTCGTCGCGGACGCGCCAATCACACCTCGCCATGGGGCAGGCCGTGCGCAGCCGCGTGACGCTGGCGGGACAGCGGGTCACGGGTGCACGGCGCACCGAGGCGCGAGAGAGATGGATCGGACAGACGGTGACGGTGCACTGCGAGCGCATGCAAGCCCTCCGCGTCGAGAAGGTGCTGGCGCTGTACAGCTCGCGCGACCTCGCGATCAGCGAACCTTGCCTCGAGGCGTGCAAGCAGATCACTCGCATCCCGGACTTTTCCGAGCTGCTCGGACGCCAGCGGCTCGCCTGGGGAAGGTTGTGGCACCGCGCCGATGTCGAGCTCGTGGGACAAGAGGATCCCTACGCGCAGCTGGTCTTGCGGTTGCATCTGTTCCACATCCTTCAGACCGCGTCGATGAACACGATCGGTCGCGATGTCGGTATCCCGGCGCGCGGTCTCCATGGTGAGGCCTACCGCGGCCACATTTTCTGGGACGAGCTCTTCATCTTTCCCTTCCTGAACCTGCGCATCCCGGAGCTGACGCGATCGCTGCTCCTGTACCGCTACCATCGGCTCGACGAGGCCCGGAACGCCGCCAAACAGGCCGGCTACCGCGGGGCCATGTTCCCCTGGCAGAGCGGGAGCGACGGTCGAGAGGAGAGCCAGATTCTCCACCTCAACCCGAAGTCCAAGCGCTGGATCCCGGACGACACCCACCGGCAGCGCCATGTGAACGCGGCCATCGCCTACAACGCGTGGCAGTACTTCCAGGCCACCGACGACATGGAGTTCCTGTCCTTCTACGGCGCCGAGATGCTGCTCGAGATCGCGCGGTTCTGGGACAGCATCGCGACGTTCGATCCTGACCGCGAGCGCTACGTCATCCGAGGCGTCGTCGGGCCGGACGAGTTCCACACGCGATATCCCGGAAGCGACGCCCGAGGGATCGACAACAACGCGTACACGAACGTGATGGCGGTCTGGACGCTCCAGACCGCCGGCGTGGCGCTCGATCTGCTCTCAGAGGATCGCCGCGACGAGCTGCTCGCGACCCTGCAAATCTCGGAAGCTGACCGGAAGCGCTGGGACGAGATGAGCCGGAGGATGTTCGTACCGTTCCAACCGGGAGGCATCATCAGTCAATTCGAGGGCTGGGATGCGCTCGAAGAGCTGGACTGGGAGCGGCTGAGACGGAGCTACGGCGACATCCAGCGCGTCGATCGGATCCTCGAGGCAGAGGGCGACGACCCGAATCGCTACCAGGCGGCCAAGCAAGCGGACGTCCTCATGCTGGTCTTCCTCTTCTCGGCCGAGGAGCTGCGCGAGATCTTCGAGAGGCTGGGCTACGACTTCGATCCGCGTCAGATCCCGGACAACGTGCAGTACTACCTCGGGCGGACCTCGCACGGCTCGACCCTGAGCCAGATCGTCCACGCCTGGGTGCTGGCCCGGTCCGATCGCAAGCGCTCTTTTCACCTGTTCCGCGAGGCCCTCGCGAGCGACATCGACGACGTCCAGGGCGGCACCACGCCCGAAGGCATCCACCTGGGAGCCATGGGCGGAACCGTGGATCTGATCCAGCGCTGTTACACGGGCATCGAGATGCGCCACCAGGTGCTCTGGCTCAACCCGCGGCTTCCTCAGGGCCTCGCGGGGCTGAAGCTCACGGTGCGTTATCGCGGACACTGGCTCGGTCTAAACATCACCCACGACACGATGCATGTCGCCTTCGAGAGCGGCTGGTCGGGCCCGGCGTGCATCGGCTTCAACGGTGAGGTGTACGAGATGGCCCAGGGCCAGGAGCTGAGCTTCAGGCTGAAGGATCCCAATGAAGCGTGATCATCCCTTCGAAGCGGTCATCTCCGACATGGACGGCGTCCTCACGCGCACGGCCACGCTCCACGAGCGCGCGTGGAAGCGCACGTTCGACGAGCTTCTGCGGCGGTACCCGGGGCAACGGCCCTTCTCGAGCGCGGACTATCGGGCGTACGTCGACGGCAAGCCGCGCTATGTCGGCGTCGCAGACTTCTTGGCCTCGCGCAGCCTCGATCTTCCGCGAGGACAGCCCGACGACGGCCCCGAGGAGCCGACCATCTGTGGGCTGGGAAACCGCAAGAACGCCTTCTTTCTCGAGCTGCTGCAGAGCGAGGGGGCCGAGGTCTTCCGGGACGCCGTCGCGGCGGTGGAGCGCTGGCGGCGCGGAGGGCTCGAGGTCGCCGCCGTCTCGTCGAGCCGCAACTGCCGTCATGTGTTGCGATCGGTCGGCCTGGAAGAGCGCTTCGACACGATCGTCGACGGGCAGCTCGCCGGCGAGCTGAAGCTCACGGGAAAGTCGGAGATCATGCTCGAGGCGGCCCGCCGGCTCGGCGTCGAGCCCGCCGACGCGGTGATCCTGGAGGACTCCACCACCGGAGTTCGGGCGGGGCGACGCGACGGCTTCGGGTTGGTGGTGGGTGTCGCGCGCGGGCCCCACGCCCGAGACCTCTCGGATGCCGGCGCCCATGTGGTGACGACCGACGTGAACCGGGTCCGCTTCTTGCGCCGCCTCCCGAATGCGCTGGATCGACTGGAGGAGCTGTCCTCGCGGCGAGGACGCCGCCCGCTCGCGATCTTCCTCGACTACGACGGCACGCTGGCGCCGATCGTCGCACATCCTGGGGACGCGTGGATGTCGCCGGACATGCGCTCGGCGCTCGAGGCGCTCGCCTTGCGCTGGCCGGTCGGGATCATCAGTGGACGCGACCGCGAGGACGTCGCGGCTCGGGTCGGTCTCAGCGGCCTCTTCTACGCCGGCAATCACGGCTTCGACACGGCCGGGAGGGGCCGGCACCGGACGCTGCCCGAGGCCGACGAAGCGCTCGAGGAGGTGGCGAGCGCCGGGCGGGAGCTCGAACGGCGGGTGGGACGACTCGCGGGTGTCGTCATCGAGCGCAAGCGCTACTCCGTCGCAGCGCACTATCGCCAGGCGGAGAGTGAAGCCGTGGTGGCCGAGGTCGCTCGCGCGGTGAGCGCCATCCGAGACAAGACCGGCCTGCGCGAGCGGAGGGGCAAGAAGGTGTTGGAGCTCGAGCCCGCGGTCGAGTGGGACAAGGGCCGCGCGCTGCGCTGGCTCGTGGACGTCCTGCGGGCGCCTGGACCGGAGGAGCCCTTCGTCGTCTACCTCGGCGACGACGAGACCGATGAGGATGCATTTGCCGCGCTTGCAGGGGACGGCGCGGGCGTCCACGTGGGCGACGGGACGACGACTTCGCTGGCGGACTACCACGTGGCCGACCCGGACGAGGTCGAGGGCCTGCTCCGCCGGCTGGCCGGCCTGCCGATCGAATGATGCGCGCGGGCCCGCGCCGGTGCATCCTGAGCGGGCGCGACGCCCCGAGGCAGGATGAGCCCCCCGCACGACCTCGAGCGCTTCCTCGACCTTCTTCCGCGGGAGGCGCCGGAGCTCTCCGTGATCGTCGGGCTCTGCACCCGGGAGCTGTCACCGACGGGCGAGCGCGGCTTCTCCCCTGGCGCTGGTCTCGGCGGGAACTGCGTACTGGCCGTCGAGCTCAATCGCAGGGACGCCGACCACGAGCCCGGACGAGATTGGCGACGCCCCAGCGTCGTCATCGCGCCCGCACGCCCACGACGCGAGGACGAAAAGCGAAAAGACGGGCACCGCATGACGCATCTCTCAAATCCTACGTCCAGTATCGGAGCCCTGGCGACCTCTGTTTGCATTGCCCGTCGCCGGTGTATAGGCGAATGCTTCGAGGGCAGGTCGAGGATCAAGACCCGGTCGGATAACGGGTCGAGATCGCGCGGAGGATCGATTCAGCGGATCCAACGGCAACGACGATCTCTCCATCGACCGTGCACACCTCGCCCGCAGGATTGCAGCAAAGACTGGCTTCGCACTCAGCGGGAGTCCGGCAATCGGACGCCCTCGAGCAGGCGCTCCTACCGAACTCGCCGCGGGAGCACCGCTCACATGGTCGGGACCTCGGTCGGCGCTCGACGATCAAGTCGTTTCTGGCGCCCGCGAACGTCGCTGCATGTCGGCATAGGCCGCCTGAATGAGGCGGGTGATAGACGCCGCATCGACATCCTCTCCGGGTCTGAGCTTGACGTGCCGCATGTACTTGCCGGTGCCTTCCAACAAACCGGTGGGATCTTCGAGCTCGGCACCACGAAAGAACCCGACGTTGACGTGGGCCGTGAACGCGTTCACGTACGCGAAGGCGGCGTTCCCGACGCACGCGGTCGGGTGACCGTCGTGGAGCAGCTCACGCAGGTCGTCACCACAACGCCGCATGACGTCGAACCAACGTCGGGCGATGGCGCCGAGGTCACCCGAGTGGGCCTCAAACCAGGCGTCGACGGCAGGGTCGCGCGTCACTGCGCTCGGGAAGCGAAAGATCTGATCCGTGCGGGCGTCCACACGTGGAGATTCGCACGTGTCAGTTCGATGAGTACAGAAGGCCATCGCCCACACCGGCGACTGCTTCGGTCTGCCAGGGCGCGATGTCTCCGTCCCGGGCTGCCTGCGCGATCTTGGGCACTCGCTACCGCACCACTTTGCAACTTACCTTGCACCAGGTTCTGCAACTTGAGTTGACACGGCTTGACACTTGGCACGTTAACTGCTAGTATCAAGAGACGTTGTTCGCCACGAGACCAGAGACCTAACGCTTCCGGCCGTGAGCCCCGTGGGCTGAACACATCCTTCCCAAAAATCTAGCTCTTGAAAGGAGATGCTCTTGAATCGCATCGAACCGACCTTCTTTCGCCACACCAAACGTCCGGCGTGGGGCCTTGCCATCCGTACCGGGACGTCGAGCAGCGGCCTTCAGTTCCAGTTCGAAGACGGACGGCTGAGGACGATCGCGAACGGGTATGCGGATCGGTTGATGGAGGAGGTCGATCGGCCGGCGGATGCCGGGGGTCGGTTCGACGAGCTGACCCGGAAGCTGGGCGTCTCGCAGGTGCTGGCGGTCGATGCGGACGGTACGGAGCGGGTGACCATCGAGGGGCAGGTCGCGGTCTTCGCGGAGACGTACCCGAAGAAGTTCCGGGATCCGAAGTGGCTGGGTCAGGTTCGGGGCGTCGACGCCAAGCGGAGGACGAAGAAGCTACGTGAGCCCGCGATCGGACAGGCGCGGCAGGTGCTGTCGCGCGAGCGGATGGAGCGCTTGATCGAGGAGGGGCTGGCCGGGACGTTGTGGCTGGGGTTCGTCGAGGTCATGCGCGGTACGGACCTGGTGGGCAAGGAGGTGCGGGCGCTGGAGAAGGTCAGGCCGACGAGCCAGGGCCACCTCGTCAGGAAGCTGTACGAGCTGCTCCATGGTACGGGGGAGCTGGCGACGCGGTTCAACGCGTTCGTCGGGGAGCTCCGCGAGGCCGGGGTGAAGCCGACCTGGCCGCTGGTGACCGCGCCGCTGGCGCTCGTCCACCCGGATCAGCACATCGTGGTGCGGCCGGTGCCGTTCCGGCGGCAAGCCAAGTCGACGGCGCCGCGGCTGAAGCTCAACAACCAGCCGCTCGGTCGCACGTATGAGGAGGCGCTCGGGATGGCGGTGGCCGTCGAGCGGGACCTCAGGCGCCTCGGGCATGCACCGCAGGATCTCCTGGCGATCTACGACTTCATCGTTCTCACGACGAAGAAAGGTCGTTCTGTCGGGGCACCGACGGAGAAACTAGCGTCGGGGCGGCCTGAGGGTCGCCCGGCCGCCTCCCAGCGTGCACTCGGGAACGTTGAAGCCTCGATCGCTCATCCGTAGTGCATCTGCGACGAGTGCATCGGCAAGGCTTCGGGCTCGTTCGATGGGTTGACGCCTGAGCTCAACTCCCGCGCTTCTCGACGTCCGCCGGGAGCGCCGCTCGACCGCGACAGGAGGCACTGCCCAAAAACCAGGAGCACGGCGCCTCCGATCATCCCGATGGAGAGCGGCGTCGCGAGGTCGATCGGGGCGACGGTCCACGCGGCGGCGGAGACCAGCCCGGCGATGACGAAGGTCCAGCCGGCGAAGGGAACCGCGTTGCCGTAGTATGCGACGATCAGCGTGCTCAGGATCATCGTGAGGCGGGTCGGGAGGTCGCCCGCGACCACGCCGGTGGAGGCAGCAAAGGAGAGGTCGTTGCTCACCCAGATCTGACCCGCGAAATAGACATGTCCTCCGCTCTTGCAAGGCTTCATCTCTTTCCAAGCCCGGGTCTCATGCTGGGCCATTGCGGGACCCTCAGGGGCGATAACGACGAATGCCAACAAAGCCAGGACGCGAGAAGCGGATGGCGCCACATCTGATCGTCGAGTGTGCCGCTCGGGCAGCCTGGAATCAACGAAGCCGAATCAAGACCGTGCGGACCCGGCGCGGGCGGTCCGCGGACAGTCCGCGTTTGCTGGAGTCGGTGTACCAGCAGTGCCCTCTGCCACGAACTCAAGTTGCGCAACACCCAGTTTGCCCGTCAGACGCCGCTCTAACGGTGCGGTACAAGTAGTTGAGGACTCCGTCGTCGTCGAGGTGAAAGCGGTGGATCGTTTGAATCCGATCCACGACGCCGAGCCAGCGACGCCGGGATCCATCGATCCTGCGCGGCACGGACGCGGCCTCAGCGCTGGCAGAACCACCCGTTCCAGACCCAGCCGTACGCGTAAGGACCGAGCCACCAGCCCCAGGCGTGATTGCCTCCCTCGGCGTAGTGGTCGATGTAGAAGTTGTCGTTCCAGCGCATGGAGAGCACCCGGCCGTCGTTCGCGCGCAGCGTCAGCGAGTCGGCACAGACGGTGTGCCAGCCGGTGCTGTTCGCGCGCAGGGCGTCCAGCGCCGTCGCGACCTCCTCCTCCTCCTCGGGCTCCAGCGACTCTGGGGCGCCACAACCCGCCGCCAGGCCGATGAACATCGCCGTCACGCAGATCACGAGCGTCCTCATGGCCGAGGATCGTCGATGATCTGGGGCTGGGAGCGCTGTGCGCGGCGTGGCCTGAAAGCGTCGCGTAAGCGGGCTGCGTCCGGGACCGCCGGTGGACCCGGGGCCACGCTGCGTCCCACGCCCGGGAGGCGCCCGGTCCATCGAATTCCCGTGACACCTCGAAGGGAGCAGGCGACCATCGACGAGTGCCCCTCGACCTGCTGGAAGTGCTGAACGCGATGGTCGAGCGGGACCCTCGAACGTCGGGCTTGAAGGGAACGCTGTGTGTGGGGGTGCGGAGCGGGGCGGGTGAGCGCTGGTGGGAGGCCGAGTTCGGGCGCGAGCTGCGGACGCGCTTCCATGAGGCGCGACCCCAGCAATCCCACGTCGCGCTCCTGGTCGGCGAGCCGGAGGCGCGCGCGATCCTGTTCGATGAACCGCTCCCCGATCCGCCGATGCTGCTCGAGATGAGCGGCGACTCAGCCATGTTCGATCGCTTCCTCGATCGGTACTTCTCTCAGTCGACGATGCTCGACCTGCGGGTGCAGAACCCGTCGACCCCGCGCAAGCGAAAGGGACGCCGATGAACACGCTCACCCCGAACGAGCTCGCGACCTATCGGATGGTCGTCGGCAAGGCGGTTCAGGAGGGACAGGACCCGACGACCGCCGCGCAAGAGAGCTTGCGGTTCCTCGGTCGTTCGCGCTCGAACGGCCTGAGCCAGGAAGAGCAAGCGGCCCTCCTGCGCGAGGTGAAGGGGCTGATCGAGGTGCCGGCACCTCGCCGCAGCCAAGCGGCGGACGAGCTGGTGCGCGCGGCGAGCTCCGAGCTCAGCACCACCCCGATGGATCTGGGGCGGCGGCTCGGCCTGCGCCTGCGCGAGGCCGTGGGGCGGGCGGAGCGGTCCGAGGCGGTGGAGGAGCCGCGCGTGGCAGCGCCGCCGGCCGTGCCCGCGCAGAAGGAAGATGCTGTGCTGCGCGCCGAGATCCGGCAGGCGACGCAAGCGCTCAACGCTGCGATGCGTCCCGACTTCCACGCCGACCTGGCGCGCGTCTTCGACGCGATCGGCCGCGAGCGGAGCCCGGAGACGTTCACCTACGTGGTCCGGCAGTGGCTCGACGGGATCCGCCACGGCCCGCAGAGCGCCAACCTCTCTCCGCGCGAGGCGACGGCCCTTCGCGACGCGGCCGAGACGTTCGCCCGCATCTCTGGCGACGCTTCTCCGCACGGGACGATGTTCGCCTACTCCTCCTCCTTCGCTGTCCTCCCGCTGCTCCCGAGCCTGCTCCCCAGTTTGCAGCGCGCGCCCGGGATCCTCGAGAACGCCGGCACAGCCTCGACCCCGGGGCAGAAGCTCGACGGGATCCTCGATATGCTGCGCGCGGGCATGCGCACCGGCTTCGGAGCCGACCTCGATCGATTGATCGACCGGCTCGGCGACGAGACGGTGGGCGCCCGCGCCCGCAACCTGGGCCGGATGCTGCTCGAGCTGCGGTCGGGCGGGGTGGTCGCGCACTACTCTTCGAACCTCTCTCCGGGAGAGCGCCTGCTCCTCGACGCCGCAACGAAGGCGCTCGATGACGTCTTCCGCGAGACGGGCGAGCGCGAGGCCTACCCGTTCAACCAGGGCCACACGGTCGGCCTGGCGAAGCACCTGCTCGGCCTGTTCCCCAGCCTCGACCAAGGCCTCGGCGTCTTCCCGCAGATCGACGCCGAGGCCGGCCGCCGCGCGCTGGGCGAGCTCGGCGATCGGCTTCAGCAAGCCCTCGGCCAGGACATCACCCCGCTGCTCGACTTCGCGGCGCAGGTCGACCGCGTGGCCTATCAGGCGTACGTCCTCGCGGAGGCGATCTCGCGCCTCGCCCGCGGTGGCACCATCACGAACGATCTGGTCCAGCTCCAAACGGATCTCCGCGAGCTCGTCCGGCGCACCGTCACCACGGATGATCGCAGCCTGATGCACGCTGCCCTCGTCTCGCGCGCGCACGAGCTCTCTCAGGTGCTCGCGAACCTGCAGCCCTCCACGAAGAGCTCCTGAGTCCGGAACTTCGACGACGACGTGGTACGGGATCGGTCTGGTGCGATTCCGGTGACGCACTCTGGTAGCATCGAGCCGTGAGGCAACACGCCCGGGGAGGAGTAGTTGTCGTTGAGCACGTGGGGGCTCCGGAGAGCCGAACAGGGCGGACGCTAGGAGCGTGTAGCGCGTAAGCGCTCACGCGACCCCGGTCCGGGTCCCGGTCCCGGTCCGGGTCCCGATCTGAAGATGGCTGCCTTGAGTCAGACGCTCGCGACGGTCGCGAGCTTCGATCGGTAGAGCTTGAGCAGGTTGTGGGTGAGGCAGACGAGCGTCCACTCGGCTCGTACCTTGAAGAAGGAGCGTAGCGAGAACCGGCGGAATCCTCGTGCCCCTTTGATTTGTCCGAGCGCCGGTTCGACGATACTCTTCCTGCGGGCGTACAAAGATGTGAGACAGCGACGACAACGTCTCGCTCCGCGCCGCGAGCAGCGCGACCAGCTCCGAGGGGGGAGACAACACGTACTGCCGGACCGCCACCGCCGGCAGCACCCGTTCGACCAGGTGGGCGACGTCGTGCATTCGACGCGTGCCTCACCTCGGGCACAGGCCTCGGACCTTGCATGAAAACGCAAGTGCTCGCTCGGCACCGCACCTCGAACATCATCGAACGCAAGCGCTACTCCGTCGCAGCGCACTATCGCCAGGCGGAGAGTGAAGCCGTGGTGGCCGAGGTCGCTCGCGCGGTGAGCGCCATCCGAGACAAGACCGGCCTGCGCGAGCGGAGGGGCAAGAAGGTGTTGGAGCTCGAGCCCGCGGTCGAGTGGGACAAGGGCCGCGCGCTGCGCTGGCTCGTGGACGTCCTGCGGGCGCCTGGACCGGAGGAGCCCTTCGTCGTCTACCTCGGCGACGACGAGACCGATGAGGACGCATTTGCCGCGCTTGCAGGGGGACGGCGCGGGCGTCCACGTGGGCGACGGGACGACGACTTCGCTGGCGGACTACCACAGGGCCGACCCGCACGAGGTCGAGGGCCTGCTCCGCCGGCTGGCCGGCCTGCCGATCGAATGATGCGCGCGGGCCCGCGCCGGTGCATCCTGAGCGGGCGCGACGCCCCGAGGCACGATGAGCAGAAGGCTCGAGATACGGATCGACGGGATCGTTCAGGGCGTCGGCTTTCGACCCTTCGTCTACACGCTGGCGCGGCGCCTCGGTCTCGCGGGCTTCGTCTCGAACGACGCGCGCGGCGTGATCATCGAGGCCGAGGGCCCCCCGCACGACCTCGAGCGCTTCCTCGACCTTCTTCCCGCGGAGGCGCCGGAGCTCTCCGTGATTGTCGAGCTCGGCACCCGGGAGCTGTCACCGACGGGCGAGCGCGGCTTCTCCATCACGAAGAGCCGGCTCGGGGCGGAGCGCGCCACGTTCATCTCGCCCGACCTGGGCACGTGCGACGAGTGCCTGCGGGAGCTCTTCGATCCGTCCGACCGGCGCTTTCGCTACCCGTTCATCAACTGCACTCAGTGCGGCCCGCGCTACACGATCGTCCTCGACGTCCCTTACGACCGCGACCGGACCACCATGGCGAGCTTCGAGATGTGCGACGCCTGCCGCCGCGAGTATCTCGATCCGTCCGACCGACGCTTTCACGCCCAGCCGGTCGCGTGCTTCGCCTGCGGCCCGCGACTCACGCTCGAGGGCGACGGCGGCGATCCGATCCTCGAGACCGCGCGCAGGCTGGAGAGCGGCCAGATCGTCGCGATCAAGGGGCTCGGCGGTTACCACCTGGCGGCGCACGCCGAGAACGACGAGGCGGTCGCCCGCCTGCGCGCCCGCAAGCACCGCGAGGACAAGCCGTTCGCCATCATGGCGCCCGATCTGGAGTGGGCGCGGAGGCTGGCGGTCGTCGGCGAAGAGGAGGCGCAGCTGCTCACCAGCCCCCGCCGGCCGATCGTCCTGCTCGCCCGCGATCCGAGCGCGCGCATCGCACCCCAGGTCGCACCGAACAACCGGGACGTGGGCGTCATGCTCCCGTACACGCCGGTGCACCACCTCCTCGCGCGGGCGATCGCCGCCCCGATCGTGCTCACCAGCGGCAACCTCTCCGACGAGCCGATCGCCTACCTCGACGACGACGCGCGAAGAGCGCTGGGCGGGATCGCGGACGCGTTCCTGGTGAACGATCGTCCCATCCACATCCGGACCGACGACAGCGTGTTCCGGATCCTCCGCGGCAAGCCGCTGCCGCTCCGCCGGTCGCGCGGCTTCGCGCCGGCGCCGGTCCGGCTCCCGGTCGCGTCCCATCCCCAGCTGCTCGCCTGCGGCGCCGAGCTGAAGAGCACCCTCTGCGTCGCCAAGGGCGGGTTCGCCTTCCTCTCGCACCATATCGGCGATCTCGAAAACTCGGCGGCCTATCGCTCCTTCACCGAGGCGACCGTCCACCTCCAGCGGATGTTCGACGTGCACCCCGAGGTGATCGCGCACGATCTCCACCCCGAGTACCTGTCCACCAAGTGGGCGCTCGATCGCGACGACGTCCGCCTCGTCGGCGTCCAGCATCATCACGCGCACGTCGCCGCCTGCCTCGCGGACAACGGCGAGGTGGGGCCGGTGATTGGCGTGGTCTTCGACGGCCTCGGCTACGGCACCGACGGCACGCTGTGGGGCGGCGAGCTCTTCGTCGCCGACGTGCGGTCGTTCGAGCGCGTGGGCCACTGGTCCCAGGTGCGCATGCCGGGAGGCGTCGCGGCCATCCGGGAGCCCTGGCGAATGGCGGCGGCCCACCTCGCCGCCGCCTATGACGAGCCGCCGCTGCTGGCGGTGGAGGCCCGAAATCGCGACCGCTGGCGCGCCGTGGTGAGTCTCGCCCGCGCCGGCCAGTTCGCGCCGTCGACCTCGAGCGTCGGGCGGCTCTTCGACGCGGTCTCGGCGATCGTCGGAACGAGGGACGTCGTCTCCTACGAAGGACAGGCGGCGATCGAGCTGGAGCAACGCGCCGATCCGACCGTGACGGGCACGTATGCGATCGACCTCCTCGAGTCGGACGGCCGCCTCGTGATCCCGTCCGAAGCTCTGATCCGCCGCGTGGTGGACGACGTCCTCGCGAAGCAGCCGGCCTCCATGATCGCCGCCCGCTTTCACCGCGCGGTGGCGGACGTCGTCGTCTCGGCCTGTGATTGGATCCGCCACCGGCACGGGCTCGACGCCGTCGCGCTGACGGGCGGCGTCTTCCAGAACATGCTGCTCGTCCGGATCGCCGTCCCGCTCCTCGAGGCGCGCGGCTTCCGGGTGCTGCTGCATCGCCAGGTCCCGCCCAACGACGGAGGGATCAGCCTGGGCCAGGCGATCGTGGCGGCGGCTAGCTCTCGGTCCTGAAGGTCCCCTCGAGCTTGCTGAAGAGCTTCTTCCGCTTCTCCAGCATCCGCAGGAGCCGGCAGATCTCGGTGTCGACAGCCGACGGGTTCTTCTCGTGATCGAGGCTGCAGATGTGGTCGTGCTGCGCGGTGATGTCGTCGGTGAGCTTCTGTGTGAGCAGCGCTAGACCTCGCTCCGCGCGCTCGTCGATGCTCAGATTGCGGTCACGAAAGACCTCGTGGACCGCTCCCTCGATCGCGTCGGAGCGATCGCTCGGCTTTGTTCTCGGGGTCGTCATCGTCTCTTTCATGGCATCCTCACGCTTTGAGGGAGCGGCGAAGCTTCCAGGAGTCGGGTGTTGCGTGGGTCGGCTCGCGCGGAGTCGGCGGGATCAGCGGCTTGGGCGGCGGCACGATCTTGGCGTTCGGCGGCGCCTGCGGCGGGCGCAGCAGCGGGCGGGGCGCCTCCTCCTCCTTGGGGGCCTTCTTCAGCCGCATCTCGTGGAGGCGGAAGAGCTCTTCATAGATCACCTTCGAGAAACCGAACGTCGCCGTGTGCACCTCCACGGCATGGGTGATGAAATTGACCGCCACCAGGTCCGGCTCCGCCAGCTGGAGCACGTCGCGCATCAACGACAGGATCCGGTTCTCCGCTTCGATTCGCTCCGAATCGGAGGACTGCGGATGAGCGTCCAGCCGGGTGGCGAGCGAGCCGGCAAACTTCTGCCCGAGCTTGACGCTCTTCCGTCGCGTATTCTTCGGGCCTGGTTGGTCCGTCATTGAGGCTCCCTGCTAGCGGTTCACCGTGTCGATGATTCCCTTGGCGGTCTGATTGTATTTGTCGATGATCTGGCGAAGCGTGTCGAAGAGCTGGCTGCGCTTGTCGATCAGCCGCTTGAGCTTCAACGTCTCCACGTCGATCGAGCTGTCCTGCCCGCTCGGCCCCGCCTGCGGCGGGCGCCCGTCGGCCTGCGGAGACCCGGGACCGTCCTGTCCGTTGTACTTCTTCCCAGCTTCGTTCTGCTGCTGCTGAAGCTGGTTGATGTACTGCATCTGCTCTTCGATCTGCTTGTCCATCCGCTTCGCCACCAGCATCAGGAAGAGCGTCACCTGATCTTCGACCGTGAGCGTCGGGTCGGTGAGGATCTCCTCGATCTCGTTCTGGAAGGGGTCGCCGAACGGCTCCCGGTCCGCGGGCGAACCGGTCTGCGGCAGCGGAACCAGATCGACGCTGGGAAGGACGTGGGTGCGCATGTACGCACGCAGGTCGTCCTGCGAGATCAGGCCGTCCTGCGAGCCTCCGTGTCCGGCCGTGTCGATCTGGTCGAACGCCTCGGGATGATCGAGGAGGTAGTGCGCCGCTGCCTTGAGCTGCGGGGACGCGTTGCGGTCGCTCAGGATCGCCTTGAGGTCGTCGCGCGAGATCAGGCCGTCCGGCGAGCCCCCGTGGGCGGCCGTATCGATCTGGCGAAAGTTGTCCTGCGTGACCTGGAGCGCGGAGATGTCGTCCATGGCGTACATCTCCCGCGCGACCTCCAGGTCGTCGCGCGAGATCAGGCCGTCCCGATCCCCGCCGTAGCCCGCGGTGTCCATCTGGTCGAAGATCTGCGGGTTGTCGAGCGCGAACCGGCACGCAGCCTTCAGATCGGCGGGGGTGCTGGGATCGTTCAGCGCCGCCTCCAGATCCTCCCGGGACACCCGCCCGTCGGCGCCCCCGCCGTGGGCCGCGGTGTCGAGCCTGTCGAAGTTTCCACGGAGGATGTCGATCGGGTTCGGTGTGGACAGTCCCACCGGATCGACGCCGTTGAGCCACGCGCGAAGATCCTCGGGCGAGATCAGGCCATCCTTCGAACCCCCCTT
The DNA here is from genome assembly GCA_963803435.1 of uncultured delta proteobacterium. Lineage (GTDB taxonomy): Bacteria > Myxococcota > Kuafuiibacteriia > Kuafuiibacteriales > Kuafuiibacteriaceae > CAWDML01. The sequence goes on along the minus strand of CAWDML010000010.1, from coordinate 137,034 downwards.
CGCGGCGGTGTCGATCCGATCGTAGACCTCCGGATGATCGAGCAGGTAGCGGGCGGCCGCCTTCACGTCCGCCGGCGCGCTGTCGTTCTTCACGATCGCTTCGAGATCGCAGCGCGCGATCAGCCCGTCGTTGGACCCGCGGTTTCCGGCAGCGTCGTCGATCGTGCTGAAGAAGGTGAGGATGCTCTGTCCCGCGGCCGGAGCGTCCAGGCCGACGGACTCGCGTCCGACGTCGAGATCGTCGCGCGAGATCAGGCCGTCGCGGTCGCCGCCGTGTCCGGCCGTGTCGAGCCGGTCGAAGAGCTCCGGATGGGCGAGGGCATAGCGAGCCGCCGCCTTCACCTCGGGCGCCGCGTTCGGATCGCGCAGCACCGCTTCGAGGTCGCTCTTCGACACCAGGCCGTCGGCGCACCCGCCGTGCGCCGCCGTATCGATCTGATCGAAGCTCCCGCGCAGCACGTCGATCGCCCGCCCGTCGTCCATTCCACAGGTCGCGATCCCGGACTCGAGATCCTGCCGTGAGATCTTCCCGTCCTCGCGCCCCAGGTTTCCGGCGGCGTCGTCGAGCTCGCTGAAGTGGTCGAGCAGGTAGCGGGCGGCGGCCTTCAGTCGCGGAGAGACGTCCGGTGCCTCGAGGATCGCCTGGAGATCAGCGCGAGCGATGATCCCGTCGCGGTCGCCGATCCCTGCGGCGGTATCGAGGAGATCGAAGTTGTCGTGGCAGACCGAGAGCGCCTCGGCTCGGGAGAGGGGACGGCTCGGACCGCATCCGCCGGTGTCGCCGCCGTATCGCTGGATGAAATCGAGCGCCTGCAGCTCGGCGCTCGACGTGAGCTCACCTCGGTTCATGAGCGACTGCAGCGCCTGGGCCGCCGCCACGTCATCGCCGTTGCATTGGATGATGATCTGGTTGATCTCGATCTCGGTGACGGTGCGGCTACGGTAGGTCGTGGAAGAGACGCTCATGTTCAAAACATAGGTACGAGATCGCGAATCGGCGCTTACGCGTATCCAGTAAAGACACAGATCACGAGAATGGCGTGCTGCGCCCGCCGAGCGCGCACACGGGCCTACGGTGGCGCGTGGTGCAGCGCATAGGCCGCCCGTCCCGGGGCGCCGATCCGGGACACGGTGTCCGGAGGCTCGGCCAGCGGTACGGTACGGTCCCGCGATGGTCACCGCCGCCACCTGGAAGCAGATTGCCCTCTCGATGCCCGAGGCAGAGGAGAGCGCGCACTTCGAGGTGACCGACTTCCGGGTGAGGAACAAGATCTTCGCCACGCTCCATCCGGGCGGGAAGCAGGGCACGCTCCGGCTGACGACGGAGACGCAGCAGATCATCCTGGAGGCCAAACCGGAGGCGTTCGCGCCGGCCGCGGGCGCCTGGGGCCGCCGCGGCTGGACCACCGTGACGATCGCGCGGGTGGCGCGCGCCGAGTGCCGCGCGCTGATCAGCGAGTCGTTCGTCGGGGTCGCGCCGAAGAAGCTGGCCGCTGCGCTGACCGCAGCCTCCGCTCCCGAGCCGGCGGCCGCCGGTGACGCCTGGAGCGGGGCCAACGCGTTGACCCTCGCGCCCGGGCAGCTCGAGAAGCTGCGAAAGATCTGCCTCGCGCTTCCCGACGCGACCGAGAAGGAAGCGTGGGGCGATCCGACCTGGCGCATCCGCGACAAGATCTTCGCCATGCAGAAGGGCAACGTCGACGGCGGTCGGCCCTCGCTCTGGGTGAAGGGCGAGGACGGTGCTCAGGAAGCGATGGTCGCCGCCGATCCGGCGCGCTTCTTCCGGCCGCCCTACGTGGGGCACAAGGGATGGATCGGAATCTATCTCGACGGAGGGCGCGTCCCCTGGAAGGCGATCGAGCGGTTCGTGGCCGACAGCTACCGGCTCACCGCTCCCAAGCGCGGGCGCCCACGGCGCTAGGAGCGTGTAGCGCGTAAGCGCTCACGCGCCTGCAACCCGGTCACGCTCACGTCCGCGATCAGCTTCGGCGGGCATCCGATTCCATCGTGAACAACACCGCCGAGGGCGCCGGAGAGTTCAATCCACCTGAGAAGGCTCGCTTCTACCGGATGGCACTTCGCTCTGGCACCGAAAGCGCCGCCTCACTCCACACCTGCTTGAGGCGCCGACTCGCCAACGAGCAGAAGGTCCAAGCCGCCAGAGCCAAGCTCAAGCGCGTTGTCGAGATGCTCACGCGCCTCATCAAGTCGATGAACGCACGCCGGGCTGCATGATCGCCATCGGGACCGGGACCGGAACCGGGACCCGGACCGGGCTCGCGGTAGCGCTACGCGCTACACGCTCCTAGAGGCTACCTGTCGGGCTCGGTCCTGAAGCCGATCGCCAGCGTGGGCGTTCGATCCGAAACTGACGACCGCGAGCCGGTCGCTCCCTATGGTCTGAGCGTCTTGCCCGCCGCTCGACCTCTCTCGAGCGTTTGAGCGGTCTCGCTAATCCTGGTCCCGATGGAGCTTTCGCCACCGGTCGAGATACAGGAAATAGACCGACGGACCGAACGAGAACAGCATCACCGCGATCCCCGCGGCGATGCCGATGAAGGACATCAAACCTGCACAGCAGTACTCCCTGCTTCGCGCGACGATGTGGGTGGGGACGGCGATCAGGAGCTCGAGAACGCTGCCCTTGAACAGGAGCCTCGACTGCCGAAACAGGAAGTTCTCCGCGGAGCGACCCCTCGACCATCGGAAGAAGACGAAGGCCCAGGCGGCCCAGCTCGCGAGGGCGACGGCCCCGACCACCGGCCCGAGCTCGAGCGCACCGTCTCGGGCGAAGAGCTCGATCCCCGAGGCGACCGCGCCCGCGAGCAGCGCCGCGAAGCAGAGCCCGGAGGCGAGCACGGGCGCGAGGATTGTTCGGCGCGTGGTCGGGCGCGCCAGCGATCCGACCGGGAGTGAGAGCAGCGCGAGCTGGCACCCGACCATGACCACGATGAACCCCCAGTAGCCGGCCATTCCGAAGACGCGTCCCGCCTCGGCGAGGGACGTCTCCGGGAAGAAGGAGGCGACCAGGACCGGCCAGGTGAGGGCGAGCAGCGCCAGGCCGTACAGGAGCGCGACCGATAGACCCCACCGCTTCGGGATTCTCTTCATGGTTCGATCCTTTCGAACGCGTGTCACCGCTCCGTCTCATCCGCTCGATGTGACCGCGGTTCCGTTTCATCCTACGCTCGCCCCGTGCTCGCTGCGAGGTCTGTGGTGAAGCCGACCTACCAGTGGACGCGGTTCCTCATCCTGCGCCTCCTCGGCTTCACCTACTTATTCGCGTTCCTCTCGGCCGCGCTCCAGCTCCCGGCGCTGGTCGGCGAGCACGGCCTCACGCCGATGGGGCGCTCCCTCGACCTGGCGGCGATGCGCTACGGCTCACGCCTCGACGCGTTCCTCCACTTCCCGAGCATCTTCTTCCTCTGGTTCTCCGACGGCGCGCTGGCGGGCTTCGCGTGGCTCGGTGTGGTGCTCTCGCTGGTCGTCCTCGCCGGCTGGGCGAACGCGTTCGTCATGGGCCTCCTCTGGGCGCTCTACCTCTCGATCGTCCACGTGGGCGGCGAGTGGTACGGCTACGGATGGGAGATCCAGACCGTCGAGACCGGCTTCCTCGCGATCTTCCTCTGCCCGCTGCTCGACGGCCGCCCGTTTCCCAAGCGCGAGCCTCCGGTGGTGATCATCTTCCTCTTCCGCTGGTTGATCGTTCGGATCATGCTGGGCGCAGGTCTGATCAAGCTGCGCGGCGATCCTTGCTGGCGCGACCTGACCTGCCTCGTCTATCACTATGAAACCCAGCCGATCCCGAACCCGCTGAGCCCGCTGTTCCACTTCATGCCGCGGTGGGTGCACCAGGGCGGCGTCCTCTTCAATCACCTGGTGGAGCTGGTCGCGCCGCTGCTCGCCTTCGGCCCGCGCCGGGCCCGTCAGCTCGCAGGCGTTCTCTTCGTCCTCTTCCAGCTCACGTTGATCCTCAGCGGCAACCTCGCCTTTCTCAACTGGCTCACGCTCGTCCCCGCGCTGGCGTGCTTCGACGATGGCTTCTTCCGGAGGCACCCGGAGGTGGAGGCGCCCACCGACGCTGCGCGCATCACCTCGTACGGCGTCGCGGTGCTGGTGGCGGTGCTGAGCATCCAGCCGGTGGTGAACCTCTTCTCCGACCATCAGCTCATGAACTCGTCGTTCATGCCGCTCCACCTGGTGAACACGTACGGCGCCTTCGGGAGCGTGGGCAAGGAGCGCGACGAGATCATCCTCGAGGGGACCGACGCCGAGGTCGTCGACGACTCGACGGTCTGGAAGGCGTACGAGATCCCGTGCAAGCCGGGCGCGGTCGATCGCCGGCCCTGTTGGATCTCTCCCTATCAACCGCGCATCGCCTGGCAGATCTGGTTCGCGGCGATGTCGAACCCGAGCGAGCACGACTGGCTCGTCCACCTGATCGCGATGCTGCTCGACGGCGATCCGGTGGCCAAGTCGCTCCTCGAGCGCGACCCGTTCCCGGATCATCCTCCGAAGAAGATCCGCGCGCTTCTCTATCACTACCGCTTCGCGCCGCTCGGCGCCGACGACTGGTGGGTCCGCGAGCCGGCCGGCGAGTGGCTGGTCCCGCTGGAAAAGGACGACCCGCGGCTGAGCGCGTTCCTGGAGGCGCACGGCTACCGGGAATAGCGGGGCGCGGGCGAGCGTCGAGCCCGGACGAGCGCGTAGATCGTAGGCAGGACGAGCAGCGTCAGCAGCGTCGACGTGACCAGCCCTCCGATGACCACCGTCGCCAGCGGGCGCTGAACCTCCGAGCCTGGGGCCGTGGAGAGCGCCATGGGCACGAACCCCAGCGAAGCCACCAGCGCTGTCATCAGGACCGGGCGGAAGCGAAGCTCGGCGGCCTCACGGATCGCGCGATGCGGCGGGACACCCTCGCGCTCGCGACCGCGCGCGAAGGAGACCAGCACCAGCCCATTGAGCACCGCCACGCCGAAGAGCGCGATGAACCCCACGCCGGCCGAGATGGAGAAGGGAATGCCTCGCAAGGCGAGCGCGAGCACACCGCCGATGGCCGCGAACGGAATGTTGAGGAAGATGATCAGCGCCTCCGGCATGGAGCGGAAGGCCATCCACAGGAGGAGCAGGATCGAGGCCATCGCCAGCGGGACGGCGACCAGGAGCCGCCCCTTGGCGTCGAGGAAGTGGCGAAACTGTCCGCCCCACTCGATCCAATAGCCCGCTGGGAGCTTCACCTCGCGAGACACCGCAGCCTGTACGTCCTCCACCACCGAGACCAGGTCACGGCCCCGCACGTTGAACTCGACGGTGAGCCGTCGGGACTGCTGCTCGCGGCTCACCTGGAGCGGGCCGCGCCTGAACTCCAGGCGCGCGACATCGCCGAGGGGGACGATCTGACCGGTCATCGACTTGAGGGGCAGGCGCTCGAGCGCGTCGAGATCACCCGAGAAGCCGTGTGCCGTCTTGACCACCAGCCCGAAGCGCCGCTCGCCCTCGAGGATCGATCCCACCGGGTGACCGACGGACATCGTCTCGGTGATCTCGTTGACGTCCTCGATCGTGAGCCCGTAGCGCGCCAGCTTCGCACGATCCGGAATCACGCGGAGGTAGCGCAACCCGGCCGTCTGTTCGACGCGCACGTCCGTCGCGCCCTGCACCGTCCGCACCACCGTCGCGATCCGCTCGCCGGAGCGGGCCAGCCGATCCAGCTCGGGCCCATAAATGATGGCCGCGACGTCGGACTGCACGCCGGCGACCAGCTCGTTCGTCCGCATCTGGATCGGCTGCGAGATCCCGCCCGCCACCTCCGGGACCGATCGCTCGAGCGCTCGACCGATCTCGGCCGCAAGCTCCGGCTTTGTCGAGGCCGGGCGCCACGCGGCCCGATCCTGTAGAGCGATGTAGACGTCGGTCTGCTCCATGCCCATCGGATCGGTGGCCAGCTCGGGCGCGCCGGTCTTGACTGACCACGTGCTCCACCTCGGGAATCGCGAGGATGGCCTTCTGCAGGCGAAGGTCGGTCGCGATCGACTCGCTCGAGCGCGACCCCTGGCAGCCGGCGGGCCTCGACCAGGATGTCGCCTTCGTCGAGCTGCGGGACGAACTCCGCCCCGCGCTGCATGAAGACAGCGCCCGCGAGCACGAGGAGGAAAAAGCTGACCAGGAGCGTGATCGCGCGGTGGCGGATGGCCCGGTCGAAGAGGGGCCGATAGAGGCGGTGGACCTGGCGCAGGATCCAGGTCTCCTCGCCGTGCGGGCGGGGCGGACCAGGTAGCTCGCCAGGACCGGCACCACTGTCAACGAGAGCGCGAAGGATCCGGCGAGGGCGAGCAGCACCGTGGTCGCCATGGGCCGGAACAGCTTCCCCTCGATGCCGGTGAGCGAGACGATCGGTAGGTAGACGATCGCGATGATCGCCTACGCCGAAGGTCGCCGGTCCCAGCACCTCGAGCGTGGCCCGCTTCACCGAGTCCATGCGCTCGGTGGCGGTGAGCGGCCCGGGTCCGCTCGCGCTCTCCTCGCTCATCCGTCGGGTCGCATTCTCGACGATGATCACGGCGCCGTCGACGATGAGACCGAAGTCGATCGCGCCGAGGCTCATCAGGTTTCCGGACACGTGCAGGACGTTCATGGCGATGAGCGTGAACAACATCGAGAGCGGGATGACGGTGGCGACCACGATCCCGCCACGAATCTCGCCCAGCAGGAGAAAGAGCACGAGCACCACCAGCAGCGCGCCCTCGATCAGGTTCCGGCCCGACGGTGTGGATCGTGCGATCGACCAGCGCGGCCCGGTCGTAGAAGGGCTCGATGCGCGTGCCTTCCGGGAGGCTGGGCATCAGCTCGCGGATCTTCTGCTTCACCGCCTCCGTGACCTTTCGCGAGTTCTCGCCCATCAGCATGAGGGCCACGCCGACCACCACCTCACCTTCTCCATCCTTGGAGGCGGCGCCGTGCCGGAGCCGCGGCCCGAAGCGGGCGTCTCCGACCGTCGAGATCGTGACCGGTACCCCCTGGGGTGTCGCGCCGATGACGACCTCGCGGAGGTCGTCGAGGCTCCCGATCTGGCCCTCGGTGCCGATCACGAAGTGCTCGCCGTCCTGCTCGAGGTAGCCGCCGCCGGCGGTCGCGTTCGCCCGCTCGAGGGCCGCCACCACCTCCGCGACGGACACGCCCGCGGCCTGAAGCCGCTTGGGATCCAGCACCACCTGGTATTGCTTGTCCTCGCCGCCGAAGCTGTTCACCTCGACGACGCCCGGCGTGGTCCGGAGCGCCGGCGCGATGTACCAGTCGAGCAGCTCCTCGAGCTGCATGATGCTCATGGAGTCGTTCCGCACCACGAACTGGAAAATCTCGCCGAGCGCCGTGCTGATCGGTCCCATCTCGGGCGAGCCGTACTTCGAGGGGACCGCTTCGCGGGCCTCGCTCATCCGCTCGGTGACCAGCTGACGCGCGAAGTAGATGTTCGTGTCGTCCGTGAAGTCGATCGTGACGACCGACAGACCGTACTTCGAGATCGATCGCACGCGGGTGACGCTGGGGATCCCGGCCATCGCCCGCTCGACCGGCACCGTGACGTACTGCTCGATCTCCACGGGAGAGAGCGCAGGGGCGGAGGTGATGACCTGGACCTGGATGTTCGTGACGTCGGGAACCGCATCGATCGGGAGCGACACGGCTGCGCGAAGCCCGAAGACGACCAGGACGCACGCCGCGGCCAAGACCAGCGGGCGGTTCCTGAGGGAGAAGCCGACGATCGCGGAGAGGAACGGCATCTCACTCCTCCTCTTCGCCGAAGGTCTGCCTCAGCACCGCGCTCTTGAGGGTGAAGACGCCCTCGGTGACGACCTCCTCGCCCTCGCGAAGGCCGGAGAGGATCTCGACCTTTCCCAGCGCATCGTCACCCAGCGTGACGTCGTGGCGCTCGAAGTCACCGTCGCTGTGCCTCACGAAGACGATCGGCCTCGACTGCAGGTCGGTCACCGCAGAGCGAGGGACGACGATGGAGGGAGTGTCCCGCGTTCGCCCCAGCGCAACCCGAGCCGTGCCGAACAGGCCGAGGCGCAGGAGACCGTCGTGGTTCTCGAGCGTCACCCGGGCGACGACGGTGCGAGCCACCGGGTCGATCTGCTGGGCGAGGTATTCGACCCGACCGTCGAAGCGCTGGTCGGGGTAGGCGTTGAGCTCGACCTCCGCCCGGGCGGTCGTCCGGATCGAGGCGAGGTCGCGCTCGAAGACCCGACCGAGGAACCAGACCTGCGAGAGGTCGACCACGGTCGCGAGCGGGCGCTCGACGCTCGCCCGATCGCCGACCACCGCGTGCCGTTCGATGATCGTTCCCGCGATCGGTGTGCGGAGCTCGAGCGCGGAGCCAGCGCCCGTACCTCTGGTCCCGAGGGCGCCGAGCCGCTGCCGCGCGGCGTCGGCCTCGGCCGCCACTGCGTCCGCCTCGGCGCGGGCCGTCGCGGCCTCCTGCTCCGAAGCGAGCCCTCTCTTCGCGAGCGCTTCCAGGCGCGCGGCGTTGGCCGCAGCGGCATGCGCTCGAGCTGCCTGCGCAGAGGCGGCGGCGCGCCGTTCGGGGAGGTCGACCATGCGAAGGACGGAGAGCACCGACCCCTTCGCGACGTGGTCGCCCTCGCGAAAGTCGACCCGCTCGATGATCCCGTCGGCAGGCGGAACGATCCTCGCCGTGCGGTCGGGATCCGCCACCACCTCTCCCGGGAGCTCGACCACGCGCTCCAACGGCTCCCGCGCGGCCGGGGCCCATCGGATCCGGGCGGCCTCGACGACGTCCGGAGACAGGTTGACCCGAGTGGGGACGGGCGCGTGCTCGGGCTCGTCGAGGTGTTGGGGCTCGCCCACCGCGGCGTCGGGAATGGAGCGCTCCGGATCCGCGCAGGCGGTCGCGACGAACGACGTGATGAAGAGGGCTCGGGCTCGAGCGTTCATGGTCTCTGTCCTTCCAGCGGCAGGCCCGCGGCACGCGCGAGCTCGACGGACGCGGCCGCGACCGCGTGCTTGGCTTCGAGGTGGGCTCGGAGGAGCTCGAGGAGCGCCTGCTCCGAGGTCAATGCGTCCCGCGCGCCGAGACGACCCGACGCGATCTCCTCGGCCAGGGCCGACAGCGTCTGTTCGGCGCGGCGTGCGTGCTCGGAGTCGAAGAGCCGGAGCTCACGGGTGCGGCTCTCGAAGTCGGCGAGCGCCGAGACCACCTCGAGGTGCACGTTGCGCCGCAGCTGCTCGAGCTCGAGGGCCGAGCGACGCTCGCGAGCCTCGGCTCCTGCAATCTCTCCTGCGTTCACGCGCCCCAGCGGCGACGGGAGCGGGATGGGGAGAGCGAGCGCGCCGCCGGCGACCCGCTCGTCGAATCCATCGTGGGCGACGAAGATGGACAGGGTCAGATTCGGAATCCGCTCCCTGCGCAGCACTTCCACCGCGGCGAGGGCCGCCCGGTGCTCGGCCTTGGCGGCGACGAGCTCGGGCCGTTCGCGGTCGGCGCCGGCGAGGAGCACCGCGGCGTCGGTCGAGGACACGGTCAGGGGCGCCACCTCGCCCTCGATCCTGGGCGGCGCCCGCGGATCGAGCCCGAGGCGGACCGCCAGCTCGGCGCGCCGCTCTTCCCAGCGGCGCTCGGCCCGAGCGCGGGCCCGGAGGAGCTGGACGCCCGCCGCATAGGCGACCGCCGCGTCGAGCGGCGCGGCCACGCCCTCGGCGGAGCGCGCCTGGACGACCGTGGTCAGCGTCCCTGCGGCCTCCGCGAGGCGGTCCGTCAGCTGGAGCAGCTCGAGAGCGGCGAGCACGTCGAGGTAGGCGATCAACGCGGAGGCTGCGATGGCCCGCGAGATGACCCGCACGCTCGCCGACGAGCGCGCGTGCATGCCCTCCGCGAGCTCGAGGCGCGCCGAGCGCTGGCCGCCGATCTCGAAGGTCTGGGAGAGCGAGGCGCTCCAGTCGAAGGTCGAGCCCGCATCCGGCGCCCAGCGACGGGCCGCCTCCAGCGACAGCTCGGGATTGGAGGGCAGGACCACGCCGGCGGCCTCGACCCGGCCCTCGGCCGCTCGCTGCTCTTCGATCGCGATCCGGCGGCCGGTTCCGCCCGCGAGCGCGCAGGCCACGATGGTGCTGCGGGTGATCTTCTCCTCACACGACGGACCCGCGGCCTCGGCGATGCTTGGTCGACCGGCGAAGACACCGGACGCGGTGACGACCCAGATCGCCACCGGACGCGCTCGTTTCATAGACGCCTCGCGCGGGCCAACGGCGCCCGGCGCACGTCGCCCCGTTCAAACGATTCGGGGAGCTACCAGGGGATCAACAGAGGAGCGCTTTGGGGATGTGGAGGATCTCGTCGGCGTCGCGCGACGCAGGCGCGAGCGGCGAGGGTTCGGGGGAGGCGAAGGTGACGCCCGGAGATGAGGGCAGCTCGCTGGGAACGAACACGATCGGCGTCGGATGGAGGCAGCAGGAGCAATCGTGGCAATCGACCCCGCAGTTCCCGCTGGGGTCGTCGTCCGCGCACTGCTGGAGGCAGCGCCCGCCGGCCTCGAGCCCGCAGGCTCCGCTCACACGGGCGGTGACCAGCACGAGCGCGAGGATGGCGAGCAAGCGCAGCACGCGGGCGTCGAGACTAGACCACTTCGCTTGCGGGCGCCACCGCCGGCGCCGTGGTCGCAGCCTCCGATCACACGTGCTCGCGGAGCAGCTCCTCGACGGTCGTCTGGATGGCGGTCGCCACGCGGTCCAGCAGGAGATGATGCGAGGAGTGGGCGTGCCGGCAGAGCGACAGCCGCGCCGGCTCGAGCGCATCGACCCTGAGCTCGCGCAGCTCACCCTGAGCGACCATCGGCGCGGCGATCACGCGCTCCATCACCATCAAGTGGGAGCCGGCGAGACAGGCGTCGAGCGCGATCGCGTGGGAGTCGGTCTCGAGCGTCACGGTTCGCTTGAGCGTGCTGGGCCAGATGGATCGCATCAGGCCGGGGCGGCGCTGGGCTGCGAATCCGTGCTGCTCAAGGTCCTCGGGCCGCATCTCCAACGCGGAGAAGAGCGGGTGGGTGCGGCCGGCGTAGACGGCGAGCTCGAGGTCGGCCAGGCGGACCGCGCTGAGCGGCTCACCGACGCTGACATTGAGCGCGAGGTAGAGGTCCAGCATGCCGGCCTTGAGCTGCTCGATGGCGAGCTCCGGCTCGTGGTGGACGATCGAGAGCTGGAGGCGAGGATAGCGCTCGCTCAACAGGCGGATCGCGGGCAACAAGAAGGCGCGGCCAAGCTGTCCCATCGATCCCAAGCGCACTGCGCCGGAGGCGTCGCGATCCGCGAGGCGTTCGATCACCGCTTCGAGGCGTACATCGACCTCGCGGAGCGCCTCGAGCAAGACCTCGCCGTCGGGGTTGAGGACGATCTGGCGCCCCTTGCGATCGAACAGCTCACGGCCGATCCCCGCCTCGAGCTGCTGAAGCGCACGGGAGACCGCAGGGGGACTCACGCCCAGCACACGCGCCGCCTGCGACACGCTCTGCGTCTCGGCGACGCTTCGGAACACCGGAAGCCACTTCCACACGTTGGAGAGGATGTCCCGCGCCTCGCCCATCGCAGACGGTGAGAACGCGTCGCCGGGTGGCTGTCAATGACAGGGGCCTTTCCCTGCGCGAGACGCAACAAACGATCGCGCCGTCCGACAATCCCGATGTGGACCTGCCTGCCGTCGCCGCACGTAGACGCGCGCTCCACATCGACGACACGTCCGAGCCGCAGGACCCTCGCACGACGCCCGAGGCCTCGCCCCTCGCGGCGAGCGCCCCGCACCACGGCCTGGTGAAGCGCGCCCACGCCATCGATCCGGTGGTCGAGCTCCCCGACGGCGTGAAGTGCGTGCGCCGGGCCCGGCCGGAGGATGCGGAGGCGATCGCCGCGATCCAGGAGCACTACGCGCTGAGGAAGATCGATGCGGCCGACCACCCGAAGAACGGATGGCTGGTCCAGAAGTCGTCACCGGACGCGATCCGCTTCGCGATGCGGCACTACAAGGACTTCTGGGTGGCCGAGGACCACGCGGGCGAGGTGATCGCGTTTCAGACCGTCTCTGCGGCGCGCTTCATCAGCCGGCCGGCGGGCAAGCACAAGTTCGTCGGCCCGCACGGACGGCGCGCGCGCCAGGTGCTGGAGTCGGGCCGGTTCATCTACATGTCGCAGATCGCGATCCATCCGGCCTTCCGCGGGAAGCGACTCGCCGCCGCGCTCCAGGCCGAAGTGCTCAGGTGGTATCACAAGTCGTATCCGCTGGTGGCGCACGTCGCCGTGTTCACCCAGGATGATCTCGACGCGCACGATCCGAGCGGTCCCTTCGACCCGCGGAGCAACAACGTCGCCTCGCACCGGCTTCATCAAAAGGGCGGCTATCGATTCGCCGGCTACACCTCGGACACGCGGGACCCTCGGTACAACACTGGCCTGCCCCCGCCGGACCCCGCGGGCGACTCGCTGCCTGGGCTCGTCGGCGCGGTGTACGTCCACTTTCGCGACGGGGCGGAGGATCTCCCGTTCGAGTACGTCGATCCGGTGAAGGCCGTGCTGGACGCGCCGGTCGGCGCGGGCGACGTCGACGGCGGGGAGTGGAAGAACCCGTTCCCCGATCATTGGCCCGAGCCGGACGCCTTCGACGAGGCCGACCCGAGCTGGTCCGAGGCGCGCGCGAAGCGATACACCGAGGCCAAGGAGCGGCTGGAGCTGCTCTTCCTCCAGGCGCCGCTCTCGGGTCTCCAAAGCCTTTGATCCGGCGCACTTGTGGCCTCCCCCCGTTAAAAGGCTGCTGACCTCGGGTGAACGTCGCGGGCCAGGTCCGCGACGAAAACTCCCAATGCATGAAGAAGCTGGTGTTCACGGCGGCCCCCGCCGTCGCCGTCGCGGCGGTCGGAGTCGGTCTCGCGACCTCGGGGCACTCGAGCAAGGCGCCCGATCCCGTCCCGGCGCCTCCGGCCGGTTCAGCCCACGCGGGTGGCCTGCTCCCTGAATCCATCGGCGGGTTCCGTCTGGGTGATCGAAGCGTGACCGTGAGAACGCCGTCGGGCCCGAAGCTCGTCCCCAACACCACGCACAACGCACGCCGCGGCATGCAGTACTACGTCGTCGCGCTCCACCCGGGCACGAAGCACGTCTATCCGAGGCCGGGAGAGCCGCTCGAGATTGTCGTGAAGGCGCCGGCCAAGCTCAACCTGGTGACCGTGCGGATTCATGCCGCCCAACGGCGGAGCACGCCCGCGACGGTGCCCGCGCCCGCGCCCGTCGGGCCCTCGAGCGCCGCGCCGGTCTCGCCCGCACCGGCGCCAGCACCCGCGACGATCCACCGTCGAAAGCGACATCGGGGGGTGGGGCAGGCGACGCCCGGTCGAGCGGTGCTGGCACCGACGCCTGAGCCGCCGCCGGTTGCGCCGCCGCCTGCGCCACCGCCGCCTGCTCCCCCCGAGCCTCCGGTTTCCGCGGCGCCGCCGGACGCGTCCATCCCGCCCGCGCCTCCGGCTCCACCGCCGGCGCCGGTCGTGCCGGACGAGTCCGCGGCGCCCCCTCCGCCCCCGCCCGTGGCGCCCGCGGCGGCGACGCCGGATCCCGCGCCGACACCGCCACCTCCGGAGCCGGCGGCGCCACCGCCACCGCCGCCGCCGGCTCCGGAGATCAGTCCGCCGGCGCCGCCCGAGCCCACGCAGGCCGAGGCGCCCGACGAGACGGACGACGAGATCGACGCCAGCATCGATGGATCGGAGCCGCCTCCTGATCCGCTGCTCGAGAGCACCGGCCCTGAGACGCGGCCGGAGTGAGGAACGAGGAGGTTCACATGCGCAGCAAACGACTCACGACCGCAGCCATCGGGGCGACGTTGCTTCTACCCGCAGCGGGCGCCACCGCAGCGTCGGCGAACACCACGCCGCAGCGCGACAGCGGCGATCGATACGAGCTGGTCACCGCGAAGACCGCGAAGACCGCCCGCGCCGCGCGCTCGCCGAAGACCGGAGTCGCCGCCGCCAATCTGGTGAACCGCGTGGCGAAGCGAGTCGGGCGGAAATACGATCTCGACTGCCGCGTCTACGTCACGCAGCTCGGCGCCAAAGGGGTCATCGAGTGCAAGGGATCAACGCGCGGCAAGCGCGAGCTCTCGCGACAGATCCGCCGACTCATACGCGAGCACAAGATCGTTCCGCCCGAGGCCAGCGGCTACTACGTGAACGTCTGGACGCCCTCTAGCCAGAAGGTGGTGCGCATCGACTGGCTTCGATTCGGCTACCTGGGGACGCCCGTTTGAACGCCCGCGCCCAAGCGGAGCAGTGGAGAATGTGATGAAGAAGGCGGGGCAAATCATCTTCGGTCATCCGGCAACGCCGGTCGTCGCGGTCGCCGCGGTCGGCGCGGCGGTGCTCGCGACGCACGGACCGAAGCAGGACTCGGACACCACCCCGGTGCAATCGACGACGACGCGGAACGCGCTCATCGTCGAGAGCCCATTCGCGTCGGCGACGACGTTCCCGTTCGGCGACCAGAAGGTGCGGGTGACGCCGCCCGAGGCGCGGCCCGCGCACGAGCTGACGCCCAACACCACCCACAATCCGCGGCGCGGCATGTGGTACTACACGCTCCGGGTCAAACATCGCGTCGAGCACGTCTACCCGGGGCCGACGCCCGACGAGGATATCCACGATCGTCGTCAAGCGGAGCGGGCCGCGCCCGGAACCGCACGCGAAGCGGCCGCCCGACGCGCCGCACGCGGCGGCGCCGTCGAGGCCCACGGAGCCGGAGGGCGCAGCGCCCCCGCCGACGCCGGTGAGCGGGCCGAGCATCGTCTCGGTGCGGGTCCGGCCGGCGCCGGGAGCCGGCAAGGGCGCGACGCACGCGCCCACCCATCGCCGGCGGCATCGTCGAAAGCCGGCGGCCCAGGCACCGAGCGCAACACCGGTTGCGCCGCCGGTTGCGCCGCCGGTCGCACCGCCGCCTGCCGCGCCGGTGGCACCTCCGGTCGCACCTCCGCCTGCCGACGCGCCGCCGCCGCCCGCGGACGCCGCGCCGGTCGCACCGCCTCCGGACGCACCGCCGCCTGCGGACGCCGCGCCGGTGGCACCGCCGCCGCCGCCCCCCGCGGACGCGCCGCCACCCGCCGCGCCGCCACCGGCGGAGGCCGCACCGCCGCCGCCGCCCCAGGCCGCGCCGCCGCCGCCGCCGCCGCCGCCCCCCGAAGAGGCCGCACCGCCGCCTCCGCCCCAGGCCGCGCCGCCGCCGCCACCACCTCCACCCCCGGAGGCCGCGCCGCCCGCGGAGCCGCCGGACGGAGATGCGGTCGACGTCGACGTGCCGATCGACCCGGCGTGGCTGCAAAACGGACCCGACGAAGAAGACGACGACTGAACGCCGCGCCGAGGCGCGAGAGGAGAGACATCATGTTGAACAACAAGCTCATCGCAGGCGCCATGGCGACGGTCGCGTTCGCGAGCCCCGCGACCGTGCTGGCCGCTCAGGCAGCAGCCCAAACCTCACCGACGAAGGCTCCGGATCAGGGCGCCGCCCGCCGGCTCATCGGCACCGAGGCGGCCCGGATCACGAGCGAAGGCGAGCGCGGCCTGGTGGTCCGCCTCCGGCGCACGGACCGGGGGCTTCAGCCGGCCGAGAGGCTCGACCCTCGCGACATCATCACGGACGGCAACGAGCGGCGGCTGGCACGGTCCAGCTCCTCGGGGCCCGTCGCGCACGCCGCCTGTCCGCTGTGCATCGGGATCGGGATCGCGGTCTCGGCGGCAGCGCGAGCGGTCGCGGTGCGGATGGCCGGAAGAGCGGCAGCGGCGGCGGCGGCTCGAGCGGCGGCGCGCGCAACCCTCCCGCTCATTCGCTCCGGCGCAGCCAAGAACTTCCCGCGGTTGAAGTTCCCGCTCCGGCAGCTCGAGAAGAAGTTCAAGCACGCCCCCGAGTTCGGCGTGGTGGAGTCGCGGGGCTCCCAGGGCTTCGCGGCGTTCGAGCAGGCGGTCAAGCGGCACATGGCCGACGGAGGGACCAGCCGGATCTTCGGGTCGATCAAGGGCAAGGACGGGTTCAACGTCCACGCCGTCCACTTCTACAACCCGCTGACGCGTCAGGTGGCGTCGTTCACGCCCGACGGCGACTTCATCACGGCCTACTACATCAAGAGCGACTTCCAGGCGACGCGCCTGGCGGCGTTCGGTCACCTGGGCAAGGTCGGGAAGTGGTAGCCGATCACTTGGACGTGCGGCGCGTGGCGGCTTCTTTGACCGCCTTCATCGCTTCCTCGAGCGAACGCGCCGGACCACTCTCGAGCGGACGCCGCTTCTCGTACAGCGTCCACCGCCACGAGCCGCCGTCCATCTTCACGTTCATCTCGACGAAGCCCGGAAGCACCCGACGGTAGGCTCGGCCGTCGTTCTTCCACTCGTCGTTCTCTGAGTCTACGAACACCATGTCTCACTCGGAGCCTTACCATGCTCCGTCGGCTCCGCCTATTCCTGCGCGTCCAGCGCGGCACCGCGGAGCGCCAGCCGGAGGTGATCCGTCCGCCGGCTCCCGTCCACCACGTCCCCGAGGCTGGGAAGAATGCGCCCGTCGAGACCGGCGCCGGGCCGGTCGGCCGTGCGATTGTCGAACAAGAGGTCGACCGCCGCCTGGAGCTCGAACAGCTGATGCTCCCAGAGGAGCTGCGGGACGTCGTCCTTCGCGTAGACCGCCACCGCGTGGGCGCTGGCGATCACGTTGCGATACAGCCGCTCGATCCCGGGGAAGCGGCGGCGGACCACCGGGGGGAGAATCGGGAGCCGCTCCAACAACAGCTGCCGCGGCGTGCGCTGCCACGCCCTGAAGAAGCCGGCGAGCGACTCCCCCAGCGTGATCTGCTCCAAGCGTTGCGCCAGCTCGGCGCCACCGTGGAGGAGCGGATACACCGCGGCCTCCGCGCCGGTCACGAAGCGGCCGTCCTCGGTCCAGCCAGCGCGACCGCCCAGCACCACATCGCGCGCCTCGGTCTCGGTGATCCCGAGGCACCGGCCCGCGAGCTCGGCGAACCACGGATGCAGCACGGGCTTGATCAGATCGATGTGGCCGAACGCAGAGTCGTACGCGAAGACCTCCGGATCGTGGAGGTCGGCCTCGATCAACCGCTGATCTTGGTCGTCCCAGACGTTGGCCAGGGCGCCGCGCGACCAGCTCTCGATCCGACGATCCGTCGCGATGGTGATTCTCAGTGCACCCATGTCAGTCCCACCAGAAGTACCAGGTCCGTCCGCCCCGCAGCGAACCGGCCAGCGCCGAGATCGAGCCGACGCCCTGCGAGACGATGTCGTCGCAGTACCGGTACTGCTCGAGCGCCAGCCGGAGGCACGAGTCGCGATCGTCGGGGGGCCGCGATACGGCCGTCTCGATCACGTCGTGGGTGATACCGACGACCTCCGCTCCGAAGCGGTCGTGCCAGCGGTGAAGGCGGGCCGCGTGCACCTCAGGGCGCGGGCACGCGTTCCAGTTGCCGAACTTGATCCACGCTGGAGCCTCCCAGCCGTGCGGCGTCGGGATCAGTGCAAGGTGGATTGCATCATGGAAGCGCCCGCTGAGGATCTCGCGTGGAATCGTGAACCCGTCCTGCGCCGGCACGCCCGGATCCCACTCCAGGCCCTCCAGCTCATCGAGGGCGGACAGCTCGGGACGCGGCCGATCGAGCGCCTCCAGCAGCGCTGCCTCCTCGCCACCCTTCGGATGCCGCTCGACGAACCCCGCGATCACCGCGCCGGGCCCCGCAGGCTCCGGTTGCCCGCGCCGGGCGTCCTCCGCCAGCAGGCTCTGATGCAGATATTTCGACTCCTCGATGATGGCCGCGACCGGCGTGCGGTTGAACTCGAGGCTCTCCTCAAGAAAGCGCAGCTCCTCCTCGGCGCCGAGGAGCAACGGCCAGTGGCCCTCGGCCGGGGCCACCTCGCGCAGCCGGCGCCACACCTCGATCGCTTGGGAGCCGGGGATCACGGCGCCGCAGATCTCGATGCCGTCGACCACGATGAGAGTGGAGAGCTCGGCGTCGACGCCGGCGGCCTGGAGGAGATGCTTCACGGCGAGAAGTCGTACGCCGCGACCAGGCGGATCCTTCCCTTACGTCAACGATGCTTCTTCTTCTTCTTCGGCTTGACCCAATCCGTGACCTCGACGTCCACGCGCGCCACCGAGCCGTTGTCCGCCTCCGCCACGACCTGCGCGGCGCCGATGGCCCGCGCCTCGACCTCGCCGGTCGGTGTGACCGTCACCGCAAAGGAGGTGGCGTGCCAGTCGATCTTCGCGTCCGGAATGACCTGGTCGCGGTCGTTGAGGACCTCGGCCTTGAACTGCTTGATCTCCCCGAGCGAGAGCTTATAACCGGCCTGGTGCGCCTCATCGGGATCGACGATCCGGACGCCCTTCACGAACACGGCCGACAACCCGATCGACGCCTCGAGCGGCGTCGCCAGCTCCAGAGTCGTCGCCTTGATCTCGACCTTTCCGCTGGACAGAAACGTGACGAGGCCGGTCTGACTGACGGTGGCGACCTCGCGATCGGAGCTGTCCCACTTCGCCGCGACGGTACCCATGTAATGGTCCTTGTCGTCGAACGAGGAGGTGCGAAGCTGGAGCGTGTCGCCCTTCTTTTCGAAAGGCGCAAAGGTTGGATCCATCTTCGTCGACTCCACGGCGTCGCGCGGACCCTTGATCCGGATCCGCGCCGGCTGCTTGGTGCAACCGATCACGAGGAGCGGCGCGAGCGCGATGAGCGGTCGGTAGAGCATCGCGGCACTCATACCCCAAAAGCGCGGCGACGTGTTACATTCGCCGACTCGCGCCTGTCATGACGGCCCTCATCGACACCGTCCTCGAGATCGATACGCCGGAGCACCTCGCGTTTCGCACGCGCATCGCGGGACCCGGCCGCCGAATGTTCGCGTACGCGATCGATCTGATCCTGCGGGTGCTGATCTTCTTCATGATCACCCTGGTGCTCGAGATCGGCCTCGGGATGGTCGATCTGAGCGGGCTCGGCACCGGGCTGTTGCTCCTGGTCGCCTTCTTTCTCGACTGGTTCTACTTCTTCGGCTGCGAGATGCTCACGGGCGGGCGCTCGCCGGGCAAGATCGCGTTGAAGCTGCGAGTGGTGAAGCCCAACGGCCTCCCGATCACCTGGCGCGAGTCGTTCCTCCGCAACCTGGTCCGCGCCGCCGACATCACCGTCCTGCCCACCGGCAGCGTCATCCTCCCCGGGCCCATCGTGATGGCGCTCGATCCAAAGTTCCGGCGTCTGGGCGACATGGTCGCGGACACGATCGTCGTCGTGGAGGAAGCGACCACCGTCGCGCGCGAGAGCGCCGTCAAGGCGGATCCGGCGGTGCTCCCCGAGCTCCCGGGATCGCTTCCGCTCGATCGGAGCGACCTCGAGGCGCTGGAGCTCTTCGTGAATCGCGAGCACATGAGCGACCCACGCCGGGAGGAGCTCGCGGAGATCGTCGCCGGGATCTACGCCGACAAGCTCCATCTCCCCCACCCGCGAGACCCCACCGGGTTCCTGGCGGCGCTCTGGCAGAAGGCCCAAGACCCGCGACGGAGGATGGTGTGACCCGCGACGAGCTGGTGAAGAGCCGCAAGAAGCGGTGGGATCGCCTGCAGGAGCTCCTCCAGACAGCCGAGCGCAGTCAGGGCGCGGCGCGGCTGGGTCCGGACGGGATCGCGGAGCTGGCCGAGATCTACCGGGCGCTCGCCGGGGATCTGATGCTGGTCCGGCGCGACAAGCTGGGCGCCGATCTCGAGCGTCACCTCGACAGCCTGGCGTCGCGCGCCCACAACGCGCTCTACGCCGGAACGTCCGTCGGGACGCAGTTCAAGATCTACACGCTGCTCCTCGACTTCGCGCCCGCCCTCCGCCGCAACCTCCGCTTCTTCCTCCTCGCCTTCGCGCTGTTCTTCGGACCGGGCGCGATCGCCGGGACGGCCGCCTACCTGGACGAGACGTACGCGCTCGCGGTGCTCAGCCCCGACCAGCTCAAGGGAATGGAGCAGATGCACGGCGAGAGCCACGAGGGCAAGGGACGCGACAGCGACAGCAACGCGCAGATGACCGGCTTCTACGTCCAGCACAACGTCGGCATCGCGTTCACCTGCTTCGCCACCGGGATCCTGTTCGGGCTCGGCCCGATCTTCTACCTCCTCTTCAACGGCATCACGATCGGCGTCGTCCTCGGGCACCTGGCCCGCACCGGCTTCGGCGCCAACATCTTCTCCTTCGTCAGCTCGCACAGCCCGTGGGAGCTGACCGCGATCGTGATCGCGGGCGCCGCCGGGCTCCAGATGGGCTTCTCGCTGATCTCCACCCGCGGCCGCACGCGCCTGGGCAACCTGCAGGCGCACGGGCTCGAGCTGCTCCGGCAGGTGGCCGGCGCCGCCGCGTTCCTCAGCATCGCGGCGATGCTCGAGGCCTGGTACTCGCCGTCCGGGCTCCCCAACGAGGTGAAGTACGTGACCGGAATCGTCGGCTGGATCGCCGTCTTCTCCATCATCGCCTTCGTCGGACGCGCCCGTCCGATCCCGCCGGACGTTCGCGAGCTGTCGGGAGGTCGCGCGTGAGCACGTCCTTCGAACCCCGCGTGACGCTGCGCCCCCGCACGCTGGACGAGACGCTCAATCTCGCCCTCGCCTATCTCCGGACCTCGGCCCGCGACTTCCTCCCGCTGTTCCTCCTGCTCTCCTCCGTCGCCGCCCTCATGGTGGTGGGCACCGCGTACGCGCTCGACCTCGACTGGGGACAGCGCTGCGCCGTCACGCTGATCGTCGTGCCCATCATGGAGCGCGTGGTCACCGTGTACGCCGGCCGCCATCTCTTCCAGAACCCAGCCACCAAGCGCGGCGCGCTCAAGATCGTCCTCAAGCGGATGCCGCTGGTGTTGATCTGGTCGCTCGTCTCTACGCTCCCCTTCACGATCGTGCTGGTCGACGTGAAGGAGACCGGGCTGCTGGTGCTGGGCGTCCTCTGTCTCACGTTCTGGCCCTTCATCCTCGCCTCGCACGTGTATCTCGGAGAGGCCGCCTTCCTGGAGCAGCTGCCCGCCGGACGCGCCCTCCATCGCGCGCGGATCCTGGTCACGTATCGCTTCGGTCGCGCGCTCGGCCTCCTCATCGCGCAGTCGCTGGTGCGCGCGCTGTTCGTGGTCAGCGTGATGTTCGGGACCAGCTTCCTGATCTCGGGCGTGCTCCAGTTCCAGGGCACGCCCGACTCGGTGGGCTACTGGGCGGGGATCGGCGGCTATATCCTGGCGGGTCCGTACGTCGCGATGGCGCGCCTGTTCGACTACGTGGACGCGCGCACGCGGCGCGAAGGCTGGGACATCCAGGTCCGCTTCAACGCGATCGCGCAGCGCGCCCGGGAGGAGCGGGCCAACCGCCTGGCGGCCTGACGCATGCGTCCGCTCCTCGCCACCGTGGTCGCGGCCGGGCTCGCGGCCTTCGCCTTCGACGCCTCTGCCCAGGAGGACGGCGTCTGGGGCTTCATGGTCTTCGACCAGGAGGGCAACTTCGTCACCGCGAAGTGGCCCGAGGCGCACAGCTTCGTCGCCGGGAGCAGCCGCGACGCCTATCTGGTGCTGGAAGGGCTGGCGCCGCTCCACGCGTACTTCGAGCTCCAGGACGGCGAGTTCCTGGTGCGCCCGATGTTCGAGGCCACCGTGCTGGTCAACGGGGCGCCGGTGCAGGGCGAGACGATCTTCGACACGCGCGACACGATCACGCTCGGGACGTACCGGATGAGCTTCGCGCTGGCGACCGATCCACCGCCGGACGAGCTCCCACCGGCAGCGCTCCCCGAGGCGGGCGCGATCGCCACCGACCGAGCCGTCACCGCCCGGAAGGCCGAGTTCGACAAGAACGCCTACGCGTTCTGTCACGATCCTTCGTTTGGTGAGAACGGTACCGCCGGTACCGACTTCTGCGTGATCTTCGACGAGAGCAGCGACGACGTCTGCCCGAAGGCCCGCGAGACCTGCAAGCGCTGGAAGCCGTACCAGTCCACGGACTCCGGTGGCGGTGGCGGCGGCGGGAGCGGCAAGGGCAACGGCAGCGGCAAGGGCAACGGCAAGGGGAGCGGCAGCGGCAACGCACGCCGGGTGATGCGGCGCCCCGTCCTGATCTCGATCCCGAGCGAGTTCGGCATCGTGCTCCTGGTGGTGGTCGCCGGCGTGCTGATCTTCGCCTTCGTCAAGTCGATGATGAGCGCCGGCTGGGAGGGCGAGGAGGTCGAGCTCGACGTCGACGCGCTCAGCGAGGCGGCGCGCAACCTCCAGGCGCTCCCCGACGCGCGCTCGAACGTGCTGGTCAAGCTGGCCGAGCGCGCGCTCCAGCGGGGAGACGGGGAGGAGGCCGCCATCCTCTTGCACCTGGCCGTGCTCCGCTATCTCGACGACGAGGGGCTCGCCCGCTACCACGCGTCCAAGACGAACGGTGACTATCTGCGCGCCATCCGGAAGCTCCCCGAGCTGCGCGACCTGTTCCGCGGCGTGGCCACCGAGACCGAGCGCGCGCGCTTCGGCGACGGTCACGTCGACGTCGGTGTGGTCGGCCGCCTGATTGGCGAGGCACGCACGCTGCTCCGCAAGGTTGCCCCCGACACGGCCCCCGGCACCGGCGCGGCGATCCTGATCCTGCTCGCGCTCATGGTGCCCGGGCTGCAGGCTTGCCCGTCCGGAGCGGATGAGGACGAGGCGATGATCCCGGCCTTCTACTCCCACGGGCCCATCGGACTGGCCGCCCTCCCCGCGATCCTCCGCGAGTCGGGGCTGGAGGTCACGATCGGCCACGAGCGCTTCGCCGACGTCGAACCGGGCGTCGGCGTGGTCGTGTTCCGGACGTCGGCCGCCTCGAAGAGCGGCTGGCCGAAGGACCTGAGGCTGGACGCGCTGCTCGATCGCAACATCAACGTCGTGGTGATCGACGATTGCGCGCGCTCGTCCTTCTTCCTCCCCACCACCGACACCGTCGACCAGGACGACCCGAGCCCCGTGGCGCTCGAGGTCAATCGGCCCGGCCCCGAGGCCTTCTGCAGCTGGCGGGTGGCGGCGATCCGAGACGAGTACCTGGGCGAGGCGGCTCCTGTTCTTCCCAAGGGCCGGCGCATCCTCTGGGACGGCGTCAGCCAGACGGCCACCGTCTCGAGCCACCAGCTCCGCATGCACCCGCTGATCCTCTACGCCGATGATCCGGAGGTCGGCGGCCGCACCGCCGGTGTCGCCTACGCTGCGGATCGGATCGAGGGCCTCGCCACGCTCTCAGGCTGCATGTACGTCTTCTCGGATCGCGATCTCTTCACCAACGCTTCGCTCACGCGGAGCACCAACGCCCGCTTCGTGGCCGCCCTCTTCGCCTCGATCACGCCGACCGGGCAGAAGATCGCCATCCTCGACCGACTCGATGGCTCGACCAGCGACGAGTCGGGCGATGGGGGCGGCGGACCGAACGACGCGTCCCCGGCCCGTGCCATGAAGGCCTCCAACATGCTCCCTTTCGTGCTGCAGTCTCTCGGGACGCTGGTGCTGCTGTTCCTCTTGATCGGCGCCGCCTTCGGTCCGCTGCGCGATCCGGTGCGGCGGGAGCACAAGGCGTTCGTCGAGCACGTGGAGGCCATCGGCCGCCAGTACGCGCGGACCGGTCAGGCCGGCTTGACCCACGCCGCACAGTCGCTGTCCAAGCTGGTGGTGATGCGCCATCGAGACCGAGTGCGGGGCGGAGCGTCGGGCGGCTGGACGGCGCTGGCCCGGCAGATGGCGGAGACCCACAGCCTGCCGGAGGACGACGTGCGGGCGGCCCTGCGCCTCGGGATTGAGGGCGTGACCGAGCTCGGCACGCCGCGGATCGACGATCCGCTCCCCTCCAGCGAGAGAATGTTGAAGACGCTGTCGCGGCTCCTGGGCGTGCGCAGCAAGGACGTGACCGACAAGCCGAAGCCACGGCGCTTTCGCATCGGCAGGAAGCGGTAGAGGAGTCAGATGGACCTCACAGAAGTCAGCCAACACTTCGAGCGTACCGAGTCCGAGATCGGGCGCGTGTTCGTCGGACAGAACGACGTGCTCAACTCGGTGCTGGTCGCCATTCTCGCCCGGGGTCACGTGCTGATCGAAGGCGTCCCCGGCGTCGGCAAGACGTTGCTGGTGCGCACTCTGGGCCGGGTGCTCGGCTGCCACTTCCGGCGGATCCAGTTCACGCCCGACCTGATGCCCTCGGACGTCACCGGCTCGACGATGTACAACAGCCACAAGGGCGCCTTCGAGTTCAAGCACGGCCCGGTGTTCACACACATCATGCTGGCCGACGAGGTGAACCGCGCCCCGGCGAAGACGCAGTCGGCGATGCTCGAGGCCATGTCGGAGCGGTCGGTCACCGTCGACGGCACCACCCACCCGCTGCCGGACCCGTTCTTCGTCCTGGCGACCCAGAACCCGCTGGAGAGCGCCGGCACCTACGCGCTCCCCGAGGCCCAGCTCGACCGCTTCCTCTTCAAGGTCCTGATCGATCACCCGTCGGTCGAGGTGGAGAAGCAGCTGCTCCGCAACGTCCGCGACGGCTTCGACGCCTCCGACCTCGAGGCCGCCAACCTCCAGCAGGTGGTCGATCCGCAGGTGATGTTGCAAATGCAGCAGGCGATCAAGACCGTGACCATCGACGAGAAGATCATCGCGTACATCGCGGAGCTGGTGGCGAACACCCGGAAGCACCGCGCCGTGCAGATCGGCGCCTCGCCGCGCGCCGCCATCGCCCTGCTCCACGTGGCGCGGGTGGAGGCGGCCGTGCAGGGGCGCGGGTTCGTCGTGCCGGACGACGTCAAGACGCACGGCCGCGCGGTGCTCCGGCATCGGTTGATCCTGCAGCCCGACGCCGAGATCGAGGGCGTGACCACGGACGAGGTCATCGAAGGGGTCCTCCACGAGACGCCGGTCCCCGGCATGGGTGAAGGCCAGCGGGCGCGCGGCGGGCAGACCGATCAGCACCACGTCGAGACCCACCGGGTCGATCGACTGGGGCAGCGCACACCCCACGACGATCGCTTCGCGCGCGCCAGCGCCATGCCGGCGGCATCCCCGATCCCGGCGCGACCCGTGGGGCCCCAGTCGGTGCTGTCGAAGCCGCGCAAGCCCGCGGCCTGGGAGGTGCCGGACGACGTGACCCTGCTCGAGTCCGACAAGCCGGCCCCCTCGGCGCCCGCCCGGCCGGCCAACGCGCCGCACGGGTCGGCCCCCGCGCGCCCGGCCGGCGTGGATCCGGACACGATCCCGCCGTCGTACGGCAACAAGCGTTGAGGTTCCGATGAAGCTGATCCCGGGCCGGTCGCTCTTGCTCGCGCTGATCGCACCGCTGGCGCTCTCGCTGGTGGCGATCGCCGAGCCTGCGACGGTCCTCCCGCTGCTCCTCACCAACGCGGTCATCCTGGTCCTCGCGGTGACGGACCTCCTGCTGGTCCGGAAGGACGGCGTCGAGGTGAACCGGCTGATGCCGACCACCGTATCGCTGGCGCGCACGGTCAACGTCACGCTCGAGGTCAAGAACCTGCTCCGCCGGCGTGTGAAGTTTTCCATCAACGATGCCGTCTTCGAGCACGCCGAGACCGAGGGCATGCCGGTCGAGGTCGAGGTCGGCGCCGGCGTGGTCCGCCGCGCCACCTATCGTCTCCGCTCGATGGAGCGCGGCGCGCAGGTGGTCGGCGATCACTACGTCCGCTACGCCTCCCCTGCAGGCTTCTGGACACGCCAGGTCCGGATCCCCGCCGAGACCAAGCTGCGCGTCTTCCCGGACGTCCAGGCCGTCCGTCACTACGAGATGCTGGCGCGCCAGAATCGCGACATCATGAGCTCGCGCGCCACCAAGATGCGCGGAGGCGACACCGAGTTCGAGCGATTGCGCGACTTCCTCCCCGACGACGAGTTCCGGCGCATCGATTGGCGCTCGACCGCTCGGCGACGCAAGCTGACGGTTCGCGAGTTCCAGCTGGAGAAGAACCAGAACATCGTCTTCATGCTCGACTGCGGGCGCATGATGACGGCCACCTGGGACGAGCTCACTGCGCTCGACTACGCGCTCAACGCCACCTTGATGCTCTCCCACGTCGCGATCCGACGCGGTGATCAGGTCGGGCTGATCGCGTTCGACGAGAAGGTGTCGCGGCTGATCAAGCCCCGCGGCGGAGCGTCCGCGTCGAATCAGATCATCCAGAGCACGTACGATCTCTTCCCTCGAATGGTGGAGTCGGACTACGAGCAGGCGTTCCGGACGCTGAAGCTCCAGGTCCGGAAGCGGACGCTGGTGGTGTTCATCTCCCACGCGATCGACGAGCAGACCTCCCGCCGAATACAGCGGTTGGCTCGGGATCTTTTGCCGCAGCACCTCCCGCTGGTCGTCCTCCTCAAGGACCGGGAGCTGGAGGCCCGCGCCGCGGTTCCGGGCCGAACCGGCGAGGAGCTCTGCATCCAGGCAGCGGCTGCGGAGATGCTCCTGTGGCGGGATCGCATTCATCGGGAGATGCAGCGCGCGGGGATCCTCGTCCTGGACGTCCTGCACAGCCAGCTCACCGGCTCGCTCGTATCCCGGTACCTGGAGGTGAAGGCGGGCGGCCTGCTCTGATACAACGAGCACCGGGGCTGAGCCGTGTTCACCATCAACTTCTCGGTCACGGCCCAGCTCGCGATGATCGTCTGGCCGATCATCACGTTCGTCATTCTCCTCAAGCAGCGAAGGAACATCGAGCGCGCGGTCTTCTTCTGCTTCGCGTTCGCGATGATCTTCCTCCCCGAGCTGATCGAGTTCGATCTTCCGGGCGTGCCTCCCATCAACAAGGAGCAGGCCGTCCTGCTGGTGGTGCTGGTCTACTTCCTGTGGAGGTACCGGAAGCGGATCCGGCAGGCGAGGCCGTTGCGAGGGCTCGACCTCTTCCTCCTGATCTCGATGCTGGCCGCCATCGGCACCGCCTCCACCAACAAGGACTGGCTGTCCTACGGGAGCTGGAAGACGATTCACATCCGCGGCCTCACCATGTACGACGCGCTGTCGCTGGCGATCCGCGACGTTGTCGGCTTCGGCCTGCCCTTCTTCATCGGGCGCATGGTGTTCAAGACCACCAAGGACCTCGAGAACATCTTCCGCGTCATGGCCACCATGGGCCTCGTCTACGCGTTCTTTTGCCTGGTCGAGATCCGCCTCTCGCCGCAGCTCCACACCTGGATCTACGGATATCCGCAGCACAGCGACTTCGCGCAGACGATCCGGTGGGGCGGATTTCGTCCCATGGTGTTCATGGCGCACGGCCTGGCCGTCGCAATGTTCATGTGCGCCGCCTGCATGTGCGCCTCGATACTCGGCCGTCTCAAGCAGAAGGTGACGCCGTTCAAGCTGAGCGCCCGGGCTGTCTCCTGGTTCCTCTTCATCATCCTGATCGCCTGCAAGAGCACCGGTTCGATCTTCTATGCGGTGCTGTTCCTCCCCGCCGTCTCCCGCTTCAAGCCGAAGAACATGGTGCGCATGGCGCTGCTGGTGGCTGTCTTCGTGACGGTCTATCCCACGCTCCGGGCGACCCGCGTCTTTCCGGCGGAGGAGTTCGTCGCCTACTCGAAGAGCCTCCTCGGCGAGGAGCGAGCCCAGTCGATGGCGTTCCGGTTCGAGAACGAGGAGCTCCTGCTCGACAAGCTGTTCACACGCTTCTACTTCGGCTGGGGCGGTGAGGGCCGCGGCCGCGTCTACGACGAGGAGATGGGCAAGGAGGTCACGATCGCGGACGGTTGGTGGATCATCGTGCTCTCCTCCCGCGGCGCGATCGGCGCCATCTGCAATTTCGCGGTGATGCTGATACCGATCTTCGCGATGCGGAAGCGGATCAGGAAGATCAAGAACAAGCGCGAGGCACAGATGATCGCCGGCCTCACGCTGGTGCTGGCGGCCTACCTGTTGGACCTGATCCCGAACGGCGCGTTCTCGCTCATCCCGTACGTCCTGGCCGGCGCGCTCTACTCGATCAGCGCCGAGATGGTGAAGGGCACCGCCTCTGCACCCGCGCCGCTCCCGGTGCCCATCCCGTACCCGCCGTATCCGTACGGAGAGCCCCATCAACAGCCGATCCAGCCGGCCGCGAGGGATGTCTGATGGCCGGCTACTCCGAAACGCCCCTCCCCAAGAAGCTCGGGATCAAGGAGGGTCATCGCGTGGCGTTGCTCGGCGCCCCGGACGGGTTCGAGGGTACCTTGGGCGCGCTGCCTCCGGTCACGATCGCCCGCTCGCTGGCGGGAAAGTCGAGCTTCGACGTCGTGGTGTTCTTCACCAAGCGTCGGGCCGAGCTGGAGCGTCGCTTCGCCGGCATCGCCGCGCGCCTCCAGCCCGACGGCGGGCTCTGGGTGGCATGGCCGAAGAAGGCCTCGAAGGTGCCGACCGACATGACCGAAGACGTGGTCCGCGACGTCGCGCTCGCGCTCGGCCTGGTCGACAACAAGGTGTGCGCGATCGACGACACCTGGTCGGGGCTCCGGTGCGTGTACCGCAAGAAGGATCGCCCAAAAAAGGTCCGGTGAGCTAGCCTCGCCGCCATGCCGCGTCCCAGACCGCGCGTCCGGATCGTCATCGTCAACTATCGGACGCCGGACCTCACGATCGAGTGCCTGGCCAGCATCGACCGCGAGCGCGCCAAGCTCGCGGAGCCCCTCGAGGCCGTGGTCGTCGAGAACCGCTCGGAAGACGGCTCGGAGGAGAAGATCCGAACGGCGATCCGGGCGCGCTTCTCCGCGTTCGCCTCCCTGATCCCGTCACCCGAGAATGGCGGCTTCGCGTACGGCAACAACGCCGGGATCCGTCCGGCCCTCGAGAGCGACGCTCCGCCCGATTACTTCTTCCTCCTCAACCCCGACACCGAGGTGCTGCCCGGCGGGATCGGCACGCTGCTCAGCTTCATGGACGCCACGCCGTCTGCCGGGATCGCCGGACCCCGGATCGAGAGCGGCGGGAACGTCGTACAACACTCGGCGTTCCGCTTCCCCACAGTCGCCGGCGAGCTGGAGCGGGGGATGAGCCTCGGCATCCTCAGCAAGCTGCTGGAGCGCTGGGTCGAGGCGCCGCCGATCCGGACAGACACCCATCAGACCGACTGGGTCTCAGGCGCAGCCATGATCATCCGCCGAGAGGTCGTCGAGTCGATCGGCCTCATGGACGAGACGTATTTCCTCTACTACGAGGAGGTCGACTTCTGCCTGCGCGCGCACCGCGCCGGCTGGAGCTGCTGGTACCTGCCGGAGTCGGGTGTGGTCCATCGCGCCGGCGCCGCCACCGGTGTCTCTCACGACGACGAGCACCAGCAGAAACGCAAGCGTCTGCCTCGCTACTGGTTCGAGTCGAGGCGGCGCTACTTCGAGAAGAACTACGGCGCCGGGTACGCCGGACTGGCCGATCTCGCGTACGGGGCGGGCTTCGGGTTGTGGCGGCTGCGCACCAAGATCCAGCGAAAACCTGACCATCAACCGCCACGGGTGCTCGAGGATCTGGTGCGCGTCAGCGTCGATCGAATGACGCGCCGGAAGTGACGGCGGCGACGCGTGGACTTGCCGCACGCAGGCGTGCTCACAATCGTGCCGCGTGCGCGGATCACTCTCGGTGTTGGTCGCGCTCTCGCTCGTCGCGGCACCCGCCGCCTACGCACAGACGTACACCTCGACGGACGCCTACGTGCTCCCGGCCGAGGGCGCGGTCACCATCAGCTGGTACGGCTGGGAGACGCTCTCCTTCGACGCGACCTTCGGCGCGGCGTTGCTGGCCGCGGCCGTGGTGCTCGCCAACCAGCGGCAGAGCGACTACTGGCTCGCGCCCATCGCGCTCCCCTACGTGGTGGCCACGCCGATCGCCCACGGGGTGCACGATAACGTGACCTCCGCCCTCATCAGCGCGAGCCTCCGCCTGGCGCTGCCGACGGCGACCTACGCGATCATCCGCGCGAGCTGCACGGGAGCGTTCTGTCGCGACTCCTCCACCGGCACCGAGGTGCTCCTGTGGAGCGGGCTCTTGGTGTCGCTGGTCTTGACGCCACTCATCGATGCGGCGCTGCTCGCCTGGGAGCGGCGCTGACGTCCGTCAGTCGGTCCGGGTGTCGAGCCCGGTCTTCTCGTTCGACGAGAACCAGCCACCGACCCGGTCGATCATCTCGATGGGGGAGAAGGTGCGGCGGCCGGCGGTCGCGCTCTTCACGTGCACACCGACCCGCTTCATCCATGCGAGCTCGTCCTCGGTCATCGGCCCCCGCTCGACGGCTGCGACCGCCTCGTCGAGCTCCTGTGCGCTGCGAGGCGCGCACATCGACAGCCCCACCGACGGGCTGGTGAGTACGAAGCGATAGCAGTCGGACGCGCGCGGGCGCGGCTCGTTCGGAGGCAGGACGCTGGGATCGAGCAGGTGCCCCCAGCGCAGCGCCGTGTACGAGACCACGCCCGGAGGCGACGCGCCCAGATGGGGGAACACGTCCGTCTCGGCGCCCGGATGCACGGCGTTGTAGCGGACCATGATCGCGCCGTACGCCGGCTCCTGCGCGTAGCGGGCGAAGGTCTTACGGTTGTGACAGGAGATCATCAGGTGACGCGCCAGGCCGCGCTCGCGGAGCGCCAGCGCCGCATCGAGGATGCGGGCCGGCGGCGGCTCGTTCCACCACCCCAGCAGCAGGAGATCGGTGTGATCGATCCCGAGCGTTCGCAGCCCTCGTTCGAGGGAGACTTTCATGAAGGACGCGGCGCGCGTGTAGCTCTGGATCACGACGGTCATCTGGTCGCGATGCTGCTTCGCCAGAGCGCGAACGCCCTCACCGAACGGCTTCGCTCTCAGCGACCCGAAGTAGAAGCAACGGATGCCGAGGTCGTGGGCGCGCTCGACGTCCCGCGGGGACAGCGAGCCTCCACCGGTCGCCAGCCCCAGCGGCGAAACGTCGAGACCTGTCCGGCCGAGAGTTCGATGCTCGAATCGCATGCGGATCGAGCATACGCCGCCTGTGATGCCACCGCGCAAGCCCACGCGTGCAACCGGCCAGCATCAGCCGCATGCATCTTCTCTCACGGTGGGGTCGAGGCGTCGATCCAGGCCTTGATCGCGGCGGCGTCGGACGCGGTGGGACGTAGCGCGAGATAGAGCTGGAAGTGGCGGAGCGCGCCCTCCCGATCGTTCTGCTGGCGAAGGAGCTCGCCGAGCTCGCGGTGAGCCTCCGCCATCACCGGGTTCAGCGCAACGGCGCGCTCGAGGGCCCACCGCGCTGTCTCGAGCTGGCCCTCGAGCCGGGCGTAGCGACCGTAGGCGAAGGCGGCCTCGTCCGAGCGGAGGTCCGGACGGGCGGGCTTCTCGATCGCCGGCTGCTTTTCGATGGGCGCCTCCGGTGCGCTCCGGATGATC
The DNA here is from genome assembly GCA_963803435.1 of uncultured delta proteobacterium. Taxonomy (GTDB): domain Bacteria; phylum Myxococcota; class Kuafuiibacteriia; order Kuafuiibacteriales; family Kuafuiibacteriaceae; genus CAWDML01. Next base: position 105,609 of record CAWDML010000010.1, on the reverse strand, counting down.
CGAGGAACCGGCGAGGGCGCGACCGGCCGCGCGAGGGCGGGCGCAGAGTCGGCCGGCGACTCGTGCTCGAGCATCGACGCGCCGACGAGGCCGCCGGCGAGACCGCCGGCGAAGGTCGTGACCGCGATGGCCGCGACCACGAGCCCGGAGAACCCCGTCCGCTCCCTAGCCTCCGTCGCCGCCGGCTCGACCGGCGAGGGCTCGGGCACATCGAGCGGCTTCGGTCGCCTCGGAGGCTCCTCGACCGGCGTCTCCGCTCGATGTCGGGTGCCGGTGACCGGCGTGATCACGGCGCGGAGCATGCTCCCGAGGAGTGCGGGACGCGGCCGGCGCTCCGGATCCGGATCGACCATGGTCTCGAGGAGGCGAGCCAGATCGTCACCGACCGCGAGCCGCAGCTCCGGCGTCCACGGCAGTCCCTGCTCCATGTTCCGGAGGAGCTCGGTGAGCCGGTTCTCCGTGATCGAGAAGGCGGGGCGGCCGGCCAGCATCTCGAACACGATCGTGCCGAGCGCGAAGATGTCCGCCCGGATGTCCCCGCCGCGATCCATCAGACGCTCGGGCGCCATGTAGCGGAACGAGCCGACGATCATTCCCGACTGGGTGAGTCGGGTGAGCTCATCCGAGCGGGCCAGGCCGAAGTCGATCAGGATCGCTCGGTCGATGTTCAGGATGAAGATGTTGTTCGGCGTGAGGTCGCGGTGCACGACGCTCTGCGCGTCCAGATAGATCAACGCGTCGAGCACCTGTGCGAACCACTCGAGCGCTCGACCCTGTGAGAGGCGCTCCGACTTGAGCCGAAGGCGCAGCGACGTCCCTTCGAGGAAGTCGGTCACGAGGAACATGATCTCGGAGCCGAACTTGTCCCTGGCCACGCCGGCGTCACGAAACCGGACCACCGAGGGATGCTCCAGCCGCTCGAGCACCCGGATCTCCTGCATGAAGCGCTGCGGCGCGTTGCTCTCGCTGTTGGAGAAGAAGCGAGACTCGATGGTCTTGAGCGCGAGCGGTACACCGTCCGGATTGTCGTCGCGGCGAACGCGGTACACGATGCCCATCCCGCCGCGGCCCACGACGTCGAGGACCCGGTACGGACCGACGCGCTCCAGCCTGCCCGCGGCATCGACGGCGGCCGAAATGACCGACACGGTCGGATCCTATCATCGCCCCGCTCGACACCGTCGTGCCTGCCGGATACCTTGCAAGCGTGCTCTGCGCGATCGCCGCGGTGGGGCTCCTCTCGCTCGCGGCCGTCCCGCGCGGCGACCTGGAGGAAGGGATCCGTCGTTACGACGAGAAGAGCTACCCGGAAGCGCTGGAGGCGCTGACGCGCGCGCTGGCCAGCTCCTCCCGGCCCAAGGACCTTGCGAACATCCACCTGTACATCGGTCTGATCCAGTTCCAGTTCGACCGCACCAACGACGCGACCGAGTCCTTCCGGCAAGCGCTCGAGTACGACCACCGCGTGGCTCTTCCGCGCGGGACGCCGCTTCGAGCGCGCCGGCTGTTCCGGAAGGTCGCGCGGGCCCGCGCCAAGAGACCGCCGACCCGCGCGGAACCGCCGCCGCCGCCCGCCGCTCCGCCGCCACGAGTGGAGCCACCGCCGGTGGCGGCTCCGCCGCCGCCTCCGGAGTTGCCGCCGCCGGCGAGCCCGCCACCGCCCCCACCGGTCGCTCCGCCGCCGCCCCCTCCGCTGGTCTCTGCGGTTCCACCCGGGCCGGCGCTGACGGCCAGCGAGCCCCAGGGACCGAGCGCGGTGGTCTGGACCGCGTTCGGCGCCGGCGCTGCCGCGGCGATCACCTCCGCCGTCTTCTCCGGTCTGGCCGTGTCGAGCGCCTCGCAGGCGGACGACGCCGAGTTCGCGTCACGCTCGCGGCGCCACTATCGGACCGCGGTCACGCAGCGCAACGTCGCGATCGGGGCGGGTGGAGTTGCTGTGGGCGCGCTGGCGACGGGGCTGGTCGTCTGGCTGCTCGAGTGAGCCTCGCTCACTGACAGGCGTCGTCGATCTCGCCCACGCAGAGGCGACCGAAGAACGTGCCCGCGCTGCCGGTGATGGTGGAGGAGAAGATCTTGAGCGTGCCGCCGTTGTCGACGACGTCGCCGCCCCCGCGCAGATCCAGGCTCCCATTGATCGCGACGGCTGGCGCGACGAGCAAAACGCCGCCGCCGCCGCCGCCGCCGCCGCGGCCCCCGTCCGAGGGTGAAGCTTGACTGCAGACGAGGCCGCCGTGGCCGGACGGTGAGCTGGTGCCGGGAAGGTTCGCGTTGCCGCCGCTCCCCGGGATCACGTCCGCCAGATCCACGTTCGTACAGTTGCTCGGGTTCACGCCGGCCATCCCGTCGCCGGCGGAGTCGACGAGCCCGCGCGCGTCGATGGTACCGTCGACGACGATCCGCTCGCTGGCCAGCAACCGAACCAGGCCGCCGCCAGGGTTCCCGGCTCCGCCGCCGCCCGCGAAGCCGGCCATGCCGTTGCACTCGCTGGAGGCGCCACCACCGCCGCCGCCGCCACCCGATCCGAGGAGCACGGTCCGATCCGTCGTCTGGTCGTTGTTGAGGCCGGGCGATCCGGCGCCGTATCCGCCCGGAGCTCCATTCGCGCCAGGCAACGAGTCGCCTCCGCAGCCGAAGAGGTATCCGCGCGCGCCACCATCGCCGCCGCTCTCTCCTCCCCCTCGTCCGCCGACACCTCCGTGGGTGCTGCTGATTGGCGCGCCCCCGCCGACGAGCCCGTCGCGGGCGCCGGCGCCACCCGGCCCCATCGTGCCGGTCATGGCGGCCGGCGTGCAGCCGGTCGATGCGCAGCGCGCGGCACCGCCGCCGCCGCCTCCGCCCCCGCCGTGGCCCGAGCCGCGCGCCGAGAGCAGCCCGTCGACGTGGATCTCGGCCGCGCGGATCTCGAGGCATCCGGAGTCGACCGGATCGCAGGCGGCGAGGAGATCGTTGCCGTCATAAGGCGTCACGTCGACGCGGATCGGGATGCGCACGATCATGCCGGGGTGGTCGTACAAGCCGGAGAGCACTCCGTCGAGGACGATGGTGCAGCTGTCCGGATCGCTCAGGTTGCGAGCCTGGTCCGAATCGTCGCAGTCCCCTTGGCAGGAGAGGGGGCCGACGGAGTAGTGGTCGCCGTCCGCATCGACGCCGCCCTCCACACAGACCGTCGCGTTGAGACCATCGCAGGCGAAGGCGTCGTCCGGGCAGAGGTCGAGATCCTCCGCGGCGTCGCAGGGCGCGCCCGGCTCGTTCGCCAGCGGGCACGCCCCGCCGCATCTGTTGGTGCCATCGTCCTCGACCCCGTTGCAGTCCTGGTCGAGGCCGTCACAGATCTCCGCAGCCGGCTCGACGGCGCCATCGCAGCCGCCCCAGGCGCCCGCGTTGCAGCGCTGTGTTCCCGGATGGCAGAGCCCGACCGTCGAGGTTCCGGCGGGGCCCGGGTAGCAGGGCCGGCTTTCATCGGGGGCGCAGGGACAGCCGTCGTCCTCCACGCCGTCGCAGTCGTCGTCGAGCCCATCGCAGCTCTCCTGGAGCGCCGGAAGGATCGCACCCTGGCACGCGGACCAGCGCCCGTCGACGCAGCTGCGGCTGCCGGCGCGACAGGGGCCCACGTCGAGGGTCCCCGCCGGCCCTTCGTAGCAGCTCTCGACACGACCGCTCGTGCACTCTTCCTCGATCACCGACGCGTCCGACCCGGAGGAGCGGCAAATGCCGCCCGTGTCGCAGACCAGCGGCTCCGGACAGGGCTCTTGATTGGAGCAGCGCCGTCCCTCGTAGGTCGGCTCGCCGAAGCAGCTCGCGAGACCAGCGAGAAGCAGCGCGCGCCGCATCATCGATGATGTTGCCATATCCGCTCCCGATCCCCGAAACTGGTCACCTCGTTCCCAACCTACACCGAGCGTCATTGTCGTGTATCGACGCCGCGCTCGACACCGCGCCGGTTGGCGGCCACTTCCCGTTGGGATAACCAGATGACTCACGTGGACGCGCCCATCTCGCTCGAGACCGTGATCGGCTTCCTCGTGTCGACGCCGCTCTTCGACGGGCTCGATCCGGCGGAGCGCGGCGAGATTGTCCGCATCATGGAGGTGCAGCGGCTCCAGGACGCCGAGCAAGTCTTCCATGAAGGCGACCTGGGCGACGCCTGGTACGTGATCTTCGAGGGCCAGGCCGAGGTCGTGAAGGACATGACCGCAGGGCCGGTCCGGATCGCCGTCCTGGACCCGGGCGCATGCTTCGGCGAGATGGCGATCCTCGACGGCTCGGCCCGCTCGGCGAGCGTGCGTGCCTTGGGTGCGCTCACGGTCTTCCGCTTCCGCCGGGCGCTCTTCGAGGAGCAGCTCGAGGAGGGGAGCCTCGCCGCATACAAGCTGGTCGCCGCGATGGCGCGGCTCTTGTCGCAGCGCCACCGAAAGCTCACGCAGCAGATCTCGGATCTGATGGAGGGTCGCTCGGGCCGCGCCGACGCCGGCAGCCTCGCGGATCGCTACAAGGTGTCCGAGTAGCGCTACACCTCGACTCGAACGCGCTCGATCACGCGCCGCAGCGCCTCGTCCACCACCTTGGTCTCTGCGTGGCGCACCAGGACCACGCCCTCCCCCTCGTGCGAGCCCGAGCGGGCCTGGCCGATCCGGGGCGCCTGCACCTCTGTGATGAGCGCGCCCAGCTCCCGCTGGATCTCCTCGAGGCCGACCACCGCGCGCACGCGATCACCGCACCCTTGCGCGCGCAGGAACGCGGCGCCGGCGGCGTGCTGTCGCGGGATGGGCGCGAACAGGCCGTGCACCACCGCGTTGGCCCACGCGCGATAGACGTCGGCTCCGTGGGCCTGCCCCATCAGCGACACGATCGGCGAGCTCGGCGGCCTGGCTGCGATCTCCGAGATCGCGACGGTCCCGTCGGCGCGCCGGAACCACTCCATGTGCGAGATGCCGGAGCCGATCCCGAGCGCCCTCAGCGCAGAGAAGCCCATGCGGCGCACGTCGACGTCGGCCGGATCCTCGAGCTCGCGCGGGAGCGTCACGGTCCACTGGATCCAGGGATTCTCGAGCACGTGGAGCGGAGCAGGATCGCAGCGCGTCGCCGACCACCAGGCCGGCACGCCCCCGATGGTCATCACCTCGAGCGAGCACTCGCGCCCGGCCACAAACTCCTCGCAGAGCACGGGACGACCCGGCTCGGCGCCGAGCCGCTCGAGCGCGCCGCGGAGCTGATCCTCGCCCTCCACTCGCAGCGTCGAGCGCGCGCTGGTTCCACCGGGTGGCTTGACCACGAGCGGATAGCCGACCCGGCGTGCGAAGTCGGCAGCCTGGGAGCACGTCTCGACGAGACTGTGCTTCGCCACCGGCAGCCCCGCCGCGCCGAGCAGCGCCTTCATCCGCGGCTTGTCGCGGAAGTTCGCCGCGATGTCGGCGCCCATGCCCCCGATCCCGAGCGTGCTCCGCACCTCCGCCAGCGGAAGCTGGAGATCCTCGCAGGTGGCGAGCAACATCTCGGGGAGCCCCAGGTCGCAGGACATCGACCGGACGGCCTCGCCGATCCGCTCGGGGTCGATTGGCTCCGCGACCAGCGCGTGCGCCGCCAGCCGCTCCCGCAGGTTGCGCGGGAGCATCTCCGGCGGATCGCAGGTGATCAGCCCGAGGCGAACGCCCGGCTGCCCGGCGAGCGCCTGCACGAAGCGGACGATCCCGGGCATCAGCGACCGCGCCACGAACGCGACGGTCCGCTTGGTGCCCTTCTTCGCGGAGCGCTGCGCCCGGAGCGCCGGGTGCATCGCGTGGAGCTCGGGGAGCGGCGCCGACAGCACCCGGCCGTTGCGAAGAAAGAGACGGCGCCAGTCAGAGGGATCGAGCGGGAGCAGCGAGTGTCGCTTTCGGCGTGTGGAGTCGATCGAGTGTGCGCGCGCGCTGGCCGCGATCCCGCTGCCGGCGGCGATCTTCTTGATCCGCTCCGCCCCGAAGTTGATCGGGACTGCCTCGCTGTACTCCTGCGCGCTGACGCGGAGCCAGCCGAGCGTGTCCTCCCGGATCCCCTCGGCGAGCGCCCGGATCGAATCGCCCGCGGAGGCGCCGCCGTCGCGGGCGTGCCAGTAGGTCAGGACGCGCATGCTGTGTCCGACCATCCCGGTCATCGCGCCGCCGCTGGTCAGGAAGTGGCCGTTGCCGAACGAGTCCCCGGCGACGACGCAGTTGCCGGCCACCTGCGCGTCGCTCCCCATCCGCTCGATCAGGCTGAACAGCTTGGGCCCGTAGACCATCTGGACCTTCATGAGGTCCTTCTTGGGGAGCTCGAGCACCTCGGCCGACTGCTCCATGAAGTAGTCGTAGACGAGGTGCTGGTAGGCGGCGAAGAACTCGGGCGACTCCTTGTCGATCGAGGCCGGGACCAGGCCCGCCTCGATCGGATCGAACGTCTTGAAGTCGGGCACCTGCACCAGCACCCAGCCCACCTCGGGATCGTTCTCGTGCCCGACCGCGATTTGCCGGACCCAGTACTCCTTGCCGTCGCGGTCGAACTCCGAGGAGATTCCGCCGGCGGAGGCGCCCGCCCACCAGGACCTCGATCAAGCCCGCCAGAAAGTCCGCCTGCGCCACCACCTCGCCGCGACCGTCGTGGTGGTCGACCTTGACGTCCTCCTGGACGAACCCCAACCGGGTCGCGTCCGTGCTGTCGAAGCCCTGAGCGATCATGATCAGCTCGGGGACTCCGACGTCGATGACCTCGGTGCCGGGCGCTCGGACGCGCACGAACTTGCCCTTGAAGTCGAGCTCCTGGAGGGCCTCGATACGGACCTGCAGTCGGTCGTCGGGGAGGCGGTGAAAGCCGTCCTGCTCGGCGGTGATCACGCGGTGGCGCGTGAAGAGGCGGACGCGCGGCGGATCCCGTCCGCTGTCCAGGTCCATCCGCTCGATCCGCTCCAGGTAGCGGCGGAGCAAGACCAAGACCGACGCCGCGCCCGCCTGGAAAGTGGAGGGACCGTCGAGCACCTCGATCATGTTGGTGCGGATCCGCGTAGGGTCGGGCGCGTCCGGAGGCTTCGGCGGCGTCAACAGCGAGACGACCCGGTTGGGGATCCCGTCGCGCCAGCGATCGTCGATGAACTCGACGTGATGGATAGAGCCGACGATGTGCTGATGCTGGTCGTAGCCGTCGATGATCTCGTCCGCGACGATGTCGCCGGCGACCGTCTCCACGCTGTAGAAGCAGTCGGCGAGACGAAAGAGCGTGCCGTCGGCGCGCAGCGGCACACCCGCTTCACCGTAGCGCTCGAGCATCATCCGATCGATCAATCCGAGCTGGTGGTAGAGATCCTCGCGGATGTTCCAATGCACGCCGAGGAAGGGATCACCGCGCATCTCCACGCCGACGGCCCGGCGGCCCATCGCCACCGACCACAGCATGGCCATCATGTTGGTCCCGCCCAGACCGAGCGCCAGGAAGTCTGGGTCGAGGACCCCCCTCAGGGGCTCGTCTTCCATCGGAGAGCTCAAGGTAACAAGCGACCGAGAGTAGGACGGTTACGCGGCGCACACCTCGGACTTTCCCAGTTGATGCCACGGCGCGGGGCGTGTAGTCAGTTGCCCGCCCTGCTCCCTCCTGCGCCGCGCCAGCTGGTCTCCGGATACGTTTTCAAGCGTTTGGCGGGCGCGGGGCTCCTCTGCCTGGCCGCCGTGGCGGTCGCCGCTGCCTATGCCGTCTGGCAATGGAGTGAGGTCCAGACGCTACAACGGGATCAGCGGCTCTGGGCCGAAGGCGAGGTCCAAGCGCCCGCAGAGGTCGAGGGGCAAAAGGAGTCCAGGGACTTCATCCTGAACTCCTACAAGCTCAACGTCCGCTTCGCAGACGAGGATGGCGTGCTCCATTCGGGCAAGGTGGACTTCGATCTGCTCTTCAGCTCCGCCGACGAGGCCGCCCAGCCGGCCGTTCGCTATCACCGGGGCCGGCCCGACGAGTTCGCGCTCAACTGGGCGGCCCAGGCCTCGAAGGGCCGCTGGGCCTCCTTCGCCTTCATGACGGTGGTCGGCGTCGGGCTCATCGGCGGCAGCCTGCTCATCGTCGGGATCGCCGCCTTCCGGACCACGCGCGCCCAGACGCATGCGGCCCGAGTGGGCGTCGAGGTCGAGTGCGTCGTCTCCCGCGTCGACGAGCAGCTCGTGAACGGGCGCAAGACCGGCTCGCTGATCTATGTCTTCCTCCTGCCCGAGCACTTCACGAACGGCGGGCCGACGGAGCGGCAGGTGCTGATGAACCCCAAGAAGGGCACACCGATCCTCCTCGAGGGCGGCTCCAAGCTGATCGCGCTCGTGGACCCGTCCGACCCGCGCCGCTTCCTGGTGGTGCGAAACGACTTCTTCCCGATCGCGGTCGCCTGATCGCTCGCCCCTTCGTTTGATGCGCTCCGAATTGGAAGCGCGGCACATCGCTTGCTTCTCCGATCCAGCCATGAACGACAGATGGAAATGGATGCTCTATGGCGGTGTCGCCGTTTGCGCGGCGGCGATCGGCACCGTCGTCTTCGCGCAGGGAGAGTCGAAGCAAGAGCCGCGGGCTGCGCCGCAGATCCAGCCCAAGGCCGATTCGGTCCTGCGGAACATGTGCGACTACCTGGCGCACCTGCCAGCGTTTACTTTCCAGGCCGACTCGGTCGACGAGATCGTTCTCGAGTCGGGGCAGAAGCTGCAATTTCCAGCGACGTCGAATGTCTACCTTCAACGGCCGAACCACCTCCGCAGCGATCGGCTCAGCGCACCGGTGGACGCATCCTTGTACTACGACGGCTCGAAGATGACCCTCTTCGGGAGAAGGAGCAACGTCTACGCCACCACCTCAGCGCCTGGGACGCTGGATGAGGCGATCGACTTCGGCCGCAAGAAGCTCAAGCTCGACGCGCCGGCGGGCGATCTCCTCTACGCTTCGCCCTACGAGATCCTCACGGAGGACGTCGTTGCCGGCAAATATCTCGGCACCGAACAGGTGGGCGGCGTGCAGGTGCACCATCTGGCCTTCGAGGGGAACGAGACCAACTGGGAGATCTGGATCGATGCCGGCCCGCGGCCGCTGCCGAGGAGATTCGTCATCACCAGCAAGAAGGTCGCCTCGCTCCCGCAGTTCTCGGTGGAGGTGAGCAACTGGAATGTCGCTCCTCTCCTGACCGCCGACATGTTCGCGTTCAAGCCTCCGAAGGGCGCGCAAGAGATCAAGTTCGACGAGGCGTGGAAGGCAGCCGCGGCGGCAAAGAAGGCTCACCGCGGAGGACAGGAGACCAGCTCGCTCGAGTGAGCGAGTGAGGAGGTAGTCATCATGAAACGTAGATGGATCAAGTTGGGGCTGGCCCTCGTTACGAGTGCGTTCGTATGGATGGGCGGCGTCCCGTCCTTCGAGATGCCGATCCTCGGCTCGGGAGAGGCGAACGCCGTCATCGGGATGCCCTTGACGCCTTTGAGCTATGCGGGCGTCGCCCGCCGGACGGTTCGGCGCGGTTACTACTGGTAAGGCGCTCTCCCGACTCGACACCTCGGCTCGTCCGCGCCCCGGGGCGATGGTACAGAGCCCCCGGTGACGCTCCCGTTTCGTGTTCATCGGCACGACGTGACCTCCCGGGCGCGACGCGGTCGGATCGAGACCCGCCACGGCGCGATCGAGACGCCGGCGTTCATGGCGGTCGGGACGCGTGCGACCGTCACCGGGCTCGAGCCTGAGGACCTGCGGCGCTCGGGTGTCCAGGTGGTCCTGGGTAACACGTACCACCTGATGCTGCGCCCCGGCATCGAGCTATTCCAGCGGGTCGGCGGCCTGCACGCCTTCATGGGGTGGTCGGGGCCGATCCTCACCGACTCCGGCGGCTATCAGATCTTCTCGCTCGCGTCCGACCGCACCATCAGCGAGAAAGGCGCGCGGTTCAGGAGCTACGTGGATCAGCGGGTGCACCTCCTGTCGCCGGAACGCTCGCTCGAGATGCAGACGGCGCTCGGATCCGACATCATGATGGTGCTGGACGTCTGCCTCGACTCCCGCTCAGACGAGGCGACCATGCGCGAGGCGATGGACCGCACCCACCGCTGGGCGCTCCGGAGCCTGGCCGCCCGCACGAACCCCGAGCAGGCGCTCTTCGCGATCGTGCAGGGCGGGGTCGTGCCCGAGCTCCGCCGCGCCTCGGCGGCCTTTCTCACCGCCCACGACTTCGACGGGTTCGCGATCGGCGGCCTCGCCGTCGGGGACAGCCAGGCCGAGCGGGTCGAGATCGTCGAGTCGACCACCGGCCTGCTCCCGCCGGACCGCCCCTGCTATCTCATGGGGGTCGGCTATCCTGCGGATCTGCTGGTCGCGATCCGCGCCGGCGTGGACATGTTCGACTGCATGATCCCGACGCTCCTCGCCTGGCAGGGCACCGCATTCACGTCGACAGGCCGCGTGAAGGTCACGCGGGGCGAGGCCGCGGGGCAGGACGTCGCGCTCGACGCCTCCTGCGACTGCACGACATGCCGGCGTCATAGCCGCGCGTATCTCCACCACCTCTTCAAGTGCAAGGAGCCGCTCGGGTACCGGTTGCTGACGCTGCACAACTTCCACCACTACAACAATCTCATGGTCGAGGCGCGGGCGGCGATCGAGGCCGGGACCTACGACGCGTTCGCCGACCGAATGCTTCGGGCGATCGATCGACACGAGCACGGCGCATGAGCTCGCGGTTCGAGGTGGTCGAGACCCGCGACGGCCCGCGGGCGATGCGGGACCGACAGAGCGGGGAGCTGATGCATCCCGTGGGACCGCTCGTGGAGGCGACCACGCTCTACGTCGAGCCGGCGCGCCTCGTCCGGCGACTCGTCGAGGGCCCGATCACGCTGTTCGACGTCGGGCTCGGCGCCGGATCGAACGCGGCGGCGGCGTGGCGCGCGTCGGAGGCTCGCCCCGCGGGTCATCCGTTGCGGATCATCAGCTTCGATCGCACGGCGGACGCGCTGGCGCTCGCCCTCGCGCCCGAGCACGCGGCCGCCTTCGGCTTCGATCCGCGCGCGGCCGCCGCCGCAAGCGCCGTGCTCCGCGACGGCGCTCACGCCACCGACCGGACCTCGTGGCGGCTGATCCTCGACGACCTCCCCGGCTCGCTGGCTCGCGCCGGCGGGCGCGCCGACATCGTCTTCTGGGATCCCTTCTCTCCCAAGGCGAGCCCCGAGCTCTGGAACATCGCCACCTTCACCGCGCTGCGCGCGGCCTGCGCCGAGCGCGCCACCGTCCACACCTTCGGCACCGCCACCTCGACGCGAGCCGCGCTCTTGCTCTCGGGCTTCGCCGTCGGCCGCGGCCCCGCGATCGGGCGGAAGACCGAGTCGACGATCGCCGCGCTCGACCGTCGCGATCTCGACGCACCCCTCGACCGGCGCTGGCTCGAACGCTTCCTCCGCTCGAGCGCTCCCCTGCCGGCGGACGCGCCCGAGGACGCGACAGCGAAGATCGTCGGGACCTTCGGCTGAGGAGCGGGGCCCAGCGCGCGCGATTCGTGCCAACTGGTGGGCGTCGCCCGCGAGCACCGATAGCCGCCCCGCCCGCGTCGAGATCCCACGGGCGCTGCTTCGTTACGTGCGCCGACTCGGCCGCGAAGGAGGCCTATCACGCTACTTGCGGCGGGACGCTCGCGCCCTGGGCGCGGTCAGGCCGGCCTTGATCGTGTCGATCAGAATGGGCACCGCCGGCTTGGGGCGGATGCCCTTTCTGACGACGGCGTAGAGCTCGAACGGGGCCCAGGGCGCGAGCCCCTTCAGTGCGCGGAGCGTCCCCGCCGCCACGTGGCTGCGGACCGAGATCTCCGGGAAGCAGCCGATGTACTTCCCGCTGAGCGTGAGCTGGACGCCCATCTGCAGCAACTCGATGGTCGCGCCGATCCTTCGAGGGTGTCGGGCGTCCGGGAATTGGTCGAGGACGGGAAGGTGCTCCTGCCCGAGGAACTCGGGGATCACGAAGGCGTGCTGCTGGAGTGCCTTTTCATCGATGCGGCCGCGCGCGAACAATGGGTGGGAGCGCCCACACACCACAAGACCGGGAGAGGTGCCGAGGCGGACCCGCTCCAGCAGCGGGCCGACGGGGGCCGACCCGATGGACAAGCCCACGTCCAAATCACCGCTGGCCACCCGCCGCTCGATCTGATCGGGGATCATCTCGTAGCTCTTGGGCGTCAGCTCGGGATGGCGCTCCACGATGCGAGCGATGGCCAGCGGCAGCAGATACAGGGAGTAGACCTCCAGGGCTCCGATCTTGAGCGCGCCTCGGACCACCGACTCGACCTGATCGATCTCGCGGCGGATCGCCTCGATCTCTTCGATCACCCGCCGGCTACCGCTGAGCAGCACCTCGCCGGACGGCGTGAGGCGGACCTGTCGCGTCGTGCGCGCGAGCAGCTTCGTACCCAGCTCTTGCTCGAGCTTAGCGATCGTCTTGCTGATGGCAGGAGAAGACACGTGAGAGCGGCGCGCGCCCTCTTTGAAGCTGAGGCTGTCGGCGACGTTGCGAAAGTAGACGAGATCGGTGAGCTCCATTCGTGAGCATTGATTATTTATTCCGTAAATATAAATCAATTGTTTTGATTAATCTCCGGGAGGATATTGGGCCATGAAACATCGTTGTCTATGGCTGTTGGGGGTTCTGGCGGGCTGTTCGAACGCGGGCGTGGAAGGCCTGGATCTCCCGCCGGTGCCCGAGCTGGACCAGCCTGCTCAGCCCGCCGACAGGGACGCAGGCTCAGACAGCGCGGACGCGCTCTCATGCCCGGCGAGTACCTTCCGCGAAGAGTCCGGCCGGTGCGCGCGCTGGAGATTGGCGGGTGCGCGCCGCTTCTATTGCGGCGAGCACACCGCATCCCGAACGGGCCAGGCCGTGGTGGTGGTCGGGAACTGCGGCTTCGAGGCCGAGGCACCGACCGTGGGTGCCTGGATATATCGGATCCAGGATGACAGCTGGTCCCAGCTCGAGTCGCCCATCCCGCCCAGGTTTGGACACGCCGCCGTCACGCTCCCCGACGGCCGGGTGCTGATCGCGGGCGGGTTGTGCCCGGGCGGTGCCCTGCTCGCCGGCGCGATGATCTTCGATCCCGAGTCCAACAGCTGGGCACCTGGAGGCTCGCTGCACAGTCCGCGCGCACGAAGCTCTGCGACCGTGCTACCGGATGGTCGGGTGCTGCTCGCGGGCGGCATCGAGAGCATGTCCGATGAAGGAACGGCGGACAGCAGCGCCGTCAGCGAGATCTTCGATCCAGCCACCCTGTCGTGGGCGCTCGGGTCGCCCCTCGCGAGCGCTCGCTACGGCCATGGGGCTGTCGTCGCACCGAAAGGCAAGGTCATGGTCATGGGCGGCTACCTGTACCGGTCGCCGTGTTGCGATCGAAGAACCGTGCTGGATAGCACCGAGTTGTTCGACACCAGCGACGGCTCGTGGATCGATGGCCCTCCCCTGCCGGCGAGCCTGCCGCTGTTGACCTCGGCTCTGAGCACGGACGCCGGACAGATCCTGGTCGTGAGCAGCGCCGTCTACCGTCTCGGGCGAGACGGCTGGGAAGCCTCCGAGGCGTTCACTCGTCCTTACCCAGCGGTCGCCGAATTGTCGGATGCGCGTATCCTGATCGTGGGTGATTCGGTCTGGGAGAACATTCGCACTCCCCAGATCTACCGGCTGCAGGATCAAGGCTGGGAGAACGGCCCGGATATGATCGAGTGGGGCGGCCACACCGGGAACGCCAGCGCCACCCGGCTGCCCGCTGCCCAGGGCATCCTGGTCATCGGCGGCGGGCCCGCCCAGATATTCGAGGAGTCGCCGCCCGAGCCGCTCCCATAGACGGCCCGGGGGAATTACCGGGCCGCATACCCGGATGACCGGTTCGGGGCTCGAGGACCTGACACGCAGATCGCGAGATTCAACCCGAGGGCGGGAACCGAGGATCGATCACCTCTCTCAGGAAGCGCCGCCACACCGGGATGTCGTACGCCCGTAGCTTCTCCATGTACGCGCCGGTGAAACCGTAGATGCCGGAGAAGCTGTCGATGCCGCGCACGGCGTTGACGATGTGCCACTGGGCGCGCCAGTCCACCAGGAAGCGATCGCCGGTGTCGGGCAGTCCAAAGAGCAGCCAGTCCGAGAGCGACAGCGTGTGCGGCTGGGGACCGAGCTCTTCCTCGTCCCCCGGATCCGAGCCCGCGTACCGGACCTCCAGATCGTAGCCGCCGCGGACGATGCCTCCGCGAAGCCAGCTCACGAAGCGCCGGAACGCGAAGGCGTCGCCGTCCACCACGGTGCGTGCCGGCGGGTTCCAGGCGTCGACCATCATCACGTTCACGGCATCACCGCCGTCCGGCGGGAGCACCTCGATGCCGCAGTAGGAGCCGAACGGGAACCCGGTCAGGTCGTCGAGGAGCGCGACCGTCCAGCCCCGCACCGAGAACAGCGCGATGACGTGCTCCGGGTTCATCTTCAGGGCGGCGATCGCCTGGGCGCGGCGCTCCTCACCGACGATCGGCTTGAGGCTGCGCCCGGCGCGATCGAGGGCGTCGTCGTCGAACGCCGGCACGGGCGGCTCGCCGGGATCGCCCCAGCGGATGCGCTGCTCCAGGAGCTGCACCAGCGGGAAGTAGCCCGAGAAGGCGTAGAAATAGCTGCCGGAGTCGATGAATTCGATGCCCCGATCCGCGACGTGATGCGCCAGGTGCACGTCGAGCCACTCCAGGAACGTCGCCGCGATCCGCCGGAGCGCCCGCTCCTCGTCCTCGGTCTCGGGGCCGCGCAGCGTCAGGGCCTCGGGGCCCACACTGCCCGTCTGGAGGGACTCGCCCGGCCGATCCGACGCCGCCCGATCGCTGGCGCTCGCGACCAGCCCCACGCCCGAGTCGCCGAAGTACACCAGCCCGGTCTGCGGCGGATAGGTCTCGTTGACCTCGAAGCGGACCCGGACGTCGTCGTACGTGAGCTCGACGACGTGGCCGTTCACCAGCGGCGGCAGCGCCTTCTCCATCCAATCCCACAGGCCTCCTCGGATCGGCGGCTCGATCGCCGCGACCAGCAGCGCCTTCACCGTGGTGAGGTTGGCGCTCTTGCCGGCGGCCAGGTTGTCGACGAGCGCCTGGAGGCCGGCCACGAAGTCCGGCGCGGGCTCGGCGCTGGCCGGGAGCTGGCCCCACGCCAGCACGCTGCCGTCGTTGTCGCCGGCGCTGAGCGGCGATAGCCAGGGCGCATCGCGCCCCTCTCCCAGCCGGTCGGCGGCATGCCCGCGCCCCCGAAAGATCTCGACGCCGGCCTTCTTGAAGACGGTGACGAAGCCGTAGTCGATCCACCCGCCGGTCACCCGGAGCCGGATGAAGTCGAGATAGGCAGACTCCAGAACGATCTCGAGATCGCCGCGCTTCACCGTGAGGCCGCGCGTCCAGCCACCTCCGCTCGCCAGCAGCGCGCCCAGCGTTCCGGGCGCAAACTCGGGCGCTGGGAAGTACCGCAGGACCAGCGCGTTGAGCTCTTCGGTCAGGCGGTCCCAGAGCGGCTTCGAATGGATCGGGAGCGGGAGCAACGCCCCGTACCTCTCCTCGAGCCGAGGGGCGGTGGCGCGCTCGCCCGGATTCTCGGTGTAATACAAGGGAACGCGGAGCTTCCCGCTGGCGGCCGCCTCGGGATCGACGCGCCGCAGCGCCAGCAAGGAGATCTCGTCGCGCGCGCGCGGCGCCTCGACGGCTCTGACCACCTGAAAGTACAACACGTCGCCCAGGTCATCGGTCAGCTCCACCTCGACCGGCGCGTCCTCACCCAGCTCCCGCCGCACCGCGCGCTGGGCGGCCGCCACGAACTCGGCCCGCACCGATTCGGTGGTGGGTTCCGGGATGGTTCCGGCCAGAGCGCCGCCCTTGGTCCGGACGATCTCTTCGATGAACGAGCTCGCGAAGATGGCCCACGCCACGGCGCCTCCATAGCGCGGAACACGACGACGGGCGACTGTGACTCACTTGTTCATGTCGGAGCCGCGCGCGGCCATCCGCGCGAAGATGAAGAGCCCGATGGTCGACACCAGCCCGATCGCGGCGAGCGGGTACCAGACCACGTACGGGTGGTAGGTCTCCCGGAGGATGCGGGTGACCGTCGCCCGTCCTGGCGTTGAGCAAGTTCTCTTGCAACACCTGCACACCCCGCCCGTCCTTCGACCAGCGGCGAGCTGTCGACCGTCGGGTAGGTTGGGCGGGGCGGACGGTCAGGTTCCGACCGCGACCACGACGCCGAAGACCGTGGAGAACCAGAGATTACTCATCCGTCCTCCGCCCTTCGGAAAGATGTCGGCGCTCGCTTTCTCGAAGCGGTTGTCGAGACGGAAGATGATGTTCCGGGTCTGCAGCGGAGAGATCTCGAGCGTCGCGGTCGCCGTGGCGAGCTTGGTCTCGGTGCCGTAGAAGACACCGTCCTGATCGCGCAGCAGCTCGCCCCGGATCGCAGCCGCGAGCCAGTAGACGAACGTGTAGCGCGCGGCCAGGCTCGCGCCATAGTACTTGCCGCGCGCACCGTCGCCCTCCGGATCCGCGAGCCCGAGGTCGGCGTTGAAGCTGAGCTCCAGGTCCTCCAGCCGGCTCGTCACCAGAAGATCGACGAAGTTCGCGAACGTCTCCCCGTCGGGCTGCGCGGCCCCGAGGTACCCGAGATAGATCTCGACCGGTCCCGGCGACCAGACGATCTGGAGCCCGAGGTCCGGTGAGAAGTTGTTGTCGATCGGATTGTTGACGCCGTTGACGACCAGACCCTTGAGCGTGAATTGGCCGCCCAGCTTCACGCTCGCCCGCAGACCGGTGTGGTAGAAGGGCTGCATCAGAAAGTAGAGCGCGCCGCGCGTATAGTTGAAGTTCTTGAAGCTCTCCGCGACCTCCGCTCCGTAGATCGTATCGAACTGACCGAGATCGAGCTCGATCTCGTCGATGGGCCGGAACGTGAGATACGCCTGCTTCACGTTCTCGATGAGCGCCACATCGCCGAGGAGTCGGGGTGTCGATGCCCCGAAGCGCAGCCCGGCCGTGGCGCCGACGCTCTTGTAGGAGTAGCTCGCGTCGATGCCCAGGAAGGAGAGGCCGAAGCCGGTGCTCCCCTCGAAGGCGCGGTGTGCGACCGTGCCGGTCTCCTCCGGGGCGTCGGGCGAGTTCCAGTCCCATACATAGCGAGCGTCTGCGAAGACCTCCACCGAGAAGCCCTCCCACCAGGGCGTCTCCGCCTCCGTCTGGGTGGCGAGCGGCGGATCGGCGAGCGCTGGATCGGCAAACGCGGCAGTCGCCGTCAACACGAGTTGGAGCAGCTGCATGGCTCACCCCTCCACGGCCGTCTGCGCTTCTGGCGCAGCGGCTGGGAGCTCGCCAGCGTCGGTGGCATTGCCGGCGCCGGTGAGGAGGGTGGCGGCGGCGGCGATGTCGCCTGGATAGGCGCGCATTCGCATCTCGGCCAGGTCGAGCCCGATCGCCTCCTCCTCCTCCGACACGCGCAGGCCGATCGTGGCCTTGATCGCGAACCAGAGGACGGAGGAGCTGGAGAACACGAACACGGCCACGGCCACCATGCCAAGAGCCTGCATTCCGAGCAGCTTGAGGCCGCCGCCGAAGAGGAGGCCGTTGCCGACGGTCGCGTTGAAGCGCGCCTCGGCGAACAGACCGACCGCGAGCGTTCCCCAGAGTCCGCAGAGCAGGTGGACACTGGTGGCGCCGACCGGATCGTCGACCTTGAGGCGATCGAAGAGCTCGACGCCGAAGACCACGAGCATGCCCGCCAGCCCGCCGATGAGGATCGAGGAGCCGGCCGAGACGAACGCACAGCCGGCGGTGATGCCGACCAGGCCGGCCAGCGAGCCGTTGATCATCATGCTGAGATCGAAGGCACGAGTGCGGAACCAGTTCACGATCAGCGCGGAGCCCACGCCCGCGAGCGCCGCCAGCATGGTGGTGGTGGCGATGTGCGCGATCGCGCCGGCGTCGGCTGCCATCGTGCTGCCCGCATTGAAGCCGAACCAGCCCAGCCAGAGGATGAACGCGCCGGTGGTGGCGAGCGCCATGCTGTGGCCCGGGATGGCGCGGATCTTCCCGTCGGCGCCGAAGCGGTCCTTGCGGGCACCCAGGATCAAGATGCCGGCGAGGGCGGCCCAGCCGCCGACCGAGTGGACCTGCGTCGATCCCGCGAAGTCCCAGAAGCCGAGCCCCGCGAGCCAGCCGCCGCCCCAGATCCAGTGGCCCGTGATCGGATAGATCACCACGCTCAACACGAACGCGAAGGCGCAGAAGGACTGGAACTTGATTCGCTCGGCGACCGCGCCCGAGACGATCGAGGCGGCGGTCATCGCGAAGCAGACCTGGAAGAAGAACTTGGCCTCGAGCGGAATGCCGCTCCATGCGAGCGAGCTGAAGACGCCCTGGTAGGCGTCGTTCATCGCCGGACTGTTGTCGGCGCCCGAGAGCAAGAGCCCGCCGAGGCCGACGAACCCGTTGCCGTCGGCGAACATCAGCCCGAACCCCGCGACGAAGAAGGCCATGCCTGCGAAGGCCGTGACCGTGAAGTTCTTCGCCAGGATGTTCACCGCGTTCTTGGCGCGGCAGAAGCCGGTTTCGAGCAGAGCGAACCCTGCGTTCATCCAGAAGACCAGCGCCCCCGTGACGATGACCCACATCGTGTCGAGAGCGACCTTTGTTTCGTTCATTTGGAAACCTCCGGTCGGCGCTACTGGCAAGCGCCATGCCGCGCGTGTCCGCGGCCGCAGCCCACGCTTCACCAACGCTCGCGTCGGGAAGGAGAGAGACGACCTACCGAAGTGTCGAGTCGAGCGCGCGGAGGCCGCGATCGATTCTTCACAAACGTAGGTTTGTGAAAATAAATCTTACTCACCCCTCTTGACACGATGCGTCTTCAGTCGCCTAAATTCGCGTCGCCGATGATGACGTCGTACAGCAGCCGGCCGCTCGCCCTCCTTATCATTACCATCCTCATTCGCGGGTGCGGGCCGCCCTAGCCGACGAAAGTCGCCACCAAACGGCCCCGCACCCGGAGATTCGGATGCGGGGCCTTTTTTTTAGTTTCGTGGTCGTACTCATGAAAAAACCACTTCGCTCCGATCAGATCAAACTTGGCGCCGAACGGGCGCCTCATCGCAGCTTACTCAAGGCGACAGGCATTACTGAGTTAGATTTCCAAAAACCCTTCGTGGCCGTCGCTAATTCCTACGTGGACGTCGTTCCCGGACACGTTCATCTGCAGCGCTTCGGTCGGGTCGTCAAGGACGCGATCCGCGCGGCAGGGATGGTGCCGTTCGAGTTCAACACCATCGCCGTCGACGACGGCATCGCGATGGGACACGGGGGGATGCGGTTCTCACTCCCGAGCCGCGAGCTGATCGCGGACGCGGTCGAGACCATGGTGGCGGCCCACTGCTTCGACGGGATGGTCTGCATCCCGAACTGCGACAAGATCGTGCCGGGGATGATGATGGCGGCGGCCCGCCTCGACGTCCCCACCGTCTTCGTCAGCGGCGGCGCCATGAAAGCCGGGCGCACGCCAGCGGGAGACGTCATCGACCTCGCCACCGTCTTCGAGGGCGTGGCGCGCCACCAGGCAGGGACGCTCAGCGTCGCCGGGCTGAAGACGCTGGAGAACCACGCCTGCCCGAGCTGTGGCTCCTGCAGCGGGATGTTCACCGCCAACTCGATGAACTGCCTGCTGGAGGTGCTCGGGCTCGCCTTGCCCTTCAACGGCTCCGCGCTCGCGGAGAGCGGCGAGCGGGAGGAGATGGCCCACTCGGCCGCTTGGCGCCTGAAGTCGCTGATCGAGCGAGACGCGGGCTCCCGCACTTTCCTGACCGAGGCCGCCTTCGACGACGCGATCGCCCTCGACGTGGCCATGGGCGGCAGCACCAACACGATCCTCCACCTGCTCGCGATCGCCCGTGAGGCCGAGGTCCGTCTTCCGCTCTCCCGCTTCGACGAGATTTCGAGGCGTGTCCCCTATCTCTGCAAGATGAGCCCCGGCGGCCCGTACCACATGGAGGATCTCCATCGCGCGGGCGGGATCCCGGCCGTACTCGCCGAGCTCGAGCGCGCCGGTCTCCTCGGATCCGACCGACCGACGATCACCGGACGCACGCTCCGAGAGGATCTCGCCTGTATCGCTGTGCGCGATCGCGACGTGATCCGGCCGTTCGAGCGGCCGCATCGCGCGCACGGAGGTCTCGCGGTCCTGCACGGAAATCTCGCGCCCGACGGCGCGGTGGTGAAGACCGGGGCGGTCTCCGAGAGCATGCAGCGTCACGTCGGACCTGCGCGCGTGTTCGAAGGACACGACGACGCCGTGGCGGCGATCCGGGCCGGCCAGGTGAAGGCGGGCGACGTGGTTGTCATTCGCTATGAGGGGCCGGCGGGGGGCCCCGGCATGCCGGAGATGCTGGAGCCCACGAGCGCGATCGTGGGGCGAGATCTCTCGGACTCGGTCGCGCTGATCACCGACGGGCGCTTCAGCGGCGCCACCCGCGGCGCGTGCGTCGGGCACGTGAGCCCGGAAGCCGCCGCCGGCGGGCCGATCGCGGTAGTGGCTGACGACGATCGGATCGAGATCGATCTGAACGCCCGCACGCTCCAGGTCCACCTGAGCGAAGCCGAGCTCGCCCGACGCCTGGCCGCGCTTCCCCGCTTCGACCCACGCATCGAGAGCCGCTGGCTCCGGCGCTACGCACGCATGGTCACCAGCGCCTCCGCTGGTGCCGTCCTCAACGACTGAAGAAGGAACAACAGATGACCCTCAAGATGAGAACCTTCGTGGCCACGCTCGAGGACAGCCCCGGCGTGCTCAACCGCGTGGTCGCCCTATTTCGAAGGCGCGCGTTCAACATCGTGTCGCTCAACGTCGGCCGCACCCACGAGCCGGGCATCTCCCAGATGACGCTGGTGATGGAGGCCGACGAATCCACTGCGCAGCGCCTCCTGGCGCTGCTCGAGAAGCTGATCTGCGTCTTCTCTGCCAAAGACGTGACCGACGAGCCGGCGTTTCTTCGCGATCTGGCGCTGCTCAAGGTCGACGTCGGGCCGGAGACCCGGCGCCAGATCTTCCGGGTCTGCGAGCGCTACAACGCGCGCGTGCTCGACGCCGGCCCGAACACGGTGATCGTCGAGGCGACCGGCTCGCCGGATTCGCTCTCGCAGCTCTTCACCGAGCTCAGCTCGTACGGGGTGCGCGGGATGGTCCAGTGCGGCGCCGTCGCAATGACCTGCGATGAGCGCCAAGCGACCAAGGCAGCATGAGGAGAACAGAGATGGTTCAAGTTAGGTACGAACGAGACGCAGACCCGAGCCTGATCGCGAGCAAGCGAGTCGCGGTGATCGGCTTTGGATCCCAAGGGCACGCGCACGCCCTCAACCTTCGCGACAGCGGGGTGAAGGTTCGCGTTGGCCTGCACGAAGGGAGCAAGAGCAGAGGGAAGGCGGAGCAGGCCGGCCTCGAGGTGACGTCGGTGAAGGACGCCGCCGAGTGGGCCGATGTCGTGATGCTGCTGGCGCCCGACACGGCTCAGCCGGCGATCCATCGCGAGTCGATCCTACCGGTGCTCAGCCCCGGCAAGACGCTCATGTTCGGCCATGGCTTCAACGTGCGCTACCGGACCATCGAAGCGCCCGCGCAGGTCGATGTCAGCATGATCGCACCCAAGGGCCCAGGCCACCGCGTCCGCGAGACCTATCAGCACGACGAGGGCGTGCCGGCGCTGCTCGCGGTTCATCAGGACGCGAGCGGTGGAGCGGACGCGCTCGCGCTCTCGTACGCCTGGGCGCTCGGCGCAACCCGCGCCGGTGTCATCACCACCACCTTCGCCGAGGAGACGGAGACGGACCTGTTCGGCGAGCAAGCCGTGCTGTGCGGCGGCGTGAGCGAGCTGGTCAAGGCCGGCTTCGAGACGCTGGTCAACGCCGGTTACCAGCCTGAGGTGGCCTATTTCGAGTGCCTCCACGAGCTGAAGCTCATCGTCGATCTGATGTACCGCGGCGGGCTTCGTTACATGCGTTACTCCGTCAGCGACACGGCCGAGTACGGTGATTACGAGTCAGGCCAAAAGGTCATCGGTAACTCCTCCCGCGCGGCCATGAAGAGGATCCTGGACGAGATCCAGGATGGGACCTTCGCTGCCCGCTGGATCGAGGAGAGCCGCTCGGGCTGCGGTCGCTTCGAGGCGCGTCGCCAGCTGGAGGGAGAGCTCCAGCTCGAGCGCGTCGGCGCGCGGCTCCGCGCCATGATGCCGTTCGTCGATCCCATCGACGTCAAGCCGGGGGAGTGATCCGAGATGAACGACTACGTTCGAATCTTCGACACCACGCTGCGGGACGGCGAGCAATCGCCTGGGGCCACCATGCGATGCGCAGAGAAGCTGCGCGTCGCGCACGCGCTGGCCAGGCTGGGCGCCGACGTGATCGAGGCCGGCTTCCCGGCCGCTTCACCCGACGACCACGAGGCGGTGCTGCGGATCGCCGGAGCGGTCGGCGCTGGAGCGGACGCACCGATCATCTGTGCGCTCGCGCGGACGACCGTCTCCGACATCGATCAGGCACGGAGCGCGCTGGCGCCAGCGACGCGACCGCGCATCCATACGTTCATCGCGACCTCGCCGATCCATCGCGAGCGGAAGCTCTGCATGAGCTGCGAGGAGATCCTCGGGCGTATCCGCGAGATGGTGACCTACGCCTGCTCGCTCTGCGAGGACGTCGAGTTCAGCCCCGAGGACGCGGGCCGCACCGAGCCGGAGTTTCTGTATCGAGCGATCAGCGCCGCCATCCAGGCGGGCGCATGCACCATCAACATACCCGACACCGTCGGCTACACCCAGCCCGCCGAGTTCGGAGCGCTGATCGATGGCATCCGAAGATGCGTACCTCGAGCCGACGAGGTGGTGCTGTCGGTGCACTGTCACGACGACCTCGGGCTGGCGACCGCGAACTCGCTTGCGGGCCTGCTCGCGGGAGCGCGACAGGTGGAGGTGACCATCAACGGGGTCGGGGAGCGCGCCGGCAACACCGCGCTCGAGGAGGTGGTGATGGCGCTGGAGACCCGGCCCGATCTCTACGGGCTTCGCCACGGGATCGACACGCGGGAGATCTTCTCCATCAGCCGCCTGGTGAGCGAGGTGACCGGGCTCGAGGTGCAGCCGAACAAGGCGATCGTGGGCCGGAACGCGTTCGCCCACGAGGCCGGGATCCATCAGGACGGCATGCTCAAGTCGGCCGAGACCTACGAGATCATGCGCCCCGAGGCCGTGGGGGCGCCGCGCAGCGAGCTGGTGATCGGCAAGCACTCCGGCCGGGCCGCGCTCCAGGCGTGGCTCAAAGAGCTGGACTTCGAGCTGGAGGGGAAAGCGCTCGATCATGCGTTCGCCCGCTTCAAGGCCCTCGCCGATCAGAGAAAGACCATCACCAACGCGGATCTGCTGACGCTGGTGCGCCACGAGGTGGAGCAGACGCAGGATCTCTATCTGTTGCGGCAGCTGCGGGTGAGCTGCGGCACCGACGGCGTCTCGACAGCGACGCTGACGCTGGCGGACCGGGAGCAGCGCCCGCATACGCTGGCGGCGGTCGGCAGCGGGCCCGTCGACGCCGTGTTCAACGCCATCGACGGGATCATGCAGACCGGCTGCGCGCTGATGCAGTACCAGCTTCGTGCCACCAACGAAGGTGCAGACCCCCTCGGTGAAGCGATCGTCCACCTGACGGCTCGCGACGGCCGCACCTTGCGCGGCTTCGGCGCCGACCAGGACGTGATCATCGCCAGCGCGCGCGCCTATCTGGCCGCGCAGAACAAGAGCCTCCAGCCAAGCGCCGCGCTGGAGGCTCGCGCGATCGGAGGTCATTCGTGAGCCCGCGTACGATGTTCGAAAAGATCTGGGATTCGCACGTGGTCGCTCATCGACCCGGGCATCCCTGGGTGCTCTACGTCGATCTGCATCTGGTCCATGAGGTGACCTCGCCACAGGCGTTCGCTCGTCTCCGCAAGAGGTCGTTGGCGGTGCGCCGGCCCGAGCGGACCCTGGCGACCATGGATCACTCGACGCCGACCGATCCAAGGCGCCTCAACGTGCTCGACGGCGAGGCGCGACAGCAGCTCCTGGCGCTGCGTGAGAGCTGCCGCGCGAATCAGATCGAGCTCTTCGATCTCGGGTCGGCGGACAACGGCATCGTGCACGTGGTCGGGCCGGAGCTGGGGCGGACACTGCCCGGCTCGACGATCGTCTGCGGGGACAGCCACACCTCCACGCACGGAGCGTTCGGCGCGCTCGCCTTCGGCATCGGCACCAGCGAGGTCGAGCACGTGTTCGCCACCCAGTGTCTTCTGCAAGACAAGCCGGACCCGGTCGAGGTGCGCTTTGAGGGTCGGCTCCGCCCCGGGGTGGGCGCGAAGGACCTGGTGCTCGCCATGATCGCACGGATCGGCACCGACGGCGGCACCGGCTGCGTGTTCGAGTACACCGGCGAGGCGATCCAGAGTCTCGACATGGAGGCGAGGATGACCGTGTGCAACATGTCGATCGAGGCCGGGGCCCGAGCCGGCATGATCGCTCCGGACGACACCACCTTCCAGTACCTCGCGCGCACCCCGTTGGGGCCCAAAGGCACCGCCTTCGACGCCGCGGTGGACCGCTGGCGGATGCTGCCCACCGATGCCGGCGCCACCTACTCGCGCACGATCCGGATCGACGCGAGCGAAGTGGCGCCGATGGTCACGTACGGCACGCATCCAGGGATGGCGATCCCGATCGACGGGCGCGTGCCGCACCCGGAGGAGGCGGCCGACGCCGAGCGGGTGACGCGCGCGCTTCGTTACATGAATCTGTCGCCGGGTCAGCCCATCGAAGGACAACCGGTGGACGTCGTGTTCCTGGGCTCGTGCACCAACGCGCGCCTGTCGGACCTCCGTAGCGCGGCCGGGGTCCTCCGTGGGAAGCGGGTCGCGCGCGGGGTCCGGATGCTGGTGGTACCCGGGTCGGCGCGCGTGAAGGCGGACGCGGAGGCGGAGGGGCTCGATCGGATCTTCCTCGAAGCCGGTGCGGAGTGGAGATCGCCCGGCTGTTCCATGTGCATCGCCATGAACGAGGATCGACTGCGGCCGGGTCAGTACGCAGTCAGCACCAGCAACCGTAACTTCGAGGGACGGCAGGGCGCGGGCGGCCGCACCTTCCTCGCCTCACCGGCGACCGCAGCTGCCAGCGCGATCTCCGGTCGCATCACGGATCCGCGCCGGCTGATGGGAGGTGCAGCATGAGGTTCGTACGCTGTCGCTCGAGGGTCGCTCCTCTGCTCTTGGATCATGTCGACACCGATCAGATCATTCCGGCGCGCTTCCTGAAGACGATCGAACGGTCGGGCCTCGGGGAGCACCTCTTCGCCGAGTGGAGGAAAGATCCCGGCTTCGTTCTCGATCGCCCGGAGCACGCCGGCGCCGAGATCCTCCTCGCCGGGCAGAACTTCGGCTGCGGCTCTTCACGGGAGCATGCCCCTTGGGCGCTGCTGGCGAAGGGCTTCCGCGTGATCATCGCGGCCTCGTTCGCCGACATCTTCAGGAACAACGCGCTGAAGAACGGGCTGCTCCCGGTGACCCCAGCGACCCCGGATTACCGGCGCATCGTCGAGCTGGTCCGAGAGACCCCGGACGCGGAGCTGGCGGTGGACCTGGACGACTCCGTGATCCATCTCCCGGGAGGAGACGCCGTCCCGTTCGCGATCGATCCCTTCGCCCGCGACTGCTTGCTCGATGGGGTCGACCAGCTCGAGTACTTGCTCCAGCTCGCGTCCGAGATCGCGAGCTTCGAGGCGCACCGTGGTTGAACGGCGGATCGTCCTCCTCCCCGGCGACGGTATCGGCCCCGAGGTCGTCGCTGCCGCGGTGCGCGTGCTCCGGTCGCTCGATGAGCTCAATCTCGTCTTCGAGACCCATCCGATCGGAGGCGTCGCAATCGACTCCCTGGGCACGCCGCTCCCGGAGCAGACGCTGGCTGCCTGCAAGTCGGCCGACGCGGTGCTGCTCGGTGCAGTCGGTGGACCGCGCTGGGACCGGGCCGAGGTGCGACCCGAGGCGGGCCTTCTCGGGCTGCGCAGGGGCCTGGGACTGTTTGCGAACCTCCGCCCGGTGAAGCCGCTGCTCTCGGTAGCCAAGCGAGCGTCGCCCCTGAAGGAGTCATACCTCGCCGGCGTGGACATCCTCATCCTCCGCGAGCTCACCGGCGACCTCTACTTCGGCCAGCCGCGCTGGCGCCGGCTCGAGAACGGAGAGGAGCGCGCGATCGACACCGCCGACTACCGAGCGTTCGAGGTTCGCCGCGTCGCTGAGCTCGCGTTCCGGCTCGCCGCTGCCCGCAGGAAGTCGGTCACCAGCGTCGACAAGGCGAACGTGCTCGAGACCTCCCGGCTCTGGAGAGACGTGGTCACGAGCGTACACGCGGGGCACCCGGCGATCGCCCTCTCTCACCAACTGGTCGACTCCACCGCCATGCGGCTGATCACCCACGCGAATACGTTCGACGTGCTGCTCACCAGCAACATGTTCGGAGACATCTTGAGCGACGAAGCCGCGGTGCTGGCGGGCTCGCTCGGGCTCCTGCCGAGCGCATCCCTGGGGGAGGGCCGCCTCGGGCTGTACGAGCCGATCCACGGCTCGGCGCCGGACCTGGCCGGGACCGGCCTGGCCAACCCCGTCGGCACGATCCTGAGCACCGCGATGATGCTGCGCCACTCGCTCGATCGACCGGACCTCGCCCGCCGCGTCGAGCGTGCGGTCGAGGAGGCGCTCGAGGGCGGCGCACGCACGCAGGACCTCGGCGGTGCACATTCTACTGAAGAGATGACCGACGCCATCATCGGCCGGGGACTCGGAGCTCAATCATGGGGATGAAACCAAGCAAACTGATCTGGTTCGACGGCCACCTGGTGCCATGGGACCAAGCCAACGTGCACGTGATGACCCACGCGCTCCACTACGGCTCCTCGGTCTTCGAAGGGATGCGAGCGTACGCCACCGGGCGCGGCGCCGCCATCTTCAGGCTGCGCGACCACACCAAGCGGCTCTTCGGATCGGCCAGGATCCATCGGCTGGCGATCGCGCACTCGATCGACGAGATCGATCAGGCCTGTCGCGAAGTGGTCCGCCGCAACGGTCTGTCGTCCGCGTACGTGCGCCCGATCGCCTTCCGTGGGGTCGGCGACCTCAGCCTGACCGGCAGCAAAGGGCCGGTCCATGTCGCCATCGCGGCGTTCGAATGGGGCGCCTATCTGGGAGAGGACGCGCTGGGCACCGGCGTGGACGCTTGCGTCTCCTCCTGGCAGCGGGCCGCGCCCAACACCTTCCCGACGATGGCGAAGGCGGGCGGAAACTATCTATCCGCCCAACTCATCGGCTCCGAGGCCGTGCGCCATGGATATACGGAGGGCATCTCCCTCGATCAGAGCGGGTACGTGTCCGAAGGCTCAGGGGAGAACATCTTCGTCATCAAGGATGGTCGCCTCATCACGCCACCGCTGTGGAGCAGCATCCTCCCCGGGCTGACCCGCGACAGCGTCATTGTGCTGGCCCGCGAGCTGGGCCTGGATGTGCGTGAGGAGCCAATCCCTCGTGAAGCGCTCTACCTGGCGGACGAGCTCTTCTTCACCGGCACCGCCGCCGAGATCTCGCCCATCCGCTCGGTGGACGGACTCTCGGTCGGCGAAGGTCGGCGAGGCCCCATCACCGAGCTCTTGCAGAAGCAATTCTTCGGACTCTTCGCAGGGACGACTCCCGATCGGCACGGCTGGCTCGACTTCATCGGCGGCCCAGCGCTCGCCGTCGCGGAGGCGTGAGATGGTGATCGGAGCTCAAGTGATCTGGAAGACGCTGGCCGAAGAGGGCGTGGAGACGGTCTTCGGTTACCCAGGTGGAGCGATCCTTCCTGCGTACGACGCGCTGCTCGAGTCCTCGATCCGCCACGTGCTGGTTCGCCACGAACAGGGTGCCGCGCACATGGCGGACGGCTACGCGCGCGCTTCCGGCCGAGTCGGAGTCTGCATCGCCACCTCCGGCCCCGGCGCACTCAACGTCGCCACCGGTCTCGGCACCGCGATGATGGACTCGATTCCACTGGTCTGCATCACCGGCCAGGTGCCGTCGACGGCGCTCGGCACCGACGCCTTCCAGGAGGCAGACGTGGTCGGCGTGACGCTCTCGCTCACGAAGTACAACTATCTCGTGACGCGGCCGGCCGACATCGCCCCGGTGATCCGGGAGGCGTTCACGGTGGCGCGCTCCGGACGTCCTGGTCCGGTGCTGGTCGACATCACCAAGGACGCTCAGCAGGCGGAGGCGAGCGGTCCCCCGCTCCGGCGCTCCGGGGTGCACAAGGAGGTGGAGCCGATCGCGCAGGAGACGCTGGCGCGGGCCGCCGAGCTGGTCCGGAGCTCACGGCGTCCGCTGCTGCTGTGTGGACATGGTGTCATCCTCTCCGGTGCGGCGGCCGAGACCTGCGCGTTCGCGGAGAAGACGGCGATGCCGGTCGCGCTCACGCTGCTGGGGCTGGGTGGCTTCCCGTGTGGACACCCGCTCTATCTGGGGATGATGGGCATGCACGGCGAGGCGTGGGTGAATCAGGCGATCCAGGAGGCGGATCTCCTGATCAGCTTCGGGATGCGCTTCGACGATCGCGTCACCGGCAAGCTGGCCACCTACGCGCCGAACGCGAAGAAGATCCACATCGACATCGATCCCGCCGAGATCGGAAAGGTGGTCAAGGTCGACGTGGGGCTGATCGGAGATCTGCGCCGGGTGGTGCGCGAGCTCCTGCCGATGGTCGAGCGGGCGGATCGAACAGAGTGGCTCTCGCACATCGACGAGCTCAAGGCCGACGCCGTGGTCCGCGACATCGAGCGACTCCCAGACGACGGCCACCTCTACGCGGCCCACGTGATCGGAGATCTCTGGCGCATCACCGGCGGGAACGCCATCGTCTGCACCGACGTCGGCCAGCACCAGATGTGGGCAGCGCAGTACTATCGCCATCGCCGCCCCCGCACCTGCATCACCTCCGGCGGTCTCGGAACCATGGGTTTCGCGCTGCCGGCCGCCATCGGCGCGAAGGTCGCCCGGCCGGACGAGGAGGTCTGGGTGATCGCGGGAGACGGCGGCTTTCAGATGACGGCCGCAGAGCTCTCCACCTGCGCACAGGAGGGGTTGAAGCTGAACATCGCGATCATCAACAACGGCTACCTCGGCATGGTTCGGCAGTGGCAGGAGTTCTTCTACGATCGCCGCTACGCGGCCACACCGATGAAGAACCCGGACTTCGTGACCCTGGCGAACGCGCACGGCCTGGAAGGGATCCGCGTCGACGAGCGCGCCGGGGTCGAGCCTGCGGTGCGCCGCGCGCGGGAGAGCGCGGGTACGGTGGTGATCGACTTCCGCGTCGAGAAGGAAGACACGGTCTATCCGATGGTCGCGTCCGGAAAGGATCTCCACGACATGATCCGAAGGCCGCTGCGCGCGAGGTGAGAATGCTCGATCGAGTATCCATCTTCGACACCACTCTTCGAGACGGCGCGCAGACCGAAGGGATCTCCTTCTCCGCGAGCGACAAGCTCAGGATCGCGAAGCGACTCGACGCGCTCGGGGTCGACTTCATCGAAGCTGGCTGGCCCGGCTCTAACCCGAAGGACGCGGAGCTCTTCGAGCGCGCCCGCGACTCCGACTGGAGCCACGCGACCCTGGTGGCGTTCGGCTGCACGCGCCGGCGCGGGATTGCACCGGACGACGACCCCAACCTGCGCGCCCTGCTCGCCGTCGGCACCAGGGTCACCAGCCTTGTCGGCAAGTCCTGGACCCTGCAGGTCCGCGAGGTTCTGCGCGCCGACTACGACGAGAACCTGCGAATGATCGAGGAGAGCGTCGCATACCTGCGCGCCCACGAAAGGCGCGTGATCTTCGACGCGGAGCACTTCTTCGACGGTTACCGAGCCGATCCGGTGTACGCGCTCGAGACCCTGCGTGCGGCCGAGCGCGGCGGTGCCGAGGTGCTGGTGCTCTGCGATACCAACGGCGGCTCGATGCCCTGGGACGTGGAGGGCGGCGTTCGTGAGGTCGCGCGGGCGCTCGCGGCTCCGCTCGGGATCCACTGCCACAACGACGGCGAGCTCGCGGTCGCCAACTCGCTGGCAGCAGTGCGGGCGGGCGCGGTGCAGGTGCAGGGGACGATCAACGGGTACGGCGAACGCTGTGGCAACGCCAACCTGTGCGCGCTGATCCCGGATCTCCAGCTGAAGCTGGGCGTCCAGTGCGTCCGAAAGGAGGCGCTGGCCGAGCTCTCGGAGCTGGCGCGCTTCGTCGCGGAGGTCGCCAACCTCGCGCTCGACGAGCAGGCGGCCTACGTGGGGCGGAGCGCGTTCGCCCACAAGGGCGGCATCCACGTCGCCGCCATGCGCCGCAACGAGCGCTCCTATCAGCACGTCGATCCGGCCGCGGTCGGCAACGTGATGCGCGTGGTCGTG
The DNA here is from genome assembly GCA_963803435.1 of uncultured delta proteobacterium. Lineage (GTDB taxonomy): Bacteria > Myxococcota > Kuafuiibacteriia > Kuafuiibacteriales > Kuafuiibacteriaceae > CAWDML01. The sequence goes on along the minus strand of CAWDML010000010.1, from coordinate 75,103 downwards.
AGCGAGCTGTCCGGTCGCGGCAACCTGGTCAGCAAGGCGGAGGAGCTCGGGATCGGGTCGAACCAGGAGCTCGACGGCGTCCTCGATCAGATCAAGGAGCTCGAAGCGGAGGGCTTCAGCTTCGAGGCCGCCGACGCCTCGATCGCGCTGATGCTGGCGCGAAGGGAGAGCGACTATCCCGCGCCCTTCCGTCCCATCGAGCACACCGTAGTGGTCGAGAACCGCGCCGGCCACACGCAGGCGCAGGCGATCGTCAAGATCGAGATCGGGGCGTCTGTCGTGCACACAGCCGCCGAAGGCCGGGGCCCGGTGGAAGCGCTCGACTCCGCGCTCAGGCGCGCGCTCTCGGAGGCGTACCCGCTCATCGAGACCTTCCAGCTCTCCGACTACAAGGTCCGCATCCTCGACGGCGAGAGCGCCACCAAGGCGACCACGCGCGTCTTGATCGACACCCGCTCCGGCGATGACCTCTGGTCGACCGTCGGCGCCTCGCGAAACATCGTGGAGGCCTCCTGGCGCGCCCTCGTCGACAGCTACGAGTATGGGCTGCTGCAGGCCGGGCAGTAGTCCCGTCGACTTGAGCAAGCTGGCGCGCCACGAGCGGCTCGAGGGGCACACCGTGATCGAGCACCTGCTTCGCCAAAGATCGGATCCGTGAGGCGCTCTCCGACTTCGACGAACGAAGCCCGGACTCCGCGTGGGGATCCGCGACATAGCGCCTGACGCCGTCGTTCACGGCCTCATCGTCGCCGAGTCCCGTGTAGATCCTGCTCCGGTTGTCGAACGGGTTACCTCGCCCATGATGTACGTGAACAGGTCGAGCTGCTTCGAGAGCTCCGCGTTGGTTCGTACCGCGGAGCGCGCGCGCAACGCGGCGCGGCCGCGGGGTTCTCGTCCAGGGCCCGCGCCATCGTAGGAGGTCGCGTGCGTCTCGGCGAGCATCATTGCGAGCGAAGCTCCGAGCGAATCGCCGGTGATCCACGCCTCGCGGGCATCTCCGAAGCGCTGTAGGAAGTAGCGTCGCAGGGCCTCGGTGTCGTAGGCGCCCTCGACGATCGCGTACCCACCCGCGGAGGCCTGCCGGCAGGTAGGTCGACGCGACGGGATTCGCCGCGGTCACGTCGAACGGCCCCGTAGGTGCGGCGGTTCCAGGATTCATTCGAGCGGTTCGCCCGCGGCCCCGGGCGGCGTAGAGTTCCGCGATGCTCCTCCTCGCCCTCTCCTGTCTGCAGGGCCGGCCGATGCGACAGGCGTTCGACGCGCTGGCGCCGCTCGCCGACGGCGTCCAGCTCACGCCCGGCAACCACCCGACGCTCGGGTTCGCCGAGCACGCGGCGCGATTCGCGGTGCGGACCCACCACGGGTTCGCGTACGAGCGCCGCGTGCAGCCGGTATGGAGCGAGACCGTTGAGTGCCTGGTCGGATCGACCTCGGTCCACCCACCGTCCTCCGCCCGGATCGACTTCGCCGCGTTCGCCGCCGCCGTCGACGCCGGCGCCCGAGTGCCGGTGCTCGAGACCATGTATCCCGGCCATCTGCTGGGCTCCGAGGCGGAGCTCTCGTGGGCGATGGACCGGCGCCTGTCCCTGGCCGTCGACGTCTCCCACCTGTTCATCCAGCGCTGCGCCGGCGTCCTGGGTGACGCGGCGCTCCGCCGGCTCCTCGACTACGATTGCATCGACGAGATCGACGTCTCGCACAACGACGGGCGCTCCGATCAACACGCCGCCCTCACGGACGCCACCTTCGGCCTCGACTGGGCGAGAGCGCGAGGGCGCGAGGGTACCTGCGTGGTCCTCGAGTGCTACATGCACCGGATGATCGACGCCGAACGCCGGCGCCAGGTCGAGCACGCGAGGGGGAGCTGAATGGCGCCACCCCTCGATGGCGACTGGTGGTGCGAGAAGTTCGCCGATGACGCCACCGTCCTGGCGATGCGGCGCGACGTGCTCGAGCGGCGCTTCGCCGCCGTGGTGGGAGAGTATCCGGAGAACCTGCGCTCGGCGGTCCTGGGGCTGGCGCAGTACTGGAACGACAACGCCGACGACGAGGTGCACGTGACCATCCACGCCTCCGAGCGCGCCGCGGTCGACTGGCCCGACGAGAGCGTGGCGGGGGCCTACGTGGACTGGGGCTATGGCGAGCTGGTGCCGCCGTTCGAGGCCTACTGTCACGAGCGGGGGAATCAAAACTTCGACGAGCAGCAGAACGCGCGACCGTTCGCGCTGGCGCGCCGGGCGCCCGACGGTCGGATCGAGGTGACCCCGCTGGGCCGCCTGGTCCGCCCCTGGCTGGACATGGCGCGCGATCGACCCGAGCCCTGGCCGCTCGACGCCACCGCGAAGGCGCTGTTCGATCGCACGGAGAGCGCCGGTCACGTGCTCGCCGATCACTGGCTCGAGAAGGGCGACGTTCGAGGCGAGTACCTCTCCCTGGTCCTCCACCCCGAGCCGGACGACTCGGTGCGCGAGCGCGCCTTCCAGCTGTGGGTCGAGCACCACCGCGCCTGGATGGGCGGCCTCGGACCCTTCGTCCCACGGGGCGCGGCCGTCTTCGAGCGCGGCTTCCTCAGGGACGTCGGCCTGTACGTCGCGCCCGAGATCGCGCACCACTTCGACCGCGACGACCTCGGGCTCCGTACGGTCGAGCGCCTCCGCTTCCTCCCTGGAGGCCTGCGCCCGATCGGACACGGGATGCGGCACCTGCGCGCGCTGGGGCCGATCGACGACCAGGGCGTGCTCGAGCTGATCACCGGTGCGCCCTTCGCGGTGGAGGAGCTCGAGGTCGAGCCGTCTCACGATGACGTCCTGGGGCCGCTCGACCAGACCGACAACCTCCCGCGCCTGCGCGTCCTCCGACTGATCGGCGCGGGCGTGACGCCGGGCGTGCTGTCGCGTCTGACCGGGCTCCTGCCCCGGCTCGAGCGCCTGGAGGTGGCGCCCGAGAGCCTGCCGTTCCCGGAGGTCGTCCATCGATTCACTCGCGCGCGGGCTCCGCTGCCACTACGGATCGTCCAGCTCGATCGAGATGCGCGAGTCGCGGAGGGTTGGTCGATCCTCTTCGAGGACGGCGCCACGAAGCGCGCCACGGTCGAGCGCACCGGGCTCACCGACGAGACCACGCTCGATCAGCTGGAGACGGCCCTCGCGGCCCTGCCGGCCGACACCGCCATCACGATGCGGCCCGGGCCGCTCTGGGACCCCATGCCGCGATGATCTTTCGGCCGACCTTGACGGCTGGGGGTTCCGGATTAGAGTCGGAGCATCGACGTCCAGGACGTCCGCCCACACCTCGATCGGCGCACCCAGACTTCGCCGCTTGCGGAGCAGCCCGCCGGCGCTGGCGTCGATCCACCCCTCGTCGGCCACGTGGGCGTAGGCGAACGACTCCACTCGAATGAAGGCGGCCCCCGCGGTCACCGCGATCGACAGCGACTCGACGTTCGCGCCCGCGAGCACCTGCACGCCGGTCGGCAGGCCCAGCCGGGCCACCTTCTCCGCGGCGATCGCCATGGCCGCCACCGTCTCCGGCTGGGCGGGTCCCTTGAGGTAGGGGACATCGCCCATGTTCTCCACGATGAGGGCGTCGACGCCACCGTCGATCAGCTTGCGCGCGTCGTCGAGCGCCCGCTCGAAGATCGCGCCCATCGATCCCGCCCATCCCGGGCTGCCGGGGAGAGGGAGGAGGTGGACGACACCCATCAGCTTCGCCAAGCCGCGAGGATAGATCGCTCGGCGGCGGGCGGCGATCTCGAGCCGTCCGGTCGTCCGAGGTCACCCACCACGACCGTCGAGGTCGATCCGGTGAATGCCACGCCGTGGCGCGGAACCGGACGCGTTGCCGCTCAGGGGCAGGCGCAGTTCGTTCCGGCGTTGTTGTTGGTATGGACAACGTTGGTGCAGGCGACCGGCGGCGGAGACGGGCTGTCGCAGTACAGGCCGAAGCCGCCGTTGTTGGTGAAGGAGCTGTCGGTGATCTCCCAGGACGTCGCGCCGATCATCGCGAACCCGTCCCCTTCCTCGCCGGCGTTGTCGTGGCTGGACGAGCCGCGCATCACCAAGACGCCATCGTAGACCAGGACCCCCGCCTCCGGGTTGTCGTGCATGTCGCAGCCTGCCTCCAGATCGAGGCGACCGCCCTCGAGATAGGCGCCGTCCCAGACGTTCCCGTACAGCTCGGTGGTGTAAAGGGTGAGATCGCCGCCGATGACGTCGACGCCGTCGGACACGCCGTGGATGACCGAGGTCGAGACCACGCCCACACCTCCCGCGACGACATAGATGCCCGAGCTGTCGGTGGTGCTGATGTTCTCGATGGTGAGATCCTCCCCGGTCAGGTTCCCGCCGGCCTGGATCCAGATCCCGTTGTCGACCGCCGGTCCGATCCGCACCCGGCGGATCTCCGCCTGAGCGCTGAGCATGACGCCGTCGGCGCTCGCGTTCTCGATGGACAGGTCCTCCAGCACCACGCCGGCGGCGAGCACCGAGACCGTCGGCGCGCCGGCCCCCGCGAGCACCGTGGTCTCACCGGCCCCGTGCAGCGTGATGCCCTTCGTCAGCGAGATCGACCCGTCGAATCGGCCTGGAGGGATGAGGAGCACGTCGCCCGGCTGGGCGGCTTCGATCGCCTCCGGGAGGGAACAGTAGACGCCGCGGCCCTGGATCTCGACGGTGACGCCGGAGCACACCCCGGCGTCGGGATCGGTGCCGGCGTCCTCGGGTGATGGCTGGCCCGCGTCCATCTCGGTGCCGGTATCGCTTGCTTCGGCGTCCGTCGCGGCTGCGTCGGCATACGTCCCGCTGTCGAGGGGCGTGATGCCGGCGTCGTTCTCCAACCCCTCGGCGATCGGCGGCACCGTGGCGTCCGCGTCCTTGATGACCACCGGCACCTCGATGCACAGCCCCTCGACGCAGCGCTCGTCGCCGCCGCAATCCGAGTTGGTCTGGCACCCCGGCTCGAGCGTAGGTTGCGCGCACGCAGCCATCGCCAGAAGTGGAGCAAGGGGGAGGAGCCAGCGCATCGGCGTTCACGTTGCAGGCCGTGTTCCACCTCCCGGACTCATCGTCTCGGCGCGAGGTGTCGGGTGCTGCAGACAGTGGGAGGAGGGAAGAAATGGTAGGTCGGGAGCTGGGCGTGGACGACCGTCGAGGCGGAACCGGTCCCACGGACGGTGGACCCACGAATCCCGAGTCCACCCGGACGTGTGCGGGTCCTGGGAGACCGCTGGATTGGGGACTTGGGTCCCTGAGTCTTCTTCACGGCGTGGATTGGCCCGCCGGATTGGCCCACCCGCCGGACCCGGGACTCGTCCCGACGACCTGTGGCCCCGAGCCCACGTCGCCGAGGTACTGGATCGAGGTGCTCGCGTACGGGTTGGGCGGGTTGGAGATCTTCGCCGGCGGCACGCCCCATGTTCTCACCTGAACGAAGTTTCAGTCAACGGGCCGACGCTTCGGAGGCGGCTCGGACCTGACCGGTCACAACCACAGCGCCGACTGGGCGGGAGGCGGCAGGGGTCAGTACGCCGTCCGCAGCGGACGACCGAGCGCCTTCAGGATCGCGTTCTCGGAGACCTCGGGGAGCCCGTACTTCCGGTAGAACTGCTCCGGCGTGATGTCCGGGGTCGAGGGATTGTCGTCGTGGTCGAACGGCAGCCCGACCGCCTGGCTCTCCTCGGCAGGCACCAGATCGCACGTCTCCTCCGTGGTTCCGGGCGGGCACTTGTCGGAGTCGGCCATGGTCCCGGTCACCATGTTGAACGCGTGCACGAGCTCGTGGATCAAGACGTTGCTCGCCGGGAACTTCGGCCCGCCGGGCTCGTCCGGCCCTTCATACGCGGGGTTCCAGAAGACGGTCGCGCCCGTGCCAGGGCCTCGGCGGCCGTCCTCTCGAAGATAGCCGTCCTCTTCGTGGTTCCCGTCGGTGCGGCCGTCGAGCTCGGCGCCCTTCCGGATGATCACCGGCTTGCCGCTCCGATCGATCACCTCGAGCATCGCCTTGCCCGGCGCCGTCGATCGGATCAGATCCAGCGCCGCGCGCACCTCGGACTCGAACGCCGGATCCTTTCTCTCGATCCGGATCGAGCTTCCGGCCGCGGCTCGCGGAGCGCCGGTGCCGAGGAGCACCTCGTATCGCCGGCCCCGCACGCGGTGGAAGCTGTCGCCGCCTCCGAGATCAGGCCGCGGGTCGTCCGACCCCGGAGGGCTCGGCTGCCATCGTGCGCCCGCACCCGCGAGAGGACCGACGGACGTCATCGAGACCAGCCTACGGAGAATCGCTCCGGCGCGTCGACGTCGCCGCGTCGGGACGATGAGAGACCCGGGGTGGGTATTCGCAGCGACACCCTCACCGCTCGATGTCGGGTGCGGGACCGGCGCACTGACCCAGGGCGATCCTGGAGCACGCGGATCCCGACGCGCTGCTCGGCATCACGACGCGCGCCTGGCAGAGCCTGTATCACTTCACCGTTGGAGGTCCGCTCGAGGACGTGCGCCTGACGACGCTGCCGCCCTACGAGGGCGCACGCCGGCGCGGTGGTGCCGGAGGGGCTCCAAAGTCGGCCTTTTCCTCGTCTCTCGATCGGAGTAACTGTCCGAGTCCCGTTCATGTCGAGCACGCAAGCGGCTGTGGTTCTCGGTGCATCGGGTTCGGTCGGCAGCGCGCTGATCCAGGGACTGATTCGCAGTGGATCGTTCAACCCCATCGTGACGCTGGTGCGTCGTTCGCAGCCTGACCAGGTCGCGATGGCACGCGATGCGCGTGTCGAGCTGCGCGAGACGCTCATTGCCGCGATGGATCCCGTCGGTCTGCAGACTGCGACGACGGAGGCCATTCGTGTGCTCGAGGGCGACGTCGTCGGCTTGAGCGTGCTGGGCGTAGGGGCCGGTACCGCGAAGCTCACGATCGACGAGCATCGCGCGATCGACGTGGGGCTGAATGCGGCCTTTGCGCGCGGGCTCGCGGCATCGGGGCGAGTGAAGCACCTGGCGTTCATGTCCGCCGCCGGCGCTGATCCCACACGGGCGCCGACCGGTTCCGGCGCCGCGGGGACGGCGCGTTATGCTCGTGTGAAGGGCGAGGCCGAGGAGGCGGTAAAGGAGGAGGGACCAGCCGTGGTGAGCATCTTCCGCCCGGCGATGATCATCGGCTCACAACACACACCCTGGCTGCTCGAGAAGGTTCTTCCTGCGTTCTCGTTCGTGACGCCGGCGAGATACAAGTCGATCACCGTTGCGCAGATCGCGAAGGCGATGATCGCGACGTCGCTGAGCCCGCCGGCGAAATCGGACGTCTACCATTACCCTGAGATGATGGCGTTGAACCCGTGATTGCCAGCATGCGGCGACGACAGCGCCATCGCGCTCACCGCGGAGCGCGAATGCGGCGCTGCCTCACCGCTTCGGTGCCGCCCAAGCCATCGAGGATCGCGGCCAGCGTCGCCTTGCAGCCGGCCAGCGCGCGGGCGCCGTGCTCTCGAGTCAGCGTTCGCTCCAGGCGCAACCGGGCCCGGCGGGCGGCCATGATGACGGCGCGTCCGCGACGGGTGAGGCGGACGATGCGGCGCCGAGCGTCGGTCGGGTCTCGAACCATCTCGACGTAGCCGAGCCGCTCCACCTCCGCGATCGACTTGGAGGCCGCCTGCTGGCTCACGCCGAGGCGGCGGGCGAGCTCGGTGATCGCGCGGCCTTCGGCGCTGACGAGGTGCTGGAACAGGTAGCCGTGCGAGAAGCGGACGTCGCCGAAGCCGAGCCGGGCGAGGTCGCGCTGGACGGCCTCGGCGCAGGCCTGGCCCACGAAGAGCGCCAGAGTGCCGAGATCGAGCTCGGCAGGCTCCGGCGGCCCGTCCTGAGGCGAGGTCTTCGGCGGCTTCGCCACGGCGCATGATAACGCACAATCATGGTTGTGCAATATCTAAATCCACAACTATGATTGTGGACATGAACGAAGAGTCACCGGCAGCCGTCGCGCGCGGTTATCTCCGCGCGCTCGAGAAACGCGCTCCGATCGGGGCGATCGCAGCTTTCCTCCACCAGGATGCCGTCATCGAGGTGCTACCGAACCTCCTCGATCGTCAGGGCTCGCGGCGGACGCTCGCCGAAGGGCGCGCCGACATGGAGCGAGGGCGAGCGCTGCTCCACTCGGAGCGGTACGAGGTCATGTCGACGATCGAAGATGAGAGCCGCGCGGTTCTCGAGGTCACGTGGAGCGCCGTACTCGCTGTTCCCCTCGGCACCCGACCGGCCGGGTCGACGATGTCGGCGCGCTGCTCGATGCACTTCGAGGTCCGTGAGGGGAGAATCGCACTGCAACGGAACTACGATTGCTTCGAGTCGCGGTAGGGACGGCCGTTGCCGGTGCCCCCCGCACAGATCCCGGCGAGCGCTACTAACGCACCGGGCTCCTGCCTTGGGTTTTGACGCGCAGACGTTGAATCGGGAACGGATGCACGATCTTCGGACGAGGGAGCCATCACTCGACGTACCGATAGAAGCGGGACCAGGTCAGTCGGTTGCCGCGTTGGCTTCGGCGACGAAGCGCCCAAAACCAGCGCCGGACTACCTCGTGCCGGAATCGGCTCAGCGCGTCGATGTTGAACGGCACGCCGTGATAGCCGAACCAGCCTCGGACCACTTGCCCGAGCCAGACGCCCTGGTGGTGCTCCCGGTGGGCGGAGCGCCCAAACCGGATCAGCCGGGTCTTGTCGGGGTGGAGCTCCAGGTCGAACTTGCGCAGTCGCTCCGCCAGCTCTTCCTGGAAACGCTCGGCGTCTTCTCGATGCTCGAAGCCGACGATGACGTCGTCAGCAAAGCGGACGATGATCACGTCACCTTTCGCCCGCTGACTTCGCCATAGGTCGGCCCAGAGATCGAACACGTAGTGCAGGCGGGGGCGATGTTCGAGGTGCGCTGGGGTGATCGCGTGCACCCGCGATTCCTCGGCTTCTCCGGTTGCGCTGCTCGGCACCTTGGCTCTAGACGCGACGAATGCGCCTATTGATCGCGTCGCTGGTCGCGCTGCTTGCGTGCTCTTCGCGGCCCCGGCCTCCGGGAGGCACACCGCGGCCGGCGGAGACCTGTCGAAGCGAGTATCAGTGCGTCAACGACGTGTGCGCGTGTGACACGACCGGCGACTCGTGCCTGGACCCCGCTTCGTGCGAGATCACCTGCCGCGTGTGCACCCCGCCTGACGCCGGGATGCAGCGGGACGCCGGAACCTCCGACGGCGGCGGGCCCGACCGCGACAGCGGCGTCGCCGAGGTCACTGCGTGCGAGTTCGCGGTCGAGGCTTGCTGGCAGAGCTGCATCGACAATGGCACCAGCACGTCGACGTGCAAGAGCAGCTGCCCGGAGGGAAACGGCTACGGTTGCTACGCGGTCTGCGTCGCCGACCATACCTCAGCCTCCACCTGCCACAGCATCTGCGGTGGCAGCAGCGCCGGTGCGGACCGCGGGTGTTACGAGGTCTGTCTGTCGGACGGCACGTCGGCGTCGACCTGCCACAGCATCTGCGGGACTGTCACCGCCTGCGGAGAGGTCGGGTGCTTCGCCGTGTGCGTCGCCGACGGGACCTCCGCGTCGACCTGTCACAGCATCTGCGGCGCCGATACGTCGTGCGGCGAGCGCGCTTGCTATGCTGTCTGCCAGGCCGACGGGACGAGCGCTTCGACGTGCCACAGCATCTGCGGAGCCTCCACCCCCTGCGGCATGGTGGGGTGCTACGACGTCTGCATCGCCGACGGAACCTCCGGATCGACCTGTCGCAGCATCTGCGGCATCTCGTCCGAGACCTGCGAGTGCGGCGCCGCGGAGAGCCCCGTCGACGCCTGCTTCCGGGCGTGCGCTGCAGACGGGTCCTCGCCGTCCACGTGCAGCTCGATCTGCCGCTGACGACGCGGCGCGCGGACCTCCGTTCCTGGCTGCCCCCGCCGCGATCCGATAGCCCGCCCCGTGACAACTCTGTGACCCCACGCCAGGCCGTGTACTGCCGCCGGTCAGCACCTCGCGCGGGCAGCCGTACGCCGCCACACCCCGCTCGAAGGCCCCCGCTCGATCAGCTCGAGTTGCTCTTCAGCAACAGGAGGGCGCATCCCGTACCGTCACAAGCGCTCTCGGCCCGCGTTGTCCTCTGCCGCTGCACCTCGACGCCGCGCTTTCGCCTGGACTCGACGGGAGCGAGGAGGCCCGTCGGCTCGCGCGCCGCGGCTGTCCACCAGTCGTCGTCGGCCTTCCCTTCGGTAGCTCGTCTTCGAGGAAGCCGTGCCGTGCCGCTTCAGCCCTCGCGTGAAACGCTGCTCGACGCCGTCTTCGAGCTCGCGAAGGGGGCTCGGTCTGGAGCCGCCCCACCTCCGCGAGGAGGTCCGTGCGCTCGGTGACGCGATCGCGGCCAAGAACCGCGGATCGCTTGCTTAAGGGACAAGGCGCTGCGTCCACAGGTCCGTTTCCTCCAAGACGCGACCCGCCGATCGCGGCACGGTAGACACGGCATCACGGAGGAGATCCCATGAACCCATCGACCCCGAACGTTCGTCCCCAGACCCTGATCGCCGTGCGCGACGTGAAGGCCAGCAGCGCCTGGTATCGGCGCCTGCTCGGCCTGACGCGCCAGGGCGATCCTGACCATCCCCATCGCCTGGTCTACGACCGCCTGATGGCCGGCGACGCGCTCGTGCTCCAGATCCACCGATGGGACGACGAGGACCATCCGAACCTCGTCGGACCGGACGAGGCGCGCCATGGCCACGGCGTGCTGGTCTGGTTCGAGATCGACGACTTCGACGCGGCGGTCGCTCGTGCCCGTGATCTCGGCGCCGAGGTCGTCCTCGAGCCGCACGTCAACCAGGCGCCGCAGCACCGCGAGATGTGGCTGCGTGATCTCGACGGTTACGTCGTCGTCATCGCCAGCCCGGACGGTGAGGCCTCCGGGGATCAGAACATCTCGTAGATGAATGCGGAGACGTCGGACTTCTCCTCGGACTTCTGGAAGTGCCGGGTCAGCTTCATCAGGGCCCGCGGGAGCTCGACGAGCGGCGTTCCGGCCCACATGCGCTCGAGCGTGGCCACCACCTGCTCCTCGTCGCCCAGGCGGACCTCGAAGTCCTCCTTCTCGAGGCGGGTGCGGGCGCGCACCACGAAGAAGCTGTCGGCACCGGCCGGCTTGGGCGGGTGATCGACGCTGGCGGTCTCGGGATGCGCGGCCAGCGGGAGGATGTGCTCCTCGTACAGCTCGACCAGGAGCTTCTTCTGCTTGTCGTCAATCGAGCTCATAGGTCTCCTGCCAGTTCTCGGCGTCCTCGAAGTGCGGCTGCTCGGGCTTGTAGAGGATGCAGTTCTCGAGCACCAGCGTGTCCATGTTGGTGCGCATGAAGCACGTGTAGGCGTCGCGAGGCGAGCACACGATTGGCTCGCCGCGGACGTTGAAGGACGTGTTCACGATGACGCCCTCGCCGGTGAGCTTCTCGAACTCCTTGATGAGGTCGTAGTAGTCCGGCTTGGTCTCACTGACCGTCTGGATGCGCGCGCTGTAGTCGACGTGCGTGATCGCGGGGAGCACGCTCCGCTTCTGGTTGACGATCGAGATCATGTCGTCCGTCTCGTGATCGTCGACCGGGAGCCGCTTCTCCGCGCGGACCGGCGCGACCAGGAGCATGTACGGGCTGTCGGACTCGATCTCGAAGTAGTCGGCGCAGCGCTCCTCGAGCACCGACGGCGCGAACGGCCGGAAGGACTCGCGGAACTTGATCTTCACGTTCATCACCGACTGCGTCTTCTCGTTGCGGGCGTCGCCGAGGATCGAGCGCGCCCCCAGCGCGCGGGGACCGAACTCCATCGGGCCCACCGCCCAGCCCACGATCTTCCCGTCGGCCAGCTCCTTCGCGATGATCCGCGAGCGCTCCCGATCCGACACCTCGTGATAGCGATACTCCCGGTGATCGAGGTAGGCGCGCACCTCCTCGTTGCTGAAGTGCGGGCCCAGGTAGCTGCCGCGCTGCGCGTCGCGCTTGCCGTGGGCCTTGGGGCGGGGGCGCCCGAAGTACGCGTGCGTGACGTGGAGCGCCGCGCCGATCGCGCCCCCGGCGTCGCCGGCCGCCGGCTGGATCCAGATCCGATCGAACGTCTTCTCGCGCAGCACCTTGCCGTTGGCCACGCAGTTGAGCGCCACGCCGCCGGCCAGGCACAGGTTCGGCTTGTCGGTGAGGGCGCGGAGGTGGACGCAGAGCTTGGACACCACCTCTTCGGTCACCAGCTGGATCGAGGCGGCCAGGTCCATCTCGCGGCGGGTGATGCGGCTCTCCGGCTCGCGGGGCGGGCCGTCGAACAGCTCGTGGAAGGCCTCGTTCGTCATGCGCCGCATCGAGCGCGTGTACTCGAGGTACTTCAGGTTGAGGCGGAACGAGCCGTCCGGCTTCACCGCGATCAGGTGCTCCCGGATCTGGTCCGCGTAGCGCGGCTTTCCGTAGGGCGCGAGGCCCATCAACTTGTACTCACCGGAGTTGACCTTGAACCCGCAGAAGTACGTGAAGGCCGAGTAGAGGAGCCCGAGCGAGTGCGGGAAGCGGATCTCCTCCAGGATCCGGAGGTCGCTGCCCTCGCCCACGCCGAGCGTGGTGGTGGCCCACTCGCCGACGCCGTCGCAGGTGAGGATCGCCGCCTCCTCGAAGGGCGAGGGGAAGAAGGTGCTGGCCGCGTGGGAGAAGTGGTGCTCGTCGAAGAGCACCGGGATCTCCGCGGGGAGGCGGAGCTCGTCGCGCACCAGCCGTTCCACGAAGAACTTCCCGGTCAGCCAGCCGGGAATGCCGCGGACGAAGCTCTCCATGCCGCCGCGCCCCGAGGCCGCGAAGGTCCGGATCACGCGATCGAACGAGAGCGCCGGGTTGTCGTAGAAGCAGACCGCCGACAGATCCTCGGGCTCGATGTCCGCCTCGCCGAGACAGCTCGCGATCGCGTTCACCGGGAAGCGCGGATCGTGCTTCTTGCGGCTGAAGCGCTCCTCCTGGGCGGCGCTCACGATGACGCCGTCCCTGGTCACGCAGGCCGCGGAGTCGTGATAGAAGGCCGAGATACCCAGCACGTAGAGGGGACGGGTCATGCGCTCCTCCGCCATCGCTCGTGGAACCTCTTGACGTGGGGCTCGAGCGACTCCGCGATCACCTCGTGACCACGCTTCGAGGGGTGCTCGTCGCCGTGGTAGATCAGCCCGTGGCGCTCCTCCGGCGTCATGCGCCAGTACTCGGGGAGGATGTCCGCGACGGCGACCTTGTCGTTCTTGGCCAGCTCGGCGAAGCGGGCGCGGATGCCGTCGGCCGAGAACGCCTTGTCGATGTGCGCGAAGAGCGGGAGCGGACAGACCAGGACCTCGCTGTCGGCCTCCTCGATCCAGCGCTCGAGGATCCGCTTCATCAGGAGCCAGGCTGGATCCTGCGGGTCCTCGTACGCCATCGGGTAGCGGATGTTGCGGATGCGCTTCACCGCCCGGGAGAAGCCGGGGAAGCGGTCGTAGATCTTGCGGACGTTCTTCTTCAATGGGTCGTCGGTGGCCCGCCAGTCGTCGGCCTCGGCGGGGCGCGTCTCCTTCGGGCAGGGCTGGTGGTGGAGCACCAGCTGTCCCTGCTCGAGCGTGAAGTACGGCTTGGCGCGCTCGACCACCTGGCCGTCGGAGAAGTTCACGGTCTTGCGGTGCGTCGCGACGATGCGCTCGATGTTCTCGACGAACGGACAGATCAAGAGCAGGTGGTACTCGAGATCCTTCGCGTACTCCTTGAACGCGAGGTATTGCTGGTCGGTCCCCAATCCCGGGAGGCCGAAGTTCAGCACCTCGACGCCCTCGATCCGGCGCTCCAGGACGTCGCCGAAGCGGTGCTTGTTGCTCACACCGTCGCCGGCGGTGAACGAGTCACCGAAGAGCAGGATGCGAAACGTCCCGCGGGGAGGCTTGGGCGTGACCTCGTGATCGCAGCGGAAGCCGGCGCGATTGCACTTCACGTTGTAGCCGCCGCTCTCGTGGCGAACACGCGCGCGGATGCCCGGGATGAATCGATACCCGATGGTGGGGTGGTAGGCGAAGAGCTGACGAGTCAAAGCTAGATCCCGGCTTCTATCATAACCCGCCCTTGATGGGAGCAGATCAACGGGCTAGAGCGCCACGCGTGTGGGGCGAGCTCCGGCGCTTGAGTGAGACGGAGATGTCGGCCGCGCGCGAGGCGCTCACCGGCCCCGACGGCGCCGCGCTGATCCGGTTGATGGCCGATCTCTCGATGCACGCGCGGCCGAACGCGAGCCTCGCCGTCCGGACCCTCGCCTCCGAGCTCGGCTGGATGAGCAGGCCGAACGCGCCGATCCCCACCGACCTCGGGTTGAAGGTCGGGGACTCCTGCCGGGAGTTCGTCATGTGGGAAGCGCGCGGACGGAGGATCCACGAGGCGGATCGCCTCGAGGTGATGCACGAGGGCACGTTCCGGGGCCGGCGCGTCGCGGAGCTCGGCTGCGGCTTCGGCTGCAACCTGCTCTCGCTGGCGGGCGTCGCCGCGGAGCTGGTCGGCGTCGAGCTCGAGCCGGTGTACGTCCAGCTCAGCCCGGTGCTCGCCGGGATCGCCGGGTTCCCGCCGCCGCGCATCGTGGAGTCGGGCGCGGACGCCACCGGCCTCGAGGCCGCGCGCTACGACGTGGTGCTCAACCTGGGCGCGCTCCAGTACATGCCGATCGAGGCGGTGCTCGCCGAGACGTCGCGCATCCTGGTCGCCGGCGGTACCGCCGTCATGATCCTCTCCCATCTCGGCGGCTTCCTCCGGGTCACCGCGTCGCGGCTCCCCCGCATGCCGGGCCGCGCGCGGGCGCGGGAGCTGGTCACCGTCGCCGGGATGCTCGCCTACCCGTGGCTCGGACGCGCCTTCACCCGCCCCTCCGATCCGGTTTACCCGACGCACGCGCGCATGCGGCGCTGGCTCGACGCGGTGGGGATGACGCTCGACCCCGGCCGCACCACGGTGTTCGGCCACGAGACCTGTTACGTCGCGATCAAGCGATGAGGTAATCTCTCGGGATGGCGACGAGCGATCTGCGCAAGACGCTCGCGAGGTTCGGCAAGTACCGGATCGTCGAGCGACTCGGGGAAGGCGGCATGTGCCACGTCTTCCGCGCGCGCCACGACGATCACGAGTACGACTGTGCGCTCAAGCTGCTCAAGGAGCACCGCCGCAGCGACGAGCAGATCCTGGAGCTGTTCATCAACGAGGCCGATCTCTCGCTCCTGCTCGACCACCCGAACCTGATCCGGACCTACGACGCCGGCGAGATCGACAACCGCTACTACATCGCGATGGAGCTGATCGAGGGCGGCACGCTCCAGGAGCTGCTGGCGCGGGCCAAGAGCCGCCGGATCCCCATCCCGCAGGACTTCGGCCTCCTGGTGATCAGCGAGGTGCTCGAGGGGCTGTCGGCGCTGCACACCGCGAAGGCGCGCACCGGGCGCGAGCTCGGCCTGGTCCACCGCGACATCACGCCGAGCAACATCTTCCTCTCCTTCGACGGCCGCGTGATCCTGGGCGATCTGGGCGCCATGCACATCCAGGCGTACGGCAACTTCAACCCCAACGTGGTCCTGGGGAAGATCGGCTACCTCGCGCCCGAGATGGTGCTCGGAGAGGAGATCGACCTGCGCGCCGATCTGTTCGCCGTCGGCGTCGTGCTCTACGAGATGCTCACCAGCTCGCGCCTGTTCTTCGGCGGCACCGATCAGGAGCTCATGGAGCAGATCGCCGAGGTCCGGATCGCCCGGCCGCGGCGCCTGAACCCGCACCTCTCCAAGGAGCTGGAGGCGGTGATCATGCGGGCGCTCTCCCGCCGGCCGAAGGAGCGCCACGACACCGCCGAGGCGATGATCTACGAGCTGGAGCGCTGCTGGTCGACGCAGCTCGCCAACCCCTACGGCCTGGCCGCGCTGATGGCGGGGTTGTACCGGGAAGAGGTGGCGGCGTGGTGGGAGCGGCGGAAGACCGCGTGAGCGCTGGGCCTCAGACGAAGATCGACTGGAGGAGCAGCAGCACCCAGACGCTGGCCCAGCCCAGCAGGGGCGCGGCGGCGAACGCCAGCACCACCAGCGGCCACGTCTTCTTGCGGCTGATCTTTTGGAGCAGGTAGGGGAGCCAGATCCATCCGAACTGGAGCGCGCCGGCGATGCTGGCCACCGAGACGCTCAGCCAGAAGAGGTTCGGCAGGGTGAGACCGGCGACGGCGCCCGCGAGGCCGCCCCAGACCGCGCCGACGGCCATGCCGCCGAACATCAGCGTCGGCACCTTGAGGTGACCCAGGCGGGCGAGGACCTTCGGTACGAACGCGCCCAGCCCGGCGCCGGCGACCGCCCCGGCGATGGCAGCGGCGGCGATGTAGGTCGGGTCCTGGATGAGGAGCGGTGCCAGCGCACCGGTGACGCCGCCGATCAGCGAGAAGTCACGGGCCCACTCCCTCGGGCGGCCGATGGGTTGGGCGGTCTGTCGAACGAGGGCATCCGTGCTCAATTCCGGCGTCTCCACACCGGGCAACGGGCGGGCCCAGGGCGGAATTCCGTTGATCGGCGATCACGAGGCGCCCTCGGTGGCGTCGTCGCCCAGCACCTCCTCGCCGAACAGGTAGATCCACGCCGCCCGGGTGCCCGGGCTCCCCGCGATGAACCCGGGCTCGTCGAGGAGCGAGCGGAGCGACCAGGCCATCCGGCGGGCGCGCCGCCGGGACGCGCCGAGGTAGGCCACGATCAGACGGCGGAAGGCCGGGGGCAGCGCCAGGTACGCGTCCGAGGCCAAGAGATCGGTGATGGCGGCACAGGTGGCGGCGTCGCCGGCGTGCTCCGCGAGAAGGTCGGGAATCATGCGCAGCGAGAGAGCAAGCGACGGGCCACGCGCGCCGGGTGCAGTCTCGGGTCCCGTCGTCCGGATTTCGAACAAATCGTCCGGATCGTCAGAAGAGCGCACGGAGGAGGCCGAAGAACCACTCGACCAGCTTGCTCCAGAGCGGCCGCTTCTTCCACGCGGCGTAGTCGATCTTCCGGCTGCGCGCGCGGTCGACGTCGAACTGATCCTCGAGCTGGCCACCGATGCGATCGCCGAGCAAGCCTGCGTTCACCTCCAGGTTCCGGTAGGAGCTGAAGTAGTCGAGGTTCGACGATCCGATCGTGCTCCAGGTCCCGTCGACGACCGCGATCTTCGCGTGGAGCACGCGCTCCTCCCACTCGTACAGCTCGATGCCCTGCTTGAGCATCTTGCTGTAGAGCGAGCGGGTGGCGTACAGCGCCGACTTGACGTCGGTCGCTCCGGCGACGATCACCTCCACCTTCACGCCGCGTCGCGCCGCCCGGATCAGGGAGCGCAGCAGCACCCGATCCGGGATGAAGTACGCGTTCATGATCCGGATCGATCGCTCGGCCGCGAGAAACGCCAGCAGGTAGGCGCGCCGGATGAAGGAGCGATCGCGACGCGCAAAGTTGGCGAGGAACCGAACCTGGTCCCCCTCGGGGAACGTGGGGCCCTCCCGGAACACCGACTCGAGATCGCTGCCCCGCGACTCGCTCCACAGCCGGCGGAACATGGTCTCGAGGGTCACCACCGCCGGGCCTTCCACGCGCACCGCGCAGTCGTGCCACCCGCGCCCGCCGTCCTCGACGGCCGCGTAGTCGTCCGAGATGTTCATCCCGCCGACGATACCGATCCGGCCGTCCACCACCAGCAGCTTGCGGTGGTTGCGGCGCCTCCAGAACGGCAGCCGGCGCGCGAAGAGCACCACCGGGCGGAAGATCAGCACCTTGACGCCCGCCTCGCGGAGAAATGTGAGGTACTCGGGATCGAGCATCAACGAGCCGTAGCCGTCGATCAGGAAGGCTACCTCGACGCCGTGGCGCGCCCGCTCGGCCAGCGCTTCGGCGACGCGCCAGCCGGTGCCGTCGGCCGCGACGATGTACGACTCGAGGAACACGTAGCGCTCGGCGCCTGCGATCGCCGCCAGCAACCCGCGGTAGAAGGGGCCGCCGTCGAGGAGGACCTCGACCCGGTTCCCGGCGATGAACGGCGCGCTCCCCACCCGCGCGAAGGTGCGCCTGAGGACGTTTCGAAGCGCCATCGCTGCCGAGTTTTGCGTATCACGTTTTGACCTGCGGCTCCCGAGGAAGGATCGTCGGTACCGGATGTCGGCCGACGGCAGGACCATCGTCATCCTCGGGGCTGCCCGCGGCGTCGGCAAGACGTTGATCGCGCGCGGAATACTGGAGCGGGTTCGCTCGCTCGGTCACCGTTCGATCGGCATCGCGCCCATCGAGACGGGTTGCACGTACGGCGACAATCACGACCTGATCGGTCGCGACGGCATGGGGCTCAGGGCTTCGTCGAGCGGCCCGGTGCCGCCGCTGGTGACCACGCCCTATCGCTTCGCGGCGGCGGGTGCGCCGGCGGAGGTCGCGGCGAAGGCGGGGATCGAGCTCACGCTCGACGATCTGAAGGCGGCGATCGAGGCGGCGGCAGAGTTCGGGACACTGGTGGTGGTCGAGGGACCCCACACCGCGACCACTCCGCTGGTGGACGGCAAGCACACGATCGACCTGGCGCTGCATCTGAACGCGCCGGTGCTGGTGGTGGGACGGACCGACGCACCCGACGACGCGGCGGCGCTGGTGGCCACCTGCCGCGCCCGCTCGATCCAAGTCGCGGGCGTGCTCCTCAACGCGGTCGTGCCGGGCGAACCGCCCCCGTTTCACGCGGACGCGCCCGTCTTTGTCCCGCTCCCTCACCTGGGCGCGGAGCCGTCGATCGACGCCGTGAAGCTGCACCTGGCGTCCCACCGGATCGTGGAGAGTCTCGTCGAAGCGTTGCAGGCGCCGTGGTAGCGTCTCGCCCGTGAGCAACCGAGGCATGAGGGTCGCGGTGATCGGGGCCGGAAGCTGGGGCACCGCGATCGCAAAGAGCATGGCGGACGTCGGACACGGCGTCTCACTCTGGGCGCGACGGCCCGAGCACGCCGAGGCGCTCAACCAGGGGCACGAGAACGCGCAGTACCTCCCCGGCTTCACGCTCCCCGAGAACCTCGCCACCACCGGCTCGTACGAGGAGGCGCTCCACGGCGCCGACCTGGTGGTCTCGGTGGTCCCCTCGCAGAGCACCCGCGCGGTCTGGGGCGAGGCGAAGGCGTACCTGCCGGCCGGCATCCCGATCCTGTGTGCCTCGAAGGGGATCGAGAACCGGACCCTGGCGCTCATGAGCCAGGTGTTCCAGGAGATCACGCCCGATCACCCCTTCGGCGCCATCGCCGGGCCCTCGTTCGCCAAGGAGGTCGCCGCGCATCAGCCCACCGCCGTGGTCGTCGGCTCGACGGACGACGCGGTGGCGAAGATGGCGCAGGAGGCGATGTCCGGCGACTGGCTGCGGGCCTACGTGTCGACGGACGTGGTGGGCCTCGAGCTCGGCGGCTCGCTCAAGAACGTCATCGCGATCGCCTGCGGATGCGCGGACGGGCTGGGGTTGGGGCAGAACACGCGCGCCGCGCTGATCACGCGCGGGCTGGCGGAGATCACGCGCTGCGCGGTGAAGATGGGCGCTGATCCACTGACGCTGTCCGGGCTGGCAGGCATGGGCGATCTGGTGCTGACCTGCACCGGCGATCTGTCGAGGAATCGGCGCGTGGGGATCGGGCTCGGCAAGGGCAAGCGGCTCAAGGAGATCATCGAGGAGCTGGGCCAGGTCGCCGAGGGCGTGAAGACGGCGCAGAGCGCGCACGAGCTGGCGCTCCGCGAGGGCGTCGAGATGCCGATCACCCACGAGATCTACAAGATCCTCTACGAGGACAAGTCGGCGCGCGAGGTCGTGCTACAGCTGATGCGGCGCTCGCTCAAGGCGGAGTGATCCGCGCCTGCGCTCAGTTCATGTGGAGCGGGCAGGTATCCGAGAACCCGGTGGTGTCGCCAAGGCTGGCGCGGGCGGGCTCGAACGCGGTCGGGCAGTAGCAGTCGTCCGGGTTGCCGGCGCCGGCGTCCATGGACGGCGTCCCCGATGAGGTCGCGGTGCAGAGCTGATCGTTGTAGCTCCCGATCCATTGGTAGAGATCGCAACGCTGCGCGCGGTCGAGGATCGAGCGGACGAACTCGATCTTCGGACCGAAGGCCACGCTGCCCTCGGTCCACGACTCCTTCGCCTTGGCGTCGGGCGTCCCGTAGTCTCTCAGGTGCGCGAAGAGCGGGCCGCTCGGCGGGTTGTCGCTGCTCATCTTGATCCGGTCCCACAGCTCGGAGATCGCGCGGTCGTAGTCCGAGTTCAGGAGCGTGCTGTCGACGGGAAAGAGCGGCGCCCCGGCCATCGCGTTCTCCTCGGGTCGGTTCCCGTGGCAGTTGGGGGCGGTACAGCCCATCTCGGTCCGGCTGGCGTCCATCCAGAAGAGGTTCGTGTAGACGACCCGCTTCTCGATGGGCGAGCGCTCGCCGAAGGGCCAGGTCGTGAACGCCCCCGGATACATCGGCGCCGGCGGGGCGGCCTTGCAATCGGCGCCCCCGTCCGGAGGTGGCCCGTAGTCGGGCATGCCGACGTCCGGCATGTCCGGAACCCCCAGGTCCTCTGGACCCACGTCCGCGCCCCCGTCACCGAGCGGTCCGAACGAAACCTTGCCGCAACCTCCGAAGAGTACAGCCACACCGACCGCGACGATCGCCCGAGGCATCGCGCCGATCGTAGCAAAGCCCATGCCCCAGCTGAATAGCGGGGCCAACTTGTCCCTTCGCCTGGGGAAGTGGCGAGCAGACTCCCCAAGGGGTCTCACGGCCGCACCTCCACGATCACGCGATCCGTGGGGCTCCGGCCAAACGTCTCGGGCGAGTACATTTCTTCCGCGTGGGCCGGCGGAGCGACGAAAGTCCCCACCGTCGTCGCCCGAGCCACGTAGGCATAGCCATGGACTCCCGCGTCCAGGAGGGTCGAAAACGCCTCGGCCCGGTCATCGCGGAGGTTCTGGTAGCCGTACCAGCGCGCCCTCCACCAGGGACCCTCCGAGACCGGGGCCGAGCTCGCCCCCAGCGCCGGGTTGAGGGGCTCGAGGCCCGCAGGCAACGGATCGACCAGCGCCACGTGGTACCGGCGGCCGGGGGTGGTCATCGTCAGCCGGACTCGCACCCGGGCGCCCGCTGCGATCCGCCAGGCGCCGTCAGGATCGCGGACAACATCGCCGGGGTGGTCGATCGCCTCATATCTGCGCTCCACCTCGAAGCCGCGGCTCTTGGCGGCCAGCCTCAGATCGGCCGGCGCATAGCGCAGCCCGAGCCGGTAGTAGAGCCGTCCCGGGCCTTCTTTTGAAACGATCAGATCCTGCGCGCCGCCCAGCTCCATCAGGCTCGCCATCGGCACCTGGAGCTCATAGCGCTCGGTGGTGCGCCCGTGGAAGGGGTGCTCGCCGAGGAAGCGGCCGCCCACCCAGGCGCGGGCGGTGAAGTCGGGCGTGGCCTTCTCGTAGGTCGAGAAGTAGCGGTCGAGCGCCAGCAGCACCCACGCGTTCTCCTGCGTGTTCGACCAGCGCCCCTTGGTCCGGTGTGCGAGGAGACCGCGCACCAGCTTGGGGATCAGCGGGCTCTTCGGCTGGTCGCGGATCAGACCCTCGAGCAGGAGCCCGTCGACGCGGCGGTCCGAGTGCATCACCAGGTAGGCGCCGCCCTCCTGGTACGAGGTCGCGAAGTGGGCGGCGCCGGCGGTCTCGCTGGCGCGGTTGTCGATCGCGCGGCGGAGGGCCGCCAGCTCGACGCGGGCGCTCGAGTCGGAGAGCACGGGATAGAGGAAGCCCAGGACCTCGAGCGGCATCTTGTCGGCGCCGCCGCTCTTCTCGATCAGCGCCACGGCCGCGTTCTGATCGAGGTCGCCCATCAGCGCGCGTACGTAGAGGGCGTACGCCTGGATCACCGCGCGCACCGGGTCCGGATACTCGCTCGGCACGTGTTGCGCGATCGATCGCAGGTAGCGGTGGCCGGTCCCGATCATCTGGTCCGGCACGACGAAGCCCTTGTCGCGGGCGCGGATGAGCGCGTGCATGGCGTGGATCGAGTTGAACGGCCACGACGGATCGCCCCGCTTCCAGAAGCCCCAGCCTCCGTCCCAGTTCTGGAGCTCCTCGAGGCGCTTCACGTCGCGTCCGACGGCGGCCTCGAGATCGGGGGCGGGCGGGAGCTGGGGCGACTCGAAGGCGGCCAGCACATCCTTCAGCGCCGCCACCCCGAGCACGCGAGAGGCGATCTGCTCGGAGCACCCGAACGGATAGTCGGCCAGGTAGATCAGCGCGTCCGTGAGGGCCTGCAGCTGGGTCGAGCTGGCGCTGACCTCGAGCGCGCCGAAGCTCGGCTCGACGTTCTTCGGGATCCCGATCGGCTGGCGCGCCGCGCCCTGATCGAGCTCGCCGTAGGTCGCGAAGGCCTCGGTGGTCGCCGGCGTCCACACCGGGAGCGAGAGCTCGGCCGCGTCGTCGAAGCCGCCCGCCGCGATCCCGATCTGGAAGCGCGCCGTCCCGGGAAGACCGGCCGCTACGGGAAAGCTGACCAGCGCGCGATCCTGCGCCGGGACCCGCACCAGGACGCCCTGGGCCCGCTCGATGGTGGCGTTGCTCGCCCGGGCGAAGACGGCGGTCGGCACCTCGCGGTTCGTCTGGTTATGCACCACCACCGCGAGCTCGAAGTGATCGCCGAAGTTGAGGAATCGCGGTGGCGACGGCCTCACCATCAAGGCCTTCTTGGCGGACATCGTGCTCTCCGCCGAGCCGAACCGTTTCCCGCCCTCCACCGCCACCGCCACGATGCGATAGCGCGTCAGGTTGTCCGGCATCGTGAGCTCGACGCGCGCACGTCCGTCCGCTCCCGTCTTCACCTCGGGCGCGAACACGGCCAGCGGTGAGAAGTTCGTCCGCACCTTGATCTGCTTGCCCGGCGGCGCGGGCGGTGGCGGCGCCGGCTCGCCATCCCTCGCCGCCTTCTTCATCTTCGCCCCCTCGAGGGAGATGTCCTCGAGTCGGTAGAGGCGCTGGGACATCTCCAGGTTCGGCGGTTGGGGAATCACGATGTCGCTGCGGAGGTGGAGGTCGGTCGTACCGCCGCCGCGCGTCGGATAGAACGTCGGGATCGGATCGGGCGTCTGATAGCGCGCCAGCGCCAGCACCGCCTCATCCACCACGAACACCGCCGCCTCCGCGCCTGCGACCGCGTTCCCGCCGGCGTCCTTCACCGACAGCTGCACTGCTGTCTTCTCTCCGGGGACGACGATCGGATCCTCCGGCGTCACCTCGATCGAGAGCGTCCTCGAGCGCGGGGGGATCCGGAGCACGATCGATCCCGACGCGTAGGCCGGCTTGCCCACGGCGGCGCCCACCGCACCAATCTCGACGTCGAGGTTCGGGAGGTACGCTTCTTCGATCGGGACCTTCACCACCGCGGTACCCTCGGGGAGACTCGATCCGCTCCGCACGCAGGACGCCTTGCCGCCGCAGCGTGACCAGCGCCTCCGCCGGCGCAAACGGTGTCCGCACCATCAGCTCCGCGACGTCCCCGATCGCGTAGCTCTCGCGATCGGGGATCAGCTCCACGTTCCCCTCCGAGAGCTCTGTCGCCGGGGGCGCCGGCCCGCCTGCGACCCAGACGACGCGCTCGCTCTGGTTCGGCCGCCCTCGGGGGTCGGTGGTGCGGGCGGTGATCCGCCAGGGCCCTCCCGCGTTCGCCGGAAAGCTGCACGTCACCGGGGCGTCCTGCTCGACGTTCCGGCTGCAGAGCGCCTCGTCACCGCCGCGGATCGGGGCGGCCGTCATCTCGATCGCGCCCGGAGCGACGCGGCCGTCGAGGTCGACCCGGATCGCTTCGATCTCGATCGGCTCGCCGAGCACGAAGAACGCGCGGGCCGGCCTCAAGCCCACGTAGACCGACGCCGGGTGCACCAGGATCGACGCGCCCGCGCCCCACGTCTGGCGGTTCACGTCCATCACGGACGCCGACGCGGAGATCGCCATCGCGCGCGGAGGGTTCGCGGCGAGCAGCTCGATCCGGAGCCGCTCGACCCCGTCCGGGCCCGTCTTCCCCTCGAGGTGCTGAATGCTGCGGCGCGCGGTCCGATCGATGAAGTCGTAGTGGCCCCACCAGGGCGTCCAGATTCCGAAGCTGTAGTCCTCGCGGTTCGGCGGCGCGTAGTACGCCGGCGAGGCGCGCAGATCCCACGTGACCCCGGCATCGCCGAGCGGACCGCCGGAGTAATACTTCGCGGCCACCGAGAGCTCAGCCCACTCGCCCACCAGGTGAGGTCCTTCGCCGACCTCGGTGCTCACCTCGAACTCGGGCCGGCGGAACTCTTCGACCTGGAACGCGTAGGAGCCGCTCGCGCCGGTGCCGAGCGCCTTCGCGCGGATCTCGACGCGTCCCCAGCCCAGGTTCACGTCCTTCGGCAACACTGCCGAGAACGTGAAGCCGCCCAGCGCCGTCAGCGGTGCGTCTCCCTTGGCGACCTCGTTGCCGCGCGCGTCCCTGACCTCGTAGTGGATCGGCCCCTCACCGCCGATCGAGTCGACGTCGCTCGTCTTCCCGCCCGTGATCCGGCGGACCCAACCCTTGAACCGCACGGTCTCGCCGGGCCGATAGAGGCCGCGGTCGTCGAACATGAAGAAGCGAAAGCCGTCCTCTTGCCGGGAGGCGACCCAGGAGGTGCCGGAGCGGTGCCAGCGCGCCTCCGGGAGGAACGCCATCCGATCGCCCAGCTTGGCCACCAGGAGCGAGGAGGTCGGTCCGCCGGCCTCCGGGAGCGGCAGACGTGCGTAGCCCGTGGGATCGGTGGCGACGGTGGGTCCGACCGGTACGATGGAGACCTGCGCGTTCGCGAGCGGACGTCCACCGGCCAGCGTGGTGACGAACGCGTAGAGATCCTGCTGATCGATGACCGCGTCGAGGCCCAGGTCCGTCACCTGGATCCAGCGCCGGATGGGCCGCTGATTGCGTCGCTCCTTGAGCGGGATGCCGATCGGTTCCACCTCGAGCACGACGTTGCCGCGCTTGTGGATGAGCGCCGGCGAGAGATCGATCGCGGTGACGGCGAGACCGGGTCCGCGCTTCAACACCAGCGCGCGATCGACGACGGTCCTTCCCGGCGGCGCGACCTTCTCCTCGCCGGTCTCGTCCTCGGCCCAGCGGAGGTATTGGAACCAGTCCGTGGGCTCGACGCGGCGAAGCCTGAGCTGCACCTTCGGCGGGCGCATCGTGTAGAGCGGGAAGGTGGGGTGGTCGAGGGCGGCCGGGTCCAGCACCACGAAGCGTTCGCCCGGCGCGTAGACGATGGGCCGCGGCGGCGCCAGCTGGAACGTCACCGTCTGGGGACGGCCGAGGCGCTGGCCGTGCACATCGGTCAGATCGGCGCCGGCCGTCACCTGGTAGCGGGCCTCGGGCGCGAGCGGTCCGGTGATGCGGACGTCCGTGCCTTCGATCTCGATCTTCATCCCCTCGGGCCGAGGTGAGACGGAGATCCGCTCCCGCTGATCGCGAGCGTCGTCGATCGGGTTGTTGAAACGGATCACCAGCGTCGAGTCAGGACGGCACTCGCGGGCCCACTCGCAGACGTGCTCGAGGTAGCGGAACGGGCCGAAGGTGTGGAACGTCTTCACGACCTGGGTGGTGCTGGTGAGCGGGCCCTCGGCGGAGGGCGTCCCGGGACCGATCGTCACCTCGATCTTGGCGTCCTTCGGGAGAGGCCGGACGGCGCGGAAGCGGAGCGTCCGATCCGAGGCGGAGTCCGTGGGAGCGAGCGCGAGCGGAGTGCGCTGTCCGCTCGCTTCGACCGATACGGTCGCGAGGACGCGCTCCGGATCGATCCGTTGATCGAAGACGGCCTCGAGGATCGGATCGAGCGCCTCACCCTCTCCCACCGGCGAGAAGCTGACGACCGACGGCGGCGGCGTCGTGAAGTGAAACACCAGGGGCTCGGCGAGCTTGCCGCCGGTCGCGGCGCGTACGCCGGCGGGGATGGTGAGCGTGTACTCGGTCGCCATCGGGAAGCGCGGCTTGGCCTCGAAGAGCAGCGTCCGCGTGCCTGCCCAGCGCCACTGGCCGGGCGGCTCAGGCTCGAGGCGGGCCGGTACCTTCTCACTGCTCAGGGCCTCGTCGGTCTCCACCGGCACCATCGGCGCGGAGAAGGTGATCGAGACCAGCCCGGCGATCGCGACCGGGCCCTGAGGCTGCACGCGGAGCACCTCGAGCGGCGACGCCGCGATGTCCGGCGGAGCCCGGGTCGAGTCCGGCGGAGGGAACGGCGCCTTCACCGTCGCGCCGGTGCGTTCCGGCGGCTTGGGACCCTCGTGCAGCGCAAAGGGCTTTTCGTCCTCGGGCGGGCTCGCCAGCGGAGGGAGGCGCGCGAGCAGGGCTTCGACGTCCGCCGCAGACAGCGGCTCGATTCGGGGCCGGCGCGCGCGGGTGTTCTTCCGCCGGCGCGGCCGGCGCTGCGGTGAAGGCGAGCCCGTCGACGCTCTTCCGATCGACGTGGGAGATGTCGATGCTGCGGTCCGGCGGCGGTGTCGGGGGCGGCGGCTCCGCGACGAGCGGTCGCGCGGCGGGGCTCGACAGCGCCGGGTTGGACAGGACGGGCGATCGGTCGCCCGAGCAGGCGGCGCAGGCCGCGAGCGCGACGAGGAGTCGGTTCGCTTTCATGGCGACCTCGATTCAGTGCTGGACGTCGAGCAGGAGGACGTCGCCGTTGGTGGGAAGAAGGCCGTGCAGCATGAAGGGCGCGCCGGGCGCGCCGCCGGTGAAGCTGACGCCGTAGGCCTCGAAGGCGTTGTCCACCACCTGGTCGGCCCGGTAGTAGATCGTCTGCGAGCTCCGCGACCACCGCAGGTCGTCGAGGGTCGAGGTCACGTCGCCGCCGGCCGGCAGCGGCGGGTTCACCTGCTGCGGCGGCCCCGGGATCGCGCCCGAGAGGTCGACGTAGAAGAGCTCGTCCTGGCCGTCGACGGTCTGATCGGCGTGGTAGACCAGCCGGTTCGAGTCGGGGGCGAAGAGGAACTGCTGCACGTCGGCGAACGCCGGCAGCGCCGGAGACAGGCGCGTGGCCGCCGGCGGATGCACCGTGAGATCCGCGAGCCAGAGCTCGAACGCGCCGTCGTTGGTGGTGTCGGCGAGAAACGCCGCACGCGTCCCGTCGGGCGACCAACCGAAGCCCTCGATCGGGTCCGAGTCGACGCTGGTGAACGACTGCGGGAATTCGGCGTTGACGCGCTCGGGCGCGCCGATCAGGAAGCCGTCCGCATCGACCACATAGAGCTCGTCCTGGCCCTCGGTGTCCTGATCCGCGGTGTAGATGATCCGGCGGCCGTCGGGGGACCAGCGGGCGCCGCCGACGTCGTGCGCGTTGTCGGTGAACGGTGGGTTCACCTTGAACGCCCGGAGCGCCGGCGCGGTGAGATCGATCAGGTAGAGCTCGCGGGCGTTGGTGATGTCGTCGTCGGAGACGAACAGCAGGCGATCGCCGCCCGGGGAGAGCATGGCGCGATCGATGATCGCGCCGTGCCGATTCAGCTGCGTACGCCCGTTGATGCTCCCGCCGGTGATGTCGACCATGAACAGACCGTTCACGGTGTCCGTCTGCTCCTCCGCCCAGTAGATCACGTGGTCGCCGTCCGGGAGGAAGATCACGGCGTCGTCGGTGTCGCCGTTCGGGACGAGCGGGAGGTTGAGGCGGACCGGCGCCGGCGGCACCGGGAAGAAGACGTCGACCAGGAAGAGCTCGTCCACGCCGTCGACGTTCTGGTCCGCCTGATACACGACCTTCTCCGCGTCCGGCGAGAAGGCGTAGGCGCCCTGCGTGACGCCACCGCCGGCGATCATCGGACCGCTGAGCCGGATGGCCGGGGCGACGAAGTTGCCGCGCATGTCGACCCAGAAGAGCTCGAACTCGCCGACCGCCCGCTTGTCGGCGCGAAACAGGAGCTCCTGCGAGTTGGGCGACCAGACGAAACCGGTCACGTTACCACCCGCGACGATCGAACCGCTGACGTCGAACGCGGCCTGGACGGCCGGCACCAGGTTGACCACATACAGCGAGATCGTGCCGTCGTTGGTGAAGTCGCCGAGGAACGCCGCGCGCGTGTGATCGGGCGAGAACTGGACGCTGCCGAGCCCGGTCAGCGCGTCGCCAGTACCCGCGCCGGCGGGGCTGATCCGTGTGGGCGTGCTCCCAGGGGTGAGTCCGGTGAGAAAGACCTCATTGTCGTTGTCGATCAGGAGGTCGCCGACGATCAGCGCCGACGACTGCGGCTGGCGAACCTGGAGGAGGAGCGCGGCGGAGGCGAAGGCCCCGCCCGAGTCGGTCACGTGCACCGTGAAGCTGTAGAGGCCCGGCGCGGTGGTGAGTCCGGTGAGCGACGTGGCGGGCGATCCGGCGCTCGCCAAGCTGAGCCCGGAGGGCGGGGCGCCTCGGGTGATCGACCAGACGTAGCCGGTCCCCGTACCTCCGGCGGCGGTGATCGACGCGGAGTAGCTGGCGCCGGTGTCGGCGATCGGAAGGGCGCGGGTCAGGATCGTGAGGCGCCGCGCGACCGCGCCGGTGTACGGGTGCGTATCGACCGAGCCGAAGCTGTCCCGCACCTGCACGGTCAGATCGTACGGTCCCTCGACGATCGGGTAGCCGGTGATCATTCCGTTCTGCTGGAACGTGAGGCCGGG
This sequence comes from uncultured delta proteobacterium, assembly GCA_963803435.1. Classification (GTDB taxonomy): domain Bacteria; phylum Myxococcota; class Kuafuiibacteriia; order Kuafuiibacteriales; family Kuafuiibacteriaceae; genus CAWDML01. The sequence continues at coordinate 46,426 of CAWDML010000010.1, read as the reverse complement.
AGGCAGGCTGCCTTGCAAAAGGCTCCAGACCAGGCCGGCGCCCGAGCCTCCGGCGGAGATCAGCGCGGTCGAATAGGGCGAGCCGTAGATCGGGGGCGGGAGGGTCGCGGTGACGATCGTGATCGGCGGAGCGTCGATCTGAAACGCGAACGCGCGGGCGTCCGAGTCGCCGGAGATCGGGTCGGTGACGGTGAGCGTGGCCGTGTAGGTACCCGGCAGCTGAGGCGTACCCGAGACCGTGGTGCCCGGCGGCGTGCCGGTCGGATCGAGCGCGACGCCCGGGGGCAGCGCGCCCTCAAAGGTCCAGGCGTAGCTCGTCCCCGATCCGTTGATCGTGGTGATCACAGCGCTGTAGGGCGATAGCGCCGTGCCGCTCGGAACGGTGGCCGTGACGATCGCGATGGGCCGCGGGAGTAGATCGATGCTGAGCGCCCGATCATCCGAGGATCCGAGCGGCTCCTCGACCCGGACGATGAAGTCGAAGTGCCCCCAGGCGCTGGGCGTCCCCGAGATCACGGCAGACGGCGAGCCCTGGCCGAGCGTCAGGCCCGACGGCAGAGCGCCCTGCGCGACCGACCAGCGGTATCCGGTGCCGGCGCCGCCGGCCGCGTCGATCGTCGCGGAGTAGGAGGCACCCTGGCGACCTTCCGGGAGCACGGCGGTCTCGATCTGGACGGCGGGCGCGACGTCGATCGCGAAGGCCTCGGACGCGGTCTGTCCCGAGTCGTCCGTGACCGTGAGCTCGAAGTCGAACGTGCCGGTGGAGGTGGGCGTTCCGGAGAGGATGGTGGCAGGCGTACCGCTGGCGGCGATGGTGAGGCCGGCCGGCAAGGCGCCTTGCGAAACCTCCCAGCGGTAGCCGGAGCCGGTCCCACCCGCGGCGGCGACCGTGGCCGAGTACACGACCCCTGCGACCGCGGTGGCGAGCACCTCCGAGGGCAGCGCGAGCGGGCCGTCCTCGACGACCAGCACCAGACCCTGGACCGCCGAGAGCCCGAGCGCGTCCTCGACTCGAACGGTGAGATCGAAGCGGCCGCTCACCGCCGGGACCCCCTCGATCGAGGTGGAAGGCGTCCCCTCGGCGATGAGCGTGAGGCCGGCCGGAAGCGCGCCCTCCGCGATGGACCACACGTAGCCGCTGGAGGCGCCCCCCTCGGCGGTCAGCGTGGCCTGGTAGGCGCTGTCGGCCTGCGCCGGAGGGAGCTGAGCGGTCTGGATGAAGAGCGCCGGCGGCTCGGGATCGATCTGCAGGACGAGTTGCAAAGTGGCGGAGCTACCCGCGTCGTCCGCGACTGCGATCGTCAGCGGGAAGGCGCCGGCGACCGCGGGCGTCCCGGAGATCATGGTGCCCGGCGTGCCGGCCTCGCCGAGGCTCAGCCCGCCCGGGAGCGCGCCCTCGCGGAGGCTCCACGAGTAGCCGGACCCGGATCCGCCCGTCGCCTCGATCGCCGCCTGGTACCGGACTGAGACCGCACCGCTCGGGAGCGAGGGCGTGGTGATCGCGAGCTTCGCGGGCAGACCGTCGGCCTCGATGACGAGGCGGACCGAGCTCCGTCCGAAGTTGCCGTCGACATCGCTCACCTCGACCGTGAAGTCGAAAGTGCCGGCCTCTGACGGCGTCCCCGAGACCGACGTGGACGGCGTCCCCTCGGCCGCCACGGTGAGCCCCGGCGGGACGGCGCCCCCGGTCACCTGCCACAGGTACCCTCGACCTGCGCCACCCGCGGCGGTGATGCTCGCCTGGTAGGCGACGCCGACCTTCCCCGCGGGAAGCGCGGTCGTGTTGATGACCACGTCACCGCCACCCGGACACCCAGAGAGCACAAGCGCCAAGAGCGCAGTCGGCAGCGCGATACGTAGTCCCATGATTCGCTCCGGCTGAAACGCATAGCACGACGGATCCGCGCTCGCCCAAGATTAACGATCGCGGCCCAAGACCTCCAACGCGAGCGGGATCGTCCCTCCAAGAGCGCGGGCTCAGCGAACGCCGCGGCTCTTGCCGAAAGGTCGGGCGATCTCTCCCAGCTCGACCTCGCCCGCCTTGGTCACCACGAACGAGCGGCCCGCGAACCAGAGGCCGCCCTTTCCGTCGTGCTCGACGATCTCGAGGTGTCCCGCGGTGAAGCCCAGCGGGCCGAGCCCGCCGACGCGCGCGCACGGGCGGTACGGATACGCGCGCGTTCGCGGCTCGCCGCGAACGATGGCTACGGAGGGGAACGACAGCGGTACCGAGCCCCGGCTCCCCGACACCGAGAGCGCGACATCGGCCTCCGACTCCCAGTAGAGCGAGAACGTGAGCGAGGGCTGGGTCTCGACCGTGACGCCGAGCGGGATCAAGTGCGACAGGATGACCGTCCGCTTCGCCGGCTCCTTCCGGATCCAGGCGGCGGCGATCAGTCCGGCGTCGTGGCGCAGGACCAGCTGCGCCGGGCCGTTGGGAAGCACCGCGATCCCGCGCTCGACCGCGGCCAGCGCTTCGGCCTCCCGCTGCGCGCGCAACAGCGCGTAAGCGAGGAGCCGGTGCGACGAGGGCCGCTCGGGTTGAAGTGCGATCGCACGATCGAGCGCCTCCACGGCGGTGGTCACCGACGACTGCTCACGCTGCATCTGCAGGAGCGATGCAGCCAGGCGGAGCATCTCCGCGTTCGCCGGATACAGATCGATCAGCGACCCATAGACCCTCGGCACCTGGCTGGCGTCGTTCGCGATCGCGTAGGCCTCACCGACCGCGAGCAGCGGTAGGGGCTCGAAGGGCGCCTCGAGATGCCACTCGACGGCCCGCTCGAGCGCTTGCTGAGCGTGGGCGGGCAGCAGCGCCATGACCTCCGCGTACGGCTCGGGAGAGGGCGCGCGGTGCTTCGGCTCCGGGCCCGGCACCCGCGGCTCGGGCGCGCTCTCGGGGGCTGTGACCGAGAGTCGGCGCGCGATCTCGGCGAGCGGAAGATCGCCGTCGATCACCACACCCGGCTCGTGCGGGCTCGCCTTCACCAGCGCGGTGAGCAGCGCGTCGTCTCGCGCGTCACCGAACGCGAGGACGTCGAGCCGCTTCACACCGGCCGCCCCGAGCTTGAGCACCAGGGCCACGAGCGACGCCTGATCTCTCGGGCCCGCGGTGGCGACACCGTCTCCCACCAGGAGCACGCGCGCGAAGTGGCCGCGCGTCGCGCCCGCTGCGGTCAGCGCGAGGGCCCAGTTCGAGGCGCCGTATGCGCCGAGGTCGAGCAGATGCCGCCATACGGCCGGCGAGAGGTCTCCGATGGCGCCCTCGTAGATCGGTTGATAGCTTTGATCGAAGGCGGCCAGATGGACGGGGGTCGACGGCCCGGCCCCGCGACCGAGAGCGTCGATCAGCGCGTGAACGGTCTCGACGCTCCGCTCCCAGTCGAGCGCGCCCGAGCCGCTCGAGTCGATCAGCACCACGAGGGAGTCGATGGGGCTCGGCGCGCCCGAGGGGGGAGGCGCCTGCATCGGAGCCGTGCGCCTCGCCGGCGGCAAGCGAACCTCGGGATCGAGCGAGAAGATCTCCCGGCTGATCGAAGCCGCATCCTGTTCGGGAGCCCCGGCCATCTCCGACGGACACGCGGGGAGGAATAGGGCGAGGAGGAGGACGGTTCGCTCCGGCACGGGTCTATTTCTATCGCAGACGCCCTTGGTAGGCTCGAACTCCGTGGATCGTCAGACCGTGGGCAGCGCCGGCGTGGTGCTGGCGTCGCTCCTGTTCGCAGGGAGCGCTGCGGCGCTGGTGTCGGTGCTGACCGAGCCGGACGCGTCGCCGGTGGAGTCGCTGCCCGTGGGGATCGAGATGCCCCAGCCGCCGGTGGTGGCGGCGCGCGATCGCGCGGTGCCGGTGAACGTGCGGGCGACGGCGGACGTCGCGGTGTCGGGGCGTGCCCCAGGCCTCGCCCTGGAGCGCGTCCGGCTGGAGACAGGATGGGAGCAGAGCCGAGCCGAGATCCGCGATCTCACCACCGGAGATCTCCGGGCCTATGCGATTGGCGATCTGCTCCCCAACGGATCGCTCCTGGTCGGTCTGAGCACCGGAACGGCCGACATCATGGTCGCGGACGTCGAGCTGGTCCGGCTGGCCGTCGGGGACTCACCGCGGACGATCCAGGACCTGCGCAGCGCCTTCGAGACGGACCGACTCCGAAGGGCGCCCGACGTCGAGGTACCGTACCGCCGCGCGATCGAGGATTCGGTCCGGACGCTGGGGACCGCCGGCGCCGAGACCGTGCAGGCCCACCTCGACGAGCTGATCGCGTGCGGCGACCCGGCGGTCGAGCTCCTGATCGCGCACGTGGGCGACCCGGAGCCGATCGCGCCGGGGCCGTACCGGATCGGCGACAACGTCGTCGATCCGAAGATCGTCGGCGACGCGATCATCGCGATCCTCGAGAGCATCACGGGCCAGACGTTCGGTGATCCGACGCGCGCGAGCGCCTCCGATCCCGAGCGCGACGAGATCTCGCGGGCCTGGCAGCGCTGGTGGGGCGTCGAGTGAGCGTCAGCCGATCAGCAACCCGCGCGCCTCGTGCCACTGCATGAGCGACTGCTCCGGGTACTCGTCGAAGCGGGCGTCACCGGGCTTGCCTTCAACGGCCACCCAGGGCGCCTTCGAGCCCAGCATGATGTGGACGTTCTCCGGCGGCTCGGGCAGCGGCGTGTCGATCGCGCTGGCCACCGGATGCAGATGCTCGGGCCACTTGGGATGGAAGGCCCAGAGGTGGCTGCCGCACTCGCCACAAAAGTGACGTTGATGCTGGCTCTTCGACTTCTTGCCGCTGCGCTCGAGCGTGGCCTGATAGATCTTCACGTGCTCGCGGCCCTGCACCTCGAGCGTCGACGCGTCGCCGTCGAGGTTGATCAGGTAGCCGCCCCCACCGCCGGTCTTGCGGCAGATCGAGCAGTAGCAGCGCATGAAAGGGTACGGGTCACGGCTCTCCAGCGAGAACCGCACGCGCCCGCAGTGACACGAACCTTCGAGGTGCATGCCCGGAGGCTAGCGGCCGGAGCGAGGGGTGGCGAGGAACTTCAGAGGCTCGCGCAGACCGCGCCGATGCAGACCAGATCGTCACAGCATTCGCCGTCGGCGCCGCACGGCTGACCGCCCTCGCGACACACGCCCTCCATCACCGGGGAGCACACCAGCGCGCCGCCTTGATCGGGCCGGCAGTCCCCGCTGCAGCACGAGCTCGCCACCTCGCAGGCATCCCCGTCCTGCCGGCAGGGACGCGGCGCCCAGAACGCGGAGATGTTCTCGGAGCCGAGGCTCTGACCCGGGAGCCAGTAGCCGACCTCGCTGGGATCGGCGCCCGCCCGGGGCGCGTCGCTGATGGCGGAGACCCAGATCTGCTGGCGGGCGCTCCCGCGCGTACCGGCCAGCGCGTTTCCGTAGTCGCGCCGGGTCAGGTAGCTCACCCAGAAGTATCCGCCCGCATGGAACGGGGAGAACTTGGGCTGAAAGGTGTCCGCGGTCGCGGTCCCGCCGGAGGCGCGATCGAGCCGGACCACCGCTGAGCCGTCGCGCTTCATCAGGTAGAGCGCGGCGGCTCCGTTCTCGCTGCGGGAGCTGGTCCCGTGCGCAAAGGCCAGCCACCCGGAGTCGGGGCTCCAGGTCGGGTAGCTGTCCGCGAGACCGTTCGGGACGGCGGCCGCCAGATCCGCGCCGCGGTGGATCACTCCGGGCGTGCCCACCGCGTCGAGCCCCAAGATCGGGAGGAGCGCCACGTCGCCGGTCGTGTTCACGCCACCCCAGGAGTCGGCGTTCGCGATATATGCGATCGCGGATCCGTCGGGCGCCCACGAGGGATGGGTCACGCCGCCCACCGGCATGGTCCCCTGGACCGGATCGACGAACACACCCGCGAACGGATCCAAGAACCGCAGGGTAGCTTGCGCCGTCGCCTCGTCGGTGCTGACGACCACCCGCGTGTCCTCCGGGTTCCAGGACGAGAACCACCACTTGAGCGACGGCGGGTCCGAGACCACCGGGAACTCCGTCGGCACCGGTTGCTGCGTGAGGTCCAGCGTCAGATCGAAGATCCCACCGATGTTGTTGCCGGGGCCCAACCGTCCCGCCAGGTAGCGCCCGCTGGTGGAGACACTGTGGCAGCCGACGCAGTTCTCGGGGATCGGGCCTCCCGGAGTATCGGGCGCCGGGTTCGGCGGGTTCGGCATGAAGGAGACGGCCGTGTTGCTGCCGTCGTCGATCCGCAGGATGCGCCGTTGCCCGATGTCCCAGAAGTAGACGCTCCCGGCCAGCGATCCGGGGACGAAACGGATCGCGACCGAGGGTGAGTCGACGATCTGTCCGGTGGCCCCGTCGCGCCGCAACACGGTCACCATCGCGGGCTGGTCCTGCTCGCTCTGCGCCACCGCCCGCCACCCGCGCAGATCGACGGGCCACGAGTTGGTGAACGCACCGTCGTGCGCCAGGAACGCCACCACGCGCGCGCTCGGCTTCTTCACCTCCACCATGAACAGATCTCCGGCGACCCCGTTCAACCACTGTACCTCGGCCGGGAATACGTTCTCGGGCATGACGGCGCCGTCGAGCGGATAGACCACGGCCGCGGCGCGGGCCGGATCGAACAGGGGCGCGGTGTCGAAGAGATCGGGAGCGTCCGGCGCGACCCCCGGGCCGATCACGATGCGTTCGAGCTTCACGCGCAGGTGGGACTCGGCCGTGAGATCGGGCCCGCCGTTCTTGACCGTCACCGTCACCACCGCCGTGCCGCCCACCGTCCCGTTGGCGACGAAGCGTCCTGCGACCTCGTCGATGACCCCGATCGCCAGCGTGTCGATCGAGAAGGCGGCGCCGACCACCGGACCCTCGGTGCCGTCCGAGAAATGCCCCTTCACCGCGAACTGTTGCGTGGGGCGCGCGCCGTCTTCGGAGAGCAGCTCGACGTCGCTCGGATCGATCGCGATGGAGGTCAGCGTCCTGATCCCTCCGTCGCTGCCCATCGTGCCGGCGTCGTCGCCGCCAGCGCCCGCGTCGGTGTCGACACAGTTCGATTTGCTCGAACAGTCGTCGCCCTGGGGATCGTGGCTGCAGGCGGCGAGGAGAGCGAAGCAGAGGACGGTCCGGCGCATCGACGTCACCCTCAAACAATCCGAGGATCCGGGGAATGCGTCGAATATCGGAGCCCTTCGCGAAGACTCGCTCGAATGGCGAACTAGGTTCCGAAGGGTTTAGACTCCGGCTCGTGTTTCCGACGCCCGCGCAGGATCTCGAGCTCGCGAGGCGAGCGCTGGCGTCCGGCGACCTTCACCACGCCGCCCACCACGTGGCCTGCGCGATCGCGATCGACCCCCTCGGACCGCCGTATCTGGAGTTGATCGACGAGCTCATCCGACAGACCGACGATCCGCTCGCGCTCGCCCCCACCGAGGACGGCGCCTTCTACGGCACCGTAGCCCTCCGAGCTTACATCCACGCGCAGCGCGGCGAGTACGAGGACGCGATCGATCTGGTCATGCAGGTGGTCGGCGCCAAGCCCGACGTCCCCTATCTCGAGTGGGTCGATCGCTGGTTCGAGCGCGACGGGGTGATCGAGAGCGTCGACCCGGAGATGTTCGCCATCTCCTGTCAGAAGTGCATCGATAGCCTCGATCAGCCGAAGGAGGATCCTCGCTTCGCGCAGGCTGCCTTGCCCGAGGTGGTCAAGCGCATCGGACGCGTGCGCGAGCACCACCGGCTGGCGCAGCGGCTCGGGTTCGTGCACTCGATCGCGGCCCGCCGCGCCGGAAATCTCGACCTGTCGCTCGAGGTGGCAAGCGAGCTCGACCAGGCCGCCCCCAGCTATCTGGTCAGCGTCGCGCTGGCCGGCGCCCATCGCGAGCGCGGCGACATCGAGGAGGCGATCAACGCCTTCCGCCGGGCGCTCCAGTTCGAGCCCGAGGACATCGCGGCACGCCTCGACATCGGCGACCTCTCCCTCGATCTGGGCGAGACCGCCGCCGCCCTGGTCGCGTACGAGGAGGCGCTCGAGATCGAGGCCAATCACCCGTGGGCGCTCGCGTCGAAGCTCTACCTGAAGTGGCTCCACGACGGCGACCCCACCTGGCGCGACGAGCTCGAGGCCCTCACGGAGGCCTCGCCGGACAACGATCGCGCTCGCCAGCTTCTCGACGCGGGCACACCGTACGTGGGCTTCCTCCCCGAGCCGGCGGAGGCCTCGGTCAACGCCGCCTCCCGCGTCATCGATCAGTTCTCCGGCGAGCGCTCCGAGACCGGCACCTCCGTCGAGATGGAGACCTCCTGCCTGGAGGCGCCCAGCGCGCACCTGTCGACGCAGCGCCTGCTCCGCCGCGTCACCGGCTTCCACCTGGTCGTCCAAGCGCTCGCGATCCCCGACCCCGATCCGCGCGATCCCTGGGGCGAGGTGACCTACCGGCTCTGGCGCTACGACGGCGTGACGCCCTCCCCTGCGATGGGGCCGCCGGATCCAGAGGTGGGCGCCCAGCTCGCCGAGATCGCGCTGTCGAGGTTCTCCATCGAGGACTGGAAGGCGCGCGCGCGGCGCGTCGGCCGGGCCATCGGCTTCACCCAGGTCGAGTCGGTGCTGGGTGCGATGCTCCATCCACCGGCGCGCCCGGAGCACTCGACCGAATGGGTATGGATGTTCCGCGTCCAGGTCGCGGCCGCGCTGGTGCTCCTCTACATCGACGAGGGCTGGGAGGACTCGGTCCGCCGCCACGCGCTGATGTCGCTCCTCCTGGGCCCGATCGACTGGACCTCCTCGGCCGCGATCATCGCGCTCACCGAGCTCGCGCGGGACGAGCCCGAGCACGGACCGATGGTGATCGATCGCTTCCTCGACCTGCTCGACCGCCGTCCCGGCCAAGGTTACTGGTGCGTCGAGCATCCGCTGGTGAGCAGCCTCCTCCGGATCCCGGGCGTGCCGGAGGACATCGTGGCGGAGCTGCGGAGCTACGAGCTCTAGCGGCTGGACTTGTTCAATCGAGCGCCGAGGTCAGCTCCTCGAGATCGATCGGCTTGATCATGTGCCGGTCGAACCCCGCGGCGGCGGCGCGCTGCTGATCGCGCAGGGATCCGTAGCCGGTAACCGCGATCAGACGAAGGCCACGATCTGGATGGAGCTCGCGCAGCCGGCGCGCCACTTCGTACCCGTCCATCAGCGGAAGACCGATGTCGAGCAGGACCACCTCGGGCTGAAACGCCTCCGCGCTCGAGATCGCCGAGGGACCGTCGAACGCGACCAGCGCCTCGTGTCCCAGCGCGCGGAGCGCCTCTGCCAGGAGCTGGGCTGCGTCCTGGTTATCGTCGACCACCAGCACCCGGTGCCGGGTCCTGGACTTGCCGACGCTGGGGGATGCGTACACGCGGCCGACCTTGTGGGCGCGCGCGATCAACGGCATCCGCACCACCATCTCGCTTCCGTGGCCAGGTCCCTCGCTGTACGCGGTCACGGTTCCGCCGTGGAGGTTGGTCAAGCTTCGCACCAGCGCCAGCCCGAGACCGAGACCGCCGATCCCATGGCTGGGTCGGTCGTCACCCTGGACGAACAGATCGAACACCTTGGGTAGCAGGTGGGACGCGATCCCGACCCCGTTGTCGCGCACGCGGAGCTCGGCCTCACCGTCCTGCGCGGATGCGCGGACCTCGATCCGGCCGCCCGGGCTCGTGTACTTGGCGGCGTTGGTCACTAGGTTGGCGACGATCTGCGCGAGCCGGATCGGATCGCCGAAGACCCGCAGTCCGGTGCGCGGTACGTCGAGCTCGAGCTGATGGCGTCGCTCCTCCAGGAGCGGGCTCACGGTCTCGATCGCGCTTGCGACCACGTCGTAAAGCTCGAGCTGCTGCTTGTGGAGCTGGATCTTTCCGCGCGTGATCCGCGAGACGTCCAGGAGATCGTCGACCAGACGGATCATGTGCTGAGTCTGGCGCTCGATCACCATTCGCTCGCGAAAGTGGATGTCGGGGTCGCGCTGCTTCATCAGCGCGACGGCCGTGACGATCGGTGACAGCGGATTTCTGAGCTCGTGCCCCAGCATCGCCAGAAACTCGTCCTTGGCGCGGCTGGCAGCCTCAGCCTGCCGCCGGGCCATCACCTGGTCGGTGACGTCGATGCAGAACACCATCGCCCGATCGCTCGCGCCTCCCTCGCTCCGGAGCGGCGCGTACACGAAGTTGAAGTACGTGTCCTCGACGACACCCTCTCCGCGACGATCGACGTGCAGCAGCTTCTCCTCGCCGTAAGCCGGCTCTCCGGTGGCCATGACCCGGCGCAGGAGCGCGTCGAAGCCCTGCTCGCAGGCGGTGGGGAGCGCCTCCGCCAGCGTCATCCCGACCAGCGCGCTCCGCTGAACCATACGCTCGTAGAGAGGGTTGGCCATCTCGAAGATCAGCGACTCTCCCCTGAGCACGCAGATGGGGGCCGGCGCCTGCATGAACAGCTGGTAAAGCTCGGCGCGGCGTCCGTCCACGGCCCGATGCATGCGGCTCAGCTCGAGCTGGGCGCTCACCCGCGCGATCAGCTCGCGCGAGCTGAACGGCTTGGTCAGGTAATCGTACGCGCCCACGTCGAGCGCCTCGATCTGCGACTCGTCGCCCGTGCGCGCCGACAGGACGATCGCCGGGATCGCACGCGTCACCGGGTCGGCGCGCAGGGCCCTCAGCAGATGATAGCCGTCGATCCGCGGCATCATCACGTCTGTCAGGATCAGATCGGGAGGCCGGACGCGGGCGCTCTCGAGGGCCGCGAAGCCGTCCGGGACCGCCTCCACCTCCCATCGCGGCGAGAGGAGCCGGGTCAGATAGCTGCGCATGTCGGCGTTGTCGTCGACCACCATGATCCGCTCCGACGATCTCTGCGCGGCGGGCACGACGTCCTGGCTGGGCGTCTCCGCATCCGGTAACCAGCGCCGCGCCTCGTCGACGAACAGACGCCCTCTCGAGACGGAGGGTGCCTTTCCGCCCGCCTCGCGTACGTGCGCCTTGGGGAGATGCTCGCTGCCCCGGCGCAAGGTCACGGTGAACGTCGTCCCGGCGCCCTCAGGGCTGTCCACCGCGATGGTTCCGCCGTGGATCCGCACCAGCTCGGCGACCAGCGCCAGCCCGATGCCGCTCCCCTCGTGGCTCCGCGACGGCGTTCCGACGATCCGGTGGAAGCGGGTGAACAGGTTCGGGAGCTCGATCGCCGGCACGCCTGCGCCGGTGTCGGAGACCTGGAGCACGACGCCGCCCTCACGGTCGGTGAGGCGGACGGAGATCCCGCCCTCGAACGTGAACTTGAGCGCGTTCGACAGCAGGTTGAGCACGATCTTCTCCCACATGTCGCGGTCGACGAAGACCGGCGCCTCCAGCAGAGGGCACTCCACGGTGAACGAGAGGCCGGCGCGTTCGATGGCGGACCTGAACACGCTCGCGATCTCGGCCGTGGCGGAGGCGAGCTCGCAAGGCTCGAACACTGCGTCGGCGCGACCGGCCTCGATGCGGGCGAAGTCGAGCAGGTTGTTGACCAGCTTGAGCAGGCGCAGACCGTTGCGATGGATGAGGCCGAGCTCCGCGCGCTGCTCCGCCGAGAGCGCACCACTCCGGCCCGAGCACAGCTCCTCGAGCGGCCCCAGCATCAGGCTCAAGGGCGTCCGGAGCTCGTGACTGACGTTGCTGAAGAACGTGGTCTTCGCGCGATCGAGCTCGGCGAGCGCCTCGGTCCGCCTGCGCTCCTCTTGGTGGGCGCGCGCATTCCCGACACCGGTGGCCACGTGCTCCGCGATCAGATCGAGGAACAGCCGGTACTGATCGTCGAGCGCTCGGCGCGGGCTCACGCCGACCAGCAGCGCACCGTAGGGCCTCGCGACGCTGGGACGGCTGATCGGCAGCACCACGACGCGATCCACGGGCTCGGGCCACAGCGAGCCGAACAGCTCGCCGAACGTCGCCCTGACCCCGTCGATCACGCGAACGGCGCGGGTCCTCACCGCCTCGCCGACGATCGCGAGCGGTCCTTCGCCGTCGTCGAGCCGGAACGTCTCCGGCGCGAGCGCGGTGTCCGACGGCAGGTGACACAGGCCGACCCGGTCGGCCCGGGATCCCTCGGGGTCGAGCTCGTAGAGCGCCACGAACGGCAGATCGGCGGCGCTCCCCGCCAGCACGACGGACGCGTCCGACCACGCCTGCTCCGCCGTCTTCGCCTCCGCAGCGCGCGCCGCCAGCTCGCGGAGGACGCTCATCCGCCGCCCGCTCAAGACGTGAGGGGTCGTCTCGGCCACCGTGACGAGGACCCCGCCGACGCCACCGCTCTCGTCGCGGATCGGGCTGTACGAGAAAGTGAAGAAGCACTCTTCGAGATAGCCGTTCCGATCGAGCGGCAGCATCCAATCTTCCGACCCGACCGCCTCGCCGCGACGCACCTGCTCGAAGAGCGGTCCGATGATGTGCCAGCTCTCCTTGAACGTCTCGCGGCTGCTCCTGCCAAACGCCGGATGTTTGGTCGAGCCGAGGATCGGACGGTAGCCGTCGTTGTAGAACTGGATGTAGTCCGGCCCCCACGCGACGTACATCCCGAACTTGGACTCGCTGACCATGCTGAGGGTGGTGCGAAGGCTCTGCGGCCATTGGGAGATCGGTCCGAGGGGCGTTCCCGCCCAATCGATCTCGCGCATCGAGGCCCCGCACTCGCCGCTGCCGAAGAGGCGACCGGCAAGGGTAGCGTCACGTTGGACCACGACCGGTGTTGTGTATCCACTCGGGACTGCCCGGGTCCACTGCAACTGTGAGCGCGCCGTCGCGCCCCACCGCGGTCGGGTCAGTCGTCGTAGGGCGCTGGGCCAAGGTACCCGAAATCGTCGAGCGGCAGCAAACCGATGAAATCCGAGCCGGGCGTGAGGTCCACGTGGATGTGGTTGTCGTGCGCGGCGTTGTAGTTCGGCGTCAGGATGATCGTCCACAGTCGCTGATCGTGCCAGCGGTGCGCGGTGTCATAGAGAAACATCCCGGCTGGCGTCACCGGCGAGGTGGTGTCGTGCTCCCAGTGATCGACCAGCGTGTACAGGCTACCGTCGGCGAGCTCGAAGCCGTATACGTCGATCGCGTCGCCGTACGCATGGCGAGACAGCCGATCGGTCCCGGCGATCACCCGGCAGTTGTACGTTCCAATGTGCCGGACCGCCACCACGCCGCGCGCGGCCACGTCGTCGATCGACTTCGACAGCGCGAGCGCCATGTTGCAGGCGGCGCGGATGTTGGGGGTGGGCGAGGCGTCGTAGTACTTCAGGTCGATGCCGTGGATCGGCGGGTGGATGATCACCGGCATCTCCACGTGACACCGCAGGTTCGGGTAGCCGTCGGGGACCTGGTCGGCGATGGTGGTCGGCTCGAAGTCGACGCCGGCAGCCGCCAGATCCTGGAGGCAGTCCCCCAGGTCGGGGGTCGCACCGGGGAGACAGACCGGCACCTCGATCGCGGGCTCGTTGACGCGGCCGGTCTCGACGCAGCCGTAGTCGGGGCGACAGCCGGCCTCCGGAAACTCGCCGAAGTCGCACCGGCTGACGCACGCGCCGACCGACGAGAGATCGCCGGCGCTGGGGAGCTCGGAGGTGGCGACGCAGAAGGTCGTCGGGCTGCCGGCGCGGTCGGGACAGAAGCGATCGCACGCGAGGGAGCAGCTCCCGCGCGGAAAGCCGTCGGTGAGACAGACGCCGCCCTCGTACGTGCAGTCCGTATCGGCCTTGCACGGTGCACCGATGAACCCGGTCGGTCCCTCCTCGATCGGCGGATCGATCCCGGTGTCCAAGCCGAGCTCGCCGCTGTCCGCAAGCTGGCCTGCATCCTTCTCGGCGACGACCGCGGCGTCGGGCTCGGAAGCGTCGAACGCGGGCGCGTCACCCTCGCCCGCATCCGATCGGGGGCCGTCCGGCAGCTCTTCGTGCCCACACCCGGCCAGCAAGACCACGATCACCGCTGCTCGGCGCAACCGGTCCACCCGACGCAAAGTGCAGGCCACCGCGTCCGACCACAATCCGTCCACGGCATGAGAACCTGGGTACTCCATCCGCGCCCATCCGTTCCCAATGAGGGTCCGATCGCCTGATCGGCTTCACCGAATGAGCGCTGGCGGTCCGCGCTCGGATCGGACAGCATTTCCGCATCTTTCTCGATGACCCATGGCCGTTCCTCTTCGTGGGAGCCGGGGACGCCACCTATGACGAGTGGGCGGAGATCCACGTCTTTTTCCGCTCGGCCCCCAGCGAGGCGGCCCGCGCCGCGATCGAGGCGGGCCTCCCGGCGCCGCTGGCCGACTCGATCGTCTGGGACGGCGAGCACCTGATGGTCGCCAGCGGGGCGTCGGCCCGGGACGCGATCGACGCCTGCTATCCAGACACCGGCGAGCCCGGCCTCAACACCGACATCGAGACGTGGCTCCACCACGCGCACCGAACTCAGCCGATCGTGGCCGCGGTTCGACACGAGGACGAGGCGGCAGGCGGAACCAAGCTGTCACCGTGGCACGAGTGGAGCGTGCACCAGACGGATCGTCTCCTCCCGATCATCGAGCGCGCCCTCGAGCGCGGCGTCGACGACGCGCGAGCCCACGCTGCGCGAGGCATCCTCGACATGCTTCGCGATGGAGGCGTCTTTCTCCCGCGTCGCGTCCGCGCGCTGGTCGATCCCGGCGCCGGGATCCGCGCCGCGCTGGACGCCGGCGACGCGGGAGCGCTGATCGCGCAGCTCGACGCCAAGGAGGACGCGCTCGAGCACCTCGAGGACGAGCTGTGCCTCCGCCACCCGAAGCACCGGACCGCGCTTCTGGGCGCGCTCGACTCGCTCCTGTCCCACGCGGACCTCCCCGGAGGCCTCGCCCTCGAGCTCGCCCGCGCCGTCCTGTCGCTCCCGAAGGCCGAGCGTGAGACCACGCGCGCGCACCGACATCGCTTGGTCGCCGACATGCTGGCGTATCTCGGCTTCGAGGCGATCGAGGCCGGCCTCTGGCTCGAGGCCATCGCCGCGTTCGATCTGGTGATCGAGTCCCCGCACCTCGATCGCACCGCGTACAACAACGCGCTCTTCGCCATCATGGCGGACAACAACAAGCTGCCGATCGACCGCCCGCGGGCGCTGCGCTTTCTCGCTGCGGCCCTCCGCTTCGGGGCGGAGAATCCGGCGATCTTCTACAACTCCGCCTGCGTCTACATGGAGCTGGGCGAGGTGGAGCGAACGCTCGAGTGTCTCGCGCAGGCGCGACGCCACGGGCACACGAGCCCGGAGACGCTCCGGGACGAACCGCTGTTCCGCCCGCTCGCGGACGACCCGCGGTTCAAGGCGCTGTTCGCGGATCTTCCCCTTTGAGGGCGTCCACCTGCCGGGCGACGTTGCCGAGCGACGCCGTCACCCGGCCGAGCGGTCCGTCCGCGCCGACGAGCGCCCGCATCACGGGTGAGAGCAACGCGTCCTCCCACAGCATGATTCGCGCGCGTGCGAGCGGGTGGGCGGGCCCGCCCTCCAGGATCCCGCGCAGCGCCAGCGAGACTGCCAGGAAGCCGTCGGCCAGCGTGGTGAAGCGATAGATCCGGAGCCCCGACAGATAGTCGCGCACAAACCGGGCGGCCTCGCGCCGAGGATCCTCGCCGGGCGCGTACAGACCCGAGCGCACCAGGCTCTCCGCGATCAGCTCGTGGTTCGGATGCGGCCGGCCGAGGAGCGCGGCTGCCAGCGTCAGCTCGCTCCCCGAATCCACGTGGGCGGCCAGCCGCTCCAGCATCCGCGCCGAGGTCTCCAGATCACCGCCGACGTCCACCTCGACGGCCGCGGCCCGGAGCCCATCGATCGCCTCCGACAGCATCTCCCACGGATCGCGAGCACCGTCCGTCGCGGACACCAGCGCCTCGACCGCCTCCTCCGTCGGGAGCTGCGTGTACGCGTCGAGCCGCGTCCTATCGGGGAGCACCGGCACGTGTTTGGTGGCCGCCAGCTTGCGCTCGAGCAGCGGCAGCTGGGACGAGAGCAGATCACCGCGATCGAGCGCACCGCATACGCAGCGATGCGTGATGCTCGCGTGGATCCGATCACCGGACCGGACGAACGCCATCGGGTACACGAAGCACGTGCTCGGCAGCGCCTCGCTGTCATGGATCCGGCACCGTCGATCGGCGTCGAGGAACGGACAGCGCGGATCGTTCGCCAGCGCCCAGGTCCACGCCAGCCCGGACGACCGCGGCTGGAGACACACCGGATCCTCCGCCGAGCCCAGCACCTCGAGCGCGGCTCCGCGAACGCGCTCGACCTCCTCGCGGTCCAGCGACACCACGTACCCGGAGGCGCAGCAGGTCCCTGCGCAGGCGCAGCGATAGCCCGCGTCCTCGTGGACCCACAGCTGGGGGCGGACCTGCGGCTCGTCGGTCACCACCCATTGCGGGCCCCCGTCTTTGGGGAGCCGCGGAGACCGCACCGCCGGCCCGCCCTCGACCTCGAGCAGCCCGAGCTCCCCCAGCTGCACCACGAACGGCGCCACCGCCTCCGGCGCCAGCTCCGCGCCAGCGAGCTCGCTGGCCCGGGCCGCGATCTCCTCCACCGTGCTCCGCCCGTCGAGCGCCTGCGCGATCCGCCAGCCGTACACGGGCAGCTCGAACTGGCTCCCGTCCTCGGTCACGACCACCATCCAGCGCGACGCGTCGTCCGGATGCGGCCCGGCGACGACGTCGCTCCGGAGTCGGGGAGGATGTTTCACCCGTCGATGGCTGGGGAGTGGAGCGGACGGCATGGGATCAGACCACGCGGTCGAGCGGGACGACGGGCGGCTCTGAATCGCGCGCGCGCTCGGCGGCGTCGGCATCCGCGCGCGCCTGCCGGTTGCCGAACAGCGTCGCCTCGATCGCGTGCATCAAGGGATCGAGCCCCTGGCGATCGATCGCGCTCACCGGGATGCCGCCGGTCACCCGCTTGATCGCGGAGAGCAGCGGCCGTGGAGTCGCGTCCGCCTTGTTGAGCACCAGGAGGCGGGGCACTTTCCCGACCTCCAGCTCCTCCAGGATCTTCTCGACCGCCTGGCGTTTCTGATCGAGGAGCGGATCCGAGGCGTCCACCACGTGCACCAGCAGCTCCGAGTCGGCCAGCTCCTCCAGGGTCGCGCGAAAGGCAGCGACGAGATCCTTCGGCAGATCGCGGATGAAGCCGACCGTATCGGTGAGGATGATCTCGCGCTCTTCGGGGAACCGGAGTCGACGCGTCGTCGGATCGAGCGTGGCGAAGAGCTTGTCCTCCGCCAGCACCGCCGAATTGGTGAGCGCGTTGAGCAGAGTCGACTTACCCGCGTTGGTGTAGCCGACGATCGAGACCACCGGGATCCGGTTCTCGCCCCGCCGCTTGCGCCGCACGCCCCGCTGCACCGACAGGCGCTCGATCTCCTGCTCCAGCCGATGGATCCGATCGTGGGCGCGCCGCCGGTGGATCTCGAGCTTGGTCTCTCCGGGCCCCTGCCCCCCGATGCCGCCCGTCAGGCGGCTCATCATGGTCGACTTCTCGATCAACCGCGGGAGCGCGTACTTGAGCTGCGCCAGCTCCACCTGGAGCTTGCCGTCGCGGCTCTTTGCGTGGCGGGCGAAGATGTCGAGGATCAGCTGGGTCCGATCGACCACCTTGAGGTCGGTCTCGTTCGTGATCGCGCGGAGCTGCGAGGGTGAGAGATCGCGATCGAAGATCAGCACGTCCGCGTCGAGCTCGAGGGCGCGCAACGTGAGCTCCTCGATCTTGCCGCGACCGACGACGGTGCGCGGATCGATCTCGCGCCGGATCTGGAGCGCGACCTCGACCACCTTGATCCCGGCGGTGCGGGCGAGCTCCGAGAGCTCGGCGATCGAGTCCTCGGCCTTCTTCTTCGCGCCCGGCTCCGACTGCCACACGCCGACCAGCATCGCCTTGTCACGAACGACCTCGCGCGCGTCGCCCGCGAACATGCGCGACATCTCGGCCTCGGCGTCGCGCACCAGCGCCATCCCGTTCTCGGGGAGCTCCTGCGGCCCGCGCACCGACTCCTGCGTCGGCGTGACAGTGCGTCGACGGCCGTCGGGGAGCAGATAAGCCCAGTGGGCGGTCTTCGGCTGGCCGTTCGGATCGATCTCCAGCACCACCACGGCGTCGAGGCGCAGCTTGCCCAGATCCGCCATATCTTCGCGGGTGAGCCCGTGCTGGCGCAGCTCGGTCCGGACCAAGCGCAACCCGCGCAGGCGTCCTTCGCCGCCGCGCGCGCGACCGACGTCGGGGAGGTAAAGACGCCCGGGGTCACCGAGGATCACGTGCGCAATCTCGCCACCCCGATCGATCAGCACGCCCACCTGGCGGCCGATCTCATGGCTCAGATCGGCCAGGTAACGGGCGAGCTCGAGGGTGACGAGGGCGTCGCCCTTGACCTTCCTCCGGAACGTGGCTTGGAGACGTTTGAGTTGGTTGGCCTTGAGGCCGTTGGTCTGACCATCGATCGGTCGCATTCGGTGAGTGAAAGAGACTCCTTGGATAGGGGATCTTTGATGTCGTAGGCAAGGACATGGTGCTACGGCCGAGTGATTTCTGGAAGCCCTCACTTTTCGCCTGCGGTTCGAGCGAAAGAAGTGCCACAATGCTCGACGCCCATGGTTCTCCGGCATCGATCGCAGCCGCGCAGCTATGCGTTGGGCCGGCGCATCGCGGCCGGAGGCATGGGCGAAGTTTACGAGGCCACCGCTCCGGATCTCACCCGCCGGCTGGCGGTCAAGCGGGTCCTCGACGCCGCCGACTCGGACGCCGATCTCAAGCTGATGTTTCTCCGGGAGGTAGCCGTCGCGGCTACCCTCGAACATCAGAACGTCGTCGAGGTGATCGACGCCGGGCAGGCCGGTACCGATCTCTACCTCGTCATGGAGTTCGTCGAGGGCCCCTCCCTCGCCGAGATCCTGTCCGTCCTCCGCCGAAACGGTCGTGTCCTCCCCGTCGACGTCGCGATCGGAATTGCCATCCACGTTGCGCACGGCCTCGGCCATGCGCACGACCGGGCGCTGCC
The DNA here is from genome assembly GCA_963803435.1 of uncultured delta proteobacterium. GTDB lineage: Bacteria > Myxococcota > Kuafuiibacteriia > Kuafuiibacteriales > Kuafuiibacteriaceae > CAWDML01. The sequence continues at coordinate 27,428 of CAWDML010000010.1, read as the reverse complement.
GGATGGCACGCCCCTCGGGATCGTGCATCGCGACATCGCGCCCGAGAACGTGTTGATCGGTCTCGACGGCGTCCCCAAGCTGGTCGATTTCGGGCTCGCCAAGCTCAGCGGTCACAGCCTCACCCAGCCGGGCGTGGTCCGGGGGCGCCCGCGCTGTCTCTCTCCGGAGCAGGCGCGCGGCGACAAGGTCGACGCGAAGAGCGATCTGTTCTCGCTCGGCGCGATGCTCTTCGAGATGGTGAGCGGTCAGGCCCTCTACCCGAACGAGCAGATGGCCACGCTCTTGTGGAAGGTCGCCGCCGGTGACTACGAGCCGGTCCCCATGCGCCTCCCTGGTGTCGATCCGGAGCTGGTCGAGATCATCGAGCACGCGATCGCCGTCGATCCGCAGGAGCGCGTCGGCTCCGCGCGCCGTCTCATCCGCAGCCTCGACAGCTTCCGCGCTGCCCGCGGCCTCCGCCTCTCCTCGACCGCGATCGCCCGGGTGGTGGCCGCCGTGTGGCCCGCGGTCCAGTCGCTGCGCACGCAGTCCCTCGACGGCTCGGTGCCCGAGCTCGAGGGCGCACGCCTCACGCTCCCCGCGGAGCGCGGCGAGACCACGAGCGGCGGCGCGCCCCCGGCCACGGCGATCCCGCCCGCGATCACCCCGCCTCCGAAGACCGGGGGGGCGGCCGCCCGGGTGCCGTCGCTGAGGGACAGCATGCTGTCCTACTCCCGGCCCTCCCCGGCCGGGTGGGCCGAGCCCCTTCCCGTGCCGGAGGCACCGGCGAAGGGCCTCGCGCTCGGCACCGACGAGACCGCCTGGTGGGTGTACCTCGGCGTGGTTTTCCTGGTCGCCGCGGTCGCCTTCTCGTGCATCTGGGCGGTGGGTCGGGAGCGACCCGAGCGCCAGGCGATAACGGTCGGCGCAACCCGACCTCCGCACGGCGCCCGCATGGCGCCCCTTCGGGCCGCCACCGAGCGCCAGGCGATAACGGTCGGCGCAACCCGACCGGATCGGACAGCCGACGTGACCGAGTGACCGGCCGATCCCCGCTCGCTGCGCGCTTCCCTTTGCGATAGTCGTCGATTGTTGTCCGGGTACGTCCGCGATCTGATCTGCACGCGCTGTGGCACCGTCGAGGCGCCGTCGGCGGGTGAGTACGCGTGCGCTCGATGCGGAGGCATTCGTGACGTGCGCTACGACTACGCCGCGATCGCCGAGGTGCTGACGCGCGCGCGGTTGAAGAGCGACCCCGACCGCACCATTGCGCGCTATCTGCCGCTGCTCCCGATCCCCGAGGACGCGGCGCGCACGCCCCTGGCGGTCGGCGGCACGCCGATCTACGACGTGCCCCGTCTGGCGCTGCGCGTCGGCGTGGCCCGTCTCTGGTTGAAGGACGACAGCCTTGAGCCCACCGGATCGTTCAAGGACCGCGCCTCGTACGTCGGCGTGGCGCGCGCCGCCTCGCAGGGCGCCACCATCGTGGCGGCGGCCTCCACCGGTAACGCCGCCACTTCGGTCGCAGGCCTGTGCGCCTCGATGGGGCTCGAGCCGTACATCTTCGTCCCCGCCACCGCGCCGGAGGCCAAGGTCGCGCAGCTCGTCACCTATGGCGCGCGCGTGTTCCTGGTGAAGGCCGACTACGACGCCACCTACGACCTGTGCCAGCAGGCGGTCGCGCGCTTCGGCTGGTACAACCGCAGCGCCGCCGTGAACCCGTACCTGGTCGAGGGCAAGAAGACGTGCGGCCTCGAGATCGCCGAGCAGCTCGGCCTCCTGCGAGGAGAGATGCCCGACTGGGTCGCGATGAGCGTCGGCGACGGTTGCTCGATCGCCGGCACCTACAAGGGCATGGTCGAGATGCACCACCTCGGCCTGATCGATCGCGTCCCCAAGATGCTCGGCGTCCAGGCCGAGGGTGCCGCGCCCCTCTGTGCCGCGTTCGACGCCGGGCGTGAGGACGTGGAGCGGATCGCGGCGAAGACCTTCGCCGACTCGATCAACGTCGGCATGCCGCGGAACCCGCTCAAGGCGCTGCGTTCGGTGCGGGAGAGTGGCGGTCGCTACCTCGCGGTCCCCGACGACGCGATCCGTCGCTTCATCCCCGAGATCGCCCAGCGTAGCGGCGTGTTCGGCGAGCCGGCCGCCACCACCGCGGTCGCCGGGATCGAGGCCGCGCGACGCCTCGGGATCATCGACGACCGCGAGACCGTCCTCGCCGTCATCACGGGCAGCGGGCTCAAGGACGTCAAGGCGGCGATGTCCGCCGTGACGGTGCCGGCGCCGATCGAACCGAACCTGTCCGCGGTCGAGCGGAGCCTGGAGGAAGACTGATGCACGCCACACTTCTGATCGGAGGCACAGTCGTCGAGCTCGATCCACCGCGGGTCGAATGCACCGACGTGGTCATCCACGGCGATCGCATGGGCGACGTCACCGACGAGATCCCCACCACCTCCACCGTCAACTGCACCGACTGCTTGATCGTCCCCGGCTTCGTCGTGGCCCACACGCACCTGTACAGCGGTCTGGCGGCGGGAATGCCTGGGCCGCTGCTGCCGCCGACGTCGTTCCGCCAGATCCTGGAGAAGGTCTGGTGGCGGCTCGATCGCGCGCTCGACGAGGAGTCGCTGCGCGCGTCGGTGGAGGCCGCCGCGCTGTCCGCGATCCGCTCCGGCGTCACCTGCCTCATCGATCATCACGAGTCTCCCGGGTTCATCGACGGCTCGCTCGACCTCGTCACGGAGGTCCTCGACGAGCTCGGCCTGCGCGCGCTCCTCACCTACGGCGCCACCGATCGCCACGGCCCGGAGGGTGCGCGCGCCGGACTCCGCGAGAGCGAGCGCTTCGCGAAGAAGGCCGCACGCGACCCGATGATCCGCGGCGCGATCGGACTCCACGCTCCGTTCACCTGCTCGAACGAAACGCTGGCGGCCGCCGCCGACCTGGCGAAGACCCAGAGCGCCTGGCTGCACACGCACGCGGCCGAGGGTCCCGATGACCAGCTCGCCGCCGCGGCGCGCTGGAAGCGGCGGCTGGTCCCCCAGCTCGACGCGATCGGGATGGTCGGCCCGCGGACGCTGCTCGCCCACGCGGTGGACGTCGAGGACGCCGAGGTCGAGCTCATCCGGGAGCGCGGCGCCTGGGTCACGCACCAGCCGCGCTCCAACATGAACAACGGCGTCGGGTTCGCCGGCCGGCTCGCCTCGCTGCCCAAGGTGGCGCTCGGCACCGACGGCATCGACAACGATCCGATCCGCGAGCTCCAGGCCGCGTTCCTCCGCCGCCGCGAGGCGACCGGCCCCTCGGTGTGGCCCGATCCGGTCGAGCTGCTGGCGCGCGGCCACCGCCTCGCCTCGGAGATCTTCGGGGGCACCTTCGGATCGCTCGCGCCCGGCGCCGCCGGTGATCTCGCCGTGATCGCGTACGACTCGCCGACGCCTCTCGACGCTCGCACGCTCGGATCGCACCTTCTCTTCGGCTTCCCCAGCGCGCACGTGCGCGACCTCTTCGTCGCGGGCCGCGCCGTCATGCGAAACCGGCGCATTGTGGGGATCGACGAGCGGCGCGTCCTCTTCCGAGCGCGCGAACAGGCCCAGCGTCTCTGGTCGAGGATGGAGAGCGTCTAGGTGGAGCTGGTACCGCAACCGCTCGCGAACCTGCTCCGGCGCATCGAGCGCGAGCCGGACCGCGCCAAGGGGCGGCCGGTCTTCGATCTACCCGCGGCCAAGATGTGGCGCGGGACGCCGCCCGACCTCGATCTCTCGCGCACGTTCCACGGCGAACGCGCTGCCAACGTGGTCGGCCCGGCCGCCGGGCCTCACACGCAGCTGGCGCAGAACATCGCGCTCTCCTATCTCGCGGGCGCTCGCATCCTCGAGCTCAAGACCGTCCAGATCATGGACGAGCTCGAGATCCCCCGCCCATGCATCGACGTCGCCAATATCGGCTTCAACATCGAGTGGTCGCAGGAGCTCAGGATCGAGCAGTCGACGGACGAGTACGCCAAAGCGGCGCTGGTCCTGGCGGCCCTCGAGCGCCTGGGGATCCCGGAGGGCCTCCCCGCCCGCGACCGGGACTACCTGCTCGATCTCTCCCTCGGCTACTCCCTTGACGGGATCCGCTCCGAGCGCGTCACCGGCTTCGTGCGTACCATGCTCGACGCCGGCGCCGTCATCGATCGCCTGCTCGACACGCTCCCGAGCGAGCTCTCGCACTTTCGCGATCTGGCCCCCGACCCGCGGCTGATCTCCTGTATCACGCTCTCCACCTTCCACGGCTGTCCTGCCGGTGAGATCGAGTCGATCGCGCGCTACCTCCTGGAGGAGATCGGGGTCCACGTGGTGGTGAAGCTGAACCCGACGCTGCTCGGGTTCGACACGGTCGTGCGCATCCTGAACGGCCAGCTCGGGTACACGGAGCTGACCGTAGAGAAGCGTCACTTCGAGAACGACCTACAGTGGGACCAGGCGCTCGCGATGATCGATCGCCTGGCGCGCATCGCGTCCGATCGCGCGCTGATGTTCGGTGTCAAGCTGACGAACACGCTGGTGGTCAGGAACCACAAGCAGTTCTTCCCGGCCAAGGAGCAGGAGATGTATCTCTCCGGCCAGCCGCTCCACGTGCTCTCGACACAGCTGTACGCACAGCTTCGCGAGGCAGTGTCCGCGCCGATCGCCTACTCGTTCTCCGCCGGGATCGACCAGCACAACTTCCCTCTGGCGGCGGCCGCCGACCTCTGCCCGGTCACCACCTGCACCGACCTCCTCCGTCCCGGCGGCTATGCCCGTCTGCCCAAGTACCTCGACAATCTGGCCGAAGAGATGCGGGCGGCCGGCGCCGCCGACCTGGACCAGCTGATCGCGAGCCGGGGAGGCGCAGACGCCGCCGCAAGACGACTTGCAGACGCCGCGCTCGCCGATCCTCGCTACCGGAAGGAGCGGAACACCAAGACCCCCAAGAAGATCGGCTCGACCCTCGAGCTCTTCGACTGCGTCAACTGCGACAAGTGCATCCCGGTCTGCCCGAACGACGCGAACTTCTTCTATCGAGTCGAGCCCGTGGCGGTAGAGGCGCCGGCCTGGATCTTCCGCCCAAAGCACTTCGAGGAGACCGCGCCGGTCCGCGTCGAGATCGACGAGAGCCACCAGCTCGCCACCTTCGTCGACTTCTGCAACGCCTGCGGAAACTGCGACGTGTTCTGTCCCGAGGACGGCGGCCCGTACCACCTCAAGCCGCACTGGTTCGGCTCGAAGGCCGCGTTCGACGCGGACTCGCGCATCGAAGGCTTCTATCTGGAAGCACCGCGGGTGATCTCGGGTCGGTTCGGCGGACGACGGGTGCGCCTCGACCTCTCCGATGAGGCCCGCGCGGTCTACGAGGACGGCGTGGTGCGCCTGGTGGTCTCGCTCGAGGACGGCGTCCGGCTCGTGAGCCACCAATGGACGGCGGACGCGCTCGAGCATCGCGTCGAGGCCGGTCACCTGGTGGTGATGTCGGTGCTTGCCAAGGGCGTGATGTCGACGGTCAACCCCGTGTCGGCCGCCTTCGACTGATGTTATACCGTGCGTGTTTTGGGCAGCCGCATCCTCGTCGTCGAGCACGATGAGGCGATGGTCGAGGCGCTCGAGGCCGCGCTCACCCGCGAGGGCCTCGAGACCGTCTCGGCCGTCGATGGCGCCTCCGCACTCCAATCGTTCCACAGGGCGCGGCCCGACGCCGTGCTCCTCGCGGTGGTCCTCGGCGACGAGAGCGGCGTCGAGGTCTGCCAGGCGCTCCGCGACGCCCCCCGGGGACAGCTGGTCCCGATCCTCTTCATGGGAGAGGTCGACGAGCGCTCACCGGTCCGCTCGCCGGGCGAGGCGCTGAGCCACGGCGGCGACTACTTCTTCCCGCTCCCCAACGACCTCGACTACCTCGCTGGACGCGTGCGGGGCTGGACCACCGACGTCGAGCACGACCGCGAGCCCGCCACCGCACCGCTCCCCATCGCGGAGGAGCTGCCCTCGATCGAGATGTCCGACTTCCTAGAGTTCGATCAGGAGAGCGTGACCGAGCACGACTATTCGCCGATTCCGCCGATCCTCCGCGTGAAGGGCGGCGCCGACCGGACCGGCGAGGACGCGGCCCTCTCGCTGGTTCACCAGGGCGAGTCGCTGCGCGCCTCCGGCCGGCTCCGCGAATCGATCGAGATCTATGCCGCCGCGGCCGCAATGTACGAGACCGACGACGCCGTCGGCCCCGCGCTCGCGCTCTACAAGCTGATCCTCCACCTCGACTCCGGAGAGTTCGAGATCGCGCGGCACGCCGGACGGCTGGCCGCGCGCGTCGGTCGCAACCAGGACGCCCTCGAGATCTACCGCCGCACCGCTGACGCGCTGGAGGCGCGCGGCCAGCTCGACAACGCGATGTTCCTCATCCACGAGATGATCCGCCTGCGCCCCGAGGACACCGCGCTGCGGCGCCGGCTTCAGGAGCTCGAGCTCGCGCTGGGCCTCGAGCGCGCGGGTGACCGCGACGCGAGCTTCGACGATCTGATCGCCAAGGAGATCGGAAAGAGCTGGCGCGTGAACACGCTCGACATGGTGACGCTCCCGCCCGAGCCGGAGAGCCTCGACGGGGAGGAGATCGATCTCCTCTCGCACGACACGGTGCACGTCCCCCCCGTGCGCGGCGTCGCCTCCGATCTCGAGGTCCCGGTCCTGCCCCGCCCCGAGGCACCGACCGACCTGCTCGCCCCCGACACCGAGGATCCGGACGAGCTCGCGCGGCCCGACGTGACGGATCGCCTTCCCGTGCCGGAGCCCGTGGAGGAGGTCCCGCCGGTGCCCGAGGCGTCGTTCGAGGTGGCCCCGCTGACCATGGGCGGCTGGAGCCGGCTCCCGGTTTGGGACGACCTCAGCGTCCCGGCGGAGGCGCAGCGGCTCCGGGATTTGTTGCCACCGAGCTACGGCGCCGCCTCCCGGATCACGCCGGCGCGGTTCGTCCCGGTCGAGGGCGTCACCACCAGCCTGGTCGACATGGTCCGACTTCTGGCGCGGATTGAGGAGCAGCGCGCCACGGGCATCCTGGCGGCGACGGGGGCCCCCCGGATCGTCTTCGTCGACGGCCAGCCGGCGGCGCTCCGGGGGCACCGGGCGGTCCACGGCTTTCTCTCCCTCCTCCTGGCCGTCGGGAAGGTCGACGAGGCCGCCTGCCGGGATCTGATGAGCTTCGAGCACTCCGAGCGCCCGGTCGACGTGGCCCGGATGTTCGTCCGCCACGGGTTCCTCCGGGAAACGGAGGGGACGGTGTACCTCCACCGTCACTTCGAGGACGGGCTGACCGCGCTGCTCCGGCAGCACGGCAGCTACGAGCTCGACGGGAGCGAGGAGGTGGAGGTCGTCCGCGAGGAGATCGTGCCGGAGCTCGACGACGTCCGCCGCCTCCTGATCGATCTGCTGCCCCGGGTGGCCGGGCAGGAGGAGCTCCTCGACGCGGTGGGCGGCGAAGGGGCACGGATCCGGGTGACCGCCATGGCCGAGGTCGGACCGTCGCGGGACGCGCGCTTTCTCGCGATCCTCGACGGTCGCTACGAGCTGGCGGAGGCGGCCCGTCTGTCGGCCATCCCGCTCGAGCGCGCCGCCGCGGTCGCCTTCGTCTACGTCCTGTTCGGCCTGGCGACCGTGGTCCAACGCCCCAAGGCCCGGAGCGCGCTCAGCTGGATCCCGCTGTCGCAGCCCACCGGCGGCGAGCCGATCCTGAGCAGCCCCCCCAAGCGACAAAAGCCCACCCCGATCGACCACTCGGTCGATCGCCGCCTCGACCCCCCGAGCCGCCTCCGGGCGCTCGCCCGCCTGGTCCGCGCGAACGATTACTTCACCATCCTCGGCGTCACCCCGACGTCCGCCCCGGACGAGGTCCGGGCCGCCCACCGGCGGCTGACCGAGCTGATCGACACCGACGTGATCTCCGTCGATCCGGATCTGGTGGAGCTCGCGAGAGAGATCCGGCGCAGCCTCGACGAGGCGCGCGACGTGCTCGCCGACCCGACCCTCAAGGCCGCCTACCAGCAGCACCTCAAGCCTTAGAGGAGGGGTTGCCAAATCCGTTTTGTGCTAAGACTCGTGGGCGAAGTGCTCCATCCCCACACGGAGCTCAGGCACATCGACGACGAGGTCGGTTACGGCGTCTTCGCCACTCATCACATCCCGGCAGGCACGCTCACTTGGGTCGAAGATCCCTTGGACCGCCGGCTGGAACCGGATGACTACGCCGACCTCGACGGCACTGCCTACGAGCTCCTCGAAAAATACACCTACGTCGATCAACTCGGCCGCCGCGTGCTCTGCTGGGACTTCACACGCTTCATGAATCACAGCTGTGAAGCGAACAGCATGGGGCCCGGTCTCTGGCCCCTGGAGATCGCGGTCCGCGATGTCGCGCCCGGCGAGGAGCTGACCAGCGACTATGGTGCGCTGAACCTCGAGCGCCCGTTCGACTGTCTCTGCGGGAAGGCAGGCTGCAGAGGTCGCGTGCGCCCGGACGACTTCGATCGCTACGCGCGCATCTGGGACTCTGGCATCCGCTCCGCTTTCACCCGCCTGTGTCCGATCGACAGCCAGCCGCTCTGGCGCTGGTTGCGCGATGTCGGGATGGTGCAGCGCGCAGCGGAGGATCCGAGCTGCATCCCGTCGATCGGTTTGAATCAGTACCGTCCTGTGGTACGCCGTGAAAGGAGGAGACCGAGACAGCTGAGACGATGATGGACGCACCCAGACAAAAACGCCGAGCGCCGGGCTCCGGCGGCGTGAAGGTCAGGCGCGCGACCATCAACGACATCCCCGCGATCTACGAGGTGCAGGCCGCCGCCTACGGCACCGCCACCGGCCTCTGCGACACCCGCCAGCTCACGCTCCAGCTCGAGGCCTTCCCGGAGGGCCAGAACGTGGCGCTCCTGGACGATCGCGTCGTCGGCTACACCACCTCCCTGATCGTCCAGATCGACGATAGCTCACCCTGGTACTCGTACAGCGAGATCACCGGCGGCGGCACCTTCAGCACCCACGATCCCAGCGGCGACACGCTCTACGGCGCCGACATCGCGGTGCACCCCGACTTCCGCCGGCGCGGCATCGCCAACAAGCTCTACGAGGCGCGGCGAAAGCTGGTCCGCCGCTTCAACCTCCGCCGCATGGTGGCCGGCGGCCGGATCCCCGGCTACCGCAAGCATGCCGGCAAGCTGACGCCCGAAGAGTACGTCGAGAAGGTCATCGCCGGAGAGCTCACCGACCCCTCCCTCAACGCGCATCTCCGGGCCGGTTACCAGGTTCGCGGCGTGCACATGGGCTATCTCGCCGACGCCCACAGCCTGGACTTCGCCACCTTCCTCGAGTACACGAACCCGCGGTTCAACTCCGAGCGACGGCGCATCGCCGGGTCTCCGATCAACCGTCCGGTCCGCAAGATCCGGGTCTGCTCCGCGCAGTACGAGATGCGCCGCGTGGCCTCGTGGGGCGAGCTCGAGCAGCAGGTCGATTTCTTCATCTCCACCGCAGTCCAATATCACTGCCACTTCCTCCTCTTCCCCGAGCTCTTCACCGCGCAGCTCTTCTCGATGCTCGATCCGCGCATCCCCTCGAAGGAGGCGGTCTCGGTGCTCGCCACCATGACCGATCGCTACGTGCAGATGTTCCGCTCCCGCGCCACCAAGACCGGGCTGTACATCATCGGCGGCTCGCATCCGGTCAAACGAGGCGAGTACATCTACAACGTCGCCCACCTCTTCTCTCCCGCGGGCGACGTCTACACGCAGGACAAGCTGCACGTGACGCCGAACGAGCGAGACGAGTACGGCATCCGCCCCGGCGAAGAGATCCGCATCTTCGTGACGCCCTACGGCCGCATCGGCATCCTCGTCTGCTACGACGTCGAGTTCCCGGAGCTGGCGAGGCTGATGACGCTCTACGGGATCGAGGTCCTCTTCGTCCCCTTCAGCACGGACGAGAAGAAGGCCTACCTGCGCGTCCGCTACACCGCACAGGCCCGCGCCGTGGAGAACATCATCTACGTGGCCCTCTCCGGCAACGTCGGCAACCTCCCGCAGGTCGAGAACTTCCTGATCAACTACGGCCAAGCGGTGATCTGCACGCCCAGCGACTTCCACTTCCCCACGGACGCCCTTGCGGCCGCCGCCGATCTCAACACCGAGACGGTCGTGATCGCAGATCTCGACCTCGGTGCGCTGGAGCAGGCGCGCGAGTTCGGCTCGGTGCGTCCGCTTCGGGATCGCCGCACGGACCTGTACTGGATCGAGTCGTCGGTGCCGATCCGGGTGATCCGGACCTCCTGAGGCCCGAACAACTACGAGCCTGACCGTCAGGTTGGGCGGTTATTCGAGCTCCTGGAGGCTCACCACCCCCCGCTCCTCGTCCGCCACGCTCAGCTTCCCCACCTCCGCCGGCAGCTCCACCAGCGACAGCGCTCCGCCCCCGCTGGCCCCGCCCGCCCGCGCCTGGATCAGCTCGATCGCCGTCGCCGCCGCCAGCCGCAGGTTGTCGTCGTGCAGGTGGCCCTCCGCGTACGGGTGCAGATGCCGGACCGCCAGCAGCGAGCCCACGCGCCCGAGCGCGTCTGCGACGGCGATGCGCATGTCGAGATCGAGCATGAGCCCCCGGCGCGCCCGGAAGTAGAGCAGCTCGATCAGCGCCGCCTCCGCCCCGCGCCCGCCCACGCTGCCGAGCGCCTCCGCAAGGCGGGTTGCATTGAAGTAACTGAGCGGCTCGATCCTCGCCAGCGCGGTTGCGGCGAACGCGCGATCCGAGCTCTCGGCCGCGAGCTGGATGGCGGTGGCCTGGAGCTGCTCCGAGCGGCTGGCGAGCGCCACCGGGAGGATCGCTTGTGCCCGCTCGGGGAACGCCCGCGCCAGGTACCGGAGCGCGCGCTGCTGCACGCTCTCGTGGAGGATCTCGGTGCCGATAATCTCCGTGATCACGTCGATGCCCCGCGCGCCCAGGTGCCGCGCCGCCGCGAAGCGCACCTCCGGATCGTGATCGGCCAGCGCCAGCAACGCCGCGCGCTCGCGCTGGATCGAGTCGGCCTCGATGCGGAAGATCGTGTCGACGGCGTTGGCCCGGACCGTGGGGTCGTGATCGCGCTCGACGTTGTCGAGCAGGAGGTCGATCAGCTCGACCCGCCCCTTGAGGACGTCCGACAGGCGGCGGATCATCCGGAGCAGGCCCTCCACCGCCCGCTGCGGGTGCCGCTGCACCAAGAACGGCGACTCGAACACCACGCGGCCGTCCTCGATGGAGAGCTCGTCTCCCCGCCCGGTGACGGCGCGGAGCTCGCCGTCCAGGATCGCGGCGGCCAGCGCCTCATCGCCGAGGACGTTGAAGTCGTGTCCGAAGTGCAGATGGAGCGCGAAGCCCTTGGGGATGAGGCTCGACGCGTCGATCACCATCCGCACGAAGTGCACCTGCAGGGCGCGCCCCTGCTCCCCGCGGGCGATGAAGTTTCCGAGATTGCTCCCCTGCCGATCGACGAAACGAACCTGCGTCTGCACGATCAACCGGAGCCCGGCGACGGTGCCCTCGTAGGTCATGGAGTTGATGCGGAACAGCGGCGACGGGATGAGGAACTCGGAGACGTCCCCGGCGCGGATGATGCGGAGGCCGAACGGGCTGAGCGCCAGCTCGAGCGTGCGCGATCGGGCCGTCGACCGCGCCTTGGCGGTGGCGACCCCGACGCAGACCGCCAGGAGGAGGACGATGAGCTCGCCCATGCCCTCTCAACATACCAGTTCTGGTTGCCGCCTCGAGACCGTCTGCCTACACTTTGGACATGGCGCTCCTTCCCATCCTCACCTATCCGGATCCTCGGTTGGCGGAGAAGTCCGCGCCCGTCGAGCAGGTGGACGACGCGATCAGGCAGCTCATCGACGACATGTTCGCGACCATGTACGAGGCCGAGGGCGTAGGACTTGCGGCCCCGCAGGTCGGCATCACCAAGCGCATCATCGTGGTCGACTGCGGCGTTCGGGAGAAGGATGAGCCCCCGCCGCTCAAGCCGGTCCAGCCCTACGCGATCGTGAACCCGGAGGTCGTCCAGGCCGAGGGCAAGATCACGTGGGAGGAGGGCTGCCTCTCGGTGCCCGGCTACACCGACGAGGTCGATCGCGCCGCCAAGGTCGTGGTGAAGGGCCTGAACCGAGAGGGGGTGGAGATCCGCATCGAGGCCGAGGGCCTGCTCGGCGTCTGCCTCCAGCACGAGATCGACCACCTCCAGGGCGTCCTCTTCGTCGATCGTCTGAGCCGCCTCAAGCAGTCGATGGTGAAGAAGAAGCTGAAGAAGCGCGCGCAGGACGAGGCGGACGTCTGACCGCACCCGAGATCATCCACCTGCCGGATCGGAGGCTCCGCCTCGCCTTCTTCGGGACGCCGGAGATCGCCGCGACGGTCCTCTCCGCGCTGATCGACGCTGGCGAGGACGACGTCGCGCTGGTGATCTGCCAGCCGGATCGACCGAAGGGCCGCGGCAAGAACGTCGAGGCCCCCAGCGTGAAGGTCTTGGCGCAGCGCCACGCCATTCCTGTCCTCCAGCCCACCAAGCTCAAGGACGGCGCGCTCGCCGGTCGCCTGCGGGCGGAGACGATCGATCTCTCCGTCGTGATCGCGTACGGCCGCATCCTCCCCACCGATGTCCTCGGGGCGCCCGCGTTCTCGAGCTGGAACGTCCACGCGTCGCTCCTGCCGCGGCATCGCGGCGCCTCCCCGATCCAGCACGCGATCCTCGCCGGCGATCCGGAGACCGGCGTCTCGCTGATGCGCATGACCGCGGGGCTCGACGAGGGTCCGGTCCTCCTGGTCCGCCGGCTCCCGCTCGATGGCACCGAGACGGGCGGAAGCCTCACCGAGGCCCTCGCCGTGGTCGGCGCCCAGACCGTCGTCGACGGGATCCGGCGAGCGAAGACCGAGGGCCTGATCGTGACGCCCCAGGACGACGCGGCCGCCACCTTCGCCCCCATACTTAAGAAGGAGGACGGGCGCCTCGACTTCACCCGGCCGGCCGACGAGATCCTGAGGCGAATCCGGGCCTTCGATCCCTGGCCGGGCACGTTCGTCCGCCTGCCCGACGGCCAGCCCCTCAAGGTCGGCCAGGCGGAGGCCGCGCCGGGGGACGGGACCCCTGGAACCCTTCTGGAGGCCGGCCTGGGCCTGATCGTGGCGGCCGGGCGCGGCGCCGTCCGGATCCTGACGCTCCAGCCCGCGGGAAAACGCCCCATGTCTGCCGGCGACTTCCTCCGGGGCGCCGGGCGTCATCTTCGTATCGGCGAACGATTTCCCGGCTGTTAGACTCTTAACGAACGCCACCTCCGTCATCGATCCGATGCGTCGATTTTGGGCCGGAAACCGCGGTTTCTCGCCCTGTTCGATTTTTGACAGGTGGCACGCAGATTGTACGGAGTACGCTCCTGGAGCCGGATGAATGGTCGACGTTGCTGCCCCCGCCCAAGCCACCGACAACCCGCGCGCCGCTGAGCTCGAGCGCCTGATCGCGCTCTTGAACGCCGATCAGGGCTCGGTGGTCGTGCTGCACGGCCGCCGCGGCGTGGGCAAGGAGCGCCTGGCCGACGACCTCGTCCGCCACGCCTCCGCGCAAGCGGCCAGCGTCGTGTTCGAAGGCCGCACCCTCTCGGCCGCCGGCAAGAGCTTCCACCCGTTCGCCGAGGTCGCGCACCAGGCGATCCTGTGGGCCGAGCAGAACAACCTCACCGCGCAGATCCTCGATCCGCTCTACGGCGATCTCGCCCCCGTCCTCGATCTCGCCGCCGCCGGCGACGAGGCACCCTCACTCGACCAGAAGCTCGCCTTCTTCGACGCCTTCCGCCGCCTCCTGATCGGCGTGTCGGAGGCTGCCCGGCTGCTCGTCGTGATTCACGACCTCGAGCACGCCGACAAGGACACGCTCGAGCTGGCCGGCTACCTGGCGGATGAGCTCTTCGGCGATCCGGCCCTCGATCCCGAGCACCCGCGACCCGGCCTCCTCACGTTCCTGGTCCGCGACGACGCCAGCACGCCGGAGCGCGTGAAGGACTTCCTGGGCGAGATCGCCGAGCGCACCACCGCCGAGGCCCTCCTCCTCGAGGGCCTCGACCTCGACGGCCTCCGCCGTTACGTCCAGTCGTCCCACGTCCTCGAGAAGCTGCTGTCGGCCTGCGAAGGCCTACCGCAGGAGCTCGACGCGCTCATCGACGCGCTCCCCACCAACGTCGAGGAGCTCTTCGAGAAGAAGCTCGCGTCCCTCGACGAGCCCTGCCGGCGCGCGCTCCGCGCCCTGGCCGTCTTCGGTCGCCCCGCCTCGGCACGTCTCCTGGCCCGGGTCGCCGATCTCGCGCTCAAGGACACAGCCTCCGCGCTGAGCACGCTCCGCGACTCGAAGATCGTCGATCGCAAGATCCACAACGGCGAGTTCCAGTTCGCCTTCAACCGCCGCCGCGATCTCGAGGTCACGCTGCGCTCCCTCGCCGAAGAGGAGCGTGCCGGGCTGCACGGCGCCTGGGCGACCGCGCTCACCAAGGAGCAGGACCACGGCGGTCCCGCGCTCCTCGCGCATCATCAGCTGCGCTCGAGCGAGCCGCAGCGCGGCGTCCCGCTGGCGGTGCAGGCCGCTGAGACCTACGCGGTGGCGGGCGCCTTCGACGCCGCCCTCGGGATGCTCGAGGACGCGCGCCCGCACGCCCAGGGCGAGCTCTATCTCTCGATCCTGGCCCGTCTCGCCGAGCTGGCGCCGCTCACCGGGCACCCGCGCACCGCGCTCCGCTACGTCGAGGCGTGGAAGGCGGCGCTCCCCATCGAGGCGCGCGGTCCCGCCCACCAGCGCGAGGCCGAGCTCAGAAACGCCACCGGTGACTACGACCAGGCGCTCCTGTCCCTCGAGGAGGCCAAGACGATCACCGCCGACCTCGCCGAGCGCGCGAGCATCGAGGCCAAGGCCAGCGAGGCCTACTATCACCTCGGCGAGCTGGAGAAGGCCGCCGCCTGCGGGCGCGCCGGGATCGCGTTGCTCGATCAGACCCAGGCCGAGACCACCGTGAAGCCGCGGATCGATCTCACCAACCAGCTGGGCAAGATCGCGCTGGCGGACGATCAACCGGAGCGCGCCGTCGAGCTGTTCGAGACCACCCGCGCCCTCGCCGAGGGCTCCGGCCTGGTCCGCGAGCTGGCGGGCGCCCTGGTCAACCTGGGCATCACGCACCTCCGCACCGGTGACGCGACGAAGGCCGAGGCGAACCTGCTCGAGGGCATCGAGAAGGCCCGCGACGCCCGCGATCTCTGGCGCATCGCGTTCGGCTACATGAACCTCGGCGTCGTCTATCACCAGAACGGCGAGCTCGGTCGCGCCATCGAGTGCTACCGCGAGTGCAAGTCGCTGTTCCGCCGCCTGGGCAACCGCACGCAGCTCGCCCGCGTGCTGCACAACCTCGGCAACCTCTACCTGATCTGCGGCGACCCGGCCCGCGCCAAGGCGCACAACGACGAGGCGCTCCGGCTGGCGCGCCTCACCGGGGTCGAGCGCGTGGTCGCCATCGCGATCAGCCTCGAGGGCGCCATCCTCGCCGAGATGGGGCTGGCGGCCGAGGGCGAGGCGAAGCTGCGGGAGGCGATGGTCCTCCAGCGGAAGCTGGCCGTGGAGCGTCCCCTCGAGGCGATGGTGGAGCTGGTCGAGCTCCAGCTCCGCTTCGGCGAGCTGGACCGGGCCGAGGCCACCCTCTTCGAGGTCAAGCAGGCGCTGGTCTCGGTGGAGAGCCCGCTGCTCGCCGCCCGCGCCGTCTTCCTGGAGGCCAAGCTGCTCGGCGCCGGCGAGACCGCGATCCGGATGCTCGAGGAGGCCCGCGCCGAGTTCGAGCGACGGCAGCGGCGACTGTTCGTCCGCGACGCCGAGCTCGAGCTCGGCCGTGCCCACTTCGCCGCAGGTCAGCTCGAGACCGCCCGGATGCACATCATGGCGGCCCACGAGATCCAGAGCGCGGTGGCCGAGGAGCTGCCCGAGGATCTCCGCGCCAAGTTCCTGGCAGCCCGCAGCCAGACCGCGGTGCGCGAGGCGATGGCGGAGCTCGAGGGCCGGCCCGCGCCGCGCCCGCGGATCGAGCGGACGGAGCGCACGATCGCGATCTCAGCGCCCCCACCGGCAGCGCGGACCGAGCGGACCCCCGAGTGGCGCCAGAAGTACGCCGCGATCGTCGGCGGCTCGTCGAAGCTCAACCGCGTCTTCCACATCCTCGATCGCGTCGCCGCCAGCGAGGGCACCGTGCTCATCTACGGCGAGTCCGGCACCGGCAAGGAGCTGGTCGCCGAGGCGATCCACAGGAGCTCGCCCCGCGCGAAGGGCGCCTTCGTCAAGCTGAACTGCGCCGCGCTGGTGGAGACGCTGCTCCTGTCCGAGCTCTTCGGCCACGAGAAGGGCTCGTTCACCGGCGCGCACCAGCGGAAGATCGGGCGCTTCGAGATGGCCAGCGGCGGCACGCTCTTCCTCGACGAGATCGGCGACATCTCGCCGAAGACCCAGGTCGCGCTGCTCCGCGTGCTCCAGGAGCGGGAGTTCGAGCGGGTCGGCGGCGGCCGCCCGATCAAGGTCGAAGCGCGCATCATCTTCGCCACCAACCGCAACCTGGCGAAGATGGTCAAAGACGGCGCGTTCCGCGAGGACCTCTACTATCGGCTCAAGGGGCTCACCATCGACATGCCCCCGCTCCGCGAGCGCCCCGAGGACATCGTCGAGCTGGCGCAGCACTTCCTCGCCCAGTACGCGGCCGAGAGCGGCACCGTGGAGAAGTCGCTCTCCGGCGCGTCGATCGAGCTGCTCCAGAGCTACGGTTGGCCTGGGAACATCCGCGAGCTCGAGAACATCATCCGGTCGGTGGCCTTGTTCTGCGAGGGCAACGTGATCGACGTCCGGGACTTCGACGAGTACCGCGAGCTGTTCCAGGAAGGACCAGTGGCGCGAACCCCGATCCAGGCTCCGCCCCCGCCGGCGATCGAGGCGATCACACCACCTCCACCGACATCCGCACCTCCTGGACCGCCGCCGGACAGCGAGGTCGCGACCCGTCAGGCCGTCGACGGGGAGCTCCTCTCCCAGATCTTCGAGCTGGGTGTTCCACTGCCCGAGCTCAAGCGGCGCATCCAGGAGCAGGCGATTGCTCGCGCGCTTCGCCTGACCAAGGGTAATATCACGCGCGCAGCGGAGGTCCTCGGCATGCGCAGGCCGAGGCTCTCCCAGATCATCAACGGGAGCGAGGAGCTCAAGTCTCTCTGCCAGGGAGTGATCCGATGAAGACGAACCGAGTCATCGCGCCCATTGTTCTTCTGGGTGCCGTCGCATGCGGCACCGAGCCGACCGATCTCGACGCCACGCTCGAAGCCCCGGCCCCGACCGAGGCCGAGGTCAGCATCAGCGCCGCCCTCGAGGTCTCCGATCTCCTCGACGCCGGCCTCGCCGATCGCGTGGTCATCGATGACATCCGCCTCAACCTGGCCGAGGTGCGACTGCTCGCCGCCGACCCGCGCATTCCGCCCGGCGGCTTCAACCTGCTCTCCCAGGCCACGATCCTCGAGTTCTACGGCGCCGACGAGTCGAAGCTCGACCTTCCCTTCCCCGAGCAGTTCCTCGGACAGGACGACCTCGCCGTCTACCTCCACATCGCGCCCTCCGCGGCGCTCGACGCTTCCTCGATCATCGTCACCGGCCGCTACTACGCCTCTCCGATCCACGGCGGCCAGAGCTCGCTCAAGACGACCGCGTCCGCGGAGGATCATCCGGACGATCCGGTCGAGGGACGCAAGGCGAAGACCCACGACTCGGATCCGCGCCTGCAAGCGCAGGATCCCGACGGCGATCCCGTCCACTGCGCGCAGGATCCCGACGGCGATCCCGTCATGTGCGGCCAGAAGAAGCTGGTCGAGCGCGGCAGCGCCGAGGCGAGCATCGCGTTCGAGCTTCGCACCGCCGACGTCGCCGACCTGGTGGCGAGCCTCGCGGGCGAGACCGAGCAGCTCGACGTCGTCGTCGGCATCCCCGCCTCCCGCTGGTTCACCGACGACGTGGTCCAGTCCTTCGAGCAGGCGCTTCGCGACGCTGCGAACGCGACGCCTCGCAAGGACGACCCTCGCGCCGGACGAGACGACGTCCTCATCATCGAGTCCGCCGAGCGCGCGATGACCGACCGCATGCGCGCCGACCGTGACGGCTACTTCGTCACGAGCCGCGACATCGACGACGCCCTCACCGTCCGCCGCTAGGAGCGTGTAGCGCGTAGCGCTACCGCGAGCCCGGCTCGCGCGGAGAAATTGCGCAGGCAAGCCGAAGAGCAGCAGAGCAAAGCGGATGATGCTCTTGTGGATTGGGTGGAGCAGAAGCGAGCGAGAACTCGAGCCGAGAAGGCAAGAGCGCAGGCTGACCAGCTCGAACCATCCCCAGACCCGACTGAACGAAATGATGGATGGATGGCCGCATCATCGCGTTCCTGCAAATGTGGACGGCACACCGAGGCCCAACGCTCAGAGGAACTTCACCGACTCAGACAGCAGGATCATGTTGAAGGATGGAGCGTACCTCCAGGCCTACAATGCCCAAGTTGTCGTAGATGAGCACGCTCAGGTGATTGTCGCCGAAGGGGTCAGCAACCAGGCACCTGATCAGCAACACCTCGTCCCGATGCTCCGTGATGTGTTCGGCAACTGCGGCGATGCTCCGCGGAAGATGACGGCAGACAACGGCTATCTGAGCGCGACCAACATCGAATTCTGCGACAACAATCAGATCGATGCCCACATCGCTGTTGGACGCGAACAGAACCAAGACGCGTCGACTCCGTCCTCATCAGCTTCGGAGCCCACACCTGCCTCGCTCGCTCGCAAGCGAATGCGAGACAAGTTGCAAACGCGCGACGGCAAGGCGGTCTACCCCCGCAGGAAGAGTATCGTCGAACCGGCGCTCGGACAAATCAAAGCGGCACGAGGATTCCGCCGGTTCTCGCTCCGCTCCTTCTTCAAGGTACGAGCCGAGGGGACGCTCGTCTGCCTCACCCACAACCTGCTCAAGCTCTACCGATTGAAGCTCGCGACCGTCGCGACCGTCTGACTCAAGGCAGCCATCTTCAAATCGGGACCCGGAACGGGACCGGGACCCGGACCGGGGTCGCGTGAGCGCTTACGCGCTACACGCTCCTAGACCGGGGTCGATCGGATCTGGGTGCGTTGCGCCGGGGTGGCGCGCTCGGCTCCCGGCGAGAGGAAGGATTGCGTCCAGGGGGACCGGCTCAAGGGCGGCAGCGCTTCGGGAGACGGTCGGTGAGCCTAGGTGGGGCCCCGAGTGCGGCATCACTCACGAGCGGCGGTCGCCTTCCCCCAACTTCCCCCTGGACACAACCCTTCCCCCTCGCCTCCGCCTTCGACCTGAGGTGGTGCCAGCGGGTCAAGAGAACGGAGCGCGCCGTTGGTATCGGAGAGTCGGCTCTCCTCTTCTCGAGCGGGCTCCAGGACGAGCTCACTTCGATGGGACACGTAGGAATCGGCATGCAGCCGTCGCGTGCCACCTGGCCGCAGGCCGGCGGCGAGGCCTCCCTCGGCGCCGATCACAATCGGAGTGGGCGCGTCGCGCATTGTTGATGAGGCAGCTCAGCGCACTTCCAGAGCGCGGATGACCGCGCGCGATGTCTGGCGAGGAGGGCCCGAAGCGCGTCGCCGAGAAAGTGGCGCGCCGAGCTTGTGCTCTCTGGCAGGACAGCTCGACGCCGCTGGGCGGCATGGCAGAGATAGACGCGCTCCCTCCTCGTGACCCGCTGGCACCACCTCAGGTCGAAGGCGGAGGCGAGGGGAAGGGTTGTGTCCAGGGGGAAGTTGGGGAAAGGCGACCGCCGCTCGTGAGTGATGCCGCACTCGGGGCCCCACCTAGGCTCAACGACCGTCTCTCGAAGCGCTGCCGCCCTTGAGCCGGTCCCCCTGGACGCAATCCTTCCTCTCGCCGGGAGCCGAGCGCGCCACCCCAACGCAACGCACCCAGATCCGATCGGCCGAACCGAACCGCACAGGCAGTCTCGTCGCCTGTTGCCGAACCGGAGTGATCACACCCCGCTCGCTTGGTCGTCCGTCCGGTTTTCGAGCGTGTCCGGAAGTCGGACGGACATTCCACCTTTTCGCCCGCGCGCACCGCTGGCATCTCCCTTGCGGAGCGTGGCGCACGGGAGGATTCTGGATGCGCATGAGCACTCCGCTCAAGGGGTCGCACCCCCTCGAGAACTATCCCGCTCCGCCGCCGCGGGGCGAGGACCTCCCCTACGACGACGGGGAGCCGATGGAGAGCATCCGCCACGTTCGACAGATGACGCTCCTGATCGAGAGCCTCGAGACCGGTTGGCGCCACCGCCGTGACTTCTTCGTCGGCGGGAACATGTTCCTCTACTTCAGCGAGACGCAGGCGAAGCACAACGACTTCCGCGGCCCCGACGTCTTCGTCGTGCTCGACACGGATCCGGCGCGCAGGCGGAGATCGTGGGTCGTCTGGGAGGAGGACGGCCGCACGCCGGACGTGGTGATCGAGCTGCTTTCCCCGAGCACCGAACACGTGGATCGGGGGAAGAAGATGGAGATCTACGCCACTATCCTCCGAGTGCCTGCGTACTATCTCTACGACCCCTGGACGCACCTGCTCGAGGGCTACCGTCTCGAACAAGCGATGCGCGCGTACCGCCCGCTCCCCCCCGACGCCGACGGGCTGCTGCCCTGCGCGCCGCTCGGCCTGCGGATCGGCGTGCGCGACGAAGACTGCCTCGGGATCCCCGGCCCCTGGCTCCGCTGGATCGGCGACGACGGGACCCCGCTCCCGACCAGCCGCGAGTGGGCGGCCCGCGCCGACGAGGAGAAGAGGCGCGCCGACGCCCTCGCGGCCCGGATTCTCGAGCTCGAGGAGAAGGGCTGATCATCGCCCCCGTTTCCGACATGCGGATGCCGAACGATCTGACCCTGACCCGGACGGCGGAGCTGTTCACCGCCCTCGCCAACGAGGCACGCCTGCGGGCGCTCGTGGCGCTCGATCGGATGGGACCGCTCTCGGTCTCCGAGCTGATGCCGCTCTGCCAGCTCGAGCAGAGCGCGCTGTCGCATCAGCTAGAGATCCTCAGGAGCGCCGGTCTGGTCGAGACCGAGCGGAGCGGGAAGAACGTGCTGTATTCGCTGAAGGATGCCCACGTGGTCCGCCTGCTCGAGGACGGGCTGGCGCACGCCGGTGAGGCGGTTCCGGCGAAGAAGCGACGGAGAGCTCCGGCCGACAAATGAAATATTGTTCATATGATGTTGACTTCATATGAAGATGCGCTCATGACTGCCTCCGAGGAGGGAACGGTCATGAAGAACCTCATCGTCACCAGCCTGCTGGTCGCCTATCTCGCACTCGCCGTCGGAGGGCGTTCGCTCCTCCAGTACCGCAGGACCGGATCGTTCGGCCTGAGGACTCCCAAGGGAGCGCCGCCGCGTGGCTCAGTGGTTCACTCCTGCTCGTCGGCATGGCCGCGATGGCGCTCGCCGCGACCTCGACGAGGCTCCGCCCGCGCCGCTCATCGATATCGCCGGCGCGCTCCTGCTGGCGGTCGGCTTCGCCGGACGCTCCACAGCCGCTCGTCGTCGGCGACGCCTGGCGCATCAGCGTCGACGAAGCGGAGAAGACCTCGCTGATCGTCCGGGTTCCGTTCCGCTGCGTGGAACCCGATCTTCGCCTCGATGATCGCGATCGCGATCGGCGTCCTGCTGCTCATCCCGGGCCGCTTCGCGCTCCCCGGCGCCATAGCGATGATCGCGGGCCTCGAAATCGGCGTCCGCCTCGTCGAGGAGCCGCGCCTCGTCCGAACCTTCGAATCCGAGTACCTCGCGTACGCCGCGCGCGTGGTCGCTTCATCCCGGGCCTTCACCCCGGCCCGCTGCTCATGATGGGCGGCGGAAATCGTTCGTCGCCTCGTCTCCGGGCGGCGTCCTCCGGATCGCTCGGCCAGCTTGGCGCCGTCGTGCCGGACCAGGTCCGCAGGGTCGCGATGTCCGCCACAATCAGCTCGGCCCGGCTGGTCCCCTCGAGGCCGCCGGTGACCGGGGCCTGACCGAGCCCGGCGTACGCGGTGAGTTTCGCCTGGGAGAGCGCGGTCTCGAAGACGATGACCGCGTCAAGGCGATCCCGCCCAGGTGGCGCACCACCTCCCGCACGTGGTCCGCCACCGAGTCGCCGTGGTCTCGCCCGGCTCGTCATGACGTTCGCAATTAAGTCAACCTCCGCGCGCCGAGGCCCGTATGGCGCCGGCGACGTCGGAGACCGTAGATTGGCGAGGACGCTCATGTGAGATCGCCCAGTCCAATCGTGATGATGTGGCGGCCGGGTCGGCGTAGGTGTCGAGGTCGCACGCCGGCTCGGCTCCTGCCAGAGGCGGGCGATGCGCAGGTCGGGGGATCGGTTCTCGCAGCGGTCAATCGCGCTCTCGCCCCGGAGACGGCGTCGTCCTCCAGCTCGGCACCGAGCGTGGCCGAGTCTCTGGAGGCGCAGAGCGCCACGCCGGAGATGTGGAGGATGTCGCCGAGCGCGCCCAGCGTCGGGGGCGGGCGGGTCGGCTCGAGAGCGCGGTCAGGATCGGTTGCCCAGGCTGTCCCAGTGAGACCTTCGCGCCGCGCCGAAGCGATACTGGCCACGTCGCTCATCAGGCGCGCCGCGTCCGAGAGCGCCACCAGGCTTCGCCGCACGTCGCCCGGCGGGAGGATGCCGAACTCGGCGCGCAGCCGTCCGGAGGAATCGCCGTCGTCCGCCATCGCCACCACGGCCGTGAGGTGGGCCGCCGGGAGGGACTTGAGCCCGCGGAGCAGGTGATAGAGCCCGGTGCCGCCGCCCAGCGAGACGACTCGCCCCTTCCGCCTTGAGGACCGCCTGGAGCCGGACAATCACCTCGCCGGGGAAGGGAGACGGCTGGAGGAAGAGGTCGGAGGCCCCCGCTTCAAATCCAGGCACGCGGATATCCCGCGAGCGGGAGCGCGTCGCCACCAGGTACCGCGCACCGAAGTTCTTCAGCCGCGTCCGGATCGCCGCGAGCGCGCTGTCGTCCAGGCCGTCGTCGTCGACCAGGACAGCGCGGGCGAACGGATCGAGCTCCGCAGCGCTCGGAGCGAGCCCGAGCGCAAAGCCGGTCTGTCGGAGCGCGCCCGCGAGGTCCGAGCGCGAAGAGGTGGTCAGGAGCTGGAGGTTCTCCATGCTGCCGCTTGGGGATTATGGCCCAACGCCGGGCAGACGGAAGAAAGGAGGGCTCACGCCTCACGTCGATTCGAAGTGAGGCGTGAGGAGCTCGGTGTGTCTACATGTCGCCGCAGGCGCCCAGCGTCTCGTCGACGAAGAACGGCGCGCACGTCGAGGTCACCGAGAAAGCAGCTCAGTCCGCAGGGTGGGCTGTGCGGTCGTCTCGGCGACCTCGACGTGCGCGCCGTTCTTCGTCGACGAGACGGTCAGCGGAGCCTGCCGGGCGACATGTAGACACACCGAGCTCCTCACCCCTCACTTCGAATCGACGTGAGGCGTGAGCCCTCCTTTCTTCCGTCTGCCCGGCGTTGGGCCATAATCCCCAAGCGGGCACGTGGAGAACCTTTCCAGCTCCTGACCACCTCTTCGCGCTCGGACCTCGCCCGGGCGCCCTCCGACAGACCGGCTTTGCGCTCGGGCTCGCTTCGAAGCACTTCGGCTCGATCCGTTCGCCCGCGCTGTCCTGGTCGACGACGACGGCCTGGACGACAGCGCGCTCGCGGCGATCCGGACGCGGCTGTCGGTGCGCGGTACCTGGTGGCGACGCGCTCCGCTCGCGGGATCGCGCGCGTGCCTGGATCGAAGCGGGGGCCTCCGACCTCTTCCTCCACCGATCCTTCCCCGCAAGGTGATCGTCCGGCTCCAGGCGGTCCTCAAGCGGAAGGGGCGAGTCGCTCGCTGGGCGGCGGCACCGGGCTCTATCACCTGCTCCGCGGGCTCAAGTCCCTCCCGGCGGCCCACCTCACGGCCGTGGTGGCGATGGCGGACGACGGCGATTCCTCCGGACGGCTGCGCGCCGAGTTCGGCATCCTCCCGCCGGGCGACGTGCGGCGGAGCCTGGTGGCGCTCTCGGACGCGCCGCGCCTGATGAGCGACGTGATCCAGTATCGCTTCGGCGCGGGGAAGGTGTCACCGGGCGCCGCCTGGGCAATATCCTGACCGCGCTCTCCGAGCTGACCGGCTGGCTCCCCGACGCTGTGCGCGCGCTCGGCGACATCCTCCACATCTCCGGCGTGGTGCTCTGCGCCTCCCGAGACTCGGCCACGCTCTGTGCCGACTGGAGGACGGCACCGTCGTCCGGGGCGAGAGCGCGATCGACCGCTGCGAGAACCGATCCCCCGACCTGCGCATCGCCCGCCTCTGGCAGGAGCCGCAGCCGGCGTGCGACCTCGACACCTACGCGGCGATCCTGGCCGCCGACATCATCACGATCGGACCGGGCGATCTCTACACCAGCGTCCTCGCCAATCTGACGGTCTCCGACGTCGCCGGCGCGATCCGGGCCTCGCGCGCGAAGGTGGTCTACATCGCGAACGTCATGACCAAGCCGGGCGAGACCACCGGCTACTCGGTGGCGGACCACGTGCGGGAGGTGGTGCGCTACCTGGGGGCGGATCGCCTCGACGCGGTCATCGTCTCCAACACCGCGCTCTCCCAGGCGAACCTCACCGCGTACGCCCGGCTCGGTCAGGCCCCGGTCACCGGCGGCCTCGAGGGGACCGCCGGGCCGAGCTGATCGTGGCGGACATCGCGCACCCTGCGGACCTGGTCCGGCACGACGGCGCCAAGCTGGCCGAGCTGATCCGGAGGATGCTGCCGGGAGACGAGGCGACGGTCAATCTCCGCCGCCGATCATGAGCAGCGGGCCGGGGTGCGCCCAAGGCCCGGGATGAAGCGACCCACGCGCGCGGCGTACGCGAGGTACTCGGATCCGAAGGTTCGGACCAGGTGCGGCTCCTCGACGAGGCGGACGTGGATCTCGAGGCCCGCGATCATCGCCACCGCGCCGGTGAGCGCGAAGAGGCCCGGGATGAGCAGCAGCACGCCGATCGCGATCGCGATCATCGAGGCGAAGATCGGGTTCCGCACCCAGCGGAACGGACCCCGTACGATCAGCGAGGTCTTCTCCGCTTCGTCGACGCCGATGCGCCAGGCGTCGCCCATGACGAGCTGGCTGTGGAGCGTCCCGGCGAAGCCGACCGCCAGCAGGAGCGCGCCGGCGAGATCCATGAGCGGCGCGGGCGGAGCCTCGTCGAGGGTCGCGGCCAGCGCCATCGCGGCCACGCCCACCAGCAGGAGTGAACCACCGAGCCACGCGGCGGTGCCTCCCTTGGGAGTCCTCAGGCCGAACGATCCGGTCCTGCGGTACTGGAGGAGCGAACGCCCTCCGACGGCGAGTGCGAGATAGGCGACCAGCAGGCTGGTGACGATGAGGTTCTTCATGACCGTTCCCTCCTCGGAGGCAGTCATGAGCGCATCTTCATATGAAGTCAACATCATATGAACAATATTTCATTTGTCGGCCGGAGCTCTCCGTCGCTTCTTCGCCGGAACCGCCTCACCGGCGTGCGCCAGCCCGTCCTCGAGCAGGCGGACCACGTGCATCCTTCAGCGAATACAGCACGTTCTTCCCGCTCCGCTCGGTCTCTACCAGACCGGCGCTCCTGAGGATCTTGAGCTGATGCGACAGCGCGCTCTGCTCGAGCTGGCAGAGCGGCATCAGCTCGGAGACCGAGAGCGGTCCCATCCGATCGAGCGCCACGAGCGCCCGCAGGCGTGCCTCGTTGGCGAGGGCGGTGAACAGCTCCGCCGTCCGGGTCAGGGTCAAATCGTTCGGCATCCGCATGTCGGAAACGGGGGCGATGATCAGCCCTTCTCCTCGAGCTCGAGAATCCGGGCCGCGAGGGCGTCGGCGCGCCTCTTCTCCTCGTCGGCGCGGGCCGCCCACTCGCGGCTGGTCGGGAGCGGGGTCCCGTCGTCGCCGATCCAGCGGAGCCAGGGGCCGGGGATCCCGAGGCAGTCTTCGTCGCGCACGCCAATCCGCAGGCCGAGCGGCGCGCAGGGCAGCAGCCCGTCGGCGTCGGGGGGGAGCGGGCGGTACGCGCGCATCGCTTGTTCGAGACGGTAGCCCTGGAGCAGTTGTCCAGG
This sequence comes from uncultured delta proteobacterium, assembly GCA_963803435.1. Taxonomy (GTDB): domain Bacteria; phylum Myxococcota; class Kuafuiibacteriia; order Kuafuiibacteriales; family Kuafuiibacteriaceae; genus CAWDML01. The sequence continues at coordinate 1,219 of CAWDML010000010.1, read as the reverse complement.
GGTCGTAGAGATAGTACGCAGGCACTCGGAGGATAGTGGCGTAGATCTCCATCTTCTTCCCCCGATCCACGTGTTCGGTGCTCGGGGAAAGCAGCTCGATCACCACGTCCGGCGTGCGGCCGTCCTCCTCCCAGACGACCCACGATTTCCGCCTGCGCGCCGGATCGGTGTCGAGCACGACGAAGACGTCGGGGCCGCGGAAGTCGTTGTGCTTCGCCTGCGTCTCGCTGAAGTAGAGGAACATGTTCCCGCCACGAAGAAGTCACGGCGGTGGCGCCAACCGGTCTCGAGGCTCTCGATCAGGAGCGTCATCTGTCGAACGTGGCGGATGCTCTCCATCGGCTCCCCGTCGTCGTAGGGGAGGTCCTCGCCCCGCGGCGGCGGAGCGGGATAGTTCTCGAGGGGGTGCGACCCCTTGAGCGGAGTGCTCATGCGCATCCAGAATCCTCCCGTGCGCCACGCTCCCGCAAGGGAGATGCCAGCGGGGTGCGCGCGCGAGAGGGTGGGAGGTGTAGGTCCAAGACTACCGCACGCTCGAAACCGGACGGAGCGACCAAGCGAGCGGATGTGATCGCTCCGGTTCGGCGACGGGCGACAGACTGCCTGTGCGGTTCGGTTCGACCAAATCGGATATTCGGGGTGCGTTGCGTGGGGTGGCGCGCTAGCAATTCTAGAGGAAGGATTGCGTCCAGAAGGGGACCGGCTCAAGGGCGGCGGCGCTAAGTCCGTTGAGCCTAGGTGGGGCCCCGAGTGCGGCATCACTCACGAGCGGCGGTCGCCCTTCCCCAACTACCCCCTTTTCGGGACCCTTCCCCTCACCTCCGCCTTCGACCTGAGGTGGTGCCAGCGGGTCACGCGGAGGGAGCGCGTCTATCTCTGCCATGCCGCCCAGCAGCATCGAGCTGTCCTGCCAGAGAGCACAAGCTCGGCGCGCCACTTTCTCGGCGACGCGCTTTTTCGGGCCCTCCTCGCCAGACATCGCGCGCGGTCATCCGCGCTCTGGAAGTGCGCTGAGCTGCCTCATCAACAATGCGCGACGTGCCCACTCCGATGCGTGATCGGCACCCGGGGAGGGAGGCCTCGCCGCCGGCCTCCGGCCAGGTGGCACGCGACGGCTGCATGCCGAGTCTCGACGTGTCCCCATCGAAGTGAGCTCGTCCTGGAGCCCGCTCGATCTCCGACGGCACGCTGCCTCTCTTGACCCGCTGGCACCACCTCA
>CAWDML010000009.1:767500-1817509 GCA_963803435.1 uncultured delta proteobacterium | reverse complement strand
TCGGCGAAATACGCACCCGAGCCCGAGACGAAGTGGCGCAGGGTCGAGCAGCTCGCAGCTGGACCGATCCTGGTCGTGCAAGGCTCTTCCGTTTGCCTGTTGGATCCGTCGCACGACGGACCGTCGAAACCGATGTTGGAGCTCTTTTCGGATGGGCGCTGTTCGAACAGCGAGCGCGCTGTCTCGAGATCGGAAGTCCGTCATCGTGACCGATCGCCGCCGCTTCCATGCGATCTCCCGCGATGGAGCCAAGACCGTGCTCGCCGACCTCGACGAGTTTTCCGGAGTGAGCGCCGATCTGCGCTCTGCGATCGAGCTGCACTTTCGCGTGATCGCGGGACGTGGAACTGTTTACGCCAACGCACATGCCGGTCGCCGCGGCGGAACTCACATCGCCAAGCTCAACCTGGCGGACAGAACGTTGCGACTGCTGGAGTGCTGGCTGGACGTCGAGGTCGATCCCGAGCGAGCCCTCGCGTACCTGTTTCCAAGGCACGGCGACGAAGCCGTGATCCGTCAGTCGAGCTTCGACGGCACCATCCACCGGACGTTCCAGACGGCGCAGCGATACGCACGCCTTCGCTTGTCGCCGGGTCGACCGAAGCTGCTGATGTCCGGCAGCACCAAGACTCTGGCGCCGACTCCCCTCGGTCTTCTGAATCTCTCGACCGGGAAGGAGACGACTCTGGATGTCGAGGGGCCCATGCGGTCTGGCAGTCGGAGGATGCCTTCGTCTTCCTCCGCGGAGAAAACGAGCTCTGGCGGTTCAGCTTGATCGCTCGCTCAGCGAAGTGCCTGTTTCGCGTCGACACCGAGCGCACGTCGACGGACAGCAGCTACGCCGACCCGCCAACAGTCTCGATCAGTGGGCGATATCTCGCGTGGGGTTGCTGCGCCGGTACCAACCAACGACCTGCGCTGTTCACCGTACTTGCCGACCTAGAACGTGGCGAGTTCCATCGCCTCGACGACTGGCGGTACAACGTCCAGTGGTTCGACTAGCGCACCCGCGTTCATCCGCTACGACTTGCTCCACGGTCGCTTCGAAGGAGGAAGAGACGACTCCTTTCGAATCGCCAGCCCGTATCGATGACCGTACTTCGAGTGATCTGATTCGAAAGCGAGATAAGGAACACCGCGATCGTCGAGCTCGTCGCGCTTCGCCGCGAACTGCTTCGCGTCTTGGGCAAGAAAGCTCCAGCGCTCGATCAACACGCGGTCCTCGATCGCGGATCGGATGCTCTGGATCGCGATCTCCTCGTCGTCGGACGCGCAGAGGTAACCTTCGGCGTCGATGTGCACCGACAGGCCCTGCGCTCGAGCCTTCCTGAAAAGCTGATCATGGAAGCCGCTCAGCTCGTACTTGAACCTCATAGAAGCGTCTTCTGTGGCGTGAAACGTTCCACTCCCCAATTCATGCCCCAGTTCCGCCTTCCTCCTGCCCCAATTCCCAGGCGTCGGTCTTGCGCCACATCGCGCTCTGGCCCTTGCCCAGGCACTCGACGCGACCCTGCTCGCGAAGATCGCGCAGCACGCGCCGGATCGTGTCGAGGCTGATGCCGGAGCACGCATCTTGGATCTCGGCCACACGAAACGGGCCGATCGTCTTGCCGATCGCGTCGATGACTCGCTCGGTCTTGGCTCCGCGCGGCGACTGGATCTGGCCGACGCGCGCCTCGAACTTCCGGTAGGCGGTGGACAGGATCGAGAGCAGGTAGTTCGCGTACGGCCAAAAGTCGTGCCGCCCCTCGTGCCAGCCGCGCGAGCTCTCTTCGCGCGTCTCGTAGTAGCGGTCTTTGTTCTCTTCGATCAGCTTCTCGAGGCTGATGTAGCGGCCGACTTCGAAGCCGAGGTGGTAGAGCTGGAGCAGCAACAGCAGCCTCGACGCGCGGCCGTTTCCGTCTCGGAACGGATGGATGCAGAGGAAGTCGAGGTTGAAGGCACAGAGCAAGATGAGCGTAGGGCCCACCTCTCATCGAGACCGGCGTCCCATTCTCGATCAGCGAAGTCATCGCCGCCGGCGTCTCCGCCGCGGTCACCGTCTTGAAACGCACGCGCGAGCGCCCGTCCGGATAGCGCTCGACGATGTCGCTGTCCTTGTCCTTGCAGAGGCCTGCGTCCCAAACGTCTCCGCGGCAGAATCGATGAAGGTCCTTGATCGTGCGCTCATCGACGGGGACGTCGGCGCCCTTCTCGTGGATCAGCTGCAACGCGTTTCGATAGCCGCGGACCTCTTCCTCGTTCCGATCCCGAAGAGGGGACTCACCGAACACCACGGTCGCGATGCGCGCCGGCTCGATCTCCACGCCTTCGATGCGGTTCGACGAGATCGAGCTCTCGATGATCGCATGCTCGCGCAGGACCTTCAGCTTCTCCGGAGACTGCTTGGTGAACAGCTCCTGTTTGCCGCGCGCTTCGCCGAGCTCGGAGAGATACCCTGCCGTCGCTGCCGGCACGCTCGGTTTCTCCGCGAGTCGCAGGAGTGTTTTCATACGCTCGCCTCACAGTCGCACGAGGAACAAGGGCGGGGAATGAGCATCGTCTTCGCTAAACTCCTCACCAGGTGCCTACGTTTGCGAGCTTGAGGAAGTAAAGGATACGGCTGCCTAGCTAGCTAGGACTGCGCCTTTTATCGACCTACCCAATCACAGCGGGTAGCTACGGCGCCGGAGGAGCAGCGCAGCACGCCCTTGTCCTTGCAGTCGACCTCCCAGCGATACACCTTGCCCTTACGGCGCCGCTCCTTGGGCGTGTCGCCCAGCTCGATAACGTCCACCTTGCGAACCTCGGCGTTGTCGGGACAGCCGTACTGCCAGTAGCGGAGCATCATCCTCTTGCTGCGGGCTAGCTCGGACGCCTTCTCGACAGCTTCCGCATGGTCGTCCTTGGGAGCCCGACGTTCCGCAGGTCGGCCCTCAGCTTCTGCAGCGCGTGCCTGAGCAGCCGGGCTCATCTGGTGGCCTGCGCATCCGGTAAGAGCGATAACCGCAAGGCAGACTGCAAATCGCTTGATCACGAACCCCTCCTCGCCCTCTCTGTGTCGAACGATCTCAGCGATCGCCCGTGCGCACAACTCCGCTTCCGCCTCGCTCCTCACTGAGCCACCTCGTTCGAAGCTTCGCACTCCAACCGGAGCCCACCGCACGCCGGCTCCATCGACAGCTCGACGCGTCGGGCCCGAACGACGGATCGTCGCAGCCGACCAGCACGTCGACCTCGCACTGGACGTAGTCGAGGCACAGGTGCTCGCTCGCTTCCGGTCCGCCGCACGCCGTGAGGCCTCCCAAGAGCGCGACCAGGAGAGCGACAGCCCCGACGCTCCGCAGCGTCTCGATCACCGTGGCGAGCGCGTGGCGGGCTTCCTGGACGCGCCCACGGTCCGCGTCGGTGTGTGAGCGATCCTCGACGTCGAGTAGTCGCTGGTGGAGCTGCACGGTCGCGTGCAGCGCATCTCCGACGGCCTGGTCGAGCGGGTTCGTGTCGACGGTCGTGTTCGTGTTCGCAACGGTGGTCATGATGTCCTCCTCGGGTTGGAGGCCGGACATCGGTCTGCGTAGCTGTCAGGCGTAGCTGTCAGGCACAAAAAAGGCACCTCGTCGGTGCCTCTCAAGTCCTTGTTTTCTTTCAGGTTGGAGCCAAACGGGATCGAACCGTCGACCTCTTGAATGCCATTCAAGCGCTCTCCCAGCTGAGCTATGGCCCCGATGCGAGCCACCACCGGTAGCGCGGGGCTCGTGCCAGTGTCAAGGCGAAGGTGGTTCATCGACCACCAGCTCCCCCGGTACAGCGTCCGCGCCCCGTCGGGCGTCTCCAGGATCAACGCGCCGTCCTCGGCGATCCCGGTCAGCGTCCCTTGGATGCGCTCGCCGTCGGCGCTGATCGTGACCCGCTCACCGCGCCGGAACGTGTGCCGCGTGAAATCGCGGGCGATGGGCGCCAGGCCGTCCACCGCGGCTTGATCGAGCCGGCGCTCCAGCGCGCCCGCGATCCGTCCGAGCACGAGCGCGGGGCTGCGCTCGAGCGCGCCCAGATCCTCCAGGGCGATCGCCCGCGAGCGGAGCTCTGGGGGACGATCCACGGTGTCGAGGTTGACGCCGACGCCGATGATCGCGTGGTCGATCTTGAAGCTGTCGGTGCTCGCTTCGACCAGGATCCCGGCGAGCTTCTTGCCGCGGTGGGGGCCGTCGCCGACGAGCAGATCGTTGGGCCACTTCACCTCCAGCTTGGTACGGACCAGGCTCTGCACGGCGTCCCTCACCGCGAGGCCGGATAACACCGTGAGCGCGGGCGCCAGCCTGGGGGTGAGCGTGGGGCGGATCAGGAACGACGCATACAAGCCGGTGCCGGGTGGGGAGTGCCAGGTGCGGCCGCGCTGGCCGCGGCCGGCGGTTTGCTCGAAGGCGAGGACGGTGATGCCGTGGACGGCGCCTTCGCGGGCGAGCTTGGCGGCGCGGTCGTTGGTGCTGTCGAGGCGCTGGTGGATCTCGACGATGCGGGCGAGGCGCTCGGTGTCGAGGTGGGGGAGCAGGTCGAAGCTGCGTGCGCGGACGGCGAGGTCCGTATCGGACACGAGCTTCATGCGGTGGCGTCCTCCCACTTCATGGAGATGTCGGCGGCGGGGGCGCTGTGGGTGAGGGCGCCCATGGAGATGAGGTCGACGCCGGTGGCGGCGATGCCGGGGAGGCGGTCGAGGGTGACGTTGCCGCTGGCTTCGACGAGGGCGCGGCCGGCGATGGTGGCGACGGCCTCCTTCATGGCGTCGAGGCTCATGTTGTCGAGCATGATGACGTCGGCGCCGGCGGTGAGGGCGTCTTCGACCTCGGCGAGGGTCGCGGCCTCGCACTCGATCTTGAGGAGGTGGTGGGCGGTGTTGCGGGCCGACGCGATCGCGGGGAGGACGCCGCCGGCGGCGCGGATGTGGTTGTCCTTGATGAGGACGCCGTCGAACAGGCCGAAGCGGTGGTTGTGGGCGCCGCCGGCGCGGACGGCGCCCTTCTCGAGGGCGCGCATGCCGGGGGTGGTCTTGCGGGTGTCGACGACCTTCGCCTTGGCGCCGGGGACACGGGCGACCGCTTCGACCGCCTGGCGCGCCAGCGTGGCGATGCCCGAGAGTCGCTGGAGCAGGTTCAGCGCGGTGCGCTCGCCGATGAGGAGGTCGCGGGCAGGGCCGCGGACGCGGGCGAGGACGGTGCCGGCGTGGGCCGTGGTGCCTTCGGCGAGCTCCCACTCGACGAGCACGGCGCTCGAGACCTGGTGGTAGACCTCCTCGTAGGCGTCGAGCCCGGCGAGGACGAGCGGCGCTTTCGCCATCAGGTAGGCGCGGCCGTCGGCGTCGGCGGGGACGAGGAGCGAGGTGACGTCGCCGGGGCCGAGGTCCTCCTCGAGCGCGAGCGCGATCAGGCGCTCCGAGATCGGATCGACGGGCATGGCCGGCGGAAGCTACTAGAACGTCGCGGCGGCAGTCACGAAGAAGGTGAAGTTCGTGATCTGCTCGGCGCGGAAACGACGGCCCGGCGTGTCATAGCGGGGGTCGTAGTACTTCGACCGCTCGTCCTGCCCGGTGAAGTTCACAGCGTTGACGCGGCCCACGCAGGGCGCGCCGCTGCAGAGCTGGTTCTGGGCCTCGGGGCCGTCGAGGTCCGTGCCGACGCTCTCGGCCGTGATCAGGTGGTCGGTGTCGATCCCGATCGACATGCCGGCGCGGATGACCGCGTATTGGACCGGCTGGATGTGGACCGCGACACTACCATCCATCTGGATGTGCTCGTCCACGCGCGTCAGCTCGCCGCAGGGCGTGCCCGAGACAGCACCGCAGCTCGCCCCGTCGAGCTTGGTGTTGTAGTTGTTCGGGTCCTGATAGTCCTCGTAGATGAAGGTGTCGCGAGGCTGCGTCTGCATCCCAGGGTCGAGCGAGCGCGGGTTCCGCTGGTTGAAGTTCGGCAGGTAGTCGGAGAGCTCGCTGAACGTGCGGCCGATGCCGATGTAGCGAAAGTTGAACGCGAAATCGAGCGCGTAGTACTGCGAGGTCTGGTCGTCCTCGTACATGATCAGCTCGGTGCCCACCTTGAACTGACCCACCGGGGAAGGATCGAGGCCGATCGCCTTCTGCTGTGAGGTCGGGATCGGGATCAGGGCGCCGAACAGCATGTACGGATCGAGCGTGGGGGCGCTCGAGCTCATCCGCTTCGACACGCCGATCGAAAGATCGAAGATCGTCTCGCCCAGCCCGACGGAGCCGGCGTCGCCTCCGGGAAGCGCGTTCTGATCGCTCGGGTCGCGGCGCTTGCCGGTGGGCGCGACGATGTCACCGCGCAGCGTCAGGGTGGGCCAGGCCTCGTCTTTCCTCTCCACGAACGGCGACCAGGAGAGGCCGAACGTCATGTCGCCGAAGCCGGCGCGCTCGCGCTCGGCGGGCACCTGCGTGATGGGGAAGCGGTAGTCGTAGGCGCGGTCGTCGGCGTTGACGCTGCCGTAGATCGTCGAGCGGCTCTCGACGCCCTCGGCGAATTTGATCTTGCTGTCGTTCTGAAAGACGATCGGCGCGATGATGTGCAGCTCGAGATCGCGGAAGAGCCCGATCCTGAGCGCGATCAGCATCTGCTGCGTGATCTCCGAGTAGTCGAGCTCGCGGACGTCGAGCGCCGTCTTGGCGCCGTTCTCCTCCTGGATCCATTCCCGCGTGATCCGCGCCTTCTTGGCGTGTCGGTCGTAGGTGACCTCGACGTGGATGTCCGGGATCGACTTCTCCTTCTCGACAGCGGTGAGCACGTGCGTGGGCCAGGCGGCCTCGGCCTCGCCCGACAGCAACAATCCACCGAGAAGCAGCGCCGTGGCGATGCGCATTGGGGCCGATCGGAAGCGCTACCGGAGGTCCTGTCAAGAAAGGTGCTGTGCGACCGGCTACGACTCTTCGCTCTTCGGAGGCTGTGGATCCCTGAGACCCAGCTCCTTCATCTTGTTCTGGAGGCTCTTCCGGGAGATCTCGAGCCGTCGGGCCGCCTTCGTGACATTCCCGCCGGTCTCCTCGAGTGCCCGCGTGATCAGATCCTTCTCCAGCGACTCGGTGTGCTGGCGGACGATCTCCTTGAGCGGACCGATCGGTGCTTTCGCCATCGAGGTCTGGGGCGGCTTGCTGGGGCTCTCCGGCTCGCGGATCGCGTCGGGGAGCTCGTCGGGGGTGACGATCCCGCCCTCGGCGAACAGGACGGCCCGCTCCAGCACGTTCTCGAGCTCGCGGATGTTCCCCGGCCACTGATAGCGCTGGAGGCAGACCAGCGCCTCGTCGGTCACGCGCTCCACGCTCCGGTTGAGCCGTTTGTTGTACTTGATGAGGAAGTGGACGACGAGCGCGGGGATGTCCTCGACGCGCTCGCGAAGCGGCGGCAGCGTAATGGGGACGACGTTGAGCCGGTAGTAGAGGTCGTCGCGGAAGCGGCCGGCCTCGGCCTCGGCCTTGAGGTTGCTGTTGGTGGCGGCGATCAGCCGGACGTCCACCCGGATGGTGCTGACGCCGCCGACGCGCTCGAACGTCTGCTCCTGGATGGCGCGCAGCAGCTTGACCTGCATCTCCAGCGGGATCGTGCCAATCTCGTCGAGGAACAGCGTCCCCAGGTCGGCCAGCTCGAACCGTCCCGGCTTGCTGGAGACCGCGCCCGTGAAGGCGCCCTTCTCGTAGCCGAAGAGCTCGCTCTCGATGAGGTCGCGCGGGATGGCGGCGCAGTTGATCCGGATGAAGGGCTTGTCGTGGCGCGGCGACTGCTCGTGGAGAGCCTCGGCGATCAGCTCCTTGCCGGTCCCCGACTCGCCGTAGATCAGGACGGTCGAAGGGCTGGCGGCCACCTTCTCGATGGTGCGGAACACCTCCTCGAGCGACGAGCTGGCGCCGATCATCCCGAAGCGCCCGTCGGGCTCGCCCTCGGGCTCCTCGACGGAGAGGTCGGCGACCGTGGCCGCCTTCCGGATGATCATCTGGAGCTCTTCCTGATCGTACGGCTTGCTCAGGTAGTCGAAGGCGCCCAGCTTCATCGCGGTGACCGCGGTGTCGACGGTCCCGTGCGCGGTCAGCATCACGACGGGCGTCCCACGGTACTCGACGAGCACCCGGCGCAGGAGCTCCATGCCGTCGATCCGCGGCATCCGGAGGTCGGTGAGGAGGACGTCGACCCGGCTGCGGCCCATCAGCTCGAGCGCTTCGAGGCCGTCGGCCGCGGTCAGGACCTCGTACCCCTCGCGGCGCAGCATCGCCGCCAGCACCTTTCGCAGGTTCGCCTCATCGTCGGCGATGAGGACGGTTCGCTTCGGCTGAGCGCTCATGGGCTCAGTAGATGACGTCCTCGTCCTTGGTGTCGTCGGGCTTGACCACGCGGCTCTTGGTGGCCGTCCGCGTGATGGCGGGGGTGTCGTTCGGCGGGAGAGAGCTGTAGTTCGAGGTCGGGGGCGGCGGGGTCTTCGCCTTGCTGCCCGAGGCCGGGGGCGTCTGCTTCATCCCGGTGGCGGTCGCCTTCTCCTGGGCAGCCTCCTCCGCAGCTTCCTCCGCCTTTCGCTTCTCGGCCTCCTCGGCCCAGCGTTCGTAGTGCGTCTTGGTGTTACGAGGTGCGCACGCGAGCGCACCGGTTCCGAGGAGGAGCGCCAACGAGAGCGCCAGAGGCGTTCGCATGGCGCGGATGCTAGGTTGCTTCCGTGCGGAGATCCAGGGGGACCTTCGTCACTGGCAGAGCTGCCAGTCGAGCGGGCCGCAGCTGCCCGGCCGGCTCACCCCGGCGCCGAGACACAGCAGCGTCCCGGTGCACTCGTAGCTGTAGTCACAGGCCTGGCCCTGCGCGATCAGGGGGAGGCAGTTGCTGCCGTCGCAGAACGCGTCGTCGCCGCAAGCTCCCGTGTCCATGCACGACTCCCCCGCGCCCGGGAGGGGAGCGCAGGTGGTGCCCGCACAGGACCCTTCGCGGCAGGCGGTGGTCTCGCCGCAGGTGCCGTTCAGATCCGACCAGTCGAGATCCGTACACATGGTTCCGTCGCAGACGTAGCCCCGGCTGACGTCGCAGTCGGGCAACGCGAACGTCTGATTGTCGCAGGTGGCGCCGGGTCCGTTCGGGCGCTTGCACAGGTAGCCGTTGGTGTTGTCGCCGGTGCAGGACAGGTCGCCCTGGCACAGGCCCGTCTCGAGCGTGAAGCAGGGATCGTTCTCCTGCGCGTTGGTCGGGACGCAGCGGAGATCCTGGTTGGGCGCCTGGGCGACGTTCACGCAGCCGGTGTTCTCGCCGCAGGGTGTGAACGCGTCGCACGCCTGACCGGAGCCGGGCGAGACCGCACAGGCGCCGCAGGTCCCGAGACCCTGGGCGCGGGCGCAGTAGAGATTGGGCGCGCACTCGTTGGCGAAGAAGCAGGGCTGGTTCGCCTGCTGTGTGCCGGTGAAGACGCGATCGCACGGGCTCCCGTCGGCGAGGCCGAGCACGCAGTCGGTGGTCTGGAGCGTCTGCACGCACGCGTCCTTCATGTCGGCGTTGTAGACCACGCGCCCGGCCTGGATGAGCGGTGCGTAGTCCTGGTAGGCGGCCATCAGGTTCTCGACCGCGTTCGAGACGCAGGCCGTCTCGTCGGTCGCGTTGGCGTCGTAGTACTCGGGGACGCAGCGGGTGAAGAACGCGCACTGTGCGCTGGCCAGGCTGGTGGCGACCGCCTGGCTGTCGAAGCCCAGGTCCACGCCCGAGTCCGGCGCGACGCCGGTGTCGGTGGTACCGGCGTCCTTGAGGACGGCGCCGTCGTCGGAGCTCTTGGAGCAGGCGGTGGCGAGGAGCAGGGGCAGGAGGAGGGGGAGGCGCTTCATCCCTCCCGAATTAGGACGATGGGATTGCGCCCGACAACCGTCTACCTGTCGGTGGAGGGACCCCCGTGTGGCATGCATGTCTCAAGGTCCACGTCGTAGGCGGCGAGCCAGCCGAACAGGCCGCGCGTCGAGATCTCGAGGGCCTCGGCCAGCGCGCTGACGTCGCCGGCGCGGGCCGCCAGCGCGTCGTCGAGGAGCGGGCCGGTGAGGGGGCCGCCCGCGAGGGGGTGGGCGAGGGCGGCGAGCAGCCCGTCGACGTTCCCGGGCCAGGCGTTCGTCCGGATCGCCGCCTCCACCTTGGATCCGACCAGGAGGTCCAGCGCCCGGAGGCGGTGGCGGGCGATCGCCAGGGCATCCTCCGGCCGGTCGCGCAGTGGCGGAACGATCAGCTCGACGACGGAGAGGCGGCGGAGCAGCACCGGATCGAGCCGCGCGTCACTCTTGGGGTCGACGGTGGTGGCGGAGAATAGGCGGACGTCGACGCGGAGCACCTTGTCGTCGCCCACCGGACGGACCTCGCCGCGGTCGGCCACGCTTCGCAACTCTGCTTGCACGCGTGGATCGAGGCGCTCGATGTCCTCGATGAAGAGCGATCCACGATGGGCGCGCAGAAAGATGCGGTGGTCTTCACCGTGGAGATCGGCGGCGGTGACCGCGACGAAGGGCGCCCGGGCCCGGCTGCTGAACGAGTGGAGGATGCGGGCCATGGTGGCCTTACCCGAGCCGCGCTCGCCGCGGAAGAGGACCGCGGAGGTGGAGGTGGCGACGCGGCGAAGGTTGTCGATCAGGTTGAACATCGGATCCGAGGCCAGGATGGCGCCGCCGATCTCGAGGACGCCGCCCGGCGCCTTGAGGTTGGGATCGGTCGGGATCTCCGACGCCGCCGACTCGTCGATCGCGATGGTGCGGATGGTGGTGCGGCCGACCCGGAACGTGCCGCCGTTCTCGACGAAGCCCTCGCGGACGCGCGCTTCGCCTTCGAGGTACGTGCCGTTGGTCGAGTCGAGGTCGCGGACGCGGATGCCTTCGGCGAACACGTCGACCTCCGCGTGATAGCGCGAGACGGTGTCGTCGGTGAGCACGAGCGTCGACGCGGGGGCGGCGCCGATCAACGCCGGCGTCTCCTCGAGCTCGGCAGAGGCGCCGCGATCGTCGCCGTCGACGACGATCACCTGCCAGCGCCGGCGCATCAGCTCGCCCGTCTCGGGTCGCGTGTAGAGGAGGAGGGGGGCGTTCGGCACGGGTGCTCGGATCAAAGAGAAAGGGCGCGGTGCAATCAAGCACGGCGCCCTTCCCACAAACGAGCCGCTTATTGCGGCAAAGACTTTGGTTTTTTCAGACTCTCGTTTTTTTCCGACGAAGTCTCTTTCTCGCTCCTCCCATCCATCCCATGCGCCGCATCTCCGGCCGGTCGACACGGCGGCTTCGCCCGTTGGGATGACTTGAGTTTCGCTCTGAGAGAATTATGGCAGAGGACCCCGGGTCGGACGCAAGGGAACAGTGGCACTACACCGCGCGACGACGGGCGTGCACCGCGGCGACCACGCCGGCCAGCAACGCCAGCGCGCCGCTGTTCAGGAGGAGCCAGGCCCGATCGAGCAGACCGGCGTGGCCAGGGATCCAGAGGACGTCGGCGGGCATCGTCACGCCTGCGACGAACAGATACGACGCCCATCCGATGGTCAGGCCCATCAGGAGACCGCGCACCGATCGGACGCCGATCAGCAGGACCGAGAGGATCAGCAGCGGGAGGACCGACACCCAGGGTGCGGCGAAGTGCCACGCGGCGCCGAGGGCCAGATCCCACGCGGGCATGGCGGTGCCGAGCACGGGGACGTCGAGGAAGAATAGACCCGAACCGCCGACGACCGCGCCCGCAAAGGCGAGCGCCATGGTGCGCGCGCCGAGCCGGCGCTTGTTGCGGAGCAGGAAGGCGCCGATGGCGAGCAGCATCGCGCCGAACTGCGCCCAGCCGCTGGTCGTCTTCTTGGCGGCTTCGACCGCACGTCCCGCGTTGAGGATGCCGTAGCCGTATTTTTCGTCCCAACCCGGCTTCCCGGCGTCGGTCGCGGTCTCCTTGAGGATCTTCTCGACCGCATCCGCGTCGGTCACGCCGGCGCTCATCACCAGCGCGGCCACGCCGGCCGCGTGCGGAGCGGCCATCGAGGTGCCCTGGAAGTAGTAGTAGCCGTCGGTCCGGTCGACCTTGCGGGGCTCGATCGTGTTCTGGATGATGCCGCCGGTCTCGCCCTGGCTCTTGTCGCCGCCGGGCGCCGCCACCGCGATCTCCTTGCCGTAGCTGGAGTAGAAGGCGAGCTCCTTCGTGGGCCCGACCGAGCTGACGGCGAACGCGCCCGAATAGGCGGCGGGATACTCGACGCGGCCGCGGCCGGTGTTGCCGGCGGCGCAGATCACGACCAGGCCCTTCTTGTGGGCGTACGCGACGGCCGACTGCATCACCAGCGAGCGCGGTCCGCCGCCGAGCGACATGTTGATGACCTGGGCGCCCTCGTCGGCGGCATAGCGGATCGCATCAGCGATGTCGGCGGCGGTGCCGAAGCCGCTCTTGTTGAGCACCTTCAGCGGCATGATGTTGGCCTCGTAGGCGATGCCGGCGACGCCGACGCCGTTGTTGGTGGTCTGCGCGATCGTGCCCGCGACGTGCGTGCCGTGCCCGTGATCGTCGTTCGGATGCTCGGTGTCGTTGACGAAGTCGTAGCCTTTGACGAAGCCGGTGCCGCGCAGGTCCTCGACGGTGCGGAAGCGCTTGTAGTTCTCGAAGGCGACGCCGGTGTCGATGACGGCCACCGTGACGCCCTTGCCGGTGGCGATCTCCCAGGCGTTGGGGGCGTCGATCATGCGGAAGGACCACTGGGCCTCCCACTTCGGATCGTCCGGCACCATCAGCGCCTCGTACTCGTAGTTGGGCTCGGCGTATTCGACGCGCGGATCGTGCTTGATACGCTCGATCAGGTTGTCCATCCCGATGCCGCCGGTGTCGGCGATGAAGACGCGCGACTTGGCCGACCAGATCGAGTTGAGCCGGATGTCGATGCCGCCGAGCTCGGCCTCGATGGCCCGCTCGTCGGCGTCGGTGGTGTCGTCCTTCAGGTCGATGACCATCTGGGTGGGGGCGGGGGCGGCGGCGTGGGCCACGGGGGCGAGGCCGAGCGTTCCGAGGGTGCCGAGGACAACCAGACTGCGCTTCATGCTGATGACTCCAACGCGCGAGAACCCGTGGGGGTTCCCGGCGTACGAATCCGATCTTCGCTCGAAACACGCGGCGGACCAAACCGCCGCAAAGATTCCGGGTTTACTCGATCTTCCGGACCTGGACCTCGCCGAGGCGAAGGAGGCTCACGGGCTCCAGGATCTGCTTGGCGTCGCCGACGAGGAGCACCTTCATGTCGTCGGGGATCAGGTAGGTGTCGCCCGCGCTCACGATCGCCTCGGCGCCGACGCCCGTGTACCGGGCCGCAAGCGTTTCGTAGTAGTCGAGCGGGAGCTCGTAGACGAAGAGGCTGGAGGCCGCGCCCGCGATCGCGCCGGTGGTCTCGAACTGTCCGGGCAGCGAACGGATGATCCCGGACCGCGCGCGCGAGATCTCGTCGCCGGTCGGGCGCTTCGACTTCAGCGCGTCGAGCTCGCTGAAGAACTCGCCGAGGCCCGGAGCGGTCGCGTCCGTACGGATCGCAGCGTAGGCGAGGAATACGCCGACGCCGCGGCGGAAGGCCAGCTGCGAGCTGGCGCCGTACGTGTAGCCCTTGTCCTCGCGAAGGTTCATGTTGAGCCGCGACGAGAAGCTGCCGCCGTAGACCTCGTTGATCAGCCGGAGCGGGACCTCGTCGGGGTGACCGCGCCCGAACAGCGGGCGACCGATGATCGCGATCGTCTGCGGGGAGCCGGGCTTGTCGATCAGCACGACGGAGCTGCGCTTCTCGGGCGCGACCTCGGGGGCCGGCGCGACGACGGGCACCGAATGGTTCCAGTTCCCGAAGTGCTTCTTCGCCAGCGCGGTGGCCTGCGCCAGCGTGATGTCGCCCGCGGCGATCAACGCCGAGGTGTTCGGCCCGAGCACCCGCTCGTGCTGGGCCCGGACGTCGGCGGCCTGGACGTTGGCCAGCGTCTGCGGCGTGCCGCTCGGCGGGTGCCCGAACGGGTGATCCTTGCCGTAGATCAGCGCGGGGAAGACCTCGAAGGCCAGGCCCTGGGGCGAGCTGCGCTGCTGGATGAGGCTGGCGATCGTCTGGCGCTTGAGGCGCTCGAAGTCGGCGTCGGTCAGGCGGGGCCGCTGCGCGGCGTCGGACACCAGTGCCAGCATATCGTCGGCGTTCTTGACCAGGCCGCTGATGGTGATGTCGCCGCGATCGCGATCGCTCGAGCTCCCGAAGGTGGCGCCCAGGTCGGCGACGCGATCCGAGAAGGCGAGGGCGTCGAGCGTTCCGGCCCCCTCCTCGAGCATCGAGTAGGTCAGCGCGGTGAGGCCGGCCTTGTCGGTGGGATCGAGCGCAGAGCCGCCCTGCGTGACCAGCGTGAACGACACCAGGGGCAGCGTGTCGACGGTGGCCACCATGATCGTCAGGCCGTTCTCGAGCTTGGCCGTCTCGAACTTGGGGAGCACCGGCGTGTGCGCGGGTCCCGACGCCGGCATCTGGGCCCGCCACTTCTCGGACTCGGGGACCGTCGGGATCTCGGCGGGGGGCGGCGGCGCCTTCTTCTCGGCGGTCGGTTGGGAGAGGAGCATCAGCGCGGCGAAGAGCGCGTTCATCGTCGGGCCTCCTTCTGCTTGGGCGCGGCCCGCATGATCAGTCGGTTCGTCGTCAGATACTTCGCGCGCACCCGGTCGAGGTCGGCCAGCGTCACCTTCCGATAGCGGTCGAGGTCCCAGGCCAGCCGGCCCGGATCGCCGAAGAAGTTGTTGTAGAGCTGCAGCCGCTCGGCCCGGCCGCCGAAGCCGCCCAGGGTCTCCAGGCCGCGGATCAGCTTGGTGAGCTGCGCGTTCTCGGCGCGCTCCAGCTCGGCGGCGGTGGGCGGGTTCTTCGCCAGATCCGCGAGCACCTCGTCGATCGCCTTCTGCGCCTCCTCGAGCGTGCGGTCGGGCCGCACCACCAGATCGATCTGGAACATCCCGCCCGACTTGGTCTCCTGGAAGTACGCGGTCACGCTCTCGGCGATGAGGTCGTCGTGGGAGACGCGCTTGTCGAGCCGCGACGAGCGCGTCCCGCTGATCACGTGCGCCAGCAGATCGAGGGCGGCGGTGTCGTCGTGGAACGCGGACGGTCCCATCCAGACCTCGGAGATCTTGGACAGGCGCGCCACCGGCTCCTCGAAGTCGACCACCCTCTCGGCCGCGATCGTGGGCGGGGCGACCTCGACCTTGGGCGGCTTGGGGCGACCGGTGAGGGTGCCGAAGTACTTCTGGACCAGCGCCTTGGCTGCCGGCGGATCGATGTCACCGGCGATGGTGAGCGTGGCGTTGGCCGGCGTGTAGTAGGTGCGGAAGAAGTCCTGGACGTCGGCGAGCGTGGCCGCCTGGATCTCCTCGAGCGATCCAATGACGTTGCCGTAGTAGGGATGGTCGGGCGGATAGATGCTCTGGATGATCTTCTCGTTCATCAATCCGTAGGGCCGGTTCTCGATCGATTGCCGGCGCTCGTTCTGGACCACCTGGATCTGGTTGTCCAAGGACGGCTGCGTCAGCGAGACCAGGAGGAAGCCCATGCGGTCGGACTCGAGCCAGAGCGCCTTCTCCAGCTCGTTCGAGGGGACCGTCTCGAAGTAGTTGGTCCGATCGTACTCGGTCGTCCCGTTGACGCTGGTGGCCCCGATCGACTCGAGGATAGGAAAGTGCTGGTCCACACCCACGTCCGGCGAGCCCTGGAACATCATGTGCTCGAAGAGGTGGGCGAAGCCGGCCCGGCCCTTCCGCTCGTGCAGGGCGCCCACGTCGTACCAGACGCTGACGGCCACCAGCGGGAGCCGGTTGTCGCGATGCAGGATGACCGTCAGCCCGTTGTCGAGGGTGTACCGCTCGAACGGGATCGCGAGCGAATCCATCTCGTCGCCGCCGTTGACGGCCCCGTTGTGGTTGGCGCACGACGCGAGCAACAGCGCCGTTCCCAGGAGGACCGATCTCATTGGCCCGGACGCTAGGCAGCCGGTGCGACGGATTGCAAGCGTCCGATTTCTGTCCATTGACCCAGAGGCCGTACATCTGAAAAGACGGCCCGCTGTGCGCATTCGTGCGTGTGTCGCGCTTCTCGCGCTGGCCGGGTGCAACCTCGACACCGATCGAGACGCGCCCTACCTCGCCCCCGCGGCGGAGCCGGGCCCGTGCGGCACGACGGCCACGCTCTTTCCGCGCCTCCTCGCGTTCGTCGACGAGGGAAGATTCGAGCCCCTCAAGGAGGTTCTCCTGTCGCGGCTCGTCCCCAGCGAGGACGATCCCCAGCCCGACCCCTCGCTGCGCGTGGTGCTCAACGCGATCATCCGGCTGGTCAGCGAGCTCGGGCTCAACAAGACGCACGACATCGCCGACGTGGCCGCGCGCGCCGAGCTCGAGCAGGAGCTGTCGCCGCTGATCGTGCTGGTCCTGGAGTTCCTCGACGGCCGACTCGATCATCGCGATCACTACGACGCGGCGCAGGCGATCGGGTACTTCGTGAAGGTCTGCAACCCCGATCATCTGCTGACCTCCGCCGAGCTGTTGCTCCGGCTCGAGAGCCCGAGCTTTCACGAGCCGTGGCTGGTGGCGCTGCTCGACGCGCTCCGGCCGATCCTCGCCAACCCGCGCATCGAGCCGTTCCTGGTCATGTTCGAGCGCAACGCGGAGACGGGTAAGCCGGCGATCATCTCGCTCCTCGCGCAGATCATGGCGTTCGTCGCGGACGACCGGTTCTCGATCGATCGCGTGGAGACGCTGCTCCAGTCCGCGGTCTATCCGGTCGTCGATCGCGACCTCCAGGATCAGATGGAGGTGCTGGTGTCGCTCCTCGAGGAGGCGACCTCGCCGGCCGCCGGGGTCCTCCCGCCGCTCCAGCAGGCGATGCGCTGCGGGATGCAGCACCCCGATCAGCGCGACGCGGTGATCGGGATGGGCTACGACCTGATCGCCACCCGCGAGGTCGGGCTGGGCGACCTCCTCGACTCGCTCCAGGGCGCGCTCGCCAGCCCGGGCCTCGAGGCGGAGCTCGATCTGTTCGCCGACGCCCTCTACGTGATCCGGACCGACCTCACCATCCGCGACGACCTCCAGAGCCTGCTGGTGGTGCTGCTCTCGCGGCCGGATGTCGAGAAGGTGGTCCCCGTGTTGATCGAGGTCTTCGAGAAGAAGGTGCTCACGGAGCTCTTGCAGGCGCTGGTCGTCCTGCTCGACGGCTGCGGCCGATGACCGTGATGCGCGCGCAGGCCACCATCGTCGCGATCGCCGTCGCGCTGCCCTCGGCCGCGTGGGCGAACCCGTGGGACCTCTACGGCTTCAACCCGCGCGCCCGCGGGATGGGCAGCGCGCAGACGGTCGCCACCGACGACTTCACCGGGGTCTACTACAACCCGGCGTCGCTCACGATCGCGCAGGACCCCAGCTTCGGCTTCGCCTTCATGCTGAGCCGCCCGCACCTCCAGCTCGACTTCGAGAAGGAGGACCGCCCGGTCGCCGAGCTCGTGCCCCCGGGATCCGACGGCGTCACGTTCGGGACCGTCTTCCCGTTCGGCGGGCCGCGCGGACAGAACCGGGCGGCGATCGGGCTCGCGATCAACGTCCCCACCAGCTCGCTGCTCGACGGTCAGGCGCTCGATCCGGCGGTTCCCCACTGGTACATGTTCCAGGCGCTGCCGCGGCGGCTGGTGGCCTCGCTCGGGCTGGGGATCGCGCCCTGGCCCTGGATCTCGGCCGGGATCGGCGTGCAGATCCTCGCGGGCGTCACCGGTCATCTCGACTACGAGCTCGACGTGGTGGCCGGCCGGTTCTCCCGCAAGACGGTGACGTTCGACATCGAGCCGAAGGCGGCGCCGATCTTCGGGCTGGAGCTGCGACCCTTCACCGGGCTGCGCATCGGCGCCTCGTACCGTGCGTCGATCTCCGCCGACGTGGATCTGCCGGTCGCGCTCCAGATCACCGGTATCGCCGACCTCGACGTGATGACTACGTTCAAGGTGCAGTACACGCCGCACCAGATCGCGTTCGGGATCAGCTACCAGATCCCGGACATCGATCTGCTGGTGAGCGCCGATCTCCTCTACGCGCTCTGGTCGCACGCCCCCGATCCCTCGCCCGCCTCGTCGCTCGACGTGGGCGGCGACCTCTTCGAGGGCACCGGGCTCGACGAGGCCCTCGACGTCCCGGCCCCCGGTCAGGAGCGCGCGGTCGACCTGGGCTTTCGCGACGTCCTGGTGCCCCGGTTCGGCCTCGAGCAGCGCCTGGGGCCCTTCGCGGTCCGGGCCGGCTACGGGATCCGGCCCAGCCCGGCGCCGATGCAGTCCTCGGGGACGAACTACGTCGACGCCACCACGCACGAGTTCAGCGTCGGCTTCGGCGTCCGCTTCCGCGATCCGTTCGAGCTGCTGGCCAACCCGCTGATCGTCGATCTGGCGGGCTCGCTGTTCTACCTGCCGGCGCGCAAGGAGGTGAAGATCTCGCCCTCGGATCCGATCGGGAGCTACGAGGCGAAGGGCCTGGTGTTCATCGCCGCGATCGGCTTCCGCTACGAGTTCGGGGAGGCGCCGGTCACGCCGCCCGACGAGCGCCACGTCGGTCCGCCCGCGCCCAAGCCCGAGCCGCCCCCGCCGCCGCCCGCGCCGGTCCTCGAGCCGGCCCCCGATCCCACGCCCGACGTCCCGCCGCCCCCGGAGGAGCTGCCGGAGGGCGAGGATCCCGAGTGAGCGTCCTCCTCGCGGTCACCGGGCGGACGGCGGGCGTCCGGTATCCGCTCGAGCGCGAGGTCACGATCGCCGGGCGGGCCTCCGGATCGGACATCCAGATCCTCGACGAGGCGATCAGCCGCCAGCACTTCCTCGTCCGGCGGGCGGCCGGGGCGTTTCAGCTCGAGGATCTGGGGGGCCAGAACGGGACGCTCCTCAACGGCGTGCGCCTCAGGAAGCCGGAGCGCCTGGCGTCGGGCGACGTGATCGCCGCGGGGCCCGCCACCTTCGTGTTCGAATCCGGCCCTCGACTATCTGTCCAACCAGCGCGGCGCCGACGTCATCATCGCCGGTGAGGATCCCGAGAGCGCCGCCGCCCGTCCGGTCCGGGGCGACGAGGGCGAGCGCGACGAGGCGCGCGTGATCCTCGAGATCGTAGCCCGCGCCGCCAGCGGGGCCTCGCTCGGCCTGGTCGGCGACGCGCTCGCGGTGGTGGCCGAGCGCTTCGCCGCGGAGCGCGCGTTCGTGCTGTCCGCGGAGAAGGGCAAGCGGCGCCGGGTGGTGGCGAGCTTCGGCGCGGGTCCGATCACGGTGAGCCGTACGGTCGTCGATCGCGTCCTCTCCCAGCGGGAGGGCATCGTCTCCGCGGACGCCGCCGAGGACGTGGCGTTCTCGGGCGGCGTCAGCCTGCTCGCCGGCGGGATCCGATCGCTCCTGGCGGCGCCGCTCGTCCTCGACGGCCGGGCGATCGGGATGGTCCACCTCGACAGGCGGAGAAAGGACGCCTACGGCCCGGCTGATCTGGAGGCGCTGATCCCGCTGGCGAACGGCCTGGCGCTGGTGCTCCTGGCCAGCGAGGGGCTGGCCGCGCTCCGCCGTCGCGCCCGGGCCGAGCACCGCATCGAGGCCCCCGCGGTGATCGGCAGTGGCGCCGCGATGGTCCGGAGCCTGGAGGCGGCGCGGCGCGCGGCCGAGTCGGACACGACCGTCCTCCTCACCGGAGAGACGGGCGCCGGCAAGGAGGTGCTCGCCTCGCTGATCCACGCCGAGAGCCCGCGCCGTGAGGGACCGTTCGTAGCGGTGAACTGCGGCGCGCTCCCCGAGAGCCTCCAGGAGTCGGAGCTGTTCGGCCACGAGAAGGGCGCGTTCACCGGCGCGGACCAGGAGAAGGTGGGCCTGTTCGAGGCGGCCGGGGACGGCACGCTCTTCCTCGACGAGATCGGCGAGACCTCGCGCGCCACGCAGGTGAAGCTGCTGCGCGCGCTCCAGGAGCGGGTGATCTTCCGCGTCGGTGGGACGCGGCCCATCGAGATCGACGTGCGGATCGTCGCGGCGACCTCACGGAACCTCGAGGACATGATCGCGAAGCAGGCGTTCCGCGAGGATCTCTACTTCCGCCTGAAGGTGGTGCACCTGAAGGTGCCGCCGCTGCGGGAGCGGCTCGAGGACGTGCCCGCGCTCGCCGAGCACTTCCTCGGCAAGTGCGCGCGGAGCGCGGGGCTCCCGAACAAGCGGCTGGCCCCTGAGCTGATCGAGGCGCTCGGGCGGTACGCATGGCCAGGCAACGTGCGCGAGCTCTCGAACGTGATCGAGCGGCTGGTGATCCTGTCCGAGGAGGACGAGATCGGGCTCAAGGATCTGCCCGCCGATCTGCTCGCCGGGCGCGCGGTGGCCCGCGCCGCGATCCAGCGCGCGGGCACGCTGGCGGAGGCGGTGGCCGAGGTGGAGCGGGAGATGATCCTGCGGGCGATGGCCCGGACCGGCGGCGTGAAGTCGGCGGTGGCGGACGCCCTCGGGATCTCGCGGGTCACCCTCGACGCGAAGCTCCGGACCCACGGGATCGGGTGGAACACTCGGAAAAAGAGATCCGAATGATTCACAAGTAGCTGTAACAATTACGATTTATCCGTAGCATGCGGCCTCAGAGGTTTTCGGAGAAAAAGATCCGGCTCTGGGCGAAACAGGTCCTAGGCCCCGGGAGCGGCGGGAAGAGGGCATCGCAGCCCCGTCCCCACCCAGACATACGCCCGGGCCCGGCCGATCCTGCCGCGGAGACGGATCTTTTTTTCCGATCTCGGCGATCGTGCGGGAGCCCACATACCGCCCAGAAACCGCTCTTGTTGCGGGCACCTGCATCGCTGCCCCGCGTTGGTCCAACCCTTGGAAGGAGACGGTCCGCCACTTCGTCAGGAGGACCCAGATGATCAACGCGACCACCGTTCCCGCGACGCCCCATACTCTACCTGTCGTCGAGCAGTTCCGGGTTCCGGCCTGGTCGCTCCGTCGCGAAGCGGGCGACGACCTGCTCCAGAGCCCGCGCCGCGCCGGCCGCAGCGAGCTGCGCGGAAAGAGCGAGAAGGTCTCGCAGGCCAAGCAGCGCCGCGCGCTCAAGGCCGAGCTCGAGGGCCAGGACGATCTCGTCCTGCTCCGCCACGTGATGACCGGCGAGGACGTGGCCTGGTCGGTGTTCTACGCGCGCTTCCGGAACCTGATGATCGCGTGCATCTCCCGGGTCTGCCTCCGCTCGGGTGTGCGCCTCCAGGCCGACGATCTCAGCGACATCCTCGGCGACGCCTGCATGAACATGGTCGCGCACGACTTCCGGCGGCTCCGCCTCTACAAGACGGACGGTGGCTGCTCCGTGTCGAGCTGGATCGGCGTCATCGCCACGTCGACCGCACACGATCATCTCCGCCGCGAGCGGCGGCGCCGCCTCGACCCGATGCTCGACAGCGATCTGGAGCGCGTGGCGCCTCCGGTCGACGGTCCGGACTCGGCCCTGATGGATCGGCAGCAGCGGAGCTTCGTGGACCACGCGCTCGCAAAGTTTTCCGCAAGGGACAAGCGCTTCGTCGAGCTCTACTTCCTCGAGGCGATGGAGCCCGAGGCGATCGCGGAGGAGATGGGCGTCAGCGTGAGCACCGTCTACAGCAAGAAGGCCAAGATCAAGAGCCGGTTGAAAAGGCTCGCTCGCC
Organism: uncultured delta proteobacterium; assembly: GCA_963803435.1. Lineage (GTDB taxonomy): Bacteria > Myxococcota > Kuafuiibacteriia > Kuafuiibacteriales > Kuafuiibacteriaceae > CAWDML01. Next base: position 1,795,852 of record CAWDML010000009.1, on the reverse strand, counting down.
AGGCGGCATAGCGCCTGGTATCAATCTCGGGTGGCCAACAACCCGATCGGCTGGCCGTTCGGCACCCGCGTGAAAGACGTCGCGCGGAAGAATCTCCGCGATCTCATCGTCCAGGAGCAGAAGCGCGCCCAGCTCCACATCCAGCTCATCCGCCAGCGGGATCCGGCGGCCTCGAACGACCGGATCGCGAACGTCATCATCGACCGCTGGACCAAGGTCGCCACCGTCGAGGGCGGCATCACCGGCGCCCTCGGCGTGCTGGGCGTTCCGGTCAACCTGATCCTCTTCGCCTACTTCCAGCTGGCGTTGATCGTCTCGGTGGCGGAGTCCTACCAGTTTCCCCTCGACGGCGAGCAGGGTGAGGACGCCGTCCTCTACATCCTGGGGCGGGTCCACGGGATCGAGGACCTGGTCCAGGCCGGGCCCCGCGTCCTGGGATCGCTGGCCAAGGCGCTGGCGATCAAGCACGGCCTGGGCACCCTCGGCCGGCTCGTCCCCATGCTGGCCGCGCCGATCTCGGCCAAGCTCAACGAAAAAGAGATGACTCAGGTGGGCGTCGAGGCGATGCGACGGTTCGGCAACGTGGTTCAGCTCGGTCCAGGTTGAGCCGATGCTCATTCCGATCCTCTCACTGGCGATCGCCGCCGATCGCGCCGACGCGTCGATCGAGGTGGGCGTGCCGGACGATCTGGAGACGGCGTCGATCCGCGTCCGCTATCGCTACACCCCGGACGCGGATCGGGACTCGGTCACCGTGGTCCTGCCGGCGGATCGGTACCGGACGCAGCCCGAGCTCCTCCCCTCCGACGAGCGCGAGCAGTACCCCCGCGGCTTCGATCCGGGCGGCTTCGAGGGCGTCGCGATCCGGATCGACGGACAGGCCTGCACCCCCATCGCCGGCGTGATGGAGAGCGGCGCCCGCCTGCTCACCTGCGGCGGGCACTTCGCGGCGCATCGCGCGGTGGCGATCGAGATCGAGGCGACGCTCCAGGTCCCCGAGAAGTACGGCCCGCTGGGACGGATCGGCCGCCAGGTCACGCTGGGCGGCGGCTGGCTGCCGCTGATCGCGCGCGAGGGGACGCCGCCGGCCAAGGGCCGCCGCGCGCTGTCGCTGACGATCCCGCGTTCGATGGGCGCGGTGATCGGGCGCCGCTACTTCCCGCCGATCCCGACGTCGGAGCGGAGGACGCTGGAGCACGTCGAGGAGGACGCGTTCTCGCTGGCGCTGGTGGTGCTGCCGGAGTTCGTGACCAGCCGATCGATCGATGGCCGGATCCTGTTCGTGCGCCGGCCGCCGCCGACCGACGCCGAGCGGCGCCGGGCCGAGCAGGTGATCGAGACGCTGGCGGACGCGCTCCGGTTCCTGGTGGAGGAGCGGCGGCCGCTCCCCGAGCCGGGGGCGCCGCTTTTGGTGGTCGAGGCGCCGCTCCGGCACGACATCGCGTATGCGACGGAGGGACCGCTTTTGATCTCGGATCGGGCGTTCCGCCTGTTCCCCTTCGATCGCTTCTTCCGCTTCCATCGCTTTCCGGTGCTGCGCGAGCTGTTCACCACCTTGATGCTGCGCCGCCGGCTCGCGGCGCCGGAGCACATCACCGCGGACGCGGCCGGCGCCTGGCTGCTGGATCGGTACGTGGCCTCCCGCGTGGGACGGGCCGAGGATGCCTTCGACGTGCTGTCGCTCTGGTCGTTCATCCCGGCCGTGGACTCGATGCTGTATGCGCCCGAGCTGCCGTTCGTGAACGCGTACTTCCGCGTGATCAAGGAGGAGGATCCGCTGCACCCGAACCTGATCGACTTTCCGGATCCGCGGCCGCGCGGGAAGGTGATCTACGAGAAGCTGCTCGATCGGCTGGGGAAGGCAAGGACCGATCGCGTGTTCGAGGAGGCGCTCTCCACCTCGCTGTTCGCCGCGATCCGGGCGCAGCTGGGGAAGGAGACCGACGCCTTCCTCGCCACCTGGCTGGGGCCGTATCCGGCGGTCCAGTACCTGCTCGGCCCGCACACGAGCCGGCCCTGCGGCGAGGGCTGCTGGCGGGCGGAGGTGACGATTGAGCGGACGGGCGCGGCGATCGCCGAGCCGGTCCAGGTCGAGCTCGAGGACGAGGAGGGCGCGGAGCGGATCGTGTGGGCCGGGCCGACCACCGACGCGGTCCGCACGGTGACCGCGACGCTGGCGGCGCCGCTCAGCGAGGTCACGCTCGATCCGTACGGACGGCTGGCGGAGGCCCCCTCGGCGGAGGTGCCCTCGCCGAAGCTGGACAACGCCACCTCGCCGGGGTGGCGCGTCCTGCTCAACAACTTCAACGTGCTGCTGGCGGCGAGCGCCGGTCAGATCGACACCGCGGTCGACGTGGGCTTCTCCCGTGTCCACGACGTCGACTGGCGCTTCGCCGTCCAGGGCGGCTTCTCCCCGGCGAGCGTGTCCCTGTCGGGGCGGGGGACGCGGTACTTCGGATCGGTGATCACGCCGGATCAGCTGTCGCAGTGGATCGGGCTCAACGTCTCCGGGGACTACCTGCGGCCCGGCTTCACCGAGGCCTCCGAGGGCGCGTTCGCGCTCTCGGGATCGCTCTACTACGGGTATGACGATCGGCGGACGGTCTGGGCGCCCGAGGGCGGGACGGCGCTCCGGCTGGCGGTGGACTACAGCCACGTCTTCGGGGAGACCGGCGATCCGAGCGCGACCAGCGACGCGGTGGCGGTGACGGCCCGGTTCCTCGAGTCGCTCCGGATCGCGGCTGCGCACCAGCTCTCATTTCGGGCCTCGGTGGGGGCCTATCTGTACGGCCGCCCCCGCGAGCAGCTCCTGTACTCGCTGGGCGGCCGGCGGAACGTCCGGGGCTACCAGGTGGGCAAGGGCGAGGGCCGGCTGCGCGGGATCGCCAGCGTCGAGTGGGTCCATCCCCTGGTGACGAACGAGAACGCCGACTTCCTGGAGCTGGTGTGGATGACCGGGATCGACGGCGCGCTCTACGCCGATGCGGCGGTCATCGGGGACTCCTTCCACGACGTCACCGGCGGGCCGGTGATCGGCGACGTGGGCTACGGCCTGCGCTTCTATATCGACTATTTCGGCGTCCGCCCCGGGATCATGGCGATCGATGTCGCGGTCCCGCTGGTGGACCTGGACGACGGCCGCTTCAAGGTCGGCTCGCCGGCGATCTACATCGACTTCGCACAGTCGTTCCTCCTGTTCTGATGTGAGGGAAGAAGTGAGCGCACCCACCGTAGGAGGTGACGGTTGAGTGCGGCACATGGACGTGTTAGGTCGCGCCCGCGTTCAGGGAGGTTGTTGATGGGAGCTCGGTCGAGAATGCGGGGATTGGGAGCGGTCTTGGTGCTGGCGCTGGGCGCCGCCACCGTCCCGAAGACGGCCGGGGCGACCACCACGCGGGTCTACACGCTGGGCGCGATGAACCGCTTCATCATCGACGACACCAACCGCTGGCTCTATCCGCACATGATCACCAAGTACAAGAGCCTCTTCTACGTGGAGCTCTTCGGGAGCAATCCCTCGCGGTTGTTCTCGGCGCCCGGATCCGAGCGTCAGGCGGCGGGTCCGGCGGGGCAGACGCTGGACCTGGTGGACCTGGTGCAGGTGCAGAGCACCGCCGGCGGCGGCGTGATCCTCGGGCTCACCGACGACATCTTCATCTCGGCGCACCTGTCGGACTACGAGGACCCGACGGTGCCGTCGTTCCTCAACCTGCTGGCGGCCTCCTCGCAGGGCGATCCGAGCGCGTTCCCCTGGCTCACCGACGTCACGCCCGACGCGCCCGGATCGTCGAACCGCAAGTTCGACCTGTTCGGGGCCTACAACCTGGCGGACCTCCTGCAGCTCGGCCTGCACTTCGAGTTCGGCTCGTCGAAGTACATCCGCCACCCGAACGACAACGATCCGCAGGTCCCGGCGGACCTGAGCGGCGGCGTCGAGGCCCGCAAGATCGACGAGATCAAGACCACCGAGTGGGGGCTGCTGGCGTCGGCGGGGCTGACGCCCTCCGAGTCGTTCGCGCTGGACGCGGCGGTCGGGTTCAAGCTCTACCACCTCACCTACTTCCCCAACGACCGCGACCTCCTCGAGGGCGGCGGCGGCTACCAGCTCTCGTTTGACGCCCGCTCGATGATCGGGCTGACCGAGTGGTGGGAGCTGGTGCCCGTTTTCTCGCTCCGCTTCCTCCACCTGAGCGCGGCCGACCTGGCGAACTACGCCACCGGGCTCACGTACAACGACGACGTGGGCCGCGAGCGCTACTTCATCACTGACGTCGCGTTCCAGGCCTTCGTGCTCGACGTGGGCATCGCCGGCCACTTCAAGCCCACGGAGTGGATCAACTTCTGGGCCGCCGTCGGCCTGCAGTGGGTGAACCAGTACGAGCAGTACGAGAACAACATCGCCGACGCGCCCGACGCGGGGCTGGTGCGGGATCAGCAGCTCGAGTTTGCCCGGAACTCGGTCTCCTCCAACGCGACGCCGTACATCCGGCTGGCGTTGGAGGCTCGGGTCTTCTCCTGGCTGGATTTCCGCGGCGGCGTCGTGAAGTACATCCGGGCCGACAAGGTCACCCAGGACAACATCGACGACAACTCGGCCGACAACAACCGGCTCAACGACGTCACCCGCGATGAGCCGTTCTTCGACTACTTCCTCGGGTTTGCGGCGCACTACGAGGGCTTCTTCCTGGACATGCAGATCGACCCGTTCTGGTTCCTCCGCGGTCCCGAGGCCCTCTCGGGCGCCAGCGGCTCGGGCGCCGGGAACATGTTCATCAACGCGTCGCTCGGCTACAACTTCTGAGGTTTCGGCGCCACAGTCCGCCGATCGTCCGACCACACCTCGGAGCCAATCCAGGTATCGGGTAGGCCGATGCTCAGCTCCACCTCTACCAAGCTCTCGCTCACGGCGCTCCTGGCGTTCGGCGTCGTGACGTCCGTCGGTTGCAGTAAGGAACGCCGTAACGATGGCGGGATCATCAAGCCGAAGGATGCGGGCACCGGCGACACCGGCGTCGAGGACAGCGGCAATCCTCCGCTCGACTCGGGGATGAACGAGAACGACGCGGGCAACAACGGCAACGACGCCGGCAACAACAACAACGACGCCGGCAACAACAACGACTCCGGCGTGCCGCCCGACGGTGGCATGCAGATGGCCGAGTGCGCCGTGAACACGGACTGCGCGGGCGCGGGGACCCAGTTCTGTCTGGACTTCGACAACACCAGCGGCTCGCTGGTCCAGTGCACGGGCGCGAACACCTGCCAGTGCTGGCAGGGCTGCGACTCGTTCGTCGGCGTCGACCAGTCCGGTTGCGCGCGACCTGCCGAGGCGTGCGCGAACGCGGGCGGCATGTCGCCGACGCCTGGTGTGTGTATCCCGGACATGGGCGGCGGCACCCAGGGTGAGGCGTGCACCACGCAGTGGGCCGGGACCGATCCGACGATGGCGCCCACCGCGGACAGCTGCAACGGCGCCCAGAACTTCATCTGCCACGGGAGCGACCCGCTCGACATTACGGGTACCTGTGTTCGGCTGTGCGACACCGCGAACGGCGCGCTCTGCACGGCGCTCGATGCGCAGAGCCAGTGCATGCCCTTTGCCCCCACGACGACCCGCGGCATCTGCACCCGTCCGATCACCGACATCGGGACGGCCTGCACCGATCCGACCATGTGTCAGGGCGGCGCCTGCTCGGCGGAGCTGGGCGGGCAGTGCAGCGAGGCGTGCGGTGTCTCGTTCGTGTGCCCGGAGGCCAACGGGCTCTGCGTGTTCGTCGACGGCCAGCTCTCCCCGATCTGCGCGCTCGAGTGCACGCTCGGGACGGCCGGCGATACGATGTGCTCGGGCGTCAACCCGGACCTCATCTGCGAGGATCTGGGCGTGGCGCTGTGCTTCCCGCGCTGCACGCAGGATCCGGACTGCGCGCCCGGCACCTGCGACGTGGGCACCGGCCACTGCCAGTAGGCGTTCAGCTTCGCACGCGGCCGAGGGCGCGCCCCATGACCACGGGCGCGCCCGCTTCCCGCCCGACCAACTCCACAGGCTTCTCCGTCACCACGATGACGGTCGAGCCCATCTCGAACACGCCGACCTCGGCGCCCTTCTCGATCGGCAGCGGCGGATCGTAGCGCTGGGTGCGGAGCTCGAAGCCGCCCACGTTGGTGGCGACGCTCGGATCGTACGGGACGGTGATGTGGCCGACGCAGGTGGCGCCGACCTTCACCACCTCGACGCGTCCGAACGCCTCGGTCTCCAGGTGGGTGATGAGCCGCTCGTTCTTCGCGAAGAGGGCGTCGACGTGGGCCACGGCGGCGGCGTTCACCGGGAAGAGCTGGCCGGGCACGTACGTGTAGCCGCTGATGCGGCCGGCGGCGGGCGTGTGGATCCGGTGATAGTCCTTTGGTGCCAGGTAGAGCGTCGCGTAGGTGCCGCCCTCGAAGCGCTTCTCGGCGGTGTCGTCGGCGAGGAGGGCGTTGAGCGTGAAGTCGCGACCCTTGGCCTGATAGAGGCGGCCGGCGCCGACCGGACCGCCCGCCAGGAACGCGCCGTCGACGGGCGAGACCAGGACGGACGGATCCGGATCCACGGGACGGAGGCCCGGCTTGAGGCGCCGGGTGAAGAACGCCAGGATCGACTCGTAGTCGTCGAGGGGCTTCTCGGCGTCCTCGATCGCGACCTGATAGCGGGCCGCGAAGCGCCGGACCGCCATCTTCGATCGCACCGCCGCCAGGCGCCGGACGGCCTTCGACAGCGGCTTCTTCGGCACCACGCGCATGCCGGCGATGAAGAGCTTGCCCGGCTCGGCCATCACATCGCTTCGAGGTCTTTGAGCACCTCGTCCGGGTGCTCGGCGACCGCGACCTTCGGGTAGACCTTCGCGATCTTGCCCTCCGGATCGATCAGCACGGTGGTCCGCAGGATCCCGTCGAAGGTGCGGCCCATGAACTTCTTCTGGCCCCAGCTCCCGTAGGCCGAGATCACCTCGGCGCTCTCGTCGGAGAGGAGCTTGAAGGGGAGGTCGTACTTCTTCTTGAAGCTGTCGTGCTTCTTGACCGAGTCCTTGCTGACGCCCAGGACCACGGCGCCCCGCTTCTCGAACTCCTGGTGGAGATCGCGGAAGCCGCAGGCCTCGGTGGTGCATCCGGGCGTGTCGTCCTTCGGATAGAAGTAGAGGACGACCTTCTTGCCCTGGAGCGACGACAGCGAGACCTCGCTCCCATCGTCGGCCGGCAGGACGAAGTTCGGCGCGCGCGTGCCGGGCTTCGGCGACGCGGCGGCCGGCAGGCTGCTGGCGGCGGGCTTCGGGGCGGCCTTCTTCGCGGTCTTCTTCTGGGCGGGGCTCTTCTTCGCCGTCTTCTTGGCGGCGCTCTTCTTGGCGGCGCTCTTCTTGGCGGCGCTCTTCTTGGCGGCGCTCTTCTTGGCCGCCTTCTTCTTGGCGCTCTTCTTGGTCGCCTTCTTCTTGGCGGTCTTCTTGGTCGCCTTCTTCTGGGCGGTCTTCTTGGTCGCCTTCTTCTGGGCGGCCTTCTTCTGGGCGGCCTTCTTCGCCGCTTTCTTGGGGGCAGACTTCTTTCGAGCCATGGGGCTCAGTTAGCGATGCGTCGCGGGAGGATCAAGCGCGGCGTTGCCGCCCCCGAACTCTTCCTCGGGGTCGGCAGGGAGATCCGCGAACAGGGCGTTGGCCTCCGCGTTGCCGGGATCGAGCTGTCGGGCGGCGAGAAGCACCCTGCGCGCCTCCGCAGCCCGGCCCAGGCTCGCCAGCGCCTTCGCCTGGGCGACCTGGACGCTGGCGCGGAGGGGGGCGGCGCGCTGGGCCCGGGTCAGGTCCTCGAGCGCGGCCTCCGCCATCCCCTGGTCGAGGCGGGCCCGGGCCCGGCGCTCCAGGACCTCCGCCAGCGCGTCGCGGTGACGCTCGAGCGATCCGATCAGATCGAGCTCGAGCTCGAGCACACCCATGCACGCGCCGACATCGATCCGCGTGCGGCACTGGATCTGGATCGCGCGATCCCAGGCCGCCAGATTGGCGGGATCGGCCTTGGCGATCCGCACGTACTGCTGCGCGGCGGCCGCCAGCTCACCCTTCTGCTCGAGCGCCTCGGCGCCGGCGAGGGGACGCTCCGGACATCCTTGGAGGAGCGCCGCCGCTGCGAACCACACCCGCCGCCGCATCCCGCGAGGCTAAACGAGCGCCGCTGATCGCGCTACTTTGGCTTGACCATTCGATGCCGAGCCGGGATATCCGGCACCCAGCGAATGAATCCCGAAACACTGGCTCTCACCGTCCCCGGCGCCGGAATTCTCGCCCTCATCTACGCCTTCGTCTCCTCCCGATGGATCAATCGGCAGGACGCGGGCACGGATCGGATGAAGGACATCGCCACCGCCATCCGCGAGGGCGCCATGGCGTTCCTCCGGCGCGAATACAAGATCTTGGTCCTGTTCGTGATCGCCGTGGCCGTGCTCCTCGGGATCGCCAACGCGAGCAGCACGGCCTCGTCGCCGCTGGTGGCCGGGGCCTTCGCGCTGGGCGCGTTCTGCTCGGCGCTCTCCGGCTACTTTGGGATGCGCGTCGCCACCGCGGCCAACGTGCGGACCACCGCCTCGGCGCGCCACGGCCTGGTGCAGGCGCTGGCCATCGCGTTCCGCGGCGGCGCCGTCATGGGGATGTGCGTAGTCGGGCTGGCCCTGGTCGGGCTGGGCACCATGTTCATCGGGCTCTTCGAGGGCCAGGTCTTCACGCTGGCGTCGGGCGGGATCGACCTGTCCCGGACCCTGGCGGTCGCCTCGGGCTTCTCGCTGGGGGCCTCGTCCATCGCGCTGTTCGCGCGGGTCGGCGGCGGCATCTACACGAAGGCGGCCGACGTCGGCGCCGACCTGGTGGGCAAGATCGAGCAGAACATCCCGGAGGACGATCCGCGGAACCCGGCCACCATCGCCGACAACGTCGGGGACAACGTCGGCGACGTCGCCGGCATGGGCGCCGACCTCTTCGAGTCCTACGTCGGCGCGATCATCGGGTCGATGGTCATCGCCGCGTCGTACAACTCGATGGAGGCGGTGATGCTGCCGCTCATCCTGGCGGCGGTCGGGATCGTGGTCTCCATCGGCGGCACGTTCCTGGTCCGCACCAAGGAAGGCGGCAACCCGCAGGTCGCGCTCAACACCGGCACGTTCGCCGCTGGCGGCGTGATGGTGGTGGCGACGTACTTCGTCTCCAACTACGTCCTCCCGAACTCGATCCAGACGGGGGACGGCGAGATCACCGCGATGCGCGTCTTCATCGCCACCGTCGCGGGCCTGGCGGCCGGCATCCTGGTCGGGATGATCACGGAGTACTACTGCGCCAAGGGCAAGGGCCCGGTCGGACGCATCGTCACCGACTCGGAGACCGGCCCGGCCACCAACATCATCTCAGGCCTCGCGGTGGGCATGGAGTCGACGATGGTCCCGATCATCCTGATCGCGTTCGCCACCGTCGGCGCCTACAAGGCCTGCGGCCTCTACGGGATCGCGATGGCGGCCCTCGGCATGCTCTCCACCACCGGCATCCAGCTGGCGGTCGACGCGTACGGGCCCATCGCCGACAACGCCGGCGGCATCGCCGAGATGAGCGGCCTGCCGCCCGAGGTCCGGGCCAAGACCGACACCCTCGACGCCGTCGGCAACACCACCGCCGCCATCGGCAAGGGCTTCGCGATCGGCTCCGCGGCGCTCACCGCCCTGGCGCTCTTCTCGGCCTTCCGGACCACGGCCGGGATCGGCGCCATCGACGTCAGCAACCCGATCACCATGGCCGGGCTGTTCTTCGGCGCCATGCTGCCGTTCCTCTTCTCCTCGATGGCGATGCGCGCCGTGGGCCGCGCCGCCAACGACATGATCAAGGAGGTGCGCCGCCAGTTCCGCGAGATCCCGGGGCTGATGGAGGGCACCGGCCGCGCCGACTACGCCCGCTGCGTCGACATCTCCACCCAGGCCGCGCTCCGCCGCATGATCCTCCCGGGCGGCATGGCCGTCGTGCTCCCGGTGGTGATCGGGTTCATCGACAAGAACGCCCTGGCGGGCACGCTCGCCGGCGTCACTGTGTCGGGCGTGTGCATGGCGATCTTCATGTCGAACGCTGGCGGCGCCTGGGACAACGCGAAGAAGCAGATCGAGGACGAGCCGAAGGACGCCGCCAAGAACACCGGCAAGGGCTCGGAGAAGCACAAGGCCGCCGTCACCGGTGACACCGTCGGCGACCCCTTCAAGGACACCGCCGGCCCGTCGCTCAACATTCTCATCAAGCTCATGAGCGTGGTTGCCCTCGTCATCGCGCCCCTCATCGCCTAGACTTTCCGCATGGCTTCCGATCGAGAACCGATGACCGCCGTCGGCTACCAGCTCCTCAAGGAGGAGCTGAAGCGGCTGAAATCGGTAGAACGGCCGGAGAACTCGAAAGCCATCGAGGAGGCCCGCGCCCACGGCGACCTCTCCGAGAACGCCGAGTACCACGCCGCCAAGGAGAAGCAGTCGTTCATCGAGGGACGCATCAAGGAGCTCGAGTCCAAGATCGCGCTGGCCGAGGTGATCGACCCGAAGACCCTGTCCGGCGACAAGGTGGTCTTCGGCGCCACCGTGAAGCTGCTCGACTGCGCGACGGATGACGAGGTCACGTATCAGATCGTCGGCGACGACGAGGCGGACCTGAAGGTCGGCAAGATCTCGGTCAAGGCGCCCCTCGCCCGGGCGTTGATCGGGCAGCGATCGGGGGAGATCATCACGCTCAAGCTGCCGAAGAAGGGCGACCACGAGTACGAGATCCTGGGCGTCGACTTTCACTGAGGCTCCGCGCACGCACGGTTACTCCACACGGACACGAAACGCGGAGCGCGGTGCACGGATCGCGCGGTCTTCGTGAAGTGTTCCACGGATCACGGATCCTGATCCGCCCCCCACGACCGAGCCTAGTCTGCCGACTTCAGCCGTGCCCCGCAGTTGCGGCACGTGCTCCGGTCCGGCCCGTTCCTCGTCCCACACTCGCCGCAGTGCTTGGCGTCCTCCACGGCGGGCTCCACCGCGCGGCGCTTCGACACCAGCTTGCAGCCGCAGGCCTCGCAGAAGGGCGGGTTCGGCTGGGCCACCGGGGCCTGGCACTGGGGACAGACCGAATGCACGAACGGGGTAGTCTCCTTCGCGCGCGCCGTCTGCCCCTTCTTGCTGCGCGGGGCGCGGGGCTCGATGTCGGTGGCCTCGAAGCCCTCGATGAGGGGGATGGGGTCGTCGTTGGCGCGGGCGTCCTCGAGCTCGATCTCCTCGACCTCGACGAGGGCGTCGAGCGGGAGCGGGGTGAGGGCGCCGCGCTGGGGCTCGGGCTCGAGGGGGGTGAGGGCGTCGAGGGAGAGGGGCTCGGGCTCGTCGACGATTGCGTCGAGGTCGAGCTCCAAGATCGGGACGTCCTCATGGCCGCAGGCGGCGCAGCGGCCGCCGTCGAATGCCGGCTGGCGGCACACCGGGCACGTACGCATCGCGTGGAGCGTACGGTCTTCAGCCGATCTGCGCCAGACCGAACCGACCGCCGTAGCGGCGCTCGAGCTCCTCGGCGAGGCGCGCGTGTCGGAGGAGGTCGGGGTCGGCGCCGAGGATCCGCTCGGCCTCCGCGCGGGCCGCCTCCAGGATCCGCGCGTCGCGCACCAGGTCCGCGACGACCAGCTCGGGGAGGCCGTGCTGGCGGGTGCCGAGGACCTCGCCCGGGCCGCGGAGCTCGAGATCCTTCTCGGCCACGACGAAGCCGTCGGTCGTGGAGGCGAGCACGGCGAGGCGGGCCCGGGCCTCCTGGTCGCCGCTCCCCGAGATCAAGAGGCAGAGCCCGCGGTGCGCCCCTCGGCCGACGCGGCCCCGCAGCTGGTGGAGCTGCGAGAGCCCGAACCGCTCTGCGTTCACCACGGCCATCACGGTGGCGTTGGCCACGTCGACGCCCACCTCGACGACCGTGGTCGAGACCAGCACGGAGACCTCGCCGGCCACGAAGCCGCGCATCGTCTCCTGCTTGTCGTCGGCGCGCATGCGTCCGTGGAGCAGCGCCACCCGCCGGGGGGCGAAGCGTGCGGCCAGCTCCTCGACCGCCTCGGTGGCCGCCTCCAGGTCCAGCGTCTCGGAGACCTCCACCAGCGGGTAGACCACGTAGGCCTGGCGTCCCTCCGCAAGCTGTCCTGCGATCAGATCCCAGGCCTTCGGACGCTCGCTCTTCTTGAACAGCCGCGTTTCGGTGGGCGTGCGGCCGGGCGGGAGCTCGTCCAGCACGGACACGCGGAGATCGCCGTAGACCGTCAGCGCCAGGGTGCGGGGGATCGGGGTCGCGGTCATGACCAGCACGTCGGGCGTGCGATCGTGCGCCTTGGCCCGCAGCACACCGCGTTGCTCCACACCGAACCGGTGCTGCTCGTCCACCACCACCAGGCCGAGCTCGGCGAACTCGACCTCGGGCTCGAGGATCGCGTGGGTGCCGATCAGGAGGTCGATCGTCCCGTTCTTCACCCCGCCCAGGATCTCGCGTCGCAGCGCGGCGCGCGTGGAGCCGGTGAGCAGGGCACAGCGGACATTGTTCGGCTCGAGGAACCTCTGGGCGGTGTGCTGGTGCTGCTCCGCGAGGATCTCGGTCGGCGCCAGCAGCGCGGACTGCCGCTTGCCCCGGCGAACGATTGCAGCGGCCAGCATCGCCACCGCCGTCTTGCCCGATCCCACGTCGCCCTGGAGCAGCCGGTTCATCGGGTGCGGCGAGCTCATCTCGCCCACGATCTCGTCGATGACGCGCGTCTGGGCCGCGGTCATCGCGAAGGGAAACAGCCGCTCCGCCAGCGCCCGCCAGGGGCCCTCGAGGGGGTGCGCGATGCCCGGCTCCGCCTCCCGGGCGCCGCGGGAGCGGGTCAACGCGACTTGCAGAAAGAACAGCTCGTCGAAGGCCAGCCGCCGGTGCACCTCCACCCGGTCGCGCTCGTAGGTGTCCTCCTCGGGCAGGTGCATCCGCGCGACGGCGGTCGTCAGATCGCGCAGCAAGAGCCGCGCCCGCATCTCCTCGGGGAGGTACTCCTCGAGCGCGGGCGCCGCCGCCCGCGCCAGCCCCTGCTGGATCGATCGCACCTTCTTCGGCGCCACGCCCGCGATCTCGCCGTAGACGGGCAGGACGCCGGGCGCCTCGGCCTCGGCGTTGTCGTCGAGCACCTCGACGTCGGGATGCACCATCTGACACGACAGGCCCCAGAAGCTGACCTTGCCGGAGACCATCACCTGCTGCCCGCGGCGGTGCTTGCTCTCCATGGCGGACTGCTTGAAGCGGAACCACTTGCAGGAGAGCCTGCCGGTGCCGTCGGCGACGACCAGCTCGAACACGCGCTTGCCGCGGCCGGTGGGCCGGACGGTGAGCGAAAGGACGTTGCCGCGGACCGTGGCCGTCTCGCCGTCGCGCAGGTCCGAGATCAGCCGGATCGTCGATCGATCCTCGAAGCGTCGCGGGAGGAAGAGGAGGGCGTCCTCGACGGTGACCATCCCCTTGTCCGCGTAGCGCTCGGCGGTCTTCGGCCCCACGCCGACCACCTGCGCCAGGAGGGTCGCGGGGGTGGCTTTGGCCATGGCGACCCGCCCGCGCACCACCGGGGTCGCCCGCGCCGGCGCAGGAGGCGCGGCGTCGGCCAGCTGCAGGATCTCCTCGACGCGCGTCCTTCGGGCCTCGAACGGGAGCGCGTCGATCCCGATGGCGAGCGCCGCGATGCGGCCGAACACGGGGTCGTCCGACTCGGCTTGCGCCTTCTCGGTGGCCCGCGCGAGGGACCTCTCCAGATCGCGCAGGGCGCGAAGGTTCTCGAAGTCGCGCCCGCGGGCGAACCGGAGCGGTCGCACCACGAAGTCCAGGAGCTGGGCACGATTCCTCATCACGGTCGCGCGATGCTCGTCCGGAGATCGGTCTCGCGTCCAGCGGGCCAGCGAAAGCCGGAGCGAAACCGTTCCTCGATCAGTCGAGCCGCCAGACGAAGTCGGTCGAGGGCCGCGACACCACCGCCTCCCGGGGCCCCGGTCGAAACGTCGGATCGGCGGGCTGCGCGCGCAGCGGCATCGTCAGCATCGAAGGCATCCCGAGGGCGGACCAGCGATCCAGGTGCGCCTCCAGTCGGTCGCCCGCGGTCGCGCCTCCGTAGACGGCGACGCGGCCGTCCTCTACCAGCGCGAGCGAATCGCCTTCCTCGTCCCAAAGACCGAAGGCGCCGTTGAACCAGCGCATCTGCGGCTCGACGACCGCGAGGTACGTGCGCAGCGCGAACGTCTTCGAGACGAACCTCATCGGGTCCCGATCACCGAGCCAGAAGGGCCGCTGGCGCAGCGTCCGCCCGCGGACGCGGCTCCAGGGCTCGAAGGCCTCCAGGGCCCGGGCGTCGAGCTGTCTCAGGCGATCGCGTCCCGTGAGCGGAACAAACTCGCACGGGTGCGCCGACCTGGACACGAGCGAGCGGCCTCGCTTGCGCAGCAACAGGAGGACGGAGCCGCCGCCCTGGCACTTGAGGACATGCTCGAGGATGCCGCCCTCTTCGAGCACCTCGTGAACGACGCGGGGGATGTCGTACGACGCGGCGGTGAAGACGACCCGATCGTAGCGGGCGGCGGCCTTCAGCTCGGCTGCATCGCCGAGGAGCACGCGGACGTTCGTGATCCCGGCGCGAGCCAGCGCGCGCTCCGCCCGCGGGACCAGCTCGGGGATGATCTCGACGGTGTCGACGGCGCCCGCCGGCCCCACCAGCGCGCCCAGGAGGCCGGCGTTCCAGCCGCTACCGGTGCCGATCTCGAGGACCCGCATGCCCGGGGCGATCGCGAGCTCGTCGAGCATGCGGAGCACGAGCCAGGGATGGGAGATGGTCGCCACCACGTCGTCGTCGTCCTCGCCGTAGATGCCCACGCCGCCGTCCCGATAGAGGACCGGGAGGTGCTTCCAGAGCGACGCCTCCTCGACGTTCTGCCACTCGGGGTTGCCGTACTCGCGGTAGCGCTCGAGGAAGAGGTGCCGGGGTACCCGGAGGAACGCCTGTCGGATGGGCTCGGGGAGCTTGGTCCGGCCGTAGCCCTCGATCGTCGCGAGCAACGCCGCTTGGTGGGCCTGGATCAGCGCCGATTGTTCGATCGCCATCGCACGGCAGCGTGCCGGCGTGGGCGGGCCCTGCCAACCCGTGCCTCGTCGAAATTGACGCAGGCGCGCGCGACCGTTACGCCGCAGCATGCAGACCATCTCCGTCGGGTTGCTCGGCCTCGGCACTGTGGGGACGGGCGCCGTTCGCATTCTTCGCGAGAACGCGCGGGACATCGAAGCGCGGCTGGGTGCCCGGATCGAGGTGAAGCGGGTCCTGGTGCAGGATCCGTCGAAGGAGCGGGCCATCGAGGTGCCGGCCGCGCTGCTGACCTCGAGGGTGGAGGACGTCCTCGACGATCCCGAGGTCTCGATCGTGGTGGAGCTGGTCGGAGGGATCACCGACGCCAAGCGCTTCGTCCTCGGCGCCATCGATCGCAAGAAGCACGTGGTCACCGCGAACAAGGCGCTGCTCGCGATCTGTGGAGACGAGGTGTTCGGCGCCGCGCAGAAGAACGGGGTCGACGTATTCTACGAGGCCGCGGTCGGCGGAGGCATTCCGATCATCCGCACGCTGCGGGAGGCGTTGGCCTCGGAGCGCGTCCAGAAGATCGCCGGCATCCTCAACGGGACCACCAACTTCATCCTGACGGCGATGGCGGAGGAGGGCGCCGACTTCGCGGCCACGCTGAAGAGCGCGCAGGACCTCGGCTACGCCGAGGCCGATCCGACGGCCGACATCGACGGCCACGACGCCGCGCAGAAGCTCGCCATCCTGTCGGCGCTGGGGTTCTGCGCGCGCGTCACGGCGAGCGACGTGGAGGTCGAGGGCATCCGCGGCCTCGAGCCCGGTGACTTCGAAGTGGCGCGGCGTCACGGCTACGCGATCAAGCTGCTGGCGGTGGCGACGCGCCGCGGTGAGGAGATCTCGGCGCAGGTCTATCCGGCCTGGCTTCCCCGGCGCACGATGCTGGCGAACGTCAACGGCGCGCTCAACGGGATCCAGCTCGAGTCGGACGCGCTCGGGACCAGCGTGCTGATCGGCAAAGGTGCGGGCGAGCTCCCGACCGGCTCGGCGGTGGTCGCCGACATCATCGACCTGGCGCGGAACATCCTGCTCGGGTCGACGGGTCGCGTGCCGTTGCTGGCCGCCTTCGACACCGCGCTGCGGCCGGTGCGCCTGTACGACACCGGCTTGATCGAGGCGCCCTTCTACCTGCGCTTCACGGTGGCCGACTCACCGGGTGTGCTCGCGCGTATCGCCGGAGCGCTCGGAGAGCAGGGTGTGTCGCTGCGGGTGGTGGAGCAGGAGGCGACCGGGGAACCACCGGTGCGCGTGGTCGTGATAACACATGCCGCCTCCCGGGCAGCGATCCGTGCGGCGGTGGCGCGCATCGACGCCTTCGACACGACCCGGGCGCCCACAGCGTCGATGCGCATCGAGGCCGGCGAGCGCGGAGAGGCCTGATGTTGACCCACCGGCACACGTTCCGCCCGATTTCGGCGACACCGATCAGATGGGCGTCGTGTATTACGCGAACTACTTTCGCTACTTCGAGGCGGGCCGGAGCGAGTTCCTCCGGGCGGCCGGCTTCCCGTACAAGGAATTCGAGAAGAGTGGATTTGCTCTGCCGGTGGTGAGCGCATCGGCGCGCTACCACGCCCCGGCGCGCTATGACGACGAGCTCGTGCTCGAGACCACGTTGTCGGAGGTCCGATTCAGCACGGTGCGAATGACCTACCGCCTCACGCTCGTTTCCGATGAAAGCTTGATTGCAACCGGCGAGACCAGACATGCTTGCCTTGGTGTCGACGGACGGGTTGTTCGACTTCCTCAGGAGTTCCTGACGAAGCTCGGAAGCGAGGGGAAGCGGTAAGGTTGATGGATCGAAATCTGGCGCTCGATGCCGTACGCGTGACCGAAGCGGCTGCGTTGGCAGGAGCGCGAACGATGGGGCGGGGCGACCTGCCGGCCTCACATCAGGCAGCTGTTCGCGCGATGCGGCGCGCGCTCAACGGGATCGAGATCCGCGGCCGGATCATCATCGGCGAAGGCGAGCGCGACGAGGTGCCGGAGCTCTTCGTCGGGGAGAACGTCGGCCGGTGTCACGAGCACGACCCGGCGGTCGATCTCGCGGTGGATCCGCTCGAGGGGACCAACCTGTGTGCCCGCGGTGGCGCCAACGCGATGTCGGTCCTGGCGGTGGCGCGGGATGGCAAGTTCCTCCCTACGCCGGACACGTACATGTACAAGATCGCGGTCGGTCCGGCGGGGAAGGGCGCGATCGATCTCTCCCGTACCCCGCACTGGAACCTTCAGTCGGTGGCCGACGCCAAGGGCGTGTATGTGGAGGACCTGACCGTCGTCATTCTGGATCGACCCCGCCACGAGGGGCTCATCCGCGAGGTGCGGGAGTCGGGGGCGCGCATCAAGCTCATCAGCGACGGTGACCTCCCTGCGGCCATCTCCACCTGCCTCGAGGCCACGGCGGTCGACATGCTCATCGGTACCGGCGGCGCGCCCGAGGGCGTGATCGCGGCGGCCGCACTGCGGTGTATCGGTGGCGACATGCTCTGCCAGTTTCGGCCTCGCAATCAGGAGGAAGTGGAGCGCATCCGGCGCGCCGGGATCACCGACATCGATCGCGTGTACCGGGCGGACGAGCTTGCGAGTGGGGACGTCGTCTTCGCGGCCACCGCGGTCACCGACGGCGACTTCCTGCGAGGTGTTCGCTTCTCACGAGGAAGCGCAAAGACGCACTCGATCGTGGTGCGCAGTCAGACTTCGACCGTCCGAATGATCGAGGCGACCCACAGCTTCCAAGGTAAGAGAGACCTCGAAATCGGCGGTTGAGCTACCTATGGGTTATCCCCAAACTTGCGTTGGTCCTGCCCCGGACCGAACATGAATCAGACGTGCTCGACGCGTACATCATCGAGGAGATCAAGAAGCAGGAGGAGGAGCGCCGGCGTGATGAGGCCGCTCGTCCCCGCCTCCGCATCGAGATCCCTCATGAGGCGCCGGAACACGAGTCCCCTGAGACCAAAGACGAAGAGGAGGAGGAGCAGCAGCGGGGCCCGATCCGGATTGACCTCTAACGACTCTCTGGCCTCACCGACCTAGCGGTTGCGGTCCCGAGCGGGGCTCGTCTGCTCGAGCGCAATGTCGCCGAGGCGCGCTCCGATTCTCTTCAGGCGTCCACGGCGCGTCCCGTTCGACCCCCCGAGAGGTCGCCATTCCGTACTCGAACAGCCGGGTACCCTCGACGCCGAAGACGCGGCCGGTGATGTCCTTCGCCAGGTCGGAGGCGAGGAAGACGACGAGCGGGGCGATGTGGTGCGGGCCGATCTCCTCGGCCGCCCGGTGCTGCATGATCGGAAGGTCCTCGGTCATCCGGGTCAGCGCCACCGGCGCCACGGCGTTGACGGTCACCCCGATCTTGGCGAGCTCGATTGACCACACCCGCGTCATGCCGTAGATGCCGGCCTTGGCCGCGGCGTAGTTGGTCTGGCCGAAGTTGCCGATCAGGCCTGACACCGAGCTGGTGTTGATGATGCGACCGCCCTGACCTTGCACCTTCATCTGTCGCGCCGCCGACTGCGTCACCAGGAACGTGCCCTTGAGGTGCACGTCGACCACGGCTTCGAAGTCCTCCTCGCTGAGATTGAGCAACGTCTTGTCGCGCAGGATGCCGGCGTTGTTGACGACGATGTCGAGGCGGCCGAAGCGGTTCATCGCGGTCCACACCATGCGCTGCGCGCCCTCGAGGGTGGCGACCGAGTCGTAGCTCGGGACGGCCTTGCCACCGGCGGCGGCGATCTCCTCGACCACGGCGTCGGCCACGTTCGAACGCCCCGAACCATCGCGGGCGCCCCCGAGGTCGTTGACCACCACGTGCGCGCCCGCCTGGGCCAGCTGGAGGGCGTGCTCGCGGCCGATCCCCGAGCCGGCTCCCGTCACCAGCGCCACTCTTCCGGCGAGGATCGTCATTCTGCGGCCATAGCACTTCGGAGGGCCGGTGTTGACTGGCGGATCAATCGATCCAATAGCAACGCCGATGCTCGACATCACGTACATCCACGCCCGTGAGATCCTCGACAGCCGCGGCAACCCGACCGTCGAGGTGGAGGTCGCGCTGTCCGGCGGCGCCGAGAGCCGAGCGGCCGTGCCCTCCGGAGCCTCGACCGGGGCCCACGAGGCCCACGAGCTCCGGGATGGCGACAAGAGCCGCTACCTCGGCAAGGGCGTCCAGAAGGCCGTCGCCGCGGTGAACGACGTCATCGCGCCCGCGCTGCTCGGCTATGACGCCTCCGATCCCTACGACATCGACGCGACGCTCCTGTCGCTCGACGGCACCGAGAACAAGAGCAAGCTCGGCGCCAACGCCATCCTCGGCGTCTCGCTCGCCGTCGCGCGCGCGGCGGCCAACGCCTATGATCTCCCGCTGTACCGGTACCTCGGCGGCGTCAATGCGCGGCTCTTACCGGTCCCGTTGATGAACGTGATCAACGGCGGCCAGCACGCGGACAACGCGCTCGACGTGCAGGAGTTCATGCTGGTGCCGAGGGGCGCCGACACGTTCAGCGACGCCCTCCGGTGGGGCGTGGAGACGTTCCACCACCTCAAGAAGATCCTCCACGAGAAGAAGCTCAACACCAATGTCGGGGACGAGGGCGGCTTCGCGCCGAACCTCGGCTCGAACAAGGAGGCGCTCGAGCTCCTGATCCGTGCGATCGAGGCCGCCGGGTACAAGCCGGGTGAGCAGATTGCGCTGGCGCTCGACGTGGCCGCCAACGAGTTCTACGACAACGGCAAGTACACCATGGAGGGGAAGTCGCTCACCTCGGACCAGATGATTGACGCGCTCGCGGAGCTGGCGTCGAAGTTCCCGATCATCTCCATCGAGGATGGGCTCGCCGAGGACGACTGGGCCGGCTGGCGGAAGCTGACCGAGAGGCTCGGCAAGTCCTGCCAGCTGGTGGGCGACGATCTGTTCGTCACCAACGTCTCGCGGCTGGAGCGCGGCATCCGGGAGAAGGTGGCGAACGCCATCCTGATCAAGGTCAACCAGATCGGGACGCTCACGGAGACGCTGGCGGCGATGGACCTGGGGCGGGCGCACCGCTACGGGCTGATCGTGAGCCACCGCTCGGGGGAGACCGAGGACAGCACGATCGCGGATCTGGTGGTGGCCACCGGCGCCGGGCAGATCAAGACGGGCTCGGCCTCCCGGTCGGACCGGATGGCGAAGTACAACCAGCTGTTGAGGATCGAGGAGCAGCTCGGGCCGGCCGCGCGTTACGCAGGGCCCGAGCTGTTCGGCTGAGGCCGTTCGTTACTTCTTCTTCTCGTCGTCCTTCTTCGGAGGCTCGACGAGGTCCGCCTTCGTCTTCTGCACCAGCGGATCGATTGCCCAGCCGGCGACCTCCACCACGTAGTCCGACGTCGACGCCTTCACGTAGTACCGGTTCTCCTTCTCGAGCTTCTTGCCGATCTGGATGGTGGTGGTATCGGTCTTCGGCGGCGGTGCGCCCGCGATGGTGGAGGTCCCGGTGACCAGCGTGATCGTCGCCAGCTTGCCCAGCTCGTACTCGGGCTTGACCGCCTTGCCGATCGGCTCCTCGAGGTTCATCTGGCCCGCCTTGCGCACCAGATCGTCGACGACCGTCTTCTTGAGCGGACCGGTGATGCCGGCGGCCAGCCAGCTCGAGTCCTGCGGATTCTTCTCGATCTGAATGTCGCCCTTCTCGTTCGTGATGGTGAGCGCCCAGACGTCCTTGGCGTCGTGCTTGACATAGGCGCGATCAACCCAGCCCCACGCCCGCTCGGAGAAGTCGCTCGACGAGACCTCGTTGGCGAGGAGGACGTCGTCGCTGCCGTCGAGCCGCACGTGCAGCGCCTTGAAGCTGGGCGAGGTGCCCACATAGAAGACGCGGTCCTTGCCGTCCTGGGTGATGGTGACCTTGCGCTGGTACTTGTCGGCCGCGACCTCGAGCTTGTCGTGGTACTTCGACGACGTCACCACGCGGTTCCGGTAGTTCATCTTCGCCAGCTTCTTCAGGAACTCGGAGACCTTCTCCTGATCGGCGGGGAAGTTGTCGGCGGTCGAGATGCCCCAGGTGGAGCCGTTCTTCTCCAGGGTGACCGACTCGGGCGGCGGCCCGTCCTTCTCCTTGGTGGCGCCGTCGATGTGGATCTTGGTCACCTTGTCCGCATCGTAGTTGTCGAGGAGCGCGACCGACTGGGCGACCACGTGCTGATCGCCGCCCAGCCGCATGCCCATGATGATCAGCGCCTGGAGGACCAGCGCGCCGGCCAGGATCGTGTTCGTCTTGTTCATCGCTAGCTGACCTCCGTCGCGCCCTCGTTGAGGTTCGGCCGGTTGGCCGGGCGCTTCTTCGCCGGATCGAGGTCGATCGGCGTCATCCGCTTCCTGCGCCCGAACGTCAGCAGGGCGATGGCCGCCAGCGCGATGACCACGAACCCGTAGTTCGCGAGCTCATACGCGTTGTCGGAGCCGCCCAGCCGCCGCGCATCCACCGGGAGCAACGTCCGTGCGTAGGTCCCGCGGGATCGGATCGAGAGCAGGTCCACGTCCTCGACGCCCCAGTCGACCAGGTTCTGGACGAGCTGGAGGTTGTTGGTGAACCGGTCGCTCCCGGTCTGGCGCGAGATGCTCAGCACCATGTCGTTCACGAACGACGAGCTGCCGACCACCACCAGGCGCGCGGTGTCGGGCGAGCGGACCAGAATGTGTCCGCCCTCGCCGGTGACCGTCGGATCCTTCTTCCCGGCGTAGGCCGAGGAGAACGAGCCCGAGATCGCGACCGCCAGGTCGTACTGCTTGCGGTTGCCGTCGGTGCCGAAGCCGACCTTGGGCCACTTGTCGAAGTCCGGCTGCACGCTGGTCTCCGTCTGGGTCCACGACTTTTCGGACGACTTGAGGAGCACCGCCACGTCGCGCTTGCTGGGCGGGGTGGCCTCGGGCTCGGCCTTGTCGCCGTCCTTCTTGGCCTCGGTCTTGGGCGCCGCCGGTGTGGTCACCGCGATCGGCGAGGCCCACTGCATGGTGACCTCGGAGAGGCCGGCCAGGACCGGGTTCTCCTTGTCCATGTTGTTGGGCCGGACGTCGACGAAGTAGGGATAGTCGATCAGCTGCATCTCTCGGAGCTTGAGGCCGCCCAGGTTGCGCGTGACCGGGATGGGGAAGGGCTCGTTCTGCGGATCGAGGACCAGCTCGTCCTTGATCTCGACGCCGTAGGCGGCCAGCAGATCCTCGAGGCCCGTCTTCACCTTCTTCATCTCGACCCCGCCCATCTGGCTGGCGTGCGGATCGATCTCGTAGCGGCCCGCCAGCACCAGGACGGTGCCGCCGCGCATGAGGAACTGGTCGATCGCGAACTGCTTCTTTTGGTCGTAGTCGACCGGTGCGAAGACCAGGAGGACGTCGATGTCGCCGGGGACGTGGCCGTCGTCCAGCTTCACCGGCTTGACCTCGTAGGTCTCGCCGAGCTGCTGCGTGAGCATCTTGGTCAGGTCCGGCGGCTGGGGCGGACGCTGCGCCGCCAGCTGCGGCGGCAGATCGGGCTGGTCGCTCTCGGGCTTGGCGATGCCGATGGTCTTGAGGAAGCCGGGGGCCCCGCGCTTCAGGGCGGCGACGACCTCCTTCTTGATGTCGGCCTCGCTCATCGACTCCCCGGGGACGACCTGCTCGACCTTGTCGCCGACCTTCAAGAGGATGTGGAGGTAGAAGCTCTCCTGCGCGAACAGGGAGGTGGCGAAGGGCTTGAGCCCGTACTTCTGGTAGAGGCTCTGCTTCGTCTCGGAGGCGCCCTCCTTCGTCGGATCGATCACCTCGTAGGTGAACTTGCCGTTCGACTGGGTCTTCAGCTCCTCGAAGACCTTCTTCATGTTGTCGGGGACGGTCTTGAAGTTCTGCGGAAGCGTATCCGCGGTGACGAAGGCCTGGACGCTGGCCGGCTTCTCGAGATCGGCGAAGACGGCGTCGAGGGTCTGGAACCCGTAGGCGACCTTCTTCACGGCGCGCGTGAGGTCGTACTCGAGGTTCCGCAGCTTGACCTCCACGTTCTGGAGACCGGTGACCTTGACCTCGATCAGATCCGAGAAGTTCAGGACCTCGAACTGGTCGCCGTACTTCACCAGGATGCTGAAGTAGGCGTTGACGACCGAGTCGTCGTGCCGGTCGGAGATGCGGAACGGGAAGCTCTTGATGCCGTAGAGCTGATTGGCCTCCTTCTCGATCTCCTCGTCCTGCCGCGGATCGAGGAACTCGGTGGTGACCTTGCCGTTGCTGACGACCTGGTACTCCTGGAGCATGTCCTTGATCCGCGGGATCAGGGGATCGAGGAACGGGTGGGTCTTGCTGGAGAAGTAGCCGCGGATGAGGAGCGGCTCGGAGAGGCCGGAGAGCAGGTCCTTGGTGACCGGCGAGACGCTGTACTCACCGCGCGAGGTCATGTCGGCGCGGACCGTGTTGACCGGGTAGAGGAGCACGTTGATCAGGAGCGCGTTGCCCGCGATCAGGGCGACCATCGCGCCGGCATTGATGCGCTTGGTCTTGGTGCGGGCGCCGTCGCTCCAGCCCTTGGCCTCGAGGAGGAGCGTGTTGAGGGCCAGGAAGGCGACGATGATCGAGGCGTAGTAGGCGAGGTCGCGCACGTCGATCACGCCGCGGCGGATGCTCTCGAAGTGGGATCCGGTGGCCATCGCCCGGAGGATGTCGCCCACGTTCCCCGGCGCGTTCGAGGTCACGAAGTCCGCGCCGATCACGTAGAAGACCACCGAGATCATGCAGCTCCCCATCAGGGCGAGGATCTGGTTCTCGGTCATCGCGGAGACCGTCAGGCCGATCGCCAGGTAGGCGCCGGCCAGGAGCATCGCGGCCAGGTAGCCGCCGAACACCGGGCCCCAGTCGAGATCGCCCAGGAAGGAGACGGTGATCGGCACCGACAGGGTCAGCGCCAGCGCCACCGCGACCAGGCCCAGGGCGGCCAGGAACTTGCCGATGACCAGCTCGTGCGTCTTCACCGGCAAGGTGAAGAGGATCTCCATGGTCCCGAGCTTCTGCTCCTCGCTCCACAGCCGCATGGTCAGCGCCGAGCACAGGAACACCAGCAGGATGGGCAGCCAGGAGAACAGCGGGCGGATGTCCGCGATGTTGCGGTTGAAGAACGACTCCACCCAGAAGAAGACGAAGAGGTTCACCGCCAGGAACGCGCCCAGGAAGATGAACGCGATGGGCGAGAGAAAATAGGCGCGAAGCTCTTTCTTCGCGATCGACAGCACGTGGTTCATGCCGAGAGACCTCCTCGCTCAGCGAGCTCACGGAAGACCGACTCGAGTGTGCGATGCTCGGGCCGGAGCTCAGCCAGGCGCCAGTTCATCTGGCGCGCGACGTCGTAGATGGCGGGACACAGGTTCATGTCTTTCTCGCCGGTGACGCGGTAGCGGACGTAGCCGTTGCCGAGCCCTTCCCGCTCTCGCCATCCTGGCTCCGCGGGATGACCTCCGTCCTGGAGGCCTTCCTGCTTGACCCCGCGGATGCCGCCGACGGTGGAGAGGGCGGCCTCCACGTTGGTGGCGGTCTTCTCGACCGACACCACCGCGGCGCTGCTCGAGGTGAGCTCGTCGAGGCGGGCGTCGGCCTTGATCTGGCCCTCCATGATGATGATGGCGCGATCGCAGGTGGCCTCGACCTCGGAGAGGATGTGCGTCGAGACCATGACCGTCGCATTCTCGGCCAGGCGCTCGATCAGCGAGCGCATCTCGATGATCTGCGTGGGGTCGAGCCCGTTGGTGGGCTCGTCGAGGATCAGGACCTTGGGCTTGTGCAGGATCGCCTGCGCGAGGCAGACGCGCTGGCGATAGCCCTTGGAGAGCGAGCCGAGCTGCTGCGTCAGCTTGCCTTCGATCCCGGCGCTGTAGATGGCGTCCGAGAGCAGACTCTTCTGCTGCTCCTGCGGGATCCGGCGGAGATCCGCCATCATCAGCAGGTACTCCTGAACGGCCATGTCCAGGTACAGCGGCGCGTTTTCGGGCAGGTAGCCGAGGATGGCCCGGACCGCCAGCGTCTCCTCCACGACGTCGTGACCGGCGACGACGGCCGTCCCCTCCGTGGGCTGGAGGTAGCCGGTCAGGAGCTTCATGGTGGTGGTCTTGCCGGCGCCGTTCGGGCCGAGGAGCCCGATGATCTCGCCTTTCTCCACCTGAAACGTGATGCCCTTCAGGGCCTTTACGTTGCCGTAGTGCTTGGTGAGGCCTTTGACTTCGATGATCGGCACGTCACCCTCCCATACTCAGTAAACTGCGCAAATCATGATGCGCGTTGGGTTTCGGGCGCGGCGAGTACTAACCCCCGTGCGCGCAGAGTCAAACGGATTCTCGGAGCGAAATCTTCCGGGTACGATGCGCATCGTCGAAAATGCCGGAACCCCAGGGCCAGGGCAGCATTTGGCGGCTGATGCTGACCGTGAAGAACGGTCCGGATGCCGGGAAGACCTGCAGCGTCGATCGGGATGTCGTCACCGTCGGAAAGATGTCCGACTGCGATCTGGTCCTCACGGACGGCACGGTCTCCCGGCGGCATCTCCGCATCACGCGGCAGGGCGCCGACCGCTGGCTGCTGGTCGATCTCGGCTCCACCAACGGCACCTTTCTGCAGGGCGCGCGGATCCAGGAGGCGCCGATCGAAGCCGGCACCGTGTTGATGGCCGGCCGCGTCGAGATCGCGTTCATCCCGGAGCGGCAGGACTTTGACATCCCGCTGTGGGACTCGGATCGATTCGGTCCGGTGATCGGACGATCCGTTTCGATGCGCAGGCTGTTCGGGATGATCGCGCGGATCGCCGAGACCGACGCCACCGTCCTCGTCGAAGGCGAGACGGGCACCGGCAAGGGACAGATCGCGAAGGCGATCCATCAGGCTTCGCTCCGCAAGAGCGGCCCGTACGTGGTGGTCGACTGCGGCGCCGTTCAGCGCCAGCTGGTGGAGTCGGAGCTCTTCGGTCACGAGAAGGGCGCCTTCTCCGGCGCGTACAGCGAGCGCGCCGGCGCGTTCGAGCTGGCCAACTCGGGCACCGCCTTCATCGACGAGCTCGGCGAGCTGGAGCTCGAGCTGCAGCCCAAGCTGCTCCGCGTCCTCGACGCCCGCGAGGTCCGCCGCATCGGCGGCTCGGCCCCCATGCCGATCGACATGCGCGTCGTCGCCGCCACGCGCCGCAACCTGGGACGCGAGGTCGAGCGCGGCGCCTTCCGCGAGGATCTCTACTTCCGGCTCTCGGTGATCACGCTCCGGATCCCGCCGCTCCGCGAGCGCGCTGAGGACATCCCGATCCTGGTCGAGCACTTCCTCGAAGAGATGGCCCGCGTCCGCGACATGCCGAAGCTGGCGGTCAACGCATCCACTATGGATCGCCTCACCAGCCACGACTGGCCGGGCAACGTCCGCGAGCTCAAGAACGCGATCGAGCGGGCCGTGCTCCTCTCGGCGGTCCGCCCCGGCGCGCGGCTCGAGATTCAGGGCCTCCAGCCGGGAGCGCCCAAGTCGGATCGACCGAAGAGCGATCTGCCCTTCGATCCGTCGCTCAGCTTCTCCGACTCCAAGGAGAAGTGGCTCGACGAGCGGGAGCGATCCTACGTTGCCTGGCTGCTCGAGCAGCACCACAGCAACGTCAGCGCCGCCGCCCGCGCGGCCCGCATGGACCGCAAGTACTTACATAAGCTCATCAAGAAGCACGGGCTGTGAGGCGCTACATCCCCGCGTCGGTCTCCGCCGGCGGCGGCGGATCGCGGCGGATCACCGTGCCGGAGGCGCCGACGGCGTAGGCGACCTGGGTCTCGGGATCGATCCACACGCTCCTGAGGTCGGCGTCGACGCCCGTGGGCTCGATGGTCCACGCGCCCTCGGCGTAGCGGACGGCGGTGCCGCGCCAGCCCACGATCGTGATGTCGTTGCCGCCGGTGCCGTCGATGCCGAAGAAGAAGACGCTCGGGAGGTCCTCGGCGCCGTTGTTGCGAACGCGGCGCCACGGTGGATCGCCGTTCGGATCGAAGTGGAGGATCTTGCCGGAGAGGCCGACCGCGTAGACGTCGCCGTAGTTGATGCCCCAGATGCCGCGGAGGGGCTCGGGGTCCCGGGTGTCGATGCTCTCGAACGAGGCGTAACCGTTGTCGGATCGATAGGCCGCGCCGGCGGCGCCGCTGATGTAATAGCGCCGGCCGTCGCGAGTCCACACGCCCTTGAGGGAGGTCTTGGGCTCGATCAGCGATCCGGTGAACTCGCCCGGCACACGGAAGCGTTTGGGCGCCCAGGTGGTGCCGTCCCAGACCATGAGGCGGCCCACGTCGCCCACCGCGATCGCGCTGTCGTCGGCGCCGATGCGGACGCCGAACAGATCCTCGCCGACGGTGGAGGAGGGCGCGGCGTCGATCCAGGTGGCGCTCGCGTGATCGCGCATGAGGATCGTCCCGTCCCATCCGACCGCGAACACGGGACCCGTGAGGGGCGGCGGCGGATCCATCGCGGTGTCCTTCGGAAGGCCGTGCACCGAGGTGAGCGGAACCGTGGCGCTCACCGACTCGATGTTCCAGGCGAGGCCGTCGTAGTGGAGGACCGTGCCGCTGAAGCCGACGGCGAAGATGTTCTCGGCGTCGTATCCCCACACCGAGAGCAGGTCCTCCTTGGTGGGGATGCCCGGCTCGACGACCCAGATCGGCGCGACCGATCCGTCACCGCTGCCGGCGTCCAGGCCCTCCTGGTTGTCCTGGGCGCAGGCCGTGGACAGCGAGGCGAGCGCGAGCAGCCAGGGGCCGAGCCGCATGGGCCCCATCATAGCCAGAGACCTCTGCCACCCGCGACCCGCGCGGGCGGCCGCTCGAGTAAGACCGCCTCCCACTCCTTTGCGCTCGGGCGCTCCGCTATAGTCGGGGAGCGATGCGCCTTCGACTCCTCGCGCTCGTCGCGCTGTGCGCCTGTACCGATGTGAACCTCTACGGGAAGGTCGGTCAGGCGCCTCAGCTCGTCGACAAGATGGGCGTGGTCGCGACGCTGTGCACCGACAACCCGGCGACGCGCCAGTTTCCGGTGAAGATCCTCTTTATCGTCGACGGCAGCGGGCAGATGTTCGACACGGCGGCCGGCGGCGAGCAGGTCAACGCGATCGAGCAGACCATCAGCCAGTTCCTGCCCATCGCCAACGTCTTCCTCGGCGTGATCAAGTATGGCGATGATGCGACCACGCTGGTGAGCGAGCAGGTCGGCACCGTCAACTCGGGCTACACGCGCGACCCGGCGATGCTCGATCAGGCGATCGTCCAACTCCGCAACTCGGGCGGCGGGCGCGATCTCGACAGCGCGATGTCGCTGGCCCGCAGCATCATCACCGGTGACGCTTTCCAGGCTGATCTCGGGCCCTTGTCGCGCACAAAGTACGTGGTCGTTCACATCATGTCGGCCTCTCCGGTCCCGGCCATCGGCAACAACAAGTGCGACAACCTGATGCCGCGGCCGGCGGACTGCGAGCCCGCGTACTTCGAGGATCTGGTCCGCAAGCTCCGCGACCAGGTGCTCTCGCTGGGCGCGGCGGAGTTCGTGTTCCACTCGATCTTCATCGAGCCGCCCCACGTCCAGGGCGCGCCCTGCGATCCGCGGGACGGGGCGGCGGCCTGCAACGGCGCCGCGGGTCTGGCCTGCGTCCAGACCGGGGCCCGGCTCGACAGCGGGCGATGCGCGCAGCTCTGCAACGTGGACGCCGACTGCACGGCGCCGAACGGGATCTGCGCCCAGAGCACGCTCCCGGACGGCAGCATGATCAACTCGTGCGCCAGCGGCGAGTTCAGCTGCTTCGACGGTCTGGACAACGATCACGACGGCCGCACCATGGATTGTTCGGATCCGGCCTACCCCTACGGATGCAACGCGGGCAACGGGGTCTGCGAGAACGACTGCCGGATCTTCTGTCGGGCGGAGCGGATCGGGCTGGGGATGGCCCTCGCCACCGGCGGCCGCTACGAGCGCTTCGCGTACCCCGACCAGATCAACCTCTCGAAGATCGACTTCCGCAGCACGCAGCGGCTGTTCGTGCTGAAGGAGTTCCTCGCCTTCAACCGCAACGCCATCGCCACCGAGAACGGCTTCGTCCCCGACAGCGACGGCGACGGCCTCTCGGACGAGGAGGAGATCGAGCTCGGGCTCTCGCCACAGAGCGAGGACACCGACGGCGACTACTACAACGATCGGCTGGAGCATCTGCTCCGCACGCTGAACCTCGATCCGCTGACGCCGACCGTGCTGCCGGACTGCGAGGATCCCACCGTCGACACCGACGGCGACGGCCTGCACGACTGCGAGGAGAAGCTCCTCGGAACCGACAAGACGCTCTTCGATACGGACGCGGACGGCTTCCCCGATCAGATCGAGTTCCGCGCCGGCACCAACCCGTTGTTCAACGACAACCTCGACGACATCGACCTGGACGGCGTCAACAACGGCCGCGAGATCAGCGCGCACACCGACGCGCTCAGCAACGACGCCCAGGTCCGCTCCGAGCTGGCGTATCGCTACCGGATCACCGATCTGGGCGTGACCACCGATCAGCGGAGCTGCTACGACTTCCGGGTCAGCAACATCACGCTGGTGGAGACGCTCGATCGCGGCTTCGGCAAGGGCAACAACACCATCGACGTGATCTTCGGGCAGGTCCCCGACGGCGCCCTCGAGCGCTACGGCGTCTTCCACGTGACGCAGGTGCCGGTGAACTATCTGTCGCCCGAGAGTGCTCCGCCGGACGGCCGCCGCGATCCCGACACGCCTGCGATCGAGGTCCGCGAAGAAGACTTCGTGTCGTTCGATCAGTAGATGGCCCCGCGGTATCGCGTCGACGTGCGCCGGCTCTCGGTCGAAGGCATCCTGCACGGGATCGATCTCTGCTTCGAGAGCGGTGAGCTGGTAGCGCTGCTGGGACCGTCGGGTTGCGGGAAGTCGACGTTGTTGCGGGCGATGACCGCGATCGCGCCGGGCGCCGGCGAGGTCCGGATCTGCGGCCGCGACTTGTATCGGGAGGTGGACGGGCTGAAGCGGTTGATCGGCTTCGTGCCGCAGGACGACGTGGTCCATCGGGCGCTCTCGGTCGAGAAGACGCTGACCTACTCGGCGAGGCTCCGGCTCGAGAGCGCCGACCAGCAGGCCGCCGATCGCGCGGTCCTGCGCGCGCTCGCCGCCGTCGGGCTGTCCGACCGGAGGAAGGTCAAGGTGAAGAATCTCTCGGGCGGCCAGCGAAAGCGGGTGTCGATCGCGGTGGAGCTGCTCGCGGAGCCGCCGTTGATGTTCCTCGACGAGCCGACCAGTGGCCTCGATCCGGCCCTCGAGGAGCAGATGATGGATCTGTTCCGCGCGCTCACCACGGAGGACCGGCTGACGCTGGTGACCACGCACATCACCGCGTCGCTGGATCGCGCCGACCTGGCGGTGGTGATGACGAAGGGCAGGGTGGTCTACGTCGGCCCACCCCGGGACGCGCCGGCCTTCTTCGGCGCCACCGACGCCGCCGAGATGTATCGGGTGCTGGCCAAGGACGGCGCCGAGCGCTGGGTCACGCGGTTTCTCGCCTCTCCGCTCCATCGGACCTACGTGGTGGAGCGGCTCTCGCGGCCGCCCCCGCCGCTTCCTGGACAGCGCGCAGGGAGTGTCTAGATGAGAGGGAGCGTGTTCTCCGTCGATCGACGCCAGACCGCGATCCTGGCCGACCGGTACCTCGACGTGCTCCTCGGCGATCTGCCCACGCTGCTCCTCCTCGCCGTCCAGGCGCCGCTCATCGGGCTCCTGATCGCAGGCGTCTGGTCGAACGTCGACAACGACTCGCTGGCGCTCTACTTCGTCCTCTCCCTCTCGGCCTTCTTCCTGGGCGCGATCAACGCGTCGCGCGAGATCGTCAAGGAGCGCGACCTCTTCCTGCGCGAGCGCATGTTCAACCTCTCGGTCGGCTCCTATGTGCTCTCGAAGCTCCGCGTGCAGGCGATCGTGATGGTGCTGGCCGCCACGGCGCTGGCGGGGATCGTGCGCTCGGAGATCGCGATGCACGTTCAGGTGTGGTGGGTGGCGGCGGCGCTGATCCCGACGGCGCTGGCCGGCACCGCGATCGGTCTCCTCATCTCTGCGAGCGTCAGGAGCGCCGACAAGGCGGTGATGGCGGTGCCGCTGGTGGTGATCCCCCAGATCCTCTTCTCCGACTTCGTGATCGGCGAGCGCTTCAGCGGCTGGACCGACGCCGTCCGCCACGCGATGCCGGTCTACTGGTCGTACTCGATCCTCGAGCAGCTGCGCGCCGCGAAGACCGAATGGAGCACGGTCGTGGGCGGGCTGGCGGTGCTCTTCGTGACGATCCTGGTCTCGTATCTGGTGACCGTGCTGCTCTTGAGGAGGGCCCGATGGTGAAGAAGAGCCTGATCGTGCTGGTGGTGGCGCTGATGCTCGCGGGCGGCGCGCTGTGGGCGCTGTCCCAGCCGGGCGGCGTGCTGGGCAACGAGGACGCCGCGCTGCTCAGGGACCGCACCGTCGACTTCCTCGAGGACATCAAGTTCAAGGACTTCGCGCGCGCCTCCACGTACCACCTGCCGGCCACGCAGGAGAAGCGCGACATCCCCGAGCTGATCCGCCGCGTCTTCATGGTGAAGCACGAGGTCCTCGACATCCAGCGCTGGCAGATCCTCGAGGTCGAGTTCGATCGCAAGGAGAACCGCGGGCGGGTCCGCGTGGACGTCTTCTACCGCGTGCTCGGCGACAGCAACACGCGCGATCAGCCCGATGTGCTCCGGGACGTGGAGATGCTCTTCTACTGGTTCAAGCAGCCGGACGGATCGTGGGTGATGGAGCTGGAGTCCTCGCTGCGCTGATCGGCTCACTCCTCGAGGATGACCAGCGTTCCTCGATCCCCCGCCGCCGCCACGAAGCTTCCGTCGGGTGTGCCGTGGATCGAGAACAAATCCACCGAGGTCCCCGAGGGGACGCCCTTCCAGGTGGTGCCGTCGTAGCGCATGATCGTGCCGTCCGCACCCACCGCCCAGATGCGGTCGGGCGCCACGCCGAAGATCGCGTAGAGATCTCCGGGCGCGCTGGCCACCTGCTCGAAGGTCTCCTCGCCGGCGGGCCGGCTGAAGATGGCGCCGCCGAGGCCGACGGCGTAGGTGTCGCCCGCGGTGGTGGAGGACCAGACGCCGAACAGCGGAACGGCGGCGGTGCCGGTCTCCACCGGGGTGGCGACGAAGCGGTCGCCGACCTTGTCGAGGACCAGACCGGTGTCGGTGGTGAACGCGACCGCGGCGTCGCTGATCGCCCAGGCGCCGGTGACCTTGGCCTCGCCGGCGCCCACGTCGACGCGCGCCCAGGCGCCGCCGGCGCGGCGGATGACCCGGCCGCTCTCTCCGGCGGCGTAGAGGATCGAGGGCGTCGCCGAGATCATCGTGAGCAGGCGCGCCTGCGTGCGTGAGCTCTCCGCCACGTAGTCGCGCCCGCTTCGCACCAGCACGGTGCCCTGATCGCCGGCGACGTAGTCGACGCCGTCGTGGCTGGCGATCCCGTAGAGATCGGGGATGCGGGGGCCGGGGTCGGCGTCCGTCGAGGTCAGCGTGACGTTCTTGCCGTCCCACTCGACGATCGTTCCTTTGTCGCCGGCGGCGAGCGTGCGCTTCGCCGACACTACGTAGACGCCGTGCAGCCGTACCGGGGCCCCGGAGTCGAGCACGCGCCATCCTCCGGGGGCGCACCCCGTGAGCGCGAGGGCGGCGAACAGCCGAGTGGTCGAAGACATCACCCTTCCTTCTTGGCGATGGCCTTCTCGATGTCCTTCAGCTTGAAGACGAGAATCGCTGTTCCGGGGATCGAGCTTGACGGCGCGCTCGTAGGCCTTCTTGGCGCGCTCGAGGTTGCCGGACTTGTACTCGAGGGCGCCGAGCACCTTGAACACCTCGGGCCGATCCTCCGTCAGCTCGGCGGCCTTGCGGGCCTCCTCCAGCGCGCGCACGTCCTGGCCGCCCTTTCGATCGAGGACCGCGGCCAGGTAGTAGTGCGACGGTCCGTACGTGCCGTCCATCTCAATCGCCTGCTCGAGCTCGCCCAGCGCCGCGTCGAGCTCGCCGGTCTCGAGGTACGAGCCGGCCAGCTCGGCCCGCGCCTTCACGAACGCCGGATCGAGGAGCAGCGCCTTCTCATAGTGCGAGCGCTCGGAGTCGCGCTTGCCGGCCGCCTTGTAGATCTGCGCCATGCGGAAGTGGGCGTCGGCGAAGGTCGGGTGGCGCTCGAGCGATCGCTCGTAGAGGTGGAGCGCCTCCTCGTCCCGATGGGTCGCCTCGTAGATGCGCCCGAGGGCCAGCGTGGCCTGCTCGTGGCCCGGCTCCAGCTCCAGCGCCTGCTTGAGGGCCGCCACCGCTTGATCCGTCCGCTTCCGCGCCTGCTCGGCCTCGGCCAGGCTCACCAGGATCCCGGGCGCCTCGGGATCGAGCTTGCCGGCCTGCTCGATCTCGGCGACCGCGCGCTCGAGCGACGCGCGCGTCCCCACCGCCACCAGCGCCAAGCCCAGCTGCTGGTGCGCCGACGCGTCGTCTGGCGCCAGCTCCACCAGCTTCTCCAGGAAGTGCACCGCCTGCTGCGGCTCGCCCTGATCCAGATAGGCCCGGGCCATCCGCCGGTAGGTGAGGGCGTCCTGCGGCCGGGTGAAGAGCGCCTTCTGATAGAGCTTCAACGCCTTCCCGGTCTTGCCGCGCTGGTAGTAGACCTCGCCCAAGTGGAACTGCGCCTCGGGGAGGTCGGGCTTCAGCTCCAGCACCTTCTCGAACTGCTGGCCGGCCTCGTCGAGCCGCCCGGCCCGGAAGTAGGCGAGCCCCAGGTTGAACTCGGCGTCCACGTACTTGGGCCGGATCGCGACGGCCTTCCGGAAGGCCTCGATCGCCTTGTCGCGCTGGCCGATGCGGTCGAGCGCGACCCCCAGGTTGTTGTGCGCGCGCGCGTGATCGGGCCTCGACACCAGCGCCTTCTCGTACTCGGCGACGGCGTCGCGATACCGCCGCTGGCGGAAGTAGATCACGCCGAGGTTGTAGTGGGCGTCCGGCTCGGCCGGATCGATCCGGAGCGCCTTGTTGAGGCTGGCCACCGCCTTGTCGTTGAGCCCCAGGTCCGCGTAGATCTTGCCCAGCGCCACGTGTGGCCGAGCGTAGGCCCGATCGATCTGGCCCGCCTTGAGGTAGTCCGCGATGGCGTCCTCCCGCTTGTCGAGCTTCTCCTCGGCCTCTCCGCGATCGAAGTAGGCCACCGCCATGTCCCCATCTTCGTGGATCGCCTTCGTGTAGAGCTCGACCGCGCTCTCCAGCTCACCCTTCCGCCGGAACGCCAGGCCGAGATCCAGCAGCAGCACGGCGTTCTCGGGCGTCAGACGCAGCGCGGCCTCGTAGTTCTTGATCGCGTCGGGGAGGTTGCCTTCGAGCTCGTGAAGCGCGCCCAGCATGTAGAGCGTGTCGGGGTCGTCGGGGTTCTCTTGGCGAAGCGAGAGCAGCAGACCGAGCGCCTCCTGCGGCGAGCCCAGATGGAAGAGCGCGGCGGCCAGACGCTTCTTGGCGGCGGTGTCGTCCGGGGTCTCCTTGAGGTGCGCTCGCAGCTGATCGCGCTCCGCCTCCAGCGCCTTCTTGTCGAGCTCCGGCTTGTGGAGGGTGTCGGGGCCGAGCTCACCGTCCGGCTCCTGGGCGTGCGCGAGCGCGGGTATCGCCAGCGCGACGAGCACCGCTGTGAGTCTCGAGATCAGGTCGCTCACTTCGTTCGCTCCGGAGCTCAGTCGATCCAACGAGAGCCGAGCGCGCCGCCGGTGGCCTGGCGCAGCGCTTTGCTTGCGACCAGCCAGGCGTTCTCCTTCTGCTTCATCTCGGACTCGGTCTCCTTGATGTCCTCGTCGGCGTCGGTCACGTCCTCCTCGTAGTCTTTGACCTGCGCCTCGAAGTCCGCGAGGTCGATGCTCGAGGCACCGGGGACGTTGTTCTTCTTGACCAGGCTCGCCTTCGCCAGCTCGAACTTGGCCTTGGCGACGATCAGCTTGGCGCGCTCCCGTCCCAGGCGGGCGCGGGCCCAGTCGAGGCGGGCGTCGAGATAGTCGATCCGGGCCTCCTCCGAGGTGCCCTTGTAGGCGGCCACCTTCGCGCGCTCCTGGTCGCCCTTGTCGTTGAATGCCTCCTGATCGCGCTCCGCCACCTCCAACTTCTTCTTGGCGCGCCGGATGTCCTCCTTGATCTGCTCGATCTCGTCCACGACCTGATCTCGCGAGTCGATCGCGATGTTGAGCTCGTTCTCGGCGTCGAAGAGGAGGAGCTTGTTCTCGATGGTGATCTTGTCGAGGACGTCCTTGTCGACGGTGAGCGAGGGCGCGGCGCAGGACGCAGCGAGGAGGGTCGCGAACAGGGGTGCTCTTGGAGCCCGCACGAGCGAAGGCTATCATCGTCCGGATGAGCGCGCAGCGTCCCCAGCTCTCGTTGATTGTCGTGGCTGCGCTCGTCGGATGCGGCGGCGAGGAGGAGCCCGACCAGGCTTGCTTCGAGCACCTCGGGAACGTGGTGGTTCCTGAGGAGTCGGATGTACCACTTCAGGGCAAGATTACGCTGCTCGATCGCGATACGCGCACGCTGGGCGACGACGGCCTGCCGCAGGCCCTTCACCAGGGCCGGATCCAGGGCGCCTTCTTCGACGTCTCCACGCGTACAGCGACCGACGCCGCCTTCATGGCGCTCTCCGATGAGTGCCTGGGCCGGATCTCGCGCGGCCAGCCGGCCACCGGGCTGGTCCCGCTCGCGCTGTCGTCGCTCGAGGTCCGCGGTACCGCCCGAGGTACCGTGCGCGCCTCGGAGGTGGACTCGGGGCTCTACCTCGACGCCGGCGATCCGATCCTGGGGGCCGGCTCGCTCGAGGTGGTGGGTGAGGGCGACAGCTTCCCGGCCTTCGACGAGATGGTCACGGCGCCCGATCCGCTCGCGATCTCCGATCCGCCGCTCGACGGCACCACCCTGGTGGAGCTGGGCGACCTCAATGTCGCCTGGAACAAGGGCAACGGCGACTTCGTGGTCATCGCCATCGATCCGGATCAGACCATGGGCGTCGAGTCCGGCGGCGACGTCGTCTGCGTGATGCCCGACGACGGCTGTCAAACGCTGCCGGCCTCGGTCGCGGTCTTCCTTCTGGCCTCGCAAGCCGATACCTTCACGCTGATCGTGTCGCGGCATCGTTATCGCTCCGTGACCCTCGACGATCGCACCTTCCTCGAGATCGAGTCGATCGCGGAGGTGCGTGGCACGCTGAAGAACGGGGTCGCCGAGTGAAGCGCTGGTGGCTGGTGCTCCTGTTGTCGGGCTGCAACTTCGGTCTCGGGGCCGAGGGCAACTTCAAGGGCGGTCTCTCCCGCGATCGCTGCGACGGGACGTTTCCGATCTGCCAGACCACCGCCGGGTGCACGATGGGCACCGGCCGCTACCTCGAGGGCCAGTTCCCGGGCTCACGCCAGTTCATCGTGCCGGCGCCGGAGGAGGCGCTCATCACCGTGAATATCTTCTTCAAGTCGGAGCTCGCCACCGGCATCGACACCGAGATCCTCTGGCACGAGCCCGGGTGCTTCGACACCTACCAGTACCTGTCGGAGGGCCGCGACATCTTCCGCGAGGCCGGCAACGACAAGGTGTTCTCGCAGTCGCAGCAGGTCTTCCTCGAAGGCGACCATCTGATCGAGGTCTTCAGCGACGCCGTCGCCGAGTACATCATCAAGGTCGACATCGATACCGCCGAGGGGAAGAAGCAATAGCTCGAGCTCTGAGACGAGCTCACTCGGGCGTGTTCTCGATGATCGGGCTCTCGAACGTGCCCATCAGCGTCCGGCCGCTCTCGAACAGGAAGCCGAACTCACCCTTGGCGCTGGAGCCGATCTCACCGGTGAACTCGGTGAAGGTGACCTGGCTGGTGTCCTTGAGCTCGGGGGTCAGATCGATCGCCTGCACGCTGCCCTCCTCGGCCGAGGGGAACCTTCGCACCGTGGCGCCGGGGATCTGGCTGATCAGGATCTGCGTGTTCGGCTCGATCACCACGGCGGAGGAGGGGATCAGGATATCGAGCACCTTGCGGGGCTCGACCGTGTTGGCGTTGCCGTCCACGTAGCGGACGAAGACGTAGTAGTCCTCGCCGGTGGTGTTCTGGCGGCGCACCTCGGCCTCGGTGAAGCTGATCGTCACGTCCTCGCAGTAGCTGCCGTCGAGGCTGTCGCCGCCGCTGCCGCTGCCGCCGCACTGGAGCATGTCGCCGCCCCCGCAGGAGGCGGCCAGGATCGCGAACGTCATGGAGCAGAGTGTCGTCTTCATTGCTCTCGGAGGAAGATCACGTCCTTGTCGCGACTGTGCTGGAAGGCGATGCCCAACTTGCCGTCGGGCAGGAGCGCGATCGAGTTGAACGTGCCCACGTAGCCGTTCCCTTCACCGTCGTCGGCCAGATAGATCTTCCACTCCGTCCCCTCTCTTCTCGCCAGTCGAACCACGGACTTGGGCGTCAATGACTGCGGGCAGTCGCTCTCCGATTGCGGACCGCAGTAGGTGTACGCGACCACCGGGCGCCCTTCGGCGTCGATGGTGAGGCTCGGATAGAGGCCGGTGCGCCCGGCCGAGTCGACCATCTCGGAGGTCCAGGTCTGTCCGCTGTCGGACGAGCTGGCCACCACCAGGTCGGAGGTGTCGGCAGCATAGAACGCGAGCCAGACGACGCCGTCCGGATCGACCGCCAGGCTGACGCGCGCCGAGGTCTGGCTCGGCGTGATCCGAGTGCGCGTCCAGGCGGCGCCGTCGTAGGCCGCGGCCCAGACGCCCAGGCGATCGACGTTCGGGTCCGGCTCCTCGAGATCGTAGGCGACCACCAGGTTGCCGTCGGGGAGCCAGGCGATGTCGGCGTACGCGCCGGTGCCGCGCACCGCATCCACGTTGGAGTTGGTGAACGGTCCGCCCTCGGCGTAGACCTCGGTGTCGGAGCGGGCGTAGTCGTCGCGGGCGAAGCCGTTGTGCGTGTCGCGGTAGACGACCGCGAAGCCGCCGCCTCCCGGCTTCACCGCCAGCGCCGAGTGCGTGCCGACCACCGCGCCGAAGTTGCAGTAGTTCTGCGTGCCGGGACAGTCGCCCACCGCCTCGCCGGAGGTGTCGACGAGCGTGCGCTCGCTCCACGCGCCGCCCTGCTTGCTCGCCAGCATCAGGTCGGTGGGGAAGGGCGTGGTCGGGAGCATGTCGTCGTCGCCGCCGATGTACGTGAGGTAGGGGACGCCGTCGACGTAGCCGAAGCCGAGCCCCACCAGGTCGCCGCCGCTGGGTGCGTTCGCCCCCGGGATGACCGCGCGCTCGTCGGTCCAGGTACCGTCGGCGGCCTGCTCGGCCACGTGGATCTCGCGCTCGGCCGAGCCCGACGCCACGTAGCCGTACGCAGCGGCCGGCCGCCCATCGCCGGTCACGGCCAGCCGCAGGTTGTCGCCGAAGTTGGAGCTCGAGTTCGATCCCACCACCAGCTCGAACTCGAACTCGGGGCCGCCGGCCTGCGCGCCGCCGTCGTTGCCGGTGTTCGTGCCCGCGTCCTTGAGGTCGGCCGGCGGCGGCGTGCCGCTCGAGCACGAGAGGACGAACAGAGAGGTGAAGAGTAGGGACGCCCTCATGGGCAAAATTCTATCGCGCGACCTGCGCATAAGCGGAAGAGGCGCCCGGCACCAGGTCGGCCGCACCCTGGGGGAGGTCGTCGGCCTCGACGTCCTTCGCGAGCTTCTTGGCCCCCGCGAAGTCCTTGAACTCGACCATCAGCGCGATCAGGTTGGCCTCTGCGTAGGGGTGTTTCAGGTCGGCCGCCCGCTGGAAGCCGAAGTAGGCATCCTGCGGGTGACCGAGCAGGAGGTCCGCCATCCCGATCTTGTTGTGGAAGCGGGCGTCGCGCTCGTCGATCTCCAGACCGCGCGCGGCCATCAGCTTCGCCTTCGCCGGCTGACCGGAGAGGAGGAAGTAGTCGGCGAGCTCCGCGATGGCGTCGAGGTCCTTCGGGTTCTTGGTGAGGGCCTGCTTCAGCTCTTCCTGCTTCTGCTTGGGCGGCGCCGATCCGTTGGGCGTCGTCTGCGGGATCGCCTTCTCGTCGGTCTTGTCGACGCAGCCGAGGACCGCGCCGGTGAACACGTTGAGCTGGCGCGCCTTCTTCACGCAGGTGGTGAAGAACTCGTCGGCCTTGGCCTGGATGGCGCCGGCCTGCTCGGCCACCGCCGCCTTGTACTGCTCGAGCTGCGCGCCCGCGAGACCGTCGGGCGGAGGCGCGTCGCGCAGGAACTTGGCGAAGCTGGCGTAGGCGAGGGCGGCGCGATGGAGCGCCGCGACCGCCCACTCGCCGCGGTTGTAGCCGACCGCGTCGACCAGCGCCGCCTCCAGCTCGCCCAGGAGCTGCGCCTTCTGCTCGGCGGCCTGCGAGATGTTGCCGTCCACGCCCACCTTCTCGAACTGCCGGTAGATGATGTCGCCCAGCGAGAAGGCCGCGCGCGCCGCGTCCTCCTGCGCCTGATCGTTCGAGGTGTGCCCCGCCGCCGACACCGCCGCCTGGAGCGCGCCGATGGCCGCCTCGAAGTCGCCGCCCTTCTGCGCCGAGAGCCCGAGCATCAGCTGCGCCTTCACGTCCTGCGGGTTGCCCGAGAGCACGCTGTCGGCGGCGGCCTGCATCCCGTCCCAGTCGTTGAGCGCCTCGTAGGAGCTCAGCATCTTCGACGCGTACTCGCTCTTGAGGTTCCGATCGCGCACCGCGCCCAGGAGCTCGCGGTAGGCCGCGATCGCGCCCCGGTGATCGCCGATCAGCTGCTTGATCGCGGCCGCCTGCGCCAGCATCCGCTGCGCCGAGGGATCCGTGGGGAAGCGGCGGTAGAACTCCTCGAGATAGACCGCCGCCTGCTCGTATTCGCCCGTCTGCGTGGTGAAGCCGGCGAGGGTCCCGAAGACGTCGCCGAGGTACTCCGACTTGGGATAGGCGCCGATGAACTGATTGCCCAGCTCGAAGGTCTTGTCGAAGTCGCGGGCCTCCTTGTACTGCACGAACGCGGTGTAGAGCGTCTTCTCAGCCACCGGCGAGCTCTTGTTCTGCTCCCAGTACTTCTTGAGCTGCTCACCCGCGTTGCCGCCGGCCTGCTTCTCGATGGAGGCGGTCAGGATGACCTCGCCGATCTCGGCGCTCCTCGGCGCCCTTGGCCATCGACATCATCCGGCTCTTGAACGCCTGATCGCCCAGGTTCGCCACGCCCGCCAGTTGCTTGGCGCGCTCGGCGAGCTTCGCGTACTCCTGCTGCTGCGCGTACGAGTCGAGGATCAGGTCGGCCACCGTGATCGCGCTCGGGTGCGTGGGATAGGTGGCGATGAACTCGTCGAAGATCCCGATCGCCCGCTCGAAGTCGCCCGCCTCGTAGTAGCTGCGGCCGATGTTGAGCTTGATCTGCGGGACCTTCGCGGAGCTGGGGAACGCCTCCACGTAGTTGACGCCGTTCCGGATCAGACCCTGCTGCGCCCAGATCCGATCGAAGCGCTCCATCTTGGAGGTGTTCTTCAGGGCCTCGGAGAAGGCGACGCACGCGTTGTAGAGCGCCTCCTCCTTGGCCTTGTCGTCCTTCGCCATCCCGGCCGACTCCTGGTAGCGGTCGCCGGCCTCCACGTAGAGCTTGGCCTCGAACAGCGAGTCCGCCAGGTTGTCGACGATGTCGGCGTGGTGCGGGTTGTCCGGGAAGCTCTCCAGGTAGCGCGAATAGGCCTGGGCGACGCGGGGGAGGATCGTCTTGTCGCCGGCCAGGGCGGCGGCCTGCGCCCGGGTGGCCAGGTCGCGGGCGTACTGCTCGAAGTCGTTGGTGGCGGCGTCCCGCTGCGCCTGGGGGACGCGCCAGTCGAAGCGGTAGCCGTCGAGCGCGTCGAGCATCTCGTCGGTGTCGAGGTGCACCAGCCGGTAGTTCTTGGCGGCCTTGGCCGCAGCGTAGATACGGTTGGTGAAGTCGAGGTTCTCCTCGGCGTCGTGCGACAGCCGCGTGATCTCGCGATAGACCATCGCCGACGCGTTGAAGTCCTGCTTCACGAAGTACCGGCGGCCCAGCTTCTCGAGGGCCAAGAGGTACATGTTTCGCGAGCGCGCCAGCTGGCGGAAGTAGCGCAGCGCGCCCTTCGGCTTGCGCACCTCGGTATAGGCGTAGGCCAGGTCGATCAGGGCCTCGCGCTTGACGTTGACCAGGCGCGACTTCTCGTGGCGCGAGCCCTTGGCGTCGTCATCGTACCGCGACGCCGCCGCCGCCTCGAAGTGCTGCAGCGCCTCCTTGTAGTCGGACTCGTTGAGGAAGACCCAGCCCATCTTGAAGTGGGCGAGGTCGTGGACCGGGTTCGCCGGCGAGTCGAGGATCTTCTGGTAGTAGCGCTTGGCGCCGACCAGATCCTGCTTGTCGAAGCGGTGGTCGCCGAGCACCAGGTAGGCGTCCATCACCAGCTCGCTCTTCGGGTACTTGCTGACCAGCTCCTCGTAGCGGGCGATCATGTCGTCGTACTGCCCGAGCTCGCGGTACTCGTGGCCGAGGAAGAAGAGCACCTTGTCGTTGTCCTTGAAGTCCGGCCAGTCCTGGAGGATCCGGCTGTAGGTCTCGACCGCCTTCTCCTTCAAGAGCTTGGCGGTGGGCGCCACCACCGAGCCCTTCGAGTTCTCACCTCGGAGCTCGTGGACCAGATAGAACTCGTAGCGCGCCTGCTCCACGTAGAGCTCGGCCAATCGGAGGTAGATGTCCGGGAGGAAGGGCGCGCCGCGGGAGCGTCCGATCAGCTCCTGGGTCACCTCCACCGAGTGGGCCACCTTGGCGATGTCGCGCCTCAGCTTGTTGATGAACTCCTGACGCTGCTGCGCCTGGCTGCGGAAGCCCTCCTGGCCCGGCAGCTGGCCGGTCTGGAGCGCGAGGATCAGGACGAGGGCATGCATCAGTCCTCTCCTCCTTCATCGAAGCAGCGGTTCTCGACATAGAACTGGTAGCGGGGGAGCTCGTCGTTCCAGAACTCGTCGACGAACTCGTAGTAGTTCTGATCGCCGCCCGACGGGATCGTGAGGTCATCCTGCTCGGTCGGGCGGCGGGCGTCTTCCTTCTTGAGCCGCCGGTAGATCTCGAGGCCGATCTCGTAGTCGAGCAGGTACATCTGCTCCTCGAACTCGACCAGCTCCTTGCCCACGGCACGGGCGCCCTTGCGGAGCTCGGCGTCGATCTCCAGATCGACCTGCTGTGCCTTCAGCTGGTAGATGTGGTGCAGCTGCGACTCGAGCTCGACCTCGACCCAGCGGCCGCCGATCGTGTCGATTCGATCGGCCTCGCGGGTGAGCAGCCGCCGGAAGTCCGCCAGCCGCTTGAGCTCACCCCGCTGGAGGGCGGCGACGCGCAGCCGATCGTCCTCTCTCAGGTCGATCCGGCCGCGGATGTTCTCCAGGGTCTCGTCGAAGCGGAAGCGGAAGCGGCGGATCTCGCGCTTGGCTGGGATGTAGTGGCAGAGGTTCTTGTAGACGAGCGCGCGGAGCAGGTACTTCTC
Source organism: uncultured delta proteobacterium (assembly GCA_963803435.1). Taxonomy (GTDB): domain Bacteria; phylum Myxococcota; class Kuafuiibacteriia; order Kuafuiibacteriales; family Kuafuiibacteriaceae; genus CAWDML01. The sequence goes on along the minus strand of CAWDML010000009.1, from coordinate 1,753,153 downwards.
CGGCGCGAAGTAGTCGCGGTAGCTGGGGGCCTCCAGCGCGTAGAGGATGCCCATCGTCTTCCGGTAGTCGTGGAGCCAGTAGCTGGTCCACGCCTTCTCCAGGTACAGCGAGGCCTCGGCGACCGACAGCTCCGGTACCTCGACCTGGTCGTAGATCTTCCGGGCCGCCGCGTAGCGCTCCTTCTCGTAGAGGACGCGGGCGAGCGCGAGGCGGGCCTCGTTGCGGAGGTCGCGGTCGGCGTGCGGGTGATCGAGGACGATCCGGAACCCCTTGACGGCGTCGGTCATCCGGTTGGTCTTGAGCCGCTGGACGGCCAGGGCGTAGATCGCCTTCGGCTTGAAGCTGCTGTCGTCCGGGATCCGATCGAACAGGCGCTCCGCCCAGTCGACCCGCCCGTCGCGGAGGTCGAACAGGCCCTTGGTGTAGTCCACGAAGTCGGAGACGTACGGCGGGAGGTAGCCGAACTCGTTGTCCACGATCAGCCGCTGGTCCAGCAGCTCCTCGTCGTGCGGCGACTTGGCGAGCTCCTCGATCTCGGTGAGCGCGTCCGGGAGGATCTCCGGGTGCGACCGATTCTTGGCCACCTCGAACAGGTACTCCGCGGCGCCGTGCTTGAAGCCGAGCCGGCTGAGCGAGAGGCCGAGGAAGTATTGGGCCCACTCGTAGTTGTCGACGGTCTCCTCGTTCGTCGACACGTAGTCGTACATGTCGGCGGCGGCGCCGACGAAGTCGTCCGAGTAGAACGCGCCCAGGCCGTCCTGGAAGACGGTGGGGGCGGCGGCGGGACGGCGCGACTTGGGCGGGGTTGCCTCGGCGTCGGCGGCCTCCTTGGCGTCGGCCTTCGGCGGCGGGGCGGGCGGCGGCGCGGTGGCCTCGCCGATCGCGAGGATCAGGAGCTGCCCGGCGAGGGCGTACGGCATCATCGCTCGTCCCCCTCGTCCGGGGACGGCGCCTGCTTCGTCTCCTTCTTCTTGCCCAGGTTCGGGTTGCTGAGCGGATAGAGCTCGTCGAGCGCCTCGAAGCCGGTGGTGTTGTCGACGACCTCGTCGCCCTGGCCGAGCTCGGTGGCGCGCGTGCTCCCGAAGTTGAACGAGACCGAGAGCATGACGTGGAGGATGAAGTCGACGCCGGTCGGGATGTCCGGGACCAGGGACGCGCGCAGATCGAGCCGCGTCGAGACCACCTTCCCCAGGAAGACGCGGATCCCGGGGCCGAACGTGCCCTGCGGCCGGAAACCGGTGGTGTAGCGGGCCACGCCGCCCCCGAGCGCGAAGAAGGTGGAGGCGTAGATGATCGAGCTGTTGAAGAGGCTGATCTTCCCGAAGAGCGGAGTCAGCACGATCTCCGAGCCGATCATGTAGCGGATCTCGGGGTTGCTCTCGGGCGCGACCGACCAGCGATCGGCCAGGGTGTTGTCGAGCCCGCTGTCGATGTTGGCCGAGTAGTGGAAGTTGACGGCCTCCCAGGCCCATAGATCGGTGAGATGGAGCGTGTAGGACCCGCCCAGCGTGAGCCCCGTGTAGAGGGCGTCGGCCGGGAGCACGCCGGCGGTGACCGTGAACTCGTGCACCATGCGATAGGGCCGATCCTCCACCGCGACCACGTGTCCGGTGCCGAGATCGTCCTGGTCGCTCGCGAACGCAGGCTGGGTTGCGAAGAGGCGGGCGGCGATCAACGCCCCGAGGATACGCGTCTTCATGCGTCGTCCCTCCCCATGTTGATGGAGAAGGAGAACGTACCCAGCAGCACGTCCTCGACGTCGAACTTCTCGTTGGCCCGGACGGCGCGGCGGAAGTCGACGAAGTTGCGGACGTCGAGGCGGATCGAGAGGACCTCGTTGAGGAAGAAGCGCCACCCGATCCCCAGCCCGATCGCGGGGCGGACGTCGGTGAGCGTGTCGGCGATCGTCTGGCGGGCGCCGAAGATGGCGCCGGCGTACAGCCCGATCAGCAGGCTCTGGTGGAGGATGGCGCCGTTGAAGAGCGCCTGCTTGCCGTAGAACGGGGTCACCTCGATGCCGGTGGTGGCGACGAAGCGCGGCGCGGCGAAGTCGTCCGGTGGGATCGCGAACGTCGACTCCAATCCCTTCTTGAGCCCGGTCGACGTCAAGAGCGCGCCGGTGATCTGGAAGACCTCCCAGGCCAGGTAGTCGAAGTGCACGGTATACGCGAGGCTGGCCGACCACCCCTTCTGGAACGGGTCGACCGGCATCGTGCCGATCGAGAGCCGAAGCTCGTGCGCCATCTGGTATTTTCTCCGCTGGATCGCGACGCGCCCACCGTCCTCGTCGGCATGAGCCAAGACCGGGAACGCGGTCGACACGATCACCGCAGCTGCGATGCTTCGAATCCCGCTCACGGGAGGGAGGCTACTTCAGAACCCGACCGAGCTGAAGATGAACGGGTACGACACGATCACCAGGCCCCCGCGCGGCTTCGGGAACTGCCAGCGCTGGAGGCCCGCGATGATGCAGCTGGCGACGGCAGGGTTGTGCAGCGTAGAGGTCTTCTGCTTCACGCGGCCGACCGAGCCTGTGGGGTTGATCGTCCACTCGAGCACAAGCTTCCCCTGAAGCCCCGGTTCCTTCAGCAGCGTCTTTTCATAGCAGTACTGAACCTCGGCGAGGTGCTTGTTGATCACCGCGGCCACCTCTTCGCGCGAGATGCTGCCCTTTGCGACCAATCGCGTGGAGTTGACCTTGCCGACCTTTCCACGCACGCGTGCGCCGTTCTGCTTGCCGATCTGGGCGAAGCCGGTGCCGCCCTTGAGCAGCTCGGCGCCGCCGCGGGTGAGCAGCTTTCCGCCTCCGCCACCACCCACGCTCACCTGCGACGAGGGCAGCTTCCCGACCAGCGCGCCCACGCGGAAGTTGGAGCCGCCCGGCGCATGAACGGCGTCGATGTTCGACACGGCGGTCACCATGCTCTTCTTGCCCGGGACCTTGAGGTTCAGCTTGCCCATCGCGCCCAGCACGCCGGCCGTCTTGACCTCTTCCTTGCTGAAGCCCTTCGGGGCCTGCCTGACCCGTTTCTCGTGCTTTCGGCGCGGCGGCGGCGGCTTGGGATCCGGCTCGGGCTCGGGCTCGGGCTCATCCACGACCGGCTCAGGCTCGGGCTCCGGCTCCGGCGGCGGTGGCTCGGGCTCCTTGATCTCGACGTCGCGCAGGTCGTCCTTGGTGAGCTCGGCCCACTCCTCGCGCGGGACGTCGCTGTAGCTGACGCCCTCCGAGAAGAGGGCGACCATCAGCAGGATCACCAGGTGGACGGCGAAGGAGGTGGCGACCGCCTTCGCGATGAAGCGATCGACCACCAGCTTGAACGGCTCCTCACGGGTCGGCGGGGGCTCGACGAAGCGGAAGTAGTACCCCGTGCCCCCGAACTGGAGGATGGCGGTCGATCCGCGGGACAACCTCGTGCGGAACACGTCGCCCTTCCTCGAGACGGCGTTCTGCGGGATCTTGAGCGTGTCGAGCGGGGTTCGCTTGCCCTGGGCCTCGATCCATCCGGCGGCGGCGGTCGGGAACTGGATCTCGGCGGCGCCGTCTCCCACCATCCGTGCGATCTTGAGGCCCGGGTAGCCCGCGTCGGGCGCCTCTCGGTGCTTGCCTCGGCCCAGCACGAACCGCTCGCCCTTCTTGGAGAGGAGCTCCGCCGCCCGCACGTCGTCGTCGGAGAAGCCGATCACCTCGAGGGCCGATCCCGGCCGCAACCCGCGTTCGGCCTCGCGGAGCTTCTGCACGAGCGAGAAGCCAGGGCGCGTGGAGGCGTCGAGATCCTCTTCGTCGATCTCGTCGTCGGCCGGCCTCGGCAACGGGCGCGCGCGCTCGACGGGCGACGGCGCCTCGAGCTCCACACGGGGCTGCGCCAGCGGCGGCTGGCCCATCGGCTTGGTGACCGGCGCGCGGACGTCGCCATAGAGATCGTCGATCCCGTAGGGTGCCGCCGGCTCGAACGCGCGATCCGGGATCCGCTCCGGCGCCACCCGCTCGACCGGCCGCTCCATCTGGACGATCGGCTTGGTCTTCTGGGACTCGCGCGCGGTGCTGGGCTGCGAGCGCTTCGGCATCTTGACGCCGCTGATCGGTCGCGCCGCCACCACGTCGGATCCGGAGATCTCGATCGAGGCCGTGATCTCGCCGAACGTCCGGGACAGCTCACCGTTGATCAGGTCGTCGATCGAGGAAGGACCTTGCGGCTCTCGCGGCACGACCTCGGTGCGGATCTTCTTCTGCTGGGCGATCTGCGTCGGCTCGTCGTTGGAGAGATCGCTCGCCAGCGCTGCGGGTTGAGAGAGCGCGCGGGCGGGCGAGGGCGAAGCGGCGCGCGGGGCCGGTGCCGGCCCCGGCGCGAGGGACGGCTTCTTCGAGCTCATGAACTTGATCTTGAGCGTGTACGAACCGATCTGGATCTCGTCGCGCGGCGTCACGTACGAGTGCTGGATCGGCGTGCGGTTGATCAGCGTACCGTTGGGCGCGCCGAGATCCAGCAGGGTAGCCTGCTCGTTGGCGTGGCTGAGGATGGCGTGGTTGGCGGCGACCGCCGCGTCGTCGAGCGCGAGATCGACACCCTCGCCACATCCGATCACGATCTCTTCTTCGGTGAAGATCTCGCTCCCGACATACTGGCCGGCTCTGAAGACGAAGACCTGGAGAACTGAGGGTTCGGTCATCGGCCTCTCTCAATGATCGTAGATGGTGCGGAGGGTGAGCTGGCGGAAGGACTTCCGCCTTCGAACCATGCTGCTGATGCCCGTCTCCTTGCGATCGAAGAGGTACACCGCGCCGCTCTTGTTGGTCTGGCCCTGGATAAGGCGATCGTCGAAATCGAGTCGGGTGGGTCCCCGAAGATCCGCCGAGGGCACGAGATCCGATTCGACCTTCTTCTCCTCGACGGGAGGGGCGACGGCCGTTCCTTTCTTGGGAGTGACGGTCTTTTTCGCCGGTGGAGTGCTGCGCTTCCGCGCCGCAGGTTTCTTCTTCGACGGCGCTCTCTTCTCCTTCGCTGTCGCCGCCGCCGTGGCGGCGGTGAGGACCAAGGGTGTCAAGAGAAAGCTGGCCGCGATCGCGAGGACCGCGATGCGGAGAGAGCTCGTGCAGCGCGCCATCGCCTTCATCGGTATCGGCGATCGGGCGCGATGTCAAACCACCGGTAGGCGAGAGTCGGAGTTAAATCGCATGCTTACGGGGACTGTCGCTGGGGGCGGGCGCCCCCGAAACCGGTGGGGTTGGGGGCCACCGCCCCCGGGTTGGGCACGTCGCACGGCTGAACCGGGCCGCTGCACGGCTGGCACGTCGCTTGTACTAGGCCCGGGCATGAGCAAGAAGTTCCTCGCGGCCTCGTCGATCTTCGCGCTCGCCCAGTTGGTCTCGGCCAGCGGGTGGGCGCAGAACTCCGGAGACAACCAAGGTGAGTGCTCCGGAGGTCTGTGTGGTACTCCCAACCAATCGGGCGGCGGCGGCTGCGGCTGCGGCGGTGGCTCGATCCTGATCAACAACACCGACATTGGCGACACCTACCAATACTCGGACGACTACGACAACGACGGGTGGGAAGACGACTACGACAACTGCCCGTTCGCCAGCAACCCGGACCAGAGCGACGTCGACGGCGACGGCATCGGCGACGCCTGTGACAGCTGCCAGAACGCGGCCAACCCGCTCCAGAGCGACATCGACGGCGACGGCTTCGGCGACGAGTGCGACGACGACATCGACAACGATGGCGTGCTGAACGCCGTCGACCTGTGCCCGCTCGTGGCCAACCCCTCGCAGATCGACAGCGACGGCGACGGCTTCGGCAACGCCTGCGACGATGACGATGACAACGACGGCATCCTCGACGGCGCCGACAACTGCCCGAACGGCTACAACCCGGATCAGTCCATCACGGCCGGTCTCAACTGCGACACGGACGAGGACATGGACGGCGTCCCCGACAGCCTCGACAACTGCCTGGGCGTCTACAACACCACGCAGGACGACATGGACGGCGACGGCGTCGGCAATGACTGCGACGGCGACGTAGACGGCGACGGCGTGGCCAACCTGCTCGACAACTGCCCGCGCAAGGCGAACGGCGACCTGGCGGACAGCGACCGTGACGGCATCGGCGACGCCTGCGACGACCGGGCCTGCTACGTCATCTTCCCCGGCCGCTCGACCGACCTCTGCCTCGACCCGGCGCTCACCTTCCAGGTCCTGTCGCAGCCCGACGACCGCATCACGATCGGCGAGGATCACCGCCTGCACATCTTCGCGAACCGCGAGGACGTGGCCATGCGCTACACCTGGACGATCGTCTCGAAGCCGAACAACAGCTCGGCCAAGATCCAGAATCCGCGCGGCTCGGTGACCTACTCGACCAGCTACGAGTACCACTACCTGAAGGATCAGATCGCAAAGTTCCAGCCCGACGTCCCCGGCGACTACGAGCTGCAGCTGTCGGCCGAGCTGATCTTCCCGGACGACAAGTTCCCGGAGAACAACACCAGCCGGACCACCTTCAAGCTCACCGCGGATGAAGGTGAAGGCGGTGGTGGCTGCGTGTGTGTGGGTTCGAAGGGCGGCAGCGGCTTCGGGGCCGTGGCCTTCCTGATGATGGGGCTGGTGATGGTGCTCCGCCGGAGGAAGTGAGCTCGTGACTTGAGCCGACTTCTCTGAGGTTCTAACTTGCTCGGGCGGTGGTCCTTCGGGACCGCCGCCCTTTTCGGTTTTCTACGGCTCTCGAGGGAGACATCGCTCATGCGCACACGGTTGCTGCTCCTCCTTGCTCTCTCGCTCCCGCTCGGATGCACGCGCACCGATCTGCAGGCGATCGACGACATCCAGGTGAACATCGTCGACAACCTCCTCGAGATCGCGGGTCAGGTGTGCACCGATCCCCCGGAGCAGACGGACTTCCCCGTGAAGATCCTCTTCATCATCGACGGCTCGGGCAGCATGCAGTTCGTCGACAACCCCACGTATCGGGCGCTCGCCACCGAGGAGGCCATCCTGCGGCTCCTCTCCAATCCGGCCGTGTCGTTCAGCATCATCCGCTTCAACGAGTCGGACGCCGTGCTGACCAAGCCGGGCTCCGACATCACCGCCGACGATCCCTACGGCGTCGACCTCTCGAACGCGTTCACCCGCGACACCACCGTCCTCCAGCAGGCCGTACAGGGCCTGCGCGTCGCCGACAGCGTCACCGACTATCAGGGCGCGCTCGCGACCGCCTACCAGATCCTCCTCCGCGACATGCTCGCCTCCGGCGAGGCGCAGCTCGCCCGTACCAAGTACGTGGTCCTCTTCCTCTCCGACGGCGAGCCCTTCCCGAAGTGCTGCAGCATGGCCAGCGAGGCGCAGGGCATCTGCTCGCGGAGCAAGAACATCTTCTTCTGCGAGGATCCCGACGCGATCCGCACCAACCCGACGCAGCTGCCGTTCTTCGCCGCCGGCGAGGACTACAACCAGCCCTATCAGATCTATGCGGCCGTCCAGGACATCATGGACCTCGGTCTCAACTTCCAGGTGGGCGAGATCCGGATGCACACCGCCTTCCTCTTCGATCCGAACCTGGTGGGCATGCTCGACGCCAACGGCTGCTACTCGATCGGTCCGGTCGACTTCGTGTGTCGCGACGAGGCGATCGATCTCCTGAAAGGCATGGCGCAGCTGGGCATGGGCGTCTTCCGCGACTTCTCGTCTGCGGAGCAGATCGACTTCCTCGGGTTCGACCTCTCGTCGATCAAGCGGGAGAACGCGCTCAAGAACCTGATCGTCTCCAACTCCAACCTGATGGCCACGCCGCAGGGGTTGACGCTCGACAGCGACGGGGACGGGCTGTCGGACGCCGTCGAGTTCGAGGCGGGGATGAACCGCCTGCTCAGGGACACCGACGACGACGGCTTCTCGGACACGATCGAGTGGGCGCTCAGGAGAAACGGCTTCGACCCGCTGGTGCCCAACCCCGGCTGCGACGGGGCGTACAACCGCTCCGACAACGACGCCGACGGCCTCCTGCTCTGCGAGGAGTTGCTGCTCCGTACGTCGTCGGAGCTCTACGACACGGACGCGGACGGCGTACCCGACGGCCTCGAGCTGATCGCCGGGACGGATCCCTCGAAGAGCGACGCGCTGGCGGACTCCGATCTGGACGGCGTGCGGAACGGCGACGAGATCCGGGTCCACAGCGGCATCGGCTTCGACGAGGCCTCCAAGCGGCCCGATCTCGCGTATCGCTATCGGACGGACGAGGCCGGGATGAACGACGAGGGGGGCAAGTGCTACGACTTCCGCGTCAAGAACGTGAAGCTGGGGACGCCGCTGGCGCGCCCGGGCGAGGATGACAGCTACGGCAGGAACGACATCTTCGTGTACGTCGCCGAGGCGCCCTTCGACGATCCGGCCGACTACGGCGCTTACAAGGTCGCGTGCGTGAACGCGCGCTACGTGGCGCCCGACTTCAAGGACCCGCCGTCGGGGGTGGTGGAGCTGAAGCCGGAAGACTTCTATGCTCCGGAGGCGCTGACTCCGGAGGCGTGCGTCGGGCTGACGCCTCCTCCGGGCGAGGCGCCCTGAAGATGAGACGGCTGGCGATCCTCCTCTGCCTCACCGCGTGCACCGACGTGGGCCTGTATCGGGCGCCGGGGCTGGGCGACGGACCCATCGACAACAAGCTCGCGATCCAGTCGCGCTTCTGCACCGAGGACCCGACGCGCCTGAACTTCCCCGTGAAGATCATGTTCGTCGTCGACACCAGCCAGTCGATGATCCAGACCGATCCGACGGGCCAGCGGCTGGTCGCCGTCCAGCAGGTGGTCGACGCCTTCATCAGCGATCCGGGCGTGGAGTTCGCGGTGGTCCAGTTCTCCGGCGCCGTCAACGTGCTCACCACCGATCCCGACAGCGGCGTGCCCGGGTTCACGCGGGACCCGACGGACCTGAACAACGCGATCGTTCGCCTGGGACAGGCCGAGCAGCCGACGGACTACGAGGGTGCGCTCAACGAGATCCAGCTGGTGCTGGCGCGCGACATGATGAACACCAGCGACGAGGATCTGTCCCGCTCCAAGTACGTGATCATCTTCCTCTCCGACGGTCTCCCCAACCCGGTAACGCCGCCGACGAACACGCGCAGCTCGATCCTCGATCTGGTCAACGACATCTCCGACCTCAAGCGGATCTTCCGCCCCGCGGAGATCCGGCTGCACACCGCGCTGCTGCTCGGGGCCGTGGGCGTGGGCTCGCGCTGCACCGACGACGATCTCGAGGGCGGTGATCCGGCGTGCCAGTCCGCCACCAGCGCGCAGGCCTGCCAGCAGGTCGGCAACTGCGTCTGGGTCAACGTGATCGACGAGGCCACCAGCCTTCTGACCGCGATGTCGGACGCGGGCAACGGGACCTTCCGCAGCTTCCCAAACGGAGAGGAGATCAACTTCCTCAAGATCGACTTCACCTCGATCCGGCGGGTCTTCACGCTGAAGAACCTGCTGGTCACGAACACGAACGCGCGGCCCCGGCTCCTCTTCGTGACACCGGAGGACCGCATCGGACGCGCCAGCCCCGACTCGGACGGCGACGGCCTGGACGACGACGAGGAGCGCTTGTACGGCACCGACATCCTCTCCCAGGACACGGACGGAGACGGCTTCAACGACTTCCTCGAGGTCCGGCTGGGCGCCTCGGGGTTCGATCCGCTCGATCCGACCGACGCCGACTGCACGCCGGGGATCGATGACATGGATAGCGACGGCGACGGCCTGCTCGACTGTGAGGAGCGCTTCGTCGGCACCCACAAGGCATTCGCGGATTCGGACGCCGACGGCGTTCCGGACTCGATCGAGCTGCGGTACGGGACCAACCCGGCCGCCGACGACTCGCGCGCCGATCTCGACTTCGACTCGGCGCGGAACGCGGACGAGATCCGCGGCCATTCGGACCCGGTGATCAACGACGCCGCCAACCGATCGGCGATCGCGTACCGCTACGACGTGGTGGAGCGTGGGCTGGAGGACATGGGTCCCGATGATCCGCGCGTGCAGGCCCTCACGGACGGCCGCAGCTGCTACGACTTCCGGGTCGACAACGTGACCCTGGCCGGGACGGCCGACGGAGGTCGGAACCGCATCTACATCTACGTCGATCAGGCGCCGTTCGACGACCCGAGCGACTATGGGATCTTCCGCATCGCCTGCGTCGAGCAGGTCTTCGTCCATCCCGACTTCCGCGATCCGCCGTATCCAGAGGTGGAGATCCCGCGAGATGACGCCGATGGAGACGGGTGGCCCGACGCGTTCAAGTACCCGACGGAGTTCGATCCGGATCGTGACTGCACGACCGGTGCTCCGCCTCCGCGCGAGGAGTGATCGATGCTGAGCCGAACCGTTCTTCTCACCACCCTGGTCGCCGCCAGCGCCTCCTGCGCCAAGATGAACGACGACGACGTCCCCTTCGACGCCGGACCGACCGACACCGGCGAGGTCCCCGACGGGTGCTCGAGCGAGGCCCCCTGCGCGCTGGAGCCGGGCGTGAAGGGCTCCGACTGGGTGGCGCCGATCGGTGACAGCGACGCGTGGGTCTTCGACGTCCCCAGCGCCGGGAAGGTGCTCAACGTGGTGGTCGAGAACGACGCGACCATCAGCCCCATCGATCTCGAGGTCGTGCTCTTCGATCCGAACATGCAGTCGCTGGCGACGGATCGGCACACGGGCAACGGCCGGCAGCGGGTCGAGCTCCAGCTGGTGGCGCCGGCCGCGGGTCAATATCGCGTGGTCGTGCGCGACGTCGCCAACGACAACCAGGATCGCCTGAACCCGTACTACATCACGGTCCAGATCCTCGACGAGACGGACACCAACGAGCCGAACGACGCGCCCGCGATGGCGACGCCCCTGTCCGCCGGGGTGGCGGCCAGCGGGACGATCGGCTTCGAAGGCGACGAGGACTGGTTCACCATCGACGTCCCGGCGAACACGCTGCTCCAGATCGCGATGACGGTGAGCGGCCAGTCGGCGGTGAAGCTCCAGTGGGCGCTCTTCGACGCGACCGGCACGAATCGAATCGCGCTCTCGACCGAGCCGGCCACCGGGATGTGGCGGGTGGAGAGCCGCGCCGTCGGCAACACCGCGGGGACATACCTGATCCGCGTCGCCGACGACGACGGCCGGAACGCCGATCTGGCCCGCCTCTACGTGCTGACGGTCTCGTTCGTGAACGAGCCGGATCAGAACGATCTGACGTCGCCCAACGAGACCTCCGCAACCGCCACCCGGGTCACCGCGGGCCAGGTGATCAACGGCTACGTCGCCGCCACCAGCGACTTCGACTACTACTCGATCCAGGTCACCAACGCGCCCCGCCTGATCACGGTGCAGGCCTCGATGCCCGCCTCCGAGGTCGACCTCGCGTTCGAGGTCCTGGCACCCAACGGCCGGGACTGGATCTGCCTCAACACCGACGGCGATCTCTGCAAGGCGCTCCGCGTGACCCGCGACGGCACCTTAGGCCCGACCACGCTGACCACCGCCCATGTGGCGCTGACCAACGGCATCTACTACGTGCTGGTGCGCGATCAGCAGGACAACGACTTCGATCTGGCGACCCCCTATCAGGTGACGATCGATCTGCCGGCCGAGCCGGACACCCGCGAGAACTACGGGCCCGATGATCCTTCGGCCGCCATCTTGACCCCTGCAGTGACATCCACGGCCGGCACCACCATCACCTACGCGACCATGGAGGGCTACCTGTCGTACGTGAACGACACCGACTGGTACCGGCTCGACATCCCGGGTCCGGTGGGCGCCGCGGCCGGCCAGAACGGCGACTGGCTGGTGGAGCTCCACCTGGAGAACGACGGCGCCACGCCGGTGGAGCTGGAGGCGTTCTTCTACGGCGACGGCCGGGCCTACGGCGGCTACGGCCAGAAGTGCCGCGATCCGCGGGAAGATCCGAACCCGTGCCAGTTCCCCGACTCGGCCAACGCGCTCAACGAGAACTTCGGCGAGGCCTACGGCGACTGCTTCGTGGTCTTCCGCGAGATCACCGGCAACGGCCCTCACTACTTCCGCATGTCGGATCTCGATCGCGACGACTACGATCTGGGCACGGCCTATCGATTCCGCGTCACGGTGACCGCGCACTGCCCGGTCCCCGGTCTGTGCGAGGGCGTCTACACCGACGGCAATGGCGACCTCTGCGGGAGGCCGTGAGTCTTCAGGCCAGCAGGGTGGAGATGACCGCGGGCGTCATGTCCGGGCGCCCGAAGGTGGGGTCGGGGACGTCCATCGCGTGGAGCAGGGTGAGGAGCAGATCGTTGTGGGGGCGGTGGGCGAGCTCGACGTAGCGGCCGGTGCGGAGGGTACCGCCGCCGCCGCCGGCCAGGAGGAAGGGCATGCTCTCGTGGCTGTGGGTGTTGCCGACGGCGACGTCGCTGATCCAGAGCACCATCACGTTGTCGAGCAGGGTGCCGCCGCCCTCCTGAATCTGGCTCATTCCATTCAATAGATAGGCGAGCTGCTGGGCGTGCCAGACGTCGCGGCGGATCCACTCCTCCTCGGAGACCGTGTCGCTGGCGGGCGCGTGCGAGAGGCTGTGGCCTTCGGTGAAGCTGTTCACGAAGGGGTAGCGGAGCGCGTTGATCGACTCGGCGATCTGGAACGTGGCCACGCGCGTGATGTCGCAGGCGAGGGCCATGGTGAGGAGGTCGAGCTGGAGCCGCGTCACCGTGGGCATGGTGGACTCGTCGTTGGGCGCCACCACCGGCGGCGCGCTCGGGATCACGCAGGCATCACCGGGGAGGTTCTGCTCGTCGAGCCTGTGCTCGATGTCGCGGATGAACTCGAGGTGCCGCTCCAGCTTCTGCTGATCGGCGGTGCCCACCAGGGTCTGCACCTCCGAGAAGCTGGTGGTGACGGCGTCGAGGACCGAGCGGCGGCGGGCTCGCAGGCGCTGCAGCTCGCTGGGCTCGGCGTGGTATTCGGAGAAGAGACGCGCGAAGGTCGCCGTCGGATCGTTCTCGGGCGGCAGCGGCTGCTCGGCGTCGAGGTAGCTGATCCGGGTGCGGACCTCGCCGCCGTAACACCGCACGCCCAGCTGCAGGCTGCCGAACCGTGTGCTCCCGCCGATCGCCTGGGCGATCCGCTGGTCGACCGAGATCCCGCTCCCCCAGCCGGCCACGCTGCCGCAGCCGTCGATGAAGTCGCCCTCCAGCAGCGGGCGCGCGGTCAGCGCCGTGCCCATGCCGCGCTGGTGCGGGCTCCCGGGGCCGTCGTCGGCGGAGACCATGTCGATGCCGGAGGTGAGGAGGAGGCGGTCGCGGAACGGCGCGAGCGGTTGGTGCGTCCGGTTCAGCACGAAGTCGGTTTCGGTGGCGCCGGCCGTGGGGAACCAGGCGCTCGGCTTCACGCCGTTGGGCGTGTAGAAGACGATGAGCCGCTTGGGGAACGTCACCGACTGGGCGGACGCGCGCCGCGGCCAGCTCGCCAGGAGCGGCAGCGCCACGGCGGCGCCGCCGGCCCCTCTCAAGAACGATCGCCGGGTGAGCGGGTTCATCGGGCCTCCTCCGTCTGCTTCATTCGGAATGCATCGGTCAGCGTCGCCGCCACCACGAGCTCGTCGATCCGGCCGCCCGATGCGTCCAGCGTGCCGCCCATCCGCTCGATCGAGCAGGCGTCCTTCTTGGTCTCGGCGCGGCCCATCGCGAAGCGGAAGAGCTGGGTCACGAGGCAGCCCTTCACCTCGCTGCTCGCCGCCAGCTGCCGGGAGAGCTCGATGGCGCCCACGAAGGGCCCCTGGATCGACGGATCGCGGGTGGCGGTCAGCTCGCCGCTCGCGTCGATCGGGATGCCGTTCTCGACCTCGCGGAAGCGGCCGAGCGCGTCGTACTGCTCGAACCCGAATCCGATGGGATCGATCAGGCCGTGACATCCGCGGCAGGTGGGGTTCGACGTGTGCTCGGCGAAGCGCTCGCGCGTGGTCGCGTTGGGATCGGGGTCCGGCGGCGTGGTGTCGACGTTGTTCGGCGGCGAAGGCAGGAGCTCGCAGAGGATCCGCTCGCGCACGAAGACCCCGCGACGGATCGGGGACGTCTGATCGGGGTGCGACAGCTTGGCCAGCAAGGCCGGTTGCGTGAGCAGGCCGGCGCGCCGGGTGGGGTCGATGCGATCGCCGTAGAGCGGCGCCAACACGTCATCGACGTAGACGATCGGCTCCGTCAGCAGCGTCTCGACCGTGCCTTGCTCGAACACCACGTGCTCGAGGTAGCGCTGGATCGACCACACCCACGAGCGCCGCATCGAAGGCGTGAACTCCGGAAAGACGCCCTGATCCTTGGGCAGCGTGTCGAGCCCCTCGAGGTCGAGCCACTGCATGAAGAAGTGCACGATCGAGTCGTGCGCGCGGGGATCGGCGAGCATCCGTCGGGCCTGGGCCTCGACCTCCGCCGGATCCGCCAGGCTCCCCCGCTTGGCGGCGGCCAGCAGCTCCTCGTCCGGCATCGAGCCCCACAGGAAGTAGGAGAGGCGCGACGCCATCTCGTACGGCGTCGCCAGGACCGCTCGGTCGCTGGGCGCCGTCGTCTCCATCCGATAGAGGAAGCGCGGCGACTGGAGGGCCGCCTCGATCACCATCCCGATGGCGGTCTCGAAGGTGCCGATCTGGAGCCCCGTCTTGATCAGCTCGTCGTAGGGGGCCGCCTCGTGGTCGGAGACGGGCCCCCGAAAGGCGCGTGGCAGGAAGTCATCGACGAAGCGGAGGCCGCAAGCGAGGGCGCCGTTGCTGGGGCTGCAGGGGAGGAGCTGGTCGAAATCGCGGGCGGCGGCGCGCAGCGCGATCGACTCGGCGGCCGTCTGGTATTGCTCGACGAGGAGCGGGTTGACCGTGTGGGTCCGCCCGTCGTTGTCGAACGCGAGGATCCGGTTCTCGGCCGGGAAGCCGGCGGCGGGATGGGTCTGGTCGCCCAGGAGATCGCGGACGGTGTTGTCATATTCGAAGCGCGTCAGGAGTCGGGCGCGCGTCGCGCCGATCTCGCGGCTCGTGCACTCGGGCGGGTCGGCGACCTCGTCCGCCTGGGGCACGGGGCTACCGATGGGCGGCTCGGTCTCCGTCGAGGTACATCCGGTGGTGCACGGCGCGTCGTCCTGGTCCTCGGCGATGCAGGCCGACAGAGCGAGCCCCACCGCGAGCACGCAACACAGTCTCGGGTTCACCTTGCGTACGTTGTGCAGTCCGCGTACCGGACCCGGCTCGCTCTACCAGCGCCGCGATCCGAGGCGCATCTCCACAGGCGATGATCTACTGCCGCGGCTTGTAGTCGTTCTTGCAGGCCTCGTCGTCTCCCGTGCCCGCCTCGGCGGGCTTCGGTCCCGGATCCCAGGTGTCGTCCACGCCGGCCGGCCTTCCCAGCGCGAGGATGAAGATCCGGTAGGACGGATAATTTTGCGCGTTCGAGTTGATCGTCAGGAGCGCGGTGTCCCAGCCCTCGGCCGTCGGCTTGTAGCGGAGCATCGTGGCGGCGCTGTCGAATGTGTCGACCTGCTTCGGCTCGATGCCGACCAGCTCGAAGTGGCCCCGCTCGTCCTCGGTGATCTCGCCGTCGCTGATCACGAGCTGCTGGCGGCCGTCGTTGCGGAGCAGCGCGGTATAGTTGCGCGTCTCGTCGAGCGTGGTCGGCTCGTACGACAGACAGATCGGGGAGTTGTCGGCCAGGATCTGAGGGAGGTCGAACATCGGTTCGTCGTCGCCGCTCGCGCTGTTACAGGCGGAGAGCAGCAGGACGACACAGAGCGCCGCGTTTCGCATTTCGCCGCCAGAATACTAGAAACTGGCCTGGAAACCGATCCCACCGGGTACCGGAACGAGCGCTGTGGTCTGAGTGCTGGTGCCGTACGCCTTGTATCGATCCGGGTCCTCGCCCACGAGGAAGAGGATGGCCGACACCAACGCACTCACACCGCCCGTGATCCCGACGGCGAGCGCCACCGTGTCGGAGGTCTCGATCGAGTTCACGTCGCCGACCACGCCATTCTCGTAGCCGCGCGGAGTGGGGCAGAAGTCGGTGCCGTTGTAGTTCGGGTTCGCTTCGGCGCAGACGCTCGCCTGCTGCGTGAGATAGCCCTTCGAGATCAGATCGTCGAAGCGAGCGTCGCCCACCAGCTTGAGCACCACGCTCGTCCCGATCAGAGCTGCGCCCAGCCCCGCCGTGGTCCAGGCGAAGATACGCGTGATCTGCGCCGTCGACCGGTACTGTTCGATGAAGCCCTGGCTCGGCACCATGGCGACCTGCTCGACGTTCGCCTGGTTCGGGGTCACGTCGATGGTCTTCGCCCAGACGAGGAACCCCTCCTTCTCGACCTGCATCTGATGGGCGCCCATCGAGAGCTCGAGCCGGCCCGCCAGCGGCGTGAGGCCCACCAGGCGATCGTCGATCGAGACCTTGGCGCCGGTCTCGCGGGTCTCGACGATCAGGAAGCCCTTCTTGTCGGCGAGGAGCGGCTGGACCAGCAGCTTCGTGGAGAGCTCGGTCTCGTCGAGCAGATCGCGTGCGTTGGCGATCTTCTTGTTCACGCGGTTGGCGGCCTGCGCCTTGTTGATGTCGAGCAGGACGATGCTGAGGCTGTACGTGTCCGCGATCTTCGCCACCTCGCCGTAGACGAGATACTCCACGCCCAGCGCGCCGCCGATCTCGGCCATGCAGGCTGCGTCCACCGTGCCGGTGCACTGCTGCTTGGTCTGCTCGAGCTGCAGCATCCGCTTGATGTCCTCGCGCGTGATCACCCGGAACACGCGCAGGGCCGCGATCGTGTTGCTGACCTCGGTGGTGAGGGCGCCGGCGAAGGCCTCGTCCACACCGCGCCCGGCCAGCTCCATGACCGCGATGGGCAGCTTGTCCTCGGCGTGGGCCGGCGAGGTCGCCAGCACCAGGAGGACGGTCGCGAGGGGCCCGCGGATGCTCACTGGCCGACGCCGACGATCGTGGCTGCCACGGCGTTGAACGTGATGCCGACCGAGTAGCCGTCGGCGATGTCGGGATGGAGCGCACAGGACCATGGTTGAGACGGGTTGATGGGAGCGACCTCCCGTCCCGGGCACGAGGTCAAGGCGCTCGAGCAGTTGTCGACGCCGACCTCGCCGTTGCAGCAGAGGTCGATGGCGCCGTCGCCATTGGTGTCCCGGACGCACTCGATCCCGTCGAAGTCGAGATCGACGTCGGGCCGGGGGCCGAGCAGCGTGCTGACCAGGTCGATCAGCGTGGAGTCCGTGAATTGCACCGGACAGCGGGGGCTGACCGTCTTGCAGTAAGGGTTCTCGGTCTGTGCGAGCGTGTTGATCGGGACGGCGCCACCGAGCAGGCCCTCGTTGAACTCCTTCAACGTCGAGGGGATGCGGCCCGAGATCAGCACGCGCTCCAGCCGGATCTCGGGGTGCGGCGGCACGCCGACCGTCAGCGTGAACTGGATCGGGACGGGCGCGAGCGAGCGCAGGCGGCCCCGCTCGATGCGGGCCGGCGCACGGGCCCGGGCCTGCGGCGGCGGGCTGTTCAGCGACTGCGGGTTGATCTTGAACTCGCAGCAGGTCGTGCGGCCCGGGGGCACCTTGAAGTTGTTCGCCGGGAAGAACGGATCGTCGGCGTCGCGAGCGCCGTAGATCTTCACGGTCACCGAGTCGTCCTCGCCGCGGTACGGCTCGTCGAGCCCCGCCAGCTCGATGAGGAGCAGCGACTCGCCGCCGAGCAGACCCTGGCGGATCTGATCGTTGCCCAGCTCGCCCAGGCGCCAGAGGAAGTTGTCGATGCAGCCGTCGTTGTCGGTGCAGCTGCCGTCGATGTCGAAGCCGCGGTCCTTTCCGGCGATCGCGATCTGGTTGACGATGAAGGCGCGGCCCGATCCCGGCGGATCATCCCAGCCGTCGATCTCGGTCGGGACCGTATCGACCGGCACCGCGGTGGTGGCGCCCACGCGGTTGAAGGAGAACTTGCCGACGCAGCGGCCGAGGCCGTTGCAGCGGAACCCGTTGGGCCGGCAGTTGAGCGGGTTGCTCTGGCACTCCGGCGGCATCCGGCAGTCCTGATCCGTGAAACACTGCGTCTCGCAGCGGCCCAGGCCCACGTTGCAGTACCCGTCGCCGTTGCCGCAGTCGAAGTTGTTGTTGCAGCGTGTCTGGCACCCGGGCCCGACCGCGACCGCCACGAGTACAACCGATGAGACGATGGCGAACGCGCCCGAGAGTCGGAGCAGCCAAGACATGGGCGCGATTGTAGCCACGAAAGGCCGACTCTTCCAGGTGAGCCTTCCTCAAGGTAAGGTCGTGTGCATCGTGCGGAAAACGGGCGTCCTGATCTTGGTCCTGGCATCGATCGCGACCTGGGCGCCGCGCCCGGCGGCGGCTCAGAGCTCGCAGGCGGAGTGTCGGTCGAACCCCCACCTGTCCCGCGCGAAGGACGAGTACGATCGTCTGGAGTTCGATCGGGCGGCCCGCACCCTCCAGCGCGCGATCGAATACGCGAAGAACTGCCGCTGGGATCTGGCGGAGATCTATCGCTTGAAAGCCTTCGTCGACGCGGTCAACGCCGAGCGCGAGCGCTGCCAGCGCGCCTTCGAGATCCTCCTGGCGCTCGATCCCGAGTACGCGATGCCTGCGGACGTCCCTCCCAAGATCAAGAACTGCTTCGACGACGCCAAACGCGTGCCGGTGGAGCGGCGCGAGCTGAAGCTGGTCCACACGGCGCCCGGCGAGGTGCAGGCGAACGCGCCGGTGTCGCTCCCGGTGAAGGTCGTCGATCCGCTTCGGCTGGTCGATCAGATCCAGGTCTACTTCCGGAGGAAGGGGATCAAGATCTATACGGTCGTGACCGCTCGCGCGGACGAGAACGTCTCCGTCGTCATCCCGGCCCTCTCCGTACCCCCGGACGAGAAGGGCTACGAGATGGAGTACTTCATCCGCGCCATCGATCGCTGGGAGGGGACCCTCGATGAGGAGGGCAGCGTCAAGAAGCCCCTCGAGTTCAAGGTCGCACCCTACGAGGAGGGCGGCGGCGGCGTTGCCAGCCAGTGGTGGTTCTGGACCGCCATCGGCGCGGCGGTGATCGGGGGCGTGGCGCTGGCGGTCGTGGCGACGAACGGCGGCGGCGACACCACCACCCTCCGGATCAAAAATGGCGGCGTGGTGGGCGGAGGGTGAGATGCGACGCCTGGTCCTGGTTCTGTGTCTCGCCACCGGCTGCAAGGGCGCCGCGGAGGAGGTGACCCTCTACTTCCCGTCGCAGGCCGCCCTGGACGCGACCACCGTGGTGGCGTTCACCGCGTACGCGCCGATCCTGGTGAAGCCGGACAGCGATGTCCCCGAGTTCGTCGGCTGCGACAAGGTCGGCGTCTTCCCGCCGACGCGGCTCCTGGATCCCGAGACGATTGGGACCTTCCCGAACCTGGGCGAGGTGCTCCGCGAGCGGGAGAGTCAGACCTTCCCCTTCAGCGGCGACTGGAGCATCGACGTCCCGAACGTGAGCGGCGACGACCCCAACAACCCCTGGGGCGCGGTGCTCGTGTACATCGAGGCGCGCGGTGACGTGCGGGCGCCCGAGGAGCAGGGCGGTGGTCAGATCTCCGCGACGCTCCTGGCGGCCTGCTACTGCGTGCGGACCCTCGACGGCGGCCACACGGATCGGCGTCTCGACGCCGAGGTGAAGGCGGCGTGCCCGATGCTGGGCGGGGAGAACGGTGACGAGCGCGAGCGGTCGGTGGATCTGAAGCCCGTCGTGACCCCCGAGTTCCACCTGGCGGCGTGCACGGTCCAGGATCTGACCTCGCCGAGGAATCAGCAGGTGTCGCCGGGCCCGGCGGTGTGCGTGGAGACCGTCCGCTGCGACGACGCGCCGCTCTCCTCGGAGTGCTTCCAGTGCCAGCAGCCGTGCGACGAGCTGAACGATCTCCGCAACGTGCCGATCCTCTTCACGATCGATCAGCCCGGCGGGGGGAGCACGCCGAAGTCGCAGGTCGTGCTGACGAACCCCAAGGGGGTGGCGCGCGGTCAGCTCTCCGTGGACGGCTGCGAGACGCCCATCGGCGTCGAGGCCCAGATCATGGGGAGCAGCGCCAACCCGGTGCGCTTCGACGTGCAGTGCGTCGATCCCGTCGCCAAGTTCAACTGCGGCAACGAGCGACGTCTGATGACGGGGATCGAGCCGCAGAAGATGGCCCTGCTCCCCGGCGGCGACGGTCCGGACTTCGTCGCGATCCTCTACGACGACGGCCAGAACGCGTATCTCTCGGTGGTGAACCCGACGGTGCCCGGAACCGAGGACGAGATCCGGTACACGTACATGGACGAGACCCCGCGTGCCGTCCAAGGCTTCTACTACGACGAGCGGAACCAGCGGCAGCCGGTGCTGGCCGTGGTGACGTCGGCGAACGACCAGCTCAAGCTCTACCTGTACACCTGGGACGGCACCGCGCTTCATCCGCACGACGGCGCCACTGGGGTGATCGCGGAGGACTGCGGCACGTGGTTCTGCGGCTCGCTCTCGAGCTGCGCGACCGGGGGCTGCGGGACCGGCGAGATCTGCGCCTCGGGGTTCAATCGATGCATGACCGCGCCGGTGGCGTGCCGGTTGAAGGTCGAGTTCCAGACCGAGGTCAGCATCTCGCACAAGGACATCGACGGCGACGGCCTGGCCGATCTCGCCCTCGCCACCAACGCGGACCTGCCGCTGACGACGTACTTCTCGGCCCGGAACACCGGCCCCGGGCTCTACTCACCCCAGGGCTGCGCCTGCGGGCTCTTCGCCCAGGCGCCCTCGACGTTCGAGCTGATCAACTTCGGAGGATCCGAGACGGGCTCGGTCGACCTGGTGATCGGCGCGCCGGGCGGTGCGTTCGTGAAGTACGCCCAGGATCTGGAGGGCGGCGACTCGGCGCTCTCGTGCGGCCAGCCCTGCCGCTTCGGCGATCTGGTGCCCGTGCGCGACGTGGTGCGGGGGCACTTCCAGTGCAACCCGGCGATCGAGCCCTGCCCGTTCGACGACGTGGTGGTGGTGGCCGCCAAGTCGCTGGGCGGGGGGAGCTTCGACGATCCGGGGACGATCCGCGTCATCTACGGCACGCCGAACGACGTCTGTCTCGAGGAGGATCTCTTCTCCACGCTCGGGACGAACGTGGAGCTGATCCCGCGGAAGCTGGCCGGGCAGGGGGATCCGCGCGATCCGCGCACGGCCGAGGTCGGTGATTTCAACGCCGACGGTCATGAAGATCTGGCGGTGCTCTTCGGATCGAGCGAAGAGGTTCACGTGTGGCTGGGCGCCAGCAACCGTGGCCTCGGCGAGGTCGAGAAGGGGATCGTGCTGTCGCAGTGCGAGCTGTCGTCGTCCTCTCAGGACAAGTGCAACCCGCTGCGCGACTTCGCCCTCCCGGACTTCGACAATGACGGCAAGACGGACGTGGCGGTGGTCTGCAAGCAGGGTGGCGACAACCGACTCCGGTGGTATACGCCGGGCGCGGAGTGATCGATCGATGAGACGGATCCTGGCCGCGTCCCCGCTGTTGTTCCTCGTGGCCTGCGGCTCCGGAGAGACCAGCGTCGCCATCGTGTTTCCGAACGCCGCCAGCCAGTCGTCCGTGCGGCGCCTTCGCGTCGAGGCCTACAGCCCGGACACCGGCGCGGCCACCGCCACCGATCGCGACTGCACCGACTTCGAGAACCTGGCGCGCGAGGGAAAAGATCCGATCGGGACGCCCATCCGCGGCGACTACCAGTGCCTCGATCCTTGCAGCCCGGACTGGATCGACAAGCTCGAGCTGGACAAGGTGCCCACCGGCCGCCAGATCATCTACGTGCTCGGGTACGCCACCACCGAAGAAGACGCGACGCCTGTCCTGGAGGGCTGCACCGACCGCTTCGATTCGGAGGGCAAGAAGAAGGAGCACCTCGACGTCGAGATCGAGATGAAGCTGGTGCTCCCCGAGAGCGCGCGGATGGTGAAGAACGCCGGCGACCGTCAGGTCGGACGTGCCGGGCAGGAGCTGTCGGTGCCGCTCAGCGTACGCGTCGAGGCCGACTCGCCGAACGGCATCGGAGGCACGTACCTCATCCCGGGTGTTCCGGTGGACTTCACCAGCGTGATGGACGATTTCGTGCTGCTCTCGGATGCGAGGACGTACACCGATGCGACCGGCCGGGCCTCGGTCCGCGTGCAGCTCCCCGCGCGCTCCGGGAACGGACAGATCGTCGCGCACGCCCCCGATCTGGATGAGATCGGCGGCGGCGCTCGCTCCGAGCAGACGTTCAGCGTCAGCGTGACGGAGCCGGTCGGGGACGGCATGTCGGTGACGATCGGTGCGCTCGATGGGACCCGGCCGATCGCGCTGGCCCTCGGCAATCTCGGCGGCGGTGCGGGCCTGGACCTGGCGGCGCTCGGATGTGACGGCACCAGCGAGCAGGCCTGTGCGGCGGGCCTTTCGCCCGGCGCGCCGTTCGGGCAGAGCGTCCTGGCCGTGGTGATGGACCTGGGCACGAGCGCGCAGCAGGCGACGGTCACGCCGCCGCCCGCGGGGTTCGGGGTCCTGCCGGCCGGCCTGGTGATCGGAGACTTCGCGCCGCCCGCGGGTCGGGACGAGCTCGCGTTCGTGAACAGCCGGCGCGCCGACTGTCAGAGCAGCCAGTGCGAGGGCGCGGAGATCCTGATCTTCGGCGAGGACGCAGGCGGGATGAAGCTCGACAGCCGGAACACGATGACCGGCTCGAACGCGATCGGGCTGTCCGCGTTCCACTCCTCGAGGACGTCGTACGCCGGCATCGCGATGGCGGCACAGGGCCGGAGCCGGAACACGCATCCGTGCAGCCGCGCCAACCGCTGCCTGCCGACCAACGCCACCACGCCCGAGGTGGGCGGGTGCCCGCCGGCCGAGCGGTGCGAGTGCTCGGACTGCAACAACACGAACGAGCCGGGCGTCTGCGTGGCCCGGGACAAGATGATCGATCTCTTGATCTCGGAGAACCGGCCGCAAGGGCTGGTCACGTACAACAAGGGTGGCTGTCAGCTCGAGCAGCTGTCCTGCGACAACATCAACCCGGAGGTCTCGACCTGCGCGTGCCTCGACACGGAGCACGGCAACGGTTGCACCGGACATGACGGCTGCAACTGCAAGGTTCCGGATCGGATCTACGTCGGCGACACGGACGCTCCCGTGCTCCCCTTCGCGCTGGCGGCCGGACCCCTCAAGTCGGCACAGGATTGGGACATCGTCGCGCCCTCGATCGGAGGCCTGGAGCTGCTCGAGGCGAAGCCGGCCTCGAGCTCCTTCGTGTGGAAGGGCGAGCCGATCATCAACGCGCCGATCCATGGGGCTGCGATCCTCGATCTCGACTACGTCTCCGAGGAGGAGAACAACGATCCCCACCGGGCGGACGTCGCCTGGTACGCGCGTGCGCCGTGTCTCGAGGGATCCAACTTCGGGATGTCGTGTCCCATCTGGCGCGCGCTGCCCGAGGGACAGACGGCGGCGGGCTGCCTGGGCGTCTATTACACCGACGGCCAGGAATCGGTCTTCGATCTCCGCACGCCCAGCGTAGGCGGTTGCCGGCGACATCAGCTCGACTTCCAGCCCGACGGGATGTGCACCGGAGACTTCAACGGCGACGACAACCTCGACGTGGCCCTCGCGACCCGCGAGCGCGGTACGGTCTACATCTTCTCGGGCGATGGTCGTGGCGGTCTCCTCGATCCCCCCGACGAGCGCGCGCTCCCGGGAGGCGGGGTTGGCGGGCCGATGGCCTGCGCCGATGTGGACGGCGACGGCGTCGACGATCTGGTGGTGGGCAACATGGAGTCCGGCGCGATCTACCTCCTTCGAGCGACGCGATGAGGTCGGAGGCGGTCCATCGCGCGCACGTCGCCCGGCCGCGGCGCGACACCATCGCCGTCACGCTCCCGCGGAACGCGCTCTGGATCGGCGCGGGCGCCGGCGCGGCCCTCGCCTTGTTGATCTTTCTCCTCGGCTGGTCGCTGGGACGGTGGACCGCGGAGGCGCCGGCCCCGGTCTCGACGCAAGGGGTGCTGGACGCCCTCGACGTCGACGAACCGCCTGCACCTCCCGAGCCCCCCGTGGCGCAGGAGACACCGCCGCCGCCGTCCACGCTCGAGACGCCGGCCGCGCCGCCTCCAAAGCTCGCCGAGCTGGATCTGAAGAGCCGCGCTCCGGCGGGGCGGTACGGGATCCAGCTCGGCGCGTTCCCGGGCCGCGACGAGGCGCTCGCCTTCGTGCGCGCGCACCCCGATCCACTGGCCTCGCTTCCGATCCACCTGGTCCCCTCGAAGGGACACAAGGGCGGCTGGTATCGTGTCCGGGTCGGCAGCTACGGCAGTGACGATGCGGCCGAGCGGGTTCGGCGAGCGCTTCCCGATGATCTCGCGAAGGGGTCCATGGTCGTGAGGTACCGTTGATACGCAACCGGCGTGCGGGGCGATGACCCGACCGTTCGATCGGCGGCTCTCACCAGGCGGGTACGCGATCCTGCTCTCGGCCGGTGCGGCCGCGCTGGTGATCGGTGCGGTCCTCGCGCTCACGGTCGGCGCTGCCCACGTCTCGGTCTCGGACGTGCTCTTCGATCGGGCCCCGCCGTCGATGCGCCAGATCCTTCTGGAGATCCGCCTCCCGCGCATCGCGGGATCGATCCTGGTGGGCGGCTGCCTCGCGATCGTCGGTGCCACGCTCCAGGCGGTCATGCGGAACCCGCTGGCCGATCCGTACATCCTCGGGATCTCGGCTGGCGCGTCCGTCGGCGCGGCGCTGGCGGTGATCGCGGGCTCGGCGGTCGTCGCCGCCGGCGGTGGTGCCCTGCTCGCATTCGCGACCGCGCTGGTGTCGGTGATCGTGGTGTACCGCGTGGCCAAGGTGGATGGCCGGTTGCCGCCGCTCCGCCTCTTGCTCGCCGGCGTCGCGCTCAGCTCGTTCGCCTCGGCGGTGACCGGCTTCCTCTTGTACCTGGTGCCGGAGGCGACGGCGGTCCGCGGCGTGATGTTCTGGTTGATGGGTGGGCTGGGCGGCGCCGAGTGGAGCGGGCTGGGCTGGGCCGCCGCCCTGGCGCTCCCCGCGACCGCGGCGCTGGCGGTGACCGCCCGCTGGCAGACGGTGCTGCTGCTGGGCGACGAGGCGGCCACCGCGATCGGGCTCGACGTGGCGCGCGCGCGCCGCTGGCTGATCGGTCTGGCGGCGGTGGTCACCGGCGCGCTGGTCGCGTTCGCTGGGGCGATCGGCTTCATCGGCTTGATCGTTCCGCACGCGCTCCGTCCCTTCACTGGACCCGATCACCGGCGCTTGCTCCCGGCGGCGGGGATCTTCGGCGCGGCCTTGCTCCTGGCGCTCGACACCATCGCCCGGACCGTGATGGCGCCCGAGGAGCTCCCCGTGGGCATCCTCTCCGGGCTGATGGGCGCGCCGTTCTTCCTGGCGCTGCTCGCCCGCTTCGAGGGGGGCCGGAGTGAGTGAGCGCGCCCCGATCGAGGTGCGCGACCTGGCCGTCGATCTGGGCGGCCGCCGGATCCTCGACGGTGTCACCTTCTCGGTGGACGAGGGCGCGTTCTCGGTGGTCGTCGGCCCCAACGGGAGCGGCAAGACCACGCTGATCCGATCGCTGTATCGGGCGGTGGGGCGCGCCGGCGGTTCCATCGAGCTCGACGGCGTCTCCGTCGACGCGCTCGATCGCCGGGCGCTCGGCCGGAAGATCGCGGTCCTCCGCCAGGAGCCCGAGCTCGCGTTCGACTTCCTCGTCGAGGAGCTGGTGATGATGGGCCGCAGTCCCTATCAAGGGCTGTTCGATCCGGACTCGCGCGACGACCGAGAGATCGTCGAGCGATCGCTCGAGCTCACCGACGCGCTGACGCTCCGGCGGCGCAACTACTCGACGCTCTCCGGCGGCGAGCGCCAGCGGGTGCTGCTCGCTCGGGCACTGGCGCAGCGCCCGCGCATCCTCCTGCTCGACGAGCCCACGAATCACCTCGACGTGCGCCACCAGCTCGACGTGCTCGGGCGGGTCCGGGAGCTGGGCCTCACGGTGCTGGCCGCGCTCCACGATCTCAACCTCGCCGATCGCTTCTCCACGCAGGTGCTGGTGCTCGACGGCGGGCGCACGGTCGCCAGCGGACCGCCGAAGGAGGTGCTGACGCCCGAGCGGATCGGGGCGACGTTCGGGGTCTCGGCGGTCCGGCTCGCGCACGAACGGGGCACGGTGCTCGCCTTCCTCGAGGCGCACCGATGATGCTGCTCCTCTTGATCGCGCATCCGGCGCTGGAGCTCGAGCTGATCGCCGACGATCCCGCCTGCCCGGCGCGGAGCGCGTTTCTGGCCCGGGTCGCCGAGTCGACGCCGATCGGTCCAGGGCCACCGCGCCTCGCGGTGACGGTGCGGCTCGAGCACCGCGCCGCCGACGGGCCCTGGTCCGGGATCATCGAGAGCCAAGCGGGCCGGCGCGCGGTGGAGGGGGAGTCGTGCGCGGCCGTGGCGGCGGCCGCGGCGGTCATCGTCGCGCTCCAGCTCGAGGCGGCCGAGCCTCCGCCGCCCCCGCCGCCGCCGCCGCCTCGGGAGGTGTTTCGACCTGACGGCGAGCCGGGCGTCTCGAGCGCGTCCGTGTCCCCAATCGTCTGGGCCCGCGCCGCCCTCGGCGTGGCGATCGGACCGCTCTCGGAGCCGGCGCTGGCGCTCTCGGCCGGGGGCGGCGTCGAGCTGGGCCCGTTCTCGCTTTCGGCGCAGGCTCGCTATCTGGCCCGAGAATCGATCCCGGCGGCCGTCGGGCGCGCCGAGCTGGCGCTGCTCGGCGGCGTCGCCCAGATCTGCGCCGGCCACCGTTGGGTCATCGCGCTGTGGGGCTGCGTCGAGGGCGAGGCCGGCGCGATCCTGGCCCAAGGCCGCGACGTCTCCGATCCCCGGACCGCCCGGCCCGTGTGGGTCTCTGTAGGGTTCGCGGCGCGGGCCGGAATCCCGCTGGCCGGACCCCTGGTCCTGGCGCCGGCGCTGTGGGCCGCGGCCCCGCTCTCCCGGCCCTCGCTCACCCTGGACGGGCAGACGGTGCACCGGCCGGCCGCCCTCGGCTTCGGCGCGGAGGTCGGGATCGAGGTCGATTTTTGATCACGGATGTCGCCTGCCCCGGCCACTCACGGGCAGGGGATGCTGGCGGCGCAGGCCGGAAACTCGGCTCAGGAGTCTCTCGGCGTGTCTGATTCCCATGGTGGGCGATCGCCACCCGAAAGCCCTTCGGTCCACGCCGCCAGCATCTCGGGTTTCGATGCCCTCTATGACGCGCACTTCGACTTCGTGTGGCGCAGCCTCCGCCGTCTCGGGGTGCCCGAGCCGCAGCTCGACGACGCGGTGCAGGACGCCTTCTTGGTGGTCCACCGCCGGCTCGCTGACTTCGAGGGCCGCTCATCGGTCCGCACCTGGCTGTTCGGGATCGCGTTGCGGGTCGCGCACGACCATCGGCGGGCGCTCTCCCGGCACGGCCTCCCCGAGCCGCTCGAGGGCGAGCCGGCCGACCGCTCCTCTCTGCTCCCCGACGAGCAGACGGCACGGGCTCAGGCGCTGGCGTTCCTCGATCGCTTCCTGGCCACGCTCGACGATGACAAGCGCGCGGTCTTCATCCTCGCGGAGCTCGAAGAGATGACCGCCCCCGAGATCGCCGAGGCCCTCTCCGCCAACGTCAACACCGTCTACTCCCGTCTGCGCGCGGCACGTCGCGCCTTCGAAGAGGTGGTGAAGCGGCATCGCGCCCGGGAGAGGAGCACACCATGAGCGATCCCGACGCGCTCAGCGCAGAGGCCCGCGCGGCGCTCTCGAAGGCGCGCGCCGCCGAGCCCCACGCCACCGCAGGCGACAAGGCGCGGATCCGGGCGCTGATCGCCGGGTCGGTGGCGCTGCCGGCTGCGATCGATCCGTCGCCGGCCCACGCCGCCGGTGGTGCCTCGATCGGGCTCAAGATTGCCGGCGTCGTGGTCGCGACCGGGCTCGCGGCCGGCGTGCTGGTGACCTCCGTGCTGGCCCCGCGAGATCCAGCGGTCGCCGTCGCGCCGGTGCCCGCCGTGAGGCCGCCCCCGCCGCCGGTGCCCGTCGCGCCCGACGAGCCGACCCCTCCGACCCCTCCGACCCCTCCGACCCCTCCGATCGCCCCGGCGGCGCGTCCGAGCCGGCGGCGCCGGCCCGCCGCCGCCGGGCCACCGCACCCGCTCCCTCAGGCCGACCTCCGGCCGGGGGGCCGCCTCGCCGAGGAGGCCGCGTTGATCCAGGCCGCCAAGGCGGCGCTCCGCGACGGCGATGTCGACCGCGCGCTCTCCCAAGTCGCGGCGCACGCGTCGCGCTTTCCCGACGGCGAGCTCGCCGAGGAGCGGACCGCGGTGAAGGCGATGGCGCTCTGCAAGGCCGGACGTCCGGGCGAGGCGGCCGCCGCGACGGCCGAGCTCGACGCCGATTCACCATACCGAGCGGCGGTCGAGCGGGCCTGCGCTCAGAGCCCGCATCCGGGCCGATAGCCGACCTCGATCTCGCTGCTCGCCTCCGGCACCGCGGCCGGCTCGAACACAATCGCGCGGGCCGCTGCCTCGTATCGCCAGAATGGCGGTGGCACCACCATGCCGTTCACCCGGACCTCGATCGTCGAGGCGAGCGGGACGCCCTCGAGCTCGAAGCGGGTCTGGAAGCCG
This sequence comes from uncultured delta proteobacterium, assembly GCA_963803435.1. GTDB lineage: Bacteria > Myxococcota > Kuafuiibacteriia > Kuafuiibacteriales > Kuafuiibacteriaceae > CAWDML01. The sequence continues at coordinate 1,724,497 of CAWDML010000009.1, read as the reverse complement.
AAGCCGCCGGCGGCCAGCGCGAGCAGCGTCTGATCCCAATCGCTCTCGCAGATCGAGGCGGCCGCTCCGCCGATCAGATCGACCAGCGCCAGGTATCGCAGCCCGGGCGCGGCTGTCCCGCAGCCGGCGGGCGCGTCACCGACGATCGCGCTGACGCGGAGGAAGGGCGCAGGCCGGAGCGCACCGAGGAAGGCTGCGTGCGCCTCGACGGAGCCGGGCGACTGGTCGTCCTCGTCCGAGACGTACACGACGGCGAGGGACGCCTCCGGCCGGAGAAAGCCGGCGTTGTCCGTCTCGATCAACGGGGACGAGAGCGCACGCTCGGCGGCGAGCAGGCCCTGCTCGGCCTCGGATCCATCGAGGCCGACCATCGCGTTGGCGGCGAAGGCGAGGGCGGCCGAGGGCGTGCTTGGCGTGATGATGCGCGGGTCGCCCCGGAAGCGCCCGGCCGGGCCGCCCGGGCCGACGTCGGTGGTGGTCACCGCCACCTGGTAGTCGATCGTCTCCGTGGCGGCGAAGTCGAGGAACGCGGAGAAGCGCTGCCCGAGGCGAGCCTGCTCCTCGCCCATCGAGCACGAGTCGTCGACGACGAACAAGAGATCGACCTTCCGCTCCGCGAACTGGTGGAACGTCTCGGAGCGCATCCCGTCGTCGCCGTCGGCCACAAGCGCGATCGCGACCGGGCTGCCGAGGTCGTGCGCGATCCAGAGCGTGGCCCGGTCGGCGCCGGGATCGATCGGTGCATAGGTGACGGTCGCCGTGATCGCCTCCCCGGGCCCGAGGTCGAGCGGTGCCCGCGAGCTCACGCGGTACTCCGGTGACCCTTGGACCATCGGCGCGTCGAGCTGGGCGACGCGATCGCTCTTGTTCGTGATTGAGAGCAGTCCCGAGCGGATGCATCCGGCCGGCGTCGTCAGGTCGAGCGACTGCGGTCGCACCACCAGTGCGCCCACGAGCACGCGCCCGGACAGCCGAACGTTGTTGTCCTCGTCGAGCTCCGCGACGACGCGCTGCGGATCCGCGACGGCCCTCAGGCGATGCGCACCCGCGGTGGAGGTGGGTACGGTCAGGTGCAAGCGGCGGGACTCGGAGGCTCCGGGTCCGATCGATCCGATCAGCGGCTCGGCCAGGGCCAGCGTGCCAGCAGCCGCCAGCTCCAGACGAACCGTGGTCTCGGTGGAGGCGAGGGTGCCCTGGTTCTCGACGGTCACCTCCACATCGAACGCACCGCCCGGCTCGATCGCCTCCGGCGGATCGGAGAGGAAGGACACCACCAGGTCGCTCCCGAGCGGTCCGGTGTCCGAGACCGCAGCGTCCCCCCCGCCGTCGGACCACCCGGAGTCGGGTGCGTTGGTGCTCGCGTCCCGCGTGCCGGCGTCCCGCGCCGCCGGCGGCCGGTGCGTCCCCAGCGAGACGATGCCGCTGAGCGCGTCGCAGCCCGTGAGCAGCACGAGCAGAGCCAGACCGGGCCGGAGCGACCGCACCCCCGGGGAAATACACCCACCGCGCGGAAACGGTCGACCGCGGGCGGTCGCGGAAGGTAAGAGCCAGCGAATTGGATTACTTCTGTGTCGACGTCGAATCCTCGGGGCCGACGCCCGGGATTCACAATCTCCTCTCCATCGGCCTGACCCACGTGCGCCGGCTGGAGGGCAAGTATCGCCCGCTGGAGGACCTGTACGTCGAGCTCCGGCCCATCTTTCCCGAGTTCGACGACGCTGCGATGGCGGTGAACAAGCTCGACGTGGCGCGGCTCGAGTCGGAGGGCCTCTCGCCCGAGGGCGCCATGCAGAAGGTGATCGACTGGGTGGAGTCCCATCGGCACGGCAAGAAGGATCGACCGGTCTTCGTCGCACACAATGCGCCGTTCGACTGGATGTTCTTCGCCTACTACTGCGGGCATGCGAACGTGAAAAATTCGTTCGGGTACTCGGCCCTCGACACCAAGGCGCTGGCGATGGGGAAGCTCGAGATCCCCTGGAATCAGACCACCCTCAAGAACATCTGCCAGCTGTTGAAGGCGGAGCCGCCCGACCCGGACCAGCTCCATCACGCGGGTGCGGATGCGCGATACTCGGCTCGCGTGTTCTGTGGATTGATGAACCTCGAGAAGGGTCAGGGTCATGGATGAGGCGGCGCTCCGGCAGGTTCTGCTGAGCAAGGCCCTCCGGCGCAGCGTCTTCGTCGCGCTGCTCGCGATCAGCGTCTGGTTCGTCTATCGCTCCCTCGAGCAGGGGAGCTGGGCGGACGGGTGCGCCGGCTCCCTGACCGCCGCGATCGCCTCCGGTGACAGCGCGTACCTGGCCGAGCACGTGCGCAACCCGTCGCTCGAGCAGCGCCTACTCCGCGCGAGCGTCACCGAGTTGGCGTTCGTGAGGCCCGTCGACCGGGCCTGGTCGCGGATCGGCCTACTGGTGCGGGACCCGGCCACCACCACCTCGACGGCGGTGTTCATCCTGCTCTCTCACGAGCACACCGAGCACGGCTGCAGCTTCATCCAGGACTACGACGGTCACTTGTAGATCCGAACGTTGGGCTCGGTGTTCTCGTCATCCACGGTGATCCGCTGGGTCTTCGCCTGGTCCTCAGGGATCGGTCGCAACCCAGCTTGCGATCGCGCCGGTGCCTTCTTCCGGTCGACGGGTCGCCTGCGCGGCGTGGTCGCCCACACGTTCCAGGCGGCGTCGTAGAGCGCCGGTCGCAGGCGTCGGATCATGTTGTTGGCGCGCGTCGGACAGACGCGGTTACTGATCAGGACCACGATCAGCGCGCGCTCCGGCTCGATCCAGATCGAGGTGCCGGTGAACCCGAGGTGACCGACGCTGGTCGGCGGCCAGCGTCCGCCCGTCGATGATCCCTCCGGCGACGGTCGATCCCACCCGAGCGTGCGTGTGGAGCCGGGGACCGAGCTCGGCTGCCAGATGCAGCGGATCGTGTCGGGTTTGAGCACGCCGCCCTTGAACCCGTGGTAGGCGAGCACCAGCTGCTCGGCGAGGATCAGCACGCGCTCGGCCGTCCCCCAGATCCCGGCGTGGCCGGCGACGCCGCCCATGGCGCGGCAGTTCTCGTCGTGGACCTCGCCGGGTAGACAGTTCTCGGTGGGCGCGATCGGCGTCCCCGGCCAGATCGAGGGCAGCGCCGGCGGGCCCCGCTTGTCCCGATAGAACAGCGGCGTCCCCAGGAACGCGTGCGGGATCGACAGGGGCTGCGTGTACATGACCTCGAGCGCCGCGCCGAGCAGGATGAAGCCGACGTCGCTGTACAAGGCCCGGTGGCCTGCGGGCGCCTCGCGGCCCAGCTTGACGGCCTCGAAGACGATATGGCGCCACGCGTCCCAGCTGCCCTTCGCGATCCGGCTCGGCATGTATTGATCGAAGCGCGCGTGCGCCGGGTAGCCGCTCGAGTGTTCGAGCAGGTGGCGCAGGGTGATCGACCCATGGACGCCGGGGACGTACTGGTTCACCGGGTCGTCGAGCTGACAGCGGCCCTCCTCGAGCGCGCGGCCCAAGAGGACGGTGGTGGCCAGCGGCTTGGTGAGCGAGGCGAGATCGTAGATCGCGTCGTTGCTGGTCGGCTCGCCGCCGGGCGCGATCTTGCCGACCGCCGCGGTGACGAGACGCTGGCATTCGCGGGACACGGCGAGCTGCGCGCCGGGATAGACGCCGTCCCGAGCGCCGGCGGCGAAGATGTCGACCGGATGCGTCACGACCCCACGAACAGTGTGCCCGCATCGGCGTCCAGCACCGCGTCGGCGCCGAGGGGCAGCGCAAGGTTCGTACGGCCGTGGCCGAACGGCAATCCGCGCACGGCCGGAACCCCGAGATCGCCGAGGCGCTCCGCGAGGACGTCCTCCACGCTCTGCTCGCCGTCGCGGGGCGGCTGGCATCCCACCATGTCGCCCACGGCCACGCCGGCCACCCGCGCCAGCACGCCGGCGAGCCTCAGGTGGGTGAGCATGCGGTCGATCCGGTAGGGCGCCTCGCTCACGTCCTCCAGGAGGAGGATCGCGCCCTCCGGCACGAAGAGGTACGGCGTTCCGACCATCGGCGCGATCACGGAGAGGCAGCCCCCGACCAGCGGGCCCTGGGCGCGGCCGCCGCGAATCGTGACCTGGGCCTTCAGGGTCATCGGCTCGGGAGCGGTCAAGAGGCGCGCGAGATGTCGATGCTCCGCTTCCGGCAGATCGCCGAGCTGCGTCACCACGGGACCGTGGATCGAGCGGAGGCCGGCGCGCTGGAGACAGGCGTGGACAGCGATCACATCCGAGAAGCCGATGACCGGCTTGGCCGGGCCGAGCGCGCGGGAGAAGTCGAAGCGATCGATCCACCGGTGAGCGCCGTAACCTCCACGGGCTGCCATCACCGCGTCGATCCGATCGTCCTCCAGGAGCGCACCGAATGCCGAGGCGCGATCCGCGTCGTCGCCGGCCAGGAAGCCGCGACGGTGCTCGGCCTGCGGATGGACGACCACCTGGAATCCGAGGCCTCGAAGGATCGCGAGGCCGCGATCGAAGCGCTCCGGGGGGAAGGGGCTGGAGGGCGCGAAGACGCCGATCGTGCCGCCGGCAGGGATCGCGCGGTACCGCTTCACACGGCTACCTTACAGAAGAAAATGGCGGGGTCACAGGCACCCCGCCGAGCTTCGATCACGTAGGTTAGGGGACGAAGAAAAAAAAGACCCCGGGAAGCAATGCCCATCGAGGCTGCCCCGTCCTCAAAGAACGCCACCCCCCGGGGTCGAAGAAAGCTCCAAACGCCAACGTAAATCCAGCGACCGAAAGCCCACGGGCCGGGGAGGGGTCGGGCGTATGTGCCTTCGGTCTCTGGCGGAACGAGGTTCTCGATTGAGCACCGTCCCCCGTTCCGTCGGGTGCAACGCACTGCCGCAGACTGCTATTCCGTGTCCGGGCTCATCCGATCTTCTCCTTCACCATCGGCACGGCGCGGGCGTGTTCGACCGCCCCGTCGGCCAGCACGATCTGCTGGTGATCCGGTTGTTCTGGCGGCCCTGCGGCCGAGAGGGCGGCCCCGTGCTGCGCGAAGATCGCAGGAACCCCGGGCGGAACGACGATCTCCTGGAGGCGAACCAGCAACGCGTCCGGATCCGCGCCGTCCTGGCAGAGGCGAGCCCGCAGGGCCCGCGCCTCCTCCCGGGCGGCCTCGCGACGCGCCCGCAGCTCGGCGCGCTCGATCTGCAGCCGTCCCCGCACCCGGAGCTCGGCGAAGGAGCGCCATCCGTATAGGCCGAAACCGACCACAGAGAGCGCGATCAACGCTGGGATCAGGCGGAGGCGCGTCTCGGGATAGAGGAAGACGATCGCCGTCAACAGGACCCCGAGGCCGCCGAAGCCCGTGGCGATCCATAGCCAGTCCGGGACCACCGAGGCGGTCATCTGGTCGTCCACCGCACGGACTGCGCCAGCAAGCTGGGTTGCGCGGCGGTGCGCGTCGAGAAACGCCAGCGCCTCGCCGGTGGCGTCGGGCGCACCGCCGGGCGCTTCGTCTCGTGCCGCTCGCCGCGCCAGCGCCGCCCCCAGCTGATTGGGCAGCAGCCCAGCGGAGGCGCCGATGCGCGCGAGGAGGGCGTCCATCTCGGCGTCCTGATCCGGGCCGGCCTCGATCACCAGGGGTGCGGCGCCCGAACGCACCTCGCTCAGCATGCGCATCGACTGGGCCGCGTCGTCGGCGACCTCGAGCTCGACCTCGCCGGCGCCGAGGGCCACCCGGACGAACGGGATCGGCTCGGGGGACCTGGGCTCGGGGCGGCTGAGCGCGTGCCGGACCGCGGCCGCGATGGCCTCGGAGGAGAGCGTGCCAGTGGCGACCACGCTGAGGCCGTCCGGGTATGGCTCGATCCGATAGACGGCCGGCGTGCCGGCCTCGAGCACACCCAGCGTGACACGGAGGATCTTCGACGATCGCCTCGCGAGGTGGAGCAGCAGCTCGACGTTGCCGTCCGCGCCGAGCAGAGGCGACTCGACCTCACCCTCGACGCGGAGCCCGATCGCCTCCGCCGACGCCCGGACGCGATCGACCGCCGCTCGACGCGCCGCGGGATCCGGGACCACCCCTGCCACCACCGACGACCGGGGCGCCTCGAATTGCGGCTTCACCAGCGCCACCACGTCGGCTGCATCCTCGAGCTGCGCGAGCACCGCCGGGAGGACCACCTCGAGCGAGATGAAGGAGACGTCGATGACCACCAGCGACACGCGCTCGCCGAAATGACGCTCGGTCAGGTGGCGCGCGTTGGTCCGCTCCCACAGCACGACGCGCGGATCCGTGCGCAGGTTCCAGGCGACGTCGCCGTAGCCGACGTCGACGCCGTGCACGCGCTGGGCGCCGCGCTCGAGCAGGCAGTGCGTGAATCCGCCCGTGCTCAGCCCGATGTCGGCGCAGGTCCGCCCCGAGGGATCGATCCCGAAGGCGTCCAGCGCCGCCGCCAGCTTCTCCCCGCCGCGGGAGACGAACCGGCGGACCTCACCGGTGAGCCGGAAGAGCGCGCCGGAGGGGAGGAGCTCGCCCGCCTTCTCGACGCGCCGCTCCTTGCCGTCGATCGACGCCATCACGCGCCCGGTCATCACCAGCGCGCGCGCCGCTTCGATCGATCCGGCCAGCTCGGCGCGGACCAGCAGCTCATCCGCGCGTGCTCGCTTGGGCCGCGTCATCCGGCGTCGGGGATCGTGCTGGTCGTGGTGGTGCCCACGTCCGGCAGACCGTTGCCCGTGGGGACGCAGCGCCCGCTGGAGCTGTCGCAGCGCGCCACGGCGGAGCAGTCGGAGTCGCGCATGCAACCGTCGAGGCACTCGCCGCTGACGAACTCGCAGTGCTGCGCGGCCGCGCAGTCGCTGGACGTTCGGCACTTGCCGCAGGCCGCCTGCGACAGGGCAGCGCTCAGGAGCAAGAGGAGGATCGATCGTCTCATCGGGTCCGCTCCGCCATCGCGCGCGCCAGCTCCGCCAGCGGGGCCGCGCTCGGCCCCAGGCCGCCGAGCTGTCGGAGCGCGCGCTCGGTGGCGCCGGCCGCCTCGGCCCGGGCCGCCTCGACCCCCTCGATCGCCGCCACCCCGTCACCATCGAGCGCGTCGTCGACGAGCTGAAACGCCAGGCCGATCTCGCCGCCGAAGCCGCGCAGCGCCTCGATCGCATCGGCGGCGCCCCCACCGTAGATCGCGCCCAGGACCGACGACGCCTGGATCAGCCGGCCCGTCTTTCGCCGGTGGATTGAGCGGAGGTGATCGGCCGAGGCCGGCTTGGCCTCGCTCTCGATGTCGTCGAGCTGGCCGCCCACCATGCCGGCGGCACCGATCCCGCGGCCGAGCTCCGCCGCCGCCCGGGCCCGCCGGTGCGCCGCCACCTCCTCGCCACCGCCGAGGGGCTGACCCAGCGCGACGAGCGTGAGCGCCTCCGTCAGCAGCGCGTCGCCCGCCAGGAGCGCGGTCGCCTCGCCGAACTTCTTGTGGCACGAAGGCTGCCCGCGCCGGAAGTCGTCGTCGTCGAGCGGCGGGAGGTCGTCGTGGACCAGCGAGTACGCGTGGACCAGCTCGACCGCGCAGGCCGCCGGGAGCACGTCCTCCAGGCGGGCGTTGACCGCTCGGGCGCTGCCGAGAACCAGGGCGGGCCGCAGCCGCTTTCCCGGAGAGAACACCGCGTATCGCATCGCCTCCAGGAGGCGCGCGGGTACGGCGTGGCCCTCCGGCGCACCGTCGCTCGGGAGCGGGCGGCCCAGCCAATCGAGCGCCTCGGCCAGCGCCGGCTCCACCATGCGCTCCGCGAGGCGGAGCAGCTCGACGTTCGCCGACATCACTCGGCCAGGATCTGATCGAGGTCCACCGGGCGCGTCTTCTTGCCCGTCACCTCCTCGATCACCCGCTCCGCCTGGGCGAGGCGCGCGTGTCCGTCCTTGGCCAGGGACACGCCCTCTCGATAGGCGTCGATCGCCTCCTCCAGCGAGAGATCGGTGTTCTCGAGCCGCCCGACGATCCCCTCGAGGCGCTCCAGCAGCTGCTCGAAGCTCTGCGTACCGTTGTCAGCCATCGGTCTCCTCCACTCGCACGAGTGCGCGTCCCTCCGCCAGGCGAAGCGACAGTCGCTCGCCCCGTTCCACATCCATCGCGCGCCGCACCACGCGGCCGTCCTCGCTCTGCGCGATCGCGTAGCCCCGGGCCAGCACCGCCAGCGGGCTCATCGACTCGAGCCGGCCGCACAGGATGGCCAGGCTCCGCTCGCTCCTGGCGACTCGCCGGCGCGCGGCCTCGTGAAGCCGCGCCTCCAGGCGGTCGAGCCGGCCCGCCAGACCCTGCACGCGGTGCTGCGGCGCGGCGGCGGCGAGGCGGCGCTCGAGCTGTTGCAAGCGGCCTTGCAGAAGGGTGGTCTTGCGCTTCAGCCCACGCTCGGCCCGGGTGGTGAGCTCGTCGAGGTACTGGGCTCGCCGCCCGATCGTCGCGCTCGGATCCGAGAGCCGGTTCTCCAGCCGCAGCAGGCGCCGTCCCAGGTGATCGATCCGGTTCTGGAACGCGTGGCCGATCCGGGCCGACAACCCGAGCCAGCGCGCCTCGACCTCGCTGCGCCGCGGGACCGCGTGCTCGGCGGCGGCCGTCGGCGTGGACGTGCGCAGGTCAGCCACGTAGTCGGCGATCGTGGTGTCGGTCTCGTGGCCCACGCCGGTGATGACCGGGACCGAGCAGCGCGCCACCGCCCGGGCCACCGGCTCCTCGTTGAAGGCCCACAGATCCTCGAGCGATCCGCCGCCGCGGGCCAGGATGATGACGTCGGCTCGACCCAGGGCGTCGAGGCGGTCGAGCGCGGCGACGATCGAGAGGGCCGAGCTGCGCCCTTGGACCTGCGCCGGCGCGATGATGACGTGCGACCGCGGATCCCGACGGAGGAGCGTCCGAAGGACGTCGCGCAGCGCCGCGCCGCCCGGGCTGGTGACGACGCCGACCACCCGGGGAAACGGCGGGATCGGGCGCTTTCGCTCGGGCGCGGTCAGGCCCTCGGCCCGCAGGGCGGCGAGCCGATCCATGAACTCTTGCTGGAGCGCGCCCAGGCCCTGGGGCTCGACGCCCAGCACGTTCATCTGCAGCTGGCCGCCCCGCTCGTAGACGGTGATGCGACCGCGAACGATGACCTCGTGTCCGCGCTGCGGTCGAAAGCGGAGCCGGACCAGGTTGTCCCGCCACATCACGCACGAGAGCTTGGCGCGCTGATCCTTGAGGCTGAAGTAGGCGTGGCCGGAGGTGGGGTGGATGGAGAAGCTCGAGATCTCGCCGCCCACCCAGACGTCGCCGAAGCCCTCCTCCAGATCCTTCCGCAACCGGTTCACGATCCCCGACACCGAGAACACGAACGGCTCCTCGACGGGCGCCGGCGAGGGCGGCTTCGCCGGAAACGTGAACGGGATCTGCGGCACGCGCGGAGGCTAACCGAGGCGCGTCGCTCCCGTCACGCGCGGAGCGGTCGCAAACCGTTCCGCCTCAGCGCTCGTCGGGCTCCGACAGGCCGCCCGCCTCGGCATGGATCGCGAGCGCGCCGGCCTCCGAAGCCTCGACCAGCGAGAGGCGGCCGTTCTCCCGCCGCTCGAGCTCGGTGACGATCGCCTCCGCGACGGTGAGACGCTGCCCGCCCGCGGCCTCGAAGCGCCGCGCCAGCCCCTCGTCCCCCAGGACCTCGGCGAGGGCGCCGGTGGGAAGGAAGGCGGCCAGCGCTGCCAGCGCGCGGGCCCGAGCCGGGCCGTCCTTGGCGTGGTCGAAGATCACGAGCAGCGTGCTCTTCGCCGGCGGGCCGAGACGCTCGGCTGCGGTCAGGCGCAGGTCCAGGTTCGAGTCCGTCAGCAGCAGGTGGAGGGCGCGCTCGACGTGCGGGTGTGGGTGACCCCTCGGGGCGTTCGCGATCATCTCCCGCAGCGCGCGGAGTCGGACGGCCACCACCCGATCGGAGGTGGCGATCTCGGCGAGCGCCGGTTCGATCTCCAGCGGCGCCGCCAGCGCCTCCACGAACCCGACCGCGTCGGCGATCAGCTCGAAGAGCGTCTCCCCCTGCGGCCGCGCGCCGTCGAAGTAGTCGATGCTCAGGTTGCCCTGGATGAAGCGGGCCGGCCACTTGAGGAGCAGGCGGCGGACGTGCTCGCGGAACGATTGGCTCATGCGGGCGCGGAGCCAGGCGGTCGGTCCGGCGCACTCGATGCAGTCGTCGAACGCCTCGTCTCCGCTGAGCCAGCGGTGCGGCTGCCCGGAGTAGCCGGAAATCGTGAGGTCCTCGGGGAGCGGGATCTCGGGACGCACGTGGACCTGGTGCTCGCTGACCTCGACCGTGCAGCTCGAGACGCGACCCTCACCCGATCGCCGGAGGCCGAGGCGGCGGAAGTCCGCGAGGTCGATGGCGCGGCGATTCTCCTCGTTCCGGATGGCGGCGCGGAACAGCACGAGCATGCCGATCGCGAAAGAAGCCAGGCCTGCCAAGAGGACTCCCATACATGGACGCGGTCGTGTGCCATAATTCGCCCGATGGCACGCTGGATCACAACCCTCGCCGCCGGAATCGCGCTTTTCATCACGGCGGCGCCGGACGCGCATGCCCAGATCTACAAGTACAAGAAGGGCGACGGGACCGTCGTGTACACCGACAACCTCTCCGCGCTGCCCCAGGATCGCCGCGCCTACTACAACAAGCTGGAGCAGGAGCGGGACCGGCTGCGGCAGGAGCAGATCCAGAAGCTCGGCAAGGAGGAGTACGAGCGGAGGGAGAAGGAGCAGCAGCTCGAGGCGCTCCGACTCCAGGAGCTCGACGAGGCCGAACGCACGCGCCGGGCCGCTGCGATCAACGCGGCGCTCGAAGAGATCACCCAGCGAACGAAGGAGCGCGACGCCACCCGGTCGTCGTGGGAGACCAAGGCGAAGGACGCGAGGAAGAAGGTCGACGACCTCCTGGCCGAGTTCAACAGCACGCAGGAGCAGTATCAGAACCTCGCCACCCGGGTGTCGTTCTCGCTGCTCCCGGGCCAGCAGAAAGAGATGATGGGCCTGAAGAAGAAGCTCGACGCGCTGGAGAAGGACCTCGACGCGGCGATCGAGTACCTCGACTTCGGGCTCCCCGAGGAGGCGCGGAAGGCGGGGGCGCTCCCGGGCTGGATCCGGCCATAGACCTGTCCTCACGCCAGCTCGAAGTAGCGTCGGACCTCCCAGTCCGTGACGGCCTTCTGGGCCTGCCGCACCTCGAACTCCCGGCTCAGCAGGTAGTGCTCGACGAACGCCTCCCCGAGGAGCGAGCGCGCGAGCTCCGACCCGCGCAGCCGGGCGACCGCCTCGGCGAGGGAGGACGGGAGCCGCGGGGCGTCGGTGTCGTAGGCGCTGCCGCGCGTGGGGGGCGGGCAGGCCAGCTTCTGCTCCACGCCGTAGAGCCCAGCGGCCAGCATGGCGGCCATCGTCAGGTACGGGTTCAGATCGGCGCCCGGCAGGCGGTGCTCGATCCGGGTCGACTTCTCCGATCCCGGGATCACGCGGAGGGACACGGTGCGGTTCTCGATGCCCCAGGTCGCCGAGCCCGGGGCCCAGTTGCCGTCGAGGAGCCGCTTGTAGCTGTTCACGTTGGGACAGAAGATCGCGCAGAGCTCCGGCATCAGCGCGATCTGACCGGCGACGTAGTGGCGCATGGTGTCGCTCATGAGGTCGGGGTCGGCCGGGTTGAAGAACAGGTTGGTCGAGCCGTCGCGGGACCAGATCGACTGGTGCGTGTGCCCGCCGCACCCGGGCAGGCCGTTGGCCGGCTTCGCCATGAAGGAGGCCATCAGCCCGTACTGGTGGCAGATCTCCTTGGCGGCCGTCTTGAAGAGCGCCGCCCGGTCCGCGGCCATGAGGGCCTCGGAGTAGTGGATCGCCGCCTCGAAGACGCCCGGGCCGGTCTCGGTGTGGAAGCCTTCGATGGGGATCCCGAACTGGGTCGACTGATCGAAGAGCGCATGGACCAGCGGGGCCCGCTGCGAGGTCCGGAGCCACGAGTATCCGAACATGCCGGGGGAGACGGGCCGCGGGCTGCGGAAGCCCTTCTCGCTGAGCGTGTGCGGCGACTCCTCGTAGATGAAAAACTCGTATTCGCAGGAGAACGTGGGCAGGAGGTCCATCGAGGCCGCCTTCCCCAGCACGCGGCGCAACAGCTGCCGCGGCGAGACCTCGAGCGGGCGCCCGTCGGCGTCCTGGAAGTCGATGAGGAAGGCCGCGGTGTTGTCCTCCCACGGGATCACGCGGAAGGTGTTGAGGTCGATGGCGGCGGCGGCGTCGGGGTAGCCGGTGTGCCAGCCGGTGAACCCGGGGCGATCGTAGAGCGCGTCCTGCGAGTCCCAGCCGAAGATGACGTCGCAGAAGCCCATGCCGTTCTCGACGATCGACCAGAACTTCTCCAGCGACACGTACTTGCCGCGGAGGATGCAGTCGATGTCGAAGCCGCCGATCTTGACCCGGCGGATGTCGTGCGATTCGAACTGCTTGCGCAGGTGGTCGATGATGCTCACGGCGGCGCACCCTAGAACACTCTGAGGACGCGGCCAAGGTCTTGGGATTCTTCTGGATTTGGGCGACGTTGCGGGCCGAAAACCTCTTTGATTTTCGACGCGGGCGCGATAGGAACCAGCGATCCCTATGGCAGAGCCTCAAGCTCCCAACGGCGGAGGACCGTCCGACGGCGCCGGCGACATGATGCCGGTCCAGATCGAAGACGAGATGCGCGCTTCGTATCTCGACTACGCGATGAGCGTGATCATCGGACGCGCGCTCCCCGACATCCGTGACGGTCTGAAGCCGGTCCATCGCCGCGTCCTCTACGCGATGAACGAGGCCTCGAACTTCTACAACCGGGCGCACAAGAAGTCGGCGCGCGTGGTCGGCGACGTGCTCGGTCGCTATCACCCGCACGGCGACGCCGCCGTCTACGACACGGTCGTCCGGATGGCGCAGTCGTTCTCGATGCGCGAGCCGCTGATCGACGGCCAGGGCAACTTCGGCTCGGTCGACGGCGATCCGCCGGCCGCCATGCGCTACACCGAGGTGCGGCTCACCCGGCTGGCGCAGGAGATCCTGCGCGACATCGACAAGGGCACCGTCGACTTCTCGCCGAACTTCGACGAGAGCACCACCGAGCCCGACGTCCTCCCGGCGCGCTTCCCGCAGCTGCTCGTCAACGGTTCGCAGGGGATCGCGGTCGGGATGGCGACCAGCATCCCGCCGCACAACCTGAAGGAGACGATCGAGGCCACCATCCGGCTGATCGAGAATCCGGCGCTCCGGCTGGAGGAGCTGCTCCGGATCATGCCGGGTCCCGATTTCCCCACCGGCGGCATCATCTGCGGCCGCGACGGGATCCGGCGCGCCTTCGAGACCGGGCGCGGCTCGATCAAGGTCCGCGCGGTCACCGAGGTCGAGGAGCGGAAGAAGGGCGGCTACCAGATCGTCGTCTCTGAGATTCCGTATCAGGTGAACAAGGCGAAGCTCATCGAGCGCATGGCCGAGCTGGTGGGGGAGAAGAAGCTCGAGGGCATCTCGGACGTGCGCGACGAGTCGGATCGGCGCGGGCTCCGGATCGTGATCGAGCTCCGCCGCGACGCGGTTCCGCAGGTCACGCTCAACCAGCTCTGGCGGCACACGGCGCTGGAGTCGACGTTCGCGGTCAACATGCTCTCGATCGTCCACGGGACGCCGCGGATCTGCCCGGTCAAGGAGGTGCTCGAGCACTTCATCGAGCACCGCCGCGAGGTCGTCACGCGGAGGACGGTCTTCGAGCTGGCCGAGGCCGAGCGCACCTTCCACACCCGCGTCGGCCTGTTGATCGCGCTCGACAACATCGATCGCGTGATCGAGCTGATCCGGTCGTCGAAGGATCCGGACGAGGCCCGCACCCGGCTGGTCGCGGAGCCCTTCAAGCGGCTCGGCAACCTGGAGCAGCTGATCGCCGCCGAGGACGGTCAGGTGCAGAAGGCCCTGGCCGAGGGCGTGATCCATCTGACCGAGGCGCAGGCGCAGGCCATCCTGGACCTGCGGCTCCACCGGTTGACCGGACTGGAGGCGGACAAGCTCCGCGACGAGGCGAACCAGCTCCGCGACACCATGGTCCGCCTGCGCGGGATCCTCGCGGACGACGACGAGCTGATGCGCGTCATCGTGGAGGAGCTGAAGGAGATCCGCGACACCTTCGGCGACGCCCGGCGCACGCAGATCACCGGCGAGGTCGGCGAGTACTCGGACGAGGACCTGATCGCCGAGGAGGAGATGATCGTCACCGTCTCCCACAGCGGCTACGCCAAGCGGACGCCCGCGAGCGAGTATCGGGCGCAGCGCCGCGGCGGTCGCGGGGTCACCGGCGCCGACACCAAGGAGGAGGACTTCGTCGAGCGGCTGTTCTCGGCCTCGACCCACGCCTATCTGCTGGTCTTCACGAACCTGGGCCGCGTGTACTGGATCAAGGTGCACGAGCTGCCGCTCGGCGGTCGGACGGCGCGCGGCAAGCCCCTGGTCAACATCATCCAGCTGGGCGAAGGCGAGAAGGTCACGGCGATCCTCCCGGTGCGCGAGTTCCAGGAGGGCAGCTTCGTCGTCACCAGCTCGAAGAACGGGACCGTCAAGAAGACGAACCTGCTCGAGTACTCGCGACCTCGGCCCGCCGGCATCATCGGCGCCGGCATCGCCGAGGGGGACGAGATCATCGCCGTGGCGGTGGCCACCGACAAGGACGACATCCTGCTCGGGACGGCCAACGGGATGGCGATCCGCTTCAAGGCCAGCGACCTGCGCTCGCTGAGCCGGTCCTCGGTCGGCGTCCGAGGCGTCCGCCTCGACGACGGCGATCGCGTGGTCGGCATGGCGGTGATCGACTCTGCGGCCACCATCCTGGTGGTGACCGACAACGGCTACGGCAAGCGCACGCCCACCGAGGAGTACCGGCCGCAGCAGCGCGGCGGGCGCGGCATCATCAACGTGAAGACGGGCGATCGGAACGGGCAGGTCGCGGCGGTGCGGCAGGTCGTCGACACCGACCACGTCATGGTGATCACCGGGCAGGGCGTGGTGATCCGGATGGCGGCGCGCGACATCTCGCTGATGGGCCGCAACACGCAGGGCGTCCGCATCGTCCGGCTCGACGAGGATGATCGCGTCAACGCGGTCTGCGACCTGGTGGCCGACGACGAGGACGACGAAGGCGGCGAAGGCGGCGAAGGCGGCGAGGGTGCCCCCTCCTGACGAGGTCGGGGCCCGTCACCTCGCGCTCGAGATCCCCGAGGACCGGCTGCTGTTCGCGATCGCCGAGGAGGCGGGCCTGCGCGATCGGGACCTCGATCAGATCGAGGCCACGCTGGCAGCGGAGACGGATCCGGCGCGGGCGCACGCGCTGGCGCTGACGCTGGGCCGCTCGGGGCGGGCCTCGTCGCGGGCGGTGATCGAGCGGGCGGCGCGGGCGTGTCCGGACGGCGCCTTCGACCTGGCGATCGACCTGCTCGATCTGCGGCCCGCTCGCACCGAGCGCGCCGACCGCGGGTATCGATTCACGGCCGCGCCGGAGGCCCCGCTGTACGTGGAGGATCCGCTGGCGGCGCACTGGCACGGCCTCAACCGCTGGGGTCCGCCGATCCGACCGGATCCGGAGGCGCGGCCGATCGTCCCCGACGCCGGCGCGTCGCTCGCATCCCTCGAGCGGGCGGCCCTCGACGGCGCCACCATCGTCTGGTCGTTCGCGCCGGGGCCGTTCGAGCGCGCGCATCCGGCGCTGCGCCTGGTCCTGGCCGGCTTCGCGCGGAGCCCCTCCCTCGGGGATCTGGTGCGGTGGCGCGACGTCGCCTCGGTCGGCGTGCTGGAGCAGGGGCGAACACGCGTGATCGCGTGCGCGCGCGCCGGCGGGGAGCCGATCGCGCTCGGGTCCCGCCCTCGCCTCGGAGAGTCGCGCCTGCTGGACCTGATGGGCCGGCTCCTCAGGCAGTCCCGATCGTGATACCGAGGGGTCACCCATGGAGAGAGGCCTCGCGCTGGCATCGACGCTCTTCGTGCTCCTGGCGACCGGCTGCCCCGGCGGTGCGCCGGGTTCGATGGACGCCTCGGTCTACGACTACACCAAGATCAATCCGGGCAGCGACAAGAAGGCCGTCATCTACAACCTGATCGGGCGCTGGTTCCCCGAGGCCGAGATCAAGCGCCTCGACAACGACTCGATGACGCCCGAGCAGTGGTGCGCGCGCGAGCTGGCGCGCATCGAGATCTTCCTCGACTCGGTCGAGGTCTACTGCCAGGACGGCTCGCACTTCGACTCGCCGATCGCGCGCGTCGATCGGAGCGATCAAGGCATCGTCCTGATCATGCGGGCCTCCGAGGACGCACCGCTGAAGTCGCTGACGTTCACCGACGTGATCAGCCGATCCGAAGAGAAGTACCGCCCCAAGGCCATCGTGCTGGGGAGCCCGTGCGTCGATCCGGGCAAGACGGAGGCCTACGCGCGCTTCCCCAAGGTGGAGACGCTGCAGCGGCAGCTCCTCGACGGGCGCCAGTGCTCGCAGGTCGTGAAGCCGTAAGCGTCAGGGACAGCGCCGCAGATCGAGCGTGTACGGCTGCTCCGGATGGGGCTCGACCTCGATCGGCTCGGCGGGGAAGGGCAGGTGCCCCTCGGTGGTGAAGCGCTGCGCGCGGCGGGCGGCGGCCTCGAACGCGGTGAGCGGCGGATCCTCGAAGCCGCGGCCCTCCGGATGCCAGACGTGATAGGTGGCCGCGCCCAGCGAGCGGCGACCCCAGGTGTCGACGATGTCGAAGCGAAGCGGGTGATGCACCGGGATGTCGGGGTGCAGGCAGTGCGGCGGCTGCCACGCGCGAAAGCGGATCCCGGCCACGTGCTGCCCCGCCTTGCCGGTGGGCCGGAGCGGCACCTTGAAGCCGTTCACGGTGATGACGTGCCGATCGTCGGTGAGCCCCTCGACGCTGACCTGCAGCCGCTCGACGGAGGAGTCGACGTAGCGAACCGTGCCGGTCCGCGCGCCCTCCTCGCCCAGCACGATCCAGGGCTCGAGGGCGGTCCGGATCTCGAGGCTGAAGTCCTCGACGTCGACGGTGCCGGCCACCGGGCACTTGAAGTCGAGGAAGGGCCGGATCATCTCGTCGGCGAACGGCAGCCCGGCCTCGCGCAGATCGCCGAGCACGTCGCGGAGGTCGCGCCACAGGAAGTGCGGGAGCATGAAGCGATCGTGGAGCTGGCTGCCCCAGCGGATCAGCGGCCGCGCATAGGGGCGGTCGGCGACCATCGAGGCGATGCCGCGCAGCAGCAGCATCTGGGTCACCGCCATTCGCTCGTGGGCCGGCATCTCGAAGGCGCGGAACTCGAGGATCCCTTGCCGGCCCCCGGCGCTGCCCGGGTCGTAGAGCTTGTCGATGCAGACCTCGGTGCGGTGCGTGTTGCCGCTGACGTCGGTCAGCAGGTTTCGCAGGTGGCGATCGCTCAGCCAGGGCAGCACCTCGCCCGCGTGGGACCGCAGTCGCTCGAGCGCGATCTCCAGCTCGTAGAGCGCGTCGTGGCGCGCCTCGTCCACGCGGGGCGCCTGCGAGGTGGGGCCGACGAACTGGCTCGCGAACAGGTACGAGAGCGCCGGGTGGTTCTGCAGATAGTTGAGCATGCTCGCGAGCAGCGCCGGGTCGCGGAGGAACGGGCTCTCGAGCGTGGTGGGCCCGCCCAGCGTGAGGTGGTGTCCGCCGCCGGGCCCGACCTCGCGACCGTCGAGCTGGTACTTCTCGGTGGTGAGGCCGGCGTGGTTGGCGGCGTCGGCGATCGTCTCCATGAGCTCGACGTAGTCGTCGAACCGGGAGGTGACCGGAATGTTCACCTCCAGCACGCCGGGGTCGGGCGTGACCAGGCAGGCGCGGAGCCGCGGATCGGGCGGCGGCGGGTAGCCCTCGAGGCTCACCTTGGCGTCGGTGCTCCGCGCGGTCTCCTCGACGGCGCGGATCAGCGCGAGGAAGTGCTCGCCGGTGGGCAGCGGCGGCAGGAACACGGCCAGGGCGCCGCCGCGCGGCTCGACGCAGAGCGCCGTCCGCACGCGGGTGTCCTTCTCGGTGAGCTCGGCGCGCGGCTGTCCCGGGAGAGCGGACACCGGCGCTGCGTCGAACGCGAGGAAGCGCTGGCTCGGGTCCTGCGCCCAGGTGGGGTGGGGCGTGCCGCCGATCTGCTGCAGCGGAAGGCGCAGGCCGATCGGCGCGTCACCGGGCGTGAGGAACGCGTGCCCGCGGCGGAAGGTCCACGGTGAGGTGGCCCATCCCTCCTTGGTCGCGCCCAGGGGCAGGACGTAGCCGACCGGGCGCCCTAGGCCCCGGCCGAGCACGCGGGCCAGGCGACGGCGCGCCTCCGGATCGTCGAGATCGGCGGCGAGCGGATCGACATCGTCGGGGAGGTCGTGCTCCTCGCGGATGAAGACCCACGGGTCCTCGAAGGCGGGCTGGATCGTTCGATACGCCGCCAGCTCCAGCTTGCCCGCCAGCGCGCGGGCGAAGCGCTCGGCGTCTTCGTCGCTGGGCGCCCCCGCGCTCGCGCCCAGGTCCGCGGTGGCCCGGGCGGTGCGGAGGTCGAGCCGCGACGGGTCGCGCCACAGCGGGACGCCGTCCGGCCGCCACAACAGGTGCATCGCCCAGCGCGGCAAGCTCTCGCCCGGATAGTGCTTGCCCATGCGGTGCGTGACGATGCCGCCGTCTCCGAGGCGCGCGAGCAGCCGCTCGGCCAGCACCAGGCCCTGATCCCACTTCGTCCTGCCGAGGGCGTCCTCGTTCCACTCCTTCGCCCGGGGGTGGAGGCGCGAGGTCCACGTGGGCTCGCCGCCCATGGTGAGCGCGAGGCCGCGCGCCTCCAGGTGGGCGTCGACGTCGCGCCCGAGCGCGCGGATCGCCGCCCAGCAGGCGTCGGTATAGGGACGGCGCGGGCGCGGCTCGTGGCCCAGGCGCTCGACGCGGGTGTGAAAGTCGACGCGGAGCGCGGGGGCGCTGGCGGTGCCGTCGATCGGCGCGGCCAGCCTGGGATCGGCGGTGCCGGCCAGCGGGATGTGCCCTTCGCCGGCGAGGAGCCCGCTGGTCCCGTCCAGCCCGATCCATCCGCCGCCGGGCACGTAGACCTCGGCCCACGCGTGAAGATCGACGACGTCGCGATCGATGCCCCTCCTCTCACCGGGGATGTTGCCCTCGTCGGTGAGCTGCAAGAGGTAGCCGCTGACGAAGCGCGCGGCCAGGCCCTGCGCCCTCAGGGCGTCGACCAGCAGCACGGCGGAGTCGCGGCAGCTGCCCGACCCGCGCGCGAGCGTCTCCTCGCTCGACTGGATCCCGGCGTCGTCGCGGATGATGTAGCGGACCTCTCTCGCCACCGCCGAGTTGAGCGCGACCAGGTAGTCGGTGACGTAGCCCTCGGCGGGGTTCGCCTTCACGAACGCGGCGAGCTCGGGGCCGATCGCCGGCCGCCTCAGGAAGGGCGCGAGATCGATCTCGAGGCCGTCGGGGTACGCGAAGGGGAGGTCGCGGCAGCGGTCGTCGACGAAGAAGTTGAAGGGGTTGACGGTGCGGATCTCGAACGCGGCGTCGACGACCACGGCGAGCGCGTCGAAGCGTTCGCCGGCGGCGAAGGTGGCCCGTACGATCCGGTTGTTGGCCGCGTCCCGCTGCCAGCGGAGCTCGCACTTCGGTGTGACGCCCAGGTTGTAGCTGAGCAGGCGCGCGCGGGTGTGGTCGGCGGGACGGAGGCGGATCAGGTGCGGGCCGAGGTCGACCGGCTTGCCGTAGTGATAGCGACTCTCGTGGCGAATTCGGACGCGCATCGTCTCAGCCCTCCCCATCGCGCGCGCGCGTCACTTGGCGCTCGCAAAAAGCTCGAAGCGGTGGTCTCGTGGGATCGTGCCGTCCAACCGCGTCCGGCCAGGTCTCGCCCCCAGGGAGCACGAGAACACGCGCCTCCTGGCGATGTCCTTCGACTCGGGGGCCTCGCCGTCCGTGACCCTGCGGCGCCTGGTGGAGACGGACCGGGCCCGCACGCCGCACGCGTACGGCTGGGGCTTCGCGTGGTATCCCGAGCAGAGCGCCTCGGCGCTGGTCATCAAGGACGCCACCTCGCTCGGCGAGAATCCGATGACCAAGCTGCTCCGGGAGTGGGATCGCTTCCACTCGACCCTCTTCATCTGTCACCTCCGCGGCGCGGCCCGCGCGCTCCAGGAGCAGGACACGCACCCCTTCCGCCTGAGCCACGGCGGGCGCGACTGGATCCTCGCGCACAACGGCGACCTCGAGGCGCCGGAGGGGGGGCTGTCGACGGTGCTGCCGCTCGGCGAGGACCCGGCCTTCGAGCCCATCGGGCGCACCGACAGCGAGCACGCGTTCTGCTGGCTCCTGTCGAAGGTGCGGGCGGCGCGGGCCCGCAGCCTGGCCGACGTGGGCTGGGACCGCCTCCACGGATGGTTTCGCGAGCTCGACGCCCTCGGCACCGCGAACTTCCTCCTCACCGACGGGCGCGACCTGGCGGTGTACGGCGACGAGCACGGCTACAACCGCCTCCACTTCGCCCGGCTGCTCCCGCCCGAGATCCCCGAGGTCCTGACCTCGCTCGATCTCGAGGTCGAGCTCGACGACGCCCGCAATCGCGCGCGCAGCGTCGTGCTGTTCTCCACGGTCCCGATCGGCGAGGGCTGGCGGGACATGCAGGAGGGGCAGCTCCTGGTGGTGCGCCGCGCCGAGGTCGTCTACGACTCGCACGCCGACGCGGCCGCGCGCCGCCTGATGGTGCCGCCGCTCCCGCCCGCAGGCGGCGCTGCGCCCGAGGCGCCCGTGCCGGCGCCGCCTCCGCCGGCCGCCTCCCTGGCGCCGCCGCTCCGGCTCCCCATCCCGCGGATTCACCATCACGCCGAGGCCGAGGGTGAGGGCCGGCTGCTCCAGGTGGTGCATCGGACCTCCTACCGCTACGCCAAGCCGGTGGAGAAGAGCCTCCACCTGCTGCGTCTCCAGCCGGTCCACGATCGCTGGCAGGATCTCTTGCAGTTCGAGCTGACCTTCTCCGTCGACGGGGCGGCCCGCACGTACGAGGACGTGTTCGGAAACATCGTCCATCGCTTCGAGCTGGAGACGCTGTTCACCGAGCTCGACATGGTCACCCGCTCGCTGGTCCGCATGCGGCACGAGCCGCCGCACGATCTCCACTCGCCGCACCGCCGCTTCAGCATCCCGCTGGTGTGGATGCCCTGGCAGCGGCAGATGATGCTCCCCTATCTGTTGCCGCCCGAGCTCCCGGAGACGGAGCTGCAGGAGCTGACCGAGTTCGCGATGAGCTTCGTCGAGCGCCAGGACTACGATCTGGTCCAGACGCTGATCGACATGAACACGACGATCTATCGCGACTTCTCGTACGTCAGCGGCTCGACCAACCTGGCGACGACACCGTTCCAGGTGTTCCGGAAGCGGCAGGGCGTCTGCCAGGACTTCGCGAACCTGTTCATCTGCCTGTCGCGGCTCCTCGGCGTGCCGGCGCGCTATCGCGTCGGGTACATCTACACCGGCGCGAACTACGACAACCGCCTGCAGTCGGAGGCGTCCCACGCCTGGTGCGAGCTGTATCTGCCGTGGAGCGGCTGGCAGGGCTTCGATCCCACGAACGGCTGCCTGGTCGGCACCGACCACGTGCGGGTGGCGGCGGGACGAAACTACGGCGACGCCACGCCCACCAGCGGCACCATCTACCGCGGCGGCGGGCTGGAGCAGCTCCAGGTCACCGTGCAGGTCCAGGCCGTCGAGCCGGAGCTCGGCCCGGGCGGCTGACTCAGCGGCGCTCGTCGTCGAGGGCGAAGAAGGTGTCATGAACGGCCCTTCCCACGTCGTTCAGCTTGGTCTGGAAGCGATCGACCCACTCGTGCACGCCGGCCGCGATCACGTCCTCCACGCTGGCGTACTCGAGGTCCGCGCGGAGCCGACCCATCCGCTTCTCGGCGGCGTTGGTCCAGGAGCCGCGGCGGCCGCCGGTGATCGTGTAGAGCGAGTCCTCTCCCAGGTTGATGCAGCGCCGCACCGCCCGCGGGAACTCGTTGTCCAGCAGCAGGAAGTCGATCACGCGCGAGGGCCTGATGCGGCCGAAGCGCTTCCGGTACATCTCGAACGCCGAGGCGCTCTTGAGGAGCGCCGCCCAGTGCAGCTCGTCGGTGGGCGTGCCGACGAACGAGGGGATCGGGCAGGAGCACGAAGTACTTCACGTCGACGATCCGCGAGGTCTTGTCGGCGCGCTCCAGCACGCGGCCCAGGCGGATGAAGTGCCACGACTCGCTGTGGGTCATCGTGACGTAGGTGGCACCCACGAAGCCGTAGCACGCCTCCTTGACCGCCGCGAGAAAGCTGGTCGGATCCTCGAG
The DNA here is from genome assembly GCA_963803435.1 of uncultured delta proteobacterium. GTDB lineage: Bacteria > Myxococcota > Kuafuiibacteriia > Kuafuiibacteriales > Kuafuiibacteriaceae > CAWDML01. The sequence goes on along the minus strand of CAWDML010000009.1, from coordinate 1,702,124 downwards.
GACCGCGTCCGGCGAGCGGACGGCGTCCGACACCATCAGGTGGACCTTGTTGATCGCCTCCCACATCTCGGAGGAGATGATCTCGCGGGCGCTGCGGGCGTTCTCGCGGGCCGAGCGGATCGAGGAGCGGATCGAGTTCGGGTACTCGGGGTCCAGCGAGAGAAAGCGCACCACGGCGTCGCGGCTCAGCTCGCCGTAGCGCTCGCGGAACAGCGCGTCGTCGCCGGTGATGGCGATGAGGGGCGCCCAGTGGCGGGCCTCCTCGCCGGGGGCGTCGAGCAGCAGGTGCTGGTTGACGTCGACGAACCGCGCCACGTTCTCGGCGCGTTCCACGTATCGCGCCATCCAGTGGACGGCCTCGGCGACGCGGCTCAGCACTGGCTCTGCTCCTGCTCCTGCTCCGACCCGTCGAGCACCCAGGTGTCCTTGCTGCCGCCGCCCTGGGAGGAGTTGACCACCAGCGAGCCCTTTCTCAGCGCCACGCGCGTGAGCCCGCCCGGCATCACCCAGATCCCCTGGCCGTAGAGGATGTACGGGCGCAGATCGACGTGGCGCGCCTCCAGGGTGCCCCCGACCAGCGTGGGCACGGTCGAGAGCCGGAGCGTGGGCTGGGCGATGTACGCCCGCGGCGTCTTCCGGATCTTGTCGCGGAAGTCGTCGCGCTCGGCCTGCGAGGCGTGCGGGCCGATCAGCATCCCGTAGCCGCCGGACTGGTCGGCGGCCTTGACCACCAGCTCGTCCAGGTGACCCACCACGTACTCGAGATCCTCCGGTCGCCAGCACAGGTACGTGGGGACGTTCGGGATGATCGGATCCTGGTCGAGGTAGTAGCGGATGATCTCCGGCGCGTAGGCGTAGAGGACCTTGTCGTCGGCGATGCCGGTTCCAGGCGCGTTGGCGAGGCCCAGCCGCCCGGCGCGGTAGACGTCGAGCAGCCCGGGCACGCCGAGCACCGACTCGGGCCGGAAGGCCTTCGGGTCGATGAAGGTGTCGTCGATGCGCCGGTAGATCACGTCGACGCGCTTCAGCCCGCGCGTGGTCCGCATCTTCACGTAGCCGTCCGACACCACCAGGTCGCGGCCCTCGACCAGCTCGATCCCCATCTGCTGGGCCAGGAACGAGTGCTCGAAGTAGGCCGAGTTGTAGACCCCCGGCGTCAGCAGCACGACGTGCGGCACCTCCTGTCGGGGGTTGATCGCCTGCAGCATCTCCAGCAGCTTGCCCGGATACTCCTGGACCGGGCGCACCTGCATGTTCGCGAAGACCTGCGGGAACGTCCGCTTCATGATGGCGCGGTTCTCCAGGACGTAGGAGACGCCGGAGGGACAGCGCAGGTTGTCCTCCAGCACGTAGAAGGTGCCGTTCTGATCGCGGACCAGATCCGTCCCGGTCACGTGGATCCACACGCGCCTGGGCGGGTCCAGGCCGCGGCAGGCGGGCAGGTAGCCGCTGGAGGACTCGACCAGCTCGCGGGGCACCACACCGTCCTTCAGGATCTTCTGCTCGTGGTAGACGTCGTCGACGAACAGGTTCAGCGCCTCGATCCGCTGCACCAGGCCGGCCTCGAGGCCGCGCCACTCGCCGGCCGCCAGCACGCGCGGGATGATGTCGAAGGGGAAGATCTTCTCGGTGCCCGCCTCGTGTCCGTAGACGTTGAACGTGATGCCGAGGTTGAGCATGGCCAGCTCGGCGGCCTGCTGGCGCTGGATCAGGTGGTCGGGCTCGAGGCGGGCCAGCCGGTCGAAGAGCTGCTCGCAGCCCATCCGCGGCTTACCGGGCGCGTCGAACATCTCGTCGTAGATGCCGTCGACCGAGTACGCCCCGTACGCGACCATGCCGCGGAGTCTCGCACCGCACGGAGTCGGCGAGGAAGTGGCGAACACCCTCCAGGCGGCGAAGCCACTCGTCAGGCGCCCGGCAGCCAAATCCGAAACGTCGTCCCGCGCCCGGGCTCGGAGGTGACGCCGACGCTGCCCTCGTGCTCGGACACGATCCGGTCGACGATGGCCAGCCCCAGCCCGGTGCCGGTCTCCTTGGTGGTGAAATAGGGCGTGAACAGCTTCTCCCGGACCTCGGCCGGCATCCCCGGACCGTCGTCCGTCACGCTGATCTCGACGCCGCCGCGCTCGGCCCGCGCCTCCAGCCGCACCGTCCCGCCGGTCGCTTCCATCGCCTCGAGCGCGTTCTTCACCAGGTTGATCAGCGCGCGGCCGACCTGCTCGCGGTCGATCGAGAATCTCGGGGAGCCGTCTCGCCTCGAGCGCCGCCCAATCGAAGGCCACCCGGGCGCCGCCGGCACCGCCGTCCTTGTAGAGCCCGGCCACGTGCGCGAGCAGCTCCGGGACCGAGGACGGCTCGCGGACCGGCGCGGGCAGGCGGGCGAACTCGGAGAACTCGGTGACGATGCGGTTGAGGGCGCGGACCTCCTCCAGCACGGTTCTCGTCGACTCGGCGACGATCTCGTCGAGCTTCGGGTGCTTCTTGTCGTAGCTCTTCTTGAGCGTCTCGATCGAGACCTGGATCGGGAACAGCGGATTCTTGATCTCGTGTGCCACCCGCCTTGCGATCTCGCGCCAGGCGGCGATGCGCTCGGCGCGCGCCAGGCGCTCCCGCGAGTCCTGAAGCTCGACAATCATGTCGTTGAAGACCTCGCCCAGCGCGCCCACCTCGTCGTTGCTGCTGGGCTCGATGCGGACCCCGAGGTTGCCGCGTCCGACCTCTCGCGCGGCGTCCGACAGCTCGAGGATCGGACCGGTGATCCGGCTCGAGAGCAGGCGCCCCGAGACGAGCGCCACCAGGAGCGAGGCGCCGACCAGCACCACCGAGAGCGTGAAGAAGGTGGTGCGAGCCGCCTCCAGGCGCGGCGAGTGGACGACGACGTCGATGCGGCTCTTGCCCTCGGCGGCGCCCGGGATCTCGGCCAGCGCGATCGGGGTGCCGGGGCGGCCCGGGTCGCTGTGCTCGGGGAAGATCTGCGGCGGGAGCGGCGGCGAGGTGAGGATCAGCGTGGCGCCCGCCATGCGCGCGATGCTGGACAGCTGCGGACCGTCGAGCCGCGAGCCGCCGTAGAGGTAGAGCGCGGCCCGCCCGTCCCGCTCCACCGGGACCACCGCGATCATCGCCGGCACGGTCTCGGGCGGGTTGCCCTCGACCAGCTCGTGGGCGACCCCGGAGGCGGCGCCGGTGATCTTGGCCAGAAAACGCGGGCCCGGATCGCCCACCGCGTCCGGCAGGTGCGCGCTCGACACGATCTCGCCCTGGCGCGGTCCGGCGCCCGCCACGATGGCGAAGAGGTCGAGCCCGGCGGCGCCCGCGCGTCCGGAGGCGAGGCCCTCGGCGCGCTCGATCGCGGACGGATCCTCGATCGACGCGGCCAGCTGTCGGATCTCCTCCAGCTCCGCGAGCTGCTCGACGGCCCTGCGTACCCGCTTGCCCTCGTCCTTCATCACGCGATCGGCCTGCCGGACGATCTCCTGGGTGCGGGCCGCGATCTCCTGGGCGATCAGCCGATCGAGCACCACCACGGCGGCCCCGCTCACCATCGCGGCGGGGAGGGCGGTCAGGAGGAAGTAGAGGGTGGCGCGGGTCCGCAGGCGACCCTTGGGCTCGGGACCGCTCACGGCGAGGGCTCTCGCAGGAACACGTCGGCCAGATCGATCGCGCCGCTCGGCGTGATGGCGACGCCCATCAGATCCTCACGCACGGCGATGGAGGGCGTCCGCGAGGCGAGCGGCACCAGGCCGACCGAGGTCCGGAGCGCCCGATCGATCTGCCGAAGCACCGCCTCGCGCTGCTCCTCCTTGGCGGCGAAGAAGCGGCGGAGGAGCTCCGGATCGGCGAAGCCGGGGCGACCGTAGCTGGCGCCGATCGAGAGGAGACCGTGCAGGCGATCGATCGGGCGCGAGGTGCGGGGAGCGTCGGGCAGCGTCACGTCGATCATGAGCTCGTAGTCGCCGCTCATGCGGGCGCGCTCCAGCTCCTCCGTCGAGCGGCGCTCGATGGTGACGATCACCCCGGCGCGATGGAGGTCGAGCTGCACGCGCTCGGCGAAGCGATGACCGGCGCGGGCCTCCTTCGCCACCAGGAGCCGCGCCTCGATGCCGGCCGGCGGCGGCTCGGGTCCCTCGGGGGGCGCCTTGCCCTCGAGGAAGGTGAACGCGGGGGTCGCCTCGCCGTCGAGATAGCGGCTGGCGAGACGGCCGCGATTCACCGCGGCGTCGAGCGCGGTCACCAGCTCGGGACGGCGCGCCGCCAGCCGCTCCCCGATCGAGAGCACCAGCACCTCGCGGGGCGCGAACGAAGGCCAGGCCAGGGCGCGCACCGGCTCCGGCCGCCCCGAGTCGGGGGTCCCGAAGACCAGGGCCGCCTGATCCTTCTTCGCGATGGCGGTGGTCCCGAAGCGCGACGCCAGCGGGCGGAGCTCCACGCGATCGAGGAACGGGCGCCCCACGAAGTGCTGGAGGAACGGCACCAGCACCACGCCGCCCTTCTCGGCGGCGCCGCTGTCCTGGAACGGACCGGCGCCCGCGCCGCCGGGGAGCTTCACGCCCGCCTGGGCGCCGGCGAGCAGGCGCGCGTAGTCGGGGTGGGGATGGGCGAGCTCGATGAGGAGGGTGGTCTCGTCCAGCGCCATGGCCCGGAGCGCGACGTCGCGCCCGGAGATCCGCTCGGCGGCGCCCGCGATTGGGAGGACGATGAACGAGGCGCGGGCGTCGCGCCGGGCCAGGCTGGTCAGCCACGCGGCCACCCCGGCGGCGGTCACGGGCGTGCCGTCGTGCGCCGACAGGTGGGGGCGCAGGGAGATGGTCACGCGGTTGCCGTCGACCGCCGGCGGTCCGTCCGCGAGGCGGGGGACGAGGTGCCCCTCGACGTCGAGGGTGTAGAGCGGCTCGTAGAGCGCGCGCTCTACGGTGGCCTCGGACTCGAGCGCGCTCCAGACGTAACCGACCAGCGCGCCGCCGTACGGCGTCCGCGGCGCGCCGATCGCGCCGAGCAGCAGACAGAGCGCCAGGCCGTGCATCTAGTTGGGCTCCCAGAGGGTCATCAGGAACAGGTCGGTGCGATCGCGGGCGCGCGCGGCCGCCACCAGATCGAGCCCGGCGCCCCGGAGCCGCCCGGCGGCGGTGGCGTAGACCGGGCCGTCCACCGGGACCGGTCGAGCCGGAGGTTCGCCGCTGCCGTAGAGCTCGAGCTGATCGTGTCCGCCGTCCCTGCTCGCGCCGGTGGCCACCACGTGCGGGCGACCCTCGAGCAGGAACACGGAGATACCGACGCCGCTGGTCCCGATCCGCTCCGGCGCGGCGAGCGTGTCGCCGAGGCGCACCAGCTGATAGTCGGCGGTGACCGCGAGGAGGCGCCAGCCCGAAGGCGCCTCGCCGGCGAGGGCCACGGCGTCGAGGATCGGCGCGCCCAGCGTCACCTTGGTGGTCTCGGCGCCGCGCTTCGCGATCAGCTCCTTCTGGTAACGGCTGGTCCCGGCCTCGGTCTCGGCGAGGAGCCAGCGGCCGTCGGGCAGCGCGGCGATCGGGATCCCGGGGAGGTTGCCGGCCGTGGTGAGCTCCGCCTTCTTCGACATCTCGATCACGTGTCCGCCCGCGAGGCCGCTGTGTCCGAACGCGATCTTCGATCCGTTGCAGACGATCGCGCCGATCGGCTCGCGCGCCGGCGTCGCGTGTCGCGGCAGCTCGCCCAGCTCGTAGCGGGCTGTTCGCCGCAGCCGCCCGTTCGCCAGGGAGTAGACGGACAGGGCCTCCGGCGTCAGCACCACCAGCTCGTCGCGATCGGTGTCGACCAGCGGGCACGCGCGCAGCGCCAACACGCGCTCGTCGAGCGAGCCGATCCGGAGCGCCGGCCCCTCGAGGCGCGCCCGATCCGGGTGCGGCGCCCCGGGCGGCGGCGGCTCGACGTTCCTCGGGATCGAGGACGCGGTCAGGATCGCGCGTCGCTCGGCGGTGGCGTAGATCGGCACCTGGCTCGGATCGGACGGCGGGCTCCAGATCCCGCGATCGATCGATCGCAGCTCGGCGAACAGCGCGAGCGCGCCGTCGCGGTCCTCGCCCCGGACCAGGAGCAGCCACTCGGCGCCGGCGTCGCGCGCCCGCGCGTCGGCGTTCGGGCCCGGATCGATCGCGAACGCGGACTCGGCGCCGAGCGAGGCCAGGCGCGCCAGCAAGAGGCCGCCCAGGATCCGCGGGAGATCGCCGTCGAGCTCGACCACGACGGCGAGATCGTCGGAGAGGCTGAACGCCTCGACGCTCGGCAGAGCCAGCCCCGACACCAGCGCGGTCGCGGTGTCGTCGAGCTCGCTGGCGCGTGCCGTCGCGGGGAGGAGCGCCGCGAGCGACAGGATGATCGCACGCATCAGCGCGCGGCCCTGAGCGCGAGGACGCTGTACACGCGCGAGGCCTCGGGCAGATCGATCGCGTGGTCGACGTCCCGGAGGAACAGACCGGTGGAGGGTCCGCCGTCGAGGTTGAGGGCGAAGTCCAGGGCCAGGTCGGCAGCAATCTCGCCGAGCCCGCCGGCGCCGAGGAGCTGCATGAGCTCGAACAAGGTGGCGCCGGAGCGGCTTCCGTCCTCGGCGTACGTGACCGCCAGGACGATCCGGCCCCGGCTGTCGGCGCCGATGACGGTTCGGTTGGCGCGGAGGCCGTCGTCCGAGCGGATCCCGCCGACGCCGCCCGGCTCGATCACCCGGGGGCCCGCCTGGATCGCGAACACGCTGTTCTCGTAGTCGCGGCGCTTCACGCGCTCGCGCTCGAGGAGCGTCACGCGGCCGTCCGCCACCAGGAGCACTCCGGTGCCGGCGCCGCCGCCCTTCCGCACCAGCGGGCTGAGGATCTGTCCCTCGGAGATCAGAAGACCGGTGGGCCGGTGCTCGGGCGTGAAGTAGCTTCCGTTCACCACCAGCAAGGCGTCCTGCGCCAGCTCGCTCATGGGGAGGCGCGCATCGTTGAGCAGGATCGAGAGCTCGATCTGCTGGGGCTCTGCGTACACCGCCACGAAGCGTCCCGAGTGATGGAGGTTGCGGAACAGATCGGCGAACACGATCTCGATCCCCGGCGCGATCTGGTGGCGCTTGAGGTTCTTGAACGCGAGGTCGCCCGGGTGCGCCCGCTGGAGCAGCCGGACCCCGGCGGCGACGAGCCCGGCCGCCACCACCGCCCCGACCGCAATCAGCCTCCAGCTCCGGCGCCGTTCGCCCATCCACCCACCGTCACTCGTAGTCCGGCCAGGGCACGGTCCCGGGCGGTGTCGCGTCCTCGAGCAGCTCCGTCGGCTCGGTGCCGCTGATGAACGGCTCGTTCTTGGCGCCCTCGGTGTCGGGCGTGGCCAGGCGCCCGCTCTTCGGATCGACGAGCGCGAAGACAATACCGGGGGGAGCGACGAAGTCCCGCACCGGCTGGTCCTTGGTCGCCTCCGTCATCAGCTCGAGCCAGATCGGGATGGCCGCCCGCCCGCCGGTCTCCCGCGGCCCCAGCGGATCGTTGTTGTCGAAGCCGACCCAGACGCCGGCCACCAGGTCGGGGGTGAAGCCGATGAACCAGGCGTTGCGGGCCTCGTTGGTGGTGCCGGTCTTCCCGGCGACAGGGCGATGGAGCGCGGTCACCGCGCGCGCCGTGCCGTCCTCCACCACCGACTGCATCAGGCTGGTGATGAGGTAGGCCACCTCGGGACGCATCACGTCCTTCGGCTCGTTCTTCGACTCGAACAGGACCTCGTCCTCGGGGCCGACCACCTTGCGGATGAAGATCGGATCGGCCACGCGCCCGCCGGTCGCGATCGTCGAGTAGGCGTTGACCATCTCCAGGGGAGTGACGTCGCCCGACCCGAGCGCCAGCGTGAGGTTGTGCGGGAGCGGGCTCTGGATGCCGCACTTAGCCGCGAGATCGAGGACCGGGTCGACGCCGACCTTGTCGATCAGCTCGACCGAGCACATGTTCTTCGAGAGCGTCAGCCCGGTGCGGAGCGTCATCTCGCCGTCGAAGGTCCCCTCATAGTTCGAGGGCTTCCAGGAGCGCTTGGTCCAGGGATCGCGGTACACGCGGGGCGCGTCCAGACACTTGCTGATCGGCGTGTACTGCTCGGTGGCGAACGCCGTCGCGTACACGAACGGCTTGAAGGTCGAGCCGGCCTGCCGCCGGGCCTGGAGCGCCCGGTTGAACGTGCCGGCGCCGATCCCGTAGCCGCCCACCAGCGCTCGGACCTCGCGCGTGCTCGGATCCATGACCACCACCGCCGACTGGGCGAGCGGCTCCTGCTCGAGCATGCCGATGTATTCATCCTTCTGGCCGCGCCGCTCTCCGGTCGGGCGCACCAGCACGACGTCGCCCACCTCGAGGACGTCGCTGGGGGCGCGCGGCGCGCTGGTGTAGCGCGCGATGTCGAAGCGCCGCGCCCAGGCCAGGCCGGTGCGGAGCGGGAGGTGGACCTGGACGGATCCGAGTGAGACCACCGCCTCCTTGCCCGGGTCGTCCACCGCGGTCACCACGCCGCCGTAGATCTTCTCCAGCTTCATGCGGGGGAAGCGGGCGGCCTCGCTGATGCGCTCGAGCTCGACGGTCTTCTCGCGGGTCTCGATTCGAGAGAAATCCCAAATCGTCGGCTCGCCGCTGGCGGCCTTCCGCTGCGCGATCTTCTCCATCCGCGCGTCGAGCAGCTCGGAGAGCCGCTTGATGTCGTTGCGCTCGATGTGCACCAGAGGGCCGCGCCATCCCTGACGCTTGTCGAGGCTGCGCAGGCCGGTGTTGAGGGCCTGCTCGGCGACGCGCTGGATGTCCGGATCGACGCCGGTATAGACCTTGAGGCCGCCGCCCAGGGTCCGCTCGGGACCGATGTTCGGCATCTCGTCGAGGAGCTTTCGAACCTGCGCCGCGTAGTGGTTGTTGCTGTCGATGTCGCTCTCGCTCTGGTTGTAGTCGAGCTCGATCGGCGCGTTCACGGCCTCCTGGTAGGTGGCGTCGTCGATCGTCCCCAGCGTCTTGAGGCGGCCGAGCACGTAGGCGCGGCGCTCGAGGGTGCGCTCGGCGTGGCGGTAGGGGTCGAGGCGCGCGGGGGACTGAGGGAGCCCGGCGAGCAGGGCGGCCTGCGCGACCGACAAATCCCGGACGTCCTTGCCGAAGTAGACCTGCGCTGCCTCCTGCACGCCGTAGGCGCCGTGACCGAAGTAGATCTGGTTCAGGTACAGGTACAGGATCTCCTGCTTGTTGAGCGCCTCTTCCACGCGCTTGGCCAGGATCATCTCCTTGAACTTGCGCTTGAACGTCTTCTCCGGGCTCAGGAAGAAGGTCTTGACGGTCTGCTGGGTGATCGTGGAGGCGCCGCAGCGCTTCCGCCCCGAGAACACGTTCTTCACCATGCAGCGTGCGATGCCGACGTAGTCCAGCCCGGTGTGGTTGAAGAATTGATCGTCCTCGGCCGCGATGACCGAGTCGATCATCACCTTCGGGATGTGATCGTACGGGACGACCGTGCGTCGCTCCTGCGCGAAGCGCGCGACGATCTCGCCGCGCATGCCGTAGACCACGGTCGACTGCTTCGGCTGGTAGTCGTCGAGCGATCGGATCGTCGGAAGATCCCGGGAGAGGACCACGACGCTGATCGTGCCGATGATCCCCGTGAGGATCGCGCCGGCCATGACCGCGACGGCGGCGCGCATCGCCCACCGGCGGGTCGGGGTCGTGCGGATCGCAGGCGTGAGGGTGTCTTCATCCATCGATCGCCAGAGCATCGCCCGGCTCTACTGCAAGAACCGCAACGGCTAACGGAACGAGATCCAAACACTCGATATTCCTAGGCACAATCCGTTCGGGCCCCCAAGGGTGGTCGATTCCACCACGGCGGGGCGGCGTGAGAAAAACACGGCCAATTCTCGTGAGGTACGATGGGTAAGTATGGCGCGCACGCCCACCACGCTGGCGCCGCTGGCTGCGGGCGCCATGGTGGGACCGTACGAAATCATCGGGCATCTCGCCACCGGTGGGATGGGCGAGGTCTACCTGGCGAAGAAGCGCGGCATCGCCGGCTTCGAGCGGAGCGTGGTCCTCAAGGTCATGCTCCAGCATCTGGCCTACGACGAACGCTTCGCGCGGATGTTCATCGACGAGGCGCGGATCGTGTCGGCGCTCTCTCATCCGAACGTCGTGCAGGTCTTCGATCTCGATCGCGCCGAGACCGGCGCGCTCTACCTCGCGATGGAGCACCTGATCGGGCAGTCGGTCGCGGCCTGTCTCAAGCAGTCGGCCAAGCTGAAGGCCAACGTCCCCATCGAGGTGGCGGCGCGCATCATCTGCGACGCGGCCACCGGGCTCGCGTACGCGCACGCCGCCACCGACAAGCGCGGCGAGCCGCTCGGCCTGGTCCACCGGGACATCAGCCCCGAGAACCTCTTCGTCACCTTCGCCGGTCCCACGAAGATCCTCGACTTCGGGGTGGCCAAGGTGAAGAACCGCCTGGTCAAGACGCAGCACGGTGAGTTCAAGGGCAAGCTCGGCTACATGGCGCCCGAGAGCATCCGGGGGGACCGCGTCGACGCTCGCTCCGATCTGTTCTCGCTGGGCGTGGTGCTCTTCGAGCTCCTGAGCACGCGCCGCCTCTTCCACGCGGCCAACCCGGCCACCTCCCTCCACCGGGTGCTGACGCAGGAGATCCCGGACGTTCGCACGCTCCGGCCCGAGGTCGACGAGGTGCTGGCCCGGCTCACCGCCCGGCTGCTGGACCGCGACTGCGATCGCCGGATGCCGACCGCCGAGGAGGCCGCCGACCGGCTCGAGCGCTGGCTGGCGCGGAAGTCGGGGACCAGCAAGCACGCCGGCGTCTGGCTCACCGAGACGTTCCGCGACGTCCACGCGATCTCGGCGCGCATCGCCGAGGGCCTCGAGCACACCGGTCAGATCGATCCGCAGGATCTCCTGCGCGCACGGGCCGCCGGCGGCGAGGACCTCGACGACACCCTGGTGCGCGAGATCGACGTCGCGCCGACGCTGACCGGCCTCGACGTCCGCGCGATGGCCGGCGCCGAGGACGCTGACACCTCGTGGGTGGTGCGCGGCCGCGTGGGACGGTGGGTGTTCGGCCTCCTGCTCCTGGCCGCGGTCTTCGGCGGGATCGGCGTCCTCATGCAGCGCGCCGTCCGCGAGGGCCGGACCCCGCTCCCCACGGTGGGGATCTTCGTCGGCGGCTACGAGGTGGAGAAGGCGCTCGTGGAGTCGAACGACGGCTCGCTGTATCGCGTCAGGGACAAGGGTGCCGACCGCTCGCTCCTCCTCCGGGTCTGCAAGCAGGTCGCCGATCCGGAGCAGCTGCGCCTCGCCCTCGGAGAGGCCCGCGCCCGCCTCACCGGCGCCGTCGCCTCCCTCCCCCGCATCGAGGACCTCGGCATCGACGGCCAGCGCGCCTTCTACGTGCTCGCGTGGCGCGACGGCCGCTCGCTCGCCGAGCTCCTCGAGCGCGAGGTGGTGACGCCCAAGAAGGGCCGCCAGCTCGTGACCAACCTGATCGAGGCCGTCCGCGAGGCCGCCGAGGTCGGCCTCGTCCACGGCGCCCTCCGCCCCGCCGAGGTCTGGGTCGACCGCAAGGGCGGCGTCGCCATCCACGGCTTCCGCATGGGCTACCTCCCCGCCGACAATCTCCCACCCCCGCGCTACCTCGCCCCCGAGGCCCGCGGCGTCCCGCGCGCCGACGCCGCGGCCGATCAGTACGCCGCGGCCGTCATCGCGCAGGAGATCCTCCGCACCTCGGATCAGGCCGCGGCGGTCAAGACGGCGCCGGTGCTGGCGCGCGCGATGGCGCTGCACCCGGGGGATCGCTTTCGCAGCATCGAGGAGTTTCAGCGGGCGCTGCGGGAGGCGCTGCGCAGCAAGCGACGATGAGGCAGCGTCGACGCTCCGAATCTCGAAACACGGACCCCAAGCCTCTCCGGCCCCCGTGGCCAGGTGCTCCGGATCTCGCGACCGTAACGCTGACCGTGACCGCCGGAGGAGACAGGGCGCGGGCTCATCCCTGGGAGACGGTCCCGTGCTCGATCTTCTGCCAGGCGAACGTGGGCTTCACGCCGGGCGCGAGCGCATTCTTCGTCAGCTCGGATGAGGAGAAGTGACGGTGGAACTCGTGGTTCGGGCTCTCGGAGAGGAAGCGCTCGAGCATCATCGAGGTGTACTGGTCGAGGCTGCGCTCGCGCGAGTTCGAGTTGAGGACGACCTCGTGGCCGGTGCGCTTGGCCCAGGCCGCGACGCCCGGGACGTGGCTCTTGCTGGGGGCGTAGCACTCGGCGGAGACGCCGTTCTCGCTGATCGTGACCAGCCCGCCCGCCAGGTTGAGCACGATCGTATGGTTGCCTTCGGTGTGTCCGGGCGTGCCGATCAGCGCGAGACCCTCGCCGAGGAGCAGGTCGCCGTCGAACGCGATCATCCGGGCGCGATCCACGTCGCGCAGGCTGTCCTCGACGTACCAGAAGCGCTGGAGCGGGTGCAGGTGCGCGAGGCCGTCCAGCTCGGTGCGCGTGACCAGGAGCTTGGCCCGGGGATAGAAGCCGCCCGGTGCCAGCATCGGCGTCAGATCCTGCACGTGCAGGTGATCGAACGTGAGGTAGTCGATCGTCCCGGGATCGATCCCGAGGGCGCGCAGCTGCTCGGGGATCGGGGCGGCCTGGGCGCTCAGGATCTTCTCGAACGCCGGACGCAGCGGGGCCGGCGGCTTCTCCAGCATGCTGCGGAAGAACGGCGCGCGCTTGCTACCCTCGGGACTGGTGGGGTTGGCGAGGAGCCGGCGGCGGGTCCCCGCGAAGTCCGTGTACTCGACGAAGACCGCGCGGTTGAACAACCACACGTACGGGATCGGGACCGCGCAGGCGCCGAAGAACGCGAACTCGGTGGGATAGGGGAACGTCGACACGTCGAGGGTCCGCACCGCGCCCGGCGTGCCGCTGTCCTCGATCGCCGTCTTGAGCCGGGGCGCCGCCGCCAGGACCGCCGCGAGGCGCGCGCCGCCCGAACCGGTCGCCCAGGCGTCCTTCATCTGTCCGAGGACGCGGGTGCCTTCCACCTTCTCCGCCATCCGCGGAGCCTTACACGTCTTGAACCTCCGTGGCGACGAAGCTGAGAATCCGACGGCTCGTCGAGCGGGAACTCACGCCGGAAGAACGCGTGATGGCGCTCGAGGTCCTGCAGGTAGGACGCGCCGCGCGGGTCCTGGCGCAGGTTCTCCAGCCAGGGATCCCGCACGAACCACGGGTAGCACGGCATGCCCTCGTCGCAGGTTCGCCGCAACCAGTACAGCGCCTGCGAGGGGTCGTGGAGGAGGCTCTCGCCGCAGGCGATCAAGTGCCAGGCGTGGTGGGGATGGAGCTCGCTCTTGATGGCGCCCTCCACCGACTTGGCCAGCGCGCGGAACCGCGTCGCGTCCCGGTGGAGCGCGGCCTCGAGCGCGGCCAGCGACAGCACCAGGCCGTCGTCGGGGTGACGGTCGAGCGTTCGCTCGATCGAGGTGCGGGCCTCGTCGAGGCGGTTCATCGCCAGGAGCGCCTGGCCCTGGAGCCACCAGAAGGGCGGCTCCTCGTGGTTGGGATCGAGCCGTAACACCGGCTCGAGCATGCGCAGCGCCCGGTGCGGGCGGCCCTCGATCATCTCGAGCGACGCTCCCAGCCCGATCATCGTCTCGTCGCGCGGGTCGGCGGCCTGCCGGCGGGCGATCGCGGCTCCCATGTGATCGAAGAGGCCGACGTGCCCGGTGATCGTCGCCCACAGCCGCAGCGCGCCCAGGTGATCGGGATCCGACTGGAGCGCCAGCTTGAGCTCGCGCAGCGCCGTCTCCGCGGGGAAGTTGAACGTCTTGGTCCAGACGATCCGCGCCCGCGTCACCCGCAGATCGGGCAGCGTCGGATCGAGTCGTTCCGCAAGCTCGAGGGACTCCTGAGCCTTGTCGAACCACTGCGCGCTGCGGTGGCCGGTGTTGAACAGGGCCGCGCAGGCCTCGCCGTAGAGCGCGTAGGCGAGGGCGTACTCGGGATCGAGCTGGATGGCCTCTTCGAGCAGCTCGATCGCCATCGACGACGACGAGCTCATCCCGGTCAGCGCGTCGCGTCCGCGCTGCGCGTACTGGATCGCCTTGGGGTGGGGCACGTGCGCCGCCCGCTTGCTGAACGACGTGCTCCTCCCGCGCTCCTTCACCTCGAACGCCCGTGCCATCTCCGCCATGTCCTGGAAGCGATCCTCGGGCCGCTTCTCGAGCGAGCGCTTCACGGCGCGCGCGACGGGCGGTGGACAGAGATCCTCCGGCAGCCCCGGCGCTGGCTTGTGCACGACGGCCATCAACATCTCGCCGAGCGTCTTGCCCTGGTGCGCCGGGCTCCCGGTCACCATCTCGTAGATGATCGCGCCCAGCGAGTAGATGTCCGTGCGCGTGTCGATGTCGTGCCCCTGGATCTGCTCGGGCGCCATGTAGCGCGGCGTTCCGGTGAGGCCGGTGGTGGTCAGGTCGGTCGCCTCGCTGATGTCGTCGTAGATCGGCTTGGCCAGCCCGAAGTCCAGGATCTTCACCTGGTCCCGACCCGAGATGAGGATGTTCTCGGGCTTGAGGTCGCGGTGCACCACGCCCTGCCGGTGGGCTTCGCCGAGGCCGTCGAAGATCTGCCGCGCGAGGAACAGGATGCGGCTCATCTCCATCGGATCGCCCATCTCGCTCCGCAGCTGCTTCCCCGGCACGAACTCCATCGCGATCCACGGGATCTCGTCGAAGTCCCCCACGTCGTAGACGTGCGCGACGCACGGGTGGTTGATGCGCGCCGACAGCCGCGCCTCCCGGGCGAACCGCTTCCGCGCGACCTTGCTCTCCGCACGCATCGGGAGGAGCAGCTTGAGCGCCACGACGCGGTCGAGCGCGTTGTCCCAGGCCCGATAGACCTCTCCCATCGCACCTTCGCCCAGCTGGTCGAGGACGACGTAGCGGCCGACCTGCGTGCCGGAGGGCAGCATCGCGCGCAGTCTACGACAGGGCGGGCTTGCGAAGAAAGGCGGCGGCGATGTCGTTTCGGCTCTCCTCGGCCTCCGTCTCGAGCTTCTGGTAGTGCGCCCGGATCTGGAGGATGCGGTCTTTGACGCCCAGGAAGGCCTCCACGACGTTGGGGTCGAAGTGCTTGCCGGCCCCCTTGGTGATGATCTCGATCGACTCGGCGAGCCCGAACGCCTCCTTGTAGCAGCGCTTCGACATGACGGCGTCGAACACGTCGGCCACCGCGACGATGCGGCCCTCGAGCGGGATCCCGTCGCCGGCGAGCCCGTTCGGGTAGCCGCTGCCGTCGTACTTCTCGTGGTGGCTCAGCGCGATGTTGTGCGCCATCTGCAGCACCTCCGAGCTCGAGTTGGAGAGGATCGCGCCGCCGATCACCGTGTGCTGCTTCATCAGGGCGAACTCGTCGTCCGTCAGCTTGCCCGGCTTCTTCAGGATCGCGTCCGGGATCCCGATCTTCCCCACGTCGTGCATCGGGCTCGCGATCTTGACCAGCTCGCAGTACGCGTCCGACCGCCCCAGCGCCCGCGCGATCTCCTCCGCGTAGTCGCTCATCCGGTGGATGTGAAAGCCAGTGTCGTCGTCGCGATACTCGGCCGCCACCGCCAGGCGGAAGATCGTGTCGACCGCCGTCTCCTTCAGCCGCGAGACCAGGATCGAGTTCCGGACCGCCACTGCCGCCGGCCCCGCGATGCCCGAGAGGATGCGGAGATCGTCCTCCTTGAACGCGTGGGTGATGCCGACGGTGTCGAGGTAGATGACACCGAGCACCTCCTCGTGGTGCAGCATGGGCGCGCAGATCGCCGAGCGGATGTTGCCGTCGACGATGCTGGCGCGCGAGTCGAAGCGATGGTCCGCGCCGGCGTCCAGCGTGAGCACACCCGAGCGCTCCCGCAGGGCCTTGTACGCGATGGAGTTGCTGATCGGAGACTCACCCACGTGCGGATCGTTCTGGCGGGTGGCCCGCACCAGGAGCTCGCCCTGCTCGGCGGTCATGATCGCGGCGCGATGCGCCGGGAACGCTTCGGCCAGCGCGTCGAGGATCTTGTCGAAGAGCTGCTCCTGATCGAGCTCCGTGGAGATGATCGAGTTGGCGAGCAGCAGCGTCTTCAGCTGCTCGGTGACGCGCTCGAGCTCGCGGCTCTCGTCGCGAACCAGATCCGAGGTACGCGTCACCGGAAAGAGCGTCACCCGGCGCTCGTCGGTCTCCACCGGGAGGGGGAGCCGGTGTCGGGGCGGCGGCGGTGCACCCAGGTAGATCGGCGTGTCGGGGAGCGTCACGCCCTCGTCGGTCTCGCCGTCGAAGACCTGGAGCTCGAAGATCGTCTGTCCCATCTCCACTCGGGCGCCGTCGCTCAGGATCGAGGTCTCCTCCAGCGCCCGGCCGTCGACAGAGGTGCCGCACCGGCTCCCGAGATCGGTGATGAGATAGTGGTCGCCCCGACGCTCGATAACGGCGTGAAAGCGCGAGATCTGCTCATCTGTGAGCCGGAGGCGGTTCTCGGGACGGCGGCCGATGGTGAGCTTGTCGCCGACCTCGAGGGTGGTGCCTTCGGAGGGTCCGTCGAGCACAACGACGCGGGCTCGCGGCGACTTTCGCGCCATTCGGAGAGGCAATGTCGCGTGGCACCCGGAGGCCTGTCAATGTGGGCAGTCAGCGGCGGCAGTCCGGGCAGAGCCCGTAGAGCTCCATCCGGTGGTGGGTCACGAGAAACCCATTCTCGGCGGCGACCGCATCTTGGAGCGTCTCGATCTTCTCGTTGAAGAACTCCACGATCTTGCCGCACTTGGTACAGATCAGATGGTCGTGGTGCTCGTCGTCGTGATCGGCGGGCTCGTACCTCACGGAACTGTCACCAAATCGGTGCGGTGCGGCGAGGCCGCACTCCGTGAGGAGCTTCATCGTGCGATAGACCGTCGCCAGGCTGACGTTGGGATCCTTGTCCCGAACCCTCTCGAGCAGGTCCTCGACCTTGAGGTGGCCCTCGGCCGCGAAGAAGACGTCGGCGATCAGCTCGCGCTGGCGGGTGAGCTTGAGCCCGTGCTTGCCGACGTACTCCTTGAGCACTTCTCGCGGATCACCCTGGTCGTCCATCGCTCGGGACACCTAGCATACCGTGGCTTGGGCTCGGAGTGTCACCCGCGTTGAAGCGCGTCGAAACCGCTGCGCTCCTCCTCATATTCGCGTGCCGCGACGCCGCCGGGCCGGTCCTCGACATCCCGCCCGAGGCGGATCGGACGCGCACGACCGGCGACCTGACGAAGCGCGTCCGTCCGGTGATGGGTACCTACGTCGAGCTCTCGTTGCCCGGGATCCCGGAGGCGGAGGCGAACGTCGCCGCCGAGGCGGTCTTCGCGGAGTTCGATCGCATCGATCGATCGATGAGCGAGTGGAAGACCGGCAGTCAGCTCTCGGCCGTGAACGCGGGGGCGGGCCTCCGCGCGGTCGAGGTCGATCAAGAGCTCTTCGACCTGCTGTCTCGGGCGCTCGCGCTGTCGAGGCTCACCGATGGTGCCTTCGATCCGACGTTCGCCTCGATGTGGGGTCTGTGGACGTTCGGGGACGACGGCGTGCGCCGGCCGCCCGCTCGCGAGGAGGTGGAGCGGAGGCGCCCGCTCATCGACTGGCGCAAGGTGACGCTCGATCCCGCCCGTCGGACCGTCTTTCTTCACACGGCCGGGATGAAGCTCGGCCTGGGCGGCATCGCCAAGGGCTATGCGACCGATCGGGCGGCCGCCCTCCTGCGGGCGCGCGGTGTCGAGAGCTTCCTCATCAAGGCGGGCGGGGAGCTGTTCGCCGCCGGGACCAAGGGGGGCCGGCCTTGGCGCGTCGGGCTCCGCGATCCGCGCGGCGAGGGCAGCTTCGCAGTCATCGACCTCTCCGATCGCGCCTTCGACACCAGTGGCGACTACGAGCGCTTCTTCATGGCCGACGGCGTGCGCTATCACCACATCATCGACCCGGCGAGCGGGTATCCGGCGACCGCCTCGCGGAGCGCAACGGTCCTTGCGGAGGACGCCACCACCGCCGACGCGCTCTCCACCGCGCTGTTCGTGATGGGACCCGAGCGCGGGATGGCGCTGGTCGAGTCGCTGCCCGGCGTCGAGGCCGTGATCGTGGGCGCCGACAATCAGGTGGTGCTGTCGACCGGGCTCGCGGGACGGTTGCTCATTCAGCGGTCGCCGACGCCCTGAGGCCCCGCCACATCTGAACGATCGGGCTGACCGTCATGTAGAGCCAGGTCGCGCCCATGCAGATCGCGCTGGGGAACATGAGAAAGGCGAAGCCGCGGGCGGCGAAGCGGATCAACGGCGGCGTCATCAGGTGGACGAACGTGGCCGCGCTGGCGACGCCGATCGTGAGCACCTTCGTCCGCGTGGACTCGCGCCCCATCATGAAGATGTGCGCGAGGATCAGGAGGCAGATCGGGACGCTGAAGAGGTGGAAGTGGAACGTCTCCATCACCTGGCGCGCCGGTTTCTCCAGGCGCAGCGCCGGCTCCGCTCGGGTGTCGCCGGGGAGATCGAGCGAGGGTCCGCCGGCCGGCTCCTCGGTCGCCGGCACCTTCGTGGCGCCCCGGTAGTAGCGCTCGGCGCCGGCGGGCGCCGCGCCGAGGTCATCGTCGAGGTAGAACCACACGCTGGTGGCGTAGCCGGCCAGCATGAAGAGACAGAAGATCGTGTAGATGAGGCGCGCCTCGAGCGAGAGCCGTTCGAGCGTGCTTGGTTTTGCGAAGTGGCGCATCAGCGGGCGGCGGCGAGCACGACCTGTCGCTCGGCCACCGTCACCAGCGCGACCGCGCGGCGGACGCCCGCCGTCATGGCCTTCGAGGAGATGGTGGCGCCCGAGATGGCGACGACGTCGTCTCCGAAGCGCATCCGATCGTGCTCGGTCATGCCTTCGAACTGCCGGCGGAATCGAGGCTCGCGGATCTCGCTACCGTAGCCCTCGCGGTACACCATCACCTCGAGCCGCTCGACCTGCCCGGCGGGCGAGATCTTCACCCCGAACGTGATCGGCTGGTGCTGGCCCATCTCCTCGTCGATCACGGCGTAGCCGTCGACGTGCTCGCGCGTCTTGGCGACAAAGACCACGTAGCTCTGCTTCTTCGGGCTGTAGCCGAGCAGCGCCCGGAGCGCGGCGAGGGCCTCGGGCCCCTGAATCCGCACGTAGGTCACCCTCTCGGAGGTCTTGAAGAAGTCCTTCAGGAGGGTGGGCGTCGTCCAGTAGACGTCGTCGGCCCAGGCGAGCGACGGCGCCATCAACAACGAGAGCGCCAAAAGCGCGATGGGACCTCGCTCTTTGATAATGCAAGTCATTATCAAAATCAGGGGACGAGCGCAATCGAGCCGCCTCAACCGCTCGATTTCGCCCGTCTTCCCTCGTCTCACCCTTGAACGACGATCCCGTACTCGTCCTCGAGGTCGCTGACCAGGGGGCCCGGGTCGAACAGGGCCTTCCAGCGGCCGGTCGGGTCGTCCCAGGCGGTCTGGAGGGCGCTGCGGATGCGGGCGGCGCGATCGGCGGAGTCGCCCCCGCGGGCGGTCATCAGGGGCTCGAGCGGCTGGAACAGCAGCTCGAACGCGAGCAGCTGGACCTCGACCGCGCCGCCGGCGTCGGGATCCGTCCCGAGGCCTTCCTGGCTGGTGGCCATCTCGATGCCGGCGTGGGCGGCCATGAACGCGATGGCGCGCTCCAGATCGAGATCGACCTCGTCGATGACGGCGCTCAGCTCGGGTACCGTCGAAGGGTCGAGCGACGTGCCGCCCGCGTTGGCCAGCGCCTGGGCCAGCCCGCAGCTCCCGTCGACCAGGCCGTTGAAGATGGTCTCCGCGAGCTGGGCGGCGTTGGCCGCGTCGCGCTCGGTGGTGAGCGCCGCCAGGCCTCGGCGCGCGGTGTCCGCGTTCGACCTGTCCGCGCCCCAATCGGCGAAGGCGGCGTCCCAGCGGGCCGGCTCGCCGGCGCTCAGACCCGCCCGGATGGAGAGGAAGAAGACGTGGACGAGCCGGCCCTCCACGTTCTCCTTCGCGAGGTCGGCGGCGTGTGCCGTGGTCGCGGTCCGACCCTCGTCGAGGGCATCGAGGATCGCGGTGTCGAAGGGCGCCGAGAGCGCGGTGACGGTCTCGCGCAGGCCCGCGCTCTGGTAGCGCGTCTGGGCGTCCGCGAAGCTGCCTTCGTCGAGGAGCGACGTCATCTGCTCGAAGGCGGTCACGCGGTCGCGCCCGGCCTGGAGGTTGGCGGGATCGAACGCGATGTACGCGCTGGACTGGCACTGGGGTGGGCCGGCGGTCAGGTCGTCCCCCCCGTCGTCTGCGGAGCCGCCGCAGGCGAACAGCAGGAGGGCGGTCGGGGCGAGGGCGAAGGTGGAGAGCTTCACGCGCTCGGAACTAGGACGGTTGAAGTCGGCGGGTCGAGATCGGAAAGGGCGGGGGGCACTGCTCGAAGTCTGAGGAGGGTTCGAGGCTCACCGAGCAGTCCCCCCAGGACGCCCATAGGTAAGGGATTCTTTCTTGCGATTGAGAACGATTCTCAATATCAAATAGGCCGATCGCGGCCGCATGTCAAGCGGGCGAGAGGAGAAAACGGATCAGAGGGCGCGGTCGATGGCCGCAGCGACGCGCCGGACCTGGTCCACCATGTCCTGGAACTGCTTTGGATACAGGGATTGGGCCCCATCGGAGAGCGCCCTCTCGGGCTGGGGGTGCATCTCCACGATCAGGCCGTCGGCGCCGGCGGCGATCGCGGCGCGCGCCATGACCGTGACCTGATCGCGACGGCCGGTGCCGTGGGACGGATCGGCGATCACCGGAAGGTGCGAGAGCGACTTCAGGATCGGGACGGCGGAGACGTCGAACACGTTGCGAGTCATGTTGTCGAAGCCGCGGATGCCGCGCTCGCAGAGGATCACCTGATCGTTGCCGCCGGCGAGGATGTACTCCGCCGCCAGGAGCAGCTCCTGGAGCGTCGCCGACATCCCTCGCTTGAGCAGCACCGGCTTCTTGAGCTTTCCCACGTAGCGCAGCAGGGCGTAGTTCGCCATGTTGCGCGCGCCGATCTGGATGATGTCAGCGTACTCGGCGATCAGATCGACGGACGCTTGATCGATCGCTTCCGTGGTGACCGCGAGCTGATACGTCTTGCTGGCCTTGGCGAGCAGCTCGAGGCCTTCGCGCTCGAGGCCCTGAAACGCGTACGGAGAGGTCCGCGGCTTGAACGCGCCGCCGCGCAGCACAGTGGCCCCGGCCGCCTTCACATGCTGGGCCGCGGTCATGATCTGCTCCTCGTGCTCGACGGAGCAGGGCCCGCCCATCATCACCACGCGGTTCCCGCCGATCTCGGTGCCGTTCTCGAGCCGGATGATCGTGTTCGACGGCTTCCACTCCCGGCTCACCAGCTTGTACGGCGCCGAGACGTGGATGATCTCGAGGACACCGGGCAGTCCCTCGAGCGTGGAGCTGTCGACGCGACGATCGTTTCCGACCAGACCGATGGCAGTTCGCTGCTGGCCGGGGATGGCGCGAGCCTCGTAGCCCATCGCCTCGATCGCCTCGGTGACCCGGGCGATGTCCTCTTCCGTGGCACCGTTCTTCATCAAGATGAGCATCAGTCTCTTCCTCTCGTCGCGGCCTTCATGCTGCGGGCCAGCTCGCCCAGCGCGGCTCGCATGCGGGTGTGATCGCCGAGGTTCTGCTCGACGCGCCGGACCACGGCGCTCCCCGAGAATCGCGCCGTCCGCACCGGCCGCCCGAACGGCGCGTACGTGCTCGGGCAGAGAGAGCCCGAAGCCGGCGAGGATCGGGAGGTCCGTCGCCTCGCGGATCTGGGAGATCGTGGCGGCCAGCCCGGGATGATCGGGGCCGGCGGTGCGCTCTCCAGTCACGCCGAGGCGCGCGACCAGGTACAGGTAGCCGCGCGAGCGGGCGGCGATCGCGGTCAGCCGCGCGCGGGTGGTGAGCTCGCTGACGATGAACACCGGCGCGATGCCGTGACGATCGGCGGCGGCGAGGGCCTCGTCGGCCTCCTCGATGGGGAGGTCCGCGACCAGGATCGCGTCGACGCCGGCCTCTGCCGCACGCGCATAGAAGCGATCGACGCCCTGGTTCAGGATCAGGTTGTAGTAGATGAGCAGCGCGATCGGCACCTCGGTCCGGGCCCGGACGGCGGCCAAGAAGCGGAAGGCATCCTCGGTGGTGACCCCGGCGGTGAGAGCGCGCTTGTCGGCGGCCTGGATCACCGGACCGTCGGCGGGCGGATCGCTGAAGGCGAGGCCGAACTCGAGGATGTCGGCATGCGGCTCGAGCGCGTCGACCAGCGATTGGCTGGTGGGCAGATCGGGATCGCCGATCACCAGGAACGGCACGAAGGCGCCCTCGCCGGCAGCCTTGAGCGTGCTGAGACGATCGCTCAGGCGGCTCATCCGAGCGTCTCGATCGCGTGGGAGAGATCCTTGTCTCCGCGGCCGGAGAGGTTGACCAGCAACATCGCGTCGTCGTCGAGGGTGGGCGCCACCTTTCGCGCGAACGCGATCGCGTGCGAGGACTCGAGGGCGGGGATGATGCCTTCGCGGCGGGCCAGCCAGCGGAACGCCTCGAGGGCCTCGCGATCGGTGATCGACACGTACTCCACGCGGCCCGAGTCCTTGAGGTAGCTGTGCTCGGGTCCGACGCCCGGGTAGTCGAGCCCGGCGGAGATGCTGTGGGCCTCCAAGATCTGGCCCTGCTCGTCCTGAAGCACGTACGAGATGGATCCGTGCAGGCAGCCCGGGCGACCGCGCTCGAGCGTGGCGCCGTGCCGTCCCGTGTCGAGGCCCTCGCCGCCGGCCTCGACGCCGTACAGCTTCACCTCCGCGTCGTCGAGCAGATCGGCGAACAGACCGATCGCGTTGCTGCCGCCTCCGACGCAGGCGATCGCCGCGGTGGGGAGCTTGCCCTCCCAGAACAGGAACTGCTGCTTGGCCTCGTACCCGATGACCCGCTGAAAGTGACGAACGATCGTGGGATAGGGATGGGGACCCGCGACGGTGCCGAAGACGTAGAACGTATCTCTGACGTGCTCAGTCCAGTAGCGGAGCGTCTCGTTGATCGCCTCCTTGAGCGTGGCGGCGCCCGACTCGACCGGACGGACCTGTGCTCCGAAGAGCTCCATGCGCTGCACGTTGGGGCGCTGGCGCGCGACGTCCTTCGCGCCCATGAAGATCGTGACCTCCATGCCGAGGAGCGCGCCCACGAGCGCCGTGGCGACGCCGTGCTGACCTGCGCCGGTCTCCGCGATCAGCTTGGTCTTCCCCATGCGTCGCGCCAGGAGCCCCTGTCCGATGGTGTTGTTCGTCTTGTGCGCTCCGCCGTGGAGGAGGTCCTCGCGCTTCAGGTAGATCTTGCGACCGGCGTCGGCGGAGAGGTTCTCTGCGAGGTAGAGCGGCGTGGGCCGGCCGGCATAGGTGGCGAGCAGGCGATCGAGCTCGGCCTGGAACAGCGGATCGCGTCGGGCGGACTCGAACGCGTCCTCGAGCTCCTCGAGCGCGGGGACCAGAAGCTCGGCCACGAACATTCCCCCATAGGGGCCGAATTTGCCCAGGGAGCGCACGCTCGAAAGGTAGCACGCTCGCATGTTGACATGCCCAATTCTTCTCCTTCCGATCCGACGCACATGGACCGGACCGCTCGTTGGATTCTCCTTCTCCTCCCCACCCTTTTCGCATGCGCGTCCGGGCCGCAGCCCGCGCGAGTAGGGTTGTGGAGCATCCGCGACACCCGGCTGTACGTGCGCGACGTCGGTCCGTTCGACGCGCCCGTGCTGCTGGTGGTGCACGGCGGGCCGGGCGGCAATCACCAGAGCCTGCGCCCGCTCGAGCGCATGGCGCCGCAGTACCGGGTGGTGCTCTACGACCAGCGCGGGACCGGCGCTTCGGAGCGGCTGGGCGGTCCTTCGGCCCTGGATCGGCTCACGCTCCAGCAGAACGTGGATGACATGGAGGCCCTCCGCGTGAAGCTCGGCCGCGAGCGCATCAACATCATCGGTCACTCTTTCGGCGGCGCCCTCGCGGTGTTCTACGCGGCCCAGCACCCCGAGCACGTAGACAAGCTGATCGTGTACTCCGGCGGACCGGAGGACGACGCCCTCGTCACCGCGAAGCGGAACGCCCAGATGGCGAAGATGACCGACGACGACAAGCAGCTGTTCGGAACCCGTCTCCAGGCGCTCAAGGCCGCCGCCGAGAGCTACGCCTCGGAGGACGAGCTCGACGCGCGGTTTCTGCAGGTGGCCGAGGTGATGTTCCCGTCGCTGTACTGCCAGCGCCCGGAGAAGAAGAAGCCCACCGCGGACCAGGGGCGCGCCGGCTTCTGGGCGAGCCAGGGGATCAACGACTACCTGGAGACGTTCGATCGGCGGGTGTTCGCGGAGAAGCTCGCGAAGATCGATCGGCCGGTCCTGCTGACCTGGGGACGCTGCGAGCCGTCGCCGAAGGAGCGCCTGGTGTGGTTGCTCGACGCGCTGCCCAACGCGCGCATGGTCGTGTTCGAGCACAGCGGGCACAACGCGATGGAAGAGGAGGAGGATTCTGTTCTTCGCCACCATCAGCGCCTTCCTCGCCGGGGACGAGCTCCCGGACCGCGCGTATCGGAGCAAAGAGGAGATTCCGTAGGCTCAGCGCTCGGTCCGGCAGGCTTCCACGAAGGCGGCGATCTTGGCCGGATCCTGGACCCCGTCGGTCTCGACGCCCGAGGCCGTGTCCACGCCGAAGGGCGTCACGCGCTCGATCGCGGTGG
Organism: uncultured delta proteobacterium; assembly: GCA_963803435.1. Lineage (GTDB taxonomy): Bacteria > Myxococcota > Kuafuiibacteriia > Kuafuiibacteriales > Kuafuiibacteriaceae > CAWDML01. The sequence goes on along the minus strand of CAWDML010000009.1, from coordinate 1,677,353 downwards.
TGACATTGTCCGCGGTGAGGCCGCCCGCCAGGAGGAACGGGCGCGGGCTCTCCGGGAGTCGGCTCCAGTCGAACGTGAGGCCGGAGCCAGGGCGGGGCGCGTCGAAGAGGAAGAGCTCCGCCCAGCGGACGTGGGCCTCGAGCTGCGCGGGCGTGAAGGTGTCGTCGATCGAGAACGCCTTGATGATGCGGAAGCGACGGCTCAGCTCGGCGCTGAGCTGCTGCGGCTCGTCGCCGTGGAGCTGGATCCATTCGAGGCCGAGCCCGTCCGCGATCTCTTCGACCTCCGCCGTGGTCGCGCCGGCAAAGACGCCGACGGGTCTGACGTCGCCGAGCGCGCGGACGATCGAGGCGGCCATCTCGAGGTCCAACCGGCGGCGGCTGTGGGGAACGAAGTTGAGCCCGGCCAGGTCGGCGCCGGCCGCCGAGATCGCCTGGGCGGCCTCCACCGTGCGCACGCCGCAGATCTTGACCCTCACCACGACAGCGCCTCGATCGCGGCCTCGATGTCGAACGCGCGCATGAGCGTGGTCCCGATCAAGACCGCATGCGCACGCCCGCGGAGCCGCTCGACGTCGGCGCGTGTCTCGACACCGCTCTCGGCGACCACGATCCGGTCGGGCGGGATCGAGGGGAGGAGCCGGTCGAAGTTGTCGAGGTCGATCTCGAGCGTCGTCAGATCGCGGTTGTTGATCCCGACGATGCGCGCGCTGGTACCGAGCACCTCCGCGAGCTCGCCTGCGTCGTGGACCTCGACCAGCGCCTCCATGCCGAGGCCCCGGGCGGCGGCGAGCAGGATCTCGATCGAGTCCGGCGGGAGCAGCGAGGCCATCAGGAGCACCGCGTCCGCTCCTGCGCGACGGCCGGCGTGAATCTGGAGCTCCGAGACGACGAAGTCCTTCATCAACAGCGGTACGCCGACCGCTCGGCGGACCGCGGCCAATGTCTCCAGGCTCCCGCCGAAGAACGGCGCGTCGGTCAGCACCGAGATCGCGGTGGCGTGCCGGGCGTAGATGCGGGCGATCTCGACCGGATCGGAGCCCTCGCGGATCGCCCCCTGCGACGGGGAGCGCCGCTTGAGCTCGGCGATCAGCCCCAGTCCCTCTCGCGAGAGCGCCGCGGCCAGGTCCCGGGAGCTCGGCTCGGGTGGCGGCGCCCGGCGCTCGGGCTCGAGCTCGGGCAGGCGCGCCAGCGTCGAGTTCACGATCTTCCCCAACACGCCGGGGATGTCGCGCTTGAGCGGCACCGGGCTCAAGCGGTCTCCGCCAGGGCGCGCGCCCGCTCGCGGTAGAGCTCGAATCGGCGAAGCGCCGCACCGGAGGCCAGGATCGCGATCGCGCGCTCGAAGCCCTCGCGCAGGGTCTTCGCGACGCCGGCCACCAGCAGCGCGGCCCCGGCGTTCAGCGCCACGTGATCGCGGACCGTGTCCCGCCGCGCGCCGCCGAGGATGTCGAGCAGCGCCCGGGCGTTCTCCGCCCGCTCACCGCCCGCGATGCTCGAGAACGAGACCGGCCGGAGCCCCACGTCCTCCGGTGCGATCCGATGTCCGTGGACGGCTCCGCCCTCGAGCTCCCAGACCCGGGTGAAGCCGGTCAGCGTGATCTCGTCGAGCCCGTCCTCGCCGCAGACGATCATCACGCGCTCGCTCCCCAGGCGAAGGAGCGCCTCGACCATCAGCGGTGCGCGGCGCGGATCGGAGACGCCGAGGAGCTGGCGCTGGGTCCCCGCCGGGTTCGCGAGCGGTCCCAGAAAGTTGAAGCTGCTCCGCACCCCCAGCTCCTTGCGCACCGGCGACACATGCCTCATGGCCGGATGAAAGCGCGGCGCGAACATGAACCCGACGCCGAGCTCGCCGATCAGCGCCTCGACCGCCGGCGGCCCCAGGTCGAACGGGACGCCGAGCGCCTCCAGCACGTCCATCGATCCGCACTTGCCGGTGGAGGCCCGGTTGCCGTGCTTGGCGACCCGAACGCCCGCCTCCGCAGCCACGAACGCCACCATCGTCGAGGTGTTGTGGGTCGAGAGCCCGCTGCCGCCGGTACCGCACGTGTCGAGGAGGGTCCCGGCGGCCGTCACCTTGAGCGCCTTCTCGCGCAGCACTCGCGCGAAGCCTGCCAGCTCCTCCCCGGTCTCGCCCTTCTGCGCCACCGCCGCCAAGAAGGCGCCCATCTGCGCGTGCGTGAGGGCGCCGTCCATGATCTCGGTCATCACCGAGGCCGCCTCCTCGTGCGTCAGATCCTCTCGGCGGACCAGCTTGACGATCGCGTCACGGTACACGGTGGGCGCCCTCGAGGAAGTTCTTCAGGATCGTCTTGCCGGTCGGTGTACCGATGCTCTCCGGATGAAACTGGATCCCGTACAGCGGCCACTCGCGATGCCGCACCGCCATCACGAGCCCGTCCGTGACGGTCTCGGCCGTGATCTCGAGGGTCTCGGGGATCGAATCCTTCGCGCCGATCAGCGAGTGATAGCGCATCACCTCGATCGTCTCCGGGAGCCCGGCGAACAGCAAGCTCGAGTCGTGTCGCACGCGCGAGCTCTTTCCGTGCACGATCGCCGGCGCGCGCACCACCCGTCCGCCCAGGTGATGGATGATGCCCTGGTGGCCGAGGCAGACGCCGAGCGTGGGGACGCGCGGGGCCAGGCGGAGGACCACCTCGCGGCACACGCCGAAGTCCCGCTCCCGATCCGGCGAGCCCGGACCGGGTGACAGCACCACGTGGGAGGGCGCCATCGACTCGATGCCGGCCAGGTCGATCTCGTCGTTCCGCCGCACCACCACTTCGGCGCCGAGCTCACCGAGGTACTGGAAGAGGTTGTAGGTGAACGAGTCGTAATTATCGACGATGAGCACCGGCATGCGAGAGCTCCTCGGCGATCGCCAGCGCGGTGAGCGGGCCCTTCGCCTTGTTGTTGGTCTCCTCGAGCTCGGTCTTCGGATCCGAGTCGTAGACGATCCCGGCACCGGCCTGGATCTCGACCCGATCCGGGTGGACCACCATCGTGCGGATCGCGATGCAGGTGTCCATGTTCCCCGAGAAGTCGAAGTAGCCCACCGAGCCCGCGTAGGGTCCGCGCGGCTCTGTCTCGAGCCGACCGATCAGCTCCATCGCGCGGATCTTGGGCGCACCCGAGACCGTGCCCGCCGGGAAGCAGGCGCGAAAGGTGTCGAAGGCGTCGAGCCCGGTGCGCAGGCGGCCCCGGACGTCGGAGACGATGTGCATGACGTGCGAGTAGCGCTCGACGTGGAGAGGCCGGTCCAGCACCACCGTGCCCGGCTCGGCGATCCGTCCCACGTCGTTTCGGCCCAGGTCGACCAGCATGCGGTGCTCGGCCAGCTCCTTCTCGTCGGCGAGGAGATCGCGCTCGAGATCCAGGTCCTCCGCCGCGTCGCGCCCGCGGCGCCGCGTCCCCGCGATGGGACGGAGCAGCACGCCGTCTTGATCCACCCGGACCAGGACCTCCGGCGACGCTCCCACGATGGCCCGATCGCCGAGGTCGAGGTGGAACATGTACGGCGACGGGTTGAGCGCACGGAGCGCGCGGTAGAGCTCGAAGGAAGACAGCGACACCCGCGCGACCAGCTTGCGGCTGAGGACGACCTGGAAGACCTCGCCGGCCTCGATGGCGCGCTTGGCCGCGCGGACCGACTCCTGAAAGGCCTCGTCGGAGATCGTGCTCTCGGCCTCTGCGACCCTGGTTGCGTTGGGGAAAAACGGAGGCGTGGGCGGCAGCGGCTCGGCCAGGCGATCGACGAGCGCCGCCAGCGACGCGACGCCTTCGTCGTAGCGCCGACCCCGATCGCCGTCGAGCGGGATCAGGGTCACGAACGTGACGCGATGGCGGAGGTGATCGACGATCGCGATCGTCTCCGCGATCAGGAAGCCGCCCTCGAGATCATGGCCGGTGCGGGGGCGCGCCGCGGGCTCGAAGTAGCGGACCGCATCGTAGGAGAGCCAGCCGACAGCGCCGCCCTGGAGGCGGGGGAGGTGCGGCCTTGCCGCCACGCGATACTGCGAGACGATCGACTGGAGGACGACCAGAGGGTCGTCGAAGGTCACCTGCTCGATCTGGCCGTCGCGGACGATCTCGCCCTTCCGGTCGCCGAACGAGAACACGGCCACCGGATCGACGCCGATGAAGGAGTAGCGGCCGAAGGTCTCGCCGCCCTCGGCGCTCTCGAGGAGGAACGAGCGACGACCTTTCGCGCTGAGCTTGCGGTACAGCGAGATCGGAGTCTCGACATCCGCCAGGAGCTCGACCGAGAGCGCGAGGTGCGTCTCGGGGCCTCCGTGGGCCAGCACCTCCGCTCGGCTGGGCTGGACCTCCATGCGGAGCTCACTGGGTAACCGTTCCGCCGGCCAAAAGGCGAGCGTTTTCGTGGATCGGCGTACGCTGGGCTGGCCCGGGCTCGGCAGGTGTGCTTAACGATCGTCGATCATGGTCAGGGTCGAGAAAGAGGTCGAGCTGATCGAGCGCATTGCCCACCGGGTCTTTGTGTTCGCCACGAAGATGATCGTCGACGCGAATCATCGCGACGACGTGATGGAGGGCGACCCGAAGGTCGGCGGCCACCCGGCGGCGTGCTCCTCGTGCGTCCACATCATGTCGGCGCTCCACCTGGGCGTGCGCGAGCCGCAGGACTGGATCGCGGTGAAGCCGCACGGCTCCCCGGTCGATCACTCGCTCAACCACCTGCTCGGCTTCTTCCACGAGCCTCGCGGCCGCCGCTGGCTGGACATCGACGAGGCCAAGGGCGCGATGACCCGGCTTCGCAAGTTCTCGCAGGACGGTGAGCCGGTCTTCCAGAGCTATCACTCGGAGTGGGACCCCGACGGGAACATCTACTTCCCCTCCGGCTCGGTCGGCATCCCGCCGGTGGTCTCGATGTACATGTCGCTGGCCCTCAAGTACGGCAAGGACCACCACATCGAGCTGCCCAAGGACGCGCACTTCTGGTCGCTGATGGGCGACTCCGAGTTCCGCGAGGGCTCCCTGATGGAGGCGATGCCGGACGCCGCGGAGCGCGAGCTCGGCAACGTCACCTGGATCGTCGACTACAACCGACAGAACCTGGACGGTACCCGCATCCCCAACAAGCGCGGGCTCCGCGGCACCGATGCCGACCGCATCGAGCGCGTCGCGGTGGCCAATGGCTGGGACGTGATCCAGTGTCGCCACGGCCGCAAGCGGCTGGCGGCCTTCGAGCAGGTCCACGGCGATCGCCTGCGCGACCTCCTCGAGAACGCGTTCTCCGACTTCGAGTTCCAGGTGATGCTGCTCAAGAAGGACGGCAGCATCTGTCGCGAGCGCCTGGTCAGCCTCGACAAGCGGATCGAGCGCACGCTCTCGCGCTACACCGACGACGAGGTCTACGCGATCTTCGCCGATCTGGGCGGTCACGACATCGCGATCATGCTCGACGCCCTCCGGCGCTCGAAGCTCGATCCGATCAACCCCACGCTCGTCGTCGCGCACACGATCAAGGGTTGGGGGCTCTCCAGCTACGCGGCGCCCGGCAACCACAACGCGCTCCCGCCGGTCGAGGAGGTGGACGAGCTGCTCGCGAAGGAGGGCCTCGGCAAGGACGATCCCTTCGCGCTCTTCGATCCCGAGAGCCCGCACGGCAAGTTCCTGGAGGCGCGGAAGCAGACGCTCCGCCAGGGCCAGGAGCAGCTGTGGGCGCTCGCCGACGCCAACCGGACCCGCTTCCAGGGCGCCGTGTCGGAGGGGCTGCCGGAGACGCTCGGGCTCAACCTCAAGTACCTGCCGCTGGTGCACACGCAGTGCATCTGGGGCCAGCTCGCCGCGAAGCTGATCCGCATCGGCACCGACTACGAGATGATCCGTCACGGCGAGAAGGAGGCCGGCGCGCTCGAGGGCGACGAGCGCCGCTGGGGTCCGGCCGCCGAGCTGGTCCTGACGATGGCGCCCGACGTCGGCACCTCCACCAACATCAACCCCGCGATGGACGACCGCATCTACGGTCCCGCACAGGAGGACTACGAGGAGGAGCTGGGCGTCCGCGACCGTCGCCGTCCCCAGCTCGCGCCGCACGAGGAGGCCTGGACGCGCCACATCCGATTCGAGATCGCGGAGGCCAACTGCATGAGCGCGGTGGGCGCGTTCGGGAAGATGGGAGTACTACGGGGTCCCGTTCCTCCCGATCATGACGATCTACGACTTCTTCATCAAACGCGCGTTCGATCAGCTCTACTACAACCTCTACTGGGCCTCGAGCTTCATCTGCGTCGGCACCCCTTCGGGCGTGACGCTGGCGCCCGAGGGCGCGCAGCACTCCTGGAAGAGCGACATCCAGATGCCGAACGTGATCATCTGGGAGCCCTTCTTCGGCGTCGAGATGGACTGGATCCTCTCCGACGCGGTCCGCCGTCACTACCAGAACGACAACGAGGGCCGCACCGGCGTGATCATCCGGGCCGTGACCCGCGCGTTCAAGCAGGCCGAGATGATGGAGCGCCTCCAGACCGCCAAGCGCTTCGAGAGCGCGACCGAGGAGCAGATCATCGACTTCACGCGGCACGACGCGCTGGCGGGCGCGTACTACCTCGTCGACTGGCGCGGCTACCCGGGCTACGAGCCGGGCGAGAACGTCGTCCACATCCTCTCGCTGGGCGCGATGGGCTCCGAGGCGCTGGCGGCCTCGGACCGGCTGAAGGCGGAGGGCATCTACGCGAACGTGGTGGTGGTGACCTCCGGCGATCTGCTGGTCGGCAACCTCGGACACAAGGACGGCTACCGCCATCTGATCGAGGGGCTCGGGATCAACGGCGATCTCTATCTGACGGAGCCCAACGGGCACGGCGCCGAGATCACGGATCGCAGCGATCTCGTCCTGGCGGCGGGACGTCGCGTACCGATCGTGGCGCTCGTCGACGGCGAGCCGGGCATCATCGACAACGTGGGCAGCATCGTCGGCGTGAAGAGCGAGACGCTCGGCGTGCGCAAGGCCTCCAAGTCGGGCCGACCGGTCGACGTCTACGGGTACCATCACATCGACGGCGAGGGCGTCTACGAGGCCTGCCTCCGGGTCCTCGAGTCGACCGCGCTGGAGAACGTCCGCGTCTCCCGGTCGCTGCTCCCCCAGCCGGCGCCGTCGACCTCCGCCGCAGCAGTGCCCGCACGCGTGAGGAGTTGATGCGCGTCCTCGTGCAGCGCGTCGCCCGGGCGAGCGTGCGCGTGGAGGACGAGACGGTGGCGTCGATCGGCGCAGGGCTCCTGCTCCTGGTCGGCATTCGCGGCACGGACACCGACGAGGAGCTCTCCTGGATGGCGAGCAAGTGCGCCCGGCTGCGCATCTTCCCGGACGAGGAGGGCAAGATGAACCGATCGCTCGTCGACGCCGGTGGGGAGGCGCTGGTGGTCAGCCAGTTCACGCTCTACGGCGACTCGCGCAAGGGCAACCGGCCCAGCTTCATCGAGGCGGCCCCGCCTGCGTTCGCCGACGCGGCCTATCTTCGGTTCGCGGGGATGCTCGCGGAGCGTCTGGACCGGCCGGTGCCGACGGGCGTGTTCGGTGCCGACATGAGGGTCGAGCTCTTGAACGACGGACCGGTCACGATTCGGATCGAGCGCGAAGCGAGCTGACCTGCCTCGTCAGCTCGAGGACGAGCGCATCCTCCTCACCCAGCCGCCGGGCCAGCGCGTCGCGGACGCTCTCGTAGAACCAGATCGACTCGTCGGCCGACGCCCGGAAGCGCTGCCAGACGGTCGGCCCCTTGGCCTCGAGCTCGAGGTTCAAGGTGGCGACGTTGTGGATCTTGTCGGCGGCCGAGACCCGGAGCGCGAGCAGAGGAGCGACCGAGAGGTGCGCGACGTAGCGCTCCTTGCGGGCGCGCCAGGGGATCTTGGTGCCGTCCGCGGACAGCTTCTCCTCGGAGACCGACTGGACGGCGGCGAGCACGTCGGCGCCGAAGCTCTCGCCGATCGCCTGCGAGACGTCGCGCAGCTCCTCGGCGGATTGGCAGGTGTCCTCCAGCAGGTCGTGAAGCAGGCCGGCCAGCACCGCGTCCTCACCGTAGGGCTCCAGGAGCCGGCCCACGTGGACCAGGTGCGTCAGGTAGGGGAGGTCGCCGCCCTTCCGTCGCTGGCCGTCATGGCGCCGGGCCGCCAGCGCCAGCGCCGCCTCGTATCGGGAAGAGAACATTCAGAGCGGATGATATCAGCTCCCGGTCCGCTCCGCGGCCGCGATGAAGGCCGAGCGGAGATCGTCCGCGCCGATCGCCACCGCCCAGCCGGCGTCGGGCTTCTGGCTGGCGGCCCGGAAGATCGCGCGTTGCCTCGAGGAGAAGACCGGGCTGGGATCGCTGCCCTTGCCGATGAGCGCGTTGGCGCGGCTGGCCTGCAGCGCGGTCATGGGGACGAACGCCCAGGGCGTGTGGCGGAGCTGGTACTTGTCGTCGGTCTCGGAGAAGCGGAACGAAGGTGCGGCCTCGAGCTTGCCGCACTGGCGCTGGGTCACGACTCGCACCAGATCGTCGCGCGACAGGCGCGCCGGATCGTAGGTGACCTCGACGACCTCCTTGCCGCTGGCGTAGCCGGTGCGGGTGCCGACCACACCGTCCACGTCGCCGAGGCACATCTCGCCGGACCAGAAGCAGTACATCGAGAACACCGCGCGATCGACCTGGGGGCGGAGCTCCTCCTCCAGGATCGAGAGATACGCCGGGACGGGACGGCCGGCCTTCTCGAGCGCGGCGACCATGGTGCGGGCGAGGCCGTGCTGGGAGTAGTCGCCGTTGAGGCGCTCGACCACGGGCTCACCGGCGCTGTCGACGATCCGGACCACCGGGTTGTTCCAGCTGGGCTCGCGGTAGCGCTCGAGCACCGAGCGATCGTGGCCCGGCGTGTTGTTGTAGATTGCGAGCGGCACGAACTCGGTCTCGGCGGCCTCGACCAGCAGCGGGTGGGAGAGCACCGACTGACCGTAGTGGCTGCAGGTCTGGCAGCCGGGGACCTCGTCGAAGAGGATCAGGATTGGTTTGCCGGCCTTCTTCGCCTGGGCCTGGGCGGTGTCGAAGTTGCGGAGCCACTTCACGTCGCCGAGCTCCTTGGGGGCGGCCGGGGTGTTCAACATGAGGGCGAGCAGAACCGCGTGCATCGAGCGATGCTACGCCGGCGGGCGCGACGGAGTTACGCGGACAGAAAAATGGGCCGGGCAACCTCTCGGCCACCCGACCCTCGCTGCTTGCCATGCACCGTCTTGCGACAGGTTTGTTTTCGATCGTGCAAGCGACCCGCGGAGGTCCCTGCTAAATGTGATCTAATGTAGTTATCGAGCGGCGATTGAGAACGTTGCTTGGAAAAAAGCAGGGCGGGAACCGGCGACCGGCGGGGTCGTGTAACAGACGTGCTCGCGGTCCAGGATCGGCGGCGGCGGGAGCGAACGGTGCGGGAGGAGCTCGACGACCTGACGCTCGCGCGGGCGAAGCGCGGCGATTGGAGCGCCCAGGGCGACTTCGTACGCTGCTATCAGGGGCGCGTCTTCCAGCTGCTCGCGCGCCTGCTGGTCGCCTGCCCCGAGCTGGTCGAGGACCTCCTGCAGGACAGCCTGCTCAAGGCGCTCCAGGGCCTCCCCCGCTTCGATCCCGCCGGGCCGGCCAAGCTCTCGTCGTGGGTGCTGACGATTGCCGCTCGGACCGGCATCGACGCGCTCCGCAAGCACGCCCGGATCCCCTCCGCCGCCCTCGGAGCCGCCGGCCGTCGACGGACCTGAAGCGCTCCTCGGCGCCCGCGAGCTGGAGCGTCGGGTGAGGCAGGCGATGGCGGCGCTCGACGACGACCAGCGCGCGGTGCTGGTGCTGCGCGCGTATCACGACCTCGATTATCCCGAGATCGCGAGGGCGCTCGACCTCGAGATCGGGACCGTCAAGTCGCGGCTGTCCCGTGCGCGGGCCGTGCTCAGGTCTGCCCTCGGCGAAGACGAAGAGGATCGACACCATGGATGAGTGGACCGAGGCGGAGCGCCGCGCGCTAGACGCGTTTCGGGCGGGCGAGGGACCGGATGTCTCCGGACCCGTGCTCGCGCGGCTGGCCGCGGAAGAGCGGCGGCGCCGTGCGTTCTTGGTCGGCCTCGCCGTCGCAGTCGGCGCGATCGGCATGGTGCTGGGCGCGTCGCTGATCCGGAGCGCGCCGCGCCACGGCGACTTTGTGGCTTCGAAGCGAATCACCGTGCCGATCGCGACCCGCGCGGTCGCGGTGATGGAGCGCGGAGCGCGGCTCACCTATCGCGCGCCGACCGCCGAGACGGACGTCGAGCAAGCGGCGGGTGACGTGTTCTATCGCGTGGATCGCGGCGGACCGTTCGTCGTCCACACCCCGCTGGGAACCATCGAGGTCCTCGGAACGTGCTTCCGGGTGGAGGTGATGGAGATGGAGAGCAGTCAGAAGATCTCGGCGGCGCTGGGGGCGGCGGCGGGCGCGCTGATCGCGAGCACCGTGCTGGTGACCGTGTACGAGGGCAGGGTGGCGACGGCGACCCCGGAGGGCACGCTGGCGGTGGAGGCCGGCGAGCGGGCAGAGCTCGCCGCCGGGCGCCCACCGGTCAAGACGGCGGATTCCGCGCGGGGTGGCCGCGTCCTCGCGGGCCCCGGCGCCTGCCCGCGGCGGGGCGGCCGAGGTCGCCGGCTCGGCCGATCCGATCGCGCTCCCCGAACAGGTGGCCGTCCTCTCCAAAGAAAAGGCGGCGCTGGTCGAGCAGGTCGCCGCGCTGAAGGAGGCGCTGGCGCGGGCGAAGAGCGGTGCCGACGACACTCCGTTCTACGATCCGGCGCCGGCCGAGCTCACCAAGATGGCCGAGCGCTGCGAGCTCCGCTGGGACACGACGCCGCTCGGCCCGAACCCGCCGTCGATCCCGACGGGCGATCTGGAGAAGCTCGAGCTCTCCGAATCCGAGCGCGAGGTGATCGATCGAAAGATGGCCGAGAGCCAGGCGCGCATCATCGCCGAGATCCGGAGCACGTACACCCGTGTCACCGGCGACGAGAACACCGGCAGCCTGGCGCCCGAAGCCATGTTCGCAGAGGTCCGCGACAAGACCACCGAGGCAGAGCTGCAGCGCGTCTTTCAGCGCCTGGCCCGCGAGCGCGCCGGCATGACGCCGCCCGCCGAGGCCACCACCCCGGTGGAGCGGCTCTTCCGCGCGCTGACGAGCGAGGGCGACCGCCTGGAGCAGTCGCTGGCCACGGAGCTGGGTGCCGAGACGGCGCGGAACATCAGGGCGCTGCACGGCGGCTGGGGTGACCGGAACCGGAGCTCGCAGGGCTGTCCGTGAGGCGAGGTCTCGCCGCCGGCTGTCGGATCACTCGACCCAGGCGCGCTCCTGCTTGAACTGGAGCTTGGCCGCGCTGGTAATCTTGATCTCGCACTCGTCCTGGTACGTCTTCGCAGGTTTGCCTTCGAGCTTGGCGAAGTGCGTGTTGATCACCTGCATCGCCTTGTAGGCCGCGTGGATCTCCGCGTCGGTGAGCGCGTGCTCGCGCGTGGGATCGGGATTGTCCGGGACGAGGTTGCTGAGCCGCTCGTATTCGATGTCCTGCCGCACCTCGCCGTTCAGGATGTCGTAGTTGCCGTCGATCCAGGTGTCCGGGGAGGCGCCGCCCTCCGGGTTCGTGACCAGGTTCTCGCCGAACTGGGTCTCCCCCGTGATGGAGAAGAAACCGGCGAGATCCTCGTTCACGCGGAGCACACCGTTCGCCTTCTCCTTCTCCTCGTTCGGCATCACCAGGACGGCCATCGCCAGCTGATCCTCGACCAGCTCGACGTTGTGCCATTCGAGCTCGCTGACCGCACGATCGTTCCAGACCGAGGCGTAGACCTCCTGGAGCGTCTCTGCGATCTCACGCGTAGCCCGCTTCGCGATCGCGGTCGCGCTCCCGCGCAGGTTCCAGTCCGCCGTGTGCGAGTCGAAGGCACCCGCCATGTTGGGGAGCTTCGCGCCCGCGTTGCCGTCCTCCACCACGGGGACGGAGGAGCGGATCCGCACGCTGTCCGCGTCGGGATGGGTTTCGAGGTACGGCACCGCCACCTGGTCGTGGATGTCGTTGAGCAGCTCGTCCGGCATCTTCGCGTTCGAGATGGCGTCGCGAAGCTTCTCCAGCTCGTCCGCTTTCCAGTCCTTGAAGTTCTTGTCCCTGAACCGAGGATCGGTCCGCAGCTCCGCGATGCGGGTCGAGAAGGTCTGGCCGTTCTCATCCCTGGCCGTTCGCATGAAGCGCGTGTACCAGTTTGCGGGGATTCCGAACGGCTCGACCGGTGCCACCACCTCTGGCTCTTCCGGTTCGGAGACGGCGAGCTGGCCCGTCTCGTAGAGGTGTGCGAGCTGGACTGCGCCCATCACCTTGCGCCCATAGGCCGCGAGCGTCGCTTGGTTCCACTTGCCGTCGGGACCGACCGACATCGCCACCAGCTCCGAGTACGGCCGCGCGCGGTTCTCGTCGAGGTTCGGCTTGAGCTTCACCGCGTCCTTCGGCTTGATCTCGTCGAGATACTTCTCGGCCTCCGCCTCGGTCGTGGGGTCGACCGTGCTGTCCTTCTCCGTCGTCTTCACCGAGACGAACTGGCCGTCGAGCGCACGCAGAGCCTCGAGCTCCTGGTCCGTGTATGACTTGTAGAAGTACGGCGTGTCTTCCTGGCGGTACACGATGCCGAGATGCGAGTTGTACGTCTGCACCTGGGTCGTGAAGATCGCGGCCACCGGGGGCGCGGTCGGCGGCACGTCGCCGAGGAAGAGCGCGACGTCCGACCGATCGAGCCGCGGCATCGCCGCGCCCTTCTCGATCATCCGGAGTCGGCCCTTCGCCTCGCCCTCGCTGAGGGTCATGTACTTCAAGCCCTTCGAGATCTCGAGGTTGGTCTTCACGTCGATCCCGGCGGCGGCGATGGGCCCGGCGTCTCGCTCGAGGATCCGCTCCTGGATCGGGCCGCCCGCACGGAAGAAGAGCCTCTCGTCCGGACCGAGGAAGCCGAGCGCCTTCTGCACGGCCTCGTGCGTCTCCTTCAGGAGCTTTGGGTCGAAGTGATCGGTGGGCCAGTAGCTGTAGCAGATGGCGCCCTTCTTGTTCGTGACCGGGTCGAGGTAGCTGTCGTAGGCCGTCACGGTGCCGGGGATGAAGTCGCGGTCCGGCCGGTTGTAGGCGTGCCGGTCGAACTCGTCGTCGTCGAGCGGCCCATTGAGCACCTCGTGGTAGAACTCGACGTGGAATTTGTACTTCGGCGGGATGAAGTAGATGCTGCCGTCGTCGCGATCGATCAGGAACTTGGCCTCGGTCGGCGCGCCTGCCGTGACGCTGGGCCCGCGGGAGAACAGTGCGTCCAGCTCCGCCCGCGAGTCGACGTGATGGATGATCTCCGGATCCGCGGCGGGCGTCGCTCGGGCCGACACCACGCTGGAGCGACGGGCGCCGGCGTTCGGGCGCGAGGTATGCACGGTGGGGTGCACGGATGGGCCGCCCACGCTCACCGTGTCCGGTCGAGCGGGATGACCGTCCGTCGGGGCGATGGTGCGTGTGACCGTCGGCTGAGGCTCGGTCGTAGCTGCGACGTCTCGTCGAGACGTACGTCCGGTCGACGTCATGTTCCCTTATCGTGGGCGGTGGGGTGCGAGTTGCGCCTACCGCCCGCGGCGGCGGAGGGAGGCTGGCACCTGGTTCCCGGGATCGACCATCGACGCGACGCGGACGCTGCCCTCGGGGCTCTCGGCGTCGATTGGCGGCGCGGCCTTCACGATCGGGTGGCCCAACGCGGACGAGGTCTTCGCCTCGTCGACCACGCTGAGGCACGCGAGCTCGGGCGCGACCGCGCGGATGCACTCGAGGAGCCGCAGCCCCGCGTCGGGCGAGCGCTTCTTCTCGATCAACACGCCTGCGAGCTCGTAGAGCGCGACGATCGCGGCCGGGAGCGTCGGGTCGGCGGCGTGCTTTCTGAGGCCGAAGGTCAGGAGCGCGGCCCCCGGGGCGTCGAGCACGAGCTGTCCGTCTTCGGCCGCCTTCAGGATCGACTGGGCCGCGATGACGACGGGGTGATCGTACGCCGGGGTCACCAGCGCTCCCCCGCGGCCGCGGCCCGCACGGCGTTCCGATAGATGCCGATGAAGTCGTTCTCGAGGCTCTGAACGCCGGCGTCGCCCCCGCGTACCGCGCCCCGGATCAGGTTCTCGACGTTTCGCTGGTGCTCGGGGCTCTGCGCGCCCCGGTCGGCCACCCACTTCGGGACCAGCTCCTTGTCGCTGAGCCCGTTCTGATGGTTGACGGCCCGATCCCACTGGATCTCCATGGCTCCGACGTCCTGCGCGGATCGCTGTCCCTCGGGATCCTGCAGATAGTTCAGCCGCTTCGCCGCATCCATCGTGAGGTTGTCGTCGATGCGAGGATCGGGGTGTTCGAACCCGTTCTCGCTGCCCCAGTTCTTGGGCTGCGGGGTTCCGTTCGAAGAAATTCCTAGGCTTCCCATGGCACCTCCTGGTGGTGGGGGCTCCGAATGCAGGCTCCGTTCCACCGGAACGCGCGTCCGATTCCGCGCGGACCTGCGGGCTGGAGGCGGCAATCGGCGGCTGGATCGCCCACGCTGAACACTCGGCCAGCTCACTCGGAGCAGGGCTGGGCGAGGGCGTCGGGCTCCTGGAACTCGCCCGGGCAGAGCTCCAGGGAGCCGACCGCAGGAAAGCCGGGGATGTTCGAGAGCAGGAACGTGCGGAGGAAGGCGTCGTCCCAGCACTCGGCGGCGAACAGGGGGTAGGGGGCGTCACCGCCGCACGTGGAGCTGTCGGCGCGGGCCGCCAGGGTCTCGTTCCACCGCACCGTGACGCTGGAGATCTCCGGGACCTCGGGATCGCCGAACACGTTGCCGCGCATCGAGAAGAAGAAGCGCCCGGCGCCGCTCGCCTCACGGTGCAGGCTGAAGGCGGCGTCCGGGTTCACGTAGAGATCGCCGGCGATCTTCACCGACAGCTCGACGGTCTCCTGGGTCCCGCGGAAGTCGTAGCTCGCGCAGTAGGTACCGCTGCCCTGCGAGGTCGGATCGAGGGCGTGCACGGCGTCGAGATCGAAGCAGAAGTAGCCGTACGCCTCGTCGCTGGCGGCGGAGAGCACGACGGACTCGCCGTAGAGGAACTGCGTGAAGTCGCGCTTCTCGCCGGGCCGGCCGCTGAGCGCAAAGCGGAAGACGGAGTCGGTCGGAAACGGCTCGCTCTGTGAGGTGTACGTCACGACCGTCGCCGTGAAGACGTGATCGACCACCAGGAGCAGCTCGAATGGATCCTCCGGCTTGGGACGGAGCGGTCCCCACGCCCGGCGGTCGTCCTCGCGTACGGTGGCCGCGGACGAGGTGAGGGTCTCGACGTATCTCAGCACCTGGAAGATCTGGTCGTTGGTGGCGGTCGAGGTCGCGACCATGTCCCGATAGAACTTGGCGACGTTCTCCTGCATCTCGGACTGCGCGGGAGTCAGGCCGCGCCCGCGCTGACCGTCGCCGCCCGGAACGTCGAAGCCGACGTCGCGGGGGAGCGACTTCAAGAAGAGGACGTCCTCGTTGGAGAACGGCTCGTGACAGCCGGTCGCCGCCGTGAGGAGCGCAAGGCAGGTTGCACCGGCGACCCGCCTCATAGCCGGTACCCCAGGGACAGGCCCACCTCGCTGAAGAAGAGGGCCCGGTTGTCGTCGACGCCGTACGAGAGGAAGGCGGCGCGCGCCACCAGCTCCAGCGAGAAGTCGCGGGCGGCGAAGGGAAACCACAGCGCGCCAGCGGACACGGCGGGCGAGATACCGAAGAAGTCCTGGCTGTGATCGCGCAGCACGGGATCGTCGGGGAAGCTGCGCAGGAAGTAGATCCCGGAGACGCGTGGCCCGGCGTAGAGCGAGAACGCACCCAGATCCAGGTGCCACAGGAGCGAGAGCGCCACCTCGGTCTCGAAGAACCGGTAGCCGACCGCGAGGTCGCCGAGACGGAGCGTGCGCCCGCCGTCGCCGCCCAGCAGGAGCTCGAGACCGAGGTGCGCGCCGAGGAACGGGCCCACCTCGAGGCCGGCCCCGAACATGAACAGAGGCGGGAAGAGATCGCGGCGCGCGCTCCCGGAGAAGAAGCTCTGGAAGGCGGCCATCGTGCGGATGTTGGCGCGCGTGCGGGTCCGCTCCAGCTCGGTCCGCAGGATGGGGCCCTTCGCGTAGTCGTCCTCGAAGGCGACGTCCTCCATCGCGCCCTCGTCCACCTGGTAGTACTGGTCGGCGGCGAGCGCGAACCGGGCCATCCGGAGGTGGTCGCTCATTCTCTTCTTCACCACGTAGTCGCCGGGCGGCAGCGCCAGGCGGCGGACCGCGCCCGCCTTCTTGCTGATCTCGGCGGCCACCTGCTCGCGCGCCATGTCGAAGACCATGAAGTCGCCTCCGACCTGATCGGGGAAGAGCACGCCGCTGGTGCCGCGCGAGAGATCGGTGAGGATGATGTCGCCCTGGCCCTCGAGGTCGTAGGCATAGGTCGGGTGCTGCGTGCCGCTGCGCGTGTTGGCCGTGACGCTGACGGTCTTGTGGTAGGTGTACTTGTAGACCTCGCCCAGCGTCACGCGCGAGTCACCCGACTCGTCGGCGTCGCCGCGGAGACCGCTCGTCAGGTAGTGCGTGAAGAACGAGCCACCGAGCTCGTCGCTCTCCTGGCTCGACTCGTCCTCCGAGCTGGAGCTGATCAGGATCAGACCGCGGGCGGCCTCGCAATCGTCCAGCTCGAAGAGGAACGAGGGCCCGCGGCGCCCGCCCTTCTCGCGAGTGATGGCGCCGGACTCGCAGGAGTCGATGATCCCGATCTTCACGTCCGCCGCCGACTCGGAGAGGCGCCGGCGGAGCGAGGCCATCGGCAGCCGGGTGTCGCCGAGCCACAGATCGCCGGCCTTCGCGTGGCCGGAGTAATACACGAGCAGCGTGGTCTGCACCGCCGCGGACTCCGCGGCCCGCACCCGCGCCTCCAACGCGGCCAGCTTCTGCTCTGCATCGAGGGCGGTAACGCCCAGGGCCACCACCAGGTCACCGTCTCGGAACCCTCCGAGCTGGCTCAGCACCACGCGGACCTTGTCGACGTCGTCCTCGGCGTAGCGGAGGCGTTCGGTCTCGGGGCCTCCGGAGTTGTTCCCGATCAGGAGCGCGAAGCGACGCGACTCGGCGGCGTGCGCAGGGGTGGCGAGAAGCGCCGGCGAAAGCGCAAGACAAGTTGCAATCGCTCTGACCAGCGTCTCCCTCAATCCTACTCCTTGATGATCAGGATGGTCGCCTGGTCCACATCCTCACCCTCCAGGTCCAGATGCTGCAACCGCCTGAGATCGCCCTCACTCCGGCCCGAGAGGGCGCGCTCGATCGACCGGTAGGACACCGGAGCGTCCGAGAACACCGCGAAGATCCGCTCCGGCCCAACGGCGTCGTCGAGGATCACGCTCCCCTCGAGGGTGTGGAGGCCGTCCGGGCGGACCTCGATGCTCTTGCCCGTGACATCCGGATACAGGGGCGAGATCGCGCCGCGGCTGTCGACGGAGACCACGAAGAGATAGCGCCGGCCCACGGCGCGGTAGCGGAACTGGATCTGGTCGCCCTCGCGGAGGCGCATGCCGTCGTCGCCCTTGCGGACGCCCGCCTCGTCCTTGATGAACATCTCCAGCTGGACGCTCCCCTTGGTCCGGTTGTGGTGCCCGTGCGAAACGAAGGGCCGCGCCAGCGGGATCAGCGCCAGCAGCAAGACGAAGGCGGCGACCAGCTGGAAGCCGCGGGTGGTGAGCAGCCGCCGGAGGCGCCCCGGCTCGGGTGCGGGGGCGCGATCGAGCTTCTCGAGGATGGCGACGCTCTCGACGGCGAGATCGACGCCGCCGAGGAACGCGCTCTCCTCGGCCGCGATGCGGGCCAGCCGCGCGCGGACCTCGGGATCCTCGGCGAGCCTCGCCTCCACGGCGGCCCGCTCTTCTCCCGAGAGCTCGCCGAAGCGATAGCGACGAAGCTGATGGAGCGACACGGTGTCAGGGGACGTCATGGCCCAGCTCCTTGCGGGCGACTCGCTTGAACTTGGCGAGGCGCTTGCGAATCGTCGGGAGCGAGCGACCGAGGACGGTGGAGATCTCCTCCTGGGTCATCTCGTCGACGTAGTAGAAGATGGCGACCTGCTGCGTCTCGCGGTCGAGCTTCGCCAGCAGCTGCGAGACGAGGTGCGCCTTGTCCGGATCGACCCCACCGAGGAGGCCGCCCTCGTCGAGGTGGGTCATGTACTGCTGGAAGCGCTCGCGCCACTTCGCCTTCGCCGACGCGATCACGTTGAGGCAGTGGTTGGTGGCGATCTTGAGGATCCAGGTGGACGGGGACGCGTCCTCGCGGAAGGAGTCGATCGCGCGCATCACCCGGACGAACACCTCCTGCGTGGCGTCGCGGGCGGCTTCGTGGTCCCGGAGCAGGAAGACGCAGCGGGTGTGGACCAGGTGGCCGTACTGTCGGTAGAGGTCGGCGACTTGCGCCCGGCGGGATGAGGGTGCGTCGCCCATGCGTCGGCGCGTCGGATGCGGGGTGAATCCTGTCACCGAACCGGTCTCGAGCACCAGGGAGAGGTGCAGGCCGACGTAGCCCGCCAAGGTCATCCTCCGTCATGGACCGGGCAGCCCCGCCCGAGGGGAAAGGAAAAAAACGTCGGCCCGCCGCGCGGGTCGGCTGCGAGGGCTTCGCCCGAGCGGGCCCCGGGCTATCGCAGTCGATCCGCCAGCTTGGCGTAGCGCCGGTTCTGCTCCTCGTTCTTGACGGCCTGCGAGAGCGCGCGGCGGCTCCCGACCAGGACGACCAGCCGCCGGCCCCGGGTCACCGCCGTGTAGAAGAGGTTCCGGTGCAGCATCACGTAGTGCTGCGTGCTCACCGGGATCACGACCGCCGGGTACTCGCTCCCCTGCGACTTGTGGATCGAGCAGGCGTACGCGAGCGTGAGCGCCTCGAGCTCGCCCGCCGCGAACGTCACGGTTCGATCGTCGAAGCGAGCGATCAGCTTCTTGTCCTCCGGGTCGATGGAGACGACCCGCCCCAGGTCCCCGTTGAACACGCCCAGCGTGTAGTCGTTCTTGGTCTGCATGATCTTGTCGCCGGCCTTGAACGTGTAGGGCCCGCGCTTGAGGACGTCGTCCGTGGTGCGGGGATTGAGGAGCGCCTGGAGGCGGTTGTTCAGGTTGACCGCGCCGAGTGGCCCCTTGTGCATCGGCGTGAGCACCTGGACGTCGTCGATCGGGTCGAGGCCGAAGCTGCTGGGGATGCGGTTCTTGACCACCTCCTCGATCGTCTCGAGCACGCGCGGCGGTTCGTCGCGCTCGATCATGTAGAAGTCCTGCTTCTTCTCCGCGATCCACCTCGAACGACGGCATCTGCCCCTCGTTGATTCGGTGGGCGTTCACCACGATGAGGCTCCGCTCCGCCTGGCGGAAGATCTGCTTCAGCCGGATCACCTCCGCACGGCCTGAGGAGATCACGTCGTCGAGGACGCGGCCCGGGCCCACCGACGGCAGCTGATCGACGTCGCCGACCAGCACCAGCGACGCCTTCGGCGGGAGCGCCGCGACCAGGTTGCAAAAGAGGAGGATGTCGACCATCGAGACCTCATCGACGATCAGCGTGTCGACCTCGAGGGGATCGTCGGCGCTCCTCGCGAACGCGCGCGCCTTCGGGATCGAACTCGAGGAGCCGGTGGATGGTCTTCGCCTCCTCGCCGGTGGCCTCGGACAGACGTTTGGCGGCCCTGCCGGTGGGCGCCGCCAGCAGCACTTTGCGGCGGTACCTCTTCTGGAGCCGGATGATCGCCTTGACGATGGTGGTCTTGCCGGTGCCCGGACCGCCGGTGACCACCAGGAGCCGCCTCGTCATCGCCGCCTCCACCGCGGCGCGCTGCTCGGGCGCTAGCTCGATCCGCTGTTCGCGCTCGATCGCCGAGAGGTCGAGCGGGCCCTCGATCGACGGCGCGGGCGTCTCCAGCATTCGCTTCACCTGCTCGGCGGCGGCCCGCTCGGCCTCGTAGAGCGCCACCAGGTAGACGGCGTCGTCGTCCAGCTGGATCCGGCGCGCGGCCGCCAGCTTCTCGATCGCCGACTCGATCAGCACCGGGTCGATCGACAGGATCTCGGTGGCCCGGCGGAATCAGCTCGCTGCGGGGCACGTACGAGTGTCCCTCCTCGGCAGTCTCGAAGAGCACGTGCAGCGTCCCCGCCTCGGCCCGCTCCGGCGAGGCCATCTCGAAGCCCAGGCTCCGGGCCACCTGGTCCGCCTTCGCGAAGCCGATGCCGAAGACCTCGAGGGCCAGGCGGTACGGATTCTCGCGGACCAGACCCAGCGCGCGCTTGCCGTAGCGCTGCCAGAATCCGCACCGCGTACGCCGGCGAGACGCCGTGCGACTGGAGGAAGATCATCACCTCCTTCACCTCGGCCTGCTCGGCCCAAGCCTCCTTGATCCGCTTAGCGCGGACGGGGCCGATGCCCTCGACCTCGGTGAGGCGCTGGTGGTGCTGCTCGATCACGTCGAGCGTGTCCCGGCCGAAGTGGTCGACGAGCCGCTTGGCCATCGCGGGGCCGATCCCTTCGACCATCCCCGAGCCGAGATAGCGTTCGATGCCCTTGAGCGTGGACGGCTTCACCGTCAGGTACGCCTCCACCTGGAACTGGCGCCCATACTTCTTATCGTCGATCCAGCGGCCGCTCAGGCGCAGCTGCTCGCCTTCGCGCACGCCGAGCAGGTTCCCGACGGCCGTGATCTCGTCCTCGCCGGGGATGGTCAGGCGCACCACGCTCCAGGCGGTGTCCGCGTTCGTGTAGAGGATCCGGGCCAGCGTCCCTTCGATCGCGATCGGATCCATCAAAGCGCGGCGGCGACCTCCGCCTCGAGGCCCGCCTCCACCGGCCCGCGCATCACCAGTTTGCCGGCCTCGCGCGAGGCCACCGGGACGCCGTCGCGGTACAGCACCGCGTTGCCCACGACCGCCGGGACGCGCGGACCGGGAGAGGTGATGCCGGCCAGGTTCAGCGGATCCGTCGCGGCGATCACGACGGTCTCCGGATCTCTCCGGCGCCGCACGCTCCGCAGCGCCTCGACCGCCTCGGGGAGCGCGAACTGCTCGCCGACGAAGCTCGACACGAAGCGGCCGCCGCGGATTTCCCCGCGGGCCTCCATGCGCCGGTAGATCTGGAGCAGATCGCGCCAGGGCAATACGCGCGGCTCCCGGGCCGAGAGATCGCGGAACACCAGCCCGTAGCGGCGGAGCAGCTGGTGCGCGAAGGCGGTGTCGCCGTCCTGGCCCCCGACCGCGTCCCTGTCCTTGCGGAGGAGCGACCAGCGACCGCCGGCGGCGCTGTGCTTGCCGAGCAAGCCCCGAAGGCCGGCGAAGCCGTCCGAGGTGACGAGCCCGGCGAACACCAGCTCGCGGAGCGCGTCGTCGATCGAGCCCGCGTCGTGGCCGGTGGCCCGGGCGATGTCTTTGAGGAACGACGCCCCGCGCCCGGCCAGGTGCGCCAGCACATCCCTCGCCACCGGCGTGAGCTTCGGGTCGACCGCCTCCGCCCCGTCGACGAGCAGCCAGGGGAGGGCGTCGCGGAGGAACAGCGTCACCGGCATGGCGCGGGTGATCTGGGCCCCGTCGCCGCCATCCCGCTCGGCGATCCGGCCCCACGCGACCTCACCGCCGAGGCTGAGGGCGTCCAGCCAGGCGCCGTCGTAAGACTGCGATCCGGGCGGCGAGCAGGTCCCGCTCCCACGCGGGCGCGGCGGCCTCGAAGCCCTGGAGCTGACCGACGATCTGCAAGGTACCTTGCAACCCGGAGAGATGGGTCGACGGCGCCACGTGCTGCCAGCGGAAGAGGAACCGCATCAGGTCGGCCTGCGTGACGGGCTCGATCTCACGGCGCAGCCGTCCCAGCGTCAGGCGGTGGATGCGGGCCAGGATGCGGCGGTCGCACCACTCGACGGCGCCGGCATCCAGGTCGCGGGAGAAGCGTCCCCGGAGGATCGCGCCCTCCGCCTCCAGCCCCAGGAGGGCCGTGTCGACGTCCTCGATCGGCAAGCCGAGCCGCGACGCCAGCGCCGCCGAGGTCCGGGGGCCGCACGACTCGAGCGCCGCCCGGACGATCGCGAGCTGGGCCGACGGTCGATCGATCTCGGGTACCGCGAAGGGCAGGGGCGGGAGCGGTGGATCGAGGATCAGGGCGCCGACCGCCGCGGCGACCACGTGCACGCGCTCGGCGGCGATCCACACCGAGGTCCCGTCGTTCCGCGATCGAAGCGGGCAGCGAGCCTCTGCGAGCGGAGTGGGGAGCGCGGGCTTCTCCCCCGCGGGCTCCGCGAAGCGGCCGACCGTGGCGCGGTTTGCCGCCACCAGCGCGTGCATCCAGGCGCCGAAGCCGCGCGACTCGCCCTCGGCCGCCGGGAGCACCAGCAGCGACATCAGCGCGTCGTGGAGCTCGTCCGGGTCCCGGGCCGATGGCGCGGCCTCGCGGTCGACCGTCTCGATCGCGTCGGGATCGAACGCGCCCAGGCCGTCGGCGATCTCGGCGGGAAGGCCCCGGCGTGTCTGCACCGCCCGGGCGCGCCGCTCCTCGAGCGGTGCGTCGTCCAGGTAGGCGTACGGGTTCGCGTTCACCAGCTCGTGGCAGAGCGGCGAGGGCTCCGCCGTGTCGACGCCGCGGACCTCGATCTCGCCCCGCTCGATCCGCTCGAGCAGCGCGATCAGTCCGTCCCGATCCATCGCCTCGGTGAGGCAGTCCCGCATGGTCTCGTCGATCAGCGGGTGAGAGGGGAGCTCGATCGGCCCGGTCACGTTGTCCTGGCAGGCGACCGCCATCGGGAAGACGCCGGTCAAGAGGTCGTCCGTGCGCATCCGCATCAGCGGCGCGGGGACCTTCTTGCCTCCTGCGAACCTCGGCACCGCCAGGCTCCGCTGCGCGGCCCATCGCCAGCGCACACCGAAGATGGGCGTCTGCAGGACCGCCTGCGTGAGCACCTTCTCGACCGAGGTCGAGGAGACGAAGTCGAACACCGTCACCAGCGGGAAGCTGTGCACCGGGCCGAGCGAGATGATGATGCCGTCGTCGGTGGCCGCCGCCTGGAGCTCGAAGTTGAAGCTCTTGCAGAAGCGCTTGCGGAGCGCCAGGCCCCAGGCCTTGTTGATCCGACCGCCAAAGGGCGCGTGCAACACCAGCTGCATGCCGCCGCCCTCGTCGAAGAACCGCTCTGCGATCACGCATCGGGTGCTGGGGATCGCGCCGAGCATCTTCTCGGACACCGCCACGTACTGGACCATCTGCTCCGCGCCCAGACGCGGCACGTGGGCTTCGGCCGTCAGCCACTCGACCACCGCCGGGAGGGGGTCGCGGGCCGCGCGCTCGCTGATCGCCACCCGGAGCGCCGAGACCTCCTCCGAGAGCTCGCGCGTGCGGGCCGGCGCCTCGCCCCGCCAGAAGGGGATCGTGGGCGGCAGCCCGGCGGCGTCCTCGACCCGCACCCGCTGGGACTCGACGCGGCGGAATCCGCCAGGAGGTGTTGCCGAGCTGGAAGATGTCGCCCGCCATACTCTCGATCGCGAAGTCCTCGTCGAGCGTGCCGACAAACGTGCCCTCGGGGTCGGCGATCACGGAGTAGGCGGCGTTGTCCGGGATGGCGCCGCCCGAGGTGATCGCGGTGAGGCGCGCGTGCTTCTTGCCGCGGACGGTACCGTTGATCCGGTCGCGGTGGAGGTAGCTCTGGCGCCGGCCCTTGCCGCTCACCACCCCCTCCGAGAGCATCTCCACCACGCGATCGAAGTCGTGACGGGTGAGCGTGCGGTACGGGTGCGCACGGCGGAAGGCGTCGAAGAGCGCGTCCTCGTTCCAGTCGTCCACCGAGGCGGCCGCGACGATCTGCTGCGCGAGGACGTCGAGGGGCGCGCAGGGGATCTCGACCTCGTCGAGGATCCGCTTCTTCACCGAGCGGACCAGCGCCGCGCACTCGATCAGCTGATCGCGGGTGAGCGCGAACAGCCGGCCCTTGGGGATGGCGCCGAGACAGTGACCGGAGCGGCCGACGCGCTGGAGGAAGGTGGCGATGTTCCGGGGCGAGCCCAGCTGGATCACCAGATCGACCTCGCCCACGTCGATGCCGAGCTCGAGCGAGGCGGTCGCGACGATGACGGAGAGCTGCCCCGCCTTCAGCCGCATCTCTGCCGAGAGTCGGGTCTCCCGGCTGAGGCTGCCGTGGTGCGCGGCCACCTTGTCGTCGCCCAGGCGATCGGCCAGGTGGCGTGCCACGCGCTCGCACAACCGCCGGGTGTTGGCGAAGACCAGCGTGGTCCGGTGCGCCGAAGAGAGCTCGACGATCCGATCGTAGAACTCCGCCATCATCTCGTGCGTAGCGACCGCGCCCAGCTCGTCCTTCGGTACCTCGATGCCGAGGTCGAGCTCGCGCGCGAAGCCGGCGTCCACGATCGAGGGGAGCGGCCGAATCGCCCACCAGCATCTGGGCGATGCGCTCGATCGGCCGCTGGGTCGCGGACAGCCCGATCCGCTGAGGCCGCGGGCGCCCTTCGGCGGCCACCAGGGCCTCCAGACGCTCCAGCGACAGCGCCAGGTGGGCGCCGCGCTTGTCGTCGGCGATCGCGTGGATCTCGTCCAGGATCACGGTGCGGACGCCGGACAGCGCCGCACGCCCACTCCCGCTGGTGAGGAGGATGTAGAGCGACTCGGGTGTGGTGACGAGGATGTGCGGCGGCCGCTTGGCCAGCTTGGCGCGCTCGGACTGGGGCGTGTCACCCGTGCGGACGCCGACCCGGATCCGAGCGACTCCGGGATCGGACTCGGCCAGCTCGCGCAACGGTCGTGCGAGGTTTTTCGAGACGTCGTTGGAGAGCGCCTTCAAGGGCGAGACGTACAGGACGTACGTGCGCTCCTCGAGCGTGTCGTCGAGCGCGCGACGCACCAGATCGTCGAGCGCGGCCAGGAAGGCCGCCAGCGTCTTGCCCGATCCCGTGGGCGCGGCGATCAGCGTGTCGTTTCCGGCCCGGATGAGCGGCCAGCCCTCCCGCTGCGGCGGCGTCACCGTGGAGAAGCGACGCGCAAACCAGCGCGCGATCCGGGGGTCGAACGCCGTCAACACCATACGCTCTGACGTACTTGGTCGGATGTTCAGTGGCAAGCGATTCACCCCGATCGGCGCCGCGGCACCTCGACGAAGCGAGACGAGTCGTTCGCGCGGCGCGCCGCCGAACGACGCTCGGATCGGAGGCCACGATCATCGGCCGCCCGCACGTCGTGCCTACAGCGCTGGAATTTTTGGCCGACTGCAGCGTGTAGGAGCGCGGTGCCAGGGCCAAACCTGTCGCCCCAGTACTACTTGTGGTATCCCGAAAGTCCCAACCTGGGAGCACCCGGATGAGCAACCAAGGACAAGGTGGCGGTCGTAATCCTCCCCCGGACGACCGCACGCTGCTCGACCCACTCA
Source organism: uncultured delta proteobacterium (assembly GCA_963803435.1). Classification (GTDB taxonomy): domain Bacteria; phylum Myxococcota; class Kuafuiibacteriia; order Kuafuiibacteriales; family Kuafuiibacteriaceae; genus CAWDML01. The sequence continues at coordinate 1,651,890 of CAWDML010000009.1, read as the reverse complement.
GCACCGACGAGCTGAAGGCGCTCCGTGAAGCACGCCAGCGCATGCAGGCGAAGAAGAGCGGCGGCGCCAATCACCAGATCGTGATTGGGCCCGACTCCGGCGAAGACATCGGTGATGCGCCGACGCGCGCCATGCCCGCGCTGCCCTCTTTCGAAGCTGCAGGCGTCTCGCTCGACAAGATCAGCACCCACGCCAATCAGCCGTTGCCGGATCCCGCCGATCGCAGCGGTCCGATGCCGACCGAGCCGATGTCCGTCCACGGTACCGTCCCGCGCGGCGGGCCACCGATGCCGACCAAGCCCGCGGGCTTCGGCGAGAACACACTGCTCTGGATGCAGCCGCCCCGACCCCCCGCCGAGGTGCAGACGGGGCAGACGGGGGACATTCTCCCCAAGGTCGACAAGAAGGCGGTCGCGGTGCGGCGCCTCAAAACCTACAGCGCCTTGGGAATCATGGCGATCGTGGTGGGCGGGCTCCTCTACGTCACCACGCAGCCGCCCAAGAAGGGCGTCCTCGAGCTGCACACGACGCCTCCCAAGGCCCAGGTGACGATCAACGGGCGCCTATCGAGCGAAGTGACCCCGATGAAGCTGACGCTGCCCGAGGGCGACTACGAGATCGAGGTCAGCCTGGGGGGCTACGAGCCCTTCAAGTTCAGCACCAACATCGTCGGCGGCGATAAAGCCGAGGGCCTTCGCAAGGACATCGACCTGCAGCCGATCAGCCAGGCCGGGCTCTACACGGTGTCGATCACCATCTCCCCGATCGCCGCCAACATCACGCTCGACGAGGCCGTGCACGCGGGCAAGCGAACGCTGAAGGTACCGAATGTCGATCCGAACCAGCCCCACAAGATCTCGGTGGAGGCCGGCGGCTACGTGAAGATCGAGCAGGACATCCCGGTTGGCAAGCTGAAGCCCGACTACAGCTTCGTGCTTCAGAAGGAAGACAAGTAGCTCACTCGCCGGCCTCGAAGAGCAGGCGGCGCAGCTTGCCCAGGTGGGCATAGTCGACGTGGAGCCCGTAGAGCTCCTCGAGCGTGCTCTTCCGCTTGCGCCTGAGCTCGAGGGCCGTCCGCTCGATCTTGGCCAGCGGGAGATCGGAGTTGATCGAGAGCGCCTGCGCGTATGCGCCAGCGGCGGTGTCCTTGCGCCGGCTCGCGTCGAAGCGCGCCAGGAACAGCTGCGCCGCGGCGCTGGGCGCCTCCTTCTCGAGCAGCGCGGCCAGGTCCTGCGCGCGCTTGAGATCGGCGTCCATGATCAGGTGGCCCTCGAGGACCGCTGCGATCCGCGGAGAGTTCTTGCCGTCGACGCTCCTCCGGGCCGCCACCACCGCTCCCGCAGGATCGCCGAAATAGAAGCGGAGCAGCGCGGTCACAGCGTCGACGCAGGCCGGATCGCCCGAGGCATCCCGCATCTTCGCGAGCTGGACGGCCATGAGGTCGGCCACCGCCCGGGGGAGGCGCGGCGCGCGATCGTCCTCCGTCACCTCCAGCGGATCGAGCCAGAGGATCTTGTCGAGCGCGGTGCGGGCGGCACCGAAGTCGTCGAGGAGGGCCCGGGCGCCGGCGAGCTCCGCGAACAGCCGGGGATCCTGCGGGCGGACAGCCACCGCCTCCTCGAACGCGTGCTTGGCCTCGTCCGGCCGACCGTTGAGGAGATGCGCGCCGGCGCTCAGCGCGATCAGCGGGACCTGCTCCTCGGTCGCGAGGGGCTTGCCGAGCAGTGCGAGCACCTGGGCCGGCTTCTCCTCGAGGAGCAGCGCCTCGGCCCGAAGCCGGTCGGCCTCGAGATCCGCGCCGAGCGACGCGGCGTTGTCGAGCAGCTCGATCGCGCGCTCGGGTCCGCCCGTGTCGATCTCGAGGCGTGCCAGCGACGCGTACGCCTCGCGACGATAGCGCCCCGGCGCGCTCTCATTGGTGGCCAGAGAGAGCAAGGTGCTCTTCGCCGAGCTGTCCTTTTGCAACTCCGCCTGCGCCCGCCCGAGCAGGAGCTGGGCCCTGAGCTGATCGCCGTCGGCGCGGGTGGCGGAGCGCAACCGGGTGAGCTCCCGCTCGTGGTGCCCGACCGCGTGCTCGATCATCGCGGCCTCGACCAACGCCGGACCGTTCTTGGGGTCCGCCGCCAGCCGCTGGTCGAGCGACCGCAGCGCCTCCGCGTAGCGCCCAGTGTGCGCCCGCGCCCGCGCGCCGGTGCGGACCGCCCGCCCGAGCCCCTCCATCGCGCCCGCCGCCTGCGCGATCATCGACTCGGCCGTGGCTGGGTCCTGATCGATCGTGCACTCGCCTTCCAGCAGCTGCGCCAGCGGATCGCTGCGATTCCTGCGGGCCCCTCGGAGCAGCTCGCGGCAGCGCGCCGTCTCGCCGAGGACCTCCGCACGCCGCGCGCGCGCCCGGAGCGCACCGGGACTCGCCGGGTCGGCGGTCTCGGCGTACTCGAGGAAGCGCATCACCTCCTCGGCGTCGGCTCCGAAGAGCAGCCAGCGCTTCCACGCCAGCTCGTTCTCCGCATAGAACGCGATGGCCTCGGCGTCCTCGGGCTCGAGGATCAGGGCGCGCTGTATCTCGGCCTCCGCCTCCTCGTACTTGGGCCAGGAGTCCTGCACGTGGGCGGCCACCGCGGCCGCCAGGTGACCGGCGGCGGTCCCGCCCACGTCGCCGTGGATCTCCTTCCAGGCCGCCAGATGGCGGCGGACCGGATTGGGCGTGGCGCCGACGAGCGCGTCGAACCCGGCGCGGGCCCGATCGTGGGCTCCCGGGACCGCGACCCACACGATCACCACCAGCGCCGGCGCCATCAGGAGCCAGAGGAAGCGCCGGGGCGCAGGGCGACGCGCCGGCGGGCGGGGCGCGCTCCAGCTGGGCGCGCGCTCCGGCGCGCGGATCATCGACGGCGCGCGCATCACCGGGGTCCCCACGATCACCGGCGGCATCGCCTTCACCACCGATATCGGCTCGAGCTTGGGGGGCGGCGGCAGGGCCGGGGGCTGGAAGTCTTCGACGATGCGATCGAAGAACATCTGCGTGCTCATCGGATCGCTCCCTGGGAGCGCCTGCGGCTTGTGATCCTCGAGCTTGATCGCCTCCATCGCCAGGACGGTGGCGGCGCCGTCGCTCTCGTCGACCTCCTCGAGGAGCTCGGAGAGGTCGCGCTTCAGCTGGCTCACGTCCGGTCGATCGGCCGGCGCCGGCGAGACGCAGGCGCGCACGAAGGTGACGATGCGATCGCCCCAATAGACGTCGCGGGGGATGTCGAAGCGGGGCAGCTGGTTCTTGAGCTTCTGCGTGAGGACGAGGACGCTCTCGCCGTCGAAGAGGCGCCGCCCGGAGGCCATCTCGAACATCAGCTCACCGATCGCGTACACGTCGGTGGCCGCGGAGACCGGCTCGCCGGCCACCTGCTCGGGCGCCATGTACGAGGGCGTGCCCATGAGCGCACCTTGCAGCGTGTGGTGGTCGACGGCCGCGTTTCGCTGCTTCGCGATCCCGAAGTCGAGGATCTTGAAGCTGGGGATCTCCCAGAACTCGCTCTCGATCGGCTCGATGATCACCAGGTTCTCGGGCTTCAGATCGCGGTGGACGACGCCGGCCCGGTGCACGGCCGCCACCGCGTCGGCGAGCTGGAGCGCGATGTTGAGGGTCTGGATCGCGCTGAAGCGCTTCACCTGACGAAGCGCCTCGTGGAGGGTCGGGCCCTCGAGGAGCTCCATCACCAGGGCGATGTCTCCGCCGGTCTCGACGAAGTCGTAGATGTCGACGATGTTCGGGTGGCGGATGTCGTTCGCGATCCGCGCCTCGTGGAGGAACCGCGACACGTACTCCCGGTCCGACGCGAGCTGGCGGTCGAGGACCTTGACCGCGGCCTTCCTGCCGAGCCTCGCATGCGTGGCCGCGAAAACGGCGCCCATCCCCCCGGTGGCGATCAGTCGGTCGAGGCGATACCCGCCGATGCTCTCGCCGACGGCTGGGAGCTCCTCCCCCGCCATCACGGTCCCTTCAGTAGCCCGGATCGGTCGCGTTGACGAGGCCGGCAGCGCTCCATATACCGGCAGGGTGACCCCTCCGCACCGCTACCAGCCGGTGAACCCTGTGCGGATCGTGACCGCGGCGTCGCTCTTCGACGGCCACGACGCGGCGATCAACGTCATGCGGCGGATCATGCAGGCCTCGGGCGCCGAGGTCATCCACCTCGGCCACAACCGCTCGGTCGCGCGAGATCGTCGACTGCGCGATCCAGGAGGACGCGCAGGGCATCGCGATCACCTCGTACCAGGGCGGCCACGTCGAGTTCTTCAAGTACATGCATCGACCTGCTGCGCGAGCGCGGCGCCGACATCCGAGTCTTCGGCGGCGGCGGCGGCACGATCCTGCCCGAGGAGATCGAGGAGCTCCACGGCTACGGCATCGCGCGCATCTACTCGCCCGACGACGGTCGCGCGCTGGGCCTGCAGGGGATGATCGACGACCTCCTCGAGCGGTGCGACTTTCCCGCGACGAAGCCGGCCGCCGCCGACCGGCGTGCTCGCGGGTCTGACGACCCGGGACCCGCGCGCGGTCGCATCGGGCGCCTATCACGCTCGCGGAGAACGACCCCGAGGCGGCCGCGTCGCTGCGCGCCGCGCTCGGCCTGGTCTCGAAGCGACGAAGGCCCCGGTGCTCGGCATCACCGGGCACCGGGGGCTCGGGCAAGTCGTCGCTGGTCGACGAGCTGGTGCGGCGCTTCCTCGCCGACTTCGCCGACAAGACCGTCGCCGTCATCTCGGTCGATCCGTCGAAGCGCAAGACCGGCGGCGCGCTGCTCGGCGACCGGATCCGCATGAACGCCATCGACGACCCGCGCGTGTACATGCGCTCGCTGGCCACGCGCCAGTCGAACCTCGCGCTGTCCGGCACGTCCAGGACGCGATCGACGTGGTGCAGGCGGCGGGCTTCGACCTGGTGATCGTGGAGACGTCAGCGGCATCGGCCAGTCCGACACCGAGATCACCGAGCACTGCGGACGTCTCGCTCTACGTGATGACGCGGAGTACGGCGCGGCCACCCAGCTCGAGAAGATCGACATGCTCGACTTCGCCGACCTCGTCGCGATCAACAAGTTCGACAAGCGCGGGCTCGCTCGACGCCCTGCGCGACGTCCGCAAGCAGTACAAGCGCAACCACAAGATGTTCGATGCGCGGACGACGCGCTCCCGTCTTCGGCACCATCGCGTCGCAGTTCAACGACCCCGGGGACCGACCGCCTCTACCGCGCGCTCATGGACGCTGATCGTGGAGAAGACCGGGCGCCGCTGCGCTCGAACCGAGCCACCTCCGACACCGCGCGAGATCGTCGGTCATCCCGCCGAGCGCATGCGCTACCTGGCGGAGATCGCCGAGACCGGCGCGCATGACGCTATCTCGAGCCAGGTGGAGATCGCGGCGATGCCACGTGCGGGCGCGTCGATCGCTGCGTCGAACGGGCAGCGCCCTGAGATCGCGACGCGGCCCGACGTCGTGCCGCGGTGACAGCGCGAGGGCGAGACCGCAGAGCACGAGCTCGACGCCGCTGCAGAGCTCAGCGCCGGCTCGACGCCGAGTGCCGGCGCCTGCGAGTGGCCGGACGAAGCGACGCTACGCCGCCGACAAGTACCGCTTCCAGGTGCGCGGCCGGGTGATCGAGCAGGACCTCTACGTCGCGCACCCTCTCGCGGACCTCGACGATCCCGAAGGTCGCGCTGCCCAGTTTCGCGGACTGGGGCGACGCTCCTGCGCTGGCTGCTCCCCGAGAACGTCGCCCGGTGCGCTTCCCGTACACCGCGGGCGTGTTCCCGCTCAAGCGCGAGGGCGAGGATCCCGCCCGCATGTTCGCCGGCGAGGGCGGACCGGAGCGCACGAACAAGCGCTTCCACTACGTCTCCGCGGGACTGCCGGCGAAGCGCCTCTCGACCGCGTTCGACTCGGTCACGCTCTACGGCGAGGATCCCGATCTGCGCCCGGACATCTACGGCAAGGTCGGCAACTCGGGCGTCAGCGTGGCCACGCGTCGACGACGCCAAGAAGCTCTACTCGGGCTTCGATCTCGCGGACCCGACGACCTCGGTGTCGATGACGATCAACGGCCCGGCGCCGATGCTGCTCGGCTTCTTCCTGAACGCGGCGATCGATCAGCAGTGCGAGAAGCTACATCCGCGGGGCCGGGGCTGGTCGAGCCGAGGTCGAGCAGAAGATCGCCGCGCATCTACGCCGAGCAGCGGCGTGCCGCGCCCGCGCTACCAGGGCGAGCTGCCCGAGGGCAACGACGGCCTCGGGCTCGATGCTCCTCGGCGTCTCCGGCGACGAGGTGCTGCCGCCGAGACGCTACGACCGGATCCGCAACGGACACGCTGTCGCAGGGTCCGCGGCACGGTGCAGGCCGACATCCTGAAGGAGGACCAGGCGCAGAACACCTGCATCTTCTCCACCGAGTTCGCGCTGCGGATGATGGGCGACATCCAGCAGTACTTCATCGACGAAGCGCGTGCGGAACTTCTACTCGGTGTCGATCTCCGGCTACCACATCGCCGAGGCCGGCGCGAACCCGATCACCCAGCTCGCCTTCACGCTGGCCAACGGCTTCACCTACGTCGAGTACTACCTGTCGCGCGGGATGGAGATCGACGACTTCGCGCCGAACCTGTCCTTCTTCTTCTCAACGGCCTCGACGCCGAGTACGCCGTGATCGGCCGGGTGGCGCGCCGGATCTGGGCCAAGGCGATGAAGCGACAAGTACGGCGGCAACGAGCGCTCGCAGAAGCTCAAGTACCACATCCAGACCTCGGGCCGGTCGCTGCACGCGCAGGAGATCGCGTTCAACGACATCCGCACCACGCTGCAGGCGCTCTACGCGCATCTACGACAACTGCAACTCGCTCCACACGAACGCCTACGACGAGGCGATCACGACCCCCACCGAGGAGAGCGTGCGGCGCGCGCTGGCGATCCAGCTCATCATCAACAAGGAGCTCGGCCTCGCCGAAAACGAGAACCCGCTGCAGGGCTCGTTCATCATCGAGGAGCTGACCGACCTGGTGGAGGAGGCCGTGCTCGCCGAGTTCCGCGCGCATCTCCGAGCGCGGCGGCGTGCTCGGCGCGATGGAGCGCATGTACCAGCGGAGCAAGATCCAGGAGGAGTCGCTGCTACTACGAGACGCTCAAGCACTCGGGCGAGCTGCCGATCGTCGGCGTGAACACGTTCCTCGGCCGAAGGGCTCGCCCACGATCGCTGCCGCGCGAGGTGATCCGCTCGACCGACGAGGAGAAGAAGTACGCCATCCGCTCGCGCGACGCGTTCCTGAAGGCGCAACGACGGCGTCACGGCCCAGGCTCGCGCTGAGCCGCCGGTGGCCGCCGCGCGCGCCCAGAGGAACGTGTTCGCAGTCGCTGATGGAGGCGCCAAGGTGTGCACGCTCGGGCAGATCTCCGCGCGCTCTACCGGGTCGGCGGCCAGTACCGCCGCAACATGTAATGCTGCTCGATCCGGATATCAGACCTCCCGTGCCCCGGGAGGTCGACTGGTCCGATTATGAGCTCGAGCGGGAGCTCCCGGCACGGGTGGTCGTGATCGGGGATCTGAACGGGCAGTACATCGTTCTTCGCCGACTGCTGATGGGGCTGAAGCTGATGAAGAAGGACGGGATCTGGTGCGGGGGACGCACGCTCCTGGTGCAGATGGGAGACATCCCGAACCGAGGCGCGAACTCGCGCGCCGCCATGGACCTCCTGATTGGTCTGCGGCCGCAGGCCCGCGACGCCGGCGGGGACGTCGTCTGGCTCCTCGGCAACCACGAGGTGATGTCGGCGCTGGGTCACGAGGCGTATGTCACGGCCGACGAGTACATGGAGTTCGCGACGCAGGAGGAGGTCGACCGCTTCTTCGTCGATCGCACCAAGTTCATCTACGAGCTCCTGGGCGCGCCGGACACCCCGAGCTACGTCGAGCCGCTCGGCGGCAAGCTGAGGGCGTGGGAGGAGACGCACGCACCCGGGCGGAGCGCGTACCGGTTCGAGATGGGCGAGCGCGGGTTCTACGGGTCGTATCTCCGCAAGCTCCCGATCGCGTTTCGCGTGGGGCGTCTGCTCTTCGTGCACGGTGGGCTCAGCCCGCGCTGGGCCGACCGCGGGATCGGCGGGCTCGACGAGGAGGTGCGCCTCACCTGGTCCAAGTCGCCGAAGTTCTACCAGCAGCTGGATCCGAACGGCGTGTTTCGAGATCCGTTGGGACCGCTGTGGCACCGGGCGTACTGCGTCGCCAACGCCCGGCTGGTCCGCGAAGATCTCGAGGAGGCGCTCTCGATCGTGGGCTGCTCGCAGATGGTGGTCGGTCACACGCGTACGGACTCGGTCGAGAACGGCCGCATCGGCGTCCCGCTGGTGCGGCAGCGCGGCCGGTTGATCATGAGCGACGTGGGGATCGGTGATCCGGGTGAGGCGGGCTGCGCGCTCGTGGTCGAGCGGAACCGGATCGAGTGCTGGGCGCCGGGCGGGGCGCGCTCCAAGGTGGCCCCGCTCAAGAGGCGATGATGGGACCGTGGCTTTTCTTGCTCGTCGCCGCGGTCCCGAGCGACTTCCTGCCGTGCCGCCAGGGGCTCGCGATCGAGTACCGGGTGAACGACACGCGCGTGATCGACACCGTGCGGGGGCCGGACCGGCACGGCCCGCACCTGTGCCGGGTGGACCGGGTCACGGTCCGGCCCGACGGGACCCGGGAGACCGACGCCTACCTCCGCGAGATCCTGGCGGATCGGGTGCTGGCCGCCGGGATGGCGTCGGCGCCGGTGGCGCTCCGGCCGCCGCTGTTGGTCGGGCCGATCGCCCAGGGCACCCACTGGCAGTTCAACCGGGCCCGCTACCGGATTGCGGAGGTCGGACCCTGCAAGGTGGGCGCGCTGGACTTCGCTCGCTGCGTCACGGTGGAGGTCGCGGGCGACGACGGCTCGAAGAACCTGAGCCGATATGCCGAGGGCGTCGGGCTCGTGGAACAACGATACGGAGACACCCAGATGCGCGCGATTGAAGTGCGGGTGCCCAAAAGTAAGAGCGCTCCAAAATCATCAGGAGGCGCGCGACGATGAGCGACGGGTGGAACGGGATGGCGACTCGTGCCACGGTTTTGAACCGTTTGACCGGCGCGCCAGAACAGCCGATCCGATATCCCGACGATTCGGGTCGATCGCTCACGGAAGTGATCGCCAGCTGCGAGACCGGGGCCGTCATCGAGCTCTCCCCGGGTCGCTATCCGGACCGGCTCGTCTTCCGCCGCGCCATGACGCTGCGCGGCGCGGGCGACCTCACCCGGATCTCCGTCGAAGGGCACGGCAGCGCGATCTCCGCCGAGCTCCCCGCGGGCGAGACGCTGACCATCGAGTCGGTGCTCATCGAGGGCGGCGAGGCCGACGAGGGCGGCGCCGTCTTTCTCCGCTCGGGGACGCTCCGGCTCCACAACGTCCACATCCGCGAGTGCCGGGCCGCCGAGGGCGGCGGCGCGATCCACCTCTCGACGGGCGCGCTCGAGGCGACCCTGCTGCGCGCCCACGACGTCCACGGTGACCGCGGCGGCGCCATCTGCGCCGTCGGCGACGCGGTGGTCCGGGTGAAGGACGCCCAGATCCACGACTCCCGCGCCCGCTACGGGGGCGCGATCGCGTTCCTCGGCCCGGTCCGCGCCCACCTCGAGGGCATCACCATCGCCAAGAGCCGCGCCACCGTCTCGGCCGGCGGCCAGGCGATCTACGTCGCCGGTGCCGGCGACGGCAAACCGTCGGTCGAGCTCGTCCGCGTCCGGCTCGAGGACGCCCCCCTCGGCATGCCGCTCGTCGTCGATCGGGAGCATCCGGGCTCGGTCAGCCTGTATGAGTGCGACATGCCGCGCGTGGTGCTGGAGGCGCCCGGCGTGGTGGACGGCGGCGCGAACAACTTCCGGTAGGGGACCGGATCATCCGGGTGGTCAACCGTCCCTACGGGGCGGTCATCTCCGCCAGCCCCTCCGCGACCGTGATGATCGGCGCGTAACCCAGCTCCTCGCGGGCGCGGCGGTCGACGACGGTGACCTCGCGACCGAACAGCTCGATCGCGGAGCGGGTGAGGGGCGGGCGGCGGCCGAAGGCGCTGTAGAGCGCTTCGACGGCGGAGGCTGCCGGCGCCGCCACCCACCAGGGGACGCTCTTCGATCCCGGATCGCAACGGACGGCGGTGAGGAGCGAGGTGACGAAGCCGCGGAGCTCGACCGGATCGCCGTCGGTGAGGAAGTAGACGCCGCCGGCGCGCCCGCGCTCGGCCGCGAGCAGCGCGCCGTGGCAGACGTTCTTCACGTGGCAGGTGGAGGTGGGGTAGCGGCCGCCGTCGACCCAGGAGAAGCGCTTCGTCTCGACGGCGTGCTGGAGCTCCGCGAGGACCGAGGTGTCGCCTTTGCCCCAGATGAAGCGGGGTCGGATGACGACGGCGTCGGCGCCCGACGAGAGCACGGCCTGCTCCGCGAGCTTCTTGGTCAGCGGATAGCGGCCGATCGAATGTTCGGGGAGCGGGCGCGACTCGTCCGCGCGGACGATGGGGCCGCCTCCGACCAGCGCCGCTTCGGTACCGACGTGCACGAAGCGCCGGACGCCAGCCTGCTTGGCGGCGCCCAGGGCGCGCTCGGTGCCCGTCACGTTGATCGCGTGCATCTCCTCGAGCGGTCCCCAGTCCTTCACGTAGGCGGCCGCGTGGAACACGAAGTCGGCGCCTTTCATGCCGCGGGCGAGCGCGGCCTCGTCGAGGAGCTCGCCCTCGATCGGCTCGGCGCCGGACTCGGCGACCGCCTTCGCGCTGGTGGGGGAGCGAGCGAGGGCCGCCACGGAGAAGCCGCGCTGGGTGAGAAACGGGATCAGGTTTCGCCCGACGAACCCGCTCCCGCCGGTGACGAACGCCCTCACGAGGCGGCGTGCTGCTCGGCGATGTAGTTGAGGGCGGAGCCGGCGCGGAAGTACGCGATCTGCTGCTCGCTCATGGTGTGGTTGGTCTCGATCGTCTCCCTTTTTCCGCCGGCGTGCTGGATCTCGACCTTCACCGGCTTGCCGGGCGCGAGGGCGGCCAGGCCGCGGATCGACACGCGATCGCCGGCCTGGAAGCGGTCGTAGTCCGCCACGGTGGCGAACGTCAGCGGCAGCAGGCCCTGCTTCTTGAGGTTGGTCTCGTGGATCCGCGCGAAGCTCTTCGCGATGATCGCGCGCGCGCCGAGGTGCCGCGGCTCCATGGCCGCGTGCTCGCGGCTCGACCCCTCGCCGTAGTTCTCGTCCCCGATCGCGATCCAGAAGATGCCCTTCGCCTTGTAGGCCCGCGCCACCGCCGGGATCTTGTCCTTGACACCGTTGGTGATGTCGATGGCGGTGCCACGCTCGTTCGTGAACGCGTTGTCCGCGCCCAGGAACAGGTTGTTGCTGATGTTGTCGAGGTGCCCGCGGAAGCGGAGCCAGGCGCCGGCAGCCGAGATGTGGTCGGTCGTGCACTTGCCCTTGGCCTTCAGCAGCACCGCCAGGTCCTCGAAGTCCTTCCCATCCCAGGGTTCGAAGCGCTCGAGCAGCTGGATGCGCTCGCTGGTGGGGAGCACCTTCACCTCGACGCCGGACCGATCCGAGGGCGGATCGATGAACCCTTCCATCGGGAACTCGTAGCCCTTCGGCGGGAGCTCCTCGCCCCGCGGGACGGGCAGCTTTGCCTTGGTGCCGCTGGTGCTGACCTCGTCGACCAGCGGGTTGAACGAGAGCTTGCCGCCGTAGGCCATCGCGACGGTGATCTCGGGGGACGCGATGAACGAGAGCGTCTCGGCGTTGCCGTCGTTGCGGCCGCGGAAGTTGCGGTTGTACGAGTTGACGATCGAGTTGGCCTCGCCCTCCTGGATGTCGTCGCGCTTCCACTGGCCGATGCAGGGCCCGCACGCGTTGGCGAGCACGACCGCGCCCGCCTGCTCGAAGACCTCCATCAGCCCGTCGCGCTGGATCGTCTGCATGATCTGATCGGAGCCGGGCGTGACCATCAGCGGCGACTTGATCTTGATCCCGGCGTCGTTCATCTGCCGGACGATCGAGGCGGCCCGCGCGATGTCCTCGTACGACGAGTTCGTGCACGAGCCGATCAGCGTGTACTTCAGCTTGTCCGGGTAGCCCTCATCGGCCACAGCGTTCTTCATCGCGCTGATCGGCCGCGCCAGATCGGGCGAGTGGGGCCCCGCCAGGTGCGGTTCCAGCTCGGAGAGGTTGATCCGGATGACCCGATCGTAGAACTCGTCCGGCTTGGCGAGCACTTCGGGGTCCGCGCGGAGCTCCGCCCGGTGCTTCTCGGCCAGCTCGGCGACGTCGGCCCGGCGCGTGGCGCGGAGATAGCGCGCCATCGCTTCGTCGAAGGGGAAGACGCTGGTGGTGGCGCCGTGCTCTGCGCCCATGTTGCAGATCGTCCCCTTGCCCGTGCACGAGATCGTGTCGGCGCCCTCGCCGAAGAACTCGACGATGTGCCCGGTCCCGCCCTTCACGGTGAGGATCTGACAGACCTTGAGGATGACGTCCTTGGCGCTCGTCCAGCCCGAGAGCTGTCCGGTGAGCTCCACGCCGATCACGCCCGGCCAGCGCACGTTCCAGGGATCGCCGACCATGACGTCGACGGCGTCGGCGCCCCCGACGCCCACCGCGATCATCCCGAGGCCGCCGGCGTTCGGCGTGTGGCTGTCGGTCCCGATCATCATCCCGCCGGGGAACGCGTAGTTCTCCAGCACCACCTGGTGGATGATGCCTGCGCCCGGCTTCCAGAAGCCGATGCCGTACTTGGCGGAGACCGTCCGCAGGAACTCGTAGATCTCCTCGTTGTCGTCGACGGCCCTCAGCAGATCCTTCTGCGCGCCCACGTGGGCCTGGATCAGGTGGTCGCAGTGCACGGTGGTCGGGACCTGGGCCGTCTCCTGGCCGGCGTGCATGAACTGCAGGAGCGCCATCTGGGCGGTGGCGTCCTGCATGGCGATCCGATCCGGACGGAGGTCGACGTAGCTCTTCTTCCGGACCAGAGGCTGGGCCTTCGGATCGTCGAGGTGAGCGGTGAGGATCTTCTCGGCCAGCGTCAGCGGGCGGCCCAGATGCTGGCGGGCCGCCTCGTGCTTTTGGGCCATCCGTGAGTAGACGCGTTCAACGATCTCGAGACTCATCTCGACGAGTCTCTAGCGCAGGAACAGACGAAGCGGAAAGTCCGATCTTCAGGCGGCGGAGGGAATCCGCTTCTTCGGCGGGCGACCGCGGCGACGCTGAGGCGCTCCGCCGTCCTCGTCGAAGGCCCGGCGTACGACCGCCTCGGGGATGCTCCAACCCTTCACCTTCGTCTCGGCGAGGCGGAGTCGCATCGTGAAGCTCTTCACCAGATCGTGCGCGTCTTCGTCGCCGACCTCGACCAGGTCCTTGATGTCTTCGAGCCACTCGGACAGCCGCTCGATCAGCTGTGCACCCGATTCGCGGATCGACTTCTCCGCCGAGTTCTGGGTGGCGAGCTCCAGCAAGATCGAGAGCCGAGACACTCGACGCTCCAAACGATCCAGTGTCGACTGGGGAATCATTTCTCCGAACTTCGTCATCGATCCTCCTGCGCTCGTCGCCGCTGTCTGTCCTTTTCGGGCTAACAGCGCCTACGGGCTTCTTCTTCCGCCACTCTTCTGATCTCTACGTCTTCTTGGTGTCGTCAGGTTGATTCGGTGCGACGGATTTGTCCGAAAATTGTCGATTTTCATCGGACATACATGGGTTTGGCCTTGTGGGTTCTGTGCGTACCAGCCGACAAACGTGCGACGGGGATCGTCGACATGTCGCGGCGTGTCGGTTAACCGGGGCCGGACATGAAGCTGCTGCCCGCGGGTGTCCTCCTCGTTCTTTCTCTTTCGGCCGGTTCGGCCGGCGCTCAAGTGCTGATCACCGAGGTCCAGCCCGACACCACCACGATCGGCGCGGAGCAGGACGAGTGGGTCGAGCTCCACAACACCGGCACCGCCGCGGTCGACGTCGGCGGCTGGCAGCTGCACGACTTCGCCGGCGGTGCGACGCCGCGCGTCTACGTCTTCGACCCGGGCACCCTGCTGGGCCCGAACCAGGTCGTCATCGTGACGATGAACGCGACGCAGTTCGCCGCGCTGGCGAGCACCAACAGCTTTCCGGTGGCCGCGGCGGACTACGAGCTGGCGATTGGCGGTGACGACCTCGCGGTTCCGAACCTGACGAACGACGGCACCGGCAGCCAGTGGGCCCTCGGCAACAGCGGTGACGCGGTCGAGCTCATGGACGACCTCGGCACGCAGGTCGACGCGGTCGAGTGGGGCTCCGTCGATCGCGTCGAGATCGCGGGCACGCCCGCGCCCGACACCACCGCGCCCGAGTCCCTCTGCCGCATCAACAACGCTGGGGACAGCGCGCTCGACTTCGCCATCTGCGCCACCCCCACGCCCGGCACCGGCTTCGTCGGTCCCACGCCGACGCCGCCCCTGATCGCGAACCCGACCCGGGCCCCCGCGAACCTGACGTACGGCGATACGTTCACCTTATCCGCCACGGTCAGCGACGCCGACGGTGTGGCCGGCGTCGAGGTCTACCTCGCCACGGCCACCGCCACCGTCGGCGACGCGGCCGGCGCCTACGTCGCCGCCACCGCCGTCAACACCGGCGGCAACAACTGGCGGGCCGGCGGCGTCATCAACACGCTGGTCGCCTTCCCGCAGCCCACCGGCTTCGCGGAGCGGTACGTCCGGTACTTCGTGTTCGCCCTCGACAACCTGGCCACCGAGGCGGACCTTCCGGCCGGCGCGGTCACTTCGGCCAACAACACCGCGTACTACTGGGAGAACGTGCTCCCGCCCAACACTGTCTTCCCGCTCGCCGACGTGCGCCAGGAGAACGCGGCCGAGCTGCCACGCTACGACGGCCACACGGTCCGGGTGGAGGGCGTGGCCCTGACGACCCGCGAGTCGTTCCTCGCCGGCAGCACGAACTTCTTCATCGCCGCGCCTACCGGTGTCGATGCGATCCGCGTGTTCGACGACGCGCTCATCGCGGCCGACGTCCAGCCGGGCGACATGGTCCGCGTGACCGGGAAGATCGCCGCCTACCGCGGCGTGCGGCAGATTGGGCGAGACGAGCGCGTGGGACAGCCGGTGGCCCTGGGGACCGAGGTCCAGGTGACGGTCATCGGGACGGCGACGGTCCCGCTGCTGACCACCGACATTGCCGGCCTGCTGGCCGAGGGCGAGGCCAACGAGTCGCAGCTGGTCCACCTGGCGGGCGTCACGCTGGTGCCGAACCCGACCACCGGTGATCCGGTGCCGCCGACCTGGGCCGGCAACACCACGCTCTACGTCGACGACGGTACGGGCACCCTCGCGGTCCGCGTCGCCACCGTCATCGACCTGGCCGACACGCCCACGCCGACCGGCACCTTCGATCTCGAGGGCATCTTCACGCAGTTCGCCCCGACCGGGATCGGCGGCTATCAGCTCCAGCCGCGCGGCCTCGCCGACGTCATCGGAGGCGGCCCGCCCGTCGACGGCGGCGTCCCCGACGGCGGCGGCAACGACGCCGGCGGCAACGACGCCGGTGTGGACGATCAGGGCCAGCTGGACGCGAGCGGGATGGACGCGGCCACCGCCGACAGCGGCGTCGATACCGGTACGCCGGACAGCGGCGGGGGGGCCGACGCGACCGCCGGCGACTCGGGCAAGGACGCGGGCTTCTTCGGGACCGACCGGGATCGAGGCTGCGGATGCAGCGCCACACCTGCGTCGTCCCGCCCGGGCGCCTCTGCGCTCTTCGCGCTGCTGCTCGCAGGCTTGGCGCTGGGACGACGCCGGCGCCGTCGCTGAATGCCTCGCCCGTAGCGTCCCGCCACGCCTTGCCGCGGTGAATCGTTGGACGTCTTTTGGGACCGCTTCTTGCCTGTGGTCGACTGCTCCGGGTCGTGGGGTGAGCATCGAAAACAACGATCTCGACTGCGCACCGGACGACATCCTCGTCGTCGACGACAACCCCCAGAACCTGATCGCGATCGAGGTCGCGCTCGGCGGCCTGGCGACCCACCTGATCAAGGCGCAGTCCGGCCGGGATGCGCTCCGCCACCTGCTCGCCAAGGACTTCGCGCTCATCATCCTCGACGTGCAGATGCCCACCATGGATGGGTTCGAAACCGCGCGGATGATCCGGAGCCGCGAGCGATCCCACGGCACGCCGATCATCTTCATCACGGCGTTCGATCGGGACGACCGCGAGATCCTGGCGGCCTACGAGCTCGGCGCGGTCGACTTCCTGTTCAAGCCGATCGTGCCGGAGATCCTGCGCGCCAAGGCGTCGGTCTTCGTCGCGCTCCAGCGGCGCAGCGAAGAGGTCTCGCGACAGGCCGAGCTGCTCCGCGAGCACGAGCGTCGGGATCACGAGCAGCGGATCATGGAGGAACGGCGGCGCTGGGAGGCCGAGGCCCTCCGGCGACGCATGGAGGAGGAGCGCGCCAACGCCGAGGTCCTGACGCGCAAGGCCGAGGAGCTGGCCGAAGCGCTGGCGGAGAAGGCGGTCGTCGAGCGCGAGCTCAAGCGCATCAATCGCCGGCTTGCGGACGCGGACCGGCGCAAGGACGAGTTCCTGGCGATGCTGGGCCACGAGCTCCGCAACCCGATGACGCCGCTGGTGACCGGGCTCGAGGTGCTGAAGAGGCACCAACTCACCGATCCGAAGGTCATTCGGATCCGCGACATGATGGATCGCCAGGTCCGCCAGATGGCGCGGCTGGTCGACGACCTGCTCGACGTCTCCCGCATCACCTCGGGGAAGATCGAGCTGCGCGTCGAGCCCCTCGATCTGGTCGAGATCGTTCGCGGGGTCGCCGATACCTGCCGCACGATGCTGCGGGAACGCGAGCAGAACCTGGAGCTCGCGCTCTCCGACACGCCGGTGGGCGTGCTCGGCGACGCTGCCCGGCTGACCCAGGTCGTCAGCAACCTGCTCCACAACGCCGCGCGCTACACCGACTCGGGGGGACGCATTACCGTGACCTGCGCCGTGGACGGAAGCGATGCCACCATCCGTGTGAGCGACAACGGCCGAGGGATGCCGCCCGAGCTCCTCGATCGGGTCTTCGAGATGTTCGTGCAGCACACGCCCGGCAACGACGGCCTGGGCCTGGGCCTGACGCTGGTGAAGCAGCTCGTCGATCTCCATCGCGGCACGGTCCTTGCGGAGAGCCCGGGCGAGGGTCAGGGGAGCACGTTCATCGTCACGCTCCCGCTCCACGATGTCTCGGCCGAGGCCCCCGACGCTCTCCCTGAGCCTCTGCGGGAGCGGACGACCGATTGGCTCGAGGTCGTCATCGTCGAGGACAACGGCGACGCACGCGACGCGCTCTCGGAGCTCATCCGATTGCTCGGTCACCACGTCCACAACGCGGCGGACGGGCCGAGCGGGGTCGATCTGGTGCTACGCGTTCGCCCGCAGGTCGCGATCATCGACATCGGGCTTCCTGGTCTCGACGGATACGGTGTCGTCGAGCGGGTCCGCACGCGGCTCACCAAGGTTCGACCGCGCCTCATCGCGCTGACCGGCTTCGGTCAGGAGAGCGACAAGAAACGCGCGCTCTCGGCCGGGTTCGACGCGCACCTGGTGAAGCCGCCCAGCCTCCAGTCCCTCATCCGCATCCTCGAAGGAGAGTAGCGCCATGACAGGCACGACGACGCCGTCCTCCCCCGGCACCCACGAACCGGAGCTCGAGCAGCAAGAGGACGGCACGCTCGACGAGCGTCGCGTGCTCGCCGCGCTCCGGGCGCTGCGCCGGGGCGACTTCTCGGTCCGACTCCCCGACGACGTCCCCGGCATCGCCGGGCAGATCGCCGAGGCCTTCAACGACGTGGCGGCGACGGCGGCCTCGATGAGCGGAGAGGTGGTCGAGCTCGTCGAGAACGTGGTCAACCAGGGACGGACGCGCCGGCGGATCAAGAAGGCCTATCGGGGGGGGTGGGCCGACTACGCCGTCTCGGTCAACGAGATGGTCGACGGCCTGCTGTCGCACGCCGACGACGTCGCGCGCGTGGTGACCGGGATCGGCGCCGGCGATCTCTCGGTGCGGATCGACCCCGAAGGCCGCGAGGAGATGCTCCAGGGCGACCACCTCAAGCGCGCGCGCGCGGTCAACGCGGCGGTCGAACAGCTGGATCGCGTCGGCAGCGAGTGCATCCGGGTGGCCCGCGAGATCGGCGGCGAAGGCAAGCTGGGCGGCCAGGTCAGCGTGCGCTTCGCCGGCGGCGTCTGGCGGGAGCTGACGGACAGCGTGAACGGGATGTCGTCGAGCCTCGATCAGCACGTGCGCGAGATCGGTGGCGTGGCCCAGGCGGTGGCCCAGGGCGATCTCAGCCGGTCGATCCACGCGGACGCCCGCGGCGATCTGTTCGGGCTGAAGCAGACGATCAACGGGATGGTCGAGCACCTGGGCGTGCTGACCGGCGAGGTCTCGCGGATCGCGCGTGAGGTCGCCATCGAGGGACGCCTCGGCGGGCACGCGGAGGTCCGCGGCGTCTCCGGCGTCTGGCGCGCGCTCACCGACGACGTCAACCACATGTCGAGGAGCCTGACCGCGCAGGTGCGCGAGATCGCGGACGTGGCTCGGGCGATCGCGGCCGGCGATCTCTCGCGCAAGGTCAACGTGGAGGTCCGCGGCGAGATCGCGGAGCTGAAGGACACGATCAACACGATGGTCGATCACCTGAGCTCGTTCTCCGACGAGGTGAGTCGGGTGGCGCGCGAGGTCGGCACCGACGGCGTGCTGGGCGGGCAGGCCGAGGTGGCCGGGGTCTCGGGCGTCTGGCGCGACCTGACCGTGAACGTCAACTCGATGGCCGCCAACCTGTCGGATCAGGTGCGCAACATCGCGGACGTGGTCACCGCGATCGCCGAGGGCGATCTCTCCCGCAAGATCACGGTCGAGGCGCGGGGCGAGATCCTCCTCCTCAAGAACACGATCAACACCACGGTCGACAAGCTCAACGCGTTCTCCGCCGAGGTGACGCGGGTGGCGCGGCTGGTCGGGATCGAGGGGACGCTCGGGGTGCAGGCCGAGGTCCGGAACGTCTCTGGGATCTGGAAGGAGCTCACGGACAACGTCAACTCGATGGCCTCGAACCTCACCGACCAGATGCGCGACATCGCCGAGGTCACCACCGCGGTCGCGAACGGCGACCTCTCCAAGAAGATCACCGTGGAGGTGCGCGGTGAGATCCTGGCGCTCAAGAACACGATCAACGCGATGGTGGACTCGCTGGGATCGTTCGCCGACGAGGTGACCCGGATGGCCCGCGAGGTGGGCACCGAGGGTGTCCTGGGCGGACAGGCGGTGGTGCGCGACGTGTCCGGGATCTGGAAGGAGCTCACCGACAACGTGAACTCCATGGCGTCGAACCTGACGAACCAGATGCGGAACATCTCCGAGGTGGCGAGCGCGGTGGCCGCCGGAGAGCTCTCGAAGAAGATCACGGTCGACGCGCGCGGCGAGATCCTCGATCTCAAGAACACCATCAACAGCATGGTCGATCAGCTCAACGCGTTCGGCGCCGAGGTGAACCGCGTGGCGCGTGAGGTGGGCGTCGAAGGGAAGTTGGGAGGCCAGGCCTCCGTCGAGGGTGTGCGCGGGATCTGGGAGGAGCTCTCGGACAACGTGAACCTGATGGCGTCGAACCTGACGAACCAGGTCCGCGACATCGCAGAGGTGACCACGGCGGTGGCGCAGGGCGATCTGACGCGCAAGATCGTGGTCGACGCCAAGGGCGAGATCCTCGAGCTGAAGAACACGATCAACACGATGGTGGATCAGCTGGGATCGTTCGGCGCCGAGGTGACGCGCCTGGCCTCGGACGTGGGCGTGGAGGGGATGCTGGGCGGTCAGGCGGACGTGCGCGGGGTCTCCGGCACCTGGCGCGATCTCACCGACGCCGTGAACTCGATGGCGAACAACCTCACGGATCAGGTGCGCAACATTTCGCAGGTGGCCACCGCGATCGCGCAGGGCGATCTGGAGAAGAAGATCGTCGTCGACGCCAAGGGCGAGATCCTGGAGCTGAAGAACACGATCAACACGATGGTCGATCAGCTCTCCGCGTTCGGCGAGCAGGTGACCCGGGTGGCCCGCGAGGTCGGCACCGAGGGCAAGCTGGGCGGTCAGGCCTCGGTCGAGGGCGTGCGCGGCATCTGGAAGGAGCTCACCGACAACGTGAACCAGATGGCCTCGAACCTGACGAATCAGGTGCGGGACATCGCGGAGGTGGCGACCGCGATCGCGGGCGGCGAGCTGGGCCGGAAGATCACGGTCGAGGTGCGGGGCGAGATGCTCGACCTCAAGAACACCATCAACACGATGGTGGATCAGCTCTCCTCGTTCGCCGACGAAGTGACGCGGGTGGCCCGCGACGTGGGCCTGGAGGGGAAGCTGGGTGGCCAGGCCGAGGTGAAGGGCGTCTCTGGGATCTGGAAGGAGCTGACCGACAACGTGAACCTGATGGCGTCGAACCTGACGTATCAGGTCCGCGACATCGCGACCGTCACCACTGCGGTCGCGAACGGCGACCTGTCCCGGAAGATCACCGCGGAGGTGAAGGGCGAGCTGCTCGAGCTCAAGCAGACCATCAACACGATGGTGGATCAGCTCTCTTCGTTCGCCGACGAGGTGACGCGCGTGGCTCGCGAGGTGGGAACGGAGGGCATCCTGGGCGGTCAGGCCGAGGTCCGCGGCGTCTCCGGCACCTGGCGCGAGCTCACCGACAACGTGAACGTCATGGCGCGCAACCTGACCGAGCAGGTGCGAGGCATCGCGCGCGTGGTGACCGCGGCGGCCAACGGCGATCTGAAGCAGAAGCTGACGCTCGACGCGAAGGGCGAGATCGCGACGCTGGTCGAGACGATCAACAACATGCTGGTGACGCTGTCGACGTTCGCGGATCAGGTGACCGGCGTGGCCCGCGACGTGGGTGTGGAGGGGCGGCTGGGTGGTCAGGCCGACGTCCCCGGCGCGGCCGGTATCTGGCGCGACCTCACCAACAACGTGAACGAGCTGGCCGGCAACCTGACCCGGCAGGTGCGCGCGATCGGCGACGTGGCCACCGCGGTGACCAAGGGCGATCTCACGCAGTCGATCACGGTGGAGGCCAGGGGCGAGCTGGCGCTCCTCAAGGACAACGTCAACAAGATGACGCGCACGCTGGCCGAGACCACTCGCGTGAACCAGGAGCAGGACTGGCTGAAGACGAACCTGACCCGATTCACCCGGATGCTCCAGGGCCAGCGTGATCTCCTCACGGTGGCGCGGCAGGTGCTGTCGGAGCTGGCGCCGGTCGTCGATGCCCAGCACGGCTGCTTCTATCTGACGGAGAAGCGGAACGACGAGCTGAAGCTCAAGCTGATGGCGTCGTACGCCTTCTCGGCCCGCAAGCGGGTGGCGAACGAGTTCCGGCTGGGCGAGGGCCTGGTCGGGCAGGCGGCGCTGGAGAAGAAGCGCATCCTGGTGACCGGGCTGCCTCCGGATTACGTCCGGATCGCTTCGGCGCTGGGCGAGGCTCCACCGTCCAGCATCGTGGTGGTGCCGATCCTGTTCGAGGGCGAGGTCAAGGGCGTCATCGAGCTGGGCTCGTTCCACGAGTTCACCAGCAACCAGCTGGCGTTCCTGGAACAGCTGCTCGAGTCGCTCGGTATCGTGGTCGCGACGATCGAGGCGACCATGCGCACCGATGAGCTGCTCCGCCAGTCCCAGAGCCTGACCGAGGAGCTCCAGAGCCAGCAGGAAGAGCTACGGCAGACGAACGAGGAGCTGGAGGAGAAGGCGAAGCAGCTGACCGAGCAGAAGGTGGAGGTGGAGCGAAAGAACCGCGAGGTCGAGATCGCGAAGCGCGAGCTGGAGGAGAAGGCCGATCAGCTGGCCCTGACCTCGAGATACAAGTCGCAGTTCCTGGCCAACATGTCGCACGAGCTGCGGACGCCGCTCAACTCGCTCCTGATCCTGTCCAGGCAGCTGGCCGAGAACAGCGGGGACAACCTCGACCAGCGGCAGGTCGAGTACGCGCGCACGATCCATCAGGCCGGCGCGGACCTGTTGTCCTTGATCAACGAGATCCTCGACCTGGCCAAGATCGAGTCGGGGACGATGGCGCTCGACGTCTCGGAGATCCGTCTCAACGATCTCCAGGAGTACGTGGAGCGATCCTTCCGACACATGGCGGCCGAGCGCGGTCTCGACTTTTCGGTGGAGGTGGAGGACGGCCTCGCGGACAGCATACGCACCGACGACATGCGGCTGCGGCAGATCCTGCGGAACCTGCTCTCGAACGCGTTCAAGTTCACGGACACCGGCTCGGTGCGCCTGCGGATGTTCCGGCCGGCGCCGAACGAGGTGAGCCGGCGCTTCGATTCGGCCGCAGAGGTGGTGGCGTTCGCGGTGGAGGACACGGGCGAGGGCATCCCGGAGGACAAGCAGCGCATCATCTTCGAGGCGTTCCAGCAGGCGGACGGTGGCACCAGCCGCCGCCACGGAGGCACCGGCCTCGGGCTCTCGATCAGCCGAGAGCTGGCCGGGCTGCTCGGCGGCGAGCTGGTCGTGCGGAGCGTGCCCGGCGGTGGCAGCACGTTCACGCTCTTTCTGCCGGTGTCGCTGGAGGCGGTGGTCCGCCGGGTCCAGGCCGAGCCCGAGCCGCCCGAGCCCGAGCGCCCGCGGCTGCCGGCGCCCGAGGTGACGTCGGTGTCCGACGATCGTGACGCGATCGTCCCCGGGGATCGGGTGCTGCTGATCATCGAGGACGACAACGCGTTCGCCGGCGTCATGCTCGACGTGGCGCGCAGCCGCGGCTTCCGGGGTCTCGTCGCGCTCGACGGTGCGAAGGGACTGGAGGCGGCGAAGAGCGCGCGTCCGGATGCGATCACGCTGGACCTCAGGCTGCCCGACATCGACGGCCGGGTGCTGCTCGATCGCTTGAAGCACGATCCGGCCACCCGCCACATACCGATCCACGTGATCACCGGCGCCGAGGGGGGTCAGCGCGCGCTGAGGCAGGGCGCGCTCTCGGTCTCGACCAAGCCGATCGAGCTTCCGGGTCTCGAGTCGACGCTCGACGAGCTGCTCGACTTCTTGAGCCGCTCGACGAAGGAACTCCTCATCATCGGGCCGGACACCGCAGCGCGCGCCGAGCTCATCGAGATGATCGGAACAGGCGAGCTCGCCGTCACCGCGCGGGACCGCGAGGAGGAAGGTGCGGCGCTGCTCGCCGAGCGATCGTTCGACTGCGTGGTCCTCGACCTGGCGGATCAGCGCGGCTTCGAGGTGGTGCGAGCGCTCGAGCGCAACGGATCGCGACGCCCGCCGCTGGTGATCTACCACCCGGAGCTCCGCCCGGAGGACGCGGGGGCCTTCAGCAACCTCGCCAAGCGGCTGGTGCTGCGCACCGTGAAGACGCGCGAGCAGCTCCTCGCGGAGACGGTGTTGTTCCTCCACCGGCGCGAGAGCGATTCTGGCGGCCGGGCTGCGGGAGCTCCTCCGGCGCTTCACCACGCGCGACCCTGCGCTCGGGGGCCGGTCGGTGCTGGTGGTCGACGACGACGTACGGAACATCTTCGCCATCACCGCGTTCCTCGAGTCGCAGGGCGTCCGGGTGATGACCGCGGAGAACGGCCACGAGGCGCTCGACAAGCTGGACGGCCATCCGGACTTCGACCTGGTCCTGATGGATATCATGATGCCCGGGATGGACGGCTACGAGGCGATGCGCAGGATCCGCCGGCAGCGCCGATTTGCGGCGCTTCCGGTGGTGGCGCTGACCGCGAAGGCGATGAAGGCGGACCGCCACCAGTGCCTGGAGGCCGGCGCCTCGGACTACATCCCCAAGCCGGTCGACCCCGAGCTTCTCTCGTCCCTCCTGCGCGTCTGGCTGGACCGTTGATCGCCGGCCCTTCATGATGCGCGACGTGCTCCGCTTCGCCGCCCGCCCCCTACCTCCGCGGGATGATCCGCCTCCTGGGAGCCTGTCGATCGGTGGCGGCCTGAAAGGTCGGCCATCCGAGCGACGTGCGGAGGTGGGTGCGTGACCCGGACCGACCGTTATCGTCTGGCGCTCGCGCCCATGGAGGGGATCTCGGACGCGATCGTCCGCGATCTCTTGTCCGCCCTCGGCGGGATGGACTTCTGCGTCACCGAGTTCATCCGCGTCGTGCACCGGCCAGTGCCGGCGCGCGTGCTCCTCCGCGAGTGTCCCGAGCTCACGCGGGGCGGCCGCACCCGCGCGGGCGTACCCGTGCTGGTTCAGCTGCTCGGCGGCGAGCCGGAGCACGTGGCCGAGAGCGCGCGGATCGCCGTCGACCTCGGCGCCCTCGGGATCGATCTCAACTTCGGGTGCCCCGCCAAGCGCGTGAACGGGAGCGACGGTGGCGCTTCGCTCCTCCGATCGCCGTGCCGCCTCACCGACGTGGTGGGGGCGGTCCGGGCGGTGGTGCCGCGCGGCGTGACGGTGTCCGCGAAGATCCGGCTGGGCTGGGAGTCGCCCGACGACGTGGTGGCGGTGGCGAAGGCGGCCGAGGCCGGCGGTCCCGACTGGATCACGATCCACGGCCGCACCAAGGTGCAGATGTACAACGGCACCGCGGACTGGGAGCGGATCCGCTTGGCTGCCGAGGCGGTGTCGGTCCCTGTGATCGCGAACGGCGACATCTTCGATCCGGAGAGCCTGGCCCGCTGTCGCCAGGTCACCGGTTGCACCACGTTCATGATCGGACGCGGCGCGTTCCGGCGGCCCAACCTGTTCCGGTGGTTGACCGGGCTCGACGACCGCCCGTGGTCGAGCGCGCGCTCGCGGGCGCTGCTCCTCGAGTTCGCCGCCCGGGTGCAGCGGGATCCGCGCTTCGACGATCCGGATCGGGTGGCGCTGAACCGGATCAAGGGGTGGGTGCGGGCGATGGGGGAGGTCCACCCCGAGATTCGAGACCCTGTTCCACCAGGTCAAACGCCTCCACGACCTCGCGGCCATGGCGGAGGCCTTGGCCCCAATGAACGCAAACTTCAGCCCTTTGTTCGCTCTTTGAACCCTCATTATAGGGTGTGGCTTTCTTGACTGGTTCAGGGACTCTTCTAGAATCGGCCCCGATGCGCGGAGCTTTGTCTGCCGCCGGCCTCGGCCTCATCGCCCTGGCCGGGTGCGCGACCAACACCGTCGCCCTCGAGGAAGAGCTGAGCCGACTGCGGCGCGAGGTTCGGACGCTCCATGAAAAGATGAGCGACTCGGACCTGAAGCTCGAGCGTCTCGAAGGGCGCGTCACGCTCCTGGCGCTCGGGCAGAGCGGCGAGGTGGCGCCTGCGCCGAAGACGCCGGTGGTGGGCGCCAGCGACAAGCCCCGCAAGGTCGCGCCGCGGCCGACGACCCCGGTGGAGCCCAAGATCACGCAGCTGGCCGGCCCGCAGCGCACGCTGCCCGTGGTGAAGTTCTCGGGTACCTCGGACGAGGAGGGCGGCTTCGAGCAGGGCGCCATCGACGACGGATCGCCGCCGATCATGATCAAGCTCGGTCCCGAGGAAGAGTCGCTCCCGGTCGATCACGCGGTGCTGGCCAAGCCCGATCCCGTCCTCGACGCGCCGGCGGCCCGTCGCTCCGCGCCGCCCGAGGCGCCGCACCGGGTCACCAAGTCCGAGGTCAAGGCGGCCTACGAGATCGCGCTCGCGAAGCTGCGCATCGATGGCGACGTGCGCAGCGCGCGGAAGCTCTTTCGCCGCTTCAACCGGCGCTACCCCACCTCGGAGCTGGCGGACAACGCCACCTACTGGCTCGCCGAGTGCGACTTCAAGGAGCGGCGCTATGCGGACGCGCTCAAGGGCTTTCAACGGATGATCGACACATACCCGCGATCGCCGAAGGTCCCGGACGCCCTGGTGCGTTCGGCAGAGGCGCGGTCGGCGCTGCATCAGGACGAGCGCGCGGAAGTGCTGCTCAGCCAGGTGATCGCGCAATATCCCGACAGCGAGGCCGCCCAAAAGGCCAAGACCCTGCTACAAGCCGGATCGGGACGGAGGTAACTTTCATGCGCATGAAGAACATCGCGGTCGTGGCGGTCGCCATCGCGTTCAGCACGCCGTCGTTCGCGCAGGAAGACGACGACGACTTCGGCGGCACGCCGGCCGGCGAGAACGCCGAGACGGCCGAAGCGGACGCCCCGCCGTCCGTGGGCGAGACCCACACGGTGAAGAGCGGCGACACCCTCTGGGATCTGTGCGCCAAGTATCTCAACAGCCCGTGGTACTGGCCGAAGATCTGGAGCTACAACCCGCAGATCACGAACCCGCACTGGATCTATCCGGGCAACGAGCTCCGCTTCTATCCGAGCGACGAGAACCTGCCGACCAACGTCCAGGTCGCGAAGAGCACCGAGCTTCCGGACGAGGATCTGGCCGTCCCCGGCGACATCGACGCGGACGATCTCGTGAAGACCACCGGCAACATCCAGGTCGGTCGCATCGCGCCCGACTCGGTCTGGACCACGCTGGTCGGCTTCATCTCCTCGGCGGACCAGGACAAGGCGGGCCAGATCATCAACGCGGAGCAAGAGGCGGTCATGCTGACCGACTACGACCGCGTCTACATGAAGCTGAAGAACGCGGGGAAGAAGGGCGATCGCCTCGCGGTCTATCGCATCACCCGCGAGATCGACCACCCGATCACGGGCGAGTCGATCGGGTATGCGGTCGAGATCCTGGGCGGCGTCGAGATCATCGACACCAGCCCGGTGGTGGCGACCGGTCAGGTCGCGCAGTCGTACCGCCCCATCGAGCGCGGCGACTACGTGGGTAAGTGGCCGGAGGGCTTCGGGCAACGGGTCGCCCCGGTCGCGAACACCGCCGAGACGCAGGGCTACATCGTCGAGACCGTCGGCGACGTGATCGGCCAGATCGGCGAGTTCCACCTGGTGTTCATCGATCGCGGCCGCTCCCAGGGTGTGCAGCGGGGCAACATCTTCCGGGTGATCACGCGCGGCGATCTCTACACACGCGAGACCGAAGACCTCCCGAACGAAGAGGTCGGTCAGCTGATGGTGCTCGACGCCCAGGAGAATGCGTCGACCGCCATCGTGACCTTCGCGCTCCGCGAGCTCGCCGTCGGCGACAAGATCGAGATGCGCAGGAACTGAAACCGTTCCGTATCCTCTGATCCCTTGATCTTTCGCGGCGTGGAGCCGATCCGCGATCGGTGTCGATCGCGATCGCCGCCGGCGCGCCCGGCTATCCGTCGCGGCTCCACGACCTCGCCGATCCGCCCCTGATCCTCTACGCCAGCGCTCCGCTGCCGCACGCCGAGCGGTGGGTCGCGATCGTGGGCTCGCGGCGGGCGTCCGAGGAGGGCCGGGTGCTGGCGTCCCGGATGGCGAAGCGCCTGGCCGAGCAGGGCGCCGGCGTCGTGAGCGGCGGTGCGATCGGGATCGACGCCGCCGCGCATCGGGGCGCCCTCGAGGGCGGCGGCCCGACGATCGTGGTGCTTCCGTCTCCGGTCGATCGACCGGTGCCGAAGCAGAACCGGGCGCTGTTCGCCGAGGTGATCGCGCGCGGCGGGGCGCTGGTCTCCGAGCTGGCCGAGCCGCCCCAGGGGAAGAAGAGCTTCATGACGCGCAACCGCATCATCGCCGCCCTCGCCGATGCGGTGATCGTCGTCGAGGCCGGTCCGCGCTCCGGGACGCGCCACACGCTCCGGTCGGCCCGCGCGCTCGGACGCCTGCGAGCCGTCGTCCCCTGGGTGCTCGACGATCCCCGGGGCGCTGGTGGCCGGTCGCCGGCGGCGGCGGGTGCGTCGGTGGTGGGCTCGCTGGCGGCGCTGGCGGCGTGGCTGTCGCTCCCGCCCCGCGGATCTGTGGGGGATCCCGATCCGATCCTGGCGGCGCTCCCCGAGGAGGCCGCCATCACGATCGATCGGCTGGCGGCCCGGGCGAAGGCGCCGATCGCTCGTGTCTTGGCCCACTTGACCCGACTCGAGGTGGAGGGACGGGTCGCGATCCTGCCCGGCGGGCGGGTCCGGCGGCCCTGAGCGCCTGCGTTGCGGAGTGGCGGGTCCAAAGGCATCTTTGGCACCGGCGGCCATGGCAAACGTCGAGGATCAAGGCGGCGTTCGCGAGGGCGCGGGCGAGGCCGAGGCCGCGGGCCTCGACGAGCCAACCCTCCCACAGAAACGTACCGTCAGCGAGCCGTCCCGTCCGGTCGCGCCCGATCCGGAGTCGGGACAGACCGTCGGCAGCTACGCGTTGCTCGAACGCCTCGGTCGAGGCGGCGGTGGCTCGGTGTTCAAGGCGCGCGCCGCCGACGGGACGATCTGCGCGCTCAAGGTGCTCTCGGCCTCGAAGGTGCGCCGCGCGCGCGTCGTCCAGCGCTTCTTCGACGAGGTTCGCGCCGCCAGCGCGGTCCAGCACCCGGGCCTCATCAAGGTCCTCGACTTCATCGAGGAGGAGGATCCGCGCCGGCTCGCCTATGCGATGGAGTACCTCGAGGGCGAGTCGCTCCGGGAGCGTTTGAAACGCGAGCACACGATCGGGTTGCGCGAAGCCATGGAGATCGGTGCGCAGATCTGCGACGCGCTCCACGCGCTCCACGTCGCCGGCATCATCCATCGCGATCTCAAACCCGAGAACATCATGGTCGCGAAGGGCGCTCGCCCGCTGGTGAAGCTCCTCGACTTCGGCGTCGTTAAGTTCCTGCCGCTCGATCCGAGCGGCGGCACGCGGGAGGTCGAGAAGCCGGGCACGTTCGTGGGGACGCCGCGCTACATGGCGCCCGAGCAGGCTGCCGGCGCCGCGGTCGATCCGCGGGCCGATCTCTTCTCGATCGGCGTGATCCTGTTCGAGATGATCACCGGCCGCTGTCCGCACGAAGGCGACTCCCTGCGCGACGTCGTCCTCGCCAAGCTCAAGGGCGCGCCCCGCATCACCGTGAACCCGGAGAAGGAGGTGCTCCCGCAGGAGCTCACCGATCTGGTGGACGCGTGCCTCCGGCTCAAGCCCTCGCTCCGACCCAAGGACGCCCTTGCGGTGGCGAACGGCCTGCGCGAGGCGGACATGATCCTGTTCACGGTCGGGCCGATCAAGCTGGCGCCCGACGGAACGCCGGTCCGAGAGCCGAGCGGCGACCTGGCGCCCTTGCCGCCGTCGGGGACGCCGACCCCGAGCCTGACGCCGATCCCCTTGACGGGCCCGATCAGCGGGCGACAGCCGGCAGGCGGAACCGGGCGCTCGATCGTGCGCGGCTTGTTGATCGGCGCGGGGATGCTGGTCGCGGCGGTGGTGATCGCGATGATCGCGCGCAGTCTCACCGACGAGGACGACGCCGTGCTGGTGCTTCCCGAGGGTGGCCACGAGGCGGCGCCCGCGGCCCCCGCTCGGCGTCGGATCGAGGTGGTGACCGACCCGCCGGGGGCCACCGTCCACGTGGGCAGCACCGCGTTCGGCCCCACGCCGATCGCGGTGGTCGTCGAGCCCGGCCAGCACCTGGAGGTTTCGTACGCCGGCTACGACTCGAAGGTCGTCGACGTGACCGGTGCGGAGGCGCCGCGGATCACTCTGACGTTGGCGCGGACGGCGACCGTCCAGTAGGCTGCCGCCGAATGGCCCGTCCGGTCTTCATCATCGGCGCCGGTCTGGCCGGCTGCGAGGCCGCGCTCCAGCTGGCGAGCCGCGGCATCCCGGTCCGTCTCTTCGAGATGAAGCCGCACCAGCGGACGCCCGCACAGGTGAGCGATCACTACGCGGAGCTGGTCTGCTCGAACTCGTTCCGCGGCGCCGGCCTCGACTCGGCCGTCGGTGTGATCAAGGAGGAGATGCGCCGGATCGGCGGGCGCCTGATCCGATTTGCGGACGACACCAAGGTACCGGCCGGTGGCGCGCTGGCGGTCGATCGAGAGCGGTTCAGCGCGGCAGTGACCGACGCGATTCGCCGCGAGCCCAACATCGAGGTGGTCGAGCGCGAGATCACTGCGATCCCGGACTCCGGCGAGGTCGACGAGCTGGTCATCGCCACCGGTCCCCTCACCAGCCCCGACCTCGCGTCGGCGCTCGAGACCCTCTGCGGCGGCAAGGAGCGGCTCTACTTCTACGACGCGATCGCGCCGATCGTCAGCGCGGAGACCATCGACATGTCGGAGGTCTACGCCGCCTCCCGGTACGGCAAGGGCGACGGCGACGACTACCTCAACTGTCCCATGGACCGCCCGACCTACGAGCGCTTCGTCGACGCGGTCCTGGCCGCCGAGAAGGTCGGCGCGCACGGCTTCGAGGAGGCCCGCTACTTCGAGGGCTGCCTCCCGATCGAGGTCATGGCCGAGCGCGGCCGCGACACGCTCCGCTTCGGTCCGATGAAGCCGGTCGGTCTTCCGGATCCGCGCACTGGACAGATCCCGCACGCGGTCGTCCAGCTCCGGGCCGAGAACGTCGATCAGACCGCCTACAACCTGGTCGGGTTCCAGACCCGGATGAAGTGGGGACCACAGCGGGAGATCTTCGCCATGATCCCCGGCCTCCGAGAGGCCGAGCTGCTCCGCATGGGCTCGGTCCACCGCAACACCTACGTCGACTCGCCCGAGCTCCTCGACCCCGAGCTCCGCCTTCGCTCCGCGCCCCACGTGCGCTTCGCCGGGCAGGTGACCGGCGTCGAGGGGTATGTCGAGTCCACCGCCTGCGGCCTCCTGGTGGCGCTGATGATCGCGTCCCGCCGCCTGCGGGATCGCCCGCTCGCGGTGCCGCCGAGGACCACCGCCCTCGGCGCACTCTACGGCCACGTGCTCGGCCTCGAGCGCACGCCCGGGGCGAAGAAGGCGGGGCACGTGCCGTCGAACATTCACTGGGGTCTGTGCCCGCCGCTGGAGGGACGCGCGCGCAAGCGCGATCGGAAGACGTTGTACGGGGAGCGGGCGCTGGCCGAGCTCGATCGCTGGTGGGCGGTTGAGCACCTCTGAGCCCGCACCCACGACCACCCCACGTCAAGGCGGCGTGACGGTGACGGTGCCCGTGTCGAGATCACTCTTCGTGGTCGTCGCCCAGTGGGTGGGCGTGATCGTACACCCGCCGCAGGTGCTCCACGGACACCGCCGTGTACCGCTGCGTCGTCCCCAGGCTGGCGTGGCCCAGCATCTCCTGGATCGAGCGCAGGTCGGCGCCGCCGTCGAGGAGGTGCGTGGCGAAGCTGTGCCGAAGCACGTGGGGCGTGACGCGGCGCTCGAGCCCGATGTCGCGCGTCCGGCGGTGGAGCCGGCGTCGGAGGCCGCGCGTGGAGAGCCGCCGCCCTTCTTTTGAAACGAACACGGCTTTCTCGCCGAACAGCGCGAGCTGAGGGCGCAGCGCCAGCCAGCGCTCGAGCGCCGCCTTGGCTTTCCGGCCGAAGGGGACGACGCGCTCCTTGTTGCCCTTCCCGATCACCCGCACGCGGCGCTTCGTGAGATCGAGCCGGGTGAGGTCGAGATCGACCAGCTCCTGCGCGCGCAGCCCGGCGCCGTAGAGGAGCTCGAACATCGCCAGGTCGCGGTGATGGAGGGGATCGTCGGGCGAGGGGGCCTCGATGATCCCGAAGACCTCGTCCACCTGGAGCGCGCGCGGGAGCAGCGATGGGAGCTTGGGAGAGAGGATCTCCTGGCCGACGTTCCGCTTCACTCGACCACGCCGCACCAGGAACCGAAAGAAGCTGCGGATGCTCGACAGCTTGCGGGCGCGCGTGCGTGCGGAGGTGTCCGGGTGGATCGCGGCCAGGTAGCTCCGGATCATCGAGGCGTCGAGGGTCTCCGGACCGCGCGCGAAGCCCTGGTCGGCGAGGAAGGCGGTGAGCGCGTCGAGATCCGATCGGTACGCGCGCACGGTCCGCGGGCTCAGCCGGCGCTCGTGCTCGAGATAGTCGAGGAAGTCGGCGATCGCCGCAGGCAGGGTGGTACGGACGGGGGGGCGGTCCGCCTCGTCCGGGCGAGGACGCCTCCTCCGCCTCCGCTCCCGCACGCGCGCAGCATAGAGCGCGCCGATCGCGGCGTCGAGAAACGGTTGACCGAATGGTTGGGGTTTGCTGGATAGGCAGCGTGGAGATGCACGGGACCACCGTCGTGACCGCTCGACAGGGACGCCACGTGGCGGTCGGCGGGGACGGCCAGGTGACGCTCGGGCAGACCGTCATCAAAGCGAACGCGAAGAAGGTTCGGACCCTCATGGAGGGTCGCGTCATCGGCGGCTTTGCCGGGTCGACCGCCGACGCCTTCACGCTGTTCGAACGCTTCGAGGGCAAGCTCAAGGAGTTCAACGGCCAGCTCCTCCGCTCGGCGGTCGAGCTGGCCAAGGACTGGCGGACGGATCGGTTCCTCCGGCGCCTCGAGGCGATGTTGATCGTGGCGGACGTCGAGAAGACGCTGGTGCTCTCGGGCAATGGAGACGTGATCGAGCCCGAGGACGGAATCTGCGCGATCGGCAGCGGTGGGCCGATGGCGCTGGCGGCGGCCCGCGCGCTCACCAAGCACTCGGAGCTCGGTCCGAGGAAGGTGGTCGAGGAGGCGCTGGGGATCGCCGCCGAGATCTGCATCTACACCAACACCGGGATCACGGTTCTGGAGCTCGGCCAATGAACGACACCTTGATGCAACGCCAGGCCTTCACTCCGCGCGAGACCGTCGGTGAGCTCGATCGTTACATCGTCGGCCAGGATCCCGCGAAGCGTGCGGTGGCGATCGCGCTCCGCAACCGCTGGCGGCGCCAGCGTGTCCCCGAGGAGCTCCGCGACGAGATCGTCCCCAAGAACATCCTGATGATCGGACCCACCGGCGTGGGGAAGACCGAGATCGCGCGGCGTCTCGCCAAGCTGATCAAGGCGCCCTTCGTGAAGGTGGAGGCCTCCAAGTACACCGAGGTCGGCTACGTCGGCCGCGACGTCGAGTCGATGGTGCGCGACCTGGTGGAGATCGCGGTGAACCTGGTGCGCGAGGAGGCGCAGCAGCGCCTGCAGGCCCGGGCCGAGGAGGCCGCCGAGGAGCGGATCCTCGATCTCCTGCTCCCTCGCAGCGGCCACGGGTTCGAGGCCACGCCGCAGGATCCGTCGGCGTCGGTCGAGTCCGAGTCGAAGACCCGCGAGACCTTCCGCCGGCTCCTCCGGGAGGGCAAGCTCGACGATCGGCAGGTCGAGGTGGAGGTGGCCGCCACGCCGCCGATCCACATGGTGCAGAACTTCTCCGCCGAGGGCGTCCAGGACATGGTCATCCAGCTCCAGGACATGATCGGCGGCATGCGCGGCGGCCCGAAGAAGCGGCGCAAGGTGACGGTCGACGAGGCGCGCGAGCTGCTGATCAAGGAGGAGCTCGGCCGCATGATCGATCAGGACCTCATCCATCGCGAGGCCCTCAAGCTGGCCGAGGAGTCCGGCATCATCTTCATCGACGAGATCGACAAGATCGCCACCGGCGACGGCAGGAAGGGCGGGCCCGATGTCTCCCGCGAGGGCGTCCAGCGCGACCTGCTCCCGATCGTCGAGGGCAGCACTGTCACCACCAAGTACGGCCGGATCCGCACCGAGCACATCCTCTTCATCGCCGCCGGCGCGTTTCACACCGCGCGGGTCTCGGATCTCATCCCCGAGCTCCAGGGCAGGTTCCCCATCCGCGTCGAGCTCTCGGCTCTCACCGGAGAGGACTTCATCCGCATCCTCAAGGAGCCCAAGAACTCGCTGATCAAGCAGTACATCGCGCTCTTGGCGACCGAGGGCATGGAGCTCACGTTCGACGACGACGCGATCGACGAGATCGCGGCCATCGCCGCCCGGGTCAACGCGTCGATGGAGAACATCGGCGCCCGGCGTCTCTACACGGTGATGGAGACGTTGCTCGAGGACATCTCCTACGACGCCCCCGAGCTCCGCGAGAGGCGGGTTCACATCAGTCGCGAGACCGTCATCGGCAGGCTGGCAAAAGTCCTGGAGAGCGACGATCTTTCGAGGTTCGTCCTATGAGCGAAAGCAATCGGGAGTGGTCCGAGCGATTCCAGCGGGTCTTCGTGCCCAATTACCGGCCGGCCGAGATCGTCATCGAGCGTGGCGAGGGCGTCGAGGTGATCGACGTCGAAGGCAACCGTTACCTCGACATGGTCTCCGGCATCGCCGTCAACGCGCTCGGGCATCACCACCCGAAGCTGGTGGCGGCGCTGAACGCACAGGCCGAGCGGGTCCTGCACACCTCGAACCTCTACCTGAACCGCCCGTCGATCGAGCTCGCCGAGAAGCTGTGCGAGCTGTCCTTCGCCGAGGCCGTGTTCTTCTGCAACTCGGGTGCGGAGGCGAACGAGGCCGCGATCAAGATGGCGCGCCGCCACGCGTGGGAGCGGGGAGAGCGATCGCGAACCGAGATCGTCTCGTTTCTCCACTCGTTCCACGGGCGGACGCTCGGGGCGCTGGCGGCGACGGGCCAGCCGAAGTACCACGAGGGCTTCGCGCCGCTCCCGGGCGACTTCGTGCACGTCCCCTTCGGCGACCCCGAGGCGGCCCACCGCGCGATCGGACCTCGGACCGCCGCGGTGATCGTCGAGCCGATCCAGGGTGAGGGCGGGGTACGGGCGCCGCCGTCGGGGTTCCTGGCGGCCCTCCGCGAGATGACCGTGAGCCGGGGCGCGCTGCTCGTCTTCGACGAGGTCCAGGTCGGTATCGGGCGCACCGGACGGATGTTCGCCTACCAGGGCGAAGACGTGGTGCCGGACATCATGACGCTGGCCAAGTCGCTCGGCGGGGGCCTGCCGCTGGGCGCCACGCTGGCCGCGCGGTCCGTCGCGAAGGCGCTCGCGTACGGCGTGCATGGGACGACCTTCGGTGGGAATCCGGTGGCCTGCTCGCTGGGACAGGTAGTGCTCGACGTGGTCTCGGCGCCGGGCTTCCTGGATCAGGTGCGAAGGGTCGCGGATCGACTCTTCGCCGGGCTGGCCGCGCTCGGCGAGCGGCACCCGGTCATCGAAGACGTGCGCGGTCGGGGTCTCCTGATTGGCGCCGCGCTTCGAAGTGACGCACGCTTCACAGCCGCCGATGTCGTGCGAGCATGTCGGGAACGCGGCGTGCTGGTGCACGTGGCCGGGCCCGGCGTGGTCCGGCTCGCGCCGCCGCTCATCCTGGAGGCGCCGCACGTGGATTGGGCGCTCGCCGTCCTCGACGACGCGCTCGGTTCGCTCTCGAAGCCGGCGTCTTGACCCGGCTTCTGGGGCGTGGAACATCCTCTTCTGGCTAGGAATGCCAGGCGCGGAGGAACTGATCCCCCGGATGCGGCAGGGCATCGACCTCACCCAAGCCGGGCTCTCCGTCGAGGAGGGGTTCATCGCATCCCGCATCGACGGGCACACGTCGGTGAAGGACATCGCCATCATCATCGGAAAGACCCGGGAGGAGACCCAGAAGATCCTCAACCGGCTCTCGCGCGCCGGGCTGATCGTCTTGACGGCGAACGGGAGCGACGACGAGGGTGAGCCCGCCAGCGAGTTCGGGAGCTTCATCTTTCCCCCGAGCCTGATGATGGAGGAGGGCGACCTCGACTCCGACACCCGCAAGCGGATCATCTGGGTCCACGATCACCTCACGAAGTGGACGTTCTACGAGCTGCTCCAGGCGCATCGAAAGGACGATGCGAAAGACCTCAAAAAAGCATATTTCGAGCGGAGCAAGGAGTGGCACCCGGATCGGTTTCGGAAGCCGAACCTCGGATCGTTCAAGCGGATGATCGAGGACATCTTCAAGAAGATCCAGGAGGCCTACCAGACGCTGTCCGATCCCGACGCGCGCGAGAAGTACGACGAGGCGAACATCCTGATGCTCGACGAGGAGGCGATCGCCGAGATGCAGGCCAAGCAGCGCAAGCAGGAGCGGGAGGCGCGGCGGGTGGTCGAGGCGGCCCAGCGCCGCAAGAAGAAGAACCCGATCCGGCAGCGAATCAGCAAAGCCAAGCAGTTCTACGAGGATGCGCAGCGGCTACGGGACGACGGGACGCTCCTCGAAGCGCTCCGGTCGGTCCAGACCGCGGTCGCGTACGATCCGAAGGACGAGTACAAGGCGCTCGAGGAGGAGCTGCGCGTGTCGGCCGGACAGTTCAAGATTGGCCCCTTCCTCCGGCGCGGCGCCCACGAGGAGTCGATGACCAACTGGGACAATGCGGTGATCGCGTTCGGCGAAGTGGTGCGACTGTCACCCGACAACGGCGAGGCCCGGGTCCGGCTCGCCTTCAATCTCTTGATGAGCGGTCGGGATCCCCATGAGGCGAACGCCCACGCACAGAAGGCGGTCTCGCTGCTCCCCAACGAGCCGGAGGCGCACTTCGTCCTCGGATTGTGTTACGAAAGGGGCGGCATGGAGAAGGCGGCTATCCGCGAGTACAAGACGGCCGTCGACCTGAAGCCCAACTACGAAGACGCCAAGAAGAGGCTGAAGAAGTTGAAGTGGGGCTTCTAGGGGACGCGGGGGGTAATTGCGGGTGGCCACCGAACCGATCATTGGAATCGATCTAGGGACGACCAACTCGGTCGTCGCCATCGTCGAAGACGGCGTTCCGAAGGTGATCCCCAATCGCGCGGGATATCGTACCACCCCGTCGATCGTCGCGATCGCCGAGAGCGGTCGTCGCTTGATCGGACACATCGCGAAGCGGCAGGCGATCACGAACCCCGAAGGGACGGTGTATGCCAGCAAGCGGCTGATCGGCCGCAAGTGGAACTCGCCCGCGGTGGCGGCCGCCCTCGAGACCTGCAGCTACAAGCTGATCGAAGGCCCGCATCACGACGTCCGGATCGCGCTGCGAGACAAGATCTACAGCCTCCCCGAGATCAGCTCGATGATCCTCTCGGAGATGAAGCTGATCGCGGAGCAGTATCTCGAGCGCGAGATCGAGAAGTGCGTGATCACCGTGCCCGCGTACTTCAACGATGGCCAGCGTCAGGCGACCAAGGACGCCGGCCGGATCGCCGGGCTCGACGTGGTCCGGATCATCAACGAGCCCACCGCGGCCTCGCTCGCGTACGGCTACGGCAAGTCGATCGACCGCAAGGTCGCCGTCTTCGATCTGGGCGGGGGCACGTTCGACATCTCGATCCTGGAGATTGGCTCGGGCGTGTTCGAGGTGATGGCGACCGCCGGCGACACCTATCTGGGCGGCGAGGACTTCGACAATCGCATCATCGAGTGGCTCGTCTTCGGCTTCCTCAAGGAGCACAAGATCGATCTGCGGAAAGATCGGATGGCGCTCCAACGGATCCGCGACGCCGCCGAGAAGGCCAAGTGCGAGCTCTCGAGCGCACCCCAGACGGAGATCAACCTCCCGTTCATCATCTCGACCGGCAAGAACGACGCCCTCCACCTGCAGCGCACGCTCACCCGCGAGAAGTTCGAGGATCTGGTGATCGATCTCTGCGAGCGCTGCATCCAGATCTGCGAGAAGACGCTCAAGGACGCCGGGATCGACAAGAAGGAGCTCGACGACGTCATCCTGGTCGGCGGCCAGACCCGCACGCCTCGCCTCCAGGAGATGGTGAAGGAGTTCTTCGGGCTCTCGCCGTCGAAGAGCGTCAACGCTGACGAGGTCGTCGCGCTGGGCGCCGCCATCCAGGGCGCGTCGCTGCTCGACGAGCGCTCGAGCGTGCTCCTGCTCGACGTCACGCCGCACAACCTCGGCATCATGATCGTCGGCGGCTACTTCCAGACGATCATCGAGAAGAACACCACGGTCCCGACCTCCGCGAGCCACGTGTTCACCACCGTCCGGGACAACCAGACCTCGGTGCGGATCATGGTGTTTCAGGGTGACTCGCTCCGGGCCGAGGAGAACGAGCTCCTGGGCGAGTTCATCCTGTCCGGGCTCCGCGAGGCCCCGCGCGGCGAGGTCGAGATCGAGGTCACCTTCGAGATCTCCGCCGACGGCATCGTCTCGGTCTCGGCGAAGGATCTCGAGACCGGCCTGCAGCAGAGCATCACGGTCACGGCCACCTCGGGCCTGACCGAGGACGAGATCCGGAAGATGGCGCAAGAGGCCTCGGACTACGCCGTCGGCGTCAAGCAGACCGACGCCTTCGCGCAGGAGTGCGCCGAGGTGGAGGCGATCATTCGCGACATCCAGACGATCATCCCGCAGGTGAGCGGGTTCATGAGCGGCTCCGACTTCGGCAAAGAGGCGCTGGCCAAGGCCGACGGCGCGCTGCGACGCGCCCAGAGCGCGATCGACATGCGATCGCTCGAAGCATTGAAGTCTTCGCGCGAGCCGCTCGAGCGGACACTGCGCATGCTACGAGGAGTGGCGCAGAAGATGGGCTAGGGTTTGAGCGACGAGTCCTACGGCGGAAACGATCCGAACGCGGACGATTGCATTCGCGCTGGATTGTACTGGTTCGGCCGGCGGGACCTCGAGGCCGCGCGGGCCTGGTGGGATCGCGCGATGCTCCTCGAGCCCGATCACCCCAAGATCAAGGAGTGCCTCCGGCTCCTCCAGGCGATCGAGCGGCGCACGCCAATCCCGGGGTTGCGCGGCCCCGGCGAGGACTTCGCGCTGGTGCTGGAGCCGGATCCGCCGCCGCCCCAGGACGTCCGGATCGACAAGCCCGTGCCGCCGGCGCCCGCGGTGGACCCGCTCTACGAGCGACCGAGCCCGGAGGATCTCAATCGCGATCTCGGGTCCCTGGATCTCGACAACCGCGAGTGGGCCGAGGCGATGCAGAAGCCCGCGGGCGTGCCCGCACCTTCGACGTTCCTGGCGGCGCCCACGTTCGATGATGATGCCTGGGCCACGGAGGCACCGCTGCCCGGACGCAGCGTGTGGCCGCCGCCACCGGACGAACCGGACGAGCTGATCGCGCCCGACATTCCTCAGATGACGTCCGACCCCCTCGACTTCGCGGCTGCGTCGGATCCCGCCATGATCTCGACCACCGGAGGCGATCGGACTCCGTGGGACGAAGGACCGTCGCGGACCTCGGTGGTGACCCTCGACGATCGCTACGAGGAGTTCGACGCAGTCGCCGAGCCGACCCCGCTCCCGGACATCGACAAGGAGCGCTTCTTCGGCCGGGTCCAGGACGACGGCGCGCTGGTGGAGTACATGCGCTCCACCGGCGATCTGATGATCCGACGCGCGCCCACGCTCGACCTCCCGCAGGATAGCGGCTCATACGCGCTCGACATGGATGATCCCGCCTGGAAGGAGTCGCCGAGCGGCGAGATCGTCTTCGAGGACGCGGTCGAGATGGCGCCGTCCGCCTCCCCGAAGAAGGAGAAGCGTCGGACGCCCGAGCAGATCCTCTCCGACGCGAAGGACCGGATGAGCCTTCACGACTTCCAGGGGGTCATCGAGCTGGTGGAGCAGATCCCCGCCCACCAGCGCTCCGACGAGGCGAACAAGCTGCGTGCCTCCTGCCGGATGAATCTGCTCAAGATGTACGAGTCGAAGATCGGACCGACCGACGGCGTGCCCAAGGTGAGGCTCTCGAGTGAGGAAGTGATCTGGTTGAACCTGAATCACCGCGCCGGCTTCATCCTCAGTCAGATCGACGGCTCGGTGACCTACGAGGACCTGATCGCGCTGTCCGGGATGGATCGGCTGGACACCGTCCGCATCCTCGCGGAGCTGATCACGCAGAAGGTGATCAAGTCGACTTGATCAGCGCGCGCCAGGCGTCGAGGCGCGCCTTGATCGCGGCCTCCGCGCCGACCCCGGCGGGCTGATAGAAGCGCCGGCCGACCAGCGCGTCGGGCAGATACGTCTCGCCGGGCGCGATCCCGCCTAGGTCGTGCGGGTACTTGTACGCCTTCCCCTGGCCGAGTTGCTTCTGCAGCCCGGTCACCGCGTTGAGCAGCTTCGCCGGGACCGCCAGCGGGCCGTGCTCGGTCACCGCCTTGCGCGCCGCGCTGTAGGTGGTGAGGGCCGTGTTCGATTTGGGGGCCGACGCAAGGTAGGTTGCACATTGGGTCATCGGCAGCACGCCCTCGGGCAGGCCGACCAGCTCGAACGCCTGGAGCGCGTTCACCGCCACCGCCAGCGCCGTGGGGTCCGCGTTGCCGACGTCCTCGGACGCGAAGATCACCATGCGGCGGAGGAGGAAGCGCGGATCCTCTCCGCTCTCCAGCATGCGCACCAGATAGTAGGCGGCCGCG
Organism: uncultured delta proteobacterium; assembly: GCA_963803435.1. Taxonomy (GTDB): domain Bacteria; phylum Myxococcota; class Kuafuiibacteriia; order Kuafuiibacteriales; family Kuafuiibacteriaceae; genus CAWDML01. Next base: position 1,611,740 of record CAWDML010000009.1, on the reverse strand, counting down.
TCCGGGTCGGAGCCGCGCATCGACTTGATGAAGGCGGAGATCACGCCGTAGTGCTCGTCGCCGGCCTTGTCGTAGAGCAGGGTCCGGTGCTGCAGCGCCTCCTCCGCCAGCGCGCCGGTGAGCGGCGCCGGTCGCGCCTCGGCGGCGAGCAGAGCGTCGCGCGCGGCGATCTCCAGGACCGAGAGGGCGCGGCGGGCGTCGCCCCAGGCGCCGCGCGCGATCACGGCGAGGGCGTCCGGTTCGACCTCCAACGACTCCCGGCCGAGGCCGCGCTCTCGATCGGCGAGCGCGCGCTGGAGCAGGGCGATCAGGTCCTCCTCACCGATCGGCTCCAGCACGAAGACGCGCGTGCGCGAGAGCAGCGCCGCGTTGAGCTCGAAGGAGGGGTTCTCGGTGGTGGCGCCGATCAGCGTGACGATCCCGCGCTCGACGGCCTCGAGGAGCGCGTCCTGCTGCGACTTGGACCAGCGGTGGATCTCGTCGACGAAGAGGATGGTCCGCTCGCCCCGCTCGCCCCGGGCGCGCTTCGCCTCGGCGAGCACCTTGCGGAGATCGGCGACGCCCGAGAGCACGGCGGAGAGCGACTCGAAGCGGGCGTGCGTCTTCTTCGCGATCAGCCGGGCGATGGTGGTCTTGCCGGTCCCGGGGGGGCCCCAGAGGATCAGCGAGGGGACTCGATCGCCCTCGATCAAGCTGCGGAGCAGGCGTTTCTCCCCCAGGATCTGGTCCTGTCCCACGACCTCGCCCAGCGTCGCCGGGCGCATGCGATCGGCGAGCGGATCGCGATCGCTCGGTTTGTCCGCGGCCGCCTCGAAGAGATCCCGCATGGCCTCTGTATATCAGCTCCGTCACGAAATATTGGCGCCGGCGCTTGTCCCATTCGGGCCCGTATCTACTCATCGGAGCGATGAATCCCGAACGGCTCACCGTGAAGTCCCGTGAAGCGCTCATGCGCGCGCAAAACCTGGCGCGCCACCTCGGTCAGCAGCAGCTCGAGTCCGAGCACGTCCTCGCCGCCCTCTTCGACGACCCCGAGGGGATGGCGGCGGCGCTGGCGAAGAAGGTCGGCGCCGACACCTCGCGGATCGCCCAGGAGCTGGATCAGCAGGTGCGTGGGAACCCGCTGGTTTCAGGCGGCGGAGGCGAGCTCTACATCGGCGCCAGCCTGAGGCGTCTCTTCGACGAGGCCGAGAAGGCCGCCGCCAAGCTCAAGGACGAGTACATCTCCGCCGAGCACTTCTTGATCGGCGCGGTGAGCGCGAAGGAGGGCGCAGGGCAGATCCTGATCCGGCACGGCCTCACCGCCGACAACTTACTGGCCGCCCTCAAGGAGGTCCGCGGTAACCAGCGCATCGTGGAGGAGGATCCGGACGCGAAGTTCCGCGCGCTCGACAAGTACTGCATCGATCTGACGGCGCGCGCGCGCACCGGCAAGCTCGACCCGGTGATCGGCCGCGACGAGGAGATCCGGCGCACCATGCAGGTCCTGTCCATGCGGCGAAAGAACAATCCGGTGCTGATCGGCGAGCCGGGGGTGGGCAAGACCGCGATCGTCGAAGGGATCGCGCAGCGCATCGTCGCGCATGACGTGCCCGAGTCGCTCAAGGACAAGCGTCTCCTGGCGCTGGATCTGGGCGCGCTGATCGCCGGCGCCAAGTTCCGGGGCGAGTTCGAGGAGCGCCTCAAGGCCGTCCTCAAGGAGATCACGTCGAGCGAAGGGAGGATCATCCTCTTCATCGACGAGATCCACACGCTGGTGGGTGCGGGCGCGGCCGAAGGCTCGATGGACGCCTCCAACATGCTCAAGCCGGCGCTCGCCCGCGGCGATCTCCACTGCATCGGCGCCACCACCATCAACGAGTACCGCAAGCACATCGAGAAGGACGCGGCGCTGGAGCGGCGGTTCCAGCCGGTCATGGTGGAGCCGCCCAGCGTCGACGAGACCATCGCGATCCTCCGCGGCCTGCAGGAGCGCTACGAGGTCCACCACAAGATCCGCATCCGCGACGACGCCCTGGTGGCGGCTGCGCAGCTCTCCGATCGGTACATCTCGGATCGCTTCCTGCCGGACAAGGCGATCGATCTGGTCGACGAGGCCGCCTCTTCGGTGAGGATGCAGATCGACTCGCTGCCCAAGCCGATCGACGAGGTGGAGCGGAAGGCGCTCCAGCTGGAGGTGGAGCGGCAGGCGCTGAAGAAGGACAAGGGCAAGGCGGCGAAGGAGCGCCTGGCCGAGCTGGACCGCGACATCTCCGAGCTCAAGGAGAAGGCCGGCGCCATGAAGGCCCGCTGGCAGACCGAGAAGAGCGCGCTGGCGGAGATCGCGAAGACGAAGGAGGAGATCGATCGGCTCAAGACAGAGGAGGAGATCGCGACCCGCAGGGGCGACCTCAACCGCGCCGCCGAGATTCGCTACGGTGCGCTCCCCCAGCTGGCCGCGACGCAGCAGGCCGTGGAGAAGAAGCTCCAGGAGATCACGAAAGACGGCTCGTTCCTCCGCGAGGAGGTGTCGGACCACGAGATTGCCGAGGTGGTCTCGCGCTGGACCGGCATCCCGGTCTCCAAGATGCTGGAGGGGGAGAGCGAGAAGCTCCTGCGCATGGAGGACGAGCTCCACCGCCGCGTGGTGGGGCAGGACGAGGCGGTGCGGCGGGTCTCGCGGGCGGTCCGCCGGGCGCGCGCCGGCCTCAAGGATCCGCGCCGTCCCATCGGCAACTTCCTGTTCCTGGGGCCGACCGGCGTCGGCAAGACCGAGCTGGCCAAGGCGCTGGCCGAGCTCATGTTCGACGACGAGCATCGGGTGATCCGTCTCGACATGTCCGAGTACATGGAGAAGCACGCGGTGGCGCGGCTGATTGGGGCGCCTCCCGGATACGTCGGCTACGAGGAGGGCGGCCAGCTCACCGAGGCCGTGCGGCGCCATCCGTACAGCGTGGTGCTGTTCGACGAGATCGAGAAGGCCCACGCCGAGGTCTTCAACGTGCTCCTTCAGGTGATGGACGACGGCCGGCTGACCGACGGAAAGGGCCGAACGGTCGACATGAGCAATACCATCCTGATCATGACCTCGAACCTGGGCTCCGACTTCATCCAGGAGCTGGGTGAGGAGCAGTACGATCAGATGGTGGCCGGCGTGCAGACCGTGTTGACCAAGGCGTTTCGGCCCGAGTTCCTCAACCGGATCGACGACATTGTGATCTTCCACCGCCTCTCCCGCCAGGAGGTCGAACGGATCGTCCCGATCCAGCTCGAGGAGGTGCGATCCCGACTCGCGGATCGCGGCTTCGCGCTTCAGGTCTCGGATCGCGCGATCGCCTGGCTCGCGGAGCGCGGCTACGACCCGGTCTACGGCGCACGGCCGCTCAAGCGGGTGATCCAGAGCGAGCTCGTGGACAACCTGGCGATCGCGATCCTCGATCCCGCGAACGCGAACGCGACGACCGCCCGGGTGGACGTGGCGGCCGACGGCTTGAGGGTCTCCCTCGAATAGCCTCCGCCGGCGCCCGCCGAAGAATGGCGCTCACATCGGATTTCTCGTGTTTCTCCGCGCACCTTCCTGCTATACGCGGCCGGCGTGAGAGCCCGCCCCACATGGGCCGCGGCCCTGGTGATCCTGCTGTCGGGCGCGAACGCCCTCGCGCAGGAAGAGGGGCCGATCGTCGAATCCATCGAGTTCGAAGGCCTGGGCCGGGTGGAGCCCCCGGCGGTCAAGCTGGTCCTCAGCAGCAAACAGGGCAAGCCGTACGCGGCCAAGAACGTCTCCGAGGACATCCGGGCCATCTACGCGATGGGCTACTTCGAGGACGTCAAGGCCTACAAGGAAGACACTCCGACGGGGGGCGTGAAGCTGATCTTCGTCGTCACCGAGAAGCCGGCGGTGCGGGCGGTGGAGATCCGGGGCAACGACGAGATCTCCGACGACGACGTCAAAGAGGTGGTGGACATCCGTCCGTTCACGATCCTGAACGACGCCAAGATCAAGAAGAACCTCGAGAAGATCAAAGATCTCTACAACGAGAAGGGCTTCTATCTGGCCGAGGTCGAGTCGAAGGTCGAGCCGTCGGGCAACAACCAGGTCACGGTGGTCTTCGAGATCGTCGAGAACGCCAAGGTCGAGGTGCGGCGGATCCGGTTCGTCGGCAATCGGCACATCGAGTCCGACTACCTGAAGTCGGGCCTCCAGACGCAGGAGGGGAACCTGATCTCGTTCCTGACCGGCGCCGGGACCTACCGCAAGGACGCATTCCAGGTCGATCTGCTGCGCCTCAGCAGCGCCTACTTCGATCAGGGCTACATCAACGTGAAGATCGACACCCCGGACATCGAGATCTCGCCGGATCGCAAGTACATCTACATCACGATCCGGATCGAGGAGGGCGATCAGTTCTCGGTGGGGCAGGTCGACTTCTCCGGGGACCTCATCGACGACAAGGCGAAGCTCGAGGACCTCACGCACCTCGAGACGGGGGAGGTCTTCAACCGATCGACGCTGGGCCAGGACCTCCTCGGGCTGAAGACACGCTACGAGGACGAGGGCTACGCGTACGCCAACATCACCCCGGTGACGTCGGTGCACGCCGATCAGAAACTCATCGACATCACGTTCGACGTGCAGAAGGGCCAGAAGGTCTTCTACGAGCGGATCAACATCGTCGGGAACACGAAGACCCGCGACAAGGTGATCCGCCGAGAGCTCCGGATCTACGAGGGTGAGCTCACGTCGGCGAGCAAGCGGGAGATCTCGCGCCGGCGCGTGCTGGCGCTCGGCTACTTCGAGAAGGTCGACGTCAAGACGCGCCGGGGCACCAACGACAACCAGCAGATCGTGGACATCGAGATCAGGGAGAAGGCTACCGGCACGTTCCAGATCGGCGCCGGCTTCTCCAGCGCGGAGAGCTTCATCGCCACCGCCCAGATCCAGCAGGACAACTTCCTCGGGCGGGGTCAGTCGGTGGCCATCTCCGCGCAGATCTCCCGGCTCCGGCAGCTCTTCCAGCTGTCCTTCTCCGAGCCGTACTTCTTCGACACCGACTGGCGCTTCTCGTTCAACGCGTTCAACACCGAGACCCAGTTCCGCTCCTTCATTCGCTCCTCGAGCGGCGGCAGCCTGACGTTCGGCCACCCGATCACCGACAGCATCGACGTCTTCCTCACCTACAACCTCGAGTTCGTACGGAGCGGTACCGACGAGGGCGCGTCCGGCCAGCCGGCGTTCCAGCCGCTCAACAACTCGGGCCGGATCTCGTCCCTGCGCGGCACGTTCAGCTACGACACGCGCGACAACCGGCTGTTCCCCAGCAAGGGGATGTTCCACACGCTGTCGGCGGAGTTCTCCACCAGCTGGCTGGGCGCCTCGGACACGCGGACCTTCCAGCGCTACCGTGCGGTGACCCGGTTCTACTACCCGATCGATCCTGGGGCTTCGTCGGGAAGCTCTCGCTGCGGGCCGGCTATCTGCTCTCCACCTCCGACCAGCCGCTGTCGCCCTCCGAGAAGTTCATCATGGGCGGCATCAACACGGTCCGCGGCTACCTGCCGTTCAGCATCGGGCCAGAGCGCCGCGTCACCCGGAACGATCGCGGCAGCAAGAGCTACGATCCGTACTCCGACACCTTCGTGTTCATCGAGGGCGGCAACAAGGAGTTCCTGGCGAACCTCGAGATCGAGTTCCCAATCTTCGAAGCGGTCGGCATCAAGGGCGTGGTCTTCCTCGACGCGGGCAACGTGTTCGCCGAGGAGGAGAACTTCTTTTATCTCGGCGGCAAGGTCCGCGAGCAGCAGCGCGACGTCGACGATCCGAACCGCTTCGATCTGAAGTCACTGCCCCTCGGCCTCTTCTGGTCCGTGGGCTTTGGGTTCCGCTGGTTCTCACCGATCGGCCCGCTCCGCTTCGAGTGGGGCATCCCGCTGACCCGCCGCCCCAGCGACGACAAGGGCCCCCTCTTCGAGTTCTCGATCGGCAACTCGTTCTAGGAGCGGTTGCGAGGCGGCGGCTTCTTGCCGCTCGGCTTACCGTTGCGGGAGGAGCTTCCGAAGAGCTTGCTGAACGCCTTGGAGAGGCTGTTCTCGCGGGGCGTGCGGCGAGGCGCGAACCGGCTGAAGTACTGGTGCCGGGCCGCCGGGTTGACGCCGTAGTAGTCGTACATGAAGCGGAGCGCGGCTACGAGCTCGCTGATGCCGGTGGTGTCGACGTCCCACGCCTGGCAGTAGCTGTCCGGCTTGTTGCGGATCATCGCCTGGGCGATGATCTTCATGATCTCCTTGTCGATCAGCTCGCCGTTGCCGTCGAGGTAGTGCTTGTAGGTGAAGAAGCGGTCCGCCGGCGCGACCTCCTTGGTGCCGCCTTCCTCGACCTTGGGCGCGCGCATGACTCTGGATCACCGAGTACTCGTGCTCGATGTACGCGTCGATGGTGTTCTGCTCGTCGTCGCGCGTCGTACTCGATGAACTTGCGGAACGCGTCGTAGAGCGTCTTGGGGTTCGCGTAGGCGCCGGAGATCAGGTAGTAGAACATGCGCGCCGAGCGAGTAGATGTCGGCCGGGCGATCGACGCTCTTGATGACCTTGCCGCGCACGTTGCTCTCGGCTGGCCTCCTCGAAGGGCTTCTCGAGGAGCAGCTTCTTCTTGGCGCGATCGGCGCCGGCGATCGGGTAGCGCTCGGGGCGGTTGAACAGCTGGAACGTGTCGTTCTGGCAGATGTCGATGTAGAAGTCCTCGAAGTACTCGACCTCGTGCGAGCCGCGCTGCACGTTGACGAGCAGCTCGAACGTGTTGGTCTCCTGCTCGGGCGTCTGGAAGAAGAGCGTGCCGGGCACGCTCTGGAGCCGCGTCAGCGACAGATCGACCGTCGTCGTCGCGGACCTTGCCGACGTTGAAGTCGGCGAGGCGCACGTCGAGCGTCGAGCCCGCAGAGGTTCCGATCGGGCAGCTTCAGCAGCACGTTCGCCGGCTTGATGTCGCGGTGGCAGATGTTGCGGACGAGGTGGGCGTACTCGACCGCCGTCGCCACCGGGATGCATGTAGTCGAGCACGCGGAAGATGCCGCTCGCGCATGCGGGCAGCGCAGAGCAGATCGTCGCGGGCGTGCGGACCTGCGCGAGCCCTTGAGCCGCTCCTCGAGCGACATGTCGCACAGCTCGAGGATCATGAAGTCGTTCTCGACCTTGTCGCGCATCGCGCGGCGGGATGAACTCGGGGTTGTCGCCCTCGCCCGGAGGCGAACAGCGTGATGATGTTGGGGTGGCCCTGGACGCGCTCGAGGAGCTCCTTCTCCATCTGGAAGCGCAGCGCGTCCTCGTGGGTGACGCCCTTCTGCAGGATCTTGATCGCGACGTCGCCGGCGGAACGCGGTCTTCGACTCGAGCCAGCCCTCCTCGCCGAGGTACGCCTTGGCGAAGCGGCCCGAGCCGAGCTCGATGGGCTCACCGCGCTCGTCGAGCACGAACGAGTAGGCGCGCGAGCGCGAGATGTGAGCGGACGGACGGACCGACGACGTAGGCGTGATGCGGGTCGTCTCGGCGCGCGGTGTGAAGTTGTTCGGACCGGGCATCAGACATCTCCTCTCAGGGACGGAAGAAAAGGTGCGCCTCGCCGCCGGGGACGATCTCCAGACATGCGACGGCGCTGGCGCGCTCGATGGGAATGGCGACGCGATGGTCACCGAGCGCGAGCATCCAGTGCGTCTCTCCGCGCTCCGCTACGCGCACCTGGGCGCATGCGATGCTGGCGCGATCGGTCGAGACCAGCTCGACGCTCCCGTCGGCGGAGAACTCGAGCCCGGCGGTCATGGCGCCGCCGGGCTTGCGCACGAAGCAGTTGAGCCCACGCAGGTGGAGGCGGGTCGCCCCTTCGCTGGGCAGAAAGGTGAGCCGGAGCCGGACCACCTTGGAGAAGCGCTCCTCGATGGCGTGGTCGAGCGCGCCCGTCATCTGGAACAGGCGGAATCGGCGGCCGGCGAGCACCACGTTGGACTTGCTGATGTCGTCGAGGACCAGGAGCGTCTTCTTGGCGGCGCTCTCAGCCACCGTGCGGGGGACCGGTGAAGCCTCCATCCAGGGCGAGGGCTCCTCCCTTTGCTCCCGAACGGCCTTCTGGAGGCTGGCGAAGAAGGACTCCACGCTCTGAAAGCGATCGTCCCGGCGCGCGCGGCAGGCGGTGCGGACGACCTCCGCGAACATCGGGTGGAGCTCGGAGTCGGCGAGCGCCTCGTCGATCGACGTGTCGAGCCGGGCGGGCTCCAGGTAGAAGTCGGTCACCTCACGCTGGCGCTGGAGACGCTCCCCGGTGAGGAGATATCCGAGCACGAGGCCGAGGCCATAGACGTCGGCGGTGACGTCGACGCGCTCGCCGCGGATCTGCTCCGGTGCGGACCACCCGAGCGAGTAGAACGACGCCTGGGTGACGAGCGTGTCGTCGCCGAGCGCGCGACCCGCGGCCTCACACGCGCTCTGCGCCACCGAGAAGTCGGAGAGCTTCACGATCCGCTGCGTCCCCGCCCGCCCGAACAAGATGTTCGTAGGTTTGACATCCCGGTGGATGATGCTGAGGTTGTGCGCCTCCGACAGCGCGCCGCAGATCCCGTCGAGGATGTAGAGGGCGTCCTCCGGCGTCTGAGCGCCCTTGCGCTTGATGAACTCCCGCAGCGTGCCGCCGTCGAGGAGCTCAGAGACCTGAAAGGGCGCCTCGAGGTCGGGATGATCGATGATCCCGAAGTCGTAGATGCGCAGCGTATTCGGGTGCTGGAGCCGCGAGAGCGCGAAGGCCTCCTGGACGAAGTGCCGATACGTCAGCTTCTTCGCGTTGCCCCCGAAGACATCGGAGAAAACCTTCACTGCCACCGGCCTGCGGAGGTTGGTGTCCTGGCCGCGGAAGACGACGCTCATGCCGCCGCGGCCCACGACGTTCTCGAGCACGTATCGCTCGGCGAGACGCCGGCCGACGAGATCTTCCACCGAGTGAATCGGTGCGCTTTCGACCGGTTTCAACACGCCGCATGCGGTGCTTACCGCGCGCTCCTCACTGTCGCAAACCGAAGGTCAGCGCTGCAAAGTGCGAGGCAACACCCAAGGACGTACGCTGGCGCACATTCCCTCAATCGGATGCCAGGAATCAGACCGACCTTGGGAGAGACATCGCCGAAGACGAAACACATCTCGTCTTGGACCGACGGTCCACATCCTGCGGCGCGTCCTCTCGATTGTCGTAGTGACACTCGAATCGGATCGTGTCTCCCGAAGTGGGGAGGTTCAGGTGCGACCAGACGCGAGCCGTTCGACCACGATCAAGCAGTTGGAGTCGGGCAGCTCGACGGCCAGCCCGCGCGTGTCGAAGAGCTCGATCTTGCCCGCGAGGCCGGCGCGGTAGCCCGGCTGGAGGTAGCTCTGGTACCCGGCCGGGAGTGGCAGGATGCGCGCGTCGGCTCCGAGCCATCCGGCGATCGCCTCCACGTAGCCGTCGTAGGCAAGGACGCCGTATTGCTCCCGGACCTCGTACGGGAAGCTCTCGGGCCCCCAGGTATAGGTGTAGAGGAACTCCATGGCGTCCGCGGCCGAGAGGCGCACGCGGTCCGCGTCGATGGGCTCGAAGGTGATCGGCCGCCCGTCGAACTGCTCGACGAAGAGGTCGAAGAACGGTCGCGCGTCGGGGGCGAGGAAGCGGAGGATCCGCTCCGCGGGCGGCGGCATCACGCCGTCGCGGATCACGATTCGACCCCCGGGGCCGAGCGCGCGGAAGGCCACGCGCAGCAGATCGCGGACCGACTCGAGACGAAAGCGCCGGCCGTCCCGTTCGACGTAGCTGTAGATCTCGTGGAGGAGGCTGCACAGCACCACCGTGTCGAGCGTCCCCTCCTCGAACATCTCGCCCAGGCGGTACGCGTCGGCCTCCTCGATGCTCCACCGCCGCTGCTCCTTGGTCCGTCTCGCCGACAGCGCCTCGACCACCATGCGGCTGGCGTCGACGCCGATGATCTCGGAGGTGGGGAAGCGCTCGGCCAAGAGATCGAGGACCACGCCGCCTCCCGGACCGATCTCGACGATGCGCCCCGGCCGCACGAAGTCGAGCATGCGCGCCTTGTCCGAGCGGGCGCTGTTCATCGTCTCGAGGTACATCGCCTCGTTGGCCACACGGTCGAACTCGTCCTTCCGGAGGCCGTAGAGGTCACAGAGCGTCTTGAGTGTGCCGTGGAAGGCGGCGTTCGACTTCCGCTCGTAGATGGGGAGGAGCGTGAGCAGCGCGCGGGCCTCCTCGCTCTCCTCGGAGTCGATCGCGATGGCCGAGGCGCGACCGATCTCGGTCACCAGCATCATGACGGGACGCTCGCCGCCCGTGCCCGCCAGGAGCGAGGAGGCACGCCCCTCGAGGACCTCTTCCACGCCCACCGGCGCCAGCGCGGTCTCGAGGAGCCGCCGGCGATAGACCACCGAACGCTCGCCGGTGGCGCCGAGCCGGCCCAGGAGCGGTTGCAGGCTGAGGTGAAACGGCGCCCCGGTGTCGATCGCGGGCGAGCCCTCGGCGGCCGTCAAACCGAGGGCCAGGAGCACCAGCTGGGTCCGGCTGGAGAGCCCGTCGGTGGCCGCGCCGACGTACCAGAGCTGGCACATCCGGAGGAGATCGGCGAGCCGCAGCACGACCTCGCGGGGCAAGGGATCGATCACCTCGGCGACCGCCTCCAGGTGCGCGTCGCGACGCCCTCGCAGGCGCGCCAGCCGATCGATCAAGCGCGCCCGGGCCACGGTCTCCGGCGAGCCACCCGGGAGCCGCTCGCGCCAGCGCGACGTCTCGCGCTCCACCAGCGCCGCGATCGGATCGATCGTGCGCGCACCCGCGGCCGCCAGGACCTCCTCTTCGACGGCGACGAGCTCGCGATGGAGCGAATCGTCGAGGAGACCCTCGCGCACCGCTGCCGTGTCGCAGACGTCGATCAGATGCAGGCAGTCGACTGCAAGCCGTCTTGCGGTCTCCGGATCGGTGCGGATGTGCTCCCCCAGCGCGGCGGACTTGTCCCTGAGAAAGGCGACGAACGGCGCAAACAGCGCCAGCGGTGTCTCGCCGCGGACGGCCTGTCCGGCGAGCCCGTGGGTCTCGATCAGCGCCAGCGCCAGCGCCTCCAACACGGGCGCACGCAGGAGCGCCGGAAAGCGCCCCAGACCGCCGGACGCCTCGATGATCCGCCGCGCCGCCAGGTTGTGAATGGAGAGATCGGCGCCGGCTGCACGCCACTGATCGCGCTGCTCCTCCGTGCCGCCCTTGGCGAAGTCGAGAAACGCCATCGCGATGCGGATGGGAGGGAGCAGCCCCGCCGTCCGTACCCGGTCGAGCACGCCGGCGGTCACCGCGAACGCCCCCTTACCGAGGGCCGTATCCTTCTGGAACTCGACCAGCCGGTTCGACTCGAGCCCGGCCAGCTTGCGCCCCAGACATCGATCCGCCAGATGATCGAGCAGCGGGAGCGCGTGCGACGGATCCGGGCTCGCCTCGTGCTCCACCGTCTGATGCCGCGGCACCGGACGCGCCAGCGCCCGCGGCTCGGGAAAGAGACGGCGCAGCCGGCGGACCAGCGAGGTGGAGGGGTCGTCGCGGAACGTCTCCAGCACCGCTCGCAGCGTCAGCGTGTCCTGGGAGATGCGATCCGCGATCGCGTCGTCCTCGAGGTGCTCGAGCGCCTCCAAGCACAGCTCGAGCCGCCCGAGCTCGTACGACGCGCGCTCGCCGTCGAGCGCCCGCCGGTGCGCGACCGCGTGCTCGGCGAGGTGATGGAGCGACGGCCGCCCCGCCTCGAGCGCACCCGCCAGCTTCCAGGCCCGCGCGAACAGGTCCACCTCGAGATCGCCGATGGCGTGCGTCGCCTCCGCCCACCGCACGGCGCGCTCCCGCCCGCGATCGAGGTCGAGCCCCCGCGAGGCGAGGAGGCGCAGAAACAGCTCCATCGACCGCCGTCATAGGGCCGATGGGCTCGAGCGTCCACAGGCGTCGAAGGGAGCGCACCCAGCAGGACTTGAACCTGCAACCCTCGGATTCGAAGTCCGATACTCTATCCAATTGAGCTATGGGTGCGTGCGCGTGAGCGGGGCACGCTAGCAACTCGGTCGGTCCGAGGAAAGCACAAAACCCGCCGATTGGGTCTACTCGGGCCGTGGAGCACGCCGTCAGCCTGGAGATGACGCTCGGGCGCTTGCAGGAGCGCTGGTCGGAGCTGTCCGCGTTCGTGGATCGCGCGCAGGTGCCGCTCGCCATGGAGTTCTCGGTCGGGGGCGCGCGGTGGCAGCCGATCGCGGTGGGGGCGGCGTGGCCGGAGCGGGCGGAGGTGGTGCGGTTCAGGCATCGCGGGGTGGTGCCGGACGCGCTCGGGGATGGGCCGGTGAACGTGGCGCTGGATGTCGGGGGTGAGGCGCTGCTGATGGTCGACGGGCGGGCGCACGCCGGGCTCAACCCGTATCACCGGGAGGTGCGGCTGTTCGAGGCGGGGGCCAGAGGGCGTGCGCTGGTGCTCGACGTGGAGGCGGTGCCACATCTGTTGTTCGGGTCGCCGGTGGAGCGGCCGGTGTTGCGCGAGGCGTCGCTGATCGCGCCCGATGAGGACGTGCGCGGTCTCGCGTTCGATCTGGAGACGACGATCGGGGCAGTGCGGGCGCTCCATCGCTTCTCGCGTAGCGACCTGGCGGTGCGGCTGGCGGAGGCGGCGAGCGAGGCGCTGGCGATGGTGCCGCTGCCTCGGGAGCGGACGGAGCCGTATCTCGCGCGGCTCGCGTATGGCGCGCGGCGATCGGCGGTGGCGGATCAGGGAGACTCGCCCGCGAGCACGCTGGAGCGAGGGCTCTGGGAGCGCTGGCGCTTCGGCGGGCCGATGGCCGAGCTGGGCGAGGAGGCGCGCATGCGGGTGCGGGCCGCCCGGGAGCAGCTGGCGCGGCGGATCGACGAGATCCGCGCCGACTATCCCGCCGAGGGCTCGCTCTTGCTGTCGGGACACGCGCACATCGATCTGGCCTGGCTGTGGCCGTATGCGGAGACGCGGCGGAAGGCGCGCCGGACCTTCGCGACCGTGCTCGAGCTGATGGATCGCGATCCGGAGCTCTACTTCAACCAGTCGAGCGCGCAGCTCTACGCGTGGATCGAGGAGGATGATCCGGATCTGTTCGAGCGCATCCGGCGGCGCGTCGACGAGGGGCGCTGGGAGATCGTCGGCGGGATGTGGGTCGAAGCCGACGGCAACATGCCTGGCGGCGAGGCCTGGGTGCGCCAGCTCCTGTACGGGCAGCGATGGTTCTCGGAGAAGCTGGGGAGGCGTGCGGTCGTGTCCTGGTTCCCGGATACGTTCGGGTACCCGGCGAACCTACCGCAGCTGCTCTTGCAAGGTGGCTTGCAGTACTTCTTCACCACCAAGCTGGGCTGGAACGAGACCACGCGGTTTCCGTTCGAGCTCTATCGCTGGCAGGGGATCGACGGATCCGAGGTGCTGTCGATGATGCTCAAGACGGAGGCGGGGTACAACGGCGTGATCGAGCCGGTGCGGACGCTCGAGGCCTGGCGGAGCTTCCGCGGCAAGCGCCACTTCGGACGCTCGATCTTCACGTTCGGGCATGGCGACGGCGGGGGCGGTCCGGCGCCGGAGATGCTGGAACAGGCCAAGAGGATGCGCCGCTTTCCCGGGCTGCCCGAGCTGGTCCACGGCCGCATCGACGCGCACTTCGCCAAGATGGAGTCGCTGGCGCTGCCGGTCTGGGCCGGCGAGCAATACCTCGAATATCACCGGGGCACGTACACCACCCAAGCCGCGCTCAAGCAGCTCGACCGCAGGTTGACCTGCACGCTGGCCGAGGCGGAGGCGGCGGCCGCGCTGTCGTTCGTCCTCCTCGGTCGGGCCTATCCGGCCGACGCGCTGAAGAGCGGCTGGATCACGCTGCTCCGCAACCAGTTCCACGACGTGCTGCCGGGCTCGAGCATTCACTCGGCGGCGCAGGAGGCGCGCGAGCAGCTGACCGGAGCGCTGACCGCGGCCCAGCACCTGCGGTGCGAACACCTGGAGGCGCTGGCGCGGCGGGCGCGGGTCGCCTCGAAGCGGGCGCTGGTGGTCTTCAACCTCACGCTCGAGGATCGGCCGCTCCGCGGGACCCTGCGTCGGCCCACGAAGGGAGACTTCGCGCTGATCGGGCCGGACGAGACCGAGGTGCCCTGGCAGCCCGACGGGGACGGCATCTACGTGGCCTCCGAGCTCGCCGTGCCAGGGCTCGGCTACCTGGCGCTCGCGGTGGAGCCGCGGGCGGGGCGGACGACGGCATCGCGGGAGCTGACGGTCGCCAGCGATCTGCTCGAGAACGAGCGGTTCCGGATCCGGATCGCGGACGACGGGACCATCGCCTCGGTGTTCGACAAGCGCGCCGGTCGTGAGGTGCTCGCCGACCGTGCGAACCAGATCTGGAGCCACCCCGACGTCCCCCGGAACTACGACGCGTGGGACATCGACGCGACGTATCAGGAGGAGGGGCGGGAGATCCTGGCCTCGGCTCCGCCGTCGGTGGTCGCGTCAGGGCCCGCGCTCGGGGTGGTCGAGGTCGTGCGCCGTGCGGGCGCCTCCACGCTCCGCCAGCAGTACCGCCTCGCGGCCGGCGGCGAGCGGCTGGAGATCCACACCGAGATCGAATGGACGGGTCGGCGCACGCTTCTGCGTGCGATCTTTCCGCTGGCGATCCGGAGCCACGAGGCCTGGTTCGAGACCGCGTTCGGCGCGGTGGCGCGGCCGACGCATCGAAATCTTCCGCACGACGCGGCGCGGTTCGAGGTACCCGCGCATCGGTTCGCAGATCTGTCGGAGGCGGGCTACGGTGCCGCGCTGCTCAACGACGGAAAGTACGGGCACAGCGCCTTGGGCGGCACGCTCGGCATCACGCTGCTCCGCTCGCCGATCTATCCCGATCCGTTCGCGGACGAGGGTGGACACGAGTTCACCTACGCGCTCCACCCGCACGCCGGTGACTGGCGTCAGGGCACGGTGCGGGAGGCGCACGATCTGAACGCGCCGCTCCTGGCCGTGTCGGTGGAGCCGGACGGCGCCTGGCCGTCGTCGCGGCGCTTCCTGACCATGTCGAGCGGCTCACTCCGATTGTCGGCGCTCAAGAAGCACGAGGACTCGGACGCGCTGATCCTCCGCCTGTACGAGAGCCACGGTGGGCGGGGCGTGGTCGAGCTCGGGGGAGAGCTCGCCATCGATCGATGGTCGAGGACCGACCTCCTCGAGGAGCAGCGCGCCTCCGCGGGCGAGGTGTCGTACACGCCGTTCTCGGTCCTCACGCTGCTCGGCGAACGCTGAGCGCGATCACCATCGCCGATCGCAGCGGCCGGCTTGTATGATGCGCGACGTGCGGCCCTGCCTCCTCGCGCTCCTGGCGCCGCTCGCGGTCTCAGCGTCCGGTTGCTTCAGCGCCGCCCGCCCGATCAAGCGGATGAACCAGGGCGACTTCATGATCGGCACGAACGTGAACGTCCCCGGCACGATCGGTGATCCCGAGGTCGCCGCCTGGGTGCGGGTCGCGCCCTTCGACGGCACAGACATCACCGGGGGTGCGGTCGGCACCATCCCGATCACCGCGAACCTCCCGGGCGTGGGCGGTTTTGTCGAGCTGCGCCAGCACATCTCCCTGTCCCAGGGTTGGCGGCTGGTGCTCGACGGCCAGGGCGAGTTCTACCACCTCCACGTTCGGGACGAGCACTGGAGCAACCACTGGCGCGCGTCGTTCGTCCCGTACTTCGTGGTCGAGCTCTCGAAGGTGACCATGTTCTTCGGACCCAAGGGTGCCTGGTTGACCGGGCTCCGGACCGTGGCGGCGCCGCAGGGCGCGAACCCGATCCGTCCCGTTCCCAACGCGCCCGGGATGATCTTCGCGGGCCTCTCCCTCGGCGCCGAGGATCCGCTCCCGGTCTCGTTCTTCACCAGCATCGGCGGCGCCTTCGACGTGGGCACGGTGTTCACGGCCGATACCGTGGAGGTGGCCGTGCCGATCGCCTACTCGATGTCGCTCTACTTCGGCTTCCTCTGAGCGCTCAGGCGTGGGGCCGGCTGATTGGTCCCACCGTTGCCTCCACGGCGCGCAGGTAGTCGACGGGCGCCAGCACCAGCTCGGCTCCGCGCGCACCCGCGGAGACACCGATCTGATCGGAGAGCTCGATCAGCTCGTCGGCGAACACAGGATACTTCTTCTTGGTCCCGAGCGCCGTGACGGCCCCGCGCACGTACCCGGTCAGCGGCTCGACCTCGGCGAGCGACACCAGCTCCACGCGACGATCGCCCGCCACGCGCGCGAGCGCCTTCAGGTCGAGGTGGAATCCAGCCGGGATCACGGCGAGCATCACGCCTCGCTTCTCGCCGCGCACCACCAGCGTCTTGAAGACGCTCTCGGGCTCCATCCCCAGCTTCCTCGCGGTGGTCTCGGCGGAGAGATCCTCGAGATCGACGGGATACTCGACCACCTGGAACTCGACCCCGAGCCGCTCCAGGATGCGGGCGGCGTTGGTCTTCACAGCGCCTTTCTCATCTTCTTGTGCGGGATGCCGGCGTCCAGGAACACGGGGCCCTCGGCGATGAAGCCCCGCTTCTCGTAGAACGGGACCGCCTGGAGCTGGGCGCCGAGGAGCGCCTCTCGATATCCGCGCCCCCGAAGCGCCGCCTCGATCGCGTCCATCAAGGCGTCCCCGAGCCCGCGACCGCGGAAGCGCTCGAGCACCGCGACGCGCTCGATCTTGGCGTAGCCTTGCGGGGTGATGCGGAGGCGTGCGGTGCCTGCGGGCGCGCCGTCGACGAGGGCGAGCCAGTGCGTGCAGTGGGGATCGAGGCCGTCGACGTCGTCGGCCTCGGGCACGGCCTGGCCCTCGATGAAGACCTCACGTCGAATTGCAAGGCAGGTTGCCAGCTCCTCCGAGCCGGCCTCACGAACGGTCGACACGCGGGCGAGCATCGATCATTTCGGTCATTCGCGGAAGCAGAGCCGCTGTCGGAAGTGCTCGGTGGTGAGATCGAGCAGCCAGGGGAGATAGAGGACTGCGATGGCCCGAGAACAGCGTGACGCGTCGTGGGCGGCCCGCCGCTCCCTGGTGGTAGGGGACGACGCCGTCGAACCGGGCGTGGCGGTAGCGAGTAGCGCACGCAGCCGGCGAGCAGGAGCGGTGCAAGCCGGGCGAGGCGCACTAGGAGCGTGTAGCGCGTAGCGCTACCGCGAGCCCGGTCCGGGTCCCGGTCCGGGTCCCGGTCCCGATGGCGATCATGCAGCCCGGCGTGCGTTCATCGGCCTCATCAAGTCGCGTGAGCATCTCGACAACGCGCTTGAGCTTGGCTCTGGCGGCTTGGACCTTCTGCTCGTTGGCGAGTCGGCGCCTCGAGCAGGTGTGGAGTGAGGCGGCGCTTTCGGTGCCAGAGCGAAGTGCCATCCGGTAGAAGCGAGCCTTCTCAGGTGGATTGAACTCTCCGGCGCCCTCGGCGGTGTTGTTCACGATGGAATCGGATGCCCGCCGAAGCTGATCGCGGACGTGAGCGTGACCGGGTTGCAGTTCTTGTGCGATCTCTTCAGCGATGTCGGCATACTCGACGGCGAGCTGGTAGACCTCGAGCTTCTCGTGATCGAAAGTGACCCTGCAAGCTAGCTTGCGGTAGCTCGTCCACTTTGACCAGCGAAGTTCTTGGAGGTCGTTTCGTCTGGAATCGATCGTTGGGCGGATCGACTCCGACGCCTGGACTTGATCCCATGGTTTCGTGGCGAAGCAATACCGTTCTTGGACTCCGAGACAATCGTTCTTGCTCCCGCCGTCCCCTCTCGAGTGGCTCCCAGAAAATCATCTCGCGTACTTCGTCTTGGACGTCGTCGATGGGGTAGAGCTGAGCGCGATCGAGATCTCGATCCAGTCCAAGGACCCGCGAGGCGAGCGACCGTACTCGCCTCGAATGATGATCGCGCTGCTTCTGTACGCCTACTGCACCGGCATCTATTCGTCGCGGAGGATCGCGCGGGCGACCTACGAAGACATTCCATTCCGGGTGCTGGCTGGAGAAAGTCATCCCCACTTCACCTACCGATCGAAGCTCGCGACCGTCGTGAGCGTCTGACTCAAGGCAGCCATCTTCAGATCGGGACCCGGACCGGGACCGGGACCCGGACCGGGGTCGCGTGAGCGCTTACGCGCTACACGCTCCTAGCGCCAGCTCAGATCCTGCGACGCGTCGATCATCGAGCCCGGGATCGGGGGGAGGTGGAGGAGCGAGAGCGCCAGGTTGCCCGCATCGCAGTTTCGGATCGGCGGCCGCGCGCCCGCCTTCTCGTCGCCCGGATCGGCGCGCTCCGGGTTCAGGGCGTACAGGTCGGCGCCCGCCTTCGCCCCGGCGCCCCAGACGAGGAGCGGCACGCGATAGTCGAGCAACCGATCGGGGTCGCCGTGGCTCGGCCCATCCCCGCCGTGATCCGACGTCAGGATGATCGCGGTGGTCTCGGTCAGCGAACCGCGGGCACCGATCGCGAAAAGGATCCGTCCGACCCAGCCGTCCTGGCGCTCGACCTCGTCGAGGTACCTCGAGCCCTTCGAGACGTCGAAGCCATCGCTGTGCCCGACCAGGTCAGTGCCCGCCAGGTGGAGAAAGATGAACCGAGGTGGCGTGGTGATGCCCAGGAGCGAGAGCGCCGCCTCGATCGAGCGCGCGTCGTCGTACTCCGTGATCGTGGCCTGATCGATCTTCTTCGCGTAGGAGGTGCTGAAGAGCGCGAACTTCGGCTTGGAGGAGACCATCGCCGTCCGATAGCCGCCGTCGTGGACGACGTCGAACACACTCGCCACATAGCGGTGCTTCGCCTGGTGGATCGATATGCCTTCGAAGGTGTTCTCCTGGTACCCGTGGCCGTCCGCGCCGGCGGCGAGCCGGCCGGTCACCATGCACACGTGATTCGGCATGGTGTACGTCCAGGTCGGATCGCTCCGCGCGTTGAGGGTGGCCGCGCCCTCGCGGAGCAACCGGTGGAGGGCCGGCGTTCGGGCGGCGCCCAGGCGTTCGATGGCGTCAGCGCGGAGCCCGTCGATGCTGATCAGGACCACCCGTCCGGCCGGCGCCGCGGTGGCGGTGAGCGCAGCCAGGACCAGCGGGAGCACCGCGATGCCATACTCAATCTCAACCAACGTGGCGATCCGAATCGAAGCGTCGACCCGATGAAGGGCCGTGTGGGTTTGCACACGGGCTCCCACTTCGTTCACGATGAAGATCTCGACGACGATGCTCCGAAGGATTCTGAGCCTCACTGCGCTGCTTGCGATCTTCCCCGCAACCCGGGCCTCGGCCGCCGACGGCGATCGGCTCCGCCTGCGCGTCTTGACGTACAACGTCTGGGGCGTACCCGTGATTACACCCCTTCGGTCGGAGCGGATGGCGCGCATCCCGTCCGCGATCGCTGCGCTCGAGCCCGACGTGGTGGCGCTCGAGGAGGTCTGGGAGGAAGAGGACGCCAAGACGCTCGCCGATGGCCTCGTGCAAGCTGGGTTGACATACATCGAGCGCCACTCGCCCGCCTGGCCCGAGCAGAACGGCCTGCTGATCGCCTCGCGCTACCCGCTGCACGACTTTCGGTTCAAGCGCTACTCGCAGGGACGCCGGCCGCACCTGCTCTGGCACGTCGATTACATGTCGGGCAAAGGCGTGGCCCAGGTGAAGATCGATACGCCGATGGGGACGGTCGGCTTCGGCGCCACGCATCTACAGGCCACGTATCACTGCCAGGACTATCTGTTCGTCCAGATGAGCCAGGCGCTGGAAGCGGCGGATCAGCTCGACGATCGCGATGATCCGCTGATCTTCGCCGGCGACATCAATTCGCCGCACGACGGCCTCCCTGCCCGGTTGCTTCGAGCCCGCGCAGATCTCGTCCCGACCGATCCCGAGGCGAACATCGATCAGATCCTCTTCCGCGACGGCGACTCGATCCGGGCGGACGTCGTCTCGGTCCGACGCGTCCTCACCGAGCCGGTCGACCTTGGCGGAACCACCATCCCGCTCTCCGACCACCCCGGCGTCCTCGCCGACCTCGAGCTGTCGCCCTGCGACGGCCGCTGCGCCCCACCGACGCTCGGCGAGCAGCTGGCCAAGCTCGACTCCGAGGTTCTTCCGCTGGTCCAGCAAGAGCTGTCGATTCGGTACTTCTGCATGACGCGCGACATGATCCTCGCGATGCTGCTCCCGCTCATCGGGATCTTCCTGGTCGCCTGGCAGCGAAAACGGCTCGGCAATCCGTGTCTCAAGAGCCGCCTGGCGGCGGTGCTCCTGGTCGTGGCGGCCGCCTGGTTCACCTACCTGTACACCAGCTTCGGTCCCTCCCACGTCGAGGGCCTGCTGGGCATCCGCGGGCGGCTCGCGGCCGCGATGCTCCAGGCGAACCAACCGAAGGTGGGCGGCGTTCTCTCGCGCAACGGGTCCTAGGAGCGTGTAGCGCGTAAGCGCTCACGCGACCCCGGTCCGGGTCCCGGTCCCGGTCCGGGTCCCGATCCCGATCTGAAGATGGCTGCCTTGAGTCAGACGCTCGCGACGGTCGCGAGCTTCGATCGGTAGAGCTTGAGCAGGTTGTGGGTGAGGCAGACGAGCGTCCCCTCGGCTCGTACCTTGAAGAAGGAGCGGAGCGAGAACCGGCGGAATCCTCGTGCCGCTTTGATCTGTCCGAGCGCCGGTTCGACGATACTCTTCCTGCGGGCGTAGACCGCCTTGCCGTCGCGCGTTTGCAACTTGTCTCGCATTCGCTTGCGAGCGAGCGAGGCAGGTGTGGGCTCCGAAGCTGATGAGGACGGAGTCGACGCGTCTTGGTTCTGTTCGCGTCCAACAGCGATGTGGGCATCGATCTGATTGTTGTCGCAGAATTCGATGTTGGTCGCGCTCAGATAGCCGTTGTCTGCCGTCATCTTCCGCGGAGCATCGCCGCAGTTGCCGAACACATCACGGAGCATCGGGACGAGGTGTTGCTGATCAGGTGCCTGGTTGCTGACCCCTTCGGCGACAATCACCTGAGCGTGCTCATCTACGACAACTTGGGCATTGTAGGCCTGGAGGTACGCTCCCTCCTTCAACATGATCCTGCTGTCTGAGTCGGTGAAGTTCCTCTGAGCGTGGGGCCTCGGTGTGCCGTCCACATTTGCAGGAACGCGATGATGCGGCCATCCATCATTTCGTTCAGTTGGGTCTGGGGATGGTTCGAGCTGGTCAGCCTGCGCTCTTGCCTTCTCGGCTCGAGTTCTCGCTCGCTTCTGCTCCACCCGATCCACAAGATCATCATCCGCTTTGCTCTGCTGCTCTTCGGCTTGCCTGCGCAATTTCTCCGCGCGAGCCCTGGCGGCATCCTGTTCCGACGAAACGACCTCCAAGACCTTCTGCTGGTCAAAGTGGACGAGCTACCGCAAGCTAGCTTGCATGGTCACTTTCGATCACGAGAAGCTCGAGGCCTACCAGCTCGCCGTCGGGTAGGCCGACATCGCT
Source organism: uncultured delta proteobacterium (assembly GCA_963803435.1). Lineage (GTDB taxonomy): Bacteria > Myxococcota > Kuafuiibacteriia > Kuafuiibacteriales > Kuafuiibacteriaceae > CAWDML01. Next base: position 1,590,258 of record CAWDML010000009.1, on the reverse strand, counting down.
GAAGAGATCGCACAAGAACTGCAACCCGGTCACGCTCACGTCCGCGATCAGCTTCGGCGGGCATCCGATTCCATCGTGAACAACACCGCCGAGGGCGCCGGAGAGTTCAATCCACCTGAGAAGGCTCGCTTCTACCGGATGGCACTTCGCTCTGGCACCGAAAGCGCCGCCTCACTCCACACCTGCTCGAGGCGCCGACTCGCCAACGAGCAGAAGGTCCAAGCCGCCAGAGCCAAGCTCAAGCGCGTTGTCGAGCTGCTCACGCGCCTCATCAAGTCGATGAACGCACGCCGGGCTGCATGATCGCCATCGGGACCGGGACCGGGACCGGGACCCGGACCGGGCTCGCGGTAGCGCTACGCGCTACACGCTCCAAGTTAGAACCCCCGCGGGATCGAGCCGTGGAGGAACGAGATTGTGTTCGGTTTGGTGAATCCCGACCAGAGCGCGCGCTTCGGGTTGCGGCCGAGGCCCTCACCGATCGGCCATTGCGGGCTCTCTCCGGGACCGAGCGTGTGCAGCCCGCTCTGTGCCCAGGCGATCACGTACGTGTGGCCGGCGACGCGCGCCTGAAAGAAGTCTGCGAACGCGCGGGCGAACCGGTGACCCTCGGACCTCCCGAAGGTCTCGCAGGTTCGGAACCAGAGGAGCGAGCGGGCGCCGGGGAGCAGGCGGTCGCGCACGCGGGCGAGCCAGGGTTGCAGCGCGTGGTCGGGGTCGAGCGCGGCCACGTCGAGGCGCTGTCGATCCATGAGGAGGGTGCCCCAGTTGCCGTGGCCCCAGTACTGGATCTCGGCGATGGGACGATCGGGCGCGTGGGTGGCGAGCCACTCGAGGCCCTCCGCCCAGGTCGTCGCACCTCGCCATGCATCGAGGCGACCGAGGCGGCCGTAGAGCCAGGCGCCGGCGCGCCAGAGGGTGGTCAGGCCGGGCAGGGGACCGCGGCCGCGGCACGTCCGATCGAACAGCATGAGTCGGAGACCCTCGCTCCCCATCCCTTTCAGCGTAGCGGATCGCCCCGAAGCGACAAAGGGCTTGCCTGATCGGGCCACCGCTCCCTCTGATCGCAGGATCGGCTCGTCGGCCCATCGCACGCGACTGCTCGGGATCGGAACGGCGGTCCCTCGCCACCGGTCGTCGCAGCAGACGATCGCGCGCTTTCTGCGGAACGTGGCGGCCGCGCAACCGGAGACGCCGAGCGGGTTCCTCCGCAGGATCGAGTCGATCGCCGAGGGCTCGGGCATCGAGGCCCGCCACAGCGTGCTCGCCGACTACGGCGCGTCGGATCCCGAGAGCTTCCGCTTCTATCCGCCGCGCTGGTCCCTCGATCCGTTCCCCACCACGGCGGCGCGCATGGCTGCCTATCGGCGCGAGTCCGTGCCGCTGGCGGTCGAGGCCGCCACGCGGGCGCTGGCGGCCTCCGCGGTGACGCCGAGCCAGATCACGCACCTCGTGATCAGCACCTGCACCGGCTTCTTCGCGCCCGGGCCCGACATCGAGCTCGGCCTCGCGCTCGGCATGTCCGACCGGGTCCAGCGTACCGTCATCGGGTTCATGGGGTGCTACGCGGGCCTCAACGCGATCCGCACGGCCGACCAGATCGTGCGCGCGGATCCGGGCGCGACCGTCCTCCATGTCTCCGTGGAGCTCTGCTCGCTGCACCTCCAGCGGGAGCCCAACATGAAGATGCTGATCGCGAACAGCCTCTTCGGCGACGGCGCGTCGGCAGCGGTCTACCGCCGCGACCCGAAGGATGGGAGCGGGCTCGCCACCGTCTGCGGTACGGCCTCGCAGGTGGCGCGCGACACCCTCGATCGGATGCGCTGGGAGATCGGCGACCACGGCTTCGTGATGACGCTGGGCGCCGACATCCCCCAGCACCTCGAGGAGGGCGTCGAGCCGTTCGTGCGGCATCTGCTCGAGTCGTCCGGTGTGGGCGACCGGGAGGCGGTCGTCGGATATGCGATCCATCCCGGCGGCCGGCGCATCCTGGAGGCGGTCGCCCGGGGCCTGCGGGTACCGGAGGCGGCGCTCCTGTCGGCGTTCGAAGTATTGCGGGAGCTGGGAAACATGTCGTCGGCGACAATCCTCTTCGTGCTCGAGCGCGAGCTCCGCAGGAACCAGCGCGCCGGTCACGTGCTGGCGCTCGGCTTCGGCCCGGGATTGACGATCGAGGGGGTCACGCTGGAAGTAGAACCGGCGTGACCCGAGCCGAGCGCGAGGTGGTGATCGTCGGTGGCGGTCCGGCGGGCTCTGCGCTCGCGGCCCTCCTCGCGGGCGCGGGGCGCGACGTGCTGCTCCTGGAGCGCGACACGTTCCCCCGGGACAAGCTCTGCGGAGAGTTTCTGTCGTCGGAGTCGCAAGCCACCCTGCGCAAGCTGGGTTGCCTGGATCGAATCGTGGCCTCGGGCGCGGTACCGATCCGCCGTGCGCGCTTCACCGCGCCCTCGGGAGCCTCTCTGTCGCTCGACCTTCCGGCGCCGGCGCTCGGGGTCACGCGGGCCGCGCTCGATCGGCTGCTCTTCGAGCACGCTGCCGCCCGCGGCGCCGAGACGGTCGAGCATGCGGAGGTGAGGGCGATCGTCCCGACGGAGGGACGCTTCGAGATCGAGGTCGCGCGCGATCGAGCTCGATCGCTGGAGACGATCGAGGCGCGCATCGTCGTCGGCGCCTACGGGCGGAGGGCGCGGATCGATCGGGCGCTCTCCCGCCGCTTCACGGAACAGCGACACCCGTACGTCGCGTTCAAGCGGCACCACCGCGCCGCCCGGGGTCCAGGCGGCGAGGCGCTCGTGAAGGCGCTGGCGGAGACGGTCGAGATCCACACGCTCGACGGCGGCTACTGTGGGATGAGCTTCGTCGAGACCGGCGAGGTCAACGTCTGCATGCTGCTCGAGCGCCGGTTCCTCGACCGGATGCCCGACACGGAGTGGGAGTCCGTCCGGCGCGCGCTCATCGCTGCCAACGCGCACCTCGCCGAGCGGCTCGAGTCCCTGGTGCCGTCGGACGACGTGATCCAGGCGGTGGCCGAGATCCCGTTCTCGCTCAAGGAGCGGGCCAAGGACGGGGTGCTCTTCGTCGGGGACGCCGCCGGCATGATCGCGCCCTTGGCCGGCGACGGTCAGGCGATGGCGCTCGACTCCGCCGCGCTCCTCGCCGAGACGATGAGATCCCTCGACGACCGTCCCAGCCCCGGTCAGCTGGAGACGCTGGCTCGGCGATGGGATCTCCGCTGGCGGCTGGCCTTCGAGCCGCGGATGCGGATCGCGCGGGGGCTCCAGGATCTGCTGCTGGATCCGGTTCGGGCGGATCGGGCGATCCGCTGGATCGGTGCGATCCCCGGGCTCGCCGGGCTCCTGGCTCGCCTCACGCGAGGATCGACCGAGGCGAGGGCGTAGGCTAGGTTGCCGCGGTGCACGCGGCGTTGATCCTCCTGCTCCTCACCTCCGAGACCCCCACCTATGCGAGCTGGGCGAAGTTCGCAGAGGCGCGCAACGGCGAGTGCGTCGGGAGCCCAGGTAAGCTCGCGGAGCCGATCGAGATCTCGGCCGGCAGGCACAAATACCAGCTCCTCGGCCACCGTCTGGTGCAGCTGGATCACGGGCGCGGCCACACGCTGCGGATCGGTGTCATCTCCGCGACCAAGGACGAGCGCGAGGAGACCCTGTCGGCGATCAAGAAGCTGATCAGACAGCTCGAGAAGCGCCGGATGGACGTGCTCGTGGTCAACGGCGACGTCGGCAGCAAGGAGTTCAACATGGAGGACGCGCTGCTGCCGGCGCTGGCTGCCGCCGATGTCCTGGTGATCGCGCATGTCGGCAACACGGAGTCGTGCGGGCAGTTCAATCACGCCGCCGAGATCGTGTTCGCCAAGCATCCCAACTTCATCAACGGCAACTGGGTCCGCCAGATCGAGCTCGACAGCGCCGTGCTCTTCACGCTCCCCGGGTACTACGACCGCCGCTTCGTCCATACGGGCGGTGCGGCGCACTACGACGAGGACGACCTGCTCGAGCTGAAGCACATGATGGACGAGGCCAAGGGGCCCAAGATCCTGATCTCTCACGGCCCTCCCAAGCAGAGCGGCAAGAAGGCGCTCGACCTGGCGACGGATGCCGGCAACGTCGGCGATCCCCAGATCACGGATCTCTTGAAGCGAACGAACACCAGCTTCGGGATCTTCGGCCACATCCTGGAGGCGGGCGGCCGTGGGACCGACCTCAGCGGCAAGAAGGTCCGGAGGCCGAAGAAGCTCTTCACCACGCTGTATGTGAACGCCGGGACCGCCAACCCCGATCCCTGGCCGATGCTGGACGGCAAGACGTCCTACGGCATGGGGCTCTACTTCGAGCTGAGGGGGAAGAAGGCGATGTTCGAGGTGCTGCGACCGTGAGGCGGCCGCACGGCCTCACACGAACAGACCGTGCGCGTGGAGATAGGCTGAGAACCTCGAGGGGCTGACGAACTGTCCGTCCGTGGCCATCCAGTCCTCGATCGCGTCGCACATCTCCGAGGCCGCATGGAAGCGGTCCTGCGGCCGCTTGCTGGTGGCCTTGGCGACGATGTCGATCAGGTGCTTCGGAACGTTGAAGCTCTTGAGCTCCCGAACCGGGAGGCCGTCGCGAACGATCAACATCATGCTGCTGGTCGCGTTGTTGGTGACGAACGCCGGCTGCCCGGTGAGCATCTCGAAGAGCATCACGCCGACGCTGTAGACGTCGACGCGGTGCGAGCAGATCTGATCGGCGATGTACTCCGGTGCCAGATAGCGAACCTTGCCCTTGACCATCCCGGGCGCGGTCGTCCCCTGCAGGCGGCCTTGCATCAGCACGGTCCCGAAGTCGGTCAGCTTGACGTGGCCGTCCTCGGAGATCAGCACGTTGGAGGGGTTGACGTCCCGATGCACGATGTTGAGCGGTCGCTGATCGGCGCCGCTGGCCAGGTGCATGTGCTGGAGCCCGCGCAACAGCTCGCAGCTGAGGAAACACGCGTGCTGGTACGGCATCTGATCCTTGCGCTCGGTGAGCTCGGACATCACGCGGCGCAGGTCGGTACCCGACACGTACTCGAGCGCAATGTAGGTGCCGTTGGCGTCGTCGCCCATGTCCAGGATGGTGACGATGTTCGGGTGATCGACGAAGGAGATGGCGCGCCCCTCGTCCAACAGCGTCTCGCGCACCTTGTCGTAGTCCGTCCGATTGCGGTCGGTCCACTTGACCACCGCGCGCCGGATGAAGCCGAAGTTCGTGACCTTGTAACCGAGGAAGACCTCGGCGGTGGCGCTGGAGGGAAAGCGGGCGATCAACGCGTACTCGCCGATGCGCGGGGCTGTGTCCTCGTCGCGCGCGGTGTCGGGGCCGGAGCCCTCGAGGACCTTCCCTGCGTGCGGAGGAACGGCGATCGATGGGAGCGCGTCGGTGGTCGCGCGCTCCGCCGTGGCGGAGGGCGGGCGCTTGGCCTCGATGACCGTCGAGGCCTCGTGGATCCCCAGCTTCTCGTGGTCGGACATCCTGCCCCTTCTATATCAGAACGGCAGCTCGACGTTCGACTTGGCGCGGATCTCGTAGGAGTACTTGATCTCCTTGGTCTCGCGGGCGCCCAGCATCACCTTGCGACGCAGAAAGCCATCGCGACGGTCGTGGCTCCATTCGGGGCCGCCCTCGATCAGCGCGATCTCTATCTCCTCGATCTCACTGACGGGGATGCGCTCCAGAACCGTAACCTCCTTCGTCTCGCCCGAGAGGTTGGAGAGAAAGAGACGGACCTCGCGATCGATCTTCTGCGTGCCGATCAGCGGCGTTCGATCGCGCTTCTCGGTCAGCTTCCTTCGCGCGCGGATCGAGTCGTCGGGCCCGAATCCGAGCTCGAACGCTTCTCCGCGCCCGACGAAGTCCGTCTTGCCTCGCCCCATCATGCTTCGGTTTCGGATGATCCGGACCGGACCAGCAAGCAACGGGCCTGGCGCGGTCAGTGTCGAGGTGGCCCGCCAATGCGCGACCGGCGTCTTCTCCGCCACCAAGACCCGACCGGCCGAGGCCTCGAGCGCGGCGCGACCAATCTCGACCCGGTAGGGCCGCCCGTTCGAGGGGAGCGACACCCGACCGGCGGACCGATAGGTGAGCGGCTCACCGCCATCGTCGACGCCGGGCATCTCGTCGACGGCCCGGGCTCGGTCGCCAATCCCGGCCACCTGGATCTCCTGCTCCCGCTGCTCCACCGTGATGGTGCGCCGCTCCTCCTCGGTCTTCTTGCGGGCGTGGATGCGGTCCTCTTCGAGCAGCGGCGCAGAGGCGATGCGGGCCGGACGCGCGGTCGAGAACTCGACCTGGACGTCGGCCCAGTCCTCGCCGGTCGACTGCCAGACCGTCGCGTAGGTGGTGAGGTCGATGCGCGACGGTCCCTTCGCCACGGGCGAGAGGCGCGCCAGGTGCTCGGGCCGCCAGGCGGCGCAGGGCGTTCGATACTTCACCTGAAGCTCTGCGGGACAGGCGTGGTCGGCGTGGAGCTGGACCTCGATCACCGCGTCAATCTGGGGCACCTCGGTCCTGAGACGGTTCAGCTTGTCGATGAGCGCCGCTGCGGTCTCGCCGACGTCCTGCTCTTCTTCGCTCGCCTTCAGGTTGTCGGCCAGGTGCGCGTCGTCGGCGGTGATCAACGCCTGGTACGCCTCGACCCAGCGGGTGCGCACGGCGTCGTCGCTCAGCTCCGGCACCCGCGAGAATCCCCGAGAGCCAGCCCGCGATCGCCTCTTCGCTGCGCGCCAGCGCCGACTCGGCGCGGAGACCGGCGCGCTCGGCGGCGTGGTGTCGATCGAGGAGCGCGTCGGTCCGATGCTCGAGGGCCTCCGCGTCGCTCACGTCGAGGTCGCCGGGATCGCGGACGCGGCGGAGAACGCGGGCCCCGATCACGCGGACGCCGTCGGCGCGGATCTCGGCCTGCACGCTTCGATCGTCGATGACCGCCGTGACGCCGGAGATCGCGATCCACTGGCTCCCCTGGGAGACCTCGATCGAGGCCGAGCGGACCACCTCGGCGCGGTCCTCGTACAGTCGCACCATCGAGGCGCGGCTCGGCACCGCCTTGGGCGCGCGGATCCGTACGGTGTCATTCACGGCGGTTGCCTCCCTGGATCTCGGACTTCGCGGAGAGCTCGATGCGGTACGTGTACGAGACCGTTCGCTTCCCTCCCGGGTCGAGCGCGATCTTCCACTTGAGGCCTCCGTCGATGGGACGCCCGCGCTCCTTCTGATCGTACTTCTCGGCCGGCGGCGTCGATTCGATCAGCTCGATCTTTACGTTCTTGTCGTCGGTGACGGGGACGCGCTCCATCACCTCGACCGCGATAGGATGGCCGAGACCCGAGGCCAGGTCGATGGTGACCTGATGATCGACCGCAGTGCTCGACGACAGCATCCCCACCGTGGTCTCACGGACGCGCGCGTTTCTCGCCACGCGCACCCGCTCCTCGACGCCCAAGCCGACCGCGAAGCTGCCTCCGCGATCCACTGGCTCCTCGAGTGCGGTCGTGGTGAGCAGAGCTCCGTCGAGCATGACGTCGATCGGCCCGTGCAAGAGCGGCGCGTCGATCGGATTGGTGAGCTCGACCTCGCGAAACACGTCTGCGACGGAGCGCGGCACCGTGACGAAGCGGGGCTTCGCGGGCGCGCTCGCGCGGAGCAGCGAGACCCGGTGGGGCCGTCCGTCGGCGGCGACCTCCGCGGTGCTGTCGGCGTCGTACCGGTGATCGAACTCGCCGCGGCTGACCAGCGGATCTCGCAGGCCGCGGGGCCCCGACGCGCCGCCCGGCCGGTCCGCGGTGAGGTCGACCAGCTGCACCTGCCGGCGGAGCTCGGCCACTAGCTCGAAGCGCTGGGTTCGGACCAGCCGGCCGCGCGCCGAGCCGCTCGCCTCGACGCTGAAGGCGCTCAGCCGCAGCGAGTCGAAGTCGAGCCACGCGTCGGCCGGCTCGATCTCGCTGGGCCCGACGGCCTTGAATGCACGGACGGCGCCTTCCCCGAACGCGGCGATCCCGTCGGCTGCAGCCTCCAGCACGTCGCCGAGGACCGCCCCCGGACCTGCCGCCCGCATGGGCGCCCGGCTGGCCATGGGCGCGCCGGCCGGCATCGCCCCCATCTGGGCCGCCACCATCGGCGGAGGGGGCGGCGAGGGCCTCGCCGACATGGTGCGCGACCTCGCGGAGACCATCCCCGCGCGGGTGGTCACGCCCAATCAATCCCGCACCTGCAGCTCGTTCGCCCAGCCCACGCCCGTGATCTCCTCGCTGAAGGACCCGTGCGCCTCGTCGCCCGCCTCGAGGTTCCCGTCCTCCAGGAGCTCCTGCTTGAACGCCTGGAGCTGGCGCAACGCCGGCGGGATCGGCGCCGGTTTCCGCTCGGTGCCCGCGATCGCGTCGTCGTAGGCCGCGAAGAGCTGATCCAGATCCGAAGGCGGCTCGCGGAAGCCTCTCTTCTTCGGCTCCTGGGCACGACCCAGCCGGAGGGAGCTCAGCTCGGGCAGTCGAACGTCTCGGATCTTGTCGGCGGTGCTGAGCGCCAGCGAGACGTCCTTCCAGTCCTCGAAGGTCGCCTGCGCCACCAGCGCCTCGACGAAGAGCTCGGCGCGACGGGCACCGTCGGTGAGATGGACCGCGTACGTCGGCCACCAGCGCGCCTCCGCGACCCCGTAGGACAACAGGAGCGCCTGCACGGGCGCGTCCTGGGCGGCGAGGCGGATGACCGCGCGCAGCTCCGGGTGGTGCTTCCTCGCGACCGCGCGCCCCTCTCGCTGGGCCGCCTCGATCTCCAGCTTGCGCAGTCCCTTCCGCTGCTCGATGAGCGTGCGATCGATCGCCACGATCGACTCGTCCAGCGCGCGCTCGATCTCCGTGAGCAGCGCCTGCGCTGACACCAGGTTGCGCGCACGGGCGCCGGGATCCTCGAACCCCTTCTTCTTCGTCAGGCGCGCCTCGGGCTGGGCGGAGGCGACCGACCGCCGCCGCGCGTCGAGGCGGGCGCGCTCGGCCACCAGCCGGGCGATCTCGCGGGTGGCGGCGGTGATCTCGCGGGTGAGCTCCCCTTCGCTCCGCTCGTCTTCGGGGATCTCGAGCTCGGTGACGACGCCGAGCACCTCGCGATCCCCTTCGACCTCCACACGGAAGCTGCCGGGCTCGGCGAGCGGGGTGATCGCGTCGACGATCAGATCGATCGCGGTCGCCGGCAGGTCTCGTATCTCGACCCGACGAGTGACCACGGCGCCGCGCGCATAAACCACGACACTGTCGATTCGACTCGGACAGCGCACACGCTCGGTCTGCGCGCCGGAGTGATCCTTCGAAGACACCGCCACCATGGACGGAGGAGAATATCGAGCCGAACTCTTTCGCGGAAGGAAACCGGCCTCTAAACTGCCATCGTGGCGATGGGACAGGGCTTCTGGATGCGGCGCGCGATCGACGGCATCCGTTCCGCCAGCGAGGCCATCTTTCCCGAGAACGATCTGGGCGCGCCCAGCTGGAGCGAGGCCTCGATGGTCGACCGAACGCTCGAGTGGATGGAGGAGCTCGAGGACCGCCCGCGCCGATTGGTCACGCTGATGTTCATCGCGGTCGAGCTCGGCTCGATCCTGCTGATCGGCCGTCGCTTCTCCCGTGCGCCGATCGAACGGCGGGAGGCGCTGGTGCGTGGCTGGCGAGCCTCGCGCTTCTTCCCGCTCCAGATCCTGGGCGAGTCGCTCAAAGGGGCGCTGTCGATGATCTATCTGTCCCATCCGGGCGTCCTCTCGTACATGGGTTGCTTCGCGGTATGTCCGCACCCGGACGATCCGCTCCCCATCAACGTGGTTCCGGACGCGCTGGATCAGGTCGAAATCGGATGATGCACGAGCTCGCCGATCTCGCGGACGGATTCGAGGTCGAGGCGGACGTGGTGGTCGTCGGCTCCGGCGCGGGCGGCGCGGTGGCCGCCGCCAACCTGGCGAAGGGCGGCCTCCGCACGGTGGTGCTGGAGGCCGGTCCCAAGGTGCGCGAGTCGGAGATGACGCGCGACGCGCCCAAGTTTCTGGCGCGCTACTTCTGGGAGGGGGGCGCCCGCGTCATCGGTGGCAGTGGCCAGATCCCCTCGCTCCAGGGGCGATGTCTCGGCGGCAGCACGGTGGTCAACTCGGCGATCATGCTCCAGCTGCCCGACTACGTCCGGGCCGAGTGGGCAAAGGAGAACGGTCTCGACTTCCTCGAAGGCGACGCGCTCGACGCAGCCTACGAGCGCGTGTTGGCGCGCACCAGCACCACGGTGACGCCGATGAACATCCAGGGGCGCCGCAACCTCAAGGTGCGCGACGCGCTGACGCTCGCCGGCATCCCCAGCGGACCACTCCCACGCGCGGTCAAGGACTGCGAGGGCTGCGGCGATTGCATCACCGGCTGCGCGACCGGACGCAAGCAGTCGATGGATCGCTGCTACCTCCCCGACGCCGAGCGGGACGGCGCTCGAGATCTTCACCTGCGCGATGGTCGAACGGATCCTGATCGAGCACGGGCGCGCCGCCGGAGTTGCCGGGAGCGTCGTCGATCCGAAAGGCAGGCGCCGCGTGGGTGCGTTCGTGGTCCGCGCGCCGCGGGTGATCGTCTCGGCCGGCGCCGCCCAGACGCCGGTGCTGCTCCAGGACTCGGGCCTCAACCCGCGGGGCACCGTCGGCGCCACCTTCTTCGCGCACATCGGCGGCGGCGTCGCCGGCATCATGCAGGAGCGGATGGATCCCTGGATCGGCGCGACGCAGGGTTGGGGCGCGTTCCACCCCGGCATCCGCGGCATGAAGTTCGAGTCGCTGTGGGCCCCGCCCAGCTTGATCATGGTGCGCTGGGGCGACGTCGGCCGGCGCTACCTCGAGCAGCTCGCCGACGTGAAGTTCGCGACGCTCCTGGTCCACGTCTATCGCGCGAAGGTCACCGGCCGCGTGAAGTCGCTGCGCGGCTCGCGACCGAAGATGCTGATGTGGATCCCGGACGCGGAGGCGCAGGTCGCGATGCAGGGCGTCAAGCTGGCGACCGAGGCCCTCCTGGCCGCCGGCGCCCGCGAGGTGCTCCACGGCATCCGCGGCGTGCCCGAGCCGATCGTGAAGAAGGAGCAGGCGGAGGCGTTCCTGACCGCCGGTGTGAAGGCGCGCGACCTCCCGCTGACGGCCAACCACATCTTCGGCTCCTGTCCGATGAGCCGCGGCGCGTTCCGGGGACCCGTCGACGAGCAGGGTCGGCTGGCCGGCGTCGAGGGCGTATGGGTGGCGGATGCGAGCTTGTTCCCAAGCCCGAGCGCAGTGAATCCCCAGGCGACCATCATGGCGCTCTCAGACCTGGTCACGCGCCGGATCGCCGAGCTTGACGGTTGACGTCGGGCGCGGTTTTTCTTCCGCGCAATGAAGCTCCAGGACACCAAGATGGTCGTGACCGGCGCCGCCCAGGGCATGGGTCGTCACTTCGCGCTCCGGCTTGCCCAGGCGGGCGCCCAGGTGGCCGCCGGCGACGTCAACGAGGCGGGGCTGGAGTCGCTCGCCGCCGAGGGCAACGGCAGGATCCACGTGCGGCGGCTCGACGTATCGAACGAGCAGGACGTCCACGGATTCGTCGACTGGGCGTTCGCTCAGATGAGCGGGCTGACCGGCCTCATCAACAACGCCGGCATTCTGCGCGACGGACTCCTGGTGAAGAAGGACAAGAACACGGGCGAGATTGTCGTGATGAGCGCAGAGCAGTGGCAGGCCGTCATCGACGTCAACCTCACCGGCGCCACCTTCATGGCGCGCGACGTCGTCGCCAAGATGGTGCAGAAGAGCCAGAAGGGCGTGCTGGTCAACATGTCGTCGATCGCGCGCTACGGGAACCGCGGGCAGTCGAACTATTCCGCGGCCAAGGCGGCCCTCGCCGCCAACACCCGGACCTGGGCCAGCGAGTTCGCCGCCTTCGGGATCCGCGTCGGTGCCATCGCGCCCGGCATGATCGAGACACCCATGACCCAGGGCATGAACCCGAAGGCGCGCGACGCGCTGGTGGCGGCTATCCCGGTGGGCCGCATCGGCGAGCCCGAAGACATCTGGGTCGCGGTCAAGTTCATCATCGAGTGCGATTACTTCAACGGCCGCACGATCGACGTCGACGGCGGCCTCTCGATGTGATCACCTCATCAATCGCTTCAGGTACCAATCGTGGAGCCGGAGCCGCTTCTCTGCGTTGAGGTGGCGATCGCGGATCTGCACGACCATCCTCAACATGATCAGGATGGCACCCAGCTGTGAGAGCGTGAGGAGCGCGAGCGTGGGGAAGCGCGGGAGCTCGGCCAGCTGGGGCTGGACACACATCAGACCGGCCGCGAACAGATACGAGCTCGGAATGACGCCGGCGAGCTCGAGGGCGAGCACCACCACCAGGACGCCGGAGCCGATCAGCACCACGTAGACGCTGCGGTCCGTGGCGTTCAGGACCATCGGCACCATCACCCCGGCGGCGATCGACGGCACCATGATCAGCGGTCCGAACAGCCGCGTCAGGATCAAGAGCAGCGCAGTCCAGCAGATCAGCACCAGGTAGCGCTGGCGGCCCACCGGTCGCCCGGTCACCGCCAGGAGCCCGGCCGCCGCTGCCAGCCCGATGACGACGTAGGCCAGCCCGAGGAGCCGCCAGTCGCGGACCCCCATCACCATCGTGAAGCTCAAGAGCGCGAAGGCGATCAGCGCGCTGTAGATGCCGAGGCGCGCGCTCCCGCGCCGCGCACCGATCCGCTCCTCCTCTAGCTCACGGGCCGCCTCGGCCGGCAGCGTCTGCGGCGGCTCGAGCAAGAATCTGGAGCACGGCCTTGGTCGGCTCGCTGCTGGTGGGGTCGAGGGCCATCGCGCGGGCCGCCTCTCTGAGCCCGACCGCGCGCTCCTCATGCTCGTTGACGGCCGGGTCGCGCGCACGGACCAGCGCGCGACGCGAGGCCGACAGGTGCTCCTGCGCCGCCCGATGCCGCATCTCGACGTCGCGGTCGCCCTCCAGGAAGCGCTCGACGGCGTCGGCCATCTCCCTCGCCGACGACCAGCGCGCGCTCGGCTCCTTCGCCGTCGCGCGCTCGCAGATGGCGGCGAGCTCGGGCGGGATTGCGAGGTCCGGTGCCGTGAGCGTGGCGCGCTGCGCATGCATCGGCTCCAGCGTCAGGATCTCGAACATGATCGCTCCCAGCGCATAGACGTCGGTGCGAACCGAGATCGCGTCACGAACTCCGGCGAGCTGCTCCGGCGCCATGTAGCCCGGCGTGCCGAAGACGCCACCGTCGGTCGTCTGCCCAGCGTCGGAATCGCGATCGATGGGAGGCTCTCCGCTCGGCTCCGAGTCGCCAAGCAGCTTCGCGATGCCCCAGTCGAGGACGTACACCTCGCCGAACTCCCCGAGCATGATGTTGGCCGGCTTGAGGTCGCGGTGGATCACGTTTCGAGAGTGCGCGAAGTCGATGGCGAGACAGATGCTGACGAAGGCGCTGAGAAGCTTGGTGCGCGAGTATTTCTTTTCGGTCGCCTGCTCGCCCTCGTCGAGACGCGCGACGATGTCCTTGAGCGAGGTGCCGAGGATTCGCTTCATCGCGAAGTACGGTTGTCCGTCGGGCATGCTGCCCAGGTCGTACACCGGGACGATCGCCGGGTGCTCGAGCTGGCCCTGAATGCGGGCCTCGCGCAGGAACATCTCGCGCGCCAGCGGGCTGCTCACCTGCGCGACCTTGACGGCGACCTGGCGCCCCAGCTCCCGATCGCGGCAGAGGAGGACCTCCCCCATGCCGCCCTTTCCGATCACCTCGCCCGGGTCGTAGCGTGCGTCGAACACCGCGCGAGAGTATCAACTCCCCCGCTCGTGCAAGAAGTGGCGGATGCGACCCACCAGGATCTCGATCGCAATGGCGTTGTTGCCGCCCTCGGGGATGATCACGTCGGCCGAGGTCTTGGACGGCTCGACGAACGCCAGGTGCATCGGACGGACCGTGCGGTAGTACTGCTCTCGCACGTCCGCGAAGGCGCGTCCCCGGTGCTCGAGGTCGCGCCGGATCCGGCGCATCAGCCGGATGTCCGCGGCGGTGTCGACGAACACCTTGATGTCGAACATCGCCCGGAGCTCGGCGATCGCGAGGGTCAGGATCCCCTCCACCACGATCACGGGTACCGGATCGACGCGGGTGGTCTCCGCAGTTCGCACGTGCGTCCGGAAGTCGTAGGTGGGCTTCTGGATGGCACGTCCTGCGCGCAGCTCACCCAGGTGCTGGATGAAGAGGTCGTTGTCGAGCGCGTCCGGATGATCGAAGTTCACCTGTTGCCGCTCCTCGAGGGGCAGGTGCGAGAGGTCGTGGTAGTAGGCGTCGTGATCGATCGAGAGGGCGCGCCCGCCGATCGCCTCGACGATCTTGTTGGCGATCGTCGTCTTTCCGGACCCGGTGCCGCCGGCAATTCCGAGCACCAGCGAGGACATCCGGCGGTCCTACAGTCGTTGGCGGGGGGGTGCAACACCCACGCTTGCCAGGCGCTGCAGGGCGGTCGATGTGTGGTGTCGGTGATCAAGGTCTTCACGGCACCGACCGCGTTCGAGGCCCACTTCGTCCGGTCCGTGCTCGAGCAGCACGGGGTGGTCGCCATGGTCAGGAACGACACCTTCTCGCCGTACGGCTTGGAGCAGCCCGAGGTCTGGGTCCAGCCCGAGTGCCTGGAGGTGGTCGAGGAGGTGCTGGCGATGCTGCGCTCGAGCAGCGATGCCGACGGCGCGCTCTCGCTCGCGGAGGTCGATGGCGAGGCGGGTCGACTCTCCCTCGACGCGGACGCGGGCGCGGTTTCCCTGTGCCGCGGATGCGGCGAGGAGAACCCGCGACACTTCGAGATCTGCTGGCGGTGTGGAGAGGCGATCGCCTGAGAGGCGCATGAACGTGGATGACCTACGTTGAGGAGCCGTGCGGTGGTTCCTAAGATGCGCAAGATGCGGCGGGTGGTGGCGATCGACTCCAATTTTCCCGCCGTCGCGGTCGAGACGCCGCTCAAGGCGAAGATCGTTCGCGTGCTCGAGAGCCGGCGCCTCGCCTGCGAATACCAGCCGATCGTCGATACGGAACAAGAAAAAGTATGGGGATACGAATCGCTCGCGCGCTTCGTCCTCGACGGCAAGACGTTCGCCCCGAACGAGGTCTTCGACTCGCTGCATGACGATCGCACGCTGTTCTTCTTCCTCGAGTCCCGCTCGAAGACGTTCCAGATGGAGCACCGGCCGAAGCACGGTCACCTCTTCCTCAACCTCGATCCTCATGTGTGCGAAGAGCCCTATCAGCTGGACCACTGGCTCACCTCGTTCGGCGGGCAATCGGATCTGATCGTCGAGATCATCGAGAACACGACCATCACCAACCTGGACAACATCCAGCGCTTCACCGCCACGCTGGCCGAGCACGGGATCAAGGTCGCGCTCGACGATGTCGGCGGCTCGCGGAACCTCTTCTCGTTCGACCTGCTGGAGAACTGCGACTACGTGAAGCTCGATCGCCGCTGGTTCGTGCGCCTGGAGAAGGATCCCGCCTACCGGGCGCTGATCGCCGGGCTGGTCCAGTTCGCCAAGGCACGCGGTATCGCGATCGTCCTCGAAGGCGTCGAGAGCCGGCGGCACCTCAGCATCGCCAAGACGCTCGGCGTCGACTACGTGCAGGGGTACCTGTTCCGCGACAGCTTCGTCAGCGCGCAGGTCGGTTAGATCCCGAGCAGGATCGCGTGCACCGGCTGCTCGGTGATCCGCTCCAGCGCGAACGCATACCAGGCCATCTGCCGGTGATACTGATCCCGCCGCGCCCGGACGTCGGCGTTGGTCTTGAAGTCGACGACCGTCCAGCGGCCAGCCGCGAAGAACAGCAGATCGATCGTCCCGTCGAGCAGCGTGCCATCATCCGTCTCGTACAGGATCGGGTGCTCGCGAAGCACGCGCTCGGCGGCGCGCGCCCGCGCGATCAGCTCATGGCCGAGGAGCCCCTCGACCGGCGCGACCGCCGCCTCGACCTCGTCCGTGCCCGCGCCCAGGACGCGGCCGTGCACCTCGGCGAGCGCCTCGATCGCCGCCCGGTCGGCGTCGAGCGGGACGTCGCGGAGGATCGTGTGAACCAGGGTCCCGAAGCGCCGGCCGCTCGGCCGGCCCGGAGCGCGGGGAAGCTTGACCTCGTCGATGACGCCCGTGAAGCCGTCCGGCGCATAGAGCGCCTCGCTCGCCCGCAGCGGGAGCATGGTGGCGAGGCCGCCCTCCTCGATCGCCGCCTCGACGTCGCGCTTCCAGGTCTCGTAGCGAGCGATGCCGTGCTCGGCCAGTCCCTCTTCGTCCTGCGCCAGGAACTGCTCCTGGCGCAGCCCGTACGCGCCGTGCGGTGAGAGGTCGAGGACCCGAGGATCGAACCACGCCACCTCCGGCGCCGACGCGGAGGCCCGATGGAGCCCCGGCTCGATCGTCCCGGGCACGAACTGACTCTCCGGCGCGGTGCTCAGCGCGGTCTCGCTGCCCAGCCGCGGGCACGCCGGCGCGGCGGCGGCGTTCCGCCAGCTCGACCGCGGCGGATAGATGACGCGGTCGAGCGGCGAGAGCCAGGTGCGGCCCAGATCCTTCACCGACGGGCCCTCGCCGATCGCCGGCACCACCAGCAGATCGCGCGCGCGCGTGGCCGCCACGTAGGCGACCCGGACGCCCTCTGCCTCGTCGCGCAGCTTCTCCTCCTCGAGGTGCTCGGTGAGCTCCCAGGGTGCGCAGCCGAGCAAGCGGGTCGCCGAGAGCCCGCGCGCTTGATCGACGTAGCGGTCGGGGTTCCGGTAGGAGAGGGCGTTCGTGAGATCCGCGAGGATCACGATGGGAAACTCGAGACCCTTGGCGGCGTGGACGGTCATGATGCGCACGCCCTCGGTACCCTCCTCGAAGATCGGCGCCTCGCTGCTGCGCTCCTTCTCCGCCTCCTCGTCGACGCGCTCCACGAAGCCGCGGAACGACAGCCCTCCCGACAGCTCGAAGCTGCGGGCGAGATCGCAGATGCGCTGCACGTTGGCGAGGACCTGATTGCCGGCGGGACGGAGCGCGAAGCCGGCGTGGGCGCGGGTCTCGTCGAGGAGCGTGTTGAGCGTGTCGACGATCGGCCGGTTGTTCCGCTCGTGCGAGAGCGTCTTCAACCGCTCGAGCGCTTGCTTCACCGGTGCGAGCTCGGCGGCGACCTCGGCGCCTACGTCTAGATCGAGGGGCGCGAAGCTCCCCCGGTCGCGCTTCCACGAGAGCAAGAGATCGTCGGGGATCGCGAAGAGCGGGCCCCGCAGCGTGGCGTAGGCCGACAGCTCGTCCTCGGGCCACTCGATGGAGGAGAGCGCGGCGCGGAGGGCCTCGACCTCCTCGCGGAGGAAGAACGAGCGCGAG
The DNA here is from genome assembly GCA_963803435.1 of uncultured delta proteobacterium. GTDB lineage: Bacteria > Myxococcota > Kuafuiibacteriia > Kuafuiibacteriales > Kuafuiibacteriaceae > CAWDML01. The sequence continues at coordinate 1,572,839 of CAWDML010000009.1, read as the reverse complement.
CCGACCAGCACGTGGGGGACGCTGCGCGCCTCCAGCGAGCGGACGTAAGGCGCCGTCACGTCGTTCCCGAAGGAGAGGTAGCGCTTGAACAGGACGCACACGTGGCGCGGAGCGATCGGGACGCGCGCCTGATCCTCGCGGACCGTCCAACCGCTCTTTTGCAGGAGCCACTCGACGAACGCGCCCACCGCGTCGGGGAGCGAGCGCTCCACCGCCGACTTGTAGATCCCGAACCGCCCGTGCGGATGCGGGACCGGCAGGGCCACGATCGAAGGCTGGTGGTGGGCCTCCACCGGCGGGCCGCCCTCGAGGGGTACGTAGCCCGGCTGTCCGCTGGCCGGGTCCTCCACCATCTCCGGCGCGAAGGCGAAGTTGACCGCGCGCTGGATCGGGTCGGGGGCGCGGAAGCTCTTCGACAGATGCACGACCCGAACCCCAGCCAGCGAGAGCGCGCGTCGGACCTCCTGATACAGGACCACGTCCGCGCGGCGGAAGCGGTAGATCGACTGCTTGGGGTCGCCCACCAGGAACAGCTTCCCCGGGTGGGGCCGGATCCGGCGCCAGTCGGCCTGGGCCGGATCGGACGCGGAGAGCAGGAGCAGGATCTCGGTCTGGAGCGGATCCGTGTCCTGAAACTCGTCCACGAACAGGTGTGTGAACCGCTGCTGGAGAAACGATCGCACGCCGGCGTCGTCTCGGATCAGGTTCCTCACCTTGAGCAGGAGATCGACGAAGTCGAGCTTGCCGGTGCGGCTCTTCTCCGCCTCGTAGCGGACAATGACCTCCTCGAGCTCCTCCTGCAGCGCAGCGGCCAGATCGGCGTCGGCGGGCCGCTGGAAGCGCTCGAGCTGGGCCTCGAGCGCCGCCTTGCGCGCGATCATCCGCTCCCGCGTGATGCCGTCGCCGTATGCGCCGGTCCCCTTCGCGGAGGAGCGCCGCAGATCCGACGCGAGCTCGATCAGCCGCCCCTCGATGAAGTCGAGATCGCGGGGCGCGTCCAGCTCCCGGCGGTCGAGCTCCTGAATGAAGTCGCGGGCGGGGGAGAGGCCCTGGAAGAGACGGTCGCGCGCCTCGCGGCAGCGGGCGCTGTCCTCGGCGACGCTCCGCACCTCCTGGACCAGCCGCGCGATCTCACCCTCGCGGTCGAACGGCTTCTTGGTCCATCGCGCCGGGAAGTCGCGCCACTCGACCAGCCGCTGGCCGGCGTCGAGCAGCTTCTGCACCGGTGTCCGGCGATCCCAGCGCAGCTTGCGACTCATCGCCCGCGCCACGCCCGGCGGTGGATTCGAAAGCTTCTCCTGCATCCAGCGGCTGAAGGCCCGCTTGAACAGGCGGGGTGCCTCGTCCTCCGCCAGCTCCTCGAACATCGGATCGACGCGGGCCTCCACCGGGCGCTCTCTCAGGATCTCGGCGCAGAAGGAGTGGATGGTGCCGATGCGGGCCTCCTCGAGCCGCGCCGTCGCCCGCTCCAGCAGGGGCAGCTCGTCCGCGTCGGCGAGCTTCTGCGCTCGATCGAGCTCCTGGCGGAGACGGATCTTCAGCTCACCGGCGGCCTTGCGGGTGAAGGTGACGGCCACGATCTTGTCGATGGTGGTCTTGCCGCGCGCCAGCACGCGCGCGATCCGCCGCACCAGCTCGGTGGTCTTGCCGGTCCCCGCCGCGGCCTCGACCAGCAGGCTCTCGTCGAGCGCCTCCTCGATGATGCGGCGCGCCGCCGCGTCCTCTGCCAGGGTCACGGCATCCTCCGGAGCGCGCTGAGCGGCACCAGCTGATCCTGATCCTTCCGGGTGAACCGCAGCTCCTCGTTGGGCCCGCAGATCGCCCGGTAGTCGCAATACTCGCAGGCCCCCGCCCGCGGGGCGGCCGGGAAGAATCCGGCGGCGATCGCGTCGTCGATCGTCTCCATCACGGCCTCGATGCGGTCGCGGGCCTGATCGGTCACCGGGATGTCCACGCGATCGTATCCGCCGCGCGGCGTGCAGTAATACAGCCGTCCCGAGTCGACGCCCGGCTGCTTCTTGCGACCGCCGCTCCGCTTCTTCAGCGCTTCGATCGCGAGGGCGTAGAGCAACGGCTGGAGGGCCTCGCCGCCGCCGACGAACATCGGCCGCTTCGCGTGAGGCCGCCCGGTCTTGTGATCGGTGGCGCGGAGGACGCCGCTCGAGACGTGCGCCTCCACCAGGTCCACCGAGCCGCGCACGCGCCAGCGATCGAGGATCACCGCGGACTCTCTGTCGCTGTCGGGATCGCGCTCCGCGACGTCGTCCGGGAGCCCGAACGCGAGCTCGGCGTGGATCGGCATCCATTCGGTGTCCAGCGCGGCCACCTGCCGCAGCCATCGCCGCAGCTCGGCCCGCATGCTCTCGATCTGACGGCGCCACACCTGTGGGATCGCCGGTGCCAGCCGCTCCCGGTACTCCGAGTCCACCCGATCGAGCGTCTCGTCGAGCACCGCGAACACCTCCTCGAGCGACTCCGGCTTGACCGGGTGGAGGTTGCGCCGGTGCAGCGCTCCGAAGAGGCGGAACTGCACCGAGTGAAACAGCGTGCCCCGCGTCAGCGGATCGAGCTCCTCGACCGCGGCGACCTGCTCCCGCGGGCGGAGGCGCAGGATCGCGTGGAGGTGGAAGCGGTAGGGACAGGCGGCGTAGTTCTGGAGCGCGGTCGGCGAGTAGCTGCGCGCGAACGGTCGCTGATCCTCGAGCGCGCCCGGGAGCATCAATCCGTCCTTGGGGGTCCACGGCGAGCGCCAGCGCGCGGCCTGCGCCCGGAGCGATCGCACCAGGCACTCGTTGCGATCGCGCCCCAGGCTGTCCTCGATCAGGTAGCGCCCGCGACCTCGCACGGCCTCCGGAGTGCGGAACAGGAGTGGGCCCAGCACCGAGAGGTCGTACTCGGCGTCGTCGATCGCGTCCTCGGGCCGCGAGGGCGCCGGCCAGCCCAGCCGGGCGTCGGCCGCCTCCGCCGCCCGCGCCTCCAGCGAGGCGAGATCGGGGAGGCGCCCCTCGGCGGCGCGCAACAGCTCGAGCGCGAACAGCGAGGGCACCCGCGGCCGTCCGGTGCTCACGTCCATGCGCGGGTAGGAGACCACCAACCGCGACTCGGCGGCCCCGATCGCGCGGAAGAGGCGCGCACGCTCGCCGCGGATCCGATCGGGTCGAAGCGACAGCTCTGCCCCCAGGGTCGCCCGCTGCGCGTCGAGGAGCAGCGGATCCTCGAAGCTCTTCCGGGGGAACATGCCCTCGGCCAGCCCCGGCACGAAGACCGCCTCGAAGGTGCGGCCCGCCGACTCGTCGAGCGTCCCCACGAACACGCGACCGAATCGGTGATCGTCCGCTTCCTCCCGCAGGAAGGAGAGGCGCTCGGTGAGCACGTCGCGCACTTCATCCAGGCCGACCGGACCCACCTCGCCGAGCGGCTCGAGCTCCGCCAGCACCCTCAGGATCGCCTCCGGATCGGCGAGCGCCATCGAAGCCAGCGTACGGAGCCGCACCAGCCAGATCCGCCAGAGCGCGCGTTCGGGGAGCTCTCCGAGGAGCTCGATGATCGGGAGCGCAAAGCGCCGCAGGTTCCTGAGCGCGGTGAGGTCGGCCAGCTTCTTCTCGATGCGGACGTCGTCCTCGCCGTACAGACCCTCCGCCTGGAACGACAGCTCCGCCTCCAGCCCCCGCAGCCGCCGGACCCATCGCTGGCGTCCTCCGATCACCGCGGCGTCGACCAGGAGCTGCTCCCACTGCATCGGTACCGGCAGGTGGGCCCGGCGCGCCCGCTCCTCCTCGGTCATCGCCACCCGCTCGGTGAAGACCAATTGGAGGTCGTTCTTGGGCGCGACCCAGGCCACCTCCTTCTTCGGAGGCCCGCCGTCGTCGGCCGGCTCGGGGAGCTGGCCGAGCGAGAGGTACTCGGCGAACCGTGAGGCCGTGAGGCCCTCGGCGGCGCAGGCGAGCAGGAGGAGGAGCCCGCGTCCCGACGGGTCCGGGCGCTTGGTGCCGTGGGTGAAGAAGCCGGGGATCTGGGCGCGCCGGAGCGCGTCCGCGATCGGGAGCTGGTAGGTCTCGGCGCGCCGCAAGAGGACGGCGATCCGATTGAAGGCCACGCCCTCCTCGGCGAGGCGACGGATGCGCCGCGCGATCTCCACGGCCTCGCGCGCCTCACCGGGCGCGGAGAAGAGCTCGAAGGAGCCGTCGTCCTCGACCGCGGGCGGCGGCACCTGGGGAGAGAAGACGTAGGCGCGCGCGCGATCGATCGTCCGCTCGACCTCGGCCCCCTCACCGAGCCGCTCCGCCGTCACTCCCAGCGCGCGCTCGACGCGACCCACGTCGACCGGCTCGCCCTGGGGCGCGGTCGCCAGCACGCCGCGCGACGCTCGCGCGAGCGCACCCAAGAGATTGGCCTCGAGGACGCTCTGTGGGATCAGGTCGAGGAGCACGATTGGCAGCCCCACGAGCCGATGCGTCCCGGCCTCGGCCGAGGTGACGGCGGCCTCCAGCACGGCGGCCCGATCGGCCAGCCTGAGCCGCCCGAGCTGGGACCGATAGGCCTCCAGGAGGTGGGCGAGATCCTCGGAGGCCGGGTCGCGCCCGAGGAGCGCGGCCGGCTGGACCCGGGCCTCGCGAAGCTCCGCGAGCGTCCGCGCCACCGCCCGCCCGAACCCCGGCGTTTCGACCACCGGCCCGAAGTAGCGGAGCGATCGCCCGGTGCGGACCGCGTGGACGCTGCGCGTGGCGACCGCCTCCATCCCCAGCGGCGACAAACGTGCGATCCGGGCGCGTGCAAGCGAGCTTGCCGATAGGTCCGCCGCCAGATGCGAGAGGGTGGTGCGGTGCACCCCGAGCAGGCCTCCGCCCGCGGGGCAGGCCGACCGCACGAAGTCGTCCGCGGCGCGCTGCGTCGGCGCGAGCACCACGACCTCGCCGGTGGCGGACTGCTCGACGAGCCACTCCGTCGCCGCGTGCAGCCGAGCGCCGTTCGTCGTGCAGGCGAGGAGGCGGATCACCTCGTCTCCTCTTAGCCTTTGACCGTCCGGCGGGGAAGCGATACCGCCTCCTGGATCCGATGATGCGAAGAAGCATCGGCCCCACGCGATTCATCGCCGTGGCCGGCAACATCGGCGCCGGCAAGTCGACTCTGGTCGACTTTCTCAGCCGGCAGTACGACGTCCAACCCTACTACGAGCCCAACGAGACCAACCCGTATCTCGAGGACTTCTACGCCGACATGAAGCGCTGGTCGTTTCACTCGCAGCTCTACTTCCTCGCCACCAAGTTTCGCATTCACCAGCAGCTCTCGGGCGTCGACCACGCGGTGATCCAGGATCGGACCATCTACGAGGACGCGGAGATCTTCGCCGAGAACCTCTTCCGCCAGAAGAAGATGTCGCAGCGCGACTACGCGACCTACCGGGCGCTCTACGAGTCGATCATCCGCGAGCTGCGCCCGCCCAACCTGATGATCTATCTGCGCTGTCAGATCGGGACCATCCGCAAGCGGATCGAGCTCCGCGGCCGGCCCGAAGAGCAGAGCATCCCCAGGAGCTACCTGGTCCGGCTCCAGGAGCTCTACGAGCAGTGGTTCGCGCGCTACGATCTCTCGGAGACGCTCGTGATCGAGACCGATCACCTCGACTATCTCGCGGACCTGGTCCACCGCATCGATCTGTTCGAGCGCATCGAGTCGGCGCTGGGGGTGCGACGATGATCCGACGACTGCTGCCGCTGGCCCTCCTCCTCAGCGGCTGTCCCCGAGAGCCCGAAGAGCAGCGCCCCGAAGCCCCGGCGGTCCAGCTCGCCGTGCCCACCTCGACCGGCGCGATCACGTACCGGGTCTCGTTCCCGCAGCACCGCATGCACTACGTCGACGTCCGGGGCGTCTTCCCGGCGGACGGCCGGGACCAGCTGACGCTCACCATGCCGGTCTGGACGCCGGGCTCCTATCTCGTCCGTGAGTTCTCGCGCCACGTCCACGACCTGACGGCCCGCTCCGAAAAGGGCGCGCTCCAGGTGGCGAAGGTGCGGAAGAACCGCTGGCGCATCACGCTCGACGGCTCGCCCGCGGTCGAGGTCCGCTACCGGCTCTACGCCCGCCAGGGCAATGTGCGCGACAACTTCGTCGATCGCGACCTCGCGCTGCTCAACGGCGCGCCGTCGTTCTTCGCCGACGCCGAGCACCTCGATTGGGTCTATCGCGTCGAGCTCGCGCTGCCGGAGGGCTGGGGGACTGCGCTCAGCTGCATGCCGTCCGATCCGAAGGCGCCGCACGCATTCCTCGCGGAGAGCTACGACGTCCTGGTCGACTCTCCGATCCTGGCCGGCAACCCGGCCGTCCATCGCTTCGAGGTGGGCGGCGTCGAGCACCTGCTGGTCGACGCGGGCGAGGACGGTGTCTTCGACGGGGCCCGGGCCGCCAAGGACGTCGAGAAGGTGGTGAAGACCGCGGCGGCCTTCTGGGGCTCGATCCCGTACCCGCGCTACGTCTTCTACAACATCCTCAACGAGTCGGGCGGCGGCCTCGAGCACCACAACGGCACCGTCATCATGTCCTCGCGCTGGGCCACGCGCGACGAGGATCGCTACCGCTCCTGGCTGAGAACGGTCAGCCACGAGCACTTCCACGCCTGGAACGGCAAGCGGCTGCGCCCGGCTGCGCTCGGTCCGTTCGACTACGAGGCGGAGGTCTACACGACCGATCTCTGGGTCGTCGAAGGCCTGACCTCGTACTTCGAGGACCTCCTGCTCGCCCGCGCCGGTCTCATCGACGAGGCCAAGTACCTCGAGGTGCTCTCCAAGCAGATTGAGGCGGTCGAGACGGCGCCGGGCCGCCAGCACGACTCCCTCGCCGACGCCTCGTACAACGCCTGGATCGAGTTCTATCGCTGGGATGAGAACACGAACAACACGTCGATCAGCTACTACGACAAGGGCTCGGTGGTGGGCTTCCTGCTCGACGCCGCCATCCGTCGGGAGACGAACGACGCCCGGAGCCTCGACGACGTCATGCGCGAGGCTTATCGCCGCTACTCCGGCGCCCGCGGCTACACCACCGGAGAGCTCTACGGCGTGGTCGAGGCGGTCGCGGGCAAGCGGGTCCGCGACCAGCTGGTGCGGATGGTCGAGACCACCGGCGAGCTCTCCTATCAGCCCGCCTTCGACTGGTACGGGCTCGAGGTCGAGCCTCCTTCCGCGGGCGATCTGAAGAAGCCGCTCCTCGGGGTCAAGAGCGAGCGACAGAACAACCGCCTGATTGTCACCGAGGTGACCGACGCCTCGCCCGCGTACGATGCCGGAATCAACGCCGGTGACGAGCTCGTCGGAATCGGCGGCTTCCGCGTCGAAGACCTCGAGCAGCAGCTCACCCGCTATCATCCGAAGGACGAGGTGAAGGTGTTGGTGGCCCGCCGCGGCGAGCTGCTCGAGCTTCAAGTGACGCTCGGCGAGCGCTCCAAGCGGGGCTTCAAGCTGCGACCGAAGAAGATGCGCAGCGCCACCCAGATCCAGCGCCTGCAGAAGCTCCTCTGATCGCTACCCGATCGCGAGGCCGCCCTGGTCCAGCCCGCCGTCGATCAGGAACGTCGCCCCGGTGACGAACGCGGAGGCGTCGCCCGCGAGGTAGACGGCGAGCCCCACCAGATCCTCGGGCTGTCCGATCCGTCCCAGGGGCGTGTGTTTCACGATGGCATCGTGGATCGGCTCGCTGCCCACGAGCGCCGCCGCGAAGCGGGTCTCGATGAAGCCGGGCGCGATCGCGTTCACGCGGATCCTCGCATGGCCGAGCTCGACGGCGAGCGTCCGGGTCATCGAGATCACCGCGGCCTTGGTCATCGCGTAGACGCCCTGGAGCGGCCCAGCCGTGGTCCCGATGATGCTGGCCATGTTGATGATCGATCCGGGCGCGCCGCGTTCGATCAGGTGCTGCGCCACCAGGCGTGCCGCGCTGAAGTAACCCTTCACGTTGACGTCGAAGGTCTTGTCCCAGGCGGCCCACTCCGCCCCCAGCATCGGGCCGAAATAGGGGTTGGTGGCGGCGTTGTTGACGAGGATGTCCACCTTCCCGAAGCGCTCGATCGTGCGGGCCACCAGCGCCTCGACCTGCGCCGGGTCGCCCGTGTGGCAGGGCACGGCGAGGGCGTTCTCCTCGTCGCGCGGCTCGATCTTTCGGGACGCCAGGACCACCTGGGAACCATGTTCCAAGAGGCCCTCCGCGATGGCCGCGCCGATCCCGCGGCTGGCACCGGTGACGAGGGCCGTTTTTCCTTTGAGGCTGAAGCGTTGTGAACTCATGACTACAATGTCTTACAGGTGAGCCGTAAGACTCACATATCCTACCGGAATCATTGTTTTTTTCAAGCAACCTTTTGTCCTCACTGCCGAAGACTCTCTGGCGGCCACGAGCGCCGCCGCAAGGAGACGAGGATGTCTGTCAATAACGACCTGGCGCAATCCCGGATGATCGACATCGACCTGGCCAAGGGCCGGGCCGCGTCGCGCAACCAGGGTATGGACGAGGCCTTCCATCAGATGGAGATGATGGGCCTCCAAATGCTCCAGCAGCTCCTTCAGGGTCTGAGCCAGGTGCTCGGACCGATCATTTCGGCGGTCATGTCTTCCGGTTAAGCTATCCGTAACTGATGTCGGACGAGGACCGAGCCCTCCTTCAGGCCGTCCAGGCGTGGCGTCCGCCGACGACGCTGCACCCGATCGCCAAGGAGGCCTATGTCATCTACGAGCGCCACGAGTTCGATCTGCCGGACGAAGCCGTTCAGGCGCTTCGTGCGGCCCTCGACACGTATGCGGGCGATGTCATCAAGCTCGCCGAAGCCGTCGAGGGCATGACCCGCTTCATGATCCTCCTCGACGAGCATCGAAAGGACGAGGTCAACGCCAAGAAGGTCCTGCTCCTCCTGCGCGAGTACGCCCAGCGTTTCGAGCCCTTCTGGCGCCGCGTGGCCGAGGCCCTCGAGAACGAGGGTTCCGAGGTCCAGTCCGCGTTCCAGAGGATGACCGGAGTGCTCGAGGAGAGGCTCGCGGTGAAGATCGACGAGCCGCCGCCCGAGGGCACGATCCCGCTCTCCACGCTCCTCGAGCCGACGCGACCGCCGCCGTGGGCACGGAAGAAGAAGGGATCCAAATGAGGCGATGCTCTCCGGCGTCTCGAAGACCGCGATCCTGACGTTGAGAGCCCGGGCCGAGGAGCACCACCGGCCCGATCGCATCTTCGAGGATCCGACGGCCGCCGAGTGGTGGACGCGCGTCGAGTGGCCGGTCGAGCTCGACCTCTGGTACCGCCCCGATACCCAGTCGGGCCTGGCGCGGCGGGCCGACGACATCAATCGCATCGCGCGCCGCGCGGTCGAGACCCTCGGCGTCGATCGGATCATCGAGCTGGGCTGCGGCCTCTCGACTCGGAGCGCCCGGCTCTCCGATCTCCGGCTCGCCCACTGGTTCGACGTCGATCTCCCCGAAGTGATCGCGCTGCGCACGCGCTGGGGTGTGGGCGGTGCTCGCCACACGCAGATCGCGAGCTCGGTGCTCGACCACGCCTGGATCGATCGGCTCCACGGCGAGCCGCACCGCCACCTCTTCATCGCCGAAGGGTTGCTCTACTACCTCCCCCGCGAGGAGGTCGACGCGCTGATCGACGCGCTCGGCCGCCGCTTCGCCGGCTCGCTCGTCCTCACGGACATGGTCGGCCGCATCAATCATCCGAAGCTCCTCGAGCAGACCCGCGCCGTCGGTACGCCGGTGCGGTGGAGGTTCGAGGGCGACTTCGACGACGTCCTCGCCGACCTCGGGCTCGTCGCGGTGCCGGAGCTCGAGCCGAACCTCCTCAGCCGGGAGGCCGTCGCGCGCTACTGGTCGAGGTTCGACAAGGCCGCCCGCGGGGTGATCTTCTTCAGCATGCACCAGCCCGCGCTCTGGTCGAGCCGCAGCGGGAACGTGCTCGGGCGGCTCGCTACTCGATCGCCCGGCGGATGATCGCCGCCGAGATCGTCGAGCTGCTGACCGGAGCCGAAGCGCTCGGAGAGCCCGACGGCCGCCTCGGTCCAATCGTCGAAGCCGTTGAGCGAGACGACGCAGCCCGAGTCGCCGACCAGCGGGGCGAAGAAGGCCGAGGTGGCCTCGAAGCCGGGCCCCGACAGCTCCGCGCTGGGCAGCACGCCCAGATGCGAGAGCGTGGCGCTGAAGGCGTAGCGCCCGAGGTCGTGCATGTGGTGGAGGTCCCAGAAGACCTTCACGCGAAACGCGTCGAGCGAGCCGGTCTTCTCGGTGAAGGCGATGCCCACCGTCTTCAGGCCCTCGCGCTTGTAGAGGAGCTGCACGATCTTGAGTCCCATGGCCTCGGCCGTGGCGCCGGGTGGGACCTCGAGGAAGAGGGCGGTGAAGAGGTTCCCGGTGCCGCGCGCCTCGGGGCGGTAATGGCGGAGATCAGTGGGCAGGTTGATCCGGACGACCCCCTCGCGGCCGCCCCGGCGGGCCAGCTCGGCGAGCCCGACGGCGATCCGCCCTGACGCCAGCGGGTCGAGCGCGCGCTCGGAGGAGATGCGCCGCCAGTGGTAGGCCCGGATCGCGCTCGGATCCACGGTGCCGAAGGGGTGGATCGCGTCCTCTTTGAGGTTGGGGCGGCGCGGGAGGCCCATCTCGGTGATCAGGCGGTCGGTGATGAGCGGGCTCGGATGGCCGATCGGGGGCTCGCCGCGGAGGCACCGCATCACGTCCTTCACCCACAGGATGGTCCCTTGCCCGTCCATCACCGCGTGCAGCGCGCGGAAGATCAGGTACGTCTTTTCCTTGCCGCGGACGCGGACCAGCTCGCAGGTTGGGCCCTTGCGGGCGTCCAGCGGCCACGTGAAGAAGGGCGCGCCTTCGCCGCTCGCCGCCTCGAACTCCGGCGCGTCGATCAGCGTGAGCGTGGGCTCGGGACCGACCGTCCAGCCGAGCGCGTCGGGGGCCTCGTCGATGATCAGCGACGATCCCGGATTGACCTCGGCGGCCGCCACCAGCGCGTCGTCGAGCGACTCGGGTGAGGGATCGCCGTCGCCCTCGAGCACCAGCTGGATCACGAAGGGCGGACGGAGCTCGTTGAGCGCGACGAAGTACTTCTCGCTCGCCGACATCGGCCTTCGAAACGTGCTCATAGAACCCGCTTCTTCTTGAATCGCGCCGTATGGAGCGGCTCTTGGGTGACGGTGATCCGCTGAGGAATCTTGAAGGGCGGCAGCTTGTCGGAGAGGAACGCGCTCATCCGCGCCCGGAAGTCGGAGCGGCGCTCGTCGGTCATGAGCTGCACGGTCGCCGCGACGATCTGGCCGGTGATCGCGTTGACCTCCGAGCCCACCGCGACGTCGACGACCCCCGGCATCTGGGCGATCCAGTCCTCGACCTCCGCCGGATAGACCTTCTCGCCGCCGATGATGATGAGGTCGGAGGCGCGGCCGAGGACGTGCACGTAGTCGCCCTTGACCTCGACCCGATCCCCCGTCTTCAGCCAGCCGTCCTCCGTGAAGGGGCTGGCCTCGTTGAGATAGCCGAGCATGGCGGTCTCGGACTTGATCTCGAGCAGACCGTCGCGAACCCGGGTGGCGAAGCCGTCCCCGCCCAGCTTCATGAAGAGCGAGTCCGATCCCTCCGACTTGGCGCGCATGATGCCGACCTCTGAGAGCCCGTAGTTCTGCACCAGACGCACGCCCGGAAAGGCGGCACGCAGGCGGGTGAGCGTCGACTCTGGCATCCGCTCGGCGCTGTACGCGATGAACTCCAGCGTGCTGAGGTCGTAGGCGCCGTAGTCGCTGAGGAGCAGGAGGTTGAGGAAGGTCGGCGTCGCGGGCAGCACCTCCACCCGGTGTCGCTCGATCAGGCCGCAGATCGTCTCGGGCTTGCGGTCGCCTGCGATCACCAAGGTCCCGCCCGAGCAGAGGATGTCGAGCAGCGTGTGCATGCCGCCCACGTGATCGAAGAGCATGAACGGGATGGTGATGCGGGTGCGGCGCGGCGTCCGGTACTTCTCGAGCAGTCGGGGAGCGTGGTGGACCACCGCCTTGATCTTGCCGGCCGAGCCCGAAGAGAAGAGCACCAGACCGCTGGCGTCCGCGCCGAGGAGCCCGAGGAGCAGCGGGTGATCGAGCGCGTGCCCGACCTCGTGAAACGGAGATCCGCTCCGCCTCGTCGACGGCGATCTCCGTCTTCACCTGGGCCACGCGGAGGAGCTCGGTCTTCTGCTTGGCGAAGCCGGCGCTGATCGGCGCGACCACGCACCCTCGATCGAGGAGCGCGAAGAGGAGCGCGAGGCTGGTCGGAGAGTAGTCGGCGCTCAGCGCCACCACCGTCTTGGGCGGGATCCGAGCGCCGAGCGCCTCGCGTTGCTCGAGGAGCTCGCGGCGGAGCGCGCCATAGCTGTAGGCTCGATCGCGCCACACCAGCGCCGTCCGCTCCCGGTACTCGTCGAACCGGGCCGAGAGGAAGCTCTCCACTAGGCCACGCCTCCGAGATAGATGTTCTGGGCGGTGACGAAGTTACTCTCGGGGCGGAGGAAGAAGTCGATGACGTTGACCACGTCCTCGGGCTCTCCGAAGCGCGGGATTGCCTGGCGCGCCAGCAGCACGTCGAGCTTCTCCTGGGGCACCGAGCGGATGATGTCGGTCTTCACCGGCGTGGGGCCCACGGAGTTGACGGTGATCCCGAAGGGCGCCAGCTCGCGCGCCAGCACCTGGGTCAGCGACAGGACCGCGGCCTTGCTGGCGGCATAGATCGCCTCGCCCTCGAGCATGAGGGGCGTCGCGACCGTGGTCATGTTCACGATGCGGCCGTTCTGCTTCTTCTGCATCAGGCGGGCGGCCTCGCGGCTGAACAGGAAGGTGCCCTTCAGGTTGGTGGCGAAGATCGCGTCGACGGTGGCGAGCGGGGTCAACAGCGCGTGGTTCATCGACGCGATGCCGGCGTTGTTGATCAGATGGTCGAGCCCGCCCAGCTCCTTCCTCAGGTACGTGAAGATCGGCTTCACCGCCCGTTCGTCGGAGACGTCGGCGGTGAAGTGGCGGTAGCGTTCGCCCCGAAGGTCCGACTCGTCCCGCGAGCAGCCGACCACGAAGTGCCCGGCGGCTAGATAGTGCTCGGCGATGAAGCGACCGAGGCCCTTCCGGGATCCGGTCACCAGCGTTACCGGCCTATCCACCGAGCCCCTCCTCGGCCAGACACTCGGCGATGTACTCCGCGAGCGTGCCGAGGGTCTTGAACGGGCTGGTCCGCCGGGACATCGCCTTGTCGCTGGCGAGGGTCAGCTCGACCTCGGTCAGGTCCTGGATCCGCTCCTCGACGATGACGATGAACCGGACCAGCCCCAGCGAGTCGAGACCGCCCGCTCCGAACAGCGGGCTGTCGGCTGCGCGCTCGAGGGCTGCCGCCGAGGGGATGGTCTCCTTGGCCTCGTCGACGGCCGGGAACAGGATCTCGGTGAGAACGTCCATTCGCGCCGAACATCATCGCACGGCGCCCGAGGGAGAGGCGAGATTAGAACTGCGCGGCCTCGGTCGAGTCGTCCAGCGCCAGCGGTCGAGGCCTGCCCGGCTCGAGACGATCTTCGACACCTCGTCGAAGTAGCCGGTGCCGACCTCGCGCTGGTGGCGGGTCGCGGTGTAGCCGTGCTCCTCGGCGGCGAACTCCGCCTCCTGCAGCTCGCTAGTACGCCGACATCCCGCGCGTCGCGGTAGCGCGCGCGCCAGCTCGAACATGCCGTAGTTGAGCGCGTGGAAGCCCGCCAGCGTGACGAACTGGAACTTGTATCCCATCGCGCCGAGCTCGCGCTGGAACTTCGCGATGGTGGCGTCGTCGAGGTTCTTCTTCCAGTTGAACGACGGCGAGCAGTTGTACGCGAGCATCTTGCCGGGGAACTTCGCGCGCACGCCCTCGGCGAACTGCCTGGCCTCGTCGCAGATCGGGCGTCGAGGTCTCGCACCACAGCAGGTCGGCGTAGGGGGCGTAGGCGATGCGCGCGCGCGATCGCCTGCTCGATGCCCGCCGCGGATCCGGAAGAAGCCCTCGGGCGTGCGCTCGCCGGTGATGAACGGCCGATCGCGCTCGTCGACGTCGGAGGTCAGGAGCCGCGCGCTGTCCGCGTCCGTGCGCGCCACGAGGATCGTCGGGACCTCGCAGCACGTCGGCGGCGAGGCGCGCCGCCACCAGCGTGCGCACGAACTGGCTCGTCGGCACCAGCACCTTGCCGCCCAGGTGACCGCACTTCTTCTCCGACGACGAGCTGATCCTCGAAGTGCACGCCGGCGGCGCCGGCCTCGATCATCGCCTTCATCAGCTCGAACGCGTTGAGCGGTCCGCCGAAGCCGGCCTCGGCGTCGGCGACGATCGGCGCGATACCAGTAGCGCTGCGACTGGCCCTCGGAGTGCTCGATCTGATCGGCGCGCTGCAGCGCGTGGTTGATCCGCCGGACCAGCATCGGGACGCTGTTCGGCGGGTACAGGCTCTGGTCGGGATACATCGTGGCCGGCGATGTTCGCGTCGGCGGCGACCTGCCAGCCGCTGACGTAGATCGCCTGAGCCCGCGCGCACCTGCTGCATGGCCTGGTTGCCGGTCATCGCGCCGAGCGCCGTTGACGTAGGGCTCGCTCTGGAGGAGCTGCCAGAGCCGCTTGGCGCCCAGCGCGCCAGGGTGTGCTCGATCTCGACGCACCGCGCAGCCGCAGCACGTCGTCGGCGCGGTACGGTCGCGTTACGCCGTCCCAACGCTCCTATGAAGTCGTCGGCATTGGTCATCTCGAGTGGTACTGGACATGGTTCTCGCTCGCTCAGAAAATGGTGATGTCGACTGAAGGATCGCGCTGTCGGCGATCAGGCGGTCGTAGTCGCCGGGCAGGCGTCAGGAAGTCCTCCAGACAGCTCCGACGTGGCCACCTGCAGGAAGAGCCGGCGGGCCTCGTCGAACTTCGCCGCCGGAGAAGCCTGAAGCTCCTCGTCGAGCATCTGTTCGACCAGCTCGCGCGTGACGACGCGGCCGTCGTCGAGGCGCGCGCCGTGGCGGAGCCACTGCCAGACCTGGGTCCGCGAGATCTCCGCGGTCGCGGCGTCCTCCATCAGGTTGTAGAGCGGCACGCAGCCCGAGCCGCGCAGCCAGGCCTCGAGGTACTGCACGCCGACGCGGACGTTCTGCCGCAGGCCAGCCTCGGTGCGCGTGCCCGTGGGGAGCTCCAGCAGCTGCGCGCGGCCGACCGAGCACGTCAGGACGCAGATTGCCGAGCTGATTCGGTCCCGCCATCTTCTCGTCGAAGATCGCCTTGCGCGATCGGTACCAGGCCCGGGTGCGCGACCCAGGTGCCGTCGTGGCCGTCCCCGACCTCGCGCAGCTTGTCGTGCCGCACCTTCGCGAGCGCGAGCCTCGTTCGCCGCGGGGTCGTTCTTGATCGGGATCTGCGCGGCCATCCCGCCCATCGCGTGGACGTCCGCGGCGGTGGCAGGTCTGGATGACGAGCTGGCGAGTAGCCATGCATACAGGGCTGGGTCATGCCGACCTGACCGCGGTCCGGCAGCACGAGGCGGGTGGTTCCGCGCGGTCTTGATGAAGCTGAAGATGTAGTCCCAGCGGCCGCAGTTGAGGCCGGCCGAGTGGTCGCGCAGCTCCCACAGGATCTCGTTCATCCGGAACGCGGCCGGGAGGGTCTCGATGAGGACGGTCGCCCGGATCGTGCCCTTCGGGATCCCGAGCGCGGCCTGAGCGGCGAGGAAGACCTCGTTCCAGAGGCGCGCCTCCAGGTGGCTCTCCATCTTGGGGAGATAGAAGTACGGCCCGCTGCCCTTCGCGAGCAGGTCCTGGGCGTTGTGGAAGAAGTACAGACCGAAGTCGAAGAGGCCGGCCGGCGTGTAGCGCGCCGTCGACCAGGAAGTGCTTCTCGGAGAGGTGCCAGCCCCGCGGCCGCACCATCAGCGTCGCGGTGCGATCGGCGAGCGCGTAGACCTTGCCGGTCTCGGGCGCCGTGTGGCGGATGGTGCCGGCGACCGCGTCGCGCAGGTTGAGCTGGCCTTCGATGAGGTTCTGCCAGGTCGGGGAGCTCGAGTCCTCGAAGTCGGCCATGAAGACGCTGGCGCCCGAGTTGAGCGCGTTGATGATCATCTTCCGCTCGACCGGGCCGGTGATCTCGACGCGCCGATCGAGGAGGTCCGCGGGCATCGGGGCGACGGTCCAGTCGTCGTCGCGGATCGCCCGGGTCGCGGGGTCGAAGTCGGGGAGCGCGCCGGCGTCGTAGGCGGCCTGAGCCTCGACGCGCCGGGAGAGGAGGTGCTCGACCCGCCCGTAGAACGGGCCCGCCAGGTCGGCGACGAAGCGCTGGGCCGCCGGGGTGAGGACGGTGTCGTAACCCGGAGCGAGGGGGCCTAGGACTTCAACGCGCTTCGTCATACCTTGTTCAATTTTTGCCATTTTGCGAAGCGAGTCAATTATCTAGCAAAATCATGCAGTTAATCACGTAAGCTGCTGTCAATGTAGAGCTGTAATGCTGTCAACGTTGTAAAAGATTTGACACCTACAGCGCAGAAGGCCTTAAAATTGGAGGATGGCGGATGCGCCCAAGCTCGGCGCGAAGGTCCGCGGCCTTCGCCGGCGGGAGGGTCTGACTCAGGTCCAGCTCGCGGAGCGGATAGGGATCTCCACCAGCTACCTGAACCTGATCGAGCACAATCGGCGCCCGCTGTCGGCCCAGCTCCTGATCAAGATCGCGCAGCTCTTCAACATCGACATCCAATCCTTCGCGGATGACGACGAGGGGCAGATGGTCTCCGACCTCATGGAGGCTTTCTCGGATCCGATGTTCGAGGCGCATCTGCTCACCAGCTCCGACGTGCGCGAGCTCGCCACCAACAACCCCAACCTCGCCCGCGCGATCATCACGCTGTATCAGGCGTTCCGCGCTGCCCGCGACTCGGCCAGCGCCATCGCGAACCAGCTCTCGGAGGAGGGCACCAGCGTGCAGGCCGCGATGCCCTCCGAGGAGGTCAGCGATCTCGATCCAGCGCCACAAGAACTACTTCCCGGATCTCGAGGAAGCCGCCGACCTCTTCTGGCGGGTCGCGCGCCTCGATGGGAACGACATGTATCGGGGGCTGATCGACTATCTCGACAGCGTCCATGGCATCGCGGTGAAGGTGGAGAAGGAGGATGCGCTCAACGGCGCCGTCCGCATCTACGATCCGAACACGCACGCGATCACGCTCTCCGAGACCCTGGCGCCGCGCACCCGCAACTTCCAGCTCGCGCATCAGATCGGGCTCCTCGACCACTCGAACACGCTCGATCGCATCGCGCGCGATCAGTCGCTGACCACCGAGGAGTCGCGGGCGCTCTGCCGCGTGGCGCTCGCCAACTACTTCGCTGGCGCGGTGTTGATGCCGTACCAGCCCTTCCTCGAGGCCTCGCGCGAGGCGCGCCACGACATCGAGCTCCTCGGCCACCGCTTCCGCACCAGCTTCGAGCAGGTGTGCCATCGGCTGACCACGATGTCTCGACCCGGCTCGGAGGGGATCCCGTTCCACATGCTCCGCATCGACGTGGCGGGGAACATCAGCAAGCGCTTCAGCAACTCCGGGTTCCGCTTCGCGCGCTTCTCCGGCGCCTGCCCGCGCTGGAACGAGCACGCGGCGTTCCTCACCCCGGGCATGGTGCGCGTGCAGATCTCCGAGATGACCGACGGGATGCGCTTCTTCTCGGTGGCCCGGACCGTGCGCGACAACAGCGGCGGCTACCACGCCCCCCACGCGCTCCACGCCGTGGGCATCGGCTGCGAGGTCCGCTACGCCAAGGAGCTGGTCTACGCCGACGGCATCGACCTCGAGAGCCCGGCGGTCGACATCGGCGTGGCGTGCCGCGTCTGCGAGCGCCCAGACTGTGATCAGCGTGCCTTCCCGCCCCTCCTGGCGCCCCTGAAGGTCGACGAGAACCGGCGAAACCGTAACTTCTACGTCTCGCGTTGAGGTCATCGACGATGTGGGACGCTTTCTCCCTTTCTGGCGGGTGGGTTTCCTGATGTCATGCCGGCGACGATGGGAGTCGGGGTACAGAAGCCGGCTCGTGGGGGAGGGGAGCAGCGCCGGAGCCCGCGCCATCGGATCACGCTTCCGGTGGAGCTGATCGAAGGCCCTCGCCGTCGAGCGCTGCACACGGTGGATGTCAGTCGGCACGGCTTGTTCATCGCCACCGACGATCCGCCGCGCGAGCGATTCCTGCTGCAGCTCAGCATCAAGATTCCGTCGGGACCGCTCCCTGCGACCGCGTTCGTGGCGCGCACCGTGAAGCCGGGCGGTCGCACGCCGGGCGTGGGCGTGCAGTTCTTCGCGCTCTCGGCCGCCTCGAAGGAGCGGTGGGACGCGTTCGTCTTCGAGCTCTCCGGGATCGCGCCACCGCCCTCGACGGGCGACCTGGCGCAGCGCAAGCCGGACGTCGCGACCTTCCTCATCAAGCTCAAGGACTCGGCGCGCCTGCTCGAGTTCTACGAGAAGAACGTCGCCAAGGGCGGCCTCTACATGGCGACGCCGGTGATCAAGGAAGCCGGCGCCGAGGTTGGGCTGGTCGTGATCCATCCGGACACCGAGCAGGAGTACTTTCTCACCGGAACGGTGGAGCGCGTCTGCACCGAGGCGCCCAAGGGGATGGAGATCAAGCTGGCGCTGTCGCCGAATCGGCAGGGCCCACTTCCTCGAGTTCGTCACCACCGGCGAGGGGCCCGAGATCTTCGAGCCAGCCCCGGCGACCGAGCTCAGGAAGCAGGTCGATCAGCTGCCGGTCACCAACGAGAAGCTCGACAGCGGCGACATCTCGATCGACATCGTGGTCGACGACGATGCGCTCGAGGGCAGCGAGCAGTTCATCTGGGACGAGGTCTCGGCCACCAGCGGCGTGCTCACGTTCGACATCGCTGCGCACGGAACGCAGGCGGACGAGATCGACACCGAGGATCTCCTAGACAAGAAGGCGGAGCAGCCCCCCGAGATCGATCTCCAGCCGCCGCCTCGAAAGGCCTCCGCCCTCGAGGAGCTCCCGCTCGAGGTGGCCGCCTTCGAGGCGAGCCGCGACCTCCGCCCGCCGCGCCTGCCCAGTGCCCGCGGGGAGACGGTCGTTCCGCGCGACACCGCCGAGCTCTACGAAATGCTCCGCGAGCCGTTGCTGGTGGAGCTGTCCTGCGGCGCGTGCCGGACCACCTTCGGGCGCATCGATCTGGGCGGCGTGCCCGGCCCCATGGGACTGATCGCGGCGCGCCACCCCTACTGGTGCAAGTATGAGGACCAGCTGGTCTCGGTCGTGCGGCTCAACCCACCCGGCGACCGCAGCATGATGCGACAGCATCTGGGCGACGGCGCGCTCGGCCAGTCGGTGCGGCTCGATCTCGCGTTCGAGATCGCCGACCTCGCGGAGCGCCCCCGGTGTCCGAGCTGCGGCGGCGACGTCCGCGCCGACGGCATCCCCAAGGCTGTCGCCAAGGTCCTCGACCAGGTGCGCGCCGGCGCGACCGTCGGCCTCACCGGCGTGACCTGCCCCCTCTGCCGCAAGGCCGACGTCACGCTGACTCCGGTCCTGGTCACGTAACGGCGAAGCAAGTTCGCCGGGTGACCTCCGTTCGCCTGCGGCTCACTGCGCGGGCCTTCGGCCCTTGCGGGCCTGGTCACGTCACGGCGAAGCACGCCCACGCCGAGATTCGGGGCTGGGCCGCGCCGCGTCGCTTGCGGAGGAAGAGCGCGCTGAGCCCGAGGAGTAGCCCGGCGCTGGTGTCCGGGGCGACGGTCTGGCACCCGGAGTCGCTCGGCTTCGGGGGTGGGGCGCCGGCGTCGATCGTGCCGGCGTCGTCGGGGGTGGCTTGCGCGTCGAGCCCGGTCTGGGCGTCCGTCGGTGCGACGCCGGCGTCGTCGGGGGGGAGGCCGTGGCGGCAGGGGAGGGCCTCGAGGCCCCGCTGATCGACCCCGTCGATCGTGCCGCCGGCCTCGTCGGTCGTCATGCTGCTCCCGCCGATCCACTCGGCGTCTTCGCCGGTGAGGACGCACGAGACGAAGGCGATCGCATAGCGGCGGAAGACGTAGGCGAGGGTCGGATCGCCGGAGCCGCAGGCGATCGGACAGAGGTTGTCGCTGGGATCCTCCACGTCGCAGTGGGCGGCGCCGACGACGCGCACGCGAAGGTGCGGCGCACCTGTGCGCGGGTAGACGTTCGCGCCCCAGTCGGTGGCGTTGCAATTGCCGGAGACCGCGGCCATCAGGGCGGCATTCGGGACCTGGACGTCGGGGGCGGCGTCGTAGCCGACCGTTCCGTCGTCGTTGGGATCGAGACAGACGACCGCGTCGATCGAGGGGTCGCGGGCGGTCGCCAGGTGCACCGCGAGGCCGCCCCACGAGTGGCCGACCAGCGCGCGCCGGGTCCCGTCGATGCGATCGGCGGCGGGGCTCGTCGTGACCGCCCACTCGAGGAGGGCGGAGAGCTGCCGCGCGTTCGCGTCGTGATCGCAGCCGAGGAAGCCGCACGGCATGTCGGGGACGACCGCGACGAAGCCGTGGCTCGCAAAGGTCTCGGCCAGCACGGCCTGATTGGCGCCGGTGCGCTGGGCGCCGTGGATGACGCCGACCACCGGGAACCGCTCGGCCGACATCGGCGCGTAGATGCGCGTGGGGATCTGTACGCCGTCTGCCTCCACGGATCCGACGTCGAGCGTCTCCACGGCGTAGGGCCCGTGCATCTCGGGCTGGGCAGCGATCGCGACGAGGAGCGGCAGAATCACAAAGTGCAGAGTCGCACTCCACACTTTTGGCGGCAAATCCGAATTCGGTTTGGATCCGGAACTTTTGTGTCGATAGTATACCGCATGGCGCGAGGACCATCCGGCGCGGGTTCGATTTTCCTCGTCATCCTGCTGGGCTGCGAAGCGGCGCCGCCCGCGGTGAGCCCCCCGACTCCGCCGGTCGATGCGGGCGCGGCGGTGACCGCCTCGATCGCGATGGCGGCGACGATGGGTACCGGTCGGCTGGGCCTGCCGGTGGACGCGACCCGGCTCGGCGTGACGCGCGGCGTCCCGGTGGTGGTGGCTGAAGGCCCGAGCGCCGAGGACCCGACGGTGGCGGTGCGGCCCGACGGCCGCCTCTTGGTGGCGTGGATCCAGCGCCAGGGTCCGCGGGAGCACGTCGCGATCCGGCGCGCCCCCGGCGTGACGATGCCGCTCCAGGCGGCCCGCGCCCTCACGAAGGGCGAGCGGGCCTGGCACCCGCGGCTCGAGGTGGCCCCCGACGGCGCGGCCTGGATGGTCTGGTGCGGCCGCGACCGCCCGGTCGCCCGCGGCGATCACCGAAGGGACGTGTATCTGATGCGCGTCGCGCCGGGCGCCCCGGGCGCACCCATCCTGGTCTCGCCCAAGCGATCGTCGCCGCGCGATCAGCGCCGGCACTGCGATCCGGACCTGGCGATCGATCCCGAAGGTGTCCTGCACGTGGCATGGGAGGCCTCGGAGACCACGTCGCCGCTGTCGTCGCGCATCGCCTACCGGCGCTTCGACGCCCAGGGCGCGCCGCTCGGCCGGATGGAGATGGTGTCGCCGGGTCCCTTCGATTCGGAGGCCGGCCCTCGCGGTCACCTCGAGCGTGGTGCACGTCGCCTGGGACACGCTGGTCGACGACTCGGCGAGCGGCCGGCTCGATCCCGACTACGACGTCTTCGTCGCCGCGCGCACCAGCACCGCGTGGGCGCCGCCCGTGGTCATCGACGACGGCGAGGGCATCCAGGCGGCGCCGGCGATTGCGGCCACGCCCGCGGGGCTGGTGGTCGCCTACCACTCGAGCGAGAAGCACGGCCTGGTGAAGTGGTGGCGGCTGCGCCGTCTGCGCGAGGGCCGCGTCGAGGCGCTGGCCGCGGCCGATCCGGCGGAGGCGATCCTCCCGCAGGGCGAGGAGCAGGGCGCCGAGATGCCGGCGATGGTGGTGGACCGGGACGGACGCGTGGTGCTGGCCACGCGGATCTCTCACGGCGCGTACCTCCACGTGATTGACGCGCACGGCATCGAGCCTGCGTTCAATCTGACGCGGCGCGGTTGGGGCGCCCGCGGACTGAGGATGGATCTCGCGCTCGCGCCCGACGGCTCGGTCATGCTGGCGCGGCGTGCCCGCCACGAGGTCGCGCTCGAGCGCTTCACGTTCTCGGAGGGCGGAGGCTCGCCGGAGTTCCAGGTGCTGGCGCGCCAGCCGCGCGCCAAGAAGCGCCGCCGCGACCTCGAGAAGTACGACCCGGTCCCGGTGAGGTCGGGGATCTCGGAGGCGTTCGCGCACGCCTCGATCTACTTCGGTGACGTGCACATGCACTCGGCGGTCAGCGATGGCACCGGGCCGCCCGACGAGATCTACGCGCGCGCGCGAGCACGCGGGTATCAGTTCGCAGCGCTGACGGATCACGATTACGTCGTGGGCGCACGGATGATGCTCTCCGAGCACGACGAGACCGCCTGGCTCACCGATCGCTTCGACGCGCTGGACGGGTTCACCGCCATCCATGCCTTCGAGTGGACGACGCTCCCGGTCCCCCGCGGGTGCGGCCACAAGATCGTCTACTTCCGCGCAGACGCACCCTCGCCGTTATGCGAGTCGCGGAACGGGTGCTCGAACACGCGGCTGTTGCAGCACGACCTCGCCACCGAGAACGCGTTCACGGCGCCGCACCACACCGGCTGGACCGGCACCGACTGGCTGGAGGCGGATCCCAACATCCAGCGGCAGTTCGAGATCGTCTCGGTGCACGGCGCATTCGAGGACCCGCGCCATCAGCCGCTGCCGACGCGGGCCGCCAAGCGCGGGATGTTCGCGGTGGACGGCCTGCGCATGGGCCTGCGCTTCGGCTTCGTCGGCGGCTCCGACGCGCACGGCATCCTCTGGCACCACGGGGTGGGGCGGCGGATGGATCCCTGGAACCACGGGCTCACCGGCGTGGTGGCCGCGCGCAACGAGCGGGGTGCGATCTGGGACGCGCTCTACGCGCGGCGGACCTTCGCGACCTCGGGCGCACGGATGTGGATCCTGACCGCGATCGCGGGCGTTCCGCAGGGTGAGGAGGTCACGCTCTCGGGCTCACCTCGGATCCAGTGGGAGGTCGAGGGGACCCTGCCGCTCGAGCAGATCGTGGTGGTCCGGGACGGACAGGAGATCGACGTCGTCGAGGGCGGTCGCGAGCACCAGCGCGGCAGCTTCCGCGACGAGGGCGTCACGCCCGGGTGGCACAGCTACTACGTGCGTGCGCATCAGGGGTCCGGGATCCAGGGGACCGACGTGGTCTGGGCGAGCCCGATCTTCGTGCAGGTGACGGAGGCGCGATGACGCGGTGGTGGTGGTTGTGCCTGCTCGGCCTGATCGCCGGCTGCCCGAGCGAGCCGTCGAGCGCAGCGCCCGTCGAGCCGGCGACTGCGCCGCCCGCGCCGCCGTCCGCCCGAATCGGGACCCACCCGGTGCGCGATCTGGCGAAGGAGGCGGCGCGCGCCGAGCTTCGCTCCGCCGGGCTCACGATCGATCTGGGATCGCCCGACGAGCACAAGTACCTCGATCCGTTCTCTCCGCCCGGCGAGCTCGGGCTGGTGTTCGCCAACCGCTCCTCCGTCGCGCGCGTGCTGGTGCGGGCCCGGGCGCCGAAGCGGCGCCACACCATCGGCGTCGCGATCGACGGCAAGCGGGTCGGCCGCCGCCGGTTGAGCCAGGACTGGCAGACGGTCGAGCTGCGACTGAGCGCAGCGATCGGGCCTGGGATCCACCGGCTCGCCATCGGTCCCACGCGGGGCGTGGAGATCGACTGGGTCCGGCTCCGCGGCCGGGGCGAGGAGACGCCGGAGACGCTGGCGCCCAAGGTGGAGACTGTGACCTTCGGAGCGCCGCGACAGGCGCTGGTGGCGGATCCGCCCCGGGCGCTGTCGTACTTCCTCCAGGTGCCCGAGGAGGGCCGGCTGGTGTTCGACTACGGCGCGGACCGGCCGGTGGAGTTCGAGGTCTACGCCGCCCGCGACGGACACGATTGCGAGCGCCTCTTCTCGGCCGAGTCGAAGGTCGGCGTGTGGACCGAGGGCTCGGTCGATCTCTCGCCGTTGGCCCACGAGATCGTGCGCCTCGATCTGGTGACGGACGGCGAGGCCGGTCGCGCCGCCTGGGGAGAGCCACATGTGGTGGTGCCGGGTCCGGCGCTGCGGCCCGCGACGCTGCCCCGGAAGGGCCGGCTGAAGAACGTGATCTTCGTGGTGATCGATACGCTCCGCCGGGACGCGGTCTCGGCGTTCAACCCGAAGACACGCGTGAAGATGCCGCACTTCGCGGCGCTGGCCGCGGACTCGACCCTCTTCACCTCCGCGTACACGACCGCGCCATGGACCAAGCCGTCGGTCGCGTCGATCCTGACCGGGCTCTATCCCTCGACGCACGGCGCGTTCACCGAGGAGGCGATGCTCCCCGACGACGTCCCGCTCCTCCCCGAGCACCTCCGCGCGCGGGGCTTCACCACCGCGCTGTTCTCCGCCAACGGATACGTGTCGGATCGATTCGGCTTCGATCGAGGCTGGGACCGCTACGTCAACTTCCCACGCGAGCACAAGAAGACGCAGGCCGAGTTCGTGTATCGGGACGTCCTCGCCTGGGTCCGCGGGCAGGATCCCGAGAAGCCCTTCTTCCTCTACGTCCAGACCGTCGATCCGCACGTCCCCTATCAGGCGCCGAGCCGGTACCTGCACATGTATTTCGACGGCACATACCGCGGCCATCTCGGGCTCGCGATCTCCGGCTACGAGCACGACGACTACAACGACGGCAAGCTTCGCCTGAGCGCGCTCGATCGCGCATACCTCACGGGGCAGTACTTCGGAGAGATCAGCTACCACGACGCCTACTTCGGCCGGTTCATCGACGGCCTTCGAGAGCTCGGCCTGCTCGACTCGACGCTCCTGGTCGTGACCAACGATCACGGCGAGGAGCTGTTCGACCACGGGCAGCTCGGCCACGGCCAATCGCTTCACGAGGAGCTGGTTCGCTCACCGCTCTTGGTGCGCGCGCCCGGCGTGTTCCCGGCCGGCGCCCAGGTGGACCAGATCGTGAGCCTGGTCGATCTCACACCCACGGTCCTGGAGGTCCTGGGCGTGGCGCCGATGTCCGACCTCGAGGGCCTCTCGCTCGTGGCCGCCGTCCAGGGCCACCAGGCGCTCAACCCGCCCTGCGCGATCAGCGAGCGCCAGGATCTGGAGCGCTCGATCCGGCTCGGTCGGTACAAGCTGATCGCGACCGAAGACGCGCCGGATCAGCTCTACGACGTCGAGGCCGATCCAAACGAGGAGAAGGATCTCTCGGAAGCGCTCCCGATCGTGCACCGCACGCTCTCGCTCTATCTGTTCGAGGGGCTGTCGGTGCCGAAGAAGGTGCAGCGGCTGGCGGGGCTGGAGCGGCGGAAGCGCCACCTGGCGCCCGACGCGAAGATCGATCCCGAGCTCAAGGAGCACCTCAAGGCGATGGGCTACTTCAATGATTGAGCGCCGGCTCGTCGAAGTACGAGCGGATCCAGGGCGCCAGATCGACGAGCGACCAGTCGCGCGCCTCGAGCGGCACGCTGCTCACCAGCACCCCCGGCACCAGCGCCGGATCCATGCAGTGGTCGCCGCTCCACTTGCTCGTGTTGGGCTCGACGACCCGAGGGCCGATCCGCCCCAGCGCCGAGGCGTCGGCGGCCCGGTAGCCGCGGGCGTAGCCGACGATCAGATCCGGCCGGCGATCCGTGTACGGCGTGCGTGCAGGCCGGTACGTCCGTGAGACCACGCGCGCGCCGTTCTCGGGATCCCGGAGCGACTCGAGCTCCTGCTGGATCCAGGAGAGCAGCCGGTCGGCCTCGGCGCCGCCGACGATGCCGTGGGGCTCGCGGCCCTTACGGTTGAGGTAGAGGAGGTTGAGGCCGACCGCATAGGCGCGGGTCTTCGACCAGTCGACGTGCCCGAGCGGGCCCGGCGCAGGCTGGTCGAGCGGCACCAGCAGGCCGCGCTGGACGAGCCAGGTGTTGAGGTTCACCTCGCGGCGGAACGAGGCGAAGCCGTGATCGGACATCACCACCACCGCGGCGCGGTCGCCGACGCGGGCCCGGACCTCGCCCAGCACGCGGTCCATCTCGGCGTAGAGATCCGGGATCACGTGGGCGTAGCGCCGATCGGCCTCGCTGGCGTCGGGCTCCATCCCGCGCCAGAACGTGTGGCTCACCAGGTCGACGTCGGAGAAGTAGACGAAGAGGAAGCCGCCCTCGAAGCGATCGAGCTCGCGCTCGAGCATGGCCTTGCGCTCCTCGAACACCAGGTGCGACTGCGCGAGGAACGCGTCGTCGTCGAGCGCGCCGGAGAGGAGGGCCTTGGTGTCCTCCGGCATGCCCTGCGTGTAGAAGCGGCCCACGTCGCGGGCGAGGCCGGCGGCGTACTCGGGCGGCGCCGAGATCGGCTGGGCCGGATCCTCGGGGTTCATGTTGATCGGCGAGAGATAGAGCGTGACCTGCTCGCCGAGCGAGATCAGGTGGGCGCGCACCATCCCCTGGATTGCGGGGACCACCGGAGCCGGTGAGAACTCGATCGGGATCCAGTCGCTCCAGTCGCCCTTGGCGAGCAGGCGCTGGGCGTCGCCGATCCGGACCATGGCGGCGTCGAGACGATCCTCCGCGATCACCTCGATGGGGAGGCGCATCGGCTCGCCGGAGGCGGAGAAGGGGTTGGGCGGGCCGTCCAGGAGGCCCGTGCCCCGCCGGCCGGTGGCGAACTCGAGCGCGTGAATGCGGCCGCCGCTGACCTCCTTGCCGATCATCGCGGGATCGGTGGTGAAGAGCTGGAACAGGCCGGGCGTTCCCAGCAGGTCGGGCGTGCCCATGCCCGAGAGCACCTCGGCGCTGCTCTCTTCGATCGCCGGATAGTTCGCCGGCACCTTCACCACCGTCACCGGGATCCCGGCCTCGGCGAGCTCCGACCAGAAGGGCTGACCGTGACGGAGGAGCTTCACCTCGCCGCCGAAGGGGACGGCCACATCACCCAGCTCGAGCACGAAGCTCGGGCCCTCGGCCTTCGAGGTGGAGAGGTAGGGGATGAGCGTGTGCGGATCGCGGTGGAGGAAGTCGTAGATCCCGTGCACGTCGGAGTGCTCGCCGGTGATGAAGCTCGACCAGGCGACCGGGCTCTGCGGCGGGTTGCTGGTGGCCAGGTCGAACGACGATCCCTCCGCGGCCATCGCGTCGAAGTTCGGCATGCGGCCCGCGGCGGAGAAGCGGTGGAGGAGCTCGGGATCCATGCCGTCGATCGCGATCACGACTAGCGCGCGCTCCTGGGGCCTTGCGTTGCTCGCGTTGCACGCGGGCAGGAGAGGGAGCAAGAGGAGCAGCCGGGCCCGCCTCATTCGAGGTATCCGAGCGCCCGGAGCTTCTCGATCAGAGCGTGATCCACCCGCTTGCGCGGGGCCGCGTTCTTCGCCAGGTAGCCGGCCAGGATGGAGTTGACCTGTCGCTTCATCGAGACCGCCACGTTCGGGTGGGCGTCGATCACGTTCTCGAGCTCGTGGGGATCGTCGACGACGTCGAAGAGCTGGTCGTCGCCGTCGCTCAGCGCGAACAGCTTCCACTCGGGCGTGGAGAGGGCAAACTTGTCACCGCGCTCCCAGCCGCGCCGGTGGACCTCGACCCGCTGCGAGAACACGAACGCCCGCCGATCCTGGAGGAGATCGACGCCCTCGAGCTGCGCGCGCTCGGCGTCGGTCAGCGGCAGATCGAGCATGCCGTCGAGCGTGGGGACGATGTCGAGCGTGGAGGCGAGCGCGGAGATCCGGCGGGGCTCGAGGTCCTCGCTCTCGGGCGGCTTCACGATCAACGGCACGAAGATCTGCTCGTTGTAGATCCGCCCGTGATCGTGCCAGTTGTGCTGCCACAGGCCCTCGCCGTGATCCGCAGCGAGCACGATGGTCGTGTCGTCGTACGTGCCCAGCTCGCCGAGGCGATCGAAGAGCCGGCCCACCTGCGCGTCGGCGTAGAGGATCTCGCCGTCGTAGCGGTTGTTGATGTCGAGAACGTCGTACTCGTGCTTGCCCAGACGGTGGATCGGCCGGGCGCCCGTGCTCACGACGAAGCGCTCCTCGGCCTCGGACTTGGTGAACGCCTTCGCGTACTCGCCGGGCGGATCGTAGGGGTCGTGGGGATCGAAGAGGTGGATCCAGACGAAGAACGGCTGGTCGTCCTTGGCGTGGGCCTCGAACCAGGCGAGCGCGTCGCTCACCGTCTCCTCCGCGCGCCGGTTGGTGCCGTCGGGCTCGTCGAAGTCGGTGAAGCCGGCGTTGATCCCTGAGCCCTTTGACACCGGCGCGGCCGAGACGAACGCGGCGGTGGTGTACCCGGCCCTCGAGAGCATCATCGCGAGGCTGGTGAGGTGCGCGTCGGGCTCGAAGCGGAGGCCGTTTCTCACCACGCCGTGGCGGAGCGGGCGCGTCGAGGTCATCATCGACAGGTGCGCCGGCAGTGTGGTGGCCATCGGCGTGATGGCGTGCTCGAAGAGCAGCGCTTCCTCGCCGAAGGCGTCGATCCGGGGCGAGGTCTTCCGGAAGTAGCCGTACGTGTGGAGGTGATCCGCCCGGAGCGTGTCGATCGTCAGCAGGAGGATGGAGTCCTCGGGCCGGTCCTTCTTGCAGGCGGCGAGGGCGAGCGACAGAGAGATGGACAAGGACAACCAGAGGACGCGCGCCATATCCTTCGCATTCTAAACATCTATCCGGTACGAATCAAAATCCTTTGTTTTTGATGAGTTAGCGGAGGCCGCCGCGGAACGGTTTGAGACACGCCCGACGGGCCCGGTCTGGTAGGACTCGCCGGCGTGAAGCTGGTGATCGCGGAGAAGCCGTCCGTCGCCCGCGACCTGGCCCGGGTGCTCGGCGTCCACGGCAAGGGCGGCGGTGCGCTCGTCGGTGAGGGCTACACGATCACCTGGTGCATCGGCCACCTGGTCGAGCTCGAGGAGCCGCACGCGTACGACCCCTCCTGGAAGCGCTGGTCGTGGCCGACGCTGCCGATGGTGCCCGAGCGCTTCCGGCTGCGTCCGGCCAAGCGGACGATCGCGCAGTGGCGGATCGTCCGTGACCTCTTGGCGCGGCGGGACTTCGAGGTCGTCATCAACGCCTGCGACGCCGGCCGTGAGGGCGAGCTGATCTTCCGCTACGTCTACGAGCGGGCGAAGAGCCGCCTCCCCATCATGCGCCTGTGGATCTCGTCGCTCACACCGGACGCGATCCGGCGCGGGTTCCGGGAGCTCGGACGCGGGCGGGACTACGAGGCGCTGGCGGCCGCCGCCCGCTGCCGCTCCGAGGCGGATTGGCTGGTCGGGATCAATGCCACGCGGGCGATGACGCTGGCCTCCAGGAAGAAGGACGGAGGTCATCCCGCGAAGCCCGGACGGCGAGAGCGGGGAGGCCTCTACTCGATCGGCCGGGTGCAGACGCCGACGCTCGCGCTCCTGGTCGAGCGCGAGCAGGAGATCCTGCACTTCATCCCGCGCGACTTCTGGGAGCTCACCGCCCGGGCCACCCAGGCCGGCGAGACCTTCGCGGCGCGCTGGACCTCGCCGGAGGGCGGCACCCGGCTCGCCAGCGCTGCGCTGGCATCGGCGCTGGAGGCGCGCGTACGGGCGGCCACCCCGGATCGACGGCTCGAGGTGGTCGATGTGACCAAGAAGGAGATCGTGGAGCCGCCGCCGCAGCTCTTCGATCTCACCGCGCTCCAGCAGGCGGCCAACCGGCGCTTCGGGTTCTCGGCGGAACGCACGCTCCAAGCCGCCCAGGAGCTCTACGAGCGGCACAAGCTGATCACGTATCCGCGCACGTCGTCGCGCTACCTGACGGAGGCCGATCGCGATCGGCTCCCGGGTTTGATCGAAGCGTTCGCGCGCCATCCGCAGTACGGGCCCTTCGCATCCGCGATCGGCGCGCCGCTCCCGATCACCCGGCGCATCGTCGACGATGCCAAGGTCGGCGATCACCCTGCGATCATCCCCACCGGGGTGTTCCCGCCGGCGCTGCCCGAGGATCCGAGGAAGGTCTTCGATCTGATCGTCCGCCGCTTCCTGGCCGCCTTTCACCCGGCCGCTCGCTTCCTCTCCACCGAGATCCTGCTGGCCACCGCCCGGGCCTCCCGGCCCAAGCGCGATCAGGCGGCGCGCGAGGCCATCATGGAGGCGCTGCCCCCGCCGCCCGATCGCTTCGTGGCTCGGGGCCGGGTGGTGCTCGAGCGTGGCTGGCAGGCGGTGGAGCCGCCGAAGAGCCCGTCCGAGCAGACGCTGCCGGACGTGACGGTGGGTGAGCGGCTCGACGCCAAGCTCGCGGTCACGCGGGGCCGGACCGAGCCGCCGCGTCGCCACAGCGACGCCTCGCTCCTGGGCGCCATGGAGACCGCCGGCAGGCGCGTGGAGGACGAAGCGCTCCGGGAAGCCATGAAGGACCGCGGGCTGGGGACGCCGGCGACGCGGGCCTCGATCATCGAGACGTTGATCCAGCGGGAGTACCTGCGGCGCGAGCGGAAGAACCTTCGCCCGACCGAGAAGGGGATCGCGCTGATCGAGCGCCTCCCGGTGCCCACGCTCCGGTCGGCGGATCTGACGGGCGAGTGGGAGGCGAGGTTGCTCCGGATCGCCCGGGGCGTCGAGCCGGCGTCCGTGTTCATGGCGGACGTGGCGGCGTTCGTGCGGGACGCGGTGGAGAAGATCGCGGGCGGGCGGATCGAGCGGAGGCCGCCGAGAAAAGACGTGCCGCTGCAAGATGTCTTGCAACACCTGGTGTGTCCTCGCTGCCGGCGCGAGGGCATCGTCCCCGGCCGCCAGGCCTGGGGCTGCGCGCACTGGCGGACCGGTTGCGGGTTCACGGTGCCCTTTGTGTTCGAGGGCCGCTCGCTCACGCCCCGGGAGCTCGGCGACCTCCTCTCGAAGGGCAAGACCCGCAAGGCCGCCTTCGCCCGCGGCAAAGGAAGGATCCACCTCGAGGACGGGCTCCCCACGCTCCGTCTCGATCCCTGAGGGCGGCAGCACTGGATCATTGGGTTCCAGGGCGCTACGTCGGTCCGCTCCGGGCGCGCGGCCCGGTGATCAACCGCGCTCCGCGCCGGTACATCACGTAGCTCCACACCCACTGCAACAGCACGAACACCCGGTTCTTGAAACCGATCAGGTACCAGAGATGGACCAGCAGCCACGCGAGCCACGCAACCAGACCGGAGAGGCGCAGGCGCCCGATTCTCGGCGATGGCGTGTGAGCGGCCGATAGTCGCCATCGAGCCCTTGTCGAAGTAGTGGAACGGCTGGCGCGCCTCGCCGTGCATCGTGCGGAGGATGTTCTTGGCCGCCGCGCGCGCCTGCTGCATCGCGGTCTGGCTGACGCCAGGGAGCGGCTTGCCGTCCTGTTCGAAGCGCGCGATGTCGCCGATGGCGAAGGCGTCGGAGTGGTCGCCGATGCTGCAGTCGGGGTTGACCGGGATGCGGCCCGCCCGAATCGAGCGGAACGCCGAGGGCGGAGGCGAGAGGGCTCGCACCCACGCCGGCGGCCCAGATGACGACGCCGGCCTCGATGATGCCGTCGTCGAGGTGCACGCCGCGAGCGTCGATGTCGCGGACCATCGTGTGGGTGCGGACCTCGACGCCGAGATCGCGGAGCTGGCGCTCGGCGGAGGCGGAGAGCGTCTCGTCGAAGGTCGGCAGCACCCGCGGACCTCCCTCGAGCAGGATGACGCGGGCGGCGGCGGCGTTGATGCGGCGGAAGTCCTTGGCCAGCACCTTGTGGGCGAGCTCCGCCAGCGCCCCGGCCAGCTCCACGCCGGTCGGTCCGGCGCCGATGATCGGAAAGGTGAGGTGGTGGCTTCGCTCGGCCTCGTCCTCAGAGCGCTCGGCGTACTCGAACTCGAGGAGCACCCGTCGCCGGATCTCGACCGCGTCGTCGACGCTCTTGAGGCCGAGCGCGTACGTCGCCCAGCTGTCATGTCCAAAGTAGGTCGTGCGCGCGCCGGCGGCGAGGATGAGGAAGTCGTAGGTGAGAACCGATCCATCCGCGAGATCGATGCGGTGTCTCTCGAGATCGATCGCGACCACCTCGCCCAGGAAGACGCGAACGTTCCGGTGGCGCCGGAGCAGGCTTCGGATCGGGAGCGCGATCTCCGCCGGCGAGAGTCCTGCCATCGCCACCTGATAGAGGAGCGGTTGAAAGAGGTGATGGTTCGCGCGATCGACCAGCGTGACGTCGACCGGCTCACCTCCGAGCGACTGCGCCGCGGTGAGGCCGCCGAAGCCGCCGCCGATGATGAGCACGTGCGGCCGCTCCTTCTGCGCCAGGGCGGTCACGCGCTACGGCTTCTTCTTCTTGTTCTTCGGTTGCAGCTGCCCACCGAGGCGACCGCCGCGCCCGTGCAGCATGGGGGCGTCCGAGGGTCCGCGCTCAAACGCGACCTTGAGCCAGCGCGAGCCGTTGCAGTCGACGGCGGTCTTCCCGGTCTGGCGGATGGCTGTCGGCTCGACGCTGCTGGTGACGCCCTCGTTGGTGATCGCGAGCCGAACCTGGAGCATCTCGGCCACCATCTGCCGGGCGCGGTTGACCGCCGACTGCTCGGCCATCGACCGCCGCATCACCCGGAACATGGGCGCGACGGCGTAGAAGACGTCGCCCTCGCGCCACGTCATCCGCGACACCCACGCTGGGCAGCCCTTGGCCGGCGGCTCGGGATCGAGCGCACCGGGGGCGCAGGCCTTGAAGCTGTCCACCTTCACCGGGACGCGGGCCAGCGCGTGCGTGACGCCCTCGCAAGCGAAGACCTGGTCGATCTCCGAGTTCTGGAGCGTGAACTCATCGTTGTCGTGGGCGCCGAGGGCCTGCGCGATGCGCTTGCGGGCTCGGCTGGCCGCGGTGGCGCGGGCGAGATACGTGGTGGCCTCGCCCTTGAACTCGCCGCTGCCATACAGGTACCCGCCCTGGGTGCACGGTGAGACCCCGATCCACGCGGGTCCGGCGGTGCACGGCGTGGAAGGAGGGACGGTCGTCTTCCCTGCGGTGGTACCGGTGGCCGTCGCCGATCGGGTCGACGTGACGATCGATCGGCCGATCGAGGTGGTCTCGGCGTCGCTTCCGCCTGGCTGCGGTTGCTCGCTGGGGCAAGCGACCAGAAGCGCACAGCCGGCCACGAGCGCGGCGTGTCGGAGTTTCAGCACGGGGCGCAGCATTCCTGCCGATTTCGGTGCTGGTCAACCGGAGCACGCTTGGCTAAGCGAGCTCTCATGACCGCCCTCACCCCGGAGCTCCGCAATCTCGCCGCAAATACCATCCGTGCCCTCGCGATCGACGCCGTGAACAAGGCCGACAGCGGCCACCCCGGGGCGCCGATGGGTCTCGCCGACATTGCCGTCGTGCTCTGGGGCGAGGTGATGACCTTCGATCCCGATTCGCCTCACTGGGAGAACCGAGACCGGTTCGTCCTCTCCAACGGCCACGCGTCGATGCTGTTGTACGCGATGCTCCACCTCTCCGGCTACGCGCTCTCGATGGACGAGATCCGGCGCTTTCGTCAGCTCGGCAGCAAGACGCCCGGGCATCCGGAGCGGGGGCTCACGCCCGGGGTCGAGACCACCACCGGCCCGCTCGGTCAGGGCTTCGCGAACGCCGTGGGGATGGCGATGGCGACGCGGATGGCGAAGGCGCGCTGGAACGGGCACGGCTTCGATCCGATCACCCACCGCGTCTACGGGATCATGGGCGACGGCTGCATGATGGAGGGCGTCACCAGCGAGGCGGCGTCGCTCGCGGGCCACCTGGGGCTGGGCGAGCTGATCTTCTTCTACGACGACAACTCGATCACGATCGACGGCAGCACCGCGATCTCGCTGACCGAGGACGTCGAGCGTCGCTATCAGGCCTACGGTTGGCACACGCTCCGGATCGACGGACACGATCAGGCCGCCGCCAGGCAGGCGGTCGAGGAGGCCCAGAAGGTGCTCGATCGGCCGTCGCTGATCCTGGCCAAGACCCGGATTGGGTACGGGAGCCCGCACCGCGAGGGCACCGCCAAGGCGCACGGCGAGGCCCTCGGTGAGGAGGAGGCGAAGCTCACCAAGGAGAAGCTCGGCTGGACCCGCCCGCCCTTCGACGTGCCCGAGGAGGTCCGGGCGCTGTTCGGTGCGGCCGCCGATCGCGGGCGCGCAGCCCACGCCGCCTGGAAGACCGGGATGGCCGGCTGGAAGAAAGCGAACGCGGAGCGGGCAGCTTCGTGGGAGACCTCGTGGAGCCGGAGCGTGCCCGAGGCCGCCGTCGAGGCCGCGCTCGCCCAGCTGAAAGACGCCAAGGGCGCCACGCGCAACATGTCCGGCACCGCGATCAACGCGCTCGCGCCGCTCGTCCCCGCGCTGGTGGGCGGCTCGGCGGACCTGGCCGGCTCCAACAAGAACACCATCAAGGACAGCCCGCATCTGGCGAAGAACGAGTTCTCCGGACGCAACATCCACTTCGGCGTGCGCGAGCACGGGATGGCGGCGGCGGTGAACGGCATGGCCCTGTACGGACCGTTCATCCCCTTCGGCGCCACCTTCCTGGTCTTCTCGGATTACATGCGTCCGTCGCTGCGGCTGGCGGCGTTGATGAAGGCCCGCGCGCTGATGGTCTTCACGCACGACTCGATCGGTCTCGGGGAGGACGGGCCCACGCACCAGGCCGTGGAGCAGCTGTGGGCGCTCCGGCTCATCCCCGGCTTCCACGTGTGGCGCCCGGCCGACGGCGTCGAGACCGCGATGGCGTGGAGCTACGCGGCGGGGCAGGGCGAGGACGGGCCGCATGCGCTCGTGTTCACGCGCCAGAACGTGGACACGCTGGTGCGCCCCGCCGGCTTCGATCCGAGGTCGGTCTGGCGCGGCGGCTACGTGCTCGAGGATCGGGCCGGCGCCGACGTCGCGATCATGGCCACCGGGAGCGAGGTGGGGCTGGCGGTGCGCGCAGGGAAGCTGCTCGAGGCCCAGGGCGTGAAGGCCCGCGTGGTCTCGATGCCCTCGGTGGAGCAGTTCCTGGCCCAGGACGCCGCCTACCGGGAGAGCGTGCTGCCGGTGGCCCTGAAGAAGGTCTCCATCGAGGCGGGCCGCACGCCGCCATGGCAGAGCCTGACCGGCACCAGCGGCCTCAACCTGGGCGTCGACACCTTCGGCGAGAGCGCGCCTTACGAGAAGGTCTACGAGCACTTCGGGCTGACGCCCGAGAAGGTGACGCAGTCAATCATGAGCTGGCGGAACCGCGGCGGGTGACGGTCTTGCTCCGCTTCTCGTAGTCCGCGAGCCAGGTCTTCTCTTCGGGCGAGAGCATCTTCGTCTCGATCAAACGCTTGTCGAGCGGGGCGAAGGTGAGCGGCTTGACGCGGAGGAAGCCCGGCATCTTGGGCGCCTTCTCCACCGTGCACAGGTTCTCGATCCGGATGCCGCCGAACGCGGGCAGGTACACGCCCGGCTCGATGGAGAAGACGAAGCCCTCCTCCAGGACCGAGGCGCCGGTCGGCGAGATCCGCGGCGGATACTCGTGAACGTTGATGCCGACGCCGTGGCCCGTGCCGTGGTTGTAGTTGAGCCCTTCGGTCCAGAGCGGGGCGCGGACGATCGCGTCGAGCGCGGCTCCGCTCGCGCCGGCGGGCAGCACTGCCCTCATCCCGGCGATCGCGGCCTTGAGGACGAGCGTGTAGTAGCGCTTGGCCTTCGCGTCCGCCTTGCCGGAGGGCGCGTCGACCAGGAACGTCCGCGTCAGATCGGTGGCGTACCCCTCGTAGAAGTACGCGCCGGTGTCGAGGAGCATCAGCTCGCCCTTCTTGATGGTGCGGCTCTGGCTGGGATCGCTGTAGTGGATGATCGCGCCGTTCTTCCCGGCCGCGCTGATGATCTTGAACGACAACCCGGTGGCTCCGGACGCGGTGAACAGCTCGCTGACCTTCTGCGCGAAGTCGTACTCGGTCACCTTCTTCTTCTTCACCACCACCTGATCGCAGAGCCACTCGCTGGCGGCAGTGACCACGCCGTCGGCGCGGGCGAAGGCGCCCACCATCGCCGCCAGCTCGGCCTTGTTCTTCTTCGCCTTCATCGACGCGATCGGCGTGATCACCGGGACGGCCTCGGCGCCGGTCTTCTCGATGGCGAGCCGGCCCTGCTCGGTGTTGTCGGCGGGGTCGTAGGCGATCCGGCGGCGCTTGGACTTCTTCCCCATCAGGGTCCAGAACTCGGCCTCGGGCACGAAGAGGATCTTGTCGCGCGCCACCCGGATCGAGCTGTCGACCTTCGCCGGATCGATGCCGATGAACAGGCTCTCCTTGGTCGCCAGCGCGATCGACTTGAAGGTGGCCTGGTAGGGCAGCTCGTCGCCGCGCAGGTTGGAGAGATAGGCGATCTCGTCGAGCTTCTGGACCAGGAGCGCGTCCACTGCCAGCTCGTCGAGTCGCTGGCCCAGCTCGGCCAGCTTCTCGGTGACGGTG
Organism: uncultured delta proteobacterium; assembly: GCA_963803435.1. Taxonomy (GTDB): domain Bacteria; phylum Myxococcota; class Kuafuiibacteriia; order Kuafuiibacteriales; family Kuafuiibacteriaceae; genus CAWDML01. The sequence continues at coordinate 1,536,349 of CAWDML010000009.1, read as the reverse complement.
CGGCCCACCTTCTTCTCGTCGACCAGCCGGATCTTGCCCTCGCGGGGGGGCGGTCGCTCGAGGCCGCGGGCCTGCTCGACCGGCGAGGGGAACATGGCCTTCCAGACCGGCCCCTCGCCCACGGCCTGCTTGAACGCGTCGAGCTGGCTGGGCGTGATCCGATCCGGCTCGAAGCCGACCCGGACCTTCTTCGGCCCGCCCTCGGCCACCAGGCGCCGCACCACCGCGGCGATGGCGCCGTCGATCCCGGTGCCGAGCTCGACCCGCACGACCTCCCAGAGCTTGGGATCGACCTGCTGCTCCGCCTGGAGCCAGTAGCGCCCATCGACCGCGAGGAACGCCTTGTCCTTGGTGAGGACGGCCTCGCCCATCGAGCCGTTGAAGCCGGTGATCCAGATGCGGGCCGACTCGTCGGGCGGCACGTACTCGTTGAGGTATCGGTCCGCCGAGCGCACCAACATCACGTCGACGCCCATCTTCTCCATCTGCCGCCGCACGGCGGCCAGTCGCTCTCGGTACATCGTCATCACCGCCAGTTGGGATCTGTTGGGCTGTGGCACTTCAGGCAGACGCGCGCCACGTGCTGGCTGGCGGCGCTGCCCTTGAGGCGCTCGGGGTTGGGGCCGTGCGGGTTGAAGCCGCTGCTCGAGCCGGTCAGGGCCGAGCCGTGGCACTGGATGCAGAACTGCTCCTGGTGACACGAGACGCACGCGCGGATGTTCCGCTGCGCGTGGAAGCCGTGGAAGAGCTTGCTGGAGCGATCGGCCGGGTTCTCGCCGGTCCACTTGGGGCCCATCGGATGGGGCCCGTTCGGCACGTCGCCGTCGCGGCGGATCGTCCGCTGGGTGAAGGTGAACGGGCGCGCGTTGTTGGTGGGTCCGATGCTCGCCACCCCGCTCTGCAGATGGCAGTTGAAGCAGAACGTCTGCAGCCGGTGGCAGCTCTGGCAGCGGAGCTCGTCCTTCCGCGCCTCCAGGTAGTGGATCGCGATCCAGTCGCCCGGGTGATAGCGCACGTCGCGACCGATGCCGTCGTGGCAGGCCAGGCAGTCCCGCTCGGAGTGGCAATCGGCGCAGTACTGCTTGTTGCGCTGGGCCGGCACCGCGTGATCGTCCAGGAACTTGGGGTCGTGCACCGCGAAGCTGTGGTAGCGCGTCGGCTTCAGCTCGCCGCTCGGGTAGTACTTCTGGACCTTCCCGTCCCGGGTCGTGAAGTGGCAGGTGCGGCACTCGGTGGAGACGCTGCGCTCCTTGTGGCATTCGATGCAGCGATCCATCGTCGGATAGTCGTCGCGGGTGGCGACGCCCTCGTTCGGCACGTTCTTGTGGCAGGCCACGCACTCGACGCCGTTCTTCACGTGCGAGGCGTGAGCGAACTTCACGTTCGGCTGCGGGATCAAGAGCGGCTCGGCGACCGTGGTGGTCCGCGAGGTGTCGAGCAGATCCTTGTGGCAGAACGAGCAGTGCTCGGGCTCCCCCACCTGGTCGTGGCAGGAGTCGCACGAGTCGTGGCCGGGGATGTCGCGATCGCTCGACAGGGCCGAGCTGGAGACGTTCTCGTGGCAGAAGGTGCACTCGAGGCCTTCGCCCGTGATCCCCTTGGCCTCGTCGGGCTTTCGCACGTGATAGGCGTGGTTGAAGAAGATCGGGATCTTCTGCTTGGGGAAGATGGTCCCGTTCGGACCCTCCTCGAAGAAGGCGCCCGAGGCCACGCCGGCGGCGGCGAGCAGCATCGGGAGGGCGAAGAAGAGGCTGGCGCGTCCGGTCATCTCGGCCTCCTCAATAGTGGAGGGCCAGCTCGCTGTAGACGCGGTAGCTGCCCTCGAGATCGGAGCTGAAGTTCTTGACGAAGTTGATGCGGAGCTGGACCCAGTCGTAGATGTTCGTTCGCGCGCCCACGTCGAGCGCGAAGCTGTTGTGGGCTGGGTCGACGATGCCGTCGTCGATCTGCTCCGACCAATCGTTCTGGAAGGTGGTGAAGGAGAAGCGGACCGTGCCGCCGAGGAGGCCGTCGAGGAACTCGCCGTCGGCGAAGACCTGCCCGTAGCGGTAGTTGCCACCGTAGCCGTAGTCGCTGTTCAGGTTGGAGGAGCCCTCCGCGTAGAAACCGGCCGCGATCCGCTGCCAGCGAAAGGTGAGACCGCCGCTGGGCCCGTGGTTGAAGCTCGAGCCCTGAAACGCGGTGGTGCCGTCGATGTCGCTTCCTCGGAACTCCTGCAGGTAGTATCCGAGCGAGAGCTCGAAGTACTCGAGGAACTTCATCGAGGCCTCGAAGCGGCCCTTGTCGTAGGCGAAGATGTTGAAGAAGTTCCAGATGGAGTCGCCCAGGAAGCGCGGGCGGCTCCGCAGGTACTCGGCGCCGAAGTGCAGGAACGCCCAGGGCGTGAACCCGATCCCGGCGCGGGCCTGATTGAGATCGCCGACCAGCAGGTTCCAGGTCAAATGTCCGTAGAAGTCGAGCCCGATCGGCTTCACCGTGTAGCCGGCCGAGAAGCCGAGCAGGCTCTCCTGCATGGCGAACTTGCCGGCCGAGCGCGCGGCGGCCTCGGGCTGCATCGCGAAGACGTCGAGGTCGTCCTTGCGGAAGATGAGCTCCTGACGGAACGCGGCCGCCAGCGCCAGCCCGAACATCCGAAAGGAGGCGTTGCCGCCGGCGGTGAGGCCCCCGAAGTATCCGGGCGCGTCGTCGACCATCACGCCGTCGTTGATGAAGGGCTCGCTCGAGAAGAGCTGATCGAAGCGCACCGGCAGGCCCAGGTAGATCTCGACGTCGAGGAGATCCTCACCGTGAGGGAGCAGATGCACGGTCGCTTTGAGCCCGTCGAAGCTGTACCAGTCGAGATCGTCGATCTGGACCTGACGTCCGAACCGCAGGTCGAGGTGGCGATCGATCAGGTTGTCCCACTGGACGTAGAGGTAGAGCAGATCGACGTCGCCGACCGACGAGAGACCGCGGATGTCACCGGTGTTGTCGACGGCGCTGGTGCCGAAGTCGGTGTCGTAGCGAAACGAGAGGACGGTGCTGATGTCCCCGTCCGGTCCCAGGAACCACGCGCCCGCGTCGAGCGTCTGGTAGAAACGATCCAGCTTTCGCTCCGGGCTGTCCTGCTGCCCGGGGAACAGCTGGATCTGATAGGCGTGGAAGATACTGCGCGCGGTGACGGAGACGCTCTGTGCGCGCGCGGTCGACGGCGTCACCAGGAGGAAGGGGAGGAGCGCCCAGAGCCGCACCGCGGTCCGGTTAGCACCTGGATCTCGGCTCGCGCAAGCTCTACGCGCGGCCGCGACGGCGACGACGCCAACGTTTGCTCACCCGGAAGATCAGCCCGGCGCCGAGCCCGACCGAGAAGCCGCCGAGGTGGGCGAACCACGCGATGTGATCGGCGCTCTCCAGGCCGATCGCGGCATATCCATAGAGGAGCTGCTGGGCGGCCCAGAGGCCGAGAAAGACGAAGGCGGGGACCTCGATGAAGGTGAGAAAGATGAACACCGGGAAGAGCGTCACCACCTTGGCGGAGGGAAACAGCACGATGTACGCGCCGAGCACGCCCGCGATCGCGCCCGACGCTCCGATGACCGGTGTGCTGCTCATCGGATCGATGGCGTACTGCCCGACGGCGCCCGCGATCCCGGAGAGCAGGTAGAAGAGGAGGAAGGCCGCATGACCGAAGCGGTCCTCGACGTTGTCGCCGAAGACCCGGAGGTAGAGCAGGTTCCCGATGATGTGAAACCAGCCTCCGTGAAGGAACATCGATGTCAACACGGCTTGCAGCTGCTGGAGGAGCGCCGCCGCCGTCGGGTGACCGAGGGCCGCGTGCAGGTGAGCCGGGACCATGGCATACGTCCGGATCAGGGCGTCGACGTCCTTGACCGAGAGCTGGTAGAGGAACGCGAGGATGCACAGGCCGATGAGCCCATAGTTGACGATCGGGAAGCGCACCCGCGCGTTGATGTCGCGGATCGGGATCAGATTTGGTCAGGGCTATCAGAGCAGGGCGCCGGGCGCTACCTCGGCGCGATCACGGGCGCTGCTCCGGTCGCTCCGAATCCTTCCAGCGCCCGGCCTGTTCGAAGTAATCGCGCACGTACTGCATGAGGTTCTCGACGTAGCTCTCGAAGTGCGGGCAGCGGATCCCGGTCCCCTCGAGGGCGGCGAGTGTGTTCCTCGAGTTATAGAAGGCCATGTTGTTCAGGTAGTCGATCGCGTGGTGGCTCACCGGCGCCAGGCGCTCGAGGCCCGGGATCCGGAGGAGGGCCTTGGTCACGTTGGCCGAGACCGAGAACTTGGGCAGTTTCCGGCCCGCCCGCTCGGCGATGGCCTCGTACACGCGGCGCGTGCTCAACGGGTTCGGATCCACCACGTGAAAGGTCGTCCCGATGGTGTCCGGCTCCCCCACGATCGCGTGAACGGCGTCGACGAGATAGTCCACCGGCACCAGATTCAGCGGCGCGTGGCCTTCGCCCGGGATCGGGACGGCGAAGGCCACCGGCGAGGCGACCAGCAGCATCCCCAGGTGGTAGGCGGTGTCGAACCGATCGATCTCTCCGGTCCGGGAGTCGCCGACGACGCCGGCCGGCCGGATCACGGTGATCGGGATGCGCTCCATCGCCCGGCGCGCCAGCAGCTCCGCCTGGTGCTTGGTGGCCTCGTAGTTGTTGCGGAACCCCTGTCCCCGATCGAGCTCGTCCTCCATGATCACCCCGGATCGATCGCCGGAGACGTAGGCGCTGGAGAAGTGCACGAAGCGCTCGAGCCGGCGCATGGCCCGGGCCAGCGCCAGCACGTTGGCGGTCCCGTGGACGTTCACCAGCTCGAAGAGACGGCGATCGGCCGACAGCGAGTTGATGGCGGCCAGGTGGTAGACCTCGGTCGCGTTCTCCGTCAGCGCCCGGAACTCGGCGCCGGACAGGCCGCAGTCCATCGCGGTGATGTCCCCGACCACCACGTCGACGCGGGCGCCCAGCGGCGACTCGGAGGTGTCGCGGTCGGCCATGCGGCCGATGAGGGCTCGGGCCGGCTCCTCCTGCGAGGCCTCCACCAGCACCACGGCGCGGACCGCGTCGTCGGCGGAGAGGAGCTTGGTGAGCAGCCGCCGGGCGATGAAACCCGGAAAGCCGGTCATCAGGATCTGACTCGCTGGCTCGGTCATGTGGACGTTTCCCCCGTCAGCGCCCGGTAGAGCGCCTCGACCTGGCGACGCGTGGCCGCCAGGTCTCCGTCGTTGTCGATGACATGATCTGCCCGCGCCACCTTCTCGGCGAGCGGCATCTGAGCGGCGATGCGATCCTCGATCTCCTGGTCCGAAAGCCCATCGCGGGCCCGCACCCGCGCGCGCTGCACCTCGGGGCTCGCGCGGACCACCACGACCGCCGGCAGCATGCGATCGAGGCCGTTCTCGTAGAGGAGCGGCACGTCGTACACGATCAGCGGGGCGCCGGCCTCGCGCGCCGCCTGCATCCGCTGCATCGCGAGGGCTGCCACCGCCGGATGGACGATCGCATTGAGGGCCGCGCGGGCTGCGCCGTCGGAGAAGACGATCGCGCCCAGCGCCTTCCGGTCGATCCCCCCGGTGGTCGGATCGACCACCTCTCGGCCGAAGTGGGCCACGATGGCGTCGAAGGCCGGGCTCCCCGGCTCGACCACCTCCCGCGCCAGGACGTCGGCGTCGATGATGGCGGCCCCCAGCGCCGCCAGCATCCGTGACACCACCGATTTCCCGGTTCCGATCCCCCCCGTCAGTCCAATCACAGGAATACGCCGTCAGTGCCGGAAGGGAATCGAGGTGTCAAACACGCCTGTCTTGACTGCAACTTGTCGCCTGCTAGCCTCTCGGGGGCCATGCGCCTCTGGCTCTCGCTCCCGATCCTTTTCCTCGCGGCCCACGCCTACGCGGACGACTTCGTGGGGGCCGAGCGGTGTGGGAGCTGCCACGAGGTCGAGTACAAGCAGTGGAAGCGGTCCGGGCACGCGAACTCGCTGGCGCGGCTCTCGTCGGTTCAGCGCGAGGACCCGACGTGTCGCACCTGCCATACCATGTCCCCGGCCAACCCCGATCCGAACCTCGCGGGGGTCCAGTGCGAGTCCTGCCACGGCGCCGGCCGCTACTACGAGCCGAGCTACGTCATGCGGGACAAGACGCTCTCCGAGCTCAGCGGGCTCCAGAAGATCGAGGCCCCGGTCTGCACCGCCTGCCACACCACGGACGCACCGAGCGTCGACCTCTTCAAGTTCGACGAGAAGCTCGATTTGGTGCGCCACAAGAGAACCGATGAGACCCTGCCCAAGAAGGAGAAGCGCGGATGACGACGCACGCACCTTCGGCCCTCGAGCGGATTCTGGCTCGCCCTCTCGTCCCTCCGCACCACCGCAGTCCTGGCCATGGCCGCGGCGATCCTGGCCGGGACCGCCGCCGTCGTCCCGCAAGGCTGGGAGGCCGTCGAGCTGGCGCGGCTGCCGTACGCGAACCAGATCCAGGAGCTGGCGCGCTGGGGCCTGACGGAGGTGTTCAGCTCGGCGTGGATCCGGGCGCTCGGCGCGCTGCTCTTGATCAACGTGGCTGCGGTGGTGCTGCGCCACCGCATGACCCTGGGCGTGCGGAGCGGGATGATCGATCCTCCGCGCGCCGCGCCCTACGCCGAGAGCCTGACCGCCCCGCTCCCCGAGCGGGCCGTCGAGGCGCTGCGGGCGACCTTCCGGACGCTGATGGGTGGCTCACCCGTGTCGGAGCGGGTCGACGGGAGCAAGGTCACGATGATGTTCGAGACCGCGCGCCGCGCCGAGATCGCGCCGCTGTTCGCGCACCTCGGGCTGGTGCTGCTGGTGGTGGGCGCCGGCCTCTCCGTCCATCCGCCGTCGCGGAACAAGTCGGTGGTCCACGCGATCCTCGATGTGAAGGACTCCAGGACCGGGACCGTCGGCCGCTTCGACATGGCGACCGGCGAGCCGTATCAGTTCTTCCAGTGGCGGCCCCACTACGTGATCCGGGACTACTCGATCGATCGCAACGGCCTGGGGCCGGCGATCAGGATGGATCAGATCGTCGACGACAAGGAGAGCCGGACGGTCGACTTCTGGGTCTACCAGAACGCGCCTCCCGGCTTCGACGAGCGGCATCGCAAGGACGTCGTCTCCATCCAGGCGGTGCAGATCGGCGTGGTCGCGCTCCCCGGGACCGGCCTCTCGGCGCAGCCGGCCTCCTTCCTCCTGATCGCGGGGCTGGCGCTCCTCGGCTTCGGCGCGCTGGCGGGTAATCGGGCCCAGGGCCGGCTCTGGCTGGAGGCCGACGGCGACGCGGTCCGGATCGTGGGGGTCCCCCGGCACGCCGGCGATCCCAGCTTCGAGCGGGGCTTCTCGCGCTGGTCGATCATGGCGCGCGCCGCGCTGGAGAGTTGAGGCACCCCCGGGGGTCGCCCGGCCGATAACTCCGGAGGTGGAGCCGAGCCGCTGGGAGCCCCGCGACCAGGCGGAGCGCGCGACGAGCGCATGCGAGCGGAGTCCGGTGCGAGGGTGTCGGCGGGAGACCGTCGCACCGGCCGGCCTCGCCTTCGAGGTCATCGCCGCCGAGATGGAGGTGGGCCGGCTCTTCGGCGATTGGGAGGCCACCACCCGGCGCGTGCTCGAGACCTCGCTCTACGATCCGGCGCGCTTCGTCTTTCACCCGCGCGTCCCCGAGTCGGACGCGTTCACCGCGCGGGTGGAGCTGCTCGGATCGATCCGGCCGGGCCGTGTCAGCTATGAGGGCGGCGGTGAGGTCGCCGTGGTCGAGCCGGCCGCGCGGGACCTCAAGCGCTACGGCGACCGCGTCTACTACGAGACGCCGAACTCGACGAGCGTCGCCATCCCCGATCCGCGGACGGGTGTGCTGCGCGAGCTGGTGATCACGCGCGGCATCCGTCCCTATACCAACCGGATCCATCCCAGCGCCGGCGTGTTCAACAAGCCCGAGGGCTACGTCTCCGACCTCTTGCTCTTCGAGCGCGGCGCCGAGGGCCGGCTCGAGTTCGTGCACCGGTTGCTCGATTCGGCGCCCGAGAAGGGCTTCCTCTTCGAGGACCCGCGGATCTCCGTGATCGACGGTCGCGTCTTTTTGTCCGGGACCGAGGTCCGCCGCCACGTCCCAGGCGATCGCAACCTCTATCTCCGCAACGGATACGTCGAGCTGACGCTGGACGAGCGCGGAATCCCGCAGCCGTTCGCGCCCAGGTTTCGCTATCTCTCACCGGCGCCGGCGATCGGCGACTCGGGCCCGGTCAACTTCGACGCGAAGAACGCGGTGATCGCACAACGGGACGATGGAAAGATCGTGGTCCGAACGCGCTTCCGTCCCGACTTCGGGGCCGAGCCGATCGTGAAGAAGTACCGCGACAAGTACGGCGATCGCGTCCCCGCCTGGGCCTACGGGGTCCAGACGTTCGTGTTCGACGATCTGGACCACCTCGCCCGCTACGACTTCCGCAACGCGCTCGACCTGGTGCTCGCCGCTCACCTCGGGGTCGAGCCGATGTCGCCGCGTCGCGACAAGGATCCGTGCTCGGCCAAGCTGGTGATGACCGAGCGCTCGCTGGTGGACTTCTATCCCGAGGCGCTCCGCGTCGACAAAAAGGCGCTCGGCTTCGGTCCGGGCACACGACCGATCCGCGTCGAGCGGCGGGGCGATCGGCTGCTGGTCTCGGACGGCCCGAGGGCCTCGAAGCACCCCGCCGGCGAGATCCCGCCCGGGCTGGCGGACGGCTTCCTGCTCGCAGACGGCGAGGCGATCTACGTCTCCTTCGACCACAAGCTCCGCCACCTCCGCGAGCCCGAGAGCGGCGCGGAGAAGCGCGTCTACAGCGGATCGATCACGGTCTGGGAGAACGACCTCGAGACAATCCGGGCGCTCTATGACGACGTGGTCCAGCCGATCCGCCCCCACCAGGTGGGGCTGAGCGGCATCCTCGACCTCCACCACGCCGCCTATCACATGGGCGTGGTCCTGCTCCCCACGCAGGACGGGTGCACCGTGCGCGTGACGGCGGGCGAGGCTGACGCGCACACCGCCAGCTACGACTGGGACCTGGTGCGGCTCCTCGGCGAGATGTCCCCTGGATTCGGAGCGGGTGGCGACCGGGCAGGTGTACGTCCCCGGTCCGCCCGGCTAGGAGCGTGTAGCGCGTAAGCGCTCACGCGACCCCGGTCCGGGTCCCGGTCCCGGTCCGGGTCCCGATCCCGTCCGGGTCCCGATCTGAAGATGGCTGCCTTGAGTCAGACGCTCGCGACGGTCGCGAGCTTCGATTGGTAGAGCTTGAGCAGGTTGTGGGTGAGGCAGACGAGCGTCCCCTCGGCTCGTACCTTGAAGAAGGAGCGGAGCGAGAACCGGCGGAATCCTCGTGCCCCTTTGATCTGTCCGAGCGCCGGTTCGACGATACTCTTCCTGCGGGCGTAGACCGCCTTGCCGTCGCGCGTTTGCAACTTGTCTCGCATTCGCTTGCGAGCGAGCGAGGCAGGTGTGGGCTCCGAAGCTGATGAGGACGGAGTCGACGCGTCTTGGTTCTGTTCGCGTCCAACAGCGATGTGGGCATCGATCTGATTGTTGTCGCAGAATTCGATGTTGGTCGCGCTCAGATAGCCGTTGTCTGCCGTCATCTTCCGCGGAGCATCGCCGCAGTTGCCGAACACATCACGGAGCATCGGGACGAGGTGTTGCTGATCAGGTGCCTGGTTGCTGACCCCTTCGGCGACAATCACCTGAGCGTGCTCATCTACGACAACTTGGGCATTGTAGGCCTGGAGGTACGCTCCCTCCTTCAACATGATCCTGCTGTCTGAGTCGGTGAAGTTCCTCTGAGCGTTGGGCCTCGGTGTGCCGTCCACATTTGCAGGAACGCGATGATGCGGCCATCCATCACTTCGTTCAGTTGGGTCTGGGGATGGTTCGAGCTGGTCAGCCTGCGCTCTTGCCTTCTCGGCTCGAGTTCTCGTTCGCTTCTGCTCCACCCGATCCACAAGAGCATCATCCGCTTTGCTCTGCTGCTCTTCGGCTTGCCTGCGCAATTTCTCCGCGCGAGCCCTGGCGGCATCCTGTTCCAGCGCAGCCTTCGCTTCTCGAATGCGGGCAAGGCGGGATTCACGGCGAGCGAGCTCCGCTGGGATGTCCTCTTCAGTCTCTTCAACGCCCAGCCGCTCGTCTTCCTCTTGGTCGATCGTGCCCGCTCGCTCCAGCAGTTCTTCGATCTCGAGAGACAGCCGCTTCTCCTCCTCGGCCATCCGCTCGTAGGTCATCGCCTTGTGCTTGCTCGCGTTTCGCCTGCACCTTCGAGCCATCGAGTGCGACGTGTCCGAGCCGCACCAAACCTGCTTTTTGGCAAAGCTTCAGGACTTCGAGTCCAGGCGTCGAAGTCGATCCGCCCAACGATCGATTCCAGACGAAACGACCTCCAAGAACTTCTGCTGGTCAAAGTGGACGAGCTACCGCAAGCTAGCTTGCATGGTCACTTTCGATCACGAGAAGCTCGAGGCCTACCAGCTCGCCGTCGAGTATGCCGACATCGCTGAAGAGATCGCACAAGAACTGCAACCCGGTCACGCTCACGTCCGCGATCAGCTTCGGCGGGCATCCGATTCCATCGTGAACAACACCGCCGAGGGCGCCGGAGAGTTCAATCCACCTGAGAAGGCTCGCTTCTACCGGATGGCACTTCGCTCTGGCACCGAAAGCGCCGCCTCACTCCACACCTGCTTGAGGCGCCGACTCGCCAACGAGCAGAAGCTCCAAGCCGCCAGAGCCAAGCTCAAGCGCGTTGTCGAGATGCTCACGCGACTTGATGAGGCCGATGAACGCACGCCGGGCTGCATGATCGCCATCGGGACCGGGACCGGGACCGGGACCCGGACCGGGCTCGCGGTAGCGCTACGCGCTACACGCTCCTAGCCTGGATCTCAGAGACGCCGGCGGCGGAGGAAGAGGAGGCCGCCCATCACGATCAGGCCGAGGAGCGAGGCCCCAGCTCGACGCGCTCCCGCGGCCGTGCATCCGCAGCCGCCCGTGTCCGTGTTCTCTTCGACCATCACCGGCGCCTCCACGACCACCAGCGCGAAGGCGCGCTTCGCGAGCCGCCCCTGCGTGTCGACCACGCTGATCAAGAGGTTGGTGACGCCGGGTGCGCCGACCGATCCGCTGATCCGGAACGCGTTCGTGGTGGCGTCGAAGCTCGGTACCATCCCCTCCGGGAGGCGGCCCTCCTCGATGCTCCACTCGTAGGGCGGCAGGCCGCCGGTGGCCGAGATGGTCGCCTCGTATCCAGCGTCGACGGTCGCCGCCGGGATGTCGGTGGTGGTGATGGTGAAGCCGCCGGCCATGTCGACGACCTCGAGCTCGAAGCTGTTCACGTCCTTGGCGGCCAGACCGCCGGACCCGGCGTCGCGGGCTTCGACCACGAAGCGGAACGTGCCGACCTCGAGCGGTGTGCCGCTCAGGGTACCGTCGGCCGAGAGGCTGATCCCCTCGGGGAGCGTCCCCAGCTGGACGATCCAGGTGACGGGCGGCAGCCCGCCGGACGCGATCAGCTTGGTGCTGTAGTCCTCGTTGTAGTGGGCGGTGGAGAGGACCGTCGGCACGATCAGGAGGTTCACGTTCTCCGTGGACTCGAACAGGAGGTCGCGCGTCCCGGTCTCCGTGCCGTCGGTGACGGTCACGGTGACGGTGCTGCTCGAGGACTGGGTCACCGAGCCCGAGAGGACGCCGCTCGTCGACAGCGACATGCCGTCGGGGAGCCCCGTCGCCGACCACGCCAGCGAGCTGGTCGCGGAGCCACCGGTGGCGATCAGCCGGAAGCTGTACTCCTGACCGATCACGGCCGCCGGGACGGCGCGCGTCACGATCGTGAGGGGCTGGTCGGGATCGCTGACGACCAGCGTGAAGGTGGCCTCGTCCGTCTGGGCGCCCGACGTGCAGCGCAGGGTGACGGTCTGAGTCTCCTGAACGCTGGGCCGGCCGAACAGCTCACCGGTGCTGGGAACCAGCCCGAGACCGGCCGGCCACATCCCTTGAACGAGCTCCCAGCGGTACGCCTGATCGCCGCCGACCGCCGCCAGCAGCGCGGTGTACGACTGATGCAAGACGGCCGTCGGGAGCGCGGTGGTGGTGATCGCGAGCGTGCCGCCGCTGACCGTGATCGGGTAGAGGGCCGCCAGACCGTTGTTCGATTCGGACAGCTCGTCGAGGCTGCCCTCGGGATCCGCGAGCGCCCCGGCGTAGTAGACGCCCGAGTTGACGCCTGACAGCGACACCGTGGTGGTGGCGTTGACGCTCTCGCCGGGCGCGAGCGAGACGTCGAAGCGAGCGAGCTCCAGATCCTGGGGGCTGATGACCGGGTTGGACGACAGGATCACCGCGACCGGGACGTCGAGCGCCGGCTCGCCGCCGATGTTCTCCACCGTCGAGTAGACGGTGAGCGTGCCGTTCGCCGAGACCGCGCGAAGGTTCGTCCGGACCGACTGTACGCGGAGATCGGCCCGGCCGCGCAGGAGCCGGGTGGGGCTGCCAGACACGACCGTGTTGTCGTTCTCGTCCACCTCCGCGACGGTGTTGGCCACGTCCGCCACCGCTCGCAGGTAGACGGTGGTCTCGCCGAGGCTCTGCGGAAAGACCGCGGGGATGGCGACCGTCTGCTGCTGGAACGCTCCCAGCGTGATGTCGAGGGCCCCCAGCGTGACCGGGTTCTGGAGCGAGGCGCCTGTCCCGGCCTGGACCGCCAACGTGAAGGGCCCGATCGAGGTGCCGTGCAGGTTGGAGACGCTCACGTTGATCGAGGTCGGCGCCCCGAGAAACGCGAACGCGGGCGCCTGGATCGAGTTCGCGATGATCTCGACGCCCGGATCCTCCACCAGGTCGATCCGCATGTTCGTGAGCGCCTGGATGTTCGCCAGCGAGCATGCGTTCGTGCACATCGTCGGCGAGAACAGAATGGGTCGGCCGCCGCTCTGATCTTCCATCGCCAGCGTCGCGTCCATCGCCGCGGAGCCGGTGGTGGGACCGTAGTCGATCTGCACGTGACCGCTTCGACCTTCGAACAGCCGGATCTGGAAGTTGAAGGTCACCCCGCTGGTGAGGAAGCGGCTGATGTTGTTGAACTCGAACGTCATCGTTCGATTGGGCGCTGTGCCGTCGACGCGATAGCCGACGTACCCGCCGTTCGCCACGTAGATCTCGAGGTCGTCCCAGAGCGCGCCGATGTAGCCGCTGAGCGACGCTGAGGCGCCCGGCACCTCGTTGATGTACGTGATCTGCTGCCCGGGCTGAAACGCGATGGTGCCGTTACAGCCGACGGTGATCGGTCCGGTGACGTCCGCGTCGTAGAAGCGGAACACGAAGGGCAGGGTGACGTCGGCCTCCGACTCCTCCTGCAGCTCGTTGTCGAAGACGATCGTCGGGCTCGCGAGCGGCGCGTACGTGATCGGTGTGACCGAACGTGTGTAGGGTGTGCCAGCGATCTGCTCTGCCCAGGCCCGGCCGCCGGCGCAGAGCGCCAGCGCGGCCATGGCGAAGTGCTGGAATCCCGTCCGAAGCTTCACCATCGCGGGATCACTAGAGGAGCCTTCCCGCGAACGGTCAAGGCATGGGATCCCGTTATCTCACCCGAGGTGACGAGGTGCGCCGGCGTCGCCGGAGGGCCAGGAGCGCCAGGGCGAACAGGCCGATCCCGCTCCAGACGGAGCGACCAGACGTCCGCGCCGCGGTGCACCCGCAGCCCCCGCCGTCGGCGTTCTCGTCGATCATCGCCGGCGCCTCCTCGACCACGAGCGCGAAGGCGCGCTGGGCCGATCGACCCTGCGCGTCGACGACGCTGATCAGGAGATTGGTGACGCCGGGTGCGCCGACCGAGCCGCTGATCCGGAAGGCGTTGGTGGTGGCGTCAAAGCTGGGGACCATGCCCTCCGGCAAACGCCCCGCCTCGATGCTCCACTCGTACGGCGGCAGGCCGCCGGTCGCGGAGATCGTCGCCTCGTAGCCGGTGTCGACGATCGCCTTCGGAATCTCCGTGGTGGAGATGGTGAAGCCACCGGCCATGTCCACGACCTCGAGCTCGAAGCTGTTGACGTCCTTGGCGGCCAGCCCGCCCGAGCCGCTGTCGCGGGCCTCGACCACGAACCGGAAGGTCCCGACCTGCAGAGGCGTCCCGCTCAACGTGCCGTCCGCCGAGAGGCCCACACCCTCGGGCAGCGTGCCCAGCTGGCGCAACCAGGTGATGGGCGGAAGCCCGCCGGAGGCGGTGAGCTTGGTGCTGTAGGCCTCGTTGTAGTGGGCGGTCGAGAGCACGGCCGGCACGATCAGCAGGTTCACGTTCTGTCCCACCTCGAAGAGGATGTCGCGCATCGCCGTCTCGGTGCCGTCCGTGACCATCACGCTGATCGTGCTGCTCGAGGCCAGGCTCACCGAGCCCGCGAGGACACCGTCGGAGGACATCGCCATGCCGTCCGGGAGCCCGGTCGCCGACCATGCCAGGGAGCTGGTCTCGGATCCGCCGGTCGCGATGAGCCGGAAGCTGTACTCCTGTCCGATCACCGCAGCGGGGACGGCGCGCGTGACGATCGTGAGGGGCTCGTCCGGATCGCTGACCACCAGCGTGAAGGTGGCCTCGTCCGTCTGACTCCCCGACGTGCAGCGCACGGTGATCGTCTGAGTCTCCTGGACGCTGGGCCGACCGAACAGCTCGCCGGTGTTGGGCACCAGTCCGATCCCGGCCGGCCACATGCCTTGGGTGAGCTCCCAGTGGTACGCCTGGTCGCCGCCGACCGCCGCCAGCAGTGCGGTGTACGATTGGCGCACGTACGCCGTGGGGAGCGCGGTGGTGGTGATGGCGAGCGTGCCGCCGGTGACGGTGATCGGGTAGAACGCGGCGAGTCCGTTGTTCGCCTCGGACAGCTCGTCGAGCATGCGATCCGGATCGGCCAGCACTCCGGCGTAGTAGACGCCCGAGTTGACGCCCGCGAGCGATACCGTGGTGGTGGAGTTGATCGTCTCGCCCGGAGCCAGCGTGACGGAGAAGCGCTCGAGCTCCAGGTCCTGCGGGCTAATGACCGGGTTCGACGACAGGATCGCCGCCACCGCCACGTTGTTCGCGGGCTCGCCGCCGATGTTCCGAACCGTGGAGTAGATCGTCAGCGCGCCGTTCGCGGAGACCGCCCGCACGTCGGTCCGGACCGACTGCACCGCCAGGTCCGCGCGACCGCGCAGGAGGCGCGTCGGCGTCGTCGACACCACCGTGTTATTGGTCTCGTCCACCTCCGTCACCGCGTTGCCCGAGTCGGCCGTGAACCTCAGGTAGACCGAGGTCTCGCCCAGGCTCTGCGGGAACACCGCCGGCACCGGGATCAGCTGCTGCTGGAACGCGCCGAGGGTCACGTCGAGCGTACCGATGGTGATCGGGTTCTGGACCGTCGGTCCCATCCCCGCCTGCACCTGGAGGGTGAAGGGGCCGAGGGGCGTCCCATGCAGGTTCTGGACGGCGACGTTGATCGTCGACTGGGCACCGAGGAACGCGAAGTCGGGCGCCTGGATCGCGTTCGCGATGATCTCCACGCCCGGATCCTCGACCAGATCGATCCGCATGTTCGCCAGCGAGGTGATCTCTGCGAGCGAGCACGCGGTCGTGCACATGCTGGGGTGGAAGAAGATCGGGCGGCCGCCGGCCGCATCCTCCATGCCCATCGAGGCGGAGGGCGCGCCGGTGCCGGTCGTGTCGCCGTAGTCGATCTGCAATCGTCCCGAGGGACCCTCGAACAGCCGCACCTGGAAGTTGGTGTGGAAGGCCGAGTTCCCGTAGAGGCTGATCATGTTGTACTCGATGGTCATCGTGCGGTTCGGGGCGGTCCCGTCGATCTGGTAGTTGATCGACTCCGTCCCTGCGTAGACCCGGAGGTCGTCCCAGAAGGGCGCGATAAAGTTGTTGAGCGTCGACGTGCCCGGAGCCTCGTTCGCCAGCGAGACCCCTTGACCCGGGGCCAGCACGATCGCGCCGTTTGCACCCACCGTGATGTCGCCAGTGACGTTCGTGTCGTAGTAGCGGAACATGAAAGGCAGGTTCAGGTTCGTGGCCGCGTCGTCGGTGTCGCTCCAGATGACGGTCGGGTTCGAGAGCGGAGTGTACGTGTGCGCGCTGACGGTCCGCTGATACGGCGTCCCCGGAACAGGCTGCGCGGACGCGGTCGTGGTGAAGAGGACCCCGAGGAGCCCCAGCAGCGCGAGCCGACGCCGGCGCAGGAGCAGGAGCCCCAGGCCCAAGACCGAGACCCAGAGCCCTCCCGCCGCGCGGCCGTCGGTCGCCGTACAGCCGCAGCCACCCTCACCGCCTCCGGTCGTGGTGATCGGATCGACCACCCGGATCGAAAGCGCGCGGATCGCCCGGCGGCGCTGGCTGTCGGTGACTTGAATCAAGAGATTGGAGACGCCCGTCTGCGCCGGACGACCCGCGATGCGGAGCTCGCCCGTCATGGGACTGCTGTTGGCGATGAGCCCGTCCGGTAGCCGTCCCTCGGCGACCGTCCATTCGTATGGCATGAGACCTCCTGCGGCCGTGATGGTGACGTCGTATCCCTGATCGATGACGGCGTCGGGAAGGGATTCGGTCGTGATCGAGAACCCGTCGACGTCGAGGACCTGGAGCTCGAACGAGTTCACGTCGGTTGCATTGTTGGCGCCGCTCGCGCTGTCGCGGGCGCGGACGGCGAAAGTGAAGGTACCGACCTCGGTGGGCGTCCCGGTCAGCTTGCCCTCGAGACCCAGCGTCACGCCCTTCGGCAGCTGGCCGTCCTCGAGGAGCCAGTTGATCGGAGGGACGCCGCCGGTGGCGATCAGCTGCGTCTCGTAAGCCTCGCTGAAGCGGCCGGTCGAGAGGACCATCGGAACGATCAGCAGGTTGGCGTCCTCGCGCACGGTCAGCGGGAGCTGGCGGGTGGCGGTCTCGGTGCCGTTCGTGACCGAGAGCGCGACGGTCGCCTGGCCGGCGACCTCCGGCGTCCCGAAGATCCGAGCGCCGTCGAGCGCCAGGCCTGCCGGCAGACCGGTGGCGGACCAGGTGGTGGGGTCACCGCTTCCTCCGGTGGCCACCAGCGAGAACGCGTACTCCTGACCGACCACCGCGGGCGCCAGGGCGCGCGACACGATGGTCAGCGGCTCGGCCGGATCCTCCACTGTCAGCGTGAAGGCATGCTCGGCGCTCGCGCCGTTCGATTCGACGCGGAGGGTCAGGTTCTGGCTCTCTGCCACCTGAGGTCGTCCGAAGAGCTCGCCGGTGGCCGGGGCCAAGCCGATGCCCGAAGGCAAGGTACCTTGCGCCACGCTCCAGTGGTAGCTGCCGTCTCCCCCGACCGCCGAGAGCAGAGCGGTGTACGTCTCGCTGACGTAACCGTTCGGCAGGGCGGCGGTCACCACCGCGAGCTCCCCGCCCCGTACCACGATCGGCGTCGGATCGGCGCGCCCGTTGTTCGACTCGGAGAGCTCCTCGAGCGTGTTCTCCGGATCGGCGACGGCACCCAGGTAGTAGAGGCCGGAGTTCGTGTCGGCCGGGACGGTGACGGTCTCCGTCGAGGTGACACTCTCGCCCGGCGCCAGCACCACCGTGAAGCGTCCGATCTCGACGTCCTGGGGGCTGATCACGGGGTTCGAGGAGAGGACCACGCCGACGTCGGTCGCAGGGGCGTCCTCTCCGCCGACGTTGGTGACGGTCGTATACACGGTCAGGGCCCCGCCGCTGTCCACGCCCGCGGTGGCCGTGGCCACGACGCGCTCCACCGAGAGGTCGGGCTTGCCGCGGAGCAGACGGACCGCGGTCGCGGAGGTGGTGACGTTGTTGGTCTCGTTGACCTCGGTGATCGCGCCCGTCGAGTCGGCGATGGCCCGGAGGTAGATCGATCGCTCACCGAACGACGACGGGATCACCGAGGTGACGGTCACTGCTCGCGACGTGAAGCCGGGGAGCGTGAGCTCCACCGAGCCGACAGCGACCGGATTCATCACGGTGGGGCCGTCGCCCGCCTCGACCGCCACGGTGAACGGGCCGACGGGGTTCGCGTTGAGGTTCGCCACCTGTACTTGCACCGGCGTCTGCGCGCCGAGGAACGCGATCTCGGGCGCGGTCACGCCGACCGCGACGATCTCGACCCCCGGATCCTCGACCACCGTGATCCGCGTGTTCGACAGCGACTCGAGCTCCACCTGCGTGCAGGCGGTGGTGCACCCGCCGGGATGGAAGAGGATCGGACGGGCGCCCTGCGTGTCCTCCATGCCCATCGTCCCGGTGAACGTGGCGACGCCGGAGGTCGGGCCGTAGTCGATCTCGACGCGCCCCGACTGACCCTCGAAGAGCCGGATCTGGAAGCTGAAGAGGAAGCCGGTGAAGCTGAACCGGCTCATGCCCTCGTAGCAGATCGTGAGCGTGCGGTTCGGCGCAGTGCCGGCGACCACCGTGCCGATCACACCGCCGTTCGCCGAGTAGAGCCGGAGGTCGTCCCACATGGGCGCGATGAAGGCATCGAGCGAGGAGTTGCCGGGGGCCTCGTTCGACAGGCTGATCGACGTGCCCGAGGGGAACGCGATGGCGCCGTTGGCCCCCACGCTGATGCTGGTGGGGAAGTCGTCGTAGAAGCGGAACTGGAACGGGATCGTGACCGGAAACTGTCCGTCGTCGACGTCGGTCGAGATCACGGTCGGACTGCTGCAGGGCTGGTACGTGATCGGGGCGGTGGTCATCACGTAGGGCGTACCGGGCACGAACTGCGCTCGGGCCTCGTGGGCGAAGCCGGCGCTGACGGCCACCGCCGCCGCTGCGATGAGCCGCCGCCGCCGCCGGGCCGAACGGCGCCGGAACAGGAGCACCGCGCCCAGCACGAGCATGAGGAACAGCGAGGCGAGCGGTCGATCGCTCCCCTCCGCCGCACTGCAGCCGCACCCCGTGTCGTCCACGGGCTTCGTCGGCGCCGGGGCCACCACGATCGAGAGCGGTTGGGTGTCGCTGCGCAGCTGCGAGTCGACGACGCGCACCACGAACGCGAACGTCCCGTCGGCCGACGGTGTACCCGCCACCATGCCGTCGTCGCCGAGCGTGAGCCCGGGCGGAAGCTCGCCCCAGCTGTCGACGACGGTGAACGTGTAGGGCGCGACGCCGCGGATCGCGGTGACGCTCGCCGCGTAGGCCGTGCCCACCTGGGCGGGCTCGAGCGTGAACGTCGAGATCGCGAGATCGGTACCGTCGTCCACCTCGAGGATGAAGAGCGAGGTGTCGAACAGCCCCGTCTGATCCTGCGCGCGCACGGTGATCGGGAAGCGACCGGTCTGCTCCGGCGTCCCGCAGATCGAACCGTCCGCAGCGAGCGTGAGCCCGGGCGGGCCCGCGCCGATCAGCGACCACGTGTAGGGCGCGATGCCGTTCCTGGCCTCGAGCGAGACGGTCTCGGGCTCGCAGTAGGGCAGGCCGACGATCGCGGTCGGCAGGGGGACCTGCACGATCTGGATCGAGTTGTTCGCGTTGATCACGTTGAGCGCCAGGTCCTTGGAACGGGACGCGCCGAGCGCGTCGCGGACGCGGAACGTGACCGGCAGAGATCCGGGCGACTCCGGCGAGCCCGAGAGCCGGCCGTCCGTGGACACCGAGAGGCCGCTCGGGAGCCGGCTGATCGCGGACCACTCGTACGGCGGCGTACCCCCGACCGCCACGAGCCGGACGTCGTAGGCGCGGTGGGCCACCGCGGTGGGGAGCGCGGGGGTCGCGATCTCGAGCCCGACGGTGGGGGCGACCACGCGGATCGAGAAGCTGCGGTCCGCGTACGCGGTGCCGGCGGAGGCCCGCAGCGCGAAGTGGAAGAGGCCCTCCGTGGTCGGCGTGCCCGAGAGGATCCCGCTGGCCGGATCCAGCGCGAGGCCCCCGGGGAGCGCGCTGCCTGCCACCGAGTAGGTGAGGGCGAGCGGTCCGCCCGTCGCGTAGACGCCCACCTCGTACGGAACGCCGAGCGTCCCGTTCGGGAGCGAGTTGGTGACGAAGTGGATGGCGGCCGCATAGACCGGCACCTGGGGCCCGAGCGTCGCGTTGTCGTCCTCGTAGACCTCGTCGACCCGATCCTCCGGGTCCACGATCAGCCCCAGGTAGTACGTCCCGGGCGTCACGCTCGAGGGGACGTTGACCACGTCGATCGCATAGTCGTCGCCGCCCTCGGGGAGCGAGGACGAGAACGTCCCGAGCATGATGTCGTCGGTCGAGATGACCGGGTTGCTCGACAGGTAGTACGTGTACTCGAACGCGCCCGAGTCGGCGACGCCGTCGTTGCTGAGGAGCCGCGTGACGGCCAGCTCCTCCCCGGCCGCCGCCGCCGTGGCGGTCTCGACGATCTCCGCGGTCATGTTGGGGATCGGGAACACGATCGAGATGGGGTTGGGGATGCGACCGATGTTGTTGTTGGCGTTGCTCTCGGGGACGGCGTCGTACAGGTCCACGATGACGCCCAGGTAAAGAGAGGTGGTCGCGGTCAGGACCGGCATGTCGAGCGTGTCGACGTAGGTTTGGGTCCCTCCGGCGGTGAGCGTGGCGGTGCCGGTGACCGCGACCTGCTGATCGAAGATCCGGATCGCGGTGTCCCGGGAGAGATAGTAGGCGCGAACGAAGCCGCGCGCGTCCGCGACGCCGGTGTTCTCGATGGTGACGGAGACCGTGTAGGGCCGCCCGCTGAACGCGACCGGAGCCCCGCTCATCGACGAAACGCGGAGATCCGCGCCGACGATCACCAGCGTGTTCGTGGCCAGCGCGAAGTTGTCGTGGTCGTCGGCCTCGAGGATCGCGTTCTCACCGTCCACCTCCGCGAAGATGCGGTAGCTGGCGGGCACCACGGCGTCGCCGCTGACCGGGCTGGTCCGCGGCACCGGGAAGGTGAAGTCGAACGCCGTCGTGGAGAGACCCGAGAATCAGGAGCGTCCCCTCGTACAGTGCGTCGTCACCCGGGTCGAAGATGGCGTCGCTGGAGATGTAGATGCGGACGCTGACGTTGCCGGTGAAGGGTGTCCCGGTGGAGCGCACGGCGCCGGTGGCGTGGAGGTTCTGTCCGACCTCGACGCTGATCGGGCTGAACGTCACCGAGCTGACCCCGAGCTCCGGTCCGACGATCATCGGCGCGGCGCTGGCGCCGCGGTTGTTCATCTCGTTGACCTCGGCGATCGCGCTGTTGGGATCGACCCACGCGATCAGATAGAAGCGGCCGGGTCCGAGGTTGGCAGGGAGCATGACCGTCTTCGTGTCCGCCACGCTCGCCTGACCCGTGAACGCGGCGGTCAGCGAGCCCAGGTTCACGTCCGAGGCGTCGTACGTCGCGTCCCGCGAGGCATAGAGGCGATACGCGACGTTGCCGGTGAACGGCACCGAGAGCGAGCCGATCGTGGTGGTGACGTCGATCGAGCCGCCGGGCGAGGCCGGCGGCGGGACGCTCACGCTCGCGATCGCGAAGTCCGGACCCGTCTGGAACGGCGTCGGCCCCACGAAGACGTTGTTGGCCTCGGCGGTCTCGATCACCTGGTTGTTCGGATCGATCTGCGCGACGGCGTAGTAGGCGCCCGGAGGGAGCGTCGGCAGCGTGCCCGAGAACGGGACCGTCTGCGTGGCGCTCCCATTCAGCGTGACGGTCTGCGTGCCGATCAGCCGGTCGTTCTGATCGAAGACCTGATCGGAGGACGCATAGACGCGGAGCCCCACCGGCTGGGCGAACGGCACCCCGTTCTGCGCCACGCCGACGTCGAACGTGGCGGTCTCGCCCGGGTTGATCCCGGACTGACTGGTCGTGATCGAGATCGGGCTGAGCTCGGGCCCGGTGGCGAAGTGCGGGCCGGCGCGGATGTTGTCGCTCTCGACGATCTCGGCGTAGCGAAGGTCCGCGTCGATCCGCGCCAGCAGGTAGTAGTCCGCGACTGGCTGGCCCGCGGGCACATCGACCGTCACGGCCGCCGTCGTCGGGCCGGTGGGGAGGTCGTTCGTGGTGCTGCCAACCAGGATGTCGCCGCTGTCGAAGGTCTGATCGGTCGACAGATACAGGTTGGTGAGGACGGTGGTGGCCGTCTGGATGCCCTGGTTGCTCAACACCACCTGTCCGGCGCCCTGCGTCCCCGGGCTGGCGCCGCGGGCGAACATGCCGAAGTCGGGGAAGAGCTCCGGACGCTCGGGGAACTGCACCGTGAACACGCGGTTGACGAGGGTGTTGAAGTTCGCCGCCGTGCAGAGCGTGCCGCAGGTGAGGAACGTGCCGTTCGGAGCGCCGCCGGCGCCCTCCCAGCCGACCGACGCGCCGTAGTGGGTGAAGCTCAGCGCGCCGCCGTAGCGGACCTCGAAGCGCGCCGCCGGCCCTTCGTAGATCCAGACCTGGGCCGATCCGCCGTCGCTCCCCGTGTCCTGCCAGTTGGCGAACGTGGTCAGCTCGACGACGAAGATCCGGTTCGGGGCGGTGCCGATGGTCCCGTGACGATCCGGAGGTGAAGGCGTTGTCGTCCCACCAGACTGCGATCAAGTTGTTCGGCTCCGACGGGTCGCCGATGGCGGAGTTACTGGCGAAGGAGGGCTGGGAGGTGTTCGTGAACGAGATCGACCCGTTCGAGCTCACGCCGATGGCGGCGGCGCTCGTGCCGAGGAAGTTGAAGGTGAAGCCGAGCGGGATGTTCGCCGCGAAGCCGTCGTCATCCCCCGGCAAGAAGGACGTCTCGGGCACCAGGACGAAGGGCGTGGTCGGTCCGATCCCCGGCAGCGACGCGAGAGGGACGAAGGCCTCCGGGTGATCCGATTGAATCCACGTCTGGGCGTGTGCGGCGGTCGAGACGGCGAGGGTGGAGGCGAGCGTGAAGAGGGTGCGCGCACAAAGATTCATCAGAGCTCCCAGCTCGACGCACGAACGAGCGGAGCGGTGCGCCCTCGATCCGCTGGTCCCTCCAGCGGCCCGAGGCGCGCGCGGCAAATCCCCAACCCTCCCGTGGCGCGAAGCCGCGCACAGACTCGACCCGCAAGGCTGGGGCAGTCAAGCGCGAAAGCACCGACTAAGTCATGGAAATACCTAGGTTTTACCGCCGAGCCGGCCGGGCTCGAGCCGGGCGCAGCCCCCGCAGGGGGGTCGGTCAGCGCGTCGAGAACTCTGTTCTGCAAGTTCGTGATAGCTTCGCCGCGCGTTGGCGGCCCAAAGCTCGCCCGTCTGGTTCGGGAAATACAAGCTGCTCGAGCGGATTGCGGTCGGCGGCATGGCCGAGGTTTTCCTCGCCGTCCGTCCCGGCCTCGAGGGCTTCGAGAAGACGCTGGCCATCAAGCGGATCCGACCCCACCTCACCAGCGAGGAGGCCTTCGTCAAGATGTTCTTGAACGAGGCCAAGCTCGCGGCGCAGCTCCAGCATCCGAACGTCGTGCAGATCTACGACCTCGGCAAGATCAACTCCAGCTTCTACATCGCCATGGAGTACATCTCGGGCCGCGACATGTCCCGGGTGGTCCCCAAGGCCGAGAGGCTCGGGATCCAGTTTCCGATCGAGTACGCGATGGCGATCGCGGAGCGCGTGCTCGACGGCCTCGCCTACGCCCACACCAAGAGCGACGACTTCGGCGAGCCGCTCCACATCGTCCACCGTGACATCACGCCCGAGAACATCATGGTGGCGTGGAACGGCAACGTGAAGATCCTCGACTTCGGGATCGCGAAGGCCACCACCCAGACCGACCAGACCAAGGCCGGCGAGATCAAGGGCAAGCTCTCGTACATGTCGCCCGAGCAGGGCATGGGCAAGGTCCTCGACGAGCGCTCCGACATCTTCACGCTCGGCGTCGTCCTCTACGAGTGGATCACCGGCTACAAGCTCTTCACCGGCGAGAACGAGATGGCCATCCTCAAGTCGATCATCGACGGCCGGATCTACCCGCCCTCGTACTTCCGCGAGGACATCCCGGAGCCGCTCGAGGACGTACTGATGCGGGCGCTCCAGAAGGATCGCGAGGCGCGCTACCAGAGCGCCCGCGACATGCAGTTCGACATCCAACAGTGGCTCCACTCGGCCGAGTTCATCCCGACGAGCACCCACCTCGCGAACTTCATGAAGCAGATCTTCGTCGACGAGATCGAGCGAGAGCGCACCCAGCTGGCGGCCGCCGCGCGCGAGCGCCAGCGCAAGACGCCGCCGCCGCTCCCCCCCGAGACCGGCAGCCACGACGCGCAGAGCGTGATGGTCGGCGAGGCCGTGGGAAAGGCGAAGATCGGCGGGAACGGTGGGGCCGAGCTGGTCGTGGTCGACTCCGCGATCGGCGCCGATCGGGCCCTCACGATCCAGCTGACCGACGAGGAGCACGATCGGCTCAAGACCGCCGCCGAGCGGCACGGCATCCCGCTCGACGATCTGCTGCGCGACCTGGTGCGGTCGACGATCAAGTACCTGTGAGGACCAGCGCGGCGATCGCGACCCCGAAGACGAAGACGAGCACGGTGACCGTGACGATCACGAGCATGCGGATCGCGCGGACCAGCGCCGACGGCCGAGGGACGAGCGCGATCGGTCGCTCCAGCTGAGGCACGCGCCCGAGTCTACCAGAGCCCCGGCCTCACCAGCCGCGTCCGATGGTGCCCTTGAGGGCGTCGATGGACTGCAGCCACTCGGCGTGTGCGTCGAGCCGGTCCGCGTTGTCCTTCGCCATCGGCCCGCCCTTCGCCCGGAGCGCGTCGGCGAGCGCGCGGAAGTCGCAGAGGTCCCGTTCGCCGAGCTGCTTGATCTCGCCGATCGGCTTGGTGCGATACATCCGGACCTCGAAGCGCTTGGCCCGATAGTCGCCGGGGCACGGGAGATCTTGGACCACGATGGGTCCGGCCGGCGGGATCGGTCCGAAACCCCCGCTGCCGTCGTTCGAAGGGACCAGGAGCCGGCGCGCCACGATCCGCCGTCCGAAGACCTTGCGGATGGGCTCGATCACCACGCCGCGACCGCTGACGCTGTGCGTGATCGTGTTGTCCCCCGCGTAGACGACCACGTGGTTCGGCGTCCGGGTGCTGTCGATGAAGAAGATGAGGTCGCCCGGCTCGAGCCCTTGCCCGGGCGTCGTCTTGTTGATGGGCAGGTCGATGCCGAGATCGATCTGCTGACTGGTGGTGCGGGGCAGCTCCACGTTGAACAGGACCCGGTACATCTGACGCAGGTAGGCGGAGCAGTCGATCCCGCTCCGCGAGTCCCCGCCCCATTGGTAGGGGGTTCCGAGCCAACGGTTGGCGAACGCGCGAATCTGGGCCCCTCGCGCGCTCACACCCGTAGAGGAGAGGATGACCACCGCGATCGTGCTCAGCAGCTTCGACTGCATCGGTGCGCGATCGTATCAACTTCCGGGTCGAAGGGGATGATTGACCGTACCAGACCCGTTTGTTACGGCCACGCGACACGAGGAGCGCCATGCACGGACCCCAACGCCGCTCGATTCCCTTCCTCATGCTGAGCTTTCTCTCGGCGGGGACCCTGATGAATTGCAACTGCGAGACCGAGCAGTTCCTCCCCTCCGTGACCTACGATCCCTATCCGTTCGTCAGCGCCGTGGGTGAAGCCCCCGGGACCGAGCTGGTGTTCGGCGACGTCTCGGTCAACTCCGAGAAGACGCTCGCCATCCGGGTGCAGTCGAACGGGCGGGCGCCGGTCAACGTGGTGGCGGCGAACCTGGTGAGCACCTCGGCCGACGGGACCTGGAAGGTCGTCGTGGCCGACGAGCTGAATCCGATGGTCGGCATCGCGCCCGGCCAGACGGCCACCATCAGCGTCACCTTCCGTCCCTGCCCGCAGGCCTGGGATGGCAACACGCTCCGCGAGAACTTCGACTTCAACGGTTGCCCCGGCGAGGGGCAGGCCGCCGATCTCAACGTCACCGACAACACGCCCACCGGCGCGGCCAGCTTCGGGCTCTCGGGCCGCGCGGTACAGCCGCCCGTCGCCAGCGTGTTCTGCCCGGTCGCGAACAACTGCGGAGAGGCGCAGCCCCAGCTGAGACAGTGCAACGGCGTGACCTTCGGCGCGGTCAGCTCCAACGAGGATCCCTGCGACCTGGTCATCGAGGTGCGCAACCAGTGGCGCGACAACAAGCCGGTCGGCGACCTCGAGATCCAGAAGATCGACGTCCTGGTGCAGGACTACTGCTGCGGCGATCCCGGACCGATCCTCACCGGCGAGGACGTGGGCTTCACCATCGAGGACATGAGCGGCCAGCCGCTGACGCCCGACCCGGCCGATCCGTTCCTCGTGCCGATCACCCCCGGCGGCACCGACGGCGCGAACCAGTTCAAGTTCGTCTTCAGCGGCGCGCGCACCGGCTTGTGGCGCGGACAGGCGACCAACATGACCGGCCTCCGGCTGTACACGAACGATCCCGACCACCGCTTGATCGTGGTGCCGCTGACGGGCCAGGGCTCGGCGCCGGCGCTCCAGTGCTCGCCGGAGCGGATCAACTTCGGGCCGGTTCCCCAGAACACCACCGCCACCGCCACGATCACCTGCCGCAACGGCGGCGACGCCGATCTCACGATCTCCAACATCGCCATCGAGAGCGGCAACCCGGAGTTCGCCGTGACGACCGACCTCGGACCCACGCAGAACCTCACCCTGCGGCTCTTCGAGCTGGTCCAGCTCTTCGTCGCGTACACGCCGCGAAACACCGGCGTCGACGCGGACAACCTGGTGCTCACCAGCAACGATCCGATCAACCCGCGGATCCTGATCCCCATCATCGGCGGCCCGATCCCCGAGATCCAGGTCCAGCCCGCCGACACGCTCGCGTTCCCGCTCCCGGTCGGCGTCGATCCGCCGTTCCCGCCGCAGACGCAGCCGCTGATCATCTCCAACATCGGCTACGGCGATCTCGTCGTCTCGCGACTCGAGCTGCGCGGGCCCAACGGGATGCTCGATCACCCGTCGGTCGACGACTTCACCATCCCGCTCTGCGCCGGCGCCAATCCTTGCGATCTCAACCTGACCCTCTGCGCGCCGGGGAGCCCGGGCTGCAACGCCAACTTCACCAAGCAGCTCGATGTCACCTACGCCAACGACGACATCTCCACGATCGACCTGGTCGAGCTCCACATCTTCTCGGACGCGCCCTCGGATCCGGAGCACATCGTGGTGCTCTCCGCCGAGGACAAGCCGTGCCTCTTCCCCACGCCGGTCATCACCGTGACGAGCCCGTCCCCCCATTGCGTCGGTGACGAGATCATGGTGGACGCCAACGCCAGCAACCCCGGACCTCCAGGCGCGATGGTGAACGCCTGCACTTGGTTCTGGCCCTTCGTGCCGATGGGCATGCCGCCGCCGTTCAACACGCAGGGGATGCTGACGACCGCCTTCGTGCCGATGGCGGCCGGGACGTTCGTCCTCGGGGTGAACTGCACCAACTCCTGCGGCGCCACCAGCCAGACCCCCGGTCAGGAAACGATCCTCGTCTCGAACGGCTGCGGAAACTGAGCGGATTCCTTCGTTTCCACATCCAGGGGCATGCGCTAGGCTGCCCACACCGTTCCCTCGGTGCCCACCATGATGTCCACACTCGACGTCCGCCAACGCCTCGCCTTCGACATCGAGCGCCTCGCGCAGGCGGCCCACCGGATGGAGCGGGTCGACGCGATGCTGTCCGACCTCAAGCGGCGCCTCGAAGCCCGCGCGTCCAAGCTGGCGAACGAGGCGACCGACACCGAGTCCCCCGAGCTGGCCGGCGACGGCCTCATCCACATCCGCTACGCCCAGGTCCACGCCACCGCCGAGCTGGCGCGCCGCGCCACCCTCGGCGACGTGCTCCGCCACTCGAGCCGTATCTCGCTGATCGCGTCGATGGCCGTCACCCGCTGGGTCAACGCGCTCCGCGAGCTCTCCCAAGCGCCCGCGCACGAGCGCGCGATCAAGGGCCACATCGATGCCGGCCGGCTCGCCTACCGCACGCTGAAGGTGCTCCGCCCCAAGGAGGGCCTCAAGGCCGGCTGCGGTCACCTCACCGCCGCGGTGGT
This sequence comes from uncultured delta proteobacterium, assembly GCA_963803435.1. Classification (GTDB taxonomy): domain Bacteria; phylum Myxococcota; class Kuafuiibacteriia; order Kuafuiibacteriales; family Kuafuiibacteriaceae; genus CAWDML01. The sequence goes on along the minus strand of CAWDML010000009.1, from coordinate 1,508,356 downwards.
CGTCGCCGAGTTCGTCCACGCGGACAATCAACCGTTCCTCGAGGACGAGCTCGAGGTCGCGCTCGATCGCGCCCGCGTCGCGCGCGGCGTCGACGACGATGACGATGCCGTGCAGGTGGGGTCCCGCGCGATCCGAGCTGGCGCCGAGCTCCTCGAGCAGATGGCCGCCACCGCCGAGCCCGCCGCAGAAGAGCTGCTCCATCGCGCCGAGGACGTGGAGCAGGAGGTCCAGCGCACGCTCCTCAGCCGCATCGGGCGTTGATCAAACCGCTTGGTCGGAAGTGACGGCGCCAATCACATTGCGTTTGGTGGATCGGCGTCCTAGCGTGCGCCCCGTTCCATGCGAGCCGTGAAAGCGAGCGCCCAGAGCGAGTCGGGGCGGATGTTCGAGAGCGACTTCTTCGAGTTCTTCTCCCGCATCCCGCCCTGGCAGCCGCCCGCCATCTTCCTGCCGGTGATCGCCTGGAGCAGCTACCGGGCCTTCTTCCTCGGCAACTCGCTCCCGCTCTATCTGGGCCTGTTCCTGCTGGGTCTGCTGAACTGGACGTTGATGGAGTACTGGCTCCACCGGGTCCTCTTTCACTTCAAGGCAAAGGGCAAGCTGGGGAAGCGGCTCATCTGGATCTTCCACGGCGTGCACCACGACTGGCCCAACGACAAGCTCCGTCTCGTGTTCCCCCCAGGCTTGAGCGTCCCGCTGGCGGTCCTGTTCTTCGGGATCTACACGGTGGTCTTCGGCGAGACGAACCGGTACGCGACCTTCGCCGGGCTGGCCCTCGGGTACCTCTCGTACGACATGGTCCACTACTACGTGCACCACTTCGCGCCCAAGAACGCGGTCGGGAAGTGGCTCCGAAAGTGGCACCTGGCGCATCACTTCAAGGCGTCGGGCAAGGGCTTCGGTGTCTCCATGCCCCTGTGGGACTTCGTCTTCGGGACCCGGCTCTGGTGAGGATTGACTCCCGGGCCGGACAGCCCATACAGCACGCCCTGTGCTGAAGACCCCGCTCCTCGTCCTCGCGCTCCCGCTGCTCTTCGCCTGCAACAGCGGCGATGACGGTACCGACGACGGCACCCCCACCTGCCAGAACCTCCCCGCGCGGATCGACGCGGCCGGTCTCTCGCTCAACGTCCCCGACCGGGAGGTGAACGGCTGCCACTACAAGGCCATCGACGCGGACAACGCGGAGTGCGAGCAGAAGGATCCCGACCTGAGCTGCCTCGGCGTGAACGAGCCGCTCGGGACGCCGATCGCGGTGACCTTCACCGGTTGCGTGAACTCGTTCGGGCTGGCGGCCCAGTCCGACAACCTGACCGTGACGATCCTGCGCGAGGCGGTCGGCGGAACGCCGGTCAACCCAGGCTATGACGTCACCGGCACGCCGGGCAGCCGCGCCGAGAAGACCCCGGGCGCCGTGATCGCGACGGCCCTCTCCACGACGGTCCCGAAGACCACCTGCTCGGACCTCGGCCGGTTCAGCGTCGCCGGAATCCCGACCGAGACGCCGCTGATCGTCCGGGTGACGGATCAGCAGTTCCCGAACGACGAGCGCACGTACGTCGACACGTACCAGTACAACGTCGTGCTACGGAACGCGCTGATCCGCGAGGGGCCCGATCCGACCTCCGCGCTGGTCGCGGATCCGGCGGCCGACTGCGGCGCGAACCCCTGTTACATCGTCGACGACGTCAACACGGTCGTGTCCCAGACGTTCACCACCGTGGCGCTGACCGCCGGCGTCTCCCAGATCGAGGGCGACGACGACCTCTACGACGGCATCGGTCAGGGACACATCGCCGGCGAGGTCCAAGACTGCAGCAGCGACGACACCATCCAGAACGCGGCGGTCGGCGTCTCCTCGACGGTGCGCAAGCTCGCGTACTTCAACGTCGGCCTGCCGCCGAGCCTGGGCAACCTGGAGGATCCCAAGGTCGACCAGACCCGCAGCGTCACCAACGCGGACGGCCTCTACGCGGCGATCGCGGTGAACACGCAGGACGGCGGGCAGCCGGTCGAGATCGGCGCCTCGATCACGCGCTCGATCTGCGGCCACGACGGCGTCTGCATGTGCGACGGCGTCGAGGCCAACCCGGCGTACTCCGGTCCCGACGCCGACGGCTCGGAGGCCGACGTGGTGGTCCTGGGGAAGCGCACCATCTACGTCTACCCGGACAGCATCACGATCTTCTCGTTCGATCGGCTGCTCTACACGGCAGAGTAGCTCGAGAGGTCGCGGCCGAGCAGCACCGTCCGGTGCACGAACCAGCCCGGCGCCACCACCACCGGCACCGCCGCCTCGATCCGCGCCGGCTCGTGGAAGTGTCCCACCAGCGCCCGCGCTGCCCCCGCCGCGCGCGCACGCCGGGCCAGCGCCTCGATCCCGTCCAGGGGCAGAGGCCCGGTCTTGTACGCCGCGTTCATGCCGCGCATGCGTGTCTCGATCTCGGCGGCGATCGAACGGCCCAGCATCCGCGGCAGCCGCGCGAGGATCGCGCTCACCGGAGCGCTCCGCGACAGGCGGTACCAGGCGCGGTACGGCCGGTCGCGCGGGTTGAGCCGATCACCGTGGACGATCATCGTGGGGACGCCGTCCAGATCGATGACGGTCTCGTCCGCATGCACCGCGTCGAAGGCCCGGCCGATCATGCGTTCGGGCAGGTAGTCGCGGTTCCCGACGACGAACCGGATCGTCCCGCCGCCGGCGCGGATCGCCTCCATGCGTCCCAGGACCGCGCGCTGGAGGTCGGTGAGGAAGCGATCGACGGCGATCCAGGCCACGAACAGATCGCCCATCACCAGGAGGTCGACGCCGCCGGCCGCCGCCCGGTCGAGGAGGAGGAGGAGGGCCCGATCGGCCTCCGGGTCGGCGCCGGCGTGCGGATCGCCCAGAACCCACGTGCTCCGCACCCGCCTTCCGTTTTCACGCGTGCGCCCCGCGGGCAAGCCGCCCGTGGGCCGGCCAACTCAAACGTGACATCTCGGGCGTTTTCCGATGACCTCGGGGATGGGATGGTCGGTCGCATCGTCAAGCTCCCGGAGACGGTGGCGAACCAGATCGCCGCCGGCGAGGTGGTGGAGCGCCCCGCGTCGGTGGTGAAGGAGCTGGTCGAGAACGCGGTCGACGCCGGCGCACAGCGGATCTCGATCGACATCGAGGAGGGTGGCCAGCGCCTGATCCGCGTCACCGACGACGGCGCCGGTATGTCGCGCGAGGACGCCGTCCTCTCTCTCGAGCGCCACGCCACCTCCAAGATCCGTGCGCTCGCCGATCTGGAGACCGTGGCCACCTTCGGCTTCCGCGGCGAGGCGATCCCGTCGATCGCGTCGGTCAGCCGCTTCCGCTTGATCACGCGCGCCGCCGGCGAGGACGAGGGCACGCGCGTGGCGGTCGAGGGCGGAGGCCCTGCGGAGGTGAGCGCATGCGGCGCGGCGCCGGGGACGGTCGTGGAGGTCCGGGATCTGTTCTTCAACGTCCCCGCCCGCAAGAAGTTCCTCAAGCGCGCCTCCACGGAGATGAGCCACGTGACGGACGCGGTGGTGCGGCTGGCGCTCGCCAATCGCAAGGTGGCCTTCAAGGTCACCGGCGCCGGCCGCAACGTGCTCGAGGTGCCGTCCGAGACCGAGGACGATCCGCGCGCGCGCCTGGGACGCATCCTGGGGGCGCCGATCGCCGAGCGCCTCCATCCCATCCGGGACGGCGGCCGGGTCGCCGGCTTCGTCTCGGCGCCCGAGCTCTCGGAGCGGACCGCGCGGAACGTCTTCTCGTTCGTCAACGGGCGCTTCATCCGCGACCGCACGATCCAGCACGCGATCACCGACGCCTACCGGACGCTGCTCGAGCGTGGCCGGTATCCGGTCGTGGTGATCTTCCTCGAGGTCGATCCCGCGACCTTCGACGTCAACGTGCATCCGCAGAAGACGGAGGTGCGGTTTGCCAACACCGGCGACGTGCACCGGGCGGTCAGCGGGGCGATCCAGCGGACGCTGGCGGCCCAGCCCTGGCTCGACGACGCCGCCGGCCCTCCTGAGCCCGAGCCGGCGCGCCGCTACCTGGTGCGCGAGCCGCCGGCGCTCGTCCGCGAGCCACCCCCGGCCAAGCGGATCGCCGAGTACCTCGAGCTCTCCCGCCCGCGAGCGGAGTCGGGTGCGCGGGCCGCCTTCGAGCTGTCGTGGTCGCCGGCGCCGCCCGCGCGCCAGCTCGAGGCCGAGATGGCGGGCCGCTTCTCCTCGCTCTCGCCCGTGGGCCAGGTCCTCGCCCTGTACCTGGTGTGCCAGGGCGCGGATCGGATGGTGGTCATCGATCAGCACGCGGCGCACGAGCGGATCGCGTTCGAGAAGATGAAGAAGCAGCGGCGCGCCCGTGCGGTCGAGGTCCAGCCGCTGTTGATCCCGTTCCCGATCGAGCTGGATCCGGCGCGCGCGCAGATCGCGGCCGACGAACAGGAGCGCCTGCGCTCGATCGGCTTCGAGCTGGAGCCGTTCGGGCAGGGCACCTGGCTCCTCAAGACGGTCCCGACCGCGATCGGCCAGCCGAAGCTGGAGCGCATCGTGATCGATATCCTCGACGAGCTGAAGGACGTGGGGGCGTCCACGTCGTTCGAGGAGTCGATCGATCTGCTGCTCTCCTGTGCGGCCTGCCATGCGGTGGTGCGCGCGGGTGATCGGCTGACGAACGACGAGATCGCGGAGCTCCTCGAGGAGATGGATCGCATCGACTTCGGCGCTCACTGTCCCCACGGCCGGCCGGTGTTCGTCGAGTGGAGCGCGGCCCACCTGGCGAGGCTCTTCCACCGGACATGAACGGCGTGCTGCTCGCGGTGATGGGACCGACCGGCACCGGAAAGACGGCGCTGGCGGTGGCGCTCGCCGAGCGCATCGGCGGCGAGATCGTGAGCTGCGACTCCGCCGCCGTCTTCCGCGGCCTCGACATCGGCACCGCCAAGCCGACGCCAGACGAGCAGGCGCAGGCTCGCCACCACCTGATCGACGTCATCGAGCCCGACCAGCAGTGGAGCGCCGCCGAGTTCGCGGCGGCCGCGGACGTTGCGATCGCCGACATTCGCGCGCGCGGCCGGACGCCGATCCTCTGCGGAGGCACCGGTCTCTGGATGCGCGCGCTCTGCCGCGGCATCTTCGCGGCCCCCGAGATCGATCCGCGCGTCCGTGAGGAGATCCGCCGGGCGCTCGTCGAGCGCGGCGCTCCGGCGATGCACGCAGAGCTGGCGGTGATCGATCCGGTGGCCGCCGCCCGGATCGTGCCGAACGATCCGCAGCGGATCGGGCGCGCGCTCGAGGTCTACCGGCAGACGGGGACACCGATCTCGGCCCTCCAGGACGCGCATGGCTTCAAGGAGGAGCGCTACCGGCTCATCGGGGTCCTGATCGCGTGGCCGAGGGCGGTCCTGGCCGAGCGCCTGGCCCAGCGGGCGCGCCGGATGTACGAACGCGGGATCGTGGCCGAGACCCGGGCCTGCCTGGACCGCGGGATCCCCGCCGACGCGCCCGGCCTCTCCATCATCGGCTATCGCGACGTGGTGCGTCATCTCTCGGGCGCGATCTCCCGGGTCGAGGCGATCGAGGCCACCGTGACCGCCACACGACAGTTCGCCAAGCGCCAGCGCAACTGGTTCAAGGGCGAGCCGGACGTCCACCCCATCCCGCTGGGGACCTCGCCCGACGCGGTGCACGAGCTGTTGTTGCGAAGGCAGGCCGGCGCGTCGTAGTAGCCGTTCGCATGGTGGCCCGCGAGCTGGAGTTCGAGCGGCCGGTCTTGGAGCTGGAGCGGCAGATCGAAGAGCTGCGCCGCATGGCCGCCGGCCGCGATCGTCTCACCAACATGGTCTCGACCTTCGAGACCCGGGGGAAGCGGCGGGCCAAGAACGCCGTCGAGGGCGATCTCGATCATCAGATCGCCGAGCTCGAGGAGCGCGCCGGCCGCCTGAAGGAGCAGATCTTCAGCAAGCTGACGCGCTGGCAGGTGGTCCAGGTGGCACGCCATCCGGATCGGCCGTACCCGCTCGACTATCTGCAGAACGCGTTCACCGACTTCTCTGAGCTGCACGGCGACCGCCGCTTCGGCGACGACGCGGCCATCGTCGGCGGCCTGGCCCGTCTCCTCGGCGAGGTGGTGATGGTGATCGGTCACCAGAAGGGCCGGTCGACGCAGGAGAACGTGAAGCGCAACTTCGGGATGCCGCGGCCCGAGGGCTATCGCAAGGCGCTGCGGCTCATGTACCTGGCCGACCGCTTTCGTGTCCCCATCGTCACGCTGATCGACACCCCCGGCGCCTATCCCGGCATCGACGCCGAGGAGCGCGGTCAGTCCCAGGCGATCGCCGAAGCGCTCGAGGGGATGGCGGGGCTCTCGGTTCCGGTGGTCTCGTCGATCATCGGCGAGGGCGGCAGCGGCGGCGCGCTCGCGATCGGCGTCGCGAACCGGATCGTGATGCTCGAGTTCAGCATCTACTCGGTGATCTCACCGGAGGGTTGCGCGTCGATCCTCTTCAAAGACGCCTCGTATGCCGAGCGCGCGGCCGACGCGCTCCGGTTGACCGCGCCCGATCTGGAGAAGCTGGGCGTCGTCGATCAGATCGTCCCTGAGCCGCTCGGCGGCGCGCATCGCGATCACCGGGAGGCGGCCAAGCGGCTGGCGACCGCCGTGTCGAACCAGCTCAGGGAGCTGCGGAGGATGTCGCCCGACGAGCTGAGGGACGATCGCTACCAGCGCTTTCGCGTGCTGGGCGCCCTCGCCGACGAAGAGCCCGCCCCGACGAAAAAGAAGGTCACCAAGAAGCGCGCGCGGAAATAGGCTGGCTCTTCGCGCGCCGGATCCCTACGATTTCCCCCCGACATGAGCAGCAGGGGCGACACCAAGGCCACTCCGCCCATCACGGCGGCGGAGGCCGAGCGCGCGATCGCCGAGGCCGCGCGGGGCCTCCCCGGCGCGCCGATGGATCCCACGCTGGTCGGACCGGACGTCGCCTCCATGACGCCGTACCGCCCGGGGCTCCCGATCCAGGACGTCGCGAAGGACATCGGGCTGCCCACCTCCGAGATCCTGCGCTTGGCCGCCAACGAGAACGTCCTGGGGCCCTCGGAGAAGGCCATCGAGGCGGCCCAGAAGGCGCTGTTCGAGGTCAACTGGTACCCGGACGGCGGTTGCTCCCTCCTCCGGGCCGCTCTGGCCGAGCGCCACGCCACCAGCCCCGACCAGATCGTGGTGGGGAACGGAAGCAACGAGCTGATCGAGCTGTTGGTACGAACGTTCGTCGGGCCGGGCGAGACCGTGGTGACCTCGTGGCCGTCCTTCGCAGTGTATCGACTGGTGACCCAGGCCGCCGGGCGGGAGTGCCTCATCGCGCCGCTCCGGGATGATCGCTTCGAGCTATCCGCCATGGCGGCGCTCGTCGATCGCCGCACCAAGCTGGTGTTCATCGCCAACCCCAACAATCCGACGGGTACCTACGTCCCGCGCCGGCAGCTGGCGGCTTTCCTCGATCGGATCCCGCGCTCGGTGATCGTCGTGGTCGACGAGGCTTACCACGAGTACGTCACCGCCGAGGACTATCCGGACAGCATCCGCGACTTCCGCGGGCGATCGCGGCTGGTGGTGCTGCGGACCTTCTCGAAGATCTACGGGCTCGCGGCGCTGCGCGTGGGCTACGGCGTCATGGAACCGTCGCTCGTTCATTACATCGACTGCGTGCGCCAGCCCTACAACGTGAACATGGTGGCGCAGGCCGCCGCGCTGGCGGCGCTGGAGGACGAGGACCACGTCGCCCGCAGCCAGCGCATGGTCCGCGACGGCAAGGCGGAGCTGCGGAAGGGGATCGAGGCGATGGGCTTGTATGCCGTCCCTACCGAGGCCAACTTCATGGTGGTGCGGTTCCCGCAGCCGGCCGCGCCCATCGCGGAGGCGCTCCGTACCCGCGGCGTGCTGGTGCGGGACATGCGCGGCTACGACATGCCGGATACGATTCGACTGACGATCGGGACTCGGGCGATGAACCTCAAAGTTCTAGAGGTCCTCAGGGAGGTGCTGGAATGAGAAGGACACGACGCGGCCTCAGCAAGGTGCTGGTGATGGTGATGATCCTGATCGGCGCAGGCGTGGGCCTCCTGTACGTGGCCTATCGAGCGGCCGGCGCGCACTCGAAGCGCGCGGCGGTCAAGGAGCAGGTGCACCGAGCGGCGGTGGCCGAGGCCATGAGCGAGGAGGAGCGTCTCGCGTACGTGGAGAAGTTCGTGGCGGTGAACGACCTCCAGCTGGGGCCGGATACGAAGCCCGACTCGACCGAGCCGGTCCCCGGGCTGTTCCGGGTCAGCGGCACCGTGGTGAACAACGGCGATCGCAAGATCGATCAGATCAACCTGGCGGTGTACCCGGAGAACGCGCAGGGCGAGGTGATCGGCAGCTACCTCGACAACATCGCCGGCAGCGAGGGGCTGGCACCCGGCGCGTCGCGGGTGTTCCACTTCCAGATCCCCGAGAAGAAGGAGTACGGCGGGACCTTCCGCCACGCGCTGCGCTGATGGCCGCCCTGACGATCGAGGGGATCGATCGGCTCGCAGGGCGCGTCACGGCGCCTCCTGACAAGTCGATCTCGCACCGTGCCCTGATCCTGGCGGCGCTGGGGGAGGGCGCGTGCGAGATCCACCCGCTCTCGCCGGGCGGCGACAACCGCTCCACGGTGAAGGTGCTCCGCCAGCTCGGCGTGAAGATCGAGGTCGAGGGAACGACGGCGCAGGTCCACGGGCTCGGCGATCCGACCGCCTTCGCGGCGGCGGACGCGCCGCTCGACTGCGGGAACAGCGGCACCACGATGCGGATGATGGCGGGCGTCCTGGCTGCAGCGCCGAGGTCGTACGAGCTGACCGGGGACGGCTCGCTGGTGAGGCGGCCAATGACGCGCCTGTCGCCGCTGGTGACGATGGGCGCGCGTCTCTCCGGTCGGGAGCAGGGCGGCAAGATCTTTCCCCGATCCGGATCGAGGGCGGTCGCCTCACGGGCACGCGGTTCGACCTCGCGGTCGCCAGCGCTCAGGTGAAGTCGGCGATCCTGCTGGCCGGCCTGTTCGCGAACGGTGAGACCACGGTGCACGAGCCCGCGCGAAGCCGGGACCACACGGAGCGTATGCTCGCGCGTCTCGGGGCTGCGATCGCGGAGGCGGAGGACGGCGCGCTGACGATCGTCCGGCGCGCGTCGCCGTGGCGGGTCGACCGGATCGAGGTGGCGCCCGATCCATCGTCGGCGGCGTTCCTGATCGCAGCGGCCATCCTCACCGAGAGCCCCGAGCTGGTGGTGGAGACGTCCGTGAACCCCACGCGGATCGGCTTCTTGGAGGCGCTCTCGGCCATGGGGGCCCGCCTCGAGACCGAGATGTGCGCGGATGTAGGAGGTGAGCCGGTGGCCCGCGTCCGCGTGCAGCCCGGCCCGCTCCGGGGCGCAGTCATCGAGGGTGCGGTGGCGCTGAGGGCCATCGACGAGCTTCCGCTGCTGGCGGGCGTGGCCGCATTCGCCGAAGGCCGCACCGAGATCCGCGACGCGGCCGAGCTCCGGGTCAAGGAGTCCGATCGGATCCGCGCGACGCACGGGATGCTCACCGCCTTCGGGGTGCGCTCGACAGAGACGCCCGATGGTCTGATCATCGAGGGCGGTCGCCCGAAGCCCGCGCGCGTTCACAGCGCGAACGACCATCGCATCGCCATGACGGTCGCGGTGATGGGCCTGGGTACCGAAGGCACGACGGTGGTGGAGGAAGCCGAAGCGATTGACGTCTCCTTCCCGGGCTTCTCGGAGGTGCTTCGGGGGGCCGGCGCGAGGATCCGCCCCGGTGGCTGAAAGCTTCCCCGTCGAGTTCGGCGACTACCGGCTCCTGAAGAAGCTGGCCCAGGGCGGCATGGCCGAGATCTTCCTGGCGCAGGACAAGCGCGGCTCGATCTGCGCGCTCAAGCGGATCCTCCCCCACCTCGCGCACGAGGAGAGCTTCATCCGGATGTTCATCGACGAGGCGCGGATTGTCTCGCACCTCGAGCACACGAACATCGCCGGCGTCTACGACCAGGGCAAGCACGCAGGCTACTACTACATCGCGATGGAGTTCGTGCAGGGGCACAGCCTGCTCGCCGTCTCCGATCGCGCGAAGTCGATGAAGATCCCGCTGCCGCGCGGACTGCTCAGCTACATCGTGGCCGAGCTCCTGGCCGGCCTCGGCTGCGCCCACTCCGCGCGGGACGCCAAAGGACGCCACCTCGGCATCGTCCATCGCGACGTCACGCCGCAGAACGTCATCGTCTCCTACGACGGTGACGTGAAGCTGATCGACTTCGGTGTCGCCAAGGCGAGGGCGCGCCTGACCCAGACGGAGGCGGGCTTCACCAAGGGCAAGCTGAGCTACATGTCGCCCGAGCAGGCCCGCGGCGAGGAGCTCGACGCCCGCTCCGATCTCTTCTCCGTCGGCATCATCCTCTACGAGGTCACCACCAACACCCGGCTCTTCAACAAGGAGGGGCCCGGCGGCATCCTGGGCGCGATCGTCAACGACCCGGTCCCACCGCCCACCCTCAAGGTCAAGAACTACCCGAAGCAGCTCGAGGCCATCGTGATGAAGGGCCTCGAGAAGGACGTCCACCGCCGCTGGCAATCCGCGGAGGAGATGCGCGAGGCCCTGCTTCGCTACGCGCGGAACGAGCAGCCGGCGCCCGGCCAGCAGCGGCTCAAGGATCTCGATCTACGACCTCTTCGGCGAGCCCGAGAGCCAGAAGGAGATCGAGCGCGCCAAGGCGATACAGGAGCCGACGCCGGCGGAGGTGGAGGCCCACGGCGCGCCGGTCCGCGGCGTCCGCGTCAAGGGCAAGAGCATCGAGGAGTCGGCCTCGGTCTTCGGCATCAAGCCGCGGGAGCACCTCGACGGCGTCGACGAGACCCGCATGATGCGCCCCGACTACGAGCTGCAGCACTCGGGGATGTCGCGGCAGGTCGAGGTCACCAGCGACGGGACGCCGATCGTCCAGATCCCGATCCCGAACAGCCGGGTCTCCATCCCCGAGCCCAAGGTCCCCTTCCGGGTGCGGGCGGCCCGCTTTCTGGACGCGCTGGCGTCCGACCTCCGGCTCTCCTGGCGGCAGCACCGCGCCCGCTGGATTGGCATCGGCGCCGGCTCACTGGGGCTGTGTCTGATGCTCTTCACCTGGCTGGTCATCGGCTTCGATCGGATCGGGGACTGGATGGCGGACACCGCCGAGAGCGCGCGCCACATCAAGCAGTCCGCCGGCCTCTCCGACGAGGACTTCGACGCCGGGCTCCGCCCGACCGTCCTCCACCTGAGCTCCGATTCCGCCGGGCGCCCACATCACCGTCGAGGGGATTGGCATGGGATCGGTGACGCCCGCCGACCTCGGCGATTTGCCCACCGGACGTCCGCTCGAGATCGAGCTGGCGCTGCCGGGCTACCGGGTCCGCAAGGAGACCATCACGCTGTTCCCCGATCAGGGCGTCCGCGAGCTCTCGGTGAACCTGGAGAAGCAGGCCGGCGGCCTCCTGGTCCGCACCGAACCCGACGGCGCCCACGTCTCGGTCGACGGCAAGAAGCTGGGACGCTCGCCCCAGTCCATCGAGGGCCTGGCCGCCGGCAAGCCGGTCACCGTCCGCGCCACCAAGAAGGGCTACAAGTCGGCCAGCACGATTGTGGTGGTTCCCGACGGAGAGGTCCGCGAGGTGCTCCTCCAGCTCGCGATCGATCAGATGTCGATCCCGCCGGGCCGGATCTCGATCAAGACCTCGCCGTCCGGCTGCGCGGTCTACCTGGATGGCGAGCCCGCCGGCACCTCCCCCGTGGTGATTACGAAGCGGGCGGGCAGCTACGAGATCAAGGTCGAGTGTGAGAACTACGGCTCCGAGCACCGCGCGGTCATCGTCGACTCGGGCCGGACCGCCGACGTCTCGTTTGCGATGCGGCCGACCGTGTTCGGCTACCTCACCATCCGCCCCATCCCCGCCGAGGGCACCGTCATCTCGATCAACGGCCGGCGCGTCCCCTCACCGGTGGAGTTCTTGAAGGTGATCCCGGGCCACCACGACGTCCTCCTGGAGAACCGCTCGTTGAACTTGAGGAAGACCGTTTCCATCGACGTGGCGCCGAACGCGCGGATCAGCCGGAACGTGAACCTGGTGGGCGGTTGAGGGCCTACTCCCCGATCCGCCCCCGCACGATCTCTGCGATCTCGTCGCACACCCGATCGATCGACTTCCCGGTGCTATCCACCGTGATCGCATCTTCGGCCGCGCGGAGCGGCGCCACCGCGCGCTCGCTGTCGAGACGATCGCGGACGCGGATCTCGTCGAGCACCTGCTGGTAGGGGACCGGTGTCCCCTTCTCGTCGAGCTCGAGCGTGCGGCGGCGGGCGCGCTCCTCGGCGGTGGCGGTCAGGTAGATCTTCGCCTCCGCGTCCGGGAACACCACCGTCCCAATGTCGCGGCCCTCGAGGACGGCGCCCTTCGGGTGGGCGCGGCCCAGGCGCCGTTGCAGGTCCAGGAGCCCGGCGCGCACGCCCGGATAGGCGGCCACGCGGCTCACCGCCCGCGTGACCTCGGGCGTCCGGATCTCGCGGGTGACCTCCCGATCGCCGACGAAGACGCGGGTGTCCTCGAAGCGGAGGTCGAGCTCGAGGAGGAGCGCGGTGGTGTCGGCGTCACCGGTGACGGCGTGCTCCAGCGCGATCAGCGTGACGGTGCGGTAGATGGCGCCGGTATCGACCCGGCTGATCCCGAGGCGCGCGGCGACGCCGGCAGCGATCGTGCTCTTTCCCGCGCCCGCAGGCCCGTCGATCGCGACCACGTAGGCCATCGCCGCCCTAGGATGCTTGCGGCTTCTGGACGAAGAGTTTGAAGAGCCCGAACTCGGCGCGGCCGGCCGTGTAGAGGATCTTGAAGAGCGTGCGGTAGCTGGTGCTGCGATCGGCGACGATCGCGATGCGGCCGATGAACTGCGTGCCGCCGAACTCCTCGATGCGCTTGAAGTAGTCCGCCCGGTTCTCGAGCGTGTCGTAGAGCGGCGCGATCAGGTAGCCGTTCGGGCCTTCGGGGAGATCGTCCTCCTTGATGTTCCCGTTCTCGTCGAGCTCCGCCACCACCTTCTGGTCGAGCAGGATCTCGCGCGTGGTCACCATCAGCTGCAGCGCCTCTTCCACCTGCAGCTTGGTGGTGGAGTGCGGGAGCGTGAGGTTGGCGACGCTGATGTCCTGGGCCGACGAGGCGAAGCTCTTGAGCAGGAAGACCAGGAGGATGGTCATCATGTCCATCATCGGCGTGATGTTGAGGTAGCCGATCTCGTCCGTGCCTGACCGCTTCCCCCGCTTCGTCCTTCGACGCATGCGGGTGGCGTCGTACATGGCCTGGGAAGTTGGACCGACATCCTGCGTCGTCATGGTGCGTCCTCAGTTGATCTGCGTGAACGCGACGTTCGGGAACAGCTGCCCCTGCGCATCCTCGCGGGACGCGTCGAGCGTCTTCACGATGGCCTCGTAGGGGATGTTGTCGTCCGCCGCGATGTAGACCGCGTCCACCTTGGGGAACGCCGTCTTGATCGCGCGGAGCTTCCGCGCCAGCGCCGGAAAGTCGTAGGAGCCGTCGGGCCGCTTCGGCACCGTCGGCGGATTGAGCGACACGCCGTCGGGCGTAATCTCGGTGGGCGCCTCCTCCGGATTGTCGCCGGGGAGCACGCCGCCCTTCGCCGCGATGTAGAAGCCCTTCGCCGCCACACCGATCGTCAAGCGGAGGAGCCCCTCCGCCGGCGGCTCGGGCGTGCCGGCGCCGACCGGGGTGTAGCTCGGCGCGGTCACGTCGATGAGGCCGATGGAGACGAGCGTCGCCTGCGCGACCAGGAGAAACATGATCAGGTTGATGAGGATGTCGAGGTACGGGACGATGTTCAGCTCGCCGGCGTGATCGGACGAATCGTGCGATCCGTGGGCGTGACCGCCGCGCCGCTTCCTCCGGACGTACGTGAAGTCGGAGTGCGTGTAGTCGTGGGTCCCGGTGGCCCCCGGCTGCACGTATCCTCTGTTCGCGGTGTCGGTCACGGTGTTCGGCTCAGCGGCCTTCGGGCAGCTCGGCGACGGCGCGGCGCGCGAGCATGTTCTCGAGCTTCAGACTGTGCAGCTCGATCTCCTCGATGATGCGCTTCGCCTGGGAGCCGATCACGAGGTGGCCGACGATACAGAGCACGGCGATGGCGAGGCCGAAGGCGGTGTTGTTCATCGCCTCCGAGATGCCGTTCGTCAGCAGGCGCTGCTTGTCCTCCGGGTTGGCGAAGCCGATCGCCTTGAAGGCCTTGATGAGACCCGTCACGGTCCCGAGGAGGCCGATGAGGACGGAGATGTTGGCGAGCGACCACAGGGCCGGGACCCGCTTCATCACCTGCGGGGTCACCGACAGGGTCTCCTCCTCGATCGCGTTGCCGATCTCCAGCACGCCGCGATTCGCCCGGGTCAGGCCGGCACGAAGAACCCGCGCCAGCGCCGCCTTGGGGGCGGCGTTACAGAGCTTGACCGCCTTGTCGATGTTGTCGCTGACGACCAGCTTTTCTACCTGGGCCATGAACCGGGTCCCATTCAGGTTGAGCTGGAAGAACACCGCTATCGATCGGTCGATGATGACGGCAATCGCCACGATCAAGAAGAAGATGTTCACGATCATGAAGGGGCCGCCCTTCTCAATGATGTCGCCGAGTTCTGCCATTGCTTGGTTCTGCTTCCTGCGAGGTTCCCGAGTCGTTTCGCGACCTTCCGGGAAAAGGCGGGAGGAATCTAGCCGCGTCCAAAACCCGTGTCAAACCGACAGGACGCTTCACCCGCAACTCCGGCTCGCTTCGCGCCGGACGGTCGCACATCGCGGGACATGGCGCACGTAAAAGTGGCGTGCAGATTCGTCGGAGAGGCCCCTTTTCTGCACCGACTTCAGATCACGTTTGACATCAGCGCGTTGAGAGACCTAGCTTCCGGCGCAACCGACGAGCCCTGCAACCCTTTTGCGCCGTCGATCCCCTTTCCCCTCGAGAAGGACGTCGAAGAGACGCGGGGGCCAAGGGCGTGCGCGGTTTTCATGATGCCTAACACCAACACACAACCAAACGACGAGATGTCCTTCGGCGACCTCCTCGAGCAGAGCTTTCAGAAGCAGGATGACGTCCGAGAAGGCGACATTGTCGAGGGCACGGTCGTCGCGGTTCAAAAAGACAACGCGATCATCGACTTCGGTTTCAAGTCCGAGGGTGTCGTCAGCCTCCACGAGTTCCCGACGATCGACGGGAAGGCGCAGGTCAAGGAAGGCGACAAGGTCAACGTTTTCATCGAGTCCAAGCAGGAGAACGAGTCCGGTCTCTGCGTCCTCTCCAAGGAGAAGGCGGACCGGATGCGGATCTGGGACGACATCGCCAAGGCCCACGAGACCGACTCGACGATCGAAGGCACGGTCATCGCCCGGGTCAAGGGCGGGCTCCAGGTCGACATCGGTGTGAAGGCATTCCTCCCCGGCTCCCAGGTCGACCTCCGGCCGATCCGGAACCTCGACAAGCTCATCGGTGAGAAGTTTCGCTTCAAGGTCATCAAGTTCAACAAGCGGCGCAACAACATCGTCCTGTCGCGCCGTCTGGTCCTGGAGAAGGAGCGCGAGGAGCAGAAGGCCACCACCATGGCCAAGCTCCAGGAAGGCGCGATCCTCGACGGCGTCGTCAAGAACATCACCGAGTATGGCGCGTTCATCGACCTGGGCGGGATCGACGGCCTGCTCCACATCACCGACATGAGCTGGGGCCGCCTGAACCACCCCTCCGACATGTTCAAGGTCGGCGACGACGTCCGGGTGAAGGTCCTCAAGTTCGATCCGGCCACCGAGCGCGTCTCGCTGGGCCTCAAGCAGATCCAGGACGATCCGTGGATCGAGGCCGACAAGAAGTACACCGTCAGCGCCAAGGTCTCCGGCAAGGTGGTCAGCCTCACCGACTACGGCGCGTTCATCGAGTTGGAGCCCGGGATCGAGGGGCTGGTCCACGTCACCGAGATGTCCTGGACCCGGCGCGTGAAGCACCCGTCGAAGGTGTACTCCATCGGCGACGAGGTCACCGCGCTGGTGCTCGACATCGACATCTCGCAGAAGCGGATCAGCCTCGGCGTCAAGCAGATGGAGCCGAACCCCTGGACGCAGCTCTCGAAGAAGTATCCGGTCGGCACCGTCATCCGCGGCCCGATCCGCAACATCACCGACTTCGGCATCTTCGTCGGCGTCGAGGAGGGCATCGACGGCCTGGTGCACATCTCCGACCTGTCCTGGTCGGGTCGCTTCAAGCATCCGTCGGAGCTCTACGAGCGCGGGCTCGACGTCGAGGCGGTCGTCCTCAACATCGACGTCGAGAACGAGCGCTTCTCACTCGGCGTCAAGCAGCTCACCGACGATCCCTGGCGGGCCATGCCCGATCGTCTGCAGCCCGGCGCACGCGTGGATGCCCGCGTCCTCAAGGTCACGCCCACCGACGCCTACGTCGAGCTGGAGCCCGGCATCGAGGGGTACCTCCCGTCCACCGAGTACGAGGGCGCGCCCGCCGATCTGACGCAGGTGCTCAATCCGGGTGATGAGGTGTCCGTCGCGGTCTACGACGTGGACGCCGACGAACGGATCATCCGCGTCAGCAATACCCGGCGCTGACATCCGCCGCGATCTATTCAATAGATCGCGCTGTTCTATCTCTTGCCAGCTTCGGTTGCTTGTGTCTTTTCTCGTGCCGCCGATGGGGAAGCGACTGGTCATCACCGAAAAGCCGAGCGTCGCCCGGGACATCGTCGAGACTCTCGGAGGCTTTCAGGACGAGGACGGCTTCTGGGAGAACGACGACTTCGTGGTGACGTTCGCCGTCGGCCACCTCCTCGAGCTGCGCAGCCCCGAGGAGCTCGACGAGAAGTACAAGCGCTGGACGCTGGATACGCTCCCCATCCTTCCCCTGGAGTTTCCGTTGAAGCCCAAGGAGGGCACCCGGGATCGGCTCCGGGTGATCAAGAAGCTGATCGAGCGCAAGGACGTCGAGAGCCTGGTCAACGCCTGCGACGCCGGGCGGGAGGGCGAGCTGATCTTCCGGGAGATCGCCGAGTACATGGGATCGGAGAAGCCGATCGAGCGCCTGTGGCTCCAGTCCATGACCAAGAACGCGATCCGGGACGGCTTCCACCGCCTGGAGCCGGGCATCAAGTACGAGGGCCTCTCGCAGGCGGCCCACTGCCGCAACTACTCCGACTGGCTCATCGGGATGAACGCGACCCGGGCGCTGACGCGTCGGCTCAAGAGCCGGAGCGAGAACCAGGCCTGGAGCGCCGGCCGGGTCCAGACCCCCACCCTCCGGATGCTCGTGGATCGGGAGATGGAGATCCTGGGTCACCGGCCCGTCCCATTCTTCCGGATCAAGGCGACGTTCGATCACCGGGGCGAGCCGTACCAGGCCACCTGGTATGACGCGACCTTCAAGTCGAAGGACGCCGCCGAGGACGAGCGCGACGACCGGATCTTCGAGGAGGCGCAGGCCAAGACGATCCTGGCGAAGATCTCCGGCAAGCCGGCGTCGGCCTCCGAGCAGCGCAAGCCCTCGCGGGAGGCGGCGCCGCCGCTGTTCGATCTGACCTCGCTCCAGCGAGAGGCCAACCGCAAGTTCGGCTGGTCGGCCCGGCGCACGCTGAACGCGGCCCAGCGCTGCTACGAGGGCCACAAGATCCTCACCTACCCGCGAACCGACACCAAGGCGCTCCCCAACGACTACCGCGAGGTGGTGGAGCAGGTCGTGGTCTCCCTCGGCGCGGACGCGCGCTTCACCGTGGCCTCGAAGAAGCTGGCGCGCGACGGCCTCCTCAACGCCGACAAGATCTTCGACGACGCCAAGGTCACCGATCACTTCGCGATCATCCCCACCGGCGACCTCCCCAAGGAGGCGCTCACCGGCGACGACGCGCGCCTCTTCGATCTGGTGACGCGCCGCTTCCTGGCCGCCTTCCATCCGCCGGCTCTCTGGTCCCGGGTGGAGCGCACCACCGTGGTCGACGACGAGCACTTCCGCTCCCGCGCGAAGATTCTCCAGGAGGCCGGCTGGCGCGAGGTGATGGGTGAGAACGAGGGCGGCGTAGAGAAGCTCTCGCCGCTCGTCCCGGGCCAGGACGATGCCAGCGGGGTCGAGGTCGTTCTGTCGACCGCCGACATCGAGCCCGACGAGACGCGACCGCCGGCGCGGATCACCGAGGCGCGCCTCCTCTCGCTGATGGAGAACGCCGGCCGCTACGTCGAGGACGAAGAGGCCGCCGAGGCGCTCAAGGAGCGCGGAATCGGAACGCCTGCCACCCGCGCCGACACGATCGAGAACCTGATCTCGAAGGGCTACGTGATGCGGGCCGGGCGCGCGCTGCGCCCCAGCGTCAAAGGCATCCGCCTGATCGACATCCTGGAGCGCATGAGCGCGGAGCGGCTGGCGTCGCCCTCGCTGACCGGCGAGCTCGAGTCGCACCTCTCGGACGTAGAGCACGGGCGCATGCCCACCACGGCCTTCATGGACGAGGTCTACGCGTATACCAAGGAGATCGTCGAGCTCACCAAGGGCTTCGAGTTCGACGAGCTGTTCCCGAACGTCGAGCCCCTGGGTGACTGCCCGATCTGCGGTGGGAAGGTCTACGAGCGCTCCTGGTTCTATCGCTGTCAGGAGCCCGAGGGCCTGCCGCGCAAGCGCGACAAGAAGGCCAAGAAGGAAGGCGACAACACCCCCGAGATCGAGGACTGCCCGTTCCGCATCTGGAAGGACAAGTCGGGGCGCTACATCGATTGCGAGACCGTGAAGGAGCTCCTCGCCGAGAAGAAGACGCGCGTCCTCGACGGCTTCCAGACGCGGCAGGGGCGGACGTACCGCGGGCAGCTGGAGCTGATCGACGGCGAGCTCCAGCTCAAGCGGGTCGCGGGCGGCGACGAGGACGGCGAGGGCCTCCCCGGGCTGCCCGAGTACGAGGTCGACGAGCGTCCCCTCGGCACCTGTCCGTTCTGCAAGGAGGGCGAGGTCGTGGAGACGCGCGCCACCTTCGTGTGCTCGCGCGGCCTGGCGGTCCTGCGTGCGCTCGAGCGGGACGACACCACCACGTTTCCGGTGAAGAAGCGCGAGGTCCCCGAAGGGCTCGAATACTGCCCCTTCCTGATGCCGCGGACGGTCTGCAAGCGCGAGATCACCCGAGAGGAGGCGGAGCAGTACCTCAAGGACGGACAGACGCCGTTGCTCGCCGAGTTCATCTCGCAGCGCGGGCGCCCCTTCTCCGCGACGCTGCACCTCAACGAGAAGGGTCGCCATCGCTTCGAGTTCCCGCCCCGTGAAGGCGCAGCCGAGCGCAAAAAGAAGGCGGCCGCCGCGAAGAAGGGGAACGACGGCGCGAAGGCCACACCGGCGAAGGCGGCGCCCGCGAAGAAGAAGGCAGCGGCGAAAAAGGCCGCCCCCGCCAAGAAGAAGGCGGCCGCTTCGAAGAAGGTGCCCGCCAAGAAGAAGGTGCCCGCCAAGAAGAAGGCGAAGGCGAAGAAGAAGGCCGCCTCGAAGAAGAAGCCCTTCGAGGGCGAGTCGACGGCGGATTGACCGTAGCCGCGCTCGACTCTCGACGCTCAACTGTCAACTGTTCTTGACCCTTCCACCCCCCCTTGTTACCGACATCGGCGATGTTGGCCCGTGTGCTCGTCACACTCCGCAAAGGAGTGTTGGATCCAGCGGGACAGGCGGTCGCCAACAGCCTGCAGCAGCTCGGTTTCGACGAGGTCCGGCAGGTCCGGATCGGAAAGGTGATCGAGTTCGAGCTGGAGGACATGCCGCCGGAGGAAGCGAGGAAGCGCCTGGCTCAGATGGGTGAGCAGCTCCTCGCGAACACGGTGATCGAGGACTTCCAGGTCGAGCTCACGTAACCGCGTGAAAGTTGCGGTTGTTACATTCCCCGGATCGAACTGCGACGAGGATGCGGTCCACGTCGCGCGGGACGTGCTCGGCGTGGAGACGGTGTCGGTCTGGCACAAGGACACGTCGCTCCCTGCGGGGACGGACCTCTGCGTGCTCCCTGGCGGGTTCTCCTACGGCGACGCCCTGCGCTCGGGCGCGCTGGCGCGCTTCTCCCCCATCATGGACGCGGTCAAGGCCCATGCGGATCGCGGCGGGATCGTGCTCGGGATCTGCAACGGCTTCCAGGTCCTCCTGGAGGCGCAGCTCCTCGAGGGCGCGATGCTCCAGAACGCCTCCCAGAAGTTCGTGTGCCGCTGGGTGAAGGTCCGCGTGGAGAACGCGGGCACGGCGTTCTCCAGCGCCTATGCGCCGAAGAGCGAGCTGATGATCCCCGTGGCGCATCACGAGGGCCGCTACCACGCCTCGGAGGAGACGCTCGATCGCCTGGACGGCGAGGGTCGCGTCGTCTTTCGCTATGCGACCGGCCACAACCCGAACGGATCGGCCCGCGACATCGCCGGGATCGTGAACGTGCAGGGGAACGTGCTGGGGTTGATGCCGCACCCGGAGCGCGCCGCGGAGTCGGTGCTCGGCAGCACGGACGGCCTCGGGCTGTTCGAGTCGATCCGCGCGGCGCTGGAGGGCGGATGAAGGTCGACGTCGCGCTGGCCAAGGAGTACGGCCTCACCGAGCCGGAGTGGAAGGCGATCCTCGAGAAGCTGGGTCGAGAGCCCTCGCACGAGGAGCTGGGCGTCCTCTCGGTGATGTGGAGCGAGCACTGCTCCTACAAGTCCTCACGGCGCCACCTGAAGAAGCTGCCCACCGAGGGCGCCTGCGTGCTCCAGGGGCCGGGCGAGAACGCCGGCGTCATCGATGTGGGCGGCGGGATGGCCGTCTGCTTCAAGATGGAGTCGCACAACCACCCGTCGTTCCTCGAGCCCTACCAGGGCGCGGCCACCGGCGTCGGCGGCATCATGCGCGACATCTTCACGATGGGAGCGCGGCCGGTCGCCAATCTCAACTCGCTGCGCTTCGGCTCCATCGACGCGCCCCGCATGCGCTTCCTGATCGAGGGCGTCGTCGCCGGGATCGGCAGCTACGGAAACTGCATGGGCGTCCCCACCGTGGGCGGCGAGGTCGCGTTCGACCCGAGCTACGACGGCAACATCCTGGTCAACGCCATGACGGTCGGCGTGATGAAGAGCGATCGGATCTTCAAGAGCGCGGCCGCCGGCCTGGGATCGCCCGTCATCTACGTCGGCAGCAAGACCGGACGCGACGGCATCCACGGCGCCACCATGGCCTCGGAGGAGTTCGGCGTCGGCTCCGGTCAGGCCAAGCGGCCGCGGGTTCAGGTCGGCGATCCGTTCACCGAGAAGGTCCTCCTGGAGGCGTGCCTCGAGCTGATGCGGGAGGACGCCATCGTCGCGATCCAGGACATGGGCGCCGCGGGGCTGACCTGCTCGACGTGCGAGATGGCGGCCAAGGGCGGGCTCGGGATCGACATCGACGTCATGCTGGTACCGCGCCGCGAGATCGGCATGACGGCCTACGAGATCCTCCTCTCCGAGAGCCAGGAGCGGATGCTCATGGTGGTGAAGCCGGGTCGGGCCGATCGGGTCCTCGAGATCTTCAAGAAGTGGGATCTCGACGCCGCGGTGATCGGCGAGATCACGGGCTCGAAGAAGATGGTCGTTCGCGAAGGCGAGCGGATCGCCGTCGATCTCCCGGTGAGCCTGCTGACCGACGACGCGCCGAACTACGACCGTCCGTATCAGCCGCCGCCGGATCTGGTGGCGCGCTGGGTCATGCCGGATCTGTTGGATCGGCCGATGGATCGGCGGCTCCTCGATCTGCTGGCGCGGCCGACCATCTGCAGCAAGCGGTGGGTGTACGAGCAATACGACTCCAGCGTGCGCGCCTCGACCGTGGCGGGGCCGGGGGCCTCGGATGCGGCCGTCCTTCGGCTCCCGAACGCGGCGCTCAGCCCCACCTCCGACGAAAAAAGGGGCCTCGCGGTGACCGTGGACATGAACGGCCGGTACGTGGCCCTGGACCCACGGCGGGGCACCCAGCTCGGCCTCCTGGAGAGCGCCCGCAACCTCATCTGCGCCGGCGCCGAGCCGCTGGCGGTCACGGACTGCCTCAATTTCGGCAATCCGGAGAGACCGGAGGTCATGTGGACCCTGGTCGAGGCCATCGAAGGACTTGCGGAAGGCGCTACGGCGCTCGACACGCCGATCGTTTCTGGTAACGTGAGCCTATACAACGAGACCGGAGGTCGTCCGATCCTCCCGACCCCGACCATCGGGATGGTGGGGATCGTGGACGATGTCGCCCGGATCGCCAGGATAGGCTTTGCACGGGACGGAGACGTGATCGTCCTGCTCGGCGACGTGGATCAGGTTTCGTTCGGAGGGAGTGAGCTCCTCCTGATGGAGACGGGCAAACTGGCGGGACGGCCCTCGGAGGCCGACATGGAGCGAGCGCGGGCGGTACATGCCGCCTGTCTCGAGTCGATCCGCGCCGGCTGGGTCTCCTCCGCCCATGACGCCTCCGAGGGAGGTCTCCTGGTCGCCATCGCGGAGAGCTGCATCGCGGGCAAGCGCGGCGCCCGGGTGAAGCTGCCCGGCGCAGGCGATCCGGTCCTCCGCGCGTTCGGCGAGGGTCCGAGCGTCATCGTGGTGTCGGCGCAGCCCGAGAGCGCCGCCAAGATCCGCGCGGTCGCCGAAGCGAAGGGTGCGCCGGTATCGGAGATTGGCGAGGTCGGAACCGATTGCCTGATCGTCGAAGGTCATCTCGAGGTTCCCATCGAGGAGCTGAGGAACGCGTGGGAGAACAGCTTGATCGGCGCGTTGAAGGGGTCGAGCGCCCCGCGGAGGAACGAGGCATGAGCGCGAAGGGCGCGGTGGCGAAGAGGAAGGCGACCAAGAAGAGCGCCGGCAAGAAGATGAGCGCCTCTCCCAAGAAGATGCCCGCGAAGAAGAAGGCGGTCGCAGCGAAGCGGAAGACGCAGCTGAAGCCGGCGCCGAAGAGGCCCCCGGCCGCGGCCAAGCCCACCCGCAAGAAGAAGAAGGCGCCTCGACCCAAGATCACCAAGAACAAGACCGCGGCGAAGAAGAAGAAGACGGCCGCGAAGACCACCCCCACCCCGACGAAGAGGCCGGCCCTCGTGAAGAAGGCGGCGCCCAAGAAGGCGCCGAAGCCTCCGAAGGCCGAGCCCAAGAAGGCGGTGACGGAGCCGATCAAAGCTCCGGTGGTGGCGAAGGAGGAACCCGTGAAGGAACCAGTGAGCGCCCCGGTGAAAAAGCCGGGCGTCCTGCGGGTGGCGAGGGGCGAACGGCGTCCCACCAGAGCGAAGAAGGGTCCGGATCCGGTCGAGCAGGCCCGCGCTGCCCTGGCCAAGGTCGGCGCCCCGGAGAGCCGCGAGAACGGGCAGATGAAGAGTCCTGCCCGGATCGTGGAGATCAACCCGCGGCTCGAGTCGAGCCGGGACAAGATCGAGAAGCGACCCGATCTGCCGAACAAACCGCCGTCCGTGGCGGAGCGAAAGCGGCAGGAGGCGGAGGCGGCGTTCCAGAAGATCGCGCCTCAGCACAACGAGATCACGCAGCACTTCCACAAGACGCCGTTCGACGTGCGTATCAGCGAGCGTGACAGCCTCGCGACGCAGGTTCGCATGTCCGGCTCCGTCGAGGAGGCGCTGCGGGCCGCGCGTGAGCTGGCGGAGCGCTATCGGCTGCCGCCCGATCAGGTGACGCTGGTCCGCATCGTCGAGCTGGGGGACGAGCGTTTGACCAAGCTGGCCCTCGAGGAGCTGCTCGAGCTGGACGACAAGGGTCGGGTCCGACCCACCAGCGACCTGATCACGACGGTCACCGCGATCCGCTCCAAGGACGAAGAGACGATCGAGCTCAAGGACCTCCTGCTCGAGAAGGTCGGCGCCCGCTAGCGGCCGTGTCGGAGCCCGTCGCATTCGCCTCGCTCTACGTCGCGCTCCCGACGCCCATGGACGAGCGGGGGCAGGTCGATGAACCCGTCCTCGATCAGCTCGTCGATTACCTGCTGCAGCGTCCGATCGACGGCCTGGCGCTCCTGACGGAGGCCGCCGAGGATCCGCTGCTGGCGCTCGACGAGCGGAGGAAGCTGGTCGAGCGGATTGCGGGTCGAGTCAAAGGCAAGAAGCCGATGCTGGTCTCGATCTCGGAGCCGTCGACGCGCGGCGCCGTCGACCTGGCGCGGCTGGCGGAGAAGAAGGGGGCGAGCGCGCTCTTGTTGTCGCCGCTCAAGACGCCGGGGCTCGACTACCGAGCGCTCTATCGGCACCTCGATCACGTGGCGCGGTCCGTCGCGTGTCCGGTCTACGTGACGATCCGGCCGGACAACGCGCTCGAGGGGCTGGCGCCGGAGGAGATTGCGACGCTGGCCCAGCACGAGCGCCTCCGCGGCGTCTTTCTGCCGCAGGCACCGTCCGAGGAGATCCAGACCTGGGTGCGCCGCATGAAGGCGCTCCCCGGCCCGGTGCTCACCGGCTGCTCGCTGGCGTTCTCGGGCGCCGCCAAGGCGGGGGCCTCGGGTACCATCTGCGGGCTGGCGATGCTGGGCACCGACCAGGCCGTCGAGCTGATGGGTGCGATCAAGGCCTCGGACACGCCCAAGATCAAATCCATTGAAAAGAAGGTTCGCCCGGCCGTCGACCTGCTGGGCCCGCCCAGGTCTCTCGAAGAGCTCGACGGCGTGAAGAAGCTGACCGCTCGGCTGGCGAACCGGCCGCTCGTCGGCACGATGCCGCCCCTGGTACCCTTCGCCTACGTGAAGGAGGGCCTCCGCCTGCAGGGTCACAAGATCAAGAGCTTCGTGCGGCCGCCCTACGAGCAGGTGACGCCCGAGCAGAGCGAGCGGCTGCGGGCGGTCCTCAAGAGCTCGGGGTTGCTGACGTGAGCGAGGCGCCGGTCTCCAGCGTAGTCACGCGGTGGGCCATCCCGCTCGGCGTGGCCTGGTCGGGGTTCATGCTGTCGGCCTGGGTCTACACGAACAAGCTCGACGCCCGGGATCAGGAGATGACGCCGAAGCTCCTGCTGGCGTTTCTGGGCACGCCGGCGTTCAGCGTGCTCCTGACGCTGCTCCTCCGGCTGTTGACCCGCCGCACCGAACGAACCCCGAGCCGGACGGGCGATCTCATGATCATCTGGGTGAGCGCGTTCCTGTTCTGCATCCACGCGTCGGTGCTGGCCGCAGCGATCGGCATGTTCCCGCTGGATCGCGGAGTGCCGGCCGCCACCGCGATCCTGCTGCTCGGGCTGGGGCCGGTCCTCGGAACGCTCGAGCCGAACAGCGCCATGGGGATCCGTACCCGCAGGACGCTCAAGAGCGAGTCCGTCTGGCGGAAGACGCATCGGGCGGCAGCGAAGATGTTCGTGGTGGCGGGCCTCGCGGGGCTGTCGGCCCTGTTCTTCCAAGGCCGCTGGGTCTTCGTGGCTTCGCTGGTTCCCGCAATCCTGGCGGTGGTGCTCGCGATCATCTACGCCGCCCGGGTCGCGCCCGACGATGAACAGGCGGAGCCGGCCGGCCGTCGATCCGATGATGGTATTCGTTGACCGGGTCGCCTCGTCCGCGATAGCGCGACACCCAATGCTCAGGGCTGCCTGTGTTCTCGTTCTCCTCACCTCGATGGGCGTCGCCAAGGTCGCCCAGGCCAAAGAGGTCATCGGCTACGTCAACCTGCAGCGAGCCATTCTGGAGGTCGACGAAGGCAAGCGGGCCAAGTCGGCGCTGAAGAAGACGTTCGACGAGAAGCAGGCCGCGCTCCAGAAGCGTGAGGCGGAGCTGAAGGCCCTCAAGGACGCGCTGGAGGCCCAGTCCAAGAAGGACGATCCGGCGACCCAGCAGAAGCGGCTCGACTTCCAGAACAAGCTGCTCGATCTCCAGCAGGTCTTCGTGAAGGAGCAGCAGGAGCTCCAGCAGCTCGAGCAGAAGAAGCTGGGGGTCATCACGGACAAGATGCGGAAGATCATCGAGGAGATCGGCAAGCAGGGCGAGTACACGATCATCCTCGAGATCCAGGAGAGCCGCCTGCTCTACGCAAAGGCGCACCTCGACCTGACCAACGAGGTCATCCGCAAGTACAACGCCACCCACAAGTGACGCGCGCGCCGATCACCTCGGCGCCAGCGCGTGCGTGAAGGCCTCCGGTCGCTCGGGCGTGAGGATGAGCGGCATGCCCGATCGGCGCTCCACGAGCACGCACCAGTCCTGCCGCGAGATCCACAGCTCCATCGTGCCCTTGCCGGTCCAGGCCCGGCCGAACCCGCCCCACAGACCGCCCACACCGAAGCGCATCGCGTAGCCGACCTCCTCCTTGAGCGCGGCCCTCGAGAGGTAGCGGACCCCCGAGATGTCGGCGCGCGGGATGACGCGCCTCCGGAGCGGCCACACGATCGAGAGGGAGTCCGGGCTGATCTCGAAGCGGGTGGGGCGGCCCACCAGCCAGACGAGGGCGTACATCGCGATCATGCCGATCGCTAGGGGCCGCCCGTAGGGTACGATCATGAACACGGGTGGGATCGCCCACAGCACGAGGGTCATCACCAGCAAGAGAGGTGACATCGGCGCCAATCGATATCGGTCCACCGGTTCAGCACATCACGATCAGAAGCCGGCCTGAAGCTGGAGGCGGAAGGTATCGGAGCCATTGCCGAGATCGTTCGTCCACCAGCGGTGGAAGTAGTCGGCCTGCAGCTTCAGGCAGTGGCCGAGGAAGTAGTCGTTGAGCCCGGCGCCCAGCTCGCTGTCGAGGGTCACGTCCGAGCTCCCGTACGGGATGATGCGGGCGAAGCGGCCCACGAGCTCGAGATCCAGCCAAGGGAGCAGGTAGCCGGGCTGCAGCATGAAGCCCCACGCGTTTCGGGCGGGCGCGACCTCGGGCGCGCCGGGCGGCGGGTTCCGGATCCCGCGTCGGTAGAAGACCTCGAGGAGCACCGAGAGACCCTCGAAGAGGAACGCGAGGTCGGCGGTGGCGACGTGAACGTCGGTGGTACCTCCGTCGACCGGTACCGCGCCCTGGATGCCGCGATCGCGGTGAGCCCGGTCGATGAAGACGTACGAGGCGCCGATCGAGAGGCGAGGCTCGGGGAGGCGGGCGAGATCCGGCTGGGAGCGCTCGTCGAACAGCCCGAACGGGAGCACCTCGACGCGGGCGAGGTAGGCCAGGCCGAAGTCTGAGAAGTCGAAGCTATTGCGTCCCTCGCCGATGAACACCCCCAGGTCGTAGCGGAGCAGCCGCAGCCCGAAGAGGTCGTCCGAGCGCAGGTCGAGACCGATGTCGCGCTCGAGGCCGAACTCGCCGTCCACGATGGACAGATCGACCATGTTGAGGTCGGTGATCGAGTTGAGACGCTCGCGGCTGAACGGCAGCTTGTACTGGCCGATCTGCAGGTTCAGATCGCGCAGGTAGCTGAAGCGGTAGTACGCGTCGAGCAGCGGCGACTGTCGACCCTCGCGCGGCGCGAACGCGAGCTCGACCTTGTACTGGTTGTAGACCTCGAAGAAGTAGCCGCTCAGGCTGAGGCGGAGCCGCCGGAGCTGGAGGCTCTGCTCCAGCTGGTCGCCGGTGTCCGGTGAGTCCTCGACGGTGTAGAGCACCTGACCGTGTGTCCCCAAGGCGACCTGCGCCCGCCCCGGGACCTCGAGGACCAGGCCTCGACCGGGGACGAAGCCGATCGCGTACGGGGGCGCGGTCGTCGTCGAGGTTGTCGCGAGGGAGAGGGCCAACAGCGCGCCGAGCTGCATCTGCCCGCACATCCCGCGGAGATCGCGATGCTGGCAAGCGTTTGGGCTATACTCGGCCGGCATGGATGGAGCGGACGTCGCTCGGCTGAAGGCTGCGGCATCCGAGGCTCTCAAGCGCGCGCAGCACCCGCTCGCGCTTCGGCATTGCCTCGATCTCGAGAAGCTCGAGCCCGAAGATCCGATGTGGCCGCGCCGCACCGCGCTCGTGCTCAACCGGATGGGCCGGCCGCTCGACGAGATCGACGCGCTCGCCCGCTCCGCGGTCAACTACGAGAAGGTCGGCGATCTGCTGAAGTGCGCCACCGTCTGCAACCAGATCCTCCAGATCGATCCGAACCACGCGCCCACACGGGAGCGCCTGCTGCTCGTCCATCGGCGAGCCCGACAGGCGACCCCGGCGCCGGCGTCCTCCGGCTGGCGCGCGCCGGAGGAGGGCTGGGTCGAGCAGCCGGACGCGGGGATCCAGAGCCTCGAGCTCCGGCGCGTGGCGGCGTCGAGGCCGCACAGCACGCGCGCCGGGATCTATCGCATCCCGCTGGCCAACGAGGTCGACGGGCCGCTCGAGCTGGGCGAGGAGGAGCTCCCTCTCCACCTGGCGGCGAACCTGGAGCTGACGCTCGACTCCGGGGGCAACGTCACCGCGAAGGCCGCCGCCCAGGTGCGGGCCGAGGTCCACGGGGCGCCCCCGCCGCGCGGCGACGTGCTCAGCGAGGATGAGGCGATCCTGGCCGTGGAGGCCGAGCTCGCGGAGGCGAAGGCGACGAACGCGGCGCTGACCGCGACCCCGCTGTTCGCCGAGCTGGCCGAGAAGAGCTTCTCCGAGCTCCTGATGCAGGCCAGCCCGATCGCGCTCTCGAAGGATCAGGAGGTCTTCCATCAAGGGGATCCGGGCGACGCGCTCTTCGTGATCGCCGAGGGGGCGATCGGCGTGATCGACGAGGGGCCGCCGCGACGGGGGATCAGCCGCCTGCAGGAGGGCGACTTCTTCGGTGAGATCGCGCTGTTGTCCGATCAGCCGCGGAGCGCCACCTGCATCGCGCTGCAGGAGACGCACCTGATCCGGATCGATCGGACCGCCATGAAGAAGGTGATGGCGACCGATCCCCAGGTGCTCCCGGTGCTGCTCCGCTTCTTCCGCGATCGTTCGGTCGAGCGGCTCCTGTCGACCAACCCGCTGTTCACCGTCCTGTCCGAGCGCGATCGCGAGGCCCTGCGCGCCCGCTTCCGCTTCCTCGAGGCCGAGGCCGGCGCCACGCTGCTTGCCGAGGGCGCCCGCGCCGAGGGCCTGCTGCTCCTGCTGGCCGGGCGCGCGGACGTGGTGCGCGATCAGTCCGGCACCCCCACCAAGCTGGGCGCGCTCGGCCCCGGTGACGTGGCGGGTGAGATGTCGATCCTGACCGAGAGTCCGGCGGTCGCCAGCGTTCGGGCCACCGAGAGGTGCCTGGTCATGGAGCTGCCGGCGCCGATGTTCCTCAAGATCGTGAAGAGCCGCCCGAAAGCCATGGCGTTCATCCAGCGCGTCGTGGAGCGGCGCGCGGAGCAGGGCCGGGCGATCCTGGCCGGTCAGGGGACCTTCCGGCAGGGTCGGGTCGACATCATCTGAGCGGATTGACCGGAGGTCCGGTGATCTCCACAAACTCGGGGAATGAGAAGGCTCCTCCTCTGGGCGCTGTCGGCGCCGCTCGCCGGCTGCGGCAACTGCCAGGTCGGCGCGGATCCGATTCCCGGCGGCTTCGACCCAGCCGCCCGCCTCGAGCGCGCCGCCCAGGTCCGTCTCACCCGCTCGGGGCTCGACGTGCTGAGCGTCGCCGCCGACGGCTGGATCAGGGACGCCGCGGTGCTCTCGTGCAGCGGCGACGCCGACTGTCCTGCGGCGCTGGGCTCGAGCTGTGTCGGCGCGCGCTGCAGCGGCGGCGCCTTCGCCGCGATCGACCTGGCTCCGGCGAGCGTGGGCGCGATCGACGTGTGCACCTCGGGGACCTGTCGCGTCTTCGTCGCGATCGATCGGGTCTCGCTGGCGCAGTCGCCGCCGAGCGCGTTGACCGCGAGCATCGACACGCGGCTGGCCTCGACCCCGATCCCGATCCACGATCGGGCGACCGGCGTTGACTGCACCGCCCAGCTCGACCTCCCGGGGCCCGCCGCCGTCGACGTCGAGCTCACCATGGCCCCCGGCAGCAGCGGCCAGATCGGCTTTACCGTCACGAACGCCGTCATCCCGGCGCTGGTGCCCTCCGGCGGCTGCAGCGCGCCGGTGACCGCCGATCTTCGCGCCGCCATCAGGGCCGCGGCGATCCCGGCGGTCCGCGATCTGGTAGCGAGCGCGGTCGGTCAGGTCTGCGACGTCACCGCTGACTGCCCGGCGGGCGCCGGCTGCGCGAACGAGCGCTGCCTCGAGGGCGATCAGATCCTCCTCCCGGGTCTCGAGGACGAGGAGCGGATCACCGTGCCGCCCGTGCTCGACTCGTACGATACGCCCGACGCCGTCAGCGACTTCGCGATCCAGGTCGGAGGCGCGATCTCCGCCGACCCCGCGGGCATCACCGCCGGGGTCCGCGGCGGGATGGAGCTCGTCTCACCCAACCCCTCCTGCGCCACGGTCCTGCCCAGCCCTCGGCTGCGGCCGACCTTCACCCCGACGCCGCCCCTCCCCGCCACCGAGACGGTCGATCTCGACTATGACGGCACGCCGGAGACCAGCTACCAGGTCGCGCTCTCGCTCTCGAAGGCCTTCGTGGATCAGGCGATCTGGTCCGCCTACGGCGGCGGTCTCGTCTGCGGTGCGGTCACCACCGCCGACTACGACGACCTGCACACCGGCACGCTCGAGATCATCATCCCGTCGGTCCGCTTCCTCACCAAGAGCCGGCAGTCGCCGCGCTCGCAGCGTCCCGCCCGCGTCTCCGCGTGGCTGCGACAGGAGCCCGAGATCCAGATCGGGTCCGGCGAGACGCACGAGAACGGCGGCAGCACCGAGTACGTCGACCCGTTGGTGCACCTGTACCTCCGCGACTTCGAGATCAACCTGAGCGCGCTGATCGAGGAGCGCTGGGTCCGGATCCTCACCGCCACGCTCGACCTGCACCTCGGCATCGCCGTGATGGTCACGCCCGACAACCAGCTCGAGCCGATCGTGGGCGTGGGGGTCCCGGAGATCATCGGCAACGTCCGCATCACTAACAGCGAGTTGCTCCAGGAGGATCCGGCGTCGATCGCCCAGGCACTGCCGACGCTCCTCTCCTTCGCGCTGCTGGAGTTCGCGGGCTCGGCGGGTCAGTTCCCCCTCCCCACGCTCGAGGGCACGGACCTCGACGTCCTCGGGATCCGCGGCGTGCCGGGACCGTCGGGCTCCTACGATCAGCTGGCGCTCTACGCGGACCTCGCGCTCCAGGCCGGCGGAAACCTGACCGCCGCGGCCGAGACCGAGGCCTCATTGGTGGAGACGAGGACGCCCAGCACGGAGGCGTTCTCGATCGACCACGCGGGCGGCCCGGTCCTGCCCGAGATCGAGCTGGCGCTGGCGGGCCACGGCGCCGGGCCGCTCGAGTGGCAGACGCGCGTCGACGGCGGGTTCTGGTCCGCGTTCGGCGCGAGCGACCGCGTCGTGATCTCGCGCCCCGAGCTGGCGATCCAGGGTCGCCATCGGATCGAGGCCCGGGCCCGGGTGAAGGGACAATATCGCTCGCTGGATCCGACGCCGGCGGTCCTCGACGTGTGGATCGACAGCGAGCCTCCGGAGCTCGCGGTACAGGGGCGCACGCTGTCCGCCTGGGATCGCGTGAGCGGCGATCGCATCACGGTGGAGGCCGTCGACGCCTCCGGCACGCATCCGCTCGCGCTCGACGCCGATGGCCACGCCACGCTCGCGCCGGATGTCCGCCGGGTGCGGGCGACCGACGAGGCCGGTCGGGTGGGCGAGCTGGTGCTGAAGGATGACGTCGCCTCGACGGACGACGCGGAGGCCTTCGGCTGCACCGCGGCCGGCGGCGCGGGGTCGTTCGCCGGGCTCTGGATCGTCGGGCTGCTGGCGCTGGTCAGAACGCTTGCTTGGCCTCGAGGCCGACGCCCACGTCGAGCTCCTTCATCGAGTTGAGACCGCCACCGAGGAACGCGCTCAGCTGAAACGTGTCGATCACCAGCAGGTGAAGGCCGAGCCCCAGCTCGTCGACCACGCGCACCTTCTCGTCGTGATAGACGGCGAAGTCGTCGTAGAGGCTGATCTTGAAGATGTCGCGCGAGAGGGAGAGGCGGTACTCGAGGTGGACCGCCCCGGCCTTCTTCACGTAGAGGCGCGAGAACGTGGTGCGGAGGAACGGGTCTCCGAGCGAGCGCTCGTCGTAGAAGGGCACGTCGCCGAAGAGGGCCACCCCGTCGACCCCGAACCAGAGCTCGTCCCAGCCCAGCGCCAGCATCTTCTGCCAGTCGAGCGACAGCTCGACGATCGGAGGCGCCTCCTGCGTGCTCGCCGAGAGCGCCCGCACCCGCAGGGAGAGCTCGTGCTTTCGATCGCGCCGTAGCTCCTCCGGATTGAACACCGCATCGGCCTCGAAGAGACCGAAGAGGCGCGCCTCGTGGCGAGGCGTGGCGTCGACCAGCGGATCGCGCGGAACGTCCTTCTCGTCGTGCAGCGCGTAGAGGAAGCGCTGCTCGAATCCGAAGCCCAGCCCGAGCGCGAAGGAGCGGAGCAGGGACAGCTGGAAGTCGAGCGAGGCGCGCAACGGGGACTGGAGGTAGCTCCGGATCCCGAGATCCCGCCGCCGCGCACCGAGGGTCAGCGCCTCCAGCGTGAACAGCGCTCGCAGCGTGTCCGCGGCGAACGGCGGCGTGAACCAGGCCAGGCGTACGCTCGCCTCCGAGAGGCCGAGCCGGGCGTTGGCGGCCGCCAGCGCGTCGACGATGCGAACGGCGATGCGCCCGCCGACCTCCGCCTCGTCGCGATCGGCGAACAGCCCCCCGTGCTTGTAGCCCGCCCGCAGGAAGAGGCCGTCGGGAGCTCTCAGGCCGAAGGTAGCGTCGATGCCGCGGACCCAGCCCTCGTGGAGCAAGTGGATGCGGAGCTCGTGCGGCTCGCCGGGGCGGAAGATCTTCACGCCCGGGATCAGCCCGGGATCGGGGAGCTGGATGCCGGGGTGCTCGACCTCCTCGACGGGGACGATGTCGTAGCGGGCGGAGATGACGTCGGTGGCTTCGATGACCGCGGCCAGCTTCTTCTCCAGCAACGGGCGGTTGTAGATGTGCCCCGGCAGATCCACCGCCAGCTGGAGCCTCAGCGCGCTCGCGCTGCTCTCACCGACGAAGATGACCTTGTCGAGGCGTCCCTCGTCGACGTCGACGGCGATGTGATGATCGGAGAGGCGCGCGGTGACGACCGCGATCTCGTATCCGGAGTCGTGGAGGAAGTGGGTGAGGACGTTCTCGACGCGCGCCGGCGTGACGGACGCGGTGCTGCTGGTGAGGCTGAGGACGGTCAGGTAGACGTCCTCGGGGAGCGCCACGTTGCCTCGGATCTCGACGTAGGAGGGGCTGGCGATCAAGAGGAGGAGCGGCCCCAGCACCTCTCCGATCGAGTACTAGAGACCCTCCAGCTTGACCAGGATCTCCTTCATGATCTCGGACGTCCCGCCGCCGATCGTGATCAGCCGGGTGTCGGTCCATGCACGCGCGATCGGAAATTCCGTCACATAACCGAACCCGCCGTAGAGCTGCTGGCAGTCGTACATCACCCGCTGGGCGAGATCGCCGGCGAAGAGCTTGGCCATCGTGATCTCGCGGGCGGCGCCGGTCGCGTCCTTGTTGAACTTGTCGACGGCAAAGTACGTGAGGCGCCGCGCGGCTTCGATCGCGGTCAGGTGCTCCACGAACTTGTGCTTCCAGACCTGGTACTTCATCAGCGGCTTGCCGAAGGACTTGCGCTCCATGCCGTACGCGATCGCCTCCCGGACCGCGAGCTCCATCCCGCTCACGCAGCTGACGGCCGCGATCAGCCGCTCGCCCTGGAAGTTGGTCATGATGTGATAGAAGCCCTGGTTCTCCTCACCGAGCAGGTATCGGGTGGGGACGCGGCAGTCCTCGAAGAAGAGCTCGGCGGTGTCTGACGACTTGTTCCCGATCTTCTTGAGGCTGCGTCCGACCGAGAAGCCTTTGACGTCGGTGGGGAACACGAGCAGCGAGATGCCGCCGTAGCCGTCATCGCCGGTGCGGACGCCCAAGGTGATGAAGTCGGCGCGCGTGCCGTTCGTGATCCAGAGCTTCTGGCCGTTGATCACGTAGTCGTCGCCGTCTCTGCGCGCGGTGGTGTGAATGTTGGCGACGTCCGATCCGCCGCCCGGCTCGCTGATGCCGAGCGCGGCGATCATGTCGCCCTTGATCGCGGGCTCGAGGAAGTTTCGCTTCACCTCGTCCGTGCCGATCTCGTTGATGATCGGCGTCGCCATGTCGGACTGGACCATCAACGCCATGTTCAAGCCGGCGTTGCGCGTGCGGCAGAGCTCCTCGCCGTAACAGGTGGTGAACCACCAATCGAGGCCCATGCCGCCGTACTTCTCGTCGTGTCGAATGCCCAGCAGACCCAGGTCGGCGGCCTGCTTGAAGACCTCGCGGGGGAAGATGCCGGCCTCGTCCCACTCGAGCGCGAAGGGGGCGAGGCTCTCGGCGAACTTGCGGACGGTCTTGCGGAGCGCTTGGTGCTCCTCGGTGAAGATCTCGGAGTCCTGCATTTTGACGTCGCTCATGATTGATTCTCGAATCAACGCCTAACGCTCGTTGATTGTCGAGTCAACGAACCAACCGAACTCCCTGAAACTGCTATGCTGTTTCCACATGGCCGGCAGCAGCATGGGGCGCGTTTTCGTCGTCACCACCGCCGGCGAGTCCCACGGACCGGCCAACGTCGTCATCGTCGACGGGTGTCCCCCGGGGATCCCGCTGTCGGAGGCGGACCTCGAGGTGGACCTTCGGCGGCGCCGGCCCGGCCAGAGCCACCTCGTGACCCAGCGTCAGGAGAGCGACGTCCCGCGGATCCTGAGCGGCGTCTTCGAGGGCCGGACCACCGGCACGGCGATCGCCGTCTCGATCGCGAACGAGGATCAGCGGTCGAAGGATTACGCGGCGATCGAGAATCTCTACCGACCCGGCCACGCCGACTACACCTACGACGCCAAGTACGGCTTCCGCGATCATCGCGGCGGGGGTCGGGCCAGCGCCCGGGAGACCGTCGCGCGCGTGGCGGCCGGCGCGATCGCGAAGAAGGTGATCGCGACGGTGGGGGCTCGCGTGCTCGGCTACGTCGTCCAGGTCGGCGGGGTGCGCGCACAGATCATCGATCCGACGCGCGTGACCGAGCAGATGGTGGAGGCCACCCCGGTCCGCTGTCCGGACCTCGAGAAGGCCGCCGAGATGATCGCGCTGATCGAGGCGGTGCGGAAGGATCAGGACTCGATCGGAGGCGTGGCGGAGATCGTGGCGACCGGAGTGCCTGCGGGCCTGGGTGAGCCGGTCTTCGACAAGCTGAAGGCCGACCTGGCAAAGGCGCTCTTCTCGCTGCCGGCGGTCCTGGGCGTCGAGTACGGCGCCGGCTTCGGCTGCGCCACGCTCCGCGGGAGCGAGAACAACGATCCGTTCGTGGCGGAGGACGGTCGGATCGCCACCGAGTCGAACCGTCACGGCGGCATGCTGGGCGGGATCTCGAGCGGGATGCCGATCGTGCTGCGGGCTGCGGTGAAGCCGACCAGCTCGCTGCCGCGCCCGCAGCGGACCGTGGATCGAGCGGGTCGGCCGGCGACGATCTCGACGAAGGGGCGCCACGATCCCTGCCTGCTCCCGCGCTTCGTGCCGATGGCCGAGGCGATGGTCGCGATCGTGCTGGCGGATCACCTGCTACGGCAGAGGGCCTCGATGGCGTCGGGATCCGGATCCACGTAGAGGACGGTGCCGATCGCCCGCGCGGCCTCGAGGTCGTTGGTGGGGAGCGTCCCCCGGACGATGCCCTTCGACGAGAGCTCCACCTCGGGCCGGAGCTCGCGGACCCGCTCGATGGGCGCGTGGAGCCACACGCCGTAGGAGCCGGGCGCGATCCGTCGCTTCAGGGCGCGGGCCACGAAGCCCATGGTGAGCCGCGGATTCACCTCGACGAGCGGCTGCCAGGCGATCGCGCCGTCCCCCTGATCGCGGTACAGGAGCATGTCGATCCCGGCCGGGCCCCGATGGCCGGCCGCGCGGAGCTGCTGTCCGACGGTGCGGGCGATCCGGTCCAGCTCGGCGAACAGATCGATCCTTCGGAACAGCGGCTCGAGCTCCAGCCCGCGGAGGGGAGGCGCCAGCACGTGGCCCCGGTAGCGACCGCGATCGTCGGTGAGGAAGTGATTGAAGGCGACGCGCTCGGTGGCGTGCTCGCCGACCTCGATCGCGAGGGAGAGATCGCGGACGCGATCGAGCCATGGCTCGACGATGACGGTGCGGCCTTCGAGCCAGCGCTCGAGGTTGGGCTCGAGCGGCCCGGGACGGAGAAAGATACGTTGCCGTCCGCTCGACGCGAAGAGCGACTTGGCCACCGCGCGCGGATGGCCGAGCGCGAAGATCGCTTCGGCTGCGGCGCGTGCCTCCTCGACCGAGGTGGCGATCGCGCTGGTGTCGGGGCTCAGGCGCTGGCGGAGCGCATGCGAGAAGCGGCGGGAGACGACCTCCGGCGGCGCGGGATCGAGCGACAGCCCGAGGCGCTCCGCACGCGCGCGGGAGCGGGGGCCGGCGCCCCAACCCGAGAAGCGCTCGAAAGGGCCGGCGAGCGGCTCGTCGAGGGTGCGCAGCTCGGGGACCGCGAACCCGGCAGCGATGAGAGACTCGAGATGCGCGGTCGACGGGCGGACCGGAACCAGGACCACGTCGTCGTTGGCCGCCAGGAAGAGCATCAGCGGCGCGAGATCGTGCTCGGCGTCGAGGATCGCGGCCGGCGGGGAGTAGCGAGGGCCGGCCTCGATCGCCTCCTCGCTGGCGGCGTCGAACGCGTGTACCACCGGCGTCCGGCCCTTGCTGTGCTGGAAGACGGCGAGCTCGCGGATGAAGCGCTCCGAGAGTCCGGCGCGCCGCCGGGCCTCCCGATCGAAGTCGGGCCCCTTGGCGCGGGCGGGGGACAGGGGCGGCGCGAGGTGGAGGCGGTAGGCGTCCCAGTCGTCCTCCTCCGGGTCGCGCCACGCCTCGAGCCAGCGCACCCCGTGCTGCACGTGCCGGACCTCGTCGGCCTGAACGGCGTCGAGGATGTCGGCGGTCGCTTCGTCGCCGGCGCTGCGACAGAGCCCGGCGTAGTGTCGAGTGAAGTCGAGGTTGGCCTGCTCGAAGGTGAGGCTCATCGAGATCACGAAGTCGAGCGGCGAGCGGACGTCCTTCATCGCGCGCCAGAAGTAGTCGTTGACCTTGACGTCGCCCAGCTCGACGCCGAGCGCCGCCATGCGCGCGCGGTAGAGGCGGAGGTGTTTCTGCTCGTCGAGCATGGTGTGCACCAACCCGGCGCGAAACGACGAGGGCGCCTCGGGGAAGCGGAGCAGCACCAGGGCCATCAGCTCGAGGGCGAGGAGCTCGTGGTTGGCGAAGAAGTGGAGCGCGCGCCCCCGCAGCCCGTCGTCGTCGAGCTGCCGCTTGTCGGGAAACTCGAAGGGGACCTTCTCGGTGGGAAAGGCGAGCGCAGCCGGCCGCGCCGGAGCCGGCGGAACCGCGATGGCACGCCCCGGCTCGTCGTCCGCCAGCGGCTCGTCGGCGGCGAGCTTGTCCGCGAGCGTGGCGCCGAAGAGGATGCGTTCAGCGAAGGTCCGGACGGTCAACTCAGGCTGAGAATAGCCGGAGGATCAGGGGCGGCAACTCCACACCGGGCTGGATCGCGAAGACGATGATCGCGGCCGCCACGTGCGCGCCGCTCAGGCGAAGCCACTCGTTGAAGCTCTCGAACACCGCGATCACGGCCGCGAGTGGTAGCGCAGGCGATGCGGCCGGGACAGCGCCGATCGGCGCATCCGTCAACCGACCGACCGGGGGTGGCCCGGTGTAGCCGCCCAGGCAGCACCGATCCACCTCCAGCGGACGAGGCTCGGCCCGCTCACCTGGAGCGGAGCGACCTCTCCAGGTAGCCGACGTTGCTGTGGTCGCGGAGGCCGAAGATGTGGCCGCCGAGGAGGGCGCTCGACTTCACCCGCGAGATCGAGGCGTGCATCGCCACCAGCCGCTCCCAGGGCCAGGGGACGCTGGGGAGGCCGAGCAGGTGGCCGATGGCGACAGCGTTGCTGCCGTTGTGCCCGACGAAGATGAGACGCCGCGCCGGCTGTGCAATCTGCCAGTCGCCGGGGTGCTCGCCGACGGCCGGGGTCACGCCGCGCTCGGCGAGGAGCGCCCGGAGGCCGACGACGATCCGGTGCTCGAACGCCGCGAAGGGCTCGGCGGCCTCGATCCCGTTCTCCCACTCCAGGCGGGTGCGACTGCGCGCGTTGCTGAGCAGCGCGGACACGCGCTCGGCCGGCGCCCCCTCCCAGTGCGCGGGGAGGCGGAGCTCGTCGAACCATTCGACGCACTGTGCGCGAAGGCCGAGGCGCTCGGCGAGGGGGTGCGCGGTCTCGCGGGCGCGGACGGCCGGTGAGACGAAGAGCTCGTCGGCGCGGCTCCACTCGCGCGCGTGCTCGGCGAGGGCCTCGGCCTGCCGGCGGCCCAGCGGTGAGAGCGCAGGATCGATCCGGCTCTTGTCCCCGTCGACCCACGCCGGCTGTGCGTGGCGGATGAAGATCAGCTCCATCGACCCGAGGTGACACGATCGGGGGTCGGGCGTCGAGGTTGACCGTCGGGCGAAGCGATCGCATCGTGCGCGTCCCGATCGATCGCCCGCCATGGATCTGCCGAGCCTGACCCAGATCGAGAGCTTCTGGCCCGATGTCGCGGCCCCGTTCGCCGAGGTGGTGCCGGGCGGCTGCCGCCTGGCGCGGACCGAGGACGAGTGGCGCGCGGGCACGGACGCGTTCCGTCGCAGGCGGATCGAGCTGTCCCCGGAGCCGGACGCCCCGGAGCTGGCCGAGCTGCTGGAGGAGGCCTCGGAGGACGCGTTCCGGCACGGGTGGACACCCCTCGACGACGGACGCTTCGAGCTCGAGGACGTGATCCTGACCCTCGAGGCCGACCGTTACCTGGTGGTCGAGTTCCTGCAGCCCTGGCCCCCGGATCACGGCGCCCCGGTCGAGACCAGCGAGATGTTCCAGAACCTGGTCCGCCGGCTCCTCCGGCTCGGCGGGGAGCCGGCGCGGCTCGAGAAGCGCGTGATCGTGAACCCCCTCGCGATCATGACCGCAGAGGTGCTCGAGGAGACCGTGGAGATGCCGAGCGACGAGGCGCTGGGCGGAGCGCTCGCCACCTTCGGCTTCGAGGCGCAGGACGCGACCTGCTGGCGCTCCGTGGAGACGACCGAGACGCATCGGATCACGGCGTCGGTGTGGAAGACGGACGGCTGGGTGAAGGTACAGATGCGGAAGGCGCGCCTGGCGAGCTGAGGAGCGTGAAGCGCGCGCGGGCCCGATCCACGAGGGCCTTGCTGGGGCCGACCAGGCGGCGGCCGCGGCGGAGGAACACGCCGGCCGTCAGCGGCTTGGGGCCGCCGGCCAGCCGGAGCACCGCGACGCCGCGGGGGAGGAACGCCAGCCGGAACTGGCTGACCACGGCCGGGCCGAAGCCGCGCTGCACCATGTCGACGATCCGCGGCGTCGACTCCACCTCATAGGCGGCGTTGAGGGTGTGCAGGCCGGCGGCGAACTGCCGCTCGAGGCGACGGCGGGCGGGACCGGCGCGATGGACCACCAGCGGGATGCCGTCGAGATCGGCGAGCTCGATCGGATCGGGGAACGACGCCCGTGCGCTCTCCGGCACGATCACCGCCCAGGGGAGAGGCCCCAGGGCGACGAAGCGAAGGTCCTTCGGGACCCCGTCGGGATCGAGGGGGCCGAAGCCGAGGTCGACGTCACCGGCGATCACGGCGTCGACGATGCGATCGCCGGGGTACTCGACGATCCGGAGCGGGATCTCCGGGAGCTCCCGCTTGAGCTCGGCCAGGAGGTCCGCGATCAGATCGAACGACCCGGCGAGCGCGCCCACGCGCAGGCTCTTCTCCGACTCGCCGATGGCATCGCGCGTGGTCGCCAGCCATTGATCGAACCGCCTGAGCATGACGCGGGCGCGGCGCGCCAGCTCGTCGCCGGCGGGCGTGACGATCCCCTGCCGTTGCCCCGGAGCGCGCCGGATCAGCACGGGCGCATCGAAGGCCGCGCGGAGCTCGGCCAGGTGGCGCTGGTAGGTCGCGCGGGAGCGGCCGCTCGCCCGGGCGGCGGCCTGGAGGCTTCCGTGCTGGATGACCTCCAGATAGGCCTCGAGGTGGCTGCGGCCGATCACCCGAAAAATGTATCATGAACGATGCATTTAGGGACCAATTATGGTCCATCTTGAGGACGTTTGCCCGAGCGCTCATCCTCGGAGCGATGAAGCTGGCGGGACGGGTGCTGTGGCTGACCGACGACGCGAGCGAGCTGGCCAAGCAGCTCGAAGGAACTGCGCGGAGCGCGTACGGATCCGGGGACGCACCCGAGCTCGCCTACGGCGTCAACACCGACGCGATGATCAGCGGCGCCGCCTGCACGCTCGGCTACACCGGCGAGATCCTGGGCCCGTACTTCCTCGAGAGCTTCAAGGACACGGTCGAGAAGGACGCGGTGAAGGACGGCGGCTTCCAGGTCGTCGTCGGCGGCGACGCTTACGGCATCCGGATCGAGCCGCGAGGTCGCAGTGGTGGCGCATCAAGGCGCCGGGATCGAGCTGGTGGTGGCGAAGAGCTTCCAGCGGATCTTCCAGGAGAACATGGTCTACAGCGGCCTGCCGTTCACCACCGACTTCTCGGTGCTCGATCGGTTGATCGACGGCGACGAGGTCGACCTCGCTGCGCTCGCCGCCGAGCTGCCGCCGTTCTTCCGCGCCGTGGCCGCCGAGGGCGGGCTCTTGCGGTACGGCACCAAGCTCCTCGCCGGCGAGCTCGCGCCCAGCTATCGCACCGATGCGCCGGCGCGGCCGATGACCTGCATCGAGAAGATCGTCGCGGCGCGGACGTATCGCGGCGCCGGCCAGGCGACCGGGGTCGGCCAGCGTCCGTCCCGGCGATCAGGTGCTCTGCGCCACCGGGTTCCGCGGGATGCACGAGTACACCGCGGGCATGGTGATGGCGCTCTACGAGGAGGAGTGGGGGAGGCATCCGGTGCGACCAGCCGGAGCTGGTCGCTGCGTTCGAGGACCACTTCGTGCTGATCGATCACGACACGGTGCCCGCTCAAGGTGCGGAACCAGCGGCTCGCGCCCGCCAGGCAGCTGACGGCGCGAGATGGTCGAGGCCTGCCAGCGGAACGGCATCCGCCTCCACGGCCCCGGCCGGCCCTTCCCCGCCGGCGTCTGCCATCGGGTGGTGGTCGAGGACTACGCCCTCCCCGGCGACGATCATCGTCCTCACCGACAGCCACACGCCGACCGCCGGCGTGCTCAACGCCTTCGCGTTCGGCGTGGGCTCCACGGCGATGGCGTTCGCGCTCCGCACCGGGCTCATCCCGGTGACCGTGCCCAAGACGGTGCGCGTGGTGGTCTAGGGCGACGCGCGCGGCGTGCTGTCGCCGAAGGATCTGATCCTCCACCTGATCGGCGATCCCTACTTCCGCGAGGAGCACTGGCGGGCCTCGCCCACCGACACCTGCGTGATCCAGTTCGGCGGTCCCGGGCTCGATCAGTGGAACGTCGACGAGCTCTGCGTGCTCACCAACATGACGGTCGAGGGCGGCCTCATGACCGGGATCGTGGAGCCGTGCGACCCGGTGCGCCGCTTTCTGGCGGAGCGCCGCGGCTCGGTCGACGAGTCGGGGTTCGTGTCTCCGGACCAAGGGGCCGAGTACGTGCGGACGATCGAGATCGACCTCGACGACGTGCCGCTCACCGTCGCCACTCCCGGCGACTCGCGCAACCGCGCGCCGCTCGCGTCGAACGCGGGATGTCCCGATCCACAACGTGGTGATCGCCTCCTGCACCGGCGGATCGCTGGCCGACCTGCGCGCGGCGGCCGGCGTCCTGCAAGGGCGCACCGCTTCCATCGGGGCGTCCGCGTGACGGTCACGCCGTCGAGCGCGGAGGTCGCGCGCGCGGCGGAGGCCGAGGGGATCCTGACGATGCTGCGCGAGCTGGGCGCGGTCGTCACCGAGCCGGGCTGCGGCAGCGTGCATCGGCAACGGGCCCGGAATCCCGCTCGAGGGCGAGACCACGGCCAGCACCACGAACCGCAACTTCGATCGGCGCATGGGCGCGCCCGGGCCGGTGTACCTGGTGTCGCCGGCGGTGGCCGCGGCGTCGGCGATCACCGGGAAGCTGACCGACCCGCGGGCCCTCTGAGCGCGCGGCTCACGGCTCGGCGCCCTCCGGCAGGCCGCCGTACACCTGATCCGCCGGGATGTCGCCGCGGATCCAGAGCGTGCGGGCCACCATCATCCGGAACACCCGCATGAGCGCGGCGGCGGCCTCACCACGACCGGTGATCGCGAGGACCCGGGCGATCGCCTCGAGGGTACTGACGCCGGCCGGATCCACGTGGTGGCGGATGCGAAGCTCTCCGGGCGGGCCCGCCGGAAGCTTCAGCGTGCGAAAGCCGGTCAGCTCGCGCCGGACCACCTTGCGGGCCTGATGCCAGCTCCCGTCGGGGACGATCAGGCGGGTCGACAGATCGGTCGACGGCTCGATCGTCTCGGCATCGTCGAGCGGGAAGAGCACCGCGGCGCCCGCCAGGTCCGAGAGAATCGATGCGGTCGCCCGGGAGTCCGCGGATGCGGATCTCGGTCGCCGGGAGCAGCGCGCGCGTCAGGAAGCCGGTGTTGGTGGGACGGTTCGCCTCCTTCGCGTGCATGACGACGACCACCCGGAGCTCCAAATCGGGGAGCGGCTCGATCTCGCCGCAGAGGCAGAGATCGGCGCGCATGCGGCACGCGATGCAGCGGGGCCGGACACCGAGGCGGCGGTGGGTCTTCACGGCCTCTGCTCGGCGCGCCGGCGTGCCTCGAAGAGCGCGGCCCAGGGGGCGCCGGCCTGAAGCGCGCCGTCCGGGCGCTCGTACACGAGGAAGCTGTCAATCGGGGGCACCGGCGTGGGGTGGTCGGGCGGGTCCACCCAAGGCGGGAGGCGCGGGATCACCACCTCGCCCAGCTGGCGGACGTGCCGGGTGGCGTTGGTGCGGCGCGCCGCCGCGTTTCGGCCCTCCGCGTACTCGCCGGCCAGGATGGTCAGCGGCGCCAGGTAGCGGGTGAGAGCGTCGCGGTAGCGACCTTGCTTCTTGGCGAGCCCGGAGACGGTCTCGAGGAGCAGCCCGGCGAACTTCTTTCGCTCCGGATCCGTCGGGGCGTCGTTGGTGAGGCGGCCCATCAGCTCCTGGCAGAGCTCCGCAACCTCGCGGTGCGGCGCCCAGCGGGCCAGCGGGCGGTCCTCCTCGACCTTCGCCAGCGAGAGGATGTCGTCGACGAAGCCGGCGAAGGCCGCCACGTCGTGCCGCTCGTACTCCACGATCGCCCGGGCTCGGAGCCAGCGCGCCTGGAGCTTCGCCGAGCCCGGTCCGATGCGCCCGCGCGCCGCGGCCGCCTCGAGCCGAAGCCGATCGTCAATCGCCACCGCGAGGTCGAGGTGCCGCTCCGAGACCGCCAGCTCGGCCAGCGTCACCAGCGCGTCGCGCTGCTCCTTCTCGCCGGCGGGCGTGATCTCACCGACCCACGCCATCGCCTGGGCGGGCGGGAGCTGGAGCCCGAGCCGCAGCAGGAGGTCGGCGGTGCGGAGGTCGAAGGCGTCGGCCCCCGCCCCCTCGCGCTCGCGCAGCCAGCGCCGGCCGAAGGTCATCAGCGCCTCGCGCCGCCCGAGCGCGAAGAGCGCGCGCGCCTGAGCGTTGGCGAGCGCCGCCCGATCGAGCGGGCGCACCGCTCCGGCGGCGGCCGCCAGCACCGCCTCCCAGTCGGGC
The DNA here is from genome assembly GCA_963803435.1 of uncultured delta proteobacterium. GTDB lineage: Bacteria > Myxococcota > Kuafuiibacteriia > Kuafuiibacteriales > Kuafuiibacteriaceae > CAWDML01. The sequence goes on along the minus strand of CAWDML010000009.1, from coordinate 1,464,549 downwards.
TCGAGGAGCGACGCCAGCCGGACGCGGGCCCGGCTCTCCTCGTCCGGCGTGCGGGAGGGGATCCGTGAGCAGCTCGTTGAAGGCGGCGATCGCGCGATCGCGTTCTCCGTTCTTTTCAAACGAACGTGCGAGCAGGATCCGCGCGGCGCTCCGCTCGGGCGGACGGGCGCGGGCGACCGCCTGCTCGAGGGTCCCGGCCCACTCCGCCGGGATGACGAAGCGCGGGCCGGCGGCGTCGGCGTCGGCCAGGTAGGCGAGGGCGATCCGGCCGGCGGCGACGTCGGGCAGGGACGGCAACGCCCTCAACAACTGTGCGACCGCCTCGCGCTCGGCCTTCGCCCGCAGCTCCCGGTTCTTCTCGTGGATCCGATCCCTCTCCTTGCGCTCGCCGGCGGTCCTCGGGCAGGCCGGCGGCGCGGGGCGCGGGTCGGCGATCTCGCCCGGCCAGACCTCCGCCTCGAGGGGCCAGCGGACCAGGGCGGCCGACTGGTCGGCCACCGCGGTCCGATACAGTGAGGGACGCATGAGGAGATCCTCGAGCGCCGTCCCCCGGTAGAGCGCGTCCCGCGACAGCGCCTCCAGCCGGACGCGCTCGAGCCGGACCAGGCTCCGGAGCCCGAGGTAGCGCGCCGACTCGCCCGCCGGGATGGGGCCGAGCGGGAGGCAGCGCACCAGGCGGGAGAGGTCGCCGAGGAGGCCGAGCGCGCCGGCGTCGGTGGGCTCGCCGGCGTCGCGCAGGATCGCACGCCCGCGCTCGAGCGAGACCGAGATCGCCGGCGAGGAAGCTCGCCCGTAGCGAGGGGAGATGGGTCGGGGTCGAAGGGCGCACCGCCACCAGGAGCGCCAGCATCCCGCCGGTGATCACAGGAGGAGCCCGATCCCGATCGAGGTCTCGAGCCCCGAGGCGAAGCGCGTGGTGCTCCGGTTCTCGTAGCTCCCCAGCCAGCCGCCCTCGAGCCAGACCAGGAGCCGCTCGAACGCCACCACCTGCACGCCCAGCGAGACGTCGCCGCCGAAGTTCACGGCCTGGTCGGTGATGAGCACGCCCAGGTGGAGCGAGAGGCCCAGGTCGGCGTGGACCACCGTCTCGAGCTGTTCGATCAAGAGCTTCCCGTAGGCGAACGCGAAGCGGGCGCCGCCCATCGCCCGGGCGATCGGCTTCTGGCTGTCCGGGAGGAGGCCGGTGGTCTTGCGCAGCGCCTCGGCCGTCCCGGTGAGCCGAGAGAAGAAGGCGCTGCCGCTGAGCTCGAAGTCGAGAAACTCCCAGGGGTACCAGGCCACGTCGAGGCTGACGCCGGGGTTGGTATAGAAGTCGGCGCGCGCCAGATACGTGAACCCGGTCCGCACGATCACGTGCCCTTCCTTCTGGAAGACGCGGAGCTCCAGGCGTCCGGTGGCACCATCACCGCCGAGCGGCGTGGTGCTGGTGCCCGTGATGTCCCAGGGGACGCCCGGGTCGGCCTCGCTCTCGGCCGCGAGCGCGGCGCTCGGCGCGAGGCACAGCAGAGCGAGGAGCAGGGTGCGCATCAGCAGTCGGGCGTGTCGAGCCACGGGATCGCCGGGTCGCCGCCCGGAGCCGGACGATCGCACAGTCGCTCGCATCCCTGCCACTCCACGACCACGTTCTCGATGACGAAGGACTGCCGCTCCACGAGGATCTGAGCGGAGAGTGCGGGCACGCGGTAGCTGGGCCCGTCGGGGCCGACGATCAGCACGCCGTTGTCGACGGAGGAGGCCGGCGTGCCGATTCCACGCACCTGATGCGCTTGCGACGCGCAGATCCGGTAGAACGGGAAGCGCCCGATCTGATCGGCCGGCAACAGCGGTACCACGGTCCGTGAGGTGTGGATCGAGGTGCGGAACGGCCAGATCTCGGAGAGCACGTTCGTGATGGTGTCGCGGAAGGACGGCTCCTCCGTGGCGATCCAGGCGATCTGCCGGTTCGCCTCGAGCGTGGAGGCCGCGCTCTCGGGCGCGATGGCGAGCGTGAAGGTCTGATAGACGCTGCCCGGTCCTCGGAAGGCGTCGACCAGCTGCTGGAAGTCGAAGTCGAGCGTGGGGGACAGGCCGATCTCCAGGTTGGCCACGTACACCAGCAGCACCCGGACCCGGCGGGTGGGACCGAAGGCCTCGAGCAGCGCCGCGCGGATGTCGTCGGCGACCGCGCTGGCCGAGAAGCTGCGGTTGTTGGTCTGACGGCAGGGAACGCCGTCGTGCTCGGCGATCTGCACGGACGGCAACCCCAGGATCTCCGCGCCCTCATCCTGTCGCTGCGCGATCCGGGTGGCGGCCTCGTCGACCGCGGAGCGGATCAGGTTCTGGGCCTCGGCGCAGCGCTCGGCGTTGGGAAGCTCGAGATCGAAGAAGGGGACGTAGACCATCGGTGAGCTCTCCACCGGCGGCGTGTACGTGTGGCGGAACGTGACCACCTGGGCGCGCGGCGTGATGGTGGTGAAGGCGACCATCGGGCCGTGAGGAGGCAGCGTCGGTCGCAGCTCCGCGCAGCCGAGCGGATCGTCGCCCGACGACAGCACCAGGTTCGCGTCGAACGGGCTGCCCTCGACGGCCTGCCAGCTCGGATCGGAGGGATCGCTCTCTCCGCTGCACGCGCCCGCGTGGGCCCGGACCTCGAACGCGCGCGGGAAGAGGAGCGCGTTGCCGCGGACGGTCTCGTTGCCGTCGGCGTCCACGTCGATCACCAGCTCCGTGTCCGCGTAGAAGCGGCGGATCGGATCCACGACGGTGACCGCGGCCTGCGTGTTCTGCGCCTTGGCCTCGGCGAAGACCGCGTGCGCCTCCAGCCGGCGAACGACGATGGCACCGGTGGCCACGTGTCCGATGTCGGGGACGCTCAGCACGATCTGGTCAGCGTCCTCGGGAAGACCGGGACCGAGCGTGATCGAGAGGCAGGTCTCGCCCCGCCCGCACGGCTGCACGTTCGCCTGATCGAGCGGCACCGAGAACACGCCGGCCACGCTCGACACCGACAGCTCGATCCGATCGATCGCGTCGCGGCTCTCGATCCGGACGTGGAGGTACGCGCGCGGGTCACCGGCGACGATCAGGCGCTCGACCAGCCCGAACTGCAGCTTCCGCTTGAGCGCGGCGTCGGGGTCGACGAACACGACCCCACCGCAGCCGGCGAAGAGGAGCGTGAGCGCAACGGCCCGCCGCATGGCGCGAGCATACCTCACAGCACCACCGTCAGCGCGAAGACCTCGGAGGTGGAGCCGTCGAACCCGGGGGGAGAGAGCGCCCGCACGGTCCGATTGACACACGAGGCCAGGTCGCCCGGCAGCGGCTCGAGGTTCAGGATGTGCACCTTCAGGATCGCCCCGCCCGGCGCGACCTCGACCTCGAGGTGGACGCGCACGCGGGCCCCGGTGTGGGGCGCGCACGCGGAGAGGTCGGCGGCGTGGGTCCGAAGGTACTTCGCGGTGGCGGCCGTCGGGTCCCGCTCGAACGGGCGCGTGATCTCGGGGGGCGTCGCCTTCCTCGGGATCGGCAGCACCCGGATCCGCTTCTTCGCCGGCGTCTTCGGCGCGGGGCAAGGGCACAGGCCCTTCGTGGAGGTGGTGGCGCCCGCCGGCGGCTCCGGAGGACACGCGACCGGCGTGGGTTCGGGGCGCGGGGCGGTGGTGCGTCCGAGCCAGAAGCCCAGGGGCAGGAGGAGCAGGAGCCACCCGAGGACGCGGCCAGGGCGCGCGGGCCGGGGCGGCCGGCGGACCCCACGGACGAGCCGCCGCGCCATCAACCGCCGGATCGGGGCTCGGGGAGCGCAAGCCCTCCGGCCTCGCCGGGGGGGTTGAGCAGCGCGCCGAGCCCGCCGTTGAGGACGTCCTTGAGCCGCTGCTCGTCGAAGTTGAGGCCGAGCTTCTTCGCGAGGCCGGCGAGCTGGGCCTTGAGGAAGGCCCGCTCCTCGCCCTGGACCAGCATGCGGCACATGGAGAGCCGCGCCACGTCACCGCCGGCGTCGTTCACCGCGCTGCCCATCGGGCCGTAGAGCGCCTTCTTCGACTCCTCGAGCGTGTCGAGCACCGAGGACGGGAAGCCGTCGACCTGCTTGCAGGCGGCGACGAAAGCGTCGCGCGGCACCTGCTCCTCGGTGGTGAAGAACCAGTGGACGATCTTGTCCTGCGAGATCCCGCCGGCGTAGTCGAGCCAGGCGGCCTGACCGTCCGCACCGGTCTCCTCCAGAGCCGCCCGCGCCGTGTCGCAGCCGGCCTCCTCGAAGCCGGTCTTGCGGGCGAGGGCGTCGAGGTGGACCACCAGCACCAGGTCGGGCGCGCTCCCGAAGATTGACCGTCCGGAGGTCCCGGGGAGCGCGGTCGGATACTGCGTGACGGCGTCCGCGAGGTGGGCGCCCACGGTCACCAGCGGATCGATCGCGCAACCCAGGTTGACGTCCTCGCCGAGGTCGGTCTCGGTGGCGTACCAGCGGATCACGTCGGCAGGCGCGAGCGCCTCCGGCGAGTCGAGGGCGCAGCCCCACGCCGCCAGGATCGGCTGCGCCACCCGGCGCTCGTCCTCGCGGATCAGGACCCCGGTCTCGACGTTGGCGCCGAGGGCGGCCAGCCCCAGCCCGACGTCCTGCATGACCTCTCCGTAGCGGTCGGCCAGGTTGACGGTGCTCCGCTCCACCCGCGTCGCGAAGAAGATGTGGACCGTGGGGACCTCGCCGTCGCCGAGCCCCGGGCTGCACTGGAGCGGCAGCGGGACCGGCGTCGGCGTGTCGCTGCCGGGCTGGATGATGATCACGCAACCCGCGGCCAGCAGACACAGCCCTCCGATCCACCACCACTTCATCTAGTCTTCCTTACGAGCCGAGCTCTTCGCCGGGACCTGGATTCTCTCTTGTACCACGCCGGCGGGCCCTGCCTGGAGGGCCGCCTGGATGATCCGGCGGCGGGCTCGGGCCGCCCGGTCCGGATCTGCGGCCACGCGGAGCGAGAGCTCCGACTCCACGCCGTCCCGCAGGCGGGCCGGACACGCGGCGAGCGTGCGGCTCCGGATCGCCTCGGGCGCGACCCGCAGGTAGGCGATCCAGTCCTCCACGGGCACCGTCACCCAGGCGGCGCCCAGGGCGTATTCGGGTACCCGCAGGAGCGACGACTCGACGGGGAGCTGGCCCAGGTTCCGCCGCACGTACTCGGGCTTGGTGCTCTCCAGGTTCGTCACCAGCGCGTCCTGCTCGTCCGCCGGGAGCGAGTCGAGGAGATCGACGATGTGATCTGCCTCATAACCGCCCACCAGCGCGGCCTGGGCCTGGCTGTCGAGCACCTCGCCGAGCACGTCGATCTCCTCGGGCTCGGCGGCGGGCGCCTCCAGCATCTCGCGGACCCGGACCGCCCGAACCTTCGGCGAGAGGCCCTTCAGGTAGCTCTCGGTCAGGTGGGCGGGCGCGTGGCGGAGCAGCACCACGCCGAGCCGGGGATCGAGGCGGGCCATCATCGCCGCGAACGCCTCGGGGCCCCAGGACAGGAGCGCCTCCAGCTCGTCGCGCACGTCGTCGCTCCGGTGGGCGACGCGATCCGCGACCAGCTCCGCGTGCACGATCCGGAGCAGCTCCTCCTTCTCCTCCTCGGTGATCGGGCTCCGGAGGATCTCGGCGGTCCGCTGCCCCGCGGCGCCCAGCGCGCGCCGCACCTGAGGATCGTGGCTGAGGTCCTGCACCACGAAGTCGCCGAGCAGCGCCACCGAGCGGGCCACCGAGTCGTAGTCCCCGGCCATCAGGAGCCGGCGGAAGACGCGCCGCGTGCTGCCGCGGTGTCGCCCGAGGTCGTGGGACAGCTCGTCGACCCGGGGCGGCGGGATTGTCAGGCCGCGCGTCTCGGGCGGGCGCGACTCCTCGATCACCTCGGGCGTGATCACCTCCTCGTCGTCGAGGGGCGCCCGGCCCCCCATCGCCAGCGTCTCCATCCGCTTCATCACGCGCATCACCATCCAGGCGAGCAGCGCGAAGAGGAGGAGCAAGGGCAGCGCCTCGATCATGCGGAGCAGCAGCGCCTCCGCCAGATCCGTCTTGGGCTGCGGCGTGGCGGCGACCGGCGGCGGCGGGGGCTGCACGATCACCGGCGGCGGCGGCGGTGGCATCTGCGGATAGGGCGGCGGGGGCTCGATCGGCGGCGGCGGCGGCGCCGGGAAGCTTCGGACCTGCTGCTGGATCAACACCGGCAGGCCCAGCTCGGAGACGCGCTGCTTGACCCGGTCGGCGACGAAGTCGCGATAAGGCTTGGTGAGCTTCTGATCGAACAGGAGCGTCAGCTCCACGTCCGAAGGTACCAGCTTGGCGGTAGGAGCGTCGTCGAAGCCGGGCGCGCCGCTCCCCGGCGGTGCGACGCGCTTCTGGCGGACCTTGACGTCGATGACGTCGCACTGGTCGCCGCACATCGACTGCAGCAGGCCGCGGGTCTCGGTGCGGAGATCGTCGATCGACGGGGGCGCCTTCTCGGCCTGGGCCGAGAGCGCGAGGAGCGCGGTGAGGGCGAGCTCAGTAGTAGACACGAATCACCACCCTCCGGTTGCGCCGGCGCCGATCCTCGAGGCTCTCGTCCGGCGGCGCCTTGGCCGGGCGCGTGTCGGCGTACGCGGTGATCGAGAGGCGGTCGTCCGGCACACCGTCGTTCTCGAGGCTCTCGCGGACCGTCAGCGCGCGGGCCGCCGCCAGGTCCCAGTTGCTCTTGAAGCGCGGGGTCGAGATCGGCACATCGTCGGTGTGGCCCTCGACGTCGACCTTGTAGCGCTCCGGCAGTCTATTCAGGAGATTGGCCAGCTTCTTCACCAGATCCTGACCCGGCGCCGAGAGCGTGGCCACGCCGGAGGGGAACAGGATGCGATCCTGGAGCTGGATCGCGAGGCCCTCGCGATCGATCGCCGCCTCCACCTTCCCGCCCAGGCCTTCGGCTGCGGCCAGCTGCTTGATCTCCTCGGAGAGCTTCATCAGCGGCGGAGGCTTGCGAGCGTCGAGGTTCGTGAACACGCCCTCGATCGCCTCCATGCTCTCGAAGGAGATCCCGGCCATCGACACCAAGACCATCATGAACGCCAGCAGGTTCGTGACCAGGTCGGCGTACGAGAGCAGCCACGGATCCTCGTCGCTCTCCGCCTTGGCGAGGAGCTCCTCGGCGCTCTCGACGGCGCTCTTCCGGGTCATACCAGCGGCACCACGCTCGAGGCCGAGTCGCGGGCCGTCCCGTTGGCGGCGTCGAGAACCGCGCCGCGGACCTCGTGGATGGGCCGGCCGTCGACGATCAGGTTGATCGCCCGCTCGATGACACGCTGCTCCTGCGAGCCGGACGTCAGGTACGTGCGGACGCGCTGCGACAGCGGCATGTACACGCAGTAGCAGAGGATCAAGCCGTACAGCGTGGCCAGGAGCGCCATCGCCATGCCCGGGCCGAGGCTCGCCGACTCCCGCATGTTCTTGAAGAGATCGACGAGCCCCATGATCGTCCCGATCATCCCGAAGGCCGGCGAGACGCGGGCCAGGCTCTGGAGGAAGTCGTCCGAGCCCTTCACCTCCGCCATCCAGCGGAAGGAGGAGTTGCCGACGGCCTCGTGCAGAGCGTCGCCCTCGAGCCGCGCCAACAGGTGGGGCGCCAGGTTCTTCACCTGCTCGGAGCGGGCCCGCGCGATCGCGTCCTCAGCCTCGGCCCAGCGCGTCTCGCGTACGGCCCGGGCGATCGCCATCATCTCCTCCGAGGCGAGGTAGAGGTTCCGGTTCTTGTCGTGCTGGAAGGCGCGGAAGAGCACCGAGAAGTTGGCGCGCCAGTCGGTGAACGGGTGGGCGATCATCGCCACGCCGAGCGGCGCGATCACCAGGAGCACCAGCGCGCCCGGGTTGAGAAGTCCGCCCATCCCCAGCGCGCCGGCCGTGAAGTGGCTCGCCACGAAGGCGAAGAGGGTCACCGCGATCCCGAGGACGACATGCATGAGGCTGCCTACTCCCTACTCCGAATCGGCCTCGAGGCGCTCGAGCGCCCGGGCGACCCCCTCGTTGTTCGGGTTCAAGGAGAGCACGCGCTCCCAAGCCTTCTTGGCTTCTTTCGGGCGGTTGAGCCGGAAGTACAACGTGCCCTTCATCTCCAGGATCCGCTCGTCGTCGGGATACTGGCGATCGAGCTTCACCAGGTCCACCAGCGCCATCTCGTACTGCCGCCGCTTGAAGAGCTCCCGCACCCGCGCGATGGTCGCCAGGTAGCTGGCGGTGTGGGGCTCTTCGCCCGGCTTCACCTCCGGCACCGGCTCGCCCGCCGCCTTCTTCGCCTCGATGATCTCCCGGTCGGCCTCGGTCTGATAGGTATAGGTGCCGGGCGGCCGCTTGGAGATGTCGCCCAGATCGAGGGGGATCGCCGCCTGGAAGCTGGGTGTGCCGGTGGGGATCGGGATCTCGATCTCCCAGATGTGCTGGCCGTCCGACATCTTGACCACGTAGGGCGGCGGCGAACGGTCGGGCGCGTCCTTCTTCTTCGGGTTGGCGATCACGCTGTCGGGAATCTTGATCTTCCGCTGCGAGGCGCCGCAGCCGACGAGCCCGAGGGCGACGATCGAGGTGACGACTGTCCGCATCCGCATCACCGCCTCACCAGTTGAAGGAGAGGCCGGTCGACATTCCGACCCCTCCGAGCTCGTTGTCGACGTACGTCGACTTGGTCATGAACAGCGCATAGAGGTACAGCCCGAACCGGTAGCGCAGGAGCACCTCGGCCCCCAGCTGGAACATCGCCGCGTTGCCTTGGCTGCCGGCGATGAACGCGCCGCCCTTGGCGCCGATGCGGAGCTCGGGGTTGACGAGGTCGGGGCGGAACGGGATCCACCAGGCGCCCGCGGAGATGATGCCGCCGGCCAGCCGCGTGGTGTTCAGGAAGCCCATCAGGTCGAGGCCGAACATCACCCGACGTTCGACACCGAAGCGCTCGTAAACACGAAAGCCTGCGGTGGCGCCGGTGATGTCACCTGCGTTGGGGTCGTTGTACGGGATCAGCATGAAGCCCGCCGAGGCGTGGATCCCGTAGTACGGGCGACCCTCGAGCAGCATCTCCAGATCGCGGAGTCGGTCCTTGCGCCGGGTGGGCGCCTCGGAGCTCCGCATCAGCGAGGGGGTCGACTCGTCGGCGCGGAACGAGTCGGCCCAGACGATCTCGGCGTCCTTGACCCGGATCAGCTGGAAGTCCATCTCGACGTTCCCGTCCTCGGGCGAGAAGGCGAAGGTGACGTCGAGGAACGACTTGGCGCCGAATCTGGTCGCCGACCGCCTTCATCTCCTCGGTGCTGATCATGCCCCGGGTGATGAGCCACTGGCCGCCCTCGATGCGCGTGGTGGTGGCGTCGCACTCGATGCAGCGGACCACCTTGAGCTCGGTGCCGGCGTGGATTTGGGCGATCAGGTGGTTGCGGAGCTGCACCACGTATCGGGGCGAGACGTTGGCGCCGACGGCGATCTGCCGGATCGCCAGCGGCGAGACCCGCTTCACCGGCAGCCGCGCGATCTCCGCCATGACGTCCGCGAGGATCTCGTCGACCAGCTCGCCGAGGGTGACCTCGCCGCGGGCCGCGTTGATGTCCTCGATCAGGCGCTCGTTGCGGCCGGGCTCGGTGGCGAGGGCCGGGAGGTCGGGACTCTCCTCCTCGTCCTCGGCCTTGGCCTTGGCCTTCGCCTTGGGCTTGACCGGCGTCTTGGGGGCCTCCTCCTCCTCGAAGCCGGGGGCGATCTCCTTCTTCTTCTCGGGGGTGCCGCCGTCCGGCGCCGGCGGGACCGGCGGATCCTGCGCGAAGGCCGGCGCGGCGGCGAGGGCGAGCGCGATGACGGCCAAAAGGCGCACCAGGCCCGAGGTGTAACACGGGACTTTTCGAAGGCATAGGACCCGGCTCAGAGCTCGACCCTCCAGCACAGCCGGGCGGACACCGTGAAATCGTCGTCGCCGATCGCGTCGCTCACGGGGCGGTACCGAAACACCGCCCCCACCGAGAACGAGGGCGACAGCAGATAGTCGAAGCCGGCGCCGAGGCGGAGGGTCGGATCGTAGTGGGCTTGATTGCCGGCCTGGCCGCGGACGACGCCGATGAGCAGCTCGGCGAACGGGATCACGCGGAGCACGTCGAGGGCGGCGGTGAGCCCGCCGAAGGCCTCGAGCAGCGTGCGGCCCTCGAGCTCGCCGCGCGCGAGCTGCCGGCTCCCGCCGGCGGAGACGGTCATCCAGAGGGCGTCGGTCAGGCCGTACGCGAAGGTCACCTGTCCCCCGAGCCCGTGCTGGCTCATGCCGCCGGTGGTCACCGCATACGCGGGCTCGACCGAGAGCAGGATCTCCTGCTCGGCCGCCGACGCAGTTTGCGCGAACGAGAAGAGGAGGGCGGAGAGGCCGACAGCGGAGCGCATGGCGAGCTTCAACACCGCTTGACTCGTACAGTCAAAGGTGCGGAAACGCAGCCCCATGGCGCGGAGAAAGCCGAAAGACGCCGCGCCCGACGCGTTCCAGCAGGAGGGCCAAACCATCGCCAAATGGTTCGAGGCCAACCTGAAGCTGGTCCTCGCCGGGCTCGTTTTGGTGCTCGCCGGGGTGATCGGCCTCGATTACTTCCGGAGCAGCACGGAGCACGGCGCCGCGCTCGTCACCAACGACCTGGTCCAGGCGGTCGACACCTACCGAGACGCCACGGATCTCCGCAAGGTGCTGACGTCCACGTCGAGCAAGGACCTCGAGGCCGGCTACCAGAAGGCCGCCAAGCAGCTGGCGGACTTCGAGGAGGCGCACCCGAACACCGGCGCCGCCCGGATCGCGGCGCTCTACCACGGCGACCTCCTGTCCCGCCTCGGCAAGCCCGCCGAGGCCGAGGAGAAGTTCCAGGCCTACGTCAGCTCCGCCAAGCCGGACGACGAGCTCATGTTCTTCGCGCTCGAGGGTCTCGGATACGCGCAGGAGGCCCAGAACAAGCTGGACGCCGCCGCCAAGACCTTCGATCAGCTGGCCGGCTCCCAGCCGTTCTACAAGGACTACGGCCTCAAGCACAAAGGCCGGGTCCTCGAGGAGAAGGGCGACAAGGAGGGCGCGATCGCCGCCTATCAGTCGATCGTCGACATGGATCCGGCGTCGCCGCTCAAGCCGTACGCCGAGAACCGGTTGAAGGCGCTCCAGTAGTGCACGCGCTGGCGCTGCTCCCGCTCCTGGCGTTGGCCGGCCAGACCGCGGCGGCCGGGACCCCCGGGTTCGTGAAGCCCGCTCCCGATACGCTCCACAAGGTGTTGGGCGTCCGGTACACGCGCGATCTCGCCACGTTCGAGTTCTTCGAGTCGAACGAAGAGGAGTGGACGATCCCGCTGATCAGCGACGACAACGTGCGGGCCTTCGTGGCCACCCGTAAGGGCAAGCTGGTGGCGTTCGACCTCAGCACCGGCGACGAGCTCTGGCACCGCGACGACATGGGCGCGGTGGGCCGGTCCATGATCGAGTACCAGCAGCACGTCATCCTCGGCAGCGACTCCGCGCTGGTGGCGCTCGACGAGCAGATCGGCAAGGAGCGCTGGCGCGTCGATCTGGACGCCCCGATCGGCGGCCGCATCGCGCGCACCAGCTCGATCGCCGTGATCCCGATCCGCCCCAACGCCTTCCAGGCTGTCGATCTGGAGAAGGGCGAGAAGCTCTGGCGTGCGAAGCGTCCCACGCCCGAGGGCATCACGGTCCGCGGGCAGGCGGAGCCGTCGATCGATCGCGCGAAGAACCGGGCGTATCTCGGGTTCTCGGACGGCGCGCTGGTGGCCGTCGACGTGACGGGCGGTCAGACGCTCTGGGTGGCGCTCATCGGCAACGCCTCCGACTTCTTCGCGGACGTCGACACCCCGCCGGTGGTGGTGGATGGCGGCAAGGCGGTCATCGCAGCCGCGTACAACACGGGCCTCTTCAAGGTCGACGCCGAGACCGGCGCGGTGATCTGGAAGCAACCCCACGCCCGGATCAGCGGGCTGGTCGCCGCCGGGTCCGGGCTCATGGTCGCGGTCACCGGCGATCGCCAGGTGCTCGGTCTCTACACCGAGAACGGCAAGATCCGCTGGCGCTACAAGTTCCGAGCCGGATCGGGGCTGGCGCCGGTATTCATCGGTCGGAACCAGGTGGTGGTGAGCTCGACGCACGGCGCGACGGTGGTGCTCGACGTGGACACGGGACAGCCGGTCCAGCTCATCGCGACCGGATCGGCGGGCACTTCGGTGCCGCCCGCGTGGGATGACCCGGACATGCTGGTCTTCAGCAACAAGGCTCTCCTCCTGGTGATGCGCTACGGCGCCGGCGCCAACGCCGCGCCCGCCTCGATGAGCGGCGATCCCGAACGGAAGACGCTGATCATCCGGTAGGAACTTTTCATCGCCGGCATGACAGCGATGTCATGCTTCGACGCGCTGCGTCTCGTCTCCAAGCCCTCGAAAGGACCGCACGACCGGGTGAGCGCCCTCGCCGGACCCCTGGCACGTCCCTTGGAGGTCGTTGCCCGGGGAACGTGGGGCACCCGATCAGAATACGCGGAGGGCTGGTGGATCCGTTCAAGAAGAATCCCGGATTTCTGGAGAGGTTCCGCGAAGGCGACCTCAAGGCGCTCGAGGCGGTCTACCGGGCCTTCGAGCGGCCCCTCAAGAGCTTCGTGCTCCGCGGCTTCGCGTTTCGAAGCGAGGGACGGCAGCTCTACTTCGCCGGGCTCGGCGACGCGCACGATCTCGAGGACATCATCCAGGAGACGTTCCGCCGGGCCTTCGGTGTGAAGGCCCGCCAGGCCTACGACGGCATCCGTCCCTACAAGAACTATCTCTTCACCATCGCCCGCAACGCCGTCATCACCGATCTCACCACGCGCCGCCGCCAGATCCCCGTGGGCGAGGCGCTGATGCGGGATGCGCCCTCCGACGATCTCTCGCCGCTCGAGAGCTGGGTCGTCTCCCAGCGCGTGGCCCTCAACGAGAACCTCGAGGGGCACGACACCGAGTCGCAGGTGGAGAACCTCGAGATCTACGGCCTGATCATGGGCTTCCTCGAGGCGCTCACCCGCGAGGAGGAGCAGTTCTTCCGCTTCCGCTTCCTCGCCCAGTGCTCGCAGGAGAACACGGCCCGGCGCATGGGCTGGAACCGTGCCCGTGTCCGCAAGCTCGAAGCGAAGCTCCGCCGCGCCTTCCTCTGTCACGTTCGCGGCTCCGGCTATCTCGAGATGAAGAGCGACGCGAAGAAGGTCCGGCGCATCGAGGATCCGCTCCGCCACGCGGGCGTGTTCGCTCGCTCGCGCGCGATCTGGCGCGAGCGCCGCGCCGAGCAACCCAACGACTTTTTGCACGAAGCGGCGTAGCCTGGCCGCGTGCAGCCGATCCGCGTGGTGGCGGCGTTGATCGTCCGCGAGGGCAGGGTGCTGCTCGATCGCCGGCCCGACCGCGGCCGTCACGCGGGACTCTGGGAGTTTCCGGGCGGCAAGGTGGATCCGGGCGAGACCGACGCCGAGGCGCTGGCACGGGAGCTCCGCGAGGAGCTCGGCGTGGAGGCGGTGGTCGGGCGTTCCGTCGGCGCTGCGGACGATGGGGCGATCGCGCTGGTGCTGTACGCGGTCGCGCTCGAGGGCGAGCCGCGGTCCGCGGAGGGCCAGGCCATCGCGTGGTTCGAGCCCTCCGAGCTGGAAGCCCTGCCGATGCCGCCGGCCGATCGGCCCCTGATCGCCGACGTCCGGGTGGCCGTCGCCGAGGGACGGATCGGCCGTTGATCCGAGGAACGGCCCCGGGCGGTCGCCGATAACCGAGCGTGCGCCCCGTCGATCGCGCCCGGCCCCTCGTCCGGCCGGGTGAAGGCGCGCCGCCCGCCAGGGCCCGAACTGCGCTCATTCTCCCCGAGGCTCCGAGCGCGGTGCGACCGAACAGCGCCTCCGCCGCCGCGGTCGAGACCTTCGAGGCCATGCGGGCGGGAGAGATTCCCAGAGGCGATGCGATGATCGAGATCGCGCATGGGGCCGGCTGGCCGATCCGCGCGGCGGGCGAGACGATCTTCGCGCTGCTCTCCGACGACGAGGGTCCCTTCCACATCGGCCTGGAGGCCAACGGCTGGACACCGCAGCCGATGGAATCGCAAGGTAACTTGCATTTTCTCCGCGTCCCGGGACACCCGGAAGGGCGATACAAGCTCGTCTCGAAAGAGGGCGACTGGTTCGCCGATCCGAACAGCCGCTTCTACGGCTACGACGAGAACGGTGAGTTCTCGCGGACGCGCGCCCCCGAAGGCCCGCACCTCGAGCGCTGGCCCGGCGTCACCGACGGCCAGCTCGCGCCGCGCACCGTGCGGGTCTGGGTGCCGGCGAAGAAGCCCACGCACCACCTGTACGTGCACGACGGCCAGAACCTCTTCAACGGCGGATGGAAGCTCGACGCGGCGGCGGGTCCTTCGACGCTGGTCATCGGCATCGACAACACGAACGATCGCCGCGACGAGTACACCCACGTCCCGGACGTCAACGACGGCGACTGGGCGGCCGGACGCGGCGATGTCTACGCCGACCTGGTCCGCCACCGGATCCAGAGCCTGATCGAGTCGCGCTACGGGCAGCCGCGGAAGCGCGGCGTGATGGGGTCGTCGCTGGGCGGCCTCATCTCCGTGCACATCGCGTTTCGGCACCCGAACAACTACGACTTCGTCGGCTGTCTCTCGGGCACCCTCGGCTGGGGCGGCTTCGAGCACCCGGACTCGCCAGATCGCATGGAGGTCCGGGTGCACGCGCTCGGCAAGCTGCGGCGGCCGAAGTTCTACTTCGACTCCGGCGGCAACCCGGGCGGAGGCGACAACTACGACAGCACCCGGCGCACCGTCGATGCGTTCGCCGAGGCCGGCTACCACTGGGATCGCGACCTGTGGCACTGGCACCAGCCCGGCGCCAAGCACGACGAGGACGCCTGGGCGGGCCGGGTCTGGCGTCCGCTCGAGCTCTTCGAGCAGATGTGACGCGGGCCCTCGCGATCTGCGAAGGTGGCGTGTCCTTCGCCTACGGAGCCGACTGACGGAAAATCTCGTGAAAGGTCCTGCCTCGACGCGGCACGTACTCCATCGATGGCTCCACTGATTCCCTTGCTTCTCCCGCTGATCGCGGCCTTCGAGGTCCACGGAGACGCAGGCTGTCCGAACGTCGACGACCTGCGGGCGCGGCTGGCCGACGTTCCGTCCGCTTCGGACGAGATCGTCGAGCTCGAGGTCTCCAGCGAGTACCTGCGCGTGCGCCTCCGGGACCCAGCGGGCGCGCTCGTGGGCGAGCGCGATCTCGATCGCAAGGTAGGTTGCGCCGAGCTGATGGAGGCGGTCGCCGTGCTGATCTCGGTCTGGACGATCGACCTTCCGGGCGTCGAGATCGGGCCCGCGCCCGGCGACGTGCCGATGAAGACCGCGCCGGCGGTCCCGCGCCTGCCATCGAAGCCCGCTGCCCCCGAGCCCACCACGATCGAGACCGAGCGCGCGGTTGACGGGCGCGCCCAGCACGAGCTCCTGGTGGGCTTCTCCCACGGTATCGGCTCCCGGCTGACCTACGCCGACGGGCTCCTCGCCAGCTACCGCTACTGGCTCCTCGAAGGCGCCGGGATCGAGGCCGTCCTCAACGCCTACCCGCGCAACGGCCTCGGGGGGCTCGCCCAGGAGGTGGAGCTGAGCGGCCTCGCGAACGCGCTCTCGGACGAGCACGCGCCCGAGTGGAGCCTCGGCGCGGGCGCCGTCGTCAGCCTGGCCCGGGCGCCGATGCACCTGATCGGGCTCCTCGAGGGGCCGAGCCTCGAGATCTACGCCGCGATCGCCGCCGGCGTCGGCAACGTGCGCCGGCCCGCCACGATGTCGCTGGCGACCGAGACCCCGGAGAGCAACCGGATCGCACCGATCTTCCAGGCCGGCGGCGGCCTGCGCGTGTTCGCGTTCCGCGAGGCCATCGCGCTGGAGATCGAGCTCCGCGAGCTCTTCTTTCCGGATCCGAGCGGCGGGATCACCCAGAGCCTCCAGCTGCAGGGCGGCCTGCGGATCAGCCTCGATCCCGCGGGCTGGCACGACTCGGGCGACGCCGTCGAGCCGCCGCTCCGAAGCCTCGCCAACCATCTCTCGATCACGCCGGCCGCGGGCATCAGCCTGGTCGATCCCTTCGTGCGCGCATCGGCGCTCACGCTCGACCTCGACTACGACATCTTCGATTTTCTCGCGGTCGAGGTCCTCGGCAGCTATCTGTTCGCGTCGCCGAGCGGGCTCACGCGCGAGCTCCTCGACAAGGGCAAGCTCACCCCGGAGCTGGCCAGGCTCACGCAGCTCGACTGGGCGCTGGCGGCCGGCGTTCGCGTCAACGTGGTCAGGAGCCGCCTGACGCCGCTCGGGATCCCGTTCGACGGTGACCTGACGCTGTACCTCGCGGCCGGCGCCGGCGTCGGCTCGACCCGGGTGCCCTGTACGCCGGGGATGGCGCTCGACCCGGACGTGTTCGGCCTTGGCGCCACCTGTCCGCCCGCCGACGAAGTCCAGGGCGACAGGCCCGTGTTCGTGTACGAGCCGAACCGCCTGAAGGTCCTCGGCCACGTCGGCGGCGGGATCAACTTCTCGCTGTTCGACGCCTTCGCGCTGACCGTCGAGCTCCGCGATTACATCTTCCACGCGCGCGTCGTCCGCCCCGAGGTGTCCGCGCCGACCCAGCAGATGACCGCGGCGACGCGCCATGTGCTCCTGGCGCAGGCCGGCGTCACGGCCACGTTCTTCTGAGGGTGTGTCCGATAATGGACGTTATGTAAAAAAGAGTCCCAAAGGAGCGCTGGACCTCCTGGCTCCTGGTGGGCTTGGGTTCCGGGGCCGAATGCGCGCTCTTCTGCTCCTGCTCCTGCTCGTGCCCCTGTCGTGCGTCGACGCCGTCCCGGGCGGTGAATGCAACGTCGACGGGGACTGCGGATCCGACAACCCGACCTGCGTCTTCGACGTGAACCAGGCGAAGAGCTACTGCACCAAGAGCTGCAGCGGCCTGAACGACTGCCCGCGGGACATGACCTGCCGGCTGGGCGTGAGCCAGGATCTGAGCGGTATCGAGCCTGAGGGTCTCTGTATTCGGCAGGTCCGCGAGTGCGGCGAGACGGATCTCTGCAACGGTCTGGACGACGACTGCAACGGCGTCGTCGACGATCCGGGCTGCGCCGTGATCACCGCGTGCAACGATGATCTGGCGTGCGGCGCGTTCGTCTGCAGCGCGCCCGAGGGTCAGGCAGCCACGGTCTGTACGCCGCCTGTGGACGGCAGCAAGCGTTACTACGACGACTGCACGGCGGACGATGAGTGCCCAAACGGCGTGTGCTCGACCGGGGTCTGCGCGCCGTTTTGCCGGGCCCGCGGCGACCGGACCACCGAGTGCGACGGCCAGCGTGTCTGCGCGCGCGGGATGGCCTCTCGAGAGCGTCCCGACTTCAACCTCTGCGAGGTGCCTTGCGACACGCCCTCGCAGTGCGACGCCCCCACCAAGTGCGTCTGGCGGAACATCCACGAGCCGCGCGACGTCGACCACGTCGCCGTGTGCTCGCGGCTCGACTCGGACCGGATCCCGCTCGGTCAGGCCTGCCCGAGCAACACGATCGACGGTGACGACATGTGCCAGTACGGTCTGTGCTTCCAGAACGTGTGCACGCGGATCTGCGGCGGCCCCGGCTCGGACTGCTCGGATCTTGGACCGAGCTTCCAGTGTCAGGTCGTCGACCTCCACTACGGAATTACCTACACCCACTTCGTATGCAGGAAGAATTGATGCGCCGCGCCGGTCTCGTGCTCTTCCTCTTCCTCGGTACAGCGTGCACCAGCGTCGGCGGCGTCACGGCCCGCTCGTACACCCGCGGCGAGCTGTCGGCGCTCACGCTGCATACGATCGACGTGGTGGTGGTGGCCAAGGGCCCGCCCATCGCGACGGGCGACACGATTGACGTGGAGCCGTTCGCCGCGCCGCATCGGACTTCGGTGCTGGCCGTCGAGCACGAGGACGCGGCGATGAACGACGCGTTGGCCACCTCGCTGGCGGCCGACCTCTCGGCGCGCGGCTTCCAGGTGCGGTTCCTGGGCGTCACTCCGGAGGTGGCGCCGGCGCCCCCGGTGGAGACCTCGACGGTGGTGACCTCGACGCTCGCCGTGACCCCCTCGACCCCCCCTCCTGCCCCCGGTCAGTCGCGGCTCGCCTCGAGCGTGAGTGCAACCCAGCTTGCGTCCGACGCCACGCTCGAGGACGTGCGGGTCAAAAGCCATGCGGATGCGATCCTGGTGGTCCGCACGCTGATGGTCGACGAGTTCAAGCTCCACGAGCCCTCGAAGGCCTCCTCGCAGCTCCCTGGAGACACCGGGATCCCGCTCGCGCGGCACGAGGGCCGCGCGTATGCGGTGCACGGCCGACTGCTGGTCGGGCAGGCGTTCCTCTTCGATCGCAAGACGGGGGTCCGGCTGTGGAGCCGGCAGCTCCCCGACTTCCCCGAGGGCGGCAAGCTGCTCGAGCACCACCCGTTCCTCGCCTACGGCTTTGTCGCGCCGGGCAACGCCGCGATGACCGACGCACAGAAGGCCTCCCTGGCCGCGCCCCCGTTCGTGAAGGCGATGCTCCGGGAGTTTCCGCGTGCGCAGAACGGCCGCCCGGAGGCCCGGGCTTCGCTGGATGCGGTCGACGTCGAGGCCGAGCTCCGCGAGGAGCAGTTCTTCGACAAGAGCAAGGTGATGCTCGAGGTTCAGCTCGACTACGGCGTCGAGAGCTCGGGCACCAGCCTGACGCTCGACGGCGAGATGCTGCCGGCGCTCGGGACGGGCGCGATCAGCCCGAACGGGATCATCCGCGGCGGCGCCCAGATCGGGTATCTCGCCCCGGGCGGCTTCGCGTTCTCGCTGGCGGGACGCTTCGGCCGGGCCCCAGCGTCCTTCGCGCGCGCCTACCACCGCGATGTGGCGGAGGGCGGGATCGATCGAAGCGCGCACGTCACGATCGACGGGGCCACCACGTATGCGGGGGAGCTCGGCCTGGGGTACCTGATCCTGCTCTCGGAGCGGCTGATGCTGCGGCCGGGCGGGGACTTCTTCCTCGACGTTTGGGACCTCGACGCGGCGCCGGACAACGTCGTCGACAAGACGACGCATCTTCGGCTCGGGGTGGACGTCGACGTCGACCTGCTGATGTCGATCACGCCGATGCTGTTCACCCGGCTCGGCGTCTCCGGTCGCATCGGCTTCGACACCGGCGGCCCGGCCTTCGGCGGCGCGAACCTCTCCCTCGGCTTCGGATTGTTCCTCTAGCGCGCCGGTATGCTACCCTTCGGACCCCGTGGCGCACCTGACGTTGGTGGTTCAAGGTCGGGAGGTCCGAAAGTTCGTGCTCAATCCGGCCGTCACCACGATCGGGCGGGCGCAGGACAACGACATCGTCATCAACAACCTGGCGCTCTCCCGCCGGCACGCCGAGGTCTCCTGCAAGAACGGGCGCTTCGCCGTGCAGGACCTCGGCAGCCAGAACGGGGTCTTCGTCAACAGCGAGCGCATCCGGAACGCCCGGGCGCTCAACGACGCCGACACCATCACGCTGGGGACCTACCACTTCGTCTTCAGTGATCATTCGCCGGACCCCGACATCAAGTCCGCACGCCCGCGTCGCCACGAGGTCACACAGCTGGAAGCGCCGGACGATCCGATCGCCGATCAGGAGGACGCCGAGCCGGACGCCCCGCTGCTGGTCCTCAAGTACAACGACGTCGAGCTCCAGCGCTTCACGCTCACGAACGAGCGCTGCCTGATCGGGCGCGCGAAGGACTGCGACGTCCAGATCGCCGAGCGCCGGCTGTCGCGACGCCACTGCGAGATCATCCGCGACTCCTCGGGCTTCGTGCTCCAGGACCTCGGCAGCCAGAACGGCACCTACGTCAACCGCAAGCGGATCCAGGGCAGCCACGGGCTCAAGCACGGCGACATCCTGAACTTCGCCGAGTACTCGATCCTGTATCTCGCGCACGTCGCCGACTACGACGGGCCCGACAGCGTGCACGTGAAGAACCCGCGGGACGACGCGCCCCGCTCGTCCTCCGGCATCGAGCGCGAGGAGACCGAGTTTCCCGAGGCGTACGGCGAGACGGGCATCCCTCCGCCCTCGGTGGTCGATCGGAGCCTGATCTCGCCGAGCGATCTCGACGAGGATCCCGACGGCGAGCCGGCGCGCATGCCGATCCAGGCCGTCCCGCGGGCACCCAAGCGCGATCCGCTGGTCGAGGCGCCCAAGATGGCGAGGGAGCGGCGCACGCGGAGCCGGCCGATCCAGCCGCTCAAGGTCGAGCGGGCGCCGGCGAAGAAGCCGCGGAAGAAGGTGCGCGCCCTCCCGGCCCATCGCCCCGAGCAGACCCGAGAGCTCGACGATGTCGCCGACGATTGGGGCGAGGTCCGGCCCGACGCAGAGCTCGAGGAGTGGTACGGCGCGCGCGAGGAGGACTCGGCCGAGGCCTACGAGGAGCCCTCCGTGCTGCTCGAGCGGAGCAAGAGCTCGATGTCGCAGCTGCTGTCGACCATGATGGTCGACAAGCGGGAGCTCGACAAGAACATGGCGATCCGCGCGAAGCAGCGGAAGTTCTTCCTCGACGTTCAGCACGGGACGAAGAAGATCTTCTCCGGACCGCTGATGAACCCGGTGACGATCCTCGGCAAGGATCGGGAGTCGGATATCCAGCTCCGCGGCCGCTACGTCGCCGGCCGCCACAGCCTGCTGGTGCGCGTGCGGGACTCGCTGCTCCTGGTCCGCCTCGGCTCGTCGTCGGCTGCCCGAGTGAACGGGCTCCCCAAGCTCCAGACGTTTCTGAAGTCGGGTGACGTCATCCAGATCGACGAGACGACGATCAAGATCACCGAGGAGTGATCAGTCGCCCTCCTCCGGATGCTCTCCGCGCTTCAGGATCTGGTCCGCGATCCGGTCCATCTCCGGCATCTCGTGCTCGACCCTGACGCGGAAGAACGCGCCGTCGAACTCGACGTCGTCGCCGGTGGGGAGGTCGCGGTATGCGCGGTTCGACTCGATGAGTGTGCCGAAGAGGCTGTCGACCGCGTCGACGATCAAGAGCCATGGGTCCCGATCCTTGGCGCCGCGCAGGTACTCGACACGGATCCGATAGAGACGTCGCTCGGTGTCGAGGGTGAGGAGCGCGGCGTGCTCGGGCTCGTCGATCTCGACCCGGAGGCGCTCCCCCTTCTCGATCGGGTAGCGCTCGGTCAGGAGCTCCGCGATCAGATCGGCGTCCGGCGCTTCGTCCCAGCGGGGCTCGTCCTTCTCCATGTCGTCCTCTTCACTGCAACGCCGGCCCCCGCGCAAGCGTCTCCTCTTCGTGGCCACGGCGGTTTCGTCACCGTGGGCGCCGCGGCCGAGCTGGAGGGCCACGGCGGCGGGGCCTTGCGTGCATTCGGGGCGGCCCGCACCGTCGAGGCCGGCTGGCTGATCCCGGGCGGGAGTCTCTTCCTCTTCGAGCTCGGCGTCCGCGGCGCCGTCATGGGCGCCGCCGCCGAGACCCGTCACGAGCTGGGCCTGTTCGGCGGCGCGCGCCTGGACCTCCTCCTCGATCCGCTGGTCGGACGCGTCATGCCGTTCCTGCGGGGCGGCCTCGGCGCCGCCCTGGTGCGACTCGAGCCGCCGGAGACGCAGCTCGGTCTGGGGCCCTACTTCGCCGCGGGCGTGGCGGTGGAGCTCCTGGAGGGCGTCACCCTCGCCTTCGAGGCCGACGCCCGGGCGCGGATCGCGCCGTTCTCGCTCGCGGTTGGCGGCGCAGCGACGTTGCTCGTGCAGTCGTGGTGAGGTGAGGCGCCGAGACGGCCGGCGGCAGGTATCGGCGGGCGGCCTCGCTGCGGTGCGCCGAGTCTGCTTACGCGCGCCGTGTAAGCCAGCGCGCGCAACCCGTGAGGTTTCTCGCCGACAACCGTCGCGCATGTCCCGCTCTTCATCGCTCCTCCTCTCCGCCTGCCTTGCGAGCCTCACCGGGGCCTGCGGCCCCGCTGCCGAGCCGTCCGACGCGCTGGCCACGGATGTCGACGATCTGGCGACCAACAGCGATCCCGACCGCCTGGTCGTGTACTCGAACAACGTCGAGAACATGATCTTCGACTGGAACGATTCCGTGTACTTCATGAAGGAGAAGCCCCTCCGCCCGGACATCTTCCTGGTCCAGCAGGTGAGCGGAAAGAAGGGCCTCGACCGCATGGCCGACGCCATGAAGAAGATCCTGGGACGCAAGTACGACGGCGTGGTGGCGCAGAACCACCCGGACGACACGCGCTTCCAGGCCCAGGTCATCCCGCGGCCCCCGGTCACCACCGGCATCATCTGGCGGGCGGCGCGCTTCGATCTGGTCAGCAAGGAGACCTGGATGCCCTGGGGGCACGGCTTCGCCAAGCAACCCAAGACCTGCGACCAACGCTCGAACCACTCGGGGTACGAGTCGATCCGGGTGAGGCTCTGGGACAAGGTGGCCAAGAAACACGTGATCGCGGTGAGCCTCCGCCACTGGACCTGGAAGCCCTGCTCCAGCAAGAACATCTTCGAGACCGTGGAGGGCGTGTCCAACGGCGCCAACGCGCACCACGGGCTGGGCGGGCAGTCCGAGCTGCACATCGTCGCGGGCGACTTCAACGATCGCGCCTTCACCGCGGGCGGCGACTACGCGTGCTGGTATCGCGAGATGAACCCGGCCCTCTCGGCGGCCGGCTGCTCACCCAAGTCGCTCGACGGCTTCACCGATCCCATGTTCGAGTGGTGCGACGGCAAGAAGGCCTGCGTTCGAGGTGAGGCCGGCATCGACTTCATCTTCGTGCGGCGCTCGGACGGGCTGAAGGCGCGCGCCAACCACCACCAGACGATCACCTTCGACGCCGCCCACCGCGCCAGCCTGAGCGTCACCGGCCACGATGCGAACTCGAACAGCCGCGGGATCGACGGTTGGGTCGATCAAGGTGAGAACTACTCGCAGCACCAGGCCCGCATGGCCTACGTCTTCTATCAGTGATGGGCGGACCGCGACGGTGAGGCGTCAGGGCGAGGCGCGGGCGATCGACTTGGACAGCTCGGACGACATCTGACCCTTGCTCTCGTCGAGGATCCGGAGCGCTGCGCGGGCCCAGCGCATGCCGTCCTTGCTCTGCTCCTCGATGAAGTCCTCGTCCTTGTCCTTCGTGCGGCCCTTGCCGGTCCGCACCTGGTAGACGATCGCGTTCGCGAGACCGGCGGTGAAGTAGGCCTCGTCGTCCCGGAACAGGCGCGTGATGCGGCTCGAGGTCTTGAGGCTGTCCCAGTGCGCCTTGAACTTCTTCGCGTTCGGCCAGGCGTCCTTGACGTACTTGGCGAGCAGCGGCCGCAGGCTGGCGGAGAGGATGGTGCTCTGGGCCGCTTCGAGCCCGGGGCCGACCACCAGGTAGGTAGCGTCGCCGACGCTGACGCGGCGGACGATGTCGTGGCCGTCGAGGGGATTCGGTACCACCACCAGCGACGCGGGCGCGCGGAGGTCGTGGGTGCCGATCAGCTTCTCGGCGGTGTCGAAGTCGGTCTCGAGGTTCTTCTTGAGCGTGATCGCGAGCGCGCGCTGCTCCTCGGCGATCTGATCGAAGAGTGCCTCCACGTCCGCGTCGTCCCGGAACTTCTCGAGCGCGCCGAGCTTGCCCTTCAGCTTGGTGGCGTCCTTCGAGAGCTTGTCCTTGTCGCCGGCGAGGATGGCCTCGAGGTAGGCCTCGATCTCGGCCGGGTTGTCGTCGAACAGCTTGCGAAGGCCGGCGGTGGCGCCCTTCTTGTCCGCCTGGCGCAGCGCGTCGCGAACCTCGACCCGGATCGCGTGGAAGACGGGGGCCTTGAGCGGCGGGCCCTTGTGCCGGGTCTCTTCTCCGTAGCCGAGCGCGTTGAGCGCGGCGTAGAGCACGAAGACGTCCTCGTCGGCGCGGAGCTCGACGCCCTGCTGGGTGATCAGGCGGTCCGGCGCGTCGGCGTTGGCCGGCGATGCGGCCACCAGCGCGCTGGTGAGGCTCAAAACGGAAAGCACGGCGGGCATGCTAGTCGATACGATCCCATGGCGCCAGGTGATAAGTTCTGCGGGTTTCATGCCAGCCTTCCGATCGACGCTCTCTGCCGTCCTCCTCTTCACCCTGCTCTTCGCCGCCTCCGGAGCGCGGGCGACCAGCGTCGGTCCGCAGACGGAGCTGACGCTCACGACGCAAGCCTCGCAGCGCGCCCCGGCGATCTCGTGGGACGGCACCCAGTACGTGATGGTCTATGAGGACGGGCGCAACCAGGCGGCGAACGGCAGCGATCTGTACGTGGTCCGCATCGCGCCGGATGGAACGCTCATGGATGCGAACGGGATCGGCCTGCTCGAGAACTCGGTGCTCGCCGGCAACCAGACCCAGCCGGCGATCGTCTACAACCCGTCCTCCGCCACGCACTTGATCGCCTGGCAGTCGGCGCACCTCGGCAGCCCGGACATCTTCGTGGCGCGGTTCCTTGCCGGCAGCGGCACCACCATTCCCTCGGCGGGTGTGCTGGTGACCGACGGCGGACCCGACGCCGAGTCGCTCCCTGCCGTCGGCTTCACCGCCAACCAGTACATCATCACCTTCCAGACCATCTTCGTCGGCGTCCCGGGCGTGAGCCGGATCCAGGCGCGCCGCCTGCAGCTCGACGGCGTCAACTTCAGCGACCCGGCGCCGTTCAACGTGGTGGGTCCGGCCGCCGGCTCCACCTTCGAGACCGAGTCGAAGGTGCTCTCGGTCGGCACCAACTTTCTGGTGGCGTGGCAGGACGATCGCAACGGCGACATCGATCTCTTCGCGCGGACGCTCCCCGACACCGGCGTGGTCTCGCCCGCGGCGGGCAGCACGGTCTTCTCGGCCGCGCTGGCGCAGACCTCCATCGCGCTGGCGCCGCTCGGCGCCGGCAACATCGTCGCGTCCTGGCAGGACGCCTCCAACACGGTCGACTCCGACATCGCGGCGCGGCGCTTCACCGGCGCCCTCACCGCCATCGGCAGCGCGTTCACCGTCTCCAACGCGGTCAACGATCAGCTCGATCCCAAGGTCGCCGGCGATCTCAACGGTGCGCTGGTGGTCTGGCAGGATCGCCGCAACGGCTCGGCCAACGGCATCACCTATGCGGCCCGGCTCGACGCCTCCGGCAACGTCCTCGATCCGCGCGGCTTCCCGGTGCTGGTCTACAACCAGAACTCGTTCGAGCACACGGTGGTGAAGGGGCCGAACAACGACTATCTGGTGGCCTCCGTCCGCTTCGACGTGGCCATGCCGCGGATCAGCTACCGCATCGTGCGCATCGAGCAGCCCGCCGGGATCAT
This sequence comes from uncultured delta proteobacterium, assembly GCA_963803435.1. Taxonomy (GTDB): domain Bacteria; phylum Myxococcota; class Kuafuiibacteriia; order Kuafuiibacteriales; family Kuafuiibacteriaceae; genus CAWDML01. The sequence goes on along the minus strand of CAWDML010000009.1, from coordinate 1,439,225 downwards.
GACTCCGATGGGTCCGGTCTCGGTCCCCGCGGACGGCGTCACCACCGGCGACCTCTCCTTCGGGCCCGCGCACGGGACCAGCGGGCTGCCGCTGGTGGACGGCACGCTCTACACCGTCGCCCTCAGCCAGCCGGGCGTTCAGATCGTCGCGCCCGACGCCGACCCGACGCTCCCCGGCCACCAGGTCCAGTCCAACAATGGCGCGGTGTTCCTCCAGCTCCGCAGCACGCAGCACGTCATGTGCGACGTGATGGTCACGTCGGTCGAGGGCAGCTCGAGCGGTATGGCGACGATCGAGTTCGCCAACGTCCCGCCCGTGGTGAGCAACGTGCAGCTGGCGCCGGCGCCGATGGCGCGCTCCAACCAGGACCTGACGCTGACGTACACCTACGCCGACGTGAACAGCGATCCGGAGGTGGGCACGATCATCCAGTGGACGCGGAACTCGGCGGTCCAGGGACAGATCCAGGGCCTGACCGTCCCGGCCTCCGCGACCTTCAAGAACGATCAGTGGCAGGCGCGCGTCTTCCCCAGCGACGGCCTCCCCGGCGTCGGCGCCGCCGTCGCCTCGAACGTGGTCATCGTCGGCAACTCGCCGCCGCTGGCCTCGAACCTGCGGATCCGCCCGAACACCGATGTCCGCACCGGGACGCAGATCGAGGCGATCTACGTCTTCGACGATCCCGACGGTGATCCTGAGTCGGGCTCGGAGCTGCGCTGGTACGATCGGGGGGTCGAGCGGGCCGATCTGTTCAACCAGGCGATCATCCCCGCCGCCGACGTGATCAAGGGGCAGCGCTGGTACTTCACGGTGCTCCCGCACGACGGGACGGAGCCCGGCCAGCTGGTGACCTCCTCCACGATCACCGTGATCAACACCCTCCCGGTGGCGAACGCGGGGCCGGACGGCAGCGTGCTGGAGCGGCGGAGCTACCAGCTCGACGCCCGCGGCTCTTCTGACATCGATCCGCAGGACACGCTCACGTACGCCTGGACCCAGGTCGATACCGGCGGCGTGCGCGTCCAGCTGAGCTCCACCTCCTCGCTCACGCCCAGCTTCACCGCGCCCTCCGTGCTGGTGAGCGAGCCGCTCCAGTTCGACCTCACGGTCTCCGACGGGGATGACGTCTCCCTGAGCGATCGGGTGGTCGTGACCATCACTCCGGTGGTGAACAGCGATCCCGACAACCTCGACGATGAGGAGGAGGCGGAGCTCGGTACCGATCCCCTGAGCGGCGACACCGACCGCGACGGCCTGGACGACTACCAGGAGGCCCGGGTCGCCATGACGAACCCGCTCGACGCCGACAGCGACGACGACGGCGTACGAGACGGCGCCGAGGGCCAGATCTGCCGCAACTGCGACGCGGATCCCCTCGGCGATCCCGACGGCGACAACGTCATCAACGCCCTCGATCCCGACTCTGACGACGACGGCCTGTTCGACGGCCTCGAGCTGGGCGTGCGCACGCCGATCGCCGGCGGCGGCACCCCGCCCTACGTCTACCTCGGCACCGACGAGGCCGCCGGCTTCTTCATCGCCGACCTCGATCCCGACACGACCACCAACCCGATCGAAGCCGATACGGATCTCGACACCTTCCTCGACGGCGTCGAGGACCAGAACCACAACGGGCGCGTCGACGACGGCGAGAGCGATCCGAACGACCCCACCGATCCGGGCATCGCCTGCACGCCGGGTGGCGGCGAGTGTCCCCAGGGGCTGACGTGTGGGCCCGACGGCCTCTGCGTGTTCGGCGACGGCGGCGACGGCGGCCCGGTGTGCATGCCGCTGGCTGCGGCGCTCGAGTGCTGCATGGGCGGTTGCTCCGGTGGGAGCAAGGTCGATCCGATCTGCGCGCGAAACGGTGCCACCGAGCAGTGTCCGATCGGCGCCGATCAGTGTCGCGCCGGCTCCTGCGAGGCGCCCAATCCCAAAGGCGGTGGAGGCGGCTGCGGCTGCAGCGCCGCGGAGCGACCGCGCGGCGGGCCGGCGCTCCTGGCCCTCCTCGGTCTCCTCGGTCTCCTCGGTCTCACATGCGTTCGCCGACGTCCTCGAGGTTGACCTTCAGCTCGGTCAGCTCGCCGGCGACGATGCGCGCCGTGGTGACGTAGCGGCGCTTCACATCCGGATTCTCCAGCGCCACCTGGTGCACGCCCTCGTAGAGCGAGACCTTGGGCAGGGGTGTGAGCCCCAGATCCTTGCCGTCGATCGCCACGCGCGCCCAGGGCGCGATCGCCAGCCGCAACCAGCCTTGCCGCGCGCGGATCTCGAACTGGTAGTTCTGGCCGGCCTCGATGTTGACCTCGCGCTCCCGCTCGAACCCCACCGAGTCGTTCGCCACGCGCACCAGGACCGGCCCCGCCTTCACGCTGAACGGACCTGCCTCCCCGGTGGCGCCGGCGACGCCGAGGAGCTCGCCGTTCGCGTAGATCGACGCCCCCGGCTCCGTGAGGAGCCCGACCCGACCGGTGGGATCAGACGCGACGACCGGCGGAACGGGTGAGATCGGCTCGTCGATCCGGCGCTGGGTGAAGAGCTTGCTGGCGAGGATCCCGGCCAGGATCGCGATGGCGATGGCGCCGCCCACCACCGCGACCGGCACCAGGACGCGGCGGAGGGTGCTCTCCTCGCTCGGGGGCAGCTCCTGGTCCGTCGCGTCGCGGGCCCGCCGGCGGGGCTCGGCCTTCTGCCGCAGCCGCACCTGCTCCGTCCGCTCGCCGCGCTTGTAGTCGGTGAGCGAACGCTCCGGAGGCACGTCTTCCTTCGGCACCAGCGTGACGCCGCCCGGCGCCAGATCGAGAATCGGCTGGGCGGCGATGGTCGGCGCCTGGTCGGGCGGCGGCCGCACCTCGCCCAGCACCGGCTCGCGCCCGGGCCGGATGACCTCGGTGCGCTTACGCTTCTCAGGGAGCAGATCCGAGTGCTCGAGGTCGTCCTCGGGTACGGTGGAGGAGCGCTCGTCCGCGGCGATCGCGAAGCCCGGGGGCGGGTCCTGATCGTCCACCGTGCGGTCGGGCTCGCCCTGATCCTCTTCGTCGAGCTTCGGCGGCAGCTCGGGATGGGATCGCATCGGCGTGGTGCCGTCCCGCATCTCCTCCTTGACCTCCTCCGGGCTGGGGAGCGCCGGCCGCCCGGTGCCCTCCGCCTCCTCGATCCGATCCTCGAAGAGGTCGTGCATGAAGTCGGAGATCACCGTGCGCTCGACGTACAGCCCCGACTGCCGGAGGAAGCCGAAGAGATCGCGCGAGAACTCCTCGGCGTCGTCGTAGCGATCGCTCGGATGCTTCTCCAGCGCGCGGAGGAGGATCCGCTCGAGATCCGGAGGATAGCCGGGGAGCGCCTCGCTCGGCGGGACGAACTCGCACTTGATGATGGCCTGGAGCGTCGCCAGCTCGTTGTGGCGCTTGAAGAGCCGCGTGCCGGTGGTGGTTTCGTAGAGGATGATGCCGAGGGCGAAGATGTCCGTCTTGTGGTCGATGGGATCGCCGAGCGCCTGCTCCGGCGACATGTAGCTGTACTTGCCCTTGAGCACGCCGGCGCGGGTCTGCGCCACCTTGTTGGCCGCCTTCGCGATCCCGAAGTCGACCACCTTCACGCCGCCCTCGTAGGTCACCAGGATGTTCTGCGGCGAGACATCGCGATGGACCACGCCGGTCGGCCGACCGGTGATGGTGTCGGTGAGCTTGTGCGCGAAGCCGAGGCCCTTGGCGGCGTCGGCGATGACGGTGATCGAGTGCGACAGCGGCAGCGAGCGCTGGAGCTTGTACGCGCGGTTGTAGATCCGGCGGATGTCCTCGCCGTGCACGTATTCCATCGCGATGTAGTACGCGCCGTCGATCTGACCGACGTCGAAGATCTCGACGATGTTGGGGTGTTTGAGCTGGGCCGCGATCCGCGCCTCGTCCAGGAGCATCGAGACGAACTCGCTGGTCTTCACCAGGTGCGGCAGGATCCGCTTGATGACCAGCGGCTCGCTCTCCTGGTCCTTCCGATGGGCCAGAAAGATCTCGGCCATGCCGCCGGTCGCGATGCGCTTGTCGAGCCGATACTTCCCGAAGTCGCTCGGGAGGCCTTCCTCGGGCACTTCGAGCACGCTGGGGGACGGTATCATGGAGGCGCGAGGTCAGACACGTCGCCCGCGCCCTCGCGCACGATCTCGGGCTCCTCTTCGGTCCAGTCGATCACGGTCGATGGCACACCAAACAAGAGACCGGCGTCGAGGACGAGGCCGACGATCTGTGGATCGAGCGTCTCGGCCAGCACGATCGGATCCGAGGGCGCGTCGCCGTCGAAGATCGCCGAGGTCGAGACCAGCGGTCGCCCGAGCGCCTGGACCAGCGCAGTCGCCACCGGGCTGTCGGGGACGCGCAAGCCGATCGCGCGGCGCTTCGACTTGCCCATCCGGGGCGCCTCGGGCGTCGCCCTCAGCACCAGCGTGTACGGCCCGGGAAGCCGTCGCTTCATGAAGCGGAAGCAGTCGTTGGAGATCACGGCGTACCGTCCGACCTCAGCGATCCCGCCGCAGATCAGGGAGAGCGGCTTGTGGGGATCGAGGCGGCGGAGCTGGTACAGCCGGTCGATCGCGGTGCGCGAGTGCATGTCAGCCCCGAGCGCATAGATGGTGTCCGTTGGATACACCACGACGCGGCCCGCCTCCAGGAGCGCGGCGGCCTGTCGGATCTTGTGGGGCTCGGGATGGACCGGGTTGACGTCCAACCTCGGGATGTGCCGCCTCGCCAACGCGTTCGAGGGCTTAGCACGTGTGCGCCTTGACACAAAACGATCCGATATCCTACTTCGAACACCTTCTCGGGGGATGAGGGCTGCAGGGATGGAGGACGTGACCTGGGTGGATCGAGAGACCGGCGACCGAAGCAGCGAGCGCTTCCACGAGCGAGAGAGCGGTCGATTGACCGTCGGCCTTTCGACCGAGGAGCGCGCGTTGCTCGAGGAGGCCATGGCGCTGACCAAGACCGATGACGCGCACGAGGTCGTGCGGATCGCGCTCAAGGAGCTGGTCGAGCGGCTGCGCTTTCTCAGCTGGGTGGCGGCGAACGACCGGGGAACGGCTTGACCGTGCTCCACCGATGATCGACTGAGGCGCCGTGACCGGCTCCGGTCTGACGTACAAGGCATCGGGTGTCGACATCGACGAGGCGGATCGTCTCGTCGAGCAGATTGGGCGCATCGCCCGCACCACCCACGGGCCCGGTGTCCTCGCCGGGATCGGGGGCTTCGCGTCGCTGTTCTCCCTCGCCGACGGGCTCCCGGGCCTCCGCGATCCCGTGCTCGTCTCGGGCACCGACGGCGTGGGCACCAAGCTCAAGCTGGCCTTCGAGATGAACCGTCACGACACCGTCGGGATCGACCTGGTCGCGATGTGCGTGAACGACGTGATCACCACCGGCGCCACTCCGCTCTTCTTCCTCGACTACTTCGGGACCGGCCAGCTCGACGCGGGCGTCGCGGCCGATGTCGTCCGCGGGATCGCCGAGGGCTGCCGGCGTGCCCGCTGCGCGCTCGTCGGCGGAGAGACCGCCGAGCTCCCCGGGTTGTACGCGAAGGGCGAGTACGATCTGGCGGGCTTCGCGGTGGGCGTGGTGGAGCGCGCCTCGATCCTGGACGGAGCCAACTCGGTGCGGCCCGGCGATCGCTGCGTCGGTGTCATCTCGCGCGGTCTGCACAGCAACGGCTACTCGCTCGCCCGTAAGGCGGTGCTCGAGCGCGGTGGGCATCGTCTCGACGAGGCCGTCCCAGAGCTCGGCACGACCGTCGGCGACGCCATGCTGGAGCCCACCGCGATCTACGTCGACGTCGCGCGCGCGGCGATCACCGCGGGCGTCAAGGCGCTGGCGCACATCACCGGCGGCGGGATCGAGGGCAACCTTCCCCGAGTCATGCCTGGCGACGCCACTGCCGAGATCGATCGGAGCGCCTGGAGCGCGCCGCCGATCTTCGGCCTCGTGCAGCGCGCCGGCGGGGTCGATGATGCCGAGATGCTCCGCACCTTCAACATGGGCATCGGCCTGATCGCGATCGTCCCGCCCGAGCATGCCGTCGACGCGGTGCGCGCCGTCGAGGAGGCGGGCGAGCGCGCCGCGATCATCGGGACGATCCGCGCCCGCGAAGGCGACGAGGAGCAGGTCCGCTTTGTCTGAGCGCACGGTACCGATCGCGGTGCTCGCGTCGGGCACCGGCACCAACTTCCAGGCGTTGCTCGACGCCGAGCTCGGCCCGGCCCGGATCGTCCGCTTGATCGTGAACAAGCCGGGCGTGGGGGCGCTGGCCCGGGCGGCCGCGGCGAACGTCCCGTCCGTGGTGATCGACCACCGCCGCTTTTCCACGCGCGAGGCCTTCGATCAGGCGGTCCTCGACGCGCTCCGGAGCGCCGGCGCCGAGTGGGTGGTGTTCGCCGGCTTCATGCGGGTCGTGACCCGGACCCTCCTCGAGCCCTTCGCCGGGCGCGTGGTCAACGTCCACCCGGCCCTTCTCCCCGCCTTTCCCGGCGTCAACGCCCAGCAGCAGGCCCTCGAGGCCGGGGTCAAGATCGCGGGGTGCACCGTGCATCTCGTCGACCTGGGCGTGGACACCGGACCGATCCTGGCGCAAGCAGCAGTTCCGGTGCTGCCGACCGACGACCTCGACACCCTCCGCCGGCGGATCCTCGAGGAGGAGCACCGCCTGCTCCCCGGCGTGGTCCGGGCGCTGGCCGAGGGCCGGCTCCACGTGGACGCGGCCGGGCGTGCAACCCTGTCGGGGCTGAAGACGCCGGGCGCGGCGCTCGAGTGCCCGGGCTTCTGAGGTCCCCAAGTGTCGAAGCACTACTCGGCGATCGTGGTGGGTGGCGGGCTGGCGGCGACGCTCGCGGCGGCGCTGTTGGCCAAGCGCGGCCTGCGCGGTCTCCTGATCGATCAGGGCGAGCTCAACAGCCTCGAGCGCGATCTCTTCGATCTGATCCCGTCCGAGGAAGGCTCGGTCGCGATGGCCCTGGTGCACTCCGAGCTGTCGGTGCGCGAGGACCTCAAGATCAAGGCGGTCGCGCTGGCTCCGCTCCTTCAGGTGATCTTCCCCGAGGCCCGCCTCGACCTCCGCGCGAACCGCAGCGCGCTGACCAGGGAGGTGAGCCGCTGGCTGACGAACCATACCGAAGCCCTGAGCAACGTGTTCGGTGCCCTCGACGCCGCCGAGCAGGGTGCCGGCGACTTCCTGGCCCAGGCGGGCGAGATCCCGCCGGCCGGCTTCTTCGCGCGCCGTACGTTCTCGGCCGCCGCCCGCAAGCACCCCGAGGTCACGCAGAGCCTCGAGGGCAGCGGCCTCCTCCCGCCCGGGGACGACAGCCCGATCTCGGAGCTGCTGCTCGCGCCGATGCCGTTCCTCTCGCACCTCGACTGCCGCCGTCCCGACCAGGCGACGGTCGCCCGCTTCTCCCGCGTGATGGGCCGCTTCCTGCGCGGGCTCTCCCGCTTCGAGGATGGGCGGCCGCTCCGACAGGTGTTCCTCGATCTGGCGGAGCGGAAGGGCTTCACGGTGGAGCGCGCCGCGGTCGAGTCGGTCTCGCCCGAGGGCAAGAAGCTCGAGGTGCGGCTGACCGGGCGTCGCGACACCGTCACGGCCGACTACCTGATCGACGCCTCCAGCGATCTCTCGGGGCTGGATGCGTTCACGCCGAAGAAGAAGGAGCTGGCGCTGCTGCTCCAGTCGGCGAAGCCGCGCGGGCGCCTGCAGGCGCTCGGGATCGAGGCCGACGTCGAGGTGATCCCGCCGGGCCTGGCGTCGCACGCGATTCTACTGAATGGAAGAAAGGATCGCTCCCGCTTCGACGACAACGATCCGGAGGGCGAGGACCGTCCGATCTGGCTCACCGTCGAGCCGGTGACCAAGCTGCGGGTGCGGCTGATCGCGCTCCATCCGGTGTCGACGGCCCTCGCCCACGCCCAGCGCCACGAGACCCTGGACCTGGTGGTGCGCGCCCGCGTGAGCCGCGTGATCCCGTTTCTCGACGCGGGCCATCCGGAGACGGTGCGCCTCGAGATCGATCATCCGCTCTACCAGCACGACCTCGATCCCACCGCCGGCATCGCGGGCGTGCCCACGAAGACGGCGCTCAAGAACGTCTTCCTCGCCGGGCCGGCCGTCCTGCCCGGGCTCGGGATCGAGGGCGCTTACCTCTCGGCGCTGCAGGCCGCCGACGAGGTCGACGCGCTGGTGACCGGTGCGAAGCGACCCAAGATCCTCGCCGCACGGGTGTGATATACGCGCGCCATGTCGAAGCGTCAGATCACCAGCCACAGCGCCCCCAGAGCGATCGGCCCCTATTCCCAGGCCGTCTCGACCGAGCACAAGGAGATGGTGTTTTTGTCGGGCCAGGTCGGGCTCGACCCGAGCACGATGAAGCTGGTGGACGGCGGGATCGAGGCCCAGGTGCGCTGTGCCTTCGAGAACCTGCGCGCGGTGCTGGGCGCCGCAGGCCTCTCGGAGCAGGACGTGGTCCGCACCACCGTCTACCTCACCAACATGGCCGACTTCACGAAGATGAACGAGATCTACGCCGGCTTCTTCAGCCGCGGGGTGAAGCCGGCTCGCTCGACGGTGGCGGTGGCCGCGCTCCCGGCGGGGGCCGCCTTCGAGATCGACGCCATCGCGGTCCGGTAACGAGCTGCTAAGAGCCGGTCCGAAAACCTCCGGACCGTTCCGCGTCGTGATGGCAGGTATCGTCTATCGCCTTCGGACAGGGTGCCAGTGGAAGGCCCTGCCGCGCGAGTTCAGCTCCGGTTCGACGTGCCACAGTCGATTCGCGGCATGGTGCGCAGCAGGGATCTTCACCGGGATCTTCGCTGAGCTGCTGCGGTACTACGACAGGAGGCGCGGCATACAGTGGAAGTGGACTTCACTCGACAGCGCGATCGTCAAGGCTCCAAAAGGGGGGACCTGACCGGTCCGAACCCGACGGATCGAGCCAAGCGAGGCGTGAAGCGTCACGTGCTCACGGATGGTCGTGATGACAGAACGACGAAACAGCAAACTGCGAACGGAACGGTTTCTGGACCGGCTCTAAACTAAGCGCCCACGCGCTCGACCGAGTGCACGCCCGCCAGGTTCTCGATCGCCTTCATCACGGTCCGCAGCTGCTGCGTGTCCTTGATCGAGACCATGAACATGTTCACCGCGCGGCTGTCCTTCCGCGCGCGACAATTCGCGTTGAGGATGTTGACGCCGGCGCCGCTGAAGGCCTGCGACATGGTGGCGAGGATCCCGGGCTTGTCGTCGGTGATGACCTTGAGCTGAACCGAGCGCGGGACGGTCGCCTTGCTGTCCCAGTTCACCTCGACCTTGCGCTCGAGATCGAGCTGCAGCGCCTTGGGGCAGTTCATCGCGTGTACGGTGATCCCGCGGCCGCGCGTCACGAAGCCGACGATCGGATCGCCCGGCACCGGGCTGCAGCACTTGGCGAAGCGCACCAGCATCTCGTCGATGCCCTGCACCGTCACGCCCGACTTGCTCTTCTTGGCGACGGCCTCGATGAGCTGGCCGAGGCGCGTCTTCGGCTTGGTCTCCTCCTTGGGGCCCTTGTCGATGAGCTCCTTGGGGAGGACGCGCTGGACCAGGTCGGTCGCGCGCAGCTTGCCGTAGCCGACGGCCGCCAGCATGTCGTCGACCTTCGAGTACTTGCTGTGCGAGGCGGCCCGCTCCAGCTCGCCGTTCTTGAGCAGCTTCTGGAGCGACTTGCCGTAGCGCTTGAACTCGCGATCGAGGATCTCCTTGCCCAGGCCGATCGCGCGCCGCCGCTGCTCCTTGCGGAGATAGGCGTTGATCCGCGCCCGCGCCCGGGCGGTCTGGACGAAGTTGAGCCAGTCCTTGTTCGGCCGCTGCGTCGGCGAGGTCATGATCTCGACCGTGTCGCCGTTCTTCAGCCGGTAGCGCAGCGGCACGATGCGGCCGTTCACGCGGGCGCCGACGCAGTGGTGTCCGATCTCGGTGTGGATCAGGTACGCGAAGTCGATCGGGGTCGAGCCGCGCTTGAGCTCGCGCACCTCACCCTTGGGAGTGAAGACGTAGACCTCGTCGCTGAAGAGGTCGACCTTGACGGTGGCGATGAAGTCGGTCGGATCGGTCAGCTCCTTCTGCCACTCCATCAGCTGGCGCAGCCACCCGAACTGATCGTCCTTCGTGTCCGGCTTCCCCTCCTTGTAGGCCCAGTGCGCCGCGATCCCGAACTCGGCGACCTCGTGCATGTCGCGGGTACGGATCTGGATCTCGACGCGCTGGACGTCGGGACCGATCACCGTGGTGTGCAGCGATTTGTAGCCGTTCGGCTTGGGCATCGCGACCAGGTCCTTGAACCGACCCGGCACCGGACGCCAGGCTGCGTGGCAGATGCCGAGGGCCTGATAGCAGTGGGCGATGTTGTCGGTGATGAGCCGGAACGCGATGATGTCGTGGACCTGATCGAACTCGATGCCCTGCGACTTGAGCTTTCTCCAGATGGAGTAGACGTGTTTGATGCGCCCCTGCACTTGGCAGGGAACACCGCCTTCCTCCATCTTCTTCTGCAAAACGGCGCGGATCTCCTCGATCCAGCCCTCGTGGACCTTCGCGTTCTGGCGCAGCTTCTGGTCGATGTCCTCCCAGTCCTTGGGATGGAGGTACTTGAGACAGAGATCCTCGAGCGACGCCTTCATCCAGTAGATGCCGAGACGGTTGGCCAGCGGCGCGTAGATCTCGAGCGTCTCCTTGGCGATCCGCTCCTGCTTGTGGGCCGCCATGTGCTCCAGGGTCCGCATGTTGTGAAGGCGATCCGCGAGCTTCACCAGGATGACGCGGATGTCCTTCGCCATCGCGACGAGCATCCGGCGGAAGTTCTCTGCGTGCTTCTCGTAGGCGGTGTTGTAGGGAATGTTGGACAGCTTGGTTACGCCGTCGACGATCTCGGCGACCTGCTTCCCGAAGAGCGACTCGAGCTCCTGGACGGTGGTGGTCGTGTCCTCGACGGTGTCGTGCAGGATCCCGGCACAGATGCAGAACTCATCGAGCCGCATGTCGGCGAGCAGCCCGCAGACCTCGAGCGGGTGGACGAGGTACGGCTCACCGGATTTCCGGACCTGACCTTGGTGGGCCTTCGCGGAGTAGACGTACGCCTTCTTGATCAGATCGATGTCCGCATTCGGGTGGTACGAATGGACTTTTTCGATGATGTCGTTGAGGCGAAGCATCGAGAAGCGCCTACGCAACCAAAAACGTAACACTCTGCGTCATGGGCGACAAGAACGTCACGCGCGCGCAGGCGAAGCGCGCGGCTGAGGGCTTGCCGTCGGCCCGGATCGAAAAGTAGGGTGGCGCGGTGTCCGGGTCGGAGCGCGACGACGAGGATCGCGAGCCCTCCGGCGTTCCGACCGAACGGCCGCCGCCCGGAGCCCGCATCAGCGCGCCTTTGGGTGGGGACACGATCGACGATCAGACGATCCGATCGGGAGGAGATCCCCGCGAGAATCCGTTCGGCGGTCTCCTCGCGGAAGCGCGCGCCGCGAGCGCGAAGGGCGTGGGCCCGGAGACCGTGAACACGCGGAGCGGCCTCCAGCCCGCAATGCTTGCCGAGGGGACGAGCGATCCCGGGCTCGCCACGGTCCGGGCGCCGCCGGTCACCGAACGACGCGTAGGGCCGTATCAGATCCTCGAGGAGCTCGGATCGGGCGGGATGGCCGTCGTCTTCAAGGCCGTGCAACCCTCGCTCGATCGCCTCGTCGCGATCAAGGAGCTGCGCTCGGAGTACGTGCACGACCGTCAGATCTCGACCCGCTTCGAGCGGGAGGCCCAGAGCCTCGCCACGCTGCAGCACGGGAACATCGTGCACGTCTACGACTACCTCCGCGACGAGGAGAGCGCCTACATCGTCATGGAGTACGTCGACGGGATCGATCTGTTCGACGTGCTCGCCGAGACCGATCGCGTACCGCCCGAGATCGCCGCGCTGATCGCGGTCGGCGTCGCGGAGGGGCTCGAGTACGCGCACTTCGGCGGGATCGTCCACCGCGACATCAAGCCATCCAACATCCTCATCTCGAGGAAGGGCGAGGTGAAGGTGATGGACTTCGGGATCGCGCGCGACCCCGGGAAGAGCGAGCTCACGCAGGTCGGCCTCGCCGTTGGCACCCCCGCGTACATGGCGCCCGAGCAGATCCGCGGCGATCGGATCGACTTCCGCACCGACATCTTCGCGGTTGGGATCGTGCTCTACGAGATGATCGCGGGGAGCAAGCCTTGGACCGAGGAAGAGGGTCGCTCGGTCACTGTGAAGGTGCTCGATGAGGCCTATCCGCCGCTCGAGCAGGTGGCGCCGGGTGTCCCGCCCGAGCTCGCCCGGGTCATCGAGCGCTGTCTGGAGAAGAATCCGGCGGCCCGCTACCCGACCACCTACGAGCTCCGCCGCGATCTGGAGCTGTACCTCTCGCGCGTGCTGCCGGTCGACCCGCGCGGACGTCTGGTCCTCTTCCTCCGCAACCGGAGCTTCATCACCGACGCCCAGGCTTCGAACTTCGTCGACGCCGAGCTCCTCCGCGACGCCTCGCTCCGGCGCCGCGACGAGGGCATCCCGCTGCCACCCGCTGAGCGCCTCCTCCGCCCCGTGGGCGTCGCCCACGCGGTGGCGCTGGGTGTGATCCTGGTCGCCATGCTGCTGGCGGCCTTCGCGCCCTTCGGCCGGGAGCTCCCCGACGACGCGCCGGTGATGGTGCCCCTGGTGAGCGCCGGAAGCGACGATCCCCCGATCCATCACGTCGCCGATCCGCTCCTGCCGCCTCCGGGCGAGGCCGACGACCCCCAGGCCGACGGACCCAAGCGCGGACGCCCGGCGCAGGAACCGCGCGCGCTCACCGGCAACGAAGGCTTTGTGCGCATCGTCGTCAGCCCCTGGGCCCGGGTGTTCATCGACGGCAAGTTCTACGACTACACCCCCTTCGCAACCCCGATTGCGCTTCCGCCCGGTGAGCATACGATCGGATTCCGGAATCCGTACTTTCAAGCGGTGGATCGCGTGATCGTGGTGGAGAGCGGAAAGACCCAGCTCCTCAAGCAGGCGCTCGTGCCGGAGCGGGAGGACGATGCACCTTAGCTGTGCCATCGCGCTCTCCATCCTGGTCTCCGCGCCCCCCGTCGACACCCAGGGCATCCTTCATCGAGTGACCGACGCCGGCGAGACGTACGCCGACATCGCGGATCACTACTACGGCCACCGTTACCTCGAGCGGCACCTCCGGATGTTCAATCGCCGTCCCGAGCCGCTGCGCGAGGGCACGACCATCATCATCCCCACCTACGAGCTGGTGCCGCTCAAGCGGAACCAGTCGCTCGCCGAGTTCGCCGCCGAGCACCTCAACGATCCCGGCCGCGCCGAATACCTCGCCGAGCTCCACAACCTCCGAGGGCGCGATCGCAAGCTCCCCCGCGCGGGCAAGCGCTTCAAGGTGGTGCAGTCGCTCAAGCACATCGCCAAGCGCGGCGAGACGCTCGACTCGATCGCGAACCTCTACTATCGCGACGCTGGTCCCCGTCGGATTCCGGCTCTTGATGCTCTATAACAAGCTCGAGACGGAGGCGATCCGCATCGGCGCCGCCATCCGCGTCCCGCTCGACACATCCGACTTCTCCCGCAACACCGTGGCGCTCCACGCCCGCGAGCCGTTCTCCATCAAGAAGGCGATCGCGGAGGCCCCCCCGCCGCGCTCCCCGGAGCCGCGCGCGCCCCCACCGCGCGCCGCGCCCCGCCACACCGCCCCCAAGGCCCGCTCGAAGGTTTCGGCGAAGAAGCTCGGCGAGGAGCTCGAGCGCGCCGAGCGCCTCTACGGCGACGGCGAGTACCAGGCCGCCGCCGGCGCAGCCGAGAAGGCATTCCTCGACGCCGACGGTGCCCGGGACCAGAGCCGGATCGAGCTCCTGCGCGTGCTCGCGTTCGCCCAGATTGCCCTCGGCGACTACCCGTCGAGCAAGTCGACCTTCCGAAAGATTCCTCGCCATCAACCCGAAGTACGAGCTCGATCTCTATCAGACATCGCCGAAGATCCTCGACATCTTCGAAGCCGTGGCGGTCCGCTGAGGCCCCCGCGCCGAAGTCTGCGGAGCCCCCGTGATTCGCCGGGTGGTCGGCTCGCACCTGAAAACTGCGAGCCCCAGCGGGAGCAAGTCTCCTAGATCCGCCAACCGCGCGCTCGCCAGAGCGCGCGCGTCGTCGATCCCAGCGCGCGGCGGACCTGTCGTCGCTCCTCCTCGGCCTTCACGCGGGGCAAGAGTGCGGCGCGGAGCTGGGCCTCCTCGTCGCCGTCCGGAGGATTGGCCAGGCGCGGGCGTCCCTCGGAGGCGACCACGCGGCCGGCGATCCAGACGGTTCGCACGGTGGCCGGGCCGCCCTGCTCGAGGATCCGGCGCGCCACTTCCTCGTAGGGCTCCTGGGGCTCGGCCTCGACGTCGAGGAGGACCAGATTGGCCGACTTGCCGGCCTCGATTGAGCCGACCGGGATGCCGAGGCCCATGGCGCCGTTCGGCCCGATGGCGTCGAGGGCGTAGGTGGCGGGCTGCTCGACGCGGCCCTCGAGGAAGCGCAGGAGGAGGCGCGCCTCGGCGAACGGATCGAAGCCGAGGCGGGAGGCGTTGCCGCCGGAGCCGATCGCGACCCGAACGCGATGCTCGAGCAGGAGGTCCATCGGCGGGGGCGGTGCGCCGATCAAGAGGTCGTCGCCGGGGCTGAGGGCGAGCGTGGCGCGCGCGTCGCCGAGGGCGTGAGCGCAGTAGGCGTCGAGATCGCGAGCGCCGTGGAGCATCAGCCGTGCACCGAGCGCGCCCGCCCTCCGCAGCTTGGCCACCGCGGAGCGGGCCCCGGTCAAGCCGCCGCCTCGGGCCAAGATCGGCGACGCGCAGGCCTCCGCGGCGTGGCCGACCCGCCGGAGGAGGCGCGTCGAGGCCGCCGCCGCGTCGACGGAGAGCCCGGGTCGGATCGCGTCGTCGGCGTTCGTCTGCGCCAGCAGCTCCAGCTCCCGCTCGAAGTGGGGACGGTGGGCGTCGACGCACAAGACGAAGCGGACCCCATAGGCGCGCGCGGCCTCGACCGCGATCCCCCGATGGATCACCGAAGCGTCCGCGAACGCGGTGACGCCGCGGGCCAATGCGCGCGAGATCCCGGCGGCTGTACAGACCCGGAGCGCCTCCTCTCCTATCGAGGCCCGCCAAGCCGGCACCTGGATCCGCTCGAACACCCGAGGGTCGACGCTGGCGACGAAACCTTGGTCGAGCAGCGCGTCGGTGAGGTGCAAGGTCGCTTGCACCAGCCCGGGGATGACCACGCCGCGCACGTCGGTCAGGAGGGCCTCGGCGCTGTCGACGCCGCCGGTCGCCGCGATCTTGCCCTCCTCGATGAGAAGGTCAGTCTTGCGAACCGTGCGCCGGCCGTCGAGCGCGACCACCGACGCTCCCCGGATGATGCGCCGCTCCGACACCCGCGAAACCTATGCTACTTCGGCGATCCGTACCAATCGCGGATCACGCTCTCCGCGGGCTTGCGGCGCGGTGTGTAGTTGGTGTCCTCGGGCCCGCCCGCTCCGAACCAGTTCCAGAAATACACGCCCGCGAGCGCAGCGGTGTCGGACCACGCGCGCGTGAAGGCAAGGTACGCGCGGCGCTGCTCCTCCTGATCGACCCGCGCCTTCCGGGTCTCGTCCCAGGGCCACGCCGCGCCCCCGTCCAGGCTCGGGTAGCCAATCTCGGTGAACACGAGCGGCCTCTCGAGCCTCCGGGAGAAGGCGAGCACCGAGGGCTTCACGTTCTCCCAGGCCACTGTGAGATCCCGGGTGCTGGCGTCGAGGTCCCGCGTGAGCTCCCAGTAGGCGGTCATGCCGACGACGTCGACCAGGTCCCAGAAGCTGACCGCCTCGAAGTGATCCCAGTTCGCGCTGTACATCACCTCCATCTCGGGGGCTGTGATGCGCACACGGTCGATCAGCGCCTTCCAGCGATCGCGCTCGCTCTCACGCGAGAGCAGCTCGCTGCCGATCGAGATCCGGTCGGCCCCGGCGCGGACCGAGAGCTCCGTCGCGTGCAGGATGAACTGCGCATAGCTGTCCCACCACCGATCCAGGTCCTTCGGATCGATGCGCCCACGCCACTCGCCGGCCTTGCTGTGGACGAGGCGCAGGATCGGGAA
Source organism: uncultured delta proteobacterium (assembly GCA_963803435.1). Classification (GTDB taxonomy): domain Bacteria; phylum Myxococcota; class Kuafuiibacteriia; order Kuafuiibacteriales; family Kuafuiibacteriaceae; genus CAWDML01. The sequence goes on along the minus strand of CAWDML010000009.1, from coordinate 1,423,038 downwards.
CGCCGTCACGTGCAGGCCGAGCGCCTTGGCCGCGCGAATGGCATCGAGGATCTGCGCGTCGGTGGCGGACCAGCCGGCCACCGGACGGACCTCGTTCTCGCGGATCGTATCCTGCCACCAGACCCAGTCGATCGTGACGTGCGTGGCGCCGAGCCCGCGGATCTCCTCGAGCAACATTCGATAGCGGTACTGCGGGTCCGCGGAGAACAGGCCGAGCGCCACTCCGCGCTCCCGAGGCGGCCGGCCCTGCGCGCGCGCCGGCGCGGCGGAGTTGAGCGCGACCAGCAGGAGGGCAGCGCTCAGCGCCCGGTGATCAACACGTCTGAGACGCTCTTCAGCCAAGCGTCGATCCCCTTCTCCATGCGCGATTGCCGGAACGACAGCAGGACGGCCTCGAGCTGGTAGAGGTGGAGATCGTCGATCTCCGCGTCGAGGTCGCGCCCGATCAGCACGGCCACCCCGAAGTCGGTCATCCTCCCCAGCTTCGACACCTGCGCCGCCTCCAGCGGGCAGGCTTGCGGCGTCTTCCGCTTCGCGATCACGGCCGTCAGGCACGGCATGGCGAACGTGGAGTCGGCCTCGATGCGCACCTCCGGCTCGATCCCAGCCAGCGCCAAGATCCGCTGGAAGAGCGCGTGGGCCCGATCGCTCTCGGTCCGATCGACCGCGATCACGCGCGGCCTCCGGACGGCGATGCGGCCGAGGTACCGCGCCGCCGGGCGGGCCCACTCGATGAGCTCCGACTCGTCCCCGCGCGCGACGATCACCACCACGCGCTTCGGCGGCATCTCCTCGATCCGCCGGGCGGCCTGCTCGATCGCGGAGAAGCGCTTCTGATCGAAGCCCTCGCCGAGCTCGATCCCGGCAGCGAAGGCCGCCCCCAGGTGGTGCTCCGCCTCCGCCGCCCGCTTGCAGGGCAGCGGCGGGAGCCCGCCCTCGATCGCGTTGAAACACAGCACGTCCTGCGCCCGCGTGCGGATGTTCTCGATGAACGGTGAGTGACTGAGCCGCTCGTAGGCGGCGTCGGCGAGGAGCAACGTCTTCTTCGCGTCGTCGCCGTTCTCCCAGACGGCGCGCTCGGTGAGGAGGCGCGCGCGCGTGGAGAGGACGGCGGCCAGATTGACGAGCGGCCAGGTGTTGTCGGGCTCGGCGCCGACCGTCGCGATTGCCTCGTCGAGCATTCCCGGCCGGTAGCCGACCGCTCGGTTCCGCGCGAGCTGGGCCTGGATGTTTGCGGTCAGCGCCAGCGCGTGGATCGAGCCCGCCGCCCGGGCCACCTGCGCGGAGGCGAGCGCGGTCTCGAAGTCGCCCGAGGTGGCCGCCAACCGGGCGCGGATCAGGTCGAACCGAACCATGTCGGGGATGGCGGCCTTCGCTTCGTCGAGCAGCGCGAAGGTCTCCTTCGGGTGGTCGCGAAAGCAGGTGGTGGCGACGTGCTCGATGACGTCGCCCGCCAGCGTCTTCGTCTCGTAGACCTCGGTGCTGGAGAAGGAGGCCGACCACTTCGCCGTCGCGATGAAGGCGGCGCGCTCGCTCTCGTCCTCACAGATCGGCTTCACCAGCGGGAAGAGCTCGACCGCGCGCCGTCGCGACTCCGGCTTCTCCTGGAGGAGCGCTCGGATCTTCATGAAGCGCGTGTCGGCCTTCTCGGCCGGAGAGAGCGACGGCGTTTGCGGCTGGGGCGGCGGGGTCGACGGCGGGGTCGAGTCCGGACAGCCGGCCGTGAGGAGAAGCGCGATGCAGAGCGGCCTCACCCCGGCCATCCATACCTGCTCGGTTACAAACGTGCGAGCGACGCGGTCACGGGCTCCGCCTCTCCCCTTCAGAGATCCCACCGGATCGGGCGCGCGCGGACCCATCGCGCCTGGCGCTCGTGAGGTTGCGGAGGCGTTCCTCCGCCCTCTTCAGCGCCCGCCCGAACCGGCCGGTGCCGGCTTCTGGACCGGCACGACCACCTCTCATGGGGTTGAATGAGCGTTCGACGATCGAACGGAAGAAGGGGCGCGGACCTCCACCGCTACCTCCTCGCGTCGGATCTCCGTGCGACTTGGCAACCAACGCAGCGCCCTCCCGGCACCCCTCGGTCCGCCCGATCGTCGCTCGCTCCCAGGCACCGCCTCTACAGGGTTTGTTCCAATACGCGGCAGTGGCCTCAGGCCTCCTCCCACACGCTTCGTGGATCACCTCGCCGTTTCGGAGCGCTGTCCCCGCGTCGATCGCCGCGAATCCCGTCCCCGGTCCTCGGTGAGCCTCACCCACTGCGCCCCGAAGTCTCGACAGACCGCGTGGTGCGTCTTTCCGCTCTCGGTCCGACATCCCTCTTGAGGTTCTCTGCCCCCGACGCAGCGGATTGACCCGGAGGGCCCCGGGTCACTCCGCCGACCGCCGGCGGGCTCAACGCGAAGATCGTCCCCGCGTCGCTCGCAGGATCGAAGGTCCGATCCGCCGGATCGGGCGTCAAAGGAAAAGGGTCACAAAAGCGGCGCTGCCTCTCAAGGGCTCGAATCAGCACGACGTTTCTGCATCGGTCAGTCGCGCGGGTGTCCAAGTCGCACGCGGGCGTGTTCTTTTTCCACAAACGATCCCGAGTGCGCGCCAGCCGTTTGCAAAACGCGTGGGCCTGAAGACCCTGAGCCCCAAGGATCCGATCCCCTTTTCGAGCGCTCCACAGTGAGCGCCAAGCATTTTATTTGAGAATGTCCTGCAACACGTTGAGCCCCAATGGGTTGCTGTCATGAGTATAACCGTACATTTGGGCCCCAAGGGATTGCTCGAACACATGTACCAAGGTCATTGGCCTCCAATGGGGACGTGGTAATCGCGCCAGAGGAGCTTTGCGGGACAAGGCCCGGGTCGGTCACTGGCACCTCCGTTCCAGCGATTGATTTCCTGGCGCCGATTCCTGAGCTAGATTCGCCCCATGGAGGCATCCCAGGGGACCCAGACAGGCGCGCGGAGCTGTACGGAGTGCTCGACGCCCAATCTGCCCATGGCCCAATTCTGTAAGGCGTGCGGCGCGTCGATCGCACCCCCGCCCAAGTGCCCGAAATGTGAGGTGGATGTCGATCCCGATTCGAAGTTCTGCCCGAGCTGCGGCACCAAGCTGGTCGGCGCGCGCGCGGACGCGCCCAAGAACGGCGCGACGCCGAGCGTCGCGAAGTCGCACGACAAGAAGGCGAAGCGCGACCTGCTCGACAGCGAGAAGGCGAAGCTGCCGGCGAAGAAGCCGACGTCCAACATGTCCGCGAACGCGGCCCTGTTCATCGCGGTGATCGCGGTGATGGGCGTGGCGATGTACGTGGTGAACAAAGGCAAGCCGAAGGAGATGAGCCCGTTCGCAGGCGGGCCGCCGCCGGCGATGGGGCAACCGCCGCCGCCCTCCGCGGATCCGGCGATGCCGAGCGGCGATCCGATCAAGGGCGAGATCGTGGTGGACCCGAGCCTCCAGGGCAGCGCCTCCGGCGGAACGCTCTTCATCGTGGTTCGGAACCAAGGGATGCCGAATCAAGGGCCGCCGCTGGCCGTGCGGAAGATCGACAATCCGAAGTTTCCCGCCTCGTTCCAGATCGCCGCATCCGACGTGATGATGCCCGGGATCCCGTTCGTGGGTCCGTTCGATCTCTACGTGCGCCTCGATCAGGATGGCAATGCCATGACCAAGGCACCGGGCGACCTGATGAACGGATCGCCGGCGTCGGGGATCAAGGCCGGCTCGACCGACGTCAAGATCACGCTGGACAAGAAGCTGTGAGGCGCGCGCTTGAGCGGAGGAGATGAAGTCCTCGAGGCGATGACCGACGACCTCGAGCGACTCACCGACGACACACGTTTGATGGTGGAGCTCACGGCGGACGGGCGCCTGCGCGCGCCCGCCCAGGCCACCCGCGAGATCCTGCGAGAGCGGCTCAAGCAGGCCGAGGTCCTCCCGACGGGTCCGGGCTGGGCGGTCTTTCGCTCGCTGGGGCCGACCGCGAGCCTGACCAAGAGCCGCGCGCGAGAGGTGGTCGCCGCCGGCACGATCAGCGAGACCGGCCTGTCGCTCATCGACATCATCGGCTTCTTCGCCCAGGCCGCCGCCACCGGCGCGCTGACGGTCGCCACCCCCGAGGACGTGGAGCGCTCGGTCTTCTTCTACAACGGCGACGTTGTCTGGGCGGCCTCCACCTCGCCCGAGGATCGCCTGGGCGAGTTCCTCCTTCGCCGCGGCAAGATCACGCGCGACCAGCTCCAGGTCGCGATCGCCGACGGCGCCCGCAAGCTGGGTCAGGCCTGCGTCGAGCGGGGCTACCTCGCATCGCACGAGCTGTGGAGCATGGTGCAAGCCCAGTTGACGGAGATCTTCAACCGCATGCTGTCGAGCGAGAGCGGCATGTGGTTCTTCGCGCGGCTCTCCTCCGAGGTGCTCGCCGATTCGCAGATCCATCTTTCGACCCAGGGGCTCCTGGTCGACGCGCTCCGCCGCCTCGACGAGATGCGCCACTACCGGCAGAAGATTCGATCCGCCGATGCGCTGGTCCATCGGGTGCGCGGCCTCGCGCCTGAAGCCGAGGCGGACCTGATCTCCAAGATCGACAAGGGCGTGCGGAGCCACGCCAGCGCCCTCCTCACGCAGCTCACCTCGCCGCTGACGATCCACGAGGTCATGCGGCAGCTCGGGCTCGGGGAGTTCGAGGCCACCCGCTTGGTGCATCACCTCCTGAAGGCGAAGCTGGTCGAGCTGGCCCAGACCTCAGGCAGCGGCCCCATCCCCCGCCGCGCCACCCTCTCGCAGGCGGAGGCCCACGAGGTCATCAACATCTACTCGATGGGCCTCAAGGAGATGTATGCCGAGATGAAGCGCGCGGGCCAGATCCACGCGCTGGCGGACTCGGTGCAGAGCTTCCTCCGAGATCCCGAGAACACCGAGACCGAAGTGCTGGCGCACGTCGCGCTCTATCCCGACGGGACGATCGACGAGGCCTCGCTCCTCGGCCCGGCGACCTCCAGCGGCCTCGGTGTCCAGGAGATCTCCGACGCGCTCTCGGAGCTGATGTTCTTCGTGTTGTTTCAGGCCACCGAATATCTGGGGCAGCGCAAGGGCGACGACCTCGCACGCCGCGTGAAGCTGATCCACGGCATGCTCTCTCCGACCACCGAGACGGAGAGCGAGGCGTGAGGACCGCGCTCTTCCTCTTGTTCGCGCTTTCAGCGTGCAAGGAGGAGGCGAAGCCGGTCGCCGAGGATGCGGGCCCGTTGAGGGCGTTCGGCGCGGAGGCGGCCGGCGTCTTCGTGACGCTGCCGATGGGGTGGGTGCAGGACATGGTCGACGCCGCCCCGGCGTTGGGCGCCGACGGCTCGCCCTCCGTGACGACCCGCGCCGAGTCGGTCCAGGTGGTGGCCCAGGCTCACCGCGTGGGGATGGGCAAGTCCTTCCTGGTCCCGCCACGGTTGGTCGTGACGGTCGAGCCGACCGCACGGAAGAACCCGCAGGAGGTCTTCGATCAGACACTCCAGGATTTGAAGAGCCTCGACTCGGCGGCGAACGTGGGGCTCACGCGCAGCGCGATGAGCTCGCGTTTCGTGGGCCGGGAGGAGGTCGGTGACGTCGAGATCGCGTACCTGGTCAGGGCAGGTAGCGCGCCGCCCAAGGAGGTCGTCCATCGCTCGCTCGTCGTCCTTCGTCGACCTCCGGAAGGCTCTCGTGTCATCGTCACGCTCTCCGCGACCTACCTCGCGGAGGATGCCGAGACCGTGAGCGCCGAGGTCCAGGCGATCATGAGCAGTCTCCGGCTCGAAGGAGCGATGGCCGTTGAGTGAGACCACCCCCATCCCGTACCTACGCGATCCCGAGCGCCGAACCATCCCCGGGATCCCGGAGTTCCTCACGGAGCTCCACCTCCACGCCGGCGGCGCGGTCGCACCCCACATCCTGTTCTCGATGGCGCACGACCAGGGCTTCAAGCTGCCGGTGCGCGACTACTTCGAGTTCGTCGATCTGGTCACCTCCACCCCGGAGAAGGTGAAGAGCCTCAAGGACTATCTCGACATCCTCCACACCTGGACCGAGAAGATCCAATCCAGCCCGGCCGCCATGGAGCGCTCGGTCTACGAGATCCTGGCGAAGGAGTATCGCGGCTCGCGCGTCAAGACGATGGAGCTCCGTTTCAACCCGATGAAGCGCAACCTGGGCGGAGAGCGCGATCTCGACCACATCATCCACGCCGCGTTGCGCGGGATGGATCGCGCGTGCCTCGAGTACGGCCTCGACGCAGGTCTCATCTTCTGCCTGGCGCGCGAGTTCTCGGCCGAGCTCAACGAGATCATCGTGGACAAGGCCATCCGCTACCTCTCCCGGGGCGTGGTGGGGATCGATCTGGCAGGCACCGAGGAGCATCAGATTCGAGCTCGACCTTCGCTCGGCGCAACGCTTCGCCGGTCTCTTCGAGAAGGCGCGCCAGGCGGGCCTCCGCACCACGGTGCACACCGGCGAGACCCCCGATACCGGCGCCGACGGCGTCATCGCGGTGGTCCGCCACTTGAAGCCGAACCGCATCGGACACGGCATCCGGGCAGCGTACAGCGACGAGGCCATGCGGATCCTCCGCGACGAAGGCGTGGTGCTCGAGATTTGTCCCACGTCCAACCTCCACACGCGCGCCGTGCGTGACCTCGAGGAGATGCGGTTCGTCCTGCGGACGTTCCTCGATCACCGGGTGCGCTTCACCATCAACACCGACGCCACCTACATGCTGGCGACCGACCTGCGCCGCGAGGCGGAGCTCCTGGTGGCGGCCGACATCCTGACGCCGGCCGAGGTGGCGCGGTGCTTCGAGATCGCAGGCGAGGCTTCGTTCCTCAGTTCGTGATCGAGGTGATGGTCGGCTTCGGCTTGAGCGGGATCTGCCAGATGAGCGGTCGGTTCGGCGGCAGCCGCACCTCCCTGGCGATCGACTCGTAACCCTCGCGCTCCAGCCGGATCTGGTACGACGTGCCCGGTTCCAGGCCCTTGATCGTGATCGGCGTGGTGCCCTCCTGCGCGATGTCGTCCACGAAGACCGTCGCACCCACGGGCGTGGTGCGGATCGTGAGGTGCTGGTTCGAGGGCGCCAGGAGCGGGATCAGGTAGTACGCCATCGTCGCCAGGCAGGCCACGCCGACAGCGATCAGCGCCGCCATCAGCAGCCGCGCGCGCGGGCGCGGAGCCGGCTCGTACGGGATCGGCGCATTCATGAGCTCCGGATCATTGAGCTCGCCCTGCGGATACTGCGGATACTGCGGATACTGCGGATACTGGGGATGGACCGCGTGCTGAGAGGGCGACGCAGGTGCCGGCGGCGGCATCTGCAGGCTCGGCACGATCGCTGGTTGCGGAGCCTCCCCCACCCTGGGGCCGTCGTTGGGCGTTCGGACGACCTCGCGGATCTGGCGCCCCAGCATGGTGGCGCTTCGGATGCTCGGCATCCGGACCTTGGGATCGGCGAGCATCTCGGAGAGCGAGAGCGCCGCCGGAGGGACGTTCGTGCTCCCGATGTGCATCGGGTTCTTCTGCGGGTTGAGAGGCTCGAGCGTCTTCGGCGCCACCAGCGCCGAGTACTCCTGTTGCGCGGCGTCGTAGAGCTCCTTGTGCGCCTCGCGGTCGAGCTTGCTCGACTTCACCTTGCTGGGGAGCTCGTGCTCATCATACGCGCTGTCCTCGAACTCGAAGTCGAGATCGGAGACCGGCCGCGGCTCGACGCGCGGGTGTTGGGCTGGCGGATCGCCGTCGAGCTCGCCCTCGGTCACCTCCTCGGAGGTGCCAAAGCCGGTCTCGAAGATCCCCGAGTCCGGCATGACGGGGACCTTGCTGAGCTTGATCGCGCCCAGGCGCTCTTGCTTGGTCTCGCGGCGGGGGAGCACGCTGCTCGAGCGATCGTAGGTATCGATCGGCGGGCGCACCCCGGCGTTGAGGAAGTCCGAGGTCACCCCGGCGAGCGTGGCGCCGTCCTGATCGATGTCGCGCGACAGGTCCACGCCCTCGGGCAGCTCGGGCTCGACGTCGACCGAGGGCATCGTCTCGTCGGAGAGCATCGGGACCTCGATCTCCTCCTCCTCGGCGTGGTGGATGGGATCGGCCGCGGCGATCGTGGCGTCGCTGGCCCAGCCGCCGCTATCGTCCAGACCCATCTCGCCGATGTGGAGCGTGGCGTCCTCGCCGAAGCCGCCGCTCGAGTCATCGGGGAAGATCAGACCGGGCGCTGCGATGGTGGCCTCGCCCTCGAAGTCGCCCTCGCCTTCGTCGTTCTCGTCCGCGAACAGCTCGTCGTCTTCGAGGGCGGGGACCGCGATCGTCGCGTCGCCGATGACGTCGGCCGCCTGGATCTCGCTCGAGTCGTCGCTGAACCCGGGAATGAGCACGAAGTCCGAGCCCATGTCCTCGATCGTGGGCGCGATGATCGCAGCCGCGAGGTACGCGTCGTTGTTCTGCGCAGTCTTGTCGTCCCACAGATCCGGCTCGGGCCCCGGCCGCGCGCCGCCGTCGAAGCTGCCCGAGAGATCCCCCCACGCTTCATCGTCCGACAACCCGCCGTGCTCAGCGTCGAGCAGCGCGGCCGCCTCGACGCTCGCCGCGTCGGGCTCGAGCGGACGATCGGGCGAGATCGTGGGCGCGTCCCCGCGGCTACCGTCCGGAAAGCCGATCGTGGCCTCGTCCCAGACGTCCGAGTCTCCGGTGCGCGGTCGATCCACGACTCCGTGCTCGGAGGTGTCGTCGTCCACCATCTCGACGTGCGGCGCGCTCTCGTCCAGATCGTGCGAGGGCGGTGAGAACTCCGTCTTCGAGTCGTCGAAGACCATCGGCTTGAGGGGCCGGTCGATCTCGCCCTCAGCCAGCACGTCGCCGGTCTCGGGGGGGGCCGTGGCCTCGATCATGTGGACGGTGGCATCGTCGTCGAAGCCGCCGCTGCTGCTCGACACCGGGCGAGGTCGCTCGAGGACCTCCTCCTCGATCAGGCTGCGACGCCCGGACTGGTACTCGGCGAGCGACTCGATCAGCGAGTTCGACGGCGCTTGGATCGGCGGCCGCGCATCCACGCTCCCGCCGCCGCGACCCCGCTCCAGCGGGAGCGGCTCGGACGGATCGAGGTCGGCCGAGGGCGACCTCTGCTCGGGATCGGGGGACTCGACTTCGGGAAGGATGACCTCGCCCACGCCCTGGAACACCATCGTTCCGCCGCGTTCGCGGGACAGCTCCTCGGCGAACAGGCCCTGGACCCAGTTGCTGATGGTGATGTTGTTGCAGCGGTTCGCGCTGTTGCTGACGAAGTCCTCCAGCGCGATCTGGATCTCCTGAGCGTCCTGGTAGCGCTCGGCGGCGTCCTTCGCGAGCGCCTTGTCGATGATGCGGGAGAGCTCCTCGGGAACGTCGGGGTTCAGCTCGCGGACATCGCGGTGCGGCTCCTGGACGATCGCCTTGAGCGTCTGGATCGAGTTGTCCTTCTCGAAGGGACGTCGGCCCGCCATCAGCTCGTAGAGGACGATGCCGACCGCAAACAGATCCGAGCGCGCGTCGATCTCCTCGCCCTTGATCTGCTCCGGGGACATGTACGCGTACTTACCTTTCAACACTCCCGCGCGCGTATGCGCGATCTTGGTGGCGGCCTTCGCGATGCCGAAGTCGACCAGCTTCACGGTGCCCGAGAACGACACGATGATGTTCTGCGGGGAGACGTCACGATGGACGATCCGGAGGGGACGCCCGTCGATGTCCTTGCGGGTGTGCGCGTAGTAGAGCCCTTCGCAGGCCTGTGCGACGCAGCGTCCGATGTACTCGGGCGGGATCCGCTCCTCCTTCAGCTTCGCGCGCTTGGCGATGCTCGAGAGGTTGCGGCCCGGGATGTACTCCATCGCGATGAAGTAGGTGTCGTCGGATTTCCCGAGGTCGTAGATCTGGACGATGTTGGGATGCGAGAGCTTGGCGACGATCCGGGCCTCGTCCCGGAACATGTTGATGAACTCTTCGTCGTAGGCGAGATGCGCGAGGATCCGCTTGATCGCGACGACCTTCTCGAAGCCCTCCATCCCGACCTGCTTGGCGAGAAAGAGCTCCGCCATGCCGCCCGTCGCGATCTTACGGAGGACCTCGTAGCGTCCGATGCGCTCGTGCGGAGAGGTCACTGGTTGGCCGGCGAGCACTCTGAGCCCAGAGAACGAGGTTACGACCCCCCTGGACCAGGGTCAAACCTGGGAGGTCCGTCCGACGTGTGCTCAGAAGGGGCGCTCTTCCACACCCTCGAACAGGCCCTTGTAGAGGCGCTCGGCATAGTCGTCGATCCGGTTGGACTCGATGCGGGTCATCGCCATGCGGCCGATCTTCGCCGACCACACGCTCGTCTTGCTGTCCTTGGGTGCTTTCGGGTGGATCGCCGAGAGTGAGAGCGTCGACACGAACGGCACCTTGCGCGCCACCACGCTCGCGATCGTCGAGGCATCTTTCACCACGTCCTTCGCGGTCGATCCCTGGAACCGGATGTAGACCACGACGTGCTTCGGCTCGTCGGCGTTGATGAGGACGTCGAGCACCCGGCCCGCGACCCGCGTCCCGGAGACGCCGTGCTTGATCGCGCTGGCGGCGAGATCGATGGGGTCCCCCGCGAGCCCGTCGACCTTGTCGATCGCCTTGCTCAGCTTCTTCGGCTGCCAGTGGATGTCGCGGGCGACCACGGCGATCTGCCGGTTGCGGCTGGTCTGCTTCGCGACCTTCGGATGGTCGAGCGCCTGCTTGAAATAGGCGGCGCCGTAGTAGTCGTCCGCGCTGATCTCGGAGACGTCCGTTGCGGATGCGTTCGCCGCGAGCGCCGTCGTCAGGACGAAGGACGCCGCGGCCACCAAACTCCTCGTGTTCATGCTCTTACCGGAATGTAGCGAGCGCGGAAGGCGTCCTCATCGGACGATTCGGCGTGATCATCACTTCCGGCGCTTCTTGGCCTTCTTCGCCATCTTCCGCTTCTTCTTCTGCTTGTCGCGGTCGATCTTCTTGGGCGGCGGAGGCTTCGTGATGTGTGAGAAGTACTCCCGCTTGCGTTTCGCGGCGGCCCCGACCTCCGGTTCGTCGGCGTCGTCCTCGTCCTCGTCGGGCTCGGGCGGCAGCTCGAACGCGTCGCCGAACAGCTCGGCCAGATCGAGCCCCCGGAGCTTGCGCACCTGGGCCAGCTGGCTGAAGCCGGGGAGCTTGGTGAGCAGGGACGGCTGATCGCCCAGCGCGATCATCATGCGGCGCATGGTGTCGAACTTCGCGAGCACCTCCAGCACCTGTTTCTCGGGGCGCCCGCAGCCCTTCCCGATGCGATGGAGGCGCGTCTGCTCCCGGGCCAGCGCCGGCCGCCGGCGCTCCACCGGCGTCATCGAGTCGTGCACCGCGATGATCTTGGTGAACTCGCGCTCGTCGGGCCGGAACCCGTCGGGGGCGCCCTCCTGGAACATGGGCATCCGATCGAACAGCTCCTGGAGGGAGCCCATCTTCTTGAGGATCCCGATCTGTTCGACGAAGTCGGCCATGTCGAACTGGCCGCGGAACATCCGCTCGGCGTCCTCCTCGGCCTTGTCGGCGTCGACGTGGCGCTCGAACTCCTTCACCAGCCCGACGACGTCGCCCATCCCCAGGATCCGCGAGGCCAGGCCGTCGGCCCGGAAGGCTTCGAGCGCGTCCAGGGTCTCGCCGGTCCCGAGGAACTTGATCGGCTTGCCCGTGATCTCCTTGATCGACAGCGCCGCGCCGCCGCGGGCGTCGCCGTCGAGCTTCGTCATCACGAAGCCGGTGATGCCGAGGCGATCGTCGAAGGCCTTGGCGGTGCGCACCGCGTCCTGGCCGATCATGGCGTCGACCACCAGCAGGATCTCCTGGGGCTTGGTGCGCGCCTTGATCCGCTCGAGCTCGGCCATCAGCGCCTCGTCGATGGCGAGACGGCCGGCGGTATCGAAGATGACGACGTCGCGGCTCTGCTTGCCGGCCTTGGCGAGGGCGTCGCCGCAGAGCTGGAGCGGATCGCCGCCCCGCTGCGAGAAGACCGGGACCTGGATCTGCTCGCCGAGGCGCTCCAGCTGATCGATGGCGGCCGGGCGCTGCACGTCGGCGGCCACCAGGGTGACCTTCTTCTCGAGCCGCTCGGTCATCCACCGTGCGATCTTGGCGGCGGTCGTGGTCTTGCCGGAGCCCTGGAGGCCGACCATCATCACGGCCGTCACCCCCATCGGATCGAAGTCGATGTGCGCCGTCCCTGCGCCGCCCATCAGGGTCTCGAGCTCCTCCTGACAGATGGCGACGAAGCGGTGGTAGGGCGTGATCTCGCGCTGCTTGCCGTCCTTGAGGACCAGGGTCGCAACCTTGGCGACCACCTCGACCTTGGCCCGCTCCCGGACACGCTCGAGGAAGCTCTTCGAGACGTCCAGGTCGACGTCGGCCTCGAGGAGCGACATCCGGATGTCCCGGATCGCGCCCTCCAGCGCCTCCTCGGAGATCCCGTCTCCGAGCAGCTTTTGCTTCGCCGTCTTGAAGCCCTTGGCGATCGTCTCGAACATCAGGGCCGAGCGGTGTTAGCTATCAGAGTGTCGGGGGCAGGTAAACGGCCCTTTACATCGCGGCTACCGAGGACCTAACCGTCCCGAGGTGAGCCGCAAAGCGCGGGACAAAGAGCCCGAGCTCCCACCGATCGCCTCGGGATACGTCGACGTCGCCCTGCTCGGGGCGGCCATCCTGACGGTCGCCCTGGTCGCCCTGTGGTTCAAGCTCGACGTCAACCGCGTCTTCGACGTGCCGAAGGCGCTCGCGCTCAAGGTGGGCGGCGGCGGCGTGTTCCTGGTCTGGCTCCTCTACGGTCTGTTCGGCCGGGGCTTTCGCTGGGGGAGCATCAAGCTGTTCGTGGGCCCGGTGTTCGCGCTGACCGCGGCGATCATCATCTCGACGCTGTTCTCGATCGATCCGGCCACCAGCATCTACGGCGTCTACGAGCGTCAATTCGGCTTGCAGGGCTTTCTCGGCTGCATCGGCCTGTTCGTGGTGACCGCGACCTGCTTCTCCTCGCGTCGCGGGGCGGTCCTCGGCCTCGGGGTCCTCGCGATCGTGGGTGGCATCGTCGGGATCTACGCGGCGCTCCAGGCCCACGGGATCGATCCGTACGGCTTCTTCGACAAGCCCCACACCAAGGTCTACTCGACGCTCGGGAACGCCACCTTCGCCGGCAACGCGCTGGCGTTGATCGCGCCCATCTCGACGCTCCTCGCCATCACGGGCGCCACCACCACCGTGGCCAAGAAGCGCTGGGGCGCGAGCCCCATCGCCGGGCTGATCCTCTTCGCGATCGGCTTCGCGGCGGTCCTCGGGCTCTGCCTGGGGCTGGGCGCGGTGGCGGGCGCCAGTCAGACCCTGGCGCCGGACGACAAGCAGCGGCTGTTCAAGATCGGCGTCGGCATGGCGCTCGCGCTCATCGTCGGCTGCGCGGCCGCCGGAACCTGGGGCGTCGAGGGGATCCGGTTGAAGGAGGAGAAGAGCCGCTACGCCGCGGATGCGTTGGCGGCCGGCGGGATCGCGGCGATGCTGGTCGGTATCTTCCTCGGCCTGGCGTTCACGCGGACGCGCGGCGCCTGGGTCGGCACGGGCGTCGCGATCACCGCGGGATTCATCCTGCTTCCCCGCCTCTTCAACGACGCCCCCGAGCGCAAGCGGATCATCCAGATCACCTGCTACTCGGTCCTGGCAGTGTCGGTGCTGTCGCTGTCGCTGTTTGTCGCGTTCAGCGATCACCTGTACGCGAAGACGATCCGATCGATCCCGGCCGCGTTCGATCCGGATCGGATCGACTACGGCAAGGGCCAGGGCACGCGGCGCTTCCTGTGGAGCGAGAGTCCGCGGGTTCTCTACCACCACGGCGAGACGCTCCAGCGCCTCTACGAGGATCACGACGACTACGCGGAGCACGTCCTCCCGATGGTGCTCAGCGACGTCGACGGCATCACCGTCAAGGAGAAGCTCACCGAGTCCCAGAAGCGGTTCGACAGCGCCTGGCGCAAGATCGAGGTCTGGTTCTTCGGCATCGGGATCGAGACGTATCGGTACGCGTTCATGAGCCACAAGAGCAAACGGCTCGAGGCCATGGACCCGATGACGAACCACGACAACCCGCACAACAACTATCTGTACGTGCTGGCCTCGTTCGGGATCGTGGGCCTGGCTGCCTATCTCTGGTTGCTCTGGCGGCTGCTCTCCCAGTCGTTCCGGCGCTTCCTGGCGAAGCCGCGCCGGCTGCTCGGGAAGACCGAGGCGGGCGAGCCGAGCGCCGGCGTCATCACGGCGTGGGAGATCGTCGAAGATCCCGAGAAGCCGAGGCTGTTCCTCTCCACGCCTGCCTCGAAGGACGTGGCGGACCTCATCGGCGAGTCCGACAAGGCGCTGCGGGCCTCGTCGGAGCCGGGGCGGGTCATCGTGACGGGCTTCGATCCTGCGGGGAACGTGCTCGAGCGCATCGGCGCGCTGGAGCTCCCGGCGGCCTACACGCGGACCGAACGGGCGCTCGCGTTCGGCGTGGTGACCTCGTTCTTCAGCTACGCGTTCTACTCGATTGCGGGCTTCGACTCGGTGGCGTGCTCGGTCTTCTTCTACTTCCTGCTCGGGTGCGCGGCGGTCTTCTTCGAGCCCTGCACGGACGAGGCCCCCCGCCCGCTCGGGGTCAACATCGCCCGGCACTGGGCCGAGTTCAGAAAGCGCGAGCCGGGCTCCGTCTCGAACGAGGTGCCGATGGTTCTGTCGGTGGTGCTGGCGCTGATTGGCGTGGTGCTGCTCGGTCACACGATCCACGGCGGTCTGGAGGTCAACTCCGCCGAGCAGGCGTTCGTCGGCGAGCGCATCCGGGCCCACAGCGCGATGGAGCAGCTCGACCGCAAGATCTCGAACATCAAGCGCGCCATCTCGATCAACCCCAACGAGAGCTTCTACAAGCAGAACCTCGGCAACGCTTACGCCGACACCGCGCGCTACCTCCGCTCGGAGGCCGCGCAGCTGCAGCGACAGGGACAGACACAGGCCGCCCAGGAGCGGCTGGCGAAGGCGGAGAAGTACGACGCCAAGGCGGAGGTCGCGCTCTACGCCGCGCTCGATCACGCCTGGGCCCCGGAGAACATCTTCATCTCGGCCTTCCAGGTGTACTATCAGGAGCGCCGCGTCGACGAGGCCGAGCACGCGCTGATCCGGGCCCTCGAGCACAGTCCGCACCTCGGCGCGGTGCGCGCGAACCTCGCGATCCTCGAGCTCGAGCGCGGTGGCTACGACGAGGCGATCAAGGACTGCAAGTGGGTGCTCGAGGTCGACAAGAGGAGCTCGACCGCCTGGCGCACCTGCGGGCGCGCCTACTTCATGAAGGGCGATCTGGTGAAGGCGGAGAAGTACTTGAAGCACGCCCAGCTGCTCCAGAAGAACGATCCGGCGCTGAAGGAATACCTCAAAGAGCTCGCCGACAAGAAGAAGACCTCGACGACCAGCTGAGCGCTCAGGGCGCCACGCTCTTCACGTACACGCGACGCCCGCCCTCGATCTTCACCACCACCGCCGGCTTGATCGCGTCGCGCCGTGCGTCGAGGTGGATCGGCCCCGTCACACCGGTGAAGCCTTCGAGCCCGGCGAGGGCCGCGCGGACCTCCTCCTTGTCGGTGCTGCCCGTCTCGCGGATCGCGGCCAGCGCATAGCGGGCCGCGTCGTAGCCGAGCGCTGCGGTCGCGTCGGGCTGCTCGTTGTACTCCTTCGTGTAGGCCTCGACGAAGCGCTTCACCTCGGGGCGGGGGTCGTCCATCGAGACGTGGGCGGTGAAGTAGCTCCCTTCGAGCGCGGGCCCGGCGGTGAGCAGCAGCTCGTTGGCATCCCAGCCGTCGCTCCCGAGGAGGATCGCTCCGCCGAGCCGCTCGCGCTCGGTCGAGAGCCGGGCCACGTCGAGGTGATAGGCGGGCACGTACACGGCGGCGGCGCCGGCCCGTCGGATCTTCTCCAGCGCCGGCGCGAAGGAGCGGTCGCCCTGCTGGAAGTGTTCGGTCGCGACGACGTGGCCGCCCAGGGCCGTAAAGCGGGCCGCGAAGGCCTCCGCCAGATCAATCGAGTACTCGCTGTCGAGATCGCGGAGCACCGCCGCCTTGTCGAGGGAGAGCTCGCGGATCGCGAAGTGCGCCATCGCGTCGGCTTGGAACGGATCGGCAAAACAGATCCGGAAGATGTAGTCCCCGACGTCCGTCACGCGCGGCGAGGTGGCGGCGGGCGTCAACATCGGGGTGGCGGCCCGCTGTGCGGCGGGCGCCATCGCCAGCGCGGCGTCGGAGGCGACCTCGCCGATCAGGAGATCGACGTGCTCCTCCGCGATCAGCCTGCGGACGGCGTCGACGGCGATCGATCCCTCGCCCTGATCGTCGAGGTGCACCACCTCGATCTTCCGCCCCAGCCGCCCGGCTGCGTTCTCCTCCGCGATCGCCAGGTCGATCCCGTTCTTCGCGGACACGCCGTAGGAGGCGCGAGGGCCGGTCAGCGGCTCGACCACCCCGATGACGATCGGGGTCTCCGGCGTTCTCTTGCAGGCGAACGAGAGGAGCGCGAGGCCGACGAGACGCACGCGCATGCGGCACGCTACCTCATGACCACCAACATGATCCAAAGGATCACCGCCGCACCCACGAACAGGCCCATCGCGATCTTCACCGGCATGGGAAGCTTGGCGCCGTCGTCCTTGACCTGGGGTTCCTTCTTGAACGCGTAGAACCCGAGGATCGTCCCCACCTGAAGGAGGTACCGCGCCACGCGCTCGTCGTCCGGGCTCTGCTGCTTGAGCTCTCGGTAACACTTGACCGCGTGCTCGAGCTTCTGGGCCTTGAGGCAGGCCTGGATGAAGCGCTGCTGGACGTCGTCCTCGTCGAGCTTGCTGGCGGCCTCCTTCCAGAGGCGGTCGAGCTGGTTCTCGTCCACGGTCGCCGAGGGCAACGATTGCACCTGGTGGATCCGCACCTGCTCGACGAAGGACTGCGTCACGTCGCGCGCCTGATCGAGGAAGTAGTGGACGAACCCGCGCTCCTCGTCGCCCAGCTTGAGCGCGATCTCCATGTCGGTGCCGGAGGACTGGGAGATCTTCCCGCCGATCTCCATCCGGCGGCCGTCGGAGAGCGTCAGCTCCACGCCGACCTCGATCCCCTTGCGCGGCGGCTGGTTCATCGAGACCAGCAGCTCGCCGTCGTAGGACATCGTCCGCACGCGGCCGCGATTCACCTGTCCGTCCGCCCGCACGAACATCGCCCGCACCACGTTCGCGTCGAGATCGTGGTGTGCGATCGCCTCGATCGGATCCATCGCGCGCGCCCGCGTTCGGCCCGGGCCGGGCGGCGGCGGCTTGCGACGCGCCTTCTCGATGGCCGCGATCAGGTCTTCGATGAAGTACGGCTTGACGACGGTGGCGCCGGCGGCCTCCGGCAGCGTATCGATCACCGCCGCCGAGGTGAGGACGAGCGGGCCCCTCCACGCGCCGAGGCGCGACATCCGCGCCCAGCCGGCGTCGGTCCGCGCTTCTGCGGCGGGCACCTCGAGGAGCACCACGTGAACCGCGTGATCGAGCACGCCCGCCGACTCCTCGAGCGTGACCGCGCGACACGTGCACCCCACCTCCATGAGCCGCGCGCCGGTTTGCGCGCCGGCGCGGCGGTCGTCGTCCACCACGACGACGTGGCACGGCAGGCTGAGCTTCGGCGCCGGCGCGGTGGGGCCGGACGGTGTGTGCGCGGGAGGCGGAACCTGCGCGGGCGCCGGCTCGGGCGCACCCCCGAGTGGGATGCCCGTGATGGCGCGCTCAGGCTCAGGCTGAGGCAGCCGGAACCGGGGCGGATCGATGTCGGTCACCGCCGGCGGGATCTTGGCCATGGGGAGTGAGGTCGACACGTCGATGCGCAGGGTCGACTCGTCGCTCGCGTCGGGGTCGAACTGGGGATCCTGAATGGTGAAAGCATCCGGATCGAGGGGAGATTCAGCCCCGAGCGGCTCGGCCGGGATGAACTCCGTGATCACGAAGTCCGGCTCGAAGTCGGGCTCGGTCTGCTTGAGATCGAGCAGCAGGTCGGCCGCCAGCGAGGGGTCGGGCGGCCTCGCCGGCACATCCTTCACGGCGCCCCGCGGGGGCCGCAGGGGACCGTTCTCTCGCTTTGGGTCGCTCACCGTTCCCCGGCTGAAGATACTCCAGTTCGGGGCTTGATGCGGAGGTGCCTTCCTTTGTTGCCTTTCGCGCGTTATAGCCCATGAAATCTCATGCAGATGCGATGGGTCGTTGCGCTCATCCTCCTGGCGGCGCCCCAGCCCGCGCGGGCGCAGCCCACGGCGGAGGCCAAGTCGGTGGAGTTCAGAGGTGGGTTTCCGGTCACCACCCGGCAGAAGATCTATCCGCTCGCAGAGGTGAAACGGGGAGACCGCGGAGTCGGCTACACAGTGCTGGCGGAGGACAAGGTCACCGAGTTCGGCTTCGAGGTCCTCGGGGTCCTCGAGGACATGCTCGGCCCGAGGAAGCCGGTGATCCTCGCCCGCCTCAGCGGCGACGACATCAAGTTCACCGGCGTGATCGCAGGGATGAGCGGCAGCCCCGTGTATCTCGACGGCCGTCTCCTCGGCGCCGTCTCCTATCGCTTCGGGGCGTTCTCCAAGGAGCCGATCGCCGGCATCACCCCGATCCAGACGATGCTCGACGTCTACGGAGACGAGGTTGACCTCGGCCCGCGGCAGGCCGCCCTTCCGCCGATCCAAGACACCGGCGTCAACGTCCGCGAGCTTCGCAGCCACACGCCGGCGCCGGTGCCGCTCCCCGAGACCGCGCCGGTGTCGATCGGCCCCTACGCCGGGCGCCCCATCGAGACCCCGCTCGGCATCAGCGGCGTGCCTGCGGCGGTCGCCGACGCCATCGGGCAGCGCCTGGCCGGGGCCGGATTCCTCGTGGGATCGGGCGCCGTCGCCTTCAAGCCCCGAAGCCCGGGGGCGAGGCAGGTCCAGAAGAACGACGCGGACTCGGCCGGTCGGGTGAAGAGCGCGCCGATCGCCCCGGCCTCCCCCATCGCCGCCCTCCTGATGCAGGGCGACCTCAACATCGCCGCGATCGGTACCGTGACGATGGTCGACGAGAAGGGCACTGTCTTCGCGTTCGGTCACCCGTTCGTGGGCTGGGGACACGTCGCGTTCCCCATGTACACCGCCGCCATCCTGAACACGCTTGCCAGCGACGCCGGATCGTACAAGCAAGGCGTGGCGGCCCGCGAGGTCGGATCGATCACCCAGGACCGCCTGACGGCGATCGCCGGCCGGCTCGGTGAGAGCGCACCGATGGTCCCCGTGCACGTGCGGGTCGAGCGTGCGGACGACGACACCAGGCGCGTCGAGACCACCGACGTCGAGATCGTCGACGAGCAGACCTGGATGCCGGTGATGGCGGAGACCGCGATCACCAGCGCCGCCGCCCGCCGGCTCGGCTACGAGGCCGGCGGGACCATCGACATGGACGTGAAGTTTCACGTGCGCGATCGGACGCTGCGGGTCGTCGACACCTACAGCGCGCAAGCGCCCATGCGGGTGGCGGCCTTCGTGGCCAACGACATCGCCTCGCTCATCAACACCATCGAGCGAAACGACATCGCCGTCCCCGAGGTCCGCGGGATCGAGGCCAATCTGCGCATCTCCCGCAAGGTGGCGCTGGCGTCGCTCGAGGAGGTGATCGCGGACCGCACCACGGTCGGGCCCGGGGACCGCATCCTGGTGACCGCGCGTCTCCGCGAGATCCGCGGTGACCTGATTGACGTGCCTCTCACCGTCGACGTCCCCCGCGACTTCAGCGGCGACTGCGAGATTCTACGTCGCTGGCGGCGTCGAGATGGACCAGCGCGAGGGGGATGTCTACGGCACTCGGCATCCGACCAACCTCGACGACCTGCTGGGGATCCTCGCCGAGCGACGGCCGGCCCGCGCTCTCTTCGCCAAGCTCTTCGCGCCGGGCAAGGGGCTCCGCGAGGACGCCGAGATCATGACGGCGCTCCCGCCCTCGGCCCGCGCCTATCTCGGCGCTCAGTCCGAACGGACGCTCAAGAAGCTCGACGAGAAGATGGGGCCCGACGTGAAGGTCCCCTTCTCGGACGTCGTCGTGGGCGGGATGAGCGTTCCGATCACCGTGGTTCGTTAGGAGCTCGATTCGCATGCGGATTATCCTCTGTTCACTCGTCTTCACCGTCGCCCTGCCGGCCTTCGCGGAGCCGACCCGGGAGCTCAGCATCAGCGGGCCCGCGGAGGTCCTGCCCGGCGATCCCGAGACCGCCAGCGTCGACGCGCACGGACGCATCACGATGGGACCTCAGGCGGTCGAGCTGGCCCGCACCGGCGAGCGGCCGATTGTCTCGATGGTCACCGGAGACGGCGGCGTCGTGTACGTCGGCACCGCGGGCGGCGGCCTCGTGGAGGTCAACGCGGCGGGCAAGACGCGCCAGCTGCTCGAGCAGGAGAAGCTGGTGATCTCGGCCCTCGCCCACGACCGCGGCACGCTCTTCGCGGCCACCAGCCCCGACGGCAAGATCGTGGCCCTGACGGGCGGCAAGTCCACGCCGTTCTTCGATCCGGCCGGGAAGTACGTGTGGGCGATGGTCCCGAACGGCAAGGGCGGGCTCTACATCGCCACCGGCCTCCCCGGTCGCGTGCTCGAGGTGATGCCGGGCGGCAAGTCGGACGTCGTCCTCGATCCCGGCGAGACCCACGTCCGCGCCTTGATCGTGCACCCGAAGATGGGGCTGATCGCCGGCGGCGGCCAGAAGGGAGTCGTGTATCGGATCGACGGCAAGAAGTCGTACGCGCTGTACGACTCCTCGATGGAGGAGACGACCGCCTTCGCGATCGATCCGGTGAGCGGTGATCTGTACGCGGCGTTCGTCAGCGAGTCGAAGCCCGGTGCGCTGGATCCAGACAAGCTGATCGGGCCGGTGAAGGGGGACGCTCCCGCCGACGACGACGCGCCGATCAAGGGCAGCGAGGTGGTCCGCATCCACAGCACCGGCGCGGTCGATCTGATCTGGACCAGCAAGACGGAGGGCGCTCTGGGCCTCGCATACGACGCCCACGCCGGCCGCGTGTACATCGCCACGGCGGGCGCGAAGAAGGGCCGCGGCCGGATCTACGGCGTCGATCCGAAGAACCGCGATCGCCTGCTCCTCATCACGCGCATCGAGGCGCCGATGGCGACCACACTGATGAGCGCGCCCACGCAGGGGGCTCTGATCGTGGGGACCGCACCGGCGGGCCGCGTGCTGCGCGTCGGTCCGGGCGTGCGCCAGAGCTCGGTGTGGGTCTCCTCCGAGCAGGACCTCCGGCGCGTCTCGTCGATCGGACGGATCTGGTTCGACGCCGACATCCCCCAGGCTGCCAAGGTCCAGATCTCGCTTCGGACCGGCAACACGCGGGAGCACGACGAGACCTGGTCCGGCTGGAGCGCGGCGATCGATCGCGCGGACGGCGGGCCGATCCAGGTGCCGCGCGGCCGCTACGTGCAGATCCGCGCCGAGCTCGCCTCCTCGCCGAAGGGCCAGGCCCCCGTCTTGAAGTCTCTCCACGCCTCGGTCGTCCGCATGAACGAGCCGCCCGAGGTCAAGGAGGTCTTCCTGCTCCGCCGCGGCGTCTACATGAGCGCGATGCCCGCCGAAGAGGAGAAGGAGAAGACGGTGACGCTCAACGCCAGCGTCATCCGCGATCTCCGCAAGCCCTTCGAGTCCGACGAAGATCGCGTCCGCGTCCGCCAGGGCGTCAAGGCGGGCATGATGACCGTCTCCTGGAACGCCAGCGATCCGAACGACGACCAGCTGCTCTACCGCGTCGAGATGCGCAGCGTCGATCGCGAGGCCGCGTTCAGCAAGGTCGCCGACGATCTCGAGCACACGTTCTACAGCTTCGACAGCCGCGCCTACCCCGACGGCAAGTACCAGTTCCGCATCACCGCCACCGACCGCCCCTCGAACCCGCCCGAGACCTCGCTGATCGATCGCAACATGTCCGAGCCCTTCGTGATCGACAATGTGCCGCCCGAGATCAAGGGCCTCAAGGCTAGCAGCGCCGCCCACGGCCGCGTCCGCATCGAAGCCGAGGCCACCGACGCCGTCTCCGCCCTCGGCGCTGCCGAGTTCTCCGTCTCCGGCGGCCCCTGGCTGATGCTCCCCGCCGCGGACGGCCTCATCGACGCCCGCACCGAAAAGCTCTCCGCCGACCTCGAGGCCAACAACGTCCCCGGCGCGCCGAAGCTCGAGAAGGGTCGGCAGACCGTCCTCGTCCGGGTCGAGGACGAGGCCGGCAACTCCGCCACCGCCTCGACGTTCCTCGATGTCCGCTGAAGTCTGACCGGTGACCGCACCTCGGCGACGGCCCACTCTGCGGCGATCGCCCGCTTCACAGCCCGAACGCGGGCAGCGGCACGGAAGCATCCTCCGCCACGCGGGCGCGCGCCTTGGCCCGGGTAGCCGCCTTCACGGCCTTCATGCGGTCGAGGATTGCAGCGCGGAGCGTCTCCGCCTGGGCCACCTGTCCTGCGGAGGTGAGCGCGACCCAGTCGGCGAGGCGGAGGGCGGCGGGGAGGTCGTTCGCGTGGAGCTCGAGCTCGGCGAGGCGGATCATCGCGTTCGCGTCGCGGAGCAGGGGGTCGGGCGAAGGGTCGGCGAAGGCGAAGAGGCCCTGGTCGGTGATGGCGACGGGGCCGGGTGCGAGGGGGCTGCCGCGGAGGAGGCGGGCCGGTTTTCCGGGGGCGCGGGCCCGGTCGAGGAGCTTTCCATCGCGGTGGAAGAAGAGGAGGTCGCCGCCCTGGTAGAGGATTGAGACGCCCTCGCTCTCGGGGTGGCAGTCGATTGCCGGGCCGGGGCCTCGGAGGACGGCGGTCATCTCGCCGGCCAGCACGTCGAACAGGTGCACGCCGTCGGTCGCGTCGAGGCAGGCGTAGCGGCCGTGGGCGCGGAGGATGCGACCGTCCTTGGGGGCGGGCAGCTTCCGTGTCTCCTTGCCGTTGGCCGCCTGGAGGATCTGGAGCTGGCCGCCGGAGAGGAGGAGCGCGCGGTCGGTGGTGAGCGCGGCGCCGTCGACCACGCCGGCGTCGATCTTCCATGCGGGCGTCTTCTTGCCCGGGCGCAGGAGGCCGATCTCGCCCTTGGCCGTGCGCACCAGGATGCCGCCGGGGCTCTGGGCGAGCGGCCGGGTATGCGTGGCCACCTGCCCGAGCGCGCCGACGCCGACCTCCACCCAGACCACGCCGTCGTCGGCCCGCACGCCGAGCGATCCCTGCGCCAGCAAGGTACGCTCCCAGGGATCGTCGGCGGGTTGAAGCGGCAGTGCGATCTTCCAGATCGTGTCGCCGATCAGGGGGGCCCGCGAGAGGATGCGACCGTTCAACAGCAGCAGGTGCGCCGCGATCGCGCCGGCTAGGCCTTTTCGTCCCGCCGAGACCGAGAGCACGGTCCCGGTCGGCGGGTGGAGCGTCCACAGACCCTGCGGGCCGGTGTCGATCTGCACCAGCCAGCGCTTGTCGCGACCCACGATCACCGCGCGGTCGGGTCCGCTCAGATCGAGCGTCGCCGTCCACCGCCGCGCGCGCAGCGACGTGTAGCGAAGCACGTCGATCAGGGCCCGGCGGGCCTCATCCCCCGCGCCGTCGCGCAGCGCGACCGACGCTCGCTCCGCCGCGGCCGCCGCCAGGTCGTTTCGCGAGCCGAACTCGGCGTCGCCCTTCGCGACGCGGGCGCTCTCGGCGCGGTACCGGCCCTCGAGCGCCTCCGGGATCGCGCCCTGATGTGCGAACGAGCCCGCGCGATCGAACATGAGCGTCGCCTGCACGTAGTCGCCCGACTCGAGCCGGCGCTCGGCCATCCCGAGGAAGCGATGCACGGCGAACGGGTGCTCGGCCGCGTGCGCGAGCAGCGTGCGTGTCTCGGGATTGACCGCGCGTCCGATCAGCCCCGCCACCTGGGCGGCGAGGTCGGCGGTCAGTCGATCCAGCTCCCCCGCGCGGCCCGCTGCGGTCAGCCGCGTCTCTCTCCCGCCGGTCGCGACCTTCACCTCCACGGTGATGCGATCGGACTCCTCGTCTGCCGCGGCCGGTCGCACGCGTCCGAACACCAGCGCGTCGAGCACCCCGGAGCCCGCTCGGGCCAAGCCCTCCCGCCCAACCCCACGCGCAGGGCTCGCCGCGCGCTCCGCTGGCCCGCGCGCGTCCCTGGCGAAGTGACGGTCGCGGACGTCGATGCCGAGGAAGCGCAGCTTGAGCGCCACCACGTCCGAGACGTGCGCCGGCAGCCAGGCGGCGGCTTCCCCCTTCTCGGTGAAGTCCAGCACGGCGACCTGCCCGAAAAGTATGGAGAACAGGACGGGACCCATCGGTGCTCGAAGTCCGGGGAAACTTAGCACGAGGAAGGGCAGCCCGAGGCCGCCCTCTCCTGTTATGTTCCCACGATGTCGCCTGAGGCTGCGCGGCTGTTCTTCGTGTCGGGTCTCACCTTCCTGATCGGGATCGGGGGCGGTGCGTTCGCGATGAGCTCGCTCTACGGCGGAGGCTCTGTCGACGTCGATCCCGCCAAGCCCCGCCCGCCGGCCTGCGCGCCCTGCCCGCAGTGTCCCGCGTGTCCGCCTCCGGTCGACTGCGGCGAGCTCGGAGTGGTCCCACCCAGCAACACCGACGACGACGACGATCCCGGCTCCGAGATTTTTCCCACCGAGCCCGATCGACCGGGCCTCCCCGCCTCCGCCCTCCCCCTCGCGATGGGCGCGGTCAAGGAGTCGATCGTCTCCTGCTTTACGGACGAGACCAGCATCAGCGGCGTCGTGCTCCTGGACCTGACCGCCAGCGCCACCGCGGCCGGCGGCTTCATCAGCGAGGCCACCATCACGCAGGCGACCGGCGACGTCCGCGGCACCGAGATCCCCGAGTGTGTCCGCGCCGCCGCGGAGAGGGCCCGCTTCGAGTGGGAGGGCTCGGAGGGTCAGCTCAAGTTCAAGCTTCCGGTGAAGGTCGGCCGCTAACGCCCCATGCCCAGGAGCATGACCGCCGGCGTCTTGAAGATGATCTCCAGATCCAGCTTGAACCACTCGAGCGGGTTCTCGAGCGCGGCGCTATAGGACAGATCGTAGAGCAGCTTGTTGGCGAACAGCCGGCTGTCGTAGTGCGACAGGCTGGGCAGCTCCAGCGTCATGAAGCCCTTGAGCGCGTCCGACTCGCTGCCGGTCGATCGGAACGATCCGTCGTAGTTGAGCTTGATCTGCGCCAGCCCGGTGATGCCCGGCTTGATCAGCCGCATCCGCTCCGAGAAGAAGGGGACGCTCTCTTCGATCTCCTGGAGCAGCTCCGGGCGCTCGGGGCGCGGGCCGACCAGGCTCATGTCACCCTTCAGGACCAGCCAAAGCTGCGGCAGCTCGTCGAGCCGGGTGCGCCGGAGCAGGCCCCCGATCGCGGTCAGGCGCGGATCGTTCTTCTGTGCCAGCACCGCGCCGGTCTCTCTCGGCGTCCACGTGCATCGTGCGGAACTTGTAGATCCGGAACGTGTGATAGCCGCGCGCGCGCCGGCGCTCGAGGTGCGGCGGCCGGCTGGGCGCGATGTCCGAGCGTCGCTCCGCGCCACACCGGATCTGGTGATAGAGGATCGGCCCCTTGCTGGTGAGCTTCACCGCCGCCGCCACGAGGGGAAACAACGGCGCGGTCAGCGCGAGGCCTACACTCGCGCCCGCCACGTCGATCGCGCGCTTCAGGATACGCGTCTTCCAATCCACCGGCTGCGCCGCCCCGTGTCTTTCTCGGTAGCCTCACGCAGCGGTCACGTCAATGCACGCCGCTTTTCGGGGAGCCTTGCGCTCGGGTAAGCTCGACGCTAAGGCGTGGGCCAAACGTGGCGGCTTCATCCCTGACCGATGCCCTCCTCGGGGTCGAGGATCCGGAGCTCTTCCGGTTCGTTCTGCCCGGCCGGCTCGAGTACCGAGACGCGGCCCGGGCCTTTCTCGCCTACGTGTGCGACCAGCTCACCAAGCAGGACAAGCTGCCCGCCGACGTGGGACACCGCGTGATCTCCTCCTTCGTGGAGGCCTTCAACAACGCGGTCATCCACGCCTACAAGGATCTGGCTCGAGGCGCGGTCGAGGTCGAGATGGAGGTCCACCCCGACCTCCTCCGGGTGAAGATCTCCGATCACGGTCGTTCGTTCGTCCCCGATCGAGTGCCGGAGCCCGATCTGGATGCGCTGCCCGAGGGTGGGCTCGGGCTGTTCATCATCCGGAACTTCATGGACCGCGTACACTACGAGCGTGTGGGTGACACCAACATCCTCACCATGGAAAAGCGCCTCCAGCCCGGCTTGCGGGATGGAGCCGACGAGGAAGACTGAGATGCTGGACTACGAGAAGCAGGAGCGAGGTGACGTCACCATCTTCTCCTTGAAGGGCAACCTGGACGCACTGACGGCGCCCTCACTGAAGAAGGAGATCGAGTCTCTCCTGGCCGCGCGGAAGATCAACGTGGTCTTCGATCTCGCGGACCTCGAGCTGATCGACAGCTCGGGCGTGGGCGCCATCGTGTCGCTGTTCAAGCGGGTGCGCACACTTCAGGGCGACGTGAAGATCGCGCGTCTGAAGGGCCAGCCCAGCGAGATCTTCAAGCTCCTGCGCCTCGATCGGGCGTTCGAGATCTTCGAGACCATCGACACCGCCGTGGAGAGGTTCAACTCATAGCCGCGCATACCCAGATCGTCGGGCGCCTCCGCGAAATCGAGGGTCCGAACGCGGGGGCCGTCTACGAGCTCAAGGAGATCTGCGTCCTGGGCCGCGCCCTCGATTGCCAGGTCCACATTCGCGATCTCACCGTGTCCCGCCGGCACGCCCGCATCACGCGCGCCGACGGGCGCTACCTGGTGGAGGACCTCGGCTCCGGCAACGGCACCTACGTCAACGATCAGGCGGTCACCCGCGCCGTCCTGAGCGACCGCGACGTGATCCGTGTCTGCAGCGCCAAGTTCCAGTTCGACGAGCTGGAGCAGCAGCTCGAGCCGGTCACGATGGTTGGAACGATCGAGGCCAAGCCGCACATCGTGAAGACGGTCGACGCCAATCAGCCGATCTTTCCCCAGGCCTCCACCGTCGCCAACCCCGCCGAGCTGGTCCGGATCCACGAGCGGCTGAAGACGATCTACGCGGTGTCCGAGGCCATCGGCTCGATCTTCGACATGGACGAGCTCCTCCAGGAGATCCTCAACCGCATCTTCGAGGTCTTCCCGCGATCGGAGCGCGCGTTCATCATGCTGGTCGACGAGGGCGGCGAGAAGCTGATCCCCAAGGCCGTCAAGCGGAGGGTCGAATCGGACAACGCCGAGCTCACCGTCTCCCGCACCATCCTCCACGAAGTCATGACGCGCCGGCGCGCCGTCCTCTCCCACGACGCCATGGAGGACAGCCGCTTCAAGAGCGGTCGCTCGGTCGCGAACTTCGGTATCCGCGCGATGATGGCGGCCCCGCTGGTCTGGCGCGGCGACACCCTCGGGATCGTGTACCTCGACAGCAAGGGGATCGCGGCGTTCAGCCAGGCCGATCTCGAGCTGCTCACCGGCATCTGCGCGCAGTCCGCGGTGGCGCTCGGCAATGCGAGGCTCCACCAGGAGCTCCTCAAGCGGCAGCGCCTCGAGCAGGACCTCCGCCTCGCCGAGCGGATCCAGCAGAGCTTTCTCCCCCGGCGCATCCCCAAGGTCGAGGGCTACACGTTCGCCGCGCGCTACGATCCGGCCTACGAGGTCGGCGGCGACTTCTACGACTTCGTCCGGCTCCCCGACGAGCGCATCGGCATCGTCGTCGGCGACGTCAGCGGCAAGGGCGTCAGCGCGGCGCTCTACATGGCGCGGCTCACCCGCGACCTCCGCTACTTCGCGCTCGCCGAGGCCGATCCGCGAGCGTGCTCCGCTGGATGAACAAGGCGGTCAGCGAGAGCGGTCAGGACGACATCTTCGTCACGCTGATCTACGTCGTTCTCGACGCGGGCAGGAAGCAGATCCAGCTCGCCAACGCCGGGCACATGCCCCCGATTGTCCGTCGCCGCGACGAGGACGACGTCATCGTGCTCGATCGGACCTCCGGCCTACCGCTGGGCGTGCTCCCCGAGCCCGAGTACGCCACCGAGACCTTCGATCTGTCGCCGGGGGACAGCGTCATGCTCTTCACCGACGGGCTGGTCGAGGCCATGAGCCCCTCACGAGAGATGTTCGGCATGGAGCGGCTCACGGCCGCGATCGCGAAGCAGACCTCCAACGCCGCCACCCTCGTCGATCGCGCCGTCCAGGACTGCCAGCATCACGTCGGCGACGCCCCACAGTTCGACGACACGACGATCGTGTGCTTCGGCCTCGAGGAGCAGACCCGGATCCAGGACGTGGACACCTCCCCCGCCGGCAATCTCGCAGACGACGCCCGCATCGAGGCGATGCAACGGATCCGCCGCCTCAGGGGCGGCAAGCAGTGACGGTCATCGATCGACCACGATCTTGAAGCGGTCGGGATCGTCGGGCCATCGCTTCACGTGGAGGACGGCTCCGCACCAGCTGCAGAACAGCTCGTCGCCCACCTCGAAGCCATCGTCCCAAGGATTGTGCGCGGTGCACTCGGGACACTCGAACTCGTCCCATCCCTTCTTGCGTGCCGGCTTCTTGGTGCCCATCTCTTCACCTCAACGCTTTGACCATCTTGGTCGTCTGGCCCGCCGCGATCTTCACGTCGAAGTCGTACTTGCGTCCGTCGTCCATCAGGAAGGTGATGCTGTGCTTCCCGGGCGAGAGCGGATGCGGGTGACGGATCGGCGTCCGCATGCCCGTCGACTTGCCGTCGATGCTGACCGAGAGGCCGGGCGGCCGGGTCGATACCATCAGGAACCCCTCCGACGGCTTGGGCGGCGCCGTGTGGTCGCGCGGCGCCGTATGGTGGCGGGACGGTGGTGGAGGCTCGCGCGGCGGCGGGGGTGGCGAGGACGGACCGGCGCGCTCCGGCGGCGGCGGGGGCGGGGGCGAAGGCGGCGGCGGATCGGCGGTGGGACTCGGATCCCTCACGGCCGTGACCTCGGGCCGAGGATCGTCCGGCGAGCGCGTCTTCGACCCCTCCTGCCGGACGAAGGCCTCGAGCGGCACCACCATCGTGTGCGGCTTCGCCTGCGTGATCTGGATTCTCTGCGTATAGGTTCGAAACCCGGGCGCGGAGAGCTCGACTATGTGCACGCCGAGCTCGATCCCCGGAATGTCGACCGGAGTCTCGTTGCCGACCAGCTTGCCGTCGAGCCGCACCTCCACGGTTCGCGTCGGCTCGGTCAGGATCTGGAGCGAGGCGGTCGTGTCGTCGTTGCCGCTCTGGAGCAGCGTGAAGGCGAGGACGCTCACCGAGAGCAAGCCGACCGCCGCCGCGATCAGCATCAGCACTACCGGATCGCGGGCTGCCCTGGCCAGGCCGCTGGGCTCGGCCACCACCACCGGCTGCATCGCCGCGGCCGAGGCGGACGGCTCCATCGTGCGGGCCGCGTAGGGGTACGGCTGGGGCTGCAGCTTGGGCGGCGAGCCGTCGGCCACCTCGCGGATGCGGCGCGGCTTCTTCGAGGCTTGCACCGGCGCGGCGGTCTCCGACTCCTCGTGGATGGGTGACGTCGGGCGCGCTCGGCCCCGTCCCACCATCTCGACCGGCGATTCCTCCACCGTACCTTCATCGACGTCGAAGCCGCCGCTGTCGGCGTTCACCATCGTGGGAGCGAAGGCCTCTTCGTCGCCCTCGAGCACCATCGACGAGATGGAGGTCTCGTCGTCCATGTTGTCGTCGGTCAGACCAGGCAGCGAGCTCGGCTCGGACGGATCCGACACGCTCGGAGCGAAGACCTCCTCCGAAGTCCCGGTCGCGTCGATCGTATCGTTCTCCTCGTCGCTCCCAAGCTGCGCGACCCGATCGAGTCGCGCCATCAGCGCGGCCTGCGCCTCCTCGATCTCGTCGGCGAGGTCCGGGTTCGAGTCACCGCCCACGGTGTCGTCTCGATCGTCGAAGAGCGTCTCGTTCTCGGTCTCGCCGAGCTCGCTCATCGGCTTCATGTCGAAGAGCGTGCGCTCCGCCGCCTCCATCGGCGTCTCCTCGGCGAAGTCGTCGCGCGCCGCAGTGTCGAGGCTCGTCTCGTCGGGCGGTACGATCACGACCGGCTGCGGGTGGAGCGCCGCCGGATCGGACTTGGGCTCGTCGGAGAGCTCGGGCGGGCCGAACAGGTTCGAGACGGGGCTCGCGGACGCCACCGACGGGACGGGCCCACCCTCGAGCGCGCGCCGGGTCTCGGCCGACTCGTAGTCGATCGGCCGCGTGGGAATGCTGTCCTTGCCGCGGGGCACCGGCAGCTCGATGTTGTCGGTGTCGTCCGCCGCCGCCGACTCGTCGATCGGCGCGTAGGTCCGGCTGTAGTTGGCCGGGTCCTGGGGCAGGACGCCGCTCTTGTCCTCCTCCAGGCCCAAGAGCGACTGCTCCTCCTCGTCCTCCTCCTCGTCCGCGGGCCGATCGGGGAGGCCGAGCCTCATGAAGTCCTCGAGCTTGGCGTTCTCGACCTCGATGTCGCGGGCGTAGGTCTCCTGCATCGAGACCCGGAGGTGGCGCGCATGGAAGACGCGGCCTTCGTGGATCAGGTGATCCTGCAGATCCTCGTGGACCTCGGACGCCCACTGGTAGCGGTCCTTGGGATCGCGCGCGAGGAGCTTGAGCACCACCGCCTCGAGCTCCTTCGAGAGGTTGGGGTTGAACTTTCGGGGCTGCGGGACCCTCGCGTTGCGAACCGCCTCCAACGTCGAGTAATCACTCTCGCCGAGGAACAGGCGCTCGCCGGTCAGCATCTCGAAAAAGATCACCCCGAGCGCGAAGAGATCGCTGCGCCGATCTGTCGGCTGCCCCCGCACCTGCTCCGGCGACATGTAGGCGAACTTGCCCTTGAGCACGCCCACCTGTGTTCGCGAGGCGCGGCTCGCGGCCTTGGCGATCCCGAAATCGCAGAGCTTCACCTCACCTTCGTAGGAAATGATCACGTTCTGCGGCGTGACGTCCCGGTGGATGATCTTCAGGTCCTTGCCCGCGGGGTCCTTCTTCTTGTGCGCATATTCGAGCGCCTCGCAGACCTGCGAGATGACGAAACAAGCCTTGGCGGTCTCCATGGGCCGCTTCAGCTTTTTCTGCAGGTCGAGGATCTGGCGGAGGTCGCGCCCGGCCACGTACTCCATCGAGATGAAGTAGTTGTTGTCGCAGGCCCCCAGCTCGTAGATCTGCACGATGTTCTGGTGGGTGAGGTGCGCAGCGATGCGCGCCTCGTCGATGAACATGGTGATGAACTCTTCGTCTTCGGCGAGCGTCGGAAGGATGCGCTTGACGGCGACGATGCGCTCGAATCCGGCGACACCGAACGACTTCGCCTTGAACACCTCGGCCATCCCCCCGACGTTGATCCGCTCCAGGAGGAGATGACGACCGAAGGGGATGGGATACTTCGACACGCCCCTCTAGACCCAAAAACCGGTGACTCTGCGCGAGTCTAGGGGGCAGACGCGGTGGAGTAAAGCGTACGAACGCGGTGCGCGGTCAGAGGTCGATGCAGCGCGGTGGATCCGTGCTGGGGTCGCAGATCTGCCCGGGAGCGCACAGGCCGTCGCATGGGTCGGTCTCCACACATATCCCGTCGAGGCACTGCATCCCCGGCCCGCACATGTTCATGCAGGGATCCGGTGGCTGGCACATGCCGACGTTCGGGTTGCACACCATGTCCTCGGGGCAGCCGCCGCCGCACTCCGGATCCACCTCGCACTCGTTGTCGTCGCCGTTGCAGATCTGGCCGTCCGGGCACTCGCAGAGGGGGCCGCCGGGCTGGGGCGAGCCGTCCTGCCAGGTCCGATAGCTGATCATGAGCTCTCGGTTCGGAGGGGGCCGTGCGGTCCCGTAGAACACGATCTTGTGCTTGACCACGCTGTTCGCCACGTCCAGCTCGAACGCGTAGTCGAACCCGTTGTGGAGGTTGCGGGGCACGTCCGGCTGCCCGACGAAGCTCTGGTTCTCGTCCGCCACCACGACCCGGATCGTCGAGCTGATCGGAGGCTGGGTCAGCTCGATCTGGGACGCGATCCCGGCGCCGGCGCGGATGATGTCCTGCACCACCTGGCCCATGTCCCCGCAGATCGACCCCGAGCCGCCGCCCATCGCGTTCGCCACGTCGATGTAGGAGCGCCCATGCTGCGCAGCGCCGAAGCAGTCGCCCGACCCCGCGGCGAAGTCGCAGTAGTCGGCCCCGGTGTTGTTGGGCTGGATCCCGTGGATGGCGAACGTGGTCAGGCCGGCGATCCCGGGCGCCTGGGTCAGCGCCAGGTACTGCGCGATCAGCGAGTCGATCTCGGTCTGCTTGCCGGCGTTCTCCGGACAGCTCTGATCATTGCCGCCCGCCGCCTGCTTCACGGCGAACTCCTCCTCGTCCGACATGTGGACCACGATGACGTTGGCGCCCTCGCGGAAGGTGGTGCGCGTCTCGTTGGGGCCGATCCCGGTGAGCGCCGCCTGCGCCGCGGTCAGGCCCACCAGGAGGCCGTGCTCCTCGCCGCTGCCGCCGGTCCCGAGCGCACCGACCGCGGTCGCCCACGCCTGCGACTCCGTCTCCGCGGTGGCCCGCGGCGTCGAGACGGTGAACCCATTGACTCCTCGGGCGGTGATCGAGCCGTCGAGCTGATCCGTGGTGGTCAGCGCCAGACGCCAGGAGAGCTGGGTGTTGGTCAACAGCGCCACCATCTCCTGCCCGACAGCCGCCACGTTCGCCTGCTCCTCCGCCATCGAGCACGAGTTGTCGACGACCCACAGCAGGTCGACGATGTCGTTGCCCTCCGGCGTGGTGAAGGCGTCGCAACCGACGCCGGTGAAGTCGCCGAACTGCGCGATGCCGGTCCCGTTGGCGAGATCGGACAGCGCGATCAACTGGTCGTCGCTGGCCGGCGCCGGTGCCAGGGCGCCCAGGACGATCGCGCGCTGCGCTGTCCGCAGGATCGTCTCGAAGTACACCGCGAAGTTGCCCGGCTGCGTGCCCCCCGCCGGGAGCGCGCCCGAGAGCGCACCGACGCCGGCGACGCGCGTGGCCATGTCCGTCGCCAAGGTCACGCCGTCGACGTTGGCGCGCGACGCGTTCGCCGTGGTGAACACCGCATTGAACCGATCCCAGGTGTAGAGCGCTCGATCCTGCTCGTTGCTGAGGTTCACCGCCATCGCCAGCTTGTTGCGGTTGTCCTGCTTCTCCGCCTGCACGTCGGCGCCGGTCGGTGTCTTCGAGACGGCGAAGCCCACGACGCCGCTCGAGGCATCGGCGAACATCAGCCCGACGGAATGGCCGCTCGCGTCGCGGAGCACCGAGACCTCCGAGTAGCTCTCCGGCAGCGCCACCGCGATGTCTGGGCCCGCGAGCTGATGCAGCGTCACCTTGCGGAGCGCGCTCGCCGCGCACACCACCGCGATCCCCTCCTCGCCGTCGGGAATGCCGTCTCCGTCGCTGTCCGCGACCAGCGGATTGAGCTCACCCGGAGGCTCGTACAGGCCGTTGTGGTTCCAGTCCTCGTCGCCGTCGAGCACGCCGTCGCCGTCCGTATCGGGGTTCGTGGGATCGGTCTTCGTGGTGGGATCGGCGTCCGGTCGCCAGACCGCCGTGTTGGTGCCGAGCAGCGGGCCGTTGCCGTCGGGGTCCGCGACGGGCGTGGTGACGCCCAGCTCGATGCCGTCCCAGATGCCGTCGTGATCGGTGTCAAAGTCTCGCGGATCCGTCTCTCCACCGTTCACAACGCCGTCGTGATTCGCATCCTCTGCGCCGTCCACCAGGCCGTCATCGTCCGTGTCGAGATCCAGCGGGTTCGTCTCGTTCGGCGAGAACGCGCCGTCGTGATTCGCGTCCTCGATGCCGTCGGGGATCCCGTCTCCGTCGGTGTCGGGGTTCGTGGGATCGGTGCGCGTCGCCGGGTTTGCGTCGGGCACGAACACCGCCGGATCCGTGCCCTGAATGCCGGGACGAGGGCTCGTCAGCGGCTCTGTGACGCCGGCCTCCTGACCGTCGGTGAGGCCGTCCCCGTCGGTGTCCGCGTTCGTGGGGCTCGTCTCGCGCGGGTCGACGACACCGTTGTGGTTCGCGTCCTCGACGCCGTCGGCGAGGCCGTCGTCGTCGCTGTCGATGTCGTTCGGCAGCGTCCCGCCCACGAACTCGATGCCGTTGGTGAGACCGTCACCGTCGAGATCTTCATTCGAGTCGTCGCGCGTCGGATCGAGTCCGTGCGCGCGCTCCCAGTCGTCGTCGATCCCGTCCATGTCCTGATCGCTGTTGATGTGCGGTCCGGTGTCTGGGTTGTCCGTCGTGCCGGCGTCGGGATCGCCGGGGGGGGCCCCCGTGTCTCGGACGGCGCTCGGAGCTTCGCTGCAGGCGATGCCGACCGCGAGGAGGAGGAGTAGAGGGGCAAATCGTGGGAGGTTCATGGGCGGTCCGACAGCCATCTTTTCGGAGATCCGGAAAAGGCCACAAGGGAGCGAATGTCGTAGGAGTCTTGGACCCACCCAGCACCGGGGCCGCGCGCCTACGCCTCAGGGCTTTTGCGCCACCCTCGCCCCGAGGTTGACCGTTCGGCAGTGCCTCGATATAGGCCGCGCCACAGTCATGTCCTCCAACTCGAAGGCCACCGAAACGCGGCGCGGCGCGCACAAGCGCAAGAGCGGCAAGAAGCGAAAGAAGCAGCTCGAAAAGCAGGGAACGACGAAGAGCTCCAAGGAACTTTTCGGCTCTGAATCCTAGTCGTCCCTCAAAGGTGCTAGGCTCGTGCGATGTGCCTGGAAGGGGCACGTGGATCGGTCTGTTGAGATCGAACAGAGGAGACGAATAAGTGGCCGAGAGCAAGTTCGGACAAGGTGAGGGCCAAGGGATCGACATCCCGATTCTGCCGCTGAGGAACTCGGTCTTCTTCCCGGGCAGCATCATGCCGATCTCGGTGGGTCGGCCCAAGACGCTCGCCATGGTGAAGGCCGTGGAGGAGTCGGGCGAGCCCATCGGGATCGTGGCCCAGAAGGACGGATCGGTGGACG
Source organism: uncultured delta proteobacterium (assembly GCA_963803435.1). Classification (GTDB taxonomy): domain Bacteria; phylum Myxococcota; class Kuafuiibacteriia; order Kuafuiibacteriales; family Kuafuiibacteriaceae; genus CAWDML01. Next base: position 1,387,919 of record CAWDML010000009.1, on the reverse strand, counting down.
ATCCGGGCGCAGAAGATCTGTATGCGATGGGCACGACGGGTCGCATCGTGAAGGCGCTGAAGGCCGGCGAGGAGGGCTTCCATCTGGTCCTCCAGGGCATCAAGCGCTTCCGGGTCCTGGGTCTGACGCAACAGCATCCGTACCTGCGCGCCCGTGTGGTGGAGGTGCAGGACATCAACGCCGATCCGCTCAAGATCGAGGCGCTGGTGATGAACGTGAAGAAGACGGCGCGCGAGGTCGTCGGCCTCATGCCCGAGATCCCGTCGGGCGCCGCGCAGTTCGTGGAAGGCATCGACGATCCCGGCCACCTCGCCGACCTGATCGCCGCCAACATGGACGTCTCCGTCGAAGAGAAGATGGAGGTCCTCAACCTGGTCGAGGTCTCGCAGCGTCTCGAGAACGTGCTCGAGCTCCTGCACCGCAAGCTCGAGGTCCTGAAGCTCTCCAACAAGATCGACTCCCAGGTGAAGGGAGAGATGAACAAGACGCAGCGCGAGTATTACCTGCGCCAGCAGCTGAAGGCGATCAAGGAGGAGCTCGGCGAGGCGGACGGCACCGAGGGCGATCTCGGACGAGCTGGAGCAGAAGCTCAAGAACGCGAACCTCCCCGCCGAGGCGGAGAAGGTGGCGCGCAAGGAGCTGCGCCGGCTGCGGCAGATGCCGTCGTCGAGCTCCGAGTACACGGTCGGCCGGACCTACCTGGAGTGGTTCGCCGATCTGCCGTGGGACAAGGCGACCAAGGACAGCCTCGACATCGCCAAGGCCCGCGAGCTCCTGGACAAGAAGCACTACGGCCTCGAGAAGGTGAAGAAGCGCATCATCGAGTACCTGGCCGTCCGCAAGCTCAAGGAGGACATGAAGGGCCCGATCCTCTGCATGGTCGGACCGCCCGGCGTCGGCAAGACTTCGCTCGGCCAGTCGATCGCGGAGACGCTCGGCCGCAAGTTCCACCGCATCTCGCTCGGCGGCGTCCGGGACGAGGCCGAGATCCGCGGCCACCGGCGCACGTACGTCGGCGCGCTCCCCGGACGGATCATTCAGGGGATGAAGAAGGCCGGCACGCGCAACCCGGTGTTCGTCCTCGACGAGATCGACAAGCTCTCCTACGACTTCCGGGGCGACCCGGCGTCGGCGCTGCTCGAGGTGCTGGATCCGGAGCAGAACTTCTCGTTCTCGGATCACTACCTGGAGGTGCCCTTCGACCTCTCGAAGATCCTCTTCATCGCCACCGCGAACCAGCTGGATCCGATCCCACCGGCGCTCAAGGACCGCATGGAGGTCCTCGAGCTCCCGGGCTATACGCACGAGGAGAAGATCCACATCGCCAAGGAGCACCTCATCCCGAAGGTGCTGGAGGCGCACGGGCTGACGTACGACCATGTGCAGCTCGAGGACAGCGCGCTGAACTCGATCATCGTCGACTTCACGCGCGAGGCCGGCGTCCGCAACCTGGAGCGCACCATCACCGGCGTGGTCCGGGGCGTGGCGGTCCACGTGGCCGAGGGTCGCGCGGGCAAGACGGTGGTCCAGAAGGACGACCTCTTCGAGTTCCTCGGACCGGAGAAGTTCTACAACGAGATGGCGCAGCGGACGGACGTCCCGGGCGTGGCGACGGGCCTGGCCTGGACGGCCGCCGGCGGCGACATCCTCTTCGTGGAGGCCGCCAAGGCCGGCGGCAAGGGCGGTCTGACGCTCACCGGGCAGCTCGGCAACGTGATGAAGGAGTCGGCGCAGGCGGCGCAGTCGTATCTGCGTGCGCGCTCGCCGGAGTTCGGTCTCCCGGACAACTTCTGGGAGAAGAACGACATCCATGTGCACGTGCCGGCCGGTGGGATCCCGAAGGACGGACCGTCCGCCGGCGTCACCATGATCACCGCGCTGACCTCGCTGGTCACCGGTATCAAGGTGAGGAGCGACGTGGCGATGACCGGCGAGATCACGCTGCGCGGCAACGTGCTCCCCGTGGGCGGCGTGAAGGAGAAGGTGCTGGCGGCGCTCCGTGCCGGCGTGAAGGAAGTGATCATGCCGGAGCGGAACCAGAAGGACCTCCACGAGGTGCCAAACGAGGTGAAGGATCGGCTGACCTTCCACTTCGTGAAGCGCGTGGACGAGGTCCTGGACCTGGCGCTCGAGCGGCCGCCGGAGCGGTTCCCACCCAAGCTGGCGGCGCCGAAGGCCGGCGAAGAGGTCCCGCCGAGCTGAGCGGCTCGCGGGCATGACGCGGCCCTTCCCTCCCCACTTCCTCTTCGGTTGCGCCACCAGCGCGTACCAGATCGAGGGTGACATCGAGAACGACTGGTCCGCCTGGGAGCGGGCCGGTCGTCTGAAGGATCCCGGCACGCGCTGCGGGCGCGCCACCGATCACTGGAACCGATGGCGTGAGGACGTCGATCTGCTGGCGCGGCTGGGCGCGCAGGCCTACCGGTTCAGCGTCGAGTGGGCCCGGGTCGAGCCACGCCCGGGCGAGTTCGACGAGGCCGCGATCGCACGCTACGTCGAGATCACCGAGCGGCTGGTCGCGCACCGCATCGAGCCGTTCGTCACGCTCCTCCACTTCACGCACCCGCCCTGGTTCCACACGACTTGCCCGTGGCACCAGCCCGACGGCGAGGCGCCCGAGCGCTTCGGCCGTTTCGCCGAGCGGGTGACCGCGGCGCTGGGGGCCCGCGTCCGCTACTACACGGTGATCAACGAGCCGAGCGTCTGGCTGTCCGGGGCTTACTTCAAGGGCGTGATCCCTCCCGGGCGGGCGCGACTCGGCGAGCTGGCGGCGGCCGCCACCGGGCTGATCCGCGGCCACGCTCGCGCGCACGCTGCCATCAAGCGCGCGAACCCGGACGCGCAGGTGGGGCTCGCGAAGCACTACATGCACTTCTCACCGTCGCGCGCGGCGCATCCGCTCGATCGGATCACGACGAGCTACGTGCGCCATCACTTCAACCACGTGTTCGTGAAGGCGCTGATCGACGGCGTGGTCCAGCTCGGCCTGCTCCCGGGCGTTCGCTACGTCAGCGAGGTCCCCGAGGCCGCGGGTACGCTCGACTTCCTCGGCGTCAACTTCTACTCGCGCGTCTACGTGGAGCTGTTGGCGCGCTTCGGGAAGGACGCGCTCTCGGTCTTCTACGAGGATCGGGACGGCCGGGGCGTCACCGACCTCGGATGGGAGATCCATCCGGGCGGCCTGACCGAGGCGCTCGTCGACATGGCGCGCTACCGGGTGCCCATCTTCATCACGGAGAATGGGATCGACGATCGGACCGATTCACGGCGCGCCGCGTACATCCACGATCATCTGTCCGCTGCGCTCGACGCGATCGATCGAGGCGTCGATCTGCGCGGCTATCTGCACTGGTCGCTGCTCGACAACTTCGAGTGGCTCGAGGGCTACGAGCCGCGGTTCGGCCTCTACCGAGTCGACTATGGGACCCTCGAGCGGACGCTCACTGGAGGTGGCGACTACTACCGCCGGATCATCCAGGAGCGACGATTGCCGGGCGAGCGACCCGACGGCGTGACCAAGCGCGGTACGGGCCGCACGCACGCCGGCTGAGGGCGGGACGGTCAGCTCACGCCGCGGAGCTGCTCCGGCCGGCGCATGCGCCCCGACGGGATGTAGAAGCTTCGGATCTTGCCGATCTCCGCGATGCGCCGCAGCGCCAGGTTGTCGGCGGCCTTGTTCGTCGGGATGTCTTCCTTGCGCGCGATCTCGAAGACGCTCTGGATGATGTCGTAGATGCCTTCGGCCTGCCGGAGCGCGCGCTCCTGGTTGTAGCCCTCGAGCTCGTTCGCGACGTTGATCAGCCCGCCCGCGTTGATCACGTAGTCGGGGGCGTAGAGGACCCCGCGGTCGAGCAGGGCGCGGCCGTGCTTGCGCTCGTCGTCGAGGACGTTGTTGGCCGAGCCTGCCACGATCTCCACGTCGAGCCGCTCGATCGTGTTGTCGTTGATGATCCCACCGAGCGCGCACGGGCAGAAGATGTCGGCCTTGACGTCGAAGATCTTGTCGGGCGCCACGACCTCCACCGGGAAGTCGCCGCTGACCCGCTTGAGGTTGTCCTCGTCGATGTCGCAGACGGTGGCGTGGGCGCCGGCGCGGAGCACGTGCTTCACCAGATGGTAGCCGACCGCGCCCACGCCCTGCACGGTGATGTGCTTGCCGTCGAGCGAGTCCCTGCCCCAGCGCTCCTTGGCGCAGGCCCGCATGCCCGCGAAGACGCCGACCGCCGTGACCGGAGACGGATCGCCCGAGCCTCCGAGTGCGCGGCTGATGCCGGTGACGTGGTTGGTCTCCATGCGCACCCACTCCATGCAGCGCACGTTGGTGCCCACGTCCTCGGCCGTGATGTAGCGGCCGCCCATGCCCTCGACGAAGCGGCCGAAGGCCCGGAACAACGCCTCGGTGCGGTTCTTCTTGGGATCGCCGACGATGACGGCCTTGCCTCCGCCCAGGTTCAGGCCGGCGGCGGCGCTCTTGAAGGTCATGCCGCGGGCCAGGCGGAGCACGTCCCGGACGGCCTCCTCCGTGGACTTGTACGGCCACATGCGTGTACCGCCGAGCGCCGGTCCCAGGGTGGTATCGTGAATCGCGATGATGGCCTTCAGGCCTGAGACCTCGTCGTAACAGAAGGTGATCTGCTCGTGTCGCTTGGTCGCGACCTCCGCGAAGACGTCCATCGCGGCGCCTTATAATCCATTTTCACGATCCACCGTCGTCCTTTCACCACAGCCGTATAAACGGAGCTACGGCCCGTCCGGGCCGACGGACCGGTCGGATACGTTCGAAACCCCAATGATCCCAGTTTGATGCGCTAAATGCGCGCGGCCTGCCCTTCGATGGCACGCGAGGTGCTTTTGGAGAACGAACATGATGCAGACCGGCCCAGAGAAGCAGATCGTCCTGAAGTCCTGGCTCGACGAAGTGAAGGATCATCTCACCGTCCGTCGCCTCGAAAGCCGAACCGTCCCGCGCCCCAAGCGAAACCGTGAGCGCGAGCGGGCACGCCGCGAAGCCCGGCAGCTCTTCGCCCAGTACTACTCCGAGAGCGTCTTCTTTGACCTCGCCTCTTGAAGCATCAATACCTGGCCGTCACGCGCAAGAACGGTCCCGCGGCATCGCGATCCGCGAGCTGCAGCACATCGTCGGAGAAGCGCGTGAAGTTGTATCCCAACCCGATCCGCACGTACTCCACCGGGAGATAGCCGGCCTCCACCAAAAAGCCGCGCTCCGCCGTGTCGATCTCCAGGTCGAGCAGCATCCGGTACTCCACCCCCGCCTCGAGCACGTCGAAGAAGCGTGCGTTCAGCCGATTCACCCACAAGAGCAGCCACCCCGATAGCGGCGCGACGTTCGCCTGCTGCAGCGCGTTCTTCACGAAGGCCACACGCTCCACCAGCTGGAGGTTCCAGGGGGTGTCGACGATCGGCTCCGCCGAGAACGCGTCTCGGTCCGTGAGCGTTCGCTCGGGATCGAGCGACTCGGGCCGCTGAATGATGAGCTTGGTATAGCGGAGCACCAGCGTGAACCAGTCGTCGAACCGCGGGCGATAGATCGCGGCGATCGAGCCCTCGAGAGAGCGCGCGTAGATCCGATCGTTGGTGGTGTCGCGCGCGTGCTGGAGGGTGAGCCGCCCCAGCGCCGTGATGTCGCGGTGGAGCTGGAAGGCCAGCCCGGTGTGCGATCCGATGATCAGGTAGTCGGTTCCGAGCGCCGCGGTCGCGTCGTCGATACGGAGCTCGAAGCGCTCGGACAGCTCGAGGCGCTTCCACCCGGTCCACGAGATCCCGGCGGCGAGCGCGTCGCGGGACACCGCTCCGGGCAGAAACGAGACGGTGTCGCCGAAGCCTCCCAGGGTGGCGGAGACCCCGCCGAAGGGCGCGTCGAACGGGGAGACCTCGGCGGCGTCGGGCTGGGGCGAGCCGGAGGTGAGCTGCGCCCGCTCGTACGCGAGCAGAAGCTCGAGCCCGGGCGCGACCCGCCATCGGTTGTCCATCCCGATCACCGCCCGCATCCGCTCCGGGTTCGGGCCGCCATCCATCTGGAGCTCGCCGTACGTCCGGCTCCCCTCGGCGACCTCGTCCTCGGCGCCCAGGATGGTGGTCATGCGCGGCGCGCTGCCGGACTCGGTGAACCGTTCGGCCACGTAGGTGACCAGGCCGCCGTCGCCCTCGATCCGCAGCCCCAGCTGCGTCGAGTTGGCGCCGCTCCAGCGTACGTTCTCGGCCAGCGAGAGCTGCAGGTCGCCGGTCAGCCTCCAGAAGGCGAACGCCGTGGTGCTGAGGTTGCCGAGGCCGCCGCCCGTGAGCGCGTCTGCGCCGAACAGCACGTCCTGCGCGACGCCGAGCGAGAGCGACTTCGTGACCCGCCGCTCGAAGCGCGCCGAGAGGCCGGTCGAGGAGAACGCACCCCGCTCGGGCGGCAGCGCGGTCCGAAGGTGGGCGACCTCGACGCCGGCGGCGTTGCTCCCCTCGCGGTAGTCGGCGCCCAGCACACCGAGCGCCCGGAAGACGCCCGGCACGGGGCCGTCGACGGCCGCCGCAATCGCGTCGGGTTGGATCGCGAAGGCAGCGTCGAAGGCGGCGTGGAGCGAGAGCCCGCGGGTGATGGCGTAGCCCGCCGAGATCCCGCCCGCCAGGCGCCCTTGCTCGCGACCGGCCGAGAGCGACGAGAACATGAGACCGGCCTTTCGCCCGTACAGATGGATGAAGCCGCGCGGCCCGTCGGGATCGTCAGACAGATCGGAGAAGTCGAGGTGACCGGCCAGCCCGATCGCCTCGCGGTCGAGCGCGTGGAAGAAAGGAACGTTCAGATCGCCGAGGCGCGCCTGGGCTGCGTCGGACAGCGGGCGATCGAACGCGCGGTAGTTGAGCCCGCCGTCGACCGAGATCGATCCGAGCCCGGTCTCTCCGCTCGAGCGCGCGTACTCGAGCTCGAGGTACGATCCGGCCCCCGGGCGCCAGGCCAGGGCTCCAGAGAACAGGCGGTGGTCGCCGTCGGCCCGATTCCTCACCGGCCGCTCCGAAGTAGAGCTCGAGCTGTGAGAAGAGCGTCTCCTTGGCCTCCACGCCCCAGCTCTTCTCGTCGGCGCCGGAGGCCAGGTATTCGTAGTCGACCACGGCGTAGATCGGGTGGCCGGTCAGAGCCACCGAACGATTCATGGCGGTCGTCGCGATGCCCGATACGCTCGAGAGGAGCTGCCGGAACATGAGCCGGCCCTCGCGCGGGCGGAGCTCGTAGTCCTTGCCCTCGAGCTGATCGATGGACGAGAGCACCAGGCCGGTGTCGCGATCGCGCACCTCGATACGGACGCGCGCGCTCCCCTCGACCACCTCGTCGTGGCTGAGCCAGTACATGCTGCCGCCGGTGCCCTGGAGCTCGTCGTGGCCCCGGCGAACACCGCCGTTCTCGAACCCGTAGGTGCCGGCGATCTTCGTCTCGTCCCAGTCGGAGAACGATTGGACCACGTCGGCGTGCAGGCCAAAGCCGGCCCGGCGGAACGAGAAGAAGCTGTCGGGTCCGAACGGCGCCAGCGTGGTGCTCGAGTTGCCGAGCGTGATTCGCGACGCATCGGCGGTCAGGTCGAGATAGATCTTGTGGCGCGTGGCGCCGTCCTGGATCTCGAGGCTGGCGTCACCGAAGGTCGGGAGCAGCCGGAGGGGGTCGTCCTCGAGGCGCAGCACCGTGGAGTCGCCCTGCTCCGCGCTGTCGAACCGCCCGGTGAGCTCGAGGTGCTCGATCGGGCCGGAGAACGCGAAGCGCGCCTTGGCGTAGGCGAGCAGGCGGCCGTCCAGCGAGAGCGGTCCCAGCTCGGCGCGCGTGTCGTCGTTCGAGCCCGCGAGCCGGGCAGCGCCGGTGGAGACGGTGCCGTCCCCCATCGCCATCAGGAACCACGCGACCGAGCTCGACTCGACCTTCCGCTCGAACACGGCCCGGTTGCCCTCCGGATCCATGGACTCGACGCGGACGCGATTGAGCCCCGGATTGAGCGGAACGGTGTCGAAGAAGCGCCCCTTCGAGTCGAGCGTCACCTCGTGGCCGTTGATCCGGATCCGGTTCTCGGGCCGGGTCTGTCCGACCAGCGGCAGCGACGTCCGTCCGAGGACCGCGCCCGCCTCGGGCACCGTGATCTCCACGTCGGCGGCCGGGAGGTCGAGCGGCTCGGGCTGCGCCTCCACCGCCGAGCGCGGGCGGCGCGGCTCGGCGCGGTCCAGCTGCTCGAGCTCGGGCAGGGGCACGATCAGATTGCCCTCGGGGTCCTCGATCGCGAGCACCGTGCCGCTGACCTCCATCTCCAGATTGTCCGCCGGAGGGAGCCCCAGGTGCTCCACCTCTCCCGGCTCTCGCGGCGGGGGAGCTCGACCGACTCGTCGTAGACGAGGCGGGCCGTCAGCGTCAGCTCGCCTTCGAGACGGGCTGGCGGCGTCTCGATCAACGGCAGCTCGGAGAGCGCCGCTAGCACCCGCGCGCGCTGGGCCTCGGTGCCTCCGTCGATCCGCACGGCGATCTTGGCGGACAGCGAGTCGAGCTCACGCTCGATCAGGTCGGCCAGCGCTCCGCTGGGATCGCGGAGGGCTGGACCCGAGATCGTCGTCTCGCGGACGTCCGGCGACCACGGCGGAAGCGGTACCGGTCGCGAGCGAAACCGGACGCCCCCTGGATATTCGGCGGTCGCGATCAGTGTGCCCGCCACGCTGGCAGTGAACGCGAGCTCCACCTCGGGGGGCGGCTCTCCCTCCGCCTCGATCACCGCGAGCCGGCGATCGTGCAGCGGATCGCGCACCTCCAGCCGCCAGCGCACCACGCCTTCGCGATCGCCGAGCGTCGCGATCAAGCCCGGCGGCGAGACCAGCCGGACCCCGGTGAGTCGCATCGGGGTCTGAGGGAGCGGCCACGTGATTCGGTCCCAGCTCGAGCGCGCGAGGCTCCGCGCGAAGCGACGGCTCCACCGCCTCCCGCTGGCCGGCTCGCGAGATGAGGTCGTGCGCGACCACGCGCCGCATGAAGGCGATCCCGCCCCGGCCGTCGTGGAAGACGAGCTCCACCTGGGCCGGGACATCCAGATTCATCGTCAGCTCGACCTGGGATTCGATTGACGAGCGGCACCGTCGCGCGCTTCAGGTCGACCTCGATCTCGAGATGCCGGGACTCGACCTCGGGCGGGGGAGGCCTCGGCCGTGCGGGCGTCGCGCGCAGGATTCGACCCTGCGGTTCCTGGCCCGCAGGCCCACCATCGTGCTCGGGACCAGCGGCGCCTCGGAGCCGCGCGAGACCACGTCGATGCGATTGGCGGGGATCCCGAGCTCGGTCAGGATTGCCTTGGCCCGCTCGCCGAGCGCCTGGGCGTTCGCGCGCGCGACCTCCGGGCCCTCGGCGTTGTCCCAGTGCGCCTCGATCACGATGCGCTCCTCCGGTCCCAGCGCGAGCGCGCTCCTGACCACGCCGAGCCCGTCGGCGAGCGACCGCTCCTCGACCTGTCCGATCGCATGCGCTGGCTTCGCCTCGAGGGGCGGCGACAGATTCGAGCGGCGCCGAGGTGGCTCGATCGTCGTCGCCCGCCAAGAGCTCGAGGGTGGCCCGGTAGGCGTGCCCGAGCGGCGGCGGATCGCCGGGGATCTCGACGAACAGCGGCGGGTAGCCGCGGCCGGTGAGGGCCTCGTCCCGGATCGTGCGGGTGGTGCCGCCGGTCGCGTCGACCTCGACGAGGTGGATCGTCCACCGCGAGGGCGTCAGCGGCCCGATCGATCCCGGCGCGAAGCGGATGGTCCGCGGGCCCAGCGCGCCCTCGAGCGTGGGCTCGAGGAAGCGGTCGATCCGCTCGGCCAGCGTGACGGTCCGGCTGTCGGCGTCCACCGCCACCGGCAGGGTCCGCACCGCGGGCGGCGACGCGGAGGAGGTGGCGGCTTGCTCGGCCCGCTTCGCCCGCTCGATCCGCGTGGCCGTCGTCCAGCGCTCCAGGCGACAGTCGATCCCGAAGGCGACCTGCCCCGGTGTTCCGGGCGAGAGGTACAGCTGGCGTCGGATCGGTGAGAGCGGCGCGCTCTTCGGCGGCAGCGAGTCGACGTCGAGCTTCAGCAGGCGCTCGCCGGCCGGCACGCCGGTGAAAGAGAACAGGCCGGCGGCGTCGCTCTCCACGTAGAAGCCGGTGTCGAGGTAGACGCGCGCACCGTAGAGGCCGGGCTCCTCCGGATCCTGCCAGCCGGGCCGCCCCGCACCGGCGCGATCGCAGAAGACGCGTCCGAGGATCGTGCTCAGCTCGAGGTTCGGATCGCCTTCGAGCGTGAGGTCGGCGGTCGCCTCGGCGAGGACGATGCCGCCGCCCCGCTCCAGCGAGGCCCGGACCACGACGCGCGGCTCCCGGATCGGCTCGGCGAGCTTCGCGGCGAAGCGCAGCACGACGGGCGTCTGGGGCGCCAGGGGGAGCGGGAAGCGGATTTGCAGGTCGGCCTGCCGGGGCACCACCGGCGTCGACCCGGCGCTCTCCGAGCCGGCCAGGTAGCGGAGCGCGGGCGGGAGGACGATCGCCACCTCGGCGTCGGCGATCGGATCGGCCGACATGTTCTCGAGTCGTGCGGTGAAGACGACGTGCTCGCCGCGGGCGACGCGGTCGCGGTCAGCCGCGAGTTCGAGCTTCACCAGACGCCCCAGCGGATCGACCGGCACGTGGTTATTGCGGGCGCTCCGCACGGCGTCGGTGAGGAAGCGGATCGCGTACACACCGCCGGCCACCGGCGTGGCGGAGGGATCGATGACGCCACCCTCGCAGGAGACCTCGGTGCAAGCGATCCCGGCAGGCGGTGCGAGAAGGCTGGGAAAGACGAAGCGGGCGTCCGGCCGCTCGAAGGAGAGGCGCACCTGCAACCCAGCTTGCAGCTCGACGCGATAGCGACCGTCGGCGCCGGTGATCTGGCCCTGCTGCTGCGGATCCCGGAAGAGCCCCGGGGAGAGCGGAAGGCCGCTCTGGTCGTCGAGGACCAGCACCACCACGTCAGAGAGCGGGGCCAGGCTCTGGCTGTCGTGGACGACGCCCTCGATCAGGAACTGAGCGCGGGCCAGCGCGGGCACACCGAAGAGCCAGGCTCCGGCCAAGAGCGAGACGAGGCCGCGCAACGCAAAGTTGTCATACGGGGTCCCGGGACCCGTCACAAGGGAACGGGGGTTGGATCAGGGATCGCGGCGCGGGGAGAAGATCTCGGTGCTCTCGATGGAGCGGCCGAACGTTTCGCCTTCGTTCTGTTGCCGTCCACCAACGACGAGCAGCTCGCCCGAGCCGATCTTCGCGACCGCGTGCTGAGCTCGAGGATCGGTCATGGGATGGGTCGTCGGCGGGCGCGCGAAGCAGGTGCCGGCCACGCCCAAGAGCGAGGCGACCTCGGCGTCGGCGATGGGCAGGCCGGATTCGTCGCGGCCGCCGATGAAGACGGCCTCACGACCGACGATCGAGGCGGTGTGATACCCGCGCGCCTTGTTGAGGTTGCCGGTGCACAGGCGCGTCAGCTCCCCGGTGGCCTGGTTGAGCGTCCACATCTCGACGTTCTTCGAGGAGTCGACCGGCGGCGTCCCCTCGGCATCCGAGATGGTCGCGTAGCCGCCCGAGAGCAGCAGCGTCCCGTCCGAGGTCGCGTCGGCCGCGTGGAAGAGCGGTCCCACGCTGATCGACTCGCTCGACGTCTTCACGGTGACGCTGTTTTCCTCGACGTGCACCACCGCGAGCGACAGCACTGGGTTGTCGCCGTTCTGCCCGCCGGCCAGCACGACGTCGTTCTTCGAGACCAGCGTCGCGGTGTGCCCGTAGCGGGCCTCCGGGAGCTCGACGGCGTTGCCGTCCCGGTCTTTCGGGAACACGAAGCTGCCGTCGACCGGATCGTAGAGCTCGATGCTCGGCTCATACGTGTGGTCCTCCGGGCGCGTCGCGTTCTCCACCAGCACGCGGCCGCCGGCCAGCAGCACGCGGCCGTCGTCGAGCAGCGTCGCGGTGTGGCCGGTGCGGGCCCGGCGCAGCGTGAGGCCGCCCTCGGCGATGGCGACCCTCGAGGGATCGCGCGCGTCGATGATGAACGCGCTGCGGAGCGCGGTCGTCTTGGTCTGCATGACCGACTCGCCGCCGGCGATCAGCACGCGGCCGTCCTTGAGGCGCGTCGCCGTGTGGAAGGCGCGGGCGCCGCCCACCAAGAGCTCCCCGACCTGCTCGAAGTTGCCGGTGGTCGGGTTGTACAGCTCGACGATCCTCGGATAGTCGAGCCTGTCGTCCTCGAGCCGCGCGCCGCCGACGATCAGGACCATGCCGTTCTCCGGCAGGTAGGTGGCGGTCGCGCCGTAGCGGGAGTTGGTGAGGGCGGTGCACTCCGTCGGATCGTCGAGGCTGGTGGTCTTGTAGAAGTTGTCGACCAGCGCAAACGGCAGCCGGATCGAGACCCGATCCTTCGCGGTGGTGAGGTCGTACCGCGGCGAGACGCCGATCGCGGCGGCAGGCTCCTCGAAGCTGCCGACATGACCGGTGGCCACGAGCTGGAAGTCGGCGACCAGCGGGATCGGGATCTCCTGGGTCGCGCCGTCGCCCACCATCTGGATCGTGGTGAGGCCGACCGAGTCGACCCCGGTTCCGCGCGGCTCGAACTTGAGGAAGTCGACCGACTTCACCGCCTCCTGGTTGCAGGGATCGACGAGCTGGACGTCGATCTGCACGGAGGAGCCGCACGCAGTCGCGAGGATCAAGCTCAGCGAGAGGCGTCGCATCTTCACCACCTCACCTGCAGCGAACCCTCGTTCGATCCCTGGCTCGCGTAGATCGCGTAACCGCTCGCCGCCACGGCACCCGCGGCCGCGACTCCGACCAGCGCCCAAATCCACCACTTCGATCCACCCTTGTCGTCGCCCTTTTCATCGTCGATCACCAGGTTTGCGGCGGTGACCGGACCTCCACTGTCCGACCGGGGGGCCGCGGCGATCTCGTCCTTCGGCAGCACCTGCGCCTTCGGCGGCGGCGCGGCCGGGGTCGGGCTCTTGGCGTCCGCGGTGGCCAGCGGCTCCGGCGGCGCCGCGGCGTAGAGCGACTCCGGCGGCTTGATCGGGGCGGGCGCCGCCACCGCCGACGACATCCGGGTCTCGCTCGTTCCCGCGAGCACACGCTTCGACGACGCGCCTCCCGACTTGAAGTCGGGGGCCAGCGCGAACGTCGGCTCGGTGACCGCGCGGGTGAGCTCACCCTCGGTCTGTTTCTTCGCGTCCTCGGCCAGCTTGAAGACCTCGATCTCCGCCGACAGCATGTCGAGATCGAAGGCGACGTCGAGGAGCCGGCCGACCTTGCCGTCCTTGACCCGCACGTAGGCGGTCCGGATCTGATAGGCGGTATCGGTGGCGAAGATCGCGCCGAACATCACGAAGTCCGCGCCCGCGCGGCGACCGGCGCCGGCCAGCTGCTTGACGTGCTCCTTGCCAATCTCGTTCCGCGCGATGGCGCCGAGCACGCCCACCGGGGCGCTCTCTTCCTTGGCGCTCTCCCCGCCTTCGAACTCCACCACCAGCGTGGTCTTGCCGCGGGCCTGGATCTTCTTCACCTGGGGCGGATCGCCCGGCCGCTCCACCCGGATCCAGTGCTCTCCGGGGAGCGCCTCCTTGAGCTCGATGGGCGCCTTGCCCATGTTGCGGCCGTCCAGCAGCACCTGGGCGCCGGCCTTGGCCTTGACCTCGATCTGCGCGCGCGGCCGGCGCAGGACGTTGAAGCGCCCCCGCTCGAACACCTTGATGAAGATCGGCGGGTAGTCGGACTCCGAGAGCTTGCGCTCGGGATCGAGATGGATCGCCCTGGTCAGCATCTCGTCGCCCTCGTCCTCCTGCCCGTCGCGGAAGTACGTGACGCCGAGCTGGAGATACGCCTCCGAGAGCAGTCGCAGATCCGGTACCGCGTCCGCGTTGTCCTCGAGGAGCTTGATCGCCTTCTTGAGCGTCTTGGCGGAGCCGTCGAAGTCCGAGTCCTCCATCGCGCTCTTGGCCTGGACGATCAGGCGCTCGGCCTTGCCGCCCGCTTGCGGATCGCCGGTCGGCGCGTTCGAGGCGGCCGATCCCTTCGCGGACTTCGTCGCGGGACCGTCCGTCACGTCTTCGGCGCGGATCACCGCGATCCCGCCATGCGACATCTCCTTGGTGACGACGACGGTCGTCGCCTCACCGAGATCCTCGGGCATCTTCTTCGAGAGCTGCTGATAAGGAAGAACCAGCACTTTCGGCGGATCCGCAAAGGCGGGCGCCGCCGTCGCGAGCGTCAGGGCGCCCACGGAAAACAGGCGCAGGGCGAGAGCCATCCCATGCGTCTACGTTCGTGTGTAAACCCAGGTCAATACGGACGATCGGCCGACAAGGTCGACAGCGTGTCACGGAGCGTCGCGAGACCCTCCCGACGGGCGACGCTGGTGCCGAAGCATCCTTCCTTCGGGAGATCGAGCGCCCTCGCGATTCGATGCAGCGCAGGGCGTCGCTGGGCCTTGGGGAGCTTGTCCAGCTTGGTCACGACCGCCAGCGGGATCAGCCCGGGGCGTTTCTGGATCCGCCGGATGAGGGCGATCTCCTCCTCTTCAGCACCTCGCCTTACGTCGACCAAGAGGAGGACGGCCACCAGCGGGGCGCGCCGCTCGACGTACGCGTCGATCAGCGGCGCGAACGTCCGTGTCACCGCCTTCGGGGCCCGCGCGTAGCCGAAGCCCGGGAGATCCGCCAGGACGAACGTCGCCTTTCCGGTGGCCACCTCGAAGAGGTTGATGAGCTGCGTGCGACCGGGCGTGCGGCTCGTCCGCGCGATCTTGTGATCCACCAGCGCGTTGAGGAGAGAGCTCTTGCCGACGTTGGATCGACCGACGAGCGCAAACTCGGGCTGCCCGAGATCAGGGCATGCATCGGCGCTCGGGCAGGAGATGATGAATCGACTCCTCATCGCTGGGTGAACTGGACCCGAAAGATGGTATCCATGAGAGGTTCGGATCGGGAACGAAACGTTTCGGCTTCCGGTGACTTGGACGCTTGGCTTTCGGGTGAGCCCGGCGCACTATGGGCCCAGCATCGACTGGCGCGCAACTTGCGTAACGGAGGATTCGAGATGTCACAGACTCTGAAGATTGTCGCCTCAGTCGTGGTCGTGGGCGCCGCGGCCACGTACCTGCTCGGCGACACGCTCTTCGCAGATCCCGAGGCCCTCACGTACTTCCACACCGCCGATCAGGTCCTCGCCCAGAAGGCCGAGCTCGCCGGCAAGAACATTCGCATGGGCGGTCACGTGCAGAAGGGGACGATCTTCCAGAAGAAGGGCAGCCTCGAGTATCAGTTCGACGTCCTCCCCGTCCCTGCGATGATCAAGTATCCGCAGTACGCGCAGAGCACCGTGACGGTCCGTTATCAAGGCGTCGTCCCCGATACGTTCAAGGATGACGCCGAGGTCATCGTTACGGGCAGCCTCGGTCCGGACAACGTCTTCGTCGCCAACGATCTCCTCGCCAAATGCCCGTCGAAGTACGAGGCCGAGATGAAAAACAAGGGCACGTACTGACGCAGCTGCCTTTGCGCGAAATCAAATTCTTGCGTAGACGGTTCGGTGAAGCATGGCGCACTTTGGATATGCACTCCTCTTACTGGCCCTGGTCGTCGCGACCTACACCGCGTGCGCCGCCATCGTGGGCCACAAGAAGGGATCGCGCCGGATCGCGGTGAGCGCTCAGTATGGGGCGCTCGGCGTGTTCGGCGTCTTGACCTGCGCTGCCTTCACCTTGATCTACCTCTTCCTCACCAACGACTACTCCGTCAAATACGTCCACCACTACAGCGACCGCTCGATGCCGCTCTTCTACAAGGCGACGGCGCTGTGGGGCGGTCAGGACGGATCGCTCTTGTTCTGGGTCTGGGTGATGTCGACCTGGGGCGCCATCGCGGTGTTCCAGAACCGCGACAAGAACAAGGACATGATGCCCTACACCATCGCGACGCTGATGGTGGTCGCGCTCTTCTTCATCAGCATGCTCTGCTTCTCCGCGAACCCGTTCGAGCTGTACCTCGCGGGCGCACCCACCGACGGCAAGGGCCTGAACCCGCTGCTCCAGAACCCGTACATGGCGATCCATCCGCCGACGCTCTACCTCGGGTACATCGGGTGGACGATCCCGTTCTGCTTCGGGATGGGCGCGCTGATCCACGGCAAGCTCGATTACTCCTGGATCGCGGCCATGCGGCGCTGGTGCCTGGTGGCGTGGGTGTTCCTGTCGGTCGGCCTGACGCTGGGCGGCCTGTGGGCCTACGAGGAGCTGGGCTGGGGCGGCTACTGGGCCTGGGATCCGGTGGAGAACGCCGCGTTCATCCCCTGGTTGACCGGCACCGCCTTCATCCACTCGATCCAGGTCCAGGAGCGCCGCCAGATCTTCAAGGTCTGGAACATGGTCCTCATCATCCTGACCTTCTTGCTGACGCTGTTCGGCACGATGATGACGCGCTCCGGCTTCGCGCAGTCGGTCCACGCCTTCGCGCAGTCCGATCTCGGCATCTACTTCGTCAGCTTCATCATCTTCTCCGCGGTCTTCTCGTTCGGGATGCTCCTCTACCGCGCCGAGGAGCTGGCGCCGAAGCTGGGGCTCGAGTCGATCCTCTCCCGTGAGTTCGCGTTCCTGGTGAACAACTGGGTGCTCTTGGCCGCGGCCTTCTTCGTCACCTTCGGCACCGCGCTCCCGCCGGTCTTCAAGTGGGCCACCGGAACCGAGGTCAACGTCGGCGTCCCGTTCTTCAACCGCTGGATGATCCCGATCGGTCTGATCCTGCTGGCCCTCACCGGCATCGGGCCGCTCCTGTCCTGGCGCAAGTCGACCGGCGCCACCATCCGCCAGCAGTTCGTCGGTCCCGCCGTCATCGGCGTGGTGACGCTGTTGATCCTCACCTTCTGGGTGAAGATCAACAACTGGCCCGCTCTCGCCACCTTCACGCTCTGCGCGTTCGTCACCTCGACGATCCTCCAGGAGTTCTTCCGCGGCACCCGCCACCGCATGCGCAACGCCGGAGAGAAGGCGCTGGACGCGTTCCTCACCTTGATCGCCCGAGCCCGGCGTCGCTACGGCGGCTACGTGATCCACTTCGGCGTCTGCATGATGATGTTCGGCTTCGCCGGGAACGCCTTCAAGCAGGAGGAGGACAAGCGGGTCGCGATGGGCGAGGTCACCAACGTGGGCCGCTTCGACATCCGGATGGACGACCTCACGTTCGAGGACGACGGCCAGAAGAACATGGTCACCGCCCACGTGACGGTATTCGACCACGGGACCGAGAACGTCATCGCCCACCTGAACCCGGCCAAGTGGCTCTACCGCAAGTCCGAGGAGCAGCAGACGACGGAGGTCGACAAGCGCATGAGCTTCCAGGACGACCTCTACCTGGTCCTGGGCGGCTACGACGCCGAGGCGAAGCAGGTGGTCCTCCAGGTGAAGATCAACCCGCTGGTCAACTTCGTCTGGCTGGGGTGCACATTTCTCATGATGGGCTTCAGCATCGCGGTCTGGCCGGAGCGCAAGCTGGCGGAACAGCGGCTCCCGGTCCGCAGATTCGTCCCTGCCGCCCTCGGTGCCAGCACGCTTCTTCTCGGCATGCTTTCGGCGATCCTCGCGTTCATCTAGAACCGGATCCACCATGCGCGCCCTTCTTCTGGCCGTTCCACTCCTGGCCATACTCGGCTCGCCCGCTCCCGCGCGGGCCCAACACGACGGCGGCGACGACGTCAACGCGCCCGCCCGGATCCTCGGAGTCGATCCCGACAAGGAGATCGTGCTGACGCCTTCGCTGAAGGCGTACTCCGAGCAGATCGGGGACGAGGTCGTCTGTCTCTGCGGGACGTGCCCGCGCTTCACGGTGGCCAACTGCGACTGCGGCTGGGCGGCAGGGGCGATGCGGGTCATCCGCGCGGCGCTGGTGGCCGGCAAGAGTCGCGACGAGATCATCGCCGCGTACGAGAAGTCCTACGGGAGCAAGGCGTTCCCGAAGCCGCCGGGCACCCTCGGCGATCTCACCTGGCTGATCCCGTACGGGGGTGGGCTGCTGCTCCTGGCGGCGCTCTTCGCCTTCGGGATGCGGGCGCTCCGGCGCACCCAGGCCTCCCGGCCTCTTGCCTCCACGTCCGAACCGGAGGATGACGTCGACGGGGAGGAGGATCGCGAGCTCCTGAAGCGCGAGCTCGAGGATCTGGACTGATGGCAGCAGGCAGCAGCCGACTCATCGATCGCGGGATCCTCGTCGTCGAAGCCCTCGTCGGCATCGCGGTGGTCGCGGCGATCATCGGCAAGACCTACGGGTTCTCGTCGACGCTCATCTTCGTCGCCTGCGGCGTGGCCGTCACCTTCACCGGCTACATGCTGGTCAAGGCGCTGGGCGCGCTGCGGGACGAGACGCTCGAGATCACCGGTCGAGTCGAGGACGAGGAGCGAGCCGCCCTCGAACACGAGAAGCTGCTCCTGCTCCAGGGCATCAAGGAGCTCGAGGCGGACGCGGCCGTCGGCAAGGTCGACGCCGCCGACTACCAGCACCTCCGCGACACGGCCGAGAACCGCGCGATCCAGAATCATCCACCGCATCAAGGAGAGCGACGACCATTGGCGCCGGGAGGCAGAGCGGTACGTCGCCAAGAAGCTGGGGCGCCGGGTCGGACCGATCGATCAGACGGCCCTGGTGGCGCTCGAAACGTCCGAGGTCTATCGCACCGAGACCTCCGCCGAGCGCAAGGCGCGGCGGGCCTACAGCGGCCTGTTCGACCACCGTCCGGTGGAGATGCGGCCGCTCGACGGCGACCGGGTGGCCTGCGGCGGCTGCGAGTCCGAGAACGAAGCGGACGCCAAGTTCTGCATCGCCTGCGGCCGGCCCCGGCGGGCCGAGCTCGAGGTGGAGATGAAGCCGCTGTCCGACACCCGCGTGACCTGCGGCGGATGCGGCGCCGAGAACGAGCTCGACGCCCGCTTCTGCATCGGGTGCGGGCGCCCCCGGAAGGCGTCGCCAAAGGAGGCTCCGCGGGTCGCGGAGGGAACCGCATGAACGCGCTCGCGCTGGCCTTGATCCTCTTCGCGCAGGCCGAGCCACCGGCCGACCGGCCGGCCGACCAGCCGGCGTCGCAGCCGGCGGAGGCGCCCGCGCAGATCCAGCTCGGCGGCACCGGTGCCGACGTCGCGGGCACGCTGACCTGGATCTACGAGATCGACGAGGAGGTCCTGCACGTCCAGGAGAGCTGGCAGCTCGAGAACACGAGCGGCCGCCTGGTCGAGAAGGACCAGCTCCATTTCCCGCTCCCTGCACGGACCCGCCGCGTGAACCTCGACAAGGACGTCACCGGCTTCGCCGCCGCCGAGGATGCCAGCGAGATCTACGCCACCGAGGCGCTCGGCCAGGGGACCAAGACCGTCTCCGGGGCCTACATGGTCGACTTCGACGGGGACAGCGCCGTCATCCGCCGGACCCTCCCGGTGCGCACCACCAGCGCACGGTTGATCGTCGAGAACGTCGACGGGCTCGAGATCACCTCGAACATCCAGCTGGACAAGCGGGTCCGGGACCTCAACGGCCTCGAGTTCCAGGTGATCACGATGGCGCCCATCCCGGCGGGTGGTCAGGTCGAGCTCCACTTCGACGGCCTGCCGTCCCATATCACCTGGCCGCGGCGCGCGGCGCTCTTGGTCGTCATCGCGATCGTAGGCTGGATGTTCTGGGCGCTCCAGCAGCCTCGCTCGGAGCTCGCCTCCAAGATCGGTCCTCTCTCGGCGCAGTCTCGGCGCGACCGGATCGTGCGGGCCATCGAGATTCTCGAGCGCGACTACAGCGAGGACAAGATCAAGGAGAAGCGGTACGAGCGGAGACACGAGGAGCTGATGACGGAGCTCGCTCATGTCCTGCGCGAGATCGATCTCGCGAAGAGCTCGGAGTGATGGCGCAGGCGGAGATCTTCACACGCGCGGAGGCGCGGAACGTCACCAAGATCTACGGACGACATCGCGCGCTCTCCAAGGTCACACTCCCGATCGAGGAGGGCCGCGTGACCGCCCTGCTGGGGCCGAACGGCGCCGGCAAAACGACGCTGCTGTGGATGTTCTCGACGCTGTCCCGGCCCACGTCCGGGGCGATCCATTTCGGCGACCTCCCGCCCGAGCGGGCCAAGGACGCGCGGGGGCGGATCGGGCTCCTCTCCCACTCTTCGCTCACCTACGGCGATCTCTCGGCCCTCGAGAACGTCACCTTCTTCGGACGGCTCTACGGCGTGGAGCACGCGCCCGAGCGGGCCCGGGAGCTCCTGGTCGAGTTCGGCCTCGAGGACGCGATGAATCGACCGGCGAAGACGTTCTCCCGCGGCATGCTCCAGCGGCTCGGGCTGGCGCG
Organism: uncultured delta proteobacterium; assembly: GCA_963803435.1. GTDB lineage: Bacteria > Myxococcota > Kuafuiibacteriia > Kuafuiibacteriales > Kuafuiibacteriaceae > CAWDML01. The sequence continues at coordinate 1,367,551 of CAWDML010000009.1, read as the reverse complement.
CGCGCTGATCGGCGAGCCGAAGCTGGTCCTGCTCGACGAGCCGTTCACCGGCCTCGATCGCGCCTCCACGCGCACGGTGATCGATCGGATCCACACGCTGCGCGGGCAGGGGGCGATCGTCCTCATGATCTCGCACGACATGGAGACCACGGCGGAGCTCGCCGATGAGATCGCGGTCTTGGTGCGGGGCCAGCTGGCGCACCAGCACCGGGGCAAGCTCACCGCCCAGGAGGTCCGGGATCACTACGCTCTGGCGGCCGAGGGCGGGCGCGAGGTGCGGCCGGCGGCGGAGGATCGCGCGTGAGCCGCGAGGAGGCGAGCGCAGCCGTGCCGCAATCGCCGCCCGCCGACTCCTTCGGTGTGGTCATCAAGGACGCGCTCTTCATCGCCGGCAAGGATCTCCGCGTCGAGTGGCGCTCCAAGGAGATCCTGCTGACGATGGGCTACTTCGGCTTCCTGGTGGTCCTGATCTTCTCGTTCGCGTTCTTCCGCGATCAGAAGACGGTGTCGTCGGTCGCCGCCGGGATCATGTGGGTCGCCGTCGCCTTCTCCGGGACCCTGGGGCTCGGGCGGGCCTTCGAGCGCGAGCGCGAGGGCGACTGTATCCGCGCGTTGCTCCTGTCGCCGGTGGCGCGCCCCGCGATCTATCTCGGCAAGGCGATGGGGCTCTTCCTCTTCATGCTGGTGGTCGAGGTGGTGGTGGTCCCGTCCGTCATCTTCTTCTTCAACGTCCCCGAAGGCGCCACCTTCGGGATGGGACGGACCTGGCGCCTGGCGATCTGCATCCTACTGGGCACGCTCGGCTACTCGATCGTGGGGACGCTGCTGGCGGCGATGCTGCTTCGCGCGCACGCGAAGGACGTGCTTTTGGCAATCGTGTTCTATCCGATCATACTCCCGGTGCTGGTGATCGGAGTGAAGGCGACCACCGCGCTGTTCGAGCCGGAGATGGCCCTCGATCAGTTCGGTGTTTTCTTGAAGGTTCTGCTGGTGTTCGACGTCGTGTTTTTGGTCGCCTCGCTCTGGATGTTCGAGGCGTTGCTCCTGGATTGATGGAGGAGGTGATCTCGTGACGACCAACGAAGAGCTCTTCGACAGCATCAAGGGTCTGAAGACGCCGCCGCTCCTGCTCGTCCTCTCCGCGGCGGCGGGCATCATGCTCGCGATCGGCGCCTGGATGGCCTTCTTCTATGCGCCCACCGAGAAGGTGATGGGCTTCGTCCAGAAGATCTTCTACTTCCACGTGCCGTCGGCCTGGATGATGCTGCTGTCGGCGCCGCTGATGGCGGTCGGATCGATCGCCTACCTCATCACGAAGAAGGACAAGTGGGATCGCGTCGCCGATGCCTCGGTGGAGCTGTCCATCATGTTCGGGCTCCTCGTCGTGATCTCCGGCCCGCTGTGGGGCCGCAAGGCCTGGGGCGCCTACTGGGTCTGGGACGTCCGCCTCACCTCCTCGCTGGTCATGATCCTGACGCTGGTCGCGTGCAAGATCGTGCGCGTCTATGCCGGTCCGAACGCCAAGCAGATCGCCGCCGGGCTGGCGGTGCTGGCCGTGTTCAACGCGATCTTCGTCTACGTCTCGGTGGACATCTGGCGCGGGACGCACCCGCCCAAGCTGGTGGCGACCCTCGAGCCGCGGATGAAGCACGCGTTCTGGACCTGCGTGATCGCCTTCCACCTCGCCTACATCGCGATGCTCTGGGCGCGGCTCCGGCTGGGAAAGCTGAGAACCGCGCTCGATCGACTCCACATGAAGAGCACCGAGATCGGCCTCGAGGGTTGAGAAAGGAACAGCAATGTTGGGGCGTAACCTCTTGATGCTCGGTTTCATCGTCTCGCTCTGGCTGACGTCGGCCGCGTCCGCGTTCGCCCAGAGCGGGACCGCCAGCGCCGCCGCCATGCCCGCCAAGAAGCCCCCGCCGGGCTTCGAGCAGGTCGCCGGCGGCGCTGACACGAACAAGGTCGATCCGAACCCGCTGGTGGTCGGCGCCTACTGCACGTTCCTGGCGGGCATGTTCGGTTACGTGGTCTTCGTGGCAAGGCGGCAGTCCGACCTCGCCAAGGAGATGGGGGAGCTCGCCGATCGCATCAAGCGAGCGGAGAAGAAGTGAGCGACCTCCTTCCACCGATCAACCACATCATCTTCATCCCGTTCATCCTCGGGCTGGGTTTCCTCATCGGCTGGAACCTGGGCTCCCGGAATGTGCGCAACGACTGGGATCGGGCCGAGAAGCGACGCCGCGCGCGCGAGGAGGAGTGACCGCGCCCGCGCGGCTGTGCCAGCCTCTGCTCCGTGAAGCTGCGCTCGCCGGCAGCGCTCGCGATCGCCGCGTGTCTCCTCTCCTCACCGGCCTGGGCGCAGGATCTGGGCAGCTATCAGTCTCAACGGACCGACGGACGTGCGATCGTGATCGTGTCTTCGAACGGAGCGCAGCTCCGGATCACGCCCTACGGTGATCAGATCCTGCGCGTCCAGGTGGCGCGCCCCGGCGAGACGTTCCTCCCGGAGCGCACGCCGGACATGGTGGAGCGCCACGACTGGCCGGGCGCGATCACCGCGGATGATCGGAGCGACCGCCTCGAGATCGGCGCCGCCACCGCCGGCGCCGCCCAGCTCGTGCTGACCAAGACCGATCTGGGCCTATCATTCGGGCTCGCCGGTGAGAACGAGACGCGCCTGTCGGGCGGCCGCGTCACCTTTGACGGTCCCAGCACCACGATCGGCTTCGACTACGTCGCTGCGGAGCACTTCGCCGGGCTCGGCCACGGATTCTTCGGCCGCGTCCCCAAGCTCGACCTGGCGGGCGCCACGCACGTCCGCCACTACGGCCGCATGCACGGCGAGCAGTCGCCCCTGATTGTCCCGTTCTATCTGTCGAGCCGGGGCTACGGCGTCTTCGTCAACGCAGCGTTCGACGTCACGTTCCAGCTGGGCGAAGCGGCCCGCTACGCGATCACGCAGGCCGAGGGCCAGCTCGACGTCTTCCTCTTGGCGGGGCCGCGGCTGCTCGACCTCCTCGATCGCTACACCGCGCTGACCGGCCGCCCTCGCCTCCCGCCGCGCGCCATGTTCGGCCTGGCGCTCTCGGACAAGGGCGCGCCCGACATCTCCGACGCGGCCTGGTGGCAAGCGAACGTGGCCAAGCACCGCGCGCTGGGGCTGCCGCTCGATCACTTGATCAACGACAACCGCTGGCGCGCCGGCGGCGGAGAGCGCTGCCTGTCGCGCTTCGCCTGGGATCCGACGCGCTATCCCGATCCGGCCGCCTTCGAGCGCTGGCTCACCGCCGAGGGTCTGGTGGCGACGCTCGACTTCAACCGCTGCATCGCCGCCCAGAGCGACGGCTGGCGCCCCGAGTTCAACCTTCCTGGGACCGACCAGGTGGAGTTCGGCGACAGCTCGCCCGATCTGACGCGGCCCGAGGTCCGCCGCTGGTGGTGGGATCTCATCCTCCGCATGACCGCGGATCCCGCGCTCGGCTATCCGCACGACGGCCTTTGGATCGACGAGTTCGACGAGAACGGCGCGGTTCCCGACGACACGATCACCGGCGACGGCCGCCGCTGGGCGGAGGTGCGGAACCTCTGGTTTCTTTACGTCGCCGAGGCCCTCGGCGCGGAGGGTTGGGATCAGTCGATCGGTCCCGCGGAGCGCCCGTTCATCTGGGTACGCGGGATGACGGCCGGGGGCCAGCGCGCGGCGACGCTGTGGAGCGGAGATCTCGACTCGAGCTACGGCGAGATGCAGCTCCAGATCCGGGGCATGCAGGCCGCCGGTCTCTCTGGGTTCCCGTTCTGGGGCCACGACGCCGGCGGCTTCAACGCCGAAGGGCTCGACGAGGCGACGTTCGACGTCCTGTATCGCCAGTGGGCCCTCGCGTTCGGGAGCTTCACTCCGTACTGGAAGCCGCACGGCGTGGGGCCGCTCCGCTGGCCGATGGATCGATCGCCGGCTGCCCAGGTGCTGGCGGAGCGCTACGCCGGTCTCCGCATGGCGCTGATGCCATACCTGTACAGCTACGCGGTGGAGGCCGCGCTCTTCGGAGCGCCGATGGCTCGACCGCTGCTCCTCGAGTACGGCAACGACGATCGGGCCTGGACCTACGACCTCGAGTACCTCTGGGGTCGCGAGCTCCTGGTGACGCCGGTGCCGAACGCCGGCGATGCCCCGGTGTCCGTGTGGCTCCCCGAGTGGCCGAACGGCGGCTGGTACGACTTCTGGACCGACGATGTCTATCCCGCCGGCGGCGTGATCGAGGTTTTCGCGTCCCCCGGACGGATCCCGATCTTCGTGAAGGCCGGATCGATCGTTCCCATGGAGAAGCCCGCCGACAGCGCCGCCTTTCTGAGGGACGACGTCCTCGATCTGCACGTCTATCCCGGGGCTGACGCGCGCTTCACCCTCGCCGAGGACGACGGCAGGTCGGAGGCCTATCGGACGGGCGCGATCCGCCGGACCGTCATCGACTGGAGCCAGACCGAGAAGCTGCTCCGGATCCACGCGGCCGAGGGGACGTTCGCCGGCGCCGGTGCCTCGCGACGGTATCGCGTGGAGTTTCACGGCGTCGCGGCGGCGCCGTGCGCCTCGATCGGCGGCGAGACCGCGGCGGTCTATCACTCGCGCCGGGAGGCCGAGGCCCACGGCGTGGGCGCATATCCGATGACCTCCGCGCGGAGCTCGGGGATCGGCGTGGTGACCCGCCCGACCGCGGTCAGCGGCGAGATCACGATCCGTCTGGGCGGGCTGTGTCTGGCGGATCCGATCCGCCGCTTCCAGGCTGAGGGCGGTCGGACCAGCGGCGCGATCGGCCGGAAGGCCACCGCCTCCGGTGGGACGTACGTCGGCGGCCTAGAGACACCGGACAGCTTCGTCGAGATCGACGTCTCGGCCGACACCGACGGCGATCACGAGCTCGCGATCGGCTTCGCCAACGGGAGCGCCACCTGGGCCTCGCGCGCGCTCTATGTGAACGGTGTGGCCGCCGGCGACGTCGTCTTTCCGCCCTCCTCCGACTGGTGGATGTTCGAGCGCACCGCCTATCGCCCCATCCGGCTGAACGCGGGCGCGAACACGATCCGGATCCAGACCGATCCGGGCGATCGCGCCACCGCCGACCTCGACTACCTGGAGATCATCGACGGGCCGCCCCGTCCGGCGCCGCCGTTCGAGGCGCAAGCCGGCCTGCTGGTGGTGGAGGCGGAGCACTTCTTCCGCGCGACCGAGGCCGGCGGTCACGCGTTCGTGCCGATCACCCGCCCCCACGGCTATGCAGGAGACGGCGCGGTGATCGCCCAGCCGGACGTCGAGGAGCTTCGGGAGGCCGCCCAGCCCGAAGAGAGCCCGCGGCTCGACTACCCGGTCTCGCTCGAGCCGGGGACGTACTCCGTCTGGATCCGCGGGCACGCGTACGGCGACGGCGACGACGATTCGGTTCACCTGGGCATCGACGGCGCGATCGCGGCGACGGCGGATCGGATCACGTTCACCGACGCTCGAGTCTGGACCTGGACGCGGTCCACGATGGACGGCCCGAACGCCACGCTCGAGGTGGGTGAGCCCGGTGTCCACACGATCTCGCTCTGGATGCGCGAGGACGGGGCGGTGATCGACCGCCTCCTCCTCAGCGCCGATCCGGCGTTCGTGCCCGACGCAGAGGGACCGCCCGAGAGCCCGCGCGCCGGTGAGCCGGTGGAGCCGCCCGACGCCGGGACGGTCGACGCGGCCTCCTCCACGGACGACGCCGGCGCGCTCGCTGACGCCGGGGCGGCGGCCGATGCCGGTGTGACGGGGCCGCCCGATGGCAAGGCCTGTGGATGCCGGACCGCGGACCGCTCGGCCGGGGGCGGGATCGTCTTCGGGCTGCTCGCGCTGGCCCTCCTCCTCCGGCGAAGATGAGGCGATGAAGGCGATCTTCTCCCAGGAGGTCTACAAGCGCGCGCTCGACTTTGCGGCCGAGGCCCACGGTGACCAGCGCGTGCCGGGCAGCGGCCTGCCGTACGTGGTGCATCTGTCGAAGGTGGCGATGGAGACGATCGCCGCCTGCGCCGCGGACCCGGTGTTGGACGCGGACCTCGCGATCCCCTGCGCGCTGCTCCACGATACGATCGAGGACGCGGGCGTCTCGGTCGAGTCGATCGAGGCCGCGTTCGGCCCGCGCGTGGCGGCGGGCGTCTCGGCGCTGACCAAGGACGAGGCCCTGGAGAAGTCAGCGCGCATGACGGACTCGCTGGCGCGGATCCGGGCCCAGCCCCGCGAGGTCTGGGCGGTGAAGCTGGCCGATCGGATCACGAACCTCGAGCCGCCCCCGCACCACTGGACCCACGACAAGCGCCGCCGCTATCGGGAGGAGGCGCGGCAGATCCGCGACACCCTCCGTGGCGCCAGCGCCCTCCTGGAGGCGCGGATCGAGGAGAAGATCGCGGCCTACGCCTGATCCCGCTCACCTGACGGTATGGTACTGATGGCGCGCCCGGTGAGAGCTCCGAGAGCGACAACGACCACGGTCCTGCTGGCGCTGCTGTGCGGATGCCCGTCGACCTCTCACAACGAGCCGCCGCCGCCCTGCACGCCCCGCTGCGAGGGACGGAGCTGCGGCGTCGACGGCTGCGGCGGCCTGTGCGGCACCTGCGCGACCGGCGAGTCGTGCACGGCGGCCGGGCGGTGCGCGACGGGCTGCACGGCGAACTGCACCGATTGCGACTGCGGCGACGACGGCTGCGGCGGCTCCTGCGGATTGTGTTCCCCCGAGCTGACCTGCGGCGCCGACGGCCGCTGCTTCGTCTGCATGCCGAGCTGCACCGGCCGCGAGTGCGGGGACGACGGCTGCAACGGCTCCTGCGGCACCTGCACCAGCACCTCCGCCACCTGCGCCGCGGACGGCACCTGCTGCGAGCCGAGCTGCGCGGGCGCGGCCTGCGGCGACGACGGCTGCGGCGGCTCCTGCGGCGACTGCCCGCAGGGCGACATCTGCAACGGCGCTCGCCAGTGCGAGGTCTGCACCCCGGCCTGCACGGGGCGCCAGTGCGGCGACGATGGCTGCAATGGCTCCTGCGGGGACTGCCAGCCCACGGAGCTCTGCGACTTCGCCTCCGGCCAGTGCTGCGCCCCCAGCTGCGCTGGCCGGGTCTGCGGCGACGACGGCTGCGGCGGAAGCTGCGGCGCCTGCGACCCGAACGAGATGTGCAACGCCGCCGGCCAGTGCGAGGGTTGCAACCGAGATTGCACCGGCCTCGAGTGCAGCGCGGACGGCTGCTGCGGGACCTGCCCCGTCGGTCTCACTTGCCTCCCGAGCGGCCTGTGCTACTGCGAGACCGCGTGCACCCCGACCTGCGCGGATTGGCAGTGCGGGCCGGACGACTGCGGCGGCACCTGCGGCAGCTGCGCCGCCGACACCGCCTGTCGCTGGAAGCCCACCCGCTCCCCCGGCTGGCAGTGCGACCCGTTCACCTCGGCCTCCCCCACGATGACCTTCTTCATCAGCTCGGACGGCACCATGATGAACGGCGGCAACCTGGGAGGCCTCGCCGGCGCCGACGACCGCTGCCGCCAGCTCGCCGAGGCCGCCGGCGTCACCGGCAAGACCTGGCGTGCCTACCTCTCGGACATGCAGGGCGGCATCGCCGCCCGCGATTGAATCGGCGCCGGCCCCTGGTTCAACGCCTACGGCGAGCGCATCGTCAGCGACACCTGCAACACCGCCGGCAACCCCTCCTGCGTCGACGCCCTCCACGCCGACCAGGTCTCCGCGTCGCTGATCGTGGATGAGCACGGGACCCACGTGGAGTGGGGCATCGAGCACGACGTCTACACCGGCTCCAACCCCGACGGCACCCCCTCCGGCGACGACTGCCTCGGCTGGACCTCGTCGGTGATCGACACGTTCGGCACCGTGGGACACGCGGACGGCCAGCAAGGCCGCCCGGACAACGAGGACAGCTCCTGGAACTCCGCTCACCCGGCGGGCTGCGACTTCTTCACGCTGGTCTGCACGCTCGGCCGCGGCCACATCTACTGCTTCGCGACGGACTGAGTCGGGACTTGGCCGTTATCGGCGACGTGAAGTCGCCTGCGGCCCTTCGCATCGCGCTTCGCGCGCTGCTGCGCGTCGCTTCGCTCCTTGCGAGGCCTCGCCGTTATCGGCGACGTGAAGTCGCCTGCGGCCCTTCGCATCGCGCTTCGCGCGCTGCTGCGCGTCGCTTCGCTCCTTGCGAGGCCTCGCCGTTATCGGCGACGTGAAGTCGCCTGCGGCCCTTCGCATCGCGCTTCGCGCGCTGCTGCGCGTCGCTTCGCTCCTTGCGAGGCCTCGCCGTTATCGCTCGCGCATGATTCGGAAGCTCCGGTGAAGTGGTCTCATCCCGGCTTCATCGTGATCGCCACCAGCTCCTCCTGGATCTGGACCCGGAGCCGGAGGTTCTCCGACGCCACCGCCAGCGCGTCGGCCTCCTCGAGGGTGTTCCGGGCGCGGGCGTGGTCGCCCTCGGCCCGGCGGACGCGGCCGAGCTGGAGCAGGCCGGCGATCCGGAGCTCGCGGTTCTCGAGCTCCTCGGCGATCTCGAGGCCCGCCTCGATGTGCTCGAGCGCCTGCTGGAAGCTGTGGTAGCTCTTCTCCACCTCGAGCGCGCCCAGGTAGACGTGGGCCCAGCCCTCGTAGAGCGAGAAGCCGATCTCGCGGGCGATGGCGAGGCAGCGGGTGAGCTCGGAGAGCGCCAGGTCCAGGTGACCCGCGCGCAGGTGGTGCACGCCGATCTCGCCTCGCCAGGTCGCCTCGCCCTGCCGGCTGCCGGTCTCGCGGGCGATCTCGAGCGCCTGCTTGAGCTTCAAGAGGGCGCCGTCGAAGTCTCCGAGGTCGGTCATCAGCATGCCGAGCTCGCCGGACCAGCGCTCGAGGTCGGCGCGGACGCCGCGGGCCTCGGCGATCTCGATGGCCTCGCGGAAGCAGGTCAGGGCTTCGGTGCTGTTGGCGCGGGCCGCGTGGATCATGCCGATGTGGCCGAGCATCTCGGCGATCAGCCGGGCGTCGCCCCACTCGCGGGCGCGGGCGAGGCCGGACTCGAGCTTGGCGAGCGCCCCGCCGTAGTCGCCCTGATGCAGCATCACCATGCCGACCTTGGCGTCGAGCTCCTTCGCCAGATCGTAGAGGCCGGCGTCCTCGGCGATGTCGTGGGCCGCCTGGAGCACCGCCCTCGCCTGCGCATACTCGCCGCGGGAGACGCGGGCGCGGCCCTCGAGCTCGAGCGAGCGGGCGCCCAGCGAACGCGTGGGGGCCTTGGGCGACATGCGGCCGAGGGTGGTGAGGCACTCGTCGAGCTTACCGAGGGCGAACTGGCAGGCGGCGCGGCGGAGCATCAGCTCGGAGCGCATCACCTCAGAGTCGCGGGCGGACATGGCGGCCTCGGGATCGGCGCGATCGAGCGCCTCGCGCGGGCGGCCGAAGTCGAGCAAGAGATCGATCTGCGCGATGAGCACCTTCAGGCGGCGCGTCGCCTCGGCCGGGGTGCGGGGACGCTCGTCGATGATCGCGAGCGCGTCGGAGAGGCGTCGCATGGCGGCGTCGAGATCGCCGCGCGCCGAGGCCGAGGCCGCGGTCATCCTGAGGAACGCGATCGCGCGCTCGGGGCAGCCGCCCTGCCGGTAGTGGCGCGCGAGCACGTGGGCCAGCTCGCTGCGACGGTTGCGGAACTTCCGCTCGAGCTGCTCGGCGATGAACCGGTGGAGCTCCGTCCGGTAGGCGGCGTTGAGCGCGCGCGCCACCGCCTCGCGGAAGCCCTCGTGATAGAAGCGGTAGCGCACCCCCAGGTGGGAGACGTCTTCGACGAGCAGGCCGGCCCGCACCAGCTCGTCGATGGCGTCGAGGAACGACTCCTCCTCGTCCCCCGCCACCGCCGAGACCAGCTCCGCCGACAAGAGGCGCCCGAGCAGGGCCAGCTTCTCCAGCAGCGTGCGTGCGCCGTCGGAGAGCTTCTGGAGCTTCTGGAGCATGGCATCGTCGCCGTGGGCGGGCGGGCGCCGGCTGCCGACGGCCGGCGCCTCCGGGTTCGTGCTGTCGGCGGCGTCGAACATCGGCGTGTCGTCACGCCCGGCGTCCAGCGGATCGTCGCGGAAGAACCAGGAGCCGTGGCGTCGCACCAGCGTGCCGTCGTCGACCCACGACTGCAGGATGTCTTGCACGATCAGCGGACGACCGTGGGTCGCGCGCATCGTCTCGTCGATCGCGGTGCGGAGTGGTCGATGGACGCCGGTCATCGTCCGCATCATCTCGGCGACGTCGTCCATCTCGAGCGAGGACAGCTGCATGCGCTCGATCGAGCCCTTCTCGTCGAGCCTGCGGATCAGCTGCTCCGATTGATCGGGCCCCTCGGCCAGCGAGCGCCGCGTCAGCACCACGGCCACCGGGCACACGGTCTCGCTGCCGGTGCCGCCGGGCCGCGGCGCCAGGAGCGTTCGCGAGGCGTCCCAGATCAGCTCGAGCGTCGAGGAGTCGGCCCAGTGGATGTCGTCAAAGGCCAGCACCACCGAGCGGGTGAGCGCGAGCCGTCCGATCACCCCGACGATGGCCTTGTGGAGCCGCACCTTCCGCTCGGAGGCGTCCAGGTGATCGACGGTGGCCGGACCGCCGAGCTCGCCGAGCCGTGGTGAGACGGCGTGGACCAGCGCTGCGTCCCGCCCCAGGATCTTGCGCATCACGTCGCTGGGCGCGCGCGCGGCGATGGCGGCGATGTCGTCGAGGACGGTCTGCACCGGGCCGTACGGCTGCGCGCGATCGGAGGCGCACTGTCCCACCAGCACGTGCGTACGCCGTTTGATCCGCGACCGGAGCTCGTAGAGCAGCCGCGACTTGCCCATCCCGCTCGGGCCCTCGATCACGATCAGGCGGCCTCTCCCAGCGGTCGCGTCCTTGACGACCCGATCGAGAAACTCGAGCTCCAGGCGGCGCCCCACGAAGCGCGGCGTGAACAGCTGTCCGGGCAGCGACTGCTCCATCTGCCCGCCCGTGTTGTCCTCGTCGGTGAGGTAGGCGAAGGCCTCCTCGGCGGTCTGCAATCGATCGAGCGGATCCTTCTCCAGGAGCTTGTGCGCCAGCGCCGCCAGCTGGGGATCCGCCTTCTGGTCCACCGTGGTGATCGGCTGCGGGTGCGTGTTGACGTGGTGGTGGAGCGCGGCCGCGGGCGGCTCGACCGGGAACGGATAGTCGCCGGTGAGGATCTCGTACATGAGCACGCCGATCGCGTAGAGATCACTGCGCCCGTCGATCTCGCCGCTGGTCACCTGCTCGGGCGCCATGTACGCGAACGTTCCCAGGAGGCCGGAGCTCGAGGTGGGGGCACGCAGCAGGCGGGCCACGCCGAAGTCCATCAGCTTCACCCGGCCGTCCGCGGTCACCAGGATGTTCTCCGGCTTGAGATCGCGGTGGACGATGCGCCGCACGTGGATGTGGGCCAGCGCGCCGAAGATCTGCCTCAGGCAACGGCGGGACTCGCGGTCGCGGGCCGGCCCGTCCGGGATCGCGCGCAAGTGGCGGCGGACGTCGCGCCCCTCGATGAACTCCATCGCGATGAACGGGACGTCGTTCTCGAGCCCCGCGTCGTAGACCCGGACGATGTTGGGGTGCCGGAGGCGGGCCAGCGCCCGGAACTCCCGCTTGAAGCGGAGCAGCCCTTCGGCTTCTTCGGCGGCGTGCGGGAGGAGGACCTTCAGCGCGCAGCGGCGATCGTCGCGGGTGTCGATCGCCTCGTAGACGACCCCCATCCCGCCCGCGCCAACGCGTTTGATGAGCCGGTAGCGGCCGATGGTCGTCGGTCCCACCACGCGAGGGTCACCATGTCGTGAAAGCGTTCAGTCCTTCAAGCGATCGATGATCTTGGCCTTGATGCCGGGATTGCTCTCGACCGGCTCGAGGCCGACCTCCTGCTGGAGCTCCCGCAGCCGTCCGCTCCGCTCCAGGGCGCGAAGCTCAATCTCGCGGAGCTGATCCCGAACCTCCGGGCGATCCTGTCCGACACGGGGAAGCGGCATGTCGTCAGGGGCACCGAGCCCGTGCCGCATGCGGATCACCTTCTCCTCCGTCTCGTCGAGAGAGGTCTCCGTGAGGACTCGGGCCCGGCCCCGTTTGCCCCGTGGGCTTCGCTCCGTCATGCCCAACGACGCTAATGGACGCGATCCAGCCCGTCAAATTAATCGTCCTTGGCGCAGCGGAAGCCGATCGAGTTGTCCGACTCGGTCGGCAGCTTCGCCCGACGCGCCGCGACGCGGGCGGCGAAGGCCGGGTCCCGGTACGATCCCCCGCGCACCACCCGCTCGCGCCCGGAGCTCGGACCCTTCGGGTTGGTGGTGGTGTCGTCGCTGCGATAGTAGGTCGGATCGAAGTAGTCGGCGACCCATTCGGCCGCGTTCCCGGCCAGGTTGAGCACACCGAACGGGCTCTTGCCGGCCTCGTATTCGCTCACCGGCGCCGTATGGGTGTGGACGTCGTTGCGATCGTTCGTGTTCGCGTAGGCCGGGTTGAACGCCCCCACCCAGGGCCACTTGCGGAAGTCGCCGCCCTTGGCCGCCAGCTCCCACTCCGCCTCGGTGGGGAGGCGCCGGCCGATCCACTTGCAGAAGCCGGTCGCGTCCTCCCAGGTCACGCCGACCACCGGGTGATCGTCGAGGCCGAGCTCGGGATCGTCCAGGTAGCGGGCGGGATCGCAGGCCTTCGCCTTGACGCACATTCGGTAGGCCTCGTTCGTGACCTCCATTCGATCGATCTTGTAGGGGCTGAGCGTGATCTTCCGCTCGGGGTACTCGTCGGGATCGCCGGAGTTGTCGCCCATGGTGAAGGCACCCCCACCGATGGAGACCATCGGGCCGGCGGCGTCCTCCGGGGGCGGCGCGGGCTCGTCGCGGCGCGCGTGGGCGTAGCAGCCGGCCAGCAGCATCAACACAAGCGCACGGGTTCGCATGGCGAGCAAATCAGCCGTCATCCACCCCTACGTCAAGAGTCCGATAACCCAGCGAGTGATCCCGCAGGTTTGATGCCCCCGTGCGCTGCAAGCCGACCGACCCCACACTCGCCCGCGCCTTGACGGGCTTCGCCCTCCTCGCGGCCCTGTCCGGCTCCGCCTGCTCGGACGACACGAACATCCTCCCGCCCGGCAAGTGCAACACCAACGACGATTGCGCTGCCACCGAGCACTGCGAGGGCGGTTCCTGCGTCGCCGGGACCGGCAACGCCTGCGAGATGAACGACGACTGCGGCCCCGGCATGAGCTGCGACATCGTGACCAACTGCGGCGCCTCCCGCTGCTCCGGGAACACCTGCGTCGCGACGCCCTGCACCGACCACTCCCAGTGCGCGGCCGACGGTCTGGTCTGTCGCGACGGCACCTGCCAGGCACCCGAGGCCTGCGACGACACCGGGATGTGCCTCGACGGCCTCTACTGCAACGGGGACAACCTATGTGTCCCGCCAGGCGGCACCTGCACCGACGACGCGGCCTGCGGTGATTCTCGTCTGCATCGACGGCACCTGCCAGGTGCCCACCACCTGCACCGACTCGACCGGCTGCCCGGCCGGCCTCCACTGTGTCGATGGCGTCTGCAACGAGGCCTGCACGATGGACGGCGACTGCGGGACGCCGGCGCAGTTCTGGTACTGCGACACCGCCGCGATGGAGTGCCGCCAGCGTTGCCTCAACGACGGTCAGTGCACCGCCCCCCTGATCTGCGACGACAACGCGGCGCCCGGCGTCGGCGGCGCCTGCGTCGCGCCACAGTGCACGATGGACGACGACTGCGATCAGGCGGCGCAGGAGGTCTGCGAGACCGGACGCTGCGTGGTCCGGGAGATGTGCGGCCCGAACGGCGAGTGCCCGATCGGGATGGGATGCAACCAGCAGACGAACCGCTGCGAGCCCCTCCCGGCGTGCCGCACGGATCGCGACTGCACCGGCACCGCCTACTGCGACAACGGCTTCTGCCTCCCCGCTGAGAGCTGCAGCACCACCGCGTGTCCGACCGACTTCGATTGCGTCGGCGACGTCTGCGTCCCCCGCATCTGCCGCGGGCCCGGGGACTGTCCGACCGCCGGCGACGTCTGCATCGGCGGTGAGTGCCAGCCGCCGCCGTCGGCGGACCTGGTCGTCGAGGTCGTCATCATCACGCCGGCGGGCGTCGTGCGGCCCGGTACCACCTACGCGTTCACCGCTCTGGCGCTCGACCAGGCCCACCGTGCGGTCGCCGGTGTCACCTTCGAGTGGCTCAGCTCGGTCGCGGGCGTCGCCACCATCGACGCGGACGGCCTGGCCACGGGCGGCAACACCGCGGGCGTCACCGAGATCCGGGCCCGCGTTCAGACCGCGAACGGCCCGGTCACCTCGAACCCGGTCGAGCTCACGAACCTCGGCCCCGCCCCCGCCGGCGCCCGGGTCACGGTCCTGCGCGCCACCAACGGCACTCCGATTGCGGGTGCCGACGTCCAGATCACCGGCGCGTTCGGCTCCGAGTCGGCGGTCTCCGACGCCATGGGCGTCGCGGTCTTCGCCGCGAACCCGACCGCGCCCTACGACGTGACCGTCGCCCACGCGAGTTACGACTATGTCTCGCTGGTCGGCGCCACCGCGACCGACGTCGTGATCCCGCTGCCACCGCTGACCCGCCCCGACGTGGTGGCCGGCGTGCAGGGCACCGTCGACCTCTCCCAGGTGTCGACGCAGGGCGGCCTGTCGCTGTCGCTGTCGGGCGTCTCGATGTCCTCGCCGCTGTTCACCTTCGACGCCGCCAACCTCTTCGGCGGTGACCTCATCACCGTTCAGGTGCCGATGATCGGCGGGATCGGGATCCCGGCCGGCAACACCGTCGAGGTCGCGATCCAAGGCTTCAATCTGCCGCTCAAGACCCAGTATTACGCGCGATCGCAACCTGGATTGCGCTCGGTGTGGTCGTTCGGCGGCCGGGTCGACGTCAACGCCGGGACGTTCGGTAACCTCAACAACCTGGTCGCGCTGGTTCTCCCCTTCTTCCAGCGCTTCGAGCACGCGGTCGTTCCCACGATCACGACGGTCGGGATCCCGACCATCGTCGACACCAACGACTTCGACGGCGACGGCAACACCACCGAGATGATCCCTGACTGGAGCAACTTCCCAACGCAGCCGATGCAACCGCGGATCCCGCAGTCGCTCCGCTACCAGCTGGCGGTGGACAACCTGCCCTTCGTCAGCGGCGGCAACGCGAACACGCTCGTCGTGATCGCTGGGACGATCCTCCCCAGCGTGGGCTTCGTCCCGCTCGGGCTCGACGGTCAGAGCGACATGAACGGCAGCGGCATCGTACCCAGCTTCATCACCAAGATGGCGCCCCCGCACAGCGGCCTCGAGGCCGGCCAATACGCGGTCCTCGCCAGCGCCGTCCGGATCGACAACGGCCTCCCCGGCCCCGGCTCCGCGCGCCTCTTCGTCGGTGCAGCGATCCCCACGACCGTCGACCTCAGCGACGGCTGGCTCGACTCGCCGCTCGAAGCCACCTGGACCGGCACCAGCCGCGAGGTCGGCCTGCCGGCGCTCCCGGGCGCCGACATGTACCGCATCGCCTTCGCCTCTCCCGAGGGCACCTGGCACGTCTACGCCCCCGCCAACGGTGCCGAGAACCTCGCCATCCCCGCCGCACCTGCCGGGATGCTCGATCGCACCGGCTCCGCTACGGTCACCGTCGACGCCGTCGACCTCCAGCAGGGCACCTCCGTCGGCGGTCTCTTCGACCTGACCGCGGGCGGCGCGCTGGGGATCGATCAGGCGACGCGCGGATTCAGCCGGGCGATCGTGGGGCGCTGAGGCTTCTCGATCTTCACCTTCGCTCTGGATCACTCCTCGACCGAGTAAAGCCGCGTCTTCGCGCGGACCGCGGCCTCGCGGATTCGCTTCGTGCGGCCGTCCGTGGCCAGCGACTCGAGCGGGGCGATGGCGACGATGTCTCCGATCTCGCCGAGCGCATCGAGGGCGGCCACCGCGACCGGCTCGGTCTTCGATCGGGCCGCCTCGATCAGCGGTTGCGTCGCGCGCTGATCTCCGAGCCTTCCCAGCTCCCGCGCGGCGGCGATGGCGGTCTTTGGGTCGGTGAGCTCCGCCAGCAGGCGGTCGACCTTGGAGATCTCGGCGGCGCGGCGGCGCGGCTTGGTGGGCGGGGGCTTCTTGGCGGCGAACGGATCGCGCCGAGGGGGCGCCACCTCGAGCGGCACCTCCTCGCGCACGGCGACCTTCTGGGCGTGCGTCGTGGCGCCGTTGGTCCCGCCGTAGACGGCCGCGCCGATCACGGCGATCGCGCAGACGCCCACGGCGCCGTTGACCAGCCACGGGGGGAAGCGCGTCTTCTGCAGCTCGATCGGGGCCGCACCTCCGTCGAGCGCGCCCAGCTCGCGCAGCCGGGCGGAGACGGGTGCGAGGGCGTCGCCCGAGCGGGTCCCGGGGGCTTCCGACGCCGCCTCGAGCGCGTCGAGCACCGCCTCGAACCGGGGGAAGCGGAGCGCGGGATCCTTCGCCAGCATGCGCTCGACGATCTCGGACAGCGCCTCGGGACAGTCGGGCGCCAGCGAACGGACCGGCGGCAGCGGCGCCTCCCGCTGCTTCATGAGGAGGGCCAGCGCGTTCTCATCGTCGAAGGGCGGCTGCCCGCACAGCAGGTGGTAGAGCGTCGCCCCCAAGGAGTACTGGTCCGAGCGCGGGTCGAGCTCGAGGCCCTGGCCTTGCTCGGGGGACATGTAGTGGGGCGTCCCCAGCGTGGTGCCGCTCTCGGTGAGCTCCGAGGGCGCGTTCAGGATCTTCGCGATGCCGAAGTCCGCCAGCTTCACCAGGCCCTCCTCGGTGATGAGGAGGTTCTGCGGCTTCACGTCCCGGTGGAGCACGCCGACCTCGGCGGCCCGGGCCAGGCCGCTCGCCACCTGGATCGCCACGTCGACCACCGCCTCCGGCGACAGCCGGCCCTTGGCCTCGAGAAGGAGCGAGAGCGGGTAGCCGTCGACCAGCTCCTGGGTGATGAACGCGCGTCCCTGGTGGCTGCCGACCGCGAAGACCTGCACGACGTTCGGGTGGACGATCCGCGCGGCGGCCCGCGCCTCGATCGAGAACCGGGCCCGCGCGTCCTCGTCGAGATCGTCGGTGAGGAGCTTCAGCGCGATGGATCGATTCGAGCGCGTCGTCCCGCACCCGCAGGACGACGCCGGAGGCGCCTCTGCCGAGCACGGCCTCGACACGGTAGCGCTCGATGGTCGGCGGGATCTCGACCGTCATTCGACCGGACGCCGATGGTATCAAGGGAGACGCCGCACGACACCGCCGACGAAGCGGGGGTCTATCGTACTCGCTCCCACCAGCGGCGACAGCTGCTCGGCCAGGAGCTCGAGGCCTCTCCGGATCCGGCGCACCACGGCCGATCGCGGGCCGGACGCCAGTCCGGGGAGCGCGGCGATCGCCGGCTGGGGATCGAAGTATCGATCCCGCGCCGACGCCAGCCGATCCGTGAGCGCGCGGAGCGCCGGGCCGTCCAGCGGCGCCAGCGCGAACGCACCGCCGAGCAGCGCCTGCGCGGCGCCCGTCGTGAGCCACAGCTCGAAGGTCCGCTCCTCCGCTGGGGGCTCGAGCCGATCCGGCGTCTCAGGCGCCGCACCACCCAGCGCGCGCGCGGCGATCTCCAGATCCTCCAGGTCTTGAAGGATCGTCTCCAGGGCGCGCGCCGCGCTCGGACCCCAGGGACAGAGATCGGCGATCTGCGACTCTGCGTACTCGATCTTCTGGGGCTGCTCGAGCATCGGCGCGACGACGCCCGACACCCGCGGTCGGTCGAGCACCAGCGCACCTAGCACGGCTCGCTCGGTTTCGGTGAGCCTCGCGGCGAACCCGCGCATACCGAGGAGCGTGCGGGCCCGCGTCTTGAGGGCGAGGGTCGCGCCATAGCCGACGCGGAAGAGCGTCCGCACCGGTTGCGCGGTCAGCCGGCGCACCGCCGTATCGAGCTCGGTCCCCGGCGCAGCGCCGTAGGCGAGCCCGATCTCCAGATAGCCGCGCATGCGGGTGAGCGACTCGCGGAGCAGCTCGAGCGCACCCGGCTCCACGCCGTCGGCCACCAGGATCTCGTTGGCGAGCGGGACCAGATCACCCTCGATGCGCCGCACCAGGTCGTTGCTCAGGATCGCCTGCATCGCCTGATTGAACAGACCCGCCGCAAGCTGGCTTGCGTGGAGCGCCGGCAGCGAGAGCTCGTTCTTCGGGTAGGGCCGTACGGGCCGCTCCAGCGCGGCCGGGCTCTCGGGGGTGTAGACCTCGAGCGCGCGGGCGAGCGGAGGAAACCCGAGATCCTCCATCCGGCCGTCGCGGAACCGGAGCGCCTGCTCCTCGAGCTCGAACACCGAGTCCGTCAGCGCGCTCCGCAGGACGCCCGAGACCCACTCCCAGTCCTCCGGGTCCTTGTAGAGATCCTCGAGCACGCGGAGCACCGCCTTGCGCTCCTCCTCCTCGAGCTCGACGCCCTCGTCCTCCTCGTCCTCCACGCGGGCGGCCACGATGAAGCGGCCGTCCGCGGTCTCGACCAGGGGCTCGATCGCCTCCGGGGGATCGAGGAGCCACTCCGGGATCGGCTCATCGTCGCTGGTGTTCTCCTTGGGCTTGAGCGCGATGAAGAGCCGCCGCGCGAAGAACGCGGCCAGCGCCTCGGGGTCCATCGCCCTCGCGGCACCCTGGAGCGACTCGATCCCGACCTCCCGAAAGGCCGCCAGCCAGTAGAGGAGATCCGATCGATCGAGTGTGTGGTGTCTCCAGACCTCCAGATCCAGGATCGTGGAGATCTGATCCCGGCTGAGGACCGCCAGCATCGGTCCTGCGTCGTCCAGGCCGATCTCCTTGACGGCATAGAACGCCTCGATCTCCGACAGCGCCGCGATCGCACGATCCGCGTCGTCGCGATCGAGGATCTCGATCGCCCTCTTCCGCTGGCGCGCCTGTCGAACGGCGCGGTCCCACGGCATCAGCGCAACGACGTTGGAGTCCCGCTCGGTCATCACCCGCTTAATATTCAAAAGCGCTTGACTTCGCACCTTGCGCGGACGAGACGGATCTCGGTGTTTCGCGCGTCGATCATCAAAAAGGTGGTGATGGCGATAACCGGCCTGGCTTGGTTCGGATTCCTGATCACCCACCTCTCCGCTAACTTCCTGATCTATCAGGGTGCCGAGTCCTTCAACGCGTACCCGGTCGCGCTCCGCAAGTTTGGCTTCCTCCTGTACGTCGCGGAGGCGGGCCTGGTCGTCCTGCTCCTCGGCCACGTGGCGATGGCGATCCGCACCACGATCGAGAACCGTCGCGCCCGGCCCCGTCCCTACGCCGTCAAGTCCACCAACGGGCGCGCCACCTTTGCCTCGCGCACGATGGTCTACGGCGGGCTCCTGCTCCTGGTCTTCATCGTGCTCCACATCCGGACGTTCAAGTTCGGGAACTGGGATCAGGCCAACGGGCTCTGGGGCCTGGTGGTGGAGACCTTCAAGAACCCCCTGATCACCGGCTGGTACGTCGTTGCGATGCTGGCGCTGGGGCTGCACCTCTCGCACGGCCTGGCCAGCGCGATGCAGACGTTCGGTCTCAACCGTCCCATCTGGCGCGCCCGCTTTCGCGCCATCGGTTTCGTCGTCGGCTGGATGATGGCCGGCGGCTTCATGTCGCTGCCGATCTGGTGCTATCTCGTGCCGCACCCGTAGGAGCCGGGCCCATGCAACTCGACGCCAAGATCCCGTCCGGCCCCATCGAGAAGAACTGGGACCGCCACCGCTTCGACCTGAAGCTGGTCAACCCCGCCAACAAGCGCAAGTACACCATCCTCGTCGTCGGGCACCGGCCTCGCCGGCGCCTCGGCCGCGGCCACGCCTGGCCGAGCTCGGCTACCACGTCAACGGCGTTCTGCTTCCAGGACAGCCCGCGCCGCGCCCACAGCATCGCCGCCCAGGGCGGCATCAACGCCGCCAAGAACTACCAGAACGACGGCGACAGCGTCTACCGGCTGTTCTACGACACGGTCAAGGGCGGCGACTTCCGCTCGCGCGAGGCCAACGTCTACCGGCTGGCCGCAGGTCAGCGTCAACATCATCGACCAGTGCGTCGCCCAGGGCGTGCCCTTCGCCCGCGAGTACGGCGGCCTGCTCGCCAACCGCTCCTTCGGCGGCGCGCAGGTCTCGCGCACCTTCTACGCCCGCGGCCAGACCGGCCAGCAGCTCCTGCTCGGCGCCTACCAGCGCGCTGATGCGCCAGGTCGGCCGCCGGCACGGTCCAGCTGCTTCCCGCGCCACGAGATGCTCGACCTGGTGGTCGTCGACGGCCAGCGCCCGCGGCATCGTCACCCGCGACCTGGTCACCGGCGAGATCGAGCGCTACGTCGGCGACGCCGTGGTCCTGGCCACCGGCGGCTACGGCAACGTGTTCTACCTCTCCACCAACGCGATGGGCTGCAACGTCACGGCCACCTGGCGCGCGTACCGCCGCGGCGCGCTGCTTCGCCAACCCCTGCTTCACGCAGATCCACCCGACCTGCATCCCGGTCCAGGGCGAGCTACCAGTCCAAGCTCACGCTGATGACCGAGTCGCTGCGCAACGACGGCCGCGTCTGGGTGCCGAAGAAGGCCGGCGACGACCGGCAAGCCCGAGCGAGATCCCGGAGGACGAGCGCGACTACTACCTCGAGCGCATGTACCCGAGCTTCGGCAACCTGGTCCCGCGCGACATCGCCTCGCGCGCCGCCAAGGAGCGGTGCGACGAGGGCCAGGGCGTCGGGCCAGCCGGCGGGCGCGGCGTCTACCTCGATTTCCGCGACGCCATCGAGCGCGACGGCAGGGACGCGATCGAGGCCAAGTACGGCAACCTGTTCGACATGTACGAGCAGATCACCGGCGAGGACCCCTACGGGTCGCCGATGCGCATCTACCCGGCCGTGCACTACACGATGGGCGGGCTGTGGGTCGACTACAACCTGATGAGCAACGTCCCCGGGCTGTTCGTCCTCGGCGAGGCGAACTTCTCCGATCACGGCGCCAACCGCCTCGGCGCCAGCGCCCTGATGCAGGGCCTGGCCGACGGCTACTTCGTCGCTCCCTACACGATCGGCGACTACCTCGCCACGCAGAAGCCCAGGCCGGTGGCGACCGACCATGCCGCGTTCGGAGGCCGTCGAGCGCGACGTGACGAGCGCGCAGCGACAAGCTGCTCGCGTCAGAGGGCAAGCCGAGCGGTCGACAGCTTCCACCGCGGCTCGGTCGCTTGATGTGGGAGCACTGCGGCATGGCGCGCAACGCGACCAGGGCCTGAGACACGCGCTCGACGAGATCCCCGAGCTGCGCGAGGAGTTCTGGAACGACGTCAGCGTGCCGGCAGCGCGGCGACGCTCAACCAGAGCCTCGAGAAGCGCCGGCCGCGTCGCCGACTTCCTCGAGTTCGGCGAGCTGATGGTGCGTCGACGCCCTGCAGCGCGAGGAGTCCTGCGGCGGCCACTTCCGCGAGGAGCACCAGACCGAAGAGGGCGAGGCCCAGCGCGACGACGAGAACTTCTGCTACGTCGCCGCCTGGGAGTTCACAGGGCGTCGGCAGAGCGCCCGGTGCTCCACAAGGAGCCGCTCGAGTTCGAGAACGTGAAGCTGACACAGCGGAGCTACAAGTGAATGGACCTCACGCTCAGAGTCTGGCGCCAGGACGGGCCGGAGGCCGACGGCCGCTTCGAGACCTATCGAGGTCAAGGACGTCACGCCCGACACGTCCTTCCTCGAGATGCTCGACGTGCTCAACGAGCGAGCTGATCGAGGCCGCGGCAAGGAGCCGATCGCCTTCGACTCACGACTGCCGCGAGGGCATCTGCGGCATGTGCGGCATGGTGATCAACGGCGCTGGCGCACGGCCCAGAGCGCCGGCACCACCACCTGCCAGCTGCACATGCGGCGAGTTCGACGACGGCGACGACGATCACGTCGAGCCGTGGCGGGCCGCGCGCGTTCCCCGTCGTCAACGATCTGGTCGTCGACCGCTCCGCCTTCGACCGGATCATCCAGGCGGGCGGCTTCATCTCCGTCAGCACCGGCGCAGCGCCCGACGCCAACGCGATCCCGGTCCCGAAGGACCGCGCCGAGCGGGCCATGGACGCCGCCGCCTGCATCGGCTGCGGCGCCTGCGTGGCGGCCTGCAAGAACGCCTCGGCCATGCTGTTCGTCGGCGCCAAGGTCTCGCACCTCGCCCTGCTGCCGCAGGGCCAGCCCGAGCGGAACGATCGCGTGCTCGCGATGGTGGCGCAAGATGGACGCCGAGGGCTTCGGCAACTGCACCAACCACTACGAGTGCGAGGCCGCCTGCCCGAAGGAGATCTCGGTCAGCAACATCGCCCGGATGAACCGCGAGTACCTACGCGCGAAGCTGCTCGGCTGAGCGCGCTCACCGCGGGCTCGCCAGCACCTCGGCGGCGGCGCGGGCGCCGGACTCGAGCGCGCCCTCCATGTAACCCATGTGCTGCGTCGCCGACTCCGTGCCGGCCCAGTGAATGCGGCCGACCGGAGCACGAAGCGCGGCGCCGAAGCGCGTCAGCACGCCCGGACCCAGCACGCCGGTGTAGCAGCCCCGGCTGTAGGGCTCGGCGCACCAGTCCTGGTCGACGTAGGCCACCGGGGTCCGCGCGCGCGCCCCGAAGAGCCGCCCCAGCACCTCGAGCACCGCGTGGCGACGGGCCTCCGGAGCGTACCCGCTGAGCTCGATCGCGTCGTCTCCCGCGACGAAGGCGAGCAGCGCACCCGAGCGGGCGTCGGCGGGCGAGTCGTCGAAGGTGACCCGCACGGGACCGCCGTCGAGCACGGCCTCGCCGGAGAAGCCATCGTCACGCCAGAACGGCCGCTCGTAGAACGCGATGCACTTGATGATCGACCCCATCGGCATGCGCTGCGTGAGCTGATCGCGGGCGGCCGGGAGCGGCGGGTCGTACTCGATGCGTGCTGCGAGCGCCGGTGGGATGGCCACGATGGCGTGCGCCGCGCGCACGCGTTCGCCGCCGCAGTGGACCTCCACGCCGTCGGCGTCCTGTGAGATGCCGACGACCGGCGTGGAGAGCCGGACACGATTGCCGAGCTTCTCGGCGAGCCGGACCGACACGGTCTGGAAGCCCTCCGCCACCCGGGTCTCCTGAGCGCCCTCACGGATGGCGGTGAGAGAGAGCAGGCCGCCGCCCGCGCGCAGGTAGGTGAGGAAGAACAGGAACGAGAGCTGCCGCGGCTCCACGGCGAACACGGCCTTCGCGGCCACGTCCACCATCGAGCGCGCGTGGGCGGTCCGTAGGTATCGCTGCTTCCACTCCTCGAGCGTCTCGCTGTCGAGGCGCGCCGCGTTCTTCGCGCCGGCCGGGTCGGCCGGGTCCACGGACTTCACCATCGAGTCGAGCTTGGAGATCGCACGGCCGAGATCGAGCAGCGAGAGGAGCGGCAGCGACGGGATGTCAGAGCGATAGGTCCGGAGCCGGTCGCCCAGCATGACGATTTCTTGCCGTCGTGATGCTGCGGCACGCGCGTCAGGCCGAGCTCGTCGATGAGGGCGCTCAGCCGGTGGTGGGTCGGACCGATCCACTGCGCCCCCAGGTCCACCACCTCCCCGTGCTCGGTCCGATGGCTCAGCGTGCGCCCGCCGGTGCGGTCGCGCGCCTCGAGCACTCGCACCGCGAGGCCGGCCTCGACCAGCGTGCGGGCGGCCTGGAGACCGGCGAGACCCGCGCCCACGACTGCGACGTCGAGCGTCATGCGATCAGGCGCTCGGTCCCAGCCTCTTGCGTGCCTCGACCGTCATCGCCACCACGATCTGGCGGATCGAGTTGGGTGCCGCGGCCGCCTCGAAGTCGAAGCGCAGCCGCCGATCGGGCGCGCTCGACTCGAGATCACAGCCCCAGCGATCGACCCCGCTCATCCGCACGTGCCCCGGCGTGATCCCGCGGAACGCTCGGCACCACAGAGACATCGCCTCCTCGTGGTCCGCGTTCATGTGCTCGATGATCGGCGCCGCCCCGCGGACGATCGGATCCTCCGCGACGTGCGTCTGGTACGCCGCCGGATCGAGCCAGTAGATCTTTCCGAACCCGCCGATGTAGCGGAGGTGCTCGGTGCCGATCCGATAGAGCGCGAAGTCGTGGGTGGCGAAGTAGCCCTCGGCGTCGGGCACCCGGGCCAGATACCGTGCGCGCGCGTCGGCGATCTCGGCCTCGGGGACCTGCGAAGCCCGCCCCATCAGCGTGAGCCGGCCCTTCGCCTGGACGTCCTCCGCGCCCTCGGCCTCCTGCACCAGCAGGCTCACCCGATCGTCGGCCTCGATGTTCTTCGTGTGCTCGGCGATGGAGGCGATCAGGAGGATCGGCCGCCCCGTCGGATCGACCGCGTACGGCACCACGGATCCGAACGGCCAACCCGCCACCTTCTTCGAGATCGTCGCCAGAACCCCGCGCCCGCGGGTCCGAAGCAGCGCCTCCGCCTCGATCATCGCCGCGCTCTGCTCACTCACGTCGATCGCCTCCCAAAACAAAACGCCCCGGGACCTGAGGCTCCGGGGCGCGATGAGGGTAGAGGGAATCGAACCCCCAACCTATGGATTAAGAGTCCATTGCTCTGCCAATTGAGCTATACCCCCGGTTCGGACTTTCCTGCTCAGAGAAGGGTGACTGACGGGGCTTGAACCCGCGACCTACGGAGCCACAGTCCGCCGCTCTACCAACTGAGCTACAGTCACCGCCCGTGCCGGTACTCCTAATCGTTTCTCTCGGACCGGTCCACCACAAAACGCACGCTCCAGAGAGGACTTGAACCCCTGACCGTCGGCTTAGAAGGCCGCTGCTCTATCCAGCTGAGCTACTGGAGCTTCCATCGGGGCGAGAGGATTTGAACCTCCGACCCCCTGCTCCCAAAGCAGGTGCGCTGACCAGACTGCGCCACGCCCCGAAGATCCGGCGCATCGTGCGGGAATCAGCATCGGCTGTTCAAGCGAAAAGTGAGAGCAGGCGGGCGCGGATCTCGGGGAGGATCTCGGCGAGCGCACGCCCGCGGTGGGAAATGCGGTTTTTCTCCTCCAACGTGAGCTCGGCCATGGTTCGCCCGTCGTCGAGGACGAACACCGGATCGTATCCGAAACCATGCTCGCCCCGAGGTGTGCGTCCGACGCGTCCCTCGCAGGTTCCCGTGGAGGCGATCGGATCCGAGCCCGGCACCACCAGCACCATCGCGCACACGAACCGTGCCGTGCGCGCCTCGTCCGGCACGCGCTCCAGCGCGCCGAGCAGCTTCTGGACGCGATCCGCGTCGCTCCCCGGTGCGTAGCGCCGAGAACGCACGCCCGGCTGTCCGCCGAGCGCATCCACCACCAGGCCGGAGTCGTCGGCGAGGACCGGCAGACCGGTCATTCGCGCCGCGTGCTCGGCCTTGAGGCGCGCGTTGGCCTCGAAGGTCTCGGCGTCCTCGGGCGGCATCGTCAACTCCGGATGATCGCGGAGGGTCTCGACGAAGACCTCACCTTGGAGGCCCCGTCTGATCTCCGTCGCCTTGCCCTCGTTCTCTGTCGCGACGAGCAGCGTCTTCAACCGGTCACCTCGACGACGCTGCGCTGCTTGATGAACAGCTCGCTGATCCCCTTGGAGCCGAGCTGCAGCATGCCGTCGAGCTCCGCCTTGCTGAAGGTCGCGCCTTCGGCGGTACCCTGGACCTCGATGATCCCGGCGGCGTCGTTCATCACCAGGTTCAGGTCGGTGTCGGCGGCCTGATCCTCGGCATAGGCCAGATCGAGCAGCAGGGTCCCCTTGATGATGCCGATCGAGATCGCCGCCACCTGGTGCGACAGCGGGTTCTTGCGCAGGTTGCCGTGCTTCATCAGCTTCCGCACCGCCAGCGCCATCGCCACCCAGCCCCCCGTGACGGAGGCGGTCCGCGTGCCGCCGTCGGCCTGGAGCACGTCGCAGTCCACTGTGATTGTCCGCTCGCCCAGCATCGCCAGATCGACGCCGCCGCGGAGGCTTCGTCCGATCAGCCGCGAGATCTCGTGCGTGCGGCCGCCGATCTTGCCCTGGATCGACTCGCGCTGCATGCGCCGGTCCGTGGAGCGCGGCAGCATCGAATACTCGGCGGTGATCCAGCCACGGCCCTGATCCTTCATCCACGGCGGAACGCGCTCCTCGACGGTCGCGTTGCACAGCACGCGCGTGTCGCCGAACGAGCACAACACGGAGCCCTCGGCCCACTTCGTGAAGCTCGGAATGAGCTCGATGGTTCGCGTCTGATCGGGTGCGCGGCCGTCGGGGCGGACATAGCTCATGGTCGAGCGACGCTACCTCATCGAGCGCCGATCGCGCGAAGATAATCGAGGATCCCGCGCGCGATCGCGGCGCCGGTCTGGCCCTGTCCCCGCGCCTCCACCAGGAACGCGCTCTGTTGTGGATTCGTGAGGTAGCCGACCTCCACCAGCACCGCCGCCATCTCCGCCTTGCGAAGGACCTTGAACGGCGCCTGCCTGAGCCCGCGGCTGGGACGCAGGCCGCTGACCCCGCCCAGGCGATCCTGAATCTTCTTCGCGAGACGCGCGCTGTCCTCGTGTGAGCGCGTGCGCTCCAGATCCCCGAGGATGAACTCGACATCACCGCCACCGCCGCCGCCGAACGACTCCTCGTCCTCGCCCTCCTCCGCTTCCTCCTGCGAGAGCGCCGAGATCGCGACGTCGTCGGTGGCCTCGGCAGAGAGGATGTACGTCTCCGCGCCGCGCCGCTCTGCGACGGGCGCCGAGTTCGCGTGGACGGAGACGAACACCTTGGCGCCGAGCCGATTCGCGAGCGTCGCGCGGGCGGAGAGCGCGACCGTTCGATCGTCGGTCCGCGTCATCACCACCTTGACCCCGCTCTTCTTGAGCACCGCCCGGACCGCCTTCGCCACCTTGAGGACCAGCGCCTTCTCCTCGACGCCCGTCTTGGTCTTGGTACCCGGCTGCGCACCGCCGTGACCCGGATCGATCACGACGATCGGCGCGGCGGACGCCGGCCCGGCGAGCAGAACGAGGAGCGCGAACGCGGCCGCCGACCTCACTTCTGCCAACTGTCGCCGATCTTCGCGTCGACCTCCACCGGCAGCCGATCGATAAACTCGGCGCCGGCGGAGATCATCTCGCGGACCACGATCTGGTGGACCTCTTCGGCCTGGGTCTCGGCGCACTCCACCACCAGCTCGTCGTGCACCATGTTGACCAGGGCGGCGTCGAGGTCCTGCTCGGTGAGCGCGTTGACGAGGCGCGCCATGGCCAGCTTGATGATGTCGGCGTTCGTCCCCTGGATCGGCATGTTCCGCGCGACGCGCCGGAGGGTCTGCTCGTCCTTCCCCTCCCTACGCATGTCGGTGAAGTAGTAGCGCCGCCCCGCCATGGTCTCGGCCACGCCCCGCCGGATGGCCTGGCGCGCCGCCGAGTCGAGGTAGGCGCGGACCCGGGGGAACTCGTCGAAGTAGGCCTCGAGGAGGCGCTCCGCCTCCTCCATCGGCACCCCGAGCTGCTCCGCGAGCCCGCCGGGACCCATGCCGTAGGCCAGCCCGAAGTTGATCGCCTTGGCCCGCGCGCGGAGCTCCGGGTGTTCGGTCTTGCTGACCGGCTTCTTGAACAGCTTCGTCGCCACGACCGCGTGCAGATCGGCGCCCTCGGAGAGCGCGCGGATGAAGGTCGGATCTCGGGAGGCTTGCGCGATGATGCGGAGCTCGGCGCCCGCGTAGTCGGCGGTGATCAGCTTGCGGCCGGCCGGTGCTCGGAAGCACTCGCGGAATGCAGAGCCGGAGGGGATGTTCTGCAGGTTCGGCTCGGAGCAGGAGGCGCGGCCGGTGACCGCGCCGATCGACTTGAAGCGCGGGTGCAAGCGTCCGGTCTTGGGGTGGACGTGCGACAGGAAGGCGTCGCCGTAGCTCGACACGATCTTCTGGTGCTCGCGCCACTCGGCCACCGCGATGGCCGCCGGGTGCCCGGTGGCCAGCAACGCCTCCCGGCGCATGCTGGTGACGCCGACGCCCAGCTTCCTGAGCGCGTCGAGAACCTCGTCGTCGCTGGAGTAGTTGAGAGTGGTGCCGCCGAACAGGTCGCGGTCCGCCACCGTCCAGAACTCGCGGTCGAGCTTCTTGCGGGCGTCGGCGCTATGGGTCTTGGCGTCGTCGAGGATCTTCCTCCACGCGTCCGTGTCGATCGGCGCGCCGGCCAGCTCCATCTGTGCGAACCCGATCGAGGCGGCGCCCTCGATGGCCATCACCTTGAGCAGAGCCTCGTGGCGGAGCTGGGGCAGCTGCTCGGCGAAGACCTTCCAGGTGGCCTCCACGTCCCGCTTGGCATAATGCAGCTCGGCCTCCGAGAGCTCCGCCACCGACTGAATCCCGTAGAAGCCCTGCCGGATCGACTTGTCCAGCTCCATACCGGTATAGCGCTCGGCCAGCGTCTTGAGCGCGAAGCCGCCCATCACCACGTCGGAGCGGCGGCCGTTCCGGAGGAGGCGTTCGGCGCTCTGGGTATCGGCGATCATGGCCTTGGCCAGCGTGGCCCCGGCCCCGCACGCGCCCCAGATCATCTTCAGATCGAAGAGGGCGTTGTGCATGACCACCGTGCGATCCGGCCGGAAGATCTCGGCCAAGGCCCGCTCGTCGACCCAGCCCGCGTCGACCAGGCACTGCCGGTCGGCGGTGCCAAACTGGATCAAGAGGAGCTTGTCCTGATGCGGATCGAGCCCCGAGGTCTCGGTGTCGAGCGCCAGGAAGGGGGCGTCCGACACCGACGCCAGGAATCGCGAAAGCCCCTCCGCGTCCTCGATCAGCGCCAGGTCGTCCCCATCCGCGCCCACGGGCCCGAGACGGCCCGATTTGACTCGGACCGTCAACCCCTACTGTTTTGCTGCAAGGGGTTCTTCCGAGAACGCCGTGTCGACGCTACATTCTCCCCGCCGCCGGGCAGTCATGTCGAGGATCATCGGAATCGACCTGGGGACCACGAACTCCTGCGCCGCGATCGTCGAAGGTCACGACCAGCGCGTGAAGCTGATCCCGTATCGGGGCGGTGAGTACACGATCCCGTCGATCTTTGCGATCGACGACAAGGGGAACGAGCTCGTCGGTCACGAAGCCAAGCGCCAGTGGCAGCTCAACCCGAAGAACACGGTCTACGGCAGCAAGCGCTTGATGGGTCGCCAGTACGATCAGGAGACCGTCGACAAGATCCACGAATACTTCGCCTACGAGATCGATCAGTCCCAGACGAGCGACGTCCAGATCTCGGTCGCTGCGCAGCGCTTCGAGCTCCCGCAGGTCGCCGCCAAGATCCTCCAGAAGATCCGGGACGTGGCCTCCGAGTACCTCCAGGAGGAGGTGATGCGCGCGGTGGTGACCGTGCCCGCGTACTTCAACGATCGCCAGCGGCAGGCCGTCAAGGAGGCGGGAAGACTGATCGGCCTCGAGATCGTCCGCATCGTCAACGAACCCACCGCCGCCGCCCTGGCGTTCGGTGTGGGCCGCAACCTTCAGAGCGAAACCATCGCGATCTACGATCTGGGCGGCGGCACCTTCGACATCTCGATCATCGAGATCCGTGATCGCGTTTTCGAGGTGAAGGCGACCGGCGGAGACATCTTCCTGGGCGGCGTCGACTTCGACAATCGCATCATCGAGTGGGTGATCGAGCAGTTCCGGATCGATCACCCGGACATCGACCTGCGCGCCGATCCGATCGCGATGCAGCGGATCAAGGATCTAGCGGAGCGCTCCAAGATCGACCTGACCGATCGCAAGGAGTGCTCCTTCAACATCCCGTTCATCACGATGACGCCGGACGGGATGCCGCTCGACATCGACATGAAGCTCACCCGCGAGACGCTCGAGGGCATCACCAGCGATCTCATCGATCGCACCGTGGTGACCTGCCAGCGCGTCTGCGAAGACGCCGGCATGGGCCCCGGCACGATCGATCACGTGCTGCTGGTCGGCGGGATGACCCGCATGCCCCTGGTCCAGCAGCGGGTCAGCGGCTTCTTCGGGCAGGCCCCCTCGAAGCAGGTGAATCCGGACGAGGCGGTCGCGATCGGCGCCGCGATGTTCGCCTACTCGCTCGAGGACAACTCCAACCTGCGGGTCCAGCTCCTCGACGTCATCCCGATGGCGATCGGGATCGAGAACGCACGGGGTGAGCTCCACGAGATCTTCCGCCGCAACGAGTCCGTCCCGAACCTCAGGCAGCTCACGTTCACGACCAGCGTCGACGACCAGGAGGATCTGCAGATGCGGATCTACCAGGGCGATCGCCCGGACGTCGCCCGCCAGAACACGCTCCTGGGTGAGTTCACGTTCTCGGGCGTGCGCCTGGGCCGCGCCGGCAGCGTCCGCGTGCAGGTCGACTTCAGCCTCAGCCAGGAGGGCATCCTGACGATGAGCGCGCGCGATCGCGACACGGGCACCGAGATGACCACCACGGTCCGGTTGGGCGCGACGCACTGATTGTCGGGCGGGTCTGATGTGATCGACAACCCGCCTCCGGGCCGCTGTGATCGGGCGTCGTCTCTTGCGGGTAAGGTGTCTCCTGGGTGTGCGAGAGCGCCCTCGACGCGACGCTCGATCCGCACCGGGGTTCGCGATAGGAAAGATCCTCCGGAGAGATCGAGCGAGCCTTGGACGACAGCGACCGCATGCGGCTGGCGATCGTGCTCCCGTGTTTGGCGAGAGGGGGCATGGAGGAGT
Source organism: uncultured delta proteobacterium (assembly GCA_963803435.1). Classification (GTDB taxonomy): domain Bacteria; phylum Myxococcota; class Kuafuiibacteriia; order Kuafuiibacteriales; family Kuafuiibacteriaceae; genus CAWDML01. The sequence goes on along the minus strand of CAWDML010000009.1, from coordinate 1,336,811 downwards.
CGATGCGGCGCGTCCTCTCCCGGCTCCCCAGGGATCGCTATACACCGGTGGTGGTCGCGTTCGAGACGTCGAGCGGAAAGAAGCCACCGCTGGGAGAAGGCGACTTCGCGGACTGCCCCGTTCACGTCGCCGGGCGCAAGCGTTCCGAGGGGATCGACCTGGGCCTCTTCCGCCGTCTCGCCCGCATCTTCACCCGCGAGCGGATCGACGTCGTCCATACGCACAACTGGGCCAGCGCGCTCTACGGGATCGTGGCGGCGAGGATGGCCGGCGTCCGCTGGGTCGTACACTCGGAGCGCGGCGTCGACACCTTGGAGCCGCCCCGCGCGCGCCGTCGCGTCGTCGCGCACGTGACGCGCCCGATGGTCGACGTGTTCGCCGCGGTCTCGCACGACCTCGCCCGAAGGTTGGAGGCGACCTGGGGGATCGAGGCGTCGGAGGTGAAGCTGCTCCCCAACGGCCTCGACCTCGATCGATTCGACGGCGCCGCCGCCGATCGCAGGACCGTGCGCGCGCGGCTTGAAGCCTCCGAGGACGCGTTCCTGGTGGGGAGCATGACGATGTTTCGGCCGATCAAGGACCTGCCCACGATGATCCGAGGCATCGCCCGCGCGCACGCGGACGATCCGCGGATCCGTCTGGTCCTGATCGGCGCGTACGGAGCGCATCCGGAGATCCAGCGCGTGATCGCCCAGGTGCCACCCGCCGCCGTCCAGCTCTTGCCGCACCAATCCGACGCGCCCACGCTGCTCGCCGGGTTCGACGCCTACCTCAACACGTCGCTCTACGAGGGGTGCTCGATGTCGATCCTCGAGGCGATGGCCGCCAAGCTCCCGGTCGTCGCCACGGCGGTGGGCGGGACGCCCGAGCTGATCGATCACGGCGAGGAAGGGATGCTGGTCCCACCCTCGGATCCGAACGCGGTGGCGGAGGCGGTGCGCGCGCTCGCCCGTGATCGCGCGCGGGCGGCCCGGATCGGGGCTCAGGCACGGGCGCGGGTCGAGGCCCGGCATCAGAGCGCGGCCGCGGTCGCCCGCTACGACGCGCTCTATCAGGGCCTCCGCCAGATGGAGGGCGGCCTCGCGGCGGCCGGCCATCGGGCGACGAAGGCCTGGGCCCTCGGCGCGGCGCGGGCGTTGGCCTCCCGGCCCCCCTCGGACTGAGCGGTCGGCTATGATCCGGAGGTGCTCCGGGGATCGATGCTCGTGGTGCTCTTGCTGTGGGCTGCCACCGCGCGGGGCGAGACCATCGTCGTCAACCTGAGCAGCGACGAGCCCGACGCCGACCCGAACGACGGGATCCCGGACGTCGACCTCTCGACCCCTGGCTTGCAAGTCACCTTGCGTGCAGCCATCGAGCACGCCAACGCGAACCCTGGGGCCGACACGATCACGTTTGATCCCGCGATCGGAATCATCTCGCCTGCGACGCTGCCCGAGGTCACCGAGCCGATCGCCATCGACGGCGCGGTGGCCGGCGGGCGCGTCCAGCTCGATCGCGCCGGCCTGGTCCTGCGGGTGGGCGATTGCTCGATCGCGAACCTGAGGATCACCGCCGCACCGGGGGATGCGCTCACCGCCGATTCAGGCGCCTTGACCGTCGCCAACGTCGAGCTCACGGGTGCTGCCGGCTTGGGCGTTCGCGCCCGCGGTCAGGTGAACGTCGATCGCTCGGTCATCGGGGGCAACACGCTCGGTGGTGTTCTCTCCTCCGAGTCGTCCGTCTCGGCCACCTCGTCCCGGTTGGAGTCAAACGGGGGCCCGGGCGTGATCGCGAAGGAGGGGATCGAGCTCGTCGCCGCCCTTGGCGAGACGAGCCGCGTCCAGGTCAACGGCGGCGGGCTCTTCACCGACGGCTGGGTCGTGCTCCGCGGCCCTGGCCTGCACCAGATCAACGGCAACTTCGGCGACGGCATCGACGCAGGCGCGGCCGTCGGCGTCGAGAACGCCGTCGAGATCTTCGACAACGCGGGCTCGGGCGTGTACGCCGGATCGAACGTCCAGCTCGGCCGCACCGCCACGGTGAGCGGCAACGGCCACGGGCTCACCAAGGTCGTCCCCGAGGCCGTCGACTTCGATCTGCGCCTGGTCACGATCACCGGAGACGCGGTCCGCGGCGTCGGCGTGTACGCGCCCGTCAGCATCGCGGGCGCCGACCTGGTCGCGAGCGACAACGGCGGGCCGGCGCTGGTCAGCGACGGCGGTATCACCTTCGAGCGCGTGCGGATCGAGCGCAACGATGGGCACGGGATCCAGGCCCGCGGGACCGTCGACCTGGTCCGGGCGCGCGTTACCGGCAACCTGGGCGCGGGCGTCGTGACCACGACCGAGCTCCTCATGCACTCGGGCACGGTCATCGAGGACAACGCCAGCGCCGCGATCCTCGCCGAGCACGCGTTCGTCGGAGGCGAGGGCGCCCGGAGCTCGATCCGGAGCAACGGCAAGGGCGCGCGCGCGACCCTGGCGCTCCTCGGCGACGGGCTCGAGCTGGAGCTGGCGCCGACACCGGTGGTCGGCGCCGGCGTCATCGCCACGGGATTCTTCCTGGGCCTGAACCTCGACGTCGTCGGCAACGGCGGTGACGGGGTCCGGACCGACAACTTCGAGCTCGTCGACAGCACCGTGACGGACAACGACGGGATTGGCGTCTCCGCCGAGGGAGGCGGGCTCATGATCCGCTCGATCCTGTGCGACAACCGCCGCGGCGACCTCGTCGCCTTCGACGACGTCACCACCGAAGACTCGATGGCCTGCGACCGCGAGGTGGCCCCGCCCGAGGGCTGCGCGTGCAACGGCAGCGGCCGTCCTCCGGCCTCGAGCGGGCTGCTCATCTTCCTGCTGGCGGCGTTGCTCGCGAGCAGGCGTTCTACAACAACGGATCCACGATCAGCCGTCGCTGCGTCTCCGCGGCCGCCAGCAGCTTGCTCTTGACCACGCCGAGCACCCGGCCGCTCCGCACCCGCTGGACCCCGTCGACGAACACGTGCTCCACGTCCCGCCCGGTGAGCGCGTACACCAGCAGCGAGTAGGGATCGCTCGCCGGCGCAGCGTGGAGCTGGCGCGGGTCCAGCACCGCGACGTCTCCCGCCTTGCCCTCCTCGAGCGACCCGATGCGGTCCTCCAACCCGAGCGCCCGCGCGCCGCGGAGGGTGGCCATCTCGAAGACGGTGAGCGCCTTCATCGCGGTTGGTCCGAAGCGCGGCTTGTGGATCAGCGCCGCCAGCCGCATCTCGGTGAACGCGTCGAGGTTGTTGTTGCAGGGCGCGCCGTCCGCCGCCAGCGCCACGTTGATGCCCTGCTCGAGCAGGTCCGGGATCCGCGCCAGCCCCGAGGCCAGCTTCAGGTTCGACGAGGGACAGTGCGCGATGTGCGTACCGCTCTCGCGGATGATCTTCTGCTCCTCGGAGGTCAGCCAGACGCAGTGGGCGAGCACCGTGTCGGCGCCCGACATCCCGAGCTGGTGGAGGAACGCGACGTTGTCGGCACCGAACTTCTCCCGCACGGAGACGATCTCCTGCCCGTTCTCCGACGCGTGCGTATGCAGCCTCAGCCCCTTCTCCCGGGCGATCGTCACCGTCCGCCGCATCAGCTCCTCGCTGCACGAGAGGACGAAGCGGGGCGCGAACGCGTAGCGGAGACGGCCGTTCTCACGGCCGTGCCACTTGTCGGCGAGGCGGATGCTCTCGTCGATGGAAGCGTCGGTGCTCTCCTTCAACCCGGCCGGCAGGTTGTGGCCGGCGTCCATCATCGCCTTGCCGATGGTGGCGCGGAGGCCGAGCTTCTTGGCGGCGTCGAAGATCGCGTCCGTGTGGTGGACGGTCCCCATGTCGAGGATCGCGGTGGTGCCGGAGCGGAGCAGCTCCGCGCCGCCGAGGAGCGCGGAGGTGTAGAGCGACGTCCTGGTGTGCGCCGCCTCGAAGGGCCAGATGCGCTGGGAGAGCCAGTCGAGCAGCTCCAGATCGTCGGCGTGGCCGCGGAACAGCGTCTGGCAGAGGTGGACGTGCGGCTGGATCAGCCCGGGGATCACCAGGCGGCCGGTGGCGTCGATGGTCTCGTCGACCTTCCGCGAGCCGGCGGCGCGCTCGCCGAGACCGCGGATGACGCCGTCCTCCAGATAGAGATCGCCTTCGCCGACGTGGCGGTCGCCGTTCATGGTCACCAGCGTCCCGCCGCGAAGGACGATCCGCCGCTTGGCCGTGCTCATCAGAGATCCTCGGCGCTGAACGCGAGCGGGAGCAGGTCGCCGAGCCGGTGCTCCGTGACGTCCCCGCTCGGGCCGGCGAGGAGCACGCGCAGATCGAGCCCGAACTCCGACAGCGCTTGACGGCAGTTCCCGCAGGGCGGACCGGGCGGTTTGCCGTCGGGTGGTTCCGTGACCACCGCGAGGGCGTCGAACGCGCGGGCCCCGGCGGAGACCGCGCTGCCCAGCGCGTTGACCTCGGCGCACAGGCACGTGGGGTAGGCGCTATTCTCCACGTTGGTTCCGGTGAAGACACGGCCGTCCCGGGCCCGGATCGCCGCGCCGACCTTGTAAGCCGAATACGGGGCGTACGCCTGTGCGCGGACCGCGCGGGCGGCCTCGACGAGCGCCTGGTCGTCCATCGCGGGGCCGACGATAGGCGGTTGTCGAAACCCGCACAAGCTGACAACACCCCGGAATCCGGTGCCGACGCCGCGTCTCATCCGCCACCCGGGCGGGGTCCTGCTCCTCGCGCTCGCCACCAGCGTGCCGATGGCGGGCTTCTCGGCGGCTCTCTTCTCGGACGTGCGCGCCGACCTCAAGGAGCTCCTCCCGAGGCACGCCGAGTCGGTGGTGACGCTCGAGAACCTGGAGAAGCGCTTCGGCGGCTGGTCCCAGCTCTCGATCGTGATCCGCTCCCCGGATCGGGCCGCCAACCGCCGCTTCTCCGACGATCTGGTGGCGAAGGTGCGGCAGCTCCCCTCGGTCCGCTCGGCCCGGAACAAGCTCGGCCCGGAGGCCGCCTTCTTCAACCACCGGCGGCTGATGTACGTCGAGCTGGCGGACCTCGAAGAGATCCGCGATCGCCTGGACGACGCCGTCGCGGCCGCCAGGACCAAGGCGAACCCGCTCCTCGTCGACCTCGACGGATCGAGCGCCGTCTCGCTCGACCTCTCCGACATCACGCGGAAGTACAAGAAGAAGGCCGGCTACGCGAAGCGGTTCCCCGACGGCTACTTCGAGAGCAAGGACGGTACCGAGCTCGCGGTCATCGTCCGCAAGGAGGGCCTCGCCTTCGGGATCGAGAAGAACAAGGCGCTGGTGGCGGATGTCGAGGCGATCATCGCCCGCCTCGAGCCCACGACCTACCACCCGGCGCTCGTCGTGGGGATCGGCGGCGACGTCAAGAACCTGGTCGACGAGCAGACGTCGCTGATCGAGGACCTGGTCCTGGCGTCGGCGCTGGTCGCGGTCCTGCTGGCGCTGGTGGTGGTGGCATACTTCCGGCGGATCCGATCGCTCGTCCTGGTGCTCGTTCCGCTCTGGGTCGGCTGCACCTGGACCTTCGGGATCGCGCACTTTGCGATCGGCTACCTCAACGCCTCCTCGGCGTTCCTCGGGCCGATCGTGCCGGGCAACGGCATCAACTTCGGCCTGATCCTGCTGGCGCGCTACTTCGAGGAGCGCCGGCGTGGAACTTCGGCCGAGCGCTCGATCGAGACCGCCGTGATGTTCACGTTGAAGGCCACCTCGCTGGCGGCGCTGGCGGCCTCGATCGCCTACGGCTCCCTGATGGCCACCGACTTCTACGGCTTCTTCCACTTCGGCGTGATCGGCGGGATCGGAATGATCTGCTGCTGGCTCTCCACCTTCTGTGTCATGCCGCCGCTGATCCTGTGGATCGAGCGGCGCTGGCCCATGGACCCGGCGCAAGACCGCTTGCAGTGGTACCGCTCCGCATCGATCGCCTCGCTCCCGGCGCGGCTGGTGGCTCGGCGGGCCGGGCTGGTGGCTTGGGTGGGGCTGGGGCTGGGGCTGGCGGCTTCCGTGGCCGCGGTCCAGTTCCTCCGCGACCCGCTCGAGAAGGACTTCGGAAAACTCCGCAGCACCGTCACCACCGAGACGGGCTCGGCCTACTGGGAGTCTCGGGTCGACCGGATCTTCGGCAAGTACCTCGCGCCCCAGGTGATCGTGGCCGACCGAGCCGAGGACGTGCCTCGGATCGTCGAGGCGATCGAGGCGCGCATCGCCCGTGAAGGCGATCGCGCGCCCCTGACCGAGGTCACCTCGCTGACCACGCTGATCCCGAAGGACCAGCCCGAGAAGCTGGCGGTGCTCGCCGACATCCGCTCCACGATCGACCGGCTCCTGCCCCAGCTCGAAGGCGACGAGGAGAGGGCCGCCCTCGCCCATCGCCCGCCGGATGATCTCGCGCCGTTCACCATCGCGGATCTGCCGGAGCCGGTGCGCGCCGACTTCCGCGAGCTCGACGGCACCGAGGGCCTGGTCGTGCTGGCGCTCCCCAACCTGAAGCTCAACCTCTACCACGCCGACGAGATCGCCCGCGTCGCCGAACTGCTCCGCGAGATTCCGATGCCGGACGGCCAGAAGGTCCGCTCCAGCGGGAACTTCGTGATCTACGACGACATGCTCAAAGCCGTGGGACGCGACGGCCCCACGGCCACGCTCTACTCCTTCTTCGGCGTGCTGCTCCTGCTGGCGCTGGCCTATCGCCGCCCGCGCCGGATCCTCCTCGTCAGCAGCGCCCTCCTCCTCGGCGTAGTCTGGTTGTTCGCGCTCCTCGGGCTGCTCGGGATCCGGATCAACTTCCTCAACTTCATCGGCCTGCCGATCACCTTCGGCATCGGCGTCGACTACGGCGTCAACGTCTTCACGCGCTACCTCCTCGAGCGACGAACGCGTCCGCCCGGGGAGGCGGCCCCCGCCGCCATCGCCTCCACGGGCGGCGCGGTCGTCCTCTGCTCCCTCACCACGATCATCGGCTATGCGTCGCTCCTCCTCGCCCGGAACGGGGCGTTGATCTCGTTCGGTCGCGTCGCCGTGCTGGGCGAGCTGACCTGTCTGGCCGCGGCGTTGCTGGTGCTCCCGGCCTGGGCGGCGCGGGTGGACCGCTAGGAGCGTGTAGCGCGTAAGCGCTCACGCGACCCCGGTCCGGGTCCCGGTCCCGGTCCGGGTCCCGGTCCCGGTCCGGGTCCCAATCCCGGTCCGGGTCCCGATCCCGGTCCGGGTCCCGATCTGAAGATGGCTGCCTTGAGTCAGACGCTCGCGACGGTCGCGAGCTTCGATCGGTAGAGCTTGAGCAGGTTGTGGGTGAGGCAGACGAGCGTCCAGCCAACCTCCAAGAACTTCTGCTGGTCAAAGTGGACGAGCTACCGCAAGCTAGCTTGCATGGTCACTTTCGATCACGAGAAGCTCGAGGTCTACCAGCTCGCGTCGAGTATGCCGACATCGCTGAAGAGATCGCGCAAGAACTGCAACCCGGTCACGCTCACGTCCGCGAGCAGCTTCGGCGGGCATCTGATTCCATCGTGAACAACACCGCCGAGGGCGCCGGAGAGTTCAATCCACCTGAGAAGGCTCTCTTCTACCGGATGGCACTTCGCTCTGGCACCGAAAGCGCCGCCTCACTCCACACCTGCTCGAGGCGCCGACTCGCCAACGAGCAGAAGGTCCAAGCCGCCAGAGCCAAGCTCAAGCGCGTTGTCGAGAGGCTCACGCGCCTCATCAAGTCGATGAACACACGCCGGGCTGCATGATCGCCATCGGGACCGGGACCGGGACCGGGACCCGGACCGGGCTCGCGGTAGCGCTACGCGCTACACGCTCCTAGCCCGCCCGCTCGAGGACACGCAGCGCGGAGTTTCCCGGAGGCGCGAGGGTGCTGCAGCACGCACACGAACCCCCCTGCCGATTGTCTCCGCCTCTGCGTAGGATGCGATCCATGCTCAGGGTGAACCGCGCGGAAAGAGATGGCGTTCTCCGGATCGCACTGTTGGGCGCCATCGACGACACGGTCGATCTGGGACCGGTGTTTTCCGGCCTCACCCCGCAGGTCGAGCTCGATCTCCGTGGCGTGGAGCGGATCAACTCGGTCGGCGTGCGCAACTGGGTCGAGGCGATGAACAAACTCTCCACGGTCCATGAGTTCACCATCGAGGCCGTGTCCTATCCGATCGTGATGCAAGCGATCTGTGTCCGGCGCTTCTTTGGAGCGGGCCGTGTGGAGTCGTGTATGGCGCCCTTCTTCTGTCCGAGTTGCAGCCGCGCCGAGAACGTGGTCGTGCGCCGCTCCGAGCTCGGGAGCAGTCTCACCGAGAAGCGCTGCTCGAGCTGCAGCGAGCAAATGTACTTCGACGAGCTGGATCAATACTTCCAGGTTTTCGAGGTCTGATTGGACTCGCTCGCGGTCGGCCTCTACGATCCGGATCCCAGGAAGCGGTTGGTCGGCTTCCTTTCGGATAGCCGCATCACAACGACCTGTTACACCCAGCTCGATGACCTCAACGCGAGCCTTCGCGCGGGTGCCCACCACGTCTCGGTGGTCGCGCTCGAGACCATGGGCGCCGACGCAAGGAAACGCCTCGAGGAGCTGCGGACCGGTTCTCCCTACTCCAAGGTGGTGCTGGTCCACGAGGAGAGCACGCCGCGCGCTCGCTTTGCGCAGCGCCTATGGATGGTCGGCGCCTGCGACGCAGTGGTGAGCCGCGCTCAGCCGTCGAAGCTCCAGGAGGTCATCCAGCGGTTTCACCTCGAGGCGCGTCTCGAGCAACGGCACCGCGAAGCGCTCGGCGACGACGACGATCCGAGCGAGGCCTTCGCGCGCTTCCGCGCCACCCAGAACCTCTTCTCCGCGCTGGCCGGCCAGGAGACGACCGACGGCATCCTCCGTGAGCTCAGCCGCGGCTTCCGCGATCTGATCGACTTCGAGGTGCTCGGCGTCCTGACGGTGCAAGACGGCGGACCGAAGCTGTACATCTTTCAGTCCGGACCCGTCGCCCATCAGATCTTGGTCGAGATCGCCGATGTCTCCTGCGCCGCCGCCAACCAGCTCCAAAGCACGCTCGGGCTCAAGGCCGACGCCATCGAGTATGTGCAACCCACCTTACTTCCGAACAACGACTCGCCACCGCGTTCGAGCACTTCGGACGCCCCCAAGATCGAGGTCTGCCCCCTCATCGCGGGCGCGCGCGTGGTCGGTTGTATCACCGTGCGCGCCGGGGCCTGGGGTAAGGAAGAGGTGTACGCTCTCTTCGCGGTCGCGTCGCACGTGGCGGTGGCCCTCGATCGTGCGCGCATGCTCGAGACCGCGCGCCGGCTTTCGGACACCGATCCGCTGACCGGCGTCCACAACCGTCGCTTCCTCGACAAGATCCTGGAGAGCGAGTGGAGTCGCGCGCGCCGCTACAGCCTGCAGCTCTCGGTCGTGATCGTCGACGTCGACCACTTCGCCGAGATCAACGAGCTCCGCGGGCGGAGCGTGGGCGACATGGCCTTGATCCATCTGGCCGAGGGCCTCAAGGGCCTGATCCGGAGCGCCGATCACGTTCTCCGGATCGGCGGTGATCAGTTCCTCCTGCTCCTGCCCGAGACCGGCGCGGTGGGTGCGGAGCGCTTGATCGAGCGTGCGCGCGTCCTGCTCAAGACCAACCCGATCCAGGCCGAGGAAGGCATGTTCAGCCTTTCGGTGAGCTGCGGCGTCGCGTCGCACCCGACGATCGACGCCGACACTCCGCACCAGCTGGTGAGCAAAGCGCAGGAGGCCCTGTCGCGTGCCAAAGCAGCGGGTAAGAACCGCACGGTGCACGCGGGGGCTTCGGTGGGTCTCGACACGGGTAGCTCCGAGCATCGCCGCGAACCGCGTATGGCGCTCGAGCTGCCGGTGACGTTCATCCCGCTGCCCGAGCTCGATTCTCGGAGCGCGCTCCGACTCTCCTCGGTGAACATCAGCTCGAGCGGTCTTGCGCTTCGAGATCGCGCGCGTCTCCTCAAGCGCAACTCGCACGGCCTGGTGTTCTTCGACGATCGACCGAACCCGCTGCTCTGTAGGGTCGCCTGGTCGAAGGCGATCGAGAGCGAGTATCACGCGGGCCTGATCTGCTTGAAGTCGGGCGACTTTCACGAGTCCGCTCACACGCGGCGCTGGGAGAAGCGCAAGGCCGTGGTCATCACGAACGACCCGGATTATCTCGCGGTCGCCAAGAGAGTGCTGCGGACGACCAAGCACGCGGTCCACGTGGTCGATCCCGATCAGAAGATCCCTGACGACGTTCTGGCGGGTTGCTCGCTGATCGTCGTCGGGGATCGCGCCCTCCAGGGCGACGTCGGCGCGCGTCTCCTGGAGATGCGGCGCGAGGCCACCGAGCCCTTCCGCATCATCGTGCTCAACGAAGATCTCGATCGCGAGCGTGCCATCGAGATGATCTCGAGCCGCCACGTCGAACATCTGATCAGCGGCCGCGCCAACCCGACCGAGTCGCTGTTCGCGACCCTGACCAAGCTGCTTCGTCAGGAATTCTTCGGCGTGCATCGCTACCTGCTCGCCGGCGCCGACATCAAGTCATGGAGTGTGAGCCAGCCCGCCGAGAAGAGCTTCGTCCTGGCCGGTGTCCGCGCCGTGGCCGACGAGGTGGATTGTCATCCGCGCGTGACCGATCTGTTGATCTCGGCCGTTGACGAGATGCTGATCAACGCGCTGTATCGGCCGGCTCAGCTCACATTCCAGAGCGATCTGCCGGTGACCGTCGAATGCGGCGCGGACGGGCGGCTCCTCTGTGTCGGCGTTCTCGACGACCATGGGGTGCTCGAGGTCGATCACATCTACTCGGGCCTCGAGGCGGCGGCGCGGGCACAGCGCGAGGGCTTCGCAGAGGACGCGACCAGTGCGCACCTCGGGTTCCGGATCATGCTTTCGGCGCTCAGTCAGCTCGCCATCAACGTCGAGCCCGGACACCGCACCGAGATCATCGGGATCGTCGATCTGCGGAAGTCACTCCGCGATCACCGCGCATCCGCTCCCAGCCTCGGTATCTTCAAGAAGTAGCGCACCGGATTCGACGAGCAGATACGCCCAGGCGAGGAGCGACGACTCGTCGTCCGGGTACCCGTGGATCGCGGCATTCACCGTGCGGGTACGCGTGAGGTGCTCGACGATCTCGGTGTCGAGCTCATCAGGTCCGAAGCGATTGAACATCTCTTCGAAGTCGGGCGAGCGAGAGAGCGGCGTGTCGATGGCCTTCCCGAGCCGGAGTCGCAGGCCGTGTCCCGACATCCCCTGGCGGACCAGCTCGGGGAGCAGCGTGACCAGATCGGTGCCGAGCGGCGCGCGCACGCGCGGTTCGACGGTGAAGAAGTCGTACTCCGCGCGGCTCTCCAGGATCGCGAGGAGCCTTCGCTTCATGACGCTGCGCCAGAAGGAGAGGCTATCCCCTCCCCAGCCGGCGCTCACCGCAAACTCCTCGAGCGGCGTGCGACCGATCAGGAGGCGATGGACGAGCGCCGGGATGTCGGCGGGCTGAATGAGGCCGTCGCGCACGAGGAGCTCGACCGTCTGCTGCCTCGGCGAGGTCGACGAGATATGCGTCAGGACGCCATCGCTGACGTGGATCAGCGCACGCTCCGGGGTCCCCGAGACGCGCAGGATGCCCGTCGACCTCTCGAGGCCGAGCAGGGCGAGCATGGCGATCAGACTGCAGTCCTTGAGCGCGCCGTGAATGACCGCGGTCCGCTCGTCCTCGGGCGGCCGAATCGCCTCCTGACCGGTCAGATCGGCGAAGTCGGAGGCGTCGAACCAGTCGAGCCGATCGGCGGAGATCAGGACCCGATCTCCGGCATCGTTTCCCTTGGCGAGCAGCTTGAGGCTGTCGAAGTAGTGGATCGGTCCCTTGATGGTCTCGCCCTCGCGTATCCAGAAGGGGAACGGTCCCCGGTAACTGGTCTCGGCCGCGAAGATCGAGGGCGGTGGATTGAGCCGGAGGTCGGAGCCGACCTCGGTCGGTCGTTGATCCCAAGAGCCGTCCCACTTGTCACTTTCGCTGCCCTCGGGAGTAACCGTGGCGAGGAACAGGCGTTCCGAGGGTGGCTTGCGACCGAGGATCATCTCGGCGGTCTCGCAGATCTCAGGTGAGTGCACGGGGCCGTGGATGGTATCGAGGATCTCGAGCAGCTCGGTCTGGAAGCCTTCGGCCGTCTGATGACGCGCCTCAGGATCGGCGTTGAGCGCGCGCAGCACGCAAGCGTCGAGTGTCACGTGCACGTCGCGCCGGAAACGGGAGGGCGCGATCCGCGGACCGGTGCAGATCATGTTCATGACCACCAGATCCGGGAGCTCGCCGCCGCCGAACAGTCGCCGCTGCGAGAGGCACTCCCAGAGCACCACCCCCATCGAGAACAGATCGGCTCGGCGATCCACGGTGCCGCGGGCCAGCTGCTCCGGCGCCATGTACGCCACCTTTCCCTTGACCTCACCGCGCCGGGTGAGCGTGCGGCGCTGGTCGTCCTTGGCGACACCGAAGTCGCCCAGCTTCACGTCGCCCTGGGCCGAGATGAAGATGTTTGAAGGGGTCACGTCTCGATGGACCACGTTACGGGAGCGGCCGCGGTCGTCCTTGAGATCGTGGACCATGTGGAGGGCGTCGAGGATGTCGCACGTGATCTTGACCGCCATCCACGGTGGCAGGCGCAGACCTGCGCGGGTCGCCGACTTCAGCAGCGCGCGTAGGTCGGTGCCCTCGACGTACTCCATGGCCATGAAGAACTCGCCGCTCGGCAGGCGATCGAGCTCATAGACGTGGACGACATTGTGATGGCGGACCTCGGCCATCAGGCGGGCTTCGGCGATGAAAGCCGCCTCGACCCGTTCGTCCTCGGCGAGCTGGGGAAGGATGCGCTTGATGACGGTCGGCTTCACGAACCCACCTGCGCCCGCTTGCCGCGCCAGGAAGATCTCGGCCATCCCGCCCGAGCCGAGGCGAGCGACGAGCTCGTACTTCCCGTACCGGAAGGGCAAGCTCTTGATCGGTGCGTTCTTCTCCAAGCGGGTCGTCGAATTATCGCTGGGGCCCTCCCGATTGGCCACCCGCGAAGCTCGCCAGCGTGGGTCCGGAGCGGACGGTGTACTTCAACTGGCTCGTTGGGCACACCTTTTCAGCTGGCCCGCCCGGAACACCCACGACCTAGAAGAAGCTCTTCCGCATCGATACATTCAATAGAATGCCGATGCCTATCATCATCGTGAGGACGAACGAACCTCCGTTGCTCCACAGCGGGAGCGGCACACCGACGACCGGAGCCAGTCGGAGCACCATCAACATGTTCACGGAGCTGTGGAAGAAGATGAGCGCCGCCACGCCGATCGCGAGGAGGGCGCCGAACCGGTCGCGGGCGTGCGCCGCCACCCGCAGCGCGATCAGCGTGAGCGCCGCGAACAGGAGCACCACCAGCGCGCAGCCGATGAAGCCCTGCTCCTCGGCCCAGACCGAGAAGATGAAGTCGGTCTGCTGCTCCGGAAGGAAGGACAGCTGGGTCTGGGTCCCCTGGCCGTGCCCCTTGCCGAAGAGCTCGCCGCTGCCGATCGCGATCAAGCTCTGGTGTTGGTGATAGCCGGCGCCCGCCAGATCGCTGGTGGGATTGAGGAACGTCAAGACCCGGTCCTTCTGGTACTGCTTGAGCACGAAGAACCACGCGAGCACGCTCATCAGCGCGCTGCCGCTGACCAGCAGCAGCAGCGACATCGGCCGAAGCCCCACGTAGAGCATCATCGTGAACGCGATCGCGACCACCACCAGCGTCGTGCCGAGATCGGGTTGCATCAGGATCAGCACCGCCGGGATCGCCACCATGTCGATGGGTGCCACGATGTCGCGCGTCTCCCAGGAGCCCTTCCGGTACTGGCGAAAGAACGCCACCGCGAGCCACAGGGCGCTCACGATCGCGATCCAGGGGAGAAACCGCTGGATCCGCTCCGGCGCCCAGGAGAACCGCAGCTGCGCCCGCTGGTTGAGGCCGAAGCGCACGATGTCGTCGTGGTGCAGCCGCACCTCGCCGATCACCTTCTCTCCGTTGACGAAGGTGCCGGCCTCGGTCCCCAGGTCCTCGAGGAGGTAGTTCCCGTCCTCCATCCGCTCGAAGACGGCGTGCCGGCGCTCAACGCCGCTCTGGAGCATGCGGTAGCGGCCTTCGCCCTCGATCTTGCCCACCTCGAGCCTCGGGTGCGACGCCTTCATCTTCGCGACCACGCGCCATCGGTTGCCGTAGGCGACCTCGATCTTCGGGGCCATCAGCGCGTCCCCGAGCAACGACAACAGCACCACCATCAGCAGCACCGCGAGCGGCCGCGACACGTTCAGCGGGCGGAAGATCTCCCGCAGCGTCAGCCCACCGCCCTCCCAGCGCTCCATGTGAAGGACGCGCGCCATGATGATGATGACCGCGATCTTGGCGAGGTCGGAGGTCTGCATGTTGACCGGTCCGAAGACCAGCCAGCGGCGGGAGCCGTTGACCACCTTGCCGAAGAGCGAGGTGGCGAGCAGCAGCACGATGGTGGCCACGAAGATCGGGATCGCGAGCCCCTCCAGGTTGCGGTAGTGCACCGAGGCGATCGCGAAGATCAGCACCAGGCCGATCAGCACCATCATGCCCTGCTTGACGTGGAGCTCGGCGCCCATGGGCCGGCCCGCCGACGCCAGGTTGTAGAGCCCGAGCAGCGCCAGCACCACGACCATCAGCACCATCGACCGATCGATCGAGCTCCCCAACCTACGAGCCATCGTTCGCCTCCGCGTGGATCGCCGCCTGCTTCTTCTCGTACCAGGCCTTGATCGTCGCCATTGCGATCGGCGCCGCCGCCGATCCTCCGTGACCTGCGTGCTCGGCGAACACCACCACCACCACCTCCGGCGCATTCGAGGGCGCGAACGAGGCGAACCAGGCGTGGTCGCGCAGGTTGAACGGCAGCGTCTCGGCGCGGACGCGGCTCTTGCCGAGGGCCGACACCTGGGCAGTGCCTGTCTTTCCCGAGACCTCCAGCTCCTTCAGGCGCCGGCTGTACGCCGTGCCGCCCGGCTCGTTGACCACCTTGCGGAGGCCCTCGCGGACCGCCGCCAGGGCGTCGGGCGGCAGATCGAGCTTGCGCCGGACCTTGGGTGCGATCTCGCGGACCGCGCGCCCGTCGTACGACTCGATGCGGAGCGCGATCTGCGGCTCGTAGACGGTGCCGCCGTTCGCGATCGTCGCGTACGCCACCGCCAGCTGGAGCGGAGTCACCGCTACGGCGCCCTGGCCGATCGACGCGTTCACCGCGGCGCCCAGCGTGTAGGGCGGCAGGTAGCGGTTGTACCAGGCCTTGGTCGGCATGATGCCGCTCGACTCGCCGGCCAGGTCGATCCCTGTCCGCTTTCCGAACCCGAGCGAGACGGCCATCTCCGCGATCGGGTCCAGGCCCAGGCGGGAGCCCATCGTGTAGAAGTAGACGTCGCACGAGTGCTCGATCGCGTGCACGAGGTCGAGCGGGCCGTGCCCCGACTCCTTCCAGCAGCGGAAGCGCGTCGCGCCCAGGCGGAACGCACCCGGACAGGTCACCGGCTCGTTGATCCGACTGACGCCCTGCTTCTGCGCCGCCAGCCCGGTCACCACCTTGAAGGTGGAGCCGGGCGCGAAGTAGTCCTGGATCGCGCGGAACCGCCACGGACGGAGATCGCGCATCTCGTCGAGGCGCCGCTTCTCGGCCGGGTCGAAGTAGCCGGTGAGCTTGTTCGGATCGAACGACGGCGTGCTCGTCAGCGCCAGCACCCGGCCCGTGTTCACCTCGAGCATCACCAGGGCCCCCGCCTTCTGGGTCAGGAACGCCTTCTCCGCCACCATCTGGAGGTCGAGATCGAGCGTGAGGACCACCCGGTTGCCCGGCCTCGGCTTCACGTTCTCGCCCGCGCTCTTCTCCAGCTGCTGCGCGAACTTGGTCGACTGCGACCGGCCCTTGCTGTCCACCACGATCGTCTCGCGACCGTCCGTTCCGCGCAGCTCGCCCTCGAAGGTCTTCTCGACGCCGCGGCGCCCGATCGAGTCGCCGATGCGGTAGCCCAGCTCCCGCTTCTCGTCGAGGTCCTGCGTCGACACCTCGTTGACGTACCCGAGCAGGTGCGCCGCCATCGCGCCGTAGCGATACGTGCGCGCCTTCGAGCTACGGATCGAGACACCGGGCAGCTCGCCGAGCTCGATGTCCAGCTCGACCGGGCCCTCCACCTCGGGCGGCACGTCGCGCCGCACCAGGATCTCGAGGTAGCGATCGAGCCCGGTGGCCCGCCGGATGCGACGGCGGAGCGCCGCCACGTCGCTCTCGTCGAGCGACATCAGCTCGGTGAGCCTGCGGATGATGCGTCCCAGGCCGGGGAAATGCTCCGGATCCAGGTAGGCGGCGTACCGATCCTGCTCGCCCGGCATCTCGATGATCGGGACGCTCTCCAGCCCGATCTCGAGCTCGTTCTGGACCTTGCGGATCGCGGACGCCTGCCGCTCGGTGAGGTCGGCCGCCAAGAGCAGCGGCGGTCCTCGCTCCTGGACCGCCTTGGAGAGCGCCTGCGCGATCGCCTCGCTCTCCTTCGACGACACGCCGACCGCCGCGCCCAGGCGCTGCACCATCCGGTTGGCGTTGGGGAAGAACGCCGGCGTGACCGCGACGTCGACCGAGGGCCGGTTCGTGACCAGCACGCGCCCCTCCCGATCCACGATCTCGCCCCGATCGTGATCGAGCCGCTTGAACTGGATGAAGTTGTTCAGCGACTTCTCGCGGAACTCGGTGCCCTGCTGGATCTGGACCATGTAGAGGCGGACCATGATCACGCCGAAGACGATCACCGCGAACGCGCCCATCACCACACCGCGGGTGGCGGCGGCGGAGGCATCGGTCGACTTCTCGCCTGGGAGGCCCACGCGTTCTTCTCAGTGTAAGGCAGGCGGCCGGCTCGCGTCCGCCCGCAACCCGTGCTCGCAGAAGCCGAGCAGCCGATAGATCGGATAGCCGCCGAGGACCGCCACCAGAAACGCGACCGGGAGGGTGGGCCCGATGGTCCGGAAGCCGACCCCGCCGGGTCCCAGGACGTCGACGATGGAGAGTCGGACCAGGATCCCCAGGAAGGTGGCGAGGATCGACAAGCCTGTCACGATGAACCACCGCGACCCGACGATCCGCAACACGATCAGCCGGAGGACCAGGTAGACGACCACCAGCGACGCCATGTAGAGCCCGGGCGCCTGACCCGAGAAGACATCGGCCACGTAGCCGACCACCAGCGCCACGACGAGCCCAGGGATCAGCTCGTGGTCCATCGCGAGGTACACGATCACCAGGCTGGCCACGTCCGGGCGCAAGCGCGGCTTTTGCGCCACGACGCTCTGCACGGTGAGGAGGATCGCCGCCGCGATCACCACCAGCGCCACCCGCAGCCGGCCGGACTTGAGCAGTGCCTTGAGCCCGGCCCGGCGCGGCTTGTCGAGGATGTCGATCGTCATCGCTTGGCCTCCGGCGGGGTCGCGGGTGGGGCCTCGAGCAACGCCGGCGGCCGGAGCGGCTCGGGGGTCACGATCGGCTCGCCCTTGGCGGCGTCGAGGATCACCGAGACGTCCTCGAGGCGCGCGAAGTCCACGTACGGCTCGACCTCGGCGACGCGATGCTGCACGCCGGTCTCCACCACCACGTCGGTCACCTCACCGATCGGGATGCCGGCCGGGAAGACGGCGTCGTGTCCCGACGTGGTGATCCGATCGCCCACGGCGACGTCGTCGTCGCGCAGCACCTCCGAGAGCTTCAGCTTGAAGCGAGGGAACAGCCCGCGCCCCCGCACGCGGCCGCGGGCGCGCGTCCTCACCACCAGGGCCCGCACCGCCACCTTGTCGTCGGCGATCGTGAGCACCTCGGCCGTCGACCAGCCGACCCGCTGGATCACGCCGACCAGCCCCTGGCCCGCGATCACCGGCATGCCGCGGCGGATGCCGGCGAGCGATCCCCGATCGATCTCCAGCGTGCGCGACAGCGGCGAGCTCCCCGCGGCGATCACCCGCGCCGCCTGGAAACGGAAGGTCGGGTTCTTCTCCTTAATGTCGAGCAGCGCGGTCAGGTGACGGTTCTCGATCTCGAGCGTGCGGAGAATGTCCACGTCCCGCTCCACCGCCAGCAGGCGCCGGCGCAGCTCCGCGTTCTCCTTCCGCGCGTCGACGATGTCCACGTACTCGTACCAGGAGTCGCTCACCAGGCCCGTAGCCCAGGTCATCAGGTGCTCGAGCGGGCTGGTGGCGAACAGGACGATCTTGTCGACGACGTTCGCCTCCCCTGGCGTGGCGGCGTTGGCTCGATAGACGATGAGCGGGACCAGGATCGACAGCAGGACGGCGATCGGAGTCTGGTAGCGCTTGAGAAACCGAACCACCGAGGACGACCTGGATCCTAATCCACCGCAATCTCGTGGAGCAGGTCCAGCTTGTCGAGCGTGGCGCCGGCGCCGCGCACGCCCGCGCACATCGGGTCGTCGCACACCATGACCGGCAGCCCGGTCTCGTTGCGCAACAAGACGTCGAAGTTCTTGAGGAGCGCGCCGCCCCCGGACAGCACGATGCCCCGGTCGACGATGTCGGCGGCCAGCTCGGGAGGCGTGCGCTCGAGCGACACCCGGACGGCCTCCACGATGGCGGTGATGCTCTCCGAGAGGGCCTCCCGGACCTCGTCCGAGTTGAGGACCACGCTCTTCGGGACGCCGCCCACGACGTCGCGGCCCTTGACCTCCATCTCCTCGAGGGGACCCGAGTCGATGGCGGAGCCGATCCGCTTCTTCACCTCCTCGGCGGTCTGCTCGCCGAGGAGCAGGTTGTATCGGCGCTTCACGTAATGGGTGATCGCCTCATCCATCTTCTCGCCGCCGACCCGAACCGAGTTCGCGAAGACGATGCCGGAGAGGCTGATCACCGCGACCTCGGTCAGGCCGCCGCCGATGTCGACGATCATGTTGCCGGACGGCTCGGTGATGGGCATGTCCGCGCCGATCGCCGCGGCCATCGGCTCCTCGATCAGGTGGACCTCCCGGGCCCCGGCGGTGGTGCAGGCCTCGCGGACCGCGCGCTTCTCCACCTCGGTGACGCCGACCGGGACGCAGATGATGATCCTCGGCGCCGACAGGTTGCGGTTCCCCTGGACGCTCTTGATGAAATACCGCAGCATCGCCGAGACCGACTCGAAGTCGGCGATGACGCCGTTGCGCATGGGGCGGATCGCTTCGATCCCCGTTGGGGTCCGGCCGACCATCTCCTTGGCGGCCCGGCCGACGGCGCTGACCTTTCTCGTGCCGGTGTGATCGCGGGAAATGGCCACGACCGTAGGCTCGTTGGTGACGATCTCGACGCCTTTGCCGAAGATCCGGGTGTTCGAGGTCCCGAGGTCGATGGCGAGATCGCTCGAGAACAGTCCTTGAAGCCACTTGAACATGGGCGAAGCCCAGCTCCGCAAGTATCAAAGGCCCTTTCAAATCTCAATCCATTCCGATAGACCAGGCCCCGTCATGCTCGGTGCGCTCCGCCGCCACAAGAACAGTCCGATCATCACCTTCCTCCTCGGCCTCACGGCCCTGGTCATGATCGGCTTCGGAATCAGCTACCAAGGCGGCCCCAAGGGCTTCTATGCCGCCGAGGTGGACGGAGACGTCATCTCCGACACCGAGTACTCGGCGGTGTACGCCAGCCAGTACCGGTATCGGCAGATGCAGGATCCCCGATACAACAAGGAGGCCGCCGAGCGGGACAAGCTCCGGGAGAACGTTCTGTACGGGCTGGTGACCACCAAGGTGCTGGCGAAGACCGCCAAGGAGAACGGCCTGGCGGTCGACGACCAGATGCTGAGGGATCGGATCGTCGAGAACGAGAGCTTCCAGCAGGACGGCCACTTCAGCCGCGACCTGTACGAGCGCTTCCTCAACCAGATGCAGACCAGCGACACGCGCTTCGAGCAGTCGGAGCGGGAGCGGATCCTCTCGAGCATCTACCTGTCGCTCGTCCAGGCCATGCGCGTCTCAGACAAGGAGATGAAGGATCAGTTCATGCGCGAGCAGACCAAGGTGAACGTCGAGTTCATCCAGGTCCCGAAGAGCATGTTCGCCGATCAGGTCGGCACGATCACCGCCGCCGACATCGAGGAGTGGAACAAGCAGCCCGACGCCGAGGACAAGATCCTGAAGTACTACCAGCGCTTCAAGAGCTCCCGCTACGACGTCCCGAAGAAGGTCTGTGCCCAGCACATCCTGGTCCGCCTGACCAAGGAGGCGGCGCCGGACGTCCGGACGGCCGCGCAGAAGAAGATCGACGACGCCGCCCGGGCCGTGGCCGGCGGCATGGACTTCGCGGCCGCTGCCAAGAAGTTCTCCGACGACTCAAACAAGGACAAGGGCGGCGATCTGGGCTGCTTCTCCAATGGCCAGATGATGCCCCCGATCGAGGAGGCCGCCTTCGCGCTGAAGGCGGGCGAGGTCTCCAAGGTCGTCGAGACCCCGTTCGGCTACCACATCATCAAGGTCACCGAGATCCAGGATCCGGTGCAGCGCAAGCTCGAGGACGTGAAGGACGAGATCGTCGAGGCCTTGGTCCGCGACGAGAAGGCCGGCGCGCTCGCCAAGAAGAAGGCGGACACCCTCGAGGCCCTCGCCCTCCAGAAGCCTACGCTCGCCGACGTGGTGGCGGCCTCCGGCTCGACGGATCTCAAGGTCGAGGAGACCGGACCGTTCCCCGAGGGCCGCGACTTCCTCCCGCGGCTCGGCCAGGCCAAGGAGGTCGCCGCCGCCGCCTGGGCGCTCACGCCCGAGAAGCCGGTCCCCGCGACGCCCATCGAGAGCGATACGGCGTGGGTGATCCTCCGCCTGAAGGAGCGCAAGGCGCCCACCGACGCCGACTTCGACAAGGCGAAGCTCGGGCTCGCGTACAGCCTCACCATCGCCAAGCAGAACGCCGCGTACGAGGGCTGGACCAAGAAGCTCCGCGATCGCGCGGACGTGAAGGTCCACCCCGTCGCCCTCAGCTACGACGATCAAGAGCGCCAGGCCGCCCGCAACCCCGGCCGGTAGCCGTAGTCATCCGGCGAACGGAACGGTTTAGGACCGGTTCTCAGGTGACCAGGCCCGTGGGCCACTTCCCTGGCGAGGCCCCCGAGCGGGGCGCGCCTGTGGCGAGCCAGGCCCGGAACGTTCGCGGCGAGTAGAAGCGCGTCGCCAGCGAGCCGAACATCACCACCGAGCCTGGGACGAGGAGGACGCTCTGCCGGGGCGCGAGCCGCCGGTGATCGACGACCGTGCCGTTCTTGGTGCCGAGGTCCGTCAGGAGGGCCCGTTCGGCGGGACGATCCCACTCCAGCTCGGCGTGGGTGCGCGAGATGCTCTCGTCGATCAGGATGACGTCGGCGCTGGGGGCTCGGCCGATCCGCATGCGGGTGCGTCCGGGATCGAGGGGCCGGACCAGCAAGCAGAGCGCGTCCAGGCTGGCGCCCACCATCCCGGGCGCCATCGGATCCAGATCCTGGGTGGACATCGTCACCTCCTGGACCACGGTCTCCGGACGCCTCAGGCGACGCATCAGGTCCGGGGAGGGCTCGGGGGTCACCAGGACCGGCCACGGGTAGCGATCGCAGAACGCCGCCACGTCCATCGACATGGCGTCGGCGAGGTAGCTATCCAGCGGGGCGAGATCGCGCCGCAGCATCAAGCCGCATCATCGTGTCACTGTGCGTCGGCGGCAAGGTGGGGCCAGGTCGGTACGCCCGCCGTCGAGAGCAAAGCCCGCACGACGTCCGCGGGCGTGTCGACGTCGTCGAACGCGTGCAGCATCTCGGGTGCGAGGTCACCCGCGTCGATCACGAACGCTCCCAGCGCGGAGAGACACGCGCGCAGGCTGGAGAGCCTTCCCGAGGCGCCTCCGGGAGGGAGGTCATCCCGCGAAGCCAGGCCGGCCAGCGGCGCCGTCGAATACGCTGCGAAGGCGGGCTGGAGCACGCCGTCCTTCGACACGACCGCGGCCGGATGGGGTGAGGCCAACAGATGCGCGCCGAGCGCCGGCGACGGCGTCACCAGATCGCCCGCGGCCGCCAGGATCCGTGGCTGGGAGAGGGCGCGGGCCGCCGTGATCAATGCGATCCCCGGCCCCCGCCCCGGATCCTCGATCACCCGCCCCGGGAAGAGCCCGGCGATCGCGGCGGGCGCCACGATCACCGTCTCCTCGACGAGCGGCGCCAGGGCCTCGAGGAGGTGCGCGAGGAGCGTGCGACCGTCGGAGCGCACCAGGAGCGGCTTGACGAGCCCCTGGAGGCGCGCGGCGCGGCCGCCGGCCAGCACCACCAGCGCCGCGCTCAAGGGCAGGACCACAGACCGAGGTGCTGCGCGCGCGCGGCGGACTCGAGCTCGATGTAGTGGTCGCGTTCTCGGTGGTTGTACTGGCGGAACGCCCGGGCGTTGCCGGTCGTCAGGAGCTGCTCCTGGAGCACCATCCCGTTGCGGGCCACGTAGGCGAGGAGCCGGTCGTAGGGGTCGCGATAGCCGTTGTTCGCGTCGTAGGTGAGCTCGATGGTCCGCCCGCCGACGGTCATCTCCGTGAACGTGGCGGCCTCGGGACCGTAGCAGTCGGCCTCCGTCGGGGGCTGGGCGTCCGGGTGTGCGATCTCGGGGGCGTCCACGCCGATGAGCCGGATCTTCTCCCCGTCGAGCGGCCGCCCGTCCGGGGTCCTCAGGTGCGAGCCTGCCGAGACGATGAGGGTGTCGCCGTCGATGACCACGCGCGCCAGGACCATGTCGGGGATGAAGCCGGCGTCGGGCCGGGGGCCGCTGTCCAGGTCGAGCATCGTGCCGCCGTCCGGATCACCGAGCTGGCTGCGCCCGCCGCACGCGAAGAGGAGCGGGAGGACCATCCACGCGCGCATCCGTCGGACGGTATGCCCCTCGGGCACGTGGGACAACGGACTACCGCCGGATGGAACGCATGAGCAACGCCGCCGCGTCGCGGCCGTAGTAGTGGGCCCGCCGGCCCACCTCACGATAGCCCCGCCCGCGGTAGAGCGCGAGCGCGCCGGCGTTCGACTCGGCCACCTCGAGGTACACCACCGGCGCGCCGGCCTCGAAGGTGTCGAGCAGCGCCGTCCCCAGGCCCTGCCGGCGATGCGCGGCATCGACGGCGATCAGGTGAAGCTCGAGCTCGTCGATCACTTCCCATCCGATCGCGAACCCCGCGACGACGCTCTCCTTCTCCGCCACGAAGGCGCGGCTCTGCGGTAGCGCCAGCTCCTGCTGGAACCGCTCCGCGTCCCAGGTTGGCTGCTCGACCGCGCAGGCGATCTCCGCCATTCGCGGAGCGTCGCCGGCCCACGCCGGGCGGATGATCAGTCGGGACACTGGAAGGCCACCGAGGGCGCTTCGGGCGCGCTCGGTCCGGGATCGAAGCCGGGTGCGTAGCGGATCTTGGCGCGGTTCGACAGCTGGGTGACGAGGTCGCTGAGCGCCCTCTGCTCGCGCTGTTCCCGGAGCACGAGCTGGATCCGCGGCTTCATCTCGGCGTAGCTGCGGCCGAAGAACTTCTTCTCGTTCATCTCGAAGCAGCGGATCAGGTCGGGCTCGGGGATCACGACGTTGAGGCGCACCCGCAGATCGAGGTAGCGCTCCACCTGCAGCTCGCTCCGGAGCACCGCCGAGAGCAACGGAGTCTGGCCGGTCACCGGATCCCGAAACCCCGTCAGGTCCATGAACCGCTGGTAGTCCTCCGGCGTGGGAAACTTGCGACGCACCGCGGCGAGCGCCCGCTCGACCTCCTCCTCCGGCACCTGCAGGTTCAACCGGTGCACCTCGCCGAGGATCAGCTCCCGCTGCACGATCGACCGGAGCACGGCCAGCATCAGCGGCCGGCTGATCGCGCCCGAACGGGCCAGATCGAGCCCGCGGGTGCGCAGGAGGACCAACCGGGTCTCGGCCATCAGCTCCGACAGCGTGACGACCGTGGAGTCCGCCTGTGCCACCACCATGTCCACCAGGTGGGCGTCCGGCTGCGGTTCTTGCGGCTGGCCCGCCAGGGTGAAAAGAAGCAGGGCGAACACCCCCGTATGCTAGCGTGTTTGGTGAGAACGTGAAGCTCTCGCTCGCCACCAAGATCTTCCTCGGGTTCATGGTGCTGCTCTCTTGCGCGGTGGTCCTCGCGTTCATCAGCGTGGTCCAGATCCGGAGCGTGGCGAAGGACTTGCGAGCGATCAAGGAGGGGCACCTCGCCCTCGCCCGCGGCGTCGCCCAGCTCGAGACCCACCAGCAGAACCGCTTCCGCGATCTGCGCAGCGGGCTCCAGGAGGAGGATCCGAAGAGCCGCGAGGTGATCCTGCGGATCGCCGTCGAGTACTTCCCCAACGTCATCCGGGCGGCGGTGGAGGAGATCCGGCGCGTCGCGGAGCACGAGCGCTCGAACGAGCCGGAGTTCTACGACGAGATCATCCGGCGGATCGACCAGATCGCCGACCGGCACGAGGCCGTCACCGAGCTCACCAATCGAATCTTCCAGCGTGTGCAGGCCGGGGAGGACGTGCGCGATCTGGCGCCGCGGCTCCCGGAGCTCGACGGCGCCCTCAGCACCGAGATCTTCCAGCTCAACAAGCAGATCAGCGATGCGACCGATCGGGCCGTCCATCGGGCCGAGCTCGAGGAGCTCAACGCCATCTGGCGCATCGTCATCATGACGGCCGTCGCCCTCATCATCGGGGTCATCCTGACCGTCCTGGCCGGGCGCTCGCTGGCGCCGATCCACAAGCTGGCGAAGGCGATCTCCCGGGGCGACTACGAGACCAGCGTCGAGGTCGGGGGGAACGACGAGGTGGCGTCGCTGGCGGAGGAGCTGCGGCGGATGGCCCGCGCCCAGAAGGATCGCGAGGACGAGCTCGACCGGCAGGCGGTGGAGCTGGAGCGGGCCTACCGGCGCGTGGAGGACCTCAAGCGCTACCACGAGAGCATCGTCCGTAGCCTGCGGACCGGCGTGGTGGTGACCGATCGGCGGCTCTGCGTCACCAGCACCAACCGTGCGGCCGAGGCCCACTGGGGCCTCGACCCGGCGAAGGTCCGCGGTCATTCGCTCGAGGACGTCGAGACGATGCGGCCGCTGGTAGAGCGTCTCAGCCCCGTCCGCGCGCTGCTGGAGCGGAGCGAGACCACCCACGTCGAGGCGCTCCACATGGGCGAGCTCCTGGCGGACGTGACCGTGGCGCCGCTCCTCAACGAGAAGGACGAGGTGCTCGGGTTGGTGGTGGCGCTCGAGGACGTGACGGAGGCGGTCCGGACCAAGGAGGCGCTGATCCGCTCCGAGCGGCTGGCGGCGATCGGACGGATGAGCGCGCATGTCACACACGAGATCCGCAACCCGTTGTCCTCGATCGGGCTCAACGCCGAGATGCTGCGGGACACCGCCGAGGGCGGAGAGGCCGAGACGCTGTGCAAGGCGATCATCCGGGAGGTCGACCGCCTCACGGCCATCACCGAGGAGTACCTCAAGTTCGCGCGCCTGCCCCGCCCGGACCTCCGCCTGGCGGACGTCGGCGAGATCCTCACCACCCTCGGTACCTTCGTCCGCCGGGACTGCGAGGCCGCGAAGGTGAAGCTCGAGCTCGACGTCCCCGACGACCTGCCGCGCATCCACCTCGACGCCGATCAGATGCGCCAAGCGATCCTGAACCTGGTGCGCAACGCGAAGGAGTCCATGCCGGAGGGCGGGACGCTCCGGCTCGGGGCGCGCCGTGACGGCGAGGCGCTGGCCGTCTTCGTGAAGGACCAGGGAGCGGGGATCCCCGAGGAGGCCCTCGATCGGATCTTCGATCCCTTCTACTCGACGAAGCTGACCGGAACGGGTTTGGGCCTGGGGCTCTGCCAGCAGATCGTGACCGAGCACGGAGCGCAGCTCAGGGTGAATTCCAGGGTCGGGGCCGGGTCCGAGTTCACCATCGTCCTCCCGCTCCCCCAAGCCACCGAAGACGTTCAGGTTTTCGATCCGCGCCCCCACCGCGCGCCAACCGCCTGAGTTCAGCCGGTTTTCAGAGGGACCCACCTTTCGATTGCGGGCCGGCCGCAGGCCCCGCGCCAAGTCCGCGGGGCGGCTCGGCAACGAGGCCCCGATCCCGGCCGCTCCGGCTGGCACGCAACCTTGCGCCGGCGGAAATCAGCTCGGGGATTTCACAAAGAATTCCGGTGGTTTAGCGGTTAATCCCCGTTGACGGATCGGCCGCCGAACGGTGTGATCGCTCGGTGCTCGAGTTCGTCCGCAACCGGTTGAGCAACGGCCTGCCTGTCTTGATCCTCCGACTGCCGCACGTCCACGCGGTGTCCTGCGCGATGATGGTTCGCGCGGGTCCACGCTACGAGCAGCTCCATGAGAATGGCATCTCGCATCTCGTGGAGCACCTCGTCCTTCGTGGCACGCGCACCCACCCGCACAGTCGTGACTTCCACATCGCGGTGGAGGCGATCGGCGGGGAGATCAACGGTCTCACCCAGCGGGACGCCTGCACGATCCATATCACCGTGCCGCCGCGCCACGCCCGTGACGGTCTGCGACTCCTCGGCGAGGTCTGCACCGAGCCGACCCTCGAAGGCCTGGAGATTGAGCGCAAGGTCGTGATCGAGGAGATCCTGGACACCTACGACGGCGATGGCCGCGATCTCGACATCGACACCCTCTCCCGCCGGATCCTCTGGGGCGCCCACCCGATCGGCCTCCCCGTCGCGGGCGAGGCGAGCGTGGTCGAGCGCCTGGCCGACGCCCACTGCCGGACCCACTTCGAGAAGCTGTTCGCCGCCGAGAACGGCGTGCTGGTGATCGCCGGGCGCGTCGATCCCGACGAGATGCTGGCGGAGGCCGCCTCCACCTTCGGGCGTATGCCGCGCGGCCGCACACTCCCGGAGCTCGGCCGACCGATCCCGCGCGAGGGCCTCCCGATCCACGTCCAGCCCTCCGAGGACGCGCAGGTCTCGCTGCTCCTGTCCTTCACGGCGCCCCACGAGCACGATCCCGACTTTCCGGCGCTGCTCCTGCTCAAGCGCATCCTGGACGACGGCTTCGGTGCGCGGCTCCGGCAGGCGATCGTCGAGCAGCGCGGGATCGCCTACTCGATGGCCGCCGCCATCGACGCGTACGCAGACATCGCCGCGCTCGACGTCGAGATCGTGTGTGCCGAGGAGAAGGCGGAGTCCGCGGTCCGCGAGACCCTGGCGGTGCTGGAGAGCCTCGGCGACATCAGCGACGCCGAGCTCGATCGGGCCAAGACCCGCCACGTCAGCGAGCTCGAGTTCGCGCTCGACGATCCGAGCGAGATCGCGGGTTGGTACGGCGCCAGCGCCCTCATGGGCCGAAACGCGGGCTACGAGGACTGGCTCGACGAGGCGATGAAGGTGACCCCGGCGGACGTCGCCGCCCTGGCGGCCCGGATGTTCGATCGCGGCCGCGCCGTCCTCACCTTGGTGGGGCCGGTCGACGAGGCGGTGGTTCCGGCGATGGAGCGCCTGCTCGGCCGCGCGCCCGGCAGCACGGTGTGGCTCGGGCAGGACGGCGAGGTCGAGGAGGTCGACGCCGCCGAGACGGACAAAGCGATCGCGATCGCCGTCTGACCGTCAGTTCCAGCCCGACGGATCGTCCTTCCCGCCCCGGATCACGCGCAGCTCGGCCTCGATCTTCTTCTTCTTTCGCATCAGGTCCGCGTGCCGCGCCATCTCCTTCCAGCGCCCGGGGCGCCAGAGGCCCCGGCAGAGGATGTAGGCGGCGATCATCCCGCCGAAGTGGCTCGTCGACGAGGTCGGCTCATAGCTCAGGGCCACCAGCAGCTCGATCGCGAGGATGATCAGCACGAACGTCTTGCCCTTCATCTGTCCGATGAACAGGAGGTTCATCTCCTCGTTGGCGAAGCTGAGCCCAAACGCGGCGGTCATGCCGACGACCGCACCGCTGGCGCCGAGGTGAGGGGCGGTCCAGAACTCGGGGAGCAGCGGTCCGAAGACGGAGGTCTTGGAGAGGAGCCCGACCAGCAGGGTCAGCGCGCCGCCGCCCAGGGCGAAGATCCCATAGGCGCCGAGGAAGCGCTTGGGCCCCCACCATTGCTCGAGCCGGGTGCCGAACATCCACAGCCAGAGCATGTTCATCAGCAGGTGGAACGGGCGCTGCGGATCGTGCAGCCAGACGTAGGTGAACGGCTGCCAGACCTTGCCGCCCTCCAGGACCGCGGCGGGGCGAAGGTACAGCTCGGTCACCCATACCTGGTTGGCGCGGAGGAGCAGCAGTTGCAGCACGTAGCAGATGACGTTCGCAAAGATCAGCGCGAGCAGCGCCTTGCCCGGCCGAGGGAAGGAGGCCTGCATCTGGGTGCCGGGTCTCATGGCACCATCCTATCAGCCTTCGGCCGCGGTCCTCTTGGGGACTTTCTTGCGCTTCCCGCGCTCGAGGCGCTCCTTCACCTTCAGGAGCTGCCTCCGCTTGTACAGCGAGTGCTTGTTCTCGCCGGTCTCGTTCGCCCGCGCCGTCACCCGGTCCACCAGCTGGAACTCGACGGTCCCGAAGACGACGCGCCCCAGCCCTTCGAGGCGCGGATTGCCCTCGAACGATAGGATGCGATCGGCGCGGATCGGCACCTCGGCGACGAAGTTCACCACGCGATAGTTCGGGCCCGAGAACTCATTCTTCGGCTCGGCGGCCAGATCGTTGGCGGTGGACTCGTTGAGATCGGCGTCTTCGTTCTTCCGGGCGCGGATCGCGGTGAGATTGCCGGCGCGCACCAGCATCGCGTCCAGGTCGACGAGCGTGTTCTCCGACTGGTTCGGCACCAGGTAGTTGAACGGCATCAGCTCGCGCATGATCGCGACCAGGAGCGGCGTGATGTCCTCCGGCCGCGCCACCACGAAGCGGAAGCGGACCTTGTCGAAGAGCGCGGTCGCCTGCGTGTTCTTCTTGGCGAGCAGCTTGGAGAGGATCGAAGAGCTCGTCTTGGTGTTTCCGCTGAACTCGACGATCGGAAAGTTGCGCTCGAGGAGCCCTCGCACCACGCGCTCGACCTTGGCGGTCAACAGGATGGCCAGCTCCGCGTTGGAGATCGGAAGCATCGAGAGGAGCTCGTGCGCCTCGGTGTAGTGGATGATGTGCATGACCTTGAGCGCCATGCACGCGTACATCCGGTAGGCGCGCCGTCCCTTCCCCGAGGCGTACCGGACCAGCGAGCGAAAGTCCGCCGACGCGATCACCTCCGGCACCTTGTAGCCCAGGTGCTCGACCAGATAGACGACCGCCTTCCGGCGCAGGTCCGTCAGGCGCGCCCAGTCACCGGCCTCTTCGGGTTCGAGCTCGTTGACGCGGATGAACGCGTCGATCTCGTCGCGATCGTCGAGGTTTAGCCGGAACCAGTCCACCACCGAGCCTCCCTTGAGCAGGAGCCGGAGCGAATCGATCTCGTGATGCCCCAGGCGGCCCAGGGGCATCACGTCGTGCGCGGGATGGAGCGGTAGGACGTGCCGCATCAGCGGATGCGGACGGGGAAGTCGATCGGCATGTTCGGTCCGCTGAAATGGGGGAACTTCCAGCTCTTCACGGCGCTGCTGACGCACTTGCCGGCGACGGTCCGGGTGTAGCGATCAGGCGAGACCGTGATGCGGGTGGCCTGCCCGGCCTTCGTGATCACCATGTTCACCATCATCGTGCCGCTGACGCTGCCGTCGGAGGCCTGCTGCTTCTTGACGCAGTCGATGATCGCCTTGCGGTTGTTGCGAAGCACCTTGAGGATGTCGCCGTCGTCGAGCTGGCGCGGCGTGTCCTCCTCGATCGCCGCCGTCCGACGGCTCGGACGTTGCTCACCCGGTGCCAGGAGGTCGTCGACGTCGGTGGGCTCGCGATGGGGGCGACGCGGCGGCGGCGGGGGTCTCGTGTCGGCCGGCTCACGGCGCTCGTGGCGCGGGCGCGGCGCAGGGCGCTCCCTCTTCTTCTTGCCCGACTTCTTCTTCCGGGCCTCCTTATCGTCGTCGTCGTCGTCGTTCTTGTCGTTGGACTTCCCGTCCGCCTTCACGCTCTCCGGATTGACGCCGGCCACGGCCAGCGCAGCCTTGGCCTCCGCCGGGTTCGGAGGCGCAGCCGCCTCGGCCGGCGGCGGCGTCACCGGCGCGGTCTCGCGGGCGGGCAACGGCACCGGCTGCGCCGGCGGCGGCGGCGTCACCATCGCGACGGGGTCTGGCGGGGGCGCGGGCGTCTTGTTCCCCGAGAGCGCCCAGACCACGCCGACCGTCAGCATCGCCGCCGCGCCCAGGATCGAGACCGGCCACATCCAGCCGTTCCGCCGGCGATTCACGACCGGATCGCGCAGGGGCACCGACGTGATCGCTTCGGCCCGGCGCGGCAGCGGTCTCACCGCCGACTCGCTCATCTCGGCTGCCCCGAACTGCGTGGCGGCCGTCGAGCCCCGATCCCCGGCGAGGAGCTTCTCGAGCGCATCGCTGGTCGCCGGGAGCGCGGCCCCGACGGCGATGTCGTCCCGCTTCGAGGCGATCGACGAGGAGGCGGACGCCAGCTCCTCCGCGGCCAGCGAGGCCAGCGCGCTGGCGGCGCTCGGTCGCCACGACGGCTCGTCCATGGCGGCCTCTCCGCCGAATCCTCCGCCCCCGGCCGCCATCGAGTGCTCGCGTGCCTCGGGCTCGGGGTGGATTGAGATCTGCGGAGGCACCGGCGAACCCGTGAGCGAGTCGTCCTCGTGGATCGGCGCCACTTGCGTGCGCTCCCGATCCTCCATCGGGCCGAGATGAGCGCGGACCTCGGCGGTCAAACTGATCGGCTGCCAGTCGCCCAGCCCCTGTTTCCAGCAGAGCGAGTCGGCCGCCAGAATCGCCGGCGTCCCAACGCTCGCGGACCTCGTCGAGGCTGAGCGGGCCCACCTGCTGATCGTCGATGGCGACGTACCATTCGCGGTTCTGCTGCGCGTTCGAGGTCGGGCGCGCCATGTGCTGCTCGGCTTCGACCTGCTGCATCGCCTCGGTATCGAAGACGCGGGTCGGCGCCTTGTCGGGCGGGGCGCCGTCATTGAAGCCGTCGTCGGTGGGACCGTCACCGAACATCGCCTCGAAGGCGCTCCCGATCTCGCGCTCGGCCAGGGCCTCGTCCGCGATGTTGTACCCGGGGTCAGCCGCGCTGTCGCTCTCGGAGGCCAGCGCGTTCAGCGCCTGGAAGTTCGGCTTGTGGCTCCCCGGATGGACGGCCTTGGCCGGCTCGGCGGCCGCGGCGGCTTTCTTCTTGTCGCGGGGATCGAGCGCGCTCGAGAGCCCTTCCAGGTCCGATTCGAGGGAGGATTGCATCTCGAGCAGCTCGTTTCTCTGGACTTTGGCCAGGGCCGCGACGATCTCGCCGGTACCGCCGTCGGCCTGGCGGGTCGTGCCTTCGTAGTCTTCCGAAACCTCGATCCGATCGACGTGCGTCGATGCCGCGCCGTCGTCGTCATCGTCGTCCATGTCCGGCATCGAGACGCCCAGGCCGTTGGTGCCGCGGACGAGGATGTCGGTGGCGTCGGAGTCCGGGCGATCGCTGGCGTGCTCACCCGCATGCGCGTCGAGCCCGAACGGGACGTCGTCCAGCGAGCCGCCCGAGTAGCGCGACGAGAACGGCGACGAACCGAGCTCACCGAAGTCCAGCTTGTCGGCGTCGAAGCTCACCTGATGAAGCGGGCTCGGATCGTCGGTCGACTCCTCGTGGAAGCCGAGCGCTGCGAACTCCTGCGAGAGCCCCGTGTCTTGCGCGACCCCGATGTCCGCGGGATCATCGTCCGAAGGGAACGGCGGCAGCTCCTTCGCCGCGTGCGGCCGCGCCGGTCGATCCAACGCCGCGTCGAGGTCCGCCGACGTCGGCGCTTCCTCCTTCGCATCCTTCTTCTGATCGGCCGCCCATCCGTGCGGCCGAAGGATGATGACGTAAGAGCACTTCTTGCAACGGACCTTCACACCGCGATCGCCAAGCTTGGAGTCGGCGATCAGGTATTGGGCGCCGCAGTTCTCGCAGGTGAATTTCATCAGCGGATTCGAACGCCCGAGGGCGTCGACCGATCCTAGGAATCACCCAGAATCCCGTCAAGAACGCGTGTTTCCAAACGCTTCCGACGACCCTACGTGATGGCGAGGCCGAGCTTTTCCCGAAGGATGAAATGGTCCTCGCTGAGCGTGAAGAGCATGAGCGCACGAACCCGCGCACGGAAGGATACATCCACGAGCTGATCCGACTCCCCGAGGCCACGCTCGGCGGCTCCGACGTCCTGCGCCATCAGGAGGGCCGCCCGGGAGGCCGTGTGCTCGGCGCCCTCGAGGAAACGGGCCAGATGTCGCATCTCCCGCTGTTCCAGGCACTGGACCACCGGGTCGCGGAGGGCCCGCACCGCCCGCTCCACCAGGTACCGCTGGAGGTTCTTCTTCCAGCTCTGCACCAGACGGGCGTCGAGGCTGAGATCCACCCCGCTCCCCTCCGGGGAGAACATGAGGATCGCCGCCTCGATCGCCGCGCCCACCTCGTCCGGAGGCAGCGCCCGCACCGGGGCCAGCTCCGGACGGGCCGTGGCCATCTGCCTCGCGATGGTCCACGCGATCTGGCGGGGCGGCATCGTCTTGAACGCCTCGTGCTGCTCGCCGGCGAACATCACCGCCGGCGCGCCCGGGTAGAGACGAGGTGAGTGCGAGTTCCCAGGACGGTGAAAGTGCTCCATCTCACCGACGTGCATCGCGCCCTGCAACCTCGACCAGATGTCGAAGTAGCGCAGGCGCACCCGGGCGTTCTTGCCCTTGTCCGTGAGGTCGACCTTCTCCTTCTTCCGGAGCGCCAGCGCACGCTGGCCGTCCATGAAC
Source organism: uncultured delta proteobacterium (assembly GCA_963803435.1). GTDB lineage: Bacteria > Myxococcota > Kuafuiibacteriia > Kuafuiibacteriales > Kuafuiibacteriaceae > CAWDML01. The sequence continues at coordinate 1,303,959 of CAWDML010000009.1, read as the reverse complement.
AGATCCGGCGCGCCGCGATAGAGGATGCTGCAGATGTCGGCCAGCGAGTTCCGGCACGCCGGATGGAGCACGTTCTTCCGCCACAGGTTGTCCGTCAACGAGCGCTGCGGTGACGCCGGCACACGCTTGAGCAACATCTGATACGCCTGCACCTCCATCTCGTTGGCGGCGCGCATCAGGATCAGCGAACCGAGCGCGCAGAACGCCCGGTCGAGCCGGCCCAGCGCGTGGTACAGCTCGAAGAGCTTCCGGGCCGGCACCGCCGGATCGTCGGAGCTCTCCAGCATCCGGTGATAGAGCGCGAGCGCCTTCGGGGCGAGCTCCTGCTTCTGCGAGTAGATCTCCGCCAGGCTCAGGCTGACGTCGATCGAGTCAGGCTCCAGCTTGCTGAGCACGACCTCGTACGCGAGCTTCGCGCCCTCGGTGTTCTTGAGGACCCGCAGATAGAGATCACCGAGCGATCGCCACAACACCGCGCGCGCCTTCTTCTGGTCGGACGGCATGCGCTTGATCATTCGATGGTAGTTCGCCTCGAGCGCCTGCCAGTTCTTGGTCTCGTAGAGGATCTGCTCGATCATCTGGAAGGCCTTCACGAACATCGCATCGACGTCGAGCGCCTCGTTGAGGTACGCGACGGCCTGGTCGCCGTCCTTCTGCTCAGCCCAAGCGCGCGCCAGATCCATGTAGACGTCGCGCCGCTCCTCCTTGTTGGTGAGCACGCGCGCGAGATCCTCGAGGACCTCGATCGTGCGCGGCGCCTGGCTGGTCTCGTCGAACAGACGTACCAGCGCTCTCAGGACGCGCACGTCGTCGGGACGGATCCGCTTCGCCTCCGAGTAGGCGTCGATCGCCCGGTAGGGCTCCTTGATCTTGTCGCGGCAGAGGTTGGCCTGCCGGACCAGCTGCTCGAAGCGCTCCTCGCCGTCGAGCAACGCGATCAGGCGCTCGCGACGGTCGTACGCCTCCTCCCAGTCCTCCTTCTGCTCCGCGAGCTCCGAGAAGGAGCGCAGCGTGGGGATGTGGTCGGGATCCAGGTCGAGCGCCTTCTTGAAGCTCTTCGCGGCTCGGTCGAGCTGCGTCAGCTTGGCGGCCAGCTCGCCCAGCTGGAAGTACAGATCCACCACCTCGGCGTCGGTCAGCGACGACTTGTGCTGGATCAGGATCGTCTGGACGATCCGCTGGGCGTCCTCCCACCGCTCGGCTCGGAGGAGCGCCGCCGCCAGCCCTTCGAGCGTCGGCAGGTAGGTGGTGTCGAACTCGTAGCTCGCCAGGTAGCGCTTGAGCGCCTGATGATCGTCGCCGAGCTTCTCGGCGATGTAGGCCAGCCGGTAGTAGTCCTTGCAGAGCTCGTCCTTGTCCTCGCTGCTTGTCGAGCCGATCGACCAGCCGCTCGAGCAGCTTCTCCGCCGCGTCCCACTTCTCGTCGCCGTAGTACAGATCGGAGAGCGTCCGCAGCGACGGGACGTGGTTCGGCGTCGCCTCCAGCGACAGCTCGTAGTAGCGCACCGAGCGATCGACGTCGTCGAAGCGCTCGAGCGCGAGACTCGGCCGCCTTCTGGTAGAGCTCTGCCCGCTCCTCGGCTTCAGCGGTGTGCTCCGCCTCCTGCGCGGTGAGCTGGATGACCTCCTGCCAGTTCTGCTCCTTCTGGTAGATCGTGCGCGAGCGATCGGATCGCCGGCGTGTAGCTGGGCTCGATGTCGAGGGCCTGGGCGTAGTTCTCCTGTGCCGCAGGCAGCTCCATGAGCATCTCCTCGTTGATCTTGCCCATCCGGAAGTGGAGCTCGACCGCCTCCGGGAGCGCGCCCACCAGCGTGGCCTCGCGGTTCAGCATCTCCAGGGCGTTGAACCAGTTGCCCGCCTGCTCGTGCAGCTGCCCGAGCGCGTGCACCGCTTCGCGGGAGTTGGGATCGGCGTCGAGCGCCGCGGTGAGGACCTCCTCGGCCTGCTCGACCTGATCGAGCTCCTCCAGGAAGATGCGCGCCGGCCTCCAGGTAGAGCGCCACCATCTCCTGCGGCTCTTTGGTCAGCTCGATGTGCCGGTAGATCGCCTCGATCAGGCGCGGCCAGTCCTGCGACTCGCGCCAGAGCCGCTCGAGGGCCTTCACGGTGACCAGGTGCTCCGGGTCGATCTCGAGCACCCGGATCAAGGTCTGGCTCGCCGACACCGAGATCGCGGAACTGCTCCTCCCAGATCCCCGCGATCCGCGAGAGGACCGTGATCGCCTCGGGCGCCTCGTCGGCCAGCTCGACCTGGCGCTCGTAGATCTGGATCAGGTCGCTCCAGCGCTCCTGAAGCGTGTACAGGCGCTCGAGCGCCGCCAGCGCCGGTCGGTAGCGCTCGTCGATGGCGAGCACGTCGCGATAGGCGTCGATCGCCTCGTTGCCGTCCTCGATCCCTTGCTCCCAGACGCCGGCGATCTCGAAGCGGATCCTGACGCGCTCTCGGAGTCCTCCTGGGCCAGCTCGAGGCGGCGCTGGAGCACGTTGAGCAGCGGATGCCACTTCTCCGAGGTCCGAAAGATGCGGGCCAGATCGGACATCGCGCTCAGATCGGCCGGGTCGAGATCCAGGATCCGCTTCACGCTGGCGACGGCGCCATCGATGTCCTCGAGCCGTTCCTCCTCGATCTCGGCGATCTGGCGGTAGAGCCGCTTCTTCTCCTCGGTGGTGGTCGCGATCTCGACCTTGTCGGTCAGATGCGCGATCTCGTCGCCCCAGCGACCGGCCTTCTCGAGGATGCCGAGCAGAAGGTCGCGGGCGCCTTCATCCTCGGGCCGCAGCGAGAGCACCAGGTTGAGCTGCTCCTCGGCCTCGTCGGGCTCGCCGAGCTTGTCGAGGTAGATCTCGCCGAGGCGCTTTCGGAGATCGATCTGGCGCGCGACGTTCACCTGATCGACGTGCTCCTCGATAGACCTCGGCCAGGATCTCCCAGTTGTCCGTCTCGTCCGCGAGCCGCTCCGCCATCTTCTGCGCGTTCTCGTCGGCCCCCTCCTCCGCGAACGCACGGCAGGCGGCCGTGAACGCGAGCTCCGGCTGCCCCAGCCAGCGCTCCTGGATATCGATGATCCGGAACAGCAGCTTCTTGCGCTCGTCGGCCGCCTCGGTGATCTCGAGCCGCCGGTTGATCAGCTCGACCAGCTTTCGGTAGTCGCCGTTTTGCTCGTAGATCGTGGAGAGCGCGTCGTACGCCTTACCGCTGGTCGACTCGAGCTGGAGGATCTTCTCGTAGGCGGCGCCGGCGCCGCCTTTTCGGTGGATCTTCTCCTCGTAGATCCGCGCGATCTCGAAGAGGATCTCGACCTTCTCGCCCTCCGACTCCGCCTGGTCGGCGCGCTCGTTCATCACCTTGACCGCCTCGCCGTAGGCGCCGGTCTGGACGAAGATCTCCTCGAGCCGCATCAGCTCGGCGATGGTGTGCGGCTCGACGTCGAGCACGCGCTTGGCGCTCTCGATCGCCTCCTCGCGCTGGTTGACCTTGGAGAGGAAGACCTCGGCCAGCTCGAAGCGGATCTCCTTGACGCCGCTGGCCTCCAGCTGCAGCGGGATCAGCTTGCGCAGGGTCCCGATCAGATCCTCCCAGCGGCTCGCCTCCCGGTAGATCTGGCGGAGCGCGCCCAGGGCCTCGACGTCGTTCGGGTTGCGCTTGAGGATCTCGGACCAGGAGCGGATCGCCTCGTCGGTGCTCCCGAGACGCGTGCCCTTGATCAGCCCCAGCTTGCGCTGGAGCCGCGTGAGCTCCTTCTCGTTTCGCGCCAGATCGAGCTGCTTCTCCAGGAGCTCGGCGAGCTCGGCCCAGTGCCCCTCCTTCTCGTAGAGCTCCTCCAGACCCTTCTTGGCGGCCTGGTTCTGGGCGTCCTGATCGAGCACTGCCTTCCACAGCTCGATCCCGTTGAGCGACTTACCCAGCACGCCGCCGGCCAGCTCGGCCATCCGCGTGAGGATGCGGACCTGATCGCGCCCGGGCTCGTAGTGCTCGGCCAGCGCCCGGAGCACGTCGTACAGCTCCTCGGCCTGGGACTCCTGATCGAGCAACAGCGAGAGGGCTGTCAGCGTCTCCTTGTCCTCGGGCACCAGCTCGAGCGCCAGGCGGTACCAATTGATCGCCTCCTCGCGCTCGCCCAGACGCTCGTCCCAGATCGCCGCCAGCCGGACCAGGAGCGCGTGACGCTCGGTCTTGACCTCGGCCAGCCCGACCCGCTTCTCCAGCACGTCGGTCTGGGCGGCCCAGAGGCCGAGCGCCTGGTTCAGGCGATCGAGCGACTCGAGCCCCCTCGGATCGAGCGGGGTCCGCTCGATCACCCGCCGCCAGGCCGCCGCCGCCCGCTCGCGATCGCCGAGCTTGTCCTCGGTGAGCTCGGCGACGCGGCGCTCGATCTCCTCGGCGAGCTCGGGGTCGCGGATCTCGGGCAGGCTGGCGTCGAGGACGTCGACCAGCTCCTCGTAGAACAGGAGCTGCTCGGCGAGCGCCTCCAGGTCGGCGCGCACGTCGGACATGCCGGGCACGTCCTGAAAGACCTGCGCCAGCGTGTTGAAGGCGAGCTCCGGCTGCTCCAGCTTGTCTCGGTACACCGCGGCGATCTCGCGGTTCAGCGGCACGCGCTCGCGTGAGCTGGCCGCCAGATCGGACCGCATCCGTAGCACCGAGATCAGCTCGGACCACTGCTCAGCCCTGCGCATCGCCGTCGACAGGATCTCGCCGGTCGCCTGGGCCGCCTCTCGGTTTTCCTCCGCGACCGCGTCCTCGAATCGATCCTGAAGGAAGTCGCGCGCCTCCTCGTGGGTCGGGTTCGCGACCAGCACCTCTTCGAGCAGCTTGTCGGCCCCGGCCAGATCGCCCAGGCGCTCGGCCTTCAGCTTGGCGAGATCGAACCGGGCGTCGAGCGCCTCCTCGGAGCCGTCCGCGGCGGCGTCGATCAGCCGCTCGAGCACGTCGGCCAGCTCGGAGGCGCGGCCCTGTTGCTTGCAGAGCTTCGCCAGCCGCGACAGCGCGTCGACGTCGCCCGGCTCGATCTCGAGCAGGCGCCGCAGCGTCGCGATCGCGCCCGGTGCGTCGCCGAGCTCGTTCGCTTGCAGCCGCGCGAACTCGCGCATCAACCGCAGGCGCGCGCCGTCGTCCTCGGCCTGCGCGATGCGACGACGGTACACGTCGGCCAGCGAGCCGAAGGAGCCCGCCTTCTTGTAGAGCCGCTCGAGGGCCTGCAGGCCCTCCGCGTCGCCCGGCGCGACGTCGAGGATCTTGTTGTACTCCGCGATCGCGCGGCTCACGTCCGCCAGATCGTGGTCGTAGATCTCGGCGACGCGGCGGCGCAGGTGGACGGCCAGCTCGTGATCGGTCACCGAGTCCACCACGTCGAGATAGAACCCGGCCAGCTCCTCCTGGGCGCCGTTCTCCTTCGCGAGCCGCTCCGCCTGGGCGCGGATCGTCTCGTCCGAGAGATCCTCGTGGAGCGCCCGGCAGGCGTAGGTGAACGCGTGCTCGGGACGGCCCAGCCGCTGCTCGTAGACCTCCGCGATCTCGGCCAAGAGGTCCTTGCGCTCCGGCGAGCTCCGGCTCGCCTCGACCTGCGCCTGGAGACAGACGATGTACTCCTCGAACGCGCCGCTCTTCTGGTAGACGGTCCCCAGCGTGCGCGCCGCGGCCGGCCGGGCCGGACCTTGGTCCTCGCGGAGGATCGCGGAGAGCCCCGCGATCGCGCCCGGGTCCCGGGGTCTCAGCTCGAGCACGCTCGAGAACGCCTCCACGGCCCCGACCGGATCGTCCAGGCGGTCCTTCCTCAGCGTCCCCAGCTTCAAGAGGACCTGCGCCTTGTCGTCCGGACTGTCGGACAGCGCGGCGTGCTTCAGGTACATCACCGCCAGGTCTTCCAGGCGACCCGAGCGCTCGCAGAGCGCGGACATCTTCTTGATGACCGCCATGTCGCCCGGCGCCAGCACCAGCATCTCGCCGTAGGCCTCGAAGGCGCCCTCGTCGTCCTCGAGGTCCGACTCCATGATGTCGGCGATCTGGCTCCAGAGCGTCTTCTGCTGAGCCTTCTCCTCGACCGCCAGCCGCAGCATTCCGCGGTAGACCTCGACCAGCGCGTTCGAGTTGCCGGCACGCCGATGGATGCGCTCGAGCGCGGTGAGCGCGGAGGCGTCGTCGGGGACGAGCCCCAGGATCTTGTTGTAGTACGGGACCGCGGTCTCACCGCGCGCCAGCACGTGGTCGTAGATGTGCGCGGTGCGGCGCGCCAGCCGGAGCGCCATCTCCGCCTCGTCGATCGACGGGAGGACCTGCGCGTAGAGATCGGCGAGCTCCTCCTCGGTGTCGGCGAGCGAGGCCAGCCGCTCCAGCTCGTTGGCGAGCTCCCCGTCGCTGGGTGTCTCGCTGTACGCGCGCGTGAGCGCCAGGAAGGCCATCTCCGGCTGCTCGAGCTCGCGTTCGTAGAGGTGGCCGATCTCCAGGAGGAGCCCGCGGCGCGCCTCCGGCTCGGTGGCCGCGGCGATCCGGGCCTCCTTGGCCGCCACCACCTTCAGCGGCATGCCCTTCTTCACCCAGTGCTGCTCGATCAGCGTGGCCGCCTCGGCGACCAGCTCGGGCTGCTTCACCTTGAGGGCCTCGATCAGCTCGTCGACCGCCTCGACCGCACCCTCGTAGGCCGCGCCCTCCTCGTCTGCCTCGGCCAGGATCCCGGCGTACGCCTTGAGGGCGCCCCGGGGATCTTCCAGCGAGCTGCGCTTCAGCTGGCCGAGCCGCAGGGCGAACCGGGCCCGCTCCTCGCCCTCGCTCGCGACCACCTCGGCCTCGAGGATCCGGGCCAGCTCCTCATGGGCCCGGGCGCGGGTGTAGATCGCGTCGAGCCGGGACAGGGCCTCGAGCTCGCGGGGGTCGAGCATGATCACCTGCTCGTAGAGCCGGGCCGCGCCGGCCCGATCGCCCAGCTTCTCGTCGAGGATCTGGGCTGCCTGGCGCAGGCGGCTGGTCCGCTCCGAGGTCTCCTCGAGCACGCCGGCCATCGCGCGCAGGATCTCGACCAGCTCCCTCGCCTCACCGCCGCGCCGGTACTGGACCTCGAGCGCGTTGAGCGCCACCAGGCTGTCGGGCCGCTCATCGAGGACGCGCTTCCAGGCGTCGAGCACGCGCGTGCGCTGGCTGACCAGGTTCTCGGTGGCGCGGGCGATCTTCACCCGGACCGCGTGCCGCTCCTCGCTGACGTACGGCAGCGCGTCGGCCTGATCCTCGAGGATGCCGAGGAACTCGTCGATCTGCCCCGACATCTTGCCGAGGTGCTCGAGCGCGGTCAGCACCTCGTCGTTGTCGGGCGCCTCTTTGTAGGCGCGGGCCGCCGCCTGGAAGGCCTTGTCGAGGCGACCGAGGCGCTCCTCGTAGATCGATCGGATCGCGACCAGCCGCTCGACCCGCTCCGCCTGATCCTGCGACGCCGCCGCCAGGATCTCGTAGGCCTCGACCAGGTGCGCCCAGTCGCCCGCGGCGCGATACACCGGCTCCAGCGCGGTGGCCGCCTTCACCCCGGCGCCGGCGCCGGCCAGCATCAGCCGCTCGAGCCCCTCGCGCGCCGCCTGGTGCTCGGGCATCGCGCCGAGCGCCATCGAGAGCTCGTCGATCGCGGGCTCCGAATCGCCCAGCTCGATCAGGAGCTCGGCCAGCTTCACGCGCACGTTCGCCCGCTGGAGCGGCTCCTCGATCAGGTCCGCCTCCGCCCGCAGCGCGTCGCGCACCTGGGGCCGATCGCCGGCCAGCGCGAACAGGCGCTGGAGCTCCTGCCAGGTGGTCCGGTCCTCGCGATCGATGTCCCGGGCCCGCTCCATCGATTCGATGGCCTTGGCGAGATCCTCGACGGCCTCCTCGTAGATCGCGGACGCGCGCTTCAGGAACGCGACCTTCTCGGTGGTCTCTGCGGCCGCCGCCGCGCGCTTCAAGAGGACCTCGGCGAGCGCGTTCGGATCGTCTCCCGACGCGGTCAGCCGCTCGAGCGCCTCCAGCGCCTCGGGGTCGTTCGGCGAATGCTCGAGCACCCGCTTGTACGCCTGCTCGGCGCGGCCCGGATCCGCTGCGGCACCGTCGTACAGCCGCGCCAGCTCCCGATCGAGCGCCTGGTCGCGGCCCTCGCTGGCCGCCAGCAGATCCTCGTACAGCTCCGCCAGCGCCTTCGCCCGGTTCGCCTTGAGCGCCAGCGCCGTCAGCCGCGGCCGCTCCGCGTCGCTGATCAAGCCTTCGCGCGCCGCCCGCGCCAGCGTGTCGAACGCCTCTTCCGGTTGATCGAGGTGATGCTCCTCGGTCTCGGCGATCTGATAGTAGATCTGCTTCCGCCGATCCGGCGTCAGCGAAGGTGCCAGCTGGGTCTCCAGGACCGCGACCAGATCCCGGTGGCGGCCGAGCTCCGTGTAGCAAGGGATCAGGACCCGGCCCACCTCCGCCTTGAGCTCCTTGTCGTCGAGCAGGAGCTCGAGCCCGCGGATCGCGCCCGGGTTGAGCCACTCCAGGTCGAGCGCATGCTTGTACCGCGCGACGGCGTCCTTGGGCTCGTCGAGGTTGCTCTCGAGGACACCGCCGATCTTCACCTCGATCGCCGCCTGGAAGTCGCGGCGATCGCTGGCCTCCCGCATGCGGTCGAGCACCGTGATCAGCTCCCGATACCGCTCCTGCTTCTCGAGCGCCTCGGCCAGCTTGGAGAGCGCCGTGCTCTCCTTGGGCTCGATCGCCAGCACGTCGCGATATGCCTTGATGGCGCCCTCCAGATCCTGGAGGTGCTGCTCCCTGATCGAGGCCAGCGACAGGCCGAGCTGAAGCTTCGCCGCCTTCTCGTCCGAGCGCTCGATCCGATCCTCGAGCAGCTCGGTCAGCTCCTGCCACCGCGACTCCGCGCCCAGCAGTCGCTCGAGCGCGCTGATCGCGGCCGCGTTGCTGCCGTCGGCGTCGACGGCCTTGTGGTACATCTCGATGGCCTTGGTCTTCTCGCCGAGGCCTCCGTCGTACAGATCGCCGAGCGCCGAGGAGAGCTGTGAGACCACATCGGGCGCCAGCTCGTAGCGGGTCAGGATCGAGTCGAGCGTTGCCGCTGCCTCCGTGAGCTGCCCGGTCGCCTGCGCTAGCCGCAGCACGCTGCCCCGCGCCTCCTCCGAGGAGGGATCGAGGGCGAGGGCCTTCGTCCAGCTCCGCAGCGCCGCCGGCGCGTCGCTCAGTCGATGCTCCGCCAGGGTCGCCGCCTTGAACGCGGCCGCCTTGCGCTCGGCCGGATCGTTGCCGTGATCGACGATCGCCTCCAGCATCTCGAGCTGCTTGGCCGGCTCGCCCTGCTGCGCGTAGATGGGCTCGAGCGCCTTGGCGATGGAAAAGGGCATCACGCCCGCCGACACCAGCGATGCCAGCGCTTCGACCACTTCGCCGTGATCCGCGCTCCGGGCCAGCACCTCCAGGTACAGCTCGGCGGCCTGCTCCTTCTTGCCGAGCCGCTCGTCGAGCAGTCGGGCGCGCCGCATCGTGAGCTCGGCCAGCTCGTTCGGATCCTCCGCGTTGGCGGCGCGCCGCACCAGGATCTGCGCCTGCCGCTCGAAGTCGCCCTTGCGCCGGTAGAGATCGTCGAGGCTGGTCAGCGCAGGAGCATTCGCAGGCGCCTTCTCGAGCACGCGGTTGAACATCTCGACGGCCGCGTCGAGATCGCCGAGCTCCCGATCGAGCACGTCGGCGATCTTCGACATCAGGATCGGTTCTTTCTCCGGATCGTCGTTGCGCGCCAGCTGGCTCTTCAGGACCTCGACCAGCGCCGCCGGATCGTCCTGCTGCCGGAGGAGGCGCTCCAGCGCATCATGCAGATCCGCGTTGGTCGGGTTCAGCTCCAGCGCCCGCTTGTACGCGCGGATCGCATCGCCCGGCCGCGGCAGCTTCTCGTCGTAGATGCGCCCCGCGGCGGCGTAGAGCTCGGCCGCCTTTTCGCCGCGCTTTCGATCCGCCGTGAAGACCAGCGTGTCGGCGAGGGCCTTGAAGCGCCCCAGCTCGGTGGCCAGCTCCTCCAGCCGTTGCCGCACGCCGCCCGCGTTCGGATCGATCTCGAAGATCTGACGGCAGATGTTGAGCTCCTCCTCACGGCTCACCTCTTTGGCGACGTCCCGCATCTGCGAGAGCATCTCCAGCCGGGAGAAGAGGTCGGGGCTGTAGTCGACCAGGACCTTGAGGACGCCCAGCAAGAGCGGCTGCTCCTGCGCGTCCTTGTAGAGCGCGCGCAGCGCCGAGGCCGCGCCGAAGTGCGTGGGGCTGACGGCCAGCACTGCTTCGAAGTGATTGCGCGCCCGCTCCGAGTCGCCCACCAGCTCGGCGTAGATGCGGCCGAGCTCGAGGTGCGTGATCGTCTTTTGATACTCGTCGGCGACCGCGGCCAGCTGGGCCTCCAGCATCTGCGCCCGAATCCGCGTGCCGGCCCGCGCCCTCGAGGACCTCGTCGAGCCGCGCCACCGAGTCGCGGTGCCCCGGCACGATGGCGAGCGTACGGCGGTAGGCGTTGATGATGCCCTCGAGGTCAATCTCCTCGGGGCTCTTCGCCTCGGCGGCCTCGGCCTCCATCAGCTGCGCCACCCGCAGCAGGATCTCCGCCTTCACCGCGGAATCCTTCACCCCGGTCGAGATCGCGTTGAGCTTCTTGATCAGGTCCTGGCGCTTGTCCGGGGCACGGCGCGTGGTCTCGATGAACCGGAGCGCCGGGGCGTAGCCCGGGCTCAGGAGCAAGCAGCGGTCGAGGTACTCCTCCGCCCGGATCGGGTCCTTGCCATACTCGTGAAAGAGCTCGGCTGCCCGGAGGTACAGCTGGGCCGCCCGCCGCTTGTCGCGGGCCTCGAAGCCCTCGTCCCGGTACGCGGCGGCGCGCGCCTCCCAATCTTTGCGCTGGTGGGCTAGCTCATCGAGCTTGCTGAGGGCCTCCTCGTCGCCGAGCTGGCGCGCCCGCACCAGACACTCCTCCGCCACCTTGTGGAGGGAGGCGTGTCCCAGCAGGTGGACGCCGAGCTGTCGATACGACTCGGCGATCCCGTCCGAGCCGTCGCCCTTCGGCGCCTCCTCGGGCGAGTCGAGGAGATCGCCGAGCACGGCCCGGGCCTCGTCGTCCAGCACGCGCTTGGCGTCGATCCAGCGCTCCTCCTGGATGAAGATCGCGCGCGCGCGGCGGAGCACGTCGAGCCGCGACGGATCGAGCTCGAACGCGAAGCGCAACGCCGCCAGCGCCCGGTCGACCTGCCGCAGCTCGCGATGGACCATCTCCGCCAGGGAGACGAGCAGATCCGGCTTGTCCTCGTCGTGCGAGACCGCGATCGAGCGGTCCAAGAGGGCCGCCGCCTCACCGAAGCGACCGGCGTCCGTGCAGATGGCGCGAAGACCGTCCAGCGCGTCGATCGAGTCCGGGTCGAGCGCGAGGACTCGGCGAAGATGCGGCTCCGCCTTGCGATCGTCGCCGAGCTTCTCGTGCCAGAGGAGTCCGGCGGAAAGCATCATCCGAAGCCCGACCTCGCCCTCCGGCGCACGCTCGGCACCCAGCGCGTACAGCGCGGCGAGGTCGACCCACCGCTCGGTTTCGATCAGCTCCGCTTCGACCGCGCTGAAGGCGGCTTCATCCAAGATCCCGTCCGAGTCGAGCGACTGGAAGAGGTCGATGCTCCCACCATTCGTCCGAGATGGTGGCCGCGATTCGGTGGCGACGCTGGTCACCACGGGCTCCTCGCCGGGCGCGCGGACCTCTGGTTCGGGCATCGTACCGGACGATAGCCGTGACCTGTCACACCGTCCACCTGAGGAACCGGCTTTGCCGAGGTGTAGGTCTCAGGCTCAGAAGGTGTACTTCACCATCGGAGCGATCGTCACGGCGACCGCCCATCCGGGCTTCGTGGCGATCTCGGCCCCTGCCAGGGCACCGATCGAGAAGTGGCGGAGCTTCGTGAAGTGCTCGAAGCCGAGGCCGCCTCCGAAGATCGGGCCGTTGCCGCCGTGGTCGAGCTCGGTCCCCTCCACGTCGATCTTCCCCGGAAGGCCCAGCCCGAAGCCGCCATGGGCGTGGATCCAGAGAAAGTTGCGCTCGGTGGTGAGCACCGCGAACTGCACGCGAACCTGCGGCATCACGAAGAAGAGATCGCCGACCGGCGCCGGCTCCGGGTTGGCCGGATCGCTCGCCGCCGAGACGGCCATGATGCTGGCGCCCAGCGAGATGTTGAGGATCTCGAGGATGTCGTAGCCGAGGAACAGGCCGATCACCGGCGCGGTCACGCCATACTTGTGACCGTCGATCTTGTTGACGATGAAGCCGACCCCGCCCTCGGTCTCGAGGAAGAAGCCCCGCTCCACCGACCGGATCTGCTGGACCTTCGGCCCTTCCTCGGCGACCTCCTTGTCGCTCTGCGCCCGAGCCCGCGCGGGGACCAGGACAGAGGTGGAGAGGAGCGCGGCGAGGAGGATCGGAACGGATCTCCGCACGACGGCCGCAAAATCGCTCGATCCTGGGATCCCGTCAACTTCCGGGCCGCCGGAAACGTATCCTTTCAGCGCACCAGCTTCGAGATCGTCCGGAACGCATCGGTGCCCGCACGTCCGAGGAGGTCGAACAGCACGGTCTCGGTGGAGGAGATCGCGGCGCCCGCCTTTTGCATCAGCGCGAGTCCGATCGAGTAGTTGTCCTCGGTGCGAGAGGCGACCGCGTCCGCCAGCACGTGCACCCGAAACCCCGCATCCACGAGATCGCGGGCGGTCTGATACACGCAGATGTGGGTCTCCATGCCGGCCACCACGATACTCTGGCGCCCGATGGACTCGAGCGCCTTCGCGATGCCCTCGTCCCCCATGGCGGAGAAGGAGATCTTCTCGTGGGCGGGTCCTCCGTCGCCGAGCGCCTCCCGGATCGGCGCCACGGTGCTCCCGAGCCCCTTGGGGTACTGCTCGGTGACGATGACCGGCAGGTCGAGCACCGACCGCGCCGTCCCGAACCGGCGCATGTTCTCGATCAGCCGGCCGTAGAGCACCGGCGCCATCGCGGGCGCGAGCCGCTCCTGGACGTCGATCACCAGGAGCAGCGTGTCTTTCTCGTTGAGCGCGATCGAGCTCATGGCGATCTCCTAGTTCGTCGTGTGAGGGATCTCGGTTCCAGGACTAGGGGATGGTGACATCGATCCACTCTCCCTGACAGGGCGGCCCGTGGATCGCCCAGATCTTTCGTTCGGCCGGAACCATCACGACCGCGCCGTTGCTCGTGATGCCGTCGAAGTCGTGACGGCAGATCGACAGATCGCCTGCCTCGTGATCCGCGAAGAAGCCCATCCCCTGTTCGGGTGTCAGCGGGCCGGCGAGCAGGTCGGCCATCCGCGACGCGCGGCATCGGGAGGAGGCGTACGGCACCGGCGCCTCGAGGGCCGCGATGGCCGGCTCGAGCACGTGGTTCGTGTGCACGTACGTCCCGTGGTCCACGTCGATCCGGACCGCCTGCTGCGCGGAGCACTCGATCGCGACCGCGCCGCCCTCCCCGTCCATCGCGAAGTAGAAGTGCGCGCCGGCGCGCTCGGCGTTGACGACCGCCCTCGCGCCCGACTCGAGCTCGCGCCGGCCCAGGAAGTCGTGGATCACGTCGAGGTAGCTCACGCCCGGCCGGGCGTCGCGCGTGCGCAGGTTCGTGGTCCCGATGGCGAGCCCGTGCTCGTTCATTCCGATCAGGCTGAGACAGCCCACCAGCGTCAGGCTCGCCGTCGACGGTCCGCCCTCGACGTCCCGGCGGACGATCCGCACGTACGGCATGTTGTCGGTGGCGAGATCCCAGGTCTGCCCCAGGAACCCATGACCATTCGCCGCGCGATCCCGTTGCACCACGAACGCGGTGCATCCCTCCGGCTCGCCCTTGCCGAACGCCAGCACGTCGCGCAGATCGGTCAGCGCGTTCATCGCCCAGATCTTCGCCACCGGCAGGCCCGAGCCCTCGGCGATGCCGGTGAGCTCCTCGTACCCGATCGCATAACGGGCGCGCACGATCGGCAGCGAGCGCTCGGCGATGGCGAGCACATCGGCCTCGCCCGCCTGCCTCCCGCCGTGTCGTTTGGCTTGATCGATCGCGTTCAACACCCGCGCCTCGTAGAGCGCAGGGATCTCGCCCCGGCAGGACTCGCCGAACGCCTGCCCGATCTCGAGTGGCGTACCCCGAAAGGTCAGGACCTCCATCCGGGAATCTTAGCTCACTCGGCGTCGCGCGCCACGGCTTCCGTGCTGCCGCTCGCTTTCCGCAGGAACTCCCGCACGTCCTCGTTGAACGGCTGGCTGCAGTCGATCTGAACCATGTGCCCGCAGCCCGCGAGGGGGATCATCTGGCTCCCCTTGATGTGCGCGTGCCCGTAGGCCATCACGTCCCCGGTGGCGCCGCCGTGCATGAACGGGTTCGGGATGAGGCGATCGCGCGTGCCGTAGACGATCAGCGTGGGGACCTTGATGCGGTCCAGGTTCTGCCGCACGAAGTCGGTCTGCGTGAGTCCCTGCACCGACTTCACGTTGGCGTATGCATACTGATCGAACTCTGGGGTCTTCGCGACGCGGACCCGCTCCTCGATCAACCACTCATACTCGGGCCGCCAGCGGCCGAAGTTGTTGCTGCGGACGTTGCCCCAGATCGCCTCCTCAGTGGCGCCCTTCACCAGTGCACTGGAGAATGCGTCGCGGAACCAGACCTTCTCGCGCCGGCTGAAGACCTCGAAGCCGGCCGGCGAGGTCAGGATCAGCGCCGAGAGATCGTCCGGGAAGCGGATCGCGTACGTGAGCGCGATGTGTCCGCCCATCGAGTGCCCTACGAGGATCGGGCGCTCGATGTCGAGGGCCTGCGCGAGCTCGTGGACCACGTCCGCCATCGCCTCCATCGAGTACGGGAAGGTCGCGGGCTTGTCAGACTTGCCGTAGCCGAGCATGTCCAGCGCCACCACGCGGTAGCCCTCGCCCGCGAACGTGTCGAGCTGGTAGCGCCAGAACTTCAGGTTCGAGCCGAGGCCGTGGACGAAGAGCATCGTCTCCCGCCCGTCAGGATTGAGCTCGACGTACTCGACCATCGGCGGGTCGGGCAGCCCGTACAGCTTGGCGACGCCGGGGAGCGGCAGCCGCTCCTCTTTCCAGGCCTTGCCGTCGACCGACGCGTAGGGGACCTCGGAGAACGACATCGGCTTCTCGCCGGCGTACGAGGTGACGCAGGCGGGCGAGAGGCTCAGGACGGCGAGCATGGCATACGACTTCATGGCTAGAACGCGTACCAGGTAAAGGTGGTGTAGACGGCGTACGGGTTGCTCGTCACCTGCGGGTTGCCGTCGAAGAAGCTGCCCGCGAACAGGTAGGCGCCGTGCAGGCCCACCGTCATCAGGTACCGGATCTGATATGTGAGCTCAGCGTTGACCTCCGCGCCGACCGTGTGTCCGCGCTGGATGCCTAGAGCGGTCGGCGGCGGCCTGACGGTGCTCTGGGCGTACGCTGCGCCCAACTTCAGGTTCAGCGTATCGCGGATCAGGTCGTACTTGGCGGCGAGGATCGCGGCCAGCACGCCGTAGCCCTGGTTCGAGATGTCGACGATCGCGCCGGTGTAGTTGCTGACGGTGCTGGTGAACGGAAACAGGATCAGCGTCTTGTGGTTGAACCAGACGGCGCCGGGGAGCCCGTACTGGTTGAGCGTGAAGGCGCTGGTGTAGCGGTCGTCGTTGGGATCGCTGTCGCCGGTGGTGAACATGCCCTCGATCGAGATGAGATCGTTCTGGCTCCGGCCCCAGTTGTAGACGAGCTCGAGGTTGGCGGCGGCGCCGAGGATGTGCACCGAGGGCTGCGCCTGGCTGTCCGCCTTGGTGGTGGTGTAGCGCCCCTCGTTGACCATGACGAAGCCAGAGGCCGCGAAGTCGGAGGTGCGGAAGTTGATGTTGTGGTGGAAGTGGGCGCCGATGTACTCGACCCGCCCGTCGGCCGCCTCCACGTTGAGCTTGCCGGTACCGGTGTAGGACGACAGCCCGCTCGAGGCCGGCCCGCTCTTCACCAGCCCCTCGAACGCGAAGGCGGCGCCGCGGGTGTCGTCCTGGAGGTGCCAGAAGCTGAGGCCCACCACCGTCCCGGGCTGGATCGGATACGCGTAGTCGGCGGTCAGCATGTAGACGAAGGCAAGGCTCGGATCGTCCTCGGTCGCCTTCCGCGGCTGGGCCACTCCGAGCGGGAGAAAAGAGGCCTTCCACAGTCCGCCCAGCGACGAGTAGGCGCTGATGCCGGTGGCGTCGGAGCCGATGAACGAGAGCTTGTATCCGGTGCGGACGATGTCGAACAGCGAGGTGATCGTCGGGTCGTAGATCGTGTCGTAGACCGGCTGGGTCCCAATCAAGAGCGAGAGCTGGCGCGGGTTCTTGGTGGGATAGATGGCGACGTTCACGTTCTTGGTCTGGATGTTGACCTGATCCGCATTGAAGCCGCCGCCCTGGTTGTTCTGGATCTGGTTCGCGGCCTGACCCCACATGAAGTCGATCTCGAACTGTGCGCGGAAGGTGGCGAGGCCGTCCACGAAGTTCGGACTGTACGCGATCACCGGGATCCAGCGCTGCTCGATGTAATAGGCGGTGGTGTCCGCGCCGACGGCCGTAGCGCTGCCGACGCCCTCGCCGACGCCGATCGGGCCCAGCGACACGCCGCGCAGGCCCGAGGGATCGGCGAGCTGGTTGGTGACCGTGCCGCGCGTGAAGAAGTAGTTGATGAGGCTGAACTCCTTCGGCTCCGGATCGTTCTCGCGCAACGCCCGCTCCTGCCACTCGAGAAAGAGCGGCCCGGGACCGGCCGGCGGCGCGTCGGCCCGAGCGGTCCTCGAGAGCAGGAGGAGCGGGATCAGAAGCAGGAGGTTCTTCACTTCAGCCTCCGATGCGGTAGCGCTGGAGGGCGTCGCCGGTGAACAGCTGCTGGTTGAGCGTCACCGTCGGCGCCCCGACGGCACCGTCGGCGCAGCGATGTCCAGTCGCCTGATCCTTGAAGAAGAGCTCCAGGTCGAGCTCGGTGCGCTCGGCGTTGATCGTGCCGCGGCCCTCCTGGCCGAAGCCCGGATAGGTGATGGTGAAGTCGAAGCACTCGGCGTCGCCGCCGACGTTCTCGATGAGCACGGCGGTCGAGTCGAAGCTGGCCTCACCCGAGAGCCGCATCCGATCGCAGCCGGACTCGGTCAGCGTGCCCAGCTCGGAGGTGACCCGGATTTTTCCGCCCAGCGGCGCCATGGTGACCTTCATGTAGCACTGGGTGGCGGCGCCGAAGTCGACGTCCTGATCGTAGCCGTTCGGGTGGCTGGGGATCATCGAGCCCTCCATCACCAGCGCCTTGCCGTCGAGGAAGGAGGAGATGCGGCTGGGGGTGGTCAGCCCGTCCCCCTGCATCTGCTGATCCTGGTAGATCGGGTCGCCGCAGGCGGCGAAGAGGAGAATCGAGAGCAAACACGCGTACGTTTTCATCGAGCTACCTCCGACGTCGGAAGAAGAAGAGGACCCCGAGCAGGATCAGCAGGCCACCGGGCTCCGCCGGCGTCGTCGCGCAGCCCCAGAACCGCTTCCCGGCCAGCACGCGCTTTCCGCCCGGCGCATCCGGATCCTGGCCGTCCTGCATCACCGAGATCGAGATCGAGTCGTTCGCCATGTTGCCTGCGTCGTCGAAGGCACGCGCGGCCAGCTCGTGCGGGCCCTCGGGAGACTGGGCGGTGTCCCAGAGGAACTCATAGCTCGGACCCCGGTAGTCGGTCCCGATCAGCTCGCCGTCGAGGAACATGAGGACGCTGTTGATGTGCGTGTCGTCGCTGGAGGCCACCGAGATGTTGACCACACCCGAGAGCACGGCGCCGTCGGTGGGCGAGATGATCGAGACGGTGGGCGGCGTGGTGTCGCCGGCGGTGACCATCACGGTGGTGTCGGCGTCGGTGGCCGTGTTCCCGGCTGCGTCGACGGCCGTCGCGCTGATCGCGTGCGCGCCGGGCGAGACCGAGCCGGTGTTGAACGAGACGTGATAGGGCGGCGCGGTGGCCTCGCCGATCGAGGTGCCGTCGACCAGGACCGTCACGCGCTGGACGCCGAAGTCGTCGCTCGCATCCACCGCGACGTCGACGGTCCCCGAGACCATCGCGCCGTTCGCGGGCGCCGTCACGTTCACCGAGGGCGGCGTGGTGTCGTCGATGCCGCCCATCACGGTGACCGTGATGTCGGCGTGCGACGCGTTGCCGGCGGCGTCGGTGGCGGTGGCGCGGATCAGGTACGAGCCGTTGGCGGCGGTGCTGGCGTCCCAGGCGTAGCTGTAGGGCGCCGCCGTCAGGGTGGCGTCGACGGTGCCGTTGATGGCGATGGTGACCTGCGAGACGCCGACGTCGTCGCTGGCGGTCGCCTGGATGGAGACGTTGCCCATGACCGTGCCGCCGTCCGCCGGCGCGGTGATCATCACCTGGGGCGGCGTGCGATCGACCGGGGTGACGGAGCCGTCCAGGCCGAAGAACTCGGCGATGTGCCGAGAAGAGCAGATCCCGACGTCCAGGAAGTACGCGCCCGTCTGACCGCAGCCCGCGCTGGGCAGCACGGGCGTCCCGTGACCCATCCCGGTGAGGTGGTAGACCTCGATGAGCGTGTCGCCGGCCGCGTTCTGGTAGGCCTCGTGGGGGTGGCCGTCGACGGTGTCCATCACGTCGGGGGTCTCGTCGATCCCGTGGACGTTCGTCCATTGATCGAGCAGCTCCATCTGGTTCGTCGGCTTCACGGTGGTGTCGGCGGTGCCCTGCCAGAGCGAGATGATCGGATAGGAGCCCGAGTAGCTGAACGCGTTGCGGACCCGATCTCCCCAGTCCATCGGCGATCGATCGATGCCCGGGTTCAGGCAGGTGGAGACCTCGGTGAACGTCGTGGTGCAGTCGTACGGGATGCCGGCCAGGATCGCGCCGCCGGCGAAGAGGTCCGGCCAGGTGGCCAGCATCAGCGCCACCTGGGCGCCGCCGCCCGAGAACCCAGACATGTACACGCGGGACGGATCGATCGAGTAGTCCTGCCGCATCTTGTCCAGCATCTGGTGGATCGACTCGTTCTCTCCCTCGCCGCGCATCAGGTTCGTGGGGTCGCCGTACTCGCCGGCCCAGTTGAAGCAGAGCGCCGGGTTGTTCGCGGACTGCTGCTCGGGATAGACGACGTAGAACTTGAGCTCATCGGCGAGGGCGTTCCAGCCCGCTCCTTCGTAGGCGCTGGCGGTCTGACTACACGCGTGAAGGGCGAACAGGACCGGTGCATCCGCGGGGACGCCGGCCGGGACGTACTTGTACATCTTGAGGCCGCCGGGGTTGCTGCCGAAGCTCTGCACCTCGGTGAGGAGGCCCTCGGAGGTGCTGTCGACGGGAATCTCGGCGGGCGCGCAGCCGGCCAGCGCAAAGGCGAGGACCCAGGGGAGTTGCGCTCTCATCGTTCTGTGCTCCGCGCCGAGGTTAGAAATTGCGGCACCGGTCGGCATCGGTTGGGGGTCGGAGCGGATGGATGGTGCACAGCAACATGACGATGGGACATTAGGATCGTTTTTGTGCACTGCACATACGACGACCGGCCGATACTAGCCGCGATCGATGATCTGCAGGCGGGGATGGGCGGAGGTTTTGCCGTGCAAAATGAACCAGTCGCTCAGGGCCGCCCAGAGGCCGGTGCGGGCGCGCCGGGAGACGACCGCTCCGACATGACCGCCGTTCAGGTGGAGCAGTTTCCGGACGTCGGTCCCGATCCTCTCCAGCAGCACCTGCGCGCTCTCCTTCGGGACGATGTGGTCGTGCTCGAAGGTGACGGCCAGCGTGGGACAACCGATGGCGGCCAGCTCGACGCGGCGGCCCGAGATGTACAGCTCGCCGTTCACCAGCTCGTCGCGTTGATAGAGAGCCTCGATGTACTTCCGGTACGCCTCGCCGGGGAACGAGACGTTGTCGTTGCTCCAGGTCTCGACGGCGAGGAAGCCCTCGAGGAAATCGTCGTCCTCCGCCCGATCGAGCAGCTGGATCGCCTTCTGGAGCCCGAGCGTCGGCTTCAAGAGATGGAAGCTGGCTTGCATCAGCGGCCACGGCACGTTGCCGAACGCATCGATCACGGCGCCCACGTCGAAGGCTTTCGTCCGGGTCCAGACCGACAGCAGCCCCGAGTCGCGGAAGCGGATCGGCGCTGCCAGCGCCACCATGGAGGCGATGCGCTCGGGGTGGAGCGCGGCGTGGATCGAGGTCAGCGTGCCGCCGAGGCAGTAGCCGAGCAGGTGGACGCGCTCGCTCCCCGCGATCCGCGCCGCCCGCTTGATCGCCCGGCCGAGGTAGCGATCGCAGATCGTGTCGAACGTGAGGAAGCGATCCTCGTCGCCCGGTGTACCCCAGTCGATCACGAAGAGGTCGTGGCCCTGCTCCACCAGGAACTCGATCAGGCTGCGCCCCGGGAGGAGATCGAGGACGTAGTGGCGATTGATCAAGGATGGGACGATCAGCACCGGCGTGGGACGCCGCTCGCCCTGGCCCGCCGCCCGGTAGCGGAGGAGCCTCCACTTGTTCTCGCCAAAGACGGCGTCGTGCGGCGTGGTACCGACCGCCGGTCTTCCGCCCGCGAGGCCCAGGAGCAGGTCTCTCACCCGACTCACGCGTAGAGCTCCTCGAATCGGTGGCGGAAGCGCTCGTAGATCTGGCGGCGCTTCGGCTTGAGCGTGGCGGTGAGCAGCCCGCCTTCGACCGTGAGCGGCTCGTCCATGATCGCGAACCGCTTGATCGTCTCGAAGCTGGCGAGCGTCCCGTTCACCGACGCGATCCGCCGCTCGATGTCCGCGCTGACGTCCCCGGCCAGCGTGCGGTTCACCCAGACGCCCGCCACCAGGTAACTCTTGCCGTCGCCGTACACGATCAGATGATCGATCACGGGATCGTCGTTGAACCTCAGCTCGATGTTGGCCGGGGGGATGTTCTTGCCTCCCGCGGTCACCAGGATGTCCTTCTTCCGATCGACGATCTGGAGGAACCCGTCCTCTGTCACCCGACCCACGTCGCCGGTCTTGAACCAGCCGTCGGCGGTGAACGCCTCCGCGGGTCGCCTCCGGATCGCGAAAGTAACCCGAGAAGACGTTCGGCCCCTTCGCCCGGATCTCCCCGTCGTCGGCGAGCCTCAGCTCGACGCGGCGGAGCGGCCGGCCCACGGTGTCGAATCGATAGTCATGGGGCGGTTGATCGTCAGGGTCGGCGAGGTCTCGGTCAGGCCATAGCCCTCGACGATCACGACGCCATGATCGAGGAACAGCTCCTTCACGGCGATATCCAGCCCGGCGCCGTCCGCTGAGGCAGAATTGCAGCCGCCCGCCGGTGACCGCGTCGAGCGCAGCGCGCTCGGGCGGCGAGCACGCTTGCGGCGATCTTCTGCCAGTAGGAGGGCACGCTCATGAACACGGTCGGCCGCGACCTCGGGCAGCTCGCGAGCACGGCGTCCGGCGGGACCAGGAGCTGGTGAAGCCGAGCAGGTTGCCGAGGCACGACCTCGCCGAAGCCGAAGATGTGGCTCATCGGCAGCCACAGCAGATCGACCCCCTGCTCCGGGATACCGCTGGCGATCGCCTCGAGCCAGTCGCTCGGTGTTGCCGATCGAGGTTGTCGTGGGTGAGCGGCACGCCCTTGGGACGTCCGGTCGTGCCGCTGGTGTACAGGAGCAGCGCCGGATCGCTCCGCTGGATCTGCTTTAGGCTGTCCTCGACCCGGGCCGGGTCGGCGTCGAGCGCCGCGCGGCCCCGCTCGAGCACCTCGGTCCAAGGGATCAACCGTCGCGCTTCGAGATCGTCTCCGAGAAGGATGATGGCCTCCACGTGCGCGAGGCCGGCGGCGGCCTCGAGGGCCCGCTCGATCTGGGTGACGCCGTCGACGAAGAGAAAGCGCACCTCGGCGTGCTCGATCACATAGCGGGCCTGCTCGGCCGTGGAGCTGGGATAGATGGGGACGAGCAGGCCGCGGGCCGCCTGGATCGCGAACGCGGCCTCGAGCCACTCGATGCGATTGGGGGAGAAGATCGCGCAGCGGTCGTTCGGCGCCAGGCCGGCGTCCAAGAGGAACGAGGCGGCCGACTCGATGGCGGCGGCGTGCCTGCGCCAGGTGATCGGGTCCCAGCCGGAGGGCGTGCGGACCTGGAAGCGGACACGGTCCGGCTCACGGCGGGCGATCTCGAACAGCGCGATCGGTCCCGGTGCAACCTCGCGCGGCGCCTTCACGGCTGTTGCTCCTCCAGCTTCTCCTCCAGATCCATCAACCGGCTCTCCAGCTCGTTGAGCGCATGGAGCGCGCGCTCCTGATTGCGCTTGGTCGGAAGTCCGAGGCTCCCCCACCACAGGGCCATCATCCGATCGCTGGCCGCCTTCGTCTTCATCATCGCGGTGAGCGCCATGCCTGCCGGCTCGAGGACCACCGGGCTCTTCAGCCACGTCTCGAAGAACGTGGCGGTCGACTTCTCCCAGACATCGAAGCTCTGCTTGAAGGCGTCAAATCCGATCACGGGACCTCCCGCTCTGCAGTGCGTGATTTCGCAACGCACAATCGCCGAGCCCCGGCACCGTAGCGGAGGCCCGTCTGCACCGTCAAGTGGGTTTGTGCGCCGCCGAACTTCCGAGTTTCCACGCCCGCTTTCACGTGCTAACGTCTTCGCGATGCAAAAGCCGGGCAGAGACGTGCTGGTGAAGAAATACAGTAACCGCCGACTCTATGACACGGCCGAGAGCCGCTACATCACGATGGAGGAGCTGGCCCAAACGATCCGGACCGGCAAGACCGTTCGGATTGTCGACGCCAAGTCGCACGAGGATCTGACGCAGCAGACGTTGACGCAGGTGATCCTGGAGAGCGGGCGCGCCGGCCGCCTCCTTCCGATCGGGCTCCTCCACCAGCTCATCCGTATGGACGACGACGCGCTCGCCGAGTTCCTGGGCCGCTACGTCTCCTGGGCGCTCGAAATGTACATCTCGGCCAAGAGTGGGGCGCAGGCGCTCGCGCCGCTGAACCCGTTCGCCACGCTCCCGTTCGCCGCGACGAATGCGCTCGCACGCTTCTTCGCCCAGGGGCCGGGATGGTCTCCGCCGCCGCCGTCCGAGGAGGCGTACGCGCCGCCGCCGCCGCAGGTGGTACCGACGCCCGTCCCCACGCCCGCGCCCAGCGAGGACGACGACGGCTCCGACAAGGCGGCCATCGCGGATCTGCGCCGCGAGATCGAGGCGCTCAAGCAGGCGATGGGCAAGAAGTGACTACTGCTGCATCGCAACAGTAGGCGCTTGACAGCGCCCCAGGCGTGCTTCATTCTCCGGCCGTTCGATGTTGCACTGCAACACAGCGACACCGACTCAGACAGGAGCAACCTGATGGCAGACAAGACGACCCCCAACCCCGCCCCGCCGCCGAAGGCCGAGGGCCACGATCGGCTCGGCAGGTTCTTCGAGCAGATGGCGGAGATCGACTCGAAGAATCGCGAGGCCGCATACGAGGCGATCGAGGAGTACTCGAAGCTGATGAAGTCCTCCGTCGACTACGCCGCACGGCTGGGCGACGAGTGGCGGCGGATCGCGCTCGAGAGCTCGCGCCGAGCCGCCGACATGATGACGGCCTGGGTGTAGCGCGTATGGACGCGGTCACTCCGAAGGACATCATCCATCGGGAGGGCACCGCGGCGATTTACCGTTTCCGCCGGCCGGATCTCCGGCCGGCGGGGCGGACGCCGATCCTGCTGGTGCCGTCTCTGATCAACCGCTGGTACGTGCTCGATCTGCTCGCAGGCTCCAGCGTGGCCGGAGCGCTCAGCACGCGCTTCGACACCTACTGCCTCGACTGGGGCGTCCCGAACGACGAAGATCGCTACCTCACGTGGGCTTCGGTGCTCCGCCGCCTGCGCCGCGCCATCCGGCGCGTCCAGCGGGATACCGGCGTTCCCAAGGTGGCGCTGCTCGGCTACTGCATGGGCGGCACGCTCACCGGGATCCAGGCGGCGCTCGAGCCCGAATCGGTCGCGTTGTTGATCAACCTCGCCGGTCCGATCGACTTCTCGCACGGGGGGCTCCTCAGCCGGCTCGTCGAGCCGCGCTGGTTCGATGCCTCCGCGATCGCGGCGGCCGGGAACATGAGCGGCATGCAGATGCAGAGCGGCTTCACCGCCCTGCGGCCGACCCTCCAGATCAGCAAGTGGGTCGGCTTCGCCGGGAGCGCCCACGATGCCGACGCGAGGGCGTTCTTTCTCGCCCTCGAGGGCTGGGCCAACGACAACACGCCCTTCCCCGCCGCGGCCTACGAGACGTACATCCGCGAGCTCTACCAGGAGAACCGGCTGATCAAGGGCGAGCACTGGGTCCTGGGCCGGCGCGCAGACCTCGGCCGCATCCGCTGCCCGGTCCTCACCATCGTCGCGGACAAGGACACGATCTGTCCGCCGCGCGCCGCGATTGCGCTGAACGAGTCCGTCCTCAGCAACGACGTGGAAGTCCTCTCCGTCCCCGGCGGCCACGTCGGTGCGGTGGTGGGCGCCCGCGCCCGCGATCAGCTCTATCCGAGGCTGCTCGACTGGTGCAGCCAGCGGCTCAACTGAGTCGAGAGTTGACAGTCGTGAGTTGAGCGATCAGATCGTCTCGACTCCGCATGTATCTTCTCTCGCTGAGCCCCGGTGCGCTGGCCGCGCGCATCGGGCCGGGTCGGGCCAAGACGGTGTTCCGGGCGCTGCAGCTCGGGGAGCGACCGCCGAAGCTCTTCGACCTCGAGCTCGCGCTCCCCGAGGTGAAGGCGCGCGCCGTCGCCGGCGACGGCACCACCAAGCTGCTGCTGGCGCTCGCCGACGGCGCCCGGATCGAGTCGGTGCTGATCCCCGGCCGCACGCGCACGACGCTGTGCGTGTCGACGCAGGTGGGGTGCGTACGCGGCTGCACGTTCTGCCTCACCGCCACCATGGGGCTCGCCCGCAACCTGGAGCCGCACGAGATCGCGGCGCAGCTGTGGGTGGCGCTCCAGGCCGCCGAGCAGCCGATCCGGAACGTAGTGTTCATGGGGATGGGCGAGCCGCTCGACAATGCGGCCGCCGTCCGCACGGCGCTCGATGTCCTCGTCGACGGATTCCGCATCGGCCCCCGCCACATCACGGTCAGCACCGTCGCGCCCACGCCGAAGGCCGTCGCTCAGCTCGAGGGCTGGCCGGCGCAGATCGCGTGGTCGCTCCACGCCGCGGACGACGTGGTCCGCCGCCGGCTGATCCCCACGGCCCGCCACGACGTCGCCGCGCTCCGGGACGCCTTCGCCGCCGTCAGTCGCGCCCGCGGCTCGGCGCTGTTCGTGGAGGTGGCGCTGATCGAAGGCGTCAACGATCGGGTCGAGCACGCGGACGCGATCGCCCGCCTCTTCGCGGACTTTCCCACCGAGGTGCGGATCAACCTGCTCCCGATGAACCCGATCGGGGACAAGGGGCTCGGCACCTCGCCGCCGGCCGATGTAGCGGCGTTTCAGGCGCGCCTCATGGCCTCCGGCTACCTCTGCCTGGTCCGCCGCGCCCGCGGCGCCGACGAGCGCGCGGCGTGCGGCCAGCTGGTGACGCTCGGTCCGTCCCTCTGACCCGGCTCCTGTGTTATCAGAGGGCCCGTGTCGCTGCTCTCGAAGGCGCTCGGTGCGGTGGTCGAGAAGGGACCGCGCGAGGGCGCGCGCTACGTCTGGGCGCGGGCCAAGACGTACCTCGTCGACGGTGACCGGGAGATCGTGCTGCTGGCCGTCGACCTGACGGAGTCCAAGAACCGTCTCCGGGATCGCGACCGCGAGACGACCGGCTTTCGCCTGCTCGACCTCGACCGCGGCATCGTGCAGCGCATCGAGGTCATGCTCGCCAGGACCGAGCCCGCGCGCATCTCGAATGTGGCCGATCGGCTCGACCAGGGCATGTCGGGGCTGGTCGCCGAGCTCGACGGCGAGATCGCGGGCTACGTCTTCTTCACCCGAGGCTCGGACGATCCCGAGGCGCACGTCCACCCCGACCTCGGGTGGCTCCCGATCCGCCCGCGCGCGGACGAGGTCTACACGTTCGACTACTTCGTGCCCGAGGAACACCGGGGCCTCGGGAATCTGTTCGCGCGGGCCGTCCAGGAGCGCCAGCATCAGCTCGGCTTCAAGGCCTCCTACGGCTACGTATACGCCGCCAACCGCGCCGGCCTCTGGCTGTATCGAACGATCGGCTGGAGGGAGATCGGCCGCCTGATGGAGCACAAGATCTTGCTACGTTTTGCGCTCGTCGGGGATCGCGTCTTCCTGATCCGGAAGTACGATCGCCGGCCTCTCTTCCGGGTGCCCGCGAGCCGCTGATGTTGACCGCCCGGCCTGTCGACGATCGAGGCGCCTGGGATCGTTTGCTCTTCGCTCACCGGATGGCGCGCTCGATCGTTCCGCTCTGGGATGCGCTGGCCGGCTGGACCAACCACGACCTCGGGCTCTACGCGAACGGCGAGTTGATCGGCGGCGCGACGATCGCCCTCCAGCGGATCCCGTACACGCCCGTCTCGCTCAGCCGGATCAACTTTCTCCTGTTCGACTCGGCCGAGGAGCTGCGCGCGCTCCTCGACGCGGTCGACCGCTTCTGCCTTCGCCGCGGCGCCGTCGAGACCGAGCTGCGGCTGCGGATCCCGTCGACGCCGACCATCGAGGGCTTCGAGCAGCACGCGCGCTTCCGGGAGACGATCGAGAGCGCCGGTTACCGCGCGCTCGGCCGCACCGAGACCACCTACTTCATGCGGATCGATCGCCCCGACGACGCCCTCCTCGGCTCGTTCAAGCCCGAGTATCGCAACCGCATTCGCAAGGCGACCAAGGCCGGTGCCACCGTGGAGGCCTCGCGCGACCTCGCGCTGCTCGATCCGTTCGCCGAGGCCTACCTCGAGATGGTCGCCCGCAAGGGCGCTCCCGACCAGCCGAAGGCGCAGATCGGGAGCGGGCTCCGTCCGCTCATCGAGCAGGGCCGCGCCGTGATCTTCGTGGAGCGGTACGGCGAGGACTTCGCCAACATGTTGATCGTCGACATGCTCGGCGTCCCCATCTACGCGCTGGGGACCCGCTCGAAGGCGCACGTGGAGCGGAAGATCCCGGGCGCCGCGCAGATCCTCCACTTCGAGGTGATGCGCACGCTCCGCGACCAGGGACATCTCTGGTACGACCTGGGCGGCTGTCAGGGGCCGGTGCCGATCGAGAGCGATCCGAACTACGGGACCTGGCGATTCAAATACGGCTTCCGTCCCGAGTTCGTGCGGTTCCTCCCCTACTTCCGGAAGATCCGCGGTCCGTTCACCCGCGCGCTCGAGCTCGCGCACCGCCGGCGCGGCGACGCCGTCTGAGGATCAATAGCGCGCCGAGGATCACCGCCGACGCCCCAGCCCAGCGCGGCCGGCCCGGGGCGAGACAGCGGCACCCGCCCCCGTCCGCGGTGGCCCGCGGGAGCGGAGTACCGCCCAGGATCGAGATCGACTGCCAGGCCTCGTTGTTCGTCTCGTCCGACTCCAGATCTCGTCCTCGGCGTCCGCCAGCAGGACCACGCGCCAGGTGCCCGGGGCGATCTCGGCCGGGATCGGACAGTCCAAGCTCCGCATTCGCGGCCCGATCGGCGCCGCGTCCACGCGATCGCGACAGATCGGCTCGTCGCCGTCGTCGAGCCGGTCGTCCTTCGAGAGGAACACGCGGTTGCTGTGCGGGCCGGCGGCAACGTCGCCCAGGTTTCGGAGCATGTAGGCGATCGCGATCGTCTCGCCCGACCTGGCCGAGGCCGGCAGCGTGAGCTGCGCTGGTACCAGATCCGCGCCGGCGCCGCCGGTATCGCCGCAGGCGGCCGTGAGCGTGAAGCCGTCGCTCGCGACCGAGTCGTCGGTCGCCAGGCTGAGCACCATCGCGCCGTTCCAGCGACCGCTCCAAGGGCCATCCCCGGTGAGCTCGTCGCCGGCGGTGCATCCGCCGTCGGCCCCCGCGGTGGCGATCCCGCCGGCGCACGCCCGGTCGATGCCCGGCTCCAGACGGCCCTCGGCGGTCCAGGTGAACGGGCCGCCGGCACAGGGATCGAAGCTGGTCATCGCGCTGGCGAGGTCGGGGAGCGGTACGGGCGCGCTCGCGCAGCCGGTGCCGGTGCAGCGGATCGACGCGTGTGCCGGACTGGGGCCGTCGCACGTCGCGGACAGGCGCGTGAGTCCCGTGCTCCCGCCGCTGCCGTCGGTCGCGAGGCTCACCACCACGGCCGCGCTCGCAGCGCCCGACCAGGGTCCGGCGCCGGTGAGCTCGTCGCCCGCCGAGCAGCCCGAGCCGTCCGCGACGCCGCCCACGCACACCCGGTCATAGCCGTCCTCGAGCTCCCCCTGGGCCTCCCACGTGAACGCGCCGCCGCTGCACGGATCCCACGTCGTCTCGGCCGTGGCGTCGTCGGGGAGCGGGGTGGGGTCGCTGTGGCAGAGCGTGCCGCTGCAGATCATCCGCGCAGCGCCGCCGCCGGTGCCGCCGCAGGTCGCCACCAGCGAGGTGATCCCGGCGCTGGCGACGCTGCCATCCGTGAACAGGCCGACGTCGATCGCGCCGGGCGCGTTGCCGGTCCACGGCCCGGTGCCGGTGAGCTCCACGCCTCCCGCGCAGCCGGCGGCGTTGGCGATGCCGCCCAGGCAGACGCGATCGCGGTTCGCCTCCAGCTGGCCCGCGCCGGTCCACGAGAAGGCCTGGCCGCCGCACGGATTCCCACCGGGTGGAGGCGGTCGCGTCGTTGGGGAGCGGGTTGGGCGAGGTGATGCAGCTGGTGCCCTGGCAGATCACCTCGGCGGTGGTGCCGGCCATGCAGGTGGCGCTGAGCGAGGTGATCCCGGCGGACGCCACCGAGACGTCGGTCGCGAGCGTGATCTCGAGGAGCCCGGTGGCGATGCCGTTCCAGGTCCCGGCGCCGGTCAGCTCGGTCCCGCCCGTGCAACCGCCCGTGGCGCCGGCGGTCGCCTGTCCGCCGACGCAGGCGCGATCGTGGTTGAGCTCGAACTCGGCGCTGGCGGTCCACGAGAACGACCCGCCCGAGCACGGGTCCCAGGACACGTAGGCGGTGGCGTCGTCAGGCAGCGGGTTGGGCGCCGAGTTGCAGCTCCCGGTACCGCAGGTGATCGCGGCGCCGTTGGTGCCGCTGCCCGAGCCGCAGGCGGGCAGGCTGAGGGTCTGGCTGCTCCAGAACGGGTTGCCACACAGGCCGGGGATCTCGGGCTCCATCACGTAGTAGAGCTCGAGCTCATTGCCCTCCGCGCCGCCGTAGAACGGCGTCAGATCGCACGCGAACGCGCCCTCACCGTAGAGGACCGGAGTGAAGCACGCACCGGTGCCGTCCCAGTCCGAGGAGACGAAGACGTTGACCGAGCAGAGGAGCGTGTCGGCGCCGCTCGCGTTGTAGTCCCAGACGTCGATCCACGCGGTGGTGTCGCAACCGTTCATGCAGAGCACCTCGGAGGTGCTCATCTCGTACTCGAGCGTCCACTCGAAGTACGTCCCCTGCTGGCCGCACAGCGGCGTGATGTTCATGTTGTGCTGCTGCCAGAGCTGCGCCTGGGCGAGCGACGGGAAGGCGAGCAGCACCGACGCGACGACGAGGCCCCGCATGGCTAGTGACCGTTCCAGCCGCTGGTGCCTGGTCCGGGCGACTGGCGCTGCGGGCCGTTGCCGACCCCGTTCTGGTTGGCGCCGCCGGGGAAGTTGACGTTGGGCGTGCCGTGACCGCCCACGTTCCCCTGGCCGTTGCCGCTGATGCCGCCGTTGCCGAAGTGGATCCTCAGGCCTGGGATGCCGAACGGATTGTCCGCCTGGCTTGCGCTCGTGGGCTGCTCCACCACGACCAGCTCGAGCCGGTTCTTGCCCTCGGTGTCGCCGGCGGCCTGCGTGTCGATCGCCTGCTTCACCCCCGCGTCGCGAAGGTAGGCGACGACCGCGTTCGCCCGCTCCCGCGACAGCCCGCGGTTCATCAGCGCGACGTTCCCCGCCACGTCGGCATGGGCGACCACTAGGATCCTCGCGTTCGGATAGCGATCGGCGAGCTCGCCGACGACGTCGTCGAGGATCTGCTTCATCGGGTCGGTCAGCGTCGCGCCCGATCCGAACTTCGCCGAGTCGAGCGCCAGCGCCTCCTCGATGTCGTGGTTGAGCTGCTTGATCTGCGGCGAGGACGTCATCTGTGACGCCGTGCTGCACCCGACCGCGCGCTCGAGCAGCGCCGCCAGCGCACCGCCGAGGACGCCGCCGCGCTGCGGATCGATCTGCCGGCCGATCTGGGACCCGATCGAGGCGGCCCACGCCGTGTTGCGCTGGCACTGGACCGGATCGATCGACTGCTGCGCCTTCCCCTGGGTGGCGCAGCCCATCCCCCCTAGCCCGACCATCAGCGCCAGGCCCACGCCGACCACCGCGCGCGTGCCCGACTGGAGCAGCCGCTGGAGCGCGCCGGGCGGCGACGGCTTGGTACCCGGCGTGGGGGCGCCGCTCTCCTCGAGACCGCGGGCGATCCGGAGCGCCTCAGGCTCGACCTCGCCGATCCGCTCCGCCCCCTGGAGCCCGTCCGATCGCTGCGCCTCGCGGATCCGTACCGCGTCCAGGTTCGTTCCCATCCCGTCGGATTGTCGTCTAATGTAGGATTTTGTTGCCTCGAGACCACAGATCGTTCGGGAGGTGGGTAACAGGGGGGTCTCGGCCCGAGCGGCGGCTTGACCGGCCTCTGTCCCCTCTCCAGGCTCCCGCCCGTGGAGTGGGTGCTCCTCCGCTACGGCGTGGTCGCGCTGTTCCTCGCCTCGACCCTCTACGTCCACTTCCGCGGCCGCCTCCGCCACGGGATCGGTCGCCAGCTCACCGACCACTCGACCTTCATGGCGCCGATCAACTGCCTCATCTATCTGTTCTCCGGCGTCCCCAATCGCCCGTATCTCGACGTCACCGATCTCCCGCAGCTCCGCTCGCTCGCCGATCGCTGGCGCGCCATCCGCAGCGAAGCCGAGGCGCTGCTGACCGCGCAGCGCGTCCGCGCCTCGGACAAGTACGACGACGTCGCGTTCAACAGCTTCTTCCGCCGCGGCTGGAAGCGGTTCCACCTCAAGTGGTACGGCGACTTTCTTCCCTCGGCCGTCGAGCACTGCCCGCGCACCGTGTCGCTGCTACAGGACGTCCCCGGCCTCAACGCGGCGATGTTCGCGTTCCTCCCCGCCGGCAGCCGGCTGATGACGCACCGCGATCCCTACGCCGGGTCGCTGCGCTATCACCTGGGATTGATCACGCCGAACGACGAGCGCTGCGCGATCTTCGTCGACGGCCAGCCGTACAGCTGGCGGGACGGCGACGCCGTGCTCTTCGACGAGACGTTCCTCCACTACGCGCACAACCACACCGACGTCGACCGGCTGATCCTCTTCTGCGACGTGGCTCGCCCGATGCGCTGGGCCTGGATGGAGTCGATCACGCGCTGGTTCGGCCGTACCTTCATCGCCGGCGCGCAGACGCGCAACACGCCGGAGGAGAAGATCGGCTTCATCAACGTGCTGTTCGGCGGCTTCTATCGAGTGCGGCTGATCGCGAAGCGGCTCAAGAAGAGGAGCCGCCCGGTCTACTACGCCCTCAAGTTCGGGCTGATCGGGCTGGCGCTGCTCGCGCTCCTCGCCTACTGACAGTGGCCGTTGTTGCAGGTTCCGCCGTTGCACTGCGTGTCGTCGGCACAGGCGGGGATGCAGATGCCGATCGGGGTGGTGCTGCCGAGGTTCTCGCAGACCGTATTGGGGTTCCGGTTGCTGCAGAACGTGTCGTCCCCGGTGGTCCCGTCGTGCGTACAGCCCTCGGCGCAGGCGAGGCCTTCGCCCGGCAGATCCAGGCAGTAGCTCCCCACCGGGCAGTTCCCCAGGCCGCCGCAGGAGGCGCTGCACGAGCCCGCCAGCGTCTGGGAGCACAGGTTGCCCTGACAGGTGTTGGGCGCGGTGCACGCGTTGCCGATGTCCGTGTAGTTGGGCGGCGGCTGGAGGCAGACGCCGTAGCCGTTGGAGGGCGTGCCCAGATCGTCGCAGGTGTAGTTGCCGAAGGACGTGCACAGACCCGGGTTGCCGGTGCCGCAGATGGTGGTGCAGACGCCGACCGGGCTGGCCGGCGACGCGCCCCAGCAGATCGCATTGCGGGTACGGTTGCAGGAGTCCGCGGTCACGTTCCCCTGGGCGTCGTACTGCGTGTTGCAGCTCTGGCCCTGGGTCCCGCCGCCCTGATCGTTCAGGCAGAGCCCGAGCGGACCGTTCGGATCGACGCCCAGCCAGGTGCACACGCCCGCGCCGCAGCTGCTGGCGGTCGCGTACGGATCGCACGACGCGAAGCAGGTGCAGCCCTGGCGCCCGTTGCAGTACTCGAGCGTCGCCGTGTCGATGCACGCGGGTGAGGCGCCGGGACAATCGGAGTTGACGGCGCAGGCGGGGACGCCGGTGTCGGGCGTGCCGGTGTCGGGGGTGCCGGTGTCGACGGTGCCGGTGTCGGGGTTGCCGGGCGTGCCGCTGTCGGTCTCGGGGCCGCCGCCGTCGGGCGTCTCCATCCCGCCGTCGGGCGCCTCCATCCCGGAGTCCGGCGTCGCCAGCGGATCGCAGGCCGTGCCGCTCCAGGCATAGTCGACCTCGCACGCCGCCTGGCAGGTGCAGTCACCCGCGAGGAGCTGGTGGGCGACGCAGCCGTTCGGATTGTCCTCGCATCCCGGCGGAAGGATGGACCCACCGTCGGTGGTGCCCGCGTCCTTCGGCTTGGGCTTGATGACGGTACCGCCGCCGCGGCGATGATCCGTGCAGCCGGCCGCGAGCGCGACCGCGCCGATGAGCAGAGCAAGTCCCAGTGTCCGCATTTCGACTCGGTGTCCTACGACGCATGGGCACCGGTTCTGTTCGGTCGATCGTCCGAGGGTCGCCGCGATCACGTCGGTCTGATCACACCCGCGCGATGGGTCGCGACGAGAGGCGGACGAAGCGGACGGACAGGATCGCGGCCACGATGCTGAGACCGGCGGTCAGGCCCCACCAGTAGCCTGCCGGTCCCATGCCGAGGACGTGGCCGAGGAGCAGCAGCAGCGGAAGACCGATCAACCAGTGGGAGAGGAGGTTCGCATAGAACGGCCACTTCGTGTCGCCCGCGCCCCGCAGCGCCCCTGCGGCGACCACCTGGATCCCGTCCGAGATCGAGAACACGGCGGCGATCCGGAGGAGGGTCGCACCGTAGTGGGCGGCCACCGGATCCGTGGGCGCGAACAGGCGCCCGAGCGCCTCGCCGAAGAGGATGAACACCACTCCGCCCAGCGCCATGAACGCGCCGCCCATGCCCATGGCGAGGAGCCCGGTCCGGCGCGCCAGCTCGGAGCGGCCCGCGCCGACGTGGTGACCGACGCGGGCGGTCGACGCGACCGCGATCCCGACCGCGCACATGAACGTCGCCGAGGCCAAGGTGATCGCGATCTGGTGCCCGGCCAGGGCGGTCTCGCCGAACCGCGCGATCATGAGCGAGACCAGCGCGAAGATCCCGACCTCGACCGCGAGCTGGAGACCCACCGGATAGCCGAGGCGCAGCACCTTGAGGAGATCGGCGGCGTGCGGGCGTACCACCTGGAAGCCCCTCCGCACGCGGGCCTCGGGCGCGAAGACCGAGACCAGCGCGATCGCCGACATCAGCATCCAGCAGATCGAGGTGGCGACCCCGACGCCGACGGCGCCCAGTCCGAAGGAGAACACGAGGACGGAGTCGGCGATCGCGTTGAGGAGGTTCGCCGAGATCACCGCGACGAGGATCGGACGCGTACGGCCGATGCTGCTCAGATAGGACCGGCAGGCGGTGTAGATGGTGTTGAAGCCGACCCCGGGCAGGCGGGCCCACAGATACGCCGTGGTGGTGGTGTCGATGGCGTGAGGGACGCCGAACGGCGCGAACAGCCTGGTCACCGCGATCATCGTGATCGCCAGGGGCAGCGCCACGATCGCCGAGAGCCACACGCCCTGCCACAGCCAGCGGCGCGCGCCCTCGGTCTCTCCGGCGCCGTGGGCCTGCGACACCAGGGGCTCGATGCCCATCGCCAGCCCGACGCCCAGCACCGTCAGCACGCCCGCGACGCCGTTGCCGAGCGCGACGGCGCCCATGTCGCGCGCGCTGACACGGCCGACGATGAAGCTGTCGACCAGCCCCATGGTCATGAGGCCGCCTTGGGCCACCATCATCGGCACGCCGAGGGAGAGAAGCGCGCGCGCTTCTTCGCGGAGGGTGGGTCTCAGGCGAGGCGCCTCATTTCACGATCAGGTTGAGGATCTTGCCGGGCTTGTAGATGACCTTGACGATCTGCTTGCCCTCGAGGTGGCGGGCCGCGTCGGAGGCCTGGGCGGCGGCGACGGCGGCGGCCTCGTCTGCGTCGGGCGCGATCTGGATCTCTCCGCGCGTCTTGCCCATCACCTGCACGCCCATCGCGATCAGGTCGTCCTCGGCGTAGCGGTCGTCCCACGCCGGCCAGGCGACGAAGCTGATGCCCTCGCCCTCGCCGATGGCGTGGGCCCACAGCTCCTCGGCCAGGTGGGGCGCGAAGGGCTGGAGCAGCTGGACCAGGGGCGCCAGCGCCTTCCTGGACGTGGTCTCGAGCCGGCGGAGCTCGTTGGTGGCCACGTGCAGCGCCGAGATCGCGGTGTTGAGCGCGAGCTTCTCGATGTCGGTCGAGACCTTCTTGATCGCCTTGTGCACCACCTTGAGCTGGGCCTCGGTCGGCTCGCTGTCGGTGACGCGGCAGGTGTCGTCGTCGCCCTCGAAGAAGAGGCGCCAGACGCGGCTCAGGAAGTCGCGCTGCGCCTTGATGCCCTGGGGGGCCCACGGCTTGTCTTGATCGAAGGGGCCGAGGAAGCAGAGGTAGACGCGCATGGCGTCGGCGCCGTACTCGCGGATCACCTCGTCCGGGTTGACCACGTTCTTCTTGCGCTTCGACATCTTCTCGATCTTGGCCTCGAGCTCGGTGTCGGTGCCGCGCTTGTAGAACTTGCCTGCCCGCTCCTCGACGTCGTCCCAGGGGACCACGCGCTTGCCGTCGTAGTACGTGAACGCCTGGATCATCCCCTGATGGCGAAGCTTGCTGAACGGCTCCTCGTCGCGGACCACGCCGATCGAGGCGAGGAAGCGCTGCCACATGCGCGCGTACATCAGGTGGCCGACCGTGTGCTCGGGGCCGCCCACGTACAGATCGACCGGCATCCAATAGTCGCTCTTGTCGCGGGCGCAGAGCTCGGCGTCGTTGTGCGGATCGCAGTAGCGGAGGAAGTACCAGCTGGAGCCGGCCGATCCGGGCATCGTCTGCGTCTCGCGGTGGAGCGTCTCCCCGTTTTCGACGACCGTCACCCAGCCGGCGGCGCGGGACAGCGGCGACTCACCGGTGCCCGTCGGCGCGTAGTCGTCCACCACCGGCAGCGTCAGCGGGAGCTCCGAGACCTCGAGCGGGCGCTTCACCCGCCCGTCGGTGTGCTTGAGGATCGGGATCGGCTCGCCCCAGTAGCGCTGGCGGGCGAAGGTCCAGTCCCGCAGCTTGTAGGTCACGGTGCCGCGGCCGAGCCCCTTCTCCTCGAGGTAGGCGGTCACGCGCTTCACCGCCTGGCCGTTCGCGGTGGGCGTGCCGTCGAACGCGCCCGAGCCGACCATCCGGCCCTCGCCGGTGTGGCACTCCTCCTGGGACGTCCGCCGCTGATGACCTCGACGATCGGGAGGTCGAAGGTCTTGGCGAACTCCCAGTCGCGGGTGTCGTGGGCGGGCACCGCCATGATCGCGCCGGTGCCGTAGCCGTAGATCACGTAGTCGGCGATCCAGATCGGGATCAGCTTCTGGGTTACGGGGTTGACCGCGCGGGCACCGGTGTCGACGCCGGTCTTCTCGCGGGTCGTCTGGCGATCGATCTCGCTCATGGCGGCGGTGCGCCGCTGGTAGGCGTCGACAGCCTCGCGATGCACCGCGATCTCGCGGACCAGCGGGTGCTCCGGCGCCATCACCATGTAGGTGGCGCCCCAGAGCGTGTCGGGCCGCGTGGTGAAGACCTCGAGCTTCTGATCGGTGCCCTGGATCGGGAACCCGATCAGCGCGCCCTCGCTGCGGCCGATGCGCTCGCGCTGGCCCAGCTTGGTGCTCTCGGGCCAGTCGATCCGCTCCAGACCCTCGAGCAGCGGCTCGGCGTAGTCCGTCATCTTGATCATCCACTGCCGCATGCGCTTGCGCTCGACCGGGTGGTTGCCGCGCTCGCTCTTGCCGTCGATGACCTCGTCGTTCGCGAGGACGGTGCCGAGGGCCGGACACCAGTTGACGAAGGCGTCCTCCTCGTAGGCCAGCCCGCGGCGATACAGCTCGCCGAAGATCCACTGCGTCCACTTGTAGTAGCTCGGCTGGTGCGTCGCGACCTCGCGGGTCCAGTCGTAGGAGAAGCCGCACATCTTCAGCTGGCGGCGGAAGTTCTCGATCGCCTCGTCGGTCGACTTCTGGGGCGGGATGCCCTCCTCGATCGCCTTCTGCTCCGCGGGGAGCCCGAAGGCGTCGTAGCCCATCGGGTGGAGGACGTTGAAGCCCTCGGCGCGACGCTTGCGGGAGACGATGTCGGCCGCGATGTAGCTGGCCGGGTGCCCCACGTGGAGGCCCTTGCCGGAGGGATACGGGAACATGTCGAGCGCGTAGAACTTCGGCCGGGTGAAGTCTTCGGAGGCGACGAACGTCTGGTGCGCCTCCCACCACCGCTGCCACTCGGGCTCGATGCGCGACGGATCGTACGGCATGAGGACCCGTCTACAGGAACGGGTCGAGCAGCTCAATGTCTTCGCCGCGCCCCGGGCCGACCGAGACCAGCGCGACGCGACAACCGAGGTCTTTCGCGATCCGATCGATGTAGCGGCGGGCCGCGGGCGGGAGATCGTCCAGGCTGCGGCAGGCGCCGATGGCGTCGAAGCCGTCCATCTCCTCGTAGATCGGGGTGACGCGGACGACGTCGTGCGCGTTGTCCGGCAGGGTCGTGAGGCGCTCCCCGTCGAGCTGGTACGAGGTGCAGAGCTGGAGCTTCGGGATTCCGGCGAGCACGTCCAGCTTGGTGATCGCGAGCCGCTTGATAGCCCGAGACCGCGCACCGCGTAGCGCAGCGCCACCAGATCCAGCCAGCCGCAGCGGCGCGGGCGCCCGGTGGTGGCGCCGAACTCGCGCCTACCTCGCGCAGCCGCTCGCCCAGCGCGTCGGTCGAGCTCCGTGGGGAAGGGCCCGCGCCCGACGCGCGTGGTGTACGCCTTCATGATGCCGACCACGTTGTGCGAGGTCGTCGGGGCCGAGGCCGGCAGCCGGTGGCCGCGTTGGCGGCGACGCGTGTTGGACGAGGTGACGTACGGATAGGTGCCGTGGTCGATGTCGAGCAGCGCGCCCTGCGCGCCCTCGAAGAGGATCTTCTCGCCGGCGGCGACGGCGTCGGCGAGGCGCTGGCGCCACGTTCGCCACGTACGGGCGAAGCCGCTCGCCGAAGCTCGAGGTAGTTCGTCGACGATCTCGTCGACCTCGCGCGAGCCGTAGGGCTCGCGATCGCCGAGCGCCGCCAGGATGGCGTTGCAGCTCGAGCAAGCGGTTCCTCGACCAGCGCCGACCACGCGCTCGCGGTCGGAGAGATCGGCGACGCGCACGCCGCGGCGGCCGATCTTGTCCTCGTAGGCCGGGCCGATGCCGCGGCCGGTGGTGCCGATCTTGTCGACGCCGCGGCGCTCCTCGCGGGCCAGGTCGAGACGCCGGTGGTACGGCATGATCAGGTGCGCGCCGTAGGAGACGAAGAGCCGGCCCTCGGTGCGGACGCCGCGCCTGCTCCAGCGCGTCGAGCTCCTCCAGCAGCGATCTTGGGATCGACCACCACGCCGTTGCCGATCACGCACGTGCGTGCCCGCGTGGAGGATGCCCGCTCGGCACCAGGTGCAGGATCGTCTTCTCGCCGTCGACCACCAGCGTGTGGCCCGCGTTGTTGCCGCCCTGATAGCGCACCACCCACTCGGCGCGGGCGCTGTACCAGGTCGACGACCTTGCCCTTGCCCTCGTCGCCCCACTGGGCGCCGACCACGACGACGTTCGCCATTGAGGGACGGGACCCTATCAGATCTTCGCCTCCAACGCCGCGAGCTTCTCGGGCGCGTCCAGCGGCTTCGCGAGCAGCGGGAGCAGCGCGCGGGCGGCGGCGATCGCCTCGGCCTCGCCCTCACCGCGGGCGGACGCGAGCTTGGCGCGGAGCACCGCGATCTCGAACGCTTGGCGGGCCACCCCGTTCGCCGCCAGCTCGGCGGAGAGGGCCCCGAGCTGTGCGTCGAGCGCCGCGTCGTTGTCGATGACCCCGATGTCCGCCAGCAGGAAGGCGGCGTCCGCCCAGCCGAGGAAGCTCGAGTGCGTACGGGCGACCTCCTCGTAGGACGGAATGTGCGCGCGAGCCTCCTCGAAGCGTCCCAGCCGCGCCAGGATGCGCGCCTGATCGATCGCCTTGCTCTCCTCGAACGCACCGCCCTGCTCGGGGCTGTCGGATCCCATGTTGATCTCGAGGGCCTCCTCCAGGCGGCCGGCGCGGATCAACGCCTCGACCATGGTCCCGCGGAAGTCCTCGTCGACGCCCGCGCGCCTGAGACGCCCGAGCTGCTTGCGGAGGAAGACGAGCGCCTCCTCGGGGCGACCGTCGTCGACCAACGCCGAGGCATACTCGCTGGAGATGCAGGTGAAGCAGGGCCAGCTCGGATCGATCCGCGCCAGCGTCTCGTCGGCCACCGCCAGCCGCTCGGCCACGTACGCGGGGCCGTCGGCGTTCGCGTAGCAGTTGGCGAGATCCTGCGTGACGCAGATGCTCTGCGGGCAGCGGCGCGTGGTCTCCCGGTTGGCGAAGTCGATCAGATCGACCGCCTCGGCGAGCCAGTCCTTCACCTGATGGCGGTGCAGGATGCGGCTCTGCAGGTTCCAGTGGCGGAAGAAGAGCTCGAGCCACTCGCTCTTACCCGCGCGGGCCAGCGCGATCGCCTCGGGGACGAGGCTGTCGACCAGCGCGTGCTCGTTGTCGCAGACGTGCTCAGGGACCTGCTCGATCAGCTCGGCCAGGCGGTCCTGCCCGTTCTCGTAGAGCTCGTCCTGGACGCGCTCGATCCACTCCCAGATGTCCATCACGGCTCCAGGAGCTGCTCGACGCTGGTCATGAAGCGGGCCAGCGTATCGGCGAGCTGCTCGGCGCTCGCCTCGTCCGAGTGGCTGGCCATCAGACCGGCGAGCCCGCGCAGGAGCCCGCCGGCCGCGGTGCGCTTCGGCTCCGGGGCCGAGAGCAGCTTCCGGATCACCGGTGAGCCGACGTTGACGTACAGGCGCGCCTCGGCGCGCGACTCGATCGTGTCGGTGTACAGGCGGGCCAAGCCCAGGACCGCGGCCCCGATTCGACGGTCGGCCTCGTCGGCCTCGAGCCGCGCCTTCAGCATCGCCTCGCGATCCGGCATCAGCACCAGCGGGAGCGAGGCCGGCTCGAACACGCTCGGCACCAGCTCCTGCTCGCCGTCGACGAGGAGGCGCTCGAGGAGCGCGCGCTCCTCCGGATCGACCTCGGCGCGCGTGAAGAGGGCGCGGTTGCCCTCGGGCGTGCCGAGCCGGATCACGGGGAGGTCGCGCCGCTCGCCCCAGCGCACCGCGAAGGGGAAGGCGGCGTACCGCGTGCCGAGCACCACCGGCTTGGAGAGCGCACGGAAGAGCGTCTCCTCGAAGCTGCCCTTCTCGCCGATCGAGACGAAGATCCGATCGCCCGAGCGACGCGCGATCTGCGGCATCGTCAGCTCGCCCTCCGAGGTGGGGACGGTGAGCTCGTCCTGGAGGAGATCGAACAGCGAGAGATCGCAGAGGGCCGCACCGAGGAGCGCCTCGTTGTGGCGCATGAGGACGCGGTTCCAGGTCTCAGGCTCGTCCTGGGCCGCGCGGGAGAGGCCGTCGACGAGCGTGCGCTGCACCTGAGCGGCGACGGCCCGATAGACCTCGTCCTTCTGGAGATCCTCCCGGCTCGCCGTCGGCGAGAGCGCATCGGACTCGACCACACCGCCTGCGAAGCCGGCCCAGGTGGGGAGGAGCTCGCGCTCGTCTCGGCTCACCATCATCCCGCGGACGAACACGGCGACGTTGCGGTTGTCGGAGGTCGCGAACGTGGAGCCGTCCTGGATCCAGAGCAGACCCTCGGCCGGGCCGCCTTCGAGAATCGAAGGTGCAGAGCGGCTCGAAGAAGCTCTCGAAGCGCTGCGCCAGCTCGAGCGAGAGCTTGCGGCGGCGCAGCGGGGAGAGATCGGGGACGCGCCAGGGCGGCGGCGCCGGGTTCACACATTCGGTGCGCGCCTCGTCGGCGTAGATCGAAATGGGCAGCAACATACAGTAGTGCTCGAGCAGGCGGGCCAGGACCTCCTCGTCGGCGAGGTCCGTGAACCGCGGCGAGAGCACGAGCTCGACGCGCATGCCGACGGGGCGGGGATCGATGGGCGTGAGCGTGTATTGCTCGCCGGTCTTGCTGGAGAAGTGCCAGCCCTCGCCGGGAGCCCGGTACGAGGTGGTGTAGACGTCGACGCGCTCGCTGACGATGAACGCCGTCAGGAATCCCAGCCCGAATTGACCAATGAGTTGAGAGCCGGGATGCCCCGCCTCTTTCGGGGCCGACGGTTGCTCGCGGAGTCGGCGCGTGTAGCCGGCGCCGACGGTGGCGAGGTAGCGCTCGATCTCATCCTTGGTGAGGCCGGCGCCCGTGTCCTCGACGATGATGATGCGCTGGCCGCGGGGGGCGACGACGATGGAAAGGTCGGGCGTGGAGGGATCCTCGAGGCTGCGGCGGACGCACGCGTCGTGCGCGTTCTGCACGAGCTCTCGGATCGCCACGGTGGGCGTCGAGTAGAGGTTCTTGCCCAGGACCTCCATCAGGCCGAGGAGATCGACCTGCGTCTTCTTGATCTCGGTGTCGGCGATGACCGTGGAGGTGAACGACGGCGGGGGGAGAAATGTCAACTCGTGCGGGGATCGAGCGCGTCCCGGAGGCCGTCGCCGGCGAGCTGAAAGGCGACCACGACGGCGAACGTGAGGAGGCCGGGGAGCACGATCAGGCGGGGGGCGCGGGAGAGGTCGACCAGGCCGCGCGCGAGCATGGCGCCCCACGAGGGGACGGGAGGCTGGACGCCGAGGCCCAGGAAGGAGAGCACGCTCTCGTAGAGGACGATCTCGCCGAGGGAGAGCGTGGTGGCGACGATCAAGGGCGCGGCGGCGGAGGGGAGCACGTGGTGGCGCAGGATGCGGAGCGTCGAGAAGCCCAGCGCGCGGGCGGCGACCACGAAGTCTTGCTGGCGCAGCGAGCGCGTCGCGGCGCGGGCCAGCCGAGCGGCCGTCGTCCACCCGAACAGCGCCACCACGATCGCGACCGTGGCGATCGAGCCGAGCTCGCTCTTCGGGGGGAAGAACCGCCGCAGATCGAGCGCGGCGATCAGCAGCATGAGCGGCAGCTTGGGGATCGAGAGGTTCGCCTCGATCACGCGCATGATCACGGCGTCGACGGCGCCGCCGAAGTAACCGGCCACCAGGCCGACGGACGCGCCCAGCGAGACCGCGGCGGCGGCCGTGATCACGGCGACCAGAAGGGAGACGCGCCCGCCGTAGAGAAGGCGCGCCAGGAAGTCGCGGCCGTCGGCGTCCGTGCCGAGCCAGTGCGCCGTCGAGGGCGGTGCGTAGAGCGCGTTCGGATCCAGGTGGTAGGCGTCGAGCCCGGCCAGCGGGGCGCCGAAGCAGAGGACCGCCACCACCACCAGGAAGATCACCGCCGGCTTCGTCATCACCGGGTCCTCGGGTCGGCCGCGTAGTATGCGAGGTCGGCGACCAGCATTCCGGCGGCTGTCAGCGCCGCCGAGATCAAGACCACCACCACCGCCACCAGGTGATCGTCCCGCTCCACGCTCTCGAAGATGAGCAGCCCGATCCCCGGATACGAGAAGATCCGCTCGATCACCAGCGTGCCGGAGAAGAGCGCGGGCAGCGTCTGGGTGACCTCCGTGATCAACGGCAGGAGTGCGTTCTTGAGCGCGTGGCGATACACCACCGTTCGCTCTGGGAGCCCCTTCGA
Source organism: uncultured delta proteobacterium (assembly GCA_963803435.1). Taxonomy (GTDB): domain Bacteria; phylum Myxococcota; class Kuafuiibacteriia; order Kuafuiibacteriales; family Kuafuiibacteriaceae; genus CAWDML01. Next base: position 1,261,835 of record CAWDML010000009.1, on the reverse strand, counting down.
GCGGGCCGCGTCGATGAACTCCGACGAGAGGACCTCGAGCATCGCGGAGCGAAGATGGCGCGCCCAGCGGCCCGCGAAGAAGATCGCGGACACGCCGACGGGCAGGAGCAGATGGACGATCGTCGATCGGAGCGACGGGTCGCCGATCGCGTGGATGCCTCCGGTCGGGAGCCACCGGAGCTCGATCGCGAAGAGCAGCACGAACAGGAGCGCGACCCAGTGCACCGGCGCGGCCGTGCCCACGAACGTGAACGCGTTGATCACGCGATCGGCGAATCGATCCTTTCGCACCGCCGCGGTCACGCCCAGCGGGATCGCGAGGAGGAGGCCGAAGATCAGGGCCGGGACCATCAGTCGCAGCGTGTTGGGCAGCCGCTCCGCCACCACCGCGGTCACCGGGAGGTGATGGACCGAGGAGAAGCCGAGATCGCCCGCCACCAGCCCGCCGGAGGGCCACCAGGTGCAAGCCGACTTGCGACGGCCGATCACCCAGCAGGCGTAGCGGTCGAGGATGGGACGATCGAGCCCCCGGAGGCTGCGGATTCGCGCCGCCTCCTCCGCGGTGAGCGCGGGGTTCTGGCCGAGGAGCTCCTCCTCGGTGTCGCCCGGCATGAGGTGAAAGAGGAAGAAAAGGCCGACCGAGAGGCACCCGAGCAGCAGGATCGTTTGCAAGAGACGCCTCAGGAGGTACATCGCTCCTCGGACTCCATGGGCAACGCCGAAGCACAGTCTCCCTCACAAAAGGGGCGTTCGCGAAATAACGTTCGCCTCCCCGAGGGCGTCGTCGACCATCCGCCCCGCACCGCGCACGCCCTTCGCACGCATCAGGACGCGCTCGCCTACGTCTTCGATCTGTACGGCTACCAGCAGGTCCTGACGCCGATGGTCGAGCTGCTCGAGACGCTCGAGGTGGGCCTGGGCGACAGCGCTCGTCGGTCGGCGTTCCGTTTGGTGGATCCGTCCACGGGCGAGGTCTCGGTCCTCCGGCCCGACTTCACGGCGCAGGTCGCGCGCATGGTGGCGGCCCGGATGGGGAGCGCGCCGCGGCCCCTGCGGATCGCCTATCAGGGGGTGATCGCGCGCGCCTCGGACCCGCTGGGCCGGGGGATGTCCGCCCGCGAGCTCTTCCAGTCCGGGATCGAGCTGATCGGTGCACGAGGTCCGGAGGCGGATCTGGAGGTGCTCTCCATCGGCGCCGAGTGCTTCCGCGCGGTCGGGCGGCGCGTGACGATCGACCTCGGCCACTCGGCGATCGCGGAGGCGCTGCTCGACGGCACCGCGGATCCGATCGAGATCGGTCGTGCGCTGGCGAGCAAGGACGCGGCGCGCGTGCGAGCGCTGGCGCCGCGGCTCGAGGTCTTGGTCGATCTGTACGGGGACGCCCGGATCTTTCCCCGGGCGCGGCGCCTGCTGGCGGGCGCGCCCAAGGCGGTGGCGGCGGCGCTCGACGAGCTGGAGGCGCTGGCGGCGTCGTTGGCGAACGCTCACCCGGAGGTCTCGCTCACCTTCGATCTGGGGGAGCGCCGAAGCCTCGACTACTACACCGGACCGTTCTTCGCAGGATACGTGGAGGGCGCGTCCGACGCGGTGATGAGCGGCGGCCGCTACGATGGGCTGCTCCGACGTTTTGGTCGGGACGAGCCCGCGGTCGGCCTGGCGATCGACGTGGGGGCTCTGATCGGCTCGACGGCGGAGGCGCCCCGCCGCCGGGGTGTCGTGGTACCGCCCGAGCTCGCGGACGAGGCGGCACGTCGCCGCCGCCGGGGCGAGCGGGCGGTCGTCATTCCCGCGGTGGAGGCGCGCGCCTATGCGGAGGCTCACGGGTTTCGCGCAATCCTGGTGAAGGACGCCACGGGAAAGGCGATCGAGGATCCAATCGGGTAGCCGTGCCGTGTTAGCGTCCGGGTCGTGCGGCGGGTCCTCCTCTCGGTCTCGCTGATCGCGTCGATCGCGCCGGAAGCGCGCGCCGAGCCGATCCGGGTGGCGGTCGCCACCATCGGCTTGAAGCCGGACGGTCCGAACGCCGAAGCCCTTCGATCGCGCGTGCGCTCCGCCCTCGCCGAGCGCACCGGTCTCACGTCGATCGACGAGACCATCGAACGTCGCCTGTTCGCCTCGGTCGAGCCGGAGCGGCCCACCCACACCTTGAAGAGCGCGCAGCGGGCGCTGAGAAAGGCGCAGCGAGCGCTCCGCAACTTCGAGCTCGACCAGGCCCAGGCCGGCTACGCCAAGGCGACCGAGCTGCTCGCGCCGGTGCTCGGCCTCGAGGAGTCGGTCGAGCTGGACAAGGAGCGGCTCGCGCTCGGCGTCGCCCTCGCCTACGCGCTCCGCAACGACGAGCACATCACGGAGCGCATCCTCGAGTACGCCACTCGGTACGGCGCCGAAGGCCCGCCCACCTGGCCGCCCGAGCTCATCGAGCGGCTGAAGTCTGCCACGCCCGCGTCCGACACCAAGCTGTCGGTGACCACCGTTCCACCGGGTGCGGACGTTCGCCTCGACGGCGCCAAGGTCGGCGTGACTCCGCTCGAGCTCGACGTCCGGCCCGGGAGCCACCGCGTCGAGGTGACCGAGAGCGGCTACTTCGCCGCCGACGCCTGGGTCACGACCTCCAATCTGGGCCCGCAGGAGGCGAAGTTTCTCCTCACCTCGGACATCTCGGCCGCGCTCCGCCGCCAACCCGCCGCCAAGCCGCTGGGCCCCGCCCTCGCCTCCCGCGTCCTCGAGCTCGGCGCCGAGGCCGGCGCGGTGGTCGTGGTGGTGGCCGGCCTCAATCAGGGCCGCATCAATCTGCGGAGCGTCGGCGCCTCCGGTGAGGACGCGCAGCGGTACGAGGCCGACGACTCGGACGAGGGCGTGCGGCTCGCGCTCTCGCAGATGTTCGACACGGGCGCCGGGTCTCCGCACGGTATCTCCGGGTGGGCATGGGTCGGCGCGGGCGCGGGCGCGGCCGCGATCGCAGGCGGCGTGGCGCTCCGGGTGCTGGCGGTCGGTGCACAGAAGGATCTGATGTCCCGCGAAGGGGCGCTCACGCAGCGTGAGGCCTTCGATTGAGAGTCCGACGTAAACCTCCGCGCTACTTCGGGCGCAGTGCTGCTCGGGGTCGGCACCGCCGCGATCACCGGAATGGCAGCCTGGATGGTCTACGATCTGATAGCATCCGACTCCCCATGAGGCGCGCGCTCCTCATCCTGCTGCTCCCGCTTCTCTGTGCCTGCCTCGCGGACTACGACGTCGACGGAATGACGTACCCCTGCCGCGGTCCGGACGACTGCGTCGACGGCTACGAGTGTCACCCCACGCGGTGGGTCTGCGTGAAGTCCGGAACGTCCAGCACGGCCGCCGGGCTCGACGCCGGCAGCGCGGATTGAGCCCCCGTCACTTCTTCCGCATGTCCAGCATGACGGTCCGATACGCCCCCGCCTTGATGATCACCGACTGATTCTTCGTCACGCCCGTCTCGTCGTTGGTGAGCGTGACCTGGTGCTTGCCCGCCGGCAGCTCGATGCCCGCCTGCGGGGTCTGGTACGGCCAGCGCTTGCCGTCGATGGTGATGTGCGCCCACGGCCGGGCCCCCACGTTCAGGAACCCGGTGGCCACCACCTTGCGAGCCGAGCGCTTCTGAACCTTCTTCTTCACCTGCGGATCCGGCCCGCGCCGGTCATGATCGCGCTCGCGCTCGCGCTTCGGCGGCGGCGGCGGGGGATCGACGCGGCGGACGACCGGCGGCGGCGGTGGATCCATCCGCGCGGGCGGAGGCGGTGGAGGCGGCGTGACGGACACGGGCGTGGCCTCGTCGGTCGCGATCTCCGGTCCCTCGCCCGGCAGACGGAGCTTCTTGTGGTGCTTCGGCTCGGGCGGCTCCGCCCGCTTGGCGGGGGGCGGATCGTCGAGCGTCAGCGTGATCGGCTCGAGCTTCGTGGTGGGCGGCGATAAGTCCGGCTCGATCTCCTCCGGCTCCTCGCCCTGCGATCCCACCGTGACCGCGCCGGCCACCGCGAGGACCAGCAGCGTGACGGCCAGCGCCACCGCGATCGGGCGCTTGTAGAACGGCAGGCCGGCTCGCGGAACGACCGTCGGCGGCGAGGTCCCCGGCTCGGTGGTGAGCCGCTGCAGAGGCATGGCGGCCTTGGAGAGGATCGGATGCGGCGAGGGTGGAAGCGTGTCCGGGTCGGCCTGGCTCAACAGCGACGACACCTGAAGCTGGCCCTCGAGGACCTGGTCCTCGCTGTGCTCGAACAGCGGGAGCGACGGCTGCGCGACGGTCTTGTCCTCGTCGTCCGTCAGGCGCTGCATCGAGCCCACGCGCTGACGAAGCTCGCTGGAGATCCGGCTGGTCGGCTGCTCGTGGGCGGACGCCTCGTCGAAGACCTCCTGGCCCTCCTCTTCCTTCCGGATCCCGCCGCGCTTGACCTCGGCCTGCGAGGCTTCCTCCTCCTCGGCGACCTTGACGTTGCGCGCGTCGAGCCCGCCCACCTCGGAGAGAAGCGCGAAGTCGACCACGTCGAAGAGCGCGACCTCCTCCTCCTCGCGCGTGAGCTCCTGCTCCTCCTCGTGCTTCTCCCACGAGAACTCCTTCTCCATGTGCGCGACGACGCGCTCGCGGAGATCGGGTCGGCGTCGATCGAGGAAGTCGCCGATCGCGTCCTCGAGCGCGCGACAGTCCTTGAAGCGGCGCTTCTTGTCCTTGGCCAGGCAGCGCGCCAGGATCCGATCGACGACCTTCGGGATCGCACGGTTCGCTCGGCTCGGCGGGACCGGGCGGAGCCCCTGGACCCGCTCGAGCGTCGCGATGGGATTCTGGGCCCGGAAGCAGTTGATCCCGGTGAGGAGCTCGTAGAGGACCGTGCCCAGGGAGAACACGTCGCTCCGCGCGTCGAGGTCCTCGCCCAGCGTCTGCTCGGGCGACATGTACGCGAACTTGCCGCGGAGCGTGCCGGTCTGCGTGTGGACGCCCTGGGTCTCGTTCATGCGGGCCACGCCGAAGTCGAGGACCTTGACCGAGCCGTCGTAGCCGATCATCACGTTTCCGGGGCTGATGTCGCGATGAACGATGCCGAGCGGTCCCGTCTCTTCGTCGATGAGGCGGTGGGCGTGCCCGAGCCCGGCGGCGGCGAGCAGACCGATGTAGAGGGCGAGCTCGTAGTCGATGAGCTCGCGGCCCTTCTTCTCGTTCTTGAGCAGATGGGAGAGATCGCGCCCGCGGATGTATTCCATCGCGATGTAGGGGCGATCCATCTCGGTCCCGAACTCGAAGACGGGAACGATGTTGTCCTGGAGCATCTTGCTCGCGATCCGGGCCTCGCGCTGGAACAGGCGGGCGCGCAGCTCCTCGTGGCCGAGCGACGGTCGCATCATCTTGACCGCCACCCAACGCGCGTCACCCTTCCGTGTTCGCGCGCGGTAGATCTCGGCCATCCCGCCGCGGGCGATCCGCCGGGTGATGATGTAGGGGCCGAAGGCCACCGGCGATCGCGCGCGGGCGTTCACGGCGTGCGGCTCCAGCTAGGGCTGACCCCGAGAGTCACCGTCCCCCCCAAAAATACGTAGACTTTCGACCTGCGTCCATCAGGGTGGGTGCGGTCCCCCTCGAAGGCGCCCGAGCCGCTTCCAACGGCGCCTGTCAGGGTGAGGAACGGGTATTCCGCCATCGCTCCGCGTTCCAGGTGACAGGCGTCCGGCTGCCGGTGGGGGCCCAGCCGTCGAGCCCTTTGGGGCGAACCGTGGGGACCTCCTTGAACAGGAGCGGGATGTCCGGGAGGACCTTCTGGAAGCGCAAGTTCACTTGCAGCACGAGCCGACTCCACGCGGCGCGGTCGGTGCTGACCTCCGCGTCGTCGAGCAGCCGGTCCAGCTCGGCGTCGTGGAGGCCGGACGCGTTCTGAGCTCCGCTCGAGTGGAGCAGCGAGCGGCCGTCCCACAGCGGGCTGATCCGCCAGACGTACAGCGTCAACCCAGCCTGCGTCTTCGCGCGCAGCTTGTCGGACAGGACCCGGAAGTTGACGCCGATCGTGTCCACTTCGATCCCGACGTTCTTCAGCGCCTCGGCGATCAGCTCCGAAGCGCGCGCTGCGGCCGGGCTGCTCGGATACATCAGCTCGATCTTCGCGCCCGTCGCACCGGCCGCCTCGATCAGTCGTCGCGCACCGTCCGGGTCGAAGGCGAGCGGGCCCGCACCGGCGTGGCCCGGGTGTCCCTCCGGGAACACGCCGAACGCCGGCTGGGCGTGTCCGTGGTAGACCACGCGGGCGAGCGCGTCGCGATCGATCGCCATGGAGATCGCGCGGCGAACGCGGTCGTCGGACAGCGGGGGTTGGTCGAGCCTGACCGCGAGATGCAGCCACCCTCCCGACGGCTGCATGTCGACGACGTGTGTCGCTTCGAGGTGCGCGGCCAGCAGATCCGCCGCGTCGAGGCCGAGGCCCGATCCCTCGCCGGCGGCGTCGACCTCGCCGGCCTCGAACGCCGCCACCAGCCCGTCCTCCGACTTGAAGAAGCGAAAGACGATGCGCGGGATCTGCGGAGGCGAACCGCCCCATCCCGGGTTCGGCACGACGGCCAGGTACTGCCCGGGCACCCACGCCTCCAGCCGATAGGGACCGCTCGACACCTCAGCCCGCACCATCCCGGCGAAGCCGTGCGGCGCAGGCGAGGGATACGCGTGCGCGGGGAGGATCGCGTGGACCCGCGGCTCCGCGTGGTCGATGTACGGGCGCTTCCAGACGGTGGTGAACGCGTAGGGACCCTCGGCGGACATGCGGGCGACGTTCTTCGCGGACGCGTGGTTGCTCGTCTCCAGGCGATCGTCGACCTCGATCAGGTGGCCGAACAGCACGTCGGTGGAAGTGATGGGGCGGCCGTCCGACCACGCGTACCCGGCGCGGAGGCGCCAACGCACGTGCTCCGTTCCGTCGGTGGCGGTGGTGGCCTCGGGGAGGCGCTCGGCCAGCGAAGGCTGGAGTCGGCCCGTGTCGTCGACGACGGTCAAGCCGCGATAGAGGAGCTCGACCATCTCTCGATCGGGCGTGGTGTCGGCGAACGCGGGATCGAGCGTGGTCGGCTCGTAGAGCGTGCCGATGGTGAGCGGACGATCCGGCACGGCCTCGCCGCAACGGCTGCAGCCGGCGAGGAGGACCAGGACAGCGGCGGATCGCACGCCGAGATCATTCTCTTTGGCGCCCTCACCGTGCAACACTGGACGGCGTGCTCGGCCTCCTCTTGCTCCTGGTCGCGCACCAGTTCACGCACCCGAAGCTGCTCCGGATCGGCGTCAAGGAGGCGCAGGTGCTGCTGGCCGTCAACTACGACGTCAGCCCGGGTCAGGATGCCCTCCAGATCCGCGGCCTGTTCGATCGCGACGCGGACGGCAGGCTCTCGAGCGAGGAGCAAGACAAGTTGACGGGCTATCTCGAGCAGATGGCGATGCTCTACTTCGAGCTCCGGATCGACGGAGAGAAGGTGGCGCTGTCGCGCATCTCGAAGACGCCGTACCGCACCGATCTCCCCGTCGCGGCCGACGATACGCTCGGCGTGGCGCTCCTCTACTCCGCGCCGCTGCCGCCCAAAGCCGCAATCGAGCTGCGATTCTCGGATCAGACCAAGGCGCGCGACACCCACGTGCCGGTGGTGGTCGATCTGACGGCGGGGTGGGAGGTGGCCTTTGCGAGCCAGGGTGAGCTCACCCCCGACCCCTTCGCTCTGCACCGGGTCCGGCTCGACCGGGGCCGGCCGCTGGTGCTTCGACTCCGCCGATCCGCCCGGTCAAATCCGGGCGGGCCTTGATTGGCTGTCGGTCCCGTGTTACCCGCCGAGATGGAAGGTCCGGTCTAACGCGCCGGATTTTGGCGACTTCTAGAGCTCTCATGGGCAAGACCATCCTCGTGGCGGACGACAGCAGGACGATCCGTCGGGCCGTCGAGCTGACGTTCCGCACGACCGACTTTCAGGTCGTCTCCGTCGACAACGCCGATCAGGCGCTCAAGTCGATCGCCGAGATCCGACCCGATCTGATCCTCGCCGATGCTTCCATGCCCGGCACCGACGGCTATGCCTTGTGCAATGCCGTCAAGGCAGGCTCGGCGTCCGGCCGCATTCCTGTCGTGCTGCTGGCGAGCAAGTTCGATCCCTTCGACGCCGGCCGTGGCGAGGAGGCTCGCGCCGACGGCCACATCGACAAGCCCTGGGACACCCAGACGCTCATCGATCTCGTGAAGTCGAAGATCGGGCTCCCGCTCGACAACGGTGTCCCGCAGAGCTTCGCCGCCACGCTCGCCAAGCGAGGCGAGAAGAGCGAGCCCGAGCCGGCACTCCATGTGGCCGCGCCGAGCAACGGACAGGCGCCGCCGGCATCGCCCTTCGCTGCGCCGATCCCGGATCGTTCGCCGGCGCGACCGCCGCCGGCGCGGCCGCCGCCCCTGGCCAAGGCCGTACCCAGCTCCCAGGTGACGCGCGGCGCCGGGATGGGCGGGAGCCTCGACGACGTCGTGATCGAGGAGCCGGTGGACGAGCATGCCGTGGGCCCCTCCCTCGATCCGCCGCCGCCGCCCAGCCGCCACCGGCGCAAGGTCGACGTCTGGGCGCTCGATGAAGAGGTCCAGCGCGCCCCCGACGCGGGACCGCCGCCGGGCGCCGACGATCCCATCGAGGAGATCGCCATCGACGACATGCCGATGGAGGAGATGCCGCAGGCCGCCTTCGATCCGCCGCCGCCGCGCCGAGCCGTCGCCCGCGTGGCCGAGCTCGCCGCGCCGGCTGTCGCCCGTGCCGCGGCGCAGGCCGTGCCCGGCGTGGACGAGGCCCAGATGACGGCGATGGCCCGCGAGATCATCGAACGCATCGCCTGGGAGGTGGTCCCCGAGCTCGCGGAGACGATCATCCGCGCCGAGCTGAAGCGCCTCCTTACCGACGAGTAGCCTCACCCCCGACCGCAATCGAACGCGTTGCGGATCAGCGTCGGAACGCCGTCGAGGATCGCCACCACGTCGAAGCGGGCCATCGGCATCCCGCGCGGTGGAAACTGGATGAGATAGGCGAGCGCCGCGCGGATGATCTTCCGCTGCTTCCTGCGATCGACGGTCTCTTCGGGGAGCCCGAAGTCCTCGCGGGTCCGGGCGCGCACCTCGACGAAGCAGAGCAGATCGCCCTCCCAGGCGATCAGATCGATCTCTCCGTGCGCGCCGCGCCAGTTCCGGGCCTCGATCCGGTAGCCCTGCTCTTCCAGGAGCTCGGCCGCCATCCGTTCGCGCGCGAAGCCGAAGAGCTGGGTGGGGCTCGGCATCCTCCGCCGCTCGAGCACGGCCCGTGCCGGGCGGGGACGAAGGACGTGTCTAAGGTCGTCCGCCGGATTTCGGACGTCGTTCGGAATCCGGACGCAGGCCGGACGATGTTCGACGGAAGTCGAGCGCGTCCCGGTGGCTTGATCGGCGCGGATTGCACGCCCGACCGGCAGCGCCGAGATGTGCTCGGCTCGAGTCCGGCACAGCCTGCACGCGCGCCTCGACCCAGATTTCCGTGGACTCCTGGGCAAGTCGCTCACATCTTCGGCTGACGTGGACCCGTGAGACCGAGATGATCGCCGAAAGGACCGTCGCGGCGCGAAGCGCTCTTCTGATCCCCCTGCTGGCGGCGGTCTATGTCGCCACCGCTCGCCTCGGTCTCATGTTGGATCCGGCCGCCGGGTTCGCGACCCTGGTCTGGCCCCCCACCGGGATCGCGCTCGCCACGCTCGTGGTCATGGGGCGGCAGGTCTGGCCGGGGATCGCGCTCGGCGCTCTGGTGGCCAACCTCTGGCAGGGCGCCTCCGGCGGCGTCGCCGTCGGGATCGCGCTGGGGAACACGCTCGAGGCGGTCCTCGGCGCCTATCTCCTCGAGCGGGTGGGCTTCCGGAGCTCGCTGGAGCGGCTGCGGGACGTCCTCGCCCTGGTGGCTTCATGGCCGCAGGCGATCAGATCCTGCGGTGCCTGAAGAAGCACAACGTCCCGGGAGCCTGAGCAGCAAGAGGTGATGTGCGCGATCATCGCTCATCACGACGTCGTGGTGCGGTAGACGCGGCCGGAGCTCGTCAGGCGATCGGAACCGTCACCTCGACGATGACGTCCGGCTTGATCTTGAGCGCGCCCAGCATGGCGCGGAACGGCTTGATGCCGAAGCTGGGCTGGTGGACCGTCATCTTCGCCACCGCCTCGCGCGGGCTCGTCTCGACGGTCACCTCCACGCGCTGCTCGGAGCCGTGGAGCGTGAGAAGGCCCGAGACCCGGTAGCGGCTGCCGCTCTCGGTCACCGAGGTCGAGCGGAACGTCACCTGGGGATGGCGCGAGACCTCGAGCACCTGCTTGTCCATGTCCTTCTTGATCGTGCGCAGGTCGTCCGCGGAGAGCGCCCGGGTGTCGACGGCGCCGTTCTTCACCGCCCCGAGCACCTCGAGGCTGTCGGCGCGACCCTCGGCCTGGACCGACCGATCCTCCGCGACGGTCAGGTGGAAGTCCGTCACCTCGAGGAGGAGATCGTGGCCGACGGTGGCCAGGAGCCCCTCACGAAACACGCGCACGACGCAGCGTGCCTTTTCGGTCTCGAACATCATGTTCCCACTCGACCGATCAATCAGTGCCCGTCCGTCTCGACGAGCTTGCAGTCGTGCTTCCTCCAGCCCGCAGGCGGAGTGCCGGTGACGAGGTTCGCCGGGCTGATCATCTGCACCACCTTACACGTGGAGTCGTGATAGAGCTTGCTCTTCGATTTCTTCGACCACACGTACCCTGCGCCGCTCTCCGGGCGCGGATGGTTGATCCATACCGGAGCCGTGAAGGCGCGCTGACCCCCGTTCTGAGTGATCCGGGCATAGAAGAATTCGGGCCGCCCGGACGCGAGATATCCGGTGAGCTGCACCGCGCCATTCCCGTGGCGAGAGGCTTCCTCGAGCTCGCCATCCTTCGCGCGCCACTCCACCAGGTTGGTACGATTCGCCGCCGCCACGTCGCCATACACGAGCGTCACATCGTAGTCGGCGGAGGGCTCGTCGGCATCGGAGATCTCCACCCGGATGTCGAGCGGCGCGTCGGCGGGGAGCGTGAGGACGCTCCCCATCTCCTGGCTGTTGATCCTGAGCATGACCGACAGGTCCTCGTCCTCGGACGCGAACGTTCGATTCGCACGCATCGCCTCCAGAAGATCTCCGGCGGTTCCCTTCTTGGCGTAGACGCCCATGCGTGCATCCGTGACGTCTCCCCAGGTGGCGTAATGATTGTCCTCCCCCGCGGAAGGGCTGATGTGGAAGCCCTGGACCAGGTAGAAGTAGTAGTCGTCCTCGTGGTCCTCATAGTGGTACCCGGCGATGCGCTGCTGCTTCATCGCCGGACCGCTGAAGAGCTCGCACAACATCACGAAAGGATCCGCGGCCGCCACCAGCAGCGCGAAGTCCTGCTGGTACTCGTCGAATCCGTAGTCGTTGTACATCTGGCTCTTCGTCTTGGGGTCGTTGCCGGAGTAGAAGAGATCGGTGTGAACGTCGGGGTGGTTGAGCTGCACCACGTAGGCCACGCCGCTCGCCGCGAGCATCTGGTACAGCGGACGGAAGTCGCCGCTCGACAGCGTCAGGACGTGGGGGTAGTCGAGCACGTTCACGTGGTTGCCGCTGGAGATCGTCGAGAACTCCTGCCCGTAGAGCGCGGCGAAGTGGGCGTCCGTACGCTCGTTCGCGGCCCGGATGACCGATTTCTGGCCGGTGAAGCGCTGGTGCTTCGACTCTCCATGATCCTTCCATCGTCGCTCGAAGGTCAGGTCGCTGGCCCCGTCGTAGAGCTCGTGGCGGGTGGCGATCAGGACCCCGTCCTTCCGCTCCTTCGCGCCCGACTCGGCCTCCGCGTGGTTGTGGGGCGTGACGGCGAAGAAGTCGAGGCCCTTGGTCTTGGCCCGGGCGTACGCCTCGTCCGGCGTGCCGCTGCCGTCGGAGTACCACGTGTGGGCGTGGAGCAATCCGAAGTACGCCTTCGGGATCTGGGCGGTGGCCGCAGATCCCCACATGAGCGAGAGCCCGACAATCTCCACGAACGCGAGTACGCGCATGTGGAGGCCATAGCGTCGAACCGAAGGCCAGTAAATGGCACTTACTCGCACACGGAAGCGCAAGATCCAGAACGGAGATGCTGCTGGGCCTGAAGAAGAAGATCACCTAGGAGAGAGAGAGAGACATGGTCGATCTGTCCTCCTTTCCCATCACCCACAGGTGGCCTCCGCGCCATCCCGATCGCCTCCAGCTCTACTCCCTCTCCACCCCCAACGGGGTGAAGGTGGCCATCTGCCTGGAGGAGACCGGCCTCCCCTACGAGGTGCACAAGGTCGACCTCTCGAAGCAGGAGCAGATGTCACCCGAGTTCCTCTCCCTCAACCCCAACAACAAGATCCCCGCCATCATCGACCCCGATGGGCCGGGCGGCAGGCCCCTGCCGCTGTTCGAGTCCGGCGCCATCCTGCTCTACCTGGCGGACAAGACCGGCCAGCTGCTGCCGAGCGATCCGGGCCGCAGGTACCAGGCCATCCAGTGGCTGATGTTCCAGATGGGCGGGATCGGCCCCATGTTCGGGCAGCTGGGCTTCTTCCACAAGTTCGCCGGCAAGCACTACGACGACAAGCGCCCGCGCGATCGCTATGTCGGCGAGTCCAAGCGGTTGCTCGAGGTCCTGAACGGGCATCTCGAAGGCCGAGCCTGGATCATGGACGACGACTTCTCCATCGCAGACATCGCCGTCTTTCCCTGGATCAACAACCTGCTCGGCTTCTACGACGCCGGCGACCTGGTGGGCTTCTCCGACTTCCGCGAGGTGGGTCGGGTTCTGGAGAGCTTCCGCGCTCGTCCCGCCGTGATCCGCGGGCTCACCATCCCCAAGTGATCCGGACCACGCCGAAGTCGCGGTCTGCGACGCCTGGCGAGCTCACGCCGCCTCGAACGCGACCTTCGAGACGGGCGAGAGATCAACGGGGACGACGATGGTGCGGTGGGATCCCGAGGACATCACGTCCTATCCCGCAACGCGCGTTTCGGACACCGGCTCGGCGCCGCGGCTGGGCCTCGCTACCGGCGCATCAATTCGCAGGTATTCAAATGCGAGGAGACCGACCGAGATGCCTGGGCCCCCGGCGAAGTCTGGAGGAGCGTCAAAGAGAAACCCAAAGCCACGTGCACCCACCGTGAGAGAGAGCGGACCATGCTCTGCCCGCGCACCGGAGGTCCGCATGATCATCACCAAAAGGATGGTGATGAGCTGGGTAGGAACTCTCAAGGGCATCCGTCCGAGTGGAGGCGTCGTAGAACGCTTCGACTATCTCGAAGCCGTCGAAATGGCCTCGAACCTGAGGATAGCACGCGCCGGCGGCGACGGCTGCCGGAGGGTGCAAGACGGCGAGAAGTTTAACCGTGTGTTCGGGAAGCCGTAAGCCCGAGGAAGGAGCATGGTCTCGACGCCGAACTCCGGTGGCGGACACTCCCGCGATGGATTGATCAGATCCGGACCGGACGACTCTTTGGCCGACTCCTCCGCCCTCCACGGGATCTCTCGCGACGCCGGGCCGCGGAGTCTATCGGCCGCTCGCTGGCGGCGCATTCCGCGCTCACCACCACCATCATCGGAGTGTCAGCGATGGACGGAGCGATGATGGCGAGCGCCGCATGATCACGGAGGAAGCGCCGCCCACCACGTAGGTCCACAGCACAGGCCCGGCTCATCCTCGGAAGGTCTCTCTGCGTCGCAAGGGGAAGCGCCGCAGAACAGGAGAACCGAATGGACGATCTGAAACCCAGGACCCTGGCGAGGAGGTCGCGCACTTCCGTGCGGAGATCATCGGAGGCATCGCGCGCTGCGAGCTCGAGCACGGCCCGCTGAAGGCTGAGCTGGAGGCGCTCAGCAAGAAGCGCTTCCGCCCACCTGGAGCGAAGGCGACACGTACGTACTCGGTGCCAACGCTTGAGCGCTGGCTCTCCGACTGTCGTAAGGGCGGCGTCGAGGCGCTTCGTCCGGCTCCGCGAAAGGACCGGGGACGCGGTCGCTGTCTCAACGCGGCCCAGGTCGAGCTGCTCCTGGACATCCGCCGAGAACATCCCTCGGCCTCGACGCGCCTCATCGTCCGGACGCTGGTCGCGACCGGCATCCTCGAGCGGGGGCAGCTCACACCGGTCATGCTCCGCGCATCTACGCCGAACACAATCTCCCGCGGCGGAGTCTACGGGAAGCCGACCAGGATCATCTCCGGTTGCGGTGGCAGGCGGCGTCTGGATGAACGGCGTTCCCTTCGACGGCGAGGAGGCGACGCCTCGCGCTGCGTGGATCGTCGCGAGCCTCCCGAGCTCGCCCGGGGGTCGACCGCTCCTCGACTACGACACCGTGCTCGCCCTCGCCCACGAGCTCGGCCACCTGCTCCACTTCGCGTCGAGCCGGCGCGGTCTCTTCGGCATGAGCCCGAGGCGCCTGGCCTGGGACATGGCGCGGGAGGTGGTGCAGCTCTGCGCGCGGCATTCAGAGACCGGCGACACGATGCCGATCGATCTCGTCGAGCGGCTGCTCGCGTCCCGCAGCGCGTTCATCGGACACGAGTGGATGGAGATCCTCGCGAAGGCCGAGATCGATCTCTTGATCCACGCCGGCGAGCGGAACGACTCGGACCGGGCGGACCTCGCCCACGGGCTCCTGACCTCACGGCTGAAGGGACGCCTCCCCGACCGGGCCAACTGGCTGGCGAGCGCCGGGCACCCAAACCTGTTCTCCCAGCCGATCGGGTACGCGGGCGGGTTTCATTGCCCTCCAGCGCTCGAGCCACGAACCAGGACTCTCGCTCTATCATGAGCTGCTCGGGCGCGATCCGTCCTTCGATCCTTGGTTCAGGTGCTTCGACCGACCTCACCCGCTGCCGCGGAGCCCCTGAGAGAGCCCTTGCATCGTGGAGACCAGGGCAGACTCGAGCTCGGGATCGGCGTCTCCGCCGGCGCGGCCCCGGCGGAGGAGCTCGATCTGGCAGACGTTGAGGATGTCGAGCGCGGCCCTGCGGCGATCGATGGAGCTCTTGAGCACCGCACGATCCGCGATGAGGTCTCCCCGGCCCATCACCCGGGAGAGGGCGCGCACCGTCCGCTGCTGCTCGTCCCGGATCAGCGTGACGAAGCGAGCCCGGGCGCCGGGATCGGCGTTCAGGGCGGCGTAGCGTTCGGCCATCTCGAGGTCGGACTGGGCGAGGCTCTGGGAGACATCGAAGAGGAGCGCCCGGAGCGCCGGGTGTTCGCTGGCCATCGACTGGACGATCGGAAGGGACTCCGGGTGCTCGGCGAGGTAGCCCTCGAGCGCGGTCCCGACCCCGAACCATCCGGGCAAGGTGAAGCGCGCCTGCAGCCAGCCGAAGTTCCAGGGGATGGCGCGGGTGTCGTCGATCCCGGCGAGGTCGCCCCGCTTCGACGGGCGCGAGCCGGCGTTGGCGCGGTCGAGATGGCGGAATGGAGTCGCTTGCTCGAACAGGGCGAGCGCGTCCGGATTGTCGTAGATCCCGGCTCGGTAGGCGGCGAAGGCGCGGAGTGAGAGATCGTCCATGATCGCCGTGTGCTCCGGGTTCGGGGGGATCGCGTCGCTCTCTCGGAGTCGCTCGAGGGCGCCAGAGACGGCGATCTCCAGGTTTCGGCACGCGATGTCCCGGCTCGAATACTTCCACTCCAGGACCTCGCCCTGCTCGGTGACCTTCAGCGCGCCGCTGAAGGAACCCGCCGGCTGGGCGCGGATCCGATCGTAGATCGAGCGCCCGCCGCGGCTGACGGTCCCACCGCTGCCGTGGAAGAACTCGACCTCGACCCCGGCGGCGGCGCCCACTTCGCTCAGGCGCGAGATGGCCCGATCGACCTCCCAGTTGCTGGTGAGCATGCCGCCATCCTTGTTCGAGTCGGAGTACCCAACCATGATCTGAACGCGGTCTCCCCACGAGCGAACCAGCTCCCGGTACTCCGGATGCTCGAGGAGCTCGGCGAGGATCTTGGGCGCATGCCGCAGATCTTCGATGGTCTCGAAGAGCGGGACCAACATGAGCCCGGGGTCATCGCCGCGACGGCGCGGGTCGACGCCGTGGCGCTCGGCGAGCTCCATCAGGTCGAAGAGGTCCTGAGCGCTGGAGGCGCCGCTGATGATGTAGCTCTCGACGGCCTGAGGGCTGTCGCCGCTCTTGACCTCCCGGATGGCGTCGAGGGCGCTGGCCGCGCGCCGAGAGCTCTCCGAGAGCGGGGCGCCCCGGCGGAGCTCGTCGAGCAGCCCCGCGTGGACCCGGGCGTGCTGCCGGACGTCGACGGTGTGAAGGTAGAGCCCTCGGGCGTCGAGCTCGCGGAGCAGGGCGGTGACGGTCCGCGCCGCGCGCCGATCGAGCCCCTTCACCGCAGCTCTGAGCTCGATGAGATTGGAGCGCAGCCCCTCGAGTGAGCAGCGCCGGGGACCCTCCAGATCGTCTCGAAGACGTGCCTCCGCTCGCGCGACGATCTCCAGCGACGGGCGGACTCTCCGGCCGGCGTGCTTGGCGCGGAGTAGGTCTCCGATCTCCTGCAGCCGGCGCTGATGCCGGGCAACGACGGTCCGGTGCGCTCGATTGAGGGCGCCGCGGAGCGTACCACCGTCGACGAACGGGTTGCCGTCCCCGTCACCGCCGACCCACGACGCGTAGCGGATCAGATGCGGCAGCTGTTCGCTGGAGAGGTCGACGCCGTAGACCTTGCCGACGGCCGAGGCGAGCCGCTCGTAGAGGGGGATCAGCGCGTCGAGGAGCGCCGCCTCGTAGTAGCCGTTCGCGACCTCGATCTCGTCCGCGACGGAGGGGCGCCCTTCGCGGACCGGATCGGTGGACCAGAGCCCGTCCAGCGCCAGGCGCAGCGCTTCGGTCCGACCGGAGAGCTCCTCGACGGTTCGAGAGCCCTCGCGCGCCAGCAGGCCGTCAGAGACGCGGCGGAAGCGCTGGAGAAGCTCCGGGCGCTGGAGCTGCGTCGGGTGGGCGGTGAGCGTGAAGGTCAGGCGGATCGCGGCGAGCCGCTCGAGCGCAGCCGAGATCGGAACGCCGTCGCACTTCATCCGGCTCAGAGCACCTTCGAGGGAGTCGGCGGGCGCAGGCGCTGGGGCCAGCGGCTGGAGGTCCAGGCAGCGCTTGCGCTGCTGCTCCTCGACCCGGTTGAGAAGGGCGAGGTCGACCGAGAAGGCGTGCGCGACGTCCCTGAGCTCGCTCGTCCCGAGCCGGCCGATCTCCACTGCCAGGCGATCGAGCGCCCGCGTCCGCGAGGGCGGGCCCGAGGTCGACCGCAGCGAGACGCAGGCCGGGCCTTCGGGCGCTGCCGCTCGGGCGAGACGCTCGAGACGTCCCATCCGCTCGTGCGCCGCCGGGCCCTCCGAGCGGTTCACCACGTCTCGCAGCAGACCGCGGACGAGGTCGAGCTCGTCCCGCAGCGGGCGCTGCCGGCTGTGCGGGTCGGAGCCGAGGGCGGCGGCGAGCCGGGCCTCCTCGAGGAGCGCCCGGCGCTCAGCCTGCGGGGCTCGGCGCCCCGCGTCCGCCCGACCGGGGCGGCGCTCCGACGCCTTCCATCGCTCGTTCGTCGAGGCGTCTTCGCTCCTGCTGATGCGGCGCCCCATCGGAGAGCTTATCGCCCGAGCCCACGGGAGGTTCCGGCAAAAGGAGGATGCGCCCGAAGACGCAGCACCGAGTGCAGTCGAGATCCGTCGATCTGGTGGTTGGAGCCAACACCTAGACAGTCAGACGAACCCGCGGACGGCTCACGCCCGAGCCGTCCGCGCGATCGATCCGTCCGAGCGCGCCGGGGGCATCGTCCGCAGGCGATCGGCCAAGGCCGTGCGCCGCTCGTCGCTCAGCGAGAGCACGTAGGCGGGCGCAGGTCCCCGATCTCGATCTCGAGCTCGCTCGCCGCTTCGACGCGACGACGACGAGCCCGAGATCTGGAGCTTCGCTCGATCCCGTAAGGAGCGCCTCTTCGTCCAGCGCGTCGTCGACTCGCCGACGCTGACCGTCACCTGCCGCACCTCGACGTTGATCCGATTCCTCCGCCAAGAGGACACCGAGTTCAGGCGGATGAGCCGATGCTGATCGAGGGCGATCCGAGCACGCTCGACTGCTTGATCGAAAACCTCGGCGCGCCGAGGTCCGGGGTCGCGCCCCGTGCAGAGAAGCCCATCGAAGTGCAAGCAGCGATGAAGGTCGATGCTCAGCAGCTCCGAGGCGTGGGTTCAACGGCGTCCGCGGGCCGGATCACGTCATCGTCGAGGCACACCACCGTAGGGGCTGAAGCCGATCGCGGAGCCTTCGCCGGCGACGGTGACCGCGATGCGATCGTCGGACCTCTCGAAGTCGCCCACACGGACCTTGAGGGTCAGGCCCGGAACCGACGCCGCTTCCCTGGGATCGTGGTCACGATTCTTCGCTGAGCGCGCCGGTTTCTTCGAGGAGCGCCACCTCGCCGGTGCCGTGGGAGAGGGCGAGCGCGCCGCGGCGCCGTCCGGTGTGCGCCTCGAGGAACGCAGCCCCTCGGGCGCGAAGCGAGGCGTGCGGCGAGCGGGAACCTGGTCGGGTGGCCCGGGAGCCCGTCGCACGCCCCAGCGAACGCCGACGATCTCGTGTTCCACATGATCGGCGCCGGGGCGATCGAGGAGGCGTGGTCCTTCTATCACCAGCAGCTCGGAGGCTTCGCCGTCCTAGGGGCTCAGCGCGGCGCCTACGCACGCGGTGAGGGTCTCGTTCGGATGTTCGTGAACGGAGCCCCTCCGTCCTCGGTGGTGACGCCGGCGCTCGCGCCCACGGAGACCGCCGCATTCTTCAACGAATGGGGCCTCTACCTCGATCGTCTGGGCCAGCTCGACGCAGCCTCGATTTGCTTTCGCCGGTCGGCCGAGCTCGCGTCGAAGCTGGGCCGTCCTTGGCTCGCGACGATCGCGCTGCAGAACCTGGCCGAGCTCGAGGTCCTCGCCGGCCGTGCCCCCGAGGCACGCACGTCGCTGTTGGCCGCGGCCGATCTGTTCGCCCGAAGCGGCGAGCCCGCCAAGACGCGGGCCGAGGAGCGCTTCGTCCGGGACAGCCGCCGCGAGGCGTTCCCACACCTGATCGAGCTCGGCGGCACGGTCCTGGCCTATCTCTCCCTCTTCCTGGCAGAGATCGCGCGCGAGAAGGGCGAGCACGCTCGAACGCTCGGCCACCTCGAGGTCGCCCGCGAATGGGCCGCGCAGCACGGCGATCGCGAGCTCTTGGCGCGCGTCCACCTCGAGCGAGCGAGAGCGGCGCTCCTCGCAAACCCCCCAAATATCGAAGCGCATGCAGCCGGCCCACTCGCCGAGGCGCGCCGCATCGCGCTCGACTCTGGCTACGGGACGATCTCGATCGACCTCGCCCTGGTCCGCGCCGAGATCGCGATCGCTCGCGGTGATCATCGGAGGGCGATCGACGAGATCGCGAAGGCCCGCGATGGATCGGACGAAGGCTGGCACGGTGCTCGCCACCCGAGCGTCCAATATGCTCGCGGCGAGCTCCGCAGCCGCGCCCTCGAGGCACGGCTCCGCGAACCGCCGAAGCTGGGGATCCCGCCGCGCGCCGACGTCGTGATCGCGTACGGCTACCGCGACGCCCAGTGGGCGGAGGAGATGCACGCCGCGTGCGAGGGAACAGGCCGCCGCATCTCGCACTGGCATGACCGCGCGAACGAGACGCCGCCCGAGGGACCGCGCGTCGTTTTGCTCTCCCGCCAGGCACAGATCCTCCCCATCGCCAGCTTCGCGCTCGTCGAGATTCCGCTCGACGAGGTGCTCAGCCACTCCGCGAGCCAACGTGATGTCGTGCGGGTCATCTCGGCGTTCGCGAAGCAGCGGGTGTCTAGCTTCGAGCGCAACTGACGGGCTCCGCGCTGGACAACCCACCGCGTTTCCGCTCCAATTCCGCCATGACCCAGACCCTCGAGGAGGTACTCCGCGCGCTCGTCGCATGAGCGCGTTCCACCTGGATTCCATCCGCGCGCTCTCCAATCGGGAAGAGCGAGAGCGAACCGACTGCTTCTTCGTCGAAGGGCAGCGCTTCGTGATCAGTGCGCTGACCACCCGCGCGCACGTCGAATGCCTCGTGCTCCCGCGGAAACGACGCCTCAGCCCCACGCTCGACAAGCTCCTCGATCGCTACCGAGGCCCGATCGTCGAGACCACACCGAGCGAGTTCGCGTCGATCTCCTCGGCCCGGGAGCCCTCGGGCCTGGGCGCCGTGGTGCGGCGGACCTTCGGGTCTCTGCCGATGCGTTCCAAGCGCGGCCCCTGGCTCTGCTTCGAGGAGGTCCGCTCCCGCGGCAACCTCGGCTCGACGATCAGGACCGCGGCCGCCTTCGACGCAGGCGGCGTGCTCTTTCTCGGCGACCGCGTCGATCCCTTCGATCCGGCGGTCGTACGCGCCTCGATGGGCGCCATCTTCCTGCTCCCCATCGTGCGCACCACCCCGCACGACCTCGACCGCTGGCGCCGGCGCACCGGCGCCTTCGTCCTCGGCACCTCCGCCCGCGCGACGCGCGACCTCCGCAAGGTCCGGCTCCGCTCGCCCTCGGTGATCATGATCGGCTGCGAGCGCGGCGGGATGTCGCCGGAGCAATGCGCCCTCTCCGACGAGGTCGCCCGGATTCCCATCACCGGCCGTGTCGACTCGCTCAACCTCTCGGTCGCCACGGGCGTGATCCTCTATCAGACGTGGTGGCAGAGGTGAGCCCGCCGCGGGCCGCCGCGCCACGACAGCTCTTGCTCGAGCGAGCGAGCTCTATCCTCATCTGCACGTCCCCGTCCTCGATGGCGCCTACATCGAGCTCGACGACGAGGCCCTCGACTTCCTCACCGACCCAAGCGTGCGCAGCCAGTTTCGATGCCGCTGCGTCCACGCCTTGCCGTCGAATTGCAGCGCACGACGCAGGAGTAGCTTCCCTCTACTGCTCGAAGTGTACGCAACCGCGTAGCGGCGGGTGGATGAGCTCGCAGGACTGTTCGAAGGTCGCGGTGAAGCGGGTGACGACTCCGTTGGTGGCCGCCAGCTCGTACACGTGGAAGAGGCCCGAGCTTTGGTTGCAGCCGCGACCGTCGCCGGTGACGTCGAGACCGGCGGTGCCCTGCGGGTTGAATGGCCAGCGTGACGCGAGCGGGTAGTCGCCGACCTGCAGCGGCGTCCCGTTGAAGGGGCTCTCGAACACCAGGTTCCACCAGAGGCCCTGCGCCGTGTTCGTCGGCACCACATAGACCCTGACGAACTCCGGCGTGGAAGTCGTCGGTGAAGAGCTCAGGGACCATGAGCCATCGATGACCGTGTCGTCGGTCGGATGGATGTAGTCACCCGCCTGGCCGTCGAAATTGATGACGTTGCCGCCCACCAGGCAGGGCAGCAGGTCCGGGTTCGGCGGCGGCGGCGGCGGAAGCGTGCAGCTCGAGGGCATCGTACCGGCAGGGAAGCTCGTCTCATAGGGGCTCGGCTGACCGCGCACGTGATCGTAAAGATAGCGGAACGGCCAGTTCTGCGGCCACACGTACCCGCCGCGGCTCGGGTCGTTCGAGACCGGTCCCGGCTCATGGCCACTGCCGTGATTGCAGCGCACGACGAGTTGGCCGTTCAGCTCCAGACGATCCGCGAAGTCGTTCGCGGCCAGATCGAAGCTGTGTGTGTATGGGGCCGACTCATAGAGTGGATCGACCGACTGACCCCATTGATAGTTGGCGTCGCTCGTTCCGCCCCACACGATCATGGTTGGAGGTTGGGCGGTGGGCGCCTGGTACTCGCTCGAATCGATGAGGCCACCGGACATCACGGCGGCGGCCGACAAGCGATCGGATCGATGCATCAAGAGATAGGAGGTGAAGAGACCGCCAGCGGAGAATCCGCTCGCCGAGATACGATCGAGGTTCACGCCGACCTGGGTGTGGAGGCATGTCAAGAGGTCGTCGAAGAGGATTACGTCCGGGTTCGTGCTCGGCGGACCATCGAACCTCCACTGCTCGGACCCGCTGACAAAATTGCCGTTCCCGACCGCGCTCGGCGCGACGATGATGTAGTTGCCGGCGTTGCCGCCCGCGAGGCCGAGATCGTCGATCCCCCATCCGGGCTGACTTCCTCGCGCATGGAACGTGAAGATGATGGCCGGGTTCGGTGCGCTGCCGGAGCGGATCAAGCGCACGGTGCGGTTCCGGCCATCGGAGAGGAACGCGTTGTCTCCCGATGCGCTGTTGCTCGTCGCGAAGGCGAGCATCGGGCACGTCCCGCCCGAGTACGGAGGAAGACCGCCAACCGTCCCGGTGTCCGGCGATCCCGCGTCCGAAGCCAGGCCCGCGTCGACGAAGCCGGCATCGATGAAGCCCGCATCGGGCGGAACGCCGCTGTCGGGCGGAACGCCGCTGTCGGGCGGAACGCCGCTGTCGGGCGGAACGCCGCTGTCGGGCGGAACGCCCGTGTCCACCACGCCCGCATCGGGCGAGGGCGCAGGCGCCACGTTGGTGAGATTCGAGCCGATACTCCAGGTACGCCTGGCCTGGGACGGCCGGGACCCAGCTCGCTCCATCGAAGCCGAAGAGCGCCCAATAGCTGGGCTGCCCGGTGGTGACGATCTGAGAGACCGTTGGGGGAGGCAGATAGTAGCCGATGACCAAGCGTGGCCCTGGCACCGATGCGCACCCGGTCGCGTTAATCCCAGTATTCACGTTCTCCGCGAGACCCTCGAGCCTGAGCTCGACCGGACCGGTTGCTCCCAGTGCCGCGATCGCCGGAGCGTCGAGCGCAATCGAATGGTCACCGAGCCCGAGACCGGGCGGGCTGTACTGCCCGACCAGTTGTCCGCCGGTCGCGGTCGCATCCGAGAGGGTGACGAGACCGTCACCGGCGAACGCGTAGATACCGACGTCGTGCGAGGAGCTCGTGAACGATGAGATTCGAATCTCGAGGCTCGCCGTGAGAAGGGTGCTCCCGGGTGGCAAGGCACCGAGATCGAAGCTGAGGAGTGTTCGGTCCACGGCGATCCCCGCGAATCGCCGGATGGTGAGCTGATAGGTGCAGTCGCGCGCGAGATCCTCGAACGCTCCATCACCGTTCGTGTCTTCCGCCCGCGCCTCGTCGGTCGTTCCGAATCCGGCCACCTGCGCCGATCCCTCCGACGGGATGGCCATACCGAGCAGTCCAATGAGTGCGATCGAGCAGAGAAGGTCGAAGCGCATGAATGAAGTCCTCTACGAGATCCGCGCTCTCATTTTTTTCTGATGTGTCGTTTTCTCTCCTTTCGGCCGAGAAACCCCGGGTTCTGCCCCTGGTCTCCGCCGCTTCAAGAGTGCGACGGCGAGTCGGCGCCCGCTCGCGCCCACGATCATGAAGCCGGTCAGACCGCCGCTCGACGTCAGCGGTGCGACGAACGCGGTGGTCGCGGGCTCCGGCCAAGGGCCGCCGGGAAGCGTCGCCGCGAAGCGCGTCCTCAGGTCGCCGGCGACCGCGAGCGTGCCCGCGGCCACCTGCGCGAGCGGTCACACGGCGTCGTTCAGGCGGCGATCTGGCAGGCCTCGTCGGGCGTACGTACGCGTGGTGTCGATCGCGATCGGAAACCGCGAGCCGAGGCAAATGCTGAGCACCGAGCGAAGACTCTGAGGCCAGCGCTCATCGGCCCCAATGCGCTCTGCGACCGAGCTCGCCACCGGAGGCGAACATCCGATCGAGCCCACCCGACATCGCCAGACTCGAACCTACCACAGGCGTCCTGCCCGACGGGCGGCGCCTTCGCTGCAGAGGTCGCGTCTGCGCTCGCGTCTTCGCCGGCGCCGCCCGCGCCCGCTCACGCCGACGTGAGGTTCGCCAGCTTCTCCCGGTGACGCCGCGCGAACCTCCGCAGGTAAGCGCCGACCACCGCCACCATCGACACCAGCGCGGACGGGAGGAAGCCGAAGAGGAAGACGCCGCTGGCGAGGAGGAGGAAGAGGAAGAGCGACCAGATCACGCCGCCGTCGATCAGGACGCCGACCATGTCCATCGCGAACAGCGGGAGCGCGATGATCAGGATCGGCGGCCCGATGCGCGCGGCTGGGCCGATCTTCCCCACGAGCCAGTCGTGATCGGCGCCGCTGGCGACCAGCGCGGAGAGCACGCTCTCGGCGGCGCTGCCGAGCGGGCCCCAGAAGAGCCAGAACGCGCCGACCACCGCGAGCGGGATCAGGATCAGCGGCACCAGGATGAAGGGGCCGGCCATCGCCCAGGTCACGCGCACGGCCGCGACCACCAGGCCGGTCTGCACGCCGATCATCAGCGAGTAGACGATCATGAGCACGACCATCACGACCGGGCTCTCGTGACCGTACTTGCCGCCGTCGAAGATCCAGCCGATCAGGAGATAGAGCAGCAGGAGCCCGCCGAGGATCGCGGTCGTCTTCCAGAGCGCGCGCCAGAACAGCCCGAAGAAGTGGAGCAGCTCGCCCTTCGCGATGGAGGCGGAGTTCCTGAGGACGTTCCCGGCGACCGACACGATGATGGATGCTACCGCGAAAACGGTGCCGGCATGGACTGTGGAGCGGGCATGGGAACGCCGTGATGACGCGCTCGCCAGCGGCCACTCGCGGATCGATGGCGGTGGCGCTGCTGTTCCCTCCGGTCCGGGGAGCACAGGGTCAGAGCGCTTCGACCCACGCTCGCAGCGCCGTCATCGCGGCGGGCGGGACACGTGCCTCCGGAGCGGCGCCGATGATCCGCCCTTCCCCCTCGACGAACGTGCGGGCCCATGCCTCGATCTCGCTCATCGCTTTCGCATCTCCCTCACGTGCCGACCGGCGACGTGCCAGGCCTGGTCGTGCAGGTTCCCTTTGATGCCGGGCGATCAGCGCGACGATCGCCTCGTCCCTCTCGAGGACGCGAGCCCGCAAGCGCACGGGGATCTGATCGAACCGATTGTAGAAGCTCCTCCACTCGATCGCTGGCCGGCGGTCGCCTGCCCCAACATGGCATAGCAGGCGTCGGCTCCGTATGAGCGTGTAGCGCGTAGCGCTACCGCGAGCCCGGTCGGGGTCCCGGTCCCGGTCCCGGTCCCGATGGCGATCATGCAGCCCGGCGTGCGTTCATCGACTTGATGAGGCGCGTGAGCCTCTCGACAACGCGCTTGAGCTTGGCTCTGGCGGCTTGGACCTTCTGCTCGTTGGCGAGTCGGCGCCTCAAGCAGGTGTGGAGTGAGGCGGCGCTTTCGGTGCCAGAGCGAAGTGCCATCCGGTAGAAGCGAGCCTTCTCAGGTGGATTGAGCTCTCCGGCGCCCTCGGCGGTGTTGTTCACGATGGAATCGGATGCCCGCCGAAGCTGATCGCGGACGTGAGCGTGACCGGGTTGCAGTTCTTGTGCGATCATCTTCAGCGATGTCGGCATACTCGACGGCGAGCTGGTAGGCCTCGAGCTTCTCGTGATCGAAAGTGACCATGCAAGCTAGCTTGCGGTAGCTCGTCCACTTTGACCAGCAGAAGTTCTTGGAAGTCGTTTCGTCTGGAATCGATCGTTGGGCGGATCGACTTCGACGCCTGGACTTGATCCCATGGTTTCGTGGCGAAGCAATACCGTTCTTGGACTCCGAGACAATCGTTCTTGCTCCCGCCGTCCCCTCTGTGGGTTCCCGCGCTCGGTCCCCACTCGTTTCGCGGGCGAGTTTGTGATGGTCGAGGGCCGGATTCCCGCGGTGCCCGCTGCGGTGAAGCGGTCGGGAATGGTGGCGGGATTCGGGAACGACGGAGACGGGAGGGCGGACGAGCCAGAGGCGAGGACCTTCAGAAGGGGAGATCGTCGATGTCGAGGTGCCCGTCCTCGTCCGGCTCGTAGAGGCGAGCCTCTTCTGCCGCGATACAGCTGATCTCGGGTTCGTAGGCGTCCCAGATCGCGGCCGCGACCTCGCCGAGGACATCAAACAATAGAGTGGCTTGCTCGGCGGTCATCGCCGGCAAGGTGATGGTCGCGTAGAGCTGGGATCGGCAGTGGGGCGGACGACTCTGCATCAGGCGACCTCCGGCGTGGCGGCCTGGACATGCTCGACGGTGACGGTCTTCGCGCGCGCGATCGCAGCCGCGTTGAGCGCATGGTGGGCCAAGGCGTTGACCTTACGCGGCAGGCCGTTCGTGGACTGATAAATCGCTTCCATCGCGGCCGGCTCGAAGAGGGGCAGCTCGCATCCCGCGAGCCGGAGCAGGTGCCCCAGGTAGGGCGGCAGCTCGTCGCGCGTGAGCGCGGCGAGGTGATGGCGGACGATGATGCGCTGCGAGAGGGCTTCGTGGACCGCCATGGAGAGCCGCCTCCGTAGCTCTGCCTGCCCGATGAAGAGCAGACAGAGACGGTTCTCCGAATCCATCTGGTAGTTGGTGAGGAGCCGCAGCTCCTCCAACACATCGCTGCGGAGCCGGTGCGCTTCGTCAATGATCAGCAGTGGGCGGATCTTGGACTCCTGGCAGAGTCGCGTGACCTCGGTGCGGATACAGGTGTGCAGGGCCGCGCGACTCCTCTCGGTGGGCAGGCCCAGCTCCCAAGCGATCATCTTGTAGAGGTCCATGACGTTGCCGGTGGTGAGCGCGACGTAGAAGACGCGAAAGAGGCCCGTGTGCAGCGCGCTGACGACCTTCCGGGTCACGGTGGTCTTGCCTCCGCCTGGCTCTCCGGTGAGCAGGCCGATGCCGCAGAGATCGAGGAGGTAGAGGAGCCGGACTTCCCACTCCTTGGCGCTGGCTGAGATGAAGAGGTCCTCTGCGGCGAGGTCCTTTGCGAACGGGTGACGGGTCAAGGCGAAGTGTCTGCGATACATCAGCGGTCCTCCTGGTCGTCGTTCTGGGCGAGGCGGGCGAGGTCGAGCCCTCGCCGCGGGGGCTCGGTGGTGGCCTTGGAGGGCGGCGCCTCGGCGGCGGGCATCGACTCCAATTCCGCCGAGGGACGGTCCCGGCGGACGAAGCAGTTGGCGTAGGCATCGACGACCTTGGCGGTCTGCACGATCTGCCCCTTGTGCAAGACCTTGATTGGCCGGCCGGGAGTCGACGGGTCGTAGCGGAGCGTGACGGTCTCGTCGACGAGGGCGGCGTCGACCTCGTATCCGATTCCGTTGAGGCTCACGACTCGATCCTTGTGGACCTTGCGTTGAGCCTCGAAGAGGAACAGGTCGTCGAGGTCGAGGCTGGCGCCGTAGCGGACCTCGTCGGCGACCTGCGCCCAGCGGTCGATGGGGGTGTCGCCGTCGAGACCGCGGTGCGGAGCGCGATGGTACTCGCCTTCGACCCAGGCCCACAGCCGGCGATTGAGCGCGTCGAGGCTGCTGAGGTCCTCGGGCCTGAGGTGCGGCAGGAGTTGCATCCGCACAGTTCTGAAAAATCGCTCTTGCTTACCCTTGGCCTGTGGATGGTAGGCGCGCGCGTGGATCAACGTCACGCCGAGCTTGGCGCAGACGAGGGCGAGGTGCTGGGACCGATACGCGGAACCGTTATCGACGAACAAGCGTTTCGGAAGTCCTCTCCGCAAGATGGCCTGCTTCAGACAAGGCAAGAAGGCGGCGGTGCTCTCGGACGCCTGGAAGGCCGCGAAGGGGATGACGCGCGTGGCGTCGTCGAGGAAGGCGATCAGGAAGGTCTTCTTCTTCCTGCGGCCCTCGCAGATCACGGCGGGGCCGTGCATCACGTCGCTCATCCAGAGATCGCCGGCCTTCTGGAAAGCGAACTTGCGGTGGTCCTTGGTGGTCGGGGCGGCGGGCAGCTTCTGCATCAGGCCGTGGCGCGTGAAGAGTCGGTGAACGGTCGACGGAGGTAGCGGTAGATCGAGGGGGATCTTTCCGGAGTCGAGTGCCTCCTTGATGACGGCCTTCACCGTCCAGTCGCGGTGCTCGTCCTTGAGGGCGACGAGGAGGTCCTGAACCTCCTGCGGTATCTTGCGCGAGGTCTCGGCATCGCGCCTGGTCTTGGGGATCAGGGCGTCAAAGCCGCCCTTTCGGTAGAGCTTGAGCCAGTGGCGGATGGTCTCCACGGCGACGCGCCGCCGCAGAGAGTTGGGGATCTCGTAGTCCTTGTCGGCCTTGAAGTGAAGCAGATCGTAGAGGCCGCGGTGTCCCGGCGCGAGGTGGACGAGGTCCCCCAGCACGCTGTGCCGAAACAACGCGATCTCGTGAGCGAGCTTCTTCTTGTGGTCGTCTTCCATCGGTAACTCCTCGGTGTGGGCTCGCGATGTGCGAGCGTCCGAGGACTACCGATGCTTGGTCGGCGGATCTGCGCCCGTGTCGTGTTGGAGCGGCTTTGGACGCGGCCACCGCTGGGCGGGCCGGGGACCGAAACCGAGAGGTGGGGACAGACGCGGCAACCCGCTCGCTGCGATCTCGCGCAGCGCGACCAGGACACACGAGATGTCGAGACGCGCAGCGAGGGAGGTCAGCGTCGGCGCGCAGCCGGCGAGGCGATCAGGCACGAGGCCGATCAGCGCGTTCGCCGAGGCGTACACGAGGGCGAGGCGCCGACGCAGCCATCGCAAGGCACCTTGCACCTCGATATCGGGGCGAAGCCTGGCGGCGACCTCCTCCCAGCTCAGCCCTTGATGGCGACCTGCCTCGGCCTCTCGAACGACATCATCGACTCTGGCGAGCGAGCCCGGTAGCCGCGAGGACAGGCAGTCGGGCAACAGGCTGAAGGTCTGGTGAGCTTGCGGGCAATACCAGCGAGCGACGCGGGTCCCTGGGGGCGTCATCCGCTCGTACGGCGTGTGCCTCGCGAAGTCGCAGCCGCCCTTTGGATGCACAGGGCAGAAGTCCAGCGTTGCGTTCTCCCAGCCTCGCTCGCTAACGTACTCGTCGCTGGACAGCGCCGTCGCGAAGCGAAGCTGCACAGCCTGGCCCGCACGGGGCGAACCGTGGCGGGCCATCTCCTCTCCCGCCTGCCGGTAGCACGACGGCAGGGTGGTGGCTGCGACCAGATGAGCGAAGCCGGGACGGCTCGCTGGCCGCCGGCTCCGCGCTCTCTTACCTACCAGCCCGGATCAGCGCTGAGCTACCATGGGATGGAGGGGGCGGTGGATCACGATACAGTCCGAGACCCAACACCCTCTCGAGTGGCTCCCAGAAAATCATCTCGCGTACTTCGTCTTGGACGTCGTCGATGAGGTAGAGCTGAGCGCGATCGAGATCTCGATCCAGTCCAAGGACCGTACTCGCCTCGAATGATGATCGCGCTGCTTCTGTACGCCTACTGCACCGGCATCTATTCGTCGCGGAGGATCGCGCGGGCGACCTACGAAGACATTCCATTCCGGTTTGGTGGGGCTCGGACACGTCGCACTCGATGGCTCGAAGGTGCAGGCGGACGCGAGCAAGCACAAGGCGATGACCTACGAGCGGATGGCCGAGGAGGAGAAGCGGCTGTCTCTCGAGATCGAAGAACTGCTGGAGCGAGCGCGCAGGATCGACCAAAGAGGAAGACGAGCAAAGCGGATGATGCTCTTGTGGATCGGGTGGAGCAGAAGCGAGCGAGAACTCGAGCCGAGAAGGCAGGAGCGCAGGCTGACCAGCTCGAACCATCCCCAGACCCAACTGAACGAAATGAGGGATGGCCGCATCATCGCGTTCCTGCAAATGTGGACGGCACACCGAGGCCCAACGCTCAGAGGAACTTCACCGACTCAGACAGCAGGATCATGTTGAAGGAGGGAGCGTACCTCCAGGCCTACAATGCCAAGTTGTCGTAGATGAGCACGCTCAGGTGATTGTCGCCGAAGGGGTCAGCAACCAGGCACCTGATCAGCAACACCTCGTCCCGATGCTCCGTGATGTGTTCGGCAACTGCGGCGATGCTTCGCGGAAGATGACGGCAGACAACGGCTATCTGAGCGCGACCAACATCGAATTCTGCGACAACAATCAGATCGATGCCCACATCGCTGTTGGACGCGAACAGAACCAAGACGCGTCGACTCCGTCCTCATCAGCTTCGGAGCCCACACCTGCCTCGCTCGCTCGCAAGCGAATGCGAGACAAGTTGCAAACGCTCGACGGCAAGGCGGTCTACCCCCGCAGGAAGAGTATCGTCGAACCGGCGCTCGGACAGATCAAAGGCGCACGAGGATTCCGCCGGTTCTCGCTCCGCTCCTTCTTCAAGGTACGAGCCGAGTGGACGCTCGTCTGCCTCACCCACAACCTGCTCAAGCTCTACCGATCGAAGCTCGCGACCGTCGCGAGCGTCTGACTCAAGGCAGCCATCTTCAGATCGGGACCCGGACCGGGACCGGGACCGGGACCGGGACCGGGTCGCGTGAGCGCTTACGCGCTACACGCTCCTAGGCGCGAGCTGCTCGGCGACGATGCGGTCGGCGAGACATTCGAAGGCCCCGGCCTCGCGAGCGACGTGAACGCGGGGCTCATTCAGGTCCGCTCGAGGTCAGCCGCGAGCGGCGACGGCGACCCGCATCGCCTGGCGTGGGAGTTGCTCCAGAGGTGGGCGTCAGGAGGTCGATATGCGGATCCTCGTCACCTGGGGCTCGAAACACGGCGGAACCGAAGGCATCGCCCGCATCCTGGGGGACGCGCTCGAAGTGCACGGCTACACGGTCGTCACCGTCTCCGCCCGCGACGTTACGAAGGTCGACGGCTTCGATGCCGCGATCATCGGCGGCGCGCTCTATGCGAACCGTTGGCCCGGTCATCTTCGCCGCTTCGTCCATCGGCACGAGAAGGCCCTCCGCAAGATCCCTGTCTGGCTCTTCTCGAGCGGTCCACTCGACGATTCGGCCGACCATCGAACGATCCCCGCTCCCACGCAGGTCGCCGTCCTCGCCGAGCGGATCGGCGCGAAGGGTCACGTCACCTTCGGCGGTCGCCTCGAGCCGGACGTCCGCGGCTTCCCCGCCAGCGCGATGGCGAACAAGCTGAGCGGCGACTGGCGCAACCCCGATCGAATCCGCGCCTGGGCCGCCGAGCTCGCGGTGCAGGTCGCCCACGTGTCTCCGAACGCTCCCGTGGAGCACCCGGCGCACTCGCTCCCTCGATTGCTGGCTCACGGGCTCGCCGGTTGGGTGGTCTGTGCCGCGATCATGGCGGGGGTGCTCCCGATCGCCGGGCTCACGGCGGCGTTGATCGTCCACGCGTTCGCTGCACCGCTCGTGTTCGGGGCGCTCGCCTGGAGGTACTTCCACGCGCGCGGCGCCCGCGACCCGCTCCCGACCGCCGTCACCTGGGCGGCGACCGTCGCCGGGCTCGATCTGCTGGCCGCGCTCCTGGCGCGCCACAGCCTCGAGAGCTTCGGCAGCATCGCCGCGACCTGGCTCCCCTTCGCGCTGATCTTCGTCGCGACCTGGGCGATCGGCGGCGCGGTCTCCACCCTGCCCTGGCCCGAGCGTTCGGAGCCCCACGGCCCGATCGAGTCGGGTGCCCATTGACAGGACCGCCGCCTGAAGCTGGACAGGAGCGCCAAGCCCGCGTCGGCCTGACGGGTCTTTCCCGTCGGAGCACGTGTTCACCGACACCCGGCAGAATCGCTGATGCCTGCCTGCTTCAGCAGCACCCCGAGTCGCTCGGAGAAGCCGTAGCGGGCGCAGACCTGTTCCACGTCTTCGAGCTGCAAGTGGGCCCGGTTCCTCTCGAGGAGCTCGACGACATCGCGATTGTCGTTGGGCAGTACGGGTTTCGGAAGTTCACGAGCTGGACCGGCTCGGCGTCGTCGCTCTTGCGGGAGCGCTGGGTCATCTCCTCGGCAGTCTGAACGCCGCTCGCCTCCTCGTCAATCAAGGACCTTTGGCGCCATTCATTCCTCGGGTGCTGGCAAGAGCCCGCGCCCACCATGAGGGTTCGTCGGCTGTCCGCGCAGCGAGCCCGCAATCGAGTCGGTCCACAGGAAGCGATCGATCTCGTTCACGCCGTCGTCGCAGGCCTCGCCCTCCGTGACCACGCCGTCCCCGCAGCGTGGTCCCGCCGGTGGTTCGCCCCGTCCGTCGGGGCGAGCGCGCCGGTGTCGGAGGTGCAGCCGCCGAGCAACAGGAGAACCGAGGCCAGGGAGCCATCGCAGAAAACCCACGGGCCCAGGATGTGCGGCCCTCCCGGGCGCAGGGGCCGAACGATCCCCGCGCCGGCACGAAAGATCTCGGCGTACCTCGGGTCATGCCCGGGTGATAAGGTGCTCCGCCGTGCCGGGACCGGTCTACGCGTTCGAGGGCTTCGAGCTCGACTCGGGCGAAGAGACCCTGCGCCGCGACGGCCTGCGCATCGACCTCGATCCCACCCCGCTCCGGCTCCTCGCGTACCTGGTGGCGCGCCACGACCGCTCCGTCCCCAAGGAGGAGCTGATCGCCGGCGTCTGGCCGGACGTGGTGGTCAGCGACAGCGCGCTCTCGAGCGCGCTCAAGGAGGTGCGGCGCGCCCTCGGCGACGACGGCCAGTCGCAGCGGTTCATCCGTACCCAGCGGGGCCGCGGCTACCGCTTCAGCTGCCCCGTCTCCACCCGAGAGGCCGAGCCGGCCGAGCCCGCCAAGCCGGCGATGCCGCGCTGCCTGGCGGTGCTCCCCTTCACCAACCTCGACGGAAACGAGGGCAGCGCCTACTTCGCGGAGGGCGTCACCGACGACATCATCACCGAGCTCACCAAGGTCCGCGGGTTGTTCGTGGTCTCGACCGTCTCGAGCGCGCGCTTCCTCAAGACCGGGCAGAGCGTCCGGGAGATCGGCACGGCCCTGTCGGTGGCCTCGATCCTGACGGGGAGCGTCCGCCGCAGCGCCGATCGGGTCCGGATCTCGGCCCAGCTGATCCAGGCCGACAACGAGCAGGTGCTGTGGGCGCAGGCCTACGACGAGCGGATCGACGACGTGCTCCGGATCCAGCAGGAGGTCGCCGAGCGGATCGCTGCGGAGCTCCAGATCGAGCTGTCGCCGGAACAGCACCGCGACCCTGCCCTCGCCGCCACCCGCGACGCCGGCGCCTACGATCTGTACCTGCGCGGGCGCGCGCACTATCGGAAGTGGGAGCGGGAGGAGAACGAGACCGCGATCGCGCTGTACAAACGGGCGATCGAGATCGACCCCGGCTTCGCCCTCGCCTACGCGGGGCTCGCCAACGCTTACGGCCTGCGCGGCACCAACTTTGGCTTCGGGGACGAGTGGGCCGACGCGGCGATCGAGGCGGCCGAGCGCGCGCTCTCGCTGGCGAGCGAGCTCCCCGAGTCTCACAAGGCGCTGGGCCTCGCCTACCACGCGAAGGGCCTCCGCCGGCGCTCGCTCCAGTCCTATCTGCGCGCGGTGGAGCTCCGGCCCACCTATGACGAGGCCATCTTCAACGTCTCGCAGGCGCACTTCGAGCTGGGCGAGTGGGACGAGGCCATCGGCTGGATCAAGCTGAAGATCATCCGGGAGCCGGCGCCGAACCCGATCGAGATCGCCACCTACGCCACCTATCTGTGGTGTCTCGGCTTCCGCGACGAGTCGGGGCGGTGGTTCGAGCACGCCCTCTCGACCAGCCCGCTGCTCATCGACGCCAACGTATGGGTGGCGACGCGCGAGCTGGTCGAGGGCGACGTCCGGGCGGCCTGCGAGCGGGTCGCGGCCCTGAGCGCCGCCTATCCGCACACGCCCGAGTGCCTGCGCATCGCAGGACGGACGCACCTGGTGGCCGGCCACGCCGACCGGGCCGCCGCCCTCTTCGAGGAGGCGCTGCGCGTCTCGCCCGGGCGTGACACCTACGCGATGCTCGCGCTGGGGCGGCTCGAGGCGATCGCCGGCCGCGCCGAGCGCGCCGAGACGCTCTTTGGCGAGGTGGAAGCGACGAACCGCGCCGCGCTGGAGCGCGGGGAGGATAACGTGAGCCGCTCCTGGGAGCTGGCGGCCATGCTCGCGGCCCGCGGCGAGCGCGACGCCGCGCTCCGCTGGTTCGAGCGCAGCGTCACCGCAGGCCACCGCCTCCTCGCCTGGGATGCGCTGGAGCCGGCCTTCGACTCGATCCGCGGCGAGCCCAGCTTCATCGAGCAGACCCAGCGCATCCAGCGGTCCATCGCGACGATGCGCGAGCGCGTGATCCGCGAGGCCTGGCACCGGCTCGATCATCGGGTCCCGCAGCTCTCGGCCTCCGCATAGGGCTGTGGACCGGAAGACGACAGTGCGGCGGACGGCGTCGCGCGAATGCAAGCCGCAGGTGTCCTGTCGGACGAACGCACTGGATCGATCGGCGCCACCACCGATCGATTCTGGGCCGACCGTGCCGTGATCGGTCGCGCGCGGGCGCGGCATCGTTCCTGCCAGGGACGGAGGCATGAACGCACCGGCTCGAGTCCTCCTCGCCCTCTTCGTCTCGTCGTGCGGAGAAGCCGTCGCACCGGAGCGCGCGGCCTCGGATCCGGAAGCGGTGCAGGCCACCGACTTCCGACGCACGGTCATCTTCATCTTCGGGATCACTGAGCCCGGACAGGACCTCTTCGTCCGCGGCGGCCTCGACCACGCCCGCGCCCAGCAGCTCCTCGGGCTCAGCTGCACGGCGTCCAACTACCAGTGTGCGATCCCCATCCGTCACCTCAACCGGTCGAACGCCACCACCGAACCCTGGAAGGATCACGACGACCGGCTGGACTGGTACGGGAAAGAGCCGCTGCAGAACGGGGTCTCACACGGCGTCGTGAGCGAAGGGACGCCGGCTGACTGGACCACCGACGCGTGGCCCTCCGACTGGGGAGCGGAGCGGACGGTGGCGAGCGATGGCTACGGGACCGAGCCTCTCAATCGCTTCGGGATGCACTACTGGATGATCGATGTGGAGATGGACTGCGCGCACGGCTTCGCCTGGAACGGCGCCTCGTGGTTCGAGCTCAAGTCGTTCATCAGCAACGGCCCCGGTTGGGAGCCCGACGTGGCCCAGCCCAGCACGCCCTATCCGTCCGGCAACCACTTCGGACAGTGCGGAGCGATCAACGTCTTCCGGCGAGGCTCGAGCGGCGCGCGCATCTATCCGATCGACCAGCGACCGCCCCCCTCGATCCGCTTCCTCGCGGTGGGAGACACGGGTCGCGGAAACGCCGGTCAGTGGGCGGTCGCGACGGCCATGGCGGATCATTATCGCGAGCGCGGATACGATTTCGTGCTCCTGCTCGGCGACAACATCTACGACAGCGGCCCCAGCTCGGACCACGATCCCCAGTTCGACACCAAGTTCGAGGCGCCCTACGCGGCTGTGCCCGTCCCCTTCGACGTCGTGCTCGGCAATCACGACTACGGCGGCGGCGGCTCCGGATCCGAGTTCTTCAAGGGCCAGTACTCGATCGACTACAGCCACCGCTCCGCCAAGTGGCGCCTGCCGGCGGCCTACTATCACTTCACGCGAGAGAACGCCGAGTTCTTCGCGCTCGACACCAACGCCCAGATGTACGGGCTGGATCAGGCCCAGCGCGCCGATGTCGACGCCTGGATGGGCGCGTCGAGCGCGACCTGGAGGATCGCGTTCGGTCACCACCCCTACCGATCGAACGGCCCCCACGGCAACGCCGGGAATTACGACGGTACCAGCGGCGTGCAACCGTGGAGCGGCGACGGCGTGAAGAGCTTCTTCGACGCCGACATCTGCGGGCGCGCGGACCTCTATCTGTCGGGACACGATCACACCCGCCAGTGGCTCAGCCAACCGTGCGGCGGCTCGACGGCGCTGGCGGTGAGCGGGACCGGCGCCAGCGGGTCCAGCTTGAGCGGGTCGAACCCGACCTCCTTCCAGAGCACGTCGCTCGGGTTCCTCGCGGTGCAAATCGAGGGCAACACGCTCACCGCCGAGTTCGTCGGTACGCAGGGCCAGGTCGAGTACACCCGCGTCCTCACCAAGTGAGAGACCGGCCCGGTCTCAGCGGGCCCCCGCGAACATGTCGTCGAACGTGACGGCCTTCTTGTGCCACCGCCACTCGCGCGGGAGCTCGGGGCTCGGCGCCCTCACCGCGGGCTTCGCTTGCTCCCGGACCGCAGCCAGGGCGAACGGCGTCGCCAAGGCCGCCAGGACCGCGAGGACCGCCAGCTGCACCCACCCATTCCTTCGATTCGACTTCATCTGCGAGCTCCTTCCTACGAGCTCGAGGATAGAGACCGGGCCCTGAGGGTACTTGGGCCCGGGATGGGACAACTTGGGATGTCGTGTGCGCCGCTCGAAGGTCAGAAGGGATAGAACTGCACCCCGGCCATGATCGTCGCTCCGGCGCCGAAGCCGTCCTGGCTCCCGCTGCTCCCGCCCACCTCGAAAATCCACGACATGAACGGCGTGAGGAACAGCTCCATCCCGAAGTGTCCTCCGCCGCCCACCGAGACCTTCCTCTGGTCGACGCCCGCGACAGGCCGAAAGACCTGCACGCCTCCGCCTCCGTAGATCCGGACGAAGTTGAGGAACACCGGTGAGCCGCCGGAGAGATCGAGCCGTCCGCCGAGGTCCCAGCGATCGATGTTCAGCCCGCCCAGGACCAGGCCGCGGAGGTCGATCGAGAACGCGCTGCCGATCGGGATGCGGAGGCGGATGCCCTGGGCCCACTCTCCGCCCCAGCTCCCGTTCTCGTAGCCGAGCGCCACGCCGGTTCCGCTCGGCTCCGTCCAGGGGATGCGAAGGCGGGAGACCAGCCAGGGATCCTCGGTGGTGGTCGCGGTGGTGGTGGCCGTCTCGGCGCGGGCGAACGCAGGTGCGCCGAGCGCCAGGGCGAGAATCACTCCGATCGGTAGCTGACGCATTGTGCTCCTCCATTCGAGACGAACCTTGGATCCCCGGCGGCGCCGGATCGGGCGCGCGTGCGCGGCCTCTCAGTCATCGCGGTTCCCCACTCCGAAGCCGATCGATCCCACCGCGACGAAGAACGTGTCCTGGTCGAACGCGAACCCGGTGAGCAGATTGATCCTCCCGGAGACGACGACGCCGCCCAGGCCGACCACCAGCTGTGCGTACGGTCCGAAGGCGAGCGCGCCGCCGTCGCGTCCGGCGCGTCCGCCTGCGACCATGCCGACCTCGAGACGCCCCTCCGGGATCTGGAGCCACGGCAGCACGAAGCCTCCGCCGCCGAGGATCCAGGCGCGCCGCCGAGCCGTGATGCTGACCTCGGCGCCGAGGCTGTATTGGCTCGATCCGTAGCGCACCGAGAGCGACAGACCCAGCTCCCGATCGCGGGAGGCCAGCGCGGCGGCCGCGATCACCTCGGGCCAGCGCCGGGCTTCGGGTCCCTTGACCAGCGCGAAGGTGTGCGGCTCGGCGGTGAGCGCCAGCTCGTCGAGCACGAGCGTTCCCGACCAGCTCGCGACCGCCGCCGCCACGAGCGTGTCGCCCTCGAGACACTTCACGACGATCGGCTGCTCCGGGATCGACACCGCCTGCTCCTCGCCGGGGCCGAGCTCCGCCAGGACGCGCGCCTCCGCGCGATCGAGCACGAAGCAGCTCCCCTTCGAGCGGGGCGCTCGCCGTACGGCGGTGCCGGTCGGAGGGTGTCGCGCCAGCACCACCGGGCCTGCCCCCGCGGTCTCGATCCTGCGATACGGGTGCTGGGGACCGAGCGGCGCCGAGAGGGTGGCGGCCACCGTCCGCTCGTAGAGGTAGCGGTACAGCTCTTCGACGGTGATCGCGCGATCCCGATCGAGGTCGGCGCCGCCCCTGAGGCCGGAGATCAAGAACACCGCGAACGGTGAGCCCTGGAGCAGCGACGACTCGTGGGAGGCCTCGTTGGCGCCGCTGGAGGTGATCAGGACCTTGCCCTCGGGCCCGGCGGGGACCAGCGAGACGCTCAGCGGAGGACCGAGCGACAGCCCCTTCGGGGTGAGGAACGCGCCGCTCTGACAGGCGTCGACGAGCGCGATCACCACGCGAGCCGGGATCCGGCGGACCGCCGCCTCCAGCGTCTCCCAGGGGAGGAGCTCGCCCGAGACGTGCAGGCCGCGGTGATCGCCGTGACCGGAGAGGAAGAGGATCACGCGCTCGCTCGGCGCCAGATTCGCGATCGCACGCGTGATCTCGATCGTGGTCCGCGCCCAGCATCTGCTCGAGGTCGGGTGGCTCCACGGCGCCGACCTCCACCAGCGCGCGCGCGACGTTGGCTGCGTCCGACTCGGCGAAGCGCAGCTCGGGATCGGACGCGAGCCCCCGATCGTTGCCGATGACGAGCGCATGCGAGGGCGCTGCGACGGCCAGCGCGAGGAGTGGGCCGGCGGTGATCGACTTGACCCGAAGGACGATCCTCGAGGTCGCCAGTCCTGGCTCGCGCGGCCCCGGTGGCAGGCGTTCGTTCGAAAAGAACGCGTCGAGCGCGACGCCGTCGAGGGACCGGTCGAGGGTCAGGCTCCCGCCCACCGGGACGTCGCGCCCGGCCGCGATCGCCGTCTCAGGAAAGATCACCTCGGCCGCGGTGCGGATCAGCAGGAAGCCGCCGGTCGCGCTGCTGAAGGTGAGCTGGATCCGCGTCCCTTCCGGCAGCGGCGCACCGCTCCAGGGGTGAACGGAGCCGTCCTGCTCCACCATCACGCCGAGCACACCGGAGCCTCTGAGCCCCCACTCGGGTCGTTCGGTGGGCCGCGGGACGAGGAGGAGGATCAGCGCCGCGGCGGCCGCCGCCAGGATCACGACCGCGATCCGACGGCGCATCGGCCGCACCTTCGCGACCGGCGGAGCGCCGGACATCCCATCGCGCAGCCGGGCGGCCAGCTCCGCCTCCTCACGCCGCATCGAGGCGAGCCGCGCCAGGCACGCGTCACAGGTCTCCAGGTGGCGCTTCCAGGGCTCGCTGGTGCTGCCGATGAGCTCGCTGTGGAGGTGCCTCTCCAGCGCGAGGAGCGGGGGACAAGCTCGACTCATGTGCCCGCCTCCGTCACCGCGAGCCGCCGCCGCGCGGTCTCCTTGAACCGATCGAGCCGCTTCTGCACGGTCTTGCGCGAGACCCCGGCGACCTCCGCCACCTCCTCCAGCGTCATCCCGTCGAGGTGGCGGAGCACCACCAGCTGCTGCGTCAGGTCGTCGAGCTCGGAGAGGACCCCCGCGACGTCGAGCTTGGCGACCATGTCCTCCGTCGTGCCCTCGGGCGGCAGCAGGAGCTCCAGCTTGGCCGCCCGCGATCGGTCGTTCCGGAGCTGCTGCAGGCAGTGCGTGGTCGCGATCCGATAGAGCCAGGTCATCGGCGAGCAGTCGCCCTGAAAGCGATCCCAGGCGCGGGTCGCTCTCAGGAACACCTCCTGGACCGCATCGTCCGCGCCCCCGTCGCCGACCAGCTGCCGGCACCGCCGGTACACGGTGGGGCCGTAGCGCTCGAAGAGCTCCGTCACCGAGTGTTCGGGCGACCCCACCTCGGTCCTTTTGATCCCCGGGGACCCGATTTGGTACCCCCGCGTGCGATGCGACCGGCATCACGGGCCGATCCGTGGCCGCTGGTATCCCCCGCCGACGCTGCTAGACTCGACCCGGTGCGCCGCCTCTCGCTGTGGGTCGCGCTGGTCGCCGTCCCGAGCCCCAGCCTCGCCTTCGCGGGCGCCCTGATCCCCGGCCCGGGCGAGCCCGGCTTCGACGAAGCGCTCGCCGCGAAGGCCGATCGCTACGTGGTCCAGCTGCACGAGCTGCTCACCGATCCGATCGGCTTCGGCCTCAACGCCCGGATCTCGGATCCCGAGCATCGCGCGCTGGTCGATCGCTTCTTCGCGAGCGGCGCGCGCGACTTTCAGAGCTTCGCCGGCGTCCACCCCTACCAGATCATCGACGAGTACAACGACTACTCTCACGCCACGATCTTCGGCGGGGTCCAGATCGCGGGAGACGCGTTCCGGTACGCCGTGCTGCGGGACGGCGGCGCCCCGGCGGA
The DNA here is from genome assembly GCA_963803435.1 of uncultured delta proteobacterium. Lineage (GTDB taxonomy): Bacteria > Myxococcota > Kuafuiibacteriia > Kuafuiibacteriales > Kuafuiibacteriaceae > CAWDML01. The sequence continues at coordinate 1,222,056 of CAWDML010000009.1, read as the reverse complement.
GCAGCTGGAGGAGGCCCGCGCGATCCTGATCCACGATCTGGACGCGCTCGACTGGCTGGCGCGAGTGACCGGCCAACCCGGCGTGGTGGCCCGCGGCATTCGGCGCGTGACCCCCGAGCCCGGCGAGCCGCCGCTCCCCGACGGGCGGCCGGAGACCACGCCGCTCTTCGACGGCAAGGGCGATCCGCTGCCGCTCTACAAGGGCCCCACCTGGCGCGAGGACCAGTCGGGCCAGCTCCCGTTCCTGGTCTGGCTCGACGATGCGTCCCGGGACACCATGGACGGCTACGTGTTCGCGCTCGGCGCGGTCTACGACGTCGCCTCGGAGGATCCGGCGATCCCGCCGAGAAGATCGCGCGCATCGTCGAGGACGCCCGCGCGCTCGGGACGATCTTGCTCGAGAAGGTCGAGGTCGCGGACGGCGAGAAGAGCGACCTCGTCATCCACGACGCCGACGGTCGCCCGACGACGTATCACGCGCTGGCGGCCGAGGAGATCCTCGAGGGCATCGTCGGCGACGAGGCCGCGAACGCGTTCAACGCGGTGATGGCGCTCGGCATGCTGCGGACGCTCTACCACGTGACCGGTGAGCCCGAGATCTGGGTGCGCTATCGCGAGCTGATCTCGAAGCGCCGGTACCTCGACCTCCTCGAGACCTCGCTGGCGGACCTGGTCTACTTCCGGGAGATCACGAACTACTCCCTGGTGAACATGGCGTTCATCGCGGTCTACGGGCTGCTCCGGTACGAGAACGATCCGCTGATCGCGTCGCGCGTGCGCAACGTGCTCGAGACCCAGATGTACGACGCCGGCGTGGACCGCGACGCGCGCGGCCTCCGGATGTCCTTCTACGACTTCATCTTCGCCGCCTTCCGCACGGACGGTATCGACGGCATCGGCGGCGAAGCGCTGGCCGACGGGCTGGCGACCCTCGACGGCTTCGCGGCTCCGCCCTACTGGGACACCACGACGACGAACTGCGACCAGGCGGAGATCGACGCGCTCGAGTGCGAGCTGATCGACGGGTCGGTGGTCCGCCTCTCCAAGCGCCGCGGGTACGGCGGCGATCGCGTGGTCGCCGTCGAGCCGCTCGCGATCGAGGTCCGGCCGCCCAGCGACTTCATGTGGCGATCCGACCCGCACGCCGTGAACGGTGGGGGCCACGACCGCCTCAACTTCGGCGGCGACTTCCACGCCGCTTACTGGATGGGACGTTTTCTTCAGGCGTCCGCGTCGGGCGCGGACAACATCTCCCCGATCGCGCGCGGAGAGCCGGCGGTGATCCCGAGCGAGGGCTGCGGGTGCGCGGCGGCCGGCGCGCATCGGGAAGCATCGAGCGGCGCGATCGGGTGTCTCATCGCCCTCGCGCTGGTGATCGCCGCCCGCCGGCGATCGCCGCGCTGATCCGCGCGCGGTGCCGGTGTATGGTCCGCCCGTGGAGAGGGGCGTGCTCTACCTGGTCGCGACACCGATCGGGAACCTGGCCGACATCACGCTGCGCGCCCTCGAGGTCCTGCGGTCGGTCGATCTGGTCGCCTGTGAGGACACCCGGGTCACCCGCAAGCTCCTCGATCACTTCCAGATCATCCTCTCGACGGTGAGCTTTCACGCGCACAGCGACGCGGAGCTGGTGAACCGGCTCTGCGATCGGCTGCAGGCCGGCGAGTCGATCGCGCTGGTGTCGGACGCGGGCACGCCGCTGTTGTCGGATCCGGGCGCCGATCTGGTGGCGGAGGCGGTGCGGCGCGAGGTGCGCGTCGTCCCCATCCCGGGCGCCAGCGCGATGCTCGCCGCGGTGACCGCCTCGGGCCTCCCCACCCACCGGATCCTCTTTCTCGGCTTCCTCCCCCGCGGCGACGGCGATCGGAGGGAGGTCCTGGCGCCGCTCCGGACGGCGCCGTACACCCTGATCGTGTACGAGTCGACGCGGCGCCTCGCCGACACCCTCGAGGCGATGGAGAAGAGCCTCGGCGATCGCCGGGCCGCGGTGGGGCGCGAGCTCACCAAGCAGTTCGAGGAGATCGCGCGGGATCGGTTGTCCGCGCTGGCCGTGCGCTACCGTTCGCCGCCCAAGGGCGAGGTGGTCATCGTGGTGGGACCGCCCGAGGTCGAGGACGCGCCCGCGCCCCGGCTCACGGCCGAGGCCGGGGCGCTCCTCGACAGCGGTGTGCGCCCCTCGGACGCCGCCAAGACGCTGGCGGGCCGCTTCGGGCTGGCGAAGAAGGAGGCCTACCGGATCGTGATGGAAGCGCAGGCCGGCGCGCACCAGCAGCAGTCGCTGGAGGACCTGCTCTTCGAGCGCCTCCGCGCCTACGCCGAGAGCTTGCAAGGACACACGCCCGAGAACATGTATGGGTTGATCATGCCTCAGCTCGAGCGACCGCTGATCCGCGTGGCCATGGAGCTCGCCGACGGGCGCCAGGTCCAGGCCGCCGAGATGCTCGGCATCCACCGCAACACGCTCCGGGTGAAGCTCCGCTCCCTCGGCCTCGACGGCAAGGTCGAGGATCGCGACGACGAGGAGCAGGAGCTGTGATCGACGGGATCTACGCGATCGTCGACGTGACGGCGGCGCGCCCGCCGGCGGAGGCGAGCCGGCGGGCCCGAGCGCTCCTCGCGGGCGGCGTCCGGACCCTGCAGCTGCGGGCCAAGGCGCTCGCGACCCGCCCCTTCCTCCAGCTGGCGCGGGAGCTGCGGGCGATGACGGCCGACCTGGGCGCCGCCTTCATCGTCAACGATTGGGCGGACCTGGCGGTGCTCGCGGAGGCCGACGCCGTGCACCTCGGCCAGGACGATCTCCCGGTGGAGGCGGTGCGCGCGTTCCTCCCCGCCCGGATGAAGATCGGCGTCTCTTGTCACGACCCGGAGCAGCTGGCGGCGGCCGCCGGCGCGGCCGACTATGTGGGCTACGGGCCGATCTTCCCCACCGCCTCCAAGGCCAACCCGGATCCGGTGGTCGGGCTCGACGCGCTCCGGGCGGCGAGGTCGGCGCATCCCGCGCTCGCCATCGTCGCGATCGGCGGGATCGATCTGACGCGCCTCGCACACGTGCGGCGGACCGGCGTCGCGGCGGCCGCGATGATCTCGGCGATGACCGACGCCGGCGCCGCCCGCCGCGCGATCTCGATCTGGGAGGCCGGATGAAGAAGCGCATCCTGATCACGCTCGACGAGGGAGAGACGCTGCGCCGCGGCGTGGCGCTGCCGACGGTGGTGACCAAGTCGGCGTACGCGAGCAGCGCCGCCCGCGCCGGCGGGACCCCGCTCCTGGTGGCGCCCACCGCGGATCGGGCGGTGATCGACGACCTGGTCGACCTGGCGGATGCGCTCGTGATCACCGGCGGCTTCTTCGACATCCCGCCCGAGCGCTACGGCCAGCCCCGGCGGGGGCCCCGCCTCGATCCGGAGAAGCCCGCTCGCACGGACTTCGAGTCCCTGCTGCTCTCGGGCGCGCTCGAGAAGCGGATCCCGATCCTGGCGGTCTGCGGCGGGATGCAGCTCTTGAACGTGGTCCTGGGCGGGACCCTGGTGCAGGACATCGGGGCCGAGATCGCCGGCGCCCTCGAGCACGAGCAGCCGAGCTCACCCGCGGGCCCGGGCCACCCGGTCGATCTGGTCCCCGGCTCGTTTCTGGCCCGCGAGCTGGGCCGCGCGCGCATCGAGGTCAACACCACGCACCACCAGGCCGTCGACGTGCTCGGCCGGGGGCTGGAGGTGATCGGCCGGGCCCCCGACGGCGTCATCGAGGCGATCGCGCTGGCGGCCGATCCGTCCGTGGTCGGCGTCCAGTGGCACCCGGAGCTGCTCGACGACGACGTGTCTCGCCTGCTCTACGGCCGTCTGGTATAGACCCGAGGTCGTGACCGACGCCCGCTCGAAGCTTCTCGGCTTCATCCGACGCGAGCTCGCCCACGGGCGAGGCAACATCGACGTGGAGCGAGAGTCGCTCGTCGAGAGCGGCATCATCGATTCGCTCGGGATCATGAAGCTGGTCGACTTCATCGAGAAGGAGTTTCACGTGAAGATCGGAGACGCGGATCTGGTCCCGGAGAACTTCGAGACCCTGGACGACATCACCAAGCTCCTCGCCTCCAAGCAATGATCGACTTCTCCCTGACGGAGGAGCAGCAGCTCTTCCGCTCCCAGATCGTCGAGTTCGCGCGCCAGCGTCTGAACGGCGGCGTGGTCGACCGCGACGTCAAGTGCGAGTTCGATCGCGAGGGGTTCCGGGCCTGCGGCGAGATGGGCCTGCTCGGGCTGGCCGTACCGGAGCGCTACGGCGGCCTCGGCCTCGACGTGGTGAGCTGCATGGTCGCCATGGAGGCGCTCGGGTACGGCGCCGACGACCAGGGCCTGGCGTTTGCCGTCAACACCCAGATGTGGACCTGTGAGCTGCCGATCCTCCACTTCGGATCCGAGGAGCAGAAGGCGCGCTACCTGCCGAAGCTCTGCACCGGAGAGATCATCGGAGGCCACGCCACCACCGAGCCGAACTCCGGCTCCGACGCCTTCGCGATGCAGACCACGGCCCGCGGGCTCGGCGGCGAGTGGGTGATCGACGGGACCAAGACCTTCATCACCAACGCGCCGATCGCGGACGTGCTGATCATCTTCGCCTCCACCGGCAAGTCGAAGGGCTTCGGCGGCGGCATCAGCGCCTTCCTGGTCGACGTCGCCACGCCCGGCGTCTCGATCGGCGAGCCGATCCACAAGATGGGCCTCAGGACCTCGCCGATGGCCGAGGTCGTGCTCGACGGCGTCCGCGTGCCCGCCACGGCCATGCTCGGCAAGAAGGGCGCCGGCGCCGCCATCTTCTCCAGCGAGATGGAGTGGGAGCGCTCGTGCCTGTTCGCGTGCCACCTGGGCGCGATGGAGCGGCAGCTCGAGGACTGCGTCCAGTACGCCAAGGATCGGGTGCAGTTCGGCCAGCCGATCGGCAAGTTCCAGAGCGTCAGCAATCGGGTCGCCGACATGAAGGTGCGGATCGAGGTGGGCCGCCAGATGCTCTACAAGGTCGCCTGGCTCAAGGACCAGGGACAGCGCGCGGTGATGGAGGCCGCGATCGCGAAGCTCTACGTCTCGGAGGCCTACGTGCAGTCGTCGCTCGACGCCGTCGCGATCCACGGCGGCTACGGCTACACGGCCGAGTACGAGATGGAGCGCATGCTGCGCGACTCGGTGGGCAGCATCCTCTACTCGGGAACATCGGACATCCAGCGGAACATCATCGCCCGCTGGCTGGGTCTGCTGTGACGGCGCCGTTCACGCTGCACGGCCTGGTGGAGGCGGTCGCGGACCGCACGCCCGAGGCGCCCGCCGTCCGCATGAAGGACGAGCGACTCACGTACGGCGAGCTCTCGGCGCGGGCGCGACAGATCGCAGGACAGCTTGCGGCGGCCGGCGTCGGGCCCGGCGATCGCGTGGGCCTCTATCAGCCGAAGAGCGTCGAGGGCGTGGCGGCGCTCCTCGGCATTCTGGGCTCGGGGGCCGCCTACGTGCCGGTCGATCCGGGATCGCCGCCCGAGCGCGCGCGCTTCATCCTCGAGCACTGCGGCGTCTCGGCGCTGTTCGCGGCCGGGCGCCCGCTGGCCGAGCTGGGGACGCTCGCCCTGGAGACACCGCTCGTCGACGCCCTCCTCGTCCCTGCGGGCACCGAGGTCGGGCCCGGGTTGGCGGCGCAGGTCGTGCCGGTGGACCGAGCCGCGGCCCCCGGCGATCTCCTGGAGGGCACCGATCAGGACCTGGCCTACGTGCTCTACACGAGCGGCTCCACCGGGACGCCCAAGGGCGTGGCCATCACCCACGGCCAGTCGCTGTGCTTCGTGCGGACCGCCACCGAGACGTTCGGCCTGATGCCCTCCGACGTCCTGGCCTCGCACGCCCCGTTCAACTTCGATCTGTCGATCATCGATCTGTTCTGCGCCTTCGCGGCCGGCGCCTCGGTGGCGCTGATCCCGGAGCCGTGGCTCGCGTTCCCGCCGCGGGTCGCCGAGCTGATCGAGCGCGCCGGCATCACCGTGTGGAACTCGGTGCCGTCGGCGCTGGTGCAGCTGATCGTGAAGGGCGGGCTGGAGACCCGCGATCTCTCACGGCTCCGCCTGATCATGTTCGCGGGCGAGCCGTTCCCGCTGAAGCACCTGGCGCGGCTGCGGGCGCTGGTGCCGCACGCCGAGCTGCTCAACGTCTACGGGCAGACCGAGGCCAACTCCTCCACGTACCATCGGATCGGCGAGGTCCCCGAGGACGTGCTTCCGATCGGCCGGCCCTTCCCCAACTACGCGGTGCTGGTGCTCGACGACGACGGCGATCCGATCGAGGAGCCGAACCTCGAGGGCGAGCTCTACGTCGTCGGCGGGGCCGTCGCCAGCGGCTACTGGAACGATCCCGAGCGGACCGCCGCCGCCTTCGTCCAGCACCCGCACGCGCCCGAGCGCCGCCAGATCGTCTACAAGACCGGCGATCGGGTCGCGTTCGACGAGCGGGGCGACCTCCTCTTCCGGGGACGCGCCGACGCCGCCGTCAAGTGCCGCGGCTTCCGGGTGGAGCTGGGCGAGGTCGAGTCAGTGGCGGCGGGAATGGCGGGCGTCGACGCCGTCTGTGTGGTGCCGGTCCCGCACGAGGAGCTCTCCCATCTCCTAGTGATGTTCGTGCAGGCGGCCGAGAGCCTCGACCTCTCGGTGCTGCACGCACGGCTGGCGGCCAAGCTCCCCCGATACATGATCCCGGAGGCGGTGGTGATCCGGCGACAGCTCCCCCGGACCGGCACCGGGAAGATCGATCGTCGCGCCCTCGCCGGCGACGCGGCTGTCGCCCTTGTGGCGACGAAAGATCCCTGACAACGTCGCCGCCGCATGGCGGACAGAAGGCGGTCCCTGCTCGAGCGGACCCTCGGCGTCATCACCGAGGTCAAGGCGGGCGAAGGACCGACCGCGCTCTTGCTCACCTTGAACGTATTCCTCCTCTTGACCGCGTACTACCTGATCAAGCCGGTCCGCGAGGCGCTGATCCTGGTGATGAAAGGCGGCGCCGAGTACAAGAGCTACATGGGCGCGGCCATCGCGCTCGCCCTCCTCTTCGCCGTCCCCGCCTACTCCCGCCTCGCCAGCCGCCTGCCGCGCAACCGCCTGGTGGTGGGCGTGACGCTCTTCTTCACCTCGAACCTGGTCCTGTTCTACGTGCTCCGCGCCATCCCGATCGTGGAGGCGTACCTCGGGCTGATCTTCTTCGTGTGGGTGGGCATCTTCAACATGATGGTGGTGGCGCAGTTTTGGGCCTTCGCCAACGACGTGTACACCGAGGAGCAAGGCAAGCGCCTCTTCGCGCTGGTGGGCCTGGGCGCGTCGGTGGGCGCGGCCGTGGGCAGCAAGATCGCCGACCTGATCTCGGCGCCGCTCGGCGTCTACACCATGCTGCTGCTGGCGGCGGCGCTGCTCTCCGTCTGCGCGTTCCTCTCGCAGGTGGTCCACGTGCGAGAGTCCCGCCGCGAGCAGCGGGTCGCGAGCGATGCGCCCGACACGCAGGCGCAGCCGGAGCCCAAGCCCGAGATGTCGAAGGAGGGCGCGTATGCCCTGGTCTTCAAGCACAAGTACCTGCTGCTGATCGCCATCTTCTCGCTGGTCTTCACGGTGGTGAACACCAACGGCGAGTACCTGGTCGGCCGCTTGATCGGTGAGGCCGCCAGCAAGGCGGTGACGGCGGCCCGCGCCGGGGCCACCGGCGACATCGAGTACCTCGACACCGCCAAGACCGCGGTGCGGATCGAATCCGCGCGCTACGCCGTCGAGTCCCACTACGCGAAGAAGGGCATCTCCGCCGAGACCATCGAGGGTGCCGATGAGGACCGCATCCGTCTCCCGGGTGAGCACAGCGACGTGGTCGCGCTCTCCTTCGAGGAGACGGCGCCGTTCCTCGCTCGCGTCCAGGACCTGGAGAAGGCCGGCGTGAAGCATTTCCTGGTGGACCAGGACCTGTACCGGCAGCTCGAGTCCGAAGGCAAGATCGCGGCGCTCTCGGCGCGCGGGATCCACGTCGACGAGGCCAGCTACGGCTACGAGCAGTGGAAGAAGGCCTGCACCAAGAACGTGATCTCGGCGGCCTACGGCAGCTTCTACTTCTACGTCAACGTGCTCGGTGTACTGCTCCAGATGCTCGTTGTCTCCCGCCTCGTGAAGTACGCCGGGTTCGGCTTCTCGTTCTTCTGCCTGCCGGTGATCGCGCTGGCCGACGCCCTCGCCTTCACGCTCTTCCCCATGCTTCCGGTCATCCGCGTGGGCAAGATCGCCGAGAACGCGACGGACTACTCGCTCAACAACACGCTCCGCCAGATGCTGTGGCTCCCGACCTCCCGGGAGATGAAATACAAGGCGAAGCAGGCGGTCGACACGCTGTTCGTCCGCCTGGGCGACGTCGGCTCCACGCTGCTGGTGATCGCCGGGCAGGCGCTGGTGTGGAGCGTACGCGCCTTCTCCATCGCGAACCTGGTCCTGGTGATGATCTGGATCGCGGTGGCCGCCGCCATCCTGAGAGAGCAGAAGAGGCTCAAGGCGGAGGCGCCGGCAGAAACGCCGTCGCGCTGATCTCCGACCCATCGGTCCGCACCGTGATCGCGCCCAAGAGATCGGTGCGCAGCACCCGGACGCCGCGCCGCGCCAGCCGGGCCATCACGCCCGGGTTCGGGTGGTGAAACGCGTTGTCGCGACCGACCGGCACCACCGCGATCGACGGGTGGACGCGCTCGAGGAAGGCCTCGCTCGACGAGGTGGCGCTCCCGTGGTGCCCGACCACCAGCACGTCCGCGGAGAGGTCGCGCCCGGACGCCAGCATCTCGCGCTCGGCCGAGCGCTCGGCGTCGCCGGCCAGGAGGATCGCGCGCCCCCGGTACGAGAGGCGGAGGACGATCGACCCGTCGTTGACGCTCACCGCGTGCGGCTCGGCGTGCAGCACCTCGACCCGGATCCCGCCCAGCTCGGTGACCGTCGCGGTGACGGTCCGAGCATCCCGGCCCGAGAGGTCGGGGAGCGCCTCGCGGCGATCGCCGTTCGTCCACACGCGATCGATCGCCACCCGGCGGGCGAGCGGCGCGAAGCCGCCGGTGTGATCGGCGTGCGGGTGGCTGAGCACCACCAGGTCGAGGTGGTCGATCCGGCGCGCGTTCAGATACGGGAGGAGCACCCGCTCGGCGGTGTCGGGCGGGCCGGTGTCGACCAGCATCCGCGGCCCCTCCGGCGTCTCGATCAGCACCGCCGTCCCTTGCCCCACCGGGAGCGCGGTCATCACCAGCTCGCCCGTTGCCCCGGCCGGCCAGCGATCGGCGCCCACCGCGACCGCCAGCGTGAGCCCGCAGAGGAGCGCCAGCCGGCGCCGCCGCCCCAGCAGCTCGGCCGACAGCGCGGCTATGAGGAGGACGGTCTCGAGCGGCGAGGCCGACCAGGTCGCGAACGGCGCCGACGCCGCGATCCGGGCCAGCCGGATCAGGGCCTCGGCGGCGAAGCCGGCGGCGCTCAGCAGCGGCCGTCCCATGGGCTCGAAGACGACGGCCGCCAGGCTGCCGAGGAGCGAGAGCGGCAGGAGCAGCAGCCCCACCAGCGGCGCCGCCGGGACGTTGGCCACGAGCCCGATCGCCGAGATCCGCCCGAAGCGGTAGGCCAGGATCGGAGCGGTGCCGGCGGTGGCCGCGAGGCTGGTGATCATGATCGAGGCGATCCCGCGGACGAGCCGCGGCCGGCGGCGCAGCGCCAGCCGGGCCTCGAGCGGGCGATCGAGCGCGAGCAGGCCGGCCACCGCGGCGAAGGACAGCTGGAAGGAGAGCGATCCCAGCACCGGCGGATCGCGCGCGATCATCAGGATGGCTGCGAGCGCCAGCGCGCTCCAGGCCTCGCGGCGGCGATCGATCAGCGTCCCTGCGAGCATGACGGCCACCATGATCGCGGCGCGCACCGCCGACGGCGGCGCGCCGACCAGCAGCGTGTAGAGGAAGACCAGCGCGAGGGCGAGGAGCGCAGCAGGACGCCGCTGGCCGGCCCGGTCGCGGATGCAGGAGATCCGGGCGAACAGTCCACCCAGGACCACCGTGAACAGGGAGGCCACGATCGAGAGGTGCTGGCCGCTGACGGCGAGCAGATGCGAGAGGCCGGCGTCGGAGAAGTCCCGGCGCATCTCCGGATCGCAGCCCGTGCGATCGCCGATCGCCATCGCGGCGACGACGGCGGCCTGCCGCGGCGGCAACGCGCGATCGATCGCAGCGCGCATGCGGCGCCGGAGCCGATCGATCGGATGCGCTCCGCTGGACGATCGGATCGGCCGGCAACGGACGATGGACCCGACCGTGTGCCGAGGTGGCGCGCGCTCGCCCGGGAACCCGAACGGCGACACGGTGTGCGTGCGGACGAGGAGGCGCGCCCGATCGCCCTCGCCGCAGGCGCCCCGGTCGCCGAAGACCGGGAGGCGCCCGTCCGCGGGCGCGAGCGGACGACCGACGGGCGCGGCGCCGGCGAGCTGGATCTCGACTCGATCCCCCTCCGCCTCCTGGATCTCGCCCTCGAGGACCCAGGTCCCGCGCGCCAGGAGCGGCGCGGCGGGGGGCGCGGTCTCGGCGGCGAGCACGCCCGCGATCCCGAAGAGCGCCAGCGCGACGGCCGCCCCTCGGCGCGCAGCGATCGCCGCGACGGCGGCCGGTCCCAGGGCGACCAGCGCGACCTTCCCGGCGAGGGCGCCGAGCAGGAACGCGAGCCCGGCCCCGGCGAGCGGTCGATCCAACGGCTGCGACCATGGACACACGCGCGTCCCAAGACGTCGGAAAATCGTCGAAAATCATTCGCTTAGACGTGCGGCCGGTTGACGCCTCGAGGCGGGAGTGATTAAGCCCCTCGGCATGCTTCGCATTGAGTCGGGATTACTCGTCGTTCTCGCGGCGACGCTCGCCGCCTGTCCCTCCACGGAGGAGGAGAAAAAGGAAGACCCGAGCAGCGCGGCCGCCGCCCTCAAACAGAAGGTCGAGCCGGCCAACCCCGCGCCGCCGGCCACCGAGAAGGTCGAGCTCCCACCGGGCGACGGCCCGGTCGCCAAGGTCAACGGCGTGGACGTCCCGCGCGACGTCTTCAACCGCGAGTTCACCCAGACCATCGAGCGCTACCAGAAGGCCCGGCACGACGTGAAGCCCGCGCTGTACGAGCGGCTCAAGGACAACATCGTGCGCCGCCTGGTCGACGCCGAGATCATCGAGCAGCAGGCGAAGAAGTTCGCGATCGAGGTCACCAACGAGGAGCGCGAGTCGAAGTGGGCCGAGCACAAGAAGCGCTATGGCTCCGAGGAGGCGTTCAAGGCCTTCCTCGAGCGCGCCGGGACCTCCGAGGAGGACGTGCGCCGGCAGTTCGATCAGAACCTGATCCGGGAGAAGGTCTTCGCCAAGGTCTCCGAGAGCGTCGAGATCAAGCCTGAAGAGGTGAAGGACTTCTACGACAAGAATCAGGCGCGCTACGACGAGCCCGAGCAGATCCGCGCCAGCCACATCCTGATCCGCGTCCCGCCCGGCGCCAGCCCCGAGGTGAAGGCGGAGAAGAAGAAGATCGCGGACGACGTGGCGAAGAAGGCCAAGAAGGGCGACTTCGCCGCGCTCGCCAAGGAGTTCGGCGAAGATCCCACCAAGGATCGCGGCGGCGACCTCGGCTTCTTCACGAAGGGCCGCATGGTCAAGGCGTTCGACGATGCCGCCTGGAAGCTCAAGAACGGCCAGGTCTCGGGCGTGGTCGAGACCCAGTTCGGCTTCCACATCATCAAGAAGACCGACCACAAGCCGGCCCGCAAGAAGCCGTACGCCGAGGTCAAGGAGCAGATCGAGCGCTCGCTCGAGGCCCGCCAGCGCAACACGGCGATCCGCGAGGCGCTCCAGAAGTGGAAGGACGACTCCAAGATCGAGATCTTCGTGAAGGGCGACGAGAGCGTGATCAACGCCGGCCGTGCCAAGCCCATCGGCGGCGACACCAAGGCGCCCATGATCCAGCTCAAGCCCGGACAGCAGCCGCCGCTCCTCAAGAAGAGCCTCGAGATCAAGCAGCTCCCCCAGCGGCCCGTGACCGACGATCACCCGGTGCAGTAGCGCCACCCCGACCCCCTACAATCCGGAGGTGGGCCCACTCTCCGCTCTGCTCATTCTGGCCGTCGTCGCTCCCGCCCGACCCGGACACGTCTCGCCGCGCCTCCTCTCGCCGCGCCGAGCGGGCCCGGTGCGCGCCGCCGTCCGCTTCGTCGAGCGGGTTGCTCCGCCGGATCTTCGGGCGATCGAGCGGGCGGGCGCGAAGCCGGTCGAGCTGGCCATGGGCGGCCTCGCGGTGGTGGGTCGGGTGGTCTCGGTCGACGTCCGGCAGGCGGACCTGGCGCGCGTGGCGGCCGTCCCAGGCGTCCTGCGGATCGACCCCGTGATCCCGCCCGTTCGCGCCACGCCGCTCGACGTCACCGCCGGCAAGGTCGGTGCGCCCTACGCGTGGTCCGCGCCCCAGGAGGAGAGCGGCTTCGCAGGTCAAGGCATCGTGGTGGCCGATCACGAAGGGGGCTGGAACATCTTCCACCCCGACTTTTACTTTCTCGACGGCGGCCTCTACGACTTCGAGGATCGCAACGGTGACGGCCGCGCCGGCGCCGGCGACGGCGTAGATTCTCGACGGCGACGGCACGTTCGAGTCGACGCTCGACCTCCTCGACGGGGTCGCCGAGGACATCTACACCGGCGACCGGATCGCCGCCGTGGGCTACCAGCCCGACCTCGACTGGCTCTACGTCGATCTCGATCACGACGGCCGCCGCACCGCCGGCGCCGGCTTCGACGAGACCACGCCCGGGCTCTCAGAGCCGACGTTCGTGGGTGACGACGTCGATCGCAGCGGAACGATCGACCGCTTCGAGCACCTGATCCGCCTCGGGACTCCCAAGGTCCGCGCGGTCGTCGTGCGCGGCACCTCCTATGTGCGTGGCCAGAGCCTCACTCGATATCCCGCCAACGACTTCGATCTCTCCCACGGCACCGGCGCCATCGGGATCGTCTCCGCCGGCGCGATCGGCAGGCGGCGCTACACGGGGATCGCGCCCGAGGCCGAGCTGGTCCTCATCACCGAAGACGATCCGGTCGTCGGGCTCGCCGAGGCGCGCGCGCTGGGAGCGCACGTCAGCTTCTACGAGTGGGACTCTCCGGCGGACGCGCAGGACGGCTCCGGCCCCTTCGAGACCGCGCTCAGCGACGCCGCCGCCGACGGCATGGTGCAGCTCGCCGCCGCCGGGAACCTGGCCAACGCCGACCACGTCATGGAGCTCGCGAACGTGGGCAGCGCGCGACAGGCCGACCTCACCACCGACGGCATGGGCTTCTACGCGTTTCAGGCGTTCTGGCTCAACGTGCACTGGAACGCGCCGCGGGGGGCGCTCTCGGTAGCGGTCCGCGGCCTCTCCGGCGGTACCTTCGACGTGGCTCCCGGTGCCACCACCGGCGTCCTCGACGGCGTGCGCCTCGACGCCTACTCGGACGAGACGTCGCACGGAAACGGTAGCGTCCTCATCGTCGGCACGGCGCAGAACGGCGGCGTGATCCCTCAGACCGTGCTCACGCTCGAGGTCGCCGCCACCTCTTCGGTGGTCGTGCCCCGCGTTCGCGGCGTGCTGTTCGACGACCAGGCGGGCTGGGGCAAGGGCGTGTCGTGGCTGTCGAACCTCACCGACGCCGGCAGCGCGCTGATGCCGTCCACCTCCGACGAGGTCATCGCGGTGGCGGCCTACGGCGGGCGCCACGATCTCCAGATCTACGGCTGGGGCGCGGTCGACGAGCGGCGCAGCTACTCCGGCATGGGGCCCCGGATTGACGGCGCTCCCGTCATCGACGTCTCCGCCCCCGACGATCCCTTCTCACCCGCCGCCTCCCCTGATCCCGGGGTGTTCTACGGCTCGTTCGGCGGGACCAGCGGTGCCCTCCCCCACACCGCCGGCGCTGCGGCCGTGCTGCTGTCGAGCGGGGTCCCGTTCAGCCATCAGGCGATCGAGTCGCTCTTGACCGGCACCGCCCGGGTCGACGCCTTCACCGGCGACGTCCCCAACGAGGCCTACGGCTACGGCAAGATCGATCTCGGGCGCGCGATCTTCGGCTCGACGTACGTGGCACCAGCCCCGCCCTCGCTCGCGCTCTCGGGGCCTGCCACCGCGGTGGTCGGTCACGAGATCACGATCGACGCGACGGTCTCCCAGCCCGGCGGCGATCCCGATGACGTCCTGATCGCGTGGGACCTCGGCTATGACGGGAGCGAAGAGCAGCCCCTGGCGGCCGCGCGTCGAACCACCACCACCCCGATGAGCACCGGTCTCCTCCGGGTCCTGGCCCGGGCGAAGAACCAGGTGACGGGGCGTCCGGCCCGTGCGCTCTACGCGGTCGAGGTGGTGGAGGACTGCACGACCACCGGCTGTCCCGACGGATGCTGCGGCGCCGACGGCCTCTGCGGCGAGTGCCCGCCGCCTCTGGACGCAGGTCTCGAGGACGCCGGCTCGCCGAGCGACGGCGGCCGCGACGCCGGTTCGATCGTGACACCCGGCGAGACACGGGATCGCGGATGCGGCTGCAGTGACACCGCTCCGCGCACGAGCGGCCTCTTCCTCGTCTTGCTGCTCAGCGCAGGTCTTCTTCTTCGCCGAGCTCGCGCAGGAAGTCTTCGTTCGTGAGGATGCCTTTCTTCGCGAGCAACCGCATCAACGCCCAGAACCTCCGCTCGAGCCGGACGAACGACTGGGCGTTGACCGCCTCGCCGGCCCGATCGATCAGCGCGCCGAGCGCTTCGTTGAAGTAGGGATCGGTGTCCGAGTCCCGCCCGACGTTCGGGCGCTGCTTGACCGCGGTCAGCGGGATGGGCCGATCCGGGCGCTGCGGGACCGGTTGGTTCGTGACGGCGAGGTGCGGAGGCACCGCGGGTCGACCGACCGCATCGACCCGTGAGTCGGGCGGTACCTCTTCGGTGAGCAGCACCGCGCCGGTGTCGTCGAGCGGCGCGCCGGGCTTCGCCGGCCCGTTCGCGGGGGCGTCCGTGTCCTTCTTCTTGATGAACGGCGACTCGATCTCGCCGGTCGAGGTGTTGATCGTCTCCTCACCCCCGCCGCGCCGGACGATCGTCATCGTGGGCATGCCGGCCTGGCTGTCGAGGCGGACCGGCGCGTATCCGGCGGGCGGCTTCGGCCCGTAGTACTTCCTGATCGCCGCGTCGACGTCGCTCGGTCGCGCCAGCACCGGCTCGATGTTGGCGTTGGTGATGAAACCCAGCTCGTCGATCACGCGGTAGTTCATCGGATCCGACATCGCGACGGTCAGCGTGGCCCGCCCTCGCTCCCACTTGATCTCGTAGGGAAAGAGGTCGTTCTCCGCGGCGAACCCGTGCTTGACCATCTCGAGCGCCTGTCGGTCGGGCTGGACGCGAGAGAGATCGACCACCCGGATCTGCAGCAGATCGGAGAGCACCTTCGCCAGTCGGGTCTCGTCGAGATGTCCGCACTGCACGAGCGCGGCCCCCAGACGAAGCCCGCGGCGTCGCTGCAACTCCAGCGCTTCGGAGAGCTGCCTCGGCGTGATGAGGCCGAGCTCGAGCAGCGCTTCACCGAGCTTCTTTCGCATGAAAAGAAGAATAGCCTCGGCCCGGGGATCGCGCCAAATCGCGGTGTTCAGGCAGGGCGTTTCCGAGGCGACAATCTGGGTGGTCGTGTGCCCCGCCGGGTCTGCCCGCCGATCGACTCGTAGGTGAGCTCGCTGCCCTCGTCCGCCCGGCGGAGCAGGAGACCGCCGCGGCTCATGTCGCCTCGTCCCACGAACTCGCACGGGAACAGCAGGCGCTCGCCGAACGCCCCGGCCAGCGGATCGACGTACTTCTTCGAGGCGATGCTCCCGAGCAGCACGGCCTCCCCGGTGGGGCCGAGGGCCTGCGCGACCTGGGCCGCGTCGCGCTCGAGCGGACCGCGGAACATCGGTTCGTCCTGGTGGATGTCGGTCTGCGCGAAGGCCTCCAGGTGCTCGAGACACACCCGCGTCTCGGCCGGCACCAGCCCCCGGTTTGCCGTGATCACGAGGGCGCCGCTGCCGATCCAGCAGGTGGACGGCGGGCGGGCGAACCGGGTGGCGTAGGCCAGCTTGCCGCGAAAATAGAGGCCGGAGAGGAAGCGGAAGACCTCGCCGATCGGCGCGCCCTCGGGCGTTCTCAGCGCCGCCGCCAGCGGAGAGAGGGTCCTCGGGTGAAAAATCTGACGGGCGCGGGCGCCGTCGAGCCGCGCCGGCGAGAGGAGGAAGACGCGCGGCGCGTCCACGCGCTCAGCGACCCATCGTCCACGCGCCGTCGTGATCCCCGTCCACGAAGATCGGGTTGGTGATCGCGAACGACGGACGCTGGCGGGCCCAGATCCCGTGATGCCGGTCCCCCCGCACCGACAGGACCACCCACGCGTCGGCGCCCGCCGGGAGCGGCGCCTCGATCTCGCCGTCGAATAGGACCGTGCTCCCCTCCGGCCGGGTGAGGGCGATCGTGTCCACGACCTGGCCGTCGACCACGACGTCGATCGCGTCGGCGTCGACCCAGCTCGCCGCCGCCACGCGGGCGTGGATCCGGATCGTCTCACCCGACAGCGGGACGGTGTCGCCGATGATTGCGTCGCCTACGTTCATCTCGACGAACGGACCGCAGGAGAGCGTCAGATGTCCGGCCTTGAAGGCCGCCCGGAAGTCGTCGACGTTGGCCTCCGGCGGGACGTCCGTCGGCATCCGCACGTACGTGATGGGGAGGCCCATGTCGCCGCCGCCGGCTCGATGGTTGTCCGTCGAGGCCGTGCCGAAGCGCTTCATCCCGTGGTTGAGGAACGCGAACCAGTCCTGGATGGGCTCGTGCGCCAGGCTGTCCGCGCAGCCGTTCATCACCTCGATGCCGTCGAAGTCGGCGGAGAACTCCGCCTCCGGCCGCGTGGTGAACGCCTCCCGGTCGAAGCCCATCGCCGAGAAGTAGCCGCCGATCGCCTGGCTCCGCGGATGGTTGACCTGGAGAAAGGCGTCGCCCGGGTGCGCGCGGATCGCGGCGAACGTCTCGCCGGGCGCCTTGTGGTACCAGCTCACGCGCCCGTTCCCCGGCAGATCCGGGTTCGGGATCAGCGGAAACGCGTTGAAGTGTCCGTACGTCATCGTCGTGATCTCGGAGCCGACGATGCCCTTCATCCACTGGCCCACTCCGAGCGCCGCGATCGCCGGGTTGAAGTCGCCGATCGCCTCGTGCTCCGTCGACACGGGTACCTCGAGGTTCTCCACCACCATCGCCTCCACCTTGAGCGGATAGAGATCCGGAGAGTCCGGAGACAGCTGCGCGTGGATGTGCGTGTCGGTCGTCAGCCACCCGGGCGTGGCCACCGAGCGGGCCAGGGTCGCCTCGACGGTCGCCGTCTGGCCCGCGACCACCTGGACCTCGGGCTGCGCGACCTCGTACTCGATGCCTCGGGACAGGGAGATCCGGTACTGCCCGGGGAGCATCTCGACGTCGCCGCTGCCCGTGTAGCCAAACACCGTGGTGACCAGCCCGAAGCTCTGCCGGGTCTCGCCGTAGCGCGCCGGGAGCTGCTCGGCGGGCCCGGCCAGCGACTCGATCGAGAGCTTCACCGGCAGCGCTCGACCGGCATCGTCCTTGACCGAGTAGTGCAGCGTGCCGACCCGCGGGACCACCAGATCGACGCCGTCCTGGGCGGCCGTCACGTCGATCGTCTTCCTGGGCGTGACCGCCTTGCCCTCGGTCGCCACCAGCAGGTCATAGCGGCCCGCGAGGAGCCACAGCTCGTACTCGCCGGCGGGATCGCTGACCGCGCGGGTGACGTAGTCGCGATCGGCTTGCACCGGCGCGCTCTCCACCACGTGCACCCGAGCGCCGGCGACGGGCTGGCCGGCGTCGTCCACCACGCGCCCGCGGATCCGCACGCCCTCAGGCTCTCCGGCGGCGCGGCGCCAGGCGGCCTGGGTCTTGGAGAGGTTGCCGTCGCCGATGACCAGGTGGTGCGTGATGACGACCTCCTCTCGACCCCGCAGCTTCAGCCCGTCTCCGGCGCCGGTGACCACGATGCCCGAGTCGGTGACGACGAAGTTGAGGCGCGCGTCCGGCCGGCCGTAGAGGTACGAGACCTCCGTATCCACCGCACCGTAGTACGGGCTCGAGCCGCTGCCGCTCGGGGGCTCGAAGCCGTAGCCCGAGACGAACGGATCGGCCCCGTCGCCGAACATGAATGCGAGGATTGGAAGCCCGAACTCGATGTCCTCGCGACCCCGGTTCTTGAGGTGATGCTCGATCTTCAGGTGGTCGGAGCTCGGCTCGAGGATGTAGTCCACGGTCCAGTCCATGTCGTACGTCTTCGCCTCGAAGATCTTGGAGAACAGGGCATCGAAGAGCGGGAAGACGTCGGCCTCGCCCTGGGCCCGGATGCGGGCGGGCTCACCGTTGGTGCCATCGTTCATCACCTCGACCGTATCGACGCGAAGCACGGACAGATCGAACGCCGTGATGATCTCACCGAACGAGGAGACGCCCTGGCCCGCGCGGGCCCGGTCGGCGTCGAGGATCTGACCGCCGTAAGGGTGGTAGCCGCGGGAGAGGCCCGCCCGGCCGATCGTCACCGCGATCTGATCGTTGTAGAGCTTGAAGTCGCCGACCGTGGCTTTACGGGTGACACCCCCCACCAGCTCGCTCGCCTTCGTGACCTGCCCGGCCCGGGTCTGACCGGCCGCGAGCGGCACGTCGAGCGGGAGCGGCGGCGGCGCCGCGGGGTCGTCCGAGAAGACGCACGCCTTGCCTACCCACGCCGATCCGGCGAGGAGCAACCCGAAGATCACCTTGGTCCCTGAAGCCCGGTCTCGCATGCCCGACACGACGCTGCCGCATGGCCGTCACGCTGTCACTCGGCCGTCCGCACCTTTGTCCGCCGGAAGTGGTCTGATGTACGCCTGATGTGCTAGGCGCCGGCCCATGACGGATCGTCCTGTTCGCGTCCGGATCGGCCCCAGCCCCACCGGTGAGCCCCACGTCGGGACGGCCTACATCGCGCTCTTCAACCTGGCCTTTGCGCGGAAGCACGGCGGCAAGTTCGTCCTCCGGATCGAGGACACGGACCAGGAGCGCTCCAAGCTCGAGTGGGAGCGGGAGATCATGACCGGTCTCCGCTGGCTGGGGCTGACCTGGGACGAGGGTCCGGACGTCGGCGGGCCGTACGGGCCCTACCGGCAGAGCGAGCGCCGCGAGATCCACGCGCGCCACGCCCAGCTGCTCCTGGAGAAGGGCCGCGCTTACCGCTGCTTCTGCACGGCGGAGCGGTTGGAGCAGGTGCGCGACGCGCAGAAGAAGGCGAAGTCCGCCTTCCTCGGCTACGACCGCCACTGCCGCGAGCTCGACCCGAAGGTGGTCGAGCAGAAACTGAAGGCCGGCGAGCCGTTCGTGGTCCGGATGAAGTTCCCGATCGGCGGCAAGACCGTGGTGCAGGATCGCGTGCGCGGGGTGGTCGAGTTCGACAACAGCGAGATCGACGACCAGGTTCTCCTCAAGTCGGACGGCTTCCCGACCTACCACCTGGCCAACGTGGTCGATGACCACCTGATGGAGATCAGCCACGTGATCCGGGCCGAGGAGTGGATCAGCTCGGCGCCGAAGCACGTGGTGCTCTACGAGATGTTCGGCTGGGAGGCGCCGGTCTTCGTGCACATGCCGCTCCTCCGGAACAAGGACAAGTCAAAGATCAGCAAGCGCAAGAACCCGGTCTCGATCCTCGACTACAAGCAGCGCGGCTTCCTGCCGGAGGCGGTGAAGAACTACCTCGCCACGCTCGGCTTCACCATGTCGGAGCCGGATGATACGAGCCGCGCAAAGGAGATCTTCACGTTCGAGGAGTTCGTCGCGGAGCTCGAGCTCGAACGCATCGTGCTCGGGGGTCCGGTCTTCGACCTGGAGAAGCTCACCAACATCAACGGGCGCTACTACCGGGAGAAGCTCTCGGATGAGGAGCTCTACCAGTCGATCCGGACCGGTCCGCTCGCCGACGATCGCGTGCGCCAGCTCGTGCCGCTGCTGAAGGAGCGTATCCAGGTCGCCGAGCAGTTCATCCCCGCCACCAGCTACTTCTTCTCCGGCGACGAGCCGTTCGATCCGCACGCCCTCAAGACCAAGCGCTCCTTCGCCGAGCTCGAGGAGATCTTCGAGCTCTACGCCAAGAAGATCGACGAGCAGACCGACTTCTCGGTGGCGGCGCTCGACCAGATGACGAACGCGTTCGCCGAGGCCCAGGGCTGGAGCCGGAAGGATCTCTTCATGCCGATCCGCGTCGCCCTCACCGGCCGCGACGCCACCCCGGAGCTCTTCGACGTCATGCACGTCCTCGGCCGCGCCCTGGTGCGCCGCCGGCTTCGCTGGGCGATCGAGGCCTTCAAGAAGGCGAAGGTCGACGAGAAGCAGCGGAAGGACAAGGAGGTCTCCGAGGCCAAGAAGCAGCAGAAGCAGCAGGAGAGGGAGCACCAGCAGCGGGCGGAGGTCTGGGGAACGCTCGGTCGCGGTCCGGACCGCCTGACCGGCACGATCCTGGTGAAGAACGCCGCCGAGATCTGCGTCCCGCAGGCGAAGGGGAGCGGGGTCGACCGCCTCCAGGGCCACGCGCTCCTGATCGAGACGGGCAAGGTGGCGTGGCTCGGCCCGCAAGCTGAGCTGGGCGAGCGCGGCGACGGCGCCGAGGTCTACGACGCCAAGGGGTGCGCGATCCTACCCGCGCTGGTCGATTGCCACACGCACCTGGTCTTCGGGGGCTCACGCGTGGAGGACTTCGATCGCCGCTCGCGCGGCATGACCTACGCCGAGATCTTCGAGCAGGGCGGCGGCATCCACAGCACCGTGAAGGCGACGCGCGAGACGAACCCGCACCTCCTGCGGGTGCGCGCCGAGCAGGCGCTCGAGCGCCGGGCCGGCTACGGGATCGGGACGACCGAGGTGAAGAGCGGCTACGGCCTGGAGAAGAAGACGGAGCTCGAGATCCTGAAGACGGTGGCCGCGCTCAAGAAGTCCGGCTGGGATCTGGAGGCGACGCTCCTCGCCGCGCACGCGCGCCCGCTCGACCGGGACGCCGCCGAGTACGTGAAGGAGATCTGCGACCAGCTGATCCCGGCGGTCGCCGAGCAGAGGCTCGCGCGCTTCGTCGACGTCTTCGTGGAGAAGGGTGCCTTCACCATCGACGAGGCCCGCGCCATCTTCGCCGCCGCGAAGCAGCACGGCCTTCTCCCTCGCCTGCACGCGGATCAAATCACCGCCGGTGCGGGCGCCGAGATCGCGGCCGAGGTGGGCGCGGCCTCCGCCGATCACCTCGAGCACGCCACCGACGCCGGCCTCGACGCGCTGGCGAAAGCGAACGTGGTGGCCGTCCTCCTCCCGGGCGCGATGACTTACCTCGGCGAGCAGGCGAAGGGCCTCGGGGCCCGGATGATCGAGCACCGCGTCGAGGTCGCCGTCGCCACCGACGCCAACCCGGGCTCGTCGCCCACGCACAACCTCCCGCTGATGGCGACGCTCGCGGTCACCCAGATGGGCCTCACCACCGAGCAAGCGCTCCGTGCGATCACGCTCGGCGCCGCCCATGCGCTCCGCCGCGACGACATCGGAACCTTCACTCCGGGTGCCCGCGGCGACTTCCTGGTGCTCAACGCGCCCGACAGCCGCGCCCTGGTGGCGAGCTTCGGCGAGCCGATCCTGAAGGCGTTCGTGAAGACCGCGTAGCTCCCGAACCATGGGCCTCACGAAACGCGGGCTCCCACGAACCCGCTCGGCCTCGAATCCTGGGGCGGTCACCGTCACCGTCATCGTCGCGGTCACGGGCCTCGGTCACGAAGCACGGTTCACGAAGCACGGTTCACGAAGCACGTTTTCCGTGAGGCGAATTCAGTGCTCCGTGTCGCGTGACCGTGGTTCGTGGCCGTGACGGTGACGGTGACCGCCGGAGGAGCGGCGACCGAGGTGGGGACGTTGTTTCCGCAGCCGGCGTCAGTGGCAGAACAGGTAGTGGCTGCAGCCCGGGATCGTCCCGTCCATCCACTCCCCGCCGTGATACCGGATCCGGTACTTCACCGGGCTCGTCGAGTCCTCGTTGATGTCCCGCATCGGGGCGTCGGGTACCGGAGCGCCGCACCCGGCGGCCGGCGCCGTGGTGGCGGCGTAGTCCGCGTGCGGCAGGGCCAGGTGGAACGAGTCGCAGGCGTTGTGGTGGTTGTAGACGTACGCCAGCGAGGCCTCGACCTCGGCCTCCCCCACCAGCTCGAACCGCCCCTGCTCCGCCGCTGTCAGCGCGGCGTTCGAGTCCTGGACCGAGAGCCGCGTGATCCGGTAGCCCGCGGTGAAGCCGGCGCCCTGGAAAGTGCACGCGTCGAGCTCGAAGTCGGCGGTCCCCATGGTGAACGCGGTGCTGAGCGCTTCCTCTCCGAAGTGACACGCGAGGCCGGCAAACACGTCGCCGGGCGTCAGGCCGCCGACCACGATCGAGCTGGTGGTGTACGTGATGCTCGCGGGCCCGACTCTCCCGCGCGCCACGGCGACGAAGCCGTCGTGCCCCACGATCAGGAGCCCGCTGTCGTTCACCAGGCGGATCTCGAGCGGCTGCAGGTGACCGGCCAGGGCCTCGTCGAGCCCGCTGACGGCCACGTCCGCCGGCGGGAGCCGCAGCGAGACGACGAGCCCCTCGTCGATCTGGAGGACCTCCTCGACCGGCGCGCTGATCGTCTCGTCGACCCGATAGAGCCGCGGCGTCTCGAAGGTCTCGCCCACGAAGAGCACCTCTTCGAGCACCGATCCGCCGGCGCCGTCGTCGCAGACGTCGAAGCGCGCGCTGTTCGTCTGACCCGTGCCGGCGGAGATGATCTGCGCCGTCGCCGGCAGACCGGGGAGCTCGAGATCGGAGCGGGAGGGGAGCGGCGCGATCGGCGAAAGAGAGTAGGTTCGAAGCGTCGATCCCGGCGCACAGCGCACGCGCGGATCCGAGCCGGCGTCGGGTGGAGGGCCCGCCGCATCCGGCGCGCCCGAGTCGGGGGAGTCGCCGGCGCCCGCGTCCGCGGATCCGGCGTCGGGCTCGGCGTCCCGTGCGCCGGAGGCGCCGCTGCACCCCGCGAGGATCAAGACGGCCACCAGGCTCCGCATCGCGGAGCGGCGGAGCAACGGAGGGACCATCCTGGTCCCCTCGAGAAGATCCCCAGCGAGACGGAAATCTGAGATTGTCGGATCGTGTTCGAAGGCATCAGCGCGATCACCCTGGCCACCCACGACCTGGAGCGGGCCCTCGAGTTCTACCGGACGCTCGGCCTCACGCTCGTCTGGCGCGGCGAGGGCTTCGCCAGCTGCCAGCTGGGCGCCCAGGTCCTCAACCTCATCGAGCAGCCGCGAGACGTCTCCTGGGCCTGGTGGGGCCGCCTGATCGTCTATGTGGATGACGTCGACGCGTTCTACCGGCGCGTGGTGGACGCAGGGCTCCATCCCGAGTCGGTGCCGGCCGACGCGACCTGGGGCGAGCGCTACTTCCACCTGCGCGACCCGGACGGTCACGAGCTGAGCTTCGCGAAGCGTCTCAGCGGTTAGAGGCTCAGCCGAGACCGCGGGCGCGCTTGAGCTGGCCGACGATCTTCTCGTACTCGATGTCCCACTCGGCGCTGCCTTCGCGGAGGTTCTTCAAACGACCGCGCGCCTCGCGGTCGATGTCCTCGTCGATCCCCAAGTACTTCCGCATGGTTTCGGAGATCTTCTTCCGCATCTCGTGGTCTTCGGCGTAGACCTCTTCCACATTTCGGGAGTGCATGAGCGCGTCGAGCATCTGATTGATGACGTACTCGACGCCCTCCTCACCGGTCTTGTGGCTGCGGGCCTCGGCGAGTCCGCGCTTCACCTGGGCAAAGCGCTCCGCCGACAAGCCCCGGCGCGTGAGCGCGTCTTTGGTCTCCTGGTTGAGCCGATCTTCGGCGTTACAGTACTCGACCAAGATGGCGGCCACGTCGAGCTCGGCTTCTTCGAGCTTCTGGTCGTCGATCTCGACGTCACCATCGCCCCTCAGCCGGGAGACAATTTCCTTTGAAATCTTCGGGATGATCTTTCGATAGAGACGCATCTTTCCTCGGCCACCCGCGCCTTGCGACTGCGCGGGTCCATGGCCTATGCGCTCACGGAAACCAAGTCAACGATCAATCCACGCTTCTTGCAGTTATCGGGAATCTCCGGCCCGTCCCGGATGCAAGGCGCGCCAGATCCGAGCGGCCGCCTTCGGCCCGATCCCCGGCACTCGGGCCAGCTCGTCGGCCGAGGCCTCCCGCACGCGCTTGAGGCTCCCCAGCTGCCGTAGGAGCGCCTTCCGGCGCTTCGGCCCGACGCCCGGGATCGCCTCGAGCTCGCTCTCGAGCTTGGTCCGTTTACGCCGCTCGCGGTGAAACGACACGGCGAAGCGGTGGGCCTCGTCCCGGATGCGCGCGAGCAGCAGCAGCTCCGCCGAGCTCTGGGGGAGCACCAGCGGATCCTTCGCCGCCGGAAGGAACACGCGCTCCGGGGATCGGTCCGAGCGTTGATCGTCGCCCTCGAAGCGACTCTTCGCGAGCGAGATCAGATCCACGCCCTCGATGCCCAGATCCCGGAACACCGCCCGCGCGACGTTGAGCTGTCCCTTCCCGCCGTCGATGACGACCAGGTCCGGGAGATCGTTCTCCGCCATCCCCCGCGCAAAGCGTCGGCTGAGGACCTCGTACATGGCGCCGAAGTCGTCCTGCGACGACTGCCGCACCTTGTAGCGGCGGTACAGGTTCTTGGCGGGCGTCGCCCTCACGAAGGTCACCCGCGAGGCCACGATCTCCGCGCTCTGGAGGTTCGAGATGTCGTAGCACTCGATCCGCATCGGCACGTTCCTCAGCTTCAGGCGCTCCTTGAGCCCCATCAGCGTGCGATCGAGCGCCCCGCTCTTCTTCCGCTTCTCGTGGAAGCCGTGCTCGGCGTTCTCGGCCGCCAACCGGATCAGCTCGGCGCGATCACCGCGCTTCGGCTGCTTCACCTCGACCCGGGATCCCTTGTGCTCGCCGAGGATCTCCGAGAGCGCGTCCCCGCCCGGCAGCTCGATCGGCACCAGCACCTCGCGCGGCACGTCCTCCGTGGGGGAGGAGGAGTAGCGCTGGAGGAGGAACGACTCCAGGAGGTCGGCGTCGAGGAAGCCCGTGCCCTCGAACAGCTGCGTGCTCACGTTGCGGATCCGGCCCTCCCGCACCTCGAGCACCGCAATGCCGATGTCGTCGCCCTCGCGGTACAGCCCCAGGACGTCCTGATCGAGGAGCGACGGCAACGCCACCTGCTGCTTCTCGAGCGTCTTCTCCACGGCAGTCTTCTGATCCCGGTAGTGGGCCGCGACCTCGTAGTCCATGCGCTCCGACGCGCCCCACATGCGCTGGTCGAGCTTGTCCACCAGCTCGACGCCCTTGCCCTCGAGGAACATCAGGACGTCGTCGACGCCCTCCTTGTACTTGTCCCGATCGATCTCGAACACGCACGGGGCGGGGCAGCGGCCGATCTGATACTCGAGGCAGGGACGCGCGCGGTTGTAGAGCACGGAGTCACGGCAGGTCCTCAGCTTGAAGTGCCGGTTCACGACCCGCAGCGTCTGCCGCGCCGCCGACGCCGAGTGGAACGGGCCGAAGTAGCGCGCGCCGTCCTTCCCCATGTTCCGCACCACCTGCACCCACGGGTACTCGTGCGACGGATCCACGCGCAGGCAGAGGTACTGCTTGTCGTCCCTCCAGATGATGTTGAACCGCGGCTCGTGGCGCCGGATGAGCTCCCGCTCCAGGAGCAGCGCCTCCTTCTCGGAGCGTGTCACCACCGTCTCGATGTCCGAGAGCACGCCCGAGAGCATTCCCACGAAGGCCCGGTAGTCGCTGGTGCCCTCCTGGAAGTACGAGCTCACCCGGCTCCGCAGGTTCTTCGCCTTGCCCACGTACACGACGTCGCCGGCCCGATCCTTCATCAGGTAGCAGCCGGGCGAGTCGGGCAGCTCCTTCGCGCGCTCGAGCCACTGATCGCGCTTTGATCGGGCCATCGTTGCTTCGAGTCTATCAGGGACGGTTTCGGCGACGCATGCCGCCTCCCCGCTTCGACCCGCCCTTCTTGGATACCGGCTTCGGCGGCTCGCCGATCCCGAGATACCTCGACTCGAGGTGACGGATCTGATCGCGCAGCTCCGCGGCTTTCTCGAAGTCCAGCGCCTTGGCCGCCTCCAACATCTGCTTCTTGAGATCGCTCAGCGTGGTGTCGAGCTCCTCCGGCGTGAGGACCTCCTGGTCGTCGGGAGGCTGGTACACCGCCAGCTCGGTCTTGAACCCGGCCATCGCGCGCAGATCGACGATCTGCTTCTTGATCGTCTGAGGCGTGATCCCATGCTCCTGGTTGTACGCGGTTTGCTTGGCGCGGCGGCGATCCGTCTCGTCGATCGCGGCGCGCATCGAGCGGGTGATCGAGTCCGCGAACATGATCACCTTGCCGCCGGCGTTGCGGGCGGCGCGGCCGATCGTCTGGATGAGCGAGCGCTCCGCGCGCAGGAAGCCCTCCTTGTCGGCGTCGAGGATCGCGACCAGCGAGACCTCGGGCAGATCGAGCCCTTCGCGGAGCAGGTTGATGCCGACCAGCACGTCGAACGCGCCCAGCCGCAGATCGCGCAGGATGTCCGAGCGCTCCAGCGTGTCGATGTCCGAGTGCAGGTACCGCACACGGATCCCCAGGTCCTGGTAGTACTCGGTCAGATCCTCGGCCATGCGCTTGGTCAGCGTCGTCACCAGCACGCGCTCGTTCTTGTCCACGCGCAGCCGGATCTCCTCCAGCAGCTCGTCGACCTGGTGCGCCGCAGGCCGCACCTCGATCTCCGGATCGACCAGGCCCGTGGGCCGGATGATCTGCTCCACCACCACGCCCTCGGAGTGAGCGAGCTCGTAGTCGGCCGGTGTCGCCGAGACGTAGATCGTGCGCTGGATCCGCTTCTCGAACTCGTCGAACTTGAGCGGCCGGTTGTCGAGCGCCGACGGGAGCCGGAACCCGTACTCGACCAGGACCTCCTTGCGGGCTCGGTCGCCGCGGTACATCGCCCCCACCTGCGGCACGGTCTGGTGGCTCTCGTCGAGCACCATGAGGAACTCGTCCGGGAAGTAGTCGAGGAGCGTCGGCGGCGGCTCGCCTGGCCGGCGACCCGACAGGTGCCGCGAGTAGTTCTCGATCCCCTTCACCATCCCCACGGTCTGCAGCATCTCGAGGTCGTAGACGGTCCTTTGCTCCAGCCGCTGGCGCTCCACCAGCTTGTTCTCCGCTTGAAGCTGCTGGAGCCGCTCCCGGAGCTCCTCCTCGATGCCCTGCACCGCGAGGACGCGACGCTCCGGCGTGGTCACGTAGTGGCTGGCGGGGAACATGCGGATCTTCTGCATCGGCTCGCCGATCTTCCCGCGGAGCGGATCGACCTCGCGGATGGCCTCGATGTCGTCGCCGAACCACTCGACGCGCAGCGCCCGATCCTCCTCGTAGACCGGGAAGATCTCGACCACGTCGCCGCGGACGCGGAAGGTGCCGCGCGAGAAGTCGAAGTCGTTGCGCTCGTACTGGAGCTCGACCAGCCGTCGCAGCACGGTGTCGCGCTCGATCTGCATCCCCGGAGAGAGATCGAGCGTCATCCCCTGGTACACCTCGGAGGCGCCCAGGCCATAGATACAGCTGACGCTGCAGACCACCAGAACGTCGTCGCGCTCGAGGAGCGATCGGGTGGCCGAGTGCCGCATGCGATCGATCTCGTCGTTGATGAGCGAGTCCTTCTCGATATACGTGTCGGTCGTCGGGACGTACGCCTCCGGCTGGTAGTAGTCGTAGTAGCTGACGAAGTATTCGACCGCGTTGTTCGGGAAGAGCTCCTTGAACTCGCCGTAGAGCTGGGCCGCCAGGGTCTTGTTGTGGGCCAGCACCAGCGTGGGCAGGTTCACCTCCGCCACCACGTTCGCGATCGTGAACGTCTTGCCCGTCCCGGTGGCGCCGAGCAGCAGCTGATCCTTGCGTCCGGACCGGAGACCCTTCACCAGCTCGGCGATCGCGTGGGGCTGATCGCCCATCGGCTTCAGGTCCGAGATCAGCTCGAACTTCGCCACGGCGTCACTCTTCGACCGACCAGGTCGTGCCTTCCTTTTTGTCCATCAACACGATCCCCTTGGTCTTGAGGTCGTTGCGGATCTCGTCGGCCCGCTTGAAGTCCTTGCTCCGGCGCGCCTGGTTGCGCTCCTGGATCAGCCCCTCGATCTGCGCCGGCGTCAGCGAGAGCGAGCGCGAGCGCGCCATCTTGCGGCGGCCCAGATACGCCTTGGGATCGTTCTCCCAGATCCCGAGGATCGCCCCGGCCTCCCGCACCAGCTCGCGGACCTCGTAGAGGAGCCGGCTGGTGTCCTCCGGGGATATCGGCGTCTTCTCCTGGCCGTGGATCAGCTCGTTCGCGATCCGGAAGACCTCGGCCACCTCCGCCAGCGCCCGCGCGCTGTTGAAGTCGTCGTCCATCGCCTCCCGGAAGCGCTGCCGCGGGTCGAACCCGAACACCGCCGCAAAGCTCTTGCCCGGCACGAAGGTCTGCTCCCCCGTGAATGCGTCGATGGCCTGGAGCGTCTCGTAGTTCTTGTCGAGGCGCTTCTCGGCCTCCTCGAGCAGGCCCTCCGAGAACGCGATGTCCTTCCGGTAGTGCGAGTTGAGGAACAAGAGCCGGAGCGCCTCGCCCTCGTGGCGGCTCAGGATCTCGCGCACCGAGAAGACGTTGCCCTTCGATTTCGCCATCTTGAGCTCTTCGTCGGTGAACGCGTGGCCGCAGTGCGGGCACCGCGTGACTTCGGTCTCGATCGGCTTCTTGCAGCTCGGGCAGGCCTCCGGCATCAGGTTGATGAACCCGTTGTGCATCCAGATGTTGGCGTACACGGCCACGTCGTTGGCGGCGCACGACTGGGCGATCTCGTTCTCGTGGTGCGGGAAGATGAGGTCCCGCCCGCCGCCGTGGATGTCGAACGTCTTGCCGAGGTACTTCTCGGCCATCGCCGAGCACTCGATGTGCCAGCCGGGCCGGCCCTTGCCCCAGGGCGAGTCCCACGACGGCTCGCCGGGCTTCGAGCCCTTCCACAGCACGAAGTCCCAGGGGTTCCGCTTTCTCGCGTCGACCTCCACGCGCGCTCCCGCCTCCAGGTCCGCCAGCGTGCGGCCCGAGAGCCCGCCGTAGGCGGGGAACTTGGTGACGTCGTAGTAAACGTCGCCGTCGACCGGATAGGCCACCCCGTGCTCCACCAGCCGCCGCACGATGTCGACGACCTCGCCGATGTGCTGCGTGACGCGCGGCTCCAGATCGGGGTCGACGCAGTTCAGCTCCCGAAGGTCGGCCTGATACTGCGCGAAGTAGCGCTCGGCGACCGCCTCGCAGGTCGTGCCGTCGGCGGCGGCGGCCCGGATCAGCTTGTCCTCCACGTCGGTGACGTTGCGGACGAAGGTGACCGCGTACGTCCGCTTGAGCCAGCGATAGACCACGTCGAACGCGACCGCGCTGCGTGCATGGCCCACGTGGGACGGCGCGTACGGGGTGATGCCGCAGACGTACATGCGGGCCTGGCCGGGCGCGAGCGGCTCGAACTCGACCTTGTCGCGCGTCTTGGTGTCGTAGATGCGGAGGCCCATGGAAAGGCCGATGCTAGCGAAAAGAAAAAACGCGAGCGACCCCTTTCATCGGATCGCCCGCGTCTTCTTCGGAGGCTACGCGTGGAAGATTTGCGTGAACTCCGCCTCGACGTCGTCCTCATCCATCTCTCGGGCGATCGAGAGCTCCTTCACCAGGAGCGCTTTCGCCGTGTCGAGCATCTTGCGCTCGCCAAACGAGAGATCCTTGTCGTTCTTAAGAAGATAAAGATCGCGAAGGACCTCTGCGATCTGCTTGGGATCGCCTGAATCGATCTTGTCCTTGTATTCGCGATATCGCCGGTTCCAGGTGGTGCTCTCGACCGAGATCTCTTTCTCTTTGAGGACCTCGAAAACTTCGTCGACCTCCTCGGTGCTCATGATCTCCCGGAGCCCGTTCGCTCCGGTCGGGATCATCACTTTCACGCCGTTGTCGAGAATTCGGAGGATATAGAACATCTGTTCATCACCCCCGACTTGGTGCTTCTCGATGCCGGTCACCTCGGCGACGCCGTGCGCCGGATAAACGGCCTTGTCCCCAATCTGGAATGGCAACTCTTGCATTCACTCCTCCACGGGAGCGGTGGGCCATACGCTCTTTTGGAAAAACCCGAAAATAGTGTTGATTCGCGTTGTTGCGCTGTATTTCGAGAGTAGAACTTGCAAAGCCCAGGTCTCCCGAAAGCGCGCGAACGGTAACACGACGCGTCGGTGCTGTAAAGAGAATCACAAGCAGAGGGTTGACTCACGATCCGAGAGCGGATATGTTCCGCCGCCCCCGCGGTATACCCTCGTAATATACCGATTTCATTCAGCTTTTCGGTGATCCAGGAATTTGCGTTCAGCGCCGTCCGCGGAGAGAGTCGGAGGTCGTGCCCCATCGTACGACCGACCGAGGGCGGGTGCTCGCGCTCCTCCTTCTCTCGCTCCCCGCGCGCTCGGCCGCAGGGGCGCCCTCGTTGTCCCTCGAAGAGGCCTACCGGCGGGCACTCGCACGCTCGCCGGAGTTCGAGCTGCTCGGGCAGCGGATCGCCGAAGCTGAGACGAACGTGGATCGCGCTTGGGCGATCCTTCAGCCGCAGCTGACCGGCAGCTACACGTTCACCGTCCTTGCGCCCGCGCCCGCGCCGATCACCTTCCCCGATCTCACCAGCGACGACGTCCAGAACAGCTGCCGCCAGGGCGGCGATCCGGTCGCGTGCATCATGGCGCTGCAGGCGTCGCTCGAGAACCCGGTCACGCTCGACCTCGCCGAGGGCGACACGCACCTGATCTCGGGACGCGTCATCTGGAACCCGATCAACGGCCGCGCGCTCCCCACGATCGCGAACGCGTACGCCAGCGTCGACGTCGAGCGCGACCGCACCGACGCCCAGCGCCAGCAGCTCCTGCTCGGGGTCGCCCGCGCCTTCTATGCGGCCTCCGCGACCCGAGGCGCCATCGCCGCCGCGGATCGAGCCAGGGCCCGCACGATCGAGCAGCTCGGGCTGGTCCGCGCCCGCGCCGAGCTGGGCGAGCGCGCCTCCACCGTGGTGACCACCGCCGAGATCGCCGCCCGCCAGGCCGCGCTCGATCTGGCCCGCGCCCGGAACGCCCACGCCCAAGCCCTGCTCGCGCTCTGGTCGCTGACCCGCTCCGACGACCACCCCGAGATCACGGATCCGCCGCTCCCCGTGCCGCCCCCAGGCAGCCGCGACGAGCTCCTCGTCGAGGCGCGCCGGCTTCGCAAGGACCTCTCGGCTGCCGACAAGAGCGTCGTGATCGCGGAGCGGGCCAAGGACGAGGTCTGGTGGCGCTTTGCGCCGGTGCTGGGCGTGTTCGGCGGATACCGCTACTCCAACGTGCGCGGCCTGTCGGGACAGAACTCGCAGTGGTCGTTCGGCGTCGCGGCCACCATCGATCTCTACGACGGCCTCCGTTACGCCGATCTGGAGGCGGCCGACGCCCACATCGCGACCGCGCTGATCACCCGCCGCACGGTGGACGATCGGATCGCGAACGACGTCGAGCGCGCGCTGCTCGCGCTCGAAGGTGCGGACCTCAACGTCTCCCGCGCCCAGGAGGCGCTCAACCTGGCGGAGCAGACCCTGGATCTCACGAAGGCGCAGTACGAGGTCGGCGCCGTCCGCTCGGTCGAGCTCAACGACGCGAACGATCACGTCCTCGACGCCGAGGTGGCGCTCATCCACTCGAACATGGAGCGCGCCGTGAGCGTGCTCGAGCTCCAGTACGCCGTCGGGCTCTTCGACCCGAAGCCCTGAGCGTCACCCGCCGACGGCCTGGGCGGACGAGATGGCGCGCACGTAGATCCAGAGCCGGGTGGATGAGGGACGCTGTTCGAGCAGCGTGGTGAAGACCTGGAGCGCGCCGTCCAAATCGCCGGCCTCGAGCCGGTCGAGCGCCTCATCGAAGCGGGCGGCGCTCTCGGAGTCCCAGCGTCGGTTGGGGCCTTCGCTCGCTCGCTCCGCGGAGCTCCGCGACCGCACGCCCGCCCGGGCGAGCCGAGCGAGGATCGAGCGGGGCGGCGGCGCGGGCACGATCCCGACCTCGGTGTCCTCGCCCCAGTCCCCGTCCTCCACCAGCGTGTCGTCCACGTCGATCCGCTCCGTCGGAAGCAGATCCGGGTCGTTCATGTCGATCCGGCGGGTCGCCAAGACACCCGGTACTACGACTGTGGCTCTTCGACCTACCCGGCAGGCTACAGGAGGTCGTCCCGGCCGATCTTCTCCAGCGCCTGCACGATCGCCTTCACCTCCTGCGATCGCCCCCGCTTGACTACCAGGACAGCATCCGGCGTATCGACCACGATGACGTCCTGGAGGCCGACCACCGCCACGATCCGGCCGGCGCTCGAGTCGATGAACGCGCGTTGCACCTCGTGGAGGACCGCCTGACCGACGACCACGTTGTCGAGCTCGTCGGGCACGTAAACCTCGGTGGCCGCGTCCCACGAGCCGACGTCGGACCAGGCGAAGGAGGCCGGCATGACCGCGATCCGGTCGCTCTTCTCCATGATCGCGTAGTCGATGCTGATCGCGGGCAGGCTCCGATAGATGCGATCGATCTCCTGGGGTGCGCTCTCCAGCTCCTCGAGGCCGAACTGGAGCTCGGGGAGGTGGATCTCGATCTCCTGATGCATCACCTGGGCGGGGAACACGAACATCCCGCTGTTCCACAGGAATCGACCGGAGTCGAAGTAGCTCTCCGCCACCTCCTGCACCGGCTTCTCGACGAACCGTTTCACCGCGTAGATGGGCATCGTCTTGCCCTCACCGATCAGATCGCCTCGCTCGATGTAGCCGTAGCCGGTCTCGGGGTGCGTCGGCACGATCCCGAACATCACGATGCGATCGTTCGCCGCTGCGAAGGCGGCGTCGAGAAAGGCCCGAAATCCCGCGACGTCACCGATGAAATGATCCGCCGGCAGCACGGCGATCCGCGCGTCGGGCGAGCGCTTTCGGATGACGCTGTTCGCCCACCCGATGCAGGGCGCCGTGTTCCGCGCGGCCGGCTCCACCAGCAGGTTGTGCTCCATGAGCCCGGGCAGCTCGGTGAGCGCGTGCTCCGCGTGGTCCTGGCCGGTGACGACGACGAGCTTGTCCCACCCGACCACCGACGCCACCCGCTCGGCTGTCTGCGCGATCAGCGAGTCGAGGCCGCCGATCTCCAGGAATTGCTTCGGGTGCCGGCGGCGGGACTTGGGCCAGAACCGGGTCCCCGACCCGCCCGCCATGATGACGACGTAGCGATCCACAGGACCGCGATATCACCAGGTTCGACTACTCGCCACCGATGACGAGGTTTCGCCCGCCGCCCTTGGCCTTGTAGAGGTTCTCATCGGCCGCCTTGATGAACGAGGTCGGATCCCGATGCTTGCCCATCTCGGAGATCCCGATGGAGACCGTCACTTCGATCTCCCGATCCTCGTACTCGAACGCGGTCGATTCGACCATTCGGCGGAATCTTCTCGCCGAAGATGCGGGCCCGCTCGCCGTTGGTCTCCGGCATCAGGATCGCAAACTCCTCGCCGCCGTAGCGGGCGAAGGCCTCCTCCTTGCGGATGTGCTTGGAGACCATCTCGGCGAGCCGTTTGAGGATGAAATCGCCGGCCAGGTGGCCGTGCACGTCGTTGATCTTCTTGAAGTGGTCGATGTCGAAGAGCAGCAGCGACAGCGGCCGCTCGTACCGGGCGCAGCGGGCCATCTCACGGTCGATGAACTCGAGGAAGTACCGCTTGTTGTGGATCTGGGTGAGGCCGTCCACGATGGTCATCCGGTAGATCTCTTCATGGAAGAGAGACTCGATGTTCCCCCCTGGAGGAACTTGAGGATGGCCCCGCCGATCTTGAGCAGATCGCCGTTCCGCAGCCGCTCGTACTTGATCTCGATGTCGTTGACGTAGCTGCCGTTGGTCGAGTTCAGGTCCTCGATGTAGAACCCGTCCTTCTTGCTCAGCACCCGGGCGTGCTGGCGGGACACGTTGTCCATGTCGAGGACGATCGTGTTCTCGGCACCCCGTCCGATCGAGGTCTCCGCCTCCAGCTTGTACTGCCGGCCCAGCTCGCGCCCGTAGATGGTGACCAGACAGGATTCGGTGGAGATCGCCTTGTCGATGATCCGGGAGACGGAAGAGACACGGGTCTCCTCGTCCTGTCCGGCCATCTCCGAGAACTCCATGACGCCCTTCATACTACGCTTTGTGCTGCGCCCGACGTAGAGGCGGGGACGGCGTACTCACGCGGTCAACGTCGCACCGAAACTCACCTGGTCATGTCGTCGGTGGGCTCGCTCGCCTCCGTACGGCCGTGGAGCTTCTTGCCCTCGTCGCTCATCTCTTCCTCGGGACGAGCCAGCCGGCTGACCTCGCGACGCAGGCTGTCGAGCTCGGCGAAGGGCGGGAGGGCGGACGCCTCGCTGCGCGCGTCGGACAGGGCCTCGTTCGTCGCGCGGAGTCGATGGGACAGCACTTGCACGAAGCTCCAGAGCAGCTTCGATGACAACACCGCCTCCGTGCGAACGAGCTGGTAGAACGCCTTACGAGAGAGCGACATGAGCCGCGTCTCGCCGTGCGCTTTGACGGTCGCCGAGCGCGGTGATCGATCGACGAGCGCCATCTCACCGAAGTGAACGCCGGGACCGAGCGCGGTGAGCGGCCGGCCGCCCTTGGTCACCTCGACCTCGCCGGAGAGGATCACGTAGAACTCGTCCCCGTCCGACTGCTCCTCGATGACGATCTCGCCTTCCTGATAGGTGCGCTGCTGCGTCTGGTTGAGGACCTTGACCAGCTCCTTGTAGTTGAGGTGCCGGAACAGCGGGATGCGGCGGAGGATGTCGAGCTTCTCGATCACGTCGACCGCCGACGGATCGCCTGCGTCCCCCGGGACGCGCAGGCAGACGCAGGTGATGTTGTCCTTGCCGCCGCGGGCGTTGGCGAGCCCGATCAGGCGGCGCGGGATCTCTTCACCGTCCTCGCCCGAGAGAATCTGCGCCAGCTCGGCCTCACTCTCGATGTACCCGTGCAGGCCATCGGAGCAGCACAGATAAGTGTCGCCGGGCAGGATGTCGAACACCAGCGTGTCGACCTGGACGGTCTCGGTGATGCCGACGGCCCGCGTGATCACGTTGGAGAACGGTGATCGCTTCGCCTCCTCGACCGTGATGGCGCCCTTCTTGATCTGCTCCCAAAGATACGAGTGGTCCTCCGAGAGCTGATGGATCTGGGTCGCGCGTGCCAGGTAGATGCGCGAGTCGCCGACGTGGGCCATGAAGGCCTTGTTCCCGACGAGTAACAGCATCGACAGGGTGGTCCCCATGCCGTGCCGTTTCTTGTCGCGCTGTGCCATGTGGTAGATGGCGCTGGACGCGACGTTGATGGCGAGCTCGACCTCCCGCAGGATCTGGGCCCGTTTCTCCGGCGTCGGGCTCTGCGAGAAGTCCTCGAGCAGCGCCTTCTTCTTGACCAGCTGCTCCTGAACGCAGCGGAGCCCGTAGGCGGAGGCGACCTCACCGGCTGCGTGGCCGCCCATACCGTCCGCAACGGCATACAGGCCGAGCTGATCATCGATCAGCCAACCGTCTTCGTTGTGCTTTCGGGCTCGACCGACGTCCGTCAGAGCCCATGAATCGACGCGCATTTGATAGGACCTGGGGCCTGGAGGACGCTAACAGCCGACTGACGAGGGGTCAAATCGTCCTCATTCGGATATTCTTGGGGCGGGATGCGCCTCGCTGGCCCAATCGCCGTCCTCCTTGCGGTGCTCGGTTGTGGGGGCGGTGCGAACGTCGACTTCTGCACGGACGCGCCGACCTTCAGCCGGGACATCCGGCCGACGATCGTCGAGGAGAAGTGTATTCAATGTCACTCCTCGAGCCTCGTTGGGAGCGCGCGGGCCGGCGCCCCCGCGGATCTGAACTTCGACACCTTCGAGTCGACCCAGGCCAGCCTGGAGGTCTTCGCGGACGCGATCTCGTCGGGGCGAGAGCCACCGATGGGTCTGAATCCGCCGATCCTCACCACCGCAGAGGAGCGGGATCGGGTCAGCAAGTGGCGGATGTGCGGCTTCAAGCCGTGACCGCAGAGACGGCGTTCAGGTGCCGTCCGCGGTGGCGCCCGGCAGGTCTTCGAGCTTCGGCATCAGGATGATCTCGAGGCGCCGGTTCTTCGCCCGACCCTCGTCCGTCGTATTGTCGCCGACCGGATCGAACTCCCCGTAGCCGGCCGCGGCCAGCCGCTCCGGCGTCATCCCGTTCTCGATCATCAGGTTCACGACCTCGACGGCGCGCGCGGTCGAGAGATCCCAGTTCGAGTGGAACCCGCCGCCCTTCACCGGGACGTTGTCGGTGTGGCCGGCGATCAAGAAGTCGCGATCCTCGACGCTCTTCAGGACCTCGATCACCGAGAGCAGCGCATCCTTGCCGTCCTTCTTGAGACGCTTGCTGCCGGGAGGGAACAGGATCTCGTCCGGCAGCTTCAGCGTCATGCGCCCTTTTCGCATGACGACCTCGAGCTGCCCGGCGTCGATCATGGCCTTCAGCTTGTCGGCGAGCGAGCGAAACGCCTCGGCGTCCCGCTCGGCCCGCTCCTGCTGCTTCTTCAGCTCCGCGAGCTGCGCCTGCGTCGAGGCCAGCTGCGACGACAGCTGGGTCTCCGCCTGCTTCATGTCGATCCCGAGCTTGTCGAGATCCGACTCGAGCTTCTTGATGCGGGCGTCGCGCTGGCCGATCTCGCCGGTGTGCGCGCTCTGCATCTTCGCCATCTCGGCGTCGCAGGCTTGCTTGGCCTCAGCCATGAGGCGCTCATGCTCGCCGTTGCTGATGCACCCGCTGGCCAGAGCGAGGAGAGAGAGTGAGACGATCGTTTGGGTTTTGTTCATGGGTCACGCCACGATCCGGAGCTGGGATCGGGGCGCTTCTACTTCAATTCCGAGCTGGCCGCACGCTGCGCTGATGTCGTCGCCGCGGGGTGTCCGGACCATCGCGGTCAACCCGCCCGCGGTCACGATCTCTTGAAAGCGCGCGATCCGCTCATCCGAGGGACGCGCGAATGGGCTGTAGGGATGCTCGTTGAACGGGATCAGGTTCACCTTCGATCGCAAAGGTCGCAGCAGCTTCACGAGGCGTCGCGCGTCGTCGTCCGTGTCGTTCAGCCCCGCAAGGAGGACGTACTCGAAGGTGATCCGCCGGCGCTTCGGCAACGGGAAGGCACGACATGCCCCGAGGAGCGCCTCGATGTTCCACTTCTTGTTGATGGGCATGATCCGATCACGAACCTCGTCGGTGGTGGCGTTGAGGCTGACGGCCAGGTTGACCGGCACGTCCTCCCCGAGGCGCGGGATGCGTGGCACCAGGCCGGCCGTGCTGACCGTGATCCGCCGCGGCGAGAGCTGATGGCCCCGCTCCGACATCATGATGCGAAGTGATCCGACCACCGCGTTGTAGTTCTGCAGCGGCTCGCCCATCCCCATCATCACCACGTTGGAGATCCGGGGACCGCCCTCCCCGCTCTTCAGATCCTCCTTCACTCGCGCCACCTGCTCCGCGATCTCGCCGGCGTTGAGGTTGCGGATCAGCCCGAGGGAGGCCGTCAGACAGAACTTGCAGTCGATGGCGCAGCCGACCTGAGAGGAGATGCAGAGCGTGTTGCGGCCCGGCGCCGAAGCGTCCGGGATGAACACCGACTCGATGATGTCGCCACGGGCGGTGCGGAACGCGTACTTGCAGGTGCCGTCGCGGGAGCGCTCGACCCGCACGATCGAGAGGGCGCTGACATGCGCGCGGGCGGTGAGCCGCTCGCGGAGCGCCTTGGGGAGATCGGTCATCTCGTCGATCGAGCGAACCGCACGCTGGTGCACCCAGCGGAAGATCTGCTGCGCGCGATAGGCCGGCTCTCCCAGCTCGGCGACCAGGGCCGCGAGCTCCGGCTCGCCCATGGCGCGCAGGTCGTCGGACACGTCGATCAGAATATCTCGCTGGCGGCGAAGAAGAACGCCACTTCGACCTTGGCCGTATCGGCAGCGTCGGAGCCGTGGACGGCGTTCTGCTCGATGTTCGCCGCGAAGCGCTTGCGGATGGTGCCCTCGGCGGCCTGCGCCGGATTGGTGGCGCCCATGACCTCGCGGTTCTTGGCGATCGCGTTTTCGCCCTCGAGCACCGACACCACCACCGGGCCGCTGGTCATGAACTCGACCAGGCTGGCGTAGAAGGGGCGCTCGCGATGGACCGCGTAGAACGCGCGGGCCTGCGCCTCGCTCAGCTGCAGCATGCGCGTGGCGGCGATCCGGAGCCCCGCACCCTCGAGCATCGACAGGATCGGTCCGATGGCGCCCTTCTTCACGGCGTCCGGCTTGATGATGCTCAGTGTTCGCTCGTTGGCCATGGTTCCTCTCTCAGCTCTCTCGCGCCTTCTTGCCGAGCTCGTACCCGATCCGAAGCGCTTCCATGTAGAGATCTTCGCCCCCGCGCGGAACGTGGTCCTGCACGGCGGCTTCGATCGCGGGCTTGGTGACGACGTCCGAGAACTCGACCAGCACCCCGAGCGCCACCACGTGGATGAGACCCGCCTTCTGCAGGCGCTGGTCGCAGGTCTCGAGGAGCGGCACGCGATACGTCTTCGCGGGGACCTGTCCCGAATACTCCACGTCCTGGTCCACGATCAGCACGCCGTCCGGCTTGAGATCGCCGGCGTAACGCTCGACGGCCTCTTGCGTGGTGGCGAGGAAGACGTCGAGCTGCGTGGCCTTGGGATAGTCGATGTCGCCGTCCGAGATGATCACCTCGGAGCGGGCGGCGTTGCTCCGCGCCTCCGGCCCATAGCTCTGGACGTGGTGCGCGTTCTTATCGTCGTAGATCGCGGCGGCCTCCTGGAGAATGAGGCCGGCCTCGATCATCCCGTGATTGCCCGCGCCGGCCAGGCGCACTTCCTTCCGGTCCGCCACCGAGCGGGGATATGGGCCAGCAAAGGCCCCAAGTCAAAGCGAAAATTCCGTGGCTAATGAACCGGCATACCGATGCGCTCCAGGCGGACGCCGGAGCGCGGGCCTCGCGACCACCAGATGAACATCGCTTTCCCCTTCACGTAGTCGACGGGCACCCCGCCCCAGACACGGCTGTCGGAGCTGTTGTCTCGGTTGTCCCCCATGACGAAGACGTAGCCCTCCTGGACGAGACAGTCCCCCTGAGAGCCGGGTGTGTCGTACGTGCAGTCGAGACCGGCCAGCATGTCACCTTTGGGGAACGGCGCGCGAGAGAACTCGGGGTGGTGGTCGTAGATGACCGTGTAGAGCTGGTCGGTGCCCCGGCTCTTCTCGGCGAAGGCCATCGCCCGGCGGATGATGCCGTCCGGCGAGTCCGCCCGCATGTCGTCGTCGCCCTCCTCCACGTAGGAGAACGGATCCGTCTCTTTTCGGTCGAGCTTGGCTCCGTTGATGAACACCTCTCGGTGGGCCACCCGGACCCGATCGCCGGCTACGGCCACCACGCGCTTGATGTAGTCCTTGGAGAGGTCCCGCGGGTAGCGGAACACGATCACGTCCCCGCGCTGCGGCACGCTCCACTGCACGAACCAGGCGTTGGTGAGGGGCACGCGCAGGCCGTAGATGAACTTGTTGACGAAGATGTGGTCGCCGACCTCGAGCGTCGGGATCATCGAGCCGGTGGGGATCTTGAAGGCCTCCACCACGAACGCGCGCAGCACCACCGCGATCAGGATCGCGATGCCGATCGACTCGGCATACTCGCGGAGCGTGCTCTTCTTGGCGAAACCGAGGATCTGCTCGGCCTTGGCGTCGAGATCCTTGAGCGAGGTGGAGAGGCGCTTCTTGTCGTTCTGGCCGGCCAGCGCCTGCCGCACGTCCTCCATCGCCGCCTGGAGCTTCTCCTTGTCCTTCTCGGGGACCTTCGCCTGGTGCTTCTTGAGCAGCTTCTCGACGTCCTTGAGGAACCGCTCGGCGCGCTTGATCGTCCGCTTGTCGGGAGGTTCGGTCTTGGGTCGGGCCTTGCTCACTCCTCGTCCACCTTGAGCACCGTGAGGAACGCCTCCTGAGGCACCTCGACCGCGCCGACCTGCTTCATACGCTTCTTGCCCTCTTTCTGCCGCTCGAGCAATTTGCGTTTCCGGGTGATGTCACCACCATAGCACTTGGCGGTCACGTCCTTTCGATACGCCTTGACGGTTTCCCGCGAGATGACGCGGCTCCCGATCGCCGCCTGGATCGCCACGTCGAACTGCTGCCGGGGAATGATCTTGCGGAGTTTTCTCACGAGAGACTTGCCGCGCTGGTACGCCCGGTCGCGGTGGACGATGATCGACAGCGCGTCCACCTTCTCCCCGTTCAACAGGACGTCGAGGCGGACCAGCGGCGCGGCGCGGTAACCGGCCAGCTCGTAGTCCATGGAGGCGTAGCCGCGGCTGCACGACTTCAGGCGGTCGAAGAAGTCGTACACGATCTCGGAGAACGGCATCTCGTAGGAGATCATGACGCGGGTCTTGGTCACGTAGTCGAGCCCTTTTTGCGTGCCCCGACGATCCTCGCACAGCTTGAGGATCGGCCCCACGTGCTCGGAGGGCGTGTGGATCTTCACGTCCACCATCGGCTCCTCGAGGACGTCCACCTCGCCGGCGTCGGGAAGCATCGCCGGATTGTCGATGTTCTTGTGGGTCCCGTCCCTCAGCGTGACCCGATAGATCGTGGTCGGGCTGGTGGTGATGAGCTCGGCGTTGAACTCGCGCTCGAGTCGCTCCTGGATGATCGTCATGTGGAGCAGGCCGAGAAAGCCGCAGCGGAAGCCGAAGCCGAGGGCCTGGGAGACCTCGGGCTCGAACGAGAAGCTGGCGTCGTTCAGGCGGAGCTTCTCGAGCGAGTCGCGCAGGGCGTCGTAGCCGACGCTCTGGATGGGAAAGAAGCCCGCGAACACCATCGGCTTGACGTCGCGAAAGCCCGGCAGCCGGGGCGTGTCCGTGTGGTCGGCGGAGAGGACGGTGTCGCCGATCTTTGCGTTCCGGACCTCCTTCACGCTGGCGGCGAAGAAGCCCACCTCTCCGGGCCCCAGCTGAGGCAAGGGCGTCGCGTGCGGCGCGAAGGCGCCGATCTCGAGGACCTCGTACGTCTTGTCGAGGTGCTGGGCGAACACGATCCGATCCCGGAGGCGCATCCGGCCGTTCTTGATGCGGACCAGGCAGATCACGCCGCGGTAGGGATCGAACCAGGAGTCGATCAGGAGCGCCTGGAGGGGCTGATCGGCATCGCCCTCCGGCGGCAGCATCGAGTGCACCACGGACTCGAGGACCTCGTCGATGCCCTGGCCGGTCTTGGCCGAGCAGAGGACCGCGCTCGAGGTGTCCAGCCCGATGATCTCCTCGATCTCTTGCTTCACCTCTTCGGGCGCGGCCGTCGGCAGATCGATCTTGTTGATGATCGGGACGATCTCGAGGTCCTGATCGATCGCCATGTAGACGTTGGCGAGCGTCTGCGCCTCGACCCCCTGGGCGGCGTCGACCACCAGGAGCGCGCCCTCGCAGGCGGACAGCGAGCGGGAGACCTCGTACGTGAAGTCGACGTGGCCCGGGGTGTCGATCAGGTTCAGCTGATAGGTGACGCCGTCGCTGGCCGTGTAGCTGAGCCGAACCGCTTGCGCCTTGATCGTGATGCCGCGCTCCCGCTCGAGATCCATCTTGTCGAGGAACTGATCGACGAGCTCGCGGTTGGTGAGCGCGCCGGTCCGCTGGAGGATCCGATCGGCGAGCGTCGACTTCCCGTGATCGATGTGGGCGATGATCGAGAAGTTCCGGATCCGATCCGTAGGAAAATCGTCGGGTTGGGCCATCGTGCAGGGGATGCTTTCCGATGTGAGTCCGCGAACTTGTCAGGCCCGAGATTCCGAAGCAAGCGAGGATTTTGCCCCCCTTCGGGTTTGGGCTTCCTTCGCTGCCGCCCGCGTTCTACGGTCCGCGCCCGAATATGGCCGAGTTCAGAGTGCTCGTCAGCGACAAGCTCGCCAAGGAGGGGCTGTCCGTCTTCGAGCAGGAGGATGGGATCAAGCTCGACGTCCGGCCAGGGCTTTCGCCGGCAGAGCTTCTCGAGATCATCAGCGGCTACGACGCGCTCGCCGTCCGCAGCGAGACCAAGGTCACCGCGGAGGTCATCGCCCGGGCCGATCGCCTCAAGGTGATCGGCCGCGCCGGGATCGGGATCGACAACGTGGACCTCAGGGCCGCCAGCGAGCGCGGCATCCTGGTGATGAACACGCCCGAGGGGAACGTGGTCACCACGGCGGAGCACGCGATCGCGTTGATGGCCTCCCTGTGCCGCAAGATCCCG
Source organism: uncultured delta proteobacterium (assembly GCA_963803435.1). GTDB lineage: Bacteria > Myxococcota > Kuafuiibacteriia > Kuafuiibacteriales > Kuafuiibacteriaceae > CAWDML01. The sequence goes on along the minus strand of CAWDML010000009.1, from coordinate 1,179,508 downwards.
CAAGCCACCGCGAGCCTGAAGGCCGGCAAGTGGGAGAAGTCGAAGTTCCAGGGCCGCGAGCTCTGCGGCAAGACGCTCGGCGTGGTGGGCCTGGGAAACATCGGAAAGATCGTCGCGAACCGGGCCCTCGGCCTGAAGATGAGAGTGATCGCGTACGATCCCTTCGTCACCAAGGCGCGAGCCCGCGAGCTGGGCGTGGAGCTGGTGGAGCTGGATCGAGCTGCTCGGCGGCTCGGACCTGGTCACGCTCCACGTGCCGCTGACGGACGGGACCCGGAACATCATCGACCGGGCCGCGCTGGCGAAGATGAAGAAGGGCGCGTTCCTGATCAACGCGGCCCGCGGCGGTCTGGTGGACGAGCAGGCGGTGGTCGAGGCGCTCGACAGCAAGCACCTCTCCGGCGCTGCCTTCGACGTGTACGTCACCGAGCCACCGCCGGCCGATCACCCGTTCCTCTCGCGGGACGACGTCGTCCTGACTCCGCACCTGGGCGCCTCCACCAGCGAGGCGCAGGTCAACGTGTCGGTGGCGGTGGCCGAGCAGATCGTTCAATACCTGAAGCGCGGGGTCATCGTGAACGCCTTCAACGCGCCGGCGCTGACCGCCGAGCAGATGGAGACCGTGGGGCCGTACGTGCGGATCGCAGAGATCCTGGGGCGGATGGCGGGGCAGCTGCACGAGAAGAGCGTGCAGACGATCCGCCTGACGCTGGCCGGGATCTCCAAGGACATCACCACGCAGCCGATCAAGGTGGCGGCGCTGACCGGCTTCCTGGCCTCGGCGCTGGGACGCTCGATCAACATGGTCAGCGCCCCGTTGATGGCGGAGGAGCGCGGGATCGAGGTCATCGAGGAGCGCACCAGCAAGGTGCAAGACTTCGCCAACGCCGTCACCATCAAGGTGGGCGGCGCCGACGGCAGCACCGAGATCGTCGGCGCGCTCTTCGCCGGGCACGACCCGCGCGTGGTCAGCCTCGACGGCTTCTACCTGGAGATCGTCCCCGAGGGGCGCATCCTCCTCACCGACCACTTCGACCGTCCGGGGATCATCGGGCGCATTGGCTCGATCCTGGGGGATCACGGGATCAACATCTCGCGCCTGTCCCTCTCCCGCCTGGAGAAGGATCGCCGCGCCAAGGCCGCGGTCAGCGTCGACGGCGAGATCACGCCCGAGGTCCTGTCGGAGCTCCAGGCGTCGGCAGGGATGGAGCGTCTCCGGGTGGTCGACCTCTCCGAGGAGGGGGCCACGCAGACCGCCGATCTCCGCCCGCTGGGCTGAGCACGGATCAATATACGCCGCCCAGCACCAGGTACCAGTTGTCGATCCCGCCCTCCATCAACCCGCGCCCGTAGCCGAAGCGGAGCGTGAAGCCCTCGACATAGCCCACGTCGAGATCCAGCCGGAGCTCGCCACCGACACCGGCCTTGGTGTCCTGTACGCGGAGGCGACCGTTCGGGGTGGCGCCCGCGTCGACGAACGCGGCCGCGGTCAGGCGATCCAGGAACAGCGGGATGGTCTTCACGCCCCACGCGATCACCCAGAGCGGGAGGCGGTACTCGAGCGTGCCGAGGTAGAACGCGTTGCCGCGGAGCACGCTCGGCTCGTAGCCGCGGATCACCTCCGATCCCACGCCGATGCCGTCGATGGCGTCGGAGAGGATGTTCCGCACCGGGAGGCCGCCCAGAACGAAGACGCTGCGGCCCCGGCTGTCTCCGGCCGAGCCGCCGACCGCGACCCGAAGCGCCAGCACGTGGTGCTCGAGCCAAGGCAGCGTCAGGAACCCGCTCCAGCGGCCCACGATCTCGATGATGCGGAGGTCCGAGCCGAGCACCGGATCGTTGAAGCGGACGTTGACCGAGAGCGAATGGCCGGCGGCGGCGCTGATCGACTCGGCGAACCCGCGCGCGTTGCTGAAGCTCCAGCCCACGGAGATCGCGGACAGCGTCAGGTTCGGATCGAGCGGGGGGGCAGTCTGGAACGGATCGTCGGAGAAGAGCGTGAGGCCCCGCCGGAGCTCGATGCTGTAGTTGAAGGAGAGCGCGTGTCCGGTGTCCCAGGCGCCCAGCGGGACCGAGAAGCCGAGCGAGCAGCGCCAGATCGACTGGAGTCGATCCTGGTCGGGTGTGGCGGGCGCGAACGAGCCGGGCCGGGTGGTCGCGACCAGCGAGGACGACAGGCTGATCGGCGTGACCAGCATGGCGTTGTAGTAGCTCGCGTAGTAGCCGAGGCGCCGGCTCTCGATCCCGTAGTGCAGGTCGAAGGTGTACGCGTGCTGGCGGAGCGCGTCGGCCTGGAGGATCGAGACGCCGATCGTGTTGCCGACGCCGTCGGTGCCGGTGTTGGGCAGCCAGGTCTTCGGGATCAAGGTCTCCCACGGGGAGTAGCGCTCGATCGGGAAGACCGCGACCGCCGCGCTGGCGGTGGCGACCGGCCGCACCAGCTCCGGATCCGGGGCCATGCCTCTCTGCTCGGTGGAGAGGCGGTGGAGGTCGTAGCCGAACGCGTTGAAGAGCGCGAAGTAGAGGTCCCGCCCGTCGGGCGAGATCGCGAGATCGAAGACGCCGGTCTCGACGTTCGTGACCTTGACGAGCGCGTGACTCTCGAGGTCGACGCGATACGCGTTGAAGACGCCGCCGCGATCGCTCGCGAAGTAGATCGCGCGTCCGTCCGGCGACCACAGCGGATCCACGTCGTGCGCCATGCCCTCGGTGAGGCGCTCGAGGCGGCCGCTCGCCGGGCGATAGCGCACCAGGTTGCGGGCCCCGCTGGGATCGAGCATCGACCACACCAGCGAGGCGCCGTCGGGCGCCCAGCGCGGCTCGGCCACCTGGTCACCCTCCTCCGGCTGGTACATCACCTTCGGCTCGCCCGACTCGAGGGGGAGCGTGACGATCCAGGTCCGGCCGGATCGCTGCTGGACGGCCGCGATGGTCCGACCGTCGGGGGAGAGGTCGGGATCGCTGATCCGGGCCCCCGAGGTGCGGCGGCGGCGGCGGCCGGTGGCCACGTCGATGATCTCGAGGTCGTCGAAGAAGTAGGCGTGCTGGTAGGAGTCGGCGATGGTCGCCACCAGGCGCCGTCCGTCCGGCGTGAACGAGCACAGGCCGGACGACGTGCGCAGGCGGACCCGCTCGGTCTTCAGATCCGGCGCCAGCACCACCAGCTCGGTGTCTCCGTCCCGGGGCTCCTCGACGAACGCCAGCTCCCCGGTCGGTGACATCTCGAGGTTCCGGACCACGGCGGCCTCCCGAGGGATCCGCTCGCCCTCCACCACTCCCTCCGCCCGGATCCGCGCCAGCAGCCCCTCTGCGTGGCGCCGCTCCCACGCCTCCCACTCGCCGTAGATGTCGACCATCGACCGCTGGGTGGCGTGCTCAGTGACCAGGTTGATCGCATAGGGCAGCGGGCGCTCGCCGTACTCGTGGGAGATCTGCGCGATCGCGTCCTCCCCGTAGGTCCGGCCGATGAAGTCGATGAGTCGCCCGCCGAAGATCCAGGGAAAGTTGCCGAACAGGAAGCGCCGGTTGATGTTCGAAAGCTCGTCGATCGGCGGGAAGACGTTGGAGATGATCTGCGCACGCATGATCATGTCGACCTGGTTGCTGCGGATGCGGCCTGCGCTGGTGAAGTGGGACTCGAGGTTGACCGCGATGCCCTCGACCACCCAGCGCGGCTGGATCAGGTTCGGCGACCACTGCTTGCCGAACAGCTGGTTGAAGGCGGCGGGGATGCCGCCGATCGTGTCCAGATGGACGATGTGCGTCATCTCGTGGATCAGGAGCAGGCGCATGAAGTCGTCGAAGTCCCCGAGCTCGGAGGTGGGCGCGGGCACGGCCGGGAAGAGTGTCACCACGTTCTCGGGGAGCACCTCAGCGAAGCCCTGGGGCGAATCCATGTCGTCGGAGAGCACGATGTGGATCGGCGTGTCGGGCCGGTTCCCCAGGATCCGGGACAGCTCCGGCAGGACGTTCTCGGCCAGGTTGCTGACCCGGATCGCCAGCGCCCTCAGGTCCTCGTGGTAGTGGACGCGAAAGTTGGGCGTGACCACGGTGTGCCAGCTCGCGCGGGGCGCCGCAGCGTGTGCAAGCTGGGTTGCGAGAAGCGCGACGCCGAGGGCGAGGGCGGGCGCGCGCACATGGGGAGGATAGCGTCGGTCAGAGGTGGCGGCGACCCGGCGCTGGCGGGACCAGCGGCTGACGCTTCTCCAGCGGGTAGTCCTTGCGCAGCGGATGCCCCTCGAACTGCGGGTAGAGGAGGATCCGGCGCAGATCAGGGTGTCCGGTGAACTTGATCCCGTAGAGGTCCCAGGCCTCGCGCTCCATCCAGTTGGCCGACTTCCACACCGACAGGACGCTCGGGACCTTGGTGTCGTCCTCGGGCACCTCGATCTTCAGGCGAAGCCGGTGGTTCTTGCTGAGGGAGTAGAGGTGATAGACGACCTCGAAGCGGGGCTCCTTCACGCCGAGGTAGTCGGCGACGGTCAGGTCCATCAGCATCTCGAGGCGCGTGGTCGGATCGTCGCGGAGGAGCTCGCAGATCTCGACGAAGCGCGGCGTCTTCACCACCGCAGTGTCGTCGCCGTGGTCCGAGTGGTGCGACACCACCTCGTCCGGGAACTTCTCGAGGAGGCGGTCGAGGGCGAGCTTGCTCACGCGGGCATCCTCACTTCACGACCGGCAGGAGCGGGCGTCGCTCCGCGGTGACCTTGTTCTGCAGCATCATGATCGCGTCGAGCACCGCCTCCGGCCGCGGCGGGCACCCGGGAATGTAGACGTCTACCGGAATGATGGTGTCGATCCCCTGGACCGTGGAGTAGTTGCGGTAGAAGCCGCCGCTGGAGGCGCAGACGCCGAAGCTGATCACCCACTTGGGCTCCGCCATCTGCTCGTAGACGGTGCGAAGGATCGGCGCCTGTTTGTGGCTGATCGTGCCCACCACCATCAGGAGGTCGGCCTGACGCGGAGAGAACCGCGGGAGCTCGGCGCCGAAGCGGGCGTAGTCGTAGCGCGGGCCGGCCGCGGCCATGTACTCCATCCCGCAGCAGGCCGTGACGAACGGGTACTGGAAGAACGACCAGCGCCGGCCCCAGTTCACGACCTCCTGCACCTTCTCGTTCTTGTTGAGGAGCTTGCGAAAGAAGCCCTCGGCCGCCTCTACGGTGGTGGTGGCGGCATCCTGGCCGAGGAGATTCTGCTCCGCTGTCATGTCGCTACCCTAGACGCCCGCTCAATCCCAGTCGAGCGCACCTTTCTTCCACACGTACACCAACCCCAGGACGAGCACGCCGACGAAGCTGATCATGCTCCAGAACCCGATCCAGCCCAGCTCCTTGAACACCACCGCCCAGGGGAAGAGGAAGACGGTCTCCATGTCGAAGAGGATGAAGAGCAGCGCCACGATGTAGAACTTCACCGAGACGCGCGGCTTGATCCGGGCCTCGACCAGGTTTCCGCACTCGAACGGCTCGGCCTTGATCGCATTCTGGGCGCGCGGCCCCAGGGTCGACGCCAGGAAGTGGAACGCGCCCGCGATCCCGGACGCGACCACGAACAAGATCAAGATCGTGCCGTAACCACCCACGACGTCGAGGTTCTACCGTCCCTCGAGGAGGGGGAGCAAGCACCAAAGCCCCGCCCGGACCCCCAGATCACCGCACCAGCGCCTCCGTCACGGGCGCTTCGGGCAGATCCGTCACCTTCCTGCGGGCGAACACGGCGGTCCCCTCCTCGGCGAACACCAGCGTGAAGTCGTCGGAGGCCCGGAGGGGATCGCGCCACCTGCCGCGGATATTGATCGGGCCACGGCCAGGCGGACTCGCCGATCGAGAGCAGCACCCAGTCGGCGCGCGGATAGTCGCCGAGCCGGTACACGAAGGGGCGGTCCGCGAGATGGGGCAGGATCCGGTTCTGCACCGCCAGCCGCGCGTCGAGCGGCGCGTTCGCCTCGATGAACGCGATCGCGTGCTGGTGCGCGCGCCGGCGCGGCGGAGTGGAGAAGTACGGCTCGTCCCACTTGTAGAAGTTGGCCGGGTGGCGGTAGCCGAACCCGTTCACCAGGAGCGCCGACGCCAGCACGTACAGTCCGAGCGCCGGTCCCGCCCGCGCCCCGAGGCCCGGCGCCAGCGCATCCAGCCCGCGCGACGCCAGACGCCGCGCCCGGGGCCAACCGATCGCGGCGGCCCAGGCGACGTACAGCGAGAGCGGCGCCGCGTAGTGATAGCCCATCTCCCACATGGTGGACTTCGAGGAGAGGAACCGCTCGGCGATCAAGGGCGCGGCGGCCAGGCCGATCTCGGGCGCGAAGAACGCGAGACCGCCGAGCCCGAGGAACGTCACGGCGAGGCTCTGCACCTTCTCGTCCTGGACGAAGATCGCCGCCAGCGCCTTCAGCGGATGGGTCGCGATCCCCACGGCGGCCTCGAACACCGTGGGACCGAAGTCGGCGAAGGTCTCGTGCGCCTCGGGCGGGTTCGCCCGCGCGATCAGGGCGGGCATGAACACCCGGTTCACCAGGACGAACCAGATCACGCCGAACGCGATCCAGGCGGCACCGTAGGCCATCGGGCGGCGATCGCGGGCCCGGATCCCGCGCCAGATCGCCAGCAGCCCCAGCGCCGCGACGTAGGCGCCGAGCGACTCCTTGAACAGCGCGAACAGCACCAGGAAGAGCGAGGCCAGCCGGAACCGCTCGGTCTCGAGCGCCCAGATCCCGAAGCAGAGGAAGCCGAAGCCGACCGTGATCTCGTGGCTGTCGAAGTACGCGGCCGATTGCATCCCAAACGCGAGCCCGCCGGCGAGGGCCAGCACCGTGGAGGCGGCGACGCCGGCGCCGCGGTGGCGCGCGATCAGGAAGATCGCGGGCGCGGCCGCCGCCAGGTTGATCGACTGGATCGCCAGCAGCGTGTAGCCCGAGCTGTCGATCCATTCGATCGGCGCATACAGGTAGATGCCGATCATGAAGTGATCGCCGAGAAAGTCGACGTCGCCGAGCACCGTGGAGGTGGAGTCGAGGAAGCGCGACGCTCGATAGAAGTTGTGGATCATGCAGCCCATGTCCCAGCTGCCGGAGCCGAACGCCCAGTGGCGGTGCATGGAGAACAGCGCCATCACCGCCGCCACCCCGAGCCACAGGATGAGCGGCAACCAGCGGGTCCAGGCCGGCGGCGCCCGCTCCGGGATCGGCAGCGCCAGCGCCGCCACCAGCACCGCGCCGGTCCCGGCCAGCACCACCGCGCCAAACGTGTGACCGATCGGGGTGGCGAGGCCCGCGAAGACGGTCGCCACCAGGAGCGCCACCGCCGCCGCCACCGCCCGGGCCGACGAGAGCGCCCGCGTCCGCGCCAGCGCCGCGCCGGCCAGCACCATCGTGAACGCCAAGAGCGGCCAGAACCCGTCCGGTGGCGAGGGCGGGATCGCCGCCAGGCTGCCGATGGTGGAGAAGGCACCGTGCGCGCCCAGCACCTGCGTCGCGAAGCCGACCAGGGCCAGCAACACGGCGATCAGCGCTGCTCCGGAGACCACAGCCTCGAGCCGGCGCACCGGCGGATCCTATACGTGGCGGAAGGCTTCTGAGGAAGCCCGCAGGGGCTCACTCGTTGAGGACGGCGCGAATTCTCTCGGCGTCGGGGGCCGAGGGGATGATTTCGAGGTACCGCAGATAGTGCTCCCGCGCCTTCTGAGGGCTCCGGAGGCGCCGGTAGAGCTCCGCGATCTCGCGGTGGCAGAGCGCGTCGTTCGAGTCGTTCGCGAGGCACTCCTGGAGCTCCGACTTCGCGCTGCGGGTGTCACCGCCGTCGAGGGCCTCGAGGGCGCGCTTGTAGTGCAGTGCCGCCTCGGGAGATGGCGCCAGCTGCCGCACCTCCTCGATCTCGGCCTCCTCGGCGCTCTGCTCCTCGCTCTCGCCGGGCACGACCAGCACCGGGAGGCGACGGGGCTTGGGCGTGGGCATGCGCACCTCGAGGTCGCGGTCCGTGGGGACCAGGCGCTCCTCGCTCATCCCGGAGGCGCTGTCGACGCGGATGCGAGCGAAGCTCCGCTTCGCCTTGGCCACGGTGGGAACCTTTCCGATCGGATCGCCGTCGAGATAGGCGCCGGCGCCGGCAGGCGCGGTGATGCGGACGGTCGCCTGGGCGCGCGGCGGCGCGAACTCCAGCACGCGGCTCTCCTTCCCGCCGAGGCTGGGGCAGGTGACGAGATAGGCACCGTGGCTCGGGCCCTCGGCCGCCCGAACGATCCCGGCGCCCGGGATCGCGCTCCCGCTGGGGCCCAGCTCGAACCCGACCCCCTCGAGCTTCGCGCCGCCCAGCGCGGTCAGATCCACGCGGCAGGGCGAGACGTCGAGGCTCATCAGCCGCGCCCGCACCGCGCCCCGCTCCGGCAGCGTCATCTTGATCGGCTCGTGGTCGGGGAGCGCGAGGAACACGCTGGCCTGGTTGCCCCGGGGTACCAGGAACGACAGCGGCGTCTTTCCCAGGATCGCCCCATCCGACTCGGCGATGACCGTCGCCCCGGGCGGATCCGACTCGAGGACCAGCTCGTTGGTGGGCGGTGCCTCGAGCACGTCCTCACCGGCGGGTGCGCGGGACGGATCGCCGCTCCGCGCGATGGCCGCGAACAGACCGAAGATCACCAGCAGCGCCAGCACGGCCGTCACGATCTTCTTCGCGTTGAAGCCGGTGATCGCCGCGGCGATCTCCTCGTCGATCTCGTTGTCGACCGGCAGCGGCGGCAGCGGGCGCGGCGGGACGGGCGGCAGCTCGCTCGGCTTCTTCGGCCTGGTGTCGATGAACGGGAGTGAGTCCGGGAAGCCCGGGAACTGCTCCTTCAGCCGGTGATGGGCGCCCCGGGCCTCGACGACCTCGCTCCAGGGGCTCTCCCCGGCGGGCAGGACCGGCTGCCGCCACGAGGCCGCCAGCGCATCGAACGCGGCGTCATCCTCGGGGGGCACCTCCGTCTCCGGCGCCTCCATCTCCACCGTCTGGCGGGAGATGACCGCGCTGGTCGATCGGGGCTGGACCTCCACCACCAGCGGCGACTCGGAGGGGATCGGCGTGACCGGCTCGGCGGTGTGCGTGACCGCCTCGGAGGCGACGGCGCCCGGATCGGCCGTCACCAGCGGGCCCGAGGTGACCTCGGTGGGCGCCAGCTCGGGCACGCTCACCGGCTCGGCCGGATCGAGCACGTCCGGGATCGACGTCGACCAGGGCGGCTCCAGCGGCGTGGTGATCTCGGTGGAGATCGAGGCCGCGCTCAGGCGCGACGGGGTGGAGAGCGCGTCGAACGCTTCCAGCGCGAGATGCGCCGAGCCGAAGCGCTCGCCGTTGGCCGCGGTGAGGCGCGCCAGCGTGCGGCGCACGTCTTCGGGGAGATCGGCCGGCGCCAGGTTCTCGAGCATGCGGCCCAGCCGGAAGAGATCGCCGCTGCGGGTGGGGGATCCGTTCTCCTCCGGGGCGGCCCGGAACGTCGGCATGTCGGGCGCGGCCCAGCCCCGGTCGATCGCCAGCGGGACGCCGACGATCTCCACCTCGCCGTCGGCGTCGAGGCGCACGAAGTGCTCGGAGAGGAGGGGATCGAGCTTTCCGGCGCCGTGTCTCTCGACGAGACGCGCGGCGAGCTTCGCCCCCAGATCGATCAGGGCATCCGTGGACAACCGCTGGCCGGCCAGCGGCGGCCGGTCCGAGTAGGGGAGCGCCCAAAAGAGGATGCGCTCGCCCGAGATCCCGTCGGTGCCGCCGTGCGCGTGCACCACCACGTCGGGATCGCCGATGAGCTCGGCGGTCCGTCGCGCGATGGCGCGCTCCTCTGCCTGACGCTGCCCGCGCTCACCGTCGTCGACCGCAGCGCGAAAGCGCGCGAGCTGGAGCAACCTCCGCTCGCCGTCCGCATCGCGGGCCTCGACCAGGCACGCTCCGGGCGCATCCGACAGCTCGCGTACGACCTCGAAAGGTCCTACCCGACCGCTCACCAACAATGGCCTCCTCAGGGGGAAGCTTTCCCCCTCTCCGTCCACGGCCCCCCGCAGACAGTGTCCCGTCCTCCGGCGGAAGGTAAATTCCGCGGTGCGACCCGTACATCCGTAGATTGGCGCATCGAGGCCCACAGGCATCCGCCGAACGTCCGACGACTTTCATTGACATAAGGTCGCGCCTTCAATAGCGGTTCCGTCACACCGATGCCCTTCGATTTCGCGCAAGTCCTGGTGTTCATGGTCCTGGCGATCGGTTTCGTGGTGGCGGCCCTGACGTTCTCCCGGCTGGTCGCCCCCCGATTCCCCAATCCGGACAAGAACCAGATCTACGAGTGCGGCGAGCGCCCCATCGGCGACGCCTGGTTCAACTTCAACCCCCGGTTCTATATCGTCGCCCTGATCTTCGTGATCTTCGACGTGGAGATCGCGCTGACCTTCCCGGTCGCCGTGGTCTTCCGCGCCTGGAAGGAGCACGCTGCGGGCTACGCCGCCTTCGGCGAGCTGATGGTGTTCGTCGTCATCCTGCTCGCCGGCCTCGCGTACGTGTGGAAGAAGGGTGACCTCGAGTGGATCAAGCAGCTCAAACAACCGAAGCCCCGCTGAGGCTTCCGGGATCATGGATCATGTATGGCGGCGGCGCCTCGGCGCGGAGCCCTAAGCGATGTCTGACGTAACGAACAGCATGATGGCGGGCGACGAGGGCATGGTCCTCGTCAGCAAGCTCGACAACCTCATCAACTGGAACCGCAAGTCGTCCATCTGGTACCTGCTCTTCGGTCTCGCCTGCTGCGGGATCGAGCTGATGCAGACCGGCGGGCCCCGCTCCGACATCGACCGCTTCGGCGCGGTCCCGCGGGCCACCCCGCGGCAGGCCGACCTGATGATCGTGGCCGGCACCCTCACCTACAAGATGGCGCTCAGGGCCAAGCTGCTCTACGACCAGATGCCCGATCCGAAGTACGTGATCTCGATGGGCGCCTGCGCCACCTGCGGCGGGCTCTTCCAGCTGGCGTACTCGGTGTGCAAGGGCGTGGACAAGATTGTGCCCGTGGACATCTACGTGCCGGGCTGCCCGCCGCGGCCCGAGGCCCTCACCGAGGGCTTCATGCGAATCCAGGACAAGATGATGCGCGAGCGCTGGACCAACAAGCTTGGCGCGATCGCGCGGACGGCGTAGAGGCGGCGATGGCAACCAAGGCTGGAAAACAGGATGCGGCCCGGGCGAAGTCGCCCACGCGCGCGGTCGCGCAGGCGCTGCACGCGCGGATCGCGGCGCGCTTTGGCGAGGCCGTCGAGCTGGTGGACGCCGTCGATCCGTACACGCTGATCGTGGACGTCTCGAAGTTCCTGGAGGTCATGACGTTCCTCAAGGAAGACGACCAGATGCGGTTCGACTTCCTCCGCTCCGTCACCGGCGTCGACTGGCCCGATGACGGCTACCTCGAGTCGGTCTACCACCTCTACAGCTATCCGCTCGGCCACGCGCACGTGGTGAAGTACCGCTGCCCCCGGGCGGTGCCCGAGGTCCCGACCGTCGAGGGTCTCTGGCCGGTGGCGAACTGGTTCGAGCGCGAGCAGTACGACCTGCTCGGCATCGTCTACCTCCACCACTCCGATCTGCGCCGCATCATGCTGCCCGACGACTGGGTCGGCCATCCGCTCCGCAAGGACTACGTGGAGCAGGAGGACTACCACGGGATTGGGACGACGCGCGCCTCGCCCCTCGAGGCCTTCGCCAAGATGGACGAGACGCGCCGCAAGACCCGCGACGAGAAGGGCTTGCCCCAGCCGCCACCGCAGAAGTCGTCGATCACCCCGCCCGCGGGTTGGGTCAATCCGAAGGCCAAGAAGGCCGGCGCGGCGGCCGCGGACGACGACGACGACGAGGGAGACGACGCATGAGCCTGCAACCGCTCCGAGAGCCGAACCGCGAGCAGATGCTCCTCAACATGGGGCCGCAGCACCCGTCGACCCACGGCGTGATCAACCTCCTCGTCGAGTCGGATGGCGAGGTCATCTCGCGCGTGATCCCCGAGGTCGGCTACCTCCACCGTTCCATTGAAAAGATCGGCGAGCGGGTCACCTACAACGGCTTCATGCCGTACACCGATCGCGTCGACTACGTGGCGGCGATGACCGCCAACGAGGGCTACGCCATGGCGGTCGAGCGCTTGCTCGGGATCGCCGACGAGATCCCGCGCCGCGCCTACTACTGCCGCGTGATCGCCAGCGAGCTCTGCCGCATCGCCTCCCACCACATCTCCACCGGCACGATGGTGATGGACGTGGGGGCGTTCTCGCCGTTCCTCTGGTGGCTCCGCGAGCGCGAGACCATCAACGACTTCATGGAGGAGCTCTGCGGCGCGCGCTTGACCTACAACTACATGCGGATCGGCGGCGTCATGGCCGACATCCCGCGCGGCTTCGACACCCGGGTCCTGCGCTGGCTCAACCACTTCGAGCCGATCATCGACGAGTTCAACAAGGCCATCTCGGTGAACAAGATCCTGATCGAGCGCCTCATCGACACCGGCATCGTCGATCGCGAGACCGCGATCGCGTGGGGCCTGGTGGGCCCGAACCTGCGGGCCAGCGGCGTGAAGTTCGACGTCAGGAAGGCCATCCCGTACTCCGTCTACGGCGAGCTCGACTTCGACGTCCCCGTCGGCAAGGGCTGGTTCGGCACCGTCGGCGACAGCTACGACCGCTACTACGTCCGCATCCTCGAGCTGAAGGAGAGCTGCAAGATCCTCCGCCAGGTGCTGGAGGGCATGCCGGAGGGCGACTACATGGCGAAGGTCCCCCGCAAGATCAAACCGGAGCGGGACGAGGCCTACGCCGCCGTGGAGGCGGCCCGCGGGGAGATGGGCTACTACGTGGTGTGCAACGGCGAGGAGAACGCGTATCGGGTGAAGGTCCGCACCGGGAGCTTCACCGCCACCCAGATCATGCAGGTCATCTCGACCGGGACCATGATCGCGGACGTGGTGGCGATGTTCGCGTCCCTCGACGTGGTCGCCCCCGAGCTGGATAGGTAACAAGACATGTCGGGAGACCTTCCGCAGCTGCAGCAACTCGCCGACCGCCTGATCGCGTGGGCCTTCGGCGTCGATCCCTCCACCTGGGTGCTGACCGAGGTGGTCTACCTGGTCTTCATGGCGATCGCCGCCGGCCTGGTGTTCGGCTTCGCTCTCAACTTCGCCGGGGTCTTCATCTTCTTCGAGCGGCGGATCGCGGCGCGCATGCAGTCGCGTGTGGGACCGAACCGGGTGGGCCCGAACGGCATCCTCCAGTGGCTGGTCGACGGCATCAAGTGCCTCTTCAAGGAGGACCTGATCCCTGAAGAGGCCGACCCGATCCTCTTCCGGATCGCGCCCTACTTCGTGGTGCTGGGCATGCTGCTCGCCTTCGCGGCGCTCCCGTTCACCAGCCTGCTCATCGCCACCGACATCGACATCGGCATCCTCTTCATCCTCGGCGTCACCTCGCTGGTCGTGATCGGCGTGCTGATGGCGGGCTGGGGCTCCAACAGCAAGTGGGCGCTCCTCGGCGGCATGCGCTCGGCGGCGCAGGTCATCTCGTACGAGATCCCGGCGGCGCTGGCGGCGATGACCGTGATCATCACGACCGGCTCGCTGTCGATGCAGGATCTGATCAAGTCGCAGGGCGGCTCCGACTTCCTCCCCAACTGGGGTGTCTTCCACTCGCCGTTCACGCTGATCGCGTTTTTCGTCTTCTTCGTGGCGCAGCTCGCCGAGGGCAACCGGACGCCGTTCGACCTCCCCGAGGCCGAGTCGGAGCTGGTCTCGGGCTACAACACCGAGTACTCGGGCATGCGCTTCTTGATGTTCTTCCTGGGCGAGTTCGCCAACGTCTGGATCCTCTGCGCCGTCAGCGTCTCGCTGTTCCTCGGCGGCTGGCAGATCCCGTTCGGCACCCAGGCCGACGGCATCACGCCCTCCGACTGGCTGGCCCACGGCACCGGCATCGGGATGCTGGTGATGCTGGTCGGCGCCGCCGTGCCCGCGATCCTCATCGCCGCCCAGCTCCTCCGCTACCGCGGCCGCGCCCACGCCCGCATCCAGAGCGCCGACATCCCCGCGCCCAGCGCGGAGACCGCCCAGCTGTGGATGAATCGCGGGCTGATCACGCTGGGGACGATCCTGGTCATGGCCGGCTTCATCATCTTCCGGCTCGACTCTCGAATCGCGCTGATCGCGCTGGGCGCCGGCTTCCTGATGTTGTTCCCGCCGCTCCGAGCGCCGCTCAAGCGGATCGCCCTGCCCCGCGGCATCCTCACCCGCCTCGGGCTCCGCGGCGCGTACGACGGCGCGCTGGTCCTCCACCTCGCCGGCGGCCTCGGCCTGGCGGCCTTCGGGATCTTCCAGCTGACCGGCGGGTTCGGGGCGTCGGTCGAGAGCGTCCTCGGCGTCTCGTGGGACGCGATCCGCCAGCCGATCGTGATCAACGGCCTGCAGCTGGGCGTGTTCGCCGCCAAGACGTTGATCCTCGTCTTCATCGTCATCCAGCTGCGCTGGACCCTCCCGCGGATCCGCGTCGATCAGATGATGACGCTGTGCTGGAAGTATCTGGTGCCGCTCTCGTTCGCATGCGTGCTGGGCACCATGGTCTGGGAGCTCGTGCTGGAGTCGACCAAGTTCGGCATGAGCCGCTCGCCCCTGGACTACGCGATGCGCTGGGCGATGTTCGGGGTCTTCTGCTGGGCCGTGCTGGTCTACGCCCGCAAGATCCGGGCGGTCTATCGAGCCGACAAGGACAACTACGAAAACCTCACCGGCCACGAGGCGTACTATCCGCCGTGGCGGCTGGTCTAGGAGGTCAGGGAGCCGAGATGTCGCTCACGCTGAAGCAGTACATCGACAACATCAAAGACACCGCCACCTCCATCTTCGAGGGGATGACGGTGACGATGAGCTACATGTTTCGTCGTCCGTCGACGATCCAGTATCCGGATCGGATCCCGCGGCCGGTGCACGAGATGTTGCCGACCCGGTATCGCGGCTTCCTCGAAGTGGACATGGACATCTGCACGGCGTGCCTGGCCTGCGAGCGTGCTTGCCCGATCGACTGCATCCGGATCGACGCGGCCAAGGATCCCGAGACCCGCCGCTTGATCATGACCCGCTTCGACATCGATAAGGCCAAGTGCATGTTCTGTGGCCTGTGCTCGGAGCCCTGCCCGACCGGCGCCATCACGCATACGCCCCACTTCGAGGCCTCCACCGCGTTCGTCGAGAACCTCCTGTTCCGCTTCGTCCCCCAGGACGGCGCGGTCGAGGCGTTCAAGCCGTTCAAGGGCTACGACGCCCCCCGGAAGCGCCGCGGCGAGATCCTCGAGCAGATGGGGCTGGTGCACAAATCCTCGCGGGCCCGCGCCTTCAAGCCGCCGCCGATTGACCTGCCGCGCCTGCCGCCGCCCAAGGTCGAGGGGGTCAAGAGCAAGGGCGCCAAGTTCGAGATCCCGAAGGACCGGATCTCCAAGTTCGCCTCCCGCGCGATCGGCCTGGAGAAGCCGGCGCTGGCGGTGCTCCTCGAGGAGGCCATGGCAGGTACCGACTGCGGCTCCTGCGACTGGCCGACCTGCAAGGAGTACTCGGAGGCGCTCGCCTTCGGGAAGGACGACAACCCGCACAAGTGCGAGCCCGGCGGCGTCGACTCCAAGTTCGAGGCTGACATGATCCTCCGCTCCTGGAAGGCCGGAAAGGTCGTCCCGGAGGCCCTCGGCCAGGGCGAGCAGACGCCCCCGGCGACCCCCGAGCCCGCCAAAGCGTGAGTGAGGTATGATGAGCGCGATGCGCACCTTGCTGGCGCTCGCGCTCCTCGCCGTCCCCGCCGCCGCGTTCGCCGGGAACCCGTGGGAGGAGCTCATGGGCCGCAAGCCCAACACCTGGGCCGACCCGAAGGCGCGCTTCTCGATCGACCTCCCGGTGGGCTGGACCGCCGCCGAGCGCGCCGGCGTGCCGGTCGTCGACTTCTGGAAGACGCACCCCGACAACGGCTACGTGGCCCACGTGACGGTCGAGATGAGGAACCTCCCACCGAACGTCAACGTCCGGCACTTTGCGCTGTCGGTGACCAACGACGTGAAGGCGGCCACCAAGCTCTACAAGCCGATCGGCGAGTCCCGGATCGCGATCAGCGGCACCCACGGCATCCGCACCGACTTCGCGCATCGGGAGAGGGGCAACGCGCAGCTGGTCAACGAGGTCACGCAGGTCGTCTTCATCGTCGGCGAGCGCGGATTCGTCCTCATGATGGAGAACGCCGCGGGTACTCGGCCGGCGTTCCAGGACGATTTCGACATCATGCTCAAGGGCTTCGTGGGACGCGCGCCCGGGCAGGAGATCCTCCCGGTCGACGCCAAGAAGCGCAGGAAGGTGCGCGCCGGCGAGATGATCAACCCGGACGCGATCAAGTACTGACATGCTGCTCGCGTTCGACGTCGGCAACACCAACGTCACGATCGGCCTCTACGACGGCGATCGCTTGATCGAGGCCTTCCGCCTCGAGACCGTCCACGCCCGCACGGCGGACGAGTACGGTTTGCTCGTGCGGGCGCTCCTGGGCGGCGTCGGGGTGGAGCCCGCCGCGATCCGCGGGTTGATCCTGGCCTCGGTCGTCCCCGTCGTGACCGGCACGATCGAGAAGATGATCCGGAAGCTGTTCGGCCAGGAGCCCCTGATTGTGGGCCCTGGCATCAAGACCGGGATGCCGGTGCTCTACAACCCGCCCAAGGACGTAGGCGCCGATCGCATCGTCAACGGCATCGCCGCCTTCGAGCGCACCCGGAGCGCCTGCATCGTGGTGGACTTCGGGACCGCCACCACCTTCGACTCCATCACCGGCCGGGGCGAGTACGCCGGCGGCGCCATCGCTCCCGGGCTCAACCTGGCGATGGACGCGTTGTTCTCGCGGACCGCCAAGCTTCCCAAGGTCGACGTGGCCCGCCCGGAGCACGTGGTCGGCAAGAGCACGGTGGAGTCGATCCAGTCGGGCTGCTACTTCGGCTACGCGGCGCTGGTGGACGGCCTCGTCTCCCGCATGAAGAAGGAGATGTCGGAGCCCATCCGGGTCATCGCGACCGGCGGTTTGGCCACAGTGATCGCGAAGGAAGCCGCCGCCATCCAAGAGGTCGACGAGAACCTGACGCTCGACGGTTTGCGCATTCTCTACGAGCGGAATCGCACCTGAAGCCGCACCCTTTCCGCTGTTGACTCCATTCCCGGGGGGCGGCTAGCGTGCGGCCTTTCCCATGAAGGTTTTCGACTCCAAGGACATCCGAAACGTTGGTCTGATCGGCCACAAAGCGTGCGGCAAGACCTCGATCGCAGAGGCTGCGCTCTGGTCCGCCAAGCGAACCAAGCGGCTCGGGAACACCTCGGACGGCACCTCGGTGCTGGACTGGGAGCCCGAGGAGCAGAAGCGCGTGATGAGCTCTGCCTCCGCCATCGGCTCGCTCGAGTGGAAGAAGCACAAGATCAACATCATCGACACGCCCGGAGACGGAAACTTCCTCAAGGACAGCCGCACCTGCATGCAGGCGATGGACAGCGTCATCTGCGTGGTCTCGGGCAAGGACGGCGTCGAGGCGATGACCGACCGCGTCCACGGCTGGGCGATCGACATGAAGCTCGCCCGCGCCTTCTTCATCTCGAAGCTCGACGCCGAGAACGCCGACTTCGCGAAGGCGCTCGCCGACATCAAGGACAGCATGTGCCGCGAGGCTGCCGCGCTCCAGATCCCGATCGGGAAGGAGGCCGACTTCCGCGGCGTCGTCGATCTGGTGGCGCAAAAAGCCTACCTCTTCAAGCCCGGCGACTCCGGTGAGTACGAGGAGGCACCGATCCCCGCGGACATGACGTCCGCAGTCGAGGAGGCGCGCAACCAGCTGATCGAGGACATCGCCAGCAACGACGAGTCGCTGATGGAGAAGTTCTTCGAGGGCACGCTGACTGCGGAGGAGATCATCAAGGGCCTGTCGAAGGCGATGGCCGAGGGCTCGATCGTCCCCGTCTACTGCGGATCCGGCACCGCCAACCAGGGCGTCTCCCTGCTGCTCGACTTCATCGTCGACGCGTTCCCGAGCCCTCTCGAGAGCGGTCCGCGCGGGGGCAAGAAGGGCGAAGAGTCGATCGAGCGCAAGCCGACCGCCGACGAGCCGCTCTCCCTCTTCGTCTTCAAGACGATCTGGGACAAGCTGGGCCGCGTCTCGGTGGCGCGCGTCCTCTCCGGCAACGCCAGCGGCGGTGAGACGCTCGAGAACAAGCACCGCGACAACATGCCGAAGGAACGCCTCGGCGCGATGAACACGATCATCGGCAAGGACCTGGAGCCGGTGGAGAGCGCACCCACCGGAGACATCGTGGCCCTCGCCAAGCTGAAGGAGGTCCACAACAACGACACCCTCAGCACCGACGGCTGGGTGATGGACGTGGTGAAGCTGCCGGCACCCCTGATCTCGCGGGCCCTCCGCGCCCGGGACAAGGGCACCGAGGACAAGATCATGGCGGCCGTCCAGAAGGTCGTCGAAGAGGATCCCGGCCTCAGCCTGGGCCGCGACGAGACCTCCGGTCAGATCCTCCTGTCCGGCTCGGGCCAGCAACACATCGAGATCGCGGCCGAGAAGATGGCTCGCAAGTTCGGAGCGCCCGTCGAGCTCGAGCTGCCCCGCATCCCCTACCAGGAGACGTTCACGGTCGCGGTGAAGAACGTCGAAGGGAAGCACAAGAAGCAGACGGGCGGCGCCGGGCAGTTCGGCGTGGCCTACATGGACTTCGAGCCCGGCGAGAAGGGCAGCGGGTTCGTGTTCGAGGACGGCATCGTCGGCGGCGCCATCCCCCGGCAGTTCATCCCGTCCGTCGAGAAGGGCCTCCGCAAGGCGATGGCGCGCGGCGTCCTGGCGGGCTACCCGGTCGTCGACGTCCACGTCCGTCTGATCGACGGCAAGTACCACCCGGTCGACTCGAAGGACGTCGCCTTCCAGATGGCAGGCTCGAAGGGCTTCAAGATCGCCGCCGCCAAGGCGCGACCCGTGTTGCTCGAACCGATCATGGACGTCGAGATCGCGGTGCCCGAGGAGAACATGGGCGACGTCATGGGCGACGTGAACACCCGCCGCGGTCGTCTCAGCGGTACCAACTCGATGGGCAAGTACGTGACCATCAAGGCGCAAATGCCGCTGGCGGAGATCCAGAGCTACGAGGCCGCGCTCCGGTCGATGACCCAGGGCCGCGGATCGTTCGTGATGGAGTTCTCGCACATGGAGCCGGTGCCGCCGCCCATCCAGGACAAGATCGTGAAGGAGTCCGGCTTCGTCGCAGTAGAGGACGAAGAGTAGTACACTTCCCCCCGATCGATGAGCGACGCACCCGGAACCTGCCCCATCCCCGTCGACCAGATGGAAGCGGCGGTGCTCCGACACGCCGGAGACAAGGCGCCCCCTCCCCTCCGCCTGATGACGGCCCGCGGGATGGCGCCGATGGCGCCCAAGGACCTGGTCACCGCGCAGTACGTCCTGACCTTCGATCCCGATGAAAAGGTCCGAGCGGCCGCCGAGAAGAGCCTCACCGAGCTGGACGCCCGCATCGGCAACGCGGTCTTGACGGACAAATCGATCAACCCCTGGGTCCTCGGGTTCCTGGCCAAGGCGGTCGCCACCAACGACGCCTTCGCCGAGAAGATCCTCCTCAACCCCAGCACGCCCACGGCCGCGTTTGCCTCGGTGGCCGAGGTCTGCTCCGAGGCGACCTGCGAGAATCATCGCGAACAATCAGGCCCGCGTGCTGGACGCCCCCGAGATTGCCCGGGCCCTCATCCGCAACGGAAACGCGCTCAAATCCACCGTCGATCGCGTCATCGACTTCCTCGTCCGCAACGGGATCATCCTGGAGGGCGTCGCCGAGTTCGCCGACGCCCTGCTCCGCCTCACCGGTGAGGAGCGTCTCAAGGCGGCCGACGCGCTCCTCGGCGACATCCCGCTCGAGCTCCTCGACGAGCAGTTCCTCACCGACGAGCAGAAGGCCGAG
Organism: uncultured delta proteobacterium; assembly: GCA_963803435.1. Lineage (GTDB taxonomy): Bacteria > Myxococcota > Kuafuiibacteriia > Kuafuiibacteriales > Kuafuiibacteriaceae > CAWDML01. The sequence goes on along the minus strand of CAWDML010000009.1, from coordinate 1,159,495 downwards.
CGCGGCACCCGCCGGCTCATCGAGGAGGACGAGGAAGGCGACGTCACCGAGCAGGCGCGCCGCACGGTCGAGCAGCTGGTCCGCGATCTGAGCACACCCCAGAAGGTGGCCCTGGCCACCAAAGGCACCAAGACCGTCCGCTCCCTCTTCATGCGCGACACCAACCGCCTGGTCGCCCTCGCTGCCGTCACCTCACCGGCCGTCACCGAGAGCGAGATCATCGCCGCCGCCCAGTCCCGCACCGTCCACTCCGACGTCATCGCCCACATCGCCAAGGACAAGAAGAACAACTGGGTCCGGAACTACCAGGTGAAGCTGGCGCTGGTGAACAACCCCAAGGCTCCGCTCCCCGACGCCATGAAGCTGGTCCCCCTCCTCAACGGCCGCGATCTCAAGCTCGTCGCCAAGTCGAAGAACGTCCAGGCCGGCGTCCGCAACCGCGCCGCCCAGCTCGTCCGCAACAAGGACGGCTGACGCCAGCCTGTTCGGGCCCCACGGCCTGGACGCGAAGAGTGGGTGGGCGGGCCGTTCGCTATTCCGGGTTGCACTTGTTCTGGCATTCGCTGTTCCTCACCAGCTCGTGCGAACAGCGAACGATCGGACGGGTTGGCCGACCGGGGCCCCACGGGCTCACCCCGCGGCGATCTTGTCGAGGTCGTCGGAGGGCTCGCCGTCTGCGGAGAAGCCGGCCTCCACCAGCAGCGCGGAGGCGATCTCGAGGGCCTTCTTGGCCTTCGCCTTCACGTCCTCGTCCTCGCGGATCTTCTGGTACGCCCGCGACAAACGGTCCTCGGTCTCGTCGATGCTCGACTTGAGGTTCTTGATTCTCGTCGTTGGCCGAGTCGAGGGACGAGCGGATGCCGTCGATCTGGTCGTTGAGCTCGCGGATCGTGTCCTGCGCGTCTCCGAGCTGATCCCTGAGGCCGGAGGCCTCCGAGCGCGAGGCGCCGAGCTCGTTGTTGAGGTGAGAGATCTTCGACTGGTGCTCCTGATTCTTGGCGTTGAGGGCCTCGAGGTCCTCCTGCGCGTCATTGAGCTCCTGGGTGAGAGACTGGACGGTCCCATCGAGCTCGGCGGCCTGCGTGTTGAGCTGGGCCAGCTGCCGATCCATCTGCTCGATCTTCGCCGCCGACGAGCGCTCGATCTCGTGCGCGCGGGCCTCGACCGCGGCGAGCTTGGCCTCGAGCTGGGAGCGGCTCTGCTCGGCGGCCGACTGGGCCTCCCGCGCCTCGACGATCTGGCTCTCGAGCTCCATCTCCTTGTCGCGACCGGCCAGGCTGTCCTTTTCCTTCTCCTGAAGCTGACCCTTCAGATCGAGGACTTCGCGGTCCTTGGCGTTGAGCTGCTTCTTGAGCTCGAGCACCTCGCGGCCTGTCGACGCCGCGGTCGGCGGTTGGCTCGAGCTCATCTTCTGCAGCTGGGCGGCGGCGGCCTTCTCGTTCGCGAGGGCGAGGTCGCGCTCCCGCTCGGACCTGGTCCGGGCCTCCTTCTCGCTGGCGAGCTGGGCCTTGAGCTTCTGGATCTCCTGGGCGTGACGCTCGACCTCGGCCTTGGCGGCCTGCAGCACCTCCTCGGTCGCCCCACCGACGGTGGTCATCATGTCTTCGTCGTCGAAGGTCTCCTGAAGCGCGGCGCCACCGGTGAGATCCGGTGGCAGGAACTGCTGCTTTTTCAGGTTCTGGATCTCCTGATCGATGGACGCCATTCCGTCGCCTTCGTGTGCGTCGAAGACCTCGTCATCGTTGAGCGTCGCCGGCTCGACGTCGTCGTCCATCGAGAGCTCTTCGGAGACCACCTCGTGGCCGTTGGCGGTCGACATGCCGACATACGCGGCGAGGACATGCACCAAGTCCTCCGGCGCGAACGGCTTCTTCATGTACTCTTCGGCCCGCGTCTTCAGCTTCTTGTGGTGCTCGAACGTCTCCTGTGTAGCCTCCGCGCTGGTGATGATCAGCGGTACCGTCTTGAGCGTGGTGTCCTTCTTGAGCTTGGCGCAGATCGAGTACCCCGACATCCGCGGCAGCTCGACACACAGCACGATCGCGTCGGGGATGTTGATGCGCGCAAGATCCAAGCCGGCTTTGCCGTCGGGTGTGACCTGAACGTCGAGCCCTCGCGAGCTGAGCACGCTGACGAGATCGCTCGCGAAGCCGTCGTCGGCGTCAATGATGAGAACCGATCCCATGCTGGCCGAAGCTACGACCGGCCTGATTTCATGTCAAACGAGCAGCCGAGCACAAACCCGCGAAACCTCTGGCCCGATCACTCGATCGTGGAGGCGAGTTGCACCAGCTCGACCGGATCCACTTCGGACACCAGCGAATAGAGGACGTCGCCCGACGCCCACGCGACCACGTTGTAGCCTCGATGCTTACCCACCATCATGCTGCGATTTCCGACGCGCTGCTCCTGGAAGTCCTTGGGCAGGTTGACCTGCCCGTCGATCGGGTACGCGAACAGCGAGATCCGAGCACCCCGATCGTCATACATGATGTACGCCGCGTCGCGGTTCTTGATGTTGGAGAGGCGGCCACCCACGAGCTGGACCGTGGCTCCGCTGGGGTCGTTCGGCTGGGAGAGCCGGGGCACGCGCACCGGGTAACGGAGGTTCCGCTGGAAGAGTTGCTCGAGCTTCTCGCCGTCGCGCCCGCGGACCTCGGGCGGCAGGTTCCGGCTGTGGTGGGCCACCTGCTCCTCCGGGTCGAGCGTCGACCCGGTGGAGGACATGGTCCAGCTCAAGATCACCACAGTCCCGAGCGCGAGCGTCGCCGGCACCGCGCGGCCCCAGCGCAGCGAGGCCGGCCCGTGCCGATCCTGGACACGCAGCTGGGTCGCGATCTGAAGCTTCAAGGAGGTGGGCGCCGCCAGCTCGTCCGACGACTCCCGCAACTTGGCGCGCAGCCGGTTGTGGAACCAGGAGCGCCCCTCGTGCTTCGCGCGGCAGTGGGTGCAGGCGACCAGATGGCCTTCGACTTCCGCCTGCTCCGGGAGCTCTGTTTCGCCGTCCAAGCTGAGGTCGGCGAGTCGATCAACCTCACGGCAGTCCATGGTTTGTGCCTTCACCGCCGGCAGAGCCCAGGCCCACAAGGGCCCACTCGCAGGTGGGGCGTCCAGGAAACGCTAGAGCATTGAGAGTCATTCCAGGCGAAAGCGCAAGAGACGCACGGCGCAGGCGTGCTGAACGCTACGAAACCCAGGATTTGGAGTGTCTTGGAGGGATTGGGGAGGGGCGGGGCGTCGGTCAGGCGGTCTTTTGCTTCTTCCGGCTTCGGTATTCGTCCAGGTCGATCGCATGCCCGGCATCGTCGATCTGCGGGCTGATGATGCCTTCGCGAATGGCGTACTGATAGAGGTGTTTCTGGAGGATGCGCCGTCCCCGGAACAGCCGGCTCATCACGGTGCCGACCGGGCAGCCGACGATCTCCGCGATCTCCTTGTACGAGAAGCCCTGAATGTCGGCCAGGATGACGACCATGCGGAAGTCGACGGGAACCTGATCGAGGGCCTCGACGACCTCGTCGGAGAGCAGCCGGCCGAAGAAGTCGCCTTCCGGATCCTGCAGGGCGCGCACTTGCTCCGAAGAGACGAAGCGATCCAGCACGATATCCTCGGCGGGGGTCTCGGCGACCTCCCGCTCCTTCACCTTCCGGCGGTACTTGTTGATGAAGGTGTTTGTCTGGATCTTGAAGAGCCAGGCCTTGATGTTGGTGCCGCGCTCGAAGCTGTCGAAGAACCGGAAGGCCTTGAGGAAGGTGTCCTGGACCAGATCCTCCGCATCCTTGGGGCTCCGGGTGAGCCGCAAGGCCGCCCCGTAGAGGGCGTCCATGTGCTCGAGCGTGAGGGACTCGAACTCCGATCGTTGGGTGTTGTTGGAGTGTCGTCTGAATCCGAACATGTCTTCTCCCTGACCTACGTGAGGGACGAGCTTGGCATCTCGTCCCATCCAAAATCAAAGGCACGATCCGGACCAAAATTGCGGGAAGTTACTGGGTCCATGAAATTCGAGCGCTTCCCCGGTCGAGCGATCGTCGAGTGGTGTTCCGTACCCTGACAAACTGTCACCGGCTGTGTAGACATTGTCCTCGGCCCGCAGCGAATGCTCACCCGTCGCCTCTGTTCCAAACGAAAAAGGTCGTCGAAATGTTTCGACGCTCAGAGAGGTTCTCACCTTTTTCTGCCCGTCGAGCAGTGATCACCCTCATTTTACTCTTCTTCACAGTTCCGGCAGGGGCGGAACCCCGCCCGAGCCAGTTGATCGAGGCCGTTGCCGTCCGGGCCTCGACGGGTAAACCGCTCATCGTCGACCCCTCCCTCTCCCAAGCGGCCCGGCGGCACGCCCGCGCCATCCTCGAGGATCCGGCCCGCGCGACCCGGCCCCGCCTGGAGGCCGACCTCGCCCGGGAAGGGCTGGCCGACGCGCAGCTCTTCCCGTTCTCCGGCCTCGGAGAGGACAGCGAGGCCCTCGGCGCCAAGCTGCTCGAGTTCGCCGATTGGGCCCGATTGCGGGGCGCTACCCACCTCGGGCTCGCCTTCGCGGAGCATGGGGACCGCAGGGCCTTGGTGGCGATCCTCTCCCGGCGCCTGGTGACGCTGGCGCCCCTCCCGCCGAGCCCGAAGCGGGGCCCCGTGGTGGTTCGGGGCCGGGCGCTCCCTGGGGTCCGGGTCGAGGCCTTCGCGCTGGGGCCGTGCACCACCCCGCTGTGCCTGGAGGGCCACGTCGAGCCCCGAACGGTGGCGCGGCGGGGCGACCTCCTCTCGCTCCGGGTCCCCATCGATCGCGGCAAGGGTCGATACACGGTGGAGCTCCTCGCCGAGCGCGATCGCGGGCCTGAGGTCGCCGCCCTCTGGACCTTCGCCGTCGGCGTTCCGAGGGCCGAGCCCGCCGTCCCTCCGCGTTCCACTCAAAAGAACGATGCCGCCTCCCTCGAGCGTCTGATCGCCGCGGTCCGCAGCGCGAGGGACCTGGCTCCGCTGGTCCGCAGCGCGCCCCTCGATCGAGCGGCCGAGAAGCACGCCGCGACGGTGTGTCGCACGCTGGTGGCCGCGCACGTCCTCGGCGGGCGCGATCCGCCGGCGCGGGCCCGCGCGGAGGGCTTCCGGGGATCGGTCGCCGAGAATGTGGCGATCGCGCAGACGGTGGAGAGCGCCCACGAGAATTTCCTCCTCAGCCCGAGCCACCGGGTGAACCTGCTCTCCCCCACCGCGGTCGAGCTCGGCCTGGGCGTCGCCGTACGAGGGGACACGGTCTGCGTCGTCGAGCTCTACGGCCGGTAGCAGCTCCACAGCACGTCGCCGAGCAGGTTGCAGTACGCGTGGTAGGCGATCGCGCCGACGATTGTCCCCGTGCGCGCGCGCAGGAGACCGAAGAGCAGCGCCGGGAAGAACGGTCCCAGCCGATCGAAGCGGTACTCGCCGACGAAGTGCGCCATCGCGAACACCGCTGCCGCCACCACGATCGCGGCGCCGAAGGGCGCGCCCAGCAAGGTACCGCGGGCCGGCCAGATCCGCTGCAACCGCTCTTGCAGATAACCGCGGTAGAAGAGCTCCTCGGCCAGCGCCACCACGAAGATCTGGGTCAGCACCTTCTCGAAGAACCCATCCGGAAAGCGCAGCTGGAAGCGGTAGTGGTAGAGCTCGGTCATCCAGAAGTGGTGGCCGATCGCGAACGGGATCGTGGTGACCGCAGCGAGCGCCGCGAACATCCCCAGATCCTCCTTCCAGCGGGCGAACGTGAGGCCCAGCGTCTGCCGCGTGATCCCGCGGCGGCCGATCAGGAGCAGTGGCACGTAGAGCTGAATCGCGGCGGCGATCGTGAAGACGTGATCGCCGAGAAACGGGATGGCGGGCCCGAACTGCTTGAGGAGCCCGAACGCGATCAGGATCCCGGCAGAGGCGATCACGACCTCGCGGATCAGCGTGTCGCGATCGACCGGACGCGCCTCGCCGTCAGCGCTCTTGGCTTCCGTCGGCAAGCACCACCATCCTGAGGAACGGGACCACGGTCTCGATGGCCACCACCCGCGTCCGGCGACGGCCGGGATCGAGCGCCAGCCCGACCAGCTCTCCGCGGGTCGAGAGCACCGGGCTGCCCGGCCGCCCGGGGACGTCGACCCGCGCGACCAGCGCGCCCTTGGGATGCGCCGCCTGCTCGAGGTCGCTCTCCACCACGCCAGCGAACGGCTGCGCGCGGCCGCGCTCGTCGTGGGTCATCGCGATCACCCAGTCGCCCCGCACCAGCCCGGGGCGCGCCGACACGCGGAGGGGCACCAGGTGGCCGTCGCGGACGCGGGCCACGCCGATCGCCAGCTCTCGATCGTAGCCGAGGAGATCCGCGGTGTGCCGCGCGCCATCCACGGTGATGACCTCGAGCTCGGGGGTGGGAGACTCCTTCGCACCGAACACGATCTCGTTGCGCGCCCCCACCACGAAGCCGCTGGCGTAGGACCGCCACGTGGTGCCCTTCACGCGGACCAACGCCTGGCGATTCTCGCGAAAGACCCGTCCAAACTCTGCGGGAGAAACGCGTTGTGGGCGCTCCGCCCACGCCGTCCCAACCAGAGACAACCCGAGGAGCACGGAAAGAAGAGCAGCCCTGTCACGCGTTGGAGCGATGGCCGGCACTATACTGAGAGGAGTCTTTTTGTCGAAGCCCTCGATCCCATCCTCGATCTTTCTCGCGGCGCTGGTGACGCTGCCCGCGAGCGCCGCCTCGAAGCCGGACGCCCGGCGCTACACGATGCGGCAGGGCGTCCTCATCCCGCACCCGGTCGTGCGTCGCCAGCTCCAGCCGAGCTGCGCCGGCATGGACAAGCTGCCGCTCCGAAACCAGAGCCCGTTCAAGGTCGGGGAGGAGCTCGCGTACGAGCTGACCGTGGGCGCGGCGTTCGTCGGCCGACTCGAGATCAAGATCGGGGAGCCGCGGCAGATCCAGGGCCGGACGGTGATCCCGCTGTTCGGTCGCGCCCGCACCAACGGCTTCGTCTCCACGTTCGAGTCCTTCGAGGGCCGCTACATGTCGCTCGTCGATCCGGTGTCGCTGGCGCCGGTCGGCGTGCGCGTCGAGTCGACCTACGGCGGCGATCCACGCTGGGAGAAGATCCGGTTCTACGAGAACGGACGCAAGGTGACGGCCGACTTCCTGCTCCAGGGGCAGGAGCTGTCGAGGACCTACGTCGGCGAGCACGACCTCACGGACATCCTCACCATGGTGTACGCGGCGCGGCGCGTCGACCTCGAGGTGGGGATGAAGGGCTGCCAGGACGTCTTCGGGGCGCGGCGACTCTGGCGCATGGACGCGTCGGTGAACCGCGTCGTCGAGATCGAGACCATGGGCGGGAAGCGCAGCGCCTACGAGGTGAATACGGTGTTCGATCGCAGGCCGACGGTCGGGCTCGACAACCAGAACCCGCCGAAGGTCGAGATCGACGTCTTCCTGGCAAACGACGATACGCAAGCTCCCTTGCAGTTCACGATCCGACAGGGACCGGTGACGGCCGAGGCCAAGCTGGTGCGCTGGTCCCTCACGGGCTCGTCGAAGGAAGGCGACTGGTCGTTCTGAGCTCGAGCTTCTTCCGGCCCAGCCAGGCCAGCGCACCGAGGATCGAACCGATCGCGGCGCCGCCGGCCACGTCGCTCGGGTAGTGAACCCCGAGCAGTACGCGCGATCCGGAGATCGCGACCACCAGCGGCGTGAAGATGGCGAAGCCGAGCCGCACGGTGGGCGCGGCCGAGAGCAGGAACGCGAACGAGATCGCGGCATGGCTCGAGGGGAAGCTCCGCCCCGGACCGCAGCTGACCGGCGCGGCGAGCCCAGTGAGCGCGCGGCACGGGCGCTCGCGGGCCACCAGCGGCTTCACCGCGCGGGAGCTGACCACGTCGGCGAGGCCCATCGACAGCGCGATGGTGATCATGGCCGCCCAGCGCCTCCGGCGCGCCAGGGAGAGCGCCAGCGGGCCGCAGATCACGGGGATCATCCATCGGGAGGAGAGGATCAGGGCGAGCGTGGCGAAGAACGGGATCGCGCCGAGAGCGTTGATCCCGCGCAGGAGCGCCTCATCCATCGCCGAGCCAGTCGCGCGGCTTCTCGAGGATCCCGACGAGCCGGGCCTGCTCCGTGCCGGGGGCCGGGTGCTCGTCGTAGCCCCAGCGCACCAGGCTGGGCAGCGACATCAGGATCGACTCCACCCGGCCATTGGTCTTCAGCCCGAAGATCGTCCCCCGGTCGTAGACCAGGTTGAACTCGACGTAGCGGCCCCGGCGCGTGAGCTGCCAGAGGCGCTGATCCTCCGTCCAGGCCGCCGCACGCCTGCGCTCCACGATCGGGACGTACGCGTCGAGAAAGCCGGCGGCGGCGTCCTTCACGAAGGCGAAGACCTGATCGAGATCCGCGGGCGTGCCGATCTTCGAGCCCGCGAGCCCGAGGTAGTCGAAGAAGATCCCGCCGATCCCGCGGCGCTCACCGCGGTGGGGGAGAAAGAAGTACTCGTCGCACCACTCCTTGAAGCGCGCGTAATTTGCGACTGGATGGCGATCACAGACCGAGCGCCAGACCCGGTGGAAATGGACGGCGTCCTCGTCGTAGAGGATCCAGGGGGTGAGGTCCGATCCGCCGCCGAACCAGGCGGCGTCGGTGCCTTTCTCGAGGTAGCGGAAGTTCGCGTGAACCGTCGGGACGTGTGGGTTTCGTGGGTGGATGACCAGGCTGATCCCAGTGGCGAAGAAGCGCCGGCCCTCCCCGGGGAGGTCCTTGGCGAACGCCTCCGAAAGCTCTCCATGCACGCAAGATACGTTGACACCGCCCTTCTCGAAGGTGGTGCCGTCGAGCAGGATCATGGATCGGCCGCCGCCGCCCTCGTCGCGCGTCCACTCGTCGACCCGAAACGGATTGCCCCCGATCGCGGCCAGGCGATCCGTGATCTCTTGCTGGATCTGGAGAAAGAACTGATGCGCTGCGCGCCCGCGCGTCTCCATGGGCGACACCTATCACGCCCTGCTTGAAAACGCGCCCGCCGCGGGCGGCCGGCGGTAGCCTCACCGGAGCGTCCGGCGCCCCCGAGATGCAAAATCGCTGTCACAAGACGCAACTTTTGTGTTACCCGCGGGCCGACTCGCCCCTTCTCGCGGGCGGATTTGTGGAGGAGGAAACCTTATGTTCAGGCGTCGCCTGATCCGTTCATGTCTGGTCCTCGGCCTCACCACCGGCGCTGGGTGTGCACGGGATATCGAGCTGGATCCCAACCCCCCGAGCCCCGACAACCTCGGCGCCGTGGTCGCGCAGTTCGACCCGTCGAACCCGGTCGATGTGCTGCAGCTGGTACCCTCGCCGACGGGCCTGGCGGAGAATCCGGACGGCACGCTGAACCAGGACATGGTCGCGCCGGACCCCTGCGAGCTCCCGTCGACCAAGCAGTGCCTCCAGTTCGTGCAGGGATGGCCGCTCAGCACGCCGATCACGCTCTACTTCTCGGGCAACGTCGACACCGCCTCGGTGATGTCGGGCGTGTCGCTGTACGGGCTGCAGGCGGACGGCCACCTGCGCAAGATCGGGCTGACCTTCGCCGACCCGAGCATGCCGATCATGGAGCGGCCGCGCCCGCCCTCCGCCTGCGAGCGGACGCCGTCGGGCGCGACCCGCTACACCATGGCGGACATCCCGCCCGGCATCCAGGTGGTGCTGGTGCCGACGGAGCCGCTCATGGCCCGCACGAAGTACTTCCTGGCGGTCGAGAGCACCGACGCCGGGGGTCTGCGGGACGCGGACGGCCATCGCGTCGAGCCCTCGGCGCTGTTCTCGCTGCTGAACGTGGGGACGGACGTCGCCCCGGTCACCGCGGACGGCGAGATCACCTCGGCGCTCCTCCGCAGCCAGGTCGAGACCACGATCCTCACCACCTACGACGGCAACGGCGACGGCGTCCTCGACTTCGGCGGCAAGGAGGTCACGCAGCTCGAGGGTGAGGAGAAGACGAAGTTCGAGCAGGTCCTGACCGGCTACGGGCTTCAGCTCCGCCAGCTCTTCCAGTTCTTCACCGGCATCGGCGACAAGCTGACGGTGGAGGGGGTCCTGGCCAACCGGAAGGACGCGGTCTTCCTCAACGAGTGGACCACCGGAGGCGAGACCGAGCTCGAGTTCGATCCGGCCAACAACAAGTTCCCGTTCCCCAACCTGCCGCTGATGACCCGCACCTCGACCGGCGGCGGCATCATGGTCTACCTGCCGCCCGACCCGGCCGACTCGCCCACCGCGGCGGCGCTCAAGCGCGGCCTCAACACGCTGGACGGCTTCTCCAACACCGCGCCCATCGCGATCACCTTCACGCGGAACCTGGACGAGTCGACGCTGGCGGACCACATCGAGATGCACCTCGTCGACGATGAGGGCGTGGCGGATCCGGACCTCGTTCCGCTGACGCTCACGTACACCGCGTCGAGCAGCTTCGGCCCGCCCACCGTGACCCTGCGTCCGCTCATGCCGCTGCTGCAGGATCAGATGTACGTGGTCGCGGTGACCAGCGGCATCCTGGACGAGGACGGCATCCCGGTGGTCGCGGCGAGCACGTTTCAGATCCTGCGAGACGTCGATCAGCCGTTCACCAGCAACCCGATCCCGCCGAAGGCCGAGCAGGCCTTCCAGTGCTCGACGGTCGAGACCACCGGGGCCCTCGCGGATCCGACGACGGTGCAGGGGCTGGCGATGCAGCTCGAGACCCAGGCGAATCATCCCCGCTGGACCCAGAGCGTCGAGGCGATCACCACCGGCACCACCGGCATCACCCGATCCGAGCTCTTGATGGCGTTCCTCTACAAGACGCAGACGATCACCGAGACCGTCGACGCGGTGAAGAACGTCCTGCTCCCGAACGTCTGGGAGCAGCTCGACGGCACCCCGCGCGTGGTCGGCCCGATCATCGACGTCGTGGGCACCGCCAGCATCGCCGCGCTCATCGGGGTGGTGCCCAACTTCTGTGTCGGCTTCTGCGAGGCCGGCGCGATGCTGCCGGACATCATGCCGGCCGACTGCGCCACGCGGGATGCCGAAGGCAACATCACCAGCGTCAACCCGGGCGTCCCCGGCAACTTGGTCTGCCAGCTCGCGCATCAGGTCATCGTGGGCAACCTGGCAGAGGCGCGGCTCTACCTGATGAAGGGCTATCGGGCCACCGTGGGCTCGCCGTTCGCCGCAGGCACGTTCACGCCGGCCACGATCATGCAGCCGGAGGTGATCGACCTGCCCTTCTGGGTGATCACGTCGGCCAATCCCATGCCCGCCAACGGGTACCCGGTGGCGATCTTCCAGCACGGCCTCGGCCAGGAGAAGGAGAACGGGTTCCTCATCGCGAACACGCTGGCCAACACGGGCGACGGCTGGGCCACGGTGATGATCGACTTCCCATTCCACGGTGACCGGGCCTCGGACCTGATCAACAACATGACGGGCGCGCCCTGCGTGGATCAAAACGGGGTGCCCGATGTCGACCCGGCGCTGGTGGCCTGCGATCCCCAGACCGGGATGTGCCAGGGCGGCTGCGACGGCCTCCAGGATCCGTCCGCCACCGGCCTCTTGTCGCCGAACCTCTTCGGGGTCCGCGACAACTTCCGCCAGGGGACGATCGATCAGCTGACGGTGCTCCGCACACTTCAGACCGAGGGTCGCGCCGGCGGGCTCCTGCCCGATCTGGACGGCACGCGCGTCGGCTACATCGGCCAGTCGCTGGGCGGGATTGCCGGCGGCAACTTCGCGGCCTACGTCCGGCCCGACGAGGTGCAGGCGGTGGTCCTCAACGTCGGTGGCGGCAGCCTGACCAACGTCGTGCTGAACACGGTGCCGCAGATCTCGGCGCCGCTCTATGCGGCGCTGGCGCAGGCGGGCGTCTGCGAGTTCAACGTCGAGGGCAACCCGGCCTCGGGGTGCCAGCCGACGCAGGACTTCCGGCAGTTCCTCCTCATCGCGCAGTGGGTGCTCGACCCGGGCGATCCGCTGGGCACCTCGATCGGCACGCTCTACGACCGGTCGCTCGTGACGCCGGGGGGGACCGTGACGATCCCGCCGCTCGGTCCGGAGAACATCCTGATGCAGATGTCGCGGCCGGATCCGGTGGTGCCGAACAGCTCGTCGCTGCTCCTGGGCCTGGCGTACGACTTCGACCTCGATCTCACTACGGACCCGTTCACCAGCAACGACACCCACTTCGCGATCTACGACTTCACCGGACTGCCGCAGGCGACCATGGGCTCGGGCTGCCACGGATTCTTGCTGGCGCCGACGTGCGGCGCCTTCAACGAGGACGGCACGCCGAACCTGCCCGACATCCTGTGCAACACGGCAGGAGCGCAGATCCAGGCAGCAGGTTTCCTCGAGTCGAGCGGAACGGTCGTGCCGCCGAAGCGGCCCGGTCAGGTGTCGGGCATTCCGTGCCCATAGGGGAGTAGGGCGACGTCATGTGGATGAACAAGGTTTGCAAGGTAGCCTGCGTGCTGGGCCTCGTCGGCTCGACCGCGACCGCGTCGGCCGCAGGTTTCCAGATCAACGAGCACTCGGCGGCGGCCATGGGACGCGCCAGCTCGGTGGTGGCTACGGTCAACGATCCGTCGGCGATCTGGCACAACCCGGCCGGGTTGGCGAACGTCGAAGGGACGCAGTTCCTCGTCGGCATCACGATGATCGTGCCGGAGGGGAAGTATGACGGGGTCGGCATCCCCTCGGCGAACGCCACGGGCGAGTCGAAGGAGTGGGACGCCAGCTCGGCGCCGGTGTTCGTCCCGAACGCGTACGTGTCGCGGGCGCTCTCGTCGAAGGCCTACGTGGGCTTCGGCTTCTATCTGCCGTACGGCCTCAAGCTGGCCTGGGACGAGCCCGACCAGTTCCCGGGCCGGACGGTGATCCAGGAGATTGAGCTCAGGACCTACTTCATGACGCCGACGATTGCGCTGAAGCTCGCCGACTGGGTCTCGGTGGCGGTCGGCGTCTCGCTGGTGCCGTCGACCGTGTATCTGAAGCGGGTCCTGGGCGCGTCCGACAACGGCCAGGTCCTCTTCCCCACCTCGGTCTACGCGAAGGAAGGGACGGTCGAGCTGTCGGCCAGCGCCTTCGGTGTGGGCGCCAACGCCGGTGTGCAGGTGACGCTGCTCGACAACCTGAAGCTCGGGCTCGCGTTCCGCTCGGCGGTCGACCTCAGCTTCAGCGGGGACGCGAACTTCGATCTGCCGTCGGACGCACCCGCGGAGATCCGCGCCCAGTTCCCGGACCAGACGGCGAACGCCGACGTCACCCTGCCCCATACCTTCCTGTTCGGCATCGGCTGGCAGGAGCACGACTGGGTGGTGGAGGCTTCGGCGCAGCTGACGCTGTGGGGGAGCTTCGACGAGCTGCGGATCAACTTCGACACAGGCCGGCCGACGCCGAGCCAGGCCGCTCCGCGCAACTGGAAGGCCTCGCCGTTGATCCGGCTGGGCGGTGAGTACCGGCTCGCGCTGGGCGACTTCTCGATCCCGCTCCGCCTGGGCGTGGCGTACGACGTGACGCCGGTTCCGATCGATACGCTCGATCCGACGCTCCCCGACGGCTCGCGCATCATTGCGACGGCCGGCCTCGGCTTCGACATGGGCGTGTTCTATGTCGACGCCAGTTACATGTTCCTCTGGGTGTTGAAGCGCGAGGTCGCAGAGGCCAACCTCAACTTTGCGCCGGGCTCGTACGGCGGCACTTCGATTCATCTGGTGGCGCTGTCCGCCGGAGTCCGGTTATAGCGGAACGAGGAGGGTGACGATGGGACGAACGCAAGCGCTCACACTTGGGCTCACGGTCGCCCTCCTCTCTGGATGCAGCGGCGGCGGCGAGTCCGATGACATGCCGCCGCCCCCGCCGAAGGTCACCCACTTCCTCTTCGACACCACGGATGTCTGCACCGCCGGCGTGCCCACGCCGACGGACCTCTTCCGCGGTGAGGACGGCAAGAGCGAGCTCTCGGGGTGCCCGGGGCCCTCGGACCCGATTCGAAAAGGCGCTGTTCTTCGCCCAGCTCGACGAGGGCGTCCCGGTCAACTCGGACATCGTGCTCCCGATCGACGGGAGCCTCGACGGCGCCACGCTCAGCTCGACCGTGACGTTCGCGCTCGAGGGCGGCGCCGGCGGATCGCTCCCGCCGCTCGTGATGCTGAAGGCGACGGTGGGCGCCACCGCGGCGGCGGACTTCGAGGTGGTCTCGGTGTCGGCCAGCTTCGACGACGCGATCCGCGTTCAGCCCGCCATCCCGCTGGAGGTCGGACACGCCTACGTCGTCGTGGCCACCAGCGCGATCAAGGACGGCGAGCGACCGCAGAAGCCGGTGGCCGCGGCGCCGCCGACGACGCTGCTCGTCGGTAAGACGCCGATCGCGGCCGGCGCCATCGAAGGGCTCGACGCGACCGGCGCGGAGCGGCTGGAGCGGGCGCGCCTCTCGCTGGCCCCGATCGTGTCGCTCTTGGCGAAGGCGTCGCCGCCGATCCCGGCGGAAAAGATCACGTCGATCCAGATGTTCACCACGGTGCCGAACCCGCTGGAGCGGACGTCGAAGATCTTCGCCGCCTACCAGGCGGCCGTGCGCCAGGGGCGATATCCGTTCAAGGTCACCACGGAGGGCGGTGGGGATCGGGATCCGGCCGAGCTCTATCCGGGGCTCCCGGCGATCGCGTACCAGTCGATCATGAGCTACCGCCGGGGCACCATCACCGTGCCTCAGGTCCTCGGCGACGACCTGCGGCAGCGGGACAACTTCCCGCAGGTGGTGCGCGAGATCGAGGTTCCGTTCATCATCACCATCCCGCGATCCCCACCGCCGTACGGGGTGGTCTTGTACGTCCCGGGCTTCGGGCGCTCGAAGCTGGACGTGCGGGCCCTCGCGAACGAGATGGCGGGGACCCCGAAGGCCGCGGTGCTGGCGATCGATCTGCGATGCGAAGGCGATCGCGCGCCGGACGCGAGCGGGGTCTGTGCGGACGGCCGGACGGAGACCGAGATCGCTGCCCTCGCCGACGCGTTGCCCAACAACAACAACATGGAGCTGGTCGGACCCGACGGCGTCCCGGACGCGAGCGGCCAGTACTTCTTCCCCGGCGACGCCCGCGCCCTGCGCGACACCCAGATCGCCGCCGCGATCGAGATCCTCCACGTGTACAAGACGCTGAGGGACTCGAACGCGTTCCTCAGCCAGGGTCTCAGCCCCGATCCGAACCATCTCCACGTGGTGGCGCAGGGAGACGCGTCGCTGGCGGCGCTGATGGCCGTCGCGTTCAGCGAGATCGCCCCCAAGACGGTGCAGGTGCCCTCGGGCGGGACCGGATTCCAGGAGCTCATCCTCGGCGGACCCGAACCCTTGAAGAGCTCGTTCGTGGCCACGCTCCCGGAGGGGATTGGCGCGGCGCGGGCCGAGGAGTACCTGGCCCGCCTCGAGGCCGGCTTCCTGCGCTCCGTCGCGATCGAGACGATCGGGCCGCTGGTGAAGGACAAGCTGGCCGTGGGGGGTGAAGCGAGGCGGCTGCTCCTCAACCACCCCAACGGAGGCACCTGGGTGCCGGTGAGCGCCCGGCAGCGGCTGACCCAGGGCGTCCCGATCCCGGCGAGCCGGGTCAGCCAGCACCTGGGGAACTGCGACGACTTCTTCATCTTCTCCTGCCTCTTGGGCAACGACTCTCCCCAGCACGCGCGGGAGCAGTTCGTCGCGTTCGTGAACTCGGATGGCGGCACGGTCCTCACTCCTTAGCCTGCTGCTGGGCGCGCTGGTCGTGTCGGGCTGCGACTGCGGCGGCGGGCCCCCGGACGACACGTTCGACGGCAACGTGATCGTCGGAGACGGATCGATCCCGGACTCTCCGACCGACGCCGAGGCGGACGCCACCTCGTCCGGAGACGTCGGCGACTCGGGGCGCGTCGACAGCTCGACGGACGGCGGGGCCGACGCCAGGGACGCCGCGCCGGACGCGGGCGATCGCTGCAGCGAGCCGGCCGTGGCGGTGCTGACCGCGACCGAGGCGGTGGACCAGATCTCGACCTGGGCCGGGATGATCGTGGAGATCACCGGAACCGCCACCCGCACCGCGCTCGACTGTACGGACCGGACGTGCCCCCAGGACATGCCCTGCTGCAACACCTGTACGGCCACCGTGACCGTGGGCGGTCGGGTCTCCCTCTTGGGCGGCGAGTGCTTCACACCGCCGCCCGAGTGCAGCGGGAGCGAGTGCGCGCAGGTCTGCCGGCCGCTGCTCGGCCTGCCGCAGCGCTTCCGGGGGACGCTCAGGGATCGGGGCGCCGCCGGTGTCGGGCTAGAGCTCTTCTCGGTGTCCAACTAGAGTGCAACGACGGTGCGCTCCTCCGGCGCCACCCTTGTGGTTCTGCTCGCCCTCGCCGCCTGCGAACGCGCCGAGATCGAGCCTCCGCGGACGCTCCCCGAGATCACGCTGACGACGCCGGCGGACGGCCAAGGCGTCGCGTTCGATCAGCCGTTCCATCTGCGCGCGACGGCGATCGCGCCCGAGGGGACGCTCACCGCGGTCGACGTGCTGCTCCGGGGCGCCATCGACGAGGTGCGCCGGATTGAGGTGTCGGGTGCGGAGGCGCAGATCGACGAGATGATCACCGTCCCCGGCGACGGTCACCTCGGTCCGGATTCTGATCCCGCTCGAGGTGGTGGTCACGCCCGAGGCGCGTCTCGAAGGCTACCTGCACACGGGGAGGCCGCGCGGGGTGCGGGTGGCCGTCGTCGATGGGACCGTCCCGACGATTGATGTCTCGTTCTCGCCGGGGCTGCCGCCGCCGGCGGGCTTCGACGCCGCCTTTCCGCCCGGGGCCCCGCTCACGCTCTCGGTCCACGCCGCGGATCCGGTGGGCGGGATCGCCAAGATCGCGATTCGACGCGCCGCGCGCGCTCGGCGGGCCGCGGGCGCACGCGGGGCCACCGGCGGCCGCGACCAACTTCGACGTGGTGTTCGCGCCGCCGGCCCACGGGGACTTCGAGATCGGGGTGTCGGCGTCGGACGCCGCCCGCACGCCCAACGTGGTCTCGCGGACACTCCGCATCCGGATCGGCGACGGCGGCGTGGACGAGACGCCGCCCCAGCTCGCGCCCACCGAGCCGGGCCCGCTCGAGTGCGGGGTCACGGCCGCCATCGGCGTCCTCGCGACGGATGACGCCGGAGGCGTCGAGCATGTGACCGTGCGCGGCGCCGGCTTCGTCGGCAGGGCCTTCGGCCCGGATCGGATCCATCCCCTTTCGCTGGTGGTCACCGCCACCGCGCCGGTGCCCGGACCGCCGGGCGTCCCGATGGCGTTCGACGCCGAGGCCGAGGACACGCTGGGGAATCGGGCGACCGCCTCGTTTTCGCGGGAGGTGGTCGACACCGCGCCGCCGGTGCTGGCCCTCGCCCAGGCGTCCGGTCCCTTTGCGCCCGGCGCGCCGCTCGACCTGACGATCTTCGGAGACGAGGTCTGTGGGCTGATCGACCTGCTCCGCGTGGACTTCGGCGGGATCACCGCCACCACCGCCGTCGGCCAGCGCGCGCTGGCAGGTCTGGTCTCGATCGACGCCCCCGAGGCCGTCTGTGTTTGGGAGCCGGTGGTGGCGCGGGTGGAGCTGATCGATCGAGCCGGGCTGGTCTCCAACGGCGCCACCCTGGCGCTCGCCGGGACCGACGCGATCGCACCTCGGATCTCGGTCAACACGATCGTCTCGGGGGGAGGGATCGAGCCGGGGGGGACGCTCTTGGCCGACGTGGTGATCGAGGACGGTCAGACGCCGGTGCACTCCGCGACCGTGACCGTCTCGCCGATCGGCGTGTCGCTCCCCGATCCGCTGCTATCGTCGAGCGCGCTCTTTCCCAGCGCCGCCTGCGCCGATCGGGTCCCGCGTGCGCTACCGATCGAGATCCCCATCCCGCGATCGCTCCGCTTCAGCGCGGGGGCGGCGGCGCTTCGGATCGTCGTGGATGCGGAGGACGCCGCCGGGAACCGCGCCTCCAGCAGCGTCGACGTGCCGATCGTGGATCTTGCGCCGCCCGCGCTCCAGATTGTGAGCCCGCGTCCGGGCGCGGTCGTGCTGCCCGGAGAGACGGTGCCGATCGTGGTCGAGGCGGCGGACCAGAACCAGGACGTCGCGTCCTTGACGATGACGGTCATCGGCCCCGCCTCGATCGACGTCGCCGGCGTCGCTACCGCGACGCGGGCCGTCCAGGCCGCCACCGCGACGGTCACCTTCGATCTGCTGGTCGACGCGGCGCCCCCGTTGCTCGGCGTGCAGATCGGGCTCGGTGCCCTGGCGGTGGACTCGGGAGGGACCAGCACGACCGCGGCCGTCACGGTCACGCTCTGCGGGGCGCCGTCGGTGGCCGCGGCCGTCCCGAGCGAAGGACCGACGGTCGGCGATACCGACGTTCGCATCTACGGGAGCGGCTTCGCACCCACCGCCTCGATTGAGATTGCCGGCATCCCGCTGTCGAATCAGCAGGTCGACTCGGCCACCGCGGCCCGCGGCCGCATCCCGGCGGGAAGCTACGCGCCCGGTCCGGCTGACGTCACCGTGGTGAACGACTGCTTCTTGGCGACGCCCTCCGGCACGCTCCCCGGCGGCTACCGCTTCGACTCGCCGCCGAGCGCGCGCTCCGTCCCCACCGCGAACGCCGTGACCGCGCTCGCCGGTGAAGGACGCGGGATCTCGCCGAGCACCGCCGCGCTCAGGGCGACGCTGGGCGCGGGGGTCCTCGACGGCGCGCTCGCGTTCCGTGACGGACCGCTGCTGCTCTCCTCACTCGCCGGTTCGAGCACGACCGGGCTCGCCGTCGTCCGCTTCGAGGCAGGCGCCTCCACCGACGTCAGCCTGCAAGTCGAGTTGACCTCGCTCGATCCCACGATCGTCCGCGTCGATGGCCTCTCTCTCACCGGCCAGACACCCGGCGACACCGTCGTGATCGCCGCGCTCGACGGCTCGACCGCCTCGATCGCGGTTCGCGTACGAGATCGGCTCGACGTGCCGGCAGGCGCGACGCGCTTCGTGCCGAGCGGTCAGCGCTTCCTGGGCGGCTCGATCGACGGGACGGTCGTTGCGCTGCCCCGCTCCGCCGGTCGCTGGCAACTCGCGATCGACGCGGAGGCCCTCACCATCGGCTCCCGCGGACGCATCGTGTCCCGGGACGGCACGCCGATCCGGATCGACGGCGCGTCCGCTGCGCGATGATCCGGGCGTCGTCTTTAGCGGATCGATCGCTGAGCCGCGATCGATCGATGCCTACAGACGACGACCATGCAGAGTCGGGATCTGCACCCACTTCACGTCGCCGCTAACGGCCAAGGCCGACCTGAGCATAACCGGTGTGCTCGATCAGCACCGACTGGAGCGTGCGTTGCTCGACGGACCCGCTCCGCTTCCAGACCACCTCGCCCTCGGGTGAGACGAGCACAGTGAACGGGAGCGTGCCCTCGTATCCGAGGCGAGGGTCGACCTCGCGGGACGTGACCTCCGACGGGAGGCGCAGCGCGCGCTCGGGCGGAATCGCCAGCTTGTCCATGAACGACTTGGCCTCGGGGACCTCGTCGTCCGCCTGCACCGCGATCGTCGCGAACTGCCCGCCGCGCGCGACCAGCTCGTTCCCCATCTGCGCCAGGAAGCCCTCGAGCTCGCTCTTGCAGGGCCCGCACCAGGTGGCCCAGAAGTTCACCAGGCTCCACTTGCCGGGTGCGATCGCGGGAGCGGGCGCGCCGTCGGACAGACGCGTGGTGGTGAGCGTCAGGGTGTCGCACTGGGCGTCGGCGATCGCCTCCGCCAAGAAGCTCCTGAACTCCTCCGGGTCGTTGGTCGAGCTGGGGAAGCTGGCGATCACCGTCCCGTTCGCACACTCGACCGCGTACAGCGGAAGCGCGGCGGTACCGAAGCGCGCGATCTGATCGAGGCGGTTCTGGTCCTGCTCGTCGGTCCCGCCGTCGGTGTAGAGCTCGACCAGCGTCATGCCGCGGAGCAGCTTGGAGATCTCCGGGCGCGGAAACACGCCGCCCTCCATGTATCGGCAGTTGGTGCAGGTGTAGCCGGTGTAGTTGACGAACACGAGCGTCCCGTCGTCGTGCGCCTGATGGCGGCCGTCCTCGAGCGAGTGGAGCCACTCGAGTCCCGCCTCGCCGGCGGCGATCTCGTTGCCCGGATACATCACCGGCGGGAGCCAGCCGTCGATCCAGCCGCCGAAGGGACGCCCGTTGAACAGCCCCACCGCCAGGTAGAGCGACAGCGAGAACATCACGGTGGCGGCCAGCATCTGACCGATGGAGGTTCGATCGCCCTCGGAGACGTGCTCCTCGCCGATCTTGAGCTTGCCGAGGAGATAGAGGCCGCACAGCGCGAAGAGCGGCACCCAGATCGCCAGCACCGCGGGCCGGGTGATCAGCGCCCACCGCCACACCAGATCGGCGTTCGAGAGGAACTTGAAGGCCGCCGCCAGCTCGAGGAACCCGAGGGTCACGCGCGTGGCGGAGAGCCAGTTGCCGCCCCGGCTCTGGAGGCGGCGCGCCGCCTGCGGGAACATCGCCAGCAGGAAGAACGGCAGCGCGAACGCCGAGGAGAAGGCGAGCATCCCCAGCGTCGGCCAGAACCACTCGCCGCTGGCGGCCGCCACCAGCACCAGACCCACGAACGCGACGGTACAGGTGAAGAACACCGTGGTGGCGGTGAGCGCCGCGATGCTGACGACCAGATAGTCCGTGATCCCTCCGGTCCGCTGCTGGCCGGTCATCTGCGCCGCGCGGCCGAACTTCTGCTCCAGTTTGTTGACGCCGCTCAGCAGGAAGCCCGGCACCCGGATCTCGAACAGGCCCAGCAGGTTCAGCGCGAAGAAGGAGAGGATCACCGCCAGGATGACGTTGAAGAGGGGATGGGCGGCGAACTGCTGGATCCCGGTCACGCCGAACAGGATCGAGATCGCGACCCCGGCCACCGTGAAGGCGCCGACCATCGTCGCGGCGTAGACGGCGGCCAGGCGCGCGCCGCGCCCGAAGCTCTCCTCGGAGTACTTCGAGAAGAACGAGACCGTCAGCGGGATCGCCGGGAACACGCAGGGCGTGACCAGCGCGCCCAGCCCGAAGGCGAACGCCAAGAGGAGAAAGGAGAGGACGCCCTTCTGCTTCGCCTGGTCGAGGGAGGTCGGCCTCGCGGACGCGATCACCGCCGGCGGCGTCTTCGCGCCGGCGCTCCGGACCGTGAGGATCGCGCCGGCCAGGACCGGTGGACCGGCGCGGGTCGGCTCCTCGGACACCGCCAGCACCAGGGGGACGACCTGCTTCTGGCTCAGGCACTGGGACTCGGTGCAGATCTGCCCGCGGACCACCACCTCGGAGGGCTCGCTCCCCGTCACCCGGAACGCGCGCTCGATGTGGACGGTGGGTCCTTCGTACGAGAACAGCTTCCGTTGAAAGCCGCGATCGAGGTGCTCCACCGGGGCGTCGCCGCGAAGCTCGCCGACGAGCTCGACCGCCCCGCTCGCCTCGATCGTCAGCGCCTGCGGGCCAGGTCCCGGATCCAGCGACCACAGGTGCCAGCCCGCAGGGACGTCGATGTCGAGGGCGAGGCGGCCCTGCTCACCCACCGCCAGGACGCTCGGTTCGGTGGAGACGCGGACCGCGATCGACGCGTCGCCGCCGGTCGCGGTGGCGAGGGCGACGAGCGCCAGCAGGATGGGACTCGAGTTGCCGCCCGGCACGGATTTGGAGATTGACCCGTCGATCGTTGGCCTGCAAGCGAACCCGCCGTTCCGAGGACATGCGTAGAAACCATGAGTGGCAGCCGGGGCGTGAGAGACCCGGTCGCGCGATTCGTGGGATAACGACACCGCTCGGTGTTCCCTCCCGATCCCAACGAGCCGAGGTGGATCACCTGGATGCGCAACCGCGCCGTGCGGCGGACGCTGGTCCTGACCTGCCTCTGGTTGTTCATCGGTGGGGTCCTCTTCCGCTTCAAGGAAGCCCTCCTCCCCTTCGGCGTGGCTGTGCTCCTCGCCTTCATCCTGGAGCCGCTGGTCGACCTCCTGTCCACGCTTCGCGTCCGGGGACGGACCGTGCCCCGCGTGTTCGCCATCATCGGCATCTATCTGGTGCTCCTCTGCCTCTTCTCTCTCTTCGGCACGTGGACCACGCAGCAGGTCGGTCGCGAGCTCGCCGGCCTGGCGAAGGTCCGCCAGACCGTGGTGGCCGACGCTCGCGCCATGAGTGGGCGCATCCTCGATACCGTCGAGGAGTTCGCCGACCAGAACCACCTCCCGTTCGACCGCAAGAAGATCCAGCAGGAGCTCATCGAGCAGGGCAGCCTGGTCAAGGCCGCCGACGATTTCAGCGACAACGCGGGCAAGGTGGTCGGACTGGTGGCCGACATCCTCGGCAGCGCGTTCACCGCCATCTTCGGCACCTTCCTGGTGCTGATGCTGACCGCGTTCATCAGCATGGATCGCGCCCGTATCGAGCGCTTCTTCTTCTCGCTGGTGCCGCCCGAGTACCAGTCGGCCTACAACACCGTGGTCAAGGGCATGGCCGTGGGGCTCGCGGGCGTGGTGCGCGGCCAGGTCATCATCTGCCTCACCAACGGCCTGCTCACGTTCATCGGACTCTGGGTCCTCGACGTGAAGTTGCCCCTCATCCTCGCCTCGGTTGCGTCGATCTTCTCGCTGATCCCGATCTTCGGCTCGATCCTGTCCACCATCCCCATCGTGACGATGGCGCTCACCGACAGCTTCGCCAAGGGCATCTTTGCGCTGCTGTGGGTGGTCGGCATCCACCTGCTGGAGGCCAACTTCCTCAATCCGAAGATCATGGGCGACGCCGCCAAGATCCACCCGGTCGTCATCGTCTTCGCGCTGATCATCGGCGAGCGCACCGCGGGCCTGCCGGGCGCGCTCTTCGCGGTCCCCATCGCCAGCGTGGTGGTCACGGTCTTCAAGTTCCTCCACGCGCGTGCCCTCGACGACGCGTCGCCGGCTCCGACCACCGAGCAGCGTGCGCCGGCGATGGCAGTCGACGAGGTCCGCGAGACCGCCTCGATGGAGGCCCCCAAGGCGGCGGAGTGATCCGATGAGGCGAGCGATCCTTCTCGTGACGACGCTCTTGGGATGCTCCATCCCCGGGTTCGACTATCCGCCCGGACCTCCCGTCATCGAGCGCTTCCAGGTCTCCCCCTTCGAGCTCCGGCCGGGACAGCGCGCCACCATCGAGTGGCGGGTCGCCGGCGCCGACCGCGTCGTCCTCAGCGGCGCCGCCGCGCCCCAGGCCGTCGAGCCCGAGGGGTCCCTCGAGGTCACGCTCGACCAGCCCACCACCTTCGACCTCGAGGCCAGCGGCCCCGGCGGGACGGTCCACGCCCGCGCCGAGGCCCGCGTCCAGGACCTGAGCGAGGTCGAGATCCTCCGCTTCGAGGCGACGCCGACGCTCGTGGCTGCCGGCGATCCGGTCCGTCTCGTCTGGCGTACCGCGAACGCGACCCGGGTCGTCATCCGCTTGAGCACCGGACAGATGTTGATCGATGTCGGCCCCGACGCAGGCACGCTGGTCTTCCGCCCCGAACGCGACGTGACCGTCATGCTCACCGCCGAGGGCTGGCCCGAGCCCAAGCTCGCGGCACGCACCGTCCACGCGAACCCGGAGGGCCCGCGCATCGACACCTTCTCGGCCGAGCCGTCGGTGGCGGCGCTCGGCGATCCCATCGGGCTGGCCTGGGCCGTCGTCCGCACCGAGCGCGTCCGCCTCCTCGAGATGACCGGCACCTCGTCGATCGTCCTGTTTCAGGACGAGCCCGCCAACACGAGTGGCTTCCTCCCCCTGGAGCCGAGCAGCGGCACTCATACCTATCTGCTGGAGGCGACCAACGACGTCGGGACCATCGTGGAGACCGCGACCGCGTTCATCCTGCCGCCGACGGAGCCGGAGATCCTCTCCTTCACCATCACGCCGACCATCACCGGACCCGGCGGCGACGTGATCGCGTCGTGGCAGACCCGGTTCGCCGATCGCGTGCAGCTGTGGGTCAACGGCTCTCCCCTCGTGGTGTCCGCCTCGGCGTCCGGAAGCTATGTCCTCGCCTCGGTCCCGAACGATCTGATCACGCTGGAGCTGGTCGCGGACGATCGTTTCGCCCAGCACGAACAGCGGGCCACGCGGATCCTCACGGTCAGTCCCGACCTGCCCGCGATCGGCGGCTTCTTCGCGCGACCCCAGCCGTTCGTCGCGCCCGGCGAGAGCACCGAGGTCACCTGGAACATCACGAACGCGGACCGCTTCGACATCACCACCGACGACGGCGCCGCCGTGCTGTCGACCCCGGGGCTCTCGGGCAGCGCCTCCTACCAGCCTCAGGGCGACGTCACGCTGCGCGGCGCGGCCGGGAACGCCCGCGGCGTGACGGTCGCCTACGTCGCGCTTCGCTCGCTGGGCCCGCCCGAGATCCTGAGCTTCTCGGCGGACGTCCCGGTGGTGCGGACCGGCCGCCCCGTGGTCTTCAGCTGGACCACCGCGGGCGCCGACTCCGCCCGGCTCACCTTCGGCAACAGCGTCAACATCCCCTTGAACGGGAGCACCCGTCTGACCACCACCATCCTCGGCGTCGACACCGCCTTCATCTCCGCGAGCAACGACTTCACGATCACCTCCACGTCGATCGGCGTCCAGGTCATCGAAGGGGCGCTCGGGCCGCTCGAGACCGAGCCCAACGACATCGAGGCGCTCGCGGGCGGCCCCTACTTCACCTTCCCCGGCTCGGTGGCAGGATCTCGTCTCCGGAGACGACGTCGATCTGTTCGAGATCGATCCCTCGCTCGGCGATCGGATCACGCTCAACACCACTCCGGCCACCGGCTGCGCCGACGGCGTGGCGTTCGAGGTCTACGAAGGGGACGCAGACCTCGGTCTGCTCGGTCCCAAGCTGGTGGTCGACAACCCGGGCACCTGCGCCGCCGCCGACGCGATCAGCGCCCCGATCCTGACCGGTCTGGTGCCGCCGCTCTTCGTCGCGGTGAGGCGGCCCACGGCAACCTCGTCGACGGTCCAGCGGAGCTATCAGCTCCAGTTCACGTCGCGGACCGGCTTCTGCAGCGACGGCATCGTCGACCTCGTCGAGGAGTGCGACGACGCCAACCTGGTCTCGGGGGACGGATGCAACGCTTCATGTCGCGTCGAAGGGCTGACCGAGCAAGAGCCGAACGACCTGAGCCCTGCCTCGATCCCGCTCGACACGCCTGTGCGCGGGTTCCTCGCGTACGACGATGTCGACGTGTTTCGATTCACGATCGGTCCCGGCGACGTGGGCCCGCGCGCGATCCTCCTGGAGGCGCCGGGGTCCGGAGGCTGCGACCTCGACGCATCGCTCGTTCTGACCGACTCCGCCGGGACGCTCCTGGCCACGGACGACAACGGGGGTATGGGCTGTCCGCTGCTCGCGGGCGCGGCCATGATCCTGACGCAGGGCGTCTACCAGCTCGAGGTTCGGCCCGGCCGCGGCGCGACCCGCGCGCGGAAGGGCCGCTACGTCTTTGCCGTCCGCTGAACCCGTGATACGCCGCGCTGGTTGATCTCGACGGTCGAGAAGGTCCTCTTCCTCAAATCGATCGACCTGTTCAGCCAGATCCCCGGCGAAGACCTCCTCCGTGTGGCGCAGATCGCGGAGGAGATCGCCTTCGAGCCCAAGGAGACGGTCATGGCGGAGGGTGAGCTCGGCGACTCGCTCTACCTCATCGTCGACGGCAACGTGGAGGTCTTCAAGGGCGACCGTCTGGTCGTGGAGCTCGGCGAACGGGAGTGCGTGGGCGAGATGGCGATCCTCGACTCGGAGCCCCGAAGCGCCACCGTTCGCGCGAAAAGCGCGGTCAACGCTCTCAAGATCGAACGCGAGGACTTCTACGACGTCATGAACGAGAAGACCGAGATCGCGCAGGGAATCATCAAGGTGCTGACCCGGAGGCTCCGCCAGACCACCGCCAAATAGGTGCTGCCCGCCCCTTCGTTAGAATCCTGACGTCGAGCCCAGATTTCCGGCGCCGGAGCCCTCCTTTGGCCAGGTGGAGATAGGGGCCCCGGATGTGCAACCATATTCGCCGTTGCGGTCGAGCCGAGGAACCCATGCGCTCCTCTTCCTGCTCGTCGCGAGCGGATGCACCTGCGATGACGGGACGATTGTCGGCGGGAGCTCGCGGCTCGCGGCCGACGTCGATCACCTCGACTTCGGACGCGTCTTCCTCGGCTCCAGCGCGCGTCGCTCGTTCCTTCTCTCCGCGCCCGGCGAGATCTCGGTCGACTACCAGTCGGCCTTCGACGGCGACGCCTTCGGATTCTCGGCGGGGCCGGCCGTCGCGACGATCCCGGCCAACGGCGCCGTCGAGATCACCGTCGTCTTCCGTCCCGAGGTCGCCGGGGTCCGGACGCCGACGCTGGTCATCCTGAGCGACGCCAAGCAGAACAGCGTCCTCGAGATCGCCCTGACCGCCGAGGGCGTCGTCCCTCCCGACTGCGAGGATGGCAACGGCTGCACGCTCGACACGTTCAACATCGACACCGGTCGCTGTGAGCACGAGGCCGCCCGCCTCCCCTGCGACGACTTCGACGCCTGCACCACCAACGACACCTGCGTGGACGGCGTCTGCCGCGGCGAGAGCCTCTCCTGCGACGACGGCGACATCTGCACCGACGATCTCTGCAACCGCGAGACCGGCTGCCAGAATGTGCTGACCGCCGCGTGCGACGACGGGAATCCTTGCACCGCCGACGCCTGCAATGCCTCGGGCGGCTGCTCCAGCGAGAACCTCCCCGACGGCACGCCCTGCGACGATCTCGAGCAATGCACGCTGGCAGACATCTGCCTTCTCGGTCACTGCATCGGCGTGACCGTCCCGGACGGGACCGAGTGCGACGACGCGGATCCGTGCTCGCTCGACGATCAGTGCATCGCGGGCACCTGCCTCGATCCGAGCTACGTCCGGCCTGGGTTCGGCGACCTCAAGTTCGCCACCGAGATCGGCCCCACCCAGGCGGGCGCGGGTCAGAACGTGATCCTCGATCGCGACAGCACGGCCTACGTGGGGATCGAGGACGGCGTCGCGGCGATCGATCAGTGCGGCGCGTTGCTCTGGTCGAACACCGAGCTCCCCGGAGCCCGCTTCAGCGGCGCCGTCTCGCTGCCCGGCGTGCTGAGCGTCCCCGCGGGCCGCGATGTGCTCGACGTGGACACCATCACCGGCGCGGTGATCAAGCGCGTCGATCTCAGCGTCCTGTTCGCGCACGTCCCGACCTCCTCGACGGCCAGCACCTCCGTCCGCGTCCTCGACCTGGCGGTCCGGGCCTCGGGCGCCCTGGTGGCGTCGGTCATCCTCGAGACGCTCGGCGATCGCACCGAGGTGCTCCAGGGCCTCATCGCCGAGATCGATCGCACCCACACCGTCGCCACGCAGTTTCGAGATCTCGGGCCTCGCTTCTCCAGCCGGCTCGCGGTGGACAACGACGAGGCCGTCATCGCCGTCGTCAGCGACGGTCGACCCGACAAGGGTCTCCACGAAGAGCAGGTGATCCGCTTCGGAATCGACGGCCTCCCCGACACCACGTGGTCCTCCAGCAGCGTCTTCGCGGGTCATACAGAGGTGGGCCTCGGCAGGCAGAGCGAGGTGCTGTGGACGGCCGGGCTCCTCTCGATCGGCCGGACCGGGGCGCCCACCATCTTGCGGACACCCCCGGAGAACCCGCTTCTCCTCGAGCGCGGCTCGCCGGTGGTCAACGGCGACCAGATCGTGTTCGTGGAGGCCCGCGCGAGCGATCCCGACAACGGCCTGGGGCTGGTCTCGGAGGCCGCCTATCGCCTGATGTCGATCACGGCGACCACCGGCGCCGAGACCTGGTCCGTCGATCTCTCGGCGGCCGCGGCCCGTATGTCGCCGGTGGTCGATCTCCAGCACAACGTCTTCGTCACCACCGCGAACGGCAAGCTGTGGGCGTTCAGCGGCGTAGGTCAGTTCCTCTTTGCGTACCACCTCCCAGTGGGCCCCGACGCGCTCGAGGGCGTCGCGCTCACCATCACGCCCGGCGGCGTGGTGGTCGCTGTCGGTCGGGGTCGGGTATTCGGCGTACAGTCGATCGCCCCACTGGGCATCTCGTCATGGCCCCGTCATCGTCGAGATAACTTCTCCACGGGTCACCGCTGAGGATCGCCGATGAAGCGCACGTTGTTCACACTGCTGTCGATCGCGCTCGGGGTTGGATGCAACTGCGAGGGCGCCGGTGTGGTCGCGCTCGAGGCCAAGATCGACGTGGTCCCGCTGGCCCTCGACATGGGCGAGTACCCGATCGGCGTGCGGGCCCAAGGCGCCTTCACGATCGCCAGCGTCGGCGAGGTGATGCTGCGGATCTCCGACTTCCAGCTCGAAGACAACTCGATCTTCCGCATCATCAACAATCCGCGCCGGTCGATGGTGCCGAGCACCTCGGACGTACTCCTGATCGAGGCCACGCCCACCGCGCTCGGCGAATACACGGCCACCCTGGTCATCGTCTCGGACGCCGCCAACAAGCCGAAGCTGCGGATCCCGGTCGTCCTCCGCGCGGTCCCGGTGCCGCCCTGCGACGACGCGAACATCTGCACCACCGACGCCTTCGACACGTCGCTCAACGACTGCGTCCACACCTTCGCCGACGGCCTGGCCTGCGCGCCCGCCGACAAGTGTGTGGTCAACGCCGTCTGCTCGCAGGGCGTCTGCCTGGGCGAGTCGAAGGACTGCGACGATCACAACATGTGCACCGAGGATCTCTGCCGTCAGACCGACGGCGAGTGCATCCACAAAGAGAACCCGGACATCTGCGACGACCACAACCCGTGCACCGCCGACGCCTGCGCCGCCGCGGGCTGCCAGTACGAGGACCTCCCCAGCGGGACCCCGTGCGAGGACGGTGATCTCTGCACGACGCAGGACGCCTGCCTCGCCGGCGCGTGCGTGGGCAACGGCCAGCCGGACGGCAGCCCCTGCGACGACAACGACTCCTGCACGATCGACGACACCTGCCTCGCCGGCGTCTGCACCGGCTCGTCCCTGATCACGGCCGCCCACGAGGGCGAGATTGTCTTCGAGTACCACCTGACGCCCTGGGAGGACCGCGCCTTCCTCCACCGGCGCGAGGTGAGCCTCGGCGAGAACGGGACCTTCTTCGGGCTCGACCACCTGAACCTCTCCGAGCCTGCGCCCGGCCTGACGCACGTCATCTTCGCGTTCAACCAGTGCGGCACGCCCATCTACGAGTTCGCGTACCGTCCGCCCGACTCACACGTGCTGGTCCGCAACGTCCGCCGCGAGATGCAGCTCGATCCGGCGAATGTCCTCCGCGTGGTGGTCGCGGTGCGGCAGCTCCCCGACGACGGCTATCGACCCGAGACCACCATGTACGTGCTCGATCGAACCGGTGTGCCGGTGCTGTCACGGATCGAGGATCTCGGCGCCGAGACCGGGCGCTCGCTGTTGCCCGACGGCTCGCACATCTACGGGATCGTCTGGCCGCTCAACGAGGCCATCCCGCCCGAGGAGGAGCCCATGCAGAACCTGGTGGTGGTCCGGGAGGACGCCACCGGCAACATCCTGTGGCGGCACGAGCGGACCTCCGGCGATTGGGCGGAGTTCCTGGGGGTGGCCGGTCCGCGCGTGCTCTTCTGGGCCCTCGGCCGTTTCGGTGCGCTCGACTTCAACACCGGCGCCACCGTCTGGTCGACGCCGACGGACTTCGTGTCGGACGAGATGTCGCTCCACACGGGGCTCAACCTCGGCGTGATCCGAACGCAGTATCAGCTGATCGGCGTGGAGATCCTCAACGGCACCCACGTGTTCGACTTCCCGGCGCAGTTCGACTTCACGTACGTGCCACGCACCGATCCGGTGATCAGCGCCGACGGTCGTATCTTCGTCATGATGATGCGCTCGAGCGAAGACGGCGCGGTCGCCGTCGGCCTCGACTGGGTGGAGCTGAACGCGGCCGGCGATCTCGTGCGCTCCACGCCGCTGCCGTACGTGTTCCCGGGCGACTTCTACGAGACCCGCCACGAGGATCGCGACGATCCGTACCCCACCGTCGCCGACGACGGCATCTCCTACGTCGGCTATGGCAGTCAGTTCTGGGCGATCAATCCCGACGGCTCGATCCGATGGACGCTGACCTCCACGGTCGAGAGCGCGTTCACGGGGAGCGTGCCCCTCTTGCGCGACGACGGCATTCTCCTCATCAACGAGCAGAGCCGGCGGATCATCGGGGTCAAGACCAACGGTGGACGGATGAGCGAGAGCGGCTGGGCCAGCTTCCGTCACGACGGACGGCGCAGCAAGTTCACGCCCTGATCTCGTCAGCGCTGCGCGGTGTTCGCGGCCGCGCTCACCAGACGCTCGGCCTCATCGATCCGCTGCGTGGCAGCGGTCTCGTTGCCCTCCATCAGCGCGGCGCGGGCGTTCGCGATCAGCTTCCACGCCTCCTCCGGCACCGCCTCACCCCGGTTCGATCGCCCTTCGATCTCCTTCTCCAGGTGGGTGATGCGGGGCTCCAGCGAGAGACGGACGGCGGGCGCCGGGTGGGGGGCCTGCTTGAGCGAGGCCACCAGCACCCCGATCCCGATCCCGAGGGCCACCGCGATGCAGAGCAGACCGGTCAATAGGAGCAGGTTGCGCGTCATCGACGCCGAGCTGCTGCGGCGACGCGGGGGCGCCGCGCGCTGCGGGGGCGACTTCGGCCGGCTGGGCCGGGCGCGCCCGGGCGTCTGGGCCCGGGCGTGGGGCCGATCCTGGGCGATCGGGGTGGCGCGCGCCCGGACCGGGGGATCGGAGCGAACCTCCGCCGGCTTGGGCTTCGCCGCCACGGGCGCCGGGCTCACGATCACGGACCCGGGGTTCTTGGGCCGCCGGCGCGGTGGGGGTGAGGTGTCGGCGTCGCCGTCGGTGGAGCCACCGCCGTCGACGAAGCCGGGCAGCGAAGGCCGCGCGCCCGATCCCGATGCCACGAAGGAGCCGAACTTGGTCGCCTCCTCCGAGTCGCCGTCGTGGGTGTCGGTATCGAGCACGTCGGGGCTCGACGGCGTGCCCTCGTCGTCGAGCGCGGTCTTGAACACGGTGACCGCCTTCGTGAGCACGGCCTCCGGATCGTCGTCGAGCTCGGGGTCCTGGATCGCGAGGGCGGCCTGCGTGACGTCGCTGGCCCGTCCCTCCGTCGTGAAGCTGCGGATGACCGCCTCCGAGAGCTCGAGCTCCGTCCCCTGCGAGTCCTGGAACTCCTGCTCGATGGACGGCGGTGCCTCCAGCTTCAATCCGGCCCGCGGCCGGGCCAGCACCACCGTCCCCTCCGGCTCTTCGGGGACGTCGTCGGGATGCATGGCGGCGACCTGCTCGTACTCCTCGAGCTCCTCGCGCTTCTCCTCCTCGAACAGCGAACCGAGCCAGCGGCCGACCGCGGTCTTCGGCACCAGCAGGCCCGCCGCCTTGGCATCGTCGATGAGCTGCTTGTGCAGGACGGACGCGTCCATGGGCCTTCGCGCGGGATCCTTCTCCAGCAGCCGGTGCACGAACACCACCAGCCACGGCGGGAGATCGGGCCTCAGGTCCGACAGCGGCCGCGGCTCCTCGGACAGCACCTTGAGGAGCACCTCGGCCGTGGTGCCCTGATGCGGCGCCACGCCGGTGAGGAACCGGTACATGACCGCACCGACCCCGTAGAGATCGGACACCGGCGAGGCCTGATCGCCCCGGATCACCTCGGGCGCCAGATAGTGGGGCGTCCCCAGGATCTCGCCATGGTTCGTCAGGTGGCTGCGCTCCGTCAGGAGCGACTTGGCGAGCCCGAAGTCCGCCAGTCGCGACGCGCCGTCGTAGCCGACGAGCACGTTCCCCGGCGTGACGTCCCGGTGCACCAGCCGGAGCGGCTCCCCGTTCGGCTCGCGCGCGCCGTGCACGTAGGCCAGACCGGCGAGCGTGTCGAGTAGGAGTCGAATCCCGACGGCCGCCGGGCCGCCCTGCCCCCGCTCCCGGAGGCGGTCGGCGATGAGGCCGGTGTCCTTGCCCAGCACCAGTTGGCTGGCGACATAGAGCTGACCCTCCACCGAGCCGACGTCGAGCGTGCCGACCACGTTCGTGTGTCCGAGGCGCACCGCGAGCTCGGCCTCGTGGGCGAAACGCTCGGCAAACGTCGGCACCCGCGCCACGTCGGGCCGCAGCCGCTTCACCGCTGCGAGAGGGTTCTCATCCCACGGGGTGCGGGCGACGAAGACCTCGCCCATCCCTCCCCGGCCCAGGGTTCGGATGATGATGAAGGGTCCGAACCGATGAAAGCTTTGATCGAGCAAACGGCCTGAGACGAGTTTAGGAGGCGCCGCGGTCAGCGTACAGCCTCATCGAGGTTCTGGTTCCACATGGCCCACTCCGCCTCCTCACCTTGATCTTCGAAGTCGGCGGCCGGAAGGATCTGGCCGAGCTGGGTGATCGCGACCTGCTTCATCTGCGTGGCGACGATCTCGTCCCACTGCTTCTGGTCGACCCGGCTCGGACCGGGGACCTCGGTGCGCGGCCGATTCCTGAAGTTTGGACCCTCGTTCTTTCTGACACCGACGGTGCCGCTGTAGACCCGTACGAGCGCCGAGGTGTCCTGGTTGGCGACGACGGTGAAGCTGGTCCCTCGCACGCCCGCCACGGCGTTGGCCGTCTCGACCTCGAACTTGCTGTCGCCCCCGAGCTCCTTGGCCACCTTCGCCCACAGCCGTCCGACCCACAGGGTGACGCTGACCTTGCGATCCTGACCGCTGAACTGGCCCTCGCCGAGCGTCACCTTGGAGGCGGCCCCGAGCCGGACGCGGGAACCATCGAGGAGCGTGAGCTCGACGCGGGACTTCTCGCGGGTGCGGACCGCGTCGCCGATCGAGAGGGCCGCGCCCTTCCTGAGCGGCTTCCAGGTGGCGGCGTCCGCAGGCTCGCCCTTCGCGCCGTGGAGGACCTGGGCCTGCCCGATCACCGCGGTCACGCGAAATCGCGCCGGCGCCGCCTGGGCCGTGCCCAGGAGCAGGCACGTCGCGAGGGCCGTCAGGGCGAGGGTTCGGAACTTCATGGGCGACTCCTTCGCGGCTCCCCGGCGCTCAGCGATTGAGGCTGAGGACCACCTTGGTGCGGGTGACGTCCTGGAGCTCGACCTTGAAGTTGGAGAAGCTCTTCTGCTCGAGGTCGTGCCCGAAGTCGGAGGCGCGGGCCCGCACGCGCACGGTGAAGAACGCGTTGCCGCCCTGCCGGCGCCGCAGCCGGATCGACTCGACCCCGCGGATCTCGTCTTTGATGACCCGGGTGATCTCGGTGATCATCTTGCTGTTCTGGACGCCCTTGGCGACGACCTCGAGCTCGCGGGCGCTCGACGCCTCCTCGGTCCACTTCGCCATCATCTTGCTCTCGAGCGTGGTCGCCAGCTTCTGCGCCAGCACCTTGATGGCGGCCCGCCCGCCCAGGTTGGGATCGACGTGGGGCGCCACGCCCGTGTCCTCGGCGACCGTCACGATCTCTCCGGTGTCGATGTTGAGGACCCGCATGGTGCCGACCGCGTGGAACGAGTGCATCTTCACGCCGTCCATGACGTTGCCGGCGTCGGAGACCAGGACCTTGCCCACGATCGCGATGTCGGCGTCGGCGTCGCGGCCGATCGACACCACCGCGGCGTCCGTGAGGCCCGCCTTCTGCATCGCACCCTTCACCTGCAACTTGTCCTGCAACAGCGCGGGATCGACGAACTTGAAGCCCTTCGGCTGCCACTGGCCGATCAGCGCCGTCTGGAAGATGTCCATGTCGGACACGAACCCCGAGTTGCCCCACCAGTAGCTGAAGCCCTTGGAGCCCACGTTCTGCTCCGCCACCAGGACGATGACGCGCGGCTTCTCCTGGAAGATCTGGTCCAGGTTGTCGGCGATCGCCTTGGAGTCGACCGTGGCCTTGATCTTCACCCGATAGACGCCGTCCGAGTCCTTGAGCTCGTTGACGATCTGGTAGTTCTTCACGAAGCCGCCGGCCCGCGAATAGATCTTGTCCTCCACCAGCTGGAAGTTCTCGGTGATCGACTCGGCCGAGATCTGGGCGCCCGCCACCTGCTCGACGGCCTTCCGTTTGGCGTCGTCGAGGGCCCGGTCCCGCGCGATGGCGACGTCGCCGTTCACGACGGCGGCGACGCCCTCGACCTCGATCGTCTCCTCCGCCGCACGCGCGGTCGCCGGCCCCAATAGGGCGAGGGACGTCAGTAGAATCGCATGCTTCCTCATCGCTTCCTCCCGGCGCCTTCCTAGGGGCCGTCCGTCGCGATTACGACCCGCGCCTCGGCGAGAAACGTCAGGTTCTGCGCCTTCAGCTTCTGCGCGTCGTCCGCCGAGATCTGGACATCGCTCGCGACGTCTCCGACACCGGTGGCCTTCACGATCAACGGGTTCATTCCGACGCGCTCGTTCTGCTTGGCGTCGTCCAGCGTGCGCGTGTAGCTGGCCGCGCCGTGCAGGCGGAGCTCGTTCGGATTCACCATCGATCGCGAGTAGACCTCCTGCCCGTCGGGTGTGACGACCTTGGGGGCGAGCGCGGGCTGGGCTCGGATCCCGACCGCATCGATGATCAGACCGGAGTATTTGGTCTCGCCGGTGGTGTTGACGTCCTTGTGCTCCTTCACCGGCGCGAGGACGGTGGACAGCCCGCCGTCGAGTGCGCACTTGAGGACGACGTCCACGCCGCCGTCCGAGTAGTAGCGGGTGTCGACGGTCTTACAGCCGCGGATGATGCCCTCGACCTGGGTCTTGATCTGGTTGTTCTCGAGCTGATCGCCGCCCGAGGTGTGCGCGGTGACCTTCACGCCCTTGAGCGTCTCGAGAATGTTGCGATAGGCGTCGATCTTCGCCGCGCGCTCGGCGGCCAGCCGGACCTGGGCGACGTTGGCCAGCTTGAGGTTCGGCGCGCCGCTCCCGGTGGCGAGGACCGTCTTCTCGGTCCAGTTGACCTCACCGTGCTCGAGCTTCTCGACGACCGACTTTTCGTCGGCCGAGGCCGCCCCGTTGACCGAGAGGGCCGCCCAGACCGCGATCCCCATGACCATCCTGCGGGTTTTCCTGGTGTTGGGGGGAAAGACGCGCACGCCTCTATCGACTCGTGCTGATGGAGAAAAATTCAACGTGTGATCGATTTCAGAGGAGGCCTCGGGCGTCGAACGGAGATCCCTTATCATTCGCCCCGGTGGCCCTCCCGGCGGAGCTGTTTCTGAGACACGTCGAGGGCGAGGCCGTCGGTCCGCTCCCGCTCAAGGCGATCGAGGTCCTGTACGACGCGCGCGTGGTCGACGCCTCCACACCCATCTCCGAGGACGGCGACGCCTTCCTCGCGCTGTCGCAGTGGCCTGAGCTCTACACGCACGTCGAGGGCGTCAAGGATCGGCTCAACCGGGGCGAGGACGTCTGGAGCGCCCCGGCCCCCGCGGCGGTCCTGCCGATCGACGCGGAGGGCGGCCCGCTGCTGCGCCAGCTCCTCAAGAACGCGATCGGCCAGGTCAGCGGTCACCTGAAGCTGACCTCCGCCGAAGGCGATCTCACCCTCACATACAAAGATGGAAAGATCGTCGGGGTCGAAACCACCATCGAGGGCCTCTCGCTGGCCGCCTACCTCCAGAAGGAGTCGGTCTGCGACGAGGCGGCCATCGAGCGCGGGCTGCAGCGGGCGCCCGAGATGGGCGGGGACCTGGGCGGCGCGCTGATCTCGCTCGGCGTGGTGCAGCCGCACGTCTACTTCGAGAAGCTGATCGCGTGGGCGAAGCTCACGCTGGGTCGTGCGCTCACGCGCGCCTTCAATCGCAGCTTCGAGGCCTCCGAGGTTCCGAACCCCGCCGTGCCCCTCGGGTTCGACCGCCTCGGCATTCTGCTCGACATGGTCCGCGCCGGCCTCGGCCGCGACCTGCTCCTCGCGTTCCTCGAGGAGAGGAGAGGCTGCCCGGTGATCCTGTCGCAGGTCGAGGGCGCCACCATCGAAGCGATGAAGCTAAAGCCCAAGGAGCTCCGCACGCTCAACACCGTCAACGGCGTGAAGACGCTCTCTCAGCTGCACGAGGAGATCGACGACTCCGAGGAGCGCGGGCTCTCCGTCCTGCGGGCCGTCTGGTTCGCCTCCGAGTGCGGCTTCGTCGTGTTCGGAGAGGACGCGGAGAGCAGGCGCGAGGTGGTCGAGGCCGAGGAGCTCAAGCGAGCGCTCGAGGAGATGCGGCGGAAGGACTACCTCGATCTCTTCCAGATCACGCAGAAGAGCAGCGACGAGGACGTCCGCACCCGGTACACCGACCTCGCGAAGCGATACCACCCCGACACGCTGAGGCCCCAGGCGCACGAGCAGCTCAAGAACGCCCGCCGCGAGGTCTTCGCGTTCATCAGCCAGGCCTTCCAAGCCATCGAGACCGAGGATCAACGCTTCGAGTACCAGCAGATGGTCGACCGCGGAGAGACCGGTGGCACCGACGATCTGGTCCGCGTGCAGAACACGCTCCACGCCGAGACGCTCTTCAAGAAGGCCGAGATCCTGGTGAAGGTGCGCAAGTACGACGAGGCCAGCGAGCACCTCCGCCAGGCGATCGCGCTCAACCCGGACGACAAGGAGTTCCGCATCTACGCGGCCTACGTCGACTACCTGCTGGAGACCAAGATGCAGGGGAGCGACGCCACGGCTGCGGGTGAGGCGGCGACGCGGAAGATCATGACGATCATGAAGAACGACGCGAACATCGCGTCGGGCTATCTCTTCCTCGGCCACCTCAACAAGGCGCTCGGCAAGGTGGATCTCGCCGTGAAGTACTTCGAGAAGGTGCTCGAGTACGATCCGAACCATCAGGACGCGACGCGCGAGGTCCGCCTCGCCGGCATGCGGAAGAGCAAGCAGAAGAAGAAGGGGCTGTTCGGGCTTTGATCAGAGACCCTCGTTCGCGTGCGACGTCTTGCTGAAGACGGCGATGTCGATCACCTTCGGGAGCGAGAACACCCGGCCGCCGAACGTCGTCGGCATCGGCATGGCGAGCCAATCCGCGGCCCGCAGGTCGAGGATGCCGCGCTCGACCCCGCATGGACCAGCAGCGCCTCGAGCGTCCCCTCAGGCGCCGGCGGGCTCGGTTGCGGGGGGTGCTCGGGCCGGCCCTGCGTGCCCTGATAGGCGAAGAACGCGATCACGGGCGCTGGCTCCTGGAGCCGCTCCGCGACCACCTGACCCATCGGCATGAAGACGTGGCCGCTCTCCGGATCGTGCAGACGCAGGAGCTCGCCGCCACGCGCGAGGTGACCGGCGGCGGCCCAGACGATGATCTTTCGTCCGGGGCGCCGGTTGATCCACCACAGGAGGTTGTCCGCCATCTGCGCGTCGCGGGCGTTGAAGCTCCGGAAGTAGTCTCCGGTCGGCGGCGGCTCCAGCTGGTACAGCCACTCCGAGGCCTCGTCGGCCACCAGGCTGGCGCCGAGCTGGTGAAACATCGCGCGCTCCTCGACGGGCAGCTTGCCGTCGAGCTTCGGTGACGCCAGGGCGCGGGCGAGCGCGCCAATCGCCTGCCAATCCCCCTCGCGCTGCTTCTCGTGAGCTCGGGCCACGTAGGTCGAGAGGCGCGCGATCGCCTCGTAGACGCGGGCTCGGGTGTCCTCGTCGAGGAGCGGCGGGTCGACGAGCGTGAGCACCCGATCGAGGTCCGTGACCAGGTTCTTCGTGGCCGCCTTGCTGGACGGCTGGCAGTCGAAGCCGAGGAGCTCGATCGGACGCTCGGACGCCGCCGAGGCGCCCAGGTAGCGCCAGAGCGGCAGCGCAGCCCGGCTGTTCCCCCAGACGGCGAACGCGCACTGCTGGAAGGTGGCGAGCTCGGTGTCACCCTTTTGCAACCTCTGTTGCACCTTGAAACAGCCGTAGAAGTCGGACTCGAGGGCGAACACGTCGAAGCCCATGCGCTCGTGGAGGAACTTGACGATGCGTGTGTTCGCCTCGATCGCGCCGCCGTCCACGTGGCTCGGCTCGCCGAGCAGGACCACGCGGGCGTCGCCGATCATCCCCCGCAGCGGCTCGAGATCTCCGAGATCTTCTCCGTCCTCAGGCACGATCGTGCGGAGCGGGATCGTGTTCTCGGCGAGCCAGCGCACGTGGTCGACGCTCTTGCAGGCGGTGAGGCTGGCGGTGAGCGCGAGTAGGACGCGCGGTGACAGTCTCGAATCCACACCTCCATGATCCGGTTGGCCGTTCGCTGCCTGTCAACGTCGCGGCCCGCCCCGCTCCGTTCAGGGCATGGGTGGCGGCGCCGGGGCCTGCTCGGTCTCATAGAAGCGGCCGAACCACTCCGCGGCCTCCTCGTAGCGATCGCGATACAGCGCCACCTTGCCCGCGTAGTAGTTGACCGGCGGATAGCGCTCCACGAACTCCGGGTTCGCGATGATCTTGTCCATCAGGTAGTCGGCGTCCTCGTACCGGCCCTGGCGGTAGCACAGGAACGCATAGAGGAACCGGTGCGCCAGGCTGACGTCCTCGAGGCCCTCGTTCATCTCGAACAGCGCGAGCGCGTCCTTGTCGTGGCCGTTCATCATCGCGTAGGCGGAGCGGGCGTAGCGTTCGTCGCCCTTGGTCTCGTCCGTGGCCATCACCACCGGTTGATCGTCGTCCTCCTGGATGTAGCCGAGGATCGCCAGCGAACGCGCGACGTCGGCGCCCTCCTTCTTCGCCTTCTCGAGGAACGCTCCCGCATCGTCCATCCGGCCCTGCTCGAGGAGACGGACGCCCAGGCGCGACAGCGACTCGGCGTCGAAGCTGAAGCCGGAGAAGTACCGGGGCGCCACCTCCAGGCGCTTGCCCTCGACGGCGTCGAGGAACGGGAGGCGCGGATCGGCGGTCGCGTAGGTGAGGAGATCCTTCGGGGCCGCGAACTCGATCAGCGCGTTGTCGTCGGTGTTGAGCGCCCCCGGGCCCACGAACTGCGGGATCTCGTCGTCGCCGAGGAGGAAGAGGCCAAGGAAGTCGTCGGGCGACTTCACCTTGGCGCGCTTCAGCTCGGCGGCGAGCTTCGGATCCCCGAAGTACCGCTGGATGCGATCGCGATCGACGCGGAGCGGGCGCCGGGAGCCCACCAGGAGCGTGTCGTTGCTGCGCGGGTCGGGGGTGAACACGAAGACGTGCTCGAACACCGAGCTGAAGGTGCGGATGAGCGCGTAGATGTTCGTCGGGGACAGCTCGTAGAGCTGTAGCCACTGGAGGAAGACGCCGTCGTCGGCGAGGCGCTGCTTGGCGATGTGGAAGAAGTCGACCGTGAACAGGCTGGCGGCGCCGGTCATCCAGGGATTCGAAGGCTCGCTGATGATGACGTCGTAGGTCTTGTTGCGTGTGAGCAGGAAGTTGCGGCCGTCGTCCACGACCAGCCGCGTCCGCGGGTCGTCGGCGGGGCGGTGGTTCACGTGGACGAAGAACCGGTTCGAGGCCTCGAGCACGGCGGCCTCGATCTCGGCGACGTCGAGGTGAGCGATCGGGGCCTGCAGCACCGCGCCTGGGGTGACGCCCGAGCCGTAGCCGATCACCAGCACCTCCTTGGGCGTGCCGGGGTGGAGGAAGATCGGGAGCAGGCCCGAGAGGACCTGCGTCGGCATGTCTCCGACGTCGCTGGCGTCCGTCTTCCCGTTGACCTTGAGCGAGATGCTCTTGCTGGGCTCGGCCTGATCGATCGTGACCGAGGTGGCGATGCCGTCGCGGTGATAGAGGATCCGGCCGTTCGGCACCCAGCCGTCGGCGTAGACGTTCTTCGCCAGGTACATGCGGAACAGGCCGGCCGTCCACGACTGCATGTCCCAGCGCGGCGCGAACAGGATCAGCGCCAGGGCCGCTGCGGCGGTGGCGAGGACGTTCCGCCGCAGCTCGGGCAGCGTCACCGCCAGCAGGACGCCCAGCGAGACGCTCAGGAAGGCCGCCACCTCCAGCCCGTGCTCGACGCCGAGCAGGGGCAGGATCAGGAACCCGCCGGCGAAGCTCCCTGCGATCGCACCCATGGTGTTGACGGCGTAGGCCCGCCCCACCAGAGGGCCCGCGTGGGCGACGCCCCTGGGCGCCAGCACGCGCATCACCAGAGGCATCACGCCGCCGAGCGCCAGCGTGGAGGGGAGCGTGACCGCCGCGATGATCAGGAAGTTGGTCACGTAGATGTGGCCCATCGTGATCCCCGCGGTGCGCGCGGTGGCGTGGAGCCAGAGGGGGAGCTTGTCGATGAACATCGAGGCGGTGGCGGCGAGGCCGCCCACCAGGACCTCGGTCCAGGCGAGCCAGCGGATCGGATCGGTGATGCGGTCGACCCGCCGGCTGATCACGTGGGCGCCGACGGCGAGGCCGACCAGGAACGTGGTCAGGATCAGCGTGAAGGAGTAGGTGCTGGCGCCGATCGTCATGCCGATGGCGCGGGACCAGAGCACCTCCAAGGCCATGGCAGCGGCGCCCGAGAGCGCGAACACCAGCAGCGTCAACCTGGATTGCAGCGGTGTGATCGGCTTCAGCTCCACCGGCTCCAGCTCGCGGAGGCGATCGTCCGCGGTTTGCGTCCGTCGCGAGCGGACCAGGGCTGATTCGCCCGCCAGCCTGAAGAGCACCAGGATCGAGACGGCCACGAAGAGGTCGATGCCGGCCGCCAGGTAGACCGTGGTGGTGATGCCGAGGTCCGGGATCAGGACGAAGCCGGCGGCGAACGAGCCCACCACCGCGCCGAACGTGTTGGCGGCGTAGAGGAGCCCGGTCTTGCCGGCCAGGTGCTCGCTCTTCTTCACCACGCCCTCGGCGAGGATCGGGAGCGTGGCGCCCATCGCTGTGGTGGGCACGATCAGGATCAGCGCCACCAGGAGGAAGCGGAACAGCGCGTAGCCCCAGAGCGCGTCACCGAGATCGAGGGCGAGCGCCGCCTGCAGGGGTCCCATCAGACCGAGGAGCGTCGGCACCAGGAGGCCGTACAGGCCGATCGAGGTCTCGAGCAGCGCGAAGGCCAGGACCGGGTGCGAGAGCCGGGGGGCCCGCTTGCCCCCGAGATGGCTGCCGAGCGCCAGGCCGCCCATGAAGACCGAGAGCGTGGTCGAGATCGCGAGCGCGGTGGCGCCGAAGACGTGACCCAGCATCCGGGTCCAGAGAACCTGGAGGATCAGCGCAGCGGCGCCCGAGAGGAAGAAGCAGATCGCGACCAGCACGCGCGCGTCTCGTCATTCGACGGGCGCCAGCCGTCCGTCCTTCATCACCAGCTGGCGCGGCATGCGCTGGGCCAGATGCGAGTTGTGCGTCACCAGGACCACGGTCAGCCCGGTGCGCTGGTTCATCTCGTCGATGAGATCGTGGATCCCGCCGGCGGAGGCCTCGTCGAGGTTGCCGGTGGGCTCGTCGGCCAGGAGGAGCTGGGGCTTCAGGACGAGGGCCCGCGCGATGGCGACACGCTGCTGCTCGCCACCCGAGAGCTCGCCGGGGCGGTGGTTGATCCGATGGCCGAGCCCCACGGTCTCCAGGATCTCGACCGCCCTGCCCTCGGCCTCGGCCGGCGGCATGCGCTGGATGTTGCCGGGCATGGCCACGTTCTCGAGCGCCGTGAACTCGGGCAGGAGGTGGTGGAACTGGAAGACGAAGCCGATCGTGCGGTTGCGGAACGCCGCCAACGCCGCCGGCGGCTTCAGGAAGATGTTGTCTCCGGCGAACTTCACCTGGCCGCCGCTCGGGACGTCGAGGGTGCCGAGGACGTGGAGGAACGTCGACTTGCCGGACCCGGAGGGGCCGATGATCGAGATCCGCTCACCGCGATCGAAGTCGAGATCGATGCCCTTGAGCACCTGGATCTCGTGGTCTTCGAGCCAGTAGTTCTTCTTGAGGCCTCGGATCGAGACCAATGACCTTCCGTTCGTCTCCACGTCAGTCGTCCCTGAGGCCCTGCACCGGGCGGAGCTGGGCCGCCGTCATGGCGGGGTAGATCGTCGCCAGGTAGCTGATGATGATGGCGGCCGTCGCGATCACCGACACCTCGGCCCACTCCATCACGACCGGGAGGTTCTCGATGTAGAAGACCTTCTCGTCGAGCTTGATGCCGAAGCGCTCGAGGAGCATGCAGATCACCACGCCGCAGATCACGCCCAGCACGGCGCCGCCGACGCCGACGATCAGCCCCTGGAACACGAAGATCTT
This sequence comes from uncultured delta proteobacterium, assembly GCA_963803435.1. Classification (GTDB taxonomy): domain Bacteria; phylum Myxococcota; class Kuafuiibacteriia; order Kuafuiibacteriales; family Kuafuiibacteriaceae; genus CAWDML01. The sequence continues at coordinate 1,117,318 of CAWDML010000009.1, read as the reverse complement.
CATGATGGAGGCGTCGCTGGCCCCCAGCGACTTCATGATTGCGATCTCCTTGCCGCGCTGGAGCACGATCATCACGAGCGTGGCCACGATCAGGAACGACGCGACCATCACGATCATCGCCAGCGCAATGAACATGGCCAGCTTCTCCAGGAGTAACGCCGAGAACAGCTCCTTGTTCATGAACCGCCAATCCTTGACGGTGTACGGGAACCCGCCCAGGACGCGCTTGATCTCCTCGTCGATGCGGCTGGTCTCGTCGACGTCGGTCACCTTGATCTCGATGCCGTTGGCCTTGTGGCGCTGCCCGAAGAAGCGCTGGCCCTCCTTCATCTGGATGTACGTGAACTTGGCGTCGTACTCGTACATGCCGGAGTAGAAGATGCCGGCCACCCGAAAGCGCCGGAGCTTGGGCGTGGGACCGAGCGGTCCGATGTCCTCGGACATGGGCGAGACCAGCTTGACGGTGTCGCCCACGTACGCGCGCAGCGTGCGGGCCAGCTCGCGGCCGATGATGATCCCGGGGAGGACCCGCTCGGCACGGGCCGGCTTGTCGCGTATGACCGGGACCGCCAGCTCGAAGGGCTGCCCGCCGGCCTCGCTCGAGGTCTTGACCTGCGTCGGCGGCGGAAACTCGAACAGCGACGAGGACTGACCCGGGATCTGCGAGGGATCGAGGAGGTAGTCGAGGTCGCCCTTCACCACGTTGGTCCGGAGCTCGTCCGTCGCCTGGCGATCGGCAGGATCGACCCCCTTCACCAGCGTCCCCGAGAGGCCGATGTCCGTGGAGATCATGGCGTCGCCCATCACGTAGGCGGCCGCGGTCTTCACCCCGTCGATGCCGAGGACGCGCTTCTTGACGTCCTCGTACTCGGTGAAGTCGTTGCCCTGCTTCTCCACCACGATGTGGGCGTGCGCGCCGAGGATCTTGTGTTTCAGGTCGTCCTCGAAGCCGCTCATGATCGACAGGACGATGATCAGCGCCATCACGCCCAGGCAGACGCCGACGACGGCGATGACGGTGACGATGCCGACGAAACCGTCCCGCCGGTGCGCCTTCAGATAGCGCAGGCCGACCTGCGCCTCGAACCGGAAGCCAGGATCGAAGCGGCCGCCGCCGAAGAGGAGGAAGCCGATGCTCCCGCCGACGGTGAGGAGCGCCATGATTCCCATCGCCGGCATGACCGCCAGCGACAGGAGCACCTGCTCGTCCGGGAGGTTCGAGGAGCGCGTCCACTCGGGCGGCCCCACGGCGGCCGCCAGATAGAGCACGAAGCCCGCCATCAGCGCGATCATCGCCAGCTCGACGAAGGCCAGCCGCTTCCGTCCCCAGGAGACGAAGAAGCCGGTGAGGAACGCGGCCGTGCCGACGCCGGTCACCGTCACCCACGCGATCACCGCCGGATCGTACGAGGTGAACCGGGCCAGGTACGCGAAGAGCACCGACGAGGAGAGAAAGAAGCCCAGGCCCAGGAACGCCCAGCGGACGGTGCCGGGGCCCTTGTTCACGCCGAGCACCGAGCCGATGCCGATCAGCATGGCGCCCGGGAAGAACGTGGAGATCGGTGCCCCAGAGCGCGCGCGCGATCCCGCCTTCGCCGGTGGCCGACGGCGACAGCAGCGGATCGACCAGCCCGAGCGGGCCCACCAGCCCGAGCACCACCAGCACCAGCGCCGAGGTGAACACCAGGGCCCAGGGCGCGGCGGTCCAGGGGGCGAGCGCCTCCTCGAGCATGCGGAGCGCGCGGCGGCGGAGGTCGTCGTCCTTCTCCAGCCGCGGGGACTCGTCGATCGCCTGGAAGAGCTGGCCGCGGCGGCGCTTCTCCCGGACGCCCAGGATGAAGCCGGAGATCACCATCAAGAGCGAGGTGATGCAGGCGCCCGTCCCCTGAGCGCGCGTCCCCGTGGGCACGAGCTCGAGCGCACGCGCCAGCACGATCTGTCCGATGAGGACGATCGCCGCGTGCTGGAGACCGAGCCAGAGGCGGGCCACCGCGACTCCCGCGGCCTAAGCCTTCCGCATCTGCGGAAAGAGGATCACGTCTCGGATCGACGGTGAGTCCGTGAAGATCATGACCAGGCGATCGATGCCGAGCCCCTCGCCCGCCGTGGGCGGCATCCCGATCTCGAGCGCGTGGCAGTAGTCCTCGTCGTAGTCCATCGCCTCCTGATCGCCGGCCGCCTTGGCCGCGACCTGCGCCTTGAAGCGGGCGCGCTGATCTTCGGGATCGTTGAGCTCGGAGAAGGCGTTCGCGGTCTCGCGACCCGCGATGTAGAGCTCGAAGCGGTCGGTGACGGAGGGATCCGAGTCCTTCCGGCGCGCCAGCGGCGAGACCTCCACGGGGAAGTCGGTGACGAAGGTGGGCTGGATCAGGTCCTCCTCCCAGAGGTGCTCGAACAGCTCCATCTGGAGCTTCCCCACCGGGTGCTTGCGGTCGAGGTGAAAGCCGGCGTCGGTGGCGGCGCGGCAGAGGGCGTCGGGATCGGCGAGGTCGAGGCCCGGGACCTTCCGGAGGAGGCCGGCCTTCACCGGGATGCGCGCGAAGGGCTTGCCGAAGTCGAGCACGTGCTCGCCGTACTTCACCGCGGTGCCGCCCGTGAGCTCGAGGGCGGCGCCCCGGAGCATCTCCTCGGTGAGCGACATCAGCGTCTCGTACGTCGCCCACGCGTAGTAGAACTCGAGCATGGTGAATTCGGGATTGTGCCTGGTCGACAACCCCTCGTTCCGGAAGTTTCTTCCGATCTCGTAGACGCGCTCGAAGCCGCCCACCACCAGGCGCTTGAGGTGCAGCTCGGGCGCGATCCGGCAGTACAGATCCATGTCGAGCGCGTTGTGGTGGGTGATGAACGGCTTGGCCGCGGCGCCGCCGACCAGGTCGTGCAGCATCGGCGTCTCGACCTCCATGAAGTCGCGGTCGTCGAGGAAGCGGCGGATGTAGCGGATCAGCTGCGTGCGCTTCAGGAAAGTGTCGCGCGTCTTGTCGGTCGCGATCAGATCGACGTAGCGCTCGCGGTAGCGCGTCTCCACGTCCTCGATGCCGGCGTGCTTATCGGGGAGCGGGTACATCGACTTGGCGGCCAGCCGGATCTCCCGTACCTGGAGCGTGAGCTCGTTGGTCTTGGTGATCATGCGGGGGCCCTCGACCAGCACGATGTCGCCGATGTCGAGGAGCTTGACCTTGTCGTAGGTGGTCTCGCCGACCAGGTCCTTCCGGATCTGGATCTGGATCCGGCCGCGCCGATCCCACAGGTCGCAGAACATGACCTTGCCCATTCGTCGCGCCGACTTGAGGCGGCCGCCCACCGAGAAGCGGGGATCGCCGTCGCCCGGCTCCGGCGGTGCATCCCCGGGCGCATCCCTCACGTCCGCCGTGGTGTGCGCCGGCGCCATGCCGTTCGGGTAGGACGGCCAGCCGCGCGCCGCCAAATCCTTGGCCTTCTGACTCCGTTCGTCGAGGATCGCCTTGAGACCGCCTGAGCCGGAGTTCGCCATCGTAGGGGCTCGACGCTTACTCGCGGCCTCCATGCCGGTCAAACGTTTCTCGTTGCAACCCACCCTGAGAAGGCGCACAAGATCGCCTCCCAATCGGCATGACCCAAGAGTTCGTCTACACGATGCAAAACCTCCGCAAGGCCTATCCAGGCAAGGAGGTCATCAAGGACATCACGCTCGCCTTCTTACCGGGTGCCAAAATCGGCGTGCTCGGCATCAACGGCGCGGGCAAGAGCACCCTCCTCCGGATCATGGCGGGCACGGAGACCGAGTTCGTCGGCGAGGCCAAGGCCGGGCGCGGCGTCAAGGTTGGCTTCCTACCGCAGGAGCCCGAGCTCGACCCGAGCAAGACCGTCAAGGAGAACGTCGAGGAGGGCGCCCAAGAGGTGCGGGACCTCCTCACCGAGTTCGAGACGGTCTCGATGAAGCTGGGGGAGGACATGACGCCCGAGGAGATGGAGAAGCTCCTCGACAAGCAGGCCAAGCTCCAGGACAGAATCGACGCCGTCAACGCGTGGGAGCTCGACACCATGCTCGAGCGGGCGATGGACGCGCTCCGGTGCCCCCCGGGTGACGCCGCCGTCACGCACCTTTCGGGCGGCGAGCGACGCCGCGTGGCCCTCTGCAAGGTGCTGCTCGAGAAGCCCGACCTCTTGCTCCTCGACGAGCCCACGAACCACCTGGACGCCGAGAGCGTCGCCTGGCTCGAGCACCACCTCGGGGAGTACGCGGGGACGGTCGTCGCCATCACCCACGACCGCTACTTCCTCGACAATGTCGCCGGCTGGATCCTGGAGCTCGACCGCGGCTCCGGCATCCCCTGGAAGGGCAACTACAGCTCGTGGCTCGACCAGAAGCGGAAGCGCCTCGAGGTCGAGGAGAAGCAGCAGAGCGCTCGCCAGCGCACGCTCGAGCGGGAGCTCGACTGGGTCCGCCAGGCACCGCGCGCGCGCCAGGCCAAGAGCAAGGCCCGGCTCAAGGCGTACGAGGAGCTGCGGCAGCAGGCCGACAACGAGCGGATCGACGCCGTCGAGATCTACATCCCGCCGGGCCCGCGACTGGGGAGCAAGGTGGTGGAGGCGAAGGGCCTCAAGAAGGCGTACGGCGACAAGCTGCTCTTCGACGATCTGAGCTTCATCCTGCCGCCCGCCGGGATCGTGGGAATCATCGGCCCGAACGGCGCCGGCAAGACCACGCTGTTCCGGATGATCACCGGCCAGGAGCAGCCGGACGGCGGGACGATCGAGATCGGCGAGACCGTTCAGTTCGCCTACGTCGATCAGAACCGCGACGCCCTCGACGCCGACAAGACCGTCTGGGAGGAGATCTCGGAGGGCTACGACTCGATCGACCTGGGTGGTCGCTCGGTGAACTCGCGTGCGTACGTGGGCGGGTTCAACTTCAAGGGCCCGGATCAGCAGAAGCGAGTCGGGGATCTCTCGGGCGGCGAGCGCAACCGGGTGCACCTGGCGAAGCTCCTCAAGAGCGGTGGCAACGTCATGCTGCTCGACGAGCCCACGAACGATCTCGACGTCGACACCCTGCGCGCGCTCGAGGACGGGATCCTCAAGTTCGCCGGCTGCGTGGTCGTGATCAGCCACGATCGCTGGTTCCTGGATCGGATCTGTACGCACATCCTCGCGTTCGAGGGGGACAGCCGCGTCAACTACTTCCCCGGGACGTACACGGACTACGCCGAGGACCGGAGGAAGCGCCTGGGCGCCGACGCCGAGGTACCGAAGCGCATCAAGTACCGCCGGCTCGTCGCCCAGCAGTGATCACCACCAGCGCGGGTGGGCGGTGTTGAACTCGACGAGGGCGTCGAACAGCGGCGCCTCGTCGATCGACTGATCGAGGTACTCGAGGGCGCCCGAATCGACCGAAGCGACCCGGCTGTCCGTCGAACCCGTCGTAGACGAACGTCTGACCGCCGGCCGTGCGCCAGGCGTCGAGCAGCGCCATCAGCAGCACCTTCATCTTCGGATGGCGCCGGACGGCGTCGAGCTTCTCCGCGAGCGCCCAATCGTTCTCGAAGCCGGGAGGCCCGTCGAGGACGGGGCCTCCGCCGTAGGCGAGCAGGTCGAGCTTGGCCTTGCGCGCGAAGTCGGCGGAGGCGCCGATCCGCGCCACGGTGGCCGGGAGGCTCGTCTTCTCCAGGAGATCGAGGATCTCCTCGACCTTGGCCTGCGACAACCACTCGCGCCGGCTCGGCTCGGCGAGCTCGGCCCCGAAGTGCGGCGCGATCGCGAGCGCGTCGGTGAGACTCTTGAGCCCGGCGGCGGCGAGCAGCGCGCGGTGCGCCGCGACGTTGCCCGACTCGCTCGCGATCACCCGGACCAACCGGCTTCGATCCCGGAACACCTCGCCGAAGATCCGGAAGACCGCCGCGCTTCGCTCGGCCTGGACCGGCCCCTTCCCGCGGGCGTCGTCGCTCTGGGGCCGCGAGGGCAGGTCCCGCCAGACCTCGTCGGACCACTCGACGAAGACCCGGCCCTCCGGGCGGAGCGTCTCGAGCGTCAGCTGGGCCAGACGCCGCACGAAGTCGTCGTCGGCCAGGTGTGGGACGGAGAGCCAGAGAATCGGCGCCGAGGAGGTTCGCCAGCTCGATCTGGTACTCGTACGCCACTCCCGACGGGCTCGACTGAAAGACCGCCTCCGGCCTCGTGCGATCCTCCCAGCGCGCCACCGGTGAGCCGTCGATGCGCGCCCAGCCGACGGGGCGGATGACCTTGAAGGATCCGAGCCGCTCCAGGAAGAGCGGGTGAAACGTCGGCCGGTCCGCACCCTTGGTCTCGAGGGCCGCCGGGACCACCGCGATCTGCGTGGGCGGCGATCGCTCGTCCACCGCCGCCACGTTGACGACGACCTCGGTCCGCGGCTTCGCCTCGAACACGATCCGGTTCTTCGTCGACTCCACGATCCTGAGAGCGTTCTCGATCGTGACGGTGCCTTCGCCGGCGAAGGTCAGCACCAGCCGGCCTCCCAGCCCGGTGGGCACCAGCGCAGAGGCGGCCTGGCCCCGCTCGAGCCGGGTGATCCATCCCTCGGGGCTCTGCGCCAGCGGGCGACCGTCGTCCCACTGATCCGCCGAGCGCGAGACCCAGGGCACGCCCATCGCGAGCAGGTTGGCGAACGGCGCGCTGGTGTCGGCGTACCCGACCGGCCGGAGGGTCACGCCCAGCGCCGAGCGCGCATTGTGGGGATGGGGCGGCGCGATCCGCGCGACGGGTGGGGGTGGCGCCACCGGCCGCTCGCGTCCCCCGAGACCGACGGAGGGGTCGGGTCCGATCCAGCCGCGCGGACGCGCCGGAGGGGGCGGCGCCACCGGGGCCATCGGGGGCGCGGCACAGCTGCCGATCAACGCGAGGACGACGACCCGCACGGATGGCCCTACGGCAGGTCGCCGGTCTCGACCCGCCCGCCGGCGATGGTGGTGTCCACGAAGCTACGGATCCGATCCAGATCGAAGGGCTTCTGGATCCGATGGTTCTTCACGTCGTGGAGAAAGGCTTGGGCCCGCGGGGTGAAGATGCCGCCGGTCATGAACACGATCCGATTCTCCACACCGGGCTGGTGCTCCCTGACCCAGGCGTAGACGTCCATCCCGGTCAGGTCGGGCATCATCAGGTCACAGAAGATCAGATCGAAGTCCTCGCCCTTCTCCATGGTCTCGATCGCGCGACGACCGCTCCGTACCACCGTGACGGTGTGATGCTTGAGCGCGCGGCGGAGCGAGTTGGCGATCAGAGGCTCGTCGTCGATCACGAGCACGTGGCCGCGCAGGCCCGCGCGAAAGCCGACCACCTCCGGGCGTGGGTCGACCTCGTCGTCCTCCTCGTCCGGCGCCACCGGGAGGAGCACCCGGAAGGTGGTCCCCTCGCCCAGCCGGCTCTCCACGCCGATCCGACCGCCCATGGCCGTGACGATGCTGTGCACGATCGACAGGCCGAGCCCGGTGCCGATGCCGATGGGCTTGGTGGTGAAGAACGTGTCGAACACGCGATCGACGATCTCCGGCGGGATGCCCGGGCCCGTGTCGGAGATCTCCATCAGCACCTCGTTGGTCTCCACCTCGAACGCGGTGCGGATCGCGATCCGATTCTTCTCCGCCTCGCCCTCAGGCAGCGCGTGGGCCGCGTTGAGCAGCAGGTTGAGGACCACCTGACCCAGGCGCGCCTCGCTCGCCAGCACGGGCGGCAGCTCGGGGCCGAGATCCTTCACGAGGTGCGCGCGGTGCCGGATCTCGATCCACGCCATCCCGATCGCGGCATCGATGGTGCGGTTGACGTCGATCGGAGAGGTGCCCTCCTGATCGGCCCGCGAGAACGCCTGGAGATTGCGCACGATCGACCGGACCCGCTCGGCACCCTCGGCCGCTTCCTGGACCGCCTCGACCATGTCTCCGCGGATCGGCTCCGGGAGATCGTCGGCGATCCCTTCGAGCTCCTCGCGCATGAACGCCAGGTTGCCCATGACGTAGGAGAGCGGGTTGTTGATCTCGTGGGCCACGCCGGCAGCGAGCGCACCGACGGACATCAAGCGATCGATCAAGAGCAACCGCGCCTGCAACCTCCGCCGCTCGGTCACGTCGCGCGCCATCAGCACGGTGCACGGCTCTCCCTGGAACCGCTCCACCGCCACGGGCCGGAGCTGGACCGTCACGCGCTCTCCGTCGGTCCGCGTCAGCCGGAAGTCTCCGAGCTCGTCCTCGTTCTCGTGCGACGCCAGCCGCTGCTCCAGCGCGGTGCGATCGCCGGCGTCGACGTCGTCGAGCAAGGGCGTCCCCAACATGGATTCGACGGTCCGATCCACGAGCGCAGCGAAGGCGGGATTGACGTAGGCGTAGCGCCCATCCTGCAGCACGATCACGCCGTCCGGGCTGCCCTCGATCAGCGCACGAAAGTCACTGTCGACCTCGGAGCGCTCGTCCACAGCCCCGGACAGTAGCCTAATCTCCTCCGAACGTCAGGCGGACGCCCAAACCGGCCTGAAAGTTGACCTTCCGCCAGCGCTCGAGATTCACGTGATAGGGCACGTGAACGTTCACCTCCGGGAAAATCGCGATGATGTGCGCGAGCTGAAGGTCCACGCCGAACGTACCACCCGGATACAGGATGACGTCGGAGTTGTCGGAGTCGTTCGAGCCGGCCGTGACGTGAAAGATGCCGTTGAACCCGCCCACCAGCGTGACGATGTCGCCCAGATGAACGCCGACCAGGAGCGGGATCTTGCCGGTGAAGACCAAGGCCTCGGTGTCCTCGCTGGTCCGCTCGGCGAACGTGAACCCGAATCCGGGCGCGAGCGCCAAATCGACGTCGCCCTGAATGAGGCCGATCCGGGAGGAGAGCTCGGCGCCCAGAAAGTTGATCTTGGCGCCGAGGTCGAAGCCGTCGGCGAGCCCCACCCGGACCATCACGTCGGGGTTCGGGAGCACCGAGCGCTTCATCGTCCCGCGTTCGGTGGCCACCACGTCGACGTCGATGCCCAAATCGACCGCTCCCGGCGGCGTGGCGCGCGCGGTGAGGTGGTTCGAGTAGGTGCCACAGGCGGCGCTGAACGCGACCGGAAGGAGGAGCAGCGCGCGCACGACGCTTCTTACCATCGCCGGCCCGGACTGGGACCGGTGACAGCGCACATATCATAACTTTGCTTCCGGGCCGCCCCGTATTACTGGTAGCGGATCGGATGGAACGCCTCGGGCGCTACCTCCTGATCCGCTCCCTGGCCTCCGGCGGCATGGGAGAGATCTATCTGGCGGAGCACACCGGCATCGCCGGCTTCGCGAAGCGCGTCGCGCTCAAGCGGATCCGACCCGAGCTCGCTCGAGACTCGGCCTACGTCACCCTCTTCCTCAACGAGGCGCGGCTGGGCTCGTTCCTCAACCACCCGAACATCGTCCACATCTTCGACGTCGGCCACGCCGAGGACGAGCTCTGGATGGTGATGGAGTACGTCGACGGCGTCGATCTCAAACGCCTCCAGCGACGGGCCTCGCTCTCGGGCCATCCGCTCGAGCCCGTCACCATCGCCGCCGTGATCATCGAGGTGCTGTCCGCCCTGGCTGAGGCCCACCGCGGCGGGCCGGTCGGCGGGACTCCGATCATCCACCGCGACATGTCGCCGGAGAACATCGTGATCGCGCGGAGCGGCGCCGTGAAGGTCCTCGACTTCGGCCTGGCCAAGTGGGTCCCCGAGTCCAGCTCGGTGCCCTCGATGGAGGGCAACATGATCTTCGGGAAGGTCCGCTACATGCCACCCGAGCAGCTCAAGGGACACCTGATCGACGTCCGCGCCGATCTCTTTTCCTTGGGTGTCGTCATGTACGAGGCGCTGCAGGGCGACCTGCCGTTCGGACGCGGGACGGCGAACCAGGTGCTGGCGCGGATCATGGCGGGACGGCCCGCCTCTCCGACGCTCAAGCGGTTCGGCGGCGATCCCGAGATCGATCGCATCATCCTGAAGGCGACGCACCCCGACGCCGAGCAGCGCTACCAGAGCGCCTACGAGATGCGCGCCGAGCTGGTGGAGTACGTGGAGAAGCGGAGTGAGCGCCGCCTGCCCATGGAGCGGCTCCGGTTGATGCTGCAGCCGGGCGCCGCGCTCGCCGATTCGAACAGCGACGACTCGGGCGACCTTTCGCTCGAGCGCCCCGGTGAGCAGCACGGGGAGGAGCGCGCGCCCACCGAGATCTCGCTGTCCGTGGCCGAGCGCTGCGGTAAGTGCGGCGGGGAGTTCTCTGCGCTCTTCCTCGACGGCCTGATCGTCGATCGCTGCGCCAGCTGCCGTGGCGTCTGGCTCGACCACGGGGAGCTCGATCGGATCATCGGCCACGCCACCGAGCAGGAGACGATGCTCCCCGGCCAGCAGTTCCAGCAGGCGCCGCTCGATCGCCTGGTCGGCTCGTGCCCCACGTGTCGGATCGGCCTGGCCGCCTACGGGGTGCCGGCCCAGCCGGCCTCGCTCGAGATCTGTCCCCGCTGCCTGGGGGTCTGGTTCGACGCCGGGGAGCTCCGACTGCTCTCCGAGGGCGGCGTCGTGACCTGGCTGCGGAAGCTGCTCGAGTCCCTGCGCACGCCCTGAGCCTGCGATCACATCTCGCGGCGGCCCGAGAGCGCCTGCGAGATCGTCGCGGGGTCGGCGTACTCGAAATCCCCGCCGATCGGCAGGCCCGAGGCGATGCGCGTGATCCGGAAGCCCATGGGGCGGAGGAGCTTCTGCAGATAGAGCGCGGTGGCCTCGCCCTCCACGCTCGGGTTGGTGGCGACGATGACCTCCTTGATCGCCGAGGACTCGTCTCCGAGCCGCACCAAGAGCTCCTTGATCTTGAGCTCGTCGGGCCCGACACCTTCGAGCGGCGCCAGCGTCCCGTGCAGCACGTGGTAGAGGCCGCGATACTCGTGGCTCCGATCGATGGCGCGGAGATCCTGCACGTTCTCCACGATGCAGAGGACCGACTGCTCCCGCCGTTGATCCTCGCAGACCCCGCAGACCTCACGGTCGGTGAGGTTCATGCAGCGCCGGCAGAGATGCACGCGCTGCGTCGCCTCGAGGAGGGCGTCGGCCAGATCCTTGGCGTAGTCGGGCCCGGCGCGGAGGATGTGAAACGAGAGACGCGTGGCCGACTTCTCCCCGATCCCAGGGAGGCGGCCGAGCGCCTGGATCAGCCGAGCGATCGGATCGACCCGCTTGTCCATGCGCGAGGCTCAGATCAGGCCGGGGATGGGCATCCCACCGGTCACCGCGGCGAGCTCCCGCTGCATCAGCTCGTTCGCCCGCTGCATCGCCTGGTTGGTCGCCGCCACGATCAGATCCTGGAGCATCTCGACGTCGTCGGGGTTGACGACCTCTTTCTCGATCTTCACCGAGATGATCTCGTTGCGTCCGTTCGCGACCACCACGACCATTCCGCCGCCGGAGGTCCCCTCGACCGTCTTGTTGCCGGCCTCCTCGCGGATCTGCTCCAGCTTTTTCTGCATGCGCTGAGCCTGGCGCATCATCTCTTGAATGTTCATGCCGTGAACCTCGCTCAACCTTCGTCGATCACTCGGACGTCGGCGATCTCACCGCCGAGCTTGTCCTGGATCGCGCGGACCGCCGGCGCTTCTCGCGCCGCTTGTTCTTTCGCGCTCACTCGAGCTTGCCGCTTCTCGTCGTCGACCTCTGCCAGTGTGCGCTTCTCGGGTTCGTTCGCGCCAGCCCCCTTGGCATTGCGGCGGATCGTGAGCGGGACCCGGCGTTCGAAGAACTCCTCCAGGATTCCCTCCAGATAGTCGTGGGTTTCTCGCTCGTTGAGCTTCTTCTCGTCGAACGCGGTCTCGCAACCCAGGTTGACACCGGCGCCGGAGAAGGCGAGCGGGCGGACCTGGCTCAGGGTCGCAGCCAGCGCGGGCCGCCGTTTTTTCACCAAGTCCACCAGCGCGGCGAAGTCCCGCGGCCCGTCGGCGCGCGGGGACGCCGGCGGGGCCGCGGCGGGACGCGCCGGGGCCGAACGCCCGCGATCGCCCCCCGAGGCCGGCGGTGGGGTGCCCTTCGGGCCTTTGCCCTCGAGCAGCGACTCCACCTGCGAGAGCTTCTCGAGCAGCGACTCCAGCGAGATGCGCGGGGGCTCGTCGGCCAGCGACGCCAGCCCGACCTCGAGCGTGAAGCGGGGGTGGGGCGACCGACCGACCTCCTCGACGATCCGGGTCAGCTCGGTGAAGAGCCGCTCGAGATCGCGGGCCGGCACCGCCTTCGCCTGATCGACCAGCTGCGCGATCTCGTCCTTCGGTCGATCGAGCGCGGCGCTCGGATCAGGCACCAGCTTGGCGACCATCAGGTCCCGCGCGTGCTCCACCAGCGCGTCGGCGAAGCGCTTCTGGTCGAGGCCCCGGTGATGCACCGCGCCGATGGCGTCGAGCGCCAGCGCGGGCCGCCGGTGCAGGAGGGCCTCGAAGGCGGACGCGATCAGCGCGCCGTCGACCACGCCGAGCGCCTCGCGCACCAGCGTCGAGTCGAGGCTCTGGCCCGCAGAGTACGCGAGCACCTGCTCCAGCAGCGACTGGGCGTCCCGCATCGAGCCCTCGGCCTCGCGCGCCACCAAGAGGAGCGAGGAGGGATCGTGGGCAATCCCTTCGGCCTTCAGGATCTCGGAGAGCCGGGCCGCGATCCGGGCCGAGGGGATGCGCCGGAAGTCGTACCGCTGGCAGCGGCAGAGGATCGTGACCGGCACCTTGTGGACGTCGGTGGTCGCGAGCACGAACTTCACGTGCGGTGGGGGCTCCTCCAGCGTCTTGAGCAGCGCGTTGAACGCGCCGGTGGAGAGCATGTGCACCTCGTCGATCACGTAGATCTTGAAGCGCGCGGAGCTCGGGAGGTAGCGGACGTTGTCGATGATGTCCCGGACGTTGTCGACGCCGGTATGGGAGGCCGCGTCGATCTCGAAGACGTCGGTGGAGCGCCCTTCCGTGATCTCGAGGCACTGGGCGCACTCGCCGCAGGGCGACGGGGTCGGCTTGCCGTCCCGGAGGCAGCAGAGCGCCTTGGCCAGGATCCGGGCTGCGGAGGTCTTTCCCGAGCCCCGGGGGCCGGAGAAGAGGAACGCGTGGGCGATGCGATCGGCGCCGATCGCGTGGGTCAGGGTCTGGGTGACATGCTCCTGCCCGAGGACGTCGGCGAACTGCTGCGGCCGCCACTTACGGGCGAGGACAACGTAGGCCATTTTCCAAAATGGTCGGCAAGGGCACCCTACAACACACGTGCTAAGCCCCTACCCTTGCTTCCTTCCGGACCTGGGGGGGTTCAGGGCCGCACGTTGCGTAGGACCCTCGACGACCGGCCCGAGCATTGCCAGGTTTGAGCCAGCGAGGCAAGCGCATCTCTCCGAAGCGCGCTGAGTTCTTGCCAAGCGGGGCGAGAATGTTGGAGAAACCGCGCCGATCACCGGATCAGGAGAGATGGCCGAGTGGCTGAAGGTGCACGACTGGAAATCGTGTGTGCTCGCAAGGCACCGCGGGTTCGAATCCCGCTCTCTCCGCTCACTTTCGCTTTGACTTGAAGAACGAACGGAGAAGCTCGCCGCACGCGTCGGCGAGCACGCCCGACTCGATCACCACGCGGTGGTTGAGCCGCGCATCGTCGGCGATCGAGAACAGCGTGCGCACCGCGCCGGCCCGGGGATCGTCGGCGCCGTAGACGAGGCGATCGATCCTCGCATTGACCAGCGCCCCGGCGCACATCGCGCAGGGCTCGAGCGTCACGTAGAGCGTGGCGCCAGAGAGCCGCCAACGATCGAGCTTCCGGGCGGCGCGCGCGATGGCCAGGAGCTCGGCGTGCGCCGTGGGGTCCCGGGCGCGCTCCCGGTCGTTGTGGCCCTCCGCCACAATCTCGCCGCCCACGACGATCACCGCCCCCACCGGGACCTCGTCGAGATCGGCCGCCATCTGCGCGAGCTCCAGCGCCCGCCGCATCATCGAGAGATCGTGCTCGGAGGCCACCTTCACCCCTCGGGGTGGGGGACCACCAGCACGGAGACATCCGAGTGCCGGACCACGTACATCGCGGTCGATCCGAGGCTCAGGATCGAGCTGGCGAGACCGCGTCCTTGTGTCCCCACCACCACCAGGCGGGCCGGCAGGCGCCGGGCGGTCTCCAGGATCACCTCGTCGGCGACCCCGTGGTGGACCTCCACCGCGACGTCGAGGCCGCCGCTGTCGCAGCGGGCGGCCAGCGCCTCCACCGCGCCTCGGCCCGCGTCTTCGAGCACCTGCGCGTACTCGGCCACCGCAGGATCGTCCTCGGCGAGGGTCTCGATGCCGGTCCCCTCGACGACGTGCAGGAGCACCACCTTCGGCTTCGCGTGCTGGAAGCTCCGCGCCAGCGCGAAACCGGCGCGCGCGGTGGGCTCGCCCTGGTCGGCATCGTCGATGGCGATCAGCACGTGGCGGATGTCGTCGATCTCGGCGTCGGGCGGGACGCCGTCGTCGCCCGTCAGCAGCACGAGCGTCGGGATGGCGGTGTGCTCGAGGAGGGTCTCGGCGATGCTACCGGTCAGCCACCGCCGCACGCCGCGCCGGGAGTGCGATCCGATCAAGAGCAAGCTGGCTTGCATCTCGGTCGCGACCCTCGGGATCACCTCGGCCGGGTGGCCCTCGACGATCCGGTGATCGATCACGAGCTCGGGGGGCGCAGCCAGCTCCGAGCAGAGGGCCTCGAGCTGGGAGTCCGCGGCCTGGTGGATGCGCGCGCGGAGCTGCTCGAGCCGCTCACGGACCTTCGGCTGCGTGCCGGCCGGCAGGACCACCGGACGGACCGCGTGGATCATCGTCAGCCTGCCGGCGCCGGTCAGGCGAGCGAACTTGAACGCCGCCCGCGCCGCGACCTTCGAGGGTTCGGAGAAGTCGATCGCGAGCGCGATGCGATCGGTGAGCTTCATGAGCGCACGCTATCCGCAATCTCAGTAAGCCATCAATGCCCGTAGCGCCTTCTCGACCTTGGCCGCGTTGGGACGGAAGTAGGCCTCGAGCCCCTCCTCCGCCGGAACCGGTGAATCGAGCGCGGTGACGCGGCGGATCGGCGCATCGAGCTCGTCGAACACGAGATCGGCGATGCTCGCCGCCACCTCCGAGGCGAACCCAGCGGTGCGGGTCGCCTCACTGACGATCAGCACCCGGCCGGTCTTGGCGACCGAGGTCATCACGGCCTGCCAGTCCCACGGCACCAGCGTGCGGAGATCGAGCACCTCCACGTCGAAGCCGTCCGCCTCGACCGCGATCGCGGCGTCGCGGGCCATCGGGACGCCGTTGCCATACGCGATCACGGTGGCGTGCCGGCCCGGGCGGATCCGGCGCGCCTGTCCGAACGGGATCGCGTCGACCTCGCCGAGCGCCTCCTTCTCCCGCCGGTACAGGAACTTCTGCTCGAGGTAGATCACCGGATCGGGATCGCGGATCGCGGCCTTCATGAGCGCCTTGGCGTCGAAGGGGGAGGCCGGCACCACCACCTTGAGCCCGGGCGTGTGCGCGAACCAGGCCTCCGGGTTCCTCGAGTGGAAGGGACCGCCGCCGACGCCGCCGCCAGCGGGGAGGCGCACCACCATCGGGACCGAGATCCCGAGCCGGTAGTGGAAGGTGGCCGCGTTGTGGATCAGCTGCGAGAAACCGGAGGTCACGAAGTCGGCGAACTGCATCTCCGCCACCGGACGCAGCCCGCGGAGCGCCGCTCCGATCGCGACGCCGCTGATCAAGGACTCGGCGATCGGCGTGTCGACGACGCGCTCGGGTCCAAACTCATCGATCAGCCCTGCCGTCACCTTGAACGCACCGCCGAAGTGTCCGATGTCCTCCCCGACGCAGAACACCCGATCGTCCGCGCGCATCTCCTCGGCGAGCGCCTCGCGGATCGCCTCCAGGTAGGTGGTGGTCATCGCGGGCTCCAGTCGTCGCCGCTGTTCGGCACGGTCCACGCCGGATCCCAGGCGGTGTAGACGCCCTCGCCCGCGGTCTCGGGAGCGGGCGGCGGCTCGGCCAGCGCCGTCTCGACGGCCTGATCGATCTCGGCGTCGATGGCGGCGCCGGTCGCGGCCAGGTCGGCCTCGGAGGCGATCGCGTTCGCGATCAGGTGCGCGCGCATCCGCTCCACCGGATCCCAGACCCGCCAGCGGTCGAGCAGCGTCTTCGGCACGTACTTGAAGTCGTCGTGCTCGGAGTGGCCGCGCATCCGCATGGTCACCGACTCGATCAGCGCGGGGCCCTCGCCCGCGCGGGCACGCTCGGCCGCCGCCGACGCGGCCCGATGGACCAGCAGCGCGTCGGTGCCGTCGATCTGCTCGCCGGTCATGCCGTAGCCGATGGCGCGATCGGCCAGCTTCACCGACGCATACTGGATCGTTCGCGGCGTCGAATAGGCGTACTGGTTGTTGACGATGACGAAGATGATCGGGAGCCGCTGCACCGCCGCGAAGTTCAGCGACTCGTGGAAGTCGCCGAGCGAGCTGGCGCCCTCCCCGACGGTCGCCAGCACCACCGAGTCGCGCCCCAGCTGGCGCTCCGCCAGCGCCACGCCGCACGCCAGCGGCAGGTTGTGGGCCAGCGGAGAGATGTGGCCGATCAGGTTCGTCCCCGGCCGCCCCATGTGCAGGCTCGAGTCCTTGCCGCCGGTCTGGCAGCCCTCCCGCTTGAAGTACTGCCGCATGATCTCGAGGGGCGAGTGGCCGAACACCAGGTGGGTGCCCATGTCGCGGTGAGTCGGAAGCAGCACGTCCTGCTTCGTCAACGCGAGCGCGGCCGCCACGCTGGTGGCCTCGTTCCCGATGCCCGTGTAGCAGCCTCCGGTGATCGCGCCCTGGCGGTAGAGCTCGACCGTCCGCTCCTCGATGCGCCGGGAGCGGAGCATCAGCTCGAACAACGCCCGCTGCACCGCCGGTTCGGGATGCACGAGGCCCACGCCCAGGGCGGGCGGCGTGGAGGACGGCGGTGCCGGAGGTGGCGGGAAGGCGGCCGAGTGGTTCAACCGCGCGGCATCTTCCGCGGCGCATTCAATCGGGTCAAGACGTCGTCTTTCATGCTATCGGCGCGACATGAGCGACGGTGCGCTCGATCGAAGCACGGTGGTCATGCCGCGGCTCGGCGAGAGCATCGTCGAGGGCACGCTGGTCCGCTGGCGCGTGCAGACCGGCGAGCGCGTGACCCGCGGACAAATCCTCGCCGAGGTCGAGACGGACAAGGCCACCAGCGAGATCCCCTCTCCGGCCGACGGCGTGGTCGCCGAGCAGCTGGTCGCCGAGGGCGACACCGTCGAGGTGGGCCGCCCAATCCTGCGCCTGGGCGGCGGAGGCCCGGAGGTCGCCGCACCGGGGGGGCGGCTCCCCGTCCATCGGCTGGCGCCGCGCGGGCCCATCCGGAGCTCGCCGACGGTGCGCCGGCTGGCGCGGGAGCATCAGATCGATCTGTTCGCCCTGCACGGCAGCGGCAAGGGCGGGCGCGTCACCCGCGACGACGTGCTGAAGGCGCTCGAGACGCGGGGCACCAACGCCAGCGTGCCGCCGCCGCTCGCCACCCCCGACGCCACGCCCTTCCCCACCGAGCTGCCCCGACAGGAGATCGCGTTCCGCCCGCCGCCCTACCGGCCGGTCCCGGGCGACGAGGTCATCCCGTTCTCGCGGCGCCGCCAGCAGATCGCGGAGCACATGCTGTTCAGCCTGAAGACCTCGGCGCACGTCTTCGCCGTGGCCGAGATCGATCTGGGCCACGTCGAGCGCGCGCGCGCCGCCGACCGGCCGATCGCACAGAAGAGCGGCGTGGAGCTGACCTTCCTTCCCTACGTGGTCGCCGCCGTCGCCCGCGCGCTCGGCGAGCACCCGCAGCTCAACGCCACCGTGAAGGAGCGATCGCTGATCGTGCGCCGTGAGAAGAACATCGGCGTCGCGGTCGACACCGCGGAGGGCCTGGTGGTCCCGGTGGTCCACCGCGCCGACGAGCTCGGTCTCCTCGGCCTGGCGCGCCGGATCCACGAGCTTGCCGAGCGGGCGCGCCAGGGGCGGCTCACGCCCGACGACGTGGCGGGCGGCTCCTTCACCGTCAGCAACCCGGGACGGCGCGGGAACCTCTTCGGCGTCTCGATCATCCGCCAGCCGGAGGTCGCCATCCTCCGGGTGGGCGCAGCGGTGAAGCGGCCCGTCGTGCGCGAGATCGACGGCGAGGACGTCATCGTGGTGCGGCCGATGATGTACGCGGCGCTCTCGTACGATCACCGCGTCATCGACGGCCGGACCGCCAACGACTTCCTCTTTCGCCTGACCGATCTGATTCAATCGGTCGGGCCCCAGCTTCGCTAGGAGCGTGTAGCGCGTAAGCGCTCACGCGACCCCGGTCCGGGTCCCGGTCCCGGTCCGGGTCCCGATCTGAAGATGGCTGCCTTGAGTCAGACGCTCGCGACGGTCGCGAGCTTCGATCGGTAGAGCTTGAGCAGGTTGTGGGTGAGGCAGACGAGCGTCCCCTCGGCTCGTACCTTGAAGAAGGAGCGTAGCAAGAACCGGCGGAATCCTCGTGCCGCTTTAATCTGTCCGAGCGCCGGTTCGACGATACTCTTCCTGCGGGGGTAGACCGCCTTGCCGTCGCGCGTTTGCAACTTGTCTCGCATTCGCTTGCGAGCGAGCGAGGTGTCGATCGCGCTCAGCTCTACCTCATCGACGACGTCCAAGACGAAGTACGCGAGATGATTTTCTGGGAGCCACTCGAGAGGGGACGGCGGGAGCTAGAACGATTGTCTCGGAGTCCAAGAACGGTCTTGCTGCGCCACGAAACCATGGGATCAAGTCCAGGCGTCGAAGTCGATCCGCCCAACGATCGATTCCAGACGAAACGACCTCCAAGAACTTCTGCTGGTCAAAGTGGACGAGCTACCGCAAGCTAGCTTGCATGGTCACTTTCGATCACGAGAAGCTCGAGGTCTACCAGCTCGCCGTCGAGTAGGCCGACATCGCTGAAGAGATCGCACAAGAACTGCAACCCGGTCACGCTCACGTCCGCGATCAGCTTCGGCGGGCATCCGATTCCATCGTGAACAACACCGCCGAGGGCGCCGGAGAGTTCAATCCACCTGAGAAGGCTCGCTTCTACCGGATGGCACTTCGCTCTGGCACCGAAAGCGCCGCCTCACTCCACACCTGCTCGAGGCGCCGACTCCCCAACGAGCAGAAGGTCCAAGCCGCCAGAGCCAAGCTCAAGCGCGTTGTCGAGAGGCTCACGCGCCTCATCAAGTCGATGAACGCACGCCGGGCTGCATGATCGCGACCGGGACCGGGACCGGGACCGGGACCCGGACCGGGCTCGCGGTAGCGCTACGCGCTACACGCTTCTAGCCGGCGCCGCCGATCTGATCCGGATTGCGCACGACCGGATCGGGCGCCACGTTGAGCACGCTCCGCGGGAAGTGCTCGACGATCAGATTGATGATGTCTTTCACCGAGACCACGCCGACCGGGCGATGCTGATTGTCGACCAGCGGGACGTGGCGGAAGCCGCCGACCGTCATCTTGTTGAGCGCGTGCGCCAGGGTGTCGTGGAACATGACGGCCTCCGGATCCGGCGTCATGACCTGCGCGACGGTCGTGGTCTTGAGATCGACCTTCCCGACGACGCGACGGACGACGTCGCGCTCGGTGAAGATGCCGACCAGCTGCTCCCCTTCCTTCACCAGCACGCAACCATGGTTGCGCTCCCCCATACCGATGATCACCTCCTCGACGTTCGCCGTCGGTGAGACGCAGACCGGTTTTTTTACTTTCAATCGGTCGAGATTCTCAGTCAGAAGATCGTCCGTGATGCTCTCGGTCGACGTGCTGGGCGCGTCGTTGTAGGCCTCGGCGAACTCGCTATTCAAAACATCGATCATCGTTACCCCCCGAACGTCGATTATGGCGGTCGCCAGCGGGTATTCGCAACATAGCGAAAAACATGATTTTTTCTTCGATCTTCAAACGGAGCGCGATCGACTTTATGGTGTGGTCCACTTGGCCACCAAGAGCAACATCAAGGTCGCCCGCGACCTCCTCGAGCGATTCTTCCGGGACGCCGAGGGTCGTACCAACCGCCAGCTCGACGTGTACTTCACGCTGCAAGATCTGGAGCTTGCTCGAGACAGGTCGGATCCGGCGCTCGAGTACCTGACCAGCCGCGGGCTCATCAACACGTTCGGCCCCGACATCGCCTACCTCACGGACAAAGGTGCGCAGGCGATCATCGAAGACATCGACATCGGCATGCTGGCGAAGGAGATCCGCGACTTCGCCACCAGCCAGCCGCCGCCGACCGCCGAGCCCGACCCACCGAAGTCGAAGCGGCCGCCCAGGCCCCAGATCACCCACATCGATCCGGAGGGGAAGGAGTACGTCCTCCCGCTCGGCCGCGTCTGCACGGTGGGCCGCTCGCCCGGCAACGACATCCTCGTCAACGATCAGCGCGCGTCCAAGCGCCACGCCGAGCTGCGCTGGGAGAACGGCCGCTACGTGATGGTGGACCTCGGGTCGGCGAACGGGACGCTGCTCAACGGCGAGTACACGGATCAGGCCGTGCTCGAGCACGACGACGAGCTCGTGATCGGCCGGACGATGCTGATCTTCAGAGCCCCGAGGGCGTCCTGCCGGAGCCCACGGACGCGCCTGCGCCGCCGTCCGACGACACCGACACCACCGCCGATCTCGGACCCAACGTCATCCCGCAGCGCGCGCCCCCGCCGGAGCCGCGCGTCCAGGAGATGCCGCCGCCGTCGTCGATCAAGGTGGTCAAGGGCCGGCCCGAGCCGCAGCCTCGAGCGCCGACGCCGCGCGCACCGAGCCGCGGGCTCCAGACGTTCGAGCCGGTACCGCCGCCGCCCGGCGACGACCTCTTCGCCGAGGAGCCCACACCGAAGCCGGAGCTCTACCGCCCGCTCCCCGCGAGCGAGCCCTCCGGCGATCTGTTCGCACCCGAGCGCCCCGATCCCGACGCGCACCTCTTCGTCGCGGCCTCCAGCGCCGGCGACGACCTGTTTCAAGACGAGCCCACGCCGCCGAGCCGCAGCCGTCCGGGCCTCTTCCCTCCGCCGTCGGATCGAAGCGACGAGGAGACGGTCGGCAGCGGCGATCAGATCCGGCTCGAGGAGCTCGTGCCCGATCTGGTGGTGCCCAAGACCGGCGACCTTCCCCAGGAGGTCGAGCCCGAAGCGCTCGAGCCGATCGGGATCCTCCAGCCGGATCCGCTCTACGAGCCCCCCGCGCCCAGCCCGATCGATCCTGACGAGCGGACGTTGGCCGAGCCGCCGGCGATGGTTCCGCCGGACTACGAACCGATCAACATGGAGGTCCCGGTCTTCGCCGACTGGGACGGCGCCACGAACGACGACGTCCTCCTGGTGAATCCGCCGGTGATCCCGGAGGTCGAGGTCCCCGAGATCCCGGACCTCGGCAGCCGCACGCGGGACGAGGAGGGCGCCACCACGCTGATGGTCTCCCGGCACGATCTCTTCGTGGAGCCGCTGAGGGACGACCTCGTCCGCTGGGGCGACGAACGGCCGGTCCTCGACAGCCACCCCGAGTTCTCGGCCGCCGAGACCCCGGATCTGCAGCCGGACGGCGAGGCGCTGCCGCTCGCCTCCCACTCGATGGTCAACCTGCGCGCCCCCTCGCCCACGGATCTGGCCGAGGCCCGCGCCAAGAGGAACGACGCAGCCGCGGCGCGCCCGACGGCCTTCCACCGCACCCTGGCGGCCCTCCGGGCCCAGGCCGAGCGGGCGGATCTCCCTGATCGGGACGCGCTCCTGGGCGCGATCGACCTCCTCGAGCGCCATGCCTACGTGCGGGCGGCGCTGGCCAAGATCGAGCGGGACGACCCCTCTTTTTGATTGCATCCTCGGCTGGGGTCGCCTAAGAGGGACAGCCCATATGTCTCGGTATATCGGTCCTCGTCTGCGGATCGCCCGCCGTCTCGGCGGGTGCGAGCTTCCCGGCCTCGTCGTTCCCAGAGAGCTTCGTCGCCCCTATCCGCCCGGCCAACACGGCCCCACGCAGCGGATCAAGCTCTCCGACTTCGCGATCCGCCTCCGAGAGAAGCAGAAGCTGCGCGCGCACTACGGCGTGGGCGAGCGCCAGATGCGCCGCTACATGGTCATGGCCAAGCGCCAGAAGGGCAACACCGGCGAGAGCCTGCTGGCCCTCCTGGAGAGCCGCCTCGACAACGTCGTGTTCCGGCTCGGCTTCACCCGGACGATCCGCTCCGCGCGTCAGATGGTGAACCACGGACACATCAACGTGAACGGCGAGCGCTGCGACGTGCCGTCGTATCTGTGTCGCCCGGGCGACGTCATCCAGGTGCGGCCGAGCAGCAAGCACAAGGCGCGCGTCGCCGAGGAGATCGCGGGACCCGTACTGCTGCCGATCCCCTCGTACCTCGATCGCGACGACAACGTCCTCTCCGGCACCGTCAAGCAGGTGCCCGAGCACGGCGACTGCCCGCTCGCGATCAACGAAGCGCTGGTCGTCGAGCTCTACGCCGTCAGCCTCTGATCACGTCTTCTTCTTCGGCACCGTCCCGCGAATGATCTTCCCACCCGCGGGCGGGCGCGCTCTCGGCTTCACCGCGCGGACCTGTTCGGTCGGTCGATCCTCCAGCGGAAGGCTCATCAGCTCGGGGAACTGTGCGCGGAGCGGCGTCCAGTCCTCGCGCCGGAGCGTCTCCAGATCGACCGCGCCCTCGTGGCCGAGCGCGTCCCAGACCGGCTGGTAGAGGTCGTGCGGGGTGTAGGCCTCCTCGATCACCTTCGCGAAGGCCATGCTCACCACCGGATCGAGCCCGGACTCGCTCAGCACGTCCGAGAAGGCGGCGGCCGAGAGCTTGCCGAGGGCGTCGTCGACGAACGGCAGCCCGGTGTCACCGCGACCCACGATCCGGTTGAGACTGATCAACGGATCACGGACCAGATTGTCGAGAATCGAGCGGTGCCGGCGCTCGACACGGGTAGGTCGCTCTCGCTGAAGCAACCTCAAGGTAGTCTCGTCGGCGGCCTTCTGCGCCTGATCCGGCTCCAGGCCTGCCTCCGTGAACATGTTCGTCAGCCACTGCTTGTCCATCGCCCGATCAGGGTCAGCCCTCACGAACGGCTGCTTTGCGCATGATGCCCGGGATCGCAGCTCACGTCACGTCGTTGTCCAAGCTATCCTTGGCGCGGTCGATGACCGTCCCTGGCGCGGCCGGGCCGCCCGAACGGCTCGCAAGAACCCGTGAGATCGGGCCGTTCACTCTCACGGCCCGGATCGGCGTCGGACGGAGGACGACCGCGTACATCGGCCAGCGCGGATCGTCGGACCCGATGATCGTCCGCGAGCTCCACTCGCACATCGATGCGGAGGTCTTTCAAGCCGAGCTTATGAACGCGAAGGGCCTAATCGTCGGCGTCCCCTCCCAGCCGCTCACACGCGTGGGGCTGGCGACGCTGGCGACCGGTCCGCTGGTCATCGGCGAGAGCCTCGCGACCATCCTCGAGGACGTGGTCAGTTCCAAGAAGCCGATCAATCACGACCTCGCGCTCGCGATCGGCATGGGGATCGCGCGTCAACTCATCCTGCTCTCCGGCCAGGTGCACGGCGACCTGGTCCCGCATCACGTGATCATTGGCTACGACGGTTCGATCCGTTTGATCGATCCCGCAGGAGACGCGTACCGCGAGCGCGCCCAGGCGCCCGGTCGCATGGCGTATCGCTCTCCCGAGCACGTGCGCTCGGAGCCGCTCGGTCCACAGTCGGACGTCTTCGCGCTGGGCGTGCTGCTGTTCGAGATGACCACGGCGCACCGCCTGTTCGACGAGCCCACCCTGCACGACGCCGATGCCCGCATCACCGAGGGACAGGTGCCCCGCCCGCGCGACGTCGTCGGCGACGGCTATCCCATCGAGATGCAGCTCGTCTTGCGCAAGCTCCTGCGCCCCGCGCCGGCGGGACGCTTCGCCGACGGGGGGGCCGCCCGGGACGCGCTCCGGCTGGTCGCCACCACGCGCACCGAGGTCGGAGCCGACCACATCGGCAGCTGGCTGCGAGCGCGCTACCAGCTCCGGCACGCCGCGTGGCGCGAGCTGGTCGGCGACCGCGCGGGTGAGCCCGTCCGCGAGGAGCCGACGATGGCGCGCATGCGCCCGGCCTCCCGCGCCAAGACGAAGATCGCCGCCAAGAGCCCGCCGCCACCACACCGCTCGCTCAACCTCGACGACCCCGCGTTCGAGGCGGTGAAGCGGCAGATCGAGGCGCTCGAGGTGGAGGCGCGCGCCCTGGTGGCGGCCCGCTCGGGCACGGTCCCGGACCTCCCCTCGCCGAGGCGGCCGGTCGAGCCGCCCGCGGAGGCGCCGCCCCCCGATCGGGACGTCACCGTGGACGAGGCGCTCGAGAACCTGCTCCAGCGCGACACCGAGCCCCTCAAGAAGCGAAAGAGCGTGCGTCCGCTCGAGATGCTCCCGGATCTTCCGACCGAGATCACGCGACGGATCGACCGGGCCGATACCGATCCAGGAGCTGCTGCCGCTCTCGGCCCCCGTCGACGAGTCCGCGCGGACCACGCTCGACGAGCTCGAATCCTCCACGGATCCGTTCGCCGTCGGCCTCGCGGATCCACGGGCGCTCGACGCCCTCGGGCCGCCGACCTACGAGCCAAGACCCGTGTTCCGGGGCGCCGCCGATCTCGAGGTCGGCGGCGATCCGGAGCGATGGACCGATCGGCCCGATCTCGATCTCATCGAATCGACCCTGCTCCCGCTCCCGCCGCCGGCCCAGCCCACGCCGATCTCGGCCCGCGATCTCTCCGCGGACCTGGTCCTCGATCCGGAGCAGACGGTGGATCGCGCCTTCTCCGAGGTCCTGACCGCCGACCTCTTGGACCCGGGCCCCGATCTGCCAGGAGAAGACACCATCCAGGACCAGGACGCCGAGAGCCTCCTCGGTCGGGGCGTGGTCGATCACTTGCTCGCCAGCGTGGTGGCGACGCCCCCGCCGCACACCGAGGACGCGCGATCGCGCGACGACACCGAGGTCGTCCGCTCGCGGGAGGTCAAACCTCGGCAGGCCGACATTCCGACGCACATCATTCGCGACCGGATCGAACAGAACGCCGACGCGGACATGGAGCCGATGATCCCGCTGGCCGAGCCGGCTCCGCTCTTCTCGAACGACGCGCCCTTCGAGGGACACGCTCCGCCGATCGAGCCGCCGCCGCCGCCCCCGCCGGCTCCGATGCGCCCGGCACCCGTGGTGGCGGCCCGGGTCGGCGACCCCATCAACGAGGACTCCTCGCTCGGCGACCTGGTCATCCCCATCTCCGACGACGAGCTGGCCCGCTCGCGGCGGCGCCGTTGGAGCCTGGTCGGGATCTTCGCGGCGCTCCCCGCGGTGGTGGTCGCAGCCGCGCTGGTCTATCTGAGCGGCGAAGAGCCTGCGACCGTCGCGCCCCTCGACGCCCGGCAGCCGGAGGCGACCCTGAGCGGCGCCCGTCCACCTCCGCCGCCGGGGCCCGATCGGCTCATCGAGCCCGTCAATGGCCTCGACGCCGGCGAGCCCATCGAAACCGTTGCCCCCGGGCCGATCGACGCAGGCCTCCCAGACTCCGCGCCGGTCCGCGTCCCCGTACGCCCGCACCCTCCGCGGCCTCCGCCGCCACCGCCGCCGCCGGTCGCGCCGCCCGTCGAGCCGCCCGCCGTCGAGCCGCCCGCCGTTGAGCCGCCCCCGGTCGAGCCTGCAATCACACGCGTCCGCGTTCGGGCCCTCCCGGAGGAGGCGATCATCGTGGTGGATGAGGATTACGAGCTCGAGAACGGCGGCGTGGTGGAGGTGACGGATCAGCCGGTGCACGTGGTGGCCCGCGCCCCGGGTTGGGAGGACAAGGCGGAGACCATCGAGCCAGGGAGAAAGAAGGACGTGCTGCTCCTGCTGCGAAAGGCCGAGTGAGCTCGACCGCCGCGCGTCAGCGCATCAGGAGCACCGCCACCACCATCGCACCGCCGAACAGCAGCCCGAGGAGCGCCGCGGCCACCAGCGGGCTCCGCGACGGCGGCAACGTGGGCGGCGGAACGGTCTCCACCATCGGCGGCGGCATCGTGATGTAGCGGGTGGGCGCCTGGTCGGCGAACGCCGCCTCGCTCTCCGTCGAGACCTCAATCCGGCGCAGGCGTGCCCTGACCTCGTCCATGCTGGCCGGCCGCAGCTCTCGCTTCTTCTCCAGCATCTGCATCGTGAGCTGCTCGAGATCGACCGGAAGCCGGAGCGGGTTGGGGAGCGACGAGAGCGGCTTGGGAGGATCGTTGATGTGCTGGGCGATGATGACGGGCGACTTGGTCCCGCTGAAGGGGAGCTCGCCCGAGAGGCATTCGTAGAGGATCACGCCCATGCTGTAGATGTCGCTGGTCGCGTCCACCGGGAGCCCCTGCGCCTGCTCGGGCGACATGTACGCGGGCGTCCCGAAGACCGCACCGATCGCGGTCCAGCGGGGGCCGTCCATCAGCTTCGCGATCCCGAAGTCGAGGACCTTGGCGACGTCCTGGCGGCCGACGCGGTCGACGAACAGGTTCGCCGGCTTCAGGTCCCGGTGCACGATCCCGGCAGTGTGCGCCTCCGCGAGCGACTCGGCGACCTGTCCCATGATCCGGATCGCCCGCATCACCGTCATCTCGCCGCGTCGCATGAGCCGATGGAGCGGCGCGCCTTCGAGGAGCTCGGTGATGATGAACAGTCGGTCGTCCTCGGTCCGGCCCACGTCCAGAAGCTTGATGGTGTTGGGGTGCCGGAGCCGGGCGATGACCCGCGCTTCCCGCTCGAACCGGGACACCACCTGCTCGTTGCCGGTGACCTCGGTGTTCAGGATCTTGACCGCGACCGGACGATCGACGCTCTGCTGCGTGGCCCGGTAGACGACCGCCATCCCGCCCTTGCCGATGCGCTGCTCGAGCCGGTACCGATCTCCGACGACGGTCCCGATCATCGGATCCTGTGGATCCAAGACCACGTCTCCATCCTAATAGATCTGCACGACGGTCGCCCCGTTGTAGTAGTGCGCCAGGATCTTGCGGAAGTCCTGGCCGCGCTCGGCACGACCGATCGCGCCTACCTGGCACATCCCCACGCCGTGTCCCCAACCGCCACCGACGAAGGTGACCGACTTCACCAGCCCGCCGGGACCCCGCTCGAGATCGAGGACGAACATGCCGCTCGAGAGATTGTCGAACAACCGCCGGACCGGTAGCTCGCGCACCACGTCCTGGGTCTTCGAGGTCCCCACCAGCCGCAGCCCCTTCACCCGTCCGCCGCGGCCCCGCCCGAGAATCCGCACGTCCTGAAGCGCGCCCAGCCCCAGCCGGTTCACGATCCGCGACAGCGCTGCCCCGGCGAACCGCTTCTTCCAGCGGAACTTGTCCTTGTTGACGAAGCTCGAGCGGGCGCACTCCGCCGGCGGGTACGACTCGAGCCAGGTGCGCACGTTCTCCTCGGTGATCCCGTCGGAGAACATCGCGAGCGCGGGATCGTTCGGGTTGCCGTCGAGCCGAGCCCGCAGGCTCTCGGAGGCGGCGTTGTCCCAGACCACGTCGTTGTCCTCCGAAAAGCCGCCGCAGGTCGACGAGTAGACCGAGTCCACGAGCGACAGCGGCTCGTCGTCTTTCTTCCTCGGGCGGACCGCCAGCAGGCCGCGCGTCTCCTCCACGGCGCGGTTGGTAGCCTCGCGCTCGAAGCCGGCTCCGGCGTACACCTGGCAGTGCATCTCGCTGCAGAGGTGGAACGGCTCGCCGAAGTGGCGCTGTCCGAGCTTGCTGAAGATCTCGCCGCGCGCAGTGACCGCCTGGGCCTTGAGCGCATCCAGCGGCGCCGTCGCGAAGATCTCCGCCGGCACCAGCCCCTTCAAGAGCACCTCGGCGCCCACCGAGTTCGTCACGGCGAGCTTCCCGGCCCGATCGATCACCACGTACACGTGTCCCCAGTACGAGCGTGTCTGCCGGCCGTGCGAGGAATAGCCGCGTCCGTGCTCCACGTCCTGGATCTCGATCTGGCCCGCCTCGACCGTGCCGAAGTAGACGGAATCGGTGGCCCGGTGGAGGAGACGCCCGCGCTCGTCATAGATCCCGATGATCCCGCGCGGCGCGCGCACCAGGTCCTCGTGGATGAAGGGGCGCACCGCCTCCTTCTGCGAGAGCCGGCTGATCGCCTGCTCGGCCTGCCGCTCGGTCGCAAAGTTGCCGATCGCGATCCGGCGCTCGCGGGTATCGAGGACGTTCCCGCGGAGCCCGACGATTGCACCGGTCTCGAAGACCTTGGCCGGATAGCCCTTCTCTGCCCAGCGCGCGCGGATCGCCTCGGCCTCCTCGACCTCGACGTACTTCCGCGTCTCCACCACGGCCCAGTAGCGGAGGACCGCCCGCTGGCCCGACAGCGGCCTCAGCTCGAAGCGCGTCTCCGGCGGCGCGTAGACGGTCTTCGGGAGGCTCGCCTCGTCGAACATGAGGCGGGTGGGACCGTCGGCCGCCAGCCGCACGTGCGACTGCGAGTCCATGATGCCGACGCTGATGATCGGCTCTCCCCGCTCGAAGCGCATGCGCTTCGCGTAGAGCTCTTCCAGGGGCAGCGGGGTGAAGGGGAGGAAACGGCCGGGCGGTTCGGGCGCCGCGCCGGCGAGGAGGAGAAGGAGCGGTCCGATCAACGCTTCGAGAACTGGAAGCGCTTGCGGGCGCCGGGCTTGCCGTACTTCTTGCGTTCGACGGCGCGGGCGTCTCGCGTGAAGAAGCCCGCCTTCTTGAGCGGCGGCCGGACGTCCGGATCAGCGAGGGCCAGCGCACGCGTGATCGCATGGCGGATGGCGCCGGCCTGGCCGGAGAGGCCGCCACCGACGACGTTCACCTTCACGTCCCACTTGGTCTCCTGCTCGACGATCTCGAAGGGCGCGCGGATGACCATCTTGAGCGTCTCGCGGGGAAAATAGGTCTCGATGTCCCGCTTGTTGACGATGATCTTCCCGCTGCCGGGACGGAGGTAGACGCGCGCGACAGCTTCCTTGCGGCGTCCAGTGGCGACGAACTCTTCGGTGGCCATTCGATACTTCCTTTAGAACTCGATCTTGGTCGGCTCGGGCTTCTGAGCCTTGTGCGGGTGCTCGGTGCCCGCGTAGATCTTCAGCTTCTTGAGCTGCCGGCTCCCGAGCGCGCCCCGCGGGATCATCCCGGCGACGGCCAGCTCGAGCACCTTGTGCGGCGCCAGCTTCAGGAGGGCGGCGGCGTTCTTGCGCTTCATGTTGCCGCGCCAGCCGGTGTACTTGTAGTACATCTTCTTGTTCATCTTGTCGTTGCCGCGCAGGTCGATCTTCTCTGCGTTGACGACCACGACGAAGTCACCGACATCATCATGCGGCGTGAAGGTGGGCTTGTGCTTCCCGCGGAGGATCATGGAGATCCGGCTCGCGAGGCGACCGAGCGTCTGGCCTTCCGCATCGATCAAGAGCCACTTGCGCTCGTGATCGGTGCTGGTGAAGTGCTTGGTCGCGCGCAGATTGACGATGCCAGCCATAGGGACATCGGCTTCTATGGGCCGTAAGCGGGGCTGTCAAGCGGATTTCCCAATCGCTTCGGCCTCCTCCATGAGGGCCCGCAGCCCGTGCTCCACGTCGACTATCAGGGATGCCCTCGCGGCTTCCCCTTCCCCGCGGTCGGCCGTCGGGATGGGCCGCCCGATCCGGAGCACCACCCGACCGGGATGGATCCGCCAGTCCCCCGCCCGAAGGACGTCGCCGGTCCCGTACAACGCGATCGGAACGATGGGGACCTTCGACGCGACCGCGAGGTGAAACGGGCCCTTCTTGAGCGGCCCCAGCGATCCCTGCGGCGTCCGGGTGCCCTCCGGGAACATCAGCACCGACCGACCGCCGCGGATCACCGCGGCCGCACGCTCGATCGAGGCCACGGCCTTCGCGGGATCACGCCGGTCGATCATGATCGCGGCGCCCAGCGCCAGCGCCCAGCCGAACAGCGGGATGAAGCCGAGCTCCCGCTTGGCCACCGGTCGGATCCCTGCGATCGGCAGCGTCGCGTAGATCGAGAGCGCGTCGAAGTGGCTGGTGTGGTTCGACAGCACCAGATACGCCGGCGCGTCCAGCGGCTCCGGCGGCGGGCCGCACTCGACCTTCACACCGCAGGCGAACAGCACCTGCCTCGACCAGATCTGCGCGATCCTCAGCACCACCCCGGGGCCGAACGGCAGCGCGAGCAGCGCCGCGATGGACCAGATCGCGGTGAGGAGCGCGATCGCGAGGGCGTTGTAGATCGATCGGATCAATCCTCGCCCAGATCCTGATCGTTGTTCGGGCGGGGCGGCAAGCGCTCATCGAAGATGACCTCCTCGAGGCAGAGCCCCCAGGGCGGCGCGGTCACCCCGCCCTTCGTGCGGTCCCGCGACTCCAGGATCGCGCGCAGGCCCTCCGGCGACAGGCTGCCCTCGCCGACCTCCTTGAGGTTCCCCGCGATGATCCGGACCATGTTGCGCACGAAGGCGTTCCCGACCACGTCGAGGTGCAGGCGCGCGTAGTCCCCGCGCCGAACGTTCACCTGGTACAGCGTGCGGACCGCGTGCTTCGCCGAGCAGGCGGCGCTGCGAAACGCCTCGAAGTCGTGCGTGCCTACCAGATGCTGCGCCGCCGCCGCCATCGCGGTGAGGTCGAGCGGACGGCGCACGTGCCAGGCGCGGAAGCGCTCGAGCGCGCTCGGCTGCCGGTCGTTCCAGTAGGTGTAGCAGTACCGCTTGCCGCGGGAGGCGAACCGCGGGTTCCAGCCGGTCTCGACCTCCTCCGCCCGTCGGATCGCCACGCCCTCCGGCAGGTGCTGGCCGAGACCGCGCTCGAACCCATGGGCCGGGATGCGCTCGTTCTCGGTGTCGAACGCCGCCACCTGACCGCGTGCGTGCACGCCCGAGTCGGTGCGGCTCGCACCGCGCACCCGGACCCGCTCCTTGGTCATCCCATGGACGGCGTCCTGCAAGGCGCCTTGCACCGTGGAGCGGCCTGCCTCCTGCTCCTGCCAGCCGGAGAAGGCGGTGCCGTCGTACTCGACGACCAGGCGGATCGTGCGGGTCAAAACTCGAGATAGAGGCCGATGTTCCAGGTGAGCTCGGAGAGATCGAAGCCCGACTTCTTGAAGCCGTCGACCTTCGAGGCCTCGACCTCCGCGAACAGGTAGGTGCCGCGGATCCCCGTGCTGTTGTGGAGGCTGATCGCCGACGAGGGCTCCAGGTGGTTGAGCATCAGCGCGAGGCCTGCGGTGCCGGTCAGGCCGATCTTGCCGCCGCGTCCGGGCAGGTCGTCGTCCGGGTTGTCGGCCTCGTCGCCCCTGAAGCGCGAGACGTGCCCCGTCCCGTTCGTGACCCACCAGAAGTCGTACGCGAGGCCGCCGCGCACGTACGGGACCAGCGGGACCGGGCTGTGGTCCGCCAGCCAGTCGAAGCGATAGAAGGCCACCAGCGTGAGGGGCAGGATGTTGAAGACGGTGGTGTCGAGCGATTTGTTCTCCGAGACCCCGAAGACGCCCTTCCCCACGAACTGCATGAATCCGAAGCTGCCCCCGATGCCGGCGGTGCCGAAGCCGCGGTAGACCTGCACGTCGAACGCGAGCTGATAGAGCGCGTTGGCCTCGGACCCGAAGATGCGGACGAACGCCGTGTTGCCGTCGCTGCCGCCGCCGGCGCGACCCATGTCGGGGAGGTAGGGCCCGCCCTTGAACTCGAAGCCGAAGCCCAGCGGCCCGGTCGGCTCCGCCCGCATCGGCTTGGCCGCCTCCGCCGCCGCCGGGAGGATCAGGAGGAGCGCCACCGCGCCCGCGATGGGCGCCGTCTTTCTCTTGAGCTTGCGGGCGAGCAGCCCGATCAGGACGAGCAGCCCGAGGAGCGGAAGGACGGTCCAGAGCAGCGCGAAGAGCGCGATCGGCGTCAGGGCCACCCGGGCGAGGACCCGCGCGCGCGCGCTCCTCGCCAGCAGGCGGGCCGCCGGCGGCGACCAGCGATAGTAGGCCCACACCAGGCCGGTGCCGGCGTAGCTCGCCTTGAGGACGCGGTCGCGGAACAGCCGGAGCACGCGCACCATCGGGTGCGAGTACGAGCCGGTGGCGGCGGTGGCCACGAAGCAGAAGCCGCCGTCCTCCTGTCCGCCGAGCTCCTGATAGAGCTCCCAGAAGTCCGTGGTCTCGGCGGGTGTCTGGAGCCGGGCGTTGGAGAGCGGGCCCCGGTTGCCGAAGTCGTCGACCGATCGCACGGCCACCGCCACCGGCACGCCGTTGGCGACGCCGTCGGAGACCGCCAGCTCGGTGACGCTCAGGCTCGCCATCTGGGTCTTCTGCGCCTTCGCCTCGCACGGGAGCCCGGCGATGTCGTAGCCGGAGGTGGCGGTGGTGGTGGTCAGGACCTCGGCGCCGGAGCCGTTCGGGCAGTAGACCACCTCCCAGCTCTGGACGTCGCCGTCGCTCTCGGGCGCGCGCCACTTCACCAGCACCCGGTTCTCCCCTGGAAAGACCTGGCGGAGCTCCGGCGGCGGCGGCGGCCGGGTGTCGTATTCGAACGTCCACGACTGGCTGGCCGCGCTCAGATCGTCCCCCTCCTGCCCGGGGATGAAGACCTGCACCACGATGCTCCGCTGCTCGGGCTGATTGTCGAGGTCGAGGGGTGGGTTGTTCGAGGGCAGGTCGACCGCCCGGACGATCTGGCTGGGGCGGATCTTGAGGATGTACGTCTGCCCGGTCGTCACCACGCCCATGTTGCGGCCGGCGTCCGGCGTGTTGTCGAGGACCACCAGCTCGGGGTCGTTGTTGGCCTGGATGTCGCGCGGATTGTCGTACGTGATCTCGTAGCGATAGCTCTGCAGGACCGGAACGTCGGCCGACCAGCTCAGCTGGATCGGCGCGTCCGCGGTGACCTCGTCGGTGTTCAGCTGCTGGTCTTGCTGCGGGATGTTGCTGATCGTGATGATCGGCTTCGTCTGGGCGAAGGCCGCCCCGGGGAGCACGAGCATCAACGCGGCGAGGCTGGGAACACGCATCGTGCCCCCCTGCCGTATCACGCCCGCGCCCTCACTTCGAGATCCAACCCTCCAGGGCGAGGCAGGCGAGCGTTGCGCTGCCGCGCCGCAGGCGATCCGAGGCGAGGAAGAACGCGATCCGTCGCGGCCCGGCCTGCACCCGACCCACCAGCGCGTCGTCCCGCCCGAGCGCCGCGACGGCGACCGGCGCCTCGCCCGCGTAAAAGAGGCCCCGAGCGTTCCGAAACGCGTCGATCACGGTCTCCAGGTTGGGCGCGGCGTCCTCCACCCCCACGTCCACGAACGCCGCGTCCGCGGAGAACGTGGGCACCAGGGCCCGCGCCACGGCCAGCTCCGGCGAGGGCCCGCTCCGGCTCAGGCCGTCGGCGATCTCCTCCTCCAGCGCCGCCTCCGAGAGCGCGCCCGCGATCACGTTGAACGCCAGCGTCGCCGGGAACGCCTTCGGCTCGACGTCCCGCATGTTGAAGAGCGCGCGGACCTGATCGGACAGCTCGTCCATCCCCTCCCGATCCTGGGTGGCGGCCGACTCGAGGGTGGTGATCGTCGCCCTCTCCAGGCCGAACGCACGGAGCGCCGCCAGCGCCGAGACCAGCGGCACCGCCGGCCCGACCGGGATCCGGACCACGCCGTCGAGGGCCTGGGTGCTCTCCAGACCGGGAAACAGGCGCGGTCCCCGGCTGACCCCTGCCAGGTCCAGCACCGGCCGATCCGTCCGCTCGACCAGCGCCTCGATCAACGGCCCGCCCATGCAGGCGACGAACAGGTCCGCCCGCGCCAAGAGCGCCGCGTCCATCAGCTCGAGGCCGGGGCCGAGATGTTCGGTGGTGGTGGCGGGGACGACGTCCAGGTCCAGCTCGCGCTCCTCGATCAGCTCGACGAGGGCCTGCGCGACGGCGCGGTGCGCGCCCAGAATGGCGACGGTCTTCAACGGTACGCGCGAGCGTGTCAGGAGCTGGTCAGATACGCGAGGCGATCCTTCTTGAGCAGCTTGAGCTTCTGGATCGTCTTGCGCTCGATCTCTTCATCCGGGCTCAGGTAGAGGCGACTGTTCAGCTCTGACAACCTGGCCTTCAGCTCATTGTGCTCCCGGTGGAGTCGTTCGATTTCTGACCGGACCGTGTCACGCTCGCGCAACACGCCGGTGGATTCGTCAACACGGACGACGTTCTCCATGTACGACCGTTCCTTCCCTCGAGACTCGAGGTCGATTCTGTTTTGGGTTCGCTGCAGGGGCTCGCTCCCGTGCACCGATCACAGAGTAGGAATACCCACCGTTCGAGTCAACGCGACCGGGTCCGCACATCGACCGATCCGCGTGCGCGGTTGATCTCTGCGCCCGACGGCTGGTGGTAGGCGGGTTCCACACCGAGCGCATCCACCGCGCTTCCTGGAAGGCTCGCCTGGGCGATCTGACCGACGACGGACGCGCGGGGGATGGACTGGCCCGGATCGGCCGAGGCCCAGGCCGGGATCGGCGCACCGGCGGACCACACGCCTTCGATCGTGGCCAGCTGATCGAACCGATGTACGCCCTCCGGCACCCGCGGATCGAGCGCGAGGTGACCGTCGGTGCGCCGGTAGAGCGCCGCGAAGACCTCGCCCTTCCGCGCGTCGACCACCGGCAGGAAGAGCGTCGCCTCCGGATGCGCGTCGGCGAGCTGGCGTGCAATCACCGCCAGCGTCGACACCGCCACCGCCGGCCGCCGGTGGACCACCGCGAGGCCCTTCATGAACGCGATCCCGATGCGGAGCCCGGTGAACAATCCCGGGCCCACCGAGATCGCATACGCGTCGACGGCCGAGAGATCCGGGACCATCGCCTGCACCGCCGGCGCCAGCTCCGCGCCCAGATCGCCGGCCAGCACGCGCTCGTCGATGACGCCGGTCCGATCGACCAGCGCCACCGACCCGGCGCGCGTCGAGGTCTCGATACACAGGAGCATGACGCGAGGCGGGGCCTCAGAAGATCCCGAGGTTCAGGATGTCGTTGCGGAGCGCCAGCACCAGCAGCGCCAGCAGCAGCACCAGCCCGATCAGCCCCGCGGTCTCACGCGTCCGCAGCGAGACCGGGCGGCGCTTCACCGCCTCGATGGCGCAGAACATCAGGTGCCCGCCGTCGAAGATGGGGATCGGGAGCAGGTTGATCAGACCGAGGTTGACCGAGATGAACGCCAGCGTCCGCAGGTACGCGAACACGCCCACCTCGGCGGCCTGCGCCGCCAGCTTGAAGAGCTGGAGCGGGCCGCCCACGTTGTCCATCGAGATCTGGCGGGAGAACAGCTTGAACAGACCGACGGCGACGAAGCCGATGACCTCGCCGGTCTGCCGCACCGAAGCGGTCAGGGCCTCCACCACGCTCAGGTGCGCGTCCTCGATCTCGGGCGGGACGCTCGAGGACCAGTGGGAGAAGAGCTGGAGGCGCGCGTCGAGCTGAAGGCAGGGGCTGCCGGCCGCGAACGGACCGATGCCGACGCCCGGGTCGTACGTGGTCTGCGACTGCTTGGTGACCTCGTGCTCGCACTGGATCTCGTCGTTGACCAGGGTGAGCGTCTTCTCCTCGCCGTTCCGCTCGATCACGAGGTCGACCGGATCCTGGCCGGCGTGCTTGACCTCGGTGAGGAACGACCAGAACAGCCGGATGCGGCGGCCGCCCACCGAGAGGACGCGATCGCCGGGGCGCAGGCCCGCCCGATCGGCCGCGCCGCCGGGCACCACGCCGCGGACGAACGCCTCCGACTCGGCGAGCCCCAGGTCCGCCATCGAGGTCGCACCGGTCGGGACCGGCACCTTCAGTGTGACGGGCCGCTCGGCGGCGGCGTACAACAGAATCGCCGGCAGCCCGCGGGTCCGGCCGCGCCACCTTCACCTCGACGGTCCGACCGGCGGCAGCTCGGAACGCCGGATCGAGCGCCTCCCCCATCTCCACGGGCTTGCCGTCGATCTCGAGGATCCGGTCGCCCGTCTCGAACGCGCCCTGGTTCTTGGCGGCGTCGGCCACACCGATCCGGGAGCCGACCCGCGTGCGGCTGACGCCGATGATCCCGCGGACCTCGGGCGCGCCGAAGAAGTTGCTGTCCTGGACCGCCTCGGGGACGACCTTCTTCTCGATCCGCTCGCCCTGGCGCTCGATGGTCAGCGTGACCGGATCGTCGGGTCGCACGCTGATCAGCTCGATCAAGCGCTTGAAGCTCCAGACTCGCTCGCCGTCGACCGCCACGATGCGATCGCCGGTCTCGAGCCCCGCACGCTCGGCCGGCTGTCCGATCTCGAGCTGTCCGACCACCGGTGAGACGACCTTGGGTCCGAGCACGTTGTAGGCGAAGAAGCACGTGACCGGAAAGATCAGGTTGAAGGCGGGTCCGGCCAGCGCGATCACCGCTCGCTGGTAGATCGGCGCCGTGGTGAAGGCGCGCGCCTCGTCCTCCGGGGCGATCTCGTCAGCCGGATTGTCGCCGACCATCTTGACGAAGCCACCGAGCGGGATCGCTGCGATCTGGTACGTCGTCTCGCCCTTCTTGAAGGCCACCAGCGGCGGCCCGAAGCCGAGCGAAAATTTCACCACCTTCACGTTGAAGTACTTGGCCGCCAGGAAGTGGCCGAGCTCGTGAACGAAGATGAGGATGCCGATGAACGCGATGAACGCGGCCACCGAGCTCGGGCTCACGCTCCAGGGTGCGTCCATTCGGGGTGATCCTAGCTCAAAATCGGAAGTAGCGCAGAGGTTGATCGAGAACCAGCACGGCGTAGGCGAGCAAGGCCGGCCCGGCGAAGATCAGCGCGTCCACCCGATCGAGCAGGCCACCATGTCCCGGCATGATTTTCCCGGAATCTTTGACGCCCACCGATCGCTTGAGGAGGCTCTCCGCGAGGTCGCCGATCTGCCCCAGCGCCGAAGCGGCCGGTGCAATCAGGGCCAGATGGATCGGAGCGATGGAAGGCGCCCCATACAAATAGATCAAGAGGAAGGCCCCCATGGTCGCCACGATCACACCGCCGATCGCGCCCTCCCAGGTCTTGTTGGGGCTCACCTTCTCGTAGAGCTTGTGCTTTCCCAGGAGACGTCCGGCGAAGTACGCGCCGGTGTCGCTGCCCCACGCCATCACGCACGCGAGGTACAGCCACGCCTCGCCGTGAGGAAGGAGGCGGAGCGCCCCGGTCGCGCCCAGGAGGCCGCCGGCCCAGAGGATCCCGGTCATCGCGTGCGCGCCGCGGGTCGCCACCGTCTCGATCTCACCGGGGCGGAAGAGGAAGAAGATCAGCACGACGATCAGGAAGCCGCACAGGATCGGCGTCGTCAGGAAGCCGGTCTCGATCGCCGCCACGAATAGCAGTCCGACTGCCGTGAGGACGTAGCGCGCGATCGGATCCGGCCCCTGCGTCATTCCCATGAACTCGTAGACGCACACGGCCGCCACGAAGAGGAGCAGGATCAAGAAGCTCGCCGGCGAGTACTGGATCAACGCGACTGCGATCGGCAGCGCGATCAGCGCCGACAGGATGCGAACGCCCACGGCTAGCCCTCGCCGTCGCTGACCTGGGCACCGGTGAGACCGTACCGGCGCTCGCGCTTCCGGTAGACCTCGATGCACTCGTGCAGGTTGGGACGGCGGAAGTCGGGCCAGAGCACCTCGGTGATCACCAGCTCGGCGTAGGCCACCTGCCAGAGGAGGAAGTTGGAGAGCCGCATCTCGCCGCTGGTTCGGATCAAGAGATCGACCGGGGGCAGATCCCGCGTGAACAGGTACTGATCGATCAGCGCCTCGTCGATCGCCTCGGGCTCGAGCTCGCCCGCCTTCACGCGCTCGGCGATCTGCTGGCAGGCCGCCACGATCTCCTCGCGCCCTCCGTAGGAGAGCGCCAGCGTCAACACCATCCCCGAGTTGTCCTTCGAGTCCGCCTGCAGCTTGCGCAAGCTGGCCTGCACGTCGAGCGGTAGGCGGTGCGTCTGTCCGATGCTCTGCAGCTTGATGTCGTTGTCGAGGATCGTGGAGCGCTCGGTGGCGAGGTAATCGAGGAGCAGCCCCATCAGGTGGTCGACCTCCTCATCGGGCCGACCCCAGTTCTGGACCGAGAAGGCGTAGAGCGTCAGCGCCTCGATCCCAGCCTCGCGGGCGGCGGTGACGATGTCCTTCACCGAGAGAGCGCCCTCGGCATGGCCCTCGAGGCGGGAGCACCCGCGCAGCTCGGCCCAGCGGCCATTGCCGTCCATGATGATCGCGATGTGACGCGGCAACGGCCCCGGCGCCAGCTCCTCGGGTCGGGGCATCAGACCTCCATGATCTCCTTCTCCTTCTTACCGACGATATCATCGACCTTCTTGATGAACTGGTCGGTGGCCTTCTGGACCCGATCCAGCGCCTTCTTCATGTCGTCCTCGGGGAGAGTGCCGTCGTCCTTGAGCGCCTTGAGCATGTCGTTCGCGTCGCGTCGCGCGTTGCGGATCGAGATCTTGGCCTCTTCGCCCTTCCCCTTCGCGACCTTCGTGAACTCGCGACGTCGCTCCTCCGTCAGAGGCGGGATCGGCAGCAGAATCTTCTCGCCGTCGTTGTTGGGCGAGATGCCGAGATCGTTCGCCGACCGGAGGACCTTCTCGATCTCCTGGAGCAGCGACTTGTCGTACGGCTTGATGGTGATCAGCCGAGGATCGACCACCGTGCACGTCGCCACCTGATTCAGCGGCGATTTGCTCCCGTAGTAGTCGACGCGGATGCTGTCGAGGATCGACAGATTCGCTCGGCCGGTCCGGATGCGCGCCAACCCCTTCGACAGGGAGTCGACGGTCTCCTTGAACCGCCCTTCCATTTCGTCAAAGACATCGTCCTGCATGTTCGTATCCTCTCAGGGGTGCT
Source organism: uncultured delta proteobacterium (assembly GCA_963803435.1). Classification (GTDB taxonomy): domain Bacteria; phylum Myxococcota; class Kuafuiibacteriia; order Kuafuiibacteriales; family Kuafuiibacteriaceae; genus CAWDML01. The sequence goes on along the minus strand of CAWDML010000009.1, from coordinate 1,078,439 downwards.
CGGCGAAGGCCGTGGAGCAGTTGCCGACGAACGTCCCCACCTCCTCGCTCACCACCACCCGGTAGAAGTTGTCTGGCTCTTCCATCGAAAATACGATGATCGGGAGCTTGTTGGTCATGCACAACGAGATCGCGGTGGCGTCCATGACGCGAAGGTCCCGGTTGAGCGCGTCGAGATAGCTGACCTGCGTGAACCGGAGCGCGTCGTTGTGCTTCTTCGGATCCTTGTCGTAGACGCCGTCGACCTTGGTGCCCTTGAGGATCACCTGCGCCTTGATCTCGAGCGCCCGCTGAGAGGCGGCCGTGTCCGTCGTGAAGTGCGTGTTGCCGGTGCCGGCGGCGAAGATGACGATGCGCCCCTGCTCGAGGTGGCGGACCGCCCGCCGCGGGATGTACGGCTCCGCGATCTGGCGCATCTCGATCGCGCTCTGCACCCGGGTCTGGAGATCGAGCTTCTTCTCCAGCGCGTCCTGCAGCGCCAGCGCGTTGATCACGGTCGCCAGCATCCCCATGTAATCGCCCGTGGTCCGGTCGATGCCCTGGGCCTCCATGGAGGCGCCCCGGAAGATGTTGCCGCCGCCGATCACCAGCGCGACCTGAACGCCCAGCGAGTGGACCTTCTTCACCTCGCGCCCGATGTGCTCGAGGACTTTCGGGCTGATCGTCATCCCGTCGCCGGCGAGGGCCTCGCCCGAAAGCTTGAGGAGGACGCGTTGATAGCGGGGGCCCATCGGCGCGGCAACCTAGCCAAACCGTGTGTTCATGTCGAGCTAAGGCTCGCGCGGGGATAATCGGGCGATTCTGGCGGCTCAGCTGACTTCGCCGGTCTCGGCACGCTCGATCGGAAGGATCAACGTGAAGACGGTGCCCAGCCGCTCCTGGCTCTCGACCCAGACCTCGCCGCGATGCGCTTCGATGAATCGCTTGACGATCGGGAGGCCGAGCCCGGTGCCCCCGTACTCCCGCGTGATCGAGTTGTCGACCTGGTAGAAGCTCTCGAACACCTGGGCCAGCTTGTCCGTGGGGATCCCGATCCCGGTGTCCTCCACGTCGATGCGGATGAAGCGCTCGTCGGGCGGTCCGAAGCGACCCTGCTCGCCGGTATACCGCCGCTGGCCCAGCCAGGCCCGCGCCTTGACGCGGATCTCGCCGCCGGCCGGCGTGAACTTGACGGCGTTGCCGAGCAGGTTGATCAGCGCCTGGCGGACCTTGTCCGCGTCGCCGGGGATCCGCGGAAGATCCGCGTCCGGCTGGATCACGACGCGGATGCCCTTCTTGGTGGCCTGCGGGACCACGTACGACTTTGCGACCTCGATCTGCTTGGCGACGTCCACCTCACCCAGGTTCAACCGGAGCGCGTTCGCCTCGATCTTGGACATGTCGAGCAGCATGCCGATCAGGTGGAGCAGGTTCTCGCCCTTGTCCTTGATCGTCTGGACGTACTCCTTCTGCTCCTGGTTGAGGTCGCCGGCCATGCCCTCGAGCATCATCTCGGAGTAGCCGATCACGCTGGTCAGCGGCGTCCGCAGCTCGTGGCTGATCATCGCCAGGAAGTTCGACTTGAGCTTGTCGAGCTCGCGGAGCTTCTCCAGCGAAGTGCGCAACTTCTGGTTGGCCTGCGAGAGGTCGTTGTAGCTGGCGGTGATCGACTCCAGGTGCAGCTTCTGGGTCATCAGCGCCTTCATGGCGATGAACGTGATAGTGTCGACCACGCCCCGGAAGTTCGCCATGATCTTCATGATGGTCTCGTCCGGCGCGCGGCGGACCTTGTCTCCGTAGTGCCAGAGGCGGCCCGGATCGAAGCCGTCGCCGAAGCTGTAGACCTCCTCGGCGGGCTTGGTGAGCGTGGCCGGGAGGAACGGACCGTAGATGACGCGGCCGAGGACGTCGCCGCCGTACTGGATCGGCATGATCACGTACTTGAGGCCCGAGAAGCAGAGCTGCTCCACGACCTCGCCCTCCTCGAGGTCGGGGTACCTGAACTGCTTGATCTTGGTGACCAGCGCCGTGCACTTCTGCCGCCCGGTCGGGTTCTGATAGATGTAGCCGCACCAGTCGCCGTTGCCGACGCGGATGTCGACCAGCTTGGTGCCGTCACTGTCGAAGATCTTGATGCCGATCTTGTAGAGGTCGACGAAGCTGGCGCAGACGTCGCGGAACGCGGACAGGTCGAGGAGCTCGGCGAGGGGGAACTGGCGATCGATGGCCGAGCCCCGTTCGGCCGGCCGCTCGATCTGGATGTCCTCCACGATCGGCAGCCCGCGCGTCTCGCTTCGCTTCTCGCCGCTCAATTCTCGGCCGCCCGGTTGGTGTCGCGCACCGTGTGAAAGATCCCGTTCATGAACTCGTCGCGCGTGATGCCCAGCTTGCGCTGGAAGTCGTGCTCCTCCTCCAGACGGTTCCAGAGCTGCGCCATGCAGCCCTTCAAGGTCTCGACGACGCCCTCCCCTCGGATGGCGACCGCGGGGAAGATGGGCTCCTTGCCATGCTTGGCGTACTCCGCGAGCTCGTCGTCGCTCAGGACGTCCGGGAGGTCGCGCTTGTTGAACTGGATGACGGTGGGGACGCGATCGGGGTCGATGCCGTTGGCGCGGAGGTTTCCCACCATCCCGGCGTAGGCGTCATTGTTGGTGGCGCGCTGCGAGCGCTGGGAGTCTGCGATGAAGCAGATGGCGTCGGTGGCGGCGAGCACGATCCGCCGCGTGGACTCGTGCATCACCTGCCCAGGCACGGTGAAGAGCTTGATCTTCACCTTGAAGCCGGAGCGCGTCTTGAAGTGCACCGGGAGCAGATCGAAGAACAGGGTGCGATCGCCTTTGGTGTCGAGCGTCATGAGACGCCCGCGCGCCGTCGGATCCAACATCTGGTGAAGCTCCTGAATGTTGGTCGTCTTCCCCGACAACGCCGGCCCGTAGTAGACGATCTTGAGCGTCAGCTCCTTCTCCCTGGTGTTGAACTGCACGAATGCTCCGCTCTAAATCCGTGCACTATTTCGCACGCTTCGTCGCTTCGCGAAAGCTCAAGCGTCGATCCCGACCGCGTCGGCGATCGACCCGAGTCCATCCCTCTCCAACCTATCTCCCAGTCCGACGGCGATCCGCGCGGGCAGTGCGGGGCCTCGATACACAAAGGCCGTGTACACCTGGATCAGTGTGGCACCGGCCCGGATGCGGCGATAGGCGTCGTCGGGTGTCCGAATCCCACCCACGCCGACGATCGGCACCTCGCGCACCCTTCGCTTGAGACGACGCACCAGATCGAGCGCCCGCGGCGCCAGCGGTGCGCCCGAGACGCCGCCCTCGATCGAAGGTGCGCGAGAGAGGAGCTCGTGCCGCAAGGTCGTGTTGGTGGCGACCACCCCGGCGAGACCGAGATCCACCACCAGATCCGCCACGCGATCCACATCCTCATCGGCCAGGTCGGGCGCGATCTTCAGAAGGATCGGCCGCCGCTGCCGGTTGGTGTCGAGCACGCGGGCGAGGAGCGGCTCGAGCGTCTTCACGGCCTGGAGATCGCGGAGCCCGGGCGTGTTCGGGCTCGAGACGTTGATCACCACGTAGTCCGCGACCCCGACCACCGCCTCGAGCGTCTCGGCGTAGTCGTCGGCCGCCCGCTCGAGCGGCGTCGCCTTCGCCTTGCCCAGGTTGGCCCCGACCGGGATCCGGGTCCGCCGCGCGCCGAGCCGCAGCGCCAGGGCAGCGGCGCCCCGGTTGTTGAAGCCCATCCGGTTCACGATCGCCTCGTCGGGGATGATCCGGACCAGCCGCGGCTTCGGGTTGCCGGGTTGGCCCTCCCCCGGGGTCACCGTCCCGACCTCGACGAACCCGAAGCCGAGGGCGGCCCAGGTGTCGATGGCGATCCCGTCCTTGTCGAGACCGGCGGCCAGGCCGACCGGTGACGCGAACTGAAGCCCGAAGACCTCGAGCGCGAGGCGGGGGTCGGCCGGCGGCGCGACCGCGGCCTGGACCGCCGACAGGAGCCAGGGGTGGCGCGCGGTGAACGCCGCTGTTTTCAAGGCCATATGGTGGGCCCGCTCCGCGTCGAGCGCGAACAGCAGCGGCCGGATCGCCCGATACAAGGGCATGGGGAGGCCATACTCCAGTTCGTTGGAGAAAGCCGGTCAAAACCAAGAGTTGTTAGGCAGGTTACATCCTCCCACGGTCGGCGCAACGCGCGACTCTTCGGCTCGATAACATGCCTATGCGGCTGCTGCGCGCCGGCCAAGGCGAAACCTCGACCGTCGGCCATGGCCCCACCCCGCAGCCCGCTGCACGGACGCGACGCCGCCTGATCACGCCCGACCTCCCGGCGACGCGCACGCGGGCCCACGACCCGGTCGCGGGCCCGGATCAGGTCGGTCGCGCGTGGCTCCAGCGTAGCAAGAAGGCTTCCGCGCAGGAGACGATTGACCGCGCGCCCTGGTGGAAGAGAGCGGTCACGTATCAGGTGCTGGTTCGCTCGTTCTGCGACTCGAACGGCGACGGCATCGGGGACCTCGACGGCGTCCGGAAGAAGCTCGACTACCTGCAGTGGCTCGGCGTCGACTGCATCTGGCTGAACCCGTTCCTCAAGTCGCCGCTCAAGGACGACGGCTACGACGTCTCCGACTACTTCTCGACCCTCCCGCAGTACGGCGATCTCGAGAGCCTGCAGCACCTGATCCACGAAGCCCACGCCCGCGGGATGAAGGTGATCATGGACGTGGCCTTGAACCACACGTCGGATCAGCACCCCTGGTTCAAGCGCGCGGTGGAGGCGCCCTCCGGCTCGAAGGAGCGCGACTGGTACGTCTGGAGCGATGACGACGGGAAGTACTCCGACGCGCGGATCATCTTCGTCGACACCGAGAGGTCCAACTGGACCTGGAACGAGCAGGCCAAGCAGTTCTACTGGCATCGGTTCTTCTCGCATCAGCCCGATCTCAACTTCGACTGCGAGGCGGTCCAGGACGCGCTCTGCGGGGTGTTCGGCTTCTGGATCGACAAGGGCGTCGACGGCTTCCGTCTGGACGCGATTCCCTATCTGGTCGAGCGCGACGGCACGAACTGCGAGAACCTCGACGAGACGCATGCGTTCGTGAAGCGCCTGCGGGCGTTCGTCGAGGAGCGCAGCCCGGACCGCAAGATCGCGCTCCTCGCCGAGGCCAACCAGCCGCGCGACGACGTCGTCAAGTACTTCGGTAAGGGCGACGAGTGCCACATGGCCTACGACTTCAACCTGATGCCGGAGATCTACGCCGCCTTCGCCACCGGGACGGCCAAGGGGTTCGAGGGCAAGTCGATGGGCCTCACCAACGTGCTCGCGACCAAGCCGAAGATCCCGGACGACTGCTCGATGCCCGGCTTCCTGCGCAACCACGACGAGCTCACCCTCGAGATGGTGACCGATGACGTGCGCACGGAGATGTACGCCCACTACGCCCAGGACCCGCGGGCGCGACGCAACGTCGGAATCGGCCGCCGGCTGGCGCCGCTGCTCGGCAACGATCCGGAGAAGCTACGCCTGGCCCAGACGCTCCTGCTCTCGCTCGACAGCCCGGTGATGTATTACGGCGACGAGATCGGGATGGGCGACAACCTCGATCTTCCGGACCGGCACACCGTCCGCACGCCGATGCAGTGGAGCGGCACCGCGCCGAACGCCGGCTTCTCCACCGCGCCGAGCGAGAAGCTGGCGGCGCCGCTCCTGACGGCCAAGCCCTTCGCGCCTGCCGACGTCAATGTCGAGGATCAGCTGAAGGATCCGGGCTCACTCCTCCACTACGTCCAGAACCTCCTCACGCTGCGGCGCGTCCGCACCGAGCTCGCGCTCGGGCGCTTGAAGGTGGTGGACGTCAAGAACGAGGACATCCTCGGCTTCACGCGCACGCTCGGCGATCGTCGCGCCCTCTGCCTGTTCAACTTCAGTGACGAGCCGGCAAAGGTCGAGCTCGACACGCGCACCCTCCACGGCAACCACCTGCGCGATCTGATCAACCCGTCACGGAAGCTCCCCGGCCCCAACGCCGAGGGAAAGATCGAGCTGACGATCCCGCCGAAGACGGGGATGTGGCTGGCCGTGTCGCGCCGGCGTTCAGGCTAGCCCGACCGGCTGGCCGACCTCACCCACGGGCCGCTCGGCCGGACGCTTCTCGAACCCGACCAGCGCCAGCTTCAGGACCTCGTCGACGTCCGAGACCAGGTGGATCTCGAGCTTTTTCAGCAAGAGCTGCGGGATCTCGGACAGATCAGGCGCGTTCGCGGCCGGCACGATCACGTCGCGGATCCCGGCGCGCGCCGCCGCCAGCAGCTTCTGGCGGAGCCCTCCGACCGGCAACACCCGGCCGCGCAGCGTGATCTCGCCGGTCATGGCCAGGGTGCGTCGGATCGGGAGACCCGTGAACAGGCTGACCAGGGACGCGGCCATCGTGATCCCGGCGCTGGGCCCATCCTTGGGGATCGCGCCCTGCGGGACGTGGACGTGGATCTCCCGGTTGGTGAAGAGGTCCGGATCGATCCCGTACGAGGGCGCCCGCGAACGCGCGCAGGACAGGGCCGCCTGCACCGACTCCTTCATCACGGCGCCGAGCTGGCCGGTGAGCGTGAGGCCGCCCTTGCCGGGCATCACCGTCGACTCCACGTGGAGGATGGAGCCGCCGGCCTCGGTCCAGGCGAGCCCGGTGGCGAGGCCGACGCGATCGATGTCGTCGGGCTTCTCGGGATCGTGGCGGCGCGGGCCGAGGTAGCGTTCGAGATCGCCGATGCGGACCTTCACCGGGCGCGTCGAACCTTCGGCGAAGCCGCGCGCGACCTTGCGGGCCACCGCCGCGATCTGCTTCTCCAGGCCGCGCAGGCCGGCCTCGCGCGTGTACTGCTCGATGACGGCGTCGACCGCCGCCGGGGTGAGCGCGAGCTGATCGTCTCGGAGGCCGCACTCCTTCCGCTGCTTCGGGATCAGGAAGCGCTTCGCGATCTCCCGCTTCTCCTCGAGGTCGTAGCCGGCCAGCGGGATCAGCTCCATGCGATCGCGGAGCGGCGCCGGGATGGGATCCGGCAGGTTGGCCGTGCCGATCCAGAGCACGCGCGAGAGATCGAACGAGAGGTTCAGGTAGTGATCGCGGAACGAGTTGTTCTGCTCCGGATCGAGGACCTCGAGCAGCGCCGCGCCCGGATCGCCGCGGACGTCCCGCCCGATCTTGTCCATCTCGTCCAGGAGAAAGACCGGGTTCCGCGTGCCGGCTTGCTTCATCCCCTGGATGATCCGCCCAGGCATCGCGCCCACATAGGTGCGGCGGTGGCCGCGGATCTCGGACTCGTCGTGGACACCGCCCAGCGAGATGCGCACGAACTCGCGGCCGAGCGCACGGGCGATGCTCCGGCCCAGGCTGGTCTTGCCGACGCCGGGCGGCCCGACGAAGCAGAGGATGGGGCCCTTGTGATCGGCGCGCATCTTGAGGACGCCCAGGTACTCGAGGATGCGGTCCTTCACCTTGTCGAGGCCGAAGTGGTCCTCGTCGAGGATCGCCTCGGCCTTCTTGAGATCGATGCGCTGGACGCTCTGGTTCGACCACGGCAGGTCGGCCACCCACTCGAGGTAGGTGCGGACGACCGCGGCCTCGGAGGCGTCCGGGTTCATGGTCTCGAGGCGGCGGAGCTGCTTGCTCACCTCGCGGTCGGCCTCCTCGGGGAGCTTGGCCTCGCGGAGCCGCTTCCGCAGCTCCTCCATCTCCTCGACCTTGTCGTCGATGTCCCCGAGCTCCTGGCGGATCTGCTTGAGTTGCTCGCGGAGGAAGTACTCGCGCTGGGCGCGGGACATCTCCTCCTTCGCCTGCGACTGGATCTTCTTCTGCCAGGCGACGACCTCCATCTCCTTGGCGAGCGCCTCGTTCACCCGGTGGAGGCGCTCGATCGGCGAGTTCGCCTCCAGGACGGACTGGGCGTCGGGCACCTTGAGGCCCAGGTTGGAGGCCACCAGATCGGCGAGGGGGCCCGGATCGCCGAGGCCCAGCATCACGGTCATGACGTCCTGGGGAAGACCTTTTCCGACCTCGCCGAGGGAGCGCAGGCTGTCCTTGACCGCCCGCGTGAGGCCCTCGACCTCGATCTCGTCGTCCTTCTCCATCTTCGCTTCGGACAGCGGCGTGGCCTTGACGACGATGCTGGGTCGGGTCCGGATCACCCGCTCGACCTTGGCGCGGCGCAGGCCCTGCACCAGGATCTTGATCTGACCGTCGGGCAGCTTCCGCATGCGGAGGATCTTGCCGATGGTGCCGACGCGGTAGAGCTCGTTCATCGACGGCTCGTCGGCACCCGCGTTCTTCTGTGCGCAGAGAAAGAGGAGGCGATCGCCGGCCAGGGAGTCGTCGACCGCGCCGATCGACACGGGACGGCTCACGAAGAGCGGAACCACCATGAACGGGAAGACCACCAGGTCCCGCACCGGGAGGAGCGGAATCTGCTCGGGGATCTCGCTGCTGTCGTCCACCTTCTCCGTCTGTTCCTCGGCCATCGGAGCCCCCTCCTCCGATCCGCGTACCATGGTTCGTCATCGACGCAACGATGCGATTTGCGCCCACACCGGTCGCGGCACGGCGTCACGCTTCCCACCACGCTCGGAGCGCCTCCAGGTCGTGGATCGGGCGCGCCTCGGGCAGCGCGTCGAGAAAGCGGCGGCCGTAGCTCTTGGTCTTGATCCGGCGATCCAGGATCGCGACGACGCCCCGATCCCCGCGATGTCGGAGTAGGCGCCCGAAGCCCTGCTTGAGGCGCAGGATCGCCCGCGGGAGCTGAAGCTCCACGAACGCGTTCTTCCCCTCGCTCGCGCAGCGCTCCGAGCGGGCCACCACCAGCGGATCCGTCGGTGGGTCGAACGGGAGGCGATCGATCAACACGAGCCTCAGCGGATCGCCGGGCACGTCGACGCCCTCCCAGAAGCTGGCCGTGGCAAACAAGACCGCCGGGCTCCGCTGGATGAACTCGGCGAGCAGGTGATGGCGTGGCCGATCGCCCTGGAGCAGGACGGGGTACGGGAGCACACCAGCCAGGCGCGCGTGGACCGAGCGCATCATGCGATGGCTGGTGAAGAGAAACAGCGCGCCGCCACCCACCAGCTCGATCAGGGCGCGGCCGAGCGCAGCGATGCGGTCGGCCGCGTCGAAGGCGGAGGGATCGGGCGCGTCGGCCGGCAGGTAGAGCGCGGCGCGGGAGGCATAGTCGAACGGCGAGTCGAGCAGCAGCTCGCGGGCGTCCGCTGGAGCGCCGATCGTTCGGCGAAAGTAGCCGCAGTCCCGGTCCGCCGATAGCGTAGCGCTGGTGAGGATCGCGCTGTCGAACTGCTCGAACAGATGGGTCTCGAGGAGGTGACCGACCTCGATCGGAGAGGCGCCGAGCGTCGCACGGCGCGGGTCCCGCTCGATCCAGTAGACGTAGTCGGGATCCTCGGCCGACAGGACGAAGCGCAGGCCGTCGGCGAGCGCGCGCGCCCGATCCGCGAGCGACTCGGCGTCGATCGTCTGGGCCCGCCCGAGCTGATCGGCCAGCTCGGCCAGCGCGTCGAGGGCCGCCGGGAGCAGCCGGCGTGCCGCGTCGATCGCACGATGCGGCGCGTTCGAGATCCGGATCCGACCCTCGTCGCGCGGCAGCGCGCCAAACACCTTGCCCGCGGCCGACACCGCGCGATTGGCCTCGACCGCGAGCGCAGGGTGCGCCCGCAGGTCCTGCTCGAGCCGCTCGAGCTTGCCGCTCGAGGCGGAGCCTCCGAAGTACTCGGCCGCGATCTCCTCCACCGCATGGGCCTCGTCGAGGATCAGGACGTCGGCCCGCGGGATCACCTCGCCGAAGGTCCTGCCCGCGACGAGGCGGGCCCGCGCCTTCATCGCCAGGTCCGCGAACAAGAGGTGGTGATTGACGACCACCAGGTCCGCCGCCTCCGCCTCCCGGCGCATCCGGACCACGAAGCACTCCTCGTACCGCGGGCAGCGTGCGCCGGTGCAGCGCTCGGAGCGCGCATCGAGCTCGTCCCAGAGCGACGAGCGCTCCGGGAGACCGGTGAGCTCCGCCCGATCGCCGCGCGGCGTCGACCTCGACCATGTCGCGATCTCGCCCAGGAGATCGCCGTTCTCGAAGTCAAACGTCTGCTGCACGCGCCGCTTGTCCAAGCGATCGAGGCAGAGATAGTTCGCCCTCCCCTTCATCAGCGCGAAGCGGCGGTCTCCGTCCTCGTCGTCTCCGCGGATCAGACGGATCCCCGCCTCCGCCAGCGCCCGGGCCACCATCGGGAGATCCTTCTCGACGATCTGATCCTGAAGGTTCTTCGTGTTCGTCGAGACGACCACACGCTTGTGCGAGAGCAGCGCCGGGACCAGGTAGGCGAGCGTCTTGCCAACCCCGGTGGGCGCCTCGATCACGGCGGTCTCGCCCCGCGCGATCCGGTCGCCGATCGCCTCGGCCATCGAGATTTGCGCGTCGCGATGCTCGAAGCTGGGGAGCACTCGAGCCAAGAGGCCTCCAGGCCCGAGCACGTCGCGGATCGTCGGCCGATCCGAGTGAGCACCGTCGCGCGCGACCTGCACCGGCCACCGTCATACCACGGGGAGACATTGGCGCGGGACGGTCATACCATTCGCGAGTGGATCTGACCGTCCCCGAGCTGTTCGTGAACCGCGAGCTCTCCTGGCTCCAGTTCAACCGGCGGGTCCTCTCCCTCGCGCTCCGCGCCGACGTCCCGCTGCTCGAGCGCGTCAAGTTCGTCGCGATCGCCGCGGCCAACCTCGACGAGTTCTACATGGTCCGCGTCGGCGGCCTCGAGCGCCAGCGCGAGCTCGGCGATCCGCCGTTCGAGCCCGGGCCGGACCGGCTCAGCCTGAAGGACCTCCTGGTGGCGGTGCGACGCTCCGCGCGCGCGCTGTCCCGCGAGACCGCCCGCACCTTCGTCGACTCGGTGATGCCGGAGCTCAAGGCCGAAGGGATCGCGTTCCTCGATCCCGCCGAGCTCGGGGAGCAGAAGCGCGCCGCCGTCCACGAGTACTATCAGCGCGAGGTCCACCCCTGCCTCACGCCGATCGGGATCGACCCCTCTCACCCGTTTCCGCGGCTCCGCAACGGCTCCCTCAACCTGGCGCTCCGGGTGATGCCGAAGCCGGTCGACAAGAAGCGCCGCCGGTTCGAGCAGCCGGAGGGCGAGCTGCTCGCCATCGTACAGGTCCCCAACGTCCTCCCCCGCTTCGTGCCGTTTCACGAGACCGGCAGCCAGTTCCGCTACCTCGCGCTCGAGGACGTCATCTCGATGTTCGTCGGGGATCTCTTCCCTGGACACCAGGTCCTGGAGGCCAGCACCTTCCGGATCACCCGGGCCAGCGACCTCGAGATCGTGGAAGAGGAGAGCGAGGACCTGCTCTCGACGATCCGCGACGAGCTCCGCCACCGGGATCTGGGGATGCCGGTCCGCCTGGAGATGTCGGCGCACACTTCGAACGATCTGGCGGAGCAGCTGCTCGAGCTGATCGGAACCTCGCCGCGCCACCTCCACCGCAACCCGGGCTACGTGGCGCTGGCGGCGCTCTCGTCGGTGTATCAGGAGCTGGACCTGCCGAAGCTCAGGGATCCGCCGTTCACCCCGGTGCTCTCGGCGCCGCTCCGTTATGCGCCGACGCTGTTCCGCTCGATCGCGGAGAAGGAGATCCTGGTCCACCACCCGTACGAGTCGTTCAACCACGTGATCGACTTCATCAACGCCGCGGCCGACGACCCGGACGTCGTCGCCATCAAGCAGACGCTCTACCGCACCAGCGGCGACTCACCGATCGTGCGGGCGCTGGGCCGCGCCGCCGAGAGCGGGAAACAGGTGACGGCGCTGGTGGAGCTCAAGGCGCGCTTCGACGAGGCCGCCAACATTCAATGGGCGGAGTCGCTGGAGCAGAGCGGCGTCCACGTGGTCTACGGGCTGATCGGTCTGAAGACCCACTGCAAGATCCTGCTCGTGATCCGCCGCGAGGGCGCCACGCTCAAGCGCTACGTTCACCTGGCCACCGGCAACTACAACCCGTCGACCGCGCGCGTATACACGGACCTCGGCATGTTCACCGCCCGGGAGGACATCACGTACGACGCCCTCAGGCTCTTCAACGTCCTCACGGGCTACGCGGAGCTCCAGCAGCTCGAGCGTTTGATCGTCGCGCCCTTCACGCTGCGCCAACACACGCTCACGATGATCGATCGCGAGATCGAGCACGCCAAGGCCGGCCGACCCTCCGGCATCCGCGCGAAGATGAACTCACTCGTCGACGCTGAGGTGATCGACCACCTCTATCGCGCCAGCCGGGCGGGCGTGACGGTCGAGCTGATCGTCCGCGGGATCTGCTGCCTCCTCCCTCAGGTTCCGAAGGTCAGCGAGAACATCCGCGTGCGCTCCATCGTGGATCGCTTCCTCGAGCACGCGCGGATCGTGTGGTGGAAGAACGGCGGCAACGACGAGGTCTATCTGTCGAGCGCCGACTGGATGCCCCGGAACCTGAACCGGCGGATCGAGGTCGCCGTGCCCGTGCTGGACGCGGACCTCAAGAAGCGCGTGATGGAGGAGATCTTCGCCACCGAATGGGGCGACAACACCTTCGCGTGGGAGCTCGGACCGGACCGCGAGTACCACCCGGTGGAGATGAACGGCCACGCCTCGAGCCGCGCCCAGCAGACGCTGATGGCCCTGGCGCGGGACCGCGCCAAGCGGGCGCGAGCGCTCCATCCCGAGCTGACGCGGGACGGGCTCTCGCCGGCGGCGCGGGTGGTGTTCGCCCACTACCTGCGGCGGGCTGCGGACCTGGAGTAGACACTCCAACATCGGCGACTCTCGACCCCCAAGTGGGCAGGGAATGGTCAGGCTTTCCACTGGGATCGGCCCTTGCTGACCAACTGCCCCGGGATGGCTCGGCCGTGGAAGGATCAGGGGAGCGAGCGACCCACATCGCGCAGCGCGCCCCCTCACCTCTCCCTGGTGCCCAAGGAGACCGAGCGCGTGCCCTGGCCCTTCGGCCCCGAAGGATCGAAGCGATCCTGGGAGTCGATCGATGGGATGGGCGAACCCCGTCCGAACGAGCCCACCCAGCTGCGCCCCGATCTCGCCCCGCGCGTCCGCAATGAAGACTCGGTGGTCGCGGAGATCGTTCGGGCCCGCGGCGACACGCTCTGGAAGGTCGGGGCCATGGCGCGCCGGATGTCCAACGACCTCAAGGACGCGGTCGTGGTCCTCCACGACTCCAGCCGCAGCGCGCTGCGTCGGTTCGAGTCCCTGCCGCGGCGCAAGCAGCTCATGTGGGTCGCGGCGCCGTACCTGGGCGCAGCCTTCCTGGTCGGCCTCCTCCTGGCGCTCAACAGCGCCGCTCACGGTCCGGTCGCCATCTCGCCGATCTCCACTGCGATCGCCGAGCCCGCCGCGCCCCCCGTGACGCCCATGCCCGACCTCCAACCGGTCACGCCGCCCGCTCCGGCCGTCGAGCGCACGCCCGAGCCCCCGCCCGCGCCCGCTCCGGAGCCGGTCCTCCGCGAGCTCCCGGTCCGCGCGGTGCTCTACGTCCGTCCGGACATCCGCTACAACGCGGCCGCCCATCTGCGCGCCCGCTCCCAGGTGACGGTCTACACGGACTTCCCCGCGCCCGAGGGTTGGGTGCTGGCGGTCTCCGAGAAGGGCACCGTCGGGTACCTCGAAGCGGCGCGTCTCGAGGGTGCGCCTGCGGATCGACGCCCGCACCGTCACAAGAAGAAGAGAGTTCGTCCCCGCCGTCGCAAGTGATAGCCGTTGGCCATGTCCATCTATCAGGACGCGATGAAGATCTTTCATCAGGCGGCCGACCTGATCGCGCTCGATCATCGGGTACGCCTCGAGCTGGAAGAGCCCGACTACGAGCACATCTTCTACGTGACCGCGCGGCTCCAGGATCGCCTGGTCCGCGTCCCCAAGGACCAGGAGGACCGCTACGCGAATCTGCCCGAGTCTCGCATCGAGCCCGGCACCACGGTCCCGCTCTACGACGGCTGCTGCATCCTCGAGCCGAGCGCGTTGCGCACCGGTTCGGTGTCCACCCAGAACGGCGTCATCCGCATCGCCGGCATGGGGCTGTTCGAGATCCACCAGGGCAAGACCGAGCGCTTCAAGGCGTATCGAATCCAGCACAACCAGGCCCGCGGGCCCTACAAGGGGGGCGTTCGCTATCACCAGGACGTCTCGCTCGATCTCTTCAAGATCTTGGCGTCCGAGATGACCTGGAAGACCGCGATCGCAAACGTCCCGTTCGGCGGCGCCAAGGGCGGGATCCGGATCGATCCGCGCCTTCATAGCCGGGTCGAGCTCGAGCAGGTCACGCTGCGCTACGTCTACAAGGTGAAGCGGGTGATCGGCCCGAACCTCGACATCCCCGCGCCCGATGTCGGCACCAACCCCGAGGTGATGGCCTGGATGCTGCGCCAGTACACCGACGGCGAGGACGAGCCGCACAAGCTCCGCGGTGTGGTCACCGGCAAGGATCCGCGGATCGGCGGCTCCGAGGGTCGCGCCGAGGCGACAGGCCAGGGCCTCGCGTACTGCATCGAGGACTGGTTCACCGAGAAGAAGAAGAGCCTCCGGGGGGCACGCCTGACGCTCCAGGGCTTCGGCAACGTGGGATCGAACGCCGCCGCCATCCTCAGCGAGATGGGCGCGATCGTGGTCGCGGTGAACGACGCCGACGGCACCATCTTCAACCCCGACGGCATCGACATCGCCGAGCTCACCCAGTACGTGCACCGCAACCCGAAGAACCTGAAGCGCTCGGTCGCCGGCTACCCTCACGCCGAGGCGATCTCGAAGGACGACTTCTGGCGCGTCGAGGCCGACGTCCTGATCCCCGCCGCGCTCGGCAACGAGATCGACGCGCGCGTGGCCGAGCTCCTCCGAGTGGGCCTGGTCGCCGAGGGCGCCAACCACCCCACCACCTCCGACGGCGACGCCGTGCTCGAGAAACGAGGGATCGACCTGGTCCCCGACGTGATCGGCAACGCCGGCGGCGTGACGGTCTCCTACTACGAGTGGATCCAGAACAAGCGCATGGAGCACTGGACCAAGAACGAGGTGAACACCCGCCTCGCCCTGGCCGTGAAGACGAACTACGCGCTGATCCGCGACATCGCCGCCGATCGGAAGAACGTGACCGAGCACTACGACAGCCGGCCCTTCCTGGTCGGGAAGAAGGTGCCGCCCCGCCTGGCCGCGATGATCCTGGCCCTCAAGCGGATCGAGGCGCACTACGCGCTCGAGGGCTTCTCGAATTGAGCTATCGTCTGCTCCCCACAGCCTGATCGATCGCACCCTTCACCGCGACCTTGATCGCCTCGAAGCGCGCCGGATCCTCGATCTTCGCCCCGGTCGCCGCATCGGTGACGTAGAAGCCGTCGGCGATGCGGTTGCCCTCGGTCGAGATCTTCGCCAGCGAGATCGAGAGCCCCTGGTCGGAGAGCGCCTTGGCGATGGTGTGGAGGGCGCCCAGGTGGTCCTGGCAGAACACGTCGATCACGGTCTCGGTGGCGCTGGCGTCGTTCACGATCACCAGCTTGGTCTCGACCTCGGGCCGATGCTTCTGGGCCAGGGTCGAGCCGCGAACGCGGGCGTCGATGAGGGCCTCCACGTCGGCACCGCCCTGGAAGACGCTCTCGAGATCGCGCCGGACGTGATCCCAGCGGCCCGGGTCGTCGCAGATGCGGCCGTCGGCGTCCTTCACGTAGAGCACGTCGAGGGCGATCTTTCCCAACCAGCGCGCGCCCTCGCCGATCAGCTCGTAGTCGGAGGCCGCGGTCGAGCCGCTGTCGTCGTGGAATCGCTCCGGAAGCGCGTCCACCGAGAACACCTGCGCGGACAGGATCTGGAGGCTGTTCGCCGCCAGGGCGCCGGCGAGCGAGGCCAGGAGGCGCGGTCGATCCGGGCAAGCGATCGTCAGCTCGGTGACGTCGTCGCGGCGCTTGTGGCTGACGCGGATCGCGAACCCGCCGCGCAGAGAGACGTCGAGCCACATGGAGACGTGGCGGGCCATCTTTTGCGGGAGAAAGCTCATGATGTAGCGCGTGGGGGTCCGGTGCGTGAACTCACGAGCCGTCGTCGGCGAGACCGCGAGCGCCCTCAGCTCCGACTCGGCACGCTTCCGCCTCGCCAGCTCGTGCCCCTCCGCCGCCGCGTCCCCGCGGCGATCGGACTCGAGCACGGCGCGCGTGTTGTGGTAGAGCTGCGAGAGGAGCGAGCCTTTCCACTCGGTCCAGACCTTCGGCGACGTCCCGCGCATGTCTGCGAAGGTCAGCAGGTAGAGCATGGTCAGCCGCTCGACGGTCCGTACGTCATCCGCGAAGGTCTCGAGCAGCGCCCGATCCCCGACGTCGCGCCGCTGCGACATGGTCGACATCGTCAGGTGCTCCTTCACCAGCCACGAGAGATCCTCGGTCTCCTCGCGCCGCCAGACCGGGAGCGCCGCCGCCTCGAAGCGCCCGCCCACCGTCCGCGCCACCCAGGCCCCGCGCTCCGAATGATCGCCTTGACGCCAGCCCTTGCCGACGTCGTGGAGGAATGCGGCCATGTACAGGACCTCGGGGCGCGGCAGCTCGCTCATGAGCCGCGTCATCTCCTGCTCCTGCTCGGTCTCCGAGAAGCCGCCC
This sequence comes from uncultured delta proteobacterium, assembly GCA_963803435.1. Lineage (GTDB taxonomy): Bacteria > Myxococcota > Kuafuiibacteriia > Kuafuiibacteriales > Kuafuiibacteriaceae > CAWDML01. Next base: position 1,061,800 of record CAWDML010000009.1, on the reverse strand, counting down.
GCGCGCAGGCGCTTCAGCTTCTTCACGACGAAGATCGAGTGCGCGTCGACGGTGTACACGTGATACAGCGAGTGCTGCCAGCGTGCCGTCATGCGTGACACCTCCGGGATCAACCGCCGCAGGATCCCGAGATCGTGCATCAGATCCAGCATCGCGCCGTCGGCCTTGGGATCCTCCAGCATCTCCAGGAACGCGCCCACCACCCGGGGATCGCGCCGGACGCGCGCGTCGAGCAGCCGATTCGAGGTCGAGACCAGGTCCTTCGTGTAGCTGTAGATCTCGAGCGACTCCTCCTGAGCCACCTTGAAGATCCGGACCAGGGCGGTGGGGTCCTCTTCGAAGTGCGAGCGCTTGGCGACCGTGAGCATCCCTTGCCAGAGCTTGAAGCCGCCCGGCGCGCTCAGCTGCACCGCGCGCCGCACGTGGTGAGAGGTGGCGCGTTCGACGATCGACTGGGACTGGATCCGGAGCTGCCGCGCGCTGAAGTAATAGGCCCGCATGAAGCGCTCGACGCCGGCCTTGCGTCCGGCCGGATCCTCGGGGCGTTTGGTGAAGCCGAGCTTCTCGGCGATCGCCTCCTGGTGCTGGAAGCTGAGGCTGTCCTGCCGCCGCCCCGCCAGGAGGTGCAGCTCGGCGCGCACCCGGAGGAGGAAGCCGAACGCCCGCTCGATCGCGCGCTCCTCACGCGGTGAGAGCACGCCGATGTGTAAGAGGTCTCGGAACGCCTTCACGCGCCAGCGGGCCTGTGCGATCCACATGGCCGTATGGAGCTCGCGAAGCCCGCCCTCGCTCTCCTTGACGTTGGGCTCGAGCAGATAAACCGAGTTGCCGAAGCGGCTGCGCCGGCGTTCGGCCTCCTCGAGCTTCTGCCGGATCAACGTCGCGGAGCGCTGGCCCGCGAACAGCTCGTTCTCCAGCGCAGCCGCCAGCGCCTCGAAGAGCGCGTTTCTTGCCTCGTCCTCGCCGTCGCCGATCGCGATGGGACGCGCGTCGAGCAGCGCGGTCATCACCGACTGGTCGGTGGTCGCGATCTCCATGGTCTCGGCGATCGTCCGGACCGCGTGACCCACCTCGAAGCGGAGATCCCAGAGGCCGTACAGGACGGCGTCGACGTGCGCACGCACCGAGGGCGTCGCGGAGTCGCCGACGAGGAACAGCAGATCGAGATCGGAGTACGGACACAGCTCGGCCCGGCCGTAGCCGCCGAGCGCCACCACCGTCACCGCGGGGCCCGCTCGGGCCAAGCCCTCGGGGCTGCCGAGCTGCTCCTGCGCCGCGCGCACCAGCGACGCCACGATCTCGTCTGCCAGGCGCGTGGTCTTCTGGGCCAGCTCGAGCCCGTCGTTCGGCGAGAGTCGCGCGGCGAGCGCCACCAGCTCCGCTCGGCCGTCCGCGAGGCGTCGCCGGATCCGATCGATGACCGTGGACGAGAGGCCGACCACCGCGCCCGGGCTCAGTACCCCTGGCCGAGGAAGTCGCGGATGGAGTTGTAGATCGCCTCCTTGTCCTTGATCTCGCTGGTGACCACCAGGTCCTCCCGCGGGCTCGGGAACGCCTCACGGAGGTCCTTGATGAACTGGCCGCTGCCGTACGGTGACTCGACCTGCCCGTAGCAGAACATGTTGACGGCCGGGAGCACGCTGTCCCTGAGGATGTTGATGCACTGGTTGGTGTCATCCGCCGACCAGTTGTCGCCGTCCGAGAAGTGGAAGGGATAGATGTTCCACTGCGACGGCGGATAGTCCTCCTCCACGATCTTCCAGCACAGCTTGTAGGCGGACGAGATCATGGTGCCGCCGGACTCGCGCGTGTGGAAGAAGGTCTCGCGATCGACCTCCTTCGCCATCGCGTCGTGAATGATGTACCGGGCCTCGATGCCCTTGTACTGGGAACGAAGCCAGGTATCGATCCAGAAGGACTCGATCCGGACGATCTCCTTCTGCTCGTCACCCATCGAGCCGGACACGTCCATCATGTAGAGAATGACGGCGTTCGACTGAGGCTCGATGATCTCCTTCCAGGTGCGGTAGCGCTTGTCCTGTCGGGTTGGAATGACCATCGGGTTCGTCGGATCGTACTTGCCCGAGGCGATGGTGCGGCGAAGCGCCTGCTTGAAGGTCCGCTTGAAGTGCCTGAGCGATTCAGGCCCGCTCGTGTTCACGCCGGTGTAGCGGTACTTGATGTCCTCGATCTGCTCCTTGCCCTTTGGCTCGATGCGCGGGAGCGCCAGCTCCTCGCCGAGCATCTCGGCGAGCTCCTCCATCGTCACGTCGACCTCGAGCATGTGCTCGCCGGGCGACTCCCCAGCGCCTTCGCCCTGCCCCGGCTCGACCTGACCCGGCTGGAGGACATCGCCGACCTCGCCCTCGCCCTGGCCGGTACCCCCGGTGTCCTTGTGGCCGAACCGGAACTTGGGCAGCTCGATCGACGGCACCGGGATGGAGACCACGTCCTTCCCCTGCTTGCCGATCATCTCGCCCTTCTGGATGTACTTCCGAAGGTTCTGCTTGATCTTCCCGCGGACGATCGCCTTGAAGCGCGCGTGGTCCGTCTCGATCCGCTGACTCACGGACTTCAGGCTAACACAGGGTCGTGTTTTAGCGATGGAGCGCCCGGGCGAAGGTGATGAGCGAATCGCGGGCGTGATTGTTGCGGAGGGGATAGGCAAACGGACCGTTCCGGCCGGCGACCAGGGCCAGTCGCTGGGCGGCGCCGTCGAAGGCCAGGATCCCTTGCTTCACCACCTCGGCGCGGTCGCGGGTCTTGATGTCGCCGCGAAGCCGATTGAGGTGCGCATCCACCATCTTGTAGGTGATCTTGCCGCGGGCCCAGGCCTCGACCAGCAGGCGATCGAGCCCCGAGGCGCGGAGCGACTCGACGGCCTTCTCCGCCTTCGGAACACGGGCGGCCTTCATCGCCTCGAGGAGCTGGGCCGCGATGGCTTCGCTCACCAGCGACAAGGCTTCGTCGTAGGTCTCGGCTTCTTCGGCCTTCGTCATGAAGGCTTCGGTGTCCATGTGGGTTGTCATTCGAGGGCCTCCCGCTGCTCAGGGATCAGGTGGTGAGCGGCTTGAGACCTCTGGGAACTTCGCTCGGCTCGATCTTGGCGTCCTGGACGTCCTCGATCGCCTCTTCATGATGACGGCGCCGTCGCTGCTGCTCGCCCTCGTCCTCGTCATCATCGAGCAACTTCTTCCGCAGCCTGCCGAGAATGGTGGCGGCTCTCGTCAGAAGATCTGCCAGCGCCTTGAACGCAGCCTTCGCTGCTTTCGCGAGTGTCTTGGCCTCGGCAACCTTGAGGAACTTCTGTCGCTTGCCCTTGCGGGTCTCGTCTTGGCGGGCCCGAATGTGCGCCTGGACGAGGGCGCTCTCCCCCGAGCTGTCCGCGCGCGAGCTCGGAGATTCGGGGAGCTGACTCCGACCGTCGAGTGGGACTTCGAGCTCCACCCTCGGTTCGACCTTCGGGGCCTCTTCGACTTGCCGAGCACGGTCGACGAGGGGCGCATGCCCCACGTCCGTCTTGATGTTGCCGGGTTTCATCTGACCTCAATCTTCCGCGGTTGAGCCACAGCAGCGTACCACGGGCTACGTTGGACCGTCACTTCTTCTTCCCCGCTACCCAATGGGACGCACTGCGTCAATAGGGTATGCGCGTCGAATGGTCTATCGACAACGAAAGACGGTGGTCTCTTCATCCTCGAAACGGATGGTGGCGGTCCGGCGCGGTTTTCCCTTGCAAACCACGGTGATGTTACGACGGCCGCTCGACATGGCCCGATCCGCGGCCGGGGTCTGACCGGCGCATTGATCGTCCACGATGATCGCGCACCCGGTGGGGCAGCTCTTGGTGGTGAGCTTGGCGAGGCCGCGCCAGGTGGACTCCGTGCAGTCCTTCGCGAGGATCGCCAGGTTGGTCCCCTCCTCCCCGACGTCGAGCACCAGCCCGCGCGGCCCGGTGATCACGCCGTCGCCCGCCTGGGTGTTGTTCTTCGGGTGGTGGCGCTTCGTGCGCTTCGTGGGGCGGTGGGGCGGCGGATCGTCCGTGTCCGGACCGTCGGGATCGTCGAGCGGATCGGCGACCGTCCCTGCGTCGGCCGCCGGAGGCGCCGTCACCTCGCCCGCATCCAGGGGCGTCTCCACCTCGGCCACCGCCCCGGCGTCGGGGGCGTCGTCCTCGTTGAGGGCGACCACCGTCTGGGCGTCGATGCCGTCGATCGGCGCCGGTTGATCGCCGAGGAAGTACCAGCCGCCAGCGGCCGCCGTCCCGAGCCCGGCCAGGATCAGGCCGATGGCGAGGATCGGTGGCCCCGACTTGGCGGCGACCGGCCGGTCCGTCTTGGCCCGGGCCGGCGGAGTGCGATCCGTGGGCCGGGTGAGGTTCGTCTGGACGGTGTCGCTCGCGCCCACCCCGCTGGCTGGACGGGGCGCCGTGAGCGGGAGCCCCGGCGAGGTGCCGAGCTCGAGCATGGTCCGGATCTGCTTCAGCGCCTCCCCCACCTCCTCGGCGGACTGCGGGCGGTCGTCGGCGTTCTTTTCAAGGCACCGATCGATCAGCGCCTCCAGCTCGGCCGGCGCCTCCTGCGAGCGCTCGCGCAGCTTGGGCGGTGTCTGGGTCGAGTGGGCCGAGAGGTACTGGATCGAGGTCTGCGCGACGAAGGGCGGCTGGCCGACGATGCACTCGTAGATGATGAGGCCGAGCGAGTACAGATCGCTCCTCGCGTCCACGTCGGCCGTGGACATCGCCTGCTCCGGAGACATGTACCGCGGCGTGCCGAACACCTGCCCCGTCGAGGTCAAGCGCGTCGCCTCCTCGTCGAGCAACCGCGCGATCCCGAAGTCGAGCACCTTGGTGTGCCACTGCTTGCCGACCTCGTTGAGGAAGATGTTGGCCGGCTTGAGGTCGCGGTGGACCAGCCCGTACAGGTGAGCCTCGGAGAGCGAGGCGCACACCTCTTCGCCGAGGCGAAGCGCCGGGATCAACCCGATCGGTCCGTCGCTCTTGAGCCGCTCCGACAGCGACTGTCCGTTGAGCAGCTCCATCACCATGATCGCGAGCCCCTCGTCGGTCTCGCCGTAGTCGATCAGCTGGATGGTGTTCGGATGCTTGAGCTTGGCGATGATGTCCGCTTCCCGCTTGAAGCGCATCCGCACGTGCTCGTTGTTCATCAGATCCGTTCGCAGGACCTTGAGCGCGATCTTGCGATCGACCGCCACCTGGCGGCCGACGTACACCGCGCCCATGCCGCCGGATCCGATCCGCTGAAGCACCTCGTAGCGACCGAGCACGACCTGCCCGATCAGCGGATCCATCGTGCTCGAGCCGGGGATCGGCGCGGCGCAGTACCGGGCGGCGTGGCGCCGCCCACAGGGTCCGAAGGCTCAGCCACGTTCTAGGGAGGATCTGTCCCCTTGGCAGGGGTCGTCAAGACTTCGCGTCGCCGCGGGCGAAGATCGACGCCACGAAGTTCAGGACGTCGGTCGCCGACTCTTCGTCGTAGCCGAAGTTCCGGATCATCCGCTGCTTCACGACGTCGATCTTCTCCTGCGTCTCCCGGTCGACGACGTTCGAGACCAGCGAGGTGAGCTTGATCGAGTCCTTCTGGTCCTCGAACAGCTTGACCTCGAGCGCCTTGTGGAGCCGCTCGTTGGTGCGGTAGTCGAAGACCTTCCCCTCGATCGCCAGCGCGCCGATGTAGTTCATGATCTCGCGCCGGAAGTCGTCCTTGCGCGACTCCGGGATGTCGATCTTCTCTTCGATCGAACGCATCAGCCGCTCGTCCGGCTCCTCGTCCTGGCCGGTGTACTTGTTCTTGACCTTCTCCCGCTGAGTGTAGGCCTTGACGTTGTCGATGTAGTTGGCGCACAGCTTCGCGATGGCCTCTTCGTCGGCGGAGATGGCGCGCTGGACCTCGTTCTTCACGATGTCCTCGTACTCCTGCTTCACCACGGCCAGCAGCTCCCGGTAGCGCTTGCTTCTGCTCCTCGCTGGTGATCAGCGAGTGGCTGCGCGAGCCCGGCCTCCAGCTCGTTCATGACCATGAACGGGTTGAGGTGACCCTCGGACTTCTCGGAGACCAGCGCGTTGGAGATCTTGTCCTGGATGTAGCGCGGCGAGATGCCGTCCATGCCCTCGCGGCTGGCCTCCTTGCGCAGCTCCTTGACGTTGTCCTCGGTGAACCCGGGCAGGCGTCTTGCCGTCGTACAGCTTCATCTTCTGCACGAGCGTGAGGTTGTGCTTCTTCGGCTCCTCGAGCCGCGTCAGCACGGCCCACATCGCCGCCATCTCGAGCGTGTGCGGCGCGATGTGCTTGCTCGATGCGCTCGCGCGTTGTAGTCCTTCGCGTAGATCTTGATCTCCTCGTCGAGCTTGCGTGATGTACGGGATGTCGATCTTCACCGTGCGGTCGCGGAGCGCCTCCATGAACTCGTTGTTCAGGAGCTTCTTGTACTCGGCCTCGTTGGTGTGGCCGATGATGACCTCGTCGATGTCGGTCTGCGCGAACTTCTTCGGCTTGATCTTGTGCTCCTGCGACGCGCCGAGCAGGTCGTAGAGGAACGCGACGTCGAGCTTGAGGACCTCGATGAACTCGATGATGCCGCGGTTGGCGATGTTGAACTCGCCGTCGAAGTTGAAGGCGCGCGGATCGGAGTCCGATCCGAACTCGGCGATCTTGCGGTAGTTGATGTCGCCGGTGAGCTCGGTCGAGTCCTGGTTCTTCTCGTCCTTGGGCTGGAAGGTGCCGATGCCGACGCGGTCCTTCTCGGAGAGGATCAGGCGCCGGACCACGCACGTGGCTCATGACCTTGCGCCCAGTCGCCGCCTGTAGTGCGCATCAGCTCGCGGAAGATGAAGCGGCACGCCGGATCGAGCTCGCCGCTGATCTGGATCGGGTAGCCGAGGTTCTTGATCGAGGCCGATGTCCTCGAAGACCTTGGCGCGCCAGGCCTCGCGGGATCAGCTTGAGCGGCTCCTCGTGCATCGGGCAGGGGAAGGTTCGGTGCCGCCCGCGATGTGGGCCAGCGAGTCGGGGAGGCTCCACGAGTACGTGTAGAGCGCGCCCTCCGGCGTCCGCGAGTACTCCTCGAGCCCGCGCTTGAGCAGGCGCGCGATCGTCGACTTCGAGGAGCCGACCGGGCCGTGCAGGAGGAGCACGCGCTTCTCGGTGCCGTAGCCGTTGGCGGCGGACTTGAACACGTTCACCAGCCGCATCAGCGGGATGTCGAGCCCGTAGACCGCGTCGCTGCCGCCGTTCACCTCGTCGTTGAAGAACTTGTAGCGGACGAGCTTCTTCTTGTTGTCGATGTATTCCTCGCGGCCGTGCGACACGATCATGTCGTAGACGCGCTGGTAAGCGGTGCGGCAGACGGCCGGCTGGGCCCGGACGATCTCCAAGTACTCGTCGAAGCTGCCTTCCCAGTGGAGCTCCTTGTACTCGTTGATGTCCTGAAGCCTTCCGATGTCCGAGACGGTCAAACCCATGAAGGGACGCTACCCCGGCCCCTAGATTCGCTCAATACTTGGCCAGGCTTCCGGCGATCCGTGCGCGCCCCACCGCATAGCCGAACCAGAGCAGCGCAAGGGGGATACCCACCACGGAGAAGAGGGCGAGATACGCGATCGACCGTGACAGCTGTGCGGGCTCGGCGCCCGTGAGGAGCACCAGGCGCATCGACTCCAGCGTGTGCGTCATCGGCAGGAACTCGGCGATCCGTTGCACCCAGGCGGGCAGGATCTCCTTCGGATAGAGGATGCCGGAGAGGAGCCACGAGAGCCCCGCGATCGCGGCCGTGACCGGATCGCCCTGCTTGAAGAGCACGATGAAGCCGGCGGCGAAGATGCCCAGCGCCAGCGTCGAGGTGATCGTGAGGCCGAGGATGGCGACGGCGCCGGGCCAGGTCTCGAGATGGACCGGCACGCGGAAAATCAGCGCGCCGAAGACGATGAAGAGGCCCGAGCGGACCGTGGTGAACAGCAGCGTGTAGACCGCCGAGCCGGCGATCAGCGGCCCGATCCGCGTGCGGGTGGTGAGCATGGCCTCGAGGGTTCCGGTCATCTGGGCCTGCCGGATCGCCAGCCCAAACGTGCGCAGCGCCGCGTCGAGGTACGTGGAGAAGGCGATGCCGACCAGGACGAAGCCGAAGTAGCCGCCCCCATACTTCTGCAGGGCGCCGATGCCGTGCTCGACCTTGGCGAGCATCAACGCCAGGAAGAAGAACGTGAAGCAGATGGAGAGGACGCCGGCGACCTGGACGAAGAACTGGAAGCGATAGCTCATCGCGATCTTCGCGTCGCGGCGGAGGAACTCGTAGAAGAGGAGGAGGAGCTTCACGCGTCCCTGCTCGCTGTCGGCGGTGCGTCGGGATCGAACAGCCGGTAGAAGTCGGCGTCTTCGCTCCGTGCCTCGCGCCGGAAGATCTCGAGCGCTTCGGCCTCGACGTCGGCGAAGCGGCCCTGGCAGGCGATCCGGCCCTCCTTCATCACCACGGTGCGGTCGGAGAGCGCCCTCGCCTCGTCGAGATCGTGTGTCGCGAAGAGGACGGCCTTGTGCTCCTTCTCGACGAGGACCTCGCGGATCACGCGGCGGACGCGCTCGGCGCGGCCGGGATCCAGGGAGCGGGTGGCCTCGTCGAAGAGGAGGACCGGCGGATCGGAGATGAGGCCCCGCGCGATGGCGACGCGCTGCTTTTGCCCCGCCGACAGATCCATGAAGTCCCGATCGAGCTCGGCGGTCAGGCCGAGCATCGCGGCCAAGGCCTCGATCCGGCGCCGGGCGGCGCGCCCGAAGAGGCCCTGGAGCGCGCAGAAGAAGCGGAGGTTGTCGCGACACGAGAGGCGCCAGAAGAAGCTCCGCTCCTCCGTGAGGACGTAGCCGAGCCGGGCGCGCGCCGCGTCGGGGTACCGCGCGACGTCGATGCCGTCCACGACCGCCTGCCCGGAGGTCGGCCGCACCAGCGTCGCCAGGATCTTGAGCATCGTGGTCTTGCCCGCCCCGTTCGGACCGAGGACCGCGACCAGCTCGCCGCGATCGACGTCGAGATCGATCCCGTCGAGCGCCGCGGTAGGCGCCTTCTTTCGCCAGAAGGTGAGGAGCTCCTTGCCGCGGCGCCGGGGGCGGAAGCGCTTCGTCAGGCCGCGGATCGAGACCGCCCCTACCTTCTGGGGAAGCGCCGTGGCAGTCCTCGCGGGTAGCGTCCCTTCCACTTCTTGAAGGCCTCCAGGTAGCAGTCGACGTCGGGGCAGAACACGTGCGTGCCGTCGTCGCGCGGCGCGGTGTAGAGGATGTGCTGCGGGGCCGGGTTGGCGGCGGCCCGGAGCGCGTCGAGGCTCGGGCTGGCGATCGGCGTCGCCGGAAGCCCGGCGCGATCGGTGGTGTCCCACGGGTTCGGGCTGCCCTCTGCGGTCCGGGCCTTGCCGTAGGCGTTGGCGGGCTTGCTGGAGAGCGCGATGTTGTCCTTGAGGCGATCGTAGAGCAGCGCCGCGAAGAAGCGTCGCTCCTCCGGTTTGACGTCGGCCTTCTCGACCAGGGACGCGATGATCACGACCTGATAGCGCGAGTAGCCGCGCTCCCGCATCTTGGCGAAGTCGACCTCCTTGGTGGCGTTCTCGAAGCGGCGGACGAACCGCTCCAGCAGCTCGCGCCCGGAGAGGCGCCGAGGCAGATCGTAGATGTCGGGATAGAGAAAGCCTTCCAGGCTGGGTCCGTCGATCCCGAGCGACCGCGCGTACACGGGATCGTAGAGGAGGGAGTCGAGCTCCTTGTGATCGGCGAGCCGCTTCCCCACCAGGACCTCGGCAATCTCGTCGGCCGACGCACCGGGCTCCACGGCAATCGTGTAGGTGACCACGTTCCCGCTCTCGAGGAGCTGGATCTGCTGGACGGGCGTCATCGTGGGCGACACCGCGTACTCCCCGGGCGGGATGGGCTTCGGCTCGTGCAGATGGTCCACGTAGAGATCGAGCCAGCGACTGTCGGGCAGGAGCCCCTGCGTTCGGAGCACGCCGACGGCCGTCGAGAGATCGGCGCCGTCCGGGATCTCGATGACCTTGGGATCGCCGGGGCCGAGCGCGGGTGAGCCGAGATAGCCGCTCACGCCGTACCACCCGTACGAGAGCGTGCCCAGGGCGAGGAACGCGAGCACCGAGATGGCGAGCACGAGGACCCTCACTTTTTGCCACCTTCGCCGAGATCCTTCTGGAGCGCGAGCACCCCGCCGCCGCCGGCGTCGAGGATGCGGGCCAGCACGGGATCCTGCTCGGCCTTCTTCCAGAACTCACGGCGCGCGTAAAACAACCGCGTCCTCACCGTTGCGATGTTGGTGCCGACGACCTCCGCGACCTCTTCCTGCGCCATACCCTGGAGGTCGTTGAGGATGAACACGGTGCGCTTCTTCTCGGGGAGGGTCTCGAGGATGGCGTGGACCCGAAGGATGGCCTCGTTCCGCTCGGCAGCCGCTTCGGGATCGCCGCGCGGCGAGGGATCCATGACCTCGGGGAGCGACCGCTCGGCATCGTAGTCGTGCGGGCGGCTCTTCTTCCGCCGGAGGTGGTGGTAGCCGACGTGCAGCGCGACGCGCGCGATCCACGAGCTGAGCTTCGAGCGGCCCTCGAAGCTGTCGAGCGAGCGAAAGACCTCGATGAACGCTTGCTGCACCACGTCCTCCAGCTCCGGATCGTGGGGCATCAGGTGATGGAGCACCCCGTAGACCAGGCTGCGGTACGTGCGGAAGATCTCGTTGAAGGCGGTCTCGTCTCCTCTCCGGAAGCGCCGGACGAGCTCTTCGCCGCGATCGTCCTCCCTCTTGGCCACCGGCTTCAATCGCCCATGAACTGGACGATGGTCACGGTGATGTTGTCGGTGCCGCCGGCGGAGTTGGCCGCGTTCACCAGGCTCTCGCAGGCCGTCTCGAGATCGCCGGACTCGATCGTGGAGATCGCGGATCTCTTCGTCGGAGATCATGCCCGAGAGGCCGTCGGAGCAGAGGAGGTAGTAGTCGCCGACCTTCGGGTCGAGGCGGTTCACGTCGACCTGGACGGTATCCTTCATGCCGAGCGCCCGGACGATCACGTTCTTGTGCGGGAAGTTCTCGATCTCCTCGGGCGTAAGCTTGTTGGCCTTGATGTAGTCGTTGAGGAGCGAGTGGTCGTCGGTGATTTGCTCGATGTCGCTGTCGCGGATGCGATAGCCGCGCGAGTCCCCGACGTGGCCGAGGTAAGCGCCGCCCTGCGTGAAGAACGCGGTGACGATGGTGGTGCCCATCCCCTTGAAGCGAGCCTCGCGGGCCGCCGCCTCGTAGATGCGCTGGTTGGAGAACTTGATCGCGGCGACCAGGCGGTTCTCGTCGTAGCGGAGGTTCTTCTCCTCCTTGAACGGCCAGGTGACCTCCTCGTCGCGGGTGGTCATGCGAAAGAAGCTGGTGATGGTCTCGACCGCCATCTGGCTGGCGACCTCGCCCGACGCGTGGCCCCCCATGCCGTCTGCGACGATGTACAGGCTCTCCTCGGGCAACAAGGCCAGGTTGTCCTCATTGTGGGTTCGCTTCATGCCCACGTGCGTCAGGCCTGCGTATCGAAGCTTCATCGCGCGCGCCCGAGCATCGTTTCGTCGGCCAAGATCCAAGTCAAGACGGCGACGAATCTTTGTGTTGTCTCTCGGTCCTTTCTCGGATGGGGACGACCCAGCGTGCGCCGTCCGCCTCGACGACGGCCACGCCCTCCACGTGCTCCCCTGCCCCGACGGTCACGCCCCGGCCGATCACCGAATCCCGGACGGTGGCCCCGGCCTCGACCCGCGCGTCTTCCCACAGGACCGCCCGGTCGACGTCGGCGTCCGGCGCCACCACGGCGCCGCGCGAGCGCACGACCGCCGGCCCCAACCCCTCCGCCGCCGCCCGGGCGTGCAGCTCGAGGTAGCGGTCCAGCGTCGAGAACTCCCACCAGCGCCCGGCGATGTCCACGTGGGCCGCCACGCGTCGCTCGGCGATGAACGGCGGATAGACGTCGGAGACCGTGTCCGAGAAGCCGGGCGGGATCGCGGCCATCACCTCCGGCGCGAGCACGTGGATCCCGGTGAACAGGAGCGGCGCCGGGCCCTCCGGGACCCGAGTGTGACCGAACCCGATCACCTTCGAGCCCTCGACCCGGACCTCCCGGAAGGCCTCGCGCTCGGCGTTCGGCTTCAACACCATGGTCACGGCGGCGCCCGACGCGCCATGCGACGCGAGCACTGCGGTCAGGTCGATGTCCGTGTAAAGCTTCGCGTTGACGATCAGCGTCGGCCGTTCGCGATCGAGCAGGCCGTCGTGCACCGCCCGCTCGAGGCAACCCGCGGTGCCGAGGATCTCGGTCTCGTGGCTGAACGCGATCTCGATCGGTGCGCCCGCGAGCGCCTCGTGGATCGACTCGGGGCGGTGATGCGTGTTGACCACCGCGCGCGAGAAGCCGTGCGCCGCCAGTAGATCGACGATCCCAGCGATCAGCGGGCGACCCATGAACGGGACGGCCGGTTTGGCGCGATCGGCGGTCAACGGCCAGAGCCGCGTGCCGAGACCCGCCGCCAGGAGCATCGCTTGGGCGTCGTGGCTCACGAGGAAAAAAACAGCCTCGCCAGGAGCAGCCCGCAGACCAGGCCGAACGAGAACCCGAAGGCCACCGCCGCCAGCAGCGCCGTGAACGTGTACTTGCGGCTGTCCCGCGCCGCCGGCGGGAGGGTCACGCCGCTGACTTGAGCGCCGCCCTCGTTGGCCGGCCGCGGGAGCAACATGACCTCGGCGGGGTCGAGCTCCTCCGGCTCGAACGGGGGGAGATCCGAGACCGCGCGCGGCTCCTCCTGCGTGGGGACGTCGATCTCCTGGATCCGGTGCGGCGCGATCTCGCTGGGTCGGAGCAGGGCCGAGCGGCTCCGCGTGATCACCATCCCGTTCCCCGGACTGCTGGCGGCCGTCACCACCACGCCGAGATCGCGCGAATTCTCGGCAGGAACGTACGGAGTCTCATCCTCGAAGCCCGCCTCGCCGTCGGTCTTGGTGGCGTCGTCACCCCACGAATCGTCCTCGGCCCTCGGATCGACCCGCGTCGAGTCGACCGCGTCGACCGACTCAATCGTCGGCGCCGAAGGCCCGCGCTCCACCGCCACCAGACTCGCGGTGTCGGACTCCAGCCGCGGCTGCTCTCTCGTATCGTCCGGCCCGCCGCTCTGGACAATCGCGTTTGGATCGACCGTCGTCAGAATCCTCGGAGGCTCCGCCCTCGACGTCGGGATCGATCGCCGTACCGGTGCCCGATCCGAAGTCGTCCTCGAGCATCGAGATGGACGGGGCCGGCTGCTCTCCCCGCTCGATCTCCACGCGAAAGCCCACGCCCGAGTGCATTCCGCCCTCGGAGCCCCGCTCGAGCGGCCGCGTGGGGACGTCGGGCGAATCCGTGGGCTCCTTCCAGGCCTCGGCGGCGTGCTCGGAGGTCTCCTCCGAGAAGTCGCTGTCTCCAGGCTTCGGCTCCTCGCCCTCCGGGAACAAATCGACGTTGCGCACCGCCCGCGCCTCGAGCGACCGGAGGAGACTCTGCTCGTCGTACGTCCCGGCGAGCGCGGCCTCGAACACGGTCCGGCAATCGGAGACGAGCTCCCCGAAGCGCTCCTCGAGCAGCTTGGAGAGGCTCGACGCGCTTTGGTTGTAGCGGATCCCGTCGAGGTGATCGCGCAGCGCGTCGCCCATCTCGAGCGCGGTCTGGAAGCGCTTCGAGGGGTGGCGCGCCAGCGCGCGGGCGCAGATCTCGTCCAGCTCGGCCGGAATGTCCGGCACCACGTCGCGGAGCCGCGGGGCCCGGTGCTCCAGGATCAGCCGGGCGATGTCCTCGGGAGAGTCGCCGCGGTAGAGGCGGCGCGACGCGAGGCACTCGAAGAAGACGATCCCGAGGGAGTAGATGTCGCTCCTCCGATCGACCGCGCCTCCGGTGATCTGCTCGGGCGACATGTAGCTGAACTTGCCCTTGACGATGCCGGCGATGGTCGGCACACGGCCGGTCTCGGCCTTGGCAATGCCGAAGTCCACCACCTTGGTCTGTCCCTCGTAGGTCACCATGATGTTCTGCGGTGACACGTCGCGGTGAACGAGGTTGAAGGCGCGGCCCTGGCCGTCCTTGAGCTCGTGCGCGTGGTGGAGCCCGTCGCAGGCGTTCGCGAGGATCGCCGCCACGTGCGGGGTGGGGAGCGGCGTCCTCAGCTTCGTGACGGTGGTGAGGAGATTCCACAGCGTATCGCCGAAGATGTACTCCATCGAGATGTAGTAGACGCCGCGGACGCGACCCAGATCGTAGATCTGAACGCAGTTGGGGTGGTTGAGACGGGCGGCCAGCCGGGCCTCGTCGAGGAACATCGCGACGAAATCGGCGTCGCACGCGCGCTCAGGCAGCAGCGTCTTCAGACAGACGAGCTTGTTGAAGCCCGCTGCACCGGGCTGTCGGGCGAGAAAGATGTTCGCCGCGCCCCCCGTCGCGATGCGCGCCAGCACCTCGTACTTGCCGAACGCGCGCGGAGGCATCTCTCATCAAAGGAGCGCACTTCAAGGCAGCTGTCAAAGCAGCGGGAAGTGTCGGATCATGTAGGCGGCTCCGCGTCCTCGAGGAGCCGCGCACGCACGGTGAAGACCACGCGTCGACCCACGTCCTCCAGCACGCGGTACAGGGCGAAGCGCCGCGCGTCGGTCTCCTGCCGGCGGCGCTCCGAGCGGAGCTTCGACAACGTCCCGGCCGCGCGCTTCGGCTGGGTCCGATCGCTCACCACCGCGGTGGCCTCGGCGAAGACCTCGACCCCCCGCAGATCGCGCTTCACACCGGTGGCGTCGAGGTTGACGCGCACCAGGAAGCGCGCGCTCTTCTCCTCGGCGAGCGTGATCCCATACTTCCTCATGGTCCGCTCGAGCTGCCGCGCAGCGGCCTTCTGATCCACACCCTTCACCAGCTCCAGCCGGACCGCGACCTTCGGAGCGCCCAGCTCGCCGAGCAGAGGGAGATCCGCGGCGGCCTTCGACCAGAGGCGCTCGGCGCGCTCCAGCCCGAAGGGGCGCATGGTGTCGAACGCGGCGGCGTACGCCCGAGCGGTCTTCCCATGCTGCGAGAACGCCTGCTGCCGCGTCTTCATCGACCGCATGAACGCTTCGATCCGCTCCTTGGGCGCCAGCTCCTCGGCCGTGGTGGCGGTGCCGATCACCTCGAGGAGCGCGCGTTCGGCGCCCGCGGCATCGCCGGCCAGCTCAGCGTCGAGGCCCAGATCGATCGCGCGCTCCGCGCCCCGCATGGTCAGGGGCCGCGCGAACGCGGGCGTGCTTCCGGTGACCAGAAACACTGCAGAGAGGCCCAAAAGGAAGCGCACGGCGGATCTGATGGTAGCAACGGGCCGCCGGCGAATGATAGCCTCCCCCGGATGCATCATCGGGAGGCGGTCTTGATCGCCGTGATGATCGCGAGTGCGCGTTCCGCTCAGGCATCCCAGGAGATCCAGGCGACCGCAGCGTTTGCGGTGGCGCGCGATCCTTCCGGCCAACGCGCGGCCGCGACCGCCGACGCCCTTCTGCTCGCGCGTGTGAGAGGCGCGGAGAAGCTGCGCCTGATCGAGCCGGCCCGGGTCTTGTCCGGTGATCCGCGCACCCGCGAGGAGGAGACCCTCGAGCGGGCCCGCGCCGCCCTGGCCGACGGGCGCCGGACCTACGACGCCATGTCGCTCGATCAATCGATCGCACGGCTCGGCCAATCGGTGAGCCTCTATCAGCAGACCGGGCCGCTCGTCGGCGATCTCGAGGAGCTGAAGACGGCGCTCGCCTACCTCGGCTCCGCGCTGGTCCTGCGCGGCAGCCCGGACGAGGGCGAGAGCACGTTCATCGAGCTGCTGACGATCGATCCGACCCATCCGCTCGAAGGATTCCCTCCCACGGTGGCGACGGTGTACGACCGCGCCACCCAGAAGATCGAGAAGCTCGCGTCGGGGAGCGTGGAGATCTACTCCACCCCGCCCTACGCGGCCGTCTACCTCGACGGTCGCTTCGAGGGCGTCACTCCGGTGACGCTGACCGATCTGGTCGCGGGCACGCACTACCTCCGGATCGAGAAGGTCGGCTACACGGTGCACGGCGCGCCGCTCGAGATCTCGGCCAACCAGCAGATCACCAGCCAGACCCGCCTCTCCAGCATCAAGCGCGGCGCCGAGCTCCGCGATCTGACGGCGCGGTGCGCGGAGGAAGTGCTGGCTGACGGTATGGGTGGCGCGCTGCGCCAGCTGGTGCGCGAGCTGGTGGCCGACACCCTGGTATTCGTGTCGGTGACCCAGAGCGGATCGGACGCCACCTTCACCGGCGCGGTCTTCGACGCGGCCACCGGCGTACGGGTCGCGACGGAGCGGGCCGTCCTCTCGATCGACTCGCCAGTGTTCGGCAAGGGCCTCGATGACCTGATGTCGCGGCTTTTGAAGGCGGCCGAGACCGGCAAGCCCGCGACCGGTGCGCCGCCGCCGCCCGGCGGAAGCGGCGGTGCGTTCGGCCTGGGCGGCTCGGGATCCGGCTCGGGTGGGAATCTGCCGCCCCCGGTGAGCGTGACGAACCCGCCGCCGCCGGCCCGCGATCAGGGCACCCCGGCGACCGTGTATCTCGGATGGACGCTGGTGGGCGTGGGCGCCGCCGGCGTCATCCTGGGCGCCGTGTTCGGCGGCCTCGCCAAGGCGACCTACGACGACTTCCGCCTGACGCAGCAGGCGAGCCCCGACCTGCCGTCGCTGCGCAACACCGGCCAGACCTGGTCGCTGGCTGCGGATCTGAGCTATCTGGGCGGCGGGCTCTTCGCCATCGGTGGCGCCACGATCCTCCTGATCGAGCTGTACAAGCGGCCGACCGCCGCCGACGTTCTGCGCGCGGACAACCCGCCGGACGCCGAGCCCTCCGCCGGGATCCTGCGTTCGCTCCGGGCGACGATCGCGCCGATCGACGGCGGCGGCGCCGTGGCGGTCGGAGGCAGGTTCTAGATGTGGCGCCTCCTCCCGCTGATGCTCCTCTCGGGCTGCAGCTTCATCCTCGACTTCGACAACGTCGACGATCTGCCCTGCCCCTGCGACCCGGAGCACGTCTGCCTCGAAGCCTCGAATCGCTGCGCCGCCACCCGCAGCGTGGATCGCTTCAAGAGCTGTCCCACCGACACGCCCCTCGGCGGCGACGAGCTCTGCCCGACCGACAACGACATCTGCGTCGACGTCAACGGGCGCGGCTCCCGGTGTCTGCCGAAGTGTACGCCCGTGAACTACGCGACCCCCTCCGCGTCCTCCGAGCTGAACCTGGTCTGTCCGCCGACCACCACCTGCTGGCCGCTCCCCGACGGCACCGGTGTCTGCTCCGAAGGCGTGTGCGACGCGCTGATCCAGAACTGCGCCGCGACCCAGATGTGCGGCAACTTCAACGGCGCGGGCGTCTGTTTCACCACCTGCGACGTCTTCCAGACGAACCCTTTGCCGTGTTCGTCGGGCCAGGTCTGCCACCCGATCGGCACCGAGAGCTTCACTGCGTGCGTCGACGCGGGCCCGCGGGCGCGCACCGAGATCTGCGATTCGAAGAACATGTGCCAGAAGACCGACGAAATCGGGCGTCCCATGGTCTGCGCAAAACAGCTGGGCAGCACGGCCGAGCAGCTTCGATGCTGGCCGATCTGCGTTCCGGGCACGCCCTGTCAGGGTGCCGGCGAGAGCTGCTTGATCGCGCGTTCCAACGTGGATCCCATCACCGGGGCAGATCTCGGGATTTGCGTGCAGTGATGTAAGATGATCCCGGGATGACGCTGATCGACTTCTCCATCGCGAACGCGGGAGAGATCGGCAAGAACCGGAGCTGGTGGTTCTCGGATCTCTACCGCGCGGCGGTTTCCGGAGAGTTCACGGGAGGCATCCTGGTCTCGAACGGTCCCGATCGTGCGATCTTCTTCGACGGCGGACGACCGGTACACGCGAGCGGTCCGGGCTATTCGGGTCACTATCTCGGCGAGATCCTCCTCCGCGACGGGCAGGTGGCCCAGTCACACGTGAGCAACGCCGTGCAGCGCCAGCAGAGCGAGTCGCCGCGACCGTTGCTCGGCGCCGTCCTGGTTCACGAGGCGAACCTCGATCCGGCCACGGTCAAGCGTGCGATGCAGACGCAGACGCGCGCGCGCCTGCTCGAGCTGTTCGCGCTGCCGGAGGGCACCTGGAGGAGCGCGCCGGGCAAGGACGCACGCATCTTCCAGATCGGCGTCCCGATCGATCCGTGGCCGGTGCTGTTACAAGGCTTGATCCACGCCTCCGATCGAGAGCTGCGCGCCGCCAGCGATCTGATGCTGGGCCGCGCTGTGAAGCTGGCGAAAGACACGTCGAAGCTCGAGGGCTTCGCGCTCGACGACACCGCGCGCAAGGTCCTCAAGTACCTCGACAAGCCGAGGAAGCCCGATCAGCTCGAGCGCGCGGTCGGCAATCGCAAGCTGGTCCGCGCGATCCTACGGCTCTTGGCGATGGAGGACGCGCTTCAGCTCGAACCGATCGCGCGGGCGATCCCGATCCCGAAGGCCACGCTCCTCAAAGGCGGCCTCCCGGTCTCGAGCCTGGCGTACGAATCGCCGGCACCCCCGCAGGTAGAGGCGAAGCCGGCTCCGCCCAAGGCACGAGCCGCCTCGCGCGCCGAGCCGCTGCCGATCGTGAAGGAGGTGCGGGAGTTCCACGCCTCCATGAAGAAGAAGAACCACTTCGAGCTCTTCGATCTGCGCGTGTCGAGCGCGATCGACTCGACGCTGCTCAGGAAGAACTTCACCATCCTGGCCAAGAAGTTCCATCCCGACGCCTTCCCGTCCGAGCTGCCGGATGACGTGAAGACCATGACCCGCGAGGTCTCGGCCTTCCTCAACGAGGCGTACAACACGATCTCGGACGACAAACGTCGCGCCGAATACTCGGCCCTGTTGGCCGATGATCGGATCAAGGGCGACGCGCGCAAGGCCGAGCTGATCCGCGACGCCGAGACCAAGTCGAAGATGGGCGCGGTCATGCTCAAGAAGAGGGACTTCCAGAAGGCGCGCGAGTTCTTCAAGTTCGCAGTCGAGGCCGATCCGAGCAGTGGGACGTACAAGGCGAACCTGGCCTGGGCGATGTTCTCTGATCCCGACTTCGACAAGGAGAAGGCGCTGGCGAAGGGCTACGAGCTGATCGTCGACGCGCTCGGCACCAAGAGCCTCGACGCCCAGTCGCACTACATCGTCGGTCAGATCTTGAAGGCACGCGGCAACGCGAAGGAGGCGGAGCACCACTTCCGCGAGGCCATCCGGCTCGACCGAAAGCACGCCGACGCCCAGCGCGAGCTCCGCCTCATCGACATGCGCGCCGACAAGAAGGCGAAGCGGGACGACAAGGGCAAGTCAGCGTTCTCGAAGCTGTTCAAGAGAGACTGAGCTTGCTTCGCCCGCGGAGTCTTCTAAGGCTTGGCCTCGAGCGCGACCGTCACCTCCTGCGTCGACTCGGCGTCGATCGCCGTCTCGGTGCAGCCGCCGGCGATCGGCGTCGACGTGGTGACGTCGCGGGAGGGATGGGCGTACACGAGGAGCGTCAGCGCGGGATACTCCGAGAGCTTGACCGGCGCACCCACGACGTCGTTGCGGTTCGGATACTCGACCACGGTGCGCAGCTCACCGAGCCCGCTCGGCTGCATGTCCCGCCACAGGTCCTCGCAGCCGCCGCGGTCCTTCGGTACCTCGCGCACGACGAAGAGGAGCGCGCGCGTCCTCAACTCGGTCTCCTCGTCCGGAAACTCGAGGTTCACTCGAACGTTCCCGATGTCGCCGCAAGCAGCGCTTCCGAGGAGGGCCAGGGCGAGAGCCGCGATCCGCTTCATGCTGGCCCCGTACATACCTCAACGCCACTGATAGGTGAACGTGGTCTTCTTTCCCGGGTTGATCTTTCGGCTGAAGCCCATCGTCCGCCCGTCCGGGCTCTTCAGCAGGACGCGGTGGGTCCCGGCGGGGAGTCGAACGCGTCTCGGCGTCTTACCGACCCACTTGTGATCGACGTACACGTCGCTCATGGGCCGGGAGTTGATGATCAACGTGCCCTTGGCCAGCCGGCGCGGCGGGGGGACGTTGACGGTGATCTCGTCGAGCGTCTTGACGTCGACGCTGGTGACGTACGGCCTGGCGCCGGGCCAGTCGACGCTGATCCTGACCTTCGAGTCGAGGGGGATGTCGACGATCCGGTCGCGCTCGAGCTGCCCCAGGCTGATCTCGACCCTGCCGTCGCGGATCCCGCGGAGGCGGATCGTACCCAGCGCCGGCTCGAGCTTGAGCTCGATCGTGTTGGTGCCCGGGCCGAGGACGCGTTTGAGCTCGCGCGTCACGTAGCCGTCGGCGCTGACCACGATCGCGTGGAGGCTCTCCGGAGTGAACGGCCCCAGATCCAGCGGCGTGTGCTCCTGGCTGGCCTTGGTGAGCCCATCGACGGTGACGGTGACCGGGACACCCTCCGGGGCCACGGCGAGGTGGATCTGCGCCGCATCCTTGGGCGCGGCCATCGCCTTGTCCTGATCGATCGCGATCGGCGGCAGCTGGATCGCCGGATCGACCTGCGGCGCGATCACCACCTTCTCCTCCTCCGACTCCGGCGCGATCAACCAGGCCGTCGCACCCAGCGCGAGCACGATCGCGCCGAACGTGACGACGTACGCCAGGTTGGGCCCCCGCCGGGGGAGCACGTTGGGCCCCGTGAGCGCGTTCCGGTAGGTCGGATCGTTCGGGATCACGACCTCGCTCGAGCGTCCCTCCCAGACGTGGAGTGATTGGGTCCGCTGGTGGACCCCGGCCTTGAGCGTGCCGTTCTGATCGTTCGAGTCGCTCGACTCGTCCCGGGTGTCGGTCAGGTCCGGGGTCAGGGAGTCAGGGACCAACGTCTCTGGCGCCGCCTCCATCACCGTGGGCACCACGCTCGGGCCCGAGTTGACGAACGGATTGTCGGCTTTGACGGTGGGCTCCGCCGGAGAGACGTACTCCGGGTCGCGCTCGGTCTGCGGCGGCAGCGTCCCGAGCGGCGGCGCAGCGGAGCCGTCCCGGATCAACGGTCGATCGGAGTTGTCGTCCACCACGATCGACATCGGACGTCCGCCGTCCGCGCCGGCCAGCCGGAACTTCTCGTCACCGATCGGGATCCCCAGCCGGGTGACGAGCTGCTTATATCCGCGATCACCGCCGATCAGGGCTCCCGGCGTGGCGTGGAGCGTGGGATCCTCCTCCGGATCCTCGTCGAGCGTCCCGCTGCGCTTCATGGCGACGCGCTCGGCGATGGTGTCGAGGCGCTGATCGTCGCCGATCTCCCGCTCGAACATCTGGGCCATGAAGTCGCCGAGCTCGCTGCCGACGAAGGAAGGATCGTGCTGGTTGAGGAAGCGCCGGAGGTCCCGGTAGAGGTCCTTGGCGCTCTGGTACCGCTCCTCGCGATCACGGCGGAGCGCCTTCATCACGATGTCGTCGAGATCCTGCGGCACCTTCGGGTTGCGCGAGCGGGGCGACTTCACGCGCGCCTGCGTCGCCAGCTCGATCGCCTCGAGGTCCGTCTTGGGCGCGAACATCGCCTCACCAGTGAGCATCTCGAACAGGACGATCCCGCAGCAGAAGATGTCGGCGCGTTGGTCGGGCTCGTCGCCCGCCGCGATCTCGGGGGCCAGGTAGCGGAGCTTGCCCTTGATGACGCCGTGGCTGGTCTGGTTCACGCGGCCCTCGGCACGCGCGATCCCGAAGTCGATCAGCTTGACGTCGCCGACGAACGAGATCAGCACGTTCTGCGGCGAGACGTCGCGGTGAACGATCCCGAGGGCCCGCCCGCGCTGGTCCTTCTGGTTGTGCGCGTGCTCGAGCCCCTTCGCGATCTCGGCCATCACGTGTGCGCAGAACTCGACCGGTATGACATTGAGACCGCGCTCGTCGACGCGCTGCATGAGCCGGTTGAGCGGGCGTCCGTCGACGAACTCCATCACGATGAAGTAGTCCTCACCGTCGAGGCCGAGCTCGTAGACCTGCGCGATGTTGGGATGGGTCAGCGAGACGGTGATCTTGGCTTCGTCGACCAGCATGTCGATGAAGCGCTCGTTGTGAGAGTGCTGCGGAAGGATCTTCTTGATCGCGACCTTCTTCTCGAAGCCCGCCATCAAGCCCGGCGAATACGCGCTGTAGACCTCGGCCATCCCGCCGGCGGCGATCCGCCGGAGCAGCGTGTAGCGGCCGATCTGGCGGCCGCACCCCATCTCGAGGAGCTCGCGGGTGCTGAGGTCGGCGCCCGGGCCTGGGTTCCTGTCGGCGGTGGGCTCCACGGGGTTCCTAGGGTGATTTCCGCCGTGATCCTAGCATATGTGGCGACGGGTCCGGAGGCGCCGTAGGCTCTCGCCGGAGCGGATCCGCGCATGCGCCGGTATCTCACGCTTGTGATCAGCCTCCTGGCTGTCTCCACCGCTCGCGCAGATCCAGCCCGACTCGCATGGATCGGCGTCGAGCGCGGCCCCCTTCCGCCCGCGCAAGCCGACCAGCTCGAACGACTCCTCCTCGACGACCTCGACGGCTACGACTCCTTCCGTCTCGTCGACGCGTCGGGCCACGCGCTCGACGCGCGCCTGCTCGCCGCGGAAGCCGCGCTGGTCGCCCGCCTCAAGGACGAGGCGATCAACCTGGCGCTCGAGTTCAAGACGCCGCGTGCGCTCAAGAAGTTCGATCAAGCGATCGCCGTCTTCGAGACGCGCCTCGTCCAGCTCCTCGACTACGAGCTCTTCCACGACACGCTCCTCGCCAAGGCCGAAGCCCAGTTCCAGAGCGGCGAGCGCACCGCAGCCAAGACCACGCTCAAGCAGCTCGCCGCGCTCTCGCCCGCGCACGTCCCCACGATCAGGACGCACCCCGCTGGGCTCGTCCGACTGTGGACCGACGCCAAGGAGGAGCTCGGCGCCGCCGGCACGATCAACGTGCGCTGCGACGGTTGCACGGTCCAGATCGACGGCCAGCCCCTCGGCCACGCCCCGCTCCTCGCCACGCGGATCCTCCCCGGCAAGCACTACCTCGTCGCCCGCTGGCCCTACGGCTTCTCGTACGAGACCGTGCGCGTCGCCGCCGGACAGGAGTCCAAGGTCGAGGTCGAGCGCAGCGGTCCCGCCGAGGACGCCCGCAACGCCCTCCTCGCCGCCGTCGAGAACCGCGAGGGCATCGCCGCCGCGACCAAGGCCGCCGCGCGCGCCGCCCGGCTGGCCCAAAGCGAGGGCGTTCTGCTGGTGGCGATCAAGAGCGACGCCGACGCCCACCGCTTCCTCCTCACCGCGCTCCACGGCGCCAACGGCGATCTGCTCGCGATCGTTCGCGCAGAGCTCCCCGGCGACGTCGAGGACGAGCGCACCGCCGCCGTCGTCGGCCGCGTGGGCGCGCTGCTCTTCGTCGACAAGCGCAAGGGCGAGCTCGAGCTCTCGCCCGACGGCACCGCCCACCCCGCCGAGCAGCTGGCCGCGCGCCTCTACGAGGGCGTGGGCACTCCCGCCGTTACGCCGCCGCCTCCGCCGCCCCTCGACGTCGAGCCCCCGCCCCCCAATCCGTTCCCTCCGCCCCCACCCCCACCGATCGCCGAGAACAACTCCGTCGTCCAAAAGTGGTGGTTCTGGACGATCATCGGCGTCGCTGCCGCCGGCGCCGGCACCGGCGTCGCCATCTGGGCCGGCAACCGCACGCCCAATCGCACCAACTTCCAGGTACTGTTCCCATGACGTCCCGCTCGGCCCTCCTCGCGCTCGCCCTCGCGCTCCCCGCCTGCAGCGGCCCCCCGACGGTCTCCGTCCTCCTCCTCCGCGGCGACGGCACCCCCGAGCTCTCCGACCTCACCCGCCTCCGCCTGATCGTCCGCCGCTGCGACAGCGACAAGCCCGTGCTCGCCCAGAACATCCCGATCGACGGCGCCGACACCCCCAAGCTCCCCGGCGCCCTCGTCCCCGGGACCAGCTTCTACGTCTGGATCCAAGGATGGGAACACTGCAACCCACCTTGCATTCCAGAGACCGAGCTCGACCCCGACTCCAACGTCTGCACCTGCTTCGACGGCG
Organism: uncultured delta proteobacterium; assembly: GCA_963803435.1. Classification (GTDB taxonomy): domain Bacteria; phylum Myxococcota; class Kuafuiibacteriia; order Kuafuiibacteriales; family Kuafuiibacteriaceae; genus CAWDML01. The sequence goes on along the minus strand of CAWDML010000009.1, from coordinate 1,037,701 downwards.
AGGATCCCCCCGAGCAGGTCTACCGCTACGAGGCCTGCACGGACTGGCTGGACACCAATACCGACGTGCGCCGCACCCTGACGCTGGCGCCCAAGGCGTCCCCCGCGCTCTGCCCCCCGGCACCGCTGGTCGGCGCCGCGTGCAAGGCACCGTGATCTTGACATGACACCCGGTTCGGTCGATACGCTCGGCGGAGTCCCCATCGTCTAGTTGGCCCAGGACTCTGGCTTTTCACGCCAGCAACAGGGGTTCAAATCCCCTTGGGGACGTTTCCAGCTCGCCAACGCCGAAGCGCTCAGGTTGCCTTCAATTCGAAAACGGCGGTCTCCACGCTCATTCTCGGGCGTGAACGTGAGGCCTCCGTCGATGACCTGTTCGAGGATGCGACGAGCTGTCTCGACGTCGCCCTCCAGCGCCGCCCGAAGCTCTTTCAGGTGAACCTTAGCTTCGCGCTCCAGGCGACGAAGCTCCTTGTCGATGGCGTCAGGGGCGACGCGGGAAGAGGCGAGCTTGGCCTCCAGCTCGGAGAGATGGCGCTGCTTCTCGTCGAGCTTCGAGACGATCGCCGCGCGCGCGGCCCTGGGAGCGTCGGAGAGGGTCTCGGTGAGAGCGTCGATCTGGTTCGCCAGCTTCCTGCGCTCGCTTTCCAGCTTCCGGGAGTCGGGGCCGGCCGTCTTCGCCCGCTCCTTCAGGCGCCGCTTCACCTCAGAGATGGCGGCGAGGACGTACTCCTCCGAGAGGATCTCGGTCTGGATCCAGTCGATGACGAGCGAGTTGATCTCGTTGACTGGGCGGCGAAGGTTGTTGCCGCAGACGGTGGCGCCGCGAGAGTGGTTCTTCGAGCAGTGGTAGAGCTTCGCGGTCGGGTTGGTGCCCCATCGTCCGGTGGTCGTGGAGATGGAGCCGCCGCACACTCCGCAGCGTGCGAAGGTCGAGAGCAGGTGGCGCGTCTTTGAGCTGCCGCCCTTCTCGCCCTTCTGCGCCTCGCGCTTCTGGTCCAGCTTTCTCACTGCTCTCCATAGTGCTTCGGGGACGATGCGAAGAGCCTCGTTGTTGTACGTGATCTGCTCGCTCACCTCGGTCGTCATCCGGATCTTCGTGCCGCCTTTGTAGCCCTTCCGGGAGCGACCGTAGATGAGCCTGCCGACATACCGCTCGTTGTGCAGCATCGAGCGGACCTGAGTATGAGACCAGCTCGCCGTTCCTCGACGCCCTTGCGACGGAGGCGGAACCTTCTCCTCGTTGAGCCGATAGGCGATGGAACGGTAGCCCTCGCCCGAAGCTCGAAGCTCGAAGATCCGCCGGACAAGCTCAGCCTCCTCTGGGACGATCTCCAAGAGCGCGTCGCCATTCTCGTTGCGGATGTTGTGGTAGCCGTAACAGGAGCCGCCGGGGTTGAGCCCTAGTCCCAAAACAAGCGTCCGCTTGGCGCGCGGGGTGCAAGGCAAGTTGACATCGGAATGATCGGCCCGAGACGAGACACCGGTGCGTCGCTGGGCACCCAGCCGATAGTCAGGTTTTGTCGAGCAGGGATCCCTCCCTTCTAAGTCTAAGTCGATGTCCTCGCGGCGAAGTCGCGCGGACAGTGGATCTCCTCCGCACTCTACGTCGCTTCGAGGAAGCGGAGGAGCAGATGCTGCCTGGGCGTCCAGGCAAGCAACCGATAGATGATGCGACGCCCAGTTCGCACGATCTGAGCGGGGACGTTTACGAAGGTGGCGAGGAAGGTCCGGAAGTCCATCCGGATGATCTCTTGTCGCTCGGCTTCGTGTCGGCTCTTCCACCGCCCGCTGATGGGCAGGAGCATGCCGACCCATGCCTTGAGACTCCAGGCGAGCGCGGTCATCACCATGTAGGCCCAGTTCGCGTCGAGCGTGTTGACTGGTGCGTGAAGAGCACGGACGCCGTTCTTCAGCTGCTCGATCAGGTTCTCCTGGTTGCACCGCTGGCGGGCTTCCTCGATCACCTCGCGTGCCGAGAGCTTCCCGTCGTTCGTGACGTAGAAGAAGTAGCGGACGTCCTCGAAGAGCACGTTCTCTCCGCGCTCGACCGAGAGGTTCTTCCGCAGGGCGACGATTCGGTAGTCCCGCTTGCACTTGGTGGGGCGATACTCGAAGTCGACGATCTCCTCGTCCTTCGTCCGGACGTTCTTGAACTTGCGCTCCCGAACGATGCGCTCCTTGACGCGCTCTGGCCGAGCTCGGGGCCTCGTCTTCAGTTCGCGCTCCGTCCGAGCCACCAGCTCCTCGTAGAGGTCCTGTGGTGCCGAATCGGCCCAAGCGACGAGGTTTGCCTTGACGTCGTACCCGAACACGAAGCGGACTCCGTCGTCCGTCCAACGGTCGAACTCCCTCGTGAGCGAGAAGTCCGTATCGCCCCGGAGCAGGATGTCCTTGAACCCAGCTCGGCGGCAGAGCGCGATCGCCTTGTCGTAGTACCCGACCACGCCCTCGTGCGAGGGGCGGTTGCCGCTGCGGTTCAACAGGAACAACGGCTCTCCCGTGTTCGCGAACGAGACCAAGAGCGGGTGGTAGCCCCACTCGCCCTTGTACGAGATGTCCATGCCCTGCTTGCACTCGCCGGTCGTGGGCACCATGCTGCCGTCCGCATCGATCCTCGCCGTGTCCTCGAAGAACGATCTCGGCTGGGATCTCCAGACCTCGAGGCGCGTCTCATTGATCGCGTCCATCAGCCCATCGATGTCGTCCGCGACGAAGCGCCGGCAGAAGTCGCCCGCCGTCGTCGGATCCGGGATGCTCCGCGCACCCAGTGAGTCGAGGAAGATCCGATCGTTCCGGCGGAGCTCGATGTCGTCCAGGGTGCATCCGCCGAAGATCGCGTTGTAGGCGATGTTCAGGACGTGGTCGGACTCGTGATACGGGTGGTGGACCCTCAAGAGGTTGAGGTTCTCGTCGATCCGCTTCGCCAGTCCCAGCTTCTTCACCATCCGGTGGATCGCACCGATCCCCCCATACGCGATCGCGCCGATCTTCTCGGCCACTTCGTACCGGATCCCCCTCCCGGGTGAGGACCGGGCCACCCTCGTTCACCACGACTGCGCTCGCGAGCCGGCGCTCGATTCGTCGCTTCTCAGCCTCGTGCCTTCGTCGTATCTTCCGGTTCACCTGAAAAGCCTCCTTCGTGTCCGGCGTGGTTGCCGGATTCGGTTTGCAAGAAGGCTTTTCGGGTGCTTTCAGCCGTTTGATCTCGAAATCGGCGCTTCTTCAGGGCCTAGTTTGGCCTTGTAGAAGAGGTGTTCCCGCGTTCGCTGTGAGATCTTGATCCGCTCTTGTTCGGCGACGAGGTTCTTCACAGTGAGGAGGAGCTTCTTCGAGGGGTCCTTGTCGAAGTCGACCTCGAAGTCCTCGAAGTAGAAGAAGAGTCGGCAACCAGTCTCCAACAGCTCAACGATCCACAGACCGGTCCGCTCGGTGTCGCCGCCGATCCTCGTCTCGTCCCGCACGATGACCACGTCGAAATCACCGCGCTTAGCCCCGTCCTGAAGAGCGAACCACGCAGGCCTTTTGACGAACTCGGCACGTGACACCGCTTCCTCCACGAAGACGTGCCGATCATCGATGGTCCATCCCTTCGTCTTGGCGTACTCGCGAGCCTCAGAGGTCTGGAGCTGAAGGGAGGTCGCTTGGCGTTCGTCGGTCGACTTCCGGGCGTAGAGGGCGGCGCGCATGGCTCATGGTACCTCGCCAGGTACCGCCGGTACCTTCACGAGAAGTCGAGACCGTCGATGATGTCGACCAGGCCTTGATTGATCGACGCGAGCACTTCGAGATGTCTGTCGGCTTCCTCGGGCACCGCTTGAGAGGCAATCAAGGCCCTCTGATGGCGCTTGGCTTCTTTGGCTAGGATCTTCTGGAGTCGAGTCAGCTGCTTCGAGAGCGCCCTCTTGTTGAGGCTGGAGGGCGTCCTTCGCGTCTTCTTGGCCTTCTTCTTCACGGTCGCCACGCGGCGGAATCTTAGCGATCGGCAGGAAGGCCTGTCGATGCCGCTCGGTCAGATTGTGACGTGAAGCTGCAGGCGGACCTTCAGCTTGAAGGGCGTGGCCGCTCCCTGAGGCGTCAGCGAGATCATCCCGGACAGCCGGAGGCCGTCACCTACGTAGGGCTTGATGTCGACGCCGGGCTCGGCGAGCAAGGTCTGCATCTGAGGAACCTCGTCGGGCTCGAAGAAGGGAACACCGCCGATGTCCAGCTGGAGCGAGTGCACGTAGATGCTCATCGTCTGGAGGCTCATCGGAAGGTCCGCCGCGGTGTGAAGCTCGACCCACATCCTGGAGACCACGATGGAGCTGACGCCCTGGACGCCGACCTCGTTGCGGACGAAGGCATCCAGCGAGCCGAGGTCGATCGGCTGGCTTGTCGCCGTCGAGAACACCAGGTCGTAGGTGACCCCAGCCTCGACGGACGCCGGAAGGAAGCCTTCATCGGCCACCTCGCGCGGGTAGAACTCGCCCTCTCCGACCTCCGCGGGTCCGTAGCAGGCGTAGTAGTCGTCGGTGTCGCAGGTGGGGTTCCGGACCGACGTGTCGCAGGCATCCGCCAGACCCTCGATGCATTCGAGGTGGCCCTTCAGGCGCGCTATGCACGCTGCCGACTTCTCGAAGTGCTTCGGGGACTCGGAGATGCAGGTCTCATACGGGGACGCCGACTGCGGGCAGGTGGGCTGCGCAAGGAGCTGACACTCCTCGTCGAAAAGCTCCTGGACCGCTGAGGCAGGGTTGGAGCTGAGCCCGCCGCAGCCGACGAGGGCAACAGCGAGGAATGGGAGGAGGGTTCGCATCGTCCGCACAATCGTACTCCTGAAGCGTCAGGCGAAGAGAGGCGTCGGCCGCCTACCCTTCCCCATTAGCTGGCCCAAGAGCGCTTCAATGTCGGAATCGGAAACTGGCGAGCTGGTCAAGCTGCCTTGGGGACGTCAACTCGATCCAATCCCGGAAAGCAATGTTGTTCCCAACAATTGGCGCCAACGCCCCGCTCACGCGGTAGCAGAGGCCGAGTGGGTTTGAACACTATCCCTGTCGAGAGAACGCTCTCCAGAGCCTGCCTGACCTCTTTCTGTTTTTCGGCTCCGCGACGTGACGACAGGAGTACAAGACCGCGATGTCCGCAACCGGCCCTTCGTTTCGGTCGATAAGGGGTCCGAGCGAGGGCGGTCGTCTGCGCACCATAAACCTCCGAGGCCTATGGGCGACTCAACCTGCCACGGCGCAACTCGGCTTCGTCGCCAACGCTCCGGAGTGGGGCGGTGTCGACGTCGACGGGGATACGTCCCGTCTCCGCCCGGACGAGTGGATGCTCGGCCTCGCCCGGCTCGGGCTCCGTAACCCGGCGCTGCTCGCCTCGTCTCAGTCGAGCATCCGCGAGATCCAGACCTTCTTCGACACAGGGCTGCGTCCCGGCGGACCTGCCGATGGACGCGCCCTGCTCGTGAAGGCGCTGAACGCGCTTGCCTCCACGCCGCGCGGCCGTCTCCTCATCGAACGGTTCCAGGGGCTCTCGGGGGAGACCGAGGCGGTGACGGACGAGGCGTTCAAGCGTACCTTCGGAACCGAGTTCGCCGCAGCGGGCTGCACCGAGACCGAGGACGGCCGACCGCACCTGCTCGTCGCCAACGTGTTCGGCGACGACCCCAAAGGCATCGCCAGCGTGCTGGCGCACGAGATGACCCACGGGCTGGTGCAGAAGATCGTCGAATCGATGCGACAGGCCGGGCCGACCCCCGAAGATGCGGCTGCGGATGCGCTCCTCTGGAACGAGACCCTGGCGGCAACCGTGCAGGCTCGCGTCGAGGCGGAGCTGGGCCTCACGCCCTGCAACCTCGCCGCGAACCCCGACGGCTCCCTGCGTACGCCCGAAGAAACGGCACAAGCGATCCGAAACGATCCGACGTACGCCGAGTGCCTTGCGGGCGCGGGCTCACCCGGGTTGCGGTGGCCCTTCTCCGTTGCGGGCCCTCAGCTGCACGGCCTGCTGTGAGCGGTGCCGAAGGGGTCCATGGTCTTCGCTCCGCGCGTGACGAGGTGGTACTCGATCCCCGGGACATCGCGCGGCATCCGGTTCATCGCTACGCTCGCTCGAAACCCGGTGCTCGATCGAGGACTATCTCGCGACCCTTGGCCCGCCTCTCGACCCACTCATTCGTAGGTGCGGAGCAATTCGACGAGCCCTGGAGATGCAGGTTGAGCAAAGTGAACCACCCGTCTCACCAACGGTGATGGAGCTGCTCTCGAAGGCTCTCCTCGAACAGGTCCGGCTCGTCGTTTAGCTAAGACGGCCGTCAAGACCACCGCAGCCAAGGGCCACCTGTGGGCAGTATCGCGAAGAGTTGGTCCCGACGAGCATGCATCGCCGCTCCTCGAGCAAGGGACGGACCACTGCACTGATCAGTCCCTAGCCATGATTTGTCCGACTTCGTCCGGCTTCGTCCGATGATGGTTCGAAACGTCCGAATCTGGACCCTCGCGCGACGGTGCCCGGCGAGGTCGGCACTGCCGCGGCCCGCAGGAGAGCTTCGTCCACCCCATGGACAACCGGAGAGGAGGCGAGCGCCGCCCGGAGGACTGCGAGGACTGTGGCACGCAGCACCCGCGATGTCCTGAGGTCTTCCGGCGGCCCGCTTGTCCTGATCAGGTCGTCCAAGCTGATCGGCGGGGATCGCGAGGAACGTACGCAAAGCACCACGGCCTCTTTGCGAGCACCGCCAGGTCTGGACCCGCCGGTGCCCGCGCCCACGACGGGTGGGCTGACATCTCGACCCGATCGTGGGTAGACAGGCCCGACGTGTGGGCCGGACTCGCCATCGGTCTTTTGGCGGGCGGCGTCGCCGTGGAGGTTCCGGAGGGTGAGCTCGGATCCCGAGTGGTGCTTCGTCTCGTGGACGACGGCTACGACGTGCTCCCAGGGAGCGTACCCGCCCCCCAGCAGCTGTCGGTCGGGGGCTCGGGCACCTCGCTTTGGGTGCGCGCCGACGGGGCCTCGACCGTCCGCTATGACATCCGCGCGCCGTCGCACGCCGTCGCGGAGCTCGAGGTCCTTCAGCGGGCGACGCTCGCGCTGGAAGCGGCCGGCGCCACCGCGCAGACGAGCACGGTGTCGCTCTTGTTCCTCGAGATGGTCGGCCCCGTGTCGCTGGCCGTGCGGGGTCAAATCGCCCTCGGGGTGCTCGAGGCCGGTTTCGGGCTCACCGGGACCGCCACCCGGGCCCGCGCACGCCTTTGCGTGGCGGCCCCGCCCGACGGCCTCACTCTGGGCTTGGGCGACCCCGGCGGCGATTGCAAACCGGAGGCGGCAGGCCCCGTCGCTCGGACCATCAGAGCCCTGTTCACCCGAGCCGAAGCGCCCTCCGTCCCCAAATCCGAGACGACCGTGGTCGGCCCGGGCTTCTCGTGGCGGCTCCGCGCTGCGGGCGGCGCCGAGGCCCGCTCGGCCGCCCTCGATCCCTTCGTCACCTTCGGCGTCGACCTCGCCGGCGGGTGGCTCGGCGCGCGTCTGGATGCCCTTCTCGAGCCCGCCTCCGGCGGCCCCATCCATGCCCTGGAGATACAGCTGGTCGCGGGCCCCAGCATCCGCATCCCGCTGGGCGAGTCGTGGATGGTCCAGCTGAGCGGCCGGGCAGGGATCCACATGCACCGCTACGCCTACGCCGGGAGCGAATCCGGACAAAAGCTCGATTTCACCCTTGATTTTCCGATAGGCCTCTCCTGGCGATTCCTCTATCCGCTCGCCGTGGAGCTCGAGGTCGTCCCTGGGCTCGATGCCCGAAGCCGGCGCCATACCCAGGGGGAGACCATCCTGTGGTCCCGGGGGGCGGCCCGCCTGTCGGGCTCGCTGGGACTGGCCTACGAGGGAACGTTTTGAGGCCCAGGGAAGAAAGGATCCGCTTCGAGGAAACTCTCGAGGTCCTCGGCGGTGATCGGCGTCGGATGGGTGTGGGCGTCGTGGAAGCCATCCCGACCGCGGTCGAGGACCGAGCCGTTCGTGTCGAGCGCCTCTACGCTCGGCATCGCAACAGCGTCTATCGGATCGCGCTCCGCTACTGCGCGGGGAACACGGCCATCGCGGAAGATGTGACCCATGACGTGTTCCTGCGCCTGATGAGCGCCCTCGATCGCCTCGACGACGAGGAGCAGCTGTCCGGGTGGTTCTACCGGGTCACCGCCAATCGGTGCCTCTCTCATCTCGAGCGAGCCCGCTTCCGTCGATCCGTTCTCTCCATCCTCGGCCTCGGTCGGGGCGCGGCCGAGCTCACGCCCCAGCTCGAAGCCCGGAGCGAGCTCCGGCGTACCCTCGAGGTCGTCGACAGCCTGCCCCCGAAGGAGCGGATCGCATTCACGATGCTCCACCTCGAGGGCAAGAGCCAAAATGAGATCGCCGAGACGTTGGGCCACTCGAAGGGATACGTGTCGAAGCTGATCCACCGGGCGACCGAGCGCGTGCGTTCGAGGGGCTACGAGGTGCCCGATGTCTGAGCGTCGGCCGAGCTTCATCGACGCTCTCAAGGAGGCGGATGCGGCGCTGGCCGATGCCCGTCCCTCCCCCGCCCTGGACGCCCGCTTCGCAAGGTCGGTGCGCAAGCGTGGACCTTCCCTCCCCGTCCTCGCCGGCGCGATCGCGGCGGCCGGGATCGGGGTCATCTTGGTGAGAGCCGGATCCCAAGCGGCCGCGCCCGTCCCAGCAGCGATCGCCTCCGGAATCACGTTCGTACCCGAATCTTGCGCGCCCCCAGAGCTTCGAGCGCAGCTTCAGGTCGAGCCCGGCTGCACCCTCACCGTTTCGGAGCCGGAGCTGGTGATGCAGACGCTGGAGCCCAGCGCGCTGTTAAACACCGAGGACGGCATCCGGATCGTGCGCGGTCGAGTCTCGTTTCAGGTCGCCAACGTCAGGCGCCCAGTGAGCGTCCTGGTCTCCGGGGGCCGGATCGAGGTCATCGGCACCCGGTTTACCGTCACCGAGCGAGGCCGGGGCGGCCGCGTCACCCTGGAAGAAGGCCACCTCGACTTCCTGCGCAGGGACGGGGGCCGATCGCGGCTTCGCCCTGGCGAGACCCTGGAGTGGGGCGCGAGTCCACCGATCCCATCCCCTCCACCCGAGGACCCGAGCGGAGCGACGGCCGAGCTCACGCGCTCGAAGCATTCGGCGACGACCTCACCTCCGAAGGGCCTTCGGGCCGAAAGGCGGCCCCCGTCCTCGGTCCCCGCGCCGCTTCGAAGCCGCTTCGATTCGGACGGTCGATCCCGGCGCGGGGTCGGTCGATCGGCGCCCGAGAGAGGTCTGGCGCGATGAGACCATTGCGCCCGCCCAGTGGTCCACGGCGGAGACGGCCCGGGCCGTGGAACAGGTCACGATCCTTCGCGCGAACCGCCGCTACCAACGCGCGGCCCGCCTCATTGCCCAGCTCTTGGAGGCCCCTCTGGAATCGCAGGCCGCCGAGGTCCTCAGCTTCGAGCGGGGCGAGCTCCTCGAGAAGAAGCTCGCGGCGCCTGGCGAGGCCTGCCGTCATTGGCGGGCCCACCAACGCCGCTTTGGCCCCGGGCGCTACGGACCCCAGGTCGATGCCTACCTCCAGGCCTGCGAGCAGAGCGGCCGCTGATTTGTAGGAAACTCGGACCGCCTCCACGGGTGATCACGGAATGCGAGCCACGACAACTCCCATCCTGCGGCCACTCTCTCTCGTCCTGCTCCTCTCGGCCTGCAGCGTCGACGTGATCGACCATCCCCTCGAGGTCCCATCCAGCCGCGACGCAGGATCGCTCGCGGACGCGGCCGACCAGGACGCCGGTCCCGCCGACTCCGGTGCCTTCGATGCCGGGTTCGAGGGCTGCATCCTCATGGCTCTCGACGAACCCTTGGACTTCGGCCTGGTGCCGGTGGGTCAAACCTCGAGCCTCAACCTCCGGGTCGAGAATGCCGGGATGTCGGCATGCCAAATCCAGTCCGTCTCGCTCGCCGACGCCACGGTCTTCTCTCTCCAGACGCCGCCGACGACACCGGTGCTCCAACCGGGTCAGCAGACCGAGTGGACCATCGACTTCGCGCCTCCGTCCGCGGGCGCTTTCGAGACCACGCTAAACATCTCATCCAACGACGCATCGAAGTCTGTCTACGCCATCCCTGTTCGCGGTTACGGACCGAGACCCGACGCCCCTTCCACGCAGACCATCACGTTCCGGATCCAGAACGACCTCCTCTCGGACATCTACGTCGTCACCTCGGGTTGGTACTGCACGCCGCTCGATCCGGGCGTTCCGATCGCCCTCGCCTTCCAGTGTCTCTGCGAATGCGCCAACCCCGGCCCGCCCGGGCCGGACCAGCTCCAACGTCTCGCCCCTGGCGGCTCCTACGAGATCACCTGGGACGCCCGCCGGCTGGACACGTACACGCACCCTGTCGACTGCGCCTCACGAGGCTGGCCGGGGCTGGGTCTCGCCGAAGAGACGCTGGGCCAGCGAGTCCCGGTCAGCCCCGGCCCGCGGACGGTTCAGATCGCCTTTGAAACCCAGCTTCCGCCCGACTGCATGGATGACGGGTCGGGCCACGCCTACTGCGTCCACAACTTCGGTGGGGGAGGTGAGACGCCCCCGACCGTGGCCGAGCTGTGTCCCACGTCCAGCGTCGCCCTGGCGACCTTCAGCGTCCCGGCCACCGGTGACGTCACCGTCGAGGTACCGATTACCCCCTGAGCCTGGCCGGCGGCGGTCGACGCCATCCTCGGTGAGCAAGACTCGGGAGCGCGATGCTTCGCTCGCCCTCAATCTCGACCACGCCAACGCGACCCTGACACCCCGCAGCAGGCTCAGAGATCCGCCTCGGAGCGCAAGCTCAGGGCTTGCGTCTGCGGGCGCAAGGGCCCTCGAGGACGATTGCAGAACCCCTGTCGGTGCCCTCCGAAGGTCCGTCCGTCCCAAGAATCGCTGGGACGAGACGGGCCGGTTTTGAGGCGGGCCTCTGGATCCGCCTTTTTCGACTCCGCCTGTCGTGAGCGGGCGACCTCGTTCGTCTCTGTCTCGATGACGTCCGGCGGCGTCACCCACAAAGAAGGAGAACACCCATGTTCGTCTGGTTCCACAACAGCAGCAAGAAGCCGAGCGACGCCGTCGCGTTCTACGAGGCGCTCCTCGGCTGGAGGCGTACCGACGGTCCGCCCGGGATGACGATGTTCGCGGGGGAGAAGGGACCCTTCGCGGGGGTCGGCGAGGAACAAGGGACGGGCGGCTGGATCCCGTACGCGGAGGTCGAGGACGTCGACGCCGCCACGAAGAAGGCGAAGACGCTCGGGGCAACGGTGCTCGCGGAGAAGGCGCGTGGGCCTGCCGGCGAGTTCGTGATCGTGCGTGATCCGGGCGGAGCGACGATCGCGCTCTGGCAGAAGGCTTGAAATGGAGGCCCGTCGCGCGTCGCCGCCTGCGGCGTTTCCGTTCGAGCCGAGGTACGCCGACGTGCTCGGTCATCGGATCCACTCCGTGGAAGAAGGGCGCGGCGATCCGGTGCTGTTCATCCACGGGAATCCGACGTCGGCGTTCGGGTACCGGAACGCGATCGGCCCGGGGGCGCGCGCGACAGGGCGGCGCTGCATCGCATGGTCCGGACGCGGCTGAAGAAGCTCGAGGTCCGGCATTTTCTCACGGAGGAGGATCGCGGATAGGCTGGCGAGCATGGTGCGCGCCTGGCTCGACGAGCTGCGCGAGGGGGCTGCTTGACGAAGCAGTCGTACGCGCTGCTCATCTACCGCACGACGTCGCTCGAGCCGGCGGCCGAGGCGTCGGAGCGGGCGCTCGCGGGTCACCGTGCGGTGCAGAAGGAGACCGCTGCGCGAGGCGATCTGTACGCAGTGGCGAGGCTCGACGGCGTACCGACGTCAAAGACCGTACGCGCCGGCGGCGGGGCCCACGAGATCACCGACGGCCCGTACATCGACACCAAGGAGTGGCTCGTCGGGTTCTACGTCGATCGACTGCGTGGATGAAGAGGAGGCGCTCGACGTACGCCCGGAGCGATCTGCCCCGCTCGACGATCACGCGATCGAGGTCCGGCCGGTGACCTGGCGGTGGGAGAGGTGAGCAGAACGCGCGATGTGCTCAGACGGATCTATCCCCGGGTCCTCGCGCGGACGCTCGCGTTCACGCGGAGCCTCCCCGAAGCGGAGGACGCAGTGCAGGAGGCGGTGGTGAGAGCGCTCTCGAGCTGGCCCGCACGGGGCGCGCCGGACTCTGCCGAGGCATGGCTGGTCACGGTCGCCGCCAACGCGCACCGCGATCGCGTCCGGCGCGGTCGCTCCGAGACGCCGGACGCGCTCGAGCGGCTCGCGGAGATGAGCCCCTGGGTGCGCGTCGCCGTCGGCGAGCCGGACGTGGTGCGCGGGTGGAACGACGAGCTCCTTCGGCTGGTGTTCGCTTGCTGTCATCCGGCGCTCGAACCGGGTGAGAGCGCCGCGCTCTGTCTCGCGACTGTGGTCGGGCCTCTCGACCGAAGGAGGTCGCCCGTGCGTTCGTCGTCGAACCGCGTTCGATGGAGCAGCGCCTCACGCGGGCGCGCAAGCGGCTCCGCGAGCGGGGCGACGCCGAGGGCACGACACCGGAGCGCTGCGCGCGATCGGCTCGACGCCGTGCTTCGCGTGATCCACCTCCTTTTCAACGAGGGCTACTGGTCGGGCGACGACGACGCGCCGATCCGCGGCGATCTCTGCCGCCTCGCGATTGGGCTCTCGCGCTCGCTTGCGGACGGGTTCTCCGACGAACCGGAGGTCCTGGCGCTCCTCGCGCTCGTCCTGCTCCACGATGCGCGGCGCCCGGCCCGGCTCGATGGAGAGGGTCGAGTCGTCCCGCTCCCCGAACAGGATCGGAGCCGGTGGGATCAGGCCGCCATCGCGCACGCGATGACGATCCTCGATACGGCGCTCGCACTGGGTCGTCCCGGTCCGCTCCAGATCGAAGCGGCGATCTCGGCGACGCACTGCCGCGCGGCTCGCGCGGAGGAGACGGACTGGGTGGAGATCGCTGCGCTGTACCACATGCTCGAGGCGCACCGCCCGACGCCCGCCGTTCGGGTCAACCGCGCTTTTGCGGTCGCACGGGCGGAGGGATTGGAGGCCGGGCTCGCGCTCCTCGATGAGGCGGGTGCCTATCCGTACGTTCACCTCGTGCGCGGAACGCTGCTCGCGGAGCTCGGCCGGATCGACGAGGCGCGGGCGAGCCTCGTCCAGGCGTGCGCTGTCGCGCGGAACCGCGCGGAGCGGATCCAGCTCGAGGCGCAGCTGGCACGGCTCGACGGTCGACCGTCTCAGACGCCCACCGGGCCTGACCTCGAAGGGCCCCGAAGGGCGTGAAAGCATGCACCTGATCGGGGGTGTCGAAGAGGCTGGGAAGGCGCGTGCGTGCGGGTTCGATTGCGAGGGAAGCGTTCGGGTTCATCGTCTTCCTTTCGCCAAAGGGAGACGTCACCTCGACCGCCGCGGTCAGATCCTCGTGACCAGGAACCGGAGCGTCCGCTCATAGCCGCGCATCCACTCTTCCAGCGCCCCATCGATGTCGAAAGCGCTGAAGCCTCCGATCGTCCGACCGTGGGTTCTCTTCCGATTCGCGTAGATCTGCTCGCCCGTCTGGTCGTAGATGGACAGGACCGTCCCGACGAGTGGTTTCGTGGTGCGGATGCACAGGCCGGTCTTGGTCTCCCACTCGCTGTAGATGACCGCGACCATGTCCACGCCGAGGAGCGCGCACAGCTGGCGAGCTCGCTCCGGCGCCAGACGCGACTTCACGAGGTCGTCCTCGGTCTCGGAGAAGACCGGCATGGAGATCCCTTCGAACGCAGGGAGGAGGATGTCGAACTTCGCGGGCGAGGAGAGCTCGCGATATCCGCCATCCATCGTGAAGCCGCTGGTGCCGATCACCTCGAAGTCGGCGCCGAGCTCCTTCTCGGCGATCGCCACCATCTCTCCGAGCCGCTCCGACGCGAGCCGCTCGATACTGCCGCTCGATGACCGGAGATGGGCCACCATGGGCCGGTAGTCGTTGACGTAAAGAGACACGATCGCGATCTTCGCCCGGCGCACTCGATACGTGTCCAAGGTGGGCCCGGAACGAACGCGTGAGAAACCGCAGCTCGAGATCGCGAGCGACGCGAGGATGATCGAGAGAGTGTGTCTTCGCATGCGCTGCGCGGAGAGCAACGAGCGCGCCAGGTCAGGGGTGCTCGTCCGCCGACGTGTCGTCCGGGCGCTCGCCGGAGGAAGCCGGACGAATCCGGACGAATCCGGGCCGCGCGCCCTCGAGGCGGTGGAGGTCCACGGTCACCGCGACGCCAGCGTCGGTCGCGACCTCGTTTTCCATTCGACGAGCCGTGGTACTGCTCTTGCTTAGCCTCGCGACGGTGAAGCTCATCCGCCTTTCCGCCCTCCTCCTCATCGCGACCGGCTGCGCGGCCGACACCGACGCTGACGTGACTGATTGCACCGACATCCGCGGCCTCGCGGATGCGGTCTGCGTGCCGAACAGCGCCCCCGTCGACACCCCGATCCAGATCGAGGCGCGGGAGGGTTGCACCGGCTGCGGCCGCAGCATCTCCGGCTGCACGGTGGAGCGGAGCGGCGACATGTTGAAGGTCGTGATGGTCGGCCAGTCTTGTACGTTGCGGCGCGACCTGGCGTGCCCCGCCGTGTGCGGCATCGCGACCGTCCAGTGCGAGACCCCGCCGCTGCCGGCGGGCGACTACGCGATCTCCGGTCTCAAAGCGGGCACCAGCACCGCGTCGCCGATCCTCCGGGTTCGATCCACCGGCGACGAGATGCGCTGCTCCCTACCGTCCTTCTGACATCCGGTGGGTCGAGGTGCGGGGCTGTGCGGTCGAAGCGCTGGGAGGGGCGCTGCTAGCCTGGTCGGGTGCTGAAGCCTGGCGAGTCTTCGCTCGACCTCGCGCGACGCAAGGGACCGAACGCGGCGGTGCTCGCGTTTCTGCTGCTGCCGTTCGTCGGTGGCGTGGTGCTGGCGCTGTCGATCACCGGCGGATTGCGGATCGGCGCGCTGCCGTCGGCGTTGCTGGCCGCGATCTATGGTCTCGCTGCGACGGCGGTGACGGCGGCGCGCTGGCGATCCACGCCGGCGCTCCTCACCGGCGGGCTCGCGTTGCTCTGGATCGCAGGGAGCGTCGCGATCCGGATCGCAGTGGGCATGGAGCCGGACGGAGCGGAGATGATCGCGGCGTACGGGACGCATCCGTCTGCGGCTTCGATGTCTCCGTTCGTGATGATCGGTGCGGGCGGTGTCGCGCTCTGCTGGCTGCGGCGGGACGTCTTCGTGCGCGCGTGGGATCCCGCGGGGCTGGTCCCCGCGTTGTCGGCTGGGATCGACCTCATCGTGCGGCCGGGGCGGCGGCGGCAGCTCCTCGCGGGCGGCGCGATGGCGCTGCTCGGGTTCGCGCTGCTGTTCTTCCCGCTGGCGTTGCATCGGAGCGCGGCGGGGGCGTCGGTCGGGTGGGTCTGGGCGATCCGGGTGCTGTGGGTCGGCGGGATCCTGATGGCGGGACCGGCGATCGCGATCCAGGACGTGGCGGACGAGCGCGCCTGAATCGGGTGCGGAGTCGCCGAGCTCAGGTGCCGCAGAACGTCTGGTAGCCGGCGTCGCCGTCGGGCGGAGGCTCCTGGTAGTCCGGGGTCGCGTCGAGCCGCGTGTACGGCGAGCGCACCACGGTGAGCAGCCGGCGGGTCGGTTCGAGATCGCCGTCCCGGACGCAGGCCTCCAGCGCCGCCTCGACGTGGTGGTTGCGCGGGATGACGAGCGGGTTGGCGCGCTCCATTCTCTCGAGCGCGTCGGCGCGCGCACGCCAGCGCTGCGACCATTCGCCCAGATCGTCCAGCCGCTGGAACGCGATCGTGTAGTCGAGCCGCCGCTGCTGGAGGCGAGCGAGGAGCGAGGTCACGAGGTCGTGGTCGTCTTCTGTGACCGTCGCGATGCCGAGCTTCTTGCCCATCATCGCGAACCACGCCGCTTCGAGCTGCTGGGGGTAGGCCGCGACGATCGACTCGACCTCCGGCGGCGGGAGCAGACACTCGGCCAGGCGCGCCATGTTCCAGCCGGCGATCAGGGGCTGGTTGCCGAAGGCGTAGCGTCCCCTGGCGTCGATCGAGCTGTAGACCGTCTCGGGATCGTAGATGCCGAGCATGGCGCACGGTCCATAGTCGATCGTCTCCCCCGAGATCGCCGTGTTGTCGGTGTTCATGACGCCGTGGATCAGCCCGACCCGCATCCAATCCACGACGAGGTCGATCTGCCGCGCGGTCACCGCGCGTACGAAGGCGGACGCCCGATCCGGTGCGCGGTCGAGGTCCGGATAGTGGCGCTGGATGGCGTAGTCGAGGAGCGCCTCGAGCGCCTCCTGATCGCGGCGTGCGGCGAAGTACTGGAAGGTCCCCACGCGCAGATGGCTCGCCGCGACCCGCGTGACGATCGCACCGGGAAGCCGTCGTTCGCGGAGCACCGGCTCGCCGGTCGTCACCACCGCGAGGGTTCGGGTCGTGGGCACGCCCAGGGCGTGCATCGCCTCGCTCATGATGAACTCGCGGATCGCCGGGCCGAGCGCGCATCGGCCATCGCCACGGCGCGAGAACGCGGTGGGTCCCGAGCCCTTCAGCTGCACGTCCCACAGCCGTCCCGAGCGGTCGCGAACCTCGCCCAGTAGGTGGGCCCGGCCGTCGCCGAGCTGCGGCACGAAGTGTCCGAACTGGTGGCCGGCGTAGGCGAGCGCCAACGGCTCCGAGCCCGGGAGGCGCGCGTTCCCGGCGAACCAGGCGGCGATCGCCGACTCGTCCTCCGGGAGGGTCTCGTGGATCCCGAGCGCCTCGGCCAGCGGCGCGTTCCACAGGAGCAGTCGAGGGTGGGCGACGGGGACCGGGTCAATCCGCTGAAAGAAGCGGTCCGGCAGCTCGGCGTAGCTGTTCGACAGCTCCACGCTTCCCTTGTATCACGCGGAGTATTGGACGCGCTCGATCGCGCCTTCGATCGCCTGGCCGTCGACCGTGACGTACAGCCGGCCCTCGCTGCGCGTGAGCTCGAGCTTCACGTTGCGCTCGAGGTGCGCCTCGAGCGCCTCGATGAACGCTGGGTCCAGCGAGAAGAATGCGATCTCGTCGGCGCGACGGATCGAGGCTCCTCGGCAGAGGAGAGACCGCCCTTGCTGAAGCCGATGCACTCCTCGTACGAGAGCGCGTAGGCCAGGCAGCGCGCGGTCTCGGCACTCAGGAAGGCACGCTCACGGTCGTCCACGGGGACGTCTCGACCATCCTGCTTTTGTTCTCGAGCGAGGCGCAGCCGACATCCCGTTGAATGATCCGATGCTTGCGCGCCCGACCGAGGGTCGATTTGGTCGAGACGCGCTGGCTCGGGCGGGCCCTTATGATGGATCCGTGCGGTCCACGATTTGGTGTCTCGCGCTCGCGGCGTGCGTGCCCGCCGGCCGACCCGGGACTCAGCGCTCGATCCCGGACAGCGGAACCACCGAGGAGGTGGGCCCGAAGGACGCGAGCGCCGCCGACGCCACGCCGCTGGACGCCACCTTCGGCGAGGACGCCGCCGGAGACGAGGACGCCACCGCCGAGGTCGACGCCGCCGTCGATGCCGGGATCGATCCGGACGCCGGCTTACCGGACGCCGGAGGTCTGGTCCCCGGCACGATCGAGGCGACCTGGATCCACGGCTCCGCCGACTGCGCCCAGAACACCGATCCGCCTCTCCAGGTCCACGCGTACAACGCCGACACCTTCATCCTCCGCCAGAACAAATGCATCCACTACGAGGCGCCGTTCATCTATCTCCTCTTTGGAGAGGAGAAGGTCTTCATGCAGGACACCGGCGCCACCGCGGACGCGGCCGTGTTCCCGCTGCGCGCGACCGTCGAGGATCTGATCACGACCTGGCTGGCCGGCCGGAGCCGCGACTCGATCGAGCTCGTCGTCACCCACTCGCACGCCCACGGCGATCACATCGCCGCCGACGGCCAGTTCATGGGACAGCCCGGCACGACGGTGGTCGGCACCAGCGTCTCCGCGGTCTCGGCCTTCTTCGGGATCGCGAGCTGGCCCACCCAGGAGGTGACCTACGATCTGGGCGGCCGGGTCCTCGACATCCTCCCGATCCCGGGACACCAGACGAGCCACCTCGCCGTGTACGATCGCGCGACCGGCCTCTTGCTCACCGGCGATACGCTCTACCCCGGGCGTCTCTACGTCTCGGATTGGTCGGCGTACTCGGACAGCGTCGAGCGCCTCGGCGCCTTCGCCCTGCTCCACCCGATCGCCTACGTCCTCGGCACGCACATCGAGATGTCCGACTCCCCGGGCATCGACTATCCCATCGGCTCGACGTACCAGCCCAACGAGCACGCCCTGCCCTTGGATTCATCCCACCTCTTCGAGCTCCGCGACGCCGTCCGCGCCCTGGGCAACAACCCGGCGCGCGACGTTCACGACGACTTCATCATCAGCCCCTGAGAGAGCGCCTCGTGATCCTCCCCCTCCCCAGGGACGCACTGGACCAGCGCGCCGCACGCGCGGCACTTCCCCTCCAGGTAGCGCTTGCCGGTGTTGGTCGTCTTCTCGCAGACGTCGTCGAGCGGGACGAGCGCCTCGCAGACCTCGCAGTAGCCCTCGGCGGCGCTCACCCGTGCCTCCTGCGCGCCGCGGCCAGCGCCCGATCGTACGCCTCCGCCGAGTCGAAGCCGGCGGTGTGGAGAGCGTTGTCGACCACCTCGCGCCAGTCGTTGTTCGCTCCGATGACCGCCTTGCTCGCCTTGCTCAGCTCGAGGAGGCGCTGCCGGCCGCGCGCGTGGGTCGCCGGGACCGTGCTCGCGGCCTCGCGATGCGCGCGGATCAGCGCGCGCTGGACGAACGCATACGCCTCCTCGGGGGAGCTCTCGGGGCCGGGCGCGCGCGCGCCGAACAGCCCGCTCGCCCGGAGACCGTCGAGGGCCTCGTGCATGCGGGCGCGCTTGTGCTGGTTCATCCACTCGCCGAGCTGCGCGACGCCGATCCCGCGCGACTCGATGTCCGCGACCAGCCGCTTCACCTTGACGAAGACGTCCGGCGTCGCGCTCGCGGAGGTGATGCCGGCGACCGACACCATCGCCGCGATGAACTCGCTGTTGGAGACGCCCTGACCGCAGAAGCCGGCCTCTTTCCCCTCGGCGATCGCGGAGAAGATGATCGCGAGCATCCCTTGGACGACGGACGGCTCCTCCTCATCGTAGGTGCGCTGGAGCCGAGCCGAGTCGCGGTCGGTCATCAGCATGCCCTGCGTGAGATCGTTGCTCCCGATGGAGAAGCCGTCGACGTGGCGCAGGAAGCTCTTCGGGAGCGCCGCCACCGACGGGATCTCGGCCATCACGAACACCTTGAGGCCCTTGTCTCCGCTCTTTACGCCGCGCGCCCGCGCCACGGCCACGGTCGACACGATCTCGTCCTCGGTCCTCACGAACGGGAACATGATGTGGAGATTGGTGGCGCCGTACTCGTCGCGGGCCTTTCGGAACGCCTCGAGCTCCCACGGATCGATCGAGCGTGAGACGCCTCGATAGCCGAGCATGGGGTTCGACTCCTTCTCCTCGAACAGCGCGCCGCCGAGGAGCCCCTGGTACTCGTTGCTCTTGTAGTCGGTGGTCCGGTAGATGACGTCGCGACCCGCGAACACGTGCGCAAACAACGCGATCCGCTGGGACAGCATCTCCACGTAGAACTCGTGCCCGCTGGTGAAGCCGCTCT
Organism: uncultured delta proteobacterium; assembly: GCA_963803435.1. Taxonomy (GTDB): domain Bacteria; phylum Myxococcota; class Kuafuiibacteriia; order Kuafuiibacteriales; family Kuafuiibacteriaceae; genus CAWDML01. The sequence continues at coordinate 1,017,943 of CAWDML010000009.1, read as the reverse complement.
TCTTCAAGCGGGCGTCGAGCTCGGCCTTCAGCTCGAGGAGCTGCCGGGCGGCGGCCTCCGGCGGCTGGTCGCGCACGCCCTCCATCGTGGCGCGGAGCAGCTGGGTGCGCTCGTCGTCCGCGGATCCGGCGGCGTCAGAGGGCTCGCCCCGGCCGACCCGCCAGGCCGCCTCCTCGAGGACTCCGTGGTCGTACGCTTTGAGCGCCTGATAGTGCACGCCGATCGCCCCGAGCACGAACTCGGCGCGGAGCAGACCGACCTTGAAGTCGGGCAGGCGGGCGAGCGCGTGGAGCGCCTTGGCTTGATCGAGGTCGGCCAGGATCAGACCGACCGCGGTCTTGGTCTTCACCTTTGCAAGCTCGTTGGTGTCGATGTGCTGCCCCGCCTTCGCCAGCTCGAGGGCACCCGGGTAGGCGGCACCGCGAGAGCCGTCGACGGTGACGGTCTGGCCGTCGAGCGCGCGCAGGCTCTCGACATCGCCGATGCCGATCACCGCGGGGATGTTCAGCTCGCGCGACGTGATCGCGGCGTGCGAGGTGCGGCCGCCCACGTCCGCGAGGATCGCCGAGGCGCGCTTGAACAGGGGGAGGAAGTCGGGGTCGGTCCGCTCGGCGGCGAGGATGTCGCCCGGGGCGAAGCGCGCGAGCACCTCGGGATCGTGGATGTTGTCCACGAAACGCACCGTGCCGACGGCGGCGCCCTTCGAGGCCCCGTCCCCCTCGAGGACGGCGCGCGTGGCGCGGGCCGCCTTGTCGGGCACCTCGAACCGCTCCAGGTGAATCACGCCCGGCGGCTCCTCGTTGTGCTTGGTCTCCGGGCGCGCCTGCACCAGGTAGGGGCCGGTCCGATCGATCGCGAACTCGGTATCGACGTACTTTCGGTAGTGCTTCGCGACGGCTCTGACCATGTCGGCGATCTGGCGCACCTGCTCGTCGGTGAGCGACCACTCGTGAGCGCGCTGGTCGTCGAGCTCGACCTCGACGGTGCCACCGCCGGCACGGTCGACCACCGCCAGCTTCTTCTCACCGAGCGTCTTCACGATCAGCTTGCCGTCGTCGGTGATGAGGAAGTTGTCGGGCGTGACCCGGCCGCCGACGACCGACTCGCCGTAGCCGAAGTTCGCGTCGATCGAGACCACGCCCGGAAGTCCTGAGGCGGGATCGATGCTGAACGCTGTACCGGCCTGCTCGGACTTGATCATCTTCTGGATCGACACGCTCACCGCGATGTTGTCGAAGTCGAACTTGTCGAGGGCCTCCGCCAGCGGCGTGCCCCGCTCGGCGACCTCCTTGTCGATCTGCGACAAGCGGTATTCGAGCGCCCGCACGTTGAAGCCGGAGGCGAAGTTCCGCTGGACGTGCCTCGCGACCGCGTCGGCGCCCGAGATGTTCAGGTACGTGTCCTGCGCGCCCGCAAAGGCCGCGTCGTCGCCGTCCTCACCGACCGCCGAGCTCCGGACCGCGACCTCGAGAATCGCACGTGCCGACCTCATCGCAGAGATCCTGGTACGCCGCGCGGAGGTCCTGCTCGACTGCCTCCGGCATCGGCGCGGCCAGCATCGCGATCTGGGCGGAGATCGAGAGGCGTCGGAGGATCTCGAGTCGATCCTCCGGTCGGGCGGCGAGCGCCTGCTTGGCCTCAGCGATCAGCCCGTCGAGGTACGAACGGAGAGGAACATCCTCCTTGCCGCGGAATCGAGCGACGAACCGCTCGCTCTCGGCCAGCACGAAGTCCTGCTGGAACGCGTTCCCGTCCTTGGCGGCGAGCGCCTTGAAGTCGGTCCGCGCGAACAGCCGGCTGAGGAACGCGTCCAGGGACGACCCGTCGATCGTCGCCTGATCGAGATGGCGGTCGTACGCGGACGCCGTCACGGCCCGGAACTCGGCGCCCCGGACCCCCGGGATGCTGTTCAGCTGGGCCATGTTGTAGTTCTTGCCGCCCACCAGCCCGAGCGCCCGAGGGCCGAGGGCCGTGATCTCGTCCGCCGTGAGGACGTTCGGGAAGGCGGCCCAATCGAGCCGCGCCGACGAGGTGCGGAGCTCGACCATCGAAGGCCTTCCGAGCGAGCGCGCGCTCGAGGCCGGGCCGGCCCCGTGCAGCTTCCCGTCGAGGCGAGGGACGATCGCCTCGGCCGTCCTTCGTGCACCGCGGCCCGCCGGGATCGCGTCCGGTGGCTCGAGTGAAATCGCACCGCTGTTCTGGGCAGAGGTTCTCGAAGTGCGCGTCACCGGCTCCTGTATCGGCCGGCGCTCACCAGCGGTTCGAGCTCTTTTCGGCGCGTTCCGGGTTTCACCAACCGGCGTTGGGCGGTCGGGGATCCCGGTGGTCGCGGCGGCGGAGCAGGAGTGGGACGAACGCCAGGAGGAGCCAGCCGGCCCGCGCGCTCGAGCGATGCGGGGCGCTACACCCGCAGCCTGTGGCGGCCGGCGCCTCGGGGGCCCCGCCGTCGACCGCGGGCGCGTCCGACCCGCTCGTCTCGCCGCCGTCCGCGAGCTCCGCGTCCTTGCTCGGGACATCGGCGTCCGGCGCGAGCGACGCGTCGCCTGGGAAGCCGGAGTCGACCACCGCGGACGCATCGTTCGGGACACCCGCGTCCCCATCGTCGCCGCCCGCGTCCTCGATTGGAGCCGCGTCGGTCGACACGCCGGCGTCGGCGGCGAGCGGCGGCGGCCCACCGGTTCCGTCCGGGTTGCGCGCGATCGGGGAGACGTTGACGTCGCTATCGCCGGCGCGCGCGAGGAAGCGGCCGAGCCAGTAGGCGGCACGAAAGTCGCCGCCGGGGTTGAGGCGATCGCCGCCGCCGCCGTTGACGACGCGAGGATCGCTGCGCCACTCCCACCCGTTCGGCGCCCGGAGACGCTTCGGCAGCGGCGTCTCCGAGGCGGCACCGCCTCCGCGCGCGGGGATGGAGTCGAGCGTGATGACGGTGGTCCCATCGATGGCGAGGCAAGTGCCGGCCGACAGCTCGGCCGCATCGCAGTTCTCGACGAGCGGGTCCCAGTACGGCGGCGCCGGCCACTCGATCAGGGAGGCGGCGGCATTGTTCGCCTGCGCGTCGTCGGTCGCCCCGGCGCGGAAGCCTGCGTAGAGCAGGTTGAAGAACGCCTGCTGGATCTCGAGCCCCATGTGGGGCCGCGGACCGGTCCAGAGGTCGTCCTGGAGGATCGTCTGGTACGCGGACCGCAGCGCCGGGTCGGTCTCGTAGCGGAGCACGCCGTAGATCGAAACGAACGCCATGTTGACGTTGGAGAAGTTCGTGACCAGGCAGTTTCCAGCGATGCAGGTGTTCGCAAACATGTTCCTCAAACGCGCCGCACCGCTGTTCACCACGGTCGCGTAGCCGCGCGCGTCGATCAGCTCGTCGTAGTAGTAGCTGCGGAGCACCGGATCGCCCGACACGTGGTAGAGCGTCCGGACGATCCCGAGCGCGGCCAGCGCATTGAAGCCGATCCGATTGTTCGAGGTCTCGTCGAGGACGAGGGGCGGCGAGCCGCCCAGCACCACCTCGCGTGGGTTCAGGTCGTGAAAGCGTGTCGCGCAGCCGTTCGCGTCGCGGATCACCAGATCGATCGAGGTGCCCGGCCTGACCTCGACCGGCTGCATCAGCGAACGTCCCATCGCGAGCGCGTTCGCCTGCAGATCGTCCCGGATGGTCTGGGGAATCGAAGGATCGAGCGCCACCGCGTCCCAGAACGCGCCCAGCGCGAAGACGTAGCCGAGCAGCTGATCCTTGCTGGTGTTGTCCAGCCAGTACCAGCCGGGGAACTGGCCCGTCTGATCGGTGCGCCAGACGTTGGTCCCGCGATCCCAGGCATCGCCGCACGTCGGAGGCAACGCTTCGGGCGGAGCACCGGCCTCGGAGACCAGACGGATCCCGCGGGCGATCGTGCCCGGCTCACCCGTGATGCGCGCGTAGACGTTGAAGCTGGCGATCGCCCGCAGCAGATCGGCGCGGGCGGCGCCGACGTCCGCCGGGGCCGCACCGCTGTCCCGAAGCACTGCGTAGCGGAACGCGTCCGCGCCCGCAGGCACACCTCCGAACATCCCGATGTCGCCGTGCTCGTCGTACGAACCGATGACGTCCGCGACCGAGCGGGGCGTACCCAGACTCGCGGTGAACGTGAGGAAGTCCGGCTCGGCGGTTTGCGCCAGGAACGCGGCGACCAGCGCGCGATCGTTCGGATCGGGGATGAACGGATCGAGCGAGATCCCGAACAGCATCGCGTTGAAGGTGTGGAACTGGCGATCGTACGCACCGGCGAGCGCATGGAGGGCCGGGTTCGAGCCCGGCTGTCCGGGGCCTGGGATCAGGCTCTGCGCGAGGAGCGGGGCGGGTAAGAGGAGGATCAGGAGGGAGGCAACACCGGCGCGCATCGGGGCCGTCTAATTCAAAGCTCGGGCCGAGACATCCACCCTCCGTCGAGCCGAGCTGAATTTAGACGTTTAAGACGGCCTGCGCTCAGTTCAGCTGACAGGCACAGTTCGTATCGGCGCTGATCGTTCCACCGTCGAGGCACGCCTTCGCAAGCTGCTCTTCGACGGCGTTGCACTTGCCGCCGCTCCCGCTCGACGCCTGGAAATCCGCCTTCGCGGTCTCACAGGCCATCATGTCCGCCTGGTCCGATTTGGTGGTGCAGTCCAGCGCGGAGAAGCAAGCCTCGACCTCAGAGGCGACGTCGTCGCACGGGCTGCTGCCGCACGCGACGAGCAGAGAGGCGGAGAGAAGAAGAGACGAGGTTGCTACAATCAGTGTTCGCATCGTTTGGGTTCCTTTCGGTCTCGCAGGCGAAACAGTCAGCCCGCTATGACGGACCGACGAACGCTTGTCTTCTGTGATCGTGCTGTGGCTGATCGCGATCACGATTACATGAGGCTCGGCGACCTCGGTCATTCGACCGAGGTCGAGCCTGAGCCCGAAGGATTGTTAAGGACCCTAGGACTTCCTGAAACGAGGAAGCCTCCGGGGCCGATCGAGCGTCTCACCAGCGTGATGACGTGGAAAAAGCGGCGCAACCTGATCCTGGCGCTCGCCGGCCTCTCGGCCGCGGTCGCCGTTTCCCTGTGGAGGAGCGGGAAGCCGGCAGCTGCGCCGCGCTTCGAGACCGTCGAGGTGGAGCGCGGGAGCGTCTCCGATCGGGTCATCGCCACGGGCACGCTCTCGCCGCTGGTGACGGTGACGGTCGGGAGCCAGGTCTCCGGGCGCGTGATGGAGCTCGGCGCCGACTTCAACTCGACGGTCAAGAAGGGACAGCTGATCGCGAAGATCGATCCGTCTCTGTTCGAGGGTGAGCTCCTCCGCGCGCGCGCGAATCTGGCCTCGGCGCGGGCCGCGATGCGCCGGGCCCAGGCCGAGTACGCGAACGCGAAGCTCAATCAGGCACGCTACGCCGCACTGGCGGACAAGAACATGGTCGCGGCCGCCGACGCGGACTCGGCACGGGTGGCGCTGGAGACGGCGGCGGCGAGCGTCGCGTCCTCGCAGGCGGCGATCGAGCTGGCGCAGGCGGCGGTGAAGGTGGCCGAGACCAACCTGGCGTACACCGAGATCCGCTCTCCGATCGACGGCGTGGTGATCTCCACGCGGCGTCGACGTCGGTCAGACCGTGGCGGCGTCCTTCCAGGCTCCGACGCTGTTCACCATCGCCGAGGACCCGCGAAAAATGGAGGTGCACACCAGCGTCGCCGAGTCGGACGTGGGTCGCGTGCTGCCGGGTCAAGCGGTGGAGTTCACCGTCGACGCCTTCGCCAGCAAGACCTTCGCTGGAGTGGTGAAGGAGGTCCGCTACTCGCCGGTCACCGTGCAGAACGTCGTCACGTACGACGCGGTGGTCTCCGTCGACAACCCGGAGCTCGAGCTTCGCCCGGGAATGACCGCAGACGTCACCTTCGTGGTCGAGGCGCACGAGGAGGTCCTGGTGGTTCCCAGCGCGGCGCTCCGCTTCCGGCCGCCGGAGGCGCGGGCGAGCAACGGCCACGAGCGACTTATCTGGAAGATCGAGCGCGGACAGCCGGCGGCCGTTCCCGTCGAGGTCGGGCTCTCCGACGGAGAGCGGACCGAGATCTCCGCGAAGGACCTCGACGAGGGTGCGCGGATCATCGTCGGCATGTCCGGCGATGCCGCGAAGCCCGACGGCGCGCGCCGGGGCGGCAACCGCTTCGGCCGCTTCCTGTGAGGTGAGCCATGCTGATCGAAGTGAATGACCTGACCAAGACGTACCTGCAGGGCGAGGTCTCCGTGGAGGCGCTCCGCGGGGTCAGCTTGACCGTAGGCGATGGGGAGCTGGTGGCCATCATGGGGAGCTCCGGCTCGGGAAAGTCGACGCTGATGAACATCCTCGGCTGCCTCGACGCGCCCACCAGCGGCTCGTATCGACTCGCGGGCGAGGAGGTGGCGTCGGCGGATCGCAGACCGGCGCGCCGAGATCCGGAACCGCACCCTCGGGTTCGTATTCCAGAGCTTCAACCTGCTCGCCCGCACCAGCGCGGTCGAGAACGTCGAGCTGCCGCTGTTATACGCCGGCCTCTCGAAGGAGGAGCGGCACGCCCGGGCCCAGAGAGCGCTAGAGCGGGTCGGGCTCGCGCTCCGCACGCATCACCACCCGAACCAGCTCTCCGGCGGACAGCAGCAGCGCGTCGCGATCGCACGGGCGCTGGTGAACGAGCCCCGCCTGATCCTCGCCGATGAGCCCACCGGCAACCTGGACACCAAGACCAGCGAGGAGGTGATGGCGCTCTTCGGCGAGCTGGTCGGCGGCGGGATCACCGTCGTCCTGGTGACGCACGAGCCGGACATCGCCGCGCACGCGTCGCGGGTGATCGAGGTACGGGACGGGAAGGTGGCATCATGACTCTCCTCGGGATCGTCTCCATCGCGGTGCGCGCGCTCCTGCGCAACAAGATGCGCTCGTTCCTCACGATGCTGGGCGTGATCATCGGCGTCGGCGCGGTGGTCTCGATCACCGCCATCGGCGCCGGGGCCCGGGCCCGCGTCGAGCCACCTTCGAGTCGATGGGCAGCAACATGCTGATCGTCCGCTCCGGCTCCAGCCGCGCCGGCGGCGTGCGCGGCGGCGCCGGCAGCCAGCCCACGATCACCTGGGAGGACCTCGGCAAGATCGAGAGCGACGTCCCCTCCGTGCGATCCGCGGCGCCCGCTCCTCAACACCAAGCGCAGGCGATGGCCGAGGGCGCGAACTGGTCCACGTCGGTGCAGGGCACCACGCCCGACTACTTCGAGATCCGCGACTGGGAGGTCGGGCAGGGACGCGCGCTCACCGACGCGGACGTGGACGACTGGCGCCAAGGTCGCGGTGATCGGACAGACGGTCGTGGACCAGCTCTTCGGGCCCTATCTCGGACCCGATCGGCCAGATCATCCGCGTCAACCGCATCCCGTTCCAGGTGATCGGGGTGGCCGAGCCGAAGGGCAGCTCGGGCTTCGGCGGCGACAGTGACGACGTCATCATCGTCCCGGTCTCCACCTACCGCGCCAAGCTGCAAGGCGGCCTGCAGCAGTTCATCGACGGCACCGTCTTCCTCGGCGCGACCTCCCAGGAGGCGACCGCGCAGGCGGAGCAGGACGTCACCCGCTCCTGCGGGCCCGACACAGGATCCGCGAAGGCGACGAGGAGGACTTCTAGGTCCGTAACCTCTCCGACATCGCCAGCTCGCAGCAGGAGAGCGCCGACACGATGAGCGCGCTCCTCGGCGGCATCGCGCTGGTCAGCCTGATGGTCGGAGGCATCGGCATCATGAACATCATGCTGGTCAGCGTCACCGAGCGGACGAGCGAGATCGGGCTCCGCATGGCGGTGGGCGCGAAGTCGAAGAACATCCTCACGCAGTTCCTCGTCGAGGCGGTGGTGCTCTCGAGCATCGGCGGCGCGCTCGGCGTGCTGCCGGCGTGGGTACCGGCTTCTATCTGGTCTCGGAGTTCGGCTGGCCCCTGTTGATCCAGCCGGCCGTCATCCTGGTGGCACTCGTGTTCAGCGCGATCGTCGGCGTCGGGTTTGGGCTCTATCCGGCGTTCAAGGCCTCGCGCTTCGACCCCATTCAAGCCCTGAGGTACGAGTGATGTCGCTCCTGATCCCGATGACGATGGCGCTCTCGACCATCACGATGCAGCAAGCGGTAGAGACGGCGCTGGCGAATCATCCCGACCTGAAGGTAGCGCAAGGACAGACGGACCTGGCCGAGGCGCGCTCCCGCCAGGCGCGCGCCCCGCTCCTCCCGCAGATCGGTGCGTCGTCGCGCTACGATCTCTCCGCACGCAACACGCCGAGCACCCCGCGGGACACCGGCGGCTCCTACTCCGGATCGATCGACGCGAACATCCTCGTCTACGACTTCGGCCGGAGCTGGAAGGAGTGGGACGCGGCCAAGGCGAGCGCCGACGCCACCCAGCTCGACGCGCGCTTCACCGAGCGCGACGTCGTCGCCGGGGTCCGGCTCGCGTTCATCGACGCGCTCGAAGCCAAGGCGCTCGCGGGCGTGGCACGCGAGACGCAGGCGAACCAGGAGAAGCACCGGGCCGAGGTGGCCGAGTTCGTGAAGGTCGGCCTGCGCCCGAAGATCGATCTCGCGCGGCTGGAGACCGAGGTCGCCGACGCACGCGCGGCGGTGGCGCGGGCGGAGAACGACGAGCGTGCCGCCAAGGCGAGGCTCAACCAGGCGATGGGTCGGTCCGGTACGGTGGACTACGAGGTGGCCGAGCCGACCTGGTCGCCGCTGGTGGCCGAGGCGGAGCCGGTGGAGACGCTGGCAGAGCTGGCGTTTTCAGAGCGGCCCGACCTCGCCGGTGCCCGGCGCTCGATTGATGCGAGCAAGCTGTCGGCCTCGGCGGCCTCGCGCCGGTTTCTGCCCTCCCTCACCGCGGGCGTGGGCGCCGGCTTCTTCGGCGACGATTTCGAACGTCCCGGCTGGAGCGCCTCCGCCGGGCTGGGCCTGAGCTGGAACATCTTCGACGGCCTCGGAACCTCCGCTGCGATTGACGCGGCCGACGCCGAGGTCCGGATCGAGGAGGCGCGCCTGACCGGGCTCGAGCAGCAGGTCCGGGTCGAGGTGGAGCAGGCGAAGATTGGCGTCGACTCCGCGAAGGCGCAGCTCGAGGCGGCGGAGCAGACCCTCGCCTCGGCCCGCGAGCTCCTGGCGCTGGCCGAGGAGCGGTACACGCAGGGCGTCGGCAGCTCGCTCGAGCTCGCCGACGCACAGCTCGAGCTCACCAGCGCTTCGGCGCAGCGCGTCCGCGTCGAGTACGACCTCGCCTCGGCGCGGGCGCTCCTCCTGCGATTGCTGGGACGAGAAGAGTGGAACTGAGCCTCACCGAACCTCGGGAAGCGAGGCCGTCACCTTCTCCAGCAGCTCGAAGAGCTGTCGCCGCTCCTTCGCCGTCAGCACCCTGAAGCAGGCCTCCTCCATGTCGACGAGCCTCGTCTCGAGCTCGCCGCGCTTGCGCTCGATCGCCCGCGCCGGCTCGATTCGCCAGGCCCGGCCGTCCTCCGGATCGGGCAAACGGTGTACCAGCTCGGCCTTCTCCATCCGGTCGAGCGCGCCGGTGAGCGTCCCGCTTGAAAGCCCCACCATCCGCTGAAGCTCCCCGGTCTTCAGGGGGCCCTCGACCCAGAGCACCATCAAGATGTGCGCTTGTTCCGCGGACATGCCCAGCGATCGGACGGTGCGGTTGGTGACCCGGTTCACCGCACGAAACGCCCTGATCAGAGCGTATCCGAGGGAGGATCGGATACGATTCTCTTGCATACGAGATTATTTACCTCCAATACCGGGTACCATGATCACCGTGCAGAGAGCCAGCCTGTCCGCGTGTCACGCGTCGCTGCTTCGCTCGCTTCAGCACCAGCTCGACGGAGCCGTCGAGACGTCAAAGGAGAGCGGTGAGATCCCGCGAGCGCACTACACCTCGAGCGAGCATCTCCAGGGCGAGCTCGACAGTGTGTTCCGCCGCCTCCCCCAGGTGGTGGCGATGGCGCAGGAGCTCGACGCGCCCGGCGCGCAGGTCGCGGTCGAGGTGGCGGGCATCGCGCTCCTCCTGGTGCGGGGAGAGGACGGAACGATCCGCGGCTTCCGGAACGTGTGCCGCCACCGCTCGACCCAGCTGGTCCAGACGGGGCCGCCGTGCGTCCACAAGGCGATCGTCTGTCCGTACCACGGCTGGACCTACGATCTCTCGGGACGGCTCCTCTTCGCTCGGCACGCCGAGTCGTTCTGCGGCCGGGACGCCGAGCGATCCAACCTGGTCGAGGTCCCGACCACCACGGCGCACGGGTTCGTCTTCGCGGCGCTCGAGCCGATCGATCCCGCCTTCCTCGCCCCCATCGAGCGCGACCTCGAGGCCATCGACGCGGACCATCTCCATCCGTACCGCCGCGTGGAGCGCGTCGTGGCGGGGAACTGGAAGCTCATCATCGAGGCGTTCCTCGACGGCTACCACGTCCGGCACCTCCACCGCCGGAGCGTGTACGAGTTCTTCCTCGACGCCTGTCTCGACTCCGAGCCCGCCGGTCAACACATCCGCTCGCTGGTCGCGCGCCGGGCGATCGTGGCGGCGCGGGAGAGATCCGAGGCGATCGAGGATCTGCGGAGCGTGGCCACTCCGAGCTACCTCTTCTTCCCCAACACCATCCTGATCCTCCACCCCGACTATCTGAGCGTCGCGGTCTCGCACCCACTGGGCGTCGATCGCACCCGCTTCGTGCACACCATGCTGATCCCGGAGGCGCCCCAGACCGAGAAGGCGAGGGCCCACTGGGACAAGAGCTTCGAGCTGATCGACGGGGGCGTGTTCGCCCGCGAGGATCTCTTCGTGGTGGAGGCGATGCAGCGCGGCCTCGAGAGCCGGGCGAACGCGTCCCAGCTCTTCGGCGATCTCGAGCGATCCGCGCTCTGGTTCCACCGCTCGCTCGAGCGGCTGCGCGGCGGATGACGCGCCGTGAGCGCGCACATCCCGAGCTCGGACGTTCCCATGTCGGGAAGCCGGCTGCTCTCCGGCACCGCCCTCCCCGTCCGTTGCGTGCGGCATGCCCATTGTATGTGTAGCTCCGATGTGGTTTTGCGGTTCACAGGCCGTTGATCGTCCGAAACACGCGCGATCCGGGAGTGGCTACAATCGCACGATGGGCAAGGCCGGGACTCGGCTCTCTCTCCTTTTCTTCTTTCTCTCGATCGCCGCCGGCTGCAGCGAGGATCCGGGCGCATGCGGCTCGTCGGTCTGTCTGTTCAAGGAGCACGGCGCCGTCCGCGTCGAGACCCAGCTGTCGGCAGCGAGCGTCGTCGCGGGACAGAGCGTCGATGTGACCTGCAAGGTGACCTTCGACGACGGCACCACCGCCGAGGTCGCGCCGCCGGACGTCACGATCACGGTGACGCCGGACGGGGCAACGCTCGAGGGCGCGCGCGTCTCCTCGAACCGCGCCGGGCGCTACCAGGTGCAGTGCGAGCTGGCCAACGCAACCGCGACCCCTGCCGAGCTCGAGGTCCGGCCCGCCGCGGCCGCGCGATCGATCGCGACGGTGGAGCCGAGCACGATCCGCTCAGGTGAGCGAAGCACGGCCAGCTGCCGGTTCGAGGATCAGTATGGCAACGCGGTCGACGCAGCCGCCCAGATCGAAGCCTCACCCGCCGACGGTGTGGCGATCGACCAGCTCGCGATCGCGGGCCGGCTCGCCGGCGAGTATGCGATCACCTGCGCCGTCTCGCCCGAGCTCGAGCGCGTGCCCGCCACGCTCACCGTGACGCCCGGGGAGCCGGATCGACTCTCGGCCCGCGTGAACCCGCTGGTCGCGTCCGCCGGGACCCAGGTGAACGTGACGTGCGAGCTCACGGACGCCGCCGGCAACGCCATCTCCGTCGTTCCGGCGACCTTCGACGTCACGCCTGCGCCCACGAGCCGAGACGCCTCCAGCTTCACGCCCACCGTCGTCGGCGCGTATGAGGTCACCTGCGCGCTCGCCGACGCCGGTCTGGTCTCGGAGCCCGTCACGGTCACCGTCGAGGCGGGCCCGCCCGCGCGCATCGCGATCCTGACCGTGGACCCGGCGCTCCCCGTCTACCCTCGGGGCGCGGTGGTGGAGCTGACCGCGCAGGTCTCGGACGCCTACGGCAACGACACCGCCTCCGAGTGGACGCTCGAGAGCGCACCGGCGGACGCCTCGCAGCCGGCGGGTGTCCATCGGGTCACGCTCACCGGCAACGGCGACGTCGAGCTGATCGCGCGGGTGACGTCCGCGCCCGGGATTGAGGATTGCGTGACCCTCCGGGTGGACGGCGACACGCCGGTGGTCGTCATCGACACGCCGGCCCGCGGCGCCATCCTTCAGAGCACGCCCGGCCAGGCCATCACGATCAGCGGCCACGCCACCGACCCCACCAGCAGCGTGGCGACGCTGACCATCGAGGGTACGCCGGTCGCCGTGGCCGCGGACGGGAGCTTCAGCACCACGATCATCGGACGGTGGGGCATCAACCTCTTCGAAGGGCTCGCCATCGATGAGGCCGGCAACGAGCGCATGTTCGCCCAGTCGTTCGAGCTGGCGTCCAACTACCGCCGCGCGCGGGATACGCGCATCACCACGGGACGGATCACCAACGGCCTGATGGTGCGGCTCGGACAGGCCGCGCTCGACGACAACGCCCCCGACGTCGACGACCTGGCCACCATCGCTCGGCTGGCGATCCAGCAGGCCGACATCCGGTCGCTGATCCCGAACCCGGTGACCACGTACAACTCGGACTGCTCGATCCCGTTCGTCAGCATCACGGGCGCCCTCCAGCTCCACGTCGACAGCGTCAACTTCGGCACCCCGATCATCGACATCACCGCGATCAACGGCGGTCTTCACCTGCGCGTGGAGATCCCGAACCTCTCGGTGAACATGCACACCACCGGCGACGTCTGCGACATCGGCGTCGGAGTCTCCGGGACGGCTTCGGCACAGCGGGCGGTCATCCAGGGCGATCTCCAGGTGATCACGCAGAGCGGCGGCGTCGTCGTGACGATGCCGACACCCTCGGTCACACTCAGCGGCTTCAACATCAACCTCAACCTACCGTCCGTGATCGACTGGGCGGTGGACGGGATCATTTCGCTTTTCTCCGGCGCCATCAGCAGTCGCATCGAGACCGCCTTCGCGAACGTCATCCGTGATCAGGTTCCTCCGCTCGTGGACGACTTCCTGTCCTCGCTGAGCTTCGGCACCTCCGTGCAGATCCCGGCGCCGATCTCGGTGAGCCTCGGCATCAACACGCACCTCGGCTCCCTGGCCTTCGCCCCCGGCGGTGGCAACCTCGGGTTCGACACCACGATCTACACCTCGGGCGTCCTGAACCCCGAGCCGCTCGGCGGGATCCTACAGGAGAGCGTCACGGCGGCCGGGCTGGCCGGACGCGGCGATCTGGTGGTGGGGCTGGCGTACGACCTGCTCAACCAGGCCCTCTATTCGGTCTGGTACGGTGGCGGTCTGAGCATCGACCTGGCCGACTTCGTCGGCAACGGACAGATCATGGGCGTCACCGCCAGCGCCGACGCGCTGCTGCCGCTGGTCCTGTCGCCGAGCGGGAACGCGGCCTACCCGCTCCAGCTCGCGCTCGGCGACTTCGAGCTGGCCTTGGATCTGAGCGGCGTCGCCGGCTTCCCGCCGATCGCTGCCACCATCTATGCGAGCGCCGTCGCCGAGGCCCGCGTCTTCGTCAACGCGGCCGGCGAGATCGAGTTCGAGGTGGCGCCGGGGCCGCGGGTCGTCCTCGACTTCGCCACCCCGATCGACGACACCATCGATCTCCCGCAGCTGGTCTCCGAGCTGGAGACGCTGTTCGCGCAGCTCATCCCCGAGCTGTTCAGCGAGGGGATCCAGGGCGTGCCGATCCCGACGCTCGATCTGTCGAGCCTGGCCGGCGGCGTCCTCCCGGCCGGCATCCGCCTCGGGCTCGGCAACCCGCAGGCCGAGGTGCAGCCCTCCTATCTGATCCTGGGCGGCGCGCTGGTGGCCGTCCCGTAGCCGTCACGATGCGGCGGCGAGCAGCCGCTGATAGGGGGCGATGGCGAGCGACCGGCGCACCAGGCCGCGCTTCACCCCGGCCATCGAACGCACCATCGCACCGTTCACGAACGGCAACCGCGCCGCCACCGGCATGAGGAGATCGCGGAGCGCACCCAGCGCGGTGTGGTCCGACTGAAAGAACGGTGTGAGCCATCGAGACGCGAGCTGGTAGTAGGTGACGTGCGCCCGACGCTCGCGGGAGTACCTCCACAGCTTCACGTCGAGCTCGCCGTCGCCCGCGAGCGCACCGGCGAGCGCCATCGCGTCGCAGAGCGCCAGGTTCGTCCCCTGGCCGAGCTGCGGGCTGGTCGCGTGGGCGGCGTCGCCGATGAACACCAGATTTCCGGCGTGCCACGGGTACATGACGACGTCGTGATACCGGGAGAAGAGGAGATCGGAGGGTCCGGCGATCTGATCGAGGATGAACGCGGATCGCTCGTCCTCGCCGACGACGTGCGTGCGCCAGGCGTCGAAGCCGCTCCGCCAGGCCTCCACCCGGTCGCCGCGGACGCTCCAGAAGAGGCTCACCAGGTGACCGTCGTCCGTGTTGGGCCCCCGTCCGGTGGGCAGAAACCCGAGGAGCTGCCGGGTGCTGCGGACCACCTGAAAGAGCGTGCGCCCGTAGATCCGATCCGGATCGCGGGCCACGAACCAGAGGGCGCCCCAGGGATACTCCCGAACCTTCGCGCGGGAGAAGCGTCTGAGCCGCGAGCGCGCGCCGTCGGCGACGACCACGAGATTGTGCGGGCCGTGCTCGCCGCCCTTGGCGTCGACCAGGATCGTCCGCCCACCTTTGCGCTCGATGCGATTGACGAGACAGTCGAGGACCACCTCGGCGGACGACGCGCGAACCGCTCCGTAGAGGATGGAGAAGAGCGCGCCCCGGTGGAGGCCGAGACCGAACAGACCCTCGGCGAGGCTGGCGTAGCTGAGGTCGACCAGCGAGCGGCGTCGGCCGGTGAGACAGAGGAGACGATCGATGGGCGCGCCGTGCCCGAGCACGGCCGGGAGCAACCCGAGCTCTGCGAGCACCAGCATGCCGGTCGGCTGAAGGATGATGCCCGCGCCCACCGCCCCAGGCTCGGGCACGGCCTCATACGTGGTCACTCGGTGCCCGGCGCGCGTCAGGAACAGCGTCGCCGCCGCGCCTGCGAATCCGCACCCCACGATCCCGACGTCCATGGAGGCGTTCGGGTCAGCGCTTCGCGGGGCTCAGGACGGCCTTCATCACCGCGGGCGAGAGGACCGGTTCGACCTTTTCCTTGGCTTCGCCCAGCCGGCGCCTGCGCCAGTCGGCGATCATCTTCGCGGCCTGCCGCTCGCGTGCGGTCAGGAGGCGCGCGCGGGCGATCGGTGCGGCCAGCCGGAGCGGGATGCGGGAGAGGACCACCGGCGCATGCACGTACAACGGGAGGTGCACCCGATCGTCCACCGCGAAGGTGAGGATGCCGACGGACGTCTCCGTCACCGTGGCGGAGTACTTCTGCCAGCCGAGGCCGTCGAGGCTGACGGTGGCGGTGCCGGTGTCCGGGACCAGATCGAACGCTTGCTCCACGCCGTCGTCGGCGAGCGTGGCGATCAGGAACGGGTGCGCTTCGGTGAGCGCCGCCGAGTCTTCCGAGGCGCGGCCGATCCAGACCGACGCCGTGAGCGGGGCGCCGGCCGCGCTCACGGATCCGAGCAGGACCGTGTCCGGCGGGTCCATGTCGCGCGCCGGCAGGAGGAGCGCCGGCAGGCCCGCCGGCGTGCGCGCGAGCTCTCGGAACTGCGCCCGCACGAAGCGGCCCTGGCCCTGAAGATCGCCGACCGCGAGCCAGCTCTGCGAGCTCGGATCGAGCTGCGGATCGACAACCGCGTTGTCGAGCGGCATCGAACCGAAGAGGTCGAGCTGGATCAGATGCCGGGCCGCTTCCGGCTCGGCTCCGGCGTCGGCCACGGAGCCAGCGTCGGGCTTCACGATCGTGCCACCGTCGGGCGGCATCGTTCCGGCGTCGTCGAGACCTTCGGTGCTCTTCGAGCACGACCAGGCGGCCAGCGCGAGCGGAAGGACGAGGAGTGCGCGCTTGATCATCGTGGGCCTCACCTTTTCAGCCAGGACAGCGCGGCTTCGTAGACGGTGTCCACGTCGCGAAGGGCGTCGCTCTGGAGCTGGAGAACGACCTCGTCGGGCGGCACCCCGTGGGCCGTCTGGAAGTCGAGGTTCTGGTCGCCGCGGCTGTCGCGGAAGATGGAGTCCTGAACCTGCAGCGAGCCGCCCGACAGCTCGTGGCTGACGGCCGGCAGCGACCAGATCACGCCGAAGGCGCCGGCGGTGGGTGCGCCGCCGAAGATCCGGAGACCCCCGGCCTTCCGGTAGGTCAAGAGCTTGGTGAGGAAGTCATTCCCCGAGACGTCATAGCCGACGAGAACCGCGACGCTGCTGGTGCGAGCGACGGCGTTCTGCCGTCCCGAACCGAGGACCCACTCGATGTACTCGCCGCAGCCGTTGAAGCTCAACCCGAGCGCGCCTCCGGCCTGGCAGCTGGAGAGCGAGCCGAGCAGCGGCTCGTCCACGGGCTGGGCCGTGCGCGGGCAGAGCTCCATCCGATCGAAGTCCGGGGGTCCAACCATGTATCCGGCCAGATGATCGACGGCGTCGATGCCGCCGCCGAAGCCGGTGCGCTGATCGAGGATCAGCCGCGGCGGCGCGCTGGTGAAGGCGGCGTCGATCGCGTCCGACCACGCCTGTCCAGCCTGACCCGCGGCGCTGGGGACACCGTTGATCTGGAGCGTCCGCACACCATCCCGATCGACGCTGCCCGCGAACTCGTATGCGGTGCCGTCGGGCCCGGGGAACGCGCGATGGAAGCGGTAGTCGCAGAAGATCGGATCGTCGAGCCAGGGCGGCAGCGGCCCGCTCCAGGCGCCCGCCTCGGCCTCGCCCAGATCGATGTCGATCCGCTCGATCTCCGAGGGTGCGCACGCCGCGACCGGCGTGGTGGTGGCGGTCCGACAGGTCGGCCGGTCGAACGAGACCACCGATCCGACCGCAGCCGCCGCGACCATCAGATCGGGCGCCGAGTCCACCGCCCGCGCCCGCTGATCGCCATAGAACGCGACGTAGCGTCCGGCCGCCTGCGCCCACTCGTCGACGGGCATCCCGTCGATCGCCACCAAAGCATCGCCAGGTCGGACCCGCGCCGCGATGGAGCTGGTGTTGGAGACCGCGAAGACCAGCGGCGTGGTGGCGGCGCCCGGGAGTAGATCGGCGACGCCGAGGTGAACGCAGATCCCGGTGGCGCGAGACCCCCCGTCGCGGGAGATGGGAGGGCTCGCGTGCCCGTCCTCCAGGATTTGGAGCGCCTGCCAGTACTGGGTCCGATACCGGATCACCGAGGTCTCGTCGGCGAGCGCGCCCAGACGGCTCTCGAGCTCGGCCGCCCGGCCCTCGGGGACGCGGCCGCCCTCCAGGTGGTTGTACTCGTAGGTGCGCCGCGCCAGGTAGTCCGCGCGCAGGGACGGGTTCTGGAACATCGGCCCCAGGGCGACGGAGGCGTCGGTGCAGCGCCCGAGATAGCACGCACCGGCCGTGCCGCAGGTCGACGCCTCGGTGGCGAGGTTGCAGCGCGCGCTGGGGACCGCGGCCGCGCCCAGGTCGTCGAGGGAGAGCGCGTCGATCACGCCGAACGGCGCAGCGACCGTAGACATGCCGCCGCCGCCGCCGAACCCACCTTGATTCGAGTAGAAGAGGAGCGAGCTCGGATTGACCAGACCGCCCATCGAATAGTCGAACGGGCCGCTCGTCCACTCCACCCACCCGTCATCGGTCGCCCGACCGCTCAGCTGAAAGGGGAGCTCTGCGAGGGCGTTCTGGCCGTCGGCCGTCCAGATGACGTGCGCCACCACCCGGCTGCCGGCCGCCCGGCTCCAGTACTTGATCTCGACGCGCCGGCCGTGAAGACGGTCCGTCGCGCCGAGCAGGGTCAGATCCACCCGCGCCAGGAACGCGGCGTTGCCTACGGCGAGCCCGGTGCCGCCCTCGATTGCCGTGTCGACGAGCGCGGCGTCGAGCGCCTCGGGCGCCACCGCGTTGCCGCGGCGATCGAACAGCCCGAGGGCCGAGGTCGGCTGGCCGCGCTCGAAGCCGAACGAGACCGCCGACCCGTCGAGCCGCACCTCACCGGTGTGCGTGTCGAACTCGGCCGCAGCGACCGTGGTCGGGGCCGAGAGAAGCGCCGCTGCGACCAGCGCCGCGAGGGAGCAAGAGGGGAGCGCCCCGTTTTTCACGCGGACTGCGCTACCACGTGTGTGTTCGGGTGCTCCACCGCGACCTCATCGCCCGAACGACCGATGGCGATCCGCTAACCCTCCTTCGCCACCGCCGCCTCCGCTGCCTGAAACCCGATCTTCGAGTGCGTCCCGTCGCAGAAGGGCTTGTTGGTGGAGCCGCCGCAGCGGCACAGCGCCGCGGTCGTCCCGGCCTCGACCGTGAGGACCGCTCCGGTCGGATCCACGATCTCGAGGGGGCCCTGGATCAGGTACGGGCCGTTCGGCTTGCAGGTCATCTTCCGGGTGTCCGCCATGCCCGCCTGATACGCCGCGCCCGCGCCCGAAACAATGCGATCCGCCTCGGGCCGGAGAACAGGTCGTATGATCCGCCCATGGAGCGGGTTCGACGACTCACCACGCTTTGGAACTTTCTCCCAGGATTCCGAGCGGTTGCCGAGACGCAGCACCTGCCCACCGCGTCCAAGCTGCTGTTCGTCAGCCCGTCCGCGCTCTCCCGCACGATCCATCTGCTCGAGGCCGACGTCGGCCGGCCGCTGTTCAGCCGCGTCGGCCGCGCCCTGGTGCTCAACGCAGCGGGACAAAAGCTCCTCTCCGGCGTGCGCGATGCGATGCGGCTCGTCGACGACGTGCTGGCGGCGATCGCCGAGCAGCAGATGGTCGGTCCGATCTACATCGGCGCCAGCACACCGATCGCCGCCGTCCTCGTGCTCCCGCTCCTCCGCGAGCTCTCTGCAGCACACCCCGATCTCCTCCCCTGCTTCCGCGACGCCAACGCGCCCGAGATCGTCCACGACCTCCTTCGCGGGCGGATCGACCTGGCGCTGTCGTTCGACCCGGTCGAGCACGACGATTCTCGAGCTGTCGCTGCTCAGCTCGCTCTCCACTTCGGTCTACTGCGCCGCCGAACATCCGCTGGCGGCCCAGTCCGAGCTCCCGATCGACGCGCTGTGCGCGCACGCGTTCGCGGGACCCGAGGGCGAGGACGACGGCTGGCCGGTCGAGCTGGGCCGGACCGTGGTGATGACCGCTTCGCTGGCTCTTCGCATCGAGGCGATCCTCGGGGGCCAGGTGCTCAGTGTCCTCCCCGACGTGATCGCGGCTTCGCGGGAGGGCCTGGTCGCGATCCGCTCGATCCCCACGCGTGCGCTTCCTCTCTATTCGATCCGGCGGCGCGCGCTGCTCGAGGACGATAAGGTGGCGGTGCTGCTCCGCGCGTTGGCGCAGCGCGAGCTCGGGCGAGCGCCGGCTTGACGACCTGAGACCTCCTTGGTAGTCCTACCAAGGCTCATTGGTATGGCTACCAAGGCGAAGGATGAGGCCATTCCCGACCGACTATTGGCGGCGGCGCTCCGGGTGCTGGGGAGATACGGCCTGGGACGCCTGACGCAGACGCAGGTCGCCAAGGAGGCCGGCGTCCGGCAGAGCCACCTCACGTACTACTTCCCCCACCGCGCCGATCTGATTGCGGCGGTGGCGCGCCATCACCTCTTGTCCGTCGGCGAGGACGTGACCCGGGTGATCGCGTCGACGCCGACCGAGGACGTGCCGCGCGCGCTCGCCGAGCTGACCGCCGGGCTGGTCAAGAACCGGCGCCGGACGCGGATCCTGGTGGGGCTGCTGGTGGCGTCCGAGGGGGATCGATCGCTGCGAAAGCAGCTGGTCGAGGGCGTGCTGGCGGTGCGGAGCGTAGTGGAGCAGGTGCTCGGCCTCCCCGAGAGACATCCGCACGCGGCGCTGCTCGAGGCGGTCCTGCTCGGGCTCGGTGTCCAGCACCTGCTCTTCGAGGGGCATCCGCGCGAGGCCGACACGGACGCACTCCTTTCGGCCCTGGCCGAGCTGGTGCCCCTCGGCAAGCCGCAGTCGAAGAAGAAGACGAAGAAGGAGCGCTGATCATGTCGACGCACGGAACGTTGATCGCCGTGTTGGGTCTCGCGGTCGCCGGCACCTCGGAGCCCGCGTTCGCCGAGCAGCCGGTGGCGCAGCTCATCGACGGCTACTACGGCGGCGAGGCCAACGCCGCCTACGTGATCACCGGGCTGAGCGTCGCGTCGATCGTCGGCGGGAGCCTGCTGATCGCGCGAGGCTCGGAGCTTGCCCGCGGGTTCGGATGGCCGCTCCTCACGCTCGGATCAGCAGAGCTGATCGGCGCCGTCTTTTATGCGTTCCAGGCGGCCGCCGAGCTCGACCACTACCAGGAGACGCTCGCCCGCGATCCGGGTGCGTTCCAAGAGGAGGAGCTCGAGCACATCCACGGGACCACGTCGCGCTTCGTTTACTATCGCGCCGCCGAGCTGGGCCTGGTGGCGATCGGCGGCGCAATCGCGGCGATCGGCGGGGTCACGGACCACGACCTGGTGGCCGGCATCGGCCTCGGAATCTCCACCGTCGCCGTCCCGGTTTTCATCATCGACACCATCAATCAGCGGCGGGCCGTCGACTACCAGGACGGGATCCGCAGCTTCCGCGCCTCGGTGGCGCCTCTGGGAGGCGACGGCGGCTGGTCCCTCTCGATCGCCGGGCGGTTCTGAGCCATCTATCTTATCGATGGTTCGTATGATGTGATTGCCTCTTTTCGAGATGGTCCGGCGGGCCTAGCCTCGGGGCATGTCAATCCAGCTCAGACGAGCATCCGAGCGCGGCTTCGCGGACCACGGGTGGCTTCGCTCGTTTCACACCTTCTCGTTCGCCGGTTACCACGACCCTGCCCACATGGGCTTCCGGGCGCTGCGCGTGATCAACGAGGACCGCGTGCAGCCGAGCCGCGGCTTCGGCATGCACGGGCACCAGAACATGGAGATCATCTCCTACGTCCTCGAGGGCGCGCTCGAGCACAAGGACAGCATGGGGACCGGATCGGTGATCCGACCCGGCGAGGTCCAGCGCATGACCGCAGGGACGGGCGTCCACCACAGCGAGCACAACGCCTCGAAGACGGACCTGGTGCACTTCCTCCAGATTTGGATCCTCCCCGCGCAGGCAGGGTTGACGCCGAGCTACGAGCAGAAGGCGTTTTCGGCGGAGGCGCGCACGGATCAGCTCCTGCTGGTGGCCTCGCCGGACGGGCGCGACGGATCCATCACGGTGCATCAGGATGTCCGGCTCCTCGCGGGACTCCTCGACGACGGGGCCAAGGTCCCGGTCGAGCTCGCGCGCGGCCGGCACGCGTGGGTCCAGGTGGCGCGCGGGAGCGTCGAACTCGACGGTCACCGGCTGGAGGCCGGCGACGGTGCGGCGATCAGCGATCAGACCGCCTTCGGCCTCACCGGGCAGGATCCGGGCGGGCCGGCCGAAGTCCTGATCTTCGATTTGGCCTGAGATGCTCGACGCGATCACGCTCGATCAGCTCCGCACGTTCGTCGCCGTGGCGGACGAGGGCAGCTTCTCTGCCGCCGGGCGCAAGCTCCAGCGCGTCCAGTCGGCGGTGAGCCATGCGATGAGCAATCTCGAGAGCCTGCTCGAGGTCCGGATCTGGGACCGAAGCACGCGGATCCCGAAGCTGACCCCCGAAGGGGCCGTGCTCCTCAACGCCGCCCGCCGCATCGTGGCCGACGTCGATCTGATGAAGGGGGTGGCGCGGGGCCTCACCGGCGGGCTCGAGGCCAGCATCGCGATTGCGGTGGACGCGATCTTCCCGGTCCGCGCCATCGTCGAGGTGGCGCGGGAGTTCGCGGAGAAGTATCCGACCGTCCCGCTCCGCGTGCACACCGAGACGCTCTCCGCGGTCTCCGCGCTGGTCGCCAGCGGCACCTGCCAGATTGGGGTGGTGGTCCCGCCGCCGAGAGTCACGGGCTCGAACGCCGGCACATCGCGGTGGTCCGCATGATCCCGGTGGTGGCCCGCGGCCACCGGTTGAGCCGCGCCCGCGGCCGCATCTCCAACCGGGTCATGGCCGAGGAGATCAACATCGTGCTCAGCGAGCGGGGCGAGGAGGCGGGGACACCGGACCAGGGCGTGCTCTCGCACCAGACCTGGCGGGTGGCCGACCTGTGGACCAAGCGGGCGCTCCTCCTGGGCGGGCTCGGCTGGGGAAATCTGCCGGAGCACATGGTGAAAGCGGATTCGGCCGCCGGCCGCCTGGTCCGGATCCGCCCGACGGCCTGGAGCGACGACGAGTGGCAGCTCTCGCTGGCGCTGGTCCATCGTCCCGACCTCGACCAGGGTCCGGCCACCCGCTGGTTGATGGAGCGGATGGTCGAGCTTTGCGCGCGGGAGCCGGGGGTACGGCGTGCGCGGAAGGGGCGCTGAAGCGGGGTGAAGGGGCGGCCCGGTTGTGACATCGTCGGGGGGAGATGGCGCGCTTCGAGGCCCTGCGGCGCATGCTCGTCGAGCGACCGGACGAGGACGATGCGTACCTGGTGCTCGCCGACTATCTGCAGCAGGCGGAGGATCCTCGGGGCGAGTTGATCGTGCTCGAGCATCGGGCCCAGACGCAGAGCGACCCCGAGGCGAGGGCGGCCGCGCGCGACTTCTTCCGGACCCACAAGGAGGCCCTGGTCGGACCGCTGGCGGAGGTAGCGCCTTACCTGACCGGTGTGCGCTGGCACCTCGGGTTCGTTCGGCAGGCCAGCTTGCAGATTGCCCACGACCTCCCGACCCAGCTCGCACGGCGAGTGGTGCGGACCGCTCTGGACGCTCCGGCGATGGCGCTGATCCATCGGCTGAGCGTGGTGGTCGGGTCGGACGGCCTCATCGACGAGCAGACGCACGACCTGGAGCGCACCGTGTTGAGCGCCGTCTGCTCCAGCGAGCGCGCCAGCGTCCGCCACCTGTACGTCTCCGGTCTGGGCGCGGGTCGGGTCTCGGTGAAGCTCTTGTCGGACGCGCTCCCGAACGTCGAGACGCTCAGCGTCGCCTGCCAGCGCATCAGCTTCGGGGGTGTGAAGGCCTGGGGCGTCCGATTCATGATGCTCTTCACCAGCGCGATCCCGGTCGCCTCGTTCCGCGCGGTGGACTGGCGCAGCCTCGAGTCGCTGGCGTTGATGGCGTCGATCGACGGATCGCTGACCGAGCTCCTCGAGGCTGTCCCCGCCCTCACCTCCTTTTCGATCTCCACCGCGCCGAGGAGCGTCGAGGTGATTGGCAGCCTCTTCGAGAGCGGGCGGGCGCAGCGGCTCGAGCGCCTTCGGATCGATCCCACCGGCGCCAAGGAGATCGAGGCGCTGGGCCGGGAGGCGCGCCGGTTCGGGGCCCTCCGGCGCCTCGAGATCACGCGCGGGCACGCCGAGCTGGCCGGGGTCTTCGGCGCCGAGGTGGAGATCGGGCATCCGGTCGGCGGGCTGGAGTCCGCGGACGACGGGGTCGGTGTCGACTACGAGGAGCTCGAGACGCCGTGAGCGGGAACGAGCGGCTCGACGACGTCCTCGAGCAGTTCCGGCGGGAGGGCTACGCGCGGCTCGGTCCGGTCGCCGACCAGCCGACGATTGAGGCGCTCACCAGCCGCGCCGACGAGATCATGCTGGGGACGGTGAGCTACCCAGGGCTGTTCTTCCAGCACGACACGGCCACCGGTGACTACGCCGACCTCGAGTTCGGCAAGGGCTATCAGGGACCGTCGCTGAACTACCGCAAGATCGAGAAGCTCGAGAGGGACCCGCTCTTCTCCGCGTGGAT
Organism: uncultured delta proteobacterium; assembly: GCA_963803435.1. GTDB lineage: Bacteria > Myxococcota > Kuafuiibacteriia > Kuafuiibacteriales > Kuafuiibacteriaceae > CAWDML01. The sequence goes on along the minus strand of CAWDML010000009.1, from coordinate 994,014 downwards.
CGAGAATCCGCTGTTCGAAGCCATCGCGCGGCGCCTCATCGCGGGGCCGGTCGCGATCTATCGTGCCGTGCTCTTCAACAAGGCCAGCACCGGAGGCACGTACCTGCCGTGGCATCAGGACGGCGGCAAGTTCTGGGGCCTCGATCGCGATCCAGAGCTGCAGATCTGGACGGCGCTCGACGACACGCCGCTCGAGGGCGGCTGCCTGGAGCTGGTGCCGGCCAGCCACCGCGACGGCCTGGCGACGCCCCTGGGCGGCATGATCCCCGAGGACCGCGTGAAGGAGGCGCGCGCGGTGGAGCGCGCCCTCTCGATCCCGGCGCGCGCCGGCGAGGCGATCCTCGTCCACAACTATCTGTGGCATCGCTCGGGCCGGAACGCGACCGGCCATCCCCGCCGCGCCTTCTCGGTCTGCTACATGAGCGCGACCACGCGGTGCCTGCGGCGGCGGCGCGCGCCACGCGACTTCGTCCGCGTGTTCGAGTGAGCTCGGATCACTTGGATCGCGCGCGGATGGCGATCCCGGGCGCGCGGATTGGGGCGGCCTTCGCGCGCCGGCGCTTCCGATTGGCGAGGAGCGCCGGGAGGGGCTCCGTGTCGTTCCACTCGAGCAGGTGCGCAGAGCGGCCGCCCTCCCCGTCCGGACGCACGCAGGCGAAGCGCTTGGCACCGTACGGCTTCGTGCACTGGACGTCGTGGAAGGCCGGCGACCAGGAGCCGGTGTTGATCACCTCGACGCCGTTCTCCTTGCGCTGCAGCGCGTTGTGCGTGTGCCCGAAGATCATCCGGTCGACGCCGGCGACGCTGCAGAGCGTGCCCGCCACCTCGAGCGCGTGTCGCTCGGCCTTGCCGATGTCCGAGTGCACCGAGCGCGCGTAGAAGATGAACGGAGGCATCAGGACCAGGAGCGGGAGCAGCACCCACCACAGGCTGAGCGACACGAACACGTTGAGGAACGCGAAGATCTGCACGCTGGCCCAGAGCAGCGCGAGGAACAGGAGCGCGCGGTCCAGCCAGAGCTCGCGAAGGATCTTCCACGGGTTGAAGATCGCGGAGTGGGTGTGGAGCGTCTTCATCGCCCGCACCACCCGGGGCGTGGCGTTGGCGCGGCGGGCGATGTCGGCGACGCGCTCCTCGAGCCGCAGCGGATCGCGCTTGGCGGGGAGGATGCCTTCGCGCAGCGAGACCAGCATGGTGGCGAGCGCGCTCCACAGCCAGGTGAAGAGGAGGAAGGGCTGAACGCGCGCCACGTAGCGGAAGAAGAAGGACAGGTACTCGCGCGTCGACATGATGAAGCTGGCGTCGACGTTCGGGTTGAACAGCCCCATGCCGTTGAGCATGATACGGCTGGCCAGGTTGCCGAACGGCATCCGCACGAACAGCGTCCCCTTGCGCTCGATGAACGGCCAGACCGGATCCGGGCAGACGCAGTACGCGTCGTACTGGTTCCCGTGCTCGATCAGCGTGTCGCCGTTGCTGATGTAGAACCACTCGCAGAACTCGACGGAAGCATCGCTCTCCGAGCGGCCGAGCGCCTCCCGCAGGAGTCGCTTCACGGAGGCCCAGTGCAGCTCGATGTCGTGATTGCCGATGATGAAGACCGCCCGGTGACCCGCGTCGAGGAATCGGCGCAGCGCGCTCGCCCAGACCTCGTGGGTCTTCAGGATGACCTCCATCTTGAAGAGCGACTTCTCCTCGGAGGCTTCGAGCCCGCGGTGGACCTCGAGCCAGCTGATGGGAAAGTCGGGCGACTCGGGGAGCGCAACGACGGCGTCGAAGTCGAAGGTGTCGCCGGCGAAGATCAGCTCGATGGGTCCGTCCGCCTCTTCCGTGAGCTGCTCGACGAAGCGAGCGAAGCTGCCGTCGATGAATAGATCGGCGCTCTTGAATCGCTTCCAGAGCGGACGGCGCGGGTCGATCGCTTCAGCATCGGTGAGGTGAAGATCACTCAGAACGATCGTGGTGGTCTCGGGCGCGCTCACCGGTACTCATCATCATTGCACGTCCATTTCACAGCGAGGTCACAGACAGGTGAATATTGATTCAGCGACGCAGCCGTCGCGGTGCGAACGGCTACACCGGCGTCGCTTCGAGATCGCCGCTAAAGCTGTACACGGCCTCGCCGGGCGGATCCTCGAAGAGCCGTGTCACCTCGGCACTCCGGCGATCCAGAACGCGACGTTGGTTCGTGTCGCCCTTGTCGGTGGTCTCCCCCGCGTCCAGGGACAAGGGTTCGTCGACCACCGCGCCCGAGCGACGTGCTCGCTGGTGCCCGGATGCGCGCGATTGTAGGCGGCGACCCCCAGCCGGCAAGCGCGCCCGCGTCGATGAACAGGCTGCCGACGTTCCGGAGGATCAGGAAGAGGTTGTGGTTCCCGGCCAGCAGGCGGCCAGGCTCTCCTGGTTGGTGGTGAGCATGCGGTGCGTGTTGACCGCGCCCTTTGGGTGACCGGTCGATCCCGAGGTGAAGAGGAGCTTGGCGATGGTGTCTGGACCGACGGCGGCGAACGCGAGCCGGCCTGCTATGCTCGCGGAATGACCGAGAGCCCGACGCTCGAGGAGACGCTTCGCCTCTTGGACACCACGCTCCGAACGAGCGACGGCACCATCCTCCCCTCCACGTTCATCCCGGGGCGCAGCGCCGATCGGCTGATCGAGGCGCTGCCGCAGCTGGAGCGCAACGACGCCGCCAAGGACCTCTCGCTCGGGGCCACGATCGGAGAGGGCGGTATGGGCCGCGTGCGCGCCGCCGAACAGCTGGCGATCGGGCGCCAGGTGGCCGTGAAGACGCTCCGGACGGACAAGGATGACCCGGCGCTCGCCCTCCTGATCCTGCGCGAGGCCTGGGTCACCGGCGCGCTCGAGCACCCGAACATCATCCCCATCTACAGCGTCGGCGTGGACGCAGCCGGGCGGCCGATGATCGTGATGAAGAAGATCGACGGAGATCCGTGGTCGAGCCTCATCCGCGATCCGAGCTACGACCTGCGGTGGCACCTCAAGATCCTGGCGCAGGTCACCAACGCGGTGGAGTTTGCGGCTTCGCGCGGAATCGTGCACCGCGATCTCAAGCCCTCCAACGTGATGATCGGGAGCTTCGGAGAGGTGTACGTCGTCGACTGGGGGATCGCGGTGAGCTTGGGAGACAGCCACGGCGGTCGCTTCGCGCTGGCGAAGGACGTCGACAGCGTGGCGGGGACGCCCGCCTACATGGCGCCCGAGATGGTGCGTGCCGACGGCGACGAGCTGAGCGTGCGTACCGACGTGTATCTGCTCGGCGCCATTCTGCACGAGCTGATCACCAAGCGACCGCGGCACGAGGGCGGCGACGTGGGATCCATGCTCCTCGCGGCGATGGCGTCCGAGCCCTGCGACTACGCCAAGGACATCCCACCGGAGCTGGGCGCCATCGCCAACCGGGCGACCGATCGCGATCCGGCGCGCCGGTTCGCGAGCGCGCGCGAGCTCCGCGAGGCGGTGGAGCGGTTTCTCGAGCACGAGAGCTCGCAGGAGCTGGTCGATCAGGCGGAGCAGAGGCTCACGTCGTGGGGCGAGATCGAGGAGCCGGGCACACCGGTCGATCCGGTAGCGGTCCAGACCCTGTTCGGCGAGGCGCGGTTCGCGCTGGAGCAGGCGCTCCGGGAGTGGCCCGAGAATCAGCGCGCGATCGAGGCGCTGCGGAGGTGTCTCGAGCGAAAGTTCGAATACGATCTCTCTCGCGACGACTTCGAGTCGGCGGCGGTGGTGCTCGCGTCCCTGGGCGCGCACCGGCTGGAGCTGAAGGCGCGCCTCGATCAGCTGGCCCACCAGATGTCGCGGCGAAAGGCCGAGCTGGTGGAGCTCAGGAACCTCCAGAAGAGCCGCAACCTCGACACCGGCCGTCGCACGCGCGCCTTCCTGATGATGGTGACCGCCGTGACGTTCGGCGGGGTACCCGTGGCCGCCGCGATCATGATGCAGTCGGGGATCCAGATCTCGTTCGCCTACTTCTATGTGACCAGCGGGATCAAGCTGCTGTCGGCCGCGCTGCTGGTGGCGTGGGCGCGCCAGACCCTCGCGGGCACCGAGGTCAACCGCCAGCTCACGGCGTCCATCTTTCTCCTGATCATCATGGAGCTGGCGATCCGTCCCTTCGCTCAGCGGCTCGGCCACCCGATCGAGCACTCGCTGTTCGTCGACTTCGGCATGTACTTCCTGGTGACCGCGACGCTCGCGATCACGGTCGATCGCCGGCTGGCCTGGAGCACGCTGGCGTACCTGATCGGCGCAGCGCTCTCGAGCGTCTCGATCGATCTCATCTACTGGTTCTTGGGCGCGGCGCACCTGATCTCGGGGATGGTGGCGGCGGTGGTCTGGCGGCCCAAGTACCTGTTCGTCCGGAACGAGCGCGCCGCCCTGGCTAGGCGCGTGTAGCGCGTAGCGCTACCGCGAGCCCGGTCCGGGTCCCGGTCCCGGTCCCGGTCCCGATGGCGATCATGCAGCCCGGCGTGCGTTCATCGACTTGATGAGGCGCGTGAGCCTCTCGACAACGCGCTTGAGCTTGGCTCTGGCGGCTTGGAGCTTCTGCTCGTTGGCGAGTCGGCGCCTCAAGCAGGTGTGGAGTGAGGCGGCGCTTCGGTGCCAGAGCGAAGTGCCATCCGGTAGAAGCGAGCCTTCTCAGGTGGATTGAGCTCTCCGGCGCCCTCGGCGGTGTTGTTCACGATGGAATCGGATGCCCGCCGAAGCTGATCGCGGACGTGAGCGTGACCGGGTTGCAGTTCTTGTGCGATCATCTTCAGCGATGTCGGCATACTCGACGGCGAGCTGGTAGACCTCGAGCTTCTCGTGATCGAAAGTGACCGTGCAAGCTAGCTTGCGGTAGCTCGTCCACTTTGACCAGCAGAAGTTCTTGGAGGTCGTTTCGTCTGGAATCGATCGTTGGGCGGATCGACTTCGACGCCTGGACTTGATCCCATGGTTTCGTGGCGAAGCAATACCGTTCTTGGACTCCGAGACAATCGTTCTTGCTCCCGCCGTCCCCTCTCGAGTGGCTCCCAGAAAATCATCTCGCGTACTTCGTCTTGGACGTCGTCGATGAGGTAGAGCTGAGCGCGATCGAGATCGATCCAGTCCGAGGACCCGCGAGGCGAGCGACCGTACTCGCCTCGAAATGATGATCGCGCTGCTTCTGTACGCCTACTGCACCGGCATCTATTCGTCGCGGAGGATCGCGCGGGCGACCTACCAAGACATTCCATTCCGGGTGCTGGCTGGAGAAAGTCATCCCCACTTCACGACGATCAACGAGTTTCGGCTCGTCCACCTGGAGGCACTGAAAGCGCTCTTCCTCGAAGTCCTGAAGCTTTGCCAAAAAGCAGGTTTGGTGCGGCTCGGACACGTCGCACTCGATGGCTCGAAGGTGCAGGCGAACGCGGAGAAATTGCGCAGGCAAGCCGAAGAGCAGCAGAGCAAAGCGGATGATGCTCTTGTGGATCGGGTGGAGCAGAAGCGAGCGAGAACTCGAGCCGAGAAGGCAAGAGCGCAGGCTGACCAGCTCGAACCATCCCCAGACCCAACTGAACGAAATGATGGATGGCCGCATCATCGCGTCTGACTCAAGGCAGCCATCTTCAGATCGGGACCCGGACCGGGACCGGGACCCGGACCGGGGTCGCGTGAGCGCTTACGCGCTACACGCTCCTAGGCGATCGTGAACGGCAGGCGCCGCACCGGCTTCCGCGTCAAGGCGAACACGGCGTTCGCCACGGCCGGGGCGATCGGGGGCGTCCCCGGCTCGCCGATGCCGCCCATCGGGTCGCCGCTGGTCACGAGGTGGGTCTCGATCGCGGGCATGTCGGCGAGACGCAGCACCGGGTAGCGGTCGAAGTTGCCCTCCTGGACGCGGCCCTTGTCGACGTGCAGCGCTCCGTAGAGCGCCGCCGAGAGCCCGTACACGATCGCGCTCTCCATCTGGGCCACCACGGTGGACGGGTTGACCACGTCTCCGCAGTCGACGGCGCAGACGACCCGATGGACGCGAGGGAGCCCGCCCTCGCCGAGCGAGACCTCGGCGACCTCGGCGACGATGCTGCCGAACGACTCGTGCACGGCCAGGCCGCGAGCGCGGCCCTTCGGGAGCGCCTTGCCCCAGCCGGCCTTCTCGGCGGCGACGTCGAGCACGCGGCGGTGGCGGGGGTGGCCGGAGAGCAGACGGCGGCGGACCTCCAGCGGATCCTTGCCGCCGAGGGCCGCCAGCTCGTCGAGGAAGCACTCGGTCACGAACGCGTTGATCGAGCTCCCGACCGACCTCCAGAACCAAACGCTGAGCGGGAGGTCGGTCTTGGCGTAGGTCACCCGAAGGTTGGGGATCGCGTACGGGAGGTTGGCTGCGCCCTCGACCGAGGTCCGATCGATGCCGCCCTGGAGGGGACCGAAGGCCTCGAGGATCGCGGGGCTCGCGATCTGGTGGACCCAGGTGTCGGGCCAGCCTTGCGCGTCGAGCGCGCCCGACAGCTCGTGGTAGGCGGCGGGCCGGTACCAGCCGCCGCGCATGTCGTCCTCTCGCGTCCAGATCACCTTCACCGGCTTCTTGACCGCCTTGCTGACGTGGACCGCCTCCTTCACGAAGTCGGTCTGCGCCTTGCGGCCGAACCCGCCGCCCAGGTACGTGGTGTGGAGGACGATCTGATCCTGCGGCAGCCCGGTGATCTCTGCGATCGCCGCCAGCGACATGCTCTGCGCTTGTGTCGGAGCCCAGACCTCACACCGATCGCGGCGAACGTCCGCCGTGCAATTGAGCGGTTCCATCGTCGCGTGGGCGAGATAGGGCACCTGGTAGGTGGCCTCGAGCTTCCGGGCGCCGGCCGCGCTCGGGCGCGAGAAGCCGACCTTGCGAGCCTCGACGCCCTCCTTCACCCGGCGGCTCAGCTCCCGCGTGATGGTGGCGTCGGAGAGCGCTCCATTGTCGCCCTCGTCCCACTCGATCGACAGCGCCTCACTGCCCTTCTTGGCCGCCCAGAAGTGATCGGCGGCCACCGCGACGCCCGAAGGGATCTCGACCACCGCGCGCACGCCGGGGATCTTCTTGGCGGCCTTCGCGTCGAAGCGCTTCACCTTGCCGCCGATGATCGGCGAGCGGACGACGCGCGCGATCAACATCCCGGGCACGACCACGTCGATGCCGAACTTGGCCTCTCCGGTGACCTTGGCGCGGGCGTCGAGCCGGCGGTGCGATCGTCCGATCAACCGGAACGACTCGCGCGTCTTGAGCGGCGGATCCTCCGGCGGCTTCTTCTTCGCGGTGCGCGCCGCCAGCTCGCCGTACCCGGTACGGCGCTTCGATCGCTCGTGGATCACCGCGCCCTGCTCCGCGTGGCATTCGGCGGCCGGCACCTTCCACGTCTCGGCGGCGGCCTCGATCAGCATCATGCGGGCGGCGGCCCCGGCGGCTCTCAGCGTGGGATAGCCCTCGCGAACGCTGGAGCTGCCGCCGGTGAGCTGTCGGCCGAAGCGCTTCGGATCGGCCGGCGCCGGTTCGAAGTGGACGCTGTCCAGATCGATCTCCAGCTCCTCGGCCAGGATCATCGACAGAGCGGTGAGGACGCCCTGGCCCATCTCGCTCTCCGCGATCACCAGGGTGACGACGCCGTCCGCGCCGATCCTGACGAACGCGTTGACCTCGACGGGCGCGCTCTGCTTCGAGGATCGGTTCGGCCCCTGCGCCCGGGCCCGCTCGGCCAGCGAGAAGCCCACGACCAGCGCGCTGCCGCCGGCGACCAGAAAGGATCTGCGATCCACGCGGGCGCTCATTTCATCTCCGAGGCGGCGCGATGGATGGCGCGGCGGATGTAGTTGTAGGTTCCGCAGCGGCAGATGTTGCCGGACATCGCGACGTCGATCTCTGCGTCGCTCGGGCTCTTGTTCTTGGCGAGCAGCGCCACCGCGCTCATCACCTGCCCCACCTGACAGTATCCGCACTGCGGGACGTCCTCCTCGATCCAGGCCCGCTGCACCGGATGCAGGTCGGCCGTCGTCACCCCCTCGATCGTGGTGATCTTTCTCCCGGCAGCGTCGGCGACGGGGATCTGGCAAGAGGGGACCGCCTCCCCGTCGAGGTGGACCGTACAGGCGCGACACTGCGCGATCCCGCACCCGAACTTGGTCCCGGTCAGCCCGAGGAGATCACGGATGACCCACAACAGCGGCATGTCCGCGGGCGCGTCGATCTTCCGCTTGTGTCCGTTGACGTCGAGCTCGAGCTTCATGCGGCCGACAGTCGATCGCGACCGCGCCCTGGTCAACGCCCGCGCCTCCAGGTATGGCAACCGAGGTGGGCTCGCCGCGCCTCGAACATCGGATGATCGACCTGGGCGCGAGCTCGACCCGCGTGGCGGTGGTCGCGGATACGCACAGCCGCCCGCATCCCGAGGCCGCGCGCCTGCTGATCCGCGAGCAGCCCGCGGCCATCTTGCACGCCGGCGACATCGGCACGCACCAGGTCATCGACGACCTCGCGGAGATCGCGCCCACCCATGCGATCCGCGGGAACATCGACGCTTACGCCGACGACACGCCCGATCTGTTGGTGCTCGACCTGACCGCGTCCGGGGCTCGCCTCCGGATCCTGCTGATGCACATCGCCGTACAGGGTCCGCGGCTGCGCGCCGACGCCCGGCGCCTCGCGCGGGCCCACAGCGCTCAGATGGTCGTGTGCGGTCACTCTCACGTACCGCTGATCGCCAAGGAGGGCGGTCTGGCGGTGTTCAACCCCGGCTCGATCGGCCCTCGCCGGTTCCAGCTTCCGATCACCTATGGCGTCATCGATGTCACCGACGGGCGGATCTCTCTTCGTCACGTCGACTGCGAATCGGGCGGCGTCTGGCTCCCCGGACCGCGAGTCGCGGGAGGGACACGAGGATGAACCTGCACGATCTCAACCCGGCGCGCGTGCTCGAGCGCCTCCGGCCCCGGCTCCGCCAGTCCTCGATGCTGCCGGCGCTGGCGCACGAGGCACCCGGAAGCGCCATCTACACGGGTGTCGGGCGTTCGCACCCGATCCGCATCCACATCTACGACTTCACCCCGGAGCGGCTCGACGAGGCGGACGACGTGACGATCGACCAGGCGGCGGCGGTGCGCGCCCGCTCCACGATCACCTGGATCGACGTCAACGGGATCCATGACGCCGAGCGGATCGAGGCCCTGTGCAAGCGCTTCGACATTCACGCGCTCTCGATCGAGGACATCCTGAATCCGAGCCACCGCGCCAAGATCGAGTACTTCGAAGACTACGTCTATCTCGTCTTCAAGATGGTCCACCTCGGGCCCGACGATTGCGACCAGGTGAAGACCACGTACGAGCAGGTGAGCCTCATCCTGGGCAAGGAGGTGGTGCTCACGTTCCAGGAGACTGAGCAGGACGTCTTCGACGGGGTCCGCAAGCGCCTCCGCGGCCCCGAGTCCCGCATCCGCAAGCGCGGGCCCGACTATCTCGCCTACTCGCTGATGGACGCGATCGTCGACAGCTACCTGGCCGTCCTCGAGCACTTCGCTGCGCGAGTAGAGGCGTTCGAGGTGGCCCCGATCCGGGAGCTGAGCCTCTCCGCGCCGCCGGAGCTCCACGTGCTCAAACGCGAGCTCCTCACCTTCCGCAAGGCGGTGTGGCCGCTGCGCGAAGCCGTCGCCTCGCTCACGCGCGACGAGGAGGAGCGCATCCACGCGGACACCCGCCCGTTCCTTCGCGATCTCCACGATCACGTGGTGCAGATCGTCGAATCGATCGACATCTATCGGGAGATGGTCGCGTCCTTGCAGGATCTCTTCCTGACGGTGGTCAGCAATCGGATGAATCAGGAGATGAGGCTCCTCACGGTGATCGCGACGATCTTCATCCCGCTGACCTTCGTCGCCGGCGTCTACGGGATGAACTTCGAGTTCATGCCCGAGCTGAAGTGGCACTACGGCTATGCGGCCGTCTGGGGCCTGATGGCGCTGGTCGCCGTCGGCTCGATCTTCCTGTTCCGGCGCCGGCGCTGGCTGTAATCCGGAAGGCCTTCAGGCCCCGCGGCTCGGGTCGATTGCCTCCCCAGCGACCATGACGAAGCCGCCGATCGAGGCGCTCGCCCTCATCCTGGTGACGGGGTGCGGCGGCGCGGAAGCGACCAACTTCCTCTCCCACTCTCCGGAGTCGGACGGGCTCGAGATCACGGTGGCGGACGAAGCGGTACCGCTGATCCCGTACGAGTACCAGGCCAGCGCAGAGCCACAGGTCTTCCGCGACGCGGAGCTACGCCCGATCGGCCGGATCCTGCTGGTGTACTTTGCGCACGCTCCGATCGACTGCGACCGTCCCCTCGCCGAGCTGATCGACGACGGCGTCAGCTTCGCCGACTTCCGAGTCCCGCTCGACCGCGCCGCCTTCGACGGCACGTATGACGAGTGGAGCTCCGCGATCACCGCCGGCCCGTTCCTCGGTGCCGAGCGCTGGTCCAGCGAGCTCGCAGCGGTCCCGGGCGGATATCGGGGCCAGCTCGCCTTCGCACGCGGCGGTCAAGCGTATCGGGTCGAGATCCGGGCGCCGAGCTGCGCCGGGATCAGTGCGGCGCCTCGGTGAAGTCCGCGTCGATCACGTCGTCGTCGCCCTTCTGGGGCGCAGCGCCGTCGCCGCCCGCGCCTGAGCCCGGTCGAGCCTCCTGCGCGCCCTGATAGAGGTGCTGCGCCATCTTGCTCGAGGCCGCCATCAGCTCGGACTCGGCCCGCTTCCAGGCCTCCACGTCGTCCTTTCCCAGCGCCTCCCGCGCCCGCGTGAGCGCGCCGGAGACCTCCTGACCGACCTCGAGCGGGAGCTTGTCCCGCGACTCGGTCATGGTGCGCTCGACCTGATAGACCAGCTGGTCGAGCTTGTTCCGCTCCTCCACCTTTTCGCGGCGGGCCTGATCGTCCTTCGCATGCTGCTCGGCCTCGCTCACCATCCGCTCGATGTCCTGCTCGTTCAGGCCGGAGGAGGCCTCGATGCGCACGGACTGCTCCCGTCCGGTCGCCTTGTCGCGGGCGGACACGTGCACGATCCCGTTCGCGTCGATGTCGAAGGTGACCTCGATCTGCGGGATGCCTCGCGGGGCCGGCGGGAGACGGTCGAGCATGAAGCGCCCCAGGGTCTTGTTGTCGGAGGCCATCTTGCGTTCGCCCTGGAGCACGTGGATCTCGACGCTGTCCTGATTGTCGGCGGCCGTGGAGAACGTCTCCGACTTCCGCGTCGGGATGGTCGTATTTCGGGGGATGAGCGCGGTGAAGACTCCGCCCAGGGTCTCGATGCCGAGCGACAGCGGGGTCACGTCGAGCAGCAGGACATCCTTGGTCTCACCGGTGAGCACGCCGCCCTGGACCGCCGCGCCGGCGGCGACCACCTCGTCGGGGTTGACGCTGCGGTTCGCTCCCCTGCCGAAGTACTTCTCCACGCGCTGTTGGATGAGCGGGACGCGGGTCGAGCCACCGACCAGGATCACCTCGTCGATCTCGTTGGGCTTCTTCCCGGCGTCCGAGAGCGACTTCTCGACCGCTTGGAAAGACTTGTCGACGAGATCCTGGATCAGCGCGTCGAACTTGGCGCGTGTCAACCTGACCTGCAGGTGCTTCGGACCGGTGGTGTCGGCCGTCAGGAACGGCAGACTGATCTCGGTCTCGAACGAGTTGGACAGCTCGATCTTCGCCTTCTCGGCGGCCTCCCTGAGCCGCTGCAGCACCATTCGGTCGCTGGAGACGTCGAGGCCCGTGTCGCGGCGGAACTCGTCGAGCAGCCAGCGCACGATGCGATTGTCGAAGTCGTCGCCGCCGAGGTGCGTGTCGCCGCTGACCGCGACCACCTCCACCACGCCCTCGCCGACCTCGAGCACCGAGATGTCGAACGTGCCTCCCCCGAAGTCGTAGACCGCGATCACTTCGTTGGCCTTCTTGTCGAGCCCGTAGGCGAGCGCCGCCGAGGTCGGCTCATTGATGATGCGGGGGACGTCGAACCCGGCGATCCGCCCGGCGTCCTTCGTCGCCTGTCGCTGGGCATCGTTGAAGTAGGCCGGGACGGTGATGACCGCGGACGGGACCTCCTGGCCAAAGTGGGCCTCGGCGGCCCGCTTCAGCTTCTGGAGGATCTTCGCCGCGATCTCGGGCGGCGAGTAGGTCTTGTCCCCGATCTTGATGTGGGCGTCACCGTTGGACGCCTCGACAACCTCGTAGGTGACCCGCTTGATCTCGTCTTGAACGTCCTTGTACTTCATCCCCATGAAGCGCTTCACGCTGTAGACGGTGCGGTTCGGGTTCGTGATCGCCTGGCGCCGCGCGATGGCACCCACCAGCACCTCGCCCTTGTCCGTCCAGGCCACCACCGAGGGTGTCGTGCGACCGCCCTCGTCGTTGACGAGCACCTTGGCGTCGCCGCCCTCCATCGCCGCAACCACGGAGTTCGTGGTCCCGAGGTCGATTCCAATCACTTTGTTGGCTGCCACAGCTTCGATCCTCACTTCTCAATCCGGTCGCGAATCCCACGCAGTACGTCGACGTAGCTGACCATGCCGACGACCCGGTTGCTGACCGGGTCCACCACGGGCACGGCGCCGATCCGGTTCTCCAGCATCAGGTCGATGACGTCGCCCAGGTCGGTCTCGGAGTTCACGGTGACCACGTCGGTCGTCATGATCTCGACCACGCCATAGCCGTCCTCGCCCGCGCGCTCTGGAAGCAGCGTGAACGGCGCCCCGCTGTTCCTGATGTCTCGATCGCTGAGAATGCCGACCAGCTCGCCCGTCGTCCGTACCACCGGCAGGTGACGGATCTCGAGCGTCTGCAATAGCTCGAGGGCCTCCCGCAGGCTGGCCGACTCGAGGACGGTCACGACGTCATTGGTCGCGATGTCGCCGGCGTTCATGTGCGTCGCTCTTCCTGCTCTGCGCCGCAACGTCCGTGCCACGCAGCCCGTCGGTGACGCACCCGTTGCCCGACCCGGCGGAACGCGCCTTGCTCCGCTCAGAGCATCGCAAACGAGCTCTATCAGACCCTCGGCGTCGAGCCCTCGGCGACGCAGGACGAGATCAAGCGAGCCTTTCGCAAGCAGGCGCGCAAGCACCACCCCGACATGAATCCGGGGGACCAGGGCGCGGAGAGCCGGTTCAAGAAGTTGAGCGCGGCCTACGAGGTCCTCTCCGATCCGGAGAAGAGAAAGCTCTACGACGAGCTGGGCGACGAGACCGCCAAGGTGGGCTTCGATCCGGACAAGGCGAAGTCCTATCGCGAGTGGCGCGACCGTTCCGACAAAGCCCGCACGTATCGCGAGGAGCCGGCCACCGACTTCGATCTGGGGGACATCTTCGGAGACATCTTCGGCGGATTCCGCGGACGTACGACCGCCCGCCCCAGTCGACCGCAGCGGGGCGACGATGCCACCGCCGACCTCACGATCTCCTTCATCGAGTCGGTCCGCGGCGGAGAGCGCGAGCTCCGGATCGCACGGCCGGTCACCTGCGACACCTGCGGCGGCACCGGCTTCGAGCGCGGAGCGACCCCGACGACCTGCCCCACGTGCGGCGGTACGGGACGCGCGCCGGTGTCGCGCGGTCCGATCAAGATTCGCGGCACCCTGCCCCACCTGCGGCGGCACGGGCCGCCTCGATTCCCCACCTTGCCCGGTCTGCGGGGGCTCGGGAGAGCGCCCCGGCACCGCGCACCTCAAGGTGACGATCCCCGCCGGAGTGCGCGACGGGCAGAAGATCCGCATCGCCGGTCAGGGCCATCCGGGCCGAAGCGGCGGCGCGCCGGGCGATGTGTTCCTGCGGGTCCACGTGACGCCGCACCCACTCTTCCGGAGGACCGGCGACGATCTCGAGCTCGACCTTCCCGTGACCGTTCGAGAGGCGATGTTCGGCGCCGAGATCGAGGTCCCCGTCCTCGACGGAGCCGTGATGCTCAAGGTTCCGCCAGGCGCACAGACGCTCACCCGGCTTCGTCTCCGCGGAAAGGGCGTGGCGCGAAGAGGCCAGCGCCCGGGCGATCTGTACGCGCGCATCGTCGTGCGGGTCCCGGACGCTTCGCGCGATCCGGAGTCCGCTCGCCGGGCGGCCGACACGCTGGAGGCCTTCTACTCCGGTGACATCCGCGCCGAGCTGCAGGAGGGCCGATCGTGAGCAAAGAGAGGCTCGCCCGCGCCGAGGTCACCGCCCTCCTCGAGATTGACGAGGCCTTCGTCGAGACGCTGGAGCGGGAGGGCATCGTCCATCCGAGCGACGACGGCACCTTCACCAGCATCGAGGTCGAGCGCATCCGGATCTCGCGGACCTTGCTCGTCGATCTGGGCGTCAACGTCGAGGGCGCCGAGGTCGCGCTGTACCTGCTGGAGACGATCCATGCGCAGCGACGCCAGCTCGACGAGACTCTGCGTTGGCTCCACACCCGGCTCGCCGAGCGCTGAGGCTCACAGGACCCGCCGCGCCGCCTCGAACGCCGCCAGCACCGCCTCCACCTCCCGATCTTCGAGCAGGGCCGACACCTGCACGCGGATGCGGGCTCGCCCCTCCGGCACCACCGGGTGGCAGAAGCCGACCGCGTAGATGCCACGCTGGTAGAGCGCGTTGGTGACCCGCTGGGTGGCGACCGCGCCGCCGATCATCAGCACCACGATCGGATGCGCTGACTCGATCACCTCGTACCCCTGCGACTCCAGGCCCGCGCGCAGGACCTCGATCCGGCCCCGGAGCGTCTCGAGCGCCCCGCGATCACGTTCGAGGATCCCGAGCGCCGCCAGGGCCGCTGCGGCGCTGCTCGGCGGCGGCGCGCTCGACACCAGGTACGGTCGCGACTTCTGGCGTAGCCATGCGATCACCTCGCGGCGGCCGGACGCGAAGCCACCGCTCCCCGCACCGACCGCATACGTCAGCGTGGCCGTGACCAGGTCGAGCTGTCCGGCCATGCCCAGCGCTTCGGCCGTGCCGCGCCCGCTCGGACCCATCACGCCGATCCCGTGCGAGTCGTCGGCGAAGACGGGCGCATCGTAGCGCTCGCCGAGCGCGATGATCGCGGCGAGGTCCGCCGGGCGGCCCTCGAGCGGAAACATGGCGTCGGTCACGATCACGCGAAACCGCGCCGCCCGGGATCGCTTGAGCCGGTCCTCGAGGTGGTCCATGTCGTTGTTGCGGTAGCCGATCACTCGGGCCTTCGAGAGGCGCAGGCCGTCCGCCACGCTGGGATGCGCGAGCTCGTCGCAAAAGATCCAGTCCCGGTCGTCGAAGAGCGACTCGAAGAGACCAGTGTTGGCGTGATATCGGGAGCTGAACAGCAGCGTCTCCTGCGTACCGAGAAAGCGGCTGATCGCGACCTCGAGGTCGCGGTGGATCGAGCGCGTGCCTCCGATCATGCGCGGCGAGGAAGTGCCGGCGCCGTGCAGGTCGATCGTGTCCTTGGCGGCCTGGATCACGGCGGGGTGGATCGAGAGGCCGAGATAGTCGTTGCTGGCCAGGTTGATCAGGCGTTTCTGGTCCATCGCCAGCTCGGTCTTGAACAGCCCGGCGTGCTGGAGGTTGGTCGTCTCCTTCGCCAGGAATGCCGAGAGATCCTTCGCCACCGTTCCCCTCCGTACCCACCGCTCAGCGGGCGGTACCGATGAACCACACCAGCGCCGCCGCGCAATACTGCCAGCTCAGATTCTGCCGGTCGGCCCGCTCGTCGCAGTACGAGTCGACCGCGGCCGCCAGGCACTTCGGCTCCGCTCGGGTGCAGGTGTAGTGCGGCGACAGCCTGAAGTCCGCGGCCAGGTTGCCGTAGACCTCAGAGAGCTCGCGACGGAGCGCGCGCCGGTAGTCGCGGTTCTCCTGCATGATCTGATAGCGGCGCTCGTCGTCGATGAGGGCCTTCTCGCTCAGCGTGTTGCTCACGATGATGTCGGAATAGAGCGCGCAGCGGCGGCGTCGGGCTCGATCCTTGAAGCCGCGGCAGTTCCGCGTCGCCGCCTCGATCAAGCACTGGACGCGCAACCTGCGGAAGTCGGATCGACAGGCGTTGCGCTCCATGACGCCGACGTAGCTGGCGGCGTCGGTCAACGTCTTCTGGTCCGCCGTTCGGACCGCGTCGAGCGCCTCCTGCAGGTAGGCCTGGCGGGCCTCGCGGGAGTAGCCGCCGCCATCGCCCGCGGGATCGCCGGCCAACAGCAGCAACAAGAGCAGCCCTCTCAAAGCCGCCCCCGCTCCGAGCGGTAGCGCGCGCGGAAGAGCTCGACGTAGTTCTGGAGATGGAGGTTGTACGGGTAGACGTCGAGCAGATCGCTCCGGTCCTCGATCCAGCTCCTGCCGAGGAAGATGTCGACGTCGCCGAGATAGTCGAGCCGAGAGATGAAGCCGTCGCTCTTCGGCTCGAAGAAGCGGCCGTCGATCCCGGCCTCGCGCTCGCCGGGGGCCGCCTCGCTGAGCAGGTTTCCGTAGTGGAACGACGGCGCCAGCATCGCAGCGATCTGTTGATACCGGACCGCGCCCACGCCGACCGTCGCGGGCGCCAGCATCTCGAGGGCGTTGAAGCGCTCACCGTCGAGGCTCACCACCAGCCTGCTGACGTGCGCCTTCGCGCGCTCGTCCTCGATGTAGCACTGGAAGCTGACGAAGCGCTCGGGCGGCACCTCGCGGAGGATCCGGGCCAGGGCCGACATCCCGCCGTCCTGGAGCTCGACGGTGACCCGGTAGCGCCGCAGCACCTTGCGGACGCCGGCGAGCGCGCCCTGCTTCTCGAGGAACGCGACGGGATCATCGGCGAGCCGCTCGCAGGCGTCCGCGGGCGCGCCCCAGTGGATCGTGTACTCACGGCAGGCGCCGGCGGCGCGCGTGTATCGGGTGTCGAACAGCAGCTGGCCCAGGATGTGGTCGAGCTCGCGCGAGGCCTCGAGGCCGTCGTGTACCGGAGGGACGCGATGGGGCAGGCGCCGGTAGCGCTCGTCGCAGCTCTTGGAGCGGAGCACATCGCCGGTCATCGACGCGACCCAGCCCCCCGGATCGGGGAGGTTGGTGAAGATGTGGTGCGAGGCGCGAGGCGCGCCGCCGACGACGAAGCCGCGGGCGGCGTAGAGCTCGTCGAGGTGGCGCGTGCGCAGGTCGAAGGCCGCCTTCATGTCGACCAGGCGATCCTCGGTGACCTGCTCCGCCACGGCGCCGTAGAAGGTATCGAGGCGCCGCCAGGCGTAGTGGAGGAGCGGCTCGTCGCGCTGGCGGAGCGTGCAGATCCGGAGGCGGTCCTCCTTGGGCTTGGGCTCGCACGGGCCCAGGCTCTTGGCGAAGCCGAGCTGGTAGGCGCGCCGGATCAGCGCGCAACCGGGATCCTCGTGGAGCTCGAGCGGCGCGGACGCTTGCTCCTCAGGACAGTAGTCGGAGCCGCTCCCGCCGATCCGATCGGGGATGCGGCCGAGGAGCTCGACCGCCCGGCCGTCGAGCGTGATGAGCCCGACCCAGAACGCCAGCGTCACGGAGATCGCGTAGTGGACGCGCGGCCCCAGGTCGAAGGCGTCGCCCAGGTTCTCGCCGATGACAATCCGCCGGCGCGAGCCGCCCACGAAGTGGGCCTCGTCGGCCCAGAGCGCCTCGTCGTCGCACCAGCGGAAGTAGTAGGTGCTGCGCTCATGCAGGCGCCAGTAACGATAGACCGCGCTCCCGGCCAGGAAGGCGAAGAAGCCCGCCCAGAAGGCCTCGCTCGCGCCCAGAGAGGCGAGGCGCGCCGGGCTCAGGCCGACGTACCATCCGAGCGCCGAGGCCACCAGGAGCAGGAGGCAGGCGGTCACCGTCTTCGCGCCGATCAACTCACTCTCCGCTGAATCGGCTCACCATCTTGTCCTCGATGGTGATCCGCCGGTTCTTGGCCTTGGCATCCCGGAGCAGGGCCGCCTCCGCCGGGGTCATGCTGTCCTGGAAGATCGGCACCTCCTGCGCCGGCGAGTTGTCGGCGTGCGTGCAGATGACGACGTGATCGGGGAGCTCCTCTCCGTACTGCCGGATCTCGTGGTAGGCGGAGAGCGCGCGCCGGTACCCGAGCTCGAAGTTCTGGTCCTTGTCGCCGTCGCCGTCGGTGTGCCCGTGGATGACGAGCAGGCGGCGCGCCAGGCCGCTGGTCTCGAAGTTCAGCACGGTGCCGGTCGGATCGTCGAAGAGCTTGGCGAGGACGTCCTTGCCCTCGTCGGTCAGATCGCTCTTCGCGGTGGCGAACAGGACGTCTCCGGGGAGGTTCACCATCTTCACCGTCTCGTCCCCCGTGGCCTTCGAGATGCCGCTGTGCTGCTTCTGGTTGATCGACCAGAGGATCACGAAAAACACCATGATGATGGTCATCATGTCCATGTACGTGACCTGCCAGATGGCCCCGCTCGCCCGCGGCCGGCTAGGCTGCGCGAACCGCTTCATCGCTGAACCTCGATCTTGGCCTTGTTCTCCACCAGCACCTGGAGGGCGCGGCAGAAGGTCTCGTAGTCGTAGTCGAGCGACTTGAGCCGCTGTTCGAAGCGCGACCCGATGATCTTGTAGACCGAGGAGAGAATGGCGCCGTAGAGCGTGGTCTTGAGCGCGAGGGCCAGCTGCGGCGAGAGCGACTCCACAGTCACGTCGGCGCCCAGGCTGTCGAACATCGCCATCAGCCCCACGATCGTTCCGATGAGGCCGAAGAGCGGCATCGCGCTGGAGACGAACTCGAAGTGCGACGCCGAGTAGTCGTACAGCTCGTGGCACTCGACGTAGTACGAGTGCGCGACGTACTCGGCGTAGTCGAAGTCCTTCTCCTCCGCGAGGACCGCCTGGATGTCGCGCGCCAGCGGAGTGTCGGAGACCTTGATACGCCCGCCCTTCTCCATCGGACCGACGCGGAGCTCTCCGCTCGGATCGCGACGGAACACCAGCGCGTCCTGGATCGAGACCAGCGTCTCCTGGAGGCGGACCGCCTTGGGCGTGAGATGCTTGCTCGAGAAGAAGATCGTGGTCGACGACATCAGGAGCTTCGCCAGCTCGGCCCCCGTCACGTAGACCAGGAGCGCGAGCGAGATCAGCAGCATCGCGATGAAGTAGTTCTCGGTGATGAAGAAGACCGAGGCGATCAGGAACAGCCCCGCGAAGCCGACCAGGCCGGTCACGCCGGCCCCGGCCGCCGCTTGATTGATCGCGAGGGCGCTCCGGTTGATCGCCTCGAAGAAGGCCGAGTCCTTAGTCTTCGTCTCGTTGGGCATCCTGCGGTGCTCCTTTCTGTCGGGCCTGCTCGATCCTCTGCTTCAACGCGCGAATGCGCTCGATGTAGACCGGGTGATACTCGAGCGACCGGCTGACCGCGCCCGCCAGCATCACCCCGATACCGGCGATCAGCGCCAGCGTCACCAGCACCCGCCGCGCGCGGGGGCGGGCCTCCGGGATCGGCGCGTAGTGATGCTGGGAGAGCCACACCAGGCGCCGGTCCTCGTCGCCGGCGAGACGGCCGAGGATCTCGGTCGAGGTGGCGAACAACGTCGGCTCGTCGGCGCGCGCGGTCATCAGGGCGTGGGAGCCGCTCTCACGAGGAACAGATACTGGATGAGATGATCGAGGCCTCGGTTCAGCGCCACGTATCCGTCCGCGACGATGGCAGGCCCGCGGGCCAGGAACCGATCGTAGCCGGCCGCGATCAGGCCGTGCACGGCGCGCATCCAGGCGGGCGCGCTGAACATCCTGATCGCGAGGCTCCGCGTCAGCGTGAACAGCAAGGTATCCTGCCGGAGGACGCCGCCGACCTCGCGCAGGAGCGCGCCGAAGAGGAAGTCCTTCTGCGTCGGATCGGTGTCGTCGGCCTCTTCACCGTACAGCCCCCGATCGAAGGCCGCGTAGTGGGCCGTCAGCAGCTCGCGCAACACGCTGTACTCGTCGGGATCGTCGATCACCAGCGGCACGGACTCGCCCGCCGGCTGGGGCACCAGGTACCCGAGCAGCGTCTCGTTCTGGCCCAGGAGCGGCCGTGCCAACCGCCGGCGGGCCGCCGGGCGCTGTGGTCCAGTGCGGTGCCACCGACGCTTCTTAGGCGCGTCGTCGTCCACGGGCAGGAGCACCCCGCGCGGATCGCCGAGGTCGAGGGCCTCCATGCCGTCGTCGCCGCCGTCGAAGAGAGGCTCGTCGACCAGCGGGTGGAGCGCGCGCTCGAGCAAGGACTCCTTGATCACGATGCGGGCAGGCGCGAGACCTCCACCGTAGGAGACGATCCCGTCGGTCGCACCCGGGAGGAACAGCGTCCGGTCGAGGGCCGCGCGATCGATCTGGAGGCCGACGCGCCGCACGTAGCCCATGAAGTACTTTTTGATCACCGGGTGCCAGGGGTTCTCGGGGGCGGCGCTGCCGATGACGAGCTGTCGATCCAGCCGGCGCGCCAGCCGATCGACGACCGCGAGCAGCGAGAAGTGGAGCAGCAAGCCGAACGCCGGGATGAGCAGCATCCAGGCGAGCTCGGGCGCCAGCGCGCCCTGAGTGATCAACGCGAGCGCCAGCGCCAGCGCCCCCTGGAACACCGCCAGGAGCGCGCAGCGCATCGCCGAGGCGGCGCACCACGCCCGGACCAATCGCCCCACGTTCCCGTGCCGGACTCCGCCCAGACCGGGGAGCGTGGGGAGCGCGAGGCGCAGGTTGAGGAGCACCAGCCACCCCCATGCGGAGCCGCCGATCATCGGGAGCGCCCAGCCGAGCTGGTCGATCAGGAGATCGAAGCGAACCGGGAGCCAGCGCACGCCCGCCGCCACCACCACCGGCACGAGCAGCAGCGCTCGACGCCGCAGAACGATCGGCGTGAGGAGCACGATCGCGATCAGCGCCAGCGCACCCAGGGCGAACGGCGACGGCCACGCGTCCCGGGCCGGACCGCCGGCGGCGTCCCGCAGGATCGACGCCCGCTTCTCGAGGAGCCCGCCGCTCTCGAAGAACGGGCTGACCGCACGCAAGGTATGGTGGCGTACCTCGACCAGGCTCGTGCGCCCGTCGAGCTCGAACGTCTCGCGGGCGACGCGCGTCTTCAGCCAGCCCTCGTAGACCTCGAGCTGGAGGCGCCCCTCCTTCAACCATCCGAGCACGATGATGTCGGCGCCGGCGGCCGCATACCGCTCGACCAGACACGCGGCCTCGCGGGACGGGCACTCACCGCGATCGAGCGCGTCCGCGTCGAGCACCGCCAGCTTGCGGCCGGCGAGATCGCGGTATGCGTTCTCCTGGAAGGCGGCGGCGACCCAGGCGTTGTCGGGACGATCCGCGGCGAAGTCGATGACCAGCTTCGCGTCGGGCGGGCCGGCCGCCTGCGCCGTGAGGGCGAGTGCCAATGAGAGCCACACCGCGCGACTCACGAAGCCTGCCGGACCTCCGCCGTGCCTCCGGCCGCCTCTAGCCTGGCCCGGAGCTCGTCGGCGAGCTTGCGGGAGATCGACCTCAAGATGGGGCTCGGCCCGCTCTCGACCAGCTGGCGAGTCTCGCGGAGATCGAGCCCGGTGGCAGCGCGGACCTCGCGGATGACCTGGATGGGCGCGGGGCCGACATCGAGGAGCACCACGTCGAACACGCTCGGGCCCTCCTCCGCCGCGTCGAGGTGCTCGCGCTCGATCCGGTACCAGTTCGCCCGCGAGCCCAGCCGCGCCAGCACCGAGGTGATACCGAGGCGGATGCGCATCAGGAAGAGGAACTCCGCCGGGAGCGAGAGCCGCCCCAGCTGGACGGTGCTCTTCAGCGTCTCCAGGATCCGCGAGCTGGTCCCGGGCTCGAAGACCGCGGTCTCGTCGCGGAGGAGACCGCAGAACGCGTAGAGGAGGCGGCGCACCACCTCGTGATCGTAGCGCTGCTCATCGGTGACGATGCCGAGGCTGACCATCGCGCGGTGGATCCGCTCTGGGTCTCCGGTGTGCACGGCGCCGGTGAGGCTGGCCAGGTGGCGGACGAAGCGCGGGGCCAGCTCGGCGCAGCATCCGAAGTCGAGGACCGCGAGCCGACCGTCGGCGCAGAACAGATAGTTCCCGGGATGCGGATCGCAGTTGTAGACGCGGTGACGGAAGATCGATCCCACGTAGAAGTCGTAGAGCGCCTGGCCCGTGCGATCGCGCGACTCTTGATCGGGGTTCGTGGCCAAGTAGCGCTCGAGGTGCTGGCCCTCGACCAGGTCGGAGGTGAGGACGCGCCGGCTCGAGTACTCAGCGTGCACGCGCGGCACGAACAGCGTGTCGTGATCGGCGAACAGTTCGGCGAATCGCTCCTGGTGCTTGGCCTCCCGGCGGTAGTCGCACTCCTCGAGGAACCGGGCCTTCGCTTCCCGCACGAAGAGCTTGGCGTTGGGATAGAAGAACGAGACGAAGGCGCTGCCGAAGGCCGCCTGCCCGAAGTCGTCGTCGATCGCACGCTCGATCTGCGGGTACTGGACCTTCACCGCCACCGGCGTTCCGTCCTCGAGCACGGCGCGGTGGACCTGGCCGATCGACGCCACCGCCAGCGGGCGGGGATCGAGGCCCTCGAGGAGCGGGATGGAGTGGTTTCTGAGCCCCCGCTCCACCACCGAGCGGATCCGGGCGAACGGCAGCGGGTGGGCCTGCGTCTGGAGCACCGAGAGCGCGGTGCGCGTCTCGGCCGGCAGGCTCGAGTCGATGTAGCTGAGCACCTGGCCCATCTTCATCGCGACGCCCTTGAGCTCGGCCAGCGGGGACACGATCGCGGCCATCGTCCGCACATCGGGTCCGCGCTGCACCACGCGGTCGACGAGGAGCCTGCCGCCGCTGAACGCGGTGGAGGCCGTCCGTCGGAGCCGAGCGAGCGTCGACACCGGGAGCTCGCGCTCGGAGGACAATCGCTCTGTCAGAGAAGTGGTGAGTTGCTGCGGGCTGAGCTCGGCCATGTCGCGGCTCGTCGAGGGAGGACGAGTAGAGCACGAACACGGTGAGCAAGATAGGTGAGCACGTCGCAGTGCGTACCCGACGTCTTGCGTTTCGGGAACGCGATGGATCAGAACGCGTCCGCGTACATCATATCGATGCCAACCCGCGCGAGGACGCTCCGCGCTTCTCGCGAGTGTCCGATCGCCGCCACGGATTGCGGTATAGTCCGCGACCGCCTCCGCCCGGCGGCCGAGCGAGCCTTCGATGTAGGCGTAGAGCGACTGCTCGGGCCGAAGCGCACGCGCGCGTGTGCCCGGAGCGGCTCGCGGTGTTCGGCGCGCGGGCGCTAACCGCGCAGCGCCTCGAGCGCGGCCGCGGCGCGCGGCACCAGGTCCTCGGGACACGGGATCCCGAGCGGCGCGAACGCGGCCGCGAGCTCCGGCGGAGCCTCCTTGCCGAGGACCGCGGGCGCCACCCGATTGGCGATGACGAGCAGGTGGACGAGGTTCCGGCCGCCGTCACCCGCCGCGCCCGGGGCCGCAGGCGGAAGCGCCGGGAGCTTGTCCGGTGACGGGTGGTAGCGGATGGCCTGGACCAGCTCCGGGCTGAATCCGGACGACTGGGCCACCAGCGCGCCGAGGCTCGCGTGCACCGCCTCGTCGACGAGCGAGAGCGCGTGCGGCGAGGTGGTCTCCTTGCCGCGCGTGTCGCGCCGGACGTGCGTCGCGGACTCGCGAAGGAAGACGCGCCCGAGATCGTGGAGGAGCCCCGCCAGGAAGGCCTCGTGCTCATCCTGACCGGGGAGCTTTCTCGCGATCAGCTGCGCGACGGCGGCCGAGGCCAGCGCGTGATCGTAGAGATCGCGTCCGGCAGCGAAGACCTTCGACTGGGAGAGGATCGCCATCGTCACCAGGGCCGCCTGGTTCATGCCGATACGGACCACCGCGTCGTGCACCGCGGTCACCCGGCGGGCGGCGCCGTAGAACGGCGAGTTGGCGACGCCGAGAAAGCGCGCCGCGACCGAGGGATCGGTCTGGATCGCCGCGACCAGCTCGCCGAGGTCGGCGTCCGCCCTGGCCACGGCGCGCTCGAGGCGCAGCATCCCCTCGGGTAGATTCGGGAGCGCGATCCCGTCGTTCTTCACCGCCCTTCGCACGATCGAGAGGAGCATGCGTCCGCCCGGCTCGTGCATCAGCTCTTCTGTGAGCCGATCGACCGTCTCGACGATCTCGTCGACGATCGGACTGGTGAACGCCTGCACCTTCGGGAGGAGCTCGGGCTCGGTCCGAGTCGGCACCGGCGTGGGCTTCGGGGCGGGACGCGCCCCCACCGCCGCTGCCGGCGGGCGCAGCCAGCGCCAGAGCCGTCCGATCAGCGAGGGTGGGCGCGAGCGATCGCGGAGCGCGGCGTCGAGCCAGGCTCGATGCGCGAGGCGGCGGTCGGAGAGCGACTCGGCGGCGAATTCGGCCAGGGCCGGGGAGCCCCCCGCGCGCCAGATTGCGTCGAGTCGATCCGCCAGGTCGGCGGCCGTCGAGATCCGCGCGTCGAGGTGGGCGTCGAGGCCGCGGAGGACCACCTCGTCGAGCCCATCGGGCAGCGGGCCGGCGAGGGACGACGGCGGCGGCGGGCTCCCCTTCGCCACCGCCAAGGCCACGGCGGTCAGGTTGTCGCCTGCGTAGAGCGGGCGCCCGGTCAGGAGCTCGTAGAGCACCACCGACGCGGAGTACACGTCCGTCCTGCGATTGACGGGCTCGGAGCGAAACTGCTCCGGCGCCATGTATGACGGCTTGCCCTTGAGCTCGCCCATCTGCGTCTCGCGGCTGGCGCGCTGGCGCATGTACGCGATCCCGAAGTCGAGCACCTTCAAGGACCCGTCGAAGGTGAGCATCAGGTTCTTCGGGCTCACGTCGCGATGGACCGCGTCGAGGCGCTCGCCGTTCAACGCCGTCGCCTCATGCGCGGCGTGCAGCGCGCGGCAGATCTCCGCGATCATCCGGGCCGCGATCAGCGGCGGGATCACCGGGACGATCGCGAGCAGCTCGTCGAGGCTCACGCCCTCGACGTACTCCATCACCAGGTACGACGCGCCGTCCGAGACTCCGGCCTCGACCACCCTCGTGATGCCGGGGTGATCGATCCGGGAGAGGAGTCGGCCCTCGTCGACGAACATGTCCCGCACCTGGGGACAGTGCGCGAGATCGGTCCGCACCAGCTTGACCGCGAAGAGCTGCCGGCGCCGACCGCGTGCGCACGCCAGCAGGACCTCGCCCATCCCGCCCGAGGTCAGCCCGGCGAGGACCTGGTAGGCGCCCACCTTCGCCAGCCGCGGCGCCGCAGGCATCTCCGTCGCCACCATGATATCGGTGGACAGGATCGACTCGGTGATCGACATGGGGCTCCCCTGTCGAATCGGCCGGACCGGACGGGGTGTTAAGGCGCCAAGGTGAGACCCAGAGCGCGAGCGTACCGCTCCAGCGCCGAGCGGGCCGCCGCGCGATCGTCCGCCGTCGCCCGCCGGCCCGACTCGAACGCGAGCGAGAGCACGCGCAGGCGGCCCTCCTCGCGGTCCGCCTTGAGATCGGTCCGGGCCACCAGCCGCTCTCCCGCCAGGATCGGCAGGCAGTAGTACCCGTACACGCGCCGCGCCGCCGGTTTGTAGATCTCGAGGATCTGGTCGAAGCCGAAGAGGCGTTTGACGCGCTCCCGATCCCAGAGCACGGGATCAAAAGGCGAGAGCAGGACGCCTCGATCGCGCCGGAGGCGCAGCTTGGCCAACCGGTCCGCGAGCTCCCGATCTGCGCTGCGGATCCAGCCCTTGGTCCGCTTCCCGTCGTCGCCCCGGAGCGTGCATGGGACGATCGCTTCCTGCTCCGCGAGCCGGGCCAGGGCGCGATCGATGGGTGGGCGGCCGCGCAGGCGCCAGGTCCGCGCGAGCGTGCCGGTGGTGGACCAGCCGTGGCCCTCGAGCGCCAGCAACAGCAGCCGCTCGATGGCCTCGCCCTCCGGGACCTCGTGTACGCGAAAGCGATCGGGGATGACGCGCTCGGTCAGATCGAAGGTGCGCTGGAAGCTCCTGCGCTCGCGGATGGCCAGCTCACCCGCGAACCAGAGCGCCATGGCCACGCGCTTGGCGAGCTTGAGATCCCACCAGCCCCGGCTGCCGCGGCCCTCCATGTCGATCGAACGGAGCGGACCGTCGTCGCGGATCCGCCGCATCACGTCGCGCACCACCTTGGGGTGGGCACCGAGCACGTCCCCCCACCACGGGTGGCGCAACCGAAAGTGGCGCCGGCGGAACGCGAACACCGAGTAGAGCTCGATCGGGATCCAGCTGGCCTCGTGGCCCCAGTACTCGAACAGGGGCTCGCCGGGGGCGAGCAGGCCCTCGGCGAGGGCCGGATCGAACCCCTCCAGCCGCGACAGCAGCACCAGCGCATGGCTGCGCGCGCCCGCGATCGAGACGGTGTCGAGCTGGAGG
The DNA here is from genome assembly GCA_963803435.1 of uncultured delta proteobacterium. Classification (GTDB taxonomy): domain Bacteria; phylum Myxococcota; class Kuafuiibacteriia; order Kuafuiibacteriales; family Kuafuiibacteriaceae; genus CAWDML01. The sequence goes on along the minus strand of CAWDML010000009.1, from coordinate 967,705 downwards.
TAGCCGAAGCGGGCAATGATGCGATGCGCGTTGGCGCGGGCGGCGCTCCCGCGACCGGATCGCGGCAGGTCGGTGAGCTGCGGCTTGAGGAGGCCGGCGCGGACGAGCGCGAGGCGACGAGCGGCGGTGGTGTCGATCTCCATTCGAGGGATCCGAGTCACTGCACCGCCCCGGGCATGGGGTCTGGTTCCCATGCCGCGACCCGGGCGGTGCGCTATAGCCGAGAGACCCTGGGCGCACGGCTGCGACTGTTGATGGTGGAGGACTCGGCGGAGGACGCCGAGCTCATCCTGTTCGAGATCCGCCGCGGTGGATACCGGGTCGAGCCATTCCGCGTCCAGACCGCCGAGGAACTGCGCGCCGCGCTGGTCTCGGCGACATGGGACTTGATCCTCTCCGACTGGTCGATGCCCCGATTCAGCGCGCTCGAGGCGCTCGCGCTGGTGAAGAACACCGGGCTCGACGTCCCGTTCATCATCGTCTCGGGCACCATCGGCGAAGACACCGCCGCGCAGGCGTTGCACGCCGGGGCCCACGACTTTCTGCTCAAGGAGCGCCTGGCCCGGCTCCTCCCGGCGATCGACCGGCTGTTACGGGAGGCCGCAGATCGTCACGAGAGCCACGCGCGCTTCAAGACGCTGGTCGAGTCGATGGACGACATCGTCTACACCCTCGACGCCGAGCGCCGCCACGACGGCGTCTTCGGTCGGTGGGTCGAGCACTTCGGGCTGACGCCCGCACATTTTCTCGGCCGAACCACCCGCGAGATTCTGGGACCCGACGCGGCCGAGGCCCATGAGACCGCGATCGAGGCGGCGTTCTCCGGACAGCAGCGCGTGCTCTACGAGTGGTCGGCGCCGGACGCGGCCGGGGAGCGCTTCTTCCAGACGTCGCTCTCGCCGATCCGCTCTCCGGAGGGGGCGGTCACCGGGGTCGTGGGCGTCGGACGCGACATCACTGGCCAGCGCCGCCTCCAGGATCAGCTGGCGCTTTCGGACCGGATGGCGTCGCTCGGCATGCTGGCGGCAGGCGTCGCGCACGAGATCAACAATCCGCTCTCCGCGTTGCTAGCTCATCTCGATCTCGGTCTCCGCCAACTTCGCTTCCTCCAGACCGACGAGCCGCGACCGGAGATCACCGAGATCATGGGTGACCTCGGGGACGCGCGCGAGGCCGCAGCGCGGATCCGCGAGATCGCCCGCGATCTACGCGTGTTCTCCCGCGGCGACGAGGAGGAGAAGAGGCCGGTCGATCTCGAGCGCGTCCTCGACTCGTCGCTGCGGCTCGCGGAGAACGAGATCCGGCACAAGGCCCAGGTGGTGACACGCTACGGCAAGGCGCCCCTCGTCCTCGGAAACGAGTCGCGCCTCGGCCAGCTCTTCCTCAACCTGCTGGTCAACGCCGCGCACGCGATCCCGGAAGGACAGGCCGAGCCGAGCGAGATCCGGGTGACGACCTCGACCGACGCCCGCGGGCGCGCCACGGCGACGATCGAGGACACCGGCTGCGGGATGCCTCCCGAGGTGTTGAGACGGCTGTTCACCCCCTTCTTCACCACCAAGGCGATCGGCGAGGGCACCGGTCTCGGACTCACGATCTGCCACCGCATCGTCGAGGCACACGGCGGCGAGATCTCGGTGGAGAGCAAGATCGGCGTGGGTACCATCTTCGCGGTGGCCCTACCGGCGGCCGCGGAGGAGCCATCCCCCGCGGCCATCCCGCGCCGTCCTCGAACGTATGCTGGTAAGCGAGGGCGGATCCTCGTGATCGACGACGAGCCCGCCATCGTGTCCGTGATGCGGCGGTTCCTGAGCGCGGAGCACGAGGTGACCGGGACGAGCGACGCACACGCGGCCCTCGAGATGTTGCGGGCGGGCCAGCGCTTCGACGTGATCCTGTGCGACGTCATGATGCCGTCTCTGAACGGTATGACGTTCTATCGCGAGCTCGCGAGCTCGGCTCCGGATCAGGCGAAACGCGTGATCTTTCTGACGGGCGACGTTTTCAACCCGGAGGTCCGAGACTTCCTCGACGGCCTCGACAACGCGCGTGTCGAGAAGCCGTTCGACATCGCCACGATGAGCGCGCTGGTCAACGAACGCGTGGGGAGCTGAGCTCAAAAGCCGGCGCAGGTGAGGAACGCCGCCGTGCAGCCGCTGTCATCGCGGCACTGCTCGCACGCGGCCGAGTCCATGCCGGCGCACTCGCTGAGGCAGTTCCTGATCGTGCACGAGGTGACCTCGACGTAACACTCGGTGCAGTCGGCTGAGAGCCCGATGTCGTTCATGATGCAGTTGCGCGTGCAGGTCGGCCCGCCGAAGCAGTTGCCGGCGCAGGTCTCGACACCTGCGGAGACGTCGGTGGTATCGTGGATCATCTGGTCGGCCGGGTTGGTGCACGCGCCCATCATCCCTCCGTCGGCGACCTCGCCTCCGTCGGCGACCTCCCCGCCGTCGGCCTGCTCGCCACCGTCGCCGGGGGGGCCCGAGTCGGTGGCCAGGCCGCTGTCGCCGGCGGCCCCGCTGTCGGTGACCATCCCGCTGTCGTCGGCCATGGCGCCGCTGTCAGCCGCGATCCCGGAGTCCTTGTCGGGCGTCTCGCCGGAGTCGACCACCGCCAGCGTGTCGGTGGGGGTCTGCGTGTCCGCGGTCGTGCAGCCGATCGCGAACATCAAGCCGAGCCCGATCCAGATCTTCATCTCATCTCCTCCGAGGTCGCCGTGGCCTCGAACACGAAGCCGGAGGAGATCCTCCGGCAGTTGCCCTGGTCGTCGGGATCCAGATCGGCGCTGCCGCCGAGCACCAGCTGGAGCGCATCCTCCGGGGCGAAGTCGAGCACCAGGGCTCCGGCGATCGCTTCGTCCACGCTCATCGCTCCGCCCAGCACCCCGGAGCGGATCGCGTCGGGGGTTACAGTCATACGGATGCGTGGGTCGGTCAGGCGCATCGGCATCGTCGCGTCGGCGCCGCCGGCGTCGGTGACCGGCAGATCGAAGGCGAGCAGATCGCCGGTCGCCTCCAGCCGGCCGTCGTGAATCTCGCCGGAGAGACGAAACACCCCCTCCGGCTGGGCGACGTCGAGCTCGACCGACACCCGGCCGTCGTTCTCGAGATCTTCGACCTCGCCGAGTCGAATCTGGATCAGGAAGGCCCCGCTCGCGATCGCCGGCGCGACGGCGGCCGTGGGATCGGAGGGCGCCAGGTCCAAGAGCGGCCCGAACTGGTTGTCGACGCCGCGCTCGAAGTCGGGCCCGGGCGAGGTGAAGTCGGCCTTCTTGCAGGTGCTCGCGTCATCGGAGTCGCTGACACGATCGTCGAGGTTGAGGCCCGCGACGATCTTCGACTCGTCGGGGTTGGGCCGACCGAGATCGAACGTGCTCACGGCATAGATCGGCGTCTCGATGGGCGCCGACGCACCGCCGCAGCCGATCAAGAGCGAGAGACTCCACGCCCAGGCGAACCCCGCGTTCATCGCGGTGGATGATCTGCGATGACGATCGCACGCGGCATACGTCACACGTCGCGCCGGCGCCAGCGCTGCGCACACCACCGTTCCAGCGAAACGCTGACGCCTAAAGAATTGTGAAGGACAGAACAGATCCGGAGGCCGCTGCGTCTTCATGAGCAGGAGGACTGATATGAGACTCAAACGGATTCTCGGGGTCGTGCTCGGACTCGGGCTCTTCGCCGCCAGCGGCACCGCGATGGCGGCGCCGCGGCACGAGCGCGCGGAACGTCGGACGCACGAGCAGACGTTCGAACGCCGCCCCGTCCAGCGGATCTACGCTCGCGAGGACCTGAACCGAGACGGCGTCATCACCCGGGCGGAGCGCCGGTGGGCGCGGCGACGTACGCGCTTTCGGGTGCGCCGTCACATCTGGTTCCGCTAGTATGAGCGGGCACCTGAAAACTGCGAGCCCCAGCGGTCGCCCGAAGCACCCAAAGTCGTGCATTTGTCACGATCCTCTTGGAGCAAGTCTCCTAGGAGCGTGTAGCGCGTAGCGCTACCGCGAGCCCGGTCCGGGTCCCGGTCCCGGTCCCGGTCCCGATGGCGATCATGCAGCCCGGCGTGCGTTCATCGACTTGATGAGGCGCGTGAGCATCTCGACAACGCGCTTGAGCTTGGCTCTGGCGGCTTGGACCTTCTGCTCGTTGGCGAGTCGGCGCCTCGAGCAGGTGTGGAGTGAGGCGGCGCTTTCGGCGCCAGAGCGAAGTGCCATCCGGTAGGAGCGAGCCTTCTCAGGTGGATTGAACTCTCCGGCGCCCTCGGCGGTGTTGTTCACGATGGAATCGGATGCCCGCCGAAGCTGATCGCGGACGTGAGCGTGACCGGGTTGCAGTTCTTGTGCGATCTCTTCAGCGATGTCGGCATACTCGACGGCGAGCTGGTAGACCTCGAGCTTCTCGTGATCGAAAGTGACCATGCAAGCTAGCTTGCGGTAGCTCGTCCACTTTGACCAGCAGAAGTTCTTGGAGGTCGTTTCGTCTGGAATCGATCGTTGGGCGGATCGACTTCGACGCCTGGACTTGATCCCATGGTTTCGTGGCGAAGCAATACCGTTCTTGGACTCCGAGACAATCGTTCTTGCTCCCGCCGTCCCCTCTCGAGTGGCTCCCAGAAAATCATCTCGCGTACTTCGTCTTGGACGTCGTCGATGAGGTAGAGCTGAGCGCGATCGAGACCTCGCTCGCTCGCAAGCGAATGCGAGACAAGTTGCAAACGCGCGACGGCAAGGCGGTCTACGCCCGCAGGAAGAGTATCGTCGAACCGGCGCTCGGACAGATCAAAGGGGCACGAGGATTCCGCCGGTTCTCGCTACGCTCCTTCTTCAAGGTACGAGCCGAGTGGACGCTCGTCTGCCTCACCCACAACCTGCTCAAGCTCTACCGATCGAAGCTCGCGACCGTCGCGAGCGTCTGACTCAAGGCAGCCTTCTTCAGATCGGGACCCGGACCGGGACCGGGACCCGGACCGGGGTCGCGTGAGCGCTTACGCGCTACACGCTCCTAGCGCCGGGCAACTCGAGCGTCAGCATCGAGGGCACCGACGGATCGGCGAGCTGAAGCAGGCCGTACGCCACGCCGGCGAGGCCGGTCATCAAGCCGAAGGAGGTCAGCCCCGAGCGGTGGCCCGATCGCCATCCATCCTGGATGCCGCGCGCGACGCTCCGCGCGGTCGCCTGCTCGACACTCCGGCCCAGGCGGGTATCGGCCAGCACCCTCGCGAGACGGCGCGCCAGCTCGAGGTCGCCGAGATCGCCGTGGCACAACGAGTGGTCTTCGCCCGGCTCCCGCGCGAGCACCGACTCGACGGCGCGCCGCGCGATCGCGGCGTCTCGGTCATCGTCGATCCGGCCGTCCGACATCAGGGCGATCGCGACGCCGGGTGCGCCGTGACACCAGCTCGGTTGCCCGCTTCTCTCAGCGCTCACCACCGAGCGTACGAACCGAAAGCCGCGCTCTGCGGTCTCGAGGTGCCGCGGGTCGCCGGACGCACGAGCCCACCGCTGGAAGGCCCAGGCGATGCCGGCGGCGCCGTGCGCAAAGCCGCAGCAGGACTCGACGTTCGAGTGCGTCGACCAGCGCAGGCCGTCGGTCGTCTCCTTGGCGGCGGCGAAGAGCCAGCCCGCGAGCGTGTCGCCCAGCTCGAGCAGCGAGGGCTCCCGATAGAGCTCGTATAGTCGCGCCATCACGACCAGCGTTCCTGCGGCGCCGGTGAGGAGGTCGAGACCGTCCGCGGTCGCCGGCGCGGCGGCGCGCTCGGCGGCCCGCCTCACCAGCCGGAGCCGATCGGCGGCGCCCTCGAGCGCGTCGAACGCGGCCAGCAAGAAACAGAGGCTCGCGTCACCGAAGTAGCCGCCGCCCGCGGCGCTCCCCTCGGCGACGACCGACTCGGCGCGCCGGATCAGCGCGCCGGCGGCACCGGCGAAGCGGGGTGCGCCGGTGACGCGGGCCAGCTGCGCCATCAGGAGCGCGACGCCGGCCCAGCCGTCGTACACGTCCGGACGCATCGGCTCGATCGCGCTCACCCGTCCGTCGGCCCCGACCCTCGCCACCGGCCAGGACGGGCCGTGCTCGCTGGGCGCGGCATCGTCGAGGAGCCGCTCGGCGATCGCCCTGCTCTCCTCGAGCGGATCGGCTCCGACGGCGTCGGCGGCGCGGCGCGGTCGTCGGGGAGGATCGGCCGAGATCGAGAGCGCGCTCTCGATCATCCAGCACTGGCGACGGACGTGGACGCCGCCGAACGCGCGGATGCGGTCGCGCGCGCGTTGCGCATCGGAGGTCGCGGGGGCCTCGGCGCCGAACCGCGGGACGTCGCCCGCGACGAGCGCCGCGATCTCCGCCGGGACGCGCTGGGCGAGCGCGGGGTGGTCCGACGTGCTCCGCCAGAGCCGGTTGAAGTGGATCTCGCGCGACACCGTGTCGCGCAGCAGCTCGGGCTGCTGGGACGCCGCCAGCTCGGCGAGGTACTCGGCCGTGGGGCGTACGATGCGCCGCCGCGCGAGGACGAGGACCCGATCGAGCACCTCCCGGATGAAGCGCTCGGGATCGACGGCGATGGTCCGGTATCCCTCCTGAAAGCCGGCGACCAGGTGCTCCCGATGCGGATCCGCCGGCGGTCGCTGGCCGAGGATCCCGACCGAGAGCACGGAGTCGTCGAGGAGCGCGCGCGTGGGATCGTCCGGCTCGCCGAGCGATCCGTTTCGCACGGCCTCGACGTCGACGTGGACCGGGTGCTCCCCCGCCGCGATCACGGGCTCCTCGTCGAGGTGCGCGATCTCGAGCGCGTACGAGAGTGCCAGCAGCGCGCCCTGTCGCCGGAAGAAGCCCCGAACCGCGCGGTCCTCCACCGGAGGATCGGGTCGGACCCACTCCATCCAGCCGTGGCCCGCGCCCTCGAGGATCCGCACCGACCGGAACGAGATCCCGGTGCGGGACTCGAGCCACCCGACCGCCTCCTGGAAGGCGGCCTCGACGGCGATCGGCCTGGGCTTGAACGCGAGCTCGACGCCGTCGGTGAACGCCAGGCGCGCCACGGTGCGACCCCCGTCGTGACGCGCGCCGTGGCCCAGCTCGATGGCGGCGATCCGAGCGTCGCGGGCGAGCCCGAAGACCTCCCCGAGCCGCGCCCGGGCGCCCGCGCTCTTCCGGACCGCCTCCGAGGCCGTCTCGACCGCCTGATTCGAGCCGATCGATCAGCTGGCGTCCGAGCACCGGGTAGGCCTCGAAGAACGCCTCGTCCGCCACCGGCGGGGGGCGCATCTCGCCCAACAGCTCGGCGAGCGCGGGCATCGTGTCGACCAGGCACCGCGTCGCCAGCGCCTTCGGATCCTCCAGAAGCGCTGCGTGCGGCATGAGGTTGCGCCGCAGCTCGCGCAGCGACGGTTGCAGGAGCGGCTCGAGGAAGCCCAGCGCCTCCGCGTGCTCGGTGCCCTCGAGGATCGATTCGGAGCGCCGTGCGCGCGCGCGAAACAGCGTGCTCAGCCGGACCCACCACTCGGGCTCGGATCCGTCGCGCGGCTCCAGTCGGGGGGGCAACAAGCGGATGCGCGGCTTGATCAGCTCGGAGGGGAGCTGCATCGCCTCGATCAGGCGGGCGCGGACGACGGCATCGGTCTGGACCAGCTCCTGGGAGAGCGGTCGCAGTCGGCGCCACGGGGCGCTCCGCTGGCGGGCCTCGCGCATGCGACCCCGATACGCGAGCGGACCGGGCCTGGGGACCGCGGGCCGCCAGCCTTCAGATCATTTCAACGCGTGCAGACGGTTTCAGGCGCCTTCAACGCTCAGGCGCGCGTCACGAGCGCGGCCGGATGGAGCAGATATCCGCCGTCGCGCGTGATGAGCACCTGCTCGAGACCGAAACGCCGGAGTGCGCGGATCGCCGAATAGACGCGCGCCCGGCCGGCCTCGGGGAGGACACGCTCCCCCGTCCACCCCGCTTCCAGCAGCTCGTCCAAAGTGACCACCTCGTCCGGCGCCGCCAGGCGACGCTCGAGGAGTCGCCGGAGCAGCCGGGCCAGCGGGCCCCGGCGCGAGAGATCGACGGGCGCCTCCGATTCGACCGAGAACCAGCTCCCATCCGCCGCGATCGTCAGGGCCGGCTTCGACGGGCTCGCCTCGGGGACCCCGTGCTCGAGCGCCGCCTGGAGACGCTCGACCGCCTGGCGCACGTGCTCGGAGTGAACCGTGCCGATCTCCATGCCGTCGCGCGCAGAGGCCAGCGCCTTCCGCGCACGATCGAGGTGCGCCGCCGCCTCCTCCTTATCGCCTTGCCTCATCGCGGTGTCGGCCCGAGCGACGTCGAGCAGGCCCTCGAGGACCTCGCAGGCGACCCGCCACCCGGATGACGAGAACGCCATCGAGATCCGGCGCGATCGCGTGAACCACCGGCTCGCCGCCTCGAGGTCGTGGCGCGCAGCCGCGATCGTGCCCAGCTGGGCCGAGACCAGCGCCTCCATCGGCCCGTCGCCGAGCTCCTCGAAGGTCCTGAGCGCCCGCTCCTCGTGTTCGCCCGCCGGATCGAGCTGGCCCAGCCGCGCCTCCACCCCGCCCAGGTGCGCCATGATGATCGCCTCCGAGCGTCGATCGACGCGGTCGGGCTGGTGCTCGAGCGCCTCCCGGTACGCGGCCACCGCTGCGCGCAGCCGACCGCTCGCGGCGTGCAGGTGGCCGATGTTGCCGAGCACGACGATCTCGCCCTGGGCGTTGCGGAGCGCCTGGTGCCCAGCCAGCGCCCGGTCATACAGCTCGACGGCCTCTTCGTCGCGCAGCTGGAACCGGCGCAGCGTCCCCAGATTGCTGAGCGCGCGCGCCTCGAGCAGCCGATCGCCGATGGTGCGACTGATCGAGAGGGCCTCCTCGAGCGCGCGCTCCGCCTCTTCGACCCGCCCATCCTCGCGCGCGACGATCCCGATCCACCGGATCGCCTGGCCCCGCAGTCGATCGGCCCCGGCTGCGGTCGCGCCGGCCAGCGCCGCCTTCAGGTCGCCGTCAGCCTCGGCGTGCCTTCGCTGGAACACCAGCACCTCGGCCCGGGCCACATGCGCGGCGACCATGAGCAGCGGATCGCCGGAGCGGACGGCCGCGTCGAGCGCGCGCGTCGCCATCTCGAGGCCGCCCGCGAACGGTCCACGAAGGATCAGGACCGCCTGCGCAGCGAGCAGGATCCGGGCCGCGATCGCCGGCTCAGAGTCGAAGACGCGGCGCTCGGCCGCCCAGACGTTGTCGAGCTCCGCCGCGAAGTCGGCCTGGGCGAGCGCCCCCTCGGGTCCATTCAGCTCTTCGGCGAGGCGCTCGACGACCGCGAGGTAGTGGACGGCATGTCGGCGGGCGACGAGCTCCGCCGTGCCGAGCTCGTCGAGCCGGGCCGACGCGAAGATGCGGACGATCTCGAAGTGACGGAGCCGGCGAACGCCAGGCGACGCGCCCCCGACGATCCGAAGCAGCGACTTCTCGCGGAGCCCGTGGAGCAGCTCGAGCGTGGGCCGCCCCGCCAGCGTGGGCCCGAGCACCGCCTCGCAGGCCTCGACGCTGAACGTCCCGACGAAGACCGCGGTCTCGGCCAGCGCCTGTCGCTCCGCGTCGTCGAGCATGCCCCACGACCACGCGATGGTCTTCTCCAGGGTCGCCTGCCGCTCGGGCCGGTCGCGCGACGCCGGGCCCAGCTGGTCCAGCCGCGCCAGGATTCGACGCGGCCCGAGCAAGGGAGCGCGCGCCGCGGCCAGCTCGATCGCGAGGGGGATGCCGTCGAGCCGGCGTACGATCTCGGCGATCGCGTCCTGCTCGGGGCCGACGGCAGCCGGCGGGAGACCGAGCGCCCCGCAGCGCGACCGGAACAGCGTCGCGCCCTCCTCCTCGGTCAGCGGCGGGAGCTCGAGCCGCTCCTCGACCGACGTGCGAAGCGGCGCACGTGATGTGATCAGGAAGCGGGGCGATGAGGTCGACGACAGCCACGACTCGATCACCCGAGCCCCCTCGGGGAGGAGCTGCTCGAAGTTGTCGAGGATGACGAGCTCGCCGCGTCGCTCGAGCACTCCGCTGAGCATCGCGGTGGCGGCCTGCTCGTCCTCGATCGATCCCAGGTCGGTCTCGAGCATCGCGGCCACCACCAGCAGCAGGTCGAAGGGGCTCGACGCGGACGAGAGGTCGCAGAAGCGGGCGCCCGTACCCCGCGCCGCCTCCAGCGCCAGCCGGGTCTTACCGATACCGCCCGGGCCCAGGATCGTGATCAGCCGCGCCCCCCGCGCCAGCTTCTCCGCGATGTGGGCCTGCTCCAGGCTGCGTCCGACGAACACCAGGGGATCTCGAGCGCATGGCGCGCGGGCCACTGTACTCGGCGGGGGACCGGATTGCAGCCGAGCGCGGCCCGCACGAGGATTCCCGGAGTGCGCCGCTTCTTCGGACGCGATTGGGAGCTCGGGCGTCTCGTCGATGCCTTCGCGGCCGGGGCCCGCCTGGTCACCATCGTCGGCCCGGGCGGGATGGGGAAGACGCGCCTCGCCGAGGAGCATCTCCGGCAGGCCACGCCGCCGCCGACGTTGGTCCCGCTCTCGCGGGTGCGCGGGACCTCGTCGGTCCTCTCCGCGATCGCCCGCGTGCTCGATCTGCGACCGGGGACCTCGAGGACGCGCACGCTGCGCCGGGTGATCGAAGGGCTCGCCGGCGCGCCGCTCCTGATCCTCGACAACGCCGAGGTCGTGCTCGACGAGGTGGCGGAGCTCGCCGGTCCGCTGGCGGCCGCGGTCCCCCTGCTCGTGACCAGCCGAGAGGCGCTGGGCACCGCCGGGGAGGTGGTGCTGGAGCTCGGGCCTCTCCCGGACGAGCCGGGCGCCGAGATGCTCCTCGATCGAACCGTGGGGGCCCGCGGCGGCGCGGCGCCGGACGACGACGAGCGCCGCCTGCTCCATCAGATTGCCCGCGACCTCGAAGGGATCCCGCTGGCGCTGGAGTTGGCCGGTTCCCGCCTCGGCGTCATGTCGGCCGCGGTGTTCTCGTCGAAGCTCCACCGGCGGCTCGACCTCTTGGTCTCCGGGCGGCGGGACCTCGATCGGCGCCACCGCACGCTGCGCGCGGCGCTCGACGCTTCCCACGAGCTCCTGAGCACCTCGGCGCAGCAGGTGCTCGCGTTCCTCTCCGTCTTCGAAGGCGGCTTCGAGATCGGGGCGGCCGAAGCCGTGCTGGCCGACCGGATGGCCGGTCACGCGGTCGTCTCGGCGGTCGACGACCTCCACCAGAAGTCGTGGCTGATCCGGCGGCTCACCGGCGGCGACGTTCGCTTCGACATGTACGAGACGATCCGTTCGTACGCCTGTGAACGGCTCGAGGAGCTCGGCGCCAGCGCGCTGGCGGCCCGCCGGCACGCCGCGCACTATCTCGACCTGGCGGAGTCGGCGCCCGAGCGCGTGGCCGTGGAGCGCGACAACCTGCTGGCGGTCGTCTCCTCGGAGCGCCTCGGGGCCGACGAGCGCGCTCGCGCCGTCCTGGCGATGGAGGCGCTCCTGACGGCCTCCGAACCGGCCCCGGCGCTGCTCTCGCTCCTCGACCGGATCGGCGGGGCGCCGGATCCGCTCGCCCCCGAGCGGGAAGCGCGCCTCCGCCTGGCCGGTGCGCGCGCCCGCGATTGCAGCGGCGATGCGCGCGGAGCCCGGCGCGATTCTCGTCGCCGCCCGGAAGCTGGCCCGGCGCGCGGTCGATCCCAACCTACGCTTCGAGGTGGCGACCTTCGCCGTGACCTTCGCCTATATGCACGGCGACATCGCACGGGCGGTCCGTCGGGGTCGCTCGACCCTCCGCTGCGCCCGCCCGGCGCTCTCACCGCGCGTGCGTTGCCTGCTCCACACCGAGGTCGGGGTCGCGCTCCACATGGCGGGCGAGCGCGAAGAGGCGGGACGAAGGTACGACGAGGCGCTCGCGATCGCAGAGGCCGCGCACGATCGCGACGGCGCCGGACGCGTCCTCGCCTGCATCGGCTTCCTGCGCCAGGACCTCGGCGCGCTGGAGGACGCCGAGACCGCGTACCAGGAGGCGCTCGCGATCCAGGAGGCGCTCGGACACCGCGACGTGCGCGGCATCGTGCTCGGCTATCTCGGCAACCTCGAGCGACGACGCGGCCGTCTGTCGCTGGCCCAGTCGTACTACCAGCGCGCGCTCGAGGATCTGCGGCTCATCGGCGATTGTCAGTTCGAAGCGGTGGTCCGCATGGATCGAGGGCTCCTGTTGCTCGACCAGGGCGAGTGGCTCGCCGCCGAGGCCCAGCTCACCGCCGCGCTCGGCGCGCTCGAGACCGTCGAGAGCCCGGACATCGAGGCGATCGCGACCAGCGCGCTGGCGGTGGTCGCCGCCAAGAGCAGCCACCTCGAACGCGCGCGCGGCCTGCTCGACGACGCACGCGCCCGGATGCCGCCCGAGGGGCCGCGCGCTTCGGTCCTCCAGCTCCACGCGGCCGTGATCGAGCTGGAGGAAGGGCCCGCGGCCAAAGAGGCGGCGCAGGCCGCGCTGGCGAGCGCCGCCGCCACCGCCGAGAGCGACGACTACACCCGGCTGGCCGCCCAGCTCGTCGAGCGGGCGCTGGCGCGCTTCGGCCCGCCTCCCCACACGATCGTGCTCGAGCGCTCGGGCGCCTTCTTCGAGCTCCCCGGCGCGGAGCGGGTCGATCTGGAGAAGCGCGAGCCGCTCAAGCGGATGGTGGCGGCGCTGGTGCTGGCGCGCATCGAGGAGCCCGGTCGCGCCCTCTCGCCCGGCGAGCTGTGCGGCGCGGCGTGGCCCGACGAGAAGATCATCGAGTCCGCCGCCAAGAACCGGGTACGTGTCGCCATCGCCACCTTGCGCAACCTCGGCCTTCGCGACCTGCTCGTCACGCGCGGCAGCGCATACCTCTTGAGCCCGGACCAGCGCGTCCTGCTCATCTGATCGATCCGAACGCTACAGGCCCAGCGCCCACAGGTCGGTGTTGACGCCCGAGTCTCCGTTGCCGAAGCCGAACAGCGCCCGCCGCCTGGGCGCATCGAACACCGCGCCCCCCGAGGTCCGCACCGGCGCTCCGCCCAGCGTCGGCACGCGGTACCACGCCTCCTCGCCCGGCGTCAGATCGAGCGCCCACAGCCCCGGCGCCGTGGTGCGACCGTTGTTGGTACCGCCCCAGACCAGGAGCCGGTGCGCGATCGGATCGAGCACGTAGGCGCCGTTCCTCCGGCCGATCTCACCGGCCGACTCGGCGAGCCGCGTCCAGCGGAGCGGCACCGCGGAGAGCTCGAGCGCCCAGGTATCGTCGAGGCAATTGCTACAGGCCGCGGTCTGCGGGTTGCCTTCGCCAGAGAACACGATCAGTCGATCGGTCGGCTCGTCGTAGGCCCAGAACTGTCCCGTGCGTCCGGGCGGGACGTCGCCCTCGACGACCTCCTCCTCCCAGCGATGGGTCGCCGGATCGTAGCTCCGGACGCGGCTGTGCGCGCCCTCGCCGTCGTTGATCCCGCAGGTCGCGTAGAACTTGCCGGTGCGCGGGTGGAAGAAGAACGCCGGCTGGTAGTCGCCGATTGCCTGCACCGGCTCCACCGGCGCGTCGGCGAAGACGAGGCCCGAGGTGCTGGTGTCGATCGAGAGGAGCTCGAACGGTGTGTCGCGAGTCCCGGCCAGCTCGCCGCTGTTGAGCCCGCCGTAGCGGAGCATGCGACCGTCGGGTGTGCGGGCGACGGTGCCGCCCGGGAGGCCCGTCAGCGGACCGTCATCGTGGCGCGTCCAGGTCTCGCCTTCGAGGTCGAGCGACCAGACGTCGTGGGAGGGGGTGAACTGGGCCGGCACGTAGTGAAAGCCGCCGAAGACCCAGAGCCGGTCGGCATCCACCGGATCGATCCACATCGAGAAGTACTCGCGCCCGAGTGGGCCGTCGACGTCCGGCGTCCAGGGCCTGATTTGGGTGAACTCGAGGGGCGCCGCCGAGAGGGAGATGACCGCCTCGGCGGTCCGGTCGACACCGCACGTCGCGGTGATCGTCAGCGGGGTCGCGGCCGAGCCGGTGACGTAGGGCGCGCGGAGCGCGAGGGTGTGATTGTCGAGCGAGAACCGCCAGCCGGCAGGCGCGCGGACGCCGACCTCGCTCCACCCTTCGCCCGAGAGCGTGACGGTCTCGAGCGCGCCGACGGCGAGGGCGAGCTCCGCTGGCGCCTCGATCTGGCAGGGACCCTCGACGCCGACGTCGGTCGAACCCGCGTCCGGTGTGGCGGCCGCGTCCACGCCCCCGTCGTCGCCCGCCTCGGCGCAGGCGCCGGCGGTGAGGATCACGAGGAACAGGGCGGCGAGACGACGGGAGACCATGGCATGCGTTGGTACGCCACCGCTGGGGGCTCCGGCCAATTAATCCCGCGCGCCGCCGATTAAGCCCGAAGCGTGGACCCGACGCCTCGACCGTCGGATCCATCACAACGAAAGGTGTGTACTTGCCGACAATCCAAGCGATGTCCCCCCTGCCTGCCGTCGGTGGTGCGAGCCGGGCCGAAGAGGCCGCGCGCGAGCGCGCCTTCGCGCTCTCCCAGATCCCGCGCGCCCGTCACGCCGTCGTGGTCTTCGGCTTCGGCGTACCGGATCGACCGACGCCGACGATCGAGCTCAAGCGCCGCCTGGCCGGAGCGATCGCAGAGCTCGACGACGATCCCGAGGCGATCGCGATCGTCAGCGGCGACGCGGTTCACAGCGACGAAAACGAGGCCGACGTGATGAAGCAGTGGCTGGTCGACCACGGGATCGCCGCCGATCGGATCGTCACGGAGCGGACCGCCCGCCTCACCTCGGAGAACGCGAGCTTCGTGGCGCCGCTCCTGGCCAAGGCCGGCGTCGAGAAGGTCAGCCTCCTCACGGAGCGCTACCACATGAACCGGAGCAAGCTGCTCCTGCGGCGCGCGCTGGCGGCCGAGGGACTCGGCGACGTCTCCATCAAGACGCTCCCCGCGCCCGACGAGCATCGCGGGCTGCACCGGGTCTCGATCTTCGAGCGTGAGCTGACCGCGCTCGGTCGCGACCTGCTCCGCTGGCAAGGGAACCGTGAGGCGCAGCGATTCCTCACCCGGCCGCTCGGCGTTCCGGTCTTTCCTCTCGACGACGCCTCCGAGACGGCGAAGCGCGTCGCCGAGGAGATCGCGGCGGTCATCCGCGAGAAGCACGATTCGGGCGGCGCGGTGCTCGGCCTCGCCACCGGCTCGACGCCGCTCGCCGTCTACCGGGAGCTGATCCGCATGCACCACGAGGAGGGCCTCGACTTCTCACGGGTCAAGACCTTCAACCTCGACGAGTACTACGGCCTCAGCCCCGACGATCCCCAGAGCTATCACCACTACATGCAGGAGCGCCTCTTCTCGAAGCTCGACGTCCCGGGTCTCGGGATCGATCCTGAGAACGTGCACATCCCCAGAGGCGACGTGCCGCCGGAGAAGATCGCCGAGGAGGTGAAGGGGTACGAGCAGGCGATCCAGGACGCGGGCGGGATCGATCTCCAGCTGCTCGGCATCGGGGCCACCGGGCACATCGGCTTCAACGAGCCCGGCTCGACGCGCGACTCTCGCACCCGGCGAGTCACGCTCGCGGACCAGACCCGCGAGGATGCGGCGGCGGCGTTCGGCGGCCTCGAGCACGTTCCGACGGAGGCGATCACGATGGGCGTCGCCACCATCCTCTCGGCGCGCCGGGTCCTGCTGATGGCGACCGGCGAGCACAAGGCTTCCGTGGTGCGGCGCGCGATCGAGGGAGAGGTGACGGACCAGATCCCGGCGACGTTCTTGAATCGCCACCCGAACGTGGAGGTCTACCTCGACCGGGCGGCGGCAAAGCACCTGGCCCAAGCGCTCCCGGCGGAGTACCGGCCGCGCGGCCGCGAGGGCACGGTGCACGAGGCGATCTTCGGCGAGCGGGTGTTGCTGCCCGCGGGCGACGGCACGTTCGTCTCGAAGGCGGCGCTCATCGTGATCGAGGATGGGACGATCACCCACGTCGTCCCCGATCCGAAGCGGCTGCCCCGGGAGGTGCGGCGCGTGAAGGGACTGCTCGCGCCCGGGTTCGTCGATCTCCAGAACAACGGCTCCTACGGCGACGACGTGGCCGGCGATCCCATCGCTGCGCTTCGCACGCTGGTGCTGCGAACGCCGGAGCAAGGCGTGACCACGGTGCTCCCGACAGTGGTGTCGGCACCGCTCGACGTGGTGAAGGCCGCCTTCGACGCCGTCGATCGGGTGGAGGGGCTGCCGGGCGCCGACGTCCCGGGGCTCCACGTCGAGGGCCCGTACCTCAACCGCGCCCGCAGGGGCGCCCACTCGAGCGAGCAGGTCCGGCCGATCGATCTACGAGAGCTCGAGTCGATGATCGAGGCCGGCGACGGGCGCCTCAGGATCCTCACGCTCGCTCCCGAGCTCCCGGGCGCGCTCGAGGCGATCCGCATGAGCCGCGAGCACGGGGTGACGCCGAGCGCCGGACACACCAACGCCACCGGCGAAGAGATGGAGCGGGCGCTGGCCGGCGAGCTCCGGATGATCACGCACATCACGAACGCGATGCCGAAGGACTTAGACGGCGATCTGCTCACCGCGATCCTCGACCATCCGGAGACGGTGGCCGGAGTGATCCCCGACGGCGTCCACGTCGAGCCCGAGCGTCTCCGGGACCTCTACCGGCGTCTCGGCCCGCAGCGGATGATGCTGGTGACCGACGCCTCGCCGCCCGCGGGCATGCCCGACGGAAAGTACACGCTCGGCGACATCGCCGTGGAGAAGAAGGACGGCGCCATCACCGTCGAGGGGACCAACACGCTCGCCGGGAGCGCGCTCACCATGGACCGCGCCATCGTCTCCACAATGCGCATGCTGGGGATCGAGGCGGAGGACGCGGTGTTGATGGCGTCGTCGACGCCTGCCAAGGCGGCCGGCCTCTCGGAGCGAGGCGAGATCGTGCCCGGGCGGCGCGCCGACTTCGTCATCCTCGATCCGAAGACGCTCGAGGTGCGCGAGACGATCGTCGGCGGCGTGACCCGCTACGACGCGGCGGGCGGCCGGCTCCGCACCGTTCCCCGTCCCATCGCCTGATCCGGGCTCACAGCCATCCCGTGAGGGCGCCCGCGAACGGCGCCGGGTTGGCGATGCCGGCGCGCTGCATCCGCGCGTCGGCCGCATCGATCATCGCCGCGCCCTCGGGTCCGCCGAGGAGACGGCCGCGCAGGCGCTTCGAGGCGGCGACCTCGACCTCCATGCCCAGATCCTCGTAGAGGGCCTCGGAGTGGAGCAGCCGGGCGGTGGCGGTCTGAGGGTCGCCGCGGGCCAGGGCCACCAGGCCGACGATACGATCCGCGATCGCGGTGGCCCAGGCGGTGTCGCCCGCGTCGGCGGCGATCCGCCGGGCCTCCGAGGCGGCGACCGCCAGCAGCGCGCGATCGCCGGCCGCCACGCCGGCGGCCAGGGCGGCGCGCGCCCGCAGGCTGCGGGCCTGGAGCCGGAGGTGCGCGACGCGGAGGAACGCGGAGCGGACGAGAACACGCCAGGTGGCCTCGAAGTTCTCCCACGCGGCGATCGCGTCGCCGCGGTAGAGGTCGATCTGGGCTCGCGCCCGGGAGCTCCAGTAGTGCTGGAGCAGGAAGTGCGACTTGGGCCATCGGCGCGACTCGTCGTCGAGGTAGGACTGGGCGAGGGCCGGGTCGTCCTTGGCGAGCCAGGCGAGGCTCACCATCGGAGACGCGCGGAGCATGTTGGTGGCGTAGCGATCGCCGCGGGCGTCAGCCTCGGCGATCAGAGGGGAGGCGCGGGACGACAGCTCGTCGAAGCGGCCCAGCGCGGAGAGACCCCAGAGCTGGAGCGTGCGCGCCAGGTCGAGCTCCCAGATCACCGCCGTGCACTGCTCGATCAGGATCTGCTCCGCCCGCTCGCCCTCTGCGAGCATCTCGGCCCAGCGGCCGCGGCTCATGGCGACGAACCCGCGCGCTGCCGCCAGCAGACCGCCGAGGTGCGCGTGGTCGAGCTCGGCCACCAGCGCGCCGCACTCCACCAGGATGCGCTGCGCTCGACGCGTGCTCCGCCCGCCGAGCACGCCCAGAAACACCGCCTCCATGCCGAGCGCACGGGCGAAGCGATAGAGATCGCCCGCCCGCGCCGACCGCGCCAGGTTCTCCGCGTGGAAGTCGGCGGCGAGGACCATGTCGATCAGCGCCAGACCGGTGGTGGCGGACCAGCAGGCATCGATCCGCTCCAGCTCGGCGGGGGCGGCGGCGACGGCCGGCGTCCGGCGGCGCGCCCCGCCGAGCCGCAGGGCCAGCCGGCGCGTCACCAGGCGGGGGAGCCCGCGGCGCCCCTTGAGCGGGGCCAGCCCGAGCGAACGCAACAGGCGATCCAGCTCGGCCAGGCCCGGCTCGACGTGCCCGCTCGTCAAGAGGAGCTGTACCGCACGCGACCGCAGCGAGACGGCGTCGGGCGCGCCCCGGCGGGCCGCCTCGAGGAGCGCTCGGGCCGCCTCGGGGGCGCGGCCCGCGTTGGCCGACGCGTCCCCGAGCGCGGTGTAGAGCGAGCCACCGGCGCCACCCGCGTCGTCGAGCAGCTCGATCGCCAGCCGAACCATGTGGACCGCGCGATCGAAGGCCAGCGCGTCGCTCGCCTTGCGGGCGGCGTCGAGCGCGTGCTTACCGGCCCGGACCGGGTCGCCGGCGGCGCGCCAGTGATGGACCAGGAGATCCGGCGGCGCGCACCTGGCCTCGAGCGCGAGCGCCAGTCGTCGGTGCACGTCGAGGACCGTCTCGGTGGCCATGCCGCGCAGCACCGAGCGTCGGATCAGATCGTGGTACGTCTCGAGGCCCGTCTCGTGGATCCCGGCCCGCACCCGGATCAGGTGGGCGGCGCGCAGCGTGTCGATCGCACGGCGCGCCTCGCCGCCGAGGACTCCGTTGCAGAGCTCCGCGTCGATCGGGCGGCCCGCCGTGGCGATCACCTCGAGGATCCGGAGCGCGCTGGGATCGAGCTTGGCGATCCGGCGGCTGATGGCCTCGTCGAGCGGCAACGGCGGGCCGGCGGCGTGGCGGACCAGCTCGTGGACGAACATCGGGATCCCGGCGGACTCCCTGGCGATGAGATCCGCGTGACCGGCCGCCTCGGGGCGCACGAGCCGCAGCGCCAGGGTCCGCGCCTCCGCCTGGTCGAGCGGGCCCAGCTCGATCTCCTCGAACGAGTGCCTGTTCTTCTGATGGACGCGCGCGAGCAGCTCACTCGAGGCCCGGTCGTCGGTCTGAAAGCTCCCGAGCACCATCAGCGGCGGCAGATCCTCGACGAGCTCCGCGATGAGATCGCCGCTGTCGGCGTCGCCCCACTGGAGATCGTCGATCGCCACCACCAGACGGTGCTGATCGGAGAGGCGGCGAAGCACGTTCACGAACGCCGACACCGCCACCCGGCGCAGCTCGCGCGGATCCGCCGGCTCCGCAGGCTCGAGGGGTGCGGCCTGGATCGCCGGCACCTGGAGCAGGGCCGGGAACAGGCGGGCCAGCGCGCGCACGCGCCGGGGCATCAGGCTCTGCTGGGCCAGCGGCGGGAGCGAGCGGAGGTAGGTCGCGAGCGCATCGACCACGCTGTCGAGCGCCTTGAACGGGAGCGACTCGCGCTCGTAGCAGCGGCCGCGAAGGACGAGCGCGCCGCGGCTCTCGACCCGGGCCAGGAAGCGCTGGATCAGCGCGGTCTTTCCCATGCCCGAGGGACCGTGGATGAACAGCGCCGTCCCGCATCCGCGATCCAGGGCGAGGAAGCTTCGATCGAGACGCTCCAGCTCCCGCGTACGGCCGACGAACGCCGAGTCCGCCGAGCGCACCCAGATCGAGGGCGCGCGCACGCCGAGGCGTGCCAGGACCTCGGCGCCGGTCGGACGCACCTCCGGCCGCGTCGCCAACAGCTCGGCACACAGGGAGGTCGAGATCCTCGGGCGTGCCGGGGGCGAGGCCGGCCGGATGCGGGGCCGCGCGCGTCTGCTTGTCGACGAGCATCGCCGTCCGGGTACCCTCGAAGGGACGCCGTCCGGTGAGGGCCTCGAACAGCATCACGCCGAAGCTGTACCAGTCGGAGGCGAAGGTGAGCGGCTCGCCCGCCGCCTGCTCGGGGGACATGTACGGCGCCGTGCCGGCCAGCGAGTCCGACTCCTCGATGCTGCCGAGCGCGGAGACCAGGCCGAAGTCGAGGATCACGAGGCGCCCCTCCGGCGTCACGCGGACGTTGGAGGGCTTGAGGTCGCGGTGGAGCTTGCCGGCGCGATGGATGGCCTCGATGCCGACCGCCAGCTGAATCATCGCCGGGCGCAGGCGATCGAGCCGACACGGCCGGCGCTTCTCCGCTTCCGGACGCTCCTGGCTGGTGACGGTCTCGTCGATCTCGAACTCGTCGGGCGCGCCGTGCTCGTCGATCGTCACCGGCAGGAGATCGAGCGCGTGCTGCTCGGACGCCGGCCGGACCCACTCGCGGAGGTCCACCCCGCCGACCAGCTCCATCGTGAGGAACCACTCGCCGTCCTCGGCGAAGAGGCCCTCGAACGCGACCAGGTTGGGATGGACCAGCCCCGTCAGGCTGCGGAACTCGTTCTTCAGCCGATGGATCTGCCCGGGCGTCACGTTGAGCAACATCTTGAGCGCGACCGGGTGCTCGTCCTCGAGATCGATCGCCTCGTAGACGACACCCATGCCGCCCCGGCCGATCGGGCGGATCAGCTCGAACCTGCCGACGCGGCCCAGCGCGCGCGGGCTCAGCGCTGTCGGAACTGTGCGGCGGTGATTCGGTAGATGGACATCCATCGGTAGACCGTCTGGCGGGTCTGTCCGAGGACGCGGGCGACCTCGGCGACATTTCCACGATGCTCGGTCAGGACCTCGATGAGAACGTCCCGGTCCGGCGGCCCGTTCGCCACCGCACCGACCGACGGATCAAACGCGCGTACGCGCTCCGGGAGGTGGAGGCGATCGATCGGCGTGGTGCCTTCACCGGCCAGCAAGCGCGCCTCCTCTGCTGCGCTCTGGAGCTCGCGCACGTTGCGGGGCCACGCGTAGCGAAGCAGCGCCTCGGCCGCGTCGAGTGTGAGCCCTCGGCCACCGATGCTCGCCGTCCACAGGGAGAGGATCTCCTCCTTCCGCTCGGAGAGACCGGGCAACACCAGCCGGATCGGCGCGAGCCGCGCGATCAGGTCCGCGCGGAACTGCCCGCGCTCTGCGAGCGACTCGAGGTCGAGATTGGTCGCGGAGACGACGCGCGCGTCGACCTCGATCTCCGCGTCCGATCCCAGCGGCCGCACGCGCCGCTCCTGGAGCGCGCGCAGCAGCGCCGGCTGCTGCTCGAGCGGGAGATCGCCGATCTCGTCCAGAAAGAGCGTGCCGCCGTGGGCGCTCGCGAACAGACCTGCGCGATCGCCGTGCGCTCCCGAGAACGCGCCCGCGACGTGGCCGAACAGCTCACCGGCCAACAGCTCGCGCGGGAAGGCGGCGCAGTTCACCGCGACCAGCGGGCCGCGCCGGCCGCTGCTCTCGTGGAGTCGTCGCGCCAGGACCTCCTTGCCAGCACCGGTCGGTCCAGTGAGCAGCACCGGCAACGGCTTGGCCGCCACCGAGTCCGCGAGCACGTGGAGGAGCGCCAGCGCCAGGGACTCGGTCGGGGGCACTGCGAGCGTGCGCGTGTCGTCGCGCGGATCGGGTGCCTCCGAGTACACCAGCAGCGTCTCGCCCATGCGCAGGACCGCGCCCGGCTCCAGGTACTCCCGCTCGATCCGCCGGCCCTCGAGAAAGGTGCCGTTCTTCGAGCCCAGATCCTGGATCGCGAGCACGTCGTGCCCTTGCACGGGCTCGATCGCGCAGTGCTCCCGGCTGAGCCGCGGGTCGTCGATGGGCGGGGCGTCGAAGCCGAGCTTTCGACCGATCACCATGCGGCCGCCGCGCAGGAAGACCGACTGTCGCACCTCGGGTGGATGGACCACGGTCAGACGTCGCACGCGCGGGCCCCGCGGCAAAGCACGCTCGAATGGCGGCGCGGTCAGCGTCTCGTCGGCCAACGAAAGAAGATCCTACTTCACTCGGATGGAACCGGCGAGCCGAGCGACTCGGTGCACGCATAGCTCGCGTCGAAGGTGGCCTGATCGAAGTCCGGATCGAGCGCCGTCGGCTCGATCTCGACCGTGACCCCGCCGAGCACCACCGTGCCGCGGACGAAGTTCGAGCGACCGTCGAAGGAGCCGTTGAACGCCTCCAGCTCGGCGCTGTCGAGCGCGATCTGGATCGTCCGGCCGTCGCGGACGATCGCGAGAGGGACGTCGCGGGCCGCCAGGCGCTCGAACCAGGCGACGGGCGTGGCCACTCGGTAAGCGCCGAGCAGGCCGTCGTCGCGCGCCAGCACCGGGTGGACCAGCCCCGAGAGCACGCCGTGATCGAACGACGCGAAGACGCCGGGGGCGCTCACGGTGGCGCCGGCGAGCTCGACGCGAGAGAGCTCGATCTCGACCGCGTCGGGCCGCGTGGGGATGACGAGGTCGAGCGGCAGGATGACCGGCACGCCCACCCGGATGCCCTCGACGGTGCGCCGTGCGTCGACCTCGATCGAATCCGCCGAGCTCGGTCCGATCGCCGATGCAGTCGCTGTCGGCGGTCGGCGCCACCTGGCAATCCTGTGCGGTGAGCGTCAGGGTCCCGGTCCCGAGCGGCACGCCGTTCACTTCGGGCTCGAGGTCGGGATCGCTGAAGCCGCAGGTCTCGTTGTCGTTGGTCGCGCCCACCAGCGCGCCGGTCGTCAGCACCAGCACGCGGGCGGCACCGAGCGCGAGCGTCGACTCGAGCGCGCAGTCCTGGTCGCGCTCGGCGACGATCAGGTCCGGATCGCAGGACTGATAGCTGGCGGCGAACGCCGCGGGATCGAACTCCGGGTCCAGATCGCCCGAGAGGGAGAACGCCTCGCCGAAGGCGGTGATCGTTCCGCCGAGGCGGTTGGCGGGTCCGCTGTCGGCTTCCAGGAGCGAGTCGCTGATCGGCACGCTCACCGAGAGCGCGCCCGAGTGCAGCACCGCCACCGCCGAGGACCACTGGATCTGCGAGAACGACACGACCGGCGTCGGGATGCTGCACGCGCCCGAGCCGCGGTCGATCGCCAGCCTCGGCCGCGCCACGCCCGTGATCCGCCCGCGCTCCACCTCGATGCGGGGGCCGTCCGGGGCGTCGAAGACGGACAGCCCCTCGAGGTCCGCCTGCAGCTCCACGCGCACCGCCGTGGGCGAGGTGGGGAGGATCGGATCGTTTGCATCGCCGCTCACCCAGCCGGAGACCGTCCTCACGGCGCTGACCAGCGCGCGGCCCTGGACCATCGTCCGGTTCCCCTGGCAGTCGGTCGACACGATCGTCGGCTCGGGAAAGTCGAGCACGCAGTCCCGCACCTGGTAGCGGCCGCTGCCACCGTCGCGCCCGGGGGCACCGGTGATCTGCGGCGTCAGACCCGAGGCGAAGCCGCAGCGCGCGTCGTCGTTGATCAAGGAGGTGAGCGCACCCAGCAGCTTGATCGTCAGGCGCGCGCTCCCCTCGGCGATCTGGGCCCGCGGCGGCGCACAGGCGAAGCCGGCCGGCTGCGCGAGCTCGGGATCGCAGCTCCATCCCTCGATCCAGTCCGCGCGATCGTAACCATCGTCGAGCGGCCCCTCGATCGTCACCTCGCTGTCCCAGACGGTGATCGTGCCCCTGATCGAATTCTCACGACCGTCGCCGAGATCTCCGATCGCCGCCTCGAACCTCGATGTGGGCAGCTCGACCACGAAGCTCCGGCCGGGCGTCGTGATCCTTCCCTCGGCGCCCGACCACTCGATGTCCGTGACCGCGACGTTCGGGGTGGCGACGGTGCAGACGCCGTTGGTATCAGAGCCGAGACGCGGCCTCGCGTTGAAGGCGAGCTCGCCGGAGAAGACCTCGAGATGACCGGGCGCGCCCTCCTTCACCACGCGAAAGCGGTCGAACGACGCGCGCTCCACCGCGAACTCCGCCGCCGTGTCGTCCGCCGGCAGGACCGGGTTCGCCGCGTCGCCGGTGAGGAGCCCGCGGACCGTCTTGGTGGCGGTCACCTCGACCATCCCTGAGACCGTGGTCTCTTCGCCGCTGCAGGTGGTGTCGACGTCGGGCGTATCGCGAACGATCTGACAGCGCTCGATCCGGTAGCGCACCGTGCCGACCTCGCCGGGCGCGCCGGTGATCTCGGGCGCGGCCCGCACGGACTCGCTCTGGAAGCCGCAGCGGTCGTCCGCTTCGACCAGCCGGACCACCGCGGTGGCGGTCAAGACGCTCAGGCGCGCGGCACCTTGTCCGACGCGGCCGGGCGCGCACTCTGCGCAGCCGGTGATGCAGGCGAGGAACAGAGGGACGAAGCGGAGCGGGAGGGTGGTGTTCATGGCGGCCTGCTCGATGGCAAGCCGCAGGCCACGCGCCCCCGTCCGCGTATGACCGATCACCCCCGGACGGTCGGACGTCCGCGAGTGTCCGCGCGGCGTCCTCAGTGATGCGATACGCCGGTGAGCGTCCCGGCGAACGCGTACTCGGCGCAGAAGCTGGCGAGGTCCACGACGCCGTGGGTCTGCCCGGTGCCGGACGCGCGGCTCAGCCCGCGCGTGCCGCCGAGGAACCGCCAGTCGAGGACGTAGTCGCCCGTGACCACGTCGGCCGAGAAGCCGGTGTACACACCGAAGAGCAGCGTGTGCTGGATCTGGAAGACGAAGGCACCGCGGACGAACCGGAGGCCTGTCGCGGTCAGGTCCACGGTGATGAACCAGTGCAGGGTCGAGGGGCCGAACGGATCGACGTCGAGCTGGTCGGGACCCGAATAGGTGATCCGCGGGTACTGGGACAGGTCGACGTTGAAGCAGCTCGCCGACTGAAACGAGATCGGCGTGGTGGGGTGGCCGTGCCCGGCGTGGGCCGCCGAGGGCACGAGGAGGAAGAGGGTCAGGAGAATGGGAGCCAGCGCGCGCGCAGAAAACACGCGAAAGACTCTACACCGGGACGCGCGGCCCGCCCGCCAGGGCCCCGGGTCGCAGGAGGTGCGCTCGCGCACGAAACCCAGCCTGCGCCCGGTTTGGGGGCGTCTGGGCCGACTTGACCCACGGTGGGCCAGCCGCCCCACTTTCTGCGCGGACCGCGCAGCCGTCACGCGTTGGTCTCCTCTTTGCGATGTGACCCGTCAGATGTTCGGCCTCTCCTATCACTGCGGCAACTGTGATGGCGTGACGCCCGAGCTCAACCACGGCAAGTGCACGACCTGTGGATCGACGTCGGTCGTCCCCGCAGGCTGGTACCAGCTCTCGGTCGAAGAACGCACCGAATGGCTGGAACGGATCCGCGGCGGTCGCGCCGAATCGGATCCGTGGCGTCTCGATGAGCCGGGGATCCGTCCCCGCGTCGAGCTCCCGCCGCTCCAGTCGTGCACGGCGTCCACGGCGCGATGGGCGGTCATGTTTCCGCCCCGTCCGATCGCTGGACCGAGCCTGTTGACGCAGCTCTGGGTGACCTTCTGCGCCTATCTCGCCTCGCTCTTCGAGGCGGCGCCCGAGCCCGTCGATCGGCGCGCACCGGAGCCGCTCGTGCTCCAGATGGAGGCGCCGGCGCCGCTCACCCGCATGACCAAGACGCAGCGGCCTCGCGTACGACCCTCCCGCCCGGTCGTCTGGAGCCGCGCGCACGCACCGCGCGCCCGCGTGTCGGTCGACCGCACGCGGATGCTGCGCGCGCAGATCACGAAGTCCGGTCCCGGGCCGCCGCGAAGGAAGCGCCTCCGCCTCGGCTAACGCTTCCGTCTCCGCCCTCTCCTCTTCACCTTCGGAATCGCCTTCAGGCTCGCCTCGATGAGGCGCGAGCCCTCCGCCGACACCGTCACCACCTGCGGTTGATAGCCCTGCTCCGAGAACTGGATCGTGTAGCGCGATCGCGATCGCGGCACCACCAGGTCCGACTCGGTGGGCTCGCCGTTCACGGTGATCTTCGCGGAGGGCGGGATGACGCGAAAGTAGATCGCGACCGTGCCCTTCTTGCCGCCGTCGCCCGCCATGTCAGTGATGCTGACCGAGCCGCTCTGCAGCGACGCGTCGTCCTCAGCCTCCTCCTGGACGTCGACCTCGTCGCCCGGATCTCCGCTCGAGCTCGTCGGAGAGTCGGGCCAGATCGTGGCACCGGCGGCCAGCAGGATCACGGCGAGGAGCACGCCGGCCAGCGCGGACCAGATCCGCCACGCACTTCGGCTGAGCGTGCGCGGGCGCTGCGGGGCCACGGACTTCGGTCGCGGCAGCTGGGTCACCTCCGTCGCCGGCTGGGTCTCGAACTCGTTGGAGAGGATCACCGTGGGCACCGCGTTGACCTCGCGGATCCGCCGCGCGATCGCCGGGTCGTCGATCGGCTCCGCAGGCGGCTGGACGGAGCTGAGAAGATCGCTGGGCACACGGACGAGCGGCATGCTCGAAACCTCGCCCGCCGCGCGCACGCTACTCGCGCTCCGCTCCATCGTGCGCCGCTCGCGCTGCCGCTCGCCGAACCGATCCTCCACGAAGCCGCGGATGGTGGTGGAGGTGGTGCAGATCCCGCTCGCCACCAGGAAGCGCCGCAGGGCCTCGCCCATGTCCTCGGCCGTCTGGTAGCGGCGCTCCGGATCGCGCTCGAGGCTCTTCATCACGATCTGCTCGAGGACATCCGGGTACCCGGCCCGCTCGGTCGAGGGACGCGGGATCTCCATCCCGACGATCCGCGCGATCGTCCCGATCGCCGTGTGGTGCGCGAACAACCGCTTGCCGACCGTGATCTCCCAGAGGACCACACCGAGCGCGAACACGTCGGCGCGGCGATCGATCGGCTGATGATTGACCTGCTCGGGCGCCATGTACGGCACCGATCCGCGCAGCGTCCCGGGCTGCGTCAGGGACACCTGATCGAGCGCCTTCGCGATCCCGAAGTCCATCACCCGCACGATGCCGTCGTAGCCGAGGATGATGTTCTGCGGTGTCACGTCGCGATGAACCACGCCGAGGGAGTCGCCGTCGGCGTCCTCCAGCTCGTGCGCGGCGTGAATGCCCTCGCAGGCGCAGGCGACCACGTGGGCGGCCACATCGAGCGGGAAGGCCACGTCGTTGTTCCAGGTGGCCTGGAGCGCCAGCTGCAGCGTCTCGCCGCTGACGTAGTCCATGCTCAGGTAGTAGCGGCCGTCCTCGATGTCGATGTCGTAGACCGGGACGACGTGCGGGTGATGGATGCGCGCCGCGATCCTGGCCTCGTTGAGGAAAAGGCTCACGAACTCCGGCGACTCGCACAGGTTCTCGTGGATCATCTTGATCGCGAACAGCCGCTCGAAGTCGCCGAGGCCGCGCGATCGTCCCAGGTAAACGGTCGCCATGCCGCCGACTCCGAGCTCGCACAGGATCGTGTAGCGACCGATCTTCTCGGGAATGGCTCCCCTGCGCTCCACGGCTCGTGCTCGGCTAGTCGGCGTCATCGCGACCCTTCCGGGGCCGAGCGATGTTGTACTGGTCGAGGCGTCTCACGAAGGTCTTGCGAGACATCCCGAGAAGCTTGGCGGCCTGAGACTGGTTTCCTCCGCACTCGTTGAGCGCCTGGAGGATCCGCTGGCGCTCGAGCTCTTCGATCGCGTTCTTGAGCGGCTCCCGCCCGGTCGTCCGCTCGAGCGCGGGTGCATGGACCACGGAAGGCGACATCGACATCGACAGGTGCTCGACGCCGATCCGCCGCCCTCCGGCCAGCACCACGGCGCGCTCGACCACGTTCTTCAGCTCCCGCACGTTGCCCGGCCAGTCGTGTGAGATCAGGCGCTTCATCGCCTCCTCGCCGAACACCACCTCGCCCTCGCTGCCGGCCCGGGCGGCGGCGCGCTGCGCAAAGGCCCGCGCGAGATACGGGATCTCGCTGGCGCGCTCGCGCAGCGGCGGGATCACCAGGACCATCCCGTTGAGACGGTAGTAGAGATCCTCGCGGAACTCACCATTGCGGACCTGCTCGTCGAGGTCCCCGTTCGTCGCCGCGATCAGACGCACGTCGATCGGCGCGCTCTTGAGGCCGCCCACCGGTCGCACCTGCCGCTCCTCGATGACGCGGAGGAGCTTCACCTGCGTGCGGTAAGACATCTCCGCGACCTCGTCCAGGAACACGGTCCCTCCGCGCGCGGTCTCGAACAGGCCGACCTTCGAGTCGACGGCGCCGGTGAACGCGCCGCGCTCGTGGCCGAAGAGCTCGCTCTCCAGGAGCTCGTCGGAGAAGGCGCCGCAGTTGAGCGCCAGGAAGGGCTTGTCGGCCCGCCGCGAACGCTCGTGGATCGTGCGCGCGAAGACCTCTTTGCCCACACCGGTGTCGCCGAGCAGCAGCACCGATAGGTCGCTGGCGGCGATCTGTCCGCTCAGCTCGTAGAGCTTCTTCATCGACTCGTCTTCGATGATGACGTCGCGGCTCGCATCGGCCTCGTGCGCGCGCCGGTTCCGTTCGCCGCGCTGCACCAGGAGCGTGCAGTCGCCGATCCCGATCGGATCTCCGGGCTGAAATGGGACGTCGGTCTCGGGTGGGATCAGGGCCCCACAGACGCGCGTGCCGTTGCTGCTGCCGAGATCCCGCACCCGGAGGCCCGAGTCGTGGGGCGCCGCCGGACCGATCGTCAGCTTCGCGTGGATCCGCGAGAGGGAGGGGTCGTCGAGGCAGAGGTCGGCCTCCAGCGACCGGCCGATGGTGAGGGCGGTGCCCTCGCGGACGGGGTGGGAGATCGTGATGGCGCCGAACACCAGGATCGTGGGCTGGTCGAGGGCCGATCCGGTGGAGGGGATCGTCTTCTCGTCACGAAACGGGGCGCTCCTCCTCGGATCGTCTGCTGCCCCCATCCGTCGCCAGGTTATCGCTACGTCGCGACGGCGTACAACTCGCGCAGGGCCGACGTCGGCCTCTCCAGGGGAGGGATCGGCGCCTTTTGGGCGATTCCAGCAGCTCGAGACGGCTTCTCCGATCGGGACAATACGGGAGCAGGACGCCTACGACGCGGGCGAGACCCTCCACATCGCCCGTGTCGAGGTAGATCGCCCGGAGCATGGAGGCGGCCTCGAAGCTGACCGGATCGAGGGCCAGGACGGCTTCGAGGTGCACGATCGCCCCGGGATAGTCACCGAGCCGCTCCGCGAGGAGCCGCCCCAGCGCAAGGCGGAGTCGGATCGCCCGGTCGCCCGCGGGCTCGAGCCGGCGGGCGAGGAGCTCGGCCCGGGCCCGATCCCAGCGCCGATCGTCCAGGATCCGATCCAGCGAGCGCAGCGCCTCCTCGTGCTCGGGCGCCAGCTCCAGCACGCGGCGGTACCAGGGCAGCGGATCGGGCGCGACCCGGGCGGCGCGCACCAGGATCTCGAGCCGGAGGGCCGGATCCCGGGTGGCGGCGAGCAGGGACTCGAGCTTCGCCAGGAGGTCGCCGGTGCGCTGCTGCTCGAGATAGACGCGCTCGATCAGCTCCAGCGCCGCGCGATTGCCGCGGTCGAGGAGCCAGCTGCGATCGAAGCCGACCTCGGCGCTGGCAAAGTCGCGGGCATAGTCGAGGTGCAGCCCGGCCGCGCGCAGATGGAGGAGCGCCGCGCGGCGTCGATCGCGCAGGTCGAACGCCTGGCGCCGGCACACCGAGGCCACGCTCGACCACTTCGCGCCCAACCGGAGCACCAGCTGGTACTTCTCATCCGCCGTCCGGTCGCCGAGCAGGCTGGCGCGCCGGAAGCAGTCCTCGGCCAGGCGGGGCCGGAGGCCGCTCGAGTACACGCGGTCTCCGAGCATCCGGTACGACTCCGCCAGGGCGTGGAGCGCGGCGTCGTCGCGATCGCCGCCCCAGGCCAGCACGTGTGCGGTTTCCACGTCGAGCACGTGCTTGACGTCGATCCATCGCTCCGTCTCGATCAGGATGACGCGGGCGCGGGCCAGCACGTCGATGCGGACCGGATCGTACTCGTAGGCGGCGCGCAGCGCGGAGATCGCCCGATCGACCTGACCGAGATCCTCGTAGGCGATGGTCGCGAGCTGCACCATGCGGTCAGGGCGGTCGGAACGCGGACACCGCGCGATCGCACGATCGAGCAGGTCGGCCGCCTCCTCGAAGCGCGCCGTCTCCAGGAGCAGGGGGAGGTAGGCGTCGAGCGCCCCGGGGTGGCCCGGATCGGTGGCGAGGACGCGGCGGAGGTTTCGCTCCCCCTCCCGGCGGTCACCGCGCTCGAGGTGGCGGTGCGCGAGCGCGAGCATCCGCTCCCGGCCGACCTTCGGATCGCGCGCGGCCTCGATCTGGCGCTCGAGCACGTCGAAGGCGGCGGTGGGCGCGGGGCGGCCTTCGAGGGCCACGGTCTGCGGGGCGAGGATGGCGCTCAGATCGCTGTAGGAGAGCGCATGGTCGAAGGCCGAGTTGAGGATCGGTGCGAGCGGGTGTGCAGCGCGGATGACGGCGTCCATCGGGTCCCTCGGAGGCCCTGCACTCCACGATCCGGACCACGCATCGAAGGCTCGCGCGGCGCTCGACCGTCGGCGCACGCGGGGAACGCGTGGCCCAAGTTGTCCCAAGGCGTCACTTCTTCTTCCGGGCCACCTTCGTCCACACTGCGCACGTGGCGCCGCCGGAGCTGCAGCGATTCCTGCTCGGGCTGGACGGTCCCTCCGCTTTCAGGGACTGGCTCTACGCGCACCTCGAGGCCGTGGAGTCGGCCCTCGATCCGGACGACCATCTGGCGCTCCTCGAGCTCGACTTCGACGATCCGCGCGCGGTCGACGCGCTGGCGACACGCCTCGAGCGCCGCGTGCTCCCGCTCCCGCCGCTCGAGGCCGATGAAAAGCTCGACGACTACCTGGTCCTCGGCGACCAGCTCCAGGCGGCGGACGATCCGCGCGGTGAGCTGATCATGCTGCAAGCCAGCTTGCTCGAGAGCGGACAGCAGGTCCTCACCGAAGCGGAGCTGTTAGAGCGACACCGGCCGTCGCTCCTCGGTCCGCTGGCCGACTTCGTCGAGCGCGGGATCCTCGAGCTCGACTGGCATCTCGGCTTCATCGTACGGGCGCGCGTCGTCGAGCCGGCCGTCCTCGAGTCGGGGGCGATCGTCGAGACACTGCTCGCGCACCCGTCGGGGAGCCGACTGCGCGCGCTCTCGGTGGACGCGGCGACCGACTGGGGCCGCTACGAGGGCTTCGAGCCGGTGGTCGCCGCGCTCCGCACGCCCTCGCTGCTCACGACCCTGACACTCGACACCAACGACGAGCTGCTGCACTGCCGGATCGGCGATGCGGGTGCGATCCTCACGGCGCAGCGCCATCTTCGTGTGGTCGCGCTCAACGGCTCCGAGATCCGACTCGGGCCACTCCCGCCGGCGCTGATGTCGCTGATCGTTCAATCGCGGGCCCTCGGGGGGGACGCGCCCGAGCAGCTGGCGACGGCTCCCGCCCCCCGCCTCGAGCGGCTCGAGCTCTGGCTCGGTCCCGAGGAGCCGATCGAGCCCGTCGAGCTGGTCCCGCTCCTCACCCCAGAGCGACTGCCGGTGCTCAGGCACCTCCGCCTCCCCTTCGCACGCGCGCCCGAGGCGCTCCTCGAGGTCCTGCTCGCGTCCGGCTTGCTCCCACGCCTCGAGACGCTGGACCTCTCGCGCTGCCACGCCGACGACGCGTCCGGCC
This sequence comes from uncultured delta proteobacterium, assembly GCA_963803435.1. GTDB lineage: Bacteria > Myxococcota > Kuafuiibacteriia > Kuafuiibacteriales > Kuafuiibacteriaceae > CAWDML01. The sequence continues at coordinate 936,049 of CAWDML010000009.1, read as the reverse complement.
AGCGCCTGCTTCGCGACGCGGCCTCGTTCGCCCACCTCGACCGCCTAGACCTCCGGTGGAACCACCTCAGTCCGAGCGCCGCGGACCGGATCGCGAGGGCGCTCCCGAACGCACGACTCGATCCGCAGCACCTCCCGGGACACACCACCGTGCGGCGCCTCGATCTGCGCGGTGAACGTTGAACGCGACTTCGACTTGCTCGCGGACGCGCGGGCGCGCTCATCTCGAGATGACGAGGCGGATCACGAACGCGATGATCACGACGGCCAGCAGGCTGATCACGATCCACCGGACCGGGAGCGGCTGCGGGCGCCGCCGCATCACCATCGATCGCTGAGACGCGCTCGGATCCCGCACCGACGACCGTGCGCGCGGGTCGAACGCGAGCTCCAGCGAGCTCGGCTCGAGGTCGAGATCCAGCGCAGGCTCCATCACCGGCGGCGTCGGCGCGGGCGTCGGTGTGGCGTCCTCGGGGCGCCCCATCAAGACCTTGCGGATGTCGTCGCGGGCGAGCACCGGCGGAACGATCAGGTTCGGGCCCGACGAGGTCAGGACGGAGCGCGAGACCACCCGGGCGATGGCCGCTTCTTCGACATCCGCGACGATCGTGCGCGAGTCCTTCGCCTCCGGATCCGGCGGGCGGGCCTCTCGCGTGTCCTCCAGGAGCACGGACCGGGAGGCGCCGACCAGCATCGTTCCCACCGGGAGCGTCGCCTTCACCGGCGTCGGCGGATAGAACGGCGGCGGCTGGTACGGCGGGTCGGTCGGCGGATCCGTCGGTGGATCGGTGGGAGGGTCGTTCTCTTTGAGCTCCAGGGGCTGCGGTGCACCGAGCGCCGGCATCTCCAGGTCCGAGGTCAGCGGGGGCCGGGCAAGGGGCGCCGCCTCCTCCTTCTTCTTGGCGCTGGGCGGATTGAACTCGAACTCGGTGAGCTCGTTGCCCGGCTCGATCTCGTCGCTCTCGTCGCTCCAGACGTCGTCGAGGTCGGAGTCGGTGCGACCCACGGGCACCGGCCGATGGTAGCCGATGTCCCGGGGTGAAATCAGGTCGCCAGCAGCTCGGCCCAGCCCTGGGCTAGAAAGCGCATCTCCCAGTCGTGGGCCGGATCATAGCCGGTGGTCGGGTTGGGCTCGTAGCCGTCGGCCAGCTCGTCGACCTCCCACTCCGGGACCGGATTGGAGCGCTCGGGATGCGCGGCCGCCTCATACTCGGCGTCGTATTCGCATCGATGCCACCGCGTTTGCATCCCGGGTGCGAGTGCATCGGGTGTTCCATCGTCGAAATGGAATCAGGATGACGCGTCGCGCGTTGTGAGACACAGGCGAAGGCCCGCCTTCTTCGGAAGCGCTGCCGTCCTTCCCTCCTCCCCCGCGGCCCCGGCGGCCGCGGAACGAAGGAATCACAAGTGAGACGCAAAATGACGGGGGCCGACCTCCAGGCCTATCTCTCAGAGCTCCGCCGCTTCCCGCTGCTGGCGGCGGGCCAGGAGGTCGAGCTCGCACAACAGATCGAAGCGGCGGAGCTCGAGGCGCTCCGAGCGGCGATCGAATGTCCCCACGTCGTGCGCGAGCTCGTCGTGCTCGGCGCCAAGCTCGAGACGGGCCGGCACTCGCTGGAGGACCTGCTTCGTCCGGCGCCGCGGGCGGACCGCGACCTCGACGACGCCTCCGCGGTGCGCGACGTGATCCAAGCGCTCGCTGAGGCGCAAACGCTGGCCGAGGGCGCGTTGACCCTGGAGGCCGAGCTCACGAAAAAGAAGCGCATCTCCCGGAAGCGGCTGGCGGCCGTGCGCGCGCAGATCGACCTCGATCGTGATCGCGCCACCCGACGGATCGCCGACCTGCTCATCGAGAAGTCCCAGATCGCGGCCATCCTGGAGCGCTTCGAGCAACGCGTCGCCCACGCGTTGGAGGGCGGCTCTTCGCTCAGGACCGAACGAACCGAGGAGGAGCTCGGCCGCCCGCTCTCGGAGCTCGAGCCGATCTCCCGGCGGGTCCGCGCGGCCGGACGCCGGGCCGCGCGGCTGCGGCAGCGCATGGTGGAGGCCAACCTCCGGCTCGTGGTGTCGATCGCCAAGCGGTACCTGAACCGCGGGCTCCCGTTCTCCGACCTGCTCCAGGAGGGCAACCTCGGCCTGATGCGCGCCGTCGAGAAGTTCGAGTGGCGGCACGGCTATCGCTTCTCGACGTACGCCACCTGGTGGATCAAACAGGGCATGAACCGCGCAATCGCCGATCGCGGGCGGACGATCCGGGTGCCGGTGCACATGCAGGAACGCATGTCGCAGCTCGCGCGGAACGAGCGCGTGTTCTTTCAGGAACACGGACGGTGCCCCACCGTGGAGGAGTTGGCCACGCGCACCGGCCTCACCCCGGAGCAGGTCGTGCGCGCGCTGGAGGTGAAGCCGCACACGGTCTCGCTGAGCACCCCGGTCGGCGACGACGACGCCGTGCTCGGTGACTTCGTGGAGGACCCGGACGCGCTCTTGCCCGCGGATCACGTGGTGGAGTCCGACCTGAAGAACGAGCTCAGGCGCGCGCTCGCCACCCTGACGCCGCGCGAGGAGCAGGTCCTCCGGCTTCGGTTCGGAATCGGCGGGGATCAGAGCCACACGCTCGAGGAGATCGGGCAGATGTTCGGTCTCACCCGCGAGCGCGTGCGCCAGATTGAGGCCAAGGCCCTGGCACGCATGCGACACATCAAGCGCCGTCGCCGTCTGGAGGCGTTCGCGGACTGAGCGCCCCAGGAACTTCGCTCCTACATCTTCAGCCGTCGCCCGACCGAACGATTCAACCGTCGGAAAGGTGACACCTGCAGTGCAAGTAAGGACGACGCTCCGTCTCTCGACCCTGGGACTCCTCGCCGCGGCCGTGCTCGCGTGCGGCGATGAGCCGCCACCGGTGGTGGTTCCTCAGCGGACACCGGATCTCGCGATCTTGATCGATCCGCATCCGGACACGTTCGCGCTGGTGGAGGGCGGTGAGCCGGTGAAGTTCCGCCTGCGGCTCAACACCGCGTCGGATCAGCCGATCGCGGCCACGCTGTCGAACAGCGCGCCCTCGGTGGTGACGCTCTCGATGACCGAAGGCATGGTCGACGTGAAGGGCATCGAGGTCAGCCTCACGCCTCAGGACGACGACGACGCCAAGAACGATACGGCGTTCATCACCCTCGAGTCCGAGCTCGGCACCCGGAGCTTCAGCGTCACGGTGGTCGACGACGACGCGGTCAACCTGGTGGTGACGCCCGCGTCGGCGAACCTCGTCGAGGGCGGCAGCACCACCGTCGGGCTCCGCCTCTCGGCGCGCCCGGAGGCCGCCGTGGCCGTGTCGGTCGCCGCGAGCGATCCGCACCGGGTCCGAGTGAGCCATTCGGTGATGGTGATCGATCCCGAGACGTGGAACGTGCCGCAGACGCTCCGCCTCGAGGCGCTCGAGGACGACGATCTGGCCGGCAACGCGGTCGACGTCGCCTTCGGCAATCCGGCCGGTGAAGGCGCGACCGTCGCCCTCACCATCGCCGACGACGACACGCAGGCCTTCGTGCTCAGCACCGGCGCGGTCTCGGTCGGTGAGGGGCTGACCACCAGCTTCGCCGCGAGCTTGGCGTTCCAGCCCGAGGAGGACGTCACCGTCGACGTCGCCTCCACCGACCGCAGCATCGCCGCGGTCGGGCCAGCGACTCTCACGTTCACCAAGGACAACTTCGACCAGCCGCAGATGATCGAGGTCAGCGGCGTCGCCGACATGAACGTCACCGACGAGGAAGCCCACGTCATGCTCACCAGCGCGGGCATCGACGGCGCGGCCGACGTCGCCGTCACGGTCACCGACGACGACACGCAGATCATCGTCGTCTCCACGGCCTCGGTCGGCGTCAGCGAACGCGACGCGCAGAGCTTCACGGTGCGCCTCGGCTTCCAGCCGCCGGCGGACACCGTGGTTCACCTCGCGCTCTCGGACCCGGCGAAGATCGCCGTGACCCCGGTCGACCTCGTGTTCACGCGGAACGACTGGAACCAGGACCGGCTGGTGAACGTCATCGGTCGCAACGACCCGGATCTCGAGGACGAGGACGAGACCGTCACCCTCTCCTGCCCCGGCGCCGCGGACGTGACCGTCGAGGTGACCGTGATCGAGGACGACGTCCAGGAGGCGATCATCAACCCGTCCTCCGCGACCGTGCACGAGGGCGAGAGCGGGGAGCTCGGCGTCCGACTGATGTTTCCGCCCCTCAACACCACGCGGATCAACGTGGGCGCGGAGGGCGCCATCTCGGCCAGCCCGGCGCTGCTCACGTTCACGGCCGCGGACTGGAACCACGAGCAGCGCGTCACGGTCACCGGCCTCCAGGATCAGAACGTCCGCGACGACCTCGGCTCGCTGCGACTCTCGTCGCTGGAGATCGGAGTGGCGGCCGCGCCGGTGCTGGTGATCGATGACGACGAGATGACGCTGCTCGCCTCTCCGGGCGCCATCGTCGTGCCGGAGAACGGAGCCGGCACCTTCGACCTCAGGCTCGGCTTCGAACCGGACGGCGAGGTCACCGTCGCCGTCATTCCGGCGGACCCATACCTCGCGACCGCGCCGGAGCAGCTCACGTTCACCGCAGCGGACTGGGACCTGCCCCAGTCGATCACCGTCTTCGCCGAAGCGGACGCGAACACCACCGACGACCAGAGCACCATCACGCTGGTCTCGGCCGACGCCGCGCCGGTCAGCGTGGCGGTCACCGTGACGGACCAGGATCACCAGTCGATCCTGCTCGACACCCACACGCTCTTGGTCGCCGAGAACGGCGCCTCCCCGTTCACCGCCCGCCTGGCCTTCGAGCCGGCCTCTCCGATCACGCTCGCGTTCTCCTCGTCCGATCCGGGGGCTGCCACCGTTTCGCCGGCGAGCCTCGACTTCGACGCCTCCAACTGGGACCTCCCGCGCGCGATCACCGTCAGCGGCACCGACGACGACGACCTCGCCAACGAGAGCGTGACCGTCGCGGTCTCGGGCGGAGGGTTGGCGCCGGACGCGCTCGCGGTCCTGGTCACCGACGACGACGCGCAGGCGATCCTCGCCGATCGCCTGCAGGTCACCGTTGGTGAAGGGGACTCCGAGCACGTCGGCGTTCGCCTCGCCTTCGCCCCGCCCGCTCCGGTCAGCATCAACGTGGCCTCGACCGATCCCCTCGCTGTCGGCCTCGCCCGCCGTCCTCACCTTCACGCCGTCCAACTGGAGCGCGCCCGTGCCCGTCACGTTGACCGCGGTCCAGGACGACGACGTCGCCGGCGCCTCGGTGAGCGTGGTCCTGTCCTCGACTGGGATGGCCGACCTGGCGATCGCGGTGACCGTGGTGGACGACGACGTCCAGTCCTTGGTCGTCGATCCGACCTCGCTGACCATCGGGGAGGGCGGAAGCGAGGACGTGGGCGTGCGCCTCGCGTTTCGTCCCGCCGCCGCCGTAACCGTCTCGGTCGCCTCCTCCGACCCCACCGTCGCCGCGCCTGCCGTCGGAAGCGTGACCTTCACACCCTCGGACTGGTCGGTGCCGAAGAGCGTCTCGATCGCTGGCCTCGAAGATCCTGACGTCACCGACGACACCGCCGAGGTCCTGCTGTCCGCGCCCTCCCTGACGCCCGTCACCGTCGCGGTCACCGTCGTCGACGACGACACGCTGAACCTGGCGCTGACGCCGTCGAGCCTCTCGCTCACCGAAGGCGCCGCGGGCGCATTCGAGGTTCGCCTCACCCAGCAGCCGTCCGGGACGGTCGTGGTCTCGCTCTCGGTCTCCGATCCGAACGTGATCTCGCTGGACGCCGCCAGCTTGAGCTTCGACGCGGGCAACTGGGACCTGCCCCGGAGCGTCTCGGTGACCGCGCTTCAGGACGCCGACGCCCACGACGAGAGCGCCGCCGTCACGGTGAGCGCGGCCGGTCTCGTGCCCCGCGCGGTCACGGTGGCCGTGCATGACGACGACCAGCAGGCGCTCGTGCTCGACTCCGGCTCGGTCCTGCTCGACGAGGGCACCAGCGGTCAGGTCACGGTGCGCCTCGCGGCCGATCCCGAGGCGAGCGTCACTGTCTCCATCGCGAACAGCGACGCCGGCGCACTCACCGTGGGCGCGGCCAGCCTCACCTTCACCTCGGCCGACTACGCGCAGCCGAAGACTGTCTCGCTGCTCGCGCTCGCGGATGCCGACACGCGAGACGAGAACGTCACCGTCACCTTCTCCAGCGCCGTCGCCGCCAGCCAGATCCTGGCGGTCGCGATCCACGACGACGACGTCCAGTCGATCGTCCTCTCCTCGACGAGCCTCAGCGTCGCCGAGGGTGGCTCGGGCTCGGTGGGCGTCAGCCTCGCGTTCGACCCGGTCACGCCCCTCACCGTCACCGCCGCGTCGAGCGACGGCGCCGCCGCCACGGCCGCCCCCACCTCGCTCACCTTCACCTCGGCGAACTACGCGCAGGCCCAGTCGCTGACGATCGCGGGTATCCAGGACTCCGACACCCGCGACGAGTCCGTGACGATCGATCTGGTCGGCTCCGGCACACCCGGCGCCTCGATCGCGGTGTCCGTCCAGGACGACGATACGCAGTCGCTGGTACTCAGCACGCACGCGATTGCGCTCGGCGAGGGCGGGAGCAAGACGTTCACCGTGCGGCTCGCGTTCGATCCGGTCACGCCGGTCAGCGTCACCCTGGTGAGCTCCGACGCCGGCGCCGCAGCCGTCCTGCCCGGATCGATCACGTTTGACTCGAGCAACTGGGCCGTCGCGCGGACGCTCACCGTCTCGGCGCCGCAGGACGTCGACGTTGCCGACGAGAGCGTCACCATCGCGATCACCGGCGTCGGGGATCGCGCCGGACAGCGTGCAGGTCACGGTGGACGACGATGACACCCAGGCTTTCGCGATCTTCCCCGCCAGCCTGAGCCTCACCGAGGGCGGCGCCTCCTCGAGCTTCACGGTGCGGCTCCAGTTCCAGCCGAGCGCCGCCGTCTCGGTGGCCGTCCTCTCGAGCGACGCCGGCGCCGCTTCGGTGTCGCCCGTGGCGCTGACGTTCACACCGGCCGACTACGCCACCCCCAAGACCGTCACCGTGAGCCCGGTCGACGATCTCGACGTGCACGACGAGAGCGTCGCGGTGACGATGTCCTCGCTCGACGTCCCCGCCGCCGGATCGGTCGCCGTCGCCGTCGCGGACGACGACGTCCAGGCGATCATCCTCTCCAGCAACAACGTGTCGCTGACCGAGGGCGGTGCACCTCAGGCCCTCACCGCGTACCTCCAGTACGATCCGGCCGGCACCCAGGTGGTGACGCTGAGCTCGTCGGATCCCGGCGCCGCCACCGCGAGCCCGGCCGTCCTGACGTTCGACTCGAACGACTACGGCACGCCGCAGCCCTTCTCGATCGCCGCGGTCGAGGACGACGACGTCCACGGGGAGAGCTTGACCGTCACGCTCGCCTCTGCCGGTGTCGCCGCTCAGACGGTCTCGGTGGTCGTCGCCGACGACGACACCCAGGTGATCCTGGCCGCGCCCAACCCCGCAAGCGTGCTCGAGGGCGCCACCGCTCAGGTGCTGGTGACGCTCGGCTACCGGCCGTCGGCGCCCGTCACGGTGACCGCGGGCGGCGCAGAATCCCACCGTGGCCGCCCTGTCGCCGGCGGCGCTGGTCTTCACCGCCTCCAACTTCTCCGTGCCCCAGGCGGTCGCCGTCACCGGCGTCGAGGACGACGATTCTCGAGGACGAGAGCACCAGCTTCACCCTCTCGACCGGCGCCCTCTCCGCGCCCGAAGGTGCCCCAGACGTCACCATCGACGTCGACGTCGCCGACGACGACCATCAGGTCATCCTGGCCGACAGCATCCCGGCGACGCTCCCGGCCTCGGTCCAGGAAGGCGGCCCCGGGGTCACATTCCAGGTCCACCTCGGCTTCCGCCCGCACCTCGCCGACGGTGGCACCGACACCGTCACCATCACCTCGACCCTCGCCGGCCTGACCTTCACGCCGAGCTCGGTCACCTTCGGGCAGGCCGACTTCTCCAACCCGGTCGTCATCACCGTGACCGCGGCCGACGACACCGACACACGCTCCGAGCAGGTCGAGGTGGCGCTCGACATCGCAGCCGAGACCAGCAGCGACTTCGACCTCACCGTGATCGACGACGAGCAGACCTTCCTCGCCACCACAGCGTATCCGATGCTCTTCGGGGGCACGCAGGTCACCAAGCGCCAGAACGTCCGCTGGGGCACCACCCGCCTGGGCGTGGTCGGGTTCGACGCCGCCGGCGACACCGTGATCGGCTCGAACACCCGTGACCTCGACGACCCGGTGGTGGGGCCTGCGGTCGCCTCGGGCGGCGGTGGACCGTTCGGCGTCGAGTCGATCGAGTTCGACGGCACGGACTTCGGCTTCTTCGTCACCAGCGGCATGAACATCGGATTCGCCCGGGCAGGCGAGACGGCGGCCTCGACGCTGCAGATCACGAACGTCGCCAGCAACGCGCTCAACTTCTGGCCGGTCTGGAACGGAGCCGCCTATGGCCTGGTGTACCGGGACCACGCCCCCGCTTCGGATCGATTGCGCTTCGTCCAGGTCTCCCCGACCGGCGTCGCCAGCAACCTCTCGGTGCTCACCGTGGTCGACGGCACGGATGACGTCCAGCCGAACCTCCACTTCACCGGCGCCGGCTACACGGTGCTGTACTCGTCCGCGGGCGAGGTCCGCTGCCTGCGGACGCGCGCCAACGGCTCGTTGATCGCCGGCAGCGATCGCGCGCTGGCCGGCTTCCCGGCGCAGGGCACGTTCCTCTCCTCGGTGTACGACGGCACCGACATCGTGGCGGCGTACTTCAACGCCACCAACTCGATCAACATGGTCCGGATCGCGCCGGCCACCTGCACCGTCGTCGGCTCACACCAGGCGATCGGGCCGGCCGGCGTCTACTCCTCCTCCCCGCCGGTGCTCGCGTATAACGGCCTCGAGTTCGCCCTCGCCTACGACTTCGTCGACGGCGCGGTCGAGCGGGTCGCGGTCATGCTGGTCTCGCCGAGCCTACAGCTCGTCGACAGCGTGGTGGTCGGCGACGGCACCCTCCCATCGCTCACCTGGGCCGGCGACCGTTGGGCCGTCCGCTACGGTGATCCGGTGCAGGTGACGGTCGGCTCGTTCTCGACGCTGTGCAGCGACGGCCTGCTCGATCAGGACGAGACGCAGATCGACTGCGGCGGCTCGCTCTGCCAGCCGTGCAATTGAGCGCTCAGCCCACGAACCGGTAGCCGACGCCGCGGACCGTCAGGAAGTGCCGCGGAGCGTCCGGGTCGACCTCGAACTTGCGCCGGAGGCGGCTCACGAAGTTGTCGAGCGTACGATCCGTCCCCTCGTAGTCGAACCCCCAGACGCGCCGGACGATCTCCTCGCGCTCGAGCGCTTCGCCCTCGCGCATGATGAACATCCGCAGGAGCTCGAGCTCGCGGTGCGTCAGCTTGACCGGTGAGCCGTCCACCTCGACGCTCCGGGCGACGAAGTCGACATTCACGCGCCCGAACTGCACCTGCTCGACCTTCTTCTCGAACCGCCGCTTCCGTCGGAGGACGGCTCGAATGCGCGCCATCAGCTCGGAGAGGCTGAACGGCTTCGTGATGTAATCGTCGGCGCCCAGGTCGAGCCCGCGGATCGTGTCGAGCTCCTCCGCCTTCGCGGTCAACATCACCACCGGGATCTCGAGGCCGAGACGCCGCACCTCGCGGAGCACCTCGAAGCCGTTCATCTTGGGGAGCATCACGTCGAGGAGGATCAGATCGGGCTTCTTGTCGACGACCAGCTCGAGCCCGCGCTCGCCGTCCTCCGCCACCTGGACGGCGAATCCTTCGTAGCGGAGGTTCTTCTCGAGACCACGCGCGATGTTCTTGTCGTCCTCTACGACGATGATGCTCTCCAAGGCCCCACCTCCAACCAGACGGTAAACGTGCTGCCGAAGCCCTGGGCGCTCTCGACCGTGACTTCGCCGCCGTGCGCGCTCACGATGTGATGAACCAGGCTCAGACCCAGGCCGCTGCCCCCCACCTCGCTCGCGCGACGAGAGTCGACGCGGTAGAACTTCTCGAAGATCTTCGCTTGTTCGGCCTTCGCGATCCCGATGCCGCGATCCGTCACGGAGATCGCCATGCGATCCCCCTGCAGGTGAGCCGCGATGCAGATGCTCCGCTCGCCCGGGCTGTACTTGATCGCGTTGCTGATCAGGTTGATCAACACCTCCACGATAGCATCGCGATCCACCTCGATCGAAGGAAGCCCGGCAGCATACTCGGTATTCACCTCGAACTTCGCGTCCTCGATCATCGGGCGGCACGCTCGAAGCGCCTGTCTCACCAGCTCGGGCACCTCGGCCGTCACGAACTGATACGCCTTTCGCCCCGCCTCCATGCGGGAGAAGTCGAGGATGCGCTCGGTGAGGCGCGAAAGCCGGTCGGTCTCGTCCGCGATCACCTTCAGGAACTCGGTCTCCTCCTCCTTCGTGCTGGCGCGACCGAGAAGCAGCGTCTCGGTGAACATGCGGATCGAGGTGAGCGGCGTCCTCAGATCGTGCGACACGCTGGAGACGAAGTCGGTCTTCAAGCGGGCCAGCCGCGCCTCGTTCGAGACGGTGCGGACGGTCGATCCGATGCCCGCCACCAGCGCCCCGGCGATCAGGATCAGGGCCCAGAAGTAGAGCGTCGAGCGGCTGCGCGTGACGCTGATGAACCCGGCTCGGTCCTCCAGCATCACCACCAACCGCCAGGCGAGGTTCGTCTTCTTCAGCAGCAGCCAGGCGCCGATCCGCCCCTCGGACTCCGCCTGCTCCTGCTCGCCGTAGTCCGACCACTCCTTGGGGACCTGGACCTGGATCGGATAGAGGCGCGTGGTCACGTGATCCTCGAGCTCCTTCTCCGCGATCCCCGCGTCGAGGAGCGGCTGGAACGCGCAGGGCACCAGCTCGAAGCCGACCAGGTAGCCGTCGATCGACTGCGTCATGATCAGGCGGCGCCAGTTGTCCGTCTCGACGGTCTGGATCTGCACCTGCGTGTCGCGGGGGTGACCGAAGCTGGCGAGCTGCCCCAGGAGCGAGCTGCGTCCCCGCACGGACCGGAGCAGATCCCGCGCGCACGTGGCCTCCGGGTCTCGGTCCGACTCGAGGCGGATCAGCATGCGCTCCGCCGCCAGATCCGAGACCAGCGAGGAGACGCGCGCCGTCGGCGATTTCGCGGTGCGCACCAGCTCGAGCGCGCTGTCGACCAGCTTCTCCGCCGCCTGCAGGGAGGGTGGCGGCGCCTGCATCTGGATCGAGTCCTTGGACATGCGATTCAGATCGTGCGCGGCTTCCAGGAGGCGATCGGCATGCTCGCGCTCGAGCGCCGCGATCTTGAGCGCCGCCTTCGCGACCGGCTCGCCGGCGTACTCCGCGCAGGTGTCGCTGAACTCGTAGGGATCGGGACGGCCGGTGGCGACCCGACACATCGAGCGGGCTACCTCCGCGGCGCAGCGCTGGTCGGTGCAGCTGTCCCCGATCTGGGTCCACTCGGCGCAAGCCGACTTGCTCGCGTAGTGGGCCAGCTCGTGTCGAAGCGCCCGCTCCATCCCGGACGGGAGCGGCTCCGTCGCTCGCTCGTTCGCAGGGGTACGCGGCACCAGCACGTCGCCGTCCGGCGCCAGCACGAAGTAGTTGATCGCGATGTCCCCGGTCTTCTCGACGAACGGCGTGAGCGCAGGCGTCTCCGACGCCTCGTCCTGGCTGAACGCCACCAGCTCTGCAAACGGTTCGCTGCTGTCGATCAGGAGTTGATCGATGCGGGCGTTGAAGCGCTGCGCGACCTCCCAGATCACCGGGCTGTACACCTGCTGCAGCCGCCGCTTGGCCGCCGCCTCCTCGTTCTCCACCGCGACGGCCCCCAGCGCGGTGAGCAAGAGCGAAGGCACGGCCACCGTCAGGATCACCACGGCCACCACGTTGCGCGCGCGCTTGGTCGTCGGATCCGCGGTCATTTCGCCCCCTTTGGTAGCCCTCGGGCGGTCACAGGAATATCACCGGCGCAAAAAAACGCGGACGGTGACCGAGGCGTGACGCCGCCGTGGATCGCCGATGAGCGCAGCTGCGTAGGATTCGTCGTCATGATCGAGACGCTCCTCCTGGTCGCCTTGACCGCCCAGGTTCCCCCGACCGCCGCGACCGCGCTGCGCGAACGCCTCCAGGCGGCGCAGCGGGATCGCCGGGGTCGGGACGCCATGATCGATCTGGCGGAGCAGATCCGGGCGGAATTCGCGCTACGATTGGAGCCTGTGGAGCCGCCCGGCCCGCCGATCAAGCTCGTCCTCGATACGAGCGTATTCACCAATCCGGCCACCGCCGCGCAGTTCGGCGCCTCGACCCCGGCCGCCTTCGCCACCTTCATCCGGCTGGCCGGGCGCGTCCAGGACCGCGTCGCGATCTACATGCCGCCCTCGATCTACGCGGAGCTCGAGACGTTCCTCGGTGACGCGCCGCCTCCGCCGCGCTTCGAGCTGGTGGTCTCGCTGAAGGCCCCGGACCGCTCCGGCGTACAGGTCCCCGGCTTCCTCCTCTACGAGCTCATCGAGGACATCCGGGCGCGCATCGACCGCGGTCTTCGCCTCGCCGAGACGGCCGTCCGGGAGACGATCCAGGAGGACATCGAGCGCACCATCGGTCGCTTTCGGGATCGCTACCGCGATGCGCTGCGCGTCGGGATCCTCGACTCGCGCGAGGACGTCGATCTCGATCCTGCTCGCGCGCGAGCTGGACGCCGCCCTGGTGTCGAGCGACCGCGGCGTGGTGCGCTGGGCGGAGCGCCTGGGCGTCCGGATCATCCATCCGGAGCAGCTGCGCGGCGCGCTCGAGGAGCTGGCCACGCCCCCGGATCAATCGATCACGTAGGCGCCCTCCAGCAGGTCGCGGATCCGATCCGTCGAGGTCAGGAACGTCTTCTCGAGGTCGACCGTCATGTGGTCGCCCTCGTCGCGGCGCGCAAGCTCCCGGATTCGGATCCCGCGCGCCACGCGGGTGAGGTGCCGCTCGAGCGCATCCGCGTGCTCATTGGAGCGAAAGCGCAGGTGGCGCTCCTCGCGGACGCCACCGCCCGAGCGGACGTCCTCGACCGTGTGGAGGAAGCCGGCGAGGAGCGAGCGTCCGAGCGTCGCTTCCAGCATGGGGAGCCGATCGGAGAGGCCGAGCTCCTCCACCGCGATCGCCAGGCGGAGGAGCCGGAGGATGAACGTCGATCCCTGGAGCTCGGCCAGGAGGTGGACGTCCCGCGTGATGTCGCAGAGGTTGGTCGTGGGCGTGACGTACTTGATCCGAAGACCGCCGCCTTCGGGCTTGAACACCACCCCCTCGGCGCCGAGCCGATCGAGCTCGAGGACCCTCGCCTTGACCGCGTCGATCTGATCGGGCGTGAACCACCCGAGCACGGGCGCGCGCGGGACCCCGAAGCGCGCCAGGATCGCATCGCACTCGTCAGGCGTGGCGAACTCGGAGCGATCGAACCGCATCAGATCGAACGCGTGCATCTCGATGTCGTCGACCACGCGCTGCGACGGCGAGACCGAATACGGATTTCCGCGCCCCGAGACCTCGGCGCACACGATCACGTCGGGATGGGCGTCGAACAGCGGATGGAGATCGAGCAGGTCGGGGAGCCGATCCTCGGTGAAGGGACAGACGAAGCCGCCGCGGGTGAACGGGAGGACGCGGCCGTCAATCCGGAGGATGCGGACGTTGTAGCCGTCGATCTTCTCCTCCAACCGGAACCGCACGGCGAGGTTCTTGCGGATGCCCGAGCCAAGCGCCAGGATCCGACCGATGTGCGGGAATGCCGGGACGGTGCGCGCGGCGATCCGGAGCGTGCCCCGCAGGACCGTGTGGATGTCGGCGCTGAGACGCTCGTAGCGGAGGCCCTCGTGGTCCTCCTCGCGCAGATATCCCTTGGCCCTCGCCTCCTCCCAGAGCTCCGGGCCGATGTCCCCCATCGGCGTCGACTTCACCGTGTTCGATCGTGAGCGGTGTCGAGACACCGGGCAAGCGAACGCCGAGCCGCAAGGCTAGCGCGCCCGCACGGCCGTCGCGAGCTCGGCCAGCACGCCCTCGGTCTCCTCCCATCCAAGGCACCCGTCCGTGATGCTCCGTCCGTACTCGAGCGCGCGCCCCTCCTCGTGCGACTGGCTCCCCTCCAGGAGGTTGCTCTCGATCATGACGCCGGCGATCGCGCGCGCCCCTGCGCGGAGCTGCTGCGCGATCGCCGCAACCACGATCGGCTGGCGCCGGTGATCCTTGCCGCTGTTTCCGTGGCTGCAGTCGATCATCAGGAACGGCCTACAGGCGTTGTTGGTGAGCAGCAGCGCCGCCGACTCCACCTCCTCCGGCTGGTAGTTGGGGCCTCGGTTGGACCCGCGCAGGATCAGGTGACACTCATCGTTCCCTCGCGTGCCGACGATCGCCGAGATCCCCTGCTTGGTGACCGAGAGAAAGTGGTGCGAGTGGCGCGCGGCCCGGATCGCGTCGATCGCGATCATCACGCTGCCCTCGGTGCCGTTCTTGAACCCGACCGGCATCGAGAGCCCGGAGGCCAGCTCGCGGTGGACCTGGCTCTCGGTGGTGCGGGCGCCGATCGCGCCCCAAGAGACCAGATCAGCCAGGAACTGCGGCGTGATGGTGTCGAGAAACTCGGTGCCGGCCGGTACCCCCATGTCCGCCAGATCGACGAGAAGACCCCGCGCGCGGCGAAGGCCCTTGTTGATGGAGAAGCTGCCGTCGAGATCCGGATCGTTGATCAACCCCTTCCACCCGACTGTGGTGCGGGGCTTCTCGAAGTAAACCCGCATGATGAGGAAGAGCTCCTGCTCGAATCTCCGGGCCGCCTCGGCGAGCCGCCCCGCATACTCGCGCGCCGCCACCGGATCGTGGATCGAGCAGGGACCCACCACGACCAGCAGGCGCGGGTCTTCGCCCGCCATGATGCGGCCCGCCGCGCTCCGCGCACGCACCACCACCTGGGTGGCCCGATCGGTCATCGGGAGCTCCTCCATGAGGATGGCCGGCGGGATCAGCGGGCGCAGGTCGTCGATGCGAACGTCGTCGGTGACGTGAAACAGCTCGGGCCCGGCCATACGGGGCATCTCGTCACGGGGAGCAGACGGGGGCAAGCGTTCGGCCTCCTTGCACCCCAAATTGATTACCTCGACGCAGTAATCGACTGCGCTACACCGTGACGCGACAAACTCGAGACATGCGTTTCGTCCGCACCAGGGTGCTGTTGCCTGGGTTGGCGGTCGCCGCCACCGGCGTCGGCACCCATCAGGTGCTCTCAGGATCGACCTCGACGCCGAACGCCAACCGGACGCCGCGCGTCTCCACGCAGGCGCACCCGATCATCGCGCCAGCGCCGCCGGTGAAACCGAGGGAGAAGCCCGTCCGCACGAAGGTGCGATTCCGAAGGACCGAGCACAGGCTCCGGCCCGAACGTGGCAGGCCCGCCGACGCGGATGCGAATCAACAGGTCGGTTCGCTCGAGCGGTTCATCGCCAAGCGCACCGCCGACCATGAAGTGACCGTGAAGGAAGCGGGCGAGATTCTCGACCACGCAGACGAGCACGGCGTGCAGGTTGGCGAGCTGGCGTTGGAGCGCAGGCTCGCGGGACGTCAGGCGCTCGTGCGGGAAGCGCGCGAAGGTTTTCGAGAAGCGGTCGACAGCATCGTGCCTGAAGGCGCACCGACGGCGCGCATGGCGGCGATCCTCTTCCGCCTCGACCCTTCGGCCGGCCGCGAGCAGCTGCTCGACCTGCTCGAGCGCAGCCAGAGCCGGGTCGAGGGCGGCCCGAAGACCTTCGTCATTCATGACGGAGTCGAGCCGTACATTGCAGCGATCACGACGGGCCAGGTCATCAGCGGGCTCGTCAAGTTCATGGACGGCGCGAGCCCCAGCGACGCTCGACGCATTCGCAGGCTTCTCGACGAGCAGTTGAATGTTCTCCAACAGCCGGTCTCACGCGGCGGCTTGAGGGTACCAGGCCTCACCGGCGACCGAGGCTTGGCGCTGGCCGCGCAGACTGCCCAGGGCGAGGAGATCGCGATCAATCAATCCGCGTTCGTGCTGAAGGCGCTCGAACGCGTGGTGAAGCTCGAGGGTGCAAAGAACGGGCGGCTCGCGAGGCGCGCCCGCAGGGTGGCAAACCGGGTGGCGATCGAGCTCAAAGCGGACCTCGAGGCTGCATACCCGGCCAAAGGATCGCTCGCGTATGGCCTGCAGATCAGGGCGGGTCGAGCGGCGACCACACAACTCGAGGACGGCGACCACCTCCTGACGACGATCCTTTCGTTGAGGGGCCTCGACCTCTTCAAGAAGAGGTTCGCACCGATCGTGCGGCGCATGGAGGCACGCTATCCCGAGCTGAAGTTCGCCGGACCCGAAGACTTCGATGGAAGACCCGGCCACATCTTCACCGACGACTTCAACGAGTTCCGAGAGGCCGCCAAGCACGGCAGCGCCGAACGGCTGGAGCGTCTCGCGAGACGCGATGGGCTACGCTCGACGGGCGAGAACGCCTTGCTGGCGATGCGCAAGCGATAGAACCCGGAGCTACGGCGACGGCAGCAGGGATATGCGCCGCGTCGCGCTGAAAGCGTCGTGCAAGCACAAGGCTCGATCTCAGTCGGAGGTGATCGCCGCCAGGTCGAGCGCGTCGACCAGCCGGTCCTCGTTCAGGTCGTAGAGCGGATCGTAGCCTCGATCCACGCGGCGCTCCGTGGGCAGCGAGGTGCCGATCCGGAGCGCCACCTCGATCAGATCGATGCCATCGACGGCGCCGTCGAAGGAGACGTCGCCCGCCGGGCTGGGACGGATCTCGCGCACCGCGGTCCAGTCCGGATCCAGCTGGATCAGTATGGGCGCGCCCGGCACCGCCTGCGACGTCGCCCCGGGCGCAATCTCGAGGCGGGAGTCGGTGAAGGTGCCGTCGGGAGAGAACGCCCGCACCGGCACGCCGAACGTGTAGTCGCCGGCGGTCCCCACGTCGACGACGACGGCGCCGTCCTCGGCGTGCGCCGAGACCGTCAGGTGCGGGAACCCGGTGGTTTCGAACCACTGGTGGACGTCGCGGGCGGCGGCGGTATCACCGGCGTCCTCGAGGTCCGCGATGAACGAGCTCGTGGTCGTGCCGCCGGGCCCGCGGGCGATCATCCGGCGGAGCGCCGACGTGAACGCATCCTCGCCCATCGCCGACTCGATCGTGCCGAGCGCCACCGACGCCTTGTGGTAGGTCGCGAAGACGTAGACCGGGGAGTCGCGCACGTTCGGATCCAGGGGCGCCACGTCGGCGTCCCCGGGGCGCCGGTACATGTACCAGACCGCGTTCATCCGGTTGCCCGCGACCCGGGCCGCTGGGCCCTGCACCCGGCCGAGCACCCAGCGCGCCGAGTACTCCGCGAACGCCTCCGCGAAGAAGCCGGCCGCCGCTGAATCCGCGCTCGAGGCCAGGCCGCCCCACCAGGTGTGGCCGAGCTCGTGCGCCGTGCCTTGCTCGAGCAGGTAGTCGAGCTCGCCGACCACGTAGTCGCCGAAGAGGACGGTACCGAAGAGCCCCAGCCCGCCGAACGGGAAGCCCCGCGGGATCGAGATGATGCGCGTGCGGTCGATCCCGGTGGCGCCGAAGCGCGCCTGATAGAGCGGGAGGACCTCGGCCGCCAGATCCACCGAACGCTGCATCTTCTCGCGGTGGTCACCGGTGAACAGGCCGACCACGCCCGGCGCCTCGACCTTCTCGGCCCGGCCGGCGTAGAGGCCGAGCGTCTCGGTCGCCTTCTCGATCTCGAACCGCGCCTCCACCACGCCGCCGCCGAGGTCCCTGGTCTCCTCCGGGTCGCCCTCGATCGCGGCCAGCTGGAAGTCGTCGGGCGCCCGCACGGTGATGCTCCCGAGGAACGGGTCGAACGCCAGCAGGTTGAACAGATACCAGCCCGAGTCGGGGCTGGCCGGCACCAGGATGGTCTGATCGGCCGTCCGCACGCAGGCGAGCGTCCCCGGCTGCAGGCGTGAGCTGCAGCCGAGCGTGCCGGCCGTCCGGAGCACCATCTGAAACGCCTCGCCGTCCGCGCGCTCCGTCGGCAGCTCGACGACGCTGACCTGGTCCGGGTACTGCGGATGGGGCGTGACCGTCGCCTCCACCCCGTCGATCGTGAGCGACCCGATCGGGAGCGCCGGCACCAGCATCCAGATCTCCGTGGTGGGACCGTCCGCGGCGAGCTCGGCGACGACCTCGATCGAGGTGACCGTCGAGCTGGAGACGTCGACCGTGATGTCCTGGCGGAGGACGTCGAAGCCCTGTGCGCTCGCTGTTCCACTCAATGGAACGAACGCGAGAAGCAGTGCGGCGCGCTTCACGGCGGACCTCCCAAAGTATGCACCTCGGCACCGAGGAACTGAGCGGAGACGAACGCGCCGTCGGCGCGCCGGACCTCGGCCCGGGCCAGCGAGAGCCGGGAGTCTCCGCCACTGCTCTGCGAGAAGCGGACGGTGGCCAGCCGCACCGTGCCGTCGAGCGTCTCCTCGCCTGCGTCCGGCCCCATCCGCGCGAAGCCGAACACGACCGCGCCGGCGTCCACGCGGAAGAGCGACGCCGCCTCGCCGAGCGGAGCGGCCGCGGGCTCGGCGGAGGCGACCGCGAGATGCGACGGATCGAAGACCAGCCGCCCCGCGATCCCGAAGACGGGGCCGAGCCCGTCGGCGAGAACGTCGACCGCCAGCGCTCCGTCCTCGAACGCACCCTCCAACCGGAGCGCGGGGGCGCCGCCCGTCTCGGCGAGGAAGCCCGGCGCGTCGGGCGGCGGCTCGACCACCGGCGGCGGGTCGGGATCGGGCTGACCGCAGGCGGCGGTCAGCGCGAGAGGGATGAGGAGTCTTCGCACGACGGAATCAGACGACGCCCGAGCCGGGCTCCGCCAGGCGCATCGTGCCGACCTTTCGGTGATTTGTGCTCGAACAGATACGCGGACGGGGTCCGGCCGAGCTGTGCCTTGAACGCGCGGCCGAACCGTCCGAGATCGGTGAACCCGACGGCCAGGGCCGCCTCCGTCACGTTGCAGGTGCCCTCGGCGAGGAGCCGGGCAGCGCGCTCGACCCGAGTATGGATCAGGAACTGGTAGGGGCTGGCGCCGGTCGCTTCGCGGAACACTCGGCTGAAGTGGAAGCGGCTCATTCGGGCGGTGCGGGCCAGATCCGCCACCTCGATCGGCTCGGCGTAGCGCGCCTCGATCTCATGGACCGCGCGGCCGATGCGCGGATCGACGGCGCTCTGAGCGCGGGCGGCGCCCAGGAGCCGGAGCATCAGGCCCTCGATCGCGCAGTCGGCGAGCTGACTGTCGAGACCCGCCTCGGCGCCGGCGAGCAGCGCCCGACTGCGGATGATGACCTCGGGGCTGTCCAGCGGACCCAGACCGGGCGGCCTGGCCCGGGTCGCCTCTGCGATCTCCTCGAGGAGGGACACCGAGAGCCACATCGATCCGGCCGACGTCGCCGGTGCGATCTCGGTCGTGTGCCCGACGCCCGCGGGGACGATCATCGCCTGGCCCTCCAGGACGTCGAGCGTCCGGGCCCCGACCCGGTAGCGGACACGCCCGCGCTCGATCCAACTGAGCTCGACGGCGTCGTGCGCGCACTCGGGATAGCGCGGGCCAGGGGTCTCGAGTCGCCAGCGCCGCAGCCGAGCGCTCGGGAGCTGCCGTTCGAAGCGGAGCGCCGGCGGGTCCCTTTCGGGCAAAGCCCTCCCACCCCACTCCGCGCGCGGGCGCGCTTCGGTCGCGGGCGAAGCCCTCTCTCCCTTGGCGATCACGGCCGCCCAGCTCTGCAAGCGGCGATCCCGCGAACCGTGCGAAAACCGACGACGGCCGGGCTATCCTCCCCGGGATGCACGAGGTCACGACCGCCGAGCTGGAGGCCTCGCTCGAGGGGCTGACGCGCGAAGTCTCGGACCCGCGTGCGGGCCTCTTCGGCCCTCGCTCCGAGGTCTGGCGCCGTAACGGTGAAGCGATCGTCTTTGCCGGCGCGGGTCGGGCTGCCTTGCTGCAGCTCGCCCACCCGGCGGTGGCGCAGGCCGTCGACGAGCTCTCGATCACCCGCCTGGATCGCCTCGCCCGCTTCCGGAAGACCTTCTACTACGTGTTCGCGATGGTGTTCGGCGATCTCGAGACGGCCCTCGCGATGGCCCGCGCCGTCCACCGCCTGCACCAGCGCGTGCGGGGCGTGATCCGCGACGACGACGCCGGTCCCTGCTTCCCCGCCGGCACGCCCTTCTTCGCCAACGAGCCCGCAGCCCAGCTCTGGGTCGCCTCCACCCTCTTCGACTCCTCGGCCTGGGTGTTCGAGCGACTGGTCCGACCGCTGACCGACGTGGAGAAGGGGCGCTGGATCGCCGAGTACCCGCGATTCTGCAGCCTCTTCGGCATTCCCAGCGCGCTGGTGCCGAGCACCTGGCTGGACTTCGTCGCCTACAACGAGCGGATGTGGCGCTCCGACGTGCTCACGGTCAGCCGGACCGCCCGCGACCTCAAGGACGTCCTGGTGCGAGCGCCGTCGCCCGCGCTCGCGCCGCTGTGGCGTTGGTATCGGCTATTCACGGCCGGCGCCCTCCCCCCTCGGATCCGCGAGGGCTACGGCTTCGCCTGGGGCCGCGGGGAAGACGCGGCCTTCGCCGCCAGCGTTCGCGGTCTTCGCGCGCTCCGCCGATCGATCCCGACGCCGCTCTTGAAGCTGCCGGTGTACCGCCGCGCGCTCGCCCGCTGCAGCGATCGGGCGGAGAGCCGCCTCGATCGCGCGCTCGATCGCTGGCTCTTCGGGGAGCTGGCGCGCCTGGGCCGCTGACCGCTCACCACTTCAGATCGGCGCAGAGGATCCGGGCCTTGCTGACCGGGTCGTGCACCACGATCGACCAGGCATCGTAGCGCGCGATGTGCGGCGTCGTCGCGCTGCCGTTCGCCGTCGTCGCGTTGGGCGTGGCGTTCGGCCAGATCTCGTTCATCGGATCCGCGTCCATGATCGACGGGTCGATCTTGTAGTGCGGTCCTCCCTCCTCGTCGTCACACCGCTGGGCGTGCACGTGGGCGGGGAACGTCACGGTGGAGGTGAACGTCCCGTTCATCTGGACGGTGGCGATGGTGCCGCCGGAGTAGCGGCGCAGCGTCGCGGTGCCGGTGATCCGCAGCCCCCGACCCGCGGGGAGCTCGTAGAGGGTACCGCGTGCCGTCACGTCGGCGTTCGGCGAGAGATTCGCGCAGGCGATCCGCTCCACGGCGCCCGTCTGGTGGACGACCACGGACTTCGCGTCCTCGCGGGCGTAGTGATGGACCCGGACGTAGCCGACGCCGTTTCCCTGCGCGTCGGTGTGCACGGTCGGCCAGATCTCGTTCGCCTCCATCACCTCCATCACCGCGGGATCGATCTTGTAGTGCGGCCCTCCGCCGTCCTCTTCGCAGGCCATCGCGTGCACGTGCGCGCCGTACTCGGCGTTCGGCATCAGCCCGCTCACGAACACCAGCACGTTCGTGTAGCCGGTCTTCTCGTGGATGAGGCCGGCCCGTCCGGTCAGCGCCGCATAGCCGAGCGTCATCCCGTCCGCCGTCACGGCGAGCGGCCCCGAGTTGAAGCCGTCCGCGTAGCCGGGCGTGCCGGCGTCGGGGGTCTCCTCGACGCCGGTGTCGGGCTGGTCGACGAGGCCCGTGTCCGGGTTCGCGATTTCGCCGGTGTCGGGCGTGCCGGTGTCCGGCTCTTCCATCCCCATCTGGCAGGTCCCAGCGACGCAGCGAAGGGGCGAGATGCAGTTGCGATCATCGGGACACTTCGCGCCCAGCGTTCCAAAAGCGGGCTCTTTGCAGCCAGCGAGGCACAGCACCGCGAGCCATGCCCATTCCGTGGAGATCCTCCGCATCATGCACCCCACATAACGCACATCACGTGCCAACCGCCACAAAAGACGATGACCCTCCCTTCCGGCGGTCGAGACACCATCGGTGGTGAGTCGAGTCCGGCGACCGACCGTCGACCATCCGATGGCCCAGGAAGCGGGCCGCGCCGGTAAGATCCCGCATGCGCCGGGTCGCTCTCACCGGAGCCCTCATCCTCGCGGTCGCGTGCAGCCGCCAGGCGCTGCACGACGGCCGATCGACGGACCCCATCATCGGCGGGCAGCCGTCGCTCCCGGGCGAGTATCCCGAGACCGGCGTGCTCTTGACCGTTTACGACTTCGGCGGCGGCCAGACGTTCGGATCCTTCGTCTGCACCGGCACGCTGGTCGCGCCCGACGTGGTGATGATGGCCGGCCACTGCACCATCGACTTCCTGAACGGCGCGGTCCCGTTCAAGAACTACTTCAGCTTCCAGCTCGACGTCTCGATGTTCGGCATGCAGTCGCTCGATCTTCCCCCCGACGCGATCGAGTTCGACACGCTGATCCCGCATCCCCTCTTCGACTTCAACACCGAGCCTGCCCCCGGCCTCAACAATTACAACGACGTCGGGCTGGGCTTCCTCAAGGCACCGTTCGCCTCCCCGGTGCCGGGCGTCGTCGCAGACGCGCAGGACGGCGCCACGCTGGGCGTGGGGACCGACGTGGTGATCGTCGGCTACGGGCAGACCTCCGCGACCTCCATGGCTGCGGGCGTCAAGAACCAGGCGGTCACCTTCATCAACGAGATCAACCAGTACGAGATGCAGATCGGCGACGTTCCGCCGGGCGACCCCCAGAAGTGCCACGGTGACTCGGGCGGTCCCACGTTCGTCGACATCGACGACGGACGGCCCCCCCTCCGGCGCGTCATCGGCATCACCAGCCGCGCCTACGACGACTCGGACTGCAACAAGGGTGGCATCGACATGCGCGCGGACGCGTTCCGCACCTGGTTCGATCAAATGATGCGCGATCGCTGCACCCAGGGTCTGCGCCCGCCGGGGGTCTGCGCCAACGGCGGCGGCCTCCCGGTCGCCGGCGATCCGGTGCCCCCGCCTCTGGACGCCGGCTTCCTGGACACCGGGATCGAGCCCGACTCGGGCGTGGTCGAGAAGGACGCCGCCGTCGCCGACGCCCAGCCCTTCGACTCGGGAGAGATCGCGGCGGACTCCGGAACCCCAGTCGAGCGCGACGCCGGCGTGATCGGTGGCGGCGGACGCCGCCGCGACGGCTGCAGCTGCACCGAAGCCGAGCGCCCGGGAGCGCGCGGAGTCCCCCCTCGATCCCGCTCCTGTTGCTCAGCGCTGCGGCGGTATCGCTTCGCGGATCACGGCGCCGGCCTCGGCCGTGATCACCAGGATCGCGAACCGCTCCACGCCGTCCAGCTCGTCCGTGCTGAGTGACGCGTAGTCGAAGCACCCGCGCACGTCGGTGTACCCGTCCTTGTAGAACTTGACGCGTCCGTCGTGCGTCTTCGCGTACACCTTGACGTAGGACTCGGGGAGCGCCGCGTGCGTCCCGCGGCGGCGGACATAGAGATGACCGTATTGCTCGGCGAGCTGCACCGCGAGCTCGTGGGCGTAGTTGGCCGTGGCCCGCTTCTGCGCGCCCGCGACCACCTCGATGACGACGTTCTTCTTGGCCAGCTCGGCGGGCAACGGCACGGTCACCTCACGGCCCCCGGCCGGGAGCGCGATCCGATCGACCCGCCCCGGGCGGATCATCGAGAAGCGGCTCGAGTCCTGCTGAACGAACGGCTGCCGCGAGAACAGCAGCTCGATGTCCATCCCGTAGTAGTTGATCAGGCACTCGTCGAGGTTTCGGTAACCGATCGTGATCGTCGGGCCCTGCACCGAGAGCTCGAAGCTCGGCTCCGTCGCCGCCAACCTGGCCTGCTCCTGGCCGCGATCCTCGGCGTCGACCACGCGCGCGGTCTCGTCCTCCGCCTCGTCGAGCACCGCCAGGATGCCTTCGAAGAGCCGTCGCCAGCGATCGACGGGATGGCTCAGGTACGCCGATCCGATCGACCGGGCCCTCGCCGCATCGCCCTGGTAGAGCGAGGCATAGGCGGTCAGGTAGTCGTGCTGCATCGCCGTGGGCACGCGGGTCGCGTCCACCCGCTCGAAGCACTCGAGCGCCTCTTCGACCCGATCCTGGAGGAACAGATAGTACGCGGCCGCCAGCAGATCGGCGGCCTGCGCCCGCCGATGGCAGAGGAGATCGAGCAGCGCCCGATACTGCCGCTCGAACGCCGGGTTGAGGATCTTGATCCGCCCGCCCAGGCGATGCGCGCGGGCGTTCACCAGCGGCAGGTACTCGAGATGCTCGTACCAGGCCCGTGCCACCGGATCGACGACGACCAGCGGCGACTCGAACGCCGGCCCGCACGAGCGGAGAAAGTCGTCCTGGTGGCGGAGGTGCTCCCCGATCTGCTCCGGCAGCCGGTGCGAGTGGGCGTAGCTCCACAGCACGTCCTCGTAGCGATGGCGCCGCGACAGCAGCTTCGTGACCTTCTCGAAGACCAGCCGGTCGCGCATGCGCCACGCGATCCGCGAGAGGTCTATCCGCTCGACGTTCTGGTCCTCGAGGAAGCGCAGCACTTCCTCTGTGGACCCGTGCTGCGAGACCCAAGACCACGAACGCGTGTCGATCTCGGTCGGCTCCAGCACGACCGAGAGCGGCGCGCACACGGGCGCCGACGCCACCACCTCCTCGTTCTTCGCCACCTGAACCGGGTAGTGGACGAACGACCCGGGCCTCGGGAAGTAGAACGCGTACTCGATCGACTGCGTGGAGAACGGAGCCAGGAGCAGCGGACGTCCCCTGGTGAAGAACCCGCCGTCGAGCGGCATCGCGCCCTCGGGGATCTGGAGCAGCACGTCGAGCTTGGCCTGGGATGAGGTCGGGTTGGTGAGCACGACCTGGCAGATGTAGGGCACGCCGATCAGCAGCTCACCGATGACGTACCGGTCTCTCCGCTCGCCGTCGGCGTACTCGTAGCGGTCGTCCTTCCTGAAGTAGTTCTGGCTGACCAGGATCGGCGACGTCTTCTCGGCCACCGGTGCGGGCTTGATCTCTCGGGAGAGCACGAGCGCGCTCGAGCGCGCGGTCATCTCCATGCGCGCACCCTGATACGCGACCTCGTGGTCCGCGGCTGCGAAGGGCAGATCGAGGACGGCGAGCGCACACATCATCTCGGCGAAGCACGAGGTCGCCTCGGCGAAGTGGGCGGAGAGGAACGGGCCCTTGCCGTCGTGCTCCGCGAAGTCCTTCCAGAAACCGTTGACCGGGATCAGGCCGCCGTCCTGCTCCTGAATGCGGCGGTGCCAGTAGTTGTTCTCGGCCCACTCCTCGGTCTTGCTGAGCTGGCGGAAGTGCGGCCGCTGCTCACGCCGTCGGCCCTCGTCGCTCCGTCGCTCCTCCTTGGACATCTCGAGGTCGAGATCGAAGTCGTCGCCGCCCTCGTCGAGGGCGGCCTTCTCCATCTCGAAGTCGTCGCTCAGCTCTTGCGGAGCCTTCGCCTTCTTGGCCGCCCGCATCTTCGGCGCCGGCGCGGCCGCCGACATGGGCGCGAATCCCTCCGACACCATCATGGCCTTCGCCTGCGCGACGCCGAGGGCGTCGGAAGTGTCGAGGGCGCTCTTCGAGAGCATGCTGCGGAACAGGCGGTCGTCCTCCTCGACGTTCTTCTCCAGCAGCTCGAACCGGTCCAGGACGTGCCGGCGGGTGGGGCCGCTCTCGCCGTCGATCCGCCGGCCCAGCAGGATCCGCTCGAGTGTGTTGAGCCGGCCGTACGCCCACGGCTCCAGGTAGCGGTCGAGCGACTCTCCGAGCAGATAGTGATCGAGGAAGGTCTTGTCCTTCTTGTTCGCGAGGTACGGCTTCACGACCGCGTGAAAGAAGGCGGGATCCTTCCTCTCGAGGAACAGGTTGAGCTCGTGACAGGCGTAATCGCTGTAGCGCTTCCGCCGGGCGATCTCGTCGAGCGCGTGCCACTCGAGGACGAACGAGAACTCGACGAGCGCGGCGTCGGACGTCAGCGCCGCCAGCACACCGTACGCCTTGGCGAGCGTGTCGATCGGCTCGATCTCGGCCGTCGTGAGGTCCTCGATGACGATTCGCCCGCCCTCGACCAGGGTGGTGCGCTCCTTCTTCTGAGTGAAGCGCCGCTTTGGATCGAGCGGCGTGAGGAGACGGAGATCGCGTGACGTATGGGGCGCCTCGGGGAGCGGGAGCTCGGCCTCGATGGTCATGCCCTCATCGACGGCGACGATCCGAAGCAGCGACGTCCCCGTCACGAGCGCGCGATCCACCTTGATCACGCCGGACGCGTCGGGCCGCAGGTTGACCTCGACCACCGCCGCGCGATCGAGGAAGTCGAGGCTCGAGAAGCCGCCCGGCCCGGAGCTCGGCTGGGGTCGGGGCGGCCGCTTCGCCGGCTCGTCGCGGGTCCTGCGATCGGCGGACGCACCGTAGGCGCCGCCGCCCGCCGCCATCAGCACGCCGGTGTCGGTCTTCTGCACCGACCAGGGATTGAGCAGCAGGCCCGGGCGCGCCAGCATGTTGCCCGGGAACTTCCTCCGATGCTTGCGCTCGAGGATGTAGCGGTACTCGTCGCCGATGTCCCGGCCCGACACGTAGCTCGAGAGCCCCCGCGCGATCTCGACCACGCGCGGGGCCGGATCTCGGACGCGGCCGAGGGCCTCGAAGGCCGAGTATGCCGGCAGGAAGCGGGTCGCGAACAGGTGGACGCGCGTCGACTCGGAGAAGGCCGCCAGCCGGATCTCCACGGCATCGTCGGCCGCGCTCACCCGATCGATCGCGAGCCGGGCCCGCGGGCGCGCCTCCAGCTGCCGCTTGTCGGAGACAGCCCAGCCGCGCTGCCGGCGTCCCCTGGTCACCCGGATCGCGATGCTCTCCTGGCGTTCGGCCAAGAAGAGGTCGTAGTCGCCGGGCTCGAGGCCGGCGATCACGAGCTGGCCGTGCTCGACACGGACGGCGTCCGTGCACCGCCGCTGGAAGCTGCGGGCGCGGGTCTCGAGCAGGCTGAACCCTCCGCCGGCGAACGGCAGCCGGATCGTCTCCTCCAAGCACGCGTGGACGGCGGCGGGTCGCGACACGAAGCCCGCCGAGAGCGAGAACGACTCCGCCACCCCGCCCGGGCTCTGCGCGGTCAGCGAGGCCACACCGTCGAGGGGCCCGAGCACGATGCGGCCGTCCGCGCCGGTCTGGAGCACGACGTCGACGGTCTCGACGAAGTCCTCGTGCTTGAGGCTGACCGCGATCGCCTTGTTGGCGAGCGGCTCCCCGGTCTTCCCGTAGAGGTAGAGCACGTGGCCGGTGTCGGTGCGCGCCAGGTGAAGGTCGTGCGTTCGATCCCCGGCGTCGATCTGGTTGAGGTCGACGTGATGGTGCGCCTCGAGGTCGACCTTGCGCTGCTCCGAGATGCTCTGGACCTTGGCGCGGAGTGTGAAGTCGAGCGCACGAAGGTTCTTGGGGACCTGGAAGCGATGCACGGCCTCGCGGTCGGACTGGAGCCGAAACGCAGGTACGTCGAGCGAGCTCTTGGTCCCCTCGCCGTCCACCGAGCCGATCGTGAGGCGCACCTCCTCGAGCAGGTCGAGCGAGACCTCGACGTCGCCGAGATGGAGCGCAGCGCGGACGACGAGCTCGGCGGTGCCGTCCTGCAGGAGCTGCTCCCGATCGACGTAGAAGCCTGCGACCAGGCCGTAGCGCTCGGCGCGGTGATGGAACGTCTCCATCGTCGTGATCTTGCCGGAGGAGAGCAGCATCCGCCGGGTCTCCGGGCGCGTGCTGTACGGGATCCCGATCTCGCCCCCTGCGTCGGCGCGGTGCTCCTTCCCGCCCAGCCAGATCGACGCGCCGGGGAGGAGCTGGTTGCGCTCGTCGAGCACGTTGAAGACGTGACCGGCAGCGCCCAGCCGCTCGACCACCCGCAGCGTCCCCTTGCGGATCAACGCGCGGCTGCTCTTGCCGTTGCCGATCAGCTCCACGACGAATACGCCGGGACCGGCCAGCGCGGGCAGATCGATCTCGTGGCGCACGATCCGGAGCGGCGACTCATCGAGCGTGAGCGTGCGCTCCTCACCGGGCTCGAGCCCGTCCAGATCGATCGAGGCGTCGACCTCGCGCCCGTGCTGGAGGAAGTAGTTTCGGGTGTTGATCTCGAAGACCTTCACCACCAGGTCGCGGACGTTCTTGACCGCGACCGCCAGACGGACCGGATCGTCGGCCCCGAACCAGACCGGGTTCTCGGGGAGGAGTTCGATGTCGACCCGCTCCTGGTAGGACTGATAGCCCGCCGGGTCGTCGAGCTCCGCGTACCACCGCTCCTGATCGCCGAGCCCCGCGCCGATCAGCGCGAACGCCCGCCAGCGGATGAGGACGTCCTTCCTCACGTAGGAGGCGAAGTCCTCGATGCTGGGATCGGCGAGGACGAAGCGCTCGACGAAGGCACGGACCAGCGGCTCGTCGTCGAAGACCGGGGGAAGGCCGAGCTGCGCCGAGAAGTCGGTCCCGAGCGCCACCACCTCCGAGGTGTGCCGCTTCAGGAAGTCCGCGGGCGCGTACTGCACGCTCCGCGGCAGCCTGAGATAAGCGAGGAACCGGGCGCGATTGTAGATCCCGCGGCTCCGCTCGAAGGCCAGCCGGTGGTGGAGAACCGTCACCTTGAGCGCGTTGAAGCTGGCCTCCAGGCCCTTCACGAAGTCCCACAGGCGCTCGAGCCAGTCTGCCCGCTCCGCGGGATCGTGGTCCGCGTCGGCATCGGCCGTGGGCGCGAGCTTGGCCAGCCGGGCGAAGACGAACGCTGGCTGCTCGAGGAGCGCCGGACGCTGGCGCAGGAGCTCGTCGAGCTGCTCCTTCAACAGGAGCGCGTGAATCCGCCGCGAGCCGAAGCTCCCGGTCTTCGGATTGTCGAGATCCTCGACCACCCACGCCACCAAGCGCGGATGATCGGGCCGCGCGATGCGGTCGAGGAAGTGCTGCCGCTGGCTCGTGGTGAGCTCGTCCCCGAGCCAGGCGAGCGCCGAGTCCTCGAAGGGCGAGAGATTGCTGGAGGTCCGGCTGCGGGCACGCGCCATCAGCGCCGCGCGGGAGATGGCCGCCTGGTCCAGCGCGTTCGGATGTCGCTCCTGCTCGACCTCGACCTCGCGCTGGTGATCGAAACGAAGGCCGAGCCATTGCCTGAGGTGCTCGAGCGCCGCCTTGGGATCCCGCTCGTAGGTGAGCAGCGCCTGCCGGCGCTCGATTCCCTCGGCGCGCTCCGTGCGCCCGTGGCGCCGGATCCACTGCTCGAGGAGCGCGGGCACCTCGGCGAGCCGTCCGGCCAGCTGGCGCTGGAGGCAGTGGTGGAAGTAGTAATCTTCGGTCCCCGGGATCAGGGAGGCGAGCGCTCGCTCGCGCTCCTCCTCCTCGCCGAACGCGAGTGCCTCGAGCTGCTCGAGCGGTTGTGTGCTCTCCATCTTGGTCATGTCCCCCCGGGATCAACGGCCCGGCCCGCCGGCTGGATCAGGCCCGTGTTCGAACCAGCTCGCGGACCGCGTGCTCCACGTCGATTTGCTGCGGAACCTGCTTCTCCTCGAGGCTCCAGGCCAGGCCGATCCCCGGGGTGTTGACCCCGGCGAGCAGCCGCGGCGGCGCCTCCAGGTGATAGAAGCAGGCCTCGGTCACCCTGCGCACGAGGTGCTCGCCGAAGTTGGTGACCTCGGTGTCCTCGTTGACGGCCAGGAAGCGCCCCGTCTTCGCGACCGAGGCGAAGATCGCCTCCTCGTCCAGCGGGACGAGCGTGCGCAGGTCGAAGACCTCGGCCGAGATCCCCTCGGTCGCCAGCTTGTCGGCGGCCTTCTCGCACAGCGGCACCAGGCGGCCATAGGTGGCGATGGTGATCTGATCGCCCTCCCGGAGCCGCTTCGCCTCGCCGAACGGGATCTCGAAGTCTTCGAGGTCGGGCCAGTCGGGCCTCCAACCCGTGCGCTTGTCCCCGAGGGGCGCATCGATCATCCGCGCCAGCACCTTCGAATCTTCCGGCTCTCCCGGGATGCGCTCTCTCCCCGGCAGGCGGATCAGCGCCTTCGGGTAGAGAAACATGACCGGGTTGGGATCCTTGATCGCCGAGATCATCAGCCCGTAGACGTCGAGCGGGGTGGAGGCCAGCACGACCTTCCAGCCGGGCATGTGCGTCGCCATCGCGTCGAACGAGTGCGAGTGGTACAGCGAGCCGTGGATGCCGGAGCCCACCGGCGTCATCAGCACCAGCGGGACGCTGTACTGGCCCATCGACGACCAGCAGCAGTTTCCGATCAGCTTCAACAGGTCGATCGTGTTGAAGATGTAGTCGCAGAACTGGATCTCGGCGACGCAGCGCTGTCCTGCGAGCGCCAGGCCGAACGCGGTGCCCACGATCCCGCGCTCGTCGAGCGGCGTGTTCCAGGCCGTCTCCAGGCCCTGGGTGCAGGTGAAGACGCCGCCCAGCGGGGGACCGACGTCCTCGCCAAAGATGTCGGTGACGCCGAGCTTGGTCTCGCCGACGTGGAGGGCCATCCGGATCGCTTGGGCAATGTTCGCCATGGCTGCTCTCTACGCGAAGGTGTGATCGAACATCGTCGACGGATCCGGGAACGGCTCCTCCCGGACCTGGTTCAGGGCGTTCAGGCACTCCTGCTCGAAGTCAGACTTGATCTGTTGCATCTCGTCCTTGGTGAAGACGCCCGCCTCGGCCAGGCGGCGCTCGAAGAGGTCGAGACAGTCCGGCTCCTGCTCGCGCACCGCGCCCGAGGACGAGGAGTGCCCGTACAGGCGCGACACCATGGCTTCGATGCAATACGGCTTGCGCTCCTTGCGGACGTAGCCGATCGCCTTCTCGAGCGCCTTCCACGAGGCGACCGGATCGTGACCGTCGACCACCGCCCACGGGATCCCGAAGGACTCGGCGCGGCGGGCGATCGGCCGCGCGCCCTGCACCTCGAGCGCGGGCGTCGAGATGCCCCACTGATTGTTGGCCACCACGATCAGGATCGGCAGCTCTCGACCGGGACGGCTCGACCAGTTCAGGCAGGTCGCGAAGTCGCTCTCCGCCGAGCCTGCGTCGCCGCCGTTCACGATCGTGATCGCGTCCCCGCCGTGACGCCGCTGCGCGAGCGCGGTACCGGGGGCGACCGAATACTGGGTCTCGATCGTCGATACGCCGGGGACCACGTTCCACTCGGGGACACAGAAGTGATTGATGAAGTTGCGGCCGCCCGAGTGCGGATCCGTGGCCTTCGACGCCATCTGTCGCAGCGCGTCGATGATCGGCATGCCCATCGCCAGCAGGATCGCCGAGCTCCGGTAGTGCAGGTGCAGGAAGTCGTAGTCGAGCCCGCGGCCCTTCTTGATCATCAGGCCCAGGCAGACGTTGAACGCCTCCTCGCCGGGGCCGCCGATCCAGAAGAATCCGTCGCTCGAGCGGGTCATCTTGATCATCCGCTCCTCGAGGAGCCGCGCGTGCGCCATGAGGCGGTACACGCGCCGAACATCCATCCCTGCCGGCGCCCAGGGAGCGGCCCGCCGAGCGTCCTGTGCCATGCTCATGGGTCGGGTTTGGTTAGCACGGCGACGGCCGAACCGAAAACCGAGACGCGCTCAACGCGACGCGTCGTCCGGCGGTCACAGGAGCACCTTCACCCCGGTGACCGTGCGAAACCGGAGATACAACGCCTCGACGGTCTCCGCGTCCGGGACCTCCACCACGATGGTCACCGATTGATGGTTGCCCTTCGACGACTCGCGGGTCGTGACGTTCGGAACCGACCTCGGCAGAACCGCCAGGAGGTGTGCCATGGCCGCCTGGATGAGGGTCTCCGAGTTGTCGCCGATCAGCTTGAACGTGTACTCGCAGGGAAACTCGTGCGCGGCGCGGAGCTGCTCGAGATAGTCCGGGTCGCTCACTTTTCGATCATGTCAGATCAATCGAGGCCTCGCCAGTCGTCCCGGCTGTCGTTCGCGATGAACCAGCGCAGATCTACGAGCACGAAGAAGTAGTTGTTGAGCGCGGGATTTTGGGGACGTTCGCCGGACAGCGCCAGGTTCGGCGTCGTCACCAGGAGCCCGAGATCCGCGGTGGCGTGGCCGTTCGCGCCGAACGTGTAAGCGAGTCGCAAGCCGGCCCGCCCCAGCACGTCGCGCGCACGGGAGACGTCGCGCAGCTCCACGATCCCGAGCGCCGAAAGCTTGACGTGGTCGCCGAGCTGGAACGCCAGCTCGAGCGGACCCAGCGCACGGTAGCGGATCGGATTCTCTGCGAAGAGCCCGAACGTCGGGCCGAAGTCGAGGCGCGCCACGCGACCGATCCGCAGCATCATCTCGACCCGTGCGTTGGCCTCGTAGATCCCGCCGATCGGGATCTCGGACTCGATGTATCCGGCCAGCTCGAAGACGCCGCTGAGCACCCGATACCGGAGGAAGCCCATCGGGTTGTCGAGGCCCGTGTTGGGCGCGGGAGACATGGAGACCCGCAGGAGTCGCACGCCGACCTCGAAGTCGTCCGTGTGGCCGTACCGGGCGCCCGCCTCGCCGACCACGACCGGGGCGCGCGTGTCGAGCTGCGAGTAGGCGAGCTCGAAGATCAGCTCGAACGCATCTTCGGGTGTGGTCAGCGGCCGGTCGACGAAGGCGATCGGGACCGGGCTCGGCTTCACGTCGGGCTGACCGACGGCGAGCAGCGCGATCACGCCCCAAACCACGGGGCCATGGGAGAGGAAAGGGAGAGCCGCGTCAAGAAAGGGCGGGCGCCGTGAAGCCCCGGATCTTCTTCGAGAACAGATCGACCAGCGAGATCTCGGGCCGAGCGCCGTAGTGGCTGATCACTTCGGCGGCCGCGATCGCCCCCATCCGGCCCCAAACCTCGGGCGCTTCGCCGTGCGTGTACCCGTAAAAGAAGCCCGACGCGTACAGATCGCCGGCGCCCGTGGTATCGACGACGCGGTCGACCTTCTCAGCCTCGACCTCGAAGACCTCGCCGTGGTGGAGGATGAAGGACCCGCGGGCGCTCCGTGTGAGGGCCGCCGTCTCACAGCTGCGCTTCACCTCCTCGAGCGCCGTGTCGAAGTCGAGGACCTCGTAGAGCGCGCAGACCTCCGATTCGTTGGCGAACAGGATGTCGACGTGGTCCTCGACCAGCTCGAGGAAGGACTGGCGGTGGCGATCGACGCAGAACTTGTCGGAGAGGGAGATGCTGACCTTGCGTCCGGCGTCGTGCGCGATGCGGGCCGCCTTGAGGAAGGCCTCCTTCGCCGTGGGCTTGTCCCAGAGGTAGCCCTCCAGGTACGTGACGCGGCTCGACGCGATCAGCTCGCGCCCGATGTCCTCCGGACCGAGCTCCACGCAGGCGCCGAGATAGGTGTTCATCGTGCGCTGCGCGTCGGGCGTCACCAGGATCAGCGAGCGCGCGGTCGGCGCACCGCCGGAGAGCGGGCGCGTCTCGAACCGCGTACCGGTCGCCCGGAGATCGTGCGTGAAGACCTGGCCGAGCTGATCGTCGGCCACCTTGCCGATATACGCTGCCTTGCCGCCGAGCGAGGCCAGCCCGGCGATCGTGTTCCCCGCGGATCCGCCCGAGACCTCGACGCCCGAGCCCATGACCCGGTAGAGCCGTTCGGCCTCCTCCGCGTCGATGAGACGCATCGCGCCCTTCACGAGGCCGTTCTCGCGGAGGAATGCGTCGCTTGCCTGTGTGATCACGTCGACGATCGCGTTCCCGATCCCGGTGACATCCAGCTCGTCCTGGGCCATGCTGCGCCCCTCTTCGCGCGTGCGATGAGCCCCGTCAACCGGTGCGAGGATGAAGGACGAGCCGGATCCCCTGATTGCACGTGTGCTCCACCGGCGGCTGGAGAAGCGCGACGAGCCGACCGAGACCCACTGGACCCTCGAGGTCGTCGCCTACTGGAAGGACGATCTCCTCGACTCCGTCCGCGCCGGCCGCAAGCGCCGCCTGGTGGTGGGCGGTTACCACGCCAACCGCCGCGCCGACCTGCAGGTCGAGCTGCCGCAGACGCTCCGCCGTTTCGTCATCGCACGGGTGTACGACCGCGAAGCCACCGTGACGGTGCCGCGCGGCTCGCAAGTCGGCTTGCAGAGGGCCGACGGTACCTTCGTCACCGACCTCCCCCTCGCCCCCATCCGCGCTCCCTTCCCCGCCGGCGCTTATCGGCTCCGCTTCCGGGAGCGGATTTGCTTCCGCATCGACGCGCTGTCGTTCCTCGTCCAGTTCGTCCACCGCGATGGGAGCCCTCGGACCCGCTGGGATTGGCTCATCCCGCGCCGCTTCGCCGGCGAGCCCTAGGAGCGTGTAACGCGTAGCGCTCCCGCGAGCCCGGTCCGGGTCCCGGTCCCGGTCCGGGTCCCGATCTGAAGATGGCTGCCTTGAGTCAGACGCTCGCGACGGTCGCGAGCTTCGATCGGTAGAGCTTGAGTGGACGAGCTACCGCAAGCTAGCTTGCATGGTCACTTTCGATCACGAGAAGCTCGAGGTCTACCAGCTCGCCGTCGAGTATGCCGACATCGCTGAAGAGATCGCACAAGAACTGCAACCCGGTCACGCTCACGTCCGCGATCAGCTTCGGCGGGCATCCGATTCCATCGTGAACAACACCGCCGAGGGCGCCGGAGAGTTCAATCCACCTGAGAAGGCTCGCTTCTACCGGATGGCACTTCGCTCTGGCACCGAAAGCGCCGCCTCACTCCACACCTGCTTGAGGCGCCGACTCCCCAACGAGCAGAAGGTCCAAGCCGCCAGAGCCAAGCTCAAGCGCGTTGTCGAGAGGCTCACGCGCCTCATCAAGTCGATGAACGCACGCCGGGCTGCATGATCGCCATCGGGACCGGGACCGGGACCCGGACCGGGCTCGCGGTAGCGCTACGCGCTACACGCTCCTAGGTGGGTCTCACCCGCAGCCCGAAGGTGCGACGTTGAAGAAGCGCGCCCCCCGCGCCACGATTTCACTCGATGGCCGGCGGCGACCCCCCACCCTCCTCGGGCTCGACCACCGAACCTGTCGAGGTTCCGGACCTCGACGAGCACGAGACCACCGAGCCCGACGATCCGACCGAGGGGCCCGCGAAGGCGCCCTCACAGCAGTTCGAATCGGATCCGCCGCCCCACCCGCTCCGAGATCCTCCGGGCGGTCGACCAGGTCGACACCGAGCAGCTCTCGATGGAGGAGGTCCGAGCGGCGCAGGCGAAGCAGAAGAAGAAGAAGAAGAAGAAGGAAGACTAGGGCTGCGCTTCAAAGCTTCGAGATCGGTCGGATCGTTGCCCGCTGCAGGAGCGGCACGTTCCGCAGGAACTCACTCCCGCCCGCTCTTGCTCGACGAATACGACGTGTCGATCTTCGGCTTCTTCGTCTTGTCCTCCGAGAGGAAGTCGCGGAAGAGCTGGTCGATGTCCTCGCCCTCGCGGGGCGCGGGCGCTGGGCGCGTCTCCTCGGCGAGGACCGCGTCGAGGAGGGAGCGCGGCGCGTCCA
Source organism: uncultured delta proteobacterium (assembly GCA_963803435.1). Lineage (GTDB taxonomy): Bacteria > Myxococcota > Kuafuiibacteriia > Kuafuiibacteriales > Kuafuiibacteriaceae > CAWDML01. Next base: position 900,547 of record CAWDML010000009.1, on the reverse strand, counting down.
CGGCATCCGGGAGCGGCATGTCGCCGGGGACGAGGCGCCCGGAGACGCTCTCGGCGCGTGGGGGGAGGAGCTTGTCGACGGCGGTGAGCTCGGACTGGCGACCGAGGTAGCGGGCGGTGGCGGCGATGCGGTGACGGAAGCGGCCCTCGTCGACGATCATCGAGATCGAGGTGGCGCGGGCGCTCGCCCCTGACGGCGACGATGGGCCGATCCCAGCGGGAGCTGCCGCCGTGGGTGGTGACGAGCGCATGCTCGCCCGTGTCGAGCATGACGTGGCAACCGACCGGGAACGCCCGGAGGATGTTGATCAGGAGATCGATCAGGTCGGGGTCGAAGCGACCGGAGTCGTCCTGCATGAGGACCTGGAGCGCGTCGAGGGGCGGCGCGCGGTGGATGTTCCGCAGGCCATAGCCGCTGACGAGCTGGCTATACGTGACGGCGACGCCGACGATCCGGGCGAAGAGATGGGGGCGTTTGGCGCGGAAGCGGGACCGGCCGGTGGCGGACTTGCGCTGGTGGGCGACGGCGGCGGCGCGCAACATGCTCGAGCGGGAGACGCCTGCGTCGTTGAACATGCGGGCGGTGGAGGCGTCGATCAGGCTGCGCTCGAGCGGGCTGTCCGGCGAGGGGCTGCCCAGGTGGTGACAGAGCGCGCTCATGCCCAGGTCGACCAGGTCACGGCGGTCGAGGCCGATCGCCTGGCCCATCGCCAGCGCCAGCAGGCAGGCGTTGGCGCCGTGGAGCTCCTCGGCGACCGCGCCGACGAGGTTTGTGGAGAGACGGAGGAGGAAGTCCGGGCGATCTTGGACCAGCTCGACCAGATCCTGGACGATGCGCACGACCCGCAGTCGCACCGACGACCCCTTGCCCTCGGCGCGCTCGCGCCGGATGCGCTGGAGCTGCTCGCGCAGCGCCAGGATCAGCTTGGCGTAGCTTTGGACCGCCAGGACCCGTCGATCCACGCTGACCCTCTGCTGCTGATCGCCGAACGTCTGCAGCCCGACGGCGTCGATGGAGAACCCGTCGAGGAGGCTCCGCTCGATCTCGCCTTCCTTGGCGAGCTCGACCACCAGCGTGCGGACACCCTCGTAGCTCGGGGGCGCTGTCATGACGAAGCCGCCGATCTGCTTCGAGCGCAGGGCCGCCTCCAGCGCCCGGATCGCCACGAAGAGGCTTCCCTCGAAGCGGACGCGCGTGCCGTTCACGAACACCATCGAGTCGACGAACTGGATCTTGAAGCCGCCGGTCGCGGAGTAGAGCGCGTTCGCGGACTCGTACGCGCCTCGGATGGCGTTCTCGACGGCGCGGTTCGCCGCATCGTGAATCTGGAGTGTACGCAGCACCATGAACACGCTGGAGAGGAAGCCCTTCGCGTGCTCGACCACCTTCTCGGTGATCTTGTCGGCCCCGGTCACTCGAAGTCCTTCCTCATCTTCTTGAGCTCGGCACGCGCGACCTCGCGCACCCGCTTGTTCCGCGACAGACAGGCCTTCTTGAGGATCTCGACCGTGCGCTTCGTCGGCAGCGAGGCCAACGCCACCACCGCGGCGGCGCCGAGCTCCTCCACCTGACGGCGCGCGAGACGGCGATCCGTGGAGCGGATGATCTCCTCGAGACGGTCGAAGGCGTGTCGGCCCAGCTGGGCCACGTACGCCCTGAGGAACGCCTCCTTCACCGGTGCGCTGGCGTCCTCGAAGTCGCTGCGCGCGACCGCAGCCTCGATGGCGCCCTTGGCCCGCGCGCCCTCGAGGTAGCCGAGCGCCTTGACGGCCTCCATGCGGACGCGCGGCTCCCGATCGTCGATCAGCTCCAGCACGACGTCCTCGGCGACGTCGGGATCGAGCCGGTCGACGACCTGAAGCGCGGTGAGTCGCACCTGCGGTTTGGAGTGCTGGACGGCGACCTGCGCGGCGCGGTGATCGATCCTCCGCATCTCGGCCAGCATGTGGAGGGCCTCCGCCGCCACGAAGCCCTGCTCGCTGGCGAGGAGCGCCAGGATCGGCTCGACCTCGTGCGTGCCCATGGCCAGGGCCAGGTCGGAGTAGGCGCGCCGCTGGCGCGGATCGGTGAGGCTCGGCAGCAGCGAGACGAGCGACGGCACGACCTTCGGCCCGCAGAATCTCGAGGAACGCCATCACCTCCAGCTCGCGATCCGGATCGTTGTGTCCGACCGTCGTGAGCTGGCGGATGCGCGCCTCCGACAGGATGGTGTCGAGCAGACGCCGCCCCTCGACGTGCCCGTCGCCGAGCGACTGGGCCCACTCGACGATCCGCCGCAGGAGCTCGAGCTGCTCGGTGAGGAGCGCGGCATCGAACAGATCGAGGAGCGCGCGGCCGAGCGCCTCGGCGTCGGCGGGGTGCTGCGTGTGCGACAGCGCCTCGGCGGCGGCGGTCGCCGCCAGCTCGGCGACCGACTCGTCGCTCTCCTCCTCGAGCTCTCCGGCGAGCCGTTCGGCGTAGATCGGCGCGGCGATGAAGTGCTTCGGGGGGAAGAAGCCTGGCGCCATCTCGTCGATCGATCCCAGTGCGTCGGCGATGGCCTTGGCCGTGAGATCGCTGGTGTCGATATGGAGAGAGCGCAGCCCCACGTCCTCCCCGGCGTCGCCGTAGATGCTGCGGATCAGAGCGTCGATCTGGACGTCGATGTCCTGCGTCGGCTCGCCGATCGCGCCCGGCATCGCGTCGACGACGGTCGTATCCACCGTGACATAGCGGAGGTGCTCCAGCTGGTGGCGCCAGAGGACCGACACCACGTCGTCGTCGAGCCCGCGATGGGAGAGCCCGTGGGCGGTGGCGTCGAGCAGCACGTCGAGCTCGGGCTCGTCCAGCCCGCGGACCAGCTCGATCCGCCGCACCCCGTCGCGAAAGAACAGGAAGGGGACCGAGGGATTGGCGCCCCGCTCCTCGAGCACGGCCTGGTCCTCGAAGAGGAAGGCGTCGGGCCGAACGGAGAGGGTCACCTCCTCCGTCTCGTCGAACAGGCGTCCGAACGCGCGGACGAGCTCCGCCATCATCTTGATGCGAACCTGGTTGTTCGGGCTGTAAAGCGGCCGAGCCCGGGCCGTGCGGGCAAACAGTCCGAGCGCCGTCGTGAGCTCTCTTTGGACCGCGACCACGAAAGGTGATCGTCACCCACCTTCGGGCCCCGCCGCAATGGTGCGCGGTACCGGCATCTCGGACGGGAGAAACCGGACAGCGGTGCCGGCCTGGAGGCGTTCCGCCAGCACGGCGAGCTCGGACCGAAACGCCACCAGGTCGAGATCGAACCAATCGGGAGGCGCGCCCGCCAAATCGCGGAGGGCCTGGTGGAGCTTGCCGGGCACGGCGCGCACGCCGACGCCCGCGACCAGCTTGTGCAGGCTCGCCGCCACCCGCGTCAGCCCCAGCGCCCACTCGAACGCCTGATCCTCGGCCTCGAAGCACTCCGCGAAGTCTTCGAGCAGCTCGTGGGCCTCGTAGAAGCGGCCGGCCGCCCACTCCGCGAGCGCAGCGTCGAGAAGGTGTCGGGCGGGCTCCGGAGACATGCCGCTCAATTCTACCGCACGCGTGTCCAGATGGCCGAGGCAGGCCGCTTCTTGGTAACGCTCGCCGGGATGGATTGGTCCACGCTCCTCTCGGCAGAGCGACTCGGTCGCGACGGCACCCGGCAGCCGGAGACCTCGCGCACCACGTTCCAGCGCGACTCCGATCGCATCGTGTTCTCGTCCGCGTTCCGCCGCCTCCACGACAAGACGCAGGTGTTTCCGTTGCCCGAGAACGATCACGTGCACTCGCGCCTCACGCACAGCCTCGAGGTCTCCTGCGTGGGCCGCTCGCTCGGCACGGCGGTGGGCCAGCGCCTCCTCGAACGCCACCCGGCCCTCCGCGCCTGCGTCGACGGCCGCGACTTCGGGGACATCGTGGCGGCCGCCTGCCTGGCGCACGACATCGGCAACCCGCCCTTCGGCCACGCCGGGGAGGACGCGATCGGGAGCTGGTTCACCGAGCACGCCGCCATGCTCGACGGCCTGAGCGACGGCGAGAAGCGCGACCTCCTCCACTTCGAGGGCAACGCGCAGGGCTTCCGCATCGTCACGCGGCTGCAAATCCCGAACAACCCGGGGCTCCAGCTCACGCTGGCCACGCTGGCCGCGTTCACGAAGTATCCGTGGGAGTCGAAGCGCAGCAAGAAGTACGGCTTCTTTCAGTCCGAGAAGATCGAGTTCCAGCAGGTCGCCGCCGGCGTCGGCCTGATGCCCGCTCGAGGAGACGAGGTGGCCTTCTGCCGCCATCCGCTCGCGTTCCTCGTCGAGGCGGCCGACGACATCTGTTACTCGATCCTCGACCTCGAGGACGGCTGCGAGCTGGAGAAGGTGAGCTTCGACGAGGCGTTCGCTTGCCTGGCCCCAATCGCGGCCCGCGGTGCGTCCTACCGCGCGCCCGAGCACGACGGCACCAAGGAGCCGATCGCCTACCTGCGGGCCAAGGCGATCAGCCACCTGGTCCACGAGGTCTGTGAGCTCTTCCTCGCCAGCGAGGAGGCGCTGCTCGCCGGCCAGGTCGACCGGCCGCTCGCGCGCAGCATCCCCTCCGCGGATGCGCTCCAACGCATCGCCGCGCTGACCCGCACCGCCTGCTACCGGGCGCGGGACGTGCTCGAGATCGAGCTGGCCGGATACGAGGTCCTCCACTCGCTGCTCGAGGAGATGGTCCCCTCGGTGCTCGCCGAGCGCCCCTCCAACAAGCAAGCGCGCTATCTCGACCTGCTGCCCACGAAGCCCTCGCCCACCGCGACGCCCTACCAGCGCCTGCTGCTGGTCACCGACTACCTCTCCGGCATGACCGACTCCTTCGCCGTCCGCCTGTTTCGCAAGACCCGAGGCATGAACCTGGGATGACCGGGCGGTTCCTGGTCCGACGCCGCGCGCGCGACCTGATCCACGAGCTGATCCTCGAGATCGGCGGCGGCTGGCGGGCATGGACCATCGACAAGGGACCGTCCCCCTCGCAGCACGAGCCGCGCGACGCCCTCGAGGCCGAGCCGATCGCGTCCCTCAATCCGTTCACCGAGACGCGGGAGCTCCTCCTCTGGGACGCCGGCCGCTACCGCGCGCACGCCGACCCGGAGGAGGGATGCGCACGCGGCAAGCTCCTCTTCGATCTCGACGGCTTCAAGCTGAAGGGCACCTGGACCCTGGCCCGCGGTCGAGGTCGGCCGCGGGGTCGCGGGCGCCCCTGGTTGCCCTCGAAGGAGTGGGTGCTGCTCAAGAAGCCCGATGCGTGGGCGGATCCGAAGGGGCACTACTCGACCGTTTCGATCCTCTCAGGGCTCGCGCCGGACGACGACCGGGAGGCGGTCCGCGCCGCGCTCCTCGAGGCGCTGCCGCCCGCGCTCGCCGCCTTCGGGCCGCCGACGGCGGCGCGTCCCATGCTACCCGGCGCCCCGCGCCCACCGTTCGCCTCGCCCGGATGGATCTTCGAGCTCGATCCGGAGGGCCTGCCGGTGCTGGCGTGGGCCGGCGGAATCGCCGGTGCGGGTGTCGATCATCGCGAGCGCTTCCCCGAGATCGCCGCTGCCCTCTCGGCGCTCCCCGTGGGCGTGCTGCTCGACGGCGAGCTCGTCGTGCTCGACCGCGATGGGTGTCCCGATCCCGCCGCGCTGGCGCGAAGATGCGCAGCGCCACCCGATCGGGAGGCGCCACCGGCCGTGCTCTACACCTTCGATCTGCTGGCGCTCGAGGACAACGATCTCCGACCGCTGCCGCTCGCGACGCGCAAGGCGCTTCTGCGGCGCGTCCTGCCGGCGGTGGGGCCGTTGATGTTCGCCGATCATCTGGCGGCGCGCGGCGACGCGCTGGCCGAAGAGGTGAGACGGCGCGGCAGCTTCGGGATCGTCGCGCGTCGCCTGGATGCACCGTACACGCCGGGACCGAGCGCCGAGCGAGCCCCGATCACGATCGAGCGGCGCACGCCAGCGCCCACCTCCTCCCTCGCGCCGGCGAGCGTCACCTCGGGCCTCGAGGGGCTGAAGGTCCGGCTCACGAACCTCGACAAGATCTTCTGGCCCGAGGAGGGACACACCAAGGGCGACCTCCTGCGATACTACCGCGCGGTCGCGCCCTGGCTGCTGCCACACCTGATCGATCGCCCGCTCGTCCTCACCCGGTATCCCGACGGCATCCACGGGAAGAGCTTCTTCCAGCACAACGCGCCCGGCTCGAAGAGCGCGTGGTTGCGGACCGTTCGCATCCAGATGTCGAAGCGGGCCCGCGACTACTTCCTGGCTGACGACGTGGAGTCGCTGCTCTATCTGGTCAACCTCGGCACGATCCCGCTCCACATGTGGCCGAGCCGCGTGAGCGATCTCGATCGCCCCGACTGGTGCGTCATCGACCTCGATCCCGGCGCGCAGGGCTTCGGCTCGGTGGTGCGGATCGCCCTGGCGGTGCGGGAGCTCTGCCTCGCGATCGGACTGCCCTCGTTCCCCAAGACCAGCGGGTCGAGCGGGATGCACGTGCTGCTGCCGCTGGGCCGCCGGCTCACGTTCGATCAGTCCCGCGCGCTCGGCGAGCTGATCGCACGCACGGTGGCCGGCGATCTCCCCGAGCACGCGACGATCGAGCTCCAGATCGCCGAGCGTCGGGGCCGCGTGTTCCTCGACCATCTCGTCAATGCGCGGGGCCGCATGCTGGTGACGCCCTACTCGGTGCGCCCGCTACCGGGCGCGACCGTCTCGACGCCGCTCACCTGGGCGGAGGTGACGGAGAGCCTCGATCCGCGCGCGTTCACGATGGAGACCGTCCCGGCGCGCCTCGCGGAGCTCGGCGATCCCTGGGCCCGGATGCGGGATACGGAGGCGGACATCGCCCAGGCGATCGAGCGGATGCGAGCGCGGGTGGCGAAGGCCTGAGCCCGAATCACGGGCAGAAGTTGCCGGTGAAATCGCTGCACTCCGGAGCGCCCCGGACGGCGATCTCGCCGGCGGCCGAGATCCCCTCGACGTCCACCACCTCGACGCGCATCAACAGCGGCTGATCGACCGCAGCGCAGCAGTCGGCGAGCCGGGGCGTCGCACCCCAGATCTCGTACGCGTCGGTGGACGTGGGCCGGAAGTTCGTGACCCAGTCGAGGCGCGCCAGCTCGCTGCGATCGCTGGCCGCCAAGATGAGGAACGACGCGCTGATCGCGCTCGGCTCCAGCCTCCAGATCCGGGCGCCGGTCCAGATGTGAAAGCCGTCGAACCGCCCGCCCCCCTGGGGCCCGGCGATGAAGTCGACCACCTGGCCCTCGGTGAGCGCCTCGAACTCGAACGCTCCGCCGCCCACCTCGACCCGCGGCCCCGCCCCGGCGTCCTCGACGGCCGCATCCTTCATGCTCCCGTCGCGGCGACCCGCGTCCATGGGGCCGCCGTCACCGTCTCCGCTGAAAGCGCACCCCGCGAAGAAGAGGACCACGAGCGCCACCCGCATCTGGACCTCTCTAGCCGGAACCGGCGGCCTTCGGCTAGGCTTTCGTACCGAGGATGCGTCTACCGGTCCTGACTCTGATCCTCGCCGCCACCCAGGGTCCGCTCGTCGACGTCGACGGCCCCGAGCTCATGTCCGAGATCCGCCGCTCGTCCGAGCCGCTCATCGTGGTCAACGTCTGGGCCACCTGGTGCGGCCCCTGCGTCCGCGAGCTCCCCATGCTCTTCGACGTGGAGAAGCGCTTCCAGGGCAAGGTCCGCTTCATCTTCGTCTCGGCCGACTTCGCCAGCCAGCGCGCCGATGCCGCCAAGCTGCTGGAAGACAAAGGCGCCAAGCTGCCCTGCTACTTCAAGCACGGCAAGGACCAGGCGTTCATCGAAGCGCTCCACCCCGACTGGAACGGCACCCTCCCGGCTACCTTCGTGTTCGATCGCGAGGGACGCCGGCTCCGCTTCTGGCAGGGCGCGATCTCCGAGGACGTCCTCGTCCACGGCCTCCAGCCGTTGCTCTGAGCTTCACGTCGGGATCGATCGCATCGTGCGATACGCGTGGAAGCCGCACCGCTGGTAGTTCGGGAGCGCGGCCGGATGGTCGAGGTCGCAGGTGTGGACCCAGAGGCGGGGGGTCCTGCGCCGGAAGGCCTCGTCGATGGCCCAGCTGAGGAAGAGCTTGCCGAGGCCGCGTCCGAAGTACTCGCGCATGAGGCCGAAGTACGCGATCTCGATGTCTGGGGGCTCGCGGAGATCGAGCTCGACGTACCCGGCGGGATTGCCGTCGACCCAGAGGACGTGGACCTCGACAAGGTCGTCGTGGAGCACGGCGGTGAGCTCATCGTCGCTGAGGGCGTCGCGGTCGACCCACTGCCACTCTCGACCGACGCCCTCGTAGAGGAAGCGGTAGAAGCGGGCGCTGGGCCTTCGCGCGCGGACGACGCGAACGCTGGCGGGCAGGACGACCTGCGGGCGGATCGGGGGCGTTCGCATCTCGAGGTAAGTGATCAGGATTTCCATCTCACCTCCCGTCGATGATCGACTGGAGCAGCTCGCGGCTCACGGCCGTCCAGGCGCTCCAGGGATCAGCGTCCGTGGTCAGGTTGCTCGGGGAATGATCGGTCCACCACAGCGCTGGACTGGGTTCGCCGAGGTTGATCAAGGCGGCCCGCACGCGAGGGTCGAGGCCGTCGAGCGAGCGTGTGTTCATCGTGAACATGACGAGGTCCGCCTGCGCGGTCCGTGCGTCCTCCTGCGTCCGCCCGATCACGTCCTCGAGCCCATCGATCTCGACGACCTCGGCCATCTCTTTCTCGATCCACTCGCGGAGGAGCAGCCGGCAGAGGCCCTGCTCCGCCTCGAGGGGCGCCTCTCCGTGGGAGCGGACGAAGGCCACGCGGAAGAAGAGCCCCTCCTCCGCCAGCCAGCCCGAGAGCTTCTGTACCGAGGCCGAGAGAAGCCCCATCGCGACGACCAGGCGCTGCCACCGCATGCCTTGGTCCTTGAACCGCGCCCGGATCAGCTCGGGCTCGAACACGAACGTGACGACGCGGCGGCCGCGGATGAACACGCTCTCATCGCGCGTGTAGTAGAGCAGCTCGCCCTCCACGTAGCGCATGTCGAACAGGTCGATCTCGTCCGGCGTCTCGTCCATGTAGATGAGCTCGGAGGTCACCAGGTTCTCCAGGCTGCCGTAGGTCGAGATCGAAGAGAAGCCGCCGATCGGATAGCGATCCTCGTCCTCGATGTTGGTCGGCGTCCGGCCGCCCCGGCGAGCCGCCTTCGGCTTCATCCGCTTGGGGAGCCGGCGCATCAGCTCGTCCGCGACCTCGACGATGTGCTCGATCGCCAGGCGCTGCGTCAGGCTCGACAGCACGGTCAGGTTCTCGAGCACGAACACGTCGGCCTCGGCCAGCAGCGCGCCGGTACGCCGCGCCCGGTGCACCAGGCCGTCGTAGCCACCCACCAGCAGGGTCTGGATGTCGCCGGCCTCGCGGAGCGCGGCGTAGCCAGCCTCGAGGAGCTCCTCGACCGGCGTCTCCGTGACTCGGCGCGCGATACCGGGGCTCATCGAGACGGCGCCCTCGAAGGCGATGCGCTGGAGGATACGCGCGAGCAGCAGCGCCACCGCGTCGTCCCGCATGGGCTTCGGCAGCTTCGCGATCGCATCAGCGATCGCCTCGATCCTGGGATCCTGCGCCAGGCGGCCCAGGAATTGATCCTCGTAGGCCCGCACCGCGCGCGAGATCTCGGGCTGCGTCGCCGGCAGCGGCGCGGAGAAGTCGAGCGAGGCGCCGCCCACGAGCTTTCCGATGTCTCCGAGCATGCCGACCGGCGGGAGGGAGCCGGCCTCGGAGACCGCCACCAGCATCTGCCGCGTCACCGAGGCCACCTCGGTCGCGCCCGCCGACCCCACGCGGATCAGGCACAGTCCCGCGGCCGTCCACCGGCCCGCCGCCTCGGCGTCGCGAAGCTCCAGCGTCATGTGAGACCCAGGAGGCGTGGGACCTTCTCCTCGAGGAGATCGACCTCCTCGAGCGTCTCACCGAGATAGGAGAGCAGCTGGAGATCCTGCCGCTCCACGGCCCCGCCGTGAAGGATCCAGGCGCGCGTGCGGAGCAGCCGGTACAGCTTCACGATCTTGCGGTCGGAGACGAAGATCTGATCCTCGCGGACCAGCGTCTTGATCAGGCGGCGAAGCTCCCGCAGCAGCTCCTCGCGGAAGAAGAGATCGCGGTCCCGCAGCTCGCGACCGTCCGATCCGGTCTCCCGGCGCGCCATCAGCATCGTCAAATAACGGTGCGCCTTGAGGAAGTCGATCAGCGTCGCGTGGCCCTCGGACCAGGGCTTTCGGTTGAGATCCCGGTTGGTCTGCATGTCGAGACCGACGTCGATCAGTTCGAAGAAGTGATCGTCCTGCACCGGACGGCAGGCCGCCTTCAGGCAGAAGCGATCCTTGAGCGCCGCCAGCTCGGCGTGCTCGGGAATCTCGTTGGTGGCGGCGAACAGACACTTCAGGCGCACGGGCACCGGGAGGCCGTCCTGGTAGAACTTGCGCTCGTTGATGATCGTGAGAAGCGTGTTGAGGATCGCCGAGTTGGACTTGAAGATCTCGTCGAGAAACACCAGCGTCGCCGAGGGCAGCTTGCCCTGCTCGCGCCTGAGGTAGCGGCCGCCGCGAAGCTCGTTGATGTCGATCGGTCCGAGGACCTCCGACGGCTCGGTGAACCGCGTCAGCATATATTCGAAGTAGTCGCGGTCGGGGATCTGGAGCGCGTCCTTGAACTTCAGCACCAGGTCGCTCTTCGCGGTCCCGGGTGGGCCCACCAGCAGGAGCGGCTCCTGCGCCACCGCGCAGATCGTCATCAGATCGATCAGGTGCTGCTTGTTGACGAAGAAGCGTCCGAGGGCCTGCCGGAAGCGATTCAAGCGCTCGCGCAGCGCTTGGGCCTCACGCGAGAGCTCTTCGAACGTCAGCTCCGACACCCTCTCGATGCCGCGCTCCTCGGTGCTTCTCTCGGTCGTGGCTGTCGTCATCGATTCATGCCCCCAGCGTCCGGTGGATCCTCCGCCGGATCAGATACTCGTCCTCGTCCAACCATCGCCGGCCCAGCTCGCCCAGCGCCAAGTGCTCGCTCGCATAACCGAGCACCAGCGCCTCCATGAACTGGATGACGGAGCGACAGAAATGAGAGTTGGTCCCGTAGCTGTCACTGATGTTCTTGAGCTGTCCGGTCAGCTTCGCCAGCCCGGCCACCGCGTGCTGCTCCGGCGCCTGGCTGAAGGCCGAGGCCGCCGCCTGGTGGACCTTGAGCCGGTGGTCGAGCGAGGGAGCGGCCGAGGGCTTGTTCAGGAAGTCGAGCGCCTCCGACATCGTCGGCATCGCCCGTTCGAGATCGCCCAGATAGATCAACCCGCCGGCGACCTGCACGCGCGCCATCATCTCCTCGGGGCCCTCGCCCGAGATCGAGCGCTGCATGATCTCCAGGAGATCCGCAGCCTCTTCCTTCAGCCCCACGCGGCGGAGACTTCGCAAGCTCTTGCCGAACTCACCCGCCACCGCGACCGCCTGCTTGCCGTCGAGCTGCCCGAGCACGGTCTTCAGCTGGTTCGCCAGGCTGCGGACCATCTCCGAGAGCCCGAAATACCCGGCCAGCATCAGCGCCTCCTGGAGGATCACCGCGCGCCTCCCCAGCTCGATCGGCTCCATCGAGGCGACCACGCGTTCGAGGTTGCGCTTGGCGCGCGACGGGATCAGCGGGAAGAAGTCCATCAGCCCGTCGAAGAGGCGGTCGCGCTCGTCCGGCGACGCGACCACCGCCTGCTCCATCAACCGATCGACCTCCCGCGCCAGCTCGTCCGCGTCGGTCATTCCGCGCAGTTTTTCGAACTCGGCGCCGCGCGGATCCTTCTCGCCGCGCTGGTACGCGCGGATCGGTTCGAGGTTCTCCTGCGGCTCGAGGATCGTGGAGACCTCGCGCAGCCGGTCCACCTTGTATCGATCGAACTTGGCCAGCGCGTTGAGGCGGCCCCCGATCTCCATCGGCAGCGGTGTCTCCACCGGCTTGGCCTCGAGCGCGTGGTCGATGCGCGCCGAGAAGGCGTCGGCCAGGAACCCGTGGATCGCGTCGCCCAGATCGAGCGTCCGGCGCGCCTCGTCCCGCAGCTCGCGGGCCCGATCGGAGCGTCCCAGACGCGCGAACCCGTACGCGAGCACGAACCTCACGTACGCACCGGTGAGCTCCTCCTTGGCCTCCACCGCCTTTCGCTTGCGCGGCGTCTTCGCATAGATGGCGAGGAGCTCCTCCAGGCGATCGGCGAGCTGCTCGCTGGAGCGACCCCCGCCCGCGCCGCCGCCCAGGAAGCGGAGGAAGTTCGGGACGTCGCGCTCGAGCGACAGTCCCATCCGGAGCCGCGTCAGGATCCGGTCCCGCGTGCGCGCGAGCGCCAGCTCGTCGCCGCCAACCAGCTCCGCGAGCGCATGGCGGGAGAGCCAGAGCAATCGGACGTCGAGGACCTCGTCGTATTGGTCCAGCCAGACCTGGACCCGGTGGATGTCGCCGAGAGAGGCGGGCTCCGGCACCTGCGCCAGGTGTGAGGACACCACGACCGCCACCACGTCCCGCACGTCGCCCCGCGAGGGCTTCGACGCCTGCAAGCTGCCTTGCACCCGAGCGGTCATCGCGTCCGGATCGGTGGTCCCGGTGTCGACCTCCGCCCAGTCACGCGCCAGCGCCGCCGCCGTCTCGCCGCCCTGCTCCCAGAGCGCGTAAGCCCAGCAGATACCGGCGTCCCGGTGGCGGTTCAGGCGGCCGTTGAGGCGGGCCATCTGCGCCCACATCCCGGTGCGCTCGCCGGCGTCCAGCGGCACCTCGAGCTCCAGGAACGTCTGTTCGAGCTCCGTGAGCTGCTCCTCGTCCGGCGTGAGGACGTCCTGCTCCACCGGCTCGAGCGCGTTCGGATGCGGTCGGGGCGCCTCGAGCGGTGGGACCGGCCCGGTCGGATCGGTGTCGTCGTCGAAGTCGAATCGTCGGTCTCGTCGTAGGCAATCTCGGGCCGCGCCTCGCGGCGAGCCCGGGCCTTCTCCTTCTTCTCCGGCGGCTTGGGCGTGTCCGCCCACTCGACGCCCACCGAAACGAACGGCTCGAAGTCGAAGAGCACCGACTTGACCCAGGGCTCGAGCGCGCGTGCGCCGGCCTCCACGAGATAGTCCACCCAGTCGAGGAGCGGCGAGAAGGCCGCGTCGGGCAGGCTCTCCACCCGGAACTTGGCGTCGCCCACCGGCGCCAGCCAGCCGATGTCGTCGTCGGTGGGCGCGAGGAGCTCGCGGAGCTTGTCTCGGCGCAGCGGCGGCTCGACGATCCGATCTCTCGGGACGAACAGGTTCGGGATGCGGAGCAACGACACGTAGGCCTCGCCGGGAACGTCGATCTCGGGCGGACCGCTGCGGCCCGCGCGCCCGCGAAGCACCACGATCGGGTCGGACGGATCGCCGGCCACCGCGAACAGCAGCCGCGCGATCACATCGACCGGCAGGGTCTGCACCAGCCGATCGACCACGTCGATCGCTCGCTCCCGGATCACCCACAGCGAGGCCGGCTCGGTGCGGCTGGCCCGGGTCAAGCGCAGCGGGACGATCAGGCGGCGCGGCGGCCGCAGCGCGCCCTGCGTCTCCGGCGACTCGGGGAGCCGAAAGTCGATCAGCTGGTAGACGTCGGACCAGGGCCCGTTCTTGACGGTCTGCCAGGGGCCCTCTCGCGGGATCAGCAGGATCTCGCCGGGCGGCGCGTGGATCGTCTCCTTGAGCGGGTGCGACCACCCGAGCTCGGAGAAGACCATCTCCTGTCCGGGACGGATGGGGACGAACGCGTGGAAACGGCCGCCCCGATCCAGCGCGGAGGCCACTGTGTAGTACGGGGGTTCGGCCGCCCGGAGCAGCGCCCGGGCGCCGCTCGCGCCGTTCCGGTGGAGGGCGTACGCCTGGCGATCGCAGCCCAGCCGCAGGAGCTCGCCGGCGAGCTCGATCAGCTGGGTGTCGCCATCGAGCATGAACAGCACCAGCTGCATCGTCACCGCGCTCTCCGGAAGCGCGCGGGGACGCAGGACCTCGGCCCAGCATCGCGCCTGGGCCAGCGGGACGTCGATGGCGCGAACCTGCACGCCGGCGGCGCCGAGCGTTGCCGTCACCTCACGCGACAGCTTGGCCTCCGGCACCACGGCCACGATGCCGCCCGCGCCCTCTGCATGACGGACGGAGGTGGCCTGGATCTCGCCCGGCACCATACCCGAGGTGAGCGCCACCAAAAGCGCCTCTTCGCTCGGGAATATCAGCGCATTCGCCTTGGCCATGTCGGAGGATCAGTTCTCCTGATCGACGGACTCGGGCTCACCTTCACGCTGGCTCTCGATCTCGCCCACGCCTTGGTCGCCCTCACGCTCGATCACGATCTTTCCCAGCTCGGCCGCCTTCAGCGCGCCGCCCTCGATCAGCTTGTCCACCACCTCGCGGTGGGCGTCCTCGTGCTCGATCGGGAGCGCATCCTCGTCGCTTCGATAGGAGATCACCACGTTCTTCTTCCTCGTCGTCGGGTCGACCACGAGCCGGATCGTCACCTCAGCCACTCTTCTCGCCTCCTGACAGCAGATGCGCGAACGACTGGCGATCGAGCACCTTGCGCTCGAGAAGCAGCTCGCGGAGCGCGATCACCAGCTCTTGATGCGTGTAGAGGATCTCGGCGGCCCGCGCCCGCTGCTCCTCGAGGACCCGCGCCACCGCTCGATCGATCGCCGCGCGGGTGGCGTCGGACAACGGCGCCATGTTGTCGTCGCTGTGATCGTCCAGGAACCGCCGCACGCCCAGATCCGGATCGCCCAGGCCGAACTGCTCCACCAGCGCGCGCGCGGTGGCAGTCGCCCGGTGCAGGTCGCTCGCCGAGCCGATCGAGATGTCTTCGAGGAGCAACGCCTCCGCCTCGCGACCACCGAACAGGGTCGCGATGCTGTCGAGCAGCTGCCCGCGCGTGACCACGTAGCGATGGGCCGGATCGGCGTATCGGACGTGACCGAGGGCCCCGCCCAGGTCGCCCTGGATCGAGATGCGCTCGATCGGCGGCGAGTGCTCGGTGTGAAGGGCCACCACCGCGTGGCCGGCTTCGTGGGTCGCCACCACCCGCTCCTCCTCGCGCGTGAGCTCGGGCCGGTCGAGGTAGCGGGTGAGCGCGTCTTCGATGTGCGCGATCTCGGTGTCGCCCACGATCTGCCCGCGCAGCCGCATGCGGGCCAGGGCGCGGCAGAGCGCCTGGATGTGATCACCCGAGTACCGGCCGCCGGTGCCTTCCACGGGATCGGCGGTGCGCTTGACCCCGTACTCGAGCGCCCGCTCCGAGAAGGAGAGCTCGAGCTTCTCGTTGTAGATCTCGAAGATCGCGCGGCGATCGTTGTCGTCGGGGTACGGGATGTGCAGGTGGAACTCGAAGCGTCCCGGCCGCAGCAGCGCCGGATCGAGGATCTCCACGAAGTTGGTGGTGCCGACGACGAAGACCAGCTCGTCCTTGCGGAAGCCGTCCATCTCGGTGAGCAGCTGGTTGACCATCGAGTGCTCGACGCCGATCCGGTGTACGTGCCGCGTGCCGAGGCGAACGAGTCCAGCTCGTCGAACACGATGATCGACGGAGCGCTCTGGCGGGCGCGCACGAAGATCTGCCGGATGCGCTCCTCGCTCTCACCGACCCACCGGCTCTTCAGCTCCGGCCCGCTGACGATCGTGACCGCAGCGCCGAGCGAGGTCGCCATCGCCTTGGCGAACAGCGTCTTGCCGGTGCCGGGCGGTCCCCAGAAGATCATGCCCCGCGGGACCAGCCCCTCCACCTGCTTGATCCGACCCTCGTCCTCGAGCGTGTCCTTGTGGGCGAGCAGGTCGAGGATCTCGGTCTTCAGTCGCTCTTTGACCTTCTCGTAGCCGCCGATGTCCTCGAAGAGGCGCACGTCGGGCAGCTGCAGATCCGCGGAGAGCGTGGCCTGCGCGCAGCTGGTTGAAGGCGGGTGCCGGATCGGCGGGATAGTCCTCGCCGTCGACGCTGGCGAGCAGGCGGCGCAGGCGGACCGCGTTGACGCCGGAGACGTGCTTGTAGATCGAGTAGGGGTTGAAGCCGCCGGCTCCGTGTGCGGCGAACTTCCGGGACTCTCGCTGCGTGATCAACCAGCGCAGGCGCTCGCGCGGGATGCCGATGATCGTCTCCCGGTGGGGAACAGGTTCTCGATCACCTTCGGCAGCAGGAACGAGGGATCCTTGAAGCCGAGCCAGAGCACCCGCGGGTTCTCGTACAGGAGCGGGATGACCTCCTGCGCCTCGGAGGTCAGGCCGCCGGCGGAGGTGGTCAAGAGGTCGAGGTGGGGCAGCACGACGATCCGCTCGTCGACCGCGCCGCGCACCACCTCGCGCAGCTGGCCGATCATGGTGCCGATCAGCCCGACCGGGATCGGCGGTGGAGGCGCGTTCGGATCGGGCCGGCCGTCGAGGTACACGCACTTGACGTTGTCGGCCTTGAGACGGTCGCGGATGGAGCGGAAGAAGTACGGCGTGAGCTCCTTGTCGCACTCGACCATCACGGGAAGCTTGCGGCGGAGGGACTCGTACGTCCGGGTGAGCTCGCCCGGATAGGCGGCCTCGACGGCCTGGAACTCGTTCAGCTCCAACGGGAGCACAGACTCGTCGAGGAGGGTGGTCATACCTTCACCTTGATCGTGATCGAGCCTGTCTCGCTATCCTCGGTGATCTCCTCGATCTCGCCCATCGAAGCGGCCTTGGCCTTCAGCGCCTCGGCCGTCACCCGGTTCACCACCTGATCGAGCTCCTTCCTCAGGCCGACCAGATGCTTCTCGAGCTTCGTCGCCACCTCGTCCGTGAGCCGCTCGCGCTCGGCATCGACCTCGCGCTCGAGCCCCTTCTTCACGTTCTCCCGCAGGCGCTCGGTCTCGCGCTGGGCCACCTCCTCGGCCACCACGCGTGAGCGCTCCACCGTCAGGTCGACGTCCTTCTCGGCGCTGAGACGGGCGGTGACGGTGCCCTTCTCGAGATCGATCTCGACCTCGATGCCCTCGTCGACGCGCCGCATGATCGACCCGTCCCGTTCGAAGCCCTTCTCGGACAGCGCTCGGGCCAGGATCTCGGCCATCGACTCGGGCGGGAGGAGGTCGAGCAGCTCGAGGCTCGACGAGACGCCGTCCTGGACGCGAATGTGCTCTCGGACCGACTCCTTGATCTGGATCTGATACGCGCGACTCATGATGCTTCCCCCGTGCCTTGTTCCTCGACGCCGACGTCGAGGGCCTCGAGCGCCCGCACGATCGCGCGGGCCCGTACGATCGATCGATCCGAGAGCTCGTCGTAGAGGGCCAGATAGAGCTGGACGGAGTCGTACTCGTCGTCGAAGAAGCGGACGGCGCGCGCCTCTTCCGCCCAGCGCGCGGGCAGCTCCAGCGACTTCAAGAACGCCGCCGCCGCGCTCCGCGCCCGGGCTCGGTCCGCAATCCGTCCCTTGGCCTCGAGGCGGCCCACCCAATCGGCGGCCGTCTCGCTCTTCTCGAGCACGCGCGCAGCGGCGCGCAGCAGGCACTGGGCGAGATCGCGCCGGTGATACTTGTCGAGCGCCGACAGAAACCCGTGCGCGACCGCCGCCTGCGTCCCGCCGAGCCGGATCATCTCCTGCGCGCTCACCACCCCGCGCTTCTTCATCTCGATCTGTGTCCAGCGTTCCGTCAGATCCGGGGTCAACGCCTCGAGCAGCACCACCGCGTCCGGCTCGAGCAGGCGCTCGAACATCCGCGGCTCGGGTACGCCCACGCCGTGGTGCGCGAGGACGTCGGGATAGCCGAGCCACACCAGACCGGAGCGCCGGAACGCCGCCTGCTTGGCGAGCGTGTCTCCGCAATCCATCTTGCGGCACAGATCCACAGCCAGGTACATCAACAGCTCGTCGCCCGGGGTCTCCGGGATCGCCTCGAGGATCGGACAGTCGGTCCGGGCGATCGGCGCCTCGGTCAACCACCTGACCAGAAGCATCGCGAACGCGGAGAACCGGATCGGTCCGGGCCGATGTCGTTCCCACATGCGGCCGCGAACGGGCGCGCCCTCCTCGAGGAACCGGAGCGTCCGCCAGCCGCCGCGCCGCGCCAGCTGCAGGACCGCACCCTTCGCCAGCGTGCCCTGCATCAGCCGCATGGCCGTGGGTCCAATCTTCCCCTTGTACCGCGCCGCCGCCGGCATGTTTCTCCACCGCCGCACGACGCCCTCGGCGGCGGCGAGCGTCTCTTGCCCCACCAGGGCGCGCGCGACCGTGAGCTGGTCGGCTTCGGATGCGGCGACGCGATTCATGGGTTCCGCCGCGGACGGGCCGCCAGTCTATCCCGGAAGACCGCCCGCCGAACAAGGGATTTGCCCGCAACCCGTTCGCGCCCTATTCCTGGCCGAAGTCCCACTTGGAGCGGTCGACCGTGGCGACGAACGCCTCTTCGGTCGACAACACGGCGTCGCGCTCGCGCTCGCGTCCTTCGATGAAGATCACGAGCTCGAGCTGGGGCGCGACGGTGCCGCGCTCGTCCCGGTAGACCTGGGCGAAGGTGTTGGCGGGGAGCGTCAGGCGCCCGGCAATCCAGCTCGGCGGGAGCGCCAGGCCGAGCTCCCCCTCCTGCGTGCGGTAGCAGCGCCAGACCAGCTCGGTGCAGACCAGGGCGTCATCCGTCGCGAAGTCGAAGTCGAAGTCGTAGGGCCGGCCCAGGAACGCGAACGCCCGCGCGATCGCCTTCGCCTTGGTCACCTCGGGAAGATTCGGGCGGAGCGCGGCCACGTAGTCGCCCACCGTGGCGTGGAAGTCGCTCTGCGAGACGCCCTCGGAGATCGCCTCGATGGTGAGGAGCTCGCCGTGCTGCGTAGAGGGCGTGTTGCGCTCGCGCCAGGCCGTCGGGAACCGGCGCGCCAGATAGGCGGTGAA
Organism: uncultured delta proteobacterium; assembly: GCA_963803435.1. Lineage (GTDB taxonomy): Bacteria > Myxococcota > Kuafuiibacteriia > Kuafuiibacteriales > Kuafuiibacteriaceae > CAWDML01. The sequence goes on along the minus strand of CAWDML010000009.1, from coordinate 881,623 downwards.
CGTGATGGCCTCGCCCGTCTCCTTCTGGAGCCATGCCAAGACGCCCTCGTCGGCGTCGAACGCCGCGGCCAGCTCCTTCTCGCTCCCCACGTAGATGAACGCGTGCGGCCAGAACCCCGGGAGGCCCACGTTCGAGAGGTACCAGTTCTTGCGGGCGAGCAGGATGTCGCCGGGGCGGGCGCGCTTTCGCAACTCGGCTTGCAGATCCTCTCCGATCAGATAATGGCCGATGCGCCTCACGCGCGTGTCGCCCATCCACTCGGCGACGTCCTTCTGCACGGGGAACGTGAGGTGCTTGACGCCCTTCTCGAGCGGGCCGAAGTCGCGGGTCACCGAGTCGACGGCGAGGAGCGCCGCGTTCTTCTCCTCGAGCCGTCCCAGCCGATCCTCGACGTCGCGCCAGAGCCAGCCGAGGCCCGAGGTCTCCATCTCGACGTCGGCGTCGTGGAGCCCGGCGAGGTACGCCAGGTAGCGCTTTCCGGCCATGACTCGGGAGAGATCGGTGACGCCGGCGAGCTGCTCCTTCACGCTCGTGAAGCTCTCCCGCGCCAGGTGCCGCGAAGGGCGCGGCAGGTCGAGGAACTTGGCGGCGTTCGGATTTCGATCGACGGCCGCCGTCAACCTGCCCGCGTGCTCGAAGAGCGCCAGCTCGGCCGCAAAGGTGAGCAGGAAGCTGGCGACGTGACGGTGGCGCTCGAGCCGCGACAGATCGAGCCGATAGTAATCCTCATAGAACGCGCGGATCTGATCGAGCGCAAACGCAGAGTCCACCCAGCCGGAGAACGCTTCCACCGCCGCGTCCTCGTGATCTGCAGCTAGCACGCCCTCCGCCGGGAGCAGCGACTCGAGGGCACGCATCGAGCCGTCGAGCGTCCGATCGAGATCGCGATACTGGATGGCGTCGTCCTGGAACAGCCGGGCGAACTCGGCCGGGCTCTTCGCCGCCAGCGGCGTGGGCTTCGACGCCTCATAGACGCCGATCCGCGCCGCCACCACCAACATCGCCAGCGCGAAGAGCACGACGATCCGCTTCCGCTTCGCCGTCGCGCCCGAGATCGGACCCGCGAGCATGCTCCCGGCGAGCATCGCGACGAACCCGAGGAACCAGACGAGCAGGAGACCGGCGAGCGTGTCGGGGACCCATCGCACGCCGCGATCCGCGATCCAGTAGCCGGCCGCTGCGCCGATCCCGAGCGGCAGCAACAGCGCACCGAGTGTGAACAGCGCGTTTCCGATCGCCTCGGCCTTACGGAGCACGCCGGCAGGTTACCACCACCCCTACGCCCTTACCGCCGCTCCGTAAGTGCCGGTCTCCGAACCCATCGCTATCGTAGCCTGATGGTCCGATCCGCCTCCCTCGGCACGAGCCCGTTCCTCGACCTCGATCCCTTCATGCAGGGCCTCGAGCTTCGGCCGGAGGACCTGCCGGATCAGGTCGCGCAGGTCCTCCGCACGCATCAGAAGGAGCTCGGCGACACGGTCGACTCGAAGGACGAGCTGCGCCGGCTGATGCAGATGCTGAACCAGTCGGGCGGCGACATGAACGGGCTGGCGCGCCCCGACTTCAAGGGCCTGAACGGCATGTCCGCGATGGACATGCTGCAGATGCTGATCGATTGGATCCAGAGCGGCGGTCCCGACGCGAACAAGAAGTCGCAGTCGGTCGGACAGCTCCGCTCGCCGACGAACTTCCAGCCCACCAACACCAGCTGGAGCCCGAGCGGGGGCAGCGGCAACGGCGGAAGCGGCAGCGGGACCAGCGTGGCCCCCAGCAACAGCAGCACGGGCGCTCCGATGGGTGGCGGCAGCCCCATGAAGGTCGACGCGCCGCCCGGGACGCAGCTCGAGGCCGACGCGCCCTGGATCAGCCAGATGAACAGCCAGCTGGTGGAGCGGGCCGGGGACGACGCCTGCTATCGCGCGTGCCGGGCCATGATGAAGGCCGCCGGCTTCGATCAGCCCACCAACATCGACGACCGGATCCAGGTCGCCACCGGCGAGGAGAAAGACGGGACCGTCGATGTCGATCTCGGCAAGGCCCAGCAGGCCACCAGCTTCATCGACCAGCAGCTCAAGGCCGGCAAGCCCGTGACGGTCGGCGTCTCGTACAAGGACGCCGATTACAACGAGGGCATCACCGATCACTTCGTGGTCGTCACCGGCAAGGGCGTCGACGATCAGGGCCGCGTCTTCTACACGTACCAAGATCCCGGATCGGAGGACGGCCAGAACCGGAAGTTCTTGGTCGACGACAAGACCGGCAATCTCTACGATCCGAGCCCGACGTTCGGCGGCCGCTTCGAGCTCTCCATGGTCGTCCCGGCGAATGGCTGATAGACCGGGGCCGTGGCCCCGCCGATCACGAACGTCGTCGGCTTCGACGACGCGCCCTTCGCCCGCACCCACCGCGGCGACGTCCTCCTCGTCGGCACCGTCGTCTCCCGCACGCGCCTCGACGGCGTCATCTCCACGCGCGTCCGCCGCGACGGCACCAACGCCACCGACCGCATCGTCCAGCTGATCGGACGCACGCAGTTCACCGGCCACATCCGCGCGGTCCTCCTCCAAGGCATCGCGGTCGCTGGCTTCAACGTCATCGACCTCCACCGCCTCCACGAGACCCTCGGCATCCCGGTGGTCGCGGTCGCTCGCCGGCAACCCGACTTCGCCGCCATCCAGCGCGCCCTCTCCCATCTCCAGGGCGGCAAGCAGAAGTGGAAGCTGATCGAGCGCCTCGGCCCGATGGAGCCGATCCGCAGCGTATTCGTGCAGCGCGCCGGGATCGAGCTGGCCGACACCAAGGCGCTCCTCAAGCTGACCACGCTCCACGGGAACCTGCCCGAGCCCCTGCGCCTCGCCCACCTGATCGCCGGCGGCGTCACCACCGGCCAGAGCCGCGGCCGGGCGTAGCCCATGACGGACCGAGCTCGATCGGATCGTTGCCGGTGCAGCCTCGGCTCCGTAAGGATCCGGCTCTCGACTAGGAGCGTGTAGCGCGTAAGCGCTCACGCGACCCCGGTCCGGGTCCCGGTCCGGGTCCCGATCCCGGTCCGGGTCCCGATCCCGGTCCGGGTCCCGATCTGAAGATGGCTGCCTTGAGTCAGACGCTCGCGACGGTCGCGAGCTTCGATCGGTAGAGCTTGAGCAGGTTGTGGGTGAGGCAGACGAGCGTCCACTCGGCTCGTACCTTGAAGAAGGAGCGGAGCGAGAACCGGCGGAATCCTCGTGCCCCTTTGATCTGTCCGAGCGCCGGTTCGACGATACTCTTCCTGCGGGCGTAGACCGCCTTGCCGTCGCGCGTTTGCAACTTGTCTCGCATTCGCTTGCGAGCGAGCGAGGCAGGTGTGGGCTCCGAAGCTGATGAGGACGGAGTCGACGCGTCTTGGTTCTGTTCGCGTCCAACAGCGATGTGGGCATCGATCTGATTGTTGTCGCAGAACTCGATGTTGGTCGCGCTCAGATAGCCGTTGTCTGCCGTCATCTCGAGAGACAGCCGCTTCTCCTCCTCGGCCATCCGGTCGTAGGTCATCGCCTTGTGCTTGCTCGCGTTCGCCTGCACCTTCGAGCCATCGAGTGCGACGTGTCCGAGCCGCACCAAACCTGCTTTCTGGCAAAGCTTCAGGGCTTCGAGGAAGAGCGCTTTCAGTGCCTCCAGGTGGACGAGCCGAAACCACTCGAGAGGGGACGGCGGGAGCAAGAACGATTGTCTCGGAGTCCAAGAACGGTATTGCTTCGCCACGAAACCATGGGATCAAGTCCAGGCGTCGAAGTCGATCCGCCCAACGATCGATTCCAGACGAAACGACCTCCAAGAACTTCTGCTGGTCAAAGTGGACGAGCTACCGCAAGCTAGCTTGCATGGTCACTTTCGATCACGAGAAGCTCGAGGTCTACCAGCTCGCCGTCGAGTAGGCCGACATCGCTGAAGAGATCGCACAAGAACTCTGGCACCGAAAGCGCCGCCTCACTCCACACCTGCTCGAGGCGCCGACTCCCCAACGAGCAGAAGGTCCAAGCCGCCAGAGCCAAGCTCAAGCGCGTTGTCGAGAGGCTCACGCGCCTCATCAAGTCGATGAACGCACGCCGGGCTGCATGATCGCCATCGGGACCGGGACCGGGACCGGGACCCGGACCGGGCTCGCGGTAGCGCTACGCGCTACACGCTCCTAGATCCGATCGGCCTCGGCCCGCGCGTAGAGCTCTGCCAGCGTCGAGCGGCGCGGCGCCGGATCCCTCTTGCCGGTGATCCGCTCGTACACCATCGACGACTCCTGGGGCGGGAGCGGTCCGATCGCGATCCGCTCGAGGAGCCGTCCGGGGCGGACCAGCGCCGGATCGATGTCGACGCTCTTCGCGTTGGTCGTGACGATCAACCTGAGGTCGAGCGTGTGTCCCAGGATCCCGTCACCGAGGTTCAAGAGTGCGCTGATCAACGCCACGTTGTCGGAGGCCCGGGGCACCAGCGCCGCGTCCGCATCCTCGACCACCAGGACCAGGCGCTTCGGGCCGCCATCATAGGGCGAGTCGCGGGCGTCGAGGAGCGCTGGCAACAGACCGGGGCCGGTGATGTCGTCGATCATGGAGGCCGGGATCAGCAGGAAGGTGGTGTGCGGCACCTCCTGCAGCATGCCCCGCACCATGTATGTCTTTCCCACGCCGGGTGGACCGTCGACGATCACCAGCCGCCCGTGCGGCTCGCTCGAGGCGAGACCACCGACCGCGCGATCGTACTTCTGGAGGATCTCCTGCTGGTAGTTCAGGCGCTCGAGCGGGAGCCCGGCGTTCCCGATGCGGCGCAGCTCGAGCGGCCCGCCGTCTCCGGTCAGCGTGAAGACGTCTCCCTGGCGGTGCTTCTCGAGGGCGGCCTCGGTCACCGCGACGCACGCATCGAAGAGCTCGGCGTTCCGCAGCGCGAAGGAGATGGCGGCGCCCTTCTGATACCGGCGTACGAAGACGATGCCCGCGTCCCAGACCGCGATCGCGCCGCCGCTCTCCCCGCGATCCGAGGTGTTGCGCTCCACGATCCGCGCGCCCAGGTCCACGAACTTTCCGGTGAGCTGGTCCAGCGTCCGATCGGTGGTGCCGTCGGCGTCGTACTCGGAGACCGGGTGCCCACCGTCGCGAAGCGCGTCGACCAGCATCTGCAGCTTCGCGGTGCTGAGCTCGGCCGGCGCGTACTCGCCGATCCGAGCCACGTCCTTGCCGTCCCACCAGGGCGTCTTCGAGCTCATCAGGTCGTCGAGCTGTAGCCCAGCCTGGGTCCACCCGCCAAGCGCGATCCACGCAATGAACGATTTGGGCCTACCGGATCGCCCACAGCGCGAGCGAGCCGAGCACCACCGTGAGCGCACCCAGCGCGATCGCGGCCCGGAAGCGACGCAAGCGCCGGCGGCGCGATGCGTGAGCCCTCTGTTCGTCGGCTCGGACCTCCTCCACGACCAGCTCGAACACGCGCCGCCAGAGATGCTCGAACTCCATCCGCGTGAACGTGCTTCCGGAGGCGAACCAGTCGAGGTGGGTGGGCCCTCCATCGAAGTGTCCCAGCACGTCGAGGTGATCGGCGGCGCCGTCGAACAGCACCTCGCCCCAGACCTGAGACGCGGCGGGTACCACGCCGTCGCTCTCGCCGTCGCGCGCGCTCAGCTGGTGCATCAGCGCGAAGATTGCACGGTTGGCCGCCGAGATCGGACCGCGGACGCCCAAGCGGGAGCCCGGGACCTTCGCGAGCACCGACGCGTACCGCACGCTGGCGCGATCGCGCGCCGTCGCGTTGAAGAGCGCCATCGACTCCGGCGTCAGCTGGGCGACCAGCGCCTGATCCTTGCCCACCTCGCCGAGGAATCTCGACAGCTGCGCGCGCGCGTCCGGCGGGAGATCCTCGGCCCGCGCGCGCCGGAACCCGAGGGTCCGTCCCAAGATCCGCGCGGCCGCCCCCAGGAGGCGCGGTCCCGAGAGCTTGGAGAAGAACGAGGCCAGCGGTGTCCCGCGGTGGGGCGTCGCAATCGTGATCACGCTTCGCACGCGGCTCGCCACATCCTCGACGGCGCCGCCCAGCTCGACCCCCGGCGCGACCAGGAGCCGCGCGTCGAGCCCGCCGCTCGAGTGGCCCACCAGATCGATCACCGCGTCCTCCGCCGCCTTCTCACGGATCACCTCGGCGAGCCGCTCGGCGCGGACCAGGAGCGAGGACGTGGGGTGCGATCCGACCGCGGTCACCACCACGTCGACGCCGTGCTCGATCCCCAGCTCGAGCAGGAGCGTCCGGACGTGCCCCCAGTACTCGAACGCACCGAGCTCGGTGAACCCGAAGAAGCCCGGAATGAGAAAGACGTGATGCGTCGCTGGCACCGCTCCCGATCGCCCTTGCCGCAGCGGATCGCACAGGGTCAAGAATGCTGATATCTCACCTTTCGTGGCGGACGGCCTCCTCTCGCGCTTGAGCAAGCGGCCGCATGTCCGCGATCTGGCTCGCGTCACCGCGCTCTGGCTCGGATTCCTGCTGGTCACGAACCTGATCGGTGAAGCCTCGATCCGCGAGCTTCGCGTGGTACCCGAGACGCGCTGGCGATACGATCAGATCTCGACGCAGAACCGCTGGTCGCGCTGGGATGCCAACTGGTACCTGCGGATCGCCGAGAACGGCTACCGCTATGATCCGGGCAACCCCGAGAAGACCGCCAGCGTCGGCTTCTTTCCCGTCTACCCGCTCGCGATCCGCGCGCTCTGGTGGATCACGCCGCTCGACTTCGCCCCGGCGGCGCTGTGGATCTCGCGCCTGTCGCTGCTCGGCTCGCTCTGGCTCCTCGTGATCCTCGCGCGGATGCGCGGCCTCCCCGAGGCCCTCGTGTTCGCCCCCGGCGTCGCGCTCCTGTTCTTCCCCACCGCGTACATCCTCGGCGCGATCTACGCGGAGTCCCTCTTCCTCCTCCTGACGCTGGGTGCCTTCATCCTGGCGGAGCGCGGCCACTCGAAGCGTGCCGCCCTGCTGGCGTTCCTGGCGGGGGCCACGCGCATCCACGGGCTGGTGCTGGCGCCGGCCCTGCTCCTCCTCGCGCTCTTGCGTCGGCGGAGCGGCGACCGATCGCTCGGCGTGTTCCTGCCGGCGATCGCCGCCGTCGCGGGCTGCGCCTCGTACGGCGTCTACACCTGGATCCAGTTTGGCGATCCGCTCCTCTACCTCCACCATCGCAAGGTGTGGGCTCAGGAACCGCGCTCGCCGGTCGGTCCGCTGGTCGGCTTCCTCGGTCGCTTCACGCCGCTCTTCTCGGGCGAGTACGTCCCGATCCGGCGCTTCGTTCAGCTCGCGTGTCTCACGGCCGGCAGCGTGGGCGCGGCGATCGCGGCGCGGCGTCGCCATGGGCCCGACGCCCTCCTCATCGTGGCCCTGTTCGCCACCAACCTCGTCTCGGGGACCCTCGACGGCATCGAGCGTTACCTGCTCTTCTGCTTTCCCCTCTTCCTCCTCTTGGCCGAGCGCGCCCGCACCCGGGTGTTCTGGCCCACCTACCTGCTGGCAGGGGCCCTCATTCAGGCCTTCAACCTCTTCCGCTACGTGAACTACCAGACCCCTCCGCCCTAGCAACCACCCTGGGTCGTCGCCGATAACCCACGAAGGTGGAGACCCGCACGCATCCCCTCGCTGAAGGGAACCTCTACACCGCGCTCGAGCAGGCCCGGACCGCCCTCGAGAGGGGCACCGACGACGAGGTCGCCCACGCCCTCGCCGCGCTGGGGTTCGACGGAGCCCCCACGCTGCGCCAGCTCGATCGGCTCGAGTCGATGCGCCACGGCACCGGGAGCGGCCCGGCCCGGCGCAGCACGCTCAGCGCCGCGCTCGATCGCGCCGTCCGCGCCGTGGAGCGCGATCGAATGGCGGCGGCACCCGAGATCGATCTCTCGCCCTGGTCCCCCAAGCTCGAGACGATGGATCGGATCTGCGCCGAGATCGGCGTCGACTTCGAACAGCTCTCGGACTTCCTCGCCGATCTCCATCGCGTCAACGACCTCGACCACATCGGCAACCGCGGGATCCCGCGCGCCTCGGTAGGCGGCCACTTCGACTGCGACTTCGGGCGCGACAGCATCCAGATCGCGCGCGACCTCGGCCACGAGTTCCCCGATCTCTTTCGCGCCGTCGTGGTCCGGCTCGCCTCGCTCCAGGGTCAGCCGGCCTCCACACGCCTGCAGCGCGTCCACCCCCTGCTCGGCGCGAAGATGGCTTCCCAAGGGCACGGCGCGCTGAACGGTGACGCCACCCGCCTGGCCATGGTCGATCTGATCGACACCCTGATGACGCGCTTCCGCCGCGAGGAGGAGGGTGGCCGGATCCTCCACGAGAATCGCGACGACGCCCGGGGCAGCGACCTCGAGGCCGGCGGCTGGGGCTTTCCGTACTACGGCGCCACGGACAGCAGTCCCGGGTTCATCCAGTCGGCGTGGCGGTTCCTCTCGCTCTACCCCCAATCGAGCCTGCTCGAGCTGCCGATGAGCCTCAACGAGAAGGTCGATCCGAACCGCACGCCCGTCACGGTGCGCGAGTCGATCCTCAAGGCGACGCGATGGATCGTGGGCCGCCTCGAGGATCCGCGCGGCGGCGGCTTCCTCTGGAACCAGAAGATGCTGGGCCACCGCGGGATCGAGAACCAGGTCTGGATGGACAGCGGCAACTCCGCCTTCCACAGCGCTCCCTACCTCCCGGTCGAGGTGCAGGGCCAGGCGTACGACGCGCTGATCGCGGCCGCCGAGATGCTCGAGCAGAATCCCGGCCCGAAGGGTCAGCGCACCAGCGACTCGCTCTCCGTCGCCCGCGAGCTCCGCACCCGGGCCGCCGAGCTTCGCGATCGCTTCTTCCGCGACTTCGCGATCCACCACGACGGGCGCTTCGAGACCTTCGCGCACACCATCCAGATCGCCGAGGACGGACAGGTCCAGCGCTCGAGCTGGATCAAGTCGAACGCGGGGCGACTCCTCGACAGCCGGCTCTTCGACACCGACGATCCCGAGATCCTGAAGATGCGCGACGGTCTGATCGACCGCCTCTTTGCGCCCGACATGGTCGGCCCGTTCGGCCTGATCCGCACCATGTCGAACCAGGCGGAACGCTACGATCCGCTCGCCTACCACAACGGCTCGATCTGGCCGACGGACAACATGGCCATCGCCCACGGCGTGCTCCGTCAAGCAAACAACACCCGCGACGCGGCCGAGCGTAGAGAAGCGGCCGGTGACGTCGAGGGCGCCCGCGCACTCTTTGCCAAGGCCGACGACTTTCAGGCGAAGGCCGAGTCGCTCATGACCGGCATCCTGACCGCGTGCGCCGATGCGAAGACGCAAGGCTTCCCGGCACCCGAGTGGATCCCGGGCGACGCCGGCATGCGCATCCCGCCGAAGGAAGTGATCGAAGAGGGGCCCGACGGCCAGAAGCGCGTCATCGAGCTCACGCCCATGAAGATCCAGGGCTGGACGGTGTCGGCGATGTGGGCGGCCGCCAGCTACCTCTCGGACCGCGCCCTCAAGGCGGAGCGGCCCGGATACCTGACGCCCGTCGAGCTCGCCATGCAGCGCGGCGGCGTCCCCCGGCCGAACACCGCGCCGGCTCAGTGAGTCTCCGGCCGCGGCATCCGCGCGAAGCCGCTGTCCTGGAGGCTTCCGAAGTAGAGCTGCCCCGCGCGCTCCACCACCGACGTCACCATGTAGACCTTCTCGCCGTTCGGATCGAACAGGTCCGCACGCACGTGCGCGGACGCGTCCACGCCGAGCGCCCGCGCCGTCCTCTCCGGCTTGGGCTGCAGCAGCTCGGGAAGGCGGAGGATGGCGCGGCGCAAGAACGGTGAGCCGGCCAGCGCGTCGAGCAGCGGATTGCGGGGTGAGGCGATCGCGATCCAGAAGATGCCCCCGCTCCCGGTGGAGAGGTTGTCGGGAAAGCCGGGCAGGTTCTCGATGAACACGTCGTTCTTCCCCTTCTTGTCGCCATCGATCCAGATCCGGCGCACGCGATAGCGCGAGGTCTCGTTGACCAGCACGAACTGCTGCGCCGGATCGATCGCGACACCGTTGGCGAAGTAGAGGTCGCGCAGCACCTCCCGGGTCTGATAGGTCCGCGGATCCCACGCGCACAGCCGTCCGTTGGGACGGTTCTCCACGATGTCGAGCTTCCACTCGTTGCGCCCGTACTTGGAGCTGGCGTCGCTGAAGTACACGGTGCCGTCGGCAGCGATGTCGAGGTCGTCGGTGAACACCATACGGGTCCCGGCGCAGGTGGCGGTCAGGACGCGGATCCGTCCCGCCTGATCGACCGCGAGCAGGCCCTTCTCCGCGTCGGTCACCACCAGCCGGCCGTCCTTGGCCCACGCCAGGCCGAGCGGGCGCCCGCCGGTGTCGGCCAGCGTGCGCGGCGCCTTTCCGGCGGCGTCGATCACCATGATCCGACCGTCGTCGAGACCGAAAAAGCTCCTCCCCTCCCGATCCAGCTCGACGTCCTCCGGCCCGTGGCCGGGGACCGCGAAGCGCTCGGCGGCGGCGACCGTGCCGGTGGGCTGCCACGCGCTGGGATCGAACGCGGGCGGCTCCCACGCCACCGGATCGACGCCGATGGGCCAAAGGAAGAGGTAGAGCAGGACGGCGACGAGCAGGAGCAGGAGGACGGTGAGAGCCCGCTTCATGCGGACCTTCTAGTTCTGATCCGCCTCCAGGTGCATCCACTTCTTGAGCAAGGGCGAGAGCGCGAAGCAAATCACCGCGGAGATCACGGCGATGACCGCGATCTGGCCGAAGACGTCGCCATAGAGATGGACGGTCTCCGCCGGGACCGGGATCGTCTGCGCGGCCCCCTCCTCGCCGTTCACACCCGTGAGCTGCGCGATCAGACCCGCGAGGTACTGCGAGAAGGCGGTGGCGAGGAACCACGCGCCCATCACGGTGCTGACCATCTTCGCCGGCGAGAGCTTGGTCACCATCGACAGACCCACCGGCGACAGACAGAGCTCGCCGGTCGTGTGGAGGAGATAGCCGAGCAAGAGGAAGGATAGGCCCACCATCCCGCGCGCGTCGGAGACGTGCGCGCCGTACCAGAGCACCGCGAAGCCGAGCCCCAGCTGGAGCAAGCCGAGCGAGAACTTCACCGGCGTGCTCGGCTCCAAGCCGCGCGCGCCGAGGAACGACCATAGACCCGTGAAGATCAGACCGAAGATGATGATGAAGATCGGATTGGCGGCTTGGAACAGCGACGCCGGGATCTCGGCACCGCCGACACCCATGCCGACGTTGCTGCTGTCCACCTTCCACTCCATCACCTTCTTGTCCCGCGGCGCCGAGTCGACCGCGGCGGTCCGGAGCGCACCCATCTCGCTGATGGTGAAGGGCGCACCGCCATCGTTGGAGTAGCCGAGCTGCTCCTGCGTCAACGCCGGCAGCTTCTCGATGTCCGCCTCCGAGGTCTCGAGCGGGACGCGCATCTCGATGGTCCGACCGACGTCGGCCTGCGTGACCTGGCTCGAGTCGATCACCCGATCGACGTTCCGATCGGTGAAGTTGTTGATGGAGCTGCCGGCCTGCTCGAAGAAGGCCCAAAACAGCATCGAGAAGAACATCAGGATGAGGACCACGAAGAGTCGATCGCGGTGGATCTTCTCGCTGCGGATGGCCTCGAAGAGGATCCAGCCCAGCGCCCCGAGCCCGAACACGAAGAGCATTACGCCGGCGATGCTGCTCTGATAGACGAAGAGGATGAACAGCGGGAGCGAGACGAACGCGCCCACGTATACCGGCCACACCGCCTTGCCCTTGGCCGACTCGGGCGGACGCCCGGCCTCTGCCGGCAGACCGCCGCGCGCCAGCGCCACGAACGCGATCACACCCGCGGTGGCGAGCGAGAGGCCCACGAAGCCGTTCACGGCCAGCTGATACACGTTGTTCTGGAGGAACAGCAGCGATCCGCCGGTGGCGAGCGCGCCGCCCATGATCAGGACCTGCGTCAGCCGCAGCGGCGCCACGAACACGGCCACGCCGGTGAGCATGCCGATGGTGGCCAGGCCGAAACCATAGTGCCAGCCGAACGTCTCGCCGACGTAGCCGCAGATCAGCGGCGACATCGCAGCGCCCAGGTTGATGCCCATGTAGAAGATCGTGAAGCCACCGTCGCGCTTCTCGTTGCCCGCCGGATACAGCGAGCCGACGATCGTGGAGATGTTCGGCTTGAAGAACCCATTGCCCACGATCAGGAGCGCGAGCGCCAGGAAGAACGCCCACTGGCTCTCGATCGTCATCATGAGGTGACCGGCCGCCATCAGGAGACCGCCCAGCACCACGGCCCTCCGGGCCCCGAGCAGCCGATCCGCCAGCATGCCGCCGATGAACGGCGTGGCGTAGACCAGCGCCGTGTACGCGCCGTACGTCGCGTACGCCTTGCCGTCGTTCATGCCCAGGAAGCCCTTGGTCATGTAGAAGATCAGCAGGGCGCGCATCCCGTAGTACGAGAAGCGCTCCCACATCTCGGCGAAGAAGAGGGTGTAAAGGCCGACCGGGTGGCCGAACAGGAGTTGCTGCTGTCCGCGCGGCTCGCTCGCCATAGACCTCCTTCGACTGAGGGATCAGCCCCCGTCAACTTCAATCCTCCCGAACCGACGTCCTTCCGAGATCGAAAGATTGCAGCCTGGTGACTCCGCCGTGAGATTGGGCGTATGCCTCGCCCCGAGCCACTCTGCGGATGACGTTACAGATCCGCGACTTCCGCGCCGCGCACATGAGAAACGACCAAGCCCTCCGTCAGGCGATCCAGGCCGCGGCCCACCTGCTTCCCGCGCAGGGGCCGATTCCCATCTTCATCCACCACAACACGCTGCACGCGTTCGAGCACCTGCCGTTCGATCGCGCGGTCGCGGAGTCGTCCCGGCGGCTGGGTGCTGAGCCGTATCTGCCCGAGAGCGAGTACCGCGCCGATCTCGCCCGCGGGCGCATCCTCGACGAGGACCTCCGCGCAGTGCTCGAAGGGACCGCGGGCGACGCCGACACGCTCGCTCTCCGGCTCGCGCTCCTGCGACACCCGGTGATCCACGCGACCGGTGTCGAGCTCCGCTGGCTCCTCGCGGAGTCCGATCCGATCGGCTCCCAATCCGAGCTCTGGGAGGCCTGTCTCTGCGCGGTTGCCGCCCTCGAGGAGCCGGTCCCGCCGCCGCCACCACGGCCGGTCCGCCCCCGCGATCTGCTCCTCGCGGTCACCGGCCGGGACACCGATGCGCTGGTTCATCCGCTGCTGATCCGGTTGGTCGCCGCGTTCCTCGATCAAGGCGTGGCGCAGTGGCCGATGCCCGACCGCGCCACCGGCCTTCGCCCTGCCCTGCTGTCGCTCCTCGCGTCCGCCCCGCCGCCGGCCTTCTGGCTCACCGCGCTCCCGGATGCGCTCCGTGAGGAGTCGGCGCTCGATCCGATCGCGTCCTCGCTCCGCTCGCTGGCGCAGCTCGGCGTTCCGGCGGAGGCGCACGACGAGTTGATCGCCACCACCCTCCTCGCGCTCAAGGGCTACGCGGGGATGATCCACCAGCTCGAGACGCGGCCCGATCGCGCACCGGTGTTCGCACCGAACGTGACGCTGCTCGACTTCCTCGCGGTCCGCCTCCTCCTCGATCGTCTGGCGCTCGAGGCGCTCGCCCGCGAATCCCCGGACCTTCGCGGTCCCGCCGAGACGCTCCGGGCCCGGCTGATCGCGCGCCTCCCCGCACCCGCACCGCCGGCACCCGAAGAGGCCGCGTTCCTCCTCTTCCAGCTGGCGCGGATCCTCGAACTCCCGGCCGCCGAGATCCGCGCGCTCGGAGCCGGGGGCGCGCGAAGGCTCCTCGCCGAGACCCGCGCGTTCTCGGAGCTCGACCGCCGCCGAACCTTCCACGCCGCCTTCGAGCGGCGCCACACGATCGCCATCCTCGACGCGCTCGCCTCTCACGCGCGCGCGCCGGCCCCTCCCGCGCCGCGCCCATCCTTTCAGGCCACGTTCTGCATCGACGAGCGCGAGGAGTCGATCCGACGACACCTCGAGGAGACCGATCCGACGGTGGAGACGTTCGGCGCCGCAGGGTTCTTCGGCGTGCCCATGTACTACCGCGGCCTCGAGGACGCCCACCACGTCCCGCTCTGCCCGATCGCGATCCGGCCCCGACACGAGGTCACCGAGCATCCCGACGAGGAAGCGCGCTATGCGGCGGCGTGGCGGCGGATTGCCCGGAGCGCGTTCGTCCGCCTCGCGGGCTTCCGGTCGCGAGGCTCGCGCACCTTCGGGCGCGGGCTGGTGCTGACACTCGTGCTCGGCGCCTTTGCAGCGCTGCCGCTGGTGCTCCGCGTCCTGTTTCCCCGGCTGGCCGGCCTGCTGCGGCGGCACGGCGCGCGCACCGTCGCGCAGCCGCCGCGCACCCGTCTCGCCCTCGAGCGCTCCGACGACACGCCCGAGATCGCGGAGCTCACCGGCTTCGACAAGCGGGAGATGGCCGCGATCGTTCGCGGCACGCTGGAGGAGATCGGGCTTCGCGACCGTCTTGCGCCGATCGTCCTGATGATCGGACACGGCTCCTCCAGCTCGAACAATCCCCACGCGTCCGCGTATGACTGCGGCGCCTGCGGCGGTGCGCGCGGTGGCCCCAACGCCCGGGCCTTCGCGCGCATGGCCAACGATCCGAGACGTGCGGAGGATCCTGCGCGCGGAGGGCGTCGCCGTCGACGACTCCGTCACGTTCGTCGGCGGGGAGCACGACTCGGCCAGCGACGGGTTCCGCTTCTTCGATTCTCGAGCTCCTGCCCGGAGCCGCCCGCAAGAGCGTGCTCGAGCTCGGCGAGGTCTTCGACCGGGCCCGGGCCCACAACGCCCACGAGCGCGCGCGGCGCTTCCACGCCGTGCCCGCCTGGTACCCGCCGGGGCTTGCGCTCGCACACGTGGAGTCGCGGACCGAGGATCTCGCTCAGCCCCGGCCGGAGCTCGGCCACGCGACCAATGCGATCGCGATCGTCGGCCGCCGCGCCCGGACCCGCGGCCTCTTCCTCGATCGCCGCGCGTTCCTGATCTCCTACGACCCCGGGATCGATCCGGATGGATCAATCCTCGCGCGCATCCTCGCCGCCGTGACACCGGTCGGCGCCGGCATCAACCTCGAGTACTTCTTCTCGCGGATCGATCAGGTCCAGTACGGCGCCGGCACCAAGCTCCCCCACAACATCACGGGGCTTGTCGGCGTGATGGACGGATGGACCAGCGATCTGCGGACAGGGCTGCCCAAGCAGATGATCGAGATCCACGAGCCGATGCGTCTGCTCCTGATCGTCGAGACCACGCCCGATCGACTCCTCTTGGCGGCGAGCGCCCACCCAGGCGTGAAGCGCCTGGTCGAACACGCGTGGCTGCGCGTGGCCACGCTCGACCCTGGCTCGGATCGCGTCCATGTCCTCGAAGGGGGCCGCTTCGTCCTCTACCGGCCGAGCGGAGCCGAGCTGCCCGTGGCGCCCTCCTCGACCGCCCACTACCGGGGGCAGCGCGATCACCTGCCGGTCGCGCGGATCAGCGGATCGGAGCGCTCATGAACGCGGGCTTGGTGCTCCTCGGGCTGCTCCTCCCCGGCCTCCTGGTGCTCGTGGTGGCCGGGGCGCTGCTGATCGGTCGCCCTCTGCCGGATCGCGCGCTCCGGATCGCGGTGCACCTCTCCATCGGCGTCTCGTTCCTCTGCTTCGCGGCGCCGATCGCCGTGATGATCTCGACCGGCGAGCCGCGCGCGGCACTCCACCTCGGCGACTGGTTCACCGCCGGCACGTACCGCTTCGAGCTCGACTTCATCCTCGACCGGCTCTCCGTTCCTTACGCGTGCTTCACCACGGCGCTCGCCTACGTGGTCGCGAGCTTCGCGCTCAGGTACCTTCGGGGCGAGCCCGGCTACCAGCGGTTCTTCCTCCTCTTCTCGGTGTTCGTGTTCGGGATGCTGCTCGTCGTCCTGGCGGGCGCGATCGAGGTGGTGATCGCGGGATGGGAGATGGTCGGACTCGCCTCGGCCCTGCTGGTCGCCTTCTTCAACGATCGCCCAGAGCCCGTGCGGAACGGCCTGTTCGTATACGTCGTCTACCGCATCTCCGATCTCGGTCTGATCGCCGCCGCGGTCGTCATCCATCACGCCCTCGGCACCGGGAGCTTCGACGCCCTGAACGCCGCCGCGATCACCCGGGCGCAGGCGGAGGCCGTCGGATTCCTCCTGCTCTTCGCGGCCATGGGGAAGTGCGCGCTCCTCCCGTTCTCCGGGTGGCTGGCCCGTGCGATGGAGGGCCCCACGCCCTCGAGCGCGATCTTCTACGGCGCGCTCTCGGTCCACGCGGGTGCGTATCTCCTGCTCCGCGCCGGTCCGGTCCTCGATCAGGCGCCGGCCGCGTCGATCGCGATCGTCGGGGTCGGCCTGCTGACGGCGAGCACCGCCACCCTGATCAGCCGCACGCAGCCCGACATCAAGACGGCCCTCGCCTACGCATCACTCACGCAGATCGGCCTCATTCTCGCCGAGATTGGCGCTGGCCTCCGAACCCTGGCGCTGGTCCACATCGTCGCCCATGCCACCGTGCGCTCGCTCGAGCTCCTCCGAGCCCCGTCGTTGATCGCCGACGTCCGCGCCCTCACCAACGCGATCGGCGCCCATCCGCGGCTCTCGCCGCCGCTCCTGCTCCGGGTCCTGCCCGCGTCCCTCGAGCGCCGCCTCTATCGGCTCGCGCTCGGACGCGCCGACCTCGACGACCTCCTGGTGCGCTACGCCCAGCGTCCATTCACCCGCGCCATGCGCGCCTTCGAGTCCATCGACCGGTGGATTTGTGATCGGCTCGGAGACCCCGATGCTTGAGCTGTCGCTCCCGTGGCCGCTCATCGCCGTGGTGGTCGCCGCGGGCGCCGCGCTGTCGGTGGTGCGGATCCGCGCCTTCGCGACCGCGCAGCGGACCGCGGTGATCGTGGCGCTCGCGCTCCTCGGGATCTCGCTGGTCCCGTCGCTCGCGCTCCTGACCACGCCCGCGCGGTCGGCGACCGCGTCCTTCCTCTCGATCGAGGTCGAGATCGATGATTTCAACGGCTGGCTCCTCCCCTTCGCGGCGCTGGTCTACACGGTGATCCTCCAAACGCTTCCCCGCACCACCACGCGGGTCGAGGCCATCAGCCGCACGCTGTGGGCGGAGGCGATCGTCCTCACGGCGCTCTCGGTGAAGAGCCCCGTGCTCTTCGCGCTCTGCCTCGGCCTCGCCCCCGTGCCCTTGATCCGCGAGCTGATCTCGCTTCGCATGTTCGCGTCGGCCCGCGTGTTCGCCTGGTTTGCCGGGATCTCGGCCGCAGCCATGCTGGGGGGCACCATCGTTCTCCACTTCGAGCCTCGCGCCTCGCTCGGGATCGCGCTGGTGGCGATCGGCATCTTCGCGCGCAAGGGCATCCTGCCGCTGCACGTCTGGATCCCGCGCCTGTACGAGCACGCGCCCATCCCGGCCGCGATCGGGTTCTCCGCTCCGATGCTGGGCGCCTACGCCGCCGCCCGCGTGCTGTTTCCCAATTCGCCGCCGGTGCTGCTCGAGGTGGTCGGGACCGCCTGCCTGCTCACGGCCGTGTACGGCGCCGCCGTCGGGCTCACCACCGACAGCAAGCGGCGCGCGCTCGGCTACGTCTTCCTCAGCCAGTCGGCGCTCGTCCTGGTGGGCCTCGACTCCGGCTCGCCGGCCGGGACCTCGGGCGCGCTGGTGGCGTGGCTCGCCACCGGCCTCTCCCTCACGGGCTTCGCGATGACGGTCGCGGCCCTCGAGGCGCGGCGCGGAGCCCTGCCGATGTCGTTCCTGGCCGGCGGGCACGACCGCATGCCCTTCCTCGCCGCGGCGTTCCTGCTGCTCGGTCTGGCCGGCGTCGGCTTTCCCGGCACGCTCGGCTTCGTCGGCGCCGAGCTCCTGGTCACCGGTGCCACCGCCCGCTTCCCCGTTCTGGGCTACATCGTGCTGGTGGCCTCCGCGCTCAACGGGATCACGGTGCTCCGGATGTACCTGTCCTCGTTCTGTGGGGCGCGCGATCGCTCGTCGCACGCCATGCAGCTGACGCTCCGGGAGCGCCTGGCGTTGACCGCGCTGGTGGTCCTCCTGGTCGCCGGCGGACTGCTCCCGGGTCTGTTCTCGCCGATCGCGCGGCGCTCACAGCTGGAAGTCGAGCCCCAGCAGGAAGCGGACCCCGAAGCGCGTGCCGTAGAAATCGTCGGTCACCACGTGCGGTCCCATGCGCAGGTCGGCGGTGAACGCCAGATCGCGGGTGACGTGCCATTCGGCCATCGGCCCGATCAGGATCGGGATGGCCACGAAGGCTTCGCGGTTGCCTGTGGGCACACCGATGAGCAGCGGGACGTCCACGCCGGCGCCGATGATCACGCGGGGATCGATCTTGTAGCCGCCGCTGACCCCGAAATCGAGGGCGAATCCAGGAATGAACTCGTTCGAGTGCTCCTGATCGAACCCGAGATACAGCGCCGGGACGATCTTCATGGTGAAGCCGTACCTCGCCGTCTCGTGCAGACCGATCTGCACGGGCGCACCCAGGAGGAGCGCAGCGCCGGCCACGTCGTCCGGCGACCAGTACGCATAGTCGAAGCCTGCCATCCCGCCGAGCGTCACGCGGCTGCTCAGCGAATGGTGATAGGCGGCGCTGACCATCGAGAAGCCCAGCTCGCCCTCGAGAAAGTCTCCGCGATCCGCGACGCCGCCCGCGATCACGTTCCAGGCCCCATGCCGCGGACGCTCGTCGCCGTACTCGATCACCGTCTGGCCGTACGCAAGTTGGCTTGCAAACGCCGTTGAGAGCAGGATGCTCGAAGTGACAACACGCATGTCGGTGGAAGCAGCAACGTCCGTTCCAGGTGCCGGACGCCCGCCGGGCACCCCCGCCGGGAGCCGATCGGTTCCCAGGTAGCCGATCGGCTCTCAGCTCAGAGGAAGCGCTTCAGGTACTTCATCGGATCGATCATGTTCTCGTAGCGGTATCCCCCGGAGAAGGTCTTCCACAGCTCGACGTGCGTGTGGTCCGGCCCGCTGAGCCAGTCCGTCACTCGAGCGATCCGCTGCCCCGCGTCCACGTGCTGTCCCACGTGGACGTTCCCCGGATCGACGTGGCGGAACACCCAGACCTTTCCGTCGCGCGCCTGAACCTTGACGACACCGCCGAACACCTGACCGCGGTGGACCAGGGAGGGCTGCACGTCCACGATCCGGCCTGCGACCGGCGCCCGCACCTTCGTGTGCGCCGGCGCGAACCAATCCTTGGCGGCGTGGAAGCGCCCTCCGTGCGAGGACGGCGCCCCTTCGGGATCGGGAATCGCAAACTCGGAGACCGGAGTGAGACGGAAGTCGACCGGCCGCCGCAACACGTTCTTGGCCGCCTGGTGGATCTGCTTCACCTCGCGCGCGCCGATCGTCCCACCGCTCGGCTTGTGCCCGTGAGCCCTCAAGACCTGATCCGCCCGCCGGATGGTGGCCTTCGTGATCACGCCGTCCACCGCGCTCTTGGGGAGCTTGCCCAGCGTTCGGAGGTCCTTCTCCAGCCTGAGCGCGCCCGGTGATTTCTCACCGACGCGCATCGGCGGGCTGGTCGCGCTCTTCGCCTCGAGCTTCGCCTTCCGCAGCTCGGTCCAGGTCGGTGTATCGATCCGCCCGGTCACCGCGAGGCCGTGGTCGTGCTGGAACGCCTCCACCACGCCTCTCGTGTAGTTCGTGAACTTCGGTGTCGCCTTCTTGATCGGATAGCCGAGGATCTTCAGGTGCTGCTTGAAGTACGCGACGGACGGCCCTTCATCCCCCACGCCGGTACCGCTTTGGGCGGCCCCATCAGCGCGGCGCTCCGCGAGCCTGTGTGCCGGCGTGTCGCGCACGCGAACGCGGTCGGGCGCCCGGTTCCTTCGCCGGACGTCCTTTCTGAGGAGCCCGCGCGCACGCCCGCCGACGACCTTGCTGTCGTTCTTCAGCTCCTTGTGTGCCTGATGCAGCATGTGCACCGGACGATCCACCCTGCCGTCGAAGACGCCGTTCACGCTCTCGACCGGATAGCCCGCCGCCCGCAAGTCGGATTGCAAGCGACGCACCTTCTTTCCGCGCTGGCCTCGCGCGATCACACCGTCGTCGAGCTGATGCGCCGTCCTCGTCAGCGCCTTCACCGTCGCCTTGTCCGGCACCCCCGTGACCGGGAACCCGAGCGCCGCCTGATACCCGGCGAAGTCCGTCGCCCAACCCGCACGCTTCAGCGTCTTCTTGGCCTTGCGGATCTCCGCG
This sequence comes from uncultured delta proteobacterium, assembly GCA_963803435.1. Lineage (GTDB taxonomy): Bacteria > Myxococcota > Kuafuiibacteriia > Kuafuiibacteriales > Kuafuiibacteriaceae > CAWDML01. Next base: position 861,340 of record CAWDML010000009.1, on the reverse strand, counting down.
GGCGAAGCCGTCACCACCGGCGCGCTCGAGCGCGTCACCACCAGCGCGCGGCCCGTCGCGGTCGCCTTGCCTTTCGGCGCAGGTGCGTCGAGCGGGTCGGCGGCGAGCGGGTTCGGTCCGATGAGGCGCGGGTCCAGCGGCGCGAGGGGCTCAAAAGAAATGATCGGTGGCCCAGTGGCCGTCTTGCGAATCACCATGACGCGAATCCTGCGACATGTGTTGGGCGGGTTCGCTTACGAGGCGCGCGTCATCGAGAGGTTTCGGCCCCGAGGGCCAGACCTCCGACGAACCTGCGTTGTGAGGGGACGTCTCGCGCGCATGTGGACGAAGCACCCGTGGGTGCGCGGTCCTGGTGGACACGTTCGTCCGTTGAAGGATCGGCCGAAGTTGCGTAGGGTCCGTCGCCGGATTCATGAAGGCCCTGGGCACCCTCGGCCCGTACGAGATCGTCCACTCCCTCGCGAGTGGAGAATCGTCGGAGCTCTTCGTCGCGCGGCGATCGGGTCGACAGACTCAGTCGAAGCTCGCGATCAAGGTGCTCAAGCGCGAGTTGTCGTTCGAAGAGTCCCACCGCCGCCGCTTCACTCGGGAGGCCCGGATCGGGCTCCTGGTCCGACACGAGCACCTGGTGCGGGCGGTCGACAGCGGCGAGGCCGACGGCGCGCCATTCATCGCGATGGAGTACCTGGAAGGCTGCGACGTTCGGCGCATCATCCGGGATCGCCAGGGCCTCGACGTCTCGACGACCGCCGTCATCGGACGCGCGATCGCCGAGGCGCTGCAAGAGATCCACACCGCCGTCGACGACACCGGCCTCGAGCTCGGCGCGCTCCACCTGGCGATCTGTCCCGATCACGTGTTCCTCACCGAGGACGGAGGCGTGAAGCTGCTGCGGTTCGGCACCGAGCTCGATCCGCGGGACCTCCAGACCCCGGTGCCCGGCCACGACGACTCCTTCAACGCGCCCGAGTGGTTCATCGCCCGCGCCCCGCTCGATCAGCGCACCGACGTCTTTTCCCTCGGTTACCTGATGCTCTACATGGTGACCGGCCGGCTCCTGCATTGGAGCCCGGAGCTCCTCGAGAAAGGCATGCACGATCTTCGCGAATCGCTCTCCAAACGGTTCCACGTCCCCGGATCGTTCCAGGACATCCTGCTCCGCGCGATCGCCGACCATCCCGCGGATCGCTTCCAGAGCGCGCGCGAGATGGGCGACGCGATCAACATCTTCCTCCTCACGCAGGGCGGCCTCGACCCGCGCAGCGCGATCCGGATGCTCGCGCAGGCACAGACCAGCGGCTGGCCGATGGTCTCGCTCCACCGTGACGGGCTGGTCGCCGCCCATGCCCCGGCCGAGCGACAGATGTCGTTCTCGGACGTCACCCGGGGCGGCTCCATCGACCTCCCGGTCGAACGGCCCCCGCCTCGGCGCCTCGGATGGGGTTTACTCACGGCGGGGGCCCTCATTGTGATCTCCGTCGTCCTGCTGGTCCTCGCCGCGCTGCGCTAAAGCGGTTGCGAAGTGTTTCGGGGCGCGCAAACGCCTGCGGATCGACTATGCTATTTGCGATCCAACGCCCCGCACGACCTCGGAAAGGATTTTCATGGTCGCCATCAACGTCACCGGAACCGTCGTCAACGACTTTGCGTTGCCCCAGCTCGACATCTCCGTCGACGGGCTGACGGGGAGGCCCACGCGGTCGCTCTCGAAGCTCTACGAAAGCTACGTGTCGACCGCGCGCGGGCTCGGGCTCCGCGACCTCGAGCGTCTCACCACCGCGGGCGGTATCCCGGACGCGTTCGGCACCCCGATCCCGATGGAGGCCTACGCCACCAACCTTCCCTTCTGTCGGTGCGGCTATGCAGGCAGCGAGGCGGCGACCCTGGACACGAACGCCGAGAACCTCGACTTCATGCGCGAGGCCATGAACCCGCGACGGCGACGCGCGGCTGGCTTCGAGCGCCTGCTCGACACGAACGCGCTGGCGCGCGCGCAGTTCGAGGCACGCGTGGGCGGAAACGTCATCGCGTCCGGCATGAACAACGACGGCGTGCTCAGCATCCAGCGCTACGCCACCGGCTATCAGCCCTCGGCGGTCGGCGTCTCGATGAACCCGATGCAGGGCTCGATCTTCGGAGCGCTCTTCGGGATGGATCAGGCCATCATGCAACAGGCCGGGCAGCTCGCGATGCTCGAATCGGGCGGCGGCGGCTACTTTGGCTACGCCGCGGCCGGCTTCTCGAACGTGTACGGAGCCGGCGCCTACGACAACAGCGGCGCGATGGGCGGACAGGGCTACGGCTCCTGGAACCCGAACGCGATGCCGGGTCTGATCAACAACACCAACCCCTCCTACGAGGCCGCCCACCAGGCGGACACCGCGAACCTGCTGGCGGATCCTTCGCTCACCGTCGAGGACAAGGTCACCCTCTTGATCATGCTGATCATGAACAAGATGGACCAGGACATCGAGCGTCAGGCTCAGTACATCAACTCGATCCAGCAGCAGCAGGCCGCCCGCGGCGGCATCGGCGGGCAGGCCGCCGGGCTCGCGGCCGGCACGGGCACGACCATCACCGGCAGCGGGACCGACTCACCCTCGATCGACGTCGAGACGATGAAGCTCAAGCGCATGATCGACAAGCGCTCTCAGATGTTCGACATGCTTCGGCAGATCATCGACAAGTACAACCAGACCGCCAAGGGTATCATCGACTCCATCGGTCGCTAGGCGCGTCGAGCGCGACGCCGCTGGCGGGCCAGCGCACGACGAAGGCCGCTCCCCCTCGAACGCCTCCTCGATCACCACCGACGCGCCGTGCCCACGGAGGATGCGCTCGGTGATCGCGAGGCCCAGGCCCATCCCTCCGCCCCGCCGGGAGCGGCTCGAGTCGAGTCGACTGAACGGTTCGAACACGCGGCGTCGCTCCGACGGCGGAATGCCCGGCCCGTCGTCGCGAACCTCCAGGCGGATCATCGATCCCTCCCGGCTCGCCGACACCACCACGGCCCGGCGCGCGTGCCGGGCGGCGTTGCGGATGAGGTTGCTGAGCGCACGCTCCAGCTGGCGGCGATCCGCGCTGACCGCGAGCGCGTCGTCTCCCTCCAGGCTCAGGTCGATCGTCTTCGCCTCGCCGGCGAGGGCCCGCTCCTGCTCGACGAGCGTCTGGACCACCTCCGCCAGCGGCACCGCTCCGATCGATGGCTCACGGCCGTCCGCGTCGATCCAGCTGGAGAGCTCGGCCGACAGCTGATCGATCTCCGTCACCTCTTGATCGAGGGCCCGCAGCCGCTCGCGGCCCGCCCGATCGAGCAGCGTCCCTTCGAGCGCCTCGAGGTGAAAACGGATCCGCGCCAGCGGCGTCCCGATCTCGTGTGAGACCGCCTGCAGCAGCTGCTCGCGCTGGCGGAAGAGATCCTCGAGGCGCGCCGCCATCGCGTTGAAGCTCGCCGCCAGCTCGCCCACCACGTCGGCCGAGCTCTCGTCGACGCGCACGTCGAGGTTGCCTCGGCTCAACGCCTGCGTGGCCCGCTGGAGGCGCCGGAGTCGGCGGGTGATCGGGAGCGCGATCAGGAGCGCCGAGAGCAGCGAAAGCCAGAGGAACAGCGAGAGCAGCAGGACCAGGCGGGCGCCCTCGCGCGGCGGCTGCGCGCCCGGCATCGGACCGGCGACCAGGTACTGCGCGCCGCCGTCGAGCGGCGCGAAGACGAACGTCCCCCTGGGCGCTGTAAACATCCCGGGACCGGCGGCGGGGAGCGACGCCCTCTTCGCCAGCGCCGCCCGGCTCTCGAGCGTCAGCCCGACCCCGAAGCTGTTCCGCGCCCGGGCGAGCAGCGCCGGGCGCTCGCTCGGGGTCGCGCGCTCGAGCTCGGCAGCCACCCAGCCCAGACCGTTCCTCATCTTCATCCGGGGCGGGCCCAGGTGCGGGAGGCCCAGCCGCACGATCACGAAGCTCAGCACGAAGGCCACCAGCACGATCAGCGCGATCTTGAGATACAGGCTGCGCATCACCCGATCGCCAGGACGTATCCGGATCCGCGGATCGATCGGATCACGGAGGCGCTCAATCCGCTCGACTCGAGCTTGTGTCGGATGCGCGAGATGTGGATGTCGATGCCCCGATCAAGCCCGTCGTACTCGACGTTGAGGGCGCGCCGATAGAGCGCGTCGCGCGTGACCACTTCACCGGGATGATCGGCGAGCATCCAGAGGATCAGGAACTCGGTCGGAGTCAGCGACACGACCTCGCTCCCCACGCGGGCCTCCTTCGTCCGCCAGTGAAGGTAGAGATCGCCGACCGTCCGCTCGAAGCCGAGGTCGGGCGACGCCGTCTCGCTGGTGCGACGAAGCAGGTTCTTGATCCGCGCCAGCAGCGTCCGCGGGTACACCGGCTTCGTCACGTAGTCGTCCGCGCCCAGATCGAGGCCGAGGATCTCGTCCGAGTCGCTCTTTCGCGCCGTCAGCATCAAGATGGCCCCCCCGAACACGCCGCGGACCCGGCGACAGACCTCCATGCCGTCGATCCCCGGAAGCATCACGTCGAGCAGCACCACCTTCGGGTTGTCCGCGGCGATGCGCTCGATGGCCTCATCCCCGCGGCTGCAAGCCGCGCAATGAAAGCGCTCCTGAGTGAGAAACTCGAGGAGCAAACCCGCCAGCTTCTCGTCATCCTCCACGATGAGAATGTCGACGGCGCCCACTTGCGACACTCCAACACGTGTCCCATCGATTTGATTGCTACGAAGTGTTGCCGACCCGGGTCAGGGGACGAGCTCGCCCATGATCGCCACGAACGCGCGCAGGTCGACGGGCAAGGTGAAGCAGGCGAGCACGCCGAGGTCTGCGGTATGGGGCCAAAGGTCGAAGTAGACGGCCTCGCTGGCCAGCACCACGATGGGGATCTCCGTGTCGATCGCGCGGACCTCCTCGATCAAGGCGAGGGCCTCCCGCGGCGCGCCGGTCGCCTCGACGACCAGGAGGTCGATCGACGGCAGACCCCCGGCGGTGCCCGGGAGCGGGAGCTCGGCCTCGACCTCGTCGATGCTGGCGACGGCGACCTCGTACTCGGCGTCCCGCAGCCCGCCGGCGATGATGTCCCGAATTAGGTCACTTTCACCTACCAGGACGATGTTGGGCGGACCGGGCGTGAAGCGGGTGTACCAGCCCTGGCTCTTCTCAACCTGCATGGCAGTGAGACACGGGAGCCGGCCGATCGAGTCCACGAAGGACGTAGCGTTTCGTTGCGCTGCTCAGCGGTGGCCTGCGCGCTCGACGTAGGCCCAGTGCCCGCGGGTGGTGACGACCCGGAGCGTGCCGGCCAGGGCGCCGAACGGCCCGGGCAGGACCGGCGTGCGCTGGAAACGGACGATGAAGCCGTCGTACAGGGGGACGTGCTCGGACGGCCGGAACGAGTGCAGGTGACCCCACCCGTGCTCGGGAACGTTGGACCGCCTGCGGTACGGCCAATCCGCCCGATCGGTGAACGTGCCCGGGACCGGCCCCCCGCGCCGGAGCAGGTAGTAGTTCGTGAAGTAGAACTCGGGCTCACCCGGATAGTCGCTGTCGAGGTGGGGGATGAGCGTGGAGATCAGCCGCCCCTGGGGGACGCTGTCGACGACCTCCGAGAAGCCGTCCATCTCCTCGCGATCCCAGCGCCGCAGCTCCACCAGGCAGTCCGCCAGCACCGCGAACGAGACCACCAGCGCGGCGGCCGCGAGCGCTGCGCCCGGCCAGCGCGGTCGCGGTCGGAGCAACGCGAGTGGCAACAACACGATGATGGGAGGCAGCCGGAGATCCGCCGCCCACCAATGGAGCGGCGCGCCGATGTACGTCGGCAGGATCAGGTACGTCACCCAGGTCACGAGGACCAAGAGCGCGACGTCGGCGGCGGGCGAGACCGCGATGCGCCGCCGCCGTCGTGCCCACGAGCGCACCAGCCAGACGATCACCACCAGGCACCACGCAACCTGAAGCCCGTCGTCGAGGCGGCTCCGGGGGCGGAAGGCAAAGAGCCAGCGCCAGAACGTCTCCTGCTCCGATCGCGGCGCCCCGATCGCCGTGACGATCGCCTCGAGCGCCGTGGTCGAGGTGCGCTCGCCGTAGTATCCGGTGCCCTGCGCGTAGAGCAGCGCGAACACCCCCAGCGAGATCAGGAGCGCCAGGGCCGGCCAGACCGTTCGCTTCCGGCGGCGCGGGTCCATCGCGTACCGTGCGATCAGCACGGCGAGCAGGCCCGCCGCCGCCAGATGGATGAAGCCGTGCGCGAGGCTCGAGAGCACGCTCGTCACCACCAGGGCCGCGCCCCACGGCCAACGCGACGGGCGCCGCAAGACGCGCAGCGCCAGCGCGAACACCACCACGAACAGCGTGAGCGCAGCCGCGTCGGTGATGAAACCGCAGTAGACGTGTCGCCCGATCGCGATCGGAACGGCCAGGACGGCGGCCCGCTCGTCGGCGCGGAGGACGCGACAGAGCCCGGCCACGGCGGGTCCCAGCGACCCGAGCGAGAGCCCCAGGACCAGGTTCGCCGCCACGAACGGCGACACCACCTTCGCGGCGGCCGCGCCGGTGAGATAGATGAGGCAGTTCAGCTTGAGGGCACCGACGTACTCGAAGCTCCCCGCGATCCGGGTGGCCGGGTCGCCCGCCCGCGCCAGCAGGCCGATGAGGCCGGCGTGGGCCGCCCAGTCCTGAAACGGCGGATACGGACAGACGACCGGGATGAGTGCGGGAGAGATCAAGAACGCATACAGCGCGATCCGCGCCAGCGTCCGCCGCGGACCGATGTCGAACGGCGGACGCACGGCCGCGATCTAACATCTGGCGCACACCGCCGCTATCGCGACGGGAAGCGCGCCAGCTTCAGGTGATGCGTCGCGAAGCGATGCACGCCGTCGAAGACATATCCGCCCCTGCTGAGCGGACCGATCGGCTGAATGAAGTAGATCGAGTGATCGGATCCGTCGCGCGCCGAGCCCGGCCCGAACAGCTCGAAGCTGCAGTCGTAGCAGATCTTCGACAGCCCCGGACCGAGCCGCGCAGGACCGTGCTGATCGATCAGCGCCTGGATGACGAGCGGGCTCCCGGTGATCCACGCCGTCTTGTCCCGTCCGTCCGACTCGATGTACTCGAGCCATTCGATCCGGGGGACCTGATCGGCGACGCCGGTGAGCCCGGCCCGCGCGAGCGACTCGGCGATCGTCCCCGGGTCTCGACAATAGTAGTAGCGCTTGAGCTGCACGCGGTCGCCCGTGAACTCCTCGCAGGCACCGTGGTAGTTGTCGCGATCGCCGGCCGCGAGCGTGAGACGCTCGGGAGGGCCGAACGGAAGGCCGGCCAGCCGGAGGTGATAGTAGTGAGTGAGCGTCCCGTCTGCGTCGACCTTGACGGCGAAGGTCGTGCCCCGATGGATCGCCTCGTACCTGCGGCTCGGGTGCCAGCGGGCGTAGAGCTCGTCGAATCGACCCCGATCGGGGACCGGAAGCAACGCCTCGACCTCTCCCTCCGAGAGTCGGCGGAAGAACGAGAAGTAGAACTTGAAGTTCTTGATCGTCTCTCTCGTGAAGTTGAGCCCGACGTAGCTGAGGAACGGGTGGTCGCCCGGATCGACGCCGTAGACCGCGCGGATGTAGTCGAGCCAGGCCGGTGACTCCAGCAGGAGGTCGCGCGCGCGCAAGAGGAGCGTGCGCGCACTGGGTCGGTTCCCCTCCATCGACCGCTTCCGCATTGGACCACCGTCCCGGCGGCCTGTGCAAGGCTGTGTCTCCGAGCATTGTTGACAGCGCTTACTGTTACGGTTATTGGTGGCTCATCATGCAATGCTCCAGTGCACACGATACCATCGACCTCCGCCGATTCGGGGAGGCGCTCGACCGGATCCGGACCCGCGTCGAGTCGGAGGTCGGGTCGGACGACGTGGATTACGTCCGCAGGATCAACAACTTCTCCCGGACGATGGAGGTGGTCGGGCGACTCCTGATCCACTTCAGCCTCGAGCCGGTCAGCTTCTCGGCCGGCGTGGGCGCCCTCTGGATCCACAAACAGCTCCAGGCCGCCGAGATCGGCCACACCGTGCTTCACGGCACCTACGACGGGCTCGAGCACGCGGAGGACTTCCAGTCGAAGACCTTCCGCTGGGACATCCCGATCGACGAGCCCTCCTGGCGCCAAGGCCACAACGTTCGTCACCACCAGTACACGAACGTGGCCGGTCGCGACCCGGACATCCACTTCGGCCAGGTCCGCCTCACCGACGAGACGCCTCATCGGGCGGTCCACTACTTCCAGCTCCCGTTCTCGCTGGCGACCATCTTTCCGAACTTCACGTTCGTGATGAACGCCCACTTCACCGGGCTCATCGACGTGTACTTCGGAAACGGACGACCGGACCAGCTCGACTTCCTCGACGATCGCTCGGTGCGAAGCATCGTGGAGGCCCACCGACGGGCGCTGAGAAAGTACGTCCCGTACTACCTGAAGAACTACCTCCTGTTTCCGACCCTCGCCGGGCCCTTCTTCGGGAAGGTCCTTCTCGGCAACTGGCTCGCCGAGGTCATGCGCGACATCTACCTCGCCGCCACCATCTACTGCGGCCACGTCGGCGCGGACGTCTCCGCCTACGAGGAGGGCACGCGGGCCCACAGTCGCGGCGAGTGGTACGCGATGCAGGTCGAAGCCAGCAACGACTTCGAGGTCAGCTGGCCGATCTCGGTCCTCTGCGGCGGGCTCGATCGCCAGATCGAACACCACCTCTTCCCCAAACTGCCGCCGCAGCGCCTCCGCGAGATCGCAACCGAGGTACGCGCCGTCTGCGAGGAGCACGGCGTACCCTATCGGACGAGCTCCTGGCCCAAGACGCTCCGGCGTGCGCTCGAGCGGGTCGCCGCGCTCAGCGTTCCCCGCGCCCTGAGGACCGCGGCGTGAGCACGTCGACCGAGAGTGCGCTAGGCTCGCCGGCCGACGCGATGACGAAACCCGAAGTGGGCAAGGAGTACACGATCGACGAGCTCGCGGCCGCCAGCCGGGTTCCGAGCCGAACGATCCGCTTCTATCAGTCCGCGGGTGCGCTCCCGAAGCCTCAGATCCGGGGACGCGTGGCGTACTACGACCCCTCGCACCTGGAACGCCTGGCGCTGGTCGCCGACCTCCAGGATCGCGGCCTCCAGATGAAGGCGATCTGCGACCTGCTCCAGAAGATCGACAAGGGGGAGCTCGACCTGAACGAGTGGCTCGGGCTCGAGGCCCAGCTCGGTGCGCCCTGGGTCGACGACAGCCCGCAGGTGGTGGACGAGCAGCAGCTCTACGATCGCATCGGCGGCCGCCGCCCCGGCGTGCTCGCCGAGCTCCTCCGCCTGAAGCTGGTCCGGCGCGAGGCCGACGCGCTCCTGATCCCCAGCCCGGGTTTGCTGCAGATCGCCATCCGCCTCGAGGCCGCCGGCGTTGATCTGGAGACGGCCGCCAAGAGCGCCCAGATCATCCGGAAGCACGCCGCGCGGGCGGCGCGTGATCTCACCACGTACTTCTTCGAGCACGCCGAGGCGAACGATCTCGAGGCCGCCTTCCGGGCCCTTCGCCCCACCAGCCAGGAGGCCCTCCGCTTGATCTTCGGCCAGGAGATGGAGCGCGCGCTGCGGGAGCTGGTGGCCTCCGGAAAGGTCATTCGCGGGCGAAAGAAGCCGAAGCGTTGAGCACGCAACTCGCCGCCTGAAAACCCGATAACCACAGGGAACCATGGCTCGCATCGATCCGTCCCAGGTCAGCCGCCTCTCGCTGGAGAGCTTCGAGCGCGCCCTCGGCGAGAACCGGGCGGAGATCGAGACGCGCGCCGCTGCGCTCGGTGTCACCGGGGACGTCGCCGACCAGCTGCGCCGCGTCGCCTTCAACGTGGTGTTCGACGCAGGTGAGCTGACGATCGCCGGTGTCCGCGAGGAAGGCCTCCTGTGCGAAGGCGCGGCGGCCGCCGCCAAGCTCCTCGAGGGGTTGCTCACTTCCTGGCTGGGCAGCGGGCGGATCGAGATCGACGCCACCTTCGACCGCACTCCGATCGACGCGAAGCAGCTTCGCGCGCAGATCGCAGCACGGAGCCCGGAGAGCCTCGCCGAGGCTGACCTCGCCCTCCAGCTCCTCGATCCCCGCCAGACCGGCCTGGTGACGTTCGGCGGGATCAAAGCGCTTCGCGCCGACGTCATCCACCTCGAGCGCGACCTCAACAGCCCCGTCGCAGCCTCGACCCAGCTCTTGCGCGCATTCCTCATGACCGCGTCCGAGGGTGAGCTCGCGCGCCTGCTGCCCGGCATCCGTCCCGGCGCCGAGCGATTCACGCAGCCGTTCGAGTCGCTCGCCAGCAAGCTCTCATGAGCCTCCTCTCGATCCGGATCGACGCGCTCGAAGACTGCGCGCTCGACCCTCTCCGCGCGTTCATGGCGGCGCTCATCGAAGGCGAGCCCCGGCTGGCCGAGACCGTGACGGACGGGTTCGAGTGGCTCGGTCATCGCGTCGGCTGGGATCCGGACCGCGCGCGCTTGCTCACCGACTGGCTGCACGGAGCGTCGGCCAGCGACGAGCGCCTGCTCTCGGTCTCGCTGGTGAGCTCGATGCCGGAGTGGATCGTGACGCGATCGTTCGGGGCCCTCGAGGACGGCGATCGCGTGGGGCTCTTCGACCTTCTCCATGAGGGTGACCGGGCGACCCTCGCCGTGGTCATCGCTGCGCGTGGCACATTGAGAGGTCGCGTGCGCCGGGTCGTCGATCCGGGCGACTTCGCGCGGCTGACTCAGCTCGCGCGCAGCCTCTCGCGCCATCCGTGACGCGGTCCGGGGACCGATCTCAAGGCATCGCTCCGTCCTCGATCCACTTCTGGATCGAGCATCGCTCCTCGGCGGAGAGCCTGCGGCCGGGCGGCATCTGGTAGCTCACGTCGGTGGAGTCGAGGCGGCGCATCACCAGGCTGCACGCCGGGTTGCCGGGCTCGACGCGGCCGTCCAGGAGGAGCCTGTGCGCCTCGTCGATATCGGCGAAGATCAGGCCGGCCTGGTGCCCCTCAGGGGCGTGGCACGACGGACCACCCATTCCGCAGGTCGGCTCGAGCGTTTGGCCGAACACCCTCTCGAAGGTCGGCGGATAGAGCACCGCGCAGTCGGGGTTCAGGTCGGTGAGGCACGCGTCGTCGCTGCCTCCGGCGCAGCCCGCCGTCGCCAGCGCCAGGAGCAGGAACAACCGCGCGCGACGCCGGCCCACCTGAGATTGGTACCGTGTCCGTCGCCGCCATCCAAGGGTCGTCGTCACCGCGTGATCGGCATGACGCCATCCGGTGCCTCGCCGCCCCGCGTCGTGTCCCCCCGCGGCGACGATCGGCTACCGTCGCCGCATGTACGCAGTCGAGCTCGTCACCACCAAGGGCGTCGTCCTCGTCGACGTCGAGCCCGGCTGGTCCCCGCTCGGCGCCGCCCGCTTCGAGGAGCTGGTCACCGCGCACTTCTTCGACGACGTCGCGTTCTTCCGTGTGGTGGCAGGCTTCGTCGCGCAAGCCGGCTTGTCAGGCGATCCGGCGCTCAACAAGCTCTGGCGCGACCGGCGTATCCGCGACGATCCGAAGGCACAGAGCAACACGCGCGGCACCGTCACCTTCGCCACCTCCGGCGCCCACGCCCGCACCACGCAGTTCTTCATCAACCTCGCCGACAACGTGCGGCTCGATCTCATGGGCTTCACCCCATTCGGCCGGGTGCGCGACCTGGCCGTCGCCGACCTCCTCTACTCCGGCTACGGCGACGGCCCGCCCGGCGGCAGGGGCCCCCAGCAGGGCCGGATCCATCGCGAGGGCAACGCGTACCTCCGGGCAGATTTTCCAGAGCTCGACTACATCGAGAGGGCCCGCCGCCTCTCCGGAGACCTCACCGCGCGAAGCTGACCCCCGACCCTGGGCTGTCGATGTCCCACCTGGGCCGTGCCGGCCCCGGCGCGGACACGACCGGCGGACGATGACGGGGCGGCACGGCCGCTGCAGGTCGCGGCGCGCATGAGAATCACCTCGTCGGTGATCGCCGCCGCCGTCCTCGCCTACGCGCCCCCCGCGGGCGCAATGCCGATCGCGCCGGAGATCTTCTGCGAAGCCTACCCGGACGCGTGCGCCTCAGGGATCGCACCGGACTGCACGTACTGCCACACCACCCCGCCCGCCCACAACGCGTTCGGCGTCGCGATCGAGGAGCGCTTCACCGACGGGCTGAGGCGGCCGCTGGACGACGCCACCTTCGAGCGAGAGCTGCTCGCGGCGCTCCTGGCCATCGAGCTGGACGACGCCGATCAGGACGGCTTCCCCAACGTCGACGAGATCCGCGCCGGGAGCCTCCCCGGCGATCCGAAGAGCACACCCGGGGACACCCCGGCGACTCGATGTCCCGAGTCCGCCGAGGCCAACGGCGGCTACGACACCTGCCGCTACCAGCCGAGCTACGTGTTCCGGAAGGTCCACCAGGACTTCTGCGGCTACACGCCCGACCTCGACGAGATGCGCGCCTTCGCCGAGGACTCGGACCCGATGGCGGCGATCGATCGCGCCCTCGACACCTGCCTACTGTCCGACTTCTGGCGCGGCCGCGACGGCGTGCTCTGGATCCTGGCGAGCCCGAAGATCACGCCGCTCGGCATCGTGAAGTCCGGCGAGGATCAGGGCCTGTTCGCGATCGCCGACTACTACGACGACTACAACCTCTACGCCTACGCCCAGACCGACAACCACGACGCACGCGAGGTCCTCACCGCGCAGTTCATCGTCCGCTACGACCCCGGTCCTCCGATCCGTTACGTCAGGGAGGATCGAACCAGCGAGGAGGACGTCGCTGCCCGAGGGATCGATCGCGCTCAGCTGGTCGACACCGATCGGCGCGCCGGCATGCTCACCACGCGGTGGACGCTCTTCTATCACACGATGTTCAGCACCATGCCGCGCACGACCGCGGCTCAGATGTACCGCTCGTACCTCGGCCTCGACATCGCCAAGCTCGAAGGGCTCTACCCCGTCGCAGGTGAGCCGGTCGACTACGACGACCGCGGCGTCGGCGGCCAAGGTTGCCGCGACTGCCACTCCACGCTGGATCCGCTCGCGTATCCCTTCAGCCGGTACGAGGGGATCTTGCTGGCGCTGTCCAACATCGGCGAGAACGGCATCTCCGACGGCGCCTCCGGCTTCGACGCGCTCTACGGCGACACCGGCGCGACGCTGACCTATCTCCCGGATCGGCTGGAGCAGATCGCGGCCGCCGGGCTGGAAGTATCGACCGTGGTGGGGGCGCCCGCCTCGGGATCCATCTTCGGCCAGCCGGTCAACGATCTCCGCGAGTGGGCCCGGGTGGCCGCGGACAGCAGCGCGTTCGCCCGGGCCACCGTGCTCGAGTACTGGCGCTATGCGCTGGGCAGCCCGCCCGACCCCGCCGAGCTCCCCGAGTTCGACCAGCTCTGGAAGCGCTTCCCCGACGAGCACGCCTACGGGGTGGAACGGATGCTCCACGACCTGATCAGAACGGAGGCCTACGGTGTTCCTTGAGCGACGCAGACAGAGACCATGGATGCAGGCTGCCTTGCTCGCGGCCTTGATCGGCTGCGACCAGGGCCCGCCCGAGGGGCCGCCGGCTGCGGAGCCCCCGCTGCTCGTACCCTCGAAGAGCCCGAGGGTGAAGTTCAAGGGCGGGCGCCGGCTCGGGACCGACCTCTCGCGCGCGCTCGGTCTGCCTCCCGACGGGCTGTGCCAGGAGCTCGGACAGTACGACTGCATCAACGACGCCCACCGGATCGCCCTCGGCGGCATCGAGCCGTACCAGCTCCGCTTCAACCGTCCGCTGGAGACGATCCCGGTGACCTCCTTGATGGCGGTCGAACGCGTGGTGTTGAGCGCCTGCGGCCGTGCGGTGACCCGAGACCTCGAGCAGCCCGCCGAGGCCCGGATCTTCGGTCCGCTCGCCGGCGACCACGAGCCCGAGGCGCGCCTGCGGGTGGCGGCCTCGCTCTATCGCCGGCTGCTCGGGCGTGACGCCGCGTCCTCCGAGACCGAGGCGCTCCTCTCGTTCTTCGACGAGGTGGCAAAGACGAGCCCCGAGCCGGAGCGCGACTGGGCGGTGCTGGCCTGCTTCGCCGTGGGTACCAGCGTGGAAGCGCTCTTCTACTGAATGGAGATCGAGATGCAGATTCGAAGAACCTTCAATCGCAGACAGGTGCTGATGGGAATGTCCGCGGCGACGCTCGGCGCGTCGGCGCTCCTGGGCAGGAGCGCGCGCGCCGTCGAGGAGCCCCCCGAGCGCCGCTTCCTGATCGTGCTCGGCGCCGCTGGCGGCGCCTCGATCATCGACAGCTTCCTCGCCATCCGCGAGTCCGAGAGCCGCACGCCGGCGACGCTCAACTGCTTCCCCGACGCCGTGGTGCACCAGGTCGAGGGCTCGCCGTTTCGCGCCGTCAACCTCCAGGCCGACCAGACCGGCCCGACGCCCTTCCCGCTTCACACCGACCAGCTCGAGTTCGTGCGCAAGCACCACCAGGACCTGATGGTCGCCACGCTCACCTGCACCAGCGTCAACCACGACGTGGCGCAGAAGCGCTCGATCACCGGGAACGACGCCTGGGCCGGCCGCACCCTCCAGGAGGCGGTCGCGACGGCCTACGGCGACGGCCTGGCGCTCCCGAACGTCAACATGGCGGTCGGCTCCACCTTCATGACGCCCGGGCACGATCGCACGATTCCAGCGAGCTGCTTCCCCGAGCCGGTCGTCTCGCCCTCGACCTGGCCGCTGTCGCTCCACGGCTCGAAGGGCATCGCCGGCCCGGATCAGGCCCTCATCGAGAAGGCGCGCAACCTCCGCGATCAGGGCCTCGAACCCGCCTCCATCTTCCGGCGCATCTTCGCGGGCAACGAGGATCTCGAGCGCTGGATCCGCCTCCGCCGCACCCAGCGGCAGCTCGAGACGGCCGATCTGATCACCAAGCTGATGGTGCGCGCGGACAGCCCCAAGTTCCCGCTGGCCGCCAACGGCCTCCAGGAGTCCGAGCACGCCGCCCGCGTCCGCGAGCGCTTCCCGCTCTACGAGATCAACCCGCTCCACGCCCAGGCGGCGCTCGCTTACCTCCTCATCAAAACGGGCGTCTCGGTCTCCGTCACCCTCGGAACCCGCGCCTTCATCGGGGAGGTCACCGGAGAGCTGATCACGCGCGCGCTCGAAGGCGAGCCCGGCGTCGACGCGCCCCTCGGCTTCGACGTCTCCCACGGCTACCACCGCTCGGCCCAGGCCGTCGGCTGGAACCAGCTGCTGCTGGTCGCGGACGGTCTCATCGACCTGCTCAAGGCCGAGGAGTACCGCAACGGCGAGAGCCTCTGGGATCGCTCCCTCATCTACATCGCCACCGACTTCGGACGCACCAAGAAGCGCGCGCCCGGCGCCGAGGAGTTCGGCACCAGCCACGACCTCAACAACGGCGTCGTGATCCTCTCGCCTCAGGCCAACGGCGACCGCGTCCTCGGTGGCGTCAACCCCGATACCGCGATGACCTACGGCTTCGACCCCACCACCGGCGCGCCCGACCCGGGACGCACCATGCAGGAGAAGGAGATCTACGCCGGCGTGCTCCACACCCTCGGCGTCGACACCGCCGGCACCGACCTCCCCGACATGCGCGCGATGCGCCGCCGGGCCTGACCCGCGCTCACAGTCGGACGTCGCCGACATCGCCGACAGCGACCGCCCGAACTGCATGGCAGCAGCATCTCCGAGCATGGTCTGGCAGTTGCTTCCCGATCGCCCTGATGACCGCGAGACCAGCCGCGCCGCCGCGCTTTCATGTCATGGCCAAGCCGACGGGCGCAATCTGCAACCTGGACTGCACCTACTGCTTCTATCTCGACAAAGAGGATCTCTATCCAGGCAGCAAGTTCCGGATGAGCGATGAAGTATTGGACGCCTACATCCGGCAGCTCCTGGAGGCCCACCGGAGCGATCGCGTCACCGTCGCCTGGCAGGGCGGCGAACCCACGCTCATGGGGCTCGAGTTTTTTCGCAGGGCCGCGGCCCGTGTGGCGCGGCACCGACGCCCAGGCGTGACCGTCGAGAACACGATCCAGACGAACGGAACGCTGCTGACCGACGAGTGGTGCGAGTTCTTTCGTGAGAACGATTTTCTCGTAGGCATCAGCATCGATGGACCTCGCGAGCTCCACGACGCGCACCGCGTCGACAAGAAGCGGCAGCCGACCTTCGATCGGGTCATGCGCGGTCTTCGGCTGCTCCAGAAGCACGGCGTCGACTTCAACGTGCTGACCACAGTCAACCGCACCAACGGCGATCATCCGCTCGCGGTGTACCGCTTCCTGCGCGACGAGGTGGCGACCACCTGGATCCAGTTCATCCCGGTGGTCGAGCGGGTGCCCCTCTCCCGGGACGTGTCGGAGCTATCCGTGGGGGCAGAGCAGTTCGGAGCGTTCCTCATCACCATCTTCGAGGAGTGGGTGCGGAACGACGTCGGCCGCGTCTATGTGCAGACCTTCGAGGCGGCCGCGCGCAATTGGCTGGGTCTCCCCTCCTCGGGCATGTGCGTGTTCAACAGGACCTGCGGCGGCGCGCTCGCGCTCGAGCACAACGGCGACCTCTACTCGTGCGATCACTTCGTGGCGCCGAAGCACAGACTCGGCAACATCGGCACCAAGAATCTGCTCCCGCTGGTCGCCTCCGAGGAGCAGCAGCAGTTCGGCAAGGACAAGCTCGAGCGCCTGCCGCGCTATTGCCGCGAGTGTCCCGTCCGCTTCGCCTGTCACGGCGAGTGCCCCAAGAACCGCTTCATCACCACACCCGACGGGGAGCCCGGGCTCAACTACCTCTGCGCCGGCTATCGGAGGTTCTTCCTGCACATCGATCGACCGATGCGGGCGATCGCAGAGCTCATCCGTCGCGGTCTGCCCGCCGCGCACGTCATGTCGGTCGTCCGCTCCGAGGACCGCCCGGTGTGATGGTGAGCCCCCTCGACCGAGAGATGCTCGAATGGCCTACGGCCATGAAAAAGGACTGGCGACGGATCGACCGCTTCGAGAAGCGGTGAGGAGAAGACATGGCAGACAAAAACAAACCCAACATCGTCTTCATCATGGGAGACGACATCGGTTGGCTCAACATCGGTGCCTACCACCGGGGGCTCATGTCGGGGCGCACGCCCAATCTCGACAAGCTCGCCTCGCAGGGCATGATGTTCACCGACTACTATGCGGAGGCAAGCTGCACGGCCGGACGCGCTGCGTTCATCACCGGTGAGCTCCCCATCCGCACGGGACTGACGACGGTCGGCCAGGCGGGCGCGCCCCTCGGCATTCCAGACGACGCGCCCACCATCGGGGCGGCGCTCAAGGACCTGGGCTATGCCACGGGTCAGTTCGGCAAGAATCACCTGGGCGACCGCAACGAGTACCTCCCGACCGTGCACGGGTTCGACGAGTTCTTCGGCTATCTGTACCACCTCGATGCGATGGAGGACCCCTTCCACCCCACCTTCCCCAAGGAGCTGGTCGAGCGCGTCGGACCCCGCAACATGCTCCACTGCTGGGCTTCCGACCGCGACGACGCGACCGTGGATCCGCGCTGGGGCAAGATCGGCAAGCAGCAGATCGAGGACTCGGGGACGCTCGATCCGAAGCGCATGGAGACCGTGGACGACGAGATCCTCGCCACCGCGATGAAGTTCATCGACAAGGCTCGCGCCGACGGGAAGCCTTTCTTCTGTTACCTCAACCCCACGCGCATGCACGTGGTGACGCACCTGTCCGAGAAGTACCAGAAGATGAGGACGCCCGAGAACGGCTGGTCGACGTACGAGGCGGGCATGGCGCAGCTCGACGACATCGTGGGCGACGTGATGGCGAAGCTCGAAAAGGACGGCCTGGTCGACAACACCATCGTCGTCTTCACCACGGATAACGGCGCCGAGAATTTCACCTGGCCGGACGGCGGGCAGACACCGTTCGCGGGCGCCAAAGGGACCGTGCTCGAGGGCGGCTTCCGCGCGCCCTGCATCGTGCGCTGGCCGGGCAAGATCCCGGCGGGCAAGGTGGAGAATGGGATCATGTCCGGCCTCGACTGGCTCCCCACGCTCGTGTCGGCGGCGGGCAATCCGAACATCGTGGAGGAGCTCGAGGCGGGCAAGGAGCTCGGCGGACGGAAGTACAAGGTGCACCTCGACGGCTACGATCAGCAGGCGCTGTTGAGCGGCAGGGGCCCCTCGAAGAGGAACGAGGTCTACTACTTCGCAGAGAGCACGCTGGGCGCCGTGCGAATCGGCGACTACAAGTACCGCTTCATCGACCAGCCCGGTGGCTGGCTCGGCGGCACGGTCAACGTCGACTGGCCGCTGTTGTGCAACCTCAAGCTCGATCCGCTGGAGCGGACCAGCGCGTTCGGACAGTCGCTCCAGCTGGCGGACTGGTACATGTACGAGTTCTGGCGCTTCGTGTTCGTGCAGGATGAGATCGAGAAGTTCGCCCAGACCTTCGTCGACTTCCCACCCATGCAGCGGGGCGCCACGTTCAACCTCGACGCGGTCAAGGCACGCGTGAAGGCGACGATCGCCAGTCACGCCGGACAGTGACGACAGGAGCGCGACGCGGGCGCCCGATCACCAGTAGTAAGAGATGCTGAGCGTGGAGAAGAAGCGCCTCTCGTCGGCGCCGAGCGAGGCCAGGCCGACGAGGCCGAGCTCGAGATCCTCGCGCCCCGTGTAATAGAGCCCCAGCTCAGCGTCACCGGTGACCCGGTCCATGCGCTGGAGAACGATCGCCGCCATCTCCGGCGCGACCTGGTCGATCTGGTACGACACACGCCCGCCCAGGACGACCGACAGCGGCACGCCCATGTGGAGCAGATCGAAGGAGAAGCCGAGCCCTCCGGACGCAGTCCCTTCGACATCGTGTCCATCGAGCCGGACCTGCCGCACCTCCCCGCGGCCGCTCGCCTCGACACCGATGAGCTCGTCCAGCGCGACGGCTGCGGACAGCGCGATCGCTCCCTGGTAGAGCGCGCCGGTCACCTTCAGCTGAGAGCCCCTGTCCGCCACGGCGCGCAGCGGGACCACGCTCTCGAGGCGCCAAGCCTCACCCTCGACGGAAGCGCTCAGGTAGAAGCGCTTAGCGCGGAGGATCCGAGCTGTGACCCCCGCCCGGCCGCCGTAGCCAACGTCGCCACCAACGGTGAAGACGCCGGCCGGGTTCCTGCCCGAGACGAGCGTGGCCAGCCCCCCCACCTCGAGATCCAGCCAATCCACGACCGCGAAGCGACCCTCGAAGTCGAGCTGGAGCGAGCTCAGCTTGGCCGTCGGGCCTTCGGGGGCCCCAACGGGGATCCGCAGATAGCCGCCCGTCGTGTCACCGCCGA
Organism: uncultured delta proteobacterium; assembly: GCA_963803435.1. Taxonomy (GTDB): domain Bacteria; phylum Myxococcota; class Kuafuiibacteriia; order Kuafuiibacteriales; family Kuafuiibacteriaceae; genus CAWDML01. The sequence continues at coordinate 841,947 of CAWDML010000009.1, read as the reverse complement.
CGCTCGTGACCACGAACGGATAGTCCACGGTGCGCAGGGGCGTGAAGCCGTGGCCAGCCAACGTGCGTGGATCGTCGTCGGCGTCTGCGAGGCATGGAACCTCGAGCGCCACAGCCACGAGTAGCGGGATGAGACTGCGAGTGGACATCCGCGTCCACCGTGCAACCGACAGACCCGATCCCAGTCATGGGTCCCGGCCCCGACTGGACGAGCTCCGCATGCCTCGGGGCGGCGCTTCAGCCGCCCCAACCAGGAAGACTCGCAGCCTAGATGGGCGGGGCGGGTGTGAACCGGTTGATCGCCTGCCTCCGGCGACGGGGGAGAGAGCGGGAGACGAGATTTGAACTCGCGACTTCAACCTTGGCAAGGTTGCACTCTACCACTGAGTTACTCCCGCATAGCCAATGTTCTCGGCCAGTTAGCACCTCCCTTTCGCCTAGTCAACACCGATGTGGCGGGTCCGGCCCTCAATCCTTCATCAGGCGGTGCATCAGCATCGCGAGGGAGCGCTGGTCGAACGGCTTCTGCAGCAGGGGAGCGCCCGGCTCGATCCGTCCCGCTTCGAGGAGCTCTTCGCGTTCGTGCGCGGACATGTAGGCCACCCGCACGTGAGGGTGCTCGTTCTGGATGGTGCGCGCCAGATCCGAGCCGAGCTGCTGCGGCATCATGATGTCGGTGAGGAGCACGTCGATCGAAGCGCCGTATTCCTGTGCCAGGCGCACCGCCTCTCGAGGGCCGGCGGCCACCAGGACTCGAAAGCCGAGGTTCTCGAGGTAGTGTGCGACGGTGGTGCGGACGAGGGGGTCGTCCTCCACCGCCAGGATGGTCCCCTCCTTCGGGCCGACCATGTCGGCGGGCAGCTCGAGGTCGCCTGTCTCGGGTACGGCTGGGATCAGGATCGTGAAGGTGGTTCCTACGCCGAGCCGACTCGCGACGCGGATGGCACCGCCCATCCGTTTGACGAGCGTGCGTACGTTGAAGAGGCCGAGCCCGGTTCCACGGCCGATCGCCTTCGTGGTGAAGAAGGGCTCGAAGAGCCGGCTGGCTGTCGCTCCGTCCATGCCGGATCCTGTGTCCCGAACCACCAGCTCCGCGTAGCGGCCCTTGGTGAGCCCCGATGGATCATCAGGTCGGATGACGATCTCCTTGGTTCTGATCTCGAGCGTTCCGCCGCCCGGCATCGAGTCGCGCGAGTTGGCCGCGAGGTTCATCAGGATCTGCTCGATCTCGCCGACGTCGGCCTTCACTCGACACCCGAGCGCTTCCGTCTGGACGAGCACCTCGATGTGCTCGCCCACCAGCGTCTCGAGCAATGGGGCGCAGGCATCGACGACGGCGTCGATGTCGAGCGACACTCGCTCGGGTTGGCGCTTCCGGCTGAAGTCGAGGAGCTGGCGTGTCAGCGTCTTGCCGCGGGAGGTCACCTCCACGACCCGCCGGACCATGGGATAGGCGCCGTGGCTTGGATCCAGCCGCTGGAGCGCGATGCTCGCGAAGCCCACCACGCCCATGAGCAGGTTGTTGAAGTCGTGCGCGATCCCGCTGGCCAGGTTGCCGATCGCCTCGAGCCGCTGCGACTGCTGGAGATCCTGCTCGAGCGCGCGCTCCTGGGTGACGTCCGTCGCGACTCCGGCGACCCGCTCTTCGCCGGCGACGTGGTGGGCGCGCGCCCGGAGCGTACGGACCTCGCCGTCGGAGCGGACGATCCGGAACTCCAGGTCGAGGGGGTCGCCGCGCCGGAACGTCTCGAGCGCGTCGAGGCAGCGGTCTCGGTCTTGCGGGTGAATCAGGTCGATGCAGCCCTCGGGGTGCTCGAGCGCCACCGCCGGATCGCGACCGCAGATAGGTTCGAACGCCGGGCTCAGGTAGACGGGGCGCCACGTCGCGGGCTCAACGATGAAGAACAGGTCGTCGACCTGCTCGGTGATCTGCCTGAACCGCTCGAGCGCCTCTTCGAGTCGGCGCTCGACGCGACTCCCTTCTGTCAGATCGCGGACCACGACGATCCGATCCTGCGCCGTCGCCAGGTCGAACCGCTCGGAGCGGACCTCCACCGGAAACCTCTCGCGGTCGCACCCCACGCCCCGCAGTCGGGAAGGAGCTGCTCCGAGCACGTCGATCTCGGGGAGCAGGGCACGGATCTCCAGTCCCACGAGCTCATCGGCCGGACGGCCGAACATCGAGACCGCGCTCCGATTGACGGCGGTGATCGTCTTACCGGCGCGGACCATCAGCACTGCATCCGAGACGCAGTCCAGGATCGCGCGGAGCTGTCGGCGCTGAACCTCGAGCTCTTCGTCGCGTGCATCGAGCTCGCGCAGCAGGAGATCGTGATCGCGTTCTCTCCGATTGTCGGGACGTACGGACGCGACGGTCGTCCCTTCTCGTGGCTCGGGCCCTTTGTGATCCAAAATCATCCCCCTTGAGTCGAGGGCGTAAGTCGCAAACAGGAAGAGCGAGATCAAGAAGAGACGAACGCAAGCCCACGCCGTCCAGAACGCCTCGATGTTCCTTCACGCACCTCCTGGGATCACGGACTGGGAATTTTGGCGTAGGAGTCACTGACCCCATGGCCAGCTCCGCTTCGAGATGGCTTCGATGAACGTAGGCTGCTCCCGACGCGCAGAGACCATCGAACCGTCCCCCGCACCCGCGCGATCCGAGGCGGCGCAGCGGCGGCCGGCCTCCCATGCTTGGGGGAGAAATCGCCGAGTTCCATGTAGCGATCCGCCCCGAGATCAGCCCATCGCCTCGATGCTGCACACGATGTCTCAGATGTAATCCGAACGTTCACGAAGCGAAGCACGTCGTGGGCCACCGCCGCTGGAGGGTCCGTCCGGTCGCCGCGCCGCTCGCACGGCGCGGGCTCGGCGGCGGTGACGACCCCGCAGTTCAGGTCGAGCGCCTGCCTGCCCTGGCGGCCACCGCCCGTCCCGCTCCTGTGGCCCGCGCCGCCGAGGCCCACGTCCCGCCGGAGCCGGTCGAACCGAAGATCGAAACCCGGGTGACCACCCCGCGGCCGACGGCCATCGTCGTGCTGTCCATCCACTCCGCGCGCGCGTCGCGGAGGTCCACCTCGTCCGAGGAGGTCGACGCCCGCTTCCCGGACGACGGATCCACGGCGCGCCGCACGCGCGCTCCGACCCGCGTATTCTACTGAGTATACGATGTCGGCCTTTGGGTCAGAGCGTCCTACGCCGACCGTGCGTTTTTTTCAGACCGCTCTTCAGCGTCGGAGCGGAGTAGGATACCGACGTGTCCGGATCGCCGCGCGCCAAGCTTCGTTCTCCCACACACGTCGAGGTCTACGATTTGGTGGTTCAGGGCCTGTCCAACGAAGAGATTTCGAGAACACTCAACCTCGCGCCCCGGACCGTGAAGTATCGAATCTCCGGCATCCTCGAGGCCACTCGGCAACACAATCGCGTCGGCCTCATCGCCGCGCATGGACGGGCGATCAACGCGCCGAAAAAGCTGAAGGGCCTGCGGGGCATGCTGATGGGCGAGCGCCAAGGTGAAGTCTACGACCTCCTCGTCGGCGGCGCGTCCGGCCCGACGATCGCGCGGCGGCTCGGAATCACGCGCCGGACCGTCAAGTTCCACATGTCCTCGATCCTCGAGCGGACGGGCATGTTGACCCACTCGAGGCTGGTCGCCGCGCACTGGCGGACGACCGATGTGCCGATCTTGGCGCCCACGCGGATCGCCGAGATCGTGGAAGCGGTGGGCGGGCCTCTGAGGGCCTACCTCGAGGATGCCAAGAAGGAGCGGGACCGGATCACTCGAGAAATCCGAGCGCTCGAGAGCGCCATCGCCGCCCTGGAGGCTTGAGCAGCTGCTCGTTCTCGCGCACGTGGGCTACGACCTCGCGGATCTCGCGATCGAGCGGCGTCGAGATCGACGGCCAGTCGGCCCACCACAGTTGATCGAGCAGATCGCGGATCTCGACGAGCAGCGATTTCGTCCGCATTCGATACTCGCCGAGATCCGCGCCGGAGAGGTCATGGCGGGCGCCATCCGAGCCCCCGGCGGACAGCGAAGCCATGACCGCACCGAAGAGGTGAGAGAGACTCTCGAGAACTTGCCACGACCAGAACTCGGAAGCCTTGGCCGATCCATCGGCGTCCCATGAATCGAGGATCGACTCGAGCAGGTCCGCGTCTCCGATCGGGTTCGGGGCGAGAACGTCGTCGGGCTCGAGCTCCGGCTGGTGCATGCAGTCTCGAACTGCATCGCGCGTGCCACGGCAGGGTGCGCGCGCCCTGCCGTCCAGCGCTTGCAATCATTGCGGCAGCGCCTGGGAAGCGGACCTTTCTTCGGCAACAATTTCTGCCGGCGGAATGTAGACCGTGAAGACCGACCCGCTGCCCTCGCCGCGCGAGTCGAGTCGAATGCTGCCGCCGAGCGCGTGGACCATGTCCTTCACCAAGGCCAGTCCCAGGCCCGAGCCTGCGCCCTCTCGCCAGCGAATGTCTCCGACCTGCTTGAACGGCTCGAAGACCTCGTCGTGAAGCTCCGGCGGGATGCCGGGACCGCTGTCCTCCACCACCAACAGGTGGCGCCGGCCATCGTGCTTCAGCCTGACCTCCACCCCACCCTGCTGGGTGAACTTCACCGCGTTGCCGATCAAATTCACCGCAATCAGGCGGAGCAGCCGCCGGTCGGTGTCGAGCGGCGGCACTGGCTCGGCCATCGACACCGACAGCTGAATATCCTTCATCTCGGCGTGGGGCTGAAACTCTGCGATGACCTCCTCGATCATCTCGACCAGCGAGAACTCCGAGCGACGGATCTCGAACCGTCCACTCTCGATCCGCGCATACTCGAGCGCCGTCTCGATCAGATCGAGCAACCGCCGCAACGCCCGGTGAACCCGAGCCAGAGCCCCTCTCTGCTCCTCAGTCATCTCCGCCGTGTTCCGCTCGAGCAGCGCGAGCTGCAGCTGCACGGCGGTCACCGGGGTCCGCAGCTCGTGCGACATCATGCGCAGGAGGTTGCTCTTCATGCCGCTGGCCTGCTCCGCCATCTTGCGAGCGATCTGCGTGGCCTCCAGGGCCGCCTCCAGATCGCCTCGGTGGATCGCCACACTGCGCGCCAGCGACTCGAGGTCCTGGCGCTGGCTCGACACCTCGCGGCTGAGCAGATCGCGCGCGCGCTTGGCGGTGACCAGGTTCCTAACGCGGACGCGGAGCTCCTCCGCGACGAACGGCTTGATCAGGTAGTCCTGGGCGCCGTCGTGAAGCATCTGCGTGCGAAGCTCTGCGTCGTCGCGCGCCGAGACGACCAGGACCGGGATCAACGCCAGCGATTCTTCGCAACGAAGGCGCGCGAGCAGATCCTGCCCGCTCATGCCGGGCATCATCACATCCGTCACGATCAGATCGGGGAGATCGGCGGCCGCGCGGACGAATCCGGAGCGCCCGTCATAGGCTGCGATGGTCCGATACTCGGGTTCGAGTGTCGACGTGATGAAGCGATTCATGTCGTGGTTGTCTTCGACCACCAGGATCGTCGCAGTCTCCGAGGTCCGCTCGGTCGAAGACAGCACCTCCTCCAGATCGATCTTCAGGTCCGCCGTCACGATCTCCTCGTCGATCGGATGGATCGCCCGCGTGCGCGCGACCGCGTGGCCAGGCGGCGCAAACAACGGGAGCTCGACCACGAAGAGCGCGCCACCCACCTCCGCCGAGCCCACGCGGATCGAGCCGCCGTGCATCTCCACGAAGGCACGCACGATGGCGAGCCCGAGCCCGAAGCCGCCGTGGGAGCGGGTGGAGCTCGAGTCGACCTGGCGAAACCGCTCGAAGATGGCGTCGCGCATGGCCTCCGGGATCCCGGGCCCGCTGTCGGCGACCGAGATCCTGACCCAATCCCCGTCTGCGTGGGCCAGCGAGCAGCGGATGACGCCTCCGTCGGGCGTGAACTTGAACGCGTTCGACAGGAGGTTGATGACGACCCGCTCGATGGCGTCCGAATCGACCTCGCCGATCACTTCGGCCGAAGCATCGACCTCGAAGACCATGCTTCTCTGAATCGCGAGCGCGTCGAAGTTGGCAGCGGCACGGCGCACCAGCTCCGCGAGATCGATCGCTGCATAGCTCGGCGTGAGCTCGACCTCTCCGGTCTCGCCCTTGGCGACGAGCAGCAGATCGCTCACGTGCTTCTCGAGCAGTCGCGCGTTGCGGACCACGGTGCGCAGCGATCGACGCCACTCGTACGGCAGGCTCGGATCCGCCAGGATCGCCTGCGCCGGCCCGAGGATCAGGCTGAGCGGTGTCCGGAGCTCGTGCGAGACATTCGCGAAGACCTCGGTGCGCGCCCGCTCGCTCTCCTTCAGACGCTCGAACAACGCCTGGAGATCGTGGTGCGCAGCTTCGAGCTCTCCGCGGCGCCGCTCCGAGACGCGCGCGGACCGAAGCGTTCTCAACACGGACGGAAGGAGCGGAGGAAGGGCCACGACGGTCCCGATCGCCGCGACGGCCGCCATCGCCTTGAAGATGCCGGGCATCCAATGGGTCGGCTCCCAGAGGCTCCAGGCCTCGATGAACCGGGTGACGGCGCAGGCGGCGATGAAGAGCGCGAACAGGACGAACATCCACCGGTAGGGCACGTCGCCTTTTCCCCGGCGAACGAGGAGCAGGATGCTGATCGAGACCGCCAGAAACGCCAGCGCGATCAACACATCCGATGCCGCCTGGAGCCATAGGATCGCCGGGTCCCAGAAGTAGCACTCTCCCAATGGCAGGTACTGCTGGCCGCCCAGCCGCTCGAGCACCGACACGCTTCCGCCGCGTGCATGAAGCGCTCCGCACCGTGCGACATCCGGTCGCTCCCCCGCGCCTGCAGCCCCTGCAGTGAAGACACGCCCCCTGAAAGGTCGTTTGCAAAACGTGCAGATGACTCCTTCCGTCTTGCAGACCTTGTCCGAGGCCAGCTGCGGGAACGGCAGTTGCACCACAGCGGCCCAATGAACGCCACCCAGCCTCGCGGTCGAGTGCTCGTCGCCGAAGACGACGACGATATCCGATTCGGCTTGGTCGAGCTCCTTCGCACGCAAGGCTATCAAGTGATCCCTTTGCGCGATGGCGCCGCCCTGTTGGATGCGCTCGCGTCCTCACTTCTGCTCGATCGGACCTCCCCGCCGCCGGACCTCGTCGTGTCGGACGTCCGCATGCCGGGCTTCAACGGCCTCAGCATCCTGGAGGGCCTCCGCTTCGCCGGTTGGCTCACACCCTTCATCATCATCACGGCCTTTGGCGACGATGAGAGCAAGAAGCGGGCGGAGCGCGTGGGTGCCACGGCGTTTTTCGACAAACCGCTCGATCTTGCCACACTGGAGCGCGTGGTCGCGGACGTCGTGGATCGCGAGCGGACCAAGACCCGTGATGCACGGCGTGCGCTGGCCGCAATCTGGGAGGACGCACCCCTCATCGAGGCCGTGCGTTGTCTGAGGGACGAGGATCGCGCCGAGCTCGTGGTGGTCCGGCGGTCCGAGGACGGCGAGGTCGAGGCCTGGGGTGTGGTCACGACGGAGTTGCTCCTGGATCGGCTGCTGGCCAGTAGTCTCCAGGGTCTGAACGACATGTGTGTCGGTGACGTCGCGTTCCCGTGGATGGAGGACGCCGATCCTGACGGACTGACGCACGCAGCGCTGGGCGATGTCGTCCGTGGAAAGACATCGGGCGCACCGGCGATCGTCCACGGGCGCCCGGACGAAGGGGCCGTCCTCGCATACATCACGAGGGTGGACAGCTCACCGGCTCGGTGAATAACTCGACTACGGTGCCCGCCCCCCGCGACATCGTCTATGTCTGCCGCAAGACGCCGGAGGACGACGCCCTGGCGGATCGCCTCTCCCTCCGGCGGCGCGTGCACGCCGTCGCACGCGACGACGCCGTGTCACGCGTGCACTCCGAGCGCCCGGAGATCGTCCTCGTCGACGGCGAGATGCTCCGCGCGACCGGGCCCGGCTTCCTCCACCGGCTTCGCTCGGCTGCGCCCGCTGCGACCTTCATCCTGATGGTGGAGGCGTACACCAAAGACGCAATCGATCTGGCGATGAAGGCCAACGCCACGGCCATGGCCCAGCGCACCGCTGACCTCGTCGAGGTCCACCGCGTGATCGATCGGGAGGCCGCCAGGCTCTCTCATCGCATCAGCGCCGGCGACACCGAGGCCCTCGACCTCATCGGCGAGAGCTACTCGATGCAAGAGGTGCGCCGGCAGATCGCGCTGGCCGCACCGTCGAGCGCGTCGATCTTGCTGACCGGCGAGACCGGGACCGGCAAGGAGCTGGTGGGGCGCATGCTTCATCGGCTCTCCCCGCGCAGGAACGCCCCGTTCATCGCGATGAGCTGCGCCGCGATCCCCGAGACGCTCCTCGAAGCGGAGCTGTTCGGCCACGTCAAGGGCGCCTTCACCGGTGCGGTCACGACACGCGCGGGTCGGTTCGAGATGGCGCAGGGAGGGACGCTCTTCCTCGATGAGGTCGGCGAGCTCTCCTTCGCCATGCAGGGCAAGTTTCTCCGCGTACTCCAAGAGCGATACTTCGAGCGCGTCGGTGACGCCGAGCGGCGCGAGGTCGACGTCCGGATCGTGGCAGCGACCAATCGTGATCTCGAGCGCGACGTCGCCGAGGGCAACTTTCGCTCGGATCTCTTCTACCGCCTCAACGTGCTCTCGATCGGCCTCCCCCCGCTGCGCGAGCGCAAGAACGACATCCGCCTGCTCTGGGAGCACTTCGTGGCGCGAGCCCTCGCGTCGGAAGGACGAAGCATGGCGACCTCCCCTCGCGCGATGTCCCAGCTGCTCGGCTATCGCTGGCCCGGCAACGTACGCGAGCTGGAGAACCTGGCCCGCCACGTCACGGCGATGACCAGCAAGGACGTCCTGAGCGAGGACGACCTCCCCTCGAGCCTGGTGCCCTCCCGGGCGCCGGGCGACACCCCGCTCATCCAGGTCCCGGGAATGACCTTGGCCGAGCTGGAGCGCGCCGCCATCCTCCTCACGTACCGGGGCCTGGGTGGGAACGCGAACGCGACCGCCGAGGCGCTCGGCATCTCCGTCCGGAAGGTGCACTACCGGCTCCGCGAGTATCGCGAGGAGGGTTGGCTGCCCCGCGGGGCCTCGGAGCCGCGGCCGCGCCCGAGCTCCAACCTGAGAGCGCTCGCTCGACGCCCGCGGCTGCTCCTCGCCGAGGACGACGACGACGTCCGCTGGTCGCTAGCCGAGCTCCTCGAGACCGAGGGCTACGAGGTGATCGCGGTGTCGAGCGGGACCGCGGTGCTGGAGCATCTCGGCTCGGCGTTTCTCTTCGAGCAACGCATCACTCCGCCCGACGTGATCATCAGCGACATTCGCATGCCGGGCGTGTCCGGGCTTCAGGTGCTCGAGGGTGTGCGCCAGCGAGGCTGGAACATCCCGGTCGTGTTGATCACCGCGTTCAGCGACGACGACGTCCGCGCGCGTGCCATGCGCCTGGACGCGACGCTGCTCTCGAAGCCGCTCAACCTCAGCGAGCTCCAGGCGGCGCTGGCGCGGGCGATGGAGAATGAGCGACCAGCACCGTCTTGAAGAACGAGCGGAAGTAGTCGCCCGCCGAGAGGAGCGAGAAGAAGACCGAGATGTAGAGGAAGTAGGTCCCGATCCGGTGGAAGTCGACCGCTTCGTCCGTGACGACCGTGTGCGGGTAGTGGATCAGGAGCGCCCAGATTCCGACCATCTGAAACGCGGTCTTGTGCTTGCCGAACTCGCGGGCGGCGATGACCATCCCCTCGGTCATCGCGATCGTCCGCAGCCCGCTGATGATGATGTCGCGCGCCAGGATGACGAAGACGATCCAGGCGTTGACCCGACCGAGGTAGAGCAGCATCACCAGCGCGCCCATCACGATCAGCTTGTCTGCGAGCGGATCGAGGAACTTTCCGATCAGCGAGGTCAGGTTGAACTTGCGGGCCAGATAACCGTCGAGCGCATCCGTCGCCGAGGCGGCGGCGAAGATCATGGCGGCGAGGAACGCGTTCCGCGGCGAGTCGAACTGCATGGTGAAGAGCACCGCCGGAATCGCGAGGATCCGCACATAGGTGATCAGGTTCGGTAGCGACAGCGCTTGCTTCTGCAGGCTGAGCTTCTCACGCACCATGAGCATTCTCTCTAACCCGAAGAACGCGCGAGCGCGCCCTCTTCGTCCGGAGGAAGCTGCACCAGCACGTAACCCCTGCCGTACAGCTTGAAGAGCCGGGGCCGTTCGGCCTGCGTCTCGACCGGGCTGGGGCGAACGCCGTCCGACCAGGCGAGCAACGCCTCGAGCGAGGCATGGACCGGCGTGTCGTCGTCGACCGACATGAGCATCGGCGGCCCCCGCGTATCGAGCAGGAGGCTGCCCTTGCCCCGAAGGGTGACCACCTCGAGCCCGAGGATCCGGCCATTGTCCCACTCGAAGCCGTCATCGAAGCCGACCAGCGCCGACTGGACCACGTGCAGGTCACGCGCACCTCTCAGCGCTACCGCAACCCGGGTGACGCGAAGAAGCAAGACGGCACGACCCTCCACGCGGCTCACCGGATCGGCCGGATCACCGAACACGCCGCCCGTGGAGCGGCTGTTGAAGTGCCGCTTGGCCTCGGACACGGCGAGCCGGCCGGAGGCCGCCACGATGGCGGAGGGCTTGAGGTATGCGGCGCTCCCGATCTCCAGCCGAGCCCGTGCGCCGGGACCTGCCGTGAAACCCATGGCCTCGCCGCCCGACGAGATCTCCGGGACGCCGCTCGCCGGCTGCGGCACGCCGTTTTCAGGTCCCCGGCCGTAGACCATCGCCTCCGGGAGCCGGCTCGGGCTGGGGACGGCCACCTCGATCGAGTCCAGCACGTCGGTATCCTCCACCGGCTCCGGCACCGGCAGCGGCGGCTGGCTGTGGCTCACCGCTGCCTCCCAGCCTCCTTCGTCGCGCACCACGCGCTCGTCGCGCTCGGCGTCCAGCGAGCGAAACGCATCGGGGCGCTCGAGGCCGGCCACACCGTCGTCCGCCACCCTCCGGATCACCTCGGCCCGCGACGGCTCGGCATCGTCGGGCCGCGACATCCGCCGCTCGACCTTCGCCGCAAAGTCGAGCGCGTTCCCCTGAAGGAAGTGCTCGTGGGCGCGGCCGAGATCGCCGCGCCGGTAGAGGACCAGCCCCAGATAGCAGTGCGCGCGCGCGTGCGCCGGCGCGAGGCGGAGCGCGCGCTCGAGCGTGGCCTCCGCCTCCGAGAGTCGACCTTGGCGCAAGAGCACCAGCCCGAGGTTCACGAACAGCGGCGCCTCTCCCGGATAGTCGACCACCAGACCGTCATAGATGGCCTTGGCCGCCTCGAGCAGGCCGAGCTTGAAGTACGCGAGCCCCAGGAGGTTGCGGACCTTGGGATCCTGCGGATCCAGCGTGTACGCCCTCTCCAGGGCCGAGCGGGCGCGCTCCGGCTTCTTCGCTTTGAGCAGGTCGGAACCGTGCCTCACCAGCTCGGCCAGCCCCTCGTGCACGCTCACTCCGATCGCTTGTAGTGTCGATACATCTGAAGGACGCGACGCACGTAACGCTGCGTCTCGCGGATCTCGGGCACGCGCCCGATGCGACGGACGCGCTCCGGGCCCGCGTTGTAAGCGGCCGCCGTGAGCGCCATGTTGCCTTTGAACTCGTTGGCCAGGATCCGCAGGTAGCGCGCGCCGGCGAAGATGTTCTGCTTGGGATCGAACGGATCCGCGACGTTGAAGCGCTCCGCAGTCTCGTCGATCAGCTGCATCAACCCCTTCGCGTTCTTCGTCGAGATCGCGCGCGGGTTGAAGTTCGACTCGACCTTCGCGATGGCCTTGAGAAACGCGAACGGGAGGTTGTAGTGCCGCGCGGCCTCGCGAAGCGCATCGTCGAATCGCGAGACGTCGACCGGATACAGCACGCGCTCCACCCCGCCGCGATACACGATCACGATCGGCTTCTGTCCGCCGAACCCCTCGGCGTCGTCCGCATTGTAGGGACGGTATTCGCCGCCCTTGGGGATGTTGGTCAGGTGGATGACGCCGTCGGTGTCGACGAAGCTGTACAGCTCCGCCCAGGCCGGGCTGGGAATCAGCAGGAGGGCCAGCAGGCCGAGCTGAGCCTGGGGTTTGCCCACGCCGCACTATCCTAGCATCGGGTTCGGACCGGGCAAGCTCGCGGTCTTCCTCGCCCCTCGCGGTTCGTTATGGCAACTGTCCCGGCATGAAGCAGACCTGCGATGCGCTGGTGATCGGAAGTGGCATCGCCGCCCTCACCTACGCGCTCGAGGCGAGCCGGTCCGGCCGCGACGTCGTCATCGTGACCAAGCGCGGGGCTGCCGACGCGAACACTGCCTATGCCCAGGGCGGCGTCGCCGCGGTGCTCGCCCCGGACGACTCCTTCCGGGCGCACATCACCGACACCCTCGCCGCCGGCGCCGGCCTCTGCCACCCGGGCGTGGTGGAGCGCGTGGTGGAGGAAGCGCCCGCGGCAATCGCGCGGCTCATCGAGCAGGGCGCGCGCTTCGACAAGAACGACGGCCAGCACGACGCAAGCGTCGAGTTCGATCTCACGCGCGAGGGCGGCCACACGCACCGCCGTGTGGTCCACGCCGGCGACATCACGGGAGCCGAGATTATCCGCGCTCTCCTCGCGGCGCTGAAGTCGCGCAGCAACGTGACCCTGCTGGAGCGCCATTGCGCGATCGACCTCATCACCTCGCGGAAGGTCGAGGCCCTGCTCTCGGGCACGCGCTTCGTGATGCCCGGGCCGGAGAACCGCTGCCTGGGCGCCTACGTCCTCGACGAGGTGAGCGGCAGGGTGATCACGTTCCTCTCGCGCGTCACGATCGTCGCCGCCGGCGGGGCCTCGAAGGTCTACCTCTACACGACCAACCCGGACGTCGCGACCGGCGACGGGGTCGCGATGGCCTGGCGGGCCGGCGCCGAGATCGCGAACATGGAGTTCATCCAGTTCCATCCGACGTGCCTCTATCATCCGCGGGCCAAGTCCTTCCTGATCTCGGAGGCCCTCCGCGGTGAAGGCGGCCTGCTGCGCCGCATGGACGGCACGCGGTTCATGGACGCCTACCACCCGATGAAGGAGCTGGCGCCGCGCGACATCGTGGCGCGCGCGATCGACGCGGAGCTCAAGCGAACCGGCGACGACTGCGTGCTCCTCGATATGACCCACCTGGACAAAGACTTCGTGCGTCGCCGCTTTCCCAACATCCACGCCGAGTGCATGAAGTATGGGATCGACATGACCCAGGAGCCGATCCCGGTCGTCCCCGCCGCGCACTACGTCTGCGGCGGCGTGCGGACCGACGAGCGCGGAGAGTCCTGCATCCCCGGTCTGTTCGTGATCGGCGAGTCTGCCTGCACCGGGATGCACGGCGCCAACCGGCTCGCCTCCAACAGCCTCCTCGAGGGAGCGGTCTTCGGGCATCGCGCCGCCCTCGCCGGAGAGGGCTACTTCGCCCTCCCCGCGCCCGATTTCGACGGCGTGGCCGAGTGGGATCCCGGCGACGCCGTGCCCTCCGACGAGCTGGTCGTCATCACCCAGTGCTGGGACGAGATCCGGCGGTTCATGTGGAACTACGTCGGGATCGTGCGGAGCACCCGTCGCATGCTCCGCGCCAAGCGACGCATCGACACCATCAAGGAGGAGATCCGGGACTTCTACTGGAACGCCACCGTGACCCGCGATCTTCTGGAGCTCCGCAACATCTGTACGGTCGCCGAGCTGATCGTGGAGTCGGCCCTCAAGCGCCGCGAGTCGCGCGGGCTGCACTACACGATCGACTTTCCCAACCCGTCGGCGGCGGCACACGACACGGTGCTGGTCCGCAAGGATCTGGTGGCGTGACCGCTCAGCGCGTCTCGAACTCCCAGGACATCGCGCACGCGCCCAGCGCGGAGGCGATGTGGAGCGTGAGGCGGTGCGTCTGGTTGGTCAGGATCGGCTTGCCACCGACCGTCGTCATCGGAAATCGGATCCGGTACGTCTTCGCGAAGTCGGTGATGTAGGGATAGATGGCCCGGATGTTGGCCGTGGTCCGGACCTTGGTCACCTGACCGATCGCGACGTCCTGCTCGTCATCCCCGACCAGCGTCACCCTCCAGATCGAGTCCTTGTTCTTGTCGAGATCGTTCCACTCCACCCGGCCGGTCGAGCTGCTGACGAAGAACTCGAGAAAGTGCTCGGCCTCGGGGTCGCTCAGCGTCAGGTGCTCGGCCATCTCGCTGCCGGGCCCGTACACATCGGCGTGCCGGAGGAGGAACGCCTTCCGGAACTCCGGCGAGTGGAAGGTGGCGAAGACGAACATGATGCTGTCGAGCTTGTCGTAGAGCTCGTCGTGCCGGGTCCAGTCGTCGAGGACGTCCTCGTAGTCGTCGGGTGTGAGGCCGGCGCGCGGCTGGAGCGACATGCGCTCGGGCCCGGCGCATCCCAGGAGGAGACCGGTGACGAGGAGCGCGCGCTTCATTCGACCTCATCGTCCGGGAGGAAGTCCCGGCGATCAAACAAAGTGACCACCTCGAGGCCCTCGCGTTCGAGGTTCTCCCGGCCCCCCTCGAGCCGATCGACCAATCCGAGGACGAGATGCACGGTGAAGCCACCGTCACGGATGCGCTCGACCGCCTTCATCGCGGAGCCGCCGGTGGTGACCACGTCCTCGACCACCACCACCTCTCCGCCAGCGACCAGGTTGTTCGCACCCTCCAGAAAGGCGCCGGTGCCGTGGCCCTTGGGCTCCTTGCGCACGATCAACGCCGGGATCGGATGGTCGAGCAGCGCCGAGGTGAGCGACGCGGCGCTCGCGATCGGATCGGCGCCCAGCGTCAGACCTCCCACGCCGGCCACCCGACGCCCGCCGCGCTCCTCGTAGCGACGCATCTCCTCGAAGAGGAGCCGCCCGACCAGCACATGTCCGGTCGCGTCGAGCGTGGTCTGCTTGCAGTCGACATAGAAGTTGGAGGTCCGACCCGAGGTGAGCGTGACCTTCCGCTTCTGGAACGACTTGGTCTCGAGGAGCGCCAGGAGATCCGTCCGGGCCTGCTCCAGATCATCCGCTTTCATGTTCGCTTCTTCACCACGACGCGCGGCCGTGTCCGCTCGACGGGTACCGGCCGCATGATCACCTCGGGCGGGACGTTCTTCGCCGCCGCCCGCTCTCGCACCTGCTCGGGCTCATAGCTGGGAAGCAGCGCCCGCGCCGACTCCGGATCGCCGATCGTGAGCCCGCCCGAGAAGCGCGCGCCGTCCGCGATCGCCACCGTGGGCGCCTCGATGTCACCCTTCACGCGGGCGCCCGACTCGATCCGCACGGCCCGCTTGGCGTGGACGTTCCCGATCAGGATGCCCCGGACGATCACCTCGTCGGCGTCGACGTCCGCCTTCACCACCCCGCTCTTCTCGATGGTGAGCTTCGCGTCGAGCACGACCGAGCCCTCGATCCGACCCGCGACCGAGAGCGGCTCCGTGCCTTGCACACGCCCGCGCACGACCGTGCTCCTCGAGATCTCGGCCCCTGCTTCGGTCTTCTTGATCATGGCTCCGGCCGGCGCATGTCGACGTTACCGCGAAAGTGGGCCCCATCCGCAATCACGATCCGCGGCGACCGGATGTCCCCGTCCATCCGCGCGTCCGGTGCAATCTCGACGCGCCCGTCCGCGCTGATCGAGCCCACGAGGGCGCCCTCGACCCGGACGGTCTCCCCCCGGACCTCGGCCTCCACGCTCCCCGAAGCCCACACCGTCACGCTCTTCGCCGACACCATCCGCCCGCGCACCCGCCCGTGCACCTCGAGCGTCTCCGCGCCCTCCAGGTCCCCTTCGATCACCAGCGAGCTCCCGATCACCGTCTTCTCCATGCCTCACCCTCACACGTCTGGGGGCAGCCCCAGGTCCATCCGCACACTCCCGCGAACGACCGCGCCTTCCTCGATCACCACCGAAGGGGCGCTCAGATCCGCGGTCACGATCGCCGTCCCCTTCACCTCGATGCGATCCGTCGCGCTGATCACCCCGGCGGCACGTCCGTGGACCATCACCCGATCCGCCTCCACCTCGGCGTCGACCGCGCCGCCCCCTCGGATCACCACGTGCGGGGATCGGATCCTTCCGTGCACCTCTCCTGCGATGGACAGCTCCTTCTCGGCCGAGACCTCGCCGTTCACGCGCACGCCCTCCCCGATCACCGCATCGCTCACGGATCTCGAGTACCGCCCCTGGCGATTCAAGTCGACGGTCAGCGGCCGACGCCGAACAGATCGAGCACGGTCGAGTCGAGGGTCGCCGGACGGGCGCGGGTGCGGGCCCAGTCGCGGAGCCACTTAATCTTCTCCTCGTACGTCTGGTAGAGGGGCACCGTCTGCTTGAGCGCGATCTCCAGGTCCTCGTCGGAGAGCTCGCGCTTCTCGGCGAAGGCCCGGTACAGGGCCGAGACCACCACCTGTTCGAGCTCGGCGCCGGAGAAGTGGTCGGCGCGGGCAGCCAGCTGCAGGAGCGTCGGATAGCGATCCGGATCGCGCTGGCGCTTCTTGATGTGGATCTTGAGGATCTCCAGCCGCTCGTGCTGGTTCGGTAGGTCGACGAAGAAGATCTCGTCGAAGCGCCCGCGGCGCAGGAGCTCGGGCGGGAGACCGCTGACGTCGTTGGCGGTCGCCACCACGAAGACCTGCGCCTTCTTCTCGGCGAGCCACGTGATCAGCGTGCCGAAC
The DNA here is from genome assembly GCA_963803435.1 of uncultured delta proteobacterium. Taxonomy (GTDB): domain Bacteria; phylum Myxococcota; class Kuafuiibacteriia; order Kuafuiibacteriales; family Kuafuiibacteriaceae; genus CAWDML01. Next base: position 825,220 of record CAWDML010000009.1, on the reverse strand, counting down.
ACGCGGGTGGTGCTCTCGTCCTTGTCGGACTGGACGAACCCCTTCTCGATCTCGTCGATCCAGAGGACGACCGGCGACAGGCTCTCCGCAGATCTTGATCGCCTCCCGCATCGCCGCCTCGGGCGAGGCGCTGGCGCCCGAGAACAGCGCGCCGACGTCGAGCCGGAGGAGCGGGAACTTCCAGAGCTCCGCCACCGCCTTGGCCGAAAGCGACTTGCCGCAGCCCTGGACCCCCAGGAGGAGCAAGCCCTTGGGCGGCGGGAGCCCGAAGTTGCGGGCCTCGTCGCCGAACGCCTCCAGCCGGGTGCCGAGCCAGCGCTTGAGCTCGCCCAGCCCACCCACCTCGGCCAGGCCCTCCGCCAGCTCGTTGAACTCGAGGACGTCGGTCTTGCGGAGGACGTTCTTCTTCTCCTCGACCACCATCCGAAGGTCGTCCTCTTCGAGGCCCTTCCGCAGCACCATGACCTTGCGGAAGACGCGGCCCGCCTCCGCGAGCCCCAGCCCCAGCGCGGAGCGCACCGCACAATCCGCGACCTCGGGATGGACCTCCACCTTCTCCAATCGAGAGACGCGCTCCAGCTCGGCGAGCAGCTCTTCGTTCTTGGGGAGGGGAAGATCGATCACCGCAGCGTCCTTCTCCAGCTCGACCGGCAGCTCGAGCACGGGCGCGATGATCACGAAGGATTGGCGGCGGCGCGTCGCCTCGGGCAGGCGATCCCGCAGCCGCCGGATCAGGCTCGGATCCTTGAGGTACGGGTGGAGGTCGAGCAGCAGGAACAGGGACGGCTCCTCGTTGGCGCCCAGAATGTCGATGGCGCCCCGGGCGTCGTCCACCGTCCGGCCCGCCTCGCCACCGTCGAAGCCGGTCGACGCCGACCACCGCACCAGGCTCTTGCGCGCCGCCGCGGCCGCCTTCTCCACGAGGCGGTGCGCCCGCGCCTCCTCCTGCGTCACGATGTAGATGATCGGATAGCCGGCGCGGGAAAGGACCGCGATGTCCTTCGAGAATCGGGTGAAGGCTCTGCGACACGCGTCCTAGCCCTTGACGATGACTTTCTTCTTGTTGGCGAGCCCGGGCTGCTGTCCGGGATGGAGCGCGAGCAGGGGCTCCCTGTCGCCCTGTTGCTCTTCGCCCTCCCCACCCTCGGGGGTCTCGTCGTCGTCGTCCTCGCCGCGCATCCGCTTCATCCGCTTGGTCAGGACCTCGGAGAACACGGCTCCGGTCTTCTTGGCGGTGAGCCGGGTGTGCTTCTCGACGCGCTTCTGCAGCTCCTCAATCTTCTCCGGATCCGTCGTGTCCGGATGACCCAGCCGATACGGCGGCGCGTCGATTCGTCGCGTCATGTCACCCGCAAGCCTCGCTCGACCTCCAGCTTGAAGGTCTTGAACGACGTCCGGCTCATGTCGATGAACTCCTCGAGGCTCTTGCCATCGCCGTCGTTCTCGAACGACTCGGGGCTCACCTTCTTGAGCACGTCGCGCAGCCGCTCGCCCATCGACAGGATCTGCTCTCCGAGCGCCTGGAGGGTCACGGTGACCGGTTCGAGGAGGAACTCCTCGGGCTCGTAGGCGTCGCCTAAAAAGCAGGACACCAGCACGTCGTCCCCCGAGGGCTCGAGCAGGAAGCCGGTCTCGCTCTCCGAGAGCAGGATCGTCTCCGCCTCCCCGTCAATCAGGTAGGGAATCGTACGTACCAGCTTCGTGACCAGGGCGACGATCGGGTCCGGCTTGCGCTCCACCTTCTCCTTGCCCTTCTCCGTCAGGATGATCGCGCCGTAGGCCCCGGGCAGCTCCAGCTTCGCCTTGTGCTTCTCGATGCCAGTGAGCAGGGCCTTGCTCGTCACAGCCTCCGCGCCCTCGTCTGGATCTCCGAGATACACGACGAAATCCAATTCAGGCCCGCTCATCACAGGGCCCCCTTGTTCGCCGACATGGTTCCCTGAGGGTTATCACAGGCCATGGCTCGAAGCTAGGCTAGCGTTGGCTAGCGGACGTATTCCGAGAGCCGCTGCGATGCGTCTTGCAGGCGAAACCGTGCGTGGGACGCGAGCGCAGGTCGTCTGAGGACGAGCACCAGGTAATAACCTTCCGGCAGTGGATCGACGAGGACCTCCACGGCGCGATACCGCGCGTGCAGCGATCGGATCCCGCCTCCACCCCGCCGGCGTCCCGCATCCTCCGCGATCCGCAGGATCGCGCAGGGCTCGGCGCCTCCGAGGCGCATGAGGAACTCGGCGACCGGCATCTCGAGCGAGATCCGCCGGGGGACGTGCTCCAGCGCCCGCGCCTCGGCCTCCCGGGGCAGGGACGCCGACCCGAGGGCCACCACCACCGTCTCGCCCTCGAAGTCGCACACGATCGCGCCGATCGCCTCCGGAACCGCGGCGATCAGGCGCTCGAGCTCCGACTCGAGGGTCACCGCGCGCTCCAGGCGAAGCCGGCCTTCTTGGCCGCCGCTTCCAGCGCCTCCTCTGCGCCATCGAGCGCACCGTCTGCGTCGAGAAGGACGACCTCCTCGAATCGATCCGGCGTCGCCGCCGCGAGCCATGCCTCCAGCACGAAGCTCGGTCCGCCCAGCGCCACCTTGGTCGCGCGTGCATCCGAGAGCACTGCCACCGCCTCCTCGATCCGACCGTCGATCCCGTAGCGACCCTTCACGGGATCGCCGAGACCGATCAGGAACAATCGATCCGCGCCCAGGCGACCGCGCGACGGCATGAGCAGCGTCTCGTCGATCGCGCCGTGAAAGCGATCCTCGAGCAGGAGCCGCGCGAGCCGGCCGCACATTCGCCAGTCGACGTAGCCCGCCACCGCGCGCGGCTGGCGCTTCTCCGCGAACAGATGGAGCGCGAGCGAGTCGACCGCGAGCGCATCGAGGCCGGACAGGTCTCCGGGCGAAATCCGCGCCGTCGCCATCGTCCTACTTCCCGATGCGGTCCAGGATCCCGTTGATGAACGCGCTCGACTCGGCCGTGCCGAACGTCTTCGCGATCTCGATCGCCTCGTTGAGGACGACCTTGCGAGGGACCTCGTCTTTGAGCTTGGTGAGCTCGAACGCGCCCAGTCGAAGCACGTTCCGATCGACCAGCGCCATTCGATCGAGGCGCCAGTGCAGCGAGATGCCGGTGATGAGCGCGTCGAGCTCCTCTTTGGCCGCCGCCACGCCCTGCACCAGGCGCTCCGCGTAGCTCTTCACCGCCTCTTCCTCCTCCACCGCGAACCCGCGCGCCTCGCTGTCCTCGTAGGGCGCCGGCGGATCGAGCGGCTGGCCATCGCCGAAGTCCGTCCAGAAGCGCTCGAGGGCGACCTCCGGATCGACGCCGGACACATCGATCCCGTAGAGCACCATCAGCGCACACTCGCGCGCTCTGCGACGGGCCGCCTTCATCGCTTAGTCCCCGATGCCCAACGCTCCCCGAAGCCCGACCATTTCGATCGCCGCCAGCGCCGCGTCCCAACCCTTGTTTCCGTGCTTGGTTCCGGCCCGCTCGATCGCCTGCTCGATCGTGTCCGTGGTGAGCACGCCCAGCGCCACCGGAACGCCGGCGTTGAGCTGGACTGCCGCCGATCCCTTCGTCACCTCGCCCGCAACATAGTCGAAGTGCGGCGTGCCGCCCCGGATCACGCATCCGAGGGCCAGCACCGCGTCGTAGCGCTTCGACTCGACCATCCACTTGACGGCCAGCGGGATCTCCCAGCTTCCGGGAACGCGCGCGACCTCGACGTCCTTCTCCTGGGCGCCGTGACGCAACAGGCAGTCCTTTGCCCCTTCCAGGAGCCGCTCCGTGATCAAGCTGTTGAAGCGGGACACGACGAGGCCGAACTTCTTGCCCTCTGCGCCCAGCTTGCCCTCGTAGCTCTTCCCCATGGCCTACACCCCTTCGACCGCGAGCGGGACCCGCTCGATCAGCTCGAGCCCGAACCCCTCGATGCCGACGATCCGGACCTCGTTGTTGCTGAGCAGCCGGAACCTCTTCACGCCCACCGCTTTCAAGATCTGGGCGCCCGTCCCGAACTCGCGCAGATCGAGGCGCGTTCCCACGCGATGATACGTGGGCGGCATGACCCGCGCGTCGATCCGAGCCAGCTTGCCGGCCATCGACGAGCCCTCGACGCTCCGCACCAGATACACGAACACGCCCGAGCCGGCGCCGGCGATGCTCGCCATGGCCGCCCGCATCTCCGCCCCGCCCCCGGACAGCGCCAGGCCAACCAGGTCCGCAGGCAGATCGATCGATTGCACGCGCACCAGCACCGCGGTCTCGGGATCGATCTGGCCCTTCGTGATCACCAGGTGCTCCAGGCCATCCACCTGCGAGCGCATGACGCGCACGGTCAGCTCTCCCCACTCCGCGTTGTCGATCGTCCGCTCGCACACGGTCTCGACCAGGCGATCGTGCGCGAACCGGTACTCGATCAGCTCCGCGATGCTGACGATCCGAAGCGAGTGCTCCTTCGCGAACTCCTCGAGTTGGGGGCGGCGGGCCATCGAACCGTCCTCGTTCATGATCTCGCAGATGACGCCCGCGGGCTGGAGGCCGGCGAGCTTCGACAGGTCCACCGATCCTTCGGTCTGTCCGGTGCGAACCAGGACGCCGCCCTTGCGGGCGCGGATGGGGAAGACGTGGCCTGGCGAGACCAGGTCGTTGGGCGCAGCGTCCGACCGGACCGCCGTCAGCACGGTGTGGGCGCGGTCGGCGGCGCTGATGCCGGTCGAGACGCCCTCGCGCGCCTCGATCGACACGGTGAAGCCGGTCTCGAACGCCGAGGTGTTGTTCTCGACCATCATCTTGAGGCCGAGCTGCTCGATCTTCTCCTCGTTCAGCGTGAGGCAGATGAGGCCGCGCCCATAGCGCGCCATGAAGTTGATCGCGGAGGGCGACACCTTCTCGGCGGCCATGCAGAGATCGCCCTCGTTCTCCCGATCCTCGTCGTCGACCAGGATGACCATTCGCCCTGCGGCGATGTCATCGATCGCACCCGTGACGTTCTCGAACGACATGGCGGCTGTGGCAGATAATCGCCCGTCATCGAAGAAAGCAACGATAAGAGCACCTTCCCGCCTAGTACCCGTGCTTTCGCAGAAATTCCTCGCTGAGGCCCGTCTTCTCCTCCATCCGATAGGATTCGAGCAGCCCAGCGACGTAGCGGGCGATCATGTCCACCTCCAGGTTGACGCGCGTGCCGGCTCGGGCGGCGCCCAGGGTGGTCTCGCGGAAGGTATGGGGAATGATCATGACGGAGAAGGTCTCCCGGGTGCGACCGGTGATGGTGAGCGAGATGCCGTCGATCGCGATGGAGCCGCGCGGGACGCACAACGCCAGGACCTCGGGCGGCGCCTCGAACACGAAGTCGTGCGCGTTCGCGTGCGGCACGATCGACCGGACGGCCCCGACGGCATCGACGTGGCCCTGCACCAGATGCCCACCCAGCCGGGTCTCCAGCGTGCACGACCGCTCGAGGTTCACCTTCGCGCCGGCGGTCAGCTCGCCGATGGTCGTCCGCGTCAAGGTCTCGGGGCCGGCGTCGATGGAGAAGCTGCTCCCATCTTTTTGCGTCGCCGTGAGACAGACCCCCGAGGTGCAGATCGAGTCCCCGATCCGGATCGAGGCTGGATCGAGCATCGTGCGGATCCAGAGCGTCCGTCCGCCCCCCGCGCCGCCAGAGACGCGCGCGATCGTCCCGATGTCCTCGACGATGCCGGTGAACACGCGGGTGCCTTACTACGGTCGAGATCACAGCGGGAAGTGCGATCTTCGGGCACAATCCTACCTTCCATGCGTGACGCCTCCGCCGTCCTCACCCCTTACCGCGAACGGATCGCGCGCCTCGGATCCGGCGAAGACGTCGGCGCGCTCCGGCGAGAGATCCTCTCCGAGCTGTGGCGCGAGAGCGTGCCGCCGACCGATCCCCTGCGGAAAGCGCTCGAGGGCCGGGACTTCTTCACGCTCTCGGGCTTCGACGCCTTCCTGCGCTCGCTGGCCCGGACCTCCTCGAACGACACTCGCGGCCGCGCCAGCACCTCGTACCTGGCGCTCCTCACCACGCAGCAAGGCGCTTCGGCCGGCGCCGTCACGCCCTCCGACGCGGTTCTCAAGCGACAGCCCGCCCGGAACGACGGCGACGCTCAGCTCCAGGTCGACACGCTGCTCCGCCAGCTGATCGCCCAGATCCAGGCCGACACCAACGAGGCGCTCCTCGCCACGCTCGCCCAGCGCGCCCTCCGCGCCGCCCGCCAGCTCTCGTGCGACATCGTGAACGAGCTCGGCGGCTCCGGTCGATCGCTGAACGCGATCGAGCGCCGCTACACCGAAGCGTTCACGCGCTCGCTCCAGCGGATCGGCATCGACTTCTCCGGCGGCTACTTCGCCACCGCGAAGCCCGGGAAGGCCGCCCGCGACCGCCTCGACATCGAGCTCCGCGCCTCGCCCGAGCTCACGATGGCGTTCGAGACGGAGCACCACCAGCCGATCGAGACCGCGAGCCGCGACGAGCTCACCGGATGGTTCATGAAGCGCGCGCCGAACCCCGCCGAGCTCGAAGGCCTCGCCTTCCAGGGCGGGCCCACCAGCCTGGCCGACCGCGTCCGCGAGTCGATCCTGCGGGCGCTGGTCTGCAACGCCGTGCCGCGCCGCGATACGGGAGGGGACATGGTCGCGCACATCGGAACCTTCGGCTGGAACTGGTTGCCGCGGGATGCGCGCGACGAGCCGGACCCCGCGGCGGTCGAGCTCCTCCGCGACGCCTACCATCGGCTCGGGATCGAGCTCTACCTCCTCCGGCAGAAGACCTTTGAGCCGGGCCCGCCGGGATCTGCTCCGCGCCAGGCCCTGGCGAAGGGGATCCGGGCCGACGCCGAGCTGAGCGCCGCCTTCCAGCGCGACCAGAAGACACCGGCGGCGGAGGCCACCGCGGACGCGCTGTTCGATTGGTTCCAGACCTCGACGCCGCGGCTCGATCAGGTGCTGGCCCTGGCCACGCGCGCCCTTGGCTGAGTGAGGATCGGCGTCAGCCGTCGGAGCGGTCGAGTGCTTCGGCGGCCTTTTCGATCGCCTGCTCGATGGCGTCTTCGTCGATGTCGACATCGATGTCGACGTCGAGGTTGTCCAGCTTGACCGCCTTCAACCGCTGCTTGGCCTCGGCGATCTTCGCCCGTACCTGCTCCTTGAGCCGCTGGCAGTCCCGCACCCCGCCCTCGTGCTCGTGCTCGTGCTCTTCGCACCGCTCCTGGACCTCCTGCTGGGCTTCGAGCCGCTCCTGCTCCGCCTCGCGCTTCGCCTGCTCGGCGTCGCGCTTCGCCTCTTCGGCCTCGCGCCGCCGTTCACGCTCGCCGATCATTCGCTCATGATCGCGGGCGCGCTCTTCGGCGCGGCGCGCCCGGGCTTCGGCGAGCCGCTCGAGCCTGCGCGCGCGCTCTTCCATGCGCCGCGCGTGCTCCTCCGCGCGACGGGCGCTTCGGTCGGCGTCCTGGCTGATCTCGATCCGTCCTCCCTCCGACTCCAGCACCAGACCGTTCTCGCCGATCACGATCCGTGACGGCTCGGGCGGAAGCGGCGGGATCGGCGGGATCGGCGGGATCGGCGGGATCGGCGGGATCGGCGGCACCGGCGACAGCGACGCCTGCGCGTCGTCGTCATCCCCGATGTCGAGATGGAACGAATGCCGGAGCGAATCGCCGTACCGCTTCTTGGCGGCGATACCGAGCCCGAACATCACCACCACCACGATCCACGCACCCAAGAGAAACCGCTGCATGCGGTGAAGTATACGCATCTGATTGTGGTCTTTCAGCGCAGTGGATCGACTGCGGAGTGCATCTTTTCCGCTGCAGTCGCTAAGGGGTCATTCTCACGGACGGATAGCCCACGATCATCAGATCCGCGTCGATCCGGGACACCGCCACCCGCTCCAGCGTCAGGGCCTCCTCGAGCTTCCCGGCCCCCCGCCCGCCGAAAGCTCCGGGTGCGTCCCGGCCGCCGATCAGGATGGGCGCGACGAACAGGACCACCTTGTCGACCAGCTGCGCATCGACGAACGCACCGTGGACGGTCGGGCCCCCCTCCACCAGCAATCCGTTGAGCTCCTCCTGAAAGAGCATCTCCAAGAGACGGCTCAGATCGACCCGCCCCTCCCTCGTCTTCCTGACGGTCCGGATCTCGACCCCCTCCCTCTCCAGCGCCGCCGCCTTCTTCGGGCTCGCGCCCCGGGTGGTGGCGATGATCGTCCGGATCGAGCGGGCCGTCCGCACGATGGTGGCCCGCTCCGGGATCCGCAGGGTCGAGTCGAGGACGACACGCACCGGATCGCGTGCGCCCTCGAAGCGGCAGGTCAGCTCGGGATCGTCCGCGACCACCGTGCTGGCACCGACCACGATCGCGTCCAGCTGATCGCGAAGCCGGCGCCCCGCGGCGCGCGCGGCCTCGCCGGTGATCCACTTGCTCTGCCCGGTGCGGGTGGCGATGCGCCCGTCGAGGCTGGTCGCCGCCTTCAGGACCACGTAGGGCCGCCCCGCCACGACCGCGTGATTGTAGGGCTCGTTGAGCGCGGCGCACTCGGCCTCGAGGATCCCACAGATCATCTCGACGCCCGCCTCCTCGAGACGCTCGATGCCCCCGCCGGCGACCTTCGGGTTCGGATCGATCGCGCCCACGAAGACGCGGCGTACGCCGGAGCGTAGGATCGCCTCGGTGCAGGGGCCCGTGCGACCGGTGTGGTTGCACGGCTCCAGCGTCGTGTAGAGATCGCAGCCCGCAGCTACGAAGTCGACCTTCCGCAGCGCCGCCACCTCCGCGTGATCGCAACCTGCCTCGACGTGATGGCCGGTGGCCACGACGCGTCCGTCTCGAACCAGGACTGCGCCGACCGCCGGGTTCGGGGAGGTGCGTCCGACGCCCTTTGCCGCCGCCTCGATCGCGAGCCGCATGAACCCCTCCGCCGTTGCGTCGGGTCCTTCACTCACGACCCTGAGCCCGTCTTCGCGCGCCGCTTCCTCTCCTCGAGCAGATCGTTGAGCTCGTCGGCGAACTCCGAGAGGTCGGCGAAGTTGCGGAAGATGGAGGCGTACCGGATGTACGCGACGTCATCGATGTCCGCGAGACGCACCAGCACCTCCTCGCCGATCAGGGAAGCCTCGACTTCTTTCTCGCCGGTCTCCTGGAGCTGCTTCTCGATGTCTTCGACCAGCTCCTCGATCTTGTTGAGGGGCACCGCGCGCTTCTCGCACGCGTGCGTGATGCCCGTGACCAGCTTGCCGTGATCGAACGGCTCCCGCCGACCGTCGGCCTTGACCACCATCGGCAGGACCTCCTCGATCCGCTCGTAGGTGGTGAAGCGCTTACCGCAGTCGTTGCACTCGCGGCGGCGGCGGATCACCTGCCCGTCCTTCGACAGCCGCGAGTCGATGACCTTGTTCTCCATGTTGGCGCAGAACGGGCACTTCATCGCGGCTCCCTCGGGAGTACGCGGGCTGCCTACCCCGTGAAACGGGTGGAACGCAATGCTAAATATTGGGTGTAGGTCGATATGCGACTACTACAACCAGTGGGCGTAGAGCGGGAACTGTTGGGCGAGCCCGTGGACCTCGCCCCGGACCTTCGCCCGCGTGGCGGCGTCGTCCGGAGTTCGGAGGACGCGGTCGATCATCGCCGCGATGGCCTGCATCTCGGCCTCCTTCATCCCCCGCGTCGTCAGGGCCGGCGTCCCGATCCGGACCCCCGAGGTCACGAAGGGCGACTCCGGATCGCCCGGGATCATGTTCTTGTTCACCGTGATGTCGGCGCCAGCCAGCGCTTCTTCGGCCTTCTTTCCCGTCATCTGGCGGCTCCGCATGTCCAGCAGGAGCAGGTGGTTGTCTGTGCCGCCGGAGATCAGCCGGTAGCCCTTGGAGAGAAACGCCTCCGCCATCGCACGGGCGTTCTTCACGATCTGTTGCTGGTAGCTCTTGAACGCAGCGCCCTGCGCTTCCTTGAGCGCCACCGCCTTCGCTGCGATCACGTGCATCAGCGGGCCGCCCTGCATGCCAGGGAAGACGCGGCTGTTCACGATCTTCGCCTCCGCGTCGCGCATCATGATCAGACCACCGCGGGGGCCTCGCAGTGTCTTGTGCGTGGTGGTGGTGACGAACTCGGCGTGCGGGACCGGCGACGGGTGCTCGCCGGCCGCCACCAACCCGGCGATATGGGCGATGTCGCACATCAGCTTGGCGCCGCTGTCGCGGGCCATCGCGCCCAGCTTCTCGAAGTCGATGATCCGCGGGTACGCCGACGCACCGGCCACCAGGAGCTTCGGCTTGTGCTCCTTGAGGAGCCGGTTCACCTGGTCGTAGTCGATCAGGTGTGTCTCGGGATGCACGCCGTACGCGATGGGCTGGTAGAGCCGTCCGGAGAAGTTGACCTTCGACCCGTGCGTGAGATGACCGCCCTCGTTGAGGCTCATCGCGACGTAGCGGTCGCCGGGCTCGAGCACGGCGAAGTACACGCCCATGTTCGCCTGCGCGCCCGAGTGCGGCTGAACGTTGGCGGCCTCGCAGCCGAAGAGCTGCTTGGTCCGCTCGATCGCCAGCGTCTCCGCGACGTCCACGAACTGGCAGCCGCCGTAGTATCGCTTGCCCGGGAGACCCTCGGCGTACTTGTTGGTGAGCGGAGAGCCCATGGCCTCGAGGACCGCCTCCGACACGAAGTTTTCGCTCGCGATCAGCTCGAGCCCCTCCGCTTGGCGGCGGGTCTCGTTCACCAGGACGTCGGCGATCTCGGGGTCGGTCTTGCGGAGGTGTTCGAGCATGGCCTCCTGATAGCTCAGAGGTCCGTCACCAGCAATCGAAGCTCGACCCGGCGGTTCTTCGCGCGCCCCTCCCGGGTGTCGTTGGTGGCGTGCGGGGCGAACTGACCGCAGGCGCGGTGGGACAGCCGCGAGGGATCGACCCCGCCCTCCTGGAGCGCCCGCACCAGGCTCGTTCCTTGCTGGCTGGTGAGGGACCACGAGTCGCGGAAGGTGCCCTTCTTCGGCACCACGTTGTCGGAGTGGACGTCGATGCGGATCGGCGACTCCTTCTCCGCGATCAGCCCGGTGGCCACCCGCTTGGCGAGCGCCAGCGCCTCACGGGACAGCTGCGACGATCCCTGCGCGAACAGCGCGCCGTCGCCGAACACGACCACCATCGCGCCCGGCTCACGGACCAGCTCGACCTTGCCCGCCCCGACCTCGGGACCGAGCAACTCCGTGAAGCCCGCCGTCATCCGCGCCAGGGCGGCCTCCCTCCTCTTCTGATCCGTCGACTTGGCGCTCGCCTTGGCGCGCTCGCCCGAGGACAGCTTCGCGAACGCGCCCTGCAGATCGATCAGCTGCGATCCCACGTCGTCGAGGAGGCGCTGCTTGTCGGCGAGCGCGCCCTCCAGATCGGTGATCCGCCGGTCCTGCGCGGCGAGACGGCCCTCGGTCTCCTCCAAGGTGCCGGCCGAACCCCGCTCGGCCCTGCGGTGCTCGGCGTCCAGCTTCGCGATCCGGTCCTCGTAAGCGGCCTGTTGTTCGGCCATCTTGGCCTGATGCTCGGACAGCTCCATGGTCGCCGCGCAACTCGAGAGCAAAAGCACGGACAGTCGTGGTACGAGTTGGGCGCCATGCATCGCGCGCTCATCATCGCGATCGCGCTCTCCGCCTGCAAGGAAGAGGCGTCTGCTCCGCGCCCCGCGCCTCCTCCAGACGAAGGCCCGCGATACGTCGTCGACATGCACACGCACATCTCTCCGGGCGAGATCGATCGGCTCACGTCCATCATGGACGAGGCCGGCATCGACTGGGTCTTGAACCTCTCGGGCTTATGGCCGGGCGGACCGCTGGAGAAGCAGCTCGCCGCAGCCGCCAAGAGCGGCCGGATGCTGGTGGCGATGAACCTCCCCTGGGGCGCGATCCCGATCCGGCCCGACGACTTTCCCCAGCTCGCCTCGGAGCTGATCCGCGAGGGCAAGAAGAAGGGCGTGCGGGCGCTCAAGATCGAGAAGGTCCTGGGCTTGGCGGTCCCCCGCCCCGACGGCAACGGCTTGCTGGCCGTCGACGATCCCTACCTCGATCCCATCTGGGCCACCGCCGGCGAGGTCGGCCTCCCGGTCGTGATCCACACTGGCGATCCCGCAGCGTTCTGGCTGCCGCTCGACGAGCACAACGAGCGCCTCGAGGAGCTCACCGCCCACCCGCGCTGGTCGAACTACGGCAAGCCGATCCCCAGCTTCGAGCAGCTGCTCGATCAGCTCACCCACGTGATCACCCGGCACCCCGAGACCAAGTTCGTCTCGGTCCACTTCGGCAATCACGCCGAAGATCCCGAGTGGGTGGACCGGATGCTCGACGCGCATCCAAACATGTACGTCGACATCGCCGCGCGGATCCCGGAGATCGGCCGCCACGATCCAAAGAAGGTCCGCGAGATCTTCATCAAGCACAGCGATCGGATCCTGTTCGGCACCGATCTGGGCGTGTTCCCGAAGGGCCTGATGCTCGGCTCCTCCGGCGAGACACCGAACACCCGCGACGAGGTCGGTCCCTACTTCGCGGCCCACTGGGTCTGGCTCGAGACCGACCGGACGATCCCGAGCCCCACGCCGATCCAGGGCCGCTGGGACATCCACGGCCTGGCGCTCCCCAAGGCCGTCCTCGATCGGATCTACTTCGGCAACGCCATCGAGCTGTTCGGCCCGCCCCCCGCCAAGGCGAAGCGCGGCCCACCGTTCTTCCGCAACCTGTAACCGGGTCGATGCAAATGCGAGCTACCGCCCGGTGACGATGGCCGAGTACGCCTCGGGGACCTGGTCGTGGAGGGCCTCGAGCGTATCCGCCTTGAGCTCGGTCCGACCGACGGAGCGGCCGCTCTGGGTGTCGAGCATCGACAGCGAGAGCACATAGATCTTGCCGAGCCGGCTCACCGAGCCGGCCACCACGTACCGGGCCTGGAGCGCCCGGCCCACGTTGGTGTAGCACTCGTCGTTGGCGCAGCCGTCGAACGAGGCGGCCAGCACGCCGAACCGCATCATGTTGCGGAGATCGTCGCCGCAGAGCACGTCGTACTTGGTGGACTTGGAGAACGCGTTGCAGGTGGCCGTCGAGAGGACCTGGGCTTCGTGCGGCTCGACGCCCTGCGCCGTCAGATCCTGGACCAGGAGCTTGGGCTTGCCCTCGGCCAGCGCCGCCCCGGAGAGCAGCGACAACGCCGTCAGAACCACCCCTGCCCGTCTCATCGCTCCTCCTCTTCCTCTCGCTTCGAGGCCTCCAGGAATGCCCCCTTCACCTCGGCGAGAAAACGATCTCGGAGGGTCTGATCACTCCCCTCGGAGGGGGGGACGAACCGCGCCACGTCAGACTTCGAGTTAACCACAAGAAAGACACCCGGTCGATCGAGTTTGAGGGCCTGCCCTAGCACTCCGTAGGCATCGACGGTCAGCGGGAACGAATATTCAAAGCGCGGGATCTCCCTTTTGACACGCACGACCGCCTCTCGCTCGGCGAGAACCACACCCACCACCAAACCACCTTTGATCTCTGCAAGTTGCTGCGCCGTGCGACAGAGCGTGCCCGTCTCGCACTGCTCGAGCGTGGTGGAGAAGATCAGGACGGCACGGGGATGGACGAGACCCGGGATGTCGTCGCGGGCGTCCGGTCCCACCACGTCCTCGAGGTGCAGGATCCGATGCCCGCCGAGCGTGCGCGGATTCAGCACGTCGAACGTCACCCACAGCGGCACGCGCTCGCCGCCGAAGAGCAGCAAGAGGAGGAGCGGCGCCATCAGAACCGCATCGACATGGACGCGGCCGCACCGCCGTCGGTCGGCGCCACGCCGAAAGCAACGTCGTGTCCTTCGACCTCGGCGTTCTTCTCCAGGAAAAAGACACCGACGGCGCCGGCCGCCAGCACGCCGGCCGTGATGAAGCCGGCGAAGTTGCCGATCGTCGCGGAGTGCAGCCGATCCAGGTGCGGTTGGAAGGGCTCGCACTCGGGGAGCGAGCGATCTTCCGTGCACTGGCTGTAGTTCGGATCATCCTTGTGCGGCACCAGCGCGTCATGCGCGTTCTTGCCGATCACGAGGAAGGCCACCGCCACGCCCGCCGCCACCACCGCGGCACCGCCGACGACGAACGTGTAGATGATCGGGGCCTCGTGCGTGGTCGCCACGCGCAGAGACGGCGGCGGCGACTCGCCTGCGGGCGGAGGTAGGTCGTCATGGCGGCGCCACGATCCCGGCGGCGGCTCGTCCGGCGGGCCCACCGCGACCGCCGTCGACTGCCGGGGCTTGAACTCCACGCGCACCTGCTCGGTGCGTCCCTTCTTGATCTCGCCGATCCAGATGAACGTCTCGAAGCCCTTCTGATGGACCTCGACCCGGTGCGCGCCCGGCGCCAGGCTCTCGAGCGCGCTGCGCGGCACCTTCTTGTCGTCGAGGAAATACTCCGCCCCTTCCAGGCTACCGATGCTGCTGGCCATGAAGAGCTCGATCCCGCCCTCGAGCGGCGGCTGCTTGATCCCGAGCGCGGCGAGCGTGTGCCATGTGAGCTCTTCTTTGCTCTCGGGGCCGAGGTCGTCGAGCTTGGCCTCGTAGGTTTGCGCGCGGCCCTTCTTCATGCCGACGACGGTGATCGTGAACGTGGCATGCTCGTTGTTCCCGCTCATCACCACCCGGATCACCCGGGTAGCGTTCAGCGGGCGGCCCATCGACAGCAGGCAGTCGGCGCTGTCGTCGAGGCACCCGGCCGCCATCTGCATCCCGCTGAAGTCGAGGGCGGGCGCGGGGAGCACCCGGCCCTTCTTGGCGCGGCGCACGCCGGTCCTGACCGCCTCGTCCAGGACGGTCACCAGCTCGGGGGCGAGCCCTTCCGACTCCAGCTTCAGGATCAAGATCGCGCCCTCTTTCTTGGCGGCGTGTGCCCCGGACGCGCCTGCGAGCGCACCGAGGATCAAGACACCGGCGAGCAATGGTCGCATCGACCCCCGCGGGGTATCACGCGGTTCAGAATCGGGTCAAACGGGCGACTCGACCCGAACCACCCACGCCGGATCCAGTCGGCCGAGCAAGGCCTTCAACCCGGCGGCCACCTGCTCGGGATCCCGCCCCTCCACGGTGAGCTTCACCTGATGGTCGGCATCGTCAAACCGCGGATAGGACCCGAACTCCACCCCGGGAAACGCACGATCGATCTCGGTGAGCGGCTCGGCGATCCGATCCTCTCCGACGTTGAGGTAAATCTGGTGGAGGATGAACGGTGTGCCCTCGATGAGTCGTTTCACGACCTCGAACTTCGAGCGCAGGAAGACAGGCACTCCGGGGAAGACGAACACGTTGCGGACCTTCACCAGCGGGTAGCGCAGCTCCTCCAGCCCGACCAGCTCGGCGCCCTGGGGCAGCCGGCCCATGCGGCGCACCGCCGCGTTCATCCGCTCGCCGTAGTGCGCTTCGAGCATGCCCACGAGCACCGCGTTGTCCTCGAGCTCGACGCCGAACGCCTGTGCGATCGCGTGAAGGGTGACATCGTCGTGGGTCGATCCGACCCCGCCGCTCGTAAAGACGTGGTCGAACGCCGCGGACATCTCGCGGACGTCGCGCGCGATCGTCTCGACGTCGTCGCGGATGAAGACGACCCGCATCAGCATGACGCCGAGATCCCGGAGCTGCCGGATCAGGAAGCGCGCATTCTCCTCCTCGACCTTCCCGGAGAGGACCTCGTTTCCGATCACGACGAGCCCGGCGGTGCTCAACCCGCCGAGGATAACACTGGCGGAGCCGGCCGCGGCACCTTGCTGTAGATCTGGCGGAGCTTGTGGCCTTGCGCCTCGCGCTCGATCCGCTCCACCGGGAGAACGTCGAGCTGGACGCAGCCCTCGAGCCGGTTTTGCGCGAGGTAGCCCTCGAACCGCTCCGTGAGACGCGCGCGCACCTGCGCGGGATCGCCGCCGGCCTCCGTCACGAAGCGCACGACCAGCCGGTTCTGTGTCTCGTGCACCAGCTGGTATTGCGCGAGGTGCTCGACGTTGAGGAACAGCACCTCGAACGGGACCGGCGGGTGCGGTGCATACCCACCGCGCGCGTCCCGAAGATAGAAGGTGTCGTCGCTCCTCCCCTCGACACGGACGGTGGGGAAGGCGGCGCCGCAGGGACACGGCTCCCCGATGAGCGTGATCGAGTCGTTGAGCTCGTATCGAAGGAGCGGCTGGCCGCGGTTGAGCAGGTTGGTCACGAGCACCTTGGCGCTGGCGGTTCCGGGCGGGACCGGACGATCGTCGGCGTCGACGGGCTCGAGCACGCAGAGATCCTCGTTGATGTGGAGCCGCCCATGTCGGCATTGGTTCGCCATCGCCAGACACTCGGTCGCGCCGTAGGTCTCTGAGATCTCCGCCGAAGGGAAGGCACGCGCGATCGCCTCGCGCGCGCTCGGCGTGACCGGCTCGCTCCCGAGCGAGATGAACTCGGGATCGATCTCGAGCCGCCCGCTCAGGCGCTCGTACGCCAGGAGCTCGAGGTACGTGGGATAGCTGTGGAGATAGTGCGGGCGGAACCGATTGAGCGCCTCGATGGTGCGCTCGGAGGGACCGACGATCGAGTAGGCCTGCAGGTTGACGAGGGCGCGCGACAGGAGCGGCCGGAACGTCGCCACCAGGCGGGTGATGAAGTGGCCCTCGGTCGCGACCGCCATCGCCATCCGGTAGCGGCGCCCGAAACAGAAGCGCAGGATCTCGCTGGGGATCAGCCGGTGCCGAAGAATCCGGGCGAACAGCGCCCCGTTCTGGCGCGCCCAACCGTCGCGATCGGTGACGAAGTAGCCGACCTTCCCCGTGGTGCCGGACGTGGTCGCGAGCATGAGCTCGCCTCGATAGAGCTGGCCGATCCGCGCCGCGTCCCCGGTGTACGCCTCCACATCGGCCTTGCTGATCCGCCCCCGGGCGATCGAGGCGTCGAAGCGCGCCATGATCTCCGACTTGGTGATCGGCGCGATCTGCGCCAGCACCCCGGGCGCACGCAGGTCGAGGCCGGCCAGCCGCTCACTCCACAGCGGCGTGGAGTCGCGCGCGTGCTCGAGCAACGTGGTCAGGCGCCCCCGCTGGACCGCGCGCACGCGCTCCGCGTCGTAGGTGCGCTCCCGCCACAGGCACCCGACCGCCGACGCGAGGAAGGGCCCGAACATCCCCCGTCAGGATAGCGTCTACTTGGACCAGCTGTCTGGTCCGTCATCGGTCGCCGATCGGCCGTTCAACGAGTAGTGGACCAGGCTGCGCTCGGTCTGCGGAATGCGTCCCTTCCCCTTGATCTCGGCCTCCGTCTCGATCTTCACCAGACCGATCCCGCGGGCCCAGCTCCAGCGCGCGAACAGCGTCATCTTTTCGTCGCGGCGCAGGCGCGACTCGATGATCAAGCAGTCCTGGAAGCGGCCCGCCTGGCTCTCGCAGGGCTGGCCCACGCCGATGATCCGGTAGTGCTCGATCGCGCTCGCCGACACGATCGCCTTCCACTCGTTGCCCTCCTCCAGCGGGAGTCGGATCAGGAACCGCGTCGGATCGCGGAGGCCCTCCGCGGTGTGCCGGAAGCGGCCCTGGGCGGGGCCCGGCTGGTCGTCGACGAAGTAGCCCTCCTCCTCCTTGACGATCGTGATCGTCTGCTCGGCCTTCTGGCCCAGGTAGTTGACCGCGTAGGTCCAGGAGGCGCCCAGGGCGAAGGGTGCGTAGTCCTTGGCGCTCCGCTCGGCGGTACCTGAGCCCTTCGGCGCGGTGGCACAGGCCGCCAGGAGCAGCAGCGAGAAGAGAGGCTTCCCCATCAGGGCGGGGACTCTACCTTTTTTTTGGCCTCGCGCCGAACCTCCAGCTCCTCCAGCGCATCATGTGCGGTCTGGCGGACCACGGGATCGGGGTGCCCGTTCTGGACGGTGAAGAGGTACGCCTCGGCCTCGAGGCCGCCCAGCTTGCTGAGCGCGAACAGGAGCTGGAGCTGGTACTCCGAGGAGCGGTGCTTGCCAGCGTCGATGATCGCGCCGCTGGCCTCCTGGTCACCGATCTGCACCAGCGCGCCCACAGCCTTGAGCACCTGATCGTCGGTGGCCTTCTCGTCCTTCACGAGAGCGATCAGCTTCGGCACCGCCTTCTGGATCTTCCGCCGACCAGCCAGCGTGATCGCCTGGCCGCGCGTGTTCGGCTCCGGCGAATCGAGGAGGGCGACCAGCTCCTCGTCCGTGCCGTGCGTGAGCTTCATGGCGATGGTGAGCTGGCCGGCGGCCTTGTCGATCGCCCGCTGGATCAATGGCTCGAGCGGGGCCGAGGCCGGCTCGTCCGAAGTCTCGAGCACCTTGGTCTCGAAGTAGCCGTCACCGCCGACCTCCTTGAGCTCGAGGACCCCCTCCACGGCGCGGTGCTTGGTCGTGCCGTCGGTGGAGCCGTCCGCGATCCGCTCGGCCAAGAGGTCGATGACGAACACGTACTGCCAGCCGTTCTCCTCCGCCTTGGCCTGGCGGAAGCCGTAGCCGGGCACCCGATCGATCGTGGTGACCGCGTACTGCTCGACCTTTGGCTTGTCGAAGGTGAGCCGGTGCTCGCTCTGATCGCGCACCTCGACCACGATGATCGGGCGATCGCTCTTGGTGCAGGCCGAAAGACAGGCCAGCAGCAGGAGCTCAAATGCCGAGCAAGAGCCTCGTTCCGAAGTTGTGCGCCAGACCTGCATCGATGATCTTCTGTCGCTGGGACTCGATGTCGTACTCCACGCGGACATACTCGAACCGTCGATCCTCGGTGTCGTAGAACCCGGCGCAGGCACGCGGATCGTAGTCGCGCGGCTGACCGACGGAACCGACGGTGATGACGTATTTCATCCCGTCCTTGAGCTTGAACTTGGGCGCCACCACGTCGAGCGCGTTGTCGTCGGTCAGCGCGAAGACCTTGGTCAGATGGGAATGTCCGATGAACGTGACCTCGGCCAGGTCCGGCTTCGAGTGGTTGAGCTCGCGGGCCTGCTCGAGGGCGAAGATGTAGTCGTACTCTTCGGGGTTGAAGGGAGAACCGTGCGAGAGCTCCACGTCTCCGAGGCGATGGGTGTACGGGAGGTTCTTGAGCCAGGTCAGGTTGTCGGGCGTCAATCGTTCGCGACACCAGTCGAGCGCTTCGCGCGCCGCGTCGTAGTAATAGGAGTAGTCCATGCGCCCGGCTACTGCGGCGTCGTGGTTGCCGAGCAGCGTCACCTCGCAGAGCTCGCGCACTCGGGAGCAGCAGGCCTCGGGCTCCGCGCCGTACCCGACGATGTCCCCGAGGCAGAAGTACTTGTCGACGCCGATCTCTCGGAACTTCGACAAGATCGCTTCGAGCGCCTCGATGTTGCCGTGAATGTCCGAGATGATGGCGTAGCGCATGGCGGGCCCACTCACCGTAGTCGGCCATCGGGCCGCGATCAATTCCTCTGACTCATTCCATGGGTGCGCAGGTTTCACCCTCCATGAGGCCCACTCCCTAGAGGTGTGACCGCCGGTCACCCCGTTTTGGGCAAGAGCACGCACCATCGGTCTCCAATCCGATGTGGCGCCCCTGTCTCGCTGCAGTCGTGCGGCGCCCCACTCCACATACCTGGCCTCACTGCCCGCCGGCTCAGGCGTCGTGCGCGAGGACGAAGAGCTGTCCCAAGCTGATCTCGGCGAGGCGCCCGATCAGCTGCGCGCGCTGATCGGGGTTGAGCTTCGAGAAGGCACGCTTGAGGTTGAGGCGTCCGATCTCGGTGTCGCGCTCACGGCTCCACGCGGCGAGGACACGACGAACGGCGTCGTCCAGCGCGAACGCCTTCCCCGCGCGGTCCGAGTCGAAGAGGCTCATTCCTCCTCCTCTCCAGGCGCGTCGGGCGTCGACGCGGACGCCGACTTGCCGAGCGAGCCCTCGCCGCGCCTCGGCGTGGTCACCTCGCTCCGCTCCGCCCTTAGACGCCGGGCGCCGCCGCCGCTCCCGAGCTCGCCGGCCCGGCGGATCGCCTCGGCCAGCACGGGGTTCTCGACGCGGGGTGGATCGGGATCGATCAGCGCGCGCGCCCGTGCGAAGAGCGCGGCCGGATCCAGCGTATCCAGCACGCCCATCCCCAGACCGCGGGCCATCGATGCGCCGATCACCGCGGCCGTGAGCCCGGTCTTGTGGTTCGAGGCTGCCTCGAGCGCCCGGACCCACTCCTCGATCGAGAGGCCCAGGGCCCGCGCCAGATGCCGCTGCGCTTCAGCCCACGCGACCTGTTCCTGCTCGGCCAAGGCGACGGGAGTGTAGCTGCACGCGCGCGAGGCGCCTAGCGCGCGCGCCGTTCCTAGAAGCAGGTGTGCTCCGCCGGTGTATCGAGCGGGAGGGTCGACTGGAAGAACCCGTGGTCGCGGGTGAGCGTGTCCAGGTAGAGGCTGCCGGCCCGCCACCGCTGCCCGGCGCCGAGCTGGCGCGTGCGAACGATCGGTGATGCGCCGGCGATCACGAGGGTCAGCTCCGCGATTCCGCCCGAGCCCACGACCTGAACCTCGTAGAGGGCGAGCGATGTCCCGGCGGGGACGGTCGCGCGAGACAGGAGGATGCTCTCCTGACCCCCGAGGTCGTCGTTGAACAGCGGCAGCTCGGCGATCGCCTCGCCCCAGCGCGGATTCGGGTTGCACCAGCAGCAGTCGTCCGGCCGATCGAACGTGGCGCCTCCGGAGCGGAGCAGGTGGAGCTGGCCGCCGGTCGCCTGGATCAGCAGGTCGGCGTCCGCCACCAGGCGTGGCGCTGCGGTGACCGCCGAGAGCGGCACCGCCAGGAGCGGCCGGTCGGGGTCGTCGGTGGCGATGGCGACGGTCGCGGTGTGCGGCACGGCCAGGCCCGTCGGGTCCTGGTAGCGGACCACGACTGCGGCCTCCGCCCCTCCGGCGAGCGGTCCGGCGGGGACCGCGCCGAGTGAGAAGCGCCCTCCGGGGTCGGCGACCGTGATGCTCGCGATCGTCAGCGGCGCGGTGCCGCCGTTCACCAGGATCAAGCGCCGGTTCGCCGTGATGTCCCGGGGCACGTAACCGAACGCCAGCGCGATCGGGCGGACGTCGACATCGGGCGACGCAAAGGCCTCGCCGCGCCCGACGAGCGGTACCTCGAGCCGGCGTGCGGCGATCGCGTCGCTGTCGATGCGGAGGATCGCGGTGTCGGTTCCCTCCGCCTGCGGCCGATACTCGACCACCAGCGTGTGGCTATCGAAGGGGCCGAGCGTGGCGTCGGGCGCCGGCGCCCTCACGAGCGTGAAGGGCGCGCCCGGCGGGTCGATCGTGATGGATCCGAGCAGGTGGACCTCGATGGCGCCATCACTGTCGAGCACCAGCTCGCGCGTCCCGACGCTCCCGAGCTCCACACCACCGAAGTCGATCGCGCCCGGATGGACGGCCAGCTCTGCCCGGGGGGGCGCGTCGACCTCGGCGAAGAGCGTGACCGCGAGCGGGGCCTCGACCCCCCGGACCTCGACCAGGGCCCAGCCGGAGTGTTGGCCCGCGGCGGTGGGCGCGAAGCGCACCTGGATCGATCGCTCCTCGCCCGGCCGCAGCGCAAACGGCGCAGACGGCGACGACACGATCGAGAACGCGTACGAAGTCAGATCGCCGTTGTCCTCGATCGAGATGGACGCGATCGTCGCGGTGGCCGCACCGCTGTTGCGGACCTCGAAGAAGCGGACCCGCTCCTCCCCGACCAGCACTCCGGTGAAGTCGATCTCCTGCGGCTCGAGGCTGACGTCTCCGTCGACGCCCTCGCCCGAGAGCGTCAGCCCGAGCGGTACCGGACGGGGCGAGTCGTCGCCGACCACCACGCGGCCGATCGCCCTCCCGGGAAACGCGGGCCGGAACGTGATCTCGACACAAAAGGACGCGCCCGGACCGAGTGTCTCGATCGCGTACGACCCGACCGCGAACTCGTCGCTGGTCTCCATGTCGGGCGTGATCGCACGGATCGTCACCGCCTTGCTTCCTCGGTTCGTGATGGTCGCCGTGGCGACTGCATCTTCGCCGATCATCACCCGGCCAAAGTCCAACGACTCGGGAAAGACGCGCAGGCTCGGCGCGGAGGCAACGCCCGAGACCTCGGCGGTGAGCTCCGCGGGATCGCCGTCCGTGACGAACCGGAGCGAGCCGGAGAGCACGCCCTCCCGCGGCGGCGCGAAGACCACCTCTGCCTCGGCCGAGGTGCCCGCCGAGAGCGCCGCTGGGACGCGCTCGAGACGGACCGCGCCGGCGATCGGATCATCGGGTCGCGCCTCGATCACGTGGACCACGTCCGCGCTTCCGTTCACGAGGTTGACCGTCCGCCGCTCGAGCAGCCCGACGACGACCTCACCGAAGTCGATGACCGTGGGTGAGAGCGAAAGCCCGTTGCCTTGCGGCCGTGGCGCGCCGCAGGCGACGGCCGCGAGCATCCCCACGAGAAGCCCGAGCTGGGTTCGCCACCGCACAGCCGGATCTTAGAACAACGCTTGCCCCGGGCGGATCCGCCTCGCTATGGTCCGCGCGCCTATGCGCCATACGACCGTGAATCTCGCTGTTCTGGGCGCTCTGCTGCTCCTCGGCCCCGGCTGCAAGGACGCAGAGAAGCAGGCGCCCCCAAAGAAGACGCCCGAGGCCGCGCCCCCGGCGGAAGCGCCCGCGACAACCTCGGATCCCGAGTGCATCGCCGCCTGGAACCCGACCGGCCCTGCGAGGTCGTTCGAGGTCGCGGGGAAGAAGTACACGGTGACCGGGACCAAGCTCGCCGAGGAGAGCACGGATCCGGACAACAAGGCGCTGATCGGCGTCCTCGCCAACACCAAGGAGGACACGCCCGAGAACCTGGCGAACCTCGACCATTTCCTCGCCGTCTTCAAGAAGGCCGGCGTGGAGGCGATTGTGGTGGTCGGCGATCTGGGCGAGACCAAGGATCAGATCACGCATGTGGTGGCACCGATGGCCGAGGCCGGCGTGCCGGTCTTCATCGTGATGGGCAACCGTGAGGCGAAGACCGACTTCAACGACGCCCTGGCCGTCTTCGCAGACAAGCCGGTGGTGAACATGAACCAGGTGCGGCTCGCCGTGCTCGACGACGTCGCGTTCGTGTCGGTGCCCGGCTACTACGACAAGGTCTTCATCCACGCCGAGGACGGCTGCAATTACACGCCCGACGACCTGGATCAGACCAAGCGGATCGTGGGCGCGGCGGGAGACAAGCCGGTGGTGCTCCTGTCCCACGGCGGCCCCCGCCAGGACGGACCCGACGCGCTCGATCGCACCCTCGAGCAGGCGAACGTCGGCGATCCCGCCCTCACCAAGTTCCTCCGCGAGACGAACGTGAAGTTCGGCGTCTTCCCCAACATCCACGAGGCGGGCGGGCGCGGCACCGATCTCACCGGTACCAAGCTCCTCGAGCAGCGCGTCCTCCAAGACGAGCTCTACCTCAACCCCGGCCCGGTCGACGCGGTCAGCTGGAAGATGAACGACGGCACGCGTTCGGTGGGAATGGCCGCGATTCTGACGATCGAGGGCAAGAAGGCGTCCTTCGAGGTCTCCCGGATCGAGGAGCAGGCGGAGTAGCTCACTCCTCGTCTTCGAGCGCCGACTCGAGCCGCGTCACGGCGAGCTCCAACTCCCGCGTCCGCCGGCGGAGCGCGATCACGCGCCGCTGCACCTTGCGCACGTCGTAGCGCGTCGGCAGCGCGGTCAAGTGCCAGAGCGCCGTCTGGACCTCCTCGATGGACGTGCGCAGCTCCTGGATCGACGCGAGCAGGTCGAGGGCACGATCCGTGTCCGCGTGCCTCGAGAGGAACCGCGCGATCTGCCCGACCAACCGGGCGCGGGCCCGCTCCTTCACGGCGCCGAGCTTCGCCGTTCACGCGGGCGCACGCGAGCCGAAATCGGCTCCTACATGTCCGCATCGGGGACCCGTGTGCTAGGCTGGCCGGGTCGCATGCACTCCCGGAACGGAAACGGGTGGGCAGGGATCGTCGGCAGCGAGGATTCTCTCGAATGACACCGAGGAGACCGACCCCAATCTGGAGTTGCCGGGGCTCGGGGGTCACGAAGAGAGGACGACCGTCGACATGCCGCCGCTCTCGCCGAAGGGCAAGGCGAAGCCAAAGCTGCGCCTCCCCCGACCGCACAGCGACGCCGGCGCCCCCGCCATCGAGTTCGCGGTGCCGGTGCAGGAGATCGTCCAGAAGCTCGAGCCCGAGAACCGGACCCCGGGGCCTCGAAAGGCCGACGGCAGCCTCTTCACCAAGGAGGTGATCCTGACGATGGTCGGGGGCGCGCTGCTCCTGGCCGGCGCGGTCCTCTACGCGAGGAGCGACCGCACGCCGGCCCCGGAGCCACCCCCGCCGCCGATCGTCGCGCCGGCCCCGCCGCCGGTCGCGGACGGGACGCCGCCACCGCCCGACCCCCCCCCGACGCCGAAGATCGCCTCGGATCCGACGCCCGAGGTGCGAAAGGCCACCACGCCGCTCCTGTCGGTGCTGTCGAACCCCAGCGGCGCCCAGGTGGAGATCAACGGGACGATCTACGGCACCACGCCGCTCATCCAGCCCAGCCCGCCGAACGTGAAGAGCCTGTCGATCCGCCTGCTGAAGAGCAACTTCCGCACGTACGAGACGGTGCTGACCCCCAACGAGGCGGGTCACTTCAACCTGAGCGCGAACCTCGAGAAGCGCTAGGAGCGTGTAGCGCGTAAGCGCTCAGGCGACCCCGGTCCCGGTCCCGGTCCCGGTCCGGGTCCCGATCTGAAGATGGCTGCCTTGAGTCAGACGCTCGCGACGGTCGCGAGCTTCGATCGGTAGAGCTTGAGCAGGTTGTGGGTGAGGCAGACGAGCGTCCACTCGGCTCGTACCTTGAAGAAGGAGCGGAGCGAGAACCGGCGGAATCCTCGTGCCCCTTTGATCTGTCGGAGCGCCGGTTCGACGATACTCTTCCTGCGGGCGTAGACCGCCTTGCCGTCGCGCGTTTGCAACTTGTCTCGCATTCGCTTGCGAGCGAGCGAGGCAGGTGTGGGCTCCGAAGCTGATGAGGACGGAGTCGACGCGTCTTGGTTCTGTTCGCGTCCAACAGCGATGTGGGCATCGATCTGATTGTTGTCGCAGAATTCGATGTTGGTCGCGCTCAGATAGCCGTTGTCTGCCGTCATCTTCCGCGGAGCATCGCCGCAGTTGCCGAACACATCACGGAGCATCGGGACGAGGTGTTGCTGATCAGGTGCCGGTTGCTGACCCCTTCGGCAACAATCACCTGAGCGTGCTCATCTACGACAACTTGGGCATTGTAGGCCTGGAGGTACGCTCCCTCCTTCAACATGATCCTGCTGTCTGAGTCGGTGAAGTTCCTCTGAGCGTTGGGCCTCGGTGTGCCGTCCACATTTGCAGGAACGCGATGATGCGGCCATCCATCATTTCGGCTCCACCCGATCCACAAGAGCATCATCCGCTTTGCTCGTCTTCCTCTTGGTCGATCGTGCGCGCTCGCTCCAGCAGTTCTTCGATCTCGAGAGACAGCCGCTTCTCCTCCTCGGCCATCCGCTCGTAGGTCATCGCCTTGTGCTTGCTCGCGTCCGCCTGCACCTTCGAGCCATCGAGTGCGACGTGTCCGAACCGCACCAAACCTGCTTTCTGGCAAAGCTTCAGGACTTCGAGGAAGAGCGCTTTCAGTGCCTCCAGGTGGACGAGCCGAAACTCGTTGATCGTCGTGAAGTGGGGATGACTTTCTCCAGCCAGCACCCGGAATGGAAGGTCTTCGTAGGTCGCCCGCGCGATCCTCCGCGACGAATAGATGCCGGTGCAGTAGGCGTACAGAAGCAGCGCGATCATCATTCGAGGCGAGTACGGTCGCTCGCCTCGCGGGTCCTTGGACTGGATCGAGATCTCGATCGCGCTCAGCTCTACCTCATCGACGACGTCCAAGACGAAGTACGCGAGATGATTTTCTGGGAGCCACTCGAGAGGGGACGGCGGGAGCAAGAACGATTGTCTCGGAGTCCAAGAACGGTATTGCTTCGCCACGAAACCATGGGATCAAGTCCAGGCGTCGAAGTCGATCCGCCCAACGATCGATTCCAGACGAAACGACCTCCAAGAACTTCTGCTGGTCAAAGTGGACGAGCCACCGCAAGCTAGCTTGCATGGTCACTTTCGATCACGAGAAGCTCGTGGTCTACCAGCTCGCCGTCGAGTATGCCGACATCGCTGAAGAGATCGCACAAGAACTGCAACCCGGTCACGCTCACGTCCGCGATCAGCTTCGGCGGGCATCCGATTCCATCGTGAACAACACCGCCGAGGGCGCCGGAGAGTTCAATCCACCTGAGAAGGCTCGCTTCTACCGGATGGCACTTCGCTCTGGCACCGAAAGCGCCGCCTCACTCCACACCTGCTTGAGGCGCCGACTCGCCAACGAGCAGAAGGAGCTCAAGCGCGTTGTCGAGATGGCTCGCGGTAGCGCTACGCGCTACACGCTCCTAGTTCGCCTTGCTGTTGTCGTCCTTGCTGTCGTCCTTCGGGTCGGCGGGCTGATCCTCGCTCCCGTCGCGGCCGGCGATCTCGTCCTCGGTCGCCTCGATGACGTCGGCGTCCCAGACCTCGCCTTCCTTCAGCTGCCAGGCGGCGGGGATGGGGAGCTTCTCCCACTTGAGATCGGAGTCGACGTTCGCGCCGCCGATCTTCGCCGTGTAGCTGTACTCGATGTCGACCGCGAAGGCCTCGCGCGGCATGACCGGGAACCAGATGTAGCCGATGGCCACGTAGGACGGGAAGTCGGCCACGTACTTGTTCGGGTTCTGGATGAAGACGGTCGGCTGCGCGTCGCCCTCGGCCTTGCCGAGCACCTTCTCGACCTCCTGCTCGACCATCTTGCGGCCTTCCTTCACCTGCTCCGTGCTCTTGCCCCAATAGCGCAGCGCGAGCTGGCCCCAGGTCATGTGAGTGGTGTCCTCGATGCCCCAGAAGAAGAACTTGCCCTCGAGGATCGGGTTGCCTTCGTCGTCGCGGCCGCGGTGCATCTCGTAGATGTCGAGCCGCGTCTCACCGCCCCCCTTGGCGCTCAGGATCGGCTTCCAGCTCGCGGCCATCAGCGTGTCGTAGGCCTCGCGCACCATCTTGTAGCCCTCCAGCATCGACTTGTGCTGGACCTCCTTGATGGCGCCGTCCTTGAACTGCTTGTCGACCTCCTTCTCGTAGCCGGCCGGATCGCGGAGCTCCTCACGCTTCGCGTAGACGCGCTTCTTCAGCTCTTCGTCGTAGGACTTGATGGAGGCGGAGATCGCCCGGACGTAGTCTCCGTTGTCGTCCTCTCGCGCGGCGGCGCGGGCCTTGTCTGCGAAGGTGCGGCGCGCCTCGGCGCGCTTGTCCATCACCTCCTGCTTGGCCTCCTCGCCGGACTTCTGCATGTAGAGATACCCACCGCCGACCACCAGGATGCCGAAGATGATGATCATGCTGAAGAAACGCTGCATAGGGTTGGCCGTATACCTTTTCCTCTGGGTTCGCAATCATCCTGCGAGGCGCGCAAAGAGATCGACGGTATACCTCGAGAAGACACGCTCCGAACGCGACGCCACGCGTCGCTTTGATGCGATGCGCCAGGCGCGCATGCCGGAAGCCAGCGCGCCTTCCACGTCGAGGTCCTCCCGATCACCCACATGGACAACCTCGCCCGGTTCGCATCCGAGCTGACCGGCGAGCTCGAGAAAGGGGCGCGGATGGGGCTTCAGCGCGCCCAGCGCGTCGGCCGCGATCGTCGCCGCCCACGGCAGGTGCTCGAGCCCCAGGTGCGCGAGCTTCTCGACCGGATCGTAGTCGGACAGGATCGCGATCCGGAGACCGCGCGCGTGGGCCGCCTCGAGCGCCGACACCACGCCTGGATACGGCCGTGCGCCCAGCGTCAGCGCGCCCGGCATCGCCGCTCGGAGATCGTCGAGGCGCGACACGACCTCCTCCGTCGTGAGCCGGAACGACGGCGCCACCAGCTCGGCCTCGCGTCGATACAGCGCCGCGCGATCGGGAAACGGCGGCTCGTGGCGGATCTTCTCCCGCGCCGCCAGCAGCGCCAGCAAGAGCCCGCGCTCGAGGCGCAGCCGCCACGCGACGCGCAGGCGCGAGACCCGATACAGCGTCCCGTCCATGTCGAACGAGATGGCTCTGATCTGCTTCATGCCTCGATCGTGCGCGCCACACCGAGCCGCTCGAACAGCGACGCATCCTGCGCCAGATGCGGCGGCTTCACGTGGCTGTCGGGCGCCCCCTCCGCGACCCGCCGCGCCCGCTCCCGCTCGAAGGCCCCCTCCACGAACACCACCAGCTTCGGCGATCCGAGACGCATCGACCTCCGCTTCGCGTCGTACTCCATGTTGACCGATGCCAGTCCCCGCTCGAACGCCGCCAGCAAGCCGCGGGCCTCGGCGTCGTCGATCGGGCGGGCCGGCTCCACGCCGAAGAGATAGCGCGGCGGATTGACCAGCTCGACCGTGACCGAGAATCCCGCCATCGGGATCCCGGTCTCCCGCTCGGCGGCGTGCGCGGCGTCGACCGCATGGCGCTCGCCGACCTTCTCTCCGGTGATGCTCAACATGTTGCCACCCTTGTGGACGAACACGATCTCCGCCGTCTTCCCCAGGTACCCCACGCACTCGACCACGTCGTTGATGTCGTAGCGGTACAGCCCGTGGCAGCCGGTGATCACCACGCGATACCGCCGCCCCACCTCCAGCTCGTCCGCCAGGTACGCGGTCTCGCCGCCGGCCTCCGGGAGGAACTCCAGCACGTGCCCGCCGACCGCCACCACTCCGGCGGCACCCTCCGGCGACAGCGGGATCGAGAAGCCGCCCTCCGTCGCCAGATAGCCGTAATCCATCACCTTCTTGTCGGGATAGAGCGCCTCCAGCTGGGACAGATAGAAGGGCGCGCTCCCGCCCTTCCACGAGAGGAGGCCGGCGATGTTCGGCCACAGATCCGTGGCGACCACCCGGCCGTGCTGGCGCCGCGAGCCCTCGATCCGATCGGCCGCCCGCGCGTCCGACCGAAGCAGCCGCGACACCTCCGTCCGCGCCGGCTCGGGCAGCGTCTCGATCCCCGAGAGCGTGCCCGCCCGCAGATCGCGCACCAGCCGCTCGGACATCGCGTCGAGCTTCTTCGCGAACAGCGCCAGCGTCGACGGATTCACCGCCGCCGCCAGCGACACGTCGACCTGCGCGGCGAGTCGAAGCATCACGTAGTACTTGAGGTCGAAGTCCTCGAGCAGAAACACGCTCTTGGGCGACGGTTCCATGAAGGGCACGCCCTCCGCCGCCCGGGCCAGCCTCCGCTCGCCTTGAAGGCCGATCGTCACCGATCCGAACGCGACCCCGCCCGGCGTGCGCCCCTCGATGCGCGGGCTGTGGATCGTGAGGAACTTCCCGCGCACCAGCCCCGGGAACGCTTGCATCACCTGGCGCGCCCACACCCGGCGCGGCCGCCGGTACTCGGCGACATACATCGGGGTGACCGGGATGTACTTCGGCGTCCCGGTCGTCCCGCTCGACCGTCCGAAGAAGTACGGGCGATCCGGGATCAGGACCCCCTCCTCGCCCGCCACCATCCGCATCAGGTAGGGCTCGAGCGCCTCGTAGCCCCGGATCGGCACCCGGGCCCGATAATCCTCGAGCGAGCGGATGTCGGCGAAGCCGTGCTCGCGCCCGAAGGCGGTCTCGCGGGCGCGGGCGACGAGGGCGAGCAGCCGCGCGGTCTGGAGCTCGCGCGGCTGATCGATCGCGCGCTCGAAGGACCGCCACGAGCGGGAGAAGACGGCGCGCGCGCCGCCGCGGAGCGTGTCGTCGGAGAGACGGCGGACGATCGAGAGCGAGCTCCGGATGATCCAGTCGACCGCGCTCACGACGATGGGGCGAGCGCCTCGCGGAGCGCCTGGGCCGCCTGCTCGGGCGGCACCGGGTTGAAGTCGAGGAGCTCGGCCAGCGCGCCCGCGATGGGGAGCCGCGGCCGCACCTCGAGGTGCCAGTGAAACTGCGCGAGGTCGGCCCCCGCGTCGAGCGGCGCGGTCCAGAGCACCAGCTGATACGCGGGCCGCTCCAGCACCTCCTCGAGCGCGCGCAAGAGCCGGCTTAGCAGGTCCGCCAGATCGCCCAGCTCCTCGTCGCTCTCCACCTCGAGCCCGCCGTGGTGGCCCTTCGGGAGGACCATCGTCTCGAAGGGCGCGCGCGCTGCATACGGTGAGAGCACCGCGTGCCGGACGCTCTCGGCGACCAGCCGGGTCTTGTCGGCCCGCTCGGCGCGGATCAGAATCACACAAGAGGCAGCTCCCGGTCTTTCGGTGGTAGCCGGCGAGCGCCATCATCTTCTCGCGGACGGTCTGCGGCACGAACGGCAAGGCGAAGATCTCGCTGGCCGGCTGCAGGTAGCGCGCGCCCGCAGCCGCGCCGTGGTTCTTCACCACCGCCAGCTGGCGCCACCGCTTGTCGTCCGCGAACGCCCTCATCCGCTCCCGCCACATGATCAGGATCTCCGCGATCCGCTGGACCGGATACTCCGACATCGAGGTGCCCGGCTCTGCGTGCTCGAGCACAACCTCGTGCTGGCCGGCCGCCGTCATGCGCTCGAAGATGGTGCCCCGATCCCGATCCACCGGAATGCGTCGATCGAGCACCGCTCCGGGCGCGTCCGCCACCGCCACCGCCGACGCTCCCAGATCGACCGATCCGGGGCGCGCGTCGCTCCACTCGCCGACGATCACCCAGCGTCCGGTGACGGGATCGCGGCGGACCTCGCTCACAGCGCGCCCGCGATCAACCGGAGCTCCACCGTCTTCGTCTGGTTCGGCGGAAGCTCGAGGCTCCACAGCGGGAAGAAGCAGGTCCCCTGGTAGGTCCGCTCGAGCCCGCTCTCGGACTGGGAGACGGTCTCGATCGCGTGCCGCAGCATTCGGGGCCCACCCTTCGCCTCGAGCGTGAGGCGGAGCTTGGCCCACTGGTCGACCAGCTCGGCGCGCTCGAAGCGCTCCGTCACGCCCTCGGTCTCCAGCGCGTGCTGGGTGTCGCCGCCGTTGATGCGCACGTAGCGCGACGGATCATTGCCGGCGAGGAGGCTGAAGTTGAGCTCGCTCCCGAAGGCCACCGACAGCGGAGACTCGCCCAGGTTCGTGATCTCCCACCGCACGCCCAGATCGCCGCCATCCATGGCGAGCAGATAGCTCTTCCGCACCCTCACGGGTTGCTCGGCCACGCGTCCGGTGCGCTCGACGATCAGCGTGGCGCCGGTCTTGCCGCGCTCATCGACACCGACCTCCACCACCGAGAAGTCTCCGGCGGCGAAGTCACCCCGATCCTTCGCCGTGCGGTTCTTGAAGCCGTCCAGCGTGAGGTCCGGGGAGAAGAAGCGATCGATCAAGGACCAGCGCGGGACGTCGTCGTAGACCAGGTAGCGCTCGAGGCCCGTCTCCTTGACCCGCACCCCGTCGTGGATCGTCTTCGGCGTACCGCCGCCGCTCGTGTCGTGGCTGCCCTTGGCGAAGCGATGGTAGCCCTCCTCGCAGCGGGTCAAGACGTTGGTCAGGTTGAAGTGACTCGGCTTCCAGTCGAGCTCGAACAGCGCGGCGCCCCGATGCGGCGCCACGTACGCGTTGAGCGAGCGGTTCGAGAGGACCACTTCCTGGCGCCCGTCGAGATCGACGTCCTCCTCCTCGTACGCCACCCAGTCGGACGTCCCCTGCTGGAGCCGATCGAGGATCACCTCCGCCTTGAGGAGCGACTCGTAGAGCGCGTGCCGGAGGTAGTTGAGATAGAGCCCGCCGAACAGACCGTGCCAGTAGGCGCAGCAGCACTGCCCTCGATAGAGCTCGCGCTGCGCGGTGCCCAGAAGATTGGCCGCCTCGCCCCGGATGCCGTCGTCGCCGCCCTTCTTGATCGCCTCGTCCATCGCAGTCTGGAGCCGCGACGACACGTACAGCATCTTCTTGTGGATCTGGTTCGCCTCCGGGTACTTGGCGAGGAAGCTCTGCCACATGGCGCCGCGCACGAACGGGCCGTAGAATCTCGTACTCACCGCGCTGCTTCAGTTGCTCCCGGAGGTCGTGGAGCTTGTTCATGCCCTCGACCGGCAGCGCCCACTCCATCATCTCCTCGTAGGAGGCGTTCGGCAGATAGACCCGTCCCATCGGCGGGGCCTCGTCGAGGTACTTGGAGGGGAGCACCGTCCGCACCCTCCCCTGCGCCTGCGCCTCGGCGATTCCGGAGAAGAACGTCTCCAGCCACTTCTTCTCGAAGACCCAGTCGTACGTGTCCGGCCAGAGGCCGAACTTCTCTCCGTCATCGCCGTAGGTCGCGGACGGGCCGCCGTCGTGCTGTGCCAGGTAGTCGACGACCTCTTGCGCAGGGGCGAATGGGATCCGGTAGCGGAGCCCCTTGTCGATGGGGAAGATGGACGTCGAGTGCCCGGCCTTCTCGGTGACGTAATAGCCGGCAATCCGATCCTCCGGCACGCCAGCGGCGCGGAAGTGGGAGTCGTCGAGGAGCGTGTAGCGGATGCCGGCCTGCGAGAGGATCCGCGGCAGATCGGGATCCCAGACGCGCTCGGCCAGCCACATGCCCTGCGGCCGTGTCCCGAAGTGCCGCTCGCAGAACATGGCCATCATCTCGAGCTGACCGATCGCGTCATGATCGGGGAGCACCGAGAGGATGGGCTCGTAGAAGCCGCCGCCCAGGATCTCGACCTGTCCCCGCTCGACCAGCGCGCGGAGGCGCTCGAGGTACGGGGGCCGGTGCTGCTTGATCCACTCGAGCAGCGGACCCGAGAAGTGCAGGCCGACCTTCACCGCCTCGAACCGCTCGATCAGATCCGTGACCGGCCGATAGCAGCGCTCGTAGGCGTCCGCGAAGACGTGCTCGAAGTTGCCGACGGGCTGGTGATTGTGGAGGACGAAGAGGAAAGGCCGGGGGGTCATGACGCGGCCGGACCATCCTACATGTCGCGCCCGTCCGTCTAGATCCGTTTCACGAAGGCCCGGACCAGCGCCGTGATCTGGTGGGCCATCGCGTCTCCGGCCGCCTTCACCTCCTCGTGAGAGAGCGGCTGATCGGCCAACCCGGCCGCCTTGTTGGAGATGCAAGAGATGCCGAGGACCCGGGCCCCCATATGCCGCGCCGCCACCACCTCGAGGACCGTCGACATGCCGACCGCGTCCGCGCCCAGCATCCCCAGCATGCGGACCTCCGCCGGCGTCTCGTACGAGGGGCCGAGCAACCCGGCGTACACGCCCTCGCGGATCTCCATGCCCAGCGACTCGGCGACCTCGACCGCGATCTCGCGATACTCTGGATCGTAGGCGTCGCTCATGTCCGGGAAGCGCGGCCCGAGGCCGTCGTCGTTGGGCCCGAGCAGCGGGTTGGTCCCGGTGAGGTTCAGGTGATCGGTGATCAGCATGAGCTCGCGCTCGTTCCAGTCGGGGTTGATGCCGCCGGCTGCGTTCGTGACGATCAAGCTGGAGGCGCCGAGACGGACCAGCACGCGCGTCGGGAACACCACCTCGCGCGGCGCGTACCCCTCGTACAGATGCACCCGGCCCCGCATGCAAGCCACCGGCGTGCCGTCGAGCGTGCCGAGCACCAGCTCGCCCTCGTGGCCCTCGACGGTGGAGCGGGGGAAGCTGGGGACGTCCTCGTAGCGGAAGCGCTTCACCACCTGCATCGCATCGACGACCGCCCCCAGCCCGGAGCCAAGCACCAGCCCGGCCTGGGGTAGAAAATCCGGCGCTGCGCTCTTCACGAAGTCGACCGCGCGCTGGATCGCCACCGATTGATCGACGCTGCTCACCGATCACCTCCCAATCGCGCACGGACCAGCGGCATCTCGGCCGGCGCTTGTTCGTTCGTGACCAGCGCGGCCTGCAGCACCGGCGCCGCTGCCGCCAACCGCTCCGCGTCGTTGTATTGCACCCGCGCGATCGGCTGGCCCGCATCGATCCGATCGCCGCGACGAACCATCATGTCGAACCCCACCGAGAGATCGACGACATCGGTCGAGGTCGCCCGTCCCGCACCCAGGATCATTGCCGCGCGTCCGATCGCCTCCGTGTCGAACGCCGAGACCACACCCCCGCGCACCGCGCCGACCTCGGTCTCGTGCTTCGCCACCGGCATTCGATCGCGCCCCCCGATCCCGGCGGGATCGCCGCCCTGCGCCTCCACGCAGCGCGCCAGCTTCTCGAGGCCGCTGCCGTCCGTGATCGCCTTCCTGATCTTGTTGCGGCCCTCCTCGGGCGCGCGCGCCTCGCCTCCGAGCACCAGCATCTCGGCGCCCAGCTCGATCGTCAGCTCCACCACGTCCGGTGGCCCTCCCCCCTGGAGGACCTCGATCGCCTCCCAGGTCTCGTTCGCATTGCCGACCGCACGCCCCAGCACCTGGCCCATGTCCGTGATCAGCGCCCGCACCTCGCGGTCCATGCGCTCGCCGATCCCGATCATCGTGGTCGCGAGCGTCTTCGCCTCGTCGAACGTCTTCATGAACGCGCCCGATCCCGTCTTGACGTCGAGCACCAGCGCATCGATCCCCTCGGCCAGCTTCTTCGACATGATCGACGCCGCGATCAGCGGGATCGACTCGACGGTCGCGGTCACGTCTCGCAGCGCGTAGAGCTTCTTGTCCGCCGGCACCAGCCGCGAGGTCTGCCCGATCAGCGCGATCCCGATGGAGCGCACCTGCTCGATGAAGGCTTGGGTCGACAGATCGACGGAAAACCCAGGGATCGCGGAGAGCTTGTCGAGCGTTCCGCCGGTGTGCCCGAGGCCGCGGCCCGAGATCATCGGCACCGGCACCCCGCAGGCGGCGACCAGGGGCGCGAGGCAGATCGAGATCTTGTCACCCACGCCGCCGGTGCTGTGCTTGTCGACCTTCACGCCCGACACGCCCGACAGATCGATCACGTCGCCCGAGCGCATCATCGCTTCGACCAGCGCCGCCAGCTCGCCGGCGCTCATGCCTTGAAAGAAGACCGCCATCGAGAACGCGGCCAGCTGATCGTCGCCGACGTTCCCCGCCGTGTATTGTTCGATCAGCCAGGTGACCTCGGCAGCGCCGAGCTCCCCGCCGTCTCGCTTCTTACGGATCAGATCGACGGCGCGCATCGCGGGCTAAAAGATCAGGTTCCAGCCCTCGAATCAAGGCGGGGAAGCGGCTATGCTGCGCCGCGATGCGGCAAGCCACCTTGCTGTCGTTCTGCTGGCTACTGGGCGTCCCCTCTGCTGCCCTCGCGCAGGACGTCAACCTGCTCGAGGAGGGCGGAATCCGTGGGGTGCGCGCGCCCAACATCTCCACCGAGCTGCTCGATCCCACCGCTCGAACGCGCTTTCACCTGACGACGCGTTTTACCTTCACCGACGATCGCAAGACCTTCAGCGACAGCGCCCTCACCACGTTCGAGGCCAACGCAGTGGTACGGATCATCGAGGGCCTCGGGATCAGCTTCGGCCTCCCGTTCGGGCTGGACGCGCCGAAACCCGGCAACGATCAGCTCTTCCTGGGGAACATCCACATCGGCGTAGAGGGCGGCACGGTCATCCTCTTCAATCCAAAGAAGACGGACGATCCGGCCGCGCCGCGGCTGGGCGTCGGCGGGGCGTTCGACCTGTACGCTCCCACGGCGCGGGGCTTCGAGAATCGCGACGAGGAGGCGGACCGCATCGCGCTGGTCCGTGACATCTGCTCGTACGACCCGGAGCTCTTCCTCGAGCGCACCGCCGCATTTGGCTTCCGCGGCCACGCAGACTTCTCCATCAGCATCGTCACCGCCGAGCTCGAGCTCGGCCTGACGCCGGCGGTCACCGCGGACGAAGCGGCGGACTTCCTCATGCTCCTGGGCTGGGCGGGACGGATCGCCGTGCGGCCGATCGACGCCCTCGAGCCGTTCCTCGAGGTGGGCAGCTCCGTCCAGATCGCGGGCGATCCGCTCCACGGCCATGACCTCGACACACCCGTCCGTCTCACCCTCGGGCTCCGCGGCCACTTCGGGCTCGATCCCGCCCTGTTCGTCTCCATCGACCTCGGGCGAGGGGGCGTGCTGTTCGGCATCGACATCGCCGCCGCCTTCCGCACCGAGAGCCGTGAACGGAGCCTCCGCGACCCGCTCGACTTCGACGCCGCCCGGTGAGGACCCTCGCGCGCCCCGCGACCGAGAGGTCGGGCAAGAGCAAGCAGAAGAGCAGGTTCAAGGGCAGGAGGCAGAGGCTGACGTCGTCAGCGCTCTGCTACGCGTTGCCGGTCTCTGAAGAATGACGCATTGAGCCCAAACCTCAGCAAGAACACGACCAACCTGTATTCTCGGGAATCGGCCGGATCCGAGAGCCAAGTTGTTCCCGGCGGAGCCAATCCGTTCCGGGCCGCGCCTAGTAGCCTCTCGGCGTCTTGCCCTTTTCCGGCCGCACACACTGGACGATGGCCACCGACGCCGACGCGCCGATGCGGTTGGCGCCCGCCGCGATGACCCGCTCCACGTCGTCGATCGTTCGGATTCCACCGGACGCCTTCACGCCCACATCCTCCCCGACCGTGGATCGCATGAGCGCGACATCCTCGGGCGTCGCTCCGCCGCCCGCGAACCCGGTGGAGGTCTTCACGAAGGCCGCGCCCGCCGCCGCCGCCAGCGTGCAGGCCATGATCTTCTCGGCGTCGGTGAGCTTCGAGGTCTCGATGATCACCTTGACGGGGACCTTGCCGGCTGCGCCCACCACCGCTCTGATGTCCTCGAGCACGTAGCCGAGATCGCGGGACTTGAGGGCGCCGATGTTGATGACCATGTCGATCTCTTGTGCGCCCGCGCGGATCGCCTCCTTGGTCTCGAACGCCTTCGCGCTGGGTGAGGCCGCCCCGAGCGGGAAGCCGACCACCGCGATCGGCTTGACGCCGCTCCCGGCCAGCTGCCGCGACACGAACGGAATGTTCGCGCTGTTCACACAGACGGTCGCGAATCCGTAGCGCCGGGCCTCGTCGCAGACCTGCTTGAGCTCCTCCTTGGTCGCTTCGGGCTTGAGGATGGTGTGATCGATCAAGGGCGCGACGTGGCTGCAGGGTGCGGCCTCGACCTTCCCCTCGGCGCCGACGCGCTGGGCGCCCAGGTTGATGCTCCCGATAACCGTCTTGCCGTCGCAGACGCCGTTGGCCGGGCACGTCGTGCACGGGGCCACCGGCCCCCCGAAGCCCTCGCACCCGACTCCGCTGGCAGGGGCTCGCTGCGCGCTCCGCGTGCCCGCTGGGGAGCCCGCGCCCGCGAGACGGCTTCGCAGCTCGGCCTCGACCCGCTCCGTGATGATGTCGACAATCCGATCGATCTCGCTCACTTCTCATCTCCCAGCGCGCGGCGCACTTCCTCCAGAACCACCCGGCGAATGTCGCCCGCCACGGCGGCCGGCGGTGGCTCCCGCAGAAGGCCCGCCGCCTTGCGCAACTCCAGGCACTTCGACCGCGCCGCTTCCGGCAGCGGTGCCGGCTCTCCGACGCCGCCGCGCGCGAGGGTCAGGATCTTGGCGTAGTGCTCGAGCACCTCCATCCTGAGGTACGCGGTCTCCAGATCGGGACCGACCGTGATCGCACCGTTCCCCGAGAGGAGCGCTGCGTCGGCGCCCTTCATCGCGCCGCCCACCGCCCCCGCCGCCGCCGGATCCTTGGGCACGAACAGGGGCACGAGCGGGATCCGCTCCCCGAGCGAGACCATGACCTCGGGCATCGCGATCGGCTCGAGGCTCCGCCCCACCAGCGCAAACGCGGAGGCGTACGGCGGATGCGCATGGACGACCGCGCCGACATCGGGCCGCGCCTCGAACACCCCCACGTGCAACGACACCTCGCTCGGTGGGCGACCCCGCGACAGCGGCTTGCCGTGCGCGTCGCACTCCACGATGGTGTCGGCCAGACACTCGCGCTTGCTGACGCCGGTGGGCGTGATGAAGAAGCGCGCCCCCTCCCGAAGCGAGACGTTGCCGTCGTGGTTCGCAACCCAGCCGGCATCGTGGATCAGCGAGCTGTAGCGAGCGACCTCGCGCCTCAGCTGCGCGTGGCTGGTCATCGGACGTGCACCTGGTCGACGATCGCGACGATCGTCTCGAGGATCGGGAGCGTGGCGGTGATGTCGCCGCACAGGATCTGGCGGACACCGTTACCCTCCCGGAGCACCAGGACCGTGTCACCAATCCCGGCCTGCGCGCTGTCCACGGCGATCAGCTCGGCGCCCAGGTCCTTCCCGCGCTCATCGATCGGCTGCACCAGCAGCACCTTCCGGCCCGCGTAGGCCTCGTGCTTGATCGTCGCGACCACGGTGCCGGTGACGCGTCCCAGGATCATGCTCGACTACCGATCCACCCGATCGACGATCGCGACCACCGCTGCGTCCACGGGGACGAACCGCTCGGGCATGGCGTGGGAAGCCTCGCGCGCGCTCACGCAGTAGACCCGATCCCCGCGGCCCGCACGCACGCCGTAGTCGCACGCGACCTGCGGCCCGCCGGTCGCCCGCCCCTCGCGGTCCAGCCCCTGCACCACGAGCAGCTTCACGCCCTCGAGGCCCGGATACTTCGTGCTCGCGACGACGGTGCCGATGACTCGAGCCAAAAACACGCGTTCGGGCGCGTTCTAGGCGCTCGGCGGCGGTTTGGCAACGGTGGTGTTCGGCGGTATCCACCCCGAGCCCGATCCGGGCCCACAGCCCGAACAGCTCGTCGGACACGGCGAACGCCGTCAGCGCACGTCCCCTCGGTGTCTTCACTCCGATCGACTCGAGCACTTGCACCGGATCTTGCGCCACCAAGAGTCCGGCCCGATCGAGCAGCACCACCGTGCCCTCGGCGGTGAGCTGGGCGTCGACCAGCCCGCCGCGCAGCCGTGGCTCCGTCAGCGCCGCCAGCGCGCGCCCCACCTCGAAGCGGAACGCCTTCGGCAGCCAGCGCACCAGCTCCTGCTGCTGAAACCCGATCCGCGCGGGATCGTCCCAGACCGCGGCCGGCGGCCCTTCGCCCCAGAGCGCCACCACTCGGACGTCGGCCACGCCGCACACGCCTTCGGCCGCCTCGAGCGCGTCGAGTAGCCCCGGCTCCAGATCGACGGCGCGGCTCCGCTTCTCGTCGAACGTCACCTCGGCCGCCGACCCCTCGACCTGGATCAACCATCCGTCGGCCCAGCCCGCCGGCAGCGTGGCGCGAGGCGCCGAAGAGAGATCGATCCGGAGCGCCTCGTACGTCAGCCGGTCGTCCTCCGAGGCGGCCCCGCGGGCCACCAGCAAGCCCGCCGCGACGAACGCGCGCGACCGCTCCCCGCGCTCGAGCGCCCGGATCCGGATCTCGGCGAGAGCGCGATCAATCCAGCCGTCCTCGGCCTGCTCGCGCCCCAGATCGAACAGAAGCATGGCCGGCTCGAGCAGCGAGGCGTCGGTCGCCAGCGCCCGCTCCACCGCCTCTTTGGCCTCTGGTGCCCTTCCCTTGCGCCGTTGTGCGCGCGCCACCGCCAGATGCCAGACCGGCGATACGAACGAGGCGTGCGCGGAGAGCAGCGCCTCCACCCGCTCGTCCTTGTGCGCCCGCGAGCTCAGCTCGAGCAGCCGCGCGGCGACCACCGCGTTGCTGGGTTCGGCGCTCTGGGCGCGCTCGAACCAGCGCGTCGCCTCGGCATCGTCACCGTCTGCGAGATAGCGTTCACCGATCCACGCCAGGTCTTCGGCCTCGGTCGGCGCCTCGGTGGCTGCCAGCGCGCGCGCAGCTTCGCGATGATCACCCTGCGCCGCGAGCGCCCGCGCCGCGGCCCGATCCCAGACCGTGCGCTCTCCGATTGCATGCAGGAGACATTGGCGCGCCTCCACCGCGCGTCCGATCGCGCCGAGGAAGCGCCCGGCCCGCAGCCAGGTGGCCCGATCGATCTCCTCTTCCCGATCGACCGCGTCCTGGATCCGCTCCACCAGGGATTCGACGTCGCCGGCGCTCAGATGGAGCTGCACCGCCTCCGCGGGACCGAGCGGCACCCCATCGCCCACCGTGTCCTCGAGCGGCGGGACGTTCGGCTCGATCGGATCGATGCGCCTCGACAACAGCGAGCCTCGCGCCCGCTCGTCCACCAGCGCGCCCACCGCGTCGGCGATTTGGTGAACCTGATCGCTCGTGTTGCCGGCGAGGATGTCCTCGTCCCAGCCGTGGGTCGCGACCTCCTCTTGGTCGGTCCGATGTTCTTGGTCTCCCATGGCGGTGAGCCCGCGGGTCAGGATCGCCTGATCCGCGCACGCCGTCGACACCCGTCGCGATTGTTCCAGGATCGCCTCCGTAGAGGCCCTCTCGCCGCCATGGCTTCGCGGGATGACCGCCGTCCGGGCGGCCTCCCCGCTCTCGCCGTCCTGGTAGGGCGTGGTGAACGCGACCTCGGGCGGCGTCGTCCGGTTGGCGTACCGCGCCAGCGCCTCGGCGCGCGCCTCCTCGTCGGCGCGCTCGGTCAGGATCGAGTCGAGCGCGTCCAACCCCTCGCGCGTGGGTGTATCCGCGAACGCGGCCGCGCGGCACTCGAGCGCCGCGCGCGCATCACCGCGCTCGATCGCGCGCGCCGCCACGCGAGCAAAGCGCTCGGCCCGCAGCCCGGGCTCGATCGCGGGCAGCAACCGGGACGAGACGTCGAAGAACCCATGGCGAATGCCGCGCGAGACCGCTTCGACCAGGACCGCGTCGTCATCGATCACACGGAGGCTCTCGCGGTACAGCTCCAGCGCCCGCGCGGGATCCGAGAGTGGCCCCGCCGCCAGGCGCGCCGCGTCCTTCAGCGCCGAGGCCCGTGATCCTCGGTCAGCACGCTGGGCGATCCGCACCAGGCGCTCGAGCAGCTCCTCGAAGCGGCCCGCGCGCCGGAGCACATGCTCCAGCAGTTGGCGTCCCCGCTCACTGTTGGGATCGAGGTCCAGCCCTTGATCGATCAACCCACACGCCGCCTCCCCCTCACCTCGATCCAGCCCGAGCGAGGCGCGCTCGAAGAGCTCGGCGGCCTTGGAGATCGCCACCGAAAGACTCTACCGAAGAAGTCGAGCGTCGACAGCGCGTCAGTACTCGTTGCCCTTCTCGAGGACGAACGGCACCAGGATCTGCTGCGTGTCGCCCGAGAAGGTGGGGAAGCGCCAGTCCTGAATCTTGCCGGCGATGCATCGACCGAGCTTGCTCCCCTTGAACGCGCTGGTCTCGACGGTCGCACTCCGCACCTTGCCGCTCGGATCGACCGTCACGCGGATCTCGAGCTTGCCCCGCAGGTCCTCCTGCCCCTTGAGCGACTGCTGGTAGCAGATCAGCACGGATCGCTTGCGGGCGTTGACCACCTTCGTGATCACGTCCTGCGACAGCGACTCACCACCGTCCACCGGCACGTCCTCGATGCCCGACTCGGGCAGCTTGGCCTGCGGCAGCTTGCCGACGCCGGGTCCGCTTCCGCCGAGCTCGAGGTTGACCGATTCGGCGTCGTCGCCGCGGGTACCACCCACGCCGTCGGCGTGACCGTCGTCGATGAAGCCGGTCGGTCCCTTGGAGCGCCGCGTCCGCTTCCGCTTGGCCGCCGCCCGCTTCTGCTCCTCTGTCAGGAGGCCCTTGATGAGCTCCGGATCCTCATCGGCGACCTC
Source organism: uncultured delta proteobacterium (assembly GCA_963803435.1). GTDB lineage: Bacteria > Myxococcota > Kuafuiibacteriia > Kuafuiibacteriales > Kuafuiibacteriaceae > CAWDML01. The sequence continues at coordinate 783,626 of CAWDML010000009.1, read as the reverse complement.
CTCGTCGTCGGCGGCGAACAAGCTCTTGCCGTTCGGCCCCGCGAAGGGGTTGCCGATGCCCGGGATCTCGATCCGGATGATGCCGCCGGCCCACGCCCCCGTGAAGCCGAGCAACACCATCACCATCACGCCGCCGAGCACCATCGCGACCTTGTTCTTCGACTTGCGTGCGTTGACGCCTGCGGCCGCCACGTAGAAGCGCGTCGACTCGCGCTGCACGTCGTCCTCGGCTCGGGGAACGCCGGCGAAGAGGTCGTCCTTCGCCTCGAAGGCCAGCAGATCGTCGATCGACGGCTCCGCCTGCCCTTCCCTCGTCCGCGCGGTCACCGAGACCGCGACCGCGCGCTCGGGCTCCGCCTGCGTGGTCTTGCCCTCGCCCTCAATCCCGAGGGCTTCGTTCAGGACGTTGTCGAGCTGCTCGGCCCGCTCGGTGGTGGTGTCCGTCTTCGGCGCCTCCGCCCGCGCGCTCTCCTCGCTTCGCTCGAGCCGAGGGGACTTGTGGCGATCGCGCTCGGCTCGCCGGAGCGACAAATCGACGATCTCGGCCCCCGGACCGGCGGCGATCGTCTCGTCCTCGTGTTGATGCTCTCCGGAGACCGGCGGCGGCGGCGGCGGCGGCTTCTTCCGATCCTGCGGGAGGTACGGCGCGAGGTCCTTGACGTCCCGGACCCGCAGCCAGTTGTCCATGCCGTCGTGCCAGACGTAGTGCCGCCCGACCACTTCCTTGCCGACGATCCGCCGGACGATCTCAGCGAACGCGTACGGCCCGAACTGCTCGCCGTCGATGGCGACGTACCACTCGACCCCGGCGTGATCGAGGTTCGCCGGTACCGGCGCGATACTGGTCGGCATGTCGTCGGCCTCGGCCGGACCCCCGCCCATCGCGACCTCGAAGGCCGAGGCGAGCGCCGCGGACCCCCCCGCCTTGCCCGCCATCGAGACCGACTTCTGACCCCCGATCTCCGCGGCCCTGGGCTGCTCCTCCTCGGCGACGGGTGCGACCGCGGTCCCGCCGCTGGCGTTCTTGCTGAGCGACTCCCGGACCAGGATCTTGGACCCACACTTCTTGCACCGGATGGTGAGAATCTTGCCGCGGACCTTCTCATCGGAGATCTGGTATTTGGTCCGGCAACTTCCGCAGAGAAACTTCATTCCTGTCTCACCATCGGTCGATCGAGCCGCCCGAGTTTATCAGAGGAGGTCAATCAGGTGGGCCTTAATGGTTTGCCTGACCGGCTCGCTCGGTGATTGCTCCAGCGCCCGCATCCAGGTCTCGACCGCCTTGGCCTTGAACCCCTGGCGCTCATAGAGCACCGCCAGGTTCTTCAGAGCGGCAAACTGCCCCGGGTTGAGCTCGACCACCCTCTCATACACCGAGATCGCCTCGTAGATCCGGCCGGCCTTGTGAAGCGCCATCCCCAGGATGAAGTGCGTCCGAGGATCGAACGGATCGGCGTGGGACGCCCGCTCCGCCACCTCCACCGCCGCGTCGACCCGGCCCGACTTCAACGCCTCGGCCGCCTCCTTCATCAGGAGCTCGGCGTGCTTGTGCGCCTGCGCGACCTCGGGTGACCGCGGGCGCACCTGCGCTTTCGCGAGCGTCTCCTCTACTTTTCGGACCATCTCCATCACGCGGAACGGCTTGGCCATGTAATCGTCCGCGCCGTAGATCCGCTTGATGTCGGTGATGAAGTTCCAACCGGTGTAGATGGCCGAGATGATGATCACCGGGACGTGCTTGAATTGCTGCGACTGCTTGATCTTGTGACAGATCTCGAAACCGTGGATCTCGGGCAGCATCGCGTCGAGCAGCACGATGTCCGGCACGTGCGCCTGCAGCTTCTCGAGCGCCTCGCGCCCGCGCGTCGCCCGGACCACGTCCATGCCCTTGTGCGAGAGCGCCTTGTCGATGATGTCGAGGATCTCGATCTCGTCGTCGACCGCCAGCACGAGGGGCTTGTCCGTCGTCCGCGGCGCCACCACTGGTCGCTTGGTCTCGCCGACGTCGTCCAGCTTCGGCGGCTCGGTGAGCCAATCGAGCGCAGGCTTGGGGATGGGCGTCTTCGTCTTGACCGGCGGCTCGACCACCTCGACGTGCGGCGCGTCCGGGTGTGACGACACCGCGCCCACCCAGAACGGCGCGCCGCTCTGCCGCGCCTCGTACGCGGCCCGGATCGATCGCTCGAGCAGTACGCGCGGCGCGATGTACGGCAGGATCGCGCGTCCGCTGGCGAACGCGATCTCGTCGAGCAGCACCTTCTCTTGCGGGTTCGCGAGGGCGAGCAAGAGCGCGCTCCCCTGAAACGCCATCGGCAGCAAGAAGTGCGAGGACGCCACCTCGGCCGGGATCGCGCCCAGGACCTCCGTCGAGATCGTCGACGCCGACAGATGGGCGCCCGGAACACCGAACTGCTCGGCGAGCGCCATCGTCACGTCACGCTCGCTGGCGAGCTGCATCTCCACGGCGGTCGACCCCAGCGGCAGCATCGACGTGCCCTGGCCCGTGATCACGGACTCGAGCTGAGCGGGCGTGAGGATGTCGTGCGCGACGAGGATCTCGCCGAGCCTCTTTTTCTCGGGAACGGTGATGGCCATCGGCGCTATCGAAGCTATCCCAACCCCTGGTCTGGTGAAAGGTTAGGGCCGCTTCTGGCGCCCGACCGTGATCGGGTACTCCACGTTTTGGACCTCGCCCTTGAAGGCGCGCCACTTGGCCTTGGCGAGCTGCGCCACCATGCAGGCGCGCATCGGAGACTTCCGCAGGATCCGGTCGCTGAGGCTGACATCCTGTGCCTTGCCTTCGTTCCCGATGGCGAAGGTGAGGATGATCTGCTCTGGGACAGTGTCGGGCTCCCGCTGCATCTGTTCGACGATGCAGCGCTTGAAGCCGGGAAACACGTCGGCCACGCCGGCCATGATCTCATCGCGCTGGAGCTCGCCGGTCCCACTGCCGAAGCTGGCCACCGCACGGCCCCCCCGGCGGCGACGCCGATGCTTCTTGCCGGTGCGGACGTCTTCCTTCTCCTCCTCCACCAGCGGCGTCAGCGGCGGCTCGATCGTGACCGAGGCCTCCAGGTCCTCGAGCTGCTGCTTGAGCGACGCCTCCTCCGCTCTCTTCTTGGCGAGGGCGTTCCTCTCTTTGGCCTGCCGGATATAGGTCACCAGCCCGTACGACCCTGCGCCCAGCACCCCGAGCGCGGTGACGATCATCCCGATCCGCCGGACGATCCGGCGGCGATTCTCGGCCCGCTCCAGCGCCTTCTCGGTCTCGATCTCCTGATGCCGCGTCTGGACCTTGGGGAGGTGGGCCCGAAACACCCCGTAGCGACGCAGCGGCCGGAACTCCTCGTCCTCCACCGCCACCATCGTCTCGGCGTTGATCTCCCCCTTGTAGAGCATCTCGAGGAGCTCTTTCGGCTTGAGGGGTCCGAACACGTGACCGTCGAGCTGATAGAGCCAGTCGGACTGAAGCGACCGCGCCGCCTCGCTCGACTCCTCCAGGATGTCCTCGAACAGCGCCGCATCGTCTGCGATGCCGCCCTTCAATCTCTTCGTCCCCTGGTCGAGGTCTGGGAGATCCGCGTACTCGGACGCGTCCTCCGCGATCCCCTGCGGCTTACGGGCTGACATCGACGCTCGGATGGTAGCATTGGTCGAGACGGAGGGTAGAGGCCCCGCCTCGATTCCACCGTGAGCGCCCGCCATACTTACCGTATCGTCATCGCATACGACGGCGCCGCCTTCTGGGGCTACGCGATGCAGCCCGGGCGAAAGACCGTTGAAGGGGTTCTGCACCAGGCGCTCGACCCGCTGCTGTTGTCCCATCAACGCCGGCTGAACCTGCGGGTCGGAGGTCGGACCGACCGCGGCGTCAGCGCACAAGGTCAGGTAGTCTCCTTCTCCGCGCTCTGCGCCCTCGACCTCGACGCGATCACCGAGGCCGTCGACGGCGTCGCGCAAGGCGAGTTGACGGCGCTGTCCACAGCCGAGATGGGCAAGAGCTTCCACGCCCAGTTCTCCGCCGTCGCCCGCCACTACACGTATCTGCTCGAGGACGGCGAGACCAACGTCGCCCGGGTCGACCGCCTGATCGCCTGCCTGGTCGGCCGCCGTTGCTTCAGCGCGTTCGCGCGCGACACGCCCGCCGGCAAGTCGACGGTCCGCACGCTGTACCGCGCCACCGCGCGCCGCGTGCGGGACGCGGGCCGTGAGGTGATCCGCTTCGACTTCTCCGGCGCCGCCTTCCTCCGTCGTCAGGTCCGGATCATGGTCTCGACCGCGATCCGCGAGGCCCAGCGCGGCGCACCTGACGAACGGCTGCTCGAGCTCGCCGCCGCCGGCGACCGCCGCGCCACCGCACCGCCCGCCGATCCGCACGGCCTGACGCTGGTGCGCATCACCTATTGAGGTTGTTCATCTGCTCGAGGACCGACTGGATCTCGGGCGTCATCGGATGGTTCGGATCCAGCGCGATCGCCTGCTCGTAGGCCGACCGCGCCGGCGTGAACCTGCCCAGGAACTGGAGCACCGACCCCTTCAACACCCAGGCGCGATAGCTCTTCGGATCCAGCTCCAGGGCGCGATCGGCGAGCCCGTTCGCCTCGTTGAGGCGCCCCACGTCGACCTCGACCTGGCCCGACAGGATCCAGACGGTCGCGTCGTTCGCGCGGGTCTTGCGCAGCTGATCGAGCAGCGCCCGCGCGTCGGAGTAGCGACCCGCGTTGAGGAGCCGCTCCGCGTGCTTGACGTCCTCGGGCGCGTCCGGCCCTGCGATCGGCGGACGTCCGTCCACCAGCTCGATCGCCGTCGACGCAGTCTCCGTCGTGCTCGCCGTCGTCACGCTCGAAGTCGACGCGTCGCGCGGCATCACCACCGCCACGCCCGAGTCCGGCCGCCGGGCCGGCCTTCCGCCTCCGAGGAACAGACTGCCCGCCATTCCGAGCGCCACGCCTGCCAGCGCCAGCACGATCCACGTCGACATGCTGGTCTTGCGCACGCCGGCGGCGCGGAAGAAATCCTCGTCCTCGTCGCGCTTCACCGGACGCTTGGTCGTCAGCGGCACCGAGGCCCGCACCCGGGCCGGGGCCTCGAGCGGCGCCCGCGTCCCTGGCCCCGGCGCCACCCCGAACGCCGTCTGAAACGCATCGGGAGAGAGGAGCTGCGCGGGCGGCTCCTCGTCCTCGAGCCACTGCCGGACGTCGGCGTTGACGGCGTCACCCTCCATCTCGTCGGGCGAAGGCACGACCACCTCGCCCGACTCGTCGATCGGCTCGGGCAGGACGGTGGCCGGCGGAATCACCACCTCCGACGCGCAGAGGCGCTCGAGGATGCGCGCCGTGAGCGTCAGATCGTGGGGCGAGCGCCCCAGCACCGCGGCGGTCGTGCTGCGCCCGTCGACCAGCCGGAGTACCGCGTTGGCGGCGTCGGGGATCTGGCTCAGCTCCGCCACCAGGCGATCGACATCGGAGACCGGCTTCGCCCCGAGCCCGCCCAGCGGCGCGATGCGACGCGCCACCTCGGCGGCGTTGGCGACGGCCTGTCGATAGAGGCCGACCGCGTCGGGGAGGCGCGCCGGGTCACCCGGCGGCGGCGCGATCGCCTCCCCGACCAGCGCACCGCCCTCCGCCAGCGCCAGCACCGTCAGCGCGTCGAGACCCCGCCGCGGACCGGCCACCGCGTCGGCGAGCCGCCCCTCGAGCATGACCACCACGACCGTCTTCGCGATCCCGGCCGCGGCACCCTCGAGCTTCGCCGTCCATCGGCGGGGCGCCGGCTCGCGGAACAGCCTCTCCAGCACCTCTGTGCGGGAGGAGGCATCGAAGCGCGCCTCCATCTCTGAAAGAGACATAGGGGGGCGCGAAATTTCCAGCAACTCTTTTACCTCGAGGCCCAACGGACTAACGTTTCGTCGCGATGCGCTCCGGGATGGCGTTCTCGACGCTGCTCCTCTTGGCCGGCTGCCCCAAAGCGGAGCCCGCCACCAAGGGGTCCGAACCGGCCGAGCCCCCTCCGCCCATCCAGGTCCGAAAGGACGCGAAGGAGATGGTGTTCAGCTACTCGAGCGACGGGAAGAAGTTCGAGACCGCCACCACCATCGACGCGATCCCCGAGGACGCACGCGCTGCGGTCGTCGTCACCGATCTCACGCTCTCGCCGGAGGCCCGCCAGTCCGGTCGCTATGTCTACGTCGCCGACCTGCGAAAGGCCCGCGACGACGGCACCTATCCGGTGGCGATCGCCTCGCGGTACGGCCTGGAAGCGAAGATCACCGGCACCAGCTCCACCGCCGGCGACACCGGCCACCAGGTCGTGGTCTACAGCGCCAGCTGGTGCGGTGTCTGCAAGAAGGCCAAACGCCTCCTGGATCAGTGGGGCGTGCATTACGTCGACAAGGACATCGAGGCGTCGCGCATGGCCCAGCAGGAGCTGGCGCAGAAGGCCGCCGCTGCCGGCATCCGTCCCAGCGGTGTTCCGGTGATCGACGTGGGTGGCGTGCTGCTTCAGGGTCTCGACGAGGGCACGCTCAAGTCCGTGCTCTCAGAGAAGGGCTTTCTTTAGACACGGATCCCTCCTCCGCCAGATCGGCCAGCTCCGGCTGGACGGGCGCGCGCGTGAGCGTCTCCAGCTCGTCGGCCACGCGGCGGAGCAACGTGCGCCGCTCCCGCATCGGCACGAACGCCGACTTGAAGCCCATCATGATCACCTGCTTGATCTCCTCGAGATCGAAGCCCATGTGCTCGTGGCAAAGCCACAGCTCCTTGGTCACCGAGGTATCCGTGATCAATCGGTTGTCCGTGTTGATGGTGACGCGCAGGCCGTAGTCGAAGAAAAACCGCATCGGGTGAGCCTCGAGCGAGTCGACCGCGCCGGTCTGCACGTTGGAGCTGGGACAGATCTCCAGCGCGATCCGATGATCATTGACGTAGTTGAGGAGGTCGCCGTCCTCCGCCAGCCGGCAGCCGTGCCCGATCCGATGCGCGCCGCAGAAATGGATCGCCTGGTGGATCGACTCCGGACCATACGCCTCCCCCGCGTGCAGGGTGCAGTTGACGTTGTTCTTGAGGATCAGGTGGAAGGCATCGGCGTGATCCTTCGCCGGATGATCGAGCTCCGCGCCCGCGAGATCGAAGCCGACCACCCCCGCGTGCTTGAACGCGATCGCGAGCTCGGCCATGCGGAATGAGACCTCGGGATCCATGTTCCGGATCCCGCACAGAATGATCCCGCTCATGATGCCGTGATCCCGTTCCGCGTCCCGCAGGCCTTGGACCACGGCGTCGACGATGTTCGGCAGCGGAAGACCCCGCCGCGTGTGCAGCATCGGCGCGTACCGGACCTCCATGTAGCGCACGTTCTCCTTGGCGGCGTCCTCGCCGAGCTCGTACGCGACCCGATAGATCCCCTCCTCCGTCTGCATGACGGAGAGCGTCAGATCGAAGGCCTCGAGGTAGGTCTCGAGGCTCCCGCAGTCCTCTCCCATCCGGAGGGCCTTGGTGAGGCCTTCGGGTGTGTCCGCGGGCAGCTTCACCTTGTTCTGGGCCCCGAGCTCCAGGATCGTCTGGAGGCGGAGCGAGCCGTCCAGGTGGCAATGAAGGTCCGTCTTCGGGAGTTGATGAAGGATCTCGTAAGTGAGCCGCTTGGTTCCGTTCGGCCGTTCCATGGCTGACCGGTGACTATGACATCCGCGTCGCCGGATTCCCAATCCGCGTCCCAGACGTGAAGCGGTCGATGCGGCGGCGCGCACAAACCGGAGGCGATTCGAAGTTGGCCGCCCCTTTGCTCGTAGATCCGATCACGAACGTCGTTCGTTGGAGGAGGGACATGGCAGCTGTAAAGCACGTGGTCACCCAAACCGCTGCCCGCATGGTCGACGCGACCCGAGCAGCGCCTTCCATCAATCATTTCGCGGTCTGCCACCCTGACACACGGCTTGCTCGGAGGCGGGGACATGATGACCTTGGAGCCGCGCACTTCGATCTACGGAACCGCCGGGCGCGCCCGCCGCGCCGCCACCCGGGAGGCGCGTGAGGCCCGCCGGGCGCGCATGGAAGCGAGGCTGACCCAAGTGATGCGACATCGCCCCACACTGACCGTCGATCGAGCGACGCCCCTCCTCGATCTCCTCCGGCGCTACCGGCTCGACGCCGGGACCGACCTCACCCACACGCCCCTCCAGAAGTACCTGGTCGCCCTTCGGGCCGAGGTCGAGGCCCTCGAGGACTGGGCGGAGTCCCGCGGGCGCCTCCAGCGCGACAACGCCGCCATCCGTCAGGCCCTCGACTTCCTCCGGCGCTTCGGACACCTGAGTACGCTCGACTTCTCGCCGATCCCCGAGGAGGAGCGCGGCGAGCTCATCACGCTCCTCTCGCTCGAGCACCGCTGGTGCTACGCCGCCGCCGGCACCACGCGCGACGCGTTCAAGCTGGCCATCGGCCGAACCGGCGCCCGCTGATCACGCCACCAGATGCACGAGCACGCAGGTGATGTTGTCCTTGCCGCCGCGCTCGTTCGCGATGTCGATGAACCGCTGACACGCACCCTCGAGGTGCTGCCCGACGATCACCGGCGCGATCTCGGTCGTGTCCACGTAGCCGTGCAGCCCGTCGGAGCAGAGGACGTACTTGTCGCCCGGCTGCACCGGCACCACGAACGTATCCACCTGCACGTAGTCTCGAGGCCCCACCGCTCGGGTGATCACGTTGCCCCTCGGTGAGTTTCTCGCCTGATCCGCCGTGATCAGCCCGGCCTTCATCTGCAGCTGCACCAGCGTGTGATCCTCGGTGACCTGCCAGGTCCGATCCCCCCGCACCAGGTACGCCCGACTATCCCCGACCGATCCGATCACCGCGATGTTGTGAATGACCAGCATCGCCGTGATGGTCGTACCCATTCCCTTGTTGGTGGGATCTTGCTCGGCGATGCCGAAGACCATGTACGTCGCCGCCTGGATCGCGCTCTCGAGGAGACGGCGCAGCGAGGCCACGGTGTCCTCCGCAGGGTGGCGAAGATACGCGTCGATGATGTCCTTCCCGCGACGCACCATCCCATGGACGGCCTCAACGGCCTCCCACGAGGCGATCTCACCCGCCGCATGACCGCCCATTCCGTCGGCCACCACGTACAAACCCAGCTCGTCGTTATTGAAGTACGCGTCCTCGTTGTGGTCGCGCTTCATCCCGACATGGCTGAGCGCGGCTGAGACGCAACGCACGACCGCGGGAGCATAAGTCTGTCTTTTCACCAGGCGCAAGGCTGGGCAGACTCCAGCTCCCGTGAGCATCCAACGATTTGCCGTGAGCGCCTGCGCCTTCCTGCTGGCGACTGGGGCCGTCCGATCCGCAGGAGCCCAAGAAGAGGAGGTCGAGGGCGACCTACCACCCAGCACGTCGGTCGAGATCGTCCGTGGCCTGTCGTGGGACATCATGGCCGGCGGCATCCCCAGCTCGGGCTCGATCGGTCATGCCGAGCTCGGCTTCTCGGGCCTCCCCCGGGTCGCGTACCACTACACGCTCACCCCCGACTTCTCGATCGGCGGCCTGGTCGCCTTCGACTACGGGACCTGGGTCCCGAAGGCGGCCTTCCACCCCAGCATCGTGTTGGCCGTCCCGATCCGCTTCACGCTCTTCCGCGACGAGAGCATGAGCATCGCGCTGCGCGGCGATCCCGGACTGGTCTTCGGGTTCGAGCCGAGCGTCTTCGCCTTCCAGCTCACGGTCAGCGGCGTCATCGGCTTTCAGGTGGAGGATCGCTTCGTCATCGGCGGAGGGCTCGACTTCCCGATCGTGATCGGCGCCCTCACGGCCGCCGACGCCGACCTCGCCCGGGGCGACGGCTTCTTCCTCGCCATGCCGATCCTGATCGGACCGGTCGCCGAGTTTCACATCACCCCACCCCTCGCCGTCACCCTCGACGCCAAGTTCGGCCCGGCCTTCGAGACCGGCGTGCGGCCGCTCTTCGCCCTCAAGATCATGGCGGGCGTAGCGATGCGTTTCTGAGGGGACGCGGGGACGCCTAGGCGTCTTCCCACTTCTTGAGGAGCAACGACGCGTTGGTCCCGCCGAAGCCGAACGAGTTGCTCAGCGCGTAGTGGAGCTCGGCGTTCTGCGCCCGGTTGGGTACCAGGTTGAGGTCACACCCCACCGACGGCTTATCCAGGTTGATCGTCGGAGGGATCGTGCCGGTCTCCAGCGCGAGCGTGGCGATGATCGCTTCGACTGCGCCGGCCGCGCCGAGCATGTGGCCGTGCATCGACTTTGAGGACGAGACCAACACCGTCCGCGCGTGCGCAGCGAATACCGCCTTGATGGCCTCGATCTCCTGAAGATCGCCGACGGGCGTCGAAGTGCCGTGCGCGTTGATATAGTCGACGGCGTTCGCCTCGATCCCTGCGTCCGCCAGCGTCATCTTCATGCAACGGATCGCGCCCTGGCCGTCCGGCTGCGTGACGTGGAACGCGTCCGCAGTCGATCCATAGCCGACGAGCTCCGCTCGGATCCGGGCCTTTCGCGCCAGCGCATGCTCGAGCGTCTCCAGCACCAGGATGCCGGAGCCCTCGCCCATCACGAAGCCGTCCCGATCCTCGTCCCAGGGCCGGCTGGCCTTCTCGGGCTCCGCGTTCCGCGTCGACAGCGCCTTCATCGCGTTGAAGCCGCCCACGCCGAGCTCGGTGATGGTGGCCTCCGTGCCGCCCGTGATCACCGCGTCGCAGACCCCGCGGCGCAGGTGCTCCGCAGCCTCGCCGAGCGCGTGGGCGCTGGTGGCGCACGCCGACACCGGAGACCAGTTCGGTCCCTTGGCGCCGACCCTCAGCGAGATCTGTCCCGGCGCCAGATTCACGATCAGGCCCGGGATGAAGAACGGGGAGATCCGGCTCGGACCCCGCTCGAACAGGATCTTTGCCGTCTTCTCGATCGTCTCGAGCCCGCCCAGCCCGGCGCCCACGATGACGCCGACCCGCTCGGCCTCCGCCGGCGCGATGGTGAAGGCGGCATCCTTCATCGCCATGTCGCATGCGGCGAGCGCGAACTGGATGAAGCGATCGTTGCGGCGGATCTCCTTCGCGTCGAGCCAATCGGCCGGCTCGAAGTCGTGAATCTCGCCGGCGATCCGCGTGTCGAAGGCGGACGCGTCAAACCGTTGGATCGGTTTGATCCCGCTCTTGCCCTCGACGAGCGAAGCCCAGGTCTTCTCGAGGCCGGTCCCGCACGGCGTCACCATCCCCATGCCGGTGATGACCACGCGAGGCCGGCCTTTTTTGTCCGTCGTGCTCTTCATAGCACCCGCTGAGATCAAGCTGGCTTGTGCTGGTTGATGTACTTGATCGCGTCGCCGACGGTCTTGATGTTTTCTGCTTCCTCGTCGGGAATCTCGATCTCGAACTCTTCTTCCATCGCCATCACCAGCTCGACGATGTCCAGGGAGTCCGCGCCCAGATCGTCGATGAACGAGGCCTCGGGTTTGACCTCGTCCTCGGAAATGCCGAGTTGCTCGACGATGATCGATTTCACCTTGTCTTCGATAGACGCCATCTAAATTCGCCTCTCGGTCCGAAAAGTTGGCGGCGTGGTACCTCGATTCCGCCGAAGGAATCAACAAGGAATGACACGAGAAAGATGAGGCGCCGTTCAGCGACGCCTTACGGCGAGGGAACGGCTGCGACCGTGCTGGAACGGACCGGCGGGGGCGGCGGCGGCGGCGCTGGCGGCGGCGGGGCGGGCGGGGCCTCGGCGCTCAATGCACGGAGCGCTGCGTCGACGACGCGCGCACGCAGCTCGCCGTCGTGAAAACGGCCCCCACCCCCGCGAGCCGACTCGACGAACAGCTTCTTGGCGATCTCCAGGTTCTTGGTGCTGTTCTCCTGAAGGCCGCGCGCCCGGACGTACTGGGCGTCCCGCTCCATCGTCGCCACCTCGAGCTGCTGCTGGACCGTGATTCCGGGGAGCGACTTGATCTGCTCGAGATACCGGACCGTGAGCTCGGGCGTCCGATCGTTGTCCGTGGCGAGTGTGAACTCGGTGGCATCGTGCAGCAGGCGATAGAATCGCTTGGTCGAGCTCGATGCGGTCGGCGAAGGTGGTGGTGCTCCGCGGGAGCTTCATCCCGCCCGGCAACGGGATCGCTTCATACGCGCGGCGCATGCCCGGGTCGGCCGGCACGAACGGCACGTGACCGACCGGCAGCATCCGGCCCTTGGCGATCCGCGCCTCGGTGTTGTCGACCACCAGGAAATAACGGCGCGAGTTCAGCCAGGACGCGAAGTAGACACCGCCCCCGAGCAAACCGAGCAGGACGATCGAGATCAGGATCCGCCCGACGCGAATCCTGCGCCTCGGCTTCTGCGCCTGCTCTTCTCCCTTTGCCATGCTTCGAGAACACTGCGGGCGACCCCGCGCTTCCGAGCTTACTCGATCACGCCGATATACGGGAGGTTCCGGAACTTCCCGGCGTAATCGAGGCCGTAGCCCACGACGAAGCGATCCTCGATGGTGAAGCCGAGGTAGTCGATCGTCACCTCGACGCGACGCCGGGCCGGCTTCGAGAGCAGCGAGGCGATCCGGAGAGAGGCCGGCTTGCGTGTGGCGAGATTCTCCATCAGGTACGCCATGGTGAGCCCGGTATCGATGATGTCCTCGATGATGAGGACATGCTGCCCCTCGATCGGCCCGGTCAGATCCTTCGTGATGGCCACGACCCCCGACGACTCGGTGGCGTCGCCGTAGGAAGACAGCCCGAGGAAATCGCAGGACAGCTCGAGCCCGATCGCGCGCACCAGGTCCGCCATGAAGACGAAGGACCCGTTCAGCACGCCGATCACCTTCAGCTCCTTCCCCTGGTGGCTCTCGCGAATCTCTTTTCCGAGCTCCTCGACGCGACTCCGGATCGCTTCCTCCGAGATCATCACTTTCGGTTGGCTCGCGATGTTCATCTGAGACCTCACACGTACGCGTTGTTCATGAGCTCGCCGAAACCGCCGCCCCCCGGAACGATGTACTGCAGCTCGTTCAGTCCATTCTCCTCGTCCCACCGCTCGCCCGGCTTCGTCTGCAGGACATCCTGCGGCGACAGGCCGCGGTCGAGCCGCACCGCGTAGACGATCGCGTTCGGGTGCCGCGCCTGGACGCGCTTGAGGTATTGCGGCGTCACGATCAGGTTCATGAGGACCACCTTCTTCGGCGCCTCCATCCCCTCCGCCAGGTAGAGGTCCACCGTCGCGCAGATCGATCCACCGGTCGCCCCCATCGGATCGGGCACCAGCAGGATCGCGCCGGCTGCGTCGCCGGCGACCTTCGATCCCGACATACTGACCCCCGTCACCGCGCCGGTCTGCGCATCGGTGGTGCGGCTCATGAACACGTGATCCTGCCGCACGCCCCGCGGATCCAGGATGTGGTTGAGCGTCTCGTACACCACCAGCGACGGCAGCGTCCCGGCCCGCGCCACGTCCACCACCACGGCCCGCGTCCGCGGCTCCACGACCTGACCCACGTACACGCCGTGCGGGGTCGAGGCGATCATCCGTGTCGGCATCTCCACCCGCCGCTGCGGAAACTCCGACGCGACCACCCGGCCGGCCAGCACGGTGTAGAGCTCCCGAACCAGGCGGTTGAAGCTGGGCTGCACGGTCTCGGGCGAGCAGAGCCTCGCCAGCAGCGTCAAGAGGTAGGGATCGGAGAGCAAGCGAACGTTCGGCCCGTAGCAGTGCTCGATCTGCTGAGCCGAGATCTCCACATGTTCATAGATGTGATCGGCCATCGGTCGTGCATGGAGCACGACCAGGCCGGATCCGGCAAGGGGCTAGGCGGTGGCCGCGCGCGGCCGCTCGAACGCCTCCGCATGACAGAGCCGGCAGACGGCCTCGTACCGATCGGACGCCCCGACCTCCACCCGCGCCGCGCCGCCGGCGACCCTCAGCGTCCGGTTCGCCGGATTCCCACATCGGACACAGATGGCCAGGAGCTTCGTGACGTACTCGGCTCGCGCCATCAGCGTCGGCATCGGCTCGAACGGCTCGGACCGGTAGTCCGTGTCGAGCCCCGCGATCAGCACGCGGCGCCCCTCCGTCGCCAACCGATCCACCACCGCCACCAGCTCCTGATCGAAGAACTGGGCCTCGTCGATCCCGACGACGTCCGTCTCCGCATCCACGCGCTCGAGCAGCTCCCGCGCCCAACGCACCGGCGCCGCGCCCGTGCGTTGCGCGCTGTGGCTCACCACCTCCCGGATCGAATACCGGTCATCGATGACCGGCTTGAACACCCGGACCTTCTGCTTCGCGATCTCCGCACGCCGCAGCCTACGGATCAGCTCCTCCGTCTTGCCGGAGAACATCGGCCCGCAAATCACTTCCAACCAGCCGGTCCCGCGCGGCTGAATCACCATCGGACAACCTCCCGAAGATTATTCGGTCGCCTGGGGATCGAACGCGGATCGTCCGCTGGGCCTCAGCCCGATCCGTTTCGATCCCCGGGCGGCCGCCGCGCCGAGCCTGGCCCTCTGGCTCGCCGCGACCTCCCACTCATCAACGCACCTCTGCACGAGGAGCGCAAGATGTAGTGGGCCCCTCGTCGCCTAGCCACAAGATACACGATGCCGGTGGACAGCGAAATTTCGGAGGCGCCCGTCGAGCAGAAAAAAAAAGCCCCGAACGTCTCCGTTCGGGGCTTCGAAAAAATTCCGGCAGTGTCCTACTCTCCCACAGCCTCACGGCTGCAGTACCATCGGCGCAGTGGGGCTTAACTTCCGTGTTCGGGATGGGAACGGGTGTGACCCCCACGCTATGGCCACCGGAAACTACAAATATGATGGAGAGAATCGAACTCAGTTTCGTCTCGCGTGCCAGAGCTCGATTTTCACCGAACCCTAACCTCGACGAATTGCGTATGGTCAAGCCTCACGGGCGATTAGTACCGGTAAGCTCAGCGGCTCGCACCGCTTACACACCCGGCCTATCAACGTCGTAGTCTCCGACGACCCTTCAGGGGGCTTACGCCCCGGGACACCTAATCTTAGAGGGGGCTTCCCGCTTAGATGCTTTCAGCGGTTATCCTGTCCGCACTTAGCTACCCTGCTATGCCACGGGTGTGACAACAGGTCCACCAGGGGTGCGTCCTTTCCGGTCCTCTCGTACTAAGAAAAGCTCTCTTTCAAGTGTCCTGCGCCCACAGAGGATAGGGACCGAACTGTCTCACGACGTTCTGAACCCAGCTCGCGTACCGCTTTAATTGGCGAACAGCCAAACCCTTGGGACCGACTTCAGCCCCAGGATGCGATGAGCCGACATCGAGGTGCCAAACCTCCCCGTCGATGTGAACTCTTGGGGGAGATCAGCCTGTTATCCCCAGAGTACCTTTTATCCGATGATCGATGGCCCTTCCACATGGGACCACCGGGTCACTATGGCCTACTTTCGTATCTGCTCGACCCGTCGGTCTCGCAGTTAAGCTCCCTTATGCCATTACACTCTTCGGCTGGTTTCCAATCAGCCTGAGGGAACCTTCGCGCGCCTCCGTTACTTTTTGGGAGGCGACCGCCCCAGTCAAACTGCCCACCAGACAGTGTCCCCGACCCGGATGACGGGCCTGGGTTAGACATCCAGGACAAACAGGGTGGTATTTCAAGGTTGGCTCCTCCGCACCCAGAAGTGCGGGATCAAAGCCTCCCACCTATCCTACGCAATCTGACCCGAATGTCAGTGCCAAGTTGCAGTGAAGGTTCATGGGGTCTTTCCGTCCGTCTGCGGGAACGCGGTATCTTCACCGCGAGTTCAATTTCGCTGAGTCCCTAGTAGAGACAGTGGGGAAGTCGTTACTCCATTCGTGCAGGACGGAACTTACCCGCCAAGGAATTTCGCTACCTTAGGACCGTTATAGTTACGGCCGCCGTTTACCGGGGCTTCGGTTCATGCCGTCGCTTGCGCTAAGCAATCCCCTTAACCTTCCGGCACCGGGCAGGAGTCAGCTCCTATACGTCGTCTTTCGACTTAGCAGAAGCCTGTGTTTTTGGTAAACAGTCGCTACCCCCGCTTCGCTGCGGCCTCCAGAAGCTCCGGACGCGAAGTCCTTCACCGCCGGAGGCACACCTTATCCCGAAGTTACGGTGCTGATTTGCAGAGTTCCTTTACTAGGGT
>CAWDML010000009.1:0-762500 GCA_963803435.1 uncultured delta proteobacterium | reverse complement strand
GGAAGTCGAGCCGGCGGCCGATCGGCTCGTCGGAGCCCAGGAGAGACTCGAACTGGGCGGCGTGGCTGTCGAGACGCTGCAGCTCCTCGGTGACGTCGGCGCGATCGGCGAGCAGCGCGACCTCCTGCGCCAGGCGGATCGGATCGAGCTGCTGATCGCCGAGAAGATCCTGCAGGCGCTTGCCGAGCTTCGACTTGCGGTCGGCGGCGGCGCCCGGGATCAACGATTCGATCCTTGCGCGCTTTCGTCTGACCTCGGCGAGCTGCGCGCGAAGCTCACGGTCGAGCGCCCTGCCCTCCTCCGCCCGCATCGACGAGAGACCCGAGAGGGCCGCCTCCAGTGCGGGCGTCACCTGCGCGAGATCGAGGGTCCGATTGACGTCGGGCGTGCGGAGAACGCCGGGCATCGACGCGATGGTCTCGAGGCTGACGTCTGGGGTCATTCCGAGCGTGTCGGCCAGGCGCACGTACGCCGAGCGATACGCCTCTGCGCGGGCGAGGTCGACCTCGAGCTCCATCTCGCGCCCCCGGGCCGGCGCGACCTGCACACCGATGTCGACCCGGCCGCGGGAGAGCAGCTTCTTCGCGAGCGCCTCGATCGGTGGGACGAGGCGCATCAGCTCGTTCGCGATGTGAACGCGGACGTCCAGATAGCGGTGGTTCACGGATCGCGCCTCGACGGTGACGATCCTCAGCTCGTCCTCGGCAGCTCCGGCGCCGAATCCGGTCATGCTGCGCAACATGAACAACGAATCTCGCGGCGGGACCCGGAGTTCAACCTCGAAGCTTGGAGATCAGGGCGGCGGTGGCGTCGGCGACGACGTCCTCGGGGCTTCTGCCTTGCGCCGAAATGACGGCGTGCGGTGGATCCGGGTGACCCCAGCGCGCGGGATCGGCGCTTCGGAACAGGGCGATCGTCGGTGCGCCGCAGGCGACGGACAGGTGCATCGGACCCGTATCATTGGTGACGGTCACCGCGCAGCGGCGCATCAAAGCGGCCAGCTCGTCGAGATCGGTCGGTGGGGCGACCCGCGCCCCACAGGCGGCGGCGACCTCCTGGGCCAGCGGCGCCTCGCCCGGGCCCCAGAGGACGAGCACGGAGGCCCCGGCCTCGGCGGCCGTCCGCCCGAGCGCGACGAAGACCGCGGGATCGACACGGTGGTCGGGTTTGCGGCCGCCGGGAGCCAGGCCGACGATCGGGCCGGCGGCGCCCTCGCCCGCCAGCCAACGGTCCATCCGGCCGGCGGCCGCCCCGAGGCCCAGGCTGGTGCGCATGGGCCGGGGCGCGGCGTCGATCCCGAGGGGCGCCATAAGTCGCAGCTTGGTGCGGATCTCGCTCTCGCTCGCCTCGGGGGGCGACACGGTCTCGGTGGCGAACATCGCCGCCTCTCCGCGCTGGTGGGCGATCCGGAGGGGCGCGCCGGTCCAGGCGGAGAGAACCGCGGAGCTGAGGCTGAAGCGGTGCCAGTGGGAGGCGTCGAGGACCACGTCGTAGCGGCGGCGGCGAAGATCGAGGAGCAGCCGGAGCCAGGCCCACGGCCGGCGGAAGAAGCCCCGCTTCTCGTAGGGCACGATGTGCGCGATGCCGTCCAGGAGGAGCCGCTTGTTGGCGGCCACCAGGACGTCGATCTCGGCGTCCGGAAACCACTCCTCGAGGGCGTCGATCAGCGGGGTGGTGAGGAGAACGTTCCCGACGCGCTCGTCGATCCGGATGATCAGGGCGCGCGAGATGCGCTCGGGCCGCAGGTTGCGGCGGCCGCGGGCGAGCAGCCGGGCCAGGACCCAGGCGATCGACGGACGGATCGCACGGCGGACGGCGCGGATCAGCGCACTCACGCGCAGGCTCCCAGGCGGCGGTAGAGCTCGAGGGTTCGCTCGGCGCGGACGCGATCGGTGTGGCGCTCCAGGATCCGCGCGCGCGCGCCGGTGCCCATGGCGAGGCGGCGGGCGGGTGAGGCTTCGAGGAGCTCGCGCATCGCCGCGATCAGCGGGCCCCGATCGCCGGGAGGGATCAGCAGGCCGCCGCCGGATCCGGTGAGCGCGTCGTGGATCGCGGGGAGGTCGGCGCCGATCACCGGGACACCGCAGGCCATCGACTCGAGGACGGCGCGGCAGCCGGCGTCGTTGCCCTCGGCGAGGAGGATCGAGGCGTCCAGGCTGCGGATCGCTTGCGGGAGATCGGCGTCGCGAAAGCCGAAGAAATGAACGCGGGGGGTGAGACCGAGGAGGTCGACCTGGGCCCGGATCTCGGGCTCGCCCTCCCCTTTTCCGATCAGGGCCAGATGGACGCCCGGGACGTCGGCGAGCGCGCGCAGGAGCAGATCGTGGCCGCGGCCGGCTTTGATCCGGGCGACGATTCCAAAGAGGAAGGCGCCGGGAGGGATCGCGCGGGTGGCGCGAAGGACGCGACCGTCGACCTCGGGGTGGAATCGGTCCGGATCGACGGCGCCCGCGATCACTTCGGTCTTGGCCAGCGGGATCGCGGGATAGCTCTCGAGCAGCTCGGAGCGGTGGCGTTCGGTGAGGAGGACGATCCCGTCGGTGCGCCGGTAGACCCAGCCCTGCAGACCGCGGCGGTGGGCGGAGCGCGGGTGATGGATCGAGCGGATCAGGAGCGCGCGTCCCCGGGCGGCGGCCGCCAACGCGTGATCGTGCGAGGTGTGGGCGTGGATGACGTCGTAGTGATCGGCGAGCTGCCGCAGGCGGCGGCGATCGCCGAACGCGGTGCTGAGGGGGTGCGTCGTGCAGAGGCGGAGGGTGGGCTCCACCGTGATCCCGGCCTCGGTGCACTTGGCGGCCAGGTTCCCTTCACGGAGCTGATCGATGGCGATCTCGACGTCGACGCCGAGGGCGGACTGGGCGCGGGCGAGCCCCAGCGCCGGGTCGGCCGGGCCGGTCAGCGTCGGCGCCGAGACAAGGTGCAGGACGCGCACGGGACCCATCCGAGACGAGGGGAGCGGCAGCGTCAACGAGATCGTGGGGTGAGGAGCAAGAGGCAGGCGACCGCCGCGAGCGCGAGGCCCGCGCTGGTGAGAAACGCGACGCGGCTCCCCAGCGTGTCCCAGAGGGCGCCGAACAGCACGCTGGCGGCCAGGCTGAGCAGGCCGAGCGTCAGGTGATACCAACCGAAGCCGGCCCCCCAGCGCGACGCCGGCACCAGCTGCGTCACGAGCGCGCGCTCCGCGCCCTCGGTCAGGCCGTGGTAGAGCCCGTACGCCACGAAGATCGCCGCGATGATCCCCGGCGCCTCGGCGAAGGCGAAGGCCGCATAGATGCCGGCGTAATAGAGCCAGCCGAGGGCGATCATACGGCGCCGGCCGAAGCGATCCGCAAGCCGGCCGGAGATGAGCGAAGCCACCACCTTGACCACGTGGAGCGCCATCCAGAGGAGCGGAAGCGTGGTGAGCGGCGCGTCGTGTGCACCGGCGGCCAGGAGGAGGAAGACGTCGCTGGCGTTCCCGAGCGTGAAGAGACCGAGCGGGATCAGGAGGTGAACGAGCCGGCCGTCGCCCGGGTCCTCGGGCGTTGCGGCCGTCGCCGTGGTCTTGGGCGCGATCTCGCGGTCGCGGACCGCGAGGATCAAGACGAGCATGGCGGCGCCGCCGGGCAGCGCACTCCACCAGAAGAGCGCGCGCAGATCCTGAGACCGGAAGGTGAGGAAGAGGAACGCGACCAGCGGTCCGAGCACTGCGCCGGCGTGGTCCATGGCGCGATGGAGGCTGAAGGCAGCCGCGCGGTTCGCCTCCGGGGCCGAGGCGCCGATCAGCGCATCTCGCGGGCTCGTGCGGACGCCCTTGCCGATGCGGTCGAGGATGCGGACCGCCAGGACGTGCCAGGTGACGACGGCGGCGGCGATGAAGGGGCGAGCGAGCGAGGACAGGCCGTACCCTGCGACGACGAGCGGCTTGCGGCGGCCGAGCCGATCCGACCACCGGCCCGACACGACCTTCAGGAGGCTGGCGGTTCCGTCGGCGAGGCCCTCGATCAGACCGAGCGCGAGGGCGCCGGCGCCCAGCTGAGTGAGGAACGCGGGGAGGAGCGGGATGATCATCTCGGTCGAAGCGTCGGTGAAGAGGCTGACCAGGCCGAGGAGAATGACGTTCCGCATCAGCGTTCGAGCGCCTCGATCACCGCGCCGTGGACCCGCGCGGCGTCGAGCTCCTTCATACAGCGATGGTGGCCTTCGGGGCAGACGCGGTCGCCGTGGGGGCTGCAGGGACGGCAGGCGAGCTCGAGGGCGACGACGCGATCGCCCGCGGTGAACGCGTGCTTTGCCTCCGATGTGGGGCCGAACAGCGCGACCACGGGGATGCCGAGGGCACGCGCCAGGTGGAGGGGGCCGGTGTCTCCGGCGATCACGAGATCGCAGCCGCCGAGGTGATCGATCAAGGCGTCCACCGATCCTCCGAGCGCGTCCTCGACAGCGGCGAAACCGAGGCCCTGGAAGAGTGCACGCTCGGACTCGGCGCCCAGGAACACCAGGCGGTGGCGGGCCGGATCGAGGCGGGTGGCGAGCTCGGCGGCGCGGGCGGGGGCCCAGCGCTTGGTGGCCCAGTTCGATCCGAGCGCGAGGCCGATGCGGATCCGATTGTCGGCGCGGGCGCGCTCCGGGCGCGGGAGGCAGCCGTCGAGCGACTCGTCGGCGTCGGGCGCGCCGAGCAGGCGGAGACGGGCGCGGACGAACGTGTCGTCCCGGTGCGCCGGGCGGCGGTCGGTCAGGAAGCGTCTCGCCACCAGCCCGCCGGTCGAACCGATCCGGATCGGGATGCGCGCCTGATGCGCGAGCGCGGTGCTCCGCGGCGAGGGATGCGGGATGTAGGCGATGTCGTAGCGGGCCGCGCGCAGCTCGCGGGCGGCGCGGATCAGCCCGAAGATCCCGCGATCGGCGCCGCGCTTGTCGAAGACGTGGACGCGATCGACGCCCCGCAGGCGCCTCGCCACTGCGTCGGCGGGCGGGCGCACGACCAGCGCGAGCTCGCCCGCCGGGTGGAGCGCCTTGAAGGCGCGCGCGAACGGTCCGTCGAAGACCACGTCGCCGAGGAAGGCAGGATCGATCAGGACGGCACGCATCACCCTCTCATCGCGCGGATCGCGGCCTCGGTGGCCTGGGCCAGCCGCGCGAGCTTGGCGCGGGCGGTCTCGGACGCTTCGATCACGTCGGAGAGCATCTGCTGGCCCTCGGGGGTGAGGCCGTCGGTACGCCGGGCGGCCTCGACCTCGGCCTTCATGCGCTCGAGTCGCTCGAGCAGCTGCTCCTCGAAGGACGTACCGAGGCGGATCGCCGAGAGCGCCGTTCCGAGGCGGGGGACGAGGTCGACCGCCTGGCGCGCCGCGACCTGCATCGCCTCTCCAGACTCGGCCCCGGTCTTGGCAGAGCGCTCGAGCGACGCCAGGCAGGCGACGGTGAGCTCGATCGTCCGGACGAGGATCGAGCTGGCGTCGTAAAAGGGCTGGGTGACGGAGGCGTCGAGCATCGCCGGTGGCTCGGGCTGAGCCTGCGCCAGGATCTCGAGGCCGTGGGCGGCGCGCAGCATCTCTTGCTCGAGCGATCCCAGCTTCTCGCTGATCTCGGAGAGGGCACCGCGCGCGTCGCCGACCAGCGCCGTGGCGCGGGCCTTGGTCGCGGGGACATCGCTCTGTCCGGCCAGGCGCGACAGCATCGAGAGGGCCTGATCCACGGACTCGGCGCGAGATCCGAGCGCCTGGGCCTCCTCGGCGGTGCCGCGGAGCGCCATGACTCGGCGCGAGAGGCCGGAGAGCGAGGCGCGGACCTCCTGGATGGCGTCGCGGTGCTCCTGGGCGGTGGCGGAGAGCGCGTTCACCGAGACCTCGAGCTCGGTGGCCTTGCGGCGGATCTCCTCGACGCCCTCCTCCGAGACCGTGGAGAGGCGCCGGAGCGCGCTCAGCTGCTCGGTGGAGCTCTCGGAGATCTGGCGGGCCGCCGGCGCGATCTCGGAGGCGCGCGTCGCGACCTGCATCGCGGCGTGGTGCATCTCGGTGACGCGCTCGAGGAGGTCGCGGCGGGCGCGGTCGATCGCCTGCGCGATGGGTCCGAAGATCGGGCCGGGAGGGACGATGCCGTCGCGCAGATCGCCCTTTCCCAGGCGGTCGATCGCGAGCACGGCGTTCTGGAGGTCGTCGCCGCGGGCGGCGCGTCCCTTCTCCAGGGCGCGGTCGGCGCGATCGATCATCGCGTTGATCGCGCCGGCGACCTCGCGGGCCTCGCGACCACCGAGGTTGGGATCGGCGCGGACCTCGGTCCGGCCGTGGACGAACTCCCGGCCCACGTCGAGGGCGCGGGCGATCGGTCGCGTCACGCGGAGGTAGGCCCAGGTTCCGGCGCCGGCGGCGGCCAGCAGCGCCGCGATCAAGAGGAGGAGGGAGGGATCGGTCGATCCCGAGCGCGGGATCGCGGGAGCCGCGAGGTCACCGATGAGCCGCCGGGCACGATCGAGCGCCTCGGTGCTGGGGCCGGCGCGGGCGACGTCGACGCGCGCGATCACGAACAGGTCGCCGTCGATGGGCGCGCCGACCGCGAAGACGCTGCCTCCGTCGTCGACCGTGTAGGGGCCCGCCTTTGCAGAGGCCAGCATGGGGAGGCTGGTGGAGAGCGTGGCGCCGTCGACGATCCCGGTGCCCTCGAACGTGAGGATACGGTTGTGGGCGCGATCGATCAGGCCGAGGTGCTCCCCGCTCGCGGGTCGCAGGGACGGCGGGAGCGCCAGGTGGGCCGCGCCGGTCTTGCGGCGGCCTTCTGCAGTGCGAGCGGTGGCGACACGCGCGAGCTCGCGGGCACGGCGATGGGCGGCCCGCTCTCTCGCGCTCCGGGCGGAGGCATGGCTCGACTCGAGCTCGGCACGGGCCTCGTCGATCGCGCCGAGGGCCTGCTCGGCGGCCGCCTGGTGGTCGGCGAGGACATCCTCGGGAGCGCCGGCGCCCTCGGAGAACGCGTTCCAGAGCGCTCCGACGGCCAGCGCCGTCGAGGAGGCGAGCGCGGCAAATCCGGCGACGGCGAGGGGGAGCCGAGGCCCGGCGAGCCCTGCGAAGGAGCGCACGGGCGACACGATATATGAGAGTCGCGGCGTTTGTCGCGGGCCGCGAGCGCTACGCGGAGGCGCGGATGATCAGCCGCTGCCCTGCCAGGTTGTACAGCGTGCGGAACGCGTGGAAGGTGGGGCGGCGAGCGCTCAAGATCAGCTCGCGGATCGTGCGCCGTCCATCGACGTGCTCGAGGAGGCGGCGATCCTCGGGGCGGAGCGAGTCGAGGATCGCGGGCTCGAGGGGCTCGAGGCGGGAGAGGACGGTGCCAAAGTCGCCGACCTCGCCCATCATCCGCTGCCACTCGTCCAGACGGCGCATGCCCTCCAGCAGCAGGTGGTGCACATGGGTGCTGATCCCGGCCTCGGCGGCCTCTCGCGGGAGCGGCGTGCGAGCGAAGACGGAGAAGCGTCCGGTCTTCCAGGTGATGGCCTCGTAGACCAGCTCTTCGGTTTGGCGGAGGAGCGCGCCGGTGAGATCGTCCGGCGCGAGGGCGCCGGCGGCGATCAGACGCTGGCCGAGAAAGCTGTCTGTACCGTTCTTGGTCTCGAGCGTGCGGTCGACGATGCGCTGGTCGACTCGGCCGAGCACCACCAAGAGACGGCCGAGCGTGAAGCCTTCCGGGAGGTTCACGCCGCGGGCGAAGACGACCTCGTTGCCGCGATAGAAGACCTCGATCGTCGTGCCGTCATTCTCGAGGCGACAGCAGGCTGGGGGCTCGACGGTGGCGGCCAGCTGGAGGATCTGATCGACCGGCATGCGCTCGATGAAGCCGCGGGAGGCGAGCATGCCGAAGGCCGTGGGGAGGCGATCGTCGTCCCGGCCGTTACCCATCAGCTGATCGAGCCCCCGCATGCAGGCGCTGAAGTCGTGCTCGGAGAGCTTGACGCCTTCCTGATCGAGATAGGCCTTGAAGCGGCGCGCTCGCTCGGCGAGCACGGGCGCGATGACGGGGTTGATCTTGGTCTCGTCGGCGTCCTCGCCGAAGTCGCGCTGGAGGAGGTCGGCGAAGGGGAAGCGGTCGGTGTTCTCGCTCTCGAAGGACTCACCGAGCTCGTCGTCGATGTGGATCGACCGATCCGTCGGGAGCGGCTCGGTGTGCTCGCTCCAGCGCTCCATGACCCGCTCGACCGAGGCGAGCAGTCGCTCGGGGACGAACGGCTTCTCGACGAACTCGGCGACGTCCACCGTGGGGTCGGCGGCAGGGACGTCGATGGACTCGAGGGTGACGGCGTCGCGACCTTTTTGGACCGTGAGGATGATCGGGACGCCCTCCCCGCGCGCCCCCGAGAGAGCCTCGAGGACCTGGGCGTTGGCCTGCTTGCTGTCGACCAGGATGACGTCGGGGCCGATGCGCCGAGATAGAGCGACGCCCTCGGCGGCATCGTGCGCCGCCAGGACTTGGAACCCTGCGCGGGCCAAGACGTTGCGTGCAACGATCAGGATCCCGGGATTGGGCTCGACGATGAGGACGGTCCCCGCGCTCATGCCTCAGCCGCGAGGGAAAACGTAGAGTCTCGGGGCAAAGGAAGCAAGGTGCGCGTTCAGACCTTGGTCACCTGCAGAGTCGGGGAGACGTGGTAGAGGTCGCCGCTCTCGATCGGGTTCCAGCCCGCGCTGGTCCCGACGTCCCGCGCCACCACGATCGCGCGGAACCGCTTGAGCGCCTCGGCGATCTGCTTGAAGTCGGTGAGCGCGGGATCGGGCGGGCCTTCCGGGAGCGATTCGAGCCCGCGCTGCTCCTTCCAGTAGATCCGGACGCCGCCGCCGGCCAGGAGCAGGTGCTTGCCGTTCGTGGCCACGTAGGAGGCCGCCACCGGATCCTGGTTCGCTTCGGTGGAGAGCCGGGCGATCGTCTGCGACGTTCGGCCCAGCGCCTCGGCCAGCGCCTGGGGGGCGGCCATGGGATCGTCGAGGAGCCCGCCGCGGTGGAGCTCGGCCAGGAACATCGCGAAGGCCAAGCCGGGCCCACCCTTGCCGGCGGCGTCGGTGCGGACGAAGTCGGGGAGCTTGTCCTGGATGCGCTCGGTCAGATCGCCCAGCGGGGACAGGTTCCCAGTCGAGGCGAAGAGCCACCGGCGGAAGCGGTACGGCGGGCTGCGCTCGAGGCCCGGCGGGTCCCGCTCGATGGTGGCCAGGACCACGCGGCTCGTCAGGTTGGGCGACAGCTCGTAGAAGCTCCGCCTCGGCAGGATGTCGGCCGGCTTCCGGATGATGAGGGCCCGGTTGTCGGCGTAGTAGCCGATCCCCCAGATCTCATCCTGATCCGGGATCGACTCGGGGACGGCCAGCTCCGCACCGAGCGCATGGAGGAGCGCCGGCGTGTATTCGGCGTCGTTCGCAATCGCGGCCAACAAGTAGACCATTCCAATCCCTCAGTCGGAGAACGCGCGGGACGAGACCATTCGTTCCAACGTGAGCGCAGCCCTGCGCCTCCGGTGGTTCAATAGCTGCAAGGAGCGCGTGGACAATCTCAGTCTACGGGCGGCGATCGGGCGGGCGCAAGGTCCCGGTCGAGTGCGGCATCAGAGCCGAGCAAACCACATGGTCTCGCGGGCCTGGATTTTTTGCGCCGGGCTTGTGCTATAGCCCGGTCCACCGCTTAATGCGTGGGGAGAGGGGCTGATCATTGACCGAGCTCGCCATGGGCATCGACCTCGGCACCAGCTACAGCTGCGTGGCGATCATCGAGGAGGGCGTTCCGACCGTCATTCCAAACGAGTGGGGTGAGCGGACGCATGCGTCGGTCGTCTCTTTCATGGACGATGGCCGCGTCCTCGTCGGGAACGACGCCAAGAAGCAGATCATCACCAACCCGGAGAATACCGTCTATTCGGCCAAGCGCTTGATCGGACGCTTCTTCTTCTCCGAGGAGGTGCGGAAAGCGCGGAGCGTGGTCCCGTACAACCTCGTCGAGGGGCCGAACAACTCCGTGCGCATTCGCATCCGAGACACGCTGTACTCGCCGCCCGAGGTGGCGGCGATCGTGTTGAAGGAGATGAGGCAGATCGTCGAGAACCACACGGGTGAGACCGTCAACAAGGCCGTGATCACGGTGCCGGCGTACTTCAATGACAACCAGCGTCAAGCCACCAAGGACGCGGGGAAGATCGCCGGGCTCGAGGTCCTGCGGATCATCAACGAGCCGACTGCGGCCGCGCTCACGTACGGCTTCGGTCAGGGCTACCACCAGCGCGTGGCGCTCTACGACCTGGGCGGCGGCACCTTCGACATCTCGATCCTCGACATCGGCGACGACGTCTTCGAGGTGATCTCGACGGCCGGCGACACCTACCTGGGGGGCGACGACTTCGACGATCGCATCATGCACTGGCTCGCCGACTCCTTTCAGCAGCAGCAGGGCGTCGACCTGCGACAAGACAAATATGCGCTGCAGAAGCTCAAGGAGGCCGCTGAGAAGGCGAAGATCGGGCTTTCGGAGCACGAGGTGGTGCAGATCCACATTCCGCTCATCTACACGGATGAGAACGGATACTCGCTCGACTTCTCGACGACGCTCTCGCGCGCCGAGTTCAACCAGATGGTGATGGATCTGGTTCAGCGCACCTTCAAGGTCTGCGACGAGGCGCTCCAGTCCGCGCGGATCACCGCGTCGGACATCGACTGCGTGATCCTGGTGGGCGGGCCGACGCGCCTGCCGATCATCCGGAGCTCGGTCCGTCACTACTTCCAGAAGCAGCCGCTGACCGACGTCGATCCCGACGAGGTGGTGGCGATGGGCGCGGCGATCCAGGCGCACGCGTTGCTCGACTCGCAGCAGTCGACGTACCTCCTGGACGTCACGCCGCTCACGCTGCGCCTGGCCACGGTCGGCGGGTACACCGAGAAGATCATCGAGAAGAACACGCCGATCCCGATCGATCGGACGCGCTGCTTCACCACGGCCGCCGACAACCAGGAGCGGGTGAAGATCAAGATCTACCAGGGCGAGTCCAACCTGGCGCAGGACAACGTGCTGCTGGGTGAGTTCGAGTTCGCCGGCTTTCGCGTGGCGTCCCGGGGCGAGGTCACGATCGAGGTGACGTTCGAGATCGATACGGACGGGATCGTCAACGTCTCGGCGCGCGACGTGGAGACCGGCGCGCAGGCGAGCACGATCATCAGCCTCAGCTCCGGCCTCACCGAGGACGACGTCAACGAGGCGATGGAGCGGAACCAGGAGATGGTCGTCAGCAACCGCTGAGCATTTTGGAGGCTGAGCCGTGGCCGATGATCCAAACGTCCACCCGCACTGGGCGGCGGAGACGAAGCTCATCGCACAGAACCTCGATCAGCTCGACTACTTCCAGGTGCTCGGCTCGTCCGTCGAGGCGCCGCTGGACGAGCTGAAGGCGAAGTACCACCAGCTGCAGCGGAACTATCACCCGGACTCGTTCTACAGCTCGCCAGACGCGGAGCTCAAAGAGGCCGTCAACAAGATCGCGAAGCGCGTGGCCGAGGCGTACGTGATCCTGCGCGACGC
This sequence comes from uncultured delta proteobacterium, assembly GCA_963803435.1. Classification (GTDB taxonomy): domain Bacteria; phylum Myxococcota; class Kuafuiibacteriia; order Kuafuiibacteriales; family Kuafuiibacteriaceae; genus CAWDML01. The sequence continues at coordinate 750,980 of CAWDML010000009.1, read as the reverse complement.
CCAGAAGCGCTCCAAGTACACGCGGGACATCATGAGCCCGGAGCGCCCCAAGAAGCTTCGCTACAACGAGGAGATGGAGCACGAGGCGCGGATCGAGAAGCAGCAGGAGCAGGGAAAGACGGCGCAGGGGCGCAACCTGTGGAAGAAGGCGCAGGAGAACATCAGCCGGGGGGACTTCAAGGCCGCCGCGCGAGATCTTCAGACCGCGCTGCTGTTCGAGCGCGACAACGACATGTTCAAGCAGAAGCTCGTCGAGGTTCAGGAGCAGGCGCGCGGGCAGAAATAGCCGGCAACGCTTGACCGGCGGCTCCTGGGTGGAGGCAGGCTAGAGACATGGATCGGGGATCGATCTTCCGGCGGGTGGCCGAGATCGAGGCCGGCGGCGCGCGCGCTGCCGTCGTCACTGTGGTGCGCGCCACCGGATCCACGCCGCGCGAGCCGGGCGCGCGCATGCTGGTGCATCCCGACGGATCGATCGAAGGGACGATCGGTGGCGGCCGGATCGAGCAGACGGCGATCGAGGAAGCGCTGGGGGCGATCGAGGACCAGCGCCCGCGCTTCATCGAGCACAAGCTGACACAGGAGCTCGGGATGTGCTGCGGCGGATCGATCGCCCTCTTCATCGAGCCGGTGATTGCGGCGCCTCGGTTGATCGTGTTCGGCGCAGGTCACGTAGGGACCGCGCTGACGCGGATGGCGGCGCAGGCCGGGTTCGTGGTCCACGTCGCGGACGAGCGCGAGGAGCTCCTGAGCGAGGCGCGCCTCCCGGAGGCGCGAGCGATCCACCCGGACCTCGACGATCCCGGCCTGCCCTGGTCGGACGAGGTGTTCGTCATGGTGACGACCCACGATCACGCGCTCGACCAGCGGTTGGTAGAGAAGGCGCTGAAGCGGCCCTTCCGCTGGCTCGGGATGATCGGGAGCCGCCGCAAGGCGCATCTGACGCGGGAGCGCCTGCGCGCCAAGGGTTTCGACGAGGCGCTCATCGCCCGCGTGCGCTCTCCGGTGGGTGTCGCGATCGGCGCGGAGACACCAGAGGAGATCGCGGTGTCGATCCTGGGCGAGCTGATCGCGCGGCGGCGCGGGATCGCGCTCTCGGAGGAGGCGCGGCTCGAGGACAAGAGGAGCGCGTGATCGCAGGGATCCTGCTGGCGGCGGGACACGCCTCCCGGATGGGGCGGAGCAAGGCGCGGATCTCGATCGACGGCGAAGCGGCGCTGGTCCGGCTGGTCCGGATCTTCGGCGCGGCCGGGCTCGATCCGATCCTGGTGGTGGGACCGGCGGCGCTCGCGGACCTCGCGGTCGGGGCCCGGCTCGTCGACGGCGATCCGGACGGGGAGATGATCGACTCGCTCGCGCGCGGGATCGAAGGCTTGCCTGCGGGGATCGAGGCCGTCGTGGTCCAGCCGGTCGACGCGCCGTTCACGAGCATCGAGGGGATCCAGGCCCTGATCGCGGCCACGGACCGGCCGCGCGTGCTGGCGTTCGAGGAGACACCCGGGCACCCGGTCCTGGTACCGCGGGCGCTCTGGCCGGCGATCCGTGCACGTCCGAGCGGAGGGCTCCGCGCGCTCCTCGAGGACGCGGATCGGGTGGCGTGGGACCGATCGGTGCTGGCCGATCTGGACACACCCGCCGATCTCGTGCGTTGGAAGATCCATGACTAGTCCGCGTTTGCTGTTTCGTCGTGCTGTCATTCGCTGTTCGATCCGGGAACAGAACGACCGAAACGGCGAGCGCGGAGCGGTTTTTGGAGCGGCTCTCAGCCGCAACGGGCACCACCGGACCGTGGTCGGCGTGCTCGCGATCCTGTTCGCGGCCGGGTGCGGCGCGTCGCTCCCGCAGCCGGAGTTCGAGCGCTTCGAGGCCCGCGTCTCGCCGTCGCCGGAGGAATATCCGGACGTCGGCGGCGTGGTGCTGCTGGATCGGGGGACGCTGTTCCTCACCGTCGATCCGGCGCGGGCGTTTCCGATCGGACGGCTGCGCCGCTACCGGCGCGTGAAGGTGCTGCGAGCGTCGGGCGCCACGCTCGGACACATCGTCGTGCCCTATAACCCCGGCGAGGTCGTGTACGGCTTGATCGTCCGGGCGGTGGGACCGAACGGCGACACGGTCGACGCCGACGTCGGCGAGACCACGGACGAGCTCGACGAGGCGCGCGGGCGCCGGCTCAAGAGGCTCGACCTTCCCGCGGTCCCGCCCGGGTCGATCGTGGAGTACACCTACGACCTGTACGTGCCGGATCTGCGGTTCGTGGAGCCGTGGGTGTTCGAGTCGGAGCTCCCGACCGTGCGCTCCGAATATGCGGTGGTGGCGCCGCCGGGCTTCGAGGTCGACGTCCGCTACACCGAGGACGGCGAGTTCGTGGATCGGGCGCCGGAGCGCTTCGATACGCCCGAAGGGACCAGGTTCTTCTGGTCGGTGTCCGACGTGCCGGCCCGCTTCGACGAGCCAGGGATGCCGTCGCGCGACCTGCTGGCGCCGCGGGCGCACGTGATCTTCCTGTCGGCGCAGCTGGCGAATCAGACGATCACCGGCTTTCGCTCCTGGGACGACGTGGAGAAGTGGTTCGTCGCCCGGGTGCCCGAGTGGGCGAGCCTGCCTGCGTCCATGGTCGCGGAGGCGAAGCGGGTGGCCGGGGAGGTCTCCGTCGAGGAGAAGGCGCTCAAGCTCCAGGAGGTCATCGCAAAGGATCTAGGATGGGAGGCCCAGCGGGTCCCCATGTGGCGCGCGAACCTGCCTCCGCCGGAGGAGGTGCTGAGGAGCAAGGTGGGCAACCGGAGCAGCCGTGGACTGCTGCTGACGGCGCTCCTCCGGGCCGCGGGCATCCAGGCGTTTCCCGCGCTGGTGGCGACGCGGGAGGACGACGTCATCTCGCCGGACGCGGCGACCGTCGTCAGCCTGACCGGTGTGGTCGCGGTGGTGCCGCGGCCGGAGGGGTTGATGGTGCTGGATCCGTCGCAGCTGACGGTGAGCGAGAGCGTGCCGTCGCCCGGCCTGCAGGGGACGCGGATGGTCGTGCTCCGCGACGACATCGCTGAGGTGGTGAAGGTACCTCCCTCCAAGCCCGACAGCTCGACGAGCGAGATCACGTACACGCTCGAGCTCGACAAGCGCGGCGACCTGTTCGGCTCGCTGGAGGCCGTGATGACGGGGGCCGAGGCCGGCGAGCTGCGCGGCCAGCTCTCGGCGGCCGAGCCGGAGGACTATGCGCAGGTGGTCTCGTCGTTCCTGCGGATGCGCGGGGGCGGCCTGCCGGTCGAGAGCGTCAGCATCGCCGACCTCAACGAGCTGCGACGACCGCTCACGATCAAGGGGAACGTCAACGAAAAGGCCCTGGTGACCGGCGAGGAGACGGAGGTCTTCGTGCGGGTCGGACGGCTGGTGGGCCGGCCCGAGGAGACGCTGCGGGAGGTTCGCCGCTCGCCGCTGGTGCTCGGTGTTCCGCGCCAGGTCCACGTGGTCGTGCGGGTGACGTTGCCGGAGGACTGGACGATCGGCGAGGCCCTGCCGCAGGTATCACAGGCGTGGTCGGGGGGTCAGATCGACATCTCGATGCGCTCGGAGACCCGGCGCCGGTTCGCGTTCCTCAGGACTGAGACCCGGACGGCGATCGAGGTGGGACCGAGGAGCTATCCGGAGTATCGGCGATTCCGAGAGGACGTGCGGGTGGCGGAGGATCAGGTGTTCGCGATCCAGCGTCCTCCGCCGAAGACGCTGGAGTACTGATCGGTCGCGTGCGCCAGCGCTTGTGGGTCCAGAACCATTGTTCGGGGTGGCGGCGGATCGCGTCCTCGAGGAAGCGCGTGTAGACCTGGGTCATGTGGACGATCGTCTCCTCGCGGGTCGCGCGGGGCTCGAGCGGGATCTCGGGGTGCACCTGGAGGACATGGCGGCCGCCGGCGTCGCGGTAGGGCGTGGCGGCGATGACCGCGGCGCCCGTGCGGACCGCGAGCGTGGCGAGCGCCGCCATGGTGCAGGCGGGCTCGCCGAAGAAGTCGACGAACACGCCGATGCGGCGGGTCGCGTTCTGATCGAGGACGAAAACGACCGACTCGTTGTTCTTGAGCGCCTTGATGACGGGACGGAGCGCGCCGTCGGCGTAGATCACGCCGAGGTCGGCCGCCTTGCGCAGGCGGTTGACGAAGCGATCGACGCCGCCGGGGAACGGCTTGACCACCAGGTTCACGGGTCGGGCCTGCCGGGCGACGGCCGCGACGCAGAGCTCGAAGGAGCCCAGGTGGCCGGAGAGGCAGAGCACGCCCTTCCCCTTGGCGCGGGCCTCCTCGAACCGCTCGAGGCCGTCGAAGCGGACCACAGACTCGAGTCCCTGCGCCTGGTAGCGCGGGATGCGGATGAACTCGAGGAGCGTGAGGGCCAGGTGGCGGCAGGCCGCGAGACCGAGGCGGCGGCGGGCGCGCTCGTCCAGGGAGGGGAAGGCGCGCCGGAGGTTGTCGAGCATGACGGCGCGCCGGTAGCGAAGCACGGCGAACCAGAGCCAGCCGAGGCCGCGCGAGATGACGACGATCGCGCGTTCGGGGAGCAGGCCGAAGAGGAACGAGAACGCGGTCAGGATCGCGTTCACGCGAGCACCTGGCGGAGCGCGCGCTCCAGGAGCTCGTCACCGCGGACGATCCGGTGCTCGACCGCGAGCACCGCCAGATCATCGGGGCGCCGGACGAGCCGGGCGGCGTCCTTCTCGGTGATCAGCGAGAGCTCGGCCCCGGCGGCGGCGGCGGCGCGACGAAACGCGTCGAGGTCGTCGAGGGCGGCGTGATCGGGGCGGCGCTCCTCGTGGACCACGACGGCGCCCAGCTGCTCGACGGTGCGGCGGAACCGCTCGGGCCGCGCGATGCCGGACAAGAGCGCTACTCGCGTCCCCGCGATCGTCTGCGGCGCGCGGTCCTCTCCTCGGATCCGGAGGGCGGTGGGGACCACCTCGACCTCGACGGTCGGGCGATCCGGGAGGACGCGCGGGGCTTCGGCGCCCTCCCCCACCAGGACCAGGAGATCAGCGCGCCCGAGCGAGTGGGCGGGCTCGCGGAGCGGGCCGCGGGGGAGGAGGCGTCCGTTGGCGAGCGGGGCTGCGCGATCGAGCAGGACCACGTCGAGATCGCGGGCGAGGCGCCAGTGCTGGAAGCCGTCGTCGAGCAGGAGGACCTGCGCGGCGTAGTCGTGGGTCGCGATCTCGGCGGCACGGAGCCGGTCGGCGCAGACGATGACGATCGCCTGCGTGCGCTCGGCGATCAGAATGGGCTCGTCGCCGGCGTGCTCGGCGGTCACGCGCGGGCCGTCGCCCTCGGAGACGACCACCAGGTCGGTCTCGTCCCTTCGTCCGTAGCCCCGCGAGAGGACGGCCACGCGGACGTTCAACCGCGCGAGGTGGTCGGCGAGAAGGATCACGAATGGGGTCTTGCCGGTGCCGCCGACCGCCAGGTTGCCCACGCTGATGACGGGTCGGGGCGCGCGCTTTCCGACCAGAATTCCGGCGCCATACGCGGCCCGGCGCAGGGCGACGGCGGCCCCGTAGAGCGTCTCGCCGACGTTGAGGATCGGACGCATCCACGGCGACGGCTTCTCGAACGGGTTCACGCGGGCGCCCCCAGCGCAGAGAGCGCGGCGGCGTGCACCCGGTCCACGTCGAGGTCTCGCAGGCAGGCGTGCGGGCGCCCCGGGAGCGGACATGCGGGGCCGCCCGTGTTGCTGCAGGGCGCGCACGAGAGATCGAGCGAGAGGGCGCGGTGCTGGTCGCCGATCGGGCCCCAGCGGACGGGCGAGGTGGGACCGAAGAGCACGACCACCGGGACGCCCAGGGCCGCGGCGATGTGGGCCGGGCCGGTGTCGACGGAGATCAGGAGCGAGAGGCGTTCGAGCCTCGCGGTGAGATCGGTGACGTCGAGCGAGGTGGTGTCGGGCTCGAAGCGTGCGCTCCGGGAGGCGGCGATCATCTCGGAGAGGAGGGGCTGATCGGAGGGGCCGCCGATCGGGATGAATCGGGCCTCATGCAGGCTGTCTTGCAGACGGTCGGCGACCTCCGCGAAGCGCTCGGGGAGCCAGCGCTTGGTGGCGTGCGTGGCGCCCGGCGCCAGGCCGATCACGGTGGACTCGGGGGCGGCGCGGCGCTCGAGACGAGGTGCGCGCTCGAGCGGCGGCGCCGGGAGCTCGAGCAAGCCCAGGTAGAGCTCGGTGCTGTGGCGATCGCGGATCGGCGGGTCGTGACCGAGCAGCGAGAGGACCGCGCGGGCCGCCGAGCGCTTGCGGAGGGTCAGCTTTCGCGCGGCGTCGACGCGACGGGCCAGCGCCCGGGTTCGCAGCTTGCCTTGCAGGTCGACCACCAGATCGTAGCGCGCGTCGATGGGCTGCGGCCGGCGCTTGTCGATGGGGATCACGCGATCGTACCCGGCGCGCTCCATGAGGGCGGCGTAGCGCTGGTCGGTCACCAGGTCGACCCGGATCCCGGGATGCGCGCGGCGAAGCGCACGGACCACCGGCTCGGTGAGCACGACGTCGCCCAGGGCCGACATGCGAATGACGAGCGCCCGCTCCACCGAGCGCCATCTCAGCAGGCGGATCGGCGGGCCTCAACGGCCGAATGCTCCGCCGGCAGGGTGGAAGCCCGGCTCTCGCCCTGCGCAGGTTCTACGGGCAGGCCGTGGAGAAGACGACGGCGTCGAAGCGGACGGTGAGATCGGGCGTGCCGAACGCGTAGGCGTTGGCGCCCACCTGGAGCGTGCGCGGGAGGTCGGGGCGCGGGTAGGTGGCCGCCAGCTCCCACGAGGCACCGCCGATCGGGCGCTTGAAGAGGCGGAACTGGGCGCCGTTGCGGCAGAGCCTGAGCTCGGCGGCGCCGCTCCCCCAGGCGGGTCCGAAGTAATCGCTGTGGCCGTCCGTGGTGCTCTTGGTCTCCACCGAGAGGTCGTCCTCGTCGAAGCCGACCACCACGAAGACGTAGTTCTCGGTGCTGCTCTCGCCGTCCCTCGCCATCAATCCGCCGAGATGCACCATGCGGTTCGGGGGCGAGCCGGGTGATTGCGTGCTCTCGGCGTGCACCGCGGCCTCCACCGCGAAGTCGCCCGTGATCTCTTGAAAGACCAGGACCGAGTCCTGATCCTGAAACCAGAGCGCCTCCGCTTGCATCGTCAGGGCGAGCTGCCCGGACTCGACGCGCACGGCGGCGACGTCGGGCCTATGCACGTGCCACTTCGGATCGAGGCTGCCGGACTCGAAGTCGTCCGAGATCCGCGCGAAGTCGTCCTCGGTGCCGCCATCGATCGGGCCGACGTCTTCGGGATCGCCGCCGTCCCTGGCCAGGCCGCGGTCGTCGCGGTCGCCGGCGTCGGCCGGCTCGACGCCGGGGGAGCTGCACGCGAAGGCCGCGAGCACGGTCGCCTGGAGCGCTCTCCGCACGCCGTCACGTTGACACCCGTCCCTCGCGAAGGGAAGTCTCCCGGATGATGCGGCTCGGTGAGCGGGTCAAGGCGATGGCCGGGCGGCGCGTCGCCGTCGCCGGCGATCCGGTCCTCGACGTCTATCTGTATGGATCCTCCGATCGGATCAGCCGCGAAGCGCCGGTGCTGATCGTCAAGGAAGAGTCCCGAGAGGGCCGCCTGGGGGGCGCTGCCAACACCGCCGCCAACCTGGCCGCGCTGGGGGCGCGGGCCTCGTTGATCGGGCTGATCGGCGACGACGAGGACGGCCGCACCCTCCGCGGCCTCGCCACCGCGCGCGGGATCGACGCCGCGGAGCTGCTCCCCCGCCGTCACGGGTGGACGGTCACCAAGACCCGCGTGCTGGCCGGCGGTCTCCACACGCGCAAGCAGCAGATGCTGCGAATCGATCGCGAGCCCTACGCCTCGCTCGATCCCGAGGACGCCGAGCGCGTGCGGGCGGCTGCGCTCGCCGCGTTCGATGGGATCGACGCGCTGATCGTCTCCGACTACGGGGACGGCTCGCTCACGCCGATCTGGATCGAAGTGGCCCAGGCCGCTGCCGCCGCCGGCAAGATCGTGATCGTCGACAGCCGCTACGCGCTCCGCTCGTACTCGGGTGTCACGGCGGTGGTGCCGAACGAGCCCGAGGCCGAGGCTGCGCTGAACACCCGGCTGTCCTCGGCCGAGCGCGCGGCCGCGGCGGCGGTCCAGCTCTGCGAGGAGCTCCAGCTCTCCGCGACGCTGCTCACGCGCGGGCGGGAGGGGATGGCGATCGCGGAGCGCGGGAAGGTGCCGGTGCTGCTGCCAGCGTTCGGCGGCCACGAGGCGGTCGACGTCACCGGGGCCGGCGATACGGTGGCCGCGGTGTTCGCGCTCGCCCTCGCCGCGGGCGCGGAGGTGCTCGACGCCGCTGCGCTCGCCAACTGCGCCGCGTCGATCGTGGTGCGCCAGATCGGCGCCGCCACCTGTGCGCCCGACGAGCTGATCGAGGCGCTCGGAGACTCCGCGTGAAGGGCACGACGCCGCACACGCTCACCACGCTCGAGCGGCTCGTCGCTGCGCGACCGAAGGGGGAGATCGCGCTCGCCAACGGCGTCTTCGATCTCTTCCACGTGGGTCACCTCCGCTACCTCGAGGGGGCCGCCCAGCTCGCCGACGTGCTGGTGGTGGCGGTGAACTCCGACGCCTCCACGCGGGCCTACAAGGGCCCCGGCCGGCCGGTGATCCCGGAGGCGGAGCGGGCCGAGATCGTGGCCGCCCTCGCCTGCGTGGACCACGTGCTGATCTTCGACGAGCCGAACGTCGAGCGCGTGCTCCTCGCGCTCCGGCCGGACGTCCACGCCAAGGGGACGGACTACACCGAAGAGACCGTCCCCGAGCGCGCGATCGTGATGGCCTACGGAGGCCGCGTGGCCATCTGCGGCGATCCGAAGCATCACTCCTCCTCGGAGCTCCTCGGGAAGCTGCGTTAGCCGCTCAGCTCTCTTGCCTCCGCCCGTCCGACGCGCCATGGATCCCGGCCCATGGCACCGTATCTGCGCATCACCGAGATCGCCAGTGACCTCGACCGGCTCGAAGGCCAAGAGGTCGAGCTCCGGGGCTGGCTGTACAACAAGCGGTCATCCGGCAAGCTGCACTTCCTCCAGGTGCGCGACGGGACTGCGACCCTCCAGTGCGTCATGGGCAAGAAGGACGTCGACGAGCAGACCTTCGAGGCGGCGAAGCATCTGTCCCAGGAGTCGGCCGTGATCGTGCGCGGCAAGGTGAGCCGCGACGCCCGCTCCCCGCTGGGCTTCGAGCTCCACGCGAACGGGCTGGAGTTGGTGAGCCAGGCCCAAGAGTACCCGATCAGCCCCAAGGAGCACGGCGTGGCCTTCCTGATGGACCATCGCCACCTCTGGCTGCGCTCCTCACGCCAGCACACCATCCTCCGCATCCGCCATACGGTCGCCAAGGCGATCAGAGACTACTTCGACTCGCACGGCTTCGTGCTGGTGGACTCGCCGATCTTCACCCCGAACCCGTGCGAGGGGACGTCGACGCTGTTCGAGGTGCCGTACTTCGAAGAGACCGCATACCTCACGCAGTCGGGGCAGCTCTACCAGGAGGCGGCCTGCATGGCGCACGGCAAGTCGTACTGCTTCGGTCCGACGTTCCGCGCCGAGAAGTCGAAGACGAGGCGTCACCTGACCGAGTTCTGGATGGTGGAGCCCGAGGTCGCGTACCTGGATTTCGAAGGCGACATGGACCTCGCCGAGGACTTCCTCTGCTCCGTGGTCGCGACCACGCTCGAGAAGCATCGCACGGACCTCGAGCGCATCGGCCGGAACGTCGCGGTGCTCGAGAACGTGAAGAAGCCGTTCCCTCGGATCGCGCACAAGGACGCGGTCGCGATGATCAACCGGGCGATCGAAGACGGCACCGCGAACGCCCTCCCGGCGGGGAGCGAGAACCGGGCCTCCGGCGAAGGCACCGAGGAGACCGAGGAGCCCAAGGCCCAGCCGTCCGGGCGCCTGGCCCGCGTCGACGACGACTTCGGCGGCGAGGAGGAGACGATCCTCTCGCGCATGTTCGATCGGCCGGTGATGGTCCACCGCTACCCGGCGCCGGTGAAGGCGTTCTACATGAAGCGCGACGCAGAGGACGACACGCGCGCGATGGCGGTCGACGTGCTGGCGCCCGAGGGCTACGGCGAGATCATCGGCGGCGGTCAGCGCGAGGACGACCTCGACGTGTTGCTCGGTCGGATCGATGAGCACCAGCTCCCACGAGAGGCGTTCGGGTGGTTCACGGATCTCCGCCGCTACGGCACCGTGCCGCACGCGGGCTTCGGCATGGGTTTGGAGCGGTGCGTCGCCTGGATCTGCGGTCTCCACCACGTGCGGGAGACGATTCCCTTCCCGCGCATGATGGAGCGTCTGACGCCTTAGCGTTTTCTGCTATGCTCCCGCCGCGTGGCCGATCTGCCACGGCCGTTCGGCCCCTACACGCTGCTCAAGTCCCTCGGGACCGGCGGCACCGGTGACGTGTTCCTGGCTCGGCCGCAAGGTGACCTGCCTTCTCCGGTGGTGATCAAGCGCCTGCACGGCCAGCTCGCGTCGCAGACCGAGTTCGTGAAGCGATTCCACCACGAGGCCGAGATCGCGATCGCGATCGACAGCCCACACGTGGCCAAGGTCTACGACGCCGGGCGCGTCGAGGACACCTTCTACATCACCATGGAGTATCTCGCCGGCTGGACGGTCGCCCGCGTCATGAAGGATCTCCTGGAGGCCGGAGGGAGCGCTTCGATCGGCTCGGTCGTCGACGTCGTTCGCGGCGGGCTGGCGGGGCTCGCCGCGCTCCACTCGGCGCGCCACCCGGGCACGCAGGAGGCGCTCGGCATCATCCACCGCGACATCGCCCCCAAGAACCTGATGATCGGCGAGGACGGCGTCACCCGGCTGATCGATCTCGGGCTGGGAAAGTCGAACCTCCAGGACTGGCGAACCGGCACCGGGGTGGTGATGGGATCGCCCGGATACATGGCGCCCGAGCAGGTGGTCGCGGAGGGCGTGGACCAGCGGAGCGATCTGTTCGCGATGGGGATCGTGCTGTGGGAGTTCCTCACGCTGAAGCGGTTCATCAAGCGCGCGCCCATACCGATCATGCTCCGCGCGCAGGTGAAGCCGATCTTCACCCCGCCGTCGCAGCACCGCAGCGACATCCCCGCCGCCCTGGACGCCATCTGCGAGAAGGCGCTCAAGATCGATCCGTCCCAGCGCTTCCAGACGGCCGCCGAGCTCATCGCCGCGCTCGATGAGGCCGTCCCGGCGCGGGAGGAGGAGGCGCCCCTCGCCACGATCGTGGGGGAGATGCTGTTCGGGGAGCTGGCGCAGTCGAAGACCGAGGTCACCAAGCTGCTCTCGGTGACGCCGGCGGATCGGGTCCAGGCGATCGAGATCATCTCGGTGCCCGTCGCGGCGGCGCCCACGCCCACGCCGACGCCGATGGCCCTCGCGACCCCCGTCTACAGCAGCTATTCGGTCCCGCCCCCGCGCGCCCGCGGCGTTCCGCTGTGGGGCGTGCTGGCGCTGATGACGCTGACCCTCCTGGTGGGTCTCGGTGGCGGCGCGATCCTCCTCGGCGATCGCGGGGCCCAGCCCCTCGCCGCCCGCAGGGCCGAGCCAACGTCCGCGGTGGCGGTCCCTGCGATCGAGCCGGTGGTCCAGCCCGAGCCTCCGCCCGAGCCGGAGGCCCCGAAGCCTGCGGAGAGCCCCCGCACCGTGCGTCCGGTCAGGCGGATCGCCAAGGTCGATGATCCCGAGCGGCGCCGCGCCCCCGCCCGATCGATACCTCGGACCGCGACCGGCTCCTCGCGGTCATGACGCGGGCGCGGGCCCTGAGGAAGAGGCTGGCGGGCGGACCGGAGCTCCACCGCGTGAACGGGCTGCTGGCGAAGGCGGCGCAGGAGGCGAGCGCCTCCGAGATCAATGCGAGCGTGCTCGCCGAGCTGGAGGCGGAGCTCCGCGCGCTCGAGGGCGACTGACGGAGCCTCCGCGACTCCGGGATCTCGGTCCTAGCAGCCGCCCGCCCTCGTCGCGATGCAGAGATCGCCGTCGGAGGGCGCCTTCGCGAACGGCTTCGTCACGATGAGGACGGCCGCCACCGCGCCGATCACCGCCACGCCCACGCCGACGCCGGTCCACAGCCACGGCGACTCGACCAGCGAGGGCGCCGGCACCGGTTCGAGCGCGAGCCGCACGCGTTCTTCCGCGCCGGCGGCGAGCTCCACGTCCACCGCGCGCTCCAGATAGCCGTCCTTCGCCGCCCGTACGCGGTAGCGGCCCGGCGCGATCACGGTGTTCGCCGCCGCCGGCGGCTGAACCTCGACCGCGGCGTCGAGCGGCTCCACGTCGACCATCAGGCGGCCCCCAGGGGCGAACGATCCGCTGTCGAGCAGCCGCTCCGTGGCGCCGGCCACCACCTCTGCGATCGAGCGATCCTCGAGCTCCACGACCGACTCTCCGATCACGCGCTCGTCCGCCGACCCGATCAGGTTCAGCGTGATCAGTGGCGGATCGAGGGCGAAGTTCGCGATCACGCGGAGCCCGAGGTCGATCCGCGCCAGTCGCAGCGCGCGAGCGATGCAGTGCGTGTCCGAGCCGCAGTCGCGGACGATGGTGGCGATGGGCTCGACACCGTCGACGAAGAGCGCGTTGTAGGGGACCAGCTCGAGGCCCTGGTGGAAGTCGGCGGCCTTCGAGACCACCTCGAACAGCGCCGCGGTGGCGGCCGCGCCGTACGGACCCTCGACGGTCGCCGGGAGGATCGCGAGCCTCTCGGGAGCCGACGCGACCATCGGCGGGAGCAAGAGGGCGAGCCAGAGCATCATGGCACCAGCGGCCGCTCGTAGAGCGCGGCCTCCTCGGCGGGCCCGACGTAGCTCCGGCCCCAGACGTCGGACCCCACCGGCGTGTCGGGAACGCGCCGCGGGGTCGCCGGTAGATCGACGGGCTCCGCGTAGGCCGCCGCGATGACGTCGAGGGGCGGCGTCACCGAGGGCTCAGAGGGATGGGAGTAGAGGCGCGCATAGCTCCGGGCGCGCGCCAACACGATCTTCACGTAGCGGCGCGTCTCGGCCACCGGGATCTCCTCGGCGAGCTCGTCAGGCGCCGGCTGGAGCCCGATCCCCCGCCCCTTCACCCCGGCCAGCGCGCGCAGGCGTCGCCGCGTCCATGCGTCCACTGCGGCCGGGCCCGCGTTGTACGCCGCCAGCGCGAGCACCTCGCTGCCCTGGTAATGATCGATCAGATCGCGCAGATACGCGGCTCCCAGGCGGACGTTGTAGTCCGGGCTCGAGAGCAGGCGCGCCGGCGTGGCCCGTCCGGCGCGCAGTCGGGTCGACATCGTCCGCGCCGTGGGCAGGATGAGCTGCGCCAGGCCGTACGCGTTCATGTTGGAGACGGCGTTGGGACGGAAGCCGCTCTCGGTGCGGATCAGCGCGAACAGGAGCGACTCGGGGATGTTGAACTCCTCGGCGAACTTCCGGATCGGCTCCTCGAACTTCAGCGGATGCGCGTTCATCGCCGCCTCGACGAACGCCTCGTCACCGAGCGAGGTCGGATAGACCTGGCTGCACTCCTCACGGATCCGGCGCGCGTCGAGGGGATGGTTGAGCTCCTCGTACAGGTGCGCCATCGCGTAGTAGACGGGCCGCGCGATCTTGCTCTCCTTCTTCTGCTCCGCCCGCTCGAACGCCATCAGGGCCGTGCGCGCCCGATCGCGCAGCCCGAGGCGCACGTACTCGCGCACCTGTACCAGCTGCGGCGGTAGATCCTCGGCGGGCTCTGACGCGGCGCTCGTCTTCTTCACCTGCGCCGGGCGGATCGCCTCGGTCAGCTGCTCCTCGGAGAGCGCCGCGTAGTAGCTGAGCGGATAACGCTCGATGATCTTCTGGTAGCCCTCGCTCGCGGCCTCGACGTGTCCGAGCGTGGTGTCGGTGCGGGCCAGCCAGTATCGGGAGGCGCCGTCGAGCTCGACGTCGAGGTCCATCTTCGACAGAGATCGGAAGAACTCCGCAGCGCGCTCGTACTGACCCAGGCGGAAGTGGGCCCATCCCACGGTCCACAGACACCGGCGCCGGAACTGCGAGATCGGGTTCTGGAGCAGCAGGCGCTCGCAGAGATCCTGCGCCTCCTGATACTTCCGGCCGCGCACCTGGATCTCCGCGGCTGCGATCAGCGCGTCCTCCGCTTCGGGCCGATCCGCGAAGCGCTCCGCGATCATCAGGTAGACCTCGAGCGCGACTGCCTCCTTGCCGAGCCACTCCTCGACGTGCGCCAGGGACAGCGCGATGCGCGCGCGCAGCTCGACCATCTCGACCGGCGCCGTCGACTCGGCGCTCTTGTAGTGGCCCTCCGCGGTCCGAAAACGGCGCCGCGCCTCGGCGTAGCGCCCCCGCGCGAAGGAGACCTCGGCGGCGAGCTTTCGATTGCTGGTCCGTCCGAGTCGCTTCTCGAGGTCTCCGAAGACCTTGTCGACGTCCTTCCCCGACTTCAAGCGCGTCTCCAGCCCCAGGATCACGCGCCGCTCGGCGTCGCCGATCATCCACCGCTCGCCGATCTTGAGGTGCGCGATGTTCGCGAGCGCGGAGCCGGCCAGCTCGTTCGTGTCCTCGCGCCAGACCTCGCGGAACGCGCGGTACGCGCCGAGCACGTCGCCGGTTCGATGGCGTGCGCGCGCCAGCACGTAGACCAGCTCGGTCTCGAGCGGGCGCGTCTCCTTCTCGGTCTCGAGCCAGCGCACCAGGTGCTCGAAGTCGGTGGCCTGCAGCATGGCCCAGGCGCGGAGCCGCCGCGCCTCCTCACCGCGCGCGCCTTCGGGATTGACGCGCCCGAGCACCTCGGCGGCCGCCAGGTAGCTGCCCCACAGGTAGAGCGCCTGTCCGCGGAAGAAGAGGTGATCGTCGCGGAGCGCCGGATAGCTCGAGGCCAGCTCGTCGAAGAGGCGCGCGGCTTCCTCGTACTCGCCCAGACGGATCAGTCCGATGCCGAGGAGGTAGCGGGCCTGCGGGCGCTCTTCGGCGTCCGGATGATCCTTGAGCAGGCGCCGGAGCAGGCGCACGCCGTCCCCGGTGTGTCCGCCCGCAATCATCCGCTGGGCCGTCCGAAAGGGTCCCGACGGGAAGTACGCGCCCACGTCGAGCGACGGGAGCTCTGTCTTCGGCGCCTCCTCGTCGAGCCCGGCCGGGCTTCGGGTGTCCTCCTGTTGGGGCGCCGTCAGGAGGAGGACGGTCAACAGCCCGATCACGGCCCGAGCTTAGCAAACCCTCTGGGAATGGCGCCTGTTCACGGCGCGTTCTTTTTTGCGGTCGGACGATGGCTGGTCAAATCCGCGCATTACCGAGCAGAACCAACAGTCGCGCCGCCCGGATCGCCCGCGCCATTCAACGCGCCGTGATCCGGCAGCAGCTGACGACGCCCGAAGGGCGGAGACTCCTCTATTCCATCGCCGAAGAGATCGACGTCGACGGCGCGCTCGCCCTGCTGGAAGAGGTCGAGACGGCGCCCGCGGACGATCGACAAGTCATCCTGACGCAGCTGTCCCGCCGCCCCGAAGCGGAGCTCCGCCGAGCAGCGCTGCGCGCGCTCGCGGCCTAGTCAGCCGGGTCCGAAATCTCTAGCGTGTAGATCCTTTGTGTGATCTACGTGGTTCGTGGGGGCGAACAAAGGACCTCGAAAAACGGAGATCACGCTGACTGACGACGAACAGCGCGAGCTCGAACGATTGACTCGTCGCGTGCGGTCGAATCGACAGCTGGCACTTCGCGCGAAACTGGTGCTGAGCAGTTCCACTGGCGCGACCGATGCGGCGGTGGCGCGGAACCATCACGTGTCTCACCACACCGTTCGTCTGTGGAGAAGGCGGTTTGCGGAGTGCCGTCTCGAGGGGCTGTACGACCAGCCTCGCGTCGGCGCTCCGCGAAAGATCAGTGATGATCAGGTTGAAGAGATCGTGGTGCAAACGCTGGAAACGACGCCGAAGGGCCGTACGCATTGGAGCACGCGGAAGATGGCAAAGAATGCCGGGGTGAGCGCCAGTAGCGTCGGACGGATCTGGCGGGCGCATGGCCTCAAGCCCCACGTCGTTCGCGGTTTCAAGTTGTCGAACGATCCGCAGTTCATCTCGAAGATTCGCGACGTCGTCGGTCTGTACATGAGCCCGCCCGACAACGCTGTCGTGTTCTCCTTCGACGAGAAGCCGC
The DNA here is from genome assembly GCA_963803435.1 of uncultured delta proteobacterium. Taxonomy (GTDB): domain Bacteria; phylum Myxococcota; class Kuafuiibacteriia; order Kuafuiibacteriales; family Kuafuiibacteriaceae; genus CAWDML01. The sequence goes on along the minus strand of CAWDML010000009.1, from coordinate 734,804 downwards.
AGGTCCAGGCGCTGGAGCGTGCTCAACCGATCCTTCCGATGGATCTCGGGATGCCCGAGCGACAGACCCACAACTACATCCGCCACGGAACGCTCGACCTCTTCGCCGCCCTCAACGTCGCCACGGGCAAGGTCATCGCGCAGACCAAGGCACGACACCGAGCGAAGGACTTCGTCGCATTCCTCGGGACGATCGACAACGCGGTAGAGCCGGAACTTGACGTTCACGTCATCCTCGACAACCTCGCGACGCACAAGACTCCACAGGTTAAGAGGTGGCTGCTACGCAATCCGCGCTTCCAGCTCCACTTCACACCAACCTATTCCTCATGGCTAAACCTGGTGGAACGGTTCTTCGCACTGCTGACCGAGGAAGCACTCACTCGCGGCTCCCACACCAGCGTCCCGGTACTTCGCAAGGCGATCGTCGACTACGTCGAAGTGCACAACGAAGAAGGCAAGCCCTTCGTATGGACGAAGACGGCCGACGAGATCCTCGACAAGATCATGGATTTCGGCAGACGCACAAAGCAGGTCCACCGCGGATAAATGCGCTAGAAATCAGTGATCCAGCTGACTAGGAGCGTGTAGCGCGTAAGCGCTCACGCGACCCCGGTCCCGGTCCCGGTCCCGGTCCCGGTCCGGGTCCCGATCTGAAGATGGCTGCCTTGAGTCAGACGCTCGCGACGGTCGCGAGCTTCGATCGGTAGAGCTTGAGCAGGTTGTGGGTGAGGCAGACGAGCGTCCACTCGGCTCGTACCTTGAAGAAGGAGCGTAGCGAGAACCGGCGGAATCCTCGTGCCCCTTTGATCTGTCCGAGCGCCGGTTCGACGATACTCTTCCTGCGGGCGTAGACCGCCTTGCCGTCGCGCGTTTGCAACTTGTCTCGCATTCGCTTGCGAGCGAGCGAGGCAGGTGTGGGCTGGAGCATCGGGACGAGGTGTTGCTGATCAGGTGCCTGGTTGCTGACCCCTTCGGCGACAATCACCTGAGCGTGCTCATCTACGACAACTTGGGCATTGTAGGCCTGGAGGTACGCTCCCTCCTTCAACATGATCCTGCTGTCTGAGTCGGTGAAGTTCCTCTGAGCGTTGGGCCTCGGTGTGCCGTCCACATTTGCAGGAACGCGATGATGCGGCCATCCCTCATTTCGTTCAGTTGGGTCTGGGGATGGTTCGAGCTGGTCAGCCTGCGCTCTTGCCTTCTCGGCTCGAGTTCTCGCTCGCTTCTGCTCCACCCGATCCACAAGAGCATCATCCGCTTTGCTCTGCTGCTCTTCGGCTTGCCTGCGCAATTTCTCCGCGCGAGCCCTGGCGGCATCCTGTTCCAGCGCAGCCTTCGCTTCTCGAATGCGGGCAAGGCGGGATTCACGGCGTGCGAGCTCCGCTGGGATGTCCTCTTCAGTCTCTTCAACGCCCAGCCGCTCGTCTTCCTCTTGGTCGATCGTGCGCGCTCGCTCCAGCAGTTCTTCGATCTCGAGAGACTGCCGCTTCTCCTCCTCGGCCATCCGCTCGTAGGTCATCGCCTTGTGCTTGCTCGCGTTCGCCTGCACCTTCGAGCCATCGAGTGCGACGTGTCCGAGCCGCACCAAACCTGCTTTTTGGCAAAGCTTCAGGACTTCGAGGAAGAGCGCTTTCAGTGCCTCCAGGTGGACGAGCCGAAACTCGTTGATCGTCGTGAAGTGGGGATGACTTTCTCCAGCCAGCACCCGGAATGGAATGTCTTGGTAGGTCGCCCGCGCGATCCTCCGCGACGAATAGATGCCGGTGCAGTAGGCGTACAGAAGCAGCGCGATCATCATTCGAGGCGAGTACGGTCGCTCGCCTCGCGGGTCCTTCTCGGAGTCCAAGAACGGTATTGCTTCGCCACGAAACCATGGCCAGGCGTCGAAGTCGATCCGCCCAACGATCGATCGATTCCAGACGAAACGACCTCCAAGAACTTCTGCCGGTCAAAGCGGACGAGCTACCGCAAGCTAGCTTGCATGGTCACTTTCGATCACGAGAAGCTCGAGGTCTACCAGCTCGCCGTCGAGTATGCCGACATCGCTGAAGAGATCGCACAAGAACTGCAACCCGGTCACGCTCACGTCCGCGATCAGCTTCGGCGGGCATCCGATTCCATCGTGAACAACACCGCCGAGGGCGCCGGAGAGTTCAATCCACCTGAGAAGGCTCGCTCTACCGGATGGCACTTCGCTCTGGCACCGAAAGCGCCGCCTCACTCCACACCTGCTTGAGGCGCCGACTCGCCAACGAGCAGAAGCTCCAAGCCGCCAGAGCCAAGCTCAAGCGCGTTGTCGAGATGCTCACGCGCCTCATCAAGTCGATGAACGCACGCCGGGCTGCATGATCGCCATCGGGACCGGGACCGGGACCGGGACCCGGACCGGGCTCGCGGTAGCGCTACGCGCTACACGCTCCTAGTCGGCGTCTTCTTCCTTCGACAGCTCGTCCATCGCATCGATCACCTGCTGCTCGGTCTCCTTCTGGAGCTGCATCAGGTTTTCGATCGCCTCCGTGCGGTGCTGTTTCTTCAGCCAGTAGGTGTCGAGGACACCAACCTCGGCCCGCATCGCCGCGTCCTGGAGTGACTGCTGCACGTCGGCGATCGCCTTCTCGGCCACGATGTTGGAGGTCCCGCCCGCCTCCTGCTCGAGCGCGTCTGCGTCGCGAGCGATCCCGTTGAGCTCGGTCTCGAGCTCACCCAGCATGCGGAGCGCGGCCGAGCGCCGCTGGGTCTCGATCTGATCGAGGCGCACCAGGTCGGCCTCGACCTGCTTCTCCTGGGTGGTGAGCTTGTCCACCAGGCTCTCGAGCTCGCGGGCGTCCTTCGTGTGATCGTGGGCCGCCAGCACCAGGCGCGTGGACGCGTGCCGGGGCTCGGTCGCGATCTGGAGCCCCTCGGCGTGGCCTTGCAGGTGGTGGATCTCTTGGAGCAGCCGCTTGAGCTGTTGCCGCCGCAGGTCGAGCCCCACGAACGCGGTGTCCTGCTGCAGCGCCGTGGTGAGCGTCCTGATCTCGCCCAGGATCTGCCCGAGGTCGGCCTCGGCGTGATCGATCCCGCGATCGACCCGGTACGCATGATCGACGTCGGTGTTCCAGGCGTCGGCGAACAGCGTGGCGGGTCCAGGAGAGGCATCCCGCTCGAGGTCCATCGCGTTGCGCTCCATCGCGCTGAACAGGAGCTGGGCGGGCTGGTCGATACTCTTGGTGGCCTTCGCGAAGAGGTCGCGCTCGAGCTCCATCTCCCGGTGGAGGAGCCGATACGACTCGATGGAGTCGGCGTAGCGCGACAGGTGCGCCAGGAGCGAGGCCCGGAACAGCTTGGCGTCGACGAAGCGGGCGCCCCGCGCGCCCAGATCCATCACGCACTGGACGTTCTTGAGCGCACCCCGCCGCTTGCGCAGCTCCAGGTCGAGATAGGCCCGCTCCCAGCAGGCCTCCTCCTGGTGGACCGAGCCCTCGCCGATCCGCTGATACGCCTGGGCGGCGGCCTCGAGATCGCCGCGCTCGTAGCGGAGGCGTCCCGCCGAGAGCGCGGCCAGCTCGCGGACGTCCTTCTCGATCGCGGTCTGCGGCCGGTCCCGCGGATCCGCGGTCACCGCCCAATCCATCACGGCTGCGAACCAGCGCTCGGCGTTCTCGAGGTCGCCCTGCTCCACGAAGATGACGCCGGCGAGGTAGGCCGCCCGCGAGCCGTAGGCGCTGTCCGAGGGCACGCGCGCCAGGAGCTGGCGGGCCTCGGCCAGGCGATTGTCCGCCCGCAGCGCGAACGCGGCCTCGTACCGGACGGACGATGCGATCTCCGATCCGGCCGCCGCCTCCCCCCCGCGCTCCTTCCACAGCTCGTAGATCTCGAGCCGGCGATCGAGCCGCTGGCTGCGGCGCGCGATCCGGAACCACCGAGCGCCTGCCTCGGCCATCTGCTCCGGCGTTCCTCCCTGGCGGAGGGCCAGCTCGGCGTAGTGCATCGCGCCGGCGTGCTCGTCCTGGTCCTCGAGGATCTGCGACGTCATCAGGAGCGTGGCCACGTACTCGGGCAAGGCCTGGAAGCGGGCGTCGGCCAGGCGGCCCATCAAGAGCTGGAGCGCCACGCGCGTGTTGCCGAGCGCCAGCTCGATCTCGGCGGCGCCCAGCACGCGGCGCTGATCGGCCGGCGTCTCCGGAAGCGGCGGGATCGGCGGCTGCGTCCGGTAGAGGAAGAGGACATCGTCGATGCGCTGAACCCCGTAGCGGAGCTCCGAGAGCGGGATCTGGATGTCGTGCGCGAGCGCGTCGGGCGCGGCCAGCGCGGCGACGATGAAGCCGAGGGCCGCCCGCATCAGCGACAACATCCGCACGGTCCGCCCAGCATAAGCAAGAACCGAACGTTCTCGGTATGTTCCAGATCTCACGTCGGCCGGACAGGAAGCTGACACGCCTGCCCTGCTCCCCTCGACGGTTAGACCCGCCAGCCGGACTTCCGGGCGGGGAGAGCAATTGACGGCGATCCTCCGGGCCGATAAACGACCGCTGAACAAATGGACCCTCAGATCCAGGATGTTGCCCTCAGCGACGAGACCAAGCGGCTGTACCTGAACTACGCGCTCTCGGTCATCACCAGCCGGGCCCTGCCCGACGTTCGGGACGGCCTGAAACCGGTGCAGCGCCGGATCCTCTACGCGATGTACCACGAGCTCCACCTCCGGCCGGACGGAAAACCCGTGAAATGCGCGCGCATCGTCGGCGACGTCATCGGCAAGTACCACCCGCACGGGGACACCGCGATCTACGACGCGCTGGTGCGGCTGGCCCGCGAGTGGGTCATGCGGATGCCGCTGGTCCTCGGCCAGGGCAACTTCGGCTCGCAGGACGGCGACGAGGCCGCCGCCTACCGGTACACGGAAGCGCGGCTCCAGAAGATCGCGATGGAGCTCCTGACCGAGCTCTCCCAGAAGACCGTCCTCTTCCGTCCGACCTTCGACGCCGAGACGACCGAGCCGATCGTCCTCCCGTCCCGCTTCCCCAATCTGCTGGTGAACGGCGCCCAGGGCATCGCGGTCGGGATGGCGACCAGCATCCCGCCCCACAACCTCGGCGAGGTGATCGACGCTCTCGATCTGCTGATCGACAACCGGAAGACCCCGGTCGCGAAGCTGATGGCCAAGGTGAAGGGCCCCGACTTCCCCACTGGCGGCGAGATCATCACCCCCAAGGACGAGCTACGCCGCATCTACGAGAGCGGCCAGGGCACCGTGAAGGTCCGCGGCGAGTGGACGATCGATCCCAAGAAACCGGAGCAGATCGTCATCACCTCGATCCCGTACGGGCTGGAGAAGCGCACGCTGGTGGAGAAGATCGCGGAGATCATCGTCGGCCGGAAGCTGCCGCCGCTGGTCGACGTCCGCGACGAGTCGACGCAGGAGGTCCGCGTCGTGCTCGAGATGAAGAAGACGGCGAACCCGGACCTCATCATGGCGTACCTCGCCAAGAACACGCCCTTCCAGAGCAACGTGCAGGTGAACCTGACCTGCCTGGTGCCGAGCGACAACCCGGAGGTGCCCACCCCGCAGCGGCTCGATCTCAAGCAGATGCTCGTGCACTTCCTCGACTTCCGCTTCGACACGGTCAAGAAGCGGCTGCAGTTCGATCTCGATCAGCTCGAGAAGCGCCTGCACATCCTGGAAGGGTTCGAGAAGGTCTTCGACGCCCTCGACGAGATCCTGAAGATCATCCGCAGGAGCGAGGGCAAGGCGGACGCGGCGCAGAAGATCATGAAGCGCTTCGGCCTCGACGAGATCCAGACCGACGCCATCCTGGAGCTCAAGCTCTATCGCCTGGCCAGGCTGGAGATCCTGATCATCCGCGAGGAGGCCGACAAGAAGCGGACCGAGGCCAAGCGGATCAAGGCGCTCCTCCGGAGCGACGCGAAGCTCTGGGCGCTGGTGAAGAGCGAGCTGCTCGAGCTCAAGAAGGAGTACGCGGACAAGCGGCGGACCAAGATCGCGGTGGCCGAGGAGGCGGAGTTCTCGGCGGAGGACTTCATCGTCGACGAGGACGCGATCGTGATCGTCAGCGCCCGCGGCTGGGTCAAGCGGCAGGGCAAGGTGAAGGATTCTGTCGACCACGCGCACCAAGGAGGGTGACCGGGTGCTGGCGGTCCAGGCCGGATTCGACGCGCGCGCCCATCGCGTTCTTCTCCAATCACGGGGTCTGCTACGTCACGCGGATCGCGGAGGTGCCGGCCTCCACGGGCTACGGCGATCCGATCCAGAAGATGTTCAAGTTCGGCGACGGCGAGACGGTCGTGGGGGCCTGCTCCTTCGATCCGCGCCTGATCGAGATGCCGGAGGAGGAGCTGATCCTCGATGACGGATTCCCCTCCCCGCCCTACGCCGTGGCGGTGACCAAGAAGGGCTACGCCTTCCGCTTCTCGCTGTTCCCGCACAAGGAGCCGTCGACGCGCAGCGGGAGGAAGTACGCGCGCCTCAAGGACGGAGACGAGGTCCTCACGGTGTTCCCGACCTACGACCTCCGCTTCGTGATCGCCGTGTCCGACGACGGCCACGGCATCGCGGTGAGGATGGAGGAGATCGCGCTCCTCTCGGGCGCAGGTCGGGGGACGATGTTGATCAAGCTGGCAAAGGACGCCTCGCTCCTGGCGGCGAAGCCGGTGCCGTCGCCGCGGGTCGGATCCGTGGTGGTCTTCACCGACGGCGGGCGGCGCTTCGAGCTGTTCGCGGAGGCGCTCGAGTCGACCCGCGGCGCCCGAGGACGCGCACTGGTGAAGCGCTCCAAGTTCACCGAGGTCGAATTTCAGCTCCCGGACGTGCCGCAGGTGGGTGAATGACCATGGCGAAGAACGGTAACAAGAAGAACGGTCGTTACGGCGCGGAGCAGATCAAGGTCCTCGAGGGCCTCGAGCCGGTGCGGATGCGCCCCGGCATGTACATCGGCGGTACCGACGTCCATGGCTATCACCACCTCCTGCGCGAGATTCTCGACAACTCGATCGACGAGGTGATCAACGGCCACGCGAGCAACATCAGCGTGGAGCTCGACGAGGACTACCGCGGCGTCACCATCGGAGACGACGGCCGGGGCATCCCCGTCGCGATGATGAAGAAGTACAAGAAGCCGGCCGTGGAGCTGATCCTGACCACGCTCCACTCCGGCGCCAAGTTCGACTCCGAGACGTACGACGTCTCCGGCGGCCTCCACGGCGTCGGCTCTTCGGTGGTGAACGCGCTCTCGGAGGAGATGACGCTCTGGATCCAGCGCGATGGCCACGAGTGGACCCAGTCGTTCAAGATGGGGAAGACCGCCTCCAAGCTGAAGAAGGGCAAGGCGACCCGCAAGCACGGTACCAAGACGCACTTCCGGCCCGATCCGGCCGTGTTCGGGATGACCGCGCGGTTCGATCCGAAGCGCGTCAAGGAGGTCCTGGACTCGAAGGCCTTCCTGCACCCGCAGGTCACCATCACGTACGAGGATCCGCGCGAGGGTGAGGAGCTCACCTTCCACCACCCCAAGGGCCTCGAGGAGTACCTGCCGCGCATCATCGAGGCGAACAAGAAGAGCCTGATCCACTCCGGCTACTTCCTCTTCGAGAACACCGAGTATCCGCGGCTCCAGCTCATCCTGGGCTGGACCGACGCCACCACCGAGATCATCTACAGCTTCGCCAACGGCGTCCGCACCGCCGACGGCGGCTCCCACGAGAACGGCCTCAAGCAGGCGATCGTGAAGGCGGTGCGCGCCTACCAGACGGCGCACAAGAAGGTTCCGAAGGGGCTCACCATCTCGGCCGAGGACATCCGCGAGGGCCTGGTGGGCGTGCTGTCGCTCTACATCCGCGAGCCGCAGTTCCAGGGACAGACCAAGGGGCGCCTCAACAACCCAGAGGCGCTCGGCCTGGTGGAGAACATCGTCCGCCCCGCGCTCGAGCACTGGCTGCTCAACAACGGCACCGTCGCCGATCGCATCTGCGATCGGATCGAGCTGGCCTCGCGCGCCCGCGAGGCCTCGCGCGTCGCCGCCCAGCAGGTCCAGCGCAAGAGCGCGGTCTCGCACCGGCTGAACCTCCCCGGGAAGCTCGCCGACTGCTCGAGCACCAACCCGGCCAACTCGGAGCTCTTCATCGTCGAGGGCGACTCCGCCGGCGGCTCGGCCAAGATGGGCCGCGATCGCAAGACGCAGGCGATCCTCCCGCTCCGGGGTAAGGTGCTCAACACCATCCAGGCGAGCCTCTCGAAGGTGCTCGACAACAAGGAGATCGGCGCGATCGTCTCGGCGCTGGGCTGCGGGATCGGACCCAAGTTCGACCTGAGCAAGCTGCGCTACGAGCGCATCTTTCTTCTGATGGACGCGGACTACGATGGTAACCACATCGCCACGCTGCTGTTGACGTTCTTCCTCCAGCACATGCCCGAGCTGGTGAAGTCTGGGCATGTCTATCTGTCGCAGCCGCCGCTGTTTCGGATCGACGCTGCCAAGGACACACTCTGGGCCCGCGACGAGCGCGAACGCGAGAAGATCCTCAAGGAGCTCCCCAAGAACGTGAAGCCGAAGATCAGCCGTTTCAAGGGGCTCGGCGAGATGGACGCGGAGGATCTGAAGACGACGACGCTCGACCCGAAGCGCCGGCGTGCGCTGCGCGTGGTGCTCGATCGAAAGAGCAACGAGACGATCCAGACGCTGATGGGTAAGGACCCGGCGCCGCGGTTCCAGTTCATCATGGAGCGCGCGGCGGCGACCCGGCTGGAAGAGCTGGACGTCTGAGCGGACCAGGATCGACCGCCGACAGCCCCTGGCCGCCATCGGCGACCTATCGTCGCCTTGCGGTCAGATCCAGCGCGCGCAAGAGCTCACCCAGGGACCAGGCCTGGAACGGACAGCCCCGCGGTCGATGCGGCGCGTCGCCGTCCGCGATCTCGAAGACGTGCCCGAGCCCGGCGTGCTCGAGGTGCGCCAGCAGCGGAGCGAGGAACCGCGCGCGGGCGAGCGACCGGTTGCCGTGCGTATCACCGTGGACGCGGAGCCAGGCCTCGACGAACGGCCCGATCAGAAACGGCCACACGGTGCCCTGATGGTACGCGGTGTCCCGCTCCAGCACTCCGCCCTGGTAGCGCGACCGATAGCCCGGCTCGCCGGGTGCGAGCGAACGGAGCCCGTGCGGCGTCAGGAGCTCGGACTCGACGACGTCCACCACCGCCCGCGCCTTCGCGCCGGCGAGGACGGGTCGAGGCAGGCCGCCCACCGCGTAGATCTGGTTCGGGCGCAGCGCTCCGTCGGTCTGGCCGCGCTCGAAGTCGACGTCGACAACGTCGTAGAGGCAGCCGCGCGCTGCGTTCCAGAAGCGCCTGGCGAAGGCGGCGCGCGCCCTCTCGGCGATCGCGAGAAGACTCCGATCCAGCTCGGCTGCGAGCTCGAGCGCGTTGATCCAGAGCGCCTGGACCTCGACCGGCTTGCCGCGGCGCGGCGTGACCACCCGGTCGCCGACCTTCGCGTCCATCCAGGTCAGCTGCAGGCCGCGGCGGCCGGCGAACAACAGACCGTCGTCGTCCATGCGGATCCCGAAGCGGGTCCCGGAGGCGTAGCCTGCGACGATCGCACGGGTCGCCTCGTCGATCGCAGGTGACCGAAGCCCCTGGGCCGCGATCACGAACCAGAGCGACGCGTCGACCGAGGTGTACTCCGGGACGCCCCCCTCGTCGGGGAAGCGGTTCGGCAGCATCCCCTCGGAGACGCACCCCGCCCACTCCTCGAGCATCTCGAGGGCCGCGGCGCGCCCCCCGGCGCGCGAGGAGAGCCCGCGCAGCGCGATGCAGGTGTCGCGGCCCCAGTCGGTGAACCACGGGTAGCCGGCGATGATCGTGGAGCCTTGGCCGCGCCGCACCCAGTAGCTCTCCGCCGCGCGCTCGATCGCGGAGAGGCGACCGCGCCGGGCCCGCTCCGCGAGGCGCCGCGCGTTCGCCTCGACCGGCGGCGGGTCACCGGCGCGGAGGGTGAGGGTCGCGTCGCGCGTGTCGAGGTCGAACGTGAACACGCCGGGTGACGCCAGATCCTCGACCGCCTCCAGCCCGCGCGCGGCCTCCTCTGTGTAGTAGAAGCTGCGATACCAGCAGGGGTCCGGGTGGTACGCGCCGTGGGTGGCGACCGCGAGGGCCGGGACGCCCGGATAGGGCGCGAAGACCTGGGCACCGCCCCTGGGCTCGGCCGTTAACGAGAAGACCGGGTTCTCGTGGTGGGTCGCGTGATGGTCGCGCCCTGCGAGGAACAGCCGCAGCTCGAGGCGGCACGGCCCCCGACCCGCGACCCGCGCGAAGCGCACCACCGTCTCCGGCGCGCCGCGGACGCTGAACAGCTCCTGCACCAGCTCGGTCCCGTCCTCCAGCCGGAACGTCCAGGTCGGCCAGGGCTCCCCGCTGAATGCGATGATCCGGCGATCGCCGTCGGGATGCACGACGTCGCCGACATAGCGCTGCGCGCTCACCGCGAACCGTCCGGCCGCCGTATGCACGAACGCGTCGAGCCCGGAGACCAGCACCATCCTCCGGGCGGGCGGCGCCACGGCCGCGCACAAGAGTGCGTGATAGCGCCGCGTGCGCACGCCCGACACGGTGCCCGACGCGTACCCGCCGAGCCCGTCGGCCTCCAACCACTCCTCCATCTCCCGACCCATGACTGAAAACAGAGATAATCCGGCGATCTGCTGGAACGAGTGTAACCTGGAGGGGCCCTCGCGCGTTTCGTTAGCAGATGGATTCGAGCACGCTCTCCCGCTCTATCTGTCGCGCCATCGCCGCCTCGCCCGAGCCGGAGCAGGTCACCCGGATCCGCGTCTTCGCCTCGCCCGACGGCGAGCCCTTCGCGGTGGCGCTCTTCGCCGCGCTGCGCCGATTGCTCGCGCTCGGGATGCCCCGCCTCCTCGAGGGCGCGCCGCTACCCACCTGGATCTGCGCCGACGATCGACGCGCCGTCCACTTCGAGCTGGTCATCGTCGACATGGGCGTGGCGCGCCCGATCCACCTGATCGAGCTCGAGTGGGACCGTCCACCGACCGTGTTCGTCCTCGCCGACGGTCGCATCCATGCGGACCGCGCGGCCTGACATGCAAGTCTTCCGGCGCGCGCTGGCCCTCGCCCGCCCCCTCGCTCCGCTCGCGACGCGGCTCTTGATGGGTCATGCCTTCCTCGAGAGCGGCCTCGGCAAGTGGAGGAACCTCGACGGCGTCATCGGGTTCTTCACCGATCTCGGCCTCCCCTTCCCGGCCGCCAACGCTGTCTTCATCGCCACGCTCGAGCTGGTGGGGGGCGTGCTCCTGATCCTCGGACTGGGCACACGGGTGGTCGCGCTGCTCCTCTCCTCGACGATGATCGTCGCGCTCCTGACCGCCGACCGTCCCACCCTGATCGCAGCGTTCACGCTCGGCTCCGACACCACGCCCACCGACGTCATGCCGCTGGTGTTCCTGGCGTTTCTCGCGTGGCTGGTGCTCGAGGGCGCCGGCCCCTGGAGCCTGGACCGGGTGGTGGCCCGCTTCACTGGATCAGGCAAAGCTCCGGTCTGAGATCGGGCGTGCCGCCCTCGTTGCCGACCACCTGGACCGTCTCGGTCACCGGATCCCACGTGAGCTCGGCGCCCCGCCACAGCTCTCCCGGATTGAGCCGGAACCCGCCCGAGTGCTCGGGCACCACGGCCACCAGCGTCCCGCGCACGCGCACCTCGATCGTGACGTTGGCGTCGACGCTGAGATTCTGGCTGTCACAGTAGTGGGCGTAGACCTGGTACGGGCCGCTCGACTCGGGGAAGTCGACGCTGATGATCTCGGGTCCGCTACCGCTCACGTCGTCCTTGTCGAGGCTGGGATCGTCCTGCGCCGTGCCGGGATCGCTCCAGTTGGGCTCCCGGTTGAAGGTCGAGCAGTCGCTCCCGGTGCTGGTGCCGACCCGGCCGGTCCCGTAGTCACCGGGGACCCCGCCCGGCCGCACCAGGTGCAGATCGACGTCGGTGTTGATGTCCCAGCGGAGCAGCACCTCCAGATCTTTCGGCAGGATCATCACGTGCGACTCGGGCCGATCGAGGCTCTCCACGCCGCGCTCGTCCTTCACCACCAGGCGCAGGTCGAAGCGACCCACCCGATCGACCTCGATGTCTCCGGTGGCGCGGCCGCGGAGCGTGATGTCGTCGCCCGAGTGGAAGATCGCGGCGTTGCTTCCGGCGGGGCGCTCGATGATCTTCCAGCTGTAGCCCGTGACTCGCCGCCCCTCGGGATCGTAGCTGTCTCGCCCGTCGAGGCCGACCAACCGGCGGAAGCCGGCGGAGAGCGATCGCACCTTCATCTGTCCGTCGCAGCCCACCTGTGCCGGGATCTTGTCGCAGCCCCACGCGATCGCGCGCGGGGCGAGGTTGGCGCGCCCGGACACCGGCACGTCGACCTTGGGCTCGTCCTCGTCGTTCGAGGTGATGGTGACCGCACCGTGGTCGGAGCCGAGATCGACAGGCGAATACACGATCTCGACCACCGTTGAGGTCAGCGGGAGGATCGTCCCGCCGGTGAACGTCCCAGGCACCAGGCCCATGTCCACCGAGGTGGACGTGAACACGACCGACGCGATCTCGAGCGGATCGCCGCCGATGTTTCGGATCTCGAGCGTGCGGCGGGGCGCGGTCCCCTCGTTGACCACGCCGAAGTCGATCGCCGGCGGATTCACTTCGATCTCACGCACCCCGCCGATTCCACTCAATGGAACGTGCAGCTGGGGGGTGCTCGGATCGTTCGAGTGGATCACCAGCTCGCCGCTGTAGGTCTCGTGCGCGCGCACCGGCACGAAGACGACCTCGAGCGGCTTCTCGGCGGAGGGCTGGATCGTGCGCGGGATGTCGCCGATCGAGAACGCCGATCCGCCGACGTCGATCGCGTCGATCTGGAGCACGCCGCTCCCGCGATTGCGGATCGCCAGCGAGACCACGTTGTCGCGCGCGACGATCCCCTCCCCGAAGTCGATCGCCTCAGGGTCCACTTGGATCTTGGGATTGAGCTTCGTGAGCTCGTCGTTGCTGCACGCACAATGAAGGACGACGGGGCAGAGGAGGAGAAAACGGAGCGCCGCGCGCGAAAACATGGCTCTCCTTGGTACTGCTCGAAACACGGGTTCCGATCGAGAATTCACGATAAGCCGCGTCCTACAGAACCACTCACGAGATCCAACACGCTACCAGCACCCCCGCTTCTTGACAGCATCTCCAGATGGCCACATGATGCGCACGCCTGACGGAATCGTCGGGATCGTCGGCAACTTTGAGCGTCGACATCGTGGTCGACTCGATGACTGGGTGAGGAGCGAATGGCGAATACGGACAAGCGAAAGCAATCCCTCTACTTCCCCGAGGAGATGCTGAAAGAGATCCAGGATGAAGCGAACCGTCAGGACCGTTCGCTGTCATGGATCGTTCAGCAGGCCTGGCGGATTGCACGCACTGAGATCATGCGATTCCCCTCGGTGAACGACGTCCTCGAATCGGGTCGCGAGGAGTAGCGCTCGCACACCGGATCACCACCCTCGACGCTGTAAGCGTTGAGGTGGTTCCGGGGTCGAGGCTATACCGTGGAGCAACCATGAGCGGTGGCGTCAAGCAATCCCTCTACTTCCCACAAGACATGCTCGAGGAGATGCAGCGGGAGGCTCGTCGGCAAGACCGATCTCTCTCCTGGATCGTTCAGCAAGCGTGGCGCGTGGCCCGCGACGACCTTCGCAAGATCCCTTCGGCCAACGATGTCATCGAGAGCCGGGACGAAGGCAAGTAATCCTCCTCATTCTTCCCCGCTTCCGAGCTCGATCTCTTTCGAATATTCGAACGGCAGCTCGAGGCCGGCGACCTGGACCTTCGCGGTCACGGTGTAGTCGAACTTTCCTCTGTCGAGGATCGACTTCACGTCGCCGAACGACTTGGGGTCGAGGATCACGCCCACTTCGAACTCTTGTCCGGCGCCCGACGGGAGCCGCGATCCGATCGCGCCGCTCTCCGTCTTCAGATCCTTGCCGTTGATCGCGACCGTGTACTCGACCTGCTCGATCGTCACCGAGAAGACGTTCTCGTTGATCAACCGCAGGAAGAACGTGACGTCGAGCCCCTCGTCGCCGTAGCGCGCCGCCTGTGCGTCGTAGACGATGAACTTCGGGAGCGTGGGCGTCGACACCGATCCGTTGCGTTCGAAGTCGCTGCTCGATCCATCGTCGAAGTGGACGGTCCCCATCACGCTCACCGGGATCACGCCCTTCTCCAGCACGCGCTGGTACTCGCCCCGATCCTTGGGCAGCGGGATGGCCTGCTCGAACTCGACCTCGGCCGTCTGCTGCGACTCCAGCGTCGCACCGCCGGCGCTCGAGCCGTTGACCTTGCCGCTGACGTCGCCCGTGTCGATCACGTAGTCGATCTTGTCGATCGTGACGCCCTTGCCCCGCGGGTTGAACAGTTCCAGCTTCACCGCGATCGACGAGGCGTCGAGGCTCTTGTTCTTCGGGAACAGCTGATTCACGCGGACCGCCACGTCCTGGGGTCCAGAGGCGGCCTTCTGGGAGGCGCATGCCCCCGCGAGCGTGGCGATGACGATCGAGGCTCTGATGGCTTTCATGGCGTTCCCTTCAGCGCGGGCATTCGAGCGACAGGCAGTCGGCCGCGCCGGTACAGGCGCCGCTGCTGTCGCAGACGCGCGCGTCGCAGACTTGATACGTGGTGCCGTCGAACTGCTGGAACTTCGCAAACCCGTAACCGGGGACCAGCCACCAGGTCGAGGGCGTACCGTTCTTTCGGTACTCGAGGGTCACGGCGGTCGCAGCTCCGCTCGAGGTGGTCACCATCTCGTCGTCGCGCTGCACCGTCCAGCGGTGCTGCTCGATCGGGAGCGGGTTGTCGTCCTTGTCGAGCGGCGTGGTCTCGGTCTCGAACCGCTCGCCGACGGTGAGGCCGGCCTCGTTCATGGTGTCGAGGATGAACTCCGCGAACAGCGGCGGCATCTCGTCGTACTTCGCCGTCTCCCGGGGCTCGGCGGCGCCCGTGACGGTGCGCAAGAGCAGGATGTCCGGGCTGGTCTCCGCGTCCAGGTACCACTCGTCCGGCAGCCCACCCCCGGTGAGGCGGTTGAACTTGAGGATGTAGACCGTCCGATCGGCGATCACACGGTTGTTGGGCTCGGAGACCGTGATCGAGAGGCGCAGGTTCTGGTTGTACCGGTACAGCCAGCAGCTGTTGGCGTTGAGCGCATAGAAGTCACGGACCTGCTCCTTCGTCGGAATCTGCTCCGGCGGCTTCTCTCGCCGGCCGCATCCGATCCCCAGCAGGAAGAGCCCAAGCAGCGCCAGAGTCCTCATCGGGGGCGAGCGTATGCAGACCGTGTCGCTGTGGACAACGGAGAAGGCGTTGACCTCCCCCACCCCTGTGGGTAATCGGCTGAACCTCCATGTCTTCCAGCGATGACGGGGATCGTGTTCGCCGGCAACTGGAGAGCGATCAGTACAACGCGCGCGGCATCGAGGCCGCAGACAGGAAGTGGTTCGACGAAGCGGTCCGCGCCTTCAAGAAGGCGATCGAGCTGGACCCGGAGTCGGCACACGCCCACGACAACCTGGCGACGGTCTACAGCGAGCAAGGCCAGTTCCTCGACGCGCTTCGCGAGTACCTGGAGGCGATCCGTCTCGAGCCGGAGAGCCCGACCGCCCATTACAACATCGCCTGCTTCCTCTCCTCCCAGGCACACCAGATGGCGATCGAGGAGTACCTGAGCGCGATCCGGCTCGAGTACGACTATCCGGACGCGCACGTGAACCTCGGGCTCTGCTACGTCGACGCTGGCGATCACGAGAAGGCGATCGCCGAGTTCCGCATCGCTTGCGATCTCGATCCCGACGACCTGGGCGCGAAGCAAGAGCTGGCCGCCTCGCTGATCGACGTCGGCGAGTTCGCGGAGGCGATCCGCCACCTGAAGGATGTGGTGAAGGTCGAGGCCGACAACATCGACGCGCTGATCGATCTCGGCATCGCGTACTCGGCCCAAGGCTTCTACGCCGAGGCGGAGCGATCGTTCGCGGCGGCCGTGGACGTGGATCCGAGCGAAGTGCTGGCGCCCTATCACCTGGCCGCGCTGTACGCCGCGTGGGGCCGGCCAAAGGACGCGCAAAAGCGTCTGTCGGACGCGCTGGGGCTCGACCCCGAGCGGGCCCGATCCTGGTACGAGAGCGATCGGATGTTCGACAGCCTCCGGGATGATCCGGAGTTCGTCGCGCTGATGGGATAGAATGGGCGACGTTGGGGACCACCGGCCTCTATCGTCCGCCGCTCCCGCGTGAGACCAAGCTCGCCAAGGCCGGCGAGAAGATGCGTCCGATCCGGACCTCGAAGCCCCGGGTGACCTGGATCCAAGGGCCCGGGCCCAGCGATCTCTTCACGCTGCACGGCGAGGACGGCGCGGTCGAGCAGCAGGAGCTGACCTTCTTCGGCCGCACGGTGGTCCTGAAGAGCGACGATCTGATGACCGGCCTCTGCCACGAGGGCGGCGTCGCCGCCTACATGGGCAAGACGGGGCTCCTCGACTTCGATAGCCAGGTGAACGGCGAGACCCTCCAGGCCGCGCTGGTGCTCTTGGGCCACGTGCCGGTGTCGCACCCGGACGTGGAGGTGCTGGCGACCCGGATCGAGGCGGCGCTCGGGGCGCTCGGGCTCCCGCTCCCGCTGACCCCGCGCGCCCAGGTGGGATGACACGGGACCCAAGATGTTGCGGTGCTCGAGGATGAGACCCCCAACATTGAGGGTTGCACTGGAAGTTCATCACCGGTAGAGAACGAGCGTCGATGAAGATTCGCCGCCTGGAGATTCAGGGGTTCAAGAGCTTCGCGGATCGGACCGTCCTCCGGTTCGGCGAAGGGATCACGGGGGTGGTGGGCCCGAACGGCTGCGGGAAGTCCAACATCGTCGACGCGATCCGCTGGGTGATGGGCGAGCAGAGCGCCAAGCACCTCCGCGGATCGGGGATGCAGGACGTCATCTTCTCCGGCTGCGAGTCCCGGGGCCCGAGCGGGTTCTCCGAGGTCACGATCTCGTTCAAGAACGACGGCAACCTGGTCCCGCCCGAGTACCAGCGGTGCGAGGAGATCAGCGTGACCCGCCGGCTCTTCCGGGACGGGACCTCCGAGTACGCCATCAACAAGATCGCCTGCCGGCTGCGCGACGTCCTCGATCTCTTCATGGGGACCGGCATTGGCAAGAACGCCTACTCGATCATCGAGCAGGGCCGGATCGGCATGATCGTGACGGCCAAGCCCGAGGATCGGCGGGCGTTCATCGAGGACGCCGCCGGCGTCAGCCGCTACAAGGCGCGCCGCAAGCAGGCCGAGCGTCGGATCGAGGCCACCGAGCAGAACCTCCTGCGGGTCACCGACATCACCGACGAGCTGGAGCAGCGCCTGAAGAGCCTGGAGAAGCAGGCGGAGAAGGCGGAGAAGTACAAGGCGATCAAGGACGAGCTGCGGACGCTCGATCTGCACGGCGCGGCCCACCGTCACCTCGAGCTGTGCACGCTGGAGCGCTTCGAGGCCGGGCGGGCCGAGTCGCTGCGGCTCGAGATCGACGCGCGCGAGCAGGCCCTCGAGCACGACGAGGCGGCGCTGCTGTCGGCGCACGAGTGGCTGTCGGGTCGGGATCAGGAGCTCCGCTTGCGCGAGGCCCAGATCCACGAGCACCAGCAGGCGCACGCGCTGGCGCTGAACAACGTCGAGTTCCTGGAGCGCGAGAAGGAGAAGCTCGAGGAGCGCCGGGCCGAGGCCGAGGCCGAGCGCGCGGCCCTGGAGGCGGAGGCCGAGACGCTGCGCGCCGAGCGGGCGGAGGCCGAGTCGATCGACGCCACGCTCGACGCGTCCGGCGGCCAGGAGCAGGACGCGCTGGAGTGGACGCAGCAGCAGCAGTCGGAGCTCACCTCGCGGATCGCGGCGGTGGAGGCCGAGCTGGAGCACGAGAAGCAGTCGATGGTCGACGCCCTCACCGCGATCGCCGAGCAGAAGAACAACCTGGCCAACCTCGAGCGGCAGGACGGCGATCTGGCGATGCGGATTGACCAGAAGGTCCGGGTGAAGAAGGAGGCCGCCGGCCGGGAGCGCGAGGCCCACAAGCAGGCGCAGGAGATCGAGGCCACGCTCAAGGACAACCGCCAGCTCAAGCTGGCGCTGGAGGAGAAGCGGACCGAGCAGGAGCACGCGCTGGGACAGATGCGGGTCGAGCTGACCGAGACCGAGGGCCAGCTCCTCGAGACCCGCGAGGCGCTCTTGGACCGGCGCTCCCGGTTGAACAGTCTGCTGGAGATCCAGAAGAACTACGAGGGCTGCACGGCCGCGGTCCGGACCATCATGCGGCGCAAGGAGAAGGATCCGGATCTGGCGCGGACGCTCCACGGCCTGGTCGCCGACGTGGTGAGCGCCGAGCCTCGCTTCGAGGCGGCGGTGGAGGCGGTGCTCGGGGATCGGCTCCAGTACGTCATCGTGAACAGCCAGGCCGACGGCGTGTCGACCATCGACTACCTCAAGGAGAGCCAGCAGGGACGCTCGAGCTTCATCCCGCTGGACCTCCGGGAGGATCACGCGTCGTGGGCGCCGCGCAAGCTGGTGTCGTCGCGGCCGCCGGCCAAGGGCGACGCGACCGAGCTCCCGGAGGCGCTGCCGTCCTCGGTGCCGGCCCACGCGACGGGCCTGCCGATCGCGGAGGAGGACACCGTCATCTACCAGGAGGACGAGGTCTGGCCGGATCTGGGCTCGCCCGGCGTGTGCGGGAAGATGGTGGATCTGGTGAAGGCGCAGCCGGGCTACGAGCACGTGGCCCGCGTCCTCCTGGGCGACGTGGTGGTGGTGGAGGAGCTCGCCCACGCGCGCCGAATGTGGCGCGAGAACGGCCACCGCAAGACGCTGGTGACGCTCTCGGGCGATGTGCTCGATCCGGTGGGCGTGCTGACCGGAGGCTCGGGCGAAGGCGTATCTGCGGGCATGCTGGCGCAGAAGCGGGAGATCAACGAGCTGTCGGATCACGTTCGCATGCTGGAGGCGAAGGCCACGATCGCCGAGGAGCGATTCGCCGCCCTGAAGCAGCGCATCCACGACCTGGAGCGCACGATGGAGCGGCTGGCCCAGGAGCGTCACCAGGGCGAGATCTCGATCGTGAACCTGGAGCAGAAGCTCGAGCGGCTCACCGCCGACGTGCAGCGCGAGGAGGACGAGAAGCGCTCGCTGGGCGAAGAGGTCGAGATGATGCGGAAGATGCGGGCCGATCTGGGCGCCGAGGCCGAGTCCTCCCGCGCGCAGATCGCCGACCTCGAGGCGCAAAAGATCGCCTCCGAGTCCCGCGTCGGCGAACGATCCGAGGAGGCCACGCGGCTCCGCCAGGAGGTCGAGACCCTCCAGGATCAGCTGACCGAGCTGAAGGTGACGGTGGCCGCGAACCGCGAGAAGCAGGTGAGCAGCCGGCGCGCCCTCGAGCGGATCGAGAAGCGGCGAGTGGAGGTGGCGGCGCGGCTCGAGCGGCTTCAGGAGATCATCGGGCTGTCCGCAGAAGAGCTGATGCGGATCGGGGATCGGGTCACGAACGCCGAGCAGCAGGGCGCGCACCTGGAGGCGGTCCTCGATCAGGAGCGGCTGGCGGTCGGCGAGGCCCGCCGTGAGCTCGAGAAGGACGACGCCCGCATCAAGGCCGAAGACGCCGACCTGAAGGGCAAGCGGAAGCAGATCGACGCGTTCAAGGAGGACCTGGGGGCGGCGGCGATGCGCGTCCGCGAGCACGAGCTGGCGCGGGAGTCGCTGGCCGAGCAGATCGACGAGCGCTACCGGCTGACCCTGGCCGAGATCGTCGGCGAGTATCACCTGATCGAGGTTCAGAGCGACGAGCACAGGAAGCGCGCCGAGAAGCTGCGCAAGCAGATCGACGGCATCGGCCCGATCAACCTCACCGCGATCGAAGAGTACGAAGAGGTCAAACAACGCTACGAGTTCCTGGCCAACCAGAAGAAGGATCTCGAGGACGCGATCACCTCGTTGAAGAACGCGATCAAGCGGATCAACAAGACGAGCAAAGAGCGCTACGTCGAGGCGTTCCGCCTGGTGAACGAGAAGTTTCAGGAGGTGTTCCCGAAGCTCTTCAACGGCGGCCGGGCCTCGCTGGTGATGGTGGACGAGAGCGATCCGCTCGAGTCGGGCATCGAGATGCTGTCCCAGCCGCCCGGCAAGAAGCTGCAGAGTGTGAACCTCCTCTCCGGTGGCGAGAAGGCGCTGACGGCGGTCGCGCTGATCTTCAGCATCTTCCTGATCAAGCCCACACCCTTCTGCCTCCTGGACGAGGTCGACGCCCCGCTCGACGAGGCGAACGTGGGCCGCTACAACGAGATGGTGCGGGACATGTCGGCGGTGTCGCAGTTCATCCTGATCACGCACAACAAGCGGACCATGGAGCTGCCGGATCGCCTCTACGGCGTGACGATGGAGGAGCCCGGTATCTCCAAGATCGTGCCGGTGGACGTGATTTCCGATCAGGACAGAAAGCTCAAGGCTGTGTAAGAATTTCCGGTCGATGCGCTTCGGGCTCCTCCTCCTGGCCGCCGCCCTCCTCCCGGGCCGCGCCTTCGCCTACGGCGAACCCGACGAGGACGGGGTCCCGGACTCCCACGAGCGTCTCCTCCACGTCCTCACCAACCAGATCCGGCAGGCACCGCACGACTGGCCGGGTTGGGACACGAGCCTGGCGACGGGCGAGCCCCGGCCGCCGCTCGCGCACCAGGTCGGCCTCGGTTCAGCGGCGCGCTTTCACGCCGACGACATGAAGGCCCACGGGTGCTTCCAGCACGAGAGCTGCGACGGCACCAGCTTCGAGTCCCGGGTCTCGCGCTACTTCAGCGGGGGCGCGGCCGGCGAAAACATCTACACCTCGTTCGGCGACAAGAGCGCGCGCACGGGCATGACGGCGTGGATGAACTCGGAGGGCCACCGCACGAACATCCTCCGGCCCGAGTGGACGCACCTCGGCACCGGCACCTCCGAGAGCGCGAGCGAGATTCTGGTTCGTGCAGGACTTCGGGGCCGTCGGCGGCGCGAAGATCCCGATGATCCCGGCGGGGGCCTTCGACGCGGAGGCCGGCGAGCTCCTGGCGAACTTCTGGGATTCCGAAGGGCCGGGCGCCGGGGACCTTCGAGGCGATCGTCGACCTCCGAAGCGTCCCGATGACGCGAGAGGCGGGGCGGGACGGCAACGAGACCCTCTCGGCGACGATCGATCCGCTGCGTGACTGCGTCGAGCTCTACTACCGAGCCGTCGACGCCGACGGCGACGAGGCGCGCTATCCCAGCGACGGGGCGCTCCTGATTGGCCCGGGGTGCACCGACGCGTACACGGCGACCGCGACGCCCGAACCGTCGGGACCCTTGATGCCCGCCGATTTGCCCGACGAGGGATGCTCCGCGACCGGCCCCTCGGGCGGTGGGTTCCTGCCGCTCTTGCTCCTGCTGGGCCTGGTGCCTCGGCGCCGTTGACCGCCCTCGCGACGGCGGCTACCCACGCCCGCATGCCCGAGAACCTGGACCCGGGGCTGATTGCGGTTGCGGCAGTGGGTCTGTTCGTCCTGATCCTGATTGTCCTCGCCATCCGCAAGATGGTGAGCGGCAAGCGCACGGAGGCCGACGCCCTCGATGACGCCGAGGCCCAGGCGCTGGCCGATGAGGTCGAAGGCGCCGCGCCCACGCCGCCGGTCGAGGCGGCCGGGCGGCCGATGCAGCGCGGTCTGGAGAAGACCCGCAAGGGCTTCATGGCCCGGCTCAACGGCCTCCTCTTCCGCTCGACCTTCGACGAGGCGCTGGTCGACGAGCTGGAAGCGCTGATGGTCACCTCCGACATCGGCATCCGCACCACCGAGCGGCTCCTTGGCGATCTCAAGGCGCAGCTCTCGCGGAAGGAGATCAAGGACGCGGGCGCGGTGCGCGACCGGCTGCGGGAGAAGATCACCGAGATCATCGACATCGAGACCCGGCCGATCGACTGGAACCAGAAGCCGACCGTCATGATGGTGATCGGCGTGAACGGCGTCGGCAAGACCACGACCATTGGGAAGCTGGCGGCGCGTCTCACGCGCGAGGGCAAGAAGGTGGTGCTCGCCGCCGGCGACACTTTCCGCGCGGCGGCGGTGGAGCAGCTCGAGGTCTGGGGCCAGCGCGCGAACGCCGAGGTGGTGAAGGGATCCGAGAAGCAGGATCCGAGCGCCGTGGTGTTCGACGCGATCCAGCGCGCCAAGTCGATCGATGCGGACGTCTGCATCTGCGACACGGCCGGCCGGCTGCACACGAAGGTCAACCTGATGGAGGAGCTCAAGAAGCTCCGTCGCGTGATGCAGAAGGCGCACGACGGCGCGCCGCACGAGGTGTTGATGGTCCTCGACGCCACCACCGGACAGAACGCGATCTCGCAGGCGAAGCAGTTCAAGGAGGCGGTCGAGGTCAACTCGCTCGCGCTGACGAAGCTCGACGGCACCGCAAAAGGCGGCGTCGTGGTCGCGATCTGCGACGATCTCGCCCTACCGGTGCGCTTCGTCGGCATCGGCGAGAAGGTCGAGGACCTCAGAGACTTCGAGCCGCACGAATTCGTCGACGCGCTCTTTGCAGAGGAGCCCGGCACGAACACCGCCGAAAAGTAAAGAGGTGGTTCCCGGTCTTTCGACGCTCGCTTTCGCGGTTTGCGCCGGTGCGAGCCATTGACCGATCCCAGGACCACCTCTACCATCGAACGCTGTGGAGGCGACGGGTCCTGCCAACAAACGCTCGCTGAACCTCGAGCTGTTCGGGCAGCGCTTCACCGTCGTGTCCGACAACGACGAAGCGAGGGTTCGGGACATCGTGGCCTTCGTGAATCGACGCCTGGAGGAGATCCGAGACACCTCCAAGCGCGTTCAGGCCGACCAGATTGCCTTGCTCGCCGCGCTCAACATCGCCGAGGAGCTCTTCGAAGAGCGCCAGAAGAACCGCTCGCTCCGCCGTAAGGTCCGCGATCGATCGCTCAAGCTCCTGGGCGCGATCGACGCCATGGCGCAGGACCTGGAGCCGGAGCCGGCGCGGTGACGACCTCGAGCACCACTCTCCCCTGCACGGTTCGTGATGGGCCGACTCTTCAAGTCCGAGAACCGATGTCACTTATAACGGGAGACGTTCCTCCCGGCACCGCACGGACTGTCGCCAAGCTGGACAGAGGTCGGGGGTCGGGGTCACGTCGCCCACCTGCTGAGGCAGGTTCCGGCGAGTCGTCACACACGGCCGAGGCGGGGGTTTTTTTCTCGTTTGTTTGATCTCAAGGCACGCGCCCGCGCCGAGTTGAAGGCGGCGCGGGCGGCCGTTTCCCCAGAAGAGCGTGCGATCGAGAGCGAGGCGGCGGTCCAGGCGCTGCTCGTGAGCGGGCTTCTCGAAGGCGCCCGCTCGGTCGCGCTCTTCGCGCCGATGAGCGAAGAGGCCGATCCCTCTCGGCTCGAGGCGGTGCTCGCCGCGCGGGGCGTCGCGATCGCGTACCCGCGGGTGGACGCCGGCGGCGACCTCGCCTTTCACCTGGCCCGCGGCGACGCGCTCCTCCCCAGGCCCCCCTGGAACATCCGCGAGCCTGCCCCGGGGGAGCCCACCGCCACCGCGGTGGACGTGTACGTGGTGCCCGGCCTCGGCTTCACGCGGGCGGGGGACCGCCTCGGCTACGGCAAAGGCTACTACGACCGGGTGCTGGCCGGTCGGGGATCGAGCCGCGCGATCGGCTTCGCCCTGGCCTGCCAGCTCGTGGATCATCTGCCCGTGGAGAGCCATGATCAACGGGTCGACGCGGTCGTCACCGGCCGCGAGCTGATCGTGGTGAAGCCGTGAGCACGGACCTCGAAGCCCGCCTGGGCGCCACCGGCGCGAAGATCGCGTTGATCACCTCGGACCGTCCCGAGCGCGTCTTTGTCGAGGCGCGCCGCTGCGATCGGGTTGCGCTTCGCCACCACGAGACCGAGGCACCATCCCGCGCGAAGGCTGCGCTCCTGAGGGCCGCCTTCGCGCTGGTCGACCTCACGATCGTGGGCGACGACGCGGAAGAGCGCGCTGCGGTGGCGCTCGGCGCCGATCCGGATCGGATCGGACGGATCGACGACGCTGGTCTGATCGACCGGCTGCTCAATGAGCCGCGGCGACGGCCGCTCTGGAGGGCCACCGGCGAAGCGATCACCTCGGCCCTGCTCGACGTCGCGGAGCTCAGCGGCACGCTCGGGCTCCTCGAGCGCCTGACCGCCTCGCGCGGGGTCAACGTGGTCAACTATCACCGCGTCCTCCCGCTGGCCGAGCTCCGCACGTACGGGCGCCCGCAGATGGCGCTGGGGGCACCGACCTTCGAGGCCCAGCTCGATGCGATCGCGCAGCGCCGCGGCTTCGCGCCCATCGAGTCGATTGACGAGACGCCGGCGGAGGGCAAGGTCGCCATCACCTTCGACGACGGCTACGAGGACAACTTTCGCGTTGCGCTCCCGATCCTCCAGCGGTTCTCGGCTCCGGCCTGCGTCTACGTGGTGACGCGGCTGATCGGCCACCCCGACGCCCTCTGGTGGGATTGGGTCTGCCTGGGGCTGTTCGCCTGGTGGAAGAGCGGCCGTCGCACGGCGCTCCCGGACGGCCTCCCCGATCGCGCCTACCAACTGACGCGCTCGGAGACCTTCGAGGAGGCCCGCAGCGTCATCAGCGGCGTGATCTCCGACCTCAACCGCGCCGACGAAGCCGCCCGGGAGAACGCAAGCCAGCTTGCAGGAACTCTGGTCGAGGATCTCGACCCGCCGCGGACCATGCTGACCTGGGACGAAGTCTCGAGCATGCAGGCCGCCGGAGTCTCTTTCGGGGCCCACACACGTAATCACGTGGTCCTCGACGCGCTCGACCATCCCACCGCCGCCTCGGAGCTCTTCGGGAGCCTGGACGATCTCGACGCGCGGCTCGGTCCGCACCCCCACCCCACCGCCGCGCTCCCTCGCGGCGTGCTCGGCCCTCTCAGCGAGCACGAGCTCCGCGCGCGCTTCCGGGCCGTCATGACCACCCAGGCTGCGGTGAACCCGGTCGGCCGCGATCGGTTCCTGGTCCATCGACGCGACGGCAAGATGCTCACCCTCTCGGGCCGCCACCACCCGGCCAAGCTCCGGCTCGAGCTGACCGGGCTGATCGATCCGCTCCGCAACGCCTACCAGCGCCTCCGCGGCCGCCGGGAGTGAGCGGTCAGCGCTCGAGCACGAAACGGACCGGCACCGTGATCCACATGCCGACCGGCGTTCGCCCCGCGCGGGCCGGCTCGAAGCGCCACTTCCTCTGCGCCCAGCGGACCGCCGCCTCGGTGCAGCCGCCGGCGAGGGGCTCGAGCACCTTCACCGTCTGCACCCGCCCATCCTCGCCGACGTAGACGCGGAGGAGGACCGTGCCCTGTAGCTCCTGGGAGCGCGCGGCCTCCGGGTACGGCGGTGCGCGTTCGGACTCCGGCGTGAGGAACTTGGGCTCGTCGGTGATCTGGTAGCCGTCCGGCGGCCCGTCGCGACCGGTGCCTGCGGGCGGAGGCTGAGGCGCCGTGACCTTCCCGGTGGGCAGCGCCCCGTCCTTCTCCGGGTCGGCGAACATGTTGCCTCCACCGTCCACGGCGGGGACCGCGACGTTGCCGCTCTCCACGGTCGACGCCATGTCGACCGAGAATGAGAAGCGCGGCGGGGGCGGCGGCGCCGTCTTGGGCGCCGGGGCCGGCGCATCCTTCACGATCCGCTCGGCGGTCCGGACCTTCACCCTCTTGGGCGTGACCTCCGGCGGCGGAATGACCTCCTCCTCGGGGGGCGGCGGCGGTGGCGCCGGCTCCGGCTGCGTCAGGCGCATCTCGACGATTGTCGACGACTTCGCCTCGGGCGCCGGCGGCAGGCGGCTCATGCCGTACAGCAGCGTGCAGTGGAGGAGCACGCTCGCGACGAGCGCCATCAGCGAGACGCGCCGCGAGCGCATCGGCGGCCGGCTCACTTCACCTCACCGCTCGAGAAGACGTGCTCGGTGTTCAACGCGAACTTGCGCACGCCCTCGGACTTGACCAGATCGATCAGCGCGACCACCCGACCGTGCGAGACGCTGGCGTCGGCGGCGATGATCGCCTCGAGGTCGTGACCTTCGCGGTTGCTGCGGATATAGGCGCGCAGCGCGGCGTCGTCGATCTTCTTGTTGTTGAGGAAGAGATCGCCCTCGCGCGTCAGGACCAGCGACAGGAGCGTGTTCGCCTTGGGCTCGCCGGTCGTAGCCTTGGGAAGCTCGACCTCGATGGCAGGCGTGACGATGTAGCTCGCGGTCACCATGAAGATGATCAGCACCACCAGGACGATGTCGACCAGCGGGATGATGTTGATCGACGTGATCGGCTCGTCGTCGTCGTTCTGGGAGCCGCCGGCCATCGTCTACTCCCGACAGAGCGAGTCGAGGCGCGCCGCGACGGTCTTCGACAGCGTCTCGGTGTTGGAGACCGTCCGCTTCAGGAGCGTCTTGAAGTAGTTGAAGGCGACCACCGCCGGGAGCGCCACCGCGAGCCCGACCGCCGTCGCCACCAGGGCCTCCGAGATACCGGCCATGACCACCTGGGCGTTGGTGCCGGTGGCGCCCTCGGCGATGGCGAGGTCGCGGAACGCCTTGATGATGCCGAGGACGGTCCCGAACAGGCCGATGAAGGGCGCGTTGTTGCCGAGCGTCCCCAGGAAGATGAGGTTGGCGTCGAACCGGACCTTCTGGCGGACCATCTCGGCGTCCATCGTCTCCGAGACGGCGCGCCGACCGCGCTCGATGATGCCGAGGCCGGCCTTGAGCACCTCGGCCTCCATGCCGTCCTGGCCGGAGAGCATGGCCAGGGCACCTGCGATGTCCTTGGCGTCGAGCCGGCGGCCCAGCTCCTCCGTGAGACGGCGGATGTCCGTCCGGCGGCGGGCGAAGAAGATCGCTCGTTCGATCATCACGGCGATCGAGACGATCGACAGGAAGACCAGGAGCCAGAGCACCCAGCCGGCTCCGACCTGAGCGAACGCGACGATGGAGCGTTCGAGCATGATGCGAGAGGTTTTTCGGCGGATCCGCTGGGGTCAAGGAACGAAAAAAGGCGGCCGCCACTGGGCGCGCCGCCTTTCCGCTCGCAGGTCGATCAGCGCGTCAGGCCGCGTCGTCCTCCACCTCCTCGGGGTAGAGCGGAATGACGATCGTGCCCCGGTCCGCCGGGTCTTCAGGGGCACCCTCGGCCTCGGGCTGCTTGGGGTCCTCCCAGGTGGGCTTGGGAAGCTCGAGCCAGATCCGACGCCCTTCGTCCTGCTGGTGCCGACGCTCCAGCTCTTCCTGCCTGATCTTTTCAATGATGTAGGCGTCTAGCATCCGTTGTTCCCTTCTTCGGGCAGCTCGAGTCAGGTCTTGGTCCTGATTATCGTCCTCCCCGCGTTCCCGTCTCTACTAGTTGAACGCGCCAGAGGGCCGATGGGTTTCATCGGGATCACCTGAGTCGACCCGCCTCCTTCTCGTCATGGGTGCCCCGCCAGCATGTGGTTGTGACAACTACATGGTGTCGAAACACTGGGTTCCACACAAAAAATGCCTCGCGCTCAGATCGGAATCGGGTTACACGCGCCCCGTTATATGGCTCAGGGCGTATCACTCAGGGCCTACGTCTTCCTGGACAGCCTCCAGCCTCAGCTGACGTCCCACATTTGCACGACCTGCCGCGGCTACTTTCCCGTCCCGGGCATGGCTTCTCTGTTCGTCGAAGTGCATCCGGGTATGCAGATCCATCGGCTCATCGACCGGGCCCTCAAGGCGACAAGTGTGCAGCCTGCCACTTTGGTGGTCGAACGCTCGTACGGGATGCTCGAAGTGCACCACGAGGACAAGGGTCAGGTCCTGGCCGCCGGCCATGCCATCCTGGAGCAGCTGGGTGTGGCGGAAAGCGACCGCATGGTGCCGCGGGTCGTCTCGAACACCGTGATCCGCTCGATCGAGCCCTACCACGCGATGATCCTCGACAAGATCCGGTTCGGCTCGATGATCAAGCCTGGCCAGTCGCTCTTCATCATGGAGACGGAGCCGGCTGCTTATGCGGCGCTCGCCGCCAACGAGGCGGAGAAGGCCGCCAACGTCGAGCTGATCGACGTGCTCGTTTTCGGCGCCTTCGGACGCCTGTACCTCGCCGGAACCGAGTCGGAGATCGATTCGGCCGCACAAGCCGCCACGGCCGCGATCGCCGCCGTCACTGGAGTCGAGACGCGATCTTCTGGCGGAGAATCTTAGAGAGATATGACAGACGCACTGGGGCTCATTGAAACCAAGGGGTTCGTGGGAATGGTCGAAGCCGCCGACGCGATGGTGAAGGCGGCCAAGGTCGAGCTCGTCGGCTACGAGAAGGGTTACGGCGGCGGATTCGTCACGGCCATCGTGCGCGGGGACGTGGCAGCCGTGAAGGCCGCGGTCGAGGCCGGAGCCCGCGGCGCGGAGCGCGTGGGGGAGCTCGTCAGCGTGCACGTGATCCCGAGGCCGCACGCCAACGTGGATCTCGCCCTCCCACTCGGGCGCACGGTCCAAGCGCGCGCGCAGCTCAAGGGCAACGAGTAACCGGAGGTCCGGTGCTCATCGGCAAGGTCATCGGGACGGTCATCGCCACCAAGAAGGATCCCGAGCTCGAAGGGCTCAAGCTCCTCTTGATCAAGGGCGCCGACCTCGACGGCACCACGAACGGTCCGCTCCTGGTGGCGGCCGACGCCGTCGGCGCCGGCGTGGGCGAGCTGATCCTCTACGCGGCCGGATCCTCGGCGCGGCAGACGCTGCAGACCAAGGACCGGCCGGTGGACCACGTGGTGATGGCGATCGTCGACCAGATCGAGGTCGAAGGATCGATCCGCTGGTCGAAGGACTAGTCGATGGCGGAGCTCGACGAGAAGAAGATCGCGGAGATCGTGGGTCGCGTGATCGAGCGGGTCCTGCCACAGGTGCAGGGGGCCTCTCCCGCGAAGGAGCCGTGGTGCGCGCCGGCGCCGCCGGTGTACACGCCGAAGGGCGGCGCGCCGGCGATCCGAACGACGGGTCTCCCGCCGGGCGTGTTCGACGACATGGATCGGGCCGTCGACGCGGCCCACATCGCGTTCGCCCAGATCGAGAAGGCGTCACTCGAGACGCGCGCCCGCGTGATCGAGGCGATGCGCGCTTGCGGGCGCCGCGAGCTCGAGACCATCTCCCGCATGGCGGTCGAGGAGACCGGCCTGGGACGGTACGACCACAAGATCAAGAAGAACCGCCTGGTCATCGAGAAGACGCCGGGGCTCGAGATCCTGCGGCCCGTCGCCTGCTCCGGGGATCACGGGCTGATGATCACCGAGCGCGCGCCCTACGGCGTCATCGGTGCGATCACACCCACCACCAACCCGACCGAGACGATCATCTGCAACGCGATCGGAATGATCACGGGCGGCAACGCCGTCGTGTTCAACGTGCATCCGGGCGCCAAGGGCGTGAGCAACTACCTGGTCGGCCGCTTCAACGAGGCGATCGTACAAGCCGGCGGGCCGCCCAACCTGGTCGCGTCGATGGCGAATCCCACCATCGAGTCGGCACAGGCGCTGATGCGGCACCAGGGCATCCGGCTCTTGGTGGTGACCGGCGGGCCCGCCGTGGTCCGCGAGGCCATGAACTCGGGCAAGCGCGCGATCGCGGCCGGCCCCGGCAATCCGCCGGTGGTGGTGGATGAGACCGCCGATCTCCAGCGGGCCGCCCAGGGCGTGGTCGACGGCGGCAGCCTCGACAACTGCATCGTCTGCACCGCGGAGAAGGAAGTGATCGCGGTGGCCGAGATCGCCGATCTCCTCAAGCGCTACGTGCGGGAGAAGGGGGGCTTCGAGGTGACCGGTCCCCACGTCGAGCGCCTCCGCAAGTTGGTGGTCGCGGACGACGGCCTGCACCCGAACAAGGAGTGGGTCGGCAAGGACGCCGCCAAGATCGCCGAAGCGATCGGTCTCAAGGTCCCCGGTGACACGCAGCTGTTGCTGGTCGAGGGCGACGAGCACAGCCCGTTCGTGCAGGGAGAGCTGCTGATGCCGGTGCTGGGGTTCGTGCGCGTGCCGACGGCAGACGACGCCATCGCGATGGCGAAGCGCGTGGAGCATGGCTTCGGCCACACGGCGGCGATGTACTCCACGAACATCGACAATCTCCACACGATGGCGCGCACGATCAACACGTCGATCTTCACGAAGAACGCCCCGACTTTTGCGGGCCTCGGCCTCGGTGGTGAAGGCTACACGTCGTTCACCATCGCCTCCCCGACCGGCGAAGGCCTCACCAACGCGATCCACTTCACGCGGGAGCGCAGATGCACGCTGGTCGACGCGTTCCGTATCGTTTGACGCTCCTGCTCCTGCTCGCGGCGTGCGGCAGCCCGCGGTACGTCGGATCGATCGGCCGGGACGGCACGTACAGTAATCGCGGCTACGGGCTGGCGATCCGGCTGGAGGCCGATGGGCTGGGCGAGCGCTGGGAGGCCATCGATCCGAGCGCGGCGGATCGCGCGCCTCGAGGCGTGCGTCCCAAGGTCGACAACAGCCCGCTCGACATCGACGGCGACGGCATCCTCACGCTCACCGAGCGGCAGCAGCACTACGTGCCGACGCTCCGGCTCCTGTCGCGGACGTCGAGCGTGGCGCGGATCGACGTCGACGTCATGATCCTGGGCGGGAAGAACCGGAAGGTCCCGATCGACGCGGTGATGGCGCTCGACCTCAAGGCCAGGGCCGGCACCTCCTCGGCAGCGGTCGACCGAGCGATCGAAGGGATGCAGCGGACGAAGATCGCGTCGAGCTTCGACGCACGCGTCGCCGAGCTGGTCACGCCGAGACGCTTCACGCGGGTGGCGGTGATCGACCAGGGCGACCTGCTCGCCGAGCAGAGCCTCAAGCGACGGCAGATCGTGAAGGTGGTCCTGACGGCGGCGAGGCGGACCGACGCGCTGGTCGCGGATCACGATCGACTGCTCGACGCCGTGATCCTCAATCGGCGCAGCAGCAGCGAGACCGTGCGAGAGCAGTGGTGAGCGATCGGCTGGTCGCAGATCGCGCGGCGCTGGCGGCGCTCGAGCTGGCGTCCATCGCGCGCGGCGTGGTGTGCCTGGACGCGATGGCGAAGCGGGCCGAGAACGCGATCGTGGCCGCGCGGACGCTCTCGCCAGGGCGGTACCTGATCCTGCTGTCGGGCTCGGTGGCGGAGATCGAGGAGGCGACGGCCGCGGGGATCGAGGCGGCCGAGGAGGACCTGGTCGACCACGCCATCATCCGCGATCCACACGCCGAGCTGCGCGACGCCCTGGCCTCCCGGCTGCTCGGGCGCCTCGGCGAATCGCTGGCGATCGTCGAGATCGCGGCGGTGTCATCGACGCTGCTCGCGGTCGATCGGGTCCTCAAGGAGACCGAGGTCAGGCTCCTCGAGCTTCGGCTCGGCGCCGGTCTGTCCGGGAAGGGTGTCTTCACGATGACCGGGGCGCTTCACATGATCCAAGCGGCGCGCGACGTGGTGCAGGCCGCCGTTCGCGCCGAGCGGGTGCTCCGGGTCGAGGTGATCGCGCAGCCGCACCCCGACCTGCCGCGCCACCTGTTGGGCGCCGAGCGTGCCGAGATCCGGGGGCCAAAGTCGTGACCACGCCCCTGCTCTGCCTGGTGCTGTACGCGGCCTGGGCCATGATCCTGGTGCTGGCGGTGGCCACGTGGCGCGTCGGCCAGGTGCTGCTGGGCAAGCGCGCCTCCAACAGCTTCCCCAGCGGGACACCGCACGGGCCCGACCTCTACTGGCGCATCAACCGGGCCCACGTGAACGCGGCGGAGAACCTGCCGATCTTCGTAGCGGTGGTGGTCGCAAGCCAGCTTGCGCGGGTCGCGGGCTCCTGGCTGGACACCGCCTGCATCGTAGCGCTGGTAGCGCGGGTGGCGCAGTCGCTGATCCACGTCAGCTCCAACAGCGCCGTGGCCGTGAACCTCCGCTTCACGGCTTTCCTGGTCCAGCTGGCCGCGCTCGCATACGTGGTGGTCCACCTGATGGCCGGCTGAGGCAGGCTCAAGGTACGGTCACCGCAACTCTCGAGCTCGGTCCGGGTTGATCGATGGTGGGTCCGAAGTCAGAGGACGAAGATGCTGCGCGGATGGCGCAGTTCGTGAAAACGCGGGACCGAGCGGTGTTCGAGGTGCTGTTCCAGAGGTACAAGCGGCCGATCTTCGCCCACACGCTCCGATTCGTCCGGGTGGCCGCCCGCGCCGAGGAGCTCACCCAGGACGTGTTCGTGCGCGTCTATACGACCAAGCGCTACGAGCCCGCCACCCGGTTCCGCACCTGGCTCTACACGGTCGCCACCCACGTCTGCCTCAACGAGCTCCGGAGGTCGGAGTACCGGCAATCGCTCGAGTCGCTCGACGGGCCGGCCTCGGAGACGGCCGTATCGGGGGCGGCCTCACCGGAGGAGGCCCTGGCCGGACGCGAGCTGCAGCGGACGCTCGAGGACGCGCTGGCGCGACTGCCGACCAAGCAACGCGCCGCGCTGTTGATGGCACGACAGGACGGGCTGGCGCACGAAGAGATCGCCGAGGCTCTGGAGACGTCGGTGCCGTCCGTGAAGTCGCTGATCGACCGCGCGCTCGAGACCCTGCGAAAAGAAGCGCATCGCCACGTGGGCGAGGCTTCTCAGGAGGCCACGCTGTGACCGATCCGAAGCAGCCCGAAGACGATCCCGCCTCGAAGGCGCTCCTCGAGCGAATCGGAGCGCTCCCGTACGCCGAACCCTCGCCCGGGTTCGACGCGCGGATGCGAGCGCGGCTCGACGCGATCGATGCCCGTCGTCCCTGGTGGCAGAGCGTCGTCGAGATCTTCACGCTGCCTCGGGTGTCGATCGGTGCGGCCGCCGCCGCGGCGAGCCTGCTGGCGTTCGTGGTGCTCTCGGGGCCGCGCTACGAGGCGCCCGCTCCCGGGCTGGCCTCTGCCGAGGCGCTCGACATCGCCGAGGACCTGGAGCTCTACGAGAACTACGAGCTGATCGAAGACCTCGACGTCCTCGACGATCTGGAGCTGATCGAGACCCTGGATGATGCGGGATGAAGGCATGCACGGCGGCGCTCGTCATCTGCTCCACGCTGGCCGCGGGGCCCGCTTTCGCGGATCCGCCGGCGCCAACCTCGACCGCGACCGCGAGCCTGAGCGCGGAGGATCTCGAGCTGGCGCGCAACCTGAGCCTGCTGGAGAACCTCGACCTGCTGGAGGTCTGGGACATGGTCGAGCTCTGGCCGATGCTGCAGGAAGAGGAGGACGACGAATGATGCGCGCGATCGTGTTGGCCCTGCTCGTTGCCCTGCCCGTCCCGGCGTCCGCGCAAACGCCATCGCCTTCGCCCTCACCCAGCCCGGAGGCGATCCGAAAGATCGAAGGGTTGACGCCGGCCGAGCGCGCGGAGCTCGAGCAGCGGCTGGCGCGCTTCAAGGCGATGCCGCCGGATCAACAGCAGAAGATCCGGGAAGCCGCCCAGCGCTTCTTCGCGATGACGCCGGACGAGCGCGCCCAGGTCCGCGGCGCCCTCTTGCGCTACCGGCAGCTCGATCCGCGGGGCCGGGCCCGCGTGCGCGCCAACCTCCGGGAGTTCCAGAAGCTCACTCCGGAGGAACGCCAGCGGTTCCGCGAGGAGGTCGAGCGGCTGCGAAGCCTGCCTCCGGGCGAGCGGCGCGAGCTCAGGAAGAAGATCCAGCGCTGGCGGCGGCTCACCCCGGATCAGCGGCAGGAGCTGCGGCGCCGCTGGCGCGAGCGGCGCGGGCGGTGAGACACCCGCCCCGATCAAATGGGGCGCTCAGCGGCCGTCCGTCGGTACCACCCAGCGACTCCCCTCGAGGGTGATGCGCTCGAATGTCCCGTCGCGATAGCGGAGCATCCGATCCACCGTGCCGCGGTGGCCATGCGAGACCCAGGCGCCGCTCTTGTGGAGCGACAGCGCCCCGAGCGCCACCGAGCCGGGGCCGAAGTGGAAGTGGCCGTGGACCAGGACGTCGAGCCCCTGCATCCGCCGGGCGAGGTCGTAGAAGCGGGGCCGCCAGAAGCGATCCTCGAGCCAGCCGACCGCGCCGACCAGCCAGCCGAAGCTGTGCGGATAGAGCGCGCGAAGCAGGCGCGCCTTGGAGTAGGCCCAGTTCTCGAAGCGGAGGAAGCGGCGGCCGTAGTCCTCGTAGGGACCGGGGCCCTTCCAGCCGTCGTCGAACCGGTGGCCGTGGAGCACGCGGACATGCTCACCGCGCGTGCCCTCGAACTCGAAGCGCCATCGATCGGGGACCAGGTCGCCGCGCGCCAGGTGCATCGCGTCGTGGTTGCCCTCGACGTAGACCACCGTACGCCCCTCCTTCCGGAGGCGACCGATCAGCTCCGAAAAACGGGCGATCAGGTCGCGCACCCTCGAGGAAGGCCGGCCGCGGTGCTCGTCGATGACGTCGCCGTTGAGCACGACCAGCTCAGAGTCGCCGACCGCCGCCGGGAGGTGCTCGATCAGGCGTGCGTGGCTGGCGGCCAGCGGGACCCAACCGAGATGCAGGTCGGAGAGGAAGAGCGCCGACGAGAACCGCTTCAACGCACGTCAGTGTACTCAGGACGAGCGGGTAAAGATCAAGAACGCCATCGAGGGGCGCTTGCTGCTCTCGCGGACCGCGAAATGAATGCCGTCCAGCCGATAGCCCTGGGCGGTCCACGCGTTGAGCACGTCCTCGATGCTCTCGTCCGTGACCGTGGTGAGCTCGACCACCTTGTAGGGTCCGTCGGGGCGGACGGCCTCGGACTCGTCGTTCATGGGGTGAGCCAACCGGCGACCTCGGTCGCCCAGTACGTGATGACGATGTCCGCACCGGCGCGCCGGATGCTCATCAGCGTCTCCATGATGGTCCGCTGGCGATCGACGTAGCCCGCCTTGGCCGCCAGCTCCACCATCGACATCTCACCGCTCACGTTGTACGCGGCCAGCGGCTGCTCGAAGTGCTCGCGCAGGTCCCGGATCAGATCGAGGCAAGGGAGCGCGGGCTTGACCATCAGGATGTCGGCGCCCTCCGCCACGTCGAGCTGGGCCTCGCGCAGGGCCTCCCGGGCGTTGGCCGGATCCATCTGGTAGGAGCGGCGATCACCGAACTTCGGCGCCGACTCGGCGGCGTCGCGGAACGGCCCATAGAACGCGGAGGCGTACTTGACGGAGTAGCTCATGATCGGGAGCTGGTCGTAGCCGTTCTCGTCGAGCGACTCGCGGATCGCGCCGACCATTCCGTCCATCATCCCGCTGGGCGCCATCATGTCGCAGCCGGAGCCGGCCAGCGAGACCACCTGCTTGCCGAGGTTCTCGAGCGTGCTGTCGTTGTCGACGTCGTGATCGACGAGCACGCCGCAGTGGCCGTGGCTGGTGTACTCGCAGAAGCAGACGTCACCGATCACCACCATCTCGGGGAGCCTCTCCTTGATGGCGCGGCACGCGCGCTGGACGATCCCGTTCGCGTCCCACGAGCTCGAGCCCTCGGCGTCCTTCTGGTCCGGAATGCCGAAGAGGAGCACCGCCGGCACGTTCGCCTTCCAGGCGCGCTCGGCCTCGGCGACGGCGTGCTCCACCGACAGCTGCGCCACCCCGGGCATCGACGCCACCGGCTTCTTCACGTCCTTCCCCGGCACCACGAAGAGCGGCTGGACCAGGTTGTCGGGTGATAGATGGGTCTCGCGGACCATGCGCCGGAGCGCATCGGTCCGACGCATTCTGCGCATGCGTACGAACGGGAATTCCATCCCGGACGTCTATCATTTCCTCTTCTTCTTGGGTCTCGCCTTCTTCTTGTCGAGCCGCTTCCGGAGCGCCGTGATCTGGCGTTTCAGCGCCTTGGAACGCTTCCGGCAGCTCTGGATCAGGGTCTTCGGGGTGGTGGCCCGCCCGCCGTCCTCGAAGCGCACCTTGGCCAGCGCGGGCTCGCGGGCGGCCTCACCGGCGGAGGTCGCGCAGCGATCGAGCTCGCCCTTGGCCTCGATCAACCGGGCGACCTTCTCCGCAGGATCGGCCTCGGACTTGGCCTCCTCCACCAGCACGCGCGCATGCTGGCTCGCGCGAAGCGGTCCCTCGGCGAAGGAGACCGCGCGCTGCGCCCGCTGGAGCACGTCGGGCACCTGCTTCACCTGCTCCGCGACGCTCTTGGCCAGCGTCTGGTACGGCGGCGACCGCGACTCGAGCTCGGCGCCCTCCTTCAGCCGATCGATCACGCTCGAGCGCGCCTCGCCGGCATCGTCGATCTGGGACGCCGTGTACGCGGCGGCGTCCTGTGCGCGCAACGGCTTCAGCGCCAGGTCGAGCTTGACCGCGACGGCCTCGAGCGCCTCGGTCTGGGCCTTCACCGCCTTCTCCAGCGCGATCCGCGCCACCTCGGCCCGGACGGTCCCGAGCCGCTCCTCCTTCGTGGCGAGGTCCTGCATCTGGAAGTCGTGATCCGGCCAGTGCGCCGCGGCCGGGTCTTGGAGCACGCGGCGCGCGCGCTTCAGCTTCTCCTCGGCGTCGTCAGGCTCGAGCCGATCCAGCGACGCCTTCGCGGAGAACAGCAGGCGCTCTGCCTCCGTCGAGCGATCCTCGGCGAGATCCTCCTTGGTCTTCTGGGAGGCGCACGAAAGCGACAGCAGGCCGGTCAGGATCAGAGCCCGGCGAGCGCGAGGAGATCCGGACGGAAAGACCATACGGCGAGCATGGTAGCAGCCCCGAGGAGCAGGGCCGATGCGACCCAAACCAGCCCCCTAGGGTGCGGGCGAAGATCGGGGAGCCGCTCGTCCGACAACGGCGTGATTGGGCGGCCGACCACGACCCGCACCGCCGTCGGCTGCACCATGGAGGCGAAGCGCGGGCCGAACCGATACGCGGGCAGCGTGAGATCCTCGGTGGCAGGAAGGGAGAGAAACTCCCCGGAGGCGAGCTCTGGCAGGTCGTCGTCGGCGTCGAACTCCTGGTGAACCAGCTCCGCCAGATTGCCGGCCCAGCTCCCGCTCGGCAGCTGCGGCCGCTGGCGGAGCGTCGCCGGCTTGATCTCGACCCGCGCGAAGTCCACCGGCACGGCACCGCCGTGACGGGGCGAGGGGCGCTTCGCCAGGGCGGTCTCTGCCTCCATCACCGACTCGAGGGCCCCGGCCAGATTGAGGTTCACCTCGGTCATGTCGTCGGAGAAGCTCTCCTCTTCCGGGACGAAGACGGTGTGCGCCTCCGATGACTCGTCATCGCGGGCGCAAAGGTCCGACATGGTGGCATCGAGCAATGCGAGCACAGAGGCACGCCGCACGACGTCGATTCTAGGCAAGCGTCGGACCAGGGCCCTCGGTCCGGTCGCCCGGATCAGGTTGGGCCGCTTTGGGTCAACCTGTGCTCACGGCTCGGTCAAAAGGGCCACGAGGGACTCCACGGTGGGCTCGGGTGGGATCCCGTCCACCCGGACCGACAGCGCGTCGGCCTTGGCGCGCGCGACGGGCCCGATCAGATAGACGCGGGCCGCTCGAAGGAGCGCGCGCGCCTTCGCCTCTGGCACCACCTCGAAGAAACACGCGAGGGTCTCGCCTGAGAGGAAGGTGAAGATGTCGGCCGACTCGAGCGACGCGATCATCTCCGCGCTCGCGGGTGCGGCCGCAACGATCCGATAGGCGGCGACCGCGTCGACGATCGCACCCTCGGCCTCGAGAAGATCGATCGCCGTCTCGCGACCCTCGGGCGCACGCAGGAACAGGAAGCGCTCGCCGCGGAGCGGGCCGAAGCGTCGATCGAGCGCGTCGACCATACCCTCGGCGCGCTGGACGTCGGCCTGGAAGAGCTCACCGCTGAAGACGCCGGGCTGGGCCTCGAGGTGCCTCTTCGTCTTGCCGCCGACGGCGCAGACCGGGATGGGCACGGTAAAGCCCCGGGCGCCGACCGCGTCGGCTGCGTTCTTCGAGCCGATCAGCACCGCGCGGTAGCGCTCGATCTCGCCGAGCGCGCGATCGAACGGGGCCCAGTCGAGCGGCTCGGCGACGGCGATCGTGGGTAGCTCGATCACGCGGACGCCGCGCCGGGCGAGGAGCTGGGAGAGCGCGCCCGCCTGGTGGACCGCGCGCGTGACCACCACCGTCAGCGGGCGGTGCTCACCGGCTTTGGAGGTCATCGAGGATCTTCCGGGCGCCGGCGGCGAGGAGCTGCTCCGCCAGCGAGAGGCCGATCTCCGCGGCCTCGGCCAGCGGGCCCTCCTCCACGTCCTGGATCACCTGCCGGCCATCGAGAGACGCGACGAGCCCGGCGAGGATGATCCGATCACCCTCGAGCTTGGCGTGGCCCGCGATCGGGACCTGGCAGCCGCCTTCGAGCCGATGGAGGAAGGCGCGCTCGCAGACCGCTGCGGCGCGCGAGGCGGGATCGTCGAGCTTCGCCACGCGGACGTTGGTGGCCGCGTCGTCGGTGCGCGTCTCGACGGCCAGGATGCCCTGGCCGATCGCCGGGAGGGAGACCGAAGGATCGAGGATCTCGCTGGCGAGGTCCTTCATGCCGAGCCGGAGGAGGCCCGCGTAGGCGAGGACGGTGGCGTCCATCCGCTCCTCCTTCATCTTGCGGAGGCGCGTCTGCACGTTGCCCCGGATGGGGACGATCTCCAGATCGGGGCGCCGGTGCAGGAGCTGAGCCGCCCGCCGGAGCGAACAGGTGCCGACCTTCGCGCCCTCGGGGAGCGTCCCGAGCGTGTACCGCCCGCCGGACACGAGGGCATCCCTCGGATCCTCGCGCGGGGGATAGGCGGTGATGGCGAGGCCCTCGGGGAGGAGCGTCGGCATGTCCTTGAGCGAGTGCACGGCGACCTGTGCGGTCCGCTCGATCAGCGCATGCTCGATCTCCTTCACGAAGAGATCCTTGCCGCCGACCTTGGACAGGGCCTGATCCAGGATCTTGTCGCCGCGGGTCGTCATCTCCAGCAGAGAGACCTCGACGCCGCCCTGATCCTTCAGCAGCTGGGCCACGTGCTCGGCCTGCCAGAGGGCGAGCGGGCTCTTTCGGGTGGCGATGGTGAGCTTCATCTTCGAGGATCAACCTTGGTCGCGCTGGGGAAACTGGACGACGTTGCCGGCGTCGGGCTCCTCCGCCGCTCGGGACTCGGCGGGGACTTCATGCGCGGCGACGTCCAGCTCGAACAGCGCCACCAGCGCATCGATCAACACCTGCGGATCGCCGTGAGCGCCCTCCTGCTTGAGGCGCGTGAGCACCGGATGGAGCATCTTGTTGACGATCGCGTTGCCCATGGCCTTGACGCTCTGGAGGGTCTTCTTGTCCGGCTCCTTGACGTTCTGGAGCGTACGCTGGACCTCGAGCTCGGCGATCTGCGACGCGTGCGCGCGCAACGCCTTGATCACCGGCACCACCTGCTGCGACTTCGACCAGCGCAGGTAGTTCTCGAGCTCATCCGCGACCAGCTTCTCGGCGGCGGCGGCCTCGCTGGCGCGACTCTCGCGGTTGAGCTCGAGGACGGCCTCGAGATCGTCGACGTCGTAGACGAAGACGTTGTCGAGCTGGGCGACTGCAGGATCGACGTCGCGAGGGACGGCGATGTCGACGAAGAGGATCGGGCGATAACGTCGCTCGCGCACCACCTTCTTCATCAACCGCTTGTCCACGACGTAGGTGGGCGCGGCCGTCGAGCAGATCACGATGTCGGCCTGGTGGAGGAGGACCGGCAGATCGGCGAGGCTGGAGGGGAGACCGCCGATCTCCTCGGCCAGCTTCTGCGCGGTGGCGAGCGTGCGGCTGGCGACGCGGACCTGGGAGACGCCGTAGGCCATCAGGTGCTTGGCGGCCAGCGTCCCCATCTTGCCGGCGCCGAGGAGCAGGACCTCCTTGCCCTCGAGCGAGTCGAAGATCTCGCGGCCCAGCTCGACGGCGGCGAAGCTCATGCTGACGGCGTTCTCCGCGATCCCGGTCTCGGTGCGGATGCGCTTCGCGATGTTGAAGGCGCGCTGGAAGGCGCGATCGAGCTGAGGGCCGTTGGTACCGACCTCGATGCAGACACGGTAGGCCTCCTTCACCTGGCCGAGGATCTGCGGCTCGCCCAGGACCATCGAGTCGAGGGAAGCGGAGACGCGGAACAGGTGCTTGAGGCCCTCGTCGCCGAGGTGCTGGTACAAGTGCGGATCGAGCTCCTCGGGCGGGAGGCCGGAGAAGCTCTGGATGTGGGTGCGGAGGCTGCGCGCGATCGTCTTGGGGTCGGTGGTGCCGGCGACGTAGAACTCGACCCGGTTGCAGGTGGAGACGACGCAGGCCTCCTGGATGAACTCGAGGCGTAAGAGGTCGGGGAGCGCGGCCGGGAGGTCCTTGGTGTGCTTGGCGAAGCGCTCGCGGAGCTCGATGGGAGCCGTCCGGTGCGACAAGCCAATGACGACCAGTCTCACGACACGTATTCCTTGCCGTGCGCCCCCACGCCGATCGCGCCCAGCCCCACGAAGGCGATGAGCGTCACCACCACGCCGACCAGCGTCAGCACCGCGGCCTTCCGCCCGCGCCAGCCGATCGTGACCCGGAAGTGCAGGAGGAGCGCGTAGAGCAGCCAGACCAGGAGGCTGATCGTGTTCCGCGGATCCCACTGCCACAGGGTGCCGTAGATGTTGTTCTGATAGACCGCGCCCGAGAGGATCGCGAGCGTCATCATCGGAAAGCCGAACTGGATCAGGCGGACGCTGACGCTGTCGAGGATCTCGAGGGCCGGCAGCTTGTGCAGGCCGGTGCCAGAGCGATGGAGCTTCTTCTTTTTCGCTTTGAGCCGGCGCTCCTGGATCAGATAGACGAGCGAGACGATGCCGGCGACCGCGAAGGCGGCGTCACCGAGGAACGCCACCGCGATGTGGATCGGCAGCCAGCCGGAGCGCAGCGCCTCGGGGACCTCGTCGGCCGGCTTCATCAGGATCGCGATGACCACCAGGACAGAGACGAGGATGCTGGCCAGCGGACCGACCTGCGGGACGCCGCTCTTCCACGCGATCACCACCGCCATGACCGCCGCGAGGAGGCCGAACATGGAGAGGCCGTCGTGGAAGCTGGCCATGGGAAAGGAGCCGATCTCCACGGCGCGCGCGCCGATGGCCACCAGATGTGCGGAGGCCGCGATGGAGAGCCCGACGACGATGACGCGGTCGCCGCTCTCGCGCGGCCAGATGAGCTGCACGATCCCCCAGACGGCGACCAGGCCGTAGAAGACGGCGCAAACCTTGAGCAGAAGGAGAGCCATTACTCTTCCACGCTCACGCCCTCGCGTTGGAGTGTTCCGATGTAGCCGGCCTCGACCTGAAAGGCCGAGTCTCCGAAGATCACCGAGTCGCCCATCAGCTCACCTCCGAGCTCGCCGACCCGTCGCTCCGTCAGCACCTTGCCGACGAGCTCCGTGGCCGCGCCTTCGATCGTCGCCAGGAATCGTACCGCAGGCTCGATCCGATAGGTGCGGCGGACGTTGTGCAGGTGGACCGTATCCTTGCCGACATCCACCGTACCGGAGTCGACCCAGCTCTCGAGGGTCGACTGGGCGATGAACATCCGGTTGTGCAGCGTGGCCATTGAGAATCGGAGGGATTGTACCAAAACCCCGAAACTCCAGGACAGTCGAATCGCGCTCTGGTATAGCGCGGCGAGTCCCGGCGGAAAGTCGGGGAATCGGTGCATGGACGAGAACGTTCGACCGATGAAAGGATGAGTACGCCCATGGCTTCCAAGAACGTGCACGAGTTCCAAGACGTCTCCTTCGATGCGGAGGTCCTCAAGTCGGAGGTCCCGGTCCTCGTCGACTTCTGGGCCCCCTGGTGCGCGCCCTGCCGGATGATCGCGCCGGCGGTCGAGCAGCTGGCGAGCGAGTACGAGGGCAAGGCCAAGGTGGGCAAGGTCAACATCGATGACTTCCCCTCGATCGCGCAGCGGTATCACATCAACAGCATCCCCACC
The DNA here is from genome assembly GCA_963803435.1 of uncultured delta proteobacterium. GTDB lineage: Bacteria > Myxococcota > Kuafuiibacteriia > Kuafuiibacteriales > Kuafuiibacteriaceae > CAWDML01. Next base: position 692,776 of record CAWDML010000009.1, on the reverse strand, counting down.
GTGCTCATCTTCAAGGGCGGGGAGCCGGTGAACCAGGTGATGGGCGCCGTCCCGAAGAAACATCTCGAGGACATGCTGAAGCAGGCGTTGTAGCGCCGTGGCCGTCATCTTCCTCTTTCTGGGTGCGATCGGCTTGGGCTTCGTGCTGATCCTGCTCATCGCCATCACTGCGCCCAGGCCTCCACCCGTGGATCTCAAGAAGGAGTCGGGCGGCTCCGAGCTGGTCGAGCTCGACGCCGAGCAGCTGGCGTCTCTGATCGCGTCGATCCTCGACAAGATGGGCCTCGAGATCGATCGGATGCAGGGCGGCAAGAACGAGATCATCGAGATCTACGCGGTGAATCCCACGCCGGTCACCGGCGGCAAGGTGCTGGTGCACTGCCTGACGGCGCCGACGCTGACCGGGAAGGTGAACGGCCAGATGATCGGCACCTTCATCCGCGCGGTCCGCAGCGCCTACGTGAGCAAGGGGCTGCTGTTCACCACCGGCACGTTCACCCCGGACGCCCATCTCGAGGCCCAGGATGCACCGATCGAGATCTTCGATCGGGATCAGATCCAGAAGATGCTGGATCAGTATCTCACTTGAGCGACGCGCACAGCTGAACGGCCTGGTCGTACCAGCGGCTGGTGCCGGCGCCGAGCACGCGGTTGCAGGCTGCCTTCGCCTTCACCTTGTCGTCGTGGATGAGGAGCGTGGCCAGCCGATACGAGCCCTCGATCGAGCCGTACTGGGCCGCCTGATCGTACGAGTTGGCAGCGGTGGTGCGCTCGCCGAGCTTCTCCATCAGGATGCCGTAGGAGATCAGGATGTCGGCCTGCTCGAGCTGCGCATAGCCGCCGAAGTTGGGGATGATCTCCTTCTCGAAGAGGTCGCGGGCCTCGGGGAGCCGATCCTGCTGCCGGTAGAGGCGCGCCAGCTCCACGTTGATCAGCACCTTCGCGGTGGGCTTCGCGGTGAGCAGGCCCTTGATGTACGCCTCGGCCTTCGGATCCTCGCGGCGGCGGAGCAGCGCCGCCTTGGCGAGCAGGGTCTCAGAACGATCCGGCGCGCGGCGGAGCGCCTCCTCGACGTGCTTCTCGGCGCTCGAGAAGTCCTTCTGCCACATCTCGGCCTCGGCCAGATCGACGAGGAACGTCCAGCGCGTGGGCTCCATCTCGACGGCCTTGCGCAGGGGCTTGAGGGCCTCCTTGTGGCGTCCGTTCTTCACGAGCCAGCGACCGAGGCCATAGGGGAAGTCGGCGTTCTTCGGATCGAGGCGCAGCGCGTTCTCGTACGCGCCGGCGGCCTTCTGCTCCTCACCGGCATAGCGGAACAGCTCGCTCCGCGCGAACTCCGCCAGGGCCGCGTCGCGACGGCTGATCTCCTTCTGATGGCGCTGGGCGAACTCGTCGAACTTGATCAGATCGTCGCCGGCGGAGCCGAGGCCTCCGAGCTCGAGGTGCACCAGCGCCAGCCCGGCGAGCGCGCTCGGGTGGTTCGGCTCGGCCCGGAGCGCGGCTTCGTACGAGTTCAGCGCCGACGCGAGACGCTTGGCGCGGAAGGCCGCGCGTGCGTGCCAAACCTTGGCGAGGACGCTGCCCGGGAGCACCTGGCTGACGCTGCTGAGCCGGCGCGTGGCCTCGTCGTAGTCGCCGAGCTGCAGCTCGATGATGCCGAGGGCCAGCTCGGCGTGCGTCCCGCCTCCGCCCTGGTCCTCGAGGCGGGAGACGATCGGGTTGAGCTGCTCGTACGCCGCCTTGGCGGCGGCCTGGCGATCCGATCCCGAATAGAGGGTGTAGAGCGCGTCCGCCGCGATCGTGTACGAGACCTCGGGCGCCACCTTCTTGGCGCGCTCGAGCATCTCCTTGAGCTTCGGCTCGAGATCGGATTCGCCGTGCTCGCTCCACAGCAGCACGTAGGTCTCGGCGAGGCGCCCCGCGGTGAGCGCGTGCTTGGAGTCCCACTCGCCGAGGATCTCGCGCATGTCCTCGGCCGCCTCCTTGTAGGCGCCGTAGGTGTCGCGGTTGAAGGCCTTGAAGGAGCGCGTGGTGAGCTCGTCGATCGCCTCGACCTTGCGCTTGTTGTAGAGGACGCTGACGATCGTCACCAGGCCGATCACCGCCAGCGCGATCATCAGCATGAAGGTGGTCTTCGGCCGCCCGCGGTCCGGCTTCTCCTCGGCGACCTTGCGGGCGAGCGCCTCCAGCTCCTCCTCACCCTCGAGCTTCATCGGGGCGTACTGGATGCCCGGATCGACGCGGGCGAAGCTGGCCGCGCGCACCGCCGGCGGCATCGGGGGCGGCTGCGGGGAGCGCCGGACGATGTCGTTCGAGCTCAGATCGGCGGTGTCCGGCTCCTGCCCGGGACGCACGGGGGTGACGGAGACCTGGGAGTGAGGTCGCACCGGCAACCCCGGAGCCGAGGGCTCGGGGACCGGCGGCGGCCGCGAAGCCGGCGGGGGGTAGACGATGTTCTTGGCCTTGAGGAGCTCGACCGCCTCCGTCAGGCCCCGATCCGAATCGATGGACTTCTTGAGATCGGCCACCGCGCCCTGCTCGTCACCGCTCTCGTCGCGGACGCGCCCGCGGGCCAGATACACGGTCGGATCCTTGTCGTTCTGCGCGACCAGCTCGTCGAGCTCGCTGAGCGCGCGCTTGTACTTCTTCTGCCGCGAGTAAACTTTGGAGAGGAGGATCTTCGCGTCCACCGAGGACGGGTGCGCCTTGATGCCCTTCTTGCAGACGACCATCGCCTCCATGAAGCGGCCCTGATCGAAGTAGGCCTCACAGAGATCGACGTACGCCGTGGACTCTGGGTTCTGCGCGAACTGGAGCTCCAGCTCGGTCACGGATACCGGCTTCTTCATCTTGCCGTTCGTCGACTGGGCTCGGCCGTCCGATCCCGCGGGCCCCGGGTTCTCGGTGCCGGTGTCTCCCGCCGACATGGTCTCGACTGGACTACCAGAGGTCCAAAGTCGCGTCAAAACGGGTTGATTTTCCTTGCGGTTGGTCCAGCAATCGGACTAGGAGAACGGACCGAAACGGGGGAGTAGCTCAGTTGGGAGAGCGCTGCGTTCGCAATGCAGAGGTCGTGGGTTCAAGTCCCATCTTCTCCACTCCGTGAGCACATCAAGGCTCGCGCCTGCCATGATCAAACCACCGGGACAGAAGCCGCAAGAACACGTGGGCATGTCCCAGTCGCAGCTGGAGATTACGAAGGCCGCCATCGCGGCCTCGGCCCAGATCACGGCCTCGATGGTGGCTGTCACCAATGAGAAGAACCCGGCCAAGATCAGTGAGGCCTTCCGGGTGATCTACAAGACCGTGGTCGAGACGGTGAAGGGCTCCACCAAGAAGATGGACACCTGATACCTTTCCTCCGGGAGGGTATCGAGATGAGCCTGCTCCTGCTCGCGCTTCTTGCGGCCCCGGGCGACGGGGGGCTGGACGAGACCCACTTCGAGGTCGTGCCCAGGAGCAGCGACCGCAAGGTGGAGGTCCCGAGCGACGAGCCTGCCGGGATCGATCTCCCGGTGATCACCACCACGCACCGAGACGAAGGCCAGGCCTACCTCGATCCGTTCCTCGGTCGTGAAGTCTTCCCCGAGCTGTCGGCGCAGCTCTCGATGCGCTTCGTGCAGGAGAAGATCTCCAACGTGGGCGAGCCCCACGGCAAGGACGGCCGCGTCGCGCTGCGCGGTCGGGTCGACGTCAACCTGTGGGTGCTCGACGCGCGCGTCCCCTTCGGCGCCGCCGAGGGCGAGAACGCCGGGCCGGTCGAGCTGGTGCTGAAGGCGCCCTTCTCCGCCGGACCTCACCGATTCGCGCCGATGGTGGTCTTCCATGTCCCCACCGACCGCGGCCTCGAAGGCAGCCTGGTCGAGCTCGCCTTCGGCTATCACTACGCCCGCGACGGCTTCGGCCTGATGCTCGAGGTCTCCGGGTTCAGCGGAACGCACGACCGGCGCAAGGGTCCGCGGAGCGCGGGCATGGTCGGCTGGGACGCCGTCGTCTCGTATCTGTTCGGCGACGTGTTCGGCGTGGTGGTGGAGGCGGACGGCACCACGGCGATCTCGGAGCACGTCGAGTCCAAGCCTCCGAGCACCGGCGACACCGTGGTGCGGCTCGCTCCCGGGTTTCGCTTCTTCCCCATCGACCCCGGATTCTCGCTCGGGCTGGCGGCCGTGCTCACGTTCGTCCCCGACGGCTACGAGGGCCTCACCCGGGATCAGGGTGTGCTGTTCGACATCGGCTACACGTTCCTGTAGTCCGGGCGGCGGTGGAACGTCGCTACCAGATCCTCCACCGAACGACGGACGCGCCCTCGGCGCTCGATCTGGACAACACGCTCAACGCCACCCAGCGGGCAGCGGTCGAGAGCGACGCCAAGCGAATCCTCATCTTGGCAGGCGCGGGCACCGGTAAGACGAGGACCCTGACCTACCGGGTGGCGCGGCTCATCGAGAAGGGCGCGCCGCCGCAGGGGATCGTGCTGGCGACGTTCACCAACCGCGCAGCGCGGGAGATGAAGGAGCGCATCGAGGACCTGCTGGGTCCGACGGCCCGGAAGGTCCGCGCGGGGACGTTTCACGCGCTCGCGTATCGTGCGCTCTTGCGACACGGATCGCTGTTCGGCTTCGACGCGCGGCTCGCGATCCTCGGGCGCGAGGAGCAGAAGGAGCTGATGGGCATCGCCATCGCGGACACCCAGCTCGATCCGGGCGCGCACCGCTTTCCCTCCGCGGAGACGCTGGTCGACCTGGCGTCGCTGGCGATCAACACCGATCGGACGCTGACCGACGTGCTGACGAGGAATCTGTCGCTCCTCCCTCTCCTGGCGCAGATCGAGCAGGTCCTCTCCCTCTACACCCGGCGCAAGGCGGCGATGGGCGCGATGGACTTCGACGATCTCCTGGTCTTCTGGCGATTGCTGCTGATGAACGGGGGCGCGGTCGCCGATGGGATCAAGGATGGCGTCCACCACGTGCTGGTCGACGAGTTCCAGGACACGAACCGGCTGCAGGCGGAGATCGCCGAGCTCTTGGCGGAGCGCTCCGAGCGTCTGTGCGTGGTGGGCGACGACGCGCAGTCGATCTTCGGGTTCCGCGGGGCGCGCTTCGACAACATCCTCGAGTTCCCGGCCCGGGCGCCCACCGAGGTCCACAGCCTCACCGAGAACTACCGTTCCACTCAAAAGATCCTGGCGATCGCGAACGAGGTGATCGCGAAGAACACGCTGCAGTTTCCCAAGGTGCTGCGCTCGCCCCACGCGGGGATGATGATGCCGGTGGTGACGCCGTCCCGCGACGTGCTCCAGCAGGCGGCGTTCGTGGCCCAGCGGGCCCTCGAGCTTCGCGACGAGGGCGTGGCGCTGGGCGAGCAGGCGATCCTGTACCGATCGCACGGACAGTCGGTCGAGCTCCAGCTCGAGCTCACGAGACGCGGCGTTCCGTACGTGGTGCGCAGCGGGCGGCGCTTCTTCGAGCAGGCCCACGTGCGGGATCTGGTGGCGTTCCTCCGGATCATCTGGAACCCCAGGGACGAGCTGTCGTGGAGACGGATCCTCGCGATCCTTCCGGGCGTGGGCGCGCGCTCCAGCGGGAGGATCTGGGCAGCGGTGGCGCAGGCGCTCTTGGAGGAGAAGGACCACCTCGAGGCGCTGCTCCGCCACGAGCTGCTGCTCGGGCTCCCGGGCCGGGCGCGCGAGTCGATCCGAGGGCTGGTCGACCTGCTCGCGCGCGCGTCGACCGAGGAGATGCACGCGCAGCCGGGCGCGATGATCCGGACCCTGCTGGCGGGCGCGCTGATGGCCCACCTCGAACAGACGCACGCGAACGCGCAGCGCCGGGCCGAGGAGCTGGCGCAGCTGGCCGACATCGCGGCCCAGTCCAAGGACCTGGGGGCGTTCCTCGCCGAGCTCGCGCTGGTCAGCGAGAATCGCCGGGGAGGAGATGGCGGGCGGCCCGCGATCGGGAGAGCGGGAGTGGTTGACGCTCTCGACCGTGCATCAGGCGAAGGGCCTCGAGTGGCGGGCGGTGTTCGTCGCCGGGCTGACCGACGGCGCCTTCCCCCACCAGACCGCGCTCGAGGAGCCGGGCGGCGAGGCCGAGGAGCGCCGGCTCTTCTATGTGGCCGTGACCCGCGCCCAGGAGCAGCTGTACCTCGCGTATCCGTCGGTCCGTATAGTGAGGGATCAGAATCGGGTGCTGACGCGCCCGAGTCGGTTCATCGCCGAGCTGTCGGAGGGCGTGTTCGAGAGGTGGGTGCTGGACGAGGCGTGAGCGGGACGGCGCAGTAGTCCGCGAGCGCGCGCCGCTTGGCCGGGCCTACGCCGCGGACGCGCTCCACGTCGCCGAGGGTGCGGAACGGCCCACGGCGCGTCCGATCGTCGACGATCCGCCGGGCCAGCGCAGGGCCGATCCCGGGGACGATCCGGAGGGAGGCCGGATCAACCTGGTTGAGATCCATCTTCTCGCCGTAGAGGAGGCGGTCGGCCTCGGGCGTCTCGGGGCCGGGACGAAGCAAGAGCGGTCGGGGCGGCGGCGCCAGGATCCGCTGGATGGAGGGCAGCGCGGCCAGCCCGGCCAGCAGGAGCAGCGCGCCAGCCCTCGTCATTCTCCGCCCGGAGGCTTGCTCAGCTCGAAGGCGTCGTGGAGGGCGCGGACGGCGAGCTCGGCGTACTTCTCGTCGATGACGGCGCTGATCTTGATCTCCGAGGTGGAGATCATCTGGATGTTGACGCCCTCCTTGGCGAGGACGCGGAACATGCGGGAGGCGACGCCGGCGTGCGAGCGCATCCCCACGCCGACGATGGAGACCTTCGCGACCGCGCTGTCGCTCTCGATCTTGCGGACGCCCACCTGGGCGGCGAGCGCCTCCATCAGCCGGACCGCCTGCTTGAGGTCGGTCTTCGGCACGGTGAACGTCAGGTCGGTGGTGCCATCGAGCGACGTGTTCTGGATGATCATGTCGACGACGATGTTGGCGTCCGAGAGCGGGGTGAAGATCCGAGCGGCGATCCCCGGCTGATCCGGTACGGAGCGCAGCGCGATCTTCGCCTCGTTGCGGTCGCACGCGACGCCGGCGACGACTATCCCCTCCATCGACTCGTCCTCCTGGGTGACCAGCGTTCCGGGCCCGCGGGTGAACGTGGACCGTACGCGCAGCCGTACCCCATACTTCATCCCCATCTCGACGCTGCGGATCTGCAAAACCTTTGCGCCGGTAGAGGCCAGCTCGAGCATCTCCTCATATGAGATTCGCTCCAGCCGGCGGGCGTCGCGCACCACGTTCGGATCGGCGGTGTAGACGCCGTCCACGTCGGTGTAGATGTCGCAGTAGTCGGCGCCCAGGCCGGCGGCGATCGCCACGGCGGTGGTGTCGGAGCCGCCGCGACCAAGCGTCGTCACCTGCCCCTCGGGGCCGACGCCCTGAAAACCGGCGGCCACCAGCACCGCCTCGCCGTCGAGCGCAGCGGAGAAGCGCTGCCGATCGAGCTCCCGGATACGGGCCTTGGTGTGGGACCCATCGGTGAGCAGCCCCATCTGGAAGCCGAGGATCGACTGGGCCGGGACGCCGCGCCCCTCCAGGATCATCGAGAGGAGCGCCACCGAGACCTGCTCGCCGGTCGCCAGCAGGCAATCGAGCTCGCGCGGGCTGGGCTCCGGGACCGCGTCGTGGGCGAGCCGGAGCAGGCGATCGGTCTCGCCCGACATGGCGCTCACGACCACCACCAGGTTGTTTCCAGCGTTGAACTCGGCGGCGACGATGTCGGCGACGCCGTGCATGCGCTCGATCGTCGCGACAGAGGTGCCGCCGAACTTCTGAACCACCAGGGGTCGCATGAGCTACTGCCGGAGCTTGGCTTCGAGGTTGGGGATCTTCTTCTTCTCGATCGTCTCGCGCTGCGAGGCCTTCGGATCGAGCTCGATGTACCGCTTGTAGGCCGCCAGGGCTTGCCGGTTGCGCCCGAGCTGCTCGTACTTCCGTCCCAGGTTCCAGAACACGCAGGGCGCGGCCGGGTGCTTGCGCCGGAGCTCCTCGAACGCATCGACGGCCTCGGCGGGCGACTGCAGATAGCGACGGAGCAGCACGGTACACTGCTCGTCGGGCGTCATCGCGTCGTCGGGCTTGAAGATGACCTCGCGCTTCGCGGGTTCGTTCTTCGGTGGAGCTCGCGGCTCGGGAGGCGGCGGCGCCACCAGGCGGGAGCGTCGGGGCGGCTCGGCCGCGACGCCGAGCTCCGAGAGCGCGACCTTGGCCTGCTGGGCCTCCTCGGAGCTGCCGTAGATCTTGATCAGCGCGCGGTACTGGACGATCGCGCTCTTGGTGTCGCCCTTCGCACGCATGACGTCGCCCAGCCCGAGCCGCGCGCGGGCGCGAAGGGGCGCGCCTTCCTGGGTGGAGTCGATCGCCTTCTGGAACAGGCGGGCGGCGTCATCGAGCTGGCCGGAGGTCTCGGCGGCTTCGGCGTCCGCGATCAGCTCCGCCGGCGGACGCGGGCGGGCCAGCTCGATCTGATCGGTCCCCGGGATCTTGCGCACCGAGGCCCTCGGCTCGACCTTGGGCGAGGGCGCTCCGGTACCGGTGCTGGGATCGCCGCCGGCGCTGCTCCGCTGCATCCGGCCCAGCATCAATCCGATGCCGACCGAGGCCAAGGCGCCGGCCAGGAGCATCACGCCCCGTCGGCGCAACATCCGCATGCGATCGTCCTGCGGCGACGAGCCGAACGCCCGCCCGGTGACCCGGACCTGGATGTTGGCGGCCGCCGCGGCCGAGGACGGGGGACGCCCGCGCGCGGCCCCGATGGTGCGTCGCGCCACCGCCGCGCTCTTCTTGTCCTCATCCTCTCTCTCCGAGATCAGCGCCCCGCCCTGCGTGCGCTCGCCGCCGGCCTCGGCGGGATCCAGCACGCGGCTGTCACCGCGGGCGCGGACCACCTCCGGGCTGCTGGTGGCGGACATCGGCGGTACCAGCTCGGCGGCTGGAGAATCGGGGCCCCGCTGAAAGCCTGCCTGTGTGGGCATCTCGTCAGGCTTGAGCGCGTCCAGCGGCGCCGGCTTCACCACCACGTCGTCTTCGTCGACCAGGGAGGCCTCGATCCGCGAACGGCGCCCGCGCGGCGGCGCCGGCCTCCGGTGGTCCGGCGCCTCGACGGGGCGCTCGGCCCGCACCAGCTGCTCGGTCGCACGCTCGTCGCCGAACGCCTTCAAGAGGCTGCTCGACGGATCTGCGATCGTCTCGTCGTCGGTGGTCTCGTCGTTGTCGGGTGCGTGGTCGCGGTACGGCCGCCCGTCCACCGTGGTGCGGTACGCCGGGATGGCCGGCGTCGTGCGGTCGGGCTCGACGCGCGGCATCGCGCGAGCGGCGGCGAGCTTTGGAAGCGGCGACGGACCGGCCGAGCGGTCGGAGGACTTCATCTCCCGCGTCTCCCGCTGGAGCGCGAGCTCGGGGCGGGTACCCAGGACGTCGGCCACGCGCACGCTCTCGACGGCCTTCGGCAGGATGTCGGTCGGGCCCTGGTCGGCGGGCTTCTTCACCGCCATCTGCGCCGGGAGCTCCTCGGCGGTGTTCTCGTCCTGGCCGAACCCGGCGGGCGCCTCCTCGGGCCGCGGCGAGATGGTCGTCTTCTTCTGGACGCCCTCGTCCTCGTCCCCGAGGTCCGGTTGGGGATGCACGCGGTCGTCCGCCGCGGCGACGGGCAACGGGCCGGAGATCGGCGCCTTCGGGGAGGTGGTCTCCTCGCTGGGCGGCTGGTCGAGCCGGCCGGTGTCGTCCTCGTCGTCCGCCGGGGTGGCCTCGTCGATGCTGACGATCTCGCCCGCTTCGATCTCGGGGAGCGCGTAGTCGGCCGAGACGATGGAGGTCGGCCGCTCTCCGGAGAGCAGGTACAGCACCTGATCCAGCGCGCGGGCCGCATCGCCCGCCGTGTCGTAGCGATCCCGCGGATCCTTCGCCAGCATGCGATCGATGAGCTCCGAGAGCAGCGTCCCGGCCGGGGTACCGCGCTCGAGCTGCGGGTGGCTCTCCTTCGCGATCTTGTCGATGACCTCGTAGACGTCCTCGCCGACGAAGGGCGCCTCACCGGTGAGCATCGTGAACAAGAGGACGCCCAGCGAGAAGATGTCGGCGCGGCCGTCGATCGCGACCTCCTTCTCCCGGAGCCGCTCGGGCGCCAGGTAGCTGGGCGTACCGAGGATCTGGCCCTGTCGCGTCAGGTTGACGCTCCCCGTCTTGGCGATGCCGAAGTCGAGCAGGACGGCTTGCAGGTTGTCGCGAAGGAAGATGTTCGACGGCTTGATGTCGCGATGGATGATCCCGGCCTGGTGCGACAGATGGAGCGCCTCGGCGATGTCGCGGGCGATCCGGACGGCCTCGGCCTCGGGCAGAAGGTGGCGCTCGCGCAGCAAGCGGGCCAGCGACTGCCCCTCGAGGTACTCCATCACGTAGTAGTAGAGGACCGGCACCCTCTCGCCGATGCCCTGATCGAAGGTCCGCTCGTTCCCAGAGTCGAAGATGGTGACGATCGATGGGTGATGGAGCCGGCCGACGACCTTGGTCTCGCGCCGGAAGCGCTCGATCACCTCCTCGCGCTCCTCCTCGGGGACCAGCTCGGGCTCGATCGTCTTGATGGCGACCCGGCGCTCGATGCCCGGATCCCAGGCCTCGTACACCACGCCCATACCGCCGCGCCCGAGCTCACCGATCAGCAGGTAGCGCCCGACCACCAGGCGTTGATCGGGGACCCGCGCCCGTTGCTCGAGCCGCTCGACGACCTGGATCGGAATCTCGTCTCGTCCGAGACCGACGCGCTGGAGAGCTTGCTGGACGTGCGCTCGAACTTCGGCTTCGAGCGCCGTGGGCGCCTGAGACGATTCACTCACAGGCCGGACCATCCTAGGGGTCGGCCGGATCTCGGTCAATGGACGGAGATCGACGGAAACGTGCGTAGATCTTCGCGTTTATGGGATTTTGATCCTGACCACGCCCGGCAGGATCGAGAAGGTCGCCGGCAGCCTTCCCGGCTGCTCGCCGTCGACGTCGAGCAACCCTTTGACCGAATCGTCGGCAGGCTCCGCTTCCACGAGCTTGCCGCGGGTCCTACGTACGCTCGCCCACTCCGACATTCGGCCGCTGTAGAGGTCGCCGACCGACAGGATCTCCTTGAGGCCGCTCTTCGTCTGAACGACGACGTCGAAGAGGCCGTCGTCGATCTCGGCGCCCATCGCGAAGCGCATCCCGCCACCGAAGTACTGCCCGTTGGCGACCGCGCAGGTGACCATCGGACCCTCGAAGAACAGCGCGCCGTCGACCTTGATGCGGACCGCCTCCGGCTTGTAGCTGACCAGCGCCCGCGACAACCCGAGGAAGAAGGACGCGGTACCGCCGAGCGCCTTGGTGCTGCTGTTGACCTTCTCGTCGACGACACCGGAGAGGCCGAAGCTGGCGATGTTCAGGAAGGCGGCGCGGCGGCGGCGGCCCTCGAGGTCGACGAACTCCACCAGGCCCAGGTCGGCCGTTCGCGTCTGAGGTCCGGTCAGGTGCCGCACGGACTCGGGGAGCCGATGCCCGAGCCCCAGGTAGCGGGCGAAGTCGCCGCCGGTGCCCGCCCGCACCGAGGCGAGCAGGACGTCCTTCTTGATCATGCGATCGCTGATGCCCTCGTCGGCCGGCTCGAAGAGGCCGTCGACGATCTCGGTCATGGTGCCGTCGCCCCCGATCGACACGATCATCTCGTACCCCCCGCGGACCGCCTCGCGCGCGATCCGGGTGGCGTCGCCGGGCTCGGTGGTGAACTCGTTGTCCCAGCGGTCGAGGACCTTGTCGAGGGCGGCCCGGATCTCGGGCCAGTTGCGGCCGGTGGCGCCGTTGGCGCTGGCCGGGTTCACGATGACCATCGCGTGCTCGCTCATGGCTCGGCTCACAGTCTCGCGATCAGGTGGGCGGCGTCCACGACCAGCAGCGTCGGATCGACCGACCTCAGATGCGCGGCGCAGCGGGGGCTGAAGACCGCCAGCTCGTTCGCCCCGCTCTCCCGGAAGGCTTCGATCTTCTGCGCCGCCATCGCCTCCGCGGTCGCGCGGGCCGCATCCGGGAGGAGACCGGCCGCACCGCAGCAGTCGACCTCGCGCCGGCCCAGGCCCTCGAGCTCGATCGGCTTCTGCCCGGTGATGCGGCGGATCAGACGGCGCGGCTCGTCGACCAGCCCCAGCCCGCGCGCGAGCGAGCAGGTGTCGGCGTACGCGATGGTCGGCCCGTCGTAGCGCTTCGCGTGCTCGGGCTTCTCGAGGTCGAGGTTGTCGGCGAGGAAGCGCGCCGGGTGCACGACGCGCGGGTGCAGCTCGGCGCCCACCTCGGGATAGCGAGCCTGCAGCGCGTGGGCGCAGGCGGGATCGTGGACCACCAGCGTGTTCGTGCGGGCGAACTGGGCCGCGTAGCGGATGGCGTGGGCGCGGAAGCCCTCGAGCTCGCCCGCCCAGAACAGCGGGAGCCCGCAGCAACCGGCCGACGCCGGCGTGAGACAGATGTCGCTGATGCCGAGGAGCGTGGCGCCGCGCAGGAACGCGATCGCGGCGTCGGGCATGGCTTCGATCGTCTTGCAGCCCGGGAGATAGACGGTAGTCCCCTCGCGGGTCATCGTCGCGCGCGACGCCACTACGATCTCGTTGAGCGGGTCCTCCAGCGAGACGCCCTGCGGGTTGCCGGCGACGCCGAAGTGGCCGCACAGCTCGCGGACCTGCTTGGGCGCCGCACCCGCGGAGAGGACCCGGCTGCGCTCCATCGCCAGCCAGAGCGGGACGTCGTTCTTGTGGAGGCAGGCCTCGGTGCACGCACCGCAGGCGGAGCAGTGATACGGAAAGCCACCGACCACCGAGGCCGTCACCTTCTCCTGCTTCAAGAGCCCCGAGAGGACGACCAGGCTGTGCGGCGACACCGATTCGCGGGCCTCGGTCTCGGCGACGGGACAGGCCCAGCGACACAGGCGCGGGCAGGTGGTGCAAGTCTGGATGCCTTGCTCCTCGCGTTCATCGAGGATCGCGAGGACCGTGCTGGTCACGCCGAGACGGTTAGCGGTTCGGGGCCCCCGCCGCAAGTCACAGCGAGCGGGACGCTCGCGACGCAAAACCCGTCGGCCCCGAAGCGGGCCTACGTTGAGGTTACCTGCCGCGGAACACGCCCGACGGATTGATCAGCGACGACAGCTTCTGCATCACGTCCTCGTAGGGATTGTGGTGCCGCTCGCCGCTCGAAGGGAGCTCGCGCCAGTGATTGCCGGTGGTGGTGGCGAAGCTCTCGAGATCCGCGATGTCGGCGGCGCGGGTGCCGGCCACCACGCGGCCTGCCAACCGGGCGGCGGCCTCGGTGGCGGCGTGGCGGGCATCGGCATCCTGAACGCGGGCCACCACCGTGCAGCCCTCGGGGGTGAGGAAATCGATCCACGCCGGGGCGGAGACCTGCCGGATGGCGTCGAGGGTCTCGACCGCCCGGCTCCACAGCGCCGCCACCTCGACCACCGCGTCGAAGCGACCGCCCAGGGCGAGCGCCTCGGCGGCGATGCGGGTGCCCTCGAAGCCGTGCGCCGCCGAGGCCACGATGGCGAGCTGCCCGCGGATCACGCCCTCGGAGCTGGCGGCCAGCTCGAAGGCGGCCGCCGCGCCGTCGCTGTCGGGGATGACGCGGGCGGCGGTGGGGCGCACGCCCCGGTGCAGCACCACGCGCGCGCACTCGGTGGCCGCGCCCAGGGAGGCGAACTGGTAGACGACCTCCTCCACGTGCGCAGGGATCTCGGCGATCCGCAGCGTGGCCTTGGTGATGATCCCGAAGCGACCCTGCGCGCCCACGAGCGCGCGATCGAGCTCGGGTCCGGTGGCGGAGCGCGGGACCGGCCGGGTCTCGATTGGCGCACCGTTGGCGAGCAGGCCGCGCGTGGCGAAGCAGACGTCCCGGAGATTGCCGAAGGCCGTCGCCCTGCGGATCAAGAGGTTTCGAGAGAGGGCCGCGCCGACGCTGCGCATCACCGCCCGCGGGTGGAGATGTCCGAGCGTCAGGCGGTGCGCGTTGAGCATGCGTTCGAGGCGCTCGACCACCACGCCCGCCTCCACCTCGACGAACAGGGAGTGCTCGGAGACGCGGGACACGCCCTCGAAGCGGCGGAGGTCGAGGATGACGGCGCCGGGCGGCGCCCGAAAGCCGGTCTGGTCGGAGACCACCGGGAGCGAGCGCGGCGCCGCGACGCGCAGCAGCGCGGCCAGAGCGCCCTCGTCGGGCGGACGCACCGTGGTGCGGGCGCCGGAGGTCACGATGTTGCGCTCGCCGACCGCGACGGCGATCTCCCTGGGGAAGCCGTCGGTGTCGTCGATGACCGCGCTCTTCCGGCGGGGCGGAGGACGACGCACGATCTCGAGGCCGAGCTTCTTCGGGTTGAGCATGCCCTTCGGATCGAACGCCTCCTTGAGCGCGTTGAGCATGCGCATGCCGCCCGGTCCGTGCTCGCGCGCCATTCCGGCGGCCTTGGACTCACCGATGCCGTGGTGGTGCGAGATGGTGCCGCCGGTCTCGTGGACCGCGATCAGCGCATTCTTCCAGATCCGATCGTAGCGCTCGATCGCCTCCGCGGGATGCAGCGGATCCGTCGCGGCGCCCGCGAACGTGAAGTAGATGGAGCAGCCCTCGCCGTAGGCGTGGGAGAAGTGCGCCATCACGATCGCGTCCCGGGAGATCGCCTTGCGCACGGCCGCGTAGAGCGGGAGCAACCGATCCCAGGTGGCCGCCACCTCCATGGTGTCGACGAAGATCCCCGAGGCGTACATCTTCGAGGCCTTGAAGGAGACGTTGTAACGGTTGCGATACCAGTGCTCGCCAGGCGCCGGTCCCAGATCGACCGCGCCCTCCTTCGCGCAGATCGTGGTGGTCTCCTCGAGCTCCGCCTTGGCCAGCGCGCGCTGCCCCTCGAAGCCGAGGACCAGGAGGCAGTCCTCGGGGAGCACGTCGATCGCGCGCTTGAGCACCAGCGGCGCACCCATCACCGCCTTGACGGTACTCCTGAGGAGCGAGGTCTTGACGCGCTTGGCGATCTCCTGCGCCGCCCCGGGCGTCAGGCGCTTGGTCAGGCTCTCCACCCAACCCTGGGCGCGCTGGGCCAACAGGTCCACCGAGAGGATCTCGGCAGAGTCCTCGTCGCCGTGGCCGCGACCCATCAGCGTGTCGAGCGCGTCGTACAGCCGCACGACCGAGGGCCGGATGTTGGCGCGCAGGATCTTGCGGATTGCCTCGACGCCGGCCTTCACGCTGGGGAACCGGAAGCCGCGGAAGAGCCGCTGCTCGGCGAGGTGTCGGATCCTGAGCTGCGCCGCGGTGATCACGCCGAACGTGCCCTCGCTCCCGAGCACCAGCGCGTTGAAGTCGGGTCCGTCGGGCGGGCGCGGGCCCAGCATCAAGCGGCGGACGCGGCCGGGTGAGACCACCTCGAGGCCGTGCGTCATGTCCTCGATCTTTCCGTAGAGCGTGGAGGTCTGACCGGCGCTTCTCGCCGCCAGCCAGCCGCCGAGGGTCGAGCAGATGATCGAGGAGGGGAAGTGACCGAGCGTGAAGCCCTTGGCGTTGAGCGTCCGCTCGAGGCGCTCGCCGATGATGCCGGCCTCCACCTCCGCCCGCAGGTTGTGCGCGTCGAGGTCGCGGATTGCCCGCATCTTCTTGAGGTCGAGGACGATGCCGCCCTCCGAGGGCCGCGCCCCGCCGGTGACACCGGAGCCGGCGCCGTAGGGGACGATGGGGACCTGGGCCTGCTGCGAGAACTGGAGGATTCGCGCCACGTCCTCGGGACTCTCGGGCCACACCACGCAGGCCGGCGCGGCGCCGATCTCGCCGGCCCTCAGCAGGAGGACGTCGCGCGGCCAGCAGTCGTGGCTGTAGGCGATGCGATCGGCGTCCAGATTGCTGACGTTGTTCGCGCCGACGATCCGGGCGAGGTCCACGATCAGGGACGCAGCGGCCGGAGGTCGCGGAAGGAGTGGCACGACGCGCGCACGCTACCGCCCCGAGGTCGCCTACAGCAAGGGTTGCTTCCGGAAGAGCGCCCTGTTTGTGTTGCCTCGTGGGCCAGACCTCGGTGGTGCTCGACGGACGGTCGCTGACGATCGAAGACGTCTCTGAAGTCGCGCGCGGCGGCGTCGAGGTCGGCCTCCTCTCGACCGCCAAGGCGCGGATCCATGCGGCCAGGGCGCTGGTGGAAGCGCGCGCCGCCTCGGGCGAGCCGGTGTACGGCGTCAACACGGGCTTCGGCTTCCTCTCCAACGTTCGCATCGCCGAGGGCGACCTCGACGAGCTGCAGGTCAACCTGATCCGCAGCCACTCGACCGGCGTGGGCCCGCCGTTGACCGCGCCTCAGACGCGCGCGTTGATGCTGCTCCGCGCGAACGTGATGGCGACCGGCAACTCGGGCGTGCGGCTCCAGACGATCGAGCTCCTGCTCTCGATGCTGAACCTCGACGTCCTCCCGATCGTGCCCTCGAAGGGCAGCGTGGGCGCGTCGGGCGATCTGGCGCCGCTCGCCCACCTGGCGCTGGCGATGATCGGTGAGGGGCCCGTGCGCTACCGCGGCGCGGTAAGGCCGAGCGGCGAGGTGCTGGCGGAGCTCGGGCTCGAGCCGCTGATGCCGGCGGCGAAGGAAGGGCTGTGCTTGATCAACGGGACGCAGGCGATGGGCGCGCTCGGGTGCTTGGGGCTCGTCGAGGCGGAGGCGCTGTCCACGATCGCGGACGTGGCGGGCGCGATGAGCGTCGAGGGACAAAAGGGCACGCCGACGGCCTTCGACGCGCGGATCCAGGACGCGCGGCCGCACCCGGGCCAGCGGGCGAGCGCGGAGAACCTGCGGTCCCTCCTGGCGGACAGCGCCATCGTAGAGAGCCACAAGGACTGCGGCAAGGTCCAGGACGCGTACAGCTTCCGCTGCATGCCGCAGGTGCACGGCGCTACGCGTGACGCGCTCGCCTTCATCCGGCGCACGCTGGAGATCGAGATCAACTCGGCGACCGACAACCCGCTGGTGTTTGCCGAGAGCGACACGATGATCTCGGGTGGCAACTTCCATGGTCAGCCGCTGGCGCTGGCGCTGGACCTCCTCGCGATCGCGGTGAGCGAGCTGGCGAACATCTCGGATCGGCGGGTCGAGCAGCTCATCGACCCCGCGCTGTCGGGGCTGCCGGCCTTCCTGGCCGTACGCCCCGGGCTGAACTCCGGGTTCATGCTGGCGCAGGTGACGGCGGCGTCCCTGATCAACGAGAACCGCGTGCTCTGCCATCCGGCCTCGACCGACTCGATCCCGACCAGCGCCAACCGGGAAGACCATGTCTCCATGGGCATGACCTCGGCGCGCAAGGCGCTGGAGGTGGTTGCGAATACGCGGACGTGTCTCGCCATCGAGCTGCTCTGCGGGGCGCAGGCGATCGACCTGCTCCAGCTGCGCCCCGGGCGCGGCGTCGAGGCCGCGCAGCGCGCGATCCGCGCCGTGGTGCCCTTCATGGAGCGCGATCGCGTGCTCTCGGGGGACATCGAGGCGGTCGACGCGCTCTGCGCTTCGGGCGCGCTGCTCGAGGCGGTCCGGACCGCCGTGGGTCCGCTTCACTGACCCGGGGTCTTTCGGTCGAAGAGAGGGCCGTGCAAGAATCCTCCGCAAGGTGAGCAAGCAGGGGTTCCTCGTCACCTACAACTCGCACCGGTCGCTCGAGGCCGATCACTCCGCGTACATGACGCACGGCGGGATGATGGTCATGTGCTCCGAGTCCGAAGCGCCCAGTCAGGAGAGTCCGATCGTGGTTCGGATCGCCGTCGGATCACGGACGTTCGACATCGCGGCGCGGGCCGGCCACTACATCAAGAACCGCGGGGTGATGGTGAGCTTCGACGCCGGGGGCTCCGATCAGCAGGGCGCCCTCGACGAGTGGGTCGTCAGCCAGGACTTCCGCTCGGCGATGCGCGGCGAGTCCGAGGCCAGCATCCAGAAGCCGGCGGTCAGCCGCTTCAACCCGGGCGGCGCCGGGTTCATCGACGCGCCCGGCGAGGACCAGACGGATCCGTACGTCGACGACGGCGGGAGCGGCCCGAAGACGCTCCGCCCTCGCGGTCGCACGAGCTCCTTCGTGGAGCCGTCGTCCGAGCTCCCCATGCCGATGCCGGGGGACCAGTACGTCGTGTACGTGGTGAAGTTCTCCAGCGTCGGCGAGTACGTCGAGCATCTGCCGATGTTCGAGGACGAGCAGCTGTTCGTGGTGCCGTTCGAGGATCCCGAGGCGGTCCCCAACGTGCCGTGCCAGCTCCGCATCACGTTGCCGGGCCACACCGTCTACAAGGTCTGGAGCGTGATCGAGACCGTGGAGCCACGGCGGGTGCTGTGCCGCTGCTCGGACAACGACGACGCCTACCGGCGCGCGGTGCTGCACCCGAAGACGGTCCACTCCAAGGCGCGGCTGGCGCGGGAGACCGCAGCGGATCGCGAAGGCATCAAGGTGATCCGGCTGGTCGAGGAGCTTCCCTCGGAGGATCCGGACAAGATGCCGATCCGTCGCCGCCTGGCGCGGATGGGGATGGATGACAAGATCAACCTGGCGCTCTCGGGCGATCGGGAGGAGCGCATGGCGCTGGCGATGGACTCGAACAAGGCGATCCATCACTACCTCCTGAAGAACGCGAAGATCACGCTGGACGAGATCGCGTTCATGGCGCGCCTCCCTTCGCTGAACCCGGACGTGCTGGAGCGGATCGCCGAGAACCCGTCCTACGTGCAGAACCCGACGGTGGCGAAGGCGCTGATCTTCAACCCGCGCACGCCCGTCCGCACCGCCATCCGGCTGCTCGATCGCCTCCCGCGGAGCGAGGTCATGAACCTGGCCAAGCGGACGAACATGAACATGCGGCTGGTCATGGCCGCGAAGAAGCGGCTGGAGCGGCGCTCGACGTAGGTCGGACGAAGATCTGACGGTCGATCGACCGAAATCTGATCTCCGGTCCACGGCACCATAGACCGTGCTCGGGATCTGGCTGGCGGCGATCGGTGCGCACGTCCAGATCCACGCCCCCGCAGCGTGCGACACCGGATCGCTGGCCCAGCTCGACGGCGGCGACGCGATCGCGATCACCGCCAGCATCACCGCCAGCGCGCCGTTCCGAGGGACGGTCGCCATCGAGGCCTACGACCACGCCTTCCCGGCGCGGGCGGTGTCGGCCGAGCGCTGCGAGGAGGTGGCCGACGCGCTGGCGTTGATCGCCGATCTGGCCATCGCCGAGCTGCCCCGGCGCGAGGCCCCGGCGCCGCCGCCTCCATCCGCCGGCCCGCTCTCGCTCGCGCACGTGCGGACCTCGATCGATCGCCTCGGCCTCGAGCCGAGCTGGCACCTGTCGGCCGGCGTTCAGGGCGGTGCCGGGTATGGTCGCGCGCCGGCGCTCACCCCCTCGGCGCCGGCGTTCGTGGAGCTGGCCCGGGATTCCGCTGGCGCTGCGCGCCACCCTCGTCTGGTCTCGCCAGGCGCGGGCCGAGCTCCGGGTGACCCAGCTGGCAGCCCGGCTCGAGGCCTGCCCGTTTCACCTGGTGGCCGGGGCGCTCGAGGTCGATCCCTGCGCCGCCGTCGAGGTGGGGGCGATCCGCGGCGGGAGCGCCGAGGCGCGCACCAGCCCCTGGCTCGCGCCCGGCGCGGTGGTCCGCGGTCGGTGGCGCTTCGCCCATCCCTTCTTTGCCGAGCTCGAGCTGTCCGGGAGCGTTCCCCTCCTCCGGCCTCGCTTCCTGCTGGTCGGCGACGGCGGCGCGGATCAAACCCTGTGGCACGCCCCGCCGGTGGCCCTCGCCGCGGCGGCCGGCGCCGGCGTGATGCTGTGGTGATCCGATGAGCGCGGTCCGGCCATTCATCGATTGGGAGCGCGGGGAGATGGGTGCGACCGCCGCGGGCGAGACCGACGCGGCGGCACAGGTACGGCTAGCCTCGATGTTCGAGGCCCACTACCGCTTCATCTGGCGCTCGTTGCGCCGGTTGGGGGTGCCGTCCGCGCACGTCGACGACGCGTCCCAGGAGGTGTTCGTGGTGGCGACACGACGCATCGCCGACATCGAAGAAGGGCGGGAGCGCGCCTTTCTCTTCGCGACGGCGCTCCGGATCGCCAAGGACGTTCACCGCTCGGCTTCGCGGCGGCGCGAGACCCACGACGAGGCGGCCGTCGGCAACGCGATCGATCCCACGCCCTCGACCGACGAGCTCACCGAGCGCAAGCGCGCACGCGAGACGCTCGACCGCGCGCTCGACGCCCTCCCCCTCGATCTCCGGGCCGTGTTCGTGCTGTTCGAGATCGAAGAGCTCACGCTCACGGAGATCGCGGAGCTGCTCGCGATCCCGCGGGGCACCGCGGCGTCTCGGCTCCGGCGCGCCCGCGAGGCCTTCACGGCCGGCACCCGAGAGGTGGAGGCATGACGCGCGATCCGCCTCGCCTGCGCCGCGGCGGCTCGCCGGCCGAGCGCGACCTCCTCGAGTCGGCGCGCGACGACGCACCCAGCGCCGAGGCCGAGCGGCGCGCCCGGATCGCCCTGGGCCTGGCCGTTCCTCTGATCCCGCTGCCTGGGCCGGGCAGCGCCGGCTCGGCGGCCCCCGCCACCGCCGCCTCCGTCAAGGCGGCCGGGACGCTGGCGGGCGCGATCAAGGTCGCCTCGCTGACGATTGCGGTGGCCGGTTTGAGCACAGCAGGCTGGCTTGCGACCCGCACCGAAGCGCCCCCGCCCCCGCCGATCCGCGCGCCCAGCGTCGAGCCGCCGCCCGTCGCAGCGCCCAAACCGGAGCCCGAGCCGGAGCCGGCCGTGGTGGTGGAGCCTGCGCCCGAGGTCCGGCCGGCCCGGCGCGCGCGACCTCCCAAGCCGCCCGGCCTGCCGCTGGAGCTCGAGCTGATCCGAGCGGCCCGCTCCAGCCTCGAGGCCGGCCGGGCCGAAGATGCCGAGGCCGCGCTGCAGCGCTACCGCCGCGAGGTCGGGGCCGGCTCGCTGCGCGAGGAGGCGGAGGCGCTCGGGGTCGAGACCGGCTTCGCGCTCGCGCTCCCCGAGGCGCGCGCCCGCGCGGAGGCCTTCCTGGTCGAGTTCGCGGACCGACCGTACGCGGCCCGCGCGCGGGCATTGCTCGGCGAGCGGGGGCCATGAGGCGCGCTCCGCTCTGGGTGGCGGCCGGGCTGCTGGCGGGTTGCACGATTGACCTTCCTCTCGGGCACGTCGAGACCCACCAGGACGCGGCCGATGCCGGCGCCGCGGACGCCGAGCGCGACGCGGAGCTCGAGCCCGACGCAGCCAGTCCGGACGCCGGGGAGCCGGACAGCGGGTCTCTGGACGCGGGTCAAAGCACCGCGCGCGTGCTCCAGATCGGCGCGATCCCGACGATCACCTGCGCCGACACGCTCGGCGGATTCGAGACCGACTTCTTCGGTCTGGGCGCCAGCGACGTCCACCTCACCGGCGGCGACGTCAACTACGTGTTGCGACCCTCCTCCGCCACCGTCAGCGGCGCGGTCCTCCAGGCCGCGTTCCAGACCACGCAGCTGCTGCTCGAGAAGGACGTGGTGCCCGACCAGCCGATCGGCACCTTCCTGGGTGCGTTCCCGATCGAGGGCGGGATTGCGGGACCGGATGCCACCCTGCTCGACGTCGCCGCGGTCTACATCGACACACTCCGCGATCCACCGGTCGGCGAGGCCGGCTTTCAGTTCGAAACCGCCAACATGGACGGGGCCTGCTTCCTCTCCTTCTCGATCACGCTCGCACCTCCGTGATCCGATCGCGCCGGTCCGGCCATTCATCACCGAGACCTGGTGGAAGGAGCAGTGATGAGTTTAGTGACACGGAACAGGGCCATGGCGATGATCGCCTCGACCTCGATCGGACTGATGGCGTGCGGCGAGATCGCGCGCGCGCCCTCGAACCCACAGAAGCCTCGACAGCAGACGCCGTTCGAGCAGGTGCATATCACCCCGGAGGCCACGCCCGAGGCGGTGCAGCTGAGCGTGTCCACGGGCCAGAGCGGAGCGATGCCGAACATCGGCGGCGGGCCGATCTTCTCCAATGCGGGCGCGTTCAGCCTGACCAACACGAGCCCGGGGAGCGCGACGTTCACGCTCGCGCCGGTTGCCGATTTCCTCAACGGCAACGCGGTGGTCTCCGTCGGGACCGGCGGCTGGAGCTCGATCGTCGCCGGCGGCAACACCTTCAGCGATTCGACGGCCGAGACCTTCGCCGGCGTCCTCCCGGACGACCTCGGCACCGACTACCTCTTGCTCGCCGGTTATACTGAAGAGACCGATCCCGCCACCGGCGCCACCATCGGCACCGTGATGTACGCGATCGTCCTCGCGAGCGACTTCGCGGTCGGCTCCAGCGTCAACCTCGACGGCACCGATCGCCTCGCGATCTTCGCACGCGGCGACATCAACCTCCCCGATCCCGAGATCGCAGCCGCCGCCGTGACCGGCACCATCAGCTTCTCCGCAGGCGGCCTGAACATCGGCGACCTGATCACCGCCAACCTGACGGGCGACTTCGGCGAGTTCACCTGGAGCTCCACCCCGCCCCCGCCCCCCGGAGGCGGCAACCTCACGCCCGGCAACTACACCCTCGTGTACGACCCGATGCCGTACGTCAGCTGCGACGGCACCCTGATTGGCCAGGAAGCCCAGTTCGCCGCAATCACCGCTGCCTCCGTCGGCTTCACCGACGGCCCCGTCACCCTCGCCAACGGCGCCAACCCCGGAGACTTCGACATCTCCGGCGCGCCCATCAGCAGTGCCTACGGTGTCCCCACCCTGACCCTCGAACCCCTCGCCGACGCCCCGCCCGGGTTGGTCGGGAACTTCGTCAACGGCACCGGCGCCGGCCCTGCAGGGACGACCGTATACGGCACGTATCTGGTCCTCGACGGCGACACAGCCACCCCGACCCACGCTTATGCCTCCGCAGGGGTGGGGTACATGAACGCCGCTCAGGACGGGTTCTGCTCCGTCGACTTCGCCGCGGACATGGGGCCGTAGCGATCCCGTCGCCACGGCGCTATCGCCGTGGCGCCTCTGCTCGGAGGAAGGATGCCGTGGCTCCGGTGACCGCATCGCCTCGCGTTCTGGATTTGATCTCGCTGCCGTCTCGCACCTGACGCCTGCGAGCTCACAAAGGGGCTTGCGGCCTGATCTTGCTGTCGCGATCGGAGCAAGTCTCCTCGCCAGGTACACCTGCAAGCCGCGGTTTCGCACTTCCCGTGGAGAAGGAACGCGAGGCTCGGCGCGTCACTCCGGGGGCGGGATCGACTTCACGAAGATGTCGCTGAGCTGGCGTTCGTCGATCGGGGTGGGGGCGCCGCTCATGAGGTCGGTGCCCTTTTGAGTCTTGGGGAATGGGATCACGTCGCGGAGTGATCCGGCGCCGGCGATGAGCATGGCGACGCGGTCCATGCCGGCGGCGATGCCGGCGTGGGGAGGGGCGCCGAAAGAGAGCGCGTCGAGGAGGAAGCCGAACTTGGCGCGTTGTTGCTCGGGGGGGATGTCGAGGGCGGCGAAGACCTTGGCTTGGACGTCGGGGTCGTGGATTCGGACGGAACCGCCGGCGATCTCGTTGCCGTTGAGGACGAGGTCGTAGGCGCGGGCGCGGCAGCTGCCGGGATTGGAGGTGAGCTTGTCGACGTCCTCGGGGCGCGGGGCGGTGAAGGGGTGGTGGGCGGCGACGTGGCTCTTCGAGCGCTCGTCGTACTCGAAGAGGGGGAACTCGGTGACCCAGAGGACGCGCCAGGCGTTGGGCTCGATCAGGCCGAACTGGCGGGCGAGAAGGAGGCGAAGGTGGTTGAGCACGGTGTGTGCGATCTTCGCGGGCGCCGCCTGAAAGAAGATCCAGTCGCCGGGCTGGGCGCCGCAGGCCTCGTTGACGTGGCGGCGGAAGTCGTCGGTGGCCCACTTGGCGATCGGCGACTTCCAGGTTCCGCCCTCCTCGACCTTGGCGGAGGCCAGGCCGCCGGCGCCGACGCCCTTGGCTTCGGCCTCGAGGCGCTTGGTGGCCTCCCGGCTGATCTCGAGCGACGACGGCACGCGCATCGCCTTGATGATGTCGCCCCGGTCGACGGCTTCCTTGAAGAACGGGATTCCGCCGCCGTCGTGCTTCCGCGTGAGCTCGGTGAGCATCGTGTGCTCGAGCCCGAAGCGCAGGTCGGGCTTGTCGGAGCCGAAGCGGGCCATGGCCTCGTCGTAGGTCATCACGGGGAACGGGGTGGGCAGCTCGACGTGGAGGACCTCGTGGAAGAGCGCGCGGACCACCGCCTCCATGACATCCTGGACGTCGCGCTCCGAGGCGAACGACATCTCGAGATCGATCTGGGTGAACTCGGGCTGCCGATCCTGGCGCAGATCCTCATCGCGAAAGCACTTCACGATCTGGAAGTAGCGATCGAAGCCGGACACCATGAACAGCTGCTTGAACAGCTGCGGGCTCTCGGCCAGCGCGTAGAAGGCCCCGGGCTGGAGCCGGCACGGGACGAGGAAGTTGCGCGCCCCCCCCGGCGTGTACTTCACCATGTACGGCGTCTCGAGCTCGATGAACCCGAGCTCGACCAGCGTCTTGCGGGTGGTGTGGTTGAGCTGCGAGCGCATCAGAAGGTTCCGCTGCATCGCGGGCCGGCGCAGATCCAGGTAGCGATACTCGAGGCGCTTCTCCTCGGCAGTGTTGATGTCGTCGTCCACCTCGAACGGCGGAGTCTCGGCGCGGTTGAAGACCTGGATGTAGGTGGCGAGGACTTCGATGGCGCCGGTGGGGATCTTGGCGTTTACGTTGTCTCCCCTGGACCGCACCTTCCCGATCACTCCGATCACCCACTCCGACCGGAGTTGATCCGCGATCGCATGCGTCTGCTCGCTCGAGGACGCATCGAAGACCACCTGTGCGTAGCCGGTGCGATCCCGGAGGTCCACGAACACCGCGCCCCCGTGATCGCGCCGCGTCTTCACCCACCCGAGGAGCACGACCTCTTGATCGATGTGCGCGTCCCGAAGGTCACCACACATGTGGGTCCGCTTTCGGTCGCGGAGGAGGTCTGGGCCCGGCATCGTCGGAAGCGCCATGGCCCTGAGCGGTTAGCCCGCGGACACGACCGGGTCAACCGCGCTAGACTCTTTCCAAAATGGCCGACGGCGGCGTGCAGATCTGGTCCGTCTACAACCGGGATGATCGCCTGGTGCTGGCGCTGTCCGACGAGCCCGGAGAGTTCAACTTCACCCGCCTTCCGGACGACGATGTCGACCCGATCGAGTGCCCGTTTGCGACGCTCCAGTGTTACTTCACCCACGAGGAGCCTCAGATCCTGAACCTGCTGTTCCGATCGAGGAACCTGGAGGACTTCATCGACAGCCTGCTCTCCCACGGCTACAAAGTCCGCCAAGGTCGCCCCATGCCCGGCAGGTTCGCCCGGCTCTAGAGTCCACCTCCCCTCCGTGTCTATAGTGCGACGCGCGTCTGTGATGCGTCCGCCAGCCAGTCTCAATGTCGAGCGCACGACCGTTCCAGGCGGCGTGATCGTCAAGCTCAGCGGCCTCATCAACGAGACCTTCCGCGCCGACATGCTGGCCGACATCGCCCAGGAGTGCGTGGTCGTCGATCTCGACGGCGTCCGCTGGATCACCTCGTTCGGCGTGCGCGAGTGGATCCGCGCGCTCAAGCAGTTACCCGCAGCGCAGGTCGTCTTCGTGAACTGTCGGCCGGCGATGGTCCTGCAGTTCAACATGATCCACGGCTTCGCCGGGTCGGGTCAGATCGTCAGCTTCTACCTCCCCTATGTCTGCCTCGAGTGCAACGAGGAGATCGAGGTCCTGACGGATCTCCGCCGCCAGTTCGATGTGGTGGTGACGGGTCCCCAGCAGATGATCGCCTGCCCGTCCTGCGGCGGTCGCGCCGAGTTCGACGAGCTCAACTTCCTCTCCTACGTTCAGAGCCAGCAGAAGCCGAACGTCTCCGAGACGCTCTCGAAGCTGATCGACGGCGACCTCGAACCGCTGAGACAGCGCACCTTTCGCATCCAGAAGGAGATCGGCGAGGACGTCACGGCGATGTGGCTCTCCGGTCCGATCACCCACGATCTTCGCCTCAAGCGCGCCGCCATGGGGCTCGACGGCTCGGTGATCGTCCTCTTCGACGACATCAGCGAGATCGATCCCCGCGGCGTGGTGCGCCTCGAGGCGCTGCTGTTCCCAGAGCACACCGACGTCCATCTGGCGCGGGTCCCCCCGCGGCTCCTCGAGGCCCTCGACCCTGCCCTGACGGGCCGGCTCGAAGGGCGCGTCCTCTCGTTCTCGGTCCCGGTGAGCTGCCGGAGCTGCGGTCGCTACGACACGGTCGTGGATCGGCTCCCCGAGCCCGACGTCGAGATCGAATGCCACCGCTGCGGGCAACCTGCGATCGTGGTCATCTCGCGGAGGCTGGTCGAACAAGAGCTCTCGCGCTTCTACGAGCCCGATCCCCCGGCGGCGATCGCGGGATACCTGGCGCGGCGTCCGAACGGCCCCACCCTGGCGCGGAAGCCTTCGGCCTCCGAACCGACCAGCATCGGCCGCTACCAGATCATCCGACAGATCGGCAGCGGCGGCATGGCGGAGGTCTTCCTGGCGCGCCACTCCGGGCCCCAGGGGTTCGAGAAGAAGGTGGTGATCAAGAAGATCCTGCCGCGCTTCGCCCGCGATCCGGACTTTGTCCGCATGTTCCTTCGGGAAGCGCGCTTGGCGGCGCGCATCTCTCACCCGAACGTGGTGCAGGTCTTCGAGCTCGGCGACGCCGGCGACGAGTACTTCATCGCGATGGAGTACGTGAAGGGTTGGAGCCTCGACGCGATCCTGCGAGCGCTGGCTCGCCACGGACACTCGTTCCCGATCGACCTCGCCTGCCGGCTGATCGCCGACGTCTGCGCCGGCCTGCACGCGGCGCACACCTGCGGCGACGAGGGCGTCGGCATCATTCACCGCGACATGTCGCCGCACAACGTCCTGGTCTCCGAGCAAGGGTCGGTCAAGATCGTCGATTTCGGCATCTCGAAGGCGGCCGACGCGATCGGGGAGACCAAGACCGGCGCGGTCAAGGGCAAGGTCGCGTACATGGCGCCGGAGCAGGTCGACCGTCGGATCGGCCCGATCGATCAACGCACCGACGTGCTCGCGACCGGGCTCGTGCTGTTCGAGGTCCTGACGGGAAAATCCGCGCACCGCCGCGACACCGAGTACCGCACGATGAGCGCGGCCCTCGAGTGCATCATCCCAAACGTCACCACGCTGCGCACCGACATCCCGGAGGCCGTGGCAGCCATCGTCCGCCGGGCCACCGCGCGCGATGCGGGTGATCGGTATCCATCGTGCCGGAAGTTTCAGCTGGATCTCGAGGACGCGATCGCCGCCTCCGGCCGATCGTGCACGTCCGCCCACCTGGCCGCGTGGCTGGAGGCCGAGGCGATCGACGCCGTGAAGGCCGGGCGCCTCAGCGAGCCCGGGCCATCGTCGCAGACGGGGCTGGCAGATCCGGACGGAGAGACGATCATCGGAGGCTAGGGGCGGCGCTAGGAGCGTGTAGCGCGGAAGCGCTCACGCGACCCCGGTCCGGGTCCCGGTCCCGGTCCGGGTCCCGATCTGAAGATGGCTGCCTTGAGTCAGACGCTCGCGACGGTCGCGAGCTTCGATCGGTAGAGCTTGAGCAGGTTGTGGGTGAGGCAGACGAGCGTCCACTCGGCTCGTACCTTGAAGAAGGAGCGGAGCGAGAACCGGCGGAATCCTCGTGCCCCTTTGATCTGTCCGAGCGCCGGTTCGACGATACTCTTCCTGCGGGGGTAGACCGCCTTGCCGTCGCGCGTTTGCAACTTGTCTCGCATTTCGCTTGCGAGCGAGCGAGGCAGGTGTGGGCTCCGAAGCTGATGAGGACGGAGTCGACGCGTCTTGGTTCTGTTCGCGTCCAACAGCGATGTGGGCATCGATCTGATTGTTGTCGCAGAATTCGATGTTGGTCGCGCTCAGATAGCCGTTGTCTGCCGTCATCTTCCGCGGAGCATCGCCGCAGTTGCCGAACACATCAGGGAGCATCGGGACGAGGTGTTGCTGATCAGGTGCCTCGTTGCTGACCTCTTCGGCGACAATCACCTGAGCGTGCTCATCTACGACAACTTGGGCATTGTAGGCCTGGAGGTACGCTCCCTCCTTCAACGTGATCCTGCTGTCTGAGTCGGTGAAGTTCCTCTGAGCGTGGGCCTCGGTGTGCCGTCCACATTTGCAGGCCTTCTCGGCTCGAGTTCTCGCTCGCTTCTGCTCCACCCGATCCACAAGAGCATCATCCGCTTTGCTCTGCTGCTCTTCGGCTTGCCTGCGCAATTTCTCCGCGCGAGCCCTGGCGGCATCCTGTTCCAGCGCAGCCTTCGCTTCTCGAATGCGGGCAAGGCGGGATTCACGGCGAGCGAGCTCCGCTGGGATGTCCTCTTCAGTCTCTTCAACGCCCAGCCGCTCGTCTTCCTCTTGGTCGATCGTGCGCGCTCGCTTCAGCAGTTCTTCGATCTCGAGAGACAGCCGCTTCTCCTCCTCGGCCATCCGCTCGTAGGTCATCGCCTTGTGCTTGCTCGCGTTCGCCTGCACCTTCGAGCCATCGAGTGCGACGTGTCCGAGCCGCACCAAACCTGCTTTCTGGCAAAGCTTCAGGACTTCGAGGAAGAGCGCTTTCAGTGCCTCCAGGTGGACCAGCCGAAACTCGTTGATCGTCGTGAAGTGGGGATGACTCTCTCCAGCCAGCACCCGGAATGGAATGTCTTCGTAGGTCGCCCGCGCGATCCTCCGCGACGAATAGATGCCGGTGCAGTAGGCGTACAGAAGCAGCGCGATCATCATTCGAGGCGAGTACGGTCGCTCGCCTCGCGGGTCCTTGGACTGGATCGAGATCTCGATCGCGCTCAGCTCTACCTCATCGACGACGTCCAAGACGAAGTACGCGAGATGATTTTCTGGGAGCCAACCTCCAAGAACTTCTGCTGGTCAAAGCGGACGAGCTACCGCAAGCTAGCTTGCATGGTCACTTTCGATCACGAGAAGCTCGAGGCCTACCAGCTCGCCGTCGAGGTATGCGACATCGCTGAAGAGATCGCACAAGAACTGCAACCCGGTCGCGCTCACGTCCGCGATCAGCTTCGGCGGGCATCCGATTCCATCGTGAACAACACCGCCGAGGGCGCCGGAGAGCTCAATCCACCTGAGAAGGCTCGCTTCTACCGGATGGCACTTCGCTCTGGCACCGAAAGCGCCGCCTCACTCCACACCTGCTCGAGGCGCCGACTCGCCAACGAGCAGAAGCTCCAAGCCGCCAGAGCCAAGCTCAAGCGCGTTGTCGAGAGGCTCACGCGACTTGATGAGGCCGATGAACGCACGCCGGGCTGCATGATCGCCATCGGGACCGGGACCGGGACCGGGACCCGGACCGGGCTCGCGGTAGCGCTACGCGCTACACGCTCCTAGCTCGGAATCCGCCCCTTGCCCCGGCGTGCCTCCCCCAGCCGTCCGCTCCCCACCGCGCGGGCCCGCGCGCAGAGCTCCGGGGTCTTCTTGATCTGCGCGCTCCGGTACACCTGCTCCAGCTCACCCTTGTCGAGGTACCGGTACGTCCCCGGCTTGAGGTCGCCGACACCGATAGTGGCGAACTCCGTCCGGATCACGCGGAGCGCCGGGTGGCTGATCGCGTCGCACATGCGCCGGACCAGACGGTTGCGTCCCTCGGTGACCACCAGCTCGATCCAGGTGTCGCGCTCGTTCTCCTCGAGCACGTCGACCACCGCGGGGGCGGTCATGCCGTCCTCGAGCTTCACGCCGGTGCGCAGCCAATCGAGCTTCTCCGGGGAGGGCCGACCGCGCACCTTGACCGCGTAGACCTTGGGAACGTGGAAGCGCGGGTGGAGGAGCCGGTTCACCAGCTCGCCGTCGCTGGTCATCAGGAGCGCGCCCTCGGTGTGATAGTCGAGCCGGCCCACCGGCACGAAGCGATAGGGCTCGCCGGTCAACAAGGTGGCCACGGTCTGCCGCCCGCGGGGATCGGACAGCGTGGTCACCACCTCGACCGGCTTGTAGACCAGCACGGTCGCTTTCTCCTGCGGATCGCCCAGGCGGTTGCCGTCGAGCGTGATGGTGTCGACCGCCGGATCGGCCTTGGTGCCCGGCTCGGTCACCACCTTGCCGTTCACGGTCACGCGCCCCTCCGCGATGAGCGCCTCCGCCTTGCGCCGCGAGGCGACGCCGGCGCGCGACAGGACGACCTGCAGGCGAGCCGCGGTCACGGGACCGCTTCTTCGGGCGGATCGCCGTCCGCCTCGTTCCCGGAGCCCTCCTGCTTCTTGCCGGCGTCGAGCGTGTCCTCGGTGACGCGGCGGACCCGATCCGCGTCCTGGACCGCCCTGTCGAGCGCCTCCAAATCCGGATCGTCCTCGCGCTCCACCAGGAAGCTGGCGGCCATGGCCAGATCGCTGATCTTGGGCTGCTCGACCACACCGAGCGCGTCCACCTCGCGCTGATGCTCCTCGTCGAGCTCGTGGTACTCGCGCAACGTGGGCAGCTCGGCCAGCGACTTGAGGCCGAAGAACTCGAGGAAGTACGGCGTCGTCCCGTAGATGATGGGACGGCCCACCTCCTCCCGCTTGCCGATGATCTTGATGAGGTCGCGCTCGAGCAGGCCCTTGAGCGCGGCGCCCACGTCGACGCCGCGGATGGCCTCCACCTCCGGCTTGGTCACAGGCTGGCGATACGCGATGATCGAGAGCGTCTCCAGCGAAGCCTTGGTGAGCCGGTTCGGCTTGGCGGCCAGGTAGCGCCGCACGTACTGCGCGTTCTCGGCCACCGTGCGGAACTGGAGGCCGCCGCCGACCTCCTCGATGCGGAACCCGCGGGCCACCGGGCGCGTGGGCTCCTGATACTTCTGGAGCAGCGACTGCACCGCGTCGCGGATCGCGTCCTCTTCGGTCTGCGGATCCTCGATGCGGATCACCTCGATGATGCGGGCCACCGCGATCGGCTCCGGCGAGAGCATCACCATCGACTCGATCACCGAATGGAGTCGTTCCTCGCCGAGCGCCATGGGCGCCGGGAGTACGGGCGGGAGGTGGGAGAGGTCAAGGCCGGAGCACGGACATCGTGGAGACCGGAGCCGTCGAGCGTGGTACGGGGAGGGATCCCCGGGAGTCTCGATTGAGCCTCGGCTTCCTCCATCCTTCGGCGCGGCGCTGGTTCGAGCGCACGTTCGGCGCACCGACCGACGCCCAGGTCCAGGGCTGGCCGCCCATCGCTGCGGGCCGCTCCACGCTCCTGCTCGCGCCTACCGGGTCGGGCAAGACGCTGGCCGCGTTCCTGGCGGCGATCAACCGGCTCAGCTTCACAAAGGTGCCGGCCAAGCGCGAACGGCTGCGCGTCCTCTACATCTCGCCGCTCAAGGCGCTCGGCGTCGACGTGCACCGGAACCTCGAGGTCCCCATCGCCGGCATCGAGGCGGCCGCCCGCGAGGACGGCGCCGACTTCCGCCGCATCACCGTAGGCGTGCGGTCGGGCGACACGCCCAGCGCCGAGCGGGCGCGGCTCTCGCGCACGCCGCCGGACATCCTGATCACCACCCCCGAGTCGCTCTACCTGCTGTTGACCTCCAACGCGAAGGAGACCCTGGCCACCGTGGAGACGGTGATCGTCGACGAGATCCACTCGATGGTCTCCAGCAAGCGGGGCGCGCACCTGTTCCTCTCTCTCGAGCGCCTCGAGGAGCTGCGCGGCGCGGGCGCGGGCGCGCTGCAGCGGATCGGGCTCTCGGCCACGCAGCGACCCTTGGAGGAGGTGGCCAGCCTGCTGGGCGGGTTCGATCGCGAGGGGCGTCCGCGGCCGGTGGAGATCGTCGACGCGGGCCGGACGAAGCGGCTCGAGCTGTCGGTCGAGGTGCCGGTGGAGGACATGGCCAAGCTCGAGGCGGCGGCGGATCCGGAGTCCGGCGACGAGCGGCCCCGATCGATCTGGCCCTCGATCCACCCGCGCCTGGTGGAGCTCATCCGCGCCCACACCAGCACGCTGATCTTCGTGAACAACCGGGCGCTCGCCGAGCGCCTCGCCACCGCGCTCAACGATCTGGCGAAGGCGCCGATCGCGCTGGCGCACCACGGATCGATCGCCAAGGACACGCGGCTGATGATCGAGGCGCGCCTCAAGTCGGGCGACCTGCCGGCACTGGTGGCCACCTCCTCGCTCGAGCTCGGCATCGACATGGGCGCCATCGATCTGGTGATCCAGATCGAGGCCCCGCCCTCGGTGGCCAGCGGGCTGCAGCGCATCGGGCGGGCCGGGCACCAGGTGGGCGCCACCTCGAAGGGCAGGGTGTTCCCCAAGTTCCGCGGCGACCTGCTGGCCTGCGCGGCGGCGGTGGAGCGCATGCAGCGCGGCGAGGTGGAGGCCAGCCGCTACCCGCGGAACCCGCTCGACGTGCTGGCCCAGCAGATCGTGGCCCAGGTGGCGGCCGAGGAGTCGATCGAGGTCGAGCGCCTCTTCGGGCTGGTCCGTCGCGCCGCCCCCTACGCCGAGCTGCCGCGGAGGAGCTTCGACGGCGTCCTCGACATGCTCTCGGGCCGCTATCCCTCCGACCGCTTCGCGGACCTGCGGCCGCGCCTGACCTACGATCGCAAGGCCGGCCTGCTGCTGCCGCGCCAGGGCGCTCGTCGGATCGCGGTGATCAACGGCGGCACCATCCCCGACCGCGGCCTCTTCGGCGTGTTCCTCGCCGACGACGAGGGCGGCAAGTCGCGGCGCGTGGGTGAGCTGGACGAGGAGATGGTCTTCGAGTCCAAGCCCGGCGACGTCTTCCTCTTGGGCGCCTCGTCGTGGCGCATCGAGGAGATCGATCACGACCGAGTGATGGTGACGCCGGCGCCGGGCGAGCCGGGGCGCATGCCCTTCTGGCGCGGCGACGGGCCGGGCCGTCCCGCCGAGCTGGGCCGGGCCATCGGGGCGCTGGCCCGGGAGCTCTCGGCGATGCCCGAGGAGGCGGCAGTCGCCCTGCTGGTGGACGAGCGCCGGCTCGACCGCCGGGCCGCCCGAAACCTGCTCGACTACCTGGCGGCTCAGCGCGAGGCGACCGGCGTGATCCCGAGCGATCGTACCGTGGTCCTCGAGCGCTTCCTCGATGAGGTCGGCGACTGGCGCATCTGCATCCTGACCCCCTTCGGCGGCCGGGTGCACGCGCCCTGGGCCACCGCGGTGCGCTCGCGGCTCGCGCATCTCTCGGAGCGCGACGTCGACCTGATGTGGACCGACGACGGCATCGCCTTCCGGCTGCCGGCGGCGGACGAGCCACCGGAGAGCGCGCTCTTCTTCCCGCCCGCAGACGAGGTCCGCGATCTGATCGTGCGGAGCCTCGGCGAGACCGCGCTCTTCGCGGCCCGCTTCCGGGAGGCGGCCGGGCGCTCGCTGCTGTTGCCGAAGCGCCGGCCCGGGCAGCGCTCGCCGTTGTGGGCCACGCGACGCCGCGCCGCCGACCTGCTGGGCGTGGCCGCCCACTTCCCGGACTTCCCGGTCGTGCTCGAGGCGTACCGCGAGTGTCTCTCGGACGACTTCGATCTCGAGAGCCTCGAGGCGATCCTCCGCCAGATCGAGACCCAACAGCTTCAGGTGGCCTCGGTGCGGACCAAGGCGCCCTCCCCGTTCGCCTCGGCGCTCCTGTTCACATATGTCGGCAACTTCGTCTATGACACCGACGCGCCCCTGGCCGAGCGGCGCGCGCAGGCGCTCACCATCGATCACGCCCAGCTCCGCGAGCTCCTGGGCGAGGCCGAGCTCCGGGAGCTGCTCGACCCGGCCGCCCTCGTCGAGCACGGGCGGCGCCTCCAGCACCTCGACCTGCACTTCGCGGTACGCCACGCCGACGGGCTCAACGACCTGTTGCTGTCGCTCGGCGATCTGAGCCTGCCCGAGATCCTGGAGCGCGCCGAGGATCGAAGCGCGGCTCCGGCCTGGGCCGACGCCCTGGTCGCGGCCGGCCGCGTCCTCCCGCTGGTCATCGCCGGCACGGAGCGCCTGATCGCGGTGGAGGACGCGGCGCGGTACCGCGACGCCCTCGGGCTGCCCTTGCCCGACGGCCTCCCCGAGTCGCTCCTCGCCCCGGCGCCGAACGCGCTCACCGAGCTGGTGGCCCGCTACGCCCGCACCCACGGGCCTTTCCGCGCCCAGGCGGTGGCGGCGCGCTACGGGATCGGCATGGCCGCGGTGGAGCTGGCGCTCCGCGAGCTCGCCGAGGAGGAGCGCGCAGTCGCGGGCGAGTTCCTCCCCGACGGCCAGGGCGAGGAGTGGTGCGACCCGGAGGTGCTGAGGGCGCTCAAGCGGATCTCGCTGGCCAAGCTCAAGAAGCAGGTGGAGCCCCAGCCGCCGCGGGCGCTCGGGCGCTGGCTCGTCGAGTACCAGGGCGTCGCGGTGCCGCGCCTCGGGCTGGACGCGCTGCTCGACACCCTGGAGCAGCTCCAAGGCGCACCGCTGCCGGCCTCGGCGCTGGAGGCCGAGATCCTGCCGGCGCGCATCGCCGACTTCCGTCCGGCCATGCTCGACGAGCTGTGCGCTGCCGGCGAGATCGTGTGGCGCGGTGTCGAGCGCATCGGCGACAAGGACGCGCGCATCGCGCTGTACCTCGCCGACCACTACGCGGAGCTGGCGCCGGCGCGGGGCCACGTGGAAGGCGAGCTGGCGGATCGGGTGCGCGCGCTGCTCGAGACCGCCGGAGCGCAGTTCTTCTCGGAGCTCGTCGCCAAGACCCGGGCCTTTGCCAACGATCTGGTGGCGGTGCTCTGGGCGCTCGTGTTCAGCGGCGAGATCAGCAACGACACGCCTGCCCCGCTGCGCTCGCTCCTGGCCGGCGACAGGCCCGCGACCAAGAGCGCGCGCGGACGCTTCCGCTCGCGGCGGCGCGGACCGCCCGGCTCCGAGGGGCGCTGGTCGCTGTTGCCCGATCCCGAGGCTCTCGCCACGGTCACCGAGCGCCGTACGGCCCTCGCCCGGCAGCTGCTGGCCCGCTACGGCGTGCTCACGCGCGAGGCGGTGGAGGCCGAATCGCTCCCGGGCGGCTTCTCCAGCATCTACCCGATCCTCAAGGCGATGGAGGAGCGCGGCCGCGTGCGCCGCGGCTACTTCCTCGCCGATCTCGGCGCCACCCAGTTCGCGATGGCCGGCGCCGACGATCGCCTCCGGGCGCTGGCGGGCGCCTCCGCCGGGCCCGCGATCCTGCTGGCCGCCACCGACCCCGCCAACCCGTACGGCGCCTGCATCCCCTGGCCCCCTCGCGAGGGCGCCCACCCTCAGCGCGCCGCCGGAGCGCAAGTCATCCTGCAAAACGGCGAGCTCCTGGCGTGGGTGGGCAAGAGCGAGACCTCGCTCCTCACCTTCACCGGCGACGACCTCACCCGCGCCACCGCGGTCGCCGAGGCCCTCGCCCGCTGGGCCCGCTCCGGCGAGCGCAACGCGGTGATGATCGAGCGGATCGACGGCGCGCCGGTGAAGGAGACGGCCTGGCCGGAGCGCCTGGAGGCGGCCGGCTTCCGGCGGATCAGCCGCGGGTACCTGATCCGGCGCTTCGATTGATCGGAAACGACACGGCTCGCCGGTTCAGTTGGTGTCGGGGAGCACGAATGTCGATGAGAACGGATCTTTCCGATGCCCTGCGACCGACCGATCACCTAGAACCTGGTCGATGAAGCGACTGGCGATCCTCACCAGCGGCGGCGACGCGCCCGGCATGAACGCCGCCATCCGCGCCGGGACGCTGCTGGCGACGGCGAGGGGCTGCGAGGTCTTCGGGGTCCAGCACGGGTATCAGGGGCTGCTCGACGACCAGCTGGCGCCGCTCCTCCCCGGCGACGTCGCCGGCATCATCCGGGACGGCGGGACGATCCTGGGGTCGGCGCGATGCCTCGACTTCCTCGCGCGCGAGGGCCGCGATCGGGCGCGGGCCCACCTGGCGGCCCGCGGGATCGACGGGCTCCTCGTCATCGGCGGCAACGGATCGCTGAGCGGCATGCAGCGGTTGATCGATCCGGCGGAGTGCGCGACCCCCCTCGCCGCGATCGGCATCCCGGCGTCGATCGACAACGACCTCGGCTACACCCGGCTCTCGATCGGCGTGGATACCGCGGTGAACACGATCGTCGACGCGTGCGACAAGATCTCCGACACCGCCTCGGCCCACGATCGCACCTTCATCGTCGAGGTCATGGGGCGCGACTGCGGCTACCTGGCGATGACCGCTGCGATCGCCGCCGGCGCGGACGCCGTGCTCTTCCCGGAGGCCGGCAAGACGCCGGAGCAGATCGTGGATCAGCTGGCGCGCACGATCCTCCAGGCGCAGTCGCGGGCGCACCGGAGTAAGCGGGTGCTGGTGATCAAGGCGGAGGGCGTGCCGATCTCGGCGGACCAACTCAAGCTGCAGGTCGACGCGCGGCTCGCGGGCGACCTCGGCGTGCCCACGCCGAAGATCGAGACGCGCGTGACGGTCCTGGGCCACGTGGTCCGCGGCGGCCGGCCCTCGGCCCAGGATCGGCTGCTGGCGAGCCGGCTCGCGAACGCGGCCGTCGCCGGGCTGCTCAGAGGTCGGTCGGCCAAGATGGCCGCGTGGATGCCCCCGCCCCACCTCCCCGCGGCCATCCTCGAGCCGGTGGCGAGCGATCCCCAGTGCGGGCTCCTCGATGTCGGAGCCGTCCTCACGGAGACCACCGCCATGCTCCACGGTGAGAGCACCTTCGTGCAATGGCGCCGCCGCATCTTCGAGGAGATCGAGGACGCGCT
Source organism: uncultured delta proteobacterium (assembly GCA_963803435.1). Taxonomy (GTDB): domain Bacteria; phylum Myxococcota; class Kuafuiibacteriia; order Kuafuiibacteriales; family Kuafuiibacteriaceae; genus CAWDML01. The sequence continues at coordinate 655,960 of CAWDML010000009.1, read as the reverse complement.
CGCACTTTGACCCACGGGTGCTCAGCCCGAGGTTGATGGAAGGATCGCGGGCGGACTACCATCCTCCGCGAAAAACCCGTCATGACGCCGGCTCCCGATCGCATCCGCACGCTCCTCCGCTTCGGCACGTACGCCGCGTGCGCGATCCTCTCCGCGGTCAGCATCAAGACGACCGCCTTCGGCCTGGCGATGATCCTGCCGGGCAGCCTCGTGGTCGCGTACGTGGTCTCGATCGTCCTCCAGATGATCATCGTCAGCGCCTCCTGGCTGTTCTTCAGCCGGTTCACCGGGCGGATCGACCGGGACAGCTCGTGGGTCCGCGGCATCGGCCTCCTCGTGACGTGCGCCGCGCTCTGGTTCATCGGTGCGTTCTTCAGCGTCGCTGGCAGCTATCTCGCCTTCGACCAGCGGCTCTCCGATACCCGGAGGCTCAGCCTAACCGAGCACCACGAGGCCGAGGCGATGATGTTCGGCTCCAAGGTCGCCGGGCAGCTCGCCGAGCGCGCCAGCTTCGCGCGGGCCCGCGACCAGCGCCTGGCCCGGTTGAGGGACGACGAGCGCGAGGGCCGGATCTCGGGCCAGAGCGGCTGCTTCACCCTCTGCCGCGGCCTCACCGATCGGGTTTCCGAGCTCGAGGGCCTCATCGCCCGGCTCGACGCCCTCACCGCTGACCTGGAGCGCTGTCCCGTGGAGGACATCCGCTGCGCCCAGACCGTCCTCGATCGGGCCACCGCGACCGACCCGCTGGTCGAGCGGATCCTGGTCGAGACCGCCGAGTTCCTCAAACCCTGGCGCGGCGAGCGCTACCTCCCCGAGGACTGGACCCAGGTCGCCTTCACCGCCGCGCCCGCGCCGCCCGCGCTCCGCGCCGCCACACCCGAGCGCCTGGCCGGCATCAAGGACCTGCTCGCCCTCCGCACCGAGAGCCTCTCGGCGCTCTTCGCCAGCCTCGCCATCGAGATCCTCCTGGTGGTGATCGCGTGTCTCGGCGTCCTCTTGGTCCCGAGCCCGATGCCGGCCGCCGCCGCCCAGCCCATCGTGCCCACCCCCGCGCCGATCCCGGACGACCCGCTCCCCGAGCCTGCGGAGCCCACCGGGACCGTCGCGCCGGCGACGCGCACCGGGAGCAGGAAGGCCCCTGCGCGCCCGGCCTACACCGCGATGGAGAAGCGCCGCCTGGTCCACGTGGCCACCCGCCTGTCCAAGCAGGGCCGGTCCATCCGGGAGGTCGCCGACGTGCTCGCTGTCCCCCGGAGCACGCTCACCCGCTGGCTCCGCCGCGCCCCCCGTCGCTCCAATGTCCTCCCCTTGGAGCAGAACGCGGAGAACTCGAAGTGGCTCGGGGCCGTGGCCCGGCGCCTCCACCAGAAGGGCACCCCCGCCGAAGCCGTCGCCCAGACGCTCGACGTTCCGGCCCAGACCGTGGTGGCCTGGCTCGAGATCGGCGACGAGCCCGAGACCAATCCCGCGCTCGGCCAGGCCGTCTAACCAAATCCCTTTTAAGACCGTCCTAAGGCACCACCCTTACGAGGCGGCGATAACCAGCCTCGCAAGGGAGATCACAATCATGGTGGCAGGAATTAGATTCGATCCGGATTCACCCGCGTACACGATGGAGCACCTGAAGCAGGCCTTCGATCCTTCGTTTCAGCGGAAGATCGAGGCTGCAGAGGCGCGCGGCGCCAAGAGCATCGACGTCGAGAAGATGGCCCTCGACGCCGACGCCTACGTGCTGTTCGGCGTCAGCAAGCAGCGCGGCCAGGCGGCCCTCGAGAGCATCGGCCTGAAGACCGTGGCGGACGTCATCAAGGCGGACCATCCGGAGAGCACGTTCGCGAAGCTCCCGGCGGACATCCGGCAGAGCTGCGAGCGCGCCTGGAAGCAGGCGCAGGAGTCCGTGATCTTCTACTAGGAGCTGGATGTGGCTGGTTTGGACGTGCCCGCGGATTGGACCCTATCCGCCGAGAGCCCGACCGAGCTGACGGCGGTGGCGCCGGCGGCTCGGGCGGTGCGGGCGCCGATGTCCGCGCGGGCTGCGCCCCCTGCGCCGCGGGCGTCGGTGTCCATGGCGCGCATGGCGACCGACCGGACGGCGCCGGAGGCGGCGCGGGACGCGTTCGTCGAGGCGTTCTCGGCCGGAGTGCCGGGCGTGAAGCGCCTCGATGAGGGCGCGGTCGTCTTCGCCGACGGCGCCGCCGGGGCTTCGATCACGCTGTCGTTTCAGGTGAGGCCGGGGCTCGGCGTGCTGCAGCGCCACCTCTTCCGCATCGAAGAAGGCGTGCTCACGCAGATCACGGGGACGGTGGCGGAGTGGCAGCGCGCGCGGCTCGACCAGGAGCTCCAACCGATCCTGACCTCGTTCCGGCTCTGAGCTACCCGCCGCCCTCGATCGAGACCCGCGGGTCGAGGTAATAGCCGTCCGGCTCCTTCACCAGCCAGTCCTTGAGTCCCAGCTTCCGGAGCGTCGCCACCGCGACGTAGAGCCGGTTGAGCGTCAGATCGTTGAGCTCGCTCTGCTCGGGCCAGGTCGCCCGCATGAGCTCGGGCAGCGGACACGGCCGACCCGGCGCCGCCTGCGAGCGCGCGACCAGGTGCGCGAGCAGCTTCCTGAGCACCGGACGGCGGCGGAGGTCGGTCCTCGATCCCCCTCGATCCGACAGCCAGGTACCCCCCTGGCCCACCAGCGGCGGCTCGGTGAACCCGTCGCTCTTCGGGAGGTCGCCGGTCTCGCGGCGCCAGGCGTCGACGACCCGGTTCGCCAGCCGAAGCTCGCTGGCGGGGAGGTCCGCGCTCACCCGGGCCGCGTTCGGGTGCGCGAGCCGATCGCAGGCGGCGAGCAGCGCCGGCTCCTTCACCTGCTCGAGGATGAGACGCGCCTCGGCGAGCTTCGCCTGCGAGCCCTCGAAGAAGCCGAGGTAGGCCAGCGCCAGGCCCTCGAGACGGCGGCGGCCCAGCCGGCGGGCGAGCCGGAGCGCGGCGTTCGCCCCCTCGACGGCGGCCGCCGGCTCGCGCCGCTCGAAGTCGAGGATCGCCAGGTGGGTGAGGAACATCGCCTCGTCGGCCTCCGCCCCCACCTCGCGATGGATGCCGAGCGCCGAGGTGAAGGCCGCCCTCGCCGCCTCCGGGTGGCCCTGCTCCTGATGCAAGATACCTTGCGTTCCCAGAATCGCGCCCTCCAGGCGGCGCTCGGAGAGCTCGAGCGCCAGCTCCCAGGCCTCGGCGAGGTGGGCCTCGGCCTGATCGAGCGCGTTGATCTCGTGAAAGAGGATGCCCAGGTTGGCCAGCGCCAAGGCCTCGGAGCGACGATCCTGCGCTCGCCGATGCGACTCCAACGCCGAGCGATACAGCCGCTCGGCCTCCGAATAGTCGGTCCGGTGCAGCGCGATCAGCCCCAGGTTGGCGACGGCGATCGCACGCTCTCGATCCGACGGGGCTGCGTCCCGCGCGCGACCGAAGCAGGCGCCCGCCTGGTCGAGCTCGCCCAGCGAGAACCAGATCTTTCCGGCGATGTTCTCGCCCTCGAACGTGCCGCGGGCGCCGTCGGGGAGCGCGCGCCGCGCATCCACGGCGCGCCCGTACATGCGGAGCGCCTCGGCGGCCTGGAGCCGCAGCTCGACCTCCAGCTCGGTCCCCTGCGCGGCCTCGATCGATCGCTCGAGAATGTCGAGATGCAGGCGCGACGGACCGCGCGAGACGAAGAACGCGTTCAGGATGGCGCCCGCGCGGGCCACGCGGTCGGGCCGCTCTGAGCGATGGATCGCGATCAGGTTTTGGTACTCCGCCGCCAGCCGCAGCGGCCCCTCGCGATAACGTGCCTCACGGTCGAGGTAGTAGCGCTCGATGCGATCCACCACCGCGGGGAGCTCGCCGCCCGCGCGCTCGATTACAAAGGCCCGGATCGACTCGTAGAGCAGATAGCGCACCTCGCCCGGCACCACCGTGGAGGCGCGCGTGCAGATGAACGAGCGATCGCGCAGGCTCTCCAGCCGTTCGAGCAGCTCGCCCCCGTCGATCACCGCCTCCGCATCGTCGAGGAAGAAGCCGTCGGGGAAGGCGGCGCACTGCACCAGGAGCGCGCGGTCCTCGGCCGACAGCGAGGTCCACCCGTCCTCGAGCGCGCCGCCCAGATCGGGCATGAGGTCGAAGCGACGGGACAGCCGTGCGGCCAGCGCCCGGAGCGAGAGCACACCCATCCGACCGGCCGCCAGCAGGATCGCGAGCGGGATGCAGTCGAGGTGCGCGAGGACCTCGTCGAGGAGCCGCCCGTCCTCCCCGAGCTCGAAGTCGGAGCGGATCGCCTGGGCGCGCTCCACGAAGAGCCGGCGCGCGTCCTCGTGCAACAGGGGCGGGAGATCGAAGCGAATCTCGCTGGGGAGCCGGAGCGCGACCCGCGACGTGACCAGGAACGCGACGCGCGGCGCCGCCTCCAGCCAGAGGCGCACCGTACGATCGGCATGCTCCGACGCGTGCTCGAGCGCGTCGAGCACGATCAGCGTGGGGCCGCGGTGGGCGAGGCGGCGGCCGACCTCCTGCACCACGTCCCGTCCGCCGTCCCGGGTCAGGTCGAGATCAAAAGCGTGCGCGACGGCGACCGCCAGCGCCTCGGCCGTATGCGCATGCCCGACATCCACCACGCGGACCCCGCCCCGGTAGTGCTCGGCGCTGTCCGCGATGCGGCGGGCAAGCGTGGTCTTACCGATGCCGGGCGGGCCGACGATCGAGATCAGCCGCTCACCACCGCCGAGCCACCGCCGCACACGATCGAGCTCTCGGTGGCGCCCGATGAACCGCGCCACGCCGAACCCATACCATGGCCGTCAGTCGGCTGGCTCCAGATCATGGAAGCGACGGAGATCGAGGATCAATGCCTTACCGTCGTCCGACAGAATGTCGGTATGGCGCATGCCCCACGCGATCTCGGTGTGGAGGTATCGATGCGTGGCATGGACGTTCTGCATCCAGAGATCGTCGATCCCCACGATCGAGATCAGGACCTCCGCCTCCTTCTCCTCGAGCGAGCGGGCAGTCTCGCCGAACAGAGGGCTCCGTTCGTCGATCACGTGCAGGACGCTCCACGACCGCGACAGGGAGAGGATCCGTTCCCTGACCAGCGGTAGGTCGAGCATGCGATAGAAGGTCTTGCCCTCCGCTGTTCGCTCGGTCCGGACCATCGCGACCCGCACCGCCGCTTCGACGATCCGGTTGCTCCGCAGGTTGCCCACCCGGAACGCCAGCGTGGGCGCGCCGTCCATCTTCGAGATCGTGGCCTCGCGAGAGAACATCAGCCGCGCGGACGGCAGCGAGAACTTGGCGAAGACCAGGCCGGTCGAGAGCGCCGTGAACACCAGCGACACCACGGACTCCACCACCACCAGCACGTTGGCCGTGGAGGTGGAGGGCCACATCGCCCCGTAGCCGATCGTCCCCATGGTCTGCACGCTGAAGAAGAAGGCGGCGCTCCACGAGCCCGAGCGCGCGGCCGGCTCGATCCCGCCCACGGCCAGGTATGCGAACGCGAAGAGCGCGTTGAGGACCAGGTAGCCGCCGGCGATGACCGCGACGGTCAGCGGCCAGTTGAGTCGCCGGAGCGCGAAGTAGAAGTCCCGGACCGGCGTGCGCGGCGCGCCCAAGACCCGGATCTCGTAGTCGGCAGGGGAGGACATCGGGGCCTAGTCGTCTCGAACCCGCCCGCGGGTCTGCTTCTTCTCGGAGGTGCGCTTCTTCTCGGACAGACGGCGGGCCTTGGCGCCGCGGCTCGGCTTGGTCGGCTTGCGCTTCTTCGGCTCGACCAGCGCCTGCTTCAGGATCTCGATCAACCGCTCGCGCGCCTTCTCGAGGTTGCGCGGCCGCTCGCGGTGCTCGTCGCAGGAGACGAGGAGCTCGCCGTTCTTGGTGAGCCGCGGCGCCAGCCGCACCATCAGCTTGGCCTTCACATGATCGGGGAGCGAGGACGCGGGCACGTCGAGCCGCAGCGTCACCTTGGTCTCGGTCTTGTTGACGTGCTGCCCGCCGGGCCCGCCCGAGCGCGCATACTCGACCGCGAGCTCGGACGCCGGGATCGCGAGGCTCCCCGAGAGCCGGAGCTCGTCAGTAGCCACCGCTCGAGCCGCCCGCGCCGCGATCGCCGTGGGCGCGATCGACGCGACCGGTCCCGGCCGCCGTGGGTGGCGGCTTGGCCTGGCTGCGCTCGGCGCGACCCTTCTCCTCGCGACCCAGGATGCCCAGCAGATCCGCCTTACCGAAGTCGGCGTCCTCGCGGCTGTAAACCGGCTTGGGATGGAAGCCGGTGTCCATCCGGATGGCGTCACACGGGCACGCCTCGACGCAGAGACCACACACCACGCAGCGGAGCTCATCGATCTCGAAGATGACCGGATACTTCTCGATCCGAGTGTCGTCGGTCTCGCCCGCCACGATGTGGATGCAGCGCGCAGGACAGGCCGTCTGACACATGAAGCAGGCGACGCAGCGCGGTCCGCCGTCCTCGCGCGGGACCAGGCGATGCATCCCGCGAAAGCGGTGCGGATACTCCACCTTCACGTCGGGGTACTGGATCGTCTGCGTGTACTTTACCTTCTTCGTCCCGAAGACGTTCTTGACGAAGTGCTTCACGGTCGCGCCCAGGCCGGCGGCGATGCCTGGGACGAACATGCGGTCCGTCGTGTTGACCTCGCGGGAGACCCGCTTGATCCCGATGCGCGGAGGTTTGTTCGTCGGCTCTGACATCGGCTACCTCATTGTAGAGCAAGGACGACCGCAGCCGTGATCACCATGTTGAGGAGCGAAAGCGGCAGGATCTTCCGCCAACCCAGCGCCATCACCTGGTCATACCGGAAGCGCGGCAGCGTCCAGCGGATCATGAGCTGGAACCAGCAGAAGAAGCACAGTTTTCCCAGGAAGGCGGCGATCCGCAGCGCCGTCACCACCGCCGGGTCGATCGCGAAGCTCGTACCCCAGGGAAAGGCGAAGCCTGCGTCCGTCAGGTACGGCACCTGCCAGCCCCCGAAGAACAACGTGGTCAGGATCCCGGCGATGACGATGACCTCGATGTACTCGGCCATGTAGAACATGCCGAACTTCATCCCCGAGTACTCGACGAAGTAGCCGATGATCTCCGACTCCCCCTCGGCCAGATCGAACGGCACGCGCTTGTTCTCGGCCGTCGCCGCCGCCAGGAAGAGGACGAACGAGAGCGGCTGGACCACGATGCCCCACTTGGGGAGCCAGCCCCAGAGGAGCTCGCCCTGCGAGACGACCATCGCGTACGGCTCGAGGGTACCGAAGATCAGGAACAGGCCCATGATCGAGAGGCCCATGGTGACCTCGTACGAGATCATCTGCGCCGAGGCGCGCAGCCCGCCGAGCATCGCGAACTTGCTGGCGGAGGCGTAGCCGGCCAGCGTCACGCCGAACACGGCCAGCGAAGAGACTGCGAAGATGTACAGCATCCCGGCCTGAATGCGCGCCACCTGGAAGTGGTAGACCTGGTCGCCGATCGTGATGTCCGGTCCGAACGGGATCACCGCGAACGTGACCAGCGGCGGCAGGAGCGCGATGAAGGGCGCCAGGTTGTAGAGGAAGCGGTCCGCGCGCCGATTGATCGTGTCTTCCTTGGTGAGGAGCTTGATCGCGTCGGCGATGGGATGGAAAAGCCCGAAAACGCGGAAGTCCGTGCCGAACAGGCGGATCGCGGCGCGGTTCGGACCGACGCGATCCTGCACCATCGCCGACTGGCGGCGCTCCACCCACGTCAGCGGGCCCGCGAGCCCGAGGCAGATCCCGACGACGACGGCGATCATCAGGAGGTCCCACACGTACGGCAACATGGCCTCTCCTCACGCTCCGGCGCGCGCGGCCTCGGCCTCGGCGGCGGGCCGCGGCTTCAGCTCTTCCGATTCGAGCACGATCCCCCACGGACCGAGCTCGAGCGGCTTCACGTTCTTCAGGAGGTCCGTGTGCTTCTTGAGCTCGTTGAAGGCACCGACCCAGCTCCGGATCTTCCACGCGCGCGCGCCCAGCGACTCCGCGACGAAGGCCGCCGCGTCGATCTCGGTCTTGCGCCCCTCGATGGGGTCGAGCGCCTTGTTCACGCGCTGCATGCGCCCCTGCACGTTCACGAAGGTGCCGTCCTGCTCCGCATAGCTGGCGAGCGGAAGGACCAGCGCAGCGTTGCGCGCGGCTTCGCTCCAGCTGGAGGTGAAGGCGACGACGGTCGCGCCCGAGAGCGCCTTCAACCAGGCCTCGTCAGGCTCGAGGGCGTCGGCGCCGACCATCAGCAGCGTTCGCACGCTCTTGTTCTCCAGGCCGCGGCGGAGCAGCTCGGCGCCCTCGTCGAAGATCGAGTACGCCTCGAGCACGAGCTCGGCACCCGCCCGGTTCGGGTTGCGATCGGGGACGCGCAGGAAGTTGTCGCCCTCCCAGTCGGGGCGGCCCAGGATCGCATACGTGTCCACCTGGAGGACCTGCTCCGCCAGCTCCACGAACGCCGTGACGCCCTCGGTGGTGAGGCCCGCAGAGAGGGTCAGCCCCAGCGTGCCGTCGGTCTCGCCGACGTACGAGGAGAGGATCTCGGCCAAGCGGAGACGCGCCTCGTCCCAGGAGATCGGAGCGAGCACGCCGTCGGCGTTCCTGAGGTGCGGCACCGAGACCTGCCGCTCGGGATCGTGCACGTCTTTGTAGGTGGCGCGGCCGGCGTCGCAGAGCCAACCCTGGTTGACCTGGTCGTTGTCGCGGGCCCGCATCCGCTGGATCTCGTTGTTGTAGTGGTCGACGATCGTGTTGCAGCCGCGGGCGCAGCCGGGGCAGACGCTGTTGGTCGACTTGAGGAACCAGCTCCGCACCTTGAAGCGGAAGTCACGACTGGTCAGCGCACCCACCGGGCAGATGTCCACCACGTTGGCCGAGTACGGATCCTCGAGGGGCTTGCCCGGGAAGGTCCCGATCACGGCGCGATCACCGCGCTCGAACTGTCCGAGCAGAGGGTTGTGCGCGACCTCGTCCATGAAGCGGACGCAGCGCGTGCAGTTGATGCACCTCTCCTCGTCGAGAATGACGGTCGGGCCCGAGCGGGACGGCCTTCTTCTTCGGGACCTTGATCTCGTCGAAGCGCGTGCCGCTCCGATCGTGCTTCATGTAGTAGTCCTGCAGCTTGCACTCGCCGGCCTGATCGCAGATCGGGCAGTCGATCGGGTGGTTGATCAGGAGGAACTCCATGACGGCCGAGCGCGACTCGAGGGCCTTCTGGGACCGCGTGTGCGACCACCATTCCGTCGCGGCATTGGACCTCGCAGGCCGGCAGCAGCTTGGGCGCCTTCTCCACCTCGACCAGGCACATCCGGCAGTTCGCCGCGATCGAGAGCCTGCGGGTGCCAACAGTAGTATGGGATGTCGATCCCGTGATCGAGCGCGGCCCGGATGATGGTCGTCCCGGGCTGGAACTCGATCGCCTTCCCGTCGATTGTCACGGTGGCCATCGGCCGGCACCCTCGCCTCAAATCACCCGGACTGCAAGGGGTTTCCGTCACCCAACGCTTCGATCGGCTCCGGCAAGGCCAAGCACCAATTCGGGCGATCGATCGTCCCGGGGACGTTCGGTCGTTCGGACACCAAGAAGGCGTCCTCGAGCTGCATCATCACCACGAGCGATGGGCTTCGTTTCAATAGATCGGCGGCAGCTTCGACCGCGCGCTCCACCGGAGCGTCGTCCGGAATCCCGCCCCAGTCGCGCAGCCGATCCCGAAGCTCGGGGACCGGATCGGCGCCGGTCCAGATCCCGGCGATAGTGGGAAGATCGTGCGTGGTGATCGAGGCCAGCGCTCGCACCGGCCATCGCTCCGGCGCCTCCGGCTCGAACCAGAGGAGGCGGCACGACAACACGTTGCGATCGTGGAGTACCTCGCGGACGCCGGGCTCGACCGTCCCGAGGTCCTCGCCGATCACGAAGGCCCCCGCGCGGTGGCTCTCGATCGCGAGGATGTCGAGCATCTCGTCGGCCTGGAACCGGACGTAGGCGCCGCTTCGCGCGTCCGCGCCGTGCGGGACCCAGTAGAGCCTGAACAGACCCATCACGTGATCGATCCGGAGCCCGCCGGCATGCGCGAAGGCGGCCCGCAGCGTCTGGATGAAAGGCTGGTAGAACGCGGCCCGGAGCTGGTGCGGGACGAAGGGCGGCAGGCCCCAGTCCTGGCCCTCCTCGTTGAAGGCATCCGGCGGGGCGCCGATCGACGCTCCGCTCGCGAGGAGGTCCTGCCACTCCCACGCGTCGGCGCCGTCGCTCCGAAAGCCGATCGGGAGATCGAGGATCAGCGTGCCGGCCCGGGCGGCCGCCCCGAGCTGTCGATCGAGCTCGACCTGCAGCCAGGCGAAGAAGTCGACCCGCCCGGGCTGCTCGGCGCGAACCCGGTCGACCGCGCCGGTGTCCATCCGGCGGAGGCCCTCCGGCCAGCGCCGCCAGTCGGGGCCGAGCTGCTCGGCCAGCGTCGAGTAGACGGCGAAGCGCACCAGCGAGGCGTCGGGCTCGACCGCCCGCGGGCGCGTGCGCCAGACCTCCTCGAGCGCCGACATCTTCAGCGAGTAGACGGCGTCGCGATCAATCATCCGCGCCTCCGACAGCGCGCGACCCTTCGCCGAGAGCGCCTCCAGGTCGAGGACCTCGCGCGCGCCCGGCACGTCGGTGATGGAGAGGTAGAGCGGGTTGAGGTAGCGTCGACTCGACGGGGAGTAGGGGCTCGACTCCTGCGGGTGGATCGGCGGCACCGCGCAGAGCGGGTTCGCGAGCACGGTGTCCATGCCCAGCGTCCGCCCCATCACCTCGAACAGCCGCGAAAGGTCGCCGAGAATCGCCGATCCCCAGGACCGCCGGGAGCGGGCCGCGTAGAGCTGCGCCGCCAGGCCCGACAGCCGGCGCGCCGGGAGCACGCAGGCGCGGGGGGTGACGAAGAGGCGGATCGGCTCACCCCCGCCGTCCATCTCGAGCCGGTGATAACCAATCGGCAGATCGTCCGGCAGCGCACCCTCGACCGAACGCACCGCGCCGTCCTCAAGCGTGATCCGACCCCGGCCGGCAAGCGCCCGCGTCCGGCCCGGACCCACGAAGCGGAGGGGAACGGTCGGGAGAGCCCCGTCGCCGTCGGGCGGCAGGCCCATCGCTTCCCGCAACCGGCGCTTCACGGGCTCGGACGCGGTCTCGTCGATCATCAGCTCGGCTCGGGCGCGAGTCGGACACCCATGGTCTCGAGCTCGAGGCTCCGGGCATCGACCTTGGCGGCGGCGGTGGCCAGCGCGCGGAGGATCGCCCGGCTGGTCCGATAGAAATCGAGATCGTGGAGCTCGTGGCACATGTGCGCGAGCTCGTGCGCGAGCACCGGCAACAGCGCGCGTGCGCCAAGCTCTGGGTTCGACTGCTTGGACAGCCGGCGCACCGCACGATGCGCCACGTTGAAGCGGATCTCACCCATGCGATAGGCGGCCACCGGTCCGAACGCGTTCCGCGACACGCCGAAGCTGAGCGTCGGCAGCGGGCCGGGCAGCAAGCGGGCCAGCGCCTCGCTCACCTCTTCGTCGACCGAGAAACTCCTGGAGCGCCTCGACAATCCGGCGCGTCCCCGCGTCGACGCGGTGGACGTCGACCGGTCGCTGAAACAGCGAGTACTCCGCGCGCGGTCCCGACATGAGCTTGTCGCGCAGCCGCGACAGGAGCGACGGCCGCGCAATCTCCTCGGCGCGCGCGGCCGCGGGCATGTCGCGAAGACCGGAGAGCTTGCGGAAGATGTCGCGCTCGATCGAGTCGTCGGCGCGCATGATCGGACCGTCCTCGCGATCGCGCCAGGCCGGCCGGTACGCCAACGCCCGGAACTTGTCCTGCTGCTTGAACGCGACCAGCTCCTCGAACGAGTACGTCTTCCTGGTGCCCCAGGCCCGAAACAGCGGCGAGCGCACCACCGCCTTGCTGAACAGATCGTCCGATTCTGCGAGCATGCCCTCGGGCGTGGTGCTCCTCAGCCCTCGGCGGATGGCGTCGAGCAGCACGATGCGCGCGTACGCGTCGTTGATCTGCTCGTAGTAGCGGACCACGCGATAGGCGGCCTCGTAGGCGAGCCGCCGTAGCTCCTCCTGGAAGCGCTCGAACAGCTCGTTCTCCACGAAGGCGTTGCGGCTCGCCACCAGGTCGAGACCCTCCGCGTGGACGGCGCCGAAGACGCCCCGGGGCCACGGCTTGCCCTGGACGCGGTTGAGCGGGATCTCGCAGACGTAGAGGCCGCGCTGATAGGCGCGGAACTTCGACTCGGAGCGCGATGGATCGATCGCGGCCACGCCGACCGGGCCCCGCACCGCGGTGGCCGCGATCAACGACCGCTCGACGTTGCTCCACTCGCCATCCTTGATCTCGGTCTTGATGTAGTCGGCGAGATCCCTCCCCAGCAGCCGGCTGTTGAGCTCGGTCTCGACACCCGAATAGGCGGCGTGGGTCTCGAACACGGCGATCACGCGCGCGACGCGATCTTCGGGCGCGCGCGCCGGATCGAAGTAGATCTCCACGCGGCTCCCGCCGTTCTTGGGCCTGGGCGCGCTGTCGACCTGGATCGATACGCCGCCGCTGACGTCGGGGTTGAAGCGGATCCGGACGCCTTCGTCCTGACCGTACCGCGCCGCCTGAAACTCGACGCGTCCGATCCCGAGCTGCGGATCGAAGATGGAGGCAAAGCCGATCCCGAAGCGTCCGATCGCGTCCTGCCCCCGGCGCGTCGACATCCCGAGGGTGGTGAGGGCCTCCAGGCCGCCGTCGTCGAGGCCGGTGCCGTTGTCCTCGACCACGACCCGGTCGGAGGCGACGCGCAGATCGATGAACGGGCTCTTCTTGCCACGCACCGCGTCGAGCGCGTTCGCGTAGAGCTCGCGGAACGCCAGGAACGGGTCTTCGAACTGGTTCGCCGAGAGCACGCGCAGCACGCGGTCCGGGTCGGCGCGATAGAGGGGACGGCGCTTGGGCTCGATCTGCGTCGACCCGCTCGGATGCGCCGTGGCCACCCGCGCGCTCGAAACGTCGATCCGCTCGAACAGATCGCTCGGGAGATCCTCCGGAGATCGGGGGTCGTGCGGTCTGGGGAACACCAGGGTCGAAGGCGGCGGCTCCACCTCGGGCTCGGTCTGGTCGGCGGTCGTCGCCAACTCGTCCGGCGTCGGCTCGTCCGGTTCGCTCGGGTCCGAGCCGCTCACACCGGCCTCTTCCTGCGGCCCGAGCGGAGCGAGCCTTCGGCGCGTCCCAGGAGATCCCACTCGACCTGCCGCGGATCGGTGCCCTTCGACAGCTCCGCGTCCGTCGCCAAGAGCACGTCGAGCAACAACCGCGCGCGGCGCTCGTCGAGCTCCGCGATCGTGATGAGATCGCGGACGGTCGGGTGGTTGCGGTTGAGCAGCACCCGGTCCTGACGCCGGATCAAGGTCCGGCCGTCATGGGGATCACCGCTCTGCGACACCAGATCGACGAAGCCGATCTTCACGCGATCGAGATCGAGCCTGACGCCCGAGCGGATCGGCGTCTCCGGCGCCAGCTCGCGATAGCCCTTGATCGAGGCGGACGCCGCGAGCGGCTTGGGACCGGAGGCGCGCACCGACCAGCCGCGGGCCACGAAGAAGTCGATCGGGTGGAGCAGCGCCCGGCTCCAGACGTTGAAGCGACGCTTGCGGCTCTCGCCCACCGTCAGCGGCGCGCCGGCCTCCGCGCGGAGCCAGCTGGCGGTGGCCCGCTTTCGGGCGGCGAAGGTGAAGTAGATCATCGCGCATCCGGCGGCCGCCGAGAGCGCGGCGACGATCGCGGCCAGCATCACCAGCAGCTTGTTCTTGGGACCCGGGTGCCGAGGAACGTGCACCAGATCGGCGGTGCGCTCGGATGGCGGCGCAACCACGACGGGCGGCGCAGGATCGGCGGCGGGTCCGGCCGCGACCTCTTTCGCCGGTTCGGGCGCCCGCGCGACGGCGGAGGGCGGCGCGTTCGGGGGCGCGCTCGGGCGGAGCTGGATCGCGACCATCGCGAGGGCCACCGCGAAGGCAGTGGCCGCGGCGAAGGTGAGCGGACGCAGATAGGCCGGCCGGAGGACCGAGGGACGCGCCGCCAGGGCCGCCTCGCCGCGTCCCCAGTGGTACTCCGCGATCTCCAGCCCGTCGTCGAGGCCGTCGACCTCGACCTGCTCGATCCCTTGCCGCTCGAGGAAGTCCTCGAGGTCGCGATAGAGCAAGAGCACCATCACGCCGCGATCGGCGTAGGCGCTGATCTCGTCGCGCGTGCGCGGCACTCGGGAGATCGGCACGCGCGTCTCGCGGCGCAGGACCTCGATCAGCTCGTTGCACGAGACCAGGCCGCCGTCGGCCGTCTCGAGCACGGGCGCGTCCCGCACCACGGGATCGGGCGCCTCCTCCTCCTCGAGCAGCAGCGAGCGGAGCCACTCGAGCGCCGCGCGATCGTTGGAGTCGAGCCCCCGCTCGACCGGTACGCCCTCCTGCCGGAGCCGATCGGTGCGCACGCGGAGCTGCCGCGCCACGTGCGCCGTGAAGTCGGGGAGCTTGGCGCGGGCGGCGCGGAGCATCTCGTCGAAGGCTTGGTCGCGGCGCACAGCGTTACGCGAGAGCGTCGGCGCGAGGCGTGGCGAGTCGAGGATGTACGAGACCTCGGGTCCCAGGATGGGGGCGTCGTTCTCGAGCACGATGCCGCCGCCCATCAGCACGTGGACCGGATCGGACACGATCCCGAGCACGCCCTTGCCCATCCCCGTCTCGAACGGGAGCGAGTAGATCGTCGGCAGCGCGACGTCTCGGTTGACCGGGGTGCCGTTGACGAACAGCGGGATCGGGATGGACCCGCAGGTCCCCTGCACCAGCTCGAACGTACGCTCGGCCAGGCTCTCGGCCTCATCGCGTCCGCACTCCTTGTAGACGCGGACCGTGGTACCACGCGGCCGCGCATCGTGCCGCGTGATGGTGCCGCTGCCGTCGCGGTTGAAGATGATGCGGTGAGTGATCGCGCCGCCCGAGGTCTCGACCACCATGCGGACGATGCCCAGGGCGTAGGGCGAGAGCTTGCCGACGCCGAAGCGACCGCGATCGGCCTTCGGATCCTTCTCGGAGAAGCCGATGGTGAGGTAGCCCTCGACCTCCTTCTCGTTCATGCCGCGGCCGTCGTCGCGGACGGAGAGGCGCAGGAGGTTGCGGAGGCCGTCGTAGGCGACGTCGACCTCGATGCGCTGCGCCCCCGCATCGGCGGCGTTTTGCACCAGCTCGCGGACACAGAGGAGCGGCTCCGGGAACTGCTCGGTCAGCGCCTCGAGCAGGCCCGTGATATCGACGGAGAAAGATTGCCTTTTCTCGGTCAACAGTCCGGGGCGATCTTACCTGAACCCGGTTCGCCGCTCACATCCGCAACAGCAGCCAGATCATCGCCACCAGCGCCACGCCCAAGCCGATGCCGGGCCACAGCCATCCTGGCTTACCCGCTACCACCATGCGCCGGAGATCCTCCGTGGTGGCGCCGTCGAGGACGGAGTCGCGCCGGGGTGGGAGCGGCGGGATCGTCAGGACCCGGGCGTCGAGATCGTCGGGATCCTCGATGAGCTCCGGCTCCGGCACGTCGGGCGAGCTGAGGACCCCGTTGGAGGTCCACATCACCACTTCGGCCTCGCCGCCCTCGGCCACCCGATCCACCACCGGGTGCTCCAGATCCTCGTCCGCGGAGAGATGCTGCTCCGCCGCCCAACGCCGCACGTCGGCGGCACCCTCGGCCTCGGCGCGAGCGAACGTGGCGCACCCCTTGAGCGCGCGGCTCATCGCGGTGGCGTCCGGGAAGCGCTGGGTTGGCTCGCACTCGAGTCCCTTCAGCACCACCTGCCAGACCTCGTCGGGGACCCGCGCCTTCATCTCGTCGGAGATCTCGGGTGCGTCGAAGGTCACGCGGAGCAGCTCACGCAGGCCCTCGATCGGCGGCCAGGGCGGTCGCGCCGCCAGGAGCTCGAACAGGATCACGCTCGCCGAGAACACGTCGGCGCGCGCATCGATGAACTCGGCCTTGCGGTGCTCGGGCGCCATGTATCGCATTGTGCCGATCACGCGGCCCGGGAGCGTGATCTGCGGGCCGAGCACGTCCTTCGTGATCCCGAAGTCGATGATCACCGGACGGCCGTCGTGCGCGATGATGATGTTGGCGGGCGTAACGTCCCGGTGGAGCATCGGGCGCGGCTCGCCCTTCTCGTCCTTCACCGAGTGCATCGCGGCCAGACCATCGAGGATCCCGGCACCGAGATAGACGGCGGCCGCGGGCGAGGGACCGCGACCGGACGAGAACACCGGCTCGAGCATTCGCTTGAGGCTGAAGCCGCGCACCTGATCCATCGCGATGTAATGACAGCGACCGACACGACCGAACTCGAGGAAGCGCACCAGGTTCGGATGGTCGAGCCGAGACGCGACCTGCGCCTCGAGCACGAAGCGCCGGTAATACTCTTCGTTCTGCGCGAGATCGGGACGGATGCGCTTCAGGACCAGCGGGTGATGGCGTGGATCGCTCTTTCGATAGCCGAGGAACGCCTCCGCCATCCCACCGCGACCGAGCAAACGCTCGAGCTCGAAGGGCCCGAACTGGGGCACGCGGGTACTATACGGAATCGACTCGCCATGCGCATCGACAGTCGGAGCGAGGCCTCGGGCGACTCGATGTCGACGAAGTCGACCTCGGTACAGCCGAGCTGAATCGGCATACCCTGAGCATCTTCACTGTAGGCGATGATGGTGACGCTGCGCTCCTCGATCGCCGGCAGCTCGAGGTGGCGCGCGCTCCCGTCCGTGCTGCGGACCCACTCCGCCGAGAAGGGCGCGTCCAGCGACCGAACGTTGTCGAGATCGATGCCTGCGCACGATTGCTCGGAGCTCGCCGGAAAGACCAGCACCACCAGCCGCTCGGCGCGGCCGGACAAGCCCTGAACGTCGAGCGCCAGCGGGCGAAAGCGCACGTCACCTCCGCACGCCGACACCAACACGAGCGCGGCGACCACAGGGCGCGCCATTGCGCGCACGATACTGAGTCGAGGGTCGGGAGTCGAGGTGCTACTCTCCGCGGCGTGCTGGCTCTGCTGGCGCTCGTGGCACAGACGGGGGCCGAGCTCGACGCGCCCGCGAGCGAGAAAGAGAAGCGCATCCTCGCGATCGAGGCCCGCACCGAGCGAACGGTGCCCGCTCGGGCGACGCTGTCGATCGCCGCCGGCGACACGCTCCTCGTCCGCACGGAGCTCCCGGTCGACGACGCCCGCGGCGAGCTCGAGGGACGGGCCACCGGCGTTCACGCCGACCAGGGGCTCGGCATCGCGCCCTGGGTCGAGGTGATCGATCAACGCCCAGGGGCGGTGGTGATCGTCTATGCGTTGGTCGTTGGACCCGCGCGCCCGGTCGGGACGGCAAAGGTCGAGGCCACCCTGGAGATCCGCAATCGCCAGGGCGGGCTCGTGGCGAAGAAGGCGCTGGTCCAGGGAGATCAGCGTGACGCCGCCGGCGCCCACCGCCGACGCGATCGCCCTCGACGCCCTCGCCTATCACCACCACCAGGCGCGCGCCCTGGAGGCGCTCCCGCACCTCGGCCCGGTGGCGGCCGAGCTGCGGCTCGATCGCTTCACGCGGCCGCCTCCGCTGGCGCGCGTCCCGCCCGAGCGCCTGAGCGACTTCTCGCAGTTTCTCCACCACCGCCTGCGGGCCGAGCTGGCGCGCCGCCGGCTGGTGGCGGCGGCCCACGCCAGCGATCCGAGCCTCGAGACGGCGGCCATCCGTGCGGTCGGCGGCCTCACCCAGGGACCGAGCGGACCGTCCCAGACGGCGGCTGCGATCGACGGGCTCACCACCGGTGACGCCCTCGCCCTGGCAGAAAAGGCCCTCGGGAACCTCCGGCTCGACGACGCCGAGGGCATGCTGGTGAAGCTGCGCAACAACGGACACCTCGAGAGGCGGGAGCTGGCCGAGGCCCTCGAGATGCTCGGCGCGATCCAGCGGGCCCGCGGGCGCACCGATCTCTCCGAGCGGACCTTCGGGCAGGCGCTCTGCGCTGAGCCGGGCCTGCCTTCGACGGTGCCGGTCCGCGCGCTGGCGGCCGCGTTCCGCGAGGCGCAGGCGAGGAGCCCCTGCACCGAGCCGATCCGGATCACCGAGGTCCACGTGCTGCGCGATCAGGGCGAGCACGGGCTGGTCTATCGCGTCGTCGCCGACATCGGCGGCGATCCGTTCGGCCTCGTCGAGGGTGGCGACCTCCAGATCTGGGGCAGCGGCGGCGCCATGTTCGCGGCCGACCGACCCCGATCCACTGAGAGGAATGGACGGCGCGAGCTCGCCGGCACGATCGAGGACACCGGCAACATGGAGACCTACACCGGTCAGATCCTGGTGAAGGTGTTCCTCCGCGACCTCTCGGGCGTGGTGATCGACAGCTTCGGCGATCCCGACCCGGTGTCGCTCCCCATCGAGCGGGGCGAGCACCTGCCCGCGGTCGCCATCCCCTGGTGGGTCTGGGCCGTGGCGGCGGGCGTCGCGGTGGCCGCCGCGGGCACGGTCACCGCGATCGTGCTGACGAAGGACAGCGGGGAGCCGCCGCTCGGGATCGGGCCCATCGACGTCAGCTTTTGAGTCACTTCTCGATCGCGAGCTCGCCGAGGAGCGCGTCGATCGCGCCCTCGCGGAAGCCGGAGCTCAACCACTTGATCTTCCCGTCCGGCTTCACGACCACGGTCATCGGCAGCATGCTCGCGTGGTACCGCTTGGCGAGGACGCCGAAGCGGTCGGTGAGCACGGGATACGTGAGGCCGAGCTCCTCGACGGTCAGCTTGCGCATCTTCTCGATACCCTCGGCCTCCGTGTCGATCACCACCACCGCGAGGACCACGTTCGACGCGCCCAGCTTGGCCTCGAGCTTCTTGAGCTCGCCGAGCTCCCGCTTGCAGGGCTCGCAGTAGGAGGCGGCGAAGCTGAGGACGACGGCGCGCTTCGGCTCGGTGGCGTCCACACCGACGAACTTACGGAGCGCGAAGGTCGTCATGTTCGACTGCTTCGGGTTGAGCGCCTTCAGGACGAACTGGGGGGCTTCGTCCCCGACGGCGAGCTGCTCCGTACCGGCCGCGTGGGCGTCGGCGAACGGGAGGAGGAGGAGGAGCACCAAAAGCCCGCGCGTCATCGTCGAGAGATGTGTTTATCAGCTCGGCCGCTCAGAGCGCCACCGTCACCACTCGATTCTGGTCGAGGAAGTAACAGCCGGGACGATCCAACCGCTCGACCTTCTTGAGCGTGGACGACACCTGCTGCTCGAGCAGCCCGATGTCCTGGTCGATCTGCGCCGGCACGCCCGAGCTCTCACCGGAGCCCACGCGCACGCCCGGGAGCGTGGCCAGCACCGCCGCGATCCCCCAGCGCAGTGACTTCGGGAGCGCGGCTCCTCGGGTGCGCACGCCGATGATCACGTCGTCACCACCCTTGGCCGCGAAGATCTGGGCGCCCTCCCCGGCGCGGGCCCGCACGGTCTCCACCGCGACGTCGAGGACCTGCTTGAGATCCTGGATGAGATCGTTCTGGCGGATGCGGGCGAGATCGAGATCGTCGTCCCCGACGTGGTCGCGCTCGAGGAGCTGGCGCGCGACGCGCTCGCAGATGGACAGCCCGCGCGGACCGAGCTTCTTCATGTCGACGACGAACGTGGTCCACGGCCCCTCGGCGGCGGCGCGCACGAACGCGAGCCGGGGGTGGATCTCGACCAGGAACGCTTCGAGGCCGTCGCGCTGCGCGGGCGAGAGGGGCTCGGCCTCGCCGAGACGATCGATCCATTCGAGCGCGCGCGCGGCGCGTCCGGCGTCCTCGGCCCAGCGGTCGGACCGTTGATAGTAGACCCAGTCGAGCACGTTGAGCGCGGCGCGCACGGGCGCGAGCCGGCGGGTGATCGCGAGCGGCAGCGTACCGGCGCGCTGCGCCGAGAGCAGCTCGAGGTTGATGCGCATCCGCCCGCCCACCGGATCGTACGTCACCGCGGGCATGCCCGCGATCTTGGTGACGCCGGACGACTCGACCCAGCGACGGTAGTCGCCGAGGATCTCGAGGGCGAGGTCGACCGAGTGAGAGCAGCTTCCGCCCCTCACGCGCGCCGCCTTGGCGGCCCCGCCGGCCCGCATGTGCGCAGTGAGGAGCGCGGGGAAGGTGGTGTCGACGATCGCCGCCGCGCCGACCGTGATCGCGAAGTCGAGATCGGCGAGCTGGATGTCGAGCGCGAGGTGGAAGCCTTCGAGGACCTGGCGGACGCGCCGCTCGAGGATCTCGTGGATGGTCGCCAGACCGGCGTCGTCGAGGTCGCCGATCACGCCCAGCTCGACGCCGTCGTACGCGGTCCGGATGATCCGCGCCTCGATCCCGAAGTGGCGGAGGTCTCGGGCCGCGGCGCCGTACGCCGCCGACAGCCGCGGCAGCACCCGCACATCGACCATCGACTGCCCGAGCAGCTCGTTGGCGCGCTTGATCAGGCCGCTGCCCAGGAGGGCAGAGACGAGGGTGAGAGGCTGCTTGCTATGTCCGTGGCTGCGGACGAAGGCGACCAGGCCCAGGCGCGGAACGCTCAGCGCGATCTCCCGGCGGATGATCCCGCGGGCCTTCTGGTCCTCCGGCGAGGCGAGCGCCCGGGACAGGGCGAGCATCCGCTCGGCGGGCGTGTCGCGCCGCTCGCGCCGGCGCATCTCGGCGCGCTCGAAGAGCTGTTCGAGGTGCTGGATCTGGGTACGGCGCTCCGTATCGACGGCACCGAGCCCCCGACGGACGGACTGGCCCACGCCGGCGCCGGTGGGGCCCGACTCGGTCCGCGGCGCGGCGCGACCTGCCGCGGTCGTTCGGGGCGACAGAGCGTCCAGTGAGGCGGGAAGCGACATGGAGCCACCCAAAGCAACAGCTGATCCAGGCATAAGTAGCTGGATTCACGAATGGATGAGGGGCGGAGGTCGTTGTCTTTGACGAGGGTGTCAAAACAGAACGCCGGCGCTCACGCCGAGAGATCCGCGGCCACCGTGCGCGCCAGCGCGGCCAGCGCCTCGATCTTGCGAGCGGCGGGTCCGCGGTCGGGGGCCGACAGCGACGCCACTTCGGCGACACGACCCGAGAGCGCCCGCACCTCACCGAGCGCGGCGCCGCGGACGATCGCTTCGGCGGCCGCGATCGTCCCCTCCAGCTGGAGCCGGCGGCCCGCCCGCTCGATCGTCGACACCAGAGCGCCGAGGAGCTCCGAAGCCTGCCGGATCACGTGCTCGTCGTCGGGTGCCGCCGGGAGCAGGCCCGAGAGCAGGCACGCCAGATCCTTCTCGAGCAGCGGCACGTCCGCGGGATCGGCGTAGCGGATCGCAGCGATCTTTCGCTCCGCCTGCTTCTCCAGGAACGCGCGCGCGCTGGTTCCGGCCGCCAGATAGAGCGCGCGCACCACCTCGGCCCGCGTGCCGTCGTCGATGCGGCCGAGCTGCTTGTCGACGGCGCGCTCGAGGCCTTTGACCGCACGCGTCGATCGGAGCTCGCCGGCGGCGCACGCCACCCGGACACAGACCTCCCAGTTGGCGCCGGAGAAGCTGGCACGCTCGAGCAGCCCCGCCATCATCTGGTGCGTCTCGAGCACGTCGCGCTCCAGCAGGCGCAGGACGGGCTCGCTCGGCGTCATCCGGATCCAGTCCTCGACATCGTCGATCCACTGCGTCGCGCCGAGCGCGAGGATCTCGGTCGCGCGGCGATCGGAGAAGGTCGCGTACGCACGGTAGAGCTCGGTCATGCGCCTCGGTCCCAGGTTCTTGGTCCCGGCCTTCTCCAGCAGCGCTTCGAAGTCCGCCAGGTCTTCGGCGACGGCGGCCCACGCGAGCAGGAGCCCCCAGGAGGCCTCCCGATGGGTGTCGGCGAACAGGGCGGTCCGGCGGACGCGCGCCTCGATCAGATCGCGAAACCGCGGGTCGACCAGCTCGTAGAGGCGGGCCATCGCGGCGTCCGCATCGAGCGGGACCGACTGCGTGGCTTGGGGACGATGGGCGCCGCCGCGCGAGAGGTGGTCGAGCAGTCGGAGGGCCTCCGCGATCCGCGGCTCGCTCTGGGCGCGCGCCTCCAGCACCGACAGCGCCGCCGCCTCGGGGCCACCGCGGGACTCGGCCTCCTCCTCGCGCCGCTTGCGCCGCGCCAGGGCTTCCTCACCGAAGACCCCGACCGGCGCCGCCGCCTCGATCTTCTGCTTGAGCTCGGCGAAGGCGGCGTTGTTGCGATCGCCGAGCCTCGTCGCCTTTCCGTCCACCAGCGCGACCACCAGCTCACGGGCGTCGGCGAACACACCGTTGCTCTCGCCGGCGGTGACCTCGAGCAGATCCTCGAGCGCTTCCTGGTTGTCGAGCAGGTAGTGCGACCAGATCCAGTAGGTGGCGAGGTGCGGGGCGCCCTCGAGGAGAGGCCGCTCCTTCTTCCACTGCCCGAGCGGCGCGGCACGGACCAGCTCGCGGCCCAGATCGCGTCCGACGCCCAGGAGCGCGTGCACCAGCCAGTCGACGCGCGGGAACAGCGACGCCGGATCGAGGTGCGGCGAGAGCTTCTCCTGTCTCGCCTCGCGCTCGAGCAGGAGCACCTGCGCTTCGATGGACGCGTCCTCCTCCCAGCGCTCGCGCTCCTCCTCCTGGAGCAGCCGGTAGAGCCGCGCCAGGAGCGAGCCCTCCGTCGGCCACAGACCCCAGTCGTTCGGGTGGAAGTAGAAGACTTTGGATTGACCGCCGGACGTGCTGTGCCAGGACGCGAGATAGCTCATCTCGTCCTGCTGGATCACCACCGTGCTCGCCGTGAAGCACCCGATGAAGTCGGCGATCCAGGAGGCGCCCTGCTGCTCGATCAGCGCCCGGAGCGTCGGCCGCATCGAAGGCATGCGAAGCTCCGCGGACGCCGGGTCGGAGACCTCGAGCTCGTAGGCCTCGAAGAGACGGATCCACGCGCGCAGCTCGGCCCCGAACGGGTTGCCGTGCGCCTCCTCGCAGGTGGCGAGCAGCTTGATCGAGAGCTCGCGCGGTTCGGCGAAGTGTCGGACGACCGATTCGAGATCATGCTGTGCGCCCACGTCCCCGTCCGCCCGACGCTCCTCCGGCCACCCCACGGCCGACCGTATCACGGGTCCTCGACCGTCAGCGACGTCGTGGCTGACAGCCACGAGGACAGCTCGCTCGGCTTCGGTGGCAGCACGAAGGGCCAGATCCGCACGTCGGCGTCTCCGCTCGCCGAGGCGACCCGATCACCTTTCGGCGAGACGGCGACGTCGAACACGGCCGCGCGATGACCCCGCAGGACGTGGGACTCGAGCGTGCTCGGATCCCACAGCCGCACCGTCTCGTCGGCCGAGGCGGTCGCGAGCGAGCCCGCGCGGTTGAACGCGAGGTCGAGCACCTCCGCGTGATGGCCGACGACCAGCCGGCACACCGTCGAGCGCCGCCCGCACAGCCACAGCTTCTCGCCGCCCACGGCGATGCGCTCGCCGTCGGGGGAGAAGGCCACCAGCCTCATGCGTCCCAGGCCGTCGTAGGCCCGGACCTTCGCGCCCTCGAGCGACCAGATCCGGAGCGACCCGTCGACGGAGGCGGTGGCCACTGTGCGACCGTCGGGAGAGAAGACCGCGTCCCAGACCTCGTCGTCGTGTCCCGAGAGCACGACCGGGTCGCCGCCCGCCATGGGCCAGATGCGGGCGGTGCCGTCGCGGCTGGCGGACACCAGGTGCGCACCCGACGGATCGAACGCCACCGCGGTGACGGCCGCGCGATGCCCGGTGAGGGCGATCGAGGCGCCGCTCACCGTGTCCCAGAGGCGGACGACGTCGTCTTCCCCCGCCGATGCCAGCCGCTTGCCGTCGGGCGAGAACGCGAGCTCCTCCACGTCGGCCTGGTGCCCCGTCAGCACCATGCTGCTGCCGTCGGCGACGTTCCAGAGGCGGACGGTCCGATCGTCGCTCGAGCTCGCCACCTGCTCGCCACTCGGCGAGAACAGCACGCGGAAGATGTGGTCGCGATGACCGAGGAAGGCGCGGCTTCGACCCGTCTCCAGATCGAAGATCCGGACCGCGTCATCGTGCCCGCCCGAGGCGATGCGCTGGCCGTCGGGTGAGAAGTCGACCGCGTGCACCCCGACGCGATGGCCGCGAAGCACGCGCCGCCGGTACGCCTCCAGCATCCACACCCGGACCGTATGGTCCCACGAGCCGGAGGCGAGCAGCCGGCCGTCGGGCGCGAAGTCGACCGAGGCGACGAACTCGGTGTGACCGAGCAGCTCCTGGCTCTCACCGTTCTCGAGATTGAAGACGCGGACCGTGTGATCCCACGAGGCCGAGGCGAGGCGGCCTCCCGACGGCGAGAACGCCAGCTCGCGCACGCGCTCGGAGTGACCGCGCAACACCGAGATCGGCCGGCCCTCCCGCGTGAACAGGCGGACCGTCCCGTCGAGCCCCGCCGAGGCGAGCGTCGCGCCGTCGGGGGCGTAGGCCACGAAGAGCACCGCGCCCTCGTGACCGTCGAACACCTGCGCGCTCCCGTTCGCGACCGACCAGATCCGTACCGTGCCGTCCTCGCTCGCGGAGGCGAACGTGCGACCGTCCGGTGCGAACGCTACGTGGGTGACCTCGCCGCTGTGCCCCGTCAGCCGCGTGCGCGCCCCGCTCTCCACGTCGAACAGATCGATCGTTGCGCCGTGACCGCCGGTGACCAGCCAGCGGCCGTCCGGCGAGAAGGCCGAGATCACGTTGCGGGTGGCGTCCGGCGCCGGGAAGATGCGAAACGGCGCGGGGGCAGGGGTCTGTCCCCGCAGATCCCAGACGCGCACGGTCTCGTCCTCACTGCTCGACGCGACCCAGCGCCCGTCCGGGGACCAGGCCACGTGCATCACGCCGCCCTCATGTCCGGTGAGCACGACCGAGGTCGCCGTCGCCACGTCCCAGATCCGCACCGTGTGATCGTGGCTGCCGCTGGCCAGCCGGCGACCGTCGGGCGAGAACGCGATCGCCGAGACGCGCGCGGCGTGGCCGCTCAGTCTCTGACTCGCGCCGGTGGCGGGATCCCACAGGCGCACCGTGCCGTCGTCGCTCGACGAAGCGATGCGATCGCCCGTCGGCGAGACCCGCACCATCAGCACGCGATCGACGTGGCCATCGAGCACGTGGCGCGCCACGCCTCGATCGATCGCCTCGGACGCGATCGAAGCGGCGCCCGGGAGCGGAGCCTCGAGCTCCTTCTCCCACGCGAGCGCGAGCGTCGGGTCGACGTCGAGCAGCGCACGCGCCTTCTCCAGCTTGAGCTGCTCGACCTGGGCGCGCGCCAGCTCCGCGTTCGCCTGCGCCTGGTTCCGCTCGCTCTTGATGTTCTCCAGGCTCCAGACCGTGCCCGCCAGCAAGAGCGCCATCGCCAGGAGGGCGGTGGCCACCGCCGCGATCTGGCGGCGCAGGAAGCGGCGGACGATCTCCCAGGGCGAGTACTGATGGGCGACCACCAGCTGTCCCGCCGTGAAGCGCCGCAGCTCCTCCGCCATCTCCCGCGCCGACGGATAGCGGTCGTCGGGATCGCGCGACATCGCCTTCTCCACGATGGCGATCAAGTCGGGCGCCACCTCGGGCGCCAGCTCGCGCAGCGCGCGCGGTGGACGGGTCACCACCTCGCGCAGGATCAGGTGCGGCTCCACCTCGTCGTAGGGCCGGCAACCCGAGAGGACCTGATAGAGCATGGCACCGATGGAGTAGACGTCCGCGCGCTCGTCGAGCGGACGCGCCGCCGCCTGCTCGGGTGCCATGTACGGCGGCGTGCCCACCACGATCCCGTCGCCGGTGCGGAGCGTCGAGACCGCCGGCACCACAGGCATCGTATCGAGGCTGTCGGATGGATCCTGGAGGTCCTTCGCGAGGCCCCAGTCGATCAGCACGGTCTCGCCGAACGCGCCCACCAGCACGTTCGAGGGCTTCAGGTCGCGGTGCAGCACGCCCTCGGAGTGCGCATACGCGACGGCGTCCGCCACGTCGATCACGTGCGGCAGCAGCGCGAGGCGCTCCTCCTTGGTGCTCGCATGCTCGAGGGCGGCGCTGAGCGTGCGGCCTTCGACGAGCTTCATCGCGTAGAAGCGCTTGCCGTCGGGCCAGCGGCCGGCCTCGTGGATCGGCACGATGTTCGGGTGCTCGAGCCGCGCCGTGATGAGCGCCTCGCGGATGAAGCGGGCCTCGGCCCGGGGCTCGCGGGTGAGCAGCTCCTTGACGGCGACCAGCCGCTTGAGCCGCTTGTCCCGGGCCTCGAGGATCCGGCCCAGGCCGCCGCGCGCGAACTCGTCGCCGATCACGTAGGCCTCCGGATCCACGGTCGGAAACTCGTGTCCCAGCTGCGCCGACAGATCGCTGGTCCGCAGCGTATCGCCGAAGGAGTCGGTGGCGATGTCGCTCGCAGGAACGGTGGCCGGCCGGTCCTTCTTGGTGCCCGAGGGATCCTTGTCGCCGCCGCTCATCGCGCTCTATCGTGCCGGCCGAGATGGCGGGCTGTATCTTCTGTGAGATCGTGCGCGGCGACCTGGACGCCTACGCGATCCTCCGCGACGAGGGCGCGCTCGTCTTCCTGGACAAGCGCCCGCTGTTTCCCGGCCACTGTCTGGTCGTGCCGACCACCCATTTCGAGACGCTGACCGACCTCCCGGCCGCGATGCTCGACCCGTTCTTCACCACGGTCCAGCGCACCGCCCGGATCGTAGAGGAGGGGATGCAGGCCGCCGGCACGTTCGTCGCCATCAACAACACCGTGTCCCAGAGCGTCCCGCACCTGCACGTCCACGTGGTCCCCCGTAACAAGAAGGACGGGCTGAAGGGCTTCTTTTGGCCGCGCCACGCCTATCGAGGACCCGAAGAGATGGCCCAGGTCCAGGCGAGGTTGAGGGCGGTAGCACATGAGAACACCCAGGAATAGCTCGGTTTTTCCGCCGCTCGGATCGCCGGGTGACGTCGGTCAACCGATGGTCGCCTCCGGCCGGCCCCCCCACAATTCAGCCCGTGAGGACTGCCCTCGGCCTCTCCACCCTCACCCTCCTCTTCCTCAGCGCTTGTCGCGGCGGTGCGGGCGGTACCTGCACGTCGAGCCGAGACTGCGCCTCCGGCGAGGCGTGCGTGAGCGGCGCCTGCACGCCGGCCGTGCTCGGCAACTGCACGACCGACGAGAACTGCGACTTCGGCCAGATCTGCGATCAGGCCACCCAGACCTGCCTCACCCCGACGGTCACCGACTGCACCGACGACTCCATGTGCGCCAAGAGCCAGCGCTGCAACACGCTGACCGGCGTCTGCATCGATCGCGGTCCGGCGTGCGCGGGCGACGAGGAGTGCAGCGGAGGCCAGCACTGCGACATCCCGAACGCCGAGTGCGTCCAGTGCCTCGACGCCTCCCAGTGCGCCGCGGACCAGACCTGCATCGACAACACCTGCGTCCAGAACATGACGGGCGTCTGCAGCACGGACCCCCAGTGCAGCCCGCCCACCCAGATCTGCGTCTCCGGCGCCTGTACGCTCGGCTGCGGCCAGCCCAACGGCGTCGAGTGCATGAACGGCCAGGTCTGCGACACGAACACCGGCCGCTGCGTGTCGATCCGCGGCCCGTGCATGGCCGACCCCGACTGCAACCCTCCGACCGAGGTCTGCGAGTTCGGGCAGTGCATCCCGGGCTGCACCGAGTTCGGCGGCGTGCAGTGTCCGGGCGGCCAGCAGTGCAATCCGAGCACCGGGCGCTGCACGCAGGTCGGTGATATCTGCCTCTCGGATCTCGAGTGCAACACGCCGAGCGAGATCTGCAACCTGGTCACGGGCGGCTGCGACCCGGGGTGCGCGATGACCGGCTGCACCAGCCCGGACACCTGCGATCAGGCCTCCGGGCACTGCTTCGGCTCGCGGATGTGCATGCCCGATCGCCTGGAGCCCAACGATACGTTCGCGCAGGCCTCCGCCGGCGGCGGTCTCCAGACGCAGCTGACGATCTGCGCCGGCGACGTCGACTTCCACCGCTTCACGCTCGGCGCCGGCGACGACGTCACCATCACGGTCGACTTCGTCAACGGCGAGGGCAACATCGACATCGAGCTCGTGAACGCGGGCGGCTCGGTGGTCGCGATGTCGAACGGTACCGGCAACAACGAGACCATCCAGTACACGGCGGCCGCCGCCGGCGACTACGCGGTCCGCGTGTTCCTGACCCAGGATCTCGGGCCCACGCCCGGCAACACTTACTCGATCCGGATCGACACCCAGGCCTCGCCGTGCCCCGACGACAGCTTCGAGGACAACGACTCACCGTTCCTGGCGCCCCTCGTCTCGGCCGGCTCGACCAACGGTCTCAACGTCTGCGACGGCGACGATGACTACTTCAACATCTACGTCAACGCCGGCGAGACCATCACGGTGAACGTGCTGTTCAGCCAGGCGGAGGGCGACATCGACCTGGCGCTCTTGAACCAGCTCACGCTCCCGGTGGCCACCTCTGCCAGTGTCACGGACAACGAATCGGTGACGTACACGCAGCAGAACGGGGGGCTGCTGAAGATCCTCGTCACCCTCTATCAGGACATGGGCTCGATGCCCGGCAATCCGTATCAACTCCAGGTGATCATCACCCAGGGGCAGCCGCAGACGTGCCCGGCGGACAGCTTCGAGGAGAACGACACCCGGGCGACGGCCAAGACGATCTCGACGGGCAACCACACCAACCTCAACACCTGCACCGGTGACGACGACTACTACCAGATTACGCTGGCGGCGAACGACCAGATCGACGCCACCGCGAGCTTCACCAACGGCGAGGGCGACATCGACCTCGAGCTGCTCGACGGCTCGGGGACCGTGCTGGACTCGAGCTCCACCTCGAACAACAGCGAGAACGTCTCGTTCACCGTGGTCACCGCAGGCACGTACTACCTGCACGTGTTGCTCTACGCCGACGCGGGCTCGACGCTCGGCAATACCTACTCCCTGAACGTGTCCGTCTCCGGGTCGAACCCGGTCGGGTGCCCGGTGGACACCTTCGAGCCGAACGATACGCCCACCACGGCGCCCACGATGTCCCTCGGAAGCTACCCGAACCTGGGCGCCTGCGGGGACGACGACTACTACGCGATCCCGCTGACCAGCGGCGACTCGATCAACATGGACGTCCTGTTCACCCACGCCGAGGGCGACATCGACATCGAGCTCTTGGGGCCCGACGGGACCGTCGCCGCGACCTCTGAGAGCACGACGAACAACGAGAACATCGCCGGGACCGCGAACGTGAGCGGCGTGTTCACGCTGCACGTCTACCTGTATCAGGACCTGGGAACCGTCCAGGGGAACACGTACGAGCTCTCGCTGACCCCCTGAGACCGATCAGAAGCTGAACGACAGCGTCACGCCGGGCGCCAGTCCCCGGCTCCACTCGTCCTCCGGTGCGTCTTCGCTGTCCTCCTCCGGATCCGGCGGTCGTCGCCGCGCGCTTCCCCAGCGAGAGAAGTTGATGATGCCGAGCGTGAGGTTCGTGGCCGTGAGAAAGAGCGGGACGCCCGCGAAGACCCAGAACCCGGGCGCACCGTCGAACGCGTCCGTGCCCACCAGCGCCGCCAGCGTGATCGCCCCGACCAGGCCGTCGAGGACGCCGACGACGATCGAGGCGATCGACCAGCCGAGCCCGGGCGGATCGCGGTTGAGCTGAACCAGGCTGCCGATACCGGTGACCGTGCCGCCGACGCTCGCCGCCGTATCCAGGACGAACAGGAAGAAGAAGCCGACCGCGACGGCGACGCTGTCGGTCTCGGCGCGGGCGGTCTGCGGCGTCGCCGTGAGCAGAAAGACGGCGAGGAGCGCGGCAAGCAGGCGTCGCATGGATCCGTGATCTCACGGGTCGAAGGCTCCGTCCACTCGTGGTACAGACTGCGCGGCGTGTCGGAGGACTCGACCAAACACATCTTCGAATCCCTAGCGGTCAACGTCGCGATCGCCGCCGCCAAGGGTGTCGCGGCGGTCCTCACCGGTTCGGGCGCAATGCTCGCAGAGACGATCCACTCCAGCGCCGACTGCGGGAATCAGATCCTGCTCCTCCTCGGCGTCCGGCGCGCCAAGGCGCCGCCGGATCCCTCGCACCCGCTGGGGTACGGGCGCGCGCTCTACTTCTGGTCCTTCATGGTGGCGCTGCTCCTCTTCACCGGCGGCGGCGTCTTCTCCATCTACGAGGGCGTCCACAAGATCCTGAAGCCGGAGCCGATCGACAACATCCTGGTGGCGGTCGGGATCCTGCTCTTCTCGATGGCGCTCGAGGGCTACGCGACCCTCTCCAACATTCGCGAGGCCAACAAGCGTCGCGGGAGCACGCCGTTCTTTCGTTACCTGCGCCAGACCAAGGACTCGGACTTCGTGGTGGTGATGGGCGAGAACTCCGCGGCGACGGTCGGGCTGACGTTCGCCCTCGCCTCGATCGGGATGGCGCACTACACCGGTGACGCGCGCTGGGACGCAGTGGGGAGCCTCGCCATCGGAATCGTTCTGGTGGCGGTCGCGATCTTCCTCGCGGTCGAGGTCCAGTCGCTCCTCGTGGGGGAGTCGGCCGATCCGGAGATCGACGCCGCCGTGCGCGAGGTCCTGGCGCAGCGGACCGAGCTCGGGGAGTTGATCACGATGTTCACGATCCAGCAGGGCCCCGGGGAGGTGATGGTGTCGATCAAGATCCTCCCGCGCGAGGGCCTGTCGGCGCACGAGCTCTGCACCGCGATCAACGCGTTCGAGAGCGAGCTCAAGACACGCATGCCGGAGATCCGGTGGGTGTTCGTGGAGCCGGACATCAGCGCGGATGCGTCGCTGCCCTCGCCTGCCGCAGCATCCTGAAGTCAGAGCGCGTCGCGGTATCCACGCAGGCGGAGCGAGGCCTGCTGGGCCGCCTCCTTCACCGCAGGGCCGGCGAACGCACCCGAGTAGCGGGCCAGCGCTCGAAGCGCGCGCGCGCCACCGAAGACGCCCAGCGCCCGCGCGGCGGCGATCTTCACCTCCTCGCTCTCGTGCTCGGTCAGGAGGTTGATCAGGTGCTCCTCGACACGGTCCGGAGGGACGAAGCGGAGCGACGTGAACAGAGAGTCGAGTGCAGCACGCCGCACCTCGTGATCCCCCTCTTCGAGGAGCGGCTCGAGGATCGGACGCACCTCCTCCTTCGGGAAGCGTGACGCCAGGAAGCGGAGGGCCCGGATCCGGAGCGAAGGCTCGGCGGAGCGATCGCGCGCGAGGACGGCGAGCGGAGGGAGGCGCGCGTCCTTCCGGAGCACGAGACAGCCGAGGCCTGCGCTCCGCACGCCGTCCGACGGATCGGCGATCGCCTGCTCGAGCACGGGCACGACCTCTTCGCCCGCGAAGTCGCCGGCGAGCCTTCGGATCGCCAGGATCCGGACCTCCTCGGCGATCCGGGTGGACGCGGCCAGCGCTCGGATCGCTCGGTAGCCGGCGCGCCCGCGTCGCACGGCGGCTTCCAGCGCCAGGAGGGCACGCTCGCGCGACGCGCGGGCGTTGGCGGGGGGCGACGGGCGGGTCGGACCGGTGTCCGGCGTGGCCGCTGCGGGCATGGCCGGTTCGGTGGGCTTCGAGAGCGCCTCCAAGATCTCTCGGGTGTCCTCGGGCGGAAACCGGGCGGCCAGCACCGCGCGGGCGCGCTTTCGCACGGCGCGATCGATCTCGAGCGTCCCGGCCAGCGCCGCGATCGCGGTGAAGCCGCCCTCACCCAGCGCGAGCGCACCGTCGAGCGCGGCTTGCTGGAGCTCGGGACGTCCGGATCGGGCCAGGCGCGCCAGCAGCGGCGCGAACTCGCCGCCGAGCCGGCGCATCCAGAGCTCGACCGCGCGCGCGCACACTGCTGGATCCTGATCCCGCAGGGCGCGCTGCAGCGCGGGCTTGAACACTGGGTCGGGCGCGTACTCCTCGAGGTGGATCAGCGCCAGCTCGCGGATCGCCGGGATGGGTGCCGAGCTCTGCGCTGCTCGCAGCACCGCGAAGCCGGGGGCGCCCAAATGGATCGCGGCGAGGAGCGCCGCCGACGCCACCTCGAACTCCGGCGAGGCTGCCAGCCCCTCCAGCGCCGCCGCTGCGCGCGCCGCGTCGAACCGGACCCCGAGCATGCGGACCGCCATCGCGCGGACCTCCGGGTCGGCCGTCTCCTCCTCGGCGATCCGACGGACCGCCGCGAAGCCTGCGGGTCCCAGCCGGAGCGCACCCAGGAGGCAGGCCTCGAGCATCCCGCGCTCCTCGGCGGCGGCGCGCTGGACGGTCGCCTCGAAGCCGGTGTCGGCGCGGCCCAGCGTGAGCTCGAACGCCGAGCGGCGGAGCGCCGGATTGGAGGCGCTCTGGAAGCGCTCGAGGATCGGGACCACCGCGTCCTTGGGAAAGTCGGCCGCGAGGGTCTCGAGCGCCCGGAGGCGAGATTTGAGCGGTCCCGACTCCGCCTGGCCGGCGAGCGACTCCACATCCACGCCGTCGCTCCGCATCGCGAGCGTCGAGGCCGCCTGCACCAGGGCGGGCCGCTCGCTCGCCAGCGCACGACAAAGCACGGGCTTCACGGCCGGGCGCGGCAGATCGCGGGCCACGTGCTCGAGCGCTGCGATCCGGAGCGCGTCGGGCAAGTCGCGCGCTTCGGCTATCTCCTGCAGCGTCACCAGTCCTCCTTCGCCTACACGCACCGCGCTGTCGAACGCCGCCTGGGCGGCGTCGAGTCGGATCAAGGGTGCAGGATCGTGCAGGTTGGATTGCAGAAGCGGCATCACGACGTCGTGTGGAAAGCAGCGCGCGAGATGCCGCATCGCGCGCCCGCGCGTCTCGGCGCCGGCGTCGGGCGCGGTCGCCATCTCGCCCACCACGCCGAAGCCGGCGGCGCCGAGGCCGATCGCCAGCTCGAGCGCGACCGAGTGGATGCCTTCTTTGCGGATCGATCGTTCCAGGACGGCGAGCACCCGATCGGGATCGAACGCGGCCGCCAGGTAGCGGAGGACGAGCACGCGCTGCATCGCGGTGAGCCGGTCCGAGCTCAGCTCGTCCGACAGCGCCTCGAACGCCGCCGAGCCTCGATCGATCAGCGCGAGCAAGCGGCGGGCGCCCGCGTCGGGGCCTCCGTGCTCGGCGAGCTGCGAGGCCCACGCGCCACGCCGCACGATCACGGCGTCGAGGCCGTAGCGCGCCGGTGCGGAGGGCGACAGCCCAGGAGGGACGGAGGAGAGGAGGATACAGAAGGTCGCCGGGGCGCGGGCCTTGGTGGCTCGGATCAACGAGAGGCCGTCGCGACCCGGCAGGACGAGATCCGTCAGCAAGAGATCCGGGAATCCGCCTTCGACGGCGCGGGTCGCACCTTCAGCCGTGATGAACCGCGTGGGCGCGAAACCGATGAGCCGGACGACCACTTCGACAACGGTCGCCTGATGGGTCTGATGTTCGACGAAGTACAAGCTGCGCATCAGGGGCGGCTCCGGGATGATAAGCGCTCCTCACGTTGCGGCAACCTCCGGTCGGTAGTAGACCCGTCGCTCTGGACCGGCGGCCTCACGTGCTTTCATAGCTTCTCAGAGCCCGGTCCCGGTCGGGTGGAATGATGATGACACTGGTCGAATCGATCACATCGTTCCCCACCGTGGTCTTCACCGTGATGCTCGGCGTGGTGCTCATCTACTGGATGTTCGTGATCATCGGCGCGCTCGACATCCACATGTTCGACAGCCTGGAAGGCGCCGCCGAGGGCGGCGCCGAGGGTACGATGGAAGGCGCGGCGGAAGGGGCCGCAGAGGGCGCCGCGGAGGGCGCCGCAGAGGGCGCACACGAGATCCACGAGGTGCACGACGCCGGCGAGGGCCTCCTCACGTTCTACGGGCTCCTCGGCAAGCGTCCCGCGCCCGTCACCGTCATCCTCAGCCTGTTCGCGCTCTCCGGATGGGTGCTCAGCTACTTCGCGATGGCCTACCTGGCGCCGGCGCTCGACGTCGTTCTCCCCGCGTGGCTCACCGGCATCGGGGTCCTGCTGATCTCGATGGTGGCCGCGCTCCCCACCGCCAACGTGGTCGCTCGACCTCTAGGACCGCTGTTCATCACCCACGAGGCCGAGCGCAACCGCGACCTGATCGGACGCACCTGCATCATCGATACGGGATCCGTCGACGCCAAGTTCGGCCAGGCGATCGCGCGAGACGGCGGCACCGAGCACAAGATCCAGGTCCGCTCCGATCGTCCCTCCGAGCTGAACCGGGGGGACGAGGCGCTGATCATCGGGTGGGACGCCGAACGCGATGCCTTCCGGGTGGAGCCCCTTCGCTCCGCTGAAAAGAACGAGCTCGCCAAGAAGCGGGCCGGCCATGCCCAACGGCAAGGCCAAACCAAGTGAGGTCGAGGTAACGATGCAAAACCTGATAGTCGCTGCAGTCGTAGTCGTGGTCCTGGCGATCATCATCGCCGGGTTCGCCGCGATGGTGGCCAAGTTCTATCGAAAGGTCGATCAAGGCAAGGCCCTGATCGTCAACAAGATGAGCAAGGATCCGATCGTGACCTTCACCGGCGGCCTGGTGCTCCCGGTGATCCATCGGGCCGAGGTCATGGACATCTCGGTCAAGACCATCGAGATCGATCGGCGCGGCAAGGAAGGCCTGATCTGCAAGGACAACATCCGGGCGGACATCAAGGTCACGTTCTTCGTGCGGGTGAACAAGACCACCGAGGACGTGCTCAAGGTCGCCCAGCAGGTCGGCTGCGCGCGCGCTTCGGACCAGAGGACGCTCGAGGAGCTGTTCCAGCGCCAAGTTCTCCGAGGCCCTCAAGACCGTCGGCAAGCAGCTCGACTTCGAGGAGCTCTACACCAAGCGGGACGAGCTTCAAGGACCAGATCATCCAGGACGATCGGCCGCGACCTCAACGGCTACGTCCTCGACGACGCGGCGATCGACTTCCTCGAGCAGACCCCGATGGAGTCCCTCGACCCGCACAACATCCTCGACGCCCAGGGCATCCGCAAGATCACCGAGCTGACCACGCTCCAGAGCGTTCAGACCAACGACCTCAAGCAGACCGAGCGCAAGCAGATCAAGAAGCAGAACGTCGAGGCCGAGGAGGCGATCCTGGAGCTCGAGCGGCAGCTGTGCGGACGCCGCGGCCAAGCAGGCCCGCGAGATCGCGACCGTGAGGGCGCGCGAGGAGGCCGAGACCCAGAGGTCCAGGCCGAGGAGCACCAGAAGGCCGAGATCGCGCGAATCAAGGCCGAGGAAGAGGTCGAGGTCAGCGAAGAGGCGAAGAACCGCCAGATCGAGGTCGCGAAGAAGAACCAGGAGCGCGTGGTGCCGTCGAGAACGAGCGCGTCGAGAAGGACCAGGCCCTGGAGGCAGATCATCCGCGAGCGCGAGACCGAGCTGTCAAGCGGATCGCCAAGGAGAAGGAGCTCGAGATCGAGAAGAAGGAGATCGCGGACGTCATCCGCGCGCGCATCGCGGTCGACAAGACGGTCGCCGAGGAGGAGGAGCGGATCAAGGACGTCCGCGCGGTGGCCGAGGCCAAGCGGAAGAAGGAGGTCCAGGTCATCGCACGCCGAGGCCGAGGCGCAGGAAGGCTGGTGAAGACCGTGCGCGCCGCCGAGGCCAGCGAAGAGGCGGCCAAGTTCAAGGCCAAGGAGAAGCTCACGCTGGCCGACGCCGAGCTCGAGGCCGCCGACAAGCACGCCAAGGCCAAGATCCGGCTGGCCGAGGGCACCCAGGCCGAGGCTGCCGCCGAGGGCCTGGCCGAGGTCCGCGTCAAGGAGGCCGACGCGGTCGCGATCGAGAAGGAGGGCAACGCCAAGGCCCGCGTCACGCGCGGACAGCTGGAGGCGGAGGCCGCCGGTGAGCAGGAGAAGGGCCTGGCGAGGGTCAGCGTCCAGGAGGCCGAGGCCCACGCGATCGAGAAGCGCGGCGTCGCCGAGGCCTCGATCGTCCGCGAGAAGCTGCTGGCCGAGGCCAAGGGCGCGAGGAGCAGGGCCTGGTCGGCGCGCGGATCGGCGAGGCCGAGGCGCCGAGGTCCGGGAGAAGGAAGGCGTGGCGGAGGCCCTGGCGATCCGCGAGAAGGCCGCCGCGATGAAGCTGCTCGACGAGGCCAGCCGCGGCCACGAGGAGTTCCGGCTGCGGCTCGACATGGACCGTCAGGTGGCGCTGGCCGAGATCGAGGCCCGCAAGGCGATCGCCGAGCAGCGCGCGAAGATCATGTGCGAGGCCTTGGAGGAGGCGAACATCAACATCGTCGGCGGCGACGGACAGTTCTTCGACCGGTTCATCAACGCGGTCTCGGTGGGCCAGGCGGTCGACGGCGTGGTCGACAACAGCAACCACGTCCAGCACCTCTTCGGAAAGTACCTGGCGAACGGCGACACGGTGTCGAACTTCCTCGGCAAGATGATGGCCGGCGCCGACGGTGAGACGAAGAAGAAGCTCGAGAGCCTGGTCGAAAAGGCCAAGGAGCTGGGAGTCGACGAGCCGAACTGATGAGCGACGGCGAGCAGACGAACGACGCCCTCGAGGGCGGGAGCTACGAGGTCATCCGATCCCGCCTTCTCGAGCCGGCCGAGGTGCTGACCGGGAAGGCGGACCAGCTCAACGCCCGCCGCAAGGAGACCTTCGGCGGGACCGAGCTCGCGGTGATCGGCAACGAGCGCGTGCGCACCGAGAACAACTGCGTCCCCCGCGACATCGTCCAGGTCGGCGGGCAGCTGCTCTTCGGCTACAACGTCTTCATCGGTCTCAAGCACCGAGACCAGGTCGGCGACGTCTTCAGCCTGCACCGCTTCGAGCGCACCCCCGAGGGTGGCTTCGATCTATCGCAGGCCCCGGCGGACAGCGTCCCCGGCCTGCTGGTCGATCCCGGCTTCGCCCGCGACTTCGACGAGCTGTACCGGTACTACAAGGACGCCAAGCTGCTCGTGATCCGAGATCTCGCAGCGAGACGCAGCTGCTCGCGGTGTTCCAGGTCGGCCGCGACGCTCGACGACGTCAAGGTGCTCCGCTGGTCGCTCGATCCCGACGGAACCCGACGTACATCGACAACCGCGGGCGAGCGCGACCACGTCTTGCCGCCGCCGCATCGACTTCGAGTGGATCCAGACCACCCGCGAGGACCAGGTCTCGGGGCGCCACCCGCACGTCTCGATCCTCGACCAGGTGTTCGTCGAGACCGTCGGCGGCGATCTCACGATCAAGGTCGAGAACAACACCGAGGACGGGCTGGGCATCTACCGCGAGCCGGTCGACGACCCGCGCCAGACGCTCGACGACGCCGAGATCCACTACGCGAAGGTCGGGTCCGCTGATTCTCCTCAAGATCCTGCCCTATCGCGAGAACGCCTGGCGCCACCTGGTGTTCAACACGCGGACCAAGGACGTGCGCCGGCTCGACGCGATCGGCGAGGCCTGCGTCAGCTGCCCGAGGACCACGGGATCATCTTCCCCGGCGGCTACTACCTGCAGACCGGCGAGCACAAGGTCTTCGACGGCGACTACGACGAACCTCGAGCTTCATGCGGGCGATCAGCTCGCCCGAACGGCGAGGACGTGCTCTACGTCTTCTATCACGAGCTCGCGGGACGCTACGTGCTCCTCCCCTACAACCTGATCCGCAAGGAGGTCCAGAACCCGATCCGTCTGCCACGGCTTCAGCCTGTTCGACGACGGCAACATGGTGGTGTTCCGCGCGGTCTCAGACGAGCCGACCCGCGTGCACCCGATGCAGATCTGGCAGACGCCCGTTCACCTCCGCCGAGTTCGCGGCCGCCACGCCCCGACGCGGCTCCTACCTGGCCAAGGTCGGCAACGCCGATCTGGTGCGCGGGATCTCCGACGCCTGACTCGATGCGTCCGCCGATCCATCAGGAGCGCCCGACGCGCCAGAGTTACGAGGACCTGATCGCGAACGTCACCCGGATGCGTCGACAGCTACTACTGGCTCGGCGAGGCCGAGGCGGGCGACTTCAAGACCACGCTCGATCGAGATCAAGACCACGCCGAGCTGATCGTCGACGAGTTCGAGAAGGTGCTGGCGCTCCGCGAACGCGCCGAGCAGGCGCTGAAGCAGACCGAGGAGCAGCAGAAGGCGATCGTCCGCGAGCTCCGTCCGGAAGACTCGAAGCAGATCTCGGAGTTCCTCGACGCGCTGGCGGCGCTCAGGAAGCAGCGCGGCCAGCTCATCACGCTGAGCGAGGTGCGCTACATCGACCTGGCCGCGCTCGACCGCCTCGAGCAGGAGGTCGTCGAGCAGTTCGACGCGTCAGCAAGCACTGCGTCGCCTTCCTCCTCGCCGACGACGCGCTGTCCCCGCTGCTCGAGCAGCTCGAGGCGCTGCTCGCCAAGGTCGAGGACACCGACAAGGCCAACCGAGCTCGTGCCGCTGGAGAAGGAGCTGGACGATCCTCACGCAGGGGCTCGACCTCCTCTCCGAGACGGTGGCCGGGCTGGAGGTCGACGACGCCACCGCAGCGCACCGAGATCCTGGAGCACATCTCCGAGGTGTTCGCCCACCTGAACCGCGTGCGCGCGACGCTGGTCACCGCACAAGCGACGCTGCTCTCGAGGGAGGGCAAGGCCGAGTTCGGCGCCCAGTTCAAGCTGCTCGGCCAGAGCGTGACCAGCGCGATCGCCCTGGCCGACACGCCCGAGCATTGCGACGAGCAGCTCTCGCGCCTGATGGTCCAGCTCGAGGAGCTGGAGGGCCGGTTCGGCGAGTTCGACGAGTTCCTCGGCGAGCTCGCGAGCAAGCGCGAGGAGGTCTACGAGGCCTTCGAGGCCAAGAAGCAGCAGCTCCTCGACGAGCGCCAGCGGCGGGCCCAGAACATCGCCACCGCGGCCGAGCGGATCCTGGAGAGCGTGAATCGGCGCGCCAAGAGCTTCGGCGAGGACGACGAGCTCAACGCGTACTTCGCCTCCGACGCGATGGTGCTCAAGCTCCGGGAGCTCGTCGGGCAGCTCGTCGAGCTCGGCGACACGGTGAAGGCCGACGAGATCGAGTCGCGCCTGAAGTCGGCCAAGCAGGACGCCTCCGCGGACCTGCGCGACAAGCTGGACCTCTACGACGACGGCGAGAGCGTCATCA
Source organism: uncultured delta proteobacterium (assembly GCA_963803435.1). Classification (GTDB taxonomy): domain Bacteria; phylum Myxococcota; class Kuafuiibacteriia; order Kuafuiibacteriales; family Kuafuiibacteriaceae; genus CAWDML01. Next base: position 616,836 of record CAWDML010000009.1, on the reverse strand, counting down.
AGCTCGGGCAGCACCGGTTCAACGTCAACACGCAGCCGCTCGAGCTCACGCTGGTGCCGCGCGACGGCGCGATGTACCTGCACCTCACCGGCACGCAGTACTACGAGAAGATCGACGATCCCCGCTTCGAGGCCGGCCGCGCGCTCTGGGACCAGAAGCTCGTCTCCGAGACGGACGCGGTCTACCGCGGCGAGTACCTCGCGTCCTCGATGATGCGCGATCTCGGATCTCGTCGCGCCTCGAGAGCGGCGAGCTGCTCGAGGCCGTTCGAAGGTACGCGGCCGACCGCTACGACGAGGGCTACGAGCGCGGCGTCCACGACGCCGACGCGGCCGCGATCCTGGACAAGTTGCTGGCGGCGCTGCGCCACAGCGCGGGCTGCTTCGCTTCGCCCCGAGCCGCGCGCGTGGGCGTGCCTCTTCTGGGCGTACCTCGACGACGCCGATCGCAAGGCGCTCTGGCAGCGGCGCGCCCGCAGCCTGGGGCGGCTCGCGGCGATCCTTCGCCCACCAGCGCGCCGAGGAGACCCTCGCCGGCGAGCTCTCGGGTGCGATCGCGGACTTCCTGGAGGCGCACGCGATCGAGCACCGGACCGGCACGCTACGCCTGGCCGGGCGGTACCTGGTCGAGGAGCTGATCGCGGACCGTCCTTCGTTCACCAGGGCGCGACGCGGTCAAGCTCCGCGACGCCCTGTTCCAGCACGTCACGCTGGAGGGCACGCTCCGGCTGTTCGAGGAGGACCTCGAGGCTCTCGAGCGGAGCCTTCCCGAGAAGCTGTCCGTCGCCCTCGCCTACCTCGAGGCGCTGCTCGAGGGCGGCTCGGGCGCGATCGAGGCGTTGGCGCCCTCGCTGATCGAGGCGGCGGTGCTGCTGGTGACGGAGGGCCTGCCGCGCGTCGAGAGCAGCGCGTCACCGCAGTCACGATCGAGGGGCTGCTCGGCCAGCACCCGCGTATCGTGGAGCGCACCCTTCGCCTCCGCCTCGACGAGTTCCTCGCGCGGCTCGACCGCGTTCTCGCGAGGTCCGGGTGCCGGCCTTCCGAGCGTTTCGCGCGCTGCGCGCCGAGATCGTCGAGCGCGAGCGGCGCCGCCTGCGGCTCGACGAGCTGAAGCCGCGCGTGCTCACCTCCTTCGTGCGCAACCGGCTGATCAACGAGGTCTACCTGCCGCTGATCGGCGACAACCTCGCCAAGCAGATCGGCGCGGCCGGCGAGAGCAAGCGCACCGACCTGATGGGCCTGCTGCTGCTGGTCTCGCCGCCCGGCTACGGCAAGACCACGCTGATGGAGTACGTGGCCAGCCGGCTCGGGCTCGTCTTCATGAAGGTCAACGGCCCGGCGCTCGGCCACGAGGTGACCTCGCTCGATCCCGCCGAGGCGCCCAACGCCACCGCGCGCCAGGAGGTCGAGAAGATCAACCTCGCGTTCGAGATGGGCAACAACGTGATGCTCTACCTCGACGACATCCAGCACACGAACCCGGAGCTGCTGCAGAAGTTCATCTCGCTGTGCGACGCGCAGCGGCGGATCGAGGGCGTCTGGAAGGGCCAGACGCGGACCTACGACCTGCGCGGCAAGAAGTTCTGCGTGGTCATGGCCGGGCAATCCGTACACGGAGTCCGGCGAGAAGTTCCAGATCCCCGACATGCTGGCGAACCGCGCCGACACCTACAACCTCGGCGACATCCTCCACGGCAAGGACGAGCTCTTCGCGCTCTGCTACGTCGAGAACGCGCTCACCTCCAACCCGGTGCTCGCGCCGCTCGCCGCGCGCGCGCTCGACGACGCCTACAAGCTCATCCGCATGGCGAGGGGCGAGGAGGTCCCGGACGACCGACTTCGCGCACGCCTACTCCGCGTCGAGAGCGAGGAGATCGTCGCGGTGCTCTCAGCGGCTGTTCGCGGCGCGAGAGGTGCTCCTGGCCGTGAACCGCGAGTACATCGCGTCGGCGTCGCAGGACGACCGCTTCCGCACCGAGCCGCCGTTCAAGCTCCAGGGCAGCTACCGCAACATGAACAAGCTCGCCGAGAAGGTCGTGCCGGCGATGAACGACGCCGAGCTGGAGGCGCTGATCGACGATCACTACGCGGAGCGAGGCCCAGACGCTGACGACCGGCGCCGAGCACAACCTGCTCAAGCTCGCCGAGCTGCGCGGGCGCCTCACCGACGAGGAGTCGCAGCGCTGGGAGCAGATCAAGAAGGACTTCCGGCGCGTGCAGGTCACCGGCGGCGGCGATCAGGACCCAGTCGTGCGTGTCACCTCGACGATCGGGAGCCTGGGCGAGCACCTCGATCGGATCCAGATGCGGATCGCGGAGGCGATGGGCGCCGAGCGGAGCGACGCCTGGCTCGACCAGCATCTGGCGAGGCTCGACTCGGCGGTGGCGAAGCTGAGCTCACCCTCCGAGGTCAGGGTCGAGGTCCAGAACCAGGCCCCCAAGGAGCTGGAGGCGGCGCTGCTCCCGCTCGTTCGTTCTTCCGCGCAGAACCTGGAAGAGGTGCGGAGCTTGACGAGGCCCCTGCTCGAGCTGATCGAGCTGATGAAGCTCAACGCGCTGTCGGACGGAGCGAGCAACGGACACGGGCTCCGCGCCGGCACCGAGCCTGAGAAGTGAGCTTCAGCGGAGCTTGCTGAGGAAGCCCGCATACCGTGGGTCGGCGGGGTTGAACGTCATCGCCAGCTTCACGTGGCGGATCGCAGCAGCTACGTCCCCTTCCCGCTCCGCCTCGAGCGCCTCCTCGAAGAACGCGGCGGCCTTCGACACCAGGCTGGTCGGCCCCTCGTCGAGCTTCAGCTCGCGTTGGCTGCGCGTCCGCTCCTTGATCGGCCGAGAGAGCGCCGAGGGCACGAACCGAGGTCGGTCGGCGGTCGGCGCTGGAGGCGGCGTCGCTCCGGTCACCGAGACGTTCGAGCGAGTCCGCGGCGTCGGCAAGCCAACTTGCACAGACGGCGGCGCGATCGAGTCGGTGTCGAACGTCTCGATCAGATCCTCGGTGGTGAGCTCGTAAGCATCCTCGGTCACGGTAGAATCACTCTAGCGGACCTGCCGGTAGGTCCGTCAGGTGCCGCCCGCGCAGCGCATGCGCACACCAGCCTAGACCACCTCGATCAGAATCCCGAGCCGCGAGCTGGGCCACCGTCGTGAGAAGCGAGCGGCCGAGGCGGGACGAGCGCTCCTCGCCGGTCCGCGCGACGTACGCCTCGAACACCTCGGAGAGCGTGCGGCCGTCGAGGAGCTCGAGGAGCAGCGGAGCGTCGAGGCGCCCGCTGTCGACCGGGCGCGCCGTTCCGTCGGAGAGCATTGGCTTTTTGACGATGAACCCGCCCTCGGCGGCGGGCCGCAGCTCGCAGGACAGAATCTGCCCGCCGCGCCGCCGTCAGGCCCGACCCGCCGGAGCGACCGAGGCGCTCGTAGAAGGCCAGGCGGCGGTCGAGCTCCTCCTTGATGCGGTCCGCGTCGATGCCGGCCTCCGCCAGGGCCTCCGAGCGCATGCGCGTCCTCCAAAAGGGCGCCTCCTGAAACGGTGAAGCGCGATAGAAGGTCGAGCGCGATCTCGGCGTAGTTGCGCTGGAACTCCTCCTGAGACGCCTGGTAGTAGACGAGCGCCAGGGCGGCGTCCTCCGGGCGCGACAAGCAGGTGTTGATCGCAGCCGCTCCCACGATGCCGGACTGGAGCGCCTTGTAGACGCCCTGCGACGTGAGCGGGTCGATGGTGGAGGCCGCGTCCCCGGCGAACAGAAAGCCATCCCCCGCGTAGCGCTCGGCCGATGACCAGGTGGCGTCGGCGATCTCGACCGTCCCGGTGAGGCGCGCCCCCTCGAGCAGCGGCGCCACCAGCAACCCGTCGCGCACCCGCTCGAGATAGACCTCTCGCTTCGAGACCCCGGCGGTCTGGAGGGTTGCAGGATCGAGCCCGAGCGTGACGTTTCGGAGCCCGTCCGCGCGCAGGAGCGACCACACCCAGCCGTCCTCCACCATCTCGAAGAGCGTGTTGGTCGCCGGAAACGTCACCGGTGCCCGCGTCCCTTCCCAGTACGCCGACAGGGCGACCGTGCGGATCGCATCGCGGCGCTTCATCCCGAGCGCGCGCGAGACCACCGCCGGGGTCCCGGAGGCGTCGACCACGAAGCGGGCGCGGAGCTCCTCCGCACCCCCGCCGTGCGAGAAGCAGACACCGACCACGCGTGAGCCCTCGCGCAGCACCCCGGTGAAGGCCGCCTCCTCCAGGACCGTCGCGCCGACCTCTCGCGCCCGTTCGATCAGGATCCGATCGAACCGAGCCCGATCGACCTGATACCCTCGCAGCGCACCGCCGGGGTGGAAGTCGTGGCTGTCGATCCCGTTCCCCCGCGCGATCGTGGTCCCGCGCATCCGCTCGAATCCGGCCGCGTCGATGCGCTCGGCGACTCCCAGGATCGCGAGAAGAGGCGCCACCTTCGGGGGGAGCGACTCACCGACGTGCGCGCGAGGCAGCCGGGCGCGTTCGAGGACGTGCACGCGATGTCCGTGTCCCGCGAGGACGGTGGCGGCCGCTGCACCTGCGGGGCCCCCTCCGATGACGGCGACGTCGCACTCCACCACGCCCGGTCATCATGGCCGTGCTGCCGATCTGAGGCTACCATCTTCGCGTGCTCCTCCTCGGCCTGGCGCTCCTGACGGCGACGCCCGAGGTTCACCTCGAGGAGCCGCAGCCGCTCTCGTTCCTGCTGAGCACGCCGACCGGCGAGATTGCGGCCGTCAACAGCTCCGAGATCATCCGCATCCTCGACGAGCTCTTCGCCGCGCACACGAATCTGCGCCCGGTGCTGCTCGACGCCTCCCTGATGGACGAGTGCCGGGGCCGGCTCGTCTGCCTGTCGCTCAAGGCACGGCCCGACTATCGGCGCGAGGCGCTGATGACGGACAGCGGCGAGCTCGCTCCATTTCGCGAGCATGTCGATCGCCTGCGGCGCGACGGCGTCGTCTACTCGAGATATCTGCTGGTCCTCACGAACGTCACTCGCGAGGGACAGCCGGACCGGATGTCCGCGCTGCTGGTCGACACGGATCAGGCGCTGGCCCTCTTTCACGCGGCCGATCGACGCAGGGATGGCTGGGAGGACGATCTGGAGGCCCGCGTCGCCGCGTCCGCGGTTCTCGCCGAGGTCCGGCGCAAGGAGATCCCCACCGCGGCCCTGGCCCGGGGCTTCATGAACGATCTCTTCACGAAGACGCTGCGACCTCCGCTCGAGGAGGCCGGGTACTACGAGCCCTACGGCGCCCTCGAGATTACCTGCGACGTCGAAGGCGCCGGCATTTCCATCGACGGCACCACGGTCGGCGTCACGCAGGACGAGCCGATCGCGGTCCGACGGGTCCGCCCTGGGACGCACGTGATCGAGCTGACCGATCCCAAGCACGCACCGTTCACCGTGAGCGTGCTGGTGGAGCGCGGGCAGACCGCGCCGGTGAGCGTCGATCTTCGAGCGCTCGAGAACAACCCATCCCGCATCGCAGACCGGATCGTCTTCTGGAGCGGCATCGCGCTGTCGGTGATCGGCGCCGGCGTGCTGGTCGCCGCCGTCGCGACGCAGGACCGCGATCTGGTGACGGCCTGCTTCGACGAGCCGGGCGGCGACTGTTCGGGCGGCTCCGCATTCACCACTCTCGGCGCCCGCCACGCGGACGACACCGCGCCAGAAGACGTCAACCCCCGGGGGCTCCTCTTGGGTCCATTCGGATACAGCCTCATCGGCGCCGGGGCCACGTTCACCGTCGGATCCCTCTTCGAGGAGGATTCGGCCCCATGGATCAGCTTGATCGCCGGCCTGGTGATCGGTGGCACGGCGTATGGCCTGAGCGCGGCGCTCGACGGGCCGCACCTGTGAAGTGATACGATCGTCTCGGTGCTCGGCGAGCTCTTGATGGTCGGATCCATCGCCTTCGTCGGAGCCGGCGTCCGCCGCGCCGTCCAGCTTCGCAAGGCCCGCCGCCGCAGCCAGCTGGTGGATGCCTGGCGCCACACCGCGCAACGTCTCGGTCTCGTCCTCGAGGTGGGCCCAGACCTGCGGATGTACGGATCGATCGGGTCGGTCAACATCCGCGTCGAGACGGCCCAGATGGGCACGAGCAGCGGGCTCTCCGAGGTGACGCGCTTTCATCTCGAGGATCCGAAGAACATCCCGATGACGTTCCGCATGCGGCGACGCTTTCGGACCGGCTGGATGCTCGAGGAGCGCGAGCGGAGCGGGCTGTCCACCGGCGACGCGGCCCTCGACACCCTCACGGTGGTACAGGGCAACGAGGTGCGGCTCGCCGCCGTCCTGGATCAGAAGACGCGCGAGCTGGTCAGGCTCGCGGTCGGCATGCACGGGGCTGCGGTCGGCTATGGGCGCATCACGCATCGCGAGCTCGGCCACATCGCGAGCGAGCGCCGTCTGATCGGGGTGCTCCACATGCTCTGCGATCTCGCCGAAGCGCTCATGATCGAGGACGCGGCCATTCCGCGGGCGCTGGACCGGAACCTCGCGGACCCCGTGGACGGCATCCGGCGCAAGAGCTTCCAGCTACTGTTCGAATACTTCCCCGACTCCCCCGAGGCACGCACCGCGCTCCCCATCGCCAGCGCCGATCCCGACCCGGTCGTGCGTCTGGCGGCGGCGCTGGGACGCGGGGTCGACGGCCTGCCGCAGATCGTCGGTGCGATCGACGAGCCGAGCGTCAGCGTGGCGCTGAAGCTGTACGCGATCCGGCAGCTGGCCATGCGCTATCGGGGCGCCGTCGTCGAGGACACGCTCTCGCGGCTCCTCAGCTCGCCGTTCACCAGCGTGGTGAGCGCCGCCCTTCGTGCGATCGCGGCCTCGGAGCGTCGCGAGCTGCTCCCCGAGGTGCTCGAAATGCTGCGCGATCCGCGGCCGAGCAACGACCTGCTCGTGGACGCCGTCGCCGCGCTGGGTGCGATCGGCGACGCCTCGGTGGAGAGCGACCTCATCGAGCTGCTCCACCATCCCAACCTGCGGGTGCGGCTGGCGTCGGCCTACACGCTCGGTCTGGTCGGTACGCTCTCCTCGATCGAGCATCTCACCGACTGTGCCGGCGGGCTGTTCACCCACCGCGCCGTGAAGGAGAGCGCACGCCGTGCGATCCGCAGGATCCAGGAGCGATTCGGCGCCGCCGGGGCCGGGCTGCTCAGTCTGGTGGAACAGGAGACGGGCGAGCTGTCGCTGGCGTCGGCGGCGGTCGAGGGCGGGCTCAGCTTCGAGTGAGGTGAGGCCTGCCCGCACAGCACTGAGGCAGCACGCACCGGCCACCGATCGGCGCGCGGGCGAACGCGCCGCGAACGAGCGGCACGCCGTGTGCGTTCGTCCCGCCCGTGTCGTTGGGAGAGTTCATTCGCGCAAATCGAGACGCGATCATGGGTCGCTGGGTGCGAAACGTCGCCGAGCGCCTCGCGCTCGACGCGGATGTCCGCCCCCAGCTGATCAACGACCTGCCCGGCTTCCTCGACGAGCTGGCCGAGTGCCTCGAGACGCCGCCAGAGGAGTGGCCGAAGAGCGCGAGCGCGCGATCCCATGGCCGGCATCGGGTCGAGATCGGTCTCGACATCGGCGGGCTGGCACAGGAGTTCTCGCTGGTCGGAGAGACGGTGCTCGAGATGGCGGAGGCCGAGAAGCTGCGGGTCTCGATGCGCGAGGCCAAGGAGCTGGTGCGGTTGATCGGGCGCGGCACCTCGGACTCGGTCACCGAGTACGCCAAGAAGCGGGACCGCCAGATCGCCGAGGAGACGGCGCGCCACTTCTCCTTCGTGGCCCACGAGATCCGCACCCCACTGCACACGGCGCGGCTGGGGCTGGCGTTGATGTCGCAGCAGGGCGCGGCCCCGTCACCCTACATGGCGCGGGTCGATCGCGCGCTCGCTCAGCTCTCGTCGCTGGTCGACAACTCGCTGGTCGAGGCCCGTCTCCAGGGACAGCCGCAGCTTCACGCGCAGACGATCGACGTCGCGCAGCTGATCGAGGCCGCGATCGAGGATGTGCGGATGGCCGCCGACCGCCGCAATCTGGCCATCGAGGTCGAGGTCGAGCCGCTGCAGGTCGAGGTCGACCCGAAGCTCATGCTCTCGGCGCTCACCAACCTCATCACGAACGCGGTGAAGTTCACCCACGCGGGCGGGCGGCTCTGGATCCGGGCGCTCGATCGGGAGGACCACATCCTCTTCGAGGTCGAGGATCAGTGCGGTGGCCTCCCCGAGGATCTGCCCTCGCGGCTGTTCCAGCCGTTCGTGCAGGTCGGCGACGATCGGAGCGGCTTTGGGCTCGGGCTGATGATCGTGAAGCAGGCGGTCGAGGCGCACGGCGGTGCAATCCGCGTGGTCAATCGTCCGGGTGAGGGGTGCTCGTTCGTGATCGAGCTTCCGAGGAGCCAGCGGACGTAGCCTCCACCGTGACGGGGTGCGTCCCGCTCTCCAGCCGTCGCTCGAAGCCCCGGTGGGGATCCGCACGATCCTGCGCGTCCGTCATGATCCGGAGATTGTCACCCTCGAGCCGCGCCATGAACGCCGATGCGGTGGCGTCGCCCATGACGTTGGTGGCGGTCCGGAACATGTCGAGCAGGCGGTCGACCCCCAGGATCAGCGCCAGGCCCTCCGTGGGGACGCCGACCGCGGTCAGGACGGTGGCGATGGTGATGATGCCCGCCCCGGGGACACCGGCGGCGCCGACCGAGGCGAGCGTCGCGGAGACGACGATCGTGGCCTGGTCGAGCATCGAGAGGTGCATGCCGTAGATCTGCGCGATGAAGACCGCCGCCACCCCCTGGTAGAGCGCCGTCCCGTCCATGTTCACCGTCGCGCCCAGCGGGAGCACGAAGCTGGCCACCTTGGGCGACACGTTGAGGTTGTCCTCGCAGGCCTCCATCGTCACCGGGAGCGTCGCGGAGGACGACGAGGTGGAAAACGCGACCAGGAGCGCCTCCTTCACCGCGCCCACGAACTTCAAGACCGGAAGCCGCGCGCCGAAGCGCACCACCGAGCCGTAGACGAAGACGAAGTGGATTGCGAGACCGCCGAGCACCACCAGGCCGTAGACGAGCAGCGCCAGGAGAACGGACCAGCCCGTCGAGCCGACCACCTTGAACAGGAGCGCAGCGACGCCGTAGGGCGCGAGCAGCATCGCCACGTGGACCAGCATCACCATCGCGTCGTTGAGACGCGCGAACACGTCGACCACCAGCTTGGCGCGATCGGCCTGGAGCATGGTGAGCGCGATGCCGAGCATCAGCGCGAAGAAGATGATCTGGAGCATGTCGCCCGAGGCGAGCGCGCCGATCGGGTTGGCGGGGACGATGCCGACCAGCGTGTCGATCGTCGAGGGCGCCGACGCGGCCCGCGCCACCGCCGATCCGGCGTCACCGCCGTAGCTGGCGAGGAGCGTCGCCCGATCGCCCTCCGACAGGAGCCGGCCCGGCTCGATCAGGTTCGCCAGCGTGACCCCGATGATCAGCGAAGCGACGGTCGTGCCCATGAAGTAGACCAGCGTGCGGCCGCCCAGCCGCCCGAGCGCGCGCAGATCGCCGAGCGACGCCACGCCCACCACCAGCGAGAAGAACACCAGCGGCACGACCACCATCTTGATGAGCGCCAGGAAGAGGCGGCCGATCCAGTCGGTGGAGTCGATCAGCGTCTCGCCGAGCGGCGCGAAGCGGCGGACGCTCGGGCCTTCCTTCACCCAGCCCTCGAGCGGGACGTGCGTCTTGGCCTCGACCCCCTTGGTCTTGAGCCGGAGGACGTCCGCGGGAGAGAGCGTCCACTCGATCTGCATCCAGTCGTCGTGGGCCTCGATCACCGACGCCCGCGAGAGCCCGACCGCCTGCGGCACGGCGCGCCCGTCCGGCTGATCCAGGACGGCGGCGTCGGGGCCCAGCTCGACGCCCGTCTGCGGCAGGATGTTGGAGTTGGGACCGAAGAGCAGCCCGAGGACCACCCCGGCGCCCATTCCGATCAGGATCTTGGTGTAGAGCTGCACCGGGCGCCGGTGCTCCGTCTAACAGGGGCTCGATGCGAAGGGGGGGACTCGAACCCCCACATCCATACGGACACAGAAACCTGAATCCTGCGCGTCTACCAATTCCGCCACCCTCGCAGTGGGAGCCTCGTGGACTACGGTAAGCCCTTCGCGAAGTCAACGCCCTTCCGTGAGGAACGGCCACAGGCGCGCCACCGTCTCGGGAAGGTGATGCCCGATCGTAAGGTCGACGTGCGTCGCGCCTTGAACCTCGAGCACCAGGCGGGGGCCGGCCTGCGCCGGCACGTCGAACGGCGCCACCGCGAGACGGCCGCCGAAGATGTCTTCGCTCCCCACGACCGTCGCCACCGGGATCGGGGACGAGAGGAGCGCGCGAACGATCGACACACCGGCCACGGTCGGCTCCCGCGCCATCGCCATCCGCGCCAGCTCGGTGAAGACCACGGGCGACGCCGGGTCCGCGTGACCCAGGATCGCCTCGATGGCCGCGGGCGGCGCGTGCTCGGGCGATGCCAGGCGTGTGAGCCGCTGGAGCGCGCGGATCGAGCCCGTCGCGCTGGGCCGGGCGAGCATGACGGACAGCAGGCGCAGGAAGCGATCCATCGGCAGCTCGTCCACCGGGAGCCGTCCGAGCGGGCCGGTCAGGATCGCCGCCAACCGCACCAGCATGCGGCCGCGCCCGAGCAACACCGGTGCCCCGATGGTGGTCAACGATGCGAGCGCTCCCTCTTCGGGCCGGTCCAGCATCGCGTAGCCGAGCAGGCCGCCCATCGAGTGTCCGATCACGTGGAGCGGCGCGCCGATCTCACGGATGAGCGCCGGCAGATCGACCGCAAGGTGGGTTGCAAGGGAGTGGCGGGCACCGCTTTCGGGGCTCCGGCTCCGCCCGTGTCCGCGCAGCTCGCCGACGAACACCCGGGCCCCGCGCCTGATCAGCAGGTCCGGCAGCGGACCGAGCGTGAAGGCCAGGCGGTTCTGGGCAAAGCCGTGGAGGAGCAGGAACCGGGGCCCCTCCTTCGGTGCGCCGTGGAGGATCTCGGTGAGCGCCAGGCGCGCCCCGTCGGGCGTTCGGATGTAGCGGACCTCCTCCACGAGGAGAACAGTGGTGGGGGCCGGAATCGAACCGGCGACCTAGGGCTTATGAGACCCTCGCTCTAACCGACTGAGCTACCCCACCGCTTCGGGCCGACGCTCTTATCACCTGACGCAATCGGTGCAAACTACTTCTTCTTGAAGAGGTTCTCGAGCTTGGAGAGGGCCTGATCCCGATCCTCGGACTCCTCCGCCTCGCCCTCGCGCGGGACGAAGTAGGTGCAGAAGTTCGCCTTCTCCTTGTCCGGCTCCCAGACCGTCGTCGACTCCCGGCACTGGTTGTGGACGTAGGGATCGAAGAACTTGCAGTTCTTGCAGGCGTGCATGTCGGCGCCGCAGTGCTCGCAGGTGTCGGCGCGCTTGACCTTGTCGATCAGCTCCGTCTGGTTGCCGCACTTGTGACAGTACAAAACGCTCATGCGGGCAGCGAGCATGTCTCCCCCCGACTGCCCTGGCAAGCGAATTGACCGTGGACGCTCGTCCTCGCATCCGATGGTGCGGGGGCGGCCGGGCGGCCATAAGGAGCCATGCGTCTCGGGATCTGGGCAGGGGCGGCCGCGCTCGTCGGGCTCGCCGCCACGGCCTGCAAGAGCGACGTACAGAAGCCGCCGGAGAAGGCCAAATGCGGCTATCACTCGGACTGCGACCATGACGGCGTCTGCTATCTGGGCGAGTGCCATCCGACGGTCTCCTGCTTCGAGCGTGCGAACTGCGCCACCGCTCCCATCTGCGCGGACGACCGGTGCATCTGCGACCAGGCCAGCCACCGCTGCTTCCCCGTCTGCGTCACCGACAACGACTGCGCCTCCGACGGCTACTGCCTGAACGGCGTCTGCACGCCCTACCCGGTCGCCTTCGACGGCGCTCCCCTCCCGAGCGGCGAGCGCGGCCGCTTGATGGTGGGCCTCGGCCGCGTCCCGCTCGACTTTCCGATGGGCGTGAGCATGGCCGGCTACGGCAGCCGCATCGGACCGCGCACGCCGTACCAGGAGACGCTCGGGGGCAGCAACGCCTGGTTCGATCGGCCCGACGCCCGCGCGATCGTCTTCTCGGACGGCAAGGAGACCGCCGTGCTCCTCCGCATCTCCACCTCGTGGAGCGCCGACTTCATGCTCGCGGACACCGCGCGCAAGGTGCAGGAGCGCACCGGCGTGAACATCCTCGACGACCTGATCACCTCCGCGAACCACAGCCACTCGCTGCCGGCGCGCTGGTGGCACCTGGTCGACGGCCTGGCGTTCGGCTTCTTCGGATACGGCGAGTTCAGCTACGAGGTCTTCGATCGGATGACCACCACGTACGCCGACGCCGTGGTCATGGCCCTCGACGATCTCCAGCCGGCTCGCCTCGGGTACGTGGTCCTCGACGACTTCGATCCCGACGATCGCATCCACCACGACCGCCGCAACCGCAACGACAACCTCCCCGGCTACCTGAAGAAGGACGATCGCATGCTCCTGATGCGCGTCGACGACGACAGCGGCGAGCCGATCGCATTCCTCACCAACTTCGGCATGCACGGGACGGTGTTCGACTACGACAACCCCATGATCACCGGCGACGCCGGCACCGGGGTGGAGATGGCGCTCACCGAGGAGGCGAGCCGGAAGTACGGCCACCCGATCCTCGGCTTCTATCTCCAGGGCAACGCCGGCGATCAGTCGCCCTCCGGCGGGGATCGCGGACACACCCACGCGGAGCAGCTCCAGGTGATCGGCCGGCGCGCCTGGGACGTGATGGAGCCCGAGCTCGACGCGATCCAGACCAGCGATCAGATCCAGGTCGGGATCTTCGACGGCCGCATTCCCATCTCGCACGACATCCTCGGCTACGGCGACGGCGAGTTCTACGACTCCGACGTGAGCTGCGACGACACCCCGCCTTACTTCCGCTACGGCGCGTTCCAGTGCGTCGACGGCTATCTCGAGGACGAAGACCCGAGCACCGCGTTCTCCGACGGCGACCTCGCCTGCGTGTTCGGCATCGAGTGTCTGACCGGCGGCTATCCGGTACCCGAGTTCCAGAAGACGCACCTCTCCGTCCTGCGCCTGGGCACGCTGGCCCTGCCGACGATGCCCGGTGAGCCCGTGTCGCAGTTCGGCCGCGACGCGGCGGCCCGGGTGAAGGACGCGATCCCCGGCGTCACCGACGCCGTCACGCTCGGCTACTCGCAGGATCACCACTTCTACCTGCTCAACGAGGACGACTGGTTCCAGGGCGGCTACGAGCCGTCGCGCGACATCTGGGGCTGGAAGCTGGCGCCCTACCTGGTGACGAGCTCGGTCCAGATCGCCGCCGAGCTGGCCAAGGAGCCAGAGGCCCGCACCTTCCCGCCCAACGGCAACCTGAAGCCGATGTACTGGGTCGATCCAGAGGAGAAGCGGCAGACCGTGCCCTTCACCGAGACCGAGGGCGACCCCGCCGAGATCCTCGAGGACATCCCGGCCGAGGTGGAGCGCCTGGACGAGGTGACGCTGGCCTGGTCGGGCGGTCACCCAGGGCTGGACCTTCCGGTGATCGTGCTGGAGCGGGAGGACGGCGGCACGTTCGGCCCGGTCACCAAGCCGGGGGGCCTGCTCTACGACGACAGCGGCTTCGAGATGATCGTGATGTACGAGGGACACTGCTCGCGGAAGAACTGCGACTCGCACCGCTGGCGCGTCCGCTGGCAGGAGCGCCGCGACTTCCCGCTCGGACGCTACCGGCTCTCCGTGCACGGGCTCGCGCTGAAGAACGGCGCGGTGACCAACTACGAGACCGCGTCGCGGTCGTTCGAGGTGGTCGCGTCCAAGAAGCTGCACGTCTACGGCGTCGCGGCGACGGCCGACGGCATCGAGGGTCGCGTCGCCGATCCACCGCTGCTGAACGCGTTCCTGATGCGATCGATCGAGACACCCGGGGCGGTCGGCGCCGCCGTTCCGATCGGCAGCATGGTGCGCGTCGCCGGCACGGTCCGTCCCGCGGGCGGTGCGGCGGAGGCGATCGACGGCACCGCCACGCTCGAGCAGGTGACCGAGGCCCGCGACCGCCTCACGGGGTTCGACGACGCTGGCGCCCCCACCTGGTCGCCCGCCGGCAGCTACACCAGCGCGCGCTTCCGCGTCGACGCACCGGCGATCGCAGGCGGCCCGGCCGGCGACTACCACCTCGAGCTGACCGTGACCGACGACGGCGGCAACGCCGGGACGTTCACCGCTACCGTGACCAAATAGGGAGGCGGCTCAAGAGGTGCAGGTTCATCGCCTGCAGGTGGTAGATCAGGATCCCGTAGTACACGAGAAACGCGACGAAGATCCCCACCACGGCCACCGGCCGCTTGCGGTTCATCCACAACAGGAGCGAGCCGAGCGCCACCAGCAGGAACTTCACCGTCACGAAGAGACCCGGATCGTGCTCCGCGATGTCGGCGAGCACCGGGTTCGCCTCGGTGGCCGCGCCGGTCGAGAGCCACACCATCGTGAAGACCGCGTCGAGGACGTTGAGGATCAGGGTGGCGAAGACGATGTTCTTCAGCCACCGAAAGTGCTGGATGGTACCGATCTTGGCGGTGGCCGACCCGATTCGCTCGGGCGGCATCGGCCGCTCGGCCGGACGCATCGTCACGGGTTCATGATCTCACAAGGGCTCGATCGTGTCAGGCGCTGCATCCGCCACGATCCGCCGTGGGTTGACCTCCAACAGGAGTGTCAACCTGTCTTGCTTCTTCCCCTTCCTCAGGAGCGCGGTGAGCTCGGCGCGCGCGGGCGCCACGATGCCCGCCACGTCCTCGGGGCGATGTAGGTCGCACGCGGCGACGTGATACGCGCCGCGCTTCACCAGGTGGGCGGAGGTCTTCTTCGCCGCTTTCCCGTAGTGACCGATCAGGCTCCCCAGGTCGAGCTGGAGGAGAGCCTCGGTGCGGGTGAGGCGTTCGAGCACATCGTCCGGGTCGCGCTGGACCGCGGCGCATCGCTCCGGGTGCGCGATCACCGCGACGTACCCCCGGGTGCGGATCTCGAAGAGCACCTGCTCCCAGCGCATCGGCAAGGTGTCTTGCGGAAACTCGATCAGGACGTAGCGGCTCGACTCCCCCAGCGTCAGCAGCGTCTTCTTGCGCGCCGCCTCGAGGAGCTCCCCGGCGAAGTAGTACTCGGCGCCGAGGAACAGCTCGAGCCCCTCGGCCCGCACCAGCGGCGCCGTCTCGTCCCGCCGCCGGCGGAATCCGATCCGGATCGTTGTCGAACATCCCCGGCCGGATGTGGGGCGTGGCCACGAACCCCGCGTGCCCGGCCGCCTTGGCCGCCGCCGCCAGCGCGCGGGACTCCGCGGGCGCGCGACAGCCGTCGTCGAGGCCGAAAAGCACGTGATTGTGGAGATCTAACACCGCGTCCTGCGCCCTCGAGGCCCGATCCGACCACGGAGATGACGCCATCCTCAAGGGCGGCTAGCCTCCGGGGGAATGACCACGTTCGAGTACAAGGTCCTGGTGCTCCCCGCGTCGAACTACGACGTGGACGAGGAGATCCTGGGCCTCCACGGGGAGAAGGGCTGGGAGCTGGTCAGCGTGCTGCTCGACAAGGCGAACTACCGGATCGTCTATTTCAAGCGCTCGGTCCTGGAAGCACCGGCCCCGGATCTGGAAGAGACGAATCACAGCCTGGGCGGTACGGGCTGACGGTAGAGTCTCCGTGGTGCGACCGCTCGCCGTCCTCGCCCTCGCCCTCGCCACCTTCGCCTGCGACGGCGGGAGCGACGACGACCTCCAGAAAAAGGACAGCGGCCCGCCCGACCTCGGCTTCGCGCCCGACGCCGAGGTCCCCGACGCCGGCGAGGTCGACACCGGACCGATCGACGCCGGACCGCTCCCGGTGCTGCCCGACCGCTTCTCGGAGGTGACCTGCGCCGACTGCGCCGCCTGCGACGCGGCCCTCTGCCTGCGCGCGTCCACCGGCGAGCAGTTCTGCTCCGACCGCTGCGACACCGATCTCGAGGGCTGCACCGAAGGCTTCACGTGTCTCGACGTCACGGGCGGCGGCGCCACGCCTGCCTACTTCTGCGTGCCGCCGATCGCGAGCTGCCTGGGTGGCATCGGCCTCGGCTCCCGCTGCATCGGCGACGCCGAGGCCTGCCTCCCGATCGCCGATCACTGCGAGGGCGACTTCCACAACTTCGGCTACTGCACGATCGCCTGCGCCATGCCGTCCGATTGTCCCGCCGGCTGGGCGTGTGGCCCCGGCGACGACGGCGACGACGTCTGCCATCCCACCTACGTCGCGCCCGCGGAGATGTGCGCGCGCACCGACGACGTCGGCGAGCGGCCCTGCGCCGTCGACACCGACTGCGGCGAGCTCCCCGGATCGATCTGCGTGCGGAGCGAGCCCAGTTTGCCGGGCGTCTGCGCGTTCGCCTGCGACGCCGCCTCCGGATGCGACGCCGAGCGCGCCTGCCGGACCACGCACCGGGGCGACGTGTGTCTGAGCGATCGCTGCGCCTGCCACGCGAGCCGCCTCCCCCCCGGGAGCGCGCCGGGGACCCGCGATCTGCTCGAAGAGGCGCTCATGCAGGTCGGGTTGACGCCGTGCTCGCTGCTGTTCGACGTCTTCGCCTGGACGCTGGTCCCGCCGGACGTACAGAACGATCCCTACCGCTTCTCCTTCTACGACGCGGTCCACAACGAGCCTCTGCGCGCCCCCGACTTCGCCGAGCGCCTGATCGCCGACCTCGACACCGCCGCCGACGGCACCGCCTCGCCGGCGGCGAAGGCGGCCCGCATGATCGAGCGGATGGCCCAGCTCGCGGACCATCCGCCGGTGCGGCAGGACGCCCAGCCGATCGACGTGGCCGAACCGCTGGTGCAGGCCGTGGCCGCGCTGATCACCACCGCCGGCGGCGCGCCCGATCTGGCCGCCCTCCGCGCCGACGCCGCCGACGTCCCGATGGATCTGCAGATCGCGATCGCCACCGTGATCGAGGGCGTCGAGCGCGCCTATGTGGCTCGGACCCACGCGCTCGGCAACGCCGCCCAGGTCAGCCAGCTCTACGACTACGGCGCCGCCTTCGTGGCCCCGCGCCGCGACGGCTTCGGCCTCGCGCCCGCGAACAGCTCGGTCCGCACACTGCTGACGCAGACGTTCGGCTACGACGACATGTACGGCGGCGCCGTCGATCTGCTCGACGCGATCGCCGACGCCGACCTCGCCCGCTTCGCCGCGGTCCCCACCGCCACCACCGCCACCACCGCCGGCTTCCTCTTCTCGCAGTCGACGCCGATCGGACGCATCGCGATCGGAGATGGCGAGAACGGCATCTACGATCCGAGCGATCCCGAGGCGGGCGGAGACTTCGCCGTGCTCCTCGACCTGGGCGGCGACGACACCTACCGCGTCCCGGCCGGCGGAAACGCCAGCAGCAGCAACGCGGTCAGCGTCCTCATCGATCTGGGTGGCGACGACCACTACGGCTACGTCGAGGTCCCCGACATGCTCGACGGTGCGCGCCTCCCCTCGGACGCCGGCGGGCGCTACCAGCCCCGGAGCACGCCCGACATGGACAACGGCCCCATCAGCCTCAGCGAGACCCCGCGGCAGGGCGGCGGGCGCATGGGTACGGCAGTGCTGATGGATCTGGGCGGCGGCAACGACCACTACCAGTCGCTCCGCATGTCCCAGGGCAGCGGCATCTTCGGCACGGGCGTCCTGATCGACGACGGCGGCGACGACACCTATCTCGCCGAGGCGGTCGCCCAGGGCGCAGGCGCGTTCGGGCTGGGATTGCTGCTCGACCTGGGCGGCAACGATCACCGCGAGGCGTACACCATGGCCCAGGGCTTCGCGTTCGCCCAGGCGGTCGGCCTGATCTACGACACCGACGGCGACGACGACTACCTGATGGATCCGGGCGATCCGACCGTCGGCGGCGATCCGCTCTACTTCAGCGGCCAGCGCCCCGGCCGCGCCAACACCACGCTCGGCCAGGGCTACGGCTTCGGCCGGCGCGCCGACACCACCGATCGCGCCTTCATGTCGGGCGGCGTCGGAATCCTGATCGACGGCGCGGGCGCCGATCGCTATCAGGGCAGCGTCTTCGCCCAGGGCGGCGGCTTCTGGTTCAGCACCGGCATCCTCGCCGACAAGTCCGGCGACGACGCCTACGACTCCCTCTGGTATGGGATGGCCTCCGCCGCCCACTACTCGCTGGGCCTGCTCCTCGACGGCGGCGGCAACGACACCTACGGCCAGAACCTCCCCCGCGTGAACGTGACGATCGCCGGTGCCCACGACTACAGCGCCGTGTTCCTCATCGACGAGTCCGGCGACGACATGTACTTCGGCTCGCGCATCACCGTCGGCTCCGGCAACTCGAACGGGATCGGCGTCCTGGTCGACAACGCCGGTGACGATCAGTACGCCGCTGCCAGCCTCTACAGCATCGGCAGCGCCGGCCTCCTCGAGGGCGACGACCCCGGCAGCGCCAAGCGCAAGGTCCCCTCGATCGGCGTCTTCATCGACGCCGGCGGCACCGACGGCTACACGTTCTCGGGCAACCCGATCGACGGCAAGGTCGACGACGCGATCTGGCGCAGCACCAACAACGCGGATCCGCTGGTCCAGAGGGTCGAGCTCGGCACCGGCGTCGACGGCACCGGCGAGAGCACCCTCCACTTCCCGTGAGCCGCCTCCTCGCCGCCGCGCTCCTCCTCGCCGCCTGCGCGCCGCCCACGCCCGAAGAGCACTGCCGGGACACCTGCCGCTTCTACTCGGACTGCAACCCGGCCGTGGAGCCGCTCGAGCCCATGTGCATCAGCGCGTGCCTGGAGCGCTTCGCCGACCCGAAGCAGGTCGTGCTGACCTGCGAGACCTCGCTCCCTCGCGAGACGGTCGACCGCTACCTCGACGTGCCCTCGCTGTCCGACAGCATCATCGACGCGGGTGCCTGCACGCGCGACCACGGCTGCCCTCCGGACATGGCCGATCCCGACGCGGTCGACCCCTGCCAGGACGTGGAGCGGATCTGCGCCGACGGGCTGATGCCGCAGCAGCTGTGCTATCGGACGTACCTCATCGATCAGGACCGCTGCCAGCGGGGGTATCAGTCCTGCCTGGCGCGCGGGGACGATCAGCAGGCGTGCGGCCAGCAGAGCAGCAGCTGCTATCAGCAGGCGAATGAGGCCTGGGGGGCGTGCAACGGGTGAGAAAAGACCGGCGGCTGGATTCAGTACGAGCAGGGAGGAAAAAAAGAACTCCGGACGCGTTCAAGTACACCGTGCACACGCGGGTGGCACAGCATCTGCTGATGCCTGGGCTCGGAAGGAGACGGTATGGTGCTCAGAATTCGTTGGGGTGCGCTCGGGATCACACTTTGGGCCGCAGGATGCGGGGCTGGCCCGGATCAGGACACGGTCGCCTCCAGCGCGCTCCATCGACCCAACCCGCCCCCTCCGGTCTCGGCGCGTCCCTGCCGCGACGATCTGTTCTTCTTCGACCGTCCGCTCTGGGAGGACCCCTTCCCCTCGACCTTCACGTCCAACCTCGAGAGCGTGGTCAACGGCATCCTCCAGCCGAGCTGGTTTTGTGCAGACAATACATGTCTGGCGTCCCTGGCCGGACTGCACGTGCAAGTGCTGCCAGTGCTCCCCCACCGCGCCTCGAGCTGGCGCAGCGACGGTGACCGTCGGTTCTATCGACTGCAGTTCGTCGACGGGACGGGGCTGAGGAGAGCCGTGCTCCATGAGCAGATCTGCACCGTCCTGAACGACCTTCGGACCCAGGTCGCCGGTCTCGCCAGCGGGACCGTCCGCATGGGTCGGGAGTGCGACGCGAGCTCGATGAGCCTCGCACCCTACGCGACCGCTGCCGGTCAGACCTGGCAATGGACCCGGCTGGGCGTTCCCGCCGCCGCACCCGGAATCTCACCGGTCTCGCAGGTCCGGGTGGCGCTGATCGACAGCGAGATCCCGGCCGGCATCGCGACGACGCTGGCGATCTCGGACGGCGGCCAATTCACGTCCGGGGGCATCGCCACAAACAACGACGCCAACCCGCACTTCCACGGCTCGGCCATGGCGACGTTCATCCGCCACCTCGCCCCCGAGGTGGATCTGCGGTCCTACCGCGTGATCGACCAACAGGGCGTCGCCACCGGAGGGAGCATCGCCCAGGCCATCGACGCCGCCATCTATGACGGCACCTCGCCCTTGATCCTCAACCTCAGCTTCGGGTTCCCGCCGGAGCTCACCCACACCGCGCTGGTACAGAGCGTCAATCCGATCACCCTCAACGTCTGCACGGCGGTGGAGGACGCGTTCGGCGAGCCGATCCGATACGTGCTCGACGTCGCCCGCCACCTCGACGCGCAAGGCACCCGCGCCATCTCCAGCTTCTCCTCCGCGGGCAACCGGGCCGGCCACATCAACGACCCCCAGGTGTTCTTCAGCAGCAGCGTCCCGCCCTCACCGTGTCAGCCCGCAGATGGCGCTCCGCTGGTCCTCCCGTTCAACTTCTTCCCAGCGGGTTACAACGACCTCTCGAGCTGCCGGCGAGCTCATCTCTCGTACACCACACCATGGGCCATCACGACCGCGGTGGGCGCCGTCGACGATCGCGATCGTCCCTCCGGCCTCGCCCTCGCGGACGTCGAGCCGGCGCTGGTCGCTCCCGGCCAGAACGTCTTCGCGGTCAACCCGGCGCTTCCGGGGGACGAGCACGGGGTCCAGTGCAACACCAACTTCGGGCTGGACGAGTTCTTCGAGTTTCCCAGCGAGCTTTCCGGAAGCTCCGTATCCGCGGCCCTCGCCAGCGGAGCCGCCGCCCACGCGCAAGCGAGCATCGCCGGAAAGCACCAGCCTGCGCTCTCCAGCGACACGCTCGCCCGTCTGTTGTACCTGACCGGCGATCCGACCTGCCGCGCGCGGAGCGACGGAACGCCCATCCGTCGGCTCGACGTCGCCCGCCTCGACCAAGCGATCGCCTGCGAGACCCTCTTGAAGTGCGCCCAGAATGGGGATCCGAACCATCCGATCGGACCGACCACGCTCTCCGGATGTGCGAGCGCCCTCTCGAAGTGCGGCCTGGTCGACGCATGCACGAGCTACAGCCCGGTCCAGTTCTGGCCGAGCTCGCTCGTCCAGCAGATCGAGTGCCCGAACGGCGGCTCGAGCTGTATCCCCACCGATCCGGGCTGCGTGGACATCTGCGGCAACGGCGCCTGTCCGCCCGGCGTTCCGTCGAACGAGACGGCGCTCGATCGCTTCTCGGCGGGGAGCATCGGATCTCAGCCGGGCTCGACGGCCTGCCCGGACTGCCCCGGCCGCGTCGCCAACCTGACGATCGGGACGCTCGACCTCACGGCCGGGTTGAGCGCGGGTTTCGACCCCAATGGCGTCACCTTCACGGGCCCCAGACTGGTCGTCTACGACGACGCCAAGAACGAGATCGCGAGCCTCGACCTCCTCATCTATTCGTCCGAGGGTCAATGGATCCCGGGCCACACGGTCGTGGTCAAGAACGCCAACCTCAAGGATCCCTGCCACGGCAACCCGGCCTGCAAGGGCGCCGTCCAGAACGTCATGGCCGGCGACTCCGGCAGCGTCTTTCTCAACCTGGTGGTGACCTCTCTCGACGGCAGGCAGAGCCTCGATCAGTCCATCATCACTCTCCAGCAATAATCACGGCCGCCCGTAGACCCGCAGCATCTCCCAGCTCGCCGGCACCCGCTGAACGGCCTTGATCGGATCCTCGGCCAGCCCGGCCCGGTACAGCTCGGTCATGATCCGCTGAGCACCGCGATCGTCCACCGTCCGACTCGCCGCGATCACCGTGCGGGCCCCCGCAAGCAGGAAGGCGTGGGCGACGCTCATCCGCTCGGGCCCCACCGCCCGCCCCCCCTCGCAGGCGTTCAACACCACAACCCGCGAATGGCCTCGGGCGAGCAGAATGTCCTCCACGGTCAGCTCGTCGCCACCCGCCAGCGACAGGTGCGCCGCCCAGGGATCCGCACCGACGAGCACGCCGTGACCTGCAAAGTGAAAGAGCGACCGATCCCTCTGCATCGCGTTCAGAACCGAACGTCGATCAGCCTTCGCACCCACCAGGACCTCGGGCTGGGAGAGACGCGAGCCGGCGGCGAGCCCTTCGGCTCGAGTCGCTGGCAGATCGGAGCCTGGATCGACGACCACCAACGGCGGGCCGACGTGCGGATCGGGGAGCTCCGCCAGGAACGACGCCGCCGGCAGATAGCTCATGGTGAACCGGGCGAAGAGGGGCTGCCCGGCGACGAGGGTCGTCGCCGCAAGTCGCGGCTGATCCGATCCGTCCACCACGTAGAGGTGGGCGACGTCATCGCGAGCGCTCAGCGTCTTCAGGAGGTCCGGCTCCTGGTCGAACACCTGCGTTCGCAGGCGGTCACGTAGAAAGAAGAGCGGATGCATCTCGACCCTCGAAGACCTCGATGAGCGCCTCATGGTCCTCGAGGCGTGGTGCCGGGGCCGTCGAGACCGCTGGGGTGGCGTGCTGGTCGAGCAGCTCGACCATCGACTCGAAGGTCGAAGCCTGCTCTCTCGCCAGCTGGGCCTGGCGAGCCCGGGCCTTCGCGAGCTCGGTGCCCACGAGGACGCTCTGCTGCGCGGCGGCGCGCGCGAGCTCGTCCCGTCCTCTCCGGCCGACCTCCAGGAGCTCAAGGAATCGAGCTCGCTGCTCTTCATCGAGCCGCGAGGCGCGAAGATCGAGCTCGAGATCGCGGAGGACCCGACTCTGCGACCGATCAGCGATCGCGAAGGCCTCCGCGACGCGACCGCCTTCGAGCAGCAACGCGACCGCATCCTGATAGAGGCCACGGCGCTCGTGAACGAAGGCCGCCCGTCCCTCTCGAATCGGACTGTTGCGGACGCTCTCCTCGACGAGGTCGACCCCGTGGAGGTACTGCTCGATCGCCTGGTCGCGCTCACCCGACGCCTCGAGGGCCCGGCCGAGGGACTGGACGGCGCGCCACCGATAGTCGACCTCTCTGGCCGCGCGGGCAGCGTCGACGGCCGCGCGGGCCTTCTCGACCGCCTCGGCCTTCGATCCTTCCGCGAGCGCAACCTCCGCGGAGAGGATCAGCCGGAAGACCTCCTGCGCTCCGAGCGCGGCCGGGTCGAGGTCCAGGAGCTCCGACTTGGCCGCCTCGAGGTCCCCTTCGAGGAACGAGAGGTATGAGAGGTTGAGGCGCGCAATGGCGAGCTGCCCTGCCTCTCGGGATCGCTCGAAGACGTCCCGCGCGTGGGACTGGAGCGAGCGGGCGCGCGCGAGACAGCGCGCGTCGTCGCGGGCACACGCGGCCGAAGCAAGCACCCACGCCAGATCCTCCTCGGCCACTGCGTGCCAGACGGGAGAAGACTCGGGCCTCGAGAGAACGCGCACCGCCAGCTCGGCTTGCTCGAGCGCGCGGTCGACCAATCCGTGCTCCAGGTACCACAGCGCGAGCGCGCTCTGAGCGTTGGCGGCGTCGGCGTCGTAGCCGAGCCGCCACCCCAGATCGATGGCCTGCGCCAGGTTGAGTCGCGCCGCCCGGTAGTCACCGGTGACCCACCCGATCGTGCCGCGATAGTAATCGGCCAAGAGCAGGCCGCGCGCGTTGCCCACCTCGCGATCCTCTCGCTCGGCTCGGTCGAGGAGCGCGATCGACTCCCGATAACGGCGTCGCTCGCGCAGCATGTATGCGGCTGCCCGAAGATGACGGCTTTGCTCTGTGACGAGCCCGGCGGCACCGGCGACCTCGGCGCAATGCATCGTCGCCGTGATGGCGGCGTCGAGCTGGTTCCCGAAGCGGTACGTCGCCACCGCCTCGCTGCAGACCCACGGATCCGACGACGCCATCGCCCTTTCGATCGCGGCAGCGCGGTCGGTCTCCCGAAGCTCGACCACCGCCCGGACCTCGGGCCGCTGCGAGGGCCGGCCGTCCCAGCGCGCCGGCCAGCTTTGGAGCGGACGGCCCTGCGCATCTCGAGCGACCAGCGTCAGATCGCCCATCGCGGGCGTCTCGGTGGGGAGCCGGTAAGAGATCAGCGTGCGATCATCCCTGCGCTTTCGACCGGACTCGGCAACCCGCCGCTCTTCGTCCGCGGTCGCAAGAACCAGCGCCAGCTCGAGGTTGGGCGGTGCATCGATCCGGAGCCGCGGAGACCAGGCCTCGTCGAACACGTAGACGAGGACGCCGTCGGAGCGCCGAGCGAGCTCTCGATAGCCGAGGAGCTCGACATCCTCGAGAGAGATCGCGGTCCCGTCACACCGGTCGCATCCAACCGCCAGGAGCAGTGCCAGCGCGAACGGCTTGGACACGCGGCCTGTCTAGCACCCGCGGCGGACCTCCGTCACCCGAGCCCGATCTCACGTCGCCGCGCGCTGCCGCTCGAAGAACTCCTGCGCCAGCTTCCGGATCCGGTGCTGCCAGTTGTAGACCACCTGCCGGGAGACGCCGAGGATCTCCGAGATCCGCTCGATCGGCGCATGATCACCGTACACGTAGCGGCAGATCATCCGCCCCTTGGGCGGGAGCTGCGCCTCGAGGTAGACGCCGAGCTGCTCGGAGAGGCGGCGGCCCTCGAGGTTCTCCTCGGGGGAGTCGGTGGAGCGGGCGACCTCATCGATCCGATCGACGGCGATCGCGAGGGTGTTGGTCTTGCGCTTCTGGGCGTCGAGCTCCTTCTGGCGGATGTTGCCGAGCTCGCGCTCGGCGATCATGCCGACGTAGCCCTCGAGGCTGGCGCCGCGGGTGGGATCATAGGCCCCGAGGACGCGGAGCTGGTCCTTCACCAGGGCGACCCGAGATCTCCTGGACCAGGTCGTCGCGATCGTAGGCGCCGATGCGGCCGCCCGTGCGGGCGAGGCGGCGCTGCACGCGAGCCTGCACCACCGGCATGAGGCGCTCCACCAGGACGCGGGCCGCCTGGGATTGGCCGGCGCGCGCCTTTTGGATCAGCTCGAGGGCGCCGTCCTCGCTCACTCGAGCCCTCCGGCTTCGTAGGTCAGATCGAAGCTCCAGGCGCGGAGGCCGGGACCCGAGGAAGTAGCGGAGGCGCCGTCGAGGGCTGCGAGCGCAGCCTCGTCACCGGCGAGCACCACGACCATCCGGCGCGGGCCGTACGTGGTCCCGAAGAGGTCACGTCCACCGACCTCGACGGCGAAGACACCGCGGCGCTGGCGGATCTGGGCAGGGACGCGGGTGAGCTTGCCGCCGGCCACGGCGAACACGCCGGCGGCCAGGACCTCGTCCTTCGGCTCGGGCGGGAGGAGGCGGAGGTTGATGTGGCTGTCGGGGGTGACGCGATCGGTCTGGGGCGCGGAGGCGGCGCGCTCGACCTTGACCAGGCCGTGGAGGCCGTCGAGCCGGTACTCGGCGAAGTCGCGGGGCGGCGGGCGGAGGAGGACGAACAGGAGCACCGCCGCCACCGCGGCGAGGCCCGCGGCCAGCCCGATCCACCGGCCGCGGCGGGCCGCGCTCAGCTCGGCCTGGGCCCAGCTGCGCTGCTTCTCCGCGACCGGCTCCGCGAGGGCCAGCAACAGGGCCCGACACTCACTACAGGTGGCGAGATGCTCGTCGATCCCGCGCTCCGTCTCCGCGTCGAGCTGCTGGGCCCGGTATCGAAGCAGAACGCCGTCGTCGATGTGCGCCCCGACCGTTCGAGGTTCACGCCTCATGGCCTCCTCTAGCCGGAGATCGTGATCGGCGTCGCTCACCACGCCCGAACATACACGATCGCTCCGGTGCACCCCATGAGCGTACTGAGTCCGGCCTCCGGTCTTTTCGACGGCGAGCGGAATCGCCCGCGCCCAGGCGCGGGTTGGTGGAAGGATGCCCGAGCTGCCGCCGCTTCGAACCCTGGAGGCCGTCATCCGGTGGGCCGGCGCCGCGACCCCGCCGAAGCCCATCGTCGACGTGGTGGTTCAGGACGAGTACACGCACGACGTCGTGGTGCGCCACGAGGGCGAGACCCACCTGGTCTTCGACACCACCTGACTCGGCGCGGTCACGGCGGTCGCCGTGTGGGATCACCCGCCGACGGCGGACGAGCTCCTCGAGGCGCGGCTCTCGCGAGGATGGCGGCCCACGCCGACGGCGCTCCGGGACGGACCCTCCGTGCTCGGTCACGCGGCCTGCGTGTTCGATCGCGAACGTCAGCCCTGATCGACGGTCCCGGCGGCGATCAACACCTCCGCCCGCTGTCGCTTGGCCTCGGCCCGCGGATCGCCCTCCGCCTCCAGGATCGCCGCCTCCTCCGCCATCAACGCTCCCACCGCCGCCAGCGCCTCCGGAGAGCCGATCATTCGAGCGAGCGATCCCGCGTCGAGATAGTCGAGCATGCTCTTCTTGATCCCGAGCCGATCGTAGGCCGCGTTGATCTCACCGAGCGCGGCCTCCAGCTTCGACTCGCTCTTGAGCCGCGCGATCTTCGCGATCAGCTCGACGATCTGCTTGACCTCGCGCATGAGGAAGTCGCGCTCGAACATCGGCCGGAGCTTAGCGGTTTGTGCCCCTCCTGGGCATCTGATTCGCGACGCGAGGAGACCTGCGCCAAGAGAGGCGTGACCAAATGGGCGCTTGATCGCCGAGATCGACGAGATCAGCCGGATGCTCTACAGATTCCGCACGAAGGTCGAGCAGGAGCGTTGAGCGCTCCGCGTGGGCGTTCGATCCGAGCCGGACGGCTGCGAGCTGCGAGCTGTCGACGCGGGGCTGCGCCAGCACGGAGTCAGGAGCGGTGGGCGGCGAGCCGGGCCGCACGGCGGTTCCAGGCGCGCGCCAGGGTCAGTCGATGCACCACGAACCACGCCGCCGGCACGGCGAGCGGAAGGATGTACGGCTGGCGGGCCAGACCGCTCCCGGCCAGCGCAAACACGATGTTGGCGATCATGCCGCCGAGCACGCCGTAGAGGACGGCGATCACGAGCACCACGCGCGCGGTCATCGGCGCGTGCTTCTTCGGCCGAATGAAGTCGATCGGCCACCAAAGATAGGCATCGTCGTTCAGGCGGTTGAGGCTCTCGTCCCAGGCGTTCACGCGCCTCGCATCATGCACGAAGCGTTCGGATCGTGACACAGGCGCCGTCACCCGAGGCCGCGCCCTGTCGCGGAGTGTGACACGGGCGCGCACGGCGTGCGATCGGCGTCAGTCTCCGCGCGCAGGCGCCGCGGGCACGGTGTCGCCGAGCCGCGACCGGACCGGACGCCCGTCGGGCTCCCCCAGGGTGACGGCGCCGAGGAGCGCGTCGACGCCGCTCAGATCCGACGGCAACATCACCGTGGTCTGCGGCTGCGCCAAGCTGCCCAGCTTGGACACGTACTGCTGCGCGAGCCGCAGGTTGGTCGCCTTGATGCCGCCGGGCTGAGACAGCGCCAGGCCTACCTTCTCGATCGACTCGGCCGTCGCACGCGCCAGCGCCAGGACCTCCTGAGCCTTGCCCTCGGCCTCGTTCACGCGCCGCTGCATCTCGCCCTCGGAGCGATTGATCATCTCGCGCATCCGGCCCTCGGACTCGTTGATCCGCGTCTGCGCCTCGCCCTCGGCGCGGGCCATCGTCGCGCGTCGATCGCGCTCGGCGCCCATCTGCCGCTCCATCGCCTCCCGGACCGTGAGCGGCGGGACGATGTTCTTCACCTCGTAGCGGTGCACGCGGATGCCCCACTCGGCGCTGACCTCGTTGAGCACACCGACCACGCGGGCGTTGACGACGTCGCGCTCCTCGAAGGTGCGGTCGAGCTCGAGCGTGCCGATGATCGAGCGCGTGGTGGTCTGCGCCAGCTGGATCGCCGCGAACTTGTAGTGCGTGACGCCGTAGCTGGCGTTCTCCGGGTTGACCACGCTGATGTAGAGGATGCCGTCGACCTCCACCTTCACGTTGTCCTTCGTGAAGCAGTCCTGCGGCGGGACGTCGATCGCCTCCTCCTTGAGGTCGCGGATGTACGCGATCTTGTCGAGGAACGGCGTCAGAATGTGAAAGCCCGGGCCCAGCGTCTGGTGATACTTGCCGAGCCGCTCGACGATGTAGGCCTGCTGCGTCGGTACCATCCGGAGGCACTGCATGAACTTGACGGCCGTATAGAGGAACATCAGGACCCAGATTCCGCTGGCGATCATCGTCGTCATCGCTTGCCTCCCATTCCGTCCGCGACGCGGGCGATCCCGTCCATGAGCCCGCGCAGGCTCGCGACCTGCGTCGGCAGCACGGACACCCGCGAGACCGACAGGATCCGGCCCAGCTCGGTCAGGTACTGCTCCATCAGCTGGCTCTTCACCGCCAGGTCGCCGCCCGGCTTCTGGATCGCGCCGGCGATCAACCGGACGCTCTCCGCCTGCGCGTTCGCGAGCAGCCGGATCTCGGAGGCGCGGCCCTGGGCCTCGTTGATGCGCTTCTGCTTCTCACCCTCGGAGAGATTGACCGCCTCGGTGCGCTCGGCCTCGGAGACCAGGATCTTCGCCTCGCGCTGCCCGGTCGACACGGTGATCGCGGCGCGCTTGTTCCGCTCCGCCTCCATTTGCTTCTCCATCGTCTGGATGACCTGCGGCGACGGCGTGATGTTGCGGATCTCGTAGCGGATCATCTTGATGCCCCACGGATCGCTCGCCTTGTCGATCTCGCGGACGATGTTATCGTTGATCTGCTCGCGCTCGGAGAAGGTCTCGTCGAGGGTGAGCTTGCCGATCTCGGAGCGCATCGTGGTCTGCGCCAGGTTGATGCTGGCGATCCGGTAGTTGCCGATGCCGTAGCTGGCCTTCCCGGCGTCGACCACCTTGAGATAGACGACGCCGTCGACCTCCACCTGGATGTTGTCGCGGGTGATGCAGGTCTGCGGCGGGATGTCGATGACCTGCTCCCGCATCTCCTGGCGATACGCGGCCCGATCCACGAAAGGGATCATGAAGTGGAAGCCGGGCGTGAGCTGTCCGGCGAACTTGCCGAGCCGCTCCTTCACCACGGTCTCGCGCATCGGCACGACGATGAAGGTCCTCGTCACGAAGAAGATCACGACGAGAAAACCGATCGTGAAAGCTAAGAACACCCAATCCATGTCAGTCCCCCTCGGGAAGCTCGGTTACGGGCTCCACCAGCCACGATAGATTCTGCCGCACCACGAGCTGGGCGCGGCCGCCCTTGGGAATGACGCCGTGAACGCTGGTCGCCGGCCACGTCGTCCCCTGATATCGAATGCGCCCCGACCCGTCCTCCTCGGTGACCTCTTCGAGCACCTCGACCACCCGCCCCACGGCCTGGACGTTCTCGTCCGTGAGCCGTT
The DNA here is from genome assembly GCA_963803435.1 of uncultured delta proteobacterium. Classification (GTDB taxonomy): domain Bacteria; phylum Myxococcota; class Kuafuiibacteriia; order Kuafuiibacteriales; family Kuafuiibacteriaceae; genus CAWDML01. The sequence continues at coordinate 587,495 of CAWDML010000009.1, read as the reverse complement.
TCCACGCGACGCTCGGGAGCCGCTTCCGCACGATGTTTCGGAGCGAGATGGTGAGACCGGTCGAGAGCCCCATCCACGCAAACACCGAGACCACCACGCTGTCGATGACGCCCACCCAGCGCATCCCCGCCACCGCCAGCGCTGCCACGCCCAGGAAGAGCGCGACGAGGCCGGGGGCGAACAGCTCGCTCAAGAGGAGCAGCCCACCCGCGACGGCGAAGATGAGAGTGACCAGATCGGCGCCCAAACAGGCCGAGAGACTCGGCTTCGGGAAAGGTCAGGTCAACCCCGACCTGCCGGCCGGTGACCCGCCGACGTTCCAGGCCCGATCCCGCGAGATTGCCCCCTCCCGGACTCGAACCGGGATGCCTTCCGGCGGACGATTTTAAGTCGCCTGCGTCTACCGCTTCCGCCAAGGGGGCGCGCCTCGATTGAATCAGGCCTCCGCCATGTCCGGCAAGAAGGCGACGTGGGAGCCCTCGGCCGGGATCACCAGCGTCACATGGATGGTCGTGCCGTCTCCGGGCGCGGATTGCACGTCGATGGTGCCCCGGAACTTCTTCGCACGCTCGGTGATGTTGGTGAGGCCGTAATGGCCGCGCCGCAGCGTGGAGGCGTCGAAGCCCTGGCCGTCGTCGCGCACGATCAGCGAGACCATGTCGCCGTCGTACTTGAGGCGGACCTCGGCGTTCTTCGCGTTGGCGTGCTTCTGGATGTTGGTCAGGCACTCCTGGAGGATCCGGAAGACGGCCAGCTGCATCTCGGAGGGGAGCCGGCGGATCCGTCCCCGGACCTTGACCGCGCACCAGACCCGGGAACGCTCCTGGAAGCGCATGCCGTAGTCCTCGAGCGCCTTGTGGAGGTCGAAGTCGCGCCGCATCATCGTCAGCGAGCGCCGGAGCTCCTCGATCGCCTCCTCGGCCTGCGACTTGAGCTCGGTGATCTCGAGCTTGAGCTCCGGATCCTTCGCCTTGCGCTGGATGAACTCGGTCTGGATGATCAGCGTGGAGAGGTTTCCGCCCAGGCCGTCGTGGATCTCGCGCGACAGCCGCAGTCGCTCCTCGGTGATGATCGCAGCCTCGTGCGCCTTCGACAGCATCTTGAGCTGGCGGCTCCGCTTCTCGTCGCGCGCGCTCAGATAGAGGAGCACGTACGCCGCGATCATCGCGAGCGTGGTGTACCAGACCACCAGGAACAGCCCCTGGGCCACGATGGCGCCCTCCTGGAAGATCAGATCCAGGCGCGCCACGATCGGCAGCATCAACAGCGCGGGCACCACCGACCAGATCCGCGGGAAGAGCAGCACCAGGAAGATGGTGAACAGCACATGCGCCGCCATCAGAGGCGACTTGAGACCGCCGCTCGGCATGATCATCGACGCGAGCGCCGTCAGGTCGAAGACCAGCGTCACGAACGTCAGCGGCCGGCCGAAGCGCGGGTGATCGATCAGCAGGAAGTTCGCGACCGAGTAGCCGATGACCGCGAAGTAGATGATGAACGCGGTCGAGCTGGTGGTGCCCAGATAGCTCGACCACGAGGGCACCGCCAGCACCGCCAGCCCGATTCCGAGGAACGCAAGCCTCGCATAGAAGAGCGCACGCGCCCGATCCGAGAAGCGCTCGGTGAGATCCGGGTCCTCGCGCGAAGGGTCCCGTGCCGCGGCACCGCCGTAGGTCGGGGGCATGCGCCCTATTTATCACGCGGCTCGGATTTCCGTTGACCGAGGCGGCGCGGCCGCGCGTCATCCCTCCCAAGATGTGCGGGGTGTTCGGCGTCTGGAACCATCCGGAGGCCGCAAAGCTGACGTATCTGGGCCTCCACGCGCTGCAGCACCGCGGCCAGGAGTCCGCGGGGATCGTGTCCGTCACCCGGGAGGGGCACCGCTTCGCCCGCCACCAAGGCATGGGTCTGGTCGCCGACATCTTCACCGAGGACCGGCTCGAGCAGCTCGACGGCCCCGCCGCCATCGGCCACGTCCGGTACTCGACCTCCGGGGGCCCGAGCGCCCAGGCGGTCCAGCCGTTCACCATCGAGACCATCAAGGGGTCGCTCTCGCTGGCCCACAACGGCAACCTGGTGAACGCCGACGAGCTGCGGACCGACCTCGAGCGCGACGGCGCGATCTTCTCCTCGCACAGCGACACCGAGGTGCTGATGCACTTGATCGCCCGCTCCCGCGCCAAGCGGTTCGTGGATCGGATCCGCGAGGCGCTGGCGCAGGTGGAGGGCGCCTACACACTGCTGGTGATGACGCCCGAGGGCATGATCGGCCTCCGCGATCCGGAGGGGTTCCGGCCGCTGGTCCTGGGGCGCCACGGGCAGGGCTGGGTGCTGGCCTCCGAGAGCTGCGCGCTCGACCTGATCGAGGCCGAGCTGGTCCGCGAGGTGGAGCCCGGCGAGATCGTCTGTATCGACGGCGACGGCCTCAAGAGCGAGCGCCTGGTCCACGCGCCCAACAGCCCGCGTCGCGCCTGCGTGTTCGAGCTGGTCTACTTCGCGCGTCCTAACAGCACGATCTTCGGGCGCAGCGTCTACGAGGCGCGCTACGAGATGGGCAAGCACCTGGCGCGGGAGGCGCCGGCCGAGGCGGACCTGGTGATCCCGGTGCCCGACTCCGGCGTGCCCGCAGCCCTCGGCTTCTCGGAGGCCTCCGGCCTGCCCTTCCGGCATGGCCTGCTCCGCAGCCACTACGTGGGGCGCACCTTCATCGAGCCCGAGCAGGAGATCCGGCACTTCGGCGTGAAGCTCAAGCTGTCCGCGGTGCGCTCGGTGTTGGCGGGGAAGCGCGTGGTGGTGGTGGACGACTCGATCGTCCGCGGCACTACTTCGCGAAAGATCGTGAAGATGCTCCGCGACGCCGGCGCCGTGGAGGTCCACTTCCGGATCTCCTCGCCGCCGACGACGCACCCCTGCTTCTACGGGATCGACACGCCCACCCGCGAGGAGCTGATCGCATCGAGCCACACGGTCCCAGAGATCCGCGAGTATCTGACCGCGGACAGCCTCGCCTATCTGAGCGCCGACGGCCTGCACCGCTCGGTCGGCGACCGACTGCCCGAGCGGGCCTTCTGCAACGCGTGCTTCACCGGCGAGTACTCGTCCGGGCATGAGGCGATCAGCGAGCGCCCCGGCCTCGCGGTCATCCGATCCTGAGCTCGTGGCCCCCGATGTCGTCCTGCTCGGTCAGGACCACCACCTGGGTGGTGTTCGCGAGGTAGCCGAGCATCTGGCCGAGGAGCTTCCGCTTCTTCGGCGGGAAGCTCTTGAAGGGATCGTCGAACAAGACCGGGATCCGGACCTGAGTGAGGCAGGCTTCGATCAGCGTGAAGCGGAGGGCCGAGTCGACCATGTCGAGCGTCTCGTCGGTGAGCTCGCCGTACCGGACCTCTTCGCCCTCGGGGTCGATCACGGTCAGCTCGCCCCGCGCGCCGAAGCGGGCCTCCCGATACGTCTTGTCGGTGAAGGCGGTCAGGTACTGCCCGAGCCGCACGCCGATCCGCTGCGCCAGATCGTCGACCTCGATCGACAGCAGATCGATCGCGACATGAAACAGATCGCGCGATCGATCGGCCGCCATCGCGCCGCCCGAGTCCTCGCCGTAGCCTCCGTACCCGCCCAGGCCGCTGCCGCCCCGCGCGCCGGGCGGGCCGCCGTAGCCGATCGCGAACCACCCGGGGCTCGAGGAGGAGAAGCCGGCGCCGCCGCCTCGGCTCGGTCCCTTCTTGCCGCCGTATCCCGACCCGTAGCCATCCTCGTCGTCCGTGACCCGTTGGACCTGGGCCGGGCGCACCGAGACCCGGGTGGAGGAGACCGGGGCGGGCGCGGTCTGTCCGGACTCGGTGAAGGGCGGCACCACCGGGATATCCGCCGAGAGCGTGCTGTCGGCCCGCGGGAGGACATCCGGCGGGGGAAAGAAGCTCGAGGAGGTGCGCCGCTGGGGCGGCGGCCGAACGATCTCGGGTGAAGGCGCGTTCGGCCCCAGCTCCAGCTCGAGGGCCCGGATCCGCTTCGACAGGGTGTCGGCGGAGACGACGGAGGTGGCGCCCAGGATCTCGCTCTCCAGGACCTCGACGCGAAGGTTGAGCTGATCGAGCTCGGTCTTCGCGGCCGCGATCTCCGGATCGCCCATCAGCTGGCGGAGCGCCTCCTCGGCGACCCGGATCTGTCCCTGGAGCTTCTCGTAGCCGCGCACGCGTTCGAGCAGCTCCGTCGGGCTGCTGATCTCGAGCTTCTGCATCAGATCGCGCGCGGCCCGCGTGTCGTCGCCGTGCTGGCGCTCGATGCGTTCCAGCCGATCGCCGGCGCTGCGATGGCGCATCCCCAGCTTGTGCTTCTGCTCGAGGTCGCCCACGTACCGGAACGCACCGCCGGCGGCGATGACCATCGCCAGCACGTTGAGCCAGGCGAGCGCGGGCATCGGCAGGAGGATCGCCAGCGCGACGACCACGACCGCCGCCAGGATCCCGCCGACGAAGTACGGATCCCGGTTGAGCGCGACCACCGAGAAGGCCCGCACCTCCTGGTCGAGGGCGGAGACCTCTTCGTACGCGCGGGTACGCTCCGCCACGTGCTTCTTCTCCAGCTCCTCGAAGCGCTCGATGCGGGTGGCGAAGCCGAGCGGAAGGGCGCGAAGGTCCGACGACTTCTCGTAGAGCTCGGTGAGCCGCCGGTGCTCGCCTTCGATCTTCTTCACCCGCTCGGCCTTCTCGGTCAGCTCGAAGCGCCGCAGGTTCAGCTGATCCAGCTCGGCCTGCGCCTGCTCGGCCCGCTGCGCCGCCTGGAACTCGTTGCGGAGCTCGATGAGCTGCGCCTTCTTCTCCTCCAGGTCGATCGGTGGGGCCTCCGGGGCCGGCTCGGCGCCCCGCTGGCTCGACGCCTCGATCTCCGACAGCACCAGCGCGTTCGTCATGTTCATCGACGAGCCGAAGCCCGACACGCTGCGCGGGAGCGACGACGGCGGCCCGGCGTTGCTCATCATCCGCGGGGGGGCGCCGAACATGGGTCCCTCCTGCGGCATCCCCGGCCCCGAGGGCGCCCATTCCTGGGTGGGCGCGACGATCAGCGCCCCGCTCCGGCTCCGCGCCTTGGCGCCGCGCGACGGCATCGTCTGCGGGCTGAACACGAACAGCCGCTCGTAGCCGACCTCGTCCGGGATCCGCTGCTGGACCCTGAGGTACTGCGCCGCCTCCTGCGCGACGTTGGTGAACATCTGGTACTTGTCGTTCTCGAACTTGTAGAGCTTGGTGGCGCCGTTCGCGGCGTCTCGGAGGATGCGATACGTGATCTTGTCGCGGCCGAAGAACGTCACCGCGATGCGCGACGGGTCGCCGCCGACCAGATGGGCGGTCGCGCTCCCGCGGGAGGGATCAGGAAAGAACGCGTGGTAGGTCGCGTCGATCAACGACGACCGGAGGGCGGAGTCGGGGCAGCGCCAGACGTTGAGGCCCGGCTTCAGCTCCATCCGCACCAGGGGTGGGAAGCCTCTCATCCCCTGCAGTGCGAGCTCGACGACGAACATGTCGTTCCGTCTCAGCTCTTACCATTGGGACAGAGTCGACGTCACATCGTGACGTCGGTGCGTCTCGTACCTCGACGCAGCTCGGAGGAGGCAAGCGGGCCCGGGACTTACGCCTTGTCGCGCTTGGGGCCGGTGCTGGAGCGCTCCTTGATGCGCGCTGCCTTGCCGGAGAGATTGCGGAGATAGTACAGCCGCGCGCGCCGCACCTGGCCGTGCGACTTGACCTCGATCTTGTCGACGGTGGGCGTGTGGAGCGGAAAAATACGCTCCACGCCGACACCGTGCGAGACCTTGCGAACGGTGATGGACGAGGAGATGCCGCCCTTCTTCCACCGGATCACGATGCCCTCGAAGATCTGGATGCGCTCTTTCTCGCCCTCCTTGATCTTCGTGTGGACACGGACGGTGTCCCCGATCTGGATGTGGGGCAGGTCCTTTTTCAGGTAGGCCGATTCGATTCGGTCGATCACGCCGTTCATGGGTGCGCTCCGGAGGCGTGGTTCTCGTCGCGGGCGGCCCCGCGGTCAAGGAAAAACGTCAGCCGCCCTCGCCCAGCAGGCGATCCAGCGTCATCGCCGCCGCCGCCAACATGGGGAGATCCTGGACCTCGGCGGCCGCCCGCAGCGGCGGGAGGCGCAGCGCGGGCGCGAGGCCGGTCGGGCCGAGGAGCAGCGCGATCCGCTCGCTGCGAGCCCTCAGCGCCGACGGCCCCACCACCGGCGCCTCTCCCTTCGTGGTCACCGCGACCCGGAGACCCGTGAGGGCCGACGGATCCGCGAGCGGGCGGCAGAGACGGCGCGGATCGACGACGAACGTCGGGGCCGGCTGCCGCTTCCGCGCGAGCCTCCGGCGCTCGGCGTTCGGCAGCGGCAGTGGCACCTCGAACGTGCGCGCGCTGCCGAGGGCGTCATCGACCGGGCCGACCAGGTGCGCCTCGATGCGGAACGCCGCCGCCAGCCTGGCCAGATCCTCGAGGGCCTGCGCCGCTGGCGGCGCCGCGAAGCCGACCACCAGCACCACGTCGGGCACCGGCCGCCCGAAGCCGGACAGGAGGCACCGCTCCTCCTCCGTCGTGCCCCGCTCGACCAGCAGATCAGGACGGCGCAGCAGCGTGCGCCGCAGCGACTCGCGATGTCGCCACTCTTCGACCTTCGCGTGATCGCCGGAGCGCAGCACCTCGGGCACGGGAGTGCCCTCGAAGGTCGGCGGGCGCGTGTAGTGGGGATGCTCGAGGAGGCCCGCAAAGAAGCTGTCGGTCAGCGGCGAGGTCTCGTTCCCGAGCGTGCCCGGCCGGAGCCGGATGACGCCGTCGGCGATGGCGAGCGCCGCGTACTCGCCGCCGGTCAGCACGAAATCGCCGAGCGAGATCTCCTCGTCGCAGAGGCCGCGCACGCGCTCGTCGAAGCCCTCGTACCGTCCCGAGACCAGGATGAGGTGCTCGAGGCCGGCCCAGCGCACCAGGTCGCGCTGCGCCAGCCGGCGGCCCTGCGGCGACATCAGCAGGACCGGACCGGGGCCGCGGCCCTTGGCCTCGCGGATCGCGGCGGCGAGCGGCTCGGGCTTCATCACCATGCCGCCGCCGCCGCCGTACGGTGCGTCGTCGACGGTCCGGTGCGCGTCGTGGGTGTACGCGCGCGGATCGACGTAGCCGATCTCGACCAGGCCCGACCCGATCGCCTTGCCGACCAAGCCCGCCGCGAGCGGACCCTGGAAGAGCTCGGGGAAGAGCGTGATCAGATCGATGCGCATGTCAGTCCCGATCGGCCCGCGCGAGTTCGAGCAGGCCCTCGGGCGGATCGACCACCGCGGTCGTCCTCGCCCCGGCTCGGACCTCCACGAGGAACGGGGCCGGGATCAGGATCTCCTCCTCGCCCACCACCAGGAGCGGCTGGGCGCCGTTGTCGCGGATGTCGACGATCTCCCCGATGGGCGCCCCGCTCCGATCGACGACGTCCGCGCCGAAGAGACGGTCGAGATCATCGGTGAGCGCGCGGGGAGGTACCGCCGGATCGACGTACACGTAGACGCCCTCGAGCCGGTCGGCCGCATCCCGGTCCTCGACGCCCTCGAAGCGCACCCGGGCGCGGTCGGGGCCGACGGGCTCGACGGAGCGGATCGTGTGCTCGACCTCGCCGAGGGCGAGCTTCTCTCGATGCTTCTCGGGTCGGTGGCCGGTCAGGTCCCGCGGGCGGAACAGCTGCACGGTCACCGCTCCGTGCAACCCATGTGCGCGGAGGATGCGACCGATGCAGTAGTCGTAGGCCACCTACTCGATGATCTCGAGGGTGGAGCGCTTCTGAACCTTCATGGCGGCGGCGGAGAGGATCGTCCGCATGGCCTTCGCAGTCCGGCCCTTCTTGCCGATCACCTTCCCCAGATCCTCTTTCGAGACCTTGAGCTTGATGATGGACGCTTCGTCGTCGCCGAACTCGGTCACCTCGACGGCATCCGGTGCGTCGACGAGCGCCTTCGCGATGTATTCGATCAAGTCCTTCATCGAGAGCGCCTGCTATTCGCTTTTTTCGACCGCGTTCTCGGGCGCCTTGGGCGGTGGGCTGGCCGCTTCGGCCCCTTCCGCCTTCGGCGGGGCCTGATACTTGGGCTTGGGGGCCGGCTGAACGTTGCCGTGCCGCTTGCTCTTCTGGATCAGGTGAAGGGCGGTCTCGCTGACCACGGCCCCGACGCCCATCCAGTACTCCACCCGGTCCTGCTTGAGGACGAGGACGTTTCGGCCCGGGATGTAGTAGCCGAGGTTCTCGATGAAGCGACCGTCGCGACGCGCGCGGCTGTCCGCCGCAATGAGGTGATAAACCGGCCGTTTCTTGGTGCCCGCCCGCGCGAGCCTCAGGGTAAGCATTAAGCGCACTCCTCCAAAGGAAGCGGGTGAATCGCGTGAACCACAGCCCTTGTCAAGCGTTACTCCAAAAGATCGCCGATGGAGACGACGACCATCAGCCCGAGGAGCAACAGGATTCCGGCGGCGTGGACCGCGGCCTCCACCTTCGGGTTCACGTCGCGCCGCCGGACCATCCCGAGGAGCAGAAACATGAGCCGCGAGCCGTCGAGCCCCGGGATGGGGAGCAGGTTGAAGAAGCCGAGCATGATGGAGATGCGCGCGATCTCGGCGAGGGCGTCGCCGAAGCTGCGGCTCAGCCGGCCCGACAGATCCCGGACCATGCCGGGCGGACCGCTGACCTCGACGCTGCCGTCCCGCTTGAGGAGCGACACGAACGCCATGAAGAGACCCTTCGAGACCGGCCAGAGCTCGCCGCCCGCGCGGACGGCGCTCTCGCGGACCGACAGCGGGCGGAGAACCTTCCGGGCGGCGTCGTAGTTGATCCCGATCAGCCAGCGCGCCCCGTCCGCCGAGCTGGGCACCAGGACGACCTCCCGGCGCGCGCCGCCCCGCTCGACCTCGAAGGTGATCGGGGCGCCGCCGCTCGACTGGATCGCGCCCACGAGATCGTCCACGGCCGCGAACGCGGCACTCGAGGTACCGACGATCAGGTCGCCGACCTCCAGCCCAGCGCGCGCGGCAGGCGACCCGTCGGCGACCTTGCTGACGCGGACCGGGGGGAGCGGCTCGTAGTTGAAGGCGGCGAAAAAGACGAACAGGAGCACGAACCCGATGGCGTAGTTTGCGATCGGACCCGCGAGGATGGTGGCGAATCGCTGGTGGTACGGCCGGTTGCGGTAGCTCGCCGGCGAGGAGGCGTCGGTCCCGTCCTGCGGGCTCATCCCATCGATCTGGACAAAGCCGCCCAGCGGGATGGCGCCGATCTGGTAGACGGTCCCCTTCGACTCCAGCTTGGCCAGCGCCGGGCCGAAGCCGATCGAGAAGCGGCTCACGCTCATGCCGCTCCACCGCGCCACCAGGAAGTGGCCGGCCTCGTGCAGCATGATCAGGATGCCCAATGCAAGGATGGCGGCGGCGTAGGCGGCGAGCGTCTCCAAGCTTCAACCGTCAAACCTCGATCGGCGCACGCAAGGCAAGGTCGACAAATCGCGTGATCGTCGTTTTACTCGGTCCGGGTGCAGCTCCCATTCGAGATCGCGATCGCGCTCCGATACATGCGCGCGGGGCGGAAGGCCGGCGTCTCCCTGCCCACGTTCCTCACCGTGACGGGCGTGATGGTCGGGGTGGCCGCGCTGACGGTGGTGACCTCGGTCTGGAACGGGTTCGAGGCCGAGTTCCTGGAGAAGCTCCTCGGGATCAATGCGCACGCGATCGTGCTCAAGCGCCACGACGTCTTCCGCAACCATCGCGAGGTCGCGAAGAAGCTGCTCCAGGATCCCGACATCGAGCACGCCGCGCCCTTCGTCTACAGCGAGGTGATCGCGCAGAGCCCGAGCGGCGTCCAGGGTGTGGCGATCAAGGGGATCGACCCGAAGGTCAGCGCCACCTCCCCGCTCGCGCGCTACCTCCCGAAGATCGGGTTCGAGAAGCTGATGGCCGACTCGTCCACGGTGGCTTCGAAGCGACCGCGGGTCCCGAGCATCCTGATCGGCAAGGAGCTCCAGGAGTCGCTGCACGTCGGCGTCGGCGACGCGATCACCATCATCTCGCCCTACGGCGGCAGCGACGGCGACGCCCAGACCGTCGACTTCCGGATCGCGGCGGTCTTCGAGTCCGGCATGTACGAGTTCGACTCGCGGATGGTGTTCATCGATCTGCGCGAGGCCCAGGACTTCTTCCGGCTCTACAAGACGGTCACCGGGCTCGAGATCTGGACCAAGAATCCGCTCACCTCATACGACGTGACGATGGCCGCCACCGAGCGGCTCGATCCCAAGGATCCGCGCGCCTACGACGTCAAGGACTGGTCGCGCACCAACCAGGGCCTATTCGGCGCGGTGCGCTCGCAGAAGCTGCTGATCAGCATCGTCCTCTTCATCATCGTGGTGGTCGCCGCGTTCAACATCATGGCGACGTTGATCCTCCTGATCCTGGAGAAAGGACGCGAGATCGCGATCCTCAAGTCGCTCGGCGCCACCAACCGGTCGATCCTGACCATCTTCATCCTCGACGGCCAGATCGTGGGCCTCATCGGGTGCGGGCTGGGGGTGGCCGTCGGGCTGACGCTCTGCGCCGTGCTCCAGCAGTACGGGCTCAAGCTCGATCCGCGGGTCTACTACCTCGACAACCTGCCGATCGTGGTGCGTCCGATCGAGCTCGTCATCGTGGTGGCAGGGGCGATGCTCCTGGCGACGATCGCGACGCTCTTCCCGGCGCTCAAGGCCGCCCTGATGCGACCGGTCGACGGGCTCACCCAGCGGCAGAACGTCAAGCGTCCCGCTCGTTGAAGACCTCGGCCTCGAAGCGGAATACATCGACGTCCGAGTCGAGATAGGCCTCGGTGTCGAGGCCCGCCTTGCTGCACGTCTGCTCGGCGAAGGTGTTCGCGGGCCAGCGGCGCTCGGAGGCGACCTGAGGGAGCAAAAGACCGCGGCATCCTCGGCCCTGGATCAACAGGCCGTGCCTCCCGATCACGACGTCTTCGAGATCGGAGATCGGCTCCGGCGAGCCGATCACCGAGATCTCGATCTCGAGGTTGGCGACCTCGTCGGGCACGACCGGCGCGAAGCGTGGATCTCGGAGCGCAGCCGCGCGCGCCATGTCAGAGACCACCTCCACCAGCGGCCGGACCGCCGCGGTGGTGCCGACACAGCCCCGGACCGCGCCGTCTCTCTCGTGCAGCGTCACGAAGGCTGCGCCGTGTGCGGCGAGCGATCCGTCGGACGGGAGATCACCGGCATCGAGCCCGTGCGACCCGCGGGCGGCGGCTGCGACGCTTTGCCTCGCGACCAACAGGAGCGCACGCTTCGCCTCCGGCGACATGCCTCCGGTGTAGCACGGATCGCCCCGACCTTGGCGCCCGCCGATCGGCGGGGTAAAACGAAGAGGAGCGGGATGCGGCAGCTCGGCTTCCTATTCTCCAAGGAATCGAACGAACCCACGGCCCAAGTCTCGATAAGGGGCCAGGTCCGGGTGGAGCGGGTGCTCCGCGACCGCATCGGACCGAAGGTCATCGTCACACTCACCGACAACCGCAGCACCATGATCTCGTTCAAGGAGCGCCGGGGCGTGCTCTACGTCCGCCTCCACGCGATCTTCGCCGACGCCGACAACGATGTGCTCGTGTCCGTCAGCTCCTTCGTGCGAGGACGCGCGTCCAAGCGTCAGGCCCGGATGATCGACGAGTGGATCGAAGCAAACCGGCACCTGATCAAGCGATCGCGGGACGACGACCCGCCGCTCTTGCCCCGCGGCGAGTGTTACGACCTCCAGATGATCTTCGACGACCTCAACGAGTGCTACTTCGACACCAAGATCGCGGCGCGGATCACCTGGACGCGGGCGCTCAAGAACCAGCGGCGAAGCAGCATCCGCATGGGCTCGTACTGCGACGAGCAGAAGCTGATCCGCATCCATCCGGCGCTCGATCAGCCGTTCGTGCCCGAGTACTTCGTGGCCTCGGTGGTGTTCCACGAGATGCTCCACGAGGTCCACGGCGTGGAGCAGACCGAGGGCGGGCGCCGCTGCGTCCACACGCCCGCGTTCCTCGTCGACGAGCGGCGGTTCGAGCACTACGAGAAGGCCAAGCGCTGGGAGCTGCGCCACATTCACAAGCTGCTCAAGTACTGAGCGCGAACGTAGTGCACCGCCTCCTCTTTCGAACGGATCCTCCGGAACAGCACCCCGCGCTCGACGTCGTCGAGAATCCGCTTGAACGCGGGTCCCGGCGCGATCCCCAGCGCCTTGAGGTCCTCGCCGGTGAGCACCGGCAGCGGCGGGAGAGGATCGCGTGCGAGCTCGGCCTCGACCGCACGCCAGGCGCGGACGGGCTCCGAGGGATCGCCGTGGTACGCGCGGAGAAAGTCGGCGATGAGCGGTGCGCTCTCCGAGACCACCAGCCGGATGGTCTCAGGCTCGCCGAGCGCGGCCACCAGGAGCTGGACGTTGCGGATGTGCTCGCGCGACAGCTTCAGCGCGCGCATCCTTCGATCGATGTCGGCGCGTGCCAGCGCGGCGCCGCCGAAGAGCACCGCCCAGGCGATCCAGCGCGCGGGCTCGGGCTCGCGCCCCAGCGACGCCAGGCGATCGAGGCGGAGCGCCGCCGCCGCCACGTCGTGGAGGAACGGGAGCACGTGCGGGCGGAGGCCGCTCGCGTCGAGCAGGCGGAGGCCGAGGCCGGGACGGGCCGAGCTCCAGATGCCCTCGAGCTCGGCGGTGATGCGCTCCGGGCTCACGTCGACGATCTCGGCCGCGTGGCTCGCGACGGCGTCGAGCGTGTCGGGCTCGATGGTAAAGCCGAAGCGGGCGGCGAAGCGCACGGCGCGGAGCATCCGCAGGCGATCCTCGGCCACGCGCTTCTTCGCGTCTCCCACGGCCCGGATGACGCCGGCCTCCAGGTCGTCGCGGCCGCCCACGAAGTCCAGGATCTCGCCGGTGTCGGGATCCTCGAGCAGCGCGTTGATGGTGAAGTCGCGCCGCTTGACGTCCTCCTCGACCGAGTCGGAGTAGCGCACCTCGTCCGGGCGGCGCCCGTCGATGTAGACACCGTCGGTCCGGTAAGTCGCGACCTCGTACTCGAGACCCCGGCCGACCTGCACCTTCACGACGCCGAAGGCCGCGCCGACCTGGATCGTTCGCTTGAATAGACCGCTGACCTCTTCGGGCTTCGCGTTGGTGACGACGTCGAAGTCCTTCGGCGGGATCCCGAGCACGCGATCGCGCACGCAGCCCCCGGCGAAGTAGGCCTCGAAGCCGTGCGCGCGCAGCCGCCGGGCGACCTCCTCCGCGCCCTCCCGGAGCGTCTTCACCGCCCGTATATGACCGCGACGGCGGCGGGACGCCAGCGCTGTTTGAGCAGCGTCCCCTTCGGCGACAGATAGGTGTCGTCCGGATCGAGCGGGTAGAGCGTGGAGCTGCCATCCGGCAGGTGATCCGGGAAGGTGTCGATCACGGTGAGGCCCGCGGTCGCCGACGAGGTACCGACCGAGACCACGATGACGCGGCGACCGGCGCCGTCCGAGGCGATGCCGGCCGGATAGTTGAGCGCCTGCGTCCCCTCTTCGAGGGAGAGGCCCTCCGGCGGCAGCACCACGAAGGCGATCACACGCGACGCGCCGTTCGAGGCGTTCACGTTGACACCGAGGACCGCATTCATCTCCTCCGAGTAGGTGGCCCCGACCACGGGACGCACGAAGGCGCCGTCCTGGATCACGTTCGCGTCCTGCCCCGCCAGGTTGATCTGCCCGACCGTCCCCTCGGTGCTCGAGGTCAGATAGGCGACCCGGCCGTCCAGGCCGATGGCCACGCCCGACGGATCGGGGAGGATCGCGATCTGCTCCACCGTCCGCCGGACCACGTCGACGTCGAGCGCGGCCCGATTCGAGCACGATGATCGCGCGGCTGCCGTCGGGCGAGATGGCGGCGTCGAGGACCTTCCCGCCCACCTGCATCGGGTAGACGTCGTTGGCGCCGCTCTCCAGGTCGAGGAAGCTGATGAAGCCGCCGCCCGCCACCACCGCCGTCGAGCTCTTGGGCGAGGCGATCGCCATCGTCTGCGAACGCATCAAGGCCAGCGGCCGCACCTCGTCCGTGTCGGCGGAGATCACGCCGACGAACGACTGCGCACCGTCGTCGTAGGTGACCAGCATCGACGCGCCGCCGCGGGCCGAGATCCCTCGGGCCCGTGGATTCGCGCCCGGGAGCGCGAGCTTCTTCACCAGCGTCCGGCTGGAGATGTCGATGAGGTAGATGTGCGCGCCCGGTTGTGCCGGCCGATCCTCGGCCTGGTGGATGACGTAGGCCAGATTGCGCCTGAACGGGATGGTGACGGTCAGGTTGCCGTCGAGGGTGAGGCGATCCTCGCGCCCGAACGCCACCACGTTGCCGAACTCGTCGAAGCCGTCGGCGCGGACCACGACGTCCATGCCGGTGGGGAACTTCTCGAACTTCACCTCGCGCTGGCCCAGCGGAAGATCGATGACCGCGTCATCGTGCTGATCGGGGCCGTCGACCTTGATCCTGATCTTCGACAGCCCGGTCGTCGGATCGAACGGGTTGAGCTCCTCGGCGGTGGAGGCCGACAGGCTCACCGTGACGGTGGCGGTGCTGTCACCGCAGGCCGCGAGCAGCACCAGGGCGACGGTCGAGCTCCTCATTGCCGACTCCGGATCAGGATGTTGTCCACGCCGACCTGGACGTTGGCGTCGAGGCGGGGAAGGAAGCGGAAGCGGAGCTCGGAGGTCCGCATGCCCTCGGGGATGTCGACCTCGAGCCGGCCGCTCCCCCAGTCGATCGAGCTCTGGCGCCCGAGCGAGAGGCCGTTGCCGCGCTGCGTGGCGGGCGGAAAGCTGGCGCGGGCGCCGTTGACCAGCAGGGCGTCGCTCCAGCTGGCCTCGTTGCCGCAATCGCGCGGGCACAGCTGGACCACGATCTCCTGGGCCGCGTCGGGCCACATCGAGGCCGGTGTGCCCTGGATCCCGGGCCGGTAACGGTCCCCGACGTTGAACGGCACGTACTCGAACTGCAGCGAGATCGGACCGGTGGCGGCGGACAGGTCGATCGGCGGCGACACCAGCGACTGCTCCAGATCGGTGAGCTGCGCCCGCGGATAGTTGACCGGCGTCGGATAGCAGCCGTCGGACCCCTGCGCGTCGCAGGCGGCGCGGTTCGAGATGCAGGCGGCGCTCCCCGGATCGGACAGCTCGCAGTCGAGCGCGCGGCTACAGACGTTGCACGCGCGGCACGGCGTACACGCGCTGCAGCTCGCCGCCTCACAGCTCCTGCAGGCCTCCGAGTCGAGGTTCGAGCAGGAGGGACAGCTGGTGGTTCGACAGGTCTCACAGGCCATGGCGTCGCAGCTGGGACAGCTCGAGCAGGTGCGCTCGGCCGCGTCCATCTCGCACGACAGCAGGCGCTCGCCGAGCGGCACCGAGGAGGAGACGCACTGCTGGCAGTCGTTGCAGACGTTCGTGCAGTTGGCGGGCATGGCGGTCTCGCAGGTCAATGCGATCGGGATCGTGCTGCCGATGGGACAGCTGGGGATCAGCGCCGGCAACCGCGGCGGGTTGACCAGGCAGTCGAGGCAGCAGGCGCACGAGCGGCAGGTCAGCGTCACGTCGGGCGTCCCCTTCTCGGGCGTGGGCACCGCCTCGAGCGCCACGAAGCGATCGCCCTCGGCGGCCACGCCGGCGCAGCGCGTGTCGCCCAGGTTGCAGCCGGGCATGCCGATCCAGGCGATCGCGGTGCGCAGGTTCTTGAGCTCCTTGCCCACCGTGTTCCACATCAGCTGGTCGAGCGAGACAGCGCCGTCGCGATCGAGATCCTCGAACCCCTCGGCGAAGTACACACAGCGACCCCCACTGCAGGTCTGACCGCCGCTGCAGTCGGCGTCGCCGGTGCAGCCGTCGATGCAGAGCTGGTCCTCGCAGACCGCGGGCTTCTGGGGCTCGATCTTCGTGATGCACGGATCGTCGGACTCGAGCGCCGGCAGGACGCAGTCCCGATCGCGGAGACAGGGGCGGCGGCAGATCCCGCCGACGCAGCTCAGCGTGGGGAAGCCGTCGTCGATGCAGTCCTGAGTGGTGCTGCAGGTCGCATCGCTGACCACGATCAGCGGTGGACATTCTTCCGCCTTGCACGCCGTGAAGAGCACGGCCGCGAACAGGCCGGCGAGGACAGGCCGGAGCATTGTCGAAACGCTAACATGCGTCCCGCCGGAGTGCCCAGACGGGCCGCGCTATTGCATCAAACGCAGCGCCAGGCGCTCCATCGCGCGGGTGTCGTGGAGCGGGCCGCCCTTGAGCTCGCGGTCCGCCTCTCCACACGCGACCACGCCGCGGCACAATGCGGACAGCGGCAGGCGGCGCGCCTGCTTGATCAGGTTGTCGACGATGAACGGCGGCACGCCCGCGAGCCCCTGGATCTCGCCCCGCGAGGCGCCGTCGTCCAGCGCCGCCCGTACCTTGGAGAGGTTCCGGTAGTGGCGGACCACCATCGCCAGCAGGCGTAGCGGCGGCTCGCGCGACTCGGTGAGCATCTTGTGGAGGCCCTCGAGCACAGCCGCCCGATCCCCCGAGCCGATCGCGTCGACCAGCGCAAAGATCGACTCCTCCTTGGTCGAGGTGACCACCGCCTCGACGTCGGCCAGCCGGATGGGCCGCCCGCTGTCCGGTCCCACGTAGAGCGAGAGCAGCTCCAGCGCCTGCCAGGCGGCGGTGGCGTCGGCCCCCACCGCGTCGACCAGCGCCCGGATCGCGAGGCCCTCGATGGCGACGCCGATCCGCTCGGCGCGCGCCCGCACGATAGACGGCATCTCTCCCAGCTTGGGGTTGTCGAACCGGAGCACCACCGCCGACTTCTTGAAGGTCTTGTACAAGCGAGTGCGCGCGTCGAAGCGATCCGCGACCAGCAGCAACACCGAGTGCGGGTTCGGATTCTCCACGTAGCCGATGAGCGCATCGGCGTTCTCGCCGTCGATCTTCTCCGCGTGCTCGACGACCACCAGCCGGCGCGCCGCAAACGCGGGCAGCGTCTCGGCGGCCTCGACGATCCGGATCGCGGGCGCGTCCTTCGCGGAGAAGACGTCGTAGTTGAAGTCGCGGGCCGTCGCCGGCAACGAGGCGGCCTTGATGGCGCGAACGGCGTCGTCGACCAGGGCCCGCTCCGCGCCGTCCACCACGTAGATCGGCTTGGGTCCGTTCTTCTGCAGATCAGCGAGCGGATCGCGTCCGGCCATCAGCGGCGCGCCCCCTGGATCTTGGTCTTCGGCATCAGGCCGCTCTTCTCCAGCCGCTTCTTCGCCTCCTGCGAAAGCAGCGGGTGGACCCGCTTCTGCCCCACGAAGACCGCGAGGAGCTGCGGCGACAGCTCCTCCAGCTGCTTGAGCGCCTTCCGCATGCGGTCGAGCTTGTTCTGGTGCGCCGAGGCGAACGCGCGCGCGCGGAGGAGCTGCACCTTCACGTCCTGGAAGTCCTTGTCCTCGGTGTCGTACTTGTCGAGCAGCTCGGCGGCCTCAATCGGGTTGCCCGAGCGGGCCCAGGCTTCCGCCACGATGCCGGCCAGGTTGGCGCGCGATTTGAGGTCGGGCGTCTTGTCGAGCGGGATGGTGTCGGAGAGCTCGCGCGCCGCCTTCACCTCGCCGAGGTTCAGGTGGATCATGCCGCGCATCCCGCGGACCTGATTCGCCATCACCTTGGCGGCCTTCTCGAGGTTGACCTTCTCCAGGGTCTCGAGGGCCTCGCGGGGGGAGTCGTGCATCTGGAGCTGCGCCTTGGCGATGATCGAGCCGATGTCGCCCTTGTCGACCTGGGGCGCGAGCTTGGCGATCCGGGAGGCGCGCTCGTCGGGCGACAAATCCATGCCCTCGGCGATCAGCTGCCCGAGCGCCTCGGACTTGCCCAGGTTGCGGCGGACGAAAAAAGCGCCCACGCCGATCGCGCCGGTGATCGCGAGGGCGATGTAGTAAGGGACCCGCGTCTCGAGCCCGCTGCCGAACCCGGCCGCCAGCAGCCAGAGGACCACCACCACGCCGATCGCCACCTTGGCGATGGTGCGGATCTGTCCGCGCGCCGCCGCCAGCGCGTCGTTGCGCGCCTTGCCGAGATCGGCGACCTCCGAGAGGTCCTTTCCGGCCCTGTTCTTCTTCCTGGCCACCGGTGGTGCGGTTACCCCAAACGGCCCGGCCTGCAAAGCGCTCAGTCGTCGTCGGTCGGCGCCGGGACCGGCCGTGCATGATCGAAGGTGAGCCGGCTCCGGGGGCCCACGGTCACCGTCCCGAACGGCGACGAGTAGGTCCAGTTGTTGCGCGTGGCCTTGTTCTCCAGCGACACCTCGGTGGCGAAGCAGTGGAGCGTGTGGCCGCCCTCGAAGCGAACCTCCAAATCCAACCCGGGCCGCATCAGCTGCACCCCCACCACCGTCCGCTCGACCAGCGCCTCGACCGCATCGTCCCGCGGTCCGGCGGGTTTCGCCCGGTCGAAGCAGGAGGCGATGACGGCGTCGGGCCCGTCGATCCGCCACGTGCACTCGACCACCACCATGTGCGAGCCCTCGAACGTCCGCTGGAGAAACGAGAGGCGTGGATTCGCGAGCCGCAGCTGCCGGCGCTGCTGCGCCCCGAGGTGGAGCGCGAACGCGAACTCCCCCTCCGATCCGGTGATCGCGGAGAAGCACCGACGGCCGATCAGATCGAGCAGCGCGTCTTCGACCTGCACGCACCCGAACATCTACCACCCGCCGGACCCAGGTTGTATCGTCGACCGATGCCCGGCCGGCTCCTGTCGTTCCTCGCGGGCGGCTCGAACCAGCAAAAGCGGATGGTCGACGTCATCCTGATGTCCGCGCTCGCGTCGGAGGGCACCCTCACCCAGGAGACGCTCGACCGGATCGCCCGGGCCCTCCAGAGCAACTCCGAGTTCTCCGGCGTGTCGTGGGAGTGGGTGCTGGCGCGGGCCGACGAGCTCGCCCTCGACGCTCCGCTCTTCAGCGACGCGCGCGCGGCGCTCTCCAGCGAGCTGCCCGATCCCTTCCTGCGGCGATCCACGCTGGCGCTCGCCGCGAAGATCGCGATCTCCCGGCGCGCCCTCGGCGAGGCGCAGCGCGCGATCCTCCACGAGCTCGGCGTGGCCTTCGACATCTTCGGCGCCGACCTCGACGAGCTCCTCGTCCCCGGCGACGACCCGGAGCCCGGCTTCCTGCGCTCGGCCTACAACGACCCGGCCGAGGGCGCGCCGTCGCTGTTCGACGCCATGGCGCAGGCGAAGACGGACGCCGAGCTGCGCCTGTTCTCCTACAAGCTGTGCGCGCTCCGGCGCATCCTCGACGAGCTGCTGCCCGGCTCCACGCTCGCCAGTGTCGGCGAGGTCCTCGAGATGGGCTCCCACGCCGGACGGGTCGACGCCGTGATCGACGTGGTGGACGCCGGGCGTTGTATCGTTCGCTGCCTGGCGCACGGCGAGGCCCTCCACCCCGGCGAGCACCGGCTCCTGGGCGGGCTGGCCGCGGAGCTCAAGGAGCTGTCGTTCCTGATGATCGCCCACCAGGGCCCGATCCCGCTGATGGATCAGGCGTTCATCCGGGAGCTCGATCCGACCAAGCTCCGCGTCGAGAAAGTCGACATTTGGGAGGCCGTGCCCTAGCACTGGCTCGTGTACGCGCGGATCGGGATCGTCCTCTTCATTGCCGGCGCCGCGGGGACTGCCCGCGCCGAGGAGGAGGGCCTCCACCTGGACCTTGGCGGCGCGATCCAATCGAACATCCGGTACCGGCCCGCGACGATCGGGGTCGGCGACTGGTACGACCGCCGCGAGCTCGAGGACGGCGTCTCGCGCAACGAGCACATCCTCAAGCTGAAGGCGCTGGCCGGCATCGAGCGCTTCAGCGGGGTCGTCGACGTCGACCTGGTCTGGCTGGGCTTCTCGACCGGCGTCGAGTCGCTGTCGGATCTCTCCGATCGCTCCAAGGTCGAGCGCGTGCGGATCGAGGCTCACTCGGCGTATCTCGAGGCGAAGGATCTGCTCGAGGGTCTGGATCTTCGCATCGGCCAGCAGATCGTCGCCTGGGGCGTCGGCGATCAGTTCAACCCGACCAACACGCTGAACGCCGACGACGTGGAGGATCGCCTGCTCTTCGGCGATCAGCAGGCGAACCTGATGGCGCGGCTCGACTACTCTCTCGAGGACTGGTTCACGCTCTCCGGGGTGCTCGTGCCCATCTTTCGCCCGGCGCTGCTCCCGGTCTCGGCGCCGCTCGCGATCGCCCGCGTCGATCGCCTCCCGCACCTCGACGATCGCCTGCGCTGGCGCATCCACTCGGAGGCCGCGGTCGCACGTGACATGGGCTATCCGACGGTGGTCGAGGACGTGAAGGTCGAGCTCCCCAAGACCGACTTTCACAACATGCAATACATGCTGCGGTTCGCGACCAGCATCTTCGAGCAGGACGTGGCGCTCAGCTACTACTTCGGCCGCGACGACTTCCCTCAGGCGCTCCGGAACGACACGCATCAGACGATGGAGATGCGCTGCAACCCGGACAACCCGGAGGACTGCATCCAGGGCCTCCTCGCGACCGACGTGGTGGTCGGCTATCCCAAGATCCAGGTGGCCGGTCTCAACCTGGCGGGCGAGTTCCCGGGCCTACCGATCGGCTACCGCCTCGAGCTCGGCGTCTTCTTCCCGCGGAAGCAGCGGATCCGGATGTTCCAAGACAACATCATGATCGCGGGTCAGACGATCGACGGCGAGTATGACTACGGGCTCGGGGGGGACGCCCCGCTGGTCCTCGACGACACGCCGTACGCCAAGTGGACACTCGGCCTCGACTACACCTTCAACGAGTACGTCTACGTGAACGTCCAGTGGGTGCACGGCCTGGTCGACGAGAGCGGCGCCGGCGACTGGATCACCAAGGGCCAGCGCGTCCGCCAGGGCGGTGTCGGGGCCGGGATCAATCCGATCGAGTGCGCCAACCCGCTGCTCCCGATCGATCAACGTCCGGTGGAGCAGTGCCCGGTGGAGATCCTGCGCAACACGCTCGGAGACTATCTGGTTCTGGGCGTCGACCTTCACTTCCTCTCCGGCGACCTGCTCCTGCGGCTCTTCGGGATCCTCGAACTCACCGGCTACGTGCAGGAGCGCTGGAGCATGTCGCAGGGACGCCGCGTACGCACCAAGTTCTCGCCCTTCTCGAAGGAGGGCTACTCGGCCGTGGTCTTTCCCGAGCTCGACTACAACCTCGGCTACGGGCTCGAGCTGGGCCTCGGGGGCCTGGTGTTCTTGGGGAAGGACTACACGAAGTTCGGCGATCCGGCCGCCGGCGGGAACGAGATCTGGTTTCGCGCGCGCTACAGCTTCTAACGTTCAGCGCTGAAGAAGTCGCACGCCGACGCGTCCTGCTCGAGCCCGCCGAGATCGACGACGACCGTCCCCTGGACCGGGCCGACCTCGGTCCGCCAGGCGCGGTCCGTCGGCGGCGCGTCGCACGCACCGTCGTCGTCGACGTCGAGGTACAGATCCATGCGATAAGCCACCGTCTCGGCCAGCAGGCTGCCGTAGACCACGTGGAGGGTGTCGTCGTTGACGGGAAACCACTCGTTGGCGATCAAGACGTCGCCGTCGGCCTCGGCGACACCGACGTGGAGCGAGCGCCCGATCGTCAGCGCCTTTCCGCGGATCTCGAGATCGTAGGGAGCCTCGGGCCCGCAGGCGGCAGCGGCGAGCGCGAGCAGCGCGAGCGTGAGGACGGACTGGGACAGGCGTATTGGTGTCATGACCGGTCTCGCCTGGCATACGGCGTGCCGGAGCAACGGGCTCCTTCCCGCGCGGGCGCGCGCGCCAAGAGTGTGACAGCGAGGTCAGGGATCCCGGCCAGCAAGCCGGCTTGCGTTCCCAGGTCGGAGCCCCTAGACCAAAATGGAGGATGCGCGCGGCGGTTTTCGTGGTGGCGGCGGCTTTTGCGCTGATCGCCCGGGCCGAAGCGGCCTACCTGCCCGGCTATGGGTACCGCGGCGACGTCCTGGTCGTCTCGCTGTTCGCCCCCGAGCCGGAGGAGGTCACCTTCACCTTCCAGGCCGTCCACTCCGACGGCCGCCCCGAGGCCGCCACCGCGCGGAAGACCGTCCAGCTGGTGAAGGGCCAGAACCTGGTCGAGCTCGAGGTCGGCCGGGCGAGCGGCCATCGCGTTCGTTTCAAACGAAACGGGCACGAGATCACGCTGTGGGCGAACCGCGGCGCCTGGGCGGCAGGCCCCGAAGGGATCGAGATCGAGCGAAACCGGGGCGGCATCCGGACCCCCTTCGAGCTCGTGTGCTCCGGGGACGTCGTGCTGACGCACGGCTTTGCCGCGGCGGTGCTCGCGAACCCGGACAGGAAGCGCCTCACCGTCGAGCGGACGCTGGGCTACTCCGAGAGCGACGGGATCCGGCCGCAAGGTCACAGCGCGCTGGTCCTGATCGCCAAGGGCTCGGTCGGCCCGGTGCGCGTGACCGTGGCGACCCGCGTCAAGGACCAGCTCCAGTACCGCGACTACGAGCTGGTGCTCGATCCCGACTTCCGTCGCTTCGAGATCCCGCTCGCGGCCTTCCGCCCGCGACAGGGCGGCCGCTCGGCGCCGCCGTCGATGCACTCGATCGCGATCTCCACCGCGCTGACGCCGACCGACACCTCCTCGATCACGGTGGGCTTTCTGGGTCTCGGCGACGTGGGTCCGCACATCCAGCGGATCGACGCGACGCCCCACGGGGCGCGGGTGCTGCTGGCAGGCCCGCCCCGCAGCGACCGACAGCTGTTCTTCGCAACCGATGCTGCCGTTGCCACCATCGACGTGAAGAAGAACCCGGTCGAGATCGGCGACCCCATCACGCAGAAGGTGTGGCTCTGCCACCGCCACGAGCAGGCGACGGTCTGCGATCCACCGGATGCTCCCCATACATATTATCTGCGGCCGCCCAGGGCCGGCGAGTCGCTCCTGATCGACGATTTCGAGTCCAGCGCCAACGTCACCGCCCAGCGCGAGCTGGTGAAGCCGTTCGCCTCCAGCGAGGAGATCGATCGCCGGATGACCTTCGAGCAGCGGGAGGGCGCGCTTCGACTCGGCGTCCCGGCGGCGGCGAGGACCGAGTACGCCGGCGTGGACGTTCACCTGGCCACACCGCTTCCGCGCGACCTGCCGACGCTCGAGCTCCGCCTGCGCGGCGACGCGTCCACCGGCGCCGTCACCATCTCCACGACCGATCAGAAGGGCGCCGCCGCCCGGCTCGAGCTCCGGGCCTATGCGCCCCAGCTCGGGGACGAGTGGCGCACGGTCTCGATCCCGATGTCCGCGTTCCAGGCGGCGCCGCCGGAGAAGCTGACCCTCACGCTCTTCGGACGCGAGACCCCCGCCACCCTCGAGCTCGACTACATCCGTTTCGCCGCTGACCAGGCTCCGGTGGCCCTGGCCGGCTTCGATCTCTCGCGCGACGATCTCACCGACGTCGCGGGCGCGATCGGGTACGAGTCCTCGCAGGGACAGATCGAAGGCGCGCTCGCACCCGGCGGTCACACCGGCCGCGGCCTACGTATCCACGTTCACGACCTCTCTCCCGACGGCTATGCGCTCACCTCCCTCGGCCTGGGACGTCTCGACGCCCGGGGCCACCGCGCAATCCAGCTCTCCGCGCGCCGCGAGGGCGAGGCCGGCCGCATCTCCCTGGTGGTCGGGGACGGCGTCAAGAAGGCGCGCTTCGACGACATGATGGTCGGGACCGACTGGACGACGATCGAGCTCCCACTGGAAGCCGCGACGAAGCAAGGCGTCCGCATCGATCGCCTCTCGCAGCTCCTCCTGGTGTGGGAGGGCCGAGCCGCGAGCGACGAGACCGTGATCATCGACGACGTTCGGCTCGAGTAGTCGCTGAGCTATCATCGACCCGATGCGAGGGATCGCGCTGGTGGTCGCCGTGCTGGTGCCGGTGGAGGCCGCGGCCGCCGAACCCATGGCGATCCTCCCGATCGTCGCACGGACCCACGTGAAGGCGCCGACGGCCGAGATCTTCACGGCGGTCCAGCGAGCCTGCGAGTACAGGAGCGGCGTGTCACCGATGTCGATCGATGACTTCTACTCCACCGACGCCGACGAGCGGACCGCGCGCGCAGGCGAGTGCGCCAGCGACATCACCTGCATCGCACACTCCATCCAGGGGCTCTTCGTTGGCTCCTCGACGGCGACCCTCGCGCTGCTGGTGGTGCTCAACTTCGAGGTCGAGCCGCAAGTGCTGGCGATCAGTCTGGTCTCGATCCGGTCGCGCACCTTGCTCGCCGAGCACCTCTCGACGATCCCCGATCGATCCGGAGTCTCCGCCGCGATCGAGGCCGGGACCACCGACGTGCTCGAGGCCTCCGGCTTCCTGAAGGGCGGCCGTCTCCTCGTCCACGCCGAGCCACCGGAGGCGCTCGTCTCGATCGAGGGCACCTCGATCGTCGGTGCCTCCGATCGTCCGATCCTGCTCCCCCGGCCACTACCGCGTCTTTGCCACCGCCGGAGCGCGAACATCTCCAGGGGCCGACGTGACGATCGAGGCGGGGCGCACCGTCGAGGCCTCGCTGGAGATCGACGAGGGCTCGCTGGTCGAGTCGCCATGGCTTTGGATCGCGGTAGGCGGCGCAGTCGCGATCGGCGCGGCCGTCACGGCCGGCGTGCTGCTCCGCGATCACTGCACCTGCCTGACGAACGGGCCGCCCTGTACAGCGCCCTGCCCCTGAGCTCAGCGCGGCTGGCCGTACCCGTCGAGAGTCTTCGCGCATCCCTCGAGCGTCTCCTCCGCGCGCGCAGGCTCGCTCGACGGCGTGATCATGCCGAGCTCCGCGATCACCTTGAGCAGCGCGCGATCACCGGGATGCGCGCGGATCAGCGCCTCGGCCCGTCGGGTCAGCCCGGTCCGGCGTTCGAGGAGGGACGGCGGCCGGGGCGGCGGCGGGGCGACCTCGACCCGGGCAGGGGGCGAGCGCGGGGGCGGGGGCGGAGGCGGCGGACGCTCGGCGCGGGAGCGTGGGACCCGCCGGGTCGCACGGGCACGAACCGACGGCACCGGCTCGCTCGCGACCGCGGTGACCTCCGGCGCCTCGATCACCGGCGCCGGGACCTCCTCGGGCGGCCTAAGGGCGATCGGCTGGGGCCCAGCCGCATGAAAGAGCTCGACGCCGCCGCCGCCGAGGATCAGCCCGACGGCCAGCCCGATCGCGGCGGGCCCGAACCCGCGGGCCCGTGCGGGCGGCGTAGGCGTCGCCTCCACATACATCCCCGTGCGGGTCGGCTCCGGTCGGACGGACGTCCGGCTCAGCTCGAACAGCCGCGTGCGCTCCTCCTTGCGCTCCGCCACCAGCGCGGAGAGCGTCCGCTCGATCGCCTGCGGCAACGCGAGATCTGGACACGCGCGCTCGAGGGCGGCGGCGAAGGCGGCGGCCGACGAGAATCGATCCTCGGGATCCCGGGCGGTGGCGATACGAACAACCTCGTCGATCGCGGGCGGAACGTCGCGCCGGATCTCGGTGAGGGACCGGTGCTCGTACTCCAGCGCGGCGCGGAGGAGCTCGAACGTCGTCTTGCCGCGGATCATGCGCCGAGCCGTGATCAGCTCGAAGAGGAGCACCCCCAGCGGATAGAAGTCGGCGCGCTCCGAGATCTGATCCCCGGCGATCTGCTCCGGCGGGATGTACCCTGGTGAGCCCATCGTGGTGCCGGTCTTGGTCTGCCAGTCCCTCAGGTGCGACTTGGCCAGCCCGAGGTCGATCAGCCGGATCACGCCCTCGGCGTCGATCATGACGTTGTTCGGCGAGAGATCACGGTGAACCAGGTCGAGCGCATGGATCGCACCGACACCCGCGAGCGCCTGGCGCACGATCCCGCCGGCGATCGCGATCGGCAAGCCCTGCCCCGACCGGATCGAGGCCCGGATCACCTCGGCTGAGGTCCAACCGACCACGTACTCCATCGCAAGGTAGGGCTGCTCGTCGCAGGTGCCGGCGTCGAGCACGCGGACCACGTTCGGATGGTCGATCTTCACCGCCACCTCCGCCTCCTGGCGGAACCTCAGCAGCTGGGTCGAGCTCCCCGCCACCGCCGGGTGAAGGATCTTGATCACGACCGGACCTGCGATCTTGGCGTCACGGGCGCGGGCCGCGTAGACCGCGCCGGCCCCCCCGGCACCCAGGACCTCGAACAGAACGTACCCGCCGAACGGTCGCGGGAGGCGCTCGTCGACCACGAATCCAGCGTAACAGCTCAGCGGCCGTCGACACGAACCGCCTGGTCGTTGTCGATCAGCTCGACGTCACGGAAGGTCGGAGGCGTGCCGCTCTCGAGCCGAAAGCCGGTCTGGAACCCCGAGATCCGCCCACCGACCATCATCCCCGCAGCCGCGTCGAAGTCCAGGCCGGTCCCGCCCAGCTCGAGCTTGAAGGCCTCGACATCCAGCGTGGCCGACCGCACGTAGGCGGCGCGGTCCGACGCCGTCGAGACCGTCGAGATCCTTCAGGTCGAGCTCGAACAGTTCTTCGACGTCGAGCCCGATCGGGCAACCGACGATCCCGAGTCGCGCGATCTGCGCCGAGCCCCCACCGGTCGCCCGGAGACCGACATCGCGCGCGCCCTCGATGACCACATCCTGTAGAATCGTATCGGTTCCTATCGACCGTAGCTCGAGACCGACGCCGGCGTCCTGGAGCGAGACCCGCGCGAGTTGGACACCCGGAGCGCCGCTGATTCCGATCAGATGAGCGGCAATCGAAGCGGTCGTGCTCCTCGAGCTCAGGTCTGTCGCGTCGAGCCTCGAGTCGCACGACCAAAAGGATCCCGATCGCTCGAGCTCGACGCTCACCAGGTTGGCGGTCGCGCCGGTGAGCGTGATCGGATTCGCCGTGTCTTGGAACTTCAGGCTGGAGACCGTGACCTGCCCCGAACCGAGCGAAACCGGCCCCGTACACGCGTCCGGACCGATCGTGAGTCCCTTGACGACGTCCGAGACGGCGACGCGCTCGAGAAGCACGGTGACGTCCGCGGGCCCGATGAGGAAGGTGCCGCCCCCGTGCACGCTGGCGTCGCGCACGGCCACCGCGCCCGATCCCACCTCGAAGGCGACCGTCGATCCCGCGACCTCCGCACGCTGGAGCTGGAGATGCGCCTGGCCCAGCACGTCCGCCGCATGGAGCGCGTTCCGGATCAGGAGGTCGCTGGCGGCGATCTCGCTCGAAGCTTGCGCCGAGAGCGCGACCTCACCGGGATCGCCCTCCAGCCGCAGCTGTCGGATGTTGGCGTGGCTGGTCTCGAGGTCGAGCGAGCGGCCCACCATCATCACGATCGAGACCGTCGAGCTGCTCGCCTGCAGCCTGCTCGTCCCCATCGCGAGGTTGGTGAGCGTCGCATCGGTTTGGTGGAGCTCGATCCCGAGGATCCGGTCCGCGATCGACACGTCGTTGGCGATGAGGATCGCTTGGTACGCGGCGACCCCATGATCCCCGCCTCCATCGAAGCGCACCGAGGAGAGCTGCCCATCACCTCCCTCCAGCCGGAGATCGACCGTGGGAGGCACCGGGCACGGCCGCGTGCCCCGGAAGATCGTTCGCTCGAGGAGCACGCTGCCCCCGACGGACTCCAGCCCCATGCACTGGCTGTCCTCGATGTTGACGTCCTGGGCGCTCAGGGAGCCCTCGACATGGATCGGCTCGGCGGCGCGTCGGACGACCGTGTCCAGCATCGTGATCTCCCCCGTCGCCTCGACGACGAGCGGGCTCGCGACCGCGTCGCTCAGGATCACGTCGAACAGGTACCCCTGCCGGCCGCGCACCACGACGGCGCCGGTCGATAGGGTGAGGTTCTCGAGCGCGGCCGAAGGTCCATCGAAGTCGACCCGGGCGGTACGCACCACCGCGTCGGTGCAAGTGCCCCGGATCGTGAGCTCGGACAGCCCGAGCGGTGGCTCGTCGTACGTCCCGGACGCCACCAGAACGATTCGGCCGGGCGGGCCGACGCTCGACGCCTCGGCCAAGGATCGAAACGGAGACGAGAATCGTTCCGTCCCCACCAGGGCCCGCCTGCCCATCGACGAAGATGGTGCCCGCATCCGTATCGCTCGGGAACCGACCGACGGGGCAGACAGTCCCGACCCTCGTGCAGCTGACCGCACCGTAGCGCTGCACCTCGGCGTCGAGACAGCCCATCGCCACCTGGGCGGGAGGCTCGCAGTACGGCGCGTCGAGGCCTCCGCCGCGCACCTCCCTCCAGTCCGCCGGGCAAGGCGTGAGGACGGGCGCGAACGGGGACTCGGCCAATCTGGGTAGTTCGGGTGTTTGGATCGTTCGCCCCGGCAGGCAGGGGACGCAGCGGCCCACGCCCGGACACTCGCCCCTCGACAGGCAGGACAGCGGATCGAGGACCGGAATCCGGTAGCTCGCGAGCTCGGGGGTCAGCGCGTTGAGCCGGTCGAACGGCCCGCCCCGCTCGCTCTTGAACCCCCGCTCGAAAGGCAGCGAGCGTCCCGCCGCGTCCTCGACGACGTCCCCTTCCGGAGTCGTCGCGATCTGGAGCTCCGCCAAGGACTCCGCGTAGTGCAGCACCACCACCGTCTCACCGTTCCCTGGCAGCTCCCGGTGATACGCGGGCCCGTCCACGGCGACCACGCGCGCCTTCCCGGCCGGCTGGTACCAGGCGAGGATCGCCGAGCCGATCGGATCGACATCGCCCGCGTCGAGTCGATCGTAGCGCGCACATGACGCGAGCCCGAGGCTCGCGATCAGCAGGGCGCGGGTCACGGTTGCAGATTACGCTTGCTGAAGACGCGATCCGAGAGTCCCGGGTTCACCTTCCACTGGCGGCGGATCAGCGTGCTCGAGTGGCCCTCGCTCCGATGATCCGTCATCTCCATCTCTCCGGGTGCGCACACGTTCCCCTCGCAGTCGAACTTGGTGCGAGTCTCGGTCTTGATGTGGGTGCCTTCCTCGTTGAAGTACTCGAGCTTGATCGGCTGATGGAGCTTCTTGTCGACAGTGAGCCGGATCTTCGCGTAGGGAGCATCGTCGTTTTTCTTGGTCATCTCGAGGCTCCAGGTCGCGTCGTCCTCACCGAGGAGCTTCGCGCTGAACTTGTCACCGAACCGGCTCAGGGCCATGTCATCGTTGCTGTACGCCGATCCCATGAACCCTTGGTTCGTCACGTGGCTCGCGATCCGGCGGACCTTCTTGTACGACGGCAGGTAGATGTACATCTGCGTCGGCGACACGATGAGCACTTTGGTGCCCTTCATGTCGGCGGGGGCGTCGAACGCGGTCATCCGCATCTCGCCCTTGATGTCGATGTCGAACATCATCTTCCGCTCGTCGCGGCCCTGCTGCTTGTCGATCATCTCGTACTTCAGCGACAGATCACGGTACGCGTTCATGGCCGCGTCCATGTCCTTGACGATCTGGTCGGCGTTCGGTTGAGCGTTGGCCTGAGCCAGGCTCAAGGCGAGAAATCCGGCGAAGACGTTCACGAGGTGACTCCTTTCGGGCTGTCCTCGGGGACCGTCACCGACTCCGATTCGGTGCGCAAGTCCGCCGCGTGCATCCAGCCGCCGAGCAACGGGATCGAGACGAAGGTGGAGAGCGCCGCCGTCAGCATCGCCGCGGCCGTCAGCCCGCCCACATTTTGCAGCGGACGAGCCTCGCCGAGCGTCAGGACGAAGAAGCCGGCGGCGACCATGAGGGCGTTGGTCCAGATCGCGGGTCCTGCCCGCTCGACGGCCTCGGCCAGCGACGTCGAGCGGCGCCACGCCACCAGGAGATGGACGGAGTAGTCGACGCCTGCACCGATCACGATGCTCGCGAGCATCGAGGTGCCGATGTCGAGGTGCACGCCGAGCCAACCCATGCCGCCGTAGATCACGAGGAGCGTGATGAACATGGGGCTCGAAGCGATCAAACCGTACGTGAGCGAGCGGAACGTGATCATCAGGATCACCAGCACCGCCAGCAGCGCGATCGTCATGCTGAGCAGCTGATTCCGGGTGGAGCTGGCCGACAGCCCACGGTGGAGCACCGGCAAGCCGTTGACCATGGCTGACATCTCGCCGTCCGCCGGCCCCTTCCCCGCCGGCACCAGCGTCCTGGGCGCGTCGAGCACCGGGAGGAGCTGCGCGACCCGCTCGGCGATCGCCGCCGGCACGGGAAGATCGGCGAGCATCGCCTCCGCGCGGGCCTTCGCCTCCACGCGACGGCGGATCTCGACCAGCGGCGTCCGGACCGAGCCTGCCAGATCCGCGATCAGCTCGGGACCGGCGGCCTCGCCCTCGATGGTCTCGCCCGCGATCACGCCTGCGATCGCGGCCTCGACCTCCGCCTCGGACGCTCCGGGAGCGAGCGCCGCCAGCGCGCCCGCCACCCTGTCTCGCTTCGCGTCGTCGCCCAGATCGACGAGACACTCGTCCGAGCCGAGGAACGTCCGCAGCGCCGGGAGGAGCGCGCTCGAGGCGACCGCGGGCGCGGGGCTGGCGAGCCGCGTCCGGAGCTGCTCGTCCTGCGCCCGCGCCAGTGAGATCCCCACGCCGGACAGGAGCGCGCGGATCCGCCCCATCACGTAGGACTGGGCGGCGGCGACCGCCTCCGGCGTTCCGCGCGGCGCGAGCCGGTAACGCGCGGGGATCTCGCCGACGACGATCTGTTCGATCGCGGCCAGCGTCTCCTCGATCTCGGTGATGTCGGTGGACCGCACCTTGACCACTACCAGCGCGCGGTGATGGGCCGCGGTGACCAGCTGCGAGACCGCCGAGTTGCCGGTGAGGAAGCGGTACAGCGACTGGACCTTGTCGCCGTCGTCCGGAATCCGTCGCTCGCCCTCCATCGCCTCGTTGACCTGCGAGATCACCTGGCCGATGTGCTGCACGTTCGACACGGCCGGCAGCGTGGCGATCCGATCGGAGAGGCGCTCCAGCTCCCGGAGCGTCTCGGGCTGGGTGAAGTCGGCGTCGACGGCGACCTCGATGAAGGTGGCGCCCCCGAAGTGGCGCAGCAGGAACCGGTCGGCGCGATCCGGCGGGCTCCCCTCGGTGAAGAACGCCGTCTGATCCATCCGGTTGTCGACGCGGAAGATGTAGCGGGCGCCGGCGAGCGAGATCAGGACCAGCAGCACCGCGACCGTCCGCGGGCGAAGGCGCGTCAGCTCGACCACCGGCATGATCGCCGCGATGAAGGCCGATCGACCGAAGCGCTTGGCGCGCGGTCGCACGAGCACGATCACCGCCGGCACGAACGTCAGCGACAGGATCAGCGTGACCAGGATGCCGAACGCGGAGAAGAGCCCGAAGGTCCGCATCGGCGCGATGTCCATGGCGAGGAACGAAGACAGCCCGGCCACGGTCGTCAGCCCGGCCGCCAGCACCGTCGGCCCCACCGTCGCGAGCGTCTCCTCGAGCGCCTTCCCCGGATCCGCCGAGGCGTCCTTCCCGACGACCTGGTAGTACCGCGCGATCACGTGGATCGCGTAGGCGCTCCCGCACGAGAACAGGATCACGGGCATCGAGCTGAGCACCAGGTTGTATTCGATCCC
This sequence comes from uncultured delta proteobacterium, assembly GCA_963803435.1. GTDB lineage: Bacteria > Myxococcota > Kuafuiibacteriia > Kuafuiibacteriales > Kuafuiibacteriaceae > CAWDML01. The sequence goes on along the minus strand of CAWDML010000009.1, from coordinate 555,909 downwards.
GAGGACGCCCATCAGCCCGACCGCCGCCGCGATCCCCATGCCGGTCGAGACCAACGAGAGCAGCGCGCCGATCAGATCTCGAAACGAGAGGATCACCAGCAGGATCACGACCAGCACCGCCCACGGCGTCAGCTTCCGGAGGTCGTCCTGCGTCGCGGTGTAGATGTACGTGGAGACGAACGGTGCGCCACCCCAGTAGATGGACTCGGTCGGGAAGTCCTCGCGCACGATCCGCTCGACGGTCCCCGCGAACGTCCGCGGATCGGTGCCGAACGCGGAGAAGCAGTAGATGAGGACAGCGTGTGCGTCGGACGAGACCAGCTGGCCGACCACCATGTCGCGGGACATGACCTTCTCGCGCAGCGCTTGCTCTTCGGCCTCGCCCGCGGGCGAACCCGGGATCAACAGGTCCGTCACGATCCCGCCCTCGGCAGAGGCGGTAAAGTCGGGCACGTTCGCGACGCTGAGGGCGAAGTGGATCGACTTGTCCTCGTTGAGCTTGCGGGTGACCTCGCCGAGGCGGTTCAGGAAGCCGGCCTCGAAAGGGTCGTCGGCCTCGATGCCGACCAGCGCCACGTCGAGGCTCCCGAACTCCTTGTTGATCTCGTAGAAGGCGGCCACGTCGGCGTTGCCGCGGGGGAGAAACGCGAGGAGGTCGTCGTCATGCTCGACGCGCAGCGCGAAGAGGCCAGCGATCGCGGTCAGTGCCAAGCTGAGGATCACCACGGCCCACGCCGTCCGCCGCGACGAGAGCCATCGCGCCCAACGGATCATGCTCAGGGTGCGCTCTTGATCTGTTTCTCGAGGCTGGCCCAGGTCTTGGGCTCCGCGAGCTCGAAGCCCTCGACGCGGAATATGCGCACCACCTCCTGGCCTTCGCGGTCCTCGGTCATACCCACCAGCGCGGCGCCGAGCTTGGTGACGAACCCGGGGGGCGCGCTCTTGGTGACGGTGACCGGCGGGGTCGGGAGCGCCTTGGAGGTGACGAGCAGCTTGAGCTGCTTCTCGAACTGAGTGCCGGCGAGGGCGCGGTACTGCGTGCCGTCCAGCAGCACGGCGTCTGCCTTACCCTTGGTCACGTCGCGGATCGCCCGCAGCCCGAAGCGCTCGGACTTCACCGTCACCTCCTTCGAGGTCAGCTTGCCCTCGAGGATGATGTCGAGGAGGAAGCTCGGAGACCCCAAGTGCGTGCCGATCACGGTCTTGCCTGCGAGATCGCGCGCCGAGCTCATCGGGCTGTCGGCCTTCACCAGGATGTAGAAGGGGTCCTCGACCTTGCCGTTGAGGCGGAGCTGCGCGACCGGAGTGAGGCCGATCTTCTCCTTGTACTCCAGGTAGATCGGGAGCGACGGGATCACGATCGCTGGCTTCTTCGCCAGCTCCTCCAGGCACTTCTCGCGATCGTTCGTGTAGTAGCCCTGGATCCGACCCGTCTCGAGCGCCGTCTTCCGCTCGATGTACCGATACATCTTGTCGATGACGTGCTGTTGCTCATCACCGAGATCGGGACCCCCGGGCTGACAGATCAGGAGTCGCATGGGATCGCCCGCCTCGGCCGCCGTCGAGACGCCGAAGAGGCTCCCGATCATCACCGCGGACACGAGGACGCGACGCGTCGCGTCAATGCGGCGCGCTGAAAACATGACCCCAGGTAATACGTTCGGCCCGGCCTTTACAAGCGAACCCACTGCACCTTGGACGAGAATGTGTCCTCGGTGTTCACCGCGGCCCCAGAATGGGCGCGATCACCTGCATCAGTGGAGGGGCGTCAGGCGCTCGTGGCCCATCAGCTTCCCGAGCGCGTCGTACGCCGCATACTTGTAGGCGACCGAGAGCGACGGATAGCTCATGACCGATTCGATGAAGTAGTCGATCCCGCCGCCCAGCCGCATGACCGCCTGCCCCACGTGGATCAGCTCGGTCGCGCGCTCCGCGATGATGTGCGTCCCCAAGAGCCGCCGGTCGTCGGCCGAGAAGAGCAGCTTCACGAAGCCGTCGACGTCGCCGATGATCTGCCCGCGTGCGTTGTGCCGCATGTACGAGATCCCGCTGACGTACCGTACCCCCTTGGCGGCCAGCTCCTCCTCGGTGGGCCCGCACGCGCACGCCTCCGGGATGGTGTAGATCCCCGAGGGAATCGTGCTCCAGTCGCGCCGCGGTACCTCGAGGTCGAACATCGCCGCCACCGCCACGCGGCCTTGCTCCATCGCGGTCGATGCCAGCGCCGGCCGGCCGATGACGTCACCGACCGCGTACACATGCGGCGCCGAGGTCCGGTAGGTCGTCGGGTCGGCGACGATCAGATGATGCGCGTCGATCTCCACGCCGGCCTTGTCGAGCTCGAGCCCGTCCGTGTTGCCGGTGCGGCCTGCGGAGACCAGCACCTTGTCGACCTGGATCCGCTTTCCGCTCTTGAGCGCCATGATCAGATCCGGCCCCTCGCGCTTGAGCGACTCGACGCCGTCCGAAAGGCAGAGGTCGATCCCGGAGGCGCGCATCGCCGTCATCAGGGCGTCGGAGATCTGATGGTCGAGGAACCCGAGCAGCCGATCGGCGCGCTCGATCACCTCGATCTCGACGCCGAGCGCCGAGAACACGCAGGCGTACTCGCTCCCGATGACACCACCGCCGATGATCGCGAGCGACTCGGGGAGCGTGTCGAGCTTGAGCAGGCTGTCGCTGTCGAACACCTCCGGATCCGCGAAGTCGAAGTCGGCGGGCCGGCGCGGTGACGAACCGGTCGCGATCAGCACGAACTTGGTCTCGAGCCGGCGGCCGTCCACCACCACCACGTTGGGGCTCTCGAACCGGCCGAAGCCCTTGATCAGCTCGACGCCGTGCCGATCCAGGTTCTCGCGGATCTGGTTCGCTTGAAGCGAACGCACCATCGGCAGCCGGCACATCAGCGACTGCGCCGAGCGGCTGTCCTCCCGGATCCCCCAGGAGAGCCCGGAGTACAGCTCGCGCCGGTGGAAGCCGGTCAGATAGAGCGCCGTCTCCCGCAGCGTCTTGGAGGGGAGCGTGCCGGTATGGACCGTCGCGCCGCCGGGACCGTCCTCGGAGTCCTCGACCATCACCACGCGTTTGCCGAAGTACGCCGCCGCCACCGCGGCCTTCTCACCGCCGGGTCCGCCGCCGATCACCACCAGGTCGTAGGTCATGGCCCGCGAGCTTCCCGCTTTTCGGCCGGGTGCTCAAGCGAAGTCGACGACCGCCCGGATCGACTTCCCCTCGTGCATCAGATCGAAGGCCTCGTTGACCCGTGTGAGCGGCAATCGGTGGGTGATCAGGCTGTCGATGTCGATCTTGCCGTCCATGAACCAGTCGACGATCCGGGGGACGTCGGTCCTGCCGCGCGCCCCGCCGAAGGCCGTGCCCTTCCAGACCCTGCCGGTCACCAGCTGGAAGGGTCGCGTCGAGATCTCCTGGCCGGCGCCGGCGACCCCGATGATCACGCTGACACCCCAGCCGCGGTGACAGCACTCGAGGGCCTGCCGCATCAGCTGGACGTTGCCGACGCACTCGAAGCTGTAATCGGCGCCGCCCTTGGTGAGCTCGACCAGGTGCGCCACCAGATCGCCCTCGACCTCGCGCGGGTTCACGAAGTGCGTCGCGCCCAGCTTCCTGGCCAGCGCCTCCCGGCCGGGGTTGATGTCGACGCCCACGATCATGTCGGCGCCGGCGATGCGGGCGCCCTGGATCACGTTGAGCCCGATCCCGCCCAACCCGAAGACGACGACGTTCGCGCCCGGCTCCACCTTGGCGGTGAAGAGCACGGCGCCGATGCCGGTGGTGACGCCACAGCCGATGTAACAGATCTTCTCGAAGGGCGCGTCCTCGCGGACCTTGGCGAGCGCGATCTCGGGAAGCACTGTGAAGTTCGAAAACGTCGAGCACCCCATGTAGTGGTGGATCTTCGTCTTGCCGAGGGAGAAGCGGCTGGTGCCGTCGGGCATCACGCCCTGCCCTTGCGTGGCGCGGATCGCCGTGCACAGGTTCGTCTTCCTGCTCAGGCACGACTGACAGGCGCGGCACTCCGGCGTGTAGAGCAGGATGACGTGGTCGCCCCTCTTCACCGAGGTCACGCCGGCGCCGACGTCGACCACCACGCCGGCGCCCTCGTGTCCGAAGATGACGGGGAAGAGGCCCTCCGGATCCTTTCCCGAGCGGGTGAAGTCGTCGGTGTGGCAGACGCCGGTGGCCTTGATCTCGACGAGGACCTCACCGGCCTTCGGACCGGCGAGCTCGACCTCTTCGATCACCAGCGGCTTGCCCGCTTCGTATGCGACTGCGGCGCGTGTCTTCATTCGTTCGTCGTAGAACGACTCGAGGACCGGGTCCACGGCGGAGCGACCAGACGGCGCTTGCCGTCGCTCGACATCGGCGGCGTCTCGCCGGACAACAGCGCACGGTCCCACAGTCGGCAGGTCACCTGCTTGTGGCGCTGATCCAGGCCCTCGCAGTAGTTCGTGAGGGCGCAGCAGCGGATCTCCTGGCCACGCCCGAGCCGCATCTTGGTCCACCAGTCGGGATCCGCGAGGCTCTGCCGCGCCGAGGCCACCGCGTCACAGTCGCCGCGCCGGAGCGCCCCCTCCGCGATGTCGAACGTGTTGAGCGCGCCCGCGCCGATCACGGGCGTGTCGAGCCCGACTTGTCGCACCGCCTCCCGCACCGCGCGCGCCAGCGGGAGGTTGCGCCCGAGCGGTCCGCGCAGGTCGGAGTGGATCGTGGGCATGCACTCGTGTCCGCTCTCGCCGGTGTACGGATAGGCGGCCTCGCCGATGCGCGGCCGCCGCGCGTCCTCGAACTTTCCGCCCTTGCTGAGCGACAGGTAGTCCATGCCGGCCTCGGCGAATCGCACGCCGTAGTAGACCGCGTCCTCGATCCGGCTGCCGCCCTCGATCACCTCGTCGCCCAGGAACCGGCACCCGAGCACCATGCCCGGCGACAGCGCGGCGCGGCACGCCCGATGCACCTCGAGCGGGAGGCGGACTCGGTTCTCGGGCGAGCCGCCGTAGCCGTCGTCCCGGTCGTTCAGCCGGGAGAGGAACGAGGCCATCGTGTACGCGTGCGCGAAGTGGAGCTCGACGCCGTCGAACCCGGCCTGCTCGGCGCGCCTGGCCGCAGAGGCGAAGAGCTGAGGCAGGACCTCCGGGAGCGCGCGGATGTGCGGGAGGTGGAGATCGCCGACGCGCTCGCGGTAGCCGAAGAAGAGATCGTCGCGCTCGCGCGGAGAGAGGACCCGCTCGAGCGTCTCGTCGGGCGCGACCAGGAGCGCCGCGCGGACCTCATCCTCGCTGGCGGAGTCGAGGCCGAGGCTCTTGCGGTGCGCGCCCGTGATGGTGAGAAACCGGCGCAGGAACTTCTCGCGCTCCGGCCTCCGCTTGATCGCGAGGAAGTCGATGATCTGGATGAAGAGCCGCGTCTCACCGCCGCTCCTCCGCTTCACGGTGTCCACCAGCTCGGCGAGCCCGGGGACGAATCGATCGTGACCGATGCGCAGGAGCGGACCGCTCGGCACGTCGCGAATGCCGGTGGCCTCCACCACGATCGCGCCGGGGCGGCCCTCGGCGAACCGCCCGTACCAGTCGAGCAGCGCCGGCGTGACGTGACCCGACTCGGTCGCGCGCCAGGGCACCATCGCCGGCACCCAGGTCCGGGATCGCAGCTCGATCGCGCCGATGCGCACGGGACTGAACAGAAGTGAGGCGTCGGCCTCTTCGCGCGTCGGCCAGCGCGGCGGGGCGAGCCGATGCGTGATTCGCTTTGCACCCACGCCGGGCCAGAGTACACGTCGCACCCTCCAGGAGTCGAACGATGGATCTCACCCGAGAAGCGCTCGCAAAGTTCGCGGACGAACACCGGCCCGCCTTCGAACGGCATCTGAAGACGCTCGTCGAGATCCCCAGCATCTCGTCGTCGCCGGATCACAAGAAGGACTGCGTCCGCGTGGCAGAGGCGGCGCGAGGAATGATCGAGTCCCTCGGCGGCCAGGCCGAGCTGCTCGACACGCCCGGCACGCCGATGGTCCTGGGCCGCTTCGATGCCGCCCCCGGCGCGCCCACCGTCACGGTGTACAACCACCTCGATGTCCAGCCCGCGAACGAGCCCGAGTGGCGCACCGATCCCTTTCGCTTCATCGACGAGGGCGGCGTCTATCGCGGCCGCGGCGCCACCGACGACAAGGGCCCCGCCCTCTCCGCGCTGTTCGGTGCGGTCGCCGCTCATCGAGCTGGCGTGCCCATGAACGTGAAGCTCCTCTGGGAGACCGAGGAGGAGATTGGCTCACCGAGCTTCGAGGCCGGCCTCGAGCGGCACCGGAGCAAGCTCGATACCGGCAGCGTGGTGGTCAGCGACACGATCTGGCTGACCCGCGGCCGGCCCTCGACCCCGGCCGGGCTCCGCGGACTCCAAGGCTTCCGCATCACCCTCGAGACGGCCGATCACGACCTCCACAGCGGCCTGGTGGGTGGCGCCGCGCGGAACCCGCTCACCGAGCTCGCCTGGCTGATTGGCGAGATGGTCGACGGCCGCACCGGCAAGGTGAAGATCCCCGGCTTCTACGACGACGTCGAAGAGCTCACCGTCGCCGAAGCCCGGGACTTCGCCGCCTCCGGCTTTTCGGTGGAGACGTTCATGAAGGATCACGAGATGAAGTCGATCCGGATGGACGATCCGCTCGACGTCATGAACGCGATCTGGGCCGCGCCCACGCTCGAGGTCCACGGGATCGTCGGCGGCTACACCGGCCCGGGGATCAAGAGCGCCGTCCCCGCGCGCGCCGAGGCCAAGCTCTCCTGCCGGCTGGTGCCCAACATGACCTGCACGAAGACGCTCGACCTGGTGACCGCATTCGTGAAGTCGCGCCTCCCCACCGCGCAGGTCCACAAGGACGCGCGTCTCGAGCCCTACCGCGGACGCACCACCGGACCGATCGCCGACGCCGTCCGCGACGCTTACCACTTCGCCTTCGGCGCCCGCCCGGCGTTCACCCGCGAGGGCGGCTCGATCGGCGCCGTCCCGACGATGGAGCAGGTCCTGGGCGCGCACGTGTACTTCCTCGGGCTGTCGCTGCCGGAGCACGGCTACCACGCGCCGAACGAGAACTATGACTGGGAGCAGGCGAGCGGCGGGATCCCGATGTTCGCCCACTACTTCGAGCGTCTGTCAGCGACCGTGTAGCTGCGGCCGCTACGAGGCGTGCCAGGCGATGTCGAGCTCGCCGGCGAGATCGTAGACGTCGCCGTCCCCCATGCGCTCGAGCAGGATCGACTTCTTCTGCTTGAAGGATCCGTTCGTGCTGGCCGTGTCGACGCCGATGATCTCGTCTCCCTCCTTGGTGATCAGGAAGTGGACGCGCGACAGCCGGCTGTCGTCGTCGAAGGTGGCACCCACGTCGCAGCGCGCGTAGCGGCCGATCAGGATCCCGCGCTCGAGCGTCGATGCGCTCACCGGACGCCGTACGGCCCCGCCGCCGGTCCGCACCACCAGCGTGCCGACCTCCATCTCGTCGCTCTCGAGCAGCTCGCCCGCCGCCACCAGTGGGCCCGGCCGCGATCGCAACATCGTGGCGCCGGTGGCGATGCGCCCGATCGCGCTGGGCCGGCGATCCTTCACCCCTGCGGTGCCGCGCCGCTCCTCGATGAACACCCGCGGCGGGATGCACGCGTACGCGTCCTCAGCCGATCCCTCGATCGGGCCGTTCTCGTCGGTCACCAGCACCATCAAGAGGACGCGCCCGAGCCGCAGGAACGCGGGCCCCTCGGTGACCACGGCCTGGAGGACGCGCCCCTCCTCATCGCGAAAGCCGGTCGGCGTGTTGAGATCGAAGATGCGAATCCGCACCTGCTCGTGATCGATCGCGCGGATCAAGACGGCCAGGTGCCTCAAAGAGATCTCTTGATAGCTCTGCGGTACGGCCAGGCTGCACATGCTGTGGCGGCCGATGATCGCTGCCCGCGTTCGATCGAGCGACGCCTTGAGCCACGCTTGTCCGATCGCGGTGCTGCTCTCGTCGAACGCGAGGATGAGAACGCCGAGATGCCGGTGATGCTCGAAGGACTTGCGGATGATCGGCCAGCGGCGAACGAACTGGGCCTCGGCGTCGATCTTTTCGCTGACGGGGAGCGAGTCGGCCCTGAGGAGTGGATTCTCCATCATCCCGGTGGCCTCGTTGGGCGCCGGGTTGCCGAGCACCTCGGCGCGGCGACGAAAGATGCGCGTCACGGACATCGAGCGGGTATCGACCAGCCTACACGATCCGCCTCAGCGAGGCACCGAGCTGGTGCGGACGAGCTCCCCGCCTGTGACCTGGTCCACGGACACGTCGAGGGTGGCGGTCTGCGAGACGCCCTCACCGAACCACTTGAGCGTGTACTTCCCGAGCGGCAGCCGGCGCAGCACGACGTGCTTGCCCCACCATCCGATCTCGCAGTGTGGCGCGATCCGCGCTTCGTCCTCGCGGCCGAGCGAGAGGCCGAGCGGCTCCACCTCCAGACGATCCGCCTGAGCAGGCGGCGTCAGCGACACGTCGCGCAGCTTTCCGCCGCCGTGGGGGAGAAGGATCTCCTCGCCGCCGTAGCGGAGCCCGACGCCCGAGGGGTGGATGCGGACGGTCGTCGGGCAGTCGTTCACCGACAGCGGGCGCGCATACCAGGGACCGTCATCCACGGATCCGACCCAGGTGACCGCGGTCTTGAGCTCCGAGTGGGACGTGATGATGAACCCGCGTGCCTGCTCCGATTCGAGGCGCGTGATCTCGCCCTTCTCGTCGAGGATCACGGTCCCGCCCACGGCGTCCGGCACCAGGTGGGTTCCTTCGCTGGCTCGCACGTGGATCCCGTTCGCCTTGAGCTCCTCGAGCATGTCCGCAAACGAGACGGTCGACGTCTTGGCGGGGGCCAGCGCCTGCCGCGGCGCCGCCTCGAGCGCCTCCGCCCGCTCGGAGGCCTGGAACCTCGGCTCCGGCGCGAGCTCGCGGGTCACCGTGTCGGTGGTCACCGCGACCCGCCCGCCCACCAGGCTGGGCTTCTCGTGCTTCGGCTCGTACGAGAGGTACGCGCCCAGCGCGACCGACCCCACCGAGGCCAGCCCCAGCACCGCCAGCGCCCGGCGATTTCTGCGCCGCTTCTCGCCGAGCAGCGTGGTCGGCACGCGATCGCCCGTGTCCGTCAAGCTCGGGATCGGCCCCGACGGCTGCGGCCCGCTCCGAGGCTTCGTGTGCGCCCGCTCCAGGGCCATGGACGGCGAGCCCCCCCGCTGGCCGTGATCCGACTTCACCTCTTCGAGATCGGCCTCGAGGATCGGGATGCCGGCGCTCGACGAGCCCTCGATCGTATCGTTCGAGAGCGACGCGATGTCGTCCGGGAGCCGCCGGGTCGGCTGCTCGTCCATCGGCGCGTTGGGCTTGGACGACGGCTTGTGCTCGCGCTCCGCCTTGAGACGCTCGACGCTCGCCAGCACCGACGCCGTCTCGTGCGGATCCTCGGGCTCCTCCTCCTTGCCGAAGTGATCGAGCGCCTCCAGCCCCGAGCGCTGTCCGTGACCCGTGACGCCCGAAAGCTCCCGCAGCGCCTCCGCCTCCTCGAGCGTCGCCGAGCGCGCCTCGATCGAGCGGATCAGCTCGACCTCCTTCTTGGCCGTCTCGCCGAACAGCCGGACCATCAGGTCGATCATCCGACCGGCCCGCTCCTTGACGCCCTTGGAGGCGGCGTAATCGACGAGCTGCGTCGCAAGCTGTCTTGCGCTGGCCGTCCGGCGATCGCGATCGCGCTCGAGCGCCTTGAGGATCACCTCGTCGAAGGCCGCGTCCGGGTTGCCGCGCACGCGCGTGGGCGGCTCGATGTCCGCGAGCTGCACCGCCAGCAGCGTGTCGTAGTCGTTGTCACGCTTGAACAGCCGCTTCCCCGCCGTCATCTCCCACAGGCAGATGCCGAGCGAGAACACGTCGCTGCGGGCGTCGACCTCGCGACCCTCCGCTTGCTCCGGCGACATGTACGCCGCCTTCCCTTTCACCAGCCCGACCGCGGTCCGCGACATCCGCTCGGCGGCGCGCGCCACCCCGAAGTCGATCACCTTGGCGACGCCCTGATACGTGACGAAGATGTTCTGCGGGCTGACGTCGCGATGCACGATCGCGAGCGGCCGACCGTCGGAGGCCCGCGTGGTGTGGGCCGCATAGAGTCCGTAGGCGGCGTCGGCACCGATCGCCGCGACCGCCGGATAGTCGAGCCCGGCCTCGCGCGCATAGGCCTCGATCATCACGCGCACCAGCGGCCGCCCCTCGAGGTACTCGGTGGCCAGGAAGTAGCGTCCGTGCGCCTTCCCGAAGTCGACCACCTGGAGGACGTTGGGATGATCGATCTGCGCCAGGATGGCGGCCTCGTCCATGAACATGTCGAGCGCTGCGTCGTCGCCGGACTCCTGCAGCCCCAGGACCTTGAGCGCCACCAGCTCGCCGGGCACGCGATCGACACGACGCGCCAGGTAGATCTCGCCCATCCCGCCCCGCCCGATCGACGCGACCACCCGATAGTCGCCGACCATCACGTGGCTCTTCTTCACCCGATCCTGCGGCGGTGCTGCCTTTCCCATCAGCCCGGCGCGGACCGACATCGAGGCATCGGTCGTCTCGTTCTCGGCGAGGTCTTCGACCACGTCGATCTCGATCGCCTCCGCGTCGAGCGCGGTCGGGTCCTCCGGCGGAGCCAGGTTCGACTCGAGCCGCCACGGATCGAGCGGATCGGGCTGCGCCGCCCAGCCCCCCAGCTGATTGGCCCACGCCGGCTCGAGCGTCTTCCAGGAGTCGTCCCCCGGGGCGGGTGAGGGGGCGTCAGGCCAAGGTTCGCCGGTGACGTCGCGCCAGGGCTCCGCCGATCCGAGCAGCCCGGACGCCGGCTTCGTCTCGCTGGTGTCACCGCTGAGAAGATTCGACGGCACTTGCTCGAACACCACCGTCGAGTCCTCGCCCTCCTCGATCGTCTGCGGGCGATCGACGGCCAGGGCGGCCGGGCCGCCGAGCTCGCCGATCACGCCCGAGCTGAAGCGCGTCCTCTTCGCCGACAGCTCCTTCGGGTTCTGGCGCTCGAGGTAGAGCTTGATCGCACCCTCGAGCTGGGCGGCGGTGTTGAACTGCAGCTGCGCCAGTCGCTCCAGGAGCCCGCGCCCCTGCGGGGAGACCGCCCGGGTGGCCAGCAGCTCCTGGACCACACTCATCACCGCCTCGACGTCGCGCTTTTGGTCACCGCGCGCCCCTTCGAGGCCCATCACGATCGTTTCGCCCCGCGTCGAGATGAGAATCGAGTCCAGGTCGAGGTGGCCATGGACGAGCTGTCCTCGATCGCTGCCCTTTCGCTTGAGGCCGTGAAGCCCGGCGAGCGCGCGGACCACGTCGAAGGCGATCGCCAGCGCCACGTTGACCGAGACGTGCCGGCGGACGATGTCGATGGCAGCACCCAGAGAGAAGCCTTCGACCAGCGCCTCGAAGATCTCGATCCGATCCCCGGCCACGCCCACCCGCGCGATCGGGATCAGGCCAGTCGGGGCCGCCTTCTGGACCAGCTCGAGGGCAGCGACCCGCTCCGCCCGCTCCTCTTGATCGGCGCACGCGAGGCGGCGAACGATCCTCCGGACCTCGCCTTCTTGTACGATCGCAATCCGGCGGCCGTCGCGCAGGGCCACCATTCGCTCTCGCCGGTTTCCTCGCCCCGCGGACATCGGGCCCCCCCGATCTACACGGGGCCGTCGCGAGGCGCTACTCGAGGAAGATCTGGGCCTCGAACCCGTTGGATTTCACCGTGTACGTCCCGGCCGCCAGCGCAGGGACGTCGCAATGAGCCAGAATCTCGCGTCCACAGGTAGAGATGCAGCCGTCTACGCCGTTCGAGCTGAAGCCGACCGACGCGTCGATGTGGATGACCATCTTCGACTTGTCGACGCTGACGCTGCACGAGGGCTCATCGTAGGTGGCGCAGGTGTCGGAACAGGTGTCCATCACGAGCGTCATCACGAACTTCTCCCCGGCAGGGAGATGCTTGAGCGGAATGTCCTCCGGCGTGGTGAGCGCGCTCCCGCACGCCGCCAGGAAGAGGATCGACAGGAGAAATGCCACGCGTGCCATGAACGGCGCGCATCCTTGCAGTTGAAAAACGCCCGTGTAAAGCGAGAAGGGCGCGAAGCTCAAGGCTTCACGAGATCCTGCCAGGCCTCCAGGAACAGCGTCCCCAGAAGATCCGCTGCCGCCTTCTTGGGGTGGACCAGGTCCTTGTTCATCAACCGCGCCTCCTCCCAGCGGGCGACCGAGCCTTCACCGCCCATGCTCCCGTACATGTCCCAGACCGCGCAGCCGTTCGCCTTCGCCACCCTGAGCTGCATCTCCCGCACCTCGGTCAGCCACTTCTTGCTGACGATCCGGCCGTTCTTCGACTCGCCCGCGTCCATCGGAGTCCACAGCATGCAGTCGGCGTCGGGGAGCTTCTCCCTGAGGAAAGCGAGCAGCTTCTGATGGTCCTCGGTCACCTTGTCGAGGTCGGTCCAGCCCTTCCGGATCTTCAGCGCGTCGTTTCCCCCGACCATCAACACGATCAGATCGGGATGATGCGCCACCAGGTGCTCCTCAAAGCTCTTGGGATCGAGCTGCAGATACACCTTCGCGTCGGCGCCGACGGGGCCGATCGACTCGTACAAGACACCGATCGCCTTGCGCTCGAAGCTGATCCCGTACATCCGCGCGTGCGCGCCCTTGGCCGTGAGCGTCAGCGTGCGCTCGCCGGTCCCTGCCGGCAGCTCGGTGGAGAAGACCTCGCTCTTGGTCTCGCCGGCCGTCTTGAAGGTGGCGATCGCCTTCCTGCCGATCGAGATCGCCACCGCCGCCCCGTGGGGCTGCCGCTGGTAGTAGACCCGAACGATCCGCTCATCCGGGAGCACGCGGTACGTCGCCTTGGCGGACCTGCGCTTCGACTCGATGCTCATGCCCGAGAAGCCGAACGGACGCCCCACGCCCTGCGCATCGACGATCCGCTCCTGCGTCCAGTCCCGATCGCTCCGCTGGAGCCGGCGCCCGCCGTACCCCCAGAGCTGATCGATGTGCACGAACCCGCGGCCCGCGTCCCCATACAGACGCTGCAACCCGTGCCGGACCATGCCCGTGATGTAGTCGGAGGCGACGTGCGAGTCCCCGAGGTGAAGGATGCGGACTGTGTCCTTCTTCGCGGCGAGCTTGGCGAGCGTGCGATCCAGCGCACCCGGATCGATGATCGGAACCTTTCGGGCGCTCACCCGTTTCTCGAGGTCATGCAGCTTGGTCTCGCTGGTGAACTCCCCGGGATGATGCGGCTTCGCCTCCACGCGAAGGGGCGAGAACGCCGCGAAGAGCGCGATCAGCGCGCCGATCCGAACCCGTGTGTTCCTCCCACCTCGCCGATTGTTCCGGTCCCGCTCCGAAATCGGTAGAGTGGGCCCTCGATGGCGAGCCAGCCACCGGTCGGACCGGTCCGTCGATTCGGCCGGTACACCTTGGTCAAGAAGCTCGCGACCGGCGGCATGGCCGAGATCTGGCTGGCCCGCCAGCGCGGCCTCGCCGGTTTCAACCGCTTCGTGGTCATCAAGAAGATCCTGAGCCACCTCTCGGAGCAGGAGACCTTCGTCAAGATGTTCCTCGACGAGGCTCGGATGAGCGCGCAGCTCAACCATCCGAACATCGTCCAGATCTACGACCTCGGCCGCGAGAGCGACTCCTACTACATCGCGATGGAGTTCATCTCCGGCGAAAACCTCGCCGCCATCGCCTGGCGCGGCATGAAGCGCGGCCGCCCCTATCCGCCCCCGTTCGCCGCGCGCGTGATCGCGGATGCTTGCAAGGCGCTTCATTACGCTCACCACCTCAAAGGCTCCGACGGCCAGCCGCTCGAGATCGTCCACCGCGACATCTCACCGCAAAACCTCCTCGTGACGTACGAGGGCGAGGTCAAGGTCGTCGACTTCGGCATCGCCAAGGCCAAGTCCAAGTCGGAACACACGAAGACGGGCATGCTCAAGGGCAAGTTCAGCTACATGAGCCCCGAGCAATGTCTGGGCGCCCCGATCGACATGCGCTCCGACATCTTCGCCCTCGGCATTCTCCTCTACGAGCTCTGCACCGGGAAGCGCCTCTTCAAGCACGAGTCGGAGCTGATGATCCTGGAGATGATCACGAAGCGAAGCGTGGTCCCGCCGTCCCAGGTCGCCGCCGGCATCTCGCCGCGCCTCGAGGACATCATCATGCAGGCCCTCGAGAAGGACACCGCCATGCGGTTCCAGACGGCCCAGGCGATGCAGATCGCCCTCGAGGAGTACCTTCGCGACGAGAACCATCAGGCCACCAACCCGGACATCGCTCAGTACATGCGCGATCTGTTCGCAGACAAGATCGAGGAGAAGCGCCGCCTCAAGGAGATCGCCTCCCGCGACGACTTCGAGGCCCAGTTCGCCGACGAAGACACCGAGCAGGCCGTCCCCGATCGCCGCCGCATCGTCCACGGCCTCCCCCCCAGCCAGATCCGCCCCAACGCCGCCTCGCCCTCCCCGGTCCTCCACCCGGGCATGACCGGCACCATGATGCCCCCTGGCATGGCCCCCGCCCCCGGCGTCGGCTTCGTGCAACCTGGGTTGACACCCCAAGGCTACCCCCCCGGCGCCCTCGGCAGCATGCACGGCTACCCGCCCGGCACCTACCCCGGCTACCCCGGCTCCCTCTCCGGCCAGCTCCCCCAAGAGGGCTCCAGCTGGATCGCGCGCCTGGTCATCGCCGGCGCCCTCATCGTCATCCTCGTCGCCTCCGCCATCCTCTACCAGCAGCTCAACGCCCCCGCCGAGCCGATCCAGGCCACGCAAGCCAGGTTGCAATCCCAGCAACCCGCCGCCCCCCGCAAGACCGGCAGCCTCACGCTCGAATCCGTCCCCAACGGCGCCGTCATCCACCTCGACGGCAAACCGATGGCCCTCACCAACGGCGAAAACGCCAAGACCCCGAGCGACCTCCACTCCCTTCAGTACGGGATCGCGTACGCCATCAAGCTGACCAAGCCCGGCTACGAGACCTACGAAACCACCATCACCATGGGCGACGACACCGACGGCCGCACCATCCGCCCCACCCTCAACGCCTTCCCCGGCAAGCTCGTCGTCGAGGTCGAAGGCGACAACCGCCGCGACGTCCGCATCTTCATCGACGGCGAAGACGCCGGCCTCGGCCCCCGCGTCGACCGCCAGATCGCCGGCAACAAGTCCATCCTCATCGCCGGCCAGCTCGCCGGCCACACCTGTAACAGCGAGCGCGTCCGCATCGCCCCCAACGAGACCAAGCTGGCGTCGATCTCCTGCAGGAAGGCCAGCCACTCCCACGCCGCGCCCCTCGCGCGAGCGACACGGGAGGAGCGGGACGAGCCGGCGCCCCGCCGATCGAAGCACCGGGGCGGAGGCGGCGGTGGCGGCGGTGCGATCGGCGGCGATGGGTGCAGCACCGACCCGAACCTGCCGCCGGGGTTCGTCACGATCTCCACGACCCCGCACTCGGACATCTACTGGAACGGGCGGAAGCTCGGACAGACGCCGCTGGCGCGATACAAGCTGCCGAGCGGATGCGTCACGATCACGGCGAAGGCGCTCGCGGGCGACGCGGAGAAGACGGTGCGACTGACGGTGGAGCCGAACCGGGTGCGGATCTTCAAGTTCAAGTTGGAGTGATGGGGTCGGGGAGGAGCGAGAGAAAGCGGTTGACCGACACCCGGCGGGTGGCTAGAAGCGGGGTTTCAGGCGCATAGCTCAGTGGTAGAGCGCTACCTTGACACGGTAGAGGTCCCAGGTTCGAAACCCGGTGCGCCTAACAAATTCCCAAGTATTTACGGCTGGTTGGATCTCTCCTCCGTCCGCCCTTTTGGCCATTCGGGCCGGGTCTCAGTTTCGCTTGGGCGTCGGTGATCGAGATGATCGTGGCGCCGCAGTCTTCCCCTGGGTCGATCGGTGGAGCGGGTGACCGCCTCGAAGCGATCGCGGGTCCAGCGCGCGCCGCCGCCGAACGCACCCCACTCATCCTCGTCCTCGATGCCTGCGTTCATCGGCTCGAAGAAGGCGGCCTCCCCCAGCTCGTCGAGGAGCCTCCGGCGTTGTCGAACAGCTCCTCGTCCGCGAGCACACCCGGGATGGTCGCCGTGGTGGTGCGCCTTCACCCGCTCGAGATACTTGCCGAAGATGGCTTGCTCGAGGCTCTCCGAGCCCACCATGTGAAAGTGGAGCTGGAGGAGCTTCTTCTTCCCGATGAAGTTGTGCTTCTCCCGAAGCCCGTGCAGCTCGGGGACCCGCCAGGCCGCCTCGCTCTCCGGAGAGCATGAGGCTGAGGAGCGCCATGAAGTGCGACTTACCGCTGCCGAAGCTGCCGTGTAGGTACGCGGCCTGGCTTCGACCCGTCTTGATCCCGTTCCCCACCAGCTTGAGCGCGTTGTCGAAGGCCTCGAGGATCCGAGGCGTGACGACGTAGTTCTTCGCCGTGTTCTCAGGCTTCTGGATCGCCTCGCTCAGGACCTGGACGAAGCCGATCTTGGGGATGCTCTCGGGAGGTCGAACAGGTCTTTGACCGACGACGCCATGGCAGATTCAACGACGAGCAGTCTTCAGTCGGTGTCGATCGGTGGAGTGGACCGATCACCGGACGAATCCGGACCATTCGTCCGGATCCCGGACGAATGGGGCCAAAGGGAGGCGCGACGAGCCGGTACGCGAATTGCCACCCACCTGGCCCGATGTCGCCCATCCGACCCATCGTGCGCCGTGTCCTAAGTGAAGCCCTGGACGCGCTGCGCACGCCCAGGCCCGAACCGGGCGCCGACACGTCGACCGAGCTCGACGCAGGCCTGGTGCGCTTCTCCCACGAGCTCCGAGCCGGTCCGACGCCCGAGGCGGCGACCGCGGCGCGGCTCGTCGCGGGTGGGATCGCTCCGGACGACGCGCGGCGGATCGCGGAGGTCGGCCTCACCGCGGAGGGCGCGACCGACCTCCTCTCGGTGAAGCTCCTCCATCCCGAGCCCGATCACTACGGACCAGCGGTGGTCGCGCTCTCGCTCCTGATGGAGGCGCGGGCGAGCGGTGCCCTCTCCCCAGCGGAGGTCCAAGCTCGGCTCGACCGCCTCGACGGCGCGGTGCTGGTGCGCTCGGACGGCTACCTGGTCCCCGCGAATGGCGGTCGGGCGATCGAGAGGCGCGCGGACCTGGATCCGGGGCGCATCTACCGGCTGTCCGGCGGGGTGCTTCGCGCGCTCGACGGCGACGGGACTCCGGTCGCCGAGCTCGGCCTCCGGCACACCGCCTCCGGCGACGTCCTCGACGGCGTGGAGATCACCGCCCGGAGCGTGATCCTCAGGGTCGGAGGGACGTTCGACGGTCTCATCCATCAGCCCGAAGAAACATTCGAGGCGACGGTCCACGACTTCGGCCGGCTCCCCCAGACCATCGGGCGCGCCATCCGCACCTCACCGCAGCGCCTCGAAGCCTTCCAGCAGGCCTCCCCGGACGACCAGCGGCGCATGGTGGGCGAGGCGCTGGCCCACGCGTACCTGATGATGAGCGCCGCCGCGGCCGTGCCCCGAGCTGCAGGTGCGCTCGGGATGACGTCGGGCCTCGGCGGACTCGCCGCCAGCGGGAGCGTGCTGGCCCTCCGCGCCACCGCCTCGCTCCGGATCGAAACCGCGGTGGTGGCCCATGCCGCGGTCGACATCGCCTTCGGCGGCGCCGCACTCGCCGACGCGCTCGATCTCTTCGACAGCCCCACCCCCGGCAACGGCCGCACCACCCTCCGCGACCCGAAGGGCCGCACCCGCGTCCGCGATCGGATCCGGCGAACCCTCGGCGATCCGAAGGACTCCAACCTCTCGCTCCACGACCTCGAGCAAATGGTGGCCGACGCGAAGGAGATCGACGAAGCTACGCTCCGCGAGGTCAAGGCGATGGTGCTGGACCGACTCGAAAAGGAGATCTCCAACCTTCACGACCTCCCGGAGGGACTCCGCAAGGTGAGGGTCGACGCGCTGGCCGATTTCGCCGAACGGACCGGTATCGACCTCCGCGACGCGGTGCGGAGCCTCGCGCCCGCTCCCGCCCGAACCTCCTTGAGCGCGGAGGCCCAGCGAGCGCTCCGGAAGCTCGACCAGGGCGAGGCGGAGATTCAGGTCTCCTCGCGCGCGGTCGTCGAGGAGATCCTGAGCCAGTTCCCCGACTACGTCGAGACGGAGAACTTTCGGTTCAAGGAGATCAAACAGCTCTTCGACAGCAAGGAAGCCACGTTCCACTGGGACGACGTCTTCGGCGAAGATGGGCGCCTGCTCAATCACGACGCCACCAACCCCCACGCGGAGGTCCCGCACCTCCAGATTCACCCCAGGAAGGCGAAGATCATTCGAATCCTCTTCCCGACGGAGGCCCCATGAACACGCTGTCCCTCGAGCTCCTCCAGAACCTCAACAAAGGACATCCCATCGTGGCCGAGCTCCCGGCGTCCGACGAGAGCCTGAGGAAGTGGATCGAGATCTTTCCCTATGAGGAGCGCGGCGGCACGCGGTACGGCGTGCGGATGTACGAGCTGAAGAAGGAGTGGATTGAGAAGGAGCAGGACGTCGACGGGTACGAGCTCAACAAAGTGCGTGTGGACGTCGATGACCTTCCCGCCGCCCTCGCCGTCGCAGACGAGTGGCTGCAGGGCCCGGTCGAATGGCAGCGATGGCGCGACAGCGACACCATCGTCTGATGCTCGAACCCGGACGATGAAAGCACCCGCTCCCGCTCCACGCGCTCGAGCTCTTGCACAAAGGTCGTGCGATCTACGCCGAGATGAAGTTTGGGTGACCGCGGCGTACGACGATCGACCCGTGAGGTGAGCATGGCGGACGAGAAGGAGAGGAACCGAGTGTACGAGCTGGCCCCCGATCCGGAAGGCAAGCCAGTCGCGATCCCCGCCACGCGAGACGACGAACCAGAGAGTGCGCCCGACGCCGACGGGAAGTACTACCTCGAGGGGACAGCCAAGAACGTGCGCCTCGCGTTGCGCCTCGCCAGTGACGGCGTGGAGGTCTACTGCGCGAAGTGCAGGGCTCCGCTGAAGGTCACGCCGAGTTTCATTGTGTGCACGCGGAACGAACGACACTTCTCGGCGACCTTGTACCGGAAGCCCTAGTCAGCCCACCCTGCCGCCCACGGTCTTTCGCTCGCTCTGTTCGATCACCTGGGTCTTCCGGTAGTCTTCGGCCTTCGGCTCGAGAACGAAGGTCACGACCCCGTGGTGCTTGGCCACGGCCTTCGGATCTCGCTCAGGTCGGTCCGGAAGTACTCCTCCCTCGGATTCGCCTTGTTGACCCGTGTGTGTTCGAACTCGACGTGCAGAGCCTTCTCAAGCGGCGGCGCGTCCTCGCTGTAGACCATCGCGTGCACGTCGAACCCGAAGGGGACGGCTGCGCTGCCCAGCTCGTCGACCCGCTGCGGCGGATCGAGACGGCGAGTCAGGCCAATCTTGAAGACGTTTCTCCAAAAGCACCAACGTTCGATAGCACCTAGACGTGGCCGGACCTCACGAGTTGCGCGCGGGAGATCGCCTTGGCCTTTCGGTCGATTGCCTCCTTCAACTGTGACTCCAGCTTGTCGACCTGCTGCTTCAGCTTGTCATGCAGCGCACCCTCGGCGGTCCTGAGCTCCGCACGCGTGCGGTCCAACGCATTCTGATAGCGCTCCTCTTCCTTTTCCGCCTCGGCCTTCGGCTTTGCGATTTCCTTCTCGACTTTCTGCTCTTCACGCATCTGTTCCTTGATCCGCCGTTGCTCTTCCTTTTCCTCCTGCTCCCGCTCGCGATGTTCGTGCACGAGGCATAGCTCAGCCAATTTGAGGTTTAAGTAGTTCGTCGTGATCATGGCTTGGCTTGATTCACTGGTCTTGTTGATCGCGCCAAACGACTTCTCAATCCGTTCTCCAAATTAACCGTGTTGTTGTACCTTACCTTCGCGATCGCGGCGTCGCATTCGCCGTTGAAGGTTCGGAGCATCAGCTTCGATTGGGGTTTGATCCTCCTTCGACCTTCCGACTTGCTGCCGTTTACGGTCCAGTCGGTCGGGCAGTGGGTCGCATGTCCGGCCTTGATCAGGTCCTTCTGCTCAGCGCGGTTCGCATCGAGTCGGTGCTCGTATTGAAAGGCCGTTGGAAAGTTGTATTTGGCTCCTCGCTCCACGACCTCGAGCAAATGGTGGCCGGCGCGAAGGAGATCGACGGTCAAGGCGATGGTGCTGGACCGACTCGAACGGGAGATCGCCGGCCTTCACGATCTCCCCGAAGGGCTCCGCAAAGTGAAGGTCCACGCGATCGCCGACTTCGCCAAACGAAGCGCCATCGACCTCCGCGACGCGGTGCGAAGACTCGAGCCGGCTCCGGCGCGGACCTCCTTGAGCGCGGAGGCCCAGCGGGCGATCCGGAAGCTCGACCAGGGCGAGGCGGAGATCCACGTTTCCTCCCGCACGGTCGCCGAGGAAATCCTGAGCCAGTTCCCCGACTACATCGAGACGGAGGACCTCCGGTTCAACGAGATCAAGCGGCTCTTCCGCAGCAAAGAAGACACGTTCCACTGGGACGACGTCCTCGGCGAAGATGGGCGCCTGCTCAACCACAACGCCACCAACCCGCACGCGGGGGTCCCCCACCTCCAGCTTCACCCCAAGAAGACGAAGATCATTCGAATCCTCTTCCCGACGGAGGCCCCATGAACACGCCGTCCCTCGAGCGTCTCCAGAACCTCAACAAAGGACACCCGATTGTGGCCGAGCTCCCGGCGTCCGACGAGAGCCTGAGGAAGTGGATCGAGATCTTTCCCTATGAGGAGCGCGGCGGCACCCGATACGGCGTCCGGATGTACGAGCTGATGAAGGAGTGGATCGAGAAGGAGCAGGACGTCGACGGCTACGAGCTCAACAAGGTCCGTGAAGACGTGGACGACCTACCCGCTGCCCTGCCGGTCGCGGATGAGTGGCTGCCCGGCCCCGGTCGAATGGCAGTGCTGGGCCGACAGCGACACCATCGTCTGATGCTCCGACCCGGACGATGAAGCACCCGCTCTCGCTCCACGCGGCTCGAGCTCTCGCACAAGGGTCATGCGATTGACACCGAGGTGCAGCCGTCGAGCCCCGAGCTCCGCCGCTGGCTGAGGGTCACGCTACAAGGAAGGGGATAAGACGGCGTTGAGATACGTTGTCCGCGCGTTCGAGCTCCTCGCGTCGGATGAGGCGCAGGAGCCGGAAGGCCGTGTCTGCGTCGCGTGCTCAGAGCAGCGACAGCTTCCACTCGATGCCCTGGTGCATGCCGCTAGCGAAGCCGGATCCTGCCTTGGCCTGCTGCTGGAGCCCGAGGAGGAACTGCTGCTCCGCTTCCGCCCCTTCCGGCGTCGGCCGCGGGGCGCTGGGGTCGACGATGCGCGCAGCGATCACCGCCTGGCCGCGCTCGAAGAGGGCCGCGCGCGGTTGGCCGGAGTCGACGGCCGACTGTCGCAACCAATAGGAGAGGTCGTTTAGGCGACCGGGGATCGCATCGAGCGTCTCCGTTGCCACCGGTATGACGCGCCAGGAATAGCCTTCGTTCGTGCCGTCGCGCGGGCCTCCCTGCGCGGTAGCCGATCGATGCAGCGAGAGCAGGAGCTCTTGATCCCGCTCTCCCAGGCGACGGGCGTCGTCGAGGTTCGAGGAGCTGGGCTGGGCCGCGCCCGGAACGGGCTCTGCGATGATCACAGCCTTGGCGCGATTGAAGAAGAACGCGTGGGCACCGCCGTCCTGGTTGCCCTTCCGGCGCAGGGCGGCGGCGATGTCGTTGAGACGATTGTTCTCGTACTCGGGGAGGCTTTCGATCTTCACGTCGCCGCTGGCGCGTGAGAATCCGGTCGGCTCGAGCTTATCGGCCAGCGCTTCCAGCGCCCAAAGGGAGGACACCCGCGTTCCGTTCGCCACGGCTGCGCGTCCGAACTGAACCGCCTGCTGGAGCTCCGCGCGCGAGACCTGGAGCCCTCGCTCGGCTCGCAGGAGGGTGAGCTCCGCGTGGAGCGCCCGCCCCTCGGTTCCGCGGGCTGTGAAGTGATCGAACAGCGCCGTCAGCTCGGCCTGCTGAGCCGGGTCCAGCGGACCGACGCTCCCAACGGCGTCGGCGAATGCCCGACGCCCGTGCTCCGCTCGATTCTTGGTCTGAGCCGTCGACGGGGAAGTTCTGGGCCAGGTTGTCGAGAAAGCGCTGGGAGATGTTGGTGCTCATCGGTTGCCTCGCGACAGACGGAGCTGCAGCCAGTTCTGGGTGGTTGCGTACCGAGCCAGCATCCGCTCCAACAGCTCCATGCGACCGAAGTAGTGCACGCCCGAGCCTGGCCCTGGCATCCTTCGCTCCTTGAGCATCGCCTCGGCCTCTTCCTCGGGGACGAGCACGGCGACGTCGCTGTCGGGCGCGGGGCGCGCGGAGAATTCGGTGTGCGCTCGGCTCGCAAAGCAGGCACACCACCAGCGCGACCCCGCGGGTCCGCGGATGCCGACGGAGACCTTGCCGGAGAACCCGGGAAGAGAACCATCACGACGCACGAACGCGTCGAGCACGGAGAGAAGATCGGGATGCGCTTCCTCGACGGTCAGAACCCCGAAGCTACCGTCCTGTCCTGGGGGCGGTCAAACGAGAGGGAGCGGGACTTCTTCCCGTCGGGATGTCGCTCGCCGTACACGACCCGGTGATCTCGATGCCGTGATGGCTGGCGCTGGCCGACGAATTCCAGATCCCGCGGATCTCGGCTCGAGAGGCGTTCTGGTCGTGGACGCGATCGCGATCGTCGATCTCTCCGTTGCCCGCCAACGACGCCGGTCTCCGAACATCGATGCCGACAGATCTGTGGAAGATGGCGCGCCGCCCGCTCGCGACCCGGACGTCCGTCCCCTTGCCCGCGACGATCGTACGGCGAAGCGAAGACGAGGGCGCCCCGGCGGACACCGACCCGGATGGGATCGGTCTGGACGGGGGCCGTCGGCATCTCCAGCCGTGCGAGACCTCGCGGCCGGACATTCGAACGGCTCACGGGCGGCTTGCCTTGAGTCACTGATTGAGAGTCAGTTGCGTTTACCAATTACGCCACGAAAGCCGAGGCCTTCGACGGGACTCGAACCCGCAGTTCCTGGTGGACCGTTGCAATTACGGCCTGGTTGGCATGGATCTCGATGGGCGTGACGGACTCCGGCGACGTCCGACGGGAATGCGAGCCGCACCCATCGAACGGTCGTGGCCGACGCTGAGCTTTCCGTACCAGCGGATGACGGAGGACTCGAACCTCAGACGCGCTCGCGTCCGCACTGTTTTCGAGACAGGCCTCGTATCCCGTACAAGTTCGCCATCCATGATCACGGCGACCGGGTCGCCGCGGTGTTCGCCGGAAGGTTGGGGACGTTGCGCCTGCCGAGCGATCGAGAATCGAATGCCTCGGGCCGGAGTCGAACCGGCAACATCTCTCGCTTCTGAGGCGAGCAGCTTTACCGAAAGTTTGCCCACCGAGGCGTCGATGGTCGCGGAGGGAATCGAACCCCCGTGGTCCGCTGTGTAAGAGCGGCGCCTCGCCATTCGGCATCACGACCGGATACAGGACCCCGGAATCGAACCGGGCGTGGCGGCTTATGAGACCGCTGCCTTCACCCTGCTGGCCCGTCCTGTAGAAGAGAGCGTGCTCCCGGAACTCGAACCTCGATTGTCGGTTTAGACTACCGGCGAGAGGACTCGAACCTCTGACCTCTTCCTTCGCACGGAAGCGTTCTTCCTCTGAACTACACCGGTGACGATGGCGGCGATCGGACTCACAGCCCCATGGACGTGGCGAGGGTCGAACTCGCGCCTCCGGCTTGCGACGCCGGCGCTCTCCCAAATTGGCGAGGGTTCAAGATCGCAGCACCGGTCGGGCATGATCGGGCATGACCGGGCACGGTGCGAACGGGATGGAGTCGAGGGGGATCGAACCCCTGGCCTTCTGCATGCCGCGCAGACGCTCTCCCAAGTCTGAGCTACGACCCCCAAGTGCTCCGGGATGGATTTGAACCACCGACGCGCGGCTCTTCAGACCGCCGCTACTACCTGGCTGAGCTACCGGAGCTCGAGCGCCTCATGCCGGATTTGAACCGGCGATCTCTCGGCCGACAACCGAGCGTCCACTCCAGACTGGACCGATGAGGCAAAAGGTCTGCCCGCTACACTCTTGCCCTTCGGGCTTGGGCATTGATCGACCCGATGACCGCTCTGTCACGCACCGCGCTCGGGTTCAGACGACGGGCAGGATGTGCATCACCGGACTCGAACCGGCATACACCAGCGACACCGGCTGGTGCTCGACCGCTCAACCTCCATGCACAAGCAGATGATCGGACTCGAACCGACAGCCTCTTCGTTGGCAACGAAGCTCTCTACCAATTGAGATACACCTGCACGTCTCGGGATCCGCGCACGAGGAGTCGAACCTCGACCTCTCGCTTATCAGACGAGTGTCCACACCCGTAGACGATGCGCGGGTGAAAGCGTTGGATCCGGCCCAGTGAGCGCTCGGGAAGCGACACGGTCGATGGCGTGATCTTCAGAATCGGGATGGCCGGATTCGAACCGACGATCTCCTCGTCCCGAACGAGGCGCGATACCAGCCTTCGCTACATCCCGATCCATCGTCTTCAAGTGACCCCCATACTCCTGGCGGGACTCGAACCCGCTGGGTCCAGGTTGAAGGCCTGGTCGCTCGTGCCACTTCGCGTTCAGGAGCTCGAGGTGACGGCCGGAGTCGAACCGGCGATCTTCGGTTTTGCAGACCGACGCCTTTCCACTTGGCCACGCCACCGCACGTCCCCGCGGAGAGTTGAACTCCGGTCTCAGCCTCGAGAGGGCTGCGTCCTTGGCCAGCTAGACGACGGGGACAAACAAGCCTTCGACTTCCAAACGAGCTACGCAGACAGCGCCACATCAGCGTGAGCTCCCCGGGAGGGACTCGAACCCCCAACCTGGCGGTTAACAGCCGCCCGCTCTGCCTGTTTGAGCTACCGGAGATCGGGATAGATTCAGGTGCGAGGACTCGAACCTCGATAGGCGGCTCCAGAGGCCGCAGTCCTACCGTTGAACGACACCTGATCGACCGGAAGGGACTCGAACCCTCACACGTGGCTTCAAAGACCACGGTCCTGCCGTTAGACGACCGGTCATCGCTGGGAATGTTCGTCGTGGGGCCAGAGGGAATCGAACCCACAACCTTCTGATTAAAAATCAGCTACTCTACCTCTTTGAGTTATGGCCCCAGCTTCTGATAGTTACGGTTCTGGAGTCGTGAGTGTCACCGGAAGGAATTGAACCTTCAACCTCGCGCTTAAGAGGCGCTTGCTCTGCCAGATTGAGCTACGGCGACAAAGGTGGCTACTTAGGTAACCACTCTTCGGCATCGATATTCAGTTATCAGAGACCCGAACCTCCGACGCGCGGGGACGTAGGTATCCATCTCGTCGACGGACGCTTTCGTGGAGAAGGGAGGGGTCGAGCCCCGATGCCCTGAAACGACAAAGGCCGGGTCACCTTTCGGGCCCGGCCTTCGATCCATCCTCAATTGAGGCCAGATCTACGGCCCAGGCCGACCTGTATCGTTCCTGCGCTCGAAGCCGCAGGTGGACTGCGTCTTCGGCATCGCAAAGCGCGCGATGGTCGAAAATAGACGCCCGCCGTGCGGTCGCCGTTTCGCCAGCGCTCCGTGATGCAGCTTAATCATTGGAAGCGGTGCCGAGATTATCAGCACCCACCGGGAGAAATCAAGCTGATTTCTGAGTGTGGTCAATGTCCGTGAGTGCGAAGGCTGAGTTCGGCCCGCGCCGCGATCTCCGTGGCCGCGACCGCAGCGCCGTCTGTGGTGATCCGCGCAGCGATGGACCGGGCGCGGTCGGCCACCGCCAGCGCTTCGCGCAGGGCGGACGCCAGCGCGCCGGAGGGCAGGTCACGGCTGAGGACCGAGGTGCCGATGCCGAGCGCGCGCACGCGCGTGGCCCAGTAGAACTGATCCGAGAACATCGGAACGACCACCTGCGGGACACCGGCGCGCGCTGCGGCGGTGGTGGTGCCGGCGCCCCCATGGTGCACGACTGTTGCCACACGCGGAAAGAGAGCCTGCTGGTTGACGTCACCGACGGCGATGCAGTCACCGGCGTCGTCGACGAGTCCGAGCTCGGCCCATCCGCGCGAGACGATCGCCCGCCGACCGGCCGCACGCACCGCGTCGATGAGCGTGGCGCTCAGGGCTGGCGGCGCGGGCATGCTCCCGAAGCCGACGTAGACGGGTGGCTCGCCCTGCTCGAGGAAGAGCTCGAGCTCCTCGGTGAGCGGCGCGACGTCCGAGAGCAACCACGCGCCGGTCTGGATCACCTCGATTCCGGGCGTCGTCGGCGCCGGTCCGAGGACCGGGTCGGCCGCGAGCAGCGGGCGGTTACCCAGGATGTGGGTCCGGACGTCCTCGAGGGGCGCCAGGTCCAGGCGGTCGCGGTTCTCGTTGATGCGGTCCAGGAAGCGCGCGTTCCAGGTCTCGGCGTCCGCGGCCCAGCGACGAACGTTGTCTTCCGGCTCACCGGGCAGCCACACCTCTCCAGGATTCGGGCGCGGCGCCAGCTCCGGCGTCGGCAGTGACACGGCGGCGTAAAGCGCATTGACATAGGGCACGTCCAGTCGCTCGGCGACGGAGCGTGCGGCGAACTGATACGCGCCGGCGCCGACGATCACGTCCGAGCCCCGGGCAGCGGCGGCCAGCTGCGTGAACTGGTCGGCGATCAGGTCCCCGGCGATGTCGCTCGTCTTGGGCGGCGGTGCCGCCGCCGTCCCCGCCGAGCTCTCCGCGGGTACACGCATCGCGACCCCGACCGGCGTCGCCTCGAACCCGAGGGCGCCCGCCCAGTCCACGAAGTTGGGCGGGACGCACAACACCGCATCGCCTCCGTGGCGTCGCAGCTCGACCGCCAGCGCCAACACAGGCTGCACGTCCCCCCGCGTTCCGACCCCCGACACCAGAAACCGCATGACTGCCCTCCAGTTTCATCGATTCGCCGCAGCGTTGGGTCCACACCCTACAGGATTCTGTCCGGCTGACGTCACCCTCATCGACGGGCGACCACAGCCCTCCGTTGTTGACACTTCAAACAGCCGGGTGCGTCCTTCGATCATGGAGAGCGTGTATGAGGCTGCCGGCGGCAGCGAGGGTCTGCTTCGCCTGGCCGCGGCCTGGCACGATCGGGTGATGGCCGACGAGATCGTCAGCCACGCGTTCAGCCACGGATTCCATCCTCAGCACACCGAGCGACTCGCGGCCTACTGGGCCGAGGCGCTGGGCGGGCCCACGACCTACTCCGATCGCCATGGAGACGAGACGTCGGTCGTCCGGACGCACAGCGGCAACGGCCCCCACGAGGAGATGGACCGCCGGGCGATCGCATGCTTCGACCAGGCCCTCGAGGACGTGGGGCTCACCGCCGAACCCCTCCGGACGGTGCTGCACGACTACTTCGCCTGGGCCACCACCACCACGATGTCGCGCTACCACGCGTCCAAGGACGACGTCCCCGTGGGCCTCGTCAGTCCACGATGGTCGTGGGACGGACTGCAATGACGCGCCGCCACGTCCGCGGCAGGCGCTGAAGCTCCCGGACGAGTCCGGACAAATCGTACGGACGCCGGACGACCCGGACGAATGGAATCCAACTGCGTCCCGCGCCGGCGGGCACGCGGGCTGCATCCATGGTCGCGCGGAGGAAACAATGCTGACCACGACCATCTTGATCACGATCCTTTCGGCGGCCTCGCATCCGGAGCTCGGCATCGCGACCGAAACGACGGACGCCGGCGTCGTCATCACTGCGGTCGCCTCGGGATCTCCGGCCGCCCCGTACGTGAAGCCCGGCGACCGCATCGTGTCGATCAACGGGGAGACGATCGACTCGGAGGGCGCGCTGGCGTTGGTCCTGTCGCGCACGCCGTACGGACAAATGTTCCCGGTCGTCATCGAGCGCGACGGTGTCGCATCGACGCACCCGATGATGCGTCCGATCCCGGTGCGTTGGGCCCTTCCTCGGCTCCAGCAGCGAGGCTATCTGGACCGGCCGAGCAACGGGCTCGGTCTCCTCATCCCCGGCGCGATCATGACGGGCATCGGTGTCGTCACGGGCTCGCTGCTCTCGATCTTTTTTGCGAACGATGGCGAGGAGGCCGGGCCTCTGTGGCCCCTCGTCGTCGCGTCCGGTTGTCTGCTCGCTGCCGGCATTCCGATGACGATCGTGGGGGGCGTCCGCAACCACCGCTATCGAGAGTGGCGGGAGGAGCAGCAGAAGGTCGTTCGCGGAGGCGCACCCAGCCTCGCGCTCTCGATGCGCTTCTAGGCCGCTGAAGAGTCCGCAGCACCCGTGAGCGATCGTGGCTCGGGCTCGTTCATCAAGGAACGAGGTTGGTCTCGAAGATGGAGCCCACGATGCCCATCACCAGCACCAACACCATCGCTTTGCTGACTCTCAGCGTCAGCCCACGATGGCGAGAGACCCGCGCCACCAGCACCACGTTGACCGCGGCACTCGCGAGGGACGCCAGGATCGCGCCCACACCCGCTACGCTCGGCGTGATCGTTCCGTGCGCGGCGAGAGAAGCGGCCGATGCCACCGAGGAGGCGCTCGAGATGAGCCCGCCGATCGCGCTGACCGCATAGAAGCCGAATCGACCGATGAACCGTTGACCCACGGTGCCCAGCACTTGAAGGCCGACGAAGATCACTCCGAACTTGAGCGCCGAGGGGAAGGAGAACGGCGACTTCAGGGGGAGCTCGGGTCCCTCGGGCTCGTCCAACGTCACGACGGTTCGCCCGACCAGAGCCAGGCCGATGCTCGACAGCAGGATGAGCGCGAGCGGAATCGCCGATCCCACGAGCGCGGGGAACGAGAGCATGCCGAGGAGCACACCGTTGCGAATCGCCATCGCGGCGGTGGATAGCAACACGCCGCGATACGCGGCCTCGGACATCTTCGGATCGGAGTCGGCGGCGCGGTGGGAGAGCTCGGTTACGGTGACGGTGCTGTTGACCAGACCGCCGAGAAAGCCGGTGATCTCGATGCCACGGGTCCCGAACATCTTCCACAAGACGTAGTTCGCGAATCCGACGCCGGCGACCAGGATGACGGTCACCCACGCTGCCCGCGGAACGATCAGGCCCCACGGATCCACGGAACGATCCGGAAGGATCGGGTAGATCGCAAAAGCGAGAATCGCGAGCAGGATCGCCGAGCGCAGCTCCTCCGCCGTGAGCTTGTGGCTGAAGCCGGCCATTCGCTCCTTCCAGGCCAGCAGCCCCGCGCTCACGACCGCGATCGCGGCGGGCGTGACCGTATGCCCCCGACCGCAGAGCACGCCGGTGAAGCAGATCGTCAGGAGCGCCGCCGACGTCGTCAGCTCGGCGCCCTCCCCTTTCCGGATCGCCGGCCAGTTGAGAAAGAGGAGGAGGACGCTCGACATGGCGATGCTCATCAGGGCGAAGGGCAAGCCCAGCAGCCCGCCGATCGCGCCCAGTAGCGCCACGAAGCCGAACGTGCGCAGACCCGCTTCCTTGCCGCGCCATTCACGCTCGAGGCCGACGAACAACCCCACCGCCAGCGCGAGCATGAGGCGCATCAAGGTCTGAAGTGGAGGCCACGTGATGACTGGCGGAAGTCCTTCCATCGCCTTTCTCTCCTGCCTCTCGACGAATGCGCTCGAAATCGTTCGCCGTCAATGGAGGCAGGACTCGTTGCGCCGCGATCAGCCGCTAGTCGCAGCCGATGCGGTTGTCGTCGATCGCCACGTCATCGATCCACGTCGTGAGGTTCTGGGGCGCATTGAGCGGAGGGGCGTAACACAGAGCGCCCACCGACAGGGATTGATCGCAGGAGGAGAGGTTCGACCCGGTGAGACCGGAGAAGCTCAGCAGCTCGGTGCCGTCGAGGAAGAAGCGGTAGGTGTTCGAGGCGGCATCGACATACCACTCGGCGCAGTGCCAGACGTTCTCGTACTGGAAGGTGTAGGGAGTGACCTCGGTCGAATCGCAGCAGCTATCGTCGGGGACGTTGTAGAGGAACGACGCGGACTGGTCGAACGCGTTCTCCACCATGTCGACGACGCGGCATTCATTGGCGTCACCGCCGCCGCTGTTGTCACCGCGGAGCGCGACCATCGTCGTGTGGTACCAGCCGGTCCCGTTGCGGTCGCTCTCGGGTGCGGGCGTGTTCACGGCGAAGAAGGCTCGGCCCCAGTGATGGTTGGCGGTCTCGCCCAGCGCGGCCAGATCGTGCTCGGCGCGGGTCTGGGCGCAGACGTCGGACGTGCTCTCGAGTGAGGCCGAGCCCCAATGCGGTCAATCGTTCGAGACGAAGACCTCGGCTGCGTTGGCCGAGCTCGGGTCTGGCCAGTACGGAAAGACGCGCGTCCAGCCCGACGGCATTCCATCGCTCCCTGCACTCTCGAAGTCTTCGCAGAGCTTGTAGTGGGTGCCGGCGCATCCGTGCGTCGCGATCACGCCGGAGTCCTCCTCGGCGCCCGAATCCGTGATCGGCGCCGCATCGGCGACAGAGCCCGCATCCTCGCTCGCGCCGGCTTCGGGCTTCGGCTGGGCGTCGCCGACCTGCCCTCCTCCGGTGTCGACGCTGCCTTCGTCGCGCATGCCGCTTCCCATGTCCAAGCCGTCATCGGCATCGGAGCCCGAGCTCTTGCAGCCGGCCGCGAAGAGGAGCGCGCTCGCCCACACCAGCGATGAAATGCGAGACACCATCCCGGCGATCATGCACCGAACTCGGCCCGACCCAAAGGTCGCTCAGCCCGGGGGCCTCGGCTCGCGCCAGAAGCGGACGAGACCGAGCAGGCCGAACGACAAGATGGCCGTGGCGCACGCGGCAATCCCGAGCCGCACCGGAAGAAGGGCGAAGAGCGGCGCGGCGATCAGGAGGCCCGCGGAGGATCCGCCGTATTCGACGCACATACGAAGGCTGAACACCTTGCCCAGCTGGGCGCGCGGGAGCTCGTTCTGGATCACGGAGAGCAACGCGAGGTCTCCGATCGGTCCTCCGATCGCGGCGAGCGCGGCCGCGCCCAGGGCGAGGGGGAGCGTCGGCGCCAGTGAGAGCAGGACGAACCCAAACCCGACGACGGCGTGCCCCAGGAACAGGAACGGTGTGACCCGCCGGAGCGAGAGGCTCCCGAAGACCAGGTTGCTGGCGATGTTCCCGACACCATAGGCGCTGACCAGGGCTCCGTAGGTGCCCACGTCGCCGCGGAGCACATCCGACGCGAACAGCGCGCCCCCTACGATGAAGGCCGCGAACCAGGCGGTGTTGGCGACGATCAATCCGGCGAACGCCCAGGCGAGCGGGCGGTGACCCCGGATCAGCTGCACCGCGCCGGCGACCTCCCGGATCAGGCCGGAGCGGCTGTGCTCGCCAGCGGGCTTCCAATCGAAGCGCCGTCCCAGCGCGGCGATCGCGAGGGCGGAGGCGCCGAAGCTCAGCGCATCGATGGTGAAGAAGTTCGGCACCGAGATCTGGGCCGCCAGCACGCCGGTGATGCTCGGTCCGACGGCGCGCGCGAGACGCAGGGTGGCGTCCATCAGACCGTTGGTCGCCTGCAGCTCATCGGGGTTCGAGGCGAGCGCGGGCAAGCTGGCTTGCAATGCGGGCGTGAACAGCGCGGTCAGAACGCCGAGCCCGACGGCGACGGCGATGAGGTGCGGGAGCGTGATCCTGGCGAGCCAGGCCGCGATCGGGAGCGTGACCACGATCAGCGCCCTCGCGAGGTCGACGCCGATCATCGCCCGGCGGCGGTCGAGTCGATCGGCGAGGATACCGCCGAGCGGTGCGGCGAGGAGGGTGGCGCCCGACTGCGTGGCGGCGACGACGCCGGCGGAGCTCCCGACGGCTTGAACTGCGATCCACACGATCGCGATGGAGTAGAAGACGTCCCCGATCGCCGACAGGACCTGGCCCGCCCACAGGATCGCCAGGTGCGGGCGCCGCAGGACTCTCAGGACGCGCAAGCCTCGCCTATAGCGAAGTCGCGGAGCACGGTCACCGCCCTACTCCCCCGCGACGGAGGGACGAGCTTCACCCCTACGAGAGCCCGCGCGCCCGCGAGCCCGAGCGGGTGGGCCGCCGGTTGAACCTGCGGCCTTCGTCGACGCGCGGGACGGCCCCCGAACGGCTCGGATCCCCTGCCGGGTAAAAAAGTGAAGTCCCCTGTCGATCGGCGGTGGGCTCGTTCGATGCACGGTTGTAGGCGGGCGATGTCCGCAGAAAGGAACGAACGATGCGAGTGATGGTGATGGTGAAGGCCAACGCTGAGTCCGAGCGGGGACAGATGCCGACCGAGGAGATGCTGACGAAGATGGGGCGCTTCAATGAGGAGCTGGTGAAGGCGGGCGTGATGCTTGCGGGGGAAGGGTTGACGCCGACCTCGAAGGGGAAGCGCGTGCGGTTCGACGGCGAGCGCAGGACCGTGATCGACGGGCCGTTCACCGAGGCGAAGGAGCTGATCGCCGGATTCTGGCTGTGGCAGGTGGGCTCGATCGAGGAGGCGGTCGAATGGCTGCGCCGCGCTCCGTTCGACGGAGGTGAGGAGGTCGAGATCCGGCCCCTGTTCGAGGCCGAGGACTTCGGCCAGGAGTTCACGCCGGAGCTACGCGCGCAAGAGGAGCGACTTCGCAAGGAGATAGACCAGCGGAAGGCGTGATCAGTGCGAGATCGATCGATCGATCGCGTTCGCGAGCGTATCGGCGAGACAGGCGTAGGCGGCGGCATTCATGTGGAGGCCGTCGCCCACCAGCATGCTCTCGAAGTCGGCCCCTTCGCGCATCCAGAGCTTCATCAGTCGATAGCGATCGAAGACCGGCACGCCGAGCTCCTCCCCGATCTTCGCGGAGGCGTCGACGTAGTCGGTATAGTTCGGGAATCGGCCCTGTCCCTTGAAGGGCTGCGGCGTCAGGAGGACGATGTCCATCCCGGCCTCGCGAGCGCGCAGGACCGCCTGCCGCAGCTCGTCTTCGAAGACCTCGACGGGCACGCCCTGCCAGGGGTCGTTCGGCCCGGTCTGCACGATGACCAGATCCGGTCGCTGTTGCAGGACGTCCGCGTCGAACCGCGCCAGCAGCTGGCTCAGGATCTGGCCGCCGATCCCTTCGTTGATCACCTCGACGCGGACGCCCGGGTGACGGGCCGCCAGCTGCTCCTCGAGCCGTCCCGGATAGCCCTTCCCCGTCGGATCGCCGATCCCCTCCGTCGAGGAGGATCCGATGGCGACGATCTTCAGCTCGTGGTCCTTCGAAACCGACGCCTCGGTGATGGGGAGCGGGGCGCGGAACGCGATCTCCTGAGGAAGCGGCGCGCACGCGAGATCCGCCAGCGCGACGCCGGGGCTCACCACCAGGGTGGCCGATAGCAGGCATCCGCGCACGCCCGGCTGCGCCCAGCGGCAGAGCGCGGCGGCCGCGGCCGGCACCCAGCGCCCGATCCTCCCGACGACCGCGGAGGAGCGGAGCAGCGGGAACGCGAGCGGCGCCGGCGGGTCCGAGGTCGAGGCGGCGGCGGGGAGCCGCCGCGAGCGCTCCACCCGTTGAAGCGTGAGCGAGAGCGCCATGACCTGTTTTCGTGCGGAGGGCGCCGCGCGTCCTGACCTGACGAGACACAGAGTGGGAAGCGGGTATCGGTGCCGTCAGCGCCGGAACCAACCGCTGATCGCGCTGGTGGTGAGGATCCCATCGAATCCGGAGAAGTCGCCGCCGGCGATGCCCTTCGCCGCCGTGCTGAACGCGGACCAGGCCACCCGGGCGAGCGCCGAGCCGACGCTCACCCGGCGGACGCCGAGCGCGGCGAGGTCCGAGACGCTGAGGTCGGTGGCCGCGCCGATCAGGACGTTGATCGGCTTCGGCGCCACCGCCTCCACGATCGCGCGGATCGACGCTCGATCGTACACGCCCGGCGCATAGAGAACGTCGGCGCCGGCCGCTGCGTAGCGCGGAGAGCCGCCGGATCGACTCGGCGAGCGCATCCGCGTGTCCCACCAAGAAGCACTCGGCGCGCGCGGTCAGCAGCACGTCCTCACCGCTGTCGTCGATCGCGCGTCGCGCGGCCCTCACCCGGTCGATCGCGTCGGAGAGCTCGTACAGCGGGCGATCGCCAGCGCCGGTCGCGTCTTCGATCGAGAGGCCGGCCACGCCCGTCTCCACGCAGAGCCGTACGCTCTGTTCGAGCGCAGAGAGATCCTCGGCATAGCCATTCTGGTAGTCGGCATTCACCGGCAGTGAGGTGGACTCGACGATGTCGCGCACGTGGTCGAGCACCATCTCGAGCGACAGCGCGTCGACGGCGTCCGGCCGCGCGCGAGAGAAGGCGAAGCCGGCGCTGGAGGTGGCCAGCGCGCGGAACCCGAGCTGCTCGAGGTGGACGGCGGAACCGCGATCCCACGGGTTCGGGATCACGAAGCATCCGCTCTGGTGAAGGTCACGAAAGGCGGCGCGCCGCGCGTCGAGACTCATTGCGCGCCATCCTATGCAAGCTCGAGCCTGACGGCCAGAGCGGACGGCGACCCCGATCGATCGAGCGTTCGGCTCGTTGGAGCGACCGACCTTCGAGCGAGCCCGTCCCAACGGCGTACCAGCGTACCAGGGGCGGGCAACGCGGGCGACGCCGCGCCGCGCAACCGGCGTGCGTCTCGTGCACGATGAGCGCTTGTCCGGCCACTGCGGCGACGCTAGACGTCGGCTATGCAGAGCAGACCCATCGTGCCGTGCCTCTGGATGGACGACCAGGCGGAGATCGCGGCTCGCTTCTACACCGAGGTCCTCCCCAAGGGCCGGGTGGTGGCCACGTCGCACTACCCGGAGTCGCTCGACAACCCGACCCGGAAGCCGCGCGGCAGCGTCTTGACGGTCGAGCTCGAGGTCGCCGGTCAGCGGTTCACGGCGCTCAACGGAGGACCGCAGTTCGCCATCAACCCAACGATCTCGTTCTTCATCGAGCTCCCACAGCTCGAGGAGGCGAACCGGATCTTCGCCTCGCTCGCGGAGGGTGGGAGCGTGCTGATGCCGATCGGCGCGTATCCCTGGAGCGACTGCTACGGCTGGGTCCAGGATCGCTTCGGCGTCTCCTGGCAGGTCATGCTCGCGCCGCGACGGGAGGACGCCGCCATCTCCCCATGCCTGATGTTCGTCGGAGCGCAGCACGGGCGCGCCGAGGAGGCGATGAAGACGTACGCCGGCATCTTCCCCGACGGACGGATCGAGGCCCTCGAGCGTTACGCGGCGGGCGAGGGCCCGGAGGGCACCGTCAAGCACGGTCGCTTCGTGCTGGCCGAACAGCGGCTGGTCGCGATGGACAGCCACCTCGAGCACGAGGCGCGGTTCAACGAGGGGGTCTCGCTCCAGGTCATGTGCGACGACCAGGCCGAGGTCGACCGCTTCTGGTCGGCGCTGTCGGAGGGCGGGGAAGAGGGTCCCTGCGGCTGGCTCAAGGATCGCTTCGGCCTCTCCTGGCAGATCGTCCCCGTCGGGATCAGGGAGTGGATGACGAATCCCGACGCCGCGGCGCGCGACCGCGCCTTCGTGGCGATGATGAAGATGAAGAAGCCCGACATCGCGGCGCTGGAGGCCGCCATTGCCTACGATCCGGTGCGCACGTCGGCGAGGTAGTAGTCGTTGGCGCCGTGGTTGTGGAGATGGAAGTACAGCGGCGTCCCCGCGGGGATCGGGCCCGCGTGCTCGATCGAGTACACGGCGGCGTCAGCAGGGATCGGGATGACGCGCTCCCACACGGTCTCGTCGCCGATGCGGAGGGCGAGGTGGGCGTCGGCGGGCCCCGCGGCGAAGAGCGGGAAGTGGGCGATGGTCGCGCGGAAGGTCTCGCACGCGTGCACGTCGGTCTCGAGCGGCTGCACCAGCGTGGCGTAGCTGCACACGCGGGTGGAGACCTCGACGGCCTGGCCTTCGACCACCACCGCTTCGGGCACGCAGTCGGTGAGCGCCGGTCGATCCGTGAACGGATCCTCGCCGGCGAGGGTGAGTTGCCAGGAGTCGGCGGAGACCAGCGGGGTCGAGGCGCGCGGCGTGCACGCCGGCTCGGAGCCGGAACAGCCGGAGGCGGCGAGGAGCACCGCGAGCGCGGCTACTCCTTGTAGAGATAGGTCAGCGCGAGCAAGCACATCTCGTCCAGCGTCGTATCGCCGAGCACGACCTCTCGAGGCGCGGCCAGGTTCTGCTGCCGGAGGGCCTCTCGGACGAACGGGTTGTTCATCGTGTTGTCGTAGGTGCATCGGAGCTCGAAGGTGTCGCCCGCGCGGACGAACGGCATGTCCTCGATCGCGACGTCGTACTCGTAGAACCGCTGCCACTGGAAGTCCCACGCCGGAGTCTGGAGCAGGCACTCCTCGCTCGGCTGCTCGACGATCGGTCCATAGAGATCGGTCGGCATCGGCGCGGGCGTGATGCAGCCGGGGAACGCATCGTCCACGCCCGTGAACACCTGATCCTGGAGGCAGCTCCCGCAGAACGTGGAGAGGGCGTCGGCCTCGGTCTGGCAGAAGTCCGCGGCGCACTGCAGCGCGGCGACGCTGACGGCGTCGGGGCAGTGCGAATGGAGGCACGCCTGAATCGGCGCCACTTCATCGCTCGAGCAGGCCGGCTGTCCGCTCCCGCGTCGCAACTCGATCTTCATGTCGGTGCCGACGTAGTGCATGTGGCTCGCAACCGCGTGGATGAAGCCGCCCCTGAATCTCTGCTGCCCCACGCGGAACGGGACGCGCAGGCGCATCGACTCGGTATGAGCCTTCACGGCCGGCGGGATGACGAACGCCACCTGGCCGTTCGGGTCGTCCGGTCCGGGGAGGAGACCCTCGTCCTGATTGAACCCCTCGGGGAAGTTGCCGATGAAGGAGGCGGCGGCCAGGTACTCGGGGTGCACGTTGGTGTGCATCAGCTGGATGCGGGTGAGGTCCTCCTCGGGCTCGTTGCCGATCGGGTGATAGTGGATCTGGAGGACCAGCTTGGTGCCCGTCGCGAGGGGCATCGCGGCTCGATCCGGAAACACGAACGGGATGCCGCCCGGCGCCCAGGCAGCCACCAGGAAGGTGTCGGAGAAGCCGGGACCACCGAAGCAGTCGTACTGTCCGTTCTCGTCCGCGAGGGCGTCGGAGGCCGCGCCGGGATCGGCGTAGACGATCGCGTGATGGACGACCTTGTCGTTGCCGGGGACGAAGCGCACGCCCTGGAGATAGGTGGTCTCGTTGAAATGGGGATCGAGCACGAAGCATCGGAACTGATCGTTCACGCCCTGGGCGGTGAAGCCGGCCTTGGGCGCGAGCTCTCGATCGACCCGGGGCAGCGCGGACAGCTTGCCCGAGAAGGCCTCGACGTCGGCCGGCGCCTCACCCTCGGGCGCGCCGGCCTGGGCCCACGCCGTGATCATCGAGATCTCGGCATCGGTCAGACGCAGGTCGTCCTTGAAGGGACGGTCGTGCGTGCATTCGGCGGTGTCCTGCGCGCCCCAGGGCGGCATGCGTCGCGTCTCGACCGCGTTCGCGATCAGCGAGGCGAGCGGCTTGGTGACTTCGTACTCTTCGAACGCGAAGGGTGCGATGCCCCCCTCGAGGTGGCAGCCGCCGCAGCGCTCCGCCAGCAGCGGTCGCACGTCTCGATAGTAGGTGGGCGCATCCTTCATGGGGTCGGGCTGCGATCGGCCATCGTCGGACGAAGCCGGGTGACTGCACGCGAAGAGGAGGAGGGCAGGCGTCAGGATGAAGCGGCGCACGGAGCAGCGTTATACCAGGGCCCTGAAGACCCGCAACCCGATCGTTGGCAGCGATCTCGTTCGATCACGCTGGAGGCGCGGGGCGGGTGCGGCGCCGCACTGCGAGAACGATCACGCGTGAGCCCGGTGGATCTGCCATTCTCGACCGACCGATGCACAACGTCTCCCCGAGGCTCATTCCGGCGCTCGCTCTCAGCATGATGGGCGCCCCCGCGTGTACCACGGACGGAGGTGGGCCCTCCGACGCCGCTCTCGCCCTCGACGGTTCGAGCGGCGACGCGGGCGACCGAGACGCGGGCACCCAAGACACGGGCACGCCGCCCGGCTTGGTCCCGCGCGCCGTCGAGATCGCGCGCACCACTTCGATCCCCGCCTGCACCGTGTACGTCGACGCCGCGAACGACGGAGCGGCTGACGGTACCGCGGCGCGCCCCTACCCGATGCTGGCGGCCGCCCTCGCCTCCCTCAGCAGCGGCGCGGTGGTCTGCGTGGCAGAGGGCACCTACGCCGAGGCGCTCGCGCCCGGGACGACCTACTTCACGTTGGCCGGGGGCTTTCAATCGGGTCAGGGCTTCGCGGTTCGGGACTCTTCCCTCTACGTCTCCCGAGCCCAGGGCAACGGCACCAACACGTTTCTTCGAATCGAGGATCCCGGTCCCACCGAAGGACAGCTGACCGCCGTCGACGGCTTCGAGATCACCGGATATTCGCAAGGCATCTACCGCGACATCTACTACTCGCAGCGCTTCGACATCACGAACGACTACATCCACGACAACGTCTGCGCGCAGGATGACACCGTCGGCGGCGGATTCTCGCTGAACAACGTGTCCGGCCGCATCAGCGGCAACATCATCGCCAGGAACGCGTGCTCGCGCGGCGGCGGCGGTGCGATCAACGACAGCACCAACAGCAACTCCGTGTGGCTCAGCAACAACCGGGTCGACTCCAACGCGGGCAACCAGCCCGACATCAGCCACGGCGGTGGCCTGTACCTGTTCGCGAACGACCTCACGCTCACCGGAAACGAGATCACGAGCAACACCGTGACCGCCTGGGGCGCCGGCCTGTACATCGGCGCATTCACGGGCGGCGGGCAGCAGACGACGGCCCACCTGAGCTGGAACGTCTACCGCGACAACCGCGCGGCGGCGGCGGGGGGCGGGTTCTTCTGCGACGACTCAGCGCGCTGCATCAGCGATCACGAGGTCTACGAGGCCAACTGCGGCGGCAACATCTTCCTCGACTCCGGCCCCGACGACGCCGATCCGACGATCGCCACCTTCGACCACCTGACCAGCTACCGTGGCTTGAGCGAGGACTGCGGCGCGCCCGGGGCAAGCGTGCTGATCTCCAAGAACAACACCGCGAGCGACACCTACGCGTTCACCAACTCGATCTTCTGGGGCAATGCGCCCGGCCGTGACTTCGACGCCTCGTGCGGCTCCGGCTGCGCCAACGTCACCACCACCATCAGCTACTGCGACGTGCAGAGCACCTACGCCGGCGGCGGCGTCACCATCACCTTCGGCGCCGGCAACCTCTCGAGCGTCGATCCGCTCTTCGCCAACACCGATGCCCACGACTTCCACCTGAGGTCGACGCACGGCCGCTTCACGCCCACCGGCTACGTCGAGGACACCGCCGACAGCCCTACCCTGGCGGCCGGCGATCCCGCCGGATCAGCGAACGCCAACCCGGCCCGCGCCGGCGCAACCAGTGAGCTGGGCGCCTACGGGAACAGCCTCGAGGCCTCGTACGTCCGCTGAGACGAAGTGGGCCCGTCACGGGTGGAGGACGATCTCTGCTGCGGTCGGGCCGTCGAGCGGCTCGTCCTTCAAGTCGACGCCGTTCGCCGAGAGATCGAAGGCCATGATCGCCAGGTAGTCGTCGTCCGAGAGCGTGCCCGGTGCATCGCCGGGCATGTTGACCCTCACCCATCCAAAGACGTCGAGGGCGGTGTGGAACTGGACGTCCCGCTTTTGCCCTGGTCGCGGAGCGAGCGGGAGCGCGTCCGCGCCGACGACGGGCGGGCCTTTGTCGGTCCCCTGCCCGGCGTCGCCGTGACAATGCGCGCACGCATCCGCGAAGAGGGCGGCGCCTTTGGACACCATGTCCTGCGAGGTGCTCGGCTTCTGGGCGGAGCCGCAAGCGGCGAGGGATAGGGTGGCGAGGATCGAGAGTGCGTGCTTCATTCGGTGCCTCCTTCTGCTCCCATTGGAGTCAGAAGGAGGCGATCCGTTACGGCGAGGACGATGCGGTCGCAGCGTTCGGCGTCGAACCGAAACGCCTCGTGCGCGTGCTCGAGGACCCGAGACAGCTGCTCCTGGAGCTCGTGCCGAGCCCGGTGGAGGCGCACGCGGACCGCCTCTTCGCTGATCCCGAGCACGGTGGCGGTCTCTGCGGTGTTGAGCTCCTCGACGTCCCTCATCATGAATACGACGCGGAGGCTCTCCGGGAGGGCGTCGAATCGTTCGCTCGAGCACCTCCTTGATCTCGAGTCGATAGGTCGCATGCTCGGGAGATTCTTCGTCCATGGATGTCGGTCCCGGATCGACCAGCTCGATCCGCGCGCGCGCGTCCCTGCGCATCCGGCCGAACGCTTCGTTGATCGCGATGCGGGTCAGCCAGGTCGAGAACTGGGCTTGGCCGCGGAACTGCGCCAGCGCCGAGTAGGCCGCGACCCAGGCGTGCTGCACCACGTCCTCCGCCTCGTGGTCCGAGCCGACGATGGCGCGCACGGCCCGAAAGACGCGCTGGTTGTAGCGGCGCATCAGGACCGCGAAGAGCGGGCGCTCACCCGCGAGGATACGGCGGACCAGCTCGCCGTCCGGCGCTGGGTCCTCCCGGGGAATGCCGGCGAGGCGCTGGGCGAGGTCGGTCATGCCGATCAGATGACCGAGCCGCCGTTCCGTTACAACCTTTCAGTTTCCGATGCCGTATCCCACCGGATAGGCGTGGGGCGGCGTGGGGATGGCCTCGAGCGGCTGGAAGGTGCCGTCGCAGTTCGAGCGCCAGGGGAAGATGACGTTGGAGATCGGATCGTGCCAGAGGATGTCGTCGCAGTTGTCCTCGTTGAAGCGGCCCACGATGGGCGTGAAGTCGCCCATCACCTGAGCGCTGAGGGATTGGTGACTCCCGTCCGCGTTGAAGAGCCAGATCGGATCGACGTCGGGGCCTGATCGATACCAGAAGATGTCCGAGCGGAAGTCGCCGTTGAAGTCGCCCACCAGCGGCTTGTACAGGCCGACCACCGTCTCAGGGATCTGCGTCGCCACGTAGGTCTGCGAGAGATCCCAGAGCTTGCCCGGGAGCAGCCAGAGCTCGTCGTGGAGGCTCTCGCCAGGTCCGTACCAGAAGATGTCTCCGCGGTTGTCGCCGTTGAAATCGCCCAGCAACGGGAGACGCCGGCTCGCGCTGCAGTCGAGCAGGTAATTCATGTCGAGGATGTTGGTCTCGAAGCCGTGGGCCCCGTCGCCCTTCCAGACCTCGCCGTAGCAGCCGTCGTACCAGAGGATCTCGTCGCCGGAGCTGCCGCCGAGGCCGAAGCTGCCGACGAGGGTGTTGTACTCGTAGCGGTTGGGTCGAAGGTAGTCGTCCTCCACGACGGCGTAGCCGGTCGCGTCCAGGTTGGCGTCGACCTGGTAGAGAAAATCGCTGGGCGCGTCCGGCGCGTACCAGAGGATCTCGGTGCGGGCCCAGTTGGCGCCGGTGCCGTTGAAGGCGCCGATCACCGGGTGGTAGAAGCCGCTGATCTGGGTCCCGAAGAGCGAGAACGATCCATTGTCGCGGTTGATCAGGAACGCGTCGGAGACATTGGGCCCGGGCCCGTAGAGGACGACCTCGCGGTTCAGGTTGGCGTCGTTCTTCTGGTACCACTGGACGGAGAACGGCTGCCAGCCGGTGCCGAGGCGATCGGGATGACAGCGCCCGGTGTCGTCGTCGGGGTCGCCGTTGAGATTGAAGCCGTGCTCGTTGCCGCCCACGTCGGCGACCGCGCCCAGGGTCGGGCACTGGTCGTGCACGATGAACGAGATGGCGGCGTTGGTGGCCGGCGCCTGCCAGAGCACCAGGCTGCTGCTCCCGGGCTGGTACCAGAGGATGTCGTCGCCGACGCCCTTGTCCAGGAAGCTGTTGGGCTGGCTGAAGCCGTTGCCGTTGAGACGGCCGTGGCCCTTCGGGAGGTCGTAGAGGTAGCGGAGGCCGATCTGATCGAGCCGGGAGATCTCGACGTCGAGCCCCCCGTTCTTGATGCCGTTGCAGAAGGAGTAGCCCATCACCGAGTACGGATCGCCGACCGTCACGCCGCGCCAATCCGTGGGCAATCCGATCGTCGTCTTGCAAGAGTCCTCCGCACCACTCTGGTCGAAGCGCGCGTGCTCGTGCCAAAGGCCGAGGATGTGACCGAGCTCGTGGCGGGTCGTTCCCAGGAACTCCGCCGAGGTCTTCGAGAACGCCTTGTCCATCAGCTTGAGCTCTCGATTCGCGTTTGAGAAGCCGGGGAAGAACGAGCACGCAATCACGGCCCCGCTGGTCCCGCAGTCGACGCCGTTCACGCCGCGCCGCACTCGGAACAGCACGCCGTTCTGGCCCTGCGCGCAACCCGCGCCGTCGAACTGGCCGAGATGGATGAAGTTGACGTCCGCCGCGAACTCCCACTCCCGCGTGGCTTGGTCCAGGGCGTCCCGCGTCCAATCGTTGTCGGCCGCGCTCCCCATGTCGGCGATGCAGTACGAGAGCGCGAGCTTCTGATCGACGTGCCACACGTGGTCGACCTGGCCGCTGTTCTTGACGGTCAGCGCGTCGCCGGCCGGATCCCTCCCCAGGACCAGACGCGAGTAGTAGGCGTAGAGATCCGCCTCCGTCTCGAAGGGTAGGTCGTCCTCCGCGTACCACACGCCGCTCGGGCTCCGGGAGGCATGGAGCGCCTCGTACTCCGCGAACGTGATGGGCACACCGTCGCCCGCCGGGGGCGGCGGATCGCACGCGAGCGTGCAGAGCGCGAAGCAAAGCAGCATCTTCTTGGCCATGACCGCGGCGGATCCAAGCGGCGTTCCAGGCCGGAGCCCACGGGCGCGCGGGCGGGAAGAGCGCCGCCGGACAGTCCGCGGACAGCCCACGTACGGGCCAAGGGGCAGCGTTGCCCTCTTCGCGGTGGCGGGCCTACGCTCCGCGCGGGTGAGGAAGCTCGGCGAGGTGTCGGAGCGATACGCGGTCTGGGCGCACCTCCGCGATCACAGGTGTCGGGACGGCGGGGTATCCGGGCCGATCGTCGAGACGCCGAGCTTCGAGTCGACCGCCGAGAACGAGCATCGCTTCAAGCTCCTCACGGCGCACCGGCCCGAGGAGGCGGCCTGGATCCGGACGGCCGCCCGAGAGCGCCGGCTCTTCGCGATCCTCCTCGACCGCGAAGATCTCCAGCCCGCGGTGTCGAGGTGGTCCTCGGACGGCCTCCCGCAGGTCCCGCTGAACCAGATCGCCGTCGAATACCGCGCGCTCGAGCGCGGCGAGAAGGCCATGACCACCTTCGGTCGAACTCGGGAGGCGCTCGACCATCCGCGCGCGCTCTATGCGGCGCTCGACGGCCTTCCCGGCGAGACGGCCCTCGACGCCGACGCGAACTGGATGGCCGCCCCCGCCGCCCCCTTCGACCTGCACCGCACGCTCTGGGATGCCGCGAGCGACCCGCCGGTGGTGATCGACGGTACCCACCGCCTCATCGCCGCCTACTGGCGATTCATGCTCGACTCGACGGACGCGTTTCCCCACCTCCGCGCGTTCGCGATCCTCGCGGGTCGCAGGTGCGCTGGATCATAGGCGCGCGGGCGACTGGGGACCGTGAGCAACGCCTCTCGGGCTTTTTCATCTCGGTGCTCGGGCCGCTGGACGCGAGGACTTTCAGCGTTTAAAGGTCTCGCGGGCCCGCAGCTGATGACCGCAACGCTCGCAGTCTGCGCGATCCTGACCGCGCTGCTCAGCGCCTATTCGCTCGGGCACTACTACTGCGCCGCGGTCTTCCTCTTCGGACGCGTGAAGCGGCGGACGTTCGGCGCCCCCGACGACGCCGTCGCGATCCTGATCCCCGCCAAGAACGAGGCCGAGCGCGCGCTCCGGGCGATCAACTCCCTCCTCCGCCAGGACCACCGAGGTCCGATCGAGATCTATCTCCTGGTCAAGGATCGGTCGGACACCTCGGTTCCGCTGCTGCGCTCGATCTATCCCGACGCCGACTTCGACGGCTCGATGATCGAGCTGGAGCACTCGGAGCGGCGGAGCGTGGTGCTCGCGTTCACCGGGACCAACGCCAAGAGTGACAAGATCAACTGGATGACGCGGCGACTGACCCAGAAGTACGTGGGGATCCTCGACGCTGACCACCAGGCGGACCGGGACTGGGTGAGGACCTCGGTCGCCCTGTTGTTCGAGCGAGGCGCGCGGATCATCCAGGGCCGGCGGGGTCCGCTGTCGGCGCGCGGGTTCTACCAGCTCTGGGACTCGCTCCATCAGCACATCGGATGCGAGCTGTTCAACCTGGCGTTCGCGCGCCAGGGCCTCACGGTCTTCTTCACGGGGACGACTGCGCTGATGGAGACGGAGCTCCTGCGCGAGCATCCGCTCAGCGAGTGCATCACCGAGGACGTCGACTTCAGCTACACAATCCTCCTCGAGGGCGTGCGCATCATCGACAACCCGTACAGCGGCTCGTGCGAGGAGACCTCACCGGATCTCTACAGCTTCCTCGCGCGGCGGCGCCGCTGGTCCAACGGTCACACCAGCGCCTTCTTCCGACACCTGCGGCTGCTGGGCACCGCGCCGATCTCCATGAAGGAGCGGATCCAGTTCGTCTATCACGGCGCGCACTACCTGGTCGCCGCGTTCGTCTTCATCCTTCACCTGGCGATCGGGCTGGTCTTCGTCCGCTCGCTCTCGCCGACGTCCCAGCTCGCGGCGGGGCTCCTGAGCCTGACGCTGGCGGCCCGCATCGCGTACACCCAGCGGACCAGCGAGGCCGCCTGGCGCGTGTCCGATGTGGTCGTCGTCTTCGGGTGGCTCGCGCCCGCCGTCGTGATCTCGATGAACTTCCTTCA
This sequence comes from uncultured delta proteobacterium, assembly GCA_963803435.1. Lineage (GTDB taxonomy): Bacteria > Myxococcota > Kuafuiibacteriia > Kuafuiibacteriales > Kuafuiibacteriaceae > CAWDML01. The sequence continues at coordinate 510,959 of CAWDML010000009.1, read as the reverse complement.
GGCGGTCATCGTCCGCGATCTCTCGCGGGCCTCGCTGCAGATCCCGGAGGCGCTCCAGGCGATCGGGCTGGTCGGACTCTCGGCGCCGCTGATCGTGCTCCTGATCGGGCTGATCGGCTTCCGCCAGCTGAGCCTGGGGACGTTCCTCGCTGTCGTGGTGACCTACCCGTTCGCGTTCTTTCTGGACCTGTGCGGCGTGTTGCTCGGCATCGCCGACTGGGTGACCTCGCGCGCGCGCTGGCGGCCGGTGTCGCGTGCGGCGCCGGCCTCCCTCCTGAGCGCGGCAGACCCGATGACCCTGCTCCCCGCGCTCCACATCGAGGAAAGTTGGCGCTTCGGTCCCCTCCTCTCGTCCGGTCGGAGTATGCTCGCGGCGCTGTTGAGGAGACCTTCCCGCCTGATCATCGGCACCACCCTGCTGGGCCTCTTCTGCGTGGGTGTGCTGTACGAGCCCGGGAGCCGCATCCCCGTGGCGCGCGGTCGCTGCCAGGTGCTCGAGCACGACGGCGAGCCCTGGATCGTGCCGGCCAAGCGGCTCAAGGGCTACTGCACCGACCAGGGCACCGAGCAGGCCGTACGGACCGGGACGTTCAAGCTCGAGCGCAAGGAGGACCTGGGGACGCCCGACCTCGCGTTCTGGGATCGGCTCGACTCCACGTTCTTCTGCAACCTGGCCGTCTTCTCCCCGGACCATGCGATCTCCGTGCCCGGCGAGGGGATGAAGCTCGAGCTGGCGAAGGGAGGCAACGGCGACAAGGGCTACAGCTCCGGCTCCATCGCCACCAAGACCGATCCCGACGCCCAGTACCAGTATGGTCGGTTCGAGATCGAGATGAAGCCCGCGAAGGGCTCCGGGATGATCACGGCGTTCTTCCTCTATCGCTTCGATCCCTGGCAGGAGATCGACGCCGAGATCCTCGGTCGCGATCCGACCAAGCTGCTGGTCAACGTCTACTACAACCCGGGTGAAGAGGGAGACCTGTACAACTACGGGCTGCGCGGGACGCCGGTGCTGGTCGACCTCGGCTTCGACGCCTCCCTCGACTTCCACCGCTTCGCGATCGAGTGGGAGAAGGAGGAGATCCGCTGGTTCGTCGACGACAAGCTGGTCCACGTCCGCCACGAGGGACGCCCCACGCCGATCCCGCACCTCCCGATGCGCCTCCACGCGAACCTCTGGCCGTGCTGCAGCGAGGAGCTGGCGGGCCCGTTCACCGAAGCGAGTGTCCCGGCGACCGCCGAGCTGCGCTCCGTCTCGATCTCCCGCTGGTATCCTGCGCCGCTGCCCCAGCTCCTCTCGCGCCTCCAGTCGTTGTTCGCCTCCGAGGAGGATCGGGACTGGAGGAAGAGCGCGAAGTGGATTCAGTGATCCGGTAGGTCGATCTGCCAGAGCTCGAGGAAGTGATCCGCGAGCAGCATGCGGGTCCTCACGTGCTCGCGGACCTCCATGTTCTCGCGATAGTCGGGGATGGGGCTGAAGAGGAAGACGCTTCCGAATTGCCGCGGGAGCACCCAGTGCTCCTCCTTCTTCACCGGGAGGAACTGCATCTTCGTGCCCGGCTTCAACAGGATGCTCAGCGCCATCAGGTTCCCCGGGTTGTGCCGCTCCAGGTTCCCCACCAGGAGCGGCGCCGGCGCGCTGTTGATCGTGGCAGCGACCTCCGGGAGCAGCACGCTCGTCGCCTTGGTCCAGACCGCCACCGTCTCCGCGTTCACCGCGCAGCTGGCGATCGAGAAGGCCAGCACGGGGAGCGCGCGCCACGATCGCTCCTCGAAGAGGAACGCGAGCGCGAGGACCACGCCGAGCCAGGAGGGCGTGAGGTAGCGCATCGAGATCGAGCGGATCCCGCCGTACAGGAGATCGGGCACCAGGAGCATGCCGATCGGGACGAAGATGAGCACCAGCACCAGACCGCTCGCCCAGGGTCGCGCGCGTCGGACCAGGAAGACGATCGAGAAGACTACCAGCGTCACCGCCAGGCTCATGACCAGATAGCCGACGCCGTCGACGATCTCCGGGAAGAAGTCGACGATGGTGCGGCTGGTGTTGTGGCCCAGGATCCGCAGCAGCGCGGCCCGCGGGATCACGATCTCGCGGGACCACCTCATCGAGATCTGAAACGCCTCGTAGTGCTCGAGCAGCGTGACCACCCAGGGGAGGAAGGCGAACGACGCGACGGCCAGGGCCAGGAACGAGGAGACGGCCACGCGCGTGGGTCGCCGCTCGCGGAGGCAGAGATAGACGACCTGCGCCACCATCATCGAGACGGTGGAGAACGAGGTGTACAGCGAGAGGATCGTGATCAGCGCGTAGAGCCCCCACTCGAGGACTGCGCGCCCAGGCCCTTCTTCGGTGCGCCGGATCGCGCGGAGCAGGCAGGCGTTCGAGAGCAGCGCGAGCAGCGTCCAGAGCGCGTACTCCCGCGCCTCCTGGGCGTAGAGGACGAAGAACGGAGAGAGGCTGAGGAACACGACGCTCATCCAGGCCGCGCGCCGCGATTCGAACAGCTCCATCGCCAGCCAGAAGATCGCGGGCAGGCAGAGGAGCCCAAAGATCACCGAGAGCGACCGGAGCGTTCCGATGGCATCGCCGAAGAGGGTCTCCCAGATCCGGGTGAGCGCGTAGTACAGCGGCGGGTGCTGGGGATCGTTCTCGGCCAGCTCGACGATCGCGTCCACGACGCTCCGGTCCGGGTTGTTGTGCTGATACTTCTGCACCTCGGAGACGTCGAAGATCTCGCCGGTGAAGAGCTCCTTCTTCCACTCCTCGACGGTGTAGCCCGCCGCAAACACGCGGGTGGCGAGCTCGTCGTGCCAGAGGAGCTTCTCCTCGAGGTGATAGAAGCGGAAGAAGACGCCGAGGCCGATCGCCAGCCCGATCCCGACCGTAGCTCGTCGGCGGTCAGCTTGACGCTCAGGCGGGCAAGCCATAGCTTCGCGCGTCGAGTACCGGCGTTTGACGAAAGAGACAATCAAACGGATCGACGCATTTTTCGGCAGCATCCTCTGCTACCTGCTGACCCTCCATCGGCGACTCGCGGAGATGACCTCCCCGACGCCGCGGGGATCGCCGGTGGAGCCCACGAAGGTCCTGTTTCTCAAGCTGATCGAGCAGGGGGCGACCGTCCTCGCCGCGCCCGCCATCCGGCGCGCGGTGGCGCGGGTGGGGCGGGACAACGTGTACTTCTGCGTCTTCAGGGAGAACCGGCCGATCATCGACATCCTGGGGCTGATCCCGCCCGAGAACGTGATCGAGATCCGGCACGACACGCTGCCGGTCTTCCTCTTGGACGCGCTGCGGGCGCTGGCGCGGATCCGCCGGCTCGGAATCGACACGGTCGTCGACATGGAGCTGATGGCCCGGGCGCCGGCGATCCTGGCGTACCTGACGGGCGCCAGCTGGCGGGTGGGCCTCCACCGCTTCACCGCCGAGGGACCGTACCGCGGCGACCTCATGACCCATCGCGTGCAGTACAACCCGTACCTGCACACCTCGCAGGCCTACAGCAACCTGGTGGAGGCGCTCGACCAGGATCCGCACGACCTGCCGCTGCTCAAGATCCGGACCGACCGCTCCGACGAAGAGCGCCCGCGCTTCGTCCCCACCGAGGAGGAGAAGGCGCGGGTTCGAGCCCTGATCGACGGCGGCGTGGGCCGCGGCCGCGAGGGCAAGTTGGTGGTGCTGAACCCCAACACTGGCGATCTGCTGCCGATCCGCATGTGGCCGACCGAGCGCTTCATCGAGCTGGGGCGGCGCATCATCGCGCGGCAACCCGACGCCACGCTGGTCATCACCGGGGCGCCCTCGGAGCGCGCGGGCGCCGAGGCGGTCTGCCGCGAGATCGGCTCCGACCGCGCGGTCTCGCTCGCAGGGGCGACCACGCTCCGCGAGGTGCTGGTCCTCTACGCGATCGCCGACGTGCTGATCACCAACGACAGCGGTCCGGGCCACTTCGCGTCCATGACGGACATCCACAACATCGTGTTGTTCGGCCCGGAGACGCCGCAGCTGTTCGGGCCGCTCGGCGAGAACCGGCACGTGCTCTGGGCCGGGCTCGCCTGCAGCCCCTGCGTCAGCCCCTACAACCACCGCTTCTCGCCGTGCACGAACAACCGCTGCATGCAGGCCATCACGGTGGACCATGTCTACCGTGAGGTCGAAGCCGCGCTGTCCCGGGTGAGGGCCGCATGAAGACGCTGGACGAGCTGACCCGCTACCCGCTGGCCGAGCGGACGAACCTCGTCGATCGGAGGCAGTTCGGGACGCTCCTCGAGCCTTCGCTCGCCCACTGGGAGATGATCTGCGCCTGGCCCGACTTTCTGGGGGCGCGCTCGTTCCGATCGCTCGTGGAGGCGGTCCATCGCGCCTGGAGAGGCGGGGCGCTCGTCGGCATGTCGATCGGAGCGCACGTGCTCAAGGTCGGGCTCGGGCCCACGCTCGTGGACCTGATGGAGCGCGGCGTGCTCAAGGCGATCGCGATGCACGGGGCGGGGGCGGTGCACGACTTCGAGCTGGCGTCGATCGGCGCGACCTCGGAGGACGTGCGCACCAGCCTGGAGGACGGCTCCTTCGGGATGGCGGAGGAGACCGCGCAGGCCTTCGCGGATGCCTGCAAGGCAGCTTGCGATGAGGGCGAGGGCCTCGGTCGCGCCTTCGGCCGGCGGATGCTCGCGCTGCCGCACGCCGCCGAGAGCGTGCTGGCTGCGGGCGCCCGGCTCGACCTCCCCGTGACCGTCCACGTCGCGATCGGGGCCGACATCGTCCACATGCACCCCGAGCTCGACGGCGCGGCGCTGGGCGAGAGCACGCTCCGCGACTTCCGGAGCCTGGCCGCGACGCTCGAGGGGCTCGAGGACGGGGTCTGGATCAACGTGGGGAGCGCCGTCGTGCTGCCGGAGGTCTTCCTCAAGGCGCTCACGATCAGCCGCAACCTGAGCGGGGGCCCACGCCAGTTCACGGCGGCGAACCTCGACATGATCCGGCACTACCGGCCGCGGGTGAACGTGCTGGATCGACCGACCGGCGGCAAGGGGCTCGACATCACCGGCCACCACGAGATGCTGCTGCCGCTCCTCCGCCTCGGGGTGCTGGGGAAGGATCTGGAGTGAGGCTCAATCCTCGAGCTCTTCGAGGATCTCGTCGGCGTGGATCGCGACGATCCCGGGCTTGCTGACCGCCACTCCGGCCGCGACGTTCGCCAGCTCGGCGGCCTCGCGCAGCTCGGCGCCGCCGGCCAGCGCGGCCGAGAGCACCGCCACCACGGTATCGCCCGCGCCAGTCCGATCGAACACCGGCCGGAGCCGCGGAAACACATGCAGCGGATCCTCGCCCGGCGACTGGAGCGTCATCCCGGCCTCGCCCTCGGTGATCACCACGGAGGTGCCATCGAGCAGCGCCATCAGCGCTCTCAGGAGGACCGGCGTGGGTGTCCCGGGATCGGCGCCCGTCGCCGCATAGGCCTCGAGGAGGTTCGGCGTGATCACGCTGGCACCGCGGTACGCGCGGAAGTCTCTCAGCTTCGGGTCGACCACGCAGGGGACCTCGCGAGCCTTCGCCGTCTCGATCGCGGCGCGGAGCACGGTCGGGCACAGCACGCCCTTCTGGTAGTCGGAGAGGATCACCGCGCCGAGGTTCTCCGTGAGGCGACGCTCCAGCTCGGCGGCCACGCGCCCCGCGACCTCTGCGTCGAGCGGACGGCGGACCTCGTGATCGAAGCGCACGATTTGCTGCCCGCTGGCGACGACCCGGCTCTTCCGGGTCGTCGGCCGGCTCGGGTCCACCAGGAACACGGTCTCGAGGTGGGGCTCGCCCTCGAGCAGCGCCGCCAGCCGGGCGCCGTCGGCGTCGTCACCGACGACCCCGATCAAGAGCGTCGATGCGCCCAGCCGCGAGCTCCCGAGCGCCACATTGGCCGCGCCGCCGGGGAACACGCGCACCTCGTCCACCTCGACGACCGGCACGGGCGCCTCGGGGCTGAGGCGGGACGCGCCGCCCATCATGTATTCGTCCAGGATCACGTCGCCGGTGACGAGGACACGCGCGCGGCCCACGCCCTCGAGCAGGCGCCGCGCGGTCGAGCGGCTGAGCTGACGATTCGCTGCATTCATCTTGAACCCTCACCTATCAAGGCGTCGATCCGCTCGCACAGCGCGTGGATCACGGCGCGGTGCCCCTGCTGGATCTCGACGGTATCGTCGCTCGGGACGTCGAGGACGACGTCGGCCAGCGCCTGGGCCGGCCCGCCGGTCTGCCCGGTCAGGAGCACGGTGAACACACCGCGCGCCCTCGCCTCGGTCAGCGCGCGGAGGACGTTCTCGGACCTTCCGCTGGTCGAGATCGCCAGCAGCAGGTCACCGTCCTTCGCCAGCGCGACGATCTGCCGGCGAAACACCTCGGCGAAGCCGAAGTCGTTCGAGAGGCTGGTCAGGGCACCGGTGCCGCCGACCAAGCTGATCACCGCGACGCCGTCCCGCTCGCGACGAAATCGTCCGATCAGCTCCGAGGCGAAATGGTCCGCGTCGCAGGCGCTACCGCCGTTGCCGCAGACCAGGAGGCGTCCGCCGCCGGCGAGGACCGCGTGCATGCGCTCGCCCTCCCGGGCGATGGCCTCCGCGAGCCGGTAACCGGTCTGGCGCACCACGTTCGACCAGCGGAGACACTCGACCAGGGCGGTCCGGGCGGGCGTGCCCTCGGCCGGCGCGCCGTCGAGCTGCGCGATCGAGCTGGACCGCCCCTCGATCAGGGGGAGCACGCGAACCTCGCCGCCGTTCTGCCGGACCAGCGCGGTCTCCGGCATCCGGTCGGCGTCGTAGTCGCCGCCCTTCACATGGAGGTGGGGCCGGACCTGCTCGAGGAAGTGGAGCGGGAGATCGTCCTCGAACACCACCACGTGATCGACGGGCGCCAGCGCCGCCAGCAGGCGCGCTCGATCGAACGAGCACATGCGAGGGCGACCCGGTCCCTTCAGCCGGCGCACGGAGGCGTCGCCGTTGATGCCCACCACCAGCACGTCGCCCAGGGCCCGGGCCTCCTCGAGGAGGCTCAGGTGGCCGGCGTGGAGGACGTCGAAGCACCCGTTGGTGGTGACGATGCGCCGCCCCGCGCGGCGGTGCGCGTCGAGGGTCTCGCGGAGGGCGCGCCAGGGATCGTCGGCAGACATACGAGCTCGGACCGCTTTCGGCTATCAGATCGGGCGGCGCAGCTCAATCTCTGGTGGGGCTCGTTCCCCCTGGCGTATGGCTCGTCGCTGGGGCGGTGGCCGCCGGTCTCGCAGCGGGCGCCGGCGCGCCCGGACGCGGGGCGGGCCCTCGACCCCGCGGCGGAGCGAAGACCCAACTCACTGTACCAAGGGACACTCGCTCCTCGAGCGCCGGACCTTTCGGACGTTTCGGACGTTTCGGACGTTTCGGACGTTTCGGACGTTCCGGACGGACCCCTGGGGTCAATCGCCCACCGGCGGGGCCGGCACGCCGTGTGCTCTTCCGAGGCGATGTGACCAGGTCGGGGATCACCAAGCCCGCGCGGCTCGCACCGCCGGCGATCGCGCCGAGCCTGAGCGCGCGGCCGGCGCCGGCGAGGCGACTCCGGGCCCCGTCGATCCCAGGCTGCCTTCCTCCGCCCGCGACGGCGCCGGGTGGTTCGGCCGATCCGCTCGAGGTCCGCGTCTCGCAGGAGCGCGCGGCGTCGATCGAGGCGCGCAACGCGATCGATCCGCTCGATCCGATCGCTGCGCGGCGGATCGCGCGTCTCGTCGGCGCGAATCCGGTGGCGTGGCGCTCGCTCCGTCAGGTCCGGGCGCTCGGTACCTCCGTCGTCCTCGACTTCGGGCTGGGCCCTTGCCGGTTGCTGGGAATGGCGGACGTGGTGGCGAATCGAATCAAGGTCTTCGTGCGGAACCACCGCTCGGTCGCGGCGGTGGTCGCGACGCTCGTCCACGAGTCATCGCACGTGCTGCGCCACCATCGCGGGGACCGCTCGACCCAGCTCGACGAGGTCCGGGCTCGCAGCCGCGCCTTTCTTTATCGTGAGGGACGCCGGCCCTCGCGCGTCGAGCGGCGGGCGATCTGGCTCGAGGTGCAGGCCCTCGCCGAGTACGCGGACCTGCCGGTGAGGTGATCAATGAAGACGCGAGCGGTGTTCGAGCTTTTCGAAGTGGAGGGCCAGGTCGTCCCGGAGCCGCGGGAGGTGCGGACGGTGGACCCGGCCCCGGCGGCGGACGGCCGCTACTACGCGACGGCCGGCGAGAATGCCGGCGACGACGTCTGGACGCTCTTCGAGCGGGGCGTCGACGTCCACTGCGACCGCTGCGGGTCGCCGCTCGAGATTACGCGTGCCCACATCGTCTGTTCGAAGGATCCGAGGCACTTTCACGTCATCGGTTGAGCGGGCCGGGCTTGAAACTGGATTCGGTCCCTGCCAAACAGGCGCATGCAAAGATGGTGGCTGGCGGCCCTCGGGGGGCTCGTCTTATCCGGAGCTGCGTGCCGCGGTGTGACCGTCACGCCGCTGGTGAAGGAGTCCTACCCGAGCCACGATCGAACGGTCTGCATCCTTCAAGGGCGCCCCCCGCCGGGCGTCGAGTACCTGGCGATCGCCGACATCAAGGTCGAGCTCAACAGCTACGGCGGTGATCGAAAGGCGAAGACCGGGCTGGCGAAGCAGGCGCGGAAGGTGGGCGCGGACGCCGTGATCTCGGTGGAGCTGTCCAACACGATGGGCGCGCCGTCGGGAGAGGGTCAGGCGGTCATCTTCAAGGAGGGATCCAAGCCGCCGGCGGAATGCGAGTGGTTCTGAGCCTCAGCCGTCGTCTTCTTCAGAGGCTGGATCCTCGGGCGGATCGACGTTGAGGGGGGCCGGCTGGGGGTTCTGAAGGATCGAGCGGGCCAGCTGCAGGCCGAGCTGCTTCTCCGCTTCCTCGAGGAGCGCCGGATTGGTGCCCCCGTGGCTCTGGTCGATGGCCTCCTGCACGGCGCTCCGCACCGGCGTCTTGGCGGCGGTCTTCTTCTGCGTGCGTGCGGCCAGCGTCGCCTCGAAGGAGGCCTTGGGCGCCACGCGGCCCGCGAGCGCCGGGCTCGCGGCAGGGGTGCCGACCTTCTGTTTCGCACCGAGCTTGGTGGGATCCACGCTTCGAGGGTGTCAGGGGCGGCGCGATCTGTCACCCCCCGGAGGGTGTGCTCCAGATCGCAACGGTTCGTCGCCGGCCGCGGTGAGGAACGCCGTCCACTGGTCGGACTCGGCGACCCGTCTGAGGATTGCCGCCCTCTCCTCGAGGAGGCGCGTCATGTGCCGCTCGACCGCCAGTCCGTCCGCGAGGCGTCCGAGCCAGCCCAGCGGCGAGCGGTAGTCGAAGACATCCCGCATCACGACCGAGGCGCCGTCGGCCCGAAAGTGATGGTCGTGATCGAAGCGCGCGAACGGGCCGCGCACCATGGAGTCGCGGAAGTGCCATGGGCGATCGAAGGCCTCGATCCGTGAGGTGAGCCGGAGGCGAAGTCCGAAGTGGGTCGCCCGCCAGGTGACCTCCTCTCCCAGCCCGATGAGACCGGTCGTCACCCCCGCGATCGCTTCTTCGCGGTGGCGCGACTGCGTCACGCGATGGAGATCGATGCTTCGCGCCAGGTCGAACACACGCTCGATTGGCGCCTCGATGCGCATCTCCAGCTCGATGGTCGGCATCGGGCGCAGTCTACCGCGGTCGACCGCTCGGACTCGCTGTGTTATGCGGCTGGCAGCGATGCGGAGCTGAGCTCTGATCTCCATGTGCGGTGTCGGAGGATACTTCTCTCGGGAAGGGATCGACCCGGAGGAAGGCCGCGCGCTCCTGGCCCGGATGGCGGAGGCGCTCCAGCACCGCGGGCCGGACGACACCGGCATGCTGGTCACGCCGCACTGCGGCTTGGTCTCGACGCGCCTCTCGATCATCGATGTCGAGCACGGACACATGCCCTTGTTCAACGAGGACGAGCAGGTGGCCGTCGTGTTCAACGGCGAGATCTACAACCACCGGGCCTTGCGCGGCAGCCTCGAGCCGTCGGGCCACCGGTTCCGGACAAACGCCGACACCGAGGTCCTGGTGCACGGCTACGAGGACCTCGGCGAGGCGCTGCCCGGTGCACTCACCGGCATGTTCGCGTTCGCGCTCTGGGACGCGAACAGGCGCCGCCTGGTCCTCGCGCGCGACCGCTTCGGGATCAAGCCGCTGTTCACGGCCGATCGCGCCCGCGGTGACCTGCTTCTGTTCGCGTCGGAGGCCAAGGCCATCCTCGCCACGCGGATCGTCCAGCCGAAGCTCGATCCTCGGGCGCTGCTCGACGTGATGACCGCCGGCTATCCGATGCCGCCCGCCACCATGTTCGCCGGGATCCGCGCGCTGGCGCCGGGGAGCACGCGCACGCTCCAGCTCGACGGCGCGGACCACACGGCGCGGTACTGGGCCATCGAGTATCCCTCGACGCGGGCGCGGGCGGCGCGGTCGGATCCGGGCGCGGCCGCCGAGTCGCTCCGCGCGCTCCTGACCGAGGTCGTTCGGGAGCACCTGATCGCGGACGTTCCGGTGGGCAGCTACCTCTCGGGCGGGCTCGACTCGGTGGCGATCGCCACGCTGGCGGCGGCCGCGCTCGACCGGCCGCTCCAGACCTTCTCGATGGGCTTCGCCTCCGCCGACGCCGGCTACGACGAGACCCCGATCGCGGAGCTGGTTGCCCGCGCGATCGGCGCGGAACACACGCGGGTGGAGATCACCGGCATCTCCGCCGAGGACTACGGCGCCACGATCGCAGCCATGGAGGCCCCTCAGGTGCACACGGTCGCGTTCTGCCTCCATCAGCTCGCGCGCGCGGTGCACGGCGCCGGACTGAAGGTGATCCTGACCGGCGAGGGGTCCGACGAGATCTTCGCCGGCTACGCGGCCTTTCGCCTGCGCCGCGCGCGGCGGGCGCTCGGCGGGGTGCTGCGCCCGCTCCGCGACGCCTTCCTGCGCGGGTTGCTGCTCCTCGGGATTGGCCGTCGCGGCATTGTCTCCTCGCTGGTGCGCTGGTCGCGGGACGAGTCCAGCGTGGCCGAGCGGTACCGGCTGATCCCACCCTGGATCGAGCACTGGTGGCTGCTCCTCGAGGAGTCCTCGGCGCTCCTCACGGCCGAGGCGAGGGCGGCGCTGCTCGGGTCGCTCGATCCGGTGGCGCTCCTCCCCGAACCACCGCGAGCGCTCGAGGGAGAGGGCACGCCGGCCGCGCTGCTCCACCGGGAGCTCGCCTTCGAGCAGGCCAGCCGCCTCGACGGCTGGGTGCTGGCGCTGGGCGATCGACTGACGATGGCCCACTCGGTCGAGGCGCGCGTCCCGTTCCTCGATCATCGGATCGCCGAGCTCACCCAGCGCGTGCCCCCGCGGCTGCTGCTCCGCGCGTTCCAGGAGAAGCACCTGCTCCGCCGCGCCCTGACCGGCGTCATCCTCGAAGCCGCCCGCCGTCGCAAGAAGCGCGCGTTCATGGCGCCGATCACGCGCTGGCTCTTCCAGCCGAAGCGGCCCGAGTTCGTCGACGCCGCGCTCTCCCCCTCGGCGCTGGCAAAGGCGGGGTTGTTCGATCCCGCGGCCGTCGAGGCGAGGCTCCGCTACCTCGAGACCGGCGCCAAGGACCTGCGTGCGCTGCGCGCCTCCTGGGCGCTCAACCTGGTGCTGGGGACGAGCGTGTTGATGGAGCGCTTCGGAGCCTCGCTGTAAGAGCGCTACGCCTCCGGGCGGCGGCCGACCAGGCGGAGGAACGCCACCAGGGCGGCGACCCCCAGGACCAAGAGCAGGGGCGCCGGAACGCCCAAGCCCAGCGGGATGTAGCCGAACAGCAGCGCCGCGCCGCCGCAGGTGAGCGCATACGGGATCTGCGTGCGGGTGTGGTCGACGTGATCGGAGGCCGAGGCGATCGAGGAGAGGACGGTCGTGTCCGAGATCGGCGAGCAGTGGTCGCCGAACACCGCGCCCGCCAGCACGGCGGAGGTGGAGCAGAGCAGGATGGAGTCGAAGTCCGGCGTGCCCGCGTGCAGCGCGGCCACCGGGACCACGATCGGGAAGAGGATCGCCATCGTCCCCCACGAGGTCCCGGTCGCGAAGGAGATCAGCGCCGCCAGCACGAACGTGATCGCGCCCAGCGACCAGCCCGGCAGCGCAGGTCCGATGAGCTCGGCCACGAACGCGCCGGCGTAGAGGTCCGACATCACCTTCCCGATCGACCAGGCGAGACAGAGGACCACGATCGCGAGCGTCATGGCGCGGAGCCCCCGCACGAACGACTCGAGCACCTGCTTCATCGTCATGGCGCGAACGGCGACCGAGCCGAGGAAGGCCACGACCGCGCTCGCCGCTCCGGCGTAGACCAGGGCGTCGTAGGAGGAGGCGTTGCTGAGGATGAAGCCGAGCGTGCGGGTCGCACCCAGCGCGCGGGCCGCTTCATACGCTTGCGGATCCGCGGCGGCGGCCTGGAGGCCGGTCGAGACCAGGATGCTGAGGACGCCGCCGACCAGGACGACCAGCGGCAGCGCGGCCAGCCACCAGCGCGCCTTGGCGACCCGCATCTCGTCGACCTCCTCGACCAGGCCGGCGTCCATCAAGGGCTCACCGCCCTCGCGCATCACGAGCCCCTTCTTCCGAGCGCGCTGCTCGGCGCGCAGCATCGAGCCGAAGTCGCGGCCCATCCACGCCACGATCAGGACGAAGAGCAGCGTGTAGATCTGATAGAAGCGCGACGGGATCCCGCTGACGAAGATCTCGTAGGGATCGCGGTCGATCCCGGCGGCCTTCACGGAGTCGCCGAGCACGCTCACCTCGTAGCCGATCCAGGTGGAGATGATCGCGAGGGAGGAGATGGGCGCGGCCGTCGAGTCGACGATGTAGGAGAGCTTCTCGCGGGAGATCTTCAGCCGATCGGTGATCGGACGCATCGTGGTGCCGATCAGCAGCGCGCTGGCGTAGTCGTCGAAGAACACGATCATCCCCAGCAGCCAGGTGACGATCGATCCGGAGCGCGGCGACTGCGCCCACTTCGAGATCGCGTCGACCACGCCGCGGGTGCCGCCGTTTCGGCTGATGATCCCGACCATTCCTCCCATCAGCATGGTGAAGATGATGATCTTGAGCTTGTCCTGATCGGCGGTGACCGCCACGACGACGTCGAGCGAGCGCGGGAACGAGAGAAAGAAGCTCTGGTGGATCAGGAGCGCGCCGAGCCACACGCCCCCGAACAAGCTCAGCAGGACCTCGCGCGTGATCAACGCCAGCGCGATCGCGAGCAGCGCTGGCAGGAGCGTGAGCGCGCCCGGGAGCGTCGGCACCTCGATGGTCGAGCTCGCCCCGCCGTCCGCGACCACGATGCGATCGGCGCTGACCGCGGTGGGCGGCACTTCGATCACACCGCCGACGGCGGCCAGCGACGAGGTGACGGCCAGGCCGTCGATCCGGACCGAGCCGGCATAGCCCGAGAGGATGTGGCCATCCGAGCCCAGCGCGCGGATCTTGATGCCCGAGACCTGGCTGGCGCCGACCCAGAGGCGCCGAGCGGGCCAGTTGACCTCGAACCGATCGACCGCGTCACCGGACGCGGGGGAGGCGAGGAGCATGAGCGCCAGCATCGGGGCCTGCATCGGGCGGGAGCATCCGCGATGAAGCTCGCGCGCTCAAGGCTTGACGTGCGGTCGCCCGGCGGGAAAAGAGCCGACCGATGAGATTCGTCGTGATCTACGGATCCGTCCGCTCCGAGCGCCGGGGCATCCGGGCCGCCCGCTATGTGGTGTCGCGGGCGGAGTCGCGGGGCCACGAGGTCACGCTGTTCGATCCGCTGGAGCTGCAGCTGCCGCTCCTCGACAAGATGTACAAGGAGTTCGAGAAAGGCCACGCCCCGGAAAACCTCGAGCGGATGGCGGAGGCGATCGGCCGGGCGGACGCCTTCGTGGTGGTGACGGGCGAGTACAACCACAGCATCCCGCCGGCGCTCTCCAACCTCCTGGATCACTTCCTCGAGGAGTGGTTCTGGCGGCCGGCGGGGATCGTCTGCTACTCGGCGGGCCCATTCGGCGGGGTGCGAGCCTCCGTGCAGCTCAGAGCGCTGCTCCCCGAGCTGGGGCTGGCGACGATCCCTTCGATCGTCCCGGTGCCGAAGGTCGAGCACAGCCTCGACGAAGAGGGCGTGCCGGCAGATCCGGCGGGGATGAACCGACGGATGGATTGATTCCTCGACGAGCTCGAGTGGTTCGCACGAGCGCTCGGCGCGGAGCGGAGCAAGGGCGTGCCGTACTAGGAGCGTGTAGCGCGTAGCGCTACCGCGAGCCCGGTCCGGGTCCCGGTCCCGGTCCCGGTCCCGATGGCGATCATGCAGCCCGGCGTGCGTTCATCGACTTGATGAGGCGCGTGAGCCTCTCGACAACGCGCTTGAGCTTGGCTCTGGCGGCTTGGACCTGCTGCTCGTTGGGGAGTCGGCGCCTCGAGCAGGTGTGGAGTGAGGCGGCGCTTTCGGTGCCAGAGCGAAGTGCCATCCGGTAGAAGCGAGCCTTCTCAGGTGGATGAACTCTCCGGCGCCCTCGGCGGTGTTGTTCACGATGGAATCGGATCCCCGCCGAAGCTGATCGCGGACGTGAGCGTGACCGGGTTGCAGTTCTTGTGCGATCTCTTCAGCGATGTCGGCATACTCGACGGCGAGCTGGTAGACCTCGAGCTTCTCGTGATCGAAAGTGACCATGCAATCTAGCTTGCGGTAGCTCGTCCACTTTGACCAGCAGAAGGTCTTGGAGGTCGTTTCGTCTGGAATCGATCGTTGGGCGGATCGACTTCGACGCCTGGACTTGATCCCATGGTTTCGTGGCGAAGCAATACCGTTCTTGGACTCCGAGAAGGACCCGCGAGGCGAGCGACCGTACTCGCCTCGAATGATGATCGCGCTGCTTCTGTACGCCTACTGCACCGGCATCTATTCGTCGCGGAGGATCGCGCGGGCGACCTACGAAGACATTCCATTCCGGGTGCTGGCTGGAGAAAGTCATCCCACTTCACGACGATCAACGAGTTTCGGCTGGTCCACCTGGAGGCACTGAAAGCGCTCTTCCTCGAAGTCCTGAAGCTTTGCCAGAAAGCAGGTTTGGTGCGGCTCGGACACGTCGCACTCGATGGCTCGAAGGTGCAGGCGAACGCGAGCAAGCACAAGGCGATGACCTACGAGCGGATGGCCGAGGAGGAGAAGCGGCTGTCTCTCGAGATCAAAGGGGCACGAGGATTCCGCCGGTTCTCGCTACGCTCCTTCTTCAAGGTACGAGCCGAGGGGACGCTCGTCTGCCTCACCCACAACCTGCTCAAGCTCTACCGATCGAAGCTCGCGACCGTCGCGAGCGTCTGACTCAAGGCAGCCATCTTCAGATCGGGACCCGGACCGGGACCGGGACCCGGACCGGGGTCGCGTGAGCGCTTACGCGCTACACGCTCCTAGTCAGCTGGATCACTGATTTCTAGCGCATTTATCCGCGGTGGACCTGCTTTGTGCGTCTGCCGAAATCCATGATCTTGTCGAGGATCTCGTCGGCCGTCTTCGTCCATACGAAGGGCTTGCCTTCTTCGTTGTGCACTTCGACGTAATCGACGATCGCCTTGCGAAGTACCGGGACGCTGGTGTGGGAGCCGCGAGTGAGTGCTTCCTCGGTCAGCAGTGCGAAGAACCGTTCCACCAGGTTTAGCCATGAGGAATAGGTTGGTGTGAAGTGGAGCTGGAAGCGCGGATTGCGTAGCAGCCACCTCTTAACCTGTGGAGTCTTGTGCGTCGCGAGGTTGTCGAGGATGACGTGAACGTCAAGTTCCGGCTCTACCGCGTTGTCGATCGTCCCGAGGAATGCGACGAAGTCCTTCGCTCGGTGTCGTGCCTTGGTCTGCGCGATGACCTTGCCCGTGGCGACGTTGAGGGCGGCGAAGAGGTCGAGCGTTCCGTGGCGGATGTAGTTGTGGGTCTGTCGCTCGGGCATCCCGAGATCCATCGGAAGGATCGGTTGAGCACGCTCCAGCGCCTGGACCTGCGGCTTCTCGTCGAAGGAGAACACGACAGCGTTGTCGGGCGGGCTCATGTACAGACCGACGACGTCGCGAATCTTCGAGATGAACTGCGGATCGTTCGACAACTTGAAACCGCGAACGACGTGGGGCTTGAGGCCATGCGCCCGCCAGATCCGTCCGACGCTACTGGCGCTCACCCCGGCATTCTTTGCCATCTTCCGCGTGCTCCAATGCGTACGGCCCTTCGGCGTCGTTTCCAGCGTTTGCACCACGATCTCTTCAACCTGATCATCACTGATCTTTCGCGGAGCGCCGACGCGAGGCTGGTCGTACAGCCCCTCGAGACGGCACTCCGCAAACCGCCTTCTCCACAGACGAACGGTGTGGTGAGACACGTGATGGTTCCGCGCCACCGCCGCATCGGTCGCGCCAGTGGAACTGCTCAGCACCAGTTTCGCGCGAAGTGCCAGCTGTCGATTCGACCGCACGCGACGAGTCAATCGTTCGAGCTCGCGCTGTTCGTCGTCAGTCAGCGTGATCTCCGTTTTTCGAGGTCCTTTGTTCGCCCCCACGAACCACGTAGATCACACAAAGGATCTACACGCTAGAGATTTTGGACCCGGCTGACTAGGAGCGAGTCTCCTCGGACTCGGGACGCTCAGTCGTCGAGCACCACCAACGTCCCGTAGTGCTCGTGCTCGTGCACGGTGCACGAGAGCTCGATGGGCCCCTTCTCGCCGGTGAACGTGATCGGCTTCGAGCCGCGGTCGGGGAGGATCGGATAGTTGAACACGATCGTGCCCTCCTTCGTGGTTCCGCGCACCGTGTGGAGCGATCGATCCGAGGAGCGGAGCACCACCGGTTGGCCTCGATGCACGTACACCACCCCGGGTGCGAAGCCGTTCACGTCGATCGACACCTCGATCGGCTCGAGGGTCGACCCGGGAACGTCGTGCCGGGCCGGCGCGGACGCGACGTCCGGTGACGCGCGGCGCGGATGTTCCGGCGGACCGAGCGCGGCCCACAGCACGAAGGCGATGCTGGTGGTGAGCATGTACTTGATGCTGAGCGCCGTGACCGTGCCGACCAGAAAGCCGGCGAGGGAGACCGCGCGGCGCCGGAGAAGGAAGAGCAGCACCAGGATGGGGATCGGCGCATAGCTCGACAGGATCGCAGCGTCGAGGTGGAACGGGTGGCGCCAGACCGGGCCACCGACGAACAGGAAGATCGGCAGCACCAGGAGGATGATCAACGCGAGCTCCCTCGCGGTCAGGAGCTGCACGTTGCGCAGGGGCGTCGTCTTGTCTGCGGCGCTCGTCGGGCCAGGGTACCACGGCCCGTGCTGTTCTGAGTCACCGGAACGATCGCGCGTTGACCTCGACTCCGATCCGGAGATGCTCGCCGCGCTGCCCCGAGAAAAAGGAGTCCTCAGATGGGCAGTTGCGCTCGGATCTCGATCTCACTCTTCCTCCTCGGCGCCGCCGGATGCCTGCGCGCGCCGCCCGAGACGCACGCGGTCGATTGGGACGAGTCCTGCGCGTCGACGCAGCCGGGCAACGCCTGCCTTGCGCTCGCCTTCAGCGTGAAGCCGTCGATCCGCGAGGACGCCCCGGACAGCCTGGTGGGTCCCCTTCACTGGGCGGTCTACCGCGGCGGCGACGTGGGGCTCTTCGGCCCGGGCGATCACGAGGCCCTCTACGACGGCGTCGAGGACGTCCTCGACCTCTCTCAGGCGGACGCGAGCTTTCTGATCCACCTCGCCGACGTGCCTGCCGAGCCGTTCCAGGTGCTGGCGTTCCTCGATCACGACGGGAACGGCAAGTCGAGCTCCAAGGATCCGGTGACGTTTCCCTCGGATGCGTTCGAAGTGCGCCCCGATCACCTGACCCGCGTCGACGTGGTCCTCGACTACCTGCGCTGAGCCGCTGGCATGGTTCCTTCATCTCGGATCGAGGATGCAGACGATCCGGGTCGGCGTGCTGATCGATCTCGAGCTCCACCCGCACGCCGGCGGTCACGTGAAGTCCTGGCTGCGCGTGGCGGAGGTCGCCGCCGGTGACAGGCGCCTCGATCTCACGCTGCACTTCATCGGCGCCCCGGAGCGCACCGTGGCGATCGACGACAACGTCCGCTATCGAACCCACCGGCCGCTCTTCGCCACCGCGGGGCTCCGCTTCCTGCGTCGCAACCCTGATTATACCGACCTCTCCCCGATTCACCCTGGGCTCTGGCGTCGGCTCGGCGACTACGATCTCCTCCACACCACCGACGCGTTCTTCGCCTTCGCCCGGACCGCGCTCCTGTTCCATCGCCGCCGCGGGGTCCCGCTCGTCAGCTCGCTCCACACCGACATTCCGAAGTACACGCGCGTCTTCACCGAGGAGGCGGTCGCGACGGCGCTGGGATCGAGCCGGTTGGGCCGCGCCGCCGGGCGGATGCTCGAGCGCGTCCATCTCCCGGAGCGTGCGGCCCGGCGCATGGAGCGCGGCCTCGAGCGCTATCTCGCGGCCTGCGACCACGTGCTGGGCTCGAGCGACGGAGACCTCGCGCTGGCCGGCGCGCTGCTACCAGAGCGGCGGATCTCCTCGGCTACGGCGCGGCGCCGAGGTCGAGCGGTTTCACCCCCGCTGGCGGGATTGAGGCTGGCTGCTCCGCGATCACGGGATCGAGCCCGACGAGCTGGTCCTCCTCTTCGTCGGCCGGGTCGACGCGAGCAAGCGCCCGCTGGTGCTGGCCGAGGCGGTGCGGGCGCTCCGCCGCCGCGGGATCCGCGTGTCCGCCCTGTTCGCGGGGAGAGGCGGCCAGCAGAGCGCGGTCACGGCGCTCCTCGGTGACGGCGCGTGCCTCGGTCCGCTCCCGCAGGACGACCTGCCGCGCCTCTACGCGAGCGCGGATCTGTTCGTGTTGCCGTCGGCGACCGAGCTCTGTCCAAACGTGGTGGTGGAGGCGAAGAGCTCGGGTCTGCCCGTGTTCGTCTCCGCCGAGGGCGGCTCCCGCCAGCTCGTGCTCGAGGAGGGAGTGGACGGCTTCGTGGTGAACGGTGCGCAGCCGATTGACTGGGCGCGGGCGCTCGAGCCGCTGGCCCTGGACCGAACGGCCCGCGAGGCGGCCGGGCGAGCGGCCCGCGCCAGCATCGAGCGCGCCGCGCCCTCGTGGAGAGCGGTGCTCGAGGAGGATCTCCTCCCGGTCTGGCTCGGGCTCTCCCCTCACGATTCCTGAGGGTGGCCCTCCGAAAGATCGATTGGATCTTCCGCCTCCGGACGAGGAAGCTGCCTCACGGTATGAACCACCCGTTGGAGCTCGTCGTGAGAAGCATCCTGATCGGCGCCGGGGCCACGTTGACCATGGACGCCTGGGCGGCGCTGCTCCGGCGGTTCGGCATCCCCTCGCTGAACTTCGCCTTCCTCGGACGCTGGATCGGTCACCTCCCGCGAGGGCGCTGGCGTCATCAGAGCATCGCCGAGGCGACCCCGATCCGTGGTGAGCTGTGGATCGGCTGGGCTGCGCACTACTCCATCGGCATCACCTTCGCGACCCTCTTGCTCGCGACCTTCGGCCTGAAGTGGGCGCGGTCGCCTACGCTGCCGCCCGCGCTCATCATCGGTATCGCGACGGTCGTGGCGCCGCTCTTCATCCTACAGCCCGCGATGGGGGCGGGGATCGCGTCCTCGAAGACGCCGACTCCGGTCTTCAACTGCCTCAAGAGCCTGGTCACGCACACCGTGTTCGGCCTCGGTCTCTACCTCGCAGCGCGCGTCACCGGGAGCTATTGAACGCGCGCACGGTTTTCCGAGTCGTCAGCGGCAGATGGCGCTGCACGTGGACGGCGAGGACTCGGCCGCGGCGCCGCCCTGATCGCACGTCTCGGACGTGAGGCCGCAGATGCTTCGACAATGAGGTTGCCGTCGAGCGCGAGCGATGACAGGTGTGCGAACGCGCTCGCGTGGGCGAGCAACGACTCTGCCGCCGGGATCGGGATGGTGGAGCGGCTCCCCTGCCAGGTCACCGTCGACGAGCAAAAGGAGCCCCATGACTGCCACGACGACGGGCGTTACGTCTCGCTCTCCGAGTAATGCCCGGAGGAGCCGCGCCGCGTCTTCTGGAGCAGGATCGGCCAGGCGATCAAACCGGGGACTCCGAACGCGACCTCCCGCACGCGTCGCATGAGCCCGAGCGCGAGCGCGATCTCCGGCGGAATCCCGAGGAGCCCGCCGACCAGCACCAGGCCACCCTCCTGAGCCCCGAGCCCGCCCGGGATGGCGAACGCCGCCGAACGAACCAGCGAGACCAGGCTCTGGAGCACCACAGCGTCGAGGAGACCGACGTGCGCGCCCAGGAGGTGGAGGCCCACGAAGACCTCGAACCCGCAGGCGAGGCGCCCGAGGAGCCGGAGCCCGATGTTGAGGAGCAGCGCGCGCCGATCGCCGTAGAGCCCGCCGATGGCCCCGTCGAGCCGCTCCGCGCCGCCGCTCCAGTCCCGGGGCTCGAGGTTTCCGAGCAGGCGGGCTGCCTGCCGGAAGGCGAGCGCGAACATCCCGCGGCGCTGCGCCAGGAGAAACGCACCGATCGCCAGGACGAACACGGCGAACCCGATCCAGAGCCCGCGCACCGTCTGCTGCTCGAAGACCAGCACGATCAGGGCGAAGAGCGAGAGGAGAATCTGGCACACCAGCCCCCCGGTGACGTCGACGACCACGGTCGCGCCGGCGTCCTCCTTTGGCACCCCGGCGCGCGCGACCAGGTTCGCCCGGAGCAGCTCGCCGCCCACCTGAGCCACCGGGAGAAGGTTGTTCACCGACTCGCTGGTCCATCGGATCCAGTACAGCATCCGCGCGGAGGGCCGCTCGTCTCGCTGGAAGAGCGTGCCCCAGCCGGCGGTATCGAACGAGAGCGGAACTGCGTGAAGGAGAACGAAGGGCACCGATCCCCCAGCCGACGGCCGCAAAGGCCGAGAGCACGTCGCCGACGCCGAAGTAGACCAGCACGCCGGCGAATGCGGTCACGCCCACCAGGAGCATCAGGATCGATCGTCTCTTCAAGGGTCGAGTCTCTCGATTGACTCTACCGCATCGGCAAGGCACCTTGCACACGCGCGGACACGGCCGCGCAGCCTCCACAGGGTCGGCCAGACTTGCGGCCGGAAGAGGGCTCCGCGGACGATCGAGAGCCGATCGAACGACCCGTCCACCCGCCGGCACCGCGCAAGATAGGGCGGCAACGACTCATGGGCCTCGTCACTGATCGCGCGGATCACCAGCCACGGAATCCCGGCCCGCGACACCAGCCGCGCCTGCGCGGCGGACTCCATGTCGGCGACGGCCGAGATCCCGCGCGGCAACCGATCGCGCAGCCCGACCTTGGCGGAGGCGTCGAGGAGGACGTCGGTCTCGACCGCAGTCACCTCCACAGCGTCGAGCTCGGCCCGCGCACGTGCGTAGAGGTCGGCAGAAGGGAAGAGCACGCCGCCGTTCTTCGCCACCACCCGCTTGGCCAGCACCAACGCTCCGGAGCGGAGGTCGGAGGTGATCGCGCCGGCCAGGCCGATGATGACCACCCGGCGCACGTCGAACCGATTGAGCAGCGCACGCACGGCGGTGCGCGCCGCCAGCTCGCCCTCCCCGCTCACCAGCACCGCCGTCCGCCGGCCGAAGAGCATCCCCGAGAGCGCGCGCGCGCAGGGAGGGCTCGGGATCCGATACGGGGCGTCGAGACGTCGTTCGAGCATCGCCACCTCCTCGGGCATCGCCGCGATCACCGCCGTGTCGAACCAGGCCGCCATCGCCTCACCGCCCTGCCAGGCATCGGGCGTCGAGGAGGACCAGCTCGGCCTCCTGATAGATCGTGCACGCCTCCGCCCGCGCCGTGATGGCGGCGCCCGCGATCAGACCGCGCCGGGCCACCAGCCAGACGCCGATCCGATCCTTCTCGATCACCGCGCGAAGCACGCGCGCGCTCGAGGTCGACTCGCCCAAAGAGAGATCGGCCGCGCGCTCCGAGAGGCGCGCGAAGTAGCCGAGGTGGTAGGGGAGCGCGTGCTCGACGCTCACCAGCACCGGGCGGGAGGTGAACGCCGGCAGGTTGGCGGCTTCGGGCAACAGAGAGGCGATCCGGGTGTCCTTCGGCGTCCGTCGGAGCGCCGCGTAGAGCCCGGGGTGATCGCCGTGCACGTAGCCGTGCCAGGCGACCCTCTGCGAGACGAAGGGCGTCGCGATCAACGCGGACGCGACCAGCAGGGCGGCGGGGACGCCGTGCCGGCTCCGCTCCAGGAGCGAAAGCGCGACGCGACCGGCGGCTGCGCCTGCGCCCAGCGCCAGCAGGATCCGCAGAGTGTGCTGCGTATACCGGTTCGGGAGGTGCATCCGGAACAACAGCAGGTGCGAGCAGGCGAACAGCGCCACCGAGGCGAGGACGACCGCGACCCAGAGGCGGCGATCGAACGCGGGGGCCATGAGCAACAGCGCGACCGGAAGCAGGAGCAGCAGGACGGGCGCGGCCGGGAGGAGCATCGCCCGCGCCCGGCACCACTCGAGCGGGAGCAGGCCGCTCCGCTCTCCGCACAACAGAAAGCGCGCCGCATCCGGATCGAAGAAGCTGGACCGACCTCCGGGCGAAAGCGCTGGGAGCGTCTTCGCCACGCCGCGTGAGAGCACCGGACCGAACCCGCCGTCGCCGGCGAGATGGGGCGCGAGGGCCGCGCCGATCAGCGCGATGCCGAGGGCCGCGCCGGCGATCGATCGTCGATCGCTCCACCCCACCGACAGCGCCAGCGCCAGCGCCGCCACGAGCGCGACCTGCGGATAGAAGAGCGCGAGCGCGGCTGCGGCCACTCCGGTGCCCGGTAGCGACCCCCGGATCCGCTCGCGCAGGAGCAGCAGGAACAGCGGGTAGACGAACGCGCGCGGCGTGGCATTGGTGAGCGCGTCGAGCAGGAACAGATTCTGGACCAGGAGCCAGGCGCCGAGGAACGCTACGAACGGACGCGCGCCCGCACGGCGCAGGACATCGAACGCGAGGGCCGCGGTGGCCACGCCGAGGGCGAAGGGGAGCAGCTTGGCGAGCAACAGCGGATGCACACCGAAGAGCGCGAAGAGCTGGTAGAGCGCGCGAAAGCCGGGCGGGGAGACGGAGCGGAAGTACTCGGCGATCAGATCGCCACGAAACAGCGCCGGGTCGACGAGAGAGGCCATCCAGAAGACGTGCTGCCGGGCGTCGTCCTGGATCACGTACGGACCCGCGAACGCCTCGCGAAGCGCCAGCGCCCCCGCCACCGTGCCGGCGGCGACCGACGCGCCGAACCAGATCTCCACCCGGTCGACCAGCGGTGACCTCGAGGGCCGCCTCTCGGCGCTGCGCCGCGCTCGGGCCAGGTAGCGCCCGGCGAACGGGAGCCCGACGAGCGCGGGGATCAGGTACCGGAGCGAGCACAAGAGGCCCAGCGCGGCGGCACGGGGCACCCCGAGCTCGGAAGAGAACAGCAGGAGGAGAGCGGCATCGCGCGTGCCGATCCCCGCCAGCGTCAGCGGGACCAGGCCGGCGAAGATGGCGAGGGGAGCCAGCGCCATCTCGGTGATCAGCGGAACCGAGCCGCCGAGCGCCAGGATGAAGATCCAGATCTGGACCAGGTGGATCGACCAGAGCCCGATCGAGAGCGCGACCACCCGCAGCGTCCGCGCGGGGTCACCTGAGAGCGCCGACTGGGCCTCGGACCACGCGTTCTTCGCGCGCTCGACCGCCGGCGCGAAGCGGGCGGGGAGGACGCGGGCGGCGCCTCCGAACGCCAGCCCCGCCACCGCCCGCGAGGCCAGGACCGTCACCACCGCAGCGGCCGTCAGCGCGACGATCGCCGCCACCAGCGCGAAGGCGCGGCGGTGGTCGATCAGCAGCCCGAAGGCGCACCAGAGCAACAGCGCCAGCACGTCGAACGCTTTCTCGAAGACCACCAGGACCAGCGCGCCCGCGCCGTCGAGCGTGCCTTCGCGGCGCATGAACTCGGCTTTGGCCAGGTCCCCCATCTTCGAGGGCAGGACCATGTTGAGGGCGCCGGCCGCCATGATCAGCCGCGAGGCCTCGCCGATCCCCAGCGCCGCCCGCTCCGGCGCCAGCGTCCGCAGCCGCAGCGCGCTCACCAGCACGATCGGCACGAACAGGAGGATCGCGAGCGCGAGCCAGCGGAGGTCCGCGCCCCCGATCGCGCGCGACAGCTCGGAGGTGTCGAGGCGCACGTAGATCACCGCGAGGAGCGAGGCGCTGGCGGCGAGGGAGACCAGCTTCTTCATGGCTCACAGCCTCCGATCGAGGATCAGCGGATCACCGGGCGCGAGCCGCGCCACGCGCTCGGTCAGATCGAGCCAGCGGGCGCTCTGACCTCGCCGATAGGTCCTGCTCATGGCGACATAGATCGAGGTCTGCTCCGCCCCGATCCCGGCGCGCACCACGTCCCGCCACGAGCGCGCCCTGACCTCGTCCCTCACGCACCAGTCCTCGCCGTCCCAGTAGATGCGGCGCGCGAACGCGAACGGTGCGGATCGCCGCTCCGTGATCAGCATTCGCTGGAGGAGACGCCGGATCAGCCCCGGCGCGAACCGTCCCACGGTGAGCATGACGATCCGCGAGAGCACCAGCCGCCCCGGGGTCATCCTCGCCGACTTCGCCCAGCCGAGCCGTCCCTCGATGGTGACCGCGTCGCGCTCGATGAGGAGCCGCGTGCCGATCGGAAGATGGCCGACGGCGTTCCGCCTGGCCCGTCCTCGACCCACCACCACCGAGACCTGCGTGTCGGAGAGTGCGGGCACGCCGTCCCTGAACAGCTTGATCACGCCGCCCTTGTGGAGGCCCACGTAGAGCTCGCGACCGCCGCGCCGATCGATCAAGATCCCGGCGTTCGGGTAGTACGACCGGCCCTGCCGGCGGGGGAACGGCGACGGCCTCACCGGATGGAAGTTGCGGAACGCCGCGAGGAAGCTCCAGGCGTGATGTCCGAGCAGGTGGTCGTCGTCGTGGCAGGCGAAGCGGCCGCCGGCGAGGCCGAGGAGGAAGCGATCGTCGAGGGCCAGCGCCTCCGGCATCCAGCGTCCGACGCGCTCGAACCCGTCGGGGAAGAAGGCGAGCGTGTTGCGGCTCCCGTACTCGCCGCCGAACGAACCGTCGGGATGGATCAGCTCGCCGGCGAAGCGGACCGCGCGCTCGAGGGCGAGTTGGAGCCGAGCGTCGGGGCGGGTCTCGTGAAGCTGCGCGAGCGCCGAGATCGTCAGCGTCAGGTACCCCGGATCGCAGCCGCCGTACTCGTCGAACCAGCCTTCGTCATCCTGCCACGAGAGGACCCGCTCGAGGCGCTCCTCCGCGGCCGCACGAAGGCGATCGGTCCCGAGCCGGCGACCCGCCCGCTCCAGACACAGCGCGATCAGCGCCTCGTGGTTGCTGAGCCGGCCGCTCTCCCGGTTCGCGGCGAGCCAGCCGGCGCGGCGCTCGATGAACGATCGCACCTCGTCGTCGTCGAGCTCGATCAGGTTCGCCGCCTCGATGCACGCGAGCAGCGAGAAGGCGGCGGCGCCGGCGGCCCGCTCGAAGGGGTAGTAGTCGTCGCAGGAGCCGTCGCGCCGGCTGCTGCGGGCGGCGTACCGGATCCCCGCCTGCACCGCGTCGCGGACGTCGGCGGCGCCATGGTACGGGTTCGCGGCGGACCGCGTGTCCCAGGCCAGCGCGAGGGGCCACACCATCTCCTGCGCCATGCCGCTCGAGAAATCGATGATGCGGTAGTGCCAGAAGTTGCGGTCGAAGCAGCCGTGGGTCGGGCTGTGGGGATCGCGATCCTGCAGCGTCAGCATCTTGGGGATCGCCGCCAGGGCGGTCTCCAGCAGCAGGTCGGCGCTCATCTGCGATTCCTGGGCGCCAGCTCGTCGCGCCGGTTCTTCAGCTGGAGCTCCTCGAGGATCTTCCGATTCACCGCGGTCAGCTCGGCCAGCAACCCGAACAGCCAGGTGGCCGCGCCCAAGAGGAAGAGGAGGCCCGCCGTCGTCGGGCTCGCGAGGAGGACCACCAGGGCGGCCGCGACCGGGAGCAGGCCGACGCCGAAGAAGAACGCCAGCGGCCGGTACACCATCGCGATCACCAGCAGCGTGCCCAGCGAACGAAGCACGTAGGAGGCGGTGCTGCGCATCAGCCGCGAGGGCCGCGTGGGCCCGTTCGTCTTGATCGGTACCGAGCGCACGCGCAGGCCCGCGCGCCCGGCCTGGATGAGCGTCTCGAGCGTGTATGTGTAATCGCTGAAGACGTTGATGCGGAGCGCGGCCTCGCGGCTGAGGGCGCGAAAACCGCTGGGAGCGTCGGGGACGTCGGTGCCGCTGAGGAGGCGGACCAACCAGCTCCCCAGGTGCTGGAGGCGCTTCTTCACCGGGGAGAAGTGATCGGTCTGATCGATCGGCCGGGCTCCCACGACCAGGTCCGCTTCGCCGTCGAGAACGGGACGGATCAGGCGCCCGATGTCGTCGGCGCAATACTGGTTGTCGGCGTCGGTGTTGACGATGACGTCGGCGCCGGCGCGCAGGGCGGCGCGCACACCGGCGGTGAAGGCGAGCGCCAGCCCGCCGTGCTTCGGCTGCTCGAGCACGTAGTCGGCACCGCAGCGTCGCGCCACCCTACAGGTGCCGTCGGTGCTCCCGTCGTCGACGACGAGCCACTCGATCCGACCGATCCCGGGGAGGGTCCTCGGCAGCGCCGCGAGGGTCGACGGCAGGGACTCCTCCTCGTTGTAACAGGGGATCTGGATGATCAGCTTTCGGGCGAGGGCGCGCTCCGGATGGAGGGCGATCAAAGGCTTCGTTTCCACGGCACTCTCCTCACACGTAACGATGCGTCCGAAACCACGCCACGGCGCGGGCCAGCGCCGGCTCGACCGGGCCACGCGACAGTCCGAGCGCGCGCGCCGACGGCGTGCCGTCGAAGAACATCTTCTTCCTCGACATGCGTACGGCCTCGAGCGGAACCCGCGGCGTACGATCCAGCGCGCGCGCGATCAGCGTGTCGATCGCACCCCAGACCAGCGGGACGAAGTGAGGCAGCTCGAGCCGTGGAGCCGGGCGGCCCGAGATCTCCGACAGCACGGCCAGGAGCGCGGCGAGCGTCATGTTTCGATGCGCGAGCAGATACCGCGCGCCGGCCGTGCCGCGATCGCGCGCCAGCACGTGGCCCGCAGCGACGTCGCGGACGTCGATCAGGTTGAGACCGGTGTCGACATAGGCGGGCATTCGACCAGCGAGAAAGTCGACGATGATCCGGCCCGTCGGCGTGGGTCGCCCGTCACCCTCGCCGACCGGCGTGGAAGGATTCACGATCACGACCGGGAGGCCCCGCCGGTACCAGGCGAGAGCGACCTCTTCGGCGAGGAACTTGCTCCGCTTGTAGTGTCCGACCAGCGGGCCCATGGTGGCGACCGAGCTGGTGTAGACGACGCTCGAGACGCCCAGCTGGGCGCAAACGGACAGCACGTTCTCGGTGCCGCCGACGTTCGTCACGTAGAGCTCGGCGGGACGGCGAGCGAACAGGCGATAGTCGGCCGCGCAGTGAAAGACGGCGTCGCACCCCCGCGCGGCGTCCACCAGGCTCTCGCGCTGGTCCAGCTCGCCGGTCGCGAGCTCGACGCCGAGCGACGCCAGCGCGTCGCGGCGTCTCCCGGGGCGCACCAGACAGCGCACCTCCTCCTTGCGGTCCAGGAGCGCCCTGACCACGTGCGACCCGATGAACCCGGTCGCGCCGGTCACCAGGTTCCGCCTCATAGATTCCACAGGACCATGCGGACCATGTCCCGAGGGCTCCTTCCCAGCGCTCGCACCGCCGACGCCTCGAACCCGAGTGCATCGCGCAGTTCTGACAGAGTCGATCCTGGCGCGACTCCCAGTAGTCCCAGTCGGTGCCCTCCCAGAACGTCGCTCCAGTCGAACGTGTACTCGTTGCCGATCAGGTAGCAGGGCGCCTTCCAGCCCTGCGGCGTGAACGTCACCGTGCTCCAGGGCGAGCAGGCGTAGTCCCTGAGGCCGGCCGCGAACTCGAGGAACATCGGCGTGGAGGTCAGCCGGAAGCGCTTCGCCAGCTCCAGGATCCGCTGGAACTTCGCCTGGATCTCCTTGCGGGTGAGGAAGATGTCGTTCGACACGCTCTCGTAGTGGTAGCCGGGCGAGATCAGCATCCCGTCGATCGCCGAGGCTCGGTACGAGCTGGCGCAGAGCGCCTCGATCTCGTCGATCCTCGTCTCCTTGAAGACGGTGGTGTTGGTGACGACGTGGTAGCCGAGCTGCTTCGCCCTCCGCGATCATCGCCACCGCCTTGTCGAAGACACCCTCGCGGGCGCAGACCGTGTCGTGCGTCTCGCGCATGCCGTCGAGGTGCACGTTGATCGGTGAGCCGCTCGCTGCGGGGGCGATCGTCCCGAACACCTTGCGTGTCGAGCAGCAGACCGTTCGTGCAGAGGTAGATGTGCCGCGCCGGGCGATGATGCCGTCGACCAGCTCCGGCAGCTCGGGATAGAGCGTCGGCTCGCCTCCGCAGATCGAGACCATCGGCGCGCCGCAGTCCTCCACCGCCTCGAGGCAGTCCGACGACCGGGCAGGCGATCGTCGAGCCTGCCGGTGTGGCGCTCGGGGGTGCAGCCTATGCAGGCCAGGTTGCAGGTGTAGAGCGGCTCCAGCATCAGGACGAACGGATAACCGCTTCCGCCCCTCGGAGCGCGTTCTTCAGCTGATGCCACACCATGTCGACCGCGAGATGCATCGGATGTCTCATCGCGAAGCTCCTCCTCGGAGATGCACCGCCAGCGCCTTCAGCGGGAAGTAGAGGGGATAGAGGTCGTAGCGGAGATAGAAGACCTCGGGAAAGCCGGTGCCGGTCCACGGGCGATCGCGCCAGCGCCCGTCGGGGTCCTGGCGCTCGAGCAGATATTCGACGCCGCGATGGACCGAATCCGAGACGTGATCGCCGCCGGCGAACAGGCCGAGCAGCGCCCAGGCCGTCTGCGCGGCCGTGCTCTCGCCGATCCCCTTGGTGGCCGGATCGGCGTACGAGGCGAAGGACTCGCCCCAGCCTCCGTCGGCGTTCTGGTGGGCGCGGATCCAGTCCAGGGACCGGCGATACCGCGGCCGGCGCAGATCCTCGCCTGCCGCCCGGAGGCCCGACAGCGCCAGATACGTCCCATACAGATAGTTGCATCCCCAGCGGCCGTACCAGGTGCCGTCGGGCTGCTGCGCGCGCTCGAGGAAGCGCACGGCGCTCCGCACCGCCGGGTGCGACCGGGGCACGCCCATCCGATTCAGCGCCACCAACGCACGTCCGGTGACGTCCTCGGTGCTCGGATCGATCATCGCGTTGTGGTCCGCGAACGGGACGTAGGTGAGCGCGCGCTGATCGCAGTTGCGATCGAAGGCCGCCCACCCGCCGTCGTCGCTCTGCATCGCCAGCAGCCAGCTCGAGCCTCGAGCCGCCGCCGCCTTCGTCCGCCACGACTCCAGGGAATCCAGGCCCTCGACCCGCGCGATCGCCGCCAGCACCTCGGCGGTGTCGTCACAGTCCGGGTTGAGCTCGTTCTGAGCCTGAAAGGACCAGCCCCCGGGCTGCGCGCCGTCCGTCTTCCGCTGCCAGTCGCCGGGCTCGCGCACCTCGCGGTCGACCAGCCAGCGCGCCGCCCGCCGCACCGCCGTCGCCGACCCGAGACCACCGTCCACGTCGAGCAGCGCGCCGAGCGCGAGCGCGGTGTCCCAGGTGGCGCCCGCGCAAGGCTGTACCCGCAGCGTCTCGCCGTCCTCGATCTCGAGCCTCCTCAGCTCCGCGAGCTGCCGGGCGAGGTGAGGATGATCGACGGAGTAGCCCAGGCATCGCAGCGCGTAGACGCTGTTCACGATCGGCGGGAAGATCGCTCCGATCCCGTCGCACCTCTCCATGCGGTCGAGGACCCAGCGCTCCGCGCGTTCGAGCGCGCGGCGCCGCATCCAGGAGTGGGGCCAGCGCTCCATCTTCCAGAGCGCCCGATCGACGAGGCGGAAGAAGCCGCGCCAGAGCCGACCCTCGAGCGAGCGCTCACGTCCGGTCGGGCCGATCGGGCCGATCGGGCCGGTCGGGCCGGTCGCACCGGCCGGCGCGCGGAGCTCGGCGATCCCGAGCTTCGGAGGGATCAGGTGCACCGGCCGGTGCGCCCAGATGATGCTGAGCGGCACCACCATGACCCTCGACCAGGAGGACATCGAGTAGATGTTGAAGGGGAAGCGGTCGGGCAGAAGGATCATCTCGGGCGGGATGGCCGGGCAGCGCTCCCACGGAAACTGGCCGAAGATCGCGAGTTCGATCTTGGTGAAGGAGTTGGCAGCGTCGATCCCGCCCAGCGCCAAGATTCGCGCCCGCGCACGCTCCAGGTGGGGCGCGTCGGCGCGATCGCCCGCGAGCTTGAGGACGAAGTACGCCTTCACCGACGTGCTGACGTCGGCAGGACCGCCGGGGTGGATCGACCATCCCCCGTCGTCGTTCTGGAGGCGCCGAATCAGCGCGCAGGCCTTCGCAACCCGCGCGTCGTCCCACCGGCCGAGGAAGCGGAGCATCAACAGGTATTCGGACTCGAGGATGCTGTTGCCCTCGAGCTCGCCGCACCAGTGACCATCCTCCGCCTGTAGCGATCGAAGGTGGGCCGCCGCCCTCTCCACAGCGATCTCGAGCGCCGATCGCTCGCGCGCCTTCTGTGCAGCAGCTCCGAGCTCGGCCAGCGGAATCGTCGAATCGATCTTGCGCATGGTGAGTCGCTCGATGAGCGGAGCAGAATGTGTTCCGCCATCAGCCGACACGGCGGGAGTCGAGCACGCGAAAAACGGGGGCCTATGCAACACCCACGAGGGTGGAGGCATCCTGCGCCGCCGGGGCGAGGCCGCGGAGGGTTCACGATTCACGCGCAGCGGACCGCCCACGGAGTTGCGATCCGTTCGCCGTGGCATGTGCCTTGTACGATCGGCCAGGGAGCGCCCTCGATGGCTCGAATCACCAGCGAAACAAGCAGCGAGCTACCCGGCTTCTACCGCCTCTCACCGGTCGAGCGCATTTCACGTCTGGGCGAGCGGCTGGGGCCCAACGTGCTGGACGACCTGGCTCGCGGCCTCGACACGGATCGCGCCGATCGCATGGTGGAGAACGCGATCGGCGTCCTCGGGCTGCCGCTGGGCGTCTGCGTCAACCTGCGGGTGGACGGCCGGGACCGGATCGTCCCGATGGCGATCGAGGAGCCCTCGGTGATCGCGGCGGCCAGTCACGCGGCCAAGCTGCTGCGCGCCGGTGGGGGGATCTTCACCAGAGTCGCGCCGCCGCTGATGGAGGGACAGATCCAGCTGCTCGACGTCGCGGATCCCGATCGCGCGCGTGCGGCGATCGGCGCCGCCCGGACCGAGCTCCTGGCCCGGGCCAACGCCCTCCACCCCCGGCTCGTCACGGCCGGCGGTGGGGCGCGCGATCTCAGCGTCCGGATCCTCGATCCCGCCGGTGCCACGGATCCGCTCCCCTCGATGTTCATCGTTCATCTGCTCGTCGACGTCGGTGAGGCGATGGGCGCCAACCTGATCAACTCGATGTGCGAAGAGCTGGCGCCCGAGTTGGAGCGGCTGGCCGGCGGACGCGTTCGACTCCGCATCCTCACGAACCTGTGCCACCTGCGGACCGTCCGCGTCTGGGGCGCCGTGCCCCTGGCGGCGCTCGATTCGAAAGAGCGCCGGCCGCGGAGCGGACCTGGCCCTCGGGATTCTGGAAGCCACGGTCTTCGCCGAACGCGACGCGCATCGAGCCACCACCCACAACAAGGGGATCATGAACGGGATCGACGCGGTCCTGGTCGCCTTCGGACAGGACTGGCGGGCGGTGGAGGCGGCGGCCCACGCGTACGCGTCGAGCTCGGGTCGGTATGCGCCGCTGGCGCGCTGGCGCATCCGCCACAATCGGCTCGAGGGCGCGATGACGATCCCGATGGCCGTGGGCGTTGTCGGCGGCATCACGCGCGTCCACCCGACGGTGCGGTCGGCGTTCCAGATCTCGGGCGTCGCGAACGCGTCCACCCTGGCCGGGCTGGTGGCGTCGGTCGGGCTGGCGCAGAACCTGGGAGCGCTGCGTGCGCTGGCGGCCGAAGGAATTCAAGGGGGTCACATGAGGCTGCACGTGCGCAAGAACGAGCGCAGCGGCGACTCGGAGCGGGACCGAGCGTACTGCGAGGCCTGTCTCCCGCTGGTCTCGCGAACCTTCGCCCTCTCGATCGACGCCCTCCCGGCGGGCCTCCGCGAGTCGGTGCGGACCGCGTACCTCCTGTGTCGCGTCGTCGACACCGTCGAGGACGAGCCGGGCCTCGAGCCGAGGCTCCGCCAGCTCCTCTTCGACGAGTTCGACCGGATGCTCCAGCGAGACGACGCGGAGGTGTCGAGCTTCGAGCGTACGTGGCGACGCCGCTTCCCCGACGGCACCGCCTCGGCGGAGGTCGAGCTGGCAAAGAACTCCGGCTCGGTGTTTCGCAGCTTTCGCCGCCTGCCGGACCACGCGCGCAGCTCGATCCGACCACACGTCCTGGAGATGTCCCGAGGCATGCGCTTCTACGCGGCGCGCCAGGATCAACGGGGCCACCTCGAGATCGACGATCTCGACGATCTCGAGACCTACTGCCACTTCGTGGCCGGGACGGTCGGCGTGCTCCTGACCGAGCTGTTCGAGCACGACGTCCCCGAGCTCCGCGCCGACCGTCGCTACGGCATCCGCAGCCGCGCCGCCAGCTTCGGGCTCGGGCTGCAGATGGTGAACATCCTCAAGGACGTCGCCGAGGACTCCGAGCGCGGAGCCTGCTTCATCCCCCAGTCGGTGGCCGAGGCGCACGGCGTCGCCCTCGATCGCGTGCTCGACCCCGAGGAGCGCGAGCGCGCACTGGGCATGATGCGAGCGCTGGCGGCACACGCGCGCCGGCACCTGGATCGCGCCAAGGAGTACACCATCCTGTGGCCGGTGTCCGGCGGCGCGGCGGTCCGGATGTTCTGCACGGTACCGCTGGTCCTCGCGCTCGCCTCGCTCTCGGAGATCGAGCGCGGCCGGGACACGCTCCAGCGTGGCAAGACCCCCAAGATCAGCCGCGAGGCGGTGGCCCAGCTGTTCGAGCGGGCGCGCCGCTCGGTCGGCTCGGACGCCGCGCTCGGTGAGCTCTTCGGAGCGGTCTCCTGAGGCCCCAGCGGTGAACCTCCGAGCGCGCATCTTCGGCAGGCTGGGGCTCCTCGCGTTCGATCACCCTGCCCTGCTCCTCGCCGCCGGGATCGCGCTGGCGCTCGCGTCGCTCGCCTACGCGTCGGGCCACCTGCGCCTCGAGACCAGCCGGAGCGCGCTCATCTCTCCCCACCGGCCGTACAACCGTCTCTATCGCCGATACCGCGACGAGTTCGAGAAGTCGGACGACATCATCATCGCGGCCACCGGGCCGGACCAGGACGAGATCGAAGACTTCATCACCGACGTGGCCGCGAGCCTCGAGCGTGACACGGAGCGGGTCCGCTCGATCTCCGCCCGCATCGAAACCTCCGCGCTCGACTCGAAGAAGCTCCTCTATCTGACGCGGCCCGAGATCGAGACGCTCCGGAGCAGGCTGGCGGAGCACCACGATCTGATTGCCGACGTGTCGGCGAGACCCGGGCTCAACCGTCTCTTCGAGGCCATCAACACCGAGATGAGCGCGGCCATGGTGTCGCACGCCCTCTCCAGCCTGTTCGGCGAGCCCACGCCTGGAAAGAACGTCGCGCCCTTCGACCTGTCGGTGCTGGAGTCGCTCCTCCTCGAGCTCGAGCGGGCCACCCGCGGCCGGACGTTTCACTCCCCGTGGAAGGCCCTGGTGGAGCCTGGCACGTCCAGCTTCCTCCGCTCGAAGAACGGGCGCTTCTACTTCGTGCTGATCCAGCCGCAGAAGCGCGCAGGCGACTTCGACTTCGCGGCCGGCGTGCTCGCGACCATCCGGAGCGACGTCGCCCTCGCTCGCGCGCGCCACCCCAGCGTCGACGCCGGCGTGACGGGGATGTTCGCGCTCGCCACCGACGAGATGTCCGCCAGCAGGCGCGACATGACGATCTCCACATTCATCGCGATCGGCGGCGTGCTCTTGCTCTTCATCCTCATGTTCCGCGAGCTCCGCGGGCCGTTGTACGCCGGGATCGCGCTGCTGCTCTCGATGGCGTGGACCCTGGGGTTCGCGGCGCTGAGCATCGGCTATCTCACCGTGCTCTCGATCGCGTTCACCGCCATCGTGATCGGGCTGGGGATCGACTTCGGCATTCATCTCCTCTGCCGCTTCCAGGAGGAGCGCGCCGGCGGTGTCTCGGACGAGGTCGCGCTCTCGCGGGCGTTGATCGGCGCGGGCCCCGGCATGACCGCGGGCGCCGTCACCACCGCGCTCGCGTTCTACGCCGTCACGCTCACCGGCTTCCGCGGGCTCGCGCAGGTCGGCGCCATCGCCGGTACCGGCGTGCTGCTCGCCCTCCTCTCCGCCCTCACGATGTTTCCGGCCCTGATCTCGCTGTCGAGCCCTGCGCGCCGGCCTCCGACCGTGCCCCGCTCCACCGCGCGCGCACTGGCGTGGCTCGACGGACAGGCGTACGGGGTGCTCGCCGCCGTGGCGCTCTTCACGTTGGCAACGGCCGCGCTCCTGCCGCGCCTGTCCTTCGACGACAACCTCCTCGAGCTCCAGGCCCACGGCACCGAGTCGGTCGACTGGGAGCGACGGATCATGGCCGGCTCGCAGCGGTCCACGTGGTACGCGGTCTCGATCGCGCCGACGCTCGAGGAGACCCGCCGGCGCGCCGAGGCCTTCGCCACCCTCCCCGCGGTCGAGCGCGTGGAGAGCATCGCGTCGCTCCTTCCCAGCCACCAGGAGGAGCGACGCGAGGCCCTCCGTGCGATCCGGCCGCTGGTCGGTGACCTCTCGCTCCGCCCCCGCCGCCCGGCCCCGATCGATCTCGACGCCCTCACCGCCACGCTCCAGTCGATCCGCTTCAAGCTGAGCGAAGCGGCCTCCGCACGCTGGTCTCCGGGCCGCCGCCCCGATCAGGAGCAGCTCGATCGAACGCGCGCGCTCCTGGCTCGGATCCTCCCCGCGCTCCCGGCGAGCGACACCATCCCGAAGCTGTCAGCGTTCGAGGTCCGGCTCTTCGACGACTTCTATCACCAGCTCGGCACGCTCACCGCCGGCCTGGATCCCGGGCCCGTCACGCTCGCGGATCTGCCGCCGTCGATCACCGGACGCTTCATCGGCCGCCATGGCCGGTACCTCCTCCAGATCTACGCTCGAAGCGACATCTGGCAGCACGACAACATGGCCGAGCTGCTCGGCGAGCTCCGCGCCGTCGACCCCACCGTCACCGGCGCTCCCGTGCAGACGTTCGAGGCCGCCAACGCGATGCGGGCGGGGTACGAGCGCGGTGGTCTCTACGCCCTGGTCGTGATCCTGGTGGTGCTCGCGCTCGAGCTCCGCACGCTGCTCGGGATCGCGCTCTCGTTCGCACCGTTGCTGGTCGGCGGCATCTGGGCCCTCGGGCTGATGTCCGGGTTCGGGGTCGAGCTCAACCTCGCCAACTCGATCATGTTGCCGCTCCTGATCGGAATCGGCGTGGACAGCGGTATCCATCTCACCAAGCGCTACCTCGAGGACCGGCGCGCTGGGTTCTCGCTCCTCGCCACGTCGACCGCCTGGGCGGTGGCCGCCAGCGGTCTCACCACGATGATCGGGTTCGGGAGCCTGCTGGTGGCGCGCCACCGGGGCATCTTCAGCATCGGCCTGGTGCTGGTGCTCGGCGTCGGATGCGTGCTCGTCGCCTCGTTCCTGCTCGTGCCCGCGCTCCTCGCGATCAGAAGCGGCCGCCCGCGGAGCGACGCGTGAGCAAGGCGATCCTCATCTCGATGCTGCTCGTCTCCGCGCCCGCCCCGGACGCGCCCGAGGCCACCGTGCAGGCGCTCCTCGACGCGGTGAAGACGATGGCCTCCGACGCCGCCCCGGCCGCCGCCAAGAGGCACGCGATTGCCACCACCCATCGGCTCGTCGACGTCTCTCAGCTGTCCCGCTTCGCGCTCGCCGGTCGCTGGGACACGCTGTCCGGCGGGGAACGGGAGGCGTTCGTCGACCTGCTGACCAAGCTCCTGGAGCGCCGCGCCTTCGCCAAGGCAGGCACCTTCTTCGAAGGTCTCACGGTCGAGATCGAGCGCGAGAAGCACGACGGCGACACGGCGGTCGTGACCACGTCCGTCGTCTCGAAGGACGAGGGACGGGTCGTCATCGAGTACCACGTCGAGCACGGCACGATCACCGACGTCCTGCTCGACGGCGTCAGCCTGCGCATGAACCTGCGCTCGCAGGTGCAGAAGATCCTCGCGGAAGACTCGTTCGCCGGACTCCTCTCGCGGATGAAGAGCAAGCTCGAGGGCGACAGTGAGTGACCGACCGTGAGCGCGTGGCTCGCCATCCCGCTCCCGCTCGCGCTCGCGCTCCAGGGCGCGGTCACGGCCACCACCAGTACCGGCGGCTACACGCTCGAGCAGTGCCTCTCCGCGGCGCTGGCCCACAACCCGGACCTGGAAGTCGTCGAGGCCGACGTCCGGATTGCCGAGGCGGATCTCGATCGCGCCAAGTCCGGTCGCTGGCCCCGGGTCGACTACACGCAGCTCCTCGGCGCCGTGAACGAGGCGCACGGCGACGCTATCTCCTCGCCGAACAGTACGACCGACTACCTGAAGGGTCTCGGCCCGTTCACCCGCCTCGATCTCCGGGTGACGCAGCCGGTGTATGCGTTCGGGAAGATCTCGGCCGGCATCCGCGCGGCCGAGAGCGGTCTTCTGACCTCGCACGCCAAGAAAAAGGAGAAGCAGGCGGCGCTCGTATTCGACGTCAAGCAACGGTACTACGATCTCCTCCTCAACCAGAAGCTGGGCGGTGAGATCGCCGACGTCGAGAAGGCCCTCACCAAGGCGCTGGCCAAGGCGAAGGACCGCCTGAACGAAGGGAACGCCTCGGTCACTCAGTCCGACCTGCTCGAGATCGAGTACGCGCTCGAGGGGATCCGGACGGAGCGCCTCCGCGTGGAGATGGGCGCGCAACTCTCCTCCGCCGCGCTCCGGCGCGCGATGGGTCTCGCCTCCACCGAGCCGTTCGCCTTGGCCGCGACCGAGGTCCTCGACGAGGCTCAGATCGAGCTGCGGGCCCTCGCCTACTACCAGGAGCACGCCGTCGAGCGCCGTCCCGAGCTGGCACGCCTGGCCAGCGCGATCGAGGCCAGGGCGGCCCGCGTCGATCAGCGGCGCGCCGACCTCTTCCCCACGATCTTCCTCATGGGGCTGCTCCGCTACGCGGTGGCCCCCAACCGGACCGATCAGAAGAACCCGTTCGTCTACGACGACTTCAACTACCTCGATCCGGGCGTGGTGCTCGGCCTGCGCTGGGACTTCGACCTCGGCATGCTCGCAGAGCTCGACAAGGCCGAGGCCAAGCACGCCAAGCTGTTGAGCCAGCGGCGCGCGGCGGCCGCCGGGATCCGGTTGGAGGTGGAGCACGCGTTCCGCGAGGTGCTCTCGTCGCGCGCCCGGCTCGAATCGGCGCGGCGGCGCCGGACCATCGCCCGCAACCTGACCGTGCTGGCCGCCACCAACTACGAGCTCGGGCTCGGCGACGCCAAGCCCTTGCTGGACTCGCTCGAGCGACGCACGCGCTCCACGGGCGAGCTCTACCTGGCCCTACGCAACCACGACATCGCCATCGCGCGGCTCATCAAGGCCGCGGATCTCGGCGACTGAAGCGATCCGCGGCGCCTAGTCAGCCGGGTCCAAAATCTCTAGCGTGTAGATCCTTTGTGTGATCTACGTGGTTCGTGGGGGCGAACAAAGGACCTCGAAAAACGGAGATCACGCTGACTGACGACGAACAGCGCGAGCTCGAACGATTGACTCGTCGCGTGCGGTCGAATCGACAGCTGGCACTTCGCGCGAAACTGGTGCTGAGCAGTTCCACTGGCGCGACCGATGCGGCGGTGGCGCGGAACCATCACGTGTCTCACCACACCGTTCGTCTGTGGAGAAGGCGGTTTGCGGAGTGCCGTCTCGAGGGGCTGTACGACCAGCCTCGCGTCGGCGCTCCGCGAAAGATCAGTGATGATCAGGTTGAAGAGATCGTGGTGCAAACGCTGGAAACGACGCCGAAGGGCCGTACGCATTGGAGCACGCGGAAGATGGCAAAGAATGCCGGGGTGAGCGCCAGTAGCGTCGGACGGATCTGGCGGGCGCATGGCCTCAAGCCCCACGTCGTTCGCGGTTTCAAGTTGTCGAACGATCCGCAGTTCATCTCGAAGATTCGCGACGTCGTCGGTCTGTACATGAGCCCGCCCGACAACGCTGTCGTGTTCTCCTTCGACGAGAAGCCGCAGGTCCAGGCGCTGGAGCGTGCTCAACCGATCCTTCCGATGGATCTCGGGATGCCCGAGCGACAGACCCACAACTACATCCGCCACGGAACGCTCGACCTCTTCGCCGCCCTCAACGTCGCCACGGGCAAGGTCATCGCGCAGACCAAGGCACGACACCGAGCGAAGGACTTCGTCGCATTCCTCGGGACGATCGACAACGCGGTAGAGCCGGAACTTGACGTTCACGTCATCCTCGACAACCTCGCGACGCACAAGACTCCACAGGTTAAGAGGTGGCTGCTACGCAATCCGCGCTTCCAGCTCCACTTCACACCAACCTATTCCTCATGGCTAAACCTGGTGGAACGGTTCTTCGCACTGCTGACCGAGGAAGCACTCACTCGCGGCTCCCACACCAGCGTCCCGGTACTTCGCAAGGCGATCGTCGACTACGTCGAAGTGCACAACGAAGAAGGCAAGCCCTTCGTATGGACGAAGACGGCCGACGAGATCCTCGACAAGATCATGGATTTCGGCAGACGCACAAAGCAGGTCCACCGCGGATAAATGCGCTAGAAATCAGTGATCCAGCTGACTAGGAGCGTGTAGCGCGTAAGCGCTCACGCGACCCGGTCCGGGTCCCGGTCCCGGTCCGGGTCCCGGTCCCGGTCCGGGTCCCGATCTGAAGATGGCTGCCTTGAGTCAGACGCTCGCGACGGTCGCGAGCTTCGAATCGGTAGAGCTTGAGCAGGTTGTGGGTGAGGCAGACGAGCGTCCACTCGGCTCGTACCTTGAAGAAGGAGCGGAGCGAGAACCGGCGGAATCCTCGTGCCGCTTTGATCTGTCCGAGCGCCGGTTCGACGATACTCTTCCTGCGGGCGAGCCGCTCGTCTTCCTCTTGGTCGATCGTGCCCGCTCGCTCCAGCAGTTCTTCGATCTCGAGAGACAGCCGCTTCTCCTCCTCGGCCATCCGCTCGTAGGTCATCGCCTTGTGCTTGCTCGCGTTCGCCTGCACCTTCGAGCCATCGAGTGCGACGTGTCCGAGCCGCACCAAACCTGCTTTCCGGCAAAGCTTCAGGGCTTCGAGGAAGAGCGCTTTCAGTGCCTCCAGGTGGACGAGCCGAAACTCGTTGATCGTCGTGAAGTGGGGATGACTTTCTCCAGCCAGCACCCGGAATGGAATGTCTTCGTAGGTCGCCCGCGCGATCCTCCGCGACGAATAGATGCCGGTGCAGTAGGCGTACAGAAGCAGCGCGATCATCATTCGAGCCGAGTACGGTCGCTCGCCTCGCGGGTCCTTGGACTGGATCGAGATCTCGATCGCGCTCAGCTCTACCTCATCGACGACGTCCAAGACGAAGTACGCGAGATGATTTTTTGGGAGCCACTCGAGAGGGGACGGCGGGAGCAAGAACGATTGTCTCGGAGTCCAAGAACGGTATTGCTTCGCCACGAAACCATGGGATCAAGTCCAGGCGTCGAAGTCGATCCGCCCAACGATCGATTCCAGACGAAACGACCTCCAAGAACTTCTGCTGGTCAAAGTGGACGAGCTACCGCAAGCTAGCTTGCATGGTCACTTTCGATCACGAGAAGCTCGAGGTCTACCAGCTCGCCGTCGAGTAGGCCGACATCGCTGAAGAGATCGCACAAGAACTGCAACCCGGTCACGCTCACGTCCGCGATCAGCTTCGGCGGGCATCCGATTCCATCGTGAACAACACCGCCGAGGGCGCCGGAGAGCTCAATCCACCTGAGAAGGCTCGCTTCTACCGGATGGCACTTCGCTCTGGCACCGAAAGCGCCGCCTCACTCCACACCTGCTTGAGGCGCCGACTCCCCAACGAGCAGAAGGTCCAAGCCGCCAGAGCCAAGCTCAAGCGCGTTGTCGAGATGCCCACGCGACTTGATGAGGCCGATGAACGCACGCCGGGCTGCATGATCGCCATCGGGACCGGGACCGGGACCGGGACCCGGACCGGGCTCGCGGTAGCGCTACGCGCTACACGCTCCTAGCGCGCGATGGACAGCCCCGCCGACGACGCGAACCGCCGGAGCAGCGTCTGGATCGCCTCCGCGTTCTTGGGCCCCAACCGGATCACGTGCTTCTCCGCCGGCGTCAGCGCCTCCAGCTCCGGATCCTCGAACGCATAGATCGCCCCCTTCGGCACCAGCGCGATCGGTCCCTGCGGGAGATGCACCGACACGACCCGCTGGATGGCGGCCGTGAGCACGTCGTCGAACCGCTCCCCAGGCCGGGCCACCTCCGCGTAGGCCGTCTCCAGATAGGGTCGAAGCTGGCGATAGCTCTTCGCCAGATAGTCCGGATCGATCGAGGTGAACGAACCGATCACGCCGTCGTAGCGTGCGTACGAGGCGGGCGCGATGTAGAGCCGTCCGCCATACTGCTTCGGCTCCTGCACCGCGAAGTCGCCGTCGATCTCGATGAACGACAGCACCGAGCGCGGGCTCTGACCGGCCGCGATCAACCGCACCGAGGCGGCGATCCGCTGGAGGATGCCGGGCGCCGACAGCCACTCTTCGAGCTGCTTCGAGGCCGAGGCCCCCGCCGCCAGCCGCCGGAGCAGCGCGTCCGCGTCCGGCCGCGGAGTGGGCGTCTCGGCGGTCTCACCCTCGGGACCCGCGTCCTCCAGCACGGGCGGAGGTGCTTCGACCCTCGCGCCCGCGTCGGCGATCGTCGGCGCCACCGCCTCCGTCTTCCCCATCCGCCAGTAGATCAGCCCGCCGGCCGCCACCACGAGGACCGCGACCAGCGCGATCCAGAAGCCCTGCCCCGTTCCTGACGATGCCCTCGATCGGTCGCTCACCGGCCGGAGGATAGGCGACCTTTCTCCCACCCGCCGAATATTTAGATTGCGAGCAATCGCTTTCTAAGTTACAACGCGATCTCCATGGGTTATGACGTCATCGTCCAGAATGGTCTCTGCTTCGACGGCTCGGGCGCGCCGGGCGCGATCCGCCATCTGGGCCTTCGAGACGGTGCGGTGGCCGCGATCAGCGAGACCCCGCTCGATCCTTCGGACACGGTCCGGGTGATCGACGCGAAGGGCTGCTGGGTCATGCCCGGCTTCCTCGATCTCCACACGCACTACGACGCCGAGCTGCTGGCCGCGCCGGCCCTCACCGAATCCGTCCGCCACGGCGTCACCACCGTCACCGTCGGTAGCTGCTCGATCAGCACGATCCTCTCGGACGCCGACGACTGTTCCGATCTCTTCACGCGCGTCGAGTCGGTGCCCCGCGAGCAGGTCCTTCCGCTCCTTCGCGCGAAGAAGCGCTGGAGCTCCCCCTCCCAATACGTCGACTTTCTCCGGGCGCATCCCCTGGGTCCCAACGTGACCGCGTTCCTCGGACACTCCGATCTCCGCGTCCGCGTCATGGGGTTGAACCGCGCCGTCGACGCCCGCGCCCAGCCCAGCGAGCCTGAGCTGATCGAGATGGAGCGCTGCCTGGAGGACGCCCTCGACCAGGGGCTCCTCGGCCTGTCGACGATGACGAACCCCTGGGACAAGCTCGACGGCGATCGCCAGCGCTCCAAGGCGCTCCCCTCCACCTACGCCGGCTGGAAGGAGTATCGGCGTCTGCACGCGATCCTGCGCCGCCGCGGCAAGATCCTTCAGTCGGCGCCCAACATCACCACCAAGGTCAACGCGCTCCTCTTCCTCCTCGAGAGCGCCGGTCTGTTCCGCGGGCGGCCGCTCAAGACCACGCTGATCACGCTGGCCGACGCGAAGTCCTCACCCGGCCTGCACCGCGTCCTCGGCACGCTCACGCGGTTCGCCAACCGGATCCTCGGCGGCGATCTCCGCTGGCAGACGCTCCCGGCGGTCTTCGAGGTCTACTCCGACGGCATCGACCTGGTGGTCTTCGAGGAGTTCGGCGCCGGGCAAGCCGTCCTGCATCTCGTCGACGAGCTCGAGCGCAGCCAGCTGATGCAGAGCGAGGCCTATCGCCGCTCGTTCCGCAAGGACTACGAGAAGCGCTGGGGACCGCGGGTGTGGCAGCGCGACTTTCACGATACCGAGATCGTCGCCTGTCCCGACGAGACCCTGGTCGGGCTGTCGTTCGGAGCGGTGGCGGACCAGCGGGGCCTCCATCCGGTGGATGCCTTCCTCGATCTGGTGGTGGCGCACGGGAGGAAGCTCCGCTGGCGGACGACGATCGCGAACCATCGACCCGAGGAGATCGCGCGCATGATCCGTGAGCCCGGCGTGCTGATCGGCTTCGCCGACTCGGGCGCGCACCTTCGCAACATGGCGTTCTACAACTTCCCGCTGAAGATGCTGAAGATCGTGCGGGACGGGGAGCGATCCGGTCGTCCGGTGATGCCGATCGAGACCGCGATCTGGCGCCTCACCGGCGAGATCGCGGACTGGCTGGACGTGGACGCCGGTCACCTGCGCCTCGGGGATCGCGCCGACGTCGTGATCGTCGATCCCACCGCGCTGGACGATCGCCTCTGTCAGTATCACGAGGCGCCGATGACGGAGCTCGGCGGAATCATGCGAATGGTCAACCGCAGCGACGGCGTCGTCCGCGCGGTCCTCGTCAACGGCCGGGTCGCCTTCGAGGACGGCGCCGCCGTGCCGTCGTTCGGGCGGGACGTGGGCTTCGGTCAGTTCCTCCCCGCAGGCCAGAGCGTCGG
The DNA here is from genome assembly GCA_963803435.1 of uncultured delta proteobacterium. GTDB lineage: Bacteria > Myxococcota > Kuafuiibacteriia > Kuafuiibacteriales > Kuafuiibacteriaceae > CAWDML01. The sequence goes on along the minus strand of CAWDML010000009.1, from coordinate 467,868 downwards.
CGCCCGCGTGCCCGCCCGGAGGATCGTCGAGCCCGAGGCGGCCTGATGGCGCGGCGAACCCAGGAGGAGCGCCGCGCCGGTACCATCCGCAAGCTCCTCGACGCCGCGACCGAGACCTTGATCGAGGTCGGCTACGCCGGCGCCACGGTGCAGGCGGTCTGCCAGCGCGCCCAGGTATCCCAGGGCGGCCTCTTCAGGCACTTCGCCTCGCGCGAGGCCCTCATGGTCGCGGTGGTGGAGGACGTGGGGGCGAAGCTCCTCGACCAGTATCGCGAGGACTTCAGGCGGGCGGACGAGCACGAGGATCGGCTGGCCTTCGCCCTCCGGCTGGTCCGCGACCAGTGCCGCTCGCGCCTCAATCAAGCCTGGTACGAGCTGGCCGTGGCCGCGCGGACCAACCCGGGCCTGCTGGCGGCCCTCCAGCCGGTGGCCGTCCGCTACTACGACGACATCGAACAGCTCGCCCGCCAGCTCCTCCCGGAACTGGCGGACGGGCTGGGGGATCACTTCGGTCTGGTGGTGGATACCGTGATCACCATGTTCGACGGCGAGGTCGTGCACCGATTCGTTCTCGAGAGACCCGAGAATCGAGGACGCGCGCATCGACCTGCTCGCCGGCGTCGCACGCCTGCTCCCGGCAAAGCCTTGAGAGGCTACATCCGGGCCGCCGGCTTCAGCGACTTCTGGGCATCCTGCGCCATCTGGAGGTGCGTCTTCAGCGTCGGCAGCGTCTGGGAGGCAAACGAGGTCAGCGACTCGTTCTTCCCCTTATTCACCTCGTTCGTGAAGGCTTTGATGTCCTTCTGATGGTCATCGATCATGAGCTTCACGTACTCGCTGTCCAGCTTGCTCGGGTCCATCTTGCCGAACGAGTCGATCCGCTTCTGATCCGCCTTGCTCACGGTCTGAGGGACCTCCGCCCCGATCTGCTGTGCGATCGAGGTCAGCTGATCGTTCGCCTTGGTATGGTCCTCGGCGATCCGCTGGGCCAGCTCCTTCACCTGGGGGTTCGTCGCCTTCTCCTGAACGACTTGGGCCAGCTGCACCTCGAACATCCCACCCTCGGCTGCGTCCCGCAGAAAGCCGCTGTCCTGCTTGGTGAGCGACGCCTTCGCCCCTTCCGCATGCTGCGGCTGCATCGTCGGGTTCGTCCCGGTCGGTGGGTTGGTGGGATCCTCTTGGGCGCGGACCTCGACCGAATACCCGAGGGCGCCCAGACCCGCCACCAGCGCCACGAACGTCGTTGCGCGCGTGATTCGAATCATCTTTCATCTACCTCCTACCGCTCTCGCGGTCGCTCCTGTTGAGAGCAACGGCGATGCCATCCCGCAACTCAGCTTGCCGTGATGGGCCGTGGCGAATCGCTGCGAGCGACGAGTTGCGGCATTCGCGGCGGTATGGTGAAGGGAGTGCGCCCACGGCCCGAGGATCAGCTGTCAAGACAACTTGCACGGCGCACTCCTGACCCCTATTCTCCGCCGGTGCCCCGGACGACGCCTTGTTCCAAGCTGAGCTCCTCCCAACAGATCGAAGTCTATGACCGCCTGATCCAGGGCATGTCGAACGAGGAGATCGCGAAGCAGCTCCGAATCACGGCCCGCACCGTCAAGTTTCACATCGGCGGCATCCTACGCGCGACGGGGTTCACCAAGCGCACCGAGCTCCTGGCCGCCCACGGACGCGCGATCACGACCTCCAACCCGACGGGATTTCGCGACGACCTCCAGACCGCGCGCGTCAAGGAGGTCTACGATCTCCTCGTGCAAGGCCGGTCGCACGCCGAGATTGCGAAGAAGCTCGGCATTGCGGTCCGCACCGTCAAGTTCCACAGCCAGCTGATCCTCGAGCAGCTCGGCTTCAACACCCAGGCGCGGCTGATCGCGGCCCATTGGGGTTCGATGGTCACCGGCCCCACCGACGTCGCCACCGCCGCCGTTCAGCAGGCGCTCGACATGGCGCGCGCGGAGCGCGATCGGATCACCGATCTGATCGTGAGCCTCGAGCTCGCAGCCATGACGCTGGAGCGCTGACGTCCCTACGGCCCGGCGCAGCCCGTGCCGTCGCCCGTGATCCCCGTGTCGAAGAAGTCCGTGTCCGCCGTGCCGTCGACGTGCGTCGGCGCCCCCACGGATCCGTCGACATGGGGTGCAGGTCGTGCCGCGAGTCCCGTGGCGGGCGTCCCGCCGCAGATGCTCAGTCGGGGTGGCACCCGTCCCCGCCACACACGTCGATGATCTCGCCGGTGCGGAGGAAGTGGTCCATCTGCGCATTGTGGGCCGGGAGGTTACGCGGCGAGCCGTGGGGGTCACCGACGTCGTCCATCGGCGGGTGGTTGCCCGGCTCCGGCCACGGGTTCCCGAAGTCGAAGAGCACGATGCCCGATCCCGCTCGCGGATACGGCTGCTGAACGATCCCGTAGGGCGTCCGCTCGTCGTCGTACGGCTCCATCAGCGGAATGCCGACGTCCGTCCGGGCCAGCATCTCGACCGTGATGCCCGCGACCTGCCAGTCGCCCTTGGCCGGACCGAGGAGGACCTCGTGGGCGGGCGTGCCCGGGAGCGGATCCTGCGCCAGGTGTCGGTAGTAGCTCACCGGATCGGTGCCGTCCCACAAGAGCTGGGCCGCCGCCAGCAGCACCGCCCGATCGCGGCTGTCCGTGTACGATTGCGCCATCATCTCGAAGAACGGCGCGAAGTCGACCGAGCGATAAAGCAGCGTGCTGTAGTTGAGACCGGGAACGCCCAGGTGTCCGCGCGTGAAGTCGGTCGACATCGCGAGCACCGTAGCGCCGAAGATCCCGCCCTGTGAGATCCCTTCGTAGTAGAGACGGCTCGGATCGATGTTGGCGCCGATCCGCTGAAAGAACGGCAACGACGGGAACCGCGCCCGCATCGCGCGCGCCAGGAGCAAGTATTCGATCAAGCCCTGGTGGGTGGTGTCCGCGATCCACTCGAAGCCGGACATGTCGAGAACGGCGGACGCCGTGGTGAGCGTGTCGTCCTCGGAGAAGCCGGTCAGGTTCGCGCCGCAGTAGAGGTAGTGATACTGGTTCGCGATCCTGCGGTTGTAACCCGAGAGCGCTTGATCGCCCGAGCCCAGCAGTCCGTGGCCGTAGATCAAGAGGCCGTGGCTGATCGTGGAGCTGGCCACCGAACGCGGCACGTTGATCCAGAAGCGCGCCGAGCGCGTGCCGTTGACCTGCGGCACTCCGTCCGCGTCCAGGTTGAGCACCGTGTGCGAGGTGAAGTTGATGCTCTTGACGCGGAGATAGCTCGGGACGGTCATCGTGCCCTCGACGCGGTACCAGAGGTCCGGATCGATCGGCCGGCCCGAGCCGTCGTCGGTGGGGACGTACTCGGTGGTGCTCGTGATGGTGAGGGCGGGTCCCATTTCGCCGGTGCGCTGGAGGGCGTCATCTCGCATGGCGAGCAGCCGCCCGTGGAGCGCCGCAGGGGACGCGGTCACGAAGTCCCAGGCGAGCTGGAGCGAATCGGGATCCACGCCGGCGCCACTGAGGAAGCCGAGAAGCTCGTCGAAGCGGGCCTGGCGAGGCGCCAGCAGCGGGTCGCCGGCGGTCGTCGACGCGCGCAGCGCGCGGAAGGCCTCGCTCGGGGGATAGACGGTACCGCTTCCGTCCTGGAGGTTGCGGATCGCCACCACATATCGGGACGCCTCCTCGAGGATCACGGCCGGCCGGACGAACAGGATCCGCCGCGCGGGATCCGCCTCCGAGCTGTCGAGCTCCGCGTAGTAGGGGACGCGCGAGAGCCCGGTGCCGGCAACGCGGTACAGGAGGATCGGCGCGTTCGGCTCGAGCGAGCCTGCGATGTTGGTCTCATCGCTGAGGCCGCTCGCTCCGAAGTCGAGATCCGGGAAGAGCACCATGATCGGCGCCCCCAGCCCGTAGCCGTCCATGCGTTGGTAGGGCAGCGGATCGACGTGCGCGCCGGATCGGTTGGCCGGCAGCGTGGTCGGTCCGAACGTGAGCGTGTATCCGGTGGCGCGGGCTGCGTCGGGCGCGAGGTACAGGTTCGAGGGCCACGGCAGGCTGCAGAGCTCCGGCTGGAGAGGATCGCAGTCCTCGGGTCGTGACGTGCCCCCGTCCGTGCCGGCGTCCGTCCCGGCGTCGAGGGCCGCGTCCCTGGGCGTCGCGTCGGCTGGGGACGCGTCGGCGACCGCGGCGTCCCTCCCGCCGGTGTCGGAGCCCGAGGCGTCCCGTCCGGCAGAGGCGTCGAGATCGTCGGTGCCTCCGTCGCTGCAGGCTACCAGGGCGAGCGCGGGGACGAGGAGCAGGACTGCCGAGCGAGCACGCATTCTCACGGCCTAGCCGAGTGACTGTCGAAAGGCGAGCTGACAGTCACGGCGCCGGGCCTGGACACCGAAACGCGAGACGCAAACAGCCGCGGGGCGGCGGCACGCGGCGTGGAATCGTCCCCCGCATCGCTCAAGCGAAGAAGGAGTCCAAACCATGAAAGCCTCGTCGAGTTTCTGTTTCGTGATTCTCACCTCCAGCCTGGTGGCCTGCGGCGGTCCGGAAGACGGCGCCAGTGCCGAGAAGCGGTCGAGACCGACGCGCTCAGCACCGCGGATCCCTGCGCGCTCCGCTCGGACCCGAACTTCACCAGCGCGCAGCTGACGAACGTCGGAAGCACCGCCACCTACGTGCGCGCGTACGGGTGGATCGACTCGATCTGTCCGGCCCTCGTGACGGCTGCGAGCTGCGAGCTGTCGACTCGTCTGACGAACTACGCGACGCTCGGCTCCCCGAACAGATAGCCGGTGAACAGATCGCAGCCCGCGATCTCGCAGAGCTCGGCGTCGGACTCGGACTCGAGCTCCGTCGCGATCACCTTCGCTTCGACCGTGTGCGCGATGTCGATGGCGCGCCGGATGAGATCCAGGCGACCCTTCGACTCGCGAAGCTCGCGGGTGAGCACCCCGGGCAGCTTGAGGAAGCTGGGCTGGAGGAGCACCACGCTGCTGAGGCTGCGGTAGCCGGGACCGATGTCGTCGATCGAGATCTGGAACCCGAGCCTACGCAGCGCCTCGAGGTCTCCGTTGATCTGGGCGAAGTTGGCGCCTGCGCTCTCCCGGATGTCGAACACCACGCGATCGAGCACGCGGACCAGGTGGTCGCGCCCGGCGACCAGCTCCGGATCGCGGATCTCTGCCGGATGGAGATTCACGAAGACCAGCTTGCCCTGCGCGATGCGCTCGATCTCGGCCGCGATGCCCTCGCGCGTGAGACGCCCGACGCGCCAGATGTCGCCGGTGCGCGCGGCACCCTCGAAGAGCTCGCTGGGCGTGAGGCGAACCTCCTCCTCGGGCGGACGGCAAAGCAGCTCGTACGCGAACAGCTGACGCTCGCGATCGACGATCGGCCGAAAGACGAAAGAGAGCGATCCGTCCTGCAGTTGCTGGCGGATTCTGATCCGCGGAGCGGCGGTGCCGAGGTCCCGACAGGTTCTTGCCGAGGAGGCCGCGCTCGACCTCCCGGAGCGCCAGCGCGTCCTTGATCGCGTCCCGGAGGTGACGCGGGGCCTCGCTCTCGAGGAGGAACCAGTCGACCCGCGCCGAGGCCGCGCGCGCCTCGTGAAAGGCTTCGGGGCTCTTCACCAGCAGCAGGCGGACCGAGCTCGCGGCCGTCGAGGGCGTGTCGCGCAGAAAGTCGACGCCCGAGGTCGCGCCCAGATCTCCGTCGGCGACCAGCACGTCGAACATGTTCTTGGCGGCGAGCTCGAGCCCGCGCTCGGGCCATGAGGTCGCCACCAGATCGAACGAGGGCGCCAGCACGCGCTCGGTCTGCTCGAGCCGGTCTTGGCGTACCACCGCCAGGACCCTCGTCTTGGCCGAGCGCAGATCCTCGGTGGGGAGGATCTCCATCGAGGGCTGGAAGAGCACCGCGCGATCGCGGCCGCTGCCCTTGGCTTCGTAGAGCGCGACGTCGGCGGCGCTGACCAGCTCGTCGAGCGTCTCGCCGTGGTCGGGGAAGATGGCGGCGCCGATGCTGAGCGTCGGGGCCCGGCTCATCCGCGGGACCAGCTCGACGATCGGAATGTTGCGCACCGCCCGGAGGCATCGATCGGCGACGTCCTTGACCGAGGCCTCGGCGGTCTCCGAGAGCAGGATGACCAGCTCCTCGCCTCCGAAGCGACCCACGACGTCGCTGTCTCGAACGGAAGCGCGCAGCGCGTCGGCGACCGCGACCAGCACCGCATCGCCCGCCTGGTGGCCGTGCGTGTCGTTCAAGCGCTTGAAGTGGTCGAAGATCGCACATCAGCAGGCCGGCGTTTCGGTGATGGCGGCGCCCGAGCGAGAGCACCTGGGTCGCGCCCTCGGTAAACGCCCGTCGATTCAACAGCCCCGTCAGCGGGTCGATGCGCGACAGCCGCGTGACCTCGTCGAGCGCCGCGTGAAGCTCGCGCGTGCGATGCTCGACCGCCCGCTCGAGCTCGTCGGCGCGCGCCTGGGCCAGCGCAGCCATCTGACGGAGTCGGACGTGCGTTGCGGACTCGCCGGTGACATCGCGGACGATCTCGACGACGCCGACGACGCGCTCCTCCTCGTCGACCACCGGCACGAAGCTGATCCAGGTGACGAAGCGATCTCCCGCCTTGTTCTGAACCTCCTTCTCGGCCAGGTGCTGCGCGCGACCGGTGGCGACGCAGAGCTCGGCGCTCGCGCGCACGGTGGGGTCGCCGACGGCCAGCAGGACGTCGAAGGGGATCCGCCGCTCGATCTGAGCGAGCAGCGCATGGGAGCGAAGCCCTGCCAGCGGTCCGAACGCGGGATTGGCGGCGAGTATGATCAGCTCCCGGTCGAGCAACGCCGCGGCATCGTACAACCCGGCGACGAAGCCGGCCGCTGTCCGCATCTCGACCTCGCTCATGGGTGTCGAGGCTCGCGCAGGAACGCGAAGTAGACGTCGGCGATGGCGTCGAGCTCCATGGTCGCGCCGCAGCGCTCGCATCGCGGAGGCTCGGGATCACGCGAGACCAGGGTGTCAGACCTCGCGGTCTGTTCGAGCGTCTCACCGCAACCGATGCAGACGAAGGGGACCACCAGGCTCTGCACGGTCGTCGATCCGAGGAAGTTGTTGAGCATGTTGACCTGATCGATGAACTGCGGCGGACAGTTGGTCAGCTCCACCGGTCCGCCCCCTCGGATCCCGCGGACGAATCGAATCCACTCCCGGACCCCGGACGAGTTGATGTGTGAGACCCCCGCGAGGTCGAGGACAAAGCGCCCCCCGCGATTGATTTGCGTCAGTACGGGCACGAAGTCCGCCTCCTCGTCGACGGGTCCCCGGAGGGAGATCTGGGTCCCGTCAGGGAGTTGGTGGGTGTCGAGGTCCATCGTTCGGGATCGAGGCTATCATCGAGCTCCGTCGAACCGATAGCTTCCGACCGCCTCGAGCACTTCGGCGAGCCGGGCCGCCGGCTCGTCGGGATCGAGCAGCCGCGCCAGCGCTCCCGGGATCAGATCCGGCGAGCCGTCCTGCCGGAGCGCTCCGACCGCCAGATCGTCGAGGCTCGGCGCCATTTGAACGACCCGGTCACAGGCGACGGTGCAGGCGCCTTCGTCCCGGCCCGCCAGGATCTCGAGCAGGAGGGGATCATCAAAGGCGGTCGAAAGGACGATCTGGGCCAGGGCCGCGTGGTCCTCATAGACGGTGGTCCGGGCGGCGTCCAGCCCGTAACAGAGGACGGGACGGCCGGCGGGTGTGATGCGCACCCGTTTCGTTTTGAGGCTTCCATGCGTCATTCCCTGGGCGTGGAGCGCGTCCAGGCCGATCCGCGCCTCGGCCAAGATTCCGAGCGCCATCGGCGGCGACATCGGCGCCAGCCGATCGAGGCTGAGGCCGGTGATCCGATCGAACGCGACCGTCAGCGCCGGTCCCCATGGCCCCAACGAGCGTACCATGGTGCGCGGCCGCGCCAGGCGGGGTGAGAGCACGGTCGCCCAGCACTTGAGCATCTCTCGCTGTAAGTGTCCGACCTGGCCCTCGGGACGGTCGCAGATGAAGACGGGCTCCCAACCCAGGCTCGTGTGCTCGGCGCCGATCGCGCAGGCGTCGGGGGGCGACGAGGGGATGGGGCGGAGGCGGACCAGCGATCGATCCTGCGGCGGCACCTCGGGCGCGGGCGGATCGACCACCACCCGCGCGATCCGGGCGGCGTTCTTCAGGAGGTCGTGATGCTCGCTGGGGAGCGCCAGCTCCGCGATCGGTGACAGGCTGTCGCTCAGCGATCCGAGCGCCCAGAAGTCGGGCGCCAACAGCTCGACGATCCGGTGCGACGCGTCGATCAACCTCCTCTGGGCGGCGCTCGCCATCGCATCGGCTCATATAGCACGGCGAGGGCAGGGAAGCGCCTCCGCAGCGTATGATGATGCGGTGAGAACGGTGTTGGTGGCTCTGCTGGTGCTCGCGGCTCCGAGCGCGCGAGCCGACGACTCCGTGGTGGTGGCGGTGGCGGACTTCGACGTCGCCAACGACGGTGCGCTCGCGCCGCTCGGCAAGGGACTGGCGCAGATGCTGATCACGGATCTGAGCGCGGCCGACGCCGTCCGCCTGGTGGAGCGGGCTCGGCTTCAAGAGGTCCTCCACGAGGTCGAGCTCGAGAAGTCACCGTACTTCGATCCGCGCGGCGCAGCCCGCCTGGGCAAGGGCCTGGGCGCCGAGCTGATCGTGACCGGCCAGGTATTCGCGGAGGCCGCCGCGCTCCGGGTGGACGTGCGCGCGATCGACGTCGAGACGGGCGAGGTCGTCTACGCCGGCAAGGTCGAGGGCGAGCGCGCGCGGATCTTCGAGCTGCAGAAGACGCTCGCCGCCGAGGTCCTGGCGGGGCTCGGCGCGAAGCTCAGCCCGATCGGCAAGAAGCAGATCGGGAAGCACGGGACCAAGAGCTTCGAGGCGATGTCGCGCTTCGGTGCCGCGCTCGACGCCGAGGATCGCGGGGACGGCGCGGCGCTGCGCTCCCAGCTGGCGCTGGCGCTACGCGCCGATCCGGAGTTCGGGGCCGCCCGGGATCGCCTCAACGCGCTGGAGGAGCGCGTCGGCACGCTCGAGCGCAGCGGTGGGCTGATCCTCGCCCCGAGCTCGTGGCGCGATCACCTCCACAACTTCAAGACGCACCGGGCCAACTCGGACCTGGTCCAGGCCGAACGGTCGCTGGTCGCGGCGCTGGCGCTCGAGCCCCGGCGGGCCGAGCTGTGGACGGCGTTCGCCGATCTCCCCCTCGAGCGCGGCCAGGCGGCGATCGTCCAGGCGCGGCTCGACGCTGCCTCCAAGCAGGCGCTGCGCGCGCACCTGACCGGCGACCTCGGTGCATTCCAGGCCGCGCCCGAGTCGGCGGAGAACCCGGCGTTTCGATCGGTGCTGGCGATCGATCTGATCGGCCGGCGCCTCCGCGCGTTCACGCTCACCGCGGCGGTCGAGCTCGAGCGCGCGACCTCGTACCTCCTCGATCCCGGGAATCGCAGCGCCGTCGAGCCGATGCTGGTGGACACCGAGGCCTTCTTCTCGCTGGCGCGCAACCTGAAGAGGGAGCGACTGGAGGGTCGCGATCCGCCCAGCCGCTGGCTCGCGGAGATGATCGCCGGCGGCTCGGACGGCAAGAGCGACGGTGCCAGCTCGGCCTGGGAGATCGAGCTTCTCCTCGCGGAGCGGCCGGCCGGCCCGCTCGACGTGCGGCTCACCAAGCTGCCCCTGCCCCCCGGCGACAAGCCGTATCCGAACGACGGCCTGTGGGAGTCCAAGCTCGCCCGCGACGACGATCCCAAGCGGAGCGCCGCCGTTCGCTCGGGCCGCGCCTACGGCTGGTACGTGAACCCGGGGACCGATCCCTTCGCGCGCGGTGGGATCCGCGGCTACGCGCCCTTCGGCCAGAGCTTTCAGATCCCCGACGAGGACAAGTTCTTCGAGTGCGAGCCGGCGACCCGCTCCCCGACCGGACAGCGCTGCGTGGTCCTGCTGACGCTGCAGAAGCTCTCCGTCACTCCCGGCCCCTATCGGTTCGAGGTCCGCTACCGTGACGCCGCCGGCGGCAACGTCGAGCTCCGCATGCCGCGCTTCTGGATCTGGGAGTTCAAGCTCGCCGAGTTCAAGACCGGGCTGTGGATGAACATGGACCCCTGGTACCTGATCAACCCGATCGACGATCGCGTGCGCGAGCGGCTCGGCGCCGCCGGCCCCGGCGCCGCGATGGTCGCCCTCGCCTGCGCCAACCCGCCCATGTCCTCAGGGAAGAAGTCGCCGCTCGCCACGATCTACTACGACGCCGACTTCGGCCTGTTGAACGGCCGCCCGATCGCATCCGGCGACGCCGCCGCGTGGCAACGTTATCGCGCGCTCATGACCACGAAGGGCCGCGCGATCAAACCCCACCGCGACGACGGCTGCGGCTACGTGCCGCTGCCGAAGCTCACCCCGGGTGTCCACACGCTCTGCCTGGTGGCCGGCCGCACCGACGGCTCCCGCACGCTCGAGCCCGAGTGCCTCGACGCCGAGGTCCCGGCCCACTACCCCCAGGAGGGCCGCAAGCCCCGCTGAGGCCTCCGCGCGCGCCCCTCCACGGTCGCGGTCACATAATGGGTCAGTACACGTCATCCAAGCTCGCGGTCGTCCCGTACTCTGCCTGCAGCATCTCGGTCAGCTTTCGCTCGAGGGGCTCGCAGGTGGCGAGCGCGCGCCGGTCCTGTTTCATCCGCCGCTCCTCGGCGCGGAGGGAGGTGAGCCGGCGTTCCTCGGCGGCGGTGCGCGTCTCCCGGTTCTGCAGCTCGATGATCTGATCACGGAGCTGCTCCCGCTTCGCGATCATCCGCTCCGACTTGGTGGTGCAGGTCCGGTGCTGGGTCACCAGCTTGGCGAAGGTGCGGTTGTGCTTCTTGAGCTTGGCCACCTCCACGTCAGAGAAGGCGTAGAAGGTGGTCCGTTCGGCGGACGCCTTGGCCGGCGCGGGCTCGACGGCCGGGGGGGCGACGGGCGGGGGCGCGGGCGGCGGGGGCGCGACGGGCTCGGCGCGGGCCACCACGACCGGGGCGGGCGCCGGCGCCTTCGGCGGCGCGACCTGGGCCACCCGGGCTGCAGGCTTCTCCGTCCGGCGCCGCTGGGACACCAGCGGGGCGCAGGCCAGGGTGGAGAGGACGAGGATCGGCGCGAGGAGACGGTGCACGCCTCTCGTACGCGTCCCGCGCCCGGGCCTTCCCTGACGCGGCGCGGCGCGTGCCCAAAACCGGAGGGTCGCGGTCCTCACCCGGCATGCATGCACCCCGCCTCGCCCTCGTCGCGCTCGCCCTCTCGGCCTGCGTGGGACCGACGGACCGCATCGCGGCGCCAGCTCGTGCAACCCACGGGCGAGTGGTCCACGAGTGGGGGACCTACACCTCGCTCCAATCCTCCGACGGCCGGTCGATGGACGGTCTCCACCACGCCGAGAATCTGTTGCCGCCCTTCGTCTACGCCCGCGCGCCCAACGCGCCCGGCGTCAAGGGCATCGACAACCTCCCCGAGCCCGTGAACCAGAAGCTCGAGACGCCGGTGCTCTACTTCTACGGCGGCCGTCCCGAGCGTGTCACCGTCGACGTCCGCTTCCCGCAGGGGATCATCTCCGAGTGGTACCCGGACGCGGCCGCGATCGCGCCCCCGATCGGTGAGATGTCGCGCATGGGCGAGGGCGAGGCGCGATGGGACGTGGATCTCGTCGATCCCGACGGCGCCGGCTTCGCGCCCCCCGAGGTCCCGGCCGGCAGCATCTGGGCGCCGGCGCGGCGGGTGGCCGCCCTCGGGGTGCGCACCCGCGATCGGGGCGCCACCGAGGACGAGCGCTTCATCTTCTACCGCGGGCTGGCGCGCTTCGAGCGGCCGCTCCGGATCACCTCCGGCGACGATCGCGTCACGCTGCACAACGGCTCCGACGACGCGATCCCGGCGGCCTTCGTCCTCGAGGTGACCGGCGGCGGCGGCGCGATCACGGCTGCCGGCGCCCTCGCGCCCCGCAGCGATCGCGAGGCGGCGATCCCCCGCGCGCTGGATCCGATCGATGCCTACGTCGCCCGCGCCAAGGACCTGGTGGCCGCGGCGCTGATCGAGGGCGGCCTCTTCCCCGACGAGGCGCGCGCCATGGTCGACACCTGGGAGCAGAGCTACTTCACCGCGCCCGGCACGCGCGTGCTCTATCTGGCGCCGCGCGCCTGGACCGACGAGCTCCTCCCGATCACGATCGATCCCGCGCCGGTCGAGCTGGTGCGGACGCTGGTGGGCCGCATCGAGGTCCTCACGCCGGCCGAGGAGCGGGCGATCGTGACACGCGTGGAGGCCGCCGCCCGCGGCGAGGCGGAGCTCTCGGTCGACACCTACGGCCGCTTCACCGAGCCCCGGCTCCGGAGAGCGCTGGAGCTGATCGAAGACGCCGAGACCAGGGGCTGGTGCCGCGCAGATGGCCGACAACGTCGCGTCCCAGCCGTGAGCCGGCCTTCGGATCGACTGCGGATGCTCGCCCGGATCCGAGGGAGTAGGCTCCCGTGGTGAACCGAGGGATCGGGGCCCCGCTGGTGCTGCTCCTTGCCTGCGATCCTGCGGTCTCCACGGACTACCAGGGCGAGGCGATCGGCGCGCTCCACGGCACGATCACCAGCGACTTCCCCGCCGCTCCGCCGCCGGCCGAGGTGATCCTGGCGTGGATCAACTGGAAGAGCGATCCCGGGACCGTCGTGGGGACGCGCGTCCCGGTGGAGGGAACCTTCCCTTCGGGCTTCACGATGACGCTCCACCTGCCGCCGCCGGCCGACGCGCTCAACACGCTGCCGGAGGATCGCATCGGCCGGCACCGGCGAGCCGCGGCTCGGCTTCGCCTGGATCCTCGTGCTCCGCGCGGGCGCGACGCCCCCGGGGAAGAACGTGCTCGCCCACGCCGACATCAAGGGCGTGCACCCGGGCGACGTGCTCGGGTGGGCGGAGGACTACGTCTATGTGTACGTCGAAGGCGAGGTGCCGTCGGGATCCTGGGCCGAGGAGATCCTCGCCGGGGCGCCGCCGCGCGGCTTCCACCTGATGCGGGCCAGCGGCAAGGGCGGCACCGACCTCGAGGCCATCCGCGACTGCAAGGCGGCCGGTCAGACCTCGAGCGCCTGCGCGCCGATGATCGCGCCGCTGTCGCCGCCCGAGAACGGCGAGAGCACCGAGGTCCCGATCCGGCTGACCCCCGATCTCGCCCTGCTCCGCCTGCCCGTGTTCGCGCTCCCCGACGCGGTCGAAGAGGCCTTCGGGATCGCGGGAGGTGGGCCCTGAGCGATCCACGGCTCGACCCGGCCGCCATCGAGCGGGCGTATCGAGACTACGGGCACTCGGTGGAGCGGCGCGCCAGAAAGATCCTCGGCGATGCCCAGGAGGCGCGCGAGGTGGTCCAGGAGATCTTCACCTCCCTGCTCGATCGCCCCGAGCAGTTCCGCGGGCGCAGCACGATCCTCACGTTCCTCTACAGCGTGACGACCCACAGCTGCCTCAACCGGATCCGCGACCAGAAGACGCGCCTCCGCCTCCTCGAGGCCCACGCGGCGGCGCCCCCACCGCTCCCGGACGCCGACATGGAAGGGATGGCCGCGGCGCGGGAGATCCTCGCGAAGCTCCCGGAGGCGCTGGCCCAGGTGGCGGTGCACTACTACTTCGATCAGATGACGCACGCCGAGATCGCCGAGGTGATGGGCTGCTCGCGCCGTCACGTCGGCGATCTGCTGGCGCGCTTCCGCGAGCACATCCAGCGGGAAAGGAGCGCGAGCGATGACCGGCTCTCCGTTTGAGCGCACGCGGCCCGAGGGCTGCCTCTCCGACCTCGCGCTCGATCGGCTGGTCGGCGAGGGCGCGAGCGATCCGCACCTGGCGGCCTGCGAGCGCTGTGCCGCCCGCCACCGTACCCTCGTGGACGCACGGGCTCGCTTCGACCGCGAAGCCGGGCCCCTGCGAGCGGAGTCGGGTGCGAGGGCTTCGCGATGGCCTTGGCCCGGCGCGGTCGGCGTGGCGCTGGCGGCCGGCCTCACGGCGCTGTTCTTCGCCCCCCGCGAGCCCGACCGGCTCGGCCTCAAGGGCGGACCGGTGCTGGGCTTCTACGTCCAGCACGGAGACCAGGTCCGGCGCGGGACCGACGGCGAGACGGTGGCGGCGCACGACGCGATCCGGTTCTCGTACACCGCGGCCGAGCCTGTCCATCTGGGCATCTTCAGCATCGACGGCGCCGGCGCGGTCAGCCGCTACTATCCGGCCGGCGATCGCACGCGCGCCGAGCCGGCCGGCGCCGACATGCTGCTCCCGATCAGCACGCGCCTGGACGGCGTGCTCGGACCCGAGCGAATCTTCGCGCTCTTCTGCGCCGCTCCGATCGATCTGCGAGGGATCGAGGTCGAGCTCCGGCATGCAGGCCGCCCGCCGGCCGTCGACGGGTGCCGCGAGGCACGGCTCGAGTGGAAGAAGGCGCCCTGACGTGATCCGCTGGCTGCTCCTCGCCGCGCTCCTCCCCGGCACCGCCTACGCCGACGTGGAGCGCTTCGCGCTGATCGTCGGGAACAATCACGGCGCCGGCGACGAGCAGGACCTCCGGTATGCGGAGGAGGACGCGCGCAAGGTGGCCGGTGTGCTCGAGGATCTGGGCGACTTCCCGCCGCAAGACCTGATCCTCATCACCGGCAAGGACGCGTCCCTGATGCGCCGAACGCTGGTCTCGCTCAACGATCGGATCCGCGCGCGCGTCGAGGATCCCTCGGTGGAGCCGCTGCTGTTCGTCTACTACTCGGGCCACGCCGACGCCAAAGGCCTTCACCTCGGCGGCTCCGAGATCCTGCTCGACGAGCTGGAGCAGCTGGTCCGCGGCTCGGCGGCCAAGTACCGCGTCCTCCTGGTCGACGCCTGCCGCTCGGGCGCGCTGACACAGGTGAAGGGCGGCGCTCCGGCGCCCCCGTTTCCGATCCGCATCGAGGAGCGCCTCTCGGGGGAGGGAACGGTCTTTCTCACCTCGAGCTCGGCGAACGAGGACGCCCAGGAGTCCGAGGCGCTCCGCGGCTCGTTCTTCACCAGCTACTTCGTCTCGGGGTTGCTCGGCGCGGCCGACGCGGATCGCGACGAGCGCATCTCCCTGGGCGAGGCGTACGCCTACGCCTACGAGAGCACGCTGCGGGCGAGCAGCCGCTCGCTGGTCGGCCCGCAGCATCCGACGTTTCGCTACGAGATCCACGGCCGCGCCGATCTGATCCTGACCAACGTCACGCGTCGCGAAGGTCGCGCCACCGTCGAGCTGCCGCCCGGCCACGCTTTCCTGGTGATGCAGGGATCCGCGGACGGCTCCGTAGTCGCGGAGGTCGGCGCACTCGACCGCGCACGCACGCTCAGCGTGAAGCCGGGGCGATACTTCGTCCGCTCGCGCGCCCGCGATCATCTGCTCGAGGGGACGATCGTGGCCGAGGCGGGCCAGCGCGTGACCGTCGCGGAGCGCGAGCTGGATCGGATCGAGTACGCGCGCCTGGTCCGAAAGGGACGCGGCGAGACCTCGCTCTCGCACGGCCCGTTCATCGGCTATCGCGGCCGCTCCCCGCTGTGGCGCGGCGCGGAGATCTGCCAGGGCGCGCTGGTCGGCTACACCATCGATCTCGAGGCCGTCTCGCTCTTGCCGACGGCCAGCCTGTGCGCCTCGGGCTTCTCCAACGGGTTCCTCGAGGTCGTCACGCAGGAGATCGAGGTGGGCCTGCGGGTCACCCACAGCTTCGACTTCCCGATCGTCAGCCTCGAGCTGGGTCTGGGGGCGGGGGCCGCGTTCCTGCGCCAAGCCTTCGTCACCACCGGGCGGGCGCCCGATCGCCTCACGGCCGCAGGCCATGCGAGCGCCAGCGTCGCGCTCACGGCGGAGCTCAGCCACGGCGCGTTCGCCGGCGTGGAGGTGTCGGGCCTTCTCTTCGTGCTCCGGCGCGAGGCCGCGGATGGACAGCCCGAGCTCGCCGCGGTTCCGGCGGTCGCCCTCACGCTCCTGGTCGGCAAGCGCTGGTGATTCGGTGATACGGTGAGCCCACGATGCTCGCGCTGATCAGCCAAGCGCTCTATCCCTTCGTCCATCGCGCCCGCATCGCCCTCGATGAGAAGAAGACCGTCGCGGGCGACCTCTCCAGGTTGCTCCGCTGAGCGCGCGCCTCAGAGGCGGCAGATCGGCTCCAGGAAATCGACGAGCGCCTGGATCGACATCAGCGAGTCCGGCGATCGGCCATACTGACGCTCCATCTGTTTGAAGTTGAGCCCGATGCCGCAAATGATGTTCTTGTCGATGTACTCGAACGCGTGATCGGGGTCGGTCACGATCTTCTCCAGCAGCTCGTCCGGGAAGCCGAGGAAGCTCTCGAGCGTGACCGGAGAGCCTCCGAAGCTCGAACCCATGTCCATCATCTCCTGCTGGCGTTGCATCTCGAGCAGCGCCTCGGCCTCGGCCTCGACGTGTGGGTAGTACTCGATGATCGCAGTGCACATCTCGTCGTCTGCCTGGAGACCGAAGTACCGGCTGGCTCCGAAGTGGTTCTTCCACTCGCAAGTGAAGTCGATGGGCTCGCCCTTCGGCACGAACCGCGGCTCCGGATACTGGAGGTAGGTGGGTTCGCTCCAGTCCCTGTTCTCGTAGACCTGCTCGCCGCCCATCGCGTACGTGAAGCGGGATCCGGTCTCGTGCTGGTGCGAGGTCATGCCCAGGAGGTCGACGTCGACCAGAAACGACCCGTGGCCGGTCGCCGTCGAGGTCACGTCGGGCTTCACGTCGAAGTAGACGTAGTTCCACCATGCGCTCCGCACCGGGTGCTGCACGGTCTCGCGCGGCACCACGTGCAGGTTGACCACGACCTCGGCCTGGATGGGCTCGGTGGTCGGGTTCAGGTAGTGGAAGTTGTAGAGCAGCTGCGTGCCGCGGGTCTTGGTCGGGTCGTCCTTGTCGGGGACGCGTGCCAGCACCCGGGCGGCACCCGCCGGGTAGTCAATCTCGAGGTCGGAGCGCGAGGTGAAGAACAGGGGGTCGACGTCGCCGGTCAGCGGGCCGCCGAACAGGTCGACGGCGCACTCGAAGATGTGTTTGTCGGGCACGTCCTCCAGGTCGTTCTGGATCGCGAGGATCTGGATGTGGTGGAGCCCCTTCGCTCCGCGCACATCGATCCGGTTCACCGCGATCTCGTCGGCCGAAGGATCGACTCCGTTCACGATCATGTCCTGGAGCAGGAACGGCTTCCCTTCGGCGGCCAGGGCCTCCGGCGTGTCCAGGTTGAAGTAGGTGCAGAACTCGATGTCGTCGCCCGGGGCGATCGTCACCGGCTTCATGTGGAGCTGAAACCCGATCGGGGGCGGCTCGGGGGTCTCGAAGACCTCCTCGCCCGAGCAGCCGGCCAGGAGCAGCGCGATCAGGGGCAGGCGCGTCATCGCGCGCGAGTCTCCCCCGTAGGACGGGGCGCCGGCATCGGAACGATCGCGGAGGGCTGAAAGCCCCCAGGATTGACTCGTGAACGCCCGTTGGCTAGCGCCAAGGTGTGCGAAGCCTCCTCGCGATCGGCCTCCTCTCGGGCATCGCGCTGGCGTGTGACCACGAGACCGCGGCACCCTCCCCCGATGCGGACGCCGCCGTCGATCCGGGCGACGCCGGGCAACCCGAGGACGCCGCCGAGCCCCGGGACAGCGGTCCCAGCGCCCCGAGCGACGCGGGCTTCTCGGATCCGGCGACCTTGCTCGAGGGTCCCGAAGAGATCGGCGGCGTTCGGATCTACATCCGCCTGCGCGGTACGCTCACCTCGACCATGCCGCCGCTCCTGTTCATCAACACCGGCCCGAGCATCGGGCACGAGTACCTGGTCGAGCCGATGGCGTTCCTGCTCGGTCCGGGCGGTGTCGAGAACCCGGATCGGCTGCTGGTGTTCTTCGACCTGCGGGCCACCGGACGCTCCGGCTTCGGGACGCTCTCCAGCACCGACGCGGCCATCAACCTGGACGCCCACCTGGAGGACGTCGACAACGTCGTCGAATTCGTCGGCGAGCGTACCGACGCCTCGAAGGTCGACATCATGGGTCACGGCTACGGCGCGGCGGTGGCGGCCCACTACGCGCGCCTGCACCCGGATCGGGTGAGCCGCCTGGTCCTGACCGCGCCCTACCCCGCCGACATCCTCCAGCACGCGATCTTCCACGCCGAGGTCTCCGCACGCCTCTCGACCGCCGACCGCGAGCGGTTCCTCGAGATCACGCGCGAGCCCGACTGCCGCGGCGACGTTCAGGCCTGCTCGCTCGAGCTGTGGCACATCGAGGGCCCCCACTACCTGTGCGAGGACAACCGCGCGCTCTTCGACACGATGACGTTCCGGTACGCCGACTTCCGCGCCGGCTTCATCTACATCGATCGGGACCTGCGGGACTCGAGCTACGACTGGGCTCCGCAGCTCGCCCAGGTCCGCGCACCGACGACCATCATCTCCGGACCCTGCGATCCGATCCCGGCCGACGCGGCCGAGACGTACGCCACGCAGATCGCCGGGGCGCAGCACTTCATTCTTCCCGACACCGGACACTTCCCGATGGTGGAGGCGCCGGAGGCCTATCGCGCGATCGTCAAGCGCGCGCTGGTGTACCCATGATGATGCGCGCGTCGCTCGTCTGCCTGTGGCTGATCGTCGGGGCGGCCTGCTCCGACGAGGGCAAGCTCGCCAACGTTCGCCCCGAGATGGTGCTGATCCCTTCGGCGGGCACCGCGCTCGAGCTCGGTGAGGTGGTGGTCGGCGAGACCGAGGTCGACCCGGCGATCGTGCGGGTCGAGAACCACGGCGACTTCGATCTCCTGCTCGAGGACGTGGCCGTCGACGCCCCCTTCCGCGTGAGCAGCAGCCCCGAGCGCGTGATCGCCGGCGGGCAGGGCGAGATCTTCGTGCGCTTCGAGCCCACCGCGCCCGGCACGTTCGACGCGACGCTGCGCCTGTCCAGCAACGATCCGGATCTCCCGACCGCCGAGTATCCCGCGCGCGGACAAGCGCGCGAGCGCTGCCGGCTGTCCATGGCGCCCACCCACCAGGTGTTCACGGTCGGCGAGATCAAGGAGGTCACGATCGCGGCGCTCGGGACCCGCGACTGCGTCATCACCAGCATCCAGCTCGACCCCGTGCTCTTCGCGATCGTCGACCCTCCGGAGCTCCCGCTCACGCTGGCCGCCGGCGCCGAGACCACGCTCTCCGTCCAGCACATCGCCCAATCCCGCATGCCCGGCACTCCGACCCGCGAGCTGCGCGTGAAGGAGTCGGAGGGCACCGAGGTCGCGGTGACCCTCGAGGGCGAGCCGCCGCTCCAAGACTGCCTCTCGGTCTTCCCGACGGACCAGCTCCTCTTCGACACCACCCCGGTCGGCCAGATCGCCCGGGCCTCGGTGGAGGTCTCCAACCGGTGCCCGGAGGACGCGGAGATCCTCAAGGCGCAGATCGGCACCGGCGAGTCGTTCATGGTGGAGACCAGCGGCTATCCGCTCCCGGTGCCCGCGCTGGGCTCGGTCTCGATCGTGGTGCTCTACGATCCCTTCAGCGAGCTCGGCGATCGCGGGGTCCTCAACATCGACACCAACGACGCCGGGCTCGCCCGCGCCTCGATCGAGCTCTTCGGCCAGGCCTCGAAGCCGGTGATCTCGGTCTTCCCGGCCCAGGTCGACTTCGGCCACGTCATCCTGCGGAACCCGATGGGCGTCCCGCCGCGCTCCGAGTGCGGCTCGCCGATCGGCTACGTGCAGATCTACAGCGTGGGCGACGCGGAGCTCCGGATCACGCGCCTCGAGATCGAGCGCGGCAGCGACGACCTCTTCTCCGTCAGCGACGTCCTGGTCGACGGCCGCCCCGTCACCACCAGCACGATCGTCATCCCGCCCAACAAGGAGGGCCGCATCAACCTCCGCTTCAGCCCCAGCCGACTCTCACCGGCCGAGCACAAGGGCGCGCTCCTCATCCACCACAACGCGGTCGGCAGCCCCACCCGCATCCTCCTCGGCGGCACCGCCACCGACGACACGCCGACCACCGAGACCTTCACCCAGCTCGACGGCCCACGCCTCGACGTCCTGTTCGTGGTGCAGAACACCTTCGTCTCGGAGGACGAGCAGGCGATGCTGATCGGTCAGGTCCAGTCGTTCATCACCACCGCGGAGGCGGCCAACGCCGACTATCAGATGGCGGTCACCGTGACCGACTCCCGCTCGAGCAACGCCGGAAAGTTCCACCGCTGCTTCCCCGATCCTGCGATCACCCGCTCAAGCTACGCCGATCAGGCGACGCGCATCGCCGAGCTTCAGTGCACGCTCGACGTCGGGATCAACGGTACCTTCTTCTATGTCTCCGGCTTGGGCGCCGCCAAGCGCGCGATCGAGCGCGCGCTCGATCCGACGGATCAGGATCCCAACACGAACCCGAACGCCGGCTTCATCCGGCCCGACGCCAAGCTCATGATCATCGTGCTGGCGACCCGCGACGACGACTCGGTGGAGTCGAACGCGCTCCTGCGGGACTACTTCCTCTCGGTGAAGGGCGCCCACCGTCCCGACCGCATGGTCGTGCACGCGCTGGCGGGCCCGGTGCTCGGTCCCTGTCCCAACGAGCGGCCCTTCTTCGTCCAGCCCGGCTATCGCTACTTCTGGATGACGCGCGAGACCAACGGCCTGTTCTACAGCGCCTGTGAGGAGGACTGGGCGCCGTTCTTCGACCAGATCGGGCTCGACGTCTTCTCGCCCATCGACGAGTGGGATCTCTCTGGGCGCCGTCGATCCGGCCACGCTGGTCGTCACGGTCGACGGCACCGCCGTCCCCGAGGATCTCCTCGACGGCTATACGTTCGAGCCGCTCAGCAACTCGGTGAAGTTCCACGGCAGCGGGCTCCCCCAGCCCGGCCAGGAGGTGGAGCTCACGTATCAGGGCCTCTGCCGTCCCTGAGCTTCCTGAAGCACCGCCGGTCTGCTATGAGTCCCCCGGGGCGGGCGCAAGGAGCGCCATGCCCCGTCTCATCGCCCTCGCCCTGCCTCTCCTCGTCGCGGCCTGCACCGACGCGACCACCGACGACCTCATCGATCCGACCCCTGACGCCGGCGGCTTGCCAGACGCCGCGCCGCTGCCGGCGGTGGGCTGCCCAGCCTGCCTGGTCTTCACCGGCGGCACCGTGTTCGACGGCAGCCGCGCCAATCTCGGGACCGTGGTGGTCGAGGGCGATCGCATCCGTGAGGTGGTCTTCGGCGAGGTCGAGGTCGAGTCAGGCCAGGTGATCGATCTGACCGGCCAGACGATCCTTCCCGGTCTGTTCGATCTCCACGTCCACTCCCCCGCCTCGAGCGCGGTGGACGCCTTCCTGCTCACCGGCGATCGCTACCAGCCGCACTTCAAGGCGATGCTGCGCGCTGGCGTCACCAGCTACCTCGACCTCGGCACCTCCGAGCGCGCGATCTTCGAGTACCGCCAGCGCCTGCGCGATGGCGTGCTGCTCGGACCGCGCCTGTTCGCCGCCGGCCCGCTGGTCACGGCCACCGGCGGCCATCCCTGCTACTCGGGCTCCCCGCCCGGCGACGCGTGCCTCTTCGCCGACACACCCGCGAAGGCGGATGCGCTCCTCCCCGAGCTGCTCTCTCGCCATCCCGACGTCGTGAAGATCGTGCTCGAGTCCGGCGTCCTCGGGCATGCGCTCCCGCAGCTGGCCGCCGACTCGATCGGCCGCGTCCAGGCCCTCGCCAGCGCCGCCGGCATCAAGGTGATCGCGCACGTCTCCGAGAGCGAGGACGTGGAGATCGTGCTCGACCAGGGCGTGCGCGCGCTCGCCCACGTCCCCAGCCAGGACGAGCTCTCGACGGCGCTGGCCGAGCGGATGGCGAGCGAGGGCGTGGTGATGGTGCCGACGTTGGTCGTGTTCGAACGCCTCTCCCAGCTCTCCAACGACGACCTCGGCTTCCTCGACGCGCCGAACCTGTCCGACGACGTCCCGAGCGTCGTGATCGAATCGCTCCGCGATCCGACGAGCCGCACCCGCCTCAGCGATCCGGCCTACATGGAGTGGTCGTCGTCCTCCTTCGATCGGGCGCAAGCCAACTTTCGGCGCGCGGTGGCGGCGGGCGTGAAGATCGCCGCGGGCACCGACGCCGGCAACCCGGGCACCTTCCATGGCCCTTCGCTGATCCGCGAGCTCGAGCTCTACGTCGAGAACGGGCTCGAACCGATCCGCGCGCTCGAGGCCGGTACGAAGAGCGCCGCCGACTTCCTCGGCCGCAGCGATCTGGGACGGCTGGAGGCGGGCGCGCTCGCCGACCTCTTGATCGTCGAGGGCGACGCCGGCGCCGACATCACCGCGCTCGAGCACCCCGTCGCGGTCTACCGGGACGGCGTCGAGGTCGACCGGGCGGCGCTGGCGCTCTCCCGCGACACCTCGCTCGTGACGACACCGATCGCCGGCCGCCCGGAGGGTGCGACCTGCTTCGCCGAATCCGAGTGCGTCGGCGGCACGTACTGCGGATGGCAGGAGGTCTGCGCGCCGGTGTGCGGCGCGATCGCCGGCTGCGCGACCGGCTCGGCGTGCTTCCCGCAGGACGGCTCGCAGACGGCCGGGTTCTGCTACGAGGGTGACGGCTGCGATCCCCTCCTCCAGGACTGCACCAACGGCGAGGCCTGCATCTGGCTGGGCAACGCGGCCACGCTCTGCTGGGTGGCCGGCCAAGCCGAGGCCGGCGAGCCGTGCGATCCAGGCCAGCTGTGCGCCCCCGGACTCGACTGCGACTTCGCGACCGATACCTGCGTGCAGCTGTGCGACCCGACCGATCCGGGCGCCTGTACCGCCCCCGCGACCTGCGTCGACCAGTCCGCATCGGCGGGTCTCCCGATCGGCGAGTGCCACTGATCGCGGAGTTCGCTACCCTCGCCCAGTGAGGTGGTGCGCGCTCCTCGCCCTGTCGGCCTGCAGCTCCCCGCGCGCCATCACGGTCGCGCTCCCGCCCGCCGACCCGAGCGTCCAGACCGTGCTGATCGCGTACCTGACCGAGGGCGAGCCGTTCCTCGAGGCTCACCCGAGGACCGATGAGCTCGTGCTCCGCAGGGATGGGACGTTCGACGAGATCGAGATCGTCTACTACGCCGAGACCCTCGAGACCCTCGGCCTCCCCGAAGGTGAGGTTCCTCGCGCCGCTCCCGGGACCTGTCTGACCTCGGAGCTCCCGACGAGCTTCGTGAGCGCTTTCCGCGTCTCGATCGATGCCGGCGTGTCCGTCGCGACGAGGGTGCCGGGACCTGGTCGTTGCTGGCCGATCCGCTCGAATTCCACGGCACGCTCCAGGCCTTCGCGCGAAGACGCGAGGCCCGTCAGTACCCGAGGATGATCGCGGCGGCCGTGAAGTAGATGATGAGCCCGGTGACGTCGACCAGCGTGGCGACGAACGGCGCCGAGGCGCTGGCAGGATCGAGCCGGAGGCGCTGCAGCAGGAAGGGTAGCATCGATCCGGCCAGGGTCCCGAACGTGACCACGCCGAGCAGGCTGAGCGCCACGGTGAGCGCCACCAGCAGATACTGATCGCCATAGGAGCCAAAGAGCTTCTGCCACAGGACGATCCGGATGAAGCCGATGGTGCCGAGCACGCCGCCGAGCGTGATGCCGGAGCGGATCTCCCGTCCCATGACCCGCCACCAGTCCCGGGGGCGGATCTCGCCGAGCGCGAGCGATCGGATCACCAGTGTCGAGGCCTGCGACCCCGAGTTGCCGCCGCTGCTGATGATGAGCGGGACGAAGAGCGCCAGGATGACGGCGCGCGCGATCTCGTCCTCGAAGTAGCCCATCGCCGAGGCCGTCAGCATCTCGCCGATGAACAGCGCGGAGAGCCAGCCGGCGCGCTTCCGGATCATCTCCCAGAAGCCGACCGCCATGTATGGCGCCTCCAGGGCCTCCATGCCGCCGTACTTCTGGGCGTCCTCGGTCGCCTCCTGCGCGACGACGTCGACGATGTCGTCCACCGTGACGATGCCCTTCATCCGTCCTTGCGGATCGACGACCGGGATCGCGATCAGATCGTGCTGCGCGAAGAGACGGCTCAGGACCTCCTGATCCATCTGCTCGGGCACCGTGATCAGGTCGGTGCTCATGATGTCGCGGACGCGCGTCTCGGGCGGTGCGAAGAACAGCGTCCGGAACGACACCACGCCCACGAGCTTTTGATCGGGCTCGATCACGTAGACGTACGAGGGCGCCTCGTGAGGCTCGCGGGCCTGCCGGCGCAGATAACCGATCGCCTCGCCGACGGTCATGTCCGGGCGCACGCGCGCGAACCGTGGGTTCATCAGACCGCCCGCGTCATCCTCGGCGTACGCGAGCAGGGCGATCACCTCGCTCCGCATCTTCGCGTCGAGCAGCGCGATCAGCGCGTCGCGCATCTCGGGTGAGACCGCCTGCAGGAGGTCGACCGCGTCGTCGGGCGGGAGCGCTCGCATCCAGAGACGGCGCTCGGCAGGCGGGAGGCTGCCGATGATCTCGGCCTGCGTGCGGGCGTCGGCGCTGAGGAACAGATCCTCCGCCTCCTCGTGCGGGAGGAGCTTGAAGCCCTCGAGACGTTCGTCGGGCGAGAGAAACGGCCAGGCGTCGAGCAGCTCGCTCGGCCTGAGGTCGCCGGTGGCCAGTCCCGTGATCTCCGGGCTCTCCTCGCGCGGCTCCATCGCCGCTCTTTGCCCCTCGGGGTGCGCGGATGCAAGTTGCGAAAAACGTGGCGCCACGCCAGGAAGAGCCGATGAGCGCAGGCGGAGTCCAAGAGGAGGGCGCGAAGAGCGCGCTTCCGGTCGCGGACCTTTCCCTGATCGACGAGGCGCTGGGCGAAGGCGACGAGGCGCTGAAGGAGGCGATGCGGATGGTCCGCCCCGCGGACGTGGGGCGTGATCTTTCGCGGCGGGACGCCCGTGACGCCGCCCGGCTCTTCCGCGCCAGCGACGAGCGGAGGGCGGCCGGGATGCTGCGGGCCGCGCATCCGACCGTGGCAGGCGACATTCTGGCCTCCGCCGAGGCGGAGCGTGCCGCACGTGTGCTCGCCCGGCTCCCCACCGACCAGCAGGTGGCGATCCTCTCAGCGGTCTCCGAGAAGGCCCGGGCCTCGCTCGAGTCCGCGATCGAGAAGCGTGACCGCGCGCGCCTCGACCGCATCCTCGCCTACCCGCCCTCGGCCGTCGGCCGGGTCACCACACCGTGGGTGCTGTCCTGCGACCGCGGGGTCCGCGTGCAGGATGCGCTCGATGTGCTCCGGGCAAACGCGGACGAGATCGAGGTGGCGCAGAACTGCTACGTCCTGTCCAAGGACAAGCTCGTCGGTGTCGCGCCGCTGCGGCTCCTGGTCGTCACCGACCCGGGGACGCCGATCGACGAGATCATGACGCGGGACGTGCTGGCGGTCTCCGAGGATACCGAGATCGGGGACGCGGCCGAGATCATCCGCACCCACGACTTCCTCTCTCTGCCGGTGATCGACGGCGAGGGCCGGCTGGTGGGCGCGGTGCGCGTCGACGATCTGCTGGACGCTGCGCTCGACCAGGCGGGCGCCGAGCTCTTGAACCAGGGCGCGGTCGCCGGCAAGGTGGCCGCCCAGCTCCCCTACTTCCGAAACTCGATCTTCCGCGTGGTGCGCAGCCGTATCACGTGGCTGATCCTCCTGTTCGTCGCCGAGACGGCGACCGGATACGTCCTCCGCCACTTCGAGGGCGAGCTCGCCAAGGTGGTGGCGCTCTCGTTCTTCATCCCGCTCCTGATCGGGACCGGCGGCAACGCGGGCTCGCAGACGGTCTCGACGATCATCCGCGCGCTCGCGATCGGCGAGGTCCGCGTCACCGACGCGTTGCGCGTGATCGCGAAGGAGGTCACGGCGGGCATCACGCTCGGCTTGCTCCTCGGCTCGATCGCGTTCGGGCGGGCGCTCCTCTGGGGGGTGGGCGTCGACATCGCCGCCTGCGTCGCCGTGACGATCGTCGTGGTCTGCACCTGGGCCAACGCGGTGGGCGCCACCATCCCGATCGCGGCACAGAAGCTCGGCATCGATCCCACGGTGGTCTCGGGACCGCTGATCACCACGCTGGTGGATGCGTCGGGGCTTTTCATCTACCTGAGCGTCGCCAAGCTGATGATCGCCCAGCTCGGCTGAGGCTGATCCGGCGGGGAGGAAGCGCCAGCCGAGCCGTAAGAGGACCGTGGAGGGGTCTCATGCGCGCTCACTTGTTCTTGCTCGTCGTCCCTTGTCTCGCGTTCGCCTGCTCGAAGGGCGAGGAGACCGAGATCGAGTGCCCGGCCGGGACGGTCCGCGAGGGGTCGGTCTGTGTGCGACCCGACGCCGGCGGCGATGCCGGCACCGAGGATGACGCGGGCCTCCCGCCGAAGGACGGGGGTCCGGACGACTCCGGTGCGCCGGTGGACGCCGGCGAGGACGCCGCTTCGCTGTCCACCACCCTCCTCGACTTCGGCGGCACCGTGGTGGGCAGCACCACCTCGCTCGCGTTCAGCATCGACAACCACACCTCGGTGGATCAGGTGGTGAGCGTCGGCGCGATCACGGGTCCCGGCGAGGCCGCGCTCACGCTGACCAACCCGCCCGGTACGATGACGCTCGCGCCGGGCGGATCGATCTCTGTCGTGGTCGAGTACCACCCGGGCGCCGCCGCGGCGCACATGGCCGCGATCCCGGTCTCGCTCTGCGAGGCGGGCTGCAGCGCGATGGTACAGCTCACGGGCACCGGCCTGGTCGAGGCGATCGCGTGCGCGCCTTCGCCGGTCGACTTCGGCTTCGTCAACCCGAACGCGTGCGTGCACCAGGACGTCGACTGCAGGAATGAGTCGGCGCATCCCGCCACCATCTTCGACGCCAGCCTCATCGCCGGCAGCTCGCCGGCGTTTCAGGTCGCAGGCTCCACCACCACCCCGGTGACGCTGGCCGGCGGGGACGCGCTCACGCTCGGGGTCGACTACTGCCCGACCGGCTTGACCAACGACTCGGGGACGATCGCCGTGACGGTCGATCATCCCGATCCTCGGCACGCCACGAAGGCGATCCCACTGTCCGGATCCGGCGGCGGCCCCGACATCCAGTGCACGGCGAACGTCGACTTTGGGATCACGGGCGTGGGGCAGACGGCCGCGCGCACTGCGACCTGCATGAACGCAGGGAACGTCCCGCTCCTCGTCACCGCCGCTGCCTTCGCGCCGGGGACGACCGGCGAGCTCACCGCGACGCTCACGGTGGGTGGCGGGCCGGCGACGCTGCCGGTGACCGTGGCGGCCGGAGGCACGCTGTCGATCGTCATGACGTTCGCCCCGGCGGCCCCCGGGATGCACACGGCGAGCTTCCGGATCGACAGCAACGACTCCGACACCCCGCGGGTCACCATCCCGGTCACCGCCGAAGCCCTCACGGCCAACGGCTGCACGATCGCGCTCAGCCCGACCACGCTCGACTTCGGGGCGGTGGCGCCGGGCGCCTCGGCGGAGGCCGCAGCCACCGTCCGTAACACCGGAACCGGCGCGTGCGCGGTCAACGTGGTGGGCCTCGCCGCCGGCAGCGCGCCCGAGCTGAGCCTCGCCAACGGGCCCCAGAGCCTGAACCTCGGACCCGGCCAGGTGTTCCTGCTCCGGATCCGCTTCGCGCCGGCGGCCGAGGGCTCGTTCAGCGGAACGGTGGAGCTGACCACCACCGACGTCGCGAACGCGGCGCCCACGATCGCCCTCACCGGCACCGGCCTCTCGCCGTTCGGCTCCATCCGGGCAGTGCCGTCGGAGATCGACTTCGGACAGGTTCAGGCCGGCTGCACCAACGCCGCCGCCCAAACGCTGACGCTCCAAAACAACGGCGCCACCCCCGCGAGCGTCGACGTCACGCTCGAGGCCGGAACCTCGCCCGAGCTCGGCCTCACCTCGACCCTCCCCAACCCCGTCGCGATCGCAGCGGGCGGCACGGCCGACTTCACGGTGACCTTCCTGCCCGGCGCCGCCGGCACCTTCACAGGCCGCGTGCAGATCGCGGTGGCGGGCGGACCCACGATCTACGTCCCGCTCGAGGGCCAAGGGAGCGCCGCCGCCCAGACCACCGTGACGTTCCCAGGACAGGCGACACCCGAGCTCGACGTGCTGGTGGTGGTGGACGACTCGTGCTCGATGACCGAGGAGCAGGCGAGCCTGGCCGCGGCCGGGCCGATCCTGATCACGCGCGGTGATGCGGCCGGCGCCGCCTACCACATCGCGGTGACGACGACCGACGGGACACCGGGGATCTCGGGGACGCTCCGCGGCAACCCGGCGGTGATCACCTGGACCTCCCCGACGCGCACGCAGGACTTCCAGAACAACGTCAACCAGGGCGTGAACGGCTCGGGGATCGAGGAGGGCCTGCGGACCGGCACCGAGGCGGTCACCGACAGCACGCTGCTCGCAGGACCCAACGCCGGCTTCTTGCGGCCCAACGCGGAGCTCGTCCTGATCATCATCTCGGACGAAGACGACCAGAGCCCCGATCTGGTCTCGAGCTACCTCGATCGGCTGACCACCGGCCGGCCCACGGGCGCCGGCGGGACGCCTCGGATCTTCACGATCACCGGCGGCCTCGCGGGCTGTGTGACGGCGGACGTGGCGCCGCGCTACGTCGAAGCCGCCGATCAGAGCGGAGGCTTCGATCGCTCGGTCTGCCTGCCGAGCTACACGCAGATCATGACCGAGATCGCGGACGCGACCTTCGCGCCCGCCCGCCTCCGTTTCCCTCTGGGGGCCTCGGCCGTGCCAGGCTCGGTGGTGGTGCGCGTGAACGGCGTCCAGGTGCCGGTCACCGACTGGGGCTTCGACTATCTCGCCAACGAGGTGGTCTTCCTCCCCGGCCACGCACCGCGCCTCACGCAGACGGTGGCGATCGACTACGCGACGCTCTGCGTGCCCGCGAGCTGCGGCGACGGTACGGTGAGCTCGGGCGAGCAGTGCGACGACGGCAACCCGATCAACACCGACGCCTGCCTCGACACCTGTCTCGACGCGTTCTGCGGCGACGGCTTCCTCCGCGCCTCCGAGCAGTGCGACGACGGCAACACGATCGCGGGCGACGGTTGCAATGCGCAGTGCACGGTCGAGGGATGCGGCAACGGGATTGTCGAGCCGCCCGAGCAGTGCGACAACGGCAACGCCAACTCGGACACCGTCCCGAACGCGTGCCGCACCACCTGCGCGAACGCGTCCTGCGGCGACGCGGTCACCGATACCGGCGAGCAGTGCGACGACGGCAACGGGATCACCACCGACGCCTGCATCCAGTGTCAGACCGCCTTCTGCGGCGACGGCTTCGTCCGGATGGGCGTCGAGGAGTGCGACGACGGGAACAACGTCGACACCGACGCGTGCGCGAACGACTGCACCTCGAACCTCATCAACTTCGTCGTGACCACGGTATCCGCAGGTGCTCGCGCCCGCACCCGGCACGGCGCTCACCGTCACCGACGAGACGATCGTGCCGGTGGCGATCGGCTTCCCGTTCGACTACCTCGGCGTTCCGGTCACCGACGTCCAGGTGGGCGACAACGGCTTCGTCATGTTCGAGGTGCCCCCGGCGTTCACGGGCTACTTCCTCAACGCCGTCCTCCCCGACACCGCCGCCCCCAACGCGCTCCTCGCCTGGTGGTGGGACGATCACGATCCCGGCCGCACGGTGACGCCCGCCGCCTCCGTGCGCACGGCGCTCACCGGCGCCGCCCCCAACCGCGTCCGTACGATCACGTACGAGAACGTCCCGCGGTACGACCCGAGCGGTCTCCAGACCGGCGCCGTGACCGCCGAGATCCGCCTGTTCGAGACCACGAACGTCATCGAGGTCCACTACGGGCAGATCGTGGACACCGGCAACAACACCGAGTGGAGCGCCTCGGTCGGCTGGGAGTCACAGGGCGGAACGAGGGGCGCGGCGGTCTTGGCCTGCACACCCAACTGTCTCCAGGCCGACTGGCCGTCCAACACGATCTACCGCTACACGCCGCAGTAACTGTGGTACGCCTGGCCTCGATGGGCGAAAGAAACAGTCATCTCGATCGAACTGTGAGGGACTTCCTCCAGAGCCTGGTCGCGAGCTCGAAGCACCATACGCTCTGCCTCAACATCGCGGATCCGACGTTCTCCGCGGAGGAGTCCGCGCAAGAGCACCTGCGCGAGATGGGCAAGGAGGTCGTCGTCCTCGAAGAACCATCGTCGAAGGCGTTCGAGGATCTGTTGGCCGGGCTCGACGATCAGGTTGGCCTGGTGCACTTCGAGGATCTGGACGAGAGCCCCGGCTGCATCGACGTCCTGCTCGACCACGTGAAGAAGGAGTCGCCGCGCGGCAAGCTGGTGATCGTCAGCCGTCGCTGGAACTCCCGCAACACGGAGAAGGAGCGGGAAATCTGGAAGGCCCACACCCTGTTCTTCGAGCAGGCCCCGCCCGCGAAGGAGCCGAAGAAGAAGGGCTGACTCACCGTTCGGTGACCAGCGTTCCTTCAACTATCTGAGCCCGACGACACGCTTTCGAGGGCCGCGCCGAACGGCACGCCGTGTGCTGACACCTCGGCTCCGTGCGAAACCTTCTTCCTGCTGCCCTGACGCTCTTCGCGCCCCTCACGCTCCTGGTCGCCTGCGACGACAAGCCGCCCCCCGGCGGCCCTCCG
The DNA here is from genome assembly GCA_963803435.1 of uncultured delta proteobacterium. GTDB lineage: Bacteria > Myxococcota > Kuafuiibacteriia > Kuafuiibacteriales > Kuafuiibacteriaceae > CAWDML01. The sequence goes on along the minus strand of CAWDML010000009.1, from coordinate 437,193 downwards.
ACACCCGAGACCTGCGCCGGCGCGACCCACCCCCTCGACCACGCGCTCTGCGCAGAGCTCTACGACGCCGGCTATCGCCCCCAGCTGGCCGGGGACGCCGAGCTCTGCACGCGGCTCTTCGTGGACCTCCTCGGCATCCGCGCCCCGGCCGAGCAACTGAGGTCCGACTGCATCGGACAGCCGCTCGACACCGTGGTCGGCCGCATCCAGGAATCCGAGGCCTATCGCCGAGCCGCCCGGCGCCGCTGGGCGGACCGCCTCAGCTACTCGGACGCGCTGGTCGACGCCGGCTCGATCCATGACCTCGATCGCCTGGTCGAGGACCTCTACCAGGGACGGACGTCGTACCGTGACTTCGCGATCATGGTCCTCGCCCACCCCGGCTTCGTGGGCCGGTTCGTCGGGTACGGACAGCCGGACCTGGTGGCGGAGGCGGCCTTCCGCGCGTTCCTGGGACGCCCGGCCACGCGACCCGAGGCGATCGACCTCAGCAACCTCTGGCGTCCCTGGATCGGCAACACGTACGTCCGCCTCGACGGCGCCGCCGACCGCGCGGCGATCGCCCCTCCCTACGGCTACGGCGGGGTGCCGCTCATCGATCCGCAGGCCTGCGCCGCCGGCGTCAATGCGTGCGAGAGCACGCTGCTCGGGCCGGCGACCATCGCGTTTCCCGCGGACGGCCGCGTCGAGTACATCGCGATCGCGGATTTGACCGCGGCCGACTGGGAATCGCTCCGCACGCCCGGCCGACTCTTCGCGGGCCTCGACGCGTTCTGGGAGGCCGAGGTCGACGCCGAGCTCCAGCGGCTGCTCGGCTATGACCTGGGCTCGCTCCGGCCCAAGGCTCGCCAGGCGCTCGTCGATCTATTCAAACGAAACGGCGGCGACGTCCGCGAGCTCGAGCGGATCGTGCTGACCTCGTGGGCGTACCGTCAGACCGCCGACGAGATCGCCTCGTCCCCGCGGCCCGAGAGCCTCCGCCAGACCGCCTTCGCGTACGGCCCCACCAAGCTGATGATCGCGGAGGACTGGCTCCACTCGATCGGCGCCGTCATCGGTCGCGATCTCGGTGAGTGCGATTGGCGCTACCCGAACCTCCCCGACGCGGCGCTCCCGCCTGAGACGATCGACCCGCTCCAGGACGTCTACCCCCGCGACGGCAGCGGCGCCATGGACACCACCTTCCGCGATAGCGCCCGGGTCCTGGGCGGCTGCCCGGGCGCGTTCGACTACGGCTCGTTCTCGGTCACCGGACGCACCGGCCACATCGGCCTGATCACCGCGGTCGCGCAGGAGGAGGAGCTGGTGAAGCTGTGCTTCCTCGGCGACGTCCCGGCGTTGATGCCGCCCGGGCTCGATCCTGCCGACCACAGCGCCGCCGCGATCGAGGCGACCGTCCGCCACGTGATGGGACGGATCGAGATCGATCCGACCGATCCCCAGGTCGCCGAGGCCGTCAGCGCCGTGATCGACAACTGCACCGACTGCGACGTCGAGGCCACCGCCCGCGGGCTCTGCTCCGGGCTGCTCGGCGGCATCGCGTTCATGACCTACTGAGGTGACTTCCATGGCATTTTCACGACGAACACTGCTCAAGGGCGCCGCGGCCGGTGCGCTCGCTTCGCCTTGGTTCTGGGTCAAGAAGGGCTTCGGTGCCTCGACCCCCGGGTTCGGGGTCGCGAAGCACGTCCTGATCCTCTATGCCGGCGGCGGCCTTCGCAGCGCCCCGCTCTTCAACGCCGACGTCTCCTTCCAGTTCAACCCGTTCGGCAAGTCGACGCCGCCCGCGGGCGTGGAGTGGACGCCGGGATCGCTGCTCGGCACGGACCCCATCGATCTGTACTCGTTCAACGACGGCGCCAGGTTGAGCCCCGTGCACGAGATCGCGGGCGACATCGCCGTGCTGGCCGGCCTCGACCACGACCCCTACTCGGACAACGCCGTGATCGATCACGGCGAGGGCGACATGCGCACGACCGGCATCTCGGACGACGCCGGGCTCCTGACGGTGATCCACAAGGAGCACCCAGGATACCGGGACGGCTCGCTGGTGCTGCCGCCGTTCGACGTGGGTCTGTCAACCTTCGCCCGCGGCTCGAACGACTTCTCGGGCTACCGGCCGGTGGCCGTCCAGTCGGCCTCCGAGTTCACCGGACGCAGCCAGGGGAGCGGCCAGGCCGAGCGCGCCGCCTGGGCCCGAGATCTGCGGAACCGGATCGATGATCGTTACGTACAGAAGCGCGCTCCGCACGTGCAGCCGTATCTATCGGCCGCGCGGGACGCGAAGCAGAACTCGAAGGCGTACGCGGCCGCGCTGCGCAACCCAGGCCTCGATCTGCTCGGTGCGCCGGGCGCCGAGCTCGGCGGCGTGACCAATACGCAGCTCCTCGAGGTGCTCGGCGGCGGTCCTTTCGCGCAGGGTCAATGGGGTCTCGAGACGGCGTTCGCGCTCCGGCTGATGCAGCTCGGTGTCCCGGCCGTCTCGGTCCTGCGCTACCTCTACGATACGCACAGCGACGAGGACACGCTGTTTCGAACCGACGCGGCCGACCTGGGCCGCCAGAATCGCCGGCCTGCACTTCCTCCTCCATCGGATGCGGGAGAGCGACGGGAGCCCGATGTGGGATCGGACAGTCGTGTTCCTGATGTCGGAGTTCGGCCGCGACAACACCGACCCTGCGACCGGCTTCAACAGCGGAGGCGGCAGCGACCATCAGGGGTCGTTCGCCTGCCGCAACCAGGTGTGGCCGGTGTTCGGCGGCCCGGTGACCGCGAAGGGCCGGCGCTTGGGCGAGCTCGATCCGCAGACGCTCGCGACCGTCGGAGGCGCGGCGAAGCCCATCAAATCGGTGCAGGCCACCATCCTGGCGGCGCTCGGGATCGACGCCTCGCTGTACCTCAACGCGGCGCCCGTGCGCGACCTGTTCACCTGAGAGGAGATCGTGATGAGGATCTGGGCCGCGATTCTCTGCTTCCCGCTCCTGTCCTGCGGCGGGGCCACCGTGGAGCCTCCCGATCCGCCCGGCGGCGAGGCCCCGGCAGTGACCGAGGCGCGCGCGACGTTGCCGACCGTGCTGGAGCTCCACGCCAACGTGATCAGCCGCTCCTGCTCCCCGACCGGTGGCGTGTGCCACAACGGACGCGAGTATCCCGATCTGAGGACCGTCGGCAGCCTGCTCTCGGCGCTGTCGAAGCCCTGCAACCGGGATCGCTTCGACGAGCCGGAGGCGATGTTCGACGGCTGCGAGCCGGATGCGGACGAGCTCGTGGTCGGCGCGGGCGCGTCGGAGTGGCGGACCAGGATCGGCTATCTGGGACCGGAGGAGTACGACGAGAACACCGGCACTACCTTCCGGCACCTTCGCCTGGCCGGCGAGGCCCCGCGCGGGTTCGACCGCGAGGCCGCCCGCATCGTCCGCGGCGGCGAGACGCTGGTCGAGCTGCCCGCCAATCTCTTGATCGGCGGCGGGAGCAAAGAGGGGAGCATCGTCGACACCTACAACATCCCGTACTCGAGCGTTCGCGCCCTCGCGTTCGTGCAAGGCGGTGACCCGAACAACAACGGGACGTACGGCGCAGAGGAGCCGTGGCGCCTGCTGGCGCCGGGACACCCGGACCGCAGCTATCTGGTGGGGCGAATCACCGGACAGGTGCCCGGCTCACGGATGCCGCTGGCCAACCATCCGCTCACCGACGCCGAGTACGTCGCGATCATTTGCTGGATCGAGACGCTCGGACCGGACCCGGGTGCCCACGACGCGATCGACTACGACGCCTGTCGGTTCGCCAAGGATCCGACGTCGTACGCGATCGGGCAGTGAGGCTCAGCCTTTTCGCGCCTGCTCGATCGCCTGCGAGAGCGCATCGACCGTCCGTGCACCCCGATACGGCTGCCCGTTGATGAACAGCGATGGGGTCGCGTTCACGCCCGCGCGCACCAGGTCCGCCTTGTCGCGCTGGAGCTTGGTCCGACACTCGTTGCCCTCGAGCTCCGAGGTGAAGCGCGCTCGGTCGAGCCCGAGCTCGTCCGCCAGCGCGATCAGGGCCTCGTGAGAGAGCGCCTTCTGATCGAGCGACAGCCGTCCCTCGTTCCGCCAGGCCCGCCGCCAGAGCGCCTCCGCATACCGATCGTACGCGCCCAGCTTGTGGGCGGCGCAGACGGCGAGCGCCGGCTCGGTCGCGACCGCCGGATGCACCACGAACTGCTTCGGGACCAGCTTGACCGGCTGGCCGTCATACTTCTGCATGAGCTCGTCCATGACGGGATCGAGCATCGCGCAGTAGGGACAGGCGAACTCGAACGCCTCCACGATCGTCACCTCTGGGCGCTGAGCGCCGATCCAAGGATCGTCGTCCCGCACCGGGATCGGCGCCGGGCGGACCGCCGCCGTCTTGGTCCCGTTCTCGAGCTGGCCGACACGCTGCTCGAGCCGGCCGACGCGATCATCCAGATCTCCGCTGCACGCCGCGCTCACCGCGAGCGCAGCCCAACACACGTTCCGTATCATTTCTCGAACCTCCGCACGGACGACCCGAGGGTCGCCGTCTTCCTGAGCTGATGGGGTCGGATCGACGCTCAGGAGGCGCGGGGCGGTTCTTCGAGGGGCCGCTCATGGCCGTCGGCGGCGCGGCCGGCGTGCGCAAAGGGCACGACCTCGACGCGGTTCGGGGCCGGGTCGCGATCGAGGCTGGTCGCGGCGAAGGTGCGGAGGATCCGGGCCGGCGTCGTCTCGGGGAGCGGGACGGGTCCACCGGAGCGGCACTCGGGGCCGGGGACGCCGTCGATCTCGACGCAGGCGCGGGTGCGGGAAGGAAGCGGCGGCGGCGGCTCCGGCGGGCGAACCTCGGAGCACATGATGCTCTCGACCGGCAGCGACATCAGGAGCGAGGGATCGGACGCCGACAGGGCCACCATGGAGAGCATGAGGCCCGGCCCGACCATCCCAGCTCGAACAGGGCCGAGCGCCTGCGCATTCCCGGCGTTTCACCAGCGAAGGAGCCCGCCCATGCCACCGACCTCGCCGATGAGGCGCTGCTCGTTCTCGCCGCGGGCGATCGTCAGCCGGGCGCCGTAGGCCTGCGCCAGGTCGGGGAGCCGCTCCTTGAGGGTGACCCGGCGGGCGCCGTCCGCATCGTCCGCCTTCATGGTCACGTAACCGTCGTGGGCCTCGTACACCTCATCGTCGAGGGTCCACGGCGCCACCACGGTATGGACGCGCCCCTGCTGGAGCTCGGCCAGACACCGCGTCGTTCCCCGCGCGCCTTCGTCGAGGACGCGATCGATCAACCGGCGCGTCCGCTCCGCCTCCACGCGCTCGACGACGGGCCTGAGCCGCTCGAGCACCTCGGCGGGAGGCGCCTCCGCGTTCGGCAGGCCGGGCTCGCTGGCCGCCACCCCCCGCCGGATCGAGGTCGACAGGCAGCTCTCGAACAGCCCGCGGTCGCGTTCGGGCCCGAGCACGATCAACCTCTCGGCGTCGCGGTGCGCCAGCGCGGCCTCGACGTCACCGGCGAACCGCTCGAAGAAGCGCCGCACCCACTCGTGCTCGTGTCGGCTCGCCCGATCCTTGCCGGCGTCGTCGCGGGAGGGCACAAACGCGGGGAACGTCTGCCGGCCCTGCTCCAGGACGTCCCCCTCGCCGGGCATGGGCTCGCGGGTGGTCGCCTCCAGCTCCTCGATCTCGCTCGCGTAGACCTCGAACGCGCGGCAACGCGCGCGTCCGACCAGGGCCACCAGGAACCACTCGTGCTGATCGAGCGCCAGCATCAGGGGTCCGAGGTACGGCTCGCCGAAGCGCGCCTCCACGTGCCCGGTCCGCGGGTCGCTCATCGGTAGCTCGAGCGAGAGGCCGACCACCTCGACCGCCTCGGCGTTGGCGAAGATCGCCGTCGTCGGTGAGCGGTGGTGTGGGCTCTCGAGCTCGGCGAGCACCGCCTTGGCCACCTCGTCTCCCACCCCCAGCGACTGCATGGTCTCGCGCGCCCGCACGCGCGCTTCGTGCGAGTCCGCAGGATCGATGTTCAGGTATATGGACAGCAGAGGCCGCGCCATCGCCTCGACCTCGAGCCTGATTGTTTGGATCCGTTGTTTCGTGATCATCTTCAGCTCTCCGCTGGAATCGTGCAGCCATCGTGCCGCAGGCCGCCCTGTCCACCGAGGGCCGACCGATGGCACGTCGCTCGCATCTTGCTCCTCGATGCAGCGGATGAACGGGATCCTCGCGCAATTTCGGGTCGGCATGCTGGTGACCCATGCAGAGGATGCATCGATGCATGCACGCCCGATGCGGATCGCCGGGCGCGAGGGCGACGGCATCCTCTGGTTCCTGAGCAACGACGAGTCGCGAAAGATCGTCGAGCTCGGCGGCGACGCCCGTGCGACCGTAGTCTTTCAAGATCCGGCCGACGAGAGGTTTCTCAGCATGACCGGCTTCGCGGGTGCCACCACGGAGCCGGACCGGGTGGAAGCGCTCTGGAACGAGAGCCTCCGGCCCTGGTTCCCGCTGGGGCCCGACGATCCGAACCTCTGCGCCATCTACTTCGAGCCCACCGAAGCCGAGTATTGGGACCAAACCCGCTTCGAGTCCCTGCGGCTCGACGCACCCCAGGAGGTTTGACCGAATACGCGTCGCTGAAACCGATCCGGTTCTGGTAGACGTCGATCGAGGACGACGATGACGAACCGGACCCCCACTGCGCAGACGGCGCGCGCGGACCTGGAGAGCCGTCTCCGACACGCCGATCGAATGGCCACGATCGGGCGGCTGGCTGCGGCCTACGTTCACGACATCGGAACGCCCTTGAGCGTGATCGCCGGGCGGGCTTCGATCATCGCCGAGTCCGCATCGGACCTGGACCGCGCCCGCGACTCCGCCCGCCGCATCGCCGAGCAGGCCAACCGGATCGCACGGTCGCTGGGACGGTTGCTCGACTTCGCCCGCACCACCTCGATCGAGCCGAGGAGGGCCTCGGTGCTCGCCATCGTCCGGGAGGCCGTGGAGCTGACCGAGGCGCTCGCGGGCCGATCCAGAATCGAGGTGTCGGCGACCGAGGGCGACGCGCAGTTCGAGGCCCTGGTGGATGCCGGCCAGATCCAGCAGGTCCTCGTCAATCTGATCGCGAACGCGCTTCAGGCGATGGAGACCGCGCCCGGGCTCGTCCAGGTCCGCCTCTCCCACGCCGGCGGGTGGGCGACGATCGACGTGAGCGATACCGGCCCGGGCGTCCCCGAGGTCGATCGCGAGCGCGTGTTCGAGCCCTTCTACACCACGAGGGACGAAGGCCGAGGGACCGGGCTGGGGTTGACCGTGTGCCGGAACATCGTCGAGCGCCACGGCGGAACGATCGACCTCATCCCACCCACCGAACGCGGAGCGTGCTTTCGGGTTCGACTGCCGCTAGGAGAAGGTCGATGAAGGGCCACGTCCTGATCGTCGATGACGAGCGCGAGTTCTGTGAGCTGGCGGCCGATTGGCTGAAGCGGGAGGGCCTGGAGCCCGACTGGTGTCTGACGGCGGAGGAGGCCCTTTCGATGCATGCGGTCGAGGACTACGACGTGGTCCTCGCCGATCTCCACCTCGAAGAGATGGACGGCCTGGAGCTCTGCCAGCGCATCACGGGGGCCACCCCCGACGTCCCGGTGGTGGTCATGACCGCGTTCGGAAGCCTGGAGACGGCGATCGCCTCCATCCGGGCCGGCGCCTTCGACTTCGTGGTCAAGCCCTGCGAGCGGCAGCAGCTCGCCATCGCCGCGCAGCGGGCCTTCGCGCATCGCGCGCTCAAGCGCGAGGTGAGGCGGCTCAAGCAGCAGATCGAGATCTCGGCGCCGAACGACGTCATGATCGGTGACAGCCCGCCGATGCGCCGCATCCACGATCTGATCGGGCGACTCGGCGACACCGAGACCACCGTTCTGATCTGCGGCGAGAGCGGGACGGGCAAGGAGCTGGTCGCGCAGGCGCTCCATCAGCGGAGCCACCGCAAGAAGGCGCCCTTCGTCGCCATCAACTGCGCCGCGCTTCCGGCGACGCTGCTGGAGTCCGAGCTCTTCGGTCACGTGAGGGGTGCGTTCACCGACGCCAAGCACGATCGGGCCGGCCTCTTCGAGCAGGCCGAGGGCGGAACGATCCTCCTCGACGAGATCGGCGAGATGCCGAACGAGATGCAGGCCAAGCTGCTGCGCGCCCTCCAGGATCGCCGGGTTCGTCGGGTCGGCGGCACCACCGAGCACGCGTTCAACGCGCGGATCGTCGCCTCGACGAACCGAGACATCGAGGACGCCGTCGAGACCGGCCGCTTCCGCGAGGACCTCTACTATCGGATCAACGTGGTGCGGATCGACATGCCTCCGCTCCGGAGCCGCGGCAACGACGTGCTCCTGCTGGCTCAGGCGTTCATCGGCCGTGCCGCCGAGCGCACCGGCAAGCGCGTGACGGGTCTCTCGACGGGGGTCGCGCACCGCCTCCGCGAGTACAACTGGCCCGGAAACGTGCGCGAGCTCGAGAACTGCGTAGAGGCCGCCGTCGCCCTCACCAAGTTCGAGGAGCTGGTCATCGACGACCTGCCGGAGAAGATCCGCCGCTACGCCCCCAAGGACTTCACTGTCCAGACCACCGACCCCACCGAGCTGCCCTCACTGGCCGAGGTCGAGCGCCGCTACATCTTCGAGGTGCTCGACGCCATGGGCGGGAACAAGTCTGCCGCGGCCAAGGTCCTGGGGTTCGATCGACGCACGCTGTACCGGAAGCTCGAGACCTATCTCGGCCACCCGGTGACACCCACGACGTGACGCCACCGCGGCAGAGCGCCCCACCCGACGCGTTCCGGCCGTGGCGTATCCGTCTCTTCTCCGTTCCCGGAGATTCGATGGTCGCAGGATGGGGGCGGCGATCGGCCAGCTGTGCTCGCCTCACACATCGACGGCACCCGCAACGCTGGCACGCACGTTGCTCTATGCTCCCGGAACGAGGAAGGGACCCGTGCGCAGCGCGGGTTGATCAAACATGAGCATTTGGGGTTCAGCGGCTCGGTTGGAGTCAGGATTCGATTCGAAGGCGCGGCCCGAGCACGTGAGCAAGGGCCGGGTGTTGATCGTCGACGACGAAGAGGACATGCGCGAGCTCGTGGGACAGGGGCTCGAGCTTCGGCACTTCGAGGTGGAGGAGGTCGAGTCGGCGGAGGCGGCCCTGGAGGCGCTCCGGGGGAAGCCGTTCGACGCGGTGCTCACGGACCTTCAGATGAACGGCATGGACGGCCTCGAGCTGGGCAAGCGCGTGATCGAGAACCACAACATCCCGGTGGTGCTCCTCACCGGGAAGGCCAACATGGACGCCGCGATCGGGGCCGTGCGCGCCGGGCTCGACGACTTCCTCCAGAAGCCGGTCGACATCGAGCACCTGGCCCTGACGCTCGAGCGCGCAATCGAGCGGCGCGCGCTCCAGTCGGAGGTCAAGCGGCTGCGGGTCGAGGTCGGCGAGACGAAGCAGTTCGACGACATGATCGGCGAGAGCCGCCCGATGCACGAGCTCCAGGAGCTGCTCGCTCGCGTCGCGCCCGCCCAGGTGTCCGTGCTCATCACCGGCGAGAGCGGCACCGGCAAGGAGCTGGTGGCGCGAGCCATCCACGATCGCAGCCCGCGCGCTGGCGGTCCGTTCGTGGCCATCAACTGCGCGGCGATGCCGACGACGCTCCTCGAGTCCGAGCTCTTCGGCCATACGCGAGGCGCCTTCACCGACGCCGTCTCCGCCAAGCGCGGCCTCCTGGTCCAGGCCAGCGGCGGCACTATCTTCCTCGACGAGATCGGCGACATGGCGGTCGAGATGCAGGCGAAGTTGCTCCGCGCGCTCCAGGAAAAGCGGGTGCGTCCGGTGGGCGGCAACGATGAGGTCGCGTTCGACGCGCGCCTGATTGCCGCCACCAACAGGGACCTCGAGGAGGACATCGAGGAGGGCCGCTTCCGCGAGGACCTCTACTATCGGATCAACGTGGTCCACATGCCGGTGCCGCCGCTGCGGGGCCGCGGGAACGACATCCTGCTGCTGGCGCAGCACTTCATCAAACGTGCCGCCGAACGGACCGGACGCGACGTGCAGGGGCTGTCGAGCGCGGCCGCCCAGAAGCTGGTCGGGTACGACTGGCCGGGCAACGTGCGCGAGCTGGAGAACTGCATCGAGCGCGCGGTGACGCTGACCCAGTTCCAGCAGCTCAAGCCCGACGACCTCCCCGAGAAGGTCCGCCGCTACGAACCGACCAGCGTCGAGCCCGAGGACGTGCTCGGCGAGCTCCTCTCCGTCGAAGAGCTGGAGCGGCGGCACATCATTCGGGTGCTCAAGGCCGTCGAGGGCAACAAGACCCGCGCATCGAAGATCCTGGGATTCGACCGACGCACGCTGTACCGCAAGCTCGAGCGCTACGGGATCGGCACCTGACGCCTCCGCCCGCTTGTCGTTTCGCCTCTGACTTCCTAGACTACGCCGCGTGAAGGCGCACGCGAGCTCCACACGGACCCGATTGACGCAGCCGATGATCCGCGAGGGCGGTCGACTTCGGCCAGCCTCGTGGGATGAGGCACTCGATGTGGCGGCCCGCGGCATCCGCGACGCGGTGGACGCGCACGGCCCGAGCACGTTCGGGATGTTCAGCTGCTCGAAGGCGACGAACGAGGTGAACTATCTGGCGCAGAAGTTCATCCGGAGCGTCGTGGGTAGCAACAACATCGACAGCTGCAACCGGACTTGACACGCGCCTAGCGTCGTCGGTCTGGCGACGGTCTTCGGTGCGGGGGGCGGCACGACTTCCTACCGGGAGGTGGAGGAGTCCGACCTGATCATTCTTTGGGGCTCGAACGCTCGGGAGACCCACCCGATCTTCTTCCACCACGTCCTCAAGGCCGTGCAGCGGGGCGCCAAGCTCTACGTCATCGATCCGCGGCGGACCACCTCGGCCCAGTGGGCGAACGCGTGGCTCGCCCTCCAGGTGGGCACCGACATCCAGCTCGCCAACGCGGTCGGTCGCGAGATCATCCACGGCGGCCTCACCAACGACACGTTCATCCAGCGCGCCACCAGCGGCTTCGACGCGTACGCCCGCGGCGTCGAGCCCTATACGCTCGAGTCGGCGGAGACGATCACCGGCGTCGACGCGTCCCTCATCCGCCAGCTGGCGCACGACTACGCGAAGGCCGATCGGGCCGTCGTCTGCTGGACGCTCGGGATCACCGAGCACCACAACGCCGTCGACAACGTCCTTTCGCTGATCAACCTCTCGCTGCTGACCGGCCACGTCGGCCGCTACGGCTCCGGGCTGAACCCCCTGCGCGGGCAGAACAATGTCCAGGGCGGCGGTGACATGGGTGCGCTCCCCAACAAGCTCCCCGGCTTCCAGGACGTCGAAGATCCGCGATCCGTGCCCGCTTCGAGGCGGCGTGGGGCTGCACCATCCCTCCGAAGAGCGGCTGGCACCTGAGCCAGATGTTCCACGCGATGGAGGACAAGAAGATGACCGCGCTGTACTGCATCGGCGAGAACCCGGCGCAGTCAGAGGCGGATGGTGCCCACGCCACCGAGCTGATGTCGAACCTCGACATCGTGGTGGTTCAGGACATCTTCCTCACCCGGACCGCCGAGCTCGCGCACGTCGTCCTCCCCGCGTCGGCCTCCTGGTGCGAGTGCGAGGGCACGGTCACCAACAGCGAGCGCCGGGTGCAGCGGGTCCGGAAGGCCCTCGATCCGCCGGGAGAGGCCCGCGACGACATCGCGATCATCTGCGCGCTGGCGCGCCGGCTTGGGCGGGATCTCGGCGAGCCCACCGCACAGGAGGCCTGGGACGAGCTCAGGAGCGTCAGCCCGATGCACGCCGGGATGAGCTATCCCCGGCTCGAGGCCCTCGGCGGGCTCCAGTGGCCCTGCTACGACGAATCCCATCCCGGCGAGCTGTTCCTGCACAGCCGGCTCTGGGAAGAGCCGCGCCGCGGGCCGGCGGCGCCGTTCTCGGTGGTGGCGCAGGAGCCGCCCGTCGAGGCGCTCGACGCCGAGTATCCGCTCCGCCTCACCACCGGACGGCGGCTCGACTCGTACAACACGGGCGTACAGTCGGGCGGCTTCGCGTCCCCGATGCGGCGGGGCGAGACGATTGACGTGTCGCCCGCCGACGCCGCGCGGCTCGGCCTCGAGGACGGCGAGCGGGTCCGCGTGAGCTCGCGCCGCGGCGCCGTCGAGGCCCCGGTGCGGATCGATCCCGGCCTCATGCCTGGACTCGCGTTCATGACGCTGCACTTCCCGGACGAGGTCGACACGAATCAGCTCACCATCGACGCCGTCGATCCCCGATCCGGCACCGCGGAGTTCAAGGCCGCCGCCATCCGGATCGATCGGATATAGAGATATAGAGAGAGGGAGACTTGGATCTTCACCCGATCAAGACACCGGCCAGCGCGGAGGAGATCGCCGCGATCGACCGCGCCCTCGGCGGCGAGCGACGCCGCGATCTGTTGCTGCCCGCGCTGCACGCTGCACAAGGGAGAGCCGGCTGGGTGAGCCCGGGGGCGCTCGGATACATCGCGGAGGCGCTCCACATCCCGCCGGCGGAGGCCTACGGCGTGATGAGCTTCTATCACCTGTTGTCGGAGACGCCGCGGCCGCCCGCGGTCGTGCATGTCTGCGACGACATCGCCTGCAAGGCCCGCGGCGCGGATCGGCTGGTGGCGTCGCTCGCGGGAACGCTCGGCGAAGGCGATCACGCCGGCTGGCAGACGAGCCCCTGTCTCGGGCTCTGCGAGCAGGCGCCGGCGGCCCTGGTGACGTACGCCGGCGAAGCGCCGTTCGAGCGCGGGATCGGCGGCGTCGACGCCGGCACGATCGCGCGCTTGCTGAAGGAGCGCCGGGTGCCCGAGCCGCCCCGCACCGTCCTCCACCAGCCGCGCACGGGTCTCCGGCTGCTCCAGCGCGTCGGGTTGATCGATCCGCTGCGCCTCGACGACTACCGCGCCCACGGCGGCTACGTCGCGCTCCGCCGCGCCCTCGAGCTCGGCGCCACACACCTGATCCGCGAGGTCACCGACTCCAAGCTGGTGGGCCGCGGGGGCGCCGCGTTCCCGACGGGCCGCAAGTGGGCCGCCGTCGCGTCGATGCCGGCACGGCCGCACTACCTGGTCTGCAACGCCGACGAGTCGGAGCCCGGCACCTTCAAGGATCGGATCCTGATGGAGGAAGATCCGTATGCGCTGATCGAGGCGATGACGATCGCCGGCTGGGCCACCGGCTGCGCGCGCGGCTTCATCTACATCCGCGGCGAGTATCCGCTGGCCGCCGAGCGCCTCGAGCACGCGATCGGCCAGGCGCGCGTCCGCGGGCTCCTGGGTCCGAACATCATGGGGCGCGAGGTGGCCTTCGACATCGAGGTGCGCCGCGGCGCCGGCGCGTACATCTGCGGCGAGGAGACCGCGCTGTTCAACTCGATCGAGGGCTTCCGGGGGGAGCCGAGGAACAAGCCGCCCTTCCCGGTCGAGGTGGGGCTCTTCGGCAAGCCCACCGTCATCAACAACGTGGAGACGCTGGTGAACGTCCTCGACATCGTCGTCGAAGGCGGCGCCGCGTTCGCGGCCCGCGGCACCGAAGGCTCCGCCGGCACGAAGCTGTTCTGTCTGTCGGGCCACGTCGAGCACCCCGGCCTCTACGAGATCCCTCTGGGTACACGGCTGTCCGAGCTGATTGCGATGGCCGGCGGCGTCTCGGGTGGGCGGGCAGCGAAGACCGTGCTGCTCGGCGGCGCGGCCGGGACGTTCGTCGGTCCCGCCGAGCTCGACGTCCGCCTGACGTTCGAGGACACGCGAAAGATTGGGGCGACGCTCGGCTCCGGCGTGGTGCTGGTGCTCGACGAGACCACCGACCTGATGGGCACGCTCCGGCGCATGGCCGAGTTCTTCCGCGACGAGTCGTGCGGACAGTGCGTCCCCTGCCGCGTCGGCACCATCCGCGTGGAGGAGCTGCTCGATCGCGTGGAGCGGAAGGCCCCGCTCGGCTCCTACGACGCCGAGCGACGCCTGCTGAAGGAGCTCGGCCAGGCGATGCGCGACGCTTCGATCTGCGGCCTGGGCCAGACCGCTTCCAGCGCGATCGAGTCGGCGGTCGCCAAGCTCAACATCATCCCGGGGTGAACATGAGGCAGATCGAGCTGACCATCGACGGAAAGACCGCGCGCGTCCCCGAGGGCAGCACGATCCTGGAGGCCTGCCGCGCGCTCGGCATCGACACGCCCACCCTCTGCTACGCGGAGAACCTGACGCCGGTGAACGTGTGCCGCGTCTGTGTGGTCGAGATCGAGGGCGCCCGCGTCCTGGCGCCGGCCTGCTCCAGGAAGGCCGAGGCCGGCATGAAGATCGCCACGGACTCGGAGCGGGTGCGGACCTCGAGAAAGCTGGTGCTGGAGCTGATCGCCTCCTCCGTCGACGTCTCCACTGCGCCCGCAATCCCCGGCTATCTCGCGCGCTACGGCGGAGAGCCCGAGCGCTTCGGCCCGGCCGCGCGCGACGTCGAGCAGCCGACCAAGATCGACAACGAGCTCTACGTCCGCGACTACGGCAAGTGCATCCTCTGCTACAAGTGCGTCGAGGCCTGCGGGACGGACGCGCAGGGCACCTTCGCGATCGCGATCGCCGGACGCGGCTTCGACGCCCGCGTCTCGACCGAGCTCGACGTCCCCCTCCCCGACTCCGCGTGCGTCTACTGCGGCAACTGCATCGGCGTGTGTCCGACCGGCGCGCTGATGTTCAAGAGCGAGCACGATCTTCGCGAGAAGGATCAGTGGCGCGAAGCGGAGCAGAAGCAGGTCGACACCATCTGCGCGTACTGCGGTGTCGGCTGCGCGCTGACGCTCCACGTCCAGGACAACCGGATCGTGAAGGTCACCTCACCCGTCGACTCCTCGGTCACCCACGGGCACCTCTGCATCAAGGGTCGCTTCGGCTTCGACTTCGTCCAGAGCATCGGCAAGCCCCAGGACCCATGACGCCGGTCGAACGGATCTGCACCGAAAACCTGACCCGGCCACACGGCTTCGAGCCTCTCACGCTCGACGGCGTGCTCCCGGGCTCGCTCTCGGGGACGCTCTACCGCACGGGCCCGGGGCGCTTCGACTCCTTCGGGCGTCCGTATCTCCACCTGTTCGAGGGCGACGGCGCGCTGACGGCGATCCGGATCGCGGGCGGCCGCGCCGAGGGCGCCACCCGCATCCTCCCCACCACCGGCCTCCTCGAGGAGCAGAGCGCGGGCCGCCCGCTCTATGGGAGCGCCGCGCCGTGGCTGCGCAGGATGCTCAACGTGCACGCCGGGCGCCGGAAGAACACGGCCAACACGAACGTGCTCTGCTGGCAGGAGCAGGTGCTGGCGCTGATGGAGGCGGCCCGCCCCACGCGGATCGATCCCTCGGTGCTGTCCGTCCGCGGCGAGACCGACCTCGGCGGCGTCGTCCGCGGCCCGCTCTGCGCGCATCCGCACCGAGTGCCCCAGCGCGGCGCCTCCTACGCCTACGGCGTCCGCTACGGCCGGCACACCAAGCTCGAGCTCTACGAGCTCCCCGATTGCGGGCCTGCGCGCCACCTCGGCACCTTCGATCTGGAGGCGCCGCCGATGCTCCACGACTTCATCGTCACGGAGAACCACCTCGTCTTTTTCGTCCCGCCCGCGGTGGCCAGCGCGCCCCGCCTCTTCCTCCAGCTCGGATCGTTCGAGGACCTCTTCCAGTGGCGTCCCCAGCTCGGCACCTTCGTGCTGATCGTGCCGATCGATCGGCCGGACCGACCGATCAAGCTCGAGACCGATCCGTTCTTTCAGTGGCACTTCGCAAACGCCTTCGAGGAGCCCGGCCGGCTCTTCGTCGACTTCCTCCACTACCCTGACTTCTCGAGCTTTCGCGCGATCGGCCGCAACGAGGTCGGCGGTGTCCGCGGCGGCAGCTACCGCCGCGCCGAGATCGATCTCGCGGCGAGGTCGATCGCGCTCCAGCCGATCTTCGAGCCGCAGGCCGACTTCCCCCGCGTCCACCCGGCCGTGGAGGCGAGCCGCCATCACTACGCCTGGATCGTGACGGAGACCGCGCCCCACCGCCTTCTGCGCCTCGACGTGGAGAGCGGCGGCTTCGAGGCGTTCGCCTTCGACAGCCACGAGCGCGCGTCCGAGGCGGTGATCGTGCCGGCCGGTGAGGGCGAGCTCGAGGCCTTCGCGCTGACGCTGGTCTACGACGCCCGCCGGCACGCCACCCACCTGGCCGTGTTCGACGCCCGGTCCCTCGCTGGCGGGCCGATCGCGCGGGCCTGGTTCGATCACCACATCCCGATCACCTTTCACGGGACGTGGTCGCCGATGATCTCATCGTGATCGAAGGCAAGCTGGGGGAGCTTCGCGAGCGGCCACCAGCGCGCGTCACCCGCGTCGTCGCCGCCCGCGATGGGTGAGGCCGCCAGCTCCGCGTCCACCGCGACGAAGAACGCGCTCGATCGAACCCACGACTCCGCCGTGTCGCGCGGATCCCGTCCGCCGCCCTCGCGCTCGCCCGCGAAGACGAGCTGCCCCATCGCGCTCCTCAGATTCCAGCCCGGTCTCCTCGCGAACCTCGCGCACGGCCGCCTCCCGCAGCGTCTCTGCGCCGGGCACCCAGGGCATTCGTGGCAGCGCCGTGCTCTTCACGAACCCGCCCGGAAGCGCCCACGCGCCCGCGAACGAGCGGGCGTCGTCCCGGCGGCGGACCAGGAGCACCTGGGTCCCGCCGCGCACCGCGATCACGTCGACCGCCGGGTTCGGCCCCAGGTGCCGCAGCCCGCCGGCGTGCCGGTGGGCGGCCATCTTGCCGAGCACCTCCGCCGCCGTCCGGAAGGCGCGCTCCGGCTGGAGCCGCGCATGCAGCGAGCTGGCGCCGCCGGGCCCGTCCATCATCAGGTGCGGGAGGTGGAGATTGTCCGCCGTCTGGATCTCGTCGCCGACCGTCGGGCCTCCTCCGAAGAACAGACACCAGCCGTCGTGGTCCTTGATCAGGCGATACAGACCTCCAGCCTTGTCGTAGATCGTCTCCCCGATCAGGAGCGCGTGCGTGATCGATCCGACCTCGAGATCCTCGGGATGGATGGCGTTCACCAACACGCCCAGCACGGGAAAGCCGCGCGCGCGTCCATGGCGCTGCACCACGGCCTCCACGCCGTGGCGCGTCCCGCCCGTCAGGAGCACGGTGCCCGCCGGATCCCAGGCGGCCAGGAGCTCCGTGATCACGCGTTCGATCGCAGCGCGCTCCTCCTCGGTCAGCCGGGCCCAGCTCTCCCGCCAGGCGCCGGCGAAGGAGATCGCGCGCTTCTTCCGCAGCAGCCGATCGACGGCGGGTCGATCGACGCGCTCGGCGCCGATGGCGAGGAGCGCGTCCGAGAGCGCCCGATCGCGCGCCTCGATCCGCGCCCGCTTCCGCGCCTCCACGGCCGGCCCGAACCGCAGCCCCGACGGATCGGCGTCAGCCGGCACCGCGAAGACCCGCGGGAGCTGCCCCTCCGCCGCCTCCCGGCCTGCCAGATACTGGTCCTCGGCCTGTCGGATCCGCTCGAGCCCGGCCTCGTCGAGCCCGCACAGCATCGCTGCCCGCGCCTCGTCCTCGAGCGTCACCTGATAGACGCCGTAGCCATCCGTGCCAAGCACCGCCGGGATCCGCGCCTCGAGGTACCGCGACAGCGGCGCGGCCTCGGGCGCGAACGTCTGCAGGTTGTTGAGCGCGAAGTTGCTGTCGAGGTTGAACTCGACGATCGCCTTCACCTCCTCGAGCACCGCGAGCGTGGCGGCATCCGCGCCGTAGAGGCCGTGTCCGATCCGGAGCTGGACGGCGGCACCGCGGATCGCCTCGGCGGCCACCCGCACGTTCTCGGGGTGCGCCGCGTTCTCGCCCGCGTGCACGCGGATCACGAAGCCGGAACGCACGCGCTCGATCCGCTTCGCGAAGTCCGCGAGGATCGGCGCGAACTCGTGCGTCGAGTTCACCTCGTGGCCCATCACGTCGATGCCGGCGAGATAGCGGCTCTCTGCGATCGAGGCGACGCGATCGAGATAATCGAGCATCCACTCGTGATCGTCCTGTCGTCCGAACGCCGCCAGGAACCGCATCCGGACGCCCGTCTCCGCCTCGATCCGCGGCATCTCCCGGTGAACCGCCTCGAGGAGCGCAGCCTCCGCGATCTGGTGCAGCGACAGCTCCACGTACCGGACGCCCATGGTCGCGTAGTCAAGCGCGATCCTTCGGGCCATCGGGAGGAAGGTCGCCGCCATCTTGGTGATCGGCTGGCGCAGCCGGTAGATCGACTGCATCTCGCGGAACGTGAGCTGCCGATCGGCCGGGACGGCCAGCCCCGCCGCTAGGCGTGCCCGGATCTCCGGGCTCATCCGTGAGACCTCGAGATCGGCTCCGGCGTGGATCCCGGCGCGCTCGAGGAGCCACCGGGGATAGACAGCGCCGGCCGCAGCACCGATCTCCATCAGGTCGTCGGCGCAGATGCAGCCGGCGAAGTGCGTGTGCAGATCGGTGGCCAGCGAGGGGATCGGGCCGGTCCTCCCCGTCGCCGCGTGCGGCGCCAGATTGTCGGCCAGGAAACGGGTCTCGAAGGGGCGAAGGACCGTCAGCGCGCGATCGCCGAGCCTCGGCTCGATCCGATCCCCCATGATCCGCGCGCTGCGCGTCACGGGATCCAGACGCACCCCCGACACCGAGAGGTGCGCGAGGAGCGCCCAGCGCAGATCCGAGTGGTGGTGCGCGGCGTCCGATTCCAGCCGCACCAGAGCGCCTTCGGATCCTCGCTCGATCACCAGTCGATGGTGACCGGCTGCGTCGATCGGCAAACGTTCGGGCGTCATCGAGGTCGGGGCGTATCTGGGGTGCTGTCGCTCCGCAACAGCCGGAACTCCTGCTTCGCCTCCCGGTCCGTCGGATCCAGCTCGAGCGCCCGGCGGAAGTGCTCGATGGCGCCGCCGAGGTTGCCGACCAGCTTGTCGAAGTGCCCGAGGATCGTGTGCGCCGAGGCCGCCTTCCGATCCTGCTGGAGCGCCTGCTCCGCGAAGGCGCGGGCCTCCTTGGCCTTCTCGGCGCGCGTATCCGCGTCCTTGGAGGTCCGGTACTCGATATATGTGAGCAGCATCCGGTACTCGAGGGCCTCCGGTCTGAGCTTGACGGCGCGCTTGAGCTTTCCGATGGCGGCGGCCGGCCGGTGGTACATGAGCCGCTTGCCCATCTTGTAGGAGGCCTCCGCCCAGAGTGAGCGCACCGCCGCGTTCGAGCGGTCCTTGGGCGGCACGTCGAAGGCATCGGCGAGCGCGCCCTCGTCGTCGTCGTCCGGCATCTCCAGCTGCTGGTGCTCCGGATCTCCGGCCAGGAGCTCCGCGACGCGATCGCGCGCGATCTCGACCCCGGGATAGCAGTGTGCGAGCCCCTCCACCACCTGATCGATCCGGCCCTCGTCGTAGTAGCGGCGAATGCCGTCCTCGAGCAGATACGGCACCGGACAGCTGAACCGCGGCATGCGCTTCACGGACTCGGGATCCCGCTTGATCGAGTAGCGAAGATGCGTCCACTGGAAGCAGCTGAGGATCTTCTCGCGCGTCTGAATGTGCAGCGCCTCCGAGATCTGCTCGGGCGTGACCATGTCGAGCTCGATCAGCACCTCACCTACGCGCTTGTTGGTGCCCTCGTAGTTCTCGATGAAGTGCTCGATCGCCTGCTCGAGCTGATCCTCGGTGATCCGTCCCATCCGGATCAGCAGCCGGCCCAGCGTGTCGGTGAGCGTCCCGTTCGACGCGAACATCGGCGTGCCTTCCAGCATGTAGATCGTGGTGAGGACGTCGTTGGCCTCGACCTCGAGCACCACGGTTTCGGAGCGACGCCAGAGCTCGATCAGTACGCCGGCGAACCAAGGATCGACGATCGTATGCTCGGGCCCGAGGACCTCCTCGAGCGTCCCCGAGGTCGTCGATCCCGGGAGATCGACCGAGAGCGTCTCCGATCGTTCGATCGGATCCTCGAGATCGTTGAGCTCGAGCGGTTCGGCGCCGTCCATGGCGACCAGATCCGACGTGAACAGCTTGGTCGCGAGCACGCTGGCCGGCGACGCGTCATCGACCTTGCCGAGCGCCTTGGCGAACGTCGGCACCTGCGTGATCGGCAAAAGTCCGGAATCCGAGATCACGCACGCGTCTGCGGTTATCACGCCCTCGCTGATCAGCACGGCGATGGTCTGGCCACTGCACGGACCGACCTCCGCGCCATCTCCATTGCGAATCATGAAGACATCGCTGCTCATGTGACCGCACGATCGTAGCGCGATTTCACATGTAGCCTGCAAAGTCGTCGCTCGAAATGCTGCCTGCGACGACATTGTTTTAGAACCGGATGCATGCACCCAAGCTCGGCGCGTTGATCCTGCTCTCGGCGTCGCTCCTCGCCTCCGATGCCCGCGCCGAAGGTGACCCCACCGCGCAGCTCACCGGACGGTGGGTGAAGCGGGCCCGTCTCGAGTCCGTCACGAGGATGCCGGTGGTGGGAGACATCTCCCAGAAGACCGAAATCATCTCGCTTCTCGAGATCCGCCCCGGAGACGGGGGCGCGCTGCTCTACCGCGAGAAGACCTGCCGACTGGCCACCAAGACACTCGGTGGGTTCGTGCGCACCACCTACCCAACCCGCTTCCTTCGCATGCTCCGCCGCGACTGGTCCCCTATCCAGCTCACCGCGACCGGAGACCGCCTCACGCTGGTGCAGCACAAGGCCCGCCGGTGCTACGGCGAGGCCGGCGCAGACGAGGATCAGGACGGCCACCCCGGCGTCACCATCGAGGTCAACGGGATCATCGGCGGCGAGATCTACGCCTCCATCGAGGAGTCCAGCACGGCCAGCGGCACCGTCATCGGCCCGGACACCATCGAAGGCACGGTCGACTGGAACGCCGGACTCCACGTCCTCGGCGCCACCTCCGGCATGCTCCGCAAACAGCCCAAGACCCGCCGCAAGGAGGACCCCGAGGCGCGAACCTTCGTCATGAAGCGCGTCCCCGACAACGCCACCTGCGCCGCCGTCCTCAACCACCTCGACGACGTGTTTTGACCGTCGCCTGCACCCGGTCTCCGGCGGCGGGCCAATCTCCGTGCTCGAAGTGAAGGCCGGCCTCGAGGAGTCGGCCGCGTCAGAGCCAAAAGCGGAAAGCGAACGCGCGCGCCACCGGACGAAGTGCGCGCCGCTCACCTTCGCTCGGAAGACGGGCACCCCGGCTGAGAAGGAGCGCGATGCGATGCGGTGCCTCCAAAGCCCCACGCCGAGGCGCTCTCCATCCTTCCGCCGACGTGTGCACACGCGCGCGTGCGAGGCCGCTAATACTTCAGCTCCGCGCCGAAGGTCGTGCTGAACACCTGGCCGGCCACGTGCTCGCCGGCGAGCTCGCGGTTCGAATAGATCAACGCCTGCCCCGACGCCGTCAGGTCCAGCGCCTGGCCCTCGTCGAGGAAGTGCTTTCCGAGCGCGTACGCCACGCCGAGGCTCACGGCGTGCTTGTCGCTGTCGAGGATGGGGGCGTTGGAGCTTCGGATGAAGGAGCGGAAGAAGCAGTAGCCGGCGCGGAGCGTGATCAGATTGATCGGGCGCCACTCCACGCCGAGGCGGGGGATCCAGAGATCGCGCAGGCTGAGCTTGGGGGCCCGGGGCGGGAGGAGGACGATGCCTTCGAGACCGCCCTCGAGGTTCACCAGGCCGGTGGGGACCTGGTAGTGGGAGTAGAGGGCGTAGTCGAGGTCGGCGGTCACGAGGAGGTCGTCGGTGATCTGGTAGGCGGCGCCGAAGGCGAGGTGGTGGGGCGTGTACTTCACCTTGACGTCGAGGTTGGCGACGGTCTGCACGGTGAGGCCGAGGATTCTGGAGGGAGAAGTCGATCGGGAGCTGGATGGGGACGTAGGTCTCCTGCTGGAAGGTGAGGCCGAGGGTGAGGCGCGAGGTGGGATGGACCTGGATGCCGGCGTTGAAGAAGGCCTGGTTGGGGAGGACGGCGCGGAGCTCGAGCACGGTGCGCTGGGTGTCGTCGACCATGTCGGCGTCCTGGAAAGGGGTGACCAGCGTGACCTGTCCGTCGAGCCCGGCGAGCAGCATGCCGGACACGCCGATCGAGACGATGTCGAGGATGTCGTAGGCGATCCCGGCGCGGATCTGGAGGACGTCGATGCTGTTCTCGTAGAGGACGAAGTACGGATCCTCGAAGCGGTGGACCTGGAAGCGGAGCGCCTTCTTGTGGGGGAGCACCATCGAGAAGCCCAGGCCGAGGTGACCGCCCAGGATGCTGGTGGGGCTCCAGGCGAGGTGGAGACCGTAGCCGACGTCGTGGGGCGGATCGGTCGAGTCCAGGTTCGGGAAGCTGAAGTGGAACGTCAGCTGGATCAGGCTGCCGTCCACCCGCGGCAGCCCGGCAGGGTTGTACACCAGGCTGGCGGCGTCGTTCGCCGCCGCCGTGTAGGCACCCCCTAAGGCCATCGCCCGAGGCGTGACGCCGATCAGCTGAGCACTGCTCGCTTCTGCAACCGACATCTGACCGACAAAAGTGACGACTACGACTGAACAGAAGAGCGGGAACCGCACGGCGCGCCCATACCAGACCCTTGACGTCGACGGCCAGGTCGACGACGAGTGACGCGCCAAATCATGACTTCAGAACTCTCGGGATTCTACAGGTTGGGTTTGAAGGCGAGGCGGGCGGAGATCGCCGAGATCGCGGCGCTGTCGGAGGAGGAGCTGCTGGTGCTGTCCGGCGAGCTCGGCCTCTCGGACGTGCACGCGGATCGCATGGTCGAGAACGCGCTCGGGGTTCTCGGCGTGCCGCTCGGCGTCTGCGTGAACCTCACCATCGATGGGACGGACGTGCTGGTCCCGATGGCGATCGAGGAGCCGAGCGTGGTGGCCGCCTCGAGCCACGCCGCCAAGCTGATGCGCTCGGGCGGCGGCATCGTCACCGAGGTCAGCCCGCCCCACATGATCGGGCAGGTGCAGATCCTCGAGGTCCCGGATCACGACGAGGCCTCCCACCGGATCCTGGAGGCCAAGGCCGAGCTGATCGCGCTCGCCAACAGCCACCACAAGAGCCTGGTGGCCGCCGGAGGCGGGGCGTTCGACCTCGAGGTGCGACGCCTCGATCCCATGGGCCCGAGCGATCCGCTCGGCCCGATGCTGGTCGTCCACCTGGTGGCCGACGTGCGCGACGCCATGGGCGCCAACGCGATCAACACCATGTGCGAGCGCCTGGCGCCGCGGCTCGCCGACCTGTCGAGCGGACGCGTCGGGCTGCGCATCCTCAGCAACCTCAACGATCGCCGGACTGTGAAGGTCGAGGGCTCCGTGCTCTTCTCCGCGCTGGAGAAGAAGGGCGCCGAGAGCGGCGAGCTCCTGGCCCGGCAGATCGAGGAGGCCTCCGTCTTCGCCGAGCGCGATCCCTACCGCGCGGCCACCCACAACAAGGGCATCATGAACGGCGTCGACGCCGTGCTCCTGGCGTTCGGCCAGGACTGGCGCGCCGTCGAGGCGGGCGCCCACGCCTTCGCGGCCCGCTCCGGTCGTTACACGGCGATGGCGCGGTGGCGCGTCGAGGGCGATCGGCTGGTGGGCCGGATGGAGATCCCGATGGCGGTCGGGACCGTCGGCGGCGTCGCCAAGGTTCACCCGGCTGTCCGGATCGTGCGCAAGGTGGCTTGCATCGAGAACGCCGGCCAATTGGCACGCATCGCGGCGTCTGTGGGCCTCATCCAGAACCTGGGCGCCCTGCGCGCGCTGGCGGCCGAGGGCATCCAGAGCGGCCACATGCGGCTCCACGCGCGGAACGTCGCGGTGGAGGCGGGCGCCGACGGCGACGAGGTCGGCGAGGTCGCGCGGATCATCGCGGACCTCAAGCAGATCAACCTGGAGGCGGCCCGCTCCGCGCTCTCCCAGGTGCGCGGCGGCTCGCTCGAGCCCAAGCCCCTCGGCGACGTCATGGATCGCTTCTCGCGGCTCCAGGCAGAGCACCTGCCCTCGATCATGACGCTGATCGAGACCGTCGTGCGCGGCGCCAACCCCGACGGCTCCACGCTGGGCGGCATGCTCGACTACCACCTCGACACCGGTGGCAAACGCCTCCGCGCGCTCACGCCGCTCCTGGTGGCCGAGGCCTTCGGCCGCAGCCCCACCGAGGTGCTGGCGCTCGGCGCCACCTGCGAGATGCTCCACAACGCCACCTTGGTGCACGACGATCTCCAGGACGGCGACACCACCCGGCGCGGCCGAGCCACCGTGTGGGCCCACTACGGCATGCCGCAGGCGGTGAACCTCGGCGACGCCATGTTCTATTACACGATCCTGCTCTCGCAGCGCCTCGAGATCCCCGCGGTGCGTCGCGAGGCGATCGCCCGCCGCGTCCTGGTCGACACGCTCCGCGTGATCGACGGGCAGGAGCGGGAGTTCGCGCTCAAGAACGCCGAGCGCATCTCGATGACCGACTACTTCCGCATGGTCGAAGGCAAAACCTCTGGCCTGTTCGCGCTGCCCATGGCGGGCGCGGCCGAAGTGCTCGGCATGCCCAAGGAGGTCGTCGACGGCCTCGCCGAGGCGGCCGGCCACCTGGGGGTGGTGTTCCAGATCCAGGATGACGTGCTCGATCTGTACGGCGACAAGGGCCGCGAGATGCGCGGCAGCGACGTCGGCGAGGGCAAGCGCAGCGCGCTGGTGGTTCACGCGCTCGAGCACGCGAGCGAGCGCGACCGCGCCTGGCTGATCGCGATCCTCGACAAACCCCGCGAGGCGACCACCGAGCAGGACGTCCGCGACGTCATGGCGCTCTTCGAGCGCACCGGATCCCTCGACTTCGCGCTCGACGAGATCCAGCGCCGGCGTGAGGCCGCCCTCTCGATCCCGGCCCTCGGTGAGCACCCGCGCGTCCTCCAGATGGTGGGCGGTCTTTGTGATCTCTTCCTCCAGCCCATCGCGCCGCTGTACCGGTCGAAGGACGAGGTGTTGGCGGAGCTGTCGGTCGATCCCGAGGACCTCGAGCTGTGCCACCGGCTCCTCCCCGAGGTGTCGCGCACCTTCGCGCTCTCCATCCACGCGCTGCCGGACTCGCTGCGGAACGCCGTCGCGATCGCCTACCTGTTGTGCCGCATCGTCGACACCATCGAGGACGAGGCGCGGATCGATCCCCAGGATCGCGTGAAGCTCTTCGACCAGTTCGATCGAACCATGAACGCCGACACGGTCGATCCAGGCGAGCTCGAGCGCATGAGCACCGCGCTCGAGCTCGGTCTGCTCGACGCCGAGAAGGAGCTGATGGCCCGAGCGGGCGCGGTCTTCCGCTCCTTCCGCCGGCTCGACAAGCACCAGCGCGATGCGATCCGGCCCCACGTGCTCGAGATGTCCCTCGGCATGCGCGAGTACACGGCCCGCGCCGACGCCGCCGGCAAGCTCGTGCTGCGCGATCTCGACGATCTCGAGCGCTACTGCTACTTCGTCGCGGGCACGGTCGGGAACCTCCTGACGGCGCTGTTCGAGCACATGGTGCCGGTCCTCGAGGAGAGCGTGCGCACCGCCATCCGCGAGCGCGCCGTCTCCTTCGGCCTCGGCCTGCAGATGGTCAACATCGTCAAGGACGTGGCCGTCGACTTCGAGCGCGGCGACGTCTTCCTTCCCGAGGCCACCGCCCGCGAGATGGGCGTCGACCTCCGCGATCTGCTGGCGCCCCAGAAGCGCCAGGAGGCGCTGCGCGTGGTGCGCGCGGTCTGTGCGCGGGCCCGCAAGCACCTGGAGAAGGCCGCAGAGTACACACGCCTCTGGCCCGTGCCGCAGGGCACCGCCATCCGGCAGTTCTGCGCAGTGCCGCTGGCGCTGGCGCTCGCCTCGCTCGTCGAGGTCGAGAACGGCCGCGACACGCTGCGCCCGGGCCGCGTCCCCAAGAATCACTCGCGAGCAGGTGATGGGGCTCTTCCAGGAGGTCACCGAGGCCGTCGCCGACGATCGCGCGCTCCTCTCGCTGTTCGAGCGCTGCATCAGCGAGCGCGAGGAGGCCGCCGAGATCGAGGTGCACGTCCCCGAGCGACCGCCCTGCCCGCCCCTGGCGGTCGAGGTGGTGGCGGCGCCCGCGGCCGAGCCCGAGACCTGGCGCCGCTTCGAGGGCAAGACGCTGGTGACCGGCGCGTCCTCGCACCTGGGCGCGAACCTGATCCGCAAGCTCCTCGCCGAGCAGCGCGAGGTCCGCGTCCTCTTGCACCGCGGCGAGAGCACGCACGGGATCGACGGTCTCGTCGTCGAGCGCGTGCAGGCGGATCTGGTCAAGGCGCTCGACGGCGCGGAGACCATCTACTCTGCGCACGAGGGCGCCGCCGAGGTGCGGAACCTGCTGGCGGCCGCCGAGCGCAGCCGCGTCGCCCGCGTGGTGGTGGCCGCCCGGCTCGGCGCTCCCGACACGCAGGAGATCGAGCACGAGTGCCTCAAAGCGGCGGCGGCCGGGCTCGACACCGTGCTCGCGCTCGCGCCGCCCATGTTCGGCCCCCACGACTTCGAGCCGTCGCGCGAGGGCCGAATGCTCCTCGACTACGCGCACGGCCGGCTCTTGGGCTGGATCCCGGGCCGAGCGCCCCACGCGGCGGTCGAGGACATCTGCGAGGGGATGATGCTGGCGATGCACCGCGGCCGCCGCGGGCACAGCTATACGTTCGCCACCGAGCAGGCCGACATCGAGCGGATCATGCATCTGTTCGAGGAGGTCTCGGGCCGACAGCGCCCGCGCCTGCGGATGCCGTCGGTACTTGCGGGCGTGCGCTCGCGCCGTGTGCGGATCCTGCACCTCGAGCCGAATCCCATCACGCCGAGCGTGCACGACGCGCAGGAGCAGCTCGGATGGCGGCCGACCTCGATCCGAAAGGCGATCCACGAGGCTTACGCCGACTTCGCCCGACGTAACCTGGTACCGAGGGCACCTTCGATGGCGGGGATGGACTCGAGCTCGGCCGACGGGGAGAAGGCGAGGACCAAGGCTCCGCGCCCGCGGGAAAAGGTAGGCGCGGCATGACAACCCGGTACCGAGCCGATGTCGCGATCATCGGTGCGGGCCCGGCCGGAACGGCAGCCGCGGCGCACCTCGGCCAGCTCGGTCTCAGGGACGTGGTGCTGGTCGACAAGCACGACTTCCCCAGGGACAAGACGTGCGGCAGCGGCATCTCGCCCAAGGGGATCAAGGTCCTGCGCGAGCTCGGTGTCTGGGAGACGATCGAGCGCCACGCATACCCTATCAAGGGTGTCCGCCTCGTCACGCCGCGCGGGCACGAGGCCATCCAGTCGGCCGGCGACCACGCCGAGGCGATCGTCTGCAACCGGCGCGTCTTCGATCAGGTGTTGCTCGAGAAGGCGCGCGCGCGCGGCGCCACCTTCGTCCCCCATGTGGTCGCCGACCGACTCATCGAGGAGGACGGCCGGGTGGTCGGGTTCGAGGCCCGCGACGGGCGTCGGTTCACCGCCGAGTACACGCTGGTCGCCGGAGGTGCCCACTGCCGTCTCGGTGTGAAGCCGCGCGGCTCGCGCCGGATCATTCACGCCATCATGGGCTGGTGGGAGGGCGTGCCGTTCATGCCCAACATCCTCGAGATGGCGTTCGACCGCATGCTCGCGCCCTACTACGGCTGGCTCTTCCCCGAGAGCGACACGGTGGTGAACATCGGCATCACGTACCCGGACTCGCGGCACAAGAAAGAGAACGCGCGGCAGCTCTTCCAGCGCTTCCTCGACGCGCACTACCAGAAGCGGCTCGCGGGCGCGCTCCAGCTCGGCGACTGGAAGGGCCACCCGATCGCCTACAGCCTGCGGGTCGGCCATCTGACCGGACCGGGGAAGCTCATCCTCGGTGAGTCGGGCATGATGACCCATCCAGCGACGGCCGAGGGCATCTATCAAGGCATGCGGTCGGGCATGCTGGCCGCCGAGGCGGTGGCCGCCGCCCTCTCCCACCACGCCACCGAGCGGCACGCGCTCGCGACCTACGAGCGGCGCTGCAAGCTCGCCTTCCAAGCCTCCTTCTTGGGAGGCGCACTCTTTCGGCGGGCGGCCGCCTCACCCCTGTTCGACTGGGCGGTCCAGCTCAGCGAGAAGAAGGTGGTGAGGCATACGGCGGCGAGGCTCCTCGCCTCGATCTGAGGGACCCATGGCGAATACGTACGACGTCGCGATCATCGGTGCCGGCCCCTGCGGATGCGTGGCCGCCCTCGCCTTCGCCGAGAAGCACAAGCGCGTCCTCCTGCTCGAGGCCAACCCGCAGGCCTCGGAGCGGCTGGCCGGCGAGTGGCTGCACCCGACCGCGTATCAGATATTGCGTGACCTCGGCGTCGACGTCGCGCCCGAGGTTCCGTACGAGAGCGGCCGCGGCTTCGCCGTGTTCCCCGACGACGGCACCGCTCCGATCGTGCTGCCGTACGAGGCCGGCGTATACGGCTTCGCAGTCGAGCACTCGCGGCTGGTCGAGCGCCTTCGGGCGTGCTGCGAGGCCAGTGATCTGATCGAGTACCTCCCGTACGCCAAGGCCACCCGCATCAACGGCCAGCACCTCACCTACCAGACGCGCGCCGCCAAGACGTTCACCATCCGCGTCGAGCTGATCATCGGCGCCAGCGGCAAGGCCTCCATCGGACATGACTCGCTCGGCATCGAGCGCGAAGTGGTCTCCTACTCCCGCATGGCAGGCATCCTGCTCGAGGACGCCCGCATGCCCTTCGAGGGCTTCGGTCACGTGTTCCTGGGCGGCCCCGGACCCGTGCTCGCCTATCGCATCGCGCACGATCGCATCCGCCTCTGCCTCGACGTCCCCATCTCGATCCCGGTGAACCGCAACAAGCAGGCGGTGCTCTGGGAGGGCTTCCGGACCGTGATGCCCGAGGAGCTCCGCCCCGCCTTCCGCCGCGCGCTCGAAAAGGGATCGATCGCATGGGCCGCCAACCAGATCCGCCCGCGGATCGAGTTCGGGCGCGAAGGCTTGGCGCTGATCGGCGACGCCGTCGGCCACCACCACCCGCTGACCGCGGTCGGCATGACGCTCGGCTTCCGCGACGCCG
The DNA here is from genome assembly GCA_963803435.1 of uncultured delta proteobacterium. Lineage (GTDB taxonomy): Bacteria > Myxococcota > Kuafuiibacteriia > Kuafuiibacteriales > Kuafuiibacteriaceae > CAWDML01. The sequence goes on along the minus strand of CAWDML010000009.1, from coordinate 408,091 downwards.
TGACGCTCGCCGATGCCAAGAGCTTCTCTGCCTACCGCCGCGACCGCCTCCTCAAGAGCCGCGTCCCCGAGATGCTGGCCATCGCGCTGTACGAGGTCTTCGCCGATCCGTCGGACGAGACGGTGGAGATCCGCCGCGCGATCTTCGAGATGTGGCGCCGGAACCCGGCGGAGCGCATGCGCACCATGGGCTTCCTGGCCGGCCAGAACTCGAACGGGCTGGCGTTCGGGTGGTCGTTCCTCTCGGCGGTCGGCAACTGCGCCCAGAACCTGGTGCAGGAGGGCTTCCGCACCGGCCACTGGGATCACGTGAAGGACGTGACCGGCGAGCTCGGCGATCGCATCCGCTGGCTGGTGACCGGCGCGCTCCACCTGGCCAACCCCGAGCCCACCAAGGACGTGGCGAAGTCGGTCCAGGAATACTACGGCTCGGCGCTGCGCGTCTCGATGCCGAAGGCCGAGGTCGTCGACCACCCGTCCCTCTTCGAGGCGGCCTCTCGCAAGCAGCAGCGCGATCCGCTGGAGGCGCTCCGGCGCGGCACCGAGGCCCTCGGCGCGCACCAGGGCGACGACGGCTCCTGGGAGGGCGAGGTCGTGTGGTGCCCGATGCTGGCCGCGCAGTACGCGATCGTCTGTCACCTCCTCGATATTCCGCTCGATGAGGGGCGCCGCCGCCGCATCCTCAAGCAGTTCGCCAAGACGCGCCTCCCCGGGGGCGCCTGGGGCATGCACGAGTGGCTCTCCGAGCCCTACCTGTTCGTCACCGCGCTGGTGTACGTGGCGGCCCGCCTGCTCGGCGTCGCGCCCGACGATCCGCTGATCCGAGACGCGGGCCGCTTCATCTGCCGCGAGGGCGGCGTCGCCCAGATCCCGAGCTGGGGCAAGTTCTGGCTGGCAATGCTCAACCTCTACGACTGGTCGGGCGCCAACCCGGTGCTGCCTGAGGCCTGGCTGCTCCCCAAGTGGAGCCCGCTCCACCCGTCCCGCTACTACTGCCACACGCGGATGATCTATCTGGGGATGGCGACCATCTACGCGTCGAAGTTCCAGACCCACTGCACCTCGCTGATCCGCGCGCTGCGCAAGGAGCTCTATCCGGAGGGCTACGAGAACGTCGACTTCAAGAAGGCGCGCACGCAGCTCCGCGCGCAGGAGATCTTCACGCCGCCTTCGGCGCCGCTGAAGGTCGCCTACCAGGCAATGAAGGCGTTCGAGAAGCTGCCGCGATTGAAGAGCCGCACCAAGGCGGTGCTCGACGAGATGCGCGAGCACATCCGCTACGAGCTCAAGACCAGCTCGCACACCAGCATCTCGCCGGTGAGCGGGCTCCTCAACATCGTCGCGCTCTGGCTGTCCGATCCCGAGGATCCCGACGTGAAGCTGGCGCTCGAGCGCTTCGAGGGCTGGATCTGGGAGGACGAGGTCGACGGCCTGCGCGTCACCGGCGCGCGCAGCGCCACCTGGGACACCGGCTTCGTGGTGCAGGCGCTGGTCGCGGCGCGTCCCTACGCCGACGTCGATCGCATGCTCCAGCGCGCCGATCGCTTCCTGGCGCAGAACCAGATCAAGAACAGCTTCGGCGACGAGTCGCTCCACTACCGGCTCGATCCCAAGGGTGGCTTCTGCTTCGCCGGCGGATGGCACGGCTGGCCGGTCAGCGACTGCACCGCCGAGGCCCTCCTGGCGCGGCTCGAGAGCCCGCAGTCGACGGCCAGCAAGGAGGACCTGGTCTCGGCGGCCCGGTTCATCCTCCAGTGCCAGAACGGGGACGGTGGCTTCGGCAGCTACGAGGCCCGCCGCGTCCAGTTCTCGCTGGAGTGGCTCAACCCGGCCGAGATGTTCGGCGACTCGATGACTGAGCACTCCTACGTCGAGTGCACCGCGTCTTGCGTGGCCGCGCTGGCCGAGTTCCGCGAGCGCTTCCCCACCGTGCTGACGGCCGAGCTCGACCGCGCCATCGCACGCGGGGGCGAGCGGATCCGCACCCTCCAGAATCCCGACGGGTCCTGGGAGGGCAACTGGGGCGTCAACTTCATCTACGGCACCATGTTCGGCGTGCGCGGCCTGCTGGCCGCCGGCTCACCGCCGCAGGATCCCGCGATCCGACGGGCCTGCGGCTACCTCTTGGCGCGGCAGCGAGACGACGGTGGCTGGTCCGAGCGCAAGGACCTGACGCGACGCGAGTACGTCGAGGGCAAGGAGAGCCAGGTGGTGCAGACGGCGTGGGCGCTCTCGACGCTCATCGAGGCCGCCGACCCCACGTGGGACGCAGTCGAGCGCGCCGCCGGGTACCTGGCCGAGATGCAGCTCGAGAACGGCGAGTGGCCGAAGCAGGATCCGGCGGGGATCTTCTTCCACACGGCGCTCCTCGATTACGTCCTCTACAAGAGCTACTTCCCCATCTGGGCGCTCGCGCAGTACGAGGCGCGCCGCGCCGCCCGCGCGGACCTGGTGGACGCACCCGCGCGCACGGCGGCAGGGTGATCGTGCCGAGCGACCCGAAACGCGACGCCCTTGCTCAGGCCGCCGCGCGCCGCCGGTAGGCCTCCCTCGCCCAGGCGACGGTGTCGCGCACCACGGTGTCCACGGGTGTGGGCGCTGCGCCGAAGCGCGCGCGGAAGGCCGAGTCATCGAGGATGAACGGTCCCTTCCACTGGTAGATCATCTCGGGCACGCCGCTCGCCTCCGGGATGAAGAGCCCGACGATCTTGAGCATGAGCGGCGACATCGTCGTGATCCTGGGTGAGCGCCCGGCCTCGCGGGCGAAGCGCTCGATCCAGGCGCGCGTCGGCTCGGCGGGCAGCACCGGCAGATGCCAGACCCGGCCATAGGCGTCGTCGGCCGGCGTGGTGCCGAGCGTGACCAGGCCGTCGGCCACGTCGCGCCCGTACGAGTAGGCGTGGGGCTGATCGGGATCGCCGAGACACTCCACCGTGCGGGCGCCGCCGATCAGGCGCCGCCAGAAGCGATCTCCGAAGAGCGAGGTCAGCGTGATACCCGGCCCGAAGTAATCGCTGGCCCTCGCCACCGCGACGCGCAGGTCACCGCGCCGGTCGGCGGAGAGCATGAGCTCGGCGGCCTCGACCCGCAGCTCGCCCTTGTGCGATTGGGGCGCCAGCGGTGAGTCCTCTCGCATCACGCCGTCGCTCGGGGTGCCATACATGTAGAGGTTGTCGAGTGCGACCAGCCGAGCCTCGGCCCGGGTCGCGCCCTCGACGATCCCGCGCGTCAGCGGCATCAACAGCTCGTCCCAGCGGTGATAGGCCGGGTTCGCGCAGTGATAGACCACCTCGGCCCCGCGCATCGCCTCGGCGGCGGCCGCCGGATCGCAGAGATCGACCGAGGCTGTCTCCAAGCCGGCGGGGATTCCGCTCGCGCCCTGGAAGGGACGGCGGCGGAGCATCCGCACCCGCAGGCCGCGGGCGAGGAGCCGCTCCGCCACCTGCGGCCCGATCTGACCGGCGCCGGCGACGACGTGAAGCGGTGTCTCTGGGCTGTTCATGGGCCCAGGATGGTGTTTGCGTTCATGCATGTCTAGGCGATGTGTTGCAATGCCATGTTGCACCATCGCAAGATGTGCCGATGCACGCCCCAGACCTCTCGGAGCTCGACTGGGACCACGCGCGCGTCTTCCTCGCGGTGGCGCGCAGCGGTCAGCTGGCCGGCGCGGCCGACCGCCTCGGCCTCGACGTGTCCACCGTGAGCCGCCGCCTCAACCGGATCGAGGCCGAGCTCGGCATGCACCTCTTCGATCGCAGCCGCGAGGGCACGGTGATGACCGCCGCTGCCGAGGCGATGATCCCCGCCGCCGAGGAGATGGAGCGGGCGATGGCCGGCTTCCTCGGCGCGATGGGCGCGATGGAGACGAAGGCGGAGGGCGTGGTCCGCCTGACCGCGCCGCCCGGCGTGTCCGACGCCTTCGTCGCGCCGCTCCTCGCCCGCTTCCATCCGCTCCATCCCGACGTGCGGATCGAGCTCGACGCCAGCATCGCCTACGCCGACCTGACCCGCCGCGAGGCGGACCTCGCCATCCGGACTACCCGACCGAAGAGCGGAGATCTGGTGGTGAAGAAGCTCGTGACCACGCGGTCGATCCCGATGACCTCAGCGTCGTACGCCAAGTCGCTGGGCCGCCTCCGCCGGATGAGCGACGCCCGCTGGATCGCGTGGGACCACGATTTGGCGCACCTCGCCTCCGCGCGCTGGTTGGCGACGTACTGCGGCGCGATCGAGCCGGTCCTGCGCACCAGTCACTTTGCAAGTCAGCTTGCCGCGGCCACCGCAGGGCTGGGCGTGGCGCTGGCGGCGGAGCCCTACCGCTTCGTCCGCGACCTGGTCCCGGTGCTACCGGGCCCGCGCCTCAAGCAGGCCTGGGCGGCGCTCCCCGCCGAAGACCTCTGGCTGGTGGGACACCGGGCGCTGCGGGACGTGCCCCGGGTGGCCGTGCTCTGGGAGTTCCTCGCGAGCCAGCTGTCCGAGCCCGAGCGTGCCGGCGAGCTCTACGGCCGGCCGCGCGGGTAGCGTCCGAAGCTCAGGCGAGCGCGATGTCGTCGTGCACCAGGTGTTCGAGCGCCGCCTCGCACTCGGCGGGATCCTCGGACTGGGCGGCGCGGAAGCGGAGCTCGCCGCGGTCCCTCCAGTACGAGATGACCGTCGAGCCACCCGATTTCGTGTGCAGATACTCGAGCAACCGGTCGCGGACGTTCTCGGCCGCCTCGCCCCAGATGATCGTCTCGGCCTTGCCGGCCCCCCCGCGGATCAACAGCACGACGCCAGGTCCGTCGGGCGCGGCCTCCACGTGCGCGTGGTCGAGCGGATAGTCGTCGGTCCACACCATCCCGGTCTCGACGTCGTAGTGCGGGAACGTATTCGGGTGACGAGTCGGCATCCCGAGCAGCCCGCGCACCACGTCGAGCGACGAGACGATGCCCACCGCCCGCTCGCCGTCGATCACCACGATCCGGTGGACCTCGGCCTCCGCCATCAAGCGCGCGGCCTCTCGGATCGAGGCCGTCTCGTGGACGACCAGGCACGGCGAGCTCATCACCTCTCCGATCGGCGTCAGCTCGTCCGAGCCGAACAGGTCGCGGGTCGATACCGCCCCGATCGGCCGATTCTCCGCGTCGACCACCGGACAGCCGCCGACCCCGAGGGCCATCAGGTCGTGGAGCACGCTGGTCACCGATTCGGTCGCCTGGGTCGCGTACAGCTCTCTGTTCATGATCTCGCGGACGGTGAGAGCCATGGGTCTCCTCCTTCGCCCCCGAGCGCTCGCAACGCCCATGCCACCGGTGGCGCGGCTTCTGCGTGAGCGGAGCGACGCCGAGGTCAGGCGTCCGAGGTCGACGCGTCGATCCGCGGAAAGAACACAGAGACGGTGGTGCCCCGTCCGAGCTCGCTCTCCACTTCGATGAATCCTCGGTGCTGCTCCACGATCCCAAAGACGGTGGAGAGTCCCAAGCCGGTCCCTCGGTCCGGACCCTTGGTCGTGTAGAAGGGCTCGAACATGCGAGCCTGGGTGGCCCCGTCCATCCCGCAACCAACGTCCTCCACCTCGAGGCACGCATACTGCCCGCGCGGCAGATTGACGTCCCGGGTCCGGACGGTCACCGTGCCGCCCGCGTCCATCGCGTCCCGGGCGTTGACCACCAGGTTGATCAGGATCTGCTCGATCTGCGCCAGGTCTCCGAGGATCGTCCCCGCCGAGACGGCCAGCTCGGTCACCAGCTCGACCTTCGCGCCGATCAAGCGCGCTGCCATGATTTCGGTGCCGAGCACCGCATCATTGAGCGACATGGGGCGCATCTCGGAGGGCGCACGGCGGCTGAACGCCAGCAGCTGGCGAGTGAGCTGTCCGCCCCGCTCGCAGGCCGCCTTGGCCTCGTCGAGATACACCCGCGACGGAGAGTCCGCCGGCAGCTTGTTCAGCGCGATCGAAGCGCAGCCGGCGATCCCCATGAGCAGGTTGTTGAAGTCGTGCGCGACTCCGGCTGCGAGCGTCCCGATCGCCTCGAGCTTCTGCGAGCGGAGGAGCTCGGCTTCCAGCTTCTTGCGCGCGGTGAGGTCGTGGATCATCCCGGTGAACTTGCGGGCGTTGCCCACCCGGAACTCGCTGACGCCGAGATCGATCGGCACCAGATCCCCGCTCTTCCTCTTCCCGACGACCTCGCGTCCGATTCCGATGATCCGCTTCTTCCCGGTGGTGAGGTAGCGGTGGAGATACGCGTCGTGCTGGTGGGCGTCCGCAGCCGACATCAACATCGAGACGTTTCGCCCGATCACCTCAGCCGCCGTGTATCCGAAGAGCTTCTCGGCGGCTCGATTGAACGACTCGACGATCCCGCGGTGATCGATCGTGATGATGCCGTCGAGGACGGCCTCCATCACGGAGCCGATCTGCGACTCACGAGCGCGCGTCTCGTCCTCACGACGCTTGCGCTCGATCGCGATCCCGGAGAGCAGCGCCCAGGCCGAGATCTGCTCCGGCTGCTGGCCGCCGACCATGAGGAACACGCCGAGCGCCCGCGCTCGATCGCGGATCGCCTCCCACCGGACCTCCGCCCCCGGGACGCGGCCCGCCTCGACCTCTACGACGACGTCCTCGGGGATTGGTGTGGCCGAGGCGTAGCGGATCCGTCCCTCCGGACCCTCGAGCGAGATGAGGCACGCGCCCAGGGTCTCGCGCTCCGCCCCCTCGACGACGAGACCGAGCACCTCGGCGAGCGACGCCCCCTCGGCGAGCCGCCCGAGGACGAGCTGAGCGACCTCCTGGACCTGAGCCGTACCCACGGCCTCAGCTCTCGGAGTCGGAGATTCCCAGCGCCTTGCACTTCTCCCAGAGGTTCTTGCGCGAGATTGAGAGCATGTCGGCCGCCCGCGCCTTCTTGCCTTCGGCCGCCTCCAGCGCGCGGAGCAGGTATTCGCGCTCGAACTCCTTCATGGCGACGGCCAGCGGCCGGATCCCGGTCGCCGGTGATGCCTTCGCCTCCGCCCGCCCGCCCGCGATCTCCTCCGGGAGGTGCTCGAGCTGGATCTCCTTGCCACGCGACAAGACGACCGCCCGCTGCGTCGCGTGCTCGAGCTCGCGGACGTTCCCGTAGAACGGGTGCCTCGAGAGCGCGGCCCACGCCTGCGGCGAGATCGAGGGCGTCTCCTTTCCGCGGGAGAAGCGCTGGAGGAAGTACTCGACCAGGATCGGCAGATCGCCTTCACGATCGCGGAGCGCTGGGATCGACAGGTCGAGCACGTTGAGCCGGTAGTAGAGATCCTCTCGGAACAGGTTCTCCCGGATGCGCTCCTTCAGGTTGCGGTGGGTCGCGGAGAGCACGCGAACGTCGACCTTGATCGATTCGTTGGTTCCGAGCGGTTCGACCATGCCATCCTGCAGAACCCGCAGCAGCTTGGCCTGCGCCATCGGCGGGATCTCGCCCACTTCGTCGAGCAACAGCGTCCCCCCGTGCGCGGCGGCAAAGCGGCCGTCGCGCTTCTTGACCGCTCCGGTGAACGCACCCGCTTCGTGGCCGAAGAGCTCGGCCTCGAGCAGCGTCTCGGGGAAGGCCGCGCAGTTGACCGCGATGAACGGTCCTTCCGACCGGGCGCTGAGCTCGTGGAGGCGCTTCGCCACCAGCTCCTTGCCGGTGCCGGTCTCACCGCTGATCAGCACCGGAGCCTCGCTCTGTGCGATGGTCTCGATCATCTCGAGCAGGCGCTTGATCGCCGGCGAATGACCGATGATGTCGCCCGTCGCCATCCCGCGCAGCTCAGCCCGCGCGCTCTCGAGCTCGTTCTCCAGCCGCCTCCGCTCCTCGATGCGCCCGACGCGCAGCATCAGCTCGTCGAGGTCGAAAGGCTTCGTCAGGTAGTCGATCGCGCCCTCCTTCAGGGCCGCCACCGCCTGCTCCACCTCGCCGTAAGCGGTCATGAGAATGACGTCGGTCGTGGGGCTCGCGGTGCGCGCAATCTCGAACAGCGCCATCCCGTCGAGCTCGGGCATGCGCACGTCGCTGATCAGGAGATCGAAACGCTCGGCGGCCAGGCGCTCGCTGGCCTCCTTCCCATTCTTGGCCTCGACGACGCGGTGGCCGTGGTCCCTGAGGCTGTCGCTCACGGTCAACCGGATGGAGGCCTCGTCATCGGCCAGCAGGATCTCGAGCACACCTGTCGCTACCACCATGGAACGTTCTGGAACAATTCAGAACGACAGGCTCACGGCACGGGCCTTGCGGACGACGGTGGTCATGACGCTGAGAACCGAGTACCTGCGGTTGTCCCTGCGGACACCCCTGGTCGCCGCCGCCAGCCCACTCTCGCGAAAGATTGGCGACATCCGCAGACTTGAGGACGCGGGGATCTCGGCTGTCGTCCTGTTCTCCTTGTTCGAGGAGCAGCTCACCCTCACGAGCAGCGAGCTCCATCGCTTCCTCACCGCCGGCGGGAGCTACGCCGAGACGCTCGCGCAGATGGCCGACACCACGGCCCTCAACCTGGGTCCGCTCGAGTATCTCGACCACGTCCAGCGCGCAAAGAAGGCGGTCGACATTCCGATCATCGCCAGCATGAACGGAGAGCCGCACCTGCGGTGGGTCGAGTACGCCCGGCTGGTCGAGGAGGCCGGCGCCGACGCGATCGAGCTCAACCTCTACTTCGTGCCGACCGATCTCGAGCGCACGGGCGCCGAGGTCGAGGCCGCCTATCTCTCCACCATCGAAGCGATCCGCGCCGAGGTGAAGATCCCGATCGGCGTCAAGTTGAGCCCGTTCTTCACGAACATGGCGAACATGGCCCGAAGGATCGAGCGCACCGGTGTCGACGGTCTGGTCCTCTTCAACCGCTTCTATCAGCCGGATATCGACCTCTCGCGGATGGAGGTCCGACCCCGCCTCCTCCTCTCCACCCCGCCGGAGCTGCGCCTTCCGCTCCGCTGGATGGCGATCCTCTTCGGGCGCCTGAAGTTGGATCTGGCGGCCAGCGGCGGCGTCCACTCCGGCGAGGACGTCGTGAAGATGCTGCTGGCCGGCGCGTCGGTGGTCGAGCTGTGCAGCACGCTGCTCACCCATGGCGTCGAGCACGTGCGAACGATCGAGCAGGCGATGCGCTCGTGGATGGCCGCCCACGAGTTCGGCTCGATCGCCGAGCTGCGCGGCCTGCTCAGCCAGGCCAGGTGCGACGACCCGGAGGCCTTCGAGCGGGCCCAGTACATCAAGACCCTCGAGACGTGGGACCTCCCGCACGTCACCTGAGGAGGAAGGAGCACCCGATGACGACGCTGGCGTTCGACGCACAGAAGACGACCGCTCGGATCGTCCCCTCGCGCATCGAGGAGTACCTCCGAAACCACGGCCACCCCGAAGCGGTGCTGGTCTCGCTGGCGCCGCTCGGGGCGGGCGTGCAGGAGGGCCTGAAGGCGCACGGCTACGGGCGGCCCCTCCGCGCGACCTACCTGGAGAGCGGACGCGCCCGCGATGTGGTGCTCAGGACCATGGGCCCCGACCACTACGGGCACGATCGGCGGGCCGACCGGATCGGCAACATGACGCTCTCCTTCGACCAGTTCGCCCACATCCCGAGGCACATCGGCGCGATCGACCTCGGGGCCTTCGCCGAGGACGGCACCATGGTGTCGATCGCCGGGGGCGAGCCGTTCCTGGTCACCGAGTACGTCGAGGGCCAGCTCTACGCGAGGGATCTCAAGCGGATGGCCCACCTCGCGGTGACGTCGACGGCCGACCTGGCCCGCACCGAAGCCCTCGCGCACTACCTCGCGGACCTCCACGCCGAGCCCGCGACCCCGCTCGAGCACCGGCGCGCCATCCGCGACACGGTCGGACACGGCGAGGGCATCTTCGGCCTGATCGACGGCTATCCGCCGGGCGATCCGGTGGCCACGCCCGCGCGCCTGCGAGCCCTGGAGCACCTCGCCGTCGACTGGCGCTGGCGCCTCCGCGACTACGAGCACCGCGCCCGGCGCACGCACGGCGACTTCCATCCCTTCAACATCCTCTTCCGCGACGAGGCCGACTTCTCGGTCCTCGACGCCAGCCGGGGCGGGGCCGGGGATCCCGCGGACGACGTCACCTGCCTGACGATCAACTATCTGTTCTTCGCGCTCGACGAGCGCGAACGGTTCTCGGGCGCGCTCCGCGAGACGTGGGACGTCTTCTTCCGCACTTATCTCGCCGCCACCGGCGATGACGACCTCCTCGAGATCGTCGCGCCCTTCTACGCCTGGCGCGCGCTCGTCCTGGCCAGCCCCGCCTGGTATCCGGACGTCTCACCGTCGGTGCGGGATCGGATCCTGCGCTTCGCCGAGCGGCTCCTGGCCGGGCAGACGTTCACGCCCGAACGTGTGGACGATCTGCTGTAAATCCGCCCTCGGCGCGTTTCTCGAGGAGCCGGAGGATCGCCATGGCGATCTCCGCCGCCGAAGTACGGCCGGTGTCGAAGATCAGCTCCGGGGTTCGCGGATCCTCGTAGGGCAGATCGTAGCCGGGGAGATCGTGGATCTCGCCCACCTTCGCCTTCGCGTAGAGGCCCTTGATGTCGCGGAGCTCCAGGACCTCCGGATCGCAGATGAGGAGGACCTCGGCGAAGTTGTCGACGTTGGCCCGCACGCGATCGCGGTAGACCCGCTTCGGCGCGGTCGCAGCGATGAGCACGACCGAGCCGCCCCGGGCCGCGAGCGCCGCGACGTGCCCGATCGTCGCGTAGAAGACGTCGCGCTCGGCCTCGCTGAACGTCGGGGCCGGCGTCATCACCCGCCTCAGGTCGTCGCTGTCGAGCATCAAGGTGGGGACGTCGCGGCTGGTGAGCTCGTCGCGAAGAACGCTCGCCACGGTGGTCTTGCCCGTCGCCGGGATACCGGTCAGCCAGACGACAGCCCCTTCCATAGCTCGAGCCTCCACTCTCTTCTCGATCAGATCCCGATGTGCGTCAGCGTGGCGCGTTCGAAGTCGACGCGCAAGCGCTCGCCGGGATCGAGTGCAGGCGGCATGCCGTGCTTCACTGCACGGGTTGCAGCGACGCGGTTACGCCGCAGTGACTCAGCGTCGCGTCGGGTCCTGCAGACCGTGAGCGCGCAACTTCTCCCAGAGGTTCTTTCGCGAGATGCCGAGCTGCTCGGCGGCCCTGGCCTTCCTCCCCGACGACTGCTCGAGCGCCCGCAGCAGACACTCCCGCTCGAACTCTCTCATCGCGACGGACAGCGGCCGGATCTCGTCTCGCGGTCCGCCCTCGGCGCGACCCCGCGGCCCGCCGATGTCCTCCGGGAGATGGGTGAGATCGATCTCCCGCCCGCGCGACAGCACCACCGCACGCTCGATCGCGTGCTCCAGCTCCCGGACGTTACCGGGAAACGGGTGCTCGGACAGCGCGGCCCAGGCGCGCGGCGAGATCGTCGGCTTCTCTTTACCAGGCGGATGCACCCGCTGCAGGAAGTGCTCGACGAGGATCGGCAGATCGGCGCGTCGGTCCCGGAGCGGCGGGATGACGAGATCCAGAACGTTGAGCCGGTAAAAGAGATCCTCGCGGAAGGTACCGTCGCGGATCCGCTCCCGCAGGTTGCGGTGCGTGGCCGAGATCAGGCGGACGTCGACCGGGACTCGACGGTTGGTCCCGAGCGGCTCCACCACGCCCTCCTGCACCACGCGCAGCAGCTTGGCCTGGGCCATCGGCGGGATCTCCGCGATCTCGTCGAGGAAGAGCGTCCCGCCCGCGGCCGCCTCAAACCGGCCCTCGCGCGACTTGACCGCGCCGGTGAAGGCGCCGCGCTCGTGGCCGAACAGCTCGGCCTCGAGGAGCGTCTCGGGGAACGCGGCGCAGTTGACCGCGACGAACGCGTGCTCCCGCCGCTCGGAGAGATCGTGGATCGTACGGGCCACGAGCTCCTTTCCAGTACCGCTCTCACCGGTGATCAGCACCGGGGCGTCGCTCTGTGCGAGCGTCTCGATCAACCCCAATAGGCGCGTCATGGGCGGCGAGCGTCCGATGATGACCAAGCCCGGGTCCCGTGCGACCAGCGCGCGTCGGGCACTTCCCAGCTCGGCCTCGAGCCGCCGGCGCTCGGCGATCCGGCGGACCCGCAGCCTGATCTCCTCCAGATCGAAGGGCTTGGTCAGGTAGTCGACCGCACCCGCCTTGAGCGCGGCGACCGCATCGTTCACCTCGGCGTAGGCCGTGATCATGATGACGCGCGTCTCGGGGGAGAGCTTCCGGATCCTCCGGAGCAGGCTCATGCCGTCGAGCTTCGGCATTCGTATGTCGGAGATGACGACGTCGAAGACCTCGCTGTGGATCCGCTCCTCGGCTTCTGCACCGTCCGACGCAGTCGCCACCGAGTGTCCGTCTGAGCGGAGCGTGTCCGCGATCGTGAGACGGATCGTGGGCTCGTCGTCCACGAACAGGATCTTCAGCGCATTCACAGGGTCGGCGCAGAGCAAGGCACATGCCCGGAGGGGCATCGCTCGGATGGGTCGGCCACCCGGCACGCGGTGGTAACGCCGCCCGTCCCGCGCGTTACCGGGGGTCGCTGCCGAGCTGCCGCGTCGGCTGCCCGCGACGCTGGCACGACTCTTCCAGAGCCCCGCTGGATGGACAGCTTTCTCCGCACCTCCTCCGGTCGACTCACCCTGATCCTGGGCGGGATCGACCTCGCACTGATGGGCGCCGCCAGCCTGTTCGAGAGCGCCGAGCTCACCAGCTTGCTGGTGGCCTGGATCCCGGTCCTGAGCATCGCGGTTGGGATCAACATCGTGGTCCTGAGCGCGATCGAGATCGGCGATCTGTTCCCGGTCAGCCTGTTCTCGCTCGGGCTCTTCCTCGGGGGCGTGTACGTGTACGGCCTCGACTCGGCGACCCACGCCGGCCCCGCCGCCGGCCTGGTGCTGCTGTCGATCGGAGCCCTCACGGCCGTAGCGGGAATCAGATCCGCGCGAGCCCCGGCGTCACCGGCCCGTGACGCAGCCTCTTCGCCCGCACTGGTCGAGCAACGGCACGCCTTTTGAAGTCCTTCCCCACATGAAGTCGATATTGGTCCCGGTGGATGGCTCCGAGCCGGCGATCCGCGCCCTGAAGCTCGCGGCAGAGCTCGCCCGACCCACCAGAGCAAAGCTCGTCGTGCTGAACGTGTTCGACAGCTGGAACGAGATCCTGGCCGGATTCTCGCTGCAGAACGGAAGAGAGCTCGACGACATGGTCGCTCGCGTCTCCAGCAAGCGGATCGAGGAGACCATCGATCGGGCGCGGGTCGATTCGCTCGAGATCGAGCGCGTCACGCGTGTCGGCGCCCCGGCCTCGGAGATCGTCGCGCTCGCCGAGAATGAGCACCCCGACCTCATCGTGATGGGCACGCACGGGCGCTCGACGCTCCAGGAGCTCCTGGTCGGAAGCGTAAGCTTGAAGGTTCTGCACCGCTCACCGGTCCCGGTGACGGTGGTGAGGTAGAGGTCGTCATGAAAGCCATCAAACGCATCCTGGTCCCGGTCGACTACTCGACCACATCCGGCGTCGCCATCGAGGCAGCGCTCTCGCTCGCCCAAAAGTTCGGCGCAGCGATCGAGGTGGTCCACACCTGGAGCGAGGCGGGCTACGTCGACGCCAGCATCGGTGAGGAGGTCAACCGTCTCATCAACCAGAAGGCGAAGGACGACATGCTCGGGTTCCTCGCCCGCTTCGAGGCGCCGCCGAACGTCGAGATCACCAGCCGCGTGCAGCACGGCGTGCCCTGGCAGGTGATCACGGCCCTGTCGCCGGCGTACGACCTGATCGTCATGGGCACGCACGGGCGCACCGGCTTTCGGCGGCTCTTCCTGGGGAGCGTGGCCGCACGGGTGGTCCAGCACGCCGAGTGTCCGGTCCTGACCGTCCGGGAGCCGGGCGAGGAGGTTCCACACGCCCGAAGAAGACGCGAGCAGCAGATCGTCCACGCGATCTTCGACGACAAGAAGCACCTCGAGTACGCCTTCGAGGCGCTCCAGGCCCGCGACATCGGCGTCGAGGACATCAGCCTGGTGATGACCGAGGAGACCCACGACCGCGACTTCAAGGCGCTCGACCAGACGAAGGCGCTCGAGGGCGCCACCGCCGGCTCGCTGATGGGCGGAAGCATCGGCGGCATCCTGGGAGGTCTGCTCGGGATCGGCTCGATCGTCACGGGAGGGATCGGACTGGTCGTGATGGGTCCCGCGCTCGCCTTCGCGGCGGCGGGCGGTCTCTTCGGCGGCCTGCTGGGTCGCTCGGTCCCGTCGGATCGAGCCATGGTCCTCCGTGCGGAGCTCACCGAGGGCAAGACGCTCCTCGCGGTTCACGTGCGGAACCCGGAGCGGATCGGCATGGTCCGCGACATCATCCTCGCCACCAAGGGCGAGCTCGTGGAGTTCTGAGGAGGAGGCATGGACGACATCAAGAGGATCTCTGGTCCCGGTCGACTTCTCCGAATGCGCGAGGGAGGCCATGCGCTACGCGCTGTTGATGGCGAGGACCCTCGGCGCCGAGCTCGAGGTCGTCCACGTGTGGAGCCTCCCGGCCCTGGCGAGCAGCAGCGACGTGCTGATGGGGTTCCCGGATCAGCCCTACCAGACCGCCACCGAGTGGATCGCCCGGGAGGCGCAAGTCGCGCTCGGCCGCTTCATCGCGGCGTTCGACCTGTCGGGCGTGCGCGTGGGGACGCGCCTCGAGTCCGGGCGCGCAGAAGATACGATCGTCGCGATCGTCCGTGAGGAGGGGTTCGATCTGATCGTGATGGGGACGCACGGGCGTAGCGGACTGTCCCACTTCCTGATGGGCAGTGTGGCGGAGCGCGTCGTCCGACTGTCGCCCTGCCCCGTGCTGACCGTGAAGACCGAGCCCGCGGGCGGAGCGGACGAGGTGAGCACGGCGGGCTAGCCCGACCACGGAGGTCTTGCGTGGCATGTTGCTTGCGGTTTGGGAGGTCGAGATGCCGATGAAGGTGAAGGACCTGATGTCCCCCGACGTGGAGACGCTGTTCGACGACGAGACCATGGATCTCGCGAACACGGTGATGACGCTGGGGCGAATCCGCCACCTCCCGGTCACCGACCACCAGGGTCGCCTGCTGGGGCTGGTGACGCACCGCGATCTGTTGCGGGCCTTCGCGGAGCTCTACCGGGATCGCGGGCCCAACATGGACGAGGCGCTCGTGCGCGTCCGCGAGATCATGACCACCGAGGTCCGGACGATCGGCCCCGACGACCTCGCGCTGACCGCCGCCGAGCTCCTCTGGGAGAACAAATTCGGCTGCCTGCCGGTGGTTCAGGATCAACAGGTGGTGGGGATCGTGACGGAGGCCGACTTCGTCCGGACCGCGATCCGCACGCTCTCCGATCCGGGGCAGTAGACCGACCTGTCGCTCCCCACCGGCGGCAGTGGGGTCGGAAGAGCCCTCGCCGATGAGGAGCGCAGGTCAGCAGAAGACAGACCGCGTACGGGAGCACATGCCGGGTCGTTCGTTGGACCCTCGAGGGCAAAGAATCGGCAGCCGGTCATGCGCCCGGTCGGCCGCAGAGCGGCGAGTACCGGAAGCCTGGGAAAATATCGATGAAAACCGGGAGCTTGGGCAGGCAGGCGTTCGCATAGGCGAAGCACTCATAGCCGGGACGGCAGTCCCGATCGGACCCGCAGGCCGCGTAGTAGTAGCTCGTATGCTCCTGGTCGATCGGGGTCTGGGGCGGGATGTAGAAGTATCCCACCGCGCTGTTGGACGGCACGCAGCCGTCCTGCTCGGGGAGCGAGCAGTAACCGTCGGGGAAGGTGGCGTAGCCGTCGCTGGTGAGGCAGACCCCGCGGCCGCAGTCCCCGCTGGAGGTGCAGCCCGACCCGAGGGGCACGCCGCAGTCCTCGCCCTGGACCGGAGGGGTCACGTCCGGGACGCTGCAGGGGAGCGGGAGGTTCACCACCGTGAAGCCCGCTGGGAGCGCCTGCCCCGTGGGTGACTCGTCGCGGAGGAGCGGGTGCGCGGCGAACAGGAGGGCGGAGTACGACGCGCCGCCGCGAAGCTCGCCCGGGGAGAAGCGACCGTTCTGGTCCTCATCCTCGTAGACCATGATCTGGCCCAGCCAGTAGAGACGGTTGGCGTTGACGAGCTCCGGGTCGGGCTCGTCGAACAGGTTGATCCGGAACGCCGCCGGAAAGGTGACACGCACGGCCACCGCGGTCTGCTCCACCAGATCCGCAGGGTTGATGGTGGTGTCCCCCGCCAGGCTCCAGAAGACGGACGCCTGCAGCTGCTCACCGACCTGGAACTCGTAGCGGATGTCGGTGACGCGACCCTCGATCGTGAAGAGCGGGACGCCGCGGTAGTCCTGTGTCACCAGCGCGTCGCCGCACCCGATCAGCAGCACGCCCGCGAGGGGCGCCCACCTCAGAACTGCCATCCGAGCCCCAGGTTGGCGAAGCCGGTGACGGCCGAGGCGCTCTCCTTGGCAACCTGCGCGCCGGCTTCGACCACCGTGCGCTGGAAGACGTACGTGATCGGTCCGCCCTCGGCCCGCAGGACCAGCGGCCCGTACAGACGCGTCTCCAGCGTGAAGATGCCTCCGAAGGCGCCGCCATAGCCGATGCGATCCGAGAGCTCGTTGCGTCGATCGAAGTGCTGGCGGTGGCGGATGCCCTCCGCGATCAAGCCCACACCGATCGACACGATCGGCAGATCGACGAAGTGCTGCGCGGTCAACGCCAGCCCGATCTCCTCGTGTTGAACGGTCGCGGTCTCACCGAGCGGCTCCGCCGGCGACAGGCCGTAGCGGAAGCGGAAGCCGAAGCTCACCAGCTCGAGATCGAGGGCGTAGCTGATCGTCCCCGCGTAGGCGGCCCCGAGGCCGTCGAGCAGCGACCCGCGGACGGAGCCCATCAGGTAGACGCCGTGCGCGAACAGCTTGTCCTCGGTCCCCTTGCGGACCAGCCGCGCGTAGCCGATCCGCTTGTACTCGAGGCGATCGAGCTTCACCACCGCGCCGGGCTCGAGGTTCACCGCATACTCGCGGTAGTGATCCGCGGTGCGCCGCTGGACCAGGTAGCTGCGGGCGGGCAGCGCGAGCCGCGTGTGATTGCGGGGCGTCCGGATCTCGGCGACGACGTCCCCGCTCTCCTCCGGGCCCTCGAGGATCAGGTAGAGGCCGGCCTCCGCCAGCTCCAGCGAGGCCGAGCGGCCGTCGTCGCCGCTGAGCTTGGTCATCACCAGCTCGCCGCGGCCCTTGAGATCGTAGGAATACGTGGGGTGCTGCAGCGTCATCGTCTGACCGCTGGCCCGCAGCGTGTTCTGGTAGGCGTAGGCGTACGCTTCGTTCAGCGTGATGCGACCATCGCCGTTCTCGTCGCCGGCGCCGAGCAGCGCGTTGGAGAAGTGGTGCGAGAAGAACGACGCGCCCAGCCGCTCCGACTCGTGGCTGTCCTCGCCCGCCGCGCTCGAGGAGATCATCACCAGGCCCTCGACGTCGGGCATCGAGTCGGCGGTGAGGTGGAACTCGGCGGCGGGCTTGCCGCCCTTGACGTGCGTGAGCTCGCCCGAGCGGCAGGCGTCCAGCACGAGCAGGCGGACGTTGGCCGGAGAACCGCGCATGATGGCGCGAAGCTCCTCGTAGGAGAGGCTCTCGGCCGGGCCCGGGTGGAGGCCCTCCACGTCGGCGTGGCCGGAGTAATAGACGACGAGCGTGCTGTGAAAGCCCGGCAGATCGCTCTCGCTGCGGATGCGCGCGTTGACCTCGAGCAGCGCGCGCCGGATCGAGCTGGCGTCTTCGCCGAGGAGCAGCACGGTGTCCTGGGCGTCGAGGGAGCCCAGCCGCCGTAGGACGCCGCCCAGGTTCTCGGCGTCGCGCTCGGCGTAGCGGAGCGGGCGATCGCCTTCCTGTCCCAGATTGTTGCCGATGATGACCGCGTACCGGCGCTCCGCCCCCTGCGCTGTCGAGGCCAGCGCCATGAACGCGAGGGAGAGGAGCGAGAGGCCACGCATCACTTCAATCGCTTCATCAAGAACGCGGTCTGTTCACACTCCTTGGGGATGCCGAGGTTCTTCGGTCCGTGCGATCCGTCGAGGTCGGCGACCGAGAACCCGCGCGGACACCGCACCAGATGGAGCCACTCGTCCCCCGGATAGGCGTCGAGCTGGATGGCGCCGGCGAGCGCGCCGTCGGGACGGATCTCGGGTTTGGACGAGCGGCGGCTGCCGTCGCTGGGATAGTAGGTGAACAGCTTGCCGTTCTCCTCGAGGCCGACGATCAGGATCTCGGGATCCGTCGCCCTGCTCCGGGAGATCGACCTTGAACCGCACGCGATCGCCGCTGTGCACCAGCGCGGGGCCCGCGCTGAACGCCTCGACGGCGCCGTCGTGCTCTCGATACACCGAGAGGCGGAGGCTGCCCTTGCTGCGGATAATCTCCGGGCCCGGGTCGGGCGTCCTCGACACGAACAGGAAGGCGGCCGCGGCCGCCGCTGCCAGCGGCACCCAGGAGACGCTCCGGATCGACCCCCAGGGCCGGCGGCCCCGGGCGAGCCGCGCCTCGACCCGCGCGAACATCCGGTCGGGGTCGACGGCCTCGAAGGCGCCGAAGCCGCGCTCGCGCGCCCGCAGCCGGGACGTACACACGCGGCACGCCTCGAGGTGCGCACCCAGGGTCGCCTCCGCCGCACCGCCGAGCTCACCGAAGTGAAAGCGGTCGAGCTCGAGCTCCGAGGGACAGGCCTCCGAGGGGAGGTGCCCCCGAGGCTCCAGGTGTGTGCGGCCCATGCTCATCCCGAGGTCTCCTCGGTTAGACACTCGAGGGTCGCGGGGCGGCAGGCAGGGACATCGTCGAGCGCATGCCTCGCCCATTCATTGAAACGATCCAGCAGGTTACCCACGGTGCGGACGGAGCACCCGAGGAGCTCCGCCACCTCCTCGCGACGCATGCCGTCCACATACACGTAGACGGCGGCGGTCGCCTGGCGCTCGTCGGCCTCGGCCAGAAGGCGCCGGATCGCGATCATGTTGGCGGGCTCGGCCTCGATGGGGTGGACCACAGGATCCTTCCCGTGGGCCTCGAGGATCCGGCGGCGGGTGGCCCGGTTGCGCACCTGGTTGAGGCAATAGTTGGTGGTGATGCGATAGAGCCAGGTCGACACCGAGGACTCCGCGCGAAACTTGTCCTCGTTCTGGAGCGCGCGGATGAAGACCTCCTGCGTCGCGTCCTCGGCCTCGTTCGGATCGCCGAGGAGGACCAGCGCGCGCCGGTACACCATCGGTCCAAACTTGTCGAAGTATGCCCGCACGATCGAGACCCTACGACGTTCGACCCGCGGGTCCAGAGGACCGGCAGGACTCCGACATCTTGAGCCGATGTCATGGGAGCGGGCAACGGACCCCCGGCGTTCGCCTACACCATCTCGGTGACGTCCGTGGGTCCCGTCGGTACCTCGACCTCGTCTGTCGGCGTGGAGTCGTTCAGAAACGCCCACATGCCGGCCGGGACCTCGCTGGGCGCCTGGTCCAGAAGCTCCACGTAGCGGGCCGCGCCCTGCGGGATGAACGCGCGCGCGAAGTGATCCTCCGGCGGGCACATCCAGACGCCCAGGCCGTCCACCACGCCGCCGGCGCCGATCAAGAGGGTGCCGTCGGCGAAGACCACCCGGACGCCCGGGCTGGGCTCGACGGGGCGGCGCACGAAGGCGGGCAGCGCCTTGCCGTCGGTGGGCTCGAGGACCAGGAGCTCGACGCTGTCGAGGTCGATCAGGCTGCCGGCGGGCGACGTCGGTGAGAGCATCACCATCACCGAGCCGTCCTGGGGATCGAACGCGGTGGCGTAGCCGGTGATCACCTTGCCATCGCGGAGTCGGAGCACGATCCGCATCGACGCCAAGATAGCTCAGAGCCGGTAGATCGGCGAGAGCCGGTCGGTCAGCCGCGCGACCAGCGCGCGGTGCGAGGGCGGCGCCCCGGTGGCGGCGAGGACCACCTCCTTCGCGGGCCGATGACCGAGGGCATGCACGTTCTCTCGAAGCCAGCCGAGCAGCGGCGCGAACTCGCCGCGGGCGAAGAGCGCCTCGAGATCGCCCAGCGCGCGCTCGGCCGCGCCGTAGAGCTGCGCGGCGATCAGGTTCCCCAGCGTGTAGGTGGGAAAGTAACCGAACATGCCGGCGGCCCAGTGTCCGTCCTGGAGCATGCCCTCGCGCGGGCTCGACGGCGTGAGACCCAGGTGCTCCCGGTACTTCGCGTCCCACGCCTCGGAGATCTCGCCGACACCGAGGTCTCCGCGGAAGAGCGCGCGCTCCAGCTCGAAGCGCACCAGGATGTGGAGGTCGTAGGTGACCATGTCGGCGCGGACGCGCAGCTTCGAGGGCGCCACGTGGTTGACGGCCGCGTGGAACGTGTCGAGCGAGACCCGATCGAGCGTGGGCGTGAAGGCCCGGCGCGCGCGGGGGAGGAAGTGGGTCCAGAAACCCAAGGTACGCGCGACGAAGTTCTCCCAGAGCCGCGACTGCGACTCGTGAAGGCCCAGCGACGGCGCGTCTCCGCCCGGGAGCGCGAAGACCGCCGGCGCGATCCCCTGATCGAAGAGCCCGTGGCCGACCTCGTGCAGCGTGCAGAAGAAGCCCTCCGAGAAGTCGTCCGGGAGAAAGCGCGTGGTCAGCCGGCAGTCGCCGGGCCCCACCGCTGCGCTGAACGGATGAGGGCTGGTGTCGAGCCGCCCGCGCTCGAAGTCGAAGCCGACCGCGGTGGCCGCCTCGACCGCGAAGGCGCGCTGCGCGTCGATCGGGTAGGCCCCGCGGAGGAGCTCCTTGGGGATGACCTTGGTGGCGCCGAGGATCCAATCGAGCAGCGGGCGGACGTCCCGCGCCAGCTCCGCCAGGAGCGTCTCGATCTCGACGGTGCTCGAGCCGGGCTCGAACTCGTCGAGGGCCACGTCGTACGCCTCGCCGCCCTCGGCGTAGCCGATCGCCTCCGCCTCCCGCCGCTTGAGCGCGACGATGCGATCGAGCCATGGCAACAGCGGCTCGGGCGACTCGGAGGCCCGCGCACCCGCCCAGACGTGCTGGCCCATGGTGGTGGTCTCGGCGATCTCCTCGACGAGGATCTTGGGGACGCGGCTGTGGCGTCGATGGAGCCGCGACGCCGCGCGCACGTTCGCGAGCTCGTTCAGCGTCCCTAGCTCCGCGGCGGACTCGATCAGATCGCCGAGCACCGGATCCGCGAGGCGCTCGTGGCGCAGCCCGGCGAGCAGCGCGATCTGATGCGCGCGGTGCTCGATCCCGCCCGAGGGCATGTACGTCTCCTCGTCCCAGCCGAGGAGCGTCGAGCACGACGACAGGAGCGCGACCTCACGGAAGCGCGCGAGCAGCTCGCCGTACGCGCGCGCCGCGTCCATGTGTCGCTGGTAGCCCAGCGGCTCGGGCCGGTCACCTCCTGGACGACGTCCGGGCGCCGTGCCACCGTAAACCCGCATGCTCACTCCGGCGGAAAAGCTCGGTCTCAGCGGGATGGCGCTGGCCAATCGGGTTCGCCTCGCCTTCCACAAGCTCTCCGACGCGTCCCTCCGCGAGATGATGGCCGAGCTCAAGCGCGAGGCGGCGGCGCAAGAGCTCACCTATCTGCGCGACAGCGAGGTCGACGTCATCCGCCTGCTCGCGTGCCCGCTCACGGCGCTCCCCGAGCAGCTCTCGTACGTCCACTCGGTGTCGCTGACGCTCCACCGCGCGCTCAAGCGGCTCCCCGATCTCTACCTTCGCGATCCGCGGCTCCGCGAGGTGCTCCAGGTGCCCGCCGCCGAGGAGGCCTGGATCCTCGGCTGCTGGGGCCGGAGCCACCACGAGGACAATCCGGTCTTCGGCCGCCTCGACGCGGTCGCCGACTTCACCAGCTCGCACTGGAAGGACACGCTGCGCTTCCTCGAGCCGAACATGAGCGGCATCGGCGGGCTGCACATGATCCCGACCGCCGAACGGATCGTCGCCTCGGTGGTCATGCCGCGGCTCAAGGCCTTCGATCCCACGCTGGACCTCTCGCGCGGCCCCGACATCCGCGATCTCCTGATGCAGGGCGCGCTCGACCACCTGGAGGCGATCGGACGGGGCGGCCGGGCCATCTGCTTCATCGAGCCCAAGTACGCCGGGAGCGGCCCCGACGAGCAGGCCCTGATCGCGAAGTACATCGAGTCCCGCTTCTCCCTCCAGGTCTTCCACGCCGATCCGAGCGAGCTCGCGATCGCGGGCGACGAGGTCACCTACGAGGGGCACGCGATCGATCTCGGCTACCGCGACTACTCCGTCGCCGAGCTGATCGAGCTGTCGGAGCAGGGCGTCGATGTCGAGCCGATGAAGAAGCTGCTCCGCGAGAACCGGATGATCTCCTCGATCGCGGCCGAGCTGGATCAGAAGGCCTGCTGGGAGGTGCTCACCGATCCGCAGATCGCCGGCGATCACTTCACGCCGGAGGAGCGCCGCGTGTTCCGGCGCCACGTCCTCTGGACGCGCCTGCTCGCCGATCGGAGGACCACCCTCCCCCACGGCGAGCTGGGCGACCTCCTTCCCTACGCCCATCAGGAGCGCGAGACGCTGGTCCTCAAGCCGAACCGCTCCTACGGCGGCGAGGGCGTGATCCTCGGCGCCTCCCTCACCGACTCCGACTGGAGCGCCGCCCTCGACGCCGCGCTCCAAAGGACCGAGCGCTCGGTCCTCCAGCTCCTCACGCCCATCCCGATCCGAGAGTTCCCGGTCCTGGCGCCGGACGGCAGCGTCTCGTTCGAGCCGTTCTATACGGTCTGGGGCTTCGCGCCGACGACGTTCGGCGTCGCCGCGCTGGGCCGCGCCTCGCAGAAGCAGGTGGTCAACGTGGCGCAGCGGGGCGGGCTCTGCGTCTTGGCGACGGGCCACGCCGAGCCGGACTAGGAGCGTGTAGCGCGTAAGCGCTCACGCGACCCCGGTCCGGGTCCCGGTCCCGGTCCCGGTCCGGGTCCCGATCTGAAGATGGCTGCCTTGAGTCAGACGCTCGCGACGGTCGCGAGCTTCGATCGGTAGAGCTTGAGCAGGTTGTGGGTGAGGCAGACGAGCGTCCACTCGGCTCGTACCTTGAAGAAGGAGCGGAGCGAGAACCGGCGGAATCCTCGTGCCCCTTTGATCTGTCCGAGCGCCGGTTCGACGATACTCTTCCTGCGGGCGTAGACCGCCTTGCCGTCGCGCGTTTGCAACTTGTCTCGCATTCGCTAGCGAGCGAGCGAGGCAGGTGTGGGCTCCGAAGCTGATGAGGACGGAGTCGACGCGTCTTGGTTCTGTTCGCGTCCAACAGCGATGTGGGCATCGATCTGATTGTTGTCGCAGAATTCGATGTTGGTCGCGCTCAGATAGCCGTTGTCTGCCGTCATCTTCCGCGGAGCATCGCCGCAGTTGCCGAACACATCACGGAGCATCGGGACGAGGTGTTGCTGATCAGGTGCCTGGTTGCTGACCCCTTCGGCGACAATCACCTGAGCGTGCTCATCTACGACAACTTGGGCACAGCGCAGCCTTCGCTTCTCGAATGCGGGCAAGGCGGGATTCACGGCGAGCGAGCTCCGCTGGGATGTCCTCTTCAGTCTCTTCAACGCCCAGCCGCTCGTCTTCCTCTTGGTCGATCGTGCCCGCTCGCTCCAGCAGTTCTTCGATCTCGAGAGACAGCCGCTTCTCCTCCTCGGCCATCCGCTCGTAGGTCATCGCCTTGTGCTTGCTCGCGTTCGCCTGCACCTTCGAGCCATCGAGTGCGACGTGTCCGAGCCGCACCAAACCTGCTTTCTGGCAAAGCTTCAGGGCTTCGAGGAAGAGCGCTTTCAGTGCCTCCAGGTGGACGAGCCGAAACTCGTTGATCGTCGTGAAGTGGGGATGACTTTCTCCAGCCAGCACCCGGAATGGAATGTCTTCGTAGGTCGCCCGCGCGATCCTCCGCGACGAATAGATGCCGGTGCAGTAGGCGTACAGAAGCAGCGCGATCATCATTCGAGGCGAGTACGGTCGCTCGCCTCGCGGGTCCGTCTCGGAGTCCAAGAACGGTATTGCTTCGCCACGAAACCATGGGATCAAGTCCAGGCGTCGAAGTCGATCCGCCCAACGATCGATTCCAGACGAAACGACCTCCAAGAACTTCTGCTGGTCAAAGTGGACGAGCTACCGCAAGCCAGCTTGCATGGTCACTTTCGATCACGAGAAGCTCGAGGCCTACCAGCTCGCCGTCGAGTAGGCCGACATCGCTGAAGAGATCGCACAAGAACTGCAACCCGGTTACGCTCACGTCCGCGATCAGCTTCGGCGGGCATCCGATTCCATCGTGAACAACACCGCCGAGGCGCCGGAGAGTTCAATCCACCTGAGAAGGCTCGCTTCTACCGGATGGCACTTCGCTCTGGCACCGAAAGCGCCGCCTCACTCCATACCTGCTCGAGGCGCCGACTCGCCAACGAGCAGAAGGTCCAAGCCGCCAGAGCCAAGCTCAAGCGCGTTGTCGAGATGCTCACGCGCCTCATCAAGTCGATGAACGCACGCCGGGCTGCATGATCGCCATCGGGACCCGGACCGGGACCGGGACCCGGACCGGGCTCGCGGTAGCGCTACGCGCTACACGCTCCTAGTCAGCCGGGTCCAAAATCTCTAGCGTGTAGATCCTTTGTGTGATCTACGTGGTTCGTGGGGGCGAACAAAGGACCTCGAAAAACGGAGATCACGCTGACTGACGACGAACAGCGCGAGCTCGAACGATTGACTCGTCGCGTGCGGTCGAATCGACAGCTGGCACTTCGCGCGAAACTGGTGCTGAGCAGTTCCACTGGCGCGACCGATGCGGCGGTGGCGCGGAACCATCACGTGTCTCACCACACCGTTCGTCTGTGGAGAAGGCGGTTTGCGGAGTGCCGTCTCGAGGGGCTGTACGACCAGCCTCGCGTCGGCGCTCCGCGAAAGATCAGTGATGATCAGGTTGAAGAGATCGTGGTGCAAACGCTGGAAACGACGCCGAAGGGCCGTACGCATTGGAGCACGCGGAAGATGGCAAAGAATGCCGGGGTGAGCGCCAGTAGCGTCGGACGGATCTGGCGGGCGCATGGCCTCAAGCCCCACGTCGTTCGCGGTTTCAAGTTGTCGAACGATCCGCAGTTCATCTCGAAGATTCGCGACGTCGTCGGTCTGTACATGAGCCCGCCCGACAACGCTGTCGTGTTCTCCTTCGACGAGAAGCCGCAGGTCCAGGCGCTGGAGCGTGCTCAACCGATCCTTCCGATGGATCTCGGGATGCCCGAGCGACAGACCCACAACTACATCCGCCACGGAACGCTCGACCTCTTCGCCGCCCTCAACGTCGCCACGGGCAAGGTCATCGCGCAGACCAAGGCACGACACCGAGCGAAGGACTTCGTCGCATTCCTCGGGACGATCGACAACGCGGTAGAGCCGGAACTTGACGTTCACGTCATCCTCGACAACCTCGCGACGCACAAGACTCCACAGGTTAAGAGGTGGCTGCTACGCAATCCGCGCTTCCAGCTCCACTTCACACCAACCTATTCCTCATGGCTAAACCTGGTGGAACGGTTCTTCGCACTGCTGACCGAGGAAGCACTCACTCGCGGCTCCCACACCAGCGTCCCGGTACTTCGCAAGGCGATCGTCGACTACGTCGAAGTGCACAACGAAGAAGGCAAGCCCTTCGTATGGACGAAGACGGCCGACGAGATCCTCGACAAGATCATGGATTTCGGCAGACGCACAAAGCAGGTCCACCGCGGATAAATGCGCTAGAAATCAGTGATCCAGCTGACTAGGGACGCTGGAGCGCGCGCCCCACCGAGCGACGGAACTCGATCGTGTCCTCCACCATGGGCCAGTGGCCGGTGCCGGTGAGGATGTCGTGGCGGGCGCCGGCGATGCTGGCGGTGTAGGTCAGCGCGGCGCCGGCCGGCGTGGGGTCGCACGGCCCGGAGATGACCGTGGTGTCGGCGGTGATCTGGGGAAGGATCGGCCCCCAGTCGTACCGATGGTTGGTGAGGTCGCGGAAGAGGAAGTCGAACGTGCGCAGCTCGCCGTAGGCGAAGACCAGCGTGTTCACGCGCGACTCGTTGCCCTGGCACCCGAGCCGGGGCGCCAGGATCCGCCAGACCTCGACGGTGCAGTTGCTGCCGTCGCCGATGCAGTCGGGCTCGCGGGTGATCGTGTCGAGCAGCGTGCGATCGGAGCTCGTCAACCTGGCCTGCAGATCGGCGATCGCCTGCGCGTACTGCTGGACGTTGGCGCCCATGGGATCGAGGAGCACCAGGCGATCGACGCGGCTCGGGTTCCGGGCCGCGAAGACGGCCCCGATGCCGGCGCCGTAGCCGTGACCGAGGACGTCCACCTTGCTGGTGTCGATGGAGAACTTCTCGGAGGCCCAGTCCAGGACCTCGGCGACCTGCAGGACGTGGACGTCGACGCTGATGGTGGCGGTGCCGACGGTGCCGAAGCCGCTCCGTCCGGTGGCCTTGAAGTCGAAGTAGATCATCAGGCGATGGGGCAGCAGGAAGTCGAGGTGCTCGGGCAGGTACTCGTGCCCGATGCCTCCGCCGAGATGACCGAAGAAGCCGGAGACGCCGCCCTGGTGCGGGCCGGTGGGGAGCACGATCAAAGGCGGGAGCGTCGAGGTCACGGTGCCGCGAACGTGCACGAAGGTCCGGGTGCCCTGGACGTCCTCGTAGCCCTCGGCGACGGTATTGGGATCCGCGAAGCCGCCGTCGAAGCCGCTGTCCGGGACCACGCCGCTGTCGGGCGGGCCACCGGTGTCGCGGACGCCCGCGTCGCCGGCTGCGTCCTCCATCGGCTGGGCATCCGTGGTGCCCTCGTCGTCACCGCCTCCGCTGCAACCGACCGCGGTGAGCAGACCGACCAGAGCGACGTACCTCGACCGCATCATGGGGCTCATACCGACCGCTCTCCGAAAATGGCAACGCAACTTGCGAGCCTGCGCGCGCGAGGAGGGTTACTCCGAGCGCATCGAACGGTTTTGGCTCCCGGCTGCGCCCCTCCATAGTATGGAGGGAGGGCTTGGGCGTTCGACACGTCATTCTCTGGGCTTGTGCGCTCCTCACCGGCTGTGAGGCCACCCAGCTCGCCGGCGACGGCGGCCGCCTCGACGGCGGGGTCGAGCCCTGCCGGCTCTCAGCCGACATCCACCAGGACACCGTGCTGGGCGGCGCCTTCTGTGACGCGTACCTCGTCGAGGTCCCGCTGGCCGTCCGGGACGGCGCCACGCTGAGCATCGCCGCCGGCACCGAGCTCCGCTTCGAGCCCGGCACGGGCATCACCGTGGGCAGCGAGAGCGACGGGCGGCTCGAGATCCTCGGGAGCGAGGACAAGAAGGTCCTGCTCACCTCGCTCGCGCCCGAGGACGACACGGGCGGCCGCTGGGCCGGCGTGGTCTTCAAGAGCTCGACCCTCCCCGGCAGCGTGATCCGACACGCCGTGGTGCAGAACTCCGCCGGAACCTCGGGCGGCTGCATCACGCTCGACAACACCGCGCCCGGCGCGGTCAAGCTGGAGGCGATCCGCGTCGAGGGCTGCTCGAGCGCCGGCTTCTGGATCGACGTGCCCTCGTACGAGCTGACGCCGCCCGTCGAGGTGGCCGACGCCAAGTTCGGCATCAGCCTGGCCGCCCGCAACGTCGCCGGCCTCACCGTCCCGCTGGCGCTGGAGAACGTGGCGGTGAACGAGATCCGAGGCGGCACCATCTCGGAGTCTGCAACCTGGCTCGCGCAGCCGGTGCCGTGGATGGTCCGCGGCAACATCGCCGTGCAGGGCGAGACGATCCCGGTGCTGGCGCTCGAGGCCGGGCTCCACCTCCGCTTCGATCAGAGCACGTGGATGATCATCGGGGACGACCTCCCTGGAGCGATCACCATCCACGGCTCCGACGACGCCCCCGTGATCATGGAGGCGAGCAACGCCGGCGGCTGGCACGGGCTCGTGATCGGCGCGGCCGCCGACGTCCGCACCTCGCTCGACCACGTGGTGCTGAAGGGCGGCGGCCGCCGCGGTGAGGACGTGCGGGGCTGCCTGACGGTCCGCGGCACCACGCCGATCTCCGTGACCGCCTCGCGCTTCGAGGCCTGCGAGCAGGCCGGCATCGGCGCCTCCGATCCGCTGTTCCGCTTCGCCCGTCTCGAGGGCAACACGTTCGCCGACTCGAGCGTGGGCCTGTGGCTCGACGCGCGCGCCGTCGG
Source organism: uncultured delta proteobacterium (assembly GCA_963803435.1). Lineage (GTDB taxonomy): Bacteria > Myxococcota > Kuafuiibacteriia > Kuafuiibacteriales > Kuafuiibacteriaceae > CAWDML01. The sequence goes on along the minus strand of CAWDML010000009.1, from coordinate 379,905 downwards.
CAGCATCACCAGCGCGCAGACGTTCTCGGGCGTGCTCACCAACGCGATCGACGGCGACGAGATCGGGCGCAATGCGGTCTGGGTCGGCCAGTCCGTCCCGTTCACGATCAAGGACAGCATCACGGTCCAGGGCGCAGAGAACCCGATCCTCAGGCTTCAGCCCGGCGTGTGCATGCGCTTTGGGCCCTCGAGCTGGCTCCAGATCGGCTCGGCCGCCAGCGGCGGGCTGGTCGCGCTGGGCACCGACGCGGACCCGGTGGTGCTCGAGTCGTCGAGCCCGAACCCGGGTCGGGGCGCCTGGCGCGGCGTGGTCTTCGGCGGCAACGCCACCAGCGGCTCTCGCCTCGATCGCGTGATCATCCGCCACGGCGGACAGATCGAGCTCGACGCCAAGGGCTGTCTCACCGTCCGGGGCCCGAGCCCGCGGCCCATCTCGATCGTGCGCTCTGTGTTCGAGTCCTGCGCGCAGGCCGGCATCGCCGCCGGCGGCGACTTCGAGTTCGAGGCCCTCAGCGACAACGTCTTCCGCGACTCGGACGCCGGGCTCGACTTCGCCGCCTCCGCGGTGGCGAGCGTCCAGTCGCCCCAGACCTACGACCGCGTCCCCTTCAACCGGATCACCGGCAACCTCGTCACCCGCGACGGCGTCTGGTCCCGGCAGGACGTGCCCTGGCGCGTCCGCGGTACCGTCTCGGTCGAGGGCCCGAACGGCCCGCTGCTCGAGCTCGACCCGGGTCTCGATCTGTTGTTCGACGACGGCGCGCTCATCACCGTCGGGCTCTCGGAGCCCGGCGCGCTCCGCATCGGCGGGTCGGTGACGATGCAGAGCGCACAGAACGCTCCGGGCGCCGGAGACTGGGGCGGCCTCCTCCTCGGACCGCAGGTCCTCCAGGGCACCCAGATCGACGGCCTCCTCCTGGCCGGCGCGGGCCAGCCCCTCGCGGGCGTCCACGGCGCGCTCACGCTGCTGGCCACCGACGGGCGCGTGTCGGTGACGAACAGCCAGTTCCGCACCAACGCGCAGGCGGACATCTACGTCGACTGCGGCTCGCAGCCGCTGCTCACCGGCAACGCCTACTCGCAGACGGGCGTGGCGTTCGAGATGGGGTGTAACTAGGAGGGTGTAGCGCGTAGCGCTACCGCGAGCCCGGTCCGGGTCCCGGTCCCGGTCCGGGTCCCGATGGCGATCATGCAGCCCGGCGTGCGTTCATCGACTTGATGAGGCGCGTGAGCATCTCGACAACGCGCTTGAGCTTGGCTCTGGCGGCTTGGACCTGCTGCTCGTTGGCGAGTCGGCGCCTCAAGCAGGTATGGAGTGAGGCGGCGCTTTCGGTGCCAGAGCGAAGTGCCATCCGGTAGAAGCGAGCCTTCTCAGGTGGATTGAACTCTCCGGCGCCTCGGCGGTGTTGTTCACGATGGAATCGGATGCCCGCCGAAGCTGATCGCGGACGTGAGCGTAACCGGGTTGCAGTTCTTGTGCGATCTCTTCAGCGATGTCGGCCTACTCGACGGCGAGCTGGTAGGCCTCGAGCTTCTCGTGATCGAAAGTGACCATGCAAGCTAGCTTGCGGTAGCTCGTCCACTTTGACCAGCAGAAGTTCTTGGAGGTCGTTTCGTCTGGGATCGATCGTTGGGCGGATCGACTTCGACGCCTGGACTTGATCCCATGGTTTCGTGGCGAAGCAATACCGTTCTTGGACTCCGAGAAGGACCCGCGAGGCGAGCGACCGTACTCGCCTCGAATGATGATCGCGCTGCTTCTGTACGCCTACTGCACCGGCATCTATTCGTCGCGGAGGATCGCGCGGGCGACCTACCAAGACATTCCATTCCGGGTGCTGGCTGGAGAAAGTCATCCCCACTTCACGACGATCAACGAGTTTCGGCTCGTCCACCTGGAGGCACTGAAAGCGCTCTTCCTCGAAGCCCTGAAGCTTTGCCAGAAAGCAGGTTTGGTGCGGCTCGGACACGTCGCACTCGATGGCTCGAAGGTGCAGGCGAACGCGAGCAAGCACAAGGCGATGACCTACGAGCGGATGGCCGAGGAGGAGAAGCGGCTGTCTCTCGAGATCGAAGAACTGCTGGAGCGAGCGCGCACGATCGACCAAGAGGAAGACGAGCGGCTGGGCGTTGAAGAGACTGAAGAGGACATCCCAGCGGAGCTCGCTCACCGTGAATCCCGCCTTGCCCGCATTCGAGAAGCGAAGGCTGCGCTGGAACAGGATGCCGCCAGGGCTCGCGCGGAGAAATTGCGCAGGCAAGCCGAAGAGCAGCAGAGCAAAGCGGATGATGCTCTTGTGGATCGGGTGGAGCAGAAGCGAGCGAGAACTCGAGCCGAGAAGGCAAGAGCGCAGGCTGACCAGCTCGAACCATCCCCAGACCCAACTGAACGAAATGATGGATGGCCGCATCATCGCGTTCCTGCAAATGTGGACGGCACACCGAGGCCCAACGCTCAGAGGAACTTCACCGACTCAGACAGCAGGATCATGTTGAAGGAGGGAGCGTACCTCCAGGCCTACAATGCCCAAGTTGTCGTAGATGAGCACGCTCAGGTGATTGTCGCCGAAGGGGTCAGCAACCAGGCACCTGATCAGCAACACCTCGTCCCGATGCTCCGTGATGTGTTCGGCAACTGCGGCGATGCTCCGCGGAAGATGACGGCAGACAACGGCTATCTGAGCGCGACCAACATCGAATTCTGCGACAACAATCAGATCGATGCCCACATCGCTGTTGGACGCGAACAGAACCAAGACGCGTCGACTCCGTCCTCATCAGCTTCGGAGCCCACACCTGCCTCGCTCGCTCGCAAGCGAATGCGAGACAAGTTGCAAACGCGCGACGGCCAGGCGGTCTACGCCCGCAGGAAGAGTATCGTCGAACCGGCGCTCGGACAGATCAAAGGGGCACGAGGATTCCGCCGGTTCTCGCTCCGCTCCTTCTTCAAGGTACGAGCCGAGGGGACGCTCGTCTGCCTCACCCACAACCTGCTCAAGCTCTACCGATCGAAGCTCGCGACCGTCGCGAGCGTCTGACTCAAGGCAGCCATCTTCAGATCGGGACCCGGACCGGGACCGGGACCCGGACCGGGGTCGCGTGAGCGCTTACGCGCTACACGCTCCGAGCGCCCGGATGCGGTCTCCCTTCTCGAGATTGGGCCCGGTGCTTCCGCGGGCCCGACGAGAGGGCGCACATCATCACCTCCGAGATGAGCCCCACCGACGGGACCTACCAGGTGTGCCTGCCGCGCGAGGACGTCCTGGCCCCGGCGACCCGCTCGAGATCAGCTTCGTCACCCGGGTGGAAACGCGGCCGAGCCCGCATCCGGCCCGTAACTGAAATATCGCCGGCTTGGGCCCGGGTGAGAGACTTGCGTCACAGCGCCGGGCGCAAAAGAATAGGCGTCGACATGCGCCGACTCCTCCTCGCCCTCCTCCTTCTGGCCGGATGTCAGGACTACCTGTTCGATCAGGTCTGCCCGGAAGCGATTCGCGAGAGCTCCGTCATCGTGCCTGCGGCGAAGCCGACGCCGGCGGACATCCTGTTCGTCGTCGACAACTCCGGGTCGATGGCGGACGAGCAGGAGAACCTGGCCGCCAACTTCGATCGGTTCATCAGTCAGATCGCGGGCGCGGGGGACTATCACATCGCGGTGGTGACGACCGATCAGGAGAGTACGCCTGCCGAAAAAGAGGGTCTGCAGAACTTCGTGTTCGCCGACACCTACCCCAACATCCTCACGGACTTCACGCTAGCGGGCTGTGGAGACGTCTCGCCGTCGATCGCGCACGGGTGCTTCCGTGGTCCCGATCCCTCCACCCGCATCGTCGACTCCGAGACCATGGATCCCGCGACCCAGATCAGCGTGTTCGCTCAGAACGTTCGGGTCGGGTCGTGCGGCTCGGGAACCGAGACCGGCTTGAAGAGCATGATCTCGGCGCTCGATCAGCGGAACGGATGCAACACTGGATTCCTCCGCGACAACGCCAACCTCATCGTCGTCATCGTCTCCGACGAAGACGATAGCGAGCCCGAGACCGATGTCCGCCAGTACGTGGAGAGACTGAAGGCGATCAAGCCGGTCGCCCAGATTCGGGTGGCGATGATCGTCGGCTATGTGAACGGTCGGGCCGACAACTGCAACATTACTGGCGGCGCGCAGTGCGGGAGCCTCTGCGACAACCCTCCGCCGGTTGGGAGCCATCAGCCGTGCGGCACGTGCGCGGGCGGTGAGATCTGCCTCTCGAATCAGTGCGAGAATCCGCTGCGCCGCTACATCTCCAGCTGCAACTCCTGCTCGTTTTACAATACGCCCGACTGCTGCTCGGCCGTCGCCGGCGGCCGTTACGTCGCCTTCGCTCTGCAGATGGAGCAGGAGATCACGCAGGCGGATAGCTCGATCGCCGTCACCGACTGCAAGGGCGGCAACGGCATGCAGCGCGTGGCCTGCCGCGTCGACACCATCTGCCAGGCCAACTTCGGCGACACGCTCACCTCGATCGCCCGCGACCTGGTCATCGGCAACACCTACAACCTCAACCCGCCCGCCGCCTACCCGCCCGGCGTGAGCGTGACGGTCAAGAACGGCCGGTTCGGGCCCGAGGGGAAGAAGCTGGTCTACGGCACCGACTTCGTCATCAACGACGAGGGCTCGGTCCTGACGCTCCAGGGTGAGAACACGCCGATCGAGGGCGAGGACATCGAGATCCACTTCGTGGTCGACTCGGAGAACCGGGTCGAGGCGCCGCGCGGCGCCTGCACGGTTTCTGGCTCGCCATAGCCCCGCCTTTCCCGTAATAGGCCGCCCATGACGTATGAGACCGTCCTCTTCGAGCGGACGGAGGTGGAAGGCGGCGCGCTGGCGCGGATCACGCTGAACCGCCCCGAGGTCCGCAACGCCATCAACGAAGAGATGATCCGCGCGCTCGGCGACGTGCTCGACGCCATCGCCGCCGACGACACGCTCCGCGCGATCGTGCTGACCGGCGCCGGGACGCGGGCCTTCGCCGCCGGCGCCGACATCGCCGAGCTGAAGGACCGCGATCACGCGGACGCGCTCCGCCGGATCAACGCCGCCCTCTTCCGCCGGATCGAGGAGCAGCCGCTGCCCGCCATCGCCGCCATCCGCGGCTTCGCGCTGGGCGGAGGCTGCGAGCTGGCGATGGCCTGCGACCTGCGCGTCGCCGCCGCCGACGCCAAGCTCGGGCAGCCCGAGGTCGGCCTGGGCATCCTTCCCGGCGCCGGTGCGATCCAGCGCCTGCCGCGCCTCGTGGGTCTCGGCCGCGCCAAGGAGCTGATCTTCACCGGCCGGATCATCGAGGCGGTCGAGGCCGAGCGCATCGGCCTGGTGAACCGCGTGGTGCCCGCCGAGCGCGTGCTCGAGACCGCGATGGAGCTCGCGTCCGAGATCGCCCGGCAGGGTGCGCTGGCCGTGCGCATCAGCAAGCTCGCGCTCAACGCCTCGGGCCGGACCAACCCGGTGTTCGAGACGCTCGACACCCTGGGCCAGGCCGTGTGCTTCGAGTCCGAGGACAAGCACGCGCGCATGCAGGCGTTCCTCGAGCGCAAGCGCCAGAAGGCGAAGTCATGAGCGACGGCATCCAGAGGGCGCTGGTCGTCGGCGCCGGCACCATGGGCGCGGGGATCGCGGAGGTGTTCGCCAAGGCGGGGATCGACACCCTGCTCTTCGACGTGAGCGAGGAACAGCTCGCCACCGGGCGGAAGCGGATCGAGCAGTCGCTCGCCACCGCCGTCGAGAAGGGGAAGATCAGCGCCGGCGACGCGAGCGCGGCCCAGGCGCACGTCCGGACCACCTCGGACCTGGACGCTACCGGGATGGATCTGGTGGTGGAGGCGGTCCCGGAGATGATGTCCCTGAAGAAGCAGATCTTCTCCGACGTCTCGCGGAAGGCGCCCGAGGCGATCCTGGCCTCGAACACCTCCTCCCTCTCGGTCACCGAGATCGCCGCCCGCGCCAAGGATCCGAGCAAGGTGCTGGGCCTGCACTTCTTCAACCCCCCGCCGGTGATGCCGCTCCTCGAGATCATCCGCGCCGAGCAGACCGCGCCGGAGGTGCTGGCCCGCGCCCAGGCGTTCGCCACCCGCATCGGCAAGCAGGCCATCGTCGTCAGCGACACGCCCGGCTTCGCCACCTCCCGCCTCGGCATCGTCCTCGGCATGGAGGCGATCCGCATGCTCGAGACCGGCGTCGCCGGCGCCGCCGACATCGATCGCGCGATGCAGCTCGGCTACAAGCACCCGATGGGCCCGCTCGAGCTCACCGACCTGGTCGGCCTCGACGTCCGCCTGTCGATCGCCGATCACCTGACGCTGGAGCTCGGCCCGCAGTTCGCCGCGCCGCCCCTGCTCCGCCGCCTGGTCCGCGCCGGCAAGCTGGGAAAGAAGACCGGCGAGGGCTTCTATCGCTGGGTCGACGGCAAGCGCATCGAGAAATAGCCGACCGAGAAGCGCGCGTGCTCAGCACACCGACCGAGCGGCCGTGACGGTGACCGCGGCTCGGTCGGTTCGCTAGCTGAGAATCGGAAGCCTCGACGGCTTGGCCACGACGCGCGCGCGGAGCTGGCCACAGCCGCCGTCCACCGGCTCCCCGATGTTCGAGTTGAGGATCCCCACGCGTACGCCCCGCTCCCGCAGCCGGGCCGCGAACGCGCGGATCTGCTCCGGCCGCGACGCCTCGAACGTGAACTCCGGGATCCGGTTGTAGATCTGGAGCGTCACCATGATCGGCAGGCCGGCGACCAGCGCGGCCAGCTGATCGGCGTACTCGAGCGAGTCGTTGAGCTCGCGCAGCATGAGGTACTTGGCTTCGACCAGCATCCCGGCCGGGGCCCGCGCCAGCACGCGGCAGATCTCGGCGAGCGGGTAGCCCTTGCCGACGGGCATCAGCTGCGTGCGGAGCTGATCGTTCGGCGCGTGAAAGGAGATGATGAGCTCCACCGGCAGGCGCTCGTCGAACATCCGCTCCAGATGCGGGAGGACGCCGACCGTGTTGATCCGCGACGCGACGCCCCGCCCCGCCAGCCAGCGGACCGTCTCGGCGACGTTGTCGTAGTTCATCAACGGCTCGCCGACGCCGGCGAAGATCACCTTCCGGAGCGCGCCGCCGGGCGGGATCTGCCGCTCGACCGTGGTGATCTCGCGCTTCATCTCCTCCAGCGTCAGGTTGCGGACGAACGGCACCAGGGAGGAGGCGCAGAACTGGCAGTCGAGGGCGCAGCCGACCTGCGTCGACACGCAGGTCTCGTAGCGGATCTTGCGCTGCAGCAGCGGCCAGCGCGCGGCCAGGCTGGTGCCGGCGCGGCGCTCCACGATCTGATCGACGGCGAGGGCCTTCGCGACCCGCGGTCCGAACGTCCCGATCAAGATCGCCTCGACCGCATTGCCATCGTCGAGGCCGAGGAGGAGCTTCTCCACCGAGCCGGGGCTGACGTCGGCCTCCGGCGTGTCGAACGACCCCAGAGTCCGACTCCGCTCGAGCACCCGGAACGCTTCCATCACCGTCGGATAGGCTGGACACGGATGCGCGGTCAAGGCCGCACACAGCGTCACTTTGTCGCGCGCGATCCGGATCGGATCCTCCGCAGCGCCTCGGCATCCTGGTTGCTCTGGATCCGGGAATGGACATCCTGCGCCTCGTCACCGTCCACCCGATCCTGGTGCACGTGACGCTGGGCGGTATCCCGCTGATGCTGCTCGCGTACGCGGTCGCCGCCCGGATCCGGTCGCCCGCCTGGCTCTTCGCGGGCGACTTCGTCCTCTTCTCGACGGCGCTCGCCACCGTCCTCACGGGGCTCTTCGGCTTCGTCTCCTTCTTCGTCCTCGACTGGCCGGGCGGCCTCGACCTGTGGCGATGGCTCCACCTCTCGCTCGGCGTCGCGACCGCTGGGATCGTGTGGGTGGTCGCGGCGTATCGCCTGTCGAATCGGCGCAAGCTGATGGCGCCGAACTACTTCGGCCTGGTAGGCGGCGCGGCTGCGGCGATGGTGTTCGCGATCGCCGCGGGTTGGGTGGGCGGCGAGGTGCTGGTGTATCGCGCGGGCACGGCCGTGCTGGCGGCTCAGAATGGCGCGCTCTCACCGCCGGTGGCGGCCGTGCACGCGAACCCGACCGGGATCGCGGATGCGATGGGCCGGGTGCGCGGCCACCTGGCGGCCGCGGTCGGAGAGGAGTTCGGCATGATGGTGGAGGCGCCGCGGCCGGAGCGGTTCGACGCCATCGCGGAGCAGGCCGTCCACCTCCAGGACCTGGCGCGGTGGCTCTCGATCAAGGGCGAGCAGGCGCACGAGCACGGCGAGGAGCACGAAGAAGGGCACACGTTCGCGGAGCTGTCGCAGAAGCTCGGCGCACGTGCCTCCGAGCTCGAGGACGCCGCGAGACGAAAGAATCTGCTCCGGGTCGGTCACGCGATCGACGGTGTCCAGGGCGCCTGCGCATCCTGTCACCTCGAGCACCGATGGCGCCACGAGACCCAGCTCCGTGCCCAACGCTGAACCGAGGACATCCATGAAGAAACACAGAACACCGCTTCGAGCTCTCACCGACGGCGCGATTGCCGGCGCCGCCGGTTCGCTGGCGCAGGATCTCTTCTTCGCAGCGACCGCGCGCTGGCAACCGCACGAGAGGCCGGCCGGCTTCGTCCCGCCCGAGCCGGAGCAGAAGGAGGAGCAGCCGACCGAGACGGTGGCCCGCCGGCTGGTCGAGGACCTGGCTCAGGCCGGTCCGCTACCCCCGGAGAGGAAGGCGCTGGGCGGGCGCATGGTCCACTACGGGTTCGGTGCGGCGTGGGGGGCGCTCTACGGCGCCGCCGCGGAGAGCCTGCCGATGCTGACGTCGCCGCTGGGCGCCAGCCTGTTCGGCGCCAAGGTCTGGGCGCTCTCCGACAACGTCCTCTTGCCCGCGTTCGGGCTGGCGGCGCCGCCGGCGCGGTACGGCCTCGCGACGCACGCGTACGGGTTCGTGGCCCACGTGGTGTACGGAACCGCGGTCATGGCCGCCTACCGGATACTCGGATGGCCGGTGACGCGCCCGCTGCTGCTCGCCTCGGTCGCCGCCCTCTTCCTGCTCCGCCCGCGCCCCGAGGAGCCGGCCGAGCCGCTGATCGAGATCGAGGAGCCCATCGAGCCGTTCGCGACCGAATCGGCGATGTATCCCTCGCTATAGCTCGATGCCGCGGAAGGATCGCCGGGGCCGGCTGGCCCGCACCGCCGCGATCAACATCAAGAAGCACGCGATCACGTGCACCACCATCAGCCCCGAGCTGACCGTGTGAAAGCTTCGGTACTGCTCCATCAACGGGCTCGCGGGATCCATGTACTCGAGCCGGAGGCTCATCGCCGCCTTCGCCGCGACGATCTTCGGCGTCGCCCACGAGCGGCTCGCGATCACCGCCGCCGTCATCACCACCGCCCCGAACGCGCGCGATCGCAGCGGCACCGACAGCGGAAGCCAGCCCATGAACAGCGTCACCAGGATGGCCGGCCCTGCCAGCACACCGTAGGCGTCGAACAGCCCCAGCGCCATCGTGACCACGTCGCCGGCCGCGTGCCGCGACTCGATCACCGAGCCGACGCGCGACGCCAGCCCCAGAAAGAAGAGGGACGCCCCCAGCCACACGCCGAGCAACAGGATGTGCAGCGGTCGCGCAAATCCACCCAACGCGGCGCGATGGTCACGAAGCGAGGCGTGGCGCGCAAGGGAAAAGCGAAGGATCCGAGCGCCTCAACCGAAGACCTCGTCCACGGCGCTGGCCGTCGCCGCGCGCCGCAACCAGCGCTCCAGTTGATCCCGATCGGTCTCCCCCGCGATCCGGCGCTCCGCCGCCCCATCCAGCAACGCCCGCGCCTCGAGGACCTGGAGCAGCGCGACCCGCAGGCCTTCCTCTCGGCCTTCCTCTCGGCCTTCCTCTCGGCCTTCCTCTCGGCCTTCCTCTCGGCCTTCCTCTCGGCCTTCTTCTCGGCCCTTGGCCTCGCCTTCTCCGAAGTATTTCCGAGCGAACTCGCTCTGGTATTCTCGCTTCGCGCCCTTGAGAACCATCGATTCCAGCTCCTGTCTGACGCCCTCGGCGAGGGACGCCATCACGAGATCATAGTAGAGCATCGCACGCTCCTCCGGGAGCGCCCCGATCCCGATCAGCGCCGCGAGGACCACGTCCAAGCCCTCCGAATGATTCCCGTGCGCAAGCGCCGACAGGACCCCGAGCTCCGGCAGTCGACGCGCGTCCGCCTCCCGCACCCGCGGCACCGCCTCGGGTCCGAGCACCAGCGGGCGGAACAGGACAGCGGCCCCACCTCGATCGGCTCGCTCGCCCACTCCGCCACCCGGAGATCCGTCGTCACCACGAGAACCGCCACCGGACAACCGAGGCGTGCCCGCAAGGTGGTGACGTACACGGGCCACGAATACCGCTTGTCCGGATCGATCGAGAGCTGCGGCTCCAGCACGATTCCGAGCAGCGCGTGACCACCTTCGTCCGAGATCTGCAGCACCAGATCCGCGCGGTACTCGGCCGGCACGATCTGATTGAACGTGACGTCGAGATCCTCCACCGTCACTGATTCGGGGAGCTCGATCCCCAGGCAAGTTCGCAACAGCTCGACCGTCAGGATCGTCTGCGATCGGAACAGCTCGACCAGCGCCTCGTGAAGCAGCGAGACCAAGCGCTCCGAGCGAGCACGTCACATGCCGAAGCGGTGGCCTTCACACGGACGCGCACGGCGTCCGGATTCCGGACGAAACGTTCGGAACCTCCGGGCGATCAGGGCGCGATGGTGGCGCGGCCGTCGAGGAGCGCGCTGTGGAGGAACTCGGCGTAGCGGCGGGTGGCGTCCGGGTTCTCGAAGATCGGGAAGTGCGTGTCGTCGGGATACTGGATCAGGCCGGCCGTGACGGGGCCGAGGGGCGAGTCGACGTTCTCCTTCGCGGGTGCGTCTTGGGGCGCGGGGCCGACCAGCATCGCGGCGGGTGGGACGCGGTGGACGGGCGCGACCACGGGGAAGCCGGCGGCGGTGGCGAAGGCCTCCTGGCCGCGGGGAGGGGAGGCGAAGTCGAGGAACCCTTCCACCATCAGGTGATCGCGGCGGGCGTCCAGCGGGGGTGCGATCGTCTGCGCGCGGGCGTAGCTGATCGGGTCGGCCGGCTCGATGAACGTCTCGATCAGGCCGAGGACGGGATGGAAGTCGTCGAGGTGCTCGTCGTCGGGGAAGCCGAGGAGCGAGCCGAGCAGCGCGGCGAAGTCGATGATGTCCTTTCGCTCCTGGAGCGTGATCGAGAGGATCGCCCCCAGCCCGGAGAACACGAAGGCCTTGGGGCGGGCGTCGACAGCGGCGAAGAGCGCGCCGGTGAGCGCGCCCTGGGAGTGGCCTAGGAAGCCGATCCGCGAGGGATCGAAGCGTTCGTCGCCTCGGTCGGTGGGCACGACCAGATGCTCGATCAGCGTGGTCATCACGATCGCGTCGGCGGCGCCCTGCCGAATGTTGTCGCGGGCAGCCACGGGGTTGAAGAGGTTGAAGAACGTGAGCCGCGGATCGGCGCCCGTCGGATCGCGCGGACCGTGGAGCGTCTGATCGTACCCGACCGTGGCGATGCCGAGCTGACCCAGCGCGTCGGCCACCGCCGGGTCGAGCACGCTCTCGTAGTCGCCGCCGGTGCCGTGGGCGTAGAGCACCACCGGCCAGCCCTCGGGTGGCATCGCTCCCGGGCGCGGCAGCGCGATGGACACGCGGGTGACCTCGCGGTGCGTGATCATCGGGCGGCCGCCGGCGTCTCGCGCGAAGGCGCCGCCGTCCGCCATCGCCTGGTAAGGGATGTGGCCCTCCTGGAAGCCGGGCAGATCGATCTCGCCGGCGTACGCCTGATAGCCGAGCCCGTAGCCGTGGGGCGCCAGGTCGCGGAGCGCGGGGGCGGGCTCGGCCCGGGCCACCTCGCCGAGCGCCGTCGAGATCCACCCGGGCGTCCTCGGTGGTGAAGACCGTGGCTCCGGCGATGTCGTCGACCGCGCCGTCGAGAAAATCGCGCAGCGGCGCAAGGACCGACCAGACGCGGGACGCAGTGGAGCCCTCGCAGGTGGCGCGCAGCCCGTTGTGGAGCTGGACGCTCGCCGACGCCCCGGTGCGATCGGTGACCAGAAGCGCGTACGTGGTGGCGGCCTCGAGCGGGACGCCGAACGGCACCAGGATCGAGAGCGCGTTCTCCGGCAGGTAGAGCGACGCGCGCTCCTGATAGCGGAGGAGCAGCGGGTAGCGCCGGCCTCGCTCGGGTGACTCGGGATCGATGTCGACCAGCTGAACGGTGGCGTCGGGCTCGAGAGACGCCAAAGGATCGGCCGGGAGCAGGCCCGGATCGATCGGCGCCGAGAAGCCCACGTACATCGGCACCGAGATCCCGAAGCCGTGAGACTCGGCGCTGATGATCCTGAGATAGTCGTCGAGCGTGGAGGACTCGGTCGGGTTCGGAAAGTGGCGGAGATCGATCCCGCTCGGACGCAGCAGCGCGTTCGAGGGAAACGGATGCGCCACGAACGAGTCGAGCGGGCCGGCGGGGTCCGCATAGAGGACGCGTGGGTCCGGGGGATCCTCCGTGATGCAATCGGTGCCGCAGCCCTGCACGAGCGCGACGGCCGCCGCGAGCGCGAGGCCTCCCCGCTCTCGCCATCCTGGCTTCGCGGGATGACCTCCGTCCTGGAGGCCTCCCCGCTCTCGCCATCCTGGCTTCGCGGGATGACCTCCGTCCTGGAGCCCTCTCATCGGGCGAGCAGCTCCAGCGCACGCTCGACGAAGCGCCGCAGGAGCGCCGGACCCGAGGGCGTCTCGCGAAGGCCGGCGCGCACCGCCGCGAGGGCCGCCTCCGGGTCGACGCCGCGCCGCTCGGCATCCTCGCGCACGTGCGACTGGCGGGCCTGGACGTACATCTCCATCAGCGGCCGGGTGAGCTCGGGGTGGAACTGCACCGCCCAGGTCCGCGCCCCGATTCGAGAACGCCTGGATCTCGGCCCCCTCGTTGGTGGCGAGGACCGTGGCCTCGGCCGGCAGCTCCACGACCGCGTCGGCGTGCACCGTGTTGAACGTGAGGGGGCTCGGGAGCCTGCCCAGCACCGGATCGGCCGCACCGGCCTGGGTCAGCTCGATCGGCACCGTCCCGATCTCGTACCCGCGCGGGTTCCGCTCGACCCGTCCTCCGCGCGCGTACGCGAGCAGCTGGTGCCCGTAGCAGACGCCCAGCACCGGCCGTCCCGCATCGACCAGGTCGCTCGTCCACCGCGCGGCCGCCTCGGCCCAGGGCTCGCGCGCCGTCACCGAGCTCGGGGACCCGGTCATGATCATCAGATCGGTCCGCTCGATCGCCGGGAGGGGCTCGCCGCGGTGCGCCTGAACCACCTCGACCTCGACCGGGAGCTCGTCGAGCTGATCGAGGAACATGCGATCGAAGTCGCCGTACCGCTCGCGGATCAGCTGGGCGGTGTCTCCGGTCTTCGCCAGCACCAAGCGGGGCAGCGCCGACTTCACGATCATTCCTCCTCGAGGTGGACGATGAAGCGCGTCTTGCCGATGTTGACGATGTCGCCCTCGTGGAGATCCGCGTCGGTCATCCGCACGCCGTTGACGTGCGTGCCGTTGGTCGAGAGGAGATCGACGACGGACGCGCCCTCCTCATCGAGGAAGAACATCGCGTGCGTCCGGGAGATCTTGTCGTCTTCGAGGAGCACGTCGCGCCCCCGGGTGAAGGCGCCGATCCGCAGGTTCCCGCCGAAGTCCTTCTGCGCCACCTTGCGCCGCGCCAGGTGCTTCTCCACCAGCTCGAGATCGTCGGGGTCGAGCTGGCGGTCGCCCTCCCCCGAGAGCTGGACGGTCACCTCCGCGCCCGCACGGCCGACCGCGCGATAGGAGTTCTCGGTCAGCTCGAAGCGCATCCCGGCGCTCGGCCCTTTGTCGGTCTCGAGGACGACCCTCACGGCGCCCCCACGGTCGAGGTGTGCACCTCACGGATCTCGCGGAACTGGATCACCTTCCAAAGCCCGTCTTGCTTCCCCAGCATGACCAGAACCGGCTGCGCGATCTCTCGATCTCCGTTCCGGATGTCGAGCTGATAGGTGTAGTGGACCATGTCCTCACCGACCTCTCGCTTCACGGGATCGGAGTAGTAGACGCGGGCCTTGCGTTCCTCCATCTGGATCTGCTGGCGTGCGTCCAGGACCAGCTGCTCCTCCTGGTCGATGCGACGCAGCGCGCCTGCCGTCGCAAAGGTCCGGGCGCGGGCATGGTCGAACTCCACGTAGTACGCGTCGACGAAACCGTCGGCCACGGCGTCCGAGTCGCTCGCCGACTTGCAAGCCACGAGCCCCCAGAAAGCAATGAGGAGGCCGCATCGAACGGTTTTGGCGCAGGTTGCCAAGGCCGGTCCTGTGGTAACTTGGAGTGTAGCGATGAGCAAGCAGCGGGACGTTCTGGCCTACATCAGTCCCGACGAGGAGAAGGAGCCGCAAGCCCTGACGAAAGAGCTCGAACGGGTCGAGGAGAAGAACCTGGAGTTCTACGAGGCGTTCAGCGCCCGCGATCTCGACCGCATGTCCAACGTTTGGTCGAAGTCACCGTACGCGCGATGCGTGCACCCCGGTTGGGAGCTCGTGGTGGGATGGACCGACATCCGGCAGAGCTGGACCGAGATCTTCAAGACCGTCGAGCTGATCGATTTTGCGCTCGAAGACATCCACGTCGAGGTTTCGGGGCGCACAGCCTGGGTCAACCTGGTCGCCTTCGTGGACGTGACCACGGACGATGGCGACAACTTTCAAGCGTCGGTGGTCACCACCAACATCTTCGAGAAGATCGAGGATGACTGGCAGATCGTGCTTCACCACAGCTCCAACTTTGCGGAGGAGGAGACCGAGGAGGAGGACACCGAGTTCGACATGGGCGGCCGGGGCAGCTCCGGCATCTCGGATCCCAACTGAGCCTCACGACACCAGCGCAAAGATCCGCCCGCCCACCACCTCGAACTCGACCGGCTCGAGCGCGTCCCCTTCGCAGGGACCCTCGATGCAGCAGCCGTCGCTCGCGCGATAACGCGCGCCGTGCGTGAGACAGACCAGATCATCCCCGCCCGCCAGCGCGCCGGTCCCCGCGTCCAGAGGGATCGGGAGGTGACGGCAGACGTTCCAGTATACGCGCAGGCCGTCCCGCGATCGGACCACCAGGAAGCTCTTCTTGGGCGGTCGTCCGGCCGGATACCAGACGACCCGCACGGCCTCTTCGTGGGCCGCTTCACCGAGGAGAACGCGCACCATCCTCAGTTCATCTTGGAGGCTTGGTCCTTCAGCCCGGGGATCAGGTTCTCGATGACGCTCTTGTCCCGCGCGTGCGAGAGCTCGAGGTAGCGCGTCAGATCCGCCACGGCCGCGTTGGGGAGGCCCAGCTCGGCGTAGATGAGGCCGCGATCGCGGATCTCGGTGGTGCGGCTCGCGTCCACCATCAGCAGGCGATCGATCGACTTGGCCGCCATGATCAGGTCGCGCTTCATCAGGTAGGCATTCTTCAGGTTTGTGAGCACCCGGGCGAGGATCGCCGGCGGCGACACCGAGGACAGCATCCAGGGCTCGATCGCCACCCGCTTGCTGGCCACCCGCTCCAGCATCGCCTCGCAGTCGCGGCGCGTGACCACCCGACCGCCGGAGAAGGGGTCGAGCAGCACATCGTCGTGGCGCACCAGGAAGTGCCCCGGGAAGCCGACCCCGACCGCAGGCTCGGCGAGCCGCCGCGCCACCTCCAGGTAGATGATCGCGATGGTGATCGGGATGCCGATGCGCCGGTCCATCACACGGTTGAGCAGACTGTTCTCGGGATCGTAGTAGTGGGCCTCGTTACCCTTGAACCCTTCGAGGTCGAACACGACCCGCCGCAGGGCGAGCCGGGGCTGGACCTTCATCGTGCGGGCGCGGTCGGCCCACTCGTCGAGGAGCCCCAGGTAGGCCACCGGATCGAGGTCCGGATACTCCTCCTCCGCGATCGCCAGCATGGCGCGATCGAGGGGGACGCGATCGCCGTATTCGACGATCAAGGCGGCCAGGGCGTCCATCCCGCCACTGTACGCCGGAGGCCCTCAGCCCGTCGAATTCCCCGGACCGAGTGATCGCCCTCTGACCACTGGTTCACCCCTTGTTTGCCCGTATGCGACCCGCGGGCCTCGCACCCGACGCCGCTGGCTGTTCGCTTGCCCGACATTCTCGCCCGAAACGTCGCCCCTCTGTATAGAGGAGGGGAT
The DNA here is from genome assembly GCA_963803435.1 of uncultured delta proteobacterium. Classification (GTDB taxonomy): domain Bacteria; phylum Myxococcota; class Kuafuiibacteriia; order Kuafuiibacteriales; family Kuafuiibacteriaceae; genus CAWDML01. The sequence goes on along the minus strand of CAWDML010000009.1, from coordinate 363,630 downwards.
GGGACGCATCACGCTCGGGTTGCTCCTGTACGCCGCCTTGGTCGCATGCAACACCGCACCGCCGCCGTCCCTCAACGGCGACACCGGTACCGGCTCGGACAGCGGCATGGGCGGCGACGACGCCGGGACCGGGGCGGACGCGGCCACCGGGGACACCGGCGTCGGAGGGGACGCAGGCAATGCGCCGGACACCGGCGTCACGATCATCGATGTCTGCGATCCGGTGGACCAGACCGGGTGCAACAACGACCCCGACACGAAGTGCGTGATCGAGGGCGGCAATCCGGGCACCGAGTGCGTCCCGCCGTCTCCCAACGACAAGACCTTCGGCGACAGCTGCACGGGTCAGGACTGCGAGGCGGGTCTGGTCTGCCTGCGCGACGCCACCACGGCTACGACCGCCCACTGCCGGCGCGCCTGTAATCGCACGACGAACGTTGGGTGCGAGCCCCTCGGCACCGAGTACGAGTGCCGGACCATGGTCACGCAGTCGAACTGGGGCGCCTGCACGATGCTGCCGCCGCTGTGCGATCCCTATACCCAGGCGCCGTGCGTCGCAGCGGAGGCCTGCCAGCCCTTCCTGCGCCGGACCGGGACCTGGGAGTTCCGCTGTCGCATCGCCGGCGCCGCGGGCATCGGCGATCCGTGCGGACCGGGGACGGCGTGCGGGCGCGGTCTCGCGTGCATCATCGACAACGCCACCCAGGCGACGGCGTGCCGGGAGTACTGCATGAACGACGGCGACTGCACGGCGCCCGCCAGCTGCACCGGTACGGTGCCCGATCCCGCCTTCATGTTCTGCAGCCCATGAGAGGGCTCGTGCTCCTGGTGGCGGGTCTGTCCGCCTGCGGGGGTCCGAGCGGGACGACCGGCCCCCTGGCGCTCGCCACCGAATACGACGCCGTCGGCGTGGTGCGCGTCTACTTCGACGGCCTGACCCCGACCGCGCTCGACACCTTCGGCGCCACCTTTCGGGGGCTGCGCGACTCGGGCGGGCGGGCCGCCGGGGAGGTGGCCCGTCGCGGGATCGGCGCCACCCCCATCCCGCTGGCCGGCACGTACGACGCCGAGACGGCGCAGCTCCAGTTCGACCTCACCACCGGCGCGCTCACCTCCACCCGGACCGAGTCGATCTCGATCGCCGGCGTGGTCGACGACGGCTATCCGAAGGACGATGGCGTGGGCGACCACCTGACCGGCTTCCTGCGGGCCGAGATGGACCCGGAGGTGCGTCAGGGCCAGTTCCTCGCCGTCGCCCGCTACGAGGGCCGTCCCGACCCGGTGGACGACACCAAGGTCCACGCGATCGTTCAAGAGGACGGTACCGTCGAGATCGCGGGCGACCCGGGCGCGACCATGCCGTCGGTGGGCGTGGAGATCCTGCGCTTCACGGTGGCGCGGGCCGATCCCGACTTCATGATCATCGTGGCCCGCGACGACGGCAGCTTCTCGCTGACCATGACCGGCGTCCTCGGCGACGTGTTCCTCTGTCGGGCCGCGCCCGGACGCGCCCGCAGCGACGCGCGGGTCGTCCGCGCCGAGTGATCACTCGTAGCGGAGAGCCTCGACCGGATCGAGATCCGCGGCCCGCACCGCCGGGAACACACCGGAGAGTATGCCGACCACCACCGAGAAGCCCAGCGCCATCGCCACGTTCCATCCCGACAGCTCCACCGGCAGCTCGGGCTGAAAGTGCGCCACGATCCGGATGACCACGAACCCGAGGAGGATCCCGGTGACGCCGCCGAGCAGCGAGACCACCACCGCCTCCACCAGGAACTGCACCATGATGTCCATCCAGCGGGCGCCGACCGCGCGTCGGATCCCGATCTCGCGCGTCCGCTCCTTCACCGAGACCAGCATGATGTTCATGATCCCGATGCCGCCGACCAAGAGCGAGATCGACGCGATCGCGCCCAGGAAGAACGTCAGCGTCCCCATGATGTCGTTGACCATCTCCATCATGTCGTCCTGGCTGAAGACGGTGAAGTCCTCGTCGCCGCGCCGGGCCGTGAGCACCGTCCGGATCTGCTCCATCGCCGGCTCAACCGTCTTGCGATCCTTGGCGCGCGCCAGGATGTGACTCACGGTCTCGACGTTGAAGAGGTCCTGCGCCGCGGTCACCGACATGAACGCGATGTCGTCCATGTCGAAGCCGAACGTCTTCCCCTTGGGCGCGGTGATCCCGACGATGCGGAAGGGCGCGCCCGAGACGTAGATCGTGTCGCCGAGCGGATTGGCGCCCTCGCCGAACAGCTCCTTGACCACGGTCTGTCCCAGCACCAGCGAGCGGCGGTGGTGCTCGACGTCCTCCGGGTCGACAAAGCGGCCCCGGTCGATCTGCATGTTGCGGAGGCTCGGATAGTCCTGGCTGACGCCGAGCACCATGACGCTGCGGCGGAGGTCCGAGCTCCTGAGCTCGCCGCTGCCGATCACGATGGCGGAGACACCATCCAGCGCGAAGCCGCGCTTCTCCAGGGCGTCGGCGTCGGCGAGCGTCAGCTTGTTCTTGATCTGCATCTTGCTGGGCCGGATGCCCTTGGTGGTCTGCCGGCCCGGGTTGATCTGCAGCAGGTTGGAGCCGACGCCGGCGAAGGTGTCGAGGACATAGCTCCGCACCGCGTCGCCCATCCCGACCAGCAGGATCACGGAGAAGACGCCGATCAGCACCCCGAGCGTGGTGAGGAAGGTTCGGGCCTTGCTGGCCCGGATCGAGTCGAGCGCGATCGCGAGGTGCTCCAGCAGGTTCATGCGCCCGGCTCGTTCGGCTCGTCCTTGACGATGCGACCGTCGACGATGGTGATGATGCGCCGGGTAGCGGCCGCGATCTGCGGATCGTGCGTCACGATCACCACGGTCACCTGCTCCTCCTCGTTCAGCCGCCGGAACAGCTCGAGGATGTCGCGCCCGGTCTTCTGATCGAGCGAGCCGGTGGGCTCGTCGGCGAGGATGATCGCCGGGTTCGTCACCAGCGCGCGCGCAATGGCGACGCGCTGCTTCTGTCCGCCGGAGAGCTGCTCGGGACGGTGGTCCACGCGATCGAGGAGATCGACGCGCTCGAGCGCCCGCCGGCTGGCTTCGCGCCGCTCGCGGAAGCTGTAGCCGCCGTACCGCAGCGGCAGCGCCACGTTCTCCAGCGCGATCTGACGGGGCAGCAGGTTGAAGCTCTGGAACACGAAGCCGATCTTCTTGTTCCGCAGATCCGCGAGCGCGCTGTCGTCGAGCGCCTTCACGTCGACGCCGTCGAGCCGGTAGCGGCCGGAGGTCGGCGTATCGAGGCAGCCGATCACGTTCATCAGCGTCGACTTGCCCGAGCCGGAGGGCCCGATGATCGCGACCAGCTCGCCCGGCGCGATTTCGAGGTCGACGCCTCTCAGGGCGTGGACGGGCTCGGCGCCCAGGGCGTAGGTGCGGGTCGCGTCCTCGAGGTGGATGACGGGCTCCTCAGTGGACGGCCGCACGCGCGTCATCCTCCTTCGAGCTCACCTTCACCCGGACACCGTCCTCGAGGCCGCGCTTGTTGAGGCTGCTGACGATCTCGATCGCCGGCCGCCAGCCCAAAGAGCACCTCGGTCCGGTCCCAGCTGGTGAGGCCGGGCTTGAACTCGGCCTTCCTCGCCTTGCCCTTCTCCACCCGGAACACCGCGCGCTCGAGGCCGGTCCCCACCACCAGGTGCGTGGGCACGAAGAGCACGTCGTCGCGCTCGCTCACCAGGAACTCGGCGGCGACGCTGGCGCCCACGAAGAAGCGGCTCCGATCCTCGGGCGCCACGTCGACGTAGAACGCGCGCTCGCGCTCCTGGAGCGGGCTTGGCATGGCGGCGCCCGACGACCGGCCCACCGCCGGCGGGATCTGCACCACCTTGCCGCGATACTCGGTGTCGCGGTTGGCGCCGGTGCGCAGGAAGACGATCTGCCCCATCGCGATGCGATCGATGTCGGCCTCGTCGACCGGGACCTCGACCCGCACCGAGCTGTCGTCGATCAGATCGAAGAGCGCGGCGCCCGGCGTGGTCTGCACGCCGAGCTCGGCGAAGACGTCCTGGAGCACGCCGTCGAAGGGCGCGGTCACGCGGGTGCGATCCTGCGCCACGCGCGCCAGCTCGAGCGCCGCCCTCGCCTGCTTCTCGGCGGCTTGCGCCTGCGCCACTGACTGCTCGGCGGCGGTCCTCTCGGTCTCGCTCTTCTCCAGCTCGACCTCCGAGATCGCGCCGCGGGCCGCCAGCTTGACCGCGCGCTCGTGTGCCTTCGCGATGGAGGCCAGGCGGGTCCGCGCGATCTGGACCGTCACCAGGGTCGCGTCGAGGTTCGCGCGCGCCTGCGCCAGGCGGGCGTCCATCTCCGCCGAGGCGAAGGAGACCACCAGGTCGCCGGCCTTCAGCCGATCGCCGGCGTGCTTCTCCACCTTCTCGACGGTGCCGGCCATCTCCGCCCTCACCGTCACGCGGCGCGCCGGGATCACCTCGCCCGAGGCCGCCGACGGGACCACCTCGCGGACCGGCCCCTTCTCGAGGCGCACGGTCTCGACGTCGATGGGCGGGTCCGGCCGGACCAGATACAGGAGGCCGCCCCCGAGGAGTACGACCGAGAAGCCGACGGTTCCCCAGGCGATCCTGCGTTTGGGTCGGTCGACCAAGGCTTCAAATATGTATCACAGCGGGATGTTGCCGTGCTTCTTCGGCGGGTTCGTCTGCCGCTTGTTCTTGAGCATCTCCAGCCCCCGGATCAGCTTGGGGCGAAGATCGCGCGGGTAGATGACCTCGTCGATGTAGCCGAGCTCGGCCGCCTTGAAGGGGTTCGCGAACTTGGCCCGATAGTCGGCGACCAGCTCGGCCTTGCGCTTCACCGGATCCGCCGCCTTGGCGATCTCGTCGCGGAAGATGATGTTGACCGCGCCCTCGGGTCCCATGACCGCGATCTCGGCGGTCGGAAACGCGAAGTTGAGATCGGCGCGGATGTGCTTGGACGCCATGACATCGTAGGCGCCGCCGTAGGCTTTGCGCGTGATGACCGTGATCTTGGGGACCGTCGCCTCCGCGTAGGCGAACAGGAGCTTGGCGCCATGGCGGATGATCCCGCCGTGCTCCTGATCCTTGCCCGGCAGGAACCCGGGCACGTCCACGAAGGTGATCAGCGGGACGTTGAAGCAGTCGCAGAAGCGAACGAAGCGGGCGGCCTTGGTGGAGGCGTTGATGTCGAGGACACCGGCCAGGCCCAGCGGATTGTTGCCGACGACCCCGACCGACCGTCCGTTGAGCCGCGCGAAGCCGATGACGATGTTCTCGGCGAAGTCGCGCTGGACCTCGAAGAAGTACTTCTCGTCCATGGCGGCCCGGATGACGTCGCGGATGTCGTACGGCCGCTCGGGCTGGGGCGGGACCAGGGTGTCGAGCGCCGGCTCGCGACGGTTCGGATCGTCGTCGTTCGCGATGCGCGGCGGATCCTCGGCGTTGTTCTGGGGAAGGAACGAGAGGAGCTCCCGGATCGTGTTCATCGCCGACGGCTCGTCGTCCGCGGCGAAGTGCGCGACCCCGCTCTTTCGGTTATGCGCGACGGCGCCGCCGAGCTCGGCCTTGGTGACGTCCTCGTGGGTGACGGTCTTGATCACGTCGGGGCCGGTGACGAACATGAAGCTCGTCTCCTTCGTCATCACGATGAAGTCGGTGATCGCCGGCGAGTACACGGCGCCGCCGGCGCACGGGCCGAGGATCGCGCTGATCTGCGGGACCACGCCCGAGGCCAGCGTGTTCCGGAGGAAGATGTCCGCGTAGCCGGCCAGCGAGACCACGCCCTCCTGGATGCGGGCGCCGCCCGAGTCGTTCAGGCCGATCACGGGCGCCCCCACGCGCATGGCCAAGTCCATGACCTTGCAGATCTTCTGGGCGTAGGCCTCCGAGAGCGACCCGCCGAAGACCGTGAAGTCCTGAGCGAAGACGAACACCTGCCGGCCGTCGATGTTGCCGTGTCCCGTGACCACGCCGTCGCCGGGGATCTTCTTGTCCTCCATCCCGAAGTCGAGGCAGCGGTGGGTGCGGAGCGCGTCCATCTCGAGGAACGTGCCGGGATCGAGGAGCAGATCGATCCGCTCCCGGGCGGTGAGCTTGCCCTGCCCGTGCTGCTTCTCGATCTTGGACGGTCCCCCGCCCTCCTGGGCCTTCTCGAGGAGGACCCTCAACGTCGCGGCGTTGTCCGCTGACTCGGCGCTCACGGCGGGGACGGTAGTGGGCGAGCCGTAAAGTTTCCACCTCTTTCCGGGCATCGGTGCTCCGGCGCTCGGGCGAACGACGGCGTTACGACGCGGACGTTAGCGTCTGATCGACGAGCGCCCGGTCCCGCGCGTGCGAAGCCGAACGGCGCGGCTAAGGGCTCGAAATCAATGGGCCTCGATCGGGCCTCCGGTTGGTATGCAACGTGCTCTTCTAGGTCTCGACGGTCGGCGCGCAAAACATTTGAAAACCCCAAGTCCCGTCCCAGGTCCGTGCGCCGACCTGTCGGGGAAAGCGGGAGACGCGGAGAGCCTTCGCGTCTCCCGTTTCTCTTTGGTCGGTTATCCTCGATCCCATGCGATTGTCCGCCCTCGCCCTGATCCTGGTCAGCGCCTGCGCGGGCGGCGAGGACAGCCGGATCGAGACGCCCGCCCTGACCACCGAGTTCGTCCTGTATGGGACCGCCGCCGAGGGGCGCGGGGTCGCCGCCTCCAGCGTTCACGTGGCCCGCACCGCCGAGCTCGAGGCCGTGGTCCCCGATCCGATCGGCGGCGGCAACATCGACGAGGTGCTCGCGGGCCTCGACCCCGTGGACTTTCCCACCGCCCTCCCGCCGGACCAGCTCGCGTTCGTCTCGGCCACCGACGCCCGGGCCCGCCCCCTCCCGGCCTTCCACATGGCCCACGTCCTCGAGGAGCCGGTCCCGCCCGGCGCCCCCGCCCGGCTGGTGCCCGTCGAACAGGCCGGCGTCCCGGCCGAGTACCTCGCCGATCGGGTCGAGCGGCTGGAGCAGATGCTGGGCGGCTTCGCGATCCAGAACCCCTGCCGGGATCCCGTCTCGCCGGTGTCCGTGTACACGCCGCAAACGCCGGCGGAGGTGGTGGCGACGATGCGGACGCTGTCGACCGGCGAGACCGTCATCGGCTTCTCGGCCACCAGCACCGCGATCATCGGCGTCCTGGGGCCGAACGATCAGGACCCCGAGATCCTCGGCGTCCTCACCAGCACGGCCGCGCCGGTCCAGGGCGGCGAGCGGGCCACCGTGCTCGATCTCGGCGACACCGAGGTCTCCGCCCGCGGCCGCGTGCTGCCCGGTGAGCTCACGCTCAACGTGGAGGGCGGCTTCGGCTCGGTCGGCGGCGTCGCCTTCTGGAGCACCGCCCAGAACCGCTGGGTGGACGACACCCCGCCGATCGCCGAGGCCTTCCCCCGCGCCCTGTACGGCGTGCGCCACCTGACGATCGACGGCGTCCCCTCGATCTGTGCCTACGGCTCGGTCGAGGGCTCGGATCGGAGCGCCGGGATCTGGTGTCGGCCGGCCAGCCCCGGGAGCTGGACCCTCCGCGGGCGTTTCCGTACCAAGCTGGGCGTCCGCGCCCTCGAGAGCGACGGCGCCGATCTGTTCGCGTTCGACCTCTCGGGCACGGTCTACCGGCACGGCGGCGCCGACGCCTGGAACCCGATCTTCTCCTCCGCGCTCAACGCCGGCTGCGATCCGCTCTGCGCCAACTTCGCGGCGTTCGCCCGGGCGGATCAGCGCGGGCTCTTCGGCGTGATCGCCGGGAGCAAGGCCCAGATCCTCCTCTTCCAGCCCGGCGGCGACGGGCTCCAGGCGATCGAGCCCCCGCAGGTGAAGGAGGCGCTCTTCGCCGACGAGCGCGTCGACGCCGAGAGCCCTCAGCGCTTCACCGCGGTCACCGTCGCGCCCGACGGCGGCGTCTGGGTCGGCACCGAGTCGCCCGATCTGTTCCGGATGAGCCCGGACGGAGAGACGGTCGAGCGGATCTGCCTCCCCAAGGATCTGGACGGCACCCACATCGCGTCGCTCGAGGCGCATCCGAATGGACGGCTGATCATCGGCCTGGCGCCGGCGATCTTCGCGTTCACCGATTGGCGGCTCTGAGGACCCATGCCGCGCCGCGTGCTCTCGCCCGGACTGCTCTTCGGCGCGTTGGTCGCGCTGGCGGGCACCGCCGCCAGCCTGCTCGCGGTCAACCGCGCGCTGGCCCAGCTCCCTCAGCTCTTCCGGCTCTGCCTCGGGTTCAGCGCCTCGCTGTTTCCGGTCTACGCCGGCGTCCGCGCGTACACCTCGCTCTCGGAGGTGGCGCTCTCGAAGTGGATCCGCGGGGGCGTCGCGCTCCTGATCCTGATCGCAGGACACGGCGGGATCGTGCTGGTGGTGGCGCGTCAGGCCGGGGTCGGACCGCTCGCGCTGCTGATTCAGGCGGTGCGCGGTCAGTAGAGGCCGATGCTCAGCTGGCCGCCGACGGCGTCCGGTCCCGTCCGCGATCCGGTGAGCTGCCCTGCGACGCCGCCCACCTCCAGGAGCCGCGCGGTGGTGATGCCCACCGCCTCCCCGCAGATGTCCGTGCCCCAGAAGATCCGATCCTGCTCGAGGGCCGAGACCCCGAAGGTCCCCGAGCCCATGAACGGATCCGCGACCACCTCCCCCGGCGACGAGCTCTGCGTGACCAGGAGTTTGCCCAGCTGCAGCGGCTTCTCCGCAGGGTACCCGTTCCGCACCCGCGGCGCGTCCAGCACGTCCGGGATCCCCAGGTCATTGAGCTTCCGCTTCCCCTTCTCCAGGAACAGGATCACCTCGTAGAGCGATCGATAGTGATAGCCCATCCCGATGGTGTCCTTGCGCCAGATGATCGGCTTCCAGAACTTGAAGCCGCACTCCTCGGCCACCGGCTTCACGAAGAACATCGTCTCCTGATCGCAGAACAGATAGAGGTGGGCGCTCTTCTTGAGCACCCGGTGCGCCTCCAGGAGGAGCTCCCGGAAGCGGCTGTTGGGGAAGATCTGGAACCAGTCGTTCTTCAGCCGCGTGGTGGTGCCGATGGCCCGGTGCTTCTCCAGCGACTCGTAGGGCGGATCCGTCACCAGCAGATCGACCGACTGATCGCCGATCATCCGCAGCCATTCCACCGCGTCCTTCTGCGCGACGTGGAACGATCGGGTCACGGGGTCTTCCCGCTCTCACCATCCTGGCTTCGCGGGATGACCTCCGTCCTGAAGGCCTTCTTGGCCTTCTTGTCGGCGATCGGCGTGACGTTGCTGGGCGGCTCGGAGGGCGCCGCATCCGCGGCCGGCTCGTCTTTCCCGAGGTTGAAGTGCTTCCGGATCTTGTTCTCGATGGTGCGGGCGACCGGCGCGTTCTCCATGAGATACACCCGGGCATTGTCCCGGCCCTGACCGATCCGGTTGGCGTCGAAGGAGAACCAGGCGCCCGACTTGTCGATGATGCCCAGGTCCGTCCCCAGATCCACCAGCTCGCCGGTCTTGGAGATCCCTTCGCCGTAGAGGATGTCGAACTCGACCTCCTTGAACGGCGGCGCCAGCTTGTTCTTCACCACCCGCACGCGCGTCCGGTTGCCGACGTTCTCCTCGGCCCGCTTGATCGATCCGACGCGGCGGATGTCGAGCCGCTGCGAGGCGTAGAACTTGAGCGCGTTGCCGCCGGTGGTGGTCTCCGGGGAGCCGAACATCACGCCGATCTTCATCCGGATCTGGTTGATGAAGATGACGCAGGTCTTGGACCGGGAGATCGATCCGGTGAGCTTGCGGAGCGCCTGGCTCATCAGCCGGGCCTGGAGACCCACGTGGGCGTCGCCCATCTCGCCCTCGATCTCGGCCTTCGGCACCAGCGCCGCCACCGAGTCGATCACCACCAGGTCGACCGCGTTCGAGCGTACCAGCATGTCGGTGATCTCGAGGGCCTGCTCGCCGGTGTCGGGCTGCGCGATCAGGAGGTCGCCCGTGTTCACGCCGAGCTTCTTGGCGTATCCGATGTCGAGGGCGTGCTCCGCGTCCACGAACGCGCACACGCCGCCGGCCTTCTGGGCCTCCGCCACCGCGTGGAGCGTCAGCGTGGTCTTGCCGGACGACTCCGGTCCGAAGATCTCGACCACGCGCCCCCGCGGGAGGCCGCCGATCCCGAGGGCGATGTCGAGCCCGATCGAGCCGGTGGAGATGGTGGCGATGTCGGGGATGAGCGACTGTCCGTCCCCCATCCGCATGATCGCGCCCTTGCCGAACTGCTTCTCGATGGAGGCGACCGTCAGCTCGATCGCCTTGCTCCGCTCCTCGTTGTTGGTGGGGATCGGCTCACCGCCGCTCGACTTGTTCGTGCTCTTCGCTGCCATGGGCCGAACGCTACAGCCGTTCAGTGGTCAGCGTCAACATGAGTCAAGATGTAGCGGTCGTTTTTGCCTCCGACCCCAAGATCTTGCGACGGAGCAGACCGAGCGCCGCCCGGGCCGACATCTCCCGGATCCAGTCCCGGCTCCGCACCGGCAGCTTCAACAGCTGCGTGTCGACGCCGGCCTCCGAGGCCACCGCGATCCAGACCGTGCCCACCGGCTTGGCCTCGGTCCCGCCCGTCGGCCCCGCCACGCCGGTCACGCCGATCCCATAGTCGGCGACCAGCCGCGACCGCACGCCCGCGGCCATCTGCCGCACGACCTCTTCGCTGACCGCGCCGTGCTCCGCGAGGTCCTCCTCGCGCACGCCGAGCAGCCGCACCTTGGCGTCGTTCGAGTAGCTCACCACGCCGCCGCGGACGTACTCCGACGATCCCGAGATGTCCGTGAGCATCTTCGCGATCCACCCGCCGGTGCACGACTCGGCCGTCGCCACCGTGGCGCGCGCCCGCCGCAGCGTCTTGCCCACCACCTCCTCGAGCGTCTCGTCGTCCCTGCCAAAGATCCGATCCTCGAGCACGCGGTGGAGCTCCGCCTCGGCCGCGTCGAGCAGCGCCTCCCGATCGGGTCCCTCCGCCAGGAGCTTCACGTGGTTCTCCAGCCCCTGCGTCCGGTAGCCGAAGCGCACGCCCAGGTGCGCCGTCACCACCTCCTTGATCATGTCCTCGAGCTTGCTCTCGCCTACGCCGATCACCTTGATCGTCCGCCGCGTCGCCTCGCGCGCCCCGCGTCCCACGCGATCGAGGAGCCGGTTCTCCACCAGCCAGCGCACCTCGCGCGGCACGCCCGGCATCAGGAAGATCTTCGCGTTCGAGAGCTCCGCGAAGAACGCCGGCGCCGTCCCCGACTCGTTGACCACCACCTCGCCGATCGCCGGGACCATCGCCTGGCGCCGGTTGTTCGGCGTCATCTCGCGTCCCATGGCCGCGAACAGCTTTCCGATCCGCTCCAGCGTCTCCGCGTGCTCGACCAGCTCGCAGCCGAGGGCGCGGGAGAGACCCTCGAGCGTGAGATCGTCCTTGGTGGGCCCGAGCCCGCCGGTCGACACCACCAGGTCGGCCCGCGCGGCCGCCTCCCGGAACGCCGCCGCGATGTCGTCGAGCTCGTCGGCGACGGTGGTGTGCCGCACCACCGTCCAGCCCCAGCCTGCCAGGACACCGTCGAGGTAGCTCGAGTTGGTGTCGACGGTCTCTCCGGAGAGGAGCTCGTCTCCGATCGCGAGGATCTCGGCGCGCGTCACCCGACGAGACTAATGGGTGCCGGGTCGCCGCGCTACGGGCGGCACAGCCCGCTGTAGTCCGCGATGATCTCCGCGCCCGGCTCCGGCAGCGCAGCGCCGTGGAACTTGATGCTGTTTCCGAGCGGGTTGTACGTGTAGCCGTTGTTCACGTCGCGGGCCACCGGCACGCCGTCGACGGTCACCACCAGCGACGCCGGATCGGCGGCCTGGGTGAGATCCCACTCGTCGATGGGCGTGAACACCGAGAGCCCGAGATCCTGCAGGACCGGCTGCCAGTCCGGCTGGCAGATGTCGAAGAAGATGCCGCCGGTCTGTTGCGTCATCCAGTGGTAACGGAACCCGGGCGAGGCCTGGCGAACGCCGGTCTCGCACGCGTGATCGACCGGGCCTGCGATCGCGTGCACCGAGACGCGGTCGGGGCGGTGCGCGCCCTTCACGGAGAAGTAGAAGTCGCGGATGACCGGATCGGCCTCGACCGACTGATCGTCCTCGTCGCTCATCACCACCACCACCAGCTTCGCGTCGGGGCGGAGCAGCGCTGCGTTCGGGTTCACGTTCGGATCCGCGTTGTTGGGATCGGTCGCGCGCTCGAGCACGCGCATCGCCGCGCCCAGGCCCGCCTCGAACTCGCCACCGCCGGTGGTGCCGAGGTTGAACATGCACTCGAACGCCTCCTCGCGGGTGGCGCTGTCGGCGTAGCTGCTGCCGATGACGACCGGGTGCGGGAAGCAGCGGTGGAGGCGTCCCGCGTTGCGCGAGCGCGAGTCGGTGTTGGTCACCGCCATCTGATAGTCGGCGTTCTGCGCGTCCGCGTAGCCGACGAACTGGGTGAGGTTGTCGATCAACCTCGCCTGCTCGTCGAACATCGAGCACGAGTCGTCGATCACCCAGAGAATGTCGAGCTTCGGGCCCTCGAGCTGGTGGAAGATGTCGGTGGTGGCGCCGTCGTTGGCGGCCTTGCCGATCAGCGTCACCTCCTGGGGATCGGGCGAGGCGTTGTGGTGGATCAGGAGCTTGCTCCGATGCTCCACCGGCGTGAGGCGGGTCGGATAGAACTGCACGGTGATCCGGGCCTCCTCGCCCGGGAGCACCGTGATCGGCTGGGTGAAGTCGGGGATGGGCGTGCTGTCCACCGTCACGCTGGTCACGTCGAAGAGGTCGTCGTGGCCCGCCTCGATCTCGAGATCGTCGATGATCAGCGGCGCGTCACCGGTGCTGAACACCTGCACGTACTGGGTGCGGGAGGCACACTCCGATCGCATCTCGGCGCCCTGAGGGTTGCGGAACACCACGGTCCCGAAGTCGAGGACCTGCGGGAAGCTCTGGATCTGCGGGACCTGCGCGGTCCCGTAGAGCTCGAGCCGGAAGCGCGGGTTGGCGGCGTCGTTGGTGTTGATGTTGAGGATGCCGCGGTCGCCGAGCGGATCGAAGGGATCGTAGGTGACCACCACGTCGATCGAGCCGAGCGGCGGGACGGCCTGAGGGAACTCGCCCTCGACGCTGAAGAAGTAGAAGCCGGTGCCGATCACCGCCGAGCTGACGTAGGCCTCTCGGCTGCAGGAGTTTCGGACCACCGCGCGCTGCTGGAGGTGGGTACCGATCTGCGCCGATCCGAAGATGATCTGCTTGTTCGGGAACACCGACAGGCACCCATACAGGGGCGGCTCGCCCTGGAAGGTCACGACCGACTCGGTGCCGCCCGACTCCTTGATGCGCATCTCCCGCGTGGGCGTGCCCGGCTGCGTGCTGACGTTGATGTGCTGGACCTGGAGATCCAGCTCGCCGCCCGCAGGGATCGTGTACGGGAGCTCGGGGAGGTTCAGGATCTCGAACAGGTTCTCGTCGGTGAAGATGCGGACGATCTTGCACTCGTACGAGGTCTCGGCCCGGACCGTGACGTCCCTGATCTCCCCGAGCAGGAACACCTGGTGCGGGGGGCCGGCGCTGATCGCGCAGGGCTCGTGGGCGGAGCCCGAGACGGGGAAGGAGAGCGAGGGGTCGGTGGTGTCGTTGCTCTCGATGATCAGCGTGGCGAGGTGATCGCCGGGTGAGGTCGGCTCGAAGCGAAGGAAGAGCTCGCCGCGCTGTCCGGGCGCGAGCGCACGCGGGTGCGAGCTCACGCGGAACTGAGAGGCGCCCTCGCCCTCGAGCCGCACGTCGTCGATCGAGAGCGGGCCCTCGCCGACATTGCCGATCACCACGATCACCGGCTCGGCCTCGGAGCGACCCAGGACGACCTCGGTGAACGTCAGCGCGGTCCCGGCCGAAGGCTCGGTCACGATGCGCGGACGCACCCGGATCAGGCTGTCGTTGCCGTTACAGGAAGTGATCAGCGCGGCGGTGATCAGGAACGGAGCGAGCGCGGTGCGCACCATGTAGGTCATCAGATTCCACTCTCAACGCCCCGTCCACGATGATCATCGTACCGAATCCAGGATCTCGGATCCGACGAATGACCGACCGGCGAGGATCAGACCGGCTCGATCCGGCCGTTGCGGACGGTGAGGAGCGTCCCTTCAGGGTAATCCGGTGCATGCGAGACGAACTGCTCCGGCGCGCCCACGATGATCTGCCCGTTGGGGACGGCGCGCCCGGGGAGGATCGCGACGTTCGCCCCGAGCGTCACGCGGTGGCCGAGGCAACTGCCGAGGAACGGCGTGCCCGTCGGGAGCACGCGGCCCTCGTGCGCGATCCCGATCTCCCCTTCGAGCTTGGCGTCGATGAGCATCGCCGAAGACGTCAGGAAGACATCGCGCCCGAACAGCGAGAGCTGGGCCTTGTAGTTGGCGAGCGTTCCTCCAGGCATGGCCGCGCAGAGCGCGAAGTACGAGGCGCGGAGCACGTGGACGTTCTCGGCGAGCGTGCAGCCCACCAGCGCCGCGTGATCTCCGACCTCCACGCCGGGGCCGAGGACGGTCCGATGCACGTGCGCGTGAGCGTGCACGACCGCGCCGGGACCGATCACCGCACACTCGAGATCGGCGGTCGGATGCACGCGCGCGTGCGGATCCACGAAGTTGATCTTTCGCGCGATCTCCCAGGGGTCGCGTCCCTTCATCAGGCGGAGCCGCAGCATCAGGCGCGGCTGCTTCCGCAGGCGCTCCACCAGCTCGATTCCGATCGAGAGCTGCGAGAGCCGCAGCAGGTGGATCCAGTGCCGAACGTGCGCGACGATCCGGGCCGTGAGCGGCGCCGCCACCCGCTTGTGCGTCACGCGGCCCTCCCCCTCGCCGATCAGCGGCGGGAGCCGCAGCTCGATCTCCCTCTCGCGCCGGCGCACGAACACCGGTCGGGCCGACTCGAGCGGTCCCTCCCCCGTCAGACGGAAGACGCCGAAGGCCGCCCCGCCTTCGACCGCGCGGGCCTCCTGAAGCGGCTCGATCGCCCGCAGGATCGGTGAGCTCTCCAGGGCCAGCTGGGTGTCGTCGGTCGAGCGGAGGGTGTCGGCGAGGAACTGGCGGAGCGCGATCTCCGAGAAGAAGACGTCGTCGAAGAAGAGGAGGCACGGCCGCTCCCGGGCATCCGCCACGCGGTCGACGTCCTCGAGCTCGAGGCCCGCGCCCCGGACGGCGCTCGACTGCCACTCTCCGAGCGTGCGGACGCCCACGAACAGATCCCGCGCGGGGTCGCCGAAGGGTGCGATCCGCCGCTCGGTCCTGACCCGGTAGGCCTTCACTCGTCCTTTTCCAGCGGCGCCTCGTAGCGGAGCTCGGCGGCGTCCGTGCCGATCGAGACCTTGTGCTCGCGATAACCGTCGAGCGTGAAGCGGAGCTGGACGGTCTGGCCCTCCACGACGAGATCCTGGTTGACCGGCGTGGCGCCGACCGCAACGCCGTCGACGAACAGATCCGCTCCGGCGGGCACGGATGACACCCTGAGCCGGATGGACCGGCTGTGATCGCCGCGGAACATCGCGATCGCGATCAGGAGCAGCACCAGACCGCCCACGGCGGCGGCGGCCAGGCGCAGGTTGCGACCGACGCTGCGATCGAACTCGGAGGCCGCCCGGACCGCGACCTTCGCCACGTTCGGGACGCTGACGGCCCTCGACCGCGCCACCGAGGGCGCCGAGAAGTCGGGCTTGGGCAGCGGGGCCGGCGGGAGCTCCGGCGGCACCGACACGGGCCGCACGGCGCGGGTGAGCGCCTTCCGCTCCAGGTCCGGATCGAGCGGGACCGACAACCCCTCGAAGCGGGCCACGCGCGCCGAGTGCTGCGCCGCGATCTGCTCGGCGGTCTCCGGATCCACCATCATCGTGGGCGCCTCGGCGGCCTCGGGCGGTGGGATCAGCGCCTTCAGGAAGTCGCCCAGCGCCTGCCGCTCCACGTGGATCCGGTGCTTCGCCACCACCGCCTTGATCTGCTCGAGCGCGCGCCGGGCGGTGGCGCGCTCGGCGGGTCGCTCGGCCAGACAGGCGCGGAGGAGCGCGACCAGATCCTCCGTCAACGCAGGTTGCGCCTGACCGACGTGCGTGAAGTCCTTGAGCGCCGCGATCGAGCCGTCGATCGTCATGGAGTCGGCGGCCCAGACCGCCGTCCCGATCAGGAGCTCGAGCGTGATCAGCCCCAGGGCATAGACGTCGCCGGGCTCGGTCGCGTCGGAGGCATCGCGCACCTCGGGCGCTCGGTAGAGATCCGCATCGTCCGGGATCAGATCGGCGCCGAGATATCGATCGAGGGTCCTGAGCCGCTGGTCACCGATCTTCGCCTCACCCGCGTAGGAGAGGAGGACCTCGCCGGTGTCGAGGCCGCCGTGGATGATGCCCTTGCGATGGAGATGGGTAAGTCCGGCGGCCGCCTGCTCGGCGAGGGCGAGGGCGAGGCTCGGCATCAGCGTGCGCTTGCGGCGGCGCAGCGCCTGGATCGCGGCCGAGAGCGGTGCGCCCTCGACCCACTCCTGGAGCACGTACGGGCCCTCCTCGGTGCGACCGACCTCGAGCACCGCCACCACATTCTCCTGGTCGATGTCGCGCTGGCTCGCGCCCCAGGCGAGCAGCGCTTCGGCGAAGGCGGCATTGTTCTTGAGCTCGGAGCGGGGACGCTTGACGACCACGTCGAAGCGGTCTCCATCGACATCGAGGGTCGCCGCGAAGCTCTCCACGCTTCGCCCGCGACCGAGGCGGGACTTGATGGTGAAGCCCATCCGACGCTCTCTCGATCGCGACGATGGCCCGACTCGGCGATCGCGTCAAATCCCTCAGAGCGCCGCGATGAGCGCCTTCAGCCGCTCGAGGGCCTCGCGGTTGAGGTAGTAGCCCCGTCGCGGTCCCTCGACGTCACCCACCACCAGGCCCGCGCGCTTGAGAACCTTGAGGTGCTGCGACACGGTGGACTGCGCCACCGGGAGCTCGTCGACCAGGTCGCCACAGATGCACTCGCGCCTGCGATCGAGGATGCGAACGATCTCGACGCGGATCGGATGGCCCAGCGCCTTGCAGAACAGGCTCAGCTCCTCGTCCACCCGCTTCTTCGTCGCCATCGTGTATCGACGATGTCCGATGGAAGCGGGCGATCGGTCAAGGGCGACCGACCTTCCGCCCGATCACGTCCAGCACGCCGTCGAACGCGTCGCGCAACGCCCACGCCTTGTCCTCGTACGTCTTCTCGGCGGCCGCGCGCTTGAGACCGCGGCGCAGCGCATCCTTGGGCCCGGCACAGCCTTTGTGCTCGCTTCGCAGCAGGTTCAGGATCGCGCCCTCGTACACGCGAAAGCAGGCCTCGATGTTGCCCTGGTTGTACAGCGGCGCGCCCACGTCGATCGCCGAGCCGATCGCGTCCTCCACCACCGCCATGTCTTCGTGCGAGCAGCCGTTCAAGAGCGACAGCTCGTGGTGGGGCACGTCGCGACGCCTTCCCCCGACGGCGCCTCCGCCTGCGCTCTTGCGCGCCACCACGTCGAGCAGGCCGTCGAAGGCGTCGCGCATCGCCCACGCCTTCGCGTCGTAGCTATCGGCCTTGGCCGCGCGCGCCACGCCGTCGGCCAGGGCCTTCTTCCCGCCCTCGCATGCGCCCAGCTGCTTCTGAAGGTCGAGGGCCGCGCCCTGATAGATGCGGAAGCAGGCCTCGTGCTGGCCGTCGTTGTAGAGCGGCGCTCCGACCTCGATCGCGCCGGTGATCCCGCGGACGATCCGCTCCAGATCGTTCGCCGTGCAGCCGGCGAGCATCGCCTCCTCGTGATGCGGAACGGCCCGCTCGATCACGCCGGGGCAGACGCCCACTCGTACTTGGCGAGGGGCGTGGGCGACGCCTTGCCGGCCATCAGGCGCTGGAGATAGTCGACCGGGACGCCGAAGTTCAGGTTCTGGCCCTTGATGCTGTAGAGCGTCGACACGCCGATCACGCGGCCGGACTCGTCGATCAGCGGCCCTCCCGAGGAGCCCGAGGAGATCGGCGCCGAGATCTGGAGCAGCGTCAGATCCGGCGAGACGGTGCGAACTGCGCTCACCAGGCCGTCGGTGATGGTGTTGCCGAGGCCGAGCGGATGTCCGATCGCCACCACCCGCTCGCCCGCCTCGATCTGCTTGATGTCGGCGAGCGGGAGCGCGCGCAGGCCCCGGGCCGGGACGCGGATCAGCACCAGATCGTGGGCCTCATCGATCGCCACCACCGAGACGTCGGACAGCTCCTTGCCGTCCGACAGGACCACCACGGCTTCGCTCGCGCCGTAGAGGACGTGGTGGTTCGTCGCGATCAGGCCGTCGCTCTTCACCACGAACCCGCTGCCGAGCGACGTCGACGATCGGATCAGGACCACCGACGGGATGGCGTCCTTGGCGATCTCGGCCGGCGTGAGCCGCGGTCTCTGTGCACTCGCGGTCGTGCTCAGGCACAGCGCCGCGAGCGCCCCAAAGTAGAGCCTCATCCGTTCTGCCTAGGACGGTCGCGCCCCGGTGACCATCGGTCGCGTGTCAGCCGGCCTGGAACGCGCCGAGCTTTCGGTCCCGGCGCATCCGCTTCACCCGGCGCTCCATCCGGAAGGCGTCCGGCTTGGGGAGGGCGGCGCTCCGCGCGATCAGCGTCACGGGTAACCGGGCGCGAGTGTACTTGGCGCCCTTACCTTCGTTGTGGACGTCGAGCCGCGCGTCCACGTCCTTGGCCACGCCGCAGTAGAGGGTGCCGTCGCTGCACTCGAGCAGATAGACGTACCAATCAGCGACCGCCGCGCTCATCGTCGAGGAGATTATCGAAGCGCGTGTACTCGTGGAAGAAGCGGCACCGCACGGTGCCGATGGGGCCGTTGCGCTGCTTACCGATGATGATCTCGGCGATCCCGCGGTCCTCGGTCTCGGGGTGGTAGACCTCGTCGCGGTAGACGAACATGATCACGTCGGCGTCCTGCTCGATGGCGCCCGACTCGCGCAGGTCCGCCAGCACCGGGCGCTTGTCGACGCGCTGCTCGACGCTGCGGTTCAGCTGGCGAGAGCGCGACCACCGGGACCCGCAGCTCCTTGGCCAGCGCCTTGAGCCCACGCGAGATCTCGCGAGATCTCCTGCTCGCGGCTCTGGGTGTTCGGGCTGCCGCGCATGAGCTGGAGGTAGTCGATCATCACCAGGTCGAGGCCTTGCTCGGCCGCGAGCCGCCGGCACTTGGCCCGGACCTCGAGCACGGAGATCGAGCCGCTGTCGTCGATCCAGACCGGCGCCTCCGAGAGGCGACCCGCGGCGCGGGCGAGCTTGGGCCAGTCCTCCTCGTTCAGGAAGCCGCCGCGCAGGCGGGCCGAGTCGATGCGCCCGTCGCTGCAGAGCATGCGCTGGACCAGGCTCTCCTTCGACATCTCCAGCGAGAAGAGCGCCGACCTTGGCGCCGGCGGAGGTGGCGGCGTGGAGCGCGATCCCCAGCGAGAACGCGGTCTTTCCCATGGAGGGACGACCGGCCACGATGATCAGGTCCGAGGGCTGGAGCCCGGCCGTGAGCTTGTCGAGCCCGAAGATCCCGGTCCCGACGCCGGTGATGGCGCGCTTCTCCTCCGCCAGCTTCTCGATCAGCTTGAAGGCCGTCGCCACGATCTCGGAGATGGGCGTGATGCCCTGGCGCGCCTTGTCCTTGGCGATGTCGAAGATCATCTTCTCCGCGACGTCGACCTGTTCCTCCGGGTTGGGAGAGTCGTACGCATCGCGGACGATCTGCGTGGCGGCGGCGATCAGCCGCCGAAGCATCGCCTTCTTCCGCACCAGCTCGCCGTAGTGCTTGATGTTCGCGGACGTGGGGACGGACTCCGAGAGGCCGACCAGCGCCGCCAGACCGCCGATCCCTTCGAGCTGACCCTTAGCGGAGAGCGCGCTCGACAGCGTCACCACGTCGATCGGTTCGCTCCGGGTCGTGAGCTCGACGACGGCCGTGAAGACCTGCGCGTGCGCGGGGCGATAGAAGTCGTCGGCCTGGAGCAGCTCGATGGCGACATAGGCGGCCTCGTTGTCGAGGAGGATCGATCCGAGGACGGCGCGCTCGGCCTCGAGATCTTGCGGCGGCACCCGGCCCCTGGGGCTGCTGGCGACCGGGGGCGGCGAGACCTGCATGGCGGCGGACTGTATAGCGTGGGTCCCGACCGGCAAAGCCGACTCGGCGGGAGAAACCGAATAGCGAACGGAGGACCGACGGAACGAAAGCTGCGACGCTGCGGAGCGGGCGAAGCCCTGGCGTTATTCTTCGGGCTCTTCTTCGGTCGGCGTGAGACCGAAGGCGGCGGCGGCGGCCTCGGCGCGGGCCTTGTTGGCGGCCTCGACCTCGGCGACGAGGGCGGCGTGCTTCGCCTGCTCCTCGGCGAGGAGACGCTTCTCTTCTTCGCGGGCGTTGACCTGGGCTTCCTCGGCGCGGCGCTTCTCCGCCTCGATGTCGGTGGCACCCTCCGGGATCACCCAGAACGGGAGCGTCGCCACGATGCCGCCGTCGAGGCGCACCGCGGCCGAGAACTTTCCGATGGTCCGGATGTGCTCGCTGATGACGATGCGGCGGTGTCCGCCCACGTCGATCCCGGTGTCCTTGAGGACCCGGGTGATGTCGCGGTTCGTGATCGAGCCGAAGAGGCGCGGCAGGATCTCCTGCACCGGGAGCCCGTCCTCGCCGAGCGGCGGCGGGGCCACCTTCGCGTGCATCACCACCGAGAGGGCCTCGATCCGGTCCTTGGCCACGCTGGCGGCGGCGGTCGCCTTCTTGCGGTTGTGCGCGGCCAGTCGCTTCTGATGATCGAGCTCGCGGATCGACTTGACCGACGCGAAGGCTGCCTTGCCCTGCGGGATGAGGAAGTTCCGCGCGTAGCCGTCGCGGACCGACACCAGGTCGCCGACGACGCCCAGGTTCGGCACGTCCTCGTGAAGAATGATCCTCATCATGGCTGATCACCTTCCTCGACCGCCGGCTCAGCCGGCTCGTCGTCCTCGTTGGCGCGCTCCTCGGTGACCTCGGGGGTCGCCTCTTTCCGCTCCGCGGCGCGCTTGGCCATCATCTTCTCGACCTCGGCCTTCTTGGCCTCGATGTCGGTGACGTCGCCGTTCAGCGTGGTCAGGAAGCGGATCACCTGATCGACGTTGCGGCAGGTGCGCTCGACCTCTTCCACGGTGCCGACGGGCGCGACGTAGTGGAGCAGGAAGTAGTTGCCTCGTGCCTGCTTGCGGACCTCGAAGCTCAGCTTCCGCTTGCCCCACTTCTCCTCGCGGAGGAGGGTCGCCTTCTTCTTGTCCAGGACTTCCTTGAGCCGATCGACCGTCTGGCCGGCGGCGTCGTCGGCCAGCTCTGGGTTCAGAACGACCAGCGTTTCGTATTCTCTGAGCTTTCCGAGTGCAGCGCTCATAACTTCCTACTCTTCACCGGGCGCTTCTTTCGTCCGGTTGTAAACATTCATCGCCTTGTCGAGCCCATCCCGGAGGATTCGACTCCACCGCATCCGCGGCTTCGTCCACGGCGCGCTCCGCTTCTCCTCGCTCCGACTTGGAGAAGCGCGACAGCACGTAGTCCGCCGGAATCCCATGCCGGCGGCGGCCGTCCGATCCCGATGCGCACCCGGACGAATCCATCGTCCGGAAGGTGCTGCTTCAGGCTCCTCAAGCCGTTGTGCCCGCCGTGGCCCCCGCCCTTCTTCAGCTTCACGCGTCCGAGCGGAATGTCGAGCTCGTCGTGGAGCACGATCACGTCGCCGGTCGCCAGCTTGAAGAAGCCCATCGCCGGTCCCACCGATTCGCCCGACAAGTTCATGTACGTCTGCGGCTTCAGCAGGACACAGCTCTGGCCCGCAATCTCGGCGCGGGCCATGCGCGCCTTGAACTTCTTGTCAGAGAACCGCACGCCGCAGCGCCTTGCGAGCACCTCGACGGCCTCGAACCCGACGTTGTGCCGCGTTCCCTCGTACTCGTCCTCTGGATTGCCGAGGCCGACGACGAGAAACATGGACACTCAGTCTTTGCCCGCACCTTCGGCGGGCGCGGCGCCCTCCGCGGGAACGGCCCCTGCCTCGCCCTCGGCGGGCACGGCACCCTCGCCCTCGCCCGGAAGAACCTCGGCCCGCGGCGCGCGGACCGTGGCGAGCGCGACCGTGAGGTTCACGCACACGACGCCCTCCGGAAGGGTGAGATCAGACGCGTGGAGCGCCTGGCCCAGCTGGATCGGGGTCAGGTCGACCTCGATCGAGCGGGGAATCGCGAGTGGATTGGTCTCGACCTCGAGCGTGCGCCGCACGATGTGGAGCTCGCCGCCGGCCGTCACACCCTCCGGCTTGCCGGAGAAGATCAGCGGCACGTCGACGTGCAGCGAGTCGCCTTCGCGCACCTCGATCATGTCGATATGGAGCAGATCGCGCCGAACCGGATCGACCTGCGTTGCCTTGAGCAGCGCCGTCACGTCCCGGCTGAGCCCCGTCACCCGGAACAGCGTGTTCCGGCCCATGCCGGAGGCGCGGATCTTCTTCCTCAGCTCGTGTGGGTTCACCGCGAACGGGACCGGAGCCTCCTTGTGGCCGTAGAGAATTCCGGGGATCTTGCCGGAGGCCCGCAGCTTCCGAACGGCCCCCTTCTTCCCGGGGCCGCGTTGCTCGACTTCGATGACCTGCTGTTCCATGGCGCTCGACGCTTTCTTCGTGTCGTTCTGCCCGCTTATCGGCAGGACGAGGGAGGGCGGGTAGCACGCGCTTTCGAGGTCGTCAACGCAAAAGCAAGGCCTATTGGGCCACCAGACCCACCCGGAAGAAGAGCACGTCGAGCTGCCCGAAGATCTGCGCGATCTGCGTCGCGCCCGCGCCGTCGGCGCAGGTCTCGTCGAGCCGCTGCATCTCGAGACGGAGCAGGACGGGCTGACCCTCGGCCACCGCGACCTGGGTGACGAGGGTGGCGGCGACGCTGACCTCGAGGCGGCCGGCCACCGGGCCGTCGGTGATGCCGAGGCTCTGGCTGGCGAGCTGCGCCACCATCTGATCCTGGCGGATGCCCACGCGCACGCGGCAGAGCGTGGCGCCGTCCCGCTTGGCGACGGTCCCCGAGAAATGCGCCCGCACCATCAGCGTGCCGTCGTCCGGACCCACCACCTGCTGCTCGCCGATCTCCACCACCGCCGGGCCGTCGCCGTACTGGAGCAGCGCCGAGAAGGGGTTGGTGAGGAGGAAGGGCGTGCCGCCCTCGATGCCGTCGGCGCCGTCGCGCCCCGAGGGTCCCGGGATGCCTTGCGGTCCGGTCGCGCCGGCCGGTCCGGTGGGACCCGGATCGCCCTGCGGCCCCGGGTTGCCCTGCTCGCCCGTCTTGCCGCGACAGGCGAGCGCCGAGGCGAGCAGGCAGAAGGTGACGATCCGGCGCGCGCTCACACGAACAGGCTCGACACGGAGTCGCCGTGGTGGATCCGGCGGATCGCCTCGGCGATCAGCGGGGCGATCGAGATCTGCTGGATCTTGGTGGACTCCTTGCCGGCGGGTGAAAGCGGGATGGTGTTGGTGACGATGACGCGATCGATCGCGCTCTCCTGGATGCGGTCGAGCGCCGGCCCGGAGAACACGGGGTGCGTGGCGTACGCGAAGATCTTCTTGGCGCCCCGCTCCTTGAGCGCGCTGGCGGCGGCGGTGAGGGTGCCGGCCGTGTCGATCATGTCGTCGAGGATCACGACGTCGCGGCCTTCGACCTCGCCGATCACATTCATGACCTTGGCCTCGTTGGGCTGCGGGCGCCGCTTGTCGATCATGCCGATCGCGCAGTTGAGGCGCTTGCCGTAGGAGCGCGCCCGCTCGACGCCGCCGGCGTCCGGGCTGACGATGACCGCGTTGTGGTCGAAGTGCTCGCGCATGTGATCGAGCAGGATCGGCTTGGCGTAGAGGTGATCGAAGGGGATGTTGAAGAAGCCCTGGATCTGCCCGGCGTGCATGTCGATCGACAGGACCCGGGTGGCGCCCGCGGTCGCGATCAAGTCTGCCACGAGCTTGGCGCTGATGGGCGTCCGGGGCGCGACCTTGCGATCCTGCCTCGCGTACCCGTAGTACGGGATCACCGCGCAGATGTGCTCCGCCGAGGCGCGCTTGAGCGCGTCCAGCATGATCAGGAGCTCCATCAGGTTCTCGTTGGCCGGCGCGCACGTCGATTGGATCACGAAGACGTCTGAGGACCGGACGTTCTCACCGATCGTCACGTTGATCTCGCCGTCCGAGAAACGGTTGACGTTCGCGCGTCCGATCGGCACGTCGAGCTTGCGCACCACGTCCTCAGCGAGCACGCGGTTGCTGTTAGCGGCGAAAATCTTCAGAACGTTGCCAACCACGGGTTTGCTCGATTGGGGTGGCAGGATTCGAACCTGCGATTGTCGGCTTCAAAGACCGAAGCCTTACCACTTGGCGACACCCCAAAGTTCTGACCGCGTGCGGTCATGCCGCGATAGAAAAGATTCACAGCCCGGCTGTCAACGTGTAGCGTGAGGTGCACGCGGATTCCGATGCGGACCGTCTCCCTTCTCCCCGTAGTCGCCCTAACTTGCGCGTTCACCGCCGCGTGTGCGGACCGGCGTCCCAAACCGGAGGAGGCGCTCAACGCGTTCCTCGCGGACCTTCAGTATGGGAGGGCCGACGCGGCGTGGGCCGCGCTGTCCGAGTCCAGCAAGCACCGGCTGCTCGAAGCGCACCAGCAGCTGGTGGCCGCAGGCAGCAAGGCGGACGACGACCTGGCCTCGGAGATCCTGTTCGGCGACCTGGGCCTGGTGGTGATGAGCCCCCCCGAGAGCGTGGTGGTGGTGTCGCCGCTCGGCAACGAGGCGAAGCTCCGGGTGACGGTGGCCGGGGGCAAGAGCGCCGACATCCGCATGGTGCGGGAGGGCACCGCGTGGAAGGTCGACCTGGTCGACTCGCTCCACCCGGCGCCCGATCTCTCGGCGGCCCTCGGTCAGGGCAGCGCGCGCACGTCGACCAGCACGCCCAACGTCAACAACGAGTAGAGCGCCGCCAGCGTCACCCGCTCGGCGCGACCGCCCATCTCCCGCAGGATCGTGTCGACGCTCCGATCGCCGGTGGCGCGGAGCAGGACCTTGGCCTCGAGGTCCGTCAGCGGCAGCTCGTACAGCGGGAAGGCCGCGCTGGGCGACTGGACCGGCCGCATCTTGGGCGGCACCAGCGCGCGCAGACGATCGACCTCGAACAGCTCGCGCACGCCCTCCAGGATCAGCCGCGCCGGATCGATCACGCCCTCGGGCGCGGCGGCGGCGTCGGCGTCGGTCTTGAGGCCCCCAGGATGGGGGTCATCGCGCGAAGGCAGGACGGCGTGAGCGCGGAAGCCGACGGCGTAGCGCCCGGAGGCCCAGGCGAACGTTCGCTTTGCGATCTCGAACGCCGAGGTCTTCAGATCGTTCGCCATCGCGTGGACGGGACGGCCCCGCGAGAACAGGAGCAGGCGGCGCCGCTCTCCCCGCTGAAGCGCGATCTCGCCGGTCTCCTGAGCGGCGTAGAACGCCGAGATCAGCGACGGCACGGTGGTGCGCGCCAGATCGCCGGTGCGGAGGCCGGTCTTGAGGTGCGTCGCCACCTGATCGGGCGTGGGCGTGCGGGCGCTGAAGGTGAGCGCGTCGAAGACGGTCCGATCCTCGGAGTCCGTGTCGAACGGCGCCTGCGGCTTGCGCGCCACCGGATCGCGGCCGGCCAGGCGGGCGACCTGCTCCACCAGCAGCCGCGTGTCGAAAGGCTTCTCGTACCACCCGGCCAGCGGGCACATCTCCCGGAGCTTCTCCTGCTGGCCGGCGCCCTTGAACACGGCGGTCACGACGATCACCGGCGGGAGCGTGCGGCCCGCCTTGAGCAGACGATGGAGGAGCTTTTGTCCGGTCAGATCCGGCAGCAAGAGATCGAGCACCACGGCGGCGGCATCGACGTGCTCGGCCACCAGTCGGGCGCCGTCTTCGGCGGTATGAGCGAGGTATGGGCGGAGGCGTTGCTCGGCGATCAGCGTCCCGAGGAGCGAGGCGAACTCGACGTTGTCGTCGATGATGATGACGCTCTTCAGCGGCTGCGCCCTTGTCCCGCGACCTCCAGGTATTTCATCCGGAGGTCGTACAAGAGTGAGTCGATCAGCACCTCTTCCGGCTTCTCCAGATTCCCTCGTGTCTTGTCCTTCAGCATCAGCAGGATGTCGATGTACTGGGCGGCCTGGGCGAGATCGACGGCGGGCGCCACCCGATCCGGCTGCGAATCGTCCCCTCCGAGGTGGACGATCGCGTGCGTCGCGATGGAGAGGACGAACTCGGTGAAGGCGATCTTGTGATCACCCTCGGGAGAGCCCTTCTCGTCGCTCAAAAGCTCGGGCCTCCGTCGGTGTCGCCGTCGTCGTCGAAGTCGTCGTCGAGCGAGTCGCGATCCGGGGCGAGCGCGGTGGCGGTGGCGGGGAGCGGCGGCGGGCGGGGCGGCGGGTTCTTGGCGGCCTCGGCGGCCTCCAGCGCGGCGCGCCGGGCCTCCTCCTCGGCCTCGACCTGGAACTTGGCCTCGTAGTCGACGAAGTCGGCGGACCCTTCGAGATCCGAGAGGGAGGCCAGGTACTTGTCGTACTCCTCCTGGGTCAGCTTGCCCTTGCTGATGTGACGGTGGACCGTCCGGATGTCGACTTTGCTGAGATCGGTCATACGCCGCGTTCGAGGTATTCAGGGCCTCCCGGTAAGTCAAGATCCTTGAGCGCGAAACGGGAATGGATGTGATAGGTGTCCGGTTCCAAAGCCCGCGGGAGGAGTCAATTTTGTCGCTGGAAACCGCTGCCACCGGCGTCTCGCCGGACATCCGCCGGATGATGGATGTGATCCAGGAGGAATCCGCCTTCGTCGTCGAGCTCTCCAACGAGATCGGCAAGGTCATCGTGGGCCAGCGCCGGATGGTGGACCGCATGCTCATCGGCCTGCTCACCGGCGGGCACATCCTGCTCGAGGGTGTGCCCGGCCTCGCCAAGACCCTGGCCGTGCGCTCGGTGGCCGACGCCGTGGCCGCCCGGTTCGCCCGCATCCAGTTCACGCCCGACCTGCTGCCGGCCGATCTGATCGGGACCCTGGTCTTCGATCCGAAGAACCAGGAGTTCCGCCCCCGCAAGGGCCCGATCTTCGCCAACCTGATCCTGGCCGACGAGATCAACCGCGCCCCTGCGAAGGTCCAGTCGGCGCTCCTCGAGGCCATGCAGGAGCGGCAGGTGACCATCGGCGACACCACCTATCCCTTGCCCTCGCCGTTCTTGGTCCTCGCCACCCAGAACCCGATCGAGCAGGAGGGGACCTATCCGCTCCCCGAGGCCCAGACCGACCGCTTCATGCTCCACGTCCGCGTGGGCTACCCCACCCGCGAGGAGGAGAAGCTGATCCTCGAGCGCATGGGGAAGAGCGAGGCCCCCGTGCTGGCGCCGGTGGTGACCACCGAGCAAATCGATCGGGCCCGCGCCATCGTCCGGAACATCCACTCCGACGACAAGGTGAAGGACTACATCCTCGATCTGGTGTGGGCCACCCGCGAGCCCAAGAAGGCGGGCCTCGCGGATCTCGAGGACCTGATCGAGATGGGCGGCTCGCCGCGCGCCTCGCTCTCGCTCGACCACGCGGCCCGGGCCCACGCGTTCCTCAAGCGGCGGCCCGCGGTCTTCCCGGACGACGTGAAGGCGATCGGCCCCGACGTCCTGCGGCACCGGATCAAGCTCTCGTACGAGGCCGAGGCCGAGAACGTCAGCGTGGAGGACATCATCCAGCGGGTCTTCGACACCGTCCCGATCCCGTGACGCGCCCATGCATACGGCACGCGAAATCCTCAAGGCCGTGCGCCGGATCGAGATCGCGACCAAGCGGGCGGTGAACGCCGAGCTGGCCGGTCGCTATCACTCCGTCTTCAAGGGCCAGGGCATGT
This sequence comes from uncultured delta proteobacterium, assembly GCA_963803435.1. Classification (GTDB taxonomy): domain Bacteria; phylum Myxococcota; class Kuafuiibacteriia; order Kuafuiibacteriales; family Kuafuiibacteriaceae; genus CAWDML01. The sequence goes on along the minus strand of CAWDML010000009.1, from coordinate 335,667 downwards.
CGTTCTCCGAGGTTCGGCCCTACACGCCGGGCGACGACATCCGCCACATCGACTGGAACGTCTCCGCCCGCGCCCAGGGCATCTTCGTCAAGCAGTTCGTCGAGGAGCGGGAGCTGACGGTGACCTTGGTGGTCGACCTGTCGGCCTCGGGCGGCTTCGGCACCCGCGGCAAGAAGAAGCGGAGCGTGCTGGCCGAGGTGGGCGCGCTCATCGCGTTCTCCGCGATCAAGAACAACGACCGTGTGGGGCTGTTGCTCTTCACCGAGGGCGTCGAGCTCTACCTGCCGCCGCGCAAGGGGACCCGCCACGTGCTCCGCGTGATCCGCGAGATCTTCGAGGTGCAACCCAAGGCGGCCGGCACCTCGATCAACGAGGCGCTCGCCTATCTGTCGCGGGTGCAGAAGCGCCGCTCGGTCTGCTTCGTGCTCTCGGACTTCATCGATCCGCGCCGGCCGGGCGACGCCGAGCACCGCCTCCGCTACGAGCCTGCGCTCAAGGTGGCGATGGCGCGGCACGACGTGGTGGCGGTGCGCGTCGCCGACCCCGCCGAGCAGCAGCTCCCGGACCTGGGGCTGGTCGAGCTGGTCGACGCCGAGACCGGCAAGGTGGAGCTGATCGACTCGTCGAGCCCGCGGGTCCGCGCGTCCTACCAGCAGAGGCGGAAGCGCGAGCGCGACGAGACCAAGAAGCGCTTCCACCAGCTCGGCCTCGATCTGGTGGACCTGTCCACCGACGGCGACTTCGTGACGCCGCTGGTGGAGTTCTTCCGGGCCCGCTCCACGCGGCTGAGGGCGGGCCGATGACCGTCACCTCCAGCACCTCGCTGTCGATCGCGGCCGAGCTGGTGCTCCCGGGCGACGCTTCGGTGACGGTGGGCGTGGGCGAGCCCTTCTGGCTCTCCATCGAGGCCCGCCACGCGCCGGGTCGCATCGCGCTGCTCCCTCAGGCGATCGAGCTGGGCAAGAGCATCGGCGAGCGCACCGGGGCGCGGCTCCACGAGCGCACGCAGGTGGGCGGCGACGAGATCGATCACTACCGGCTGGAGCTGATCGCGTTCGACCCGGGCGATCTCACCGTCCCGGCCATCCCGCTGGCGCTGGGCTCCACCACCGCGAAGACGCCCGAGCTGGCGGTGTCGGTGGCGTCGGGCTTCTCGGGGGACGAGCAGAAGGTCGCCGCCTCCACCCTCACGCAGGCGATCCCGGAGCTGGAGAAGCTGGCCGCCCAGGATCCGGCGCCCCAGGCCATCACCGGGCCCGACTACACGATCCTGTGGGCGGGCGGCGCGGTCCTCTTCGTGGCGATCGCCGCCTACGTGATCCTCAAGGTGCTGAAGGCGCGGCGCGATCGGCCGGTGCCCGCGCCGCCCCCGCCGCCACCGCGTCCGGCGCACGAGGTGGCCTTCGAGCGGCTCGACGCCCTGGCGGCCGCCGGCCACCCGCGCGACGGCGCGCTCAAGGAGTTCTTCACCGAGCTCTCGGAGATCCTCCGCGAGTACACCGGCGGGCGCTACGGCTTCGACTCGCTGGACCTGACGGTGGACGAGCTGATGGACGCGCTCGGGGAGCGGCGGGTCGACGGCCTCCGCGATCTGCTGGCCCGGGCCGATCTGGTGAAGTTCGCCAAGTACCGGCCCACGCGCGACGAGGCCGTGGAGGCCTTCGACCAGGCCCGCGCGATCGTGGAGGCGACGCGCCCGAAGGAGGCCACGCCGTGAGCCTCGATCGGATCGCCTTCGCGTCGCCTTGGTACCTGCTCGGCTTCGTCCCCATCGCGGCCATCCTCGGCTACCTGGTCTGGCGGCGGAGGAGCGGGCGCGAGCCGGCGATGCTGTTCTCCTCCTCGTCGCTGGTGGACGGGCTGCCGCGCACCGTCTGGGTGCGGATCGTCTGGCTCCCCGACGCCCTGCGCCTCCTGGCGCTCTCGATGATCGTGCTGGCGCTGGCCCGGCCTCAGGTCCTGGGCTCGCCCACGGCCGACGACACCGAGGGCATCGACATCATCCTGGCCATCGACACCTCCTGCTCGATGCAGGCCGCCGACTTCCAGCCGCGGGACCGCATGTTCGTGGCCAAGCAGTCCATCGAGCAGTTCATCAACAAGCGGACCAACGATCGGATCGGCCTGGTGGTGTTCGCGGGCGAGGCCTCCACCTGGGCGCCGCTCACGCTCGACTACTCGCTGCTGGTGGAGCTGCTCGAGGAGCTCGACGTCGGCATGCTCCCCGACGGCACCGCCATCGGCAGCGCCATCGGCACCGCGCTCAACCGGCTGCGGCACAGCGACGCCACCAGCCGCGTGGTGGTGCTGCTCACCGACGGCGACAACAACTCGGGCGAGATCTCGCCGAAGAAGGCGGCCGAGTTCGCCAAGGAGCTCGGCGTCCGCGTGTACACCATCCTGATCGGTCGGGGCGGGCCGGTGCCCTTCCCCGCCGGCAAGGATCTGTTCGGTCGCCTGGTCTACCGCGACCGGGTGGTGCCGACGAACCCGGCGCTCCTGGAGGAGATCGCGAGGATCAGCGGCGGCCAGGCCTACACCGCCAAGGACGGACAGGAGCTCGACGAGCGGCTCACCGACGTCCTCGACACTCTCGACAAGGCGCGCCTCGACAACACGGTCTACAGCACCCCGCGCGACGAGCTGTTCCCCTGGTTCGTGCTGCTCGGGCTGATCCTGCTGGCGGTCGAGCTGGTGGTGCGCTCGACCCGCCTCCGGAGGTTCCCGTGAGGTTCGGCGAGCCCTGGGCGTTCCTCGCCCTCATCCTGGTCCCGCTGGTGTTCCTCGGCTACGTGCTGGGCGAACGGCGGCGGAAGCGCCTGCTCGCCGCGGCGGGGTCGGTCGAGCTCCTGGAGGAGATGGCGCTGGCAGGGCGCGAGGCCGGCGCCACGGCGCGGCTCGCCCAGGCGATCTGCTTCGCGGTGGCGCTCTGCTTCGTGGTGGTGGCGCTGGCCCGCCCGCAGTTCGGCATGCGCAGCGAGACCCGCAAGTCGCGGGGCATGGACGTGGTGATCGCGCTCGACCTCTCGCGCTCGATGCTGGCGCGCGACGTGGTGCCCTCGCGGCTGGAGCGGGCCAAGATCGAGCTCAAGGGGTTGATCGAGGAGCTGCGAGGCGACCGCGTGGGGCTGGTCGGCTTCACCTCGGTGGCGCTGCCGCTGTCGCCGCTCACCGTGGATCACTCGGCGGTGCTGCTCCAGCTCGACGCCGCCACGCCCGACGATCTGCCCCGCGGCGGCACCGCCATCGGCGACGCCATCACCGCGGCCAAGCGCGCGCTCGACGCCTCGAAGGTGAAGGACTCGGCAAAGGCGATCGTCATCGTCACCGACGGCGAGAACCACAAGGGCGACGCCGAGTCGGTGGCGGCCGACGCCAAGAAGGCGGGCATCGAGGTCCACGTGATCGGCGTGGGCTCCCGGACCGGCGAGCCCATCCCGGTCTACGACGCCAAGGGCAACCTCAACGGGTACGTGAAGGACAAGAGCGGGCAGACCGTGGTCTCGCGCCTGGGCGAGGAGACGCTCGAGGCCATCGCCACCGCCGGCGGCGGTCTGGTGGCGCTCCCTGGCTCCTCGGGCGGGCTCGACCTCACGCCGGTGGCGGCGCACCTGGCTCGCCTCAAGAAGGCCGAGCTCCAGGACCGGACCATCCGCGTCTACGAGGAGCGCTACCAGTGGGTGCTGGTGCCGGCGCTGCTCTTCCTCCTCCTGGGGACGCTGATCCGGCCCACCCGCCCCCGCGTGCGCCTGGTGCTGAAGGGCCTGGTGGTGCTGGCGATCCACCTGAGCGCGGCCCGGGCCCTGGCGGCGCCCTTCGAGGCCGACGATCCCGACGTGTCGAAGGGGAACAAGGCGCTCACCGAGGGCCGCGCCGCCGACGCCGTCGAGTCCTACCAGGAGGCAGAGAAGCACCTCGGTCACGACCCGCGGCTCGCCTTCGATCGCGGCCTCGCCGAGGCGGCGCGCGGCGAGCTCGACACCGCCATCGGCGAGCTCCAGCGCGCGCTCGAGGGCTCGAGCGATCCGAACCTGCGATTGCGGGCCGCCTTCGCGCTGGGGAACGCGTACCGAAAGCTCAAGAAGTACGACGACGCCATCGGCGCGTACCGCCGCTCGCTCTTGGAGGATCCGCGCCTGTCGGGCGCGCGGCGGAACCTGGAGATCGCGCAGAGCCTCAAGCGGATCCAGGAGGCGCAGCCGAAGGATCCGAACCAGAAGAACGACGATCAGAACCAGCCCCCGCCCAACGATCAGGACGCCGGGCCGCCCGACGGCGGGCAACAGCCGGACGCCGGCGACGGCGATGGCGGCGCGTCCGACGCGGGCGTGGGAGACGGCGGCAGCGGCGACGGCGGCGGCTCGCAGGGCAGCGAGGACGGCGGATTCCGCGAGTCAGAGCGACGGTGGCGGCGGGTCCTCGGGCGGCGCCGACGCGGGCGCGATGCAGGACGCGGGTTCCGCTGGACAAGCCGAGGAGAAGCAGCAAGAGCCGAAGGACGAGGACCCGGGCAAGCAGAAGGCCGAGCAGCTCCTCGACGCGCTCGAGGAGCACGAGAAGACGCTGGAGCGGAAGAAGCTGATGGAGAAGCTGCCCCACGGTCCCGTCGAGAAGGATTGGTGATGCGCGTCTTCAGCATGATCGCGGTCCTCGGGACCGCGCTCGTCTTCGCGCCGGCGGCCCGGGCCGAGGGCGCGATGCTCACGCTGGACGCCACGCTCAGCGACACCTCGGTGCTGGTCGGCGACATCGTCACGGTCCAGATCACCGCCGTGGCCAAAGCCGACGGCTCGGTCGACATCCGGCCGCCGGCCATCGACGGCCTGACGGAGGTGAGCCGCTCGCAGAGCGAGGGCACCTCGATCTCCTGGACCAACGCCGGGCAGAGCATCACCCGCGAGGTGACGCTCAGCATCGAGTACCAGGCCGACAAGCCCGGACAGATCACCATCCCGCCCTTCACCGCGCGCCTCGGCCAGTACGAGGCCAAGACGAAGGCCACCGCGCTGGTGGTGACGGGCAGCAGCGCGCCGGCGGCCACCCCTGCCGAGGCCGGCGCGGTGGCGCCGCCCGAGGGCGCCGAGCGGACCCTGTTCGTGCGCTACCGCGTCGATCGCGCCAAGGCCTATCTCGGGCAGCAGATCCTCATGGACATGGAGATCTTCGCCCAGCCCGGCAGCGGCTTCTCGGTGGAGGACGTGGGCGGTCCGCCGGAGCTCGACGGCTTCTGGAAGGAGGTCGTCGATCAGCCGAAGCGGCTCAACCGGACCGTCGAGACCGTGGCCGGGCACCGCTACGACGTCTATCGGGTCTGGCGCGTGGCGCTGTTCCCGCTGGCCAAGGGGAAGAAGACCATCCCGCCGGCCGCGGTCAGCTTCAGCACGGGCCGCTCCCTGTTCTCCTCGGGCCGCCGGATCCGCCGCCAGACGGCGCCCCTCGAGCTCGACATCCAGCCGCTCCCCACCGAGGGCCGGCCCTCCGACTTCTCGAACAACAACGTGGGCCAGTACGCGCTCAAGGCCAGCGTCGATCACACCACCGTGCCGGCCGGCAAGGCGGTGGTGCTGAAGCTGGAGCTCTCGGGGCGCGGCAACGTGAAGAACGCCCGCCTGCCCGAGGTGGGCGACATCCAGGGCTTCCGCGTCTTCCCGCCGACCGTCACCGACAAGGTCGACAGCAGCCTGGCCGGGATCAAGGGCGCCAAGCAGGCCGAGATCCTGCTGATGCCGCTGGTGGGCGGACGGCTCGAGATCCCGGCCTTCGATCTCACCATCTTCGATCCGGACACCTCGGAGTACCGGCGGCTCACCACCGAGTCGATCCGCATCGCGGTCGAGGGCGACCCGTCGGCGGAGATGGGCCACACCACCGAGCCCCCCGGCGGCATCTCGGAGCGCGAGCCGGAGCGGATCGCGCGCTCCAGCCTGAAGCCGCTGCGGTTCCGCTCCCGGCTCTCGAAGAGCGCGCCGCCCGTCTGGAGGCGGCCCCAGCTGGCGCTGATGCTGGCCGGCCCGCCGCTCTTGTTCGGGCTGGCGCTCCTGGCCGAAGCCCTCCGCGCCCGCGCCCGGCGCGACACCCCCACCTCCCGCAAGCGGGCCGCCTCCCGTCGCGCCCGCGAGCGACTCTCGGCGGCCGCGCAGGCGGCCGAGGCGGGCCGGGTGGCCGAGGCCTACGGCGAGCTGCGAGAGGCGATCCTCGATCTCGGCAGCACCAAGCTGGGCGTGGCGCTCCAGGGTCTGACCATCGAGCAGATCGACGCGGCCATGGCAGCGCGCGGCGCGGAGGAGGCGCTCCGCAGGGACGTCACGGCCGCGCTCGAGTCCGCGGACTACGCGCGCTTCGGCATGGGGGAGCGCCGCGCGGATCTGCCCGGCTGGGCCGAGCTGCTCGAGCAGCTCGACACCTGGACGCCGGCGGAGGTGAAGGCGTGAACGCGCTCTGGTTGCTCTGCATCCTCTCGGTGCTCCCCGGTCAGCGCACCTCGGAGCAGGCGTCGTCCGACTTCCGCTCGGCCAACGAGCGCGCCCTCGAGGGCGATCTCGAGGGCGCGATCGGGCTCTACCACACCATCCTCGATGGCGGGATTGACGACGCCGACGTCTACTACAACCTCGGCAACGCCTACGCGCAGGCCGGCAAGCCGATCGACGCGATCGTGAGCTACGAGCGCGCGCTCCGCCTCTCGCCGGGCGACGCCGAGATCGCCGACAACCTCAGGCTCGTCCGGAAGACGCTGGCCGGCGAGCAGAAGGAGGAGCCCGCGGCCAGCCTCACGGCGGCGGACGCGATCGAGCCGGTGGTGGCGCCGCTCTCGCCCGTGGTGTTCGGATGGATCGCGGTGGCGGCCGACGTCCTGCTCTTCTTTGCCTGGTTCCTCCGCCGGCGGAGCGACTCGAAGAGGCTCACGCGCGCCCTGGGTCTGTCGATGGCGCTGTCGATTGGGGCGCTCCTGGTGTCGGTGGCGGTCGTGGGGGGCCACTGGATCGTCGCCCGCGATCCGCGCGCCGTCATCGTGGACAAGGTGGAGCTGCGCGAGGGACCGCACGCCAAGTTCAAGAGCAAGGGTCGGGCGCGCTACGGCGGCCGGGTGCGGGTGCTCGACCGCGCCGAGGGCTTCGTCGAGGTCCTCGAGCAGGACGGCACCTCGGGGTGGGTGCCGGCGACGGCGATCCAGAGCGTCTGAATGGCGGCGCGATCCTGGGTGGCGGCCACCGCCGTGCTGCTCGCGGCGGGCACGGCCCACGCGGCGATTCCGCTCGACACCTGCGAGCTCTCGTACCCGGGCCTGGCGATCCGGATCAAGGCGCGCTGCGGCCAGCTGGAGGTCGCTGAGGATCCGTCGCATCCCGAGGGCAGGCGGATCGCCCTCCGCGTCGCGGTGCTGAGCGCCACCGGCGATCATCCGGAGAAGGACGCGATCTTCTTCCTCGCCGGCGGCCCCGGTCAGGCCGCCTCCGAGGCCTGGGTCGGGATCGCACAGTCGTTCGAGCGCGCCCGCCGGCGGCGCGACGTGGTGCTGATGGATCAGCGCGGCACGGGCGGCTCCAATCCCCTCGACTGCGACCTCGGCCAGGATCCTGCGGCGGCGAAGGCGGCCGCGGCGCGCTGCCTCGAGTCGCTCCCCGGCGACCCCCGCTTCTACACCACGTCGATCGCCATGGAGGATCTCGAGCAGGTCCGCGCGGCCCTCGGGTACGAGCAGATCGACCTGGTCGGCGTCTCCTACGGCACGCGGGCCGCGCTCACCTACCTGCGGCGTCACTCCGAGCGGGTGCGTGCGATGGTGCTCCAGGGCGTCGTCCCCAGCCAGCTCGCCCTCGGGCTCGACCACGCCAAGAACCTCCAGCGCGCGCTCGACCTCCAGTTCGAGCGCTGCGCCCAGGAGGCGGACTGCGGCTCCCGGTTCGGGAAGCTGCGCGAGAAGCTCGAGGCGCTGATCGCCCGGAGCGAGCACGACCCCCCGCCGACGGTCGAGATCCCTGATCCGCGCACCGGGCAGCCGGCGACGCGAACCGTCGATCGCATGTTCCTGGGCGCCGGCATTCGCTTTCTCGCCTACGCGCCCGAGACCGCCGCGCTGATCCCGCTCCTGATCGACGAGGCCGATCGGACCGGCAAGCTCGATCGCCTGGCCGCCCAGAGCGCCATCGTGTCGCGGGAGATCGAGGGCGCCGTCAGCGCCGGGCTCGAGCTCTCGGTGATCTGCACCGAGGACGTTCCGTTCTACCCCGCCGCGCTGGCCCGCGATGCGGAGACGCTGCTGGGCGACCGCCTGACGCAGGCGGCCCGCGACGAGTGCTCGGTGTGGCCGAAGGGCGAGATGCCGCCGGACTTCCACGATCCGGTGGTGTCGAAGGTGCCGGCGCTCCTCATCTCGGGCGAGCTCGATCCGGTGACCCCGCCCGCCGGCGCAGAAGAGGTGAAGCGGCACCTCGGCCGCGCCCGCCACCTGGTGGTGCCCGGACAGGGCCACATGATGGCGCGCGGGTGCATGGACCGGGTGCTCGAGGCGTTCCTCACGCACGCGAACCCCGACCTCGACGCGCGCTGCCTCGACGAGGTGAGGCCGCCGCCGTTCTTCGTCCGGCTGACGGGGCCCGAGCCATGATCGAGCTGTCGAACCTGGCCAAGCGCTTCGGCGCGGTGCAGGCGGTCGAGGACGTCTCGCTGTCCGCGAACGACGGCGAGATCACCGGCGTGCTCGGCCCCAACGGCGCCGGCAAGACCACCACGCTGCGAATGCTCTACGGCCTGCTCCGCCCCGACCGCGGACACATCCGCGTCGACGGCGGCCTGGGCGTGCTCCCCGACAGCCGCGGCCTCTACGACCGCCTGACGGTGCGGGAGAACGTGCGCTACTTCGGCCGGCTCCAGGGCCTCTCGGGCGCGGACCTGGAGGCCCGCATCGACCGCCTCCTCGACGTCCTCGAGCTCAGCGCGCTGGCCGACCGCCGCACGCACGGGTTCAGCCACGGCGAGCGCGTGAAGGTGGCGATTGCGCGCGCGCTGGTCCACGACCCGCAGAACGTGGTGCTGGACGAGCCGACCACCGGGCTCGACGTGAGCAGCACCCGCTCGATGCGCCGCTTCCTCAAGGGCCTCGCGGCCGAAGGAAGATGCGTGCTCTTCTCCAGCCACATCATGCAGGAGGTCACGGCCCTCACGGATCGGATTCGTGATCATCGCGCACGGCCGCGTGGTAGCCGCCGGGACACCGTCCGAGCTGCTCGAGGTCACCGGCATGACCACGCTCGAAGACGCGTTCCTGGCCACGATCGGCTCGGCCGAGGGTCTCCTGCTGTGAGTCGCTCCCCGGTCCGCGTGGTGTTCGCCAAGGAGCTGACGGACGGGCTCCGCGACCGGCGCTCCCTGTTCTCCGCGCTCCTGTTCGGGCCCCTGTTCGGACCGATCGTCTTCTCGGTGGTCCTGACCACCACGCTCCGCCTCGAGCAGGAGCGCGCCGAGCAGACGCTGGCGATCCCCGTGCAGGGCGCCGAGCGGGCGCCGAACCTGATCCGCTTCCTCGAGTCGAACGGCGCCCGGGTCGAGCCGGCGCCACTCGATCCGATCGCGACGATGAAGGCCGAGGTGGTCGACCTCGTCCTGGTGATCCCACCCGAGTTCCCTGACCAGTTCCGCGGCGGCGAGCCGGCGGACGTGGAGCTGATCGTCGATCGCTCGCGGCGGGCCTCTCAGACCTCGATCCAGCGGACCACCTCCCTGCTCGCCGCCTACGGCCACCAGATCGGCCGGCTACGCCTGGAGATCCGCGGCATCGACCCGAGCACCGTCGACGCGCTCGTGGTCAGCGAGCACGACCTGTCGACGCCGCAGAGCCGCGGCGCTCTCCTCTTCGCGATGCTCCCCTATCTGGTGATGATGTCGATCTTCATCGGCAGCATGTACCTCGCCATCGACTGCACCGCCGGCGAACGCGAGCGGCGATCGCTGGAGCCGCTCCTGATCAACCCGGTGCCGCGGTCCCTCATGATGACGGGCAAGCTGCTGGCGACCACGCTGCTCGGCGTGGTCTCGCTGACGCTGACCGTGACCACGTTCGCCGTCGCGATCTCGTTCATCCCCGCGGGCGAGCTGGGGCTAGAGCTGAGGCTCGATCCTTCGACGTCGGTGCTGCTGTTCCTGGTGGCGCTGCCGGTGACGCTGGTGGCGTCGAGCCTTCAGACGATCGTGGCGGCCTTCACGAAGAGCTTTCGCGAGGCACAGACGTACGTGTCGTTGCTGCTGCTGGTGCCGATGATCCCGTCCTTCTGGCTGATGATCTTTCCGGTGAAGGCGAAGCTCTGGATGATGCTGGTCCCGCTCCTCGCGCAGAATGTGCTCATCGATCACCTGGTGCGGGGAGAGGGCGTCGAGCTCGCGAGCTTCGCGCTCTCGACGGTCTCCACCGTCGTCTCCGGTCTGCTGCTCTGGGGCGTTTCGGCGGGTCTCTATCGCCGCGAAGGGTTGCTTTTCACGGAGTGAGCTTGACGCACACGCTCGCGTACGAATCGATCACAGAAGATGCCCGTCCAAAAGCCTCCGCGCGCCTCTCCGTTCCGGCCCATACTCATGCTGCTCCTGGCCATCGCCGTGATCGCCAGCTTCCAGCTGTTCCAGAAGAAGGAGGAGGCCGGCGTCGTCCCCTACAGCACGTTCTTGCAGGACCTCCACCAAGGCCAGGTGCAGAAGGTGCAGATCGAGCGCGACCGGATCGTCGCGGATCTGAAGCCGGAGAAGACGGGCCAGGCCCCCAAGGTCATCACCACCACGAGGCTCCCGGGCGTCGACGAGAAGAGCCTCCTCGCCGAGCTCGAGAAGGAGCACGTCGAGTTCAGCGGAAAGATCGAAGAGGAGAGCATCTGGCCGATGCTGATCTCCGGCCTCTTCCCGTTCCTGCTGATCGGGGGCCTCTACTACTACTTCTTCCGGCGCATGCAGAAGGGGATGGGCGGCGCCGGCGGCGCTGGACCGCTGAGCTTCGGACGCAACAAGGCCAAGATCTACGACGAGAGCCACCGCATCGACACCACCTTCGCGGACGTGGCCGGCATCGACGAAGCCGTCGGCGAGATGCTCGAGGTGGTCGACTTCCTCAAGAACCCGACGCGCTACACGGCCCTCGGCGCGAAGATCCCGAAGGGCGTCCTGCTGGTCGGCCCGCCCGGCACCGGCAAGACCTTGCTCGCCAAGGCCGTCGCCGGCGAGGCCAAGGTCCCGTTCTTCTCGCTCACCGGCTCCGACTTCGTGGAGATGTTCGTCGGTGTGGGCGCCGCCCGCGTGCGCGACCTGTTCATGCAGGCGATGGCCCGAAGCCCCTGCATCATCTTCATCGACGAGATTGACGCGATCGGAAAGTCGCGCGGCGGTCTGGCCGCCATGGGGACGCACGACGAGCGCGAGCAGACGCTGAACCAGCTCCTCGCCGAGATGGACGGCTTCGATCCCAAGGCCGGCGTCGTGATCATGGCCGCCACCAACCGGCCCGAGGTCCTCGACCCGGCCCTGGTGCGGGCCGGACGGTTCGATCGCCAGGTGGTGGTCGATCGGCCCTCGATCGAGGGGCGGCGCGCGATCCTGCGCGTGCACGCGAAGACCGTGAGCCTCGCCCCCGACGTCGACCTCGACGTGATGGCGCGGCGGACCCCCGGCATGGTCGGGGCCGATCTGGCCAAGGTGGTGAACGAGGCAGCGCTGGCGGCGGCCCGCGACCACTCGACGGAGGTGTTCCAGCGCCACTTCGAGGAGGCGGTCGATTCGCATCCAGCTGGGCCTCAAGAAGAGCGGCCGCGCGATGAACGAGGAGGAGAAGCGCCGCGTCGCCTACCACGAGTCGGGGCACGCGCTGGTGGCGATGTCCGTGGAGCACGCGGATCCCGTCCACCGCGTCACCATCATCCCGCGGACCATCGGCGCGCTGGGCGCCACCCTGCAGCTCCCCACCGAGGAGCGCTACCTGATGCTCAAGGAGGAGATCCTCGATCAGGTCGCGGTCATGCTGGGCGGCCGCGCGGCCGAGGAGGTCGCGCTCCACACCGTGTCGACGGGCGCGCAGAACGACATCGAGCGGGCCACCGAGACCGCGCGTCAGATGATCTGCCGGTTCGGCATGAGCGAGCGGCTGGGGGCCGTCACCTTCGGGCGACCCGCAGGCGCCCGCTACCTGGATTCACCGGTGATCTTCGGCGAGGAGCGGAGCTTCTCAGAGGAGACCGCACAGGCGATCGACGTCGAGGTTCGCGAGATCGTCGAAAGCCAGCATCAGCGCGCACGTCAGATCCTGGCGCGAAAGCGCGCTGTTCTGGAGGCGATGGTGACCCGGCTCCTCGAGCGCGAGACGTTGGACGGCAACGAGCTTCTGGAGCTCGAGGCCCGGGTCGGGGAGGACGACGGCAGCGAGCGGTCAGAGGTCGGATCGCGGATGAGCGTGTCCTCGTGATATCAAGGCGGCGATGCGCCGCTTTGCCCTCCTCCCCCTCCTCGTCCTGCCGCTCGCGCCGCGCCTGGCCCACGCCCAGGACGCGCTCGATCCCGGCGTCGCCAACGACCTGACGCTGACCCCGCAGGTGAACGGCCTCGCGAGCCCCACCGCGATGGAGTTCCTGCCGGACGGCCGGCTGGTGATCACGCAACAGACCGGGGAGGTCTTGCTGTGGGACGGCCAGAACCTGAACCCCGCAGGGACGATCAGCGTCGCGGGCGCCGGCGGTGAACGCGGGCTGCTCGACGTTCAGGTCGATCCGATGTTCGACCAGACCGACCGCGTGTACTTCTACTACTCCGTCGGCAACAGCCAGCAGGTCGGATGGACCACGCTGGATCCGGCCACCGGCCTGGTCGACACCAACAACATCACGGTCCTGATCGACCACCTGTCGGCGAACGCCAACCACGTCGGCGGCGGCATGCGGTTCGGGCCCGACGGCTACCTGTACATCGGCGTCGGCGACCGCGGGTGCAACTGCGGTTGCGCGCCCGGGACCAACACCAACAACTACTTCGCCACCTGCCTGACCAAGTACATGGGCAAGATCCTGCGCATCGATCGGGACGGCAACATCCCGGCTACCAACCCGCTGGTGGGCGTGACGGGCGTGCCGGCGTGCGGCGGCAACATCGACCAGTTCACCTGCAACGAGGCCTCGGTCTTCCCGGACGGCACGGGCGACCCGCTCGAGGCGATCTATGGGTGGGGCTTCCGCAACCCGTGGCGGTTCGCGTTCGACACGCAGACCGGCTACCTCTGGGTCGGCGACGTGGGCGAGGTGACGTGGGAGGAGATCACGATCTCGAAGCAGGGCGGCGAGCACCACGGCTGGCCGCTCCGCGAGGGGTACGAGGGCGACCCGGTCGGGATGTGCAAGACGGTCGTGCCTCAGTCGACGGGCGACTGCGTCGAGCCGGCGTTCGTCTATCCGCACGACGAGACCCCGGCGTTCGGGCAGGCCAGCATCACCGGCGGCGTGTTCTCGAGCCACTGCTCGTGGCCGGCGGCCTTCAGCGGGCTGTACTGGTTCGGCGACTACAACAAGGGGCGCGTCTGGACCGTGACGCCGAACGCGAACCGCGACGGCGTGGACGGCGAGCGGCAGATCATCGTGCGGAGCGGCGGCACGCCGGTGCACTTCACGAACGGCCCCGACGGCTCGATCTGGTACCTCGACATCGTCAGCGGCGAGATCTGGAGCATCGCGCCCACCAACCCGGCCGCGTGCCCCGGACAGGACGCCGGCGTCGAGATGGACGCCGCCGCCGAGATGGACGCCGCCGCCGAGATGGACGGCGCCGAGCCGATGGACGGGGCCGCCGGCATGGACGCGGCGCCGCTCGCCGACGGCGGCGATTCTGACGAAGGACGCCGGCAGCGGCGGACAGGTCGATGCTCAGCCCGACAGCGGGATGACGGGACCGGACGACTCGAGCAAGTGCGGATGCACGAGCGCCGACGGTCGCGAGACCGCGGGCGCGACGACGACCGTCGTGTGGCTCCTGCTCTTGGGGTTCGCGGTGTGGCGGCTCAGCTCTTCGCCATCGCGACGAGATCGGCCATGCCCTGCGGATCGTTGATCGCGATGTCGGCCATGATCTTCCGATCGACATCGACGGCGTGACGCTTCAGGCCGGCGATGAACCGGCTGTACGACAAACCGTGCGTCCGGACCGCGGCGTTGATGCGCACGATCCAAAGGCTGCGATAGTTCCGCTTCGTCTTCTTGCGATCGCGGTACGCGTGACGAAGGCCCTTCTCGACCGTGGTCTTGGCCGCGCGGATCGCCTTCGAACGACGGCCGAACGCGCCCTTGGCGAGCTTCAGCCACTTCTTGTGTCGGCGTCGGAGCTTGACGCCTCGTGATGCCCTAGCCATGGCACCTCACCTCACTTCTTGGTCGCGTACGGAAGGAGTCGCTCGATGCCCTTCTGATCCGAGGGGTCGATGAGCGCGATCTTTCCGAGCCGCCGCTTCTGCTTGCGGTTCTTGCACGAAAGCTTGTGGCGGTGGCCCGCCTTCGACCGCTTGAACCGGCCGTTGCCGAGGGCGCTGAGCCGCTTGGCGGCCGCGCGCTTCGTCTTCATCTTCGGCATAGAGGGAGGGCTGCTAGCATGGCCGCCCGACGCCGGCAAAAGGAAAGTGAAAAACCGGGGATCGGCCTCAACGGGCCTCTGGCCGTTCCTCGGCCGAAGGGGCCGGGGTCTCGGAGTCCAGCTCCTCGGCCTCGTGGTCCAGGGCCTCGGCCCCGTTCCCCTCATCCTCGTCCTTCTTCTTCTTGGACTTCTTGAGGGGCGCCGGTTCCTCGGCGGGCTTCTCCTTCTTCGGGAAAGCGCCGGGCTTCGGGGCGATCAGCATGGTCATGTTCCGGCCCTCGAGGCGCGGGTTCTGCTCGACGATGACCTTGCCCTCGATGTCGCCGAGGACCCGCCGCAGCAGCACCTCACCGAGATCGGTGTGGGCCATCTCCCGGCCGCGGAACATGATCGTGCACTTGACCTTGTCGCCTTCTCCCAGGAACCGAAGCACGTGCCGGACCTTGAACTCGTAGTCGTGACGCTCGACCTTGGGCCGGAACTTCACCTCTTTGATCTCGACGACGACCTGGTTCTTCTTGCGTCGCTTCGCTTCCTGCTTCTGATCGTACTTGTACTTTCCGTAGTCCAGGATGCGGCAAACGGGCGGCCGGCTGTTCGGCGCGACTTCGACCAGGTTGAGCTCTTGCTCCCTCGCGCGCGTGAGGGCTTCGTGCGTCGGCATCACGCCGAGCTTGGAGCCGTCGGAGTCGATCACCAGGACTTCGGGTACTCGGATCCTGCGATCGACGCGCGGTTCCTTTTGGCGTTCGTGTTGCTGCTTCGGTTTCGAAATGGCCTTAATCCTCCCCGCCGTCGCTCATGCGATCAAGAGTGGTGCGCGATCGACGGTCCCCATTGGTGGGCCTTGGGACACTAGCCCTGCGAACCGTCGACGTCTACCGGATCAGCGAGAGAGAGGCGTTTCAGGTCGATCGCGAGGGCGGCCTCCGGATCCGGATCGAGCCCCAGGTGGACGGTCACCTCTGCCCCGGTCAAGACCACGTCGAGCAGGTAAACACCCGGTTTTACTCTAAGGAAGCGGCCCGAAGACAGGTGCGCGTCGAGCTGGGTGTGGTGGGGGTCCCGGCGCACGGTGCCCAGGCGGGGCCCGTCCGACGCCTCGGGTGCGCCGGCGAAGACCACGCCGGACTCGACCCGCAGGCGAAGGCGCAGCGGGCGCCCATCCGCGGGTCGGGTGGTGAACCGCACCGGCATCGGGGCGGTCCGCGGGAGCCCGAACCACGCCACGTCGCCAGCGTTCACGCGCGCTTCATCCTTGCGAGGCCACCCGCCGCGGGCCAGGGCCTCGACCACGCGCTCAGGATCGAACACCGCCACGGCGCCGCCGGCCACGGCGAGATTGTCCACCTCGACCGCAGGCGCCGCCTCTTTCCGGGCGCGCTCCACGTGCGCCCGCACCGACGCCCGCCGGAGCGCGTTCAGGTTCGTCTCGAGCTGCGGGCGGACCGCGACCAGGCGCCGGCCGAACGCCATCAGCGCCTCGTCTTTTCGCTCGGTGGCGACCTCACAGACGGTGAAGGAGGCGTCGCGGCCCAGCATCATCAGCATGTTGCGGGCCTCTTCCACGCCGTTCTTTCGCCATTGGTCGATGTGGTAGCGGACGGCCCGCAGGTCGCCCGGTCCTTCGAAGGAGCCCGGTCCGACCTTCTTCGCCTTCGTCTCCTTCCGCTTGCTCTTCTTGCCCTTGCCCACCAGCTTCAGACCTACCATGTGACATGACACGGAGCACCGCTCATCCCGTCGCTTTTCGTCACCATGCGGCGGCGGCATGCAGGGTGCACGAGGTCCCGGCTTCCAGATGATGCGCGCGCTCCTGGTCCTCTTCGTGCTGTGCGCGCCGGCGGCGGCGGCGGCACAGCTCTCCCCCGGCGCCCGCTACACCACGGTCTTCTCAGAGACGCTCGACGGTGCACCGCGTCCCACCTCGGTCGCCGAGAACCGCCTGGTGGAGCGGTTGCTGGAGGCGAAGGTGGTCCTGGTGGACGAGGCTCAGAGCCGGCGGCTTCGCGCCCGGGTCGACGCGCACCGCCTCGTCGAGGGTCAGGTGCCGGAGGGCCTATCCGGGTTCGAGACCGACCTCATCATCGCGGGCGTGGTGGCGCTGTCGAGGGTCGACTCGAAGGTGCTCCCTGATCGTGTACACCGCTACGACGCCTCGATCGTGGTGAAGGTGATCGACGCGGCGACCGGTCGCGTGCGGTTGGCCGTCTCGGTGCCCGGGCGATCGATGGGCCTCTCGGTCGAGGAGGCCGCCACCAACGCGGCCCGCACCGCGGCCGACGCCCTCGCGGACGAGCTGATTGCGAACCTCGGCGCCGCCGCCGGCGAGCATTCGATCGAGCTCATGGTCGAGGGCCTGCGGAACACCTCCGCCACCGAGCAGCTGCTCGCCAAGCTGCTCGCCGTCCCCGGTGTCCGCGCCGCCGTGGTCCGCTTCGCCGATCGGACCGCGACGCGGATCGAGCTCGGCACGACGGTCGCCGGAGCCCGCGAGCTGGCCGAGGCCCTGTCGGCCGCCGATCTCCCGATCGAGGTGTTCGGCTACGGAGCGGGCATGATCCGCGCGGAGGTCGCGGAGGCCCGCATCAAGGCGGGGGACCGAAAGATCGAGACCGAGGAGAAGGTCGAGGGCGACACGGTCCGCCTCACCGGCGTGCTGCTCGAGAAGGGTCGCCGTCGCGCGGCCAAGGAGCGGACCTGCACGCGCTCCAATGCCGAGCGCTGCGCCGAACGGGTCGCGAGTGATCTGGCGGCGGTGATGGCACCGGGTCGATCGGCGCGCGGGCCGCGTCCGCTCGAGATGACCGCGCTCGAGGTGACGAACGTGTACCCGGCCCGGCTCGCAGGCCTCGCGAAGCAGGAGGTCGGTCGCGTCACGCTCGTCAACCGGGGCAAGCAACCGATCGAAGACGTCCGGATCGAGGTCCGCATCCCCCGCTTCGCGGAGCACCCGCCCTCCACGCGCATCGAGCACATCCCGGCGAAGGGAAAGGTCCACGTGCCGCTGGCGATCGCGCTGGACCAGGAGGCGCTGGCGAAGCACGACGACGACCGCCCGGTCTTGCTCCGCATCGACATCGAGTACACCGCGGGCGATCTCACGTACCGCGACGAGCGCAGCACGTCGCTCGTGATCCACGATCGCAACGCGCTGTCGTGGGACGAGCTCGACTCGGTGGCCGCGTTCGTGAACCCGCGCGCACCGGTCGTCCTGCAGACGGCCCGCAAGCTGCGCGCGGCCCTCGCCGACACGACGCATCCTCTCGGACCGGCGGCGGCGCTCTTCGCCGGCATGGCCCTGCTCGGCGTTCGCTATGCGCCGGATCCCGTCAGCCCCTTCGAGGGCTCCGGGTTCGACTACCTCCAGTACCCGGCGCAGACGCTCCAGGGCGGCGGCGACTGCGACGACCTCGCGGTCCTCTATGCGTCCCTCGCCGAGGCGATCGGGATGCGCACGCTGATCCTCGCCACCCCGGGACACGCGCTGGTAGCGGTGCCCACGGGTCTCCCACCCCAGAGCATGCACCTGCTCTCGGCGGACGCCGGCGACTTCCTGGTCGAGGACGGTCTCCTGTACGTCCCCGTCGAGACCACCGCCCTCTCGTCCGGCTTCCTCTCCGCCTGGAAGGCCGGCGCCACCGAGCTCGCCCGCTTCGCCGCGAGCCCCGACGCGATCCGGCGGGTCGACCTGCGGAGCGCCTGGAAGCGTTATCCGCCGGTCGATTCCACGCTCCCCGTCGAATCGAAGCCACCGCCTGAGATCGAGGGCGTGCGCGAGGACGTCGCCAAGACGTTGAGGGCGATCGAGGATTGCCGGCGCGACGCGCTCGAGCGTGAGCTCGCCGAGGTGGAGGCGCGCCTGAAGACGCGCGAGGTCCTCGAGCTCCTCGATTGGCGCGCGGTGCTCCTCGCCCAGCTGGAACGCACCGGCGCGCAAGCTGCCCTGCAATCGGTGATCGACGGGCACCCAAACGACGCGGTCGCGCTCGCCAACCTGGGCAGCCTGCACCTGACCCAAGGCCGGCCGAAGGAGGCGCTCGCGCTCTACCAGCGCGCGCTGGCCCACGCCTCCAAGGACGCGGCGGTCGACGTCCACCTGGACGCGGCGCTGGCGGCGTTCGTGCTGGGCGACGAGGGCGCGTTCACCGATCACGTGGTGGCCTGCCTGGAGGCCAACGCGAAGGAGAGGGTCGAGGCGCTCGCACGGGCCGGCTTCGGCCCGGTGGGAGACGCGCGGGGCAGCGCCGAGCCGCTGCTGCCGCTCCGCGATCTCGCCCTGGCGATCGGGCTGGCGTTCGAGAAGAGCGGGAGGCCTGGCCCAAAGGGCCCAGACGACAAGCGGGCGGAGGAGACCCGCGCGCCGGTGGGCCGGTTCGTGGTGTGGATCGGCGAGGGCCGCTCAAACCCGGACGCGAAGGGCCGATGAGCTCGGGAGGAGGGCCCACGCATGGCAGGACAGAGGAAGGTCCCGGCGCTCGAAGGTGAGGAGACCGTCCTGGGAGATCACATCCTCCTGGGTACGGCCATCCTGATGGAGGAGCGCTGGGGGACGATTCGAACAGACGGCCGACATCGACACGGACGACATCGACACGGAGGATCTTCCGCGCGCGGCGCAGAGTGAGGCGCGCCGCGGCACCGACCCGGCGCGTTGACTCCGCCGGGCGATGACGGGATGACGCCCGCATGAGAGCCGTCGTCTGCCGGGAGTACGGTCCACCGGAAGAGCTGGTCGTGGAGGATAGGCCCGCCCGCGTCGCCGCGGACGGCGAGGTCGTGATTGGCGTCCGCGCGGCTGGCGTCAACTTCCCCGATACGCTGATCATCGAGGGCCGCTACCAGTTCAAGCCCGAGCCGCCGTTCACGCCCGGCGCCGAGGTCGCGGGCATCGTGACCTCGGTCGGAGCCGACGTGCGCACCGTGAAGCCGGGCGATCGGGTGGTGGCGCTGGCACCCTTCGGCGGCTTCGCCGAGGAGCTGGTGGCCTCGGAGGCGCAGGTGATGGTGATGCCCGACGGCCTCGACTTCGAGCGCGCGGCCGCCACGCTGATGACGTACGGGACCACGCGTTACGCGCTCGTCGATCGAGCGCAGCTTCGAGCCGGGGAGACGCTGCTGGTGCTGGGCGCCGCCGGCGGCGTGGGCCTGGCCGCGGTAGAGATGGGGAAGCTGCTGGGCGCGCGGGTGATCGCGGCGGCCTCGAGCCCGGCCAAGCTGGAGGTCTGCCGCAGGTACGGCGCGGACGCCGTGATCGACTATTCGCGCGAGGACCTGAAGTCGCGGGTGAAGGAGGTGACCGGCGGCGACGGCGCCGACGTCGTCTACGATCCGGTGGGCGGATCGTTCACGGAGGCGGCGCTGCGGGCGACCGCCTGGAACGGCCGCCTGCTGGTGGTCGGCTTCACCGCCGGCGAGATCCCGAAGATCCCCAGCAACCTGACGCTGCTCAAGGGCTGCGCGATCGTGGGCGTGTTCTTCGGGTCCTGGCTGATGCGCCAGCCGGTCCAGGCCATGGAGAGGCAGGGCGAGCTGATGATCTGGATCCGAGACGGAAAGCTGAAGCCGCTGGTGAGCGCACGCTATCCGCTCGAGCAGGCGGGCCGGGCCCTCCGCGATCTGCTCGACCGCAAGGTCACGGGCAAGGCCGTCCTGATCACGAAGCCGGCTTGACCGGCCGCTCGCCTCCGACCACGCGCACGCGGGCGACGCCGTGGCCCTCGATCTCGAGGACCTCGAAGTCGAGCCCTTCCCAGGCGACCCGATCCCCGACCGAGGGCGGACGGCCGAGCAAGCCCAGGACCAGGCCGCTGACGGTGTCGACCTCCTCGTGCTCGAGCGAACGCTCGAAGCGCTCGCCGATCTCGTCGAGACGCACGGTGCCGAGCACCAGGAGGCTCTGTCCCTCCTCGACGATCTCGGGCTGCTCCTGGCTCTCGGCGATGTCGCCGATGATCTCCTCGAACAGGTCCTCGAGCGTGAGCACGCCGTCGGTACCGCCGTGCTCGTCCATCACCACCACCATCTGAGCGCGCCGCTCGCGCATGATCCGAAAGACCTGATCGAGCTTCATCGAGGCGGGGACGAACGGGATCGGGTGCACGTCCGCCTGCAGGATGCGGCGGCCCTCGCGGAAGCGTCGCAGGATGTCCTTGATGTGGATCGTGCCGACGATGTGGTCGAGGTCGCCGGCGTGCACCGGATAGCGTGTGTGCGACTCGTCCGTGACCAGCTCGATCACCTGCTCCAGCGGAGCACCCAGGCGCAGGCCGCGGATCCGGACGCGCGGCACCATCGCCTCGCGCGCGGTGAGCTCGCCGAACTCCAGGAGCTCGTCGATCACCTGTGCGGACTCGGAGCGGAGGAGCCCGCCCTCCTCGCTCTCGCGCACCACGAACTGGAGCTCCTCCTGGGAGTAGAAGCGATCGCCGCCGTCGATCGAGCGCTGGATGCCGAACAGCCGGAGGAGCCCGGTGCCGATCCCGTTGAGCAGCAGGACCAGCGGGAAGCAGAGCGCCTGGATCACGTTCATGATCGGGGTGAGCCAGAGGACCGCCTTCTCGGCGCGCGCCAGCGACAACCCCTTGGGGACCATCTCGCCGACGACGATGTGGAAGTACGTGAGCAGGCCGATCGCCCCGACGCTCGCCACCGCGTGCGGATTGATCCACGGGAGGCCGACGATCAGCAGCAGGTGCGTCACCACGTCGGCCAGCGCGTGCTCGCCGTACATGCCGAGGGCGAGGCTCGCCACCGTGATCCCGAGCTGGGCGGTCGCCACGTAGCGATCCTGCCGCTTGGCGTCGGCGAGGATCCGCTCGACGCGTCCGGCACGCCGTCCGCCGGCGGCCGCCCGGCGCTGGATGGCCGGACGCGGGACCGCCACGATCGCGAACTCGGCCGCCACGAAGAACCCGTTCACCAGGATCAACAGCGCGATCACCGCCGCCGGTACCAGCACCGTCATCGCGGTGCCCCCTTGAGCTCGTCGGAGAGCCGTCCGAACACCTGCGCCATCACGTCCTCCAGGCTCACCAGCCCGAGGACCTGTCCCTGCCGGACCACCACCGCCTGCTGGAGGTGATGCTCGCGGAGCGTGATCAGCAGGCGATCGGCGCGTACGTCGTCGGCGACCGCGAAGACCGGTCGCATCACGTCGCGCACCGAAGTCGGCCCGCGACCGGCCATGAGGCGCAGCGTCACGTCCTTGGTGTGGACCACGCCGACGATCTTCTCGACCGAGCCGCTCCGCACCGGCAGGCGCGTGTACGGGCTCTCGGTCGTCAGCCGGAAGAGCTCCTCGACCGGCGCGTCGACGTCGACCGAGACGATCCGTTCGGCGGGCACCATCACGTCGCGGGCACGCCGCGCGCTCAGCTCGAGGGCTCGGTTGAGCTGGCGGCGCTCCTCCGGCTCCAGCAGGCCGCCCGCCGTGCTCTCTGCGATCAGCATGCGGATCTCCTCCGGCGAGTGCACGTGTCGATGCGTGTGGGCGACTCCGAGCAGCTCGAGGATGAGCATGCCGCTGCCGTTGAGGAGCCAGATGAACGGGCGAAACACCCGCAGCGACCACGCCATGGGGAGCGCCGTGAAGAACGCAGCCTGGTTGGGGAACTGCATCGCCAGCGACTTCGGGACCAGCTCGCCGAGGATCATCTGCGCCACGGTCAGTCCGATCAGGATGAGGGCCGCGGCGGTCGACTCGGCGGCGGCCGCCTGCAGGCCGCCCAGACGCTCGAACAGCGGCGCCAGGATCGGTCCCAGCTGCTCCTGGCCGTATGCGCCCAGGATCAGGCTGGCCAGGGTGATGCCGATCTGGGAGGCCGCGATGTAGCGATCGAGGGCCTCGGGGTCCTCCACCAGCGGGAGCAGCTTGCGCGCGAGCCAATGGCCGTCCTCGGCGAGCTGCTGGATCCGGGTGCTGCGGATGCTGATCGCGGCGAACTCGGCCGCGACGTAGAACGCGTTGGCGAGGATCAAGAGCGCAATGATCAGCGCGGCGGTGAGGAGGAGCATCCGCCCCGATGGAGGTAGCAGATCGGCGGGCGCAGGCCTTCACAAAAACGAGCCCCGGCGCGATCAATCTCCTCGCGTGCGCATCTGCCCCGAATGCCTGGCGCGGTCCGACGGCGAGCGCTGCGAACGCGACGGGACGGCGACGATCGAGCTTCCGGATCCCCGCCTGGGCCGCGTCGTGGCCGGGCGCTATCTCCTGCTCCAGGAGCTGGGTAGAGGCGGCACCAGCACGGTCTACCGGGCGTTCCAGCTCGGCACCCGCCGCGCGGTGGCGCTCAAGATCCTCGAAGGCGCCGAGGATCCCGAGTTCACCGCGCGCTTCCGGCGGGAGGCCGAGATCACCGCCAACCTGAAGTCGCCGCACACCGTCACCGTCTTCGACTTCGGCGAGGCGGAGGACGGCGATCTCTATCTCGCGATGGCGCTGATCGAAGGGACCTCGCTCGAGGATCTGATCGAGGCCGAGGGCGCGCTCCCGCCCGAGAGGGTGCGGGCGATCCTCTCGCAGATCATCGCCTCGCTCGGGGAGGCCCACGCGCGCGGTCTCGTCCACCGCGACCTCAAGCCGTCGAACGCGATCGTCGACGAGGCCGGGAAGGTGACCGTGCTCGACTTCGGCCTGGCGCGCGTCTTGACCGAAGAGCAGCGGCGACTCACTCAGCCCGGATCGATCTTCGGGACGCCGCCCTACATGGCGCCGGAGATGTGGTCCGAGGATTCCGCGCGGCACCGGAGTCGCGGCCGACCTCTACGCGCTCGGCGCGATGACGTTCGAGATGCTGGCCGGCAAGCTGCCCTTCGAGGCGCCCACCCTGCAGGGCTTCATGCACGCGCACCTCGAGGTCCCGGCGCCGCGCCTGGGCGAGGCCGCGCCCGCGCTGGCAGGCACCGCCTGGGAGCGCGCGATCGCCCGCTGTCTCGAGAAGCGCCCCGAGGATCGACCGGAGAGCGCCCTCGCCTTCCTCCGCGCGCTCGAGGAGGGACGACCGCGGCGGCGCCGGATCGTTCCGCTCGCGATGGCCGCGCTCTCGCTCGCGGCGGCCCTCTTCGCGCTGGTCTCCTCCGGCTCACCCCGTCCCCTCCGGGTGGGCACGCCCGAGATTGTGGGGCCGCTCGACGCAGAGGCCGGTCGGGCGGTCGCACGCACCCTCGAGCCGGCGATCCGCGAGTGCCACGCCCTCACGCCGCTCGCGACGGCGAGCCGCCTGCACCTGGTGATCGCGAAGGACGGTACCGCGAAGGGTCGAGTGCAGCCGGAGAACGAGGCGCTCGAGCGCTGCCTCGAGCCCGCGATCGATCGGCTCCGACTCCCGCCGCTGGTCGACGGCCGCTTCGCCGCGGTCACGCTCGCGATCGACTTCGCCGACGACCCGTGACAGAAAGGTCGGGGGTGGCCAAGCCGTTCAAGCAGACCATCCGCAAGCGGCCCCCGCCGCCGCGCCGTCCCATCGAGCAGCGGCTCCGGGTCGTCTACTCCCCGGACGAGTCCGCAGTCGGGCGATCGTACCCGGTCCAAGAGACGCTCGTGCTCGGACGCGAGCGTGAGGGGCTCGAGGGCTTCGACGATCCGAGCATGTCGAGGGCGCACCTCCGGATCACGATCGAGGACGGCGAGCTCTTCGCCGAGGACCTGGGCACCGCCAACGGCACCTTCGCCGGCGGCGAGCGACTGGCCGGCCGGCAGCCGCTCGAGGCCAACGCGGTGCTCTCGATCGGCGACACGCTGCTGGTGCTCGACGCCGCGCCCGACCCGAGCGCGCTCCCCACCGGCAAGGACACCCGACCGCCCGCGATCCCTTCGCTGCTCGGCGTCTCGCTGGCGGCCGACGCGCTCCGCCGCTCGCTCGCCACCGTCGCCCGGGCGGGCGGCTCGGTGCTGCTCCTGGGGCCGACCGGCGCGGGCAAGGAGGTGGCAGCCCGGGGGCTCCACGACCTCTCGGGGCGGACCGGCCCCTGGGTCCCGGTCAACTGCGCCGCCATCCCGAAGGAGATCGCGGAGGCCGAGCTCTTCGGTCACGAGAAGGGCGCGTACACCGGCGCGATCCAGAGCCGCGAGGGCTACTTCGCGCGGTCATCGGGCGGCACCCTGTTCCTCGACGAGATCGGCGAGCTCCCCGAGCCGCTGCAGGCCAAGCTGCTCCGCGTCCTCGAGGACCGCTCGGTCACGCCGCTCGGCGGCGGCGAGCCACGAGCGATCGACCTCGCCATCGTCGCCGCCACCAACCGCGACGTCAGCGCCTTCCGCGCCGATCTCAAGGCCCGCCTGGGCGACTGGATCCTCCACCTCCCCTCGCTCGCCGAGCGACGCGCCGACGTCCTCTTGCTGTTCGATCACTTCCTGCGCGACCAGCAGCCGGCGCGTCCCCCGAGGTGCTTCACGCCCGAGGTCGCCGAGGCCCTCCTCCTCCACGACTGGCCCCTCAATATCCGGGAGCTCGCCAAGCTCGCCCGACGCCTGGCCGTGCTCGAGGACGCCGATCAGGAGCTCGATCTCCACCTGCTCGAACCGGACCTCCAGGATCGGGTGCGCGCCCGGTACGAGGCGCAGTCTCCGCCCGAGCGGGTCAGCCCCACCGCGCCCGCCCTGGAGGTGCTCGAGGCCGCGCTCGCCGATGCCGGCGGGAACGTGAAGCTGGCGGCCCAGAGCCGGGGCTGGCACCGCACGCAGAATCTATCGCTGGCTCCGGTACTACCGGCTCGATCTGACCCGCTATCGACGGTAGCCCTACGGCGACTCGGCGCGCGCACCGTCGAACATGATCCGATAGGTGCAGCCACCCTCCGGGCTGTAGACGTCCCGCTCTCCGCTGAGCATCACCGGCTGGTTCGCGTTCGCCTGCATGAACGTCCCCGACATCGCGAACTGCTGGGACCCGCCCACGTCGAGGTCCTGGATCGCCGAGAAGCCGCTCCCGGTGAGGCGGCCGACGTAGACGCCGGGCTCCGACACGACGTCGATCCCGGCGAAGACCACGACGGATCCGTCGCTCAGGAGATCGACCCCAAACCGGACCGGCTGCGGCTGGTTGTTGTCGGCGCACCCGTTGAGATCGATGATCAAGGTGGCGGTGAGGTCGTAGACGCCGCTCGCGCCTGCGTAGTCCTGCGAGAAGCCGCCGCGGATCGTCGACGAGAGCGGCGTTCCATCCACCGACGAGCAGGTCTCGTGCAGCAGCTGGTACGTCGCCGCGACGCGGTCGTACGTCCCGGTGATCCGTGCGATCGCACAGCCGCTCCGCGTCAGCTGGCCGGAGGTGGTGTCGACGTTCCCATCCTCGTCGATCGTGCCCGTGTAGATGTAGGGAGGCCGCCCCGCGATCAGCATGAGACGGTCGCCGACCTCCCGGGCGAACAGCGACTCGCTGGCGTTGAGGATCCCGAACACGCCGGTGAAGGGGAAGCGGGTGGTGTCGCCGCTGTCAGGGACGAACAGACCCACGTCGCCGCGGCCGGCGTCGCGCACCACGTTCGCGTCGGGGAAGACGTCGGCGTCGATCGGTCCCGCCTCGGCGCGCTCGCCCGCGTCGAAGATCATCGCGGGCCGACCGACGCCCGGACCGCAGGCGGCCAGGAGCAGCAAGGAGGAGACGGCCCGCACCTCCCCGAGCTTACCTCGGGACGGGCGGCCCCAGTCGACAGACCGCGTTGATGGGACAGCCTGCGCAGATCTCCGGATCCCGGTGCTTCGGACAGCGCTCCGAGATCCCGAGGTGACACAGCGCCATGTCGTAGGCCAGCGGATCGGCCGGGCGTAGCCGCGCGAGCGACTGGGTAATCTCGATCGCCATCTCGAGGCCGGGCGTCGCGCGCTCCGTGAGCCCGAGGTACCGGCCGAGCCGCGCGATGTGGGTGTCGAGCGGGATGATCAGCTTCTTCGGGTCGAGCCCCGGCGCCAGCGTCTTCCAGGCGCCGAGGTCGACGCCGCCCTCGTCGCGCACCATCCAGCGGAGGTAGAGGCAGAGCCGCTTGGCGGCGCCCCCGGCGCCCGCGTCCGGCAGCAGGAAGCGGAGGCCGTAGCTCATCTCGTCCGGGATGGCCGCCGCGATCAGCGCGACGAAGCGCGACATCGCCGGCCCGTAGTGGGCGTCGTCCTCCAAGATCACCGATCCGAAGGCGCGCGCCAGCGATCCGTACGCGCGGCGGATCCGCCCCACGCCCCGGAGGAAGCGGACCAGGTCGTCGCCCTTTTGAAACCGGTACACGAAGCCGTCGAGCTTGCCGACCTTTCCCCGATCCACGGCGCGGGCGGGCGATCCGCCCAGCGCCTCGAGCGCGCGCTCGGTCGTGGCCTTGATGGTCTGTGCCCGCCCATAGGCGAGCATCGCCACGAGGAGGCCCGCGACCTCTTGATCGTGGGGATCCCGGAATCGGTGGACGGCCTCGACCGGATCGTGCGCGACCAGCGCCGCGCGATCGGTCGTGGCGAGGAAGTGATCGAGGGTCTGCCGAAGGGCCGCGTCGGACCGCTTGGAGCCGGAGGAAGCCACGAGGTTGTGACCAGGTGTGGTAGCGGGATACACTCGGCGCACGCCAATGGGAATTCGCGTACTAGTCGTAGAGGATCAGCCGAAGATCCTCAAAGCTCAAATCAAGCTGCTCGAGACCTTCGACGACTTGGAGATCGTGGGTGAAGCGCTCTCGGGCGAGAGCGCGCTGGAGAAGGTCGAAGAGGTGAAGCCCGAGGTCCTCCTCCTCGATCTCGGCTTGCCGCAGATGAGCGGCATCGACGTGACGCGCAAGATCAAGGCGACCCATCCCGAGATCGAGATCCTGATCTTCACCATCTTCGACGAGGAGGAGAAGGTCATCGAGGCGATCATGGCCGGGGCGGCCGGTTACCTGCTCAAGGGCACGCCCGTGGAGAAGATCGTCGAGGCCATCAAGGACGTCAAAGCCGGCGGCGCTGTGATCCAGCCCAACCTGGCGCGCGCGCTGCTCCGAGCCATCGGAACCCGGCCGGCCGGAGACGAGAAGCCCAGCCGGGAAGGTATGGACGGCGGCCCTGCCAGCGTCCTGACCGATCGCGAGCTGGAGATCCTCCAGATCATCGCCAAAGGGCTGTCGAACAACGAAGCGGCCAAGGTCCTGGGGCTCTCCAAGGCGACGATCCGCACGCACCTCGAGCACATCTACGAGAAGCTCGATGTCACAAACCGCGTCGAAGCCGTCACCGAGGGCATACGGCAGGGCATCATCAACATTTAGAGAACATGCGTTGGCCTGCACTCTGTCTTGCGCTCGTCTTCGCGGGCACGGCCACCGGTCGCGCAGAGGGACGGCCGGCCCGCGTCGAAGAGCCGGCGAAGACGGATCCGGTCGATCCGACCAAGGTCCTCGACGTCTCCCCCACCCCGGCCGGGACGGTGGCGCTGCTCCCGACCTCTGCACGCCGCTACGCCCAGGCCCGCCGGCTGCTCGCCCGCGGCAAGCCCGCGCAGGCGCTGGCGGCGCTCCGCGGATCGCAGGCTCAGCTCATCGACGATCGCGAGTCGCTCCTCAAGGGCGACGCCCTGCTGGCCCTCGGTAACAAGGATCAGGCGAAGGAGCAGTACCTCCACGCGCTCTCGGTCGCGCAGATCCGATCGGTGGCGGTCGGCGCAGCCCGTGGGCTGGTCGACGTCCTCGGCCAGCTCGGCGAGCGCGATCAGCAGCTCCTGTATCTGGACGCGCTGTTGGCCGAGAAGTGGATCCCGCGCCGCTCCGACCTTCAGTATCGAAGGGCGGAGGTCCTGGTCGCGCTCAGTCGCGAGGAGGAGGCGGCCAACGTCTGCTGGCGGATCCTCCTCGATCACCCGAGCGGAGCGGCCGCCAAGAAGGCGCAGCAGCTGCTCGAGCGCCTCAAGCGGAAGGGCATCAAGACGCCGGTGACGAGCAGCAGCCTCGAGCTGGTCCGCATCAAGAACCTGGTCTCCGCAGGCGCCTTCTCGGAGGGCGAGCGCGCGCTGGACGCGCTGGCGAAGAAGGTCCCGGCGATGGGCACCGAGGTGGAGCTCGAGCGCGCCGAGCTCTGTCGGCGGCGCCACCAGAAGTCCGCGGAGCAGGAGGTCCTGGAGCACCTGCTCGCGAAGAACACGCTCTCAGGCGGCACCGAGACGAAGGTGCTGGCGCGCCTCGGCCGGATCGCGATGGCCAAGGACGACGACAAGGCGGCGATCGACTACTTCGATCGCCTGCGCGCCAAGTACCCGGCCGACCGGGACGCGATCGAGGGCCAATATCTGGCCGGATGGATCCCGTACAACGCCGGCAACTTCGAGGAGTCGACCCGCCGCATGCTCGAGTTCGCCGAGGAGCATCCGCGGGCGGAGCGTCGCACCGAGGCCCTCTGGTTCGCGGGCTGGGCCGCCTACCTAGACAAGCGGGACGGGCTGGCGCGACGCAGCTTCCAGCAGATCCTCGAGGACCACCCGCAGTCGACGCTGGCGCCGACCGCGCACTACTGGCTGGGCCGGATCCAGAACCGAGCCGGCGACACGGACAAGGCGCGGGAGGAGTACCGCGAGGTCCTGAAGGTCGCGCCGCTGTCGTACTACGGCTTCTGGTCGATGGAGCGCCTCCGCGAGCTCGGCGAGGAGACCGTGCTGACCGCGCCGCCTCCGGAGCCGACGCCACCGTCCCTCGCGAAGCTGGTCGAGATGCTGGGCGTGTCCCGTCCGGTGCTGATCGATCGCGCGGTGGCGCTGCACGCCGCCGGCCTCCAGAACGACGCCCTCGACGAGCTGACCGCGTGCGCGAGCTACCTCCGCCGCGGTCGCGACACCAAGGGCCGGACGATGGTGGCCGATCTCCTCGACCGGCTCGGGGCCCACAACCTGGCGTTCCGGGTGGCGCTCCTCATCGCGCAGGACGGGGCCGAGCTGGTGACGGGGGAGCCGTGGGCCTGGCGCGCCTGGCGCCACGCCTATCCGCGCGCGTTCCCCGACGAGGTCGCGTACGCCAGCAAGGCGCACCAGGTGGACGACGCCCTGATCCTGTCGATCATGCGCACCGAGAGCCACTTCCGCCCGAACGTGACCAGCCCGGTGGGCGCGCGCGGTCTGATGCAGCTCATGCCGGCCACGGCCGATCGGATCGGCAAGCGGGTGAAGGGCGGCCGGAGCCACTCGGCCCGCTTCCGCGATCCGCGCTCCAACGTCTGGTTGGGGGCGTGGTACCTGGGGACGCTGATGGCCCGCTATGGAAACCGGATCGAGCTCGCCGCCGGGGCCTACAACGCCGGGCCCGGGGCGATGGACGAATGGGTCAAGTCCTACGAGGGCATGCCGATGGACGAGTTCGTGGAGCGCATTCCGTATCGGGAGACGCGCCGCTACGTGCGCCGGGTGATGGAGACCTACCTCATCTATCTGCGACTCTCGGGGCAGGCGCTGCCGAAGCTCGACACCACGGTGTCCAAGATGTCGCTGACAGAGGCCGAGGGTGTCTCGTTCTAACGTCCCCACCCCGATCCGCGTATTCGCGTACGGCTCCAACATGTGCCTGCCGCACCTGTCGGAGTGGGCCCGCACGCACGGCTTTCCCGAGCCGCGCATCCTCGACGCCCGCAGGGGCGCGCTCGCGAACTTCCGCCTGACCTGGAACTACCGCTCGCGCAGGCAGTGCGGAGCCGCCAACGTCGTCCGCGCGCCGGACCAGGTCGTGCACGGCGCGGTCATCGTCACCGACGCCGCCGGGCTCGAGGTCATCGACGAGAAGGAGGGCACGCCGCTCTACTACAGTCGCACGCTGGAGCGGGTGGACGTGGGCGGCGATCTGGTCGAAGCCTGGGTCTATCAGGTCAACGAGCGCTGGCTGGAGGCGCAGCCGGTCTGGCCGGATCGAAGATACCTCGACACCGTGCTCGCGGGCGCCCGCGCGCACGATCTCCCCGCTGACTACGTCTCTGCGCTGGCCTCGCTGCCCGTCGTCGAGGCAGCATGAGCCGGTGGCGCTGCCCGATCTCGCGGAGATCCTGAACCCGGAGCAGTACCGGGCCGCCACCACCACCGAAGGTCCGCTCCTGATCCTCGCCGGCGCCGGCTCCGGCAAGACCCGCGTGCTGGTGCACCGCATCGCGTACCTCCTGGAGAGGAAGAAGGCGGTGCCCTGGCAGATCTTCGCCGTCACGTTCACGAACAAGGCGGCAGGCGAGATGAAGAGCCGCCTCGAGAAGCTGATCGGAACCTCGCTGGCCAAGGCGTGGATCGGGACCTTCCACAGCCTCTCGGCGCGCCTGCTGCGGATCGAGGGCAAGCGGCTCGGGTACACCTCCAACTTCACCATCTACGACGCCGACGATAGCAAGCGACTCCTGCGGCGCGTGCTCGAGGACATGGCGGTCGACACCAGCCGCGGGATCAGCGTGGCCTCGGTCGCAAACGAGATCGATCGCGCGAAGAACAAGGGCATCGGTCCGAAGCAGCTCGCCGAACAGGCCGTGTCGTTCGAGACGCCTGCACGCAAGATCGCGCGGGCCGCCTATCCGCGCTACCAGCGGGCGCTCACCCAGTCGAACGCCATGGATTTCGGCGATCTGCTGCTCCTGGCCGTCGAGCTCCTGGCGCACCACCCCGAGGTCCGGCGCCGCTACTCGGACCGCTTCCGCTACGTGCTGGTCGACGAGTTCCAGGACACCAACGCGATCCAATACGAGCTGCTCAAGCAGCTGGTGAGCGAGCACCAGAACCTGGGTGTGGTCGGTGACGACGACCAGTCGATCTATCGGTGGCGCGGGGCCGAGGTGAGCAACATCCTCGAGTTCACGAAGCAGTTCCCCCAAGCCACCGTGGTGAAGCTCGAGGAGAACTATCGGAGCACGGCCAACATCCTCGAGGCGGCCAACGCCGTCATCGCGAAGAACGCGCGGCGCCACCAAAAGCGCCTGCGCACCCAGGCCGGCCCCGGCGAGGCGGTCGGGATGGCGCTCTTCAACACCGGTGAGGAGGAGGCGAGAATGATCGCGGAGCTGATCCGCCAGCGGATCGAAGCCGGCGCGCTCCCCGAGGACTTCGCGATCCTCTATCGCGCCAACGCGCAGTCCCGGCTCTTCGAGGAGTCGTTCAAGCGCGAGCGCGTCCCGTACACGCTGATCGGAGGAACGGGCTTCTACGAGCGGATGGAGGTGAAAGACGTGCTCGCGTACCTCCGCCTCACCGCCAACCCGGCCTCGTCGCAGGACTTCGAGCGCGCCGCCAACACCCCGGCCCGCGGGATCGGCGCCAAGACGCTGGAGAAGCTGCGCAAGGCGGCCGAGGCCAACGAGGCCCAGGGGGCCCTCGTGCTGGCGCTGCCCACGGAGAAGCTCCTCGAGGTGGGACTGGGCAAGGCGACGATCGAGAAGCTCCGCGACCTCGACCGCCTGCTGGAGGACTTCCGCGAGCTGGCGCGCTCGGCCCGGGCGAGC
Organism: uncultured delta proteobacterium; assembly: GCA_963803435.1. Lineage (GTDB taxonomy): Bacteria > Myxococcota > Kuafuiibacteriia > Kuafuiibacteriales > Kuafuiibacteriaceae > CAWDML01. The sequence continues at coordinate 303,689 of CAWDML010000009.1, read as the reverse complement.
GAGGTGGCAGGCGTGATCATCGATCGAATCGGCTACGAGCGGCACCTGTACGACACCGAGCCGCAGAACGCCGACGATCGCCTCGCCAACGTCAGCGAGCTGGTGTCGTCGATCGTGGAGTTCGAGCAGCGCGCGACGCCCGATGAGGGCCGTACGCTCCTCGAGGCGTTCCTCGAGCAGGCGGCGCTGACCTCGGCCGACGATCGCGCCAGCGAGGAGGGCTCGGTCTCGCTGTTGACGCTGCACTCTGCCAAGGGCCTCGAGTTCCCGATCGTCTTCATGGTGGGGATGGAGGATCAGACGTTCCCCAGCCGAAAGGCCCTCGACAGCGAGGACCGGGAGGCGATGGAGGAGGAGCGGCGCCTCTGCTACGTGGGCATGACCCGGGCGATGCGGGAGCTTCACCTGACGGCCGCCCGCCTGCGCCGCGTCTACGGGACGGAGGAGGTCCGTCGCGCGTCGCGCTTCCTCGCCGACCTCCCCGACGGCATCGTGGGCAACATGCCCCTGCCCCGGGCGGTGCGGGTCGCCCCGGCGCCGGTTCGCCGGGCCGTCGATCGAGGCGGGGACCAGCTGGTGTACGAGGACGAGCCGCCGCCGCCCCCGGACGACCGACCCTGGGAGGGCATGTCGGACACGGCCGCACCCTCCGACGGCTTTCGGCCGGGCGCCCGCATCCACCACAATCTGTTCGGCGTCGGAACGATCCTGGAGCGCGAGGGGTCGGGCAAGCGGACCCTCCTGCGGGTCCGGTTTCCGGGCGAGGCCGGGCTCAAGACTGTGGCAGCACGCTTCGTGAGTTTGGCCGAAGAGTCGTGATACGTTTCGCACCGCTAGCTGTTCATGGACGTTCGCTGCGAGAAGTGCGGCACCGAGTACGAGTTCGACGAGAACCGGATCGGCGCCAACGGCGTGACGGTCAAATGTACCGCCTGCGGCTTCGTATTCAAGGTGCGCCGGGCGCGCATCCCGCCCCCGCGGGCGACCACCTCGATAGGTAAGGGGCCCCAAGGCAAGGAGTGGCTGGTCCGCAAGCCGGATAGTCAGATGATCGCGTTTCGAGAGCTGACCACGCTCCAGAAGTGGATCGTGGAGGGCCGGATCGGCCGGGACGACGAGATCTCGAAGAACGGGGAGACCTGGAAGCGGCTCGGCAACATCATGGAGCTCGAGCCGTTCTTTTCAGTATACGAGAAGGCCCGCACCCTGAACACGTTGATGGATCAGAGCCAGATCGAGCTCCGGGGGAGCGAGGTCCTCAGCGCCGCCAACCCGATCCCCCAGCCTCAGCCCACCTCGAACCCGGGCGTCCCGACGCTCCCACCGAGCTACTCGTCGTCCGTGTCGCTGCCGACCGCGCCCGCCCACACCGGCAGCGTCCAGGCGCTGCGCGGGACCATGCCGGTCCCGGTGGCCAGCACCGCGCCGATGCCGCGCCACGACAGCCCGATGCTCCCCGGCAATGGCATGGGCGCACAGGCGTTCTCACCGCCGAACGCCAGGAACAACGCCCCGGTCTCCAAGCCGAATCACCGGCCCCAGCCCGCGGCGATCCCGGACCTCAGCATCCGCATCGACGACGATCCGAGCGACACCAGCAAGAGCGACATCGTGGCCCGCTTCGAGCGCTCGCAGCGGCTCAAGACCCTCGGGTGGGTCGCGCTGCTGGTGGTGACGGCGGCGCTCGGCGGTGCGATCGCCGTCGCGAAGTACGGTCCCGAGGGCAACCCGGTCATGGGCCTGGCCGTCCAATACGGGCTGACCGCCGGCCATCCGGTCGACGACGGCGCCACCCGGCTGGTCGAGGAGGCGGAGGCGTCTGCCGATCTCGACACGCTCCCCAGCCTCCAGAAGGCCGCGGGGCTCCTGGAGAAGGCCGAGCAGATGCGGCATGGCGACCCGGTGATCGCCGCGGAGCGCGCCCGCGTGCTCGTGGTGCAGGCCGCCGCGTACCGAAGGTGGGCGAAGGATCTGGAGGTGGCCGCGGCTGCGCTCGAGAAGCAGAAGGCCGATCCGAAGCCGCTGCTCGCCGAAGCCGAGGCGAAGAAGAGGCTCGCCGAGCCGCTCCTCGACGTGGCCTTCACGGTGGCGACGTCCGCCCAGAGCCGCGCGCCCGAGGCGCAGGAGACCGCGCGGGCGCTGGCCGCCTACCACCTGCTGCAGAAGGACACCGACGACTACCAGCGCGCGATCGTCAAGGCGAAGGCGGGCATGGACGTGGGGCGGGTCGATCCGGCCACGCTCTATCTGGAGGCCAGCGCGGCCCTCGTCGATCCGGCCAGCCCCGACGCGGGGGGCCTCCCCGAGGCCAAGGGTCTGCTCGAGCAGGCGGTCACCGCCCGGCCGACGATGAACTGCGCGCGCGTGCTCCTGGCGCGGATCGCCCTCGCCCAGGCCGATCCGGCGAGCGCCAAGGTGGAGCTCGACCGCGTGCTGGCCACCGCCCCCGCCCACGAAGAGGCCAAGAGGCTGCTGGCGGCCGCCGCAGCGCTGGACAAGCCCACCGAGACGAAGGCGCCGCCGCCCCCGCCGCCCGCCGAGCACAAGGCACCCGATCCGGACAGCGAGCCCACCGAGCACCCGGACACGTTCGAGTGGTGGATGGCGCGGGCCGACGGCCTGCGCGAGCGCGACCGCACGAAGGCGGCGCTCAACGCGTACGGACGCGCCGCGGAGCTCAAACCCTACTCGGCGGAGCCCCACACGGGGAAGGGGTGGTGCTTCCTCGATCTGGATCGGCCCCAGCTCGCCCTCGCCTCCTTCGATCGCGCGATCCGCGCCAACGACAAGTATTCGATGGCGTACTACGGGCTCGCCGAGTCGTATCGCGCCATGGGCGAGACACCCAAGGCGATCGACGCCTACGAGGAGTTTCTGGCGCGGGCGCCCTCGGGTCTGGACCGGACCACCGCGGAGCGCACGCTGGCGCGGCTCCGGTCGGAGAAGAGGTGAGCCATGGCCATCGACGAAGCGGAGGTCCGCCGGGTCGCCCGGCTGGCCCATCTGGAACATCCACGGGTGAAGGATCGCGACGGCCGCTGGGTCGAGCCTGACGCGCACCTCATCGACGACGAGACGCTGCGGCGGCTGGCGGCCGACATCACCCAGAATCCTGGAGCATGTGAAACAGCTCGAGGAAGTCGACGTCTCCGGGGTGGAGCCGACCAGCCACGGCGTCCCGCTGCCGCCTGCGATGCGTCCCGATCGGACGGACGAGGGGATCGATCCCGAGCGCCTCTTGGAGGGCGCGCCGGCCCGTTCGGGAGGTGCGGTGCGGGTCCCGAGGATCGTCGAGTGAGCACGCCGATCCACGAGCTGACGCTGAGCGAGGTGTCGGATCGCCTGGCAGCGCGCGAGCTGACGAGCCGCGAGGTGACCGAGCTGTGTCTCTCCCGGACCGACGCGTTCAACGCCTTCCTCACCGTGGACGCCCGCGGCGCGATGGCCTCCGCCGAGGCCGCCGACCGACGCGCCGGACGCGGACAGCGGCTGGGACCCCTCGACGGCGTCCCGCTGGCGCTCAAGGACATGCTGGTGACCGAGGGGATCGCGACCTCGGCCGGCTCGCAGATCCTGAAGGGCTGGATCCCGCCGTATCAAGGCACGATGGCGCGGCGCCTCGCCGAGGCGGGCGCGGTCATCATCGGAAAGACCAACCTCGACGAGTTCGCGATGGGGTCCTCCACGGAATGGTCGAGCTTCGGTCCGGTGCTGAACCCGTGGGATCCGGAGCGCGTGCCCGGCGGCTCCTCGGGAGGCAGCGCCGCAGCGGTGGCCGCAGGCCAGGTGTTCGGCGCGCTGGGGACGGACACCGGCGGCTCGATCCGACAGCCGGCCTCGTTCTCGGGCGTCTACGGCCTCAAGCCCACCTACGGCCGCGTCTCGCGGTTCGGCGTCATCGCGTTCGCCTCGTCGCTCGATCAGGTGGGCCCCTTCGGCCGCTCGGCCCACGACATCGCCCACCTGCTGCAGGCGATCGCGGGTCACGACGCGCGCGACTCCACGTCGGCCGACGCGCCCGTACCGAGCTACCTCGAAGCCCTCGACGGCGGTGTGGCCGGCCTATCGATCGGCGTGCCGGAGGCACTCTTCGCCGCCGGGCTCTCGCCGGAGGTGGAGCGCGTCGTCCGCGAGGCCATCGAGACGCTGCGTGGGCTCGGCGCCTCGGTGGTGCCGATCGCCCTGCCCCACACGAAGTACGCGGTCGCGACCTACTACGTCATCTGCACCGCCGAGGCCTCCTCCAACCTGGCGCGGTACGACGGCGTCCGCTACGGCGCCCGGGAGCCGGAGACGGAGCTGCGCCGCATGTACGCCGCTTCACGCGCCCACGGGTTCGGGCCGGAGGTGCGGCGGCGCATCATCCTCGGCACCTACGTGCTCTCGGCCGGCTACTACGACGCGTACTACGGCCGCGCGCAGCGGGTCCGCACACTGATCCGGCGCGACTTCGCGGAGGCGTTCTCCAAGGTCGACGCGATCGCCACGCCGGTCTATCCCACGCCTGCGTTCGCGCTGGGCGAGAAGCTCGACGACCCGCTCGCGATGTACCTGGCGGACGTCTACACGGTGTCGGCCAACCTGTCGGGACATTGCGGGCTGTCGGTCCCGGCCGGGTTCACGAAGGACGGGCTCCCCGTGGGGCTGCAGCTGCTCGGGGGGCACTTCGAGGAGGCGAAGATCCTCCGGATCGCGCAGGCGTTCGAGGCCGCGACCGATCACGCGCGCCGCAGACCAGGGCGGACGATCTAGCGGCGGAGCGCGGCCAGGGCGCCTTCGCGGCCGCCGACCTCGATCTCGGCGACGCTGCCCTTCACGCGCGGGTCGGCGACAGCGAGACGGAACTCGGCGCGACGGTTCTTGCGGTAGGCCTCGTCGGTCTCTCCCTCGATCAGCGGGCGCTCCTCGCCGTAGGAGATGGTGGTGATGTTGGCCTCGGGGAGGCCGGCGGTCACCATGTAGCGACGGATCGCGTTCGCGCGCCGCTCGCCGAGCGCCAGGTTGTACTCGACGCTCCCGCGATCGTCGCAGTGCCCCTCGACCTCGACGCTGATCTCGGGGAAGTGGTTCATGATCTCGACATTGTCGGCCAGGGCGTTCCGGCTCTCGGGGGTCAGGAGCGCCGAGTCGAACTCGAAGTAGACGCGCTCGAAGTTGTCGGCGAGCTGCTGCATGGCCACGTAGCGGGCCTGCGCGCGCATCCGATCGAGGTCGTGCCGGGGCTCGGTCTTCTTGGCACAAGCCACGGAAAATAGGGCGAAAGCGGCGATGGTAAGACGGTAGCTCATGTGATCCTCCGAACGGTGATGTGCGCACTGTGCCCTGGTGTGATCCATCCCGCAAATTTTTGGTCGCGGGGGTATGAGAGGGGATGCGTTCGATGGTGCTGGCGCTGGCGTTTTGCAACGTAGCTTGCAGATCGGAGAAGCCGATGAAGGGTGTGCTGCTGGAGGATCTGACCTGGCAGGAGGCGGAGCGGGTGCTGACGAAGGACGCGATCGTCGTGATCCCGTTGGGCGCCGGATCGAAGGAGCACGGACCGCACCTTCGGTTGAACAACGATGAGGTGCTCGCGAAGTGGTTCCGCGATCGATTGCTCGAAGAGGAGAACGTGGTGGCGGCGCCGGTGATCACGGCCCACTACTACCCGGCGTTCACTGAGTACCCGGGCTCGATCACGCTGCGCCTGGAGACGGCGCGCGACCTGGTGGTGGACGTGGTGCGGAGCCTGGCCGCCTACGGGCCGCGTCGCTTCTACGTGCTGAACACCGGTGTCTCCACCGTGAAGGCGCTGGCGCTCTCTCAGGCCATCCTGGAGCACGACGGGATCACCATGCGCTACACGAACCTCGACTCGATGGAGGAAGCGAGCAAGGCCATCGCTCAGCAGGAGGGCGGCACGCACGCGGACGAGATCGAGACCTCGCTGATGCTCTACCTCGCGCCGGAACGCGTGGACATGAGCAAGGCGGTCAAGGACTACGATCCGGTCCCCAAGCCAGGGCTGACGCGGGTGGAGAGCAGCAGCAAGACCTACTCGCCGACCGGCGTGTTCGGAGACGCGACGCTGGCGACGCGCGAGAAGGGCCAGCGGATGGCGGCGATCTACCTGGCACAGCTCATCGCCGACGTCCGCGCGCTCCGGACGCCCTGATCACTGCATCCGCTGGATCAGCGCGTAGTAGAACCGGATCGCCTGGAGGTGGTTCTCGACCGAGATGCGCTCGTCGGTCCCGTGGATCCGCGGGATGTCGTCGGGGCCCAGGTGCACGAACAGGAAGCGATAGACGTCGTCGGCGATCGGCTGGAAGTAGCGGGAGTCGGTGGCACCGACCACGAGGGAGGGCGCCACCACGAGGTTCGGGTCGGGATAGACGCGGCGGATAGTCTCGGCGAGGGCGCGGTAGGCCTCGGACTGCGTGCTGGAGATCGGCGAGGGCGCGGTGCCGAATCCACCGTAGGGGCGGATGTCGATCTCGGGATCGTCGACGAGCGCGCGCACGCGGGCGGTCACCGTCTCCGGCGTCTCACCGGGGATGATCCGGAAGTTGATCACGGCGCTGGCCTGGTGCGGGAGGACGTTGTCCTTGACGCCGGCGCGGAAGATCGTCGGCGCGGTGGTGGTGTGGATGCTGGCGGCGGTGGTCGGCTTCGCCGAGAGCAGACGGGCCACCAGCGGCTCGAACAGCCACATGTTCGCGAACACGATCCGCTTGGCGAAGGGCATCTTGGGACCGACGTAGTCGAGGAACGGCGTGAACGGGGCGAGCCGCGGAGGGAACGGGTCGCTCTCCACCCGGGCCACCGCAGCGGCGATGCGGCCGATCGCGGTGCGGGCGGGCGGCATCGACGAGTGGCCGCCCTCGGTCTTGGTGGACAGCTCGAGGCTCAGGTAGCCCTTCTCGACGACGCCGATCAGGGCGACAGGCACCGAGACGTCGGGGACCACGCCCTCGACGATGGCCGCGCCCTCGTCGAGCACCATCTCCAGCCGGACGCCGCGGCTCTCGAGAAGGTGGGCGATCTGCTTGGCGCCGTCCTCGCCGCCGATCTCCTCGTCGTGTCCGAACGCGAGGTAGAGCGTGCGCGCGGGCGTGAAGCCCTCGCGGGCGAGCTGCTCCGTGGCCTGCAGGATCCCGATGAGGCCCGACTTCACGTCGAGCGCGCCGCGTCCCCACAGGTAGCCGTCGGCGAGCTCGCCCGCGAACGGCGGGTGCGTCCAGGCCGAGGGCTCGTCGACGGGCACCACGTCCTGGTGCGCCATCAACAGGATCGGCCTCTTCGAGGGATCGGTCCCCTTCCAGGTGAAGAGGAGCCCGAACTGGCCGACCGCCTCGGTCGACAGCCGCGTGAAGGTCAGCGGGAACGACGCCCGGAGGTGCGCGTGCAGCGCCTCGAACGCCGCCGGGTCGCGGTGGGGCGGGTCGCCGCGGCTGACGGTCGGGATCCGGAGCGCGCCTGCCAGCTGCGCGACGGCCGCCGTCTCGTCGAGGGCGAGGGGCGCGAGCGGCGCCACCGGCGGCTGCGCGAGCGTGAACCTCGACGCTCGCACCAGGAGCACGCCGGTGAGTGCCAGCAGGCTTGCGACCAGCGCCAGCAGCAGCTTCTTCAGGTCAACCCCGCCGGCGCCGTGAAAGCGCGACCACCAGGCCGATCGCGAGAAGCGCGATCAGCGCGCCCGGACCGCCGGGCCCGGGCGCGGCGCAGACACAGCCGACCGCCGACTCGGGCGCAGGATCCGACGAGGAGGCCTCCGGAGCCGCCTCGGACAACCGAACCTCGGTGCGATTGCCCGCGTCGTCGATGGCGGCGATGACCACCGAGCGGCCAGGGCCGATGGCGGCGGCCACGAAGTCGTCGACCGGCGTCACTGCTTCGAACACGCCGTCGAGGCCGAGCTCGAAGTGAACGCTGCCCACCACGTCGAAGGCGCGGACTTCGACGCCGCCGTCCACCAGGCGCGCCCAGAGCTCGGGCGGCTGGGGATCGATCAGGACGTCCACCACCGCAGGCGTGGGATCGAGCGTTCGATACTGGCCGGCCACACGCGAGCGGACCTCGATCCGATGCCGCCCCTGCACCGAGAGCTCGGGCCGCGACAGCACCAGCTGCGGTTGCTCGGGATCCAGCGGAATGAAGGGGGTCCAAAGGCTGCCGTCCACCCGATACTGAATCTCGGCGCGCTGCCCCGCCGGCACCGCGCTCGCCACCTCGAGCACCACCCGGGGACGCGCAGCACCCCGTCCGACCGCCATGTCCTCGAGCCTCGGCATCGAGAGCTCCGAGAGCACGGCCGAGGTCTCCGCGGCGAGCGACAGGTTCGGGACCAGGCTCGGGTCGAACGAGAGATCCGCGTAGACCGCGATGTTCGGATAGGTGCCGTTGTTCTCCACCCCGCGCACGCCGAGGACATCCAGGCCGAAGCCGCCCAGCTCCGAGCCGGTCGGGAGCGGCACGGTCGGCAGCACGCCGGTCAGGTTCGCGAACGCGAAGTTGAGGAGCGCCGGCACGGCGTTCTCCAGATCGGCGGTGTCTTCGGCGAGAAGATCGTGCTCCATCACGTGGACGTCGGAGATCGAGTTCTCGAGATCGCCGAGCACCAGCTGGACCTCGTTGTTGGGCGTGATGATCACGCCGAGCCCGAGGGTCACGTCGAGCTGGAGCACCATCAGCTGCACCCAGCGCTCCTCGACCTGAGCGAAGAACGCGATCCGGAGGTCGTCGAAGGAGATCTGGATCAGCGGATCATCGAGCACGGGGTTCATCGGATCTCCGGAGACCTGGCCGGAGCCGAAGCGGATCTGCGGCTCGGCGTTCGGGAACATCGAGATACGCGCCGGGTAGATCGCCCACCGGTACTTGTCGTTGTGCGTGAGCTGCGCCAGCGACGGCATCAGGAGCGACAGCGTCCCGGTGTTGAGGATGTCGACGTCGTAGGCCGAGACGCCGATGCAGAAGAGGCCGCTGGTGTAGATGGTCCAGAGGTACTGATCGAGGAGGGCCTCCGAGAGGCCGGCGGCGACCATGTACGGGGTCTCGGGCGTGCCGTCGAAGTCGAGGTCGACCATGTCGGCCGCAGGCAGCGCAGGCGGCGGCACGAACGTGGGACGAAGCCGCGGGCTGGGGAGGATCTGCGCGCAGCTCGGATCGGGCGTGACCACCTCGGCGCCGCCCAGGGCGCCCAGCGTCAGGCCGCCGGCGTCCACGGGGGAGGAACCGCCGATGAGGAAGTCGATGTCGCCCTGCCCCGGCCGTCCCGGCGAGAAGCCGGCCAGGAGCGAGCCCAGGTCCAGCCGTCCTTCCAGGCCGATCTTCGCCGGCACGAGCGCACCGCTCGCGTTCTCCTCGCAGAGGTCGTCGGCGTTGCACGAGGTCTGCGCCGGGCAGGGCTCGGTGTTCGGCCCGTTGCAACGCCAGCCGGTCACCTTGTCGATCTCGTCGCCGACCACGCCCGCCAGCGAGTCGGTGAGCTGCGGGATCAGGATCCCCTTCACCAGACCGGTGTTGGCGATGCCGCAGGTGATGTCGTCGTCAAAGCCGCCGTGGACCGGATCGCGGACGATGTTGACGTCGGCGTCGGGGATGTTGGCGTCGACCGCGGTGATCTGGATGTCGAGCTGCCGGCCGCCGGTGCCCGAAGGCGGCGTCCACTCGGTGATCAGCGCGGTGGCCACGATGTCCTGGAGCGGGCTGCCGTCGGCGTTGGAGTTCAGCGTGACCAGGCAGTCCATTCCCAGAGAGTCGTAACGGAACGGGATTCCGGTCGTGTAGATCTGTGCGGTGATGGTGGCCCGGACCTGGTCGGGCGCGACCGGCTGAAGCTGCAACCCCTCGAAGCGGAGATAGGCGTAGCAGGCGCGCCTGTTGGGATCGTTGAGGTCGTCGCGACAGATCGTGGCGCCGCTCTGGACCGTCTGGTCGATCTCGAAGCCGATCAACGGACCCGCCGTGCCGGAGACCGACTCGACGCACTCACCGGCGACGCAGCTGGAGGGATTGGCGGCCCCGCCCGGCACCGTCACGAAGCCGGTCGGACAGGGAAGATCGCCGGTGCCGCCGCACGTCATCGCGACGTACGAACCCACCAGATCCTGGAACTCGGACTCGATGAAATCGAGGCCGCGCTGACTCACCCGCACCTGCGCGGCACGCTCGATCTGTGCCGCAGGATCGAAGCCACCCGGGATCGGCATGAGCGGACCGCCGCCGCACGCCGAGCAAGAGATCGATCCCGAGCACGCCCAGCTCGACAGGAGCACGGCGATCCCGACTGTCCGACACGCGGACAGAACCCTCTTCTCCATCGTCCCGCGAGTCTCGGGACCACCCCGACGTCACGTCAAGCGGCCGCCAGACCGACCGCGCAGCCGAACCAGGCCTTCGTTGAGCCTTCCGCTGCGGAAACCTTCCAGATCCAGCGTAATGAAGCGGAAGCCCGCCTCGTGGGCGGCCGCCAGGATCCGCCGCCGGTTGTCCGGCTCGACCGCTCGGGGAAGCTCGTCCTCACCCACCTCGATGCGGACCAGGTCGTCGTTGTCCTTCACCAGGCGGGCCCGGACGTCGAAGAACCCCAGGCCCCGCACCGCCCCCTCGACCCGCTCCACCCGGCTCAGCCGCTCCGGCGTCACGCTCACCCCGTAGGGGAGGCGGCTGGAGAGACAGGCGAGCTGCGGCTTGTTCCAGGTCGCCAGCCCGAGCGACCGAGAGAGCGCCCGGATCTCCGCCTTCGCCAGGCCGACCTCGGCGAGGGGGTGGCGGACGTGGTGCTCCTCGGCGGCGCGATGACCGGGCCGGTGATCGGAGAGATCGTCGGCGTTGAAGCCGTCGACGACGGCGGCCTCGCCGAACGCGTGGGCCACCAGCGCCGCGGCGTCGAAGAGCTCGTCCTTGCAGAAGTAGCAGCGGGACAGCTCGTTCTTCACGTAGTCTTCGCGCTCGAGCTCGTGCGTCTCCACGACGCGGTGCTCGATCCCGATTGACCTCGCCAGCGCGGCCGCCTCCTCGAGCTCGACCTCCATCAGCGAGGCGGAGCGCGCGGTCAGCGCCAGCGCGGCGGTCCCCAGCACATCGTGCGCCACGCGGGCCAGGAACGCGGAGTCGACGCCGCCGCTGTACGCGACGACCACCTGCTGGAAGGAGGCCAGGAGCGCCTGGAGCCGCGCGTGCTTGTCGCGGACCTCGTCGGTGAGCTCGCTGACGGCGATCGGCACGGCCGAGCGAGCCTAGCGGGAACGATCCCGCTTCGCCAGCGGTCGTGCTCGATCCGACAGCAGGCGGACCACCCGAGCGACGTGGGCCGCCGACGGATCCACCTGCAGTCGATCGCAGAGCGGCAGCAGGGCGGCCGTCCACTCCACGAAGGCGCCGCGGGTCCGGATCGACGCACTGCCGGCGAGCGCGTCCTGGAGCGCCGCCTTCCCGGCCAGGGCCTCGCCGAGCCGCGCCAGCGCGTACGCGTCGTCCGCGATCGACGGCGGTAGGTTCATCCGCCGCGTGGGGGAGGACCAGCGATCGTGGTGCCGAGGGTCCATCGGACGCGGACCGGGCCGGAGCAGGACCACATCACCGTCGAGCCCCAGCTGAACGGCCCCCGGGACCAGGCCGGCGTGCGGCCCGTCGGCGTGGTGGATCGAGGAGAGGGACTCGGCGAGCCGCCGCACGACCGCCAGCGCCACCTCGAGCGACACCGCGACCCGCCCCGACTCGAGGTTGTCGAGCAGCGACGACACCCGGATCCCGACCGGTACCCGCTCGGCGATCGCGGGGCGGCCATCGAGCGCGCCCGAAGCCAGGAGCGGCGGCGCGAGGCGGCGTGTCTGCTCGAGACGCGCCGACCATTCCGCGAGCTCGTGCGGCGCGAAGGCCCCGGGCTCGAGGACCGTCACCTCGGCGCTCCGTCCCTCGTGGGTCGCGTGATAACGCCGCGTGCCGCCCACGATCGGATCGCACTCGGCGAGGAGCAGCACCCGGTCGAAGAGGCGGCCCGACAGCGCGGGCTCGCGCACCCAGGCGGCCGCCTCGACGTCACCCAGGCGGAACGCCTCGCCCTCCTCCAGCGTGGTGGCCGCCCGCAGCCGCTCACCGCCTCGGACCACCAGGCCGCCGAGCTCGGCGAGGATCAGACGCCCGCGCCGAAGGAGCAGCCGGGCGTGGCGCCGGGCGATCGACGGGTGGTCGATCGAGAGCGCGGCGCCGTCACCCTTGCCGAGGACGGCGTCGGCGCCGTCGAGGTCGAAGTACTCCACCCGTCCGCGGGAGGAGATGCGGATGCGGATCACTCGGGCTGCCACGGCCTGATCTCGAGCGTATCCTCGATCTGCCTGGCGATGCTCTGATCCTCGACCCAGACGTGGGTGGCGCCGGCATTCTGCGCAGCCGCTGCGGCCAGCCATTCGCCCCGATGGCAGCCGGCGTAGGGGAGAGTGGTGGAATCGCCCACCTGGGCCCGGGCGAGGAGCGCGTCGAACATCCCGAGCTCGACCTTCGCCGCCTTCTCGATGAGCGCCGGGCCCACCGCCAGCACGGTCTTCGCCTGGTGCCTGAGCAGGGCGGCCCGGCACTCGGCGGCGTCGAGCCCCTCCGACGGGTAGACGTAGACCGGCCCGCCGAGGAACACGCGGTCCTTCACCACCTCGATCGAGACCACCGCCATCAGCGCCGTCGGGACACCCGACGGCGACGCCAACTCCATCACCGCGCCGGCCGCGACCGCGGGCACCGCCTTCTTGGCCAGCTCGAGCCGGAGCGGCGTCCGCCAGGGCGTCCCCTTCTGGAGTCGCCCCTTGGAGTCGACCGAGAAGACGTCCGCGCTCCGCATGAAGCCGGTCAGCGGAGAGAAGAAGCCGCGCTCGAAGCAACGCAGGTCTTCGACCTGATCCTGCGTCTCCAGCGCGATGCGACGACCCTCGGCCAGCGTCGCCAGCGTCGTCGCCTCCACCATGCCCAGGCGGCGCAACCCCAGACGCCCGCCCATCGGTCGGATCGGGCGCGCCGACTCGCGGCCCTCCATGGCCCGGAGCTCGAGGTCCGGCAGCGCGGGCGCGCCCGGATCGATGCGGATGCGGACCTCGCGGAACTGCTTCACGGCCGCGTCCCAGCGGTAGGCGGCCATGTCGCGCGCCTTGCCCTCGCGGACCGAGACCACCACGTTGACCACGCCCGGCATCAGCTCGACGTCCTGATGGATCGCCGCCGCCCGATCCTCGGGGGAGAAGTACGCCCCCGCGTCGCAATGCGAGTGATAGAGGACGCGCTCGACGAGGCCCGCCGCGCCGTCGAGGAGCCGCATGCGCTCGAGCTCGTCGAGACGAAAGGCGTCGCGGCTCGTCCGCGGGAACTGCTCGGGATCGCGCTGGTGGTAGCGGTCCTGGACGTTCTTCATCGGCACCACCCGCTCGAGGGCGGCGTCGCCCGGTCGGCCCAGGACCAGGCCGCACGCCTCGTTCGGATAGTCGCGCTCGCCGTGCGCGGCGATCGCATCGATGTGGTCGTCGGTGAGCTCCAGGTCGAAGACCTTCACGGCTTCACCTCCACGTATCGGGACGCGTGATCGGGAAGGACGCACGCGATCACGCCCGTCTTCCCCTCGCTGTACAGCTCGTCCGCCACCTGCATCGCCGCCGCCACTGCAGCGCCCGCCGAGTGTCCCACCAGCAGTCCTTCCTCGTTGGCCAGCATCTCGGACACGTTCCAGCCGCGATCCGTGTCGAGAAAGATCGTTCGATGCAGCACCGACTCGTCGTAGATGTCCGGCACGATCGAAGTGCGGATGTACTTGAGCCCTTCGAGCCCGTGAAACTCGTCGTCCGGCTCGACCCCGATGATCTGGATCCGCTGGCTGTGCTCGCGAAGCCGGCGTCCATTGCCCATCACCGTCCCGCTGGTCCCGATCCCCGCCACGAAGTGGGTGAGCCGGTCGCCGAGCACCCGGATGATCTCCTCCGCGGTGTGCAGGTAATGAGCACGCGGGTTGGACGGGTTGGCGTACTGGTTGGTGTACAGGTAGCGGCCCGGGTGCTCCGAGACCATGCGGCGCACCGCCAGGATCGCGCCGTCGGAGCCCTCCATCGGATCGCTGTAGACGATCTCCGCACCGAACGCCCGGAGCATGTTCTTTCGCGCCGAGGAGACGTTCTCGGGCATCACCAGGACCACGCGATAGCCGCGGGCGGCACCGTAGAGCGCCAGCGCCACGCCGGTGTTGCCGCTCGTCGAGTCGATGATCGACATCCCGGGCTCGAGGACCCCGGCCGCCTCGGCGTCGAGGATCATCTGGAGCGCGGGTCGGTCCTTCACGCTCCCGCCCGGGTTCATGAACTCGAGCTTGGCCCAGATCTCGGTGCCGTGGGCCTGTTCCTCGATCCGGCGCAGCCGGACCAGCGGCGTGTCGCCGACGGCCTCTGCGATCGAGCCGAGGATCGGAGCCGAGCGACTCATGCGTCACCTCCGAGCAGGCGCGCCAGGGCCCATCTTGCCGCCCGCGCACCCGAGAGCAAGGGATCGACGCCCGGCTCTACGTGAAGGCCCGCGGGCGGCGCGATCAGGCGGACTGCGAAGACACCCGCCTCCGTCCCTTCGATGACCCGCACCTCCGAGTTGGCGCCGGCCACGCGTGCGGCGAGCGACGGGCTCACGGTGAGCCGACCGACGCCGGCGCCCGCCAGGTAGAGCGCGCAGATCTCCGCGGCCAGAATCCGCGCCGACCACCTCGACCTCGGCCGCGGCAATCCGGCGCTGACCCGCCTCTCCCACGCCCGGGACGGCGACCTGTCGGGCATATCGATCGGAGCGGTCCATCAGCCACCGGCGATCGCGGGGACGATGCTGAGCTCACTCCCGTCGTCGAGCTCGGTGTCGACGCCCTTCAAGAAGCGGATGTCCTCCTCCTTGTAGTAGAGGTTGACGAAGCGCTTCGGCGTGCCGTCGGTCTCGCAAATCCGCTCCTTGATCCCGGGGTGCGCCTTCTCGAGGCCTTCGAGTACCGCGCGGACGGTGCGGCCGGCGATCTCGACCTTCTCGTTACCGCTCGTGAACTTCCTGAGCGGAGTGGGGATTCTGACCGTAATCGTCATGGGCTGATTCTCCTTCGCCGCGCTCGATCAACACTCGATGAACGCGGCCATCCGATAGGCGGGCCAGCACGCGATGGCCTCCCGCGATGGCGCTCCTGGGCACGTTGCGCGCCGCCTCGTCGCTCGACAGCAGGACCCAGAGCCGCCCGCCCCGGTCGAGACCCGAGAGCGCGCGGTGGGTCCGTATGAACGTATGGGGACAGGTCAGGCCGCAAAGGTCGAGCTCGGGCGCGACCACCGCCTCGGGCGCGCCGTCGAAGGACTCGGCCGCGCCGCGCAGGTGCCGGCTCGAATCCGCAACCGCGGCAGTCCGAGGCGCGGCGGAGCGCCACGTCCCGCGCGCGATCGCGCTGTCCGTCGTAGATCCAGATCCGATCGAGCACGGCGCGCTCGCCCGCCGCCAGCGCGACCGCGAGCTCGACCTGCTTGGCCGCGACGATCCCGGCCACCGGACCCAGGATGCCCAGCTCGGCGCAGGTGGGCGCGGCGCCCGGGGGGGGCGCCTCCTCGAACAGGCAGCGCACGCACGCCGACACCCCGGGGAGGACGGCCATGGCCTGTCCCTCGTGGCCGACCACCCCGCCGAAGACGTACGGCACGCCGTGATCGACGCAGGCGTCGTTGAGGGCGAGCTTGGTCTCGAAGCCGTCGGTCGCGTCCAGCACCACCTCGTGCTCCGCGACCAGGTTGCGGTTCTCGGCGCAGAACGCGACGGGACGCGCGTCGATCTCGATCCCCGGAAAATACGACGCGAGGGCCGCCGCGGCACACTCGACCTTCGGGCGTCCCACGTCGCGCTCACGATACAAGATCTGCCGGTGAAGATTCTGGAGCTCGACGCGATCCGGATCGAGGAGCGTCAAGCTCTGGAACCCTCGCGCGCCCAGGCCGAGGAGAGCCGGGGCGCCGAGCCCGCCGGCGCCGATCACCAGGAGCCTCACGCGGTGAGCCTCCGATCGACGGAGAAGTAGCGGTCGCCGGCGTCCACCACGATCGCGATCGAGGGCTCGGCGCGGGCCACCGCGACGCGGACGGCCGCCGCCGAGCCCATGCCGACCAGCATCCCTTCGGTCCGGGCCAGCGCCAGCCGCGTCTCGAACGCCTCTCGATCGGAGACCGCGACCTTCACGATCGCCTCGTCGAGCACCTCGCTCCCCTCGACCGTGCCGTCCTGCAGGCTCTCCACGTCCGGCCGCACCACGCCGACCAGCTCGGCATGAAATCCTGCGCGTGCGAGCGCCAGCCCGACCCCGCCGAGGAGCGCTCCGGCGGCCACCGGCGCCACCACGTGAGCGGGCTTGGGATCGATGCGCTCGAACGCGTCCACGAGCTCCTCGCCGAGGCTGTCGGCGAAGAGCTCGGCCGCCGCATGGGTGACGCGCACCGAGAACAGGAGCACGCGTCCCTCGCGCTCGACGATCTCCTGAGCGCGAAGATGGGCACCCAGCAGGCCGAGCTCGCGCGGGCTGGTCTCCACGTGCGCCGCATGCTGCGACAGAAGCTCGAGGTGTTCGGGGACGGTGGACTGGGGGCAGACGACGGTGACGTCGCGCCGGAGCAGCGCAGCCGCACGGCAAAACGCGAGGCACACGGAGCCGGCGCCCGCGACCACCGCGGGGACGTCGCCCGCGCGCTCCAGCAGGGGCCGCGCGATCCGGTCGTACGCGCTCCCGGAGGGGTGCAGCAGCTCGGCCTTCGCCCAGACCGCCTGCCGGGGTGAAAAACGCGCCAGGCGGATCAAGGGGGTCGGCCTGAAGTCGGGATCCACGGCCTCCCGACGATGGTCAGGTTCAGGCCTCTGGTCAATCCAGGACGGTCCCCGGACGGAGTCGGGCTGTTCACCCCGGCTCATTGATGCCGCTGCTCAATCGGCGCAGGCGTTCAGTACGCTCGCTGAGATCGCGGCGTAACAGCTCGACCTGTTGGTTGCTCTCGGCCAGCGAGGTCTCGAGCTCGGCGATCCTGCGCTCGAGCTGGACCTGATTCTGCTCGGAGCTCTGGATCAGCGATCGCAGCCGGCTCTTCTCCGCCATCATCGAGGCAGCGTCGGCGCGAAACCTCGCGATCTGCTGATCTCGGCGATCGACCTCGTCCTTGAGCCGCTCCGCGTCGCCCTGACGCGACAGCTTCTCCTCGAGCGCCGCCCGACGCTGCTTCTCTTCCTCGAGGTCGTGCTGGATCCGGGCGCGCTCCTCGCGCGCCGAGCGCAGCTCGCCAAGCTTGCGTCCCACGTCGGCGCGGGCATCGTCGAGCGTCTGCTCCAGCGTCGCGACGAGCGCACGCAGCGGCGCCGCCTCGTCGCCTCCGCCGAGATCGCCGGCGGCCAGCTGGCCCTCGAGCTGCTTCACCCGTTGCTCGGCCTCGAGCAGCCGGCGCTCGGCCTGCTTCGACTTGGTCTCCGCGTCGAGCGTGCGGGCCTCCGCGGTCCGCCGCTGGTTCACGGCGGCGTTCGCGCGGTCCTCGGCGTTCTTCGCGATCAGCTCGGCGTTACGCACGCGCGTCTCCGACTCGCGCGAGGCGTTCGTCTCCCGCTCCAGCATCTCCTCGGCGCGTCGCGCGCGCTCCTCGAGGCCGTCGGCGCTCGGGCGCGACTCCAGCTCGACCACCTTGCGGTGCGCCTCCTGGAGCCTCGCGCGCAGATCGGCCGCCTCCCGCGAGGCTGCCTCGGCCCCGGCCGCCTTGAGCTCCGCCCGGGACAGCGCGCTCTGGAGCTCCGTCACCCGGCGCTCCACCTTGGCGAGCCGCGTCGCCAGCTCGGAGGCCTCTCGCGTGCCCGCATCCAAGGCGCCGATCCGTTCGCGCGCCTTGGCGAGCGCGTCCTCCAGCTCGGTGACCCGGCTGACGCTCACGTGCAGCCTCGAGCGGAGCGACGCGGACTCGCTGGTGGCCCAGCCGAGCTCCGCCACCGACGCCTCCAGCTTCGAGCGCAGGTCCGCCGACTCCGCTTGCGCCCCGGCCAGCTCCCCGCGGAGGTCCAGCGCCTCGCGCTCGGCGGCGTCCAGCATGGCGAGCCGTTGCGCGGCGTCGCGGAGCTGCTCGCGCAGGCGTCCGACCTCGAGGACGCGGGTCTCGAGCTCCCGGGCCCGGCGCTCCGCCCGCTCCGCCAGCGATCGCGTCTCCTCGAGCGCCGCGCTCAGCGCCCCCGTCTCTCCGCGCGCGCGGGCGAGCGCCTCCGAGACCTCGTCCAGCCGCTGGAGATCCCCGGCCAGGAGCTCGTTCTTCGACTCGAGATCCGCCCGCGCGGCGCGCGCCTTCTCCAGCTCCGCGCACACCTCGAGCAGCCGCTCGTTCACGTCGAGCAGCTCCTTGGCGGCCTGGTTCAGCTTGGACTCCGAGGCGGAGGCCCGACGCTGGGACGCGGTCAACCAGTCGAGGGCCTCGGTCAGCTCCGCGTCCGCGGCCCGGGCCTGCGCCTGAAGGTCGGCCATCCGCGCACGGAGCTCCGCGTTCGTCAGCTCGAGGTGATCGATCCGCTCGTCCTGGTCGAGGAGCGCCCCCTTCGCCGCCACCAGCTCGTCCCGGAAGCGCGACCGCTCCACCTCGACCAAGGCGAGCCGCGCCTCCAGCGCCTCCCGATCGGCCGCATCGCCGCCGCCGGGGGACATGCCCAGCGACCGCTGAAGCTCGGCCAGCTTCACGTCGAGGACCCGGGCCTCGAGCGCCGCCTCCTCGCTCGCCACCTGGTGGCGCGCCGAGTCGGTACGCAGCCGATCCGCGCTCTCCTCGGCGAGTCGTCGCGAGACCTCGAGCTCCTCCGCCCACACCAGCAGCGCGAACCGCTCCTCCTCGAGATGCTGGAGCCGCCGCTGTTGGGTGTCGTCGCCTTCGAGCTCGCGGATCCGCTCTCGGGACGCGTGGAGCTCCGCCTCGAAGCGCGCGATCAGCTGGGAGCGCTCCGCCGAGAGCGCGCGCACCTCCGCGATTGCGTGGGCCCGGGCCGCCTCGGCGCTGCGGCGGGCCGACTCCGCGGCTTGACGCTGATCCTCGATCTCGAATCCGCTCGCGCTCGCCGGCCTCCGCCAGGCGCTCGAGCTCCTTGAGCCGCGCGTCCAGGCCGGCGGCCTCGGACAACGTCTTCGAGAGCGCCAGCTCGGTCTGCTCCACGGCCCGGGTGGCGCGGGCCAGCCGGTCCACGAGCGCCCGCTCCCGGCCGCCGCCCTCGGCCCGCGCACGTTCGACCCGCGCCTCCAGCTCCGCGACCTCGGCCACCAGGAGCGCGTTCTTGCCGCGGAAGCCGTCGGCGAGCGCGCGCGCGCCGATCGCGTCGGCCTCCGCCTTCGCGCGCTCCGACAGGATCCGACCGACCTGTTGCTCAGCCTCCTTCTGGACCTCGAACAGCTCGACGATCCGGGCCTCGAGCCGCCGCACGTCGCGCGTCGCGTTGGTCGCCTCCCGGTGCGCGTCGATCGTGATCTCCTCGAGACGCGACCGGTCCGCCACCGCTCGATCGCGCTGAGCCTCGGCAACGTTCACCCGCCCGGACAGCTCGGCCAGCTTGCGATCGAGCGCGTGCTGCCGCGACTGCTCCTCGCCCAGGCGGCCGCTGGCCAGCGCGTGCGAGGCGCGGTTGCGCTCGAGGTCTTTCTCGAGCATCCGCAAGCGCTCTTGCGACTCGAGGTAGCGCTGCTCGAACGCGTCCCGCTGGAGGCAGACGTCGTCGCACTCGCGCTCGAGACGCTCGATCGCTGCCTGGCCGCCCTCGAGCGAGAGCTGGAGCTGCTGCGCCCGGTCCTCCGCCTCCACGGCTCGTCGCGCCAGGGTCGCGGCGGCGTCGCGCTCCTCCAGGAGGAGCCGCGAGGTGGCCGCCAGCGTGTCGCGCTCGTTCCGGAGCTCTTGCACGCGCTTCCGGAGCTGCTCGACCTCCTTGGAGAGGTGCGCCGCCGCCAGCTCGACCGCGCGACGATCCACGCCCACCGCGCTGTGATCCTTCTTGAGCAGCGCGATCTCGACGTCGCGGTCCGCCAGCGCGCGCTCCAGTCGATCGGTCGACGAGGAACGTTCGTGCGTCTCCATCTGCAGCCGATCGAGCCGGTCTCGGACGTGGTAGTGGGCGGTCCGCTCGCTCTCGAGCTCCTGCGCCAGCGTCCGATGACGCCGCTCGGCGCGCTCGGTCCGCTCGGTCATCTCGCGCACGGTCTCGTCGAGCTGGACGAGATCCGTGCGCAGGGTCTCGCGCTCGAGGTCCGCCGTGTTGAGCGCAGAGGTGAGGAAGACGATCCGCTCCTCGGCGCGCTCGAGCTCCTTCGCGTGGCTGAGCGCGAGATCCTCGAGCCGTCCGTTGAGGAAGGCGATCCGCGCCTCCGAGTCGCGGAACTCGTCGCCGAGGGAGTGGCGCACCAGGAACTGGCTCTCGAGCTCGCGCCGGAGCTCGTCGAGCTCCTGCTCCTGCGCCGACGCGGTCCGCTCGAGGTGCGTGATCCGGCGCCGCGCTTCGCCGAGCTCGGCTCGATCCGAGTCGCGCTCGCGGGACATCGCGCGCGTCCGCTCGAGGTCCATCTCCAGCTCGCGGGTCCGAGACTCGAGCAGGGCCACGTCGCCGGCGCGCTCGCGGTCCAGCTCGCGGAGCGCCACCAGCTCGGCCTCGAAACGCAGCTTCTCCTGCTCGCGATCCACGAGCGCGCGCTCCAGGACCGCGACCTCGGCGTCCTGGATGACGGTGTCGTTGACGTCCTCGTCCCCGAGCACCTCGATCCGGGTCTCGGCCGCGATCCGCCGGGTGCGCTCCTCCCGGAGGGCTTCGTCGAGGCCGGCCAGGCGCGCCTCGAGGTCGGCGACGCGCTGGTCCTCGCTGGGTCGCTCGAAGATCGTCGGCGAGGGGACCGCCTCCGAGGTCGCGGCGCTCTTGCGGCTGGCCACGATCGCCTCCCGGATCTTGGGGAGTCGCTTCCGGATGGCGTCGAGGGAGCGATCGCGCTCCGCGATCTGCTCGCGCGCGGCGCGGAGGGCGGCCAGCAGCCGGGAGAGATCGGACTGCGTGCGCTCCTGGACCGCCTCGGTCATCGCCTCGAACGCGACGAACGGGAGCTCGACCAGCGTGCGATAGGAGGCGTCGGGGGCCCGGCCCGCCAGCGCGATCACGTGGCTCGGCGCCGGCGTGCCCGCGAGCGACGGATCCAGCGAAACGTCTGCCCGCGCCGGGTCCACGCCCTTCGGGTGGATCGTGACGCCGACGAAGGGCGCCTGGAGGTAGAAGCGCGCGTCGGGAAAGGCAACCCGGACCGCGGCCTCCAGCTCGCTGGGCTCGATGGCCAGGATCTTGGGATCCTCGTCGATCAGCTCGACCAGCGACCGTCCGCTGGCCGCGTAGCCGAGGACGCAGATCCCGTCCGGACGGAGGATGCGCCGCAGGTCGGCCAGGAAGCCGCGGTTGTGGGCCAGCTCCCGCGCGAGGTCCACCACCAGGATGACCTCGAAGGCGGCGTCGCCGAAGTCGAGTCGTCCCGGCTCCATCCGCAGCATGTCGATGGCCCGCCCGCGAAAGACGGCGCGATCGAAGCGCGTCGGATCGTGCGACGTCCCCAGGACGCGCGCGGCGCCGGCCTCGGAGAGCCTCATCAGCGAGCGGATGTCGACGGTGCCGACCTCGAGGACGCTCCGCTTGGGGAGCGCCTCCTCGATCAGGAGATACCGGGGGAGGAACTCGCTCCAGCTCACCGCGGAGCGCGTCCTCAGATCCCGCGTCGCGCGCGCGACCAGCGAGGAATCGGCCCCTCTCCCATTCTCCGAACCGTTCACGGCGGAGGAGCAATAGACCAGCGATTGGCCCGGAGGTCGAGCCCGCACAGCTTCGCTTGACCCGGCAGGGAATTCAGGCACTTAGAATGCAATGACGCTGCGGACTCGCTGGCGCCCATCGGACCGCTTCCTGGTCCGACACAAGGACACCGCGATCCTGGTCGTGGAGAAGAAGGCCGGCGTGCTCTCGCAGCGGACGGGCTCGGGTCGGGGCGAGGACATGCTCTCCCTCCTGCGCGCCTTCCTGGGCGCGCGCTCGACCGGAGTCTTCCCGGTGCACCGCCTCGATCGGGTGGTCTCGGGGCTGCTCGTCTACGCACGTACGGCCTCGGATCAAGCGCGGCTCATCGAGCAGTTCGCCGCGCACACCGTGGAGCGCCGCTACCTGGCCGCGGTCGCCGGGAGGCTCACCGCGGACGAGGGCACGTTCGACAGCCCGCTCGTCACCGACGACCCGTCCCTGCGGGTGTACTCGGATCCCGATCAGAAAGATCGGGCGGCGCGGCGCGCCGTCACCCACTGGCGCGCGATCGAGCGCTACCCGAGCGCCACGCTGGTCGAGGTCCGGCTGGAGACCGGGCTCAGGAATCAGATCCGCGTGCACTTCGCCGACGCAGGCCATCCGCTGCTCGGAGAGCGCAAGTACGCCGGCGGGCGTCAGGGCACGGAGCGGATCTTCCTCCACGCGGCCGTGCTCGGGTTCGTCCACCCGCGCACGCGCAAGCCGATGCGGTTCGAGGCCGAGCTCCCCCCGGAGCTGGCGCGCTGGAAGCGATCGCTGGGGGCGGCGCGACCGGCCTGACGGCCTACAACCGGTCCTAACCGTGCCGGTTCACGCGACCGTGCTGCCTGGCCGCGACGGTGACGGTCTCAGGGCGGCCGTGCGGGCGTCGCGCGAAGTCATTTGATCAACCCCAACCGCCGCGCATGCTTCGCGGCGAGCCGGGTCATCCGGCTCTCGGTCGTCTGCACTTCGCCGCGGATCACCACCGTCTCCGCGTGGTTCGCCGGCTCGAACGGATCGCCGGTCCACACCACCAGGTTCGCGACCTTGTTCCTCTCGATCGTCCCGTACTGCGCGCTCTTCCCGAAGATCTGCGCGGGTACGCGGGTCGCCGCCGCCAGCGCGACCTCCTTCGGCAGCCCGGAGCGGACCGCGTTGCCCAGGGCGAAGCGGAGCATGCTGGCGTTGTGGCTGGAGCGGGTCGCGATGGCGACGTCGACGCCGGCCTTGGCGAGCAGGGCGGCGTTGTCCAGGCGGGAGCCCCGCGCCTCGAAGCGCGTGGGGAGATCCGCGAAGGCGTCCACGATCACCGGGACCTTGGCGCGGGCGAGCTCGCCTGCGACCAGCCAGCCTTCCTCGGCGCCCACGATCGCGATCTTCAGCTTCTCCTTCTGCGCCATCCGGAGGGCGGCGCTGATATCGGAGGCGCGGGAGGCGGCCAGCACCAGGCGCATCTGTCCGGTCAACACGGGTTGCAAGGCCTCGGCGTCGAGCCGGCTGATCGAGAGGTGATAGAGCGCGTTCTTGACGAACGCCGACTTGCTGCTCCGGTAGACGCGGGCGTCGTCGAGCGCCTCCAGCAACTTCGACATGGCGGTCGCGCGGGAGTGTCCCACGGCCCCGGCGCCCAGCTCGCCCAGGACCGCGTGCATCGCCGTGTCGGGCAGGACCGCCTGCGGCAAGAGCGGCGAGTCCTCGGCCACCAGATCGATCCAGGCCGAGCGCCCCGAGATCAGGCCGCCCACGGGTACGGACACCGCCGAGGTCACGCCGTGGTGGCGCGCGACCGCGACCAGGGTGGAGCGCAGATCGATCGCATCGGCCGCTCGCACGGCCGCGCGGATCGGATCGGGCACCCGCACCACGTTGTCGACGGTCTCGTCGATCAGCTCGATCTCCACCAGCCCGATGGCCGAGTCGCTCTCGATCAGACCGGGCGTGATCACCTTGCCGCGGCAATCGATGACCTGCGCGCCCGAGGGCACGGGGACGTCCTTGCCCACGGCGACGATCCGCTCGCCGTGCACCACCACCGTCCCGTTCGGGATGACCGCGCCGCCGACCGTGTGCACCTCCCCGCCCACCAGCGCCAGGTCGGCGGCCTCCGCCGGACCCGCCGCCAACAGAGAGATCAGGAACAGGGTGCGCATCACGGCGTCACTCCTTCCATCTCGGTGCCGGTCTCGAAGTCGCTCCACGCCTTCGACGGCGCCGAGCGATCGAAGACCAGCGCGCCGTCGATGAACACCTTCTCGGCGCGGGCGTAGATCGAGAGCGGGTTGTGATCCCAGATCACCGCGTCCGCCATCTTTCCCTTGGCCAGCGAGCCGGTCATCTGATCGATCCCGAGGACCTTGGCCGGGTTGAGCGTGACCCATTCGAGCGCGTCGTCCTCGCTCAGCTTCAGCCCCAGGCGCTGGCCCTCGTGGAGCGCCTTGGCCGCCTCCTGGTTGAGGCGCTGGATGAGGATCGGGCTGTCCGAGTGCATGATGGCGATCCCCCCCGCGGCCGCCACCATCGCCGCGTTGGCCTCCACCGCGTCGTAGGCCTCCAGCTTGAAGCCCCACCAGTCGGCCCACATCGAGGCGCCGATGCCCTCGCGCGCCAGCACGTCGGCGATCTTGTAGGCCTCCACCGCGTGGTGGAAGGACGCGATCTTGAACCCGAGCTCCTTCGACAGCGAGATCAACAGGAGCATCTCGTCCGCGCGGTAGCAGTGGATGTGCAGCTTGATCTTCCCCGCCATCACGTCGGCCAGCGTCTCGAGCCCGACGTTGCGCGCCGGCGCCCGCGGTTCGGGGCCGGATCCTTGGCGTGGTCCGGGTCCTTCTCCGCCGCTGCGCGCTTCTTCTCCCAGGCCTCGTACTGCTGCTGGTACGCGGCGAGATCGAACGCGTACTCCTTCGCCTTGATGTACGCGTCGCGCAGCTTCCAGATGTTGCCCATGCGCGACATCGGCTGCTGATTCCGGCTCCCGTAGACGCGCTTCGGGTTCTCGCCGCACGCCATCTTCAGACCGTTCGGCGCGCCCGGGAAGCGCATCGCCCGGGCCTCGAGCCGGGGATTGAGCTTGAGCGTGACGGCGCGCCCGCCGATCACGTTGCCGCTGCCGGGCAGCACCTGGATGGTGGTGATGCCGCCGGCCACCGCCCGGAGCAGCGCCGGATCCTGCGGCCAAAACGAGTGCTCGCTGAAGACGTAGGGCGTGGTGGGATCGGTCATCTCGTTGCCGTCCGCGGTCGGCAGGGTGTCCGGGACCGCGTAGACCCCCATGTGCGAGTGCGTGTCGATCAACCCGGGCGTCACGAACTTGCCGCGCGCCTCGATCGTCTTCACACCCTTCGGCACCGAGACCTCGCCGCGCTTGCCCACCGCGACGATCTTGCCCTGATCGAACAGGATCACGCCGTCCTCGATCCGGTGGCCCTCCCCCAGCAGCAGCGTCCCTCCGACGATCGCTCGCGCCTCGGCCGCCGGCTTTGGCGCCAATTCCGGCTGCTCGGGACCGCGCGCGTTCCTGTGGCCGAGCGGCGGGAGCAGCTCGATGGGGGCCTTGGGATCGGACGCGCTCGACTCCTTCATCGGCGCCACGCATGCCGAGACCGCGAGCAGACTCACCGCGACCTTTTTCACGCGGCGGACGCTAGCACGAAGCCGCGCGTCGGAGTCGCGCTCAGTTGCGGATCAACCGGACGGCGGGATCGAAGAGGTATCCCTCCTCGCGCGCCACCAGGATCTCCGCCAGCCCCATCCTGCGCAGCTCCGCGATGGCGACGTAGACCCGGTGCGCGCTCGACTCGCTGGTCGCGATGACGCCGGGCCAGGCCTCGGCGAAGAGCTCGCGTACGCCGATCCCCGCCCCCGGGCGCTCCGATCGGAGCCGGGCGAGCGCCTCGACGATCAGGCGGAGGTTCCGCCGGCGCTCCAGCGAGACCTCGCGCTCCGCGATCCGGAACCAGCGGGCTTCGGGTCCGATCATCAAGGCCTGGCGACCCTCGAGCCGGGCGCGCGCGCGGATCAGCATGCGCTTGACCGTCAGCTCGGCGATGCGCGCCTCCGCCGTGGGGATGGCGCGTTCGGCCTCCACCAGCGTCGCCAGCTTTCCCGTGTCGAGCGCCGCCGCCAGGATCTCGACCACAGCGCAGAGGTGCACGTCCGAGAGCACCAGCAGCGTCGTCCGGGCTGCCTCGAGGGCTCGCAGGGCCTCGGCGCCCGATCCCAGCTCCGCGAGCACTGCGCCCAGATGCGCGCGGCCCAGCGCGGCGTGCCGGCGATCGCCGATCGCCTCCAGATCGTCGATCGCGCGGATCAACCCGGCGCGCGCTGCCGGCAGATCGCCCTCCAGGTGATCGACGATCGCGAGGCGGACCCGATCGATGCCCGCCGATCGCGCGGCGCCGACCTCCGACGAGAGCGTGATCGCCGCCTCGAGCCACCCGCGGGCGGCCTCGAAGGCCTCGGTGTGCTCCTCGATCGCGAGCGCGCCCAGGCAACCCAGGACGATCGCCTCCGACCTTCGATTGCGGACCTCGCGATGGATCCCGAGCGCCTCGCGATAGGCGCTTCGGGCCTCGTCGAAGCGCCCCTCACGACGGTACAGGTTGCCGAGGTTCGTGAGGACGATCCCCTCGGAGCGCCGGTTGCCGATGCGCTGGTGGATGTCTTGGGCCGAGCGGTAGTGGCCGCGAGCCTCGGCGAGGCTCCCGCGCTCCTCACACAGCGCGGCCAGGTTGGACAGCGTGATCCCCTCGCCGCGGACGTTGCCGCTGGCGCGGTGCAGCTCGAGCGCGCGGGCGAACAGCGCGGCCGCCCGATCGAGCTGCCCCCGGGTGAAGTACAGGTTCCCCAGGCAGCCGATCACCTCGCCCTCCTGCCGGCGCGCGTGCTCGGCCTCGAAGATCGTCTGTGCGGATCGATAGCCCTCGAGCGCGCGATCGAGCTCGCCGCGATCGGCCCACGCCTTGGCGTGCGCGAGGATCGCCTCCCCCTCCAGCACGCGCGCCCCCGTGTCGCTCGCCAGCGCCGCGGCCCGCGTGATGTCGGCGAGCGCCTCGTCGGACGGGGTCAGCGCACGCTCGAAGTTGCCGCGCGCCAGGAGCGCCGTGCCCAGGAGCTCCCCGCCTCCGGAGGCCGCCGCGGCGCCGACCGCGCGATCGAGGACGCTGCGGCGGAGACGATAGGGCGAACGTCCGGGAAGCACGCGGTCGAGCGCCAACCCCAGCTGCGCAGAGAGCGTGGGCTGCCGGGCCTCCGTGCGTCGCTGTGCGGCCAGCAGGTTGTCCGTCTCGAGGTCGGCGCGGCCGCGGGCCTCGCGGTCGCTGTCGAGCAGCTCGCTCCACGCCCGCGCGACCGCCAGGTAGCGGCGTGCGTGCTGGAGCGTCAGACGATCCACATCGCCGGCCATCGTGTCCCAGGCGAAAGCGCGTACGCTCTCGTAGAGATCGAAGCGAACCTCGCTGGGAAAGGCGGCCGGCGAGTACGAGCGGAGCAGGCCCTTGGTCCTCAGGGATCGGATGACGTCGAGGACGCGCGGTGCGCCGGGGTGCTCGGACAGATCCAGGACCTGCTCGGCCGCGATCAGATCGAACCCGCCGCGGAAGACCGAGCACTGCGCCAGTGCGGAGCGCTCCCACGGCGTCAGCAGGTGCCACGACCACTCGATCGCATCGTCCAGCGTCAGGTGATCGGCGCGCGCGCGAAGCCGGGCGAGCAGCGCGTCGGGCGCGAGGAGATCGGTCTGGGCGGCGGCCAGCTCGATCGCGAGGGGTAGGCGGGCCAGGCGCTCCACGATCTCGGCCACCGTGTCCCGATTGCGGGCGTGGACCGCGAAGTCGTAGCGGACCATGCGCGCGCGGCTCTCGAACAGCGCCATCGCCTCGCCGGCGCGCAGCGACTCGAGCGGGTACACCGCCTCGCGCTCGAGGCCGAGCGGCCGGCGGGAGGTGATCAGGAAGCAGGCGCGCTCGGTCGATCCGAGCCAGCCCGCGATCAGGTCCTGGGCGGAGTGGGCCAGGTGCTCGAAGTTGTCGAGCACCAGCAGCGTGCGTCCGAGCCCTTCGAAGAGCGCGCCCACTCGGCCCGCGTCGTCGTCGGGGCTGAGGGCCAGCTCGAGCGCGGAGGCCACGGCGCGGAGGACGTCGTCCCCGTCGAGCGCGGCGGAGAGATCGACGAACGCGACGGCGTCCTGCGTGCTGGCACGGTCCCGGGCCACCTCCTTGGCGGTCCGGGTCTTGCCCACACCCTCGTCTCCGACCAGCGTGACGGCCCGGTCGCGATCCAGCCGGCCGGAGAGATCGGCGACGGCGGCGGCGCGTCCCACGAAGCTGGTGTGGTCGGCCGCCAGGTTGGAGCGTAGGCGATCGAACACCATGATCGTGCTCAGCCCTTGTTACGATCGCCGACCGCCCGGTCTTCCCTCTCGAGGCCCTGGAGCTCCTCGAGCTTGAGCATGATCGAGCCGCGGGAGCGCATCAGGTCCTCCAGGACCTCCTGCCGCGGCCGGACGAGCGCGACCGGCCCGGCGTCGAGGAACGGCCACAGCTTGAGCCGGATCGGCTCCGGGATCACCGACGCCAGATACTCGAGCGACGTCCCGCGCAACGTCGGATCATCGGTGAACAGGCCCCGGTATGCGACCTCGAGAGCCTCCTGGCCCAGGACCAGGGAGAGCATCGTGAACACGTGCTGCATGCTCCGGCTGGCCCGATCCTCGAGGAGCGCGTCCTCGAACACGTTCGACTCGTCGGCCGGGATGGCGTCGAGCAGCCGATGGCTCTCCCAGACCCCTCGATCGACCGCGACCTCGCGCGCCACCGCGGACAGGATCCGCTCCCGGTCGACGGCCCGGGGCCCGGGCGCCATCCGGGCGAGCGCGCGTCCGCACTGGAAGCGGACCTCGAACCGGCGATCGCCGAGGCCGGACGTGAGGCCGTCGAGGGCACGGGCCACCGTGGAGTGTGCCAGCACGCGCGGCAAGCGGCGGCGCACCGCGAAGTCCTCGTCGGGGTCGAGGAGGAAGGTCACCAATCGATCCACCTCCCGATCGACGACCTTCGAGAGCGCGAGGATCGCGTCGACCATGACGTCGTTCAGCGCCAGCAGGCGAACCGCACGAGGGACCAGCTCGTCCGTCAACCTGCCTTGCGTCAGCGAGAAGCGGATGCGGACCGGATCCCCGGAGTCGAGCATCGCGGCGCGCTCCGCGTCGCCCAGGATCAACGACGAGGCCGGCACCGCGATCGTGTGGGTGGGCGAGAGCTCCGCCGTGAGACCCGTGCCGGTGAGGAGCGTGTCCGGATCCGCGGAGAGGAAGGCTCCCTGCTCCCGGTCGAACAGCATCATCTCGGTGAACTGGACCACACGCCCGACCTCCGAGACGCGGGGCCCCGGCGCCTTCAGGTTGGAGCCCATCTCGACCAGGCTCGCCGCCAGCGTCTCGACGTAGCCCTTCTGCAGCCGCATCGCCACGGCCACCGCGGCGATGGAGAGGAGCCCCGCCAGCACGAGCAGCCAAACGCGCGAGGCCTCGGGCGCCGCGACCGCGAGCACCACGGCCACCAGCGCACCGCCGGCGACGTCACCGAAGCGATCGCAGAGCACGTCGATGATCGACTTGGTGGCGCGCTTCTTCGAAGGCGCCACCGGCGTGTAGAGGAGCTCGTAGGCCGAGCGATACAGCGAGGTCCGCAGCAGCGACTCGGTCCCCCGGGTCACCGCGAGCGGAAAGAGCCCCGGGAGCGGGATGGCGAGCAGGCTCCCCAGCCCGCAGGAGATCGGCAGGAGCGCGACCGTCCGGCCCAGGCCGAGCTTCTCCAGCGCCCGGGCCGAGAGCGCGGTCTGCACCACGAAGGAGATCAGGCCCGTCGAGGCGTAGAGCGCGGCGAAGAAGCGCACCAGCTCCTCGCCGCTCGCGAACGCGTGTGTGGCCTCCGCCTTGAACAGGTAGTCGAGCAATGCGGCCGCCGCCGTGCTGAGCGCCACCAGCATCGCCATCGAGCGGAGGTACGGTGAGCCCGCCAGCACGCTGAGCCCCGAATCGACGCTCCCGCGGGCCAGCGGACGGCGGCGGACCGGACCGCCACCGCCCCGCAGGTCGCGCACCACCCAGGCGCAGAACAGATGGAGCACCGCCAGGAACGGCAGCACCACCGACAGATCGAGGTTGGCGCCGATCCGCTCGGCCGAGATCCCGCCGATCAGCGCGCCCAGCGTCCCGCCCGAGGCGATGCGTCCCACGATCTGCTTGGCGGTGTGCGGATCGAAGCGCTCGTTGACCATCGACCAGAACCCCGAGGTGAGCACGGAGCCGAACACGATCGTGTGGAGATAGAAGACGATCGTGCCCGCCTGGTGGAAACGCACCAGCATCGCCCACTCCGACAGGAGCAGGAGGGCGCTGGCCACGAACGCCCTCGGGACCACGCGGCCGGGGGTCATCACGGTCATGGCCCGGGCCGAGAGCAGCACGACGGCGACCGAGAGGATCGCAGAGACCACCACCATTCTCGGCAGCAAGGTCACCTCGAACGAGCTGAGGAAGAACGCGTCGCGCGAGGCCTTGGCGGCCACTTGGTGCGCGATCATCGCCGCCGCGCAGAGCGTGCTCGAGAACGCGGCGGCCTTGGCATCGTCCGCGAGCGGGGTCATGTCGTGGGGCTCGGCATGTTGGTCTGCCACCACCGCTCGGCGCGCTCGCGGCTCCAGGCGCCGGCGAGCCCGCACGCGAGGAGGCGTCGCGAGAGCGCCTCCGCGGTCTGCGGCCGGCGCTCGGGGTTCTTTTCGAGGCACGCCAGGATGGTCGCTTCGAGATCCTCCGGGATCGGGAGCTCCGTCCGCTGGGAGGGAGGCATGGGCTGGGTCTCCACATGGTCCGCGAGCACGCGCATCTGGGAGGCGGACTCGAACACCATGCGGCCGGTCAACAGGAAGTAGCCCACGCACCCGAGGCCGTAGAGGTCGGCGCGGCCGTCCGCGATCACGCTGCCGGTGGCGATCTCCGGCGCCATGTACGCCGGCGTTCCGCTGGTGAGACCGTCGTGCGTGAGGCGGGTGAGCTGTCGATCGGCGCCCGCGCCGCTGATCACCAGACCGAAGTCGAGCACCTTGACGAAGTCGTGCTCGACCCCGAGCCGGCACACGTAGATGTTCGCCGGCTTGACGTCGCGATGGATGAGCCCGCGCCGGTGCGCCTCGGCCAGCGACGAGCAGGCCTGGACCAGGACGTGGATCGCACGCTCGGCGGGGAGCGGGCCGAACCGGCCCACCAGCGTCTCCAGATCGACGCCGTCGAGCAGCTCCATGACGTAGTAGAACAATCCGTCGTCCGCGAGGCCGTAGTCGAACATCGACACGGTGTGCGGCGAGCTGAGCGCCGCCGTGGTCTGCGCCTCGCGATCGAAGCGACGGAAGATCGTGTGCGCGTCCTCGCCGGTCGTCTCGGCCAGCATGTCGGCGCGCACGAACTTCACGGCCGCCGGCCGCTTGAGCAGGCGGTGCTTCGCCAGCCAGACCTCTCCCATCCCGCCCTTGCCGAGCTCGCGGATCAGCTCGTAGTTGCCGAGCCGGCGCGCCTTGACGATGTCGCTCCCGAGCCGGTGGAGCGCGCCGGAGAGCACATAGGCGATGCCGGCGGCCAGGTACGTGGGGAGCATGAGAGCCCCGAAGGTCGGCAGAGAGGGCAACGGGTTGCCCCGGAGCGTGGTGGCCGCGAGCGCGAGCGGACCCATGCTCGCCCCCACCAGCGCCGTGATCAGCGCGCTCCTCGGAGGGACCGGTACCGCCAGTGGGAACGAGATCACGACCAAAGCGAGCCAGGAGATGCCGCGAACCGGTAGAGCGTCCGGCCAGGGTTGCCAGTGCTCCGAGAGCGCGATGGCGAGGCAGGCGAGGATCTCGTAGAGCATCGCCGTGTCCTGGAGCAGCTGCGGTCGATTGCGGTGGCGGCGGGCCAGCCAGAACACGATCGCGCTGGCGGCGATCGCGAGGGCGGTCGTGAGATCGAGGATCGGGAAGGTATCGGGCGGAACGGGAGGCGCCGCGGTCCACGCGAGGAAGAACGCGACCGAGAACAGGACGGCGACGGTCGCCAGCCGATTCGGCGTCTCGGGCAGCACCTCCATCGGCAGATGAAAGCTATTCGGAGGCCAGGCGTCTCGCAATCGGGCCCCGCGGGCTGATTTACCGTTGCAGCCGGGAGCGCCGGCTGCCTATGCTCCGGCCCCGCTCATGACGCCCAAGTGCCTGTCTCCCCGCTCACTGCTCTTGATCGCCGCGCTCTCGGCGAGCGCGACGCTCGGCGCTTGCAAAGGCGACGATGACGGTGGAACCGACGCGGCGCCGGACACCGGGGCCAAGGACACGGGGGCCGACAGCGGCGTGAACGACCTCGGCTTCGTCGACACCGGGGTCACGGACACCGGCGCGAACGAGGACGCCGGCGTCAATCTGTGCCTGGTCAACGACACCATCGACGTCACCGGCACGCCCATCCGCGTGGACGAGGCCACCACCTTCCCGATCACGGAGAGCGGCGCCGACGCCGTCCTGTCCTGCCGGCACACCCCGCCCCCGACCTTCGCGGACGACTACTGCCTGGTCGAGTGCGTCGACTTCCTCGGGTACACGCCCACGGCCGAGGAGGTGCAGCAGATCGAGGTCGCGGTCTTCCCGCTCTTCGACCTGACCACCATGACCCCGGTCAGCCCGGATCCCACCTACGACCGGACCACCGGCGTCGACCACGATCCGGCGGACCGGGTCCCGATCGGCTACATCCTCCAGTCGACGGCCGACCCGCAGTGCACCAGCGGCTATCAGCTCGAGCTCGGGTTCACCGGCGGAGACGGTGCCGGTGCCCAGACGCTCAAGGCCGAGACCCCCTACGTGCTCCGCATTCGCAGCACCCAGACCTCGACGCCCGCATGGGTCGACACCTACTACTGGCAGTTCGTCCGCCGAAACGACGAGACGCCCGACGTCCCCGCCTGCGGCATCAACGAGGCTCGCACGCCGGACATCCGCTACACGTTCCCGATCTTCCATCGCTCCGTGCTCCAGGCCGCCATCTCCACCGCCGGTGCCCCCATCCCGGGCTCAGCGAACCTCGACGATGGCTTCGGCTCCGGCTACGCCGCGCTGGAGGCGCGGGACTGCTCGTCGGGCGGCGGCATCCCGATGACGAACGCGACGCTCGGCATGACCCCGACCCCGATCTTCGACGTCTACCCGGGCCCGGCCTACGAGCTCGATCGGAGCGCGCTGTTCACCTCGCGCATCGGCCAGTGGGTCGGCGTCGGCTTCAGCGAGATGACCGCCTCCAGCTCGATGGCTCTCGACGTGAAGGCCGCCGTCGGCGTCACGACCAACGAGACCTGCACCCAGGCCTTCGCGGGCAACGTCTTCCCGGTGTACCCCGACGCGCTCACGTTCGTGACCTTCAACCGCGAGAACGCCATCGTCCCCTGAGCGGGCTCACACCGTCGTGTCGAACTGAGGCGCGGCCTCGAAGAGCCGCTGCGGGCCGAACACGTCCTGCGGGATGTCCTTCGGGACGCGCCCCGTGAGCGCCCACGCCGCGGCGCCCGCCCCGGCCTGATGGCAGCCGGTGCCGCCGTAGCCGTTACACCAGACGGCCACGAACACTCCCTCGCGGGGGCCCTGGCCGAGCGGACCCAGCACCGGCATGCGCATGCCGTGGTCGCCCTCGACGAACGCCATCGACCCGGACCAGGCGCGGATCGGGGGGCGGTGATCGGTCTCGGGCAGGTACGAGGCAATCTCGTCCTTGGAGCCGAGGAACACCGACCGGCTGGGCTGGACGTCGTGCGGGCTCGGGACCTCGGTATCGGTGTCGTTACCCACGTTCATCGTCCCGCGCGCCACGCCCTCGTCGTCGACATAGCAATCCTCGCCGGGGAAGTTGAAGTAGATGTCGCCGTCCTTGGCGGTGATGCTGCGGCCGTGCGTGTCATCGCGGAGGTGGTTGTAGCTGGCGAGCTGGCTCCGGAACGGACGGATGTCGCCGAGCTCGGGGAACAGCTCCGACGTGAACGCGTTGGTCGCCACGATCACCTTCTTGGCGCGGATGGTCCCGCGGTCGGTCTTCACCAGGTGCAGGTCGGCCTTCTTCGAGACGACGCTCTTCACCGGGGTCCGCGCGTACAGCTCGACGCCGCGCGCGAGCGCCTTCTGGAGCTCACCGATGACGAACTTGAACGGGTGGTAGTTGCCGTTCTCCGGCACCAGGCGGGCGCCGTGCGGCGCGGCAAAGTTGTGCTTGGCGCGCATGGTGGCGTCGTCGATCACCTCGACCTTGCCGCCGAGCCGCCGCACCAGCTCGATGTCCGCCTCGGCGGCGCGGGCCTCACGCTCGTTGAGCGAGGTGCGGATCCAGCCGACCGGTGAGAAGTCGCAGTCGATCTTCTCGCGCTCGATCGTCTTCTTCATCCGCTTCATGTTCGCCACCGCGACGGCCACGATGGACTCCGCAGTCTTCTTCGCGTGCCGCATCAGGACCTCGGCCGGCTGGTCGGGATAGGAGCGCTTCAAGAACTTGAAGCGCTCCTGGATCAGGCCGTCGTAGGTTCCGTAGTCGCCGAAGAAGTTCTCCGGGATGAGCTCGAAGTTCCCGCCGTTCCGCCCGGAGGCCTCACCCGCGGGATCGCCGGCGTCGAGCACGACCACCGAGAGGCCCTTCCTCTCCGCAGTTCGGGACAGGTGATAGGCGGCCAATCCGCCGGTGAGCCCGGCGCCGATGATCACGACGTCGGCCTCCTTGGGCAGCGCGGGGCGAGACTGATGGTTCGCCAGCGGGTTCGGTCCCTTCAGCCAGTAGGGGACCCGACGCTGCGGCATCGCGATCTTCTCGAGCCGACCGCCGGTCTCGGCGACGAGATCCTGGAACAGCGGCGCCGCGCGCCGGCTGAAGCTCGGTGACAGGTGCTGCTCCATCGCGCCCACCACGCTCTGGAGCTCCGGCGTGATCCGTCCGTGTCGATCGGTCAGCGTGTTGGCCGCCGCGGCGAACCGCGCCATCTCCCGCGCGTCGAAGACGTGACCCGAGGACGCCATGGTCTCGGCCATCGCCAGGAGCTCGCCCGCCGCCCTCCCGCGATCGCCGCGCTCGACCAGCGTCCGGACCCGCTCGCCGAAGTCGTCGTCCGGCGTCTTGCTCGACCTGCCGGCGCCCGCGATCTCCATGGCGAGCCCGTGCCCGACCACCTTCGCCAGGACCCCGACCCGCACCGCCTCTCCGACCGTCCCGTCGCGCTCCATCAGACCGGACCGAACGAGCAGCGGCCGGACCTCGTTCGCGATCTCATGGCCGCGGTCGCGGCAGTGCATGGTCAGCTCGTGGAGCGCGAAGCGGCTCTGATCCCGAAGGTCCACGAGCCGATCGAGCACGGTGGGCGCCGACCGCCGGAACGCGGCCTGATGTAAGGGCTTAAGACGCAAGCGCTTTTCATTATCGACCGGTGTGGACTGCCGTTGCTAGGGCTTACCCGGTCGGCTGGCCTGAGCCCGATTCGATCGCACTGTTTCGCCGTGGCCGCCGAAACACACCTCGAAGCGTGGTCGAGCCCACCCACAAATCGGGCGTCCGATGGGGGCGGCTGCCTGCCCCCCGCGAGGCGGTGGGCCCGTCGAGGCGGAAGACGCTCGACCCCAACCCGCCCCTCACGTCGTCGCCCTCGAACGTTCATGCCGCCCCTCGCAGTGACGCGCGGAGGTCGCGCCGGAACGAGCCGACCTGGCTCCGGGCCGTCCGCGAGGTTCACGGCGCTCGTTCCCCGCACTCGATCGACGCGGAGCGCCAGCCCTTCGATCTCGGGGAGGCGCGCGTGCGCGCCGGGGCGGGCGTCGATCGCCTCCACGCGATCGCGCGCGAGTGCGCCTCCGCTCGACAGCGCGCGCAGATCGACGAAGGCCAGCTCTCTTGGGCGGCGTTCTACCGGCTCGCCGCCAAGGGCATCTTCGGCGCCGACTACGCCAAGCCCGTCCGCTACGCCGCGCTGCAGACGCGCATGCGCGCGCTGGGCCTCGAGGCCGAGCTCGACGCGCTCCTCACCGAGCTCCCGCGGCCGCTGCTCACCCGCCTTCGCGCCGAAGGGGCACCCCCGCTCGAGCTGTTCACCGCCCGCGCCGAGTCCGTGAGCGCCTGGGCCAAGAGCCCGCACCCGATGGCGAGCGCCGATCTGCGGGCCGAGCTGCTCCGCGACGGCCGCACCGCCGAGCTGGATCGCCTGCCCGCCGCTGAGAAGGCCCGCGCGGAGGGTGGAGAGATGCCCGCCGTCGAGATCGCCCGTCTCCTCGAGGCCCGCCGGCACGAGGACGTCGACGTGCTGGTGATCGGCGCCGGAGCCGCCGGGATCGGCGCGGCCAACGCGCTCTTGGACGCCGGACGGAGCGTCACGGTGCTGGAGGCGAAGAGCCGCGACGGCGGTCGTGCCCACACCGACTACGCGTTCGGCGTGCCCTTCGATCACGGGTGCGCCTGGATCCACGAGTCCGCCAAGAATCCGTTCCTCCCGCTGGTGCAGGCGCTCGGGTTCGAGACCTACTCCACCGAGAAGTTCCAGAAGGTGTTCGTCGGCGGCGACCCGGTGGAGGACGCCGCCCTGCTGAAGGAGCGAATGGAGGAGGTCAGCAAGCGCTGGCAGATCGGCGCGCGGAAGCGGCCGGACGCGCGCGCCTCGCTTCTCTCCGCGCCCCAGCACCGGCTCGACGACCTGGCCGCCGAGGTCCTCGGGCCCCTCGAGATCGCGCTCGAGCTCGATCAGTTCTCGGTCGGCGAGTTCCAGAGCATCGTCGAGGAGAAGGACGATCGCCTGGTCGAGGGCGGCCTCGGCAACATCGTGCACGCGTTCTCGTACGGTCTCCCGATCGAGCTCGAGTCGCCGATCACCAAGGTCTCCTGGTCGAAGGACGGCGTCGAGGTGGAGTCGAACGGGCGGACCTTCCGCGCCAAGAAGATCGTCCTCACGATGTCGCCGAAGGCGCTCCGCGAGCGGGTGGTCTTCGATCCGCCGCTCCCCGCCTGGAAGGTCGACGCGATCGAGCAACTGCAGATGGCGAGCTTCGAGAAGATCGGGCTGCGTTTCGCGCCGGGCGCGCTGAACGAGGTGAAGCCGTTCGAGCGCGCGTGCGGCTTCGACGACGAGGGACGCCCCTTCGAGCTCCTCATGAAGCCGTTCGGCCAGGACGTGGCCGTGGTCATGACGGGGGGCGAGGTCGCGCAGGAGCTGCTGGACAAGCCGGAGAAGGAGGCGTTCGCGTACGCCCTCTCCGTGGTGACGCAGCACTATGGTGCTCCCCTATCCGAAGCCTTCCTCGGGGGTGAACGGACCGGATGGACGGTCGATCCGGACGTGGGCGGCACCTGGGCCGTCGAGAAGGTCGGCAGCCGCGACGACGACCGCAAGGACTACGCCGCCGCGATCGACGACACGGTGTTCACGGCCGGCGAAGCGTGTGGGGGTGCCTGGGCAGCCACCGTCAACGGTGCGTTCTTCAACGGGCGGGACATTGCGGAGCAGGTCGTCGCGGCGCTCCTCGCGAAGAAGGCGGCAGGCGCACCGAAGTAGCCTGCACGCCCGTCGTTCATCGTTTGCGCCCGCGGGGTGGCCGGGCGAATGCATACCTGCGTGAGCATGACCTCGATCGAGGTTCTCTTCGCGGGCACCAGCTCACGGTTGCCGATCGATCGCGAGCTCACGCGCGGCGGGTTCGCCGCCGGCTGGTGCCAGTCCGAGACCCCGGAGGCGCTCCTGAACGCCGTGGCGCGGGCGGCCTTCGACGTCATCCTGCTGGACAGGGCGCTCGCGGATGACGCCACCGCCGAGGTGCTCGAGGTGGCCGCCGACCGGGCCCCGCATACGCCGGTGCTCCCCGTGACGATCGGAGACCTCGGATGCCTGAGCGCGCGGGTGCGGCACACGCTCGATCACCGCGGCCGCGCGCAAGTCGCGGCGCTCGAGCGCGCGGTGGACACGCTGATCGCATCGACCCCGTCCGAGATCGATCCCACCGACACCCTCACGGCCGTCGTCGGAGAGCACCTCGGCTGGGACGCGGGCGCCTTCTGGGTCCCCGTCGACCTCGGCCTGCTCCGCGCCCGCCTCACCTGGCGGAGGTCGGACGGGGGAGCGGAGCCGGGTGCGGGGCCTTCGCCCGAGCGCCCCGAGTCCCCGTTCGAACGGATCACGCGTGAGACGGTGTTGCGGCCGGGGCTCGAGCTTCCCGGTCGCGTCTGGGCCTCCCTCATGCCGGTGACGGAGGTCATCTCGCCGACGGCCGGGGCGCGCTCCCGTGCCGCCGTCCAGGACGGCCTGCACACCGCGCTCGGCTTCCCGATCGTGGTCGACGAGTCGCTCCTCGGCATCGTCGAGCTGCTGGCGCACCGGAGCGTCCCCGCAGCGCCCGAGCTGCTCGCCGCGCTCCCGGGAATCGGCGCCCGCATCGGCGAGGTGCTGCGGGGGCGCCGCTGGGTGCAAGCGCTCGAGGAGAACGCCGCGCGGTCGGCGGCGATCATCGACTCGTCCATCGATTGCGTGGTCTCGATCGATACGGCGGGAGACATCATCGACTTCAACGCGTCGGCCGAGCGCACGTTCGGCTACGCGCGCTCCGAGGTCCTGGGACGCAGCGCCCTCGAGCTCCTCGTCCCGGTCCATCTCCGGGCCCGATGCCGCGAGGGTCTCGCCCGGCTCCTGTCGTCGGGCCAGAGCGAGGTCCTCAATCGCAGGGTCGAGCTGACCGCGCTGCGGAAGGACGGCCGCGAGTTCCCCATCGAGATCTCCATCGTTCCGATCTTCGGACCGGACTCCTTCTCCTTGACCGCATGCATCCGCGACATCAGCGAGCGCCGATTCGCGGAGGACCAGATCCACCGGAGCGAAGCGCTGCTCCAGGAGGCGCAGGCCGTCGCGCACGTGGGCAGCTGGGTGTCCGGTTTCTCCGACGGCGATTCGATCGAGTGGTCGCCCGAGACCTATCGAATGTTCGACGTCCCGCCGGGCCAGCCGATCTCCGTGGCGCGGTTCTTCGATATGGTCCACCCCGACGACCGCGAGCGGGTACGGGCCGCCAGCCGAGCGGCCGTGGAGCTGGGCCGCACGTACGATGTCGTCCATCGAATCGTCCGCGGCGACGGCGCGGTGCGGATCGTCCATGAGCGCGCCACCGTCTTCCGCGACGACGACGGACGGCCGCTCCGGTTCGTCGGGACCGTCCGGGACGTCACCGAGCACACGCGGGTCGAGGAACGCGATCGCTTCCTGGCGGAGGCCAGCGTTCAGCTCGCGGCTGCGTTCGAGCTCGACGCCGTCCTCGACACGGTCGCCCACTTTGCGGTCCCGTACCTGGCCGACAGCTGCCTGATCGAGATCTTCGGTACGGAGGACTGGGACCGGCGGACGGCGACGGCCCATCGAGATCCCGCCCGAGAGGCGATCTCGAGACGAGCGCTCGAGGAGGGGACGGCGCTGCTGCCGAAGTCGCCCATCGGCGACCCCTCGGGCGAGCTCGATCCCCGCGTCGCCGAGGCGCTCGGGGCGCGCTCCGCGCTGTACGTACCCCTCCGGGCGCGGGGACGGGCCTTCGGCGCGATCGCCTTCCTCCGCGAGCAGCAGGAGCGACCGACGGACGAGATCGAACGGACCACGGCCAACGACTACAGCCGGCTCGCGTCGCTCGCGATCGATAACGCCAACCTGTACCGCGACGCGCAGCGCTCGATCCGCGCCCGCGACGACTTCCTCTCGCTGGCGGCGCACGAGCTCAAGACGCCGCTGACACCGCTCCGCATCCAGACCGGCGGCCTGCTCCGCGCACTGCACAGCGAACGGCCCATCTCCCGTCCGGACCTTCTCGTCCGGATCGAGGCGATCGACCGGGCGGCGCTGCGCCTCGAGCAGTTCGTCGAGACGCTTCTCGATGTCTCCGAGCTGACCGTCGCGCGCGTCGACCTCGAGCGGTCCGACGTCGATCTCAGCGATCTGGCGGCCACCGTCGTCGAGCGCCTCCGCCCGGCGCTCGAGAAAGCCGGATGCGACATCACGCTCTTCGCGCCGGTCCCGGTGTTGGGGCGGTGGGACTCGGCGCGCCTGCGCCGGGTCATCGAGCAGCTGATGTCGAACGCGATCAAGTATGGCGCGGGCCGGCCGATCGAGGTCACGGTCGCGACCGAGCCCGAGGTTGCGAACCTCACCGTTCGCGACCTCGGCATGGGCATATCGCCCGCTGACCACGCCCGCATCTTCGAACGCTTCGAACGCCGCGTCCCGGTCCAGAACTTCGGTGGCCTGGGGCTCGGCCTCTGGGTCGTACGCGAGCTCGTCGAGGCTCACGGCGGCAACGTCCGCGTGTTCAGCGGCCCCGGCGCCGGCTCGAAGGTTCGTGTCGAACTGCCGCGTCAGGCGACCCAGGAGGAGAAGAGGAGAGTCCATGAAACAGAGTAGTCGAACGATCCTTCTGGTCGAGGACGATGACGACATCCGAGAGAGCCTGCAGATGATCCTCGAGTACGAGGGGTTCGAGGTCCACACGGCGGCGCACGGCCGCGACGCGCTCGAGCGCCTCCACGGCAAGCCCGCGCCGGATTCTGGTGCTCCTCGACCTCATGATGCCGGTGATGAGCGGCGGCGAGCTGCTCGACGAGATCCGCGGGATCACCAGCTCGAGGACCTGCCGGTCGTCATCCTCTCGGCATGGTCCCGGAAGGCTGCCGCGACCCCCAACGCGCAGGGGTTCCTGAGGAAGCCCGTCGACATCGATGCGCTCCTCGAAGTGGCGCATCGCCTGACGGGTTGAGCCGCCTCAGACTCCTGTTCGCCCATTTTCGAGCGAAACACTGGTCTGGACCGAGCTGCCCGCGGGCTGACGCCTCCGATCAGGGCGCCTCGGCCGAGCGGGCGCGGACGGGGCGAAAGCCTGAGGCTCGGAGCGTCACGAGGTCGGGCCCTCAAAGATCGGCCAGCGAGCGCGGGCGGTTCCCTGGATCTCGTCAAGCACAATCGATCTCCACGCCTTTTCTTGGGGGGATCCAAGACGGTACACGCCGCACGGCCGCCGCCGGAAGCACGGGGCACCGAGGCGTGAACCCGCCAGGAGGGCAACGGCGATCTATTCGTCCATGTGCTGCCCGAAGCGTCAGGGGATGTGAGGCCGCAGCCGATCGAGATCCTTCTCGCCGAAGTCACATCGCGTTCGAGGGTGCCGACCTCGGAGACAAGAGATGCGCCCACCATCCAGGACATGCTTCTGGCGATCGCTGGCGTCGGTGGGCACCTGAAGCTCAACGGCGATCCGGATGGATCTGTCGACTGTGGGCTGTGAACTGCCGAGTCGCGCTTCTCGACGAAGGGCGAAAGGCGACTCAGAACGCCGGGGTGGCCGAGATGCCGCCGTCCACCGCCAGCGTCGCGCCGGTGATGAAGCTCGCCGCCGGGCTGGCCAGAAACAGGCAGGCATCGGCGACGTCGGTGCGGGTCCCCAGCCGCCCGAGCGGCACCTTGGCCAGCCAGCGCTGGACGCCGTCGGGCCACAGTGCCGCCAGCTCCGGATAATCGGTCAGACCGGGCGCCACCGCGTTGACGCGGATCCCATGCGCGCCGAGCTCGAGCGCGGCGCTCCGGGTGAACATCGCAGCGCCGGCCTTGGCGGCGTCGTAGTGGGCGTGGAGCCGCGCCGGCATGGACGCTTCGACCGAGGTGATGTTGACGATCGCGCCCTCGATCCCGCCCGCGATCATCGCCTGGGCGCCGACCTGCGTGCACAGAAAGACGGAGGTGAGGTTCGAGTCGATCATCGCCCGCCACTGGTCGTCGTCGATCGCGAGCAGCCGCTCCAGAGGATAGATCCCTGCGTTGTTGATCAGGACGTCGATCGGGCCGGCCTCCTCGAAGAGCCGCTCCACCTCGTCCCTCCGGGTGACGTCGGCCTGGATCGCGCGCCCGTCGAGGTGAGCCGCGAAGGCCGCCGCCTCCTCGGGCCGGCTCCGGTGATCGATCACCACCTGGGCGCCTGCCTCGGCGAAGCGCTCCGCGATCCCGGCGCCGATCCCCCGGACCCCGCCCGTGATCAGCACGCGCTTTGAAGAGAAGTCGAGGAGGTGATCGACCGGGACCACCTCAGGCCTCGTCGCGATGAACCGTGTCCGGCGAGAACGCCGGCAGGCAGATCGCCACGTACTCGGCGCCCTCCTCCAGCGTCGAGTACCGGATCCATTCGCCCTTGCCGGTCAGGATCGCCTGGCCGGCCTTCACGTCGACGACCCCGCCCTCGTGCTCGACACGCAGGCGGCCCTTCAGCACCACGGTGTACTCGTCGAACTCGGGCCGCTGTCCCGGCTCGACCCACCCCGGCGGCGAGTCCATGTGCGCGATGCTGATACCGGAGGTCCGGCTGTTCACGCGGCCGAAGTACTCGCGGATCAGCTTGGGCTTGTTCCCCGCGGCCTTCACGACGGTGGGCTGTTCGATCAAGGTCGGCACCGGGATCGCGTAGCTCCAACCTGGTTTGGACTCAACTAGGAGCGTGTAGCGCGTAAGCGCTCACGCGACCCCGGTCCGGGTCGCGGTCCCGGCACGATCGGGGCGAGCGCTGGTGCTGCTCGTGCGGCTCCGCCGGTGAAGGGCGTGAGCGCCCCCACCGAAGGGCGACCGCGGCCATCCCGGCGTTGACCCACGACCGCTTCGGAGTGGAGGCTCAGCCGTGTCTGCTCCGGTTCTTGCGCTGGTCCTCTCCGCCACCGTCGCCACCGGTCGCCATCGGCCGCCGCCCGATCCCGAGCTCGCGCCGATCCGCGCCGGCGTGGAGGCCCTGCGGGAGGGATCCCGGACCGACGGCACCTGGGGCCTCGCGGGCAACCTGATCGCGGCCGGGATCGCGATCAGCCTGGCGGTGGTGATTGGCACCGACGTTATTCCCATACAGGACGACGGCGGCCTGACCAAGCCGCTGATCGTGACCGCGCTGTCGATCGCCGCTGCCTCTCAGATATCCGAGGGCCTCTACAACGTGCTCGCCGATCCCGCGAATGTCACCAGCGCGGACGAGCTGCTGGCCGACGACGAGGCCCTCGACGCGTCCGGCATGTTCTTCCTCCGCGACCGGGCCCGCGACGGGCGCGATCGCCGCATCCGCGGCATCATCACCGATAGTACCGCCGCTGCGGGGACGGCCGTAGCCGGCGGCCTCCTGCTTACCGACAAGATCGACATCGCCGGCAACGCCAACAAGATCCTCGGTGGAATCGCGATCGCGGTTGGCGGCCTGCAGCTCGCCCAGGCGCTCTTCAAGCTCTTCGCGAAGAGCACCGAGGAGAAGGTCTACGATGCGGTGCTCAAGGCCTATGGTGAGGAGCCGGGGGGGCCGGCGCTCGGTCTCACGATCATCCCGGATCGGACGCACCGCGCGGCGATCGGCGCGGGGGTCAGCTACCGCTTCTGATCGATGAAC
This sequence comes from uncultured delta proteobacterium, assembly GCA_963803435.1. Lineage (GTDB taxonomy): Bacteria > Myxococcota > Kuafuiibacteriia > Kuafuiibacteriales > Kuafuiibacteriaceae > CAWDML01. Next base: position 260,423 of record CAWDML010000009.1, on the reverse strand, counting down.
CGGAAGACCTGGGCCGGCTTCGAACGCGTGATCCGCTTGCCCGCGGCGCGCTGGATGATCCCGTCCGCGAGCATCCGGTTGAAGCGCCGGCGGAAGTTGCCTGGGTCGTAGGTCGTCCCGTCGATCACCTCGTAGACGGCCCGCAGCTCCGGGATCGAAAACGTCTCCGGCACCAGCTCGAAGGCGATGTTCGTCGTCTCGAGCCTGCCGCGCAGGCGTTCGAGGGCGGCCTGGATGATCGCGTCGTGATCGAAGGCGAGCGTCCGCGTGGAGCGCTCGGCGAGCGAGATCCACGCGGTCGCCGCGGCGCCCTCCCCCGCGCGCACGAACGGCGCCAGGTCGGGGCGAACCAGCGCAAAGTACGCCACCGTGATCACGCGCGTGCGCGGATCTCGGCCCGCCCGACCGAAGGCGGCCAGCTGCTCGAGGTAGACCGAGCCACGGGGGAGATGCGTCTCCTCGTGGAGGCGCCGGGCGGCCGCTTCGTCGAGGTCCTCGCCCTGCTCCTCGGCGCTCGGGCCCACGCGAACGAAGCCGCCCGGCAGCGCCCATGCGCCCTTGAACGGGTGCTGGCTCCGCTGAATCAGGAGGACCTTCAGGTCCGCGTCGATGATCGTGAAGATCACGATGTCGACCGCCACCGACGGACGCGGGAACTGAGCGACGTCGTATTCGGCGAGGAAGGCGGCCTCCTCGGGCGTCACCGGGCGCTTCGACGGCCTGCCCTTCTTCGTCCTCTTCTTCTTCGACACTTTTGGTGGGCTGTACTACAAGACCCGGCCATGCCTCTACCCAACGCCGGCTCGATCGATCTGCCGAAAGGCTGGGACGTCCGGCTGGAGGTCACGCTCACGGAGCCCGAGCAGACCGGGATTGCTGTACCGCTCGCCGGGAAGCCGGCCACCCCGCGGCCGCGGGCCAACATCACCGTCCAGCGGGGATCGACCGGGATCGACGATCCGGCGGCGGCGCTCGGGGCGTTCATCGCCCACTTCGCGCGCTATGCTCCGAACCTGAAGCGGCTCGCCGAAGGGCCGGTCACCTTCGCCGACGGCGCGCCGGGCGTCGGCCTGACCATCGCCTACGAGCCTGAACCGGGCGTGGGCGTGGTCCAGCGGCACGTGTACAGGATCGACGCCGGCGTGATCACGCACCTGACGGCCTCGGTGGAGGCGGGTCAGGCCCCGAAGATGGACGCGGTGCTCGGCCCGCTGCTCCTCACGTATCGGATTGCTTGACCACCGGTTCTGTAAGGAAAAAAAACCGGCACTCCTGGGCCCTCTCCGCCGATAACCCACCTCGGCATACAAGACCGTACAAGGAGAGAGAACCATGCGCGCGCCCGACCGCCTCACAAACCCTGCTACCACCCTCAGCTACGACAAGCTGAAGCAGCACGACCTCCTGGACATCGGCTTCGTCCGCAAGACGGACCAGATTGTCTTCGCGCAGGGGATCCTCGGTGGGGGCTACGACGGTCTCGCGACCAACGCAGACGTCGTCAACGTCAAGGGTGTCGGCACGAAGACCGCCGAGATCCTCAGCAGCCGCGACTTCGGCATCCGGTCCATCGGCGACCTCGCCCGGTCCGGCGCCAACTTCGACCGCGCGTATGCGAACAGCCTGTCGCCGCAGCAGCGGAGCGCCGTGAAGGCCCTCCACTCGGCGCTCCAGTCCTGCTTCGTGCTCGATCATCCCCCGCCGCTGTAATCGTGGATCACGGTCGGAAGAAGCCGGCCTGCGCCCCGGGCTGGATCTGGCCCTGACTGGCGCGGATCGCAGACCGGCTCACCATCTGAAAGACCTTGCGCAGCGCCGCCGGCGTCGCCTGCGTCTGCACCTCGACGCAGCCGTCGGGCACGCCCATGTTCTTCGCGATGCGACGGAAGGTCGCGTCGGCGCCGACGCCCACGAACGCGAGCACGAACTGCTCGCTCTTCAGCAGATCCTCGCTGAGCGCCCGGCATTGCTTCTGGGTCCGCTTGCTGCCGGTGTCCGCGCCGTCGGAGATCATCACCACCACGCTCTTCACCGGCGTGCCGCTGTCTCGGAGCTGCTGGGCATAGGCGACGTTGGACGCGAGCGCGTCGCACCAGGCGTCGTAGAGGCGCGTGTTGCCGCGACCTCGGTAGTTCCGATCGTCGAGCCGCAGGGCGTCGCCGACCGGGACGTACGAATGCAGCACGCTCACCTGGTCGTTGAAGGTCCACAGCGCCACCAGGATACGGTCCTTCTCTCGGCTCCCCGCGAACGCGGCCAGCAGCTCGCGCTGGCCCTCCCGCACCGCCTGCTCGAGCCGGGCGGAGGCGATGCTCGACGAGGCGTCGATCAGGATCGTCACCAGCGTGACGTCGGTGGCCTCGATCGCCTCCATCGCCACACCCGCTGCGCCCGCGACGACCACGTTGCCGAGGTGGCCCGTCAGCATCGACTCGGTGGCCGGGCTGAGCACGCCCGCGCCCACCGCGCTCTGGAAGAGGTCCTTCGAGATCCGACATTGCTTCGTCTCCTTTCAACCGGCCACCACCGGGTCCGACGTCTTCACGATGTGCATGCCCGCCGCTTCGAGCTCCGCGAAGGCCCGCTCGGCGATGCGCGGGAAGTCGAGCGCCGGCGGCAGCGGATTGAGCGGCGGCGCGGGCACCGGGCTCATCGCGTCCTCGAGGATGTAGATCTTGTCGACCAGCGTCGGGATCGGTCGCTCTGGATTCGATCGCGCAGATCGACGAGCGTCGAGAGCACGCAGTGCGACTTCGCCTGACCGAAGACGTAGATCCGGTCATACTCCATCAGCATCTTGAAGAAGGGCGCGTTGAACGCTCCCACCGACTGGCCGCCGAGCTCGCGGCACCTCCGGGCGAGAGGACCGAGTAGTTCTCGGTCATCGCGTGCGTGCCCTTGGTCTCGAAGTGCGTCTGATGACTGCGGACGCACCGAGTGGAAGATCGCCGCCTCCATCATCGCCGGCACCAGCGCGTGGCTCACGCCGCCGAGGAGCGTGTGATAGGGCCAGACGGTCAGCACGTACTTCCGCGTCGTCTCCAGCTGCTTGGTGTACTCGAGGCACTCCGCGGGATGCGCGATCGGCTGCCAGCGCCGCGGCGCACGTCCTCCGAGGTGATCGGCGTGAACGGCGGTGGGTGCTTGCCCTCGATCGTCGATCCACCAGGCCGGATGGAAGATCTGGAACACCCGGTGCGTGTCCATCGAGAAGTGGAGCCCGGTGATCAGATCGAGGTTCGTGTAGAGCCACTCGACCGCCCGCCGCGTGTCCTCGACCGCGCCGGGCACGAACAGGCTCGCCCCCGGCATGCAGAAGCCGATCTGGCACGTCGATGCCGAACGCGGCGATGCGGAAGCTGTCGCGTGCCGCCGGCTTGATCCCGTGCTGGAGCTGGAACGCCTCGGCCGACTCGGCGACCTTGGCGGCGTCCTCGAGGTAGAGCGTCCCGACGGCGCCCGGGTCGTAGAACTTGGGGAACGGCAGTCTCATGTGCATCTCCTTCTTCAGCTCAGCTCGAGCTGTCTGATCTCGTGGGTGGTGACGACGTAGAGCGAGCCGTTGGGGCCAGGGAGCAGCTGCGCGCCCTCCTCCACGAACGGCTCGGTATCGGTGAAGATCGTCTGGATCGTGAGCGCTCCGGTGGCGTCCGGCGACAGGAGCACCAGGCCCTCCTCGGTGGCGGCCAGGATGCGTCCCCCCTGGACGGCGCGCCCGGCGGTGTTGGCCAGGACGCGGTGCTCCTCGATCGGCCCCTCGAGGCTCCCCACCACGGCGCCTTCGCCGCGGATCAGGTGGAGCGCGCCGCGGCGGACGCCCTCGTGATCGAAGAGGAGGCTCACCGCGATGAAGCCGTCGTCGAAGACGGCGTCGGCCGAGATCAGCTTGCCCTCGAAGAGCGGCAGGCGCACGTCGGTGAGCCCGGCCCGGCCCGGACGGAACGCGAAGGAGAAGAGCGCCCGGCCCGCCCGATAGAACCCGAAGCCCAGGCTCCGCCCGGCGCGCAGGAACGTCTGGCCGTCCAGGACCTTGCCGATGCGCAGCTGCGAGGACTGCTCGATCAGCCAGCCGTCGCGCTGGAGGAAGCAGCCGGCGCTGCCAGCGTCGAACGGCCCCGAGGTCACGGTCCGGTCGACCACCTGCTCGCGCTCGATGCAGGCCAGCTTGCCGTCGAGCCCGACCCAGGTCCTCGCTCCCGCGATCGCGAAGCGCATCCCCGGGTCGGCGGCTCGCTCCATCACCTTCGAGCCGTCCTCGCGGCGCACCACCCCGCCCTCCTCGTGGACGTAGGCGAGCGACGGCTGCATCGCCGCCGCCAGGATCCGCCCGCGGGTGGCAAAGATGGGGATTGCCCGGCAGGCGCGGTTGACGCGGATCGCCGGCCGTGGCGCGCTCGGCCGCCGCGGAGCGGTCCAGGGCGTGTCGAGCAAGCCCCTGGGAAACGGCCCGCGCTCTCCCCGCTCGAAGACGGCGCGGAACCGCTCGATGAGCGGGTCGGGCAACGTCTGCCAGGGCTCCGCCGACTTGGGATACTTCACCGCGCCGTCGAAGACGCTGGCCCTCGCCTGTGCGCGGCGCAGGAGCGTCGGGTGCGCGGGATGGACGCCGCCGTAGGGATGGACGAAGAGGAGCGCGCCGAAGAGCAGCACTGCGAACGCGTACCAGTCGGTGTCGCGGGTGAAGCAGCAGCGCGCCGAGAGATCGGACCCGTACAGGGACGGATCGAGGTAGCGCTCGTGCCCGACGGTGCAGGGGTGCCCGTCCAGCTGCATCGAGTCCACGTCGATGAACCAGACCCGCCGTCCGGAGAACAGCAGGTTGCCGTCGTTGAGATCACCGGCGATCACACCGCACTGATGGAGCGTCTCCAGCACCGCGTGGATCTCGGCGAAGAGCGCGCAGACGTCGGCGTTGGAGATCGCACCCGCGCGGAAGCTCTTCTTCATCAGGTGCGAGATCTCGCGGGCGCCGTGGACCGCGCGCATCGCGTAGCCCACCGGGCGACCGCTCGAATCGAAGACCAGCTCCTCCGGCGCGATCACCGGGCTCGGCAGGCCGCGCGGGAAGGCCGCCAGCTTGTCGAGCTTGGCGTCGACCACGCCGGGATCGAGCGAGTGGAAGACCTTCACGGCGCGATCGCCGAGACGATAGACGGTCGCCTCGCCGCCGACGCCGAGGATGTCGCCCGGCTCGAGCCGAGCGGTCGCAGGGCCAACGCGGATCTGCATCACGCCCTCCTCGCCATCACCATCGAGGTGTCGTCGGTGAAGCGGCCGCCCACCGCGCCCAGCGCGTTGAGGCGCTTGTGGAGCAGGCTGGGGTTCTCGAGGTACTTGGGATCGCGGAGAAGCTCGTCGAACGAGAGCCCGGCGGCGCCGTCGGTGGCCACGATGACCGACGCGACCTCCACCGTGGGACCGTCGAAGTGGATGCGCGGCTCGACGCTCTTTCCCACGAGACGGTAACCGAGATAGGGCGGCGCGTTGTCGGGCCCCGGATCGAGGACCGTCGTCCTTCCGTTGATCGCGTAGACGCCGTCGCCGATCCCGAAGACGGTGGTGCGGGCCTCGGTGATCACGACCATGAGAAACGTGAAGAGGAAGAGCTCCTGAACGAGCGCGGGATCGATGCCCGCCGGCTTCACCGAGAGACCGCGCGCCAGCGGATCGAGGTGTCGCACCAGCCCGCCCGCGAGCGCCGGGACGAAGCCAGACGGATCGAGATCGAAGACCTGCGCGTACAGCGGCCCCCAGGCGGCCAGCCAGCAGGCGGCGAGCTTGGCGCCCACCTCCGAGGCGCGGCCCTCCGAGCAGCCGTCCGTCACCACGGCCGCGATCGTCGAGCCCTCGACACCGATCCCGATGCCGTCCTGATTGTTCCGGGAGAGCCGCACGTGCTCGCGCCCCACGATGGTGCCGCTGGTGATCCTGAAAGAGTTCAAGTAACTTTATCTAAAGTCACTGAACCTCAATCGTCAAACATCCGTTGTCAGGGGCACGCGGCTTGGATAACCAGCGGGCATGCCTTTCGACAGCGCCCTGATCGGTAAGCCCTTCGGACCCTTCGAGTTTTCCTACACCTGGAAGGACGCGGCGCTGTATGCGCTGGCGTCCGGCGCCACCCCGGCGGAGCTCGATCTGCTCCTCGAGACGCGCGGCCCCAAGGTCCTGCCCACGTTCTCGGTCGCGGTGACGCTCACCCCGCTCCAGACCGCGCTCCGCGCCCTCGGCGGCAACATCCTCACGCTCGTCCATGGCGGCCAGCGATGCACGATGCACCGGCCCATCCCGCGCGAGGCCAAGCTGTCGACCACCTGCACGGTCTCCGCGCTCTGGGACAAGGGCAAGGGCGCCCTCGCGATCTATCAGACCAAGACCGTCGACGAGAAGAACGAGCCCCTGTTCGACACCGAGTGGCAGATCTTCTACCGAGGCGAGGGCGGCTTCGGCGGCGAGCGCGGACCGGACGCGGCGGTCTTCGATCCGCCCGCGCGCGCCCCCGATGCCACCCTGGAGATGCCCACGCAGCCCACGCAGGCGCTGCTGTATCGCCTCGCCTCGGGCGACATGAACCCGATCCACTCCGACCCCGAGATCGCGGCGAAGGCCAAGTTCCCGAAGCCGATCCTCCACGGGCTCTGCACGTTCGCGCACGCCTCGCGCGCCGTGGTGAACGCGCTGTGCGGCGGCGACCCCGATCGACTGCGCCACCTCGAGGGACGGTTCTCGCGGCCGGTCTTCCCCGGCGACACGATCGTCACGGAGATCTGGCGCATCGCCGACGCCGAGTCATACTACGTCGTGAAGGTCAAAGAGCGCGACGAGGTCGTCATGACGCACGGACGCGCGCTCTACTGAGATCTCGAATGGTCACACGCGAGCTTCGCATGTTCCCGACGATGCTCCGGATCGGGTTCGCGGAGCTGATGGCGTATCGCGGCGAGGTCCTCATCTGGATCCTCACCACCACGATGCCGCTGATCATGTACGCGATGTGGTCCACGATCGCGCGCGAGGCGCCGCTGGGCCGGTTCGACGAGTCCACCTTCGCCGCCTACTTCCTCTCCACGCTGATCGTCCGCCAGCTGACGTCGGCCTGGATCGTCTGGGAGCTGAACTACACCATCCGCAACGGGGCCCTGGCGGCGCTCCTCCTCCGTCCCGTCCACCCGCTCTTCCTCTACGCCGCGGAGAACCTGGGCGCCGTGCCCTTCCGCGCCGCCATCCTCGCGCCCCTCGCCGTCGCCGCCTATCTCCTGATCCCGGGCATGCACTTTCAGCTCGACCCGATCCACGTCGGCCTCTACCTGCTGACGATCTTCCTCGCCTGGGTCCTGGTGTTCCTGGTGCAGTCGATGTTCGGGCTGCTGGCGCTCTACACGCAGCAGTCGCTCTCGTTCCAGGAGGCGTGGTTCGGACTGTGGGCGCTCCTGTCGGGGTACCTGATCCCGCTGGAGCTGATCCCGAGGGTGCAGCGCTTCGCCGTCTGGCTCCCCTTCCGGTCGATGGGCTCGCTCCCCACCGAGATCCTGCTGGGCCACCTGAAGGGGCGCGCGCTGCTCCAAGGGCTCGGCGCCCAGGCCCTCTGGATCGTGGTCGTCTTCGTGCTGGTGCGGCTGGTGTGGTCCCGCGCGCTGCGGCGCTTCGAGGCCTACGGTGGCTAGGTATCCTCCGCATCGCCGGCCATCTCCTTCGGACCTCCGTCCAGGCGCAGGCGCAGTATCGCGTCGACTTCCTGATCCAGATCGCGCTGGCCGGCTTCTGGGTCTCGTGGAACGTGGCCCCGCTCTTCCTGGTCTTCCAGATCCGCCCGACCATCGGCGACTGGAACCTGCACGAGGCGATGCTGGTGATGAGCGGCTTCCTGATCCTGCGGGCGCTGCTCGACGGGATGATCAGCCCCAACCTGACCGCGCTCGTCGATCACGTGCGGAAGGGGACCTTCGACTTCATCCTGCTCAAGCCCGTCGACTCGCAGCTGATGATCAGCTGCAGCAAGATCCTCCCGGCCAAGCTCGTCGACCTGGCGTGCGGGCTCGCGATCGCGGTCTGGTCGATCTCGAGGCTCCATCCGGCCCCCGGCGCCTCCCAGATCCTCGCGGGCGCGGCGATGCTCGCCTCGGGCGCCTTCGGCATCTACGCCGTGTGGATGCTGATCGTCTGCTCCAGCTTCTGGTTCGTGAAGATCGACAATCTGAGCTTCCTCTTCAGCTCCATCTTCGACGCGGCTCGCTGGCCGATCTCCGTCTTCCGCGGCTGGATGCGGATCGTCCTCACCTTCGTGTTGCCGGTCGCGGTCATGACCTCGTATCCGGCGATGGCCGTCCTCGAGAAGCTGGACCTCGCCAAGGCCCTCTTCGCCTGGGGCATGACGCTGGTGCTCCTGATCATCTCGCGTCAGGTCTGGCGGTGGTCTCTCCGACACTACTCTTCGGCGTCGTCCTGACGCGCCAGATCCGCCGCCGCTTGCCCGGGGCCGGATCCGCCACGGTGTACGCGAGCTCGAGCCGCTCGCCGCTGGCGATCGCGCGCTGGGCCTCGGGGCCGAGGTTCCTGATCTCTTCGTCCGACAGCATCACGTAGGCCACTCCCAGCTGCTCGAGCGCATCGGCGTCCATGCGCTGCCGGATCCGCCGGGCCAACCACTCGCGGCGGGTCAGCTCCTTCATCTGGATGCCGAGATAATAGAAGTCGGTGTCCGACCCGACGGTCGAGAGACCGCCGTAGATCGAGAGCTGCGTGGCGATGTTCTTCTGGGCGTAGACCACCTGGTCGTCGCGATAGTCGTGCGACCGCCACCAATCGATCGTCTTCTGAACCCGCTCGTCCACGACCTCCTTCGTGTCGTCGTAGAGCTTCATGTTCGCTCCGGGGAGCGGCACGGCCACGAAGATCGCGGTCGTGACCCCGGTGATCATCAAGAGGGCCGCGCCGGCGCGTCGAAGCCAGGTCCAGGGGAACGGCAGCGAGACGAGCACCCGGTCCACGACCACCACGTACAGCATCGAGAGCGCGAAGGAGGCGGCCGAGGGAAACTTCACGATGTCCCAAGAGCGCTGATAGTTGTAGAGCTGCGCCGCCAGGATCCCGCCGCACGCGAACGCCAGCAGCATCAGGACCTGCGGCCGCCGGTCTCTGAGCGCCACCACGGCGAATACCGGGAGCAGCGCGAAGGCCAGGCCCAGGTTCGCCAGATGCGCCGACACGATCTGCGCGGGCGTCATCTTGGCGGGAAATCCGATCACCGGCCGTCGCGCCAGGAGCGTCGGATCGACCGACGGGTGATCCGCCATCATCCCGCCGAGCGCGTGCGCCAGCAGATAGCCGAGGCCCAGCACGGCGAGGAAGGCCAGCGGGCCCACCAGATACGGCATCCGGGGCCGCCGCCGCATCATCCACAGCGGCAGCGCCGCCAGCGCTCCCAGACACCCGAGCCCGAAGTAGACCACCTGCGACAGCGCCAGGCCGGCCAGCGCCGGCACCGCGACTGCGGCGGCCAGCCACCAGGCACGACGCATGAAGACCGGCGCCGGATCCTCGCGCGTCACGTAGCCCGCGATCCGCGGCAGCAGGATCACCATCGCCAGGAACATCGGGACGCCCAGCGATACCGGGTGCTGGAACACGTTCATGATCTGCGTCGGGTAGAGATCCTGATTGCAGCTCGGGTGGTGGAACTGGGCCAGACAGCGAGGATGGCGCCCCGGATCTCCGGCGAGCATGACGGCGGCGAGGCCTGCGCCGAGATGGATCGCGAGGACCCCCAGGGGTGCCGACCGCTCCGCGCCTGCGTCGACAGCCACCGCCGCGGCCGACCAGCACATGAAGAGCACCGCGAGGAGCGTGATCAGATCGATCGCGTTGTCCGACGACAGATCGAGCCCGCGCGTGAGGACGCCTGCGAGGATGTCGAAGCCGTAGTGGTAGCGCGCCTCGTGCTCCGGCATCGGTGGGAAGTAGACCGGGTACGTGCCGCGCCGCAGCTGCTCGACCATCGACTTGTGGCCGAACAGCGCGTGCTCGTCGTGCATCTGATACTTGAAGGCGAGGTGCGCGTAGAGGAGCAGCAAGAGCGCCGTGACGGCCAGGACGCGGGCCAACACCTTGCGATCGGCGCGGGGGAGCTCAGCCTCGCGCGGCGCGCCGAGGAGCCGGGCACCGCCCGCCATCAGCACACCCACGACGGCGGCGGCCCAGAGCCCGGCGTCGAAGCTGTGCGCCCGCCGGCCCACGAAGGCGACCGCGCTCAGGAACACGCCGGTCCCGATCGCCGCCGTGAGCGTCCCCCCGGCGAAGGGTCCGAGACCCAGCTCGACGACCAGGATCCGCGCCAGCCTGCGGGCCCCCCAGCCGATCGAGATCGCTGCGATCAGACCGGCCGTGAGGGCGGATGCGTTCACGCGGATCGAATGCTCGGCACGAGGCCGGTGCCGCGCCACGAGTTCTCGTTGTGCCAGCCGATCTCGATGCTCTCGAGCCCGGCATCGTCGAACCAGGAGGAGAACTCCTCGCCTGGAATGTAGTGTGCGATCGGGGGCGTCAGGTGATCGTGCACGATCGAGTGGACCTCGTGCCACGGGAACCGGGTCACGTGATTGACGTAGGCCTGGTAGTAGAGCTTCTTGCCCAGGTCACCGAAGGCCTCCGACGACAGCGGTTGATACACGCCGCGCCCGATCGCGAACAGGATCGCGGCCGGGATCTTGGAGAGGTGGTAGACCCATTTGTGCGGGAGCTTGGAGGTGACGGCCTCGCGGAGCGGATTCACGCCGTGGATGATCCAGCCGTTGTTCTCCCGCCCGTAGACCCAGGCGACCACGCGGCCGCCCGGCCTCACCGTCTTCACCAGCTCTCGGAAGCACGCGCTCGGCTCGGGCGTGTGGTGAAGCACGCCCACGGAGAACGCGATGTCGACCGAGCGCTTCGCCACCGGCAGATGGAACAGGTCGGCCTGCACCACGTGCACGTTCGGGAAGCGCCGCGTGTTGCGATAGGCCGCCTCCACCGCCGACCCCAGGTCGATCGCGATGACGTCCTTCGCGCCCCAGCTGGCGACGATCGCCGAGTGCCTCCCCTTGCCGCACCCGCCCTCGAGGACCACCTTGTCTTCGAACGAGGACGGTGTGTTGGGCGCGATCCAGCCCAAAAACTGCTCCTCGTAGTGATCGCCCATGAAGTCGAACTGGTTCCACTGATCGCCGAAGCGATCCACGGTACGGCGCGCGGCGTGGGGTACCTGGGAGGCCTCCGGGAGAAGCCTGGGGATGCCGCGCTCGATCGGGTAGCGCTTGTCGCAACCCGTGCAGGCGAGGGTGCCCTCGGTGATCTCATCGCCGTCGACGACCCGGGGCGAGAGCGACAGCGCCGCCCCGCAGCTCGGGCAGACCACCAGCTCGAGCAGGCGCCTCCTCATTCACGATGAGCCTTACCTTGCAGGTTGCTCTGATTCCACTGGGAAACTACGGTCGGGTCGTGCGGCGGGTGGTCCGACGGGCGCTCGATCTCTGGCCCTACGCCCTGATCGCGTTCCTGTTCCTGGCGACCTCGCCCTATCACCGCGGCCTGAACAACCCGAACGAGCTCGTTCGCGTCTACATGACCAAGGCGCTGGTCGACGACGACACCTTCGCGATCGACGGGGTGATCCATCAGTGGGGCATGGTCGACGACAAGGCGATCCGCGAGGGCAAGCTGTACTCGTCGAAGGCACCGCTGCAGAGCCTGGTCGGCGTACCCGCCTTCGCGATCGCGAGACCGCTCTTGGCCACGCTCCACCTCCCGTTCGACGAGCGACATGTCACGCACGTCCTTCGCGTCTTCGGCACTGCGATCTTCGGCATTCTCTTCGCGGGCATCATGCTCCGCTGGTGCCGCCGCCGGGCGCTCGAGCTCGGCGCACCGCGCGACGCCGGCACCGCGATCGGTCTGGCCTTGGCCCTCGGCACGATGATCTATCCCTACGCGGTCACGTTCACCGGTCACCTGATCGCGGCGGCCTGCGCCGGCGGCTGCTACCTCGCGATCCTCGAGCTGCTCCGCTCGCCGCTCGGCAGCCCACGCTGGCGCAACCTGGCGCTGCTCGCCGGCTTCACCGCGGGCGCCACCCCCTTCGCCGAGTATCCGGCCTCGCTGATCGCGCTGCCCGCGCTGATCGCCGGCTTCGTGGCGACGCCCGGCTGGCGGCGGCGCGCCCAGCTGTTCCTCCTGCTCGCGATCGGCGGTGCGGCGCCCTTCTGTCTGGGGCTCTTCGCGCACGATCAGATGTGGGGGTCGCCGTTCAAGACCGGCTACTCGTTCCTGGAGAACAAGGGCTACGTGCAGGTCCATCACGAGGGCTTTTTCGGCATCACGTTCCCCAAGTGGAACGCGTTGGTCGGCTCGCTCTTCTCGTCAGACACCGGCCTGTTCTTCTTCTCCCCGATCATGACGGTGGGCATGGCCTCCCTGCTGCTCCGCACGTTCCGTCGCCGGGCGGTCGCGCGCGACGGCGGGCCGATCCCGCTCCAGCTCCCCCGCTCGATGGCCATCGCCGGGCTCGCCGGTTTCCTGCTCGAGCTCTACTTCATCAGCGGCCACGAGGGCTGGCGCGGCGGTTGGACGGTAGGGCCGCGCTACATCATCGCCGTGGTCCCGATGCTCGGGATCTGGGTCGTCGAGGCGCTCGCGGTCGTCCGCATGCGGGCCTGGATCGCTGCCTTCGGCGCGCTCTCGATCGTGGTCACCGGCTTCGCGGCCGCCCTGTATCCGCACCTCTCGGACGTCTACACGAACCCGCTCGGGTCCTTTCTCGTGCCCACGTACGTGCGCGGTGAGATGACGTACGGGATCGGGCACCTCCTCGGACTCACCGGTCACGCGGCCAACGCCGTGCACATCGTCCCGCTGCTGTTCGCGATCGCGTACGTGACGATGTCCGGCCTCGCCGCGGAGCCAGGCCGGTCTACGCTCCGCCGGTTCCTGGTGGTGGCCGGTACCTTCGCGGTGGCGGCCGCGACGATCGCCGGGATCCCGGAGGTCGATCCGACGAAGGCCCACGCGGAGAACCTCCGGCTCTGGGGATTCTGGGAGCCGAAGACACCGGGGCTCGAGGTGGTGAAGCGCATCCCGAAGCGCCGTCGCTGGCCCGGCATGATCGCGCACGCGCGCTCCACCTGGCGCGACATCGACGTGGTGCGCCTGCGAACCGGACAGCACTGCCGGCGCGAGCCGAACCAGTGCGTCTACGGCGAGCAGCCGTGGCAGCACCTCGCGGCCGACTATCTGGACTTCGACGGACGTCGCGAGGCCATCGTCTTCTTCCATCCGATCGCGAAGGAGACGGTCCGCGCGGTGATCCCGGTGCGGAACGCGAAGCGCGCGGTGCTGTTCTACGGTCTCGCCGACGCGAGCGTCCAGAGTCCCAACACGCATCCGGTGAAGATGCACGTCCACCAGGGCGAGACGACCCTCGCGGACCTCGAGGCCGGCAAGGAGCTGGGCTTGCTCGACGTCGAGCTGACGCTCACCTCGACACGAGCGCTCGAGATCGATCTGTTCGTGGAGGAGGACGGCGCACGCGTCCTCGGGTTCGACGTGGAGCTCTATCGCTGACCGCGCGTGCGGATCGCCCACACGCTGGTCACGCCCTCGGGCGCGGCCTCGCGGGGACGGTAGTGCTCCTGCTTTCCGCCCAGCGCCTTCTCGCGCTGCTTCGCGGCCATCTCGTCGGCGCCGAAGCTGTCGCCGTCCTGCTCGTCCCGATCCTGTCCGCCCTGCCCGTCGCCCTGCTCGGAATCGTCTTCGTCTTCTCGTCGGCCGCGCTCTTCGAGCGCAGCGCTCTCCGTCGAGGGCCTCACCAGAGGCCCCTTGAATGGGTAGATCATGGGGCACTCCTCTCGAACGACTCGCGTTCGGCCCTGGCGCCCGTCGGTGGTCCGGCAGCGGGAGAGCGGCTCCGCTCTCGATCCACTTATCGTCGGACCCGGTCAAAAGTTGCTTGCATTCAACCCGGTCCTCATGCTTCGGGCCGGCCGACGAAGACCTGGGTCCGGAGCTCGAAGGCGACCGTCCCCGCCGCATCGGCGTACGCATCGAAGAGCCGATCCAGCTCCTCCACCATCGGCTGGTGGCGCGGGTCGCCCGGCTTGGGCGCGTAGGACGACGACAGCAGTCGACCGCGAAGCCCCTCCCGGTCGAAGCGCTGCCCGTGCTCGAGCGAGTGCTCGAGACAACCACCGCCGAAGAAGCGGCTCACACCCACGACGCGCCTGCGCCCGGCGTGATCCGTCGACTCGCGGTTCCGCGTCACGATCGACGCGTACCCCTTCATGAAGTCGGAGGTCGCATGATCCCAGGTATTCCAGACGAGCACCGCGAAGCCGATCGGGGTCAGGATGCGCAGACACTCCACCCTCGCGCGATCCGGATTGAACCAGTGGAACGACTGCCCGGCGGTGACCACGTCGATGCTCCCGCTCGGGAGCGTGGTCGCCTCGGCCGTCGCCGCCACCGCGCGATACCCGGCGAACCCGGCGAGCGCGCGCTCACCCATGCGGCGCATCGCCTCGTTCGGCTCGATACCGATGACACGGTGTCCCTGCTCGAGGAACAGCTGCGCCAGCAATCCGGTGCCCGCGCCGAGATCGGCGATCGTGTGGCGACGATCCAGGCCGTGCTCGTTCACGAGCAGGTCGTACAACGCCGCCGGATAATCGGGCCGGTACCTCGCGTAATCGTCGACTCGATCCGTGAATCGCTGCGTCGGATCCCTCTCCATGATTGTTTGACCTCAAAGTAATCGTCTGCTAACCGATTAGAGAGTCATGCTCCCTCTACTGCTCGTCTGTCCGCTCGTCTTCGGGGATGACGGTGCGCGAGCGGCCAACGAGCTGGAGCGAAAGTCGGTGCTCAACTTCGTCCTGGAAGGCGGCTCGACGGTCGTCATCGATCACTCGGGCGACTGGACCACACCCACCCCCGTATCGATCCGGAACGTCGAGCTCGTCGACACCTCGACCGACGCCCACGGCGGCGTGGCCCGCGTGGCCTTCGACGCCGACGCCGAGGACGTCGACTGCGAGAGCGGCCTCTACCCGCTCGAGGTCGACGATTCGATGGGCGACGACGGTCGGATCCTCGCGATCTTCGACGGCGTGGTGCTCCTCGAGCTCGACGGCGTCCTCCGCTACCTGGCCGCCCCCGACGCCCGCGTGCCCCGCTGGCGGGTGACCTGGAGCTCGCGCTATTCGATGACGCCGTACCTCGCGTCGCCGAAGTCGCGGCTGGTGAAGCCGCGCACCACGCGCAAGCGGCGACGCTGACCTCAGGTCACGGCCCCCCAGTCGCGGTGCGGCGAATACGCGGACTCCAGCCGGTCGACGATCTCGCAGGGCAGCGGACCGCGCGCGACCGCCTCGATCGCCTGCTGGAGGTGCGACGGGCGCCGGGTCCCCACCAGCACGCTCGCGATCGCCGGGTGATGGGCCGCGTAGCGAACGCAGAGCTCGTTCGGGTCCGTCGCGATCTCGAGCGCGAGCGCCCGCCAGCGGTCGAAGTAGATCGCGAGGTCGTGCGCCTCGGGGCACGCTCGGAACCGCCAGGGCGCATTCGCGAGCGGCCGCTTCGCCAGCGTCCCCAGTCCGCGCGCCCGGGCCTTCGCCAGCACGGGCAGGTTCGCGCGATCGAGGACATTGACGGTGGCCTGGAGCGCACCGAAGACCCCGGTCTCGAGCGCATGCGCGAGGGCGGCGCCGTCGCCGGAGTAGGCGGCCACGCGCACCTTCCCCAGGCGCACCGCCTCGCTCAACGCCTCCAGGATTCCGCCTCGACTCAGCGTCTCGATCGGACACGAGTGCAGGTGCACCACCTCGATCCGATCGGTGCGCAACGTTCTGAGCGCGCGATCGATCCCGGCCGTGATGCACCCAGGCGTCCAGTCTGCGTGGCCCTCCACGCCGTAGCCGACCTTGGTCGAGATCGAGACCCGATCGCGCCGGCCCTCGAGCCACCGACCGATCCGCGCCTCGGACGACCCGTAGCTCCGCGCCGTGTCGATCAGATCGATCCCGAGCTCCAGCGCCCGATCGAGAAGGTCGAAGACCTCTCGATCCGAGGCGTCGCCTCCGAGGTGGCCGGCGCCCAGCGCGACCGCGGAGACCTCGAGCGGACCGAGCGCCCGCCGCTGCATGCGGCTCAGGTAGGCCATCGCGATGCCCTGCGCCAGCGCTTTGGTCGATACCCTGGCGCAAAAGCGGCAGAAACCCTCCGCGTCTTCCTCGTTGCCCGCAATGCTCGTCCCGACTAGCCTCCGCGCCGACCGTGGAAGCTCTGCACAGCTCGATGTTGCTCTGGATCCCGCTGTTCCCGGTGATCGGAGCCTTGATCAACGGCCTGTTCGGCAAACGGATCCAGGACAAGCTCGGCGTCAACGCGGTGCACGGCATCGCCATACTGATGCCCGCGATCTCCTGCGCGATCGCCTGGACGCTGTTCTTCCAGCTCCTGGGCATGGAGCCGGAGAAGCGCGCGCTGTTCCAGGTCGGCTGGGACTGGATGAACGTGGGCCTCGTCGACGCGCGGTTCGCCTTCTGGCTCGATCCACTCTCGTCGATGATGACGTTGATCATCACGACGATCGGCACGCTGATCCACCTCTACTCGGTCGGCTACATGCGCGGCGAGCCGAGCTACTGGCGCTTCTTCTGTTACCTCAACCTCTTCGTCACGATGATGTTGATCCTCGTGCTCGGGGACAACTTCCTGGTCATGTTCATCGGCTGGGAGGGCGTGGGCCTCGCGTCGTATCTCCTGATCGGCTTCTGGTACAAGGATCTCGCGAACGCGGCCTCTGGGATGAAGGCGTTCGTGGTGAACCGCTTCGGCGATGCGTGCTTCGTCATCGGCCTCTTCACCCTCTTCTGGGGCATGCAGGGCAGCTGGACGCTCCCGGTGAAGGAGGTCGGCGATCCGTCGAAGGACACCACGCCGATGGCCCTCAGCCTCGACTACTTCCGCGATCCCCAGGCGACCGCGGAAGAGCACGCGATCGAGCAGCAGCACCGGTCGCCGCGCACGGGCCACGAGTGGACGCCCGACGCGCCCACCGCCACGCTCTCCTTCCCGCGCCTCGCCAAGATCTTCGACGGCGAGATCGAGCGGGAGCATCTGCGCCTGGAGCTGATCGAGAAGCGAAAAGCGCTCGAGGCCGACCGCAACGCCGAGGCCGCCCGGATCACGGGTTACGAGGCCCTGACCGCCCACACGCAGGCCACGCTGAAGCTCCTCCAGCACGAGGATCAGAAGATGGAGGCCGCCCTCGCCCAGTACGACCACGATCGCGGTCGGAGCGCCATCGCGAACAAGGAGATCACGCTCCCGCTGTTCGGTCAGGTCCCGATGCTCTTCATCGTCTGCGTGCTCTTCTTCCTGGGCGCCACCGCCAAGTCCGCGCAGATCCCGTTCTACGTCTGGCTCCCCGACGCCATGGCCGGACCCACGCCAGTGTCGGCGCTGATCCACGCCGCCACCATGGTGACGGCTGGCGTCTACATGATCGCGAGGCTCAACTTCCTCTTCATCCTGTCGCCGTGGGCCTGCACGGTGGTCGGCCTGGTGGGCGCGCTGACCGCGCTCTTCGCCGCCTCGATGGGCCTGCTCCAGTACGACATCAAGAAGGTCCTCGCCTACTCGACGATCTCGCAGCTCGGCTTCATGTTCATCGGCGTGGGCACCGGCGCCTACTGGGCGGGCATGTTCCACCTGCTCACGCACGCGTGCTTCAAGGCGTGCCTCTTCCTCGGCTCGGGCTCGGTGATCCTCGGCTGCCACCACGAGCAGGACATGCGCCGCATGGGCGGGCTCAAGAAGTACATGCCCTCGACGCACTGGACCTACCTGCTCGCCTGCCTCGCCATCGCTGGCGCGCCCGGTCTCGCGGGCTTCTGCAGCAAGGACGAGATCCTCTGGAAGGCGTTCACCGGAAGCGCCACCCACGGCCTCTTGCCCTACGCCCACGTCGTGATCTGGGGGCTCGGCTTGATCGCCGCGGGCCTCACCGCCTTCTACATGTTCCGCTCGTACTTCATGACCTTCACCGGCGAGTACCGCGGCAACGACGTCCCGCTGATCGATCGCTACCCGGCCGACACCGCCCGCGCGAAGGCGCTCTTCATCCCGGAGCCGGTCCGCGGTCCCACGCCCGCCATGCTCGCGGCCCTCGCCGAGCACGATCACGGCCATGGCCACGACGAAGCGCACGGGCACGATCACGAGCACGACGAGCACGACGAGCACCACGAGCACCACGGCGGCACGCCCCACGAGTCGCCGTGGACGATGACCACGCCCCTGTGGATCCTCGCCACCGCCTCCGTCCTCATCGGCTTGTTCCTCGGCTTCCCAGCCGTGTTCGCGAACCCGCTCGGCCTCCACCTGCACCCGCTCCTCGAGACCTGGCTCGAGCCGGTCCTCGAGCCCGGCTCCACGATGATGGCGCTGTACGAGGCTCACCAGCCGGCGATGGCGTTCCTCGCGGACGTCCACACCACGCACCTGATCGAGTACGCGCTCGCCACCTTGTCGGTCGTCGTGGCCGCCTTCGGCGCCGGCGCTGCGTTCTGGCTCTACAACAACAACGCCAACCCGCTCCCGGAGCGCATCCTCAGGGAGCCCGTGACCGTCCTCGGTGATCGCTTCGCGAAGCCTCTGATGGAGCTCCACCGCCTCGTGTACAACAAGTACTTCGTCGACGAGGCCTACTACACGGTCTTCGTCCGGGGCATGTCGTACGTCTGGAACGGACTCCGCAACTTCGATGTCTACGTCGTGGACGGCATCGTCAACGGCGTCGCCTTCGTGGGCAAGTACATCGGCTTCTTCCAGGGCGCGATCGACAAGTACATCGTCGACGGCGCGGTGAACCTCCTCGCCGACATCGTCATGGCCACCGGCCAGCGGCTTCGCCGGCTCCAGACCGGCCAGATCCGCACCTACCTGCTGGGCGCGTTCGGCGGCGCCCTCGCCTGCGTCGCGATCATCGCGGCGCTCTCGTAGCGGGCGTCAGATGGTCCGGCTCAGCCGGAAGCCGCAAGCGAAGCACTCGCCCTCGTCGGGCGCCATCATCGAGAAGCACTTCGGACACCGCCCATAGGCAATCGCGTCTTCGAGGGCGGCCTCGAAGTCCTCGAGGATCGAGGGCTGGAACTGCTGCTCGTCGCGGACGGACTCGATCGCGTCGATGAACCCGCGGAGGCGCTTCGAGTCGGGCATCTGATCGAACAGCGCGCGGAAGTGAGCCAGCGCCAAGCCGAGATCGCCCGCGGTGAGGCTGACCAGCGCTTGCTCGAAACGACGGGCGGCCTTGTCGTCCTTGCGGCGGGCCAGGTGCTCGTCACCGCGGGGCTCGTCGAGCGCCTCATCGGAGTAGCTGCGAGCCTTGAGACCGGCCTTGCGAAGGCGTTCGAAGACCTCGCGGGCGCGACCGGGAGCGATGTGCTCAGTGCCCGCCGTCGTGGTCGGATTGTCGTCGCGGGCCTTCACGAACGGCTCGGTGTTGGGGTGGCCGTTGAGCGGATCTTCCGGATCGACCCCGCCCTCGGTCTGCATCTCGAGGTACGGGAGTGTGTCCTCGATCGTCGCCACGTTCCGCTGCGCCGGGATGTGCTCGGCCGCGACGACGGCCCCGACCCAATCATCGGCTCTCGAGGCGGAGCGCGGCGGGACCAGCAGCACCGGCTCGTCGCCCTCGTCCGCCGGAATGCCCACCATGGTGGGACGCAGCGCGGCCTCCGAATACACGATCGACCTCATCGTCGGCTCGTCGGTCACCGCCGTCTCGGCGACGTCGATGCCGGGTGGAAGCGTCGGGGCCCGCAGGACGTTCGGTCGCGCCGGCATCGGCTGATCGGGATCCGTGATGACGCGCGTCGCCGGCTTCTCGTCCATCTCGGCCAGCCACACGTTCGCGTTCGGCTTGGCCAGGCTCTTCGCGCGCGGCACCTCAGCAACCCCGGCGATGGGACGTCCGACCGGCGGCGGAGCCTTCTTCGCCTTCGGCCGATCGGTCTTGTTCTTCGCCTCGCGCTCGCGCTCGCGCTTCTCGACCTCGGCGAAGTCATTGTCGACCGCGGCCAAGAGGTCCGACAGCTTGCCGCCGAGCTCGAGCTCATCCTCCTCGAACTCACCCGCCGCGACCTCGGCCTGGCCGTCGCCAGCGAGGCTCCCCACCATCGTCGAGGGCTCGTCCTGCTTCTGGAGCAGGCTCTTCATCGCGCGACCGTCGGGCTCGTCGGAGAGATCACCGACCACCAGGGTCGTCCCGATCGCCACCGGATGCCGCGGCTTCTCCTCGTCCTCGGGCAGCGCGACGGTGGGGTCGAGCCCGATCGGCACCTTCATGTTGGAGGGATCGGGATACGGCAGCGGGAGCACGCCGCTCAGGATCTGGCCGGTCTTGGCCGGATCCTTGTGCCACTCGCGATACGCCTGCTGGAGGCCCGCCAGCGTACGTGCGCCGGGCGTCCGCTGCTCCTCCTGCTTCACCAGCCCGATCGGTTCGATCACATCCTGCTGCTCGAAGAAGCGAAGCGCGCGCTGCACCGACTTGAGATCGACGGTCTCGCCTTCGATCGGATGATCGAGCACGTCCAGCATCTGGCGGGGGGTGTGCGTGCCGTCGCAGAGCACCAGCACCGCGTGCTCCCACGGCTCGAGCAGCGTGACCCGGCCATGGAGCGGATTGAGGATCGTCACCAAGCGCCGGCCCCGTTTGCTGTGGTCGTGCGTCAGCAGCCCTTCGCGGGCCTTTGGCTTGGGCTCGCTCACTCCGCTTCGCGCCGAATTTGTCGGAGAATGTCGTTCGCCTTCTTGCCGATCTCACCGGCATCGTCGAGGCCGTGGGCCCGCTCGAGCACCTTCTCTGCCTTGTCCACCTCTCCTTGAAGCCGATAGAGCACGCCGAGCTGGAGGTACGCCGCAGCATGCGTGTCGTCGATCCGGACGGCCTTGAGCAGCGATTGCTCTGAACGCTCGAAGTCGCCCTCGAGGAACGACTCGGTCCCGGCCTTGAAGTACTTGTCGGCTTCGTTCACGACCTCGAAGTCGAAGAGGAAGCGCGCGGCCACGTTGACCCCCAGGACCCGGGCGAAACCGGCGCCGTAGAGAGAGGCCGCCTCGAACGCGGCCGCAGCCGCCAGCGGGATGTCGGGGAGCACCTGCTTGCCGTTGCGGGTCACCCGGATCTTGCGATAGCGGCCCTTGTCGACCGCGCGACGGATCCCGGTGGCCATGTTGCCCACCAGATCCTTGGCGCCGTCCATGACGTCGCCGACGGTGACCGGCCCGGGCTCGGGCCGAAGCTCGACCTGAAGATCCTCGGCCTCCTCGACCTCGACCTCGACCAGCTCGCGGGGCTCGTTGTCGGAGGTAGCCACTCTTGGGGAACCTTTCTTGCGGTTCTCGCCTTCCCCCGCCACGCTCAGGAGTCTAGCACACACGTCATTTCGCCAGCATCTCGGGAGCCTTGGTCCGGAATGTGCGGTCGATCTCCCTCATCAGCTCGAGGAAGGCGTCCCCGTGCGCGAACGATTCGCCTCCCACCCCGCGGTGATCGATGAAGAACGTGCCGGTGTGGCACTCGCCGGCGCGGCATTGCCCGTCAGCGAGGACGATGATCATTTTCTGCCAGTCCGACCGGCGTGCGCGGTTGCGCTCGTTGACGTCCGAGCTCATCTGGGGCCCCAGGATCAGAAGGGCGCTCGCCGCCAGGTCCGTCACGGACTGCCCCTGGCCGTGGAAGAAGTACATGACCGGGTAGCGGGCCTCCGGATGGAGGTAGTAGTCGGGCGGGAGCATCGCCACGTAGGGCACGTCGCGGCCGAGGGCGTCGCTGGCGAACGATCGGATCAGGACGAAGTCCTCGATTGACCCCGTCGGGCTCCCCTGATCGGCGAGGCTGCCGGACAGCGCCTCGAAGTCTCCGCCCTCGAGCCGCGCCGATGCGAACGCGAACGACGTCAACACCCGGTCCAGCGCCTCGCGCGGCGAGCCCACATGGTTGCCGCGCCCCGTCTCCGCGTCGACCCCGGGACAGACGGAGGGGTCACCGTAGCGCAGATAACCGTGACGTCCGATGCGCGCCTCGGAGAGATCCGCGGTCCGCGGATTGTACGCGCCGCCGCCCTGCGCCACTTGGGCGAGATCGGACCAGTCGGAGAACAGCGCGCCCTCCTCGCCGCGGGCGCGGAGCGCTCCCCAGAACTGATTTGTGATCTGCGCCGAGAGGAGAAAGTCCCGGATGCCGGCGTCGGCCCACAGGTGGAGCCGCGCCAGCATCACCGGATCGATCTCCTCGAGCAGCTTGCGCGGCGAGTGATCGAACCAGACGTCCACGTTCGGGTTGCGATCCGCGACGCCGTTGCCCTCGCCGAAGTCGCCGGTGCCCGGGACGTTGTCGAGCCCATCGTCGCGCTGCGGCTCCCCCGGGTCGGGCCGGTAGTTGTTCTCGGTCCCCAGCGGGCGGTCGAGCCAGTGGTAGTCGTCACCGTCTGGATCCGGGTTGGACACCGGATCGTAGCCCGGCTCCATCGCGTCCGGGATCCCGTCGGAGCCGACGTCGTCCCAGAGCTCGTACGGCTGCGCGATCACCGGCTCGCCGTAGTCGCGCCGCCCGTTTCGGTTGAGATCGACCGCGAGCACCACCTCGACCGGAAACGTGGCGACGCCGGGCTGATACTCGCCGTTGGTGGAGCCGTTGCCGTCGCAGTACGTGATCACCGGATACTCGCCGGTGGGGTTGTAGGCGCTGTCGTAGAAGTGCTCGAGCGTGATCGGATGGGCGCAGATGTCGGCGCGGGCGGCGGCGCGCTCGGCGCCGCGATCGTCGCCGTCCAGCTCGAGAGGGACGTGCTGAGATGCCGGGACACCGGGCGGCAGATACGGATCGTCGGGATTGTAGAAGGCTGGGTTGCCGTATGCGATCGCCAGGTCCTGGACGATCTGCAGCGACGCTTCGCGGTTGAAGCTTCCCCCGCTGCCCGCGGACGGTCCACGATAATAGTGGTTGTAGTCGCCGGAGAAGCCATCGCAGGTGGTGTCCGGGAGCGCCAGCTCCGTAAAGTGAACCGGACCGCACCAGGTCAGCGGATCATCCTTCATGTCGATGCGATCGAGATGATCGAGCAGCTGGGCCTGCGGGCAGAAGCCGCCGTTCGAGACCTGACTCACCGAGATCAGGAAGTACTCGAGGTCGATGTACGGCGAGCCCAGGCTGACGGACACGTCGAAGAGCTCCGGGTTCTCGAGCGCCCAGCGCATCGCGGCGCCCCCGCCCATGCTGATCCCACCGACGGCGCGATGGGTGACGCAGCGGTAGTCGTCCCGATGCGTGCCGTCGATCGCGTCGTTCGGGCACCCGAGGAGACCCTCCACGAGGAGCGGCTCACCGAACGGAGGCGCGCTCGTGCCCGAGCAGGCGGTCATGCAGGCGAGGAGCAGGATCGAGGGAAGCCGCACGGCCCGACCGATAGCATCGATCGTGGACTCGAGGCATCAGATCCCCAGCGATCGCCGGATCCGCTCCGCGCTGTACGCCACGTCAGTGACGATGAGGACGTTCGTTCGAGCATCGACCTCCACCCGCCCGCGCGGCGTCAAGAGGGCGCGGACCAGTGGGGCCATCTCCGCCGCCCGGGCGTAGCGGAGCGGGATGAGGACCGTGAGCAGCTCGCCCGAGCCCTCCCGCGCCTCCCCGATGGCGGCCTCGGTACGGGTCCGCGCGACGATGCGCTCGAGCGTGTCGATCTCGATGACATCGCCGGTGCGCTGCTGGCCGAGCCCCTTCGAGGCGAGCACCACGGCCAGCGCCTGCGGCCAGGGCACGTCCTTCAGCGCCACCGTGACGCGACCCTTCACCTCGTCGGGGATCACGACGTTGACCCGACCCGCCTCGCCCAGGAGCCGAACCACGTCGTGGATATCGGCGTCCACGACGTCCAGCGAGATCCGGCGTTCGGCCGGCGGCACCGCCAGTGCCACCATCAAAAAGATCGGGATCGCGGCGCTCGGCATGTTGGAGCCTCAGGTCGAGGACGTCTCCGTCTTCGCCACCTCCGGCGGCGGAGGGGCCGGCGGCTCCTTGCAAGATAGCTTGCGGCCGAGCTCGCAAGCGCGCGCCTCCAGCTCGGGCTTCGCCTCGACGCCCTCGATGACCGCAGCGCGGTGACAACCGTCGGCGATCCCGAAGGTGCAGGCACGCTCGAACGCCTTCGCCGCCTTGTCGGCCACCTTCTTGGTCGCCAGCCGGTCGCCTAGCTCGACGCAGGCCTTGCCGTCGCCCTCGTCGCAGGCGACCGAGATCTCCCGATCGGTCTGCTTCCGCTCCTCGCCGAGGAGCTTGGCCAGCGCCTCGTCCGCCTTCTCGTCCAGGTCGTCGTAGTCCTTCGCCGGCGGCGGCTTTGCCTTCTCGGGCGGAGGGCGCGACGGCGGCGGTGTTCGGGACGGCGGCGGCGAGACCACCGGCGGCGGCGGCGCGGGCGGCGGCGACTTGACGACCGCGGGCGGCGGCGGGGCCACCGGCGGCGGCGGCGCGGGTGGTGGGGGCGCGGGCGGCGGGTCGACGACGGGGGTCTCGGTCCCCTCCGGCTCGGGCGGCGGCACGTCAGGGGGCTGCGCGCGAGAGGCGGCGAGCTCGGAGGCCGGCGGCGTCACGCGGACCTTCTCCTCGGGCGCGGTCTCGTCGCCGAGCATCGCCAGCGCGGCCACGGCGATCAGCGCGGCGATCACGAAGAACAGCACGCCGAACGTGGTGAGCCGCGAGCGCGCGCGCCCGCTCACCACGGACGGGTGGGTGGGCGCGACCTCCGGCTCATCGAACGCTTCGCCCAGCGAAAGGGAAGGCTCCGAGTCAACCAGCGCCGGCGTCTCGCTGCTGAGCTCGTCGGGCATGAGCGGGCCTTCGAACGGATCGCCGATGTCGTGGCGGAGCGCGGGGACCTGGTGCTCACCGGTGTTGATCTCGACCGCGAGCGGCGCGGCGTCGTTCTCGTCGGAGATCTCCTTCGAGAGCGCGCGCGACTCGGGGACCATCGGCAGCTCGCTCACCCGCTTCGAGAACGGGGTGGCACCGCTGCGCTGCGTGGCCTCCAGGTCTCCGACCAGCAGCGGTGTGTCCGGCCGGTAGGAGGGCGTCCCGTTCTTCGGGACCGCGGGCGAGCTTCCGTCCTTCGGAACCTTCTTCCGCACCGTCTCGAGGTCCTCCGAGAAGTCGATCGGATCGACCGCGCTGTCGGCGAAGGCGCGGCGCGCGCGACCCGGCGTCGACTCCCGCGCGCGCTGCTCGATCTCGATCCGGATCGCGCGGATCGCGCTCACCAGGTCCGCCATGTGCGGAAAACGGTTGGTCGGCCGCTCGTCGAGCGCGCGGGTCAGCGCCATGACCAGCACCTGTGGCAGCACCCCGAGGCGCGGCTGCGCGTGCCCCCCGTTGAGCATCCGCGTCAGCATCGACGCCAGCGCCCACTGATCGGAGTCCTTGGTGGGCGGCTGTCCCCGTAACTGCTCGGGAGACACGGACCAGGGGGCGTGGGCGGGCGGCGCCGCGATGCCGATCGCGGCCCAGCAGAGATCGAGGACCTTCACGACCGAGCGGCCTTGCTGCTCCGACAGCATGACGTTCGTCGGCTTCAGGTTGCCGTGCACGATCCGCTGGGTGTGCAGCCAGGCGAGGCTGGCGCCCAACTCCTCGAACCAGGAGAGGACGGTGGCCAGGCCGCGGAGGTCCTGCCCGTGCACGACCGCCGGAGGAATCGGGATGTCGGCCAGCGTCTGGCCCTCCACGTACCCCATCGCGATCCCGAAGAGGTGGCGCGCCGGGTCCTGTACAGCCTCGTGGATCTCGACCAGGTTCGGGTGGTGGAGGCGACCGTGGATCTGGACCGAGGCGATCAGCCGGGAGAACGCGGCTTGCCCCTCGGGGCGTTCGACGAATCCGGGGCGGAGAAGCTTGAGGGCACACGTCGTTCCAGACGATGCCGCCCTCGCCAGCCACACCATCCCGAACGGACCTTCGCCGAGGTGCCGGACCAGCTGGTAGGCACCTACGAACTCACCCGGCCGAGTCACTCGTCCAAACCGGAGGGTACATCCGCCTTCCGATGGAAACCAGAGAACGCCGAGGTGGGCGCGCTGTCCGGTAACGCGAAGGCGTGTCGGTAAAGGGAGGATGCACCGTCGACCCGCACGGTGACCCCCGTGATGTACGCGGCGCCGGGCGACAGCAGGAACGCGACGGCTGCGCTGACCTCGCTCTCCGTACCGAAGCGCCGCATCGGGATGGCCTCTCTCGGAATGCTCTTCATCGCCTCCTGCACCGGCTCCGGGTAGTTCTTGAATCCGCTCGACAGGATCATCCCTGGGGCCACTGCGTTGATCCGGATCCCATGCTGGGCCCACTCGAGCGCCAGCGTCTGGGTGAGGTTGACCACGCCGGCCCGGGCCGCACCCGAGTGCGCCATCATCGGCATGCCGCGGAACATGTCGGCCACGATGTTGACGATCGCGCCGCCGTGCTCGCCCATCCACTGGCGCATCGCTTCGCGGCACATCAAGAACGTGCCGGTCAGGTTCGTGTCGACGACGGCGGACCAGCCCTTGAGCGTGATGCTCTCCGACGGTGACAGGAACTGACCGCCGCCGTTGTTGATGAGGAAGTCGAGCCGCCCGTGCCGCTTCACCGCGGTGGCGATCAGGGACTCGACCTGGGCCTCGTCCCGGATGTTGCACACCACGACGTCGGCGCGGCCCCCGTCCTCTTGGATCTCGGCCGCCACGGCTCGGAGCTTCTCCTCGCTCCTCGACGCCAGCACCACGCGCGCCCCCAGCGCCGCCAGCTCGTGGGCGATGCAGCGACCGATGCCGCTCCCGCCGCCGGTGACGATCCCGACCTGATCGCGGAATAGATCCCGTCGCAGGATGGACTCATACGGCATGGCCGCTTGCTCTAGTCCGCCAGCACCAGGAGCGCCAGCACGATCACCGCCAGCAGCGCCAGCCCCACCGCGACCAGCGGGAGCACGCTGACGCGGACGGGTGGCGACGATTGCGTGATGACGGCGTCCTGGCCCTGCATCGTGGCGGTGACCGCGCCGGGCGGCGCCGGGGCGCGCTCGACCGACGGACGCTCCTCGGAGAGGGTCCTCGGCGCGGTGGAGACCTGCACGCGCTGCTCGATGCCGGCCAGCAGCGCGGGGTCGGCCCGCACCGGCATGGTCGCCACCGACTCGACGGCGCGGATGATCTCGCTCCGGGTCGGCATCCGGACGTGCGCCGTGGCCGCGTCGTCGCTCGGATCGCCCGTCGCCGGCGTGGGAGTGGGCGTGCCGTTCGACGGCTCATGGGGACCGCTCGGGCGAGGCCCTCGCACCCGACTCCGCTCGCTGGGGCTCGCTGCGCGCTCCGCTTGCTCGGGCGAGACGAAGCTGGGCAGCGTGACGCTCGGCATCGCGACCGTCGGACCCGACGCGGTCGACGGCGCCTCGTCCTCCGACTCGTCCGCCTCGGGGAGCGCGTCGAGGTTCGGCATCGCCAGCGTTTCGTCCGCGCCGGTGACCGGATCCTCCGGCGACTCCCACCCCGCCATCGCCTCCTGGAAGGCATCCTGCGCGGCCGCCGAGAGCGCGTCCGGCTCGGGCGCCGGCGTCGGCTCGGTGATCACGCCGATCTCCGGCGTAGGCTCCGTCGGATCGCCCTCCGGCTCGTCGGGTCCCGCGACCGGCAGCGCCATCGTCGGCGCCCGCTTGTTCTCCTCGAGATAGGGCGCTGCCCAACGCGCGAGATCGGCCTGCGTGACCTCACCGAAGTGGCGCGCCACCATTCGGTGGAGCTCGTTCTCCACCTCGTGCATCGACGCAGGACGATTCGCGGCCCGCTGCTCGAGCATCTTGTGGATCAGCTGAGCGACGTCGGTCGGGACCTTCTCGTTCTGCTCATGGAGCGGAGGAATCTCGGCCCGCACGACCTGCCGCAGGAGCTCCGGGTCCGAATCGCCGCGGAACAAGCGGCGCATCGCCAGCATCTCCCACAGCACCACGCCCGCGGCGAAGATGTCGGTCTGCGGCGTGACCCCCACAGCCAGCGCCTGCTCGGGCGCCATGTACGGGATCTTGCCCTTCACCACGCCGGGCCGGGTCCGCGCCAGCCGCTCGGCGGCGCGCGCAATCCCGAAGTCGAGCACCTTCACGCGACCGTCGAGCGCGATCATCACGTTGTGGGGCGAGACATCGCGATGGACGATCTCGAGCGAGCGTCCGTCCGCTCCGCGACGGGCGTGCGCATGGGCGAGCGCCCGCGCCATGTGGAACCCGACGTAGAGCGCGAAGCGCACCGGAAACCACCGGCCGGCCCGGGCCAGCCCCGAGAGCACGCGACGGAGATCGCGGCCGTCGAGGAGCTCCATCGACTGGAAAACGAAGCCGTCGATCTCGTGGGCGCCGTAGACCTCGACGATGTTGGCGTGGGTCAGCTTGGTCGCGATGTCGACCTCGTCCTGAAACATCGCCCGGAAGCTCTGATCCTTGGAGAAGAGGGGCAGGAGGATCTTGAGCGCGACCCTCCGGTCGCCTTCATCCGCCGACCAGATCTCGGCCATCCCTCCCAGGGCGAGCTTCTCCGCCAGGACGAACGGTCCGAGGGTCAATCCAGGCGCCAGCTTGGTGGAAGGCTCCCCCACCGAGCGAGAGTCCTATCACGGCGTCTTCGGCGGAGGAACGAACGGCTTCTGCAAGACGACGCTCAGGAGCTGTCCGTCCCGCATGAAGTTGACGACAGTGTGGTCTCGGTCGCCGACGATCCGGCGGAGATCCTCCACGGAGCTGACGTTCTCCTTTTGCGCGCGCACGATCACGTCACCGATCTGCATCGCGACCTCGGCCGCGGAGGAGTCGGGATGGATGTGCGTAACCGTCACGCCCTGCCCATACTGATCGGTCACACCGGCGCGCTTGCGGTCGTCGTCGGTGGCGGGCGCAAAGTCGATCCCCGAGAGAGCGGGCTCGGGCTCCATCTTCATGGCGAAGCGGCTGTGGTGGGGCTCGCCCGACTTCTTCTCGCCGTCCTCTTTGACTTCGCCGGGGAACTGGGAGGGCATCAGCGTCCGGTCGGCGGGGCGCGGCTCGACGATCGTCTGGTCGGCGACCTCCGACTCCTTTCCCGCCTCCGTAGGCGGGGACGGGTCCGGCCGAAGGAGGTACAGCAGGCCGAAGATCGCGACCAGCGCACCGAGGATCAGACCGAGTGAGAGCCGACCTTTCATCTCCAAATGCCGCCGGTACTATACTCATCCGCCCATGGGGTCGCACCCGTCAAAGGAATACGCGAAGGGCGCCGACTTCGAGGAGCTGTGGCAGAACGTGCTGTTGGCCCCCGATAATCCCGAGTCGCACAAACGGTTCATCAACTTCGCCGTGCTCTCCCGGCAGCACCTCCTGGCGGCCGAGCGGTATGGGCAGCTCGACGACCCGGCCCTGGTGGAGCGCTACCGCAAGATGCTGGCGATGCAGGTCGCGGCGGTCCACCTGGTCTCCACGCCCGCCCCGCGACGGGACGCCAAGAAGGCCCGGCTGGGCTGGATGCTGATCGGTACCGGGATCGGCTTCTGCGTGGCCTTCCTGGTGACCAAGAGCTTGATCGGGCTGATCGGACCCGTCGCGATCCTGGTCGGTGCGCTCGAGGTGAAACAGTCCCGCTCGTAGCTCGGTCAACCCACCTTGCGGATCCAGATCCCACCGCTGTCGGCGCAGATCTGCGGGAACGCGGCCAGCCGATCGCGTGCGTGTTGATAGAGGTAGCTGGGCCAGAAGCGGATCTGGAAGTCGCGGTTGTACTGGAGAAAGGCGCGGAGCAACGGGACACCGCGGAAAGGATAGAGCACCTCCCGGAGCTGGACGAACACGCCGGCCGGCAGCGAGGGCAGGACCTCGAACAGCAGCTCCGGGAGCTCGGACACGCCGGCGTAGAGCAGGTCGCCGGGATCGAGGGAGAGCGGGGCGGAGCCAGGCTCGATCCATTGACGGAGGACGGCCCTCGCCTCGGCGGCGCCGAGCTCCACGACGCGCCGGGGCTGCAGGACCCGGAGCATCACGTGGAGCCCGATCACCTCGGGCCAAGGCAGAGCCGAGCCGGTCTGGAATGCCGGGAGATTGGTGCTCGAGCGGCGCATTTGCTCGAGGAGCTCGAGCTGCCGCGAGAGCTGCAGATCCACGCCGGGCAAGGTTCGCGGGCTCGGGCCCCATCGACCGGAGTGCGCGCCCTCCCCAAGCCCTCCCTGAACCTCCAGCATCTCCTCGACCGGCGCGGCCAGCGGGGCGGCCCCGGCGAGCGTGTTCTCGAGCGCGCGCTTGAGGCGAGAGAGCGCGGCGCGGGGCAGCCGGCGGACCGTGCCGACGGGTGACGTGGCCATCGAGCGCACCAACTCCGCCGCCCGCACCGGGGGGCGATCGCTCGCCCGATCGTCCGAGTCAACCGCGAGACCGGGCAAAGCCGAAGTGGCCCGCGGGCCCAAACGCTGCCAAGCTGGTGGGACCGTGGCTCGGATGCTCCGCCACTGGTTCTCGGAGCCTCACCGCTGCGCGTACCTGCCGTACCGGACGGCGTCGCTCGAGTACCGGCTCATGCTCGAGGTCGCGCCGGCCGAGCTCGATCACCTGCTCGAGCGCGGCTGGCGGCGCTTCGGGCCGGCCTACTTCCGCCCGGGCTGCAAGGGCTGCCACGAGTGCGTCCCGCTCCGGATCCCGACGGAAGGTTTCCGCCCGTCGAGGACCCAGCGCCGCATCTGGAACCACGCGTCGAGCTTCCGCTTGGTCATCCAGCCGCCGCTCGTCGATCAGGCCCGCCTCGATCTCTACCACCGATGGCACGTGATGCAGGGCGAGCGGCGCGGCTGGTCGGAGGACACGATCGACGCCGAGGAGTACTACCACCAGTTCGCGTTCCCGCACCCGTGTGTCCGCGAGTACGCGTACTACGACTGCGACCGCCTGATCGCGGTCGCGATCGTGGACGACACCCCGAATGCGCTCTCGGCCGTGTACACGTACCACGATCCCGAGTACCGGAAGTTCTCGCTCGGCACTGCCAGCATCCTCTTCCAGGTCGACGTGGCGCGCCGCCAGAACAAGCGCTGGCTGTATCTCGGCTACCGCGTGATGGGCTGCGAGTCCTCGGAGTACAAGGCGCGCTTCCAACCGCACGAGCTGCTGGTCGGCTGGCCGGAGCTTCACGAACGGCCGGAGTGGGTACCCGCCGCCTCGAGCCGTTGAGCTCAGGACGCGCCGTTATTCACATCGAGCATCGGATCCGGCAGCGGCGCCAGCGCCACGAAGTTGTCGATCTGGAGCGCGAGCAGCGCCTCCCGCGAGTCGAGGTCTCCGAACGCCTGGAGGAAGCGGAGGATCTGCTCTGACTCGGGGCCGCCGCCGTCGAGCGCCTGCTGCAGCTCCGCGTAGGCGGGGTTCGAGAGCAGCTCCTTCACGCGCGACAGCGACTCGATGCGCGACGGGAACCGGGACATGAAAGCGACGAAACCGACGAACCAGGCCCGATACTCGTCCTGGAACGCGGCGTAGGTGGCACCGGTCGGGATCTGGTTGCAGAGGTGATTGACCTCGTGCACCAGCGTGGTCAGACCGACGTGCTCCGCGTCTCGACCCCGCGCTCCCGCGCCCAGGTGACGATCGTCGTCCGGGATCAGATTGCGATTGAGGACCACCGTGCCGGGCAGGCGGCGCAGGCCGGCGATCGAGCTCGTCGGCTCGGAGGGGAGATCCTCGAACTCGAGGCGAAAGCGGGCGGTGGGCGGGAGCAGCGAGTCGAGCGTGTTCTCGATGATTCGCCGCTGCGAGATCCCGGAGCTCTCGAACGACGCTCCGGTCAGCTGCGAAGACGCGTACGCGATCACCTTCAGCGCTCGGATCTGATCCGACGCGTCCAGATCGTGGAACCAATCCGCATCGAGGGTGCGGAGCAGGCACTCACCCGTCTTTCTCACCAGGAAGTGCTCGAACTGCGCGATGAGGGCGCTCTGGACCCTCGCGTCCAGCGCGAAGAGGCTCCGCTTGTCGCCCGCGAGCGCCGACCAGATCGGGTTCTCGAGCAGCCACAGCGCGCGGTCGAGGCGGTCGGGCTTGGGCGGACTCAGCAGCGCCAGCCGCTCGTCCGGGGAGAGCTCGGCGAACGCCGGCAGCTCGATGAGTCTCTGTGCGTCGCCGGCCCGGTCCGGCACCAGCGCCAGCATGACCTCGAGGGCCCGCTGGACCGGGCCGCCGAGACGCCGGTAGGCCTCGAGCTCGAAGAAGGCCCCGGCGACGCCGCGGGGCGGCGGGTTGAAGCGCCGCGCGCCCGCGCGGCCGCGCTCGATCGGATCGTAGGAAACCGGTCGATGGCCCGGGCGGAGCTCGATCCGCCCGAGGTGAGCTGGAACGAGGCGAGGGTCGCGCGACGTGCGGTCGACGTTCGCCATCGCCTCGATCCGTCTACGCGAGCTGCGTGATCTTGAGGGTGGCCCGCGTGTTGTCCTCGTAGCCGCGCATCGTCACGTAGACCTGGTCGCCCGCGTTCACGCTGAGCGTCTTCCGCTCCTTGGACCCCGGCTCGTACATCGACATGCTGACCTCCTTCGGCTCGCCGCTCTGCGGGTCGAAGGTCGGCTTCGCGCCGATGCGGACGTAGGTGTCGAGGTCGCCGCTGCCAGTCGAGAGGAACTCGAGGGTCCCCGCGTTCTGCACGGTGATCGGAGCGAGCTCCTTGGTTTCGCCGGCCTTCAGCTGCACCGACTCCTCGACCTTGACGCCGCCGTCCACCGGAGGCGCGTCCTGCCGCGACTTCTCGAGCAGCACGCGGACCTGCTCCAGGCTGACCTGCGGAGCCAACGGGACGCCGCCGTCCTTGTACGGATACCAGAGGAAGTCGGGGTGCTGCGTGCGGCTGGAGCCGAGCCACTCACCGCCGATGACGTCGCCGTTCGCGTCCACCTCGAGGAGGTACTCGTACGGATCGGTCCGCTCCTGCGCGTCATTGTCCGCGTTGGGGCGGGTCGAGGGCGACGACTCGGAGATGTAGTCGACCTCGGTCTTCACGTGGAAGAACTGGGTCGCCTGGGGATCGTACGGATAGTTCGGATCGGCGGCCCCAACCAGCTGGGCCGCGTCCGCCTTCGAGATCGGATCCATCTGCGTGGTGCGGTACTCCGCGATCGGCTGGTTCCAGACCTGGAAGTCGGCGATGCGGTCCTCGATGAACGCGACACCGTCGCGGCCGAGCAGGTTGCTCAGCAGGAGGTGGTACGTGCCTGGGTTGATGTCGCGCGCGTCCTCCTTCTTCGGGCGGCCGTGGTCGTCGAGGTCGATGTTTCGATCCTCGTTGCGAAGACCGATCATCGTGGAGTTCGAGCTGTTGTAACAGGCGATGAGGAGCGCCTTGATGTCGCTCACCTCGAACGTGACGCCGTTGTGTACGACCGCGTGCTGGGGCTCCTTCTCCCGGATCGAGGCCGGCGTCCACGCGTGGCAGAGGCCCCACCACGTCTGGATGCCGCCGTAGGCCTCCTCTTCCTTCCCGCTCTTGGCGGTGCCGTCGGAGTTGAGCTTGCCGGCCGCGGAGGCGTCGCGCGTCTGCTTGTTGCCGTGGTACATGCTGCACTGCTTCGCGAGCGGTCCGAGCTTCTCGTAGTAGGCAGCGTCGAACGGCTTGTCGAACTGACCCCACTCGGCCGAGAACGGCTTGAGGCCGCGCACCGACTCCGGATCCCAGCCGTTGAACGCGGCGTCGAACTTCTCCGCAGGCGAGAGGTCCCGCATGAAGTCGCCGGTGTTCTGCCAGCGGTGGTTGATCCCGTCCTGGTAGGTGGGCCAGTACGTGTCGGCCCAGGGCCGCTGCTTGGCGGCGCCCTTGAGGGCGAGGTTCGCGATCTTCTTGTCGAGCGCGACGCCGAACCGGGCCGGATCGTTCGTGAAGTTGATCGCCTCCGGCGCGACGTTCCCGAGCAGGACGTTGTGGCCCTGCGTGGCGCCCGCGTGCGGCTGGATCTCCGCGGTTCCCGCCGCCGGCTCGACGGCGTCGGCCTGCTGCTGTTGCTGAACGTTGCGTGCTCCCAAACCTGTGATGGTCATGCGTGAACCCTTTCCGGAGGCAAAAAATAGGAGAAATACCTAAAGGTATTCTATTTGAGTACATTATCGGACATAGGGTCGAGAACGTTGCGAGGCTCGCAACGAAATCAGTGGGACGGAGGTCTCAGCCCGCGAAGGCGGCCGTCAGGATGCGCGTATCGCCTCGGCGGGCCTCGCCGGTGCCGGAACGACCATCGAACCAGGCCCGAACCAAAAGCTCGTCGCCGGGGCGGGCGTCCTTCTCGAACCGGAGGCGCGCGCGTCGCACGGGGAGGTCGAGATCCTCGATCCAGGCCACGTAGGCGGTGTGGTTCACGTGCGCGTGCCGGTCGAGCTCCGTCGCGCGAACGTGGCGCGGCATCTCGATGCGCGGCGGCGCGTCCGGGAGCGCGAGGTCGAGGTGATCGTGGATCGCATGGTCGTCGACGATCGGGAACGCGGCCTTCATGGCGCCGTCGGGGATCATCGGCTTCACCCGGCGTGAGATCGGATCCTGCTGCAGAAAGAGCCAATCGGCCCGCCCTCGTGCCACCACGCGCTCGTCGGCGTCGAAGACCAGGTACTCGCGATGGGTCCGGAAGCGCCGCAGATCGGAGACCCAGGTCTCCACTGTGATGCGCTCGCCATACTCGATCGGCCGATCCATCACGACGTCGAGATCCTGCACGAACCAGCTGGCGCCCATCTCTTCGTACTTGGACGGCGGATAGCCGCCGGTGCGAGACGCGTGAACTGCGGCCTCCTGGAGCCACTCGGCGACCCGGTAGAGACGGACCGTGCCCTCGGGCGTGAGGCCGGAGTAGGCGACCTCCGTGCTCCAGCGCGTGCGACCCATCGCGTGCGGTCGATATGGGCTCAGCCCGACCTTGGCAAGCACGAAGGCGCGAAGAACACTAGGCGCGGTGCTCCGCGCCGCGATCGTCTGGGTGTCCCTGCTGATCGCCCTACCCTCGTCTGCGATGGTCCGCGTCGCGAGCGACCGAAGAGCTACACTTTCGGAGCTCCAGGTGCTGGTGGAACCCGGTACGTGGACCGTGCGGGCGCGCCTCGACGGAAGTGCAAGAGAGGTTGCATTGCTGCTTCCGGTGCCCGGGGACCGCGTCACCGCGGAGGTGGTCGAGCCGGCGATCTTCGACGACCTCGACCACGCGACGGCGCCCCGCTTGCGGACCGTCGCGCCGATCGATCCCTGCGCTGCCGAGCCGGGCACGCCGGAGCACTCCGACTTCTGGCCGACCGTCCGGAGCCCATCGCCTTTCGGCTATCGCGCCCTCGTGATCGCGCCTCAGCGAGCCGACCAGCTCGCCGCGTCCCTGCCCGGCGTGACGCTCGACGAGGACAGCAGCCGCGCCCTGACACGGGCGGTTCGGGAGGGGCGGCGGGTGGTGGTGTTGATCGGGCCCGCGCCGGGAAAGCTCCGCGGGTTCTGGACCCCGCCGATCCGCATCGCCGCCGACACGCGTTCGCTCCCGCTCGGCTTCGCCGCGCCGCACGTCACGATCGGCAAGAACCTGCGCGTCGACGTCTTCGCCCGGGGCGCGCTGGCCCCCAAGTCGCCGACCGCCGATCTCCCGAGCGACATCTTCCTGCCTCCGAGTGTGCGCGAGGATCCGATGGACCTGCTCCGAGCGGTGACCGCGCAGACGGTCCGGCGCGAAGGCCCGACCACCGCGCTCCGCATCTCCTCGGGCGCCGAGGTCCAGCGCTGGTTCGTCGAGGTGGGACGCCGAGACGAGCGGCGCGTGCTCGAGCTCGCCGAGAAGCCGCTCGCCCGCTTCACGGCGCTGTGGTGGATACGGAGCCGCTGGCAGGCGCCGCTCACCTGCGACCCCGGACCGCGCTACCGGAACAACCTACGCATCCAGGAGAAGACGGAGATCCAGACCTACGCCGCGATCACCGGGCGCCCGCAATCGTCCGTGAGGACCGTCCCACGTCCGTGAACGGCGGGGTGGACGCGGTCACCGGGCCCCCGCCGCGCTGCTGGTCTTGGTACAGAGATAGAGGGCCGTGCGGAACTGATAGTAGTCGTAACGCTGGACCTCGACGCCCGCCTTCAGGCCGCAGCGCTCGTCGAGGAAATTCTCGATTCCTCCGGGCAAGCCGGACCGTCCCTGGTGGACCACCACCCACGTTCGCGGCGCGCCGTCGAGGAGCGCGTCATAGGCGGCGCGCGGCTGGTCCACGTAGATCGGTTCCACGGCGCCGATCGCCGGCGCGTAGTGCTTGAGCAGATCGGGTGAGCGCGCGGCCACGCGATCGCCCTCGCGCCGCATCTGAACGAGCTGCGCCGCGACACTTCGATAGTCGTACCGGGAGCCGTCCATCAGGTGGCTCGCGACGCCCGGAACGTTGATCAGCACCACCAGACCGATGAACGACGTCGCGATGAGGGCGCCCTGCTCGCGGAGCCGATCGTAGATCTCGCCGAACAGCGCACCCACCAGCACGTAGGCCGTTGCCTCCAGCGGGAACGCATACGGCGGGTGATAGACGACGAAGCTCGGCAGCACGACGACCATGAATACCCAGGACAGCGAGCACGCGAGCCAGTACCAGCTCTGCGTGGTGCGACGCCGGAACAGGAGCAGCGCGCCGGCCGGCACCAGGAGCGCCAGCGGGACACCGACGCTGCTGGCGGCGGCGAGGATCGCATGCGACGT
This sequence comes from uncultured delta proteobacterium, assembly GCA_963803435.1. Classification (GTDB taxonomy): domain Bacteria; phylum Myxococcota; class Kuafuiibacteriia; order Kuafuiibacteriales; family Kuafuiibacteriaceae; genus CAWDML01. The sequence goes on along the minus strand of CAWDML010000009.1, from coordinate 223,627 downwards.
CGAGTAGCCCCAGCTCGAGCCCTCGTTCCAACCTCTGACGAGCGGAAGCAGGCGGAGGACGAAGTAGAGGAGCACCGCCACGCCGGTCCCACCGAGGACCAGCAGCATGCGCGTGTCGGGACGTCGCTTCTCGGCCCAGGCGGCCGCCAGCACCCCGCTCGCAAGCGTGCCGAGCACCAGCCCTTGCACCGCGTGGCTCAGGATGCCGAGGCAGGCGGCGACCGAGGCCGCCAGCAACCACCGCCATGAGCGCCGCTTGACCGCGTGTCCGCCGAGCAAGAGCGCGAGCCAGACGAAGAAGGCGGCCACGATGTAGAAGCGATTGTCTTGGCTGGCGACCAGATGATCGGGCCAGGTCAGGATCAACGCCGCCGTTGCGAACGCGGTCGGACGTCCGAGCAGCCCCTCGAGCAGCAGAAACGTGATCACGACCTGCAGCGCGCCGAAGATCGCGGAGGAGGTCCGTGTGCCGCGCTCGTCGAAGCCGAAGAGGAGATAGCCGACGTGGTGCACGAGATATCCGAGCGGGTTCACGCGCGGCAGCTTGTACAGCTGGCTGGACGGGTCGGCCGGAAGGCCGCGGAAGAGGACGCCCTCCTCCTCGATCGTCGTGGTCTCGTCGCCGGAGAAAGACCAGTCGAGCCGGCTCAAGCGGAGGCCGAACGCCAGCACGGTGAGGAGGAGGAGAACCGCCAGCGAGTGCCTGTCAGGCATCGCCGGTCTCGGGCGCGAGCTGGCGCTTCTTGAGGGAGCGGGCGAGCCGGCGGAAGTCCTCGAAGCTGAGCATGCGGACCACCATCGCCCCGATCACGAAGATCGCGACGGCGGGGACGGCGAGGAGCCAATCGAACTGGATCCCGCGGAACCACCAGACGGGCGCCATCGCCACCATGGTGAGGATCTGCGTCGCGATCAGCCAGCGGAGCGTCGTGCGCATGGAGGCGGTGCGGAGGCCCCACAGGCCGATCACGAACGTGAGCGCATTGGCGACCGCGGCGACGTCGCCGGCGATCACCACACCCATGATCCCGTAGAGCTCGATCAGCGGGTAGAGACCAATCGCCAGCGTGATGACGGTGATGACCTGCGCCCGGAAGACCAGGCCCTGGCGACCGAGGATGACGGCGTACTGGTTCGCACACATCTCGACCGCGGTGGCCGGGATCGCGAGGACCGCCAGCATCAACAGCGGCGGCACCTCGGCGTACTTGACCTGGATCGGCGGGCTCTCCCGTCCGAGCAAGCCGAAGACGAAGTCGATCGACTGGAACAGGAGCGGGATGCCGGCGCCCACGGCGATGCTGATGACGCAGAAGGTGAGAAACGCGACACGCACGATCTCACGATAGAGGAGGTCGCGTTCCTCCTCCTTCGAGGAGGCGAGCCCGGGCAGGACGGCCTGACCGAAGAAGTCCATCGGCTTGGCCACGAACTGCCACATGGTGACGACCGCCTGGTACGCGCCGAGCGGGCGCGGGCCCAGCATGATGCGGGTGCTGAAGCGATCGAGCGCCGCGCGGGCCTGGAACACCTGCCCGGCCCACCACAGCGGAATCGCGAACTTGAAGCTCTCCCGCCAGAACTCGGCGGGGACGCGGGTCTTCACGATCTGTCGAAAGCTCGCTTGCACGCCGGCGGGGATGAGGATCAGCGCGACGAGGCCGGACATCATCAGGGCGAGGACGTCGCCGAAGATCAGCGCGTCCCGCCAGTCGGTGAACGTGAGCAGGATGAACTGGAAGACCGAGTTGGAGAGAGAGCCCACCACCATGATCCGCGCCTCCAGGCGCGCCTCCAGGGTGCTGCGCACGATGTAGCGGCCCCAGAAGAAGATCACGACCCAGGGCACACCCAGGCAGCCCATGGCCACCACCGTTCGATGGGTCACAGACCAGAGCCCGGCGCCGAGGACCAGCGAGGCAGCCAGGAGGATGAAGAAGCCCACGTAGGCGAGCTTCGCGAAGCGAATGCGGTTCTCGTTGTCGCCGCCGGTGTAGCGCTGGATCGCAGCGTTGGCGCCGAGGACGAACAGCGACTGGCCGGTGGTGTAGATGAGGACGTAGAGGGCGTAGTCGCCGAACGCCTCCTTCGAGCGCGTCGACATCCCGAGCATCGTCACGCCCAGCGTGAGCAGCGAGGTCACGCTGTTCGCGCCGAACATGTACGCCGCGTAGCCGACCAGCTTTCTCAGCATCCGAGCGGGTGCTCCGAGAGAGAGCACCTATCACGGCTGGAAATTCGGCGCTTTGGCGGAGCGGCCCGGAATCGATCGTCTTCGCGAGGCCGCGCCTCAAACGCTCGAGTTCACTTGAATTCCGTGCTGGCGCAGCCCCGCGTCGACAGCTCGCAGCTCGCAGCCGTCAGTTCGGATCTGATCTCGCTGCCGTCTAGGAGCGTGTAGCGCGTAGCGCTACCGCGAGCCCGGTCCGGGTCCCGGTCCGGGTCCCGGTCCCGATGGCGATCATGCAGCCCGGCGTGCGTTCATCGACTTGATGAGGCGCGTGAGCCTCTCGACAACGCGCTTGAGCTTGGCTCTGGCGGCTTGGACCTTCTGCTCGTTGGCGAGTCGGCGCCTCAAGCAGGTGTGGAGTGAGGCAGCGCTTTCGGTGCCAGAGCGAAGTGCCATCCGGTAGAAGCGAGCCTTCTCAGGTGGATTGAACTCTCCGGCGCCCTCGGCGGTGTTGTTCACGATGGAATCGGATGCCCGCCGAAGCTGATCGCGGACGTGAGCGTGACCGGGTTGCAGTTCTTGTGCGATCTCTTCAGCGATGTCGGCATACTCGACGGCGAGCTGGTAGACCACGAGCTTCTCGTGATCGAAAGTGACCATGCAAGCTAGCTTGCGGTAGCTCGTCCACTTTGACCAGCAGAAGTTCTTGGAGGTCGTTTCGTCTGGAATCGATCGTTGGGCGGATCGACTTCGACGCCTGGACTTGATCCCATGGTTTCGTGGCGAAGCAATACCGTTCTTGGACTCCGAGAAGGACCCGCGAGGCGAGCGACCGTACTCGCCTCGAATGATGATCGCGCTGCTTCTGTACGCCTACTGCACCGGCATCTATTCGTCGCGGAGGATCGCGCGGGCGACCTACGAAGACATTCCATTCCGGGTGCTGGCTGGAGAAAGTCATCCCCACTTCACGACGATCAACGAGTTTCGGCTCGTCCACCTGGAGGCACTGAAAGCGCTCTTCCTGGAAGCCCTGAAGCTTTGCCAGATCGAAGAACTGCTGGAGCGAGCGCGCACGATCGACCAAGAGGAAGACGAGCGGCTGGGCGTTGAAGAGACTGAAGAGGACATCCCAGCGGAGCTCGCTCGCCGTGAATCCCGCCTTGCCCGCATTCGAGAAGCGAAGGCTGCGCTGGAACAGGATGCCGCCAGGGCTCGCGCGGAGAAATTGCGCAGGCAAGCCGAAGAGCAGCAGAGCAAAGCGGATGATGCTCTGTGGATCGGGTGGAGCAGAAGCGAGCGAGAACTCGAGCCGAGAAGGCAAGAGCGCAGGCTGACCAGCTCGAACCATCCCCAGACCCAACTGAACGAAGTGATGGATGGCCGCATCATCGCGTTCCTGCAAATGTGGACGGCACACCGAGGCCCAACGCTCAGAGGAACTTCACCGACTCAGACAGCAGGATCATGTTGAAGGAGGGAGCGTACCTCCAGGCCTACAATGCCCAAGTTGTCGTAGATGAGCACGCTCAGGTGATTGTCGCCGAAGGGGTCAGCAACCAGGCACCTGATCAGCAACACCTCGTCCCGATGCTCCGTGATGTGTTCGGCAACTGCGGCGATGCTCCGCGGAAGATGACGGCAGACAACGGCTATCTGAGCGCGACCAACATCGAATTCTGCGACAACAATCAGATCGATGCCCACATCGCTGTTGGACCCGAACACTACGCCCGCAGGAAGAGTATCGTCGAACCGGCGCTCGGACAGATCAAAGGGGCACGAGGATTCCGCCGGTTCTCGCTCCGCTCCTTCTTCAAGGTACGAGCCGAGTGGACGCTCGTCTGCCTCACCCACAACCTGCTCAAGCTCTACCGATCGAAGCTCGCGACCGTCGCGAGCGTCTGACTCAAGGCAGCCATCTTCAGATCGGGACCCGGACCGGGACCGGGACCCGGACCGAGGTCGCGTGAGCGCTTACGCGCTACACGCTCCTAGTAACCGCCGCCGATCCCGCCGCCGCTGCTGCGCCCCCCGCCGGCGCCGCCCCCGGACGAGCCGCCGGAGCCACCGCCGGCCGCGCCGCCCCCGGAGCTCCCGCCGCCGCCGTTGCCGCCGCCGTGACCGCCCCCGCCCCCACCGGTCCCGTCGCCGCCGCCGCCGCCGCCGCCGGTGCCCTCGCCGCCGCCGCCCCCGGTGCCGTCATCCGGCGGCGGATCGCCGGGATCATTCGGATCGGTGGGCGGGGTGTTCGGATGGTCGACGCGGGGATCCTGGTGCTCGGCGTCCCACTGGCGCTGCGCGTTGTTCCACGATTCGCCGCAGGTGTTGTAGCAAACCCAGAGACCGTCCGGGCAGAGGTCGCACTCCTGGCAGTCGCAGCGGCCCACCGTGCAGTCGGGAGGCGTCTGCCCGATGAACAGGACGTCGAGCCTCCCGAGGTCGGCGCTGAGCTCGGCGCTCCGCGCGTCGAGCCATCCGCGCAGCGGCATGGTGGCGCCGTTGGGGCAGATGAGGTTGACGCGGTCGAGCTCGAGGGGCCGGACGGACTGATCGAGCAGGTAGGAGGCGTCGGTCGCGTCGAGCGTCAGCTGCGCGTGCGCGCCCAGCCGATCGAGATCGCTCTGGGTCACGCCGATCGGCGCGGTCCCCAGGTCATCGTCCATCGCGCAGCCCGGGACGCCCCCCGCGAGCAGCGCCATGGCCCACACGGGCCCCGTCCATCCCATCGTCTTCATATTCTGTCCTCCCTGTGAGTTGCCGAGAGCGGCCTTCTCGGAGGATGTTGGTCTTCCAGGACGGGGGACGGCGCCGGAAAACGGAGGGCCGATGACGAAAGAACGGACCCCCTCCAGAAAAAACATGGCGACCAAGAGAAAGAAGGAAGGCCCGAGCCAGCTGATGGAGCTGTTCCTCCACGTGGCGGACCTCCTGGGCTACACCTCCGACAAGGACGTCGCCGAGCTGGCGGGCGTCAGCCCGGAGAACGTCGCAAACTGGCGAGGTGGGGCGGTTCAGGAGTTCAAGCCCCAAAAGCTCCGAGGCATCAAGGCAAACCTCGCCGTTCAGCTGGAGGCGATGGCCGAGCAGGCCGGGGCCGTGAAGCACGGGACGCGCCTGAGCCCGATCGAGATCGAGGACGGCAGCTCACCGTCCGATCTCCAGCGCCAGTTCCGCGATCGCGTCGCGTACGACTACCTCGGACATCGATTCCTCTATTACGAGCCGATGGGCGCGCTCGCGTGGGAGAAGCTGATCGGCCGCGGCTACGAGCAGGCGGCCTGGCTCAGCGGCGTGGAGAGCTGCGCCGACGCCTGGCTCGATCTGACGCGGGACGAGAACGGACGCACCAAGGGCCCGATCGCCGACGCCGTCGGTCTCAGCCGTCGCGGCGCCCCGCGGGGTCTCGACCTCGTCAGCCTCGGCCCCGGCGAGGGCGGCAAGGAGCTCATGCTGCTCCGGCGGCTGCTCGACCTGGAGAAGCAGGCCGACCAGCGGCTGCCCTGGATGTGCTACGCGCCGGTGGACGTCTCCATCCCGCTCCTCGTCACCGCGGGCATCGGCGCCCAGAAGCTCCTCGGCGAAGAGGGGCGGAGCGGCTCGCGGACGCGGCACCGCGTGAAGAGCTTCTGCTCGGACTTCGAGGAGGGGAACCTGAGCTTCCTCGGACGCCTGCCCTCCACGCTGCAGAAGGAGCGGGACGGTACGCGGCTCGTCCTGATGCTGGGCAACGTCTTCGGCAACCTCCGCGACGAAGAGATCTTCGTGCGGGAGAAGCTGTGGAAGATCGTCCGCCCCGGTGACCTGGTGTGGATCGAGGTAGGTCTCCGGCTCGACCCGATCGAGAAGGATCCGCTCTATCTGTTGACGACCGGCGATCGCGAGATCACCGCGGCCGAGGCCAACCGGCGCCTCCTCCTCGAGGGCCCGTACCGGCGGTGGGAGGCTGCCACCGGACGCAAGCCGAGCGATGTGGAGATGCGTATCTGGATGCGTGAGGACGACGACTCGGCCCGCATTCCCGGCTCGATCAACTTCTGTCACGATCTGGTGCTCCAGGATGAGCGGCGCGCGTGCACGATGCTGTACAGCCGTCGCTACAAGCTGGAGAGCCTCACCGCCTGGCTCGAGCAGCTGGCATTCTCGGTCATACGGATCAAGAAGGTAGAGGACTCCCAGAAGCACGCGCGGGTCGGGCATGTCCTGCTCGTCCGCAAGTAGTCCGGGCGGTGTCCCAAACGCATACGTGCTTCCCTTGGAGGGTCGTCAACTCGGCTTGCATCGATGCCGGCGAACGTGATCGACGCGACGCGAGTACACCGTTTTCTGGGCCGAAAAGTGAGACGCGTCTGCACAAGCGACCGACCGACCAGCCGCGGATACATCGCCAACTTCTCGTGGCACGTCGTATCTTCGTGTAGACCAAGCGCGCCATGAAGCAGCGCCCGGAAAGAATCGAGTTTCTCGATCGGATCGGATCTGGCGGCATGGCCGACGTGTACCGGGCACGCCTTGTCGGATCGGCCGGTTTTGCCAAGTCCGTCGTCGTCAAGCGCCTGAAGCAACGCTACCGCGACATCCCCGAAGTGGTCCGAATGTTCGTCGCGGAAGCACGGCTCTCTGCTGAGGTGCAGCATCGAAACATCGTGCAGGTCTTCGAATTTCTCGAGCACGAGGGCGAGCTGCTGATCGTGATGGAGTACATCTCGGGATCCGACCTGCGACGTGCGCTCAAGCGCGCCGCCCGGGGTGGCCTGCGCGTACCTCCCTGGCTCAGCCTTCACATCGTCTGTGAGGTGCTGGAAGGCCTGGTGTACACGCATGATCTCTGCGACGAGGCCGGCCGACCGCGCAACATCATTCACCGCGACGTCGCACCGGACAACATCTTCCTGTCGCGACAGGGCGACGTGAAGCTAGGCGACTTCGGCATCGCGCAGCAGGGGACCACGACGACACCCGAGCTCGACGATCACATCAAAGGCAAGCTGCCGTACATGGCCCCGGAGCTCTTCGAGGGCAGAGGCTTCGATCATCGGATCGACGTCTTCGCCGCCTCGGTCGTGCTCTGGGAGTGCTTGACGCAGCGTCGTCTATTCAAACGAAAGACGAACGTCGAGATGATCCGCTCGGTCTGCCTCGATCCGCGAGTCCCGCCCTCGATGTACGCGCACGACATTCCGCGCGAGCTCGATCGGATCGTGGTGTCGGGCCTCGACGTCGATCCGAGGCGGCGACTCTCCAGCGCTCAGGAGATGCAGGCGATGCTGCTCGACCTCCTGCGCCGCGTGAAGCCGCAGCTGTCCGCCGGCGAGGTCAAGCGTGCGATCCGTGCCCTCCTCGACGATCCGGCGGAGGAGGCCGACGATCTGATCATCGACGTGGAGGAGGTTCGCGAAGAGCCGATCCTCGAGCTGTCGCCTTGGGACGTGATCAGCGACTCCGGGGTCTGGGCCACGCCGACGCCCGACGTCGTCGCGGTACCGGTCCCCGAGGACGATCGCACACCGCCGCCGATGCTCCTCGACACCTGGGACTCCGGAAACTACTCGATCGTCCGGGGCAAACCGGTCGCACCCGCACCCAAGGCGCCCATCCGAGCGAGGCCTGGGAACAACGACACCAGCGACTTCATCAAGACGACCGAGACCCGCATCCCGATCCCCGGCGGCCCCGGCAACGTTGAGACCGGCGACATCCTCCGCAACTACGTGACCGAACCCTTCTCCGGACAACCCGGACCCGCCTACTACCTCAAGACCAGCACGGGTGAGCTCGGCCCGCTCTACCTCACCGAGGTGATGGAGAAGGTTCGATCGCACCTCGAGTTCTCCGGGAGCAGCGTCTCGATCGGGAGCGACGGCATCCACTGGATCTCGGTGCCCCAGTTCCTGGAGCTGAGCGGCCAGGAGATCGGGACCCCCGATACGTTCATGCCCCGGGGCGCCGTCTCGGGATCGCTGTCAGGCCGCAGCATCATCTCGCTGCTGGGCGAGATGGCGCGCCAGCGCGTCACCGGACGGCTGGTGGTCGCGAAGGCCTCGCTACCGCCGGCGGCCCGGCGCGAGGTCCACTTCTTCCACGGCCAGCCCACCTATGTCGGCGCTAGCGATCCTGAGCTCCAGCCACAGACGCTGCTGGTGCAGCACGGCCTGGTCCGACCGAACCAGCTGGACGACTGCCTGCGTGTGATGATCGCGGAGCAGCGCCCGCTCGAGTACGTGCTCAGCCGGCGCGCCAACGTCGACGTGGATCGCTGCCGGGCGTTCGTCATGACGCTCCGGCTGGAGACGATCTTCGCCTGGAGCTCGGGCCACTTCGCCTTCGACGCCTCCACGCCGCCGAACAGCACGCGACCGTTCGCGACCTCCATCTACGGTCTCCTCCCTCTGATCGTCGATCGGACCCGCTCTAACCGCGATCTGGAGCGCGCGATCGCGCCGTACCTCGACTGCGCCTACTCTCGCTCATCCGACTTCGACTCGGTGACGGCGTACCTCAACCTGAGCCCGTCCGAGATCAGCTGGCTCAAGGTGCTGCCCCAGTACGACACGATCGGCGAGTGGCTGCTCAGCGCTCCGCTGGAGGAGCGAGCGGCGCTGATTCTGGTGCATCTCCTGGTGGAGCTCGGTCTCCTCCGTCAGGCGAAGGCGAAGACGTCGTCGTCACCGGACTTTCACCGCGGTCCATCCAAATAGGGCTCGGCATGAAGGTCAGCAGCATGATGGCGAGGCACGCGTACGCCGTGTAGCGCCGGCGCGGCGTGAGCGGCTCGGTCTCGTCCACGACCGGTGGATGGCGGAGGCCGGTGAAGCGGCCGAAGAGAGCCCAGATGAGGAGCGCGTAAGTGATGTACGGCCGGAAGGGCCGGAGCACGGTCAAGAGCGCCGGCGGTACCTCCACGCTCTCGGGGAGCATGAACGGCACGTGGACCAGGAGGCCGACCACACCGAGGACGATCAGCAGCTTGTAGATCCGGCGCATCCAGACCTCAGAGGCGCGCGGTGAGAAGGCGTAGAGCACGTGTCCGCCGTCGAGCTGACCCAGCGGGATCAGGTTGATCGCGGTGACCAGGAACCCGCCCCAGGCGCCCATCAAGACCGAGTGGGCCATCAGATCGGTCCCGGGAGGTCGCGCCGGGGCGAGCAGCTCGGTGATCACGTAGCTGAGCATCGAATCGCCGAGATAGGCCGTCGGCCCGGAGATGGGCGCGACCTTCGAGAGCATCACGCCTGCGATCATGGCCGGCACCGCCACCAGAAAGCCGGCGATCGGCCCGGCGGCGCCGATGTCCATCAGCTGGTTCCGGGTGGCCCGATCGGTCCGCATGCTGATCACCGCGCCGAGCGTGCCCAGCAGGAAGAACGGCGGCATGGGGATGAAGTGCGGGAGCGAGGCGGGGACACCGTGTCGCCGCGCCGTCAGGTAGTGCCCCATCTCGTGGGAGACGAGGATCGCCATCAGCGTCAGCCCGCCGGCCCAGCCGAGCGCCCAGCAGGTCGTGCCGATGGTGGCGGCGAACAGGAGGAGGGGCCGGAGGATCCGCACGCGAGCGCCGCCGCGCTAGCCCTTTCCGCTCTTCACCTCGGTCTTCACCGGCGGGATCTCTTCGAACTTTCCGTTCTTGATCCGGATCAGCTTCACGCGACGCTCGGCGTCGGTGCCGTTCGCGAACGAGATGTTCCCGGTGACCCCGGGGAAGTCGCGGAGATCGCGGAGCGCGGCGCGGAAGGCCTCCCGGGTCTGCGGGTGCTGCTTCTCGAGGACGGTGCGGAAGATCCGAGCGGTGTCGTACAGCAGCGCCTCGGGATAGAGCGCCGGCGCGCGATCGTACTTCTTCTTGTAGTTGCGGACGAACTCGTCGACCCGCTTGTCGTCGGCCTCGGCGAAGAAGGCCTCCGTGAACACGGCGTTCTCGACGTTGCGCTCGGCGCGCTCGAGGAGCTGATCGCTGTACCAGCCGCTGGCGCCCAGCAGCGTCACCGGCTTCACCTCGCGCCCGAGCGTCTTCTCGATGATCTTGAGCCGGCGCGGGTCCTGCTCGACGATCACGTCCTCGACCGCCAGCGCCGCCGTGATCATCGAGACGTTCTGGTAGTAGTCGGGGATGAACAGGGCGTCGAAGTCGACGATCGGGCTGACGTTCTTCTTGACGTCATCCTCGCAGCGCGCCCGCCGGTAGCTGTCGGGCTGCTTGGCGCAGTCCTGCCGAGCCTTGCGGTAGTCGGCGCGCGTGCCCAGCTGATCCCGCGCCACCAGCCGCTTCACCTGCCAGGTGAAGGTGGTGTCGCCCATCGCGTAAGACTCGACGCCGCGGATCTCGCCCTTTCGCTTCTCGACCTCGTCCCAGAAGTAGTTGAGCAGCTCCTCGCCGTAGGGGTGACGCGGATAGAGGATGGCGAACTTCTTCATCCCCTGGACGTCCATCGCCCAGCGGACCAAGGCCTCCGCCTGCACCTTGTTGGTGAGCCCGTTGCGGAAGACGTAGGGCCCGAGCTGGGCCAGCGCCTCGCCCACGCTGATCGTCATCAACGGCACGCCCAGCTGCTGGGCCTTGGCGCCCGCAGGCTCGGCCTCGAACGAGAACAGCGGGCCGATGACGCCGATCGAGCCCTCCTGGAGCGCCAGCTCCTGCATCATCTCGGAGGCGGTGGCGCTGTCGCTCTTGGTGTCGCGCACCACCAGCGCGATCTTGCTGCCCTCGAACGCCAGCTTGATCGCCTGCAGGCCGAGCTCGCCATAGCTGCGGTGCCGCCCGCTCAACGGCAAGAGCACGCCCACCGTGTTCGGCTTGACGTCGCCGCGGGCCTCGATCATCGAGATCATCTGCCGGGCGCCGTCGGCGAAGGGGCCGGTGGGCCAGCTCGACAGGTAGCTCTCGAGCGTGCTCTTCGCGTTGTCGAGATCGCGCACGTGGTAGAGGACGCGGCCGAGCTTGTAGGTCAAGAGCGGCTTGGGGAAGTCGCTGCCGCGGGTCTCGTCGTACAGCTGGCGGACCCCGCGGAAGCTGACGCGGTCCTCGATCAGCTCGGTGATCTCATCCTCGAGCGCGTGCTTCTGCGCCGGGTCGGACTCGAGCTCGCGGACCTTCAGGAGCCACCGGGCCGCCGAGGTGTAGTCGCCCGCCTCCATCGACCCGTCGGCGGCCCGTGACGCGACGTCCTTCTTCTCGGCGTCGCTGGCGGCCTGATTGTAGTCCTTGTCGAAGGTGGTGACGGGGTTGTCCGGCGTCGCCGTCCCGTCGCAGGTCTGGAGCTTCTCCTTCGCCTGCCGGCCTCGCGCGTGGAGCGGATAGTCGGTGGCGAGCCGCTCGAGATACGTGCGGGCGGCAGTGCAGCCGCCCTCCTCGAACAAGAGGTAGCCCAGCTCGCCCAGGGCGTCGGGGACCTTCTTCGACTCGGGGAAGAGCTCGATGACGTCCCGGAAGCGCGCCTTGGCGGTGGTGGTGTCGCCGTCCTTCTGGGCCTCCTTGCCCTCGTCATAGACGACGCCCGCCCCGTCCTCGTAGGACATCTTCACGCCGTTCACCACGACGCTCTTCGGGCCACACGACAACGTCGATGTGGTGGCCGTCGCTATGAGTAGGGCGATCGGAAGCACAGAGCCTTTCGATGCCACGGTCGCGGACCGTACCACGATACAGCTCTTGAATCTCCCAGGGTGGGAGCCTATTCCGTTAGACCATATGGAGCGACCGGCTCGCGGTCGTCAGTTTCGGATCTGATCTCGCGGCCCCCCGGGTCGCCCGAAGCCTCAAAAGTCGGCCATTTTATTAGCTCAGGTTGCGGAGCGCCGTGCGATGGCCGCCGTAGGGAATGATCGACATGTGTCGGGCCCGCTTGATCGCGACCTTGAGCTTCCGCTGATTCTTCGCGGTCAGCCCGGAGACGCGCCGGGGCACGATCTTTCCTCGTTCGGTGATGAACCGGGAGAGGAGCTGGCCATCACGCCAATCGATCTTGAGCGTCTTGTCGACGAGGAAGGGATCGACCTTGCGCTTGCCGCGGCGCGTCCGGCCTTCGCCGGCGCGACCCTCGGACGCCCGATCGTCGCCTCGATCGCGATCCCCTCGGTCGTCTCGATCTCGATCGCGGCCACGACCACCGCCGCCGCCGCCGCCGCTACCGCGGCGCATTCCGCCGCCATCTCGTCTGCCTGCTTCGCTCATGTTCTTCTCAGACCTTCTTCTTGAACGCGTCCCAGCCCTTGCGCGAGAGGGTGCGCAGGGCGCGGGCCGACACGGTCATGCGGACCAGCTGACCGGTCTCGGGATTGAAGATGCGCTTGCTGCGGATGTTGCACTTACGAACCGTCCTGGACTTGCGGTTGGAGTGCGAGACCAAGTTGCCGGTCATCCGCGCCTTCCCCGTGAGCTGGCACTTCGCCACGACTTCCTCCTGAACGCCCGGGGTTGGCCCGGACGAGACTCGGCGACCTATCAAGGCCTTTGGGAATCCGCAAGCTAAAATGCCGTGCTGGGCGGCTCACCGGCCCGCTGCCAGGCCACGCCCATGTGGGGCGTGTTGCGGGCCCAGACCAGGCGGCCGTCCGGAAGCACCGCGATTGCCCCTCCGCGCCCGCCGGCGGCCTCGGTGGCGGCCTCGAGCTCCCGCGTGAGGACCGCGGTGAGATCTTGCGTCCGACCCGGCCTCCGAGAGCGAGAGGAGCGCGGAGTAGGCGAACACGGTCCGCATCATCGTCTCGCCGTGACCCGTCGCCGAGAGCGCGCCCAGATCGCGACGCGCATAGGTCCCCGCCCCGGCGATCGGCGAATCCCCGACGCGACCGACCCGCCGCAGATAGGTTCCGCCGGTCGAGGTCGCCACCGCCACCGCGCCGGACGCGTCCCGGGCCGCGGCGCCGACGGTGTCGCCCTCGCGCGCCTTCTCCCACGCCGTTCGGGACTGCTCGGTGATCATCGTCCCCGGATCGACGAGCGCGATCCCCTTCTCCCGCGCCAGCGCGATCGCGCCTGCGCCGACGATCAGGCAGTGGCGTCCGTCCTCCAGGACGGCGCGCGCCAGATCGATCGGGTGCCGAACGCCGACGACGCTGGCGATCGCCCCGTAGCCGAGATCCGACCCACGCATGACGGCCGCGTCGAGCGCGGGGAGACCCGCCTCGTCGAGGACCGCGCCGATGCCGGCGTTGAACGCAGGATCATCCTCGAGGACGCGGACGGCGGCACAGCACGCGTCCAGCGCGTCGCCGCCCGCCGAGAGGAGCGGCCGCGCGGCGTCGATCGCGCGCAGGCATCCCGCCCGGTGGATCGGCTCTCGCGCCGGATCGATGACGCCCGCCCCGCCGTGCACGATGATGGACCACACTCGTCATCGTCTATCACCGAATCGCGCCCCGACGTGATAGCCTGGCCTCGTTTTGACGGAGCTCCGTGAGGTCTACATCCTCGACGCCGTTCGCACCCCGGTCGGGCGCTACGGCGGAATGCTTGCGTCGGTCCGGCCCGACGACCTCCTCGCCTACGCGCTGAAGGCCGCGCTCGATCGGACGGGGATCGCCGGCGCGGCGGTGGACGAGGTCGTGATCGGCTGCGCGAACCAGGCCGGCGAGGACAACCGCAATGTGGCTCGGATGAGCGCGCTGCTCGCCGGGATCCCGAACAGCGTCCCGGGCGTCACCATCAATCGCCTGTGCGCCTCCGGCCTCTCGGCGGTGAACTACGCGGCCCGCGAGATCGCGTGCGGGGAGGCCAACATCGTCGTGGCCGGCGGCGTGGAGAGCATGAGCCGCGCGCCGCTGGTGATGGCCAAGCCCGACGAAGCCTTCTCCCGCGGCAACCAGACCGTCTACGACACGGCCCTCGGGTGGCGCTTCCCCAACAAGCGGATGGGCGACCTCTTCCCGCTGGAGAGCATGGGCGAGACCGCCGAGAATCTCGCCGAGCAGATGTCGATCAGCCGCGAGGACCAGGACCGCTTCGCGCTCGAGAGTCACCAGCGGGCGCTCAAGGCCGAGGCCGACGGCAAGTTCGACGACGAGCGCATCCCCATCACGATCCCGCAGAAGAAGGGCGACGCCCTCATCGCGGAGAAGGACGAGGCCCCGCGCCCGGACGCGTCGATGGAGAAGCTGGCCAAGCTGGCGCCGGCGTTCCGGAAGAACGGCACGGTCACCGCCGGCAACTCGAGCCCGCTCAACGACGGCGCGGCGGCGCTGGTGCTGGCCTCCAAGGAGGCCATGAGCAACTTCGGGAAGACCGCCATGGCGCGCTGGGTCGGCTCTCAGGCGGTCGGCGTGAACCCCCGGATCATGGGGATCGGGCCGGTGCCGGCGGTGGAGCGCCTCCTGACCCGGCACAAGCTCACGCTGGAGGACATCGACCTCATCGAGCTCAACGAGGCCTTCGCCGCCCAGTCCCTGGCGGTGATCCGGCGGCTGGACGCCGAGGACCTGACCGACCGGATCAACGTGAACGGCGGCGCGATCGCCCTGGGACACCCGCTCGGCTGCAGCGGCGCCCGGATCCTGACCACGCTGCTCCACGAGATGTGGCGGCGGGGGGCGCGACACGGCGTCGCCACCCTGTGCGTCGGCGTCGGCCAGGGCGTGGCGACGCTCGTCGAGTCCGTGTAGCTTCCACCTCAGATGCGCGAGCGTCGACTGCGCGCCCAGACGCTGATCCGGATCCACCAGGATCGGATGCCGCACCTCTTCGTCGGCGGTCTCGAGATCGAGTCGGAGGGCAGCGCCACCATCCCGGTGGTGAACCCGGCGACGCAGGAGCCGATCGGCCGCTGTCCCGCGGGCAACGTGCGCGACGTGGAGAAGGCGGTCGCCACGGCGCAGCGCGCGTTCCACGACGAGTGGCGGCGCGCGCGCCCCGAGGTCCGGGCGCAGCTCCTGTGGACGCTCGCCGATCAGATCGAAGCCGAGATTGAGGACCTCGCGATCCTCGAGGCGCTCCAGACCGGCAAGACGTTCCGCGAGGTGATGCACTCGGACCTGCGATCGGGCGTGCGAGCGCTGCGGTACTTCGCGGGCTGGGCCGACAAGCTCTCCGGCGACGCCGTCGACCTCGGCGAGGGCGCCATCGGGATGATCCACCGCGAGCCGCACGCGGTGGTCGGGATCGTCGTGCCGCCTTCGGAGCCGATTGGCGCCACGCTGCGAAAGATTGCGCCGGCGCTGGCGGTCGGGTGCACCGTGGTGGTCAAGCCACCCGAGCGCGCGCCGCTGACGGTGCTGCGGCTCGGCGAGCTGGTGCGCGAGTCGGGCTATCCGGCCGGCGTCTACAACGTGGTCCCCGGGTTCTCGGCGCAGGCCGGGGAGGCGCTGGCCGCCTCGAGCGTGGACGCGCTCTTCTTCTCGGGATTGATTGAGCAGGCGCGCCGGATGGTGCTCGGCTCGGCCAAGAGCAACCTCAAGCCGGTCCACCTCGACCTCGGCGGCAAGAGCGCGCAGATCGTGTTCGAAGACGCCGACCTGCGGGCGGTGGTGCGCGCCGCGTGGGTCTCGATCTTCACCTCGCGCTCGGTCCGCGCCTTCGCGGGCGAGCGCTTGCTGGTGCACGAGTCCCTCTACGAGGAGGCCGCCGAGATGCTGGCGTCGCGCGCCAAGGAGATCGTGGTCGGCGATCAGCTCGACGAGCACACCGAGCTGGGCCCGATGATCGACGAGGAGCAGATGAAGCGGGTGCTCGCCTACGCCGAGCTGGGCCGGCGCGAGGGCGCCAAGCTGGTGGCCGGTGGCTCGCGCGACGTCGACGGCGAGAAGGCCCGCGGCTGGTTCGTCCAGCCCACGCTGTTCGTCGACGCCAAGCCGGCCATGCGGATCGCCCGCGAGGACGTCGGCGGTCCCATACTGGTGATGACGCCGTTCCAGCACGAGGAGGAGGCGGTGCTGATCGCGAACGACAACGAGTACGGGCTGGCGGCGTCCGTCTGGACGTCGGACCTGGCCCGCGCGCACCGCGTGGCCGCGCAGCTCCACGCCGGCATGGTCTGGGTTAACCACTATGATGAGCGGGAGCCCGCGCTCCCGATCGGCGGCTTGGGGCTCGCGGGGCGCGGCCGCGACCTGGGCGCCGAGGCGCTGGCCCAATACAGCCACACCAAGTCGGTGTATGTTCCGACGCGCTCCTGAGCAGCGGCCCATGCGGATCCTGTTGGTTCAACCGGCCCCGTTCGAGGAAGGCCGGCTCGGCCTGGAGAATCTCATGTGGCTCTCGGAGCCGGTCGCGCTCACCGCGGTCGCCGCGGGCGTGGCGGATCACGAGGTCCAGATCGTGGACCTTCGCCTCGAGCCTGAGAACACCCTCGCCCGCGTGATCGCGCGGTTTCGCCCCGACGTCGTCGGCACCACCTCGATGACCACCGACGCCTATCAGGCCAAGGCGGTGCTGCGGACGGCGAAGACGATGCTGCCGGCCTGCCTCACCGTGGTCGGCGGCCATCACCCCACCCTCTCGCCCCAGGAGTTCCGGGAGCCGTTCATCGACGTGATCGTGAAGGGCGAAGGCGAGATCACCTTCAGCGAGCTGATCGCGGCGGTGAAGGCCGGCGGCCCGCTGGCCCGGATCGACGGTCTGGAGCTCCGCACCGAGAGCGGCGCCTGGATCGCGACGCGGAAGCGGGATCAGCAGCGCTCGCTCGACCTCCTGCCGCCGCCGCGCCGCGAGCTGGTGAAGCGGTATCGGGGCCGATACTTCTTCACGGTCGCGCAGCCGATGGCCTCGATCTTCACCAGCCGAGGCTGCAGCTTCGACTGTAACTTCTGCGCGATCTGGGAGTTCTACGAGCGCCGGACGCGCTACCTGTCGGCGGAGCGGATCGCGGATCAGATGGCCGCGTGCGACGAGCCCTACGTCTTCCTGCTCGACGACAACTTTCTCACCGACCAGAAGCGCCTCCGCCGGCTGGTCGAGGTCCTCCGGGAGCGGAAGATCGACAAGTTCTGGATGACCCAGGGCCGCACCGACTTCATCGCCGAGCACCCCGAGCTGATGCGCGACCTCGCGAGCGTGGGGCTGATGTGCGTGCTCTCCGGCTTCGAGTCGAACGACGACGACGCGCTGGCGGCGCTCAGGAAGACCAACGTCGCGGCCAACAACACCCGCGCGATGGGGGTCCTCCGCGAGAACGGGATCCAGTCCACCGGGATCTTCATGGCGCGCACCGACTTCGAGGCGAAGGACTTCTCGGACCTGTACGACTACATCAACGCGCTCGGGATCGTGGCGCCGATCGTCACCATCCACACGCCACTGCCGGGGACGCAGCTGGAGAAGCAGCTGGCGGACCGCCTCCTCACCCGCGACCGTCGCTTCTACGATCTCCTGCACGCGGTCACGCCCACGCGCCTGCCGCGCGAGGAGTTCTACCGGCACTTCTCGAAGCAGCTGTGGGCTACGATGCCGAGCACGCTCAAGGCGCTGGCGCCGAGGACCGTGGCCCGGCGCGCCGACTTCTGGTGGTCGGTGCTCCCCAACGTCCCTCGGTTCCTCTGGAACGCGCGCCGGAACCGGGTGGTGCACAGCGATCCGCGGTCCTACCTCGCGGACGAGGTGGGCGTGCTCGACGGCCGCGCCACCACGCGCTGGGAAGCCCCCGAAGAGGCACGGCCGGCCGACCGGCTGCCGGTCGTGGCGATATGAGCGAGCTCGGCGCACGCCGTTTCCTCCACGATCTCCGCGAGGAGATCCGGATGCACCCCGGCGTCAATCACATGTTCCTCAACCGCCTGGCGACGATGCCGTTCACGCGCGAGGACTACCGGACGTTCGCGCTGCAGCACTACCCGCTGATCAACTGTTTCACGCACTACCTCGAGAACCTGCTCGTGCGTGCGCCCAGCAGTGAGGCCAAGCGGTGGCTCGCCAAGGTGTTGATCGACGAGTACGGCGAGGGCAGCGAGGGCGACGATCACTCGACGCTCTATCTGGCGTTCCTGCGGGCCGCGGGCGCGACCGACGAGGCGATGGATCGCACCGTGCTCAACGCGCACACGATCGGTTTCATCCGCACGCACCTCGAGCTCACCACCCGGCGGCCGTTCCTGGTCGGGCTGGGCGCGATCGGCCCGGGGCACGAGTGGGCGATCCCGACGATGTTCTCCGCGATCGTCCCGGGCCTCCGGCGCGCCGGTTTCGGTGAGCGGGAGATCCGATACTTCTGGCTCCACATGGATCAGGACCAGGATCACGGGTCCTGGCTCGAGGAGGCGCTGGTGATGTTCGCCCTGAGCGACGAGGCTCGTGCCCAGATCCGCGAAGGCGCGCTCCTCTCGCTGGCCGCGCGCGAGCGTTTCTGGGCGGGCGCGCAGCGCGAGGTGGTCCGATGGCGACAGCCGCTGTCGGCCAACCGTCTGGGGCGGACGATCCGCGCGGCGGCCAACCAGACGCTCCGCAGTGCGAGCGCGCGCACGCCGGGACGCCTCTCGCACGGCGTGGACCAGCTCCGGCGCCGCTTCCTGCCCACGTACCTCGACGACGTGCTCCCCCGCCCCGAGCAGGCCCCGCACCGGTAGTCTCTCCCGATCGGAGTGGGTATGCTCCCGCGCGTGAAGCCCTGCACGCTCGCGCTCGGACTGCTCGCGTCGCTCTTCCTCTTCGCCTGCAACGGCGACGGCGACGGCGACAAACAAGACACCGGCACCAAGGACTCCGGGGTCGACACCGGCGTCACCGACACGGGCGTCACCGACACCGGCGTCGGCGACAGCGGCGCCGGCATGGACGCGGAGGTCGCGGACAGCGGCACCGATCCGTTCCCCCGCTTCTCCTGCGCCGACGTCACCGGCGCCTGTCTCAGCTTCACCGCTGATCAGACCGGCGAGCTGATCGACGCGATCAACACGCTGGCCGCCGGCACCACGGTGGTCCTGGGCGCCGGGAGCTTCATGCTCGACAACGCGCTCACCATCCGCCAGGCGAACGGGATCACGCTGACCGGCCAGGGCATCGACGTCACCACGCTCGATTTCTCTTCACAGACCACGCAGAGCAACGGCGTCGACGTCGTCGGCGACGATTTCTCGATCTCCCAGCTCACGATCACGGACTCGAAGAAGGACGCGCTCCGGATCGAGGACAGCACCAACGTCCGCATCCAGTTCGTGAAGACGACGTGGTCGGGCGGACCGCTCTCGACCAATGGTTCGTACGGCATCTATCCCGTGCGCTGCACGAACGTGCTGCTCGAGGACTCGGTGGCCGAGAACGCCTCCGACGCGGGTCTCTACGTGGGCCAGAGCATCAACGTGATCGTCCGTCGAAGCATGGCGCACCGGAACGTCGCGGGGCTGGAGATCGAGAACACCCAGTATGCAGACGTGTATCAGAACCTGGTCGAGGACAACGCCGGCGGCCTCCTGGTGTTCGACCTCCCGGGCAACCCGATCGTCGGGCGCGACATCCACATCCACGACAACATGGTGCGGGCCAACAACCGGGCGAACTTCGCGCCCAGCGGCACCACCGTCAGCAACATCCCCGCCGGCACCGGGACCTTCGCGCTCGCCTCCCGCCGTGTGGAGATCGACCACAACACGTACACCGACAACAACACCACCGACGTCGCGCTGCTCTCCGGGCTGGCGATCGAGAGCTCGACGGCCGCCTGGGCGCTGCGCCTCGACCAAGTGCGCGGCTCCACGGTCGGCGTGGTGCTGGTGAACGACGGCACCTCGATCTACAACTTCATCACCACCGAGATCTGGGTCCACGAGAACACGCACACGGGCGGCGGGACCGCGCCGGACGGCGCCGATCAGGCGGCGCGACCCCTCGGGGTGCTGCTCAGCCTGGTGTACTTCTTCGCCGGCTCGGGGCCGGTCGACAGCGTCCTCTACGACGGCATCGGCGAGGTCGTCGATCCGGCGGTCCCCGGGAACAACACGAACGTCAACCACATGTGCGTCACGAGCGAGACGGGCGGCACCCTGGCGGTGCTCGGCCTCCCGCATCTGGCGGAGCTGATCGCGATGATGGTGATCCCGTCGACCGCCGACCTCTACCGCCCCGAGCCGCCTTTCGCGCCGTTCGACTGCACCAGCTTCACCGCGGGCCCGCTGCCGGAGGTCAT
Organism: uncultured delta proteobacterium; assembly: GCA_963803435.1. Taxonomy (GTDB): domain Bacteria; phylum Myxococcota; class Kuafuiibacteriia; order Kuafuiibacteriales; family Kuafuiibacteriaceae; genus CAWDML01. Next base: position 203,416 of record CAWDML010000009.1, on the reverse strand, counting down.
GCTGCCGTTCTGATGCGGAGCCTCGGCGCCATCCTGCTCTTGCTCGCGGGCTGCGCCGGGCCCGAGCTCGCGCCTCCCGACGCCGGCGCCGGCCTCGACGCCGCCCAGGCCGAGGACGCGGCCGTATCGGCCGATGCCGGTGAGGTGGACGCCGCCGCGCCGGACGCCTCCCAGCCGCCGCTCGAGCCGGTCCACGTCGACGTCACCGCCACCCGAGCGCCCGCGCGCCTCTCAGAGTTCAACTTCTTCCGCCTTCGGGACGGCGAGCTCGAGTACAACGACCGCGTCGTCCCCTACCAGCTCAACACGCCGCTGTTCTCCGACTTCGCGGGGAAGGACCGGGCGATCTACGTCCCGCCGGGCGCGCGCATCCAGTATCGCGCGCGGGACGCCTTCGAGTTCCCGGTGGGTAGCGCGATCATCAAGACCTTCCGCTTCGATCGGCTGATCGAGACCCGCGTCCTCATCCGTCACGCCGACGGCTGGCGGCCCTATCCGTATCTCTGGCGCGACGATCAGTCCGACGCCGACTACTTCGTCCGCGGGCGCACGATCATGATCGAGGTCTCCGACGCGCTCGGCCGCCCCCGCACGGCGCAGTATTTGGTCCCGCAACGCAATCAGTGCTTCGCATGCCACGAGATCAGCGACGCCGGTGGGGAGAAGGTCACGGTCATCATCGGGCCCAAGGCGCGCCACCTGAACCGCGACGGCCAGCTCGAGCACCTGGCCGAGCTCGGCATGCTCGACGGCCTCCCCACCGACACCTCGACGATCGGCCGCGACTTCGACTTTTCCACGCTCGCCGTCACCGGGACCTCCACCCTCGACGCCGCCACCCTCTCGAAGGCGGCCCGGGACTATCTCGACGTCAACTGCGCGCACTGCCACAACCCGCGGGCGACGCAGGGTGTGACCTCGCAGCTCTTCCTCGACTTCGACAACACGGATCTCTTCCGCCTCGGCGTCTGCAAGGAGCCGGGCTCGGCCGGCTCGGGCAGCGGCGGCCGGCGCTTCGACATCGTCCCCGGCGATCCGCGCGCCTCCATCCTCTGGTATCGCGTCCAGACCGAGGTCGTCGGCGAGCTGATGCCGCTGATCGGCCGGAGCCTCGAGGACGATCTGGGCGCGGGTCTCCTCTACGGCTGGATCGCCGGGCTCCCGCCGGACAGCTGCGAGTGAGTCCTCAGTTGCGCGCGGTCTCGCTCAGCCATTCGAGCTGCGCCCGCGTCTCCGGGACGCGCAGCCGCCGAGCGGCGCTCAACCGCCGGCACGCGTCGTCGAGCGGATAACCGCAGAGGATCAGCACCAGCGCGGCCATCGTCGCCGAGCGTCCGATCCCGGCGAAGCAGTGGATCACGACGCCGTGCCCGGCCTCCAGCTCGGACACCAGCACGCGCGCGAGCGCCTCCATCGCCGAGCGGTCCTCGGGGGTTCGATGGTCGGGCACCGGATGGTTGTAGAAGGTGATCCCGATCCTGCGGCAAAGGTCCTCCTCGTCGCCGAGCCCCAGCGCGAGGGCCTCCTCCGGCTGCAGCATCGAGACGAGCACGTCGGCGCCTCTCTCCTTGAGTTCGCTCAGGTGTGCCTCGAGCCGGTCCGGGTCGGGACGCGGCATGATCGCCAGGCGAAAACGGTCCTCTGTATCCACCCAGTCGAACGAGGGAAAGGTCACGCGAGCCTTCGTACGATGGGCCGCCTTCGAGTTCAACTCGGTCGCGAGAACGCCTCGATTCGCCCGCTGCGACCTCTCCGGCGGCCGGGGTCCTCGGGCGACGCGGCGGTTGCGCTCTTCGCAAGTCTGCTTGCATTCTTGACTGGACGCGGCCGCGGTGTGACCCGGACCCCACGGCCACCCTTCAAGGAGTACGTCGCGCATCGCTGGCGCCCACCAGGATTGAGCACACCGGGGCCGAGCGTGGCGCGATGCCTCGGTCGGTTGGGCTTGATGCGGGGCTAAGCCCGTTCCATAGATCGTCACTCGTCGCTCGAGGGGAATCCGTGGACAACTTGGAGTTGCGAAGGAAGGCGGAGCAATCGATCGGGACACGCCCGCGCGTCGAGCTCTTCGAGCAGCGTTCGCAGGACGTCCTGATCGACGAGCTGCAAGTTCACCAGCTCGAGCTCGAGATCCAGAACGAGGAGCTCCGCCGCGTGCAGGTCGAGCTCGAGGAGACCACAGCGCGCTACTTCGACCTCTTCGACCTTTCTCCGGTAGGCTACGTGACGCTCGATCGGACTGGTCGGATCGTCGAGGTGAATCGCACCGCCGAGGATCTGCTGGGCGCGTCGCGCGAGCGCCTCAGCCAGCGCGCGATCACCCGGCTGATGAGCGAGCCGGACGCGGACGCCTTTCAGCTCCACCTCCGGCGGGTCTTCCAGGACCGCACGCCCGAACGTCTCCACCTCCGGATCTCGAAGGCCGATGGGACATCGATTCCCGTGCTCCTCGCCTCGACCGTCCCGCCGGAGCGCGACACCTGTCTCATGACGATGATCGATCTCACCGACAAGCGGCGGATCGAGAAGGAGCTCCGGGAGGCCACCGCCCGCTTCCAGGAGCTCACCGACCACATCGACGAGGTCTTCTTCGTCTACCAGCCCTCGCAGCGGCGCGTGATCTACTTGAGCCCGGCGATCACGCATGTGCTCGACGTCGAACCGAGCGCGATCCTGGAGCGGCAGGTATCCCTGCTCGATTGGGTTCACCCGGACGACCGCATGCGCGTGCGCCGCGCGGCCGCCGGCCTCCTGCGGGGCGACCCCTTCGACCACGAGCTGCGCGTCATCCGCGCGAACGACGTGCGCATCGTGCGGATCCGTGCCTTCGGGGTCGATCAAGACCGCGTGGCGGGCGTCCTCTCCGACGTCACCGAGGAGCGCGGGCTGGAGGAGGAGCTCCGGCATGCCCAGAAGATGGAGGCGGTGGGGGCGCTCGCGAGCGGGATCGCGCACGACTTCAACAACCTGCTGATGGGCGTGATCGGATTCGCGACGGTGGCGCTGACGCGGATGGACCCGTCGCAGCCGGGACATCGGGAGATCAAGCGGGTCGTCGAGGTCGCGCGGCGCGGCGAGGGGCTCACCCGGCAGCTGCTCGACTTCAGCCGGAAGCGCCCGATTCACGCCGAACCCCTCGAGCTCGACGCCGTCGTGAGGTCGTGCGGGCCCTTGATCGAGACCCTGGTCGGCGACGCGGTCCGTGTCGAGACGAAGACGACGGCGCCGGGCGCTCGCATCCGCGCGAAGGCCGGGGAGATTGAGCAGGTGATGATGAACCTGGCGACCAACGCCCGCGACTCGATGCCCAACGGAGGCCTCCTCCAGATTGTGACCGCCGAGATCGCGACCGACGCCGAAGACGAGCTTCATCGAGGCCGCTGGGTGACGCTGTCGGTCCGAGACGGCGGAACCGGGATGAGCGAGGAGACGCGACGTCGGATCTTCGAGCCGTTCTTTACGACCAAAGGCGTCGGCAAAGGCACCGGTCTCGGCCTCTCGACCACCTTCGGGCTGGTTCGGCGGCTCGGCGGTCGGATCGAGGTGGAGACGCAGGTCGGCGCGGGATCCACGTTCACGATCCACCTGCCCACCGTCCCTGAGACCGCGGAGCTGGCGCGGGAGGAGCTCACCCTTCAGGGCAGCGGAAGCGTCCTGGTGGTCGAGGACGATCCGTTCGTCCGCGAGGCGGTCGCGTACTACCTCAGCCGCGCCGGCTACACGGCCCTGATGGCGACCAGCCCCCAGCAGGCGATCGAGCTCGCGATGCACCCGGCCACCCTAATCGATCTCCTCCTGACGGACGTGATGATGCCGCGCCAGCTCGGGCGTGAACTGGCGGACGAGCTCCGAGCGGTCCGCCCCGGCATCAAGGTCGTCTACATGTCCGCGCATCCGCGAGAGGAGCTGCTCGAGCGGGGCCGCATCGAGCCCGATGCGATGATGATCCAGAAGCCCTTCGACGAGCACGGGCTCGGGATGGTGCTGTACCGGGCCCTCCTCGACTGAGCGCCGTGCTTTCGCCGTCTTGACCGAGCTGGTCAGGATCGCTCTGAGCTCAGCAGAATTTCCGGAACGGGAGGCAGCAGAATTTCCGGAACCATCAAGACGAGCAGCGAATGCCAGAACAGCGAACGGAACGGTTTAGGACCGGTTCTGAGCGCCGGTCAGGTCGAGCGTCCGAGGTCCTCCAGCTGGCGCTCCATCGCGACGAACGCGTCGCGGAGCGCCTGGAAGACGTCCTCGTGCATGATTGCGTCGCCGGGCTCGTTCACCACGGTGAGGACTCGTCCCGGCACCGAGACCTCGAGGTGCACGACGAAGCGATTGCCGTTTCGATGGCGGCGGTGGGGCTCCTCGATCGCGATGCGACACCGAATGATCCGCGAGTGATGGCGTTCGAGCTTGTCGGCGCGGCCCTGGACGTACGCCTCGATCGCTTCCGACGGCTCCACCTGGTGGAAGGTGATTCAAGCGGTACCTGCATCTCGCCTCCTTCTCCACCGGAGAAACGGCCGGCGGAGAGGTTTCACTTCCGCGACAGCTCGACGCGCACCGCTGTCTCGATGTGACGGGTCTGGGGAAGAGATCGACCGGGACGACGCGGTCGATGCGCCCGCCCAGCCGGCTCAGATCGCGCGCGAGCGAGTCAGGGTTGCAGCTGACGTAGACGACGCGCGGAACGCCGGACGCGGCGATCCGATCGACGACCTCGGCCGACGCGCCCTTGCGCGGCGGGTTCAGCACGATCGCGTCGAGCCCCTCGGGTAGCTCGAACGCCTCCACCGCGCCGGCCTCGAAGCGGGCCTGCGGCGGCGCCGACGCCCTCGCCGCCGCCACCGCCGCCGCGCTCGCCTCCACACCGATGACCTCGCGCGCCCCGGCCGCCGCCAGCGTGAGCGCGAGCCCGCCGGAATCCCGAGTAGAGGTCCGCGATGCGCTTGCCTTCGGGCTCGACCAGCTCGACCACCAGCGCGTAGAGCCGAGCGGCGGCCAGCGGATTCACCTGCACGAAGGCGCCCGAGTGCAAGCTCTGCCAGACCGGTCCGATCCGCTCCCGGGCCGCGCCTCGATCGAGGAGCGTCTCCTCGGGCGCGCCGGCGAGGAGCAGAGCGTCGCCCTCGGAGTCGTTGACGTGGAGGACGATGCGCGAAACGTCGGCCCGCTCCGACAGCCGCTCGGCGAGCGCGCGGACGCCCTCCGCCTCCTGCGTGCGCGACACCAAGGTCACCACGCTCACGGCTTCGGCGAGCGAAGCACGTACCAGGAGGTAGCGAAGATTCGAGCGGTCCTTCGTGCTCGCGGATCAGAGCGCGCAGCGACTCCACGACGACCTCGGCCTCGGGCGCGTGAACGAGGCAGCCGTCCATCGAGACGACCTCGTGCGATCGTGGCCGGTACGATCCGAGGATGCGTTCTGGCCCCACGACCAGCTTGGCGAGGGCCCGATACCCGAGCGCGCGCGGGCTCTCGATGACCGGCTCCACGCGCTCGAGCTCCAGGCCGAGCGCGCGCGCGATCCGCCCCCGCGCCAGCGCGTGTTGAAGCGAGAGCGGGGCGTGGAGCAAATCGCAGCCACCGCAGTCGAGGAAGTGCGGGCAGCGCGTCTCGACCCGCTCGGGTGCGGCGCGGAGCACGCGGGCGAGCCGCGCGTAGGCGACCCCGCGCTTCCCCACGTGCTCGACGCGGACCTCCACCTCCTCGGTCGGGAGGACGCCGGCGACGCGCACGGGACCGCGCGCGACACCCGCCTCGTCGACGGTCTCGACGGCGATGCGCCTCAGCTCCCCACGCCCACCCAAACGCTGCCGTCCTTTCTGATCTCCTTCTTCCAGATCGGTACCTCCGCCTTGAGCCGCTCGATCGCGTGTCGGCAGCCTTCGAAGGCGTCCGCGCGGTGCGGCGCCGAGACCGCGATGGCGACCGAGGCTTCGCCGATCTCGAGCCGGCCGACGCGATGGAGAATCGCGGTGCGCGCGCCCGGCCAGCGCTCCGCGATCTCGGCTCCGATCTTTCGCAGCTCGAGCTCGGCCATCTCGAGGTACGCCTCGTACTCGAGCGCGACCACCTCGTGATCGCCGGTGCGCTCGCGGACCGTGCCGAGAAACCCGACCACCGCACCCGCGCCGCCGTGACGCACCGCGTTTTCCACGGCCTCGAGACGGATCGGCGCAGATCGGATCTCGAACGGTCCAAGACCCGAGCCGCCGGCCACCGGTGGGATCAGCGCGACCTCATCCCCGGCGCGGATCGGATCGCCCTCCTCCGCGAACGCATGGTTGACCGCGACCCGGACGATCGGGAGCAGCGGCGCGAGCATCGGAAAGTCGCGTCCGATGGCAGCGCGAAGGCGGGGCAAATCGGCGGAATCCCCGCTGATCTCCACCTCGATGGTGTCGCGTTGCACCCGCTCCCGGCAGACGGCGAACAGCCTCACGGACACGCGCATTCTGGTTGATACAGAAGATCTCGGGTCGGTAGAGTCAACGCCCAACGCGCGATGAGCCGAGTGCGCGATCCACTCAGTAGCTACAACCGGAAGGTTCTCCTCGATGTCTCAACTCAAGTTGCTCCCGCTCGCGCTCACCTTCGTCTTTGCTGCCGCGCCCGGATGCAAGAACGACAAAGACGGCAAAGCCGACAGCGGGGTGACCGACACCGGCACTCCGGACACGGGCGAAGTGCCCGACACCGGTGAGGGCCCCGAAGACGCGATGGTCGTCGACACCGGTCCTGGCCCCTGCCAGCACGACCAAGGCGGTCCCGACAACCGGGGCTGCGACCCGGGCGAGGTCTGCAACCTCTCGATGGATCCGCCGCAGTGCGTGCCCGGCCACGCCTGCACCACCGACAACGACTGCAATGTCTGCTCCGATCTGGTGAACCCGCAGGAGTGCGGCCACGGCTACCACCTCACCGCGTGGTGCGATCCCAACCACGGGAACGTCTGCACCCGGTCGCGCGCGCCCTGCGAGCCGTGCGAGACCGACAGCGACTGCGGGCGCTCCCACCCGATCACGGGCGGCATGAACACCTGCGTCGAATACGCCGGCGGCGAGAAGTTCTGCGGCCGGCCCTGCAGCCAGGGCTGCCCCGCAGGCTTCTCCTGTAACCAGGAGGGCGCCTGCTTCCGGCCGCAGGGCTGCGCCGAGGACCCGGTGATCTGCCCGCGCGATCCGGACGACGGCGCCGGCTGCGGCCGCATGCCTCCTGCGCAGATCTGCCCCGGGGTCGAGTGCGGCATCCCCGGCCAGTCGCCGGCCCCCGCCTGCGCCACCAACGATCAGCCGGGCGCCCTCGGCATCTGCATCGGCTTCTGCGACTCGAACGACGACTGCACCGATCCGGGACTCCCGATCTGCAACCAGCGCAACGGCATCTGCATCGCCGGCTGCACAAAGGGCAGCTGCCCCGCCAATCAGGTCTGTCACTCCGACGGGTTCTGTGACGCGCCGTGCACCGCGGACAGCGACTGCACCGACAACCCGCGCTACGGTCCGAACACCTACTGCAACCTGCCGCCGCCGCCGGTCCGGCCGCCGCCGCGCTACTACAAGGGCGGCGCCCAGGGCTACCGCGACGACAACGCGTGCGCCCCGCTCGGCTGCGAGCGCAAGACGGATTGCGCGGTGGCCGGGATCGTCTGCGACAAGACCCAGCTCCCGCCGGCCTGCGTGCCCGGGTGCTACGAGGGCAACGACTGCCGCGCGGGCGAGGCGTGCAAGCGCGGAGAGATCGGACGCCAGTACTCCGAGCAGGAGTGCCGGGCGCTCGAGACCAAGCCCGACGGCGAGGGTGAGATCGGTACCTGCTGCGATCCGGGGTGTCAGGACAACGCGCTCGACTGCGGGTTCAACCAGTTCTGCTGCGGCGAGGACAAGGATCCCGCCACGCCCGAGCCCTACGAGGATCCGGCGACCTGCCTGCCCAGGACGGCGACCGTGGCCACCCAGGCGCTGGCGGGCGAGTGCTTCGACATGGGGACCAATCCGTGGTGCCGCGTGTGCATGGACAACGACACCTGCAACATGCCGCGCTCCGGCTGGACCTCCGGCTACAACGACGTGGACGGCAGCGGGCCCGGCGGGCTCGTCAACGAGCAGGAGTTCTGCCAGGGCATCGATCCGATGGGTCCCGCCGCGATCTGCACGGTCACGTGCAACCCGGATCTCTTCCTCGCCGGCGTGCACACCTGCCCGCGGCTGTGGACCTGCTCGCCGCTGTTGATCCCGTGCTTCCAGGACGCCGACTGCAACGGCCTCTCCTGCATCGGCGCCAACCCTGGGATGAACATCCCGGGCGCGTGCCGCTGCGGAGAGAACGGCGCGGCGACGGCGGTCTGCCCCACGACCGGGCTGGCCGGCGACGTCGATGCGCCCCGCTGCATCGAGCGAGGCACGCAGGCGCTCCAAGGACCGCCCGGCAGCGCCGACGGCGAGTTCTACTGCGTCATGGCGTTCAACTGCCTGCCGCCCTTCCTTCGGGTGGTCGACCCGAACACCGGGGCCACGAACTATCCGGCCGCCTGCGGATTGTGACCGATCAAAGTAATCCCCGTTTCGTACTGCCCTGAAGACCGGGTAGCCTCCTCGACATCGCTCACAAACGTCGAATCCGCGAGTACTTCGCGCGGTACCGGGTCTCCTTCGCGCTGGGTCTGCTCACGCTGGCGCTGACGCAGGCGTTCAGCCTGACGGTCCCTCAGCTCCTGCGTATCGGGACGGACGCACTGGTGGCCGAGAACGGGGACCGCGTGATGGGGGCGGCCTGGAAGCTGATCGGCGTGGCTGTGGTCGCGTCGCTCATGCGGATCTTGTCGCGCCTGTTGATCTTCAACTCGGGCCGTAAGGTCGAGTACGACATCCGCAACGACTCCTTCGCCCACCTGATGCGGATGTCGCCGGCCTTCTACCAGCGCATGCCCCTGGGCCAGGTCATGAGCCGCCTGGTCAACGACCTCACCCAGGTCCGCCTCCTCCTGGGCCCCGGCATCCTCAACCTCACGAACACCGGGCTGGTCTACATCGTGGTCATCCCGATCCTCTTCGCGTCCGACTTCGAGCTCACGCTCTACGCGCTGATGCCGATGCCGGCGCTCCTGATGCTGGGCCGGATGTTCGCCAAGCGCATGTACGTGCTCTCGCGGGACCAGCAGGAGAAGCTGGGCGTCCTCTCCGAGAAGGTGCAGGAGAACCTGTCCGGCGTGATGACGGTCCGCGCCTATCAGCGCGAGGCGGACGAGAACAAGACCTTCCTCGGGCTGAACGAGGTGTACCTCACCGTCAACATCGCGCTGGCCCGGCTGCGCGGGCTCATGTTCCCGCTGATGGGGATGGCGGGCGGGATCGGCGGCGTCGTGCTGCTCTGGATCGGCGGCCACCGGATCGCGAGCGGGCGCATGTCGGTCGGCGACTTCGTGCAGTTCAACGCGTACCTGGCGGCGCTGACCTGGCCGACGATCGCGCTCGGCTGGATGATCTCGCTCTGGCAGCGCGGTCTCGCCTCGATGGACCGAATCAACGACATCTTCCTCTCGGAGCCCGATCTCACCGACGGCCCGGTCCAACCCCAGAAGTTTACGGGCAGGATCGAGGTCACCGATCTGACGTTCTCCTACGCCGAGGGCGCGCCGCCGGCGCTGTCGAACGTCTCCACCGAGATCGAGGCCGGCGAGACCGTGGTGATCGTGGGGAAGACCGGCTCCGGAAAGTCCACACTGCTCAAGGCGCTCGCCCGGTTGCTGGTGGTCCCGCGCGGCTCGATCGCGCTCGACGGCGTCGACGTCGTCGACCTGCCCCTCGGCTTCGTCCGGGGCCTCCTCGGCTATGCGCCGCAGGACGCCTTCCTCTTCTCGCGCACGATTCTTCGAGAACGTCGCGTTCGGCCGCCCCGAGGCCGGCGACGACGAGGTCGAGACCTCGGTTCGGATCGCGAGCCTCGACACGGATCTCTCCGCCTTCCCCGCGGGCCTCGAGACGGTCGTGGGCGAGCGCGGCATCACCCTATCGGGCGGACAGCGCCAGCGCACCACGCTGGCCCGCGCGATCCTGGTGAACGCTCCGATCCTGCTCCTCGACGACACGTTGAGCGCCGTCGACACGGAGACCGAGAACAAGATCCTCGGCGCGCTCACCGAGAAGGAGGCCGGGCGCACCATCATCGTGGCGACGCACCGCCTGGCCTTCGCCGCCCACGCCGATCGGATCCTCGTCCTCGAGGGCGGCCGCGTGATCGAGCAGGGGAGCGAACGCGAGCTTCTCCAGAAGCGCGGGGTCTTCGCCCGCATGCACGAGCGGCAACGGCTCCGCGAAGCGCTGGAGCTGGAGAGCCGGCCAGTGTCGCCGGCGGAGGACGCCGCGTGACCGAGGCCGCGAACGTCAAGCTGAGGCGCAAGAAGGTCCGCGGCGTCACCGAGGACGTCACCTTCGGCAAGGCCTACGACGCGCAGCTGGTCCGCCGGCTCGCCGTCTTCTTCAAGCCGCACTTCGGCCTGTTCGTGCTGACGTTGATCTCGTATCCGACGGTGGCCGGGCTCAACCTGGTCCAGCCGTACCTGGTGAAGGTCGCGATCGACGAGCACCTGGTCCCCAAGCAGCTCGACGGCTTCGGGATCGTGGTGGGCCTCCTGGTGGGCGCGCTGATACTCCAGTTCGCGGCCCAGTTCGGCCAGACGATGCTCTCCCAGATCCTCGGCCAGCGCGTCACACGCGATCTGCGGGCGGCGCTCTTCCAGAAGCTCCAGGAGGTCGACCTCGCGTACATCGAGAAGAATCCGGTGGGCCGGCTCATGACGCGCGTGACCAACGACGTGGAGTCCCTCTCCGAGACCTTCTCCACCGGCGCGATCAGCATCCTCGGGGACATCGTCACGCTGGTCGGGATCGTGGTGATGATGCTGGCGCTCGACATCCAGCTCACGCTCTACGCGTTCCTCTGCCTGCCGATCCTGCTGGGTATGATCACGTTGATGAGGCGTTACGCGCGCGAGGCGTTCCGCAAGGTGCGCAGCCTGCTGGCCCGCATCAACAGCTTCCTCAACGAGGCGATCAGCGGCATGAGCCTGATCCAGGTCTTCGGACAGGAAGAGAACATGCAGGCCGAGTTCGAGGAGGTGAACGCGGAGTACCGCGACGCCAACTTCGACGCGATCCGTTACGACGCGATCACGTATGCGGTGGTCGAGGGCATCGCGACGATCTCCACCGCGCTGGTGCTGCTCCTGGGGTGGAAGCTCTTCCAGCGCGGCACCGTGGAGATCGGGCTCTTCGTGGCCTTCATCGACTATCTCCGCCGCTTCTTCCAGCCGATCACCGAGCTGTCGACCAAGTACACGGTGCTGCAGTCCGCGATGGCGTCGGCGGAGCGCTGCGTCGACCTGCTCGATCAGCAGCCGACGGTCCTCGAGCCCACCGAGCCCCGCGCGATCGGCCCCTTCTCCGACGCGATCCGCTTCGAGGACGTGCGCTTCCGCTACGGCCCCAGCGGGCCCGACATCCTGCACGGCCTCAACCTCAGCATCCGCCGCGGCGAGCGCGTGGCGATCGTGGGCCCCACCGGCTCCGGCAAGTCCACCATCGTGAAGATGATCGCGCGCTTCTACGATCCGCGCTGCGGCCGCGTCACGATCGACGGCCTCGACCTGCGCGAGCTCGCGCTCCCCGAGCTCCGGAAGAAGCTGGCGGTGGTGCTGCAGGACTCGTATCTCTTCGACGGCTCGATCGAGGCCAACATCGCGTTCGGCCGGAGCGAGACGCCCCGCAGCTTGCTGGAGGACGCCGCCGAGCGGACGCGCGCCATCGAGGTGATCCGGAGGCAGGAGGAGGGCTGGAATGCGCGGGTGGGCGAGCGCGGGTCACGGCTGTCGGCAGGCGAGCGCCAGCTGGTCGCGTTCGCCCGGGCGCTGGCCCTCGACCCGGAGATCCTGGTCCTCGATGAGGCGACCAGCTCCGTCGATCCCGAGACCGAGGCCCTGATCCAGCGCGGCCTCGAGGCCCTCATCACGGATCGGACGGCGCTGATCGTGGCCCACCGGCTCTCGACCGTGCGGAGCGCGGACCGGATCGTGGTCCTGGCCGGGGGCCGCGTCGTCGAGGAGGGCTCGCACGAGGCGCTTCTGATGCGCGGAGGCGTGTACCGCAAGCTCTACGAGCTGCAGTTCGCCGAAGGGTCGACGGAGATGCCCGCGGGCGTTCAACTCGCTGGAATCACAACGTAACTACCTCAACACACGTTAGGCGTGTTCTAGGTACATTCGCGCACCGATGAATACGTTCTGCCGAAAATCTGTGTTGGGCCCCCATGGCCCGACGGCACAGGCATGTCGCGCCGAGAACATACTGAGAGCGTCCGGCGATCGTCGATTGCCGAGACGCCCGGCCCGACCCTGCCCGCCGTCCGGCCCTTCGACCCCCGGGAGTGGGGCGGTGAGCCGGCGCCTCGCCGCCGGCGCCAGCGGCGGAAGCAGTCGGTCACCATCGACAAGACCCGAGAAGAGCCGCTCATCCTCGCCTCGCAGCCGGACGACACCCACCGCTACTCGATCCTCGGCTCGATCCACCGCGGCGGCATGGGGGAGATCCTACTGGCCAAGATCGAGGGTCACGACGGCTTCTCCCGCAAGGTGGTGCTGAAGGGCCTGCTCTCCAAGCTCTCCGAGGACGACGTCAGCTACCAGCTCTTCATGCGCGAGGCGCGGCTGATGTCGAACCTCGATCATCCGAACATCGTCCGCGTCTTCGATCTCCCGATGATCGGCGGCAAGCCGTACCTCGCCATGGAGTACATGCGCGGGCGCAACTTCCATCAGGTCATCCAGCGCGCCGGGCAGGCCCACGGAGGTTGCGTGCCCCCGAAGATCGCGCTCTTCGTGGTGGCGCACGCGCTCCGCGGGCTCCACTACGCCCACAGCATGCGCGACGCGCACGGCAAGCTGCTCGGGATCGTCCACCGCGACGTCAGCCCCGGCAACCTGCTGGTCAGCTTCTTCGGAGAGGTCAAGGTCACGGACTTCGGCATTGCCAAGGTCGCCGGCTCGCCGCAGTTCACTAGCCCGCGCTCGATCCGCGGCAAGGCCCGCTACGTCGCGCCCGAGCAGGTCCATGGCGCCCAGGCCACCGTCCTCTCCGACATCTACTCGGCGGGCGTCGTCCTGGCGGAGGCGCTGATCGGCGAGCCCCTCTGGGAGCGCAGCTCGGTCCCCGAGACGCTGCTGGCGATCGTCACCGAGGACCGCGAGAAGACGATCGACCGCATCCTCCTCAACCACCCGAACATCCGCGGCCTACGCGCGGCGTTCCGCGGCGCCCTCGCCCTCAACCCGCGCGATCGCTTCGCCACCGCGCTCCAGTTCGCCGAGGTGCTCGAGGCGGTCGGGCGCGGCATCCGCGAGCCGCTCGACCAGGTCGAGCTCGGCCTCTACGTGCGCGACCTCTTCACCGAGTCCCTCGACGTCCCCAAGGACGATGGTTTCGGCCTCTCCGGCTTCCCCATCCCCAAGTTCACGATGGATGACGACGACACCGAGCCGACCGTCGTCGAGCTCGAGGAGGGTTGGATCAAGAACAAGTCGGTCCTCTCCACCGCCCGCATGCGCCCCGTCGCGCCCCGCGAGCCGATGGACTCGGCCGACACGCCCCACCTCCCCGATCCGCTCAGACCGCGCGTCACCGGCATCCCCACCCACGACGCCTGCGGCCGTCGCATGCCCCCGCCTCTCCCCCCGCCCGGCCTCTCCGCCATCCGCGCCGCCCCCGTCCCCGCCGCCAAGGCTGTCTTCATCGACCCGGCCGAGCCGCCGCAGGAGTATCAGTTCACCGCCCAGGCCCGCGCCCACCAAGACGTGCCGCAGCGCCGGATCGAGCCCCGGATCGTCAGGCGGCCCGACGAGCGCTCGCACGAGCTCACGCCGTTTCCACCGCGCTTCAAGCTGCAGTTGGCGTCCCTGATCCCGAGGACCGTCGGCCCGCACCTCTCCCCCGGCGCCACCGGCATGCTGCTGATGGGGATCTTCGTGGGCGCATCACTGGCGATCGCGGGGTGCTTGATCGCGCTGACGTTCGGGCACTGACCAGGACCTCCGATCGTTCCTAGGAGCGTGTAGCGCGTAGCGCTACCGCGAGCCCGGTCCGGGTCCCGGTCCCGATGGCGATCATGCAGCCCGGCGTGCGTTCATCGACTTGATGAGGCGCGTGAGCCTCTCGACAACGCGCTTGAGCTTGGCTCTGGCGGCTTGGACCTTCTGCTCGTTGGGGAGTCGGCGCCTCGAGCAGGTGTGGAGTGAGGCGGCGCTTTCGGTGCCAGAGCGAAGTGCCATCCGGTAGAAGCGAGCCTTCTCAGGTGGATTGAACTCTCCGGCGCCCTCGGCGGTGTTGTTCACGATGGAATCGGATGCCCGCCGAAGCTGATCGCGGACGTGAGCGTGACCGGGTTGCAGTTCTTGTGCGATCTCTTCAGCGATGTCGGCATACTCGACGGCGAGCTGGTAGACCTCGAGCTTCTCGTGATCGAAAGTGACCATGCAAGCTAGCTTGCGGTAGCTCGTCCACTTTGACCAGCAGAAGTTCTTGGAGGTCGTTTCGTCTGGAATCGATCGTTGGGCGGATCGACTTCGACGCCTGGACTTGATCCCATGGTTTCGTGGCGAAGCAATACCGTTCTTGGACTCCGAGACAATCGTTCTTGCTCCCGCCGTCCCCTCTCGAGTGGCTCCCAGAAAATCATCTCGCGTACTTCGTCTTGGACGTCGTCGATGAGGTAGAGCTGAGCGCGATCGAGATCTCGATCCAGTCCAAGGACCCGCGAGGCGAGCGACCGTACTCGCCTCGAATGATGATCGCGCTGCTTCTGTACGCCTACTGCACCGGCATCTATTCGTCGCGGAGGATCGCGCGGGCGACCTACGAAGACATTGATGGCTCGAACGTGCAGGCGAACGCGAGCAAGCACAAAGCGAATGCGAGACAAGTTGCAAACGCGCCACGGCAAGGCGGTCTACGCCCGCAGGAAGAGTATCGTCGAACCGGCGCTCGGACAGATCAAAGGGGCACGAGGATTCCGCCGGTTCTCGCTACGCTCCTTCTTCAAGGTACGAGCCGAGTGGACGCTCGTCTGCCTCACCCACAACCTGCTCAAGCTCTACCGATCGAAGCTCGCGACCGTCGCGAGCGTCTGACTCAAGGCAGCCATCTTCAGATCGGGACCCGGACCGGGACCGGGACCCGGACCGGGGTCGCGTGAGCGCTTACGCGCTACACGCTCATAGTCCGTGTCGTCCTTCTCACGGCGACCACTGGGCCGCGTGCTCGAAGCCGGGCGTGTTCGCCGTCGTGAGGTTCGTCGGCGCGCCCAGCTCCATGCCCGTCGCCTCGTCGATCGGCGCGATGTAGATGTCCCAGTCCCCGACGCCGCCGGTGCGGTTGCTGCTGATCGACAGGTACGTGCCGTCGCGGCTCCAGGTGGGGAAGCTGGTGGCGCCGTTGTTGCCGTTGATGATCGGGAGGTCGAGCACGGTGCCCAGGCCGTCCGCGGAGGCCAGGCGGACCTGGGCGTCGGCGGCGGCGTAGGTGGAGCCGCCGGCGCGGCTCTGGGTGAACGAGATCCAGCGGCCGCTGGGCGAGTAGGCGGGGTAGTAGTTGCCGTAGCCGTTCCCACTGGCACCGGCGAGCGGAGTGGCGGTACCGCCGGTCTCCGGCACCGACATGAGATCGGTGGGGCCCTGGAAGCCGAAGCCGGGGAAGTTGGCATCGCCCTGACCGCGCACGAAGACGATCTTGCCGTCGGGACCCCAGGCCGGCATGGCTTCGTCGACGCTCGGGTCGCTCGCGCCGGTGAGCGGGCCCAGGTAGCCGCCGCCGATCGATCCCAGGCGAAGGTCGCCGTTCACGCCGACGACGTACTGGTACGGCGGGGAGCCGCCGACGTCGGGCCGCCACGAGAAGGAGCTGCCCAGGAGCAGCTGGAGCGGCAGAGTGATCTTGGTGTCCGTCATGGTGTCGATCACGTAGAGCGTCTGGAAGATGTCGAACTCGACGACCGCCACGTAGCGGCCGTCGCGGGAGACCTGGTGACAGCCGGGGCAGCCGGTCTGCCCCGTGCTCTGGCCCCAGTAGTTCTGGGCAGCGCCGCCGCCCTGGAGCGGAATGCGCACGATGTTGGAGGAAGAGGCCGCGTCGATCTGCCAGTAATAGAGGAAGCGGCCCACGTCGGGAGGCACGATGTCCGGGCTTCCCGTGATCTCGACATCGACGCTCGGCACCAGCGCGTCGTCGGAGCGGATCGTGAGGATCGCGCGGTCGTCGGTCTGATCCGTGGGCGCGTACTGGATCGTGATCGTTCGGCTCGTGCCGATCGGGATCACCAGCGGCAGCGTGGGCGCGCCGGTCATCGAGATCTCCGGGTTCGCCGTGGTGAAGTCGAGCGCGGTGAGGCTGACGTCGTGATCACCGCACGCGGTCGCGGTGATGTCACGGGTAGCGGAGCCCGAGATCACGCCGAAGTGGATGGCCGTCGGCATCACGCACAGACCCGGGCGTTGCTCACCCACCAGGAGCGGGATCCGGCGGAGCATGTTCGTGGGATCGTCCGACTCGATCTCGAGGAAGGTCGCGCCTGGATCGGCCGCCGTCGACCGAACGAACCGGACGCCGATCGTCGCGCTGGCGCCCGGTGCGAGCGCGCCCGGGTTGGCGGCGAGGAGGCTGAAGTCGGCGGCGCCGTCCCCGGCGATCTCGAGTCGCGAGACGTTGCATTCGCCCGCAGAGGCGTTGGAGATCAGGACCTCCTGATCCGACGAGGCCCCGATCTGGACCGGAGGATACTGGACGGCCGCAGGCGTCACGGTGAGCTGGCAAGCAGCCGGGGCCACCACGCCGTTTCCTCGAACCGTCACCTCGTGCGTCCCGATCGTGTCGTCCGTCTCGATGTTGATCGTCCCCTCCCAGGGCCCGGCGGACGGCGGCGCGAACTCGATCCCGAGCGTGGCCTGCGCGCCGGCCTCGAGCAGCTCCGGGAGCTTCTGGGCGATGCTGAAGGCCTCGGGTTGCGAGATCCGTACGTTCTCGATCTGGAGCGCGTAGTCACCGATGTTCCGCACGCCCACCGCGCGAAGCTCGGTGGACCCCACGGTCACGTCCCCGAAGTCGATCGATTGAGGATCGACCTCCGCCTCGGCGTGGCGCTTCGTGAGCTGCTTGCCCTCGCCGCAGTCGCACGCGCCGATCAAGAGCGAGAGGACCAGCCATGACCTCACCATTCGCACCTGCTGATTTCAGTCTCGAAGCGCGGCCAAGCCATCGGATGCACGACCGACGTCCCCGCGTCCGTGCGATGCGGTCTTCGCCGGGCGGTCAGCCGGCCAGCCGACGCTCCGGTTCAAGCCCGCATCTCCCGGGCCATCACCAGGGCTTCACCGTCGCAGATGAGGCGGCCGAAGAGGTCGATGCAGAGCGTCCGGAGGTTGAGCAGGTCCTTGTCGGGCCGAAGACGGATGATCTCGACCGTGGCGATGAGCTCGGTGCCGACCTGCGGGGTCCCCACGAATCGGAGGTGCTGCTTCATCCAGTTGGTGCCGGCCCCGGGCAGCTCGGTACCGAGCAGATCGGAGAACAGGCCGCCGATCAGCGGACCGGGTACCACGCCGACCTCGATGCGATCACCGGTGAGATCGCGGTATCGCTCCAAGTCCTCGTCCGAGAACGTCCGGCGCCGGGAGGCGGACTGTCCGAGCGCGTAGGGCTTCATGGCAGCAGCACCTCCGTGTGACCTTCCAGGCACGTGGTGCCGTCGTCCTTGTCGATGACCGCAGAGAGGCCGGCGTGTTTGCCGTCGCTCGAGATCGACAGCACCTGGATGCGGATGCGGCACTCGTCGCCGGCGAAGGTCGGCCCGGGAAACTTGAGCGACTGGTCGACGATCCGGGTGCCCGGGCCGGGGAACCGGTTGCGGATGACCGCGCTGGCCGCGGAGAACAGCAGCATCCCATGGCAGAGGGTCCGACCGAAGCGCGTCGTCCGGGCGAACTCGGCGTCGACGTGGATCGGGTTGTCGTCACCGCTGAGCCGCGCGAACCGATCGAAGTCCTCCTGGGTGAACGTGCGCCGGACCTCGACGCTGTCTCCCGGCTTCATCCTCTCAGCCCCCCGTCGGTGTCGCGAAGAGGATCCACTTCACGCTGACCACGGCCTGCGGCTTCCAGACGTCCTTCTGGTCGCCCTTGAAGTACAGGTACGAGGTCGTCGATCCGAGGCTCAGCTTCGATGCGTCCGGAACGACCTCCACGACCGAGAGCGCGTTACCGTGCGCGAGGTACGTGACCTCACCGCGGCCGCTCCAGGGATGACCGCCGTAGGTGTCGGCCGCGGGATCCGGATTGTCTTCGTCGGTGACCGGCTGCGTCGAGTCGGCGGTGGGCGCCTGCTCCCCCTCGAACAGGTTCGGGAACTCGGTCTCGATCGCGCCCGACTGGAACAGCGTCCAGTCGTTGCCTGCCTTGGCGGTGAGATTGGTCGAGTGGAGGTACCAGGGGCCGTTCGTGCGATCGCGGTGGATCGGATCGTTGGCGGCGGGTGCCGGGTCGACGTGCGTGTCCGAGAAGTAGTTGTTCCGTCCGTACGGCCCGGCCGTGTTCTTGAGCGTGTACGAGCCTCCGCAGCCGCAGCTGCAGGCGGGGTTCGTCGGGATGGGGCCGCCCGAGGGCGCACCGCTGCCGGCGTAGATCAAGAAGCGCGCGCCGGCGTGCAGCGGCGCGTGATCGATGCGGATCTTCGGGCGCACCCACTCACCCGAGTGGAAGAAGATGTAGTCCCACGCGCGGGCCCAGGCGCCGTCCATCAGCACCAGGTTGGTCTCCGGAAGATCGCTCTTCTCGTAGACGACGAGCAGCGACCAGGACCCGCCGCTCGAGCACAGGTTGTAGGTGGTGTTGCCGGCCGGATTGCCGCCGTTGTGCGAGGCGTCGTTGCCGTTGACGTCCATCCGCTCGGGCGGGTTGACCGCGATGTCGACCGCGCCGCTCTTGCCGGCGAACAAGCCGGTGACGTCGAGCCGGTTGCCCCAGACGCTCTCCTTCACGCCCGTGAGCGTCCCGAACGAGGGCGCGTACGACCGTGGCGAGATGGTGGACTCGGAGCCGAGCGTCGACGGATTCGGCGGCAGGCGCGCCGTCGGGTCGAACGGCCCCATCGACTGTCCGCCGATCGAGAAGGTGATGCCGTTGGCGGCGACCTGGCTCGCGTCGTCGAGCGGGCCGCCCACGTCGGCGGTGTAGTCGCCCTCGCCGAGGTCGTGCGGCTTCATGAAGATGACGCCCGTGTACCAGAACAGCGCGTAACGGACGGTTGCGCCCGCGGGGATCTGGACGCTGGCCGACGAGGAGACCGGTGTCTCGCGGGGCAGGCCCGAGCCACCCTGCGCGTTGGACGCGATCAGCTGTCCGCCCGTGGAGGCGACACCGTAGTGACCGGTCAGGTCGAGGACCTCGGCGAGGGCGCTCGCCTGCTCCGAGGCGTGCGCGTAGCCGCCTCCGGAGGGCGGAGGCGGAGGCGGCGGAGGCGGCGTCGAACCGTCGACCACGCCCGCGTCCTCACCGGGGATCAGTCCGCCGTCCTCGGCGCCGGCGTCGAGCTCGGGCGTGCTCCCGTCGACCCCGGCGGCAGCGTCAGCGTTGGCGGGGCTGCCGGCGTCGAGCTGCGACCCGGTCGTGCGGCCGCCGTCGGGCGGCGCGTCGTCGCCTTCGATCACCCAGATGTTTCCGGGGATGCAGCCGGACGCGGTCCACAGGATCAGCGCGGCGAACAGGCTCCGATGCATGGCCTACTCCTCGATCCGGTACGCCTGGACGGCGTCACCGGTGAACGGCTCTTGGTTGAGGGTGATGGTGCGATCGCCGACGTCGCCGTCCGCACAGCGGTCGCCGACCGCCTGATCACGGAAGAACAGCTCGAGGAAGAGCGTCGAGCGATCGTCCGAGAAGCCGCCCCGGCCTTCCTGGCCGAAGCCCGCGTAGGTCAGCGTGATGTCGAAGCAGGCCCCGTCGTCGCGCACGTTCTCGATGCGCGCCGCGGTGCTGTCGAAGCTGAAGACCTGCCCGTCCGGGGTCGAGCGATCGCACTCGCCCACGTCCTCGGTCTGCGGTGCGTCGCGGAGCGTCCCCAGCTCGGTGACCAGGCGGAAGTTGCCGGCCGCGACCGTCATGACCACGCGGTGGATGCACTGCGTCGCCTGGCCGAAGTTCACGTTCGCGTCGTAGCCGTTCGGATGGGAGGGGACGTCGTCCGGGTCCATCACGAGCGTGTGCCCGTCGAGGAACGCCAGCACTTGGCTCTCGTTTCGGAGCGCAGCTCGGTCCACCGCGCCCGCGTCCGCCTCCTTCGCCGGCGTCCTCGGCCCGCCGCCGTCCGCGTAGAGGGTGAGATCGTCGATTCCGGCAGCCGGCGGATCCGGCGACGCAGAGCAACAACAACATTTTGCGACGCAACATAGACCGCGCCAACCTAGGCCCCTTCAGGCCGGTGAGTCAACATCGGTCATATTGCGGAGCACAAACCAGCGGCGCGCCACCACCCACCAGCGCCCGAAGCGGACGAAGTGGCCCAGGCTCCGGGCGACGGCCTCGGGCGCCTCGATGGGCAACCCGTGGGCGACCGCGGGGTACGACGTGAGGTGTGCTCGCGGGAGGCGCGCCGCCAGGGCGCGGGCGTGGCGGAGCGGGATCAGCGGATCGGCCTCGCCGGCGATCACCAGGGTCGGGGCCCTGACCTCGTGGAGCGTCGCGCGCAGATCGAAGCGGGTGAGCGCCTCGAACATCTCGACGATGGCCCGCGGGCTCATCGCCGCCGCGTCGTCGACCAAGCCGGGCAGCATCGGATCCGCGCGTAGGCGTGGCGCCATGTCCACCAACGTCCGCTCCAGGATCGATCGGTGGACACCCAGCGCTTGCGCGACCGTGCTGGCCAGGTGAAGCGCGGCCCCCGCGAACGGACGCCGCGGATCGAAGGCGCGCAGCGTGGGCGGCGCACGCGCACCGTCGATCAGCTCGGACATCCCGCCAGCCGGTACCGGTGCGAGCAGGATCAGGCTCGCGACCCGATCGGGCGCCGCCCGTGCGAGCTCCATGGCCACGGCGGTCCCGAGCGAGTGCGCCACCACGTGGAACCGCTCCATCCCGGTCGCCGTCGCGAACTCGGCGGTGTCCTCCGCCAGCGCTTGCATCGTGACCTTCTCGAATCCGAGCGGTGTCCCGGCAAAGCCTGGCAACGCCGGCGCGCGCGCGAGAAGGCCGCCCGGCAGCACGCGCCCGAGCGGCCGCCACCACCTCGGCGACGCGAAGTTTCCGTGGATCAGGAGCACCGGGGTCCGACCGGCGCCGAACGTCTCGTACGACACGAGGCGCCGGCGCGTCTGGATGACCAGCAAGCGTCAACCTCTCTTGCGCCGCCGCAACCCGAGCAGGGCCAACAACAGAGAGAACGGCACGCCCTCGACCGCGGGCACGGTCCTGCAGGAGCAACCGGGATCCGGCACAGGCGGGCTGAGAGCGCCGGAATCCGGCGTCTGAGAGATCGAGCCATCCGGGGGGACGCCGGCGTCGAGCGGAACGCTGCCGTCGGCCACGACGCCGCCGTCCGCCTGCGGGAAGGGTCCGCCGAGGCGGCGGTTGTTCGCCTCGAAGAAGCCGAGCACATACTCCGGCCAGGCGACACCCTTCTGCGCCACGAAGTTGGTCTCGAGCCCGTCGCCCTCGCCGGCCGGGAAGGCGTGACCCATGCCCTGGACGATCAGCTCCGAGACCCGCGGGCCGAGCGCGTCCGACCGAATCATCCCCTCGCCCCCGGGCGAGACCGTAAGGGGCGCGACGGTCAAGGCCGCCCCGCCGCCGCGATAAATCTCAGCCATGATCTCGGCGTTCAGCGGCGCGTACCCTTGCGCCACCACGAAGTCGTTCGATCCCGCGATCACGGTGGTGAGCTGGGTCTCGAAGCCGGCGGCGCGCGGCCCGGCGAGGTCCCGACAGACGCCCACCGCGGTGTCGCGATCGGTGGAGACGACGCTCGCCTGGGTCACGCTGGTGCCGACCGGAGGCCCCGCATTGATGCCGATGCCGGCGAACCGGTCCGGCGCGAGACATGCCATCACCGCCGCTTCACCGCCGCCCGAGGAGAGACCGATGAGATAGATCTGGTTGGGATCGATCCCCAGGGCATCGTCGGCGGCCAGCGCATCCGCGAGCGCGATGAGGTACCGATCATGACGGCTGTCGACGGTGTGATTGGCGCCGTAGTAGTCCCAGCAGCCGGCGATCACCCCGCCGTTGGGCACGGCCGGGAGCGCGATCACCGCACCGTGACGCTCGGACGGTCCCTCGAGCTGACCGCGATCGCGGAGGGCGTCCGGGCTCTGCGTACAGCCGTGGAGCGCGATCAGCAGCGCCCGCCCCGCCCCGACGGGGCCCGGGGTCGACGGCACGTACAGGTGGACCTGCATCTCGGCGATGGTCTCGGTCTGCCAGTCGGCGGCGGCCACCTCGGGGAGGACAACGGCGGCGCAGCACGCGAGCCCACAGACGAGAACCCTTGGGCAATCCGAAACCAACGGTTATTTTGCATCGCAGCATCAGGGTCCCGGTGTCAAGGCGTGCAACCCCGGGCCGGCCGGTGGCTCTCCCCTGTCGAATGGAGAATCGAATGCAACCTCGCCCACTCGTCTTCGCCCTGTTCATCCTCGCCGCCTGCGGAGGGGCCCCCTCGGATCACGACCGATCGTCGGACAACCTCGACGCCGACGGCTGCGAGCTCGTCTGCGATCCCGGCTCTCACTGCGAGCTCGAGGAGGTCGTGTGCGTGCGCGCGCCCTGCCCGCCTCAACCGACCTGCGTGGAAGACGCGCCCAGCTGCGACGACGTCACCTGCGATCCCGGATATCGCTGCGAGCTCCAGACCGTGGAGTGTTTCAGAGCTCCGTGCCCGCCGGTGCCCGTCTGTGTGGAGGCGGAGACGGCGCCGTCCTGCGACGACGTCGTCTGCGAGAATGGTGATCACTGCGAGCTGGAGGATGTGGTCTGCGTGCGCGCGCCCTGCCCACCGGTCCCGGTGTGCGTGCCTTGAAGCGCGATCCGGCTACATGCCCTGGACGGAGCCGGCCTTGTTGTAGAGCAGCTTGGTGCCGACCCAGCCGACGACCACCAGAACGACCAGCAGGATCCAGCCGATGCTCATGTCGCCGGCCGTATAGCCGTAGAACAGCGGATAGTGGTTGCTGATCATCATGAACAGCAGCGGCACGGACATGTACGTGTTGTGCTTGGAGCGGAGGCTCGCCATCGCGCCGAGGTCGGCGTCGGGCGCGTTGCCGTCCTCGGATCGCGGGGATGATCTTCTTCTGCGCCGGCCAGATGCGCATCCAGACGTTCATCGCCATCGCGGTGCCGAACATGGCGCCGAGATGGATGAACACCGCGCGCGGGCAGAGGACGTGCTCAGTACCGGCGAGGAACGCGACCACGACCGTGCTGACGATGACGCCGATCTGCTCCTTGCCCTTGAAGGCCTTCAGCCACAGCTGGTCGTAGATGGCCGGCACGATCAGGACGATGCTCGAACCCGCGGGCGACGCTCAGGCCCTTGCCTTCGGCCGGCGACATCGTAGCCCATGTAGTAGACCATCCCGATCAGCAGGATGCCGGTGATCCAGGTGTAGGCGGCGCCCCAGCGAAACCAGTAGAGCGCGCGGGGCATGAGCTGGGGGACGACCTTCTTCTTGGCATCGGCGTCCAGCGTCTTGGTGAACGCTCCGTTGACCCAGTTGAAAAAGTAGAGGTGACCGATCCATGTCACGCCGGCGATCACGTGTAGCCAGCGAAAGATGAGCTGGGTGAAATCCATGCCGAAGCTGCCTTCCATCGTTCCCTAACCTCCTGCCCCGCCTCCTAGCCTTGGGCCACGCGAGGCGCAAGCGTTCAGATGCCCATCTTGGGCGCGCGCTTGGTGTATATCCGCCGAATGCGAAGGCTCGCAGTCCTCCTGCCGCTCATTTTCTGCGCCTGTCCCTCGAAGCCCACGGAGACCACACCCGATGCACCCGTGGCGCTCGCGCCGACCAAGCGGATCGATCCCGCCCATACCAGCACGATCGCCGGCTCCGTTCACTTCACCGGCGCGCTGCCCGATCCCACGATGATCAACGCCGCCGGCGACGGCGCCTGCGTGAAGATGCGGCCGGGAACGTTCGACGCCGGCGACGTGCAGGTGAAGGACGGCAAGGTCGCGAACGCGTTCGTGTGGATCTCCTCCGGTCTCGAGGACTACGCGTTCGATCCGCCGGCCGGCGAGGTCACGGTCGATCAGCACGGGTGCATGTATCAGCCGCGCGTGCTGGGCGTCCGGACCGGACAATCGATCCTGTTCGTCAACAGCGACGAGACGATCCACAACATCAAGAGCAAGCCGAAAAACTCGAAGGGCTGGAACTTTGCGACGCCGCCGAACGGCAGGGGCACGCGGTCGTTCAACAAGCAGGAGGTGATGGTCCGCCTCGGCTGCGACGTCCATCCGTGGATGACCGCCTGGGTCGGCGTGGTGGATCATCCGTTCTTCGCGATCACCGACGCCGAGGGTCGTTTCCGGTTCGAGGGGCTGCCCACCGGGAGCTACACCGTGTCCGCCTGGCACGAGCGGCTGGGCACCGCCGAGACCAAGATCACGGTCGCGGAGGCGCCCTCCCAGGTCGAGCTGACCCTCTCCGGGCCGAAGTGAGATTCTTGCAACCCGGGCGGGCCGCTCCGCTCTATCACCATCAGGATGCGCGGGACGCCTCAGCTCTACGTGGTGGAGACGAGCCAGGACCTCGCGTCGCTCGCCGATGACGACCTGATGCGCCTTGCGCGCGAGGGCCGGCGCGACGCGTTCGAGATCCTGGTCGGCCGCTACACCTCCCTGGTGCTGGGGAGCGCCAGCCGCTTCCTCAACGACCGCCACCAGGGCCGCGAGGTGGCACAGGACGTCTTTCTGATGTTGTGGGCGGAGCGGGAGCGCTACGTCCCCCAGGCGAAGCTTCGAAACCTCCTGGTGGCGATGACCTTCAATCGCTGTCGGATGGTGGCGCGGAGCGGCAAGAGCCACGCGTCCAAGACGGAGCGTCTGGCGGCGCTCGATGTCACGGCGGAGCAGAGCTCGCCGCTCGACGCGCTGATCGAGCGAAGCAAGGCGGCCGAGGTGCGCCGCGCGCTGACCCGGCTGCCCGAGCCCGTGCGCGAGGTTCTGATCCTGCGGTACACCCACGAGCTCAGCCTCGAGGAGATCGCACGCGCCACCGACAAGCCGGTGGGCACGATCAAGTCACATGTCTTCCGCGGGCTGAAGAAGCTCCGCGAGGTCCTGTCGAAGGGAGGTGAGCCGTGAGCTGCCCGCGCGAGAACGAGATCCTGGCCAGCTTCGCCGCCGGCGAGCCGGACGCGCCGGTCGCCGCGCACCTCGCCGAGTGCGAGGCGTGCCGCGCCGCCATGGACGAGATGAGCGCCGCCGCCGCCCGCCTCGCGCCCGATCCCGGCGAGTTCGACGATCCCGATCTGGCGCGGGACGTCGGAACGCTGATCAAGCTCGATCGCGCGCCGTCGCCGCGCCGCCGGCGCTGGCCGTACGCCGCCGCCGCCGCTGCGCTCGCCGCCGGGCTCGCGCTGATGGTGATCCCGCCGCCGCGCTCCGAGTTTCAGTCTCGCGGCGCGGCCATGGAGGCTCCGGATTCGATGGGTCTCGATCGAGGTCTTCCGCGCACGGGAGGGCGAGACCGGCTATCGGCGCGTGGAGGCGGACCTCCGCGCCGACGATGCGCTCCTGTTCACGATCCACAACCGCCCCGAGAGCCCCTACCGCTATGCGATGATCTTCGGCTTCGACGATCGCGGAGAGATCTACTGGTACTACCCGGCGTACACCGACGCCGCCGAGGATCCGGTCAGCATCCCCGCGCCGGCGTCCGACCAGCCGATTGCGCTGGAGGAGGCGGTGCGCCACCGGCTTCATCCGGGCTGGCTGCGGGTGGTCGGCCTGTTCTCGCGCTCGCCGCTCGACGTCCGCTCCGTCGAGGCGACCGTGGCGCGCGCGGTCGCCGAGCACGGCGGCGTCAAGGACGTCGACCGCGTCCCGACGTCCGAAGTGTCGGGGCAGCACTCGTTTCTGCTCCGGGTGGAGGCGAGATGATCCCCGCGCTCCTCGCTGCCGCCGCCGTCGCCGCCGCCCCGCCCGCGCCGCAGCTCTTCGGCCTGGTGATCGGCTGGAACCAGAGCGACGACCCGGAGGTCGCCCCCTTGCGATACGCCGACGACGACGCCGTCAAGAACGCGCGCCTCCTGAGAGACCTCGGTGCCGAGGTGGTGCTGCTGACGGAGCTCGACCCCGACTCGACGAACCTCTTCGGACCGGTCGAGTCGACGCGGCCCACGCGCGCCGCCGTCGACGCCGCGCTCGCGGAGCTGGAGCGCCGCATCGCGCACGTGCGCGCCGAGGGCCGTCGCGCGGAGCTGATGATCTTCTACAGCGGTCACGGCGACGTGAAGAACAACGAGGGCTACATCCAGCTGGCCGGCGATTGACTGTACCGGCGCGACTTCCGAGCTCTCCTGCTGGACACCAGCGCCGATCGGGTCCACGCGATTGTCGACGCCTGCAAGTCGTACTTTCTGGTCTTCGATTGCGGGCCCGGCGGCGAGCGCTGGCGGGCGGGCGGTGACCTGACGCTCGAGACCGACACACTGCCGGATCGCGTCGGGCTGCTGCTCTCCACCTCGTCGGCGCAGGACAGCCACGAGTGGGAGGCGTTCCAGTCGGGCGTCTTCAGCCACGAGGTGCGGTCGGCGCTGCGGGGCGCCGCCGATCTCGACGGGGACGGCCGCATCTCCTACGAGGAGACCGCCGCGTTCGTCTTCGGCGCCAACAGCGGCATCCCCAACGCGCGCTATCGCCCGCGGTTCTTCGTGCACACCCCGCTCGACCCCACACTGGTCGAGCTCGGCGGCCGCGGCGGCGATCGGCTGATCACCGGCCCCGGTGTCTCGGCCCACCTGTTCCTCGAGGACGCCCGGGGCGACCGCGTGCTCGACTTCCACCCCGATCCCGCGCAGCGGATCGAGCTCCTGATCCCGGCGGTGCGCCCGCTCTTCGTCCGCGAGGTGGGCCGGCCGATCGAGTGGGTGACCGACCTTCCAGGGACGATCCTGCTGGCCACGCTGACGCCGCGGCGGACCACGGTGCAGCCGCGCGGCGCGGAGCAGGTGGCCTTTCAATCGCTGTTCTCGGCGCCCTTCGATCGCGCGGCGCTGTCCGCGTATCGCAAGGCGAAGCGGAGCGAGGCGGCTGCCGAGGCCTCGGTGGAGACGGCGCCGCCGTCGTGGCCGCGCCCGACCCTCGGCTTCGCGAGCCTCGGCCTCGGTCTGACCGGCGGCCTCATGACGGCGCTGGCGTTTCAGCAGCGCGGCCGGGTCGATGCCTCCACGTCGAACCGGGATCGCAGCACGATCGACGATCGGATCGACGCGCTCAACGTCGCGGCGATCGTCCTCTACTCGCTGGCCGGGACGGCGGCCGCCACGTTCCTGGTGTGGACGCTGTGGCCCGACGATCAGCCCGCCATCACCGTGATCGCCGAGGGCAGCGGCGTTCGGATCGAGTTCTGATGATGCGCCGCCTCCTCGCGCCGCTCCTGCTCGCTTCGTGCGTCCCCGGCGTGGAGCTCGCCGGTACGCCGTGTCCCTGCGCCGCCGGATGGAGCTGCTGCGACACGCTGGCAGTGTGCCTCCCCAACGGCCAGTCCTGTCCCCAGGCGCTCCCGCCCTCCAGCGATCTTCCCTGCGCGGACGACGCCGACTGTACGGCCGGCGAGGCCTGCTCCAGCTGGCGCCTCGGTGACGGGACGCTCTCGGGTCCACAGCGCTGCCGGAGGACCTGCAATCCGCTGGAGTGCGCCTCGGGCGAGCGTTGCCTGTTCAGCCTGCACGACGGCCGTCCTGCGGAGGATTCTGACCCTCACGAGGATGTGCCTCTCTGCCGAGACCACGCCCGAGTGCAGCGCCTGGATCTGCGAGGGCTGTCCGGGCCTCGAGCTCGGGCACGTGACGGTGTGCAACGAGGACGCGACCGACATCATCGGCTGTGTGTTCGCGCTCCACCCGCAGTGCGGGCTCAAGTGCGAGCTGGCGACGGTCGGTCAATGCAACGGCGTGGCGGCGCCCTGTCAGGAATATGCCTGCGGGCTCTGTCCGGGCGGCGCGCCCGGCGTGGTCGAGTGCCAGGGCGGGCGCCTGGTGACATGTCTCGGTGCGGGCACCGGCGGCGATCAGGAGTGCGCGCAGCTGTGCACCGAGGTGGAGGTCGGCTCATGCGAATGATCATCGGCATCGCGTGTCTCACGGTCGCCTGCAGCGACCCGGTGTCGGGGCTTCCGGACGGCGCCGCCGGGACCGACGCCCGCTCCGACGCGGAGACGGTCATGGACGCCGCCCTGCACCCGGACGCAGCGGCCGAGACCGACGGCGGCTCGATCGAGGATGCGGGCGAGCTCGCCGATGCCGAGGTCGCGGAGGACGCCGCCCCCAGCGACGGGGGCGAGACGCTCGACGGCGGCAACCCAGCTTGCAGCACGCTCTCGCGTGACACCTGCCTCGCCACGCCCGGCTGCGTGCTCGACGGCTCCGAGATTGATGATCCCGGATACTTTTGCCGCGACGCTCTGTCCGCCTGCGAGCGGGTCAAGGATCCGGGCGAGTGCGACGCCAGTCCGGGCTGCGTCTCCTTCCCGGGCGCGTGCTACTGCCCCGAGAACGTGACCTGCGCCTGCGGCGGCGGCCGCGCACCGGTGTGCCGCGACGTCTGCGGCGGCCTCGCCGGCGCGGTGTGCCCGAGCGAGGCGTTCTTCTGCGAGCTCGACACGACCGTCGGGGGCTCGCTCTGCCCGGGCAACGGCGATCAGGGCGGCGTCTGCGTACCCGTCCCGATGAGCTGCGCCGGCAGCGGAGGCGGTCCGGTCTGCGGCTGCGAGAACGACCTCAACCCGGTCACGTACTCGAACGACTGCGAACGGCGTCGCGCGCGGGCCTCGTTCGGACAGGCGGGACCGTGCCCGTGAGCAGGCGAGTCAACCCTTGACGACGGCGAGCGGCACCAGCTTCGCGACCTTGAGCGCGATGCCCGCCCCGTCCATCACGTCGACCACGCTGGCCACGTCCTTGTAGGCCTCCGGGATCTCCTCCGCGACGGTCGCCTTGCTGTCGCTCTGCACCCAGATCCCCCGCGCCTGCAGCTCCTGAAAGATCGGACGCCCGCTCGCCGCCTGCTTCGCCTTGGCGCGCGACATCCTGCGTCCGGCCCCGTGGCAGCTCGATCCGAACGTCTCCTTCATCGCGCGCTCCGTCCCCACCAGCACGTAGCTGTAGCGACCCATGTCGCCCGGCACCAGCACCGGCTGCCCGACGGCGCGGTATCGCTCCGGGACCTTCGCGTGGCCCGGCCCGAACGCCCTCGTCGCGCCCTTGCGGTGCACGCACACGCGTTCGAGGACGCCGTCGACCTCGTGCTCCTCCCACTTCGCGATGTTGTGGCAGACGTCGTAGACCAGCTCGAGGCCGAGCGACCTCGAGCCGAAGAACACCCGCAGCTCCTCGCGGACCGAGTGCGTCATCATCTGCCGGTTCGCGAACGCGTAGTTGATCGCGCAGGCCATCGCCCCGAAGTAGCTCTGCGCCTCCCGGCTCGAGAGCGGCGCCGAGCAGAGCTGTCGATCGGGAGCTCGATCCCGTACTTCTTCGACGCCTTCAGCATCATGCGCAGCGAGTCGTCGCAGATCTGGTAGCCGAAGCCCCGGCTGCCGGAGTGGATCAACACCGTCACCTGGCCCTGGCGCAGACCGAACGCCTCGGCCGCCCCGGGGTTGAAGATCTCGTCGACGTACCCGAGCTCGCAGAAGTGGTTACCGCTGCCCAGCGAGCCGAGCTGCGGGAGCCCGCGGGTGCGGGCGCGCTCGGAGACCTGGCCGGGATCGGCGCCCTCGAAGGTGCCGCCCTCCTCCATGACCTCGAGATCTTCCTCGCAGCCGTAGCCGTTCCTCACCGGCCAGCGCGCACCCTCGAGCATCACCTGGGTCAGCTCGCCCGCCGTGAGCCGCTTGTGCGCCTGGCGCCCCACGCCGGAGGGGATGGCGTGGTGGAGCGCGAGCGAGAGGTCCTCCAGGTGATCGATCACGTCCTCGCGATCGAGGTTCGATCGAAGCAGGCGGACGCCACAGTTGATGTCGTAGCCGACGCCGCCCGGAGAGAGTACGCCCTCGTCCGCGCCGAACGCCGCCACGCCGCCGATCGGGAAGCCGTAGCCCCAGTGCATGTCGGGCATCGCAAGGGAGTGTTTGAGGATGCCCGGCAAGTGGGCCACGTTCGCGACCTGCTCGGGGCTCTTGTCGCCCCGGATGTCCGCCATCATCTCGTCGCTGGCGTAGATCAGCCCCGGCACGTTCATCTTTCCCTCGCGGGGGATGCGCCAGCGATACTCGTCCACTCGTTGAAACTTCAGGTTCATTCGGCTCTCACACGTCGACGACGAAGCGGGCGCGATACCCGCCGTCTTCGCTCGCGAGGAAAAGATCGTGGTAGGTGACGCTCTTCAGCTCTCCGGCGAGGAGGCCCTCGACCCGATCGGTCCCCTGGAGCGTGGCCGAGAGTCCGGTCTCGCCTTCGAGCCCGAGCTCGGCACTCTGCAGGATGAAACCGGAGTTGACAGCGAGGAAGATCACCTCGTTGAGCCAGCAGACCAGTCGATCCTCGCGATCCAGGGATTCGAGCGTGATCGTGCGGGTGGTGCCGGCGGGGACGAGAGCGCCCTCGGTCATGATCTCGACGACCGCGCGGGCCGCCTCGTCGAGGAGCTCCTCCTCCGAGGGGGCCCAGACCTCGAGCGCGAGATCGGCGGTGTGATCGATCTGCCGGTGGCCGCGCACGCGGCGCGAGCCTACAGGTTCTTGGCGGCGAAGTCCCAGCTCACCAGGTTCCACCAGGCTTCGACGTACTTCGCACGCGCGTTGCGGTAGTCGAGGTAATAGGCGTGCTCCCAGACGTCGCAGGTGAGGATCGGGATCTTCGACTCGACCAGCGGATTGTTCGCGTTCGAGGTGGACAGCACGGCGAGTCGATCGCCGTCCTTCACCAGCCACGCCCAGCCCGATCCGAACTGTCCGAGCGCCGCCGCGCTGAACTTCTCCTTGAAGTCGGCGAAGCTGCCGAAGCTCTTGCGGATCGCCTCGGCGAGCGTGCCCCTGGGCTCGCCGCCCGCACCGGGCGCCATGCACTGCCAGTAGAAGTTGTGGTTCCAGGTCTGGCCGGCGTTGTTGAACAGCTTGCCTTCGCAGGTGCGGATGAGATCCTCGAGGCTCTTTTGTGCCTCCGGTTTCCCTTCGGTGAGCTGATTCAGCGTGTCGACGTATTTTCGGTGATGCTTGCCGTGATGGTACTCGAGCGTCTCAGCCGAGATGTGCGGCGCCAGAGCGTCTTTCGGGTAGGGTAGTTCGGGAAGTCTGAAGGCCATTCGCTTTGCTCCTCGGCCTCCAGGTGTGCAACCGAAGGGCCAGGAGGAGCGCCAGCAACGCGAGCGGGGCGAGATCGTGCTCGACGGGCACAGCCGCCACACAGCTGCAGCCGCCGTCCTCGATCTTGAAGCCGCCCCCGTCCGGCGAAGCCGACGCTGCGTCTTGGTCGGTAACACCGGCGTCGGGCTCGGCGACCCGTTCGGTGACCACGATCGGCACCGACGTCCGGACCATCTCCTTCGGGGGCGCGTGGCCGAGACCCTCCCAGACCATCGCCAGCTGATCGTGCTCCGGCTTGTCCTGGGTCTGATTCAGCAGGAACGCCACCACGTCGCCGTCCGTCGACTGGTACATCGCGCGCACCGTGATCGTGCCGGTGATCGTCCCGGTCACCTCGGGCGCCGTGAACGTGTACGTGTGATCGTCCCAGTGCTGGTAGGGCGCGCCGCCGCCGTAGTCGCGGGCCTGCGGCACCATGTCCGGGTACGTGGGCGTGAAGCCCTCCGGCGGGATCCGCGTGTCGCTGATGATCTGGTTCATCAGGATCAGGTGGTGGATGCGCGCGCCCACGCCGTTCTCGACGCGCCCGTGCTCCGTCTCGTACGTGCGGATCTGCGGATCCCTCACCACCTTGCCGGACTGCTGATCCCACGCGCCCGAGAGGATCTGAGGCGCCTGTCCGTCGAGGGAGAGCCTGACCTCGAGATAGATGCGGCGGCCCTCCGGATATCCGGTCGGGAGCTTATGCCCGGTCTTGTTGGTCATGCGAACGCTGACCGAAAACTCCTCGCCGCTCTCCAGCATCAGTGAGGCCGGCTCGGTCTGGGTGATCTCGAGCGAAGCGGCGCTGTGGAGCTGCTGATCGACCCAGCGGCCCACCTCGGAGGTGATGCCGGAGATCCCGAGCGTGGGGTTGAGCAGCTGCACCGCCTGGACCGCGAACGTGTTGCCCGCGACGAAGTTGTGGACGGCGAGATTGTCGTAGGAGTCGCCGCCGCGGACCGCAGCGCCGGTGGTCCGGGTCATATGGCAGGTGATGCAGGTCTTGTCTTGGCTCGGGAAGACCGAGTCCTTCCACTCCTCGTAGGTGCGCTGCTCGTAGTAGTGGATGCCGAGGTCGGTGTCGTTCGCGTCGTGCGCGTTCTCGGCGGGGTTGAAGAGGCTGTGGCAGAGCCCGCACATGTCGGGGTTCGAGACGTAGCTGTCCGTGACGACGTTGTGCCCACCGAACGGCGCCGAGCCGCGGGGCGCGCGCTTCGCGGTGCTGGGCGAGATCGTGAACTGACCGTCGCCGACCAGCGCAGGATCTGCGGGAACCGCCCGGTGGCACATGTCGCAGGTGACGGACTCCAGATCTTCGACCTGGATCAGGCTCCCGTCGGCCGGCTCCGAGCGCCCGTTCAGCCAGGCCACCGGGACATGGCATCGAAGACAGAGGTCGCTGAGCTCCGGGCGATCGTTGAACGAGACCTGGAGCGCGGCGCGGAAGAGCGGGTCGCGTCCGGAGAGCGCCATCATGGTCGCGCGGTACGACTCGCCCGGCTCGGTGATCGCGTCGGCGTTGAAGGCGTCGTGACAGGCGCAGGTGCTCGACGGCTCGGGCGGAAGCGTGAGCTCGTTCGGTTGGGTTCCCGGCAGCGGAACTTCGGAGAGAAGGGCGAGGACGAGGATCTCGGGGAGCGCCGGCACCGGCTGTACACTCTAGCATCCACCCGCTTGCGGCAACACCGCACCCCGGCTATCGAGACCCTCGGTGATCCAGACGTTTCACGTCACCAAGGTCTACGATGAGGGGGATCGCCCGGCGTTGCACGACGTCAGCATCCAGGTCGACAAGGGCGAGTTCGTATTTCTCACCGGTCCCTCCGGCGCCGGCAAGACCACCTTGCTCCGACTGCTGTTCGTGGCCGAAAAGCCGAGCAAAGGCCAGATCCTGGTGAACGGTCGCAACGTGGCGACACTCCGGCCGAGACAGATCCCGCTCCTGCGGCGGCAGATCGGCGTGGTCTTCCAGGATTTCAAGCTCATCAACAACCGGACGGTGCACGAGAACGTCGCCTATGCGCTCCACGTGCTCGGGCTCCCCGAGTCCGAGATCCGGCGTCGCGTCTACCGCATGCTCAAGGGCGTCGGCCTGTTCCACAAGGCGAACGTCCTCCCGGCGAAGCTCTCCGGCGGCGAGCAGCAGC
The DNA here is from genome assembly GCA_963803435.1 of uncultured delta proteobacterium. Lineage (GTDB taxonomy): Bacteria > Myxococcota > Kuafuiibacteriia > Kuafuiibacteriales > Kuafuiibacteriaceae > CAWDML01. The sequence goes on along the minus strand of CAWDML010000009.1, from coordinate 169,676 downwards.
GTGTCGCGATCGCGCGCGCCCTGGTCAACGACCCGGTGCTCATGCTCGCCGACGAGCCGACCGGCAACCTCGACGAAGAGATCACGGAAGAGATCATGGACCTGCTCGCGAAGGCGAACGCTCGCGGGACCACGGTCATCGTCGCCACCCACGATCGGCTGCTGCTCGAGAACTACAAGAAGCGCGTGATCCACCTGAAAACGGGTGTCGTGCTCGACACGAACATTCCGTCGCCCGCAGCCCCGAACGCCGGTTAGGTTCCCGGCCATACGAGGAAATCCGCACCCCGAGGCGTCGCCTGCCGATACACTGTGACGATGCTCAGGTCGGGGTGCGCCTGCTCGATTCTTCTGCTGCTGTCGGCCCTGGTGGGCTGCTCCGGAGGCTCTCCGCCGATCGAGCAGAAGGCACGCATCGTGCGGTTCACGGTCTCGCCCCAGTCGGTCTCGCTGGGCGAGGAGGTGGTCCTCTCCTGGGAGGTCGCGGGCGCCGAGACCATCGACATCGAGCCTCGGATCGGCCTCCAGCCCCAGGAGGGCACCGCGCAGGATCGGCCGCTCGTGAGCACTACCTACGTGCTCACCGTCCCCGGCGGCCCGGAGGGGCTCACGGCCGAGGTCAGCGTCGAGGTGGTCGGCAACAACCCGCGAGTCACCAGCTTCGACGCGAGCCCCCGGACGATCATGCAGGGCGAGTCGGCCATGCTCGAGTGGGCGACCACCGACGCGGACGCGGTCTCGATCGAGCCGGACCTCGGGATGGACGAGGCGCAAGGCAGCTTGCAGGTCACGCCCGAGGTCACCACCACCTACACGCTGGTGGCCCACCGCGGGATGCAGATGTCCCAGCCGAGCGAGGTCACGGTCGTGGTGGCGAGCGGCAACCAGCCGTTCATCCGTCGCTTTACCGCCTCGCCGCAGACGGTCCAGCAGGGCGCGCGCGTCACCCTCTCCTGGGAGACCGCCAACAGCGACGGCGTGACGATCGATCACGGCATCGGCCAGCAGGGCGTGACCGGATCGATCGACGTGACGCCCAGCGAGACCACGACCTACTCGATCACGGCGGTCGGTCCGGGCGGACAGGCGAACGCCTCGGTGACGGTGACCGTCCTCGACGGCGGAGATCCGTCGATCACGCGGTTCGACTCGACCCCCACCACCATCGCGCCCGGCGGAAGGGCGGAGCTGTCGTGGGACACCGACAACGTCGAGGGCACCTCGATCGATCAGGGTGTCGGCGCGCAGCTGGCGAAGGGCTCCGTCTTCGTGTCACCGGCGCAGACCACCACGTACACGCTGACGGCGTTCGGAAACGGCCAGCAGGTCACCGCCCAGGTCGTCGTCACCGTGGCGGGCGCCAACCAGCCCGTGATCTCGGCGTTCACGGCCCAGCCGCAGGCGACGCTGCCCGGCGGGACGACCACGCTGAACTGGACCACGCAGAGCGCCGCCTCGGTCGACATCGACCACGGCGTCGGCAACGGACTGCCCGCCAATGGATCGGTCCAGGTCACGCCGACGATGACCACCACGTACACGCTGTACGCCCACGGGAGCGGCTCAGACGCGATGGCGACGGTCACCGTCACCGTCAATGCAGCGCCGCCGCAGGTGGCGTCCTTCAACGCTAGCCCAGCGTCGATCAACGCGGGCGGACAGTCGACGCTCACCTGGACCACCCAGAACGCGACCAGCGTGGTGATCGACAACGGCGTGGGGACGCAGCCGGTCAACGGATCGGCGGTCGTGAACCCGACGCAGCCCACCCAGTACACGCTCACCGCGATGGGCCCGGGCGGGATGGCGTCGGCGCAGGTCTCGGTCTCGGTGAGCCCGGTGGGAACGCCGCAGGTCATGACGTTCACGGCGACACCTCAGCAGATCATGCCGGGCGCCCAGTCGACGCTGTCCTGGCAGGTCACCAACGCGACCAGCGTGACGATCGATCACGGCGTGGGCTCGCGGCCCGTCACCGGCACGGTCAACGTGGCGCCGGCGACGAGCACGACCTATACGCTGACCGCGGTGGGCGCCGGCGGCACCACCACGGCGCAGGTGACGATCATGGTCATCTCGACGGTCGGCGACACGTGCGCCGACGCGTTCGTGATCTCTCAGAGCGGGACGTTCACCGGCAACACGCTCACGGCGACGAACGACTATCAGGACTCCAACGCCTGCACCGGCTATCGCTCGAGCGGGCCCGACGTCGTCTACCGCGTGACGCTGCAGGCCGGCGATCGCCTGCAGGCGTCGCTCAGCCCGGGCACACCCAGCTGGGACACCTCGATCTACCTGGTCACCAGCTGCGCGAACGTGGCGCAGAGCTGCGTCGCCGGAGAGGACAACGGGAACCCGGAGCAGATCGACTACACCACCGCCGCCTCGGGCGACTACTTCCTGATCGTCGACGGCTTTGCGGGCGCCGGCGGCGCCTTCTCGCTCACGGTCACGCTCACGGCAGCGCCGATCGCCAACGATACTTGCGCTTCGGCCATCGACGTCACCGCGGGCGGCGTCTTCACCGGCGACACCACCAACGCGACCAACGACTACACCCCGATCGCCAGCGGCCTCGGCGGATGCACCGGCTACAGCGCCAACGGCAACGACGTGGCCTACCGCGTGTCGCTCCAGGCCGGTGAGCGCCTGCAGGCGAGCCTCGACGCCGCCTGGGACGCGTCGCTCTACCTCGTCGAAAACTGCACCAACGTCTCGGGGACCTGCGTCGACGGCGACGACAGCGGCAACCCGGAGACCGTCGACTTCACGGCGCTCTCGGCGCGCACCTACTTCCTGATCGCGGACGGCTACGGCACCGCGCACGGGCCCTTCAGCCTCTCCGTCGTGATCTCACCTCCTGTGAGCGGCGGTGACACCTGCGCGCAGCCGGTCGTGATCCCGCAAGGGGGAGGCTCGTTCCAGAGCACCACCGCGGGCCTGGCCAACGACTACGATCCTCCCACCAGCTGCACCGGCTACGCCGCCTCGGGACCGGATCAGGCCTACCAGATCACGCTCGCCGCCGGCGACGTGGTGGAGGTGCTCGCCGAGTTCGACGCCGCCGTTGACGGCTCGGTGTACGCGGTCACGAACTGCGGGAACCTCTCGAGCTGCGTCGCCGGCGCCGACGCCGCCCTCACCGGCGAGCCGGAGCTCCTCCGCTTCGTCGCGCAGACCGCCGGGCCGCACTACGTCATCGTCGACGCGTACGACGCGAACGAGAGCGGCCCACACGATCTGACGGTGGCCCAATACACGGCCGAGACCTGCGCCGACGCCGCGCCGCTCCTGATCGGCACCGAGTCGTATACGACCCAGGGAAAGGTGAACGACTACTCGCCGAACTCGGGCGGCTGCACCGGCTACGCGGCCAGCGGACCCGATCGCGTGTACGAGATCCTGATGTTCGCGGGCGAGCAGCTGCGCGTGCAGGCCACCTCGAGCGGCTTCGACTCGTCGCTCTACCTGGTCTCCAACTGCGCCGACATCAACGGCAGCTGCATCGCCGGATCTGACTCGAGCGTGGGCGGCGTCGAGGAGATCGCGCCCGTCTTCCAGCAGTCCGCCGTCTATCGGGTCATCGTCGACGGTTTCAACGGCGCCAGCGGCACGGGAAACCTGACCGCTGAGATCCACGGCGGGGACACCTGCGCCGACGCCTATCGGGTCCCGCCCAACGGCGGCACCTTCCACGGCACCACCTCGGGATTTCTTGCCGACTACGGCGCCACCTCGGCCACGGGGAGCTGCACGGGATACGCACAGACGGGCGCCGACGCGGTCTACCGGATCGATCTTCCGGCCGGTCGATCGATCAGCGCGACCCTCGACTCCACGTGGGACGCGGCCCTGTACCTGATCACCAACTGCGCCAGCTCCGCGACCAGCTGCGTGGCGGGTCAGGACGACGGCAACCCGGAGACGATCAGCTACACGAACAGCTCGGGCGCGATGCAGACGTACTACCTCGTGGTCGACTCGTGGCGGCCGTCCGACAGCGTGGTCCGCGAAGGCAACTACACGCTCGACATCACCTTCCCATGAGAGAGATGCTCTGACCGCCTGTGCGGCTCGGGCGGCGATCGGCTCTCCAACTGCTCCTCGTCGCCGGCTGCCAGTCGATCCAGCCCATCGAAGCGCCGCCGGCGCCGCCCGAGGGCGCCCAGTCCGCGATCGTCGCCTTCGCCGGGGACGCGCTCGACGTGTTCGCGGTGGACCTCTCCGGGCGCGATCCGCTGACCCGTCCGTTCAGCGCAGGCGCCGACGCCGCGATCACGCTCCTCTATCTTCCGAACGACCTGGCCTCGATGCAGCTGTCACCCGGGCGGATCGCGCCTGCTGCCGCCCCGCCCGCGCGGAGCCTCCCTCCGTTCCTGGTCGGGTACGAGTCGAACCGCGACGGCGAGCTCGTGCGATGGCAGGCGATCGATCGGCTCTCCGATCGGTTGGCCGAGTTTCGCATGTCCGGCTTCAGCGTCGACGCCTGCGCCGGCGCCGGCGGGTGCTATCTCGACACCCAAAGCGTCGAGCTCGAGGACTGCACGGTGCCGTGCCCGGTCCTCCCGCCGGCGCCACCGCGGCGCGCCCAGCCGCCGCGATTGCCCCGGCTCGAGCCCTGTCCTCCGGGATGGACCGCGCGCCTCCTCGAGTCGCTGATCGTCTGCGAGCCGAGCGACCTCGCGTCGCTCTGTCCCGAGGGATCCTATGCGGAGGGGCTCACGGGCAACGTGGTGCGGGTGGATCCGAACGTGACCACGATCCAGGACGCCATCGCGTCGGCGCCCGAGGGCGCCACGCTGGCCCTCGCCAAGGGTGTGCACGCCGGGACCGTCACCATCGACCGGGCCCTCACCCTCGTCGGCGCGTGTGCGGCCGAGACCGTGATCGACCCCGGCGCCGGCGGCGTCGGGCTGAGCGCCACCGCGCCGTTCTCGCTCGCGGGCGTCACGATCCGCGGCGGCGCGATCGGAGCGCAGATCGACGGCGCCGAGGGCACGATCGAGGACAGCGTGGTCATGGACAGCGAGGGCGCCGGCGTGGCCGTCTCGGACGGATCCGCCGCGCTCGCGCGGGTGCTGATCGCGCACACCGGCGCCCAGGGCCTCTCGCTCGAGCGCTCCACGGTGACCGGCGAGGACCTGATCGTGCGGGACACCGCCAACGCCGGCGTGGCGATGTCCGACACGCGCGCCGCGCTGACGCGCCTATGGATCGAACGAGGTGCCATCCACGGGATCAACGCGGTGAGCTCCACGGTGTCCCTGTCCGATCTGGTGGTGCACACGGTCTCGGGCAGCGGGCTCGAGGCCACCAGCTCGAGCGTGACGCTGGCGCGCGCCTCACTGTTCGATCTCGAGACCGAGGGGATGACGATCCTGGGCAGGAGCGCGCTCGCCGCCGACGACCTCACGATCGCCGACGTGGCCCAGCGGTCCTCCTCCTACGTCGAGGGGCTCCTGCTCGGACAAGAGACCAGCGGCACGATCCACCGCCTGGGGATCTCGGGTGTCGACGGCCAGAGCCTGTACGCCTACGGCGACGTGCGCGGCGATCTCGAGGACGTCACGATCGAGCAGGACGGCGACTCTCCGGACCCGTTCGGCGTCGAGTGCGGCTTCAACGTGCTCGGGACGTCCCAGGTGACGGCGCGCCGTGTCCACCTGGAGCAGCTGCTCCGCCAGGGCCTCTGCGCCAACGAGCGCGCCTCGGTCACCGTCGAAGACGTCAGCGCGGTCGAGGTCGGAGACCACGGGCTCTACGTCTTCTCGGATGCGTCTCTCACGGTCCGGCGCGCGCTCGTCGACGGAGCCGCCGACGGCGTGGTCGCGTTCTTGCGAACCCACCTCGACGTCGAGGATCTGACCGTCCTGCGCATGCACGGCAAGGCACGCTACGTCCCGCCGACGATGCTGGGCTATCCGCGGGGCCGCGGCATCTACAACAACGCCATGGCGACGGTCCGCGTCTCGCGGTTCTCGGTCTCGAGCTGCAACGACGCCGGGCTCGACCTGGGCTCGCGCGACTCCGCCGCCCTCGACAATGGGATGGTCACGAACAACCAGCTGGGGGCCCGCATCACGTTCGAGCCCAAGCGGCTGCTCGAACGGCTGCGGGTCAGCGGTAATCAGCAGAACTTCGCGGCGGAGTGAGCGCGCCGGGCTACCTCGCCCCGTGCTGCTTGAGGATCTCCGCGATCTGCGGGTGATTGTTCTCCTCGGCCAGCATCAGCGCCGTGCGACCCTGCATGTCGTCGTGGTTGACGTTGGCGCCGTGGGCGACCAGCCACTCGACGGCGTCGATCTGGCCGCGGGAGGCGGCCACCGTGAGCGCGGAGCTGAAGTCGTCGAGCGTCACGCGGTTCACCTTGGCGCCGGCCTTCACCAGCAACTCCATCACGTCGAGGTGCCCGGTGCTGGCGGCGGCCATCAAGGGTGGAACGTTGTGCCCCTCCGGATCGCCGTGGAGCGCGAGGAGCACGCGCACCACCTCGGTGTGGCCCTCGCCCGCTGCGACCCGCATCGGGTTCCAGGGCGAGCGCGCGTTCGGATCGGCGCCGCGCTCGACGAGGAGCTTCACCACGTCCGCGTGACCGCCGGCGGCGGCGAGAAACAGCGGCGTCATGCCCCCGAGCGCTGAGACCCCGGGATCGGCGCCGCGGTCCAGCAGCAGCCGGACCACGTCGACGTGCCCCTCGGAGGCCGCATAGTGGAGCGCCGAGAGCGTGCGGCCGTCGGTCTCGTCGACCAGGCCGGGCCGATCGTCGAGGAGCGAGCCGACCCGAGAGGCATCGCCCCGCTCCGCGGCCTCGTAGAAGGTGCCCGCGCAACCGGAGAGCGCGAGCGCGAGGAGCACTGATGTCAACCTAGCTTGCATTCCGCGAGGCAAGAGCCTGCGGCCGCGATTCGCCGGAGTCAAGGCTGCAGGATGTGCTGCAGGGGCGCGGACTCATGCCACTTTTTGAGCCGCTTCGGCGAGGACCGGCCCGGCGGTCTCGACGATCATCTTGACGACGCGGTAAGGATCGCAGTTCGCGTTCGGCCGCCGATCCTCGAGGTAGCCGCGCTGGGCCTGAGCCACGTGCCACGGGATACGGATTGAGGCACCGCGGTCCGACACGCCGTAGCGGAACTCGGTGTACGCGCAGGTCTCGTGCTGGCCGGTGAGGCGCGCCTCGATGCCGGACCCGTACTCTGCGATGTGCGCGGCCGCGCGAGCCCCGAGGGCCTCGCAGGCGAGGATCAGCGCGTTCCAGTCGGCGCGCGTCTCCACGCTGGAGAAGTTCGTGTGGCAGCCGGCGCCGTTCCAGTCGCCCTGGACCGGCTTGGGGTCGAAGCTCACTTTGACGCCGAAGTCCTCCGCCACGCGCAGCAGGAGCCAGCGCGCCAGCAACATCTGATCGCCGATCGCGATCGGATCGAGCGGCCCGATCTGGAACTCCCACTGTCCCGGCATCACCTCTGCGTTGAGGCCGGCGTAGGCCAGGTTGGCGCCGAGGCACGCATCCATGTGGGCCTCGACGATCTCGCGCCCGAACGCGTTCTCCCCTACGCTGCAGTAGTACGGTCCCTGCGGCGCCGGCAGGCCCTGCTCGGGCCATCCGAGCGGACGGCCGTCTCGAAAGAGGGTGTACTCCTGCTCGATCCCGAACAGGCACTCCTGTCGCTCGAAGCGCTGGGCAAGCTCGACCACCTTCGCGCGTGTGTTGCTCTTGTGCGGCCGCATGTCGGGCGTGAGCACCTCGCAGAGGACCAGGCGATTCGGCGCGCCCCCGCGGATCGGATCAGGCACGACCATCACGGGCGTGAGCACGCAGTCGGAGGCACCGCCGGTGGCCTGCCGCGTGCTGGATCCGTCGAAGCCCCAGATGGGCGGGGGCTGGCCCGCCTCCACGATCTTCGTCTTGGACCGGAGCGACGGCGTGGGCTCGGTCCCGTCCATCCAGATGTACTCGGCTTTGTAGATGTTCACGGGGAGCGCCGTCGCAATCGACGTGCCGCACCCCTCGCTTGAGCGTCCCGCCCGGAGAGCGACACGCGCGTGGGATGGGAGCCTTCCGACCTACGCCGGCGTCGGCAGGCGCGCCCGCACCTTGGAGGCGTCGATGGGATCGGTCGGATTTCGCACGGCCAACACCGCGATCCCGCGCTCCTCCAGGCCGAGCGCCGCTCGCACCCGCTCCACGATCGACTCGTCGAGCACGATGAGCTTCACGTCGAGCTGCAGCGTGATGACGGCGAGCTCGACCAGGGTGTCGGCGGTGAAAGGGAGACAGCGGGCCTCGTCCACCGCTGAGAGGGCGCGGCGGCGCGTGTTCCAGTCCTTGAGGAAGAGGGCGCAGACCGGAGCCTCGGTCGAGAGCTGCGTGTCCGTCTCCACGACGAAGGAGACGCCCACGCCGGCTCCGGTCGCGAAGAGGTGAGCCTCCTCCTCGGGTCGCACGAACGCGACCTCTCCGAGCACGGCGAGCTTTCCAAAGCCCCAGAGACGGACCGACTCGCCGCGCCTGGGCAGGTTGGGCGCTGTCACCCGGACGAACGCACCGCCGGCCGAGATGTCCGCCAGCACCACGCCGGCCTCGCCGCGGTCCCAGGTCATCCGGGCCGGCACGTTCTGGGGCTCGCGCGGGTGCCGGCGCGACAGATGTCCGGCGTCCACGCGCTCCACCGGCGCCGGGCTGCGGCCCTGCTCGGGATAGACCTTGAGATCGCCGGTCTTGAGCGCGTTTAGATCGAAGTCGAGATCGTTGCTGCCGGGCAGCTCCGGGTGGGCGACCACCGAACCGTCCCCGGCGATCGATGCGAGATCCGAGGACGCGGAGATCCAGCGAGATCCGGCCGGTGTCTTCGTGCTCGGTCTCGACGCCGAGGCGCGAACGGGCCGCGCGAACCGCCGGGGCCAGAACATGCTCGTCGATCGAGATGGGCTCGGCCGGGAGCTGAAGCGCGATCGGGCGCGCGCCCTCGCCGTACTCGAGGACCTTGGCGTCGACCGCATACGCGTAGAGGATCGCGAGCCGCCCGTCGAAGCGGAAGATCACGCGGCCGATCCGGTCCTGATAGACGGTCTCGATCATCCAGCTCTGCGCGTCGAGACGGGCGTCCGGACAGAACGCCCGAGCTCGGGAGAGCGCCGCCTCGGTCCCTGCGATCAGAGCGGCCCAGCGACGCTCGATGCTGACCAGCAACGACTGCACACTCTCCTCCTCGTAGAAGCGGATGCCACCGAGGTGCTGCAGCGGAGAGGGCGTGGGGAAGGCGAGGAACGCGTGCTGATAGACGACGAAGTCCTGCTCCGGCTGGAGCCGCACGCCGGGATAGACGCGGAAGCGATCGGGGTTGACGATGATCCGGCCCCGCGCCCAGCCGTGCGCGACCCAGGCGGGGATGCCGAGCGACTTGAGACGATTGAGCGCGATGGCGCGGAGCCGCTCCGGAGAAGGACCGCGCTCGCCTTGACCCACCACGGCGTCGTCCGATCGCGACCGCTCGAATGCCTGGCCCTTCATACCCCGCGAGGATCCTATCGGCCGATGCGGGAGCGCCTGAAGTCGCTGATCAGCGCGAGGCTACGCCTTCCGCCACCTCGAAGGTCATTCCGGCCCGCCGGAGGCGCTCGATGAGCGCCGATCCCATGGCGACAGCAGGGGTTAGCACGCCGCGCGCATGTACGCCGTCGAGCGCCAGTGAGAGGGCGGACTCCGACAACATCCGCGAAGTGGCCGCATAGCCCGGGTCGCCCTCGCCCGCCACTACACCTACGAGTGTCAGGGGCGGCGTACCCTCGCTCTCGGCGATCAGCTCGAAGCGGAAGCGCCCGCGCTCGCGCTCGTCGCGCGAGGGTCCCTCGCCCGGGCGGGGGAGAAATCGTTTCAATAGACCGCGCACGCCCGGCGTGACGGCGGCGGCGGTGAAGCCGCCCATCGCCAGCGAGATCGCCAGCGCGCGGCTCCATCCCCGGAGCCCGCGTCCGGTGTCGATCGCCTCGTCGTAGCGGAACGATTCGCCGTAGCGATACTCGAGCAGCGCGTTGCTCCGCCGGACCACCCGCGCGTTCACGTAGGACATCGGAAAGGGTGCCGTCCAGCGGCCCCGGTCCGCGTCGCGGTGCGGGAGCAGTGCTTCGGTGGAATCGGCGCCGCGCCGGCCGCCGGTTGGATCCAGCGAGTAGGGATCGAGCACGATCCGCCGCACCGCAGGATCTCGCGAGGCCTCCACGATACCCAGCGCCGACGCGATCGTCCCGCCGGAGACGCGACCCTCGGCCTGCTTCACGCGCGCCCGCACCCGCGACAGCCTCCGCCGATGCTCCTCCTGCATCCGGTCGGCGACCATCAGCACTCCCAGGTCGGAGGGGACGGAGTCGAAGCCGCAGCAGTGGACGATCCTCGCGCCCGTGTCGACGGCGCGCGCGTGGAAGCGGTCGATCATCTCCCGGATCCAGTGCGACTCACCGGTGAGGTCGCAGTAGCCGATCCCGCCCTCGACGCACGCCTCCACCAGCGGCGTCCCGTGAAGCGCGTAGGGACCCACCGTCGAGCACACCACCTTCGTGCGCTCGACGATCCGCGAGAGGCCCTGGCGATCGCTCGCGTCGCACGTCAGGATCGGGACGCTCGAACCGAGCTCGGCGACCAGCGCCTCCAGCTTCGCGGGATTGCGCCCGGCCACCGCCCAGCGGGCACCGCCGGCGTGGGCGACGAGCACCTCGGCGACGAGCCGGCCGGTGAAGCCGGTCGCGCCGAACAGGACGATGTCGAGATCCTTCACTTCGTCGGCTTCGCCGGCTGCAGGACGGTGATGCTGTCCCGATCGAACCGGAGCAGACCCCGGAAGCCGGGGTGGTTCTGGGTGTCGTACAGCATGTGCGCGCGTGCTGCGATCGGCTTGATCGTGATGAAGTCCTTGGGGTCGAACACGATCAGCACGTTCCGGATCGGGACGGCCGCGCCCAGATCGGTCAGGTTGAAGCGGGCGAGCATGCTCTGCCGAAAGCGGGCATCGAGGATCAGCGCGGAGACACCGTCGACGTTGGCGAAGTCGAGGGCCAGGAGCCGGCCGTCGTTGCCGTTGGTGGCGACCGCGCCGGTGCTCGTGCCGGCCTTCATCACCACGTTGGCGACGGCCTGATCGAGCCACGTCTTCTCCCCGTCCTTCGACTCGGAGACCTCGGAGATGGAGGCGAAGCGGTAGCCGAGCTTCTCCTCCGGGACCCCCAGCACCACGAAGACGTCGTCGGCGATCTTCTTGCGCCATGGTCGAATCTGATCGCGCATCCGCTCCGGACCGATCGCGCCCAGGTCCTGGACGTTGATCCAGGAGCCGCTCTTGATGATCGGAATGACGTCGCTCTTGGCCTGCCCGAGCGTCCGCTTGCGCGACTCCGCGATGCGCTTCTGCTCGGCCGTCCACGCGTCGAAGAAGTCGCTCGGGGTCTGCTTGCTCGCCTGGTACTCGGCGAACAGCTTCTTCACGTCGAGGCCGTCGAGCTGATCACCGCGCACGAAGGTGGTGTCGCCGATGTCCCGCTTGATGATCGTCCAGCCGGGGTGGACCTCCATGTACGCTTTCTCGGCGCGCCGCCGGAAACGCTTCTCATCGAGCTTCCCCTCGCAGCCGGCGAGGCCGGCGAGCAACAGGACCAGGAGCAGGCACTTCCCCACCCTCACCATCCGGCCGATGCTGGCATTCGGGCACCTGTCTCGCAACCTCACGGAATCCACGTGATTGTGACACCGCCGCCACCCTCGAGGGTTCCAGCCTCCTTGAGGTAGAGCTCGAAGAACAGCCAGGAGGCATAGCGAAGTCGAACCGAGCCGAAGAGCACGTCGACGCGCGGCTCGTCGCGAAAGAGGGACCGGGAGGCGTAGGCCCCGCGCAGGTCGAGGAAATGCGTACCGCCGAGCCGGAGACCCTGGACCTCCACCAGCGCCTCGACGATCTGATCGAGCGCATCCCGGTGTGGTCCGACCCCGGACTCGAACACTCCGCCGACCGTCACTCGACCGAGGCGCAGCGTGAGCTCCCCGCCGACCACCGGCCGGCCGCGAACGCGCGCCAGCGCCTCCAGGTGGGCGGCGCGATCCGCCGGATAGGTGGGTCCGAACAGCTCGGAGAGCATCCCGGGTCCGAGCCATCCGCCCCGGGCCACCAGGCCGATCGCCGAGTCGTACGCGCCGAAGCGGTACTCGCCGTCGACGGAGAGGGTTCCGCCAAAGCCGAACGCGGCCAGCGCCTCCACGCCGGCGCCGGCCAGGGAGACGTCGAGGGACACGTCCGTCCGGTCGAGCGCGCGGACCTTCAGATCGGCCTCCACGCCGTTCATCGCGCGCCGCCGATCGGGCGCGCCCGCCTTCTGATCGGTGACGTAGGCCGCGCCCAGCTCGAGCCGGTCCAAGAGCGGCACCACCGCACCGGCGCCCGTGATCGCGGGGGCGAAGACATCGTCGATCAACCCCTCGAGCCGCACCACGTCCGTCCGCACCGCGCCGTAGAAGGTGAGCGGGCTGGTCTCGACCGAGAGCCCGGCGATGCCGCCCGCCTGACTGCCGGGCGCGAGGCGTCGCACCAGGAAGCCTCCGGCGAGCCGATAGTCGCCCAGCCGTGAGAACGACAGCTCGAGGTCGGCGCCCGGGAGCCCCAGCGAGGCGCTGCGGAGAAAGCGCGCGTAGTCGCCCGGGTGGTGGAACGTCCCCACGGACGGCGTCTCCTTCAGCTCGAATCGGATCGGCACGGCCAGCGAGATCGCGAGCGCGATCGAGTCGAGCGCCAGCGTCCCCTCCGGCACCAGCGTCACGCCGAGCACGCCGCGCTCGGTGAGAAGCGCGCTGCGAAGCCCGATCGAGGTCTCACCCTCGCCCGTCAGCTCGGGCCCGAACGAGGGCGGCGGCCGGCGCGGCGGGCGGCGCAGCATCGGCAGCAAGGGCGAATCGTCGTGCTCGACCAGCTCTCGCGGCTCGACCTCGGCGAAGGCCGGGCCCGGCGTAGCACCCGCGGTGCTGGTCAGGACGCGTCGCGCCGCCACCAGCCGCTGGCGAAACCAGCGCGCGCCCAGATCACTCACGGTGACCTCTCCATGCGTGGAGGAGGCGTGCACCATCTCGCCGCCACCGAGATAGATCCCGACGTGCGAGATCGGACGGCCCGGATCCGCGAAGAAGAGGAGGTCGCCCGGGAGCAGCGCTTCGAGATCGACCGGCGCGCCGGCGCGGACCTGATCGCGCGAAACGCGCGGGAGCGGATAGCCCGCCTCGGCGTAGACCCGGCAGACGAAGCCCGAGCAGTCGAACGCCGGGCTCCCCACGCCGCCCATGGAGTACGGCCGCCCGAGATAGCGAAAGGCGAGCCGCTGGAGCTCCGGGTAGCGATCGATCCGCTGGGGTGCGACGACGAGCTCGCGGGGCCGCCAGTCTCGTGCGGCCGGACCCGCAAACAGCGACAGCACAGCGAGCGCCGTCGCGATCTCCGTCACCGCACGTTCTCCCCCGGGGCGATCAGGAAGACCTCGCCCGCCTCGATCGCCAGCGCATGGGTGCGGATGCAGAGGTTCGGATTCCCGCGCATCTCTCCACTCCGTAGATCGAAAGTCCACGCGTGGAGCGGACACGTGACGGCGCCCCCGGCGACGGTACCCATGCCGAGCGGACCGCCGCGGTGCGGGCAGCTGTCATCGATCGCGAGGAGCTCGCCGCGATCGCGGAAGACCGCGATGATGCGGCCGAACGCCTCCACGCGCACGGCTTGCCCCTCGGCGATCTCGTCGGCGCGGGCAACGCGCACCCGCGCGCGCGCGCTCCGCTTCGGGAACAGGTGCTCGAAGAAGTCCGGCACGCCGTGGCGCACCGCTACGGCCTGGGCGACGGTGCGCAGCGTCTCCGAGGGACGAGGGAGGCCGGGCCGCCGGCGGCGGCGAGCGCTGCGAAGCTCGCGGACCGCGTGCTCGAAGTCGGCGAGCGCCAGCACGCGGGTGCGATCGAGCCGTCCCATCGGCGCGGGCAGCGGGGCGGCGGCGCGCACGTTCTCGAGCTCGGTCCGGGCCTCCGCGAGCCGTCGATTGATCTCGGGGCGCTCCAGGGCTGCGCTCTCCCGGAGCGCGCCGGGGTGCGCCATGAGGAGGTGGATCAGGAGCGCGCCGTCCCGCGGGTGGTCCGCGAGACGCAAGAGACGTTCGTAGCGATCGACCACCGATCGGACACGCTCGACGTACGCTTCGCGCGACCAGGGTGCGCCGACGATCTCACCCAGCTCCAACGGCCCGACTCAATGCTCGACCGCCTTCCCAGTCAAGACGATCCGGTACACGTGACGGCGTTCCCCGCGCAGCTCGACGTCGAAGAGGTGCTCGAAGCGCTCGGGATCCTGAAGGGCGCGCTTACCGGCGGGAGAGAGGCGGGCCACGTCGATCGGACGAAACACCGCGTACCTCACGTCGAGCTCGGCCAGCGACTCCGGGTCGAGATCGCGGGCAGCCCGCAGCTGGGCCCGGGTCAGCCGATCGAGCGCCGCGCGATCCATCATGTACGTCGCGCCGTGCGTCTGCCAGCGAAAGCCCGGGGTGAGAAAGCCCCCGCCTTGCGCGGTCCCCTCGAACAGGGAGAGCACGCGCTCCCGCGGTCCCACGAGCGGGGAGAGCCGATCGGCGACGAGGTCGTCGATCGGGTGGTGGCGCCCGAAGTGCATGGCGGGCACGCCGAGCTGCCCGTCCATCACGCTCATGCGGGCGAGGAACGCCCAGCCGGTCGCCGTGGTGGCGAGGCCCAGCACGGCGATCGTGATCGGTCGGGCGCGCGAGAGGAGATCGGCGACGAGCGCGCTCGCGAAGAAGGTGGCAATGCCGAGGAACTTCACGACGTCCCAGCTCCGCTCGTAGATGACGAAGTTCGGGAGCAAATAGCCGATCACCGCGCCGCCGAGGAGCGCCACGCGGAGCATGCTGGGGCGGCTGCGCAGCTTCGCGTACGCGAACGGGAGCGCCAAGAGCGGAACGCCGAACAGGACCAGATAGCGGAGGATCCGCCGGCCGACCGGATCGGGGAAGAAGCTCTGGCCGAAGGCGAGCATCTGCTCCTGCGCGCCGCCCGGCTCGAACACGCCGCCGAGGAGGAACGCGACCCCGAGCGCGCCGGCGAGCAGGCCGAGCTCGATCAGGCCCTGCTTCATCGCGCGCTCGCGCACGGCACGCCAGACGACGGCCAGACCGAGCATGGCGCCGAGCACCAGGAAGAAGGCCACCTGCGCCACCGAGAGAAAGCCGAGCAAGAGCGCGCCGGTGGACATGCGGGCGAGGCGCTGCCGGCGCGAGACCTCGGCACCGTCGAAGAGCACCAGGACCGCCAGCGCGATCGGCATCCCCAGGCCCTGGGGGTGCTGGAAGAAGTTCGAGATGGTCGGCGGGGGGAGCGGATCGAGCCAGGCGTCCGGGATCATCGACCAGTGGAGCTCCATCGATCCGAAGTCGCGGAAGAGGAAGTACCTGAGCAGCCCCGTGCCGAACGGGATCAGGATCATCGCGAGCCCGGCGCCGGTCCGGCCCGCCAGCGCGCCGCCGATCGCGGCTGCGTTCATCAGCAGCAGCACGAAGGACCAGATGGTGACGATGTCGAGGGCGTGGACGATGCTGAGGCCGGTGAACGCGCGGATCTGCCCGGCGAGAAAGTCGTACGCGTAGTGGTAGCGCATCGGCTCCAGCGGGTAGAGCGGATGCACGGGCGGTACCACCCCTCGGCCGATCGTGTTGGCGAGCATGAAGTGGAGGAAGGCCTCGTCCCACCAGAAGCCGCGCAGGGCGGCGAAGCAGACCATGAACAGCGCCAGGGCCGCGAGCGCGAGCGCCAGGCGCGAGGGCCGGTGATCGACGGCGAGCGGCGGGTAGGCGGGGCCTCTCCGCCAGAGCCAAGCGATCCCACAGAGCGCGATGCCCGCGAAGAGGAGCGTCGCGAGCACCATGTTCGCGGTGAAGCGCTCGATCGAGACCGTGATCGCGACCTGGATCATGGTGGCGAGCGCAAGGGTGATCGACCAGCGCGGCTCACCCGCCTGATAGAGGAGCGCCCGGGCGAGCAGGACGGCGATGCCATAGACCAGGAGCAGGACCACGGCGCCGAGCACGGTGGCTCCGTATCAAGAAAGTTCAGCGCGGCGGTATGCTTTTTTTTGTGCGTCGGGTGCTCCCGTTCTGTCTGGCGGCGGCGTGCGTTCCCGCCGAGCGCCTCCGGATCGAGCTCCCGGACGACACTGCGACGATCCTGGTGGCGGTCGGACCGCCCGAGGGTGCGCGACGGTTCTTCGCCCTCGGCCGCGCAGCGTTCGACTCCGAGGGCCTGCCGCTGAGCGTCGCCGACGAGCCGGTGGCGCTCTTCTACTTCCGTCGATCGCTCAGCGAGCTGCTGCTCGTCGAGGGCGAGGTCGAGCTGGCGGATCGCGGAACTCCTCTGCCGCACGCGTCGGGCGGCGCGCGCATCGTCCATCGCGAAGGTGAGGTCGCCGTCGAGGCCCTCGACAATCCGCCCGACACCGGTCAGCTCCTCACGCCGCTGTCGCGCTGGAACGTCTGCCTCCTGGGCGGGCGCTGCGCGGTCGCACCGCCCGGCGATCCCGCGCGCTTCGTGTGCGGTGCGTGCATGCCGATCGATCCCGCGCCGCCGGAGCAGCCGACCCTTCCGGCGGCGCCGTTCGAGGTGTCCACCGCGGGCTGCCTCGGACCGGTCGAGGACGTGGCGGGTCGGGCCGTCTGCGGCCTCGCGACGGGAGCGGCCTGCGCGCCCGGCGAAGCCGACTTCCTCGACGACGCCGAGGGCTGCCGCGTCCCCGGGACCCCCTGCGACGGCTGGCCGCCGGATCTCCCGCCCGACACCGTCATCGTCGATCCCGAGCCGGGCGCCGCCGACCAGGCGCTGATGGACGTCGACGCGGATCCGGTCGGACACCCGTCCCGGACGATCGCGCTCGAGCCGGGCGCGCACGCGATGGCGCTCCCGCTCCGGGACGTTCGGGTGCTCGGGCGCTGCGCCTCCGGCACGACGCTGGCCTTGAGCGCGAGCGCCGAGCGCGCGAACCTGGCGAACCTCACGATCGAGGGCCGCCTCCCGCCCTCGTCGTCGCTCGATCTCCGCCGACGTGGTTCTGTCCGTCCCGCTCGAAGACGTCGACGAGGTCTCGATCCATCGCTCGCTGGTCGCGAGCGACGTGGGCGCCACTGGACGCGTCGTGATCGAGCGCAGCGTGATCACGGGTGCGCTCTCCGTGGACGTCTCGGACCTCACACTCACGGACACGAGGCTCGCCGCGGGCGCGGAGTTGCGGACCTCGACGATCTCGATGTCGCGGGTCGCGAGCGAGGGCCCGATCCTCCTCGAGCTCTCACGCGCCGTGCTGGCGCGGATCTCGCATTCGGCCCGATCGATCAGATCGTCGGGCTCAACCTCGTGCACTCGCAGGTCAGGGCCGAGGATGTGACCATCGCGGGCGACGGCATGCCTGCGCTGCGCGTCGACTCGAGCTCGGTCTCCCTCGCGGACGTGACGGTGCGCGATCCTACGAGCGGCGGCGCCGGCGTCCGCGCGCTCTCGTCGACGCTCTCCGTCGACCGCATCGTCATCCTCGGCTCGGCCGCCACCGGGATCGCCGCCGGCCGCTCGAGGGTCTCGGTGACCGACGCCCTCGTCGAGGTGGGTCCTCCCCCGCTCGGAGGCGCCCCCAACAGCGTGGCCTTCTCGGTCGGGGACGCGTCGTCCTTTCAGCTGGAGAGGGCGTCGGTGGCGTCCCTCCCCAATTCAGCCCTGTGCGTGGCGGTGGGCGGTCGTGCCAACGCCGAGCTCACCGACCTGAGCTGCCGCGCGGCCCAGCCCGCGGCGCCCCACGCGGTCTATCTGGACGGCGGCGGCCAGGTGGTGTTCCGGAGGGCCCACATCGCCGGGTTCACGTCCGCGCTCTTCGATCGGGGCGCCCGCGTGGTGGCGTTCGACCTGACCGTCGACGGGACTCCCGCGATCGCCGATGACCTCTCCTCCTCCGTCGACATCGGGGGCTCGGCCTCATGCCTGACCGGATCGCGGATCGCGATCCGCGGCTCGGCGTCGAACTGCCTCGGATTGGGGACAGCCGCCGAGCTCGATCTCACCGACCTCAGCCTCGAGTCCTGCGGGCGCGGCATCCTCGTCCAGGGGACGCCGGTGACCCTGAGCCGCGCCCGGGTGACGGGCGCGGCGCGCCACGGGCTCACGTTCGAGGTCTACGTCCCGGTCGTCATCGAGGATCTCGCCGTCGCCGAGCTCGATCCCGACGCGATCTCGGCCCTCGACGCCTCGACCGTCTCGGAGCTGACGATGGAGCGGTTTCTCCTCGAAGGTGCCGAGTCCGGTCTCCTGCTCGGATCGAGCGCGGCGCGCCTCGGCGACGGCACCTTCCGGGACCAGCAGCGCGGGATTGTTCTCAGCCGGTCTCCGGATCAGGTCGTCAACGTCCTGGCAGGCACGCGGTTCGAGGGCGTCTCCATCCCCGTGACGGCGAACCCGTGAGCCTCAACGATAGAGGGCCTCGATGCGGTCCTCGTAGCGCTCGTTGACCACGCGCCGCTTCACCTTGAGCGTGGGCGTGAGCTCGCCGGACTCGATCGTCATCTCCCGCGGCAGCAGGCCGAACTTCTTGATCTGCTCGAAGCCGGCGCGGTCCCGGTTGACGTCCGCCAGGTGCCGATCGAGCTCGGCGCGCACCTCGGGGACGGAGAGGAAGGCCTCGGCGTCGGCGTCGTCGGGCACGTGGTAGCGCTGGCTCAGCTGCGTCTTCGCCTCGGGATCGAGCGCGACCAGCGCGGTCAGGTAGGGCCGGTTGTCGCCCACCACCACGGCCTGACCGATGAACGGGTGTCGCTTGAGCTCGTTCTCGAGCGGCTGCGGCGCGATGTTCTTTCCGCCGGCGGTGATGATCGAGATCCTTCTTCCGATCCGTGATCATCAGGAAGCCGTCGCGGCTCATCACGCCGATGTCGCCCGACTTGAACCAGCCGTCGCCGGTGAACGAGGCCTTGGTCGCGGGCTCGTTCCGGAAGTACCCCTGGAAGACGCCCGGGCCCCGGATCAGGATCTCGCCGTCGCCGGCGAGCTGGATCTCGGTCCCCGGGAGGGGCCTGCCGACGGTCCCGATCCGCCGATGCGTGAGCGTGTTGATGCACGCGGGGGCCGAGGTCTCCGTGAGGCCGTAGCCCTCGAGGATCGGGATGCCGATGTCCTCGAAGAACTCGTGGGTGGCGCGGGCCAGGGGCGCGCCGCCCGATCCGATGTACTTGACCCGTCCGCCCATCCGCTCACGCACGCGCGTCGCGATCAGCCGATCCGCGGCCCGGGCGTAGAGGCGCTGCCGCAGCCCGGGCACCCCGCCGTCGCGCCGGAGACGGCCCACGTCGTGGAGCACCGACATCGATCGATCGAAGAGGCGGCGCTTCAGCGGCGGGCCCTCGGCGCCGGCGGCCAGCGCCCGGGCGTGGATCTTCTCCAGCACCCGCGGAACCAGCGCGAAGATCGTCGGGCGCACCTCGAGCAGGTACTCGGGGACGTTGTCGAAGCTCTCGCAGTAGTAGCCCTCGACGTCGACGATCAACCCCAGGTAGCTGGCATAGCGCTGGAGCGAATGGGCCAGCGGGAGGAAGACCAGCGCGCGCTCTCCGCCGTACGGGATCAGCGCGTTGGTCGCGTGAATGACGTAGTGGAAGTTGGCGTGCGTGAGCATCGCGCCCTTCGGCTCGCCGGTGGTGCCGGAGGTGTAGATGTAGCTGACGACGTCGCTGCTCTTGGCCTCGCCCGCGCGGCGATGGAACTCCTCGGGCTGCTCCTTCCGGCGTCGCGCGCCGCGCCGCCGCAGCTCGTCGAGCGTGAGGGTGCGCTCTCCCTCGGCGCGGGGCTCCATCGTGACGATCGTGAGCGGAGGGTCGAGCCCGGCGCACGCCTCCTGCAGCTTCACCCGCTGTGCGCGATCGTCGACGAAGACGATCCGCGCCCCCGACAGCTCGAGGAGCTGCCGCGCCTGAGGTCCGGTGAGCGTGGGATAGATCCCGATGGTGACGCCGCCGATCGCGATCGTCGCCATGTCCATCATCCCCCACTCCCGTCGCGTGTGGCTCGAGATCCCGACCGGCGTCCCGCGCGACGCGCCCAGCTCGACCAGACCGAGCGCGCACTCCTCCACCGAGATGCGGGCCTCGCGCCAGGTGGTGCCCACCCAGCGGCCCTCGACCTTCGAGTAGGTGGCGACCCGATCCGACGCGGCCTTCGCGCGCGCCAGGAAGAGGTTGATCAGCGGCTCGGGAGAGGGAACCACCGGGCGACAGTCGAGAGGCGCGCGCCCTCAGTCAAGCGGGACGTGCCGCGCGTAGACGTCGTAGCGCGACTGGACCGCGCTGACATAGCCGATCGTCTCGCCGGCGCGACAGTAGCCGTACCTCGTCTTCTCGTGCCACTTCGGATCCGTCTTCAAGGCCAGCGCATCCTCGACGTTCTTGAACCATCGATTGGGATCGCGTCCGGTCTGGCGGGCGAGCGCCCGCGCGTCGAGGATGTGACCGATGCCCGCGTTGTAGGCCGCCACCGCGAAGCGGATCCGCTGCCGCTTCTCGATCTCGTCCTGCTCGAAGATCGACACCAGCCGCTTCAAGTACCGCGCGCCGGCCAGGATGTTGATGGCGGGATCGTCGAGCGAGCCCTTCACGCCCAGCCCCTTGGCCGTGGACGGCAGCATCTGCATCAGGCCGACCGCACCCCAGACGCTGTGCGCCTTGGGGTCGAAGCGCGACTCGGTGTAGGCGACGGCGGCCAGCAGCCGCCAGTCGAGCCCCGTCTCCTTGGCGGCGCGCTTGAAGAGCCGATCGTAGGGAGAGATCACGCCCTTCACGTCGGTGCGGAGCTCCTCGTCGTGCGCCTTCTTCGCCCACTTGGATCGGGTCTCGTAGTAGCGCGCGTAGAAGATCCGGATCAGACCGTTCTTGCGGCTCCGCTCGAGGAAGGCATCGGCGGCCTCCTGCAGCGCGGACGCCGCCGGGTGGACGGCCCAGGCCTTCTCGTGCGGCTCGCCGATCGCGACCCGGGGCACCACCTCGACGCCCATCGCGCGGGCCAGATCGACGAGGTTGGAGTCGGCGATGGTGGCCTCGTACGCGCCGTCCTCCACGCGCTGCATCATCTCCTCCATCTCGACGCCGTCGGTGACGTCCTCGAGGTGGAGCTCGATCCCGGTGGCACGCTCCAGATCGAGCGCGTCGCGATAGGTGGTGGAGCGGAAGCTGACGGCGATCCTGAGCTCGGCGAGGTCCTCCACGGTGGCGATGGTCTTGACGATCAACGGGTGCGTGACCACCACGCGCTGGGCCTCCAGCACCGAGCGCGTGAACCGCACCTTCTCCGCGCGCGCGGGCGATACGGTCATGCCGGTCGCGATCAGATCCCCCTCGCCCGTCAGCAGGCCGCCGATCAAATCGTCGCGGGAAGGCGGGACCACGAAGGCCACGCGCACGCCGAGCTCGTCCGCGAAGGCCCGGGCCAGCTCGAGCTGGAAGCCGCGCTCCTCTCCGCGCTCGATGAAGTAGTCCTCCGAGTTGTTCCGCGTGAGCACGCGGAGCACGCTCTTCTCCTTCACCTGCTCCAGATCGGCGACGTAGCGCTCGAGCGTGTGTCGGGTGAGGCTGACGTGGAGATCGGAGTAGTCGACCGCCACCGTGCCGGTGGCGAGGAGCGCGGCGAGGAGAGGGACCGCCACGGGCGAGGACGTAGCGCGAAAGCCGGGCCGACGCTACGCTTCCGACCGGTGCGAGCGACGACCACCCTGATCGCGCTCCTCGCCTCGGCCTGCACGACCCACGAGGTCCGCGTGGCCCGGCCTCCCACCGCGTTCGCCGGCTTCGACGCGGAGGTGGCGCTGGGCGATACGCTGGTGCTCGACGCGACCCGGAGCCTCGACCCCGACGGAGATCGCCTCGCCTACGACTGGCGCCTCGAGGCGCGGCCGGACGGCTCCTCAACCACGATCTCGGACGCCCGCCGGGCGCTGGCCAGCCTGGCGCCCGATCGTCTGGGCACGTACGTCGCTAGCCTCACGGTCTCGGACGGTGACTTCGTCAGCCGCGATCTCGTCACGCTCACCGCCGTCCCCGCGATCGGCACCTCGACGTCACCCCTCGCCCTCGGCCTCGCACCAAGGACGTGCAACGCCGACGCCGATCATCTCCAGCTCGCGCCGTGCGGTCTCGACGCGCGGCACATCGCGATCGATCCGGTGATGCTGGCCTATCCGCGATCGCTCGAGGATCGGCTCTCGATCGAGTGGACCTTCATCCGGCTGCCGCTCGGCGCCGACACGGGCGAGCTCTCGATCGCGTCGCCGCAGGGACCGATCGGAGAGCTCACCTTCGTCCCGCCCCGGCCCGGCGAGTACTGGATCGCCGGCAGGCTGGTGGGACCGGCCGGCGCCTCGCCGCTGGTCGTGGCCACCGTGGCGGTGTTCGCCGCGCCTCCGCCTGCCGATGCGCGACCTCAGCCGTGCATCGACGCCCGCGCCACCTCGCGGATCGGACAGATCGTCCTGTTCGACAGCCGCGCCAGCTACGTCCCCACGTCCACCGCCGGGCTGCATGCGCGGCGCGTGTGGTCGCTGGCCGCCGATCCCTCCGGCGGAGCGGACACGCTCAACGACTTCGCCACCGGCTGCCCTGTGGACGAGTGCCGGCGGCTGATCCCGAGCACCCGGGGCACCTACCTGGTGACGCTCGCCATCGGCGCCGGGGTCACCGCGGTGTCCGCGCTGGAGGTCCGATGAGATCGGCTGTGCTCCTCCTCGCCCTGGCCGCGTGCGGCAACGCCGAGCTGGTGGCGCCCGAGCCGCTGGTCGTGCTCGACACCAGCCCGGGCAACGGCTCGGTGGTGGCCTCGGGCGAGCGGCCCCTCGCGATCGTGTTCTCCGAGCCCGTGGTGGCCGACCAAATCCAGGGCGCCGTCCGCCTCGAGGAGACCACCGAGCAAGGCTCGCCGATCCGCGGCCTGGCCCTCTCGCTCGACACCTACGACGACGAGACCAACACCGCGGTGCTCAGGACCGATCCGCTCGCGCCGGACACGTTCTTCGCGCTCACCGTCACCGCCGCCGAGCTCCGGGCCGTCTCGGGCGCGCGCATGCGCTCCGATCTGGTCCGACGCTTCCGAACCGGTCCCTGACGCCGAGCCTCAGATCTCGATCCACCCGATCCGCGTGCGGAGCACCTCCTCGAGGCTGAGGCCCTTGCGCTCCCGCGGGTAGCCGAGGGGCGTCCCGTACACGCGCAGATCGTCGATGTTGGTCTCTCCGACCAGATGCGTGTGACCGTAGATCGCGACCTTGGCCTTGCTCGCGCTCTGGATGACGCGACCGAGGCCGCTGCTGCCCATGAACGCGTTGAAGAACTCCCAGGGGAGCGTCCCGGTGTGCGCGACGACCTCGTCGAAAGGCTGGTGGTGCGTCACCACCACCGTATGATCGATCGCAGGATCGCGATCGATGGCCTCGAGCTGCGTGGAGAGCTCGCGCTCCATGGTGCGCGCCACCTCGCCGTCGTGCATCAGCTCGCCCAGCGGATCGCGAAAGGCGATGAAGCGGGCGTCGCTCCACATGACGCCGCCGAACTGCTTGCCGGCCAGGGCCTCCTCGCCGATCGAGTTGCGGATCGCCTCGGGCGTCAGCGAGTAGTCGTACCAGCCGCACGTGCCGGCGATGGCGACGCGACCGACCACGAGCGGCCCGGCGGGGAGGTAGTGCGCGCCGGTGCGCTGGGTCAGCTCGAGGAGCTCGCTCCGGTACCGATCCCAAGTGTTCAGATCGCGACGCCCGGGCGCAAAGGGGACGTCGTACCAGAGGTCGTGGTTGCCCGGAATGTACGCGACCCGATCGGCCACGTACGACAGCGCCTTCAGCGCGCGCTCGATCCGCTCATTCTTGTGGGAGACGTCCCCTGCGACGATCACCACGTCCGGGGCGCGCGTATGGATTTCGGCCGCGAGCTTGACCAGGACCTCGCGGTTCTCCGCGAAGTCGGTATGAATGTCCGAGACGCTCGCGATCCGCACCGGAATCCCTTAAACTCCCACCGGCTTCGGCCTGGCCTCATTGTAGACGAAAGAAGTGTCGTGACGCTCCTCTACGACGAGCTGAGGGATGCGATCGCCGGGCGCAACGCAGAACCCCGCCTCGACGCCTCGGGCCGGACCTGCCTCGCCGTTTCGGTCCATTTCTCCCGCCCGCTCTCCCGCGGCGCCCTCGACGCGATCGCAGGGGAAGCGCCGCACGCCCAGGGTCTCCGCATTCCCGGCGTCGTCGGACCGATCGATCTCGAGATCGCGCCCACGCTGATCACCCTCATCCTCGACGCGGTCGACCCGGCGCTGCTCCGCCTCGACACGCTCCTGTCCGCCCTGGTCTGGTCCGGCTCTCCGCTCGGTTCGCCCCTCTCTGCCGCGGTGCTGGTGGAGCTGTGCAAGGTCGTCCAGGCGCTGCACGGGACGATCGCGCCCGACGGGTTCCCGCGTGTCCACCGCGAGATCCATGCGGGCACCGTCCTGATCGATCCGGGCGGTCAGCTCCGGCTCTTCGGCGACGGGCTCCCGGCGCTCTCCGCGGTCCTGCTGCCGCGCCTCCAGGGCCGCGGCGATCGCCACCGGCTCCTCGCGCCCGAGGCGGCCCGCGGCGAGCCGCTCGATCCGCGCGCCGACGTCTACAGCCTGGGCGTCCTCTACTACGAACTCCTCTCCGGCCATCGCTACCGCGAAGGCCAGAACCCGACGTCGATCGCGCAAGCCGCGATCGAGGGCCGCCCACCGGAGCTTCCCGGTGCGCTCCCCGATCCGCGGCGCGAGCTCGTCCAGGTGCTCGGGCGCGCGCTCGCGCCCGATCCCAATCATCGCTTCCACAACGCCCGCACCCTCGCCGAAGCGATCGGTGCGGAGGCCGCGTCCGCGCGCATCGCGATCCCGGGCGGCGCGGTGCTGGAGCGCATGATCGACGAGTTCGTCCCCGTCGGCGTCGAGCGGGGCCGGGCCGCGCTGCTCAACTCGGAGCACGAGCCGGCCGCCTTCGACGCGATCATGTGCGGCCTCGCCGAGACCATCGGCAGCCCGCCGGCGCACGACTCGGGCCCGGCGAGCGGAGACGGGTGGCAGGGCTTCGCCCGAGCGGGCCCCGACCGGCAAGCGAAGCGCACGGCGAGCCCCGCGAGCGGAGACGGGCCCGCGGTCCGCATCCCGGTCGAGACCCCGACCGCGCCGACGGCACCCGCCACCTCCGACGCCTGGTCTCACGTGCTCGGTGATCATGTCGACGACGGCGCCGCCGTGACCCCACCCGCCAAGCCCGCAGCCCTCACGCTGCCGGCCCCCGCGCCCGCCTCCTCAGGCCCCACGCAGCCCCTCTCCAGCGAGCACCTGGCCGCGCTCGCCACGCGACCCGCGCGCCCCGCGACCAGCGACCTCTCGCGCCGCACCTCCGCGCCCTCGCTGGGCCCGGAGGCGCCGCAGCACACCGCGGTCCGCGTCGCGCTCAGTCTCGCCGGGCTCGCGCTGGTCGTCGCCGTCGGCTTCGGCCTCAAGGCGCGCTCGAGCGCGAGCAGCGTGCCGCCGCCCCCGGAGGTGGTCGCCCTCCCCGACGCCGCGGTCGTCGTCGCGGCGCCCGACACGGGCGTGGTCGAGACCAAGCCGATCGGACTGCTGACCGTGTTGAGCCGGCCCTCAGGCGCCACCGTCGAGATCGACGGCGGCTACGTGGGGCGCACGCCGCTGGTGATGCATCACGAGTTCCAGAACCGGGGCTACGCGATCCGCGTCCTCGCCGACGGCTTCGCGCCGTGGGAAAAGACCGCCTTTCCCGACACCAAGAGCTCCATCAGCGTGATCGCGGAGCTCACCAAAGAGTGAAGCGCGCTACTCCTTGAGCTCCTCGTCGTCGTCGGCGGCGGGCGGGAGCTCGGGCTCGTCGGGGTCGGTGTCGCCGGCGGGCTCGTCCTGGACCTCGTCCTGCACGTCGTTCTGCGGCTCGTCCTTCGGCTCCGCCTTGGGCTCTTCCTTCGGCGGCGCCTTCACCGTACCGATGAGCAGCGTCTTCGCGACCTGCTGCAGCGACGCCGCAACCTCGTGGGCCTCGCAACCGCCCCTCGCCATCGTCTTCTTGATCCTGCGCTTCTTGGCGACGTCGTAGCTCGACGCCGTCACGGAGCACTTCGCGCCCCGCTTGCGGATCTCGGTGGTGATGCACCGCGCGGCCTGCGCCGAGGTGGCCAGCTCGAGCGCGCAACGCTCCGTCCCGCAGGCACGGTGCGGCTCCTTGGCGTTCTTCAGGTTCTCCGCCACCACTGAGGCCGGAACCACGGCGAAGCCGGCCTCGGCGACCATCGTCGAGAGGACCTCGGCGAAGCTCTCGGTCGCCCAGACCAGCTCCTTTACCCGATGCTGGACCGGGATGATCGCGAAGGTCACGGCGCCGTTGTCACCCGGCACGTTCGGCGGACGCGACGCAAACGCGCTGGCGATCTGCGACGTGCCCTCCTCGAGGCGGTCCGCTTCGCAGGGCAGCGAGGCGGTGAAGCCCCATCGGCTGGTGCGCGACTGTACGTCGTACAAGACGCTCAGCAACACGCAGTGCTGCTCGTACTGGACCAGTCGCGTGTGGAGCACCTGCACCGCCGACTGCGACTTGCCCGCTTCGAATCCGGCAGGCCTCCGAGATGCAGCCCTTCGCGTCGTCGGCGCTCGACACGTCGAGCGGGCGCGTGGCCGGTCCGAGCGACGACACCAGCTTGCCGGACAGGCTCTGCGCAACCTCGGCCGGAACCAGCGCGGTCCCCACCGACCGGATGCCCGACACCGCGACGAGATCCACCGGCGGGGGTGGGGGCTCCGGCTCGGCGACCGGCGGCGGCGGCGGCGGTGGCGGCGGCGGCGGCGGCGGCGGCGGCGCGCTCGAGCAGCGCACGGCCGTGACGGCCGCGACCAGAAGACCCGCGAGCCTCGGTCTCATCTACTGCCGCTTTCCCGAGGGCTTCGGGATCAGCTTCACGGGCTTGACCTTGAGCCGCAGCGCCAGCTTCGCGTAGCTGCCCTTGGCGGTGCTCAGATCGATCCAGAGCCAGCCGCAACCCTTCTTCAACAGATCCCAGTCGCGCTGCGGCGTCTGCTTCCCCTCTTCGTCGAGCTCGGGCTCTTCGTCGCCCTCCTTGCTCCCGGTCTGCTCTTCGATGTCGGTCGCGAGCTTGCGGAGCTGGTCCTCGGCGGCCTTCACCTGCTCCCGGAGCTTGACCAGGTCGGGCTCGACGCTGGCCAGGCCCTCCGGCAGGAGCGCCTGCACCCGATCGACCATGCCCTTCGCCGAGCCCAGCGTGCGCTCGAGCTCCTCGACGGTCCGCTTGGTCGCCTCGGGATCGAACTCCTTGGCGGTGATAGCTGCGTACAGGATCTTGGTCTCGGCCTCCCCATACTGAAGAAGCGCGCCGGTCTGATGGAAATAGATCTCGTGCTGCTGCGCCGAAGCGACCGCGGGCGACGCCAAGAGAAGCGCGAGGCTCAGCGTGACGTAGGTGCGATTCATGTTGTCTCCTCAGCCGCTGTGGCGGATGTGCATGATGTCCCCGTCCTGGACCACATATTCCTTCCCCTCCAGGCGCTGCTTGCCGGCCTCCCGCACCTTGGCCTCGCTCCCCAGCTCGAGAAAGTCCGAAGACGCGGTCACCTCGGCGCGGATGAAGCCGCGCTCCAGATCGCTGTGGATCTTGCCGGCGGCGGCGCGCGCATGGGTCCCCCGCTCGATCGTCCAGGCCCGGACCTCGTCCTCACCGACCGTGAGGAAGCTGATCAGGTCGAGCATCCGGTACGCGGCGTGAATGAACCGGGTGCGGACCGGCTCCGTGAGGCCGAGGTCCTCGAGGAACACCTTCTGATCGTCGGGCTCCATCGCCATGATCTCCGCCTCCATCGGTGCGGACATCGCGACGACCTCGAGGTTCCGCTCCTCCGCCTTCGCGAGCACCTCCGGGGACGGCGGCTTCCCGATCTTCTCCTCGCTCTGGTTCAACACCACCAGCAGCGGCTTGAGGCTGAGGAACGCAAACCCCGCGATCACCTGCACCTCGGCGGCCTCCATCTTCATGCGTCGCAGCGCCTGACCGGACTCGAGGTGCGCCTCGATCTTCTCCAGCTGCTCCAGCTCGGGCGTGCGCTTGCCCTCCTTCTTGAGGCGGGACACGCGCTTCTCGACCTGCACCAGGTCCGTGAGGATCAGCTCGTCGTCGAACGCGGCCAGATCCCCGACCGGATCGGGATCCTTGTTGAGCGCCGCGTTCTCGAACGCACGCACCACGTGAACGAGCGCCTCGGCCTCCCGGACCTGCGCCACCAGCTGCGCCTCGAGCCCCGACTTGGACTCCCCCTCCGGTCCGGCCACGTCGATGAACGCGATCTCTGCGTAGGTGGTCTTCTTCGGGTGATACATCGCGCTCAGCGCGTCGACCCGGTCGTCGGGCACCTGGATCCGCCCCAGGTTCGCGCTCTTCTTTCCCAGGCCCGTGTCCGCGGTCTGCCCCGTGAGCGCGTTGAACACGCTCGTCTTACCGCTGCCTCGGAAACCGACGAGTGCGATCTTCACCGCGCGACGCCTTATCAAGTCGATGGCGTCGGGGGCAAGCTCGTGATACCGCCCGCCGATGCGAAGCCTCGCGCTGGCCCTCCTCCTCTTCGTCCCCTCTCGCGCGCTCGCGGGATGGACCGCCGTCCAGGTGAGCAGCGCCGGCCAGGCGGGCGCCGAGAGCGAGGCCCACCTGTTCTATGACTCCGGACACCTCCGCATCGACGCCGGTCAACGCTCCTACGTCCTCGAGTTCAAGACCGACCACTTCCTCTTCATCGACCACACCCAGAAGCGATACGCCGCAGCCTCGCTCGACGACGTGATCGCCCTCCAGAGCAAGATCCTGGAGAAGATGAAGGCGAGCATCGCCCAGCTCCCCGAGCCGCAGCGCAAGATGGCCGAGGCCCAGATCGCCAAGCTCGAGAAGGCCGGCAAGGCCCCCGCCCGCCCCGACGTGAAGAAGACGGGCAAGAAGGAGACGGTCAACGGCTACGCCTGCGAGGTCGTCACCTGGAGCGACGACTTCGGCGACAACGAGGCCTGCATCGCGCAGAAGATGCCCGTCGACATGAAGACGTTCCTCGCCGAGAGCTCCGCCCTCGCCCAGCGGATGGCCAAGAAGGGCGCCAGCAACGCCACCCCCACCCAGGCCCTCTTCCAGCTCCCCGGCTTTCCCGTGCGGACGCAGCGCAGCGACAAGATGGGCGGCCAGCAGATGGTCTCCACCACGAACATCAAGGACGTGAAGGCGTTCAAGGCGCAGCCGGACACCTTCGCGGCGCCGAAGACGTACGAGAAGGGCACGCTCGAGACGCTGGTCGCGCCGGGGATGTGAGCCCTCGAAGTGCGACCCGCAGCAGCGCGTAAAAGCCCGCGTCTTGAGCGGGTCGATATCTGAGAGCAGGCGGAAGACGCTCACGCAACTCCGACGCTGCTCACCCTCTTCGACATGACCGTTTCGACCGGGCTCCCGGACGAGCTCAGCGATACACGGACCAACACCACGTCGAGAATCGGTTGGCACCACCTCAGGTCGAAGGCGGAGGCGACGGGGAGGGTTGTGTCCAGAGGGAAGTTGGGGGAAGGCGACCGTCGCTCGTGAGTGAGGCCGCACTCGGGGCCCCACCGAGGCTCACCGACCGCCTCTCGAAGTGCGGCCGCCCTTGAGCCGGTCCCCCTGGACGCAATCCTTCCCCTCGCCGGGAGCCGAGCGCGCCCCCTCGGCGCAAATCCGATCGCCGAGCCGCAACGACCAGGCACTTCACGTCGCCGACAACGGCCAGGCCTACGTCGTGGAGTCGGCGCTCCGCACGGGCTTCAGCGCCCGCGGCCGCTTGAGCCGGCTCTTCTCGCCGGTGCAGCCCTCCACGATCCGATCGATCACCGCGTCGAGCGCACGCGCCCGGGCCGAGTCGACGATCCGCTGGATCTCACGCGGGAGGATGTAGATGAAGACCTCGGTGTCCTCGTCGGTGTTGGCGGACTCGCCGGTGATCTCATGCGCCGGGACCTTCAGCGCCAGCACCCCGCCCTGACGGATCTGGGCCAGCGCCGCCTGAAGCTCTTCGATCGGCTGCCCGATCGTCAGCGTGACCTGCGAGAACTTCTCCCGGTTGGCGAGGAAGATCTCCTCCGGATCGAGGAGCCCCAGGTCGAGCGCGCGGACCGGAAACGGGCTGGCGAACCCGATCGCCTTGCGCTCCGGCGGGATCTCGACCTCCGCCTCCTGATAGCCGATCAGCTCCGCCTCCAACATCGACGCGGTGTCGGTCGCGCCGCAGGCGGACGAGAGGGCACGACCGAGCTCCAGCATCTGGGCCAGCGAAGGCTCGTGCTCGTCCTTCTGGATCGCGCGGGCCGCGCTCAGCACCGCCTTATCCTCGAGGGCTGCGCGAAAGGCTTCCCGTGGATCCTTCGGCTTGTTCATCTCAGTAGGTTTGCTCCGCGAGCACGTCGCTTCCGCGATTTCCATACACCCGAACGCCCGCCAGCGCCACCTCGGCGCCGCGCACGAGCTCGCCCGACTTGGACTTCAACGTCCATGTTCGCTGCGGCTTCACCACCAACTCGAGCTTCACCAACCCGCGCTCGAGGTCGCGACGGAAGATGAACTCTTGTTGGTCCTTCGGCAGCTTCACCCAGATCGGGATGTTCTTGACCACCGGGTATCCCTCTGGAGTCAAGCGGGACGGACGTCCCACGGAGAGGCCCAGCGCGCGCTCCGAGAAGAACGGCGTGAAGTGCACGCGGAACATCTGCCGGCTCTTGTCGAACTCGGCGACGTGCAGCTGCTGGCTCTCCGCATCGACCTCGAACACGATGGCGTGACCGCGATAGCGGTTCCGCGCCTCTTCGGCCTTCTTCTCGCAACCCGTCTTGTCAAACCTGGGATCGTCGTAGGCACAGTCGCCGACGTACTCCTCGAGGAACCGGCCCAGGTTCGCCACGGTCTGCGCGCTCTCCTTGATCCGCTCGTACGGCGTGCTCGCCAATGCCACGAGAATCGTTGCGGTGGTGATGATCGTCGGCGTCATGGGACGAACAACGACGATAGCTCATTCCTCGGCCATCGACGAGGTCGCCTCGGGCAGCGACTCCACCGTCGCGCGCAGCATCTCGATCACCGCCTCGCGCCTGGATTCGGCCTTGGGCCGTGCGGCCACGTGGAGATCGGTGGGATGGTCACCCGAGACCGGCGACATCGCGGCCGCGATCTGCGACTCCCTGAGCAGCTGCTGAAAGACCGGCTCGCGGGCGCGGATCATGCTCGAGTCGAGCTCTGTCTCCTCCACGAACTCATCGAGGAGCTCCTCCGGGACGGGTGTATCGGGCTGGGTCGACGCGGCCGAGTCCTCGTGCGTGGCCCACTCGCGGCGCGGCGGCTCGATCATCAGATCGTCGATCTTCGCGTCCGCGATCGTGGCCGCCAGCCCGTCGACCCCGAGCTCCTCGATCGCGCGCTCCCGATCGGTGGAGCTCTCGTTGTCCTCGAAGTTGGAGGACGATCGGGGCGTGATGGTGGGACGATCGCTCTCGTCCTCCTCCAGCTCCGACGGGAGCACCCGGACCGCCGCCGGTTGCTCCAGCACCGACTTCGCCTTGGCCCGGGCCATCGCCCGGTCGGCCTCCTCCCGGGTCATCTCCACGGTGCGCGTATCGCCGGGCACCAGCTGCGCGCCGTCCTGCGAGTCCATCAGAGCCTCGATCACCTGGAACATCTGCTCCGCGTGCTCCGGTGAGATCGCCAGCGACGGACGCTGATTCGGCTGCGAGAAGGTCTCGCCCTCGGTGAACCGCGACGACGGCCCCGGAAGACGCGAGACCGTCCCCTGGGTCACTTCGATCTTGCACCGCGTGAGATCCGCGATCGCCCGGGCCGTCACCATCGCCACGTCCGGCGACGGGACTTCCCCGAGATCGAGCGTCTCGCCCGAGGAGAGGTCGAGACACAGGTGCTGCTTGCCGGTCCGGGCCGTCATCAGCCGGATCCGATCGGCCGACTCGATCGGGAAGCTGGCCCGGATGATCCCGCCGAGCTGCTGGCTCGGGGACGGCTCGCGGACGTGGATGGCGCGGCCCGTCGCGTCGACGTGCACCGTATGGGTGGGCATCCGCACGACCACCGAATCATCTGGGAGGATCGCCGTGCTCATGCCGAGCGCCGGCCAGCATAACCTCGGCCCGTGCAGCGGCCCACCCTCGCTTTCCCCTCGGTTGCGACGGCCCCGGACCGGGCCGTATTTTCCGATCGTTGGCGATCCCGCCCGACGTGCGACCAGATCTGGCCGAAAGGTATCGGCAGCTCCGGACCTTCGATCGCGCCGAGACGTCGCTCGTTCGAGGTCTGGTGAAGCGCCCCGATCGAATCGGGCGCACGCACGAGATCATCCTGAGGCAGAGCCTCAACCTCGCGCGCTGCTGGATCATCAACGGTGGTGGTGCCGAGTGTGTCGTCGGACCACAGCTCGGTCAGTTCCGAGATCGGCTGCGTCCACTCGCGGAGGCGATGGGAAAGCAGGCGGATCTCGATCCTCGAGACTTCGCCAATGACGCCGATCAGCTCGCCGGTTTGCTCAAGGCCGAAAAGGAGGAGGTCCTCCACGCGCACCTCGGCCGCCTCACCAAGAGCGATCTCGATCGCGAGCTCTCCGAGAAAGCGCTCGTGATGGCGGTCGGCGGCGGCGGTGGATGTGGCTATGTGCACCTGGGTGTCTTCAGTGTGCTCGAGCAACTGGCGCTCCAGCCCAAGCTGATCATCGGCAGCAGCATCGGCTCCATCCTCGGATCGTTTCGCGCACGCGAGCCTCACTTCCGCGACTCCACGGTGCGCGCCGTGACGCACGGCCTCACCTTCAAGCGGCTCTTCCGGATCCTCGACACCGATTGTCGCTACGCGATGCCCGGCACGCTCCGCCTCTATCTCCGCACCTCGCTGGCCCGCTTCTTCACGCGCGACGACGGCGAAGGGATGCGCATCGGCGATCTTCCGATCCCGTTCATCGTGGTGGTGACCGGCGTGCAGCGTTCGCTGGCGCAGGAGGTCAAGGACTACGAGGCCATGTTCCGGCAGGAGCTGCGGCGCGGTGCGCTCGGCCGGCTGCTCCACCTCAAGGACCTGGTGAAGAACATGGCCGTCTTCCTGTCGCGGCTGATGGCGACCGCCGGTGCGCTCCGACCGATCGCGCTCGGGATCGACGAAGCCACCCGCCAGTTCGACGTCCTCGACGCCGTCGGCTTCTCCGCCTCGGTTCCCGCGGTGATCCAGTACGACATCCATCGCGAGGACCCGCGCATGCACGCGCTCGTGCAGCAGATCCTCTCCACTCACAACGTCGACGCGCTCGCCGACGGCGGGATCTCGTCCAACGTCCCTGCGCGCTTCGCGTGGGAGCACGTGCAGTCGGGCGGGATCAAGACGCGGAACGCCTTCGTCCTCGGGCTCGACTGCTTCGCGCCGCAGATCGGCCGCAACATGCTGTTCCTCCCGCTGCAACGCATCGCGGCGGAGAATGTGTCGCGCGACGCACCTTTCGCCCATCTGCTCTTCACGTATCGGCGCGTGCTGTCCCCGACCTCGCTGGTGCCCCGCCTCCGCAGCCTGGAGCTCGCCATCAAGAATGGACGGGAGGAGTTCCTCAAAGAGGCACCCTTCATCCAGAAGATGCTCGAGCCTCTACCGCCCCTCTGAGCCGTCTCTCGAAAGAATGGTTGACCATCGGGGGCCAACCCGGATCGATGGAGCGGATGGTCGATACCAAGCGGATCTGGATGGACGGCGAGATGGTGGACTACGAGAAGGCCACCACGCACGTCCTGAGCTTCACGCTGCACTACGGGCTCGGAACCTTCGAGGGGATCCGCTGCTACAAGACGAAGAGCGGCCGCCCCGCGGTGTTCCGCATGCACGATCACGTCGAGCGGCTGATGAAGTCGTGCCTCGCCGCCACGATCGACATCCCGTACACGGTCCAGCAGATCTGTGAAGGCATCCTCGCCGTGATCCGCGAGAATCAGTATGCGGATTGCTACATCCGTCCGCTGGTGTGGCTGGGAGAGGGCTCGCTCTCGGTCGGCTCCACCGACAACGTCGTGCACGTCGCGATCGCCGCCTGGCCGTGGGGCGCATACCTCGGGCAGGAGGCGCTCGAGCAAGGCGTGCGCGTGTGCATGTCGAACTATTCGCGCATGAGCGTGGGCGCAAACCTGGTGAAGGCGAAGATCGTGGGCCAGTACGTGAACGGCGTGCTGGCGAAGCGCGACGCCAAGCGCAACGGTTACGTCGAGGCGATCCTGCTCGACCAGCAGGGCTACGTGACCGAGGGAACCGGCGAAAATCTGTTCATCGTCCGCAAGAACAAGATCTACACACCGCCGTACGGCACCTCGATCCTCGCAGGCATCACCCGCGACACCGTCATCGAGCTCGCGCACGACGAGGGCATCGACGTCGAGGAAGGAATGCTGACGCGCAGCGATCTCTTCTTCGCCGACGAGATCTTTTTCTCCGGTACCGCCGCCGAGGTGACGCCGGTGCGCGAGATCGACGGGCGCACGATCGGAGGCGGGGCACGCGGTCCCATCACCGAGCGGGTGCAACGCTCGTTCTTCCAGGTGGTCCGCGGTGAGAACCGGAAGCATGAGAGCTGGCTGACCTCCGTCTGAGGTCGGCTGCGCCCAACCGAGGCGCCGAGATCGAACTTCAACCCGAAAAAAATGAAAAAAATTTCGGGTCGCTTCATGTGGCGAAACCTGGGAATCCGCACCACAAACCCATAGCTTTCGGGGTGCGCGGGGAAACAGTGGAACGTCGGCGGTGGAGTGCTCCGAACAGGCGTACGACGTTTGTCGTACCATCCTAAGTTTGTGGATTATCGTGGCAAATGGGCTCCCTGAACAGCCTTTTAGGTCCAGGTGAGTGTTTCACGGACGGCAAGGGATTTAGCAACGAGTTCAGGCGCTTACATGTAGGACATAGTGGCTACAGCGGTGCCTGGTGCCTCAGTTGACAGGTATTCAACGCGCTCGATATCGCAGATCCGTATCGTGAGATCGCGCTCTTATGGTCACGGACCTCCGGTGGGAGACACCGTGAAACAGTGCGGGCGCCGCATACTTGGGGAGATCACTCAATGGGGATGACGCGGGAGAGCTACCGGGACATCGACGATCGCTGTGAAGATCTTCGAGACCTCGCGGGGGAGTACCCGGATATCTGGAACGACTTTCTCGATAAGTTCGAGCTTTCGTGGATTTACCACGAGAACGCCTTGGAGGGCATCGTACTCACACACGCGGAGCTCACCTCCGCGCTCAAAGGGCGACCCTTGGCGCCCGAAACCTATGCGGATATCCGCAACCAGAGGCTGGGGATCGAGCTGATCAAGCGGGAGGCGAAGGAAGGGAGCCGGATCGACATGGCCCTGGTTCGGCGGATCCACGCCGTGCTGGGCAGCAGCGATCCCGAGTTCCAACCGGCCCGCTACCGGAAGGACATCCCGCTACACCGGGCTTACTTCCACGACATCGCCCAGCCGAACGCCATCCCCAGCCGGATCGCGAAGCTCCTGGATTGGGCCGCCGAGAACGATCCCGAGGACGACGACGCCATGCATTTCGCGGCGCAGTTCCACTGGGAGTACATGAGCATCTTCCCGTTCTCGGAGCACACCGGGAAGACCGGGCGGTTGCTGGTGAACTACATCCTGCTTCGCCACGGCTACATGCCGGTGATCTTCCACGCCACGGAGCGCCAGCGCTATTACGACACGCTGCGCCTCAACAAGAAGTCGATGGAGTCGCTGCTCAGCGACATGATGCAGAACTGCTTCGACAACGGCGTGAAGTATATCCACCGGGTCCTCGAGGAGCGCGAGAAGCAGAAGGTGCAGGCGATCGGATGATACGCTGAGGGCATGAGCCTCACGCTGCTCACCGCCCTCACCGCCTTCACCACCTTCGGCTCGTTCCAGGCCCCCGACCTCCGCGGCCTTTGGCTCAAGGAGAGCACCCACGGGGAGCTCCGCTTCTACTACTTCCACTCCGGTGGCATCGGGCTCTATCGCTACGGCCGCCGCCGTCTCAACAACACGCACTCGTACGACTACCGCATCGACGACGGCGCGCTGGTCCTCCAGTTCCGCAAGACCGGTGAGACCGATCGGGTCGCCTTCCGGCTCGAGCGCGACGGCGGACAGCGCTGGCTCTGCCTCGACAACGATCCGCGGGAGCCCGGTCCCACGCGCTACCGAAAGCTCGAGGGCCCGCTCCCAGGCGCGCTCGCCGGCGATCATCCCTTCGCGCGCATGTGGACCGAGACCCGGACGTTCGCCACGGGGGGGATGGCGTTCCGGATCTATCAGTTCCAGCCGCCCGACGCGGGCGGACGCGGACACGGCTGGTACCACCAGGGCGACTTCGACGAATGGAGCACCGAGGCCTTCTCGTATGTGCGAAAGGAGGGGGTGATCCAACTCTCCTTCCTCGAACGCCACGAGGACCAGACCACCGAGATTCGGGAGATCGGTGGCGAAAAGCGAGCCATCGAGCTGATGTCGGATCCCCGAAACTTCTGGCATCGTTCACGCTTCGTCGACGGCGGCCGCTCCATCATGACCGTGGGAGGGACCGCCTTCTTCGAGCGAAGCCATGCGCCCTGAAGTCGCCCTCCCCCTCCTCCTCTTCGCCTGCAGCGATCCCGACACGAGCACGGCCTTCGATCCGCTCACCGCGGTCGATCCCTTCATCGGGACCGGCGGGCTCGGCTTCGGCGTGGGCAGCATCGTCCCTGGACCGAAGCACCCCTTCGGGCTCGCGAACCCCGCGCCCGACACCGCCCGGAACGGCGGCGCGCCCGGCTTCTCGCACTGCGCCGGCTACTACTACGAGGACGATCAGATCCGCGGCTTCTCCCAGATCCATCTCTCCGGAACCGGCGTGCCCGACTACGGCGCGCTGATGATCATGCCGGTGACGAAGGCGCTCGACGGCGCGCTCAAGGAGCGCTTCTATCGCGACCGCTTCGATCACCACCTGGAGCACGCGTCGGTGGGCGCGTACGCCGTGCACCTCCTCGACAGCGACGTGGAGGTCGAGATCACCGCCACGCCCCGGACGGCGCTCTATCGGCTCGGCTATCCCGCGGGGCGACCCGCCGGGCTGGTCGTCGACCTCGCCCACGGGCTGGGCGGGGGGAGACGAAGGACGCGCGGCTCGCGTTCACCGACGGCGCGCTGGTCGGCTACCTCCTCCACGCGGGCGATTCTCAGCGGCCGTTACGGCGGCTTCTCGCTCTACTTCGCGATGCGCTTCTCCGCCACGCCGAGCGTCCGCGTGTTCTCGGAGACCGCCGAGGTCCCCGGCGCCAGCGCGGTGACCGGCCCGACCAGCGCCGCGCTCCTCGACTTCGGCGAGCCGGGCGCTCCGGTGCTCGTGCAGATTGGGCTGTCGTTCGTCGACGAGGCCAGCGCCCGGCGCGCCCTCGACGCCGAGTGGGCCGACTTCGACTTCGAGAAGACCACCGCCGAAGCTCGGGAGGCCTGGCGCGACACGATCCTCTCCAAGGTCCGCGTCGAAGGCGGCAGCGACGCCGATCGGACCGAGCTCTACTCGGCCCTCTATCATGCGTATCAGATGCCGACGCTGCTCTCCGATCCCGACGGCCGCTATCGTGGCGTCGGCGGAAAGGTCGGCGAGGTCGACTTCCCGTACTACTCGGACTTCTCCCTCTGGGACACGTTCCGCACCGCGCACCCGCTGTTCTCGCTGCTCACGCCGGCGATCCAGGAGCGCTTCAACCGATCGCTGGCGCGCATGCTGGAGGACGGCGGGCACCTCCCGCGCTGGCCTCTCGCGCACGGGAACACCTGGGCGATGCTCGGCAATCACGGCGAGTCGATGCTGATTGACGCGCACCTGCGCGGTGTCGGCGGCTTCGACGTCGACGCCATGTACGCCCACCTGGTGGCGGCCGCCGACGGGCCGATTGAGGCTCAGGGCGTGACCCGGGCCGGGCGCGAGTGCATCGACAGCTATCTGTCGCTCGGGTACTGCCCGGCGGATTGGGGTGAAGAGTCGACCTCCGACACGCTCGAGAACGCATACAACGACTGGATGCTGGGGAACCTGGCGGTCTCGCTGGACCGAACCGACGACGCCGAACGCTTCCACGCGCGCGCCCAGGGATGGCGCAAGGTCTTCAACGCCGACACCGGCTTCACGCAGGCGAAGACCAGCGCCGGCGACTTCGATCCGGACTTCGATCCCGAGCTCTTCTCGGACGAGTTCGTCGAGGGCAACGCACGCCAGTGGACCGTCTACGTCCCGTACGACGTGCAAGGGCTCGGCGAGGCGATGGGCGGTCCCGATCGCCTGATCGACTATCTCAGCGGCTTCTTCGAGAACGCCGCCGCCGCTGAGGACACCATCTTCCCGGATCTCTGGTACTGGCACGGCAACGAGGTCGACATCCACGCCGCGTACATGTTCTCGGAGCTGGGTCGACCCGATCTCACCGCGCGCTGGGTCCGCTGGATCATGGACTCGAAGTATCGCGCCGGACCGGACGGCCTCGATGGCAACGACGACGGCGGCACCCTCTCCGCGTGGTACGTGTTCTCGGCGGCCGGCTTCTATCCGATCGCCGGCAGCGATCGCTACGTCCTGGGCGTGCCACGCTTCGATCGGATGGAGCTCGACCTCGCCGGCGGGACCCTGGTCGTGACCCGCGAGGGCACCGGATCCCCTGTTCGCGTGGAGCTCGACGGCCAGCCGATCGAAGGCGGGACCCTCCGCCACGACGCGCTGATCGGCGCCCATACGCTGCGCTTCCTCCTCGAATAGCCGGCTCCGCCGGATGACCGACGTCACGCAATGTCCAGGGCCGTGCGCCGATAACGAGCTGTGACCGGGACCGCCGCAGCTCGCGCGCGGGGCACCCGCCTCGTCTCTCTCGAGGGCGGCGATCCGCCCAAGAAGAAGAAGGCCCGGCGCCGGGACGGCTACGACCGGGTCAACGGCGCGAAGAAGAAGGCAGCGGCGGCCGGCCCGGAGGTCCACCGGCTCATCGAGCAGTACGACACCCGCGGGCTCCGGCGTCACCTGAAAGCCCGGCCGGCCGAGGTGAACGCGAAGAACGCCGACGGCGACGCGCCGATCCACGTCATCGCCGCCAAGGGCGCGGTCATGGTGGCCGAGGCCCTCGAGGAGTTTCACCCCGATCATCTGGCGAGCAACCGGCGGGGTCTCCTCGGCGGTCATCTGGCCGCCGAGAAGCACCCGAAGACGGCGCAGTTCCTCTTCGAGCATGCGCTCGCACAGACGGACGACGAGGGGAGCTGGTACTCGACCGCAGAGATCGAAGCGAAGCTGGCCGGGCTCGCCGGCAAGGCGGCCGCCGCGATCGACGAGGCCGCAGCCGGCCTGTGCGGGATCCCGGTCAGCGAGCTCAATACGCCCGCCGACATCGTGAAGAATCGGACGCACCTCGAGGCCGTCAAGGGGATGGTCCTCGACGTGAAGAGCGAGGGCTGGTGGCAGGATCAGTTCGTACCGCACCGGGTCCGCGCGCTGATGCGGGCCACCCTGGTCGCCCCGAAGGAGATGCGGTCGTCGCTGATCCGAGAGATCGAGGTTCAGCTCGATCTCCTGCGCACCGCACGTCGGGCGACGGCCACCAGCAAGTGCGGCAAGGAGCAGATCCGCGAGAGGGCGATGACGCTGGAGGCGCGCCAGGTGCTGGCCCGCGTCGGGCGGGCGCCGCCGCTCGCCGAGACCGCGCTCGCCTTCGGCTGGACGGGCCACGCGTTCTACTGCGGCCTGACGCGCGTGGAAGCGAACCGCCAGGCCGGCCATCCGCAGGACACCTTGCTCATCCGGATCGACAACCTGGGGGCCGGCTCGAGCAAGGCGCACGACCATGACGGGAGCCAGGTCTACAGCCGCGCGTTCCACGTCCCGACCACGTACCTTCAATCTGACGAGGGCGGCGCAGCGCTCCAGGCCTTCGTGCGCGACGTGCTGCTGGTGCGCGCCAGCCCCGAGACGAACGAGGAAGACTTCTACGCCCGCGTCGCCGAGTTCAAGAGCGACGTGAAGAAGGCGACCGGCGCGGGCGATTCGGTGGAGAGCGAGTACCGGGCCCGAGGCAGGTCGACGCTCAAGCAGATCGCGGGGAACTGCGTCGTCGCCAACACCTTCCCCGGCCTGGCCGGCCGCCTGGGCGACGCGACCTTCGAGTGGTTCCGTGACTTCGAGCGCGCCCTCGCCCGCGAGCTGGTCGACGCGCACGCCGATACCAACCGGCTCATCGACGAGGCCTGCAAGGAGCGCGATCAACGCGAGATCACGCGCGTGCTCGAAGAGCCGGGCCCCTGGGCCGAGAAGCTGAGAGCGATCATCGACGGAGCCAAGGCGACCTACGACGTCTCGACCATGGCCAAGACGCTGACCGCGGATCAGATGAAGAAGATCATCGACGGCGGCGACGGGAAAGCGCTCAAGCTCCTGCTCTCGCACGGCGCGCGGGTCGACCTGCAGGACGCGAACGACGCCACGCCGCTCCACTGGGCGGTGGCGGCGGCGAACGTCGAGATGGTGACGGCGCTGCTCGATCGGCGCGCAGCGGTCAACGCGATGGACAAGGCCGGCGATACGCCGCTGCACCTGGCGGTCCGCGCCGCCAGCAACCCGGTCGCCGCGGTCCTGCTCGACCGAGGCGCGGACCTCGATCGCGAGAACAAGGCCAAGGTCACACCTCGCGCAGCGCTCAAGGATCTCGCCGATTCAGCGTTGCTGATCGCGCGTACGGTCGAGCGCCGCCCGCGCACGCGGCTCCGCGCGCGACCGCCTTGACGCGCACGGTCTGCACCGGCTACCGGCACGACGCTTGCGGTCGAATCGAACCATGCGAGCGACCTCTGGCGGGATCCCCGCGCGACTGCCGTTCCTCGAGCACGACGGTCAGACGGTCCGGATCGACTCGAACCGCGACTATCAACGCATCTACGACACGTACCTGTGCCATGGCGTCCTCCCCGTTCGGGGCGGCGGCCTCCGGGCCCAGGAGCGCCGCTCGATCCGGTTCCGCATCTGCGGCCTCGAGCTCAACATTGAGCTGACGGCGCGCGTGCGCTCGGTCGACGCGGGTGTGGCGATCCTGATGGTGCATCGGATCGATCGCCATCGGCTCCTGCTCGCCTCGCTGGCGCGCGACGTCCCGGTCCTCGTGTGAATCGAGGTTTGCCGTGAACGTGGCAGTTCGGACGTTGCACCGGATCAAAGAGCACAACCTCTCCCTCATCGCCGCCGGCGTGGCGTTCTACGCCTTCCTGTCGCTCTTCCCGACGCTGGCGGCCATGCTGTCGATCTACGGTCTGGTGTCGGATCCGGCGACCGTGGAGACCCAGATCCGGTCGATCGGCCGGGTCCTGCCGGAGCAGGCGCGCTCGGTGATCGCGGATCAGCTCCAGATGCTGGTGTCGAGCTCGTCGAACGCGCTCAGCTTGAGCGCGGTCGTCGGCATCGTGTTGGCCTTATGGAGCGCGAACAAGGCGACCAAAGGCCTCTTCGAGGCCCTCACCATCGTGTACGGCGAGCGAGAGACGCGCAGCTTCCTGGTGCTGAACGCAGAGTCGATGCTGATGACCGCGGTCCTGGTTGGGTTCTCGCTGGTGCTGATCGCGATGATCACGGTGCTTCCGCGCTCGCTGGGATTGCTCGGCCTGGGGGAGGCGGCGCGGACGGCGATCGCGGTGGGGCGTTGGCCCGTCACGATCCTCCTGCTGATGATCGGAATCGCGGCGATCTATCGGATCGGTCCCGACCGACGAGCGGCGCGCTGGAAATGGGCGAGCGTCGGATCGGTCGCGGCCACCATCCTCTGGCTGGGCGCCTCCGTGGGGCTGTCGGTCTACGTGGCGCACTTCGGAAACGTGAACCGCGTCTACGGATCGCTCGGGGCCGTGATCATCCTGATGCTGTGGCTGTTCCTGTCCGCGTTCTCGATCCTGCTCGGAGGCGCGCTGGACGCGAGCCTCGAGGGAGATCTCAGGCCGTCGCCAGCTTGATCGCGAAGACGGCGGCCAGCCCCAGCAGCCCGACGCCGATGGCCCGCAGGAGGCGGTAGAGCGTCCGGTCGGAGAGCGCGCGCCCGAGACGGCGGAGCAGCACCAGCAGGATCAGGCACCAGGCGAGGTCGCCGATCCCGACGCCGAGCGGGAAGGTGAAGCGGCCGGAGCCGGAGAAGATGACGCCGCCCAGCGACGCGACCATCGCCACCGCCGTGGTCCAGGTGACCAAGAGGACGGGGTTGAAGCCGGTGAGCGAGAAGCCGAGGATCAGGTGCCCGAAGAGCCCCGTCCCGTTCTCGTCTCCCCTCTCGGCGTCCGTCCTTCCGGGTCTTCGGGTGAGGAACCAGAATCCCGACGCCGGCCAGGATCACCACGCCGGCCCAGCGCATCGAGAGCGCCACGTCCGGGTGGCTGTAGTACAGGAAGCTGAGGCCGAGCACGGCCAGCCCGCAGTAGAGGGCGTCCGCGATCGCTCCGCCCATGGCGGCGCACATCCCGGCCCGGATCCGTCCCTCGAGGCCGCGCCGCATCACCAGCAGCGCACCCGGACCGAGCGGCGGAATCGACGACACGAAGCCGATGCCGAACCCGATCAGGAACGCCCGCACCG
Source organism: uncultured delta proteobacterium (assembly GCA_963803435.1). Taxonomy (GTDB): domain Bacteria; phylum Myxococcota; class Kuafuiibacteriia; order Kuafuiibacteriales; family Kuafuiibacteriaceae; genus CAWDML01. The sequence goes on along the minus strand of CAWDML010000009.1, from coordinate 126,883 downwards.
AGGTCGAAGGAGCAAACGCCGCGCCAGGCGAAGGTCACCGGACGCGCGGCTGGCAATTGGGGAAGAGATTGCGAACCGTGATGTCGCTGCAGAGCGCGATCGCCTGGTCGATGAACAGGTTGGTCCGGGCGCGCAGCGCTTGATAGCACGTGACGGGCTGCTCCGAGGCCGCACAACGGCAAAGATTGATCCCTTCGACGTTGTCGAGCGTGGTCATCACCTGCGCCGTGGCGTAGCAGATCGCCGGACCCTCGGAGGGCGCTCCGTTACAGAGCGAGATGATCTCGTTCTCGTCGAGGAGCGTCGCCTCGTGCGCGCGATCGATGCAGGCTGCCATGAACGACTCCTGCTGTGCGGACACGACCATGGCCGTCGCGCCCACTCCGAGCAGCACCAAGATCGCAATCGCCGCACGAATGCCGAACCGTCCCATGAGGATCGGCGCTGCAAGGGAGCGGCCAGCCAGCGCTCAATGCGTCGCGGCCCAGTCGAGGATCGCGCGATACTTGTGTGCGCCGTCGGAGCTCAGGGCGGAGTCGTTCGACTCGAGCGCGCCCCAGTAGCCCCACTTGTTCCACGTCCCGGTGTACGTGTAGTGGACGAACAAGCTGCCGCCCGCTGCATCCCATGCGGAGAGGAGCTGGCGGTACAGATCGTACATGCGCGGGTCGCGCTGCGCCGCCTCCAGCACCGAGGTGATGGAGGTGTCGTTTTGCAGCGACGGCTCGGCCACCAGGTGCTGTCCGCCCTCGTAGGCGATGAGAGGCACGCCCCACTGGCTCGCCGAGGCCGCGGACATCTGGATCTCGGAGATCAGCTGTGGGAGCGCCGACTGCTCCATGAAGTCGAGCACCCAGCTCACGCCTCCGCTCCGCACGGACTGCGCGTTTTGCTGGCGGCCCGCGTTGTGGCCGAAGTACGGCGCCACCGCCAGGGCGTCGGCGTGCGCGGCCAGGCCCTCGAAGCCCATCAGCTGGGCGTCGTTCCAGTCGTTGCCCTCCTGCGACGCCACCACGCGCACCAGGCGGTTCATCTGCCCGGCAAAGACCTGCTCGAAGATCTCGAACACCTGACGCGTTCGCCGCGACTGATACTGCAGGCGCGCCAGGTGCGAGTCGCCGCCGCCGAGACCGGCCGCAGCGCCCATCTGTCGCGCATACAACGCCTGCGGGAAGCTGTCGTTCCAGACCTCGTTGGACCACTCGACGTAGACCTTGAGGCCGGGATCGAGCGTGTCCCGAAGCATGTTCGCCAGGTTCTGCACGTACGTGTCGTCCGCGAGGTGCGGCACGTTGATCCACGCGTCGACGCCCAGATCGTTGCTGAGCGCGATCATGTGCTCGTACGCGACGCCGAACCTCTGATTCTGCGTGAAGTAGTCGGGCTGGCTGCGCTCGCTCCACGTCGACGGGACGCCGCCCTCGTCGCCGTTGGTCATACCCCACTGCATGTAGCGAACGACGCCGGCGCCGGCGAGGCGCTGCACGAAGATCGGATCCCAGACGTCGCTGGCCGGCGCGCCCTCCCTGCGCACCTGGAGGTTGTGGACCGGCACCTGCACGATCCGGAGCTGCAGGAGCGCCTCGGGTTCGGTATCGACGACCACGCGGTTCGGCTGCTGGCTGACGAACCCCAGGTGATCGCGCACGTCCACGCTGCCGGCGCCCGTCCAGGTGACCACGTAGTGGCCGCCGCCGTGCACCTTCGTCAGCGTCGCCGCTTCCTGGCCCGCAAGGAGCGACGTCGGCCATCCGTTCGCATCCACCGCCAGCGCACGCCCGTCATCCCAGGTGCTGCCGCTGCAGCTGACCCACGGGCGCGCCATTTTCATCTTGTCGGCGAAGACGAACCCGCCGCCGTAGATGAAGTCGAGGTTCCAGCCGTAGACGGCCGGCGCGTGGACCTGCTGGCCCGCGTCCATCGCGACGCTGGTGCCGGCGTCGACCTCGGCCCCGGCGTCCCCCGCCATGCCGGCGTCCATCTCGCCGGTCATGCCGGCATCGCGCGTCTCGAGCGGCGGGCAGCCCTCGGTCGGGGTGAAGCGGAGGCACCGGCGGCCCGAGGGGTCACTGCTCGGCTCGATGCCGGGAAGGGTCCCGGAGCGCGCCGTGAGCTCGTCCTCCGCCGACGTCGACGGGTCCTTCGAACAGGCTTGAGCATGGATCGCCGCGCTGAGGAAAATCGCCGCGGCGACGTGATGACTTCTCATGGCGCGCGACTATTCGCGGCGCGAATCACGGACTTCAATGCCCCCTTGGAAGGACCCGAGCGGGAACTCGCCCAGCACGGTTCCACTCCAATTCGCACCCCGGAGCGCGATGCGGCGCATCGATGGAAGTGTGGCACCCTTCCACGGTGGGGTGAACGGCGACAGCTCGTTCGATAAAAGGACGTGCCGAAACGAGCCTTCGGCGCCGTCAGTCACCGACTTCGAAGTCGATGAAACCCGGCGGCGGTTTCTCGTCGGCGGGCGGACTCGTCTTGTCCCGGCCGGCGGGATGGACCTTCTCCTTGTCCCGCTTCTTCCTCCGCTCCGACTTGGATTCGGGGCGAGACCTTCTTCGCCTCGGCCTTCGGTGGCAGCTCCACCTTCGGCGGCGGCTCCAGCTTCGGCGGCGCTTCGAACGTCTTCGGGCTCACGAGCCGCGGGCGCGACGGCGGCGGCGCCACCACCTTGGCGGGCACCTCCTTCGAGTCCTGGCGGATGGCGAACGCGCCGGCGACCACCCCGATGGCGAGGGCCAGGAGCGCCAACCCGAGCGGCTTGAGCAGGTTCGGGCCCCTGAGGTCGTCGAGGAGCCCCGTCGTGATCAAGCCCGTGCTGAACGGGGCCGCGGCGTGGGGATTCGATCGCCGTGCCCAGGTTGGGCGCCGGCGTGGGATAGGGGCGGGCCACCGGCTGGCTCGGGGTCGCCTGAAGCACCGCCTCGATGTGCTGCTTGACCTCCTGGGCGGAAGCGGGACGGCGCCCCGGCTCCTTCTCCAGGAGCGCCATCACCAGCTGCTCCACCTCGGGGGGGACCACCTGCGGCGCCACCTGCGAGAGGAGCGGCGGGGCCTCGTTCACGTGCTGCAGCAAGAGCGCCATCGGCTCCTCGGCGAGGAACGGCGGCCGGCCGCTGATCGCGCGGAACAAGATCACGCCCAGGCTGTAGAGATCGCTGCGCGCGTCCGCGACCTCACCGCGGGCCTGCTCCGGCGACATGTACGTTGGCGTCCCGAAGAGCGTGCCGGTCGCGGTGTGCCCCTGGTGTCCGAGCTTCGCGATCCCGAAGTCGAGCACGCGCACGATGTCGTCGCCGCCGACGTGCTCGATGAAGATGTTGTCCGGCTTGAGATCGCGATGCACGATGCCGGCCGCATGCGCCTCGGTCAGGGCATCGACCACCTGGCGCACGATGCGCAGGATCCAGAAGACGTCGACGGCCCCCTCCTTCACCACGCGTTCGAGAGGACGGCCCACTAGAAACTCGGTCACCAGGTACGGCCGCTGGTCCCGCGTCTTGCCGAAGTCGATCAGCTTGAGCGTATTGGGGTGGCGGAGCGCGGAGATGATGCGGGCCTCGTTCTCGAAGCGGCGGATGAGCGACGGCTCCTGAAGCACGAAGCTGTTGACGACCTTCACCGCGACGTCGCGTCCGATGTTGACCTGGCGCGCGCGATAGACCGCGCCCATGCCGCCGCGGCCCACCAGCTCCAGCACCTGATAGCGACCGTCGAGCGTGGAGCCGATCAGCGGATCGTCGATGGTGACCGCCTCGTCGAACGCGGTCAGCGAGAGGCGGGTCCCGTCCATGGGACAATGCTCGGTCCCGGGCGGGTAGCTACACCCGCAGGTCGGGCACTCGATGAGACCTGAAAACGACAACCCAGACCCCAGGGATCCTACGCTCCGTCTTTCGTCATCCTACCTTCCAGAGGGACGGTGAAGTTCGGGCGCGAGCACCGTATAACAGGGGAAGATGACTCGCGCCGGGTTCATCGGGTTGATGACCGTCACAACCCTCATCCTCGCGCTCGGCGGCCCGGCCGGCGCCCAGAGCAAGAAAGCCCGCGTGGCCGCCCACAAGAACAAGGCGTTCCAGCTCTTCGAGGCCGGCGACTACGCCGGCGGCATCGCGGAGATGGAGGACGCGTACGCGCTCATCCCACACCCTGGTTTCCTCCTCAACATCGCGGTGGCCTACGACCGCTGGCCGGGCCACTGCCAGGACAGCCTCGACACCTTCGATTGGTTCTTCACCGAGTGCGACGGCTGCAAGCTTCAGTCCCGGGCGAGGAAGACCCTGGCCGACGTCGAGCGCACCTGTCGGGTCGAGATCGCGATCGACTCCACGCCGGCGGGGGCACGGGTCGCCGTCGACGGAACGTTTCGCGGTGAGACGCCCTTCACCACGCGGCTGCTGCCCGGCGACTACACGTTGGTGCTGGACCTGTCCGGGCACGAGCGCGCCATGAAGACGATCTCGGTCGCCCGCGGACAGCCGCAGGCGCTGACGCTCGAGCTGCCGCTCAAGGCCGCGCCCCCGCCACCACCGCCACCGCCGCCGCTCCGGGTCGACACCACCCCGCCGAGCCCAGGTCCGAGCCCGTTCACCTGGGTCGGGTTCGGCGTCGGTGCGGCCGGCCTGGCGACGGGCGCCGTCTTCACCGCGCTGGCGCTGAAGGCGATCGACCACGAGAAGGCGGCGCGCCAGACGCCGCTGCCCAAGGCGGACATCGTCGCGCTGCAGGAGGACGCGCGTCGCGACGCCATCGTCGCGCATGTCGCCTACGGCGTGGGGATCGCAGGCGTCGCCACCGGCGTGGTGCTGCTGTTCGTCACCCGCGGGCCCGCGAACGACAGCGCCCCCGTCGCGCTCGTGCCGGCGGTCGGTCCCGGCGGCGCCGGCGTCGCGGGGAGATTCTAGTGCGCCGCCTCCTCGCCCTGTCCGTCCTCGCGTCCGGCTGCATCCCCAGCTTCGACCAGGTCGACTGCTACTCGGAGCTCGACTGCCCCGCCGCCAGCATGTGCGTCAACGGCGCGTGCGTCGCCGCGCCCGACCTCGACGCCGGTCTCCCCGACGCCCTCGCGCGAGACGCCGAGCCCGACGCCGGCGCGCCCGACGCCGAGCTCGACGCTGGCGCGCCCGACGGCGCCGAAGACGCGGGTCAGCTCGACGCCGCGCCGCTCGGCGACAGCGGCACCACCGATGCCGGCTACTTCCTCCAGGTGAGCCCGACCGCGATCGACTTCGGTTCGCGCCCGGTCGACTGCACGGGCCCCGACGAGACGGCGATGCTCACGAACCTGGGCGTCATGACCGTCTCGGTCACCGGCCTCGCGCTGGCGGGAGGAAGCTCGCCCGCCTTCACCATCGTGCCCCTGGCCACGCCTTTCACACTGATCCCCGGTGCCTCGAGGGGCGTCGACCTCGCCTTCCTCCCCGACACGCCGGGCGTGCACAACGGTCGCCTGCTGGTCTCGTACCAGCCGGATCCGGTCCCCAAGACCGTCGATCTCACCGGCATGGCCGTCGCCGGACCGACCGTCACGGACACGCTCACGCAGCGCGCCGGGCCGATCGACATCCTGTTCGTCCTCGACGACAACAACGCCATGCTGCAGCTGGAGCAGCGGCTGGCCACGCACCTGCCGGCGATGCTGTCGCGGCTCGATCTCGAGGGCTGGGACTACCAGATCGGCGTGACCAACGCAGACGTCAGCGCTCAAGGCGATCAGGGCGCGCTCGAAGGAACACCGCCGTTCGTCACCCGCGACAACGTCACCGATCCCCAGGCCGACCTCGAGGCCCGCGTGCTGGTCGGCGAGGCCGGCTTCCCCGCCGACGACGGGCTCGAGGCCTCGCGCCTGGCGCTCTCTGCGCCTCTGATCACGCTCGGCGTGAACGCCGGCTTCCTGCGGGCCAACGCGGCGCTCCTCGTCATCTATCTCGCCAAGCAGCCCGACACCTCGCCCATGACGGTGTCGACCTACTCCTCGTTCCTCCAGAGCCTGAAGAGCAACCCGGCGATCGCCATGGCGAACGTGATCGTGCCGCAGCTGAGCTCGTGCCCGCTCGACGACGGCACCACCGCCTTCTACGGCGGCCGGCAGCTCGGGATGGCCCAGAACACCGGCGGCGCCGCCAGCGACGCCTGCACCGCCGACTGGACCCTCGCCATGAGCACGCTCCCACCGGTGCCGCACGGCACCACCTTCGCGCTCAGCCTGACGCCGCGCGATCCCGCCACCATCGAAGTGACGGTGGGCGGGACGGCCGTCCCGAGCGCCGGCGGCGCCAACTGGACCTACGACAGCGGACAGAATGCCGTGATCTTCTCCGCCGGGCACGAGCCCCAGCTCGGCGAACGGATCGAGATCACGTACGCTTCCGGCTGCTGATGGACCTCGCCCGCACCCGGCAAAAGCACCTGACCCGCGGCTGGCGCGGTCGCCTCCTCATCCTGTTCCTGGTCGCGGGCACCGGCCTGACGGCGTTCACCATGGGCGCAGGTCCCTCGGAGCGGATGTCGATCCCGACCGGCGATCTGTTGACCAAGATCTACTATACGCTCGGGCTGTTCGTGCTGGGCGGGATGGACCTGGGCACTCCGGTGCTGGGACCGCCGGTCGCGCGTGGCCTGCTCTGGTTCGCGTACTTCGCGGCTCCGGCGGTGACGGTCTCAGCCGTGGTCGAGGGGCTGATGCTCCTGATCCAGCCGCAGATCTGGTGGATGCGGCGGCTGCGCGGACACGTGGTGATCGGCGGCTGCGGCCAGCTCACGCTCCTGTTCCTGCGCCGCCTGCGCGCCGTGCAGCCGCGCGTGCCCGTCGTGGTGATCGAGCCGCGTGAGGACCAGGTGGGCCTCGAAGAGGCCCGCGACGTCCACCACGTTCACGTGCTGAACGGCGACGTCACGAACGGGGCGCTGCTCCAACACCTGCGGCTCGACCGGGCCCAGCGGGTGGTGCTGCTCACCGGCGACGACTTCGCGAACCTGGAGGCGGCGGCGAAGATCCGGACGATCGCACCCGAGATCTCCGCGCGCACGATCGCGCATGTCTCGGACCTGCGCTTCCTCCGTGCGATCAACGGCGTGCACGTGCGGGGCGAGACCTTCAACGTGCATCAGATCGCGGCGTCCCATCTGGTGGCGACCCACCTCCTGGCTCACTTCGATCGCACGGCGCCGCGCGATCTGGTGGTCCTGGCGGGCTTCGGCCGCTTCGGACAGACGGTGCTCGATCAGCTCCAGAGAGAGGCGGCGGGCAAGTTCCACACCGTCGTGATCATCGACCTGATGGCCGTGCAGGGCGCGGCGATCTTCGACAACCAGATCGGCTTCGACGACGGCTACGAGCGGGTGATCATGGACCGCGATCTTCGGGATCCGCTGCTCTGGCGCGAGCTCGACGAGCGCTTCCACTTCGAGCGCTGTGCGCCGGTCATCGTCATCGGCTGCGGCGACGGCGGAGTGAACCTACGAACCGCGCTCACCATGTCCTCCCGCTATCCGAGCGCCACGATGATCGCGCGGAGCTTCCAGCGCTCGCTCTTCGCCGAGCAGATGTCGGCGGGGACGAACCTCACCGCCTTCAGCGTCGCGGAGCTGGTCTCGCAGAGTATGCCGTCGGCGTGGTTCGATGGGCCGCATTGACGGCGATCCCGGACCGTGATGACTTCGGCCGTCGTGCGCGTGCTGGATCTCGATACGCGCATCGCTCCGTTCGGCGACCGCGTCGTCGATCTCCCGCTGCTCGATCGGGACGTCGCCGGCTTTCGCTGCCGCGAGGCGGAGGCGGCGGGCGCACCCGAGCGCCTCACCTTCGCCGATCACGCGATCGCCACCGCGCCCGTGCTCTCTGCGTTCCTCCGGGAGGCGCCCCGAGGTCGGCCGGCCCGCCTGGCCCTGCCCGCCTCCTCCAGCTCGGCGCTCCTCGCGCCCGTCTCCAGCATCGAGCGCGACGGCGAGCGGCTGCTCTTCGACGTGTTCTCGGACGCGCCGGACGGGATGGATCTGGCGGCCCTCCGCCGCGAAGCGGATCCGGTCCTCGCCGTCGTCGAGGACCGGACGTTCCGGCGGGAGATCCATCGGGTCGGTCCGCCGCCGCATCACCTCGATCTGCCCGCCGACGGCGTGCTGGCGGCGCACCTCGAGCACTGGGTCCACCTGTTGTGGGTCGCGCCGCTCTTGATCCCGGCGCTGCGGCGGCACCTGAAGCGCCGCAACAACGCCATCGCGAAGAGCGCGAGCGTCCATCACACGGCGCACGTCGAGGGCTCGGTGATCGGAGAGGGCGCGTCGATCGGCGCGGACTGCGCGCTCCAGGACGCGTACGTCGGCCCCCAAGCCACGCTCTCGGACTTCACCAAGGTGACGCGCTCGGTCCTGGGCGGCGGGACCCACACGCTGGCGGACGCCAGCTTCTACTTCGCGGTGGCGTTCGGCGAGGGAACGCTCTCGAACCTCCTCCTCCGTGACACGCTGCTCGGCCGCAGCGTCTTCCTCACCACCGGGGTGATCTTCTGGAACGAAGGGATCGAGCGGACGATCCGGGTCGATCGCGACGGTCGCTTGATCGACACCGGGCGGAAGAGCCTGGGCGGCTGCGTCGGACACGGGTGCATCCTGGGCGCGCGGACGATCGTGGCGCCCGGCCGGGCGCTGCCAAACCGCACGACGGTGGTGATGCGGCGAGAGGAGGGCGTCATGCGCTTCGACGTGGCGAACGGCGCGCCCGCCTGCTGGTTCGACGGCGCGCTGGTCCCGGTCGAGCGGGTGCTGCCCGGCTACCGGGCGGAAGAGGTGGATTGACCCTCGGTCGACCGTGATAAGGTGCCTCCGAGTGAAGGGGCGCGCGGTCATCCTGCGGACGGACACCGTCATCTCGCCGTTCGGGGATCACGTCTCTTCTGCCTTCTTCACCCACCAGACCCTCGCCGAGACCCAGGATCAGACCTTCCAGACCATCGCGTTCGAGGTGATCCGGGTGGCCGACGCCGGCGAGGCCGCGCGCGCGGTCCGGGACTCGAAGGTCCCCGTCCTCCTGATGCTCGACCGGATCTATCTCTCCGAGAAGGCGGCCGGCGACTTCCTCCTCGCCGCCAAGTCGGCGCCCCGGCCCTGCCGGCTGGCGCTCTCGATGAACGCCTCCGTCGAGTACACGCTCCCTTTGCAGGATGTCTTGCAGAAGGATGATCTCGTCATCCACGACGTCGTGCTCCTCGACGCCGGCGCCGAGCTCCCGCCGCCCGATCAAGATCCGGTGGCGTGGATCCGGGCCGTGGGCGGCGCGCCCATCGACGTCCCGAAGAGGGAGCTGGTCGCGGAGATCCATCTGCCGACGATCGGCGAGCGCGAGAAGACGAAGATGCGGTACCCGGTCACCTCCACCGTGGTGGTATCGATCGAGCACTGGGTGCACATCCTCTGGCTCAACCAGATCGCGTTCGGCATCCGCTGGATGGAGACGCTCCGCCGTCATCCGATCTGGGCCGCGTTTCGCGCGCTCTCCGCGTTCTCGCTGGATCGGAACAAGCTTCTCGACCGCCTGGTGCGCTGCGGACCCGGCTGTGAGATCCACAAGACGGCGCGGCTCTCGGGCGCGCTGATCGGCCGCGGCGTGAGGATCGGTCCCCACGCGACCATCCGGAACAGCGTAGTGGCGGACGGCGCGATCATCCAGGACCACGCGGTGCTGCTCAACACCGTCATCGGCCCGCGCACGCTGGTCACCGAGAACACGTTCCTGGTCAGCACCGTGGTGTATCCGGAGGCGACCGTCGGGAACTACAAGCTCCAGGTGACGCTCATCGGGCGCGGCGCGTTCGTGAACGCCTGGGCCGGCTTCGTCGACGCCAAGTTCGCCGGCGACGTGAAGGTGAGCCACCGGGGCGCGCTGGTGGGCTCGGGGCGCTCGTTCCTGGGGTCGGTCGTGGGACACCGCGCGAAGGTGGCCGCCAAGGTGCTGATCCAGCCGGGCCGCGAGATCCCGAACGACACCGTGATCGTGATGCGCCCCGACGAGGTCGTCTCCGTGGTGCCGGCGCACGTCGAGGAGGGCGTCCCGATGGTGCGCGATCGCGGCACGCTGGTTCCGCTCGGACACGAGTCGAAGGGGGACGCTGCGTGATCCCGCTGCTGGCGCTTCTCTTGATCTCGCAGTGGGATCCCGAGCGGGCCGATCACCTCGACGAGCTCAGCCGCCTGCTCAAGACGCACACCGCCTATCTCGAGGTGAAGGTCACGCCCGACAAGAGCCAGCCGCTGGCGGAGCGCGAGCGCAACGGGTTCGGCGCGGTGATCGGAGAGAAGCTGGTCGCCACCAGCTACTTCATCACCGAGCACGCGCGCGCAGTGAGCATCATCGGACCCAAGCGGGTCGAGATCCCCGGGAAGGTCGTCCTCGAGGACGTGGAGCGCCGCGTCGCGCTCATCGCCACCGAACGGCCCCTCTCCGACACCGGCCTGTCTCCGGCCAAGCCGCTGGAGAAGAAGGATCGCAAGGAGGACGCGGACGTCTTCGCGCTCGTCTCCACGCTCGAGCTGGCCGGCGTGGTCAGCGGCGTGATCACTCAGACGGGATCGGCCCCCGAGGCCGAGGGCCACCCGAGCACGTCCCTCCAGCTCCACCTGGCGATGCCCGTGTTCGATACCGAGCTACGGTTCGTCGGCTTCGCCCGGGCGGTCGCGTGGGATCGCGACAAGTCGCTGCTCGTCCCGCCCGAGATGATCAAGGCCGCGCGGACCGCGACGGGCGCCGCCGCGAAGAGGGCGCTCGAGCCACAAAAGGATACTCACCCTTGGTGGGCGAAATGAGCGCCTCGAGCTCGCTCAGGAGGTTGGGTACGCCCGGCAGCCGGCCCGGCCCCGGGTGCCGCTTCCGATAGGTGTGCCGCGCCTTCTCCAGGCGCTCCTTCTCCTCGCTCCAGATGGCGCGCGCCCGATTGGCCAGCTTCAGCGCCTGATCTCGATCGCCGTTCCAGGCCAGCACCGCCGCCATCAACCGGAGCTCCATGAACCCGCCGTCCGGATGCCGGTCGCTCCGCGACCGCTCCATCTGCTCGCGCGCATACTCGAGAAAGCTGGGCGGATCGCTCGCCTCGTCGAGCCACGCCAGCCCGGCGGCGCCGACCGCCTCCCCCAGCGATCGCATCGCCGCCTCGAGCCCGGCGGTCTCCGCCCCGTACCCCCACCACCGATCCGACTTCTCCGGCCCGATCAGCCCGATCCGGACCCACCGGACGCTGTCGTGCGCATGCGGCCCGAGCGCGGGCCGCGGGATCCAGCGGATCGTCGGCCGCAACCACTCGAGGTCGAGCCCGAGGTTCGTCGTCAACCGCTCACCGTAGATCGAGTGCTGAACCTCGATGATCTGCGTGACCCCGCCGACCCGGCGGACCATGTGCCCCCGCCGACCTTGAAAACCGCTCTCCCTCAACACCGGCTCGACGAGCCGGCGGAACGCGCCGAGCACCTCCGTCTTCACCGCCCATGCTGTCTAAGCACGAAGCGCCGAAAGGAGCGAGCGAAGGGTGCTCGAAACTGGGGAGAGCGGGCGGCCTAGGAGCGTGTAGCGCGTAAGCGCTCACGCGACCCCGGTCCGGGTCCCGGTCCCGGTCCGGGTCCCGATCTGAAGATGGCTGCCTTGAGTCAGACGCTCGCGACGGTCACGAGCTTCGATCGGTAGAGCTTGAGCAGGTTGTGGGTGAGGCAGACGGCGTAGACCGCCTTGCCGTCGCGCGTTTGCAACTTGTCTCGCATTCGCTTGCGAGCGAGCGAGGCAGGTGTGGGCTCCGAAGCTGATGAGGACGGACGTTGTCTGCCGTCATCTTCCGCGGAGCATCGCCGCAGTCGCCGAACACATCACGGAGCATCGGGACGAGGTGTTGCTGATCAGGTGCCTGGTTGCTGACCCCTTCGGCGACAATCACCTGAGCGTGCTCATCTACGACACTTGGGCATTGTAGGCCTGGAGGAACGCACGCGGGACCCGGACCGGGGTCGCGTGAGCGCTTACGCGCTACACGCTCCTAGCGCGCGAGCTGGTAGATCGCGACTTCACCCACGGCGTCGAACGTGAGACCGGTGTCGGCAGTGACGCGCATCCAGCCGGCCGCGACGCCGGACTCCGAGGTGGTGTCGAAGCTGGCGATGGCCGACATCTCGTCGGCAGCGCCGTTCTCGCCGCAGAACTTGCCCTTTTGCGTCCAGTCCGCGGGTGCCACCGCGACGGCGCCGTCGAGGTCGGTGGGGAAGCGGACGGTGAACTCGAGGGTGATGCACCCGTTACGGGCGTTGCGGACCAGAGAGTTCAGGATGCCGGCGTCGCTGATGACGGGCGCCGAGTTGTTCTGGACGAGCTTCACGTAGAGGGCGTCGGCGTTGCCGATCGTGATGGTCTCACGGGTCATGGCGTCGCCGTCGGTGGCGGCGGAGTCGGTGAGATCCTGGCTCTCCATGGTCTCGGTGTTGACCGCGTAGACCTCGAAGCCGGGCAGCGGGTCACGGTAGTCGGTGAGGTCCGGGAGCGGATCGATGACGACGAAGCGGCTGACGAAGCGGAAGTCCGGACTGTTGCCCTGGACGAACGCGGCGAACTGCCGGTCGCTGTCGGTGTAGTACTGCTCGATGTAGAACGCCGAGAGGTACCGCGCGAGCTTGCTCGAGTCCTCGGTGTCCTGGGCGCAGCCGCCCTCCACCTCGTCGCCCTGGTTGCAGTAGATGATCAGGCGCGGTCCGGGCTCGTTCGCCGGCTCCACCCAGACGCGGTAGGCGTTGCGGACCATCGTGCTGCTGGAGCGCTCGAGCTTCGACCAGGAGAGCTTGACCAGGCCGGAGGTGAGCGCGTCGGAGGAGTCGGCCTCGGCCTGCGAGTCCCAGAGACCGAGCTCGCCGGCGTCCCAGACCTTGGCCGCCGGCTGGAAGAGGTAGTGGTAGGTGTACACGCCGGACTGCCTGGTGGTGTCCAGCGGATCGCGCACCACCACCACGACGTCGGCGACCTCGACCTCGCCCGTGGCGGTCGTGACGCCGCCGGGCTTCCGGATGTCGTCCCCGAGGAACTCGAAGGAGTACTCGCCTTCGGAGTTGGTGCGGGCCGTGTCGACCACCGCGACGCCCAGGCCGACCGCGCTGTCGCCGTTCGGATTGTCGGCGAACAGGGTCTCGACGTTGGGCTGGAAGACGTTGAGGTCGCTCCAGTACTTGATCAGCCGGACCTCCGCGTCGACGAGCGGAGCACCGGTCTCATCGACGACGACACCCTTGGCGGTGAAGGTCGCGTTCGGATCGACGGTGGGATTGGTGCACGCCGGTGCGAGAACACCGACGGCGCCGAGGAGCAACAGGCCTTTGAGCGAGCGCATCATGACTTTTCGGGGCCTCCCTTCGGGGAACGAGACACCACCACCAGACGGAGGGGACGTCAATGTCTATGGACGGCGCGGGCACGCGATCGGGCGCATCGTGACCGCAGGCACGTGAGGGCGTTCAAGCGCTCTCGGATTGGCGGCCTTTTCGCACGTACTTGACGACGATCTTCATCATTCCCACGAAGCCGTCGATACGGACCACGGACGAGTTCTGCCAGTCCACACGGCCCAGCTGATTCGCCACCCAGCCGAGGTTCTCGATCAGCGACTCGACGTGGACCTCGCGCTCCTCGCTGGGATCGGAGAGCACGGTCTTCACGGCGTCGCGGACCTCTTCGACGTCGCGCTTGAGCTGGAGCTCGTCCGGCGGCTCCTCGTCTTCCTCGTCCTGCGGCTGCTTCTTGCCCCGCTGCTTCTTACGTCCCTGATCTGGATTCACGATCAGCGCCGCCAGCGCGGCCAGCTTCTCCGCGTCTTCCTTGACCTCGGCGGCCTCCTCCTCGGTCGAGGCCAGCTTCTTGAGCATCGACTCGAAGTCGACGCGCGCCAGCGGTGCCTGCGTGTCCGACTTCGGTTGCGCATGCATCATCGCGTTGACCAGCACTCCGAGGGCGCTCTGCTGGCCTTCCCATCCTTCGGCGCGGGCCAGGGCTTCGAGCCCGGAGGCGATCAGCCCGGAGAGCGGGCTGCTCGTCCCCTTCAACCCGCTCTTCGGGAGCTCCTGCTTGAGGTTCTCGATGCCGCGTGCGACCGGCGCCTGGACGTTCTGTGCTTTCTGGGACTTCTGCGCGCCTTGCGTCTGGGGCGGAACGATTGGCCCCGGCCCAAACCCGGTTTTCTTCGTCGACACCGAACGCTCCTCCTCGAAGTCTACCCTCGACCCGGCTCACGAGGCCAGGAAGGTCTCCAGCGACTTCTTACGCACCGGGTCGTGCATCCGCGTGGCGGCGTCCGCCAGGTCGGCCCGCGCTTCGACCACCCGTCCCAGTCGGAGCAGGAGATCACCGCGCGCCAGAAAGGCTTCGCTCGCGACCTCCTGATTGCGTTCGTCCTGCGCCGCCAGACGGATGGCCCGGCCGAAGCTCTCGAACGCCCACTGGACGTCGTCGGCAAGCGCAGCCGCGTGCCCGACCATCAGATGATGCACGGCGACATCCGGCTCGAGATCGATCAACACCCCGAACGCAGCCCGGGCCACCTCCGCCTTGCCGGCCTTCAGCATCGACATCCCGAGCGCGCCCAGCGCCCGCCGCTCGGAGTCGGTGAGCCAGGGGAAGTCGCGGACGTCGATCTCGCCGCGGATCAACCGCGCCAGCTCGTGCGCCACGTCCCTCGGTCTCGACGCCACACCTACTCCACTTCGAGGACGGCCCCGGTCACACGACCGACGTCGCCGGGAGCCCGATCCTCGACCTCGAGGGTCCAGGTCCCGGTCGCCGTCGCCGCCAGCCCGAAGTCGAACATCGTCCCCGGACCGTCGGCCGGACGATCCTTGCCGTAGACCGAATCGAGCGTCCCGTCGAGCCGATCGCGCAGGCGGACCCGGGGCCCACCTCCGGGTGACGCGAGCGTGACGACCAGATCCCGCGGAAACTCGTGCTCGATCGCGAGCCGGAGCCGCACCCTCGAGGGCGGGCGGCTTGGTGAGACCGCGGACACGTCGAGCGGGATGACGACCCGGCCGTCGTCGGGAATGTCGACGTCGGCCGCCACGGCGTTCGCCGGTGCCAGCGCCCCACAGGTGAGGTTGTCGAGGCAACGCTCCCCGAGCAGACAGTCGGCATCCTCGACACACCCGGCGCTGAGCGACGCCTTGATCGCCACGCTGCCCTCGCGGGCGCCAGGCGGGCTGCCGACCACCAGCGTCGCGCGGCCGGCCGGGAGCGAGAGCCGGCGCAGGACCTCGGCGTGTCCGGCGCCACCCTGCGCGGCGCAGGCCAGCGTCTCTCCACAGCCGGAGAGCACGGCGATCGAGACGTCTTGTCCGGCCTGTGGATCGGCGCGCAGCGACAGCTCGCCGGGCGCTTGGAGATCGATCGGGACGAAGACCGGCGCCTCCAGCGGACAGCCGTCGATCACCGCGGCGTGGTCGGCGCCGAAGTTGTGCTCGATCCGCCTCAGGGGCAGCGCGAACACCGGCGCGAGCTCGCAGATCGCGTCGGTCGGCGGCACGGTCAACGGCGGCCCTGCCTCTCCCAGCAGGACGAACGGTCCCTGCCCGTCGGTGAAGCCGTCGACGCCGAAGAACAGGAGGCCGTCCTCGTCCGGCAGCTCGACGATCGTCGGCGCGTCGAGACAGGCGATCTCGCCCAACGCGGCACAGGTAGAGGTGCGGACCGCCATGACCGCGTCCCACCCGAAGGTCCCGAGCCGCACGATCGCGTGCGTCGGTTGATCGAACCGAACCTCGACCCAACGCTCGGGCGCGATCGCGCCGCCGCCCAGCCCGGCACACTCGAAGCGCTCGTGATGGAGGGCGCCGCGGGTGTCGCCGATCAGCGGCGCATCGAGGCTGGGCCAGACGATCGCATCCTCGCACGACACACCGCCACCGGCGTCGAAGCGCGGGACATCCGCGCTCCCGGCGTCGCGCACGCCGACATCGAGGACCGGCTCTGCGTCGGGCTCGGCGTCGGTGGCGCCGGCCTCGCGGGCCTCGGCGTCGTGGATCCCGGAGTCGAACGTGCCGACGTCCGCGCCGCCCGGGTCGCTGCAGGCGGCGGCACAAACGATGATTGCCAAGACGATGCGCACGGGTCACCGCGCCTTGCGCGTGCGGCGCTTGGCCTTGGATCCATCCTCGTTGCTTCTTCCGAGATCGACCACGTCCTCGAGCTCGGACAGCATCCCTTCGATCTCCTCGTCGGTCAGCGAGTCCTTCTTCTTCTCCTCGAACGGTAGGTGCGGCGTCTGCTCGTTGAACTGCTTGCTCTCGGTGTCGTCGCCGTAGCTCGGGTCGTCGAAGGGCTCGAGCGTCATCTCGGCGGCTTCCGCGTGCATCGTCATCTCGTCGGGCGGGGGATGGGTCTCGTCCTCACCGAGGTCCGGGATCATGCCGCCGAGGCGGGGCTCGGGGCCGGCGGAGGTGGCGAGCTCACCGCTCTCCTCACGTCCGATCAGCGTCGGGACGCGCTCCTCGGGGGGCTCGACCTCCTTGGCGGGATCGGCGAACGGCTTCGACACATCCGCGGCGAGCCGCCCGACGAACGAGGCGCTCATCAAGCTCTCGGCCCGGATCTCCGAGATGTCCGAGGTCTCGAAGCCGAGCCCCTCGACGGGAAAGCTGGCGCTCGGCTCGCTCGGCACCGACACCAGCGAGCGCAGCTCGGAGGCGGCACTTCCCGGCTTCGAGGGGAGATCAGGGAGGCGCGACATCGGCGGACCGTCCAGCTCGGCCAGCGGCCGCATCAGCGGGCGCGCCGAGAGGTGTCCGTTCAGCCGCTGTGGCTCCGCGATGGCGCGCAGCGCCGCGCGCCCGTGGGCGGTCTCCATCTCGACGACCAGGCCGACGCTCGACTCCACCAGGGCCATACCGGCGAGGTGGGAGCTCTCGGCGCGCTCTCGAAGACAAAAAGCAACGATCCGATCGAGGGCCCCCTGGGCGTCGGAGGCCTCGAGCGTGGCGAGGAACGGTCGCCCGAGATTCGAGCAGCTGCGACCAAAGGCCGGCGGGGGCGTCGTCCGCGACGATGACGTCGGCGCCGATCAGCGCAGCGCCCTCGGCCCCCACGGTGGGCGCGAGCGTCACATGACCGACGTCCGCTGCGCCGAGCCGGCCCTCCGGCAGCTCGAGCACCGCGACGCGGCGCTCCTCCTTCCACACCCGGGCCAGCGCCGCGAGGAGGTCGGTCCGGCCCGAGCCCGGATGTCCCGAGATCACGATTGAGCGCCGGTTGCGGCAGGCCTGGAGCAGGCGGAGCTCGGCGTCGCGATCGAGCACGCCCTCCTCCGCCAGCTGGCTGAGCGTGCGGCGGGGCAGCGGCCGGCGCACGAAGCGGATCACCGGGCAACGCTCCTGGCGCGGCGTCCCCACCACGCTCACGTGGAGCTCGGGCGCGACCAGCCCAGTGCGCGTGGCGCGGCTCTCCCGGGACGCGAGCGTGCGGACCAGCCGTGAGGCCAGCGAACGGATCGCGCCCTCCTCGAGGCGGACCTCGAGGCGCTCGGCTCTCCCTTCGCGCGTCACCCAGACGTTGTGAGGGCCCGCGATCAGGAGCTCGGTCACCTCGGGATCGAGTGCGTAGGACTCGAGCACGCCGAGGCGCGACACCAGCGTGGGCGAAAGCTCCACGCCGTTCATCGTACGGCGCCTTTGACCTCGACGTCGATGATCGGATCGTCCGCCTGGATCGCATCGACCACGTCGATCCCGGAGAGCACGCGGCCGATGAGGCTGTAGCCACCCTCCAGGTGGGGATGGCGGGCGTGCATGATGAAGAACTGACATCCGCCGGTGTCGCGACCGTTGGAGGCGATGCCGACGGCGCCGCGGACGTAGGGCAGCGGCGAGGTCTCCTCCGGTACGGTGAACCCGGGACCGCCCCAGCCGTCGCCGCGTGGATCGCCGCCCTGGATCACGAAGTCGGACACCACCCGGTGGAAGGTCCCGTTCTTGTAGAGACCGCGCGACGCCCGATCGACAACGGTGCCCACGGCCCGGGGCGCGACGTCGCCGAAGAGCTCGAGCTCGATGTCGCCCCGCTCCGTGTGGATCACGATCGGGACGCGCGCGTGGATCGGGGGCGGAAGCGTGTACGGCAGGGGTGAGGTGGTGGGGCCGTACGGGATCGGCACCGCCACGCCGGTTATCGCCTGGCGAGCCCGAGCCGCTCTTCGACGGACCGCGGAGCGCGGATCCTTCGCGAGGGCCTCGAGCCGGGGCAACAGCGGCGCTGCGCTCTTCCCCAGCGATCCGGCGGCGTCGAGCACACCGACGATCAGCCCGGCGTCCGGCTGCGCCACCAGCGTGTCGATCACGCCTCCGAGCCGCGAGATCAGGCCCTCGGGCTGGAAGGCGGCGAAGGCCGGACGTCCCAGGATCTCGCCGGCGGCGCTGAGCACGAACGGATCGTTCGAGTCGAGGAGCCCGACCAGCGCCGCCGCGGAGGCGGGCCGCTCCACGTCACCGAGCGACGAGACGGCCGCGGCGCGGACTCGCGGATCCTGATGGCCGGCGAGCGCCACCAGCGCCGCCACCGCGCGCTCGCTGCCGTCCACGGCGAGCAGCCTGGCGACGTACTCGAGGCGCCGCCACTCCGGCACGGCCGTCACCGCCGGCTCTCCACACTTGCGGACGCGACGGGGCGCGCCCTCGTGCTTGTCGAGGAGGAACGCCACGGCGCAGGACAGCCGGGCCAGGTCGGGCGCGGTGTCCTTCGGAAGGCCCTCGACGTTCCAGGGGGCCTGCTCGAGCGCCGCCACCACCCGCTCGGCCGGCTCGCCGAGCGCGTCCGCGGCGTTCACGATCTCGAGCAGCACGTGCATCGATCGCCCGGATCCCAGCCCGCCGCGCTTGAACCGCGCGAACTCGCGATCGATCAGCGCCAGCAAGCGCACGGCCGCCGCGGGCGCGTCCTGCTTGCTCTTGCCCAGGCCCTTCACCACCTCGGCGCGCACGCGCCAGTCGGGATCGTCGATCACGGGATCGAGGACCTGCGGCGCCGCGCCCGCCTCGCCGAGACCTCGGGCGGCGTTGGCGCGGATCTCCGGATCGGAGTCGCCGAGCGCCGAGATCAGCGAGACCGCCGCGGTCGGGCCCGGCATCCGCATGAGCGCGTACACCGCGCCATAGCGAACGTTGTGCTTCGGGTCGCGGATCAGCGGCGCCACCTGGACCGCGAAGCGCTCCCGCGGGAACGACGCACCCACGCGCTTCGCGATCAAGCCCAACGCCAGCGCCGCAGCCGCGCGGATCTTCGCGGATGGATCCGACAGGCGCGGTGCGATCGCGGCGGCGGTGGTGGTCGTGCCGCAGCGCCCGAGGGCCAGGAGGACCTGATCGGGGACGGCCGACACGCCATCGAGCGCAGCGAGCAGCGCAGCCTCACCCTCGGGCTCGGCGATCTGGCCCAGCGCGAAGGCGGCCCAGGTGGCGACCTCCGGGTCGCGATCGCCGAGCAGCTGCGCCGCCAGCGACGAAGTGCCGACCTCCTCGGTGCGTGCCAGCGCCCTCAGCGCGGCCAGCCGGAGCGCGCGTTGCTGGGCGCCGAGCGCCCGCTCGACCCCGGGTGCGCGGCCGTCGCGGGCCACCTCCGCGTCCTCGACCGCCGCCATGAGCTCGGACGGCGACATCGACGCGCGGATCGGAACCGCGCAGCCCGCGGCCCCCGTGAGGAGCAAAAAGTATGGGAACCTCACCGGGCGACGTTCTGGGTTATCCCCGGCCCGAGGTCAACATTCGAACCCAGGGCCCAGGAAGCATCGACAGGCCTCCTATAGACCCACCGGGAGCAGCGCCTCCTCGGGCCTGGGCTCGTTGGGGGCCGGGACTCGCAAGCGCCGGGCCAAGGGCATGATCGGATGGATCATGCCGCACAGCGGCGACGCGACCCCGCACTCGACCCGCGCGCTGGGGAGTGGGCGCCTCGTTGACAAAATCTCAAGCGACAAGCGGCCTTGCCGCGTGACGGCTGGCCCCCGCCGTGGGCAATCTCCACGCCTCTCCGACTCCGAGGAAAAGCAACATGACCCGATCCGTCTCTCCCATCGTCTGTCTCCTGCTCGGTGCCTGCGCCGGCGCGGCCACCCCCGAGCCCGAGCAGCCGCCGCCCGCGGCCCCACCCAAGGCGCCGCCGGCACGGCTCAACCCGATCCTCACCGCGAGCACGCTCCCGTTCCAAGCGCCCCCGTTCGATCGGATCGAGGAGAGCGACTACCAGCCGGCGATCGAAGAGGGGATGAAGCGGCAGCTCGAGGAGGCCCAGACGATCGCGAACCAGAGCGAGCCGCCGACCTTCGACAACACGATCGTCGCGATGGAGCGCTCCGGGACGCTGCTGAACCGCGCCAGCAAGGTGTTCTTTGCGCTCGCTCAGGCGAACACGGACGAGCTGCTCCAGAAGGTCGAGGCAGAGGAGGCGCCGCGCTTGACCGCGCATCGCGACGCGATCCTGTTGAACTCTGCGCTCTTCGCGCGGGTGCGCGCGATCTACGATCAGCGCGACCAGCTGAATCTCGACCCCGAGTCGAAGGCGCTGGTCGAGCGCTACTACCGCGACTTCGCGCGCGCCGGCGCGCTGCTCCCCGAGCCCGACAAGGTGCGGCTGCGCGCGCTGAACGAGGAGGAGTCGAAGCTGACCACGCAGTTCCACGAGAAGCTGCTGGCCGCCACCAACGCCGCCGCGGTCGTGGTCGACGACCAGTCGCAGCTCGAGGGGCTCAGCGAGGCCGATCTCGCCGCCGCGGCCGCGGCCGCCCAGAGCCGCAAGCTCGAGGGCAAGTGGGTCCTGACGCTGCAGAACACCACGCAGCAGCCGGCCCAGGTGACGCTGAAGGATCGGGGGCTGCGGAAGCAATTGTTCGAGGCCTCGACGGGACGGGCCGAGCACGGCGACGACCACGACACGCGGGCGATCTGCTCGCGGCTCGCACAGCTTCGGGCCGAGAAGGCCAAGCTCCTCGGCTTTGCCGACTACGCGGCGTACGTGCTCGACGATCAGATGGCGAAGACGCCCGCCACCGCGGAGAAGCTGCTCACCGACATGGTCCCGGCGGCGCTGGAGAAGGCGCACGGAGAGGCGAAGAAGATGCAGGCGCTGGTGCTGCGCCAGAAGGGCCGTTTCCAGCTGGCGGCCTGGGACTGGCAATACTACGCCGAGCAGGTCCGCAAGGCCGAGTACGCGCTGGACGAGGGCCAGATCAAGCCGTACTTCGAGCTCGACCACGTGCTGAAGGACGGCGTGTTCTTCGCGGCCGAGCGTCTCTACGGGCTCACGTTCAAGGAGCGCAAGGACATCCCGGTCTACCAGCCCGACGTCCGCGTGTTCGAGGTCTTCGACGCCGACGGCCAGTCGCTGGCGCTCTGGTATGGCGACTACTTCAAGCGCGACAACAAGTCGGGCGGCGCCTGGATGGACAGCTTCGTGGATCAGGCCGGCCTCCTCGAGACGAAGCCGGTGGTGTTCAACGTCTGCAACTTCACGAAGCCCGCGCCGGGACAGCCGGCGCTCCTCAGCTTCGACGACGTGACCACCATGTTCCACGAGTTCGGACACGCGCTGCACGGCATGTTCTCGAACGTGAAGTATCCGACGCTGGCCGGCACCAATGTGCCGCGCGACTTCGTCGAGTTCCCGTCGCAGTTCAACGAGCACTGGGCGCTGGACCCGACCGTCCTCGCCAACTACGCCAAGCACTATCAGACCGGCGCGCCGATGCCGGCGGAGCTGGTGGAGAAGATCCAGAAGTCACGCACGTTCGACCAGGGCTTTGCGACCACCGAGTACCTCGCCGCCGCGCTGCTCGACCTGGCGTGGCACACGCTGCCTCCGGAGGCGCCCGCCGAGGACGTCGACGCCTACGAGGCGAAGGCGCTCGAGCGCTTTCGCGTGGCCTATCCGCTGGTGCCGCCCCGCTACCGCACCAGCTACTTCGCGCACATCTGGAACGGCGGGTACGCGGCCGGCTACTACGCGTACCTGTGGAGCGAGGTGCTCGACGACGACGCCTACGACTGGTTCGTCGAGCACGGTGGGCTGACGCGGGAGAACGGCCAGCGCTTCCGCGAGATGGTCCTGTCGAAGGGCGGCACGAAGGACGCGGCCGAGCTCTATCGTGCGTTCCGCGGGCGGGATCCCAGCGTCGAGCCGCTCCTGCGGGCGCGCGGGCTCAAGGCGCCGGGCAAGACCAAGAAGAAGCGGAAGTGAGGCTCACTCGTCGAGGAGCTTGCGGAGCCCGCCGACCGCCTTCTCGACGTGCTCACAGATGTTGTCGGCCACCTCCTCCTCGAGCAGCATCCCGTACAGGCGCTCGGCCAGGCCGAGACAGCGGCGCAGGCGCTCGCTCGGATCGCCGGCCTTCGCCGTGGACGGCTCGGGGGCGCGCTCCCGGACCAGCTTGCGGACCGCGCTCGGCGCTGGATCGTCCCGGAAGACGGTGTCGCGGATCTCCTTATAGTCGCGCTCGGTCAGGTTCGGGTTGTTGCGGGCCTCCGCCAGGATGTCGAGCGCCTGGAAGTTCGGGAGCGGGGCGATCGCGTGGTCTTGATCGAGGTCCTCGGCCGCGCGCAGCGTCGACCGCTCATGCGAGCTGAGGAAGTCGAACGAGCGCACCAGCTTGGTGGCCGTGTCGCGGCGGATGTAGAGCTCGTGCTGCACGTAGGCCTCGAACGTGCGGTAGCCCCACTCCTTGTAGAGCGCCTCGTTGCGCACCTCGGTGAGGTGCCGCGCCAGGTGGATCCAGGAGCGCTTGAACTCGATCGCGATCGACAGGACCTCGTAGCGTTTCGTACCCGGCTCCAGCGACTCGAGGCGCTCCGCCATCGCCGCCTCGGTGCGCGTGGACGCGGTCTGCGGCATCCGCCGCCCCGGCCGGGTCGCCTTGGCCCCCCGCCGGGTGCGGGTGGGCACCTTCTTCTTGGTGCGGGCAGCGCTCATCCTCTCGTCCTCGCCCGTTCGATGGTGACGGGCTTCTCCTCTCGCTCCATCCCACGGGTCGCGCTCTGGACGGCGGCCTCGGCCACGTCCGCGCGGGCCTCGATGAACGCGTGCGTGCGGCGGAGCTGGACCCGGTACACCGCCTCGAGATCCTGGCTGCCGGCGGCCTCCAGGACCAGGCGGCGGACGTCGTGCTCGCCGTAGGAGTCCGTGCTGCCGCGGTTCACGAAGAGCCGCACCATATCGTCGGACACGGTGGTGGGCGCGCTCTCGGTGACGCTGTCGAAGCGCTTCTTGCTGCGGCGGCGCCGCTTCTTCCAATCCTCCGGCTCCTCGTCGCCGGCCGGGGCGGCGGGCGCGGCCGGCTCTGCGCTCGCCTCTTCCTCCCAGCGCCGCTTCTTCTTCTTCTTCTTCTTCTCCTCTTCCTCGCCGATGGCGGCGGGAACAGCGCGCCGCTCCTCCTCGAGCATCGAGAAGTGACGCTTGAGCAGATAGGCGATCACGGAGCTGCCGCCCTCGCGCGCCCTGAGCGCCTCTGCGAGGGGCATGAACGCCGTGATCTCGACCTCGCGCGCTTCGATGATCAGCTCGCCCGCGACCCGCTCGGCCTGCAGCTTCTCGATCTCCTCGATCGGCGGCAGCGCGCGCTTCTCGAACATGATCCCGAACTGCCGCCGCAGCGCGCTGAACGTGATCTCGTCCTTGCCGGTGACCAGCGAGACCGCCGTGCCCTTCTTGCCGATGCGTCCGGTACGGCCGACGCGGTGCAGATAGACCTCGGTGAACTCGGGGAGCGAGTAGAGGATCACGTGGGAGAGATCGCTGATGTCGATGCCGCGGGCGGCGATGTCGGTCGCCACCAGGTACTGGAGCTCACCGAGCTTCATGCGCCGCATGATCCGCTCGCGATCCTTCTGGGCGAGCTCGCCCGAGAGCGCCAGCGCGTGAAGGCCCTGGCGCCGGAGAAACGCGGCCACCACCGAGGCGTCATCACGCGTGTTGCAGAAGATGATCGCGTTCTCGGGGCGCTCGACCTCGAGGATGTAGAGGAGGTTTCGCGGCTTGGGCCAGCGGTCGTCGTACTCGTACGCGATGTTCTCGATCCCCTCGACCGTCAGCTCGTCGCGCGAGATGTCGATCGACTGCGGGTCGTGCATGTACGCCTGCGCGGTCTTGCGGATCTCGTCGGGGAGCGTCGCGGAGAAGAGGAACGTCTGTCGTCGCGCCGGCAGCTGATCGAGGATGGCGGTGACCTCGTCCCAGAAGCCCATCGACAACATCTCGTCGGCCTCGTCGAGCACCGCGATGTGCGTGTGGACCAGGCGCAACGTTCGGCGCCGGATGTGATCGAGCACCCGCCCCGGTGTTCCCACCACCACGTCGCAGCCCGCCTTCAGGCTCTTGAGCTGCGGCCCCATCGGTGCGCCACCGTAGATCGGAAGCACGCGCACGCCCTTCGGATCCCCGAGCTCCGCCAGCTCCTCCGCCACCTGCATCGCGAGCTCGCGGGTCGGGCACAACACCAGGGCTTGGGGATCGACGCGGTTGGCGTCGAGGTTGATCCGCTCGACGAGCGGGAGACCGAACGCTGTGGTCTTGCCGGTGCCGGTCTTCGATTGGACCATCAGATCCGCGCCGGTCATCGCAGGGCCGAACGTCGCCGCTTGCACCGGCGTGGCCAGCTCGTATCCGAGCGCGTCGATGCCGGCCTTGGCCTCGGGCGACAGCGCCATGTCGGCGAAGCGGACGGGCTCAGGGGGTGGGGTGGAGCTGGGGTCGGACGTCACGTGGTGGCCGGGTAACCAGTTCCCCCAAGTCAGTCAACCTATGGACAGCCTAACGGCGGTTCGATAAGTGACGCCACGGGCCTCCGACACGGAGTATAGGGAAGATCATGCGAAGCCGATGGTTTGCCTCCACCATCCTGTTGTTCGCCGGCGCCTGCAACGATGACACCGGGCTGGTCCACGTCCCGGATCCGCCGGTCCAGGTCGACGAGCTCCAGCAGAAGCCGGCCGCGCTGGTCGACATCCTCTGGGTCGTCGACAACTCGGAGTCGATGGTCCAGGAGCAGGCCTCGCTCGCGCAGAACTTCGACCGGTTCATCACCGGCCTGACCACCTGCCAGGGCACCGGCGTCGCCAACGACGTCTGCGACTTCACCACGAAGACCTGCCTGGTCTCCGGCGGACCGTGCAACCCGCCCGACTATCACATCGGCGTGATCTCGACGGACATCTTCAACAGCTTCGATCAGGGCAAGCTCCGCCGCGTCGGGCTGTGCGTCCCCTCGGCGGGCGCGTCGCCCAACGCCGGCAAGTATCGCTACTGCCTGAGCAACAACCAGGAGTGCGCCGTCGATCCGAACGACCCGAACAGCGAAGCCACCAACTCGTTCTGCGACATGGGGCAGTCGCTCTCGTACGTCACCGCCACCACCGACGGCGCGAGCGCCGCGTTCTCGCGGGCCGTCCGCGTGGGGATTGCCGGCTCCGGTCGCGAGTCCGGGATCCAGGCGGCGGCCCAGGCCCTCGGACGCGACACGGATCGGACGAGCGGCACCTGGAAGGCGCCTCCGCCGGACAACAGCGGCTTCATCCGCCCCGACGCCTCGCTGTTCCTGATCTTCGTCTCGGACGAGGACGACAACTCGTTCGGCGAGATCAGCTACTTCTATCGCGCCTTCGAGACCCTCAAGGGCGCCGGCAACGAGGGCGTGGTCTCGGTGAGCGCCATCGTCGGCGATCCCGATCTCGACGGTGCGATGGGCCCGAACCGCGGCGGATGTCCGGCCGCGCCGGCCGATCCGAGCGCCGCCCCCGGCACTCGCTACGTGGCCCTATCGATGTACTCGCGCGGCCTCTCCGCCGAGTTCCGCGTCTGCGACACGGCCAGGCTCAAGTGCCCGAGCGATGAGGACTGCAAGACGTCCGTCCCCGACCTTCCCGGCATCTGCGTGCCCAAGACCTGCCAGGTCGACCAGGACTGCGGCAACTTCAAGTGCGGCGACGCCGGCTGCATCACCTGCGAGAACACCACCTGCGCGCTGCCCGCCGATCGGTTCCTCCAGCTCCTGGGAGACACGGGCGTCTTCGGATCGATCTGCGAGCCGGACTACGGCACCGTCCTCGGATCGCTCGGCTTCGAGGCAGCCGGGCTGGCGCGGAAGTTCGCCCTGACGAAGTACCCGGACTGTGCGCAGAAGATCCCGTGCTGCGCCGCGGGCGTGGCCGACGATCAGTGCGACACCGAGGCCTCCGTCTGCGTCCGCGTGAACGGCGCGGCCATCCCGAACGACCGCGGCACCGGCTGGGTCTACGACGGCAGCGCCAACGCCATCTTCTTCGACGGCACCTACGTGCCCCCCACGGACGCCACCATCAGCGTGGCCTATACCCGCGCGCCCGGGGACATGGCCCTCGCCTGCGACGCCAACCTCCAGTAGGAGCTCCGCGTGTCCCCCAAGTCCCTGCCCCTCGCGCTCTTGGTCCTGCTCGGTTGTACGGACACCGGCAGGTTCACCGGCGAGTGCCAGAAGAACGGCGAGTGCCCGGTGGGATCCGCCTGCAAGATCAGCCAGAGCAGCGGGACCGGAATCTGCGTGTGCCGGAGCGACGAGGCCTGCGACCCGGGCGAGGTGTGCAACTCGCAGGGCATCTGTCAGAAGCGGGCGGGCTGCCGGAGCAACGCCGACTGCGAGGCCGCCAAGTTCTGCGACGTCGGAACGGGCGCGTGCATCGATCGAACCGCCTGCGGCAGCGACGTCCACTGCCTTCCGGGGACGGTCTGCGAGGGCAACCGCTGCGTCGACGGCTGCCACGACACGGGCGACTGTCCGCTGTACACGATCTGTCAGGGCGGCACGCCCACGACCTTGGGTTCGTGCCTGGCCGGTAAGTGTGACGACAAGAGCTTCTGCGACTTCGGGAGCGACTGCGTGGGCAACGCGTGCAGCGTCGATCCCGACCCGAACTTCTGCTCGCTCGACTGCAACGGCAACCAGGACTGCGGGGACGGTGGGCGGAACTTCTGCCTGGTCAACTCGGCCTACGATCCGCAGAACCCGCGCTCGAGCTACCAGACCTTCTGCGGCGTCGAGTGCGACCCCCAGGTCGAGACGGCCTGCCCGAACGGGTACAACTGCGGCGGGGTGGTGCTGCTGACGCAGGATCAATGCGTCAACGACTCCGAGTGCGGCGGCGAGGGCCGCCGCTGCTTCCTCGGCGAGGGCGACCTTCGCGGCTTCTGCTCCTGCGTCGACGATCAGGACTGCGCGTTCGAGAACGTCCCGCCCACCTGCCTCGGCAGCTGCGGCGGCCTCGGCATCACGCCCTGCACCACGGACGGCGAGTGCCTCACCACGTGCCAGTTCACCTGCCAGAACCCGGCGGGCCGCGCCTGCACGAACGACAGCGAGTGCCAGCCGCTCCCGCTCTGTCAGCAGAACAGGTGCATCACCGACGGCAGCTCCTGCGGCAGCGGCGCGGACTGCCTCTGCCTCGGCGGATCGTGCATCAACACGGGCCGTCCTTGTCAGACCGGTTCCGAGTGCAACCCGCCCTGCGTCAACGGCGGATGCCTCCTCGGCGCCGCCTGCGCCCCCGACGAGGGCCTCCTCTGCACCGACGTTCGCTAAGCGGGCAATACTGGTCACTTAACGGCGAAGCAAGTTCGCCTTGTGACCCGACGTTCGCCTCCGGCTCACTGCGCGGGCCTTTGGCCCTTGCCTGGTCACTTAACGGCGAAGCAAGTTCGCCTTGTGACCCGACGTTCGCCTCCGGCTCACTGCGCGGGCCTTTGGCCCTTGCCTGTCGGCGGAGGATCTCTAGGTAAACGGCATTGTCGCTAAGCGGGCCCATCATGGTAACGGTTCGAGCGCGATGAGAGCCGCCCTTCTGCTCTGCCTGCCCTGCCTCGCCTGTCTCGCCTGCACCGCTGATCCCACCAGGGCCACGGCCCAGGTCCCGTTCTCGGACGACTTCGACCGGGCCACGCTGGGCGACAACTACGCGCGGTTCGGCGGCGACTGGATCATCGACCGGGGCTCGGTCTACTCGATCTACGCCATCAACATCCCGCTGTTCCTCAACGTGGATCTCCCGAAGGACGTGGTGGTGGAGGTCGACGTCATGAGCGAGACCGGCGAGGTCGACTCCAAGGTCGAGCTGATGACCGACGGGCGCCGGCACGAGTCGGGCTACATCTTCATCCTCGGCGGATGGAGCAACTCGCTGTCGTGCATCGCGCGGCTCGACGAGCATGGGAGGGACCGGAAGGTCCACCAGCCCACCGGTGTGAACGGCAACAAGTGGTACCGGTGGCGGATCGAGAAGAAGGGCGGACACCTGGCCTGGCTGATCGACGGGCAGCCGTACCTCGAGTTCGAGGACGCCTCGCCGCTGGACGGGCCCGGCCACGATCGGCTGGCCTTCGGGAACTGGCAGAACAAGGTCCGGTTCGACAACCTGAAGATCTGGGCCTACGACCAGGCGCCCCGCACCAGCACGGTGACGGCGGCGCAGCTGCACTGAGCGATCGTCACGAGGCCTTCGGTCGAAACACCGCGAACGCGCTGGTGTACCCGTGCAGGAAGGTCGTGCCGCCGATCGGTCCGATCTCACCGCTGCAGAAGAAGCCGCCGAGCGGGACGTCGCCGATGCGGGCCCGGAACTGCCGGGAGTCGTGGCTCCGCTCGCCGTACAACCCGACGCCCCGCCCCAGGCAGGAGAACAGGAGCGCGCCGCTGGCCTCCCTGCCGTCATAACGCCCGAGCATGCGCCCGAGGTCGTCGCGGGAGGTGCGCGCGTCCCGCAGGTGAAACTGCATCGCCTGCCACTGTTTGGGCTCGGCGGCGATCGCGAGGGCGCCGCTCTTGGGATCGAAGCCGACGATGTTGCGCACCAGGAAGTCACCTGCGTGGTACTCGACCTGATCCTTCATCTCGATCCCGACGAACAGCGAGTTTCCGAAGAGCTCGCGATCTTCCTCCTCGAGCGAGCCGTACAGCGACTTCAT
This sequence comes from uncultured delta proteobacterium, assembly GCA_963803435.1. Taxonomy (GTDB): domain Bacteria; phylum Myxococcota; class Kuafuiibacteriia; order Kuafuiibacteriales; family Kuafuiibacteriaceae; genus CAWDML01. The sequence goes on along the minus strand of CAWDML010000009.1, from coordinate 97,917 downwards.
GGTCTCGAGAGCGGGCCGGCTGCTCAGCTCGAACACCACGTTGCCCTCGCAGCGCGTGATCAGCATGGGCTGTCCGATGGGCCGGCATCCCTGCGCGATGATCGTGTCCACCTCGACGTTGCCCGTCAGCGCGAGCAACACGGCGCCGGTGTGGTGGAGATCGTCGTCGAGGAAGAGCCCGTGCGCGCCGGGAAACGTGCCGCCGCTGGCGAGCCCGCCGATCTTGATCGATCCTGGGAACGCCTCGTCGAGCCCTGCGATCAGATCGTCCGCGGGAAAGGTGAACGGATCCGGGAGCAGGATGAAGATCGGCTTCTCCTCCGGCTGCATCTCGAGGAGCTCATACCAGTCCTCGGCGCTCTCCTCCGGCTCATCGAGGTGCCTCAGGACCAAGTTCACGCCGGGGAGCACGGCGGCCGTGATGGAGACCGCCGGGTTGGACTCGACCTCGACTCCGTTGCCGATGATGCCGCCGCCGGAGCAGCCGATCAGCGCGGCGTCGGGGAATGCCTCGCGCACGCCCTCGAGCACTCCGTCGAACGAGGAGGCGAAGTGCGGCGAGACGAACAGGAGCACCAAATCCGGATCCGGGACGACCTCTTTCACCGACTCGACCGCGGCCTCGACCGCGCTCTTGTGGTTGGGTTCGTCCGAGAATCGCGGAGACCCACTTCATGAGGAGCCCCTCTCCTGGATCCCCGCCTCGAGCTGCACGAGCCTCGGGATCGATCCCTCTAGCTCGCGGAGCATGGGGCCGCCGTGGATCGGGTCCTCGTACTTGACCACGAGGCGGCTGCCCTCGAGCGCCACCGACGTCAGCTGCTCGAACATCACCACCTCTTGATCGAGTACCAAGTGATCGTCGAAGACCAGCACCCTCCTCCGATGGCGCCCTTCCGTCACGTCTACCTTGAGGTGCGCGCCCGCCTCGAGGCGCCTCCGCACGAACGGCACCGACAGGGCGATCCCGAGCAGGAAGGATAACGCGATCCCTGCGACCAGCTCGATGCGCCGCATGGGCGCGGGGCCGAGGGCGTGCCCGATCGCAAACGCAGCGAAGGCGAGCTGAACCGACACGATGGCGGTGAGGGCCGCGTTGGCCGCCTGGACCGATCGCCGCCGGCGGATCCGTTCAACGCGTGTGAGGTCGTCCTCGGCGCCAGCGCTCATCTTCCCCCGACCACCGTACAGGTCAGACCCTGCTCGGGGGCACAATTCTGCCCGATGATGCACCCGCCTTCGACGCAGGAGATCGGGCCGCAGTCGTTCGCGCCCGGAGTGCACGGCAGGCCGGTGATGGCACAGGTTCCGCTGGAGCCGTCGCAAGAGTCGCGCGGGCAATCGTCGTCGGTCGCACAGGTGCAGAAACCGGAGACCCGGTTCTCTCCGATCGCGCACTCGCGATCGATCCGGACCTCGGCGGTGGCAGGACAGCAGAGCTGGGCGACGCAGGTGGCACCGCCGCCGCAGTCGTCGTCGCTGGCGCAGGTGCAGGATCCGGAGGTGGTGCCGGTGGCGACCAGACAGGCCGCGTTCTCCCCGCAGTCCGGGTGACCGTCGTAGCGACAGAAGGTCGAGCCCACCTCCGGCTGACAGGGGAGCGCGACGCTGCAGCTTCCGGCGAAGGCCGGGCTCTGGCTGCACTGACACTCGGCTGTGTTGTGGCAGACCTGACGGGTCAGGATGACGACGTCGTGGCAGGCGTAGCCGTTCGGACAGGATTGGCCGAGCGAGCAGTCGACGCCGCAGATCTCCGCATGGCCCGCGGCCTCCAGGCTGTTCACCAGGCAGAAGTTGCGCGGCTGATCGCACGGCGTCGGGTTCTGCAGGGAAGGCTGCGAGCAGCCACGGCAGTACGGTCCCCGGTGGTCCTCCACGCAGCTCAGGTTCTGGCAACGCTCACCGTAATCGCAGAAGGCGTCGTTGCTGCACACGTCCTGACCCGTCGCGCACTGACCGTCGAAGCAGATCTGTCCCAGCACGCAATCGCCATCGTCGAAACAGCCCGCGACGCAGGTGCCGTCGGTGCAGATCGTCCCGTAGGGGCAGTGGGAGGCCAGGCCGCAGGCGCCGCCGATCCCCGTCGGTGGACCCACGAGACACTGGCCGCTGGCGATGTCGCAGAACGTGCCCTCGGCACAGTCCGGGTTCGTGGTGCAGCCCGATCGCTCCTGACAGACGCCGGCGTTGTTGCAGAAGAAGCCGTCGAGGCACGACTCGTCGGTCGTGCAGATGCAGAGCTTGGTCTCCGCGCTGCAGCGCGTCCCCGGAAGCGTGCAGTCCGCGTCGGACTCGCAGGTGAGCGAGCTCGAGCCGCCCTTGCAGCCGGCGAGCGCCAAGGCCGCCAGCGCGACCGAGCCGATGATGTTGAACGCGCGCATGGAGTTGAGGCTAGTCGGTCTCTTCCTTGACCGTGAACTGCGAGAACCAGAACGACCAGCTCTGCCAGAAGTACTGCGAGAACTGGTTGTAGATGAACTCGTGGTAGTTGAAGCGCGGTGCCACCGCCATCTGCACCAGCCACGGGTACACGTTCGGCGCGTCGAACGCCACGATCCCCGAGGGCATCCGCGGGAGCGCGTAGCTGGCCAGGCCGCCCTCGCCGAACAGCGTCCAGCGGTTGAACTGCTGCGGGAGGGAACCGCACATCCGCGGCTCCGAGTCCTCGCACTGCCCGTTCATGTTGGCGTCGCCGCAGCAGCAGCCGCCGACCGAGGTCACGTCCACCACGTTGATGGTGGTGATGTCGGGCCGCACCCCGCTGAGATCCCAGCGGACCACCCCATTCTCGAGGAGCTGGTTCGGCTTCGGGCTCACGTTCTGAGGCATCTGGACGAACGGCCCCAGGTCGACGCCCTCCTCGAACGGCGACGCTGTCTTCACGACCGCCAGCGAGTAGGGCGCGCCCAGCTGCCCGCCGGCGTTGGTGAACGATCCGCCCCAGTAGATGAACTGCGACTCCGGGAGATCGGGCAGGCTGTTCACGATCACGTCGCCGGCGCCGAAGAACTGCGGGAAGGGGATCACGCCCTCCGACTGCAGGTTGAGGAACGGCAGCACGGCGTTGAGGGAGGGACCCGGCTTCTGCTCGGGCGGTCCGTCCATCCGGATTCGCGTGGTCTGGTTCAGATCGATGTCGAGCGAGATGTTGATCCCTTCGGTGGTGGTCGCGATCGCCACCGGGACGTTCCGCGCGATGCCCATCCGGCGCGGGATGAACTCCTGCGTCTCAGGGTTGAGATCGCCGAGCGTCGCGTAGACGGCGACGGTCCCGAGCCGCAGCACCACGATCTGATACTCGCCGCCGTCCGTGAACACGAAGTCGAACTGCTCGGGCGGATCCGGCGGGTTCTGGGAGAAGATGTTCGGCTGCGTGTACGTGATCCGGGCGACCGCGACCCAGCCCGGGCGCGTCACCGGATCGAGCGCCGACTTGAACTTGAAGATCTTGCCGGTCACCACCGGCGCCTGCGCGGGCATCGGGCAGGGCGAGATCGGCGCGTCGGGCGGCATCGACTGCGGGTAGGGGCTGGCGAACATGGTGAGGTTCCTCGCGTCGACCTCATAGTAGGTCACGAACTCGACGCCGGGCGCGCCTACGGTCACCGTCTGCGCGCCTCGGATCTCGGGGCTGCTCACGGTGGCCTCGCCGTTTTCGTCGGTGACGGCGGTGTAGCGGAGATCGGCGCCGAACCCGAGCTGCACCACCATTCCGGGCAGTGGCGTGCCGTCGAACGTCTGCACGGCGACGTTGATGGAGCCGTCGACGGGCCCACCCCAGGCGCCGCCGGTCAGGAGGCGCGGATCGTAGAAGTTGAACGCCTTCGGGAGGAGCTGATCCTCCGAGCCCGAGTCGACCTGGATGTCCACCGCGCCTGGGCGCGCCGGCTGGGTGCGGGCGCCGATGACCGAGCCGTTCTCGAGCTGCACGGCGGCCGCGTCGACGCCGCCGAAGGTGACGGCGGCGGGCGAGGTGAAGCCACGCCCGAAGATCGAGACGTAGGTGTTGCCGGCGACCGAGCCTTCGCTCGGATCGATCCGGACGATCTGGAAGGGCTCGGTGAACGTGAACCCGCCGGCGAGGACGGCGGTCTCCGAGCCGGCGCGGACGACCACGTCGTAGGTGCCGCCGGCGCCGGCGACCGTGGTGGCGATGATCTGGGTGTCGCTCACCACGACGACGTCGGCGAGCGGGACGTCCGCGATGCGCACCTCGGCGCCGCTGATGAAGCCAGAGCCGGTGAGCGTGACGGTGGTGCCGCCGGCCACCGGGCCGCGATTCGGGCTGAGGCCCAGGACCTCCATGGGTGCATAGACCGTGAGACCGCCGGCCAGGGTGTCCTGCAGCGCCCCGTTGAGGACGGTGACGTCGTGAGGACCGAGCGCCAGCGACTGCGGGAGCATCACGGTGACGGCGTTGTCATTGCCCTCGATCAGCGGGACGCGCACACCGTCGATCGCGAGCTGGGGGGAGAGGCCGAAGCGACGTCCGACCACCGTGACGGTGGCGCTGCTGCCCTCGGCGATGCGTGCCGGCTGCACGCCGAGAACGGCGATCCCGGGCGCCGCCGGATCGAACGCGATGTAGCCGCCGGCCAGCGTGCCGCTGGCGTCGTCGTTGGCGACCGTGAGGTCGTAGGCGCCCTCGGCCAGGGCCGGCGCCTCCGCGCTGAGGAGCGCGTTCGTCTCCAGCGTGAACGCGCCCGCCGGCGTCGCGCCGAAGGTGACCCGCTCGGCGTCGGCGAGGCCGTCCCCCTGGATCTCCTGGGCGGCGCGTCCTCCGATCGGGCCGTAGCCGGGCAGCGCGCCGGTGAGGTCGGGCGTTCCGAACACCACGACCACGTCGGCCCGGCGCGCCTCGGCGTCCGGATTCATCACGCGGACGTCGGGCCGTCCCGGCGTCAGGCGCGGCGAGTAGCCGGTCATCTCGGTGTCGCTGACCACGCGCAGCCCCCGGATCGGCCGGCGATCCATGAGCACGATCGTGTTCTCGTCGAAGCCCTTGCCGGTGAGGGTCAGCGCGACACCGCCCTCGTCCGGGATCCGCGCCGGCTCGATGGCGTCGAGGCGGATCTCGCGGTGGAAGGTGAAGCCGTCGGGAAGCTCGGCGGTACCGCCCTCGGTGGTCACCTCGACGGTGACCGGGCCGATCGGGTGGGGCGGCGTGGTGGCCGCGATCGAGACCTCGTCGAGCACGACCACGCTGGTGGCCGAGACACCGTCGAAGCGGACCTCGGCGGGCTCGGTGAAGTTGGAGCCGCGGATCGTGACCCGCGTGCCGCCGGACTGGGGCCCCCGGGCCGGGCTGACCGCGCTGGCGGTGGGCACGCGGACCGCGGTATCGGTCGGACCGGCGTCGCGCGGGCCGATCACCACGGCGTCCGGGAGGTCGGGTCCGGCGTCTTGGCCCGGCGGCAAGGTCCCGCCTTCGGGACAACCGAGCACCAGGACGAGCGGAAGGGCGAGGAGGGGGAGTGCGGATTTGTTCATGCGCGGAATCCAAGGCGGTCCGGTCCGGCGCAACCGCTCTGGAATACTACCATTGAGGTTGCCCATCGGGTCGGTCCTCGATCGTGAGGATGGCCCGGTCGATCAGGCTCTTTTTCCGGATTTCCCCACGCACCAGGATGGGGAACGCGCCGGGCGCGGCGAGCTCGAGGTGGTACTCGGCGAGGCCGCCCGGCGCGAAGCAGTAGCCCGGCGCCCCACCGCCCTCCAGCGCGAACCCGCGCATTCGAAGTGATAACGGAACCTTGATTCGGATCAGCTCCTCGACGCCGAACGTCCGCGACTCGAGCTCGACCTTGTTCAAGATCACCGGCCCGTAGGAGAAGCCGGGGAGCGCAGCGGGGCGCGCGTGCAGCACATAGTCGAGGACCTCGAGCGGATAGATGTCGACGATGCGCCCGACCTCGCCCATCTGGAGCAGGATCCGTCGGATGGCCGTCGGATCCTTCTCGGCGAGCAAGAGGTCGCCCACTTCCGCAAGCAGCGCGGCGCGGGCGACGTCGGGCCGCTTGCGGGCCAGGAGCGCCATCAGGTGGCGGGCCGACACCAGCGTCCCCATCGACCGGAACGCCTCGGGCGGCAGCGACGGATCACCGATCCGCCCCTCGGCCGACAGCTCCGCGGCGGCCTCGTCTTGCTGGCGCCGCCGATCGGGCGAGGGCTCGACCTCGCGGGGGCGCTTCGCAGGCGCAGGGGCCGGCGCCGGGGTTCGGGCTTCGGTCCCGCCCGGATTGATCGGGCGCGGCGCGGGCGGCGGATCCGATCCCTTCGGGCCTTTGACCGCCACCGGGCCCGTCCTAGGCCGCCTCGCGGAATTGGATCGCCGTGAGGTTCCCGCAGCTCGTACAGATGAAGTGATGGATCTCGGCGTCGCCGACGTACACGTACGGCTCGACGTCGCCCCAGTAGCGACGGCCGGCGCCCTCGGGGATGGCGGTGCGGCGGTCCATCGTCGCCTCGCACCGCGTGCAGACGTTCATCTTCTTCACGCGCCGTTTCAGGCGGAACTTCACGGAGCGCAGGATCACTACCGACGTTCGCGCGGTCAAGCGGCCTGGCTGTGGCTCCTCGCCCTGGTCGTCAGCGGCTGCGGCGCCGTCGAGACGGGGACGTTCACGCCGGGCCGTTGGCCCGAGATGACGCTGCGGCCGGCCACCGTGCGGCGGGGTCTGGTCGAGCGGCGGGGCCAGGTCGTCATCCTCGAGGGCGACGAGACGCTGATCAGCGGGATCGACGGCGCGCTCGGCATCCGGTTCGACGCCGAGCGCAACGATCTGGCCGCGATCACCGCGCGCTTCGCCGCCGAGGGTGTCGACGCCCCCGCCATCCTCGTGCTGTTCACCACCTTCGAGGATCTGGGCGCGGGGGGGCCGTCGTACTTCGTGCCGCTCTTCAACGACACGGCCGGCACCGGGATGGGTCCGATCGATCAACGCGCCGAGTTCGGCGTGGCCGCGCTGGTGGGCGTGGTCGATCTCAAGCAGCGCTCGACGCACGGTCAGCGGCTCGGGGCCGACGCGTCTCACGAGCTCGCCCACCGTCACCTCGCCTACTTCCCGCCGGTGACGCCCTCGTCGTCGACCGTCGCGATCGATCTGCTCGGCCGCCAGCGCGCGCACTGGCACGCGCTGCTGGACTCGGACGGATCCCTGATGGGCGGTCACGAGCTCCGCGCCCTCGGCGCCGGTCGCTTCGTGGTGGTCTCTCGCAACGTGCGCTTCTCGTCGCTCGACCTCTACGCCCTCGGCCTGGCGAGGCCCGACGAGGTGGGCCCATTCTTCTTCATCGCCGGCGGCCGGACCGAAGGCGGCGCCTGGATCCCCGGGGCCGCCGAGCTACCGCCCGGGACCGTGATCCTCGGGACCGAGGTCGCGCTGTCCATCGAGGAGGTGGTCGAGGCCGCCGGTCCGCGCGATTCGGCGGGCCCTGAGGGATCGCGGATGGCCGTGCTGTTCGCGCTCCTCACGCGTCCGGGCGAGAGCGCGACCTCGACGGCGGTGATCGCCGAGGCCGAGGCCATCGACGCCGCCCGCGACGAGATCGGGTCAACCTGGGAGACGCTGACGCGGGGGCGCGGGACGCTCTGCACGCGTCTCGACGGCTGCCCCGCCCTGGAGACACCCGACGCCGGGAGGAAGATCGAGGGCGGCGACAGCGACTGTCGTTGCACGCAGGGAGCACGAGGAGAAGGGGCCGGTCACGGTGCCCCGGCCCTTCTGCTCGCCATCGTCCTTCGTGCGATCCCCCGCCGGCGGCGGATCAGATGTCGTGCGCTCGGGCGGTCTTGCGGCCGTTCGAGCCGGCGCGGGTGACCGCGTCGTCGAGAATGCCGGCGACCCGCTCGTTCAGCGCGTCGACCAGATCCGAGGAGCACATCATGTCGTGACCGCGGATGTACTCTTTCACCTTGCTCTGCACGAGAAGCATCTCGCGGGGCTTCTTCGTGGTGTTCGCGTCCTTCTTCTTTCCGGCCATCCCTTCCTCCATCAGCCTTTCCATTTCGTTCGGCGAAGCCGATCCATCGGCGTTCGCAGATTGGGTTTGTCGTCGAGTTCGCTCGATTTCGCGTCTCCTGGGCCTTTTCGCGCCCAGCGCCGCGCATCCCTTTAGCCGAATCGTTTGGGTGGCGCAATACATACAAGTCCAAAAACAGCCCGAAAACCCCCTTTTTCAGCTCGTACATGCATTTTTTCTCCAGGAACCGCCCGGAAATGCACCTTTCGAGGGCGTTTCGGACCACGGGTCGGTCGGGCGGTCCGTATGCCTATTTTCTGTGGCGAATTCTTCACGCTCGGGATCGGGCGCTCGCCCAGGGGATCGATCGCGTGGGATCGACCGATCCCGACACGAGATCGTCGGATCCCGGACTTATTTCAAATGGATTCTACTCAAACGAAGAGGTGATCACTTCAGGAGCTCGTCCGCAGCGCTCTTCTTCTTCTGCTTGAGCGTCGGCCCCTTCTTCATGTCGTCCATCATCTCTTCCATGCCCTCAGGCGAGAGGTCGGTGCCTTCCTCGATCATGTCGGCGAAGTCGGCCGCGATGCGCGCGACGTTGCCGGCGAGCGATCCCACCTGATCGCCGTGCTGGATGGCGCCCTGCTCGGCGAGCGCTCCCCAGCGCTCGAAGATCCCGAACGCGGCCTCGAGGCGCGCGCGCATGCTGGCGAGGCGCTCGGTCGTACGCTCGAGCTCGGCCAGCTTCGACTCGAGCTCGCCCTGGACGTCCTCGCCGGCCTTGCCCCGGCGCTCGAGCTTCTCGATCTGCTCCCGCAGCACGCGCTGCTCCCGCACCAGCTTCTCCACCTGGCGCCATCGACGGCTGAGCCGGCCGTCCAGATCCTGGGCCACCTTCACGCCCTCACGCTCGAGCGTGCGGGCGCGCTTGCTGAACCAGCCGTCCCACTCCGGGTCCCCCGCGGCCTTCCGGGTCCGATCGAGCCGTCCTTGATGATCCGACTCCACCTCGAACCCGCGGGCCACGTTGACCGGTTTGCCGGCCTCGCCCTCCACGGCGACCACGCCCTCGCGCACGATCACGCGCGCAGAGCCGTCATCCGCGACGCCGACCTCGAACTCGGTGCCGCGCACGCCCGCGACCGCGTTCGCAGAGCGCACCTCGAACGAGGTCTCGCCTCCGACCGCCTTCACCACCTTCGACCAGACCCGACCGAAGAACAGCGTGGCGCCGGCCGGCTCCTGATCGGTCCGTTCGGCGTGCACGATGATCTCGCTCTTCGGGCTGACCTTGGCCTCGCTGCCGTCGGGGAACCGGAGCGTGGCCTCTCCGTCCTTGCCCGTGCGCAGGCGCGATCGATCCGCGACCTCCGCGCCGTCTCCGATCCGCTGGTAGGCGGTGGCCTTCGGCGCCCGGACCGAGACCTCACCCTTCGCGTTCACCAGCTTCACGCTCTCCGCCGCCTCCGCCCGCGTCGCGAGCGCCGTCAGGAGAACCAGGTGAAAGAGCAGAGGGCGCAGCATGCCGGCGAAAAGAGTGCCTCAGGTGGGGCCCGGGCGCGAGCCCGTGCGGGCTCGCACGGCGTCCGACGCGCTCGAGGTCAGGATCGCGCAGAGACGCTCCGCCAGCGCGTGGCCGGCGAAGCGATGCCCCTGCACGTTCCAGTGGCCCCGCCCCTCCGTACCGATCCGGGCGAAGCCGTGGAAGAAGGTGCCCGTCCGGTCGGCCTCCGCCTGCATCCCGGGCGCGAGAGGTAGGTATGGCAGCCCTTCCCGCCGCGCCAGCGCGCCCAGACGGCGCTCGGGCTCGAACAAATCCGCGACGCCGTAGGCCGACTCGAAGCGCCCGCGGAGCGCGGCGTCGGGATGGACCTGGACGGGGTTGCTCACGCTCATCAACACGAACCGCGCGCCGTGCGAGGCCGTCTCGCGCGCGGTCTCGGCGATCAGCGCCTCGGTCACAGCCCAGGCGTCGCGCCAGCGGGGGTCGGTCGGCTCGGAGTAGAGCGGATGACGGACCGGGTGATCCGGCGGCTCGAGCACGCCGGAGGCCGACGGATCCTGGTGGAGCACCCACCGCCTCCGCAGGTTGTTCTTGGCCAGGTTGGCGAGCTGGAGAAGGCGCACGCGATCGATCGCGCCGTAGAGCAGGCGGGAGAGGAACGCCGCCTTCAGCCGATACTCGGAGCTGGCGAGGAAGCGGTCGTCGAGCTGGAGCAGACCGTCCTGGAGCGTGTAGTAGGGCCGCAGCGGCTCGCGGGAGAGCGCGCGCGAGTCGTCGCGGACGTCGTTCTCCGAGAAGAACGCCGTCACCACCAAGTCCGGGTCGAAGGCGAAGCCGCGGTGGCGCAGCGCCAGCAGCTCCTGGGCGGGGCCGTAGCCCGAGACGCCCAGGTTGATCGGCTCGATCGTCCGGCCCGCGAGCGCAGGGCAGCTTGCAACGTCGGCGGCGGCGACGGACCAGAACGTCTGGTCGAGCTCCACCGCCAGACCCTCGGCGTAGGAGTCGCCCAGCACCACGATGCGGACCGTGCCCGGCGGCTTCGCCTCCCGGTGGTCCCGATCGCGCAGCCCCTGGGCGCTGATCCGGACGTAGGTCTCCCCCTCGCGGCGATCCCATCCCTCGGCGCCGGGACGGTGGCGCGCGCCGGTGAACCGATCTGGCTCGTAGAAGCTCGGCGCCGAGAAGCCCACGACGTGAAGGCCGAGCTCCATGAGCGCGGCACAGACCACCGCGCTGCCGACGACGAGCAGCAGGTTCTGCAGCCGTCGAGACACGGTGGCGCGCAGTATATAGGAATGCTACTCGCGAGGCGTGAGCGCAGCGCTCCTCGCTCTCGCGTCCACGCTCGCGAGCCAGGGCCCCCAGCCGCTGGTGCTGATCCCGCCGCCGGAGAACGAGGCCGAGTGCGTGCTCCACGAGCGCCTGGCCGCGGTCCTGGATCTGATCCCGGACGTGCGCGTGGTGCGGGCGCCCCGCGGCAAGGATGAGAAGCTCGAGGCCGCGCGGGTTCGCCTGAAGGCGGACCTCGCCCTGGCGCGCGAGGGCGGCGATCTGATCGCCGCCGGCCGCTCCACCAAGTCGGCGCCGATCGGTAACGACAGCTTCGCCGCGCTCGCGGGGGTCTGGCCGCCCGGCTTTCCGCCGCTGCCCGAGGTCCACGCGATGGGGGCCGCCAACGCCGACGCCTTGCTGGCCGCCTGCCGCAACGACGCCCCTGCCGCCTACGCCGCCAGCGGTCCGGCGATCGGGTCGGTGGTCCGGGCGCGGCTCGATCCGCCCTCCTCCGTCAACGGGCGCGTGCTCGAGCGCTGGGCCCAGGCCGAGGCGGCGGTGCGGCGCGGCGACAACCGCCGCGCCGTGCCAGTGCTGAAGCAGGTGGTGGACAGCCTGGCGCACGGCTTCGTCGGACCGGTGTGGCGTCGCTCGCCCGCATCGCCGCCGCCCACGCGGATCAGCCTGCTCGACGATCTCCTGGTGGCGTTCGAGGCCGGCACTTTCGTCGCGCTCGACCCGACCTCCGGGGAGGAGCGCTGGCGGGCCACGCTGGGGACCGCCGAGCCCGAGCTGGTCCAGGTGGACCACCTGCTGCTGGCCCTCCTCGAGACCAAGATCGTGGCGCTCGATCCCCGGAACGGGAAGCCGTCCTGGACGCTCGATCTGCTGGCGCCCAACCCCGAGATCGTGTTCTTCGGCGGCCGCCTGTTCGTCTCGGGATCGGAGCAGCTGCTCGCGATCGATCCCAACAAGGGCGATGTCCTCTGGAAGTTCGATCCCCTCGACGACGTCACGGCCGGGCCGACGCTGGTAGGCACCGATCTGGCGCTCCCCTCCTCCACGTTCATCCACGTGATCAACACCGCCGACGGCGCGGAGAAGCGGAAGATCGACCTCAAGGACGAGATCTCCTCACCGCTGGCCGTCACCGCCAAGGGCTCGCTGTGGGCGCTGGTCGGCAGTGACGAGGTCGTGCTGGTCGATCCGCAGCGCGGCGAGATCACGAAGCGCGTGACCCGCTTCCCCGGCGTCGAGTGGCCGCCGGCCGTGGGCGGAGAGCGCCTCGCGGTGACGGCGCGCCGGGGCCGAAAGACGCTGCTCGCGATCCTGGATCCCAGCACGCGCAGCGGGATCGGGCGGATCTTCTCCGGCGCCTCGTCGCCGGTCCTCTCGCTCCCCGACTACTCGGGCGTGGTTCATCCGGCCGACGGCCCCTACGCGGTGCTCGCCCGTAACTTCGACGGCAAGCCGATCTGGTCCGCGCGCCAGCGCGCCCCGGTGAGCTCCCTGTCGACGTTCAGCGGCGTGATCGCCGGCGCCACCGGGACGCGCGCGATCATGCTCGATCATCAGCGCGGTCAGCTCATCCAGGTCGTGGACCTCGAGGGGAAGATCGCCGAGGTGGCCGTCGGGCCGAAGGGCGGCGCGGCGGTCCTGGAGAAGGGGACGATCTACGGGCTCCCCGCAGGGAACGATCCGCGGCCCACGCGCTGGCTCGAGCAGGCCCGCATGGACCTGGCCCGGGCCTACGTGGCGCTGGGCCAGCGAGCCCCCGCCCTGGCGCTCGCCCACGCCGTCCTGGTCCGCAACCCCCACCAGCTCGACGCGCGCGCCCTCCACGCCCAGGCCACCGAGGGGCATCCGACCGAGGCGGTGGTCGACTGGCTGGATCTGATCGCCCGCGCCCCCAAGGGGGACCCGCTGGTGATGCGGGCCGGCGAGGCGCTCCGGCGGCTGGCCGGGATCGAGGCCCGCCTGGCGCTCGACGATCCGATCGAGGATCTGGCGGTGGCCGGCGATCAGCTGCTGGTGCTGGTCAAGGGGACGGTCACCGCCCGCGCGCTCGCCGATCCCGGCAAGGTGCTCTGGTCCAAGCCCGGCAAGGCGATCGGCGCAGCGCTGGACGGCTTCGAGATCGACGGCGGCTTCATCGATCGGGCCGGGAAAGCGGGCGGGCGCCGCGCGAAGGAGCAGCGGCTCGCCGGCGGTGCGCTGTTCGCCGTGGAGTCGGGCAAGGCGAACGCCCTCTCCCGCCTCGACGCCGCCGGCAAGCCGAAGTGGCGTCAGACGTTCGACGCGCCGACCGACATGCTCACGGCCGATCAGCGGTTTGCAATGGTGGGGACGGATGCGGACGGCGTCCAGCTCCTCGAGGTCGCCACCGGCGCGCGCAAGTGGCTGCTCCCCATCGGCGCCCACGCCACCGGCGCCTGGCTCGGCGAGGAGACGGCGCTGGTGAAGAGCGAGAAGGGCTTCCGCGGACTCGCGCTCGAGGACGGGAAGACGCGCTTCGATCTGTCGATCCCGGGCGAGACCCTCGCGGTCGCGACAGCGAGCGGCTATCTGGTGGCGAGCGGACGGCGCGCGATCCTGGTGGACGAGCGCGGCAAGCAGCGGCCCATCGTGATGCCCGGATCGATCGTGGCCCTCGAGCCTGGGTTCGTCGCCCTCGAGGACGGCACGCTGGCTGCGATCGATCTGGACCGCGCGATCATCGCGGGACGCCAGAAGCTGGGACCGTTCAAGAGGCTGGTCGAGTCCGCGGGCCGGCTGATCGGGCTCCGCACCGACGGCACGGTGCTGGTGATCGACGTCCGCGGCAAGCTCAAGGGTCCCGGCTGATCCCCGGTACCCAGAGCACCTCCGATTGGCCGGCCGCCACCACGGCCACGCGGCCCATCACGAACAGCCAGTCCGAAAGACGATTGAGGTACCTGAGCGACTCGGCGCGCTGCTCGCTGGCGCGGTGCAGCGCCACCAGGCGTCGCTCCGCGCGCCGGCACACGGTGCGCGCCACGTGGAGCCGGGCGGAGAGCATCCCCCCGCCGGGCAGCACGAACGAGCGAAGCGTGGGGAGCTTCTCGTTGGCCTGATCCATGTCCTCCTCGAGTCGGCGCGACGCGTCCTCGCCGATCAGCGCCTGCTTCGGGTGCCGATCCTCGGCGAGGGTGGCGAGCTCGCCCCCGAGGTCGAACAGCTCGTTCTGGATCCGGCGCAGCTTGCCGAGCAGCGCCTCGTCGATGCCGTCCGTCTCCGCCACCACCCCGAGCACGGCGTTGAGCTCGTCCACCGTCCCGTAGGCCTCGATGCGCACGTCGGTCTTGTCGATCTCCTGGCCGCCCGCCAGGCGCGTCGTCCCGGCGTCACCGACGCCGGTGTAGACCCGGTTGATCACGATGCTCATGGCGCCTCGATAACCTTGGCTTCACGCCTCGAGCAAGGTGATCGCGAGCTGTTGATAGAGATCGACGGCGCGGGCGAGCTCGTCCTTTCGGATCCTCTCGTGGGCCGTATGTGCCATGTGGATCGAGCCCGGCCCCACGAGGAGCGGTGTGCCGATCGAGGAGAGATACGGGACGTCCGAGCCGAAGCGGACGATCTTGCCCTTCCGGCCGGCCGGCACGTGAATCTTGTGCGGCTCGCTCTTCGAGGTCACCTCGATCTCGACGTCGGGCCCGAGCAGCTCTGCGACCGTGGCCAGCACGGTGTCGCTCGGAGCGCCCAGACGGATCATCAGGCGGGCCTCCGCCGACGGGGCGATCACGTTCGGCGCCACGCCGCCCGACAGGACGCCGATGTTCGCGGTCGTGGCGCCGAAGCCCGGGTGATACGGGAGCTCGGACATCAACAGCCGGCTCAGCGCCTGGACCAGCGCATGCGTGGCGCTCCGGCCGGTCTCGGGATACGCGGAGTGGCCCGCCACGCCCGTCATGCGCACCGAGAGCGACAGGATCCCCTTCGCTCCGGACGAGAGCTCGAGGTCGGTCGGCTCGCCATCGATGACGAAGTCGGCGCGGGGCAGCGCCTTCGACAGGATCTTCGCGCCGATCGAGTCGGTCTCCTCTCCGGCGACGCCGACCAGCGCAATGCCGCGATGGCCCGCCGCACGCAGTCGCTCGGCCGCGATCCATTGCGAGGCGAAGATGCCCTTCGCGTCGCAGACGCCGCGGCCGAACAGGTGGTCCCGATCCTCCGTGACCGCGATGAAGGGCGGCACCGTGTCGAGGTGCGTGGTCAACACGACGCGCGGCGCGTCGTCGTCCGAGGTGGCGATGACGTTGATGCGCGGGTCCGCCGTGGTGGCGGTGCCCTCGGGCGGAACCGGTTGTCGGGTGACCCGCCAGCCGTCCGCCTCGAGCCGGCCGGCGATCCAGGCGGCGATCCGCCCCTCGTCACCGGTGATCGAGGGAATCGCGACCAGCGCCTTGGTCAGCTCGACGACGTCCATCGTTTCCATCTAGGTTCCACCGGGGTGCTAACCTTCATCGCGCTCGGCGCCAACCTCGGCCCGGATCCTTCGCAGAACCTCGCGGAAGCTGTACGCCGGCTGGCCGAGGAGCCGCGGGTGCGACCCCGACGCCTCGCACCCGTCTATCGCTCGGCGCCCCTCGGGCCCCAGGACCAGCCGGACTACCTCAACAGCGTCCTCCAGGCCGAGACCGAGCTCCCGGCCCTGGCGCTGCTCGACGCGCTCCAGGCGATCGAGGCCGCGATGGGCCGGGTTCGCACGGTGCGGTGGGGCCCGCGGATCATCGATCTCGATCTCCTTCTGTATGGGAGCGAGCGGATCGCGCACCCGCGGCTGGTCGTGCCGCACCCGGAAATGATCCGCAGGCGGTTCGTGTTGCAGCCTCTCGCCGACCTTGCGCCCGACCTGGTCATCCCCGGCACGAGCGACACCGTGCGGGCGCTGCTGGCGGCGCTCGACGACGCCGACGAGCTCCAGACGGTCGCGCCCGCGACCGAGCTCCCTTGACAGCGGATCCGTTCGACGAGGATCGTTCGGCATGCCACGGGCGATCCTCGGTGCTTCCGCACTCCTGCTCCTGTTCGCCTGCGAGGTGGACTTCACGAAGCCGAAGGCGCCCGACCCGGGCCTCGCGCAGCGGATCGCGCAGCGGAAGAACGACCTCTTGAAGAATCCCAACGACGCGGCCACGTTGCTCGAGCTCGCCCAGCTCCAGCACGAGGCCGGCCTGGCCTTCGACGCGGCCGACACCTTCCTGGCCGCCCGACGTAACGGCCTCGACGACATCCGCATCAACGCCGGCCTCACCAACACGTACTTCGAGCTCGGCTACCTGAAGTCGGGCATCGAGGAGCTCAAGTCCTGCATCGAGAAGGATCGAAACAATCCGGAGTGCCTGCTCGCGTACGGCCGGCTCATCGAAGGCGACGACTCGCAGCGGGCCAAGCAGGAGCTGAGGCAGGTCTGGTTGCGCTTCCTCCAGGTCGCGCCCAACCACCCGAAGGCCAACTACGTCCGGGGCTCGCTCGAGCAGCTCGACGCGCAGCTGGGGACCGCCAAGGAGCCGCCGGAGGAGCCGGCCAGCCAGCCTGCCGACGACGGCGCCGCCCCGATCGCACCCGACGCGCCGCCCCCTGCCGGCGTCGCCGCGATCCCCGGGCATCCCGGCGGCACGCCGGAGGCGAGCAACGACGTCGGCGAGCTCAACGAGTTCGGCCAGGCCCTCTCCGAGGCCATCGAGGCGGTGAACAAGAACGACGGGGTCGCCGCCGAGGCCGCGTTCCGGCGCGCGCTCAAGATCCGACCGGACGATCCGAGCGCGATGGCCGGTCTGGCGGAGACGCTGTTCGCCCAGAACAAGCAGGAGGAGGCGGTCAAGACGGTCGAGAAGGCCTACGAGCTCGACGCCAAGGACCCCCAGGTGCGCTGGACGTTCGGGCTGATCATGATGCGCAACCAGAAGCGCATGAGCGAGGCGATCGCCGCCTGGGAGGCGCTCAACCGGGAGGATCCGGACTACGCGCAGCGGCTCGGCATTCCTCAGCGGCTCGAGGCGGTCAAGAAGCTCATGTCGCCCAGCGGCGGTCACCCGCCGACCAAGGGCAAGCAGAAGTAGCGCGCCTCAGCAGCCCAGACCGCAGCCGAAGAACCGGCGCAGCTTGTCGAGCTGCGCCTCCGGGAGCCCGCTGATCCGTCCCGGCGCCAGCGTGTGCGCGAGCATGGAGATGCGGGCCGTGTGCTCGAGGATCTCCAGTCGATCGTAAGCCTGCGCCAGCGTCGCACCGGTGGTGATCGAGCCGTGGCGCTCCATCACCAGGGCGCAGTGGCTCTTGATCGGCTCCCTCAACCGCTCGGGTACTTCGGGCGTCCCGGGCGTGGTGTACGGGATCGTGACGATCTCACCGAGCTCGCAGAACACCTCCGGCATCAGCGCCAGCGAGAGGCTCACACCGGCGACCGTGTGCGCGATGGCGTGGGGCGGGTGGGCGTGGACCACCGCGTTCACGTCGTCACGCTCGTGGTAGACGGCGACGTGCATCATCATCTCCGTCGAGGGGCGGCCCTTCTCGCCGCGCACAGCCGCGCCGTCGAGGTCGCAGAGCACCATGTCGGAGGGATCGAGGAAGCCCTTCCGGCACCCGGAGGGCGTGACCAGGAGGCGGTTATCTCCGATCCGGCAGGAGACGTTGCCGTCCCGCGCGGCGATGTAGCCCCGCTGGTGCATCATCCGGCAGATCTCCGCGATCGCCCGGCGGGCGCTGGCGATCTGGGCCGAATGCGCAAACTCGCGCTCCAAGGGCGCGGACGCTACCTTGCGAAATTCCGGCCGGTCCAGCTCTCATTCGAGCGATGGAGCGGCCGGTCCCCTTCGCCCCCGAGCGCTACCGGATCCCGGAGAAAGCCCGCGAACGGCTGCTCACGCCGGCGCTGGTGATCTTCCTCGAGCAGGTCCGCGAAAACCTCGCCCGTCTGATCGACCGCGCCGGCGACCCGGACCGGCTCCGCCCGCACGTGAAGACGGCCAAGATCCCCGAGGTGTTCGCCGAAGAGGCGCGCGCCGGCATTCGCTGCTTCAAGTGCGCGACCACGCGCGAGGCGGAGCAGCTCCTGACGGTGCTCGCACGCGAGCGGATCGAGGACGCCGATCTCCTGGTCGCCTATCCGCACGTGGGCCCGAACCTCGAGCGCCTGGCCACCCTGGCGCGCGCGCATCCTGAGACGCGCACCTCCGTGCTGGTCGAGGATCCCGAGCTCGCGGTCCCCGAACCCCTCGGCATCTTCGCCGACGTCAACTGCGGGATGGACCGCACGGGCGTGCCGCTCGAGGATCGGTCCATCATCGCCGCCGTCGCCGAGCGCGCCGGCCCCCGCTTCCGCGGCCTGCACGCCTACGAGGGCCACATCCACTCGGGCAGCTATTCCGAGCGCAAGACGGCCTGCTTTCTCGTCTACGACCGGCTCGTCGAGCTGGTGAGCCACCTCGGCGGCGTCCCCGAGCTGATCACGAGCGGTACGCCCAGCTACGCCGCCGCGCTCGAGTACGCGCCGTTCCGCGCGATCAAGCACCGCGTCTCGCCCGGGACCATCGTCTACTTCGATCACCGCTCCCACAGCGAGCTCGAAGAGCTCGACTTCCTCCCCGCCGCCGCCGTCCACAGCACCGTGGTCAGCTATCCGACCGCGCGCAAGTTCACTTGCGATGCCGGCTCCAAGGCGCTCGCCGCCGAGGCGGGCTCACCGGTGGCCGTCATCCTCGGCCACCCCGAGCACCGCGCCTGCACGCCGAACGAGGAGCACCTCCCCTTCGAGGCCGGCGGCCCGCGCCCCCGGCGCGGCGAGACGGTGCTGCTCTATCCCCGGCACGTGTGCCCCACGGTGAACCTGGCGGAGGAGGCCCTGCTGGTCGACGGCGATGAGGCCCGCGGCGTCCGCGTCAGCGCCCGTGCGCACGATCTCTGGGCGTAGTCACGCGCTCAGCGCGCCGCCATGCCCTCGTCGATCGCGGCGCGCACCGCTGCGATCGAGGCCTGGAAGTCCGGCTCGAGCTCCTTCGGGATCGGCGGCGCCGGCGGTGCCACCATCGACAGCGGGTTCGTGTGGTGCCCGTTGCGCAGGACCTCGAAGTGGAGGTGCGGGCCGGTGGCGAGGCCGCTCATGCCGACGTAGCCGATCACCTGCTTCTGGTGGACCCGCACGCCGCTGTGGATGCCGCGGGCGAACGCGCGCATGTGCGCGTAGCGCGTCTCGAGGCCGTTCGCGTGCCGGATCATCACCACGTGTCCGTAGCCGCCGTTGTTCCCTGCAAACGAGACCACGCCCTCGCCCACCGACCAGATCTCGGTCCCCATGGGTGCGCCGTAGTCGACGCCGCGGTGCGCCCGTACGTACTTCAGGATCGGATGCCTCCGCATACCGTAGCGGCTGGTGATGCTGGCGAAGCGGATCGGCGACTTGAGGAACGCCTTCTGCACCGCCTTGCCGTCCTCGGTGTAGTAGCCCACCTTGCCGTCGCCGAACTCGTAGCGGAACGCGCGGTGCGTTCGGCCGTCGACCATCCGGTACTCGGCGCCGAGCACGCGGCCGTAGCCGACGAAGTCGTCGCCTGCAAACTTCTTCTCGACCACGATGCGGAAGCGATCACCCTTCTGGGTCTCGCTGAAGAAGTCGACGTCCCAGGCCAGGATGTCGACCAGCGTCAGCGTCAGCCAGGCGCTCTCGCCGGCCGCCTCCATCGCCAGATAGAGGGAGTAATCGACCTCCCCCGCCACCGTGACAGTATCGGTGTGGACGGGGATCGGCTCCTCGCTGCCGTGGAGCTGGCCGTCGCGACCGCGGAACGCCAGCACGACCTGCGTCCGATCGACCGTGTAGCGGAACCGCGAAAGCTTCCCTTCGGCATCGCGCCAGATCTCGAACATCTGCTCGGGTTGCGCGCGCCGGAAGTCGAAGATCCCGTCGAGCGCCCGCACGATGTCGTCGACCTCCACCGCGGTCATCCCCAGCCGGCTGGCCGCGGAGGAGAAGGCGTCGTTCTTGCGGATCTCACCGACGTGGTACTGGACCACCACGGCAGGCTCCGGGCCGATCGGCTCCGGGTAGTCGGGCTCGACCAGCGGGCGCTCGGAGACCGGTGGCGGCGCGGGATGCTCCTCGCAGCCGCCGGCGATCCCGATCCCGAGGAGTGCGATCAGGCTCGGGACGAGCGCGCTTCGCTCACTCACAGGTGCATTCTTCTGTAACCCGGGCTCGAGATTCTGTCATGCGCTGGCGCTCGTGCTCGCAGGTGGCCGCGTCGACGAAGGGCTGAGAGCGGCGGCGCTTCGCGACGATCGGTCCCACGCGATCGATGTCGGCGCTCAACCGGTACGGGTAACGGCAACCGGTTCGCTTCTTGGCGTGGACCAGGGCCCCCAGGCCGAACGGCTTCTTCGCCTGCTCGATCTTGGGCGCATCCTTTTGACACTCGTCGTACCCCTTCCGCACCACCGGCACGCGCTGCTGGAAGGAAGGGTGGGTCGGGCTCGAGTAGGCGGACAGGGCGCGGAGCGCATTCTCGAGCTCCTGCGAGGTGCGGCCCGAGCGTCCGAGCGCACAGCCGGCCAGGTAGTCGGCGCGCAGCTCCTCGTTCCAGGAGGACTCGAAGGCCTGACGGAGCGAGAGCGCTGCGGTGAGATGGTGACCGACCTCGTGGGCGAGCACACCAAACGACGCGCCCGGCCCGTAGCTCTTGTCGAGCCCGTCCAGGAACGGCGCCGAGTAGACGATCTTGGCCTGCGTCGCGGCGCCGTCGCGGATCCCCGAGACCCAGGTGACCGCGTTGTTGCCGATGGTCGAGTTCTCGAAGAGGCGGCCCGAGCCGCAGTTCTTGTTGGGGCACAGCGCGTCGTAGGCGGCCTGAACCTCCGCGACGGCGCGCGGGCTGGGGTCCTGATCTCTGCGCGGGTCGTAGTGGGTGACGACCCGACCGCGGCACAGCGGGGGCGGGATCGCGATCGCGAGCTGGAGGGCCACGACGAGGGAGAGCACGCGCTCCTCAGGAGTAACGTCTGCCCACCGCGGCGGTCAAACGTGGTAAGAGGGCCAAGTGCGGACGGTTTCGTCGATCGCCCTCGCCCTCGCCTGCCTGGCGGGCTGCCCGAAGGAGCCCGAGCCGAAGCCACCGGACCCACCGCCGGAAGCCCCGCCGCCGGTGCCGGTCGACGTCGTCGGCGCGCCGGCGACGTTCACGCCGCTCACGCCCGGCGCGGTGTGCACCTACGAGCTCAAGGAGGTGATGACCGAGTCGCTCGGCGAACAGCTCCTGGCTGGACACGAGATCACGATCACCTACGAGCTGCGGGCGAGGCAGACTGAAGCGCCGCTCACCTTCGAGGCCGAGGTCACCCGCATCCAGGCCGACGCGCGCCGGGAGACGTACCACGCCAAGCTCGACTCCCTGCGAGCCGGCGATCTCCGGCGCATCCAGGGCGGCGCCGATACCATCGTGATGTACGAGATGGTCGTCCCCTTCGCGTTGTTGGGGAAGCGCCTGACGATCGCCCTCGACGCCCGCGGCCGGATCCAGACGCTCGAAGGGGGCGACGCCGTCCGCCAGGCGATGCTCGCCCTGCATCCGCCGAAGCCGCGGAAGGCCCCGCACTACGTCAAGAAGGTCGAGGTCGCCCTCTCCGATGACGCCATCCTGGGTTATCTGCTCCCGAGCGCGGTGATCGTCCCGAAGGACGGACCGCTGGCGTCAGGCCGCCAGGAGACGATGGACGATCAGACGTTCGACCTGGCCGACTACGCCGGCCGCGGTCAGGAGGGCTTTCGCATCCTGCTGCGCCCCGACCGGTGGTTGATCGAGCAGAAGCAGGCGTTCATCCCAGTCGCGGAGGTCCACTCGGTGGTTCCGCCCCTGCCCCACCCGCTGAGCGAGGTGACCCTCGAGAAGGGCGATCACAGCGTCACGGTGGACTTCGAGCCCCAGAACCCATGCTTCAAGACGGCGGGCTCGGCCTTCAACGATCAGGCCGTCTGGACCGGGCCGATCGAGGACGTGAAGACCACCACCGAGCGGACGCGGTCGATCACGCGGGAGTGGGTCAAGAAGTAGCGGGTTGCCCCGCCGGCCGGCCACCTCTGCGCTACCCAATCCTGATCCCGCGCAGTATCGTCCCACTTCCCATGGGCATCCTGACCATCTACGAGCCGACCGATCTCAAGAAGGTCTACCAGGTGCTGCAGAGCCATCTCCTCGAGCATCCCGAGCTCGTCGACTCGGAGTTTCTCCAGGATCTGCAGTCGCATCTGCAGTATCGGGCGCGTCGCGAGGGCGTGGATCTGAAGGATCACGGCGCCTGGAACGCGTGGCTCAGCGAGCGCTCGCGAGCCCGCCTGCGCCTCGTCACCGAGTAAGGCCTGCCCCCGCGTCTCGGGTCCGGACGACCCGCATATCCGGCGTCGACCTTTGCTTACATTCCCTCCGCGATCCATTCGCGGGGGAGGGGGGAACAGATCGGTGCCGGCCGGGTTATAAATAAATGGAGAGCTCACAGAACGTTCACCAGAACCCCGGAAGGCACTTTCGTTGAAACACCCAGAGGATGCTCGCCCGCTGCCCGCTCGTGTCGGCCCGTTGATGATGGTCCACCTCGCCCTCACCGGCGATTCGAAACAACACAAGCACTGGAGAGATCGCGTCGAATCGATCGCGCAGGCGGACGCCGTCGATGCCGCACGCGATCCCGAGACGAAGGCCTTGCTCGCGGACAAGGGCGCGTGGGAGCAAATGCGTGCGACCGGAAAGTTCGGCGCGAACTTCGGCCTCGCGCTGGGCGCGCTGTGGATGAGCGTGCTGATGCCGCTGTACGCAGTGGCGCACGGCTTCGGGTGGCTCGCGTCGATGGCGTTCTTGCTCCCCGTCCCTGTTGCGTGGCGCTTCGGCCGCCGCCTCTGGGAGCGGGCCGCCGTGCGCGGGATGCGCGATCTCGGCAAGCGGCCCTCGCTGCGGAAGCGCATGCGCACGGCCATGCGGAGCGTGGCGCGTAGCTTCTCGGCGGGCTTCGGCTTCGGCTTCGGGCTGGTGTTCCTGCAGGCGCTGATCACCTGGTTCATGACGCCGGCGCCGACGCTGATCGAAGAGCTGCTGATCGACGCCTTCCACGGCTCGATCGCGGGGCTGGTCACCGGAAGCTTCAGCATGTTGCTGGCCCCGCTGATCGGTCGTCAGGCGCCCTCGAACGAGGAAGAGCGCGCGCTCGTCACCTACGAGCCCTGACCGCGGCCTCGCCGGACGCCGGTCGCCAGCAAGCGCCACTTTTGGTAGTGACGATCCCGTGTCGCGCTTCCATTTCCTGATTCTCTGGGTCGCCGCCGCGGCGGTCGGCTGCGGCAGCTGCGGAGACAAGAAGGAGATCAACCGAGAGAGCCAGCGACTCTGGGGCAAGGATCTGATCGCCCACGAGTACGAGGAGAAGGCGAAGGAGGCGATCGACGCTTACGCGCTCGAAGAGCGGCCGGACCTCAAGGCCCACGTGCTCGGCATGCGATTCGAGGAGGTGATCGCCCGGATGGGGTTCGTCGAGTACGACGGCACGGCCCGGTTCCTCCTCAAGCGCAACGGCCACACGATCGACGTGCCGGAGACCTCCCAGATCCGCCACGGGCTGCACGGCAGCTTCCGGGTCCGGCAGCTCGACACCGACGGCCTGGTCACGCGCGAGATCATCTACGACAACGGCATCCTCTACGGACAGAACGGTCCCAAGGGGAAGATGCGCGTCATGGGGATCATCAAGGACGCCGGACCCAAGATCCGCGACGAAGCGTGGCAGCCCCTCCGCGTGTTCAGCGGCTACTACGGGCCGCGCTTCGGCCTGCGAAAGATCGGATCGACCAACGTCAACGGACGCAGCGCCGCCAACTACGAGCTGGCGCTGCTCGACGGCTCGTCGCTGATCGAGGTGCCCGGCATGAAGGGCGCCAAGAAGCCGATCGCGCTCCGTGGGAACCTGTTCGTCGACGACGCCACCGGCGTACCGATCAAGTGCGATCTCAAGGGCCGCCTCGAGATCCCACCCGAGAAGCAGGAGAAGAACACGAACGCCGGCCAGCTGGATCTGACGCTGACATTCGAGGTGAAGCCGGTCGAGGGGGAAGAGATGAAGCCGAAGGACTTCGTCCCCGAGATCAAGCGCCGCGAGGTCGATCTCGATCCGCTCGCGTTTCTCTCCGGCGAGACCCGCACCAGCACGGTGATCGGCGGTCCCAAGGGCAAGCCGTCCGGGAAGAAGGCTGCGCCGCCGCCGACCGCCGAGCCCGAGAAGCAGCCGGAGCCGCCGCCGCCGCCGGTGCGCACGCCGAAGCCGGCGAAGAAGAAGTCCAGGAAGAAAAAGAAGCACCGGTGAGCCGAGACCAGCTGAGAGACCTGACGCGGACCGGCCGGATCGTCGTCAAGGTCGGCTCGGGCGTTCTCACGGACGGGCAAGGCAGGATCGAGCCGAAGACGATCCGACGGCTGGCCCACGAGATCGCGCCGCTGATCGGGATCCGAAGGTGGCCATTCGTGGTGTCGTCCGGCGCGATCGCCGTGGGCCTGAGCATCATGGGGCTCAAGAGCCGCCCGAAGGCGATGGCCGGTCTTCAGGCGGCGGCGGCGATCGGACAGAGCAAGCTGGTGGAGGCCTGGTCGCAGGCGTTCAAGAAGTTCGAGCTCCCCGTCGCGCAGGTGCTCTTGACGCACGCCGACCTCGCCGACCGCCGACGCTACCTCAACGCACGGCACGCCCTCGCCGAGATCGAGCGACGGCACGCCGTCGCCATCATCAACGAGAACGACACCGTTTCCTTCGAGGAGATCGCGTTCGGCGACAACGACGAGCTGGCCGCGCAGGTCGCCAACGTGGTGGACGCGGGCCTGCTGGTGATGCTCAGCGTGGCGGACGGCGTGGTGAACAAGCACGGGGTCCGGATCCCGGAGGCCGTCTCCTCCGATCCCCTGCTCGACGCCGTCGCCGAGCGAGGGACCTCGCGGTTCGGCTCGGGCGGCATGGTCTCGAAGATTCGGGCGGCCCGGGTGGCATGCGCGCGCGGGGCGACCGTGGCGATCGTGCCCGGCAAGGAGGCCGGGGCGCTTCGCCGCCTGCTCGAGGGTCAGGACGTGGGCACGGTGATCGTGCCTGATCGCCAGCGCGGCACCCTCTCCAGCCGCGATCACTGGATCGCCCACACGCTGCGGCCTGCGGGACGTCTCCTGATCGACGAGGGCGCAGTCCGTGCGTTGACGGATCAGAAGAAGAGCCTCCTCCCCAGCGGTGTCACCGCGATCGAGGGTGACTTCGTCGAGGGCGACGCCGTCGACATCGCGGGGGGCCGGGGAGCCGCAAAGAAGGCGATCGCTCGGGGCCTGGTGCGCTACTCTGCGGAGCAGATGAAGCGAATCCTGGGCCAGCCCAGCAAGGCGATCCCGTCGATCCTCGGCTTCACCATGGGTGACGCCGTGGTGCATCGCGACGACCTGGTGCTCCTGGAGGGAGAGACGGCATGATCGACGAGATCCTCGATCGAGCGCGGGTCGCGGCCCGTTCGATCGCGCGCCTCGACGCGGAGACGCGGGACGCTGCCCTGAACGCGATCGCGGGCGCGCTCGATGGGACGCGAGCGGACATCCTCGCCGCGAACGCCCGAGATCTGGCGGCCGCCACCGAGCTCTCGGAGGCGCTCCGGGATCGCCTGCGACTCTCCGAGGCGCGGATCGACGCGATGGTCCGTGCCGTGCGAGCGGTCCGCCAGCTCCCGGATCCGCTGGCCGGCTCGCGGGAGATCGGGGTGGGGCGCGCGGGCTTCCGGGTGCTCCGGCGGCGGGTCCCGCTCGGCGTCGTCGCGATCGTCTACGAGGCCCGCCCGAACGTGACCGCGGAGTGCGCCGCGCTGACGATCAAGTCGGGCAACGCCGTGATCCTGCGCGGCGGCAAGGAGGCGAGCGCCAGCAACGAAGCGATCGCCGCCGCGGTGCGGGGCGGGCTCGCGCAGGCCGGCCTCAGCGAGGATGCCGTCATGGGCCTGTTCGACTCGAGCCGTGAGGAGGTCGAGGCGCTGCTCGGCGCCGCCGGCCGGGTCGACCTGGTGATCCCGCGCGGCGGGAAGGCGCTGATGGAGATGGTCGATCGACACGCCCGCGTGCCGGTGGTCCGGCACGGCGCCGGGATCTGTCAGGTCTACGTGCACGCGGACGCTGACACCGGGATGGCGCAGCGGATCGCCTTCAACGCCAAGGTGCAGCGCCCGGGCGTGTGCAACGCGATGGAGACGCTGCTGGTCCATCGGTCCCGCCTCGACGACGTCCTCGGTCCGCTCGGCGTTCAGCTCGCCGCCGAAGGGGTGGAGATGCGGGCCGACGGGCCGAGCAAGGAGGCGCTGGCGCGGGCCGGCGTCACGGCGAAGGCCGCCACGGCGCTCGACTGGGACACGGAGTTCCTCGAGCGGATCCTCGCCATCCGGACCGTCGACGATCTCGACGCCGCGCTCGATCACATCGCCGACCACGGAACGCACCACACCGCGTCGATCGTGACCCGCGACACCGCGATCGCCGAGCGTTTCCTCTCCGAGGTCGACGCCTCGTGCGTGCTCTGGAACGCCTCGACACGCTTCAACGACGGCGGCGAGCTCGGCCTTGGCGCCGAGATGGGCATCTCGACCTCGAAGATGCACGTGTACGGACCGATGTCCGCGATCGATCTGACCGCCGAGAAGCTGGTGGTCTACGGCTCCGGAGAAGTCCGCGAGTGACGGAGGGCGCGCTGGACGGCGCGCTCGAGAATCATCGATGTCGAACGGCTTCTCGAGCTGCGGGTTCGAGACCTGGCTCAGAAAGCGGCGCGCGCGCGGCGTGAAGGCGCCGGCGGTCATGAATACAATCCGCTCCTCGACGCCCTGCCCTTGTCTGCGCAGGTTCTCGTAGAGATCCATGCCGGTCACGTCCGGCATGAGCAGATCGCAGATGATGACGTCGAAGTGCTGGGCCCGGCAGAGCTCGAGCGCATCGCGCCCGCTGGTCACCACGTAGACCTCGTGGCTCGCCAGGGCGCGGCGGGCCATCGTCGCGATCACCGGCTCGTCGTCGATCACCAGGATGCGACCGCGGATCGGTTCGGCCTCGGGGCTGCCCTCGACCGGCTCCACCTTGGGGGCCGGACGGACCTCGGCGGGCTCGTCGGTGGCGGGGAGACGCACCACGAAGCAGGCCCCGCGTCCCAAGCCCTCGCTCTTGGCGGTCAGCGTTCCGCCCAGCGAGTCGACGATCGCGCGACAGATGGCGAGGCCGAGGCCGGTGCCTTCACCGATGGGCTTGGTGGTGAAGAAAGGATCGAACATGTGCGCGGAGAGGGTCGCGTCGAAGCCACGTCCGGAGTCTTCGATCGAGACGAGGACGCTGCCGTTGTCGACCTTCGTTCCGACATGGATGGAGTTCTTCTGCGCGTCGCCCTCTTCGATCGCCTGCGCGGCGTTTACCAGCAGGTTGAGGAACACCTGGCCCAGGCGGTGCTCGTTTCCTAGCACCCCGGGGACGTCGTCGTACTCCCGAACCAGCCGCGCGCGATGGCGGATCTCCGACCACGCCATGTTGATGGCGGAATCGAGCACCTTGCGGAGCTCGACCACCGACAGATCGGTGCGGGGAGCGGCCGAGAACGCGTTGAGATCGCTGACGATGTACCGCACTCGGTCGGCGCCGGCCCGGGCGTCGGCGAGGGCTCTCTGGAGATCGTGGAGCTCGTGGGCGAGGTCCTGACTGGCGGCGAGCGCGACGAGCTCGCGCGCGGCCAGCGTCAAATTTCCGATCACGTAGGTCAGCGGATTGTTGATCTCGTGCGCGACGCCCGCGGCCAGCGCGCCCAGCGACGCCACCCGATCCGCCTGCATCAAGCGCTGCTCCATCTGCCGCTGATGGGTTCGATCGCGGACGATCGAGAGCACCTCGTCCGTCCCGCAGCGCACGATGCGGGCCTCGAAGTAGCGCATCTCGCCGCCTCTCGGGAGCTGATACTCGACGGGGACGAGCTCGTTCTCGCGGATCGCTCGGGCCATTCCGTCGAGGATGAGGGAGGCGATCTCGGGGGGAAGGACGTCGGCGACCCTCCGCTGGAGAAACTGCTCCGGCGGCACATACGTGGAGCCTGGGTCGCCCGAGAAGTCGAGGATCGTCCCGTCGAGCGTGGTGCGAAAGACCATGTCCGGGAACGCGTGCAGGAGCGCTTGCAACAGACCTTGCCGGTGCGTGAGCAGCTCCTCGGCGTGGCGCTGCTCGGTGGCGTCCCGGCCGATCGAGACGACCGCGACGACCTCCTCTTCCTCGAACAGCGGCAAGAGCTGCGTCTCGAAGAGCACGTTCGACACACTGCGCAGGTCGAGCGCGCCGGCCTGCTTGGTGACGAAGACCTCCTCGATCGCCGCTGCGACCCGTTCCTGATCATCCGGGGCGATGAACCCGTCGAGCGAGCTCCCGATGACCTGGTCGAACGAATGCCCACGGGTTCGATTGATGTACAGGATTGTTCGATCTCGGGCGAGCGTCGCAACAAACTCCGGAAGGAGCTCGAGCGCCGGCGCCCAACGGTGGTTCATGGGACTGCCCGCCTGTCTCAGAGGAAACTCCCATCTCACCTTTTCAACTGTCAACCTGACGCGCGATTGCCCGTCGCGCGCGTCCACGTTACGGCCATGCCCGGACGGATTTCCGGCCACGAAGGACCAACATGCGATTCGAACTCTCTCAGGAACTCGATGCGCTTCGCGCACGTGTGCGCAGGTTCATCGATGCGCACGTCATCTCCGCCGAGGGCCGCGTCATGGAGGAGGATGCGCGCGGCGAGCGTCGCACGCTCCGCGAGCTCCAGGCGCGCGCGAAGACCGACGGCCTCTGGACCCCGCATCTCCCGGAGGCATACGGCGGGTTGGGCCTGGGCGTGATGGGCATGTGTGCCCTCTTTCGCGAGATGGGGCGATCGCCGATCGGCGCGAAGGTCTTCAACTGCGACGCGCCCGACCAGGGGAACATGGACCTGCTCCTGTCGGCGGCGTCTCCCGCACAGCGCGAGCGCTGGCTGGTGCAGCTGGCCGCCGCCCAGATCTCGAGCGGCTTCAGCATGACCGAGCCCGCGCCGGGGGCCGGCGCCGATCCTTCGAACCTGCGGACGCGCGCCACACTCGACGGCGACACCTGGGTGATCGACGGACACAAGTGGTTCACGACCGGGGGCGACGCCGCGTCGTTCCTGATCGTCATGGCGCGCACCGCCGACGATCGGGAGAACGGCGCCAGCATGTTTCTCGTCGACCGTCACGCGCCGGGCGTGAACCTGGTGCGCAACGTCCCGGTGATGGCGCCCGACTTCCTCGATCACAAGGAGGCGGAGATCCGATTCGAGGGCGTCCGGGTGGCGCGCGATGCGTTGCTCGGTCGCGTCGGTGACGGCTTCCGGCTGGCGCAGCAGCGGCTCGTCCCCGCCCGCTTGACGCACTGCATGCGGTGGCTGGGTCTCGCCGATCGCACGCTGCACCATTGCAAGAAGTACCTCGAGGAGCGCGTGAGCTTCGGGAAGCCGCTCGCAGCCCACCAGCTGCTCCAGCACATGATCGCCGACGACGCGACCGCCATCCACGCGGGCAACCTCATGACGTTGCACTGCGCCCACATGCTCGAGGCGGGGCAGGCCCGGGAGGCGCGCGTCTACTCCTCGATGACGAAGAACCACGTGGCCCGGTTGCTCTGCAAGGTGCTCGACGACGCCATCCAGATGCACGGGTCGCTCGGCTACAGCCACGACCTCCCCTTCGCACGCTGGTACGCCTCTGCGCGCGCGGCCCGGATCGCCGACGGCCCCGACGAGGTCCACGAGGTCGTGGTCGCCCGCGAGTTCCTGGCGGGACGGCTGGAGCTGCTGGTATGAGCCCGGTTCGGATCGAACGCCACGGCCCCGTCTTCACCGTCGTCTTGTCGAGGCCGGAGCGGAGAAACGCGGTCGATCGCGCCGCCGCCGAGGCGCTGGCCGACGCCTTTCGGGTCTTCGAGGACGACGACGACGCCAAGGTGGGCGTGCTCTTCGGAGAGGGCGGGACGTTCTGCGCCGGCGCCGATCTCAAGGCGGCCGCCGAGGGAACGCCGAACCGCGTCGAGCGCGAGGGGGACGGTCCGATGGGTCCGTCGCGGATGGTGCTCGACAAGCCGGTGATCGCGGCGATCGAGGGGCATGCGGTGGCCGGCGGGCTCGAGCTGGCGCTCTGGTGTGACCTTCGGGTGGCTGCCGACGACGCGGTGCTGGGGGTCTTCTGCCGCCGCTTCGGCGTCCCGCTGATCGACGGCGGGACGATTCGACTGCCGCGCCTGATCGGCCTCTCGCGGGCGCTCGACCTGATCCTGACCGGACGCGCGGTTCCGGCCGCCGAGGCGCTCGCGATGGGGCTGGTCAACCGCGTCACGCCCGCTGGAAGCGCAAGACAGGTTGCAGAGGATCTGGCCAACGAGATCGCCGGATTCCCGGAGGTGTGCATGCGCGCCGACCGGCGCTCGGCGCACGGACAGTTCGGCCTCGACCTCGAGCATGCGCTCCAGAACGAGCTCGATGGCGGGATCGAGGCCCTGGAGCGCGAAGGCCTGGCCGGCGCATTGCGCTTCGCCGGCGGCGCGGGCCGCCACGGCACGTTCTAGCCCTGGTCGCGGAAGGAGGAGAGACAGCGTGATTCCCGTCGAGGAGGCTCTTCAAAGGATTCTGGCCGGTGTCGAGCCGACGCCGTCCGAGTGGATCTCGGTGCGGCACGCGTGCGGGCGGGTCCTCGCCGAACCGGTCGTTTCGCGCCGCACCAACCCGCCCTTCGACGTGTCCGCGATGGACGGCTACGCGGTCCGGGCCGAGGACCTCGCCCGCCCACCGACCGAGCTCGACGTCGCCGGCGAGTCCGCTGCCGGACATGCACCCGAAGGGCTCTCCGTCGCGAAGGGCCTCGCGATCCGCATCTTCACCGGCGCACGCATGCCGTCCGGCGCGGACGCCGTCGTGATGCAGGAGGACGTCGAGGTGCTGAGGCCCGGCCGTATCCGCGTCGGGACCGCCTGCCGGGCCGGAGCCTTCATCCGGAGGCGAGGCCTCGACGTGGAGCAGGGCCGAACAATCCTCGAGCCGGGCGCGTTGCTCGCCCCGCGGCACGTGGCGATTGCCGCCGGCGTCGACTGTCCCTGGGTACGGGTGCACCGGCGCCCGCGCGTCGCCATCCTCGCCACCGGCGACGAGCTGGGCCGGCCCGGCGAGCCGCTCTCCCCCGAGCAGATTGTCGCCTCCAGCACCTACGGGCTCCAGGCCCACGTCGAGGCCTGGGGTGGCGAGGCCGTCGATCTCGGCATCGCGCCGGACGATCGCGCCGGTCTCTTGGCGGCGGCCCGCGGCGCGCTCGGCGTCGACATGCTGGTCACCACCGGCGGCGCGTCGGTCGGCGATCACGACCTGATCCGCTCCGTGCTCGGCGACGACGGTCTGAAGCTCGACTTCTGGAAGGTCGCGATGCGCCCGGGCAAGCCGCTGATCTTCGGCCACCTCCGCGGCACGCCCTTCCTCGGCCTCCCCGGCAACCCGGTCTCGTCCCTCGTCTGCGCCTGGCTGTTCCTTCGCCCCGCGCTCCAGCGCATGCGCGGGCGGACCGACACCCGCGCCCCGATCCGCACGGCCCGGGCCGGCGCACCGCTTCCCGCCAACGACGCCCGGCAAGACTACCTGCGCGTGCGGCTCGGCGAGAGCGAGCTCGGCCTGGTCGCCACGCCGTTTTTGGAGCAGGACAGCTCGATGCTGCACCTCTTGGCCCGCTCGGACGGCCTGCTGATCCGACCGCCGCACGCGCCCGCCGCCGCCGAGGGCGACGCCGTCGAGGTGCTGGTGTTCGAGGCTCAGAACATGTAGCCGAGGCCCAGAATCGAGCCCCTTCTCGTCGAGGCCGAGGTCCCGATCGCGGAGCAGGTAATCGACCTTGAACACCACCTGCTGGACCGGTCGATACGAGAGCCCGAACGTCCACTCCGTCGCGCGAAACGCCTTGTCCGGCGAGAACCCGTTGGGGAGGCGCGCCTGCGTGTCGTAGCGCTCGAGGCGCACGAACGGGAGCAGCTGGTGGCCGCCGGTGTCGAGCTCGTGGAGCACGTCGTACGCCACCTCCACGTAGGCGCCGTACTCGAACCTGGGCACCACGCCCGACGACGCCGGATCTGGGAAGTAGAGGCTGCCGTCGCCACGGTGCGCGGCGAGCAGGTCCTCGGCCTTCGGGAACCAGAACGCTGTCCCGATCGCGCGGACCTCGATCCCGCCCCGCCGCCAGCGGGCGTCGAGGCTGCCGCCGAAGAGCGGGAGCGCGAGATCCTCCGCGATCCCATCGACGTCGAAGAAGCGACCGCCGCCGCCGCCCAGATCACCGCCCACCAGGGACAGGCCCACCACGAACCCGAGCAACGGCTCGACCTCGGCGCGCGCCGAGATCATCCACCCGTTGGCGGGCGCGAGCGAGCCCTGCGCCAGCGAACCGGCCAGCAAGCTGGGTCCCAGATCGATCGCGTTCGGCGCCGTCGAAACGTAGATCTCGTACCGCATCAGATCGAACAGCGATCCCGTGAATCCAATCCCGAGCTCGCGCCAGGTGGTGGGGATGACCAGCGTGTCCACGCTCGGGCGCTCGACGCCGTGGAAGACGGGCGGCTCGTGCCACTGGTTGATGATCCCGACCGGCATCAGCACCAGGCCGGCGCGCAGGACGGCCTCGTCCGAGTCGAACAGGCGCCAGTCGACGAAGGCCTGCTCGACCTCCACCGAGCCGCTGCAGCCGGAGCACGCGATCGCGTTCTCCCACTCGGCCTCGACGTACCCGCGGAGCTGATCGCCGAAGTTGTGCGCCAGAAACAGGACCAGCCGCCGCAACGTCGCGGTGCCGACGTAGGGCGCGTCCCGCCCCGAGGCCAGATAGGAGAGGTTGAACTGGCCGTAGCTCCCCACCACCGTCCCCGAGCCGTGGAGGCGCTGCTCCTGAAGCCCGCGCACCAGCGCGGTGTCGTCGACGTCGCCGGTACCGAGGCTGAGGATCGGCCCGCTCGACGGCGCCGTCGCGGTCCGGGTGACACCGAGGTCGGCGCCGCCAACATCGAGGAAAGGGCCGTCGGGCGAGGCCGTGGCGGTCCCGGCGAGGACGAGGGCGATCGAAAGTGGATTCATGGGATCAGAAGTCCGAGAGGCGGAGCAGGTCGCTCATGACGAAGTCGTTGGATACGGCGGCCTGGTGGCACTGGTTGCAGTCGGGCGCGTCGTCGCAGTTGGAGGCGAGACATCCGTAGTTCTCGCCGTTCGGAGGCTTCTCGCCGCGCCACACGATGACGGGGACGCGGCGCTGGTCGAGCTGGAGCTCGAACCACTCCCAGCCGTGGGCGCCGCTCCGATTGTAGTCGCCGCCGCGCTTCACCATGGCGTGGATCAGCCAGGTCGACGGATCCTCCGAGGGCTGGATCGACTTCGCGATGATCGTCCCCACCGGGAAGGCGGCGCTGTTGGGCGCCGGCGTCCGGCTGAGGTGGGCGATCCTGTGGCCGGGCGGGTGCCCTTCGAGCGGCGCGTCGCCGAGATCGTACGTCGGCCAGCTCTCGAGCGGGCCGAAGTCTCGCTGAAGGGCGATGAAGACGCTCGGCGTCCCCGGATCTTCCGGCGCGAGCGCGTAGTCGAGACATCCGGTGAGGACCGGCGCCAGCACAATCCAGGAGCGGCGCACAGCATCACTCCGGGAGGGACGGGATCCCGAGGAGGTCTCCGCCCCTGCTCATCAATGAGACCAGGGAGCCCGGGTTCGTCGAATCGGTGGTGTCGCTGAGGAGCGTCCACAGCTTCCCGTAGTCAGTCGCCAGATCGGCCTCGCTGGGATCGTCCGGGTTCCACGAGGCCGGCACCGGCGGGATCGCGTCGCCGCTGTGGCTCGCGTACTCGGCCTGAACCTCTGCGAACGCCGCCTCGATCTGCATATCGAGATCCGCGCCGCCCTTGCTGTCGAGCCAGGCCGAGAAGCGGGCGTAGATGATCGTGGCACCCTCGAGATTCGCGCGCATGTCGGCCAGCGTGTGGTTCGCATAGCGCGACTCGGACTCTCCGGTCGACGCGAGCGACACCTTCTCCACCTGCTCCTCCATCGAACCGATCACGCCGCGGTAGGCGGTCGCCGGATCGAGCGCGAGCGGCGCGAAGCCGTCCACCATCGTCTGCGTGTCGTCCACCAGCCGGGCGGCCAGCTCGTTCTTGAACGCCTCCGCCTCCGCCTGCGTCGCCGGGAACGCGGCCGCGCGATAGCCGGGGAGCGACTCCTCGAACGCGAGGACCTCGGGAGGGATACTGTCCGCCCAGAGGATCCGCTCGATCGCATGGATGCCGGTCACGCCCTCGCCGTCGAAGAGGTCGTCGTCCCCGCCGGCTTCGAGGAAGCCGTCGTAGCGCTCGTCGGTCGAGACGTCGAGATTGGGGAAGAGCACCGCGATCGCGCCCTCGACCCGCTCGTACGCGACCCGCGCCTTGGCCCACTCGGTCTTCATCGCCGCGACCGCCGCGGGGTCCGCCTGCGCGTTCCAGCCGTCCGCGTCGGGCGCCGGTGCTGCGGCCTGAAGGGCGACCGCAGCGGCGTGGAGGTTGTCGAGCTCAGTCTGGACGTCCTTCTTCACGCCGGAGAGCGCCCGCTGCTCCAGCTCCGCCTCGTCCGGCGTACCGCTGCCACAAGCGCTGAGGAGCAGCACCGACGCGAAGAGATTTAGCCTATCCAACCGCACATGGCCTCCGTGTGATCAAAGCGAGCCGACGAGCTCGAGGAGGCGAACGCGATCATCGTCGCCGAGCGCCTCGAACGCCGCCACCGCATCGTTCGCCTCCGACCCTTCGCCCTCGTGCATCAGGATCGCCTCTTCCACCGTCGCGGCTCTCCCGTCGTGTAAGTACGTCTTCTGATGGCGCAGCCCGATCAACGGCGCCGTACGCCAGTCGCGCGGCCCGGCCCCCTGCTCCGCGAGGCCGTCGGCCAGGTCCCCTCCCATGTCGTGGACCAAGAGATCCGTGTAGACCGGAGCGTCGATCCCGGCGAGCGCAGCGATCGGGTAGTCATCGTCCGTCCTCAGCGACGGCACGTGGCACGACGCGCAGATCCGATCGAAGAGCTCCTGTGCTGCCGCATCGGTGGAGGCGCGGCGCGGAATCGCGAGCAGCCGCACGTAGTCGGCGACCAGCTCCAACGTCTCGAGCTCGAGATCGACGCCGGGCTTGTCGTCATCGACGAGCCCCTCCGGATTCTCGAGCTCGTCGGGACGGATGGGCGACGTCATCCCCATGTCACCCTGGTAGGCGTCGGCGACGAAGTCCTCGACGGTCACGATCCTCGCCTTCACGCCGAATCGTCCGATCCTTCCATCGATCCGATTGATTCGCCCATGGATCGCGTCGCCCCGCGCGCGCTGCTCGGCCTCGATCCGCTCGATCTCTTCGTCTGCGATCGCCTCCATCGCGCCCCGCCCCACGACCGCCGGACCGATCCGACGGCTGACCTTGATGCCGTCGACCTCGGGCGCGTCGATGGGGATGGTCGCTCCGGCCGCGAGCTCGGGGCGCACGGTGTGGCCGAACGCCAGCGCCGACTGATCCGCCTTCGGCGTCACGCCGTCGGGCTCGACCAGCACCATCTTCGTGACACCGCCCGGACCCTTGCCGTCGCCGCGGTGGCAGGCGGAGCACGCCGAGCGGATATACAGGGGGCCGAGGCCCTGGGCCGGACGCAGGCTGGTCTCGAAGCGCGCATCCCCCAGGTCGAAGCGATCCCGCATCTCGCGGTCGAGCCCGGCCACCGGCACCCCGAACGCGTCCTCGGAGACGACGATCAGATCGCCCGGAGCCGGTTCTGAGCCGCCACAAGCGACCAGCACGCCCATCAGCCCCACCCATGCGCCCCGCATCATTAATGAGAATGAGAATCATAATCAGTATTCGGTGTCAAGCCTGCGCGGCGAACAGGTACAGTCCCCGCCATGAGGATTCTGTTCGGGATCCTCGCCGCCGCCGTACCTGGGCTCGCCTACGCCCACGGCGGAAATCCGGCGGAGGCGAAGGTCACCTCGCCCGACCTGCTCGGGACGACGGCGGACACCGACTTCGTGATCACGTGGATCGACGCAGACCGTCCCATCCCGACGGGCACCGCCACCGTCGACCTCTACTACGTCGAACAGATGCCCCCGACCTTCTTCCTCGGCGCCATCCCGAGCACGCTGACCGGCACGCCGATCGCCCAGGGCATTCCGGAGTACGACACGACCGACGAGCTGGTCTGGGACACGCGCGCGCTGCCGTCCGGGACCTACTGGATCTGGTCGCGCGTCAACGATCCCCCGGAGCCGATCGTATCGCCGATCTACATCAGCTTCTCCCCGGCGCCGATCAACGTTCAGCACGCCGGCGATCCGATCGGCCCATCGATTCGGATCACTCGACCTAGCACCAACATCAGCTACTCGGACGATCACTACGAGCTTCGCTACGAGACGTTCGCGCCCAACGGGCCGGCGACCGTTCGACTGGAGGCCGGCACCACGCTCGACGGCTCCGACTTCACCGTGATCGCCGACGGCCTCGCCGCGACCAGCACCGGCGCGTTCGTCTGGGACACGCACGACCTCCCGGAGATGGACTGGACCGTTCGCGCGGTGATCACCGACGACACTGGGAGCTTCACGGCCTACTGCAAATACTTCCTCCTGATCACCCACTTCATCCCGGGTCGCGACGCCGGCGTACGCGACGCCGACCCGCGGCCCGACGCCGGACCCGGCCTCCGCGACGCCGCCGTCTCGACGTCACCCGAGCCGAGCGGCGCGGCCTCCGGGTGCGGGTGCTCGACGTGCTCGCGGCGCAGGCGCTCGGCGGGCACGCCCGCGCTGGTGATCGGGTTGCTCGCCGCCGTAGTGTGGAGCCGACGACGTGGACGCTGAACGCAGGCGACGCCTCTCGAAGTATCTCTCCTACATCCTCCGCCACACGCCGGAGGACGCGGGCCTCACGCTCGATCCGCGGGGCGCCGCGCCGGTGGAGGCGGTGGTCCAGGCGGCCACCGCAGCCCTGGGCTTCACCGTGACCGCCTTCGATCTCGAGGAGCTGGCCGAGCCCGCCTTCGGTGAGCAGAAGCGACGTTTCGAGCTCGAGGGCGACTACGTGCGCGCCGGGCACGGACACAGCATCCCCATCGCCGAGCTCGACCCGGTGGTCCCGAAGGCGCCGCTCTATCACGGCGCGCCCCGCGTCGCCGTCGATGCGATCCTGCAGGACGGGTTGCAGCCGATGTCGCGGCAGAAGGTCCACCTCTCCTACGATCGTGCGATCACGATCGAGGCCGCGCGGCGCAAGAGCGCCGACGTGGCGCTGCTCGAGGTGCTGGTGGAGGAGGCGCGCGCCGCCGGCGCCGGGTTCTATCGGAGCGCCGACCCGCGGATCGTGCTGTCCGATCCGATCCCGCCGGCAGCCCTGCGGCTCATTGCTCGAGAGGACACTCGGCGATGATGTTGGCCAGATAGCCCTGGATCCGCTTCTTGACCCGCTCCTCAGCCAGCAGGCGATCGATCGCCTTGCGCGCGTCGACCACCGCGGCCTTGCGCGCCTCCAGCGGGACGCGCTCGCGGATCTCGTCGCACTTGCGCTTGAATAGGACCATGCACTCGCGCTTGGGCTCGAGGGCCTTCTGCACGTACGTCATCCGTTCGCGCTGCGACATCCCGCGGCGGTAGGCCTCGGTGTCCGCCTTCTTCCGCAGCTCGCTGAGCAGCTGCGGGCGCTGCTTCGGCGGCATCGACATGAGCTCACCGCACTCCTCCACGCTCGGCCGCTCCGAGGGGATCGTGATCGCACCCTCGAAGATCACCAGGTCTCCCGAGGAGCTGACAGTGACGACCGAGGCGCCGAGCGCGTCGGCGTTGAGCGCCTTCTCCAGGTCGGCGTCGCCGACCGTCGGCTCGTCGGGCCCGCTCGGAGACGGAGGCGGGGGCGCTTGCTGGCCGGCCAGGATCAATCCCAGGATCACATGAAGGCGCACGACATCCTCCTCCTCATTCGATCAGGTTGTGATAGCGCAGCGTCCAGTATGCGATCAGGTAGGGCGTGGGCGCGAGAACTTGGCGCCCGCTCCCACCGTCCGCCACGGCGTACGGGCTCGTGTTCCACTTCATCGCCCGGATCTCGTCGTACGGAAACACCCGTGCAAACTGCGGATTGCCGTGCCGGTCGATCCCGTTGCGCTTGGCGTCCTTGCGGTGCCCGTTGTCGTAGCGCCACTCCCGCCAGTCGTTCGGCATGTCGCGAAGCGTCGTGATCGCACCGTCCAGATCCACGTCGTCCGCATAGGCACCGCCGATCACCGCCACCTGCCAGGGATTGTGCTCTTCGCGCTCGTATCTGTAGAAATCGAGCAGCGACTGCACGATTTGCTCGCGTCGCTCGGGGTTCGGCTCGTAGCGGAGCAAGGTGATGTACGCGAGCATCGCCAGCTCGTGGTCGGAGTGATTCGCGATCGCCGGCTTCGTCACCGTGAAGGTGTCGTCGATGACCTTGATCATGTCGAGGTAGTGCTCGTCGATCGCGAGCCGCTCGTACTCGTCGTAGTACTTCTGGTCGCCGGTCATGTGCCATGTCGCGAGTAGGTGCCCCAGGATCTCCGCCGAGTTCAACCAGCCCTGCCCGTGCCGCGAGCCGATGCACTCGTCGATGAAGTCGGGCCCATACTTCTCGGTGCAGTGGTCGAGCCCGTTCCAGGCCACACCGAGGTTCTGCCAGTACCCGAAGCTGGTCTGCTCACCGTCCAGGTCGATCAGGACGTAATCGCCGTCGATCAGGTAGTCGACTGTCTCGCGCGCCCACTCCCGGAGCTCCTCCTTCTCCGCCTCGCTCTTGGCGCAGAGATCGTAGAAGAGTGGGACCCCGAAGAAGTGGCCGGCGTACTCGTCCGAGCTGGTGTCGTCCTTCCAGTAGTACTGGTGCCCCTCGTACTCCTGGAGGTGCCAGTTCGACTGCGTCGCCTTGCTGTCGAAGACCTCACCCTCGTCGTCGCGCACGAGCGAGCGCGTGATGAAGCCGCGCTTTCTCCCCGCCGCCTCGAACGTCACGCCTGGGCATCTCGCACCTGCAACATCATCACGTCCATCGCCTTGCGCGCCGACTCGTAGAAGCGCTCCTCGCCCGTGACCGCATACGCGTAGCACCAGCTGCCGACCTGCATCTCGGTCCAGAGCCCGTCGTTGTCGTGATCCCCGGTGTGGAGCCCCTGCGACTGGTCCCAGGCGTCGTCGAAGCCGACGTTGTCGTCGATGAACCCGTCCATGCGCCAGTGGCGCTCCTGAAGCAGCGCCTCGTCGAGCTCCGCCTTCTCGGCCAGCGTGGTCTCGCGATACGCGATCCGCGAGACGCCACCCGGCGTCCCGATCCAGCGCGACCCGTCGCCGGCGAGCGCCACCGCGGTGACGCGCTCGTCCGGGATCCAGCGCAGCGAGTGGTAGTGCTCGGTCTTGGCCCCGATCACGGTGGCGCCGATCGCATGTCCGATCATGACCGTGCCGCCGGACTCGACCATCGACGTCAGGTCCTCCTCGGGCAGACCGTCGAGGCCCGCCCGCTCGATCGTCGCGGCGTCGCCTTGGAGCCGCGCCAGCCCGGTGGCGCAGGCCGCCAGCACCTCGCCGGCGTCCGACACCGCCAGCGCCCGCACATCGGGATCGGCGATCGAGATCGGCGCCAGCAGGCCGCGGTCCGCGAGGGACAGGCGCGAGATCCCGGAAGCGGTCGCGAGGTAGAGCACGCCGCCGGACGCTGCCAGATCACGGATCGCCACCGGACCCACGGCCGACACCGAGCTGGTACCCGCGGCGCTCGCGAGGAACAGACCGTCCGCGGCACCCACGAAGACCTCGCTCCCCACCACTGCGATCGAGGTGATGCTCGAGGTGGACGCGGGCCACGACTCGACGCCGGCCTCGGTCATCCGATAGACGCGGTCGCGACCGGCCGCGGTCAGCACCCGGTCCCGCACCGCCAGATCGACGACCGGCCCGTCGATCCCATTCACCGCCTCGAAGGCCGCCCCCGCCAGCGTCGTCCTCATCAGCCCGCCCTCGGTCCCTGCGAACACCGTGTCCCCGTCGATCGCGAGGGCGTGCACGTCGAGGCTCGGCAGGAGGTCCTCCGTTCGAAACAGCGTCGGCACCTCGGACAGAAACAGCGCATCCGCGACCGAGTACGTGTGCGCCTTCACCTCGAAGATCGCAGCCGGGTCGAACCCGTCCGGTGCGACCTCCGGATCGCCGCTGCAGGCCGCCAGCAAGACACACACGAGCGCACGCATGCCCTCTGACTCGCAGCACCCGGCGGAGGGATCAAGCCGTCAGCCTACGGAGATCTCTGCTTTGGAACCCAGTTCGCTGACCGCGATCGGAACCGACAGGAACCTCTTCAGGATCTCGATGTTGGTCCGGGTGTGCAGCGTCGGCGGGAGCGTGAGGAACCGGCCGCCCTCGCCCAGCGCCATCGGGAGCAGGAGCTGATCCGCCAGGTGCTCGCCGACCGGCACCTCGGCCGCCAGGTAGCGCTCGGCCTCGTCGGCCGCCTGCATGGCCACCCTCGTCCCCGAGATGCCCCGCGCCCCGAAGCCGGTGGCCACCTCGGTGATCGAGCCGCTCTCCACCGCGACGAAGACGGCGTTGCCCGGACCGCTCCCGCGATCGTCTTCGTCGATCGCGCGCTCGTTCAGGGTCAGGCGGCGCTCCAATACCGCGAGCTCCTGCTCCGCGATCCGCCGGGGGAGCTTCGCCAGGAGGATCTTCGCGGTGACCCGGCGCCCGGGATCGATCTCGACGAGCTCCAGCCGGCCGAGCTTTCGGGGCGTGATCTCGGCGGCGAGCTCGCCCCCTCCCGCCGGATAGAAGCCGTGGCGCACCAGATTCACGCGGACGTCCGCCCCCATCCTCGCGAGCACCGGCAGAAACGTCCGCGCCAGGAACTCGTAGGGCGGCGCCTTGTCGTTGCACGTGCCTCCGGTGATAACCGCGCGCGAGGGCGCCTCGGCCGCGAGCAGCGGCAACAGGATCGTCTGCAGCACCAGCGTGGCGCTGCCGGCCGTGCCGATGTCGAAACGGTACTCGCCGGCCCGCACGGGCCCGGGACAGAACGTGATCACCTGCGATCGCAGCCGCGCACCGTCGACCTCGGCACCCGAGATCTTCGCCGCCGCCTGGACGGCGGTCAGGTGCTGGCGGAGCAGGCCGGGCTTCTCGCGCCGGGCGCGGATGTTCCGGATCCGCACCGCTTTGCCCGTGACGATGGAGAGTGCGAGCGCGCTCCGCAGGATCTGGCCGCCGCCCTCGCCGGCCGCACCGTCGAGCTCGATCACCGCGTGAGCCGAAAGTTCTCGGCGAAGCCGCTCTCCAGATCCACGATCTCGAGCGTGACGATCCCGGCGGCGTCCACCGTGTACCGCTCCTCGATCAGCGGGCCCTCGGCGCCGGTCCGCTCGATCGGGATCTGCGACAGATCGAAGTCCCGCAGCGTGGGATCGAAGGGGAAGCGGACGTCGGCGAAGGGCGTGATCTCGCTGGACGGCTCGCCCCGAGCGTCGAGCCAGCCGCACTCGACGTAGCGGAAGTGCCCGACGTTGTGGACCGGTCGGTAGGTGCGACGCTCGATGGTCACCGGCTGCCCCGGAGCGGGGAGGGCTCGGTCGGCCGCGAAGATCGGATCGAACGTGACCGCGGCGCCGGCGGCGCCCTCGCGAAACACGCCGAAGTGCCGGCTGAACCGATCGTTGACCGCGTACGCCGAGTGCTCGTCGAACGCGATCGCCAGCCCGATCGCGGTGGCGGCGGAGGGATAGACCGAGCGGTGCACGCGCCGCCCGTAGACCTCCTTGAGACGTCGCGCCACCACCGGCAGGGAGCTCGCGCCGCCCACCACGTACAGCCCCGCGACCTCGTCGATCGGCGCCTCGCGCTCGAGGAGCGACTCGAGCACCTCGAGCGTTCGCTCCACCAGCGGCAGGCACGCGTCGTAGTACTCGCTGGTCGAGACGGCGATCGAGGCGCCATCGGCCGCCTTCAGGTACTCGCCCACCTCGATCGAGACCCGCCGCGAGTTGGGGTTGAGCGACTCCTTCTGCTGGCGGCAATGATCGAGCAGGCGATCGCGCACCGAAGGATCGAGCGCGTCCGCGTCCACGCCGAGCTGAGAGAGCGCCAGGTCGAGCAGCACGCGATCGAAGTCGTCGCCGCCCAGCTCCTGCACGCCGCGGGTCGCCAGCACGTCGTGCGTCTTGCCGCGCATGTGGACGATCGAAGCGTCGAAGGTACCGCCGCCCAGATCGTAGACCAGCACGTTCTCGCGCTTCGCCGTAAGGGTCGACTCGTAGCGGTGGGCGTATTCGACGCCCGCCGCCGAGGGCTCGTTCATCAGCGCCACGACCTCGAATCCGGCGGCCCGGAAGGCCTCGATCGTGACGAACCGCTGCGCGTTGTGCGCGTTGGCGGGCGTGGCCACGATGGCCTCGAGTGGGTCGTGCTTCTTCATTCGCTTGGGCAGGTTCGAGCGCTCGAAGAGGTCCTTCCGCAGCGCCGACAGGAAGCCCGTCGACAGCTCGAGCAGAGTGCGCTCCGTCGATCCGATCGGGATGCGGAGATCCGGCGTGGCACCGGGCGCCGAGAGGAAGCGCTTGAACGAGCGGACCAGCGACCAGCCCGGCGTCTCCATCCGCTCCAGCGCGTCGAGGCCGTAAGCGAGCTCCCCCTCGCGCTCGACGACCAGCGTCGGGTAATGCTCGATCGGTTGTCCGGAGGATGGGACGAACGAGAGGATCGGAAAGTTGCCGCCGTCTCGGAGGGCAACGACGGTCCGAGTGGTTCCGAAATCGATCCCCAGTCGCATGGCGGCGCGATTATAGGGGTCGCAGGGGAGCATGAAAACGGGGTGGTCGGGGGCCATCGTACGATAGCCCCGGATGGAGGGCCTATTCGAGAACCGCCCTGCGCCCGCTAGAATCCCGGCCCGATGGGTTCCCGACCGATTGCCGGCCTGGCGCTCGTCCTCGCCGGCTGCTCGAGCGGCCTCGGAGGCGATCCGCAGCCCGTCGAGGATCGCGATCCGGGACGGGTCACCCTCCACCGTCTGAACCGCGCAGAATACAACAACACGGTCCGGGATCTCCTCGGAGACACCTCGCGTCCCGCGGACGACTTTCCTTCGGACGACTTCGGCTACGGCTTCGACAACATCGGGGACGTCCTCTCGATCTCGCCGCTGCTGCTCGAAAAGTACGAGCTGGCCGCCCAGGGGCTCGTCGAGGCGGCCGTACGGCCCCCGTTCGAGGGCCCGACCGCCCAGGTCTTCGAGGCCGAGTCCCTGACCTCCGAGGTCGGCGCGGCCACCGAGGACGCCTGGGACCTGTGGGCGAACGGCCAGCTCTCGGCCACCGTTCAGGTGGCGATCGAGGGCGAGTACGCGCTGTCGGCCCGCGCCTGGGGCCAGCAGGCCGGCAGCGAGCCGGCGCGCATGGAGCTCACGATCGACGGCGTGTCGCTCGCCACCTTCGACGTCCCGAACGTGAGCGCGGGCCCCGGCATTTTCAGCCGGCGAGCCCATCTCACGGCGGGCGCCCACACGTTCGACGTCGCGTTCGTCAACGACTACTACGCGCCCCCCGACGACCGAAACCTCTTCGTCGACTGGCTCGAGGCCGAGGGTCCCTTCGACGCCCCGCCGCCCGAGAACCCTCAGATCTACGCCCAGATCATGATCTGCGATCCGGTCGCCGACGGACGGCGCCCCTGCGCCGGCGAGATCATCGAGGCCTTCGCGACGCGCGCCTGGCGCAGGCCGCCCACGCCCGAGGAGGTGGAGCGCCTGCTCCAGCTCACCGACATGGTCAATGGTGAGGGCGACGACTTCGACACGCAGATCGCGGTGGCGCTGCAAGCCATCCTGCTCTCGC
The DNA here is from genome assembly GCA_963803435.1 of uncultured delta proteobacterium. Lineage (GTDB taxonomy): Bacteria > Myxococcota > Kuafuiibacteriia > Kuafuiibacteriales > Kuafuiibacteriaceae > CAWDML01. The sequence goes on along the minus strand of CAWDML010000009.1, from coordinate 54,169 downwards.
CGAGCTTCGTGTTCCGGGTCGAGCTCGATCCGACGCCTCACGACCTCACGCCCCACCCGCTCACCGACTGGGAGCTCGCCTCGCGCCTGTCCTACTTCTTGTGGAGCTCGATGCCCGACGCCGAGCTCTTCGCGCTGGCCGAACAGGGCGAGCTCTCCGACCCGGACACGCTGGCGGCCCAGGTGGAGCGGATGATCCGGGATCCCAAGTCCGCGGCGCTGATCGAAAACTTCGTCGGCCAGTGGCTGTCCACCCGCGCCCTCGAGGACGTCAACCCCGACTCCGCCCGCTACCCCGACTGGGACGCCGAGCTGAAGGACGCGATGGGCGCGGAGACGAAAGCATTCGTGAAGGAGTTCCTGACCACCGATCGGAGCGCGCTCGAGATGCTCTCCTCCGACTTCACGTACGTGAATGATCGGCTGGCGCGCCACTACGGCCTGCCCCCGGTGGGCAGCGACTCGATGGTGCGTGTGCACCTGACCGACGACCGCCGCGGCGGCCTCCTGACGCAGGCCAGCCTGCTCACCGTGACCTCCCACCCGCGCCGCACCTCGCCGGTGAAGCGCGGCAAGTTCGTGCTGGAGCACCTGCTCTGCCAGCGTCCGCCCGATCCGCCGGCCGACGTCACCGCGTTCCCCGAGGCGGTCGACCCCGACGCGTCCTTGCGCGAGCGCTTCGAGGCCCACCGCTCCGAGCCGCGCTGCCAGCCCTGCCACCAGCTCATGGATCCGATCGGCTTCGCCCTCGAGCACTACGACGGGATCGGCGCCTGGCGGGAGGACGACCAGGGCTACGCGATCGACGCGACCGGCACGCTGATCGACGGCAGCGCCTTCGACGGCGGCGCCGAGCTCTCCAAGGTCATCATGGGCAACGGGCGCCTGCCCGAGTGCATGGCGCGCCAGCTCATGACCTACGGTCTCGGGCGTGGCCTGGTCCCGAAGGACGACCCCTGGGTCGACGACGTCGTTGGCGACTTCGCGGGGGCGAGCTATTCGCTCGAGAGCCTGCTGATCTCCATGACCCGGAGCGGCGCCTTCACGAGGCGCCGAGGAGAAGCGGAATGAAGCGCCGAACCTTCTTGCAGGGCGCTGGAACGGCCATCGCCCTCCCCTTCCTCGAGGCGATGCTGCCCCGGCGCGCCGCCGCCCAGACCGCGGACGCGCCGCGCCGCCTGATCGGGTACTACGTCCCTTGCGGCATCCACATGGCCAACTGGACGCCGGCCACCGAGGGGACCGACTTCGCGCTCCCGCGGATCCTGGCGCCGCTCGAGAACGTCCGCGACCAGGTCCTCGTGATCACGGGCCTCGCCAACCGACCGGCCTATCCCGACGGCCCCGGCGATCACGCCTCCGGCACCGGCGCGTTCCTGACCTGTGCGCACCCCTTCAAGACCGAGGGCGCCGACATCCGCAACGGGATCTCGGTCGATCAGGTGGCGGCGGAGGCCCTCGCCGGCGACACGCTCTTCAAGAGCCTGCAGCTCGGCACCGACGGCGGCGGTGGCACCGGCGACTGCGACTCCGGCTACTCCTGCGCGTACGCCCGCAACATCTCCTGGGCCGACTCGAACACCCCGCTGTCGAAGGAAGTGAACCCGCAGGCCGTCTTCGAGCGCCTGTTCGCCGGGCGGGACCCGGCTGCCACCGCCGAGACGGCCCGGAAGCGGAAGCTCTATCGACTCAGCGTGCTGGACTACGTGAAGGAGTCGGCCACCGGGCTGCAGGCGAAGCTCGGCAGCACCGACCGCCAGAAGTTGGACGAGTACCTGACCGGCGTCCGTGAGCTCGAGACCCGGGTCCAAATGCTCGACGAGGGCCCGGCCTGCCAGGCGGAGCGACCCAACGCGCCCACCGACTACGAGGATCGGGTGCGGATCATGTCCGACCTCATGGTCACGGCGCTGTCGTGCGATCTCACCCGCGCGATCACGTTCATGCTGGGAAACGCCGGCAGCAACCACGTCTACGGCAACCTCGACATCTCCGATGGTCACCACCAGATCTCGCACCACATGGGCAACCCGGTGAACTTCGAGCAGCTCACCGTGATCGACACCTGGGAGGTCGATCAGCTCGCGTACCTGCTGCAGCGCATGAGCGCGATCCAGGAGGGGGAGCGCACGCTGCTCGAGAACTCGCTGGTGTTCTTCTCGAGCGAGATCGAGGACGGCAACTCGCACGCGCACACGAACCTGCCCATACTGCTGGCGGGCTCCGCGGGCGGCGCCATCCGGAGCGGCCGTCACCTCCGCTTCGGCGCAGACCGGAAGGTCTCCGAGCTCTTCATCAGCATGCTGAACGCGAGCGGCGTCGGCGTGCAGACGTTCGGCGACGGCGATCGTCCGCTCGACGGGCTGACCTAACGTGGCCTCGCTCGCGCGCTTGAAGAAGCGGGCCGAGGAGAGCGACGACGCCGAGGGCTGGTATCGGTTCGGCGTGGCGGCCGCGATGCACGATCACGACGAGGCGATCGACGCGCTCCGGACGGTGGTCGAGCGCGATTCCACGGCCGCCCTCGCCGCCGCCGCCGGACAGTCGCTGGAGTCGCTCGGCGATCTGGAGGGCGCCGAGCTCGCGTACCGGCGCGCCCTCGAGCTCGACGCGGGCCTGGGAGAAGCCTACGGATTCCTGGGCGCGCTGCTCGTCCGGCTGGGCCGCAAGGAGCCCGGCCTGCGGGCCCTCGGGAAGTGGGCGGACCTCGCCCCTGATCCGCCCTCCGCGCACCTCAAGCTGGCGATGCTCCTCATCGGCCAGGACGATCACGCCAACGCCGCCAACCACCTCCAGATCGCCGTGACCCTCGACCCGCACCACCCGGCCGCGCTCCGCACGCTCGGCGCCGTCTACGAGCGCCTGGGGAACCGCGAGGGCTGCCTGCGCGCCTGGCGGACGGTCCATGCGCTCGAGCCGAACGATCCGTACACCGCCGCCAGCTACGGCGCTGCCCTCTCGGGCGTCGGACGACACAAGGAGGCGATCGAGGTGCTGTCGGCGGTGGCCCAGCGCTCACCTCCGTTTTGGGAGCTCGATCTCCATCTGGGGCGCGCGCTGCGCGAGGCGGGCCAGGTCGACGCGGCGGTGGAGCGCCTGGCCGCCGCCGCCCGCAGGGCGCCCAACGTCGCCCCGGTCCAGCTCGAGATCGGCCGCGTCCTCGAGTCGCTCGACCGGCCCGCCGAGGCTGCGGCGGCCTACGAGCGCGCGATCGAGATGGATCCGCGCTCCGTCGAGGGTCACCACCGGCTCGGGCTCCTCCTGTCCCGCCTCGGCCGCACCGCCGACGCCCAGCGGGAGCTGGTGCAGGCCTCCGCCCTCGCCCCGGACAACGACCGCATCCAGCGGGCCCTGGCCGGCCTCCTGGAGGCCTCCAGGCCCGAGGTCACCCCCCGGAGCCCCTCCGGCACGCGCGGAACGGCGAAGAAGGCGATCGAGGGCACCTCGATCGGTGGGTCGCTGTCGGTCGTGGCGCTCCCCGACCTGATCCAGTTCCTCAATAGCACCCGAGCGACCGGGACCCTCACCGTCTCCAGCGGACAGGCGCGCGCCTCGATCCGGTTTTCGCAAGGTAACTTGCATACGCTCTCCACGCCCACGGGCTCCTACACCGACGAAGCCGGCATGATCACGGGCCTGATCGAGATCCTGCGCCTCGCCGCCGAGGCCTTCGACTTCGATCACACACCGCCGACCGGCGACGTCGAGCCCGGCGTCGATCCTCGCTTCGTCCTCATGCAGGCCATGCAGCAGATCGACGAGGCGCGGTCGCGAGAGTAGGTGAGCCGACGGCGCCGCGTTCACATTGATGGCCGTCTTCGTAGGGCGCTACCTTGAAACTCTCCCGTCATGGGCTCGTCCGAGACCGGTTGCATCGGTGCGTATCGAATCGTCCGCCGCTGGGCGCGCGGCGACACCTCGCACGTGTATTTGGCGCGCCGCGGCGAGAGCACCACACTGGTCGCGCTGAAGACCCTCTGCGCCGATCGTGCGCACGACCTCGAGCAGCAGCGGCGCTTCGCGCGGGAGGCCGCGCTCGCGGAGGCGGCCGATCACGAGCACCTCATCCAGGCCTTCGAGAGCTTCGATCACCAGGGAGAACGATTCTTGGCCACCGAGTTTCTCCACGGTGAGACGCTGCACGACGTCCTCTCCACCAGCCACCGCCGCATGCCGGCTGCGCTCGCCCTCGAGATCGCGCACCGGCTGGCCCGCGGTCTGCACCGACTCCACCAGCTGGGCTCGGTCCATGGCGACCTCTGCCCCGCCAACGTGATCCTGACCTACGACGGGCGGGTGAAGATCATCGATCTGGGCGGTCACTGCGAGGGCACCAGCGCCTACGTCGCACCGGAGCAGGCGAGAGGAGAGCCGCTGGATCCACGGGCGGACATCTTCTCCTTGGGCCTGATCCTGATCGAGCTTCTGAGCGGCCGGCGCGTGCGGGACGGCTGGAGCGAGACCGAGATCGTCGCCAGCGCGATCTCGAGCTCGGTGCCGCACCTCTCGGAGCTGGTGGAGTCGGATCCCGACCTCGACGGGCTGGTGATGAAGGCGGTGGCGCGCGATCGAGACCACCGCTACTCCGACGCGGCCGCCTTCGCGATGGCGCTGCTCGCCTATCGAGAGCGCGTGGTTCCGGGCCTGGAGCTGGAGGCGAAGCTGTCCGGCTTCATGGCGTCACTCGGACGCAGTGCGTCCGTGCTCTCGGCACAGCTCCCGGGAAACCGGCGCTCGGCGCTCGGCGACCCGCTGCTGGCCAAGGTCCCGCCGCTCGGTCACTCGGATCCGAGTGTCCTGATCGAGACCGTCCTCCGTGCGCCACTCGGCCGCCCGCTCGCCGATCCGATCGTCACCGACACGATCACCTGGAACGAGCGCACCTCGTCCACGACGAACGACCTGGGGCCCGAGGTGCGGAGGAACGTGCCGATCCGATCGATCGCAGCGATTGGGATCGGTGTGACGTTGGTGGCGTGCGCGGTGATGCTCGCGTGGGTGCTCCTGCACCTCAGCTCTTGAAGCGTCGCTTGCCGTTCGCCTTGCCGGGCTTGGGCGTCGACCGGCGCGGCGCCCGGCCCATCTCACGTCCCGGCTCGAGGAAGCTGGCGACCTTGAGCGAACCCTCCGGGGCCTCCGTACCGAACACCGGCGCCGCCAGCTTCTCCTCCGCGCCGGCCAGCTTGGCGAACTGCCTCTTCACCTCACGCGTCTTGCCGCTGGCGGTGATCCCGAGCGTGCTGAGCACCCGATCGTCCTTCGACAACAGACCGAGGATGCCGTCGGCGAGCTCGAACACCTGATCGCGCTCGAACATCCAGCCCAGCCGAACCAGCGCTTCGATCTCCATCTTCGCATCGAGCTTCGGGTTGGCGAACAGCGTGTCGAGCGCGGCCTTGAAGCCCTCCTGGGCCTGCGGATGCAGCGTGAAGCGCTCCTCCTCCTTGATCACCATCCGGAGCACGAAATCGGCGAGCACCATGTCCTCGTTGGTCTGCTTCTGCATCGTCATCCTCCCCGATCCCTCCCTGTTCCTAGCGCAGCGGCCGGTTGAGCTGGGCGAGCAGCATGTCGCGGTGCGCGCCCTCGCCGATCTCCGACTTCACGTACTCCTCGAGGCCGCCCGGGAACTTCACGACTTCGCCGCTGTCGGTCTTGATGCCTTCGCGGAAGCGGCGGTCGAGCTCCTTGAGCTGCGCGCCCGAGGCCGTCGCGAACACGTCGTTCATCTTCGCCTCGTCGGTCCCGTCCATGAAGCTGGGGAGGTAGTGTCCGATCCCCGGCTGCTCCCGCGCCTCGAGCAGCTGCTTGGCGTAGCCGTCGACCGCCTTGCTGTTGGCCGCGGCGTCGGCGCCCTCGTTGCGATTGCCCTTCAGCATCTTGTTGCCGAGGTCGGCGAAGTCCGAGTCGTTCCCGTCCACGTCGGCGAGCGGGGTCGTATAGTTGCCGTTCTGGTCGCGCGGGAGCCGCTTGTCGATCTCCTTCATGTCGGCGTTGCGGGTGTTGGTCAGCGTCCCGATGATGTCGTCGGTGTTGCCGGCCTTGATGTCCTGCACCAGCTCCTTGGTGGTCTCGTCCGGGTTGTCGACCTTCTGGTACTTCGTCCGGGTCTTCGCGTCGGCCCGCAGCGCGTCGATGTCCTGCTGCTGCGTGCTCGTCGTGGTCTTCGGATCGGTCGGCTTGGTCTTCCCGTCCGGCGTGGTGGTCGTCTTCGTGTCCGGCGTCGTGCTCTCGGGCGTCCGCTTGGTGTCGGCCAGGTACTGGTCGTACGCCTTCTGCGTCTTGGGACCCCAGAAGCCGTCGACGCCGTCGTGGTTGGTGCCGCCGTCGCCGACGTCATAGCCGAGATCCTTGAGGCGCTGCTGCTCGGCTGTGACCTTGTCACCCTTGAAGCCTTCGCGGAGGTCCGCGTCGGTCTTTGCTTCCGTGTAGCGGCCCGAGCTGGTGTAGGCCTTGGGCAGCTCGGCCTTCTTCGTCTCGGTGGTATCGGCCTTGTCCGCGATCTTCTCCTTGGTCCCGGTGGTGTCGGCCCCGATGGTGTCCCGAAGGCGGGTCTTGAGCGTGTTGAGCTCGCTCTCGCTCAGGTTGCCCCGCACACCCAAGGAGGTGGCGTCCAGCATCTTCAAGTCCGAGATGTTGCCTGTCTCTTTGTTGTAGTTGAACTGGAGGTTCTGGATGTGTGTGCCTGAAACGCTGATGTTCCCGTCCGTCATGATCTCTCGTTCCCTTCCTCGGAAATGATGTGCGGAAGAGGCTAGAGCACGGGGTGTGCCAGTGGAGAACAAGCGCGATGTCGGAGTGGACTGTCGATCAGAAGCAACAGGGTGACAGCCTTTGTAAGCAAGAAGAAATGGATCGATCCATCACCTCCAAAAACGGAAACGGCGGGTGCCGCGGCCCTCGCGACACCCGCCGTCTCGGGAAGTGAGGCCTCAGTTACCGTTCGGGTCGGTCCCGCAGCTGCGCGTCCAGCCGCAGTTGCCGGCCGAATCATGACCGCAGACGTACGGTGGGACGGTACCGTCGGCGCAGGCGTCGTTCGGGTCCGGCGGCGGAGGCTGTCCTCCGCAGAGCGTCGGATCGCACGCCATCGGGCACCAGATGATCTCCCAGCCGCAGCCACCGTTGGCGTTGCGGAGGCACCGGCCGGTGGAGCCGCCGACCGTGCCGTCGTCACAGGTCCACGTCGCCAGGCCCGGCTGCGGCCCGCACTCGTCGGGCGAGCACTCGTTGGAGCCGCAGGAGACAGTGCCGTTCGTCGGGTCGGTCGCGCACGGCGTCCCGTCCGGGCACACGCACGAGCCGATGCAGTTGCCGGTCGCCGGGTCGCAGGTGCTTCCGGGCGGGCACGCGTTCGGATCGCAGCCAGTGCCGCAGGAGACGGTGCCGTTCGGACCGAACGTACACGTCTGGCCGTCGGGGCAGGTGCACGCGTTCATGCAAGCGCCGGTGGTCGGATCGCAGACGCTCCCGGGCGGGCAGGTGTTCGGATCGCAGACGTTGCCGCAGGACACGTTGCCGTTCGGATCGATCGTGCAGGGCACGCCGCCCGGGCAGGCGCATCCGGTCCCCATGCAGCTCCCGGTCGCCGGGTCGCAGGTGCTTCCGGGCGGGCAGGTCGTCGCATCGCAGCCGGGAGGGACGCCGCAGGAGACGGTGCCGTTCGGGCCGAACTGACAGAGCGTGCCGTCCGGGCAGACACAGTCGTTCACGCAGCTGTTGGTGGTGGGATCGCAGGTGCTTCCGGGCGGGCAGGCCTGGCCTCCGCAGTTGGTGTTGCACACGGACGCGCAGTCACCGTTCGCGTCGGGCTGGCAGATCAGGATGCACGGATCCTCGCAGTTGTTGATGTCCCAGCCGCAGCTCCCGTCGGCCTGCCGCTCGCACTGGCCGGTGAATCCGCCGACCGTGCCGTCGTCGCAGGTCCAGGTGGGGATGCCGGGCATCAGACCACAGTCAGCCGGCTCGCAGGGGTCGGTACACTGTCCATTTTCACAGACGCCGCCGGGACACCCGTCGACGTCGCTACAGGGATCGGTCCCCTGGCCGCACTGGAACGTGGTGAAGTGACCGACCAGGAAGCGCGCCGTCTTGTTGATCGGGTTGTACGCGATCTGATGCGGCATCAGCACGCTCTTGGTGCCGTCCGCCTGGGTCACGTAGACACGCAGCAGGTCCTTGTCGAGCGCCGTCTCCACCGGGATCGTGATCTCGACCGGCGAGGAGAACGTGGTGCCGCTCGGTCCGAAGTCGATCGCCGGGCCGACCGTGTTGCCGTTGCGCCCGGTGGTGTCCTCGCCGACGCCGATGGTGATGTCGGTGTCCGTCGACAGCGCGCCGCGAGGGATCACGACACTCGTGCCGACGTAGGCGCAGTAGGCCGAGCCGGCGTCGCAGTCGGCCTGCGTCACGGCCAGTGAGCCGCCCATGGAGGCGCTCACCAGCGCTTGCTTGATGTAGACCTGACCGAGGGAAGTGCTCTCGTCCTTGCAACCGGCGAGGCCGAGCACCAGGCCCGCCGAGATGAGTGCTGTGGGTAGTCTTTTGTTCATACGAAGCTCCTTCGACGTCGGTGTATGGAGCGAGGGCGCCGGCACCTTCATAATTTCTTTCGGGCCTCGCCGGCGTGACGCCCGTGGGGGAATCGCTCGAGATACCGCTGGAGCGTCTCGACGCCCGCGGCCGATCGCCCGAGGTGGAGCTGACACCAGGCGTCGAAGTACAGTGCGTCGTCGCCGCGCCGCGAGCTCTGTGCCGATTCGTAGTCCGGGATGGCGTCCGCGCAGCGGTCGCTCTTCCTCGCCAGCTCCGCCCGCAGGAAGCGCAGGTCGGCCTGCCGCTCGCTATCCGGATGAATCCGGAGGAAGGCGTCGAGATCGCGCTCCGCGCCGCCGAGGTCCGCGAGCTGCAGCCGGCACTCGATCACGTCCAGCCGGACCTCCGGATCGTACGTGCCGCCGATCAACGATCGGAGGCGATCGATCGCCTCCGCGCACCGGCCGCGCTGCATCTGAAGCCGCGCCGACTGGAACGCGCTCACCTCGCTCCACTGCGTGCCGCTCGTCGCCAGCCGATCGAACAGCGCGATCGCGTGGTCGGGATCGCGCGTCTCGGTCGCCTCGCGGTACAGGGCGTCCCAGTCGGGTCCCTCGGGGATCGCAGGCGTAACCTCGGGTACCGGCGCCTCGGGGTTCGGCGCGACGACGGCCGGCTCGACGGTCCGCACCCTCACGCGCCGGCGGGGCTTTGCCCGGGGAGGCTCCGGCGGGCGCTCGGGCTCGGGCGCGGGCGCGGGCGGCGGCGTCAGCGCGGCGGTGGTGGGCGCGGATCCGAACACCTCGCCCGCGCGCAGCCGGCGACCCCCGGACGGTCCCGTCACCTCCGCGTCGCCGGCGATCACCTCGACCTCGACGTCCTGGGTGCCCACCCGAACCACGCGCGCCTCCAGGCGCTCGCCTTCGATCGAGTAGGGCTGCGCCGACACGCGCACGGTCGCCAGCTCGCCCTCGAGCGGCGTCGCGACGATCCCGCCGGCGATGAGCTCGATGGCGACCTCGTGCGCGCGAGTCGTCGCGATCAGCTCGGTGTCGGGCAGGAGATCGACGCGCGCCAGGCCACCGATCACGATGCTCGCGCCGCCGTGGGACGCCCGCACCACGCGCGCCTCGGATCCGGCGCGCGCCTCGACCTTCACGCGATCGAGGCCGGCCACCACCTCGACCACCGGCGTCTCGAGCGTGCGCAGCGCCAGGCCGAGGATCACCGCCAGGCCCGCACCGGCGATCGCGGCCATTGCGAGGGGACGGCGCGACCGGGCCGGCCGCTGGAGTCGGGACCAGACCCGCGCCCGCGCGCCCGGCCTCGAACGGGTCTCTCCGACCTGACGGAGGAGCGCGGCGGCCTGCGCCGGATCGCCCTCGAGGTCGTTGCGCTCCACCCACCGGCGCGGCTCTTTCTGCGAGGTCATGGCCCGCTCACCTCATCGAGAACGCCGAGGCGCCGCGCGATCTCGAGGAACTGCCTCCGCGCGTGATACAGCCGCGTCCATACCGTGTTGATCGGACATCCGGTGCGCTCGGCGATCTCCTCGCCGCTGAGGCTCTCCAGCTCGAACAGCGCGAAGACCTCGCGCTTCTTCGGGCTCATCCGCTCGAGCACCCGCTCGACGGCCCGCGTCGCCGACGAGCGCTCGGCCGATTGCTCCGGCGACTCGCTCGGCTCGGCGCCGAACCAGCTGAGGAACGGCTCGAACGCGCGGCGTACCCGCCGCTTGCGGTGCCGGTCGGAGACCACGTTGGCGGTGATCCGGTAGAGCCAGGTGGTCAAGCGGCCGCCCTCGAAACGATCGAGCTTCCGGTGCACCACCACGAACACGTCGTGCACCACGTCCTCCGCCTCGGACTCGGGTGTGCCGAGCCGTCGCGCCACGCGCAACACGTACTCGAAGTGGGCGTCGTACAGCTCCTTCCATGCCGTTTCATCCCGCGCGCGGCAGCGCTCCACCACCGCGAGGATCCCGTTTGACTCCACGGTCTCCACGCCGCTCGACGGTGAATGGCTCCGCGCCCTCGGCACCTTCAAAAAAGTTTGGACGCGACCCCGAGCGCGAGGAAGGCGGCCCCGGCTCGGACGCGGTAGGGTTCGTCCGCGCCCTCGACCTGGAAGCGGAACGCGACCGGCCGCAGGATCGCTTCCGCGCGTAAATAAAGGAGAAATCGACCGAAGGACCACGCCGCTCGGCCCCCGATCGACACCCGCCCACCCCACTGGTGGCCGGTGGCCTGAAGGAAGAGCCGCGCCGCGTTACTTTGGCCCTGGATCCGCTCGACGCCGCCGCCGGCCAGCAGGCAGAGCGCGAACGGCGCCGCGTCGAGGCAGGCGCCGCCCTGGATTAGGCCGCCGGCGGACCAGACCTGGTAGTCACCGATCGCCGCGCCGCCGACCCGCACCCGGGCGGCGCCCGGCACCAGCGCCAGGCCGAACAGCGAGAGCTCGATCCGCCCCGGCCCCAGCGAAAGGCCCAGCTGGAGCTGCCCGCCCAGCCGCGGCGCGGACGCCGAGACCTCGAGCGCGGCGCCGGCCGCCAGGTCGAGCCCGATCACCAGGGGCGCCACGGTGGCCGTGCGGATCTCGGGCGGCGGCGGCTCGGGCGGAGGCGGCGCAGGCGGAGGCGGAGGCGGAGGCGGAGGCGACTCGGGGGGCGGAGGCGGAGGCGGAGGCGGCTCGGGCGGAGGCGGAGGCGGAGGCAGCGGCTCGAAGCCGGTCTCGTACCCGAGATCGCGGAGATAGCGCTCCAGGATCAACCCGATCCCGTCGGCGGTGGCCGCACACGCCTCCGGAGGGCTCTTGAGCGTCCGCCGGAGCGCGGCCTCGCCGCGATCGTCGAAGAGGACCAGCGCCACCTCGCCCGGCGACGACGACACCGAGAGCCGCCAGGTGCCGGCCCCACTCGAGCCGGCGCCGATCGCCAGCCGCGGCACGTACCGTCCGATCGATCGGGGCAGCCGGACATCCAGCGCACATCCGCCGGGCGCCTGCTCGAACGCGAGCTCGAGCCGCTCCGGCAGCGCGGCCATCGAGACGGTGAGGAGGAGCGGGATCATCAACCGGCGAGGTCGCGATACTCCGCCGGATCGTGTGCGCAGAACATCAACACACGCGCCGACTCCTTCTCCGCGAGCTCGCGGAGCCGGGCTTGGTTCTCTTGACGTCGCTTCTCGTCGACGGCGACCAAGCGCTGGAAGAGCCCGAGCCCCAGTGGGCAGCGCGGCTCGGCCTCCTTCTCACCGCGGAAGAAGTACGCGTCACCGCAGTGGAGCACCCAGCGATCACCCCGGTCGATCGCGACGGCGCAGTGACCGCGCGTGTGCCCGAACAGCGGCACCAGCAGGATCTCCGGGGGCAGCCCCTCGAGGGCGCGCACCGCCGGGAAGCCGAACCACGGCTCTCCGCCCTCCTCGTACGTCCTCCACTTCGGTCCGTGCGCGAACTGCTGCTTCATGTATCGCTTCTTCTCGAACAGGGTGCGCGGGTCGAGGGCCGCCTCCTTCTCGGCGCGATGGCTGTGGACGACCGCATCGGGGAAGTCGGGTAGGCCGCCGGCGTGGTCGAGATCCAGGTGCGTCGGGATCAGGTGCCGCACGTCGTCCACCTTGAAGCCGAGCGTCTCGATCTGGCGGCGCGCGGTCTCGGCGATCGAGAGCAGCGGACGCGCGAACGTCCGCACCTCGCGCGAGAGGCGCTCCGGGTGGATGCAGTCGGCCGTCCCGAACCCGGTGTCGACCAGCACCAGGCCGACCTCGGTCTCGATGAGCAGGCAATGGCAGACGAGGCGCGCGTTCTTGCCCCGATCACCGCTGACCAGCCGGCCGCCGAACGGGCACATCGTTGCGCAGTTGAGGTGGTGGATCTTCAACGATTGCGTCTGACGACGGGCCGGAGTCCGTGTCAAGCTGGCGTCGTGGCCGGGTATGTCGGTCGCTTCGCACCCAGCCCCACGGGACGGATCCACCTCGGGGTGGCGCGCACCTGTCTGGCGGCGTGGCTCGACGCTCGGCGCGCCGGCGGCCGGCTCCTGCTCCGGATCGAGGACATCGACCTGGCGCGCACCGTGCCGGGGGCGTCCGATGCCCTCCGTCGTGACCTCGAGTGGCTCGGTCTCGGATGGGACGGCGAGCCCGTCCACCAGACAGACCGGTTCGATCGGTATCGCGCGGGGCTGGCGGCGCTCGAGGGCCTGGACCGCATCTATCCGTGCACCTGCAGCCGGAGGGAGATCGCCCTGGCCTCCTCGGCGCCCCACGGAGCCAGCGACGACGGCCCGCGCTACCCCGGCATCTGCCGCGCGGGCACGGGCCTCCGCCCCGATCGGACCCCCGCGATCCGCCTCCGCACCCAGCCGGCCGACGCCGTCGTTCACGTCGATCGCCTGCGCGGCTCGATCGAGCAGAACGTGTTCGAGGCGGTCGGCGACTTCGTGCTCCTGCGCGCCGACGGCATGTGGGCCTATCAGCTCGCCGTCACCGTCGACGACCTCGAGCAGGGCGTCACCTCGATCGTGCGCGGCGCCGATCTGTTATGGTCGACCCCGCGTCAACTTCTCTTGCGCCGCCTCCTCGAGCCCGACTCGCAGGCTCTGTCCACGCTCCACGTCCCGCTGGTCCTCGGCCCCGAGGGCAAGCGCCTGGCCAAGCGCGACGGCGCCGTCGCGATCGCGGATCAGCGCGCCGCCGGACGCACGCCCGAGGCCGTGATCGGAGACCTCGCCGCCAGCCTGAACCTGGTGCCGTCCGGCACCGCGATCTCGGCGGCCGAGCTGATCGCGCTGTGGGATCCGGATCGCCTGCCCGCGACCGACGTCGGTCAGGTGTGGTCGTTCACGTAGCGCTCGACGTGCTCGGCGAACAGCCCGCGGATCCGTCCGGTGACCGGGCCGGGCCGGCCGTCGCCGATCCGCGTGTCGTCGACCTTCACGATCGGGACGATCTCCCGGATCGAGGAGGTGATGAACACCTCGTCGGCCTGCTCGAGCATCGGCGCGGTGAGCGGCACCTCCAGGACCAGGATGCCGGCCTCGCGGGCCACCCTCAGCACCACGCTCCGCGTGACCCCCTCCAGGATGCCGGCGTCGAGCGGCGGGGTCAGGACTGCGCCGCCCACCACCGAGAACACGTTCGACGACGCGCCCTCGGTCACGAAGTCACGGTGATCCAGCATGATCGCCTCGAATGCGCCGCGCCGCTTCGCCTCGGCCACCGCCATCACGCTGTTGAGATAGTTGCCGGTCTTGGCGCGCGGGTCGATCGCGGCCTGCAGGTTGCGGCGGACGGAGGTGAGCACCACGTTGGCGCCGCGCTCGTAGACGGCGGCGGGCGGCGCCTGCACCGGCATGGCGATGATGATGCGCTGCGGATCCAGCGCCAGGTTGGGGTCGAGCCCGAGCGGGCCCGCCCCGCGCGTGACGATGATCCGGAGATAGGCCTCGTCGTGGCCGGTCGCGCGCCGGGCCGCCCCGATCTCCTGGGCGATCGTGTCGAGCGCCACCGTCAGGGCCATGCCGATCCGGGCGGCCGAGCTCTCCAGCCGGGCCAGGTGCGCCGCCAGCTCGAAGGGCACCCCGCGGTAGGCCCGGACCACCTCGTACACCGAGTCCCCGTACAGAAACCCACGGTCGAACACGGAGATACGGGCCTCCTCGGGAGCGACCAGGACGCCGTCGAGACTGACTACGGTCCCCATACCCATGGTATGTGTCCAGGCGATGGCCAAAAAGGGCAAGGAGTTTGATCTGGGAGGGATCCGGGTCCAGGTCGACCCGTTCATCCTGGCCCGCCGCATCCTGATGCGACAGAAGCTGCTGCTCGCCTCCATCGCGTTCATCGGCCTCGCGATCACCGTCCTCGTCTACAAGACCACCCCGAAGACCTACGCCTCGAGCTCCACCATCGCCATCCGCGTCGACGCGATGGACGAGGTCTTCGTGCGCACCTTGGTCAACCGCGCGATGCGCGACCTCAACGCCGACGGCGAGATGATGCTGATGATCAACGAGCTCGACCTCTTCGGGAGCACTCGGATGAGCCTGCCCTACGAGATGGCGCTCCGCCGCATGCGCCAGGAGCTCGCCGTCAACCAGCAGTCGGGATCGATCGGCGTGTCGTACCTGTCGAAGGATCCGGTCGAGTGCCAGCGGGTGGTGGCGTTCGCCACCGAGCGCGTCCTGGCCAAGCTCGGCAACCTCCTCGACTCGCCGTATCGCCGGCAGGCCGAGGCGCTCGACAGCGCGATCCTCGAGCTCGAGCCCAAGCTCAGGAAGGCGCAGAAGAAGCTCTTCAAGTTCAAGGCCGAGCACCCGACGATTGCCGTGAGCGTCCCCGACTTCATCCCGCAGAACTCACCGGTGGCCGCCGCCGAGGCCGACATCAAGCGGGCCGAGCTCAACCTCAAGCGCTGCTACGCGGGCGCGCCGCCGATCGCCAAGCCCAAGCGCCAGGTCCCGATCTGTCTCGAGGCCCAATCCGCGAAGCGCAACGTGGACAACCTCCTCCAGCAGTACACCGCCAGCCACCCCACGGTGATCGCAGCCAAGCAGGAGTACGTGACCCTCCAGAAGAAGTGCGATGCCGCGCAGGCCGAGGCTGGCAGCGGCGAGCCCAAGGCACCGCTCAACCAGGCCGACTGCATCAGCTCCGCCAAGGCCGAGATCGTGCGTCTCAACGAGCAGAAGGTTCAGCTGCAGCGGAAGGCGATCAAGAATCCGGAGCTCCAGCGCGAGTGGGCGGACCTCACGATCGAGGCCGGCTCGCTCCAGTCCCAGTACACCGCGCTCCAGGAGCGCCGCGCCAAGGGCGACGACGATCGAAAGGTCAACGAGGGCAGCTTCCAGGAGAACTTCACCCTCGTCGATCCCGCCCGCGTTCCCGAGATCCCGAGCTCGCCCGACATGGGTAAGTTCGCGACGCTCGGCATGGCGATCACCGCGCTCTTGGGCATCGTCCTGGCGACCCTTCGCGAGGCCTTACGTCAGACGTTCCTCGACGCCGGCGAATTCGAAGAGCAGACCGGTCTTGCGGTTTTGGCGGTGCTCCCGGACATCTCCGAGGACTAGGAGCGTGTAGCGCGTAAGCGCTCACGCGACCCCGGTCCGGGTCCCGGTCCCGGTCCGGGTCCCGATCTGAAGATGGCTGCCTTGAGTCAGACGCGATGATGCGGCCATCCATCATTTCGTTCAGTCGGGTCTGGGGATGGTTCGAGCTGGTCAGCCTGCGCTCTTGCCTTCTCGGCTCGAGTTCTCGCTCGCTTCTGCTCCACCCGATCCACAAGAGCATCATCCGCTTTGCTCTGCTGCTCTTCGGCTTGCCTGCGCAATTTCTCCGCGCGAGCCCTGGCGGCATCCTGTTCCAGCGCAGCCTTCGCTTCTCGAATGCGGGCAAGGCGGGATTCACGGCGAGCGAGCTCCGCTGGGATGTCCTCTTCAGTCTCTTCAACGCCCAGCCGCTCGTCTTCCTCTTGGTCGATCGTGCGCGCTCGCTCCAGCAGTTCTTCGATCTCGAGAGACAGCCGCTTCTCCTCCTCGGCCATCCGCTCGTAGGTCATCGCCTTGTGCTTGCTCGCGTCGCCTGCACCTTCGAGCCATCGAGTGCGACGTGTCCGAGCCGCACCAAACCTGCTTTCTGGCAAAGCTTCAGGACTTCGAGGAAGAGCGCTTTCAGTGCCTCCAGGTGGACGAGCCGAAACTCGTTGATCGTCGTGAAGTGGGGATGACTTTCTCCAGCCAGCACCCGGAATGGAATGTCTTCGTAGGTCGCCCGCGCGATCCTCCGCGACGAATAGATGCCGGTGCAGTAGGCGTACAGAAGCAGCGCGATCATCATTCGAGGCGAGTACGGTCGCTCGCCTCGCGGGTCCTTCTCGGAGTCCGCAAGCTAGCTTGCATGGTCACTTTCGATCACGAGAAGCTCGAGGCCTACCAGCTCGCCGTCGAGTATGCGACATCGCTGAAGAGATCGCACAAGAACTGCAACCCGGTCACGCTCACGTCCGCGATCAGCTTCGGCGGGCATCCGATTCCATCGTGAACAACACCGCCGAGGGCGCCGGAGAGTTCAATCCACCTGAGAAGGCTCGCTTCTACCGGATGGCACTTCGCTCTGGCACCGAAAGCGCCGCCTCACTCCACACCTGCTTGAGGCGCCGACTCGCCAACGAGCAGAAGGTCCAAGCCGCCAGAGCCAAGCTCAAGCGCGTTGTCGAGAGGCTCACGCGCCTCATCAAGTCGATGAACGCACGCCGGGCTGCATGATCGCCATCGGGACCGGGACCGGGACCGGGACCCGGACCGGGCTCGCGGTAGCGCTACGCGCTACACGCTCCTAGCCGGGCTTGCCGAATCGGGCGCAACGGGGTCAAGGTCCGCCCATGCGCCGATTTCTCTTCGCACTCGTGGTGCTGTTTTCGACGGCCGCGCTGCCGGCGATCGCATCCTCTTCGCATCCAGTCAGCGCGAAAAAAGCCGAAAACAAGACAGGCATCGAGTGGAACGTCTCACCTCCGGCCGCCCTGGTGTTCCTCGACGGCAAGAAGCTCGGCTCGGCCGGCGACCTGAAGTTCACCAAGGCCCAGGCCGGTAAGCACACGATCCGCCTGACGAAGGGCGGAGACGAGCAGGAGTTCGAGGTCAAGGTCACCAAGGGGCAAGTGCTTCGGGTGGATTTCTCCTTCTCCGAATAGAACCGGCCGGTTGCACCATGGCCTGCGCGGTGTAACGATGACCGCGCATATGGCCAAGCGCACCGCGCCCCTCCTCCCGCTCCGGGACATCATCGTCTTTCCCCATCAGGTCGTCCCGCTCTTCGTGGGCCGCGAGAAGTCGATCGCCGCCCTCGAGGAGGCGATGCGCTCCTCGAAGGAGATCCTGCTCGCCGCTCAGAAGAAGGCGAAGACCAACGAGCCGGTCCCGGAGGACATCTTCGACGTCGGAACGATCGCCGCGATCATCCAGCTGCTCCGCCTCCCTGACGGCACCGTCAAGGTGCTGGTCGAGGGCAAGCAGCGCGCGCGCATCCTCCGCTACACCGACACCGATCGCTTCTTCACCGTCGACTACGAGGCCTTCGAGCTCGAGCCCGAGGACAGCATCGAGCTGGAGGCGCTGATCCGAAGCGTGCAGTCGACGTTCGAACAGTACGTCAAGCTCAACAAGCGCATCCCGCCCGAGACGCTCTCGGTGGTGTCGGGGATCGAGAATCCGTCGAAGCTCGCCGATACGATCGTCTGCTATCTGACCCTCAAGCTCCCGGACAAGCAGTCGCTGCTCGAGAGCGCCTCACCGGTGCGCCGCCTGGAGCGCCTCCACGAGCTCATGCAGGCCGAAATCGAGATTCTCCAGGTGGAGAAGAAGATCCGGACCCGCGTCAAGAAGCAGATGGAGAAGACGCAGAAGGAGTACTACCTCAACGAGCAGATGCAGGCGATCCAGAAGGAGCTCGGCGAACGCGACGAGTTCAAGAACGAGCTCCAGGAGCTGGATGAACGCATCGCCCAGAAGAAGCTCTCCAAGGAGGCCGAGCAGCGCGCCCGGGCCGAGCTGCGCAAGCTGAAGATGATGTCGCCGATGAGCGCGGAGGCGACGGTGGTCCGCAACTATGTCGACTGGGTGCTGGCGCTCCCGTGGGGCGAGTACACCGACGACAACCTCGACATCGAGCACGCCGAGACCGTGCTCGAGGAGGACCACTACGGGCTCAAGAAGGTGAAGGAGCGGATCGTCGAGCACCTCGCGGTACAGGCGCTGGTGGAGCGGCCCAAGGGCCCGATCCTGTGCCTGGTCGGTCCGCCCGGCGTCGGCAAGACCTCGCTCGCCAAGAGCATCGCCCGCGCGATGGGACGGAAGTTCATCCGCATGTCGCTCGGCGGCGTGCGCGACGAGGCGGAGATCCGCGGGCACCGGCGCACGTACATCGGCGCGATGCCCGGCAAGATCATCCAGTCACTCAAGCGCGCCGCCTCCAGCAACCCGGTGTTCCTGCTCGACGAGGTCGACAAGATGTCGATGGACTTCCGGGGAGACCCGTCGTCGGCGCTGCTCGAGGTCCTCGATCCCGAGCAGAACAACGCCTTCAACGATCACTACCTCGATCTCGACTACGACCTCTCGCGGGTGCTGTTCATCGCCACCGCGAACACGACCAACGGCATCCCACCGCCGCTCCAGGACCGCATGGAGATCATCCGGCTCGAGGGCTACACCGAGCCCGAGAAGCTGGCGATCGGTCGCAAATACCTGGTTCCGAAGCAGCTGGAGGCGAACGGCCTCGGGGGCGTCGACATCACCTTCAGCGATCAGTCGCTCACGCTGGTCATCCGCCGCTACACGCGCGAGGCCGGCGTGCGCTCCCTCGAGCGCGAGGTCTCCAGCATCTGCCGGAAGGTCGCCCGCGAGGTGGTGAAGTCCCGCAACAAGAACGAGAAGGAGAAGAAGATCAAGATCACCGAGAAGCGCGTCCCCAAGTATCTGGGCGTCGAGCGCTTCCGTCACGGACAGGCCGAAGAGCGCGACGAGATCGGGCTGGTGAACGGGCTCGCCTGGACCTCGGTCGGCGGCGAGATCCTGATGATCGAGGTGACGATCATGCCCGGCAAGGGCAAGCTGATCATCACCGGCAAGCTCGGCGACGTGATGCAGGAGTCGGCGCAGGCGGCCATGAGCTACGTACGCTCGCGCGCGGACTTCCTCGGCTTCGATCGCAACTTCTACCAGACCATCGACGTGCACATTCACGTGCCCGAGGGCGCCATGCCGAAGGACGGCCCCTCCGCCGGCATCACCATGGCCACCTCGCTGGTCTCCGCGCTTACGCGCATCCCCGTGAAGCGAAGCATCGCCATGACCGGTGAGATCACGCTCCGCGGGCGCATCATGCCCATCGGCGGGCTCAAGGAGAAGGCGCTGGCAGCGCACCGCGCCAAGCTCCTGACGATCCTCATCCCGCGGGAGAACGAGCGGGACCTCCAGGAGATCCCCAAATCGGTGCTCGAGGACGTCGAGATGATCTGCGTCGATCACATGGACGAGGTCCTGAAGCACGCCTTGGTCCTCGACGATCCCGACTCGTTCTTCATGAAGCTGCGCGCGCCGGTCACCACCGCCGAGGTCGAGAAGCAGCCTGAGCAGTCACACTAACTTCGGTACGACGACAAGCGGCGCGGCATGCAGTGGGCATGGAGCTCGCTTGATAGCGCGATGGCAAAGGCACCCAAATGGGGATCGATCCCAATCCCACCGATCGCGCCAAGTCCGGCGTGAAGCGGCATATCCTCCCAAGCGTCAGAAGCTGTCGGCGGGAGACGCCGGGCTCGGCGTCCGCGGCATCGGCCCGGTGATCGGCTCGGCCGACCGGGCCTCGCCCTCGACGCGCTCCACCCGATCCGGGTCCTCCAGCGCGGAGAGGATCGCGTTCTCGAGGTCGTTCTCCGCGGCGATCCGCGCCCGCGCCACCGCCTGCTCGAAGCGGCCCTTCTGCTCCCGCTGCGTGGCGTCGCGGACGATCGACTCGAGCTCGCGGCGGCACCGCTCGGCGTCGTACTCGTGGAGGACGCTGTCGAGGGCGTCGGCGAAGGCGCGCGCAGAGGCGTAGCGCTCCTCCTCGTCGAGGACGGTCGCCTTCTTGAAGACCTTGTGGAGGTTCTTCGGTAGCCCGCGCCGGGCGTCATTGAGCGACGGCACCTGCGCGTTGGCCACCCGGATCATGAGCTGGGCGACGCTGACCTCGTCGTAGATCCTGCGCCCGGCGAGCAGCTCCCAGAGGACGATCGCCGTCGAGTAGACGTCGGTGGCCGGTCCCGTGACACCGCCCTTGATCTGCTCCGGCGACATGTACCGGAACTTGCCCTTCACGTTGCCAGCCTCGGTCTTGGCCAGCCGGTTCTGCGCCCGCGCGATCCCGAAGTCGACGATCTTCACCTGGCCGCGCAGATCGATCATCACGTTGCCGGGGGAGACGTCGCGGTGGACGACGTTGAGGTACTCGCCGTTCTCGTCCTTGGAATTGTGCGCGTAGTCGAGGCCCTCGAGGACCTTCTTCACGATGTGGATCGCGAGCTCGAGCGAGAAGCCGCTCTCCCGATCCTTCAGGTGCTTCTTCATCTTCCCGAGGTCATGTCCGTCGACGTACTCGAGGATCAGGCCCAACAGACCGTCGTCCTGAACGACGTCCAGGACCTGCGCGATGTTCGGATGGTTGAGGACGGACGCAATCTTCGCCTCGTCCATCAGCATCCGCTTGAACTCGATGTCGTCGTCGTAGTCGGAGCGGATCCGCTTCAGCGCGTACAAATGATCAGGGGCCGCCGGGTGGACGACCTTGTAGATCTCGGCCATCCCGCCGCTGGCGATCCGTTCGACGATCCGGTAGGGACCAAAGCGATCCGGGTCACCTCGACGATCTCTCGGCGATAGGACCTCAGCTTCGTACATCGAGAGCTCCAAGTCGGGTCGGGCAACACCCTGCCCCATTGGCTTCGTACCTAACTCTCCGCCGACCGACTGTCGGTCGATCGTCGGAGGCATGGCGCTGGGCGTCGGCGCCGTGGTAGGACACCGGCCAGCAGGCGGGTAGCTCAGTGGGTAGAGCGTCGCCTTTACACGGCGATGGCCGCAGGTTCGAGTCCTGTCCCGCCTATACGATATGGGTGACCTAGAGGCCGATCCGATCGCCCAAGCCTTCGTTCGGGCGAACCAAATCAACGCGCGCCTGGCGGCGAGGTACGACCCTTCCCTGTCCACCGAGGGGCAGCGGGTGGCCGAGCTGCTCTTGGCCCACGTCCGCGAGAACGTCCAGGACTACGAGGACTTCGCCCGCCGTTGCGAGCGAGCCGAGCTGTTCCCGCTCCACGAGTCGGCCAAGGTCGACAAAAAGGAGGTCCGCTTCAAGGGGCTCTACCTCCGGGCGACGGGACTCCTCCAGACGATCCACGAGTCGGAGAAGCGACGTCGGACCTAGGAGCGTGTAGCGCGTAGCGCTACCGCGAGCCCGGTCCGGGTCCCGGTCCGGTCCGGTCCCGATGGCGATCATGCAGCCCGGCGTGCGTTCATCGACTTGATGAGGCGCGTGAGCCTCTCGACAACGCGCTTGAGCTTGGCTGTGGCGGCTTGGACCTTCTGCTCGTTGGCGAGTCGGCGCCTCAAGCAGGTGTGGAGTGAGGCGGCGCTTTCGGTGCCAGAGCGAAGTGCCATCCGGTAGAAGCGAGCCTTCTCAGGTGGATTGAACTCTCCGGCGCCCTCGGCGGTGTTGTTCACGATGGAATCGGATGCCCGCCGAAGCTGATCGCGGACGTGAGCGTGACCGGGTTACAGTTCTTGTGCGATCTCTTCAGCGATGTCGGCATACTCGACGGCGAGCTGGTAGACCTCGAGCTTCTCGTGATCGAAAGTGACCATGCAAGCTAGCTTGCGGTAGCTCGTCCACTTTGACCAGCAGAAGTTCTTGGAGGTCGTTTCGTCTGGAATCGATCGTTGGGCGGATCGACTTCGACGCCTGGACTTGATCCCATGGTTTCGTGGCGAAGCAATACCGTTCTTGGACTCCGAGACAATCGTTCTTGCTCCCGCCGTCCCCTCTCGAGTGGCTCCCAGAAAATCATCTCGCGTACTTCGTCTTGGACGTCGTCGATGGGGTAGAGCTGAGCGCGATCGAGATCTCGATCCAGTCCAAGGACCCGCGAGGCGAGCGACCGTACTCGCCTCGAATGATGATCGCGCTGCTTGCCCGCAGGAAGAGTATCGTCGAACCGGCGCTCGGACAGATCAAAGGGGCACGAGGATTCCGCCGGTTCTCGCTACGCTCCTTCTTCAAGGTACGAGCCGAGGGGACGCTCGTCTGCCTCACCCACAACCTGCTCAAGCTCTACCGATCGAAGCTCGCGACCGTCGCGAGCGTCTGACTCAAGGCAGCCATCTTCAGATCGGGACCCGGACCGGGACCGGGACCCGGACCCGCACCGGGGTCGCGTGAGCGCTTACGCGCTACACGCTCCTTGCCCGATAGATCCGATCGATCCGCTGGCGATTCTGCCGCAGCACTGCGTCGAATCGCCCCAGCTTCAGGCCGTCGAGGCTCGCGCCCACCTCCGGCGCGAGCTGCTCGATCATCCGCCGGTCGCGCTCGATCTCCTGATCCGCGATGTACCGCACCACCGGTTTGACCAGCCGCGGCGGCAGCGGCCGCTTGGCCTCGTTCGCGAAGATGAAGGTCACGATGTCCGTGACGTGCTCGCGACGCGGGACGAAGAACGCCGCCGTCAACAGCACGTCGCGCCGCTGGGCTTCGGTCTTCCCGTCGATCCAGTACTGTCGATATACGGTGTGGATCGGCGAGAAGTACGTGGTCCAGTCGTCGATGAAGTGATCGCCCTCGTGGATGTCGAAGATCTTCATCAACAGCTTGGGCACCTTCTTCTGCGGCCCGCGGTTGAAGACGCGCACCGAGCTCTCCGTGGCTTCGACCCGGGTGGTGACCTCTGCGATCGCCTCCCGCGCGTAGCCGAGCAGCCAGTGGGTCGTCGCGGTGTGCTCGACCTCGACGAAGTTGTCGAGCACGAGCTCCAGCGGGCGGTTCACGCGGTGGATCATCGTCGCCATGTGATCGAACCCGGCGCGCTCGATCTCCGGGAAGGCGGTGGCCGCGCCAGCTCGTCGGATCCAGATCGCGCCCAGCCGCTCCTTCGCCTCGAAGTGCTCGGCGCAGACCTTCACCGACGGCGTGGCGGGCGAGGCACCGAGCCCGCGCACGTCGTACGACCACCCGTGGTAGGGACAGACCAGCCGGGCCTCCTCGACCCAGCCCTTGGAGAGCTGCATCCCGCGGTGCGGGCAGCGATCGAACAGCGCACCCACCTCACCCCAGCGGGTGCGAAAGAGGACGATCGGCTGGCCCACCAGCTCGACCGCCGTCGGCCCGGCGCCCAGCGCCTCCGAGAGTGCCACCGGATGCCAGTGGTCGAGCTCGCTCACCGCCTCGCCTGTGCCCCGCCCTGCGCCGGCTTCTGGGTCTCGGAGAGGAGGAACGACAGCTCGTCGACCGACTGATCGAGGAACGAGCGCCGCAGATCGGCGCCGCCGTGCCCGGAGTGCATCTCGATCCGCAGCAGGTTCGGCTGGCCGCTTCTCGACGCATGTCCGATCGCTGCGTGAAACTTCCGCGCGTGCATCGGGTCCACGCGATCGTCGCTGTCGGCCGAGAGCATCAGCAGCGCCGGATACTCGGTGCCCTCCTTCACGTGGTGATAGGGCGAGTAAGCGAGGAGCGTCTCGAGCTCCTCCTTCACCTCAGGGCTCCCGTACTCCGGGATCCACGCCTTGCCGATGCCCACCAGGTGGTAGCGCACCATGTCGAGGAGCGGCACACCGCAGATCACGGCCGCATAGAGATCCGGACGCTGCGTGATCGCGGCGCCCACCAGCAGCCCGCCGTTCGAGCGTCCCTCGATCGCGAGGTGCGGCCGGCTCGTGTACTTCTCGTGGATCAGGAACTCGGCGGCCGCGATGAAGTCGTCGAACACGTTCTGCTTGTTCTTCCCCATCCCCGCCTGATGCCAGGCCTCCCCGTACTCGCCGCCGCCCCGTAGGTTGGGCACCGCGTAGACCCCGCCCCGCTCGAGCCACGGGATCAGCATCGGGTTGAAGCCGGGCGTGAGCGAGATGTTGAAGCCGCCGTACCCGTAGAGCAGCGTGGGGTTGTCGCCGTCGAGCGGGAGCCCCTTTTTGGCGACGATGAACATCGAGATCTTCGTGCCGTCCTTCGAGGGATACCAGACCTGCTTCACCTCGAGCCCGCTGGGATCGATCGGCACGTCGGGCTTCGCGAACAGCGAGGTCTTGCCGGTCTTCACGGAGGTCTCGTGGACCTCCCAGGGGATCGTGTACGAGGAGAAGAGGAAGTAGGCGGTGTCGCTCTCCTGACGGCCGATCAGCGTGGTCGCCGTCCCGATCTCCGGCAGCGGGACAGTGCGGACCTTCTTCCCTGACAGCTCGAACACCTCGAGCTTGGAGGAGGCGTTCTCGAGGTACAGGATCGCCAGCTTCTTCCCCACGATCGCGATCTCGTTGATCACCGCGTTCGGATCCTCGGGGATGATGAGCTTCCAGTCCTTCCGCTCCAGCTTCTTCGGGTTCACCGAGAAGACGCGCTTCTTCGGGGCCTCGTCGTCGGTGGCGACGTAGAAGACGTCCTTGTACTCGTCGACCGAATAGGTCGCCTTGGTACCGACCGCCAGCGGCAGCCACGTCCGCGCCTTGTCCTTCAGGCTCATCACGTAGACGTCCATCTCGGACCAGCCGTACGCGATCGTGGCGAACAGATACTTCCCGTCCTCGCTGACGTTGGCGCCCTGCCACTTCCGCGGATCGCCCGTCTTCTCCCGGAACACCTCGTCCTTGGCCACGTCGTCACCGATCCGGTGGTAGCGGATCTCGGCGTAGCCCATGCGATCGGTCTCGGCGATGGTCGAGTCCTTCGGGATCCAGGTGTAGAAGAAGCCTTTGCCGTCGGGCGTCCAGGAGGGCGTGGTGTAGCGGAGCCCGGGGAGCAGATCGATCTCCTTTTTGCTGTCGGTCTCCATCACGTGGAGGTCGGACTCGTCGGCGTTGTTCGCCTTGAGCATGTACGCCACCAGCTTGCCGTCGTGGCTCGGGACGACGTCGCCGATGCTGACGGAGCCGTCGGTGCTCATCTCGTTCGGATCGAGGAGCACCTTCTCCGTCTGCTTGGGCAGCTTGACGAAGTGCACCGCCTTCTCCTGGTCCGCGCCCTTCTTCCAGTAGAAGAGGCGGCCGCCGCGCTCGACCGGCGCGCCCCGCGCCTCCACGTAGATGAGCTCCTTGAGCCGCGCTGCCAGCGCCTCCCGCTCCGGCAGACCGTCGAGGTACTTCCGCGCCTTGGCGTTCTCGTCGGTCATCCACGTCTTCACTTCGTCCTGGCTCGCGTCCTCGAGCCAGCGGTACGGATCCCGGATCGGATGACCGAAAAGCTCCTCGGTGACGACCTCGCGACGGGTCTCGCCGGTGTTCGCCTCAGGCTGCTCCGGCTTCATCGCTGTCGGCGGCGGCATCTCTTTCTCCTCGGCCAGCTCCTTGTTTGCTCCCGAGCAAGCGATCAGGAAGACGAGCGGGATCGCGGTCGTGCGGATCATGGGCCGCCGGTATCACGGCGCACCCACGTTGTGAACCGAGCGACGAGATAGAGCGCGAAGGCGCCCAGACCCGCACCGATCGCGTCCGCAGCCAGATCCGCCAGCGAGGCGTCGCGTCCGGGCACGAAGGACTGGTGGAGCTCGTCGCTGGCGCCGTACACGATCGAGATCAGCGCGGCCCCCACGAACACCGCGGGCGCCCCCAGCCGGGTGCCCTGCCAGAACGCGCGCGCGAACAGCACGCCCATGATCCCATAGGCGACCAGATGCGCGGCCTTGTCGCCGCCCGGCGTCGCCGGAAGCTCCGACTGACTGGAGAGAAAGAAGATGACAGCGCACCACAGGATCGGTGGACCGAACAGCCCGATCGTCCTCGCCCTCACGCGCGGTCGACCATAACAAGATGTAGGGGGAACGGATACGTGACTCGATCACTGAAGCGCGGTCGAAGGCCGAGTATCCTCTCCTTCGGTGTCTGCCCGCGCTGCCCTGCTCGCCCCGATCCTCCTCGCCCTCGGCTGCGGCGACCACACCGTGAAGATCCCGCTGACCTACGGGCCCGACGACGTGGCGGTGATCGGGCGGCGCGTCGATGGTCGGTTCGCGATCGACATCCGTCCCTTCGAGAGCGCCGACTCGCTCGAGCTCACCGCCGACGACGGCGTGCCCATCTACACGTGGATCCTCGCGCCCGGCGACTTCGTGCTCCCCACCGGCGAGCCGGTGCCCCTCACCACGCTGGCCGGCCTCACCTCCCGCGTCGAGGGCACACCGATCGACAAGAGCGGCGCCACCGGATCCTGCGGGCGATGCCTGGCGCCCGCCCGGGACACGCCCCAAGTGGTGAACGAGGGCGACGCGTGTCGCGTCCCGCCCTTCGTGCGCGGCGCAATCTGGCAGCCGAGCGAGGGGGGCTTCGTCTGCAGCGGCGCCTCCGACAGCACGATCTGCTCGGCGGGCCCGGAGTCCGATCAGCAGCTCATCGAGGAGGTGCGCCGCCAGATCTTCCTCGACTGGCCAGGCCCCTGCGCCTGCACCGGCGACGATCCGGTGCCCTCGCTCGCCGAGATGGAGATCCGTCCCATCTCTCCCGTGGCCGCTCCCGAGCCGATCAACGTGTACGCCCAGGACGATCAGGGACGCATCGCCGGCTTCTCCCGCAACATCGCGACGCTCTGGGATCCGGTCGCACAGGTGACCTCCATGCTCCCGATCCGGGACTGGCCGGTGACGGTGCAGCACGCGATCGCGCTCCGTGACGGCACCGGCTTCGTGGTCGCGAGCGAGGAGTTCAACACCGGCTACTACGACACCTTTCGCTTCGATCGCTTCCTGGTGGACAACGGCCAGCTCGTGGGTCCCGAGCTGATCACGAGCCAGCACCTGGCCGCGCCCGAACGCATGAAGTACCTGGGCGACCACCCGGATCTCCCCCTCTATCTGATCGGCCACGTGCGCGGGAACGTCGGCTCCTTCGAGCCGGCGGTCTTCGCGTGCACGGACCGCACGCTCGCCTGCCAGCAGGTCGGTCTCACCAGCTGCCCCGATCAGCGCAGCCTCGCCTTCGTGCTCGACCTGGACATCCTCCCCAACGGCGCCGGCTTCGGCCTGGCCGATCACGCGTTCTACTACAAGGATCCAAACGCGCCGCCCCTGCCGAACCCCAGCCCCGCCGACACCTGGCGCTGCTGGCAGAACACCTCGCGGACCTGGCCGATGCGAGGCGGCGGCACCGTCAAGACGCGCGAGTTCGCCTCCGTCGGTCACGCCGGCAACCGGATCCTGGTCTGCGGCCACTCCGAGACCGCCGCCTGCACGCCGGACTACGCGGTCGTGCTCTCTGCGACCGTCACCGCCAGCGCCGGCGCCGTCGTCGATCCGGAGTGGGAGATGGTCTATCGCGGCGGGGACGGATCGCGCTGCCGCGACTTCATGCGTGTCCCCGGCCACCCCGAGCAGACGCGGCTGCGCCTCTCGGGGCAGGTGTTGGTCGACTTCGACGGCAACGGCGACGTGGTCCAGGAGACCAACATCGGCGCCCAGTACGGCAACGTCCCCGGGCTCACCTGGATCGACGACATGATGCTGGACGGCTACACGCTCCTCGAGAGCAACGAGAGCCAGGCCTACCTGCGGGAGCCGGACACCTCGGAGCTCACGCAGATCTACGGCGGGCCCGATCGCGCGCTGGCGTCCTATCGGAGCGCCGTCGCCATCGGTGAGGGCGACTTCCTGGTCTTCGGCAACCCGCAAGGCATCCTGCGCGCACGCGTGATGCAGAGCGGCGGCGATTTCCCGGCGGTCGACCTGCGCATCCTGGCCGATCCGACCGGCGTGCTGGCCGCCGGCGACGACCTGCGCGACGCCGTCGTCGACTCCGAGGAGACCGCGGCGTCCGGAATGCCGGTCGTGATGATCGCGGGCGAGCGGGCCGGCGACACGCTGCTCCTGCGCACGGTCATCAGCGACACCGAGATCGTGCGCGGTACCAAGCTCGAGCCTCCGGCCAGCGTGGACAACCTGGGCGCGGTCCGGATCGGCGAGGCGGCCGCCGGCCAGTTCGTCGTGGGCCTCGAGGGCACCCGGCTGCTCCGCGTGGTCGGCGACCAGGTCACCGAGCTCGCGATCGACTTCGACGACCCCGACACCGACGAGGTCGAGGCGCGCCCCGAGCTCGGGCCCGACGGCTGCACCGGCAACCCGCGAAGACTCGACGCCTGGCGCGACATCGCGGGCAAGAACGGCGTCGCGTGGGTGGCCGGCGCGAACCAGCTGATCTTCCGCGTCACCGGAGATCGCGTGGAGCGCTTCTTCGGCTCGCCTACCGCCGAATACTCGTCGTTGCTCGTCACCTGCCCCGACCGCGTCGTGTTCGCGGGCCGCGGCACCACCGTCGACCTCGGCGGCATCGAGCGCCTCGCGCTGCAGTTCTGGTCGATCGATCCGATCGAGCCCGATCCGATGGCGGAGCCCTCCCTCCTGATCAAGCGCGAGCAGGCGCTGCGCGAGATCGCCGCAGACCAGGTCACCGCGATCGGCATCGGCTACATCCGGGAAGGCTACCCGCGCGCGGTGTTGCCCGACGCCACAGCCGGCCGCGGCGACCCCGCCCACCGGCCCTACGCCGCCATGCTCAGCAACGGCCTGACCGTCCGATTCTTCGCCGCCGAAGGCCTCGACGCCGAGCGCCCGCCCTTCTACCCGGAGGTGGTGGTCCAATCGCCCGGCGGCTACGTGCTCTACGGCGGCTGGGACAGCCGGCTCGCGCTGGGCGTGCCGGAAAGCAAGCGTTGACAACCCGGGAGGCGGCCTCGTAACTCCGCGGGCATGCACCCGATCCTGGCCCTTCGGGTCTTCTTCTACATTCTCTTCGGACGGCCCCTCCCGCTGGAGATGCTGCCCGCCGATCTGTTGCAGCTCGCGCCGCCAAAGCCCGAGCCGACCCCCGAGCCGACACCCGAGACCAAGAAGACGATCGAGGAGCGGCCGCCCCCGCCGGTGGGGCCCTCGCCGGAGGCAAACGCCGTCGCGGCCCTGGCGATCCTGCAGTCGGAGGGCCGGCTGCTCGACTTCCTCTCCGAGAACATCGACACCTACAGCGACGACGACATCGGCGCCGCGGTCCGTGAAGTGCACCGCGGCTGCAAGAAGGCGCTGGCGGATCACTTCAAGCTGGTCCCGGTGCGCAAGGAGGACGAAGAGGAGATGATCACCGTGCCGGAGGGCTACGATCCGGCGGAGATCCGGCTGGTCGGCAACGTCGTCGGCCGTCCGCCCTTTAGCGGCACGCTGAAGCATCGCGGCTGGCGCGTGGAAGAGGTGCGCCTGCCGAAGGTACAGGACGGCAGCACCGGAATGGTGGTGTCGCCGGCGGAGGTCGAGATCTAGCGATGAGAGAGATGGTCGTCGGTATCGACCTGGGCACGACCAACAGCGCGCTCGGGTTCGTGGAGCTTCCCGGAAACGATCCGCGCGTCCTGGACGTCACGCAGCTGGTGCGACCGGGGGACGTCCAGCCGCGTCCGATGCTGCCCTCGTTCCTCTACCTCGCCGACCCGGGCGAGCTCCCGGCGGGCTCGCTCGATCTCCCGTGGGCCGGCGACCGCACGTTCATGGTCGGCACCGCGGCCCGCGAGCGCGGCGCCGAGGTCCCGCTCCGGATGGTGTCCTCCTCGAAGAGCTGGCTCTGCCACGGCGGCGTCGATCGCCGGGCCCCGATCCTCCCCACGCACGCGCCCGCGGGGGTCGAGAAGGTCTCGCCGGTCCTGGCGGCGGTGCGCTATCTCGAGCACCTCCGCGACGCCTGGAACGCAGCCCACGAGACCAAGCTCGAGGACGCCGAGCTCCTGCTGACGGTCCCCGCCAGCTTCGACGCGGTGGCGCGCGAGCTGACGGTCGAGGCCGCCCACGCCGCCGGGCTCTCGCACGTCACGCTCCTCGAGGAGCCGCAGGCCGCGTTCTACGCCTGGCTCGCCAAGATCGGCGACGCCTGGCGCGACCACCTCTCTCAGGGCGACCGCGTGCTGGTCTGCGACGTCGGCGGCGGCACCACCGACTTCTCACTGATCGAGGTGAAGGACGACGGCGCCGGCAACCTGGGGCTCGAGCGCGTCGCGGTCGGCGATCACATCCTCCTCGGCGGCGACAACATGGATCTGGCGCTGGCCCATCACCTGATGACCAAGCTCCAGCAGCAGGGCTCGAAGCTCGACGCCGGCCAGCAGCGCGGCCTGGTCCAGCAGGCGCGCCGCGCCAAGGAGCAGCTGCTCGCCGATCCTTCCGTGCCCGAGGCCGCCATCACGATCCTCGGCCGCGGCAGCAAGCTGATCGGAGGGAAGATCAAGACGGTCCTCCTTCGCGATGAGCTCGAGACCATTCTATTGAATGGATTCTTCCCGCAGTGCGGCCCCGGCGACGTGCCCACCCAGGCCACCCGCACCGGCTTCATGGAGCTCGGCCTCCCCTTCGTCTCGGATCCCGCGATCACCCGCCACCTGGCGGCCTTCCTGAAGAAGCAGGGCGGCATGCCCACGCACGTGCTCTTCAACGGCGGCGTCTTCAACAGCCCGCTGCTCCGGAAGCGCCTCATCGAGATCATGGACGGCTGGGGCGCGGCCCCCAAGATCCTCGAGGAGGAGGAGAACGACCTGGCCGTGGCCCGCGGCGCCGCCTACTTCGGCGCGGTACGGAAAGGCGGCGGCATCCGCATCCGCGGCGGCGCGGCCCGCAGCTACTACATCGGCATCGAGAGCGCGGTCCCCGCGGTACCGGGGGTGCCTCCGCCGATCCGCGCGCTCTGCGTGGTGCCGTTCGGCATGGAGGAGGGATCGAAGATCGCGATCCCCGGCGGTGAGCTGGGCCTCGTGGTCGGCGAGCCGGTCGAGTTCCGCTTCCTCTCCTCCTCGACCCGTCGCGAAGATCATGTGGGCACGGTGCTCGACGAGTACACCTGGCCCGACGCGCTGATCGAGACCTCGCCCATTCGCATGACGCTGGAGGCCGAAGGGCTTCAGTCCGGCGCCGTGGTACCCGTGCGGCTCGAGGCCCACCTCACCGAGATCGGCACGCTCGAGCTCTGGTCCGTGGAGAGCAACGGCTCGGGTCGCTGGCGCCTCGAGTTCAACGTGCGCGAGGAGAGGTAGTGGACAGCGCCCCGCGGTTTGTCGTCGGCATCGATCTCGGCACCAGCAACTCGGCGGTCTCGTACGCGGACCTCGAGGAGGTCCGCCGCGAGGGCCGACCGATCATCCATCAGCTCGAGGTCACGCAGCTGGTCGCGCCCGGCGACCTCCAGCGCCGCCGCCTCCTGCCCTCCGCCGTCTACGAGCCCGCCGGCTTCGAGATGGACGCCGAGCAGACGAGGGTCCCCTGGAGCGAGGCCGAGGCCGCCGCGCACGACATCGTCGGCGAGGGCGCCAAGCGGCTGGGCGCCAAGACGCCGGTGCGGCTGATCGAGAGCGCGAAGAGCTGGCTCTGCCACGGCGGCGTCAACCGCACGGCCGCGATCCTCCCCTGGCACGCGCCCGACGACGTGCCGAAGAAGTCGCCGGTCGAGGTCTCCGCGCTGTTCCTCGAGCACATGCGGAGCGCCTGGGATCACGAGTATCCCGACGCGCCGCTCGCCGAACAGCGTGTGGTCGTCACGGTGCCCGCGTCGTTCGACGAGATCGCGCGCCAGCTCACGCTCGACGCCGCCTCCCAGGCCGGGCTGACGGATCTGACGCTGATCGAGGAGCCGCTGGCGGCGTTCTACGCGTTCATCGCGCGCACCGGCGGCACCGCCCGCACTACCGGGCTCTCCGGCGGTGAGCGCGTCCTGATCGCCGACGTCGGCGGCGGCACCACCGACTTCACGCTGGTCGAGGTGCGTCCGCCCAAGGAGGGCGCGGAGGAGGAGGTCCTCGAGTTCGAGCGCACCGCGGTGGGCGATCATCTGCTCCTCGGCGGCGACAACATGGATCTCGCGCTCGCCCACGCGATCGAGCCCGACCTCACCAAGGGCAAGAAGCTCGACGCCGAGGGCTGGGCCCACCTCAAGCTGGAGTGCCGGCTCGCCAAGGAGACGCTGTTCACGCACCTCGATCGCGACGAGCTCCCGATCGTGGTGGCCGGCCGCGGCAGCAAGCTGATCGGCGGGACCCTGCGGACCAAGCTCTCGCGCCAGAAGCTCTCCGAGACCCTGGTCGACGGCTACTTCCCCGCGATCCCCCCGGGCGAGGCAGCCCGCCCCCAGCGCGCACGGCACGCCGCCGGCTTCTCAGAGTACGGCCTCCCCTACGCCGCCGATCCGGCGATCACGCGCCACCTGGCGGCGTTCTTGATCCGTCACGCCGGCGACGGCGAGCCCTTCGCGAAGATCGACGCGATCCTCTTCAACGGCGGCGCGCTCAAGCCGACCGTGATCCGCGATCGCATGAGCGAGGTGATCGGGCGCTGGATGCGCGACACCGCCGGCGGTGAGATCGCCGACCCGCGCCCGCTCGTGTACGACGACGCCGACGAGATCTTCGAGGTCGCGGTGGCCCGCGGCGCGGCCTACTTCGGCCTGGTGCGCGAGGGCCTGGGCGTGCGCGTCGGCGGCGGCTCGCCGCGCGAGTACTTCCTGGAGGTCGGCGGCGAGGAGCCGCTCGAGGACGGCAAGGTGCGGGTCGTTTGCATCGCGCCCCGCGGGATGCAGGACGGACAGCGGATCGAGGTACCGAACCGCGAGTTCACGATGATCACGAACCGCCCGGTGCAGTTCCCGCTCTACGCCACCACCTCACCGCGGAGGGATCCGGTGGGGAGCGTGATCGATCTTGCCGCCGACGATCTCGACAAGCTCCCCCCGCTGCAGACGGTGGTGAAGTTCGGCAAGCAGAAGGCGGGCACGCCGGTGCCGGTGCGGCTGCAGGTCCGGCGCTCGGAGCTCGGCACGCTCGAGCTGGCCTGTCTCTCGCGGATGAGCGGCGCGCGCTTCAAGCTCGAGTTCGACCTGCGGGGAACGGAGGAGGCGGAGGAGCCCGCTTCGATTGAAGAGACCCCGGCGGCGCCCGAGCCCTTCGGCGGCGCCGGCGCCAAGGCCCCCCCGCAGAGCGGCGACGTCCCGCCCGAGAAGCTCGAGGCGGCCAAGACCCGGATCGACAACACCTTCAAGAAGGAGACGCCCCGCGAGGATCCCGACTTCCTGATGAAGGGTCTCGAACGCGATCTCGAGATGTCGCGCGACGCGTTCCCACTCCCCACGCTCCGCGCCCTCGGCGAGCACTTGCTCGAGCTGATGGAGCTGCGATCGATCTCGGCGGCGATCGAGGCGCGCTGGCTCAACCTCGTGGGCTTCTGCTTGCGGCCCGGCTTCGGCGTCCCGGTCGACGACTGGCGCGTCCGCCAGCTGTGGAAGATCCACGCGCAAGGTGTGTTGCATACGGGCCACGACCCCTGCGAGCTCAACTGGTGGATCCTCTGGCGCCGCGTCGCCGGCGGCCTGACGCGCGGTCATCAGGAGGAGCTGGCCTCCCGGGCGTTCCCGATGGTGATCCCGTCGCTGGCCAAGCGCGCCAAGCGCAAGCCGCCCCGATTCAAGACGCAGGAAGCCGCCGAGATCTGGCGCGCGGCGGCCTCGCTCGAGCGCATCAGCGCCAAGAGCCGGACCCAGCTCGGCGAGGCGCTGGTGGAGGCGCTGGAGAAGGCCCAATCGCCCCGGGGCGCTCTTTGGTGCCTCGGCCGGATCGGCAGCCGGAAGCTCCTCTACGGCCCGCGCGAGGCCACCGTGCGGGGGCAGACCGCGACCGAGTGGGCCAAGCGCCTGACGAAGGTGGCGAAGCTCCCCAAGGACGAGGATCCGGTCGCGTGCCTGATCGCGCTGGCGCGCCGCACCGGCGACCGGCAGTTCGATCTGGAGGACACGGCGCGCAGGCTGATCGATCAGTGGCTGATCGATCGCGGTGTCTCCGAGGAGCTGCGACGCCCGCTCCACGAGGTCATCGAAGTGGATCAGAGGACGCAAGTCACCGCCTTCGGCGAAGGATTACCCACCGGCTTGATGCTCGGCGCCTGACTCTGGTCCAAGCAGCACAAGCCGGATAACCTCACACGCACCGACTGACCCGATGGACGACAGACGAGCCAAGTGGAGCGCCCGTTACGCGGGCGGCGAGGACACGCACGACTTCGTCCCCTCGCCCCCGCTCCCGGAGGCGCTCGGCCACGTGCGCGAGCCCGGCCGGGCGCTCGATCTCGCATGCGGCGCCGGACGACACGCGCTCCTCCTCGCCGAGCATGGCTTCCAGGTCACAGCCCTCGACTACGCCGAGACGGGTATCGCGCTCCTCGACGCCGAAGCTGCGCGCCGCGGGCTCGCGCATCGAATCGAGACGGCGGTGGTCGACCTCACCGGCGGCGTCGCGCTCGCGCCCCGCGCGTACGATCTGGTCACCGACTTCTACTTCCTCGAGCGCACGCTCTTCGACCCCATCCGTTCCGCGCTCCGACCCGGCGGCCTGTTCGTCGCCGCGATCCACGTGAAAAGCGCGGAGGATCAGGCCGAGCACCGCTTCCTCCTCGATCCGGGAGAGCTGGCAAGAACCGTCGCCGATTGGGGATTCGAGCTCCTCCTCCACCGCGAAGGCGCCACCCGCGAGCACGGTCACGCCCACGCCACCGCCGAGCTGATCGCCCGTGCCCCCGCCCTCTGAGGGCGTCCCTTCCCTCCTCGCGCGGATTCTTGCAGAATGAGCGCTCGAGAATGCTCGCCGATCACACCAGGCTCATCGCTGTCGACAGAGCGCTGGTCGAGGTCGCCAAGAGCATCAAGGTCCTCAGCGCCCTGAGCTGGCCCGAGTCCGCCGCGACCGAGTTCCTCGACTCCGTCAAGCGCGGCCAACCGAAGCTCCCCAACGTCCCTCCGCCGACCCCGGTCCCGCCCGAGACGCTCGCCAGCCTGCGCGCGATCTTCAAGCAGTGCGACCGCCACGACCCGCTCCAGCGCTTCATCGCCGACACGGCCTTCTCCTACCGCCGCATCGCCGAGCTCGTGAGCAACGCCGGTACCCCCACCGCCCACGCGATCTCCCGCGAGGTCTACGGCGGCCCCGAGGCCAAGGTCCCGGGCGCGTCGTTCACCCACCTCGAAGCCGCCGACCGCCTCCTAGACGCCACCTCCGCCCTCACCGCCGCCACCCGCGAAGACGCCGCCGACTACTACATCACGCCCTCGTCCGCGATGGAGACGCTCCGCGCCGAGTGCGCCCGCGTGCTGGTCGGCCCCGACACCGTCGAGGTCGTGATCGACCCGAAGCTCAGCGCCAAGGCCGCCGCCTCCGCCTCCCGCATCCGCCTCCGCGGCGACGTCTCCTTCTCCGAGCCCGACGTCCAGCAGCTGATCGAGCACGAGCTGATGGTGCACACGCTGACCGCCATCAACGGCCGCGCGCAACCCGTGTTGACAGCGCTCAGCCTCGGCTCGCCCCGGACCACAGCGCACCAGGAGGGCCTGGCCACCTTCGCCGAGCTGGTGACCGGCGCGATCGACCTGGCCCGACTCCGACGATTGGCGCTCCGCGTCCGAGCGATCCGCCTCGCCGAACAGGGCGCGGACTTCATCGATCTGTACCGATGGCTCGTCGACGTCGGCGAGCCACCCGCGGAGGCCGTACACACGGCCATGCGAATCTTCCGCGGCGGCGACGTACGCGGGAAGTACGTCTTCACCAAGGACGTCGTCTACCTCCGTGGGCTGATGGAGATGCACACATTCCTCCGCCGCGCGATCGCCGACCGAAGGCCCGAGCTGGTGCGCCGCCTGTTCGTCGGGAGGCTGACGTTGGGGGACGTGGTGCGGTTCGAGGAGGCGTTCGAGCGCGGCACGATCGCGTCCCCGATCCACATGCCGCGCTGGGCGAAGAACATCCGCCACCTGGCGGCGTTTCTTTCGTTTTCGACGCTCATCAACATGATCGACCTCGGGAGCGTGCTGATCGAGGACTTCCAGACGGGGATCCTTCCCAACCCCATCGTGCAAGCGGGGTGATCGCGCCCCCGGCAGCCGAGGCGTTGGAGGCCCCAAGCCGGCGATTCGGATGCGTTCCACCGGGCGATCGGCGTTGACAGGGCACCGAACAGGACGTAGAGGACGATCCACCCACGGCGGGGTCGTAGTTCAGTTGGTTAGAATGCCGGCCTGTCACGCCGGAGGTCGCGAGTTCGAGTCTCGTCGGCCCCGCCAGTCTATCTCCTTGTCTTAGCTACGCTTTTCCGGTTTTGGGACCCCTCTCCGGAGGCCCCAATGCCCAAATAATGCCCAAGCCGATCTCGATCCCCAGCGAGATCCAATTGTTCCACGGCATTTGCCGTCTGGCCCGGGCTCAGGTGCGCGTACCGCATCGTGAGCCGGATGTCGGTGTGGCCGAGGAGCTTTTGGACCACCGGGATCGGCACCCCCGCCATCACCAGCTGCGACGCGAAGGTGTGCCGGAGCACGTGCCACCCGAACGGTTCGAGGCCCGCGTTCTTGGCGGCGCGCTTGATGCCCTGGTGGCACTTGGTCTCCTGCCGGATCCCGCCCTGCTTGCTCTCGAACACCAGCCCGTGTGCCGGCTCCCGCTGCTGCTTCCACATCTCCCGAAGGAGGTGGACCGTGCTCGGCGACAAATCGACGAGCCTGCTCCTGCCGCCCTTCGGCGAGGAGACCTTCCCGCGCCACACGGCCCGGTCGACGTGCACCGTTCCGTTGCCGAGGTTGATCTGCTCCCAGTCGCAGGCCGTGATCTCGCCGATCCGTAGCCCGGTCTTCCGCGCGAAGTGGATCATCGGCTTCCAGTACTTGGTCGCCACGTCCTCGAGCTTCACGCACTCCTCCGGCGTGAGGAACCGGAAGCGCGTCGGCGCGACCCTGGGAAACCGGATCAACGGCACCTCGTCGAGGTAGCCCCACTCCTTCGCGGTGTGAAGCGCGCTCGACAGAACCGTCACCATGTTGCGGACCGTCTTCGGGCTCAGGCCTCGATTCACTAGATCCGACTGAAACACCGCGACATCGCGACCGGAGATCTCGTCGAGCCGCTGCTTCCCGAACGTCGGGATCAGATGCTGAACGAGCGCCGATTCGTACGTCACGAACGTCGAGAACTTGCACTGGACCCGGATGTGGCGCTCCAAGAACTCGGGCGCGAGCGCCTCGAAGGTCACCTCCGGCTTGGCTTGGACTTCTTCTTCAATACTCGACAAGGCGCTTTCGGCGAGCTCCCGCTCGTACTGCTCCGCGCCTTTCTTCGTTTGCACCGGCGACTTCTTGCGAAGCCGCTGCCTGCCCTGTCCGGGCACGTCGATCCACAGGTCGACGTACCACTTTCCGTTCACCTTGCGTGCCGGCATCGATTGCTCCTTTCGCCGTGCCGGAATCACGCACCCTAGCTTCATTCAGCCAGGAGGCTAGCACGTCAGGATCGAAGCGCACGACCTTCCCGCCGACACGGAGGAACGGGATCTTTCTCTCGGCCACCCAGCCGTAGACCGTGCTGCGGCTGACCTTCAGCAGCGCAGCAACGTCTTCGACCGCCAGCAGCGGTCGGATCACCGGCGCCGCCACCTCGATCACCGACGCGGACCGCATTTCATTCGACCGCCTTCGCGGCTCGGCGCTCCTTCGTATCGCGAGCGGGTGCGCGCAACCGATCCAGCGCACCGCGCAGCAGCTCGCAGAGCTGGTCGCGCTCGCCCTCGGGCAGATCATCCACCCTGCTCAGCCACATCCGGATGGACGCGAGCGGCTCTCTCTTCGCCTCGGCCCTCTCTTCGTTCCTCGTGATCCGAACGACCAGCCGCTCCGCTTCCGCCTGGAGCCTCCGCTTCCCCCAACTTCCCTCTCGCGCTCGCTCTCCCAGCTTGCGTACCTCTCGATCCGCGACCCGCTCGTGCGCCCCTTCGCGTTCACGGAACTGTTCGTCATCCCACTTCCGCAGCTTCCGATGCACCCGCACCAACGTGACCAGATTCCAGAGAGGAAGCGCCTCCGCGCCGCTCCCAAGCTCCTTCAGAAAGTTCGAAGCCGTCGCCAGCTGCTGGAGCAACTGCACCTGTCCCGTCGGAACCCCGAGCCTCCGACCGATCTCCTCGACCTTGAGCTTCGGCTCGGCCCGCCGGATCTCGAGCAGGGCAGCCGCCTTCTCCGTCGGTCTGAGGTCCTCGCCGCAGTTGCTGAGCACCTGCACCGCGAGTCGTGACGCGCGGTCCTCGTCGAGCTCGCCGCCCACAAACGCGCTGATTGTCCGGAAGCGCTCATCCTCCGGGAACTGCTTCGCGAGCGAGCAGAGCGAAAGCCACCGCCGCTGGCCGTCGACGATCATCCACCGCTTGCCGACACGCCGGACGCGGATCGGCTGGAGCTGGCCTACGGAGAGGATTCCGGCCCGAAGCCGCTCCATCGCTTCTCGATCGAAGTACTGCCTCGGCTGCTCCGGATCCGGCACGACCTCATCCAGAGAAAGAACCATGATCTCGTTCGTCATGGCGCTCGCCATCGCAAACGACAGACCACGATTCGGGAGGAGCCGCCGACCTGGATGGGTCCCCTTGTTGCTCGGCACGCTGCGTCTGAGCAGAGGGTCGAGCGACAGCCGCAGGACGATGTTGGTCGTTGCGATCGACGCCCAGGCCTGCTCATTGGCCCAATGGACGCCACTCGAGCGCTCCCACCGATCGCGATCATCGAATGTCGGGGGAGCACGACCATCGGGCGTGGGTGGCTTCTCCTCCGCATCGCGGAACCATCAGCAACGCGACGAGCTCGAAGAGCTCCACCAATCGGAACAGCGCTCGTCTCTCTCCAACGACGACAACCGGATCCTCGCCAACCACGTCTGTCCACGAGGCCGGTAGCGATCTGAGCCGACTTGCGTCGTCGTGAAAGTAGACGCGGTCCTCGCCCCAATTGCGGCTACTGTTCCGGCAAACGTGACGGGTTGGGGGGCACGCAGGTCGTAGATTGGCCTCCGACGGCAGCGGTCGTCAGGAGGTCAAGCAATGAAGGTCGATTCCCCATCCGATCTCGAGACGGCATTCGCTCGATGGAGGCGAAGCAAGCGCCACCTTCGCGAGGCGGTGCCCGAAGAGCTCTTGGAGCGGGCCCGCAGGTCGATAGAGGTTCATGGAGCGAAGGCGGTGGTCCGGGCAACGAGGTTGGAGCGTTCGCGTCTTTTCGGGGGCACGAAGGTCGAGGCTGTGGCGCGGAAGCGTCGTCGAGTGCGGTCGGAAGCGATCCCGTCGTTCTCTCGGTTCGAGCTGACAGCTCCTTCGACCTCGAGTGGTCCGCTCGTCGAGGTCGAGACGCCGGCAGGCGTGAAGGTCCGAATCTTCTCGGAGACGCCGGCAGCGCTGGCGCTGCTGTCATCGCTGTGCGGCGGAGGTTCGACATGATCCAGATCCCTGCGCAGGCGAAGGTCGTGGTGATGCACGAGTCCATCAGCTTCAGGAACGGCATCGATGGGCTGGCGGCGATCGCGCGTCGAGTGCTCGAGAAGGAGCCGATGGACGGGACGTTCTTCGTGTTCCGCAACAAAGGGCGGCAGATGCTGCGCATCCTCTTCTATGACGGCGGGGGTTTCTGGCTGTGCACGCGGCGTCTTTCGAAGGGGACGTTCTCGGCTTGGCCGGAGGGCGACGGGACCCAGCCGGGCTCGCCGTTGCTCGCTCGTGAGCTTCAAGTCCTGATCTGGGGTGGCGATCCGTCGACCTGTTCGTTTCCGGAGCTCTGGCGGAAGGTCGCGTAGGGGCGCTCGGCCACGACATCACCGAGTTCGGCGGGAGATGGTGGGTCAGCGGTCCCCTCGTTGGCTCTCGATCGAAACGCTCGATGAGTCCCTGGTCGCAGAGGGTGCTCGACCGCCGGCACGGTGGAGCTTCGCTTCGTTGGTGGAGCCGTCTGTCGGCTCCCTCCGCGTGCCTCGAGTCGCTCTCGATAGGCCCATGGGAGGTAGTACTCGGGCCGCTTGGCGAGATCCTCATGGTGGCGAAGGCACTCGGTGAGGTAGGCGACCGGTTCGACGCCGTTGGCGTTGGCGGTCGCGATCAAGGACATGTGTCGGTCGCCGACGTCGGCGCCGTTCTGGGTCTTGTAGTCGAAGGAAGCGGCCAGGTACCGGACCGGGATGATGAGCATCTGCTCGACCACGTTGGTGTCGAGCGGGACCGCGGGCACTTCGCAGAACTTCGTCAGGCGCTCCCACTGGTTGATGATGAAGGTGAGCGGCTCCCACAGCGGCGAGTTCGGCTCCACCAGCTTCTTCTCGAGCTTCTGGCTGCACATCTTCTTGAGCCGCTTCATCTCGGGCAACGAGTGCTCGCGGTGATGGAGCATCCGCTGGTGGGGGCTCATGCCTCGGACCGCCGCCGCGTCATCGTTGTCGAAGACCTTCTTGTAGACCTCACCCGCGAGGCTGTACTCCACCGGATACTGGTCCTTGACGGCACGGAATTTCAGAAAGGCGTGCGCGTTGCAGACGGCCTCCTCGAGTTCATCTCCATGAGCGTGAGAGAAGTTCTTCGAGGCCGCATCAGAGACCTTCACGAGCTTCTTCTTGCTCTGCGCGGTCCGTCGGATCTCGAGAAGCTGATCGATGATCTCGCTCGCGTGGTGGCGGCCAGTGAAGAAGAGAAGGACCTTGCCCTGCTCGGTCTCGAGGTAGACGCCGGTCGCGTTGATCCCGGTCCTCACGTCTTTGGTTGATTCGCCGAGCCGTTCGAGGACCTTGATCTCGGCTCGGATCTCGCGCCGGACCTCGATGATCATCGAGCCGGTGTCGTCGATCCGAAGGGCGAGCGCGTTTTGGATTCCATGTCTCTCGTGCGCCTTGTAGAGCGGAAACAGCAGATCTGCGGTCGCATTCGCGAGCATCCACTGGTTGGCGTCCGGCATCGGGATGCCCCAGCCCGCGTGCAGAGACTCGATCCGCTTGTAGGGCAGACCGGCGAAGTAGTGCATCACCAAGAGGATGGCGCAGGCCGACCAGTCGTAGGTGATGTAGCTGCTGCCGAGGCCGGCCGCGACGGAAGCGGCCTCTCCTTCTGCTCGGACGATCGCCCCGCACAACTTGCAGCGCGCCTGCTCGAAGTGATGGATCTCGGCTTCGAACAGCGGCTGTCCCTTGATGACGACGATCAGCTTCTCCCGATAGCGCGACATGCGACCGACGCCGCAGGCATCGCAGATCGCCCCGATGACGCCAGCCAGCAGCGCGTGGAAGACGTGCTTGGCGTTGACGAATGCGCCGGCTCCGTTTCGTCCATGGCCTTTGCCTTTGGGCTCGGGCTCAGCAGATGAGGAGCTGTCCGCGCTCCCCGAGGTCGGGCTCGGGTTCGAGCTGCCGCATCCGGCGCCCTCGGCCTCGCCAGTCTCCCCCCGCCCGGCCTCACTGTCGTCGTCCACCACCACGTCTTCGGCGTCGATGATCGGTCTGGTCGCCTCACCTCCCTCATCCACGTAGGCCAGCTTCGCCAACATCCTCGCCAGACGCCGCTCGCAACGAGCGATCTCCTTGGACAAGAGCGCGCGGAGAACCGACCGGTCACCGGCATCGATCGGCAGCTCATCGACGAGACGGTATATGTCTCGCAGCTGCGTCAGAGTGGCGCGGACGTTCATCGAGACCACCGCATCGCGCTCTCACGCCCGCGGATCCAGCTGCACGAGATCATCAAGCTCTATGAGCACTTCCTCCTGACCCGCGGCCTCGGCCTCATCGATGTACTTCGTCACGAGCGCATCTAACTTCGGGTGGTCGCTGGCCTCGAGTTGGTTGAGCTCTACGCGCCGCAGCAGTGCCCGCAGCTCGACCAGGGCTACTTCGGGATCAGTGTGCTCATCCAGCGCGGCCCATCGCGCGGAACCGGAACGCCTCGTCATGGGCTGATGATCGGCAGTTCGGATCTGCAGTTGATCCGGATCGCATAGGACGAACGATCGATCTGATTCCCCTACACCTGTCGCGCCGCGGCCCCACGGCCTTGCGGGACGAGCTCACACGGAGCACGCAGATCCGGCGGTTGGATGGCGAAAACCGGCCTCGCCCACACTTGCCGGAACGGTAGAATTGCGGCGGTACGCGACCAGATCCCACTCACGCCCGCGCAGGGGATGAAACGGATGGATCACCCGAAAACGTCGGGGCCAGATCGCGCGTATCGGGTGCATTCGACAGCTTAGTCCAATGGGAAGCTGGAACGGTTGAACAAGACGATCAAGTCGGAGGCCATCCGGATCAGTAGTCCTGCCTCCCTCGAAGAAGCGCGTCGCGTCGTCGAGCGGTTCGTCGAGTACTACAACCCCCAACCAGAATGATCACAAGACGGAGGACGAGCAGCAGGTCCGGTATCCGTGGCACCCGCTCTACGGACGGGCGGTAGTTGTCCGCGGGAGGAGAGGCGGAAAGAAGAGCGTCCTGTGCTGCGAGATCGACGGCGACAATAGGAAGGACAACCGAGAGGTCCCGATCTGGATGTTCGATCCTGCTCGGTGCAGCGCGATGCGCATGTCGCACGAACCGCACGTTTCGTGGGCGGCGTTGAGTGACCTGAGGCGCCTGCTGAACGAGGCGGCGGAT
Source organism: uncultured delta proteobacterium (assembly GCA_963803435.1). Taxonomy (GTDB): domain Bacteria; phylum Myxococcota; class Kuafuiibacteriia; order Kuafuiibacteriales; family Kuafuiibacteriaceae; genus CAWDML01. The sequence goes on along the minus strand of CAWDML010000009.1, from coordinate 11,412 downwards.
GGATCCCCAACGGGAGACGATCGATCCCAACCAAGGATGGAGGGAATCGATGCGGCAGCGAGGCGGACAACTCTCGACGGTTCAAGCGGATCTATTCGGGCCGCCGACGGATCGGCCGAAGTGGTCGATGCTTCCGGCGGACGTACGGGCGACGGCGAGGAAGCTGCTCGCCCGAATGCTCAGGCAAGCGCGGTTTCACGAGACCGCCGACGCAACGAAGGAGACTGCGCATGAGCAACAAGATTAGTGCTGGGCATCTGGAACGACCCGCCATCGTCTACGTGAGACAGTCGTCCTATCAGCAGATCCTGCACAACGAGGAGAGTCGTCGACTCCAGTACGGGATGGAGAATCGACTTCGTGCTCTTGGTTGGCGACAGACCGAGATCGTCGACGACGACCTGGGCCAGTCGGCGGCGACGACGGACGGCCGCACTGGTTTTCAACGGATGGTGGCTGAGGTCTGCCTTGGCAAAGTTGGAGCGATCGCGGCAACCGAGGTGTCGCGTTTCGCACGGAACAACCGGGACTGGCATCAGTTGATCGAGATGTGCGGGATGGTCGACACGCTGCTCATCGATCACGAGACAATCTACGATCCGCGCAGCCCGAACGACAGACTTCTCCTCGGCCTGAAGGGCAGCATGAGCGAGTACGAGCTCGACCTTTTTCGGCAACGCTCACTCGCGGCACGTCTTGCAAAGGCCGCGCGTGGCGAGTTGGTGATCCAAGCGCCGGTCGGATTCATTAAGACGCCCGACCAGCGTCTGGAGAAGGATCCAGATCTTCGCGTGCAGCACGCGATCGATCTCGTCTTCACAAAATTCCTAGAGTTGGGGAGCGCACGACAGACGGCTCTATGGTTCATCGAACACGGGATCGATCTCCCGGCGAAGCGGTACGGATCAGGAGGATGGGAGACCTGGTGGCGCCGGCCGATCTTCAGAACCGTGATCAGCATCCTGAAGGAGCCGACGTACGCAGGCGCGTACGCCTATGGACGAACCACGGTTCAGAAGCGAATCGTTGACGGACGGGTCGAGAAATCGATCGTCCGCAAGCGCCTCGATGAGTGGACCGAGTTGCTCCCGGACCGGCACGCCGGCTACATCACCTGGGAACAATTCACGAGGATCCAGGACATGCTCGACGAGAACTCGACCGGATTCGAACGCCGGGGCGCGGCAAAGAAGGGCCCGGCCCTCCTCGCCGGACTGCTGCGGTGCCGTCGCTGTGGTCGCAAGCTCATGGTCGCATACTCGGGCAAGAACGCCGCGATTCCTCGGTACCAGTGTCATCGCGGCAGGCTCGACAACCTCGAACCGAAGTGCATCTCGTTCGGCGGCCTATCGATCGACGACGCTGTCTCGAAAGAGATCCTGCGCGTGGTTCAGCCAGGTGCTGTCGAAGCCGCCGCGCTCGCTGTGAGTGAGGAGAGTCAACAGCGCGACGAGCTGATCGAAGTGCTGCGGATCGAGCTAAAGGCCGCCCGCTACGAAGCGCAGCGGGCGCAGAGACAGTACGACGGAGTCGATCCTGACAATCGCCTCGTTGCCGATGAGCTGGAGCGGCGGTGGAACGTAGCGCTGCAGAAGGTCCACGATCTGGAGGTCAAGATCGAGCAGCAGCAGACACGGTCGCCACCAGTGCCGGCGGACCCGGTCACGTTCCAGAGCCTCGCTGAGGATCTTTCCCGCGTGTGGAATGCACCGGCGACTGAGCAGCGTCTCAAGAAGCGGATCATTCGCACGCTGATCGAGGAACTCGTCGTCGACCTCGACGTCGATCGCAGCGAAGTAGAGCTCGTCATCCACTGGAAGGGAGGTATGCACAGCGAGCTTCGAGTCCGCCGACGCCGACGAGGGCAAGGCGCCGAACAGACCAGCGATGATGTCGTTGAGGCCGTGCGGCAGCTGGCCTTGGTCTGCAACGACAAACTGATCGCCGCGTACCTCAATCGAAATGGCGTTCTCACAGCACGCGGTAACCGCTGGAGCCGCACGCTGGTGACCTCCCTTCGGAGCAAGCGCGACATCCCCGTCTACTCAATAGAACGTCAGCACGCCGATGGATGGATGAACTTGACGGATGCTGCGGCGCATCTGGGCGTCACGTCCAAAACCGTCCGGCGTGCCATTGAACAGGGCGAGCTCAAGGCAATGCATCCGCTCTCGGACGGCCCTTGGGTACTCAATCGCGCAGAGGTCGAAGAGCTTCACAACGGAAGTGACCCCGCGACCCCGGCAGGACCGAAATCCAAACAACTGTCTCTAGCGATTTCATCGACATAGCGAGGTGAAGGACTGTGGAACCGACTTGTACAACAACGTGCGCCTCCACAGCGCGATCGGCTTCATCACCCCCGCTGACCAAGCCGCAGGACGCGGTCCCGAGATCTGGAAGGCACGCGACGAGAAGCTGCATGCTGCACGCGAGCGCCGCCGGCGCCTCCGCAATCCGGCACCCGCTTCGGCACCCATCGCGCCGACGGAGGCGATCGTATGACCCACGTCGATTGCATCTCCGACGCAGGTCGGCTGGCAAAGCTGGAAGCCGGATGCGCGTATCGCCCGATCGTGAACACCGAGATCGGGGCATCGTGAACACCGAGATCGCGGCAACGTGAACACCGAGATCGGGCATTGTGAACACCGAGATCGGGCATTCGTGAACACCGAGATCGGGCATCGTGAACGCCGAGATCGGGCATCGTGAACGCCGGGATCGGGCCCCTGTCGCTGAGGGGTGACGTCAGGCCGTCGTTTCTGCCACCGAGCGTCTCAAGGAGGGGATCGGATGGCGATGGAGCGACTGGTGGTAAGAAAGATACGGGAAGTCCTTAGGCTGAGATGGAGCCTCGGCCGAAGCACGCGGCAGGCTGCCTCGAGCCTCGGTGTGAGTGTCGGAGTCGTCTCGAAGACGACAGAGCGCGCTCGGAAGGCCGGGCTGGACGGGGCTGCGGTCGAGGGCCTGGACAACGCAACGCTGGAGCGACGGCTCTACGGCGAGCCCACGAAGCCTGGAGCGACGCGGCCGGAGCCGGACCCGGCCTGGATGCACCAGCAACTGAGGCGTCGAGAGGTGACGCTCGAGCTGCTGCATCTCGAGTACCTCGAAGAGCATCCGACCGGGCTGCAGTACACCGCCTTTTGTGATCGCTACCGGGCCTGGAAGAAACGGCTAGATGTGCTCCGCGGAAGTGGCGATCCGGTCCGGCCGCGGTGAACGGTTTCGGATGCTGATGACCGATTTCGGATGACCGCCTTCCGATGACCGTCTTCGGATCGCCGTCCTCGGATGGCCGTCCTCGGATGACCGTCCTCGGATGGCCGTCCTCGGATGACCGTCCTCGGATGACCGTCCTCGGATGACCGATTCGGATCACCGTTTCGGGGCGCTGACGGCGGATAACGAAGAGCGGTTCGTGGAAGCCGAGCGAGGCGAGCTCCGTCGCATGAGCCTGGGCCGTACTCGAGCTCACTCATCCTCGACGCTGAGCCGTTCATCCCTGGAGCGGCCGGCCTGAGTAAGTCCAGCGGAACGGCTTGGCGAGCACCTTGTTGAAGTACTCGATGAACGCGAGTGTACGGCAGCGAAGATCTTCCACTGACGCGAACTCGAGCGCGTCAGAAGACGGCGAGAGAGAATTGAGAACCAAATTTCGATCTGATTGAGCCAGGAGCAATGGCGAGGGGTGTAGACGAAACGAATCCGGTGCGACCCGTCCTCGAGGAACTTCCGTCGCGTCTTCTTTGACTTCAAGATCCCGTCCTTGCCCTTCACGCCGAGATCTTCTTCGATCCCGCAGCGTCGTGCGACGAGCTTCACGAGGCTTGCAGAGCGGTGCGTATCGAGCTGGTCGGCGATGAAAATCCACGACGCGCCCGGATCGGCGTCGACTGTCTTGTCGATGTGAGCTGCGAAGTCGGCCTCGCTGCGGGTTGGTCCGATCGACGGACTGATCACTTTGCCGGTCGCGACGTCGAAGTTCGCAATCAATGATAGGGTGCCGTGGCGGATGTACTCGAACTCGACGCGTTCGGCGAGACCGGGCCGGCGGCGTTTTGTTTTGTGCGGCCGCTCGCGCGCCTGCATGCCTGTCTTCTCGTCGGTGCTCACGACGTGCGTGCCCTGCGACGCGAGCTGCGGAGCATCGCGGTACGTGTCGCAGATCTTCTCGACGTCGGCTTGGTATTGCTCGGGCGCTTCGCGTTTATCCCGCGACGTCAGCCAGTACCTGCTCTTGTGGGGTCGCAGGTTCGCTTCGCTAAAAAACGATCGACGTGCCTGGGCGAAATACTGTCGACGATGCTTTCTCTTGATGGCCTCGCGCGCCAGCTCCGGCGGAGTCCAGTGCGAAACGGGCAGCCCACTATCAGCGGGAGGCTCGCACGCAAGCGCGATGATCGCGGCTATTTGCTCTGCCGTGAACCGCGGCGGTGCCCCGCTGCGCTCCTCGTCCCCGAGGACATCGACGATCAGCTTCTCGAGGTCCTTGTTCGTCGCACCCTCTTCCTCGGCCGCTGCCAGCACGTCCCTCGCCTTCGCCCAACGATGCCGCCATCGACGGACCCGTTGTCGGTCCACCCCCAGCTCTACGCCTGATCCTCGTTCTCGCGACCCTCCGCGGACATCAGTACGATTCGGCACCGCTCCACCAATTGCTGCGGCGCCAATTTCGTCCGGGCGACGCCTCGAGCACCCTTCGCTGCCTCGTCGTCAACTTGACCGTGACGGATCTGCTGCGCATGCGACCTCCTCCCTGAGATCGCCTCACCTTGATCCTCACGCCCACCGCCCGCAAGAGGGGCTCACGAATTCAGCCGGGCACATCTAGGGCTCACGATGCGCCAGGAGCACAAGGCCGGGGAGAGGATGTTCGTTGACTTCTCGGGCAGGCGACCGCGAATCGTCGACGAGCGTAGCGGTGAGGCTCGAGCGGTCGAGCTCTTCGTCGCTGTCCTCGGCGCGTCGAGCTACACGTACGCGGAGGCGACCTCATCGCAGCAACTCGCTGCGTGGACCGCTGCGCATACGCACGCGGTGGAGTACTTCGGCGGTGTTGCTGAGATCTGGGTCCCGGATCGGTTGAAGAGCGCGGTCTCGGGCTCCGATAAGCACGACCCTACGATCCAAAGAACGTATCGCGACCAAGCGCGACACTATGGCGCGGTCGTCATTCCCGCACGCCCCTATCGCCCCCGAGACAAAGCAAAGGTGGAGGTCGCAGTCCAAGTCGCACAGCGCTGGATCCTTGCGCGAATTCGGAACGAGACCTTCTTCTCGCTGGAGGCACTGAACGTGCGGATCCGCGAACTGCTGGAGCAGCTCAATGATCGCCCGCGGAAGCACCTGGGCGGTGTCTCGCGACGTGAGCTGTTCGAGCGGATCGATCGTCCCGCGCTGAGGCCGCTGCCGGCCATTCGCTTCGCTCACCACGATTGGAAAACGGCGAAGGTGAACCTCGACTATCACGTGGAGATCGATCGGCACTGGTACTCGGTGCCGCACGTGCTGGTGCGCGAGACCGTCGAGGCTTGCTTCACCACGATGACGGTCGAGCTCTTCCACCGAGGACGGCGGGTCGCGTCGCACCTGCGGAGTCACACGGCCTACGGCCACACGACGGATCCGAGCCATCGGCCACCGAACCACCAGGCATGGGCGGATCGAGATCCTGGCGGCTTGCTGCGATGGGCCGTCGAGACGGGCCCGAACACGGAGGCGATGATGAGGCGGATCTTCGAGAGCAACCCGCACCGCGATCAGACGTGGCGCTCCGGACGTGCGCTCCGTCGTGTCGGCGAGAAGTACGGTCCGGAACGGACCGAGGTCGCCTGCGAACGCGCTCTGCGATTCGGTGCGCGCTCGTACAAACCAATCGAGAGGATGCTCAAGCAGCAGCTCGATCTCCGTCCTCATCCCGACGACGACGAGACCGCCGTCGAACCGATCCGTCACGACCAGGTCCGTGGGCCTGGCTACTACTTGAATTGAGAGAGAAGGAAGAAATGCTGACAGAACCAACGAAGGACAAGCTGTACGCGATGCGCCTGATTGCAATGGCCGCCGCCTGGCAGGAGCAACAGAGCGACGGGAAGATGAACGCGCTTGGATTCGACGAGCGCTTCGGCATGCTAGTCGACGCCGAGTACCTCGCCCGCGACAACCGTCGCCTCAAGCGTCTGCTCAAGGACGCGCAACTCCGCTTGCCGGAGGCCTGCCTCGAAGACGTGGAGGTATCGGCTGCGCGAGGGCTCGAACGCGGGCTGGTCGCGCAGCTCGCCACCTGCGCTTGGGTTGGCGAACACCACAACGTGATCATTTCAGGCCTCACGGGCGTCGGGAAAAGTTACCTGGCCTGCGCCTCGGGCAGATCGCATGTCGAAGAGGCTTCCGCGCTCTCTACCGTCGGGTGCCCCGTCTCTTCGAGGAGCTCAGTTTGGCGAAGGCCGACGGATCCTACGCGCGGCTCCTCGGCAAGCTGGCGCGCTTCGACGTCCTGATTTTGGATGACCTCGGGATTGGCTCCCTCAAGGAGCCCAGCGACACGACCTGCTCGAGGTCCTCGAGGATCGCTACGGTCGCCGATCTGCCGTCGTGACGAGGCAACTTCCGGTCGGAAAATGGCACGAGTGGATCGGCGACCCGACGCTCGCCGACGCCATCTTGGACCGGGTCGTCCACAACGCCTTCAAGGTCTCCTTGACAGGACCCTCCCGGAGGAAGGAGCAGGTGTTATGTCGCGATCCCAGTGACCTGATCGCGCCGCCCTCGTTGCACGTCTGCTGTCACGTCAAGGGCCGATCCACGGGCGCTTTCGAAGCGGTGGATCTGTAGAAAGACCAAAGCCCGTGGCAGGAACCACGGGCTTTGAAAGGACCATCTTCGTGGTGCGCGTTTGGAAGACCACGCCGCGAAGACGGCAACGCAGATGTCAGCCTATCACGGGCCGGGGGTACGCCCATTCGTCATCGTGCCGTATAGACCGGTGGGGGATCGGCTCATCCCAGACCGTCCCGGGTGCTGCCCATTGGCGACTCGGGGCGAGACGTGTCGCGTGCGCTGCCATGCGTGGCGGAGCCGGAAAACGGGCCCTCGCTACCCGCTGCGCATCTTCTTGTGCGGCGTCCACGGCCACGCGTTCACGGTCTATCCCTGCGCGCATGTTCCGTACGGCCGGACCGCGATCGCGCCGGTGCGGGGCGACGGGGCGCTCCATCATCACCCCTCGTGGTCGGGGACGTTGTTCCAGGCCGCGCTGGACGCGAAAGACGGCGACCTATGGCCAGCCGACAGCCCGAAGGCGGATCCGCGCCGGAGACGCACGCAGCTCCGTGGGCTTGAACGGATCGAGAAACTGCTGGGGCTTCGTTCCGCGGATACCACCACGATCGCTCGGACTCTCGACGTCCCAGCACTCGACGTTCGAGATGCCCGGCGAGCCATCGACTCGACGAGACGTACTCGAGAGCGTGGTGGGATCGTCGTGTGTCTGCTCGGCGAGGTTCCTGTTCGTCCGGGCGTTCTCGATGCGGTGCTGACCGCCGGCGCACTCACCGGGGTCTGGGGACCACCGATCCGATGGGAGCCGGCGCGTCAGCGTCCGCGGTTCCTCGTTCCACCGTCGGGTCTGCCGCCCTGAGCAGAGCCAACGACTGAGCAGTGTCTCGGTATCTGAGGGCCGAAGCGCAGTTTCTGGTCACGGTCGATGATGGACGTGACCGAGTCGTCCTCGGAAAGCTCGACTCGGCGGAGCTTGGTTACGGCGGATCGATGCGGTCGGCGAGCTCCCGGAGGCAGATGTAGTGTTCGTCGTCCTGGAAGCCGGAGCTTGCGGCCTGAGCGAGCGCTTCTCGGTAGTGCTTGGCGGCGGTCTTCATGTCGCCCCTGGCTTCGTAAACGTGGCCGAGCCGCTCGAGACCATCCGTCGCGTCCGGGTGGTGTTCGATGAGCAGGAGGGCTGCCTTCTCGGCCTCGTCGAGACGTCCGGCTTGAATGAGATCAACGACGGCGTTGGACTCTTCGACGAAGGCTCTCTCCTCCTCGTATTCGGACCGCCACGTTTCGAGGAGATCGCGTTCGCGCTCCTCCTCTGCGAGAAGTTTTGCCTTTGCCAGCTCCTCGGCGGCCTGCCGCTCGGCCCGCTCGGCTGCTTCGTGCGCGGGTAGACAGCAGCGCTTGTATTTCTTGCCGCTGCCACAGGGACAGGGGTCGTTTCGCCCAGGACGGCGCACCCTTTGCTCTCCTCGACCGAGATCGCGCGGGTTACCAGCGCGGTCGGAGGTCATCTTTGTACACACCGATCGTCGGTAGCACCACACTTCATCATCTCCTCGCGCGGTTCGACCGCGACCTGGCGGCCACCGTCCACGCAAAGGGGTGCCCGTGCGGCAGCCCGCTCGACTACAGTCGCTACGCGCGCAAGCCTCGAGGTGGACCGCCGAATCTGCCCGACGAGTGCCGCGTCCGCCACAGCCTCTGCTGCCGGAAGGACGGATGCCGGAAGCGGCGGCTACCGCCGTCCGTGCTCTTCCTGGATCGCCGGGTCTACTTGGGGACGGCCGTGGTGCTCGTCAGCGCGCTCGCGGAGGGCGCGACGCCACGGCGGATGAGGACGCTCCAGAGGATGATCGGGGCGAGCGCGCCCACGATCGCTCGCTGGCAGAAGTGGTGGCGAGAGGCCTTCCCGCAGCGCGCGGCCGGACAGCTCGTCCGCGCTCGTCTCGTGGACGGGCTCGATGCGGCCCGTCTTCCGCGGAGTCTGCTCTTGCGTCTCGAGGGCGTGCTCGTGGGCCGGGTGCTCTGGGTCCTGCGCCTGCTCGCTGGCGAGCACGACCTATGATGGAGGTCGACTTCCCGCAGAGGAAGTCGATCGATCTCGGACGGTGAGGGGCGGGATGGTCGCGTTCATCGGAGGCCGCGCAGATATGCGGCCCAAAGGAGCGACCATCGATGACCTCACGCAAATCACGGCCAGGCCATCGACGCTGGGGACACTTCCGTCACGGCGTCATCGGCCCTCTTCTGTCCGCGCCGCCCGCGAAGGGCGCGCTGGGCTCTGCGATCACGAAGCTGTCGAGGAAGGAGTGGCAGCACCCGATCACCGGCGAGCGCATCAAGTTTGGCGCATCGACGATCGAGCGCTGGTACTACGCAGCGCGGAGCGTCGACGACCCCGTCGCCGCGCTGGCGCGCCAGCTCCGGAAGGACCGCGGGACGCATCCCTCGATGACGGACGAGCTGATCGCGGAGGCCCGAGGGCTATATGAATCGCACTCGAGCTGGAGCTACCAGCTGCACGCGGACAACCTCGCGGTGATCGCCGAGGCGAAGTCGATCCCCGCCCCGTCGTACTCGACCGTCCGGCGCTTCATGAAGGACCACGGTCTCCTGCGAAAGCCGAAGCCGAAAGCGGACACAGCGGGCGCCGCGCTCGCCGCCGCACGGCTCGAAGCCGCGGAGGTCCGGAGCTACGAGGCGTCCTATGTGCACGAGCTGTGGCACTACGACTTCCACGTGGGCTCCCGCCGAGTCGTGACCCCGGTGGGCGAATGGGAGTCGCCTCAGCTCTTCGGCTCGCTCGATGACTGCTCGCGGCTCGCCTGCCACGTCCAGTGGTATCTCGACGAGAACACCGAGAATCTCGTGCACGGTCTCAGCCAGGCGTTCCAGAAGCGGGGCCTGCCAAGGAGCGTGCTGTCTGACGGAGGGGCGGCGATGAAGGCCGCCGAGACGAAGTCCGGGCTCGCGGATTTGGGCATCACCCTCGAGCTCACGCTGCCACTGTCTCCCTATCAAAACGGAAAGCAGGAGTCGTTCTGGACTCAGGTTGAAGGACGCCTGTTGCCGATGTTGGAGGCTGTCGAAGGTCTCACACTGGACCAGCTCAACGAGGCAACGCAGGCCTGGGTCGAGCTCGAGTACAACCGGAGCGTTCATTCCGAGACCGGCGAGGCGCCGATTCAGCGATGCCTCGCGGGCAAGAGCGTCGGCCGCGACAGCCCATCGAGCGCTCGTCTGCGAGAGGTCTTCAGTCGGCGCACGAGCCGGACACAGCGAAAGAGCGACGGGACCGTGAGTATCGACAGCGTGCGCTTCGAGGTCCCGTCGCGCTTTCGGCACGTCGATTGGCTGCACCTGCGCTACGCAGCGTGGGACTTGAGTCAGGCGCTCCTGGTGGATCCGTCGACGGAGGAAGTGCTCGCGTACCTGTCGCCGCTCGACAAGAAGGGCAACGCCGATGGCCGGCGGCGACGCCATGAGCCGGTGGCGAGACCGCGCTCACCGTCGCGGCCGGTGTCGGAGTGCGCCCAGATGGCGCCGCTCCTCAAGAAGCTGGTGACCAACTACGCCGGCATGGGGCTGCCTCCGGCGTACGTGGTGAAGGACGAGCCCGTTGGGCGAGACGGAGATGAATCATGAGCGCTGGGAACAAGAAGCTGTTGGCCCTCTTCGGGCTCAAGTGGAATCCGTTCTCTCCCGAGATCCCCACCGAGGGCTTGATGGTCAGTCAAGCGATCGATCACTTCGGGTGGCGGGTCGAGAATCTGGCGAGAGAGGGCGGCTTCGCCCAGATCCTGGGCGTGCCCGGCGCCGGAAAGAGCGTGGCGCTCCGTCTGGTGTCGTCGCGGCTCAGCCACCTCCGCGAGGTGCGGGTCGCCCAGCTCGAGCGGCCCCAGGCGGCGCTCGCGGACTTCTATCGCGAGCTCGGTGATCTCTTCGGCGTGGAGCTCTCGCCCCACAACCGCTGGGCCGGAGCGAAGGTGCTGAGAGAGCGATGGAAGTCGCACCTCGAGACCGTCCTCTTCCGACCGGTCCTGCTCGTCGACGAGGCTCAGGAGATGATCACGCCGGTCCTCAAGGAGCTCCGGTTGCTGTCGAGCACGGACTTCGACTCCCGCCTCCTCCTCACCGTCGTGCTCGCCGGAGACGGAAGACTGGCCGAGCGAATGAGGAGCGACGACGACCTCCTTCCGCTCGGGAGTCGGATCCGGGCGCGCTTGATGCTCGAGATGCTGCCGCCCGACGCGCTCGCAGAGGTCCTCCGACAAGTGACGGCGAAGGCCGGCAACGGAAAGCTGATGTCGCCTGAGCTCATCGCGACGCTGTCGACGCACGCTGGCGGAAATCTCCGGGCGTTGATGCACATGGCGGATGAGCTCCTCGCGCTCGGCACCGAGCGTGAGGTCCGGCAACTCGACGAGAAGCTCTACTTCGATGCCTTCTCGGTGCCGCCGCCAGAACGCGCGAAGGAGAAGCGTCCTCGCGGAGGACGAAGGCAATGAGCGTCCTGCTCCCCGTTGAACGCGCGCACCTGCTCCCGGTCCGCCCAGCCGAGCGCAGATGGCTGATCGAGCACCTCTGGGCCGACGGGGCCGTCGGCATCGTGGGCGGCGAGCCCAAGTGCTG
>CAWDML010000008.1:0-782832 GCA_963803435.1 uncultured delta proteobacterium | reverse complement strand
GCCGCAGGAACACGACCTGCCCCGTCGGAACGCCGAGCCGGCGGCCGAGCTCATCCGGCGTCAGCTTCGGCTCGGCCCGCGCGACCTCATCGAGGGCCGCAGCCTTCCCGTTGGCGTCAAATCCTCGCCGATGTTGCTCAGCACCTGGACCACGCGCCGCGAGCCGCGGCTTGGTCGAGCTCGTCGCCTTCGTACGCGCGGATACGGCGGAACCGCTCGTCGTCCGGGTATTGTTTGGCGAGCGAGCACATCGCGAGCCATCTCCGCTGGCCGTCGACGATCATGAAGCCCTCCTCCACCCGTCGAACCCGGATCGGTTGAAGCTGTCCCACGGCGAGGATGGCGTTCTTCAAGCGCTCCATCGCATCCCTATCGAAGTGTTGTCTCGGTTGCTCCGGGTCCGGTGCGACCTCGTCCAAGCGAGAGACGGGATCTCGTTGGTCATCATGCGCGGTCGCAGCGCAACCCGCGGGCCGAGATGGAGGGTGCCCGGTTTATGGTCCGGTCACTTCGGAACCGCCTTCGATTCGAAGTCCGTGCGTTCAGCCGCCGTCTCTCGCTGCGCCTCTTCTTCGGGTGAAGGCGCGCTCGAGGCGGGCCAAGGAGGAAGCACGATGCAATCATCTCGAAAGCAGAAGCGGATCAAGAGCATGCGCTGCCGGACACCCCCGGAACGCGCGCGTTCCTTGAGGGACTCCGGAATCTGCGCGAGCGAATCTCGAGCATCTTGATGGAGGCGGAGTTTGCCCACGAGCTCGAGTGTCGAAGTTGCGGGAGCCGGGAGGTCCAGGTCGCGCACTGGGTCGAGGTCAACTCCGGGCGGATCGTGGACCAGTTCGGAAGCTGGAACGAGATGGACTCGAGGTGGTGTCCGGACTGCGGCCAGCACGCCGAGATCGTCGAGGTTGGCTACGACACGGAGGACACGCGACCCCTCACCGTGGCGTACGCGAAGACCGTCGACTGAGTCTCGCGATCGCGCGGATCGGGATGCCGGAGCCATGCGCTCATCTGCAGGGCGGAATGCACGACCGTGCTCGAACAACAGCTGCAACGGTTCAGTTAAGCTCCCCCGGCGAGAGCGCTGCGATTTCGGATCGACGCTAGCCACCAACTCGACCGGCACCGGCTGGCGAACCTCACCGTCGCGCCGGCGAGCCGGGAACTGCAAGTCAACGCGCTCCAGATTGGCGATCAGCGGCTCGCAGAACTTTGCGGACCGCGTTGAGCGCGTAATCGCGGCCGCCCGGCAGAGCACCACCGTATTGCCCGCAATCCCGTCGATTTGATTCCGAGGCAGGCTTCGAATCGCCTGACCGGAAAAGCGGAACGCTCCTAACGGCAGAACGCGCCCTGCAATCCTCCGCGCTCCCTGATGCGGTCGAAAACGAGGGCGATTGCACGCCATCGATTTGAACCCGATCCTCTATGAACGCCAGCCGCACTCAACGACCACGCAGGTGGGGGATCAAGATTGCGGCCTGACGGGAAGATATCGTCGGGCACCAGCCGGCTCCCCGATCGGAACCGGTAGCGGCGTCGAAAACGCGGCGACGCGTTCTATGCCGACGTGTGTCCTCGGGCGCAGTAGGCGCCTAGCGACCAGGAGGAAATGGCATGGATTTTCCAACTCTTGCTGTACTCGGTGGGGTCCTCACGTTCGCCATCGCGTGTGGGACCTACCTGTTCAGGCTCGCGATCAAGGCAAAACGCAGATTTCGCGGCGAGATCGAAGGCGGGAGTGGGGAGCAGAAGATAGGGATCAAGGCGGAGCTCGACTAGGCGGCAGCCGAATCGGTTTGATGGGTGGAGATCGCGGTCAACGGGATCCGCAGAAAACAGGAGCGGCACGGCTCCAGACGCGGTTGGCCTCGAAGGCGTGTCAAACACGCGTGAGGGCAACCGCCATCTTCACCCTCAATCCTCCACCCACTTGCAGCCGGGCACGCCCGCGCAAACCGCCTGCTCCTCGAGTGCGGGACACGGTCTCGGCACCTCGCCGAAGCAGATCGCGGAGCCACGCTCGTCGTAGACGCGGCATCCTGCCGCCTCGCAGACCTCGAGCTCAATCTCATCGCAGAAGGCCATCGCGTCGCCTTGGCAGTAGCCGCCCTCGATCGGCGCGGTCTCCGCGACGTAGTCCATCGGTGCGTCGCCGCTCGAGTCGTCGCCTCCGCCGCACGCGGCGCCGAGCGTTGGGCGATCAGGATCGCCGGCAGATGTTTGAAGAGTCGGCCGAGTGTTTGGATTCTCATGCCGGCGGTCGTGTTCACTCGCCGAGCCCAGGAGCGGACTGCAGCCAATCCGGTCCGTCGACGTCCGTGTCCGCTCGGTTCCTCGAATGCGCGCGTTCACCACTTTCGCTCGCGCCAACGTCCACGCATTCGGGCTCGATGGGCGCTTCGCAGCTTTGCCCGCCATGATCGGAGCCAGTGACGCGGGGAAGCAGGCCCCGACTTCCTCGCCGGAGGAGCTCCGCGAACCCGAGCCCAACTACCCCTGCGACGAGTCGAAAGGACGCCTGCGGCCGCGCGGTTGTCGCCTCGAGACCGAAACCGAACGCCTTGAGCACAGCGCTGAACGCTCGCCCCGCATGCTCGTGCAGCTCGACGAACACGCCATCGACCGCGAGCTCGTCGAGCGCTGCAGGAATCTTTTTCCTCGGCGGACAATCCTTGCACCCGCTGGATGAATCCACCCAGCTCAGTATCCGGCGCCTCGGTGACCTCGAGCGCGAGCCCGAGGAGGTCCCGCGCGACCTGGCTGATCTTCACGCTCCGCCGCGTCCGCCTCGCTTGGACCCTCGCCCGGTGGAGGAGCTGCTCCTTGATCCTCCGGGGCACCCGGATCGTCAGCGACGTCATTCGGTTCTCGTTCCGCATCATCACCAGCGTCATCACAAGGCCCGTTCCACTGCCGCTCCTCCCATCGCCTGCTCGAGCTGACCCGACAAAGGTACGCGCTTCACTACGACGGTGAGGAGATCCTGGTCATCAATCACGAGAACGCCGGTGAGATGAGGGGCAGCCGTACCCTCAGCGGCGGCGAGTCCTTCCTCGCGTCCCTCGCGCTGGCGCTCGAGCTGTCCGAGCAGGTGCAACGCACCTCCGGTGCCGTACACCTCGAGAGCCTCTTCATCGATGAGGGCTTCGGGACCCTCAATCCGGAGACCCTGCAGGTTGTATCCGAGACGATTCAAAGCCTTCGCGCAGGAGGCCGCATGGTCGGGATCATCACCCACATCCCCGAGCCCCGCGACGAGTTTGAGCAAAAGATTCTCGTGACGAAGTCGGCCTCTGGGTCCGCGGTTCGCGTCGTCTCTCGGACGTGACGTTTCGAAGCGGCGACAACGCCGTCCCGGTCAGGCTGAGGCTCACCCGGCGAGCTGTTGTGCACATTGATTTATGTTGCACAACATCGGCGCGCGGGCTACAGGGGGCTCGTGGCCTACGTCCGGCGCAAAGGAAACCAACTCGCAGTCGTCCATGGCGTGCGCAATCCCGAGACCCAGCTGGTCGAGCAGAAGACGCTCTTCACCCTGTACTCGAAGGCCGAGGCGCTCGCCGCCGTCGGCGACCGCGCGCAGCACTTCCGCCGATCCTTGAGTCCGAGAACCCGGGAGTGCGTTTCGACTGGAAAAAGATCGACCGCGGGATCCGCGACGAGCTCTCGCACCTCCCCGACCTCTACAGCTTCAAGCAGGAGCGTGCAGAGAGCGGCTTCCGGGCGGCCGTCGTCGAGCTCGCGCGCGAGCTCCTGCTCCAGGATCCGCAGCGCTTAATCTCGTCGGCGCGCCTGATCCAGGCACACCGCCACGAGCTCGCCTATCTTCGCGAGCTGATCGACGCTCGCCTCGCGCTCTGTGATCAGGAAGAGAGCGAATGGAACCGAGACAACCCCTTCTACTGGCGTGCCGCCTCGCATCGCCGCGAGGTCCCTCCGGAGGCGTGGGAGAAGCTGGGGGTGCTTTTCGACCGCGGGCAGCACGAGGAAGCCGAAGCGCTCGCCCGACTCCTGATCGAGTGTTGGCCGAACTTCGCCGCGGGCATCAACTACCTCGGTACGCTGGAGATGAAGCGCGAGCGCTGGGAGGCAGCGATCGACCACTTCGACAACGCGATCCGTGTGGGCCGGACGCTCTTCGCGAAGCGGATCCCCAAAGGCAGCTATTGGAGCGATCACGACACGAGGCCGTACATCCGCGCGATCATCCTCAAGGCTCAGACCTTGGGCCGACTCGAGCGTCACCAAGAAGCGCTCCAGCTCTGCGATCGGCTCGAGGAGGAGTGCGGCCAGCACGTCTACGCGGCGCTGGAGCGCGTGCCGATTCTCCTCAACAGCGGCCGATGGGAGGCAGCGATCGCCG
Organism: uncultured delta proteobacterium; assembly: GCA_963803435.1. GTDB lineage: Bacteria > Myxococcota > Kuafuiibacteriia > Kuafuiibacteriales > Kuafuiibacteriaceae > CAWDML01. Next base: position 778,466 of record CAWDML010000008.1, on the reverse strand, counting down.
CAGCGAAGTCCGTCCAGAACCTCTATTCCGACCAAAACTTCGCCCTCGCCTTCGCCTACTTCGAGGACGGGGACCGAGACGAAGCGCGGGTCCACTTCATGAGCGCGGCGATCGAAAGGCCACGAACGGCGAGGATGCTCCTCAACGTCGGTCGATGGAGGGAACCGGTTGGAGCGCACGAAATCGAGGATCACAACACCGGGGTCCACCTCTCCCGCGATCTCGCTCCCTTCCTCCGACGCTGGCGTCCGCAGGCAAAGGCCTTCTTCAAGAAGACCCTCGCGAGCAAGGAGATGCACGCACTCATCGAGCGTTTCGAGGAGGCTCAGCAGCGTTGGCGGACCGATCGGAGCGACGACCGCGCCTGGTACGATCGGATGATGGAGATGCGCACGGTCGCGTTCGCACGCGCGGAAGCCGCAAAGATGGGTTGGCTCTCCGGCCCGCCTCGTCGCGTCACTTCCGCGCGTCGCGGATAGGTCGCTCGTGTCGACAGGCGGGCGCGAGCGCCCAAGTCGCCGATCGAATCCTTGCGCGTCCGGTGGTAGAATGGTCCGGTGAGCGACGTCGCCCTGGTTCGAGAACGCTTTCGAACCGCCCTCGCCTTGTTCGATGTCGCCCTCCGCATGATGCGCCAAAACCTTCGCCGGAAGCACCCTTCCGCTTCCGATGCGGAGATCGAGGCCTGGGTTCACGAGTGGCTTCGGAGACGACCCGGGGCCGAGTACGGTGATGCCGAAGGCACGCCGAGCGAGCTTCCGAGGGACCGTTGAATCCGCTGGAGGAGACAATCCATCGGATAGCGACCGAGCTCGATGCGGCCGGGGTCTCTTGGGCTCTCGTCGGCGGGCTCGCGGTGTCGGCGCGAGCCGAACCGAGGACCACGCGCGACATCGACATCGCAGTCGCCGTCGAAGATGACCATGAGGCCGAGAGCCTAGTCTCCGATCTGCGCGCGCGCGGCTTTCCCGCCGACGCGATCGTCGAGCAGACGGCGACCAATCGGTTGGCCACCGCGCGCCTTCATTCGACCGCTTCGGGTATCGTGGTCGACCTTCTCTTCGCCTCCTCCGGGATCGAGGCCGAGACGGTGACAGAGGCCGAGACGCTCGAGATCCTCCCCGGCTTGAAGATTCCCGTCGCGCGTATCCCGCATCTCATCGCCCTCAAGGTGCTCGCCCGCGACAATCGACGCCGTCCCCAGGATTGGGACGACTTGCGGGCGCTGGCCGCCGAAGGAACAGACGCCGACATCGCCGAGGCAAGGCACCTCCTCGGAGAAATCACTCGCCGAGGATTCCATCGGAGCCGAGACCTCGACGCGGCCCTCGACGACTTCCTATCCTCAAAGCCTATGTGAGCGAGCGTCGACGAGCGACGGGCACAGTTCCAATCCGGAGCATCCGACCCGGGTTCGAAGCGACACGGTCATCTACTCAGTAGAATCAATGGCGCAACGCGATAAGAGCCCCTCGAGAAGGGCGGCCGCGCGCTCCATCTCTCCGTCCCGCACTGCGGAGATCGCCTCCTTGATGACGGCTTTTGCATCGTTTGCAATGATCCACCGAGAGGGCACGTCCGGGCACGAGAGGGTACGAGCTTCCACCTCCCCGCCCGAGTCATCGGGCACAGTTGGGTACGAGAGGGCATGAGACTCCACGAGAGGGCGCGAGAAGCCACGACTTCGATTCCCGCCGGCTCCACTTTTATTGATATATTCCAGTATGTTACAGGATATTTAAGGGTAGATACGTCCTTTCCCGCCTGCACCCTCCACCGAGAGACGCGGGTGGTCCTCCTCAAGGAGCGATTGGAAGCTGTACTCCCATAGACTTCGAGATCGATCGTTCTCGCGATCACCTCGACGCCGTGATCACGAGTTTGGGGAAGCGATGAGACGCCTGCGATCCTCGTCCGGCAGCCCGCGCTTCGATGCTGAAGTACGCCACCACGACGTTGGAGAGGGGTCGTGTCGCGGCGAAGGTACGCGACAGGGCTATCTGCGCGAGCGGCCATCGAGGCGCACCCGGTGAGCTCTGGTTCGCGCGGGTGCTTCTGCCTTCGGCGCCGACCCTCGACGACCACACGCGTCTTCTCCTCTCCCTATCTCGCGAGTCCATTTCATGCGCGGGCGTGGCGATAATACCTGGACCGGGTGCGCGCAGATGCCGTCGCCGGTCGCATGGCCGCGCTCAAGGAGTCATGAAGTCCATGTGCCCGATGCAGGAACGAGTATCTCTTCGAGGCGTACGCGAACCACGCGCCCAACGCTGCCTTCATGGGCGTTCCGGAGGTCGCGGTCTCGAGACCGCACTCGCGAGAGCGCGCGGCGCATGCCTCGTGAGCGGCGGATCCGCCCGCGAACTCTATTGAATAGAACGTTCGCGGCAATCATCAACAGATGGCCGAGTTGGTCGACTTACGGAACGAAAGCAGAGCGCGCCCGCATTGACGGTGCGCCGACGGCTCGACTACTCGACGCCGATGACGACGACGGCAGCGCGGGATCCTCGCTTCTTACCCGGGGCAGAGCTCGAGCGCCTCGTCGGCATCGTCGAGCGGATCACCTTCCACAACCCGGAGACCGGCTGGACGGTCCTGAAGGTCGCGCCGTTCCGGGAGCCGGGGCGGCTCGTTTCAGTGCTGATCCATCAGGCGAAGGTGTTCGCGGGCGCCACGATGGAGTTCTGGGGCTCGTTCTCCCAGCATCCGGCGCACGGTGAACAGTTCAAGGCCATTCGCGCGGTCGAGAAGAAGCCGGCCACCGCCGCCGCGCTCGAGAAGTATCTCGGCTCGGGACTGATCAAGGGAGTCGGTCCAGCGATCGCGAAGCGCATCGTGCGCCATTTCGCAGGTCGAACGCTCGACGTCTTCGAGAGCCAGCTCGAGGAGCTCCTCGAGGTCCCTGGCATCGCCGAGAAGAAGCTGGAGACAATCCGAAGATCCTGGACCGAGCATCGCGCGATCCGCGACGTGATGATGTTCCTCCAGGGCTACGGCATCAGTACCCTGTTCGCGACCAAGATCTTCAAAACCTACGGCGACCGAGCGATCGACATCGTGTCGAAGAATCCATACCGCCTGGCGCACGACATCTACGGGATCGGCTTCTTCTCGGCCGATCGGATCGCCACCGCCATGGGCTTCGAGCGAGACGGAGTTCCGCGCCTCGAGTCAGGCATCAAGCACGTGCTCGCCGCCAGCCGGGACGCTGGCCACTGCTTCCTCACCGACGAGCAGATCATCCGGGCGATCCCCGACCTGCTGCGTGAGGCGATCGCACCCGAGAGGGTGAAGACCGTTCTCTCGGACCTCTGCGCGAACGACGAGGTCAAGGTGCGCACGCTGGAGAGGGAAGGCCGGGAGATGAGTTGCTTCTACTCGAGGGGCCTCTACTTCGACGAGATGACCACCGCGAAGCGCGTCTTGGAGCTCACTTCCGCGCGGGTGTCGGTGGACCCGCGGCGAGTCGGCGCATGGATCGAGCGCTACAGCGCGAAGCACGAGCTCACGCTCAGCGACGAGCAGCGAGATGCGGTCCGCGGCATCGCGGCGAGCGCGTTTGCGGTCCTCACCGGCGGCCCCGGATGCGGCAAGACTACCACGACCCGCGTGCTGGTTCAGCTCCTCGTCGCGATGAGGAAGAGGGTGCTTCTCGCTGCCCCCACCGGACGTGCGGCTCAACGCATGAGCGAGGTGATCGGCAGCGACGCAAGCACGATTCACCGGCTCCTCGGGTGGATGCCGGCCAAGGCTGCTTTCCAGCACGACGAGCAGAGACCTCTCACCTGCGACTTTCTCATCGTGGACGAGACCTCGATGCTCGACATCAGCCTCGCCGCCTCGCTCCTTCGCGCCGTCCCACGCGGCGCGCAGGTCCTCTTCATCGGAGATCCGGATCAGCTTCCCGCCGTAGGCGCCGGAGACGTGCTCGCGGACGTCCTTCGTACCGCGGCCATCCCGCGCTTTTGCTTGACCAAGGTCTTTCGTCAAGCCGAGGCATCGTCGATCACCCGCTTCGCCCACGAAATCAACCGGGGCTCGGTCCCGAGGATCGTCTCCCCCATCGCTCGGCCGTCCGCTTTCGCGGAGGGACACGACTGCCTGTTCGTCGACGCCGACGAGGCGACAAAGGAGCAGATCCACTTCATCCAGCGCGTTCGTGCGGCGGTCGAGCAGGCGAGAGCATCGGCGCAGGGGACGCTGGTCAAGCTGCAGGAGGAGTCGATCGGTCGCATCCGCGCGAAAGACGCCGGAGTCGACGTCGACCTCCTCTATCGACCGGACGGGGTCGATGAAGCTTCGGTCAAGGCTCCCGTCCTCACCATCCCGGAGAAGCTCCGGCACGTCGACCTCACGAAGCTGGTCCAGGCGGAGCGCGGGAGCAAGCGAAGCGCGCAGCGAGCCGAAGGCGAGCGTAGGCCCATGGCCGAAGCGAGCGGAGGCGAGGTGGCGAGGATCGACGAGCTCCTTCACGTCCTGAAGAACGTCCACCCGTGGTCATCGATCCATCGCGGCATGACCGCCACCGAGACCGTCGCTCGCCTCTGTCTCGAGACGATCCCTCGGTGGCTCGGCGAACGGTGCGAGGTTCAGGTGCTCACACCCCAGGTTCGCGGAACGCTCGGCACCATCGCCCTGAACCAACACCTGCAACGAGTCGCCAACCCCGAGTCGCGAGAGAAGCGACAGCTCGAGATCGGCGAGAAGGTCCTTCGCGTCGGCGATCGCGTCATCCAGACGCGGAACAACTACGATCTCAGCGTGTTCAACGGGGACATCGGGCACGTGGTCGAAGTGAACACCGAAGAGAAGACGTGCGAAGTCTCGTTCTCCGGTGGCGGCCACCGGCGGGTCGTCTTCGAAAAGGACGCGCTCTCGGAGCTCTCGCTCGCCTACGCGATCACCATCCACAAGAGCCAGGGGAGCGAGTTCGAGGCGGTGATCATCCCGGTGCTCGGGCAGCACTTCAACATGCTCTTCCGAAACCTGATCTACACTGCGCTCACAAGGGCGAAGAAGCTCGCGGTCTTGGTAGGGACTCGAAGAGCGCTCGCCATGGCAGTCCACCGCGCCGACGCCAGAAGGCGCCAGACTGCGCTGACCGACTTGATCGAACACTCGAAGCTCGAGAGGTGCGGTTCGTAAGGGTGGCAGCCACGAGCAACAACCTCCCCTGTTGTTTGGCGAAAATCCCGGCGATACCGATTCGCGGGGCGGCATGGGCGTCCGTTGGTGTATCTTCGAAGCATGGCCAACGTAGCGTCGCCTCGGCAGCGCATGACCATCGCGGATTTCCTGAGCTGGTCGGAGCAAGACGAGGGCAAATTCGAGCTTCGCCATGGTGAGGTCGTCGCGATGGCACCTCCAGCGCGTGCCCATGGCCAGCTGGCGATGAAGTTGGGGGTCATCCTGGACCGCCAGCTGAAACGACCCTGCCACGTCATCGCTGAAGCAGGCATCGCGATGGAGGCCGATGACACGCTCTATCAACCCGATCTCGCGGTCACCTGCACCCCTCACGCACGAGGCGAGAGGATGACGCTCAACCCGATCCTCATCGTCGAGATCCTGTCCGACTCGACCGTGCACAAGGATCGCTTCGTCAAGCTTCCTGACTACCGTACCGTCCCGTCGCTGAAGGAGATCGTCCTCGTCGACCCAGAGAGCCCGCTACTCGAAATTCACCGCAGGGCCGAGGACGATCGGTGGTACGTCGACTTCGTCCGCGGCCTGGATGCCATCGCAACGCTCGACAGCATTCCTGCGGAAGTCCCGCTTGCGGAACTCTATGAGGGCATCGATCTCGAGCGATGACCGGATCGGCCCGGGTCGGCGCGAGCAGATTCCGCCGTGCCACATACTGCAATGAGGCCCGGAATTCGCGGCGACCCGACGGAATAGGCCGGCACGTACGCCGCAAATCAAATCATCGAGATCGGAACCAAACTCATCCAACTGCCGCTCGGAGTGCGCGTCGAGTCAGGCGGCGACGAAGAGCTACGGGATCCGCGCAGACGACCCAGTCAGACTTCGAATAGGGGGTCCAGGTGGTTCCAAGCTTCTGGTGTGAGCTCATAGACGCCGCGGCGATCGGTGGCGAGGAGCAGCTGGCCCTCGCGCCAGCGTTGGATGCGCGACGTCGGAACGCCGACCTCGATGAGCTCCTTCCGAGAGATGAGCAGAGGCTCATCCGAGCCTAGGCCTCCGCCATCCCGACCCCCGGAATGATCCGCGTCCTGGGGGCCTTCTCGCATGGGGACGTTCGTTTCGCCGTGCTCGAGTTCGATGTCGAAGAGCGAGCCCAGATCGCGGGCGGCGAGCCGGCGCGATGGCGGCGGAGGACGCGACGTGAACACGGCCGGCACCGACGAGATCAGAATCGGCCGGGTCTATCCCGCGGAGCGAGAACAACAGATCCGGTCGATCGTCGAGACGCACGCCGACGCCGTAGAGGACCGCCGCCAGATGCTTGCAGAGGTACGCGGCGTCGGGGCAACTGCACTCGAGATCGATCTCTTTCGTATCCGGGAACAGACCCGAGCCCGGATCCGCGAGCGACTCGAGCATTGGCTTCGGGAGGCGGCCGGAGATCAGAATCGACGGCCGCCTCGATCGTCCCTGCGCAACGCTCCTCGAGGGACCGCTTCCGTTCGTCGCCGAGCATCGCGATGCGGATGCTCTGGCCGTAGAGGTCGCTGCCCAGAACGACCGCCTGGATGAGCCCCGGCTCGATGGTCAGATGCCGCACACGACCGCCACGAAGGTACGTCCGTCCACGGGGGAGTCGGTTCGAGAAGTCGCTGTACCCTTCGAGGTGCTCACACCAAGCGCGGCCCCAGGTGCTCTTCGCCAGCGCTCGGCCGCTCGCGATCACCGGTTGCGGTGGGTCGATCCTCGCGCCGATCAGCCGCGCTCCCTTCGCGAGCCACGAACTCTCGACGCGGGCTGGCTCGTCCTCCCCATACATCGTGCGGCGCACAGGGGAACGGCCCGTCGCCCAGTACGCCCGCATTCGTTCGGCCGCCTCCGCGCGCTTGCCGGCCGCGTTTAGGATCAATCTCTTCCTCCGCCTCGCCATCACATCTCCTCGGAGCCGAGTGCGGCGTCGAGGTCGAGCCGGATCATGTCCAGGAGCTCCTCGTTGCTCATCTCGGTGAGCGACTTGGAACCATCGGTACCGAGCACTTCCTCGGCGAGATGTCGCTTCGCTTCAATCAGTCCGTGGATCCGTTCCTCCAGCGTGCCGCGGCAGATGAAGCGATGCACCAAGACGTTCTTGTGCTGCCCGATCCGATAGGCGCGATCCGTCGCTTGGTTCTCCACCGCCGGGTTCCACCAGCGATCGAAGTGGACCACGTGCGAGGCGCCGGTGAGGTTGAGCCCGATACCGCCCGCCTTCAACGAGAGGACGAGGAAAGGCGGCCCGTCGTCGCTCTGAAACGCCTCCACGAGCGAGGCCCGTTCCTTCACCGGAGTGCCACCATGCAGCACCAGGCCGGACCGTCCCCAACACCGGGCGAGGAACGCCTCGAGGGGCCTGGTCATCTCGCGATACTGGGTGAAGATCAGCGCCCTCTCCTGGCGCTCCGCGAACGACTCGGCGAGCGCCTTGAGGCGAACGAATTTTCCGCTCTCCTTCGGAGCGAACTCGCCGTCGCCGAGCCAGTGGCTGGGATGGTTGCAGATCTGCTTGAAGCGGGTGAGGAAGCCGAGGATGAGACCGCGGCGCTCAATCCCTTCCGCGCCCGCGAGCATCTCGGCCAGCTCTCGCACCGACTCCTCGTAGAGCGCCGCCTGCTGCTTCGAGAGCGAGCAGTACACGTCCACCTCCGTCTTTTAGAGCCGGTCCAGAAACCGTTCCGTTCGCAGTTTGCTGTTTCGTCGTTCTGTCATTCGCTGTTCGATCCGGCGATGAAGGGCGATGACATCGCAGAACGACTGCTCAAGTTTGCGAAGCGTGTACTTCGGCTTTGCCGCGAGTTCCCAAACGACTTTGCCGGTAAGCACGTTGTCCGACAGCTGATCCGGTGTTCATCCGGAGGTGGTGCGAATTGCGAGGAAGCGCGTGGCGGCGAGAGCCTTGCCGACTTCATCCACAAGATGGCGGTCGCTCGCAAGGAGATCCGCGAGTCGCTGTACTGGTTGCGTCTTGCCGATCCGGAGCTGATGCGGGAGCGGAGATCGCTTCGCTGATCCGAGAGGCCAACGAACTCTCTGCGATTCTGACGAGCTCCATCAAGACGGCGAAGGCTCGATCAGGGAAGTCATCGAGCCTGCTGGAACGCGATGATCGCGCACGCAAGATGAACCAGCCCGAGATACCGCGATCCCGTTCGTTCCCACCGCACGAGTCATGCGCGGAACTGGTTGTGCCAAGCGTTCGTGCGCTCGACAACCCAGCGCCGCGGCCTACCGCGGACACAGCCAGCGAGTGCAGGCTCGCCGCGGCGGCGGATAGGCGGTTTGATCCGGCGCGCTCGAATGGCGGCCTCGACATCCGCGTAGTCGTAGCCTTTATCCAGGCAGAGGTGCTCCGGCCGTCGTGGACCGCGGGAGCCCCGTAGGACGACGCCGTCGAGCGTCTGCTCCACCCGCCACTTGTCGTGCACGTTCGCGCCTGAGATCTCGACCGCCAACGGAACACCACGACCATCCGTGAGCACGTGACGCTTCACGCCTCGCTTGGCTCGATCCGTCGGGTTCGGACCGGTCAGGTCCCCTTTTGGAGCCTTGACGATCGCGCTGTCGAGTGAAGTCCACTTCCACTGAATGCCGCGCCTCCTGTCATAGTACCGCAGCAGCTCAGCGAAGATCGCGGTGAAGATCCCTGCTGCGCACCATGCCGCGAATCGACTGTGGCACGTCGAACCGGAGCTGAACTCGCGCGGCAGGGCCTTCCACTGGCACCCTGTCCGAAGGCGATAGACGATACCTGCCATCACGACGCGATCCGCAACCCGCGGGCGACCTCCCTCCCCGCGGCCTTGGACCTCGCTTCGGGAGTCACGGCTCAATGCGTTTCCACAGGGCGTCCGGAAGACTTGCGAATCTTGCCTGTATCGACTCTGCAGAACACTCGATCGAGCACGATGCAACAACGGCCGCTTTGAATAGCGAATGAGCAGAACGAGCGAAACAGGAAACGCGGAACGGTCCGGAGGTTTTCGGACCGGCTCTTACAGATCTACGCCCGCGACGTCACCGAGAGCGCCCCCGGCCTAGTCCTCGCGCTTCCGGATCCCTCGAGCGTCATCCCGACCGAGGTCCTCCGTGGGCTCGACGCGCTGCCCGCGGTCGAGCGGCCTCGGCTGATCGCCGTGCTCGCCACGCTGGTGACGCGGCCGGTGCGCGCCGGAGATCGTCGCGCGCGCCGGGATCGTCGACACCTGGCGCTTCGTGGATGCGGGCGCGTTGGGACTCCTCGCGCCACCAGCCTGGTGCGCGGCGCCGACGTGACGCAGGGTCCCCGGCTCGCGGCCAGTTGAATCCCTCGATCCGCACGCTCCACGCCGCCTCCGCCGCGGGTGGTGGACGCGCGCTCGCGAGTCGATCCTACGAACAGCCGCTGAGCCGTACCGAACAGACTCCTTGCCATTTTCCTCCCATCGAAGCCATCCACCTGGCAGCTCCGCTCCGCCATGACCGACGACGACGACATGCGCCCCGATCCGGATGCGCTCCTCAGGAGGGTGCAGGCGGAGGCCGATCGCGAGGCGCGCGCGCATCTCAAGATCTTCTTCGGCTTCGCGCCCGGCGTCGGGAAGACGTACGCGATGCTCGAGACGGCGCGGCGTCTGGTCGACCAGGGCATCGGCCTCGTGGTGGGGGCGGCCTACACGCACGGTCGGCAGGACACCGAGGCGCTCCTCGAGGGCCTCGAGATCCTCCCGCCGCGACGCCTGAGCTACCGTGGCCAGACCCTCGAGGAGCTCGACCTCGACGCCGCGCTCGCGCGCAAGCCGGCGGTATTGATCCTCGATGAGCTCGCCCACACCAACGCGCCCGGCTCCCGGCACAAGAAGCGCTGGCAGGACGCGCTCGAGCTGCTCGACGCCGGCATCTCGATCTACACGACGCTGAATGTTCAGCACCTCGAGAGCCTGAACGACGTGATCGCGCAGATCACGAAGATTCACGTGCGAGAGACCGTCCCAGACTCGATCCTCGATCGTGCGGACGAGCTCGAGCTGGTCGACATCTCGGTCGAGGATCTCCTCATCCGCCTGCGCGAAGGGAAGGTCTACCTCGGTGAGCAGGCCGAGCGCGCGCTCCAGCACTTCTTCCAGCGCGGCAACCTGCTCGCGCTCCGGGAGCTGGCGCTGCGACGAACCGCCGAGCGGATCAACGTCGACGTGCAGGCCTACCGCGAAGAGCACGGCGTGCAGTCGATGTGGCCGACGGCGGATCGGCTACTGGTCTGCGTCGGCCCGTCGCCTTCCTCGGCCCGGCTGGTGCGCGCCACCCGGAGGATGGCTGCAGGCCTACGGACTGAGTGGATCGCCGCCTACGTCGAGACATCAGGCGTGCGCGCGTTCAGTGAGGGCGATCGAGCGCGGCTCGAGGAGCACCTTCGGCTCGCCGAGTCCCTCGGCGCGTCCGTGGTGCGCCTCTCGGGGGTCCGCGTGAGCGATGCCGTCCTCGACTACGCCCGCAGGAACAACGTCGCGCGAATCATCGCCGGCAAACCGACCCGTTTCCGCCTCTTCGATCGGCTCCGGGGATCCCTGGTCGAGGGCCTGGTGCAGAAGAGCGGAGACATCGACGTACTGGTCATCTCGGGCGACGTCGAGGATGAGGAGGCGAATGAGCGCCCGCGGCGCGCAGCGGAGCCCGAACGGGGGCCCGCGTACGGATGGGCCGCCGCCCTGGTCCTGCTCACGACCGGGCTGGCCGCCGCCGCAGAGACCTTTCTCCAGATCCCCGACATCGAGATGCTCTACCTGCTCGAGATCATGGTCACGGCGATCTGGTTCGGCCGCGGGCCCTCGATCATGGCGGCCGCGCTCTCGGTGGCGGCGTACGACGTCTTTTTCGTTGCGCCGCGCTATACATTCACGGTCGCCGACGGAAGATACTTCCTCTCGTTCGCGATGATGTTCGCCGTCGGAATCCTGATCAGCACGCTGGCGCTCCGGATCCGCCGGCAGCAGCGGGACGCGGTGGGCCGCGAGGAGCGAACCGCTGCCCTCTATTCGCTCAGCCGCGCGCTCGGATCGGCCGTCAACCTGGGCGAGGCCGCCCAGATCACCGCGAAGTACGCAGCGGAAGCGTTCTCGGCCGCCGTGGTCGTGTTTGAGGTCGGCACGATGAACGAGATCGTCGAGATCGCCGGCTTCCCCCCAGGGACCGACCTCGCCACGCCCGACCACGCCGTCGCGAGGTGGGTCGTCGAGCACGGTCGCCCGGCAGGCTTCAGCACCGACACCCTGTCCGGCTCCCGAGCGCTTTGCACGCCCATCTCGACCGCCTCCGCGCCCATCGGCGTGCTCGCGCTCCTCCCCGCGAAGCACGAGCCCCTGACCGCGGATCAGCGCAGCTTCCTGGAGGCGATCTGCCGGCAGGCAGCCTTCGCGATAGAGCGCGCCGAGCTGGTGGAGAAGGCCCGTTATTCGGCGTTGCGGGCGAAGACGGAGGAGCTGAGGAGCACGCTGCTCTCGTCCGTCTCCCACGATCTCCGGACACCGATCGCGTCGATCACCGGCGCCGCCACCACCCTGCGCGACGAGCCGGAGCTCGAGCCTGCGCTGAAGTCGGAGATGGTCGAGACCATCTGTGACGCCGCCGATCGCCTGGCGCACATCGTCTCGAACCTGCTCGACATGACCAGGCTCGCGTCCGGCGCGATCGCGCTCAAGCGCGAGTGGGTGCCCCCGATCGAGCTGGTCGGCGGCGCCCTCACGCGCCTGCGGAGCGCGCTGGCCGGCCGGACCGTCACCACCACGCTGTCGGAGGATCTGCCGCTGCTGCTCGTGGATCCGATCCTCATGGAGCAGCTTCTCGTGAACCTGCTCGAGAACGCCGAAAAGCACACCCCGCGCGGCACGCCCATCGAGATCGTCGGCGTTCGCGAAGGCGAGCAGGTCGTGCTCGAGGTGCGGGACCGAGGCCCCGGCTTCCCGCCAGGCTACGAGGAGCGAGCCTTCGAGCGCTTCCAGCGCGGCCCCCGCGCCGGCCCTCACGGCGTCGGCCTCGGCCTCTCCATCTGTCGCGCGATCGCAGACGCCCACGGCGGCACGCTCACAGCCGCCAATCGCGACGGCGGAGGGGCGATGCTCCAGCTTCGCCTCCCCGTCCCCAGCGAGCAACCTTCGATCGAGCTGGAGGGATCGTGAACGACCCCCCGTTCCTCATCCTGATCGTCGACGACGAGCTTCAGATGCGCCGCTTCCTCCGCGCGTCGCTCGGCTCGCACGGCTACAAGCTGCTGGAGGCGGAGACCGCCGAGCAGGCCATGCAGCTCGCCACCAGCCACAACCCGGATCTGATCGTGCTCGATCTCGGCCTCCCGGATCGCGACGGCCTCGAGGTGGTCGGCGAGCTCCGCGGCTTCTCGCGCGTGCCGATCATCGTGCTCTCGGCGCGCGGGCGGGAGGAGGACAAGGTCGAAGCGCTGGACGCCGGCGCGGACGACTACCTCACCAAGCCGTTCGGCGTGAAGGAGCTGCTGGCGCGGATCCGTGTGGCGCTGCGTCATGCGCGCGAGGGCGGGTCGGCCGCCGAGAGCCCGGTGATCGAGGCCGGCCCGCTGATGATCGATCGCTCACGCCGAGAGGTCACGGTCCACGGACAATCGGTGCACCTGACCCCGATCGAGTACAAGTTGCTGGTCCTCTTCGGCGAAAACGCCGGGCGGGTGCTCACCCATCGTCAGATCCTCAAGGAGGTCTGGGGCCCGCAGCACACCGGACAGAACCACCACGTCCGCGTCCACGTGGCGGAGCTGCGGAAGAAGATCGAGAAGGATCCGGCGCAGCCGGAGCTGCTGCTCACCGAGCTCGGCGTCGGCTATCGGCTCAGCTCTTGATGGCTTCTTGATACCACCACCGCGACTCCTGATACGTCCCTGATCCGAGGCCCGGTACAGATCGAGGCCGGGCGGTGCGATCGCTCATCATGCTCGGACCCGCGGGCCTCCGCTCGGTCATCCGCGACATCGGAGCGCTCGTCGTCATCATCGGGACGTCGATGGTGGTGCCGCTGCTGATCTCGCTGCTCTACGGCGAGATTTTCACGGCGGTCGCCTTCCTGATCACCGCGCTCTTCGCCTGCCTTCTCGGCGGGGGCCTCTATCGGTGGTTCCGCGACGCCGGCGAGCTGAAGGAGCAGCACGCCCTGATCATCGCGAGCGCCGGCTGGATGACGGTGACGATCATCGGCGCCCTTCCCTTCCTCCTCACCGCCCACCTGACGCCCGCGCGGATCGCCGCCGGCTACGTCCCGCCCGGCGAGCGTTACGCCTCCAGCCTGATGTACCTGGCGCGCCCGCTCCACGCCTGGTTCGAGAGCATGAGCGCCTACACCACGACCGGTCTCACCATGTCGGTCCACGAGCCGAGCATCGGCAAGGGCCTCCTTTTCTATCGGCACTTCGCCCAGTTCATCGGTGGCGTCGGCGTGGTGGTGCTCTCGCTCGCGGTGCTGCGGAGACCGGGCGGGGTCAGCCGTCTCGTGCTCTATGGATCGGAGTCGACCGGCGTGAAGCTGCGCCCGACCATCGTCGGCACCGCGCGCGCGATCTGGCGGGTCTACATCGCACTCACGTTGATGACGTTCCTGTACCTCGTGATCGGTACGTATCTGATCCTCCCCGACTACGGTTGGGAGCCCACCATCTTCGACGCCATCAACCATGCGATGGCGGGACTCTCAACCGGGGGCTTCAGCACGCTCGACGACAGCATCGCCGGCTACCACTCGTACGGCATGGAGCTCCTCCACATCCCGCCGATGCTGCTCGGGACCGTCTCCATCCCGCTCTATTACCGGGTCGTGCAGAAGCGGAGCCTGCGAGTCTTGTGGGCGGACGCTCAGGTCCGGACTCTGCTCATCCTCACATGCGCCGGTGTTCCCGTGCTCTCGCTCCTCCTCGCCAACGAGCGGATCGTGCCCGATCCGGTCCGTGTGGGCCTCTTCCAGTTCATCAGTGCGATCAGCACGACCGGCTGGCAGACCAGCAACATCGGTGACTGGTCGAGCGCACCCGTCCTGTTCCTGACGACGACGGCGATGATCAGATCGACGAGGTGGCTTCAGGTTCTCGAGCGCGAGGTTGCGCGCGGGTGGTGATCCGATCAAGAGGCGCGGTGTCGACGGGCCGAAGCGAAGGTTCAGCGTCGCGCCGAACGACTCGCCCTGATAGTCGACGTCGACTCCAACGAAGGAGAGCGCGAATCCGTTGGCATGGGCGAACGCGCGGTGCGGTACCGATGCCTCGACGTCCTGGCCGTCCGACGGGAAAAGCCAGTCCTTCATATAGTAGCCGTCGACGAAGGCGCGTCCGCCCAGGCCGTCCCAGAAAGAAGGCGCTGCGCTGGAGGTGTTGCTCTCCTGGGCCGGAAGCGCGAGGCCGAGAACGAACAGAGATGCGTGTGGAAGAAGCATGACGGATGCCGAGCACGCGGTGGGTGTCGCCGCAGCTCGGCCCTCATCCTCGTCCCGGACACATCAGCGCAGCATCAAGTCGGCGCTGCTGGTATCAAGAAACCATCAAGAGGAGCGACCGCGCTTGATTCATCCCCTGGAGTGCGAGAGCCACGATCATGCTCGGGCGGCTGCGCCGATTCCTCTTCGGCAAACCGCGTGACCTCACGAAGCCCGAGGCCCTCCAGCGGGTCTCGCTGGTCGCGCTGCTCGCATGGGTCGGGCTCGGTGCCGACGGTCTCTCGTCGACGGCGTACGGACCGGCGGAGGCCTTTCGGGCGCTCGGAGCGCACAAGGGCCTGGCTGTCTTCCTCGCGCTCGCGATCGCAGTGACGGTGTTCGTCATCTCGTACGGTTACTCGCGCATCATCGAACAGTTTCCCGGGGGCGGAGGGGGCTATCTCGTCGCCTCCAAAATACTTGGGCCCCGTATCGGCGTGATCTCCGGGGCCGCGCTCCTGGTCGACTACGTGCTCACGATCGCGATCTCGAGCGCCGCCGGCACCGACGCTGTGCTCAGCTTCCTCTCCGGTGATCTGCAGCAGAGCAAGGTGCTCTTGGCGCTGGTCGGGATCTTGATCCTGAGTCTGGCGAACATGCGGGGAATGCGGGTGCTCTTCGTGACGCCCATCTTCGTCGCCTTTCTCGTCACGCACGTCGCGGTGGTCGCGTTGGCGGTCGGCGGCCACGCCCTCGAGATCCCGGAGCTCGCCACCCGGGTGGGAGGGGAGGTGCGGAGCACCGCGGCAACGCTCGGGCTGGCGGGGACGCTCCACCTGATCGCGCGGGCCTACGCGCTCGGCGGTGGCACCTACACGGGGATCGAGGCGGTCTCGAACGGCGTCCATACGCTTGCCGAGCCGAAGGTCGAGACTGCGCAGCGAACGATGTTCCTGATGGCGACCTCGCTCGCGTTCATGGCGAGCGGAATCGTGGTCGCCTATCTCCTCTTGAACGTCGGGCCGGAGGCGGGCAAGACGATGAACGCCGTCCTGATCGAGAGGGTGTCGTACGGATGGCGGATCGGCGGATTCGAGATCGGGAACGCCTTCCTGATCATCGCACTCCTCAGCGAGGCGGCGATCCTCTTCATCGCGGCGCAGGCGGGCCTGGTCGACGGTCCGCGCGTCATGGCCAACATGGCGAACGATTCCTGGCTCCCGCATCGATTCGCCGCCCTCTCCGATCGCCTCACCATGCGGAACGGCGTCACTCTGATGGCTTTGGCCGCCGCAGCAGCGGTCATCTACACGCGAGGGAGCGTGGAGAAGCTGGTGATCGTCTACGCGATCAACGTCTTCATCACCTTCACCCTCTCCAACGTCTCGATGGTGATCTACTGGTTCCGTCACCGGTTCCGAGCATGGAAGCGGCACACGGTGATCCACGGCGTCGCGACGCTGCTGTCCGGGACGATCCTGGTCATCGCCACCTACGAGAAGCTGTCTCAGGGAGGCTGGGTCACGCTGGTCACGACACTCGGCGTGGTCGCGCTCTGCATGTTCGTTCAACGGCACTACCAGCTCGTCGGCTGGGCGATCGATCTGCTCGACGTCGAGTTCCCGGGTCCCGAGGTGGGGATGCGGGCGAAGGGCCAGTACCAGGACCTGCTCGGCGAGGCGCCTCCGGGCGAGCCGGATCCGGCGGAGCCGACCGCCATCCTGTTCGTGGGCGGGTATAGCCCGCTCGGGCGGAAGACGCTGGTAACGCTCCTGCGGACCTTCCCCGGCCACTTCAAGGGCGTCATCTTCGTGTCGATCGCAGTCGTGGACACCGGCATCTTCAAGGGCATCCACAAGCTGCGCGATCTCGAGGAGCGGGCGAGGGAGGCGCTCGATCGCTACCAGGACTTCGCGGCGATGCTCGGGCTCCGATCGATGGCTGTCACCGCGACCGGGGCCGAGGTCCCCGCGGAAGCCGAGAAGGTCATCCGCGCGCTGGTCGAACGGTACCCGAAGGCGACGGTCGTCGGCGGCCAGCTCAACTTCGAGGACGACACGCTGTGGCACCGGCTTCTCCACAACGAGACGGCGTTCCTGATCCAGCGTCGCCTCCAGTACCTCGGCATCCCGATGGTGGTGCTTCCGACGCAGCTCGAATCTCTCGTCGGTCGATCCGTGGCGCTGGAATCGGGCTCGTCCGCCGGAGCCCGAGAGGTAACGGTGGAGGAGCGACGCCCGACGCCCGAGGAGATGCTGGCCCGAGCGGCGGCCGAGAGCGCGCCGACCCGCGGGCGATTCAAGATCTTCTTCGGGGCGGCGCCCGGCGTGGGAAAGACCTACGCCATGCTCGAAGCGGCGCGTGCCAGGAAGCGCGAAGGGATCGACGTCGTGATCGGGTGGGTGGAGACACACGGGCGCAAGGAGACCGAGGCGCTCATCGCGGGGCTCGAGCATGTCCCGGCCCAAGAGGTCCTCTACCGCGGAATCTCGCTCAAGGAGCTCGATCTCGATGCCGCGCTCGCGCGGAGGCCGCAGCTCCTCCTCGTTGACGAGCTCGCCCACACCAATGCACCGGGCGTGCGTCATGCGAAGCGGTGGCAGGACGTGGAGGACCTGCTCGACGCCGGCATCGACGTCTACAGCACGCTCAACGTGCAGCACATGGAGAGCGTGAACGACGTCGTCGCCGAGATCACCGGTGTCGTGGTCAAGGAGACGGTTCCGGACTCCATCGTCGAGCGGGCGGACGAGATCGAGCTCGTCGATCTTTCGCCGGAGGACCTCCAGGAGCGGTTGCGCCAGGGGAAGGTCTACCTACCCGGCCAGGCGGCGCGCGCGGTCCAGAGCTTCTTCCAGAAAGGGAACCTGATCGCGCTGCGCGAGCTCGCGCTGCGCCGCACCGCCGAGCACGTCGATGCCGACGCCGCCGAGTGGAAGCGCGCCCACGGCGTCCGCGAGGTTTGGGCCACGCGCGAGCGGATACTGGTGGCGATCGGCCCCGGCGCTCAGTCGGCGAACCTGATCCGCACCGCGTTCCGGATGGCCACCACGGCGCGGGCGCCCTGGCTCGCGATGTCGGTCGAGACCCCCGCGCTGGAGGTTCTCCCCGCGGAAGAACGGAACATGGTCGCCCAGCACCTCGAGCTGGCGGAGCGCCTCGGCGCCGAGACTCTGGTGGTCCACGGAGAGCGGATCATCGACGAGATCCTGGCGGTGGCGCGGGAGCGCAACGTCACCCGGATCGTGGTCGGCAAGCCGACGGAGGAGCGCTGGTGGGATCGACTCCGGAGATCGATCGTCCGCGATCTCGTCCGGAAGTCCGGTCCGATCGATGTCGTCATCACGACCGGCGAGGATTCGCCGGAGATCCCGGAGCCGAGGCGGCCCGAGCGGCCGCACGCCAGGCTGCGACACTACCTCGTCGCGATGTCGCTGGTCCTCGCGAGCTCGGCGATCGGGTTCGCGCTCCGTTCCCGCCTCGACTTCTCCGACGAGCTGATGATCCACCTGTTCGGCGTGCTGCTCGCTGCCAGCCGGCTCGCGCGAGCTCCTTCGCTGGTAGCCGCGCTGGCCGCAGCCGCGATGCTCGCCCTCGTCTTCGTACCAGCGACCGAGCGCTTCTCTTTGATGGAAGTACGCTACAACCTGGCGTTCGCCCTGCTGGCGTTCGCTGCGCTCTTCGTGAGCAGCCGGACGCAGCGGATCCGGGAGCAGGCGGAGATCGGACGGCAGCGGGAGCGCCGGACCGCCGCCCTCTACGCGATGAGCAAGGATCTGCTGATGCAGACCGAGGTGGAGGAGATCGCGAGGACCGCGCTCCACCATGCGCAAGACAGCTTGCAGACGGAGGCGGCGCTTCTCCTCCCGGATCCCGGGGGCGAGCTCGTCTCGAGAGGAGGCGACCGCTCGCGGCTGATGAGCTCCGATCGTGAGGTTGCGGTCGCGCGCTGGGTCTTCGAGCATGGCCGGGCCGCGGGCCGCGGGACCACCACGCTGCCGGCCTGCGAAGGGCTCTATCTGCCGATGATCGGGACGCGGATGCTCGGCGTGTTCGGCATCGCCCTCGCACGTCGAGGTGCGCCGCTCACGCCGCTCCAGTCGCAGCTCCTCGAGACCCTGGTGGCTCAGACGGCGCTGGCGCTCGAGCGCGCGCTCCTCTCCGAACAGGCGACCGGGGCCCGCGTGTCGGAGGAGGCGGGACGGCTCAGGAGCGCCCTCATCGGTGCGCTCTCGGCCGATCTTCGGACGCCGCTCGCCGCGATCCGGCGCTCCGCCTCGGAGGTGCTGGAGCGCGAAGATCTCGGCGCGCCCGAGCGGGCGGCGGCCGAGTCGATCCGGCGCGATGCGGACCGGCTCACCGAGCTGGTCGCCGATCTCTTCGAGCTCGGCTCGATCGAGTCGGGCATGCGGGTCCTGGAGAAGCGACGGGCTCCGCTGGAGGCGATCGTCGAGGCGGCGCTCCTCGCCGAGGAGACCGCGCTCAGCGGGCACGAGGTGGCGCTCGATCTTCCCGCGGGGCTCGAGGTCGAGGTCGACGCCGCGCTCTTCGAGGAGGCGCTCGCGCAGATCCTCGACAACGCGGCGAAGTACAGCCCGCCGAAGACTCCGATCCAGATCACCGCGCAGATCAAGAGGACGGAGGTCGAGATCGAGATCGGCGATCGCGGGCCAGGGCTCCCCATCGGCGAGGAGGAGAAGGCCTTCGAGCGCTTCTACCGGGGCGGTGCGCAGCCAGCCGTCCGGGGCAGCGGGCTCGGGCTCACCATCGTGCGTGCGATCGTCACCGCCCACGGCGGCATCGTCCGGGCCGCCAACCGCCCCGACGGCGGGGCCGCATTCACGGTCCGAATCCCACGAGGCTGATCATCGATCGGCGGAGGTGGACGTGCGGTCCAGCTCGAGGTTGAGCAGGAGAACGTTGACGCGGGGCTCACCGAGGATCCCGAAGGTCCGTCCTTCCACATGTCGCTCCACCATCGCCCGCAGCTGCTCCGGGGAAAGACCGCGCGCGCGGGCGACCCGCTCGACCTGGAACAGCGCGCCCTCGGGTGAGATGTGCGGATCGAGGCCGCTCGCCGAGCTGGTGACCAGGTCGACGGGGACCCGCGCCTGGGCGGCGGCGTAGCTCTTCGCGCGCTGTCCGGCCGCCTCGAGGAGGGTCGGGTTCGTCGGGCCCAGGTTCGAGCCGGACGAGGCGGAAGGATTGTACGGCTTCTCGGGGGTCGCGGAGGGACGCGACCAGAAGTACCGGTCCCCGGTGAAGGGCTTCCCGATCAACGAGGATCCGATCACCTTGCCGTCGACCTCGACGAGGCTGCCGTTCGCCTGGTGGGGGAAGATCGTCTGTCCGAGCAGCGTCGTCACGGCCGGATAGACGACACCGCAGAGCAGCGTGAAGGTGAGGAGCAACGTCAGCGCGGGTCTCAGGATCATGGTTTCGTCCTCACGCGACCCGGAGAGCGACCAGCGCGAGGTCGATCAGCTTGATGAATGGGAAGGGGAGGATGACACCTCCGAGGCCGTAGAGCAGCAGGTTGCGCCTCAGGATGGTCTGCGCCGGGGCTGGGCGATAGGCGATCCCGCGGAGCGCCAGCGGGATCAGCGCGACGATGATCAAGGCGTTGAAGATCACCGCCGACAGGATCGCGGTCGACGGCGAGTGCAGGCGCATCAGGTTGATCGCGCCGAGCTGAGGATAGGTGGTCACGAACGCGGCGGGGATGATCGCGAAGTACTTCGAGATGTCGTTGGCGATGCTGAACGTGGTCAGCGCTCCGCGCGTCATCAGCATCTGTTTCCCGATCTCGACCACGGAGATCAGCTTCGTGGGGTTCGAGTCGAGATCCACCATGTTGCCGGCCTCTTTCGCCGCTTGAGTACCCGTGTTCATTGCGACCGCCACGTCCGCCTGGGCGAGCGCCGGCGCGTCGTTGGTGCCGTCGCCGGTCATCGCAACCAGGTGGCCGGCCGCCTGCAGCTCGCGGATGCGGCCCAGCTTCATCTCCGGAGTCGCCTCCGCCATGAAGTCGTCGACGCCGGCCTCCGCGGCGATCGCCGCCGCCGTCAGCGGATTATCGCCGGTGATCATGATGGTCTTGATGCCCATGCGTCGGAGCTCGTCGAACTTCTCCTTGATGCCGCCCTTCACGATGTCCTTCAGCTCGATCACGCCGAGCGCACGGCCGGCCTCGGCGACCACCAGGGGGGTCGCTCCGTGCCTCGCGATGTCCTCGACCGCGGTCCGGACCTCGCGTGGCACCGCGCCGCCGTTCTGGGTCACGAAGCGCTCGATGGCGTCGACGGCGCCCTTGCGGATCCGGCGGCCGCCGAGGTCGACGCCGCTCATCCGCGTCTGGGCGGTGAAGTTGACGAAGGTGGCCCCGAGCTGCACGACGTCACGGCCGCGGATCCCGTACTTCTCCTTGGCGAGGACGACGATGCTCCGGCCCTCCGGCGTCTCGTCGGCCAGGGAAGCGAGCTGGGCGGCGTCGGCGAGCTCGCTCTCCTTGACGCCGGAGCAGGGGACGAAGGCGGTCGCCTGCCGGTTGCCGAGAGTGATCGTGCCGGTCTTGTCGAGGAGGAGCATGTCGACGTCGCCGGCGGCCTCGATCGCCCGCCCCGACATGGCGAGGACGTTCGCCTGGATCATGCGATCCATCCCCGCGATTCCGATGGCGGAGAGAAGACCGCCGATCGTGGTGGGGATCAGGCAGACGAGGAGCGCGACCAGCACGGTCAGGGGCGCGGGCGAGCCGTGCCCTGACGCTCTCACGGCGAAGAGCGAGTAGGGGAGCAGCGTCACCGTGGCGAGCAGGAAGATGATGGTCAGCGCCGCCAGCAGGATGTCGAGCGCGATCTCGTTCGGCGTCTTCTGCCGCTTCGCGCCCTCGACCATGGAGATCATCCGATCGAGGAACGTCTCGCCCGGATCGGTGGAGATGCGGACGATCAGCCAGTCGGAGAGCACCCGCGTGCCGCCGGTGACAGCGCTGCGATCGCCTCCGCTCTCGCGGATCACCGGGGCGCTCTCACCGGTGATGGCGCTCTCGTCGACCGAGGCGACGCCTTCGATCACCTCGCCATCGCCGGGGATGAGGTCGCCGGCCTCGATCAGTACGATGTCACCCTTCCGCAGCTTGGCCGACAGCACCTCCTCGCGGTGGGCGTCGCGCCGCGCCTCCTCGAGGCGCTTCGCGTTCACGTCGCGGCGCGCTTTCCTCAGCGTGTCGGCCTGTGCCTTGCCCCGCCCCTCCGCCATCGCCTCGGCGAAGTTCGCGAACAGCACGGTGAGCCAGAGCCAGACGGCGACTCCCAGGATGAAGGAGGGCTTCGTCTCTCCGCCTCCGGAGAGGAGCGCGTGGAAGAAGAGAATGGTGGTGAACGCGCTGCCGATCTCGACCACGAACATGACGGGGTTCCGGATCATCTTGCGCGGATCGAGCTTGTAGACCGACTGAAGCAGTGCCGGTCTGATGATCGCGGGATCGAAGAGCGGTCGCGGTTGTCCCTTCGGGTTCGACTTCGAGCTCACGGGTTCGCTCCGATCATCTGCAAGTGCTCGACGATCGGCCCGAGCGCGAGCGCGGGGACGAAGGTGAGCGCGCCGACCAGGAGGATGGTGCCGACGAGCAGCAGCACGAACATCGGCCCGTGCGTCGGCATCGTCCCAGCCGAGACCGGGATCTGCTTCTTCTTGGCGAGGCTTCCGCCGAGGGCGAGTGCGGGGATGATCACCCAGTAGCGCCCGATCAGCATGGCGATGCCGATCGCGGTGGCATAGAACGGCCCGCTGGCGGTGAGGCCCGCGAAGGCAGAGCCGTTGTTGTTCGATCCGGAGGAGAAGGCGTAGAGAATCTCGCTGAACCCGTGGGCGCCGGGGTTGGCGACGGAGGCCACGCCCTCCCTCGTCACGCACGCGATCGCAGTACCGACGAGCACCGAGGCCGCAGGGAGCAGGATGCCGAGGCTCGCCATCTTCATCTCGTAGGCCTCGATCTTCTTCCCGAGGTACTCCGGAGTGCGGCCCACCATCAGCCCGGCGATGAAGACGGCGACGATCGCGTACAGGAGGATGCCGTAGAGCCCGGAGCCGACGCCACCGAACACGATCTCACCGAGGTCGATGAGGAAGATCGGTGCCATCCCCCCGAGCGGCGTGTAGCTGTCGTGCATCGAGTTCACGGAGCCGTTCGACGCGGCCGTGGTGGCGTTGGCCCACATCGCCGACTCGACGATTCCGAACCGGACCTCCTTCCCCTCCATGTTGGGCGAGAGCGCCGGAGTGCCGACTTGCTCGGCGGCGATGGTCCCGATCATCAGCGGAAGGAGGATGACGGTCATACCGAGGAAGAGGGCCCAGCCCTGTCTGCGATCCTTCACCAGCTCCCCGAACGTGAAGCAGAGCGCTCCCGGGATCAGCAGGATCGCGAGCATCTCGAGGAAGTTCGACAACGGTGTCGGGTTCTCGAACGGATGGGCAGAGTTGACGTTGAAGAAGCCGCCGCCGTTGGTGCCGAGCTGCTTGATCGCGATCTGGGACGCGGCCGGCCCGACCGCGAGCGTCTGATCTCCCGCCGTGACCGGGCCGCCGAAGGTCTGGACCACCCCTTGCGAGATCAGGACCAGCGCGAACACGAAGGAGAGAGGGATCAAGACGTAGATGGTCGTCCTGA
Organism: uncultured delta proteobacterium; assembly: GCA_963803435.1. Lineage (GTDB taxonomy): Bacteria > Myxococcota > Kuafuiibacteriia > Kuafuiibacteriales > Kuafuiibacteriaceae > CAWDML01. Next base: position 755,209 of record CAWDML010000008.1, on the reverse strand, counting down.
TCAGGTCGACCCAGAAGTTTCCGAGCTCGCTCGAGCTTTTTCGAGCAAAGCCACGGACCACGGCCGCCATCACCGCCATCCCGGTGGCGGCCGAGACGAAGTTCTGGACGGTCAGCGCGAGCATCTGGGTCAGGTAGCTCATCGTCGTCTCGCCACCGTAGGCCTGCCAGTTGGTGTTGGAGGCAAAGCTGACGGCGGTGTTGAACGAGACCTCCGGTCCCACCGAAGGAAGGTCTTGCGGGTTGAGCGGCAGGCTGCCTTGCACGCGCTGGATCAGGTAGGCCGCGAGGAGGCCGAACAGATTGAAGACCAGCGCGGCGTACGCGTACTGCTTCCAGGTCATCTCTTGCGAGGGCTTGACGCCCGCGACCCGATGGAGCGCGCGCTCGCAGGGGCCGAGGATCCGCTGTGCAGTCGTGGCCTCGCCGCAGTAGACCCTGGCCATGTAGCGCCCCAGCGGGATGCCGAGCATGACGATCCCGCCGAAGTACACGACCAGCAGGATGGCTGCATGGGCGATCACGAGAGCTTCTCCGGGAAGAGGAGCACGACGAAGAGATAGAGCAGGAGGAGTGCCGCCAACCCGCCACCCATCCAAGTCAGAAGTCCCATGCGTTGCCTCGGATCAGATGCGATCGGCCAGCTTCAGGAATCCCCAAGAGAGAAGAGAGAAGCCGGCGATGATGAGGAGGTAGACGAGATCCATGTCGCAGCGAAACCTAGCGGACGGGCAATCAGCGTAGTGAAAAGCTTCGGGCGATCGGCATCAAGCTCGCATCAAGAAAGCGCTCCCTTGACGAGATCTTGATGGCGCATCGGCGACTCTTGACGCCGCACTTTCGCGCGGACCGCTAGCGTGGCGCTGTGGTCACGGTCTTCTGGGCCGCGACCATCGCGATCGTAGTGCTCGGCTTCGTCGAGATCATCTCTGCAGAAGGGAGGGATGAATGAGGGGCAGGACGCTCAGTCCCGAATATCTGAGGCTGGTCGGCTCAGCCCGGGCGGCCCTTCGGGAGGGGCACCGCGCAGATGCGGATCGCCTCGCCCGTGAGGCGCTTGCGCTGGATCCAAACCTGGGTGACGCCTACAACCTCTTGGCTCTTCTCCTCGAGCGGCGCGGTGAGGATCGGCGCGCGCAGGATCTCTTGCGTGCAGCCTTGGCCGTGGAGCCATGGCATCGGGCGGCGATGAAGAACCTCGAGCGGCTGACGACTCCAGGTCTGCACGACCTGTCGCCGGCGTTCGGCGATGAGGAGGAGGGAGCCGGACGATGAGGGCCGGAGGGAGCCCAGGTCGACGTCGACGTAGGAACGTACGCGATGCGCATCGGCGCGGCGGATCGGCGGCTCATTGCCCGACGCCAGTGCCGTCCATGGGCTTCGTCCCGGCCGGCCCGTCGCGCAGCCGGGCACCAGGAGTCGAAGTCGGGGATCCGGCGGTCCACGGTTGGCTTCGAAGTCGCGCCGATCATACGACGCCTGACGCGGAGCCGCGCGCTCGCGGATCGAGGGCGACCGTGACGGTCGCGAGACCGGCGTGTGGCGTCACGAGAGCGTAGAGCTACTCCATGCTCGGCAAGGCGTTCTGCCCGTTCACCAAGGCGAAGCGGCGCTCGCATCCGGGGCTCGGGGCGCGCCCGCTCCCGCTGCCATCAGGACCTCGCGTACGGTTCGAACCTTTGTGAACACCAGCGATGCGATCCAGGCGACACCGCCGGCACGACCTTCACTCTGAAGGAGGCGTCTCTCGAGGGGCGGATCTATCCGGCCGCCTAGGTGGTCCGAGCGCGGCGCAGATCGCCACAACCCGGCTAGGCACGTCGCTTGCTCCTCCGGATCGGATGAAGCGAAAGGCAGCGCGCATCGGGCTCGGTGTGGTCCTCGGTTTGGTGGTCGTCCTCGCTGCCGCGCGGATCGCGGCGCCCTACGTGCTCAACCACGTGATCAACACCAAGCTCTCGGAGATGCCCAAGTACTACGGGCATGTCGACGACGTCGACATCTCGGTGATCCAGGCCCAGTACGAGATGCAGAACCTGGCCCTGTTCAAGCGGCAGGCCGAGCACCGAATCCCGTACTTCGCGGTGAAGGACATCGTCATCGGCTTGCAGTGGGGCGCGCTGCTGGAGGGCAAGCTGGTGGCGGACGCGAAGGTGACGGACCCCGTGATCAACGTGGTCCTGGCCAAGACGGAGCGGAGCACGCAGGTCGAGCCGCCGCCCAACTTCAAGGAGCAGCTCGCTCAGATGGTGCCGCTGGAGCTGAACCACCTGGAGGTGGTCAACGGCAAGGTGACCTTCAAGGACATCCGCAAGAAGCCCCCGGTGAACGTGGTGCTCGAGCAGGTCTACGTGATCGTCGACGACATCCGCACGCGGCCGGGCGACAAGCCCGACGAACACCCGACCAAGGGCGCGCTCACGGCCAAGCTGGAGGACACGTCCGAGCTCAAGATCACCGGGAGCGCCAACATGTTCGACGATCCCCACCCCGCGGTGGACATGAACATCTCGCTGCGCTCGTTCCCGCTGGTGAAGCTGAACGACTTCGCGAAGGCCTACGCCAAGGTGGACTTCAAGAGCGGGCGCTTCAGCTTCTTCGGCGAGGTGGCCGCCAAGAACCGGCGGGTGACCGGGTATGTGAAGCCGATCTTCAGGAACGTCGAGATCCTCGGGGGCGAGGAGGACGCGCACGACAACGTGGTCGAGCTGGCCTGGGAGGCCTTCGTGAGCGCGGTCTCGAAGCTCTTCGAAAATCACAAGAAGGATCAGATCGCGACCAAGATCCCCATCGAAGGGACGATCGACGCCGCTAACCCGAGCGTCTCGGCCGCCGTCCTCAGCCTGCTGGGCAACGCCTTCCTCAAGGCGCTGTTCCCGGGCGTCGACAATACCGTCTCGCTGCGCAGCATCGGCGGAGGCGAGACAGTGAAGAGTCACGAGGGCTGAGGCGCGCGACGATTGCGCCACACCGCGTGTGCACCCGATCTTCTCTGCTCGCGCTCACCAACCGACGTAGAAGCTGTACGTGAGGGCCGCTCCATCTCGCTCGCCGGTTTGCGGGTGGTGAAACCAGCCGAAGTCGAGGGCCCCACCGAAGGTCCAGCCGCTGGTGGTGGTGTGCTCCACCCCTCCGACGAGACCTCCGTACCATCGGCCCTCGCCATTCGGGTCGATCTCGAGGGAGTTGAAGAGATCACCCGACGCCAGATGAAGGTTGGATACGAACCCCCCTTTTCCGCCCAGAAACGGTTGTGTCCGGAACGTGTCGAGTACGAGCCGGATCGAACCCAGCAAACGATAGGCGGTGATCCATCGCCGGCTGCTCGGCTTGACGCGGCCGAGCTCGCCCTCACCGGCGAGGACGAGCCGGAGCGGCCCGAGCGGAACGTGGACACGCACCTCGCCAAGGCCGCTGAACCCGGCCCCGTCCACCGGAATTGCGGCGGTCACGCCCGAGGTGAGGTCGAGGTACGTCCAGGGGGCGTAGCGAAACCACAGGCCGACGTCCGGCACGACCGCGACGCCGGGGAGGGCCACGTCGACCCCGGCCATCCAATCATTGGTCTCGAGTTGGCGAACGGGCCGTGAGGCTCCGACGCATCCTGATTCGACCAGCGCGAACGCGAAGGCAAAGCGGGCAGGTTTCATGTCGCTGTAGCGACCGAAGAGTCGGAATTCTTCCCGCGTGATCGCGTCAACGCTGAGACCAGGTCGACGACACGCTCGAGATTGGTCGAGAGGCCGCTCACCCATCCCCGTTCACCCCGGGACACGAGAATCGTCGGGACGGTCTCTCGCGTCGGCGACAAGGTTACAAAGTTCAAGCAGAGGGCGATCTTGCGGGCGTCGGTTGCATCGCCGACGCGGATGGCACCTGCGACGAGTGCAAGGCAGACCACGAGGAGTGCTGCCCGAACTTGTCGTACGAAGACCGCTTCGTCCTGCGGCTACCGGCAAACCTCGACCCGGCGGCTGCCGCGCCGCTGCTCTGCGGAGGCATCACCACCGATTCGCCGCTGCGCCATTGGAAGGTCGGCGCTCACGCCTGCGTCTTCGATTCTCGAAGGTCTCCCGGAGAGCTTTCGCACTCCCGGCGCGAACCTCGACGCGCGGCCGTCCTGAGGCTCACCGACAGCACGACGGCCGAGCGGGAGCATCCCGGGCGAGGCGTCAGGGACAGAAGAGGTAGTGGTGGCAGCCGGCAATCTCGCCGTCCATCCACGGACCGCCGTGGTAGCGGATCCGGAACAGGACCGGGCTGCTCGGGTCCTCGTTGAAGTTGCGCTCGGGTGCGTTGGGGACGGTCGCACCGCATCCGGCCGACGGAGATGCCGACGCCGCGTACTCGGCGTGGTCGAGCACGAGATCGAAGGAGTCGCAGGCGTTGTGATGGTTGAAGACGTAGTTCATCACGCTCTCGACGGCGGGCGCTGAAGAGTACTCGAAGCGTGCCTGCTCGGCGGTCGAGAGCTCGGGGCTCGAGTCCTGGATCGCGAGCGCGGTGATCCGGTAGCCGGTGGTGATGCCGCTGCCGAGGAAGGTGCAGGCGGTGACGTCGACGGTCGCGGTCGCCATGGTGAACGAGGTGGTGAGCAGGGTCTCCTCGAAGCCGCAGGGGAGCCCGGCGAAGACGTCGCCTTCCGCGAGGCCACCGACGACCACGGCGAGGTTGGTGTACTCGATGGTGTTCGGCCCCACCCGCCCGCGGGCGACGGCGAGGAAGCCGTCGTGACCGAGGATCACCAGGCCGGACTCGGTGATGAAGCGGACGCGCAGCGCTTGCAAGTTACCTTGCAGTGCGTCGGCCAGGCCCTCCACCGAGAACGCGCTCGGGGGGAGCCGGTGCTCCCGGACGAAGCCCTGGTCGATCTCGATCACCTGCTCCTGGGGCGCGGAGACGAGCTCGTCCAGCCGATACCATTCGACCGCCTCGAGTGAGTTGCCCCGGAAAAGCACGCCGTGGAGCGCCAGCTCGCCGTTCACCTCGCACAGGTCGAGCCGTACGCTGTGCTCTCCCCCGACGCCGGCCGAGATCAGGATGGTGCCGGGAATCAGGTTTGGGAGCTGGAGCGCGCCCAGCGGGGGCAGCGGATCGATCGGGGACAGCGAGTACGGCCGCCGGGTCGCGCCCGGCGGACAGGGATCGAGCAAATCCGGCCCGGCATTGCCGCCGTCGCCACCGCCACCGCCGTCGTCGGGCCCGCCGTCGGCGAGCGTGCCGGCGTCCGTACCGCCGCCGTCGGGGAGGACCGGCGCGGCGCCGGTGCAGCCGAGCCAACCTGCGAGGAGGAGCAAGGGGAGCGATTTCGCGCGCACGGGCGCGGACGGTCGCAATGGTGATGCCATCCGCCCGCGCTCCCGTTCGGCCGTCCCGCCTGCCTGATTCCACGGAAAACTGAGCCGGCAGCGCGTGCTACCCTGACCCGCTACCGACCCGCCCACCGGCGCTCAGCCCGCCGGGCTCCGCGCTCGGGAAGTCGGACACGTCTCGTCGACGATCTGCACCTGTTCAACGACGTCGTGGAGCCGCGGGATCCGGCGTGACCCGATCCACCCTCAGAACGCCGCGGCGCTCACCACCGCGCCGACGGCGATGACGAACACGGCGAACGTGCGGCGGAGCCCCGCGAGGGAGACCCGGCGCGCGATCCGCGCACCGGCCAGGGCGCCCGCGGTGGAGATGGCGACGAAAGGGATGGCGATGCCGAGGTCGAGCGGGGTCGTGCCGAGGTGGCCGATCAAACCGGCGGCGCTGTTGATCGCGATGACGAGCAGAGAGGTGCCGATCGCTTCGTCCATCTGGAGGCCCACGAACGCCATCAGCGCCGGCACCACCAAGAAGCCGCCCCCGACGCCGAGAAAGCCGGTGAGCACACCGACGGCGGCACCCACGACCATCGCCGCCGCGGGCCTGCGCGTCGCCGGCCCGGTCGTCGTGCTGCCTTTGGTTCGCAGCATCCAGCTCCCGACCACGATCGTCATCGCAGCGAAGGCCAGCATCAGCGCGCGCTCGGAGACCAGCTGTGTGAGTCGAGCCCCGGCCAGGGCGCCGACGACGCTCGATCCGGCGAAGGGGAGCGCGACGCCGAGCCTGGCCTTGCCGCTTTGATGCTGCGCCCAGCCCGCTAGCAAGCTCGTCGTTCCCACGATCGCCAGGGACAGCGTGACGGCTTCGCTCGCGCTCAGCCCCGCGACGTAGACGAGCACCGGCACGGCGAGGATGGAGCCGCCTCCACCGAGGGCCCCGAGCGCTGCGCCGATCGCACCGCTCAGCAGGAACGCGGCGAAGAGGTGCGCATTCACGTCATGCCGCTCCGCAGATGAGGTTTGCCGGGACGGCGACGTCCATGAGCTTCGGGTGGGCGAGCTTCAGGTTGCGCATCAGGGCGACGTACTCGGCCTCCGAGGTCACCTGCAGACGAGGGTTGTGCGCCCTTTCCTCGCCGATGGTGCTGACCGTCCAACCCTTGTAGTCGTGTCCCGGATAGACGAGCGTCTCGTCGGGGAGAGCGAGCAGCTTGTCGAAGAGGCTGTGGTACTGCGCGCGCGCATCACCGTTTTGGAAGTCCGTTCTGCCCGTTCCTCGGATCAGGAGCGTGTCGCCCGTGAAGACGCGGTCTTTCATCGCGAAGCTGTACGAGTCGTCCGTGTGGCCGGGGGTGTGGAGCGCGCGGAGCTCGAGGCCGTCGATCACGATGCGCTCGCCGTCGGTGACCTTCCGTGAGACGCACTCGGCGCGGCTCTCCCGCCCCATGATTGTCGTGCAGCGCGTCGACTCCCGGAGGGCACCGAGCGCGGTGACGTGGTCGGCGTGGACGTGGGTGTCGACGGCGAAGACGAGGCGCAGGTCCAGCTCGGCGATGAGCCGGAGATACTTGTCGAGGTCCTTCTTCACGGGATCGATGAGCAGGGCCTCCGCTCCGGTGCGGCGCGCGATCAGGTATGTGTAGGTGCTGGACTCGGGCTCGAAGAGCTGGCGAAAGAGCATTTTTCCTCCGTTCACCTGGGTGAGAGCCAGACCGGCGCGAAGGGGTTCGGCGCGAGGACCGTGGCCTCGAGCGAACGCTTGTGCGAGAGAAGCTCGAGATGTCAGAGCCCGACGACCAGGCGCTCCTCGCGGCCGCGCGAACGGGCGACATGCGGGCGCTCGAGCAGCTCCTCGCTCGACACCAGCCGCAGATCTACCGCTTCGGCTTGAGGATGTGCCGCGATCCCGAGGACGCCCGCGACGTGCTCCAGGAGACCCTCCTGGCCATGGCCCGCGGCGTTCGGGACTTCAGGGGTGCATCCTCGATCTCGACGTGGCTCTACACCATCGCGCGCAGCCACTGCATCAAGAAGAGGCGGAAGAGCAAGTTCGCCCCCGACCGCGAGCACTCCCTCGAGACCGAGGCGAGCTCCGCCGCGCACGCGCTTCCCGATCCGGCCCCCGATCCGGAGTCGGCCGCCGCGAGCCGGGAAGTGGAGGCCGCGCTGGAACGCGCGATCGCAGCGCTCGACCCGATGTACCGCGAGGTGCTGCTCCTGCGGGATGCGGAGGGATTGACGGCGCCGGAGGTGGGCGAGGTCCTGGGCATCAGCGTTTCGGCCGTCAAGAGCCGACTCCATCGGGCGCGGCTCGCGGTTCGGGATCGGATCGCGCCGCTGCTCGGCGTGACGGAGCCGTCGGCGTCACCCGCGTGTCCCGACGTCGTCCTACTGCTCTCCCAGCACCTCGAGGGTGAGATCGGCGGTGAGGTTTGCGCCGAGATGGAGCGGCACCTCGAGGGCTGCGCTCGGTGTCGAGCCAGGTGTGATTCGCTCCGGGGTACCCTCGCGCTCTGCCGGACGAAGCCCACCGGGGAGATTCCCGCAGAACTGCGCGCATCGGTCGCCGCCGCGCTGCAGTCGCTGACGGAACGGGAGACGTGAACCCTTGCCGGCGCTCTTGGCTCCCACGACAGAATGCACTCGACGTAGAGGAGCCGTTTGATGTGCCGCCGAGTTCGATGTTCGAAGTGTGGACGACCGACCTATGCGGGCTGCGGCGCGCACGTGGAGCAGGTGCTCGCCGACGTACCGCGCGAGGCGCGCTGCCGCTGTAAGGAGGAGGCGCCGGAGCGCTCCGAGGGGGAGACGCCACCCGGAGGGTGGTCCTGGCTTCGAGGTCTGCTCGGCCGGTAGCACGTGCGCGTCTGCGGGATCGAGGCGTCGGCGCCGGCGCGAGGTGAGGATGCATCGTCCGCCGAAGTCGCGCTCGGGTGATCGTACCCGCGGGTCGCGCTCGAAGACGGCGTCGGTCGACCGGGTTGCGGACCGTCCCCGGACAGTCCGTGGACAGGCGCCCGTCCGCCTCCCGGGAGCGTTCGGCGGTGGCCCGAGATCTGCGTGGGTGCGCCGGCGTGAAGCTCGAGACACTCGCTCTGCTCATCCCCCTCGCACTTCGACGCGAACCTCGACGATCCGACGCTGTTGGAGCAGTTCGTCGAGCAGCCGCTCTGCCAGGTCGATCCCGACGCGCTCGCGCTCCTCCAGGTGCGCGGCCTTCCCCCGCTCGGTACCTGGACGGTGACCTACAGCGGGGTGGCCGCTGCCAGCCTCTCGGCCGAGCTGATGGCGACGCCCAACACCACGCCGAGCGCGATGTGGTCGTCGGCGAACTCGGACGTGACCGGCCTCGACATCCGCTTCTTCGTGGGTACAGAGGGCGCGGGCGTCGGCGTCACGCCCGCGTACGCAGTGGAGTGATCACCGGCGACGCGGGCCGCCGGGAGACCGAGCCACCGACCCGGATCGCGTGTCTCCTGGCCCCATCTGGGACGCGGTGGTGCGTGACATCGAACGACCGCGCCCAGCCGTTGGGAGCGTCGAGGCGCGGCACGAGTCGTGCGCCTTCGAGCTGCCGTGAAGAAGTACGACGTCGTCGTCATCGGATCCGGTCCGGGTGGTCTGACGGCCGCCGTTGCGCTCGCGCGGAGCGGGCGGACGGTGTTGGTCCTCGAGCAGCACTATCTTCCCGGCGGTTGGACCCAGAGCTTTTCGCTTCAGGGCTATCGCTTCAGCCCCGGCGTTCATTATCTGGCCGGTCTTCTTCCGGGTCAGTGCCTGCGTCGCCTCTTCGAGGGCCTCGGGATGGGGGAGCGCCTATCGTTCTACGAGCTGAACCCCGACGCCATCGACCATGTCATGGTGGGAGACGAGCGCTTCGACATTCCGAAGGGGGTCGATCGCTACACGGAGCGACTGAAGGCGAGCTTTCCCCACGAACGGCAGGGAATCGATCGCTACTTCGAGATCGTCCGACAGCTGGCCGCGGACGTCGATCGCAGCCAAACGCTCCTGTCCTTCCCGGAGGTCCTCGCCCTCCCTCTTCGGGCGCCGGTTCTCACCCGCTGGGGCTTCTCGACGCTGGAAGCGCTGCTCGACGCGACGGTCTCGAACCCACTTCTGCGCGCCATCCTCTCCACTCGCTGCGGCAATCATGGCCTGCCGCCGTCTCAGGTCTCGCTCCCGCTGCACGCGGCGATGGATCACTACTATTTCGACGGCGCGTACTATCCGAAGGGCGGCGCCAAGGCGATCTCCAGCTCCTACGTTCGAGCGCTGCGGAGGTACGGTGGCAAGATCAGGTTACGGACGTGCGTCGCGCGGATCCTGCTCGAAGGAGAGCGTGCCGCCGGCGTCGAGCTGGTGAGCGGCGAGCAGATCAGATCCGATTGTGTGATCTCGAACGCCGACGCGACGATCACCTATCTCGACCTCCTGCCCGGCGGCGCAGCGCCGAGAGAGCAACGGCGCGCGGAGAAGTTCGAGATGTCGGTGAGCTCGCTCAGCTTGCTGGCGGCGGTCGACATGGATCTTCCCGCCCTGGGCTACGACTCCGGCAACTACTGGTGGTCGCGCAGCGCAGACATCGAAGGTCTCTATCGAGGGATGAAGCAGTGGCGGCCCGAGGACGAGGTCGACGGGATCTTCGTCTCCATCCCCACGCTCAAGGATCCCGGCCTTCCCAGCAACGGCCACCACACGCTCGAGATGTTCACGTTCGTACCGCACGACTGTTTCGCCAAGTGGAGAGACGAACCGTGCGGTCGCCGCAGCGCCGAGTACCAGGCTCTCAAGCGCACGCTGATCGACCGGATGCTCGTCGCGGCCGAGCACGTCATCCCCGATCTTCGCCGGCGCTTGGTGTTCGCTGAGCTCGGCACGCCGCTCACCAACGATCACTACTGCGCCACCCGCCGGGGTGCGGTCTACGGTACTGCGAAGCGACGGCGGCAGGTGGGCCCGTTCTCCTTCGCCATCACGAGCCCGATCGAGCGGCTCTCGTTGTGCGGCGCGAGCACGATCAGCCATGGGGTCGGGGGCGCCGCGATGTCCGGCCTCTTGGCGGCCTCCTCGGTCCTCGGTGTAGAGCCGAACGCTCTGCTCGGACCGGAGGACGGCTCGATACGCATCGAGCCGCGCGAAACGCTCGCCCACCGGCGCAGAGCACCACCCCCCACCGGCGATGAGGCCGCCGAGGTGGACGAGGCGTGCTATCGACGAGAGTGGTGACCTCGACTCTTGCCCGACGCGCCTGGAGGGATGAGCAGCCGAAGGCTGAGCCGGCTCAGGTCCGCGGCACGTTCGCGTTGCGAATGGAGACGACGTTGAACCAGGACCGGTTGCCCTGCGCCTCGAGCGCCTTGGCGAAGTGGGAGTACGTCTGGTCGGGGGCGTTCGGGTCGATCTTCAGACCCACCGCCTCATAGGCCTCCCCCTGCAGCTTCATCGCGGAATCCGCCGCCAGCCCGACCTCCTCGTAGATCTGCTTCATGGCGTCCAGGTCCGCCTTCGCCTCATCCTGCGTGATCCCTGGTCGTGGGTTCTCGCCCTCGACCGGCTGGCCCGTCGCCGTGGCCTGGCAGGCGTCGTACGCCCGCTTCACCGGATCGGAGACGTTCGAGTCGAGCTCCGACTCGGCGACATAGATGGTCCCGAGGTCATCGATCCGGTCCGCACCTTCGACCGGCTTCGCCACGAAGTCGCCCCCGGCCGACGCCACGTAGGTCGCCGGAGTGCCCTTCCGATCGCCGGGCCAGATGCCCGATCCCTTGCCGAAGGCTCCGGCTTCGAACCCGACCTTCTCGTCGCGTGAGATGATCAGACCGTCGAAGCTCGTGTTCACCGAGCCGCCGTACTTCCGCACGAGCTCGTCGCGCTTCTTGATCTTGTCGACGTAGACGCCGACCTGCTTCGACATCCGCTCGAGGTTCGACCTCCAGCGGGTCTTGTCGTCGGCGCTCGCCCCCTGGGTGAGCTGGTCGAACTGATCGAGGTTCTGCTGCAGCGTGGTCTGGAGCGTCTCCATCTCACGCTGGCTGTAGAAGATCAGGTGCATGCGCCGGCGATCCTGATAGTCGACCACCTTCGAGTCGAGCGTGATCGACTCGCCCGGCTGGATGGCTCCCAAATCCAGCAGCGCCTGGTAGACCTCGCGGTGGACCGCGCTCATCTCCTGCTGGCCGGCCGGCCCCATCATCCCGGTGATCGCGACCTGCTCCAGCAGATCCAGGTGCAGCGCCTCGCCGTCGGGGCCGGTCCCGGTCGTGCCGCGCGGATCGCGGTGCTCGAACTTCTTCTGCTCCGTCAGGCCGGTCTGTGGGTCTCGGCCCTGCGCCTGTTTGCCCTGGAGGTTCGTCCGAGCGGCCTGCTCCGGGCGCCAGCGGTAGCGGATCTCGAGATCGTTGCGGGCGAGCTTGAGGTCGGGCGTATCGACCATACCCTCGATGAACGGCGACTTGTTCGCCTGATAGCCGGTCTCGTCCTGGCCGTTCACCTCGAGGTGCATCGGATACGGGAAGCGCTCGAAGCACGCGACCGCCTTGTCGTCCTGCCAGATGTGTTCGACGCCGGCGCGCTCCTGGTACGGTCCCAGCTTCGTCACGTCGAGCGGCTGAAAGTAGGCGTTACTCGAGGAGACCTCGCGGAACTTCTTCGCGTCCTCCTTGCTCTCGACGATGACGGCGATGCGCGACTCCCGCTCGAGGCGGTCGCGGGTGAGGGACGCGGTCGCGTTGAGGATCGACGGCCCGATCTTCGGGGCGGGGACGAGATCGACCTTGACGGTGCCTGCCGCGTTCAGCGGGACGCTCTTCGTCTCGTCGAGGTCCATCCCGTAGACGGCGTTGCCGTAGATGTGGGCGACCTTGTCCCACTCCCCGCCGGGGAGGATCTCGATCGTCGCGTTCGTGATGCCGTTCGGGTTGTCGCCGAACTTGATCTGCGAACCGGCGTCGTCCAGCGACTTGCAGAGGTTCTCGTAGGTGAGATCGAACTGCGCCTGGAGGCCCTTCGGATCCTCCGCCATGAACTTCAGGTCGGAGAGCCGCGACGAGGGCGCCTTGAGATAGGTGCTGACGAAGTTCGCCCAATCGTCGGCGGTGGCGAGGACGACGGTCGTTCCGTCGCGCTTCTGTAGCTGCACCTTGTTGGCGCTCTCGACGAACCGACTCGCCATCTCGCGCGGGATGAAGCTGCCGAGGCGATCACCGCGCCGGCCGTCGATGACGGGTGCGTAGTTCCCGCGGGTCCCCTGAACGTCACGACTCGATACGTTGGCTTTGTTCATTGTCATTGCCGTCTCCAGCTAGCCTGCTCGGCGCTCTTCGCGAGCCATCTGCGCTCGGTCCCTTCCTCGGGCGGTTGTGTTCGGTGCGGGTCGCTCGGCCTCGCGGTTCACCTCGAACCGCCACAGGTGCGACCTCTTCTTCGTGTGCTCGGCGACCAGGACGGCCTCTCTGGCGTCCGGACTGAAGCCGAGCCCCTCCGGCTTGGTCCCCTCGCCGTCGGGGATCGCGGTGACCGCGACCAGGCGAAGGGTGGCATGTTCGAGCAGACCGCCGCGCACGCCTTGCGATCGGGTGCACAGCTCGAGCTCGACGATCTTCTTGCAGCGATCGCTGACGAGGAAGATGTGGCCGTTCGTGGGATCGATCGCGACGTCTCCGATGTCCAGGAGGTGCTCGCGAGCTTCGCGCGGGATCTTGAAGGACCGCACCACCTCGAGCTCCTCGTCCGCGCTCCCCTCTCCCGGAATCCTCGCGAAGACGAGCCGCGTGGGATCGGCCTCGTGCGCGCCGACCAGGAGATCCTCACGCATGTTGAGGAACCGGCCCGGCATCACGTCGATCCCCTCCCAGCCGTTGACGGTGCCGCCGCTGAGCTTCGGGAGGCGCCCCAGGACGACCGGCCTGCCGAGCTTCACGTCCCTCCCGTCGTCCTGCATGGAGAGCCTGAAGACGGTGCGTGTGTCCTCCGAGACCACGAACGCCTTGGTGCGCTCCGCGTCGAGCGCGATCCCTTCGAGACCGCGCAGCTCAGGCGCGTAGCTGGGGTGCTTCTCGTCCGTCGCGGAGACGAGCACGTTCACCTGGCCGTCGGCGCCGACAAAGAAGATGCCCTGGTCGTCGCCGACGCAGAGCGCCCGGCCGTTGCTGAGCGGCGCGACCCCGCTCGCCTCGGGAACCGCGAGCTTCTTGCTGGTCTCGAGCGACAGACGAGCAGCGCCGGGCAGCGCGGTGAGGAAGCGGCTCGCCACCCGCTGGGTCGCCTTGTCGGTGAAGTCGCCGAAGCGCTCGTGGACGAGGGCGTCGACCTTCTCGCGCTCGCCCTTCGAGATCTTCCGGGTGGAGGCACGCAGCGCGTCGACGTTACGGGCGCGGATGGTGGCCAGCGTCTCAACGTAGCGAAAGACGGAGCTGAAGTTGGTCTTGCTCATGCCCCCCGCCGGGAAGGGTTATCGGGGCAGTCACCATCTTGTTGCCGAAACGATCGACTGTGGTGCCACTCGACACACACCTGATCCACTTCAGGCGGGGAAGCCCCGCGTGAACATCGACACCACGCACTACGTATCCGGCAGCTCGGCGAGCGCGTGGGCCGACGATTTCTCGCGCGACCCGACGCGCATCTCGCCGATGGCGCACGACACCCGGTGCGCGGGCAACACCACGTACGGCCGCCCCTTCCCCGGCGCGCCGCAGATCGGGATCGAAGTGACGCAGCGTCGCGATGAGACACTCGCCGGCGGTCGGCATCGCACCCGACTCGACGTCCGGTACAAGGGCGGCTTCGAGGGACGGGGATCGATCACCGTGGAGGAGAACGGTCGCGGCGGCCTCTCGGTGCGCGACCGCTGGGATGGTGTGCGCAACAACTCGATGATCCCCAGTCGAGCCGCCGAGCTGGGACACCCGCTGGTCGCGGGGATGGGCTTCTCACAGTTCGGGAAGAAGTGATGATGGAGAAGCCGGATCCGCTTCGGAGGGGCCGCGCTGTTCAGTCTCCGTAGTTGAGGACGCGCGCCGAATCCGGCTCGTCCCCGAGCATGCGGAACAGCTGACACGGGCCTGCACACTGTCGCGAGACGGAGCACGGCCTATGCTCCTCGGTCCGCTGTGCTGGGATCGATCACCGCCGCGACCTCGCTCACGGAGTCCGCTGGAAAGCCGCCGCGGCGCGCGTGCTCCCGGACGATCTCCTGGTTGTTGGCGTTGTAGACGCAGTAGATCTTGTCGCCGGTCACGTAGCTCTGGATCCACTGGATCTCGGGCCCCAGCTCGCGAAGCACGCCGTTCGACTTGGTGGAGATGTCTCGAAGCTCCTTCGCAGACAGCTTTCCGGCACCGGGTAGGCTTCTCTCGATCACGTATTTTGGCATGACGATCTCCTTCGGCCGCAACATGCCGAGCCGCGAGCCACCGCGCGATGCGCCACCTCGCGCAGGAACGGTCGTTCAGGTGCCGGGATCGTCGAGGAGCCCGTGCTCGAGGGCGTAGAGAGCGACGCCCGCGCGGCTCTCCAGTCCGAGCTTGTCGTAGACGTTCATCACGTGCTTCTGCGCGGTCCGCGCGGACATGCCGAGAAGCGTCCCGATCTCCTTGTTCGTGCGGCCGACGGCGACGAGACGCACGACCTCGACCTCGCGGTTCGAGAGGCCGCCCGGCCATGCATCCTTCCTTGCGCGAGCAACCCCGCGGGCGTCGAGGACCGACTGGACCGCACGCGCGTCGAGGCCACCCGCTTCGACCATCGCCCTCAACTCCTTCACCGCACGCGCATCATCGAGCGCAGGGCGGTGCGGGCGATCTTCACCGAGCGCGGCCATGACGTCGGCAGCGGCGAGAACCTTGGCGAGAATCGGGAGCCCGTCGACGCGTAGGCCCTTGTGATAGCCGGCGCCTCGTCCCCGTTCGTGCGTCGCGCCCGCGATGTCGGCCAGGTCGGCGAGGCCGGCGCTGCGGAGCACCTCCTCCGTGTGATGGCTGTGGGACCGTACGCGCTGCCACTCGACCGTGTTGAGCGCGCCCTTCTTGTCCCAGGTCCCGTTCGCGACCGCCACGCGCCCGAGGTCGTGAACGCAGGCGGCGCGCCGAAGCAGTGTGCAGCTCTCGTCGTCGAGCCCGGCCGCATGTCCTGCTTGCTCGGCAAGAGCCGACACGCGGCGGCTGTGCGCGAGGGTGTAGACGCTCTTCACGTCGCCGAAGCGACCGAGGGCGACGCACCCGCGGTCCACGTCGTGTCCTGACAGGCGAAGAGGGGCGGGCTCGGCCGCGAGGTACTGATCCCAGACCGAGCCAGGGCGCAGCCCTTCGAGCAGGTGGGGGAGGTTGGCGAGGGCCGCGTCGACGAAACCTGGATCGAGCGAACGTCCGCGTCGATCTGCGAGCACCTGTCGAGCGAGCTCCTGGCCGCCCGTCCATGCGAACAGCTCGAGCACATCGGCGACATCCACCAGCCTGGCGGTGGCCGGCACCTCGGCCCCAGGGACGGCGCGTGGCCCTCTCCCATCAAATCGTTCATGAGTTGCGTCGAGAGCCGCCGCGACGCCTTCGGCCATGCCGAGCGAACGGGCAAAGAAGATTGCGGTCTCACACGTGGACTGGGCGTGACGTCTCGGAGCGTCCCGGTCGAGAGCAAGTCGGGAGATGCCGCCGACGCGCAGGAGCGGCGGCGCCTCGGGCGCGAGACCCCGGAACACTCGACGGATCACGTCGAGGGGCTGATCGAAGTCCGCGAACGCGAGCGTCCGGCGCATGCTGTTGTCGTCCCCCGCGGCGAACGCCGCCTCCTCGTGGGCAAAGCCGAGGCACCCAACGAGACGGAGCGAGCTCACCCAGAAGACGTCGGCGAGGCGCTCGGCGTCGAGACCGACGAGACGGGCCATGCGCGTGGAAACGAGCACCGTCCGGAGGCCCTTCTCCATCGCGAGGCCGCTCGATAGGTCCGCAGCAAGCGAGAGCGCTCCGATGACCTCGGCGAGACGCATGGTCGCGACTGTAGCCGGAAACCGACCCAGAGGACCCACCGCCCGCGCTCTTCGCCGCGTCCAGCGTCGCCGGAGACGTGGTTCTTCCTCCGGCGTCCGCGCGTTTCACGTGTAGAGCGTGCCTTCCTGCACGAAGCAAAGCTCGTTGCCCCAAGTGTCGGTGACGTAGAAGGAGCGCTCGCCCCACGGGCGCTCGAGCACCTCGCTCGCGGGCTGACCGTGGACCTGGAACGGAGACAGCACGCCGAGCCTCTCGAGCGTGATGCGGAAGATCTTCGGGCTGCCGTTCTTCTTGGTGTTACTCATTTCAGTTCCATTCACTTTCTTGGATTTGTCGGTGCCGAATCCCGGAGGAGTGCTTCGGGCCCGTCGAGGTCCACGTCGAGCAAGCTTGGACAGTATCGCAGCCCCACGACTCGCGAGGTCACACGGTCAACGGTCCTCGAAAGCGGTCGATCGTGGCTCATCGCCGCACGGTTCTCCGTGCCAGGAGGCCACCGGAGGGTTCCATACAGTCCGCGGTCGGCCGCACGGCTCGTTCGTGGGCGAGGGCGCCTGAGCGAGGTACATAAGAGCCGGTCCGAAAACCTCCGGACCGTTCCGCGTTTCCTGTTTCGCTCGTTCTGCTCATTCGCTATTCAAAGCGGCCGTTGTTGCATCGTGCTCGATCGAGTGTCCTGCAGAGTCGATGCAGGCAAGATTCGCAAATCTTCCGGACGCCCTGTGGAAACGCATTGAGCCGTGACTCCCGAAGCGTACGACTACGCGGATGTCGAGGCCGCCATTCGAGCGCGCCGGATCAAACCGCCTATCCGCCGCCGCGGCGAGCCTGCACTCGCTGGCTGTGTCCGCGGTAGGCCGCGGCGCTGGGTTGTCGAGCACGAACGCTTGGCACAACCAGTTCCGCGCATGACTCGTGCGGTGGAACGAACGGGATCGCGGTATCTCGGGCTGGTTCATCTTGCGTGCGCGATCATCGCGTTCCAGCAAGCTCGATGACTTCCCTGATCGAGCCTTCGCCGTCTTGATGGAGCTCGTCAGAATCGCAGAGAGTTCGTTGGCCTCTCGGATCAGCGAAGCGATCTCCGCCCCCTGCATCAGCTCCGGATCGGCAAGACGCAACCATCCTTGCGAGCGACCGCCATCTTGTGGATGAAGTCGGCAAGGCTCTCGCCGCCACGCGCTGCCTCGTCATTCGCACCACCTCCGGATGAACACCGGATCAGCTGTCGGACAACGTGCTTGCCGGCAAAGTCGTTTGGGAACTCGCGGCAAAGCAGAAGTACACGCTTCGCAAACTTGAGCAGTCGTTCTGCGATGTCATCGCCCTTCATCGCCGGATCGAACAGCGAATGACAGAACGACGAAACAGCAAACTGCGAACGGAACGGTTTCTGGACCGGCTCTACGGCAGGATCCGCCCCCCGTGACGCCGAGGATCTCGCCCGTCACGAAGCTCGCCTCGTCCGAGGCGAGGAACACGAACGCCGGAGACAGCTCGACCGGCTGCGCAGGACGCCCCAGCAGGTTGTTCCGCCCGAAGCTCTTCACCTTCTCCTCGTCGAACGACTGCACCACCAGCGGGGTCCAGACCGCGCCCGGTGCGACGGCGTTCACCCGTATGCCGCGGGGGGTGAGCTCCTCCGCCAGCCCCTTCGTGAACGTCACGATCGCACCCTTGGTCGAGGCGTAGTCGAGGATGGATGGGCTCGGGTGGTAGGCCTGGATCGAGGCTACGTTGATGATCGCGCTGCCCGGTAGAAGGTGCGGCAAGGCCGCTTGCACCAGCATGAACATCGATAGGATGTTCGTCCGGAACGTGTGCTCGAGCCGCTCCTCCGAGATCTCCTCGATCGTCTCGACCACCTTCCCCTGGTACCCTGCATTGTTGACGAGGATCTCGAGGTGTCCGAGCTCTTCGACCGCCCGTCCGATCAGCTCACGACAGTTCTCGCGGCGCGAGATGTCCCCCTTGAACGCGAACGTCTTACGCCCCTCCCGCTCGATCAGGTCGACCGTCTCCCGCGCGTCACGGTCCGCGACGAAATAGCCAATGCCGACGTCGGCGCCCTCCCGCGCGAACGCGAG
The DNA here is from genome assembly GCA_963803435.1 of uncultured delta proteobacterium. GTDB lineage: Bacteria > Myxococcota > Kuafuiibacteriia > Kuafuiibacteriales > Kuafuiibacteriaceae > CAWDML01. Next base: position 736,829 of record CAWDML010000008.1, on the reverse strand, counting down.
CGCCACCGCGCGCCCGATGCCGCTGTCACCGCCCGTGATCAGCGCGGCCTTCCCCTGGAGCCGGCCGTGGCCCTGATACGACTCCTCGCCGTAGTCGGGAGGTGGCCTCATCTCGTGCTCGTGCCCGGGGTGCGGCTGCATCTGCGGAGGAAAGGGAGGCTTCGGCTCGCGCTTGCGTGGATCTTTCGTCGTTGGTCGAACCATGTCGGGATCCGCTGCAAGCGCGAGACCGCTTGGGCACCATCCGGCGCATCGTGCGCGTCGCCATCCTCGGACAGGGACGCTCGATCGCTCGCTCGGCGCCCTGCTCGCGGAGGCCGGTCTCCACTACCGCGGCGACAGCTGGATCACGGTCGCGAACAACCCGCCGATCGACAGCGCGCTTCGGCTAGCGATCAGAGCGCTTCCCAGCGATCCGCGAGGAGGTGGTACTCCGCTTGGTTGTCGTCCGCCTTCGACGGCGGCTGTCCCGGGCGTTTCGGCGGCCCGCGAACCTCGACCACGGTGCCATACACGCGGTGCCGTCCCCGCTCGGGAGCCGCGGTCTTCGAGTAGATCACGATCTGCCGACGCCCCACGTCGAAGTACGTCGAGTACGGATGTGACTCGAAACCGCCCACCAGGTGCTGCGCGATGGTCGAAGCGCAGCTCCCCTCGATCTGGACCTTCTCGCCCACGTGGCTCTTGAAGGTCGAGGCATCCTCGATCGGCTGGTACTCGGACGTGCTCACGGCCGACACCGAGCACGCAGCCAGCGTGAGCACCAGCCAGGCGCTCGTCCGTCTCCGTACCCAACCCATGGCATACATCTCCTCCCGGCGGCGAGCCGCTCTGCCGAGCATACCTCGCGGGGAGAACGCGCGGCCAAAGGTGCGGGACGGCGACCGCGGGAGCAATCGAGCCCGAAGCCGCGGTAGCATCGGCCGGTGCTCGCGCTCGAGGCCGCCGGCATCGGGAAGGTCTACTCCGCCGGCCTCGGCCGTCCCGGGCGACGCGCGCTCGCGGGCGTCGACCTCGCCCTCCCGGCCGGCGCCAGCTTCGGGCTCATCGGCCTCAACGGCGCCGGCAAGACCACCTTCATCAAGACGATGCTCGACGTGGTGCGTCCCAGCGAGGGCCGCATCCGGGTGCTCGGCGGCGCGCCCGAGGAGGTGCGGAATCCGCCGTCGCATGGGCTATCTCCCCGAGCATCTCGCGCTCCCGCCGGCATGGTCGGCGGCCGCGTTCCTCCGGAGCATCGCGCGCCTCAAGCGCGTCCCGCTGACGGCGCGTGCGCTGGAGCGCCAGCTCGCGCGCGTCGGGCTCGAGGCGGAGCGGAACGTGAAGATCAGGACCTTCTCCAAGGGGATGAAGCAGCGCCTCGGCCTCGCCGCCGCGCTCCTCGGCGAGCCGGAGCTGCTCGTGCTCGACGAGCCGACCGACGGTGTCGATCCGATCGGCCGCGCCGCCATCCGCGATCTGCTCAAGGAGGAGCGGGCCCGCGGCGCCACGCTGTTCCTCAACTCGCACCTGCTCTCGGAGACGGAGCGGATCTGCGATCGCGTCGGCATCCTCCACGGCGGACGCCTGATCAAGGAGGGCCTGATCGAGGCGCTCGCGATCACGAAGAACCGCTGGCGCGCCCTCTTCAGCGCCGGCGATCCGGCGCCGATCCTGGCGGCCGGCTTCACCGCCGGCTCCGAGCCGGGCGCGTTCACGCTCGAGGCCGAGGGGGAGGCCGAGCTCAACGCGGCGCTCGATCGCGCCCGCGCCGGCGGCGCCCTCCTGATCCGCCTCGGCCGCGAGACCCGGAGCCTCGAGGATCTGCTCCGGGCCGAGGTCGGCGGATGAGCGCGGTCTACGTCGCGCTCGATGTGCTCCAGGAGGCCGCATCGCGCCGCTGGCTGCTCGCGCTGGCGGTGGTGATCGCGCTGCTCCTGATCACGCTCGCCTTCACGCTCGAGCTCCAGGTCGTCGACGGCGCGCTGGCGGCGGTCCGCTTCTTCGGCCGCCAGGAGCGCATGGAGATCCAGGCCGTCGACGTGGCCCTCCGCCCGCTCTTCCGCGGCGCGGCCGCAGTGATCTTCTACTGCGGCCTGATCTTCGGCGTGCTCGCCTGCGCCGACTTCGGCCCCAACCTGCTCGCGCCCGGTCGGATCGAGCACCTGCTCTCGCTCCCGGTCCGGCGCGCCTCCCTGCTGATCGGCACCTACGCCGGCGTGGTGGGGATCGGCGTGGTCGCTGCGCTCTACGCCGCCGGCGGCGTGGTCCTGGTGCTCGGCGTCAAGACCGGCGTCTATGCCCCGCAGCTCCTCTACGCCGGCCTGCTCGGATCGCTCACCTTCGCCGCGATCTACGGCGCGATGCTCGCAGCCTCCGTCTTCGCCCGGAGCGCCGCGGTCTCCGGCTCCGTCGGTCTGGCGCTCTACGTCGCCGGCATCGTCGCCAGCTACCGCTACGAGATCGCACCGTCGTTCTCCTCGGAGACCTCGCGGATCCTCTTCGAGCTGCTGTCGATCTGCCTCCCGCCCGTCTCCACCGTCGGCGAGCTCGCGATGGAGATCGCAGGCTCCGGCCCGATCAACCCGGCGGAGCTGGCCAGGCGGATGGCGGGCATGGTGGTGTTCGGACTGGGGATGGTCGCGCTGGGGACCTGGCGTTTCGAACAGGCGGACTACTGATGAAGCGCGCACGTTGGCTCCTGACCGCAGGCCTGCTCCTTCTCCTCGCCGCCTGGTTGATGCGAACCGGCGAGGAGCTCGACACCGGTCCCAAGCCGAGGGGCCAGGAGGTCCACTTCCCTCGCCACCCGCAGGCTGTGGAGATCCAGCGGCGCGACCGCCGGCGGACCCTGCTGCCGCCGCCTCCCCCCTCTTCGCCCGATCAGCCGCCGACACCGGCGGTGCTCGATCCGGTCCTCCGCGCGCTGCCACCCATGCAGCCGGGCACCGGCGCGATGGTGATCGAGGCGAACGCGATCCGTCACAGCCCGGCGGCCGAGATGCTGCTCCGCTGCATGAACGAGATGCAGAAGAACGATCTCGAGGAGGTCGTTCGCGAGACCGGGATCGATCCGCTGGAGGACGTCGATCGCATCGCCGTCGGTCCCGATCGAACGACGATCATCTCGGGCTACTTCGACAAGCTCGACACCAGCCTGCTCGGCCCTGCGTCGCCGTACGGAGACCACGGCGCGATCCACACGAGCGGAGGAGGCGAGGTCATCGGCCGCTGGAACGACGAGCTCCTGATCATGGCCCCCGACGAGGCCGGCGTGCAGGCGGCGATCGATCGCCTCGAGTCGCGCGGCCCGGCCGTCGAGCCTCCGGTCGACGAGTCGGAGAGCTACGGCGAGGCGTACGGCCACGTCACGCCCGAGCTCCTCGCGCGCGTCCTCCCCGACACCGAGGGCCTCGAGGAGAAGCTGACGGCGGTGGCGAAGGACATCGAGCTGCACGTCGACGCCAGCTCGGACGTCGCGCTGGTGGCGGAGGTTCGCGGCGAGGACACCCGGGGGCTCGAGGACCTGGGCCTGATGATCGGCGGCGCGCTCGCGGTCGCGCGCATCCGCGCTCGCGCCGAGGGCGACGAGGATCTCTCCGAGCTCCTCGAGACCGCTTCGGTCCGCCCCGAGGGTGGCTCCTTCTCGATCGAGCTGGCGATGCCGCTGGAGCTGCTCCGCGCGCGGCTCGGGCCCTGCGCGGAGGAGTCGAGCGATCAGCGCTCCACCTCGACCGGCGGCAGCACGCGGTAGCTCGAGTCCAAGTGGCGGCCGCCCATGCCGTCGAGCCCCTTCTGGTTCGTGTTGAAGGTGCCTGAGCTGGATCCCGCCGCGGCCGGTGGAGTTCGGGAAGACGATGATGAACTTCGCCCAGTCGCTCTGGTGGCGCAGCCGCTGCTCGGGGCGCGTCGAGCCCTGCACGTAGCCGAGGCAGAGGTGCGCGGAGCCGAAGAGCTGGTTCGGATCGTCCACTCGTGGCTGGCGTTGCCGCTGGCATACTCGCAGCCCGTGGCCTCGGGGCCGCGGGCGTCGGACCCGGGGGCCCACAGCTCGTCGCCGATCACCACGAAACGCTCGATGCTCTCCGTCTGCACGGTGAGATGTTGGGCCCAGGTTTGCGTCGCCGGATCATGAGACACGATGTCGATGGGGCCGGTGTTGGCGTTGAGATCCCGTAACCGAAATGGAGCCGCCGGTGGATGGCGATGAGCTACGACGATGAGCGCCGGAAGATCTCGCGCGGCGGCGGCGTGGTGCGCGGAGTCAACCGTGGACGCTCCAGGCGAGGACCTCCCAAGTGTCCGCTCCGTCGAGATGGCGCACGCGCAAACCTGCGATCACCGAGGGGTCCATCATCCGCGCGTTCACGCCCATCCGCTCTGCGCCCTCCTTTTCGATGCGCTCCGAGTGCGTGGTGCATCCGCACGTTCGGCAGGTGTGCAGCTCGAGAAACCGATCGCCCCATACATATGCGAGCGTGGCTCCCGGGGGCGACACCAGCTTGACCTGCTCCGGCCGGTAGTACGCCCACAGGCCTGCGATGCGACGGCAGATGGAGCAGTTGCACAGGGTGAGCATCTCGGGTGGCTCCGCGATCTCGAACCGGACCGCGCCGCAGTGACAGGATGCGTTGATCATAGTCCTTGTCTAGCACTCGGCGCGATCGAAGGCTGCCCTCCAAACACTCAGTCGTCGCGCTCCAGATGGGGATGCGGGTGTCGGCGCTGTACGACCACCTCCAGCTCCTCGGACGCGCGGGGCTGGTGACGCGCAAGTCGGCACCCGAGAGCGGCCGGGTCGAAGCGCGCTACACCGCGGCGGGACAGCGGTTGGTGGTGGACTATGATCTCCGCTCGAAGGAGGGCCGGCGCGCATCACGACGGATCGCCCGCGCGCTCCTCCGCGCTGCAGAGCGCGACTTCGCCCGCGGAACGCAGCTCGAGAACGCCAAGGCCCGCCCACCGAACCGCAACCTGTGGGTCTCGCGGGCGAAGGGCTGGCTCGACGCGAAGCAGCTCCGGCAGGTGAGCGCGCACCTCCAAGCGATCGACGACCGCTCCTCGGATCGCGCCATGGCCCTGGAAAGACGCTGTGTGCGGTGAGCATGGTGATCACGCCGGTCGAGGCGGGCCAAAGCCGTGAAGCGTCTCTGGAGCGCGCTCGAGGCCGCCGCCGGCGCCGGGATCGTTATCGGCCACAACGTAGCGAAGAATCGTGACCACGATCCCAGGGGAAGCGGGGCCGGGCTCGTAGTAAGCTGCGCGCCCTGTGCAGCTCCTGTTCGTCGCGCTGATCACCAGCCAGCTCCAGTACGTGAAGGCCGCTGAGGCGGACCTCGACGGCGACGGTCGACCCGAGAAGATCTCCGTCGAGCAGAAGGGGCGGCGCGCCTCGGTGCACGTCGGCGCCGCCACCCTCGAGCAGGAGATCGGGGAGGATCCGGTCGCCGGCTTCGCGGTCATCGATCTCGACAGCGGCGATGGCGCGCGCGAGCTCCTGATCGAGAGCGATCCGGACGGCGGCGACCTTCACCACTTCCTCGTGGTCGGCTATGCCAAGGGGAAGCTCTCCTTGCTGGGGGCGTTCGGCGGTGAGCTCCCCACGCCGCCCGAGCTTCCCGGCAATGGCACGGTGCGGATCGAGCCGTGGCTCGGCTTCTTCAAGACCACCGACAAGCTGGAGCTGTCCCACGGCAAGCTCGTGCGCGTCGAGCAGGCGTTCTTCTACGCCGGCAGCAGCGGCAAGCCGAAGGGGAGCCCGAAGCTCTTCCGCACGCCGGAGCACAAGGGCGTGGTCGGCGTGCTCGCGCCCGGCAAGCCGGTCGACATCATCGGCTACCTGCCGCGCAAGTCGGCTTGCAAGAAGCAGGAGGACTCGCCCTTCGCGAGCTGCGACGCGTTCCTGATCAGGTCGTCGAGCGGCCTGGTCGGGTGGATCTGGTTCGAGGATCTCGACAGCGACTCGCTCCCCTGGGCCGGGTGATGCTCCTCGCCGTCGACGTCTGCTATCACGAGGAGGAGGATCTCGCGCGGGTCGCCGGCCTCCTCTTCGCGGACTGGACCGCCGCGACCGCCGAGCTCGAGCTGACCCGCACACACGGCGGCCTCCGTCCCTACCGGCCGGGCGCCTTCTTCGAGCGGGAGCTCCCCTGCATCCTGCCGCTGATCGCGGAGGTCCGGAGCGAGCGAGCGCTCGCCGCGATCATCGTCGACGGCTACGTCGACCTCGGCGGCGGGCATCCCGGCCTCGGCCGTCACCTGTTCGACGCCCTGGAGGGCGGCTGCTCGATCGTCGGCGTGGCGAAGAGCGAGTTCCGCGGCGCCGAGGCGGTCCCGCTGTTGCGCGGCACCTCGCGGCGCCCGCTGTGGGTGAGCGCCACGGACGACCCGAAGGCCGCGGCGGGGCGGGTGGCCTCGATGCACGGAGAGTCGCGGATGCCGACGCTCCTGCGGGCCGTCGATCAGCTCGCACGCGCGCGCTGACCGCCGCAGCGCTGGAACGGAACGTGCGTGCCGAATCGGCATGCAACGATCATCCCCGACCGGAGCCACCGCCGCGCTCGCAGCGTTCGGTGCGGCCACGCTCGGAGTCGCCCTCGCCGCCCGCGCCGCCACCGGAGATCCCGACCGGAGCGCCTGGTACCGCTCGCTCGACAAGCCGCCCTTTCAGCCGCCGAGCTGGGTGTTCGGCCCGGTCTGGGGCGTCCTCTACACGCTGGCCGCGATCTCCGGGTGGCGCGTCTGGCGCGCGGCGCGCTCGCCGGCACGCAGCGGTGCGCTCGTGCTCTGGGCGGCGCAGCTCGGGTTCAACGGTCTCTGGTCGTGGCTCTTCTTCCGGCGTCGCGCGCCGCGCACGGCCCTGGTCGATCTCGGCCTGCTGGCGGCGACGCTGCTCGGCTACACGTGCATCGCGCGGCGCGCCGACCGACCCGCGGCCGCGGCCGCCCTCCCCTACCTGGCGTGGGTCGGCTTCGCCGGCGCGATCAACGCCGAGATCGTGCGGCGCAACCCGGTGCCTACGCGCCCCGGCGTGCGCCGTTGAGGCCAAATCCGCGTGAAAGACGCGCTCGGGCGCCAGCCGCCGGTGCCGGACGAGGGCGATCTCGTGCGCTGGCGCGACGAGCGCTCCGCGCGGCAGGAGGTCGTCCGTGCGGCCTTCGCACCACCGCCAAGGGAGGAGCCGTCGCTGAACCCCCACCCCGCGCGACCGGTCGACGAGCTCGAGCTCTCGGTGGGCACCGCGAACGCGCTCGCCAACGCCGGGATCCGGACGCGGTCGCATGCGAGAGGTCGGACGCGACCCGAGAGATGCGTGCTCACGAGCCTGCGGGGAGCTCTCCCGGTGATCGATGAGCTCCTCACGCGAGGCGGCGCCCCTTGGCAACGCCCCCACCACGCTCGTCAGCAACGCCCTACGGTCGACCGAGCGCCTCCTCGCTGCCATGTCATCCACCGCCCGGAAGCACCTCCGCGGCGAGTGGAAGATGAACGCGCTCTTGAAGCGCCTCCTGTGAGCGCCCGTCGAGCCCGCATACAACGGTCGGCTGCACTACGCGCTCGCGATCGGCGTGTCTGACCGCTCGCTGATCCTCACGGGTCACCGCAGGGTCGGGAGGACGGCACCATCGCCGGATGGTTGGTCGTGGCCATCGCCTCCAGGATCCGCTATCTTGCCGGAACACGACGGGTGCGGTGGACATCACCGCAGGTTCCGGGCTGGTCGGGCCGCCAGCCCTCACCGCTCTTGAAGAGTGAGTGGTGCGAGGCTCGCATGGTTGATCCGACGCCTCACGACAAGACGACCGTGCCTCCGTACGGCGAGCCGCCGGGCAGCTGGTGGCCTGTTCGCTGGCTCGCGCAGACCGCGCTCGCTCCCGTCGAGAGGTTCCTCGCCATCGAGGCGGCGAGCGGGATCCTTCTCCTGGCGGTCGCCGCGATCGCCCTCGTCTGGGCGAACTCGCCCTGGCGGGCCAGCTACATCGCGCTCTGGAACGTGCCCCTCGGGCTGACGCTGGGGCCGTTCTCCTTCGAGCGCGATCTGCACTTCTGGATCAACGACGGGGTCATGACGATCTTCTTCTTTGTGGTCGGCCTCGAGATTCGCCGCGAGATCCACCACGGTGAGCTCAGCGAGCTGCGCCGCGCGGCTCTCCCCCTCGCGGCGGCCCTCGGCGGGATGTTGATCCCGGCCGCCATCTTCGCTGCGCTCAACTACAGTCGCGCCTCCATCGCGGGCTGGGGCATCCCGATGGCGACGGACATCGCGTTCGCCGTGGGCGTGCTGACGCTTCTGGGGAGCCGGGTGCCCCCGGCGCTGCGGATCCTTCTCCTCGCGCTGGCCGTGATCGACGACGTCGGCGCGATCGTCGTCATCGCGGTCTTCTACTCCTCCGGTCTCGCGCCCGTAGGCTTCGTCGTCCTCGGCGCCGGTCTGGTGGCGATCGTCGCCATGCAGATGCTGGGCGTCCGGAGCTCGTGGGCGTACGTGGCTCCGGCCGCGGTGGTTTGGGCCGGCACCTACGCCGCCGGGATCCATCCCACGCTGGCGGGGGTGGCCGTCGGGTTGATGACCCCGGTGCGGGCGTGGTTCGGCCGCGAGAAGTTCTTCGCGCACGCCGACGCGAGCGTGGCGGCGCTCCGCGAGCACGCGGACGCAGCGGAGCACGCGCTGCTTCCGCACCTCGATCACCTCAACACGGCGCGACGCGAAGCGGTCTCCCCCGTCGAGCGCATCGAGCACGCGCTGCATGGCTGGGTGGCCTTCGGAGCGATGCCGCTGTTCGCCCTGGCAAACGCGGGCGTGTCTCTCGGCGATACCTCGTTCTCGGGCGAGGCGCTGCTCGTGTTCCTAGGTGCGGGGGTCGGGCTCGTGCTCGGTAAGCCAGTCGGAGTACTGGCGTTCTCCTGGCTCGCGACCCGCCTCGGGCTCGCGGCTTTGCCGCGCGGTGTCACCTGGCCGCACGTCGCCGTGGTCGGCGTCGTCGCTGGGGTCGGCTTCACCATGTCGATCTTCATCGCTGCGCTCGCCTTCCCGGCGGGGACGAACCTCGAGACCTCCAAGGTCGGCATCCTCATCGGCTCCGGGGTCGCCATCGTGCTCGCCTATGGGCTCGGCCGGATCGTCCTGCCCACGAGCTCGCCCGCGGGTACCGCCGTCACCGCTGGGGAAGCGGAGTCTTCCACCCTCTCGTAGAGGGGGAACCGGCAAAGCGGACCTCGCCGCTGCACCCGCTCGACCCATCACCGCCGAGGCCCGGACCGCGGGGTTCTGCGCGCTCCGAGAAGCTCCGGCTACTCAGCCAGACCGGACCTCAGCGCGGCCCGAGCCCGCTCGGCAAAACGACCGCCCGCGTACTTGCGGAGGTAGTGCGTGAGATCCTCCCTCGCGCCGGTCCGATCGCCCTGTTCGGTCCGGCAGACGGCGCGCCCGAACAGCGCACGCTCCTCCATCTCTCGAGGGAGGCGTGCACCGAGGGCACGACCGAAGTCTCCGATCGCGTCGGCGCAGCGCTGCTCGTGCGCCCGAAGCTCGCCGCGGAGCACCAGGAGCTCGTCCCGCCGAGGCATGGCATCGATCTCGAGCGCGTCCAGGACCTCGAGCGCCCGCTTCGGATCGCGGAGGGTGAGCAGGGCCTCCGTTCGGGCCAGCGTCGCCTCCGCGCTCAGCTCACCCGAAGGAAAGCGGGCGCGGTGGTCGTCGAGCAGCTCGAGCGCCCGTGCGGGATCGTGCTCCTGGTGGAGCGCCTTCAGGGCCGCGGCCACGATCGCCGACTCGGCCCGAAGCGCGAGCCCGGGGTCCAGAGCGGGCGGGAGGGGCGCGGCCGCGCGCTCGATCGGCGGCGCGGGAGCCGGAGACGGCGGCGGGGGTGGATCGACGCGTGCCGGCGCCGCCGGTCGGTCCTCGCGGGCGATCGGTCGCGGCTGCGCGCGTCGTCTCGAGCGCGCGATCGGGGCCTTCACCTCGGGCGGTGCGACCACCTCGATCGCGGGCCCGGCGGGCGGCGGCGGCTCGACCCTCAGCGGCTCCACGGGCTCGTCCTTCCTGGGCGCGACGAGCGACGGCGTGCTCGGGGCATGCCACCACTCACCGAGCCGGGCGGCGACCGCGATCCCGGCGAGCGCCATCGTGGCCGCCGCGACGGCGAAGGCCAGACGGCGGTTGGGCGCCCGCTCGCGCTGGGCGCGCCGTAGCCTCGCGCGGATCTGAGCGGTCGCCTGCGCACTCAGTCGTGCCGCGGGTCCGTCCGCGCTCTCGAGCAGATCGCGGATCGGGCCGTCGCGCGTGGCGTCGTCGATCCAGCGCGGGGGATCGCGGCGACTCATCGTCTGCCTCCCGCGAGGATGCGTCGCTCGAACTCGGCTCGTGCTCGATGAAGCCTGACCCACACCGTGCCCAGCTTGGTCCCGGTCAGCTCCGCGATCTCCTGACCCGACAAGCCCTCCAGCTCGAAGAGGATGAAGACGGTGCGGTACTTGTCCCCCATCTCGTCGAGGGCACCGTAGACGGTCGCTCGCGCGCGCGCGCGCTCGAGGTCCTCGATCGGAGTGGAGTCGGTCGACGGAAGCTCTCCGGCGGTCTCCTCCGCAGAACCCGAGAGCCACCGGCGAACGCGCGCCTTGCGGCGATGGCTCCGCACCACGTTGTGCGTGATCTGATACAGCCAGGTGGTCAGCTTCGCGTCACCTCTGAAGCTCGGGAGCCGCCGCTCGACCACCAAGAACACCTCCTGGACCAGGTCCTCGAGATCGCACGTGGGTCCTGCCAGCCTCGACGCCCAGGTGGCGACCAGAGGCGCGTGGGCGCGATAGATGAGGTCGAGCTCCTGGCGGTCGGCGCGGATCTCCGCGGCCAACACCGGGGCCGGTTCCGCCACACCCAGCACGCCTTTGAGTGTCGGCCGGCGCAGAGAAGCTTTCATCTCGTGCCTCCGACGGGAACGCCCACCAGAAGGATCCCTTCGAGCCGGGGAAGGACGACCTGCTCGGTCAGCCCCTCGACCGAGATCTGCTGCCGGCGAAACCAGCCGGTCGCCGAGGCTTCGACGAAGGGATCGTGGCTGCCGAGACCGAGCGGAAGCGTCGCGCGCACGCCGAGCGATCCTCCCGGGTCCAGGTCCCAGTCGCGGCGCGCCGCCGTGAGCCCCGCTCCGGCCACCGTCAGCACCGCAGCGATCGCGTCGGCGCGCAGCTCGATCCACGCGGCGAACAGCGGCAGCCTGAGGCCCAGGCTGAGCCCCGCGCGCAACCACGAGTAGCGGCCCGGTCCGATCGCGCCTTCGCGGGTCCAGCTGCCGAAGAGCGCCACACGCGCCCAGTCGAGCCACGCCTCGACGACTGCGCCCGGGCGCACCGTCCGATCGCCCGTGAGCGATCCAAACAGACCGACTCCGATCTCCAGTCGGAGAGGGAGCGGGGGAGTTGAGGGCCCCGGCTCGATCGCGAGTGCGAGCGGACTCTCGGGGAGCGCGCTCACCCAGGCGGCGATCATCACCGCGGCCGCCTCCGCCAGATCGCTGCAGGGCCGTGCTCGATCGATCGCCCGATGTGCCAGCAGGGAGCCGCTCGCGTCGCGCAGCTCGATCTCGAGCGTGCCGGAGCCGTCCTCGATCGTCGCCCGCTGGAGAGGGCGATCGGCGCCGCCCGCCGGCAAGAGCGCGGCGAGCCGCTGCGTCACGTCCGCGACCGCCGGGCAGCGCGTGGCGCCACCGACTTCAACCGAGCCTCCCAGCAGGCTGAGGGCAAGGGCCGCCCACACCGCGGCACTATACCCATGACGCTTCGCCGTGGGCCCGGGCAACCGACCGAGCGGGCACGTGTAAGCTTTTCGAGCGCTCCGCGCACTCAACCCCCGATGCTCCACCGCCGACTGCTCGTCGCTTCGCTCCTGTACGTCGGGTCCTCCGGCTGCCTCGGTGTCCACGTGGTCGGCGGCCTCGATGACGCCGCGCCGGCGACGGATGGAACTTCTTACGACACAGGCCTTCGCTCCGACGGTGGCGCTCCGGACGCCGAGACTATGGACGCTGCGCTCTGCATGCTCGCCAACGACCCGCTCGGTCCCTGCGTTCAAGGTCAATGCGACCCGGGGTCTCTGTGTATCAGCGGCAACTGCTTCGGCTGTCTCGACGGAGACTGTTCGGCGTGCAGCGAGGACGCCGGCCTCGGCGAAGACGCCAGCACCGACGCCTCGGTCGAGCCGGACACCGGCAGCCCGGACGACGGCGCCGTGTGCGTTCCGCTCGGCGGCGAGTGCAGCGACCACTCGCAATGCTGCAGCGACAACTGCATCCTTCGCGTGACGCCCGGCTTCTGCTGTGTACCGGGTGGATGTCCCTGACCCGTCGATGCGGCTCAACGTGTGCGCCGGCTTCATCCTCGCCGGCCTCAGCGACCGGTTCGCCCCGCACATTTCCGCGGGCGTCCCGTCGATCGCCCACCGTCGCCAACGATCTCGTCTGGGTGAACATCGGCTGGGGCGTCCTCAACCTGCTGCCGAGCTGGCCGCTCAAACGCGGCGCGGATGCGTCTTCAGCGCGCCTACCAGCAGGACCCACAGGCTGGTCATCATGCTCACTGGAGCATGCCGAGCTCGAGCTGGCGTTCCAGCTGCGAAATGCGGTCGGCGAGATCGAGGTAGCGGTTAGCGTCGAGGCCAGGGCGGGTGGTGGCGATGATGTCGGCGAGGCGCGCATCGAAGGTGCGGCAGGCTTCGACGGAGATCCTTGCCCCGTCGAGCGTGTTCTTCACGTCTTCGAGGCGCTGGCAGAGGCGCTCGTAGTAGACCTCGCGAGGGATCGAGCCGTGGTACGTGACGGGGTCGAGGAGCGGGAGATCGACACCTTCGAGCTCGAGCCCGGGTTGGGTGACCTCCTCGGCCTGGAGGTCGCGGCGCCAGGCGGCGATGGCGTCGAGGATCGGCCCGGCGCTCTGGGGGCGGTTCGACGGGCTCTTCTCCAGCATCCAGCGGGCGAGGTGCTCCAGGCCCCCTGCAGGCGGGAGATCTGGTAGCGGCTCGATCGAGTGCTTGAGGATCATGTCGACCGGTTGAGTCGCGGTGAACGGCAGCCTGCCGGTCAGCATCTCGAAGAGGATCACGCCGAGCGAGTAGAAGTCGGCCGCGGGCGTCACGCCGCTCGGATCGGTCGCCTGCTCCGGCGCCATGTAAGCCGGAGTTCCGATGAGGAAGCCGGCGGCCGTCAGGCGCGCATCCATCACCTCGGTGCGCAGGCCAACGATCCCGAAGTCGAGGATCTTCACCTGCTCCTGCCTGTCCTGCGCGGTGAGCATGATGTTCATCGGCTTCACGTCGCGGTGGATGAAGCCGAGCCGATGGGCCTCACCGAGCCCCGCAGCGATCTGCTCCACGATGCGCGACGCGCGATCGATGGGGAAGGGAGCGCTGCGCATGATCTCCTCTTCCAGCGTTAGTCCGCGGACATACTCCATCACCAGAAACGTGAGACCCTTCTCCGTGCGACCGAAGTCGGTCACCGAGAGCAGGTTCTCGTGGCGCATCTTGCTGACCGCTTTGGCCTCGCGGCGAAACCGCTCGGCGAACCGTTGGTCCTGCGTGAGATCTCCGTGGAGGACCTTCATCGCCATCTCGACCTCGAGCAGCGTGTGCTGCACGCGGTAAACACAGCCCGTCGCACCGACTCCGATCCGTTCGAGGACGCGATACCGATCGATCTCGCAACCGATCAGCGGGTCATCCTCGGACTCCACCAACGGGTGTCCGTCGATCCCGCAGAAGACGATAGAGGCCGCGTAGACCGACCTGCAGCTCGGACAATATCGCAGACCCACGGCTCACGAGGTGAGACCGAAAAAGGGATCCGAAACCGGCCGACCGTGGCTTAATGCCGCATGCTCGCGCCTACGGCGTGGCAAGCGCACCAACATCGGCCTACGCCGCGTGCGACGACCTCATGGAGTACAACCAAGCGCTCAACAGAGCGTATCGACAGAAGCTCATGTGCACGATCGCGTCGCTGACGGGCAACGTCGGCCGGGGCAACATCTTGGCCGCTCTGGTGACCTGCGAGATTACGGGTTCGTCTGCAATCGAGCCAACAACCCCACCGACGTGCCCTGCGTCCTCCACTGAAGCTGACGCATGGCGGGCGAGCGCCACCTCGCGCGAGCGAGTCAGTAGCACCAAGCCCGGTTCTCGGGATTGTGGGACCACCAGACGCTGTACACGCTCCAGCCGCGGTTCCTGCACCAGAGCGCAGCGGTGTCCGCGCAGTGGGCCGTCACGTTGGGGAGGGCGTGTCGGACCATGTACCAGCGGTTGTAGCACTCCGAATGCGAGCCGGTGCTGCAGTCGACCATGCAGGTGGCGCCGTCCTGCCGAACGCTGCTCGAGGTGACGCCCAACTCGTCGTTGGCTTCGAGCCCCCCCGTCCCGGGATCCTCGCCGCCACACGCGAACAAGGAAACCGAGGTAACGAGCAGAGCGGCGAGAATGAGCTTCAAATTCTTCATGAATCCTCCATCGCAAAACAAGAGAGAGCACATGTTGTCTACGTTCCTCATCCTTGTCGGTTGGACGCTACGGCCGACCTTCACGCACGAGCACGAGGCTTTTGACGGGGCGTTATTGAAGGCCGCGCGGCGCGCTGATTGGAGCGAGCCATCTCGGCTCCGCAACCCTGAGTCGAGACCGGCATGCTAGTCTCGCCCGGACCATGAACCGCTTCTATCACATCGGAGAACCGGGCCGGCCTTGGACTCAGGCGGACAAGGACGCCTGGCAGGCCGAGCAGCGGGTGCAGCGGAGCTATCGAGACGAGGTGCTGCAAAAGCTCGAGGCGCTCGGGGCACCGTTCGAGGTGCAGCCGTACGGCGCGCTCAGCATCGATCCCCGGCGCTATCCGCTGTTCGCGGTTCGCGGCCCGCGAGCGCGTGGGAATGCACCGTGGGTGCTGATCACCGGCGGGGTCCACGGCTACGAGACCAGCGGGGTCCAGGGTGCGCTTGCGTTCCTCGCCGGGGAGGCGGCCTCCTATGTCGATCGCGTCAATCTCGTGGTGGCGCCCTGCGTGAGCCCATGGGGCTACGAGGTCATCCATCGCTGGAATCCGGCCGCGATCGACCCGAATCGCTCGTTCGTGGCCGACAGTCCCTCCGAAGAGTGCCGGGCGCTGATGAGCTTCCTCGACGGCCTGGCCGCGGACTTCGTCATGCATATCGATCTGCACGAGACCACCGACACCGACGAGACGGAGTTCCGTCCCGCGCTCGCGGCGCGCGATGGAAAGCCGACGGAGCCCGGCGTGATCCCCGACGGCTTCTACCTGGTCGACGACGAGGCGAGCCCGGAGCCCGACTTCCAGACCGCGATCATCGCTCGCGTCGAGCGGGTGACGCACATCGCGGAGCCCGACGACCAGGGACAGATCATCGGCTGTAACCTCGCACAGCGCGGGGTCATCGAGTACGCGTTCCGAGCGCTGGGCCTGTGCGCCGGGATCACCGAGGCTCGTTACACCAGCACGACCGAGGTGTACCCGGACAGCCCAAAGGTGACGCCCGAGATCTGCAACGCGGCCCAGGTCGCGGCCGTCTGCGGTGCGATCGACTACGTTCTCGCGCCTGCGATTGCCGAGCCTCGATCGGCCGGCTAACTTCGGGCGGTGGCAGGGATGTCTCCCCCCGGCCTCGCTCCTTCCGAGCGAGCTCCCGGCCATCCCCGCCCGCAGAAAACCCCGATAACACCTCGAGTTACGACAGCCCCCGAAGATCGATTCAACGTTTGGCGGACCCGAGGCGACCACCTCTCGTGGTGAGCCAGCGGAGACGAAGAGACTCGGGTTGCCTCGGGCTGCTGGTGTGGGGGCTGGCTTCGGCGTGTGCCGGAGGAGACCTGCCCGTCGACGAGCGGACGGGCGGGTGCCGGTCGTGCCATGGAGGCAACAGCAACGCCGCGCCCCCGAGGGCGCTCGATGGCAGCATGGACACGGCCTCGATCGGCGTCGGCGCCCACCAGCAGCACGTCTTGGGCGCCGGCCTCATGCGACCTGTCAGCTGCTCGGAGTGTCACCTCGTCCCGGAGGCTGTGGACGACCCCGGCCACATCGATACACCGCTCCCGGCCGAGGTGATCTTCGGCCCGCTATCGCACACTTCGAGCGCGACACCGACCTGGGATCGCAAGACGAAGACCTGCACGAACGTGTACTGCCACGGCGCGACTCTGGGCGGCGGCACGAACAACACACCGCGCTGGGACATCGTCGACGGAACGCAGGCGAGCTGCGGTTCCTGCCACAGCTTGCCTCCGCCGGCCCCGCACCCGAACAGCACCGCCTGCGAGGGCTGCCACGCGCCGGTCGTCGGCCCCGGCATGACCATCGCGATGCCCACTCGTCACGCGGATGGACATCTCGACCTCTCCGGCGACGGCGTCCCGGAGGGCGACCTCTCTGATCCCGCACACGATCTGGAGATCGAGGCGTTGATCCCGTCGTACAACGGGACGTCGATCATTACGTTGGATCCGTTGGCGCAGACGCTGAAGATGCCGATGAACCACGCCACGACCGCGGTGGCGAGCGAGTCCCTCAGCGCCTGCACGAACTGCCACCCGGACGCTGCGGAGGGGCAGTATCTCCCCGGCCTCTTCCACGCGACCATCGAGGATCTCGGGCTCGATCAGCCGACGGACTGCACCGACTGTCACGCAGGCTCGCGCCCGATCGGCTTCGTGGGTCCCACCGCGACGGCGCCGGAACGAACGCCCCCCTCCGGAGAGATGAAACACGACGCGGTGCTGTGGGCGAGCGGCGCGCCCACGACGACGCCGGCGGTCCCCGCCAACTGCTTCCCATGCCACACGGCGAGCGGTGCTCCGAGCTGGGCCAGTCAGCCGGACGCGACGGTGCTGTTCCACGCGCCGCTCGGCGAATCGGCTCAGCCGAGCTCCTGCGTGGACTGTCACGCCAACTCTCGGCCCGATGTCGTCACCTCGGACAACTCGAGCCTCGCTGCGGGGCTCGAGTTCGATCACCGCGCACCGGAGGCCCTCGCCGACTGCCAGCGCTGCCACGCGGCGTCCGCGCCAACCTTCACCTCCTGGGCCGGCGGGAATTTCCACAACACCGGCGACCCGACACCTTCGAGCTGCCTTCCGTGCCATGCGGGCGAGCGTCCCAGCGACACTCAGGGATGGGCCAGCTCGACCTATCGCGATTCACCGTTCGACTACGGAGTGAACTCGTTGAGCATCACGCACGGCGCCGGGCAGGACTGCGTCGAGTGCCACCATGGTCCCGGCACCGGCCAGTGGGGCGACAATCAAGACTGGGCGGACGGACGCTTCGTTCACGGCGCCAGCACGCTCGCTGCGACGACCTGCATCAACTGTCACACGACGCAGCGACCCGACCTGTTGCCCGGCGCGAACGCCGCCGCGATGGCTGCGCTGCTCGGCTTCGATCATTCGACCGACGGCCGCGGTGACTGCATCGGCTGCCACCAGGCGACGGTCGCGGCCGGCAGCTACGTGGACCTGTTCGACCCGGGGAGCGGGATGCTGCCGGGCGGAGACTGGCGGGGAGCGATCGGCTACCCGGGGTCCGTACTGGTCAGCTCGACGACCCAGCGCATCACCGTCGACGAGATCGTGCTCCAGCGTTCGGGTCCGAACAATCTGGTCACGGGCACCAGCCTTCGAACCAGCACTTATCCGAACGCGTTCTTGCACACGTCGGCCCAGCTGCCTGCCGAGATGAACGCAGGGCCGACCGGCTCTCCCGACGAAACCAAGTGCTGGCACTGCCACACCAACAACAACGGGGTCGTCACCGAGCTGTCGAACGGCGTGTTCCATGCGTCGCTCGAGAGCTATCGCGCCACGCCCGGCGCCGCGATCACGCCGCTGGCCCAGCCGACGGCCTGCGGCGACTGCCACACGGTGCGGCCGATCGACATCGTGGAGCGTCAAGGATCGAGCTTCAGGGCGATGGACCACGCGGCGACCTTCAGCGCCGCGGTCGACATCGGCGGAGTGATGGCCGGCGCGGCCTCCGACCTCGACTGCTCGACCTGCCATCGCACCGCCGCCGGTTCGACCGGCTGGAACGACGGTGTCTTCCACGCGAACATCGGGAGCGCCATCCCTGCCGACTGCACCTCGTGCCACTACCCGCTGATGGCGGATGGCGCGCGGTCCGACGTGGTCTCAACCAACGAATACCGCATGCAGCACCGGTCGAGCCAGCTGACGTCACAGCGGTGCGACACCTGCCACGACAACGCGCTGAGTCGGGCGACACGGACACCGCTGGCCACAACGCTTTGGCGGACCGGCGCCTTCCACCCGTCCGTGATCGACCAGCCCGCGGCGTGCGGCGAGTGTCACGCGGTCGCCCTGCCCGCGATGAGCACGCAGGGGACGATCTCGTACAACCTCGTGCAGGGCGCGAGCGCGACCAACCAGGCGCAGTGGATGAACCACGGCTCGAGCCTCCTCGCGGGAAAGGACTGCTCGACCTGCCATGCCAACGACGCCGCCGCTTCGGGGAGCGCTTGGGACCGGACTTCCCGGCTGCACGGGCCGATCGCCAACGCGACGACCTGCCGCGAGTGCCACGGATTGACCAACGGGGCAGGCAGTATGGTCGGCACCAACAACAACCTCCCCAACGGGCTGAACGACTCGGCGCACCTGACCAGCGCAGGCGCGTCGACGGGAGTTCCGGCCGGCACCCGTGATCAGATCTCCCACGCCGACGCCAACGCCAGCGCCAACGACTGCAAGCTCTGCCATACGCAGCAGGGCGCTTCGATGGCACCGGCGATCCAGGGCAAGGAGTGGGCGCAGGCCAGCTTCCACCAGAACTTCAACGCATCCAAACCGCTCATGCTCAACGGGACCACCGCCCGCTGCAGCAACTGCCACATGAACGTGAAGCCGACCGCGGTCTACACGCAGCAAGACCACTCGGCGTTCACCGCGACGTCGCCCCAGGACTGCTCCGACTGCCACGCCTGGCCCGGCACCAACCCCACCACGCCCAACTGGCAGGGCGCGACCGGCGCCCACGCGTCGAGCGGCCCGACCAACGGGAGCTCGCTGGCGTGCAGCACCTGCCACGGCCCTGGCGGCTCGGCGGGCACGCACCTCACCATCCCGATCGCCAATCACTTCGGAGGCACCAGCAACGGCAACACCTGCATCTCGTGCCACATCAACTTCTCGGCGTTCAACGGCACCGTGGCCAACCTCAAGTACGGCCACGCCAACTCCAACGCGAACTCAGGCGGCTGCGTGACCTGTCACGCCTTCACCAATCAGCTGCTGGCCACGTTGACGGTCACCCCGTCGCTCAACCACCCCACCGGCGACGGCCACCAGTTCAGCCAGACCTTCTCGGTGACCGGCACGTACGATGGACGGCACTTCACCGCGAGCCACACCGACTCGAACCTGACCCGCTGCGGCGCCTGTCACCAGTACAGCGCGACGACCGCCAGCACGAACATCTGGGCGTTCAAGCACCGGCCGAACAACGCCGGAATCAGCAACAGCAAGAGCACCAGCGGCTGCAACAAGTGCCACTGACCGTCAGCTCGCCCGCGGGGCGGCGGTCCGGGGCGTCAGACTCGATCTCCGGATCGCGAACGCTCCAGCGATCAGCCGCACGTTGAACTTGTGCGGGCGCGTGGCCTCCTCAGCCCGTGGTCGGCGCGGCCTCGGTCGGCAAACCGGCGGCCTTCCAGCCCTGGATGCCGGCGGGCATGATGAACACGTGGGTGTAGCCGAGGTTCAGAGCGCTCACGGCGCCCTCGTGGCACGCCGTTCAATGCTCATTGGCGCAGTAGAAGATGAGTGTTGCGTCCTTGTCCCCCGGTAGATCCGCGGGGGTGATCTTGGAGCTGTCGAGCCATCGCGCGCCCGGCACGTGGGCGACCTCGAACATCTCCTTGGGGTTGTTGTCGTAGATGAAGACCGCGTTCTCCTTTTGCTTCGCCGCGACCTCGTCGACGGTCAGTCGGCCGAAGGCTTCGTCATGCTGCGGGCTCATCTGATGGCATGCGGAAAGACTCGCACCGAGGAGGACCGCCGGAGCGGCCCACATCAAGGGTTTCATGGGACCACTTTTTGTCTCGTGGTTTGGGAAGTCAAACCATGCCGCGCACGAGCTTTTACGAACCGTTTACAAGCAGGCCGCCGCGACGCAGGCATCATCGGCGAGATGACCACCACAATCCTCTCCCTGCTCCTCGTCTCCTCGCTCTCCGCCGGCAGTCCCATCGAGGGCACCGACAAGCTCGTCGGCGCCCCAATCGTGCTCGAGGGCGTCACCCTCTTTCCAATCCTCGGAACCGACGACCCCCGCTTCGACGACGCGATCGATCTCGAGACCGCGCTCGAGAAGAAGCTCGCCGAGATCCGAGGAATCGGTCACCTCGGGAACCAGGACGCGTCGGGGGCCGAGGTCAACCGGCTGGTGATCGAGAATCGAGGCGCCATCTCCATCCTCGTCCTCGCGGGGACAGTGGTGAAGGGCGGCAAGCAGAATCGCCGAGATCGGACAGGACTTCGTCATCGGCCCCAAGAGCACCGTCGACGTCGACGCCTTCTGCGTCGAGCACGGACGCTGGGACGAGCGCCGCGGCGGCACCGATACCGACGGGGTCTTCGGGTCCACCGCGAAAGCGCTCGCCACCTCCAAGGTCCGCGGCGCAGGACAGTACGAGCGCGATCAGTCCGAGGTCTGGGACAAGGTCGCCGAGGTCAACAGCTCGAACGGCAAGGCCGCCGCCTCAGGGACTCTCATGGCGACCTACGACGCTGTGGACGTGGCCAAGAAGCGAGACTTCCTGGTCACCCGGATGACGAAGGGCCTCGATGAAACGGCCGGCAACGTCGTCGGGATCGCCTACGCCGTCGGCGGGAAGGTCGTCGGGGCCCGCTGGTTCGCGAGCCACAAGCTGTTCGGCAACCACCGGGGCGCGCTCCTCGCGACCGTCGCGATGGAGGCGATCAACGCGAAGGCGACCCGTCGGGAGAGCGTCGCGCCGGATGCGGTGAGCGAGTTCGTCAGCGGGCTCAGGAAGCAGAAGGCGAACGAGCGCCGGAAGACGGCAGCGCGAAACGACAACGTCTACAAGAAGAACGCCGAGGGCCGAAGCGCCGAGTGCACGGTCGAGGGCGTCGAGGTGACCAGCGATTACCTCCTTTACTAGCTCGAGCGCAGGCCTTTGACGCCGGCTCCCCGCGTGTCTAGTGATCGGGGCGTGACCCGAGCCATCCTCCTCGCGCTGTCCCTCCTTCTCACCCTCGCCGCCTGCACCAAGAGCCCCTATGAGCGCGGCTTCGCCCTCGGGGAGGAGCACGCGAAGCTGCTCCGCGCCGGCCAGCTCACCTTCGACCGGTTCACGGCGGATCTCGACCGCGCCGACCGCGACCTCCCCGACGCGGACGAACGACGCGAGCTCCGCCGCGGCTACGCCGAAGCCACCGAGAGCGTCAGAGTCGAGCTGGCCAAGATGTTGGTCGAGGCGCTGGCCGTCGGCGCCGCCGACCAGGCCGGACAGACCGCGCGCGCGCTCGTCGACGCCTTCAAGTCGGCGATCGAGACCCCGGAGGGCCGGCTCGATCGGGAGAAGATCCACTCGTTCGGCCAGGGCGTCGGCAAGTTCCTCCGCGAGGTCGACCAGGCCGCGGACGAGTTCCAGAAGGGTGTCGACGAGGGTCTGAAGAACGGGGAGTGAGCCGCCCAGCTCAAGGCTCGCAGCTGTAGCGGAAGCTGTCGTCGAGATCGACCGGGAGCACCAGCGTGTGGAGGCCGGCGCTTCGCGAGGAGGCGCAGAGCGCGTCGCGCTCACCGGTGTCGCTGACGTAGCGATCGAGGTACTCGGCGACGAACACCGGCTTGCCGGCCTGGACGAAGGGCTGGAGGAGCTCGCACTCGTCGTATTCGTGGCACTGCTCGTCGAGCGAGAAGTCGAAGTCGTCCACCAGCGTCGCCACCTGATCGAGATCGTTCTTGAGACCGACCGCCAGGCCGCGGCCGTGGGCCTCCGCGGCCAGGAAGCGGTCGAACGCGAGCTGGTCCTCGCCTGTCAGCGGGAAGCCGGTGTCGTTGCTGTAGCCGTCCACGTTGTCGGGCTCGACCCCGTCGCATTGCTTGGCGGCAGCCAGGTCCAGGCGCGCCCTCATGACGCTCCGGACCGACTCGGTCCGCACGTCGAGCCAGCGCTCGTGCGGGTAGCCGTCGAGCGTGCTCCCCAGATCGGTCGCGGCGAAGGCGTCCCGGTCGGCCCGGAAGTCCTCGTAGGACCCGGCCGAGAAGTAGCAGATCACGCGACGGCCGGCGGCGTGGAGCGCGTCGATGGTGCCCTGGTCGGTCTCGAAGAGATCCACGTCGTACAGATCGACGTCGTAGCTCTGGTCGATCGTGCCCTGGAGCTGCCACTGCCAGGTGGTGTCGAGCGCGGGCCGGAACCAGTCGAGGCTGGGGTTCGAGATTGTGAAGCGATCCACGAGCACGCCCGTGACGGAGACGAAGGCCACCTCCAGACGATCGGCGAGCACCGCCAGCCCGACGGCGCCGTACTCGGCGTTGTAGCGAACCTGGCTGCCTTCGATGGGCGCGCCGATGTCGTGCTTCTCCACGCCGCCCAGCCCGTTGACCAGGTAGGTGACCCCGTCCTTCTCGATGCGCTCGTAGATGTGATCGTCGCCCGACATCACCAGCTGGATGCCCCAGTCCGCGTACGGCCACTGGGTGCGCGGGTTGCTCCCGTGCCGGGCGCCCGAGGAGAAGGGCGGCTGGTGGATGAGCACGATCTTGTACGGCGCGTCGGAGGCCCGCGCAGTGCGCTCCAGCCAGGCGCGCTCGGCGGCCAGCTTGGCGCCGCCGTCCTGATGACACTCCTCGATGCTGTCGATGGTGAAGATGTGCACCGGTCCACGGCGCACGTCGTAGTAGGTCTCGTCGGTCTCGCCCACGGGAAGCGTGAAGTAGTCGAGGTAGTCGCCGAGCCGGGGGTTGTCGCAATCGTCGCCGTAGTCGTGATCGCCGGGGATCGGGAAGAAGCGGTTCTCAGCGGCGCCTGTGCCCTTGGTGCCGCGATAGTCGCCGATGTACTCGGCGAAGTACTGGCCGACGCCGAGATCGAGGCCGGTGAACGAGCCGGCGAACTCGCCGTCGGTGTAGTCGTTGTCGCCGACCGTCACGATGAAGTCGGGGTCCCAGGACTTCACCAGCTTCGCCACCTGGAGCGTGTTGGTCTCGCCGTCGGCCAGGTCGCCGGTGTCGCCGTAGTCGCCGATGGAGGCGAAGACCAGGGAGGCGCCGGCGGGCGGGAAGTCGCCGCCGGGCACGAAGGTGGCGTCGTCGCCGGAGCCGCCGCTGCAGGCGGACAGGATCGAGAGGAACGTGAGCGTGGTGATCGTCTTCATCGGGAAGCCTCGGCGTTCAGGATGGCGAGCTCGTCCGCGGTGAGGGCGCGGTCGTAGACGCGAATGTCGTCGAGCTTGCCCTGGAAGTCGTGGTCGCGGCCAGAGCGGCGGGCATTTCCGATCAGGGTCGGCGCGAGCCAATCGACGCCGAGCGCTTCCCCGGTCTCCCGCGCGACCTCGAGACCGTCGCGATAGAGAACCATGCGGACGCCGTCGGCGGTCGGCTCGGCGGTCGCGGCGAAGAAGGTCCACTCGCTGTCCTCGAGGGGGACACCGTCACTGAGGGTCGGACCGTTCGGCACCACGAAGGAGACGACGCGGTCGGGGTTCATCTCCAGGTGGGGGCCGGACGACTGGCCCAGCAGGAACCCGCCGTTCACGCCCGGCGTCACCCAGAGCGCGAACGTGAGCGCGTCGGTGTAGCCGGCCGCCTCGACCGAGATCAGGCTGGGCTCGGCGGAGCTGCAGCCGCTGGCGCCGAAGAAGTCGTAGGCCTGGTCCGCGTAGCCGAAGCGATCCGCCGTGGGGCTGACGCGGCAGCCGTTCTCGATGACGCCATCGAGGCTCGAGCCGGTGGGCGCGCTGTTGGGCGTCGCGCCCGGGTTCCCGGGGATGCGCTCGGACTCATTGAAGAGATACTCGACCCGCAGGCCCTCCTCGGGGATCTCGCCCGCCGTCGAGGCCGCGCAGGACTTCACGGTGTACTCGGTGGTCTCGCTGACCAGCGCGATGCTGTTGTCGCCCACGTTCCGCAGCACGTAGGAGATCGGCGCGAAGGCAGTGATGGTGGTGTCCTTTGCGAAGTAGTCGCGAAGATCGCCGCTCCGGATCAGCGCCAACGCGGCGTCGTCGTCGCCGCCCATGGTGAAGACCGAGATCTCGGCGCTGCTCAGGATCTCGCGCTGCCGCGCGCTGAGATCGACGCTCCCGCTCGCGACCAGCGTGTCGGCCATGACGTTGAGGGCGCCCACGATCTCGCTCTTGGTGGCCTCGGCGGTGAACGAGAAGAGGAGCACGCGGCCGTAGCTGACGCTGGCCAGGTAGACCGGGAGGTTGTCGGGGCCGAGCCGATCGAGCGCGATCTGCTGGTCGAGGTCGGCGCGCGTGAAGTCGGGCGAGAAGAAGCCGGCCGGGGTCTCGGGCGGTACCACCGAGACCGTGAAGGCGCGCTGCGTGAAGCTAGCGGTGATCGTGGTGCGGTTCGCCTCCCGGGAGGCGGCCAGCCGGGCCTTGGCGGAGAAGCTCAGGTACCGCGCCGAGAGCCCCAGCGAGATCGCGGTCTGCTCCACGGAGTGGCTGACCACCTCGTCGAACACCACGCTGCTCTGAGGCTCGATGTGCGCGTCGCGCGCCGACTCGATGATCTCGCCGACAGCCTGGTTCACCGACGCCAGGTCGGGTCGCTCCACGGTGCGCGTGTTGCCGCCGAAGAGGAGATCGATCGAAACGGCCAGCGGCGCGCGCTTGCGGATGGGGAGCTCGACGAACGAGCCCGCGCCCCCGCGGTAGCCGCGCCCCTGGAGCAGGACGCCCGGCCAGAAGACGTCGGCGCCGGGGTTGTAGGTGACGAGCTTCTCCGGGGTGCGGGTGATGTCGTACGGGGTCTCGGTGCAGGTGTAGAGCACGCCCTCGTCGACCTCGTCGAAGGCGAAGGGCTCGCCGCTGGGACCGTCGGCGTCGGCCTCCGGAGCGGGCCACGAGGGGAGAGCCTCGAGGTACGACTGGACCTCGCTCGCGGGCGGCACGCCGCCGCCGCAGGCCCACAGGGCAGTGAGGAAGGGGATCAGGATCTTCTTCATGTCCGTGAACGCCGGAAGCCGCGGAGAAAGTGATCAGACTTTTTTTCGTGACCCCGCCCACGCCCGGTCCCTGGGCTACCATCAGGGCGTGTCGGACGCGGACGAGATCACCGCGATGCTGGCCGCGGTCGAGGCGGGCGATCGGGGGGCGGTCGACCGCCTGCTGCCCTTGCTGTACCAGGAGCTCCTGGCGATCGCCGGCCGGCGAATGGGGCGCGAGCGCGCCGATCACACCTTGAGCGCCACCGCCCTGGTCAACGAGGCCTACCTGGTGCTGGTGCGACAGGATCGGGTGGAGTGGAGGAACCGCGCCCACTTCCTCGCGGTGGCGGCGCTGGCGATGCGGCGGGTCCTCGTTCACCACGCGGAGGCGCGGCGCGCCGAGAAGCGCGGCGGCGGCGGCGTCCGGGTCACGCTCGACGACGCCGTCATGGGGCAACAGATGAAGAGCGAGGAGCTCCTCGCGCTCGACCGGGCGCTGGCCGAGCTGGCCGCGCTCGACGCGCGCCAGGCGAAGGTCGTGGAGTGCCGGTTCTTCGGCGGGCTCACCCACGAGGAGATTGCCGAGGCGCTAGGCGTCTCGGTCCCCACGGTCCGACGGGATTGGCGGATCGCGAAGGCGTGGCTGGCGCGCGCCCTCAAGGGCTGAAGCGGCCGCCGAAGGTGAGGAGCGCGCCGTCCTCCAGCGGGAGCAGCCCCACGGGCGGCGCCGGCGTGTCGAACAGGTAGAGGAGGAGGCCGATCCCGCCCGCGGCGGCGGCGCCGGTGAGCGTGGCGATCGCAGCCGTGCGGAGGGCGTCGCGACGCGCCAGATCGCTCTGCTCGCCCTCGAGCGTCTCGCTGTCGATGTTCTCCTCACCGCGGAGATCGTCGATGCCGGCGGCGCGCACCTCGAAGTGGAGCGCGAGCGCGCCGGTGACCAGCGCGGCGGCACCCAGAGCGGCGGCCGCCCCCAGCGTGGCGACGGCGGCGCGACGCTGCGCGGTCGAGGGGAGCTCGGCGACGATCCGGGCCCGGCCGTCCCGCGACACCCGGAGCTCCGTCCGGAACGGGATCGAGCCATCCTGCTGCACCGCGAGTCGATGCGCGCCGGCGGCGACCTCGAGCGGCGCCTCGAGCGGGAGCGCCCGCACGCGCTCGCCGTCGAGGAAGACCTCCGCGCCTTCGGGGCCGTCCACGCTGACGAGGGCCGGCTTGGCCCGGAGCGGCACCTCGATGGGGATGAGCCGGCCCGCATGGGCGACCGCGCTCCGGGTCTCGTCGTAATAGCCGGGGGCCTCGACCTTCACCGCGTGCGGGCCGGGCGCGACCTCCACGATGGCGCCGGAGCCCGGGGCGCGCGCGCCGTCGATGGAGACGGAGGCGGTGGCGACCGCCGTATAGATCATCAGCTCGGTCCGCTCGGGCTCGGGCTCGGGCGTGGGCGTGGGCTCGGGCTCCGGCGGCGGAGGGGCGGTCGGTCTCCGCTCGACCAGCCGGGCCCGGAGCGGCACCAGCGATTGCAGCTGATTGATCGCGTCCTCCCGGCGGTGGCCCTCCGGCACCTCCTCGAGGTACCGCTCGAAGAGCGCGATGGCGCGATCGAGCGTCCTGCGATCGCGGTCGACGAAGTACTGGCGCCGGAGCGCCTGCGCCCAGGAGAACGCGATGGCCGGCCGCGGCAGCAGGCGATAGGCGGCCCCGAGGGCGCGCGCGGCGTCGGCGTAGCGCGCGTGCGCATAGGCGGCGCCGCCGGCGTCGAACAGCTTTCTCGCCTCCTCCTCTTGGTCGGCCGTCGGTGCGGTCACCGCGAGGCTCAGGGTGAGGGCGACGATCGCGTGCATGGTCAGGGGCTCGGGATCGCGGGGAAGACGAACAGGCCTTGTCCGTACAGGAGGATCAGATCATCGAGGCCGTCGTCGTTCATGTCGGCGGCGCGGAGCGCGTAGGGCCCGTCCTCGGGCTCGAAGTCCGGGATCGGGACCACCACCGGCGAGGCCACGATCTGCTCGAGGTCGTCGTCGTAGTCGAGGATGCGGATGCCGGAGGTCGTCATCACCGCCACCTCGCGATCATCGTCGCGGTCCGCGCCGATCGATGCGATCCCCAGGACGTCCTCCGACTCCAGGAGCCGCACCGGGGCCCGCTCGCCGGCGGAGACATCGGGGAGGAGCTGCAGCAGGCCGCGGCGCGTGCGCCCTTGGTACGCGAACAGCACCAGCGCATCCTCGCGGCCGTCGCGATCAAGATCGAGCAACAGGGCGCTCTGGGGTACGCGGCCCTCGCCGTCCAGGGTGCGCGCGGCGCCGGTCAGGTGCACCGCGCCGCCGTCCGTGACTGCCCGGCCGGCGAACGTCGTGGAGGGGACGCCGAGGTGATCGCACTCGGGAAAGCTGAGCCGATCGAGCACCGCCGGGTTGGTCGCGAGGTGGCCGTCGATGGCAAAGAACGCGCCCTCGTCGTCCTGGGAGACCGCGAAGTCCGCGCAGGCGGGCCGGAACACGGCGGGAAGGCCGTCCACAGGGAGCGGATCGGTCGCCCGGGCCAGATCACCGCCGGCGAGCGCGACGCCTCCTCCCTCGCGGAGCACCAAGAGGTCGAAGCGATCGTCGCCGCCGAGCAGCGGGCCCGCGAGCAGGCTGGCCGGGCCGGAGCCGCCCGCGATCGTGATCGGCGAGACGAGCGTGCGCGCCGCATCGCCGTGCAGCGCGGTCTCGACCCTCCCCGGCGCGTTCGAGACCACCCGCAGATCAAAGATGCGATCCGGGTTGAGCGCGCGCTCCGGCCCGACGTACGAAACCAGCTCGGCCACCTCGTCGAAGCCGCCGGCCGAGGTGCGGTCGTCGAGCGGGGCGCTCCGGTCGCCGTAGAAGACGGAGACCCGGCGCCCCTCGTCCACGGCGCGCTCGGTGGCGGCCAGGTCGAGGAGCCCGTCGCCGTCGAAGTCGCCGGTACGGAGCAGCTCGGGCCCCGAGACGCCGCCGAGCAGGCGGCCGCGGAGATCGCCGGCAGCCGAGCCGCGGTAGAGCTCGAGCTCGGTCGGGTCGCAGTCGACCGCACGCGAGCGGATGCTCACCACCACGTCGGCGTGCCCGTCGCCGTCGAAGTCGCCCACCACGGCCTCGGCCCAGGCATCGCCGCGGTCGCGGACGAAGGCGCGCCGGTACGAGCCGGGCATGCCCGCCGAGACGAAGATCGCGTCCTCGGTGACGAAGTCGGGGAGATCGTCGCCGTCGAGGTCGCCGGCCGCCAGGACGAAGCGCTCGCCATCGCACTCGCGCGGTTGATCGTCGGGGAGATCGTCGAACGCCTCGAACGCGGTGTCGACGGCGAAGGGGCCGAAGCCCGCGGGCGTGGCGTGCGCCACCGCGACCTCGGAGCCCTCGAGGTAGGCCACCAGCTCGAGCGCCCCGTCGCGATCGAGGTCGAGCAGATTGACGCCGGCGCGCTCGATTGGCGCGGGCGCGGTCAGCTCGGCGGCGGCGGCCATCGTGCACCCGTCCACCTCCGCCACCAGGACGCGCCTAGAGCCGGCGAAGGCGAACGCGAGCTCGGCGCGGAGCTGTCCGCCGCGACGGGACCAGCCGAAGACAGGCCTCCGCGGCTCCGGCTCGTCCTGGGCGATCGACAGCGTGAAGTCGGAGGGACAGCCATCGGCGTCGAGCACCGCGGTGAGGACGCCGTCGGCGCTCCGGACCACCCGGACCAGGGCGTCGATCCCGCTCGTCGTGGTGCGAACGGGAGCAATCGCGATCGCGGCCGTGGGCGTACCGGGCGTCGCGCGCGTCACGAACCGATCGCCGTCGTGGCCCAGCACGTGGAGCGCGAGCACGCCGTCGGGCGCGAGGGCCGAGAGCGCCACCAGTGGGGGCTGGGACTCGTCCGTGCTGCCCACCACGGCGAGCGCACCGTCCGCACCGGCGATCGAGAGCTGGAAGCCGCGCTGCGGGAAGAAGAGGTCGGCGCCCAGACGCGCGACCGGCTCGGCGCCCCCGCTCGAGAAGCGCGCCACCTCGAGCTGATCGACGCGCAGGATCGCCCGCGGCTCCTCCTCGGCGACGAACGTGGTGCTCGGGTAACGGCAGAGGCCATCGGCGAAGCAGGCCCAGCCCTCGGGGCAGCGCGCGCCGCCCGAGCACAGGTAGCGGCAGGCGCTCGGAGTCCCGTCCGGAGGTCCGCAGACCAGACCGTCGCCGAGCGCCGGATTGGCGATCAGATCGCAGTCCTCGCCGGCGGCAGGCTCGACCACGTTGTTCCCGCACTGGCCGAGCTCGCCGGCGTCGATCGGGGCGCAGGCGGCCAGGCCCAGCAGGAGCAGGCTACGGTGCAAACGCATCCTCCAGGTCGTCGTGCAGGCGCCGCCGCATCTGGGAGAGCGATAGCACGATCCGCTCGCCCGACCCCGGATGAACCGTGCGCGTCAGACGGTGGTAGCCCTTCGCCTCGAACACCAGCGTGCGCTCCGGACCGGGCGGAAGCTCGATCGGCGCGCCGGGCGTCCCCAGGCGCATCCCGGCATCGTCGAGGATCACCGTCCCGGGCGGAGCGTCCACCACCTCGAGGATTGCGGGCCTCACAGCGCGCGCGGGAGGGAGCGATTGTACCGGCACCACCGTCTCCGGCGCGGAGAGGATCCGCGCCGCGGTGAGGACCAGGGCCAGCGCACCGAGAACCGCCGCAACGACGAGCGCTGGGCGGCGCACCCGTGAGGGGGGCGGCCCGGCGAGCACCGCGAGGCCCTCGCCCAGGCTCTGCGGCCGGCGGCCCGGCTCCTTCTGGAGCATCTCCAGGATCCAGCGCTCGATCGGTCCGGCCAGCCCTGGCGCGTGTCGCGAGGGCGGCACCGGCGGCTCCTTGGCGTGCTTGACCATGATCTCGAACGCGCTCGCGCCGGCGAAGGGACGCACACCCGTGAGGACCTCGTAGGCCAGGACGCCGAACGAGTAGACGTCGGCGGTGTGGTCCACCTCCCGGCCCAGCACCTGCTCGGGCGACATGTACGCGGGCGTTCCCATGGTCACGCCCGCCGCCGTTCGATGCGCGCTCGGCCGGTGTGGCTCGAGCAGCTTGGCGATCCCGAAGTCGAGCAGCTTCGCGAAGGGCCGGCCGGCGCCATCGCGCGTCACCATCACGTTGGCCGGCTTCAGATCGCGGTGGACGATCGAACGCTGGTGCGCCGCGTCGAGCGCGCGCGCGACGCCGGTGAGGATCGCCCGCGCGTCGTCGAGCCCGAGCGGCCCCTCCCGGCGGAGCAGCGCGTCGAGCGGCTCGCCGTCCACGTACTCCATCAGGAAGTAGGGCCGCCCGTCCGCGGTCTCACCGAAGCCGAAGATGTCGATGATGTTCGGGTGCCCGATCTCGTTGACCGCGCGGGCCTCGGTGACGAACCGGGAGACCACGTTCGGATCGGAGGCGAAGCTCCCGCGGAGGACCTTCACGCAGGCCCGCTTGTGGATTGTGGGGTGGCGCGCCAGGTACACCGTCCCGAACGTTCCGGCGCCGAGCTTTCGCTCCACCAGGTACTCGCCGACGGTCTCCCCCTCCGCGAGCGCGTCGCCCGGCTCCACCGGCGGCGGCGCGCCGCGCTCGAGGAGGCTGTTGCCCTCGGCGTCGGCGGACAGGAGCGAACAGACCTCGGCGGCCAGCTCGGGATTGACCGCCCGCGTCTCCTCCAGCAGCGCCTCCCGCTCGACGCCGTCCTTCTCGAGCGCTGCGGCGAACAGCCGCTCCACCTCTCTCCAGCGCTCCGGCGTCACCTCAGTCGCTCGGTACCATCAGACGTGGATCGAGATCGAGGC
Organism: uncultured delta proteobacterium; assembly: GCA_963803435.1. Classification (GTDB taxonomy): domain Bacteria; phylum Myxococcota; class Kuafuiibacteriia; order Kuafuiibacteriales; family Kuafuiibacteriaceae; genus CAWDML01. The sequence goes on along the minus strand of CAWDML010000008.1, from coordinate 705,858 downwards.
GGAGGCAGCCCAAACATCAACGCCGGGGGGACCGGTGAAGCTCGAACCGCCGCGGCTATCGCTCCATCTTCCGGAGCACCAGGGCCGTCAGCGCCAACGTCAGGGCGCGCTGATCGATCTTTCCGAAGGGCCCTGCCATGGTGGTCTGTCCGTGGTCGAGGCCGCGGATCGAGACCACGTCGGAGTACGGTACGGCCTGGGAGCGATAGGGCACCGCGGCGTCGGACGACCGGCCGCGAGCGAGGCCGAGGTAGATCGCGGTGGGCGCGAGCGGGGACACCAGGCTCCGGGTGCTGGTGACCAGCGAGACCGTGGGCACGTCGGTGGGGAGGGGCGCGCCGTCGAGCAGCGCTGCCAGCGCGCCGGGCTTGAGGTCGTCGATGGTACCCGAGATCGCCGTGGAAGCGGGCCATCAAGGCGCGTCCGACGACGTTCCTCATCGCCCAGCTCTCGGCCAGCAGCGATCCTTCGACGGCGCCCTGCATCGCGATCAGTCCCGCGACCCTCGACTTCGCCTCGGGGCGGAGCGCCAGCGTCGCCAGGCTGAGCGGCACGCCCATGCTGTGGGCCAGCGGGATCACCATCCCCGAGGGTGCGCGCTCGGCTGCGGCCAGGATGTCGCCCTCGAGCCGCGGGATGTTCGACGCCAGGCGAGCCTCGGTGTCGATGGAGGCGAAGCCGGCCTTCGCATCGAGCGACTGGAGCGCGCCCAGGCTTGCGCCCATGTATCTCATCAAACTCGACTTCGACCATTGGTTGCCGAAGAGGCCCTGCACCGCGAGATAGGCGTGGTCGCGCGCGCCCGGCGGGAGGATCTCCTCGCCGCGGAGCGCGGCGTGGTAGAGCGGCCAGAACTCAGCGGTCGCGCTCACCAGCCCGGGGACGTCGCTGATCCTCCGCGGCGCCCCCCGACCCGCCCCGCGCGCGTACCGATTGAGGTCGCGGTCGACTGCCGGGCCGCTCTCCGGGAGCACGGGCGATGCGTAGCTCCACGGTTCGGGCGGAGCACCCGTGGCGGTCGTCGGCCTCACCATCGTGCCCATCTTCGGTCATCCAGAGGATCGGGTTGCTCGAATGGGCTCACCCCGTGAGCGGATGTGAACCAGCCAGCCACATCGTCGATTCGCGATCGGGCACAACGGCCGGGCGGCGCCCGCGCATCCGGCCCGTCCGCCGCCCGTGCTATCCTCGCTTCATCCTCGATGGGGCGTGAGCTGACGGTCCCGAGCTCGAACTTCTCTCTGGTGCGGGAGCACTGCCGCGAGCTGCGCCTGCACGGCACGAAACAGGAGATCGAGGCGCTGCTCGAAGAGGCGGCGGTGCGGGCGGGTTTCGAGCGCCGAGGACGACGATCGATCCGGCCGCTCGGATTCGGCGCACACCTTTCTTTCGTTCGGAGAGTGCGCGGGCGGAGCGAGTCGACGGTCGCGCTCTCCTGGTCGACGCGGTTCGTCCTGCCGTACGCGTCGATCGCCCTGGTGATCGGAATGGTCGCGCTCTCGCCGCTCACGACGGGACTCGGCAGCATCCTTCGCTGGCTCGTTCCGCTGACGCTGCCGCTGGTGCCGATGTACTTCACGCATCGCGCGCTGCGAAAGCACATCCCCGCCGTGGAAGCCGACCTACGGGCCGAGATCGATCTACTGCTGAGGGATCGCGTCATCGCGTACGCCGAGGACGCACCGAAGCGCACGGGCCAGCTCTCCGTCCCCCCGCCGAGCGATGAGCTCGGATCGCTCTCTCCACCGAGGTAGCGCCCGCGGTCGGGGTGTCGGGCCCGAGATCGGGAGGATCTGCCCAGGAATTGGCACCGGGACCCGCGCCCAACGGTCAACCTGGCGCGTGCGGCCGCCGATAACCTCGCATGCTGGGGGCCGGCTCCGTCTCTCCTGGGAAGCGCGCGACCGACCGTCGGGCACCGCCGCCCGGGCGCGCCGAGGTCATCGAGCTCGAGCCCCAAGGTCGGACGATCCGGATTGTCTGCGTCTCAGACACGCACGGGCGCCACGAGCAGATCTCGATCCCACCCGGCGACATCTTCATCCACGCCGGCGACTTCAGCCGCGATGCCGATCGATCGGAGCTCCGGAGGTTCGACGCGTGGCTGGGCTCGCTCCCGCACCGCCACAAGGTGGTCATCGCCGGGAACCACGACCTGCTCCTCGGCCGAGTGGGCAACTCGGGACAGACGCTGCTGACGAACGCCGTCTACCTCAAGGACGAAGCCGTCGTGATCGAGGGTGTGAAGATCTACGGGTCGCCGGTCGTGCCCAGAGTCGGGGACGGCGCGTTCGAGCTCCGCTCCGACGTGGTGCGGGCCGGTGTATGGAAGAACATCCCCGACGACACCGACGTGCTCGTGACCCACGGTCCACCGTACGAGGTTCTCGATCGGACGGCGCGAGGCTGGTCGGTCGGCTGCAGGCCGCTCGGCGAGCGCGTCCAGCAGGTGAGGCCGCACCTCCACCTCTTCGGGCACGTCCACGAAGGATACGGCGTCGAGACGCGCGACGGCACCACCTTCGGCAACGCAGCCATGCTCGGCGCAGGCGGCAAGACGGATCGAAAGCCGCTGGTGTTCGACGTACCCGGCGCCGCGATGAAGCCGCACCAGCTCCGGGCTGCGGTGAACGAATAGATCGAGCGCGTCGCCGAGAGAGTCTCCTCAGTCGGGTTCTCCCGGCGCGGAGGCCCCGGCGCCGAGGGGATCGTCAGGCGATCGTCCGGTGTGCGATGACTTGTCGCTGATGAGCATTTCGAGCACGCAGATCGAGGGCGCGGAGATTCGCTTCCGCGAAGCCGCAGAGCTGCTGCGTCCGTACGTCGGATGCTTCTGGGTCATCGAGGCGCAACGCGGTGCGATTCTCCGGGTCGTACCGGACGGCAGCACCGCGATCTCGATCCGGATCGAGGACGGCCGAACCTCGGGATGGCTTCTTCGCGGCCCGCTCATCCAACCCGACGAACGCCGATTCACCTCGCCCGCGACGCTGGTCGGAGTGCGATTGCGGCCGGGGGTCGCCGTCATCGTCAGCGGCGTGCCCGCGGATCGGACCGTCGGGCGACGCCTCGAGATGAGGGTGGGGTCGTCGGACGCTCCGTCCACGCCGGCGCAATACATCGACACGCTCGAGCGCTTTCTCATCGACCGCATCGGCAGCGCGCACGTGCCCGATGTGGTCGCGAGGGCCGTGCACGAGATTGAACGCGAGCGCGGGTGCATCCGGGTCTCGAACGTGGCCACCCGCTGTGGCGTGAGCCCGCGGCACTTGCATCGCCTCATGCGTGGTTGGCTCGGCTACGGTCCCAAGTGCTTCGCCCGCATCGTCCGCTTTCAGGCGACGCTCCACCAGATCGAGGACGCGCCGAGCCGTCCCGGCGCGGCGCTGGCATCCGACGCCGGCTATTTCGACCAGGCCCACTTGACGCAGGAGGTGACGCGACTCGCGGGCGCAACGCCGCATCATCTGGCGTCCCACGCGGTGGCCGATTTCTCCAAGACCCGCTGCGACGACCTTCCTTAGAGTCTCGCTCGACACGAGGTGCGGGGGAGACGCATGGCAAGGAGCATTCTAGGCGTCATCGCAGGGCTGGCCGCGTGGATGGCCGCCGCCACGGCGGTCGGCTGGGTCATGCGGGCGTCGTGGCCGCAGTACGCCGCCGTCGCTGCTCAGATGACCTTCACGCTGCCGATGATGCTCGCGCGACTCGCCATCGGCGCGCTGGCGACATTGCTCGCCGGGTGGGTCACGTCCGTCGTCGCAAGACGATCGAAGATCGCGCGCCTGGTGACCGGTGCGGTGCTGCTGGCGCTGTTCATCCCACAGCACATCGTGCTCTGGGACAAGTTCCCGGTCTGGTATCACACCACCTTCCTGCTCTCGCTCCTTCCCTTGAGCTACCTCGGTGGGAAGCGCTGATCGCGGTCAGCGTCTCCTACCTCGCGGCGGCGCTCGGAAGACCGTCCAGCACTCGGCGCAGCGCGGCCGCCAGCGGGCGGGCGTTCTGCGCCACGGTCCGCCGTAGGTTGCGACTCATCTCGAGGTGAAGGAAAGGGATCGACGCCGCACGCGCCGCGATGCCCTGTCGATTGGTGGTGGCGCCCAGGACGCGCGTGTCTCGCGGATAGACCAGGACCTCGCCGTACGACGGCTCGAGCAGGGGCTCGAGCGCCGCGGTGAGCGTGGTGGAGTCGCAGCCGCTCGAGATCACCGCCTTCGCGGTGGGCGGAACCTTCTCGCCTTCACCGAAGCCGTGCAGCTGGATGATGGGCCAGCGCGTCGCCTCGAGCAGGCCAAGGGTGGCGGAGAGGTACACGCTCGACTCGGCGTGCGCGACGTCGATCTTCCTCCGGTCGACGGTGTTGATGGCGAAGCAGGCCGCCCGCATGTCGCGAAAGAGCTCGAGGGCGGCCTGACCGCTCCCCTCGTCGAAGAAGGTGTGGGGAGCCTGGACGCAGATCGGGAATCCGCCCGCGCGGAGGGCATAGAGCCCGTTCGCGTTCCGCTGCTCTCCGGGCTCGCGGAGGACCCAGAGGACGTCTCCGCTGTCGCCGGCGGCGCGCAGGAGATCGAAGCCGACCTCCTTGGCCTGACGCACCAGCGCGCGCGGCGGAGGGCCGGGGGCGAGCGAGACCGCGACGGTGCGGAAGAGCGCTTGGACGCGGGCCAGTCGCTCGGCCGAGGGAGGCGCATAGACAAAGGTGTGGCGCGGATAGCTCCGCGCCGAACGATAGATCTCGCGCAGGGGAGGTGCGGGCCACAGGGAGATCACGCCGAGCGCACCGCCAGGGTGATCGTCGCCTTCGCCACCAGCAGCGCGCCGTCGAAGACCTCCGACTCCACCACCGCGATGGTCCGGCCGGCGCGGAGGATCGTGGCGCGGCAGCGGAGCTCGGGACCGCGCGCCGGGCGGAGGAGATTGATCTTGAGCTCGATGGTGAGTGGTCGCTCGGCGCCGGTGCCCGCGGCGGCGCCGGCCGTGTGATCGGCGAGCGTCGTGATCACGCCGGCGTGGATGAGACCGTCCTGCTGGAGGTGCGACTCGGTGGCGATGAGGGCGCTGGTCACCACGCCGGGTGCGATCGTCTCGACGCGGATGCCGAGGCTACGGACGAAGCTGGCCTTCTCGAAGATCTGGCGGACGCGGGCGGCGATCGCGGGATCGATTGTCCCCCGAGCCGCCTTGCGAACCACTCCGGCCGGGCGCTCCGCGAGCGACGCGACCAGGGTGTCGTCGAGCGCGCTGCGGCCCTCGGCGATCACGATCCCATCGTCGAATCGAGCGCTGCCCCACACGATCTCGCCACCGACCTCGAACGAGACGCCCGGCGCGATCGCTTCGTCGGTCTGCCTCCGCAGGCGCTCCTTGACGGCGGGATCCGTGGGGAGGCCCGCCGGGCGGAGCACGTCTTCGAGCACGGAGAGGTCGGAGAGGTCGCGGCCCTGCTCCCAGGCGGGCGCGCGGCGGAGACAATCGCGGATGAGGAACGTGCGCTTGGCGGGGACCTCCGCGGGACCGAGCGGTCCGCCGGCCCCGAGCAGCGCCGCGAACCCGATCGGGGTGGGCCGAACCGCGAGGTCACGTCGTCGGAGCGCACGCCACGCGAGGTAGGAATACGGCGAGACGTCGTCGAAGTAGCTGCGGATTGCCTCCATCGCCGCGAGCCTCGCACGGACGCACGGCCGCGTCGCGTCCCGGATCCTTCGCCCTGTAAACTCGCGGTAATCGGAGCCCGGCCGACGCGGTGGGTACGCTGTCGACGAGATGGACTTCCCTCCCTTCCGTCCTGGAGCCGAACCCAACCCCGCGCTCGCCGAGGTCCTACGGCTGGCCCGCTCGACGCCCACCGGCTCGGGCGATCCCGCGCCGCTCGTGCTCCCCGATTCGCCGGGAGCCGCGCCGCGGATTCGGACTCAGCACCGAGGAGGTGAGCCTCAAGCTGGAGTCCGCGGCCGGCGCTCTCGCGCGGTCGGCCGGGCGGACCGAACAGGTCGCCGGCGGCAACAAGCAGGCCTACGGCAAGCTCCACGCGAGGCTGCGCCAGACACGATCCGCGCTCGACGGCCTGCACCCGTCGGATGTCGGCACGCTCTCGTCCGAGGCGCGCCTCGCCCTCGGGCTTCGGTTCGGGGAGGAGCTGTCGAAGGTGCTGGCGGCGTTTCCGCAGGCGATGGCCGAGCTGGAGCTCGAAGGAAAGGGCGCCAAGGCGACCAGCGTCGAGCGCGCGCTCCTCGACGTGCTCGAGCGGATCGCCGTCACCCTGGAGCCGATCCCGATCGTGCCCCCCGAGATCGCACCGCTCCTCGGCGACCCTCCCCACATCGATGCCGACAACGCGCCCGCGATTGTCGCCAAGCTCGAGGTCGACCTCGCGAAGGCGGAGCCGAGGTCCGAGGCGGACGGCGGCGCGACGCCGGAGCAGCGGTTGGCAGCCCTGTTCTTGACCGACGCCGTGGCCGACCAGCTGGCGGCAGCGCTCGCCGCGCGCGGAGGCGATGGCGCCGGTGTTCAGCAGCTCCGCATGCAGGGCTCTTCGTGGCGCCTGAGCATCGGGCGACCGCTCCGGATTGCCGGCGCGATCGCCGCGACTGCGGCCATCGCCGTCCCCACGATCCTCGGCCTCACTGCGACCGGGGGCTCCGGCAGCGGCGAGCCCGTGGGAGCGCACGGCACCGTCGCGACGAAGAAGGTCGACCGGCCGGGGCCGGGTGATACGCCGACCTCGACCAAGGCCCGGCCCACGGTCGACCCCAAGGCCGAGCACCTGCCACGGCGAATTCGAGTCGTGCGTTCAGACGGTCATCTCGCGTCCCCGTCCCTGGCCGACGAGCTCACCGCGGCGGGCTTCGCGCCGCAAGCGTTCGTCGATGTCCCCCGTGAGCCAGGCGTCGATCCGATTGACCAGGCGTTGGCGACGTTTCAGGCCAGCGCGGGCCTCGAGCCCACGGGGACGGTCGACGCCGAGACCCGGCCGCCCCTCGCGCAGAGCATCATCGTGGCCGATCCCAAGAACCCCGCCTTCAGCCCTGCGGAGGCCCTCGGCGAGCACTCGGGTGACGTGCGGAGGACCGAGCAGGTCATGGCCGACCTGCACCTCATCCCCCAGTCGAAGGTCGACGGAACTTTCGACGCGACCACTCAGCATGGCTCGCGCGTCTTCGAGGATGCGCACCCCGGGCTGGGGAAGGACGGGTCGATCGATCTCGCGCAGTTCCGAGCGATGGTCCGAGAGCTGATCAAGGTCGACTCCGCCAAGCCCCGAGTCGTCTCGAGGCCCTCGCCCAATCAGTCGTCGCGCGAGGGAACCGACATCGACACGATCGTCCTCCACCACACCGCGTCGAACGACGTCGCCGCGGATCTGGCGACGCTCAGAAGCCCGGCCGCCGAGGTGAGCGCTCACTATCTGATCGGACGGGACGGAACCATCTATCAGCTGGTCCCCGATGGGCGTAAGGCGTGGCACGCCGGCGATTCGGTGCTGCACGGCGTGCCGGACGTCAACCTGCGCTCCATCGGCATCGAGATCACCAACGACGGGAGCGGTCACACTCCGTTCACGACGGCGCAGTATCAGGCGCTCCGACAGCTCGTGCCCTACCTCGTCGCGAAGTACGACGTCCCGCTCCGAAACATCGTCGGACACAAGGACATCGCCGTTCCCGCCGGCCGGAAGGGCGATCCAGCCCCCAACTTCGACAAGGGCCAGGTCCTCCAGGCGGTGCACCGCCTCGAGCAGCTCGAAAAGCTGGTCTGAGCTCGCCGCTCAGTCGCCGCCGCGCTTCGGTATCAGCACGACGAACTGGTTCTCGTAGTACGCATCGGCGAGCTCGTAGCGCCGAGCCTGGGCCTGACCGCGCGCCGCCGCCCCGCCGAGGGGCGCCGAATCGATGTACTCGACGCCGTACGGCCCCATCGTCGCCTTCACCCGGAGCACCTTCCCTGCGAGGAGCCGCGCGCACCGCTTCCTCGCGAGCTCCTCGATCGATGCGTCCATCGAGGGGATGTGGACGCCGTCGTCCTGGCCCTTGCCGTCGGCGGCGAGACCGGTCCGGGTGAACTGCTCGCAGCCCCAGAAGTACTCCTCCGGGAGCGCGAGCGGCATGCTGAGCGCTCGGGCGCGCTCGAGGGCGTGATCGATCAGTCGCTTCTTCTCCTCGATCGCGTAGTCCGGGTAGATTCGCTCCATCACCAGGAGCGGCCTCTTCTTCTTCGCGCCCTCGTACCGTTCGACGATCCGCAAGCTACCTTGCACAATGCCGTACTTGTCGCTGTTCGTGCAGATCATGTGCTTGTTCGCGTCGGTGCACTCGGAGAGCACTGCGGCGTCCGGCCACTGCAGACAGACGACGGCGGAGAGCGCAAACCGCTGGGACGCAGGCGGATCCTCGTAGGTGTCTCCGCTGGTGTAGTGGAGATCCTTGGTCTCGAGGACCTCCTGCAGCGGCGCGAGATAGTTGGCGTTGTGCTTGATCTCGTGCTTGCGGAACCAGTCCTTCAGCGCCGCGGTGCGGGCTGGATCCGCGCGGTCGCCGAGCCGGGAGACCTCGGTCAGGTTGAGCAGCAGCTGAAGCTCCTGCGCGCGCCGCTGCGCCAGCTGCGCCTTCTCGATGCGAGCGGGATCATTCTTGTCGATGCCGCGGAGCTCGTCCACCACCTCACGGTGACGGGCCCGAGCGTCGTCGACGGACCCGAACGCGCTCTCGAGCGCCGTGAGCGTGGTGCCGGCAAGCTGGGCGGCGGCGCGGGTGCGCTCGCGAAAGATCACCTCCGAGTCCGGGTCGAGCCAGACCGAGGTATACGAGACGGGCTTCATCCACTCCGCGCGCTGGGCGTCGGTCAGACAGGCGAGCTGAGGATCGTCGTGGCCGCGGCGGAAGCGATGATCGGCGAAGCGATCCTCGAGCACTGCCCGGAGGAGCGCCTGGAGCTGGGCGAGATTCGATCCCCGGCGTCGCGCGCGTCGCGGCTTCCAGCCCCTGGGCGAAGAAGCTCTCGAGCGGACCGCAGACCGCCTGGAGGCCGACGTCGGTCATCGCAGCGCCGGACGCCATCAGCGCCTGAACCTCACCCTCCAGGAGCCGCGTGCCGAGCTCGGCGCGAGCCTCCTCGGTCAAGCCGTCTCGCGGAAAGGTCGGCGGGATCGGGAACGCCGGGTCGCGCGCGGGCGCCGCGACCTCGGTGCTGGGCGGGAGCGTGGCCTCTCGGTAGGCGACGAGGCGCGCACGCCAGATCCCGAGATCCACGACCCGGGATTATCGGCGTGAGAGCGGCCGGCGTCGCGCTAAACTGCGCGGGTGAGGCCGGAGGTCGAGCGCGCGATCGCACACTTCTATCCGCGTCGGGCGCTGGTGAGCCCGTGGGAAGACCCGTCCGTCGTCTGGAGCTACGACCCGAAGGGTGTGATCTCGAAGGCCATCGTGCGGGACCTCGAGTCCCTCGACCCGGGGACCCGACCGGGGACCCGCGGCGAGTACGATCTCTCCGAGGAGCTGGAGATCGGCGCGATCCGGCTCCAGCTCTCGTATCTCGGCCCGTTCGCCGCGCTCGACTACCGGCTCGCCGTGGAGGTCGATCTCGACGGACACCCGCTCGATCGCCGAGCGGGTGACGTGAGACGGATCCTGGAGAGGCACGACACGCTGGTTCTCTCCACCGGCGAGCTCGAGGAGCGCGCCGACTGGATTCGCAATCACGCCACCGTCTGGGACTGCCTCTTCGTTTTGGGCGACCGGTCTGGATGACTTCTGGTAGACTCGACGCTCACGTGTCTCTCGTTTCTCAGGCCGCGAGAGGGCGTGGACCGTGGCTCGAGCGGGTCCAGCGCTGGCGCGCGCGCATCGCCGAGACCTCGACTCAGGCGTCCGTCGAAGTGCACGCGGTCAAGCGATCGGCGAGCGACGCGGCCGCCCTGATCGGGGCAGGCGTTCCGCCTCCGATCGCCGCGCGCCATGAGGCGAGCCTGAGCGGCGCAATCGGCGACGCCGCCGCCGTCGTATTCGTCGCGAAGAGGCTTGGTCTCGCCGAGACCCGACCGCTCGCGGACGCCCTGAAGCGCTTCTACGCCGCCCTCTCCCAGCAGCTCGACCTGGTCGAGCCGAGCCGGCGAAGCGAGCTCTCGGAGAGGAGCCTCGGTGCGCTCCGCTGCCTCCTCGAGGAGAATGCCAACAAGCAGAGCCTGGTCCCGACCATCCTCACCGTGGCCGCCTTGATGGACGCCTGCTCACGCCGCGCGGCGGAGCTCGGCTGGACGGACGCCGGTCAGGTGTCGGTCGGCGAGATGGCCGCGGCCAGCGTCGCCGAGCTCATCGAGCGCTTCGAGGCGGCGCCCGGGCTCGGCGCCGCGCTGGCCGCGCACCCGAACCTCAGTGAGCAGGCCGATCTCGTCCGAACGCCCGCCGGGTTCCTCGAGCAGGGCAGCGCATGGTCGAAGGTCACCCGTCTCTTGTCGGCGGCGTCCCCGCGCGAGGGCTTCTCGCTGGGCGTCGCCTCTCATCTCGCCGAGCTGCTCGGTGAGGCGATCGCACGAGGAGATCCGGATCCGCTGGCGTCGGCGGTGACGCGATCGCTCGCGTCGACCGCGCCGCTCCGCGAACCCCTGCTGGCGACGCTCGCGGGACGGGACACGCCGCTCGCGCGCGCGCTGATCCGGGTGATCGAGGCCAGCCCCGCCGGTCCGGAGGGTCTCTTTCGCGCGGTGGAGTCGCTCGCCTCGAGCCCGAACCCGAACCTCGCCGCTTGGGTCCTTCCACTGGCCGGCTCGCCCGGAGCGACGATCGCCCTCGAGCGGCTGCGCCTGACGAACCCCGAGCGACCGCCCGGACCCGATCTGGCCGCGTCGCTGGTCGAGCTGAGCGGTGTGTCGCCGGAGGCGCTCGGTGTCACGCGCGAGCCGTGGCGGCTCTTCGTCGCGCTCGCCGCTGGACCCGAGGGCGACGCTCCGCTGCTCCGCGCCCTCGCCGAGGAGGTCGTCAGCCCGAGCGACGGACGGACGCTCCCGGATCTCGTCGCGTTCGCGGAGCGATACAGGCGCGCGAAGGACGCGATCGCGGGCCATCCGGAGCTCGGCAGCAAACGCGAGCAGATGATCGCGCCCATCGCGCACCTGGCGGTCGAGGATCCGGAGCCGCTGTTGCAGGCGCTCGCGAGGGTGAAGGCGACGCTCCCGCTCGTCGACGTCGCCTCCTTGATCGGGCGCGACGGTGACGGTCGGCCCGGCGTGGAGGCGCTCGTCGATCCGAAGAGCCCGCACCGCGTCGATCCCCTCCCCCTCTGGTACGCGCTCCTCGACGCCGCGCGCGCGGATGCCCCTGCGGATCGCGCGGGTCAGACCGAGACCGCGCGGTCCGCGATCCAGCTCGCCCACCGTGTGGGGCAGATCAGCGTCAATCCCGAGCGGCAGATGACGCGCGTCCTGGCCGACTGGCGTCTCTCCCTGGCGCATCCCGAGAAGCTGCTGCGCAGTGAGGTCGTCCCCGCGCGCACGCTCCTTGCGGCGGGCGACTTTCGACTCTCGAAGTTTCGCGCCGCCCACCCGGCGATCCCACCCGAGCTCGCGCTGACGGCCGCTGTGCATCTGTCGGCGAGCCAGGTGGCGTGGGTGGAGCAGCGCCTCGAGCGGGTCGGCAAGAGCCGCGCGGGTGCGCGCGCGTGTCGAGACTTCGTTTACGGGCTGGTCGAGGCGAACCGCACCGATCTGATCGATGCCTGCGCCCGCTCCACCTCATCCGCGCGGGCAATGACCTCGGCGATCGACGACGTCGCAGTGGCGTTCCGGCGCAACGAGGTGGCGCATGCGTCCCTCGATCTGATCGCTCAGGGGCTGTCGGCCGGGCGCGATCCGATCCGGGATCGAGGCGAGGGCTCGAAGGCCGGTACGCTGGAAGGCGTCGATCTCCTCGAGCTCACCCAGGGGCGCGTCACCGAACGGGGGGCCGAGCACATCGCGCGCGTGGCGAGGCAGCTGAACCTCTACCTCGCGCTCTACAAGAGCGGAGGCTCCAACGCCGACGGCTTCGACCAGGCCTATCTTCGCCCCAAGCTGCTGTCGGCGATCCGCGCCGAAGCCGAAGGGACGTACCCCGAGCTCAAGTACAAGGGCGCGGCCAACCAGGCGCTGCTCGCGATGATGGCGCTCTGGGCCCAGGAATACTTCAAGCGCACGAGCGTCACCTTCGCGGAGCAGCCCGCGCAACCGGCCGCGGAGCTCTCGCCGCTCCTCGGATCGCTCGAGAGGATCGGTCTAGCGATGACCGAGAGTATCGAGCTGGGCGCAGGTCCGGACGGACCGTTCCTCTGGGACGCGCCGTCGCTGAGGAGCGCGAGCGCGCTGCGCGACGAGCTGATCGCCGAGTTCCACGAGCTCGACAAGAACGACGAGGATCGCCCGAACACGGCGAGGAGCCTGGGCATCGTCAGCGACGTGATCGCGCTGCTCGAGCTCCAGCAGGGCGTCGCTTCGAGGCCGGGCGATCCGACGGTCGCGATGCTCGGGCTGCGACCGCTGCTGGAGCGGGCGCTGCCGGCGCTGACCCGGATCGGTGGCCCGGCCTTCGCCGACGCTGCCCGTTCGATCCTCGCCGCGACCGAGGGCCTGGGCGCGTCGCCGGAGAGCGGCAAGTACGCGATCGACGACGACAGCTTCCTCGCCTTCCTCGAGGCGCCGCTCAGCGGCTGCTACTCGATGGCGTGGCTGGCCAACGGCCGCCACTGGGCGATGGCGAGCCACCTCCTCGACGCCAACGTCCGCCAGCTCCGAGTGATGGACGGCGACCAGCAGCGCTACCGCAGCTTGCTCAAGGCCTTTCACGGGTCCTTCGACGGCTACGAAGGCCCGGTCCTCTGGCTCGACTTCCCGCAGCCGGACGGCGGCGGGACGGACGAGGATCTGCGGCTCCTGTACCGCCACGCGCTCAACAAGGCGGCAGCGCTCGGCTACCCGCTGATGATCGGCGAGGACAACTTTGCGTATCCGGAGCTCGGCCATACGCCCGACTACGAGGCGCGGAACTGCCTCGGCGCGGTCGCCCAGTCGATGGGCCTCTCGGTGGTGGAGCATGCCCAGGCGACCATGCGTGTCCATCCCGGAGCCATCGGCGTGGTGCACTCGGACACCTTGTTCGCCGACGGCGCCGGCCGCGTCGAGCGCGATCGAAAAGACGCGCCGTACCTGGAGCGGACGGTCAACGTGCGGTCAATCGTGCTCCCGCCGGGAGGGTCGAACGCGTGATGGACGCGCTGCAGGTCATCCGCGAGGCTCGGCTCGCACCGGCGGGCGACGCGCTCCCGGCCCTCGCCTTCAACCAGACGCTCGGGCTCGACGGCGGCACCATCCGACGCATGCCCGGCTCGCGGGGCGGCGAGCGCTGCGACGGCGACGTCGACCTGCCCGCCCTGATCCGCTCCGTCTATCTCTCCGAGCTCGCGCGCGTCGAGGAGGGGCCGCTCGAGAGACATCTGGCGCACTGGGGGCCGAGGCTCTCGGGCCTCGACGCAGACACCGCCCGCGCCACGATGGTGGGCGAGGTCCGCACGAGCGAGGAGTTCGCGCGCCTCGCCGGAAACGCGTCGCTCGAGACGCTGGTGGAGTCGGTCTACTGGTCGGAGCTCGGGCGTCCCAGCGATCCGATCGGACATGCGGTCTGGCTCGGACATGCCCAGGCGAAGCGCGGCGAAGGGTGGAACGGCGACCAGATCCGCGAGTGGCTGGTCGCGCAGGTCCGCCAGAGCGACGAGCAACGGCAGCGCACCACCGGCGGCCCGCCCACCGACTGGGGCGACGTCTTCTGGTGCTACAACCCGCGCCTCGGACAGAGCTTCCAGGTGAACCATGGCTTCGCCCTCGTGTACGACGCCCCCTCGCAGCTCAGAGAGACGAAGGGGCGCCCGCCGTACGAGCTTTTGGGCCTGCCCACGAGCGAGGAGCGCAAGGTCTCGGGGGACATGGTGCAGACCTTCGAGCGCGGCCGCCTGCTGTGGAACGCGTCCGAAGGCGTCCGCATCGAGCTCGACACCCCGAAGCTCGATCGCTTCGAGGCGCCCAAGGACCGCCGCCTTCGGCGCTTCGTGCTCACCGAGCCGCGGCGCACGAAGGAGACCAGCCTCCGCGAGCTCAGAGGCGACAGCGCGCCCGCTCGAAAGCCGCGGCTCCGGGTCGCGCCCAGCCCCTCCGGCCTCCTCCATCCGGGCAACCTGTGGATGGCGCTGGTGAACTATCGGCTCGCCAAGCAGCTCGGCGCCGACTTTCTGCTCCGCTTCGAGGACACCGATCGCGCCAGCTCGCGACCCGAGTACGTCGAAGCCGCCAAAGAGGCCCTCGAGTACGCCGGGATCGAGTGGAAAAAGGACGAGGTGGAGTTTCAGTCGCGGCGCGGTGAGCTCTACCGGGAGGCGGCCGAGAAGCTGATCGCTTCGGGGCACGCCTACGAGAAGAACGGCGCCATCTGGTTCCGCATGCCGGAGCAAGAGACGATCGTCCTCGAGGATCGGGCCAAGGGATCGCTCGAGGTGGGCCTCCTCGATGACGACGGCATGCGCGACTTCGTGATCCTCCGCGCCGGTGCGCGTCCCGAGGATCGCACCGCGACCTTCCTCCTCGCCAACACCGTCGACGACATCGAGCAGAACATCACGCACGTGGTCCGCGGAGAGGATCACCTCCTGAACGCCGCCCGGCAGCTCTGCATCTACCGCGCGCTGGGCCAGCCGCCGCCCGAGTTCTTCCATGTCCCGCACATCCTCGGCGACGAAGGCGGCGAGAAGCTCTCCAAACGCAACGGGGCGGCTTCGGTCCTGGCGCTGAAGGAGCTCGGGATCGCGCCCGAGGTGCTGGTCAACCATCTGGCGCGGCTGGGAACGCGCGCGGGAAGAGACGACGGCCGCCTGAAGACACTCGACGAGCTGGCCGAGACCTTCGACCGGTTCGGCTTCAGCAAGACGCCGACGCGCATCGGTTACGAAGATCTGCTGGAGCGGAACAAGAGGTACATCGCGGAGCTCGATCCCTCCCGGCTCAGGAAGGTGCTCGAGTCCTTCGATCCGGAGCTCATGGGCTCGCTCTCGCCCGCCGCCTCCGCGGCGCTGGTTCACACTGTCCGCGGCCGCGCCTCCACGTACGGCGAGGCGATCGCGATGGGACGGTTCGTCCTGGAGACGCCACGCTACGGCGATCGGAGCGCCCAGGCGCTCCTCACCCCGGAGACGAAGCGCATCCTCGGTACGGTCGCCGATCACCTCGAGGGGTTGAGGAGCTGGACCCTCGCCGAGGTGCGGGAGAGGCTGACCGAGCTCAATCGGAGAGAGCAGCTCAGCTTCCCCGCCTACGCTAACGCGCTCACCTGGGCGCTCACCGGCGCCGGTGAGGGCATGCCCCTCGAGCACATGCTGGCGCTCCTCGGCAAGGACGCGTCGATCGCTCGGATCCGCGCGGTGGTCTCGAACCAGATCGAGCTCGAGCCGGAGAGCGCGCCCCCACCGCCTCCGCAGAAGACGGGCCCGCCCCGGGCCAAGGCCCAGGCCACCGGCGGGTCCTCAGCGGCGCCGCTCAAGGGCGACATCCTCCGTACCTATCTCCGCTACGCGAAGCACCTGGGCGCGCCGATCGGTGAGATGGCCCGGGCTCCGAGCGGCTTTGCGTACCAGCGGTTCACCAAGGGCGCGGTCAACGAATACGGGCAGGTGAAGCTCGACGGTTACGCGTCCTGGATCGGCTCGCCGTTCCTGCTGGTACACCACCTCGACGGCAAGGGTACCGAATGGCTGGGCGGTGCGCCCTTCACGGAGCCTGACGGGCTCCGTCCCACCGGCAACAATCACTTCACGCGCACGATGGGCAGCGCCGGCGATACGCCGTGGGGCGTGCGGGCGATCCGGTTCAAGCTGTTCCTGAAGTCGACCGAAGCGCAGCTCGTCCTGCAGACGCTGATCGGGGACTGGGAGCACCGCTGGGGCTTCGAGGGGGGCAGCGTCGCGACGGTCAAGCCGGACTATCCGTGGGGCCGCGTCGGCAACGCGCTCAACCTCCCCGTGGGCGAGTGGATCGACGTCCGCCTCGACCTGACGCGTGATCTCCTGGGCGCCTCCGGTGCGCCCTTCGGCGGCATCGCGTTCAGCGGCGATGACGGCAACGTGCTGTTCACCGACGTGCGCGTCGAGTCGGGGACCGACGGCCGGCTGCTCGAGTCGTCCCTGAAGTATGCGAAGCAGCTCGGGCGGCCGGTGGGGGATGCCACCGTGCCCGACCACATTGGACAGTGGACGCAGGAGTTCGAGCGGGGCTGGGTGCGCCAGGACGGCCAGGTCTACTTCCGCGATCACCAGCACTGGCTGTGCTTCGGTAAGCTCGACGCCTGGCTGCAAGCACCGCTCGCGCTCGGCGCGCCGATCAACGAGGCGTATCAGGACGCGCAGGGCGTCTGGCAGCAGGACTTCGAGCACGGATCGACGAACGATCTGGGCTGGGTCAAGTTCAACGGACACGACCACTGGATGGCCGGCCGCATCCTGGACGCGTGGGTCGCCCATCCGCGAGAGCTCGGGAGGCCGCTGGCGCACGCCCGGGACGACGGTGGCGGCTTGTGGACGCAGAGCTTCGAGAACGGCTGGGCCGCGACCGACGGCCGCTTCGGGATCGGAGAGAAGGCGCCGCCCTCGCCCTCCGAGCTCGCCAAGCTCACCGATGATGCCCTGGTCCGCGCGCAGGATCGCGGCGAGATCTACGTCATCAGGGGCGGCGCGAAGTTCCACGTCACCGATCCTCCGACGTTCGAGCGGATGGGATTCGACTGGAACGCGGTCGTCGAGGTCGAGCCGGGCGTGCTCGACCATGTGCTCCCGCTCCCGCGCGACGGTGCGATCCTCCGCGAGGAGCACGGCACCGAGACGTACGAGATGAGAGACGGCAAGCGTTGCCCCACCGCCGCGCCACGCACCCCGCCGAGCGTGGTCCCCGACGGCGGGCTGAACCACGTCCCGCTCGGCGAGCCGGTCTGATCATGGACGGCGAGCTCGAGCGCATCATCGTGAACTACTACCCGCGGCGGACGCTCGAGAGCCCGCTCGGCGATCGCGCCATTCGCTGGGAGTACGACCCCGACAACCGGATCCTGAAGGCGATCCTCCGCGACCTGGAGCGCGCCGGTCTCCGCCAGAAGCCGGGGACCCAGAGCGACTATCGGATCTCCGAGGAGATCGTGCTGGACGATCGCGTGCGGCTCCACCTCTCGTATCTCGGACCGTACGCCGCGATCGATCGCGGTGCGGAACCCACCCGCGATGACCCCACGCACGACCTCGTGGGCACGATCGAGGACGTGCTGGCCGAACACGGCGTGCGGGTACTGCGAGCGCCCGAGCTCGAAGAGGCGGCGGCGTGGATCCGACACGATCCCGCTGCGTCGGTGTGGCGCTGTCTCTTCGGCGCGTGACTCGATCTTGGGCTCGATCGCGTCAGTAGTGCAGCTTCGAGTCCCAGAAGTCGCACTTGTCCGCCTCGATCGCTTCGATCGACGTGAGCGTATCGTCGAACACGATCGCGTTGTCGCGCTCGATCTCGTACGGAAACCAGGCGCTTCCTCCCGGCGAGTTCGGATCGCCGCGGGTGGCGAGGCTCGCCCAGAACGACATCATCGAGTCGGAGAGCCGCATCTCCGAGGGCGTCGCGATGTCGCCGTTCGTGCCGACGGACCCGAAGACGAAGGGGATCTCGAGCGAGTGGGCCGCGCGCAGGGCGGCGAGCCCCCCCAGCGTGCGCGTGTGGGTGTAGTAGTACCGAAACACCGGGCTGGCAGAGCCACTCCTGGCCGCGCGGGCGGCGGCGCGCGTGGCGCAGGTAAAGAACATGTCGGTCTGGACCTGCGCGTAGGCGAGACGGCCGGTGAGGAAGCTAGCGCACGGGTAGCGCGCGATCACCTCGGCGGCGAATCCGGGGAACATCGTGTTCAGGTAGCCCTCGTACTCGCTGCAGGTGACGACGGTAGTGAGCGGGACGAACAGGTCGTGCTCGTTGGCGTTGGAGCCGATCACGAACGGGACGTCGTTGTGAATGCCGGCCGCCATCGCTTCGATGCTCGCCACGGGCAGCACCCAGCCGTCGACGTTGGCTGCGAACGGGAGCGCGCTCGGATTGTCGGGATCGACCGCGACGGGATTCGTCGCGGCGGCCACCAAGTCGAGGACGTTCGCGAATCCGGGCGCGCCCACGGCGACCAGCTCGTCGGCGTCGACCTGGCGCAGGCAGGCCGCGACGTCGGACGCGTTCGTGCAGCCCAGCGCGTCCACCACCTGGCGATGGATCGGTTCGTACCACGAGGCGGAAGGCTGGCGGCAGACGCCGCTCTCCATCAGCGCCGTGGCGAACAGACCGCTCGCGAGCGGGGAGCCGAGCAGCACGCAGGTGTTGAACGCCCCGGCCGACTCCCCGAACACCATCACGCGCGCCGGATCGCCCCCGAACCCCTCGATGTTGTCCTGCACCCACTGGAGCGCCGCGATCAGATCGAGGATCGCGTAGTTCCCGGAGGCGCCTCGATCGTTCTCGGCCGCCAGCGCGGGATCGACGAGGAACCCGAGCGCACCCAGGCGATAGTTCGCCGAGACCACCACCACGTGCTGGGTCTCTGCGAACGTGCGTCCGTCGTAGAACGCGATGCCGGCGGTCTCCTGAGCGGACGAGCCGAGAATGTTCGCCCCGCCGTGGATCCAGAACACCACGGGGGCCTTCGCCTTCGTGCGGAGCGCTCCGGCGGGCGTCCAGACGTTGAGGCTGAGGCAGTCCTCGTCTCCGGTGACGCCGCCCGCGAGCCCCGGCTGCGGGCAGATGTTCCCGTAGGTGCCTGCGTCCATCACTCCGTCCCAGCACGCGCGAGGCTCTGGTGCGCGGAAGCGAAGCTCGCCAGCCGGGGCGGCCGCGTACGGGATGCCGGCGAAGCGCACGGTACCGCCCTCGGCGGTGCCGCGCACCAGCCCGCGGCGCATGGCGACGGTCATCGGATCGGGCGCCGTCTTCACGCTGCAAGCCTCGGGTCCAACCGTGCCCGCATCGGGGCTCGCGACCATGCCCGCATCCGTCGCTGGCGGTGAGACGCCGGCGTCGACGGGCGCCACGCCGGCCGGCGGCGCTTCGAGGCTGCAGGCCGTGATCGAGAGGGCGGCGAGGAGCACGCGATGCATGACGGCGTCATGCATCGCACGGCGGCGCACGTCGCGTCGCATCCTCCGAACGTCGGTGTCGACCGGCGCGCCACGATCGCGCGCACGCTGTATCCGCGCCCGGGCGTGACATCCGCCTGCGGGGCTGTGACGCCGGCGACGGTGCGAAGAAGATCCGTGCCCTGGACTGCACGATGGCGATGAAACGCCGATAGACCTTGTTGGGATCGCCTTCAGCTCGAAAACGCCCGGCGAGCAGGGCCGGCGCGCTCCGAGAACGAGCCCGAGCCGCTCCGCATCCTCGCTGTGATTGCCCTGCGCGATGTAGACCAGATCCGGAACGTCGAGCGAGATCGATCGCGGGTTCGACCGTCACGTCGCCGAGCTCGTCGGCGATCACTTCGACCTGACGCGCCATGGGCCGGTGGTCGGGCTCGCGGTGGCCCGTTCGTACGCCCTTGGAAAAGCGATCGACCGCATGCACCCACTCTTGGAAGCGCTGGCACCCCTCGAAGCCGGTCGCTTCGCCGCCGCCATCGAAGAGATTCGAAACCGGGCTGCTGCAGAGGGCCTGGTGGAGGACGGCGGCGCGGTCGAGGAAGCCATCGGCATCGCGATCGCCGCGCCGCTCTGGGGCCAAGGGCTCGGTGCGCGAGCACCCGCCCTGCCCAACGCAGGCGATGGGCCGACCATCGCGTTCTTTGCCTGGGCTGCAGAACAGACCGAGACAGCTCCGGGAGCCCTCGTTCGAGGCGTGCCGCTCTACCTTGCGGAGGCGTTTCGACTGGAGAGTACGGCCCAGCCAGTGACGGTGGTGCCGGTCGTCCCCGATCGAGGCCTGGTGCGCTGGCGCGAGGCGCCCAGCGGCGACCAGCTGGTCGAGCTCTGTCCGGCCGATCGTCGCTTTGCCGTCACCGGCCTGGTCAGGGGCGACTCGACCGCGACCCTCACAGTGCACGATCTTCAGGCCAAGACCACCCGCTCGCTCGCGCTCCGGGGAACGACGCCGCACGAGCTCGCCCTCGCAGCCAAGCGGCGCCTCTTCGAGCGCTTCGCGTCGGAGGCCAGATTCGAGACGCGCGCCCCTCCCGCGTCTCTCGCGCCCGGATCGGCCGACCTGTCGACGGCCTACCTGACCGGCCTGGAGAACCTGTCCGTGCAGCTCCTCGTCCTCTCGAGGCACCTGCCTCGCGCCGCGGTCTGGAATGAGGCCCATGCATACGCCGGCTTCATCGGATTGATGAGCGCACTCCCCGCCCTGACCGCCCCGAAACTCATGGCGCTGGCATCGTTGCTCGCAGGAATGCGCTACGATCCGGAGAGCGTCGCCCCGTATGAAGAGCTGATTCGAACCCTCGCGGGCAGCTGATCGTCCCGGCCCCGCGCTGCTCAGGCGCTATCGCTCGAGCCCCTGTCGTCTCCGACCACGGTCTCGACCTCGAGCGCGCTCGCCGCTTCGAGCTCGCGTTCCAGAGCTTGTTCAGCAGCCGCCGGCCGCTCTCGAGGCAATACAGGGCGACGCACGCGGGGATCAGCTCGGGCCGCTCCGCTCAAGGACAATCGTCGTACGGCACACCGCTCCTCGACACGTAGCGCCCGCCCTGCCGCTCCGACTCGGCGCGGAGATTGACGTCCGAGTAGAAGCACTCGTCGTCGGGCGATCGATTGCCGATGGCCAGGAAGGTCGCGGCCCGGTCGGAGCGGTTGACGAAGCAGTGCCCGTCCTCGTGGCCCTTCGGAAAGCCCGCGATGTCGCCGGCACGCATGATGGTCTCGCCTTCGTCGGTCACCATCACGAGCTCACCCTCGAGGACGACCACCAGCTCGTCCTCGCGCGTGTGCCAGTGGCGCAGCGACGAGACCGCGCCCGGCGGAAGGACGCACCGGTTCACGCCGAACATGGTGAGTCCGGCCGCGTCGCCGACCGCCTGCCAGGACCGAGCCGCGATGTCGCCCCGGACATG
The DNA here is from genome assembly GCA_963803435.1 of uncultured delta proteobacterium. Lineage (GTDB taxonomy): Bacteria > Myxococcota > Kuafuiibacteriia > Kuafuiibacteriales > Kuafuiibacteriaceae > CAWDML01. The sequence continues at coordinate 684,745 of CAWDML010000008.1, read as the reverse complement.
GTGAAAGCGCTTCGGGTAGCCCGTCCCGGATCGGACGGGGACGGCGGATAGGTCGATCTTCATGCCGATCCGATAGGCGAGTGATCGGTCGCTCGTCGAGCGGGATCCACGGGCCGCGACAATCCGCCGAGGAGACGCGCCGGATCCTCAGTACACAGCGACCGCTCCAAGGCGAGCGATAACCCGCGCGGTCGCCGGCCGCCGCTGAGTCCCTCGTAGCCCGGTGTGAGGGCCCGAGGTGACAGAGCGCCGGAGTCGTTCTCCGAAATCTCGAATCCTCCCTGGGTTGGCGCGAAGCGTGGAGTGGCGCACGGCATGATCAGCGACCACCACCGAACTCGGGAGCTCGCGCGGTTCACAACCCCGAGGTCCATGACCAAGGCGACGGATCGCGTGACCTCGGTCGACTACACGCGGCCGCATCGGCCATGGCCGCTCGCCGCCGCGAACGCCGTGGGGCGCGCCCTCTCGCGCATGCGGGTCGGCGCTCGCACGCTCACCGTCGAGTCGCTGATCGCCGAGGCTCGCTCCCGGACCGGCCTGGTGCGCTTCGGCGACGAGTCCTTCCGCGAGCCTCTCGGCGTGCTGGTCGATTCGATCGACCGCGAGGCGGCGCTGAGCCCCGTCGGCGCGGCGATGGTGCGGCGCGGGCTGGTGGGGGCGCTCTCGAATCGCCTCGGTGCAGAGGCGATGTTCGAGCGCCATCCCGAGATCCTGGAGCAGCCGATCGTCGCGCCGGTCTTCATCGTCGGACTCCAGCGCGCGGGGACGACAATGCTTCATCGCCTGCTCGCCGCCGATCCCGGACTGCGCGCGCTGCTCTCCTGGGAAGCGCTGAGGCCGGTGCCACCCGCGCACTCCTGGTTCGCGGGACGCGATCCGCGCATCGGCCGCGCGGCCTTCGAAGCGCGGGGGCTCCACTACATGGCGCCCGACTTCTGCGCCGTACACTCCGTCGAGGCGGAGGCGCCGGATGAAGAGGTCGTTCTCCTCGACCACTCGTTCCTCAGCACCGTGGCGGTGGCGACGCTCCGCGTGCCCACGTATGCCGCCTGGCTGGAGAAGCAGGACCAAACCCCCGCGTATGCCTACCTGCGGAAGATGCTCCAGCTGCTTGAGTGGCAACACGCGAAGGAGCGCTGGATCCTGAAAACACCGCACCACCTGGAGTGGCTCGACACGCTCCTCGCGATCTTCCCGGACGCGACGATCATCCAGACGCACCGCGATCCCCTCCAGTGCGTCGCCTCCTTCTGCAGCATGATCGCGCACGCGCGCGGCGTGTTCAGCGACCGGGTCGAGCCCGCGGAGATCGGAGAGCAGTGGGCTCGGAAGACGCAGCGCATGGTCGATCGCGCGACCGCGACGCGCGCGCGCCACGGTGCTGCGGCGTTCGTCGACGTCTCCTACTACGACCTGGTGGCCGATCCGATGACGGAGGTCGTCGAGATTTACCGCCGGATCCGGCGCACGCTCAGCGAGGAGGCTTCGACGTCCATGGTGAGAGCGCTCGCGGCGAATCCGCAGAACAAGCACGGCAAGCACCGGTACGAGCTTCGCGACTTCGGGCTGGACCCGCGAGCCGTCGAGCCGCAGTTCGCCGCGTATCGCGAGCTCCACGGGATCCGCCACGAACGGCATGTCGAGACGCGGGATCCACGCCGGCTGGGAAGCGTCGCGCCGAGGAGGCTGCCGAGCCACGCCTACTGACACAGGGCCCGTCCACTCCCGTCCCCGTCCGAGCACGAGATCATCGTTCTGAGCGCGAGCGCGGCCGACCGATGAGCGTCATCTCTGCGCAAGCTGCGGCACCTCCTGTGCAAGCGGACAGGCGAGGAGGTGGACACCATGTTCATCGAAGCACCGCCGGGGAGGCACTGATGAAGGCAGATTGGCCTTGGGTCCTCATCGTCACGATCCTCATCTTGATGCTCATCAACGAGATCGGATATCGGTTTGGCCGCAGATCCGCCGAGAAGGCGAACGCGGATCAAAAAGCAACCGCCAGCGTGTTGGTCGGTGCCATCCTCGGGTTGCTCGGCCTGCTGCTCGCCTTCAGCTTTGGCATCGTCGAGGCGCGGTTCTCCGACCGCAAGGCGCTGGTGCTGGAGGACGCGAACGCCATCGGTACAGCCTTCCTCCGCGCGAAGACGATCCCGGAGCCTTACGGAGCGCGCGTTCGGAGGCTCCTCACCGAGTACGCGGACCTCCGGCTCGCGCCCAAGGACCCCGAGGCGCTGCAGGAGGCCCTGCTCGAGTCGCCGAAGCTCCAAAAAAGGATGTGGACGGAGATGGCCGCCCTCGCCGAGAAGGCCCCAGAGTCACCGATCGTCGCGCTGTTCGAGGACGCGTTGAACCACATGATCGATCTTCACGAGTCGCGCGTGACGGTCGGGTTCTACCAGCGTCTCCCGCTGCCGATCCTGGTGACCCTCTACGCGGTGTCGATGCTGGGGCTCCTAGTGCTGGGATACGTCTCTGGTCTCGGTCTCTCCCGCTTGCTGGCCGGGACGATGACGCTCGTCCTCGCGATCTCGAGCGTGGTGATGCTGATCGTCGAGCTCGATCACCCGTCCAGCAAGCTCTTCCAAGTGAGCCAGCAGGCGATGGCCGACACGCATCAGATGATGATCGAGGACCAGGCGCCGCATGATCGTGCCCTCTCTCTTCGACGGAGGTCCCGGCCTCGGACTACCCTCGAAAATGGACCCGGCAGGTGGGGTCGATCCGGTAGCCGAGGTCCGTGGTCTCCAGGACCTCCCGAAGGCCCATCTCGCGGAGGCGTGAGACCATCACCTGAAGACGTCGACGCGCGGAAGCCTCGAGCATCTTTTCTCCCGGCCAACCCTCTCGGATGACGTCATCGGGGGACAACGACGCTCCCGGCGCCTCCGCGCGGAGTCGGGCGAGCGCCACTACGACCCTTCGCATCACCGGACGCCGGCCGCAGGACACGAGCTTTCCATCGGGGCATCGAAACCACGCGCCATCCGTGGCGACCGCCATCTCTCGACCCGGCGGCTCCGGCGACGCGCTCGTACTCGTCTCGGCGGACCGGATCAGCGCCGCCGTCACCCGTGCCTCGATCAAGAGTCCGCCAATCTGCCCGTCCAGCTCCGTCAGGAGCGCAGGAGTCTCCGGCGAAGCGCCTTCGCCCAGGGGCAAGCGAAGCGCGAAGCGCGCCACGTCGCTCGACCGGGCTCCGAGGATGCGCACCACCTCGGCGCAGCCGCGACCAATGGCGGCGAAAGGTCCGGCGGGGGCTCGGGCGAGGGCGTCCATCCAGGTCGCCTGGCGCGCTCGCGCTGATTCGAGGAGCCCGAGCCCCGCTTCGACCGCGGTCGAGATCATCGCTCCGATGAGCGCGTAGGGCCGCCAAGGATCCAGGCGGGCCTCGGCTCGATGGAACCACTCGCACGCTTCGACCCCGCGCTGATGCTCGACGAGGGCGAGCCCGAGCGAGAGCTCGGCGTAGGCCGCGAGCTCCGTGTCGCCCCCCGAGAGCGCGATGCCGCGCGCCCTTTCGTAGCCTTCGATCGCCGCGCGCGTCTCTCGGCCCAGGTGAAGCGCTCGCGCGCGGGCGAGCTCGAGCCCGCCCTCGGTCCTGGGTCTTCGCACGGAGGCCCGATCCAGGACCTCCATCCCGCGCCGGACGTAGGCGCGCGCCTGCTCGGTCAGCCCCATCTCGAGCGCAGCGAAGGCGAGGCCGGTCAACACCGGCGCGTGAAGGAGGTGGTCGTCGGGGCCGAGGAGCGCCAGCGCCAGCTCTCCTTGCCGAAGACCCAGCTCCGGTCGGCCGACCTGACGGTGTGCATCGATCAACGCCTCTCGCGTCCGCGCCTCGGCCCAGCCGTCCCCTGCGGCTCGCCATCGCTCTGCGCTCGCCTCGAGCATCGCGATCGCCTCCACCTCGTTCCGCTCGGCGAGGCGGATCTCGGCGTCGAGGACGGTGGCCATGACCGGATCGATCGCATCGTCCCCCTTTGCGAGCATCGCGCGCGCAGCGACGAGCTCGTCCCGCGCCTCCTCGAGCCGGCCCCGACGGAGGCGTGCGAAGCCCCGCCGGATCTTCACCTCGGCGCATCGCGCGGGGTGCGCCGCCCTCATCACGGGGTCGGTCGTGAGCAGCTCCTCGAGCTCGCTCGGGACGCCCACGCTGCCCGCCAGGTCGGCGCGTACGGACAGCGTCATCGCGATGGCCAGCGCGTCACTGCGCTCTGCGGGGCTCTCTCGCTGCACGCCGAACGCCAAGGCTGTGAGCAGGTCCGCCTCGGCCCGTTCGAGCTCGGCGAACGCGCTCGACGCGTCGCGCTGGTGAAGGCGCCGCTCGGCGTCGGCGGCGAGGCGAGCGGCCCAGCGAAGGTGGCGCGTTCGAGCGGCCTCTGCATCGCTCGGGCCCAGGGCGTCGGAGGCGAACTGGCGAACGAGGAGCAAGAGCCGGAGCGCTCCCCCGTCGTCGACCTGAATGAACGAGCCGTCCCGGAGAGACTCGAGGGCGGGCAACACCGCTTCCGGGTGGGACAGATCGACCACCGCCATCGCGTCGTCGAGCGAGAACGGCCCCTGGAACAGCGAGATCTGCGCCAGCGTCCGCCGGGCTTCTTCGCTGAGGTTTCGCCAGGAGGCGTCGAGACAGTTTCGGACGGAGGTCGTCGATCCCGCCGCGCCCGCGCTCAACAGATTCAACAGATCCGCCATCCGATCGTGCAGCGCGGTCGGAGAGAAGGTCCGGCACTTCGCGGCCGCCAGCTCGATCGCGAGAGGTAGACCGCCGAGCGCACGGACCAGCGCCGGAGTCATCGGATCCGCCGTGGCTCGCTCCGCCAGGCGAGGATCGAGATCGGCAAGGCACCGGAGAAAGAGCGCCATGGCCGGGCCCGCACGTCGATCCTCATCCGACGACGGCACCTCGAGCGGCGCGAGATCGACCAGTCGCTCCTCGGTGAGGCCGAGGCGCCGGCGCGACGTCACCACGATCTGTAGCTCCGAACACTCTCGAACCCATCGTTGAACCTGCGGGACGGCAGCGGGAACCAGGTGCTCGAAGTCGTCGAGGACGAGCATGGTGGGGCGTGCGTCCAGCGCGTCGAGGAGCCCGTCCTCGACGACCGGCGCCGAATCGGCCGGGACGAGCTGAGACCAGACCGCTCTGAGGAAGTCGGGGGCCGTCTTCGCGCTGCCCAGCGCGCAGGAGAGGACCAACCGGTCGACGTCCTCTCCGACGTCGAGCAGCGCGTGGCTGAGCAAGGTCGACTTGCCGACCCCGGCGGGGCCCGTCACCGTGATCAGGGAAGCGCCTTCGCGTACGAGCTGGAGGAAACGGTCGAGGTCGACCTCACGAGCCAGGAACCGAGGCGTGCATCGAGGGACGAATCGCATCGGACTTGGGCACGGCCCTCCCTTCGGGTAGCGCGCCCAGCCGCCTCCGAGCAACCGTCAGCGACACGCCCGGAACCCGAACGTCGTGTCGGCGCAGCCGCCAGCCCCACAACAATCGCCATCGACCGTGCACACCTCGCCCGCAGGATTGCAGCAAAGACTCGCTTCGCACCGGGCGGGAGTCCGGCAATCGGACGCCCTCGAGCAGGTCGATTGAAGCCCGGGTTTGGAGGTGTCGATGCACCACCCGTTCTCGCAGGGTCGGCCGGCACCACAGTGCTCGGTCACCGGCAGCGGGCGTCCCGACAGCGATTCACACCGAAAGGCCGTGAAGTCCTCTGGGCAGCGACGGTCGCCGATCTCGCAGCTGCCGCTCGAGCCGGCGTCCTGATCCCCACCGTCGATGGGCCCGGCATCGGCCCCGGCCGGCTCGATCCCACAGACGAGCGATGCGCGCGTGAACGCGTCGATCAGCGAAGCACACGAGCTCGACCCCAGACAGGCGACCTGGGCGTCGGTCGCGCCGGCCCCACAGAGCGAACCGCAGGCCGCCGTCCCCATCGGCGCCGGAGCCCCACACGCGGTCGCGCGCATCTCGCAGACCGACGCGCATTGGGCCGGGCTCGCCGGCGCCCTTTCGCCCGTGTCTCCCTCGTGCCCCCCATCCTCGCGGTCCAGGGGGCTCGACGGCGAGCACCCCAGGGCGGCGATGAGCACGGTGAGGGTCGAGGTGAGTGACCGCTTTCCCATCGCTCGCTCCTACCGAACTCGAGGCGGGAGCACCGCTCACATGGGGCTCACATGATCGGGCACCTCGGTCGGCTCTCGATGATGTGCTCGACGATCACGCCGTTTCCGGCGCCCGCAAAACGTCGCTTCATGTCGCATAGGCCGCCTGGATGAGGCGGGTGAGACGCCGCCTCGCGCAGGTCGTCATCACACCGCGGGCGATGTCGCCGAGGTTTCCCGAGTGGGCCTCGAGCTATACTCGGGGCCGTGCGACCGGCCGCGCTCGCGGGTCTGATCCTCACAAGCTGCAGGGCGGGGGCGATCGACCTGTCGCTGCCTGCAGAGGACGGCAGCGGCGTCGTCGTCGTCGGCGAGCGTTCGAGCACACGCACCCGGCTCGAGGTCGACGAGCCCCGCTTCCCCATCCGGCTCGATGACATCGATCCCGATCAGGAGGAGCTGGTGGTGGCGTTCTACGCTGAGACTGCCGAGGACCTGAGCATGATCCCGGGACAACAGACCGAGGCCCCCTCGGGCGCCCCCACGGCCGCGCTTCCAGTCTCGCCGCTCGCTGCGTATCGACTCGACGACACCGGCGAGGCGCTCGAGTCGATCGATGCGGTACCCTCGTGGCTCCACGACTTCCCGTTTCCCAGGTCGGTGAGCTGTCCAGAGCTCCGGCTGACCTCGCTCTCGGACGGCACCTCGTCCATTCACGGGCTCATCACCGCGCTGCTTCCGGCTGGACCGGGCGCCGTCCAGATGTTCGTCCTCAACGAGGGAACGACCAACGTCTTCGAGGTCAGCCGGTCTGGGGCCGTCCTGACGAGCTCGGTCTCCGGGATCATCGGCGCCGCCTGGAGCGACGGCAGCACGACCTACTTCGGCGTGTCGGACGAGACCGGAGCTACGACGATTTGGCGGGGTTCGTACGCTGATCACGAGGCGCTACCTCCGCATCCGGACCTCGAGCCCGGCGATCGCATCGGCTGGATGATCAGCCTCAACGGCGCCTTCTACACCCTGACCACGTTCGGCAAGCTTCATCGGTTCGACGGCGCGAGGTGGTCGCTCCTGTGGAGCGGCTCTTCGATCACCTCCACCACCAAGAGCGGTCTCGCAGTCATCGATCCGACCACGCTGCTGGTACTCACGAAGGCAACCGACGAGGTCGGCGCCGTGTTCCGTCTGGAGAACGGCGTCGATCGCGTCGACGAGGTGGTGCCGACCACCTCGACGCTCGCATCGCTGTTCCTGGTTCGGGGAGAGCTCACATCGGCGATCGCCGGGGCCGCCTGTTCGCCCGTGCCGACGACGGCGTCTGGACCTTGGTGGGCAACACGGCCTCTCCGACGCGCATCCACACGGCGCTGGTCGGCCGCGACACGCTGTTCCTCTTCCAGGAGTTCGGCGTCATCACTCCTTACGATCTGCAGTCGAAGACGTTCTGTCCCTCGCAGACCCTCGGGGACAGCGCGCTCGACCTCCGGCAAGCGATCGCGCTCGACGGAGGTTTCCTGGTGGAAATGAACGCCGAGGGTGTCCAGGAGATCCACCTCGGGATCGTCGATTCGTTATGAGCCCAGGTCGGCGTCTTTCGGTCGAGCCGGGTCGTTCTTGGCCCGAGCTCGCCTGTCTTTGTCGATCCCGCCCCCGAATTTGCCGGGAAGAGCGAGCCGCACCCGAAGAGGATGAACGGATGCGGTCGTGTCTTCTCCTAGGGCTCCTCCTGCCTGGCTGTGTCGCGGATGTCGGGGGCCTCGCGCTGAGCCCCTCCGGTGACACGGAGGATGGACAGGAGATCCTCGAGACCTGCGAGAACACCGAGGGAGCGACCGACGATCCGAGCGCTGCCGAGGACCTTCATATCTTCTTCGTCATCGACGTATCCGGGTCGATGGAGCCGTTCCTGAGGGATGTGCAGCACGGGTTGCTCGCGCTCGTCGAGGGACTCGCCCCGATCGAGGCGCGCGGAGGCACCGTCACGTACCACGTCCTCGGCTTCGTGAACGACGTCCGTTGGTTCCCCGCCAGAGGGCCCGACCTCACCTCGGTCGATCAGGTTCGATTCGGCCATCGACCAGGCCATCGAGATCGGCAAAACCGGCTACAACCTCGAGCATCACACCTTCAATCTGGAAGATCCGGAGAACCTCTTGGACGCGTTGCTGGCGGTCCCAGAACACGAGGACGGCCGTGTTCGTCCCGTGATCATCGGAGCGACCGACGCGCCCTTTGCCGAGGCGCCCGTCGTGCTCTATCCGGACATTCAGGTGACGGCCACGACCGAAGAGGCGATCGCCACGCTCGAGGAGATCGAGGCCCACATTCACCTGTTCATCGGGCCGCACCGAGCCCACCTCGAGGAGGGCTTTCGCAACGCAGACGCGCTCGGAGGGCTCGCGACGCTCCACCCGATTGACTCCGTCCGCGACAGCAGCGAGCGGATTCGTAACGCCTTGCTCGCCATTGGCCGCGAGGTCGCCTGCCGGCGCTGAAGATCGGAAGTCGCGTGCCTCCGACACATGGTCCGAGGAAAGCGCGCCGTCCCATACACTCTCGAACGGCCTCCCGCTTGCTTCCGAGGTGCGCATGCATGCACTCCACCAACGGCGCGTTCTCGCTGGTCGGCGCCACCAGGGTCCGAAGCCAAGGACCAGCGTCGCGGGGCTTTCGTGTAGACTGGGGCACGATGCGTACCACCTGGCTGTGCCTCCTCGCATCACTCCTGCTCGCCTCCTGCGGTCGGGACGGCGTCGGTCTTCTGGGTGAAGGCACGGGGTTGGGAGACGGGGGCCCGGGGCCGACGGACGGTGCGGGTCCTGTCCCCGACGGATTGCTGGCCCGGAAGGACGGCTCGGTCCCGGACGGAGACCTCGCACCGGATGCTTCGCGGCTGGACGGCGGCCTCATCGAGTGCCAGGTGCCGAGAGACTGCCTCGATCAGCGCGGCCAGCCGCCGCCCTGTCCGAACGGCCCGAGCGTCTGGAGCTGCAACGCCGGCGGGTTCTGCGAGGTGGATTGCAATCCGTCCCAGTGCAGGACCGACTGCGACTGCCCCCCGGAGTACGCGTGTGTGGCCCCCTCGCCAAGCAATCCGATCAGTAGCTGTCAGGCAGCGAACCGGCGCAACCTATGTTGCACCAATCCGATGTGCCCGCCGGGCGAATCCTGCATCGAGCTCGGCGGCGGCAGAAGCATGTGCCCGCTTTCGCAGCCGGACGCGGGCCCCCGGCCCGATGGCGGTCCCACTCCCGACGGCGGCACGCCGGATGCCGGAACCGCGACGCCGGTCGGCGATCCCTGCGCTGCGCAGAACGTGTGCGGGCCCATCGGTTTCTGCATCGACTCGAGCCAGGGCTTCCCGGACGGATACTGTTCGCAGGATTGCTCGATGTTCGGCTCGCCGTGTCCGGCCGGCTCCGCTTGTCGCGGCTTCGGCGGCGGCAATGCGGTCTGCCTGGGCGAATGCGCGAGCAACGCCGAGTGCCGCATGGGATATCTGTGCGTGCAGCTCGGGCTCGATCCCCAGCGCGTCTGCTGGCCGAATCCCGGCGGATCGATGAACCCGAACGGCGAAGGCGTCGGCGGCGCCTGCACGGGCGACGAGGACTGCCAGACCGGCCTGACGTGCCTCAACTTCCAGGGTTGGCCCGGCGGCTATTGCACCAAGCAGCTCTGCGATCCGACGACGAATCCATGCCCGTCCGGATCGAGCTGCTTCAACTTTCCGGACTTCTTCTCTCTCTGTCTCGAGAATTGTCCCAACGGCGGCACCCAATCCACCTGCGCCCCCGGCTACTACTGTCTCGGTCCCACCGGCCAACAGGGCGCCTGCCTTCCAAACTGAGCCGGGACCGCTCAAAGGATCCAGGTATGGCAACGTAACCTGCAGAGCGCGGCGATCGCCTCCTCGGTGGTGTCGCAGGTCTGGAGCACGTACCGCACGCACGTCGAGCAGACCCCAGAGGCAAGCAGGTGGAACAGGAAGAGCGGCGCATCGGCGTGCGCGAACGCGGCCAGGTTCGTCATCGCGCTGGCGCCGGTGAGCCTCGGGTTCACCTCGCCCAGGTAGAGTTGATCGGTGTCCAGGTCGCGGAGAGAGTCGAGCTCGAAGTAGCCGCGGTAGCCGAGCTTCTTGAGCTCCTCTCCGAAAGCCACCGTCATGCGCGGGCCTGGGCTCGAACCTCGCCGCCGAAGGACTCCGGCAGCACCTCGTTGCCGCACCACGGCCGGGGACCGGCGCAAGCTCGCTCAGCACCACCATGCGGACCCACGGGAAGCCCTCCGCCCCCAGCTCGATCCGCTTGCACAGATACTCGACGTTGCGGTGACGAACAGCTGCATCCCCATGACACCGAACAGCCTCATGCTCGTCTCCGCAGCAGCTCTTCCTCGATGATGGTCAGGCCCTGCTCCAGGTCGTCGTCTGCGATCACCAGCGGGCAGAGCACGCGGATCACGTTGGCGTGCACGCCCGAGGACAGCGCCAGCAGGCCGCGCGAGAGACACGCCTCCAGCACCTCGGTGGTGAGCGCGGTGTCCGGTCGGCGCGGATTGCCGTCGACGCACAGCTCCATCGCCATCATCGCCCCGAGCCCGCGCACGTCGGCGACGGCGGAGCAGCGCTTCTGCACCGCCTCGAACTGGGCGCGCACGCGGTCACCGATCTTGCGGGCCCGCGCCAGGAGCCCCAGCTCCTCGATCACCTCGATGTTCGCGAGGGCCGCCGCACAGGCGACCGGGTTGCCGCCGTAGGTACCGCCGATGGTGCCCGGGCGCGCCGCGTCCATGACCTCCGCCCGCCCGACGACCGCCGCGATCGGCAGACCGCCGCCCATCGACTTGGCCCACGTCGAGAGATCGGGCGTCACGCCGTAGTGCTGATAGGCGCCCCAGTAGCCGGTGCGCGCGAAGCCGGTCTGCACCTCGTCGAACACCAGCATGATCCCGTGCCGGTCGGCGAAGCGGCGCAGGCCCTCGAGGTACGCCTGGGGCGCGGGGATGAATCCGCCCTCGCCCAGCACGGGCTCGATGAGGATGGCGGCGACCTGGCCGGGCGCCGCGTAGGTCGAGAAGGCCTCCTCGAAGTCGGAGAGGGCTCGCGCGACGAACGCCTCCTCGGTCTGCCCGTGTCCATCGCGCAGGCGATCGGGGAAGGGCAGCCGGTAGATCTCCGGGGCGAAGGGGCCGCAGCCGATCTTGTAGGCGGTCTTCGAGGTCAGCGACATGCCGAGCAGCGTCCGCCCGTGAAAGGCGCCGGTGAAGCAGACCACGCCGCCCCGCCCGGTGGCCTGGCGCGCGATCTTGATGGCGTTCTCCACCGCCTCCGCGCCCGAGTTGAGCAGCATGGCCTTGGTGGCGCCGCCGTGGGGGAGGAGCCCGACCAGTCGCTCGCACAGCGCGACATAGGGCTCGTAGGTCGCGACGTGGATCCCGGCGTGGATCAGCTTGCGCGCCTGCGCGACGATGGCGTCGACGACCTTCGGCGGACAGTGCCCGGCGTTCGCCACACCGATGCCGCCGGCAAAATCGATCAGGCTCCGGCCTTCGGCGTCCAGCAGGCGCGCGCCGGCGCCGTGCGTCAGGACGGCGGTGGTGGCTCTGGGAACGCCTCGGGGCACGACCGCGTCCCGCCGCGTGAGCAGCGATTCGACGAGCATCCGTGCACCCTAGGCCATTCTCGCAGCTAGGGCCACGAAAGCCCTCGAATCGCCGCCCCGGGGCTTCCATCCTCCCCCTCGCGATTGATCGAGCCGGTTCGCGAGCGGCGACGCGAAGGCTCAAGCTCTACTCGGCGCGCTTCGAGCTGATCCGTTGAGTTGTATGTCGCGGCGACCGTCGGTTCGGCTGCTGCACGAGACGCACCGAGATCTGCGGGGGCGTCACTCCGCGGCTTCCTCGAGGGCCGCCCGGACCGTGTCGTAGTCGTTCGGGTCGGGATCCTTGAAACCGGAGATGCGCTCCACCCGGCCGCTCTCCCCGCCGTCGGCGGGGTGATACGAGAGGAGGGCACGCTGGATGCGGCGGCGCTCCGCCTCGGGAACGTTGGCCGGGACCACCAGCGCCTGATGGGGTGAGCGCGCGATGATGGCGAGCTGCTTGATGCGGGCGACCGGGATGCCCGCGCGATCGGCGCCGAGGAAGCCGCCCGAGTAGGTCGCGGTGGCATCGCAGACTCCGGCCACCAGATCTCGGAGCGCCTGCATGTGGCTTCCGGAGAAGTGGCCCACGACGTCGTGGTCCGGATCGAGCCCCGCCCGGCGAAGCGCCAGGCGCGGGAACAGGTAACCGGTCGTCGACTTCCGATCCGGAAAACAGAGGCGTTTGCCCTTGAGCTCGGCGATCTGGGTGATCGTGGAGCTCTCGCCAACGTAGAGGATGCTGTCGTTGCCGCTCGAGCCCTGGACGAGCTTGCTCGCGACGATCTCGACGCGCGGATCTCGATCTTTGGTCTCGACGTACAGATAGGGCGGCATCGCGGCCAGGTCGAGCTTGCCGGTGAGGACCCGCGCCTCGAGATCGCTGTACGACTCCGCGATCGAGATGGTCGCGGGACGCTCGAGCGTCTTCTCGAGCCACGAGCGCAGCGGCTCGATGTCCTCGAGCATGAGGTCCGCGTCCGCCGTCGGCGGGAACACGATCGTGAGCGGAGCGCCGGCCGGCGGGAGGAGTCGGTCGGCGGCCCCCACGGCGATCCCCACGACGAGGCCCACCAGCCCGAGCGCGGCCAGGAGCGGGAGCGCGCGGAAGCGGCGGCGCGCACCCTCGGGAACGAGCACGCGCGTGTCGGCGGACGAGTCGAGCGGCGCGACCGTCGCGCCTTCGTTCTGCAGTGGATCCGGGCGCCCGACGGAGGGATACCGCGCGCGCCGGAGGAGGTCCGCCTGGCGCACCTTCTGGGCCTCGCCGAGGAGCGGCCGAACGAACGCCGCCACCTCGTCGGCGCCGCAGGCGATCCCATGCTTCGCACAGGCGTCGACCAGCGCCTTCCGCATCTCGTCCGCGGTCGCGTGGCGGTCCTCCTTGTCCGGAGAGAGCGCCTTCACGAGCACGGCGTGGATCTCGTCCGGGACGTCGCTCCGGAACTGCGAGAGCTCCCTTCTCTCGCCGTTGATGATCGCATGCATCGCCTCGAGCTCGCTCTCGCGCTTGAAGAGGCGCTCCGCGGCGAGGGCCTCCCAGAGGACGACCGCCAGGGCGAAGATGTCGCTGCGCCGATCGAGCGGGTGCTGCTTGCACTGCTCGGGCGACATGTAATGCACCTTGCCCTTGAGCCCGCCGGTGCGCGTCTGCTCGTCGAGCAGTCCTTCGGTGGCCTTCGCGATCCCGAAGTCGAGGAGCTTCACGTGGCCATCGCCCGTCACCATGAGGTTGTGAGGGGAGATGTCGCGGTGAACGAGCCCGAGCGGACGCCCGGCCGTGTCCACGAGGTCGTGGGCTGCGTGCACGCCCGCGCAGGCCTGCGCGATGATCCCGACCACCGCGCCGATCGGCGTCTTCATGTGCCGCCCCAGGGCCACCACGATGAGCTCGCGGACCGAGTTGCCAGGGATGTATTCCATGGCGAGGAAGGGCGCCCCGTTCTCGTCCTGCGCGAGCTCGAGCACCTGGACCACGTTCGGGTGGTTGATCAGCGCGACGTAGCGGGCCTCCGCCAAGAACATCTGGAGGAACGACTCCTGGGCGGCGAGCTGCGGGAGGATGCGCTTCACCACCGCGAGACGCTCGAGCCCGCCGAGCCCGCGCTCGTAGCAGACGAAGACCTCCGCCATGCCACCGATCGCGAGGCGATCGACGACGCGGTAGCGCCCGAGCCGTTCCGGGATGGGCCCACTCAACGAGGGCGCGAGCGGCTCCTCGCTCATGGAGATGGGCACGCCGCGATTTTACCGGATTGTCTCGGATCTGCCGACCGCCGCTCAGGGCTCCAATCGGAGCTCGAGATCAGGTCCGAGCAGCAGCACGTGCGCGGATCCGATATCATCCGCGCGATGTGGCGCGCGGCCCAGCCCGAAGAAGACGGCGCGATCGTCGAGATGTGCGGCGAGCTCAACCGCGAAGATCCCGGCCCGGAGCCGGTCGCGCCCGAGCAGGTGCGGCGCACGCTCGAGGTCCTTCGACGCGAGCCGTTCCGCGGGCGGGCGCTGGTCCTGGAGGTCGGCGGCAGCGCGGTCGGTTACGCGCTGCTCATCTCCTTCTGGTCGAACGAGCTCGGGGGAGAGGTCTGCGAGGTCGATGAGCTGTTCGTCGCACGTGCGCATCGCAATCGAGGATACGGGCGGTCGCTCTTCGACGCGCTCGAACGCGGAGAGCTCTGGCCTCCCGGCTTCGTCGCCATCGCGCTCGGCGTCACCAGCAACAATGGGCGCGCGCGCCGGCTGTACGAGCGGCTCGGCTTCCTGCCGGTCGGCACCACGATGGTGCGTCGCAGGTAGCCGCCCGATCGCGCGCTGTCGTTCGAGGGGCCACAGTCTGTGTCCTCGATGCGACGCTTTGGTCCGTTTCGGCGCGACTCGCACACAGGTGGGAGTACGTGCGACTGCCGGTCGCGCTGGAGGCCCCGATGTCACGACCGTTCCCGCTTTCACCCTGCTCTCTCGCGCTCGCTGCCGTCCTGTTCGGCGGCTGCGCCCCGAACGCCGGCGGCGAATCCACGGCCACCGAGGCGGCCAGCGCGACCGAGTTCGACTCCGCGGCTGATCTCTTCGCCGATGCCTACGGCCTCTCGCGGGCGGCCGCCGTCGAGCGGGCCACTGCCGAGGACGCGCTGGGCACGCTCGTGACGCGCCTCGACCCCGACACGCTCTCGGGATTCGCGGGGGCGTGGATTGAGGAGGACGCGACCGGAACCATCCACATCCTCTTGATGGATCCCACGCCCGCGAAGGAGGCCGTGCTGAGCGCAATGTTCCCGGCCGACCACCCCCTGGTCATCGAGCGCGCGCGCTACTCGCTGGCGGAGCTCGAGACCTGGGCGGACGCCATCCCCGACGACACGCCCGGCATCAACAGCCTCGGGATTGACGAGGAGACCAACGTCATCCGCGTGGGGGCCCGTCCCGGCGAGGTGGCTTCGGTGACCGCGCAGCTCCAGAGCGCGCTCCCGCCCGACGCCTTCGCGGTCGTCGAAGAGGCGGAGGTGGCACAGGCGGGCTCGTGCAAGAACCGCAACGAGTGCGGTCATCCGCTGCGCGGAGGCATCTTCGTCTCGAGCAACAACGGCGCGGGCGATCTCCGGACCTGCAGCCTCGGCTTCATGGGTGTGGCCGACAACGGAGACCACTGGGGCCTCACGGCGGCCCACTGTGCTGTGAGCGGCGCGATCTTCAAGATCAACAGCGACGACGAGCCGGTCTACCCGTATATCGGCGGGGCGAAGCGCCGTCAGCTCGGGGGCACGCTCGACATGGAGGGGATCAAGATTGAAGGCCCCTGGGTCCACGACAAGCTCGGCTACCTGTACCTCACCAAGTCGCACAAGCGCGACGAGGTCGACTTCGTCTATTCACCGAGCGACGTCCACAAGGGCATGTTTCTCTGCCGCGGCGGCGCGCACACCGGCCAGCGGTGCGGCAACGTCCTCTATGCAAAGCGGCGCATGAAGGAGCGCCTGGCCGACGGGACCATCGTGACCCTGCACAAGCAGGTCGTGTCCAAGGGCTGCTTCCTCCCGGGCGACAGCGGCGGCCCGATCTACTCGCTGTCCTCGTACTCGATCGGGGCGGTGGTCATCACGATCGTCCGGGCGGTCGGCATCGCCACCGCCAGCAACTGGACGGATCCCGACAAGTGTCCCAAGAACCCCTGGTACTTCGGGAGCTACGTCAGCGAGTTCCGCCGTCTCCACAACGTCCGGGTCAAGACCCGCTGAGGCGGCTCGCGACTGGCCAAGCATCGCGGATGCCGCGAGGCTCGGGCGATGAAGAAGCCGGGCTCGCTTCCATTCGCGGCCATGGACGTGCCGGCAGGATGGAGCGGCTCGTGAATCGTCAGAGACGCGCGCGCTCAGCTGCAGGTGCGTGCGGGGTCAGTCGCGCAGTCGAGCAGCTCGATGTCGACGCGGCGGGCGCGGTCCCGAGGACCGTCACGGTCGATGCGCGGCGAGCGGATACGAATGCGATCCGCGGTGATGCCGTGCTCGATCAGGTACCGGCGGACGGTGTTCGCACGGCGCTGCGCGAGCGCGTGGCCGTGAGCCCTCGAACCGTATCTGTCCGAGTATCCGGCGAGCGCGACGTGCATGTCCCGGAGCGGACCGTGCAGACAGGTGAGGACGGCATCGAGGGTTCGTGCGCCAGCGGCTTCGACGGTGTCGGAGTCGGATTCGAAGTACGCGGAGAGCCCGTCGAGGGAGCACGATTCGCTCACCACCTCGATCACCGGCGCGACCTCGGGCGGATTCGCGAGCGGTTGCTCGGGTGCGGTCGCGCTCGCGCAGGTCGCCAGTGAGAGCGCCATCCAGGTGAGCCGGGTCGATCCACGCGTCATGCTCTGGGCTCAGTGCAAGCAGGGGACCAACAGTGCCTTCAACGGCATCGCGACCACGGCGGTCGAGTGTCGGGGGGGTTGACGACGGTCGCCAGCGCCGCTCGTGGGCGCACCGAGCACCTCGACCGACATCGATCGCGCCGCATCCTCCGGCCGCTCGTCTCCCAGCTCTCCCCGCGTTCTCCGAGGGCCTCGGGATCAGCCCGCTCCCGGTCCGCACCTGCGCGAGCTGATCGGCTACGCGTCACCCGAAGGGCGCGAGCTGATGCTGTCGGCCTTCGCAGCCCGTATTACGCGATGGATGGGCGCGCCGGAGCCGAGCTGAGGTCGCTCTTCCCTCACCGCTTCTACATGCTCGACGGCATCCTCGATGGTTGAAAGGGCGGGGCCACCGGCGTGCGTCGAGTCGGGAGGGCAAAAGCGATGGACGCCACCGGGCAAGATGCCTATCGTCGTTTCGATGCCACCGCCTGCACGCGTACCCGGATCCGTGAGCCGTCAGTTTCAGCCGCAGAGCGTCGCGACGCACCTCGACTACAGCCCATCCACCCATCCTCGGAAGCTGGACGCGAGCGCGGACGCGCAGCGCATCCTCGACAGCCTGGTCAACGGCGACGACCCCGGCGTCGCGGAGCGCGTCGCGTACGACGGCGGCTTCCGCGTCAGCCAAGACAAACACTATCACGCGAACGACGTGGTCGATGCGCTCAAGCTGACCGCGCAGCACTACCTCGACCTCTCGGAGCGGGAGGCGGACGCGAGCAACACGCGGCTCAGCCAGCAGTACCGCCAGCTGGCGGCGGACATCGGCAAGGCCGAGGTCACGTACGCGAAGACGACCAAGGCCTATTGGGACGGCGCACAGACCACGCCCAGCGACGTGGTGGGGCGGCCGGGCGGAGGCGAGCGTCTCGTCGGCGTCGATGGGCGACCGATCGAAGGGAAGAAGGTCGTCGGAGAATGACGACGCCGACGCCCGAGGCGAACCTCGATCATCCGTTGGTCGAGATTGCGTGCCGAATGCTCCAACCGGACGCCGAGGAGCGCTGGCGCCTCGACGACGAGGGCGCCTCGATCATCGAGCGCGCGTTGCTGCACGAGAAGGACGATCCGAAACTGCCCGCCGCGATGCTCGGGCTCTTCCATCTCGCGACCGATCTGGAGCGAGCGCAGGGCGCTCACACGGCCGCCGGGCGACTGTTCGCCGTGCTCGGCGCCGTCGGACCCCGCCTGTTCGCGAACGACTCGGCGCCGGGCGATCTCCAGGATCTGATCACGCAGGCACAGAAGTACACCGGATCGAGCGAGCGAAAGCTGCCGCTCCCGATCGACGGGCCCGCGCCGGAGGGCACGATCCCCGCCCACCGGCTCCGCGCGCGGCCCTCGGGGCGAAAGCGCCGTCGCTGAGCCTCTACCGCTGGCGACCGTCGCCGGCCCTGCCATCGCTCACGAGTCCCCGCTCGCGCGCGTTGACGCCGAACCGGCGGAGCGATGGGATCTCCAGGGCACGGATCGAGCGGCACCCGAATGCGATCGAGCCTCGCCCCTTCTCGTCGAGGTCGAAGGCCGTCGCGCCCGCGCGACGTCGACGATCGTCTCGACCATTCCGCCCTCGATGCAGAGGAGCGAGCCGTCGAGCTGGAAGACGTTCACCCGGGCAGGGTCGGCCACCACGATGCGCTCGCCAGCGATCGCGACCTCGAGGTCGTACGCCTTCTCGGCGAGCTCTCGGAGGATCCGGAGCTCGATCGAGGTCCGTCCGATCTCGAGGTGGTAGATTCGAGCCACCGTCCAGCGCCACGACGCCGCGGGCGCCGCTGACCGCGCATCGAACCCCGAAGCTTGGCCGCTCGGGGAACCGTGCCTCGCCGAGGCAGAGCCCCGAGGCGGTGTCGAAGAGCGACGCGCCGGCAGCGGTGAGTGCGAGGATCCGATCCCCGCCGGCGAACGCCAGGTCGGCGATCGGATCGGCCGTCAGGAGCTGCTCGTTCGTGAAGAAAGAAGCGCCGAGGCGAACCCCGCCTCCCACACGGACGTTCGGATCCGCGACCGCCATCGGCGATCATTGTCGGCCGGGAGGGCGGGATGATTGTTCAGGGTCGGTTAAGAGTCTTTTGTCGGTCACCGGACGGGCGCCGCGGACCATCGAGCTCACGTGAGGAACTGGATCATCTTCATCAGAACATCGTGCATCGAGAGCGTGGTGAGGTAGAGCGGAAGCATCGGGAGGAGGGTCCCGACGAGCACGAACAGCACGTCATGGTTGCCGAAGATGAGCGGTCTCGTTTGGTCGACGACCTCGAACACAGAGTCGAGATCGGCGAACGACGACATGTCGGCGTCGCCCAACGGGCTGGGTGCGTCCGGTCGAATCCAGCGCCGGTGAAACTGCACTGCGTGGGTGTTCACGAGCGCGCCGTATGACCGCTGAAAATCGCCTTTCACGCTGGCGATCAGGGGGACAAATGCCATCAAGGGGACGAAGGCGAGACCGAGAATCACGAACGCGAAGCCGATCGCAGGGTCCAGGAACTCCGCGAGCTTCGCAGTTCCGCCCGCGATCTGGCCTCCCCAGGCGGCGGCCGACACGGAGGTGACCGCGAACCCGATCAGACCCATCCCGCGGGAGACCTTGGCCAGACCTCGAATCCCGCAGCGACGATCCGGATGCGTGGCCAGCAAGACGAGGTCGAGGCGCGCGGTGCGAACGAGCAAGCCACACCACAAGCACCAGCCGAACAGGAACTGCGCCAGCAGGAACCGGTAGAGCGGGAGGCTGACCACGTGTTGCCAGACCTGGACCGGATTGGCCTTCACGAAGAGCGCAGGCAGACTGCTGGCGACGGCCGCGACCAGCAACACCCCTTCGATGATCCGCGAATCGCGGAGGGCATGCAGGCGGGCCTGGGCCCGCTCGAAGCGTGCTTTCTCGTGCTCGGGAATGATGCCCGTCGAGAGGAGATGGCCCAGCCACAGCCCGATGCCTCGATCGAGCAGGCGTTCACCGTGCAGGAGCAGGGGTACGCTGATCAGCCATCGCACGTGGAGGTCCAGATGCAACAGAGGCGTGGCTGGTACGCCCGTGAAGGCGCGGTCGAGGAGTGCGAGCAGGACGAGCGGAGCCCAGGCAACGACCAGGAAGAACGCAGCCTGACGGCTCAGATCGTCGCGATCGTCGCGAATGATGCGTGCTCGGCGCTCGAGCTGGTGAAGCGGACCGGCGTTGAAGAACGCCCCCGACGACATCGTTAGGCCCCCCGGAGGTCGAAGCCTTGTGTCGCACCGAGACCCTCGTGTCCGCCGTCCCTGCGCGCAGCATCGCGGATTCGGAGCTGAAGCCCGCCATTCTTCATGCGCGATCGAGGCAGCAACAAGCGGGCCTTCCGTGGACGTGCTCGGCGATTCGCAATCGCCCGGACGACGTCGGCGAGCGCCGCTGGGAGCCGACCGCCGCGGACCTCGGCTCCCGGTACAGGCGTTGCACGGGCTGAGCCCATGCGCTTTGACGCGGAGCCCGAAGCAGGCTCCGCGGGAAGGAGTTTGTTGATGAAGCAGCACGCGAGTTGGATGCGTCTCAGTCTCTGACCCTGCTCGGGATCTGCGGCTGCGCGACGACATCGTCGAGAGAGGCGCCGATCAGCGCCAGGATCGAAGCGAAATCTGCGATCGAATCCGCAGAGAACGTGGTCAAGCCGGGCGCGGCGATGAATGAAGCCGACGTCGAGCTGGCTCGCGCCCGACAGGACCTGAAGATCGGCGAGGGTCTCGGCCCGAAGAATTACGCGACGGCCCAGCTCTACTTCGAGCGCGCCCAGGCCGAAGCCGACACCGCGCAGGCGCTCGCCCAGGCGGCGATCTCGGAGCAGCGCGCAGAGAGCGCGGAGGAGAACGGTCATGAACCAAGCACGGATCAGTAGCGTCGTGGGATGTGCGCTGATCGCCCTGGGGAGCTCTGCTGGGTGCCGGAGCGCCGGCGCGGGCAACGGCCCGAGCCCGGCCCTCGTCCGGGCGCGGACCATCCACCATGAGGCGCAAAGTACGCAGGCGGGCGAGCTCGCTCCGGCCGACCTGGAGAGTGGGGAGCAGCTCCTCGCCGGAGCCGAGAAACAGCACGAGGTCCGCCCGGGCTCGAACATCGAGATGCACCTGGCGAACCTCGCGACTGCGAAGTTTCGGATCGCGATGGCCGATGCGCGACGGAGGCAGGCCGACCGGAGCTACCTGATGGCGGAGCTCGACCGGCAGCAGTCGGGCCGAGACTCGGGTCTGGAGGCGGAGCGGGAGGCCCGCATCCGTGCGGAGCAGCAGGCGCAGGACGCGAAGGATCTCCTCGAGCGGCAGGGCAAGGTTGCGGAGGGAGAAGCCAGCCAGCCGGTCGTCGTCGCAGGCGAGCTGCTCTTCAGGAGCAATGAGAGCGAGCTGATGCCGAACGCACGGGACAACCTGAACACGATCGCGAGGGCGCTGGTGGCGAGAGGTAACGACGTCACCATCGAGATCTCAGGCTATGCCGACGCGACCGGTCCGTCGGCTGTGAATCAGCGGCTCTCGCTCGCGCGTGCGGAGGCAGTGAAGCGCTACCTGATCGAGCAGGGCGTGCCGGCGGACCGCATCCACACCGTGGGGCACGGCGAGCGGGATCCGGTCGCCTCCAACTCGACGCCTGAGGGCCGCGCGAACAACCGGCGTGTGGAGATCTCGATCCCGGGCAACGCTTGAGGTGTGCCTCACCGAAGCTGGTAGCGGTGGTCGGGGAACAGCCGCTCCGATTGGAGCGGACCCATGTTTCCATCGGCGCCAGCACCAGAGTCACCGATCGAGCGCTGCCATGCGGCGACCGCCTCGCGCGTGGCGGCGTTGTAGTTGCCGGTGATGTGCAGCCCGGCTGCCCGCACCTCGTTCATGCGCTGTTGGAGGATCCGCACGCTCTCGGCGCCGGTGACTCCCGCGTGGAGCTTGCTCACGTCCACGCTCCCCACGAGGTGCAGGCGCTTCGCGGTCTCGGGCCCGACGATTCCGTCCGCATCGCTGCCGGACCATCCCTGCTTCCGCTGGAAGCACGCCACGGCCCGCTTCGTCTGATCGCCGTAGTAGTCGGTGTACTTGTTCTCGACGTCGCAGCCGGCGCTGACCAGCGCGCGCTGCAGGAAGCGGACGTCGCGATGCGAGGTCTCGAAGATCCAGTTCTTGTATCCGCGGCCGCCGCCCGCGCCAGAGTGATTGAACACCGGCTTGCGGTGGTCGTAGTACCCGTACGGGCTGTGCCGCTCCTCGTAGTGCAGATGATATCCGTACGCGTGGCCGGTCTCGCCGACCTCACCGACCTTCTGGCCCGCCTCGACATGCTGGCCGGCCTTCACGGAGATTCGCGACAGATGGGCGTAGAGGTGGCGGATCCCGTTGGTATCGATGATGACCTGCTGGCCGTACGCAGAGCCCCAGACATTCCACGCCGCGCCGACCACGCGTCCGGCGCGCGTCGCCTGCACGCGCGTCCCCTTCGGCGCCGCGTAGTCGTCACCGGTATGGTAGCCGGCAGCCCACAGGTCGCCCTCCTTTCCAAAGGGCGTCGTGATCACGTAGCCCGGCACCGGACTCCGCGTCGTCAAGGCATCGATCGACGTCGACTCCTCTGTGGTGATCGGTCCACACGCAGAGAGCCACACCGCCGCCATCCAAGGAATTCGCTTCATCGGTATCTGAGTGGGGGGCATGAGCAGAATCGGCCCGATTTATTTCGCGCTGTAGCTCGCTCCGACACACCTGTGGACGACTACCAGGGCTCGGGACGGTAGTTCTTGAAGAAGAGCCCGCTGAGGTGGCGGCCGGTGCGGAGGCCCTCGAAGATCGGGGCGAGGATCCGCGCAGCGCCGTCGATCACGTCGAGCGGCGGATGGAAGACGCGGCCCTGCTCCTCTGCCTTGCGGTTCGAGGTCGGCTCCGGATCCTCGTCGGTGATCCAGCCGGTGTCGACGCTGTTCATGTGGATCCCGGCCTGAACGTAGTCCGAGGCGGAGGTGCGCGTCAGCATGTTGAGAGCGGCCTTCGCCATGTTGGTGTGCGGGTGCTTGTCGGTCTTGAATGCGCGATAGAACTGACCTTCCATCGCCGAGACGTTGACGATGTGCTTGTCGGCGGTCGGGACCTTCATCATCAGCGGCTTCAGCTTGGCGTTCAGCACGAACGGAGCGACGGCGTTGACCAGGTGGACCTCGAGAAGCTCGAGCGTGGGGACCTCGTCGAGCTTGAGCCGCCAGCTGTTGTGCCCGCGCAGATCGCGCTGCTGCAGATCGGCGTCGAGCTCGCCCGGCGGAAAAGAGCCGACGCTCGGCTCGTCGCCCGGGATCAGCGCAAGCTGGCTCATCCGGGCGGAGCTCATCGGCGGATGCTCGTCGATCAACCGGCGCAGCTGCCGCGACAGGGTGTCGGGCGGCGCCTCCTCCAGCGCCAGCAGGTGCCGATAAAAGCCGGGCGGACGCCGCACCGTTTGGCAGGCGTTGTTGAGGATGAAGTCGAGGCGGTGCAGGCGGCCGTTCAGGTGGCGGCAGAGCTGCTCGACGCTGGGAGTATGACGGAGGTCGAGCCCGTAGAGGTGGAGGCGCTCGCTCCAGTCCTCGAAGTCGGGCTCGCTCGCGTACCTGCGGGCGGCATCGCGCGGGAAGCGCGTGGTCACGATCAGCTCGGCGCCGGCGCGCAAGAGCCTGATGGCGGCGTGATAGCCGATCTTCACCCGTCCGCCGGTCACCAGCGCGACGCGGCCGTCGAGCGGGACCGAGTCGGACCGCTTCTGATAGTTGAAGTCGCCGCAGCTCGGGCAGAGCGCGTCGTAATGGAAGTGCACCTGGCGGTAGGCCTCCTTGCAGACGTAGCAGCTCCTCGCCTCGTTGAGCCCACCGCCGGTGGCGACGCCGGGAGGCTCCGGGAGCGCCGGGGGCGTGGGAAAGACGGGGCGCGAGCGCAGCGCCCGGATCGCGGTGCCGGCCAGACGTCGCTCGTCCTGGGCGCGGGCGCGCGCGCGATCTCGCTTGCGATGGGCCTTGTTGATCGCGCGCTGGGCAGCGTCGTCGGGTCGCGACAGTCGGCCAGCAGCGATCAGCAAGGCCCGCCGCAGGTCGCGGGGCACCGCAGCCAGCTGCGCAGGGTCTTCGGCCAGCGACTCGAGCAGGGCCACCGCGGCCGTGATCTCGCCTTCCGTCATTCGGGGGTCTGAGTGACACGGCCGGCGCCTCCGGCTCAAGCTCTCACTGGGGGAGCGGCCGATCCGAGCCGCTCGACAGCATACCCCCGCGGTGCGGTCCTCGACGCCGGCGCCGACGCCCGGCGTAGATGCCGGTGCGACGCCAGCCTCGAGTCGGCGCTCTTCGAGACCAAGGGCCTCTCCCTGGGCGGCGGCAAGTCCGCGATCTACGCGCCCGTGTCCTTCGGGCTGAGCTTCGCCGGTGAGGCGCATCGGGTCATCGCGTGGGACGCGCTCGATTACAACGAACAGCTCCGCGGCGGCAGGTCCCGAGACGTTGGACGTAGGACGCTCCGATGAGGATCTTCAAGCTCCTTCTCGGATTCGCGGCCCTGGCCGTCGTCGGCCTGGTGTTGCTCGTCGTCCTCAACAAGGACGAGATTGCGGCGCACGCGCGAGCGCGGGCCAAGGTCGCGGACGAGGGCCTGTCGACGATCACCGGGCGACTTCAGAAGATCCGGCGGGCCGTCGCTGCGTTCGCCCTCGAAGAGAAGGCCTGCCCCGAGCCGATGCGGAGCGCTCGCCTGGACTACCTGCCGACCTCCATGAGCCAGCTCGCCCTGTTCGATCCGACCGAGGCCGATCAAAACCAGCACGGCATCGAGTGGTATCGTGCGAAGGACCTCGCGCCGCTGGCACCCCGCGGGCCCGCCGACAAGGCGCCGAGCAAGTTCGAGATCGCCGACACGGTAGCGAAGGTCTTGAAGTATCCGTACCTCGCAGTGTTCATCCCGCTCGAGCAGCGATGGCCGAAGGTCGTCGACGCGAAGACCTTCGATGGGGGCGCCTTCGATGGTTGGGTCGTCCTGGTGGACTTCGAACGCCAGGCGATCGAGTGCAGCGCGCGCTTCAGCGCGGCCAGCTCGGAGACGCTCGCGGGGGGTCCGGCCATCTCCATCGCGCGCGGGCTCGCCGAGATCCCGCTGACGAGCATGAAGAAGTCCGCAGAGGAAGACTTCAAGTCCAACTTCTGGCACGCCGCCAACGCTGCGATCGAACGCGTCCGACTCGACCGGACCGCCCCGATGTAACCTCTCCCTCCGGCGGGTTTACCGCTTCACCCGCTTGAAAAAAAATCGAGGGCGGTGATCGATCCGCCCGCTTGAGAGCACGGGTGGGGGGCGTGAGGTGCTGCGTCTGGCTGCTCGCGATCCTGATGTGGTCCGGCGATGCCAGCGCCGCGACCAAGACCCGCATCGCAGTCTACGCCCTGAAGGCGCCCCCTGAGCTCGAGCGCCTCGCCCAGCGCACGAGCGAGGAGCTCCTGATACACCTCGGCAAGCGATCCGATCTCACGGTGCTGAGCCAGCAGGAGATCGAGATCCTGCTCGGCCACCAAGCGGACGAGCAGTCGGTGGGCGCCTGCGAGGGAAGCGATGCCTGTCTGGCGAAGCTCACCGAGATCGTCGACGTCGAGAAGGTGATCACCGGCCGGCTCGGAACGCTCGGGCCCGGCTACCTGGTCACATTGGCGCTGAGCGACGCCAAGAGCGCTGCCATCGACCGCGCGGAGAGCGCGACCACGGACGATGAGACGGAGCTCGTCGAAGCCGTGGACCAGGCGATCGATCGACTGCTCGGCGGCGCACCGCAGAAGCAGACCTTCCGGCTCGAGCTCGGCTCGCGAGAGGCGAAGGCGGCCGTGCTCGGATTCGCGGCGGAGGGCCATCGCGCGGAGCTGGGCCCGAGCCTGACCCAGCTGCTCGCGCTCGAGCTCAAGAAGGTCGAGGGCCTGAGCGTGATCAGCCGCGACGAGATCGAGACAATGCTGAAGTACGAGGCCGACAAGCAGCTCATCCAGTGCAAGTCGGACATCGCCTGCATCATCGAGATCGGCGGTGCGCTCGGCGTCGACTATCTGGTGAGCGGAGCGATCGGACAGCTCGACGATACGACGGTCATCTCCCTCAAGCTCTTCGACGTCGCCCACTCGGAGGTGAAGGCGCGCGTCGCCGAGTCGTTCCGCGGGCCGGAGAGCACTCTGGCGCCGGCGCTTCGCTTCGCCGTGTGGAGCCTCCTCGGCCGACCCGTCGAGGGACGGGGCTCGCTGGCGATCCTCAGCGACCCCGAGGACGCGCGCGCCTCGATCGACGGCGGTGAGGCGATCGGGCTGCCGCACGCCGCGATCGATGACCTCGCAGCCGGGAAGCACTCGCTCTCGGTCAGCGCGCCCGATCATCGTCCGCTCTTCGAAGACGCCTACGTCGAGGCCGGCGCGGAGACGAAGGTCCACGTGGAGCTCACCGAGATCCCGTTGCCCTGGTACGCGAAGTGGTGGGTGTGGACGATCATCGGCGTCGGCGCCGCGGCCGGAGCCACCACCGCGATCCTGGCGACGCGCCCCACCACCGGAGATGTCGACGCGCACATCGGAGCGGGACGATGAGACGGCGCGTGCTCCTGGCGCTCGCCCTGCTCGGGGGCTGCCAGTCGCGGGGTCACGCCCGCGTCGTGTTCGAGTGGAGCGATCCACCGCCCGCGGATCCGAGCAGCTTGTTCCTCCACCTTCGCGTGGAGGAGCGGCCGGACCTCGACGCCACCGGCCGGGCGCTCGCCTCATCGGTCACCCCGCTGGTGCTCGACTCGGACGTACGCCTCGCGGACGTGCCCAGCGGCGACCACCGCGTTCTGATTGCCGAGGTCCGCGACGGGCCCGGCACGGGCTCGAGCGCCGTCCTCTATCGCGGGATCTCCGAGCAGTTCGATCTCCATCCGGGCGTCGAGGCGAACGTCGAGGTCTACGTGGCGCTCTCGCGTACACCGTCCTTGTCCATGAGCGGCGTCCGCATCGAGGAAGCGACGTCGTTCGGCTTTGTCAGCTCACCGCGCGTGACCGTGCTGCTCGGCGCCCAGAGTGCCGAGCGCATCGTGCTGGCGCGCGACTTCGACTTCACCATCGACCGCCTAGAAGCGCCCGCCGCCGAGGTCGCCTGGGGCGACGGCTTCCGCCTCAGCTACGACCTCTGCGGGACCAGCACCTGCAGCGACGGGCCGGCGGCCGTCTACGCCAAGGTCGCCGACCGCCACGGCTACGAGTCCGAGCCCCGCGCCGCCGAGATCACGCTCGACACCGTCGCACCCGGGCTGGTGCCCGAGACGGCCCTCGTGACGCTCTCGCCAGGACCCGGAAACCCACTCCGCACGCTGGGCGCGCTCGGTCCGGGATCGACCGCGCGGGTGATCTTCGCCGCGACGGAGCCGGTGGTGACGCCCACGGTCAGCGCGATCCCCGACGGCGTCCCCGGCGAAGCGATCGCGCTATCGCCGATCGTTGCCGGCAGCTCGGCGTTCACCTTCGAGCTTGTCGCCGGATCATCGGCGCTCGACGGCGACTATCACCTCCGCGTCGAGCTCGAGGATCGCGCCGGCAACCGCCGCACGAGCGACCTCCCGATCGCCGCGCTGACGATCGATCGGACCCAGCCGACCGCGCTCGCGCCCGACGCGCTGACCTACGCCCGGGAGCCCTGGGGCACCGACGACAGCGGTGGCCGCCCGCGGTTCTCGGTCGAGGGCGTCGGTGAGCCGGGCGCGGTCGCGATCGCCTACGACGCCGAGGATCTCGAGCGCGCGCAGGAGATCGGGCGCAGCGAGACCAGCACCACCGGCGCGTTCCAGCTGCACCTCGGTGGCACCGATCGCGATGATGTCTTCGTGGCCCTCGCCGATCGGGCCGGCAACCTCAGCGATGCTTCGAGCGCACCCGGGCTGCAGGCGGCGCGTGCGGGACGGATCCGCTGGCGCGCCACTCTGGGCGGCAAGATCCCGGGCCGGCGCACGCCGAATCCGCACCGCGCGGTCTTGCTCGGGAGCGCCCGCGCGAGCCTGGTGCAGCTCGACTCCCAGAGCGAAGAGCCGGACCGCGCAGGCATCGAGGCGCTGTCGGCACTCGACGGCGCCAGCGTCCGAGCGAGCAGCAAGCGAGGCTGGCGTGAGTGGCGCGCGCCCACGATCGATCCGCAGCCCGCCGAGATCCGCGGCATGGCCTACGACGCGCAGCACGACCAGCTGATCGCGTTCGGAGGGGAAGAGACCGGGCTCCTCGGGCGCGAGCACACCTGGCGCTGGGACGGCGCGCGCTGGCTGGACGTGAGCCGCGCCGGCGGAACGCCGCCGGACGCGACCGGCGACGACATCGTCTTCGACGCGGCGCGCGGGCGGATCCTGACGTTTGGAGCCCACGACAATCACGGTCAACCCGTCGCCGAGACCTGGACGCTCGAGAACGACAGCTGGACGCGTACGTCGACCGCGCTTCCAGAGCCGACGCCGCGCTCTGGGGGGGCGCTGGCCTACGACTCCGTCCGCGGCCGCGTGGTGCTGTTCGGCGGCCTCGGTCACGCCGACACTTGGGTATGGGAGGGCGCCGGCTGGCGCGAGCTTCCCGGCGCAGGACCGCCGGCGCGCTCCGATCACATGATGGCCTTCGACGCCGCGCGCGGGCGGATCGTGCTCTACGGCGGATATGGCGACACCGGCGTGAGCGGGATGCAGGGGCCGCTCACCGACACCTGGGAGCTCGACGGGGACACCTGGCTGCCCATCGACACGGGCACGACCTCGCCCGGATGGCGGCAGCAGTCGGGCTTCACGTACGACGCGGGTCGCGGGCGCGTGGTCCTCTTCGGCGGCATCGTCGCGAACCTCACCGACGACGACGAGGTCTGGGAGTGGGACGGGCTTCGATGGACGCACCGAGCACCCCTCGGCCCCCGCCCCGATCCGCGCCACGCCTCGAAGATGGCCTACGATCCGAACCTGCACGCGACCGTCCTGATCGCTGGTCGCGGCGAAGAGATCCCGTTTCCCAGCTGGCTGCGCCCCGACACCTGGGCCTGGGACGGCACCGAGTGGAGCGAGCTGACACCGAACGGCCTCGCGCCCAGCGCACGCCGCACAGTGATCGGCTACGACGAAGCCCACGAGCGCGCCGTCCTCTTCGGCGGTCCGGGTCTCGCCGACACCTGGACCTGGAATGGCTGGCGCTGGGAGGAGGTCACCCCTCCGAGCGGAGGCCCGAACGCGCTGGGCGCGCTCGCATACGATCGATCGCGTGACACGCTCGTCCTCTTCAACGGCGAGACCTGGGCGTGGGACGGCGCGGACTGGTCCATGCAGGCGTCGATTGGCGCGACGGATCCGCTGGTCGCGATGGGGAGCGGTCCCGGCGACGGCCTGGTGCTCCTCACCGGCAGCGGCGCCACCAGCCGCACCTGGGTCCGCGAAGACGGGGACTGGCGCGAGGCGACGCCGACCGGGCTCATCCCCGCTGCGTCCGGCGGAGGGGCGCTGGCCTTCGACGCGCTCCACCAGCGCGCGGTGCTCTTCGCCGGCCTGGGCGCGAACGCGGACACCTGGGAGTGGGACGGCGCGCGGTGGATCCTCACCAGCCCGCCCGTCGATCCCGGTGCGCGCCAGGGCTTCGGCTTCACGAGCGACACGCTTCGCGGTCGCGCGGTGCTGTTCGGCGGCCATCTCCAGGTGGGAGCGAGCGAGCTCTCCGACGTCTGGGAGTGGGACGGCACGCGGTGGGATGCGCCGCCGATCACCGGGCTCGCGCCCCGTCCTCGAACGGGCGCAGGCGTCGTTCACGATCCGAGTCGCCGCGAGCTGCTCGTGTTCGGCGGCCACGTCTCCATCGGTCCCGACCTCGGTGACACCTGGCTCCTCGACATGGATCCCGAGCAACGCCCCGGAGTCCTGTTCGCCTTCGATCTCGGCGACGCCTTCGCGACGCCGACGCCGATTGATGCCCTCGAGATCGAGGCCGTGGCCGGCGCCGAGGGCAACGACGGCCCCGCCGCGCGAGAGGGCGCCGAGCTGTGGCTGTGGGACGCATGGTCCGGCGCGTGGCGATCCGTCGCCCAGAACGCGAGCCCGCTCGATCGCCCCGGGGAGCTTCGCGCTTCGCCGAGCGAACCCTTCCGCTACGTGACGTCCGACCTCGAGGTGTACGCGCTCCTCGTCCCCAAGGGGACGCTCGCCGCGGGCAGCGTCCTCCCCGCCGTCGCCGCCGACTATCTCGAGCTCGAACTGAGGTTCCACCGATGAATCGATGCCTCTTGCTGACGTTCCTCGCCTCCTACGGCTGCGGAGGATCCTCCGCCCAGGAGGACACCGGAGCGCGGACGGATGCATCGGGCGACGCCGGCGCGCGCCCCGATGCGGCGGCGCCCGACGGCGGCGACGTGGACGCAGGACCGTCCGCGCTGGCGCTCGTACTGACCGCCACCCGCGCGGAGCTGATCCTACGGAGCGCGCTCGAGGCCGAGGTGACGGTGATCCGCGGCGGCCCGCTGGGGGAGGTCGAGCTCGGCGCCGTCGAGCTGCCGCCCGGCGTCGCCTCCACCTCGCCCCGCCTGGCCGAGGGCGTCGACCGCACCACGATCCGCTTCTCCGCCACCGCCACGGCACCGCAGGGCCTCTACACGGTGAGGATCCGCGCCGCGTCCGGCGGCGTCACCGCCTTTGCGCCGCTCGATCTCCCTGGTGCGCGGACCGTCCGGATCGCTCGACGTTCTCTTCGGCGACGGCGGGTTCGCTCGCGAGCAGCCCGTGACGGGCGAGGGGCTCGCGCTCACGCTCGATGCCCGCCGCCGGATACTCGTGGCCGGCGCATCGCAAGGGATCACGGTGTTCCGCTGGACCGCCCAGGGTGCGGTCGACACCAGCTTCGATGGGACCGGCTACCGCAACGTGACCCAGAACCCGGCGCTCTCCAGCGACGGCTACGGCATCGGCGTGGCGATCGATCGCGAGAACCGGATCGTCGTCGCCGGCGCCGCCGCGGTCGGGCTCCACAAGCCCGTCGTGACGCGGCTCCTCGAGGATGGGAGCTTCGATCCTGTCTTCGGGGGCGGGCGCCAGGTCTATACGGAGAGCGCGACCGCGGGCATCGAGCAAGACCTCATGCACACGCTCGCGCTGCGGAGCGACGGCGAGATCCTCACCGCCGGGATCGCCAGCTCGGCGTTCGCGCCCGACGACTACGGAATCCTCCTCGGCTACGACGACGACGGGAACCGCGATCTCGGCATCACCACCTACGACACCTCCGCCTGGGGATGGCAGGGGATGGCACTCCAGTCTGCCCTCCGCATGATCCTGGTCGGGATCGCGGTCTTGCCGGATCAGACCGGTGAGACGCTGGTGGTGCGAACCTCCAGCGTCGGCGTGATCGACCCCGGCTTCGGCGAGGCGGGCGGCGTGCACCTCCCGAACGCAGCGAACCAGAGCTTCAAGGTGGCGGTTCTGCCCGACGACTCTATCCTGGTCGCGTATCAGACGTACCTCGGCGGCGTCATCGCGCTGTATCACCTGAGCGCGGACGGCGAGCCGGACCCGACGTTCGGTCCCGGCGGTCTGAGCTCGGCCCGGATGCCCGGCATCCTCGCCGCGATCACCCTCGATCCCGCCGGCGGCTTCTACGTGCTCACCGGCGAAGTCGGCGGTCTGGTGATCTATCGCTTCGTCGACGGGGGCGGGCTCGATCCCACGTTCGGGACGGCCGGCATCGCACGCGTTGCCACGCGGAATGGTCGCGCCTTCTTCCCGGAAGGACTCGCGCTGGACCGCGATCGCTACCTCCTCGCCACGGGCTTCACGCGCGACGCCAACTTCATGGAGCGGCCGTTCATCGTCCGGATCTGGCGATGAGCACGCCTACGCTTCGGCCCGGCCTCCTCGACGAGGTGATCCGGGGGGACCTCCGCGCACGCGACGAGCTGTGCCGGGACTGGCTCCCGATCGTCCTCCGCTGGTGCGCGCGACTCGGAGGTCCGCGCGTCGACAGTGAGGACGCGGCCCACGATGCGTTCATGGTGCTGCTGGGGACGCTCGATCGGCTCGAGCACCCCGACCGCTTCCCGTCGTGGGTCTACGGGATCACGCGCCGCGTGCTGGCCAAGCATCGACGGCGAGCCTGGGTGCGCCGCTGGGTGCCGGGACCCGTCCCCGAGGTTACCGACAGCGCACGCGCGCCCGACTCGGCGTACGAGCTCTCCGACTCCGCCCGCAGGGTACAGCGCGCGCTGATGACGCTTCCCGAGGCGCAGCGCGAGGTCCTGATCCTCTCCGATGTCGAGGAGCGCTCCGGCCCCGAGGTGGCCGAGCTCCTCCAGATCCCCGTCGGTACGGTGGCGAGTCGCCTCCGCCTGGCGCGAGCGAAGTTCGAGCGGGCTGCTGAGGCCGAGTCGCTCGCACCCGATCCGGTGGTGACCGCGGAGGCGCCGGCGTCATGAATCGGTTCCGCGGCGCCCTGCGTCGGCTGAAGGAGGAGACCGAAGCGCCGCCCGGCGCCGAGGCCCGGGTGCGCCAGCGGATCGAGGCGCGGATCGAGGAGGCACGCCGCGACTACCAGGCGCTCTCCGAGATCGCGCCGGCACCCGGCGCCGAGACCCGCGTGCGGCGCCGCCTCGAGCGTTCGCTGGAGCGACCGGCCCGAGGTGCCCGCCTCCTCGCACCGGCGCTCGTGACCGCGGCGATCGCGATCGCGGTCGTGGCGCTCTTCCTCTTTCGCGCCCACGAGCCCGAGGTCGCGCCGCTCGCACAACAAACGCCCTCGCTGGAACCGGCGCCTCCTGCGCCACCGCGTTCGCCCGAGCCTCGACGGATCGTGCTCGGAGCCGCGCGCACCACCGGTCCGCTCCCGGCTTCTGCCGCGGCTTCGGCCCTCCGGGGCGTCGAGCGTCAGCTGGTTCGCTGCCACCGCACCACCCAGACCGATGAGACCGCCGGACGGCGCCTCGAGCTGGTGCTGGTCGCGGGCGCGGGCGGTGCGATCAACTCCTGGGGCGTGCAGCCCAACGACGCCCGAGCGCGCGCGTTCGTGGCCTGCGCCCGCTCGTACCTCTCGAGCGTCGAGGCCGCCGGCGAGCTGCGCGCCGGCGAGCCGACCGGCTCCTTCTCCACCGTTCGCTTCAGCATAGGGGAACAGAGATGAAACGGATCGCAGCCCTCGCCGCCAACGCGCTCCTCCTCGTCCTCGTCCCCGCCGCCGCCAGCGGCGGACCCCTCCGCTTCGCCACGGCTTTCCAGGAGAAGGTGAAGGGCGACGTGTCGTCCGGATCCTTCTCCGAGACCTCCCTCTCGAATGCGCTGATCGCAGCAGGCCAGGTGCTGGTGGACGACGCCCAGTCCCGGGCGATCCGAAGAGAGCTCGACCCCGGTCAGATCGTCGCCGGCGCCCCGCCCAAGGCGCTCAGCGCCCTCGACGCCGACGTGCTGGTCGCCGCGACCGTCTCGATCGATCCCGCGCCGGTCACGATGCTCGAGGGTCGCGTCGCGCGCGCCGACGCCGGCCTTCGCGCGCGGTTGATCGCAGTCGACACGGGTCAGGTGATCGGCGCGTTCACCGCCCGCGGCTCGGGCATGGACTTCAGCTTTCCGCGAGCCGCCGAGCAAGCAGCCGCCCGCGCCGGTGAGGCGCTCGCGCAGCAGGTGCTGGCCGCGCTGGCGACGCAGCGCACCACCGAGCGGATCGAGCTCCTCATCGCCGGCGTGAAGAGCGTCCAGGAGACCGATGCCGTGATGAAGGTCGTCGAGCGCCTCCCCGAGGTGAAGAACGTCGAGGTGCTCGCAACCGACCGCGGCCTGGCCAAGCTGGCGCTCGACGCCGCGGGCAGCGCCCGCTCGATCGCGCTCGCGCTCGACCGAACGCCCGAGTCCGGCGTCCTGGTGTTCGGATACTCCGACCGCACCATCAAGGCGCAGCTCGCGCCCGAACGGAGCTTCCGGATGGGCATGCGCGTGGGAGGGATCTCCGGCGTGAAGGGCTGGGAGGCGCACGCAATCGGATCCATCCTCGAGACCGCGCTCTTCGAATCGGGGTTCCTCGACTTCGCCGAGGCGGCCCAGGCGCTTCCCCCGGAGCGAACGCTCCTCCTGAGCGGGAGCGTCCACGGCGCCGGCGCGAAGCTCGAGCTCGAGCTCCGCATCGTGGCGGCGATCTCCAAGGAGACGATCTCCGCCGGCCACCAGCGCTGCGAGGCCGGCGCGCTCGCGACGTGCGCCGCCGAGCTCGGCTCGCAGCTCGCCCGCGGCCTCTACGACGCGCTCATCCGCAAGCACGCTGCGTTCCTCGGCAAGGTCACGCTCCCCAAGCGCAGCTCGGACGCCGAGCGACGACCGATCGAGATCGAGAGCGCAAGATTCGACGAGCTCTTCCCGGCCCGGGCGGGAGCGGTCGATCGACCGGTGGGACGGCTCGTCCTGGTGAACCGCGGCCGACTCCCGGTGACGAACCTGATCGCTTCTGTCGCGATCGTCGGGCTCTCCAGCGCTCCGCTCGACACCAAGGTCGGCGCCCTCGCACCCAAAGCGACGAGCACCGTGGAGCCGCGCGTGGTCCTCGACCCCGACGCGCTCTCTCGACTCGACGAGAACCGGGCAGGCGCGGTCCAGGTCGCGCTGAGCTACGAGGCCGGCGAGCTCCACTTCGACGAGACCCGAACGTTCCCGATCGTCGTGCTCGACAAGAACGCTCTCTCCTGGAAAGAGCCTGACTCCGCCGCGGCCTTCGTCACGCATCGCTCGCAGGCGATCCAGGCCGCGGCCAAGTCGATCGCCGCGACGGCCGGTGACGCGGACGGGACCAGCGTCCTCCGGCTGCCGGTCGCGATCTTCCGCTCGCTCGCGGGCCTCCACTACACGAAGGACCCGCTGAACCCGTTCCGCACCGGGGGGCTCGACTACGTGCAGTTCCCGACGGAGACGCTCGCTCGCGGCGGCGGCGACTGCGACGACCTGGCCGTCCTCTACGCGGCGCTCGCGGAGGCCGCCGAGCTCGAGACGCTCCTCGTCACCACGCGCGAGCACATCTTCGTCGCCGTCGACAGCGGACTCCCGGTGCGCAACGCGCTCCTCCTCGCCGCGGATCCAACGATGGTCCTCGAGCACGAGGGCCGCGCCTTCATCCCGATCGAGACCACCAAGGTCGGCCGTCCGTTCCTCGAGGCGTGGAAGGAGGCCGCCGCTGAGATCGCCTCGGCGCGATCGAAGAGAGGGGAGCTCGAGACGATCGATCCTCGCGCCGCCTGGAAGCGCTTCGCTCCCGTCGAGCTCGTCTCCGCCGGCGTGCCATCTCCGCGGGTGGATCCCGGTCCGGCGGAGGCGATCACCCGTGAGGTCGACGCGATTGAGGCCGCTCGGCTCGAGGCGCTCGAGTCGCGCCTCCGCGCGCTGGGCGGCGACCCCAATCGCCAGGGCCTCCTCCTCGCGATGGTGGGAGACGCGAGCGGAGCGCGAGCACGCTTCGAAGCCGCGGTCACCGCCGGTAAGGACGTCGCCGCCGCGAAGAACAACCTCGGCAACCTCGGTCTCCTCGAAGCGAAGCCAGCTGAAGCGCTGAACCGCTATCAGGAGGCGCTCCGCCTGGCGCCGAAGCGAGCCGAGATCCACCTCAACGCCGCGATCGCCGCCTGGTACGCCGGCGACGACGCGAGCTTCGGCGATCACATCGCCCGCTGCCTCGACCTGGGCGGCGAGGCCATGGTCGACGAGCTCGGGCGCTCGGGCCTCTCGGGCCTCCGAGGCGGCGACGGCTCTCTCCGCGCAGGCGCCGAGCTCGCGCGGCGGGTGGCCGAGCTCCGCGGGAAGACGAGGGTCGAGACCAAGGGCGAGGAGCGGGGCGCCGGGCTGCCCGTGGCGACGATGCTTCACTGGCTCTGAGGCCCGAGATGGTCGATCCTTCGAACCTGCCCACCGTCGAGAGCCTCCAGAAGAAGGTCTGCCCCGCCTGCCTCGAGGTCTTCGAGGGCGGCGTCTCCCTCTGTCCCACGGATCGGTCGCTCTTGCTCCCGATCGACCAGGGAGACCCGCTCCTCGGCAGGCTGATCGCCGATCGGTACCTGCTGCTGGGCCGGCTGGGCGCGGGCGGAATGGGCGTCGTGTATCGCGCCTTTCAGCGCGGTATCGAGCGCGAGGTCGCGGTCAAGATCCTGCCGATCCGCGACGGACAGCGATCCGATCTCGTCGAGCGATTCCTCCGCGAGGCGCGCCACCTCGGCCGACTCACCGCCCCCAACACGGTCATCGTCCACGACGCCGGTCAGCTCGACGACGGCTCGCTCTTCATCGCGATGGAGCTCCTGCGCGGCCTGACGCTCAAGCAGGTCATCGACCGGGACGCTCCCCTCGCCCCAGCGCGCGCGGTCGCGCTCCTCACCCAGATCTGCGCGTCACTCGAAGAGGCCCACCGGGCCGGGCTGGTCCATCGCGATCTCAAGCCGGCCAACGTGCTGGTTCTCGGCGAGCCGGGCGCGGAGAAGGTGAAGGTGCTCGACTTCGGCATCTCGAAGCTCCTGGGCGTCCCCGAGCCGGGGCTCACGGGAACCGGGCAGGTGCTCGGAACACCGCAATACATGAGCCCCGAGCAGTGCCTGGGCCGCGAGGACGTGGGCCCGGCCGCCGATCTGTACGCGCTCGGCGTGATCGCCTTCGAGATGCTCGCGGGGCACAGCCTCTTCCCGGAGGCGCAGCCGCTCGTGGTGATGATGAGGCATGTCAAGGAGACGCCGCCTCGTCTTGCCGATGATCGGAGCACATCGCCCGAGCACGCGTCGCTGGATCGCGTGGTCGCCCGCTGCCTGGAGAAGCGACCTGAGGATCGACACCCATCCGCCTCCGCCCTGTCCGCCCAGCTCTCGCTCAGCCTCGAGGTCGAGAGCCCACCGGCCGACGCCACCGACGTCACGCCTCCGCTGCCCGAGCTGCTGCGCGGGCCGCCGGCCCCCCGGCGAGGCTGGCTCCGCTGGACCGCTCCGCTCGCGCTCGGTGCGATCCTGAGCGTCCTCCTGCTCTCTCTCGACCGCCGGGAGGTGGTGGACCATTCGACCGCGAACGTCGCGAACGATCCGCTGCCACGCACCGCAACCGTCGCGCTACGGGTGAAGGCACGGGCCACCGAGCGCACGCCTCGACCCGCGGCGCCGGGCCCAAAGCTTTCGGGACTCCGCTTCACTGGGGCGATCGATCAGACCGCGGCCAAGAGGGCGCTCTTCGAGGGGACCGCGCGCTGGTCGAAGTGCATCCCCGCGACGCCGGGCTGGGAGATGAAGGTCTACTGGGTCGTTCGGCCGAACGGTTTGGTCACCAGCGCGACGCTGATCGACACGCGCGGTCTGGGCCCGCGGGCGGTGGAGTGTCTCCGCGGACGGATGCTGGAGGTCGTGCTGCCGGCGTTCGAGGGATCGGCGTTCAGCTCCGTCGCCTTCAAGTGGAAGGGCGGGTCGACTTGATGAAGGCGAGGAGGTCCTCGTTGACGCGGTTCTTGTGGGTCGCGCAGAGCCAGTGCGGAGCGCCTGGTCGCTCTGCGTGCCGTCGGTCATGGTGATCGTGTTCATGGTGATCGGCCAAGAAGGGCCGACCGTACCAACGAGTCGAAGCTGCCCACGCGTCTCTTTCGCACCGCAGGTCACGACGGTCTCCTCGATCGCACGTCTCGCACCACCGAGTCGAACATCCGACGGAACTCCTCCAGCCGTCCGGCGTCGACCGCCTCATCGCCGAGTCGCTGTGCGCGCTCGCGGAGATCATCCGGAACGTCGACGCCGAACGTCGCCAGCTCGGGGTCAGCGGTGATGGTCTCGGTCAGGAGCAGCTGCTCCAGCGCGCGCCGGGCCACGCCCATCTTTCGCAGGTGGTCCTGCACCCGGAAGTAGAAGAGCCTCCTCTCGCCACCGACCACCGCGAACGCGCAGTTCATCATCAGATGCTGGTCCCTGCCGCTGATCGCCGCAGCAGGAAGCGCCACGGGAAATGCGAGCGCCAGGACACTGAAGCCTCTCTCCTTGTGGAGCTCCCGGAACAGTCGGAGGAGCTCGACCTCGAAGAAGTTGAGGCCGGTCTTCGATTCGATCTCCTCGTCGCCGAGGTCGAGGGCCGTCGAGGCGAGTGGGTCTCGCACCACGATCTCGGAGGTACCGAGACCGTAGCGTCGCTCGGCGAACGCTTGAAAGCGCGCGCCGAAGGTGCTGGCGCTGATCGCCCAGCTCGCACGGAACATCGACGACCACGCCCAGCGCCGGAACAGGTTCATCCAGCCGCGATTGTCCGGGTGGTCGAGCTGCGTCTCGAGATCCAGGTCGAGGTAGACGTTCTCCATCAGCTGGATCATCTCGTGCGCGACATAGAAACCGCAGCGGAGGGCCTCACCGGACGCCGGGAGCCCGAAGTCTCCGCGATCCAACGGCGCGCCCGTGGAGGTCTCCAGGTCCCAGAGCTCGGGGAACAGCTGGAGGGCCATGAACCCGAGCCGGGGATCGTCGCGCACGGAGCGGGCGATCCGGTTGAGGTCCTCCGTGTGGCGGATGAAGCGCTCGTCCGCGTCGGCGCGGGGCCGCCAGCGCTGGTGGAGCCCGAGGAAGAGCTTGTCGGTGGTGAGCCTGGCCAGCTCCTGGCGATCACCGAGCGCTCCGAAGATCTCGTTAGCGGTGTGCTGCCCGAGACGCCGGTAGCTCTCGAACTGGGTCTCGTCGAACCACTGATCGGCGGTGCTTTCGTGCGGAAACGCCGGCCGCTGCTTCGCGTAGCGGACCACGTCGGTCGCCTCGGAGCCCGTGAGCGTAGCCTTGACGTAGACCAGCACCCCGGTGGTGCTGCCGTAGTCGATCACGCCTACCGCACAGCGCGCTCGGGAGCGCGAGGTGCCGGGGTCGAGCTCGAGCGGCTCCACGTCGATCTCGATCTCATACCCCAGATCCGTGCGAACGCGCTCGATCGCGTTCCCGAGATCCGCGAACTCACGCTTCGCGTCCTCCCCGGCGTCGACCGCCACGATGAACCGACAGCGGCGTCGGATCAGCTCGAAGATGCCGAGGTTTTCGAAGTGCCCTCCGTCGGAGAGGTAGACGTACCGCTGCTCCTCGTTGGTCATTCCGAGCAGCTCCTTGACGAGCAGACCCAACCCGAAGCGCGGGCCTCGACGCTGCCAGATCTCCGGATGCCTCGGATTGGGGAGCCACTGCCCGAGCCGCAGGTTGAACACGGTGAGAAGGAAGGCCAGGGCGGGGGTGGTCCGATCTCCCATGCTCGGGCTGACCGCCGCGCCGGAGATGCTCATCGCCGTGCCGAGCGAGATCCCGGCGGCGTACTTGGAGGCCGGCCGGAACGCTTGCACCGCGGGATCGAAGTCCGTGTCCCACGGCGAGAGCGCGAACCCGCAGTGCTTCGGCGTGAACACGAACGGGCGCGCGCGCCTTCGCTGCCAGGCGAGCTTGTCGCCGCCCACGAGGTTCAGGGTGGCGTTATAGATCGGGTAGGGGCGACAGTCTTCCGGGCCTGCCGGCTTGGAGGCTCGCGCTGCGGTGCGTTGCAGGTAGTCCTCGTCCGAGCTGTCGGAGGCCGCGGGCTCTGCGGTCGCCTTGGCCTCCCCACCGAGCGTCGCTCTCACGCGATCGTACAGCTGCTCCAGTCGCGACTTCACGGGCTTCGTGGCCACCGCCGCGTCGAGATCGCTCAACGAGCGGAGGTCGTCCTCCTCGGAGAAGCCGATGAAGAGGTTGACCTCGCGCTGATCGGAACGGATCGCCCCCAGATAACAGCGCACCAGGCGATTGCGATAGAGGGACCCGATCGAGAAGTCGTTGATCCCGAAGCGCAGGGAGAGGACGGCGGAGACCGCGAGACAGAGGAAGCTCAGTCCGATCGTCACCAGCATCTGAGTCATCGTTCGTGTGCATGGGATCTGGTCGACGACCAGATTGGCGAGGATCGCGATCCCGACGACCAGGCCGATCACGAAGATGTACGGACCGACGCGGAGCACGATGCTCCGGATGGCCGACGTCACCGCCGACACCGGGCCGCTGTCGGGGCGCCCCGCCCAGGCGCTCGCGATCGTGCTCCCGAGCCAGGCCGGCACCGCGACGGTCCCACACCCGACGATCTCCTCGTAGCGCACGCTGGCGATGAGCCTGCCGAGGGTGAGCAAGACGGCCGACCCGATCAGCACACCCACCAGCCGCGCCTGCCACTCGCGCAGCTGCTCCGAGAGCGCGTTGCCGGCGATCCCGACGTGCATCGCCATCACGGTCCCGATGCCCAGCGAGAGCACCAGCGGTCCCGCGATCGGCCCGAAACGGCCGACATACGTGCTCGTCCCGAGCGACTCGATGGCACGCCCGAACGCATAGAAGAACGCGGCGGCGATGCCGGCGCCGAGCAGGGTCGCGATCAGCACCCAGGCGACGTCACCCGGCTTGATCGCCTCCCTCCACCGGTCCGACCTTCGCTTGACCTCCCATCGGACGAACGCCGGGATCATCGACCCCAGCAGATAGACGAGCATGAAGGTGGACCATCCCCTCCAGACGCCCGGGGCGAGGTTGAGCCTCACGAGGTTGTGGTAGTGGCTCCATCCGTACGCGCTGACCGCGTAGGTCGACAGGAGGATCGGGCCGATCACCAGGAACAGGACGCCGGACCGACGCGCGATGAAGTACGGCTTCAGGTCCTTCCGGAAGTCGGAGACCAGGTTGAGCGTGGCGGCGATGATCGCGACGATGATGGCGCTCGCCGCCGTCCCGAGCGCCCAGCGCGGGTGGTAGGCCAGCAGCTGGAACGCGTGGTCGAACGCGTGAAGCATCAACAGCGCGCTCGCGATGGCCATCACCGTCACGACCAGATTGAGGAGGAGGTTGCGGAGGTAGATCGACACGAGCGTCCACGTGTCGCCGCTGAGGAGGCCGACGCGCGGTGTCAGGTAATTGCTGTACTCGCGTAGGAATCGAATCTCGCGGGGTTCGGCGGCGCTGGAGAGCGCCTGCTGAATGATCTGGAGCGGTGGTTCTTCCTTCTTCTCGCGCGTGCGATGGAGCCACGCCTGGAGCCACGTCCCGATGTACCCGCCTCCAGAGACGGTCGAGAGATAATCGAACCGGTCGAGGAGACCCAGCTTCGCCAGGCCCTGGAGCACGCCGAGGTTGAAGGTGGCGCTCCGGATCCCACCGCCCGAGAAGGCCAAACCCACCAGGTTGTGCGGATCGGCGTCCTCTACGCTCTGGATCGGGTCGACACCGCGGAGCGCCTGGATCTCCTCCGCGAGCACCTCTTCGAAGGAGAGCGGTCGGTCTTCCTTCTCGTCGCCCATCCGGCGATCGTGCTCGGGATCCCGGGTCGCAGACAACCTGTCCGAGTGGACAGGTCAACCGCGGGCGCCGCGCCCTCGCGCCAGGCGGACCGAGTCGAAGCCGAAGCGCTCGCGGATCGCGTCGACCGTCTGGTGCAGGCGGTCGCCCGTTCGGAACAGGGCCAGCTGATCGTCGAACCGAGCGAGGTTCGAGAGCGCCAGGCCGAGGAGGCGGACACGGCGGGACCGATCGCGCGCGCCCTCGAAGAGCTCCTTGACGATCGGATAGAGCTCGAGCTCGGACGACGTGGGGGTGAAGGTGCGCGACCGGGAGATGGTCTGGAAGTTCGAATATCGCAGCTTCAAGGTCACCGTGCGCGCCTTGACGCCACGCTTGCGCGCCCGCCAGCAGACGCGCTCGCACAAAGAGCAGAGCATCGACTCCAGGACGTCCGGGTTCTTCACGTCCTCGGAGAACGTGCGCTCGTTGGAGATGGTGCCGACCACCTCCCCTTCGGGATCGTGCTCGTGGAACGCAGGGCGATCTCTTCCCAGATCTCCGGAGCCCTCACCGGCGGCGTTCGCCTTGACGTGCTCCGCCCAGGCGCCGAAGACCGTGCGGAGTGTCGAGAGCGGCGTGGCCGCCACCTCGCCCAGCGTGGTGAGGCCGAGCGCGTTCAGCTTCGCTTCTGCCACCGGGCCAATCCCGGGGAGCTTGCGGACCGGAAGCGAAGACAGCGCCTCGGCCTCCCGACCCGAGGGGATCATGCGAACGCCCGCGGGCTTCGCCAGGCCGCAGGCCACCTTTGCCATGGATTGGCTGGTGGCGATGCCCGCGCTCGACGGCAGCCCGACATCGCGCGCGACCTCGGCGGTGATCTCGCAGACGACGCGGAGGATGGTAGCGTCGTCCGAGAGGTCCGGCGCCTGGCGGTACATGCCCTCGCAACCGGCGAAGTCCATATAGAGCTCGTCGATGCTCGCCACCTGGACGATCGGGCACCAGCGCTCCGCCACCTCTCGCACGCGCCGCGCGTAGTCGCCGTAGGTGTCGTGGCGCGTGGGGAGATAGATCGCGTCGGGCGCCAGCTGCGCCGCCTTCGTCAGCGACATCCCGGACCGCACGCCGAGCGCACGCACCTCGTAGCTGCATGCCGTCACCACGCCGCGGGTGCCTGGCCGGCCGCCGACGATCACCGGCCGGCCCTCGAGCGAAGGATCGAGCAGCCGCTCGACCGAGACGAAGAACGTGTCGAGATCGAGGCAGCAGATCCGCGGCGCATCCCTGGCCATCGGGTTGACTGAACATATGTATAGCTAACAACACCGGGCGGGGTCAACCGTCCTCGAGTGCAAGCTAGGTTGACACCCGGGTCGGGCCCTCGATGACAATGCGCCGACCTTCCTCCAACGCTTTGGCCGTGGGATGGGCACCGCCGGGTGCGGCGTGCATCATCGCGCCATGGACGTACCGAGTTGGACGAGGGTGCTCGAGCTCGCCGCCCTGGCCGAGGGTGCCGCGAAGACCGTGAAGCCGGGCGGAAAACAGATTGCGTTGTTCCGGACCGGTGAGACCGTGCACGCGGTGGACAACCGGTGTCCGCACGAGGGCTATCCGCTCGCCTCGGGCGTGGTGAAGGACGGAATGCTCACCTGCGAGTGGCACAACTGGAAGTTCCGGCTGTGCGACGGGGTCTGCGTGCTCGGAGGCGAGGATGTCCGGTCCTACCCCGTGCGCATCGAGGACGGCGCGGTGTGGGTCGACCTCCGGGATCCTTCGCCGTTCACCGTGACGCCCAAGCTGTACCAGAGCCTGGACAAGGCGTTCGACGAGGAGGACTGGGCCCACGCGGCGCGGTGCATCGAGCGCTTGCTCGGGGCGGACGAGGCGGCGGAGACGGTGCTCGGCTGGACCGCGGCGTGGGCGGCAGCGCGGGTGCCCTACGGCTTCGATCATGGGCTCGCCACGGCGGCGGATTCTGGCGGCGCTGGTGCGGCGGCGTCCGGGAGAGGCGGACGTGCTGCTGCTGGAGGCCGCCAACCTGATGGTCGAGCCGAACGCGCGGCGCGCGGTGCGAACCTTCCCCGCCCCCGAGAAGGTGGCGGCGCTCGACGGCGTGGAGCAGGAGCTCCGGAGGCGCATCGAGGCGGAGGCGCTCGAGGGCGCGGAGGCCCTGTTCCGCGGAGCGCTGGCGGCAGGGGCCGGTCCCGAGCGTGTCTTCTCCTGGCTGGTGCACGCGGCGACCGATCACTTCCTCGACTATGGGCATGCGCACATCTACTGCGTGAAGGCGGAGGAGCTCCTGACCGCGGTCGGCTGGCAGCGGGCGCATCCGATCCTCACCAGCCTGGTGTCCATGATCGGGTACGGTACCCGCGAGGATCGACTCCCATACATGCGGTCGTACGCGAAGGCGATGGCGGCGCGAGAGGGACGGCGCTCTCCGGCGCCCGACCCGACGGCCGCGCTCGACGTGGACGCGTTCCTCGCCGCCGTCCTCGACGGCACGCTCGACGACGCGCTGGGGGCGGTGTCGGGCGCGCTGGAGGCACGAGTACCGACGGATCGGGTGGCGCGCGCGCTGTGCCTGGCGGCGGCGCACCGGCTGTGGCGATTCGATCCAGCGATCGAGGACAGCGACGCGCACACGAACGGGTGGCTCGACGTGACGCACCACCTCACGCACGCCGACGCGGTCCACGAGACCGAGCGGCGGCGTCCGACGGACGACAGCCGGCGCGCGCTCTTCCACAGCGCACGCTTCGTCCAGCACACGCGCGTGCTGGATCTTCCGGTCGAGCGCTGGGCGCAGATCCCCGCTGCCGAGGAGGGCCTCATCGATCGCCTGATCGGATCGGTGTCCTCGGATTCGCTGACCCTGCCGATCTTCGTCGCGCACCAGATCAAGACCACGATGGCCGCAGAGCGCGTCACGGCGGCACTCGCGTCCGACCCGCTCTTTCGAGACCGCGGGGATCGCGCGCTCCCCCTGGCGGCCACCGCCCGGTTCACCGCACACCGCTTCAACGAACGGCGGATCGCCCGGCGCGCCAAGCACGCGCGCACTTTCGTCCGCGACGGACACCTGCACGAGAAGCTGCTCGGCTACTGAGCGGGCCGCATTGTCACCGCTCCGGGGCGCCCTGAGCGATCCACGCCCGCAGGACATCGATGTCGTCTTGTGGGATCTCGCGGCCAGGCGCGCATGGATGAGCCCTCCGACGCGCTCACGTGGCCTTCGAGCTTCTGTACGATGAAGCTATGGTCGGGTGCCGGGCGAGCTGATCGAGGGGGCGCCGACCAGCGTTGCCACGACCTCGGCAGGCGTGCCGTAGAGTGACATCGGGTGGTCGTCCCGGTCGCAGCCGTCGTGATTGAGCTGCCCGCAGTTGTGGCAGCCTCGAGCGCTCACGCGGCTGTGGTCGAATCGGCCCGTCCTCCCCTCCGCGAGGGTGTGTCGAGGAGATCGTGGAGCGCGTCCGCCAGCAT
The DNA here is from genome assembly GCA_963803435.1 of uncultured delta proteobacterium. GTDB lineage: Bacteria > Myxococcota > Kuafuiibacteriia > Kuafuiibacteriales > Kuafuiibacteriaceae > CAWDML01. The sequence continues at coordinate 640,354 of CAWDML010000008.1, read as the reverse complement.
GGGGAAGCGGAAGGTGAAGCCGGCCTCCAGCGCGCGGGACGGCAACGCCCGCTGGCTGGTGAGGAGCACGCTCGCGGCTTCTCCCATGAGCACCCGGAGCGCCGGCGCGGGCACCGGCAGCACCGCCGGCCGGCCGAGCGCTCGTCCCAGGGCGCGCGCCAGCGCTCGGTTCGTCACGGGCTCGGGAGCCACGCCGTTGTACACGCCCTGCATCGCGCCGTCGGAGATCGCCCGGATCAGGAGCTCGACCAGATCGGCGAGATGGATCCAGGACATGAACTGGCGGCCGGATCCGATCCGCCCGCCGAGGCCGAGGCGGAACGGGACCAACATCTTCTCGAGCGCGCCCCCGTCGCGCCCGAGCACGACGCCGAGACGAACCACCACGACGCGCGCTCCTTGATCGCCTGCGCGCAAGGCCTCCCGCTCCCACGCCTCGCAGAGCTCGGCGAGAAAGCCGTGGCCGCGCGGGCTCTCCTCGCTGAGCTCAGCCTCACCGCCATCGCCGTAGAAGCCCACCGCGCTGGCCGAGATCAGCACGCGCGGCCGCAGCTTTGCCGCGCCGATCGCGCTCACGATCCGACGGGTCAGCCCGACCCTGCTGTCCACCAGCGCGCGCTTCCTCGAGCTGGTCCAGCGCCCGTCGGCGATCCCTTCTCCGGCGAGGTTGATCACCGCGTCGCACCCCTCGACCGACACTTGGTCCGTCAGCTCGACCTCGTCTCCCAACACCGTCCGCCCGCGCGTCACCGAGCGGGTCAACACGCGGACCCGATGACCCGCGAGAAGTAGGCGGGCCGCCAGCGCTCGACCGACGAAGCCTGTGCCGCCGGTGATCATGATCTCCATCCGAAGATCCTAACCGTTTGGTCGATCCACACACTCCCAGCGCGTGCTCGCGGATTAGGACGCGATGATTGACTGCGTCCCGCGGGCCTGCTCGCCTCGGCGCGGAGAAATGACCCGCGCCACCAAATCGCGCCTGACGGCCGCGCTCGAGGCTCGGCCGACCTTGCTCGCCATCTATGCGACCACGACCGCATTCGGTACCTACTTCTGCATGTACGCGTTCCGAAAGCCGTTCGCGGCCGGGACCTACGTCGGCGCTTTCGCGGGAACCGAGGTCACGCTGAAGACAGCCTTCGTGATCAGCCAGCTGATCGGCTACACGCTGTCGAAGTTTCTCGGGATCCGGATCAACAGCGAGATGCCACCGGCCAAGCGCCTCACCTGGCTGGTCGGTCTAATCCTGGCGGCGGAGGCGGCGCTGCTCCTGTTCGGGGCCCTGCCCCCGTCGTGGGCGGTGCTCGCGCTCCTTCTGAACGGCGTCCCGCTCGGGATGGTGTGGGGCCTCTGCGTCTCTTACCTGGAGGGACGGCGGACCTCTGACTTCCTGCTGGCGGGTCTCAGCTGCTCGTTCATCGTGGCAAGCGGGATGGTGAAGGACGTCGGCCGCTGGCTGCTCACCGACGGGGGGGTCCCCGAGATGTGGATGCCCGCGATCACCGGTCTCGTGTTCCTGGTTCCGTTTCTGGTGTCGGCGTACCTCCTCGACCAGGTCCCTCCGCCGTCCGCCGACGACATCGCGCTGCGCACGCCCCGCCACGAGATGCAGTCCGCGGATCGCTGGCACTTCCTCCGCACGTTTTTCCCCGGCCTGGTGCTCCTGATCGGGACGTACCTGTTCCTCACCGCCTTCCGCGACTTCCGCGACAACTACGGGATCGAGATCTTCCGGGCGCTCGGCGAGAGCGACACCTCCGCGCTCTTCACGCGCACCGAAACCCCGGTCGCGTTCGGCGTGATGATCGCGGTGGCCGCGCTCACGCTGATCAAGCACAACAAGCTGGGCCTGATCGCCGCGTTCGTCCTCATGCTGGCCGGGATGGGCCTCGTCGCGCTCGGGACCCTGGCGCTGGAGATGCACCTGATCGGCGGCCTGACCTGGATGATCGCGACGGGCCTCGGCTCCTACCTCGCCTACGTGCCCTTCAACGCGGTGCTGTTCGAGCGTTTGATCGCATACACTCGCGTGACCAGCACCGCGGTGTTCACGATCTACCTGGCCGACGCCGTCGGCTACACGGGTTCGGTGGCAACCCAGCTCTACCGGGACGTCTTTTTCGCCGGCGAGACGCGCCTCGAGTTCTTCGTGAAGTTCTGCTACACGCTCGGCATCGGGAGCCTCGTGACGCTCACCCTCGCGCTGGTCTATTTTCTTCGCTGGCGCCCGAAAGAGCGCCCGCCCGGGTACGAGGACGGACCACGTTGACTCCGCCGGCCAGGCGGTTAGCACTAAGCTGTGGCCCTGCAGATTCCCGCTTCGGTCGAAAGGCGCGTCCGCCAGAAGTGGAGTCGGCGCGCGAAGCTCACCGGCTACGTGGTCCTGACGCTCTACATCGCTCTCCTCTTCGCGGCGATGTTCCTGGTGAAGAGTCGAATCTGGCTCGTCTTCATGTGGAGCTCCGGCTTCGCTGTCGGGATCCGCTATCTGCGCGCGGGTCGTCTCCTCGAGCGTGAGGGCGACAACGCGATCGTCGACGAGGCGACCAAGAGATTGCTCAACGAGTACGAGGAGAGGATTGGCCTCGAAGGGCGTCGCGAGGTCGCTGGAGGCACGCTCTCCATGCCTACCGGGACCGGCGACGGCAAGGTCTCGTTGACCCACGACGCCGGCGGCCTCTCGCCGACCCCTGACGAGTGACTTGCCAATGAATTCCTCCATCGCGGTGCCCGCCCGCGCTCTGCTCCTCTTGAACCTCGCCGCCTGCGCGTATGCGACGCCGGCCGTCCACATCCCCGAATCGCTCCCGATCGCTCCTGCGCACCTGGAGCTCGAAGACGTGATCGTCATGGACGGCGATCGACCTGCGGACGCCGCCCTGGCGAGCGAGGTCCGGGGCCAGACCGCCGAGATCCTGGAGCGCGCCCTCGGGGCCCGCTCGGGAGGCGCAGCGCAGCGGGCCAAGGTCAGCGTGCGGGTCGATCTCGAGTGGAAATACGACATCTACGACGCCATGCGCGAGGACGGCATCGCGGTCGTCGCGTGGCTCCCCGCGACGCTCGGCGTCGCCATCGGACGGCAGCGCGTCTCGGCCGAGGTCACCGTCGAGGTTGGCGACCGAACGTTCGTGGGCCACGGGACCGGAGAGAAGATCGGCAGCATCTACGCCAGCCCGCGCCGCCGCGCGCTCGCAACGGCGCTCGACCAGGCCCTCGCCGAGAGCCGCGTCGAGCCCCTCTGAGTCAACACTGCCGCTCGACGCGGGCTCGGTTGTTGCACCTGCATCGGAGGCGTGAGGGCGATCCAGCCGTTGTTGTGGGTTTCTCTGCTGGCCGGCTGTGGCCAACCCGCCCCGGAGGGCGAGCACGCTACGATCGCGAGCCCGATCGTTCAGGGATCCTCGGGCGTGCTCCTGTACGAGACCTCGCTCGTGGATCCGTGGTGCGGCGCCGTCCTCATCGAGCCGGACCTCGTGCTGACCGCGGCCCACTGCGTGAAGGATCGAGCGTTCGAGAACCTGCGATTCACGTTCGACACCCGCCGCTCCGGGCGCGCGACCGAGATTCGCTCCGCCCGCATCCATCCACGCTACGCTGACACGTTCGATCCGACGATGAACCTGGCAGTGCTCACGCTGGCGTCACCGATCGAAGACCACGCGCCCGCGAAGACCGGAGACGATCCGAGCGGGCCGCTCTCGATGATGACCTCGGAGTACGCGAGCCGCGGAGACTCGTTCGAGCAGACCACCGTCGAGGGAACGTGGGTGGAGGGCGGACCACCCGATCTGATCAGCGTTCGCTTCCCCGAGGGGACCGTCCCTTGTCACGGCGAGAATGGCACCCCGCTGTACGCGCGCGATCGCCTGGTGGGGATCGGTGCGGGCGGGTACGTGAGCGGGCCCTCCGACGGGATCGATTGTGACGACGTCCTCACGTTCGTTCCGGTGCACGATCAGCTGGAGCCGCTCCTGTCGAGGCCGTAACCGGCAGCGGCAGCACGTCGCCCATTCGATCGAGCCATCGCCAGTGCGAGCGGAGGGCGCCGGAGAGCGTCGCGTTCGTGCGGTAGCGGATCCCGAACTCGCCGCAGGTCTTCTCCACGATCCGGGCGATCCGCGGGTAGTGAACGTGGCACACCCGCGGGAACAGGTGATGCTCGATCTGGAGGTTGAGGCCGCCCACATACCAGGTCAGCCATCGACTGTTCCGGGCGAAGTCGACCGTCGAATCCATCTGGTGCGTGGCCCAGTCCACCTCGAGCTTGCCCGAGGCCCGCCACGCGGAGGGAAAGCCGGCCTCCTCCACGCAGTGCGCGAGCTGGAACACCACTGCGAGCGTGAAGCCCAGCGTCATCGAAGTGATCGCGAAGAACAACACGACCGTCCCGACCGGGTGGAGCATGAGCGGGAGCGCGAGCGCCCAGGAGAAGAAGACGATCTTGCCGGCGATGATCGTGACGAGACTCCCGGTGCGGAGTCTGGGCACTCGGTGCACGCCGATCCGCCCGGTCACGAGCGCGCGGAAGTCGTCGAAGAAATGCCACTTGAACGCGAGCATCGCGTACAACGCCCAGATGTAGAGCGCCTGGTGACGATGCCATCCGCGCCGTCGCTGGAGGGGCGCGAGTCGGGCGAGCGGCCCGAGATCGATGTCGTCGTCGAGCCCCGCGAGGTTGGGATACGTGTGATGGACGACGTTGTGCTTGAGCGTCCAGTAGTGCGAGCTCCCGCCAAGGAGATCGAGCGTGAGCGCGAAGAGCCGGTTGGTGCGGTTGGACTCGGAAAAGCCGCCGTGATTGGCGTCGTGCTGGATCGAGAAGCCGATCCCGGCCATGGCGAGCCCGAGCGAGACCGAGAGCAGCAACCCCTGCCAGAGCTCCGTAGCGACGAAGACCATCAGCAGGTAAGAGGCTGCAAACCAGGCCAGGATGAGGCCGGTCTTCGCGAACATCCGGAGGTCGCCCTTCGAGGAGAGACCGGTGCGTTCGAAGTCGAGATTGACTCGTCGCTGCAGCTCGTCGAAGAACGCCGAGCGGGGCGGATACTTGACTCGAATGGGCTCCAGCGTCAGGCCTGCTTGACGTTGCCCAGCGTCTTCAAACGCTTGATACGCGCCGGCTCGTTGTTCGTGAGCCACTCCTCCGTGGAGAGAAGATCATAGGCGCGTTTGAAGTAGCTCTGAGACTCCTCGTTCCGCTTCAGGCTGCGAAGGCACTCGCCAATCTCCTCGAGCACGACGCCGTCGGACACTCCGAGCTGCTTGAGCTCGAGCTGGACCTCCTGCTGCATGGTGAGCGCCTCTTCGACGCGGTCCATCATGCGGAGGGTTCGCGCCGCCCAGCAGCGCGCCATGCTCGCATTCCGAGGTGAGCCCTCGAGCGCGAAGCAGGACGCCGCTCTCTGGAAGCTCTCCAGCGCGCGGTCGAGCTGGAGCAGCTCGGCGAAGTGCCAGCCGAGATCGGCGTGGAGGTGTCCGCACCAGGATCGCACGCGCGGGTCCTTCGAAGCCTCGGCCATCGCCAGCGCGCGAATGGTCCACTCGCTCTTCTTCTTCTTGGTCTCGACCACCGACATCATCTGGGCGGCGTCGATCGCGTTGAAGTCGTCGTCTGCCTCGGTCGCCAGCGTCCAGACCTCGAGAAAGCGATTGCGTGCCTCCATGGGCGTCTTCCGGAGCACGAGCAGTCGCCCGCGCTCGAGCAGCGTACGCAGCCGCGGGCGGAGCTCGGTGACCGCGGGGAGCAGACGCTCGGCTTCGTCGAGGGTGCGATCGGCCTCCGCCAGCTTGCCCTGGAGGGCCTGGGCACGCGCGAGCTGAGTCGCGGCCTCGATCGCGCGAGCGCGCTGGGCGGGGTCGTCGATCAGCTCCTGCTTCAGGCGGCCCAACCGGATCTCCGCCCGTTGCGGATCCGTGATGTCCCACGGGGGCTCGGTATCGACGACCGCGGCGGGTCGATCTGCGAACGAGTGCATGCTCAGCCCTTTCTGTAGACGGCGCTCCGTCACGCGGGCCATTCGTGCGCAAACGATCCGCGCTCCCTTCGTACCTCAGGGGGAGGGGGAAAGGCCAGCGCAACGCGTGGAGACGTCAAAGGTCCACGTTGAGCTCGATACCCCGGTACGAGACCCGCGCCCGGCCGCCGGGATCAGGGGCGAGCCGCATGCGGCCTTCCACTCGCAGCTCGCCCGCCTGGAGGAGCAGATGCTCGAAGCGGGCAACATCTTCGTCGACGGAGAGCTCGGCGATCACGGTGGCCGGCGCGTCGTCGTCGATGAGGAGCTTCGCGATGGCCTTCTTGAAGCCCCCCGGCATCAGCTCCAACAGGGGCTCGCTCCGGCGCGAGCGGGCGTGGATCTTCACGCTCAGCCGCTTCTTGGCCGGCGACAGCACGGTCTCGCCGCGCGCGTTCACCTCCAGCTTCTCGTCCTCGAAGCGCTCCACGCCGTCATCGCCCGAGATCCCGACGTCGGTCAGCACCACCCTCGCCTGCTTCACCGCCAGCACTCCGGGGCCACCCGGGGCGGGTACCAGAGTCAGATCAGCGACGGCGTGCCCGGAGATCGTCCGTTCCACCAGCCGCAGGCTGGCCTGCATCGCCGCCGCATGGACGCGCACGCGCCGCGTCCAGCCCCGCTGGATGACCAGCTCTCCGTCGAGCAGGGCTCGCCCTTCGACGTGAGGAAGCTTCGGCGGCGCGATCGGTCCCGCGTTCGAGATCATCCGCTCGACCAGCTGGAGGTCGACATCGCGCACCTTCAGCTTGGCCCGCATCGAGATCGCCCGCCAGATTGTCGCAGAGGGGGCGTGCTGTATCTGGAGGTTGTCCATCGCCCCGCGGACCGTGACCTCGGCGCCCTCGATCCGCCGCGCCTGGGCCATGTCGAGCGCAACCCCGCTCGCACGAAGAGAGGCGATCGCAAAACCGACCTCCTTCTTCGGCCAGAAGTTCATTCGTCCCGACGCCTCGATCGCTCCCGTCACGCGATAGGGCTCGATCCAGATCTCCCGAAGGTCGTGGATGACCAGGCCGCCGAGCCGGACGCGAAAGAGCCGCTCGGCCGGCGTGGGCGGACCGACGCGCCGGTGCGCGGTATCGACCTGGTCACGACACTTCCGGCGCCCAGCCCCCGGCGGCAGCGCGAGGCCATCGATCGGCGGCAGCCCGCGCGGCTGACGGCAAAGGCCGGCGAGCGGCCGAGTCTTGCGCAGCCGGAGCGACACCCCGCCGACCGTCGCGGTGCGCGTCTCGAACTCCTTTGAAAAGAGCGACGTCAGCGTGACGTTCGCGTGCACGTCCTCTATGCGGAGATCCATCTCGACGTTGGAGTCGTGGACGATCACTCGCAGGTCCTTCGCGATGACGTACCCGGGCCACCAAGTGAACGCGGAGCCGAGATCGACGTCGGCAACATCGTCGACGGCCTCGAGCGTGAGCTCGATACCGTTCGCGTTGAGGTAGAGATTTGCGAAGATCAGGTAGCCCAGCCAGAGCGCGAGCGGGGGCACCAGGACCCACTCGACGACTCGAAGCGTGCGGTTCCGGCTGAGCACTCCTACTCGAAGAGCAATCCCCGTGCCCAGGAGTTCGGTGCCCGATGTTGTTTCTTCCGCATCAACCCTCGGTGCTCATCCGATACGAAAAGACGTGGCACGAGTCCAAAAGACCTCGGAGGGATACCTCGTGCACGGCGCAACCCGAGAGCAGGTTGACGGGGCGATCCGGCGCGCGATCGGCACGGGACGCCCGATCAGCGAGGGGTCCCGCCCAGAGCCAGCCACATGGTCAGGCTCATGACCATGGCCGTGACCCACCTGACCCCCGACGGCCGCGGACGCGAGCACGTCCTGGGACCCGAGCTCTACTACCGGCACTTCGACACGGTCGACGCCGGCAACGGAGCGGTCCGGGTCCTCGACCACGGCCGCGGGATCCTCAAGCCCGTCGCGGACGCCGTCGGGGACTTCGGTCGCGCCTTCGCCCGCGAGCTCGGCACGGGGTGAGCTCGCTGGTGGTGCTCGCGGTGGTCGCCGCCGCCGCGCTCTCGATCCTCTGGTACCACGCGAAGACCGGTGTTCCACCGGTGCCCTCGACGTCGGGCGAGATCGAGACCATCGTAGCCCTCCTGGCGGAGGCGGGGCTTCCGCACCAGGCGCGGATCTACGAGCTGGGCTGTGGCTGGGGCTCGCTCGCCCTCGGTCTGGCGCGCGCGTTTCCCGAGGCCACGATCGTCGGCTACGAGATCTCGCCGCTGCCCTCGTGGATCGCGAAGCTCCGGACCCGCAACGACGCGCGCATCCGGATCGTACGCGGCGACTATCGGCGGGCCGCGCTCGCCGACGCCGATGCCGTGACGGCGTACCTGATGATCGCGCCCATGAAGGGCCTGGCGACGCTCCTCGACCAGCAGCTTCGCCGTGGGACGCCGGTAGTCACGCTCTGCTTCGGCTTCAGGGATCGGACGGCCGCCGCCAGCCGGCCGCTGGGCGGGCTGGCGGGGGAGGCCCAGCTCTACCGCTGGCCGGCGGATCACACGTGAGCGGCCAGGCCGTCGAGGCAGCCCTCCCGACCCATTTGGTGGTCTTGTCGCGTGCGTTCGTCGGCGATGCGCTCGTGCGTGACGACGACCTCGGTCTTCGCGCCCTGCGCGCGAAACTCGACCGTGACGCGCTCCGCGTCGGCATCTCCTGGCTCGACTCGTGGGGCGCAACGTGGAGCGCGTTCCCGGCGAACGCTTGGTCCAGGCGTGGAGAGCGAAGAGCTGGGCGGCGGGTCTGTACTCGATCGTGCGCTTCGAGCTTCGCCCGGAGGGCAAGCGCACCGGCGTTTTGCTCGATCACGCTCGGTTCCCGGACGATCAGGGCGAGCACCTCGAGAAGGGCTGGCACGCAAACTACTGGGAGCCGCTCCAGAAGATGCTCAAGACGACTTCCTGAGCCAACGCAGCACCGGATAGGTGAAGCGGCCCACCAGCGAGGACGGGAAGTAGTCATCGCCTTCGAAGCCGAGCGCGGCCGGCTGCTTGTTGCCGCCCGGCCAGTAGGCAGTCCCGAAGATCCAGTCCCAGATCGAGAGCACGATGGCGTAGTTCGTGCCCTTGCCGCTGCGGAGAATCCGATCGTGATGCCACACGTGGAAGCGCGGCGAGTTGAGGACGTACTTGAACGGTCCCCAGTCGAGCCGGAGGTTCGCGTGGTTGAGGTGTCCGAACAGCGTCCCGATCACCGCGTTGACGAGGAGCACCCGGCCATCGACGCCGAGGATCGCCAGCGGCAGATAGGTGAGGCCCCGGTAGACGACGAGCTCCATCCAGTGGAAGCGGAAGTTTCCAATCCAGTCGAGCTCTTCGATGCTGTGGTGGACCTTGTGGAACTGCCACAGCCACGGCACGCGGTGGAGCAGGTTGTGGATGCACCACTGCAGGAAGTCTTGCACCACGAAGAGCACCGTCAGCTGCACCCACGGGGGCGTGCCGGTGAGGAGCTCGGCAGCCTCGGGCGGGCTGAGGTGGACCGCGAGGAGGACCGCGCGGATGTGCGTCAGGAGCCAGGCCACCGGCACCGCCAGGATGAGCGCTGCGAAGTGTCCGTTGAAGAAGAGCCAGAACAGGTCCTGACCGAACCCCTTGCGAAAGGCGGCTTGCGTGCCGCGCCAGGGGAAAGTGCGTTCGAGCGCGAAGCAGAGCGTCGAGACGACGATCAGCCAGAAGAAGTATTGGTTCGGATCGAAGCTGATCATCCCGCAGCCCTGGGAGCACATGCCAACCGGAGAACGGCGTCAACCGGCCGACCGACTCAGAGGATGTCGAGCGGCGTGGTGGAGCGAAGACCCTGGAAGATGTAGAGCTTGCTGCCCTCGGTGCTCACGTCGACCGAGCAGAAGCCGTCCTCGCGCAGCCTCTCCAGCTCCTTCTTGGCCTTCGCGAGGCTCATCCCGGAATGGAGGGCCACCATCTCGACGGTGAGGACACCCGCGTTCTCCCGCGCGCAGCGGAGGATCTGGTGCTCAGGGGTGAGCGGGGACGCCGGCGCGATCATGGTCGGGGCGCCGGCGGGAAGCGCGCCGACTCCTTGGATCGGATGTCCGGGGTAGAGCAGACGCCGGTTCTCGTCGTCGACCATGCGCGGGATGAGGAAGAGATCGATCAGCGTGCCCAGGCCCAGAAAGCCCCAGGTCATCAGGTAGAACAAGCCGCTGATCGGTCGACCTAGATAGAAGCGGTGGATCCCGGCGACCGGAGAGAGAAAGCCGAGCAGAGCCAGCAGGTAGGCCGTCCCGGAGTTCTTCATTCCTCCGAGTATAACACCGCGATCCGGATCGTCAGGGGAGGCTGCACCAATCGGGGAAGCCGGCCGGCAATCCGGTGCTCTCGTAGGGCGAGGGACGTACAGCGTAGGGATGATCGAGCATGAACCGCCAGAGCGACCAGAATCGCGTGTTGCTCCAGGGCGGCGCGTCGATCGGCGGAACCGCATGACCTGCGTCGTGCGTGCAGACCACGACGAAGTGCCCGTCGATGAGCAAGGCATCCCGAAGGCGCATCGAGGCCTCGGCGAAGTTCACGCCCAGCCAGTCGGTCGGACCGCCCCAGAGCACGACCGCCGGAAACTTGTGCGGGCGCGGCGTGAACTGCATCTCCCAGGCGCCCGCGACCTCACCGAGCCCGCCGGATAGCGACTCGGCCGCCGCCAGGTAGTCGATGCGATCGGTCGACATCAGGTACGTGAGCCAGAGCGCGCCCGCGCTCACGCCGATGCCGTAGACGCGCGTGGGATCGATCGAGAATTGCTCGCTCACGCAGCTCAGCATGTCGTCGAAGAAGGTGAGCTCCTTCTCGGCGTTGCTGACCTCGACGAAGGGCCAGTCGAACAGATACGCCTTGTCTCCGTTGGCCTTGAGGAGCTTGTCCGGGAGGACCGCGATGAAGCCCATCTCCTCGATCGCACTCTCGAGCTCGCCGTCCTGCACGAACGAGTTGCTGCTCGCGTTGAGCCAGTGCCACGCGAACACCAGCGGCATCGGCTGCGAGCCGTCGTAGCTCATCGGTACCAGGAGCCGGAAGCTCCGCGTGTCGCCCGCGGACACGAAGCCCTCGTTCAGCCCGCTCGCCGAGGTGGGGCCGGCCGAGAGCAGGGGACACGCGCCGCCCGAGTAGGGGCGGATTCGGCGGGGGCTCGGTGGGCTCGATTGGCGCTCCGGCGTCCGCCGAGGTGCCCGAGTCGATGGCGCCGGCGTCCGGGACCTCGGCGCCGGCGTCAGCGTCCACGGCCGCGTCTGCCGGCTTCCCGAGGGCGCCGTCCTCGGGCGCCGAGGCATCGTCGCTCGCCGAGCCAACGTCGGGAGGCTGCTCGAACAGCGGATCCGCGCTGCAAGCCGCCAGCCCGAAGACCGTCGATAGGACCAGCACGAGGGGACGCATGGCGGGAAGGGTTGTCGGCGGCGTCGGGCCGGTCAATCGCGCGGCCGTCCCACGCCTCCAGTGCGACATGCGAGCACACGAACGGCACTTTTCGATGGGCGCCCTCTGCACCATCCGGGACACTCGCGCGCGATGGCGCAGGGACTCGACCTCTGGGTCGCTGGATCGTTCGTCGCGTTCCTGCTCGTGTTCGTGGGCATCGGCGCCTGGTCGGCGACGCGCGCGACCAACTCGGAGACCGATTATCTCCTGGCGGGACGCTCCGTGAGCCCGTGGCTGGCGGCCCTGTCGGCGGTGGCCAGCAACAACAGCGGCTTCATGTTCATCGGCCTCATCGGCGCCACCTATACGGCCGGAATCTCAGCGATGTGGCTGATGGTCGGCTGGGTGTTAGGCGACTGGCTCACCTGGTACTTCGTCCACGAGCGGCTGCGCCGAAGCACCGAGAGGTTCAATGCGCACACGATTCCGACGTTCCTGGCCCAAGGGCGGGACGGCGCGCTCTCGCGTCCGGTCGCGCTGGTCGCCGGTCTCATCGTGGTGATCTTTCTGGGCACCTATTCGGCGGCGCAGCTGAGCGCCGGGAGCAAGGCGCTCCAGGCGCTCTTCGGCTGGCCGCACGCGACCGGCGCGATCATCGGCGCGGTCATCATCGTGGTGTACTGCTACGCTGGCGGCATCCGCGCCTCCATCTGGACCGACGCCGCCCAGTCGATGGTGATGATCGGGTCCATGATCCTCCTGCTGGTCACGGCGGTCGTCCATACCGGAGGATGGAGCAACCTGTGGGCCCGCCTGGACGCGATCGATCCGAAGCTGACCACCTTCATGCCGCAGGATCTCAAGCTGGGATTCGGGCTCTATCTGGTCGGCTGGTTCGTCGCCGGCGTCGGCGCGATCGGCCAGCCGCACATCATGGTCCGGGCCATGACGATCCGCTCTCCGGCCGACATGCCGACGGCCCGACGCATCTACAACCTCTGGAACGCGCTCTTCGCGGCGATCTGCATCCTGGTGGGCGTCGCCTGCCGCGCGCTCCTCGACGGTGGGCACGCAGCCTCGAGCTTCGACGAAGAGCTCGCCCTCCCCCTCCTCTCGTTGCAGCTGCTGCCCGCGATCTTCGTCGGTCTGGTCCTGGCTGGGCTCTTCTCGGCGACCATGTCGACCGCAGACTCACAGGTGCTGTCCTGTGCGGCCTCCCTCACCCAGGACGTGCTTCCGCGAAGCAAGCACGCCTACGCGATCGGAAAGATGGGCACGATCGTGGTGACCGTGGCCGCGCTTTTGATCGCGCTGTACGGCACCGACAACGTCTTCCAGCTGGTCACGCTCTCCTGGTCGGCGCTCGCCTCGGGCCTGGGACCGCTGCTCCTGCTGCGTGTGCTCGGCCGCCCGGTGCATCCGGCCACGGCGATCGGGATGATGCTGACCGGAATCGCCGCCGTGATCGGATGGCGCTACGGCCTCCAGCTCTCCAGTGCCGTCTACGATGTGCTGCCCGGCATGGTGTCGGGAACGCTTGCCTATTTCGTCCTGCAGCCGCTGTTCGGCTCGCGGTCCCATTTCGCAAGTTAGGTTGCATTGTCGCCGACCCATTGACCGCGACCGGGGTCGTCGCCATCCTCGACGGGTGGTGCTGGGGATCCTGCCTTTTGCGGTTGGGTTCGGGGTGGCCTCTGCGCTCTCGCTCGAGTGGAACAACGGACGCAAGCTCCGGCAGACGTTCCGCACGCTCGCGAACCACCTGGGCATCGAGATCCTGAGCGGGCCGTCGATGTTCGGCCACCAGCGGCTGGAAGGTTCCGTCGCCGGTCACCGCGTCACGTTCTCCTCCCCGTTCTTCAACTATCTCCAGGTCGAAGTGATCCCGACCTGCGCGTTGACGCCAGCGCTCTGGATCGCACCCCGGCTCCTGTGCACTCGTCCCGGCCGGCCCACGGGCGATCTCGCGTGCGATGCAATCTACAGCGTCGGCGGCTCGCCGCTGCACGTCGCGGCGGCGATGAGGCTCGAGACGCGCGACGTCTTGAAATCGGCGCGCGAAGATCAGCTCTGCGTCAGCGAGGGGAAGATCGTGGCCGCCGGGTTCTGGTTCCCGCTGCTCCCGGAGCAGCTCGACTGCGTGGTCTCTCAGGTCCACTCCGCCCTGCGGCTCGCCGACGTCCTCCCATTCGACAATCAGGACACGATCGAGCTGATCGGGGCGAACGTGGATAACGACCCCGATCCGTCGGTGAGGCTCGAGAACCTGCTCCTGCTCCTCCACCAGCCCGGGGCCTTGCGTGCCGCCATCCGCGCGTTGCGCGACCCCGATCCTCGCCTCCGGCTGGTCGCGGCGGCGCACGCGGGCAGCCTCGATCGGATCACGGAGCAGGAGGCCCTCGAGGCGTTGTTCGCCTCCGCGCGCCTCGAGGTGGTCCAGCCCGCGCTCCAGGTGCTGGCCTCGATCGGGACCCTCTTCGGAGTCGCCGCGCTCCGGCGGCGCGCGCCCGCACTCGCGGACGTCCCGCGGCTCAGCTTCTACCTGCGCAGAGCGATCGACGCGATCGAGGCGCGCCACGGCCACCAGGGGGACGGGCACCTCTCGCTCATCGAGGAGAGCGAGGCGGGGCACGTGAGCGTGGCGATGCAGGGTGACCTGTCGGTCCCCGACCGCTGACCTCCACCGGTCACACCTTCGGTGTGTCGGTTGTCCAAGCAAGGGAGGAGGTACGTACATCATGGGGAGTACACTGTCTGTTGGAACGCTGGGGCTCGCTGCGATCCTCGCCGCCGGCGGGTGCGGGCCCGAGCCGGACGAGAGCGTCGACACCGAATCGATCGTCGCCCCGTCGGGCAAAGCGACGCAGTATCCGGAGGCAGCGCTGATCTTCGCGTGGCCGGGCGACGGGACGCGGTACGTCTGCTCGGGCGCGCTGATCGCGCCGACCGTGGTCCTCACGGCAGGGCACTGTGTCTCGGGCTTCGTCGCCTGGCAGGTCACGCTTCCCTACGCGGCCCCGGGCGGTGTTCACGCGTACGTCTCGCACGGCGCCGCGTACGAGCCGATCGATCGGGACAACCTGTCGCGACAGGCCCACGACGTTGGCCTGCTGTTCCTCACGGAGCCGGTCGCGCTCACCGCCTACCCCGCGCTCGCGACCGCTCCGCTCGACGCCGGCGCGTCGGTCGTGAACATCGGCCGCGTGAGGAACGGCAGCATCTCGTACACCGATCTGTTCGTCGGTGCGCGGGTGCCGGTCGAGAACGGCAGCGGCGTGGGGTGGCCGCACGACTACGTCGTCGACTACGACCTCATCGAGGGCGGTGACTCCGGAGGCCCGGTCGTGGTCCCGGCCTCGTCGCCGCACACCATCGTCGCCGTCGCATCGGCGCTGAACCCCAACGCAGGCCAGTATGGGCGAGAGCTCCTGGCGCGCGTCGATCTCGTCGCCACCTGGATCGGACGGCAGATCGCCCAAGCGCGCGGCGCAGTGCCGCTTCACCGCATGTACAGCGCAAGCGTGCAGAACCACTTCTACACGACGAGGGCGGACGAGCAGGCCTTCGCCGCGGCCGGCGGTTACCACGAGGAGGGCGTGACCGGCAGGGTGCTGCCGGATCAGCGCCCGGGCTCCGTCGCCCTCTTCAGGTACGACCACCCCGCGCTCGGCGATCACCTGTACACCGTCGACCGCAACGACGGTGGCTACGCGTACTTCGGCTACGTCTTCGGCAGCGTCACCGGATACCTGTTCCCGCAGCGGGTCGCCGGCAGCATCCCGCTCTACAGGATGTGGAATCCGAGCTTGCTCGATCACTTCTACACGGCGGACCCGAACGAGGCCTGGATCGCGGCGGGCGTGTACGGCTACAACCTCGAGCGCGTCGAGGGCTACCTGTATCCACAGTGAGGATCAGCCGGGGCGCAGCGTCCGCTCGAGGATCGAGTGGAGGGCCGACTTCGCGCGATCGACCTCGGTCTCGCTCGGGTCGCTCGAGAGCAAGTCGAGCGACACGCCCTCCACCGCGGAGATGAGCGCGGCGAAGAACATGGGATCGAGGATCTCTCCCGTGCTGGCCTGAACCGCCGCGTCGAGCAGCCGGATCAATTGTTCCCGGAAACGACGGCGATGCACCGCGAGCGGGGAGTCGAGGCGGATCGCCTGCTGGACCAGCACGCGGAGAAGTCGGGCGTTGGCGACGTGATAGTCGAGGTAGGCGTCGAGGCCGTCTCGGATCGCGTCGAGCGGATCGCCGGGCGCCTCGGAGCCTGCGCTCTGGATCACGTCGATCAGCTCGCTGGTGGCGAGCTCGTAGATCGCGGCCAGGACCTCCTCCTTGCTGCGGAAGTACTTGTAGAACGTGCGGCGCGCCACGCCGGCGGCTGCCAGGATGTCCTCGACGCGCGTCGCCGTGAAGCCGTGCTGGGCGAACACGTCGATCGCGGCGTGCAGGATTCCGCCCTCCGCCAGGCGAAGCGAGAGCGCGGACCGGACAGCTTCCAGGCTGCGGATCACGGTATACGTCGTGTATCCCATATCGGTCAGTGAGTCGACTCAGAAGAGGCGGACAGAGGCATGGTTTGCCGGTATGGATACATGATGTATACCTCGCTCATGCCCAGCGCCCAGACCGTCCTGATCACCGGAGCCACCGCCGGAATCGGTCGCCATCTCGCCCTCGACCTCGCGCGGCGCGGCCATCGCGTGTTTGCCACCGGACGGCGGGCGGAGGCGCTGGCGGCCCTCGAGGCCGAGGCCAACGATCAGGGGATCGCGCTCGAGACGTTCGCGCTCGACGTCACCGATCCGCTGAGCATCGCGAGCGCCGCGGCGGAGGTGAACGCGCGGACGGAGGGTCGAGGTGTCGACGTCCTCGTCAACAATGCGGGCTATGGGCAGGCGGGCGCGCTGCTCGAGCTGCATGACTCGACGTTGCGCGCACAGTTCGACGTCAACGTCTTCGGACTGATGTCCGTGACGCGCGCGTTCGTGCCAGCGATGGTCGACAAGCGGCACGGCACGATCATCAACGTCAGCAGCGCGGGAGGGCGGTTCACGTTCCCATTCTTCGGCGCATACCACGCCTCGAAGTACGCGGTCGAGGCGATGTCGGACGCGCTGCGCATGGAGCTGGCGCCGTTCGGCGTCCGCGTCGTGATCATCGAGCCAGGTCCTGTCGAGTCGAGCTTCGCGGACCGAACGATGACCTCGCTGCCGCCGAAGGATGGCTCGCGCTACGAGGAGGTCTACACCCGGGCCGACACCCTCCGCGGCGTCTCCGATCGCTTCGCGGTCGGTCCCAACCTGGTCGCGCGCACGGTGCAGCGCGCGATCACCACGAGGAGCCCGCGCGCCCGCTACCTCGTCCCCTCCTGCCGATTCGAGCTGCTCTTCATGATGCTGGCGTTCGTGCCTACGTGGCTGATGGACGCGATCTTCCGGCGCGCGGCCGGCCTTCCGTCGCGGCGCGTGGCCGCGCTGTGAGCGCGATCGACGGATCGCTCGGCCGGCTCCTCGAGATGATGTCGCCGGGCGCGTGGCTCTACCGCGACGCCCACTACTTCGTCGCCGACATGGAGATCGACCCGGTGGCCGCCGCCCGCTGGGTGCCGCGCCCGCTCCGGCTGGCCTCACCGGCCCGCGCCTCGATCTTCACCGCCTGGTTCCCCGAATGCTCCTTCGGCTCCGTCTATCACGAGGCCGGCCTCTTCCTTCACGTCCGGCATCGCCGCCGGGACGCGCTCTACTGCCCGTGGATGCTGGTCGACGACGACGTGGCGCTGATCCTCGGCCGCGAGCTCCTCGGCTATCCCAAGAAGATGGGGACGATCGAGCTCGCGATCGAGGGGGATTCGATCCGGGGCCTCGCCTCCCGGCGCGGTGCCGAGCTCCTCTCGATGGAGGGGCGCATCGGCGAGCGGGTCACCGATCCGCCGCCGATGCTCGGGCGACCTCATCGGAACATCCGCGCCTCGCTCGGCCTCGCCTTGCCGAAGGTCCTGGCGTTCACGCCCAAGGAAGAGGCGATCGAGGTCAGGCGCGTGGAGGTGGCGGTGAAGGTGGGGACCTCGGAGCGCGATCCGCTGGCCGAGCTCGGGTTCGGCCGAGTCGAGGCCGCGTTCCTGCATCGGGTCAACCTGGGCGCCGGCGGCGTGCCCGTGCCCTGTGCAGGCGTCTCACCGATCGCGTTCCTACGACACTGGCTGCTGCGGGCGCGCTGATCTAGAACCGGTCCGAAACCTCCGAATCGTTCGCTGTTCCGTGTGTCGGCGTTCTGGCATTCGCCCTTCATGAGCTGAAGACGACCAGCGAATGCCAGAACAGGTGCAACACGGAATAGCGCACGGAACGGTTCTAGGACCGGTTCTCAGAGCGACTCGAGGAACCGAGCCAGCGCGTCGACCTCGACGTCGGACAGCGAGCTGGTGTTCCCCATCGCGCCGGTCCGACCGCGGAGGACGACCTCGCGCAGGGTCGAGGCCGAGCCATCGTGGAAGTACGGCGCCGTCGCCCCCACTCCGATCAGCGAGGGCGTCTTCACACCCGAGAGGCCGAGCAGATCGTGCTGCACGTTATCGCTGTAGAGGGCGCCGCTGTGGCAGCTCACGCAGCCGACGTCGGGGCGCTCGAAGATCGACCGGCCGAGCTCGATGGTCGGATCGGTCGTGCCTTTGAGCGGCAGATCGACGTTGCGCGTGAAGTCGACGAAGGCCTCGATGTCTGCGGCGTCGGACTCGGTCAGCCCCTCGCCGCCCATCAGGCCCTGGCTGGTCCGCATCGCGTCGACCGCCACGGTCTCCCGATCCCCCTCCCAGCGGACCGGCGCCCGAGCGGAGACCACGCCTGCGAGCGAGGGCGTCTGGCGCGGTCCGCGGTCGAACGTCCAGGTGAGGCCGTCGTTTCTTCCCTCGAAGTGGCAGGTCGAGCAGCTCACGCTCGAGCCTTGCTGCGACACGCGCGGGTCGTCGGTGGAGTAGAACAGGCGCCGGCCGCGCTCGACCTCGGCGGACAGGTTGCTCCTCGCCACCGCGACGACCGTGAGGCTGCTCGAATCTCCGAGTGAAGGGATCGGGTCCGACGGCGAAGCCATCTTTGTTGTTCGTCTGGAGCAGCTGGCGGCTGCCCGAGAGGTCGAGCTCCGAGACCGTCCGAATCGAGGAAGCCGTAGACCCACGCGGTGTCGTCGGCGGTGAACGCGATGCCGCGGGGCCCGGCCTCGGTCGTGATGACGTCGCTCGGGACGAAGTTGAACAGGCCAACCCTCGGCTCCACGCTGCTCGGCTGATCGATCTTGGAGGCCAGCACCGCAACTCCGGAGGCGCCTTCCATGGTTGCGACCACCAGCTTCGAGTCGGGCGAGAACGCGACCGAAGCAGGATAGCTGCTGACTGCGAACGCCTTGATCGGCGCGAGCGCCGCCTCACCGTCCGGGTGGCCGTCGCCGTTCACCGGGAGCATCACCACCACCGGGTTGATGCGCTCGGAGTAGCCGCCCTTGGGATCCTCCTCGCCGTCGCCCTCGTCGTCGCTGATGGCGGTCTGGTTGTCGACGTAGACGGTGGGGATCGCGACCTTCGAGCCGTCGGGCGAAACCGCCGGGTCTCCGGTCACACGCGAGGTCAGCTCGACCTGCTCGCCCTCGTTGCTGAAGCCGGACTCGATCGGTAGATCGACCTCCGACGATCGTCCGGTGTCGAGATCGATGAAGCTCACCCTCGAGCCCAGCACGGATGCGGCGTAGAGCGTCCGACCGCTGGGATGGATCGCCAGCCAGCGAGGCTCACCGGACACGGTCCAGGCGCGCGTCTTCACCAAGGTCGCGGCGTCGAACTCCTCCACGAGATCGCTGGTGGATGAGGCGACGTAGAAGAAGCGACCATCCTCCCGGGCGACGATCCCGTACGGCTCGGCGCCAACCTCGATCTCTCCCGCCGGGACTAGGCCCGAGTCGGTCTCGTCGAACAGCGCCAGCCGGCGCTTCGCACGAAGGCTGACGATCACCCGGCCGCCCGCACGCGCGATCCGCGTGGGCTCTCCAGCGAGCGGCAGCTCGGTGACGACGTGATCGGCCGTGTCGATCCGGGCGATCGTGTCTTCGGCGGCGTTCGCGACGTACAGCGCGTCGAAGCCGGACGAGGTCACCAGCGACTGACTGCCGGTGGGGCTCCGACCGTCCTGTAGGGACGGACCTCCCGAGCAAGCGGCCGTCGCGACGAGCGCGACGAGCGCGGATCTGATTCGAACCATCTGCTGCCTCCCCTTTCTGGGCCGTGCCGGGCACGACCGTTTGGCTTTTCGTAGTGCCCGGAGCCGGAGGAGCCTTCGGAGGTTTTTTCATGCGAAGGAATCGGCGGTCTCGGGCACTGATGAGATGTGTTCGGGCTGCTCACCCTCGCGGTGCTCTCGGTCACGCCGGCGTGTGTCCCGGCGGTGGTCGTCGAGGGCGAGCCGCCGGTGCGGGCCGCCGCGCTGGAGGCGATCGCGAAGGCCGGAGTCCCCACGGACGACGACGGCGCGTGTGCTTCGCTGCTCGTTCGCGTCGATCGCGCCGAGCACGATCGGATCGCCGTCGAGATCACCGACGAGACGGGACGCCAGAGCAAGCGCGAGGTTCAGTCTCCCGAGATGATCGCCGCGCTGGTCGAGTCCTGGACGCTCGTCCCCGACGAGCTGATGGAGGTGCCCGAGCCGATCGCAGCGCCGGTGCGCGAAGAGCCACCGATCGAGCTCGAGGTGCAGCCGGTCCCGCGCCCAAGGAGGCCCTCGATGTTCTTGCTGTCGGCCGCGGCCGAGGTCGCGACCGCCGACGACCGTTCGGTGCTCGGCGGGACCGCCATCGGCGCCTGCCTTCGGTTCCGCTGGCTGTGCATCGATCTGATCGGGCGCTTGCTCTACGGCGGCACCGTCGGCCAGGGCGCGCCATTCCCGACCCGGAGGAGCGAGCTCGAGGTCGCCCTGGGTGCGAGCGCCGAGCTCGATCTCACCGTGGTCACGCTCGCGGCCAGGCTCTCGGTGGGCGCCGCCTGGCTCCACATCTCGCCGCAAGGCGACAACACGCCGATCGCGTGTGCGCCGGAGACTCCCTGCGTGATCGGCAAGGAGCCGATCCCTCCGGACCCGTTCGATCGGACGCGCCCGCGCGCACACGCCGACCTCGCCGCGTATCTCCCGATGGGAGAGGTCGTCTCCCTGGAGGTGATCGCGGGGGCGACCTTCTCGCCGCTGGCGACCGACGTCCGTCTCGAATCGCCCTTCTTGCTGGCGAGCCTCGCCGAGCCGAGGTGGTCGGGTCGGCTCGCGATCGGTCTCAGGATCGGACTGTGATGGGCGGGAAGGTGATCGTCCTCAGGCGGATTCGAGGCGTCGTCGAGGAGATGTCGGACGAAGCGATCGTGGCGGCGTGCGCGTCCGGCGATACGGCGGCGCTCGGCGTGCTGTTCGATCGCTTTCACCGGGACGTGCTGCGCTTCCTCTCCCGACTCCTCGGGCATGATTGCCTCGAGCTCGACGATCTGGCGCAGGCCACCTTTCTCGAGGTCTGGCGCTCGGCGGCCCGCTTCGGGCGGCGCTCCTCGGTGAAGAGCTGGATCCTCGCGATCTCGCACAACCTGGCACGCCACCACGTGCGCGGCGAAGTGCGGCGGCGGACCGCGCTCTCGCTGCTCGAGAAGCGACCGCCGAGCCCGGAGCGCTCCCAGGAGGAGACCATCGGCGACCAGATGCTGGTCGAGCGCCTGGGTCGAGCGCTGATGACGCTGGATCCGGATCGGCGGACCGCGTTCGTGATGTGCGATCTGGAAGAGATCTCGGGCGTCGATGCGGCCACCGCGCTCGGTATTCGCCCCGGCACCCTGTGGCGCCGTTTGCACGAGGCCCGCAAGGCGCTGCGGCGCGCGCTCGAGGAGGGATCATCGAGGCGACCTCTGGGATGTCCATCGGATGAGGCGCTCTCGCGCGCGTTCCCCGCGCCGGAGTCCGACGTCGCTCGTCATGTCGAGACTTGCGAGTCGTGCCGGAGCACGTGGCAGAGCTTCGAGATGCTGTCGCGGCTCGGCAAGCAGCTCCCGATCCGCCCTGACGAACCCGATACCCTCGACCTGTTGCGGAGCCGCATCCTCACCGTCGCCGCCGAGCGGAAGGTGCCCCCCGCCCAGCGGCGGCGGTTCTTGCCGCTCGCGACCGCCGCGGTGGTGCTGCTCTCGCTCGCGATCACCGATCGGATCGCCGGCGATCCCGACCGCCCGCGGGTCGTGCGCGCCGAGCCACCGCAGGAGCCGGTCGCGGTCGTGCGCGGCTCGGAGCACGCCGTGTTCGCCCACCGGATCGAGCGCGGCCGCGGCGCCATCCGCGAAGAGATCGTCGAGCTCAGCGACGGGCGCATCAGCCTCGAGGTGGAGCCGCTCGAGGCCGGCCAGCGCTTCCTGGTGGTGACCGACGACAGCGAGATCGAGCTCTCGGGTACGTCGTTCGCGCTCACTGCGGTTCACGGGAAGCTGGCGTCGGTCGAGGTGCTGGCGGGGCGGGCGGAGGTGAGGTCGAAGGACGGGGCGCCGGTGATTCTCAGGGAAGGAGAGCGCTGGCCTCCGGCGCCCGCGTCGAAGCCGGCGATCCAGGAGCGCGCGGTGCCGGCCCGCAAGCAGCTGGGCGCGGACATCGAGCGGCCTGCACCGCTTCAGCCGGAGCCGATCGCGCGCGTCGAGATCGAGCCGGCCCCGGCGGAAGCGCCCGATCCGGTCGAGTCCGCCTTCGTCGAGGGATTGCGCCGCTTCAAGGCGCGCGACTACCCAGGGGCGGCAGAGTCGTTCGGCGTGGCCTCCCGCGATCCTTCGGCGCCCGCGGCCGAGGACGCGGAGTACTGGCGCGCGATCGCCCTGGCGAAGGCCGGACGGAGCGAGGCTGCCGCGGAGGCGATGCGTGCGTTCCTGGAGCGGCGCTCCGACTCGGCGCGCGCGGGAGAGATGTCGCTCATGCTGGGAAGGCAGCTCCTGGACCTGGGAAGGATCGACGAGGCACGGCCGGTCTTCGAGCGTGGGCTTCGAGATCGATCGCCGCAGATCCGGGAGCGCGCCCGGCGTGCGCTGAAGACGATCGATGCCGCTCGCTGAGCGGCGGCGGGGGAGTCAGAACGCGACCCTCAGGTTGTGCGTGAGCACAGTGTCGACCTTCTCCACCCCCTCAGGCGGCTTCGAGTCCACGCGCACGCTCGCCGCCCACACCACCGCGAGCATCTCGGTGATCGACACCGAGACCTCGGCATCGTCGATGAAGCGGTAATCGGAGAAGTCGCGAAAGCGGGGCTGGATGTAGGCCGTGTTGACGAAGGCGACCTTGGGCTCTTCGAGATAGAGCTTGAGCGAGAGGTAGTTGCTCCATCGGTGAAAGAGCGTGTGGGGGTCGTCGGGCCCGTCTTCGGGGACGTCGAGGCTCTCCGACTCGAGCATGTAATCGGTGCCGAGATTGACCTCGGCGCTGGGGACGTCGAGGGGCGCAAAGCGGAGCCCGCCCCCTGCGAGTAGACGCCGGCGCAGCTTGATGAACTCGTTGTACTGCGCCTGCCCGAAGAGCTCGGTGCCCGCCCAGCCGATCCACATGTGCGTCCATCGAAGATGTGCGAACCCGTTGTTGACGAACGTCTCGGGCGGACGCTCCTTCCGGTTGGCTCCGAACTGGAGGTTGCCCACCAGGTAGATCAGAATCCTCCACCTGCTTGTCGTCGTCTCCGCCGTCGCGGAGCTTCGCGAACTGGATCCGGGCGCCGGTGGCCACCGTCAGCAGCGCCGTGTTGCCGCTCTGCCAGCTGAGCGCGAAGTCGGCGTTCCCCGAGAAGCCCTCCTGGTCCCAGGAGCGGAGCTTTTCCGTGTTGACTTGAGCGACGATCAGCGACGCGAGCAGGATCAGTCCGTTCACCTCCGACGGCTCTAACCCGTAGCCCCCGCCGCGATCCACCTCCGAATCGTCTCGATCTCGCGGGCCGAGAGCCGATCGAGCTTCAGCGGCATCCGCCTGACCCTTCCCGACGGATCGGGGTCATCCTTCATGAGCACGTCGAGGAGGAATGAGGCGTCCGGATCGCGCGGCGCCACTAGCGTTCGCTCGGGTAAGAAGCGAGAGGGCCGCTCCACCAGATTGAGGCGCGGATCCTGCTCCGCGTGGACCGGCGGCCCGATCTTCGGATCGTCCCACTCGGGGAAGGCGTCGTAGCCGAGCACGAGGCCTCCGTGCCGGAGGACGTCGCTGTGGCAGGGGAGGCAGTGATCCTGGAGGATCGGACGCACGTCGTCGAACGTGGGCGCGTCCGGGACGGTGATCTGATCGGGACCCACCGAGATCAGGAAGGCGGCCTCGTCCATCAGGATGCGCTCGACGCGATCGAGGTTCGCCTCCGACACCAGCGGCCCGTTGGGGAACAGATCTCTCGCCTCGCCCAGCGCCGCCGCCCGCGCGTACGCCTGCTTGGAGGAGCGGGCCATCAGACGGAGGAACTCGGGCGGGAAGTGGCGGTAGTAGAGCTTCGCCGAGACCAGGATGGGACCCACCACGTCGCCGGTGGTCACTCGAAGATCCCAATAGTGGCGCTGTGGCTTGAAGAACGCGAGCGCGCGGTTATTGGGCATGTGATTGGCGTTGAGCGGGACGAACGTGAACGCCTCGGAGGCAGCGGTACCGCCGGACAAGCCCAGCGCCGAGAGGACACCGCCGAGCTCGGACGCGGGTCCCGGAAAGTGGAAGCGATCGTCGCCGCCGCTCGTGAGATACGGGAGCGCCGGGTACGTCGTCAGCCAGGGGACCTGCGCCGGCGCGTCCGTGACGCCCGGGATCGAGTCGGGACCCTCGCACGTCTGGCCGTCGGCCCGAGGACAACCGCAGACGCGATAGAACACGTTCGTCGGGTAGACCAGGCCCGAGCGCTCCCCCGGGATCAGCCGACCGGCGTCGAGGCGCGGCATCAGAGCGCGGAGCTCTGGGAACGGATAGAGGATCTCGAGGCGCTCGTCCGACGTGTCGGTCACACGCCACTCGAGCGGGCCGAGCGCGCTGCGCGGCACGGTCGAGGTGCTGCCGGTGACGGGATCGAGCAGGACGATCGGGAGATCCGCCAGCGCGGGATCCGGTTCGCGCCGGCCCAGGTCGCAGGAGAAGGCGTTGTTCCCGAGGACGTGAAACTGATCGGCGCGGGCCACGCGGCTGCCGTCCGGAGCCGCGCCCCGATCATCGTCGAGGCCGTAGTCGACGACGTGCCAGCTGACCGCCGTCTCTCCACCCGCGAACGTCGGGAGCGTGTTGCCGATGCGATGGAGCCAGAGATCCTCGTCGTCGAGGGAACCGTCGGGCGCCGTCTCGCCGGTCTCGTGGTGCGGCTTGTCGATCAGGTGGCCGGAGAGCCCGCGACAGATCGCCGCTCGATCAGATGCCGTGGTCCCGCTGCGAACCCCGTCCATGCGGTTGAAGACGTCGGCGGCGCCCCGCGCGTCGTGGGGGACGGGATTTTGGAACCGCGGATGGCGTCCGTCCTCCAACGCTTGCCCGCCGTACAGATCGGCGAGGCTCCCCAGCGCGCAGTCGACCACCGGAGCGAGGCCGGTGACCGGATCGATGCGGCCGAGATCCTCGACGGTGAGCTCGATCCAAATCTGGCGCTCTTGAGAGAAGCCCGCCGCGATCTGGTGGCCGCCGTTGACGTTCATGATCCACGCCTTGATCGCGAGGTTGCAGTCACCGGCGTCGTCGCAGCAGGTGCCGTCGCTGCAGTCGCGGTCGCCGGCCAGGAGCATCTCGGGGGTCCCGGCCAGCGAGATCATGGCGGCCTGGCGAAGCTGCTGCTTACGCCGCGCGTCGACCGACATCGGGAGGCCGTAGCTCGGGTCGGCGTCACGCTCCGGCGGGAGCGTTTGGTTCGGCAGCGAGAGCGAGGACGGACGGGCCTCCGGCGGCACGTCGAGGAGCTCGGCGCTGGCAGGCAGGAGGCCCAGGCCGATGTCGACGCCGGTAAAGTTGTGCGTGGTGACGCGCGGGCGGCGAATCACGCGCAACCCGGCGAGCGTGGTGGGGACCCCATCGACCGTGTCGAGCGCGATGGGAAGGCCGCAGCGTCCCAGTTCGTCGCACTCGTCCTCCCCCGCAGTGTAGGCGCCGGGGAACGTGCCGGGCGGTGCGAACGGATAGAGGGACATGTGGCAGTCCTGGCAGACCCTGCGGCGCGGCTCCCCGTTCTCGTCGAGGTACGGATTGTCGCGCAGGTCGCTGTCGGGGTGCAGGTTGAGCGGGCTGACGAACCACTCGCTGTAGAGGTTCTCGAGGCGCATGAACGGCTCGCGCGTGATCGGCTCGAGCTCGACGGCGGGAGTCGCCGGGTTGTCGACCGACAGGCGCACGTCGTGGCAGGCGCCGCAGAACTGGCCCGTCTTCAAGTATGGGACGCCGTCGAGCGGCTCGCCCGCCGAGAGGCCGTGGGCGGTGTTGGTCGCGACCAGCTCCTCGAGCGGCGAGAACGGCCCGTAGCGGACTGCGCCTTCGCGTTCGTAGAGGATCGCGAGGTTCGAGATGCCGCGCTCGAAGCGATCCTCACCGGTCGAGCGGCCGCCGCGCGAGATCCGGCGGCAGCGTGGATCGTCCGCCGCCTCGCACTGGGCCCGGAGCATCGCCGCGCACTCGGGCGTGGCCTCACGGCAGGCCTGGCCGGCCTCCTCGTCGTTGAGGTCGTCGAACGGCGCCGGCACCTTGTGGCAGATGTCGCACGTGATCCCCTGGTAGGTGACGCGCCGCCGCTTGAAGAGCTCGGCCTCGCCGGCGGCCGGGTCCACTTGCTCCTCTGTTGCGCGGCCGGGGGGCCGCAGGAGATCGGCGTCATCGGGCGGGCGCTCGATCTCGCGCGCCAGCGGTGGGCCGTCCTGAGGTGGCGGGCGGAACGTGGCATTCGGGTTGGTGCGCGCGCCCTGATAGCCGGCGCCGCTCGGCGCGTGGCAGCCGATGCAGAAGAGGTTCTGGCGGACGCCCGGGCGACCTGACCGATAGCGGCCGTAATAGTTCGCGGTGATCTCGAGCGCCTGGTACGTCGGATCGATCCCGGCACCGTAGTTGTGCGACGAACCGGCCCACTCTCGAAACTGTCTGGGATGGCAGCTCGCACAGCTCCCCGGATCATCCGCACCCGCCGCCGAGGTGAGCGTGGGCGCCGGCCGCTCGGGGTCGACGATGCGGGCCGTGCACCCGAGAAGAAGACAGAACGCCAGCGTGGAGCGCGCGATCCTCTTCAAATACCGCGAATGCCTCGAGGCATCAATGGACCGCGCGCTCGAAGCGCGCCGCGTGGACGTGGATCAGGCGCCTCCCCGCCTCGGTCGCGGTCGCCGCGAGCGCGCTCTCTAGCAGGTCTCGGGCCGCCCGCGCGATCTCTCGCTCCCGAGATCGATCGCCGGAGTCCTGAGCCGCGCGCAGTACGTCGACCAGCGCGTCGAGCGCCGACGAGGTGACCCGTGCATCGTTACGGCAGTAAGGGGCGACGTTCGAGAAGCCCTCCTGCAGGTACTCCTCGAACCTGCGCTGATGCGCGTAGATGACCGCGCCCCGCGCTCCGATCACCGTACGCGCCGGCGGCAGCGGTCGTCGCGCCAGATCGCCGATCAGCACCCCCAGGTAGCGGACGGACGTGAGCGCGGTGGTCGGGTCGTTGATCGCGGGCGACATCGCCTTGATCGCGATGTCGGCGAGCTGCTGGATCCCGAAGTCGGGATCTTGATGGAGGTCTCGGGTGGCGTCGATCAGCACGGCCGAGCGCAGCGACCGGAAGACGTCCTCGGACGGCTCGTCGTCGGACCAGACCGTGCAGAGATCCCTACCCGCCGGGACGAAGTCCCCGGGTCGCACCAGGATCTCGATCGAGAGCGCGGCGAGCACGTCGTCGGCCGCGAGCGCTCCGATCGCGATCTCCTGGACGAAGCCGGTGTCGCGGGACTGGACCCGGTACGGAGCCCCGGCGGGCGACCAGCTCTCGGGCTCGCTCTCTCCTCCGTCGGCCTGGTGCAGCCGGTCGATCCCGGCCGCGGTCAGGCGGTGAAGCTTGTGCATGATGGTCGTGACCTCGAGGGACTGCGAGAGGTGGTGCATGAACGCCAGGAGTAGCGGCAGCGAGCCGATACCCAGAGCGTTGGCGACCGTGACGCTCAGCCCAGGGACGAACGTTTCCCCGGAAGGACCGGTTCGAATGCACCTGAGCACCCAGACGCAGAACGCCACCACACCCACGAAAGCTCCGGCCATCGTCTGCGTCGGCGGATCTGCGAGGAACTCCCGCAGCGCGCGGGGCGTGTACTGGCTGGCGACCAGCTGCAGGGCCACGATCGTGAACGAGAAGACGACCGCCGCCATCGCGATCACCGAGCCGGCAAGCGTGGCCAGCAACTGCGTCGCGGTCTCGGCGGAGCCCCCGTACGCCAGCGAAGAGATCGCCTCGGGAAACGCAGCGTCGAGGGAGGTCAAGAGGACGCCGGCCACGAGGAACAGCACGACGATCGCCGTCGGACGGAACCAGAGCCCGGCCAGCAGGTTGTTCCAGTGCATCGCGATGAGCTTGCGCATGCGGCGCCGCAAGACTGTTCACGGCCCGAGCCAGCGCGGTCTCGCTGAGGCACGTCGCGCAGGATCACCTCGAGCGCATTGATGCGACGTGGCAGGAAAGTTGCACTCGACCGGAATGGAGGTGCATCAATGAAGATGAGATTGTTCTCGATACCTCTCGCAGGTGCGCTTGCGAGCGCATGTGCTGCGACGGAGGCGCAAGCTCCCGTCAGCCCGGTGACGGTATCGACGACCGACCGCAGCCTCGTGCCGGCCGGGACCGAGTTCGACATCGCGGTCGATGAGGCGATCGACACGCAGACCGCGGATCCGGATCAGATCTATCGAGGTCACTTCGCTCGAGCGATCGTGAGCGAGGAGGGAGAGACGATCGTGCCGGTCGGGTCGCCCGCCGATCTGGTCGTCTCCAGCGTCAGGGAAGGCGGTACCTTCGGGACCTCCCGTCTCACGCTCGGGATCCTCGGCGTCTCGGTGTACGGCCGCCACTACTTCATCAACAGCGACTCGGAGGCGCAGGCCGGGCGCGAAGGGCTGGGCGCGAACGAGCGTACCGGCGCCTTCGTGGGCGGTGGCGCAGCCCTGGGTACGGCCATCGGCGCAATCGCGGGCGGCCTCAAGGGCGCGATCATCGGCGGCGTCCTCGGCGGCGCGGCCGGCGCGGCGACGCAGGTCATCACGCGCGGCGACCGCGTCCGGATCCCCGGGACGACCGTGATCACGTTTCGCCTGGAGGAGCCCTGGACCCTGACGCCCGACGACGAGCGACCTGGGGAGCGACCGATCTCCTAGAGATCAACCTCCTGCTGGCCGACCACCAGCACCGCCTTGTTGTTTCCGTTCACCGAGCGCATGGCCTCGAGGAGCTTCTGCGGGGTGACGCGGGCCTTCAGCACCACCGTGAACACCGCCTCCTGGAGGTCGCCGGGGATGGTCTCGAGGGCGATCAGACGGCTGTCGAGCAGATGCTCGCGGAAGACGGGTTCGAACGTGGTCTCGACGTCGAGGCCGGCGGGAAGCCGCACGCGGAGCAGGCGCTCGATCACGTGGCGCGCGAAGAGATCCAGCTTGAACATCAGGACCAGCACGGCGCTCATGACGGCGCTCGCCACGATGGCGAGCATGTAGAAGCGGGTGCCGCAGGCCATTCCGATCGCCATGCTCAGAAACATGAACCCCACGTCGCGGGTCTCCTTGACGGCGTTGCGAAACCGGATCACGGACAGAGCGCCGACCAGAGAGAAGGCGCGGGCGATGTTCGAGCCGATGATCAGCATGATCAGCGCCGTCACCATGCCCATCAGCACGAGCGTCTGCGCGAACGACTGGGAGTACGACGTCCCCTTGTGGGTAAAGCGGTAGACCTCGGCGAAGAGCAGCGACAGCAGGAAGCTGAGCAGCATCACGATCGCAACGTCGGTGAGCGTGAAAGCGCTCGTGACGTCCTTGAAGCGCTCCATCTCTTTGATCAGCTCGTCCATCGATTGTCTTTCTCGGCGCGTGCGTGCCGCACCGGCCCGCGGAGATGCGCGATGCCCGCGCAGTACTTGCTGTAGCGAGACAGCGTACAGGCGTGCGCCGCGAGGAGGCGGCTCAGCCAGATGGGTACCACGTCGTTGGTCTTCACCTCGAGGATCGTCTTGTCGGCCGGGAGAAACCGGTAGCGCTCCGCACCCTCCTCGACACCGCGGCTGGCGTCGCTGACCTGGAGATCCTCGTCGAAGGTCACGCGGAGCCCGGGCTCGTAGCGGCTGCCGACGAGCGCCCGCCGGCGGTACGAGATCACGCACTTGGGGCCGAGCTGGAGCGAGCCGACGAGATAGGAGACCTCCTCGGCGACGCTCTGGTCCAGCGGATCCGAGAACGAGGGATCCAGCCGGCCATCGCAGAGCGCATAGGCATCCTCGAGCGGCATCGCGATCCGACGCTTCTGAGTGGTGCGGTTGATCCGCTGCTTGATCTCGACCATCACGACCGGCTCGAGGCCCGCCTCCATCGAGCCGTAGCGGCGGATCCGAAGCTTGCGGCGATAGTTGAGACCGTCGAGCTTGGCGCGATAGCAACGGAGATCGAACGTATCGTGGTAGAGGCTGTTCACCCGATAGGTCCCATCCTCGGAGCCTTCACGGTCGGGGCTCATGTGCAGCGACAGCTGGGGCAAGAGGCGATCGCGGACCGCAGCGTCGACCACGTACTTGAGCTCGTAGCGGTTGAACCGGCGGATCACCTTGCCTCCCCCACCAGGACGAGGCCCTTCGATTTGATGATCTCGATCAGCGTCGCGCACTTGCCCTGGCCGGGCGGCGTAAAGGTGAAGGGCTCTCCGGGGGCCGCGCGGCCGTCCGCGTGTTCGCCGGCGGTGCGCGCTCGAAGCGCGATCTCCCTCTTCTTGCCGCTCTCCGGCACCGAGATCTCGACACCCAGCGCTGGGCTGCCGGCTCGCCGCACCAGGTACGCGTACGTGCCGCCGACCAGCCCGTCGCGGTGTGCGCTGATCAGTCGCATCGCCCTGCCCTCGAGGAAGTCCTCTGCGAGCTCCGGGTGCTCGCACAGCGATCTCTGCAGCGACGAGAAGTCGCCATGGGAGAGCGGCTTCTTCCGCCCCAATCGCAGCTCGAGCGACAGCCGCCAGACGCGGTCGAGGCGCGGGGTCGAGAGTCCCCACGCGAAGAACAGGAGCGCCAGGAGCGTGACGAGTGCCAGCAGCAAGAAGCCGGCGCCGGGCCGGACGGCATAGGGCACCTTCATCGGGCGCTCCCGGGGGCGAGCGACGTCATCCGCGCATCGAGCTCGGACCAGGCGCGGATCCGGAGCACCTGGTCGAGCACGTGCGGCAGGTCCGCGCCCTCCGGCATCTCGACGCGGAGCTGCTCCACCTCGATGGTGCTGCCCTTGTCGGAGTCCTGGACCACGTCCGAGCCGACGACGAAGACCTCGCTGAGACCGATCCGGCTCGGACCCCCGTACCGGATCTGCTTGCGGCGGGCCCTCAGGCCGCGCTGATCCTGGTACAGCAGGCTCCGGAGCAGCCGGACCTCCGAGGCGTTCTTCGACAGCACACCGGTCTTGGCGCGGGCGATCACGATCCGGTTGGCGGTGACCTCGCTCTCCTCGCCGGCCGAGATCCCGTTGTGCACGCAACCGATGATCAGCGCATCTTGCAGCTGGAGCGTCGTGCCCATCAGATCGAGACAGTCGTCGCCAGCGCCCGCGATGAAGAGGTTTCGGATCGAGCCGGTCACGAACTCCAGATCGACCGCGTCGACGGGCGCATCGCGCACCGAGATCTCGTCGAGGGAGAGGCCGCGCACGGTGTTGGCGTGGATGACATCGGCCGAGTCGACATCGCCGGTGATGGTCCAATCCTCCAGCGTGACGTTCGAGGTATCGTGCACGTTGACCACCGCCGTGTAGTCGATCTTCCCCTCGCGCACGCGCGAGCCTCCGTCGACGTGCACCTCCGAGAGCCGCGACCCGGAGGTGCGCGGGCCCTGGAGGGCGATACCGCCGAACGGGCGCTCCGGGTCGAGGCGCGTCAGGCGGATCGGCCGCCCTGGGGTGCCCCGCGCGGTGACGCGCCCGCGAAAGACCAGCGAGGCACCACTCCCGAGCGCCAGCGTCGTCCCCGGCGCGATCTCGACCGTGTCGCGCTCGCCGAAGATGCGGGTGGTCGCGATCGGCACCACGCCCGGCCCCAGCACCACCCGCCGCGGCGCCGGCGGCTGTGGGAACGACCAGGGATGGGGCGAGCGCTCGCCCAGCACGAGCCGAGGAACGCGCTCCGCCGAGACCGAGGACGTTCGCGCCGGCGGACCCGGCTCGAGCGGGACGGCGCTCATGTCGATCTTCATGTCGGACCCCACCACCGAGCTCTCGAGCAGGAGCGAGGCGTCCGACGGATTGCATTCCGAGGCGACGGCGAAGTAAGTGAAGGTCGTCGGCTCGGTCTCCACTCGGAGCCGGCCGCGCTTCGGCTTGGGATCGGGGTGGGGCACCAGCCGAACCCGCGGGACCAGCTCGCGATAGGCGGTCACGCGCGCCCCCTCGCCGAACGACGTCTTCACGATCGCGATGTCGTGCGTCGGATCGAAGGCACCGTCGAGATCGGCGTCCGCGTGGATCGTGAGCTGACCATGGCACTCCGCCGCGGTTCGCACGCCCCTCACCACGTATGCGGCATGGCCGCTCACCGTGAGATCGATCCGCGCCACCCGATCGCCGTGCGCGGTCTTACCCAGGTCCATCCGCCGGACCTCGAGCCCCGGCTGCTCCAGCGCGTCGAGGAGATAGCGGCTCCGGACGGCGAACACGTCGAGCTCGTAGCGAGCGCTCAGCCACCACCGATCGAGCGTCATCGGCCGGACGTAGAACCGATGAAAGCGCGAGACCCGGGGCAGCTGCTTGTACGCGTCCCAGTAGGGATCGGCGGCGAGCTCGGGGGCGAGCGGGCCCACCGCACGGTCGACGCGCTCCCGGATCGCGGGCACCGAGGCCCTTCCGGTGAGCAGGCGGTACACGGCCCGGTCGCGGAGGGCGAGATATCCGGGCGTCATCTTGAGCCGGATCAGAAGCGGGTGGTCGATGACGTTGAAGGTGTCTTCGTGCTGGAAGCCGCGGAAGCTCCAGGCGACGGGCTCGAGCCGCCCCCGATACGGATCCGCGTAGAGCTTGTGGTTGGAGAAGTAGTCGTGCTCGCTGCCGCAGAAGATGACGTCGAGCGCATCGAAGGTCGCGTAACGATCGAGGTCGAGCTCGTCCCGGGCATACTCGGCGAACGCGCGATGGGAGGCGTCATTCACGGCGCCGATCAGCCGATCGAGCTCGGGGTGCTCGTCCTTCTCGGCGACCGTTCGCGAGGCGATCTTCTGCCAGCCCTCGGTGCTCGCGAACAGCGAAGTCCCGCGTTCGTCGGTGTCCCCCGAATACATGTTGCCGGGGGTTCGGCGGCCCCGGCGCAGCAGCGTCTCGTCCGGCTGAGCCTCGAAGCGATAGACGCCCATGTCGTGGTTGTTCACGCGAAGGCGCACCGGGTGATATTCGGGGGTGAGGAGCCCCTGTTCGCGGGCGAGATCGAGGATGATCTGATCCTCGAGACCGAAGGGCGTCGGATCGTTCAGCAGGTTGAAGATGCGCACGCCGTCGACCAGATCGCCGCGAGAGAGACGGATCTTGAGCGACTTCTGCTCTCCGACCACGTGCCAGGGCTGGTCGCCGCGATAGCGGACGCTGACCTCGTGCACACGCCCGTCCTTCTCGAGGAGCCCCTTCCCGTAGTGCGAGGCCTTCGAGAGCTCGTCGAGGCTGTCGCGGGACAGGGAGAGGGAGAACGTCGGGAGCTGTCCGTGGGCGGGTCGCTCCGGCTGGCGGAGCCGCCGCACGTCCGACATCAGCTGATCGTGGAGCGCGATCTGGAAGAGCTCCGGATCGATCGCCTGCGGATGTGCCGCGTCGAAGGCGCGCCGGTAGCGGTCGAGGTTCGCGTAGGCGGACCAGGCATACCAGAGCGTTCCGACGAGCAGAGGGGCGGTCAGGAACAAGCCCGAGAGAAAGCTGAGCTTGTAGAGTCTTCTTCCGAGCGGGGTCATCCGGCGCTGCCGGGCACGCAGGTTAGCGCCGACCCCTCTCCGTGTCTCTAATGTGTCTTCTCGGGGGCGATCACGTCAGGAACGCGCGGATGGAGGCTCGGAGGGAAATTGCCGGTCACGCCGCCCGACTGGAACCAGATGAAGTAGATCAAGGACCAGATCTGTTCCCGCGAGATGCGCACGCCCCAGTTCGGCATCTCCGACGGCTTGCCGTCCCGCTCCGGTCCACCGTTGAAGACGATCTTGAAGATCTCCGCGTACGGTCGGGAGCGGCCGAAGAACAGCCCGTCGCCCACGCCCCAGCCGGGGGGCGGGGGAGGCATGTCGAGCGCGTCCTTCAGCTTGCGGCGACCGCCGTGGCACTCGTTGCAGAGCGCGGACCAGATCGAGACGGCCTCGATCGCCGTCTGCTCGTCCCAGAAGTTCTCGGGAGGCCAGCTCGAGATCCTGGCGTCGCGCGCCCGGGCGTCCGCGATCGAGACGCCGAGATACTCCGAGCGGAACGGCCACCACTTGTCTTCGAGATGGATGGGGAAGTCTGCGCGCACCGTCGCGGTGTTGACCTTGGGTTCGCGAGACAGGATGAAGTCCGTGTCACCGTTCATTCCCCTCGGCACGGAGGGCTCGATTGTCGGCTCGATCGTGCGCGCGCTTCTCGGCGCGGAGCACGCGGCGATGGTGATCAACAGGAGGGCTCTCTTCACGGGTAGGAACCGTAGGGCCGTCCGAACTTGTTGCTGTGGCCGCCGCTCTTGCTCACGAGCTTGAGCTCGACGCTCGCCGATTCGCCCCCGGAGACCTGGACGGCGTCGGACACGATCGCCGAGCTCGGCGCCCACGCGACGACCTTGTGTCGTCCGGGCGGGACGTTGGGAATGCTGAAGGAGCCGTCGGATTGCACCTTGGAGAAGTAGCGGTTCGGCACCACCAGGATGCTCACCGCCATGCGCGGATGGATGTTGCAGAAGACGTCGACCGGCCCCGGCTTGATGAAGCGCTGCGACTTGGGCTCGTCTCCCTTGCGATACATCCCCAGATTGAACGAGTTGCCGCGGCTCCGCGAGAAGACGTTGTGATAGATGTTGTCGCTGTTCGTGAAGATGACCTCGGTGCCCTTCTCCACGACCGCCCACGACGGCGCGAAGGTCTTGTTCACCTGATCGATCTCGACCTTCTTTCCTCTCACGAGCGCCGCGGGCACGTCCTCGACGTAGACGTACGCGACCGGCTCGCCCGACGGAACGCTGACCTTTCCCATGATCGTGCCCCCGCTGCTCGGAGGAGGCCGGTCGACGTGCTCCTTGAGCGACGGGGCCGTCGGAGGCGCGTTTCGCTTGTCGCGACCGCGTCTCCTGGGCGGGTCCGGCGGCGTGTTGGCGGGCGCCTTGGCGTCGGTCGCTCCCCCCGCGGATCGGAGCGCCTGGTCGACGAGGTCCGCCTGCTGGCGACTCAGTCGTCCCATCTCGAAGACGGCGAACCTCAGCGCCCCCACCTCGTTGCGAAGCGCCTCCACCTCGCGCTTCAGCGCCTGAACCTCGTCTGCGGAGTCAGCGCCCGAGGCCGCGCTGGCGAGGAGTGGGATCGCCAAGACCATCGCTACCGTGCACATCTGAAGAGAGAGCGATACCAGAGCTTCGAACGACGTACAAACCTGAGCAGGATCTCGATCAACCACATCCATCCCCCAACCACTCACTGTCCGATAGGACAGTCGGGCGTTGTACGACAGAAATGCGGACACGCGCGCCCCTGGAATCGCACTGCCGGTCGTGCGCTAGGATTCCGCTCGTCACGATCGACTTCCAGCACTCTCCCGATCGCGACAGGGAGCACTCTTGAATCACCCACGATTGTTCCTGACCTGTGCGTTGGCGCTCGTACCGACCGGAGGTTGCGACAAGACCGCCTATCTGACCGCCGAAGAGAGGTCGCACCTCCTCGAGTTCGTGCTCACGCCGGACACGCTCCGGCCACCGGATCCCACGAATCGGTTCGCGGAGGATCCGGCCGCCGCCGCGCTCGGTCAGAAGTTGTTCTTCGATCCTCGGTTCGCCGGACCGCTGGTGGTCTCCGCGGATCCTGGGAGCGGAGGCCTAGGCGCGGTGGGCGAGGTCGACAAGGTTTCGTGCCGATCGTGCCACGACATGAAGAACGGCGCCGCCGACACGCGGTCGCGACCCAACGCCACCAGCCTGGGCGTCAAGTTCACGCCGCGAAACTCTCCCACGATGTACAACATGGCCTGGTTGACCTTCAATCACCTGGACGGTCGCAAGCACACGATCTGGGGGGATCGACGGCGCCGATCGAGGGGGCGCTCGGGTCGACCCGCCTCAAGACTGCGCACCGGATGCAGGAGCTCTACCGGGCCGAGTACGAGACGGTCTTCGGCGTGGCGATGCCCGACGTCTCCGACCTCAGCCGCTTCCCGCCCGACGGCAAGCCCGGCCAGCCGGCCTGGGACGACATGCAGCCGGAGGACAAGGCCCAGGTGCTCGAGATCCTGTCGTACTTCGGCAAGGCCGTGGAGGCGTACCTGCGGACCGTCAACGATTGGAACGCGCCGTTCGATCGCTTCATGATGGGTGACCTGGAGGCGATGTCGCCCGAGGCCATCGAAGGCATGCGGCTGTTCGTCGGACGCGCCGGCTGCGACGAGTGCCACAACGGTCCCACCTTCAGCGATCGAAAATTCCACAACATCGGAGTGCCCCAGGTCGGTGACTACGTGATGCGCGTCGACCCGGGGCGCGCCATGGGGATCAACAGCGTCCTCACCGATCCGCTGACCGGCGTCGGCGACTTCTCGGACGACAAGGAGTTCCTCTCCCAGGACTTCGAGAGCCTGCAGGCGATCCCGTCCGAGCTGCTCCCCGGAGATTGCGGCGACTATCCGACCTGCGGCGCCTTCAAGACGCCCTCGCTCCGCAGCGTCGCCAAAACCGCGCCCTACATGCACACCGGCGCGATCCCGACGCTGTGGGACGTAGTGGTGTTCTACAACACCGCGGCCGGAACGGACGGGTTCGTCGGCCACCGCGATGCGCGGATCGCACCGCTCGGTCTGTCCGACGCGGAGATCAACGACCTGGTGGAGTTCCTGCGCGCGTTGAACGGCGATCCGATCCCCGACGAGCTCACCGTGTCACCCGACCTGCCGGTGGCGACCTCGACGGGGACCTGACCGACGCGCCGAGATCAGATACAGCCGAGGAAATCGAGAAGCGCCTGGCGGTCCGTCGCGCTCAGGCCCACGAACGCCGCGCGCGCCGGGCCCGCCTGACCGCCGTGCGCGGTGATCGCGGCCTCAATCGTGCTCGCCCGCCCGTCGTGGAGGAAGTGCGAGCGATCGGCCGCGCGCCACAGCGGCATGGTTCTGAACTCGCTGCCCCCGGCCTGCACCTCGAGGTAGCCGTCGGCGAGGCCAGGACCCATGTCGTGGAGCAGGAGATCCGAGAACAGCCAGGCCTGGATGCCCTCGGAGGGCATCGACGTCTTGTGGCAGTCGGCGCACCCGATGGCGGAGAAGGTGGCGGCGCCGGCCGAGCTCAGGCAGGCCGCGCTGGGCGCCGGTGGATCGAGCGTATCCATGAACGCCGTCACCGCTTGCACCGGAACGGCGTCGATCTCGGGACCGAGCAAGCCGGCGCCGCAACCGTTGACGAAGTCCTCGGGCTGAAGCGGATTCGTCACGCCCAGCTCGGTCCGGAAGGCGTCGCCCATGAACTCGACGAGCGTGGGCGTCTGCGCCTTCCAGCCGAAGCGACCCAGGCGGCCGTCGGGCTGGAAGTTGATCCGCCCGCGCACCGCCGGTGGCTCCGCCGCCTGGGTAGCGATGATCACCTCGTCGTCGATGTTGTCGATCAGGGCCGTTCCCCGGAGCGTCATCGCGAGTCGGGGCGACACCACGTTCGCCTGCGGGGGGACTCCGGTCGGCAGCGAGCACGGGAATCCCAGATCACGGATCGACTGCGAGCGTGCGACCGGCCCACCGTGGCCGAGCAGCGGATCGAAGTGACCGTTGATCGACCGCGCCACCTTGGTCTCGCTGCTGGCGAGAGGGCTCATGCCGCCGGCGAAGGGATCGCTGTGGCAGTCCGCGCACGAGCGACCGTTGAACAGCGGCCCGAGCAGCTGCAACGGATGCAGGTCGGTCGAGAAGATGTCGACCCCGAAGGAGGTCATGTCGCCGGCCCCGGCGTGCTTCGCGTGCGCGAGCATGCTGGCGGTGATCAGCCCCTCCCCGAACGCACTCATCGAGAGCACGTAGCCCTTTCGTCCCGGTGCCGTCGCGGTGATCCAGATCGTCTGCGCGTCCGGAGAGACGGCGATCCCGGCGACGCGCATCCCGGGGATCGGAACGTTCGGGATGATCGCTCGGACTCCCACCAACTGGCCGCTCTGCCGGATGCGGACCACGGTGTTGTTGCCGCGGTTGAGCACGTAGAGATCCGACCCGGCGCCCATCGTGGTGGCGCTGGCGAAGTTGCCGGCGACGAACTCGGGCACGGTGGAGGCGATGTCGACCGGCGTATCGAACGCCGACGAGTGGAGGTAGTGCGGAGGGTTCGCGGTCAAGAGCACGCCGTCGTCATGAAGCTCGAGCACCATGATGCGATCGGCGAGCGGATCGGTCACGAACACGCCGAACTTCTGGCCGGCCGGGACCCAGTTGAACGCGATACCCACGCGCGTGACCTTGTGCGCGTTGTTGGACTCCGCGGCGGCGACGCTGACGTCGGTGAGCGGAGTGAACGATCCGGGCGGCGCGAGGCCGTCGAGACCCAGCTGGACGTGAACCTGCACCACGCTGCCGTCGGCCTGGGCGGCCAGGAACACCGCCTTCCCGGTGCCATCCGGCGACTTCGTGAGCAGCGCGGTCGCGAGCGCCGCCTTGCTCAGCCCGTGCGTCGTCGCTGGGCTGCGGTTCGTGAGGTCTCCCGCGAAGACGCCGCCGGCCACTGGTGACGGCGGACCGACGAGGGGCGTCCCGTTGGGATCGATCACGGTGATGGTACCGTAACCTCCGGCGCCCGCCGGACCGTTCGCGAACCAGGGACGACCGAAGCCGTTGTTGACCGAGATGCCGAGCGGGAGACTGACGGCGGGAAGATCCGCGGTGACTGCGCCGGGGTTGTTGACGCTGTTCAGGAACGCCGGGCTCTGCGAAGTATAGATCTGTACGGCACCGCCGAGCGCGGCCGCTTGCCCCCCACCGCTCGCGAACGAGGCCGGCACGGCGAGGCTCCCGTGGTTCGGATCGATCGACAGGATCGAGCCTGGCGCCTCGGAGGGCCTCGCCAGCGGCGCACCGAAGTTCGAGGTGCTCGCGACCAGCAGGCGCTCGCCGTTGAGCACGTGGCCAGGCTCGGCGAAGGCGGAGAAGTCCGCGCGATCGTGCACCGGGCCCCCCCGATGAAACGGACCGATCTGCGCGATCGCGCCGGCGCCTGGGATTCCGCTCGCGACGACATGCGCGACCGATGGCAGGACCAAGAGAGATTCTTCGGACGTCGTCTGCTCTGTTCCCCCTTCGAGCGGACGGTCGTCACCACACGCGGAGCCAGCGGCTCCGATCGCGAAGCTCGCAACAGCGAGCACTCCGCGTAAACTTCTTCGACTCTTTCGCATTCTTGTTAGGCCTCCATGTGAATCAGAAACGGCGTGGGAACCGATCTGTTCAAATCATGGAGGAGCGAAGATCGACTTGTGAATGCGCGCCGCTCGCCGAACCTGCGCGCCGCGGCGGTGTGATGGCGCCTGCCTGGCCAATTGGACAGGCGGCGATGTCACCAATTCGGCGAGTCCGGCTTCGTTGCGGCTGAGTCTTTATTCGCCTATCTCTCGGCATCAGATGGTTCAACGATGCGGCGCCGGCTCACTGCTGTTCATCTGGATCACGTCGTCAACTTCGGTTGCAACCGCAGCGGGTGAGGAGGAGGACGCCGTCGCGCCCAGCCTCCCCTCCAACGACCAGGAGGGCGACATCGCCGAGATGAAGGAGATGCTCCAGGAGCAGCAAGCGCGGCTCGAGGAGCTGGAAGCGAAAGCGGCGCAGAACGAGGAGAAAGCGCCCGAGCTGTTCCAAATTCGCTTCCGCGGCTATGGCGACATCGGCTTCTTCGTGCCGATCGGCAACGGCGGTGTCGGTTGGATCCGGGACGTGGGCAACGAGCAGTTCCCGGAGTACGCGGGGCGGTACGGCTGGGTCTTTCTCGGCGACATCCTGGCGACGGCCATCAACACGCGCGGTGAAGCCGCCGATCTGGGAGATGCTCCCGGGGTCGATCGGTTCGACAGTGTCGATTCGAAGGGCGCGCCCGGCTTCATCGTCAACGAGGTCAACATGAGGATGGAGATCGCGGTGGCGGAGCGTGCGATCCTGCGCACGAGCCTCAACATCGTACCCAGGACCGGATCCGACTTCGCCTTGGGCGATTTCCTCGATCTCGATCTGGCGGAGGTCGAGTGGGTGCTGACCGACGACGGCGGAACGTCGATCTTCGTCGGTAAAACGCTTCCAGTGTTCGGAATCGAGTACAAGGAGCGCAAGTCCGACGAACGGTTCGGGATCACGCCGTCGCTGGTCGCGCGCTACACCACAGGGAGCCAGCTCGGGCTCAAGGCACGGACGAAGCTCTTCGACGATTGGTTGATCCTGGCCGCCTCGGTGACCAACGGTTCAGCGACGACCGAGCAGTTCCACTTCTACAACGAGGTCGACTCGAACTCGGGAAAGACGGTGAACGGGCGCATCGCGATCAACATCCCGTTCGGACGCATGATCGACGCGATGGCCGGACACGAGCTCGAGATCGGCGGCTCTGGGAGCTGGGGCCCACAAGACCGGGCCACCAACAACGACGACGCGATGTGGTTCGTCGGCGCCGATTTGACCTATCGAACGGCCGAGTTTGCGCTGAAAGCCCAATGGATCAAGGGACGTTCACCCGGCTTCGCGGCGGACCGGGTGTTCGGGCTGGAGCTGAAGAACTCGGGCTACGTCGAGATCGATTACATGTTCCTCCCGTTCCTCGGCGGCATGCTGCGCGCGGAGCTGCGGGACGCGCTCGTGACGCTGACCAATGAGCGGGCGTATCTCACCAAAGAGATGCGCTTCACCGGTGGTCTGAGGAGCGTGATCAATCCGCACCTCGCGATCAAAGCCGAGTATCTCTACAACCGTGAGTACGGCGGAATTGAGGAGTTCAGGAATGACATCTTCACCAGCTCGTTCGTCGTGTCTTACTGAGTCCGGAAGGGCTGGGAGTCAAATCCCGGTCGGCCGTCACCGACACGCCCGCAGGTCGTCGCCCTCTTCGCGTCCACCACCTGACATCGCGGGATGCACGTCCTAGTGCTAACAATAACCGGCCGGAGGAAGGTTCGTCGTGCAAGGCACAACCGGGAGAAACGTTCTGATCGTGGACGCCGACGATCGATGGGCTCACCCTCTCGTCGAGGAAATGTCGAAGCTGGGGTTGAGCGCAGTCATCGCACGCTCGGCTCGAGAGGCGTTCGATCTTCTGGCGAAGACGCGCTTCGTCATCGTGTTCTCCGAGCTCCGCCTGGTCGACTACAGCGGGCTCGATCTGATGCGGATGATGAAGCTCCACTCGCTGTCGACCTCAACGGTCTTGATGAGCGCCGACGCAACGGCGAGCGAATACAAGCGCGCGA
This sequence comes from uncultured delta proteobacterium, assembly GCA_963803435.1. Taxonomy (GTDB): domain Bacteria; phylum Myxococcota; class Kuafuiibacteriia; order Kuafuiibacteriales; family Kuafuiibacteriaceae; genus CAWDML01. The sequence goes on along the minus strand of CAWDML010000008.1, from coordinate 599,110 downwards.
TTCAGGAAGGCGCGCTCGACATCTTGGTAAAGCCGTTCAGCCGCGAGGAACTGAAAGACACCTTACGGAAAGCCTTCGAGGGGGCCAGCGGCTCCAAGAGCATCATTCATCGACTCAATCTGGTCGATCTGCTGCAGATCATGCATCTCGGGGCCCGCTCGGTGCGGGTCAAGATTTCACCCGGCAACGGATCGATTCACATGGTGCGTGGAGAGGTCGTGCACGCGGAGTACGGTGCGCTGACCGGAGCCGACGCGCTTCGCCTGATGCTCTCGGTCGAGCCGGGCTCGATCGAGACGGGCCCCGCGATCGAGGTCGCCGAGACGATCGGCACGCCCTTCCAGATGCTCCTGATGGATCTCATGCGGGAGATCGACGAGGCACGCCGCAACGAGGCGCCCGCTCCGTTCCCCAGCCTGGTCGCCGCCCGGATCGAGCGCGTCCCTCGAGCGCCGCCGCTTCCGATCCACGTGCCGCTGCCGCCGCCTCCGCACGAGGCGCACGACCGTACTCAGGACACGCACGCCGGGGTGGAGAGCGCGTTCAACGACGAGCAGCTGGAGCAGATCAGCCGCTTCGATCTGAAGGAGATCACGCTGGGCGCGGGGATCCTCATCGCGCTCGCGCTCGCGCTCTTGCTCCTCGGCGTCGGCATCGTGGGAAAGGACTTGTCCGCTGCACCGACGATCGATGCTGCGCGCAAGAGCCAGTGAGGGACGGACCATGATCGAGTCGAACAAGGAGGCCGAGATCATCGATCTGACTGATCACCCGCGCGGAAGCGCGGCGGAGCGGCCGGTCCTCGCCGGTCGTTATCGGCTCGATCGAAGGATCGCGGAGGGCGGCTTCGGGATCGTCTATCGCGCGACGCAGCTCAACCTCGATCGGCCGGTCGCGGTGAAGGTGATCTCGACGCCCGAGGACGAGCGGGACGAGGAGTCGGCCAAGGAGCGCTTCATGCTGGAGGCCGCCACCCTCGCCAAGCTCGTCCATCCGAACGTGGTGACGATCCACGACTACGGTCGGACCGACGCCGGCGAGCTGTTCATCGTGATGGAGTATCTCGATGGACAGCACCTCGACTACATCGTCCAGCACGAAGGCCCGCTCCCTTTCCGGCGGATCGTCCGCATCGCCGTCCAGATCGCGCGTGCGCTCCGTGCGGCGCACGCCTCGAACGTGGTCCACCGCGACCTCAAGCCGGCCAACGTCATGCTCGTCGGCGGGCAGGAGGAGAACGACGCCGATCAGGCGAAGGTGCTCGACTTTGGTCTGGTCAAGCTCATGGACGGGCGCTCCGGCGGACCCGATGACCTCACCGAGTCGACGAGCCTGCTGGGCACGCCCAAATACATGGCGCCCGAGCAGATCTGTGGAGAGGTCACAGACGCCCGCACCGACATCTACTCGCTGGGATGCGTGCTCTATTTCATGGCGTCGGGGGTCCCGCCGTTCGATGAGGAGACGAAGTTCGGAATCGTCCAGGCGCATCTCACCCGCGTGCCGGCTCCGACGGGCGAGTCCGGCTATCGACGCACCACCCCGCCGGCGCTCGAGAGCGTCATCATGCGCTGCCTGGAGAAGACACCCAGCGAGCGCTATGCCTCCGCCGAAGAGTTGATCACGGATCTCAAGATCGCCTACGCATCGCTTCCGATCGAGTCGGCGGAGGCGATCCAACCGTTGATGTTCGACAGCCGCGACCTGGTCGACGGCTTGGGCATGGGTATTCGCTCCGAGATCACGAACTCCGGGTGGGTCGCTCCCGAGCTCCGCTCGCAGGAGCCGCCACGCTCGCCGAGCACCAGCCGCGGGATCTGGCTCGCCGTCGCGCTGCTCGCGGTGGCGCTGATCGCCGGCGTGACCCTCTTCGCTCGGGACCTCCCGCAGCGAGCGTCCGAGCCAGCGGCCGCCCCGCCCGCGACCTTCGGGAGCATTCGCCTCGAGAGCACGCCGCCGGGCGCGCACGTGTTCATCAACGGCGAGCCCACAGGCCAGCTCACGCCGTCGCAAATCGAAGGGCTCCCGATCGGTACCACGGTCGAGGTCCGGCTGGACAAGAAGGGCTTCGCGCCCTTCGTCCGTCAGATCGAGGTCCGCGCCGGCGGACAGATCGCCGCCACCCTGACGCCCGTCATCGGCGAGTCGGAGCCATGAAAGCGCAGCCCACCGTCTCGCCGATCGCCCTCTCCCAGCCTCCGCGTCAAGCCGCTGCGCCTCGACCGCGTCTCAGCGCAACGCGGGTTGTCGGCGCCGCGCTGATCCTGTCCGCGAACGTGGGCTGGTATCTCTGGCTGGAGCGCACGCTCGGGATCGAGAAGTCGAACGCGGTCATCCACGACATGAGCGACGCAGAGAAGTTGATGCTGCGCTCCATGGCCGATCTGAGGAAGAGCCTCGAGTCGCGCGCGTCGATGATCGCCGACGACGCGCGCCTCCGCGCGGCCATACCGGTGCCCGGAATGGACGAGGCCACGATGTCGGATCTCCTCCAGGACATCGCAGTAGGCACCAAGTCGAAGCTGGTAGCGCTGCTCGGGCCCGACGGCACCGTGCGGGCGTTTGCGGGGAGCGAACCGGTCCAGTACGGGAGCCTGGCCTCGACGGCCGTCTTCCGGCGCGCGGTCGCCTCGCCGAACGCGGTGTCGGGCCTGTGGGTCCTGGCGGAGCGTCCCTTCCACGTGGCGCTCGCCCCGGTTCGATTCGGAGAGCAGGAGATCCTGGCCTACGTGCTCGTGGGCCAGCGCATCCCCCAGAAGCGGCTCGAGCTGATCGAGCAGATCACGCACGTGTCGGTCGCCATCGTCACGGGCGATCAGGCGTTGCTCTCGAGCACGCGGGATCCCGTTCGCGTCGCCGAGATCGGACGCGTCCTCCACGCTCAGCCGCCGAGCACCCCGGAGGTGGTGGTGAAGAAGGATCCGATGGAGGAGGCCGGCACGCCCGCCCCGCTGCTGGAGCTCTTGGTCTCGACTCCGACCGAAGCTCCCCCGTGGCACACGCTCCTCTTCATCCCGCTCTTGACCGCCCTCGCCGGCGCTCTCCTGCTCTTCACCGGCAACCGACGCTGAAGCGGCGCTACCGTCGTCCCTGGCTGAAGCGGACCCGGTCGTCACCGGGGGCACGAACGACGGCGTGACGCATGGATGCGGTCGGAGAGCGTCGCGCTTCCTGCCAACCGTCGACCCCGCTGCGATCGAATATCGTGACGATCGCGCTGCGCGGGGGTCCGCGGGGGGACCACTCGGCCAGGCTCGGCGGCAGCGCGGGGATCCGGATCGGTCCGGACGACGGGGGTGCGAGCGTCGTCCAGTTGACGCGGATCTTGGGCTCGCCGAAGCTCGCGCCGATCCACACGCCATCCGCGCCGCTCGCATCACCGTCGAGCTGATACTCGATCGTCGGGCGCTGCTCGTCGGTCGATCGCCAGCGCACGCCGACGATCGCCGGGAGCAGCTCGGACGTATTCACCACCAGGCGGGGAGCGCTCTTCACCAGCGTCGCGATCGCGCGGCGACCTCGGTCCTTCGACTCGGCGACGACGGACACCTCGACCTGATCGCTCAGGCCGGCGGGGACCAGCACCGTCCGAGGGAAGGGCCCGTCGATCGTGCTCCCCAGCGAGCACAGGCCGTCGACCACCGGATCGACCGTGGCCTGAAGCTTCGCCTTCGCCGGCGGGTTCAACACGTCGACCTCGATCGGGACGAACCTGGTGCGCCACGGAGGAAGCGCGATCGACATGGTCGCGGAGACCGTCCTGCGATCGCGATCGAACGTGTAGGCGAGCGGGCGGCCCTGCGCATCGTCGGCGCGAGCAGCCGTGGTGAACCTCCGATCGGGACCGAGGCAGCGCGCCTGCACGTCCAGGCGCTGGGTCCCCGCGCTCTTCGCTTGCGCGCCCGAACAGGCGGCCAGCAGCCGGTATCCGGCGGCCCCGTCGACCGCGCCGGGGAGCTCCACCTCGACGGCCGCCGCCACCTCCGGCATCCGGTAGGCCGTCAGCTCGACGAGAATGCGATCCGAATCTTGCGTCTCGAGGATGGTGAGGAGCTCGTAGGTCCCGAGCTCCGGATCGTAGGTGGCGATCGTGACCGACCCTCCGGCGGCGGCCGCAGACGCCTCGCCGCGGGCATCGGTCTTTCGTTGTGCAATCACCCCGCCGCTCGCGTCCGAGAAGAACACGTTGATGGCAGGCTCGGGCGCGCCCGAAGACGTGACCCGGACCGTGACCTCCCTCGCGGCGCTCCTGCAGGCGAACAGCTGCAGGGCCAACAGCAACGCTCGTGATCTCATCGCGCGAACGGTAGACTCCGACTCATGCTCCACGTGCTCAAGCGCATTCTCCTGTTTCTCGCGCTCGGTGCGATCGCGGGTGACGCGCTGACCATGGTGCTCGCGCCCCAAGCCCTCGAGTGGTTTCAAACGCCCAGCGTCGGCTCGGCGCTCTGCAACTGCGCGGAGATCGCCAGAGAGACCGCGCACGCGCTCATCCGAGCCCAGCTGCTGGGCGCCCTGTGCGGCGCGATCGCCGGCGGCGTCCTGGGCGAGGTCCTCACCCGGCTGCGCGAGGCCAAGAAGCGGCGCATTACGGAGCAACCCGCCGAGGTCGGATAGTTGGCAGGCAAGTCCAAGATCGGATGGGGACAGCGGGCGGTCTTACTCGTCTTCATCGTGTTCGTCATGTTCGAGGAGCGCATGATCCGCTAGACGCGGAACGGGCGCCGGACCTTCTTCAATCCCGGCGAGTTTCCGTGGGTCGCCGAGCTCGAGCGCAACTGGCGTCCGATCCAGGCGGAGCTCGAGACGGTCCTGACCCGGATCGATCTGATCCCGAACTTTCAGGACATCCAGCCGGAGCAGCGCATGCTCACGAGGGACGACGGCTGGAAGACGTTCTTCTTCCGCGGCTACGGGGCGCAGCACGACAAGAACATCGCTCGCTGCCCCGAGACGAACCGGCTGCTCACCGCGATCCCCGGTCTAACCACGGCGTTCTTCTCCATCCTGCGGCCGAAGAAGCGGCTCCCCCGCCATCGCGGTCCCTTCAAGGGCGTGCTTCGCTACCACCTCGCGCTCAAGGTACCGGCCGCGCCCGAGACCTGCGGCATCAAGGTCGGGACCGACGTGGCGCGCTGGGAAGAGGGCAAGAGCCTCATCTTCGACGACACCCACCTCCATGAGGCCTGGAACGACTCGGACGAGATCCGCGTCGTGCTGTTCGTCGACTTCGTGCGCCCGCTCCCATGGGTCCTGGCGCAGCTGAACCGGTTCACGCTGTACCTGATCAGCAGGACGACCTTCGTGCAGGGCGCGGTACGCCGTCTGGAGGCCTGGGAGGAGATGTTCGGCGAGGAGTTCGACCAGATGAGCCACACCCCCTGAGCTTGCGCACGAACAGGAGAAGGACGCCGGCGATCCACAGCGCGGAGCCGCGGCCGGTCGTGGTCGTGCAGTCGCAGTCCCCCGTCTGCAGGAACCGGACGCCCGGGTCCTCCTCCTTCTCCTCAGGCGCGTCGGGGAACGCGGCGTCCCGCCCGTGGGCGGCGGAGGCGTCGGCCGCCGCGGCGTCGAGCGCGCCGGCGTCGGGCGCGGCGGCAGCGTCGACCTCGGCCGCAGCATCGGGAGCCACGCCCGCGTCGGGCAACGGCGGCTCCACCGTCGCCGGACACTCCGGTGTGCCGTTCCCGGTGCCCGACAGCGTGGTATCGAATGATCCGCGCCGATCGGTCGCGTCGGGATAGAACGTCTCCCATCGGCGGCGGTAAGCGTCGACGCGCGCGATCTCCTGGGCTGTCGGCGGCGATCCATCCTCGTGCACGATCAGGAACGCGGCCTTCCAGTGACACTGATCGGTGGCGGGCGCGCGCGGGCCCTCGGCGCGGATCACGTCCTCGATCGTGAAGTCGAGTCGCTCGCCCGAGATGATCTCGGGTTGACCGGAGGGCACCGGGAACTGCGTCGAGTCCGAGGAGAGCGGACCGACATCGACGAGAAACATCGGCGACACCTCGCTCGGATCGCGCAGGCCCATCAGGTACTGGTCGAGCTCGGAGTACTTGGCGCCCGGGTTGGTGAGCCTGAACTGGCCGCCGCCCAGATCCTCGATGACGTTCCCGTACATCACCGAGCCGGTGTTGAAGAAGTACGACCAATGCATGTTGAAGTCGCTGTTTCGGTAGCCCTCGCAGTCGGCGTTCGTCGGCGTTTCCTCCGGCTGGTTGAACCCGCGAAGCAGACACCGGCGCCGCCCGTCGCCCTGATCGAACGTCACTCCGGCCAGCCACTGGTGACCAAACTCGTGGCCCATCAGCTGGACGCCGCTGAGCGTGAAGCCGATGGCACCGGTGTAGACCGCGTCGGGATCGTCGCTGAAGGAGACGATATCGCCCATCTTGACCGCATGGCGAAGACGCGTGGTGCAGAAGTTGTCCGTGGTGTCGAAGTAGATGTCGCGCCCGATCCCCATGGCCGCGCTGCGGAGCGACCAGCCCTCCTGCGTCCGTGTGAACCCGTTCAGCGGGATCGCAGAGAAGACGAAGAGGACGTCGTACCGATCGGCGTGGGTCTGGTAGAACGCGCAGGCGGCGCGACCGAGGTAGCGGCTCCCGATCAAGATCGTCTGCTGAATCTGACCGCCGACGTCGGGCACCAGCGCGATCTCCCCGACATCGGCGGCGAACGCGGTCCCCGGCATGAGCGCGGTCGCCAGCAGCACGATCGTCGGTCGCATCGCGCCGGATGGCAGCATTCGGGGTCCGGACCAGACATCGTCCGACATCCCGATGAGCACCGTCGTACAGTTCTGATGGTCGGTACAGCGCGACGGATCGCCGCGATCAGAGGCGCTTGGGGAAGTCGAGGCTGCCCGCTTTCACGGCGTTGACCGGGGTGGTCGCATGGAACGCCGGTGCGCGGCGGCCGGTGTCGCGCGACTCGAACGAGGCGAACGCATCACCGGGCGTCCCGATCTCGAGCGTGCCGCGCTCGGTCCGCACCCGCTCGTTGAGCACCTGCATGGCGGAGAGCACGTGCGCCCGATCGAGGACCGCACAGAGGGCCTCGGCGGTGCCGGTGCAGCGTTGAGCCTCGAGCCAGTCCGCGATGCTGAAGACGGTCTGCGCCACCAACATCAACTCGGGCGTGCATGCCTTCGCGTACGCATCGATGGCCTGCTCGAGGAGCGCGCGCGCCTCGTTCCGCAGGACGATCCGCTCCTCGCCCGGGTCCCCATCCGAGAGGAGATGCTCGATCAACTCCCGGATGGGATGGGGCTCGATGTGCTCGGGCATCATCGTTCGCTCAGTAGACGCCCGGGGTCCCGCCGGGGGTCATCCCCGCGCCGGAGTTCATGCCCATGCCGGGGTTCATGCCCTGGTACATCGACATCTGCTGGTAGGCGGGGTTCATCCGCCCCTTCGGCTTCAGCAGATTGAAAGCAGCCAGCCCGGTGAGAATCGTCTTCCACTGGTACTTGCCGCCGACCAACATTTTCGCGCCCCTGAGAAGTGCTCCTAGCATGGCGAGGTCTCCTTGCGCCTACCATCGCTCATCCACGCGGGGAGCGCGCTTACCGGCCTGAGATAATGTGTGAACGAGAAGACGCACTAGGAGCGTGTAGCGCGTAGCGCGACCGCGAGCCCGGTCCGGGTCCCGGTCCCGGTCCGGGTCCCGATGGCGATCATGCAGCCCGGCGTGCGTTCATCGACTTGATGAGGCGCGTGAGCCTCTCGACAACGCGCTTGAGCTTGGCTCTGGCGGCTTGGACCTTCTGCTCGTTGGCGAGTCGGCGCCTCAAGCAGGTGTGGAGTGAGGCGGCGCTTTCGGTGCCAGAGCGAAGTGCCATCCGGTAGAAGCGAGCCTTCTCAGGTGGATTGAACTCTCCGGCGCCCTCGGCGGTGTTGTTCACGATGGAATCGGATGCCCGCCGAAGCTGATCGCGGACGTGAGCGTGACCGGGTTGCAGTTCTTGTGCGATCTCTTCAGCGATGTCGGCATACTCGACGGCGGGCTGGTAGACCTCGAGCTTCTCGTGATCGAAAGTGACCATGCAAGCTAGCTTGCGGTATTTCTCGTCCACTTTGACCAGCAGAAGTTCTTGGAGGTCGTTTCGTCTGGAATCGATCGTTGGGCGGATCGACTTCGACGCCTGGACTTGATCCCATGGTTTCGTGGCGAAGCAATACCGTTCTTGGACTCCGAGACAATCGTTCTTGCTCCCGCCGTCCCCTCTCGAGTGGCTCCCAGAAGATCATCTCGCGGCCTCGCTCGCTCGCAAGCGAATGCGAGACAAGTTGCAAACGCGCGACGGCAAGGCGGTCTACGCCCGCAGGAAGAGTATCGTCGAACCGGCGCTCGGACAGATCAAAAGGGGCACGAGGATTCCGCCGGTTCTCGCTCCGCTCCTTCTTCAAGGTACGAGCCGAGTGGACGCTCGTCTGCCTCACCCACAACCTGCTCAAGCTCTACCGATCGAAGCTCGCGACCGTCGTGAGCGTCTGACTCAAGGCAGCCATCTTCAGATCGGGACCCGGACCGGGACCGGGACCCGGACCGGGGTCGCGTGAGCGCTTACGCGCTACACGCTCCTAGGGTTCAAGCGCGCAGGCCCTCGAGCAGCGCGTCGAGGAGCGCGCCGGTCTCGCGGCGGACCGCGTCCGAGTGCGGCGACTCCGCGACCACCATCGCGGCCTCGTTGATCGCGCCCCGCAGGACAGCGGCGAGCATCGGCACCGGTCGCTTTACGATCGTCCCGCTCGCGATCAGCGCGCGCAGGACATCCTGCAGCAAGGACGTCGAGTGTGCCTTCTCGATCTCGCGCCACCCCTCGAGCCCGAGCACCGTCGGCGCCTCGATGAAGGCGATCCGTACGTCGACGGTCCGGGCGCGATCGAGGACCGCGTCGATGGCCGCCTTCAGCGCTTGCCACGGATCGCGGGCCTCGCCGAGCGAGGCGCCCGCCGCCGACATCAGATCGGTCATCACCAGCTCGACGACCGCCCGAAAGAGCTCCTTCTTGCCGCCGAAGTGGTGATAGAGGGCGCCGCTCGTGCAGCGGGCCTCGCCGGCGATCGCACCGACCGTGGTCGCGTGATAGCCGTCGGAGGCGAACAGCGCTCGGGCGGCGTCGATGATCGCGACGCGCGTGGCCTCGGAGTGATCGTGGCGTCGACTGGTCACGTGCTACTCGTTCTTCTACTCTGGCATAACTTGACTATGTTACATAACGACGTTATGCCAGCGCCATGAGCACCCGCCTCGAAGGGCTTCAGTTCGATCCGCCGGCCGGTTTCATCCAAGAGGAAGTCGTCGCCTCGTTTCGGGTGGCGGTCCCGCCCGGGTTGAACGACCCGAAGGTGATGCAGCCGCAGGCCGCCGTGCGTCCGAACCTGACCGTCACCCGTGCCGAGGTCGAGGATCCCGATCTCGAGGCGATCGCGGCGCGCACGAGCGACGATCTCCTGGCGCGGATCGCGGGCATTCAGGGCCTGAAGGTGAGCGAGCTCCAGTTCTCCGACGGCGTCCGCGGCGTCCTGATCGAGTACGCCTTCCCAGTCATGCAGTTCACGGTCGTGCAGATGCAGGCGATGAGAGTCGACGGCCACACGCTCACCACGCTCGTGATGTGCACGGAGTCGAGCCGGTTCACAGACTCGGTCCGGGACACCTACGTCGAGAGCCTCGGATCCGCGTCCCTGAAGGCCTGAGCCATGAACATCCGGCGCACCGAGAAGCTCCTCAGCAATCTCTCACTTCCGGGCGACCGCGGCCCGAACGAGCCGCACACCAACCCCAACGAGTGGGTCAAGAAGCACATCCAGTCGGTGCTCGACATGAGCCCGCAAGAGCTGGCCACCATGGATCAGCTCACCCCCGAGTGGATCTCGAGCCGCCTGGCGCGGATGGGAGGCACCGGGCAGCCCCTCGAGACCCGCCTCTTCATCGCGCCCGCGTCGCATCAGTCCTCAGGAAACGGGCTGGGCAACCAGTGCGTGATCCTCTCGCGCGTCGGGCTCACACACGCGCGTTCGAACGTCATCAACGAGGATGGCTCGGTCAACAAGGAGCTGCTCGACAAGCTGATCGCTTTCGTCGAGGAAAACGGCGGCAGCATCGGCGCCAAGGAGCTCAACCGCTTCCTCAACGAGCAGCTCCAGCCCTTCCACACCGGCAACATCAAGTCGTTCGGTCTGCTCGAGCGCCTGGCCACCCGGCTGGTGATCGCACCCGTCGAGTGGGGGCTCTTGCTCTCGGCGACCGGCGGCCAGGTCACCGCGGCCGACATCCGCGGCCTCTACGATCACTCGCTGTTCCCCAAGCTCCGGGCGCAGCGGGCGGCGGTCACGGTGCTCGACGCGCTTCATGAGGGCAAGCTGCAGGCGGGGAGCAAGCACTCGAGCGGCGTCCTCGGGCCCGAGGTCGAGCGGCTGACCCGCTGGGCCGGCGGCGTCCCCACCGGGACGGATCCCGTGAGCGTCGCCAAGGCGGCGGCGCACAGCCTCCTCGAGGGCGCGAGCGACGCGCGGGTCCACGCGCTCCGCTCGAGCCAGGGCTTCCCGATCGGCCGCGTCGGGCTCGCGACCATGAAGCTGCTCTGTCCCTTCGGAGGCCTCAACGCGCTCAAGCAGCAACAGGCCGCACCGACGACCGGCCAGGCCTGAGCGGCGCTATCGCTTCCAGGTCCGCGCGCTCCGATCGTTCTCCGGCTGCTGCCGGTGTCCGTCCAGATAGTCGCCGCGGTGGGCTCGGCTGGCGAAACCGTAGTCGGTGACTGCGAAGTAGACGAGGTCGCTCCCCTCGCGCGCGGTGGCCTGATGGATCGCCCATCTCGGGACGAAGACGGTATCGCCCGGATTCACCGCGAACGAGGTCTCGCCGATCCGAACCTCGGCCTCGCCCTCGAGCACGTGGATGACCGTCTCGTGCGCGTGACTGTGCAGCTCATTCGAGCGACCGGCCGCCACCCGTACCAGCCGCGGGTCGAGCACATCGGGTGAGAAGCCGAGCCGCTCGACGCGAAACTGGATCCCGGCCGCCTCGTTGCTATTCCGATAGAGCAGGTCGCCCTCACCGCCGCCGCGGTGGAGGAAGCGCGCGTCGTCCGCGGCGCTCGGGAGGGGGCGCTCACGGCGTCCCACGTCGGACGCGAGCCCGGCCACTCGCCGCAGCGCGAGCGACTCGGTCATCGCATCGAAGAAGTCGGCGCGCAGGTCGAGGCACCGGTTCATCGCCTCCAGGCATCGATCCCGCCAGCCGGGGACCTCGCGATACGAACACATCATCGCCTCCAGCGTCTCGGCATGCTCGTCGTCGCAGCCGATGTGGAGCTGGAAGAACTCGAGCTGCTCCTCCGGGATCCCGACCTGCTCGAGGCCTTCGATGAAGATCCGGTAGATGTCGGGGACGATGCCCTCGGTCCCCAGAGACAGGAACGCCGAGCCCGCGAGCGGAGTGGAGTGGAGGCAGAACGAAAGCATCTGATCCACGAAGTAGCGCGTCGCCGGCAGGAACCGGATCCGCTTCAGGTCGACCCCGAGCGCGTCCACCAGGAAGCGCCGGAAGATCTCCGAGTGCCGCTTCTCGGGCGCGATTCCACCGCCCTCCTCCCAGAGGTTCTGGGTCAGCCGAGCCCGATAGAAGTCGTTCTCGCAGCTGGCCGCGACCGCCGAGAGGAAGCGCGTGAAGCTCTTCGAGTAGAGGTAGTACTGCGCGAAGAAGAAGGCGAAATCGTCGCGCGACAGCCAGCCTTTGCGACAGGCGTCGAGAAACTCGGACCGCCAGAGTCTGTGATTCGATCTCAGGAGCTTCAACTCGCCGATCTCGTCGGTTGGAATCATGCGACTCATTGAGCGATCCGTCGGCGGCCGCACGCAACCGGGACCGCGTACCCCTCTCGGCCACCAACGCGTTCGTTCTCAAAACCGGAGCACGGGCGATAGGGACCTCGTTCCTGGGAATCCAAACCCATCGTCCATTGAAACGAAGCAGGTTCGGCGCGGGCGCAAGCCGGATTGCAAACCATGACCCCTCCTGAGGAACGCTTCACCATTCCTGGAAGTGAGGACACCACGCATCCGCGGCCCTGCAGGCCGACGGAGGAACCGAGTCGGCGCCATCAGTCAATGTTGGGAGGTGATTCTTTTTTGGACAGAGGACGGTCGTCGACAGGACTCCAGACCCGAGCAGTTGCCAAGCCGACTGCGCATGTCGCCCTCCGAAGCCCAGCGGGCGCCGCTCGGCCCACATCGTGCGCTCCACGTCCCCGCCATGATCCATGACCGCCGTCTTCTCCTCGCTCTCCTCCCGATGCTCGCGCTCGCCCGTTGCAGCTGCGACGAAGGCCAGAGCATCTACCGCGCCACCGTCGAGCTCGAGCTCACCGCCGTGCTCGAGTCGCCCTGCGGCGGCGCCGTCGCGACCGCGCGTCTCCCGGACGATGCGGAGGGCGCGTTCACGGTCGGCCTGCGGCCCGCCGTCGCGCAGACATTCCAGCTTCGCTCGCTGGGCGCCGTCTCGGTGACGATCGCGTCGGCCGAGCTCTCCGCCCCCAGCGACGACATCGCGGTCGCCCTCGAGCGCGACGGAGCCCCCGTCGCGCTTCCCGCGGTGATCCCGTCGGAGGGGCCGGAGGCTCCCGGAGCGCAGCTCCGCGTCACCTATACCCCGATCGACGACCGGGTCGAGGAGCTCGATCTGGTGATCCGCTCCGACGATCCGGAGCGGCCGGAGATCCGGATCGGGCTGGTCGCCGGACCGGGTCTGCTGAAAGTGTCGCCGCCTGAGGTCGACTTTGGCAGCGTCGCGATCGGCGACTCGAAGACCGAGGAGGTGGTGATCGAAAACGCCGGGCGCGGCACGGTCGCGCTGGACGCACTCCGCATCGTCTCCACGTCGGCGGAGCTCTGTGCGGCCGAGGCGAGCGACGTCCCCACCGGCGCCCGCTGCACTCGGACGCCCATCTGTCCGGTGCTCGCAGGCGGCCAGTCGCTGACGGTCCACGTCGCGTATGCACCCGAGGACGGCGGCGACGACACCGGGACGCTCGTCATCGTCGCCAACGCCGGCGAGGGCGCAGGCAACGTCGAGGTACCGCTCCGCGGGCGCGGCGCGGGCGCGGCGCTCTGCACCTGCATCGTCGACGGCGGACGCTGCACTCCGGCGAGCACGATCGACTTCGGTACCGTGGCTGCGGGGACGGCCCGCTCGATCGATGTCAGGCTCCAATCGTGCGGCACCGACGCTGTTGGACTGGTAAAGGCGGAGCTCGAGATCGATCCGTCGAGCCCCTACTTCACCGACGCCACGTTCACGATCGAGACGCCGTTTCAGGGCGCTCTCCTCGACCCCGGCCAGTCCGTCGACGGCACGCTCCAGTATCGCCCCGGCGACACGGCCGCCCATACCGGCGGCCTCCGCATCGAGCAATCCTCGCCGCCGCGCACCTTCTGGGTCCCGCTGGCCGGCAACACCGTCGGGTGCGATCTCGAGGTGCTGCCCAACGCGGTGGACTTTGGCGTGGTACCGGGTGGGACCGTCGGGATGCGGAACGTGCTGGTGTCCAACAGCGGCGCCCGCAGCTGTCAGGTCACCGCGATCACCGATCCGAGCGACGGGTTCGCCATCGAGGGCAAGCCGGCCCTCCCCCTGGTGATCGATTCGGGGAACACGCTGCCGATCACGATCGCATTCGCGGCACCCGCGGACATCGCCTCGACGATGCACCGATCCAGCTTCGAGATCTCCGCGCTCGCCGACGGAGTGACCGAGGTGGCTCCGGTCTCGCTGGCCGCCATCGCCGGCGGACCGGCCGGCTGCGAGGTCGAGGTCCGGCCTTCGGGCAACACGCCGTTCGGCGACGGCATGCTCTCGTTCGGCGTGCTCCCCACCGGCCAGATGCGGACGCGCTCGGTCCGGATCAGGAACCGCGGCGGCGACGACTGCACGCTGGTCCGCTACCAGGCGGTGTACGACTTCCCGTTCGGGAACCCGCTCTTCGAGGCCGTCCCGCAGGCGCTGCCGAGCGTGATCCATCCCGGCGAGGAGACCACGGTCGACGTCACGTACACCTCCGAAGGCAGCGTGGGTCCGAACACGCTGCCGATCTTCAACCGGCTGGAGATCACGCTGTCCGGCCCGGGCCTCACCAAACCGGACTGGGAGATCTCGCTCGAGGCCGGCGAGCCGCTCGAGCCTGCGATCGAGGTGACCCCGCGCGAGCTCGACTTCGGGATCGTCACTTGGGACAACCCGCAGCCGCCTGACAACCGGAGCAGCTGCGGCTCTCGGGTTCGCTCGCTTTCGATCTACAGCACCGGGACGGACGATCTCGCGATCAGCGCCGTCGAGGAGACGCCCGACTCCGACTCGCTGTTCCAGATCACCGAGGTCCGGCAGAACCAGTCGCTGCTGTCGGCGCCCTACCGGAACCTGCTCTTGACGCCGGGAGAGTCGCTCTCGGTCTCTCTGCGGTTCTTCCCCACGCGCGCCTCCCCCAGCGACCACGTGGGCACGCTGTTGATCTCGAACGCGGTCGCTCCGGGAGTGATCGCGGTGCCGCTCGACGGCGAAGGCAGGAACAACGCGGTGCAGACGGACGTCTTCAACCAGACCAGCGGAAACATGGTGGACATCCTCTGGGTCGTCGACGACTCGGGCTCGATGGAGGAAGAGCAGGCGCTCCTCGCCCAGAACTTCGCCACCTTCATCGGATTCGCCGACTCGCTCGGGATCGACTATCAAACCGCCGTCACCACGACCGAGGTGAACAACCTCGACAGCGCCGGGAAGATCTGGGCCTGCAACGGCTTCGACAAGATCATCCGCTCCACCGATCCGAACCGCGTGCCTGCGTTCGAGTGCGCGGTGGCCGTGTCCAACCCGCCGAACGGCAACCTGCCGCCGAACGAGGGGAGCTCGGGCGAGAAGGAGGCGGGCCTGGGCGCCGCCAAGCTCGCGCTCTCGACGCCGCTGGTGGATCACGAGAACGCCGGCTTTTTGCGCTTCGACGCCTCGCTCGCGGTGATCATCGTTTCCGACGAGGAGGATCAATCGGACGGACCGGTCGAGTCCTACGCGACGTTCTTCCGCAACATCAAGGGGGACGAGAACCTGGTGTCGGTCTCGGCGATCGCCGGCGACGTCCCCAACGGCTGTCCCACGGCCGACGCGGGCGCGCGCTACCAGATGGCAGCGCTCTCGCTCAACGGACAGTTCGAGTCCATCTGCGCCCAGTCGTGGACCAATATGCTGATGAACATCGGGTTCGATGCGTTCACGCGCCGTACCTCCTGGCCCCTCTCGCGAGAGGCCGAGCCCGGCACGATCACCGTGCGCGTGGGCGGTGCCACCGTGCCCCAGGGCGCAACGGACGGCTGGACGTACGATGCGGCCTCCAACAGCGTCGCCTTCCACGGCAACGGCGTGCCTCCCGACGGTGCCAGCATCGAGATCACCTACCAGGTGGTGTGTCTTCCGTAGGGTTGGGGTACCGTCGGCCGTGACGGGTGGGCGATCGATCGACAGAGTCGGAGGCCCTCGAGGAGCTGATCCAGTCGGCGGCCAGAGGCGACCGTGAGGCGCAGAACGAGCTCATCCAGCGCTACTGGCCGGTGATCCGCGATGCGGTCCGCGCGGCCAAACGCCGGATGGGCGAGCGGCTCCGCGAGCGCGAGGAGAGCGTCGACCTGCAGCAGGCGGCCGCGATCAAGATCCTGGCGGCGCTCGACGTGCACGACTTCCGGGGACGGCCCGCCTTCGCCGCCTGGATCCGCAGGCTGGCGCAGGCCGAGGTCGTCGATCACCACCGCCACCACGCCGCCCAGAAGCGCGCCGCACCGGAGCTCGGGGGCAGCGTGCTCGATCGCGTCGCCGAGGAGCGCCGCTCGCCGGAGTCGAGATACGACGACCAGCAGCGCTTCGACGCCCTGCTCTCCCAGATCGGCGAGCTGAAGCCCGAATACCGGACCGCGCTGCTCCTTCACCACATGGGCTACAGCCACAAGGAGATCGGCGACACGCTCGACTGCACGCCCGAGGCCGCTCGCAAGCTGATCACGCGCGCACGCACGAAGCTCCTGTCGATGAAGGCGCCGGCGGCCGACGGCTGACGATCACACGCCCAACCACTTGCCGAGCGCCCGGGCCAGCTCGCCGCCGTCGCGGTAGCGCCTCTTGGGCGCGGCTGCCAGCGCCTTCTTGACGATCCGCTCGAGCGACCGCGGTACCTGCGAGTTATAGTCGCGCGCGGTGCAGGGGAGCTTCTCCCGCTCGGACGCCCGCTTGCTGTCGCCGAACGGCCGGTGGTGCGTGAGCAGCTCGAAGAGCGTGGCCCCCAGCGAGTAGGTGTCGGTCCAGGGCCCGATCTCGCTCTGCGCGCCGCGAAGCTGCTCGGGCGCGGCGTACGCCGGCGAGCCCAGGAAGGTGCCTGTCTTGGTGAGCCGCTCCCCGGGCGCCGCCGCGAACGCGAGACCGAAGTCGATCAACTTCGTGCTGCCGTTCTCCGTCAGCATGATGTTGGCCGGCTTCACGTCGCGGTGGATCACGCCCTTCTGGTGGGCATGCTCGAGCGTGGCGGCGACCGCGTGCGCGATCCGCACGATGCCGGCGAGATCCATGGGCAGGAGGTTGCGCGGCGGCGCGGTCATCGGCTTCTTCGATCGCACCGGCGTCATCCCGTGCGACTCCTCGAGGAGCGCGGCCAGGCTGGTCCCCGAGAGGAGCTCGGTGGCGAGGAACGCCTGACCACCGACGACGCCGAAGCCGTACGCGATCGGGATTCCGGGATGCGAGAGGCCTTCGATCACGCGGGCCTCGCGGCGAAACCGCTCGAGCGCCAGCGCCGACCGCGACGCCAGGAGCTTCACCGCGCAGGTCTGCTTGGTCTGGATGTTCTCGCCGATGAAGACGACGCCCATCCCGCCCTGGCCGAGGCGCTTCTTCAGCCGAAAGCCTCCGATCTCGGAGGGCCACTCCACCGGGGTCCGTCCCAGGTCTCGGCCGATCCCGTCGAGCTCGGCTCGGAGCGCCTCGAGGGCGCGGATGCGCGCCGGGAGATCCGAATGCTCCGGATAGTCCGAGCAGAACGCCTCCGGATCCGGAGGTGTCCCCGCCATGACCAGGTCGTCGTACAGCTCGAGCGGATCGGAGAGCTCGTCCGAAGAACCGCCCACGGCCCGCGGAGTATACCCCCGTGTCCGGATCGGACCGAGGAATCCGGTGGTCCTTGCGTGAGTGATCTCTGGACCCATCACTGGCGCATCATCATCGTGGGTGTCGTACTCGGTCAGTTCTTTCTCTACGCCGCACGCACCCCGATGCAGCAGCTCATCCGAGCCTTCGGCGCCGCGCTGAAGGGCCCCTTCAAGATCGCGGCCCGCTGGTGCCAAAAGAGCGCCGCCGACCTGGAGCGCAGGAATCGGGCCCTGCTGATGGAGGCCTCCCAGGGTGAGGTGGAGAAGAAGCTGGAGCGCGAGCTGGTCCGCCTCGAGCACGGCTTTGCCAAGGAGCTGCGAACCTACCCGACGCTGCACCGGCGCTTGTCGGACGCGATCGGTGAGATCGAGAACGACGTCGCCCAGTCGGCCGACGCACCGCCGTCGCTCCCCGGTTGGCCCGAGGCCATGCGCGCCGTCTCCGAGATGCCCAAGCTCGCCGACGGTCAGGGCCGCTCCATCCTGGAGGCGATGAAGAACGCCGCCCAGAAGTCGGAGGAGCGCTCGCTCAAGATCTATCGGACGGCCACGTCCAAGCGGCACCAGATCCTCAGCAGCATGCTGCCCCGTGTCCGCGAGCTCAAGACCACCGGGACCGATCTCCTCAAGGCCGTCGAGCGTGCGCTCGAGACCTCGACGAAGGTCGATCGATACATGGATCGCTTCGAAGCGCTGGCTCGAAAGGAAGGACCGCGGGTCCTCAGCTTCGATCTGTTCGGCCGCTTCCTGGTGGCGCTCTTGATCACGACGGTAGCGGCCTCCGGCGTGTTCGTGAACTTCCAGCTGATCGCGCTCCCGATGTCGGAGCTGGTGCCGTCGGGCGCGCGTATCGCCTCGGTGCCGGTATCGACGTTCGCGGCGGTCGTCCTGGTCACGATGGAGATGACGGCCGGTGTCTTCATGTTCGACGCGCTCGGGATCACCGAGCTGATCCCGAAGATCGGTCGCCTCGGCTCGGGGCAGCGGCGCATGATCTTCTTCGTCGCGCTCACGGGCCTCCTGGTCCTCTCCTCGATCGAGGCCTCGCTGGCCGTGCTCCGCGAGCACATCGCTGAGTCCGAGGTCGCGCTGCGCGCGGCGATGGCGGGACAGACGACCTCGGCCGCCGGCTGGTCGGAGGTGACGGTGATCGGACAGGCCGTCCTCGGCTTCGTGCTGCCCTGGATCCTGGGCCTGATCGCGATGCCCCTGGAGATGCTCATCCAGACCGTGCGACCGCTCCTCACCGGACTGCTGGCGCTGGGCCTCCGGGCGATCGGCCTGGTCCTCCGCGGCATCGCCCACGTGATCCGCTACTCGACGCGGGCGGTGCTGGCGCTCCTCGACGTCTACGTGGTGCTCCCGGAGCAGCTGATGCGGCTCTTCAAGGGCTCAGGCCAGCCGGCGCGATCACCGCAGCCGGCGCACTCGGTTCGCGAGAAGGTGCGGACATGAGGCGCGCAGCGCTGCTCTCGATCGCGTGTGCGGCCGCCGCCGCCGCCTGTACCGACGGGCGGGAGTACGCCCAGGCCACCTGCGCGCTGGTGGACGAGTCCGGGACCTACGCGGATCAGCGCGCCGATGTGGTGCGCATCGTCCGGACGGCCCTCCTCCCCGAGATGCTGCCCGGCGACCACCTGATCCTGGGACGGATCGACAGCGAGAGCTACGAGCGCTCCAACATCGTGGCCACGCTCAACCTGGATCAGAAGCCCTCGCGCGCTCACGCCCAGAAGCTGGCGTTCCTGAGCGAGCTCGAGGCGTTCGCGGCGAGGACCGACCGATCTCGCTACACGGACATCCGCGGCGCCATGATGTTGTGCGGCGAGCACCTCGCCGACACGGGCGCGGCCCACAAGGTGATCATCGTGTTCAGCGACATGAAGGAGGAGCTACCCCCGGGCATCGCGCGCGAGCTCGGCAACGGCCAGCTGGACGGCATCGAGATCTTGGCGATGAACGTCAAGAAGCTCCGGCTCGACAACGCAGATCCGCGGACCTATCGCGAGCGGCTCGACGGGTGGCGCACGCTCCTCGCCTCGAGCGGCGCCCGCGGCTTCCAGGTGGTCGTTGCCCCGGAGAAGCTGGTCGCGTATCTAGAGCACGAGCGCTGATGCAGCGGTTCGTCTTCTCCCTCGCCCTCCTCGCAATCGCCGGCACCGGCGCCTGGTTCGGATGGCAGTGGTTCGAGCGCGAGCGCGTGATCGCCGAGCAGCAGCGCATCATCGCCTCCCTGGAGCAGAAGCTCGATCGGCTCTGGTCGGAGAACCTGGTGGCGGATCTGCGTGTGGACGACGTCGGCGAAGGCTCCTCCACCGTCACCTTCGTACAGTATGCGCCCGGGACGGAGGAACCGGTCTTCAAGAAGACGATGACCCTCCCCGGCCGCGAGGTCTACATCGACGCCCTGGTGGTCAAGTTCGAGCGCCGCTTCGTCGACGCCGGCGACGGCCTTCGCGGGAGGAGCCTGTTCATGTTCCGCCGCGCCTTCGGCGACGCCCAGCGTCCGGTTGACGGCGTCCCCCTGTTCGCCTCGGATCCGTCCGGTTTGATCCCGGCGGTGGCCGCGGTCGACGCGCTCCCCTCCGACTTCGAGCGGGAGATCTGGTCGCGCTTCTGGCGCTACGCCAACGATCCCGGCCTCGCTCGGGAGAACGGGGTTCGCGTCGCTCAAGGCGAAGCGCCGCACGTCGAAGTGGTGAAGCGGCAGGTATATCAGCTGACGCTGCGGCCGGGTGGGGGGCTCGAGATCAAGCCGCGGCTCCCGGCGGCGATGGTGGGGGATTGAGGCTCAGCTCAGGCGGAGCTCGTCGCGATCGACCGCGACGGCGATCGAGGCCGCATCGTCGGTCCTCAGCCAGATCCCTTCCTCGGCGGAGCGGGTGGCGAAGCTCGACCGCGAGCGCGCCGGCAGCTTGATGGACAGCGTCCTTCGAGGCGGCTGGCGGCCAGACGGGTAGTACGTCAACCAGACGTCCTTCGATGGCACCAGCGTGACACGGGCTCGCCGATCGCTCTCGACGAGGACCCAATCACCCCCGACCAAGACTGTGTCGTTCGGTCTCATACCAAGAGTACCGAGGACGGCGTGACGAAGCGGACACCACGCGCCTGACGCGTTGCGCCAGGTTCAGCCACCGAGGGCGCGGGCGAAATCGGCGACGTCGGGGCGTGACTCCGACACTGGCGACAGCGCCGCGTGAATGACGCGGGCGACGTCGGGATCGAGGGCCGGCACGTACACGTGGATGTCGCGGAACTTGCCCGAGCGGATCGCGTCCAGATACGCGGCCACCGCCTGCTTCGGGAACGGCTCGCAGCCGGTCAGGAGCTCGTAGAGCAGGACCGCGGCATAGAAGACGTCCGAGCTCGGGTTGCCGCCGTTGCCGAGGAGCTCCTCGGCGCTGGCAGGGATGCTGAGCAGAGGATAGGAGCGGCCGCGCAGGGAACGATCGTAGTTGTACGCGATGCGCGTCGCGCCCGCGAAGAGGAACCGCGGGCCCTCGGACTCCAGCCAGACCTGACCGGCCGACACGGGTCCGAACAGGAACGGCTCGCGGGCGTGGTGCATCTTGTCCATCGTCGCCAGCAGTGCCCGCACGATCGGGGCGGCCTCGTCGAGCGACAGGGTCTGACTCGCCGTCTGTTGGAGCAGGGACCGACCAGGGCGGAGCGTCGCCAGCGCGTTGACGCCGACGTCGTCGATCCAGGCCAGCTCCAGCGCCAGCACCCCGCTGCCCTTGGCGCGCTTGAGCGCCGCGATGAAGGCGTCGCGCCAGTCATCCGCCCACTCGCACTGCGTCCTCAGATACGCGACGTGACCGTCTCCCTGACGGCGTGCCAGCATCACCTGGACCGACGATCGAGGGCTCGTCCACAGGAGCGCCTCCGCCGAGAGCGTAGGACCCTCGGGCGCCTGGGCGATCCCGAGATGCCGAGCCAGCTCCTGTGCCGCCTGGCTGCCGGAGGTCGACAGCGTGCTGGCGGCGATGTTGATCCGCCACGACGGCTCCCGCCCCAGCGCGAACAGCCTGAGATCGGCGCGTTTGCTGGCCGCCAGGCGTGCCAGCGATTCGCAGGCGAGCTTGCGCTCCGCTTGGTGGAGGATCAGGACGTCGACGCCGTCACCCAGCTGGCGCAGCGCGCGCCCGGCGTCGTCCGCCAGGACCACGTCCATCCCGAAGTCGAGGAGAGCGGCCGCCAGGTCACGCCGATCATCCGAGGATGGTGCAACCAACATGACCCTCTTCTGCGTGCTGCTCATCGGGGAAGCGCCCATCATACGAGGCATCGGTCTCGGGAGAAAGACCTCGCGATCGCCTTGCTCAAAGCCGCGGGTCATGGCTGGGTGAACGCCATGGCGATCCAGCGCTTCGGAGTCCTCGAGCTCGACGTGCCGCCGGAGTGGACCGATCACAGCGTTCTGACGCTGGTTCGAAAGGATACGGAGAGAGCGTCATCTACGCTCGGCCGCAACTTCGTTCTCACGCGCGCCCCGTTCGACGGAACGTTCACGATCGAGGAGCTCGCCGCCGCACACCTGGCCGCGCTCCGCGGCTCGCTCCCGAAGATCGACGTCATCCGCGAGGAGCTGATCCAGATCGGGGACGAGCCGGCGCTGGCACGGGACGTCCGTTTCGCCACGCCCCAGCACGGCCTCGCCCAGCAGATCCACGTCTTCTTCATCCATGGCGACACCGCCTACACGATGGTGGGGATCGGGCCGGCCGGGCTCGCGTTCGAGGCGATCCGCGCCGAAGTGCTGGGGATCGTGAAGAGCCTGCGGGTGCGCGGTTGAGGGCTACTCGACCTGATCCTTCTTCGCGAGCTGCACGCCGGCGAAGTTGAGGACGAAGTACGGATCCTGGGTCCTGAAGTAGCGACCGAAGATCGCGTTGTAGATCGTGCCCAGCGTCGCCACCACGAGGAGAACCTTGCCCGCTTCGGGCGCCGTCGCCGCCAGCGTGCTCAGGTTGACGGCGCCCAGGCCGATGGCCGCCGCCAGCACCAACCCGGGGACACTGTTGCCGCTCTGCGACGGGATCACCGCGGTAGCCGGCGCCACCGCTGCTGCGACGTCGCGGATGGCGGCGTCTCCGCCCTGCTCGCCGTCGTGGATGACCCGGTTCTTTCCGTTGGAGAAGATGTTGGAGATCAGCTGGAAGACGCTCCGCGGGATGAGACAGATGCCCTCCCAGAACCCGTTGTTGATGTCCTCCGCGAAGATGACCTTGACCGGATCGAAGTACGGCGTCTTCAGCACGCCCTCGGTACCGCGGCTGACGTTCTTGAGCGTGCCGTGGTGGTTGAGCGCGACGTAGTTCTTCTTCCGCTTGGCGTCGCGGACGCCGATGACGTCGTAGCCCGCCTCGAGCATGGTGCTGAGGTCGCGGTCGAGGTTCATGCCGTTGTCGATCTCGAACACGTCCGTGTAGGTCGTCTTGCCCAGGAGCAGCGGCGGACGCCGGATCTCGGCGAGGTTCTTCATGGGCGCCTGGAAGAAGGCCTCCAGCCGTCCGAAGTCCCGGACGAACGCGTCGACCTCTTCGGCGCTCACCTTCTCTGAGAACGCGTTCGGCTCGCCGCGGGCCAGCTTGTCCACCTCCGCCCGCGCCCACGTGACCTCGGGAAAGCTGAGCCGACCGTTGCCCTCGTGCGGCTTCGTCTGGTCGATGATGCCGGCAACCTTCTTCAGGCCGTGCTCGTTCAACGCCCAGATGTGCAGGGACGCAACGACGGTATCGCGCGCCGCGCGGGACTGGGCGATGGAAGCAGCCACGACCGATCGGTTATCGCACATCGACGACCATCCGTTGTCCGCCTGCCGCCCCATGAAGATTCACGCAACAGTTGACGCGAAGTGACGATGCTTCGACCGTCCGGTGATGATCTGGGGTTGGCTGTGCCTCGCCATCGCCTCGCCACCGGCCGTCGAGACCGAGGTTCCGGGCGATCTTCCTCGTTGGGCCCGCGTCTCCGAGCTCGGCGTGGCTCACCGCGCCGAGTCGCTCCACCAGCTCGAGGGCGACGTCTCCCTTCGCGTGAGCACGCCGCGACCCGGCGCTCAGCACGTCGATCCCGACGGCCGGCTGATCGGACGCCTCGGCCTCGGCGCCGGCTTCCAGGCCGAGGTCCAGGTCGACCGCACCAGTGAGGGCGTCCTCCGTCCCG
Organism: uncultured delta proteobacterium; assembly: GCA_963803435.1. GTDB lineage: Bacteria > Myxococcota > Kuafuiibacteriia > Kuafuiibacteriales > Kuafuiibacteriaceae > CAWDML01. The sequence goes on along the minus strand of CAWDML010000008.1, from coordinate 575,750 downwards.
GCGTCGGTGTCGGGTTTCAGATCTTCGGCAACGAGGCCAAGACGTTCCAGCTCGGCACCGTCCTTCAGTACCTCCCCGAAGGATTCACGGAAGCCGAGGGCGAGGTCGAGCTGATCCTCGACGGCACCGGCCGCGTCGGTCCGCTGGAGCTCACGCTCAACGTGGTGGGTGGCGCCGAGACCGGCCTCGAAGGCGGCGACGTGGAGGCGCGGATCGCCGCCGGCTATCTGCTCTTCGATTCGCTCCTCTTGGGGGTCGAAGGTCAGAGCCGCTTCGAGATCGAGGGCGGAGCGCTCGGCGAGGAGCAGGACCACTTCGGAGCGGTGATGGCGCAGGCCGGAGTCGACAACTTCGTGATCACGGGATTGCTCGGCGCCGGTGCGCGCCTCACCGAGGGCAACGCCCTCGTGGGACCGTTCGCGTTGGCCCGGGTCGAGTACCGCTTCTGATCGCGCTACGCGCGGCGACGCCGCGAGCGATGCTGGAGCAGCGCGAAGGCAGGGAGCGTCCCGTTCACGCCGGGTTGATCGATCATCGGCGCACGACGTTGCAACCGATAGTCCTTGCCCTCGGCGGCGCGGCGCGACTCTTCCTCGTGAACACGCTCCGTCAGGATCGGGACCGCGCGACACGCGATGTCGAGGACCGCCTGGGCCGCCTGCACCGCGCCGAAGCGCTCGCTGAGGTGCACCGCGAAGTGCATCAGCTCGCTGATCGCCCCCCTGGCCTCGGCATCATCGGGGAGACGAGCCCACTCGTCCACCGCACGCGCCAGCCGCGGCCGGGCGCGCGGCGCGAGCGCGAGCCCGTCCCGTGTCTCCACCAGACAGCCCCCTGCGATCTCCACCAATCGATGCGCCATGGCTCCTCCGACTACGGGATGGGGACGAGGTTCCGCGGCGGGAAGAGCCGGCTGCCCTCGGAGACGATCAGGTACGCCGTCAACGCCGCCCCCGTCAGCCCGGTGATCGCGGCGATCCGATCGCGGAAGCTGGTGTCCTGCTGCTGTACCTGCTGCTGCTGCTCCTGTTGCTGCTGCTGCTGCTGCTGCCGGATGGCCGGATCGAAGCGCTGATTCTCCTGAAGACGGCGCTGGAACTCCTCTTGTCCGCCCGGGAAGTACTCGGCGCCCTGGCGCGCACCCTGGCCGCGCTTGGTGCCTTCGGTTCGATCCCACCAGTTGAAGTGCGGGCCGAACGGCTTGGCCGGGTCGTTGGGATCCTGCGGCGCGTAGTCGAGACGGAAGCCTTTCTTCCCGTCCGCCGACTGCATGCCGACGAACTGACCCGCCGCGTCGCCGAGCCGACCGTAGACGGGCCGCGCGTTCGGCCCCAGATCGCCGACCTCGGCCAGCGCCTGGTTGCGCGCCGCCTCGAAGCTCGGATGCTCGCGGACCAGCTCCTTGTCGAACGGTTGATCGGGGCTGATGGGCGTCGGCTGATTTCCGCCCTGCCAGGCGGCCAACGTGACCGGTGCGCCCGACTTCAACGCGCCGACGTTGGAGAAGCCGTCGCCGACCGCGGTCCCATTGACCGCCCCTGCCAGTACGTTGGTCTGTCCGTTCTGGAGGTTCTGCGGGAGCGAGACCGCACCACCCGGCGGGGTCGTCCGGTTCTTGTCGAAGTCGGACGTCACCTGCGCACCGACGTTCGTCTGGCCGGTGTTCACCTGGGCATTCGATTGGACGGGATCGGAGTGCGTTGCGCCGACGTCAGCTGCCATGACTCGAGGCTAAAGGATCGCGATTCGACCGCGCACCTCCCCCTTTCGTCGATTTGTGCCACCTCGATTGGAGCCCACATCAGCAGAGCATGAAATTGTGGCACCGAGGTCCCAGTTCTTCGAGAATGCCACCGAAATGAAGACGCTCCAGGCGTTGGAGAAGATCCGCGCGACCTTTGGTCGGGAAACCGGGATCGCGAAGATCGAGCTGCTCGAGCTGCTCGACCGCTCGCAGCTCGCCTCGCCGACTCAGGTGCTCGCGCTCCACGAGATCCTCTGCTTTCTCCGTGCGTATCCCGACGACGCCGCGGTGCTCCAGCGAGTCGAGCGCATGCTCGACCGGTTCGAGTCGCGTTCGGATCTTCGACGCCACCGGGAGGCGCTGGTCGACTCCGGGATCGCAGGCACCGCGATCCATTATCGCTTCTTCTGGCCGATGGCGCGCTGGCTCGCCGACCGCTGGCCGGAGCGCCTCCACCTCGACTGGCGCGTCGACGACCACTCGGATCGGCTGGCCTCAGCGCTGCCCGTTCTGGTGACGCACGCGGAGGCGGCCGCGATCAAGAGATCCAGCGAGGGAACGCAAGCCATCTTGCAGCGACTCACCGGCGCAGCGACGACCGACGCCACCTTCGTGGTGAAGCGGATCGGCGCGCTGGCGGGCGATGACTTCACGCGGGAGGCGCTCCACGACGGGATCGACGCACCCTACCGGCTCGATCCCGGGCCTGGCTCGCCGTCTCGTACGCACGCGCTGCATCGGACGGGACCGATCGTGTTCCAGCGACAGCCCCTCGCGCGCGAGCGCCCCGATCTCCGCGCCGAGCTCTCGCGCGGGCCGCTCGACGTCCGCGACGTGTCTCGCCGCGAGGGGCGCGCGCTCATCGATCGCGCGTGCGAGGCGATGGTGACCCGGAGCCGTGATCTCGAGGTCTTCGTCTACGGCGATCCGAACGACGTCCGGTTGGTGATCGATCGCGACGGTCTCGCGTTCGCCGTCATCGGCTTCCTCCCCGAGCGCCGCCTCCTGATGCGCGCCGCCTACGGCCTCCTGACGCTGAAGAACGGGGTCCCGATCGGCTACGTCCAGTCGGATGCGCTCTTCAAGAGCTCCGAGATCGCCTTCAACGCATTCGACACGTTTCGCGGCGGCGAGGCCGGGCTGGTCTTCGCCCGGCTCCTCGCGGTGGTGAAGCGTCTGTTCGGCGCCGCCTCCTTCAGCATCGAGCCGTACCAGCTCGGGCAGGACAACGAGGAGGGGCTCACGTCGGGCGCCTGGTGGTTCTATTACAAGCTCGGCTTCCGTCCCGCGCACGTGGCGGTCCAGCGGATCGTCGAACGAGAGCTGGCGCGGATGCGGAAGGATCCTTCCCACCGCTCCAGCCGAGCGACGCTCGAACGGCTCGCGGAGCACCACCTCTACTTCGATCTCGATCCCGAGCGACAACCGATCGAGGCGGATCTCGCGCGCCTGGGCTGGACGATCGCCGAGCGAATGTCTGCCCGCTTCGGCGCCGATCGCGAGCGCGCCACCGAGACCATGACGGTCGAGGCGGCCCAGCGCCTCGGTCTGTCCTCCTGGTCGGCCAAGACCGCCGGCGAGCGGATCGCGATCGCTCGGCTCAGCCCGATCATCCTGGCGCTCCCGGGCGTCGAGCGCTGGAGCGCGACCGATCGCCGCCGGGCCGCCGAGGTCGTGAAGGCGAAGGGCGGTCACCGAGAGAGCGACTTCGTCCGGCGGTTCGACGCCCACCCGAAGCTCGCCCGCGCGATCGCGCGTCTCGCCGCGCAGGCCTCGTGAGAGGGCGTGGCGCCAGTGGTTGCGACGGCTTCGTCGCCAATCGTAGGATGAAGCGTTGCTTCGTCCTGGCGACATGGTGGGCGATTACCTGCTGGAGGGGCGGATCGGTGCAGGCGGGATGGGTATCGTCTTCCGGGCCATCCAGCCGATCATCCGACGGCCGGTCGCGATCAAGGTCCTCCATCCCTCGTGGTCCGGTCGCGCCGACGCGGTCGCGCGTTTCGTACGCGAGGCCCGCACCATCCATCGCGTGAAGCACCGCGGCGTGCCCGACGTCTTCACGTTCGGCACGCTCCCGAACGGCCTCCACTACTACGTGATGGAGCTGCTCGAGGGTGAAGACCTGCGGGCGCGGTTGAAGCGGCTGGGTCGGCTCCCTCCAGCGACAGCGCTCCGGATCGCGACCGGGGTCGCCTCCATCCTCGACGCCGCGCACAAGGCCGGGATCGTCCACCGCGACCTCAAGCCGGAGAACGTGTTTCTCGCCGGGGACGAGGCGACCGGCGACGACTTCGAGGTGAAGCTGCTCGACTTCGGCATCGCCAAGCTCGCACCCGACAGCCCGGACATGGACGGCCTGGTGACCGGCGGCCGATCGATCCTCGGGACACCTGTGTACATGTCGCCGGAGCAGTGCCTCGGGGGCGCCGTCGACGCGCGGTCGGACATCTACAGCCTCGGCGTTCTCGTGTACGAGATGCTCGCGGGCGCGCCGCCCTTCCCGCCCACCGGAGAGCACGTCCTCGAACGCAAGCTCTCCGGCGAGGCGCCGCCGATTCTCGGAGCTCGATCCCGAGCTGGAGCTCTTCGATCGGCCGCTCGCGAGCGCGCTGGCGCGCGATCCTGCGGCGCGGCCGACGTCGGCCTCCGAGCTGGCGGCGGCCGTCCAGGCCGTCCTTCCCTCGGACTCGGGTCGGGCCCCGATCGGACGCTGGGTCGCCGGCGTGGCCGTGCTCTCGCTGCTCCTCTTGACCGGGATCGCCTACGCGGTGGTCCGCTCGAGCCCGAGCGAAGCGCCGGCTCCGACCCCTGCGGTCGAGCTGCCCCTACCGGCCCTACCGCCCCTACCGGCGGCGCCGAAGCCTCCCGCGCCGGAGCGCCGCCAGACGCCGCCGGCGCCGAAGCACCGGCGCAAGGCGCCCAAGCCGCCGAGCCCGCCGCCGGAGACAGAGCCCGAGATCGTGCCCGAAATGCCGGTGCGGTTTTGATGATGCGTGCGCTCTCCCTCTTCGTGCTCGCCTCGACCTGCGCCGTCGCCCACGCGGAGTCGGTACAGGAGGCGGCCAAACATCACCGCGACGCGGCCAACGCCGCCTTTGAAGTGGCGCAGTACGATCGTGCGATCCAGGAGTTCCGGATCGCCTACGAGCTGGAGCCCGACCCCCGGCTCTTCTACAACCTTGCGCTCGCCCACCTGAAAAAGCACGAGCTCTCTCCGAACCGGTCGGACCTCGTCCAGTCGCGAGACTACTTCAAGCGTTTCCTCGCCTTCTCCAAGGACGCGGATCCCAAGCTCAAGTCCCTCGCCGAGGGTTGCGTTGCACGCCTCGAGGCCGAGCTCGCGAAAGAGGAGGCGCCCCCTCCGCCGCCACAGATCGTGGTGGAGGCGCCGCCGCCGGTGGATCACACCACCTCGACGGTGCTGCTCTCCTCGTCGGGAGGACTCGGCGCGATCGCGGTGGTCACCGGCATCTTCGCCGTACGGGCGTCCAACCGGGCCTTCGAGTCGGCGCTGAACGATGACTTCACCGGCGCCGAGGGATCCTCCAATCGGGCGCGGAGCTTCGCGCTGGCCACCGACGTGCTGCTCGTCGGGGGCATCCTCACCGCCGCCGCCGGCATCTTCCTGTATTTCTCGGAATTACCGTGAGCCGGTCCTGGAGCATCCTGCTGGTCGTCGCGTCCGCCTCGAGCTGCTCGCTCGTGATCGATCTTCCGATGATTCCCCATCCGTTCTGCGGCGACGGGATCGTCGAGGAAGGTGAGGAGTGCGACGACGGAAATGCCGTCGCCGGCGACGGCTGCAATCCACCTTGCACCCTCCCCGCCGAGCACATCATCAACACCTCGTTTCGGGGAGGACAGGGCAACCCGAGCGTCGCGTTGTTCTCCACGGGCGCTTCCGTCGTCGTGTTCGACGACGAGAGCAGCCAGCCGCCCGATCTCGACGATGCGGCGGTCCGCGCCCGCTTCTTCGACGCGCTCGGCGAGCCGACCGGCGCCGACTTCGTCCTCCCCGAGCGCCCCGCCGGCAAGCAGGAGCACGGGGATGCCGCGGCCGGCGCGGTCGCGCTGCTCGTCTGGCAGGACAGCAGCGGCTACGAGGATCCCGACAAGGGTGTTCGCGCCCGAGCGGTCTCGTCGAGCGGCGAAGGCCTCGGACCCGACTTCCAGGTGAACGCCACCGTGATCGACGATCAGCGTGATCCCGCCGTCGCCGTGCTGCCGGACGGACGGTTCCTGGTGGTCTGGTTGGAGGTCGAGGTCCCGAACGCCGTCCGCGGGCGAATCGTCGGCGCGGACGGCGCCACCCTCGGCGACGAGCTCGCGATCTCGCCGGCCGGTGCCCAGCCGCTCGGCAAGCCCGCGGTGGCGGCCGCCTCCGATCGATTTCTGGTGGCCTGGCCCGACGGAGTGGCCGCCGACAGCGACGTCCGCGCTCGCTTCGTCTCGCCCGACAAGACCCTCGGCGAGACCTTCACCGTCAACACGACCTTGCGCGGCGCCCAGGCGGAGCCCGCGCTCGGCTTCGACGCTGCCACCGATCGTTTCCTGATTGCGTGGACCGACGCCAGCTCGGTCGAGGACGCCGACAGCACCGGCATCCGCGCGCGCCTGCTCACAGGACCCGCGAGCTTCCTCGGCGACGACTTCCAGCTCAACCAGGCCTTCGAAGGTACTCAGGAGACGCCGAGCGTCGCCACCGCCACCTCGGGTGTGTTCCTCGCCGTGTGGACCGGCATCGACGACTCGGGGACCGGTGTCCGCAGCCGCCGAGTGGCGACCGACGGACAGCTCCTCGACGAGGACGCGCTGATCAACACGGTCACGACCGGCGACCAAAAGGACGCGGACGTCGCGCAAGGACCCGCGGGCTTCTTCGTGGTCTGGGAGGACGAGAGCGCAGTTGCTCCCGACACCGACCAAGACGCGGTACGCGGCCTCATGCTCCCCGTTCGAGGTGCGCCTTGACCGCTCAGGCGCGGCGCGGCCGGGGCGGCAGCAGACGGAACAAGGACACCGACCCGCTCGGCTTCTCACCGTACTTCGGCGCGGTCTTGGTGTTCTTCCCCGAAGTGAAGGCGGCGAAGCGTTCGGTCTTCGCACGGGTGAGATCTTCGGCGAGCCGGCGCGCGCGTGCGCTGAATCCCTTCAACGGCTCGATCGTGGTGAACGCGATCGCGAGGATCTTGTCGGCCGCCTGGGGCTGATTCCGATCGTCGGCGAACTTTGCAGCCGAGATCAGCGTGAGCACCGCATGCTCGAGCTCCTCGCCGCTCTCGATCTCGAGCAGCTTCTTCTTCGCGCGATCCGCGTAGGCGGTACCGAGCTCGATCGACGCGTGGAGCGCGAGCTCGATGATCGGATGCTCTCGCCGCATGACCGTGAGACTACCTCGCGCTCGTTGCTCCCGCACGTGTGGCACCCAGATCCACCAAGTGCGGCGTCGAGGTCTCAGGCTCGAGGTCCGAGACCGGACCGGTCGATCGCCGTCTGGCCGGCCCTCGCAGAGCAAGACGGCTCAAGACCGAGCTCCGACACCGACGGTCGCTGAGAGCGGTGACGGCTCCGGCATCGTTCTCGCACTGGGGTCCGGCGTGTGCAAAGCTAGCGAAGGAATCGGCGGCGATGGCATCAACATTTTGAAGGCGCTCGCCAACGATCAACGAAAGATCAAGTGGTGGCAGGATTACGCCGGAGAGCAGGTCAACAAGGACTCGGAGTCGATCTCCAAGCGCAAGCGACGAGACGATCCGGCCGGTGGCACGCTCGCGGTCAACGATCCGAACGCCGGCAGCAACCCAGGTGACACCGGCTTCCCGGGTCAGAACCCTGGCGACACGGGCTTCCCTCCGGACCTCAACGATCCGGGTGCTCCAGGTAGCCCCCCGCTCAGCGGAAACATCGACCCGCCCAGCGGTGGAATCAACCTCGGCGGCAACGATCCCGTGACCGGGGGCGCCCAGCTCGGCGGCAACGACCATCCCAGCGACCCGATGACCGGCGGGACCAAGAGCTTCGCGGGTAACGACCCGATGACCGGGGGTTCGACCCCGATCACCAGCGGCCTGACCTCCACCGGCCTCGATCCCATGACGGGCGGGGGCATGAAGGTCAGCGGGCTCACGTCGGTCGCGACGGCGCGCGGCACCGCCTTGAGGCCGGCCTACCTGCCCAACGGTGTCATGCCCAAGCCAAACGCGATGCAGTGGCTCGCTTCTCGCGGGGATGAGTCGAGCTTCGCGCTCAAGCAAGCTTTGAGCGGAAGAGCGGCGTAGACGCGTTGGGCTATCATTGGCCCGATGTCGACCAAAGAAGAGATCCTCGAGCTCTCCCAGGAGCTCGCGAGGTGCTCCCGAGCCGAACGCTTCGACCGGTTCTTCGCGCGCATTCGCGACACCGGTCTCCCGTATCTGCCGTGTCAGCCCTCGCTGGATGGCGAGACGCTCTTCTACGAGAGCTTCGAGGCCCTCTTTCTCCTCGGATCGATGTCGCTGCCGCTCACCGTCGCGCTGACCATGCATCAGTACATGACCAGCGCGCTGGCGACGCTGCCGATCCACGAGCCCGATCTCGCGCGCGCGGTGGAAGGAATCCTGCGCGAGATCGAGGAGCGCCGGCTCCTCCTGGGAGTCGGCAGCGTTGGGGACAACGTCAAGGCGAAGGGCGCAGCGGCGAGCGACACGCTCGCCATCCGGACGAAGAACGGCCAGCGGGTCGCGCGGGGCCGAATTCATTTCTCGTGCATGGCGAGCCAGACCGACCTGGTCTCGTTCGTGGGCGCCGACGAGGACGGTGGAGTCGGGCTCTATCTCGCGCGCACCGATCGAGAAGGCGTACGGGTCGGCGATCGAGTCTTCGCCGATGCGATCTCCGACGCGGACACACGATGGATCGATCTCGACGACGTCGTGCTCACGGAGCAGGACGTGGTCACGACCAACGAGGGCATCACCCGCGTCATCATGTACCATTGCACGGTTTGGTTCGAGTCGCTCGCCTCTGCCGCTTACCTCGGGGCGGCCGCGCGAGCGCTCGATGCTGCGCGAGAGTTCGCCCACTCGGTCCAGCTCCCCGACGGGACGTCGCTCGCGGAGCTCGACGGTACGAAGGTGGAGTTCGGTCGCATGGGGATCCAGCTCAAGGCGTCGCTCGGTCTGGTGCCGCAGATCGGAAGGGCGCTGGCGGCGGTACAGAGCGCGCCGTTGGAGGCGTTCGACCAGCTGATGGAGGCCGCAGCGGTGGCAAAGTACACCGCAACCCGCACCGCGGAGGATCTGGTGCAAGGAGTACGGCGGTTCATCGGCACGCGGGCGATGACGCCGAACGGCCTCATCGAGGAGCTCTCTCGACAGGTCGTCTACGGGCCGCTTCATCCGCGCGTATCGGCGATCTTCGAGCGCTCGCTGGGACGTGCGCTCCTCGACGCGGAGTCGATCACTCTTCGGGTATAGGCTCTTCGAACGGCGCGCGCGCGACGAAGTACTTGGTCATCTTGCGAAGGACGCGCCAGACGGTGGTGACGCCTTGAGGGAAGTGCGCCGTATCGCCGGCCTGGAGCCGGTGCGTGTCTCCACCGCGCTCCTCGACGATCAGCTCGCCCTCGATGACGTAGATGAACTCGTCGTAGTCGAAGAAGAACTCGTACGTGCCAGCCTCGCACGACCAGAACCCCGCCGTGGCGCGACGATCGGCGCTCGCCGCCGTGAGGAGACAGCCTGCGACGCCGGCTCCCTCCAAGGTTTCGTGTGCCGGCAGGCGGGCCGCGGGCAAATCGCGGGGTGGGTGGGCAACAGTGACGCGAACGTTCACCATCTCGGTGTAGGCTGAGTCATTCGTGGAGCGCAACCCATGACGATCCGCAGGTTCGACCGAAGCGCGCTCGATTCCGAGCCTCACCAGGTGCGGTTCAAGGACATCTATCCCTGGGACGCGATCGCGCGGACACCCTTCGGTGCGAGCCTCGCCGTGGTCGAGCCGGGCGGGATGACGATGCTGCACGCCCACGCGGCGGCGGAGACGTTCGTCATTTGCCGCGGCAGCGGGATGATGACCATCGAAGGTCAGAGCAGCGAGGTCGGCCCAGGCGACGTGGTCTATCTGCGACCGCACAGCCTCCATCAGCTGGCGAATCCCTCGACCAGCGAAGAGCTCCACTTCGTCTCGGTGTTCTGGTCTCCGCCGCCCCCGAAGGAGGAGGTGCGACCGCTGTTCATCATGCCCTCACCGCCGACCTCGAACGGACCGCTGCACCTCGGACATCTCGGCGGACCCTATCTGATCGCCGACGTGGCCCGCCGCCACTACCGGATGAAGGGCGTCCCGGCCGTGTTCGCGTGTCTTGCCGACGAGCACCAGAGCTACGTCGTCAGGCGAGCCGAGATCGAAGAGTCGGAGCCGGCGACGACCGCGGAGCGCTACTCGGATGCCTGCGTCGAGGCGTTCCGCGCGTTCGGTGCCGAGCCCGATGCGTTCGTCTTTCCCACGCGCGACCCCGAGTATCGAAGCGGCGTCGAGGCGAGCTTCCGCCGGCTGCTCGCGACCGGGCTGCTCGAGGAGCGTGAGAGCGACGGCCTCTACTGCGAGACCTGCCGCCGAGCGCTCTACGACGGCTTCGTCCAGGGTGCGTGTCCTTCGTGCGACGCCCCGAGCAACGGGTTCGCTTGTCAGTTCTGCTGCCTTCCCAACGAGACCATCGATCTGAGGGAGCCCGTCTGCACCCGCTGCAAACGAACGCCTTCGCTCGTGCGCACGCGCCGCTGGGTCTTTCCGCTGGCGCCGTTCGTCGAGCAGCTCCAGCTCCATCACGCGCGCCTCCCACTCAGCCCCAAGCTGCGCGGGCTGGCTGCGCGGATCTTGTCGGTGCCAAGCCTCGCTCCGCCGGCGTCGCAGCCCGGATCCTGGGGCATCTCGGTCGGTGACGGACAGGTGATCTCGCCCTGGTTCGAGGTGGCACTCGCGCTTCCCCATCTGCTGGGGCGGCTCGCGCCAAAGAGCGAGGTCATGAGCTCGTTCGGCATCGACAACGCATACCTCTACCTGATCCACGATCCCGCGGTCTGTCTCGCGCTCGGTGAAGCGAGTGCGATCCCAACCCGGCTGGCGGTCAACGAGTTCCTTCTGCTCGAGGACGAGAAGATGTCGACCACCGGCGGTCATGCGCTCGGTGCGCGCGAGGTGCTCGAGCAGGTACCGGCCGAGGCGCTGCGCCTCTACCTGGCGATGACCCGGGCCGAAGAGGCTCCGGAGAGCGTGAGCCTCGAACATGCAAAGGGCTTCGCGAGCTCGCTCGGCCGCCACTGGAGAGGCTGGCTCGAAAGGCTGGGACGTGCGCTCGTCCAGGAAGCGGAGGCGAAGGTCCCGGAGGCGGTCGAGTGGTCCCCGGAGCAGTCGCGGTTTCTCGCCGAGGTGAAGCTGTTCGGGGCGCGCGCACGTCGCGGCTACGACGAGCTCTCGCTGCGCGAGGTCGCCGCAGTGATCCTGGAGCTCGCCGAACGCGCCCATGCCTTCGGTCTTTCGCAGGCCCACCTGGCCGAGATCCCGACGCTGCGCTCGCACCGCGCCACGGGCCTGGCCGTCGAGCTCGCGGCCGTGCGCACCCTGGCGGTCATGGTCGCGCCGCTGATGCCTTCGTTCGCGGCGCGCTTGTGGGAGGCGCTCGGCTGTGGCGGCGAGCCGCGATGGAGCGACGATCTCGAGCTGCTCCCGGCCGGTCAACCGCTGGCGCTCGAAGCGCTGGCGGCGCGCCCGATCCTGTTCGAGGAACGGTGATGCGCACGACCGCGGACATCGTCATCGTGGGAGCCGGCGTCATCGGCGTGAGCATCGCGTATCAGCTCACCGCCCGCGGCATGAAGAACGTGCTGGTCCTCGATCGCGGCGCCGTCGGCCGCGGTCAGACCGAGAAGTGCGGCGGCTTCATCCAGACGCACTGGCCCGACCTGCCCGAGGTTAGAATGATCAACCGCTCGCGCGAGCTCTTCAAAGATTGGGCAGAGCAGATCGGCGGCGAATGCGGCTTCCGGCAAACCGGCTACCTTCACGTCACCGGAGCGAAACGCGAACCGGAGGTCCGGCGCGTCCATCAGATGCTCCTGGGCGCCGGGATCCGCTCCGAATGGATCGAGCCGGCCGATCTGAAGAAGCTCCACCCGCTGCTGAACATCGACGACCTGGTCGGCGGCGCATACGAAGAGGAGAGCGGCTGGGCCGATCCGATGGCGACCACGCACAGCCTCGCCGCCGCCGCCCGGCGGCAGGGCGCCACCATCGCCGAAGGCGTCACCGTGCTGCAGATCGGACATCGCAGCGGAAGGATCGCCGGCGTGGAAACCGTGGACGGTTTCATCGCCACCCCCGTCGTGGTCCTCGCCGTCGGCCCGTGGACGCACCAGCTCCATCCGGATCCGAGGATCGCCCTCCCCCTCTGGTCGAAGCGTGGCCAGGTCATCTACGTCGATCGGCCCGGCGGCCTTCCCGAGCAAGAGCTCGCCTTCTACGACGAGGTCACCGGCCTCTATTGCCACGTCGACGGAGACGCCAACCTCGTCGGGATCGACTGGAGCTTCGACACGCCCTGGGGCCCCGATCGCTACCGCACCGACGTCGACGTCGACTACTCCACCGTCGCGCACGCCGCCCTCGCCCACCGCTTCCCCGCCCTCGCCAGCGCCCGCATGGTCCGCGGCATCGTCGGGCTCTACGACTTCACGCCGGACGGACAGCCGATCGTCGACGGTCCGCTCGGTCTCGAGGGCTACTACGTCGCCGCCGGCTTCTGCGGCTCCGGGTTCAAGAGTGCCCCGATCACTGGTCTCGCCATGGCCGAGCTGATCCTCGACGGCAAGAGCCGCTCGGTCGACATCGAGCACCTGCGCTTCGCGCGCTTTAGCCTCCTGGCCCAGCCACACCGGTGATTTCGTGCACGGTAGGCCCGTACCGCGCCGAGATGATGCGGGCTGTCGAGAGTCGAGCGTCGACAGATCTCTGACTCGAAGCGCGGAGCTTTGACGCCGCGGGAAGGTCGATCGGGTCGAGCCAACCGCGCGGGTGGGGGTATTTCGTCCAGCGGGCGGCGCCCTGGGTCGTGACGGCCAGCCGAGGCGAACGTCGACGTGCGCCCCGGTCACGGGTGTAATCTCCTCCGGATCGAGCTGGATCTACTCCTGCATCCTCGATCTCGCGATGTCGGGGTCCGCGGAGACGTTCGTGGTCGGGGAGCGCGCTCAGGATGTCCATCCTGGACCGCGCGCCGGGAGTCTCATGGGCGCCTATCGGATCATCGAGTTGATCGGGCAGGGCGCGATCGGCCTCGTGTTCCTCGCCGAGCACACGAAGCTCAAGCGCCGCGTCGCCCTCAAGGTCCTCCGGGAGGAGCTCGCTTCGAATCCGAGCGCGGTCAACCGCTTCTTCGGTGAGGCGCGAGCGGTCAACGCGATCGCGCACGAGAACATCGTCGAGATCACGGACTTCGTGGAGGCAGATTGGGACATCGGGGTGCCGAGCCACTACATCATGGAGCTGCTCGAGGGCCTCACGCTGCGCGAGGTGCTCGAGCTGCAAAGACTGCCGATCGATCGGACCGTCGACATCGGGCTCCAGATCGCGGCGGCGCTGGACGCTGTCCACGGTGAGCAGATCGTCCACCGTGATCTCAAGCCGGCCAACATCTTCGTGGCGTCGAGCCGCGGGCGCACGGACTTCGTCAAGGTGCTCGACTTCGGCGTCGCCAAGCTCTCGACAGCGCTCATCGGCGGCGACCCGAACACCGGCTCGGGGATGCTCCTCGGCACGCCCGGCTACATGGCGCCGGAGCAGATCTACGGGATGCCGGTCGATCACCGCACGGATCTGTACGCCCTGGGCGTCGTGCTCTTCGAGATGGCCGCCGGGCGCCCTCCCTTCGAGAACGACGGGATGCTCGAGCTGCTCGCGCTCCATTGCGAGTCGGAGCCGCCCGCGCCCGCCTCGGTCGCGCGACCGGGTGAGCCGATCCCGGCCGAGCTCTCGGCGCTCATCCTCGAGTGCTTGAAGAAGAACCCCGACGATCGCCCGGACTCCGCCTCCGAGATCCTCGAGCGCCTGAGTGCGCTCCGCGATCGACGACTCCGTCATCGGCGTGCGGCTGAAGCGGCGGAGGCGCGAGCGGGCAGCGTCGTTCGCAGCCTGCGACGGCTGGGCCCCACTGCCCTGGCGATCGTGCTGACGGGAGCCGGGATTGCGCTCGTCGGCGCGAGCGGCGACCCCGCGAGCGCGCCCGGGGCCCCGGTAGTCCCCGCCTCCGCGATCGCCGCTCCGCCCATCGCGGCGCTGGTCGTGCCGCCCTCGGTGGCGATCTCTTTCGACTCGGAGCCTCCCGGTGCCGAGGTGCGCCGAGGAACGGAGCTTCTCGGCCGGACTCCGTTCTCCCGAGCCTTCGACCGCACCGAGCGAAGCGAGACGTTCTCCTTCTCGACCGCGAAACACCAGACCGAGGACGTCGAGATCGCACTCACCGGAGACGCGCACGTCAAGGTCGTGCTCGAGCGACGGCCGCGACGCAGCCCGCCTGCGAGGCCGATCGAAGAGGCCGAGACCAAGCTCGGCCCGATTCTCGAGGGCCACGCTCATGGATCCATTCGGAGAAGAGGGTCCATGATTCATTCGCTGGTCGCCCTCCTCGTGCTCGCGAGCTCGACGCCGGGCGCTCCTGCGGAAGCGGTGGCGCCGGGCCGGCGAGACTTCGAACGCGCCCAGCACCACTACAACCTGGGAGAGTTCGACGAGGCGCTCCGGCTGTTCAGGTCGTCCTACGACGCTGCGCCGCGCGCGGAGATCCTCTTCGACATCGGTCAGTGCCACCGCAACCTCGGAGACAACCTGCGAGCGATCTTCTTCTTCCAGCGCTATCTCGAGGAGCATCCCACCGGAGCCGACGCCGACGGAGTCCGCGCCCTCCTGGCTGAGCTGCGCAGCGACGGCGAGGTCGTCTCCTACGATCCGCCGCCGCTCGACACGGCGACCGTCGCTCCGGGTCGCTTCACCCTCGGCGTATCGCTGATCACGATGGTCCCACCGCCCGAACCTCGGCCACTCGCGGAGCGCTGGTGGTTCTGGGCGGCGCTCATGGGCGCGGCTGCTCTCACCGCCGGGAGCATCGTCCTGGTGGCGTCGGCCACGGATGGTGACCGGGCGAGCTTCACTCCCACGCCGGTGTTCCACGATTGACGCTCCCCGCCTTCGATCGCGCTTGACGGCCGGGTCCGCCGTCAATAATGAGTGCGCAGTCACTTATTCGGAGCTGAGATGGCCCGCCCGGTCTCGATAACGAACGCACAGATCATCGCCGCCGCCCGTGAGGTGTTCCTCGAAAAGGGCATCCGCGCCACCACCTCCGAGGTGGCGCGGCGCGCGGGAATCGCCGAAGGGTCGATCTTCAAGCGCTTCGCCACCAAGAAAGAGCTGTTCGCCGCCGCCATGCAGCTCCAGCCGAACGCACCGCTCCCGTGGGCCCACACCCTGACCGAGCGCGACGCCAGAAAGAGCATCCGCACGACGTTGACCGAAATCGGTACCGAGATGATCGCATTCTTTCGCAGGATCCTCCCGCTGGTGATGATGTCGTGGTCGAACACCAGCGGCTCGAGCGAGCTCCCCGACCACCTGAGAGGACCGAACGCGGGACCGCTCCGCGCCTCCCGGGCCCTCACCGCGTTCTTCGCCGAGGAGATCGAGCGCGGGCGGTTGGCTCCGCGTGATCCCGAGATCTTGGCCCGCACCTTTCTCGGCACCCTCCAGCACTATGCGTTTTTCGAGATCCTGCTGAGCTCACACGGCGAGAAACAGATCCCGGAGAAGAAGTTCCTGGAAGGCTTGGTCGATCTCCTCACCGAAGGAGCCCCACGCCGGCCGCGTCGCAAGACGCGCGCGACACGGAGAAAGTGAAGGATTCATGGCAATGATCCGTAGAGCCGCCGCGGCGGCGCTCCTCGTCTCGCTCGCGGGCACCCGCCCAGCGACGGCGCAGACGAGCGCAGCGGAGCGAACGCTTCACCTCGACGAGGTGCTCGCCCGCGCGAAGGCAGGCAACCGGGACCTCAAGGCCGCAGCTGCGCGCGTCGACCAGTCGCGCTCGCAGATCACGCAAGCCTGGGCCGCGCTGCTGCCGCTCCTGATCGCGCAGGGTAGGTACACCCACAACAACAAGTCGTCGGAGCTCGATCTGGCCGCGCAGAACGCACCTCTGCTCGGCTTTGCCGAGGTGCTCAAGCAGAGCGCTCCTCCCAGCACCGCCGCGGCGATCGATCAGTTCGAGGCCGACCTAACGGCGAACACGCCGGGAACCGCGGTGATCCTCAAGCGTGAACAACTCGACGGCACGCTCGCGGTGACCGTGCCGCTGGTGGTTCCCTCTGGCTATGCCGGGCTCTCGGCTTCGCGCCGGCTGGTCGAGGCGCAGGAGGCGAACTTCGACGCTTCCGCCGCGTCGATCCTGTTCCAGGTGGCGCAAACGTTCTTCGGCACCGCCGGCGCGGACGAGCTGATCAAGGTGCGCGAGCACGGGATCGAGGTCGCCAGCGAGACCCTCGAGAACGCGAAGGCGCGTTTCGACAGCGGCTTGGTCAACCGCGTCGAGGTCACGCGCGCCGAGCTGGCCCTGGTCCAGGCGCGCCAGGCGCTCCTCGAGACGCGCGACGCGCAGGCGCAGCTCTACCGCGCCCTCGGAACACTGATCGCGCTCAAGGATCCCTTCCGAGTCGAGCCGCCGCCCGAGGGCAAGGCCGCCGGGCCGACGATCCAGGACCTTCCAGCGCTCATCGATGTGTCCCTTCCCCGGCGTCCCGAGGTGACCGCGCTCGAGCGCTCGATCGACGCCAGCGACGCCCTGGAGAACGCGGCGCTCTGGCGCTGGGCACCGACGCTCTCGGCGTTCGGGAGCGGACGCCTCTCCAACTACAGCGGATTCTCCGGCGATCAGTTCTCCTGGGCCGTCGGCGCGACGCTCGACTGGACGATCTTCGACGGCGGCCTGCGCATCGCCCAGCAGGAGCTCGCTCAGGCGCAGCGCGCCGAGACCGAGGCCCTGCTCGATCAACTCCGCGATCGGGTGGGCGACGAGATCGCCGACGCGCTGCGGATGGTCGACACCAAGGAAGCCGCCCTGCTGGCTGCCCATCGTTCGGTCGATCTGTCGACGGAGACGCTGGAGCTGGTCCGTGCCCAACACGACGCCGGGACGGCCACGCAGATCGATCTGTTGCAAGCGCAGGACGCCCTGATCAGCTCCGAGGTCGCGGTCGCGCAGGCTCGGTTCGATCTCTCCCTGGCCCAGCTCAGCCTCGCTCGCGCGACGGGCGTGTTTCCCGAGAATCAGGAGCCGCACTCATGAAGATCCCTCTCAATCGCTCGATCCCGGTGGGCGTGGTTGCGTTCGGCACCCTGCTCTACGTCGCCTCGCGGGTGTGGGCCGCACACCAACCGTTCGAATGGAGCGGTACCGTCGAGGCTCGCACGGTCGCGGTCGGCTCGCGGGTCGGCGGCCGGGTGAAGGACGTCCTGGTCAAGGAGGGCGACCCGGTGGCGGCCGGGCAACCGCTGATCATCCTCGAGCCCGGTGACCTGATGGCGCAGAAGCTGGTGGCGGAGGGACTGCTCGCCCAGGCGCAGGCCAACCTCGATAAGCTCGAGCGCGGCTCTCGGCCCGAGGAGATCGAGGCGGCGCGCGCTCGGGCGCAGAGCGCGCTGGCCGCTCTGCAGGAGTCACACGCGGGCGCCCGAACCGAGGACATCGCGCAGGCCGAGGCCCGCCTGCAGGCGACGGAGGTCGCGGTCAACAAGGCCAAGATGGACGCCGACCGGATCCACCAGCTGCTGCAGAAGGGCGCCGCATCCCGCGCCGAGGGCGACAACGTCGATCTCGCTTTGCAGTCGGCGATCGCCCAGCGAGACGCGCAAAAGCACGCGCTCGACGAGCTGGTCCACGGCGTCCGCGTCGAGCAGGTGCGGCAGGCCGAGGCCCACGCCAAGGAGGCCGAGGCGAGCGCGAAGCTGGTCGAGTCCGGCGCGCGCGTCGAGGACATCCAGGCGGCCAAGGGTCAGGTCGATTCGGCGAAGGGTCGCGTCGATCAGATCCTCACGATGATCGACGAGCTCACCATCCGCGCGCCCATGCCCTCGCGAGTGGAGACGCTCGACCTGCGACCCGGCGACATCCTCGCCCCGAACGCCCACGCGGTGGAGCTGATCGAGCGCGACCAGCTGTACGTTCGCATCTACGTGCCCGAGACCCAGCTCGGCCACCTGAAGGTGGGCGAGAAGGTGCCGATCTCGGTCGACTCGTTCCCGGACCGAACCTTCGGCGGTCAGGTCGAGCACATCAACGCGATCGGCGAGTACTCGCCGCGCAACCTGCAGACCGCCGACGAGCGCGCCGACCAGGTCTTCGCCACGCGCATCGGGATTCTCGAGGGCCTCGATGACCTGCGCGCCGGCATGGCGGCGACGATCCACGTACCGAGGAGTTGATCATGAACGCCGAGCATTCTGCCGAGACGGTGATCGAGGTCGAGGACCTCACCCGCACGTTCGGCGACTTCACGGCGCTCGCCGGCGTCGACCTCGTCGTCCGGCGCGGCACGGTCTACGGCCTCCTCGGACCGAACGGCTCCGGCAAGTCGACGCTGATCCGGATCCTGTGCGGCCTGCTCTCGCCGACGGCAGGGCGCGCCAGCGTCCTCGGCCTGGACGTGGCCCGCAACGGCGAAGCGATCCGACGGCGCATCGGCTACATGAGCCAGAAGTTCGCGCTCTACGAGGATCTCACGGTGCTCGAGAACCTCGACTTCTACGCGAGCATCTACGGCCTGCGCGGCGACCGGCTGCGGCGGCGACGCGACGACGCGATCGAGCTGACGCACATCGGCCCGTACCTCGATCGGCGCGCCGGCCTGCTCTCGGGCGGCTGGAAGCAACGTCTGGCGCTCGGGAGCGCGCTGATGCACGAGCCCGAGGTCGTCTTCCTCGACGAGCCCACCGCCGGGATCGATCCGGTTGCACGCCGCGAGCTCTGGGATCTCCTGTTCGCGCTGGCCGCCGAGGGCATCACGCTCCTCGTCACGACGCACTACATGGACGAAGCCGAGCGCTGCGGCGAGGTCGGCTATCTCTATCTGTCGAAGCTGCTCGCCACCGGGACACCCGAAACGCTCAAGGCGCTCCCGGAGGTGAACCCGCCCGACTCGCGACGCGTCGAGGTCGAGACGATGCGCACTGCCCGAGCGCTGGCTTGGCTCGCCGACCAGCCCTTCTGCTCCGCGGCCACGATCTTCGGCCAGGCGGTGCACGCGATGATCGATCGGACCCTCAGCGACGCTTCCTTGACGGAGACCATGACGGCGGCGGGCTTCCCGGGCGCCCGTGTCCGCGAGATCTCGCCATCGCTCGAGGACGTCTTCGTCACCCTCACCAAGAGCCAGGAGCGAGGAAAGGCGGCCTGACCATGTGGAGCTCGTTCACCGCGATCTTCCGCAAGGAGTTCCTCCATATCCGACGCGATCGGGCCACGCTGATCATGGCGTTCAGCATCCCGCTCTTTCAGCTGATGCTGTTCGGCTTCATCGATCAGACGGTCCGCAACGTTCCGACCGTCGTCGTCGACCAGGACCGCTCCCCCGAGAGCCGCCTCCTGATCGACCGCATGCGCGCCACCAAGACCTTCGACATCCGCCGCATCACCTTCGACCCCCGCGAGGCCCGCGAAGACATCACCGCGGCCCGCGCCAAGGTCGGCGTCATGATCCCGCCCGACTATCACAAGAAGCGCGTCCGCGGCGCCGACGCGCGCCTGCTGGTCCTGATCGACGGCTCCGATCAAACGGTGAGCGCACAGGCGCTCGCCTCGGTGAACGGCCTGGTCGCGCAAGCGAACCTCGAGCAGCTCCAACGCGCCGTCCTCGGCGCCGAGACCCCGATGGCCGCCCAGCCCATCATCCTCTTCAACCCGAGCGGCCGCACCGCCAACTTCATCATCCCGGGTCTCGTGGCGATCCTCCTCCAGATCGTCGCCCTCGTCCTCGCCGCCATCGCGATCGTCCGCGAGCGCGAACGCGGCACCCTCGAGCAGCTCCTCGTCACCCCGATCAATCCCCTCGGCCTGATGCTCGGCAAGCTCGGCCCCTACCTCTTCATCGGCATCGGCGAGATGTCCCTCATCCTCATCGCCATGCGCTACGGCTTCTCCGTCCCCATCCGCGGCAGCCTGGTCTTCCTCTTCGTCATGGCGGTCATCTACCTGTTCGCCCTGCTCGCGCTCGGCCTCTTCATCTCCACCCGCACCAGACCCAGAGCGCCGCCCAGCAGATGGCCCAGATGTTCCTCCTGCCGTCCATCTTCCTCAGCGGCTACATCTTTCCCCGCGAGGGCCTCCCCATCGTCCTCAAGGCCATCGGCTGGATCCTCCCCGCCACTCACATGGTGGCCATCATGCGCGGCGTCGTGCTCCGCGACGCCGGCCTCCTCCAGCTCCTCCCCAACGTCTTGGCCCTGGTCGCGATCAGCGCGTGTCTGGTGGTGATGAGCGCACGGCGGATCCGGAAGGTCGCGGCGTAGCGCGCCGGCAGGTCGACTCAAAACTGCTGTGCGAGGGTCGAGAGCGGGAGGCTGCCGGCGAGGAGGATCTTGCGGTGGAAGGCGCGGAGGTCGAAGTCGGGGCCGAGGGCGGCTTGCTGTTGGGCGCGGAGACGGAGGAGCTCGCTCATGCCGATGGCGTAGGCGTCGGCTTGGCCGGGCCAGACGGCGTAGCGGGCGACTTCCCAGTCGGCCTGGCCGCGTTCGAAGCCGGTGTTCGCGACCATGAAGTCGACGGCTTGGTCGAAGGTCCAGCCTCGAGCGTGGATGCCGGTGTCGATGACGAGGCGGGCGGCGCGGAAGGCGGCGTACTGGAGGCGGCCGAGGTCACCGAAGGGATCGTCGTCGTACCAGCCGAGCTCGGAGGCAAGGTGCTCGGCGTAGAGGGCCCAGCCCTCGACGTAGGCGTTGGGCGCGTAGACGCGGCGGAAGAGGGAGGTCTGGGTCTCCTGCGCGATCGTGAGCTGGAAGTGATGGCCGGGCATCACCTCGTGGTAGGCGAGCGTCTTCATGCCGAAGCGCGGCGTGTCGGCGTGGAGCGCGTAGAACACGCCGGGTCGATCGCCGTCGAGCGAGGCGGGCTCGTAGGCGCCGCCGAAGGAGCCGACCTTCACGGACCAGCTCGCCTGCGGGCGGAGATCGAAGGCTGGGTCGAGGCGGGACTCGGCGTCGCGGATGATGGACTCGTATTCGGCGCCGACCTCGTCGGCCGCGACGATCCCGCCCTCCTGGGCGATCGCGCGATAGAGCGCGGTCAAGCCCATCTGGGGATCGTGGCCGGTCTCCTCGAAGCGCGCCCGCATCTCCTCGTGGATGGTGTCGAGCATCGCGAGGCCCATCTCGTGGATCGCGTCCACGGTCAGGTCCGTGGTGGTGTGGTGCCTCAACAAGTACGCGTAGTAGGCGGCGCCGTCCGGGAGCGTTCCCACACCCACCTCGGCGGGTGCGTCGTCGCGTTGGGCCTGCATGCGGTCGAAGAGCTCGGCGTAGGCCGGGATGACGCTGGAACCGATCGCGTCGGCGGCCGCGTCGAGGAGCTCGTCGCGGATCGGAGCGAGCGTCTCGACGGCGCCCATTCGATTGGAGAACGTGATGAAGAAGGAGGTGTTGCGCGGTGATGCGTCGGCGATCCGCCGGATGTCGGGCAGGACGCGGTCGATCATGATCTGTGGCAACACCACGCCGTTCTGCTGATGGAGATCGAGGCGCTCGATCACCTGCTTCATCTTGTCGTGCACACGGCGGAGCCTGGCCACGTAGGCGCGGGCTTCCTTTTCATTCCGCAGCGGATGGAGATCGGTGAAGAAGAACTCGATCTGCTGCTGGGCGCCGTTCAGGAAATGCGTCACCGGATAGGCGTCGGTGACGAACGGGCGCTCGCCGAGCCGATCTTCGAGGTAGGCGCGATAAGTCTCGAAGTCGAGGCGGGCCGATTCGGACAGGCCGCTCGCATCCGCCGCGTCGAGGCGGGCTGCGATCCCCTCGACCAGACGCAGGTCCTCGAGGTGGTAGGCGTCCGTCGCCGGCGTGAGTGCGTCGTCGGCGATCCCGAGGGCGTCGGCCATCCCGATCTCCACGGCGGCCTCGGGATCGCGCATCAGCTCGGCGCGGAAGCCGGCGTCTACCAGACCGTCGGCGGGGAGACCGTCGAGCGTCGCGAGGAGCGCGTCGACGTCGGGGCCTTCGAGCGGGTGGCCGCCGGCGCTGCACCCGAAGAGGACCAGACCGAGGACCGAGACGACCCGACGCATCGACGGAGCGTACCGGATCGTATGGACTTCGGACGACCGATCCGAGGGTAGGAAAACGAGGGTAGGAAAACGTACATAACGGTATTCAAATCACCCCCGATACAGCGGGACGAGATCTCATCGTTCGGGTGGGATCGGGGAAAAACCATGACTGCTGACCTCGCGCTCAAGACCACCCTCCCAGGCACCGGCTCGATCTTCGACGCCGGCCTGAACGTTCCGGCGGACCCGATCGACAAGGAGCTGGTCGCGCTGGTGGCGCCCGAGACGCCCGACTACGACACGATCTTCCAGCTCAAGTACGGAGCCGACGGCCGGGCGACCGCGGAGAAGCGCTCGCTCAACTTCGTGGTCATGTTCGGCAACGAGGAGGACGACCTCTTCTACAACGGCGGCATCGAGATGATCAAAGCCCAGGGCTTCGCGAAGGTCGACACCGACAAGCCCGGCTACGAGATGTTCGTCAAGAAGGTGAACCAGAACGATCCCGCCAAGCCGTGTCAGGAGATCCGAACCTACGTCGCGCACATGAACGGACGGAACATGATGCAGGCGATGAGCGATCCGGACATCGATCTGATCCAGTATGACGGTCACTCGAACCTCGGTCGCAACATCAGGACAGCCTCGCGAACGCGCCCGACCTGGCCGGCAGCAAGATCCTCGCGCTGGGAGCCTGCGCCACCACCGATCGCGTGTTCCTCATCCGCGACCGCTTCAGCGATCCGAAGCGCGTTCAGATGATCAACACCTACGAGTCGACGTTCTTCAACTGGGCCGTACGCGACGGTCACAAGTACATGAACTACTCCGAGAACCTGTTGCTCATGTTCGGGCTTCAGGACGCGATGTCGCAGCTCAAGCCCTACCAGGGCAATGACAGCATCGCGAACGTTCTCAAGCGCGCGACCGACTCCTGGGCGCACAGCAAGGACGTGAACTACACGAACCCGGGCGCCATCGAGCAGCTCATGCTCTGGGACCTCGACCACAACGGCCTCCCGGACGGAGGCCAGCAGGTCTGGGACGGCGGGCGCGTGATTCCCAACGAGCTGGTGGCCCAGGAGTTCCAGCCGCGGCAGCCGAACGTGCCCGTGAACAAGCTCGACGGCACGAAGGTCTTCATGGCGGTGGAGTCGCTCGACACGTTCGGGCGCTACAACCCGATCGTCAAGCCGACCTACGAGGTGCGCACGATCCAGCCCAAGGGCTTCGTGGATCTCGGTCAGGACGGTCCGATGGTGAAGGTGTCCCGCAACCCGGTGACCCGCGGCTGGCAGGTCGCCGCCAACAGCTGGTACAGCCACGCGAGCGTCGAGGCCTTCCGCGCCGAGATGCACCACGCGTTCATCAGCGCCATCCTCCCCGAGACGACGGATCCCGAGGTTCGCCGGATGAGCGCGGCCGACAAGAACGCGATGAAGCTGCTCTTCACCGCGGCCTCGCTCGCCTACGACAACGGCTGGAGCGACGACCGCGTCTGGGACCATCTTCTCGCCAAGCACAACTACCCGGCGGGGATCGGCTACCACGGCATCGAGACCGTCCTCCACTGGGAGCACGATCAGCCCGGCGAGGAGCTGTCGGGTCATTTCCGCGATCTTCCGAGGGTCAAAGACGAGCTCGGCGCCGATCTGTACGCCAAGCTCGGTGCCGCGGACGTCGGCGTGGCGTGATCGGCGCCCTCAGCTCGAGAACCATCGGAGCGCGCCGATCAGGTGAACGTGCGGAGGGGTCTCGGTCGCCCGATCGAGGAGGTCGGATCCGACGTCCTCGACATCCACCGCGAGATCGCGGCTGAAACCGACGGACGTCAGCAGCAACGGCCGTACGGTCGGCTCCCACAGCGCATCCGAGTCATCGAGATAGCCGTACTCGATGTCATTCGTTTCGAGTGACAACATCTGCACCTCCGCGCCCCGATGTCGTGCATCCGGCATGCCGCGGCGGAATCGCGCCTCCCCCCACGAACATGGGCACGCGTGCTGCACTTCTTCCTCGAATGGAGCTCACTACCAATGAAGACGAGAAGCTGTCGGAGCTGGTGCGTGTGCTGCGCTTGCGTTTTCGCGACCTCCCTCCCGAAGACTATCTCTCGGGGAAGACCGTCTTTCGAAACGCGCTGATGTCGCACTATCGGTGCTCGGCGCTTCGGGCGGAGACCCTCGTCGATCGGTTGGAGTCGCTCGGCCACCTGCGCTTCGAGCAGGGCGAAGGGCCGGACGATCCCGGCGTGTGGCGCGTGCACGAAGGGGGAGTCGCATCCGATCACAGGTGAGGCAGCGCGCCACGGCCCTTTGCAATCCGTGCTGCGATGATCAGGTCACCGGCTGAAGCGCAGCCACGACTCCGGGATGGGTCCGCCCAGCAGCCGCTCGGCACCCGCGGCGTCGAGCAGCGCGAAGCGGAGCTCGGCCTCGAACGCGAGCTCGCCGGCCTGCTCGATCGCGACGGCGGAGGTCACCACGCGGCGGCCGTCGCGCAACACTCGGCCGCGCCCGATCAGCTCGGTGCCCGTGCGGACGGGCCGCTTGAGCCTGCCCTCGATCGAGGCGGTGAAGCCGAACTTCCCGGTCTTCGCGATCACGGACCAGGCGCCGATCTCGTCGGCCAGGGCCATCACCAGTCCGCCGTGCATCACGCCGGGCGGCCCCTGGTAGCGATCGCCGGGGACAAAGCGCGTCACCACGCCCTCGTCCTCCCGCTCGAACGTCAGATGGAACCCGATCGGATGCGTCGGCGAGCATCCGAAGCAGGGTTGGTCGGCGCCGAAGATCGAACCGTCGAGGCGCTCCATCTCCCGGCCTCAGTTCATGATCCCGAGCGGGCCGCTGTAGATCTCGGTCGCCTCCAGGAAGCCGAAGCCGCGGCGCTGCGCGTCGAGGGCGGCTTCGCGGATCCCCACCAGGTAGGACTGCGCCCCGTCGTCGCCCCACCCCTCCGAGCGGGCCCAATCGTCGATGGCCAGCGAGTGGCGATCGAGGAGCTCGAGCAGCGTCGGCACTCCGGAAGGCGCCACGTAGCCTCCGAGCGAGTAGTTCTGCTGGATGGTGGTGGCGAGCTGCTCTTCGATCTCGGGGATCTCTCCCAGCAGGGGCGCGAAGAGATCCGTCGGCATGGTGAACAGCGCCGAGGTGTCGACGTCGATCTCCGCGAACAGCTGCGTGGGCCAGCCGTACCCCCGCGCCATCCACCCGGGGCGGAACTGGGCCGCGAAGGTGACGGCCGTGAGCGGGAAGTCGCTGGCAAACAGCGCGCGGGCGTCGTGGACCCGACCGTCGGGGGCCACGACCTCGCGGTCTCCGGCGACGATCGTCGCTCGGGCCGCCCGAAAGAGGTCGAGATTGCCGCGGATCCCGAGGATGAGATCGTCGTCGTCGGGGAGGTCGCCTTCGGCTGAAGGCTTCACGATACCTGGACCCGCGAGGTGGGGATCGAGCGCTGCGATCATTCTCTCCGCGAGCGCGTCGACCCGCTCGATCGGCACCTCGAGATACGCGTCGATCGACGAGGAGATGGCAGCGGGATCGCGGTCCGTGATCAGGAACGGACGACCCCAGACGTGGAGGTCCGGATTGAACCCAGGGACGTCCCGTGTGCGCGACAGCTCCACCAAACCCAGGCCCCACGCGTTCGCGCGAAAGCGCACCTTGGCGAGCCGAACCGCGGAAGCGACGAGGTCGTCGATGGTCCGCTCGCCGCGGACGTACGCGAGGACACGCGCATGCACGAAGGTCGGATCGATCGGGTGATAGCTGATGTCCCAACCCATCGGCGCCGTATCGCCCAGATCGCGCGTGGGCGCAACGAACAGGCCGGCGCGACACGCGGCATGTTCGCGCGGCGCGCGACGCGACGTGCGGGCAGCGCCGCAACCGCATTCTCCCTTCTGCGATGCCTCGAGAACTCCGGGAGCAAGGTGAACGCGGCGTTGCGGGCTCTCCCGGGGATGGCGCGCCTCGATCGGCCGTATGGCGGTGGCCCGGAACGCCCCGCGCGCGATAGCCTCATCGCGTTGTCGCCCTTCGCACCGCTGGCCGTGGTCGTCGTGGTCGGTTCGACCGGTTGCGTCTTCGACCCTCCTGCCGCCGGCTTGCCGTCGGGCGGCGACGCCCACGTCACCGACGCGTCGCCGGCGGAAGATTCGGGAATGCTGGATCCCAAGGACGGCGGGACCACGGACTCGGCCGAGCGGACGGACGGCGGGGACGATCAGGATGCCGCGTCTGAGAACCGGCCTCCGATCGCCCTGGCCGACAGCGCGACCACGGCCTTCGGCACGGCCATCGAGATCCCGGTGCTGGCCAACGACTCCGATCCGGACGGCGACCCCCTCTCCTTGGTCTCCGTCGATCCACCGCAGCACGGATCCGCCTCGATCACGGCGAGCGCTCGCATCGCCTACACGCCGGCCGCCGGCTTCGCAGGACGCGACCACTTCGGCTACCGCGTAGGGGACGGACGCGGCGGTGAGGCCACCTCCACCATCGACGTCTTCGTGACGGCCTCGCCGCTGGTGCTGCTCCCCATGTCCGCGGAGATCAACCTGAACAGCCACGGCCAGTTCACCGCGTCCGGCGGCGTGCAGCCCTACTCGTTCAGCGTTTCCAGCGGTACGGGAGCGATCGACCCGGCCACCGGTGACTTCTTCTCGGACGGCGTCCCCGGATCGGGCCGGGTGCTCGTCCAGGACGCGATCGGGCAGACCGCCAGCGCCACCGTGAGCTTCGGACACGGCGCGCTGATCTACCTCGGTGGCGTGAGCGGCTCCGGCGACCAGGACGAGATCTTCAGGAGCAGCGACGGCGTCAGCTGGCAGACCGTCGGTTCGCTCCCCACGCCGCTCTATCTGCACGCGGCCGTCGTCTACAACGGCCGGATCTGGATCGCCGGAGGGCGCAATCAAAACTTCTCCGCCTCGCAGCTCCTCCTCTCGAGCACGGACGGCGCGCACTTCTCGACGGCCGGCAACCTCCCGGTGTCCCTGCGCGGCAACCAGCTGGTCGTCTTCCAGCAACGCCTCTTCCTGATCGGAGGGCGCGACGGCGCAGACGTGTACCACGACGAGGTGTGGATGAGCCCGGACGGGATGGTTTGGACGCTGGTCGGTCGACTCCCCGAAGTGCGCGCGTACGGCGCCGCGATCGTCCATGACGGCCAGATCTGGTACGCGGGCGGCTCTTCGCCCGACGTGCACGACGAGCTCTGGTCGAGCTTCGACGGAACCACCTGGACCCCCCGCGGACAGCTCCCGGAGCCACGGATCTACCTGGGGATCGCGGAGCACGAGCGGCGGATCTGGTTCTTCGGCGGCAGCCAGAACGCGAACGACGGCGTGACGACCGTCTGGCAGACCACCGACGGGCAGTCGTTCACCGACGCCGACGATCTGCCGAGCAACACGGGCAGCGCCTCGGCCGTCTCGTGGGGCGGCGCGATCTGGCTCGCCGGAGGCGGCACGCGCTTCCTCTCGTTCCCGACGCAGGCCCACGACGAGGTTCTCACCGTGGCACCTGCCGGTAACTGGGTGCAGCAGGGGGCGCTCCCAGGCTCACGCTACAACGGCGCGCTCGTCATCTTCGCGCCTTAGAGGCGTCGGGACCGGACATGAAGCTCGCTCGCTTCTTGCTCGCCCTCGCGCTTCTGTCGGCGCTGTCGATCGTGGCATTCGCCGTCGATCCTTCTCTCAAGTACGAGATGAAGGCCTATCCGTACAACTGGATCGGCCAGAAGATCTTCGATCCGCACACCGACATGCGTATCGCCTTCGTCGGAACGTCGCGCACCTGGACGGCGGTGGAGACCGACACGATCAACGCGCGAATGCCTCGAGCGCGAGCCTACAACCTGGGCGCCAACTGGTTCGGTCGTCAGGCGCGCTGGATCGTGGTTCGAGATCTGCTCGAGCAACAAAAGCTCGAACGCCTGGTCCTGGAGGTCGCCCACGAAGAAGAGTACGACGTTCATCCCTATTCGGCGTACTTGGGCGGTCCGCTGGATCTCCCCACTCAAAAATTGCGAGAGCTCGACTGGCGGCAGGTCCTCGGTTTTCAGCGACCCTTCAAGATGGTACTGGCCGACGTGATCGACTATTACGCATGCGAGACGGTGCGAGGCTTCTATCTTTGGTATCGGCGTCTTTGGCACGGATCGATTCGGGACCAGGACCTTCGGAACCAGGACGCGGCCTTCGGCCACCACGCGCCCAGCGTGACGGCCGAGGCCCAGGCGGAGTTCTACGCATCGATCAAGGACGTGCCGGCTCACTACGGAGCGTTCGATGACTCGAGCACGCTGTTTCGGGACGAATACCTGCGGAAGATTTCCGCACTCTGTCGGGAGAAGGGCGTCAGGCTGTACTTCCTGTTCATTCCCGAGCGGAACGCGCCGCTGCCCGGGCCGCGGTTCCTGGCGCTGCTTCGCGAGCTGGGTGAGCCGGTGCTTCTCGATCTGGACGGGCTGTTCGAGCCGGAGCTTTGGCGCGACGCCGGCCACTGGAACGGCAAGGGCACGGCGATCTTCACTGAGCGGCTGATGGCGAGCTCGGTCTTCGACGGGATTCCATCCGCTGGGGCATCGACGCCGTGAACTTCACCGAGATCGTGTTTCTACCATTCCTGCTCATCGTGCTGGGTCTGGAGCGGCTGATCGACGAGCCGCGCCTTCAGATCGGCATGCTGCTGGTGGCGAGCCTGGTGTTCTACGGCTGGTGGAAGGTCGAGCTGTTGCCGCTGCTGCTGTTCTCCTCGGTCGTGGACTTCGTGAGCGGCGCGCGCATCGCACGCTCGGAGGACACCAAGACGCGGAGGAGGTGGCTGATCGTCTCGATGATCTCGAATCTCGGGCTGCTCGGTTTCTTCAAGTACGCCAACTTCGGCATTCGTAGCCTGAGCGATCTGATGTTGGCCCTGGGCGTGCGCGCGACGCACTTGCACACGCTCGACATCATCCTCCCGGTGGGCATCTCGTTCTACACGTTTCAGACCATGAGTTACACGATCGACGTGTATCGCCGTCAGATCGAGCCCGAGAAGAGCTTCGTCCGCTTCATGTGCTTCGTGACCCTGTTCCCTCAGCTGGTTGCGGGGCCCATCGTCCGGGCGGCCGACCTTTTGCCCCAGATGCGCGAGATGAAGAGCCGCAAGTACGACTACACCGGCCTGTTCCTGATCCTGTTCGGCTTCGCCAAGAAGTTGCTGATCGCCGATCCTCTGGGCGCCCTTCTGGTCGATCCGGCCTTCGCGGATCCGAGCAGCAAGTCGTCCGGCTTCCTACTGCTCGCAGCCTACGGCTATTCGTTTCAGATCTTCTGCGACTTCTCGGCCTACTCGGACATCGCCATCGGTGTGGGCCGCTTGCTGGGCTTCGAGTTTCCCAAGAACTTCGACGCGCCTTACTTGGCGGGCTCGCTCGGTCAATTCTGGCGGCGCTGGCACATCTCCCTCAGCACCTGGTTTCGCGACTACGTGTACCTGCCGCTGGGCGGCAATCGGGGCACGCGCCGGCAGTGGTTGATCGCGGCCATGTCTGTGTTCCTGCTGAGCGGGCTGTGGCACGGCGCCAACTACACGTTCATCGTCTGGGGCTCGATCCATGGCGTCATCTTCGTGTCCGAGCGCATGCTCGGCTCTTCGCGACTGGGCGCGCTGGCGGCGCTGGCGGCGCGCCACCCACCGCCCGGGTATCGGGTGCTGCGCACGCTGTTCACCTTCCACGTCGTGACCCTGGCTTGGGTGTTCTTCCGCGCCCAATCGTTGCCCGCCGCGGTCGAATACTTGACGACGCTCGCCAGCCACGTGCGCCAGCCACTCGAGACCCTCGCGCCCGGTGTGCTGCCGGCGTTGGTCGTCGCGGCCGTGGTCCATGTCGTCGTCGAACCCCGTGTCGAACGGAGCGCCTCCGCCTTCTTGCGGTTGCCGGCGCTGGTCCAAGCCGGCTTCGCCATCGCCCTGGGCGCCGCCGTCTACGCGGGCGCCGAGGACGCCCTGGCCCATCGCGCCTTCATCTACTTCCAGTTTTGAGGTCTACCGAAGACGGCGCACGATCGTCACCTGATCGAAGTCTCGGCTCATCGGGCGGTCCTCACCGAACACGAAGCCGTCTTCGCCGAACGGTGTCATGCTGCGGAGCGCACCGGCGCTCAGCTGGACCGGCGGGCAGTAGCCGACACCGAACCGGTACTCGGAGAGGAAGCCGAACGCGCTCCCGAAGAGAAAGCTGTCGGGGAGCTGGTAGAACGAATAGACGTTGACCGCGATCGGGCTGCCCTCGAGCAGCTCCCAATGGAGATCGTCGGAGAGGCGAAAGATTCCGCCCTCGCTGATGCTCGCCAGCAACCCGACGCCGGAGAAGTAGGCGAGGCCCGGTATTCCATTGAATAGATCAGGTGGAGAGAAGGGCCCGACGGAGCCGTCGAGGTAGCGGACCAGCACGGAGCTCTCGTCGGTGCCGGTGTAGGCGAGTCCGGGACGAACGCGGACCACCGAGGTGGCCGTGCCGACCCGGATGCCGAGGTCGTAGAGCAAGCGCCACGAGGTACCGTCGAAGCGGTAGAAGCCGCCCTCCTTCACGATGGCGAAGAGCTCGAGGGCTCCGTTGTCGCGGCCGCCGGCGAACTGGACGATGGTATCGGTGCCCGGGATCTCGGTGAACGGCTCGCCCTCGATCCGGATCGGGCTGCCGCTGGTGCTGGTGGTGATGCGCCCGCTCCAGATACGCCCGCTGCTGCCGGCGAACAGCAGCGAGCCGTCGTCGAGCTCGAGCACGTCTCGGAGCGGGAGGCGGGACGGGCGGTCGGTGACGCGGGCGGCGCCGGAGGGATCCACGACGAAGGCGCTCTCGTCCTCGTAGCCGAGCAATACTCGCTCGGGACCGAGCGCGAGCGCGAAGCTGAGATCGGCCGAGGTGTCGAGGATGAAGGAGGAGACGTCCTCGAACTGCGCGCACTCGACGCTCACCGGGATGCGGAGCGCGTCGACCTCGGGGCTTCGTGCAGACACCGCGACCCATTCATCGGTCGCGCTCCCGCGGAAGGTCGCCACGAAGACGGTGTCCTCCTTCTTGAGCGGCGCACCGTCCGTGACGCTGTCGATCCGTCCCGCTTGGAGGCCGAGCTCGCCGAGCGTCGACGAGAAGCCGAGCGCCTCGACGCTGCCCTCGGCGCCGTAGCTGAGGTCGCCGGGGAACACGACCGCCACTTCCCCCGCCTCGAGATCGACCGCGCGCGCCTCGAAGCGATCCGGGCCATGAAACGCAAACACCGCCGAGCGCGCACCGTCCAACGGAGGGAGATCGAGCGTGACGATCCGGTCACCGCACGATGCGGCCAGGAGACCGACCGCGGACACGCCCAGCCACCGACCGCCCATCGGGGCCATTCTACCCACAAACTTCGATCGGCAACCCGGTTGATCAGGACCGGAGGGCGCGCTACGCCACGGCGATGGGCTGGAACGCGCTCGTCGACACCGAATGGTTGAGCGCCCACATCTCGGACCCCGATCTTCGAGTGCTGGACGGATCGTGGTACCTGCCTTCGTCGGGGCGGAACGCGCGGGCCGAGTTCGAGGCCGAGCACCTCCCGGGGGCGCAGTTTTTCGACATCGACGCCGTCGCCGATCACACGACCGACCTGCCTCACATGCTGCCCTCGCCCGAAGTCTTCGCCGAGACCGCCGGTGCGCTCGGCATCGGCGATGACGATCTCGTGATCGCGTACGACGGCGCCGGGCTTCAGAGCGCGGGGCGGGTTTGGTGGACGTTTCGGGCGTTCGGCCACGAACGCGTGGCCGTGCTCGACGGAGGCCTTCCCAGGTGGAAGCGCGAGGGACGGCCCCTCGAGCGCACGGTCCGGACGTGGGCGCCCAAGGCCCGGACGCCTCGGTTCCGTCCCGAGCTGGTCCGATCGCTCGACGAGATGAAGGCCAACGTCGCCACGGGTCGGGAGCAGGTGCTGGACGCCCGGAGCCGGGGTCGCTTCGCGGCCACCGAGCCCGAGCCGCGTCCGGGCGTGAAAGGCGGCCGGATCCCCGGGAGCAAGAACCTCCCCTTCGGCGAGATCATCACGCCCGAGGGCACGATGCTCGAGGTCGACGCCCTCCGGTCCGTGCTCGAACGTTTGATCGATCCCGAGCAGCCGGTCGTCACCAGCTGCGGCTCCGGGATTACCGCCGCGATCCTCGCCTTGGCGCTCCATCGGATCGGGCGCCCCGACGCGGCCGTCTACGACGGAAGCTGGGCCGAGTGGGGCGGCCGCGAGGACACACCGATCGAGCGGTAGTCGCGCGCGTCAGAGGATGCGCTGCGCCCGGGGATAGCTGCCGAGGATGGCCAGCTCCTGACAGAGCACCTGTGCGCTCTCGATCGCCGAGATGAGGGCCGGGTCGGTCCGATGACCCTCAGCGTCCACGAAGAACGTGTACGTCCAGTTCTTCTTGCGGCTGGGCCGCTTGTCGATGTGCGTGAGGTTGATGCCGGCGCGATAGAAGACGTCGAGCACCTTCACCAGCGCGCCCGGCTCGTGGCGGGTGATGAACATGATCGAGGTCTTGTCGTCGCCGGTCGCCTCGGCCGCCTCGCGCGCGAGCACGAAGAACCGCGTGACGTTGTTCGCATCGTCCTCGACGTCCGCGAACAACGTGTTGACGCCGTAGAGTCGCCCAGCGAGGTCCGACCCGATCGCGGCAGCATCGGGCGCGTCCCGGGCCAGCAGCACTGCGTGGCTCGAGCTCGACTCCGAGATCAGCTCCGCCGCCGGGAAGTGCGCCGTCAGCCACTCGCGGCACTGCGCGAACACCTCGGGGCGCGAGTGGATCCTGCGGATGCGATCCGCAGGCCCATTGGCGAGAAGGTTGTGTCGGATCGACACCAATACTTCGGCGTACACGGAGATCTCCTCGCGCGCGCCAGCGAAGGCGTCGAGCGTGTCGACGACGCCTCCGATCGTCGAGTTCTCGATGGGGACGATGCCGTACCGGGCGTGACCGCGGCGGACCTGGGCGAAGACGGCGCGGATGTCCGGGAAGTCCACCAGGTCAACGGACGATCCGAACTGGGCTGTGGCAGCGACATGGCTGAAGGATCCGGGTGGACCCAGATAGCCGACGCGGATCGGATGCTCGAGCACGAACGATCCACTCATGAGCTCGCGGAAGACGCCCTCGATCGTGCGGTCGGGGAGCGGCCCCCGATTGAGCGCGAGGACGCGTTGCAGGACCTCTTGCTCGCGATGCGGTGCGTAGATCGGGACCGAGTGCGCGCGCTTCTGGTGACCGATCTGTACGACGATCTCGGCGCGGCGATTCAGGAGCTCGACGAGGCGAGCGTCGAGCTGATCGATCTCTCCCCTCAGGCGGTCGATTTCATCCATCTGGAGCCGAGGTCAGCCCGAGCGGGCGCCTGGCGGCAAGCATCGCGACGCTCCTCGGCGAGGCGGGCCACCAGCCGGCGGAGGCTGGCGTCGATCAGGCGCCGGCGCTTCTCGGCGGAGCGGACCTGGGTCATCTCGAGGACACCGCGCTTCATGGGGACGTCCGAAGCAGCGCGCATGCCAGGCGCTGTCCCCAGGCAAGCCCGCCGGACCCGGGTCGTTCTGCACCGCGACCGGCGCGAAACGAGCCATTCTCGGGGCCGGGGTCCCCCTTTTGACGGCGGTACGGTCGCTCGCCAGACTAGGCGAGCGTTGGGCGACGTGCCGGACAGCGAGAGCCTCGAGCACCGCATCCGCACCAATCCGGACAACGCCGACGCCCTCCTCGAGCTGGCTGACCTCTATCGGAGCGACAAGAAGCCCCAGCGGGCCATCAACGTGTACCTGCAGGCCGCGGAGCAGTACGGGCTCCGGGACGCCTGGCAGCGGGTGGCGGCCATCTACAAGATGGTGCTGATGCTCGATCCGGCCGAGCTCTCGGTCCGATCCAAGCTCGCCGACGTCTACTGCCTGATCGGGCTCCGGAAGGAGGCGCAGGAGGAGCTGCTCCGGCTGGCGAAGGCCTACCAAGCCGCCGGGAACCTAGAGATGCGGGATCGCACCTTGAAACGGCTGGAGACCTTGTTCGCCTCCGACGGCTCGACGCCGCACTGTGCCTTCTGCGGTCGAACCGAGCGAGAAGTGCGCTCCTTGATCAATCGCGACGAGATCTCACCGACCGGCTCGGAGGTCGCGATCTGCGACGAGTGTGTCAAGAAGTGCAGTGTCGTCCTACAACGATCGGGGCTACGGTGAAGTCTCGCGCACGAACATCACCGAGACCGGTGCGGCCCAGAAGACCTTGTGGCTCGTGGTCCCGACGGTGAGCGGCTCGGAGGGCGGATGCGAGCCGAGGACGATCAGGTCCACGGACTCTTCGGCGGCCTGATCGACGATCTCCTTCCAGCGCGGTCCGATCGTCACCTTGACATCGCACGTGATACTGCGGTCGGCCAGGCGCCGGGCGACCGCCGTCAGCTTCTCCGAGGCCGCCGCCCGCAGCGAGGCGTAGAACTCCTCGAAGGGTCCCTGGTCGCCGCCCGGATCGATCGGCTCGATCGCATGCAGGACGATCACGGAAGCCCCCATCGAAGCGGCGAGCTCCGCGACCTCCTTTTCGGCGTCGATCGATTCCTTGGTGAAGTCGGTGCCGAAGAGAATGCGCGTGAACATGAAGGCTGTCCTCCAGCCGGGGGTGGACGCAGACTCTGTGCCAGCGGCGCTCCTTGGGCCGCTCGGCGAACGCGTCACCGCGACGTGCTAGGATCGAAGCTCGATGAGGATCCTGGCGCCCGTGGACTTCTCGGAGGCCTCTCGCCGGGGCCTGAGCTACGCGTTCGGGGCCGCCGGGGCCTACGGCGCGCCGGTCGAGGTCCTGCACGCCTGCAGCCTCCCGCCGTACGTGCCGGCGACCCTCGCGCTCTCGCTGGCGCGGGGGGAAGCGCCGACGACCGTTCAGGAGCTCGCCTTCGGCCAGGCGAAGGAGGAGATGGCGCGGATGCTGGCCGCGGTTCCCCACCCGAGCTGCACGCCCGAGCTGCGCGTTCAGCCCGGAGATGCCTTGGATGCGATCCTCGAGCGCAGCCGCGACGCCCAGCTGGTGGTGATGGGGACGCACGGACGGACCGGGCTCGATCGGATCTTCATCGGCAGCGTAGCGGAGAAGGTGGTGCGGTCGAGCGCGACGCCGGTGATCACGGTGCATCGCGACAGCGACGCGAGCTTCCCGCCGCGGAAGATCCTGGTGGGCATCGACTTTTCGGGCGGCTCGCGCGCCGCGCTTCGCATGAGCGCCGAGATGGCGCGGCGCTTCGGCTCAGAGCTCCACGTCGTCCACGTGATCGCCGGGATCCCGTCGCTCGGAGAGACCGAGATCCTGGTCATCACGACGGCCCAGGGTGCGCCCGAGCCTTACTACGAGCTGGCGCGATCGCGCGCGGCCGCGGAGATGCGGGACTTCCTCGCCGGCGAGGTCGAGATCGAGGCGTCCCGTTCGTCGGTCGAGATCGGTGATCCCGGACGGCTGATCGTCGAAGCGGCGGAGCGTCTGGACGCGGACCTGATCGCGCTGGGGACCCGCGGTCGCGGACATCTGTCGCGGCTGGCGATGGGGAGCGTCGCGGAGCGGGTGGTGCGCTGGTCGCAGCGCCCGGTGCTCACGCTGCACCAGACTTGACTCGCGCACCGCACCGAGCGACGTCCTCGCCCGCATGGAGAAGCCGTCGGATCGGATCGTGTTGGCGCTCGACCTCGATCGTATCGAGCAGGCCTTGCTCTACATGTTGGAGATCGGCGACTCGGTGGGTCTATTCAAGATCGGCCTCCAGATGCTGACGAACGCCGGGCCCGCAGTCTTCAGCCAGATCCTGAAGAAGCACAGCAACGCCAAGTTCTTCTACGACGCCAAGTTCCACGACACGCCCACCAGCGTGGAGGCGGCCTCCCGCAACTCCGCCCTGGTGGCGGGGATCGAGTTCTTCTCGGTGCACGCGTCGGCGGGAAAAGAGGCGATGCGCCGGGCCGCGGCGGCGTGCGAAGGCGCGAAGCCGGTCGCGATCACGGTACTCACCTCGCTCTCGGACGACGACTGCCGCGAGACCTACGGGGGCGACCGCCGCACCGTGGTCCGCCGGTTCGCGGCGTGGGCCGCGGAGTGTGAGTTCGCGGGGATCGTCTGCTCTCCGCTGGAGCTCGACTACCTGCGCGACCACCCGCTGCGCACCCCGAAGGGGCGTCGATTGCTCAAGATGGTCCCCGGGATCCGACCCGAGTGGGCGCGCACCAACGATCAGAAGACGACGGCCACACCCTTCGAGGCGATCCGCGACGGGGCGGACTACCTGATCATCGGTCGGCCCATCACGAACCCTCCGTCCGCGATCGGCAGCCCGCTCGCCGCGGTGCACGCGATCGCGCAGGAGATCGAGCGCGGGCTGGCCGAGACCTCACGGCGTCCGGGCTGACACCACGAACAGCACCGCCAGGCACATCTCGTTCTGCGTTCCCCACCCCGGTAGAACCGGCTCGGTGCGGTCGCTGGTGTCGTAGTCGCACGTCACCGTGAAGGGCGTGTTTCCGTCGAGCGGGATCGGTTCGTCATAGAAGTAGAGCCGCTGCCAGTGGAAGTCCCAGCGATCGACGTGGGCCGCACACGCGTCGGCGCCCTCGGGTCCCACGCGGAGCTCGTATTTTCTCCCGCGCTGGTGCATGTGCGGCGCCACGCCGTAGAGCTCGAACGGTCCATCCGCCCCGAAGTCGCGGAGCCGCGCGGTCCAGCTGTAAGAGACGCTGGGCTGGCCCGGCTCGAGCGTCGCCGGATGACCGAAGAACAGCGTGGTGAGGAAGCCGTCCGGGAGGACGAAGAAACCTTCGCGCTCGACCTGATCGACGAACCGAATTCTCACCGTGGTCTGGTCGGTCTGACCGCGGAGCGAGGGATCGAAGAGGTTATAGTGCACCTGGATCACCAGCTTGGTGCCGGCGCGAACGCGCAGGCCGATCCCCTCCGGGTAGTCGACCACGCCCTGGCCGGGGGCCCAGGTCACGGGCTCGCTCTCCACGTTCACGCCGTCGCCCGCGAAGCCGAAGCAGGGCCAGCCCTCGCGATCCGGTGACTCGGCGTCGAGGGCTGCCATCACCTCGCCGTTCGTGCCGCCCTGTCCGGGCGCGTCGGGATCGACGTTGAAGACGATGAGGTGATGGATCATCGCGTCGTTGCCGGGGGTGACGTGGAAGCCGGTGACGAAGCGATCGTGGTCGAGCCCCGGGTCGACCAGAAAGCAGCGATATTCGTCGAACTGCGCGATGGCGCCCCCCTGGATCTCGGGCTGGAACAGCGGCGTCGTGAACGTCTCGCCCTGGTCGAGCGCCGGCAGCGGAGGAACGGCGAGCTCCACGGGATCACCTTCGGGGGCGCCGAGCTCGGCCCAGCGATCGATCGTCGCGATCTCTCCGTCCGTCAGGACCAGCGGCTCGTGAAATGAACCGCAGCTACCGTCCGCGCGCACCAGGTAGGGAGGCATCGTCCGCGCCTTCACCGCGGCGGCCGCCGAGGGGGCGTACAGCTTCGCGTCCTCGTAACGATCGAGACGGAAGGGACCGATGCCACCCTCCTGATGGCACTGCACGCAGCGATCGAAGACGATGGGGGCGATGTCCTGCCAATAGGAGACCTCCGGCTTCTCGGGCGGGGGTGGCTGTCCGGTGGGCGGCGCGTCCGAGCTCTCACCGCATGCGACAGCGCCGATCGCGATCAGCGAGAGCGCGAGCCGCGTAAAGACTTCGAGCGTCATGGCGAAGGAGATGCAGATGGCGGCCGTGCGCGCGCCAGCGGACGCCGACGAAAGGCGGCCGGCGGGACACGAGCGGTGCGGTGTGAGGAACGAGCGGAGGGCGTGCGGGAACGCACATTTCCATAGTGAGAACGCAGCTTTACAAGTCAGCCCCGCAAAGCAAGCATCGCGGAATGCAGAGCTCGGCCTCCCGGATCGTCGCCCCTCTGCTCCTCGAGCCGAGAGCCCAGGAGCGGGACGAGCGCGCGATCGAGCCGCTGATCCCCGAGGGGCTGTGGTGGTTCTACATCCTGGGCCCTCCGGCGATGGTCGCCACCATCGACGCGCGGTTGCTCCTCGGCGATCTCGAGACGCTCCTCCGCGCGCTGCTCTCCACGTACATCCACACGGCGGCGGTCGCGAGCGTCCTCCACTACGCCTACGCCCGCGTGCTCCCGCGGGCGTTCGCGGTGCTCCCTGCGAACCGGTGGCTCCGGATGGCGTTGCACGTCGCGACGGTCTCGCTGCTGGTTCCTGCCGCGACGATGGCGGTCAAGCCGATCCTGATGGTCGTGTGCAAGAACCCCATGGACATCCGCGTCGGCCTGATCATCAGCTACGTGATCTCGACGATGATCATCCTCGCGGCGCTCTCGTATCAGCGCCTGCGCAAGCGCGCCGAGGAGATCGAGAGATTGGCGGCCAGCGAGCGACAGGCGGCCTTGACCGCGCAGCTTCGCGCGCTCCAGTCGCGCACCAACCCACACTTTCTATTCAACAGCTTGAACGCGGTCGCGGCCCTGATCCCGAAGGATCCGGCGCGCGCCGAGGAGACCATCGAGAGGCTCGCGGAGGTGCTCCGCTACTCGCTGGTGCGGACCCGCCGTCCCATGGTCCGGCTCGAGGAGGAGATCGACGTGGTGCGCGAGTATCTCGAGATCGAGTCGGTGCGCTTCGGCGAGCACCTCGCCTATCGCATCAAGGTCGATCCGCGCGTGCAGCGGTTCCGCATCCCGCCCATGGCGCTGGAGCCGCTGGTGGAGAACGCCGTGCTCCACGGCATCGGAGGCAAGCGCCAGAGCGGCACGATCGAGGTGGAGGCGGAGATGATCGGCGACGAGCTGTGGCTGAGCGTCACGGACGACGGCCCCGGCTGCGGAGGCTCGCAGCACGCCGGTACGGGCACCGGCCTCGCGGATCTCCAGGAACGGCTCCGGCTGATCTACGGCAAGGACGACCTGCTGCGGCTCGACAGCGGCCCGGGAGGCGGCTGCCGGGCGACGCTCACCCTGCCCCTCGCCAAGTGATGCGCGCGCTGGTCGTCGACGACGAGCCGCTGGCACGCGAGCGGTTGATCCGGATGCTGGCCGGCCTCGAAGGCGTGGAGGTGGCCGGCGAGGCCTCGGACGGCGTCGAGGCCCTCGAGCGCATTCAAGAGGTCGAGCCGGACCTGGTCTTCCTCGACGTCCGGATGCCCGGGCTCGACGGGCTCTCGCTGGCGCAGAGCGTGGAGCGCAAGGAGCATGCGCCGCTGATCGTGTTCACCACCGCACATGACGAATACGCGGTCGGCGCGTTCGAGGCCAACGCGGTCGACTATCTCCTCAAGCCCGTCCGAATGGATCAGCTGCAGCGCGCCGTCGAGCGCGCGCGCGCCCGCCGCCCCCGGGACGAGCCCCGTCCCAAGAGCGCCGGCTGGCGCCTCACCGTCGCGGCGAATGGCGTCATCCGAGTGTTCGACGCCCGCGCGCTCACGCGGGTCTGGGCCGACGGAAAGTACTCGATCTTCGCCGCCGAGGGCCGCGAGCACCTCCTCGATGAGAGCCTCACCTCGCTGGAGAAGCGCCTCGCCGGGTTCGACTTCCTGCGCGTCCACCGCAGCGAGTTGGTCAACTTGAATTGCGTGCGCGCGCTCCGCGACGGTGGCCGGGTGCTCGAGCTCAGCGACGGTCAGACGGCG
This sequence comes from uncultured delta proteobacterium, assembly GCA_963803435.1. Classification (GTDB taxonomy): domain Bacteria; phylum Myxococcota; class Kuafuiibacteriia; order Kuafuiibacteriales; family Kuafuiibacteriaceae; genus CAWDML01. The sequence continues at coordinate 535,954 of CAWDML010000008.1, read as the reverse complement.
CGGGTCAGCCGCCGGTTCCGAGCCGAGCTCGAACGGGCGCTCGGGATCGGATGACCGCGACGGCTTCGATCAGAATCGCCGAGGGCCGCCGGAGCTTCGGGAGCTTCGGGGGCCGCTCGACGATCTCGGTGACCTCCGAGCCCCAAGAGTCGTCCACCTCCACCGGGTTCACCGTCACGAGGAGGCGCGCCCAGAGCGTGGCGAGCTCGAACCGCACCTGGGAGGCCACCCGGTCCAGCGCGCCGACCGCCCGCCCCAGCGCGACCAACAGCTTCCGGTAGACGACGCGCAGCTTCCAGTCGACGGTGCGACGCTCGCTGATCATGTCTTCGACCACCTCGTCGGCCGTGAGCAGCTCCTTCGGCACTACGATGAACTGCGTCGGCTGTGGCAGTCCGAGGCCCTGGATGTGGCTGCCAAGGCGCTCCTGCCGGGCCGCGCCGACGTCGGCGGGCGAGAACCGGTGCTTTCTCCCCTCCTCGTCGTAGACAAAGACGTTGGTGCCCAGCGCCGGCTTTCGATCGCTCAACATGAGGCTCCTTCGGGCGGCTGCTCCTTCGCCCGACGGGACCCTCATCACGATCCGCGCCGGATGAAGGCGCCTCCAGGTTGATGACGGCCGCGGGCGGAGGGATGCAGGTTGTCCCCTGCGGGCACACCGGGAGTGCCTGTGAAGTCCCAGGGGCCGTTCAGCGGCGGGGCCAGTCGTTCAGCGAGGTGGTCGGGAGCTCGCCCTGGGGCCGGAAGTTGTCGCCCGAGGTGGCGACCAGCGCGACGGCGGTTCCCGCCGCCACCACGCCGAACCCGATCGCGGTCCAGAACCACCACTTCTGGACGAGCGTGGTCTCCTCGACCACCGCCACCGACGGCGGCGGTGGAGGCTGGGCGGAGACGACGACCAGATCGATCGAGACGCTCCGAGCTTCTCCGGCGGGGACCACGACGCTCTCGAGCTGGCTCCGTCCATCGAGGCTGGCGCGAAGCTCGATCGTTCCCGGAGGCACGCGGAGCTCGGCGACCGGTGAGACGCCGAGCTCACGGCCGTTCATCTCGACGCGCGCGCCGATCGGTTCGGTCGTCACCGAGAGATGACCGACGCGTGCGTCGAGCTCGGTCAACCTGTCTTGCGAGGCAGCGACGAGGGGGCTGTCCTCGGGCAGCTCGACGATCACGCGCTCGTAGAGGTTCGCGGCCTCGACCAGATCGCCCTGCTCGCGGTGAGCCTCGGCCATGTTGTAGAAGATCTTCGGGCTGGGAAACGCGTCGTACGCCGCCCGATAGGCGTCGAGCGCTGCGGCCGTGTCACCCGACTCGAGCGCAGCGTTGCCCGTCTCGAGATAGCGACCGGCCTCGACCTTCGGATCCGTCGTGTCCTCGCCGCCGTCCGGCGGAGCACCACCCAAGATCAAGAGAACGAGCGCCCACGCGCTCACAGATCACCCGCGCCGACCAGCAGCCTCTCCGGCTTCGACGATGTCTTCTTCTTGTCCGTCTTCACCTTGGCATCGTGATGCTCGCGGTGCTTCTTGGGCTTGCTGCGGCGAGCCTCCGGGCGCTCGGCAGGTGCATCGGAGGCCTCCAGCTCCGCGTCGGCCTCCGGCTCGTCGTCGAGCTCCGGCGCGGCGGCGGGCGCGGGTGCCTTCTCGACGGCCTTCCGGATGGGCGTCGGGTGGGGCGGGGCGACGGCGGGCGACGGCGGCGGGGGCGCCAGCGTGCTCGCGGGCATCACGGCGGGGGGAGGCGCGACCGACAGTGGACGCGGCCGCGGCGACTCGGCGCGACGGGCCTCGCCGTCCTGATCGTGCGGGACGCCCTCCGTGCTCGCGGCCTCGACGAGCGCCTGCCGCGGAGCCGACGGCGGCGGGCTCCGCGTCCCCTCGAGCGCGGACCCCAGGCCAACCGCCACCAGCGCCACGGCGGCCAGCGACGCCACGATCAGCGCGAGGCCTCGCCGTCCACCGACGAGGTCGAGCTTCAAGAGCGGCGTCACCTCGCCCTCGCGGCTCAGCGCCTCGGACAGCTCGAGCACCGGAGGCTGCGTATCGCCCGGCGGCTCCTCCTCCGCGGCCAGCCGCGCCAGCGCGTCGTTGCTGCGCGCGACGAGGGCCCGGATCGCGCTGGTGTGGTCTTCGACGACGGTCGGTGGCGCGTCCCGATCCTCTTCAAGCAGATCGAACTCCGCCGTGGCGATGAAGCCGATGTCCTCGAGCTGCGTGCGCACGGTTCGATCGTCGATCTCTTCGTCGGCGGCCTGGGAAGCGAGACTGCGCGTGGGCACCGCCATGAGCAGCGCGTGCAAGGGATCGCCGTTGGGCTCGGCAGCGGCGTCGAGCTCGAAGCTGGGGAGGTTGGACTCGCCCGCGAAGAGCTGCATCGTCTCCTCTTCGATCGGCCCGGACTCGAGAGGCTCGGTCGCTCGGAGCTCCATCTCCATGCGCCGCTCGTAGCGCTTCTTGCAGATCCGCTTGAGGAGCGACTCGAGGTCCGACGGCGAGACGACCGACGCGCGCCGGGTTAGATACTCGCGCAGCACCTGACCCATCTCCCGCGCCGTCTGGAACCGCTTGTCGGGATCCGGATCGAGCGCGGTGAGCACGATCTCCTCGAGCTCTTTCGGATAGCCCTCGCGCGCCCGAGTGGGACGTGGCACCCTCCCCTTCAACACCTTGCTGGCGCTGAGGATGTCGTTCTCGGCCTTGAAGAGCCGCTTGCCGATGGTCGACTCCCAGAGGACCACGCCCAGCGAGAAGATGTCGGATCGCCGGTCGATCGGCAGGCACCGGATCTGCTCGGGCGCCATGTAGGGCACCTTTCCCTTGTGCGTCCCGGGCCGGGTCTGGGAGAGCTGATCGACCGCTTTGGCCACGCCGAAGTCCATGACGCGGGTGAGCCCGTCGTAGCCCAACATGATGTTTTGAGGGCAGACGTCACGGTGCACGACCTTGAGCGGTCGGCCGGTCGGATCCTTCAGATCGTGCGCGGCGTGCAACGCCTCCGACACGACCGAGATGATGTACGCGACGATGTCGACGTCGAGCGGGATGCCCTTGCACCACGTGTTGTCGAGCAGCATCGAGAGCGGTTCGCCGCTCACGTAGTCCATCGCGATGAAGTGGCGCCCGGCGTGCTCACCGATCTCGTAGACGGGCACGACGTTCGGGTGGCGGATGAGCGCGGCGATCCGCGCCTCGTCCAGGAACATGTTGATGAAGGACTGCTGCTTCGAGAGGTGCGGATGGATCATCTTGATCGCCATCAGCCGCTCGAAGCCTCCGATCCCCTCGGCACGGCCGAGATAGATCGTGCCCATGCCGCCCTGGCCGAGCTCGCAGACGATCTTGTAGCGCCCGATCTGCGGGGGGATCGCAGCGAGCGGGGGGACCGCGGAAACGTTCGCCATTCCTAGCCGTTACTTCCCGAACGGAGCATATCAGGAAGCCCTTGGCGGGGAGAGGATCCGAGCCTGGCCGTCTGTGCGCCGTCGCCTCCGTGACACGCACTCGAGCTCTCATCGAATACGCTCGGCGCCGGCGAACGCGGGCAGGTCGAGGTACAAGTTGTCCGTACTGGAGTCAGTTTGTATCCTTGGCCCAATGGTGGAACGACGCGGCCTCTTCACGGAGGACGTGACGATGCCGGAGACCTCCCTGGTCCGAAGCGGCGATCGTCGCCTCCTGGTCTTCGGACCCAAAGGTGTCGTGAGCCATCCGGTGGCCGACGGCCGCTACACGGTGGGGCGCTCCCTGGAGGCCGACGTCCGCATCGACGATCCGGCCCTGTCCAGGTTCCACCTCTCGATCGAGGTCGCCGGACCGCTGCTCCGGGTCTCCGACCTGGGCAGCTCCAACGGGACCCGCCTCAGGGGGAGCCGCCTCGAGGCGAACGATTCCCAACCCTTCGAGCTCGGCGACCTCATCGACGTCGGGCACACCACACTGGTGATCCAGACGGGTCCAACATTCGATCAGCCGCGGCGCGTCCTGAGCCACGGGCAGTACGAGCTCCGCCTCGAGGAGGAGTGCGCCCGCGCGCGGGCCGGGGGTGGCGAGTTCGGCGTGCTTCGGGTGCGGACCGGCATGATCGCGAGTGGAGCCGTCGAGTCGGCGATCACCACGCTGCTGGGCGCCCAGGATCTGATCGCCCGCTACGCCCCCGGAGAATACGAGCTGCTGCTCACCGACGCCGACCCAGAGACGGTCGATCAAGCCGCCACCGCGCTCCGCTTCGGCCTCGGCCGGCTGGGGAGCGATGCGTCGGTCGGCGTGGCGCTCTTCCCCAGGGACGCGAAGGACGCCGCCGCGCTCTCGGCCTTCGCCGGCGACGCCGCCCGGGGCTTCGACCAGAACGCGCACCCGCGTGAAGGCGAGCCGATCGTGATCAGCCGATCGATGCGCCGCCTCTACGAGCTCATCGAGCGGATCGCGCAGAGCGACATCAGCGTGCTCGTGCTCGGAGAGACGGGCGTCGGAAAGGAGGTGCTGGCCAAGAGGCTTCACGAGAAGAGCAAGCGCGTCGCCAAGCCGTTCGTCCCCCTCAACTGCGGAGCCTTCTCTGAGGAGCTCCTCGAGTCGGAGATGTTCGGTCACGAACGGGGAGCGTTCACCGGGGCGGTGAAGCAGAAGGCGGGCCTGCTCGAGTCGGCCGAGGGCGGCACGGTCTTCCTCGACGAGGTGGGCGAGATGTCGCTGTCGACGCAGGTCAAGCTGCTCCGCGTGCTCGAGGAGCGTCAGGTCCGTCGCGTCGGCAGCGTGAAGACCACGCCGATCGACGTACGCGTGGTCGCCGCCACCAACCGCGACCTCGAGGAGCAGGTCAAGAAGGGCACCTTCCGTGAGGATCTCTTCTATCGTCTCAACGGGATCTCCGTCGTGATCCCGCCGCTCCGGGAGCGCCGCGAAGAGATCCCGGTCTTCGTCGAATCGTTCGCCGTCAAGACGGCCACGCGTGAAGGGCGGCGTGCGCCCCGCTTCTCCGAGCAGGCGATGGCGGCGCTCGGCGTGTATGCCTGGCCGGGCAACGTGCGGGAGCTGCGAAACATCGTCGAGCGCGCGGTGATCCTGGCCGGTGAAGGGACGGTCGAGCTCGAGCACCTTCCGATGGAGAAGCTCTCCTCGTCGTTTATCTTCGCGCCGAAGCGGTTCCAGTCGGGGGACCTCAAGGAGTCCGAGTCGACCGGCCCGATGTCTCGTCCGATCAGCGGATTCAACGCTCATGTGCTCGACTCGCCGACGCTGGATCTCTCGGGTCAATCCGCGTCTCTCAAGGACGAGGTCGAGTCGCTGGAGCGCGCGCGCATCGTGGGGGCGCTCGAGGAGTGCGGTGGCAATCAATCGCGCGCTGCCAAGATGCTGGGCATGTCGCGGAAGGCCTTGCTCCGCCGGCTCGATCTCTACGACATCCCCCGGCCCCGCAAGCGCCAGTCAGAGTAGCCACCCGATGCCTTCACCCACTTCCGCCTGGTGCGATTGGTTCGACGCGCTCAGCCCAGCAATCGCAAGTGAGCTTGCGCTCGCGCTCATGCACCTGTCACCCGGCGGAATCCTGAGGTCGTCGCTGGTCACGGCGGATCCGACCGACGGCCTGACGGCCCGGATCCGGCGCCTCTCGGGCAACCCGATGCAGGACGCGGGCGTGGCCTTGATGCTCGGCTCGCTCACGGACTTCGTGTTCCTCGAGCGCAGCTCGCCGGGCCGCTGGGAGAAGAACCGCGAGATGCTCGACATCCTCGACGACGCCCGCGAGGTGTTCCTCGCCGACGACGCCTCGCTCTCCGGTCAGCTGAACGACTGGATCGAGGCGACCAAGCTCCGGCACCCGCTGAGATCCCGCCAGTGGGTCCGGGAGTACGAGAGCTGGCGGGAGCTCCGCGACGGACCGCTCGACCCGGAGGCGATCAACCGCGCCGTCTACGAGATGCTCTCGGCGGGCTCGTAGCCCTTCTTCAGCTTGGTCGCGAGGAGCTTCTCGGCCTCCGCCCGGGCCTCGTCCTCGGAGTCCACCTGCTTGACCGTGATCTTGCCGTCGGAGCCGATGCGCCCGTACCGCGTGAAGTACTGGTCGCCCTCGACCCTGATCTCCCAGAATTTCTTGGAGCCGCCCTCGACGAACTCGTAGCGCTGCCAGTCTTCGCCCACGCTCAGGTCGCCGTTCACCGGAGCGGGCGCCGCCTTCTTCTTCGGCGCCGCCTCCTTCTTCTTCGCCTTCGGAGCGGGCGCGCCGTTGCCGCCGCCCCCGAGCGCGTAGCCCTTCTTGGTCTTCTCCGCGACGAGCTTGTCGTGCTCCTTCTGCGCCTTCTCCTCGGTTCCGAAGTCCTTCGTCTTCTCCTGGCCGTCGGTGCCGATCTTCCCCCAGCGGGTGGTCACCTCCGTCCCACTCATCTCGATCTCCCAGAACTTGCTCGAGCTGCCTTCCTTGAACTCGTACCTTGGCATCCGATCCCTCACTTCTTCTTCAGTCCCAGATCCTTGAGCTCCTCGACGGAGTAGGCGCGGGTCGACTCACCCGGCACCCCGATCATCGGGAGCTTCTTCTTGGGGTCATGCTCGGTGCCCGAGAGCGCGGACGGCGGCTCGACGTCGATGGTGGTGGCCGCCTGGGGAATCGCGAACCGCCTCGCAGGCGGAGGCGTCGCCCGGGGATCGGTCTCCTCCTCGACGGGCAGCGGCATCCGGGCCTCGTGCTCATCGGTCGGCCCGTCGAGCGGGGGAGGCTCCATCGCCAGCAGGGTCGCGTCGCCCGCGAGATCCTCGCTCATGATCTCGCCGTCCTCGGCGATCGCACGCATCGCGATGGTCGCCGAGCCCACGTCGTGATCGATCGCCGACATCGCGATGGTGGCCGCACCGAAGTCCGGATCGTACTCCTCGCCCTCGTCGTCGTCGCCCGGGAGCTGCATCCCCAACACCGTCGCGTCGTCGGGCGTCTCCACGGCTGCGCGCTTGCCGTCGGTCACCGGGAGAACGAGGCTGTCGTCCGGAAAGTCGAGCGCGTCGTCGCCTTCGATGTCGAGCTCGATCCGGTCGTCGTCGTCATCCTGACGAAGCGGAGACTCGATCACCACCGACTCGCCGGGCATCTCATCAGGCTCGTCCTCGCTCGGCGCCGGCTCCGGAGCGTGGATCGGCGAGGGCGTCATCGCCGACAACGGCAGGGCCATCGGGGGCAAGCCGGCCTGCGGTTCTTGCTTGGACTGGAGCCGCAGCGGTGGCCCCATCCGCGACGGCGGCCGCGCCGAGGCGGGCAGCTCCCCGCCCAGCGCCTGGATGCGTTCGCGCGCCCCCTTCACCATCGAATCCAGATCCATCGCGCGATAGAGCACCGCGAGCGCGTCCGCACGTTCTCCGCGCCGCGCGTGGATGTCGGCGATCCAGAGGCAGGTGTTGGCGGCGTCCCGCTTCCGATCGAGCGCCTCGTAGGCGTCCGCCAGCGCGTTGAAGGCCTCCAGATCCTCCGGCGAGTGCTGCAGGATCATCTTGAGCGCCGAGACCGCCTTGAGGACCTGACCGTCCCGCAGATAGACCTCGACGGCCTTCCAGTAGGCGATGACCGCCTGATCGGGATGACCGCGGCGGATGGCCTCTCCCGCGACCCGAAGGATCTCGCGGTCCTTGCCCTTCACGTTCGCGATCTTGGCGATCAGCGTCTCCGGCGCAGGGATGACGCCCGGCGCGCGCCGCTCCTCGCTCTTCCCGCCGCCGAACAGCCGCGCGAACCGTTGCCAAAGGGCACGGAACACCGCCCCTGTCGTCCCACATCTCAGTGAGCTTCGCAATCGAGGACCGCGGCACCCTCGAGGCGTCCTTCGCGCAGCGCTCGAAGGGCGTCGTTGGCCGCGGACAGCGGAAACACCTCCACGGTGGTCCGGACGCCAGCCCGCGGCGCCAGGTCCAGGAACGCCTCGCCGTCGGCCCGGGTGAGGTTCGCGACCGAGCGGACCTGACGCTCCCCCCACAGAACCGCGTACGGGAAGGAGGGGATGTCGCTCATGTGGATGCCGCCGCAGACGACCACGCCGCCCTTCGCGGTGGCCGCGAGCGCGCGCGGGACCAGCGCCCCCACAGGCGCGAAGATGATCGCGGCGTCGAGCGGCTCGGGCGGCGACGCATCGGAGCTGCCCGCCCACACCGCACCGAGCGAACGGGCGAAGGCCGCCGCCGCCGCGTCACCGGGCCGCACGAACGCGTAGACCTGCCGGCCCTGGTACCGGGCCACCTGCGCCACGATGTGCGCGGCGGCGCCGAAACCGTAGATCCCGAGACGCTCCGCGTCGCCGGCCATCGTCAGGCAGCGGTGACCGATCAGGCCGGCGCACAAGAGCGGCGCGGCATGCGCGTCGTCGAACGACGGAGGGAGAGGAAAGCAGAAGCGATGATCCGCGACGGTGTACTCGGCGTAGCCGCCGTCGATCTGGTAGCCGGTGAAGCGCGCCGAGTCGCAGAGGTTCTCGCGCCCGCTTCGACACCAGCGGCAGACGCCGCACGACCATCCGAGCCAAGGCACACCGACGCGATCCCCGATCGCGAGCTCGCCCGCGCGTGCACCGACCTTCTCCACCACGCCCACGATCTCGTGCCCGATGATCAGCGGTAGCTTCGGATCGTCGAGGTCGCCGTCGAGGACGTGGAGATCGGTTCGACACACCGCGCAACGTTTCACGCGGAGGAGCGCCTGCGTGGGGCCAGGCTCGGGGACCGGGACGTCCATCGCCTCGAGCGGCCGGCGTTGCGCCGTCATCACCATCGCCCGCACAACACGGATTGAAGGCACGATCGCACCCGGCCGTCACCCGCCCGTGACGCCGCGACCGGCTTTCGCGCGACGCTGCTGCGCACGAGGCTTGCAAGTGCTCGAAGAATGACGCGCTCGATCTACACGATCAGCCTGATCGGGCTCTACGGGCTCGCGATCGCGGCGGTCTGGGTCGTCTATTCGATCGTCCGGTAGTGGACGAGGCCGACGGCGTCGAGATCGAACCCGACCGACGGGCTGTCGCCACCGCCGTCGAGATCGAGGATCCGCACGAATCGCGCCTCGCTCACTCCGAGGTCGGACAGATCGAAGGCATCGCCGCCACACTGTGCGGGATCGAGCGGGGTCTCGGCATCGAACCCGGCGGTCGGGGACCATCCGGCGCAGCCTGCGAAGTGGCCCGCGCCGTCGCCCTCGTGATCGCAGGCGAACGCGCTCCAGGTGACGCCGTCCGCGCTCACCGCGATCTCGCCCAGCTCGGCGTACGGATCGGTCGGGTCGCCCATCACCCAGAACGGGTTCTCGAAGACCACGAAGTCGGGCCCCGGTCCGTCGGTGATCGCCGCGTCGAACGCCAGCACGATCTCACCGCCAGCGCCGAGGCTGAGGACGTCGAGGGACGGGCTGGCGCCCTGGAGCTTCGGCGGCCCCAGCACCACCCCGGGGAGCTCCGTCTGACCGAAGCCGGCGCCCGGGCCGGGGAGGTAGCTCACCACCTCGACGGCGTACGGCGAGCCGAACGTCTCCGGCGGCGCCCGCTCTTCGGTGCCGCCGCACGCGCTCAGGAAGAGCAAGCTCAATTGCGCGACAGCTCGGTCCACGAGAAACCTCCGCAGCCGCCGCTCGCCGGATCGCTGGCATCCGCCGCCTGAGTGGAGCTCTCCGCCTGTGCGAGCGTTTCGAGCCCGTAGTCGACGGTGCAGTAGTAGAAGCGACCCGCGTTGGGCTCCGTCCAGACCAAGCGATTGTACTTGCTGGGGTTGTACTGATCGTCGCCGGCGTTCTGGGTGACGGCCCAGTTCAGGTCGTTGTCGTACTCGATCAACGACGCGGCGCCCCAGGCCTCGTCCGTGATGGTCTCTTCCGTTCCGAAGTTGCTGGTCCAGGTGCCCGCGGTCTCGATCGGTCCGCCTCCGCAGCGGATCGATGCCAAACAGACGGTGAAGACAAAGACGCGTGTTGAGTTCATACGCTCCTCCCCGGTCTCTCGCCGGTGGTCCGGAAACTTCGGGCGGAGCAGATATCCTGGCTCGCGACTCGTTGGCTGACGCCGCCTTCCCCTTCCGAGTGGCTTCGTGGCGCGCCGATTCGCTGACAGTGGCGGGACCGCGCCGGATTCACACCGGCTTCCCTGCTCCGACCGAGATGTTGTGTTGCTCATTTGGGTAGCGACGCAGGCGCTGCGCCGTCAAGCGGTAACTCCTGTCGAGTTGACTTCCCGGGCATCGGGCCCGATGCAGGAGGCTGGGTGCGAGCGAGAAGCTCCGAGCGCCGATCGAAGGCGGGTGTCTGTTCCCTCGCGATCCTGACGATCTGCGCCTGGACCGGCTCGAACGTCGCGGCGCTCGCGGACCTGACCTCGTTCCACCACGTCACCTGCCCCGAGCACGGCGAGCTCATCCATCTGCCCGGCCCTGCGCGCGCCGGACATCCGCCGCACGCCCTCGGCTTCGAGAGGCACGTTCCGGCGCCCGAGCAGAGCCACGGTCACGAGCACTGTCTGGCCGCCAGCTTCGCGCGCCAGCGGACCACGTTGCCGTCCGTCGCACGGCCCGCGCCGTCGGCGGACCTGGGCGCGCTCGCGCTCCTCGGCCGGGCTCGGCTCGCCGCGGCGCCGCTCTCCATCCTCCGGCTCGCGCCCAAGAGCTCGCCGCCGCCGCACCTCCTCTGATCAGTCCCAGCTCTTCGAACGGTCGGCGGTGATCGATCGTCCTGACCCGTCTCTCGGGGGTGCCCATGGGCCCGTGTTTACTACCGCTCCTCATTGTCGCGACCAGCACGGTCGAGACGTCGTCTGTCTCCGACGCCGAACGCGCCGCGCTCGAGGCCGAGTTCGGCGCTGCCCTCGCCGGCGAGGAGAACGCGACCCCACCCCCGACGGCCGGTGCCTCGGCTACACCGCTGGCGAACGTTCGACTGATCGATCTGGCGCTCGATTTGCTGGCCGCTGCCGGGACCTCCTCGGCGAAGGAGCCCGATCTCCGCGCACTGGAGGGCGGCGGCCACGACCCGAAGAACCGCGGGTTCACGATCCAGAACGTCGAGCTGACGTTCTCCGGTATCGTCGACCCGTACTTCCGCGGCGACGCCAACATCGTGCTCCAGATCGATCCCGAGGGTGAGACGACGATCGAGCTGGAGGAGATCTACCTGACCACGCTCTCGCTCCCCGGCAACCTGCAGCTGAAGGCAGGTCACTTCTTCACCGCGTTCGGCCGGCTCAACCCCACGCACCCGCACACGTGGGACTTCGCAGACCAGCCGGTGGTCAACTCGCGGTTCATGGGGCCCGACGGCCTGCGCGTCCCCGGGCTCCAGCTGTCCTGGCTGACCCCGCTTCCGTTCTTCCTCGAGGTCACGCTCGGGGCCCAGAACTCGAACGGGGAGACCGCGGTGAGCTTCCGGAACGTCCCCGGCGAGACGATCGCCGGTCGGACACTGATCGATCGGGAGGTCAACGGGGCGGAAGACTTCCTCTATCTCGCGCACGCCAAGGTGTCGTTCGATCTCGGCGAGGAGACCACGGTCGTGTTCGGCCTCTCCGGATTGTTCGGGCCGAACGCCACCGCGGACGACACCGAGACCCTCATCGGGGGGACTGACCTCTACCTGAAGTGGAAGCCCCTCTCGAACGATCACGGCTGGCCGTTCTTCGCGCTCCAGGCGGAGGGGATGGTGCGCAAGTACGGGGCGGCCGAGGTGCTCGACGAGAGCGTGGGGACGGAGCTGGCACCTCGACAGAACCTGCTCGACTACGGCCTCTACGCGCAGACCGCGTGGGGCTTTCTGCGCCCGTTCGTGCTGGCGCTGCGCTACGACTTCGCGCGCGGCGAGCCCACCGAGTTTCTCGGCTACTCGAGCGCCGAGGATCCGCTCCGCGATCGCCGCCACCGCGCGACCGTCGCGCTCACGTACTACCCGAGTGAGTTCAGCAAGCTGCGGATCCAGTACGAGTACGACAACTCGTCATTTCTGCCCGGCGGAGACGCCCACTCCGTCTATGTCCAAGCGGAGATCATCTTCGGCGCCCACGGCGCCCACAAGTTTTGAGGTTCAGGCATGAAACCTTCGTCTCAATCGCTCCTCGTCCTCGCGCTCGCGGCGTTCGCGACTCCCGCGTACGCCCGCGGGCCGGTCAAGGTCGTCGCCACACTCCCCGATCTGGCGCGCATCGCCCAGGCGATCGGCGGCGACGACGTCCGCGTCACGACGATCGCCTCCGGCATTCAGGATCCGCACTTCGTAGATCCGAAGCCGAGCTACGTGGTGAAGCTCCGCGACGCCGACCTCTTCCTGGTGAGCGGGCTGCAGCTCGAGATCGGCTGGGTCCCGCCGCTGCTCGAGGGCGCGCGCAACCCGGACATCAACATCGGCACACCGGGGTACATCGACTGCTCGATCGGCATCCCGGTGCTCGAGGTTCCCACCGGCGAGGTGAACCGCGCGCAGGGCGACGTGCATCCGCTCGGGAACCCGCACTATCTCGTCGATCCGCTGAACGGGCAGATCGTCGCCGGAACGATCGCGGCGGCGCTCAGCCGCGTCGACCCGGATCACGCGGCCCAGTACGAGGCGCGCCGGAAGGCGTTTTCGCGCTCGATCGCCGACGCCCTCTTCGGCAAGGGGCTGGTCGACGACGTCGGTGAGAGCAAGCTCGAGCGGCTGGCGCGCTCCGGTGAGCTCGACGGCTTCCTGAAGAAGAACGGCCTCACCGCCAAGCTCGGCGGCTGGCTGGCCAAGATGCGGCCGTACCAGGGGACGAAGATCGTCTTCTATCACCGGAGCTACTCGTACTTCGCGGCGCGCTTCGGGATCATGGTGGTCGATTACGTCGAGCTCAAGCCGGGCATCCAGCCCGGGCCGGGCCACCTGGCCGATCTGGTCGCGCACATGCGCAAGGAGAAGATCCCACTGCTGGGGACGCACGCGTTCTACGACGAGAAGATCGCGCAGCTGGTCGCGGACAAGGGCGGCGCCAAGCTGGTCGTCTTCCCGCTCTCGAGCGGTGGGATCAAGGGCGCCGACGACTATCTGAAGCTGTTCGACGTGATCGTCGGCCAGTTCCAGCGGGCGCTGGGGAGCTGAGCCATGCACGAACTTCCCTGGTGGTTCTGGCCCTTCGCGGTCACGCTGATCCTGATCGCGATCCACACGTACTTCGGGCTCCACGTGATCAGCCGGAAAGTGCTCTTCGTGGATCTCGCGATCGCGCAGATCGCGGCGCTCGGCAGCACGGTCGCGTTCCTGTTCGGATTCGAGTCGGCGGATCCCGTGACGTATTGGGCCTCGCTGGTGTTCGGTGTCATGGGCGCGTGGGTCTTCTCGGTCACGCGTACCAAGGACGATCGCGTGCCTCACGAGGCGATCATCGGGCTGGCCTTCGCGATCGCATCGGCGGGCTCCATCCTGATGTCGGCGGAGAATCCGCACGGCGCCGAGCACCTCCGCGACATCCTGGCCGGCAGCATCCTGGTGGTCACGCCCGCCGAGGTCCGCACGGACCTCATCCTCTACTCCGCGGTCGGTGCGCTCCATTGGGTGCTGCGAAAGAAGTTCCTCGCCATCTCGCACGACCCCGATCGGGCGGCGCGCGACGGGCTCAACGTCCAGCGCTGGGACTTCCTCTTCTACGTGACGTTCGCGGTGATCGTGACGATGTCGGTCCACATCGCCGGCGTGCTGCTGGTCTTTTGTCTCTTGATCGCGCCCGCGGTCTGCGCCGCGCTGTTCAGCGACTCGTTCAAGGTGCGGCTCGTGATCGGATGGATCACCAGCATCGTCGCAGCGATCGTGGGCCTCTTCGTGTCGGCGCACTACGACTGGCCGCCGGCGCCCAGCATCATCGCGGTGTACGCGGCGATCCTGGTGACCGCCGGCATGGTCTCGAGCGTCGTCAACGCCGATGCACCCGGGCGCGCGTTCGTGCGTCTCGCCGGATCGGCCGGTGTGTTGCTCGCGCTCGGCGCGGGGATGGTCGTCTTCCTCCGCTCCGATCTCGCACAGCGTTTCCGTGCCGAGGACGACGGGATGTCGGTCGCGCACCAGGCAGTCCACAAACCGCACGCTGCGCCGGTCCACGGGCTCGGGACCTCGCACGCCGAGATCCTGGCGGCGCTCGACGACGAGCACGAGAGCGTCCGCGCCGAGGCGGCCGAGGCCCTCGGGAAGACCGGCGACGCGGCGGCCGTCGCGCCGCTGGTGGGCGCGCTGTCGGATCCTTCGACGGCGGTGAAGGAGAAGGCGGCCGAGGCGCTCGCCCGGCTGGGACGGGCCGAGGCCGCGCCGGGCCTGGAGGCCGCGCTCGGGGTCACCGGGGAGGACGAGTGGGTGCGGCTCCGGGAGGCCGAGGCCCTGGTCCGCTCCGGGGGCAAGCACGGGATGACGTTCCTGCTCGGGCTGGCCCGGGACGCCGAGGCCAAGGTCGTGCGGACGAAGGCCCTCGAGCTGGCGCGACAGCTGGCCGGCCAGCCCCCGGCCGCCGAGGACGCGGATCCTGCGAAGGCCGAGGCCGGCCTCGAGGCCTGGTGGGCCGAGCGCGAGCCCAAGGCCCGCTGGGACGGCGCCTCCGGGCGATTCCTCACGGACTGACCCAGATAGTGATTGCTTTCGCCCGTGATCCTGTGTTGGTTGGCCGTCCCGACAGGGATTTTTCCATGGCCAAGAAGTCGAAGATCGCCAAGAACGCGAAGCGCCGCGAGATTGTGGCGCGTTACGCCGCCACCCGGGTCGCCCTCAAGAAGATCGTCAGTGACCCGCGGACGCCCGAGGAGAAGAAGGCAGAGGCCGTGCGCCGCCTGCAGAAGATTCCGCGGGACGCCAGCCCGGTCCGGATCCGGAACCGCTGCCAGGTGACCGGCCGCTCTCGCGGCTTCCTGCGCAAGTTCTCCATGTCTCGGATCGCGATCCGCGACCTCGGCAACTCCGGACAGATCGCAGGGCTGAAAAAAGCCAGCTGGTGAACCGGATGCTCCGGCAGTGGATCCTACTGCTGGCGCCCTCGACCGCGATCGCCGCCCCCGTCTCCTTCCACGTCCAGGTCCCGCGGTGCACCCCGAAGGGTGACGTCGTCATGCTTCGATCCAACCGGATCGACGCCGCCGTCTATCAGCATGATCCGCTGGTGCAGGTCGGGCCCGACACCTGGTCCGGGACGTTCGACGTCGCCACCGATCCCTCGGCGTTCAACTACAAGTACACGCACACGATCTGCGACGAAGAGAGCTGCGTGGGCGTCGAGAAGAGCTTGATGTTCGTCGGCGACGACTTCGGCGAGGTCGCCGACCGAACGCTAGCGCCCGGCACCACGAGCGCCGACGACTACGTCTACATCTGGCGCGATGCGCTCACGGACTTCGATCCCGCCGGCCAGCCGATTGGCGTGCGCCCCGACGACGAGCGCGTCGCGTTCTGTGGTCCGTACCTCTCCATCACCGGCCCGACCGCCGTCACCGTCGGCTACGACGCATTCGGCGGCGGCGACGTGGCGCTCGAGTGGGGCCCGACGACCGCATACGGCGACATGCTCACGCACACTGCGCAGCACCGGAACTTCTTCGAGCTCGGCGGGCTCACGCCCGGCGCCACCTACCACTACCGCGTGATCGAGGACGGGACGCCCGGTCCCGATCAGACCTTCCGCGCGCCCGTCGCTCCCGGTACGCCATTCCGCTTCGCGATGTTCGGCGACACGCAGTTCTACGACACGCCGCAGCGCCTCGATCACATGCGCTTCGCCGAGCGCGTGCGCGCCTTTGCGCCCGACCTGGTGCTCTCCGTCGGCGACATGGTGGCGAGCGAGCCGGGCGCGAACGGACCGAACGGATGGATGTATCCCGAGATGGCCCGTTGGAGCCTCTTCTACGGGGTCATGGCGGACCTGCTCGCACGCGCGCCGTTCATGGTGGCGATGGGCAATCACGAGGAGGACGCCCCCTACTTCTGGGACGTCTTCCAGTTCCCCGAGCCCGACGCTCCTGCGATCGACCACTACGACTTCCGCTACGGCAGCGTGCACTTCACGGTCCTCTACACCGGAACCACGGACGGCTACGACCGCGACGCCATCCTCGACAGCCAGACCCCCTGGCTCGAGCGCACCCTCACCGCTGCCGACGCCGATCCCGACATCCGCTGGAAGGTCGTGTTCCTCCACCGCGGCCCCTATCACCAGGGCGCCAACCACCCGACCGACGGCCTCGACTTCTACGACGCCGCCACCCCCACCCGCCCCTCGTGGCAAGCGCTCATGATGCAGCACCACGTCGACGTCGTGCTCGCGGGCCATAACCACAACTTCACCTACGCCCAGGTCGACGGCATTCGCTTCCTCACCGCCTGCAGCGGCGCCCCGCTCCACGACCTTCGCACCCCCACCGAGAGCTACACCCTCCACGCTGAGCGCGCCTGCACGGCCAACCTCTTCACCGCCGGCGCCCGCACTCTCTCCTTCGAAGCCCACCGCCTCGACGACACCATCATCGACGAGGCCCGCTTCTCCCTCTGCAAGGCCGCCCCCGACTGCGAAGAGCTCTCCTCGGGCTGCCCCCTCGGCGCCCGCTGGTCCTGCATTCTCGGCGCCTGCACCGCCGAGTGCCTGGGCTCTCCCGACGCGGGGCAGCTCGACGCCCTCCCCTCCGACGCCGGAGAGCCCGAGGACGCCGGAGAGCTCGAGGACGCGCCCGCGACCCTCGACGCAGCCGGCCCCGACGCCACCGCCCGCCCCGACGGCGCGGTGGGCAAGGACGCCGGCTTCTTCGGCTTGGAGCGGAAGAAGGGATGTGGATGCACCGCGAGCGAAGCGCCGCCGCGAGGCGGAGGTGTGTTGGTGTTGGCGTTGCTGCTCTGGGCTCAGCTCGTCACTCGGTGTCGACCGCCGGAACGCGGCGAGGGGCGTCGGCGCCCTTGTATACGTACGAGACTTCGCGGCCTGAGGCTGACAGGACGATCGTGCAGATCCGATCGCCATTGACGGGCGTCGGACGACCCGCCGGAAAGAGATAGATCTCGCCAGGTGCGAGCCGGGATCGTTCGCCGAGCTGCCAAGCCGGGCGGCCATCGGTGGAGGGCGGCAGGTCGTTGAAGTGAAACGTCGCGAAGAGTGAAGCCATCTGGAAGTGCGGTGAGACCACGACGAGCTCGTCCGTACGGCTGCGCTTAGCGCACTTCATCGCTCCGGTTATTTCGTACTGCCAATCGCGTTGAGTCATCTTCGGATACTCGACCCACACGGAATGAATGATGGCGACGGCCGTCGCAACCCAGCAAACGCACATCAACGCTGGAAGCCCGAAGCGGAGCCACTTCTTTGCAGATCGTGCGGCTCCGCCCAGCAGCGCAGCCATTCCGCACGCCGAGATTATCTGCGGCGCGGGAAGCCAGCCGATCGCCCTGCCAATATTCTGGGTCTCGTTGGTTACTCCGCCGGGAAGAGGCCCGAGCACGAACCAGAACAAGACGAAGCTGGCGAAGCGGCCGTCGGGGCGGCGCGCCAGCGAGATCAAGCCCACAATCATGAGCGGGAGCTCGATCAGATTCCAGATCCCGCGGAACGGAATGCTCTGCGTCACCGCAGGCCCACCGCGCACGAAGAGCATGCCCGGGTCGAAGTAGGAGAGATAGTTATTCGCAATGAGAAAAAGGATCTCCAAGAGAGAATCGTGGTGTTTCCAAACGACGACGGTGTTGCCGCGCGCCTGTCCCTCCGGAGTGAATGCCACCCAGACAGAAGGAGCTACCAGGATCAAAAATAAGAGAGCTGGACCGATGAGATGGCGCCTCTCGGTCTTCCACAGCTCTTTGATCTGCGGAGCACGATAATAGAGAAAACCGATCATCCAGAGCGGAAGAAACAGCTTGACGGCGTGATAAGTATAAGCGGATGCGGCGAGCGATACCGCGCCAAGCCAAATAGCCCATCGTCTTTTCGGATCTTCACCGGTGTCGATCAGAAGCCAACCGAGCACCAGGGTCGTCGGCATCAGAATCGCCTCTGAACCGTACCGCGAGAACTGAATCCAAGTCGGGCTCAGTGCTGCGACCAACAGAAAACAGAGCGAGGTTCTCGCATCGCATCGGCGAAGTACCAGGAGCGCGGCGAGCGCGATCAGGAGCGTGCCAGATAAGGCTGCGACGACGCGTTCGGTCGCGATCGAGAGCCCGAAGGCGCCAACGACCAGGGCGTCGAGGTAGCGATACAGCGCGAGTGGATAGTCACCGAACGAGCGTGCTGCGATTGGAAAGCTGACCCCAGCCCGGTCCTTACCTGTTGTCCAAAGCAGGAGTGCATCCACACCGGTGGAAGCTTCGTCTTGCCAGAGGCCCGGGGGGTTGCTCTCGAGTCCAGTCAAGCGGATGCCGGCGCCGAGCAGAAAAAGCAGCGTCGCGACGCCGAGCAAAACGTTTCGGCGGTTCCACATGTCTTGCTACACGAGAGCCGCGCGTGAGGCGATCGTATACGTCGCAACGAGCAGTGCGGCTACCATCGAGACCATCGCGGTCGCTTTCTCCCACCCGGGGCGGGACCAAAGGAAGGAAATAGCCATCCCGTAGGCGAGGAAGAGCGGAAAGGCCGCAAATTGAAGGTAGGTCCCCTTGATGACACCATAGTGATCAACCGGATACTTGAGGGCGAAGAGTAACTGTGCCGCCACCGCACCGATGCCGAGGGCGGCGAGCGCGAGCAGCTCGGCTCGACGGCGTAAAACGAGGACGATGAGTCCGAGGAGCGTGGTCAACACGATCAGCACTCCAGCCGCGACGCTAACGCCGGCGAGCAGCTCCCCAACCCGCGAAAGGCCGCATCCATGAGGTGAGAGCTCGAAGGTCGAGCCCTCCTGATGACGAGGCGTAAAGTTATAGAGGTAGTAATCGGCGAAGGTCGAGCTCAGCAGAGTAGGAAAGAATTTGCCTGAAGCAGCGGGTGCGTGAGGGACGCCGAGGACCGGGGCGCTGAGCCCGAAGTAGAACGAGGCCGGCCTCCTCCGAAATAGCGGTGTTCGAAGGACATCTTCGCCGATTGCAGCGCGGTCTCCCGCCTCGAATGCTGTCGGCGCCAGCATTCCGTATTCGCTGATAGTGTGCACGTACCAGGGGGAGGCGACCGCAGCGGCAACGGTGGCCGTGACCAACCACGGCTTCACTGCGCTCCCATTCACCTTCGAGGCTGCGGCACCGATAGCAACGGCGGGGAGCAGGACGAGCGACGAGATCTTGGTCCAAAGCGCGAGCCCGATCAGCGTGCCGGAGAGGACTCCCGCCTTCAATCCGGTTCGCCCATCACGCCGGAACGCCGCCCACGGGAGCAAGGCGCTGGAAGCGAGCAGCATGTGGAGAGACTCGGGGTTGATCATCCCATCGATGTGGACTGCCGCCGGGAGCACCGCGGCCAGCAGAAGAGCTGAGCGCCGAGCGATGCGATCGCTGGGAAGGAACTGCTCGAGACCGACGGCGATCACGACCAGGCGAAGGCCGCCACAGACGATCGAGGCGTCGGCAACAGCCTTCAGCGAGGCGCCGCATCTCAGAGCCAGACCGCCGAGGAGGTAGTAGAGCGGGGCTC
This sequence comes from uncultured delta proteobacterium, assembly GCA_963803435.1. Lineage (GTDB taxonomy): Bacteria > Myxococcota > Kuafuiibacteriia > Kuafuiibacteriales > Kuafuiibacteriaceae > CAWDML01. The sequence goes on along the minus strand of CAWDML010000008.1, from coordinate 516,429 downwards.
CGTAGGAGGTGCGGCTGAGCGAGAGGGGCGCCGGAGCGAGGTGCGTCTGAAACCACTCGAGGTATCGAACGTGATCGAGATAGTCGTATGTGGAGGACGCATCCGTATTGCCAAGGAAGGAGGCGCGTATCAGCAGTCCCATCGCTATCAACAGAGCCTCCGGGAGATAGCTGGCCCAGCGCGGGCGTCGCATCGACCTCCTCGTATCCAGACATCCGCAGCCACGTCAACCAGTTGACTTCGCCGAGTTTAGGCTGAAGGCTTGCGCGGTGATCGACGGGCAGCGAATCTGCGTCGTCATGCCCGCATACAATGCCCAGAGGACCTTGGAACGGACGGTTGCCGAAGTGCCGATGTCCATCGTCGACGAGATCGTGATCGTCGATGACGCGTCCCGAGATCAAACCGTTGCCCTGGCGAACCGGCTAGGGCTCCGCGTCCTGCAACACGAGACGAACCGAGGTTACGGGGCCAATCAGAAGTCGTGCTACCGCGAAGCTCTCCGCCTGGGCGCCGACATCGTCATCATGCTTCACCCAGACTACCAATACACGCCGCGGCTCATCCCCGTGCTCGGACACTGCATCGCCTCGAAGCTCTACGATGTCGCGCTGGGTTCGAGGATCCTCGGCAACGGTGCCCTGGCAGGCGGGATGCCGCTGTACAAGTACGTGTCGAATCGTGCGCTGACCTTCGCCGAGAACCTCCTGGTCAACGCGAAGATGTCCGAGTACCACACGGGATACCGCGCGTTTTCACGCCGCGTTCTCACCACCCTCCCGCTGGAGGAAAACAGCGACGACTTCGTGTTCGACAACCAGATGCTGGTGCAGGCGCTCCACTTCGGATTTCGAGTCGCAGAGGTGACCTGTCCGACGCGCTACGAGCCCGAGTCGTCCTCAATCAGCTTCGGCCGTAGCGTCAAGTACGGATTCGGTGTTTTCGGCACCGCCTTTGCGTTTCGTCTGAAGCGCCTCCGGCTCATGAATCCGGCATTTCTCTCCGAGCACGGCCGACGTCTCGGGCCCAAGGGCGCCTCGTAGGGTCGGGGCCCGACTCGAATCCCGAGATGGCAGAACACGACCCTGAGCGTTCAGAGCGAAGGTGAGCGGCGGGGGACGTGCACACTTCGTCGGGTGGTGCGCGCGTTCGTTTGCTGCTTTTGGCACTGACGGGTGGGGATCGGGTCCGCTCGGGCGCGCGGCGATGACCGTGCCGCGCGAGCGGCTGAGGATGGGGCTCCGGAGGCGAGCTCGCTCGAAGGGAGGCCGGGGCTCCGGTGACCGCATCGCCTCGCGTTCTTTCTCCACCGTCGCCGGCGTCGGCGGGGCGAAGCCGCAGTACCCGCGTGAGGGCGGGCGCCTCAACGGCGCGGGCGTGTGCGGCCGGGGGTGATCGTGAGGTTGAGGGGGCCGGCTTTGAGGAAGCCTTCCGTGAGCAGCCAGGTCTGGGGAGGGGGAGAGTGTGCGGGTAGCGCGCCGAGGAGCAGGGATTGATGAAGCGATCGGAGACGGGGCGGCCGGCTTCTGCTTTGTGCTTTCGGTAGTTCTGGAGGACGTAGACGATGGCGTTGTTCACCTCCGTCGGCGTCTTGAGGATATGGGCATGGTAGCGGTCGCTGAAGACCTTACCGCGCTTTCTGTTGAGCGCACGGTTCACGGCGCGCGCGATGCGGATGGCGAGACTGTGGAGACCGCGGCTGAGGTGCGTGCCCTCGGCGATGAGGTGGAGGTGGTTGGACTGGATCGAGTCGTGGACGAGGCGGAGGTTCTCGAAGCCGCGACGCTTCCGGGAGACGCCGGAACCCGCGGTGCGCTTCCTCCCCGCGCCCCTTCGCTTGCCGCCCCAGTTCTCGGAGTGGCGAACACCAGGGAGCTCGAGCTGGACGGGGCGAGGCATGCGATGTGTCCAGCAGCCTCGCGCACCCCCGCCACGATCTGGGCGGTCAGCGTCAGCTCCGTGTCGGAGAGGGCGTCGACCGAATACGTCTGCTTCGGGCCCACGCCGGCGATGAGCAGCGTGCCGCCGGTGTACACATAGCGAGCGTCGATCCTCATCCCGCCGGTGACGGTGAGGCTTCCGTCCGCGCCGAAGGTCCACTCCGTCGGGACGATGGGCGGGGTCGGGCCGTTGGTCTCGCCGTTCGTCCGCATGATCGTATGTTTGATCGCCCACCTCCCGAGCAGCTTGGAGGCGTCGACCGCGCCGGCGTTGTCCGCGTCGCTGAGGCTCTCCGGCTTCTCGGTGAGGACCTTGCCGAGGGCGCTCGCGATGTCGTCGCGCGGGGCGGCCTGGAGCGGCGCGACGGGTACGGGCTGGGGGTTTTCTTTGCAGGCCGTCAGGAGGGTGAGGGCGGCGCAGATCGGGAGGGACAGCTTCACCGAGCGTGGTACGGCCGTCGGGCGAAATCCTTTCCGGCAGCCCGCCGATCGGCCGTGGCGGAGCCGGATCCGGCTCCCTATGGTGCCTCTGAGAATGGGGGTGCCGATCCAGCGGGTGGGCGGGGCGGCGCTGACGCGCTTCATCGGCCGAACCGCGGTGCTCGACGCCCTCGGCTGCGCGATCGCTGCCGGGGATCGGATGATCGTGCTGGTGGGGCCGCCCGGGTCGGGAAAGACACGGCTCGCGGTGCGGTTCGCCGAGCTGGAGGCCGCCGCCGGCCGTTGGAGCGGAGGCATCTTCGCCCTCGATCTGACGCACGCCGCCGACAGCGCTGATCTGCTGGAGACGCTGGCCCGCGCGTTCGGCCCGCGGCGCGTGCAGGCCGAACGTGTGCCCGAGCTGCTGGCCGCCTGCGGCACGGCGCTCCTGATCCTCGACAACTTCGAGCAGGTGGGCCCCGACGTTCGCGGGGAGGTCGCAGGCTGGTGTGCGCGGGCGCCGGAGCTCCGCGTGGTGATCACGTCGCGCGCCCGCACGCAGATCGAGGGCGAGGTCGTCATCGACGTGGGGCCGCTCGGGATCGAGGAGGCCGTCGAGCTGTTCGAGGATCGGGCGGCAGCCGCCCGCGGGCGACTCGCCGAGCGCGCGCTCGATCGCGGTGAGGTCGCGCGCGTGGCGGAGGCGCTCGACTGCCTGCCGCTCGCGATCGAGCTGGCGGCGGCGCGGGCGCGCGTGCTCTCGCTCCCGGAGATCCGAACTCGGCTCGACCGCAGCCGCTTCGAGCTCTTGGCGCGACGGCCCCAGCGCGACGACGATCCACACGCGCGGCTGGAGGCGGCGATCGAGACCTCGTGGCGCTCGCTCGAGGACGATGAGCGGACCGCGCTGGCGGCATGTTCGGTCTTCGCGGGCAGCTTCTCGCTGGAGGCGGCCGAGCGCGTGCTGCCGGCCTCGGGCGCCACCGTGCTCGAGCAGCTCGAGTCGCTGACGGATTCGATCGCTCCTCGCGACGGAACGGGATCGGGGCGCCGCAATCCGCTTCCGGATGCTCGTGAGCATCCGGGAGTTCGCGGCCGAGCGGCTGCGCGAGTCGGGGCTGGAGCCCGAGCTCGAAGACCGTCATCGACGCGCGTATCTCGACGCGGCCCGGCCGGTGCTGAGCACGTACGTCCGCACCGGTGATCCGGAGGCGCGCGCCTGGCTTGCGCGCGAGAAGGAGAACCTGCTCGCGGTGGTACGGCGGTTCCGCGCGCCCGAGGCGGTGCGGGCCCTCGAGCCGGTGATGCTGGAGCGGGCGCCTCCCGAGCGGCTGCAGCTCTTCGATCACGCGATCGAGCGAGCGGCGGATCCGGAGCTCAGAGCCTCGCTCCTCACCGCGCGCGGGCGGCTCCTCGGCATTCGCGGCCTGGCCGAGGCGGCGATCGCTGACTTCGAAGCCGCGGTCGAGCTGGCACGGACGGCCGGAGCGCGGGCCGTCGAGGCGGAGGCGCTCCTGCTGCTGGGGGTGCGAATGCGCCAGCGCGGCCGGTATGAGGAAGGGCTCGCGCTGACCGAGCGCGCGCTCGCGCAGATCGAGGGGACCGAGCACCCGAGGATCGAGGCTCAGGTGCACGCGTGCCACGGACTGCTGCTCGGAGAGCTCGGTCGCACCGGACCTGCACGCATCGCCGACGAGCGGGCGCTGGTGATGTTCCGGGCGCTCGGCGATCGCGGCTCGGAGGGGCTCGCCCTCGGGAACCTGGCGCAGCTGGCGCAGGCGGACGGCGATCATCGGACCGCGGAGCGCCTCTACCGCGAGGCGGTGGCGGCGTTCGAGACGACGCAGGACGTCGCGTTCGAGGGCATGTACCTGGGCTATCACGCGGGTCTCGCGCACGAGCGCGGCGACCACGCGCTCGCGTTCGAGCTGTACCGGACGTCGCTCGCCCGACTCGCGCACGCAGATGTCCGGCATGTCGGTGCGCTGATCCTCGGCGGCGCGGCTGCGCTCGACGCCGACTGTGATTGGCTCGACGAGGCCGAGCGCCGCTTCGCAGAGGCTCGCCATCGGCTGGAGGGGTCGGGCGTGCCCGGGTTCGAATCCGCCATCGACCTTCACCTCGGCCTCCTCGATCTCGCCCGCGCCCGCACCTCGGGGGCCCACGGTCACCTGGTCGCCGCGCGGGCCCGCCTCGCCGATCCGCGTGCGTCGGCGAGCGGCTTTGCCGTGCGCTTTGCCCGCCGATTGCTGACGGCCGCCCTCGCGAGGACGCATGCGGGAACGCCGGCGCTGACGGTCGGGCCGACGTGGTTTTTCGTGCGCGGCGCAACGGAGGTGGACCTCGCGCGACGGGGACCGATCCGGCGGGTGCTGCTGGCGCTGGTCGAGCAGCACCGGACGTCGGGCGGTGCGCTCGATCGGGAGGCGCTGCTCGGCGCGGGGTGGCCGGGAGAGCAGGTGCAGGCCGAGGCCGCCTCGACGCGCGTGCGCGTGGCCATCGCGACCCTGCGCCGACTGGGGCTGGAACGGATCATCGTGACGCGCGACGACGGCTACCTGATCGATCCCGACCTCACGATCGCGCTCGAGACCGCGACCTCACTGCCAGTCGATCGTGAGCTTGTAGACCGAACCTCCGATCGCATACGCGGTGCGCGCGTCGACGAACCGGAAGCGGTTGAGGGGTGAGCGCAGGACCGCATCCTCGGTCCAGGTCTCGCCGCCGTCGATCGTTCGATACGTGGGCTGCGAGCTGTCCTCGCTCGAGATCCAGCCGATGTCCTCGGTGATGAAACCCATCCCGATTCCGGCGTAGGGGGTGGGCGTCAGCGGCATCTCGGTCCAGGTCGCGCCGCCGTCGGTCGTCTTCGCGAACGTGCCGGTGCCGGCGCCCAGGCTCTGGATCGAGACGTAGCCGACGCGATCCGAGGGGAACGCGATCTTCCAGCAGAGCGTGTTGGCGCCGGCGGCCGTGAACACGGTGTCGAAGGTGGTGCCGTCGGTCGTCCGGAGGATCGTGCACCTCATCGGGTTGGCCGCGGTGCCGCCCACGACGATTCCCTCCGTCGGCGAGGGAAAGCGGGCATCGATCAACATCTGCAGCTGCGCACCCAGATCCGACGACGTCCAGTGCGCGCCGGCGTCGCTCGATCGCATCAGGAAGGACGGGCCCATGACCCGCCCGACCGCCACCAGGTGATCCGCGTCGGACTTGGTCTGGTTGCAGATCCCGGTGGGCATCGGGCCATCGATCTCGGTGACGGCCGCCCAGTGGTCGCCGCCGTCCATCGTCTCGTACAGGACGTTGGGGTCGGTGATGCCGGTGCCGGGGATCGGACCCAGGTTGCTGGCGAAGCCGTGCTGATCGTCGACGAACAGGAGGCTGCGGAAGTACGTGGTGGCGCTGTGGAAGACCGGGCTCCAGGTCTCACCGCCGTCGTCGGTACGATAGACCCGCGCGGCGGGCCCGCTCACTGCGAAGCCGTGGAGCGGCGTGGTGAAGAAGATGTCGTCCTGCTTGCCGCGAGCGACCTTGGGCCCGTTGGCGAGCTCGACCCACGACGCACCCAGCACCGCCTCCTCGTAGGTGGGCCCGGAGTCCACAACGCCGGCGTCGGTCGTGCTGCTCGTGGTCGCATCGGGCAGGCCGGCGTCGAGTCCGGGGTCGGCGCCGGAGTCGCCCGCTGCATCGGGGAGCTCACCGTTCGCCTGAGCGCACGCCGTCAGCAGCACCGGGACGAGGCCGATCCATCTCATGCTCGACCTATCTTTCAGGGCGCGCGCGAGGCCCAGTTAAAGGTTGTTAAACCCCCGGCCGATGGACGGCCGGCGCCGCTTTTGGTCAGCTCGACGCCGGTGCTGCCCGTCCCCGTCCTGCTCCTCGCGATGCCGCCCCACCAGGAGGCGCTGGTCCAGCACCGCGACGACCCGCCGGTGGCGCTGCCCCGGATCCTGGGCGCTTCGGGAGCACCGCGCGTGGACCGCGTCGTCTACGGTTACTACCCGTACTGGGTCGACGTCTTCGATCGCCTGCGCTGGGACCTGCTGACGCACATCGCCTACTTCTCGGTCGGCATCTCGCCCCAGGGCGAGCTCACCGAGATGCACGGCTGGCCGAGCACCAACTTCGTCGACACTGCGCACGACTTCGGCCTGAAGGCGGACGTCTGCTTCACGCTCTTCAGTGGAGCCGGGATCACCACCCTCACCTGCTCCGACGCCAACACTGCGAACGCGGTGACGCACATGATCGACGCCATGGAGTCGGCCGGCGCGGACGGGGTCAACATCGACTTCGAAGGGCTCCAATCGGGGACCCGCGACTGCTTCACCCGCTTCATCCACACGCTGCGCGAGGCCCTGATCGCGCGCGGCCATCCGGGCGCCGGCATTGCGATCGCTGCGCCCGCCGTCGACTGGACAGACAGCTTCGATCTGGCCGCGCTCGCGCCCGACACCGACGTCTTCTTCATCATGGGCTACGGCTATCACTGGGGCGGCAGCGGCGAGGCCGGCCCCGTGGGGCAGTTCCGCATCACGCACGACTGGCGATCGCACATCTCGATCTCCATGCAGCGAACCGTCGCGTCGTACACGGCACAGATCCCGGCGGAGGCCCGCAGCGTGATCGTCTGGGGCGCGCCGTACTACGGCAACGACTGGTCCACCACCAGCGATCAGATCCACGCGACCACCACCGGCGACAGCCGCTCCGTCACCTACGCGGCGGCCCGCGACGCGCTGGCGCAAGGCAGGTTGCGCCGCTGGGATCCCGAATCCCAGAACCCCTGGTACGCCTACCAGGCCGGCGGAGGCTTCCGCCAGTGCTGGTACGAGGACGAGGAGAGCCTGGCGGCCAAGTATCAGCTGGCGCTCGAGCAAGGCCTGGGCGGCGTCGGCATGTGGGCGCTCGGCTACGATGGCGACCACTCCGAGCTCTGGGACACGCTCGACGCCTACTTCACCGCGGAGCCCGATCCGCTCGAGGGCGGGCGCGCCGCGCCGATCCCCATCGACGCCTTCCCCTTCTCCGACACCCGCGACACGCGGCTCGCGCCGAGCAACTGGTTCAACTGGTACGGCTGCGCGCCTGCGCTCCCCGAGTACGGGCGGGAGTGGGTCTATCGGATCGATCTCTGCCGCGCCGGCACGCTGGAGGCCTCGGTGACCGACGGGCCCGGCGTCGACATCGACCTCCACCTGCTCGCTGGGGACACCGAGGCCGACTGCCTGGCCCGCGACGACGCCACCCTCTCCCGCGAGCTCGAGCCGGGAAGCTACCTCCTCGTCGCCGACAGCTACGTCAGCGATCTCATCCCGCAAGAGGGCGAATATTCGCTGACCGTCGACTTCGCGCCGCGCGATCCGAGCGACCTCTGTGGCCCGGTGCTCGAGACGCGACCGATCGAGCTGGCGGCCCTCGGGTCACAGCCGCCGCTGTCGAAGCTGGCCGACCCTGCGCCGGTGAAGCCCGATCCGATGGGACCGCCACCCGAGGAGACGACGCCGGCGCTCGAGGACGTTGGATGCGCGTGCACCGAGGCGGGCGGACGTCCCTCGTCGGGGCTCGCGAGCTTCATCGCCGGTGCGGCGGGTTGGATGTGGCGTCGCCGCCGGCGACGGCCACCCCCTGCGGGATGACCGCCCTCCTCGAGGCCTCGAGACGACCGATCAAGTCCTGAATCCGGTCGTGGCCCGAGGTGCCGAGGCCGATGAACTCCAAGCCCATCCCCGAGAGCCCATGGATGCCCTCGGAGCCGGGGACGCTGCGGGTCAGCTCGTCCGGACGCAGGTGCCGCACCACCTGGGCGCGCAGCTCGAAGAGCTCGTCCTCCTCCGCCTCGACCGGCTCCAGCACGACGATCTTCCCGATGGGGAGAAGCTCGGCGGTCTCGATCAGCATCCCGTTCTCCGAGAGGTCGTCGACAACCCCGACGCTGTAGCTCCCTCCGTCGTCATACACGACGCGAAAGCGAAGATCGTGGCGCGCGCTGCGCCGGAGCTCACCCACCGGCATGCTCGATCGGTCTGCATCGGGGATGCCGGCCGGAAAATCACCCGCGTCTTCGGGGGTGACGTCACCGATCGGTGCGTTGTGGTAGCTTCCGGCGCGTCGTGGGCGGCTTTCAGAGGTTGTTCGTCGCGAATCGGGGTGAGGTGGCCGCCCGGATTGCGCGAACGTGTGACTCCATGGGTATCACGCCGGTATTCGGCGTCTCCGAAGCGGATCGCCAGGCGCCGTACACCGAGGGGCGCGAGGTCGTCGTGCTGGGTCCGGCGCGCGCTTCGGAGAGCTATCTCGACGCCGCCAAGGTGGTGCAGGCTGCCTTGCAGTCGGGATGCACCGCGATCCATCCGGGATGGGGCTTCCTCTCGGAGAACGCCCTCTTCGCGGCGCTCGCGGAGAGCCACGGGATCACGTTTCTCGGCCCGCCGGCGGCGGTGATGCACCTGATGGGGAAGAAGACGCCGGCCAAGAAGGCGATGGCCGCCGCCGGGCTCGAGCTGATCCCCGGCAGCGACGGCGTGCTCGAGAGCGTCGAGGCCGCCGAGGATGCGGCCACGCGGGCGGGCTTCCCGGTGCTCCTGAAGGCGGAGAGCGGCGGCGGCGGGCGCGGCATGCGGATCGCGCGCAACGGCGGCGAGGTGAGCAAGGCGTTCGTCGAGGCGCAGGCGGAGGCGCTGGCCGCGTTCGGCGACGACCGCGTCTACCTCGAGCGCCTGATCGAGGGCGGGCGGCACGTCGAGATCCAGCTGATCGCAGACAAGTACGGGCACGTCCTCCACGTGGGCGAGCGCGACTGCACCGTTCAGCGCAATCACCAGAAGCTGATCGAGGAGTCGCCCGCGCCGTTGCTCGCGCCCGAGGAGCGGGCCCGCACGCTCGACGCCGCCGTGCGCGCCGCCCGCGCGATCGGCTACGTGGGCGCCGGCACGATGGAGTTCCTCCTCGACGACACCGGCAAGCTCCGCTTCATGGAGATGAACACACGCTTGCAGGTGGAGCATTCGGTCTCCGAGATGCGGAGCGGGCTCGATCTGGTGCAGCTGCAGATCGAGGTCGGCGCAGGTCGCCGCCTTCCGATGACGCAGGATCGGATCAGGCTCGAGGGGGTGGCGATCGAGTGCCGGATCAACGCCGAGGATCCGTCGAAGGGCTTCCGGCCGGCGCCCGGTGTGATCGCGACCTGGACCCTGCCGGCCGAGCCGCGCGTTCGCGTCGATACCCACGTCCGCTCGGGCTACGAGGTCCCGCCGTTCTACGACAGCCTCATCGCCAAGGTGATCGCGCACGGCGACGATCGTGACGACGCGGCCGATCGGATGATCCGCGCGCTCGAGCAGCTCGAGTGCGAAGGCATCCCCACCACCATCCCGATGCACCTCGCCATCCTGCGCTCGCGCGCCTTCCGCGAGAACGCGTACGACAACCGCACCATCCCCGGGTGGCCGGTCGAGGAGTAGCCCATGCCGAGAGTTCCGGTCACGCCCGTCGGTTCGCCGCGGGAGCAGATCATCGACGACCGCACCTTTACCGAGCAGCGGGACGAGATCCGCGAGCTCGAGGCGAGCCTGGCCGAGGCCGCGCGCGAGGGTTCACCGCTGGCTGGGGCGACGAATACGCGGAGCGCGTCCACAAGAAGGGCAAGCTGACGACGCGGGAGCGGCTCGACGCGGCTGATCGATCCGGGCACGCGGATCTTCGAGGTCGGCACGTTCGTGAACTATGGGATCCAGTTCGGGAAGTTGGAGTCGCCGGCGGCCGGCGTCGTGACCGCATTCGCGCGCATCGAGGGTCGCTGGTGCATGGTCATCGCCAACGACAACACCGTCGCGTCCGGCGCCTGGTGGCCGAAGACGCCGGAGAAGATCGAGCGGGCACAGACAGATGGCCCTCCGGCTGCGGCTGCCGGCGATCTACCTGGTCGACTGCAGCGGGCTGTTCCTGCCCGAGCAGTCGAAGAGCTTCTCGGGCGCCACCGGCGCCGGCCACATCTTCAAGATGAACAGCCTGCTCTCGGCGGAGGGCGTGCCGCAGATCGCCGGCGTTTTCGGCGATTGCATCGCCGGCGGCGGCTACATGCCGATCATCAGCGACCGGGTCTACATGACCGAGCAGGCGTACATGGTGATCGCCGGCGCCGCGCTGATCAAAGGCGCCAAGAGCATGAAGATCACCAGCAACGACATCGGCGGTCCCGAGGTGCACGTCCACCATTCCGGCTGCGCCGACGTGCGCGTACCCGACGACGACACGCTGCTCGACTGCATCCGCCGCGAGGTGAAGAAGCTGCCCAGCTCGGGCGCGGCGTTCTATCGCGGCGACGCCGGACCGATCGATCCTCGGTTCGCGCCCGTCGAGCTGACCGGCGTGATCCCACGGGATCACCGCGCAGGCGTACGACGCGCACCAGGTCCTGGCCCGGCTCGTCGATCAGAGCCTGTTCTGGGAGGTGATGCCGGAGGTCGGCGAGGAGATGATCTGCGGCGTGGCGCGGATCGGCGGGCTCTACGCCGGGCTGGTGATCAATCGCCAGGGTCCGGTCGGGCGATCCCGAGCATCCGAGGAGCCAGCGTCCCGGTGGGATCCTGTACCGCGCCGGCATCGCGAAGATCAGCGCGTTCTCGCGGGCATGCAACGACGACGGACTCCCCTTGATCTGGCTCCAGGACATCAGCGGCTTCGACATCGGCAAGGAAGCCGAAGCGCAGGGGCTGCTGGCGTACGGCAGCAACCTCATCTACACGAACAGCACCAACCGGACGCCGATGTTCACCGTGCTGCTGCGCAAGGCCTCGGGCGCCGGCTACTACGCGATGGCCGGCCTGCCCTACGACCCGGTGGTGCAGCTGTCGACGATGCTCTCGCGGCTCTCGGTGATGGAGGGACGCACGCTCGCGATCGCCACCTACAACACGAAGCTCGACGACGACTTCTCGATCGTGGCCAAGGATCCGGCGGAGCGGGCCGAGATCGAGAAGGGAATGAAAGACGTCGAGGCTCGGATCGAGAAGGACATGGATCCGTTCGTCTCTGCGCGGCAGCTCGACACCGACGAGATCGTGGAGCTGGGTGCGCTGCGCGACTGGCTGGCGGTGCTGGTGGAGTCGAGCTACCAGAGCATCGGCTATCGGAGGGTGAAGAACCCGCGCATCTGGTCGATGCATGATCTGGCGGTGCTGATCGGAGGCGTGCGGTGATGCGGGCGTCGATCAGCGCATTGATCAAGAAGCGCAGCGACGGCCGCATCGAGGTTCGCGCGCCGGGCGTGGGGCTCTTTCGAGAGGCGCCGCTCGAGGGGGCGCTGCTCCGGCCGGGGATGAGGGCCGGCGCGCTCGAGGTGCTCGGCGTGGTGTCGGATCTGATCGTGCCGGAGAGCGCGGTCGGGATCGTGGTAGAAACAGCGGATCCGCTGCGAGCCCGGCGGTCGGTCGGATACGGCGATCTGTTGGTGCTGCTCGATCCCGAAACGGCCGGACAGATCGCGGAGCTCGAAGCCGAGAGCGCAGCCGTGCACCGCGCCGCGGGGATGGTGTTCGCCGCGCCGATGAGCGGGCGCTTCTACCGCCGGACCGCGCCTGACAAGCCGGCCTTCGTCAGCGAAGGTGACGAGCTCGGTCCAGGCCAGACGATCTGTCTGCTCGAGGTGATGAAGACGTTCAACCGGATCACCTACGGCGGCGGCGGGCAGCCGCCGCGCGCGCGCGTGGTCCGCGTGGTGCCGGCGGACGGCGACGACCTGGCAGCCGGCGATCCGATCCTGGAGCTCGAGCCCATCTGAGACCTCCACCACGGAGGTCATCGCGAGCTACTCGTCCGGGACCCACTTCTTCCCGTTCCACCGATCCCAGTTGAAGACGGCGCCGGTGACCTCATCTCCGGAGCTGGTGGTCCAGGTCGCCGTCGCGAACTGGAAGGCCTCGTCGATCTCCGCGCCTGCCTTGGTGACGACGTCCAGCAGATCGCGAACGGGGACGCGCAGGCCGGTCGCGCCGAAGATCGCGCCCCACGCGGCGTTGTGCGTGTTCTTGATGACCGACCCGCGGCCGATCCGATTGGTGGTGCCGCCGTACTTGAGCATCTGCTGGCGCGAAGGGGTGGCGCGATCCTCGCGGAAGGTCTCGTTCACAGCCTTGAGCACGCCGTAAGGGTTGCGGGAGACGGCCTCCTGCATCGCCTCGAAGACGCCGGCCCTCCAGGACCGGGCGCGCGCGATGCCGTCGAGGTAGGCGCCGACAGGGTCGGGGCGAGAAGCTGTGCTGGACACCATGCGACGTTATCGGTGGCCTCCCTGGCGGGTTTCGGGGGGAAGCTTGCGTGGAGTCTCGAACTCGGTCGAAGCGCTGATTGAGGGCTGGTTCCCAAACCGCGCCGCGGGCCCGTTGCGAATCCTGCGCCGGCTCGCAAGGGTCCGCCGATGCGCTCGGGATGTGTCGCTCTCCTCCTCCTGCTCGCCGCCTGCGAGGCCGATCCGATTGGGATCGTGCCGGACAGCGGCAGCGACGGCGGCGAGATCCGGTTCCGGCTCGACTCCGGCGTGCTCTCGGACTCCGGGCTCTTCCCCGACGCCGCGGCCGCCGACGCGGCGCCGGGGGACGCGGCGATCGAGGACGGCGGGACAGAGGACGCGGGCGTCTCCCCGGACGGCGGGACCCCGTGCGAGCTGGCCCTCCCCGGCGCCGCCGATCGCGATCGCGTGCTGGTCGTGGGCCAGCCGTTCACCGCCAACCCGAGCGTGGATGGCACCGAGATCCGCTCGCTCACGCTCGCTTCCTCCGGCGCGCTCATCGACGATGGCATGCGGCTGTCGGTGGGCTTCCGTCCGATCCGCATCGAGTTCACGCCCAACGGCCAGTACGCGCTGGTGCTCGGTGAGAACGGTGAGCTGGCGTCGGTCCTCGTCGCCGGCGTGCAAGCGATGAGCGTGGTCGACACGATATCGCTCCCGGCTGCGGGTTACGGCGACCTCCACTTCTGGGAGGACGGACGGACGGTGTTCGTGGTCGGTTTCGACGTCGCCGCCAGCAGCGGCATCTCCACCGTCGAGCTGGGCTGCGACGGCAGCCTGACCGAGAGGCCGAGCGAGTTCTTCAACGTCCGTCTGTCCGCCTCGCTGGCATTTCTCCCTGGCGGCTCTCGCGCGATCCTGCTCGGCGGTCAGACCGCGTTCGCGCCGATCGACGAGGATGACGTCCGACTGCTCTCGTACACGTCGCGCGTCGGGTGGACGCAGCTCGACGCCTTCGACGTCTTCACCGACTTCGTCGACGCGCTGCGGATTGCCGTCTCGCCCGACGGCTCCACACTCCTGATCCCGAACGGATTTCCGTTCTCGAACGACGGAAACGAGGTCTCGGTGGTGTCGATCTCCGGGAACGCGCTCACCGAGACCGGACGGCTGATGAACCTCGAGGATGCCCGCGAAGCCCTGTTCTCCACCGACGGCTCCACCGCGCTGGTCTCGCTCCTCACCCCGGGGCAGGTCGCCGTGCTGGCGGATGAGGGCGCCGGGTTCGTCGAGGTCGATCGCCTGAGCGGCATCGGCCTCGCCGAGGGGATGGCCGCGGTCCGGCGGGGCCCGCTCACGGACTGGGTCTTCGTGACGAGCACCGACGGGAACGGGCAGCCAAACGTCGCGATCGTGCGGATTGCCGGCCCAGGCTCGGCGACGGTCGTGGGGATGACGGACCTCGGCGTCGACTCGGAGAACATCCCGGTGGGCATCGCGCTGCAGCCTTGAGCCCCGGGCGTGGACCTGATCCCTGGGCAACGCGATAGTAGGCCGTGGTCCGGGGTCTGGTGCTGCTCGCTCTCGTGGGGTGCGCCGCGCCGGTTCACGAGGCCGACCTGACACCGGTGGAGGTGGCCGCGCGGCCCCCGCGGCCGGGGGGACCTCGCCGGCCGCCGGCCTTCCCGCGGGATCCCGAGCTGGCGACCGAGGTCGATCTGCACATGGTTCAGTTCATGGCGGAGCGGCGGCAGGTCGCAGAGACCGAGGTGGTCTCGACCCGGAAGCGCTTCTGGCCCGAGCGAATGCGGTCCGTCTGGAGCGCGCTCGTGCTGTTCCTCGACGAGGCCTTCGATCGAGCACCGGGGGACTTTCCGGGGCCGCTCCTGCTGCGGACCAACGTTGCGCTGGAATCGGAGCTCGATCTGACGACGGCGCGGTACGGTCCAGCGCCCGCGTACATCCGAACCGCCTACGAGGGCGTGCGGCGGCAAATCCGCATCCACCTTCGCTCTCCCGACAGCCCGACGATCGAAAAGCGCGCGCCGATCGCGTTCCGCTGGCCCATCACGCCCGTGCTCATCACCAGCCCCTTCGGCGATCGCCAGGATCCGATCCTCGACGAGGGCGCGATCCGTTTCCACGCAGGTGTCGATCTCGCCGGCGTCACCGGCGAGGTCGTCTACGCGGCGGCGCCCGGGCGCGTCTCGTTCGCAGGATGGCTCTCCGGCACCGGCAACACCGTGATCGTCCGGCACCCCGATGGCTGGGTCAGCATCTACGGCCACCTGGCCGAGCTCCTGGTGGCAAACCGCGCGCACGTGGCCGCCGGGACGCCGGTCGGCCTGGTCGGGAGCACCGGGCGCTCCACCGGCCCGCACCTCCACTTCGAGCTTCGCAAGAACGGTGTCCACGTGGATCCCGAGGAGATCCTTCAAAAAACTCGACCGGGTCTTCCACCGCCTTGACTGTACATACGTTCAGTCTATCTTGGATCGAGTGCACCACCCACCCCCGCCCGCCGGCCGGTGTCTGGTCTGCGGCCGCCCGCTCCTCGAGGCGCCGTTCTGGGTGACCGAACACCCCGACGGCGAACACACGCACTGCCGCGACTGGTCTCAGGCACCGTTCCCCTTCGACAGCGATCTGGCGGAGCTCCGCAAGATCGCGCGCGCGTTGCTGTCGAGCTACCGGCAGGTCGTCGAGGTCGGGAAGTGGCTGGGGGCGCTCCAGCACCGCTGGCCGACCGGAGCCAAGCGGGGCGTGTATCAGTACCAGGCGAAGAAGGCGGAGCTGCGGGATCGGTTGGTCCGCGCGGTGAAGATGATCCGCCTCTGACGGCTACTGCCCGTGCGGGATGGGGGCGTCCTTGATCGTCTCGGTCTCGCCCTTTCGCTTGGGATCGCGATCGAAGCTCATGCCGGGCGGCGGAAGGTCGATCGTCGCGAGCACCGCCTTCTCACCGGCGCGCGTCAGCGGCACTTCGAAACGCCAGCGACGCTCCTCGTCGGTGCCCTCCCGCGCCACCACCATCACGGTGGCCGAGGTCTGTCCCGTTCCACGATCGCCGTAGTAGTGCGCCGCGATCTCGTAGACGCCTGCGGGCGCCGCGCCGAGTGAGAAGATCTCGGGCCCGTATCCGTCGGTGTCGTCGCGGTCGAGGCGACCTCCGGTGGTGCTGCTCACCGGGTGCGTGTAGTTGACGATCTCGCCGCTCGGCTCAGTGACGTGGAGATCGACGTCGGTACCGTCGGTGTCCCAGAACAGGAGCACCTGCAGATCGACGCGCGGGATCTCCGCGTAGAGCGCGATGCGATCGCGGGCCGGTGGGCTCTTTCCGTCCTTCGCAAAAGCGATCGCCTCGATCGCGTTCTCGCCGCGTCCCAGGGCGAAGGTGGCGGTGAAATGTCCGCCGGCGAGGGGGAGCGGGCGCTCCACGCCGTTCACGGTGAGCACGCCCAGCTCGGTGGCGTCGGTCGCCTGGCCGGTCACCGTGATCACACGCTCGGTCGTCCATCCGGAAGCCGGCGTCTCGATCTTCACCGTGGGCGAAGAAAGCAACAGAGCCGAGAGCAGCACGCCGATCGTCACGGTGCGGGAACATACCCGATCGGTAATGCCGCCGCACCGGGGCTCGATCGCCGCTCCGATCCGTCGTACACGGCCGCGGGGGAAGCTCATGAAAGCCAAGTGGATCCTGGCCGGCTGCGCGATCGTGACCGCGAGCGCCGTCGCCTGCCGATGTGGTGAGGAGAAGAAGGGCGTCGTCTCGTCGCTGCCCTCGAGCGCCGAGGAGATCTTCAAGCTTCTCTTCGCGGATCGAAAAAAGGCGAAGGTCGACGCTCCGCTCGCCGCCGTCCCAAACGATCTCGACCTGATCGCGGCCAGCCCCGACCCGGAGGCGTGGCGCGCATGGGCGGTCAAGCAACCGTACGCGAAGCGGCTGATGGAGACTCCGCTCTTCCGCGAGCTGCGGATGTCGCGCGCCTATCTCGCGCTCGACGGCCTGCAGCACCAGGCCGCGCAGGCCGCCGCGCTCACCGGGACCAACGACGGCCGAGCCGCGCTCTGGAGGGGGCCGACCGCCGCCGGGCTGCGCTTCTCGGAGGACGGTCCACCGGCCGTGCTCCTGGTGAAGTCGATCGACCCCACCGAGGGCGACATCCTCCGTTTCGCCGCCGCCTTCGCGATGATCAGCCAGGAGCCGCTCCCGAAGGAGAGCCGGAGAGAGGTCAGCGGGGTCGAGCTGCGCACGCTGGCCTTCCGCGACGAGACCATCCTCTTCGCGGTCTTCGAGAACCTCCTCATCGCCGGGAACGACGCCGACCTGGTCTCGCGCGCCGTGGCGCTGGCGATGAAGGACGGCGATGATCCCGCCTCGAAGGAGCCGCTCTTTCCACCGCCGAGTACCCCCGGGATCCACGTGGTCGCACGGGCGCCCGAGCGATCGGCGCTCCAGCTCTTCGGCGTCGACGCGATCGGAATGTCTCTCGTGACCGATCCCGCGGGGCCGGTGATCATGCGGCGCCGCTCCCATCGATCTGCGACCGCGGCAGCGCTTCTGCGCTACGCTCCGGAGGCGTCGTTCCTCGCGGCGGCGAGCGACGCGTCCCCCTCGGACGCGATGCTGGCGGCTCTCGAGGACCGGCTGGGCGACATCGCGAAGGAGAAGCCCCTCGCGAGCGCGCTGTCCCCCGGGGTCGCCGTGATCCTCGGGGCGGCCGCGCAAGGGGAGTCGCCGGCCACGCCTGCGGGTCTGATCGTCTTCGCGCATACCTCCGCTCCCGATGTGCTCGAGCCCCAGGTGCGCCAGCTGCTGGCGGACCTCTCGGGCAAGACGCCGGCGCGGAGCGTGCTCGAGCCATACGGCGGCGCGATCCTCCTCGATGCCGGAGGACCCTCGGCCGCGATCACGAAGGACGCGCTGTTGATCGGGCTCGATCCCGAGCGCCTGCGCAGCGCGCTCGCGGCCGGCACCGGCCAGGCGCCCTCGCTGGCCGACAGGCACGGCGTCGACCTCGCAGGCGACGGCGGGGGCGTGTACCTCGATCTCGATCGGGCGGCGGGCTTCCTCAACGGGTTCTACGCGCACGCGCTCGAGCATGACGCCGAGGCCCCCTGGAGCGAGGCCCAGGAGGTGCTGGGACCGACCTTCGCGGCGCTCGGCTCGGGAGGGGCGGCGTTCGCGAAGATGACGGTGAAGGGCGAGATCGCGGAGGGTGCGCTCCATGCCATCGCGAGCCCCTAGGGACCGGTCGCTCATCGGCGCCGTGGCGATCGCGCTCGTGGTGACCGCCGTGTGCCTGGTCCCGGCCGGCACAGCCGTGGAGCTCGACCGGACCACGCTGCCCGCGGACGGCAGCGCCGTCGCCCGCGTCCGCGCCCACCGGACCAACGTCTTCGGGGCGCGGACGCTGGGTGCGCCACCGGCCGTCGAGATCGAACGCGCCGCCGGTGTCGAGATCCTGCCTGCGTACGACGGCTCGACGGTGATCCGCGCGGGCCGTCAGAGCGGGACGGTCACGATCGTCGCCGGCGAAGCTCGCGCCGAGCTCCGGCTGGTCGCCTCGACCACCGACGACGACAGCGACGGTCTCCCCGACACCGCCGAGCTCCTCTCCGAGGAGGACCGTGCCGCCTTCACCGGCTGGTTCACCGCGATCGCCGAGGCCCAGGCCACCGCGGTCGACGACGCCTGGCCGAAGGTCCATCAGGACTGCGCCGGCCTGATCCGGTTCGCCTACCGTGAAGCGCTCCGGGCCCACGACGCCGCCTGGCTGGCGCGGCGCAAGCACCCGCTGTCGATCGGAGAGCGCGACGTCGCGGCGTTTCACTACCCCGATCTCCCGATCATCGGCGATCTGCCGTTCCGCAAGGTCGGAGGGCCGTTCGATCCGCGACTCCCGATCCGAGAGCAGTTCACCGCCGCCGCCGGTGCGCGGACGCTCTGGGAGCACAACACGCGATTGATCTCACGACGCCTCGAAGACGCCCGCGCCGGCGACCTCCTCTTCTTCTCGGTCCCGTTCGACACCGGGAGCCGGATGCACTCGATGATCCTGCTCGGCGAGCGACCGGCGGGACGATCCACGACGCCGCGCGCCGGGTCGTCTATCACACCGGCCGAGACGAGGTCCGTCTGGTCTCACTCGAGGCGCTGCTGGCCCATCCCGATCCGAGCTGGCATCCGCTCCCCCACAACCCCCGCTTTCTCGGCGTCCACCGCTTCGAGCTCCTGCTTCACGAGGCTCGAGCGCCCCTGATGTCGTCGCTGGAGGGCCCCGCGCGATGAGAACCATCTTCGTGCTCTTGCTCCTGCTCCTCTCCTCCACCGCAATCGCACAGGAGGGCGGAGGACCCCGCTTCTACCTCTCGACCGATCGCGTGTTCGCCCCGGGCCAGCAGGCCTCGGTCAAGCTCGAGATCAAGGATGTCGAGCGGCTGCAGGTGCGCCTCTACCGCATCGACGATCCCGCCAAATACTTCGATGCGCAGGCGGACCTGCATCGACCGAGGGAGGAGACCGGCGCCCCGCGCCGCTCGGTGTTCTCGCTGTTGTCACGGGGGGCGCGAAGCGGGCTCCGAAGCCTCCTCGACGAGACGCGGAAGCAGTTCGCTCAGAGCGGCCGCGACGCGCTCAAGGGCGCGCTCCCGCGGATGCACGAATCGGCGCTCGCCGGCGGCGAGTCGGTCCCGCTGGAGCGCGTCGTCCCGATCCTCGACGACCACGAACTGCTCGACCTGTGGGAGATCGCATTCCCGAGCAGCGACACCTGGACGTACACCGAGATCCCGATTCCGGCCGCCGAGCCGGGCGCATACCTGGTCGAGGCGACCGCCGGCGGACAGATCGCACACACCGCTCTGCTCGTCACGGATGTGGCGCTGGTGACCAAGCAGTCGTCCACGCAGCTCGTGGTGTGGGCGGTCGATCCGGCCAGCGGTGATCCGCGACCCGACACCGCAGATCACCGTCAAGGTCCGGGGCGAGCAGAAGGGCGAGGCGACGACCGATCAGGGCGGCGTGGCCCGCTTCGATCTCGGCCTCGAGTCGAGCCCGGTGATCTACGGCCGGAGCGGCAGGAGCTTCACGCTGCTGGACCCGCGCTTCTTCCCCGCCAACCTCGACGCGCCGCGGGTCTACGTGTTCACGGAGCGGCCCGTCTATCGTCCCGGGCAGACGGCGTACATCAAGGGCTTCGCCGCGAGATCTCCGGCGAGACCTTCGTGCTCCCGAAGAGCGGTCCGGTGACAGATCGAGATCGTCGATCCCAAGGGCGACACGTACCAGACGATCGAGACCACGCTCTCCGATCGCGGCAGCTTCGACGCCGAGGTGGTGCTGCCCACGGATCCTGCGTTCGGGACCTGGACCGTCTACGCCACCATCGCCGGACAGCGGCACCGCGGCGAGTTCAAGATGCTCGCCTTCGTGAAGCCCGAGGTACGGCTCTCGCTGCGGCTCGACAAGAGCGCCGTTCGCTCCGGTGAGCGCATCGAGGGCGACGTGGTCGGCGAGTACTTCTTCGGCGCGCCCTACCCCGGCGCCGAGGTGAAGATAAGCGTCACCCGCACGCGCTTCTATGTGCCCTGGTACGTGGACGCCGACTACTCCTGGTACTACTCCGAAGCCGAGTACCGAAACACGGCCCGTGAGACCATCGAGGAGCAGACGTGCACGCTCGATGCACGCGGCGAGTGTCCCTTCGCGTTCACCACGCTCGCCGGCAGCGAAGACTTCACGTACGTGATCGAGGCGGTCGCACAGGATTCCGACCGGCAAGACCATCATCGGCACGGCGCAGGCGACCGTGACCCGCGGCGCATTCCGGCTCGAGATCGATCAGAAGAAGCTGGTCGTCGAGCCGGGTGACTCCCAGGAGCTCGAGGTCCGCGCGCTCGACTACTCCGGACAGCCCGTGACCACCGAGGTACGCGTGCGCGTGCAGGCGGAGCGGGTGGGGAAGGACGGCATGCCCGAGACGGTCGAGGTGCTCGATCAGTCGTTCCGCACCGAGAAGGACGGCGTCGCCCGCATCGAGCTCGAGCCGGGGCAGAGCGGCTACTACCGCGTGCTCGCCGAGGCCAAGGACGACCGTGGCCAGGCGATCACCGCCGAGGGCTTCCTGTTCGCCGCAGAGGGTGGCGCCGGGATCCCGTACGGACCGACCGACCTCGAGCTGGTCACCGACCGGCGGAGCTACTTCGCGGGTGACACGGCCACCGTGCTGATCCTGGCGCCCTCCCCCACGGCGCACGTCCTCTTCGGCGTCGAGGGCGGCGACCTCTATCGGATCGAGGTCCTCGAGACCCACGCAGCACGCGGCGATCGTCCGGGTGAAGATCGGCGAGAAGCAGACGCCCAACTTCTTCGTCTCCGCGACCTGTGTGCTGGGCGGCAAGCTCTACTCGCGCCAGCGCTCGGTGATCGTGCCGCCGCGCGAGAAGCTGCTCTCGATCGAGGTCGCGCCCGATCGTCCGAAGGCGCAGCCCGGCGAGAAGGTATCCTTCACCGTGCACGTCGCCGACTGGGCGGGCAAGCCGGTCGCCGGGCGCCGAGGTAGCGCTGGGCGTGGTCGACGAGGCGATTTACTCCATCAGCCCCGAGATCGCAGTACCGATCGAGTCGTTCTTCCATCACCGGAAGCGAAACGACGTGCGGACCACGGACAGCATCAGCTTCCGCTTCTTCGGGACCTCGCGCGATCTCGCCGAGCACGCCGACGCGGGCGGCGAGAGCCCCTTCCGCTTCGGCTCCCTCAAGCCGCAGGAGGATGATCGCAAGGTATTCAAGGACACGGCCGGCTGGTTCCCGTCCGCGATCACGGACGCGGCGGGCAAGGCGACCGTCGAGCTGAAGCTGCCGGACAACCTCACCTCCTGGCGCGCGACCGCCCGCGTGATCACGAAGGAGACCGCGGTTGGCAGCGGTCATGGCAATGTGGTCGCGCGAAAGCCGCTGGTGGTGCGCGTGTCGATGCCACCGCGCGTCTTCGAGGGCGACGCCGGGGACGGCGCGCTGATCGTGCAGAACCTCACCGGCAGCGCCGCCGCCTTCGACTCCGCGCTCGACCTCTCCACCGCCTCGGGCGACGCGAAGATCGAGGTGACGATCGGCGAACCGGAGAAGCTGAAGGGCCTCTCGCTCCGTGACGGCGAGACCGTCCGGATCCCGTTCACCTATCGCGCCTCCGGCTCGGGGCAGGTGCGCTCCCTCGCGCGGGCATCGGGCGGCGAAGCGCAAGACGGGTTGCAAGCCACCGTCGCGGTGATGCCCTGGGCCACGCCCCGGATCGTGTCCGAGAGCGGACGGACCACCGACGGCACCCGGGCCACGCACACGATCGAGCTGCCGGAGGGGGTCGCGGCGGCCCAGGCTCGGCTGCGCGTCGAGCTGTTCCCCTCCACGATCGCCGCCGTGCGCGCCAGCCTCCCCTATCTGATCGGCTACCCGTACGGCTGCACCGAGCAGACGATGAGCCGGTTCGTCCCGCTGCTCACGACCAAGGCGGCGCTGGCGCGGCTCTCGATCGCGGTCCCGGAGCCCGCGGCCGATCTCCCGGCGATGATCGGCGCCGGCCTGGCGCGGCTCGGCACGCTCCAGCACGACGACGGCGGCTGGGGCTGGTGGGAGAACGACCAGACCGACCTCTGGATGACGGCCTGGGTCATGGAGGGCCTCGCCGAGGCCAAGGCGCTCGGCACCTCGGTTCCGGCCGACCGGACCGACGGCGGGATCGCGGCCATCGAGCGCATGCTCTCGAAGACGCCGCCCGAGCCGGCCGTGCGGGCGTTCGCGCTCTACGCCCTGGCCAAGAATGGCGTCGCCAAGCCCGCGATGACGAAGGCGTTGATCGAGGAGGCCAAGGCGAAGGTTCTGCTGCCGATCTCGGTCGCCTACGTCGGGCTGGCGGCGGCGGCGGCACACGACCAGGCCGGCATGGCGGAGGCTCGAACGCTGCTGCTCGATCCCCGCTACGCCCGGCGCGATGCGGAGGGCCGGCTCTCCTGGTGCGACGACGCGTACGATCGCGCCGACGATCACCCGATCGAGTGCACCGGTACGGCGCTGCGTGCCCTGATCGCGCTCGGCGCCGGCGCCGCCGACATCGCCGCCGCCGAGGCCTGGCTGATGGAGCAGTACGAAGAGGGCCGCTTCGGCAGCACCCGTCAGACCGCGATCGCAGTGCGCGCGCTCGCAGAGTCGGCGGAGCAGGCGACCGCTCAGCCGGCGGAGGTGATCGTCCGCGTGAACGGCACCGAGGTGGCGAAAGAGAGGGTGGACGCGCTCGCCGAGGCGAAGATCCTCACGCCTGCCGCGAAGCTCACCGGCAAGAGCACGGTCGAGATCGAGCAGAAGGGCGGCGCCGCGATCTTCCACTCGGTGGCGATCTCGGGGCTCGAGCGACGGGACGTGTTCGCACCGGTGGCCACGGCCGGTCTCTCGATCCGCCGCAGCTACCTCCACCTGACCGGATCCACCGGGGCCTACCAGGTCGGGCCTTCGGTCGAGCGCTTCACCGAGGGCACCCCGATCCTGGTGCGGCTCGAGGTCACCAGCGATCGCGCGCTCTCCCACGCGTTGATCGAGGACCCGCGGCCCGCCGGGATCGAGCCGATCGAGCGCGATGCCGGGCAGCAGATCGAGGGCGTGGTCCTGGAGCCGAAGGGCGTCCACCGCGAGCACGGCGATGAGCGCACGGCATTCTTCGTCACCGATCTGAAGAAGGGACGCACGCAGCTGTTCTACCTGGCCCGCGCCACGCTGGCCGGTGCGTACCGCACGCCTCCCGCGACGATCGAGGCGATGTATCTGCCGGTGAAGCACCACGCCCGCTCGTCGTCCACCGTGGTGCGGATCGACGGGAGAAAGTGAAGACGCCGCTCCTCATCGCCGCGCTGCTGGCGGCCGGAAGCGCCCGCGCGGCTCCGACCCTCGCCGAGGGCGACGCGGCGGTGGTCATGTCGCTCTCGGATCAGCGGATCGTCCTCGAGCGGGGCGAGGTCCGCCACCAGCGGATCATGCCGGGCTCGGTCATGAAGGCCTTCACCGCCTACGCGCTGATCGAGGCCGGCCGAGCCGACTCGGTCTACGAGTGCCGCGGCAAGCACGTCGACGCCCTCGGCCAGGAGCGGCGCTGCTGGATTCGCGCGGGCCACGGTCCGATGAAGCTGCGCACCGCGATCGCCGAGTCGTGCAACGTCTGGTTCTATGAGAACGCTCAGTATCTCGACGACCAGCGGCTCCTCTCGATCTACCGCGCGTTCGGCTTCGGCGAGCCGCGCCCGGGACGCGTGCGCGATCTGCTGCCCGGCGAGATCCCGGCGCGCGATCTCCCCGACGTGGCGGTCGGCGACCACCTCGCCCTGCGGGTCACGCCGCTCTCGCTCCTCGACGCGGTCGCGATCATCGCCACACGTGGGCGCGGAACCGAGCTCGATCCGCGAGCGCTCGATCAGATCGCGGAGGGCATGAGGGAGGCGGTCGCCGGCGGCACCCTGGCCGGCGTGTTTCCCAGCAAGGATGTGGCCGCCAAGACCGGAACGGCCAAGAAGGAAGGGAGCCGGGGCACGCGCGGGCTGGTCGTGGGCTTCTTCCCCGCGTCGCGGCCCCGCTTCGCCTTCGTGGTGGTGGTGAACGAGGGGCGCGGCGCGGTCGACGCCGGGCCGGTCGCCGCGGCCCTGGTCGCGGAGCTGTCGCGGTGAGCGCGGCCGCGATGATGGTGACGGTGGTGGTGCTCTCGAAGCAGCATCCCGATCGCCTGACCGTCGAGGAGTGCACGCTGAAGGGCCTGAGCATCGCCTCGCTCCGCGCAACTCCGGAGGGCGTCGAGGCCTGCGATGGAAAGAGGCGCTGCCTCACCGAGCCGGAGATCGAGCTGAGCTGCCCCGGCGGTGCGCGGATTCGAGCGCCCTCGCTCCCGGTGCGAACCTACGGTGAGTCGCTGCGGGTCACGCTCGACGCCGGCGCGCTCCGGGTGGTCTCCCGGATCGAGATCGAGCGATACGTCGCCGGCGTCGTCGACGCCGAGATGCCGGGCGCGCCGGAGGAGGCCAAGCGAGCGCTGGCCATCGTGGTCCGCACGTTCGCGCAGGTCGCCCGGAGAGCGCCGCGGCACGAGGACGCCGATCTCTGCGATCTCACGCACTGTCAGGTCCTCCGCTCGGCGCAGCTCGACGCCTCGCTCGCCGCGACGGCCGGCCGGATTCTCGCACTCGGCGGCGGGCCGGCCCCGGTCTTCTTCCACAGCACCTGCGGCGGCCGCACCCGCGACGCCCGCGAGGTCTGGCCCGATCTCCGCGGCACCGCGCTCCCCGGCGTCTCCGATCTGGATCCGGCGGGGCAGCCGTACTGCCGAAAGAGCCCGCACGCCCGCTGGATCTCCGAGCTCGGCGAGCAGACGCTGGCGCGCGCGCTCGAGCCGCTCGCGGGCCGCCCGCTCCACGCGCCCTCGCTCGAGCTCGCCCTCTCGGCGAACGGCGACACGTTCACGATCCAGGATCGAAGCGGCCCGTTCACGGTCCTCGCCGAGCGTGTCCATTTGACGCTGGGACGAACGCTCGGCTTTGGCCGCGTGAAGTCGGCGAGCTTCGTCGCCGATCGCGCCGGCGACACCTTCCGGCTGCGGGGCCGCGGTCTGGGCCACGGCGTGGGGCTCTGCCAGATGGGCGCGATCGAGCGCGCGCGGCGGGGCGCCACCGCGGAGGAGATCCTGCACGCCTACTTCCCGAGCCTGGAGGTCCGCGCCGAGTGACGCCGCTCCTCCTGCTGGTGCTCGCGAGCCCGTTCACGTCTTCACCCGAGATTGACGTGGACGCCGGCGACGCCCTGCGCGAGCCGTGGCGCGCCGCCTGCGAGGCGGTGGCGCGAGAGCTCCCGGGCCCCGGCCGGCAAGCGAAGCGCGCAGCGAGCCCTGCGAGCGGAGGCGGGAGCGAGGGCTTCGCACGAGCGGGCCCCGGTGTCTGGCGGATCCGCGTGCGCCAGGCGTCGACGATCGACGAGTTCGTGGCGCGCACCGGACGCGCGCGGTTCGAGGCGGCTGCGCTGGCCGGCGACACGATCTGGCTCCAGGCCGCCGCCGTTCTCGATCGGTTCGCCGATCTCGAACCGATCCGCAGACACGAATGTGTCCACGCGCGTCTGCGCTTCCTCGGGCTGCCGCCGCTCCCGCACGTCATCGAGGAGGCGATCGCCCTCGGGATCTCGGGCCAGGGCGTGCGCCTGCCGCCGGCTGCGCCGCTCGCGCGGGACGAGCGCGCCCAGGCCGAGGCGATCCTGACGAACCCGGGCGATCGCGAGATCTTCGAGAACACGCTCGCTCGCGCACACGCGACCGTCTGGCCGAAGTGGCGTGCGCTCGCGCGTGCAAGGCGCCTTTCATGGCTCCGCGAGATCGTATTCGCGAAGAGCGCGTGGGTGGATCTACTCTAGAGCGCGACGTCTGCCCGGTGCCGCGTCCGGGTCGCTGGGTGTATCGTTGGCGACCGTGCGGCGTCTCTGGCCGATCCTCCTCCTCTTGATCGGAGCGTGCAGCGGCTCCGGCGATTCTTCGAACTACGCCGGCACGGGCGTGCGGTTGACGATCGAGTACGAGTCGCTCCTCGACCTTCGCACGCTCGACGTCTTCGGGCAGTTCGCCGACGGGACCACGCTCGACAAGGCCACGTTCCCGGTACCGCTCTCCGTCGACCCGCCGGGCATTCGCGAGTTCGAGGTGGTGGTCGGCGTCGAGACGCCGGGGCCACTCTCGCTCCGTGCCGACGGGCTCGACCCCGACGGCAAGATCCTCGGCTCGGGGCGTGTCGACGTCACGATCGTGGCCGGTGAGCTCGCGCCGGTGCGCGTCGTCCTGGGGACGCCGGTGGTCTGCGGCGACGGCAACTTCGTCGGCGGCACCGAACAGTGCGACGACGGAAACCAGACCGCCGGCGACGGCTGCTCCCCGACCTGCGCCATCGAGCCCGGCTGGCAGTGCGCGAACGGCAGCCTGTGCACCAAGTGCGGCAATGGTCGCGTCGAGCCCGGCGAGATGTGCGACGACAACAACGCGATCAGCGGGGACGGCTGCAGCGATCGCTGCGTGATCGAGGGCGAGATCAACCACACCTTCGAGATCGAGCAGCTCGAGACCCAGACCACCACGTCCGCCGATTGGGTCATCATCCCCGGCACCACGCTGGTCTTCACGCCGAACCGACCGATGGAGACATGGGCCGTCTTCGCCAGCGGCAAGCTCCGCTCGACCGACCCGACCGAGATCACCGCCGAGATGCGGCTGACGATCGACGGCGTGGAATCGACCATGTTCGGTCACCAGACCATGGGCACCACGAACAACTGGGCCGGCTTCATCACGTTCGATCGCGTGGACAGCAAGGACTCGCCCATTCAGGTCGCGCTCGAGTTCCGCGCCGAGCTCGGCACGACCGAGGCCGACGATCTCCGCGTCGTGGCCGCGCGGGTCCCTGCGTCCGCAGACTTCCAGTTCTTCGAGGACGACGACGTCACCGAGCTGACGGGGGACCGGCTCGATCTGGGCACGCTCGCCTTCACGCCGTCCTTCGCTGGCGACTACTTCGTCTTTGCCGAGCTCAGTCAGACCGAGCTCCCCGGCGTCGACACGGCGCGCGCCTACCTTCAGGACGAGACCGGGGCCCGCCATCCCAACGATCGCAACGGGAGCGGCTTCTCCAACGGCAGGGCCAACTGGGCGCCCATGTTCGTCGCCTTCGAGCAGAACCTCGACGTTCGGCCCCACGCCTTCACGCTGCGCGGTGGCTCGAGCGGCGTCGGCACCACCACCAACTGGTGGGACCTGGCTTGGGATCACCGCCGCCCGATCACCGTCGCCTCCACGGGGACCGTGTCGCCGGCGGGCTATTCGATCCCGGTGACGTTCGATCACGCGGCGATGGTGGCCGCCGGCATGTCGAACGCCGACGGCAGCGACGTCCGCGTGGTCTTCGACGGCACCGAGCTCGACCGCATCCTCGATCCGGACTCCTCATGGAACCAGCCCGACACGACCATCTGGTTCTCGACGGTCAACCAGCTCGACCTCGACAGCTCCGACGTCTACCACCTGTACTTCGGCAATCCGGACGCGGGACCGCCGCCCGAGGATCCGGCGCTCGTGTTCCTCTTCTTCGACGGCTTCGACGCCGCCCAGCTCGATCCGAACGACTGGACCGTCGAGAACGGCACCGCCGAGTTGAACGGCGGCGAGCTGACGGTCGGACCCGGCGTTCGCGTGCGGCAGCTCGGCGGGTATCTCGAGAACACGATCTGGGAGGTACGGAGCCGGCTGAGCACGCCCGTGGGCAACCGAATGACCTGGCTCGGCGGTTCGGGTCAGGGCGGCACCATGTCCTGGTTCTCCGACGACTCCGATCATCACGCCGAGACGAACGGCGTCCTCACGCACTTCACCGCGGACACGCCCACCAGCTTCCACGTGTGGCGGATCGCTCGGGAGAGCGGCGCGGCGGTTCATTTCGCCCAGGACGACACCCTGATCGCCAGCCACGACACCGACCTCCCCGTCGGACGCCTCCAGCCCCGGCTCGCCAACGAGACGCAGGGGAGCGAGATCACCTACGACTGGCTGCGGATCCGCAGCTTCGTCTTCCCGGAGCCGGGGGTCACGTTCGCCGACGTCGAGAGCATCCGCGCCGGGGCGCCCAGCGGCTGGGCGTTCCGCAAGATCATGGCCTTCCGCGCCGACGCCTTCGAGGCCACCCAATACGCCGAGTCGCTCGGCGCCGAGACCACCACCTCGACCATCTTTCAGCCCAAAGCCGAGCTCGAGAGCGAGGCGCCGCCCGACGCCCGCGACTACCTCTCGATCCAGAGCGTGCGGATCTCCGGCATCTCCTCCGCCGACGCGCGGCGTTCGGGAGAGCTTCGCGCCGGCGGCGAGACCCTGCTCGCGACCTCGCACAAGATCACGCGCACCAGCGAGGACGTGAACGGCTATCACCACGTGGCCGGTGCCGTCGATCTCCGGCGTGCCGACGCGCCCGTGCGGTACCAGAACGGCTTCCGCTCGCCCGACGGGATCTCCGTCCGTGCGGCCGAGTCCGTGATCATCCTCCTCCGGTTCCCGCCGAGCCCCCACTGAGACGCGGCGAGCTCGAGATCCTCGGCCCGCTCGGCGCCGGAGGAATGGGCTCCGTGCTGCTCGCCCGGACCGGAAGGCCGGAGTTCACGCAGCTCTTGGCCGTCAAGATGATCCGGCCCGAGCTCCAGGATCGCGACGAGGTCCGACGACTCTTCCTCGACGAGGCTCGTCTGATCGCGCGGATCGAGCACCCGACCGTCGTGCGCGTGCACGACTTCGGCGACGATGACGGGGTCCTCTTCCTGGCGATGGAGTACGTTCAGGGTGTCTCGGTGGAATCCTG
This sequence comes from uncultured delta proteobacterium, assembly GCA_963803435.1. Lineage (GTDB taxonomy): Bacteria > Myxococcota > Kuafuiibacteriia > Kuafuiibacteriales > Kuafuiibacteriaceae > CAWDML01. The sequence goes on along the minus strand of CAWDML010000008.1, from coordinate 487,434 downwards.
GCTCGCCGAGCGCGGTCCCCTGCCGCCCAGGGTCGCTGCGGAGATCGTGGCGCAGGCCTGCCGCGGTCTCCATGCGGCGCACACCCTCGCCGACGCCGAGGGCCACCCGCTCCAGGTCGTGCACCGCGACGTCAGCCCCTCGAACTTGATGGTGACCTTCCAGGGTCACGTGAAGATCCTCGACTTCGGGATCGCGCTCATGCGCGATCGGACTGCGCCCACCACTGCGATCGGTCGGCTCCGAGGAAAGATCGCGTACATGGCGCCCGAGCAGATCGGAGGAGAGCCGGTCGACGGGAGGACCGACGTCTGGGGCCTCGCCAACGTCCTCTTCGAGCTGCTCACGGGACGGCGTCTTCGCGGCGACCTCGAGCTCGCCGAGGTGGTCGCGCTGCTCGATCGATCTCCGCGCACACCCTCCTCGATCGTCCCGGGCGTGCCGGAGGCGCTCGACCGGATCGCGCTCCGCGGTCTGTCGCGCGACCCGAGCGCACGCTACCCCGACGCGCACGCGATGGCGCTGGACCTCGAGGGGGCCGTCCGGACGCTCGAGGGTGAGACGCTCGAGGAGCTGGTCATTCACGAGCTGGCCGAGGCGCGGGCGCAGCAGCGCCGGCGGCTGGCCGAGCTGCTGCGTCGCGCACCGCGACGACCGGCCCACCGCCCGCCGCACCGAGTCCGACAGAGCTGGATCGCGTTGTCCGCGATGATCGGTGCGGCGCTGGGCCTGCTCCTCGCGATCACCCTGGCGGATCCGTCGGTCCCCGAGGTGCCCCGCCCCCCGCCGCCCTTGGCGCCTCGTCCCGCGGAGCCACTGCGAAGGTCATCGGCAGTGGTCGTCGCGCCGCGGTTCGGCTACCTCACCGTCGGGGCCCATCCGTTTGCCTTGGTGCAGATCGACGGCAAAGACATGGGCCCAACCCCGTTGTTCGAGGCCCGGCTGCCCGCAGGCGTGCATCGAGTGACGTTGATCGATCCTGCGACACTCGCCGTACGGCTCGCGCGGACCATCACGATCCGATCGGAAGGACACGAACGGCTCACCCTACCGGCGCCCTGAAACTGGGAGCTGCATCCTAGAGCACGTGCGATCGTTCTCATCACGGTTTCGATACGTCGTCCCTGATGGCAGACTCTCGGGCGATGCAACTCGCTGTGGAGGGGGTCCCACAGTTTCTTGTGGTGGAAGACGATCCGCTGGTCGCCGACAGCGTGAGACGCGTTCTTCAGCGACATGGATCTGTCAACGTGGTCGCAACGATCGAAGCGGCAAGAGAGACGCTGGCGCGTGAGACGCCCGAGCGCTGCTTGATCGTGGACGTCGGTCTCCCCGACGGTTCGGGGCTCGATCTGCTGGAGGAGCACCGCACGCTCCTCGATCGGATCGACGTGCTCGTGCTGACGGGGATGTTCGAGCGCGATCTGATCAACCGTGCCGCCACCCTCGGCGCACACGTCGCGCTGAAGCCGATCTCGGCCTCGATGCTCGACGAGTTCGTCCGCGCGCTCGTCCCGCGCACGCCCGGCGTCGATGCACGCACGCACATCGTCGAGCGGGAGGCCGCGCGCTGGAAGCTGACGCCCCGAGAGAAAGAGATCGTTCAGCTGCACGTCGACGGGCGGACGCGCGAGGAGATCATCCGGACGCTCGGAATCTCCTCGAAGACGTACGCCAACCACGTCACCAGCATCCTGACGAAGACGGACCTCTCGAACATGAGCGCGCTGGCGATCCGCCTCCTCATCGAGGCGCAGCAGACCTCGCCCTAACCGCTCTCGCCGACCCGCACCACCAGCACGGTGAGGTTGTCCGGCTTCGCCTTCTTGATCCGCATCCGTTCACTCACCACGTCGCGGAGCTTTCGGGTGGCGTCGGCCGCGGTCTTGGCGCGGGCTGCCATCTTCCCGATCTCCTCCGGTTCGAGCTTGGAGTCGAAGAGCCCGTCGGAGCCGAAGATCAAGAGGTCGCCCTTCGCCACCGGCCAGCGGTAGGCCTGATGCGAGAAGCCGCGCTTTCTCACCATGCCCAACCCCTCGAGGAGCAGGCGCCCGACCCCCTGTGCCTCGGTGGTCCGCAGGTGCCGGCCCTTTCGATCGAAGTGCATGGCACCCGAGTCGCCGACGTTCACGAGCGTGGCCTGCTTCGCGTCGATCATCCCGCCAATGAAGGTGGTGACCTCGCCCTTGGCCCGCTCGAGGATCGCGTGGTGCGCGCGGGTGGCGGCGCGCACCAGCGCGGCCTCCGCCTCGTCGTGGTCGCCGTTCGCCTCGGCGATCGTCTGCATCTCGTCGAACAGCATCTCGGCGGCGATCGCCGAGGCGGCGCCGCGGGCGTTCTCGTCCGAGCCCTCGCCGCCCGCCTGATCGAAGACGCCCAGGTAGAGCCGCCCGTTGCTGTCGGCGAACAGCGCGCCGCCGTCCTCGTTCCAGCTCTTGTAGTTGTGCCCGCGGCTCGTGTGGAGCGCAGCGCCCGCCAGCGGGCTCTTGAGATCGAAGACCGTCTCCGTCTCCTTGTTGCCGGCCCACAGTCCGTAGCCGCTGTTGGCGTTGAGGATCGACTCGATCGGCAGATAGGGGCCGGGAGAGACCGGACGCGCCACCGAGAGCGGACGGGTCGGGGGCCGGGTGGTGACGGCACCCGCGGGATCGTCGGTGCCGAGCAGGCGCTCGCGATCGGTGGGGCTCAGCTGGACGGTGATCTCGCTGTCTCGCTCCTCGACGCGCTTCCGTAGCCGCTGGGCCAGCTCGTTGGGATCGACGCGCTGGCTCGATCGCGTGACCACCAGGAGCTCGCCGTCGAGGTCGAGGCCGGCCACCCAGAACGGTGCATTGTCGATCTGGATGAAGTCGCCGATCTTGAGCGGGTTCGCAGAGACGACCGACTCCTCGGAGAGCTCCTTCACCGAGAGCGCGCCGTCCGGCTTCGAGCGGACCAGGATGCGCAGCCTGCCCTTCGTCGCGCGCGCGGTCACCACACCCAGCGACCAGTCGCCGTCGGATCGATGGACGCGGATCAGATCGCCCGCTCGGTAGCGATCGATCCCGTTGATCTGGTCGGGGTGTCGGAGACGGAGGACGTCGAGGAACTCGTAGTTGGGGTTCTGATCCAGCCGTTCGGCGAGCTTCTCCAACTCCCTCCTCGTCGGATTCCCCATCGGCGAGGTCACGCAGCATAATCGAAGCTTGAGGTATCAGGAAGCCCTGCTGCTGCTCGCGGCGCCCTGGACCTGGCACGCCGAGGGCGGTGGACAGGTCGACAGCGATCCCCACGGCGTGGTCAACGCGGGGGTGGAGAAGGACAGCTTCGCGCTCGAGCTGGTCACCGACACGCTCGAGGTCTGGTGGCGACCAAAGCACGAGAGCGGGCGCGCGTACCTGGGCCTTCGGGCGGAGGGTTATGCGTCGCAGATGTTCATCTCACCGTGGACACGCGGCGGCCGGGATCGGTCGCGCGCGTTCGTCGTGCCCCACCTCGACGTGGCGGCGGGCTTCGTCGAGTACCTGCCGGCCGGCTTCTACACCGGCCTGCGCGGCGCCGCGCAGGGTTACCTGTTCCTGCGCCGGTCCGACGACACCACCGCCGACAAGCCCGAGCCGACCTTCGTGATCACGCCGGAGGCCCTCCTCGGCTGGTGGTCGCCGACTGCGAGCTTCGAGCTGTCGGGCGGCGCCGATCTTCGCGACGGCTTCGTCTCCGGGCGCGCGGCTCTGCACGGCGCCTGGCGGCCGGACTGGACGGTCGGCCCGCGCGTCGAGCTGTACGCCGGCCTCGCTGACGGGCTCGACGATCTCACCAAGACGCGCCTCGGCGGCCTGACGCCCTACGCCATCCCGCTCGCGGGCGCCGCCTGGGCGGAGTGGTGGGTCGAGCGCTACGCCATGGTCCGCGCCGGTCCCGAGGCCCGCTGGTCCTGGGGCTCCGTCGCGGTGGTGGCCGACGCCGCCGTCTTCGACGACGATACCCGCGGCCAGCGGTTCATCGACCCTTGGGCGGTGGGCTTCGCGCTCCTCGGACGGCTCATGTTCGGAGACTTCTTCGCCGACCTGAGCTTCGGCTATGCGCCCTGGATCGAGCGGCAGACCGGCGTCCTCCGCATCTCCGGCTGGTTGCTGCTGGGCACCAAGATGAGCGCCTTCTGACGATCGAAAACGAACGCCGACGAGGAGGCCTCAGGATCTCGAAGGTTTGTCCGCAAACCCGCTGACGGTCGCCGTGGTCCAAAAGGTGCTCTACTCTGCGCCCGCTGAATGCGACGGCTGCTCCTGCTCCTGGTGCTGGCGGGCTGCGAGGCGGAGGCCCCGCGCGGCACGTTCGAGGTCCATCCCGAGCTCGCCTCCACGGCACGATCGCTCGTACCCTCGCCTCGGATCCTCTTTCTCAACCGCTGCGCCGGTGGATGCACGCTCTATCCCGGTGGTGAGGACTCGAGGACCGACCACTCCTCGATCGTCAACGAGGTTTCCACCATCTCGGAGTTCTCGTGGGGAAACGTGAAGTGGAAGCAGACGCTCCGCTGCGTGCAGAAGCTCTACGAGCCGTTCGAGATCCAGGTGACCGATCGCGATCCGGGCGACGTCCCGCACGTCGAGAGCATCGTCGCCGGCTTCCCCTCGGAGATCGGCCGGGCCGGGATCGGCGGTATCGCTCCGTTCGCGTGCGAGGTCGTGGACAACGGGATCAACTTCAGCTTCGCGGGCCAATACGAGAACCCGATCGCGTTGTGCAACACCGTCGGGCAGGAGTCCGGTCATACCTACGGTCTCGATCACCAGATGCTGTGCGACGATCCGATGACCTATCTGCCCTCGTGCGGGACGAAGGCCTTCCAGCGCGTCGACGCCCAGTGCGGAGAGTTCGATCCGCGCGAGTGCTACTGCGGCGGCCGCATCCAGAACTCCTACCTCGGGCTCTTGAAGGTGCTCGGAAAGCGCGTCACGCCCGTCGACTACGAGCCGCTGGTGGCGATCGTGGTCCCGGAGGATGAGGAGGAGGTCGTTCCCCTCTTCCGCGTGTACGTCGATGTCCAGGAGGACCACGCCGTCGATCACGTCGAGCTCTTCATCGACGGGGTGTCGGTCGGGACGGCCACCGCGGCGCCCTACGGCTTCAACACCTCACCCGACCTCGCCCTCGGTGAGCACGAGCTGCTCGCCCGTGGATACGACAGCGCCGGGCAGGAGGACGAGGACCACATCACCGTGACGTTGAAGGAGCGCCCGCCGATGCCGGACGCCGGATTCTTCGACGCCGGCGAGAATCCCGGCCATCAAATCCATCCCGATCCGGACGCCGGCTTCTACGACGCGGGCAGCCGGACCCTCGCAAAGGACAGCGGATGCACCTGCGCCGGTCGCCGGCCGGGATCCTCCTGCTTCGTGCTCTTCGGGCTGCTCCTCCTGCTGGCGCCCCGAGTGAGGCGGCGGATATGAGGGGCCTGTTCGCCCTTGGGCTGCTCCTCCTCGGCGGCTGCCCCGAGGAGGGGACGCTGGGACGCGTCGCTCCGGTGGCCGTCCTGGTGCCGGAGCCGGGCACGCCGATCGTGTTCGAAGACGTGGTGCTGCAGAAGAACGCGGCGGCTCCGCGGATCGTCACCACCCGGAACGAGGGCGACAGCCCGCTCACCATCTCGGCGCACGTCGAGACTGCGGGGCCGATCCGGGTGAGCAGCTTCAACAAGCGCGTCGAGCCCAACGACTATGGCGAGGTCTTCGTGCGCTACGAGCCCGTGCTCCATGGAGACTCCGAGACAGTCCTGGTGATCGAGACCAACGATCCCCGCCTGCCGGAGGCGCGCTACCCCGTCCGCGGACACGCGCGCGAGCGCTGCCGGCTCTCCGGCTGGCCCGCATTCCAGCGGTTCGACCTCGACGAGGTCCGAGAGGTCTACGTCTACAACGACAGCAAGTCGGACTGCGAGGTAACCCGGTTCTTCATGGAGGGACGCGATCTCTTCCGCGTCCTCGACGCGCCCGCCGTTCCCTACGTGATCGCGGCCGGCGGCGAGCTGGTGCTCCACGCCCAGCACATCCAGCGCACCGAGGTTCCCGGCGCGCCCGTCCGCCAGCTCCACGTGAAGGAGCGCGACGGCAGCGAGATCCTGGTGAGCTTCCAGGGTGCGCTCCCGCTCTGGAGCTGCCTCGGCGTCTTCCCGCGCTCCCTCACCTTCCCAGACACCGACCTGGGCGTGCGCGGGCACGGCGCGGTGAGCGTCTACAGCTCGTGCACCGAGCCGGCGAACATCCACTCCGCACACGTGTTCAACGGGTACTACTTCTTCGACGTCGATCAAGCGCAGTTCCCGATCGTGGTCCCGCCGTTCGGAGAGGCGAACGTGATGCTCGACTACCTCCCCTTCAGCGAGTTCGGAGACGACGGCCGCCTCAACATCATGACCGACGACGCGCTCAATCGACAGATCCGCGTCCCCCTCCACGGAACCGCGGTGATCCCGGAGTTGCTCACCGTCCCCGCGATCGACTTCGGAAGCGTGGTCGCCGGCTGCAGCGAGCACCTCGAGCGTGTCCCGCTGCTGGCGGTCGGCAAGGCGCGCACCCTCGTCGACGCGCTGACGCTGCAGGGCGACCCGGCCTTCACCGTGGAGGGCGTGCTGATCGACGGCGCGATGCTTCCCGACCCGACCCCGCCGCTCACGATCCCCTCCGGTTCTTCGGGGCAGGTGCTGATCCGGTTCGCGCCCGCGACCGCGACGACCCCGGAGCGGAGCGCGAAGCTGATCGTCGAGCACAACGGCCGCGACGGCACACGGACCATCACGCTGTCGGGCCGCACCATCGCACCCGGGCCGAGGGTGGAGACGTTCACCGCGCCGGCGGCCGCCACCGTCGATCTGCTGATGGTGATCGACAACAGTCGATCGATGCAGGGCGAGGAGGATCGACTGCAAGCCGGCGCCTCGGCCCTCGCCGGCCGGCTGGAAGGCACGAGCTTCCACTTCGCGGTGCTCCCGGGACCCGAGTCGGTCCGAAGCCCCGGCTGGCCGTACGCCTGCTCGCCCCACCCGTATCAGCTCGATCCCTCGTACGGCGACGCCGCGCGCCGGCTCGACGCGCTCACGTGCGCGCTCCGCGTCGGCTACTCGAACGAGTCACCGCCTGCACCGATCACCCAGGCGATCGCCGGGCTGTCCCGCGCGATCGATCCCGAGTCCGATCCCAACCCCCTGCCCCACTTCCTCCGCAAGGAGGCGGACCTGGCGCTGATCTTCGTCTCGGACGAGGAGGATCAGTCGACCGCCAGCAACCTCGCCTTCCGGGACTACCTCTACTCGGTCAAGGGGAGCTACCGGCCCGACCGGATCACCGTCCACGCCATCGCCGGCGATCCCGACGCACCCGTCTGCCTCGACGATCCGTGGCTGACCCCGAGCGAGCGTTATCCTCTGCTGACCCGCGAGACCGGCGGCACGTTCCAGGACGTCTGCACACCGGACTACTCGCCGCTGCTCGGCACCCTCGGCGACACCATCCTCGCACCCACGAACCGCTTCGACCTGGAGCAGCCCGCCGATCCGGCGACGATCCAGGTGGAGGTCGACGGCGTCCCCGTCGCGGTCGATCCGATCGACGGGTACAGCTTCGACGCGGCGGCCAACGCCATCCGCCTGAACGGCGCTTCACGCCCCGTGCCGCGCGCCTCGGTCGCGATCACGTACGGCGACGACTGCCGCTGACTACGGGAGATCGACCTCGACCGGCGGCAGCACGCGATAGTTCGACTCCACGTGCGCCATCAGCTCGAAGAGCGCGTCCTGGTAGCGACCGCCCTGACCGTCGAGCCCCTTCTGGTTCGTGTTGAACGTCCCCGAGTTGCAGATCCCACCGCGGCAGGTGGAGTTCGGGAACACGATGATGAACTTGCCCCAATCGCTCTGGTGCTGGAGGCGCTGCTCGGCACGGGTCGAGCCCTGCATGTACCCGAGGAAGAGGATCGCGGAGCCGAAGAGCTGGTTCGGATCGTCGCCGAGCCCGTGGAGGAAGTAGACGACCGGGTAGCGGCGCTCGGCATTGCCAGGATCGAAGTAGCCCGGCGGGAGCGCGATGCCGAAGGAGCGATCCTCGCCGAGCGCCTCGGAGTGGAAGCTGCTGCTGACGATGTGGCGGTTGACGTCGAGCTCGTCGTCGAGCTCCCTGCGATCGCGGACGCGGAACCCGGACTCGGCGAAGCTCAACGCCGTCAGCAGCCGCTCGACGGCCTGCTGCGTGGTGCCGACATGATCGCCGTCGCCCTTCGCGATCTGCATCGGGGTGGCGTCGGGGTCGCCGTAGCGAACGTAGACGTGGTGGCCCAGCTGCTCGGGCTGGTAGTCCACGTCGAGGAAGTCGTAGCCGCTCGATGCGGGCCCGATCGTCGGGAGGCTCTCGAAGCGCGTATAGCTCTTGGCCTCGGCTTCGCCGACGCGCGCGGTCAGTGCACCCCACAGCCAGTTGGTGCCACCGGCGCTGCCCAGGAAGTCGCGGATTCCGGCGTCTGCGTAGATGCGGATCCGGGCCAGCTGGTCCTCCGGCATGGTGCCGACCAGCATCCGGGGGTTCTGGGTGAAGAAGCTGTCCTGGATGCTGGGGCTGTAGTCGAAGACACCGTTGCCCTCGCCGTAGTCGCCGGTGTCGGGCACGCCGTCGAGGCCGGTGTCCTCGAAGGGCTCGCCCTCGTCGTAGAGCCAGTTGCCGGCCGTCCCGGTGGGGCGCTCGAACGGATCGTAGTCGTCGCCCGGTCGAACGCCGATGTCCTGGAAGCGCTCGTGGCTCATCAGCAGCACCGGCTCTGCATAGTCGCGGACGCCGTTGCCGTTGTAGTCGACGGCCAGCAGGATCTCGAACGACTCGTCGGCAGGGTCGTTCGGATCGAACGTCCCGGTGGTGGTGGAGGTGTCGCACGCCACGATCACGTCGTACTCGCCCGTCGGGTTGTACTCCTTGTGCTTGAAGTTCTTGATCACCGGCGCCGGATGGCAGCGCTCTCGATCGGGGCGCTCGTGCAGATCGAGCGGGACGCCCGGCGGCAGGTACGGCGAATCGGGGTTCGCGTAGAACGGGTTGCCGTAGGCGAACACGATGTCCTGGAAGGCGAGACGCATCCAGTCGCGCCCCAGACCGATCGCGCCGCCGCCGGCCGTACCCATGTACCAGTGGTTGAAGTCCTGCGAGGCCTCGATCACCTTGCCGCTCGGCTCCAGGCGCTCGGTCCCCGGGACCGGACCGCAGAAGGCACCGCTGCTCGGATCGTCGAGCGCGTCGAGGTGCGCCAGGATCGTCTCGCGATCGCAGAACCCGCCCAGGTACGAGCGCTCCACGAGGCGCATCATGTACGCCCAGTCGACGATCGAGATGCCGAGCATGCCCACCGTGTCGAAGAGCTCCGGGTGCGCCAGACCGATCTGCCCGGCGCCGCCCGAGCCCATCGAGATCCCGATCAGCGACCGGTTCGTGTAGCAGGTGGTCCCGTCCGTACGCCCCGAGCACGTGATCAGCCCGAAGGCGTCGCGCTCCGTGCGGAGACGCTCGGGGACCCGTTCGGAAGCCGGACCGCACGCCGCGACGAGGAGCAGCGCGACCATGCCGATCGGGGAGCGCATCGGCTGACGATAGAAGCTCGGTCCCGGCTCGACCATCCGGGAACCGTGCTGTGGAGCCGTGTCCACACCGCCGCCCGCGCTATCGCCGGCCGCTGGCGACGATGGTCCGTCGCACCTCGACGTCGTCTTCGGTGTCAGGCACACCATCCGGGCCCGTCGAGAACAGCCGGAAGTGCGCCTGGCGCCGCCGGGACTGGATCACCCGGTAGACCAGCGGCCGGCCCCAGGGATCGTTCGAGATCTTCTCGAAGCCAAGGTCCTCGATATCGGACAAAGCCTCAGGGAGCGCACCGCCGTTCTTGGCCGCGTAGAGCTCGATGCTGCCTGCCAGCGTCTCGAGCGTCTCGGAGAGCGCCCGGATCGCTTCGGCCTCCAGCCACTCGTGCCACTCCCCGAACGGAGTGGCGACCTCGGCGCGGTGCGCGGACAGGTAGTTGAGCCGGATCCCGGCGGTGGTCGGCGCGACGCTGAGTCGGTGGCCCAGGACGGCGGTCCCGACGTAGGCGCGGTGCGCGTCGTCCCAGGTCAGCTCGATCGCGGCGGGGTTCTTCACAATCCTCCGCTGATCGCGATCGATGAGATTTGCGTACTGGATCGAGATCTTGCGCGGATTGATCTCCGAGACGATCACGATCCGTTGCAGTCCGAAGGCGTCGTCGCCCAGCGAGAAGGCGCCGGGTTCGATGCGCACCGGTGCCTGACTGGCCCGGCATCCGAACGAGAGCGCGACGAGGGCGAGACAAACAATCCGGCCCATGCGGGGCCTGTGCTACCAACTCCCGGGTGACGCCTGCAATCGGACCGACTTCGTAGTCACCGCGCTATAGCGGCTCGATGTCGTATAGCTCCAGGCCCGGCGCCTTCTCGAGCGCGTAATTGATCGCCCAGGGCGTCTCCGTGAGCAGCACCGGGTGGCCGTTGCGATCCTCGAGGACCGCGTAGTCGCGCCCGGACTCGAGCCAGGAGAGGGCCTCCTTAGAGCCGCCGATCCAGCGGGCGTGGTTGAACTTGAGGCTCTGGAAGGCGGCGTCCACACCGTACTCGTTCTGTAGGCGCTCCTTGAGCACCTCGAACTGCAAGAGACCGACGGCGCCCAGATAGGGCGACTGCCGGCCCAGCTCGCGGCGGAAGAAGAGCTGGATGACGCCCTCGTGCGCGAGCTGCTCGAGGCCGAGGTCGAGCTGTTTGCGCTTGAGCGGATCGCGCAACCGGAGTTGACCGAAGTGCTCGGGGGCGAAGCGCGGGATGCCCGCGAATCGGAGCGGCTCTCCGCTCGAGAGCGTGTCGCCCACGCGGAGCTTCCCCGAGTCGAAGATGCCGACGATGTCGCCGGGCCAGGCCTCGTCCACGATCGAGCGCTCCTGCGCCATGAACGTGTGCGGGCGCGCCAGCCTGAGCTTCTCGGCGCTCCGGCCGATCACCACATCCATGTTGCGTTCGAACCGGCCGCTCACCACGCGCAGGAACGCGATCCGGTCGCGGTGCTTCGGATTCATGTTCGCCTGGATCTTGAACACGAAGCCGGCGAAGCGCTCGTCGCAGGGGGCGATCTCGGTGCCGTCCTCCGCGGTGCGCGGTCCGGGCGGAGCCGCCTTGGCGACCAGATATTCGAGGAGCGCGTCCACGCCGAAGTCGGTCATCGCCGAACCCCAGAACAGCGGGCTGAGATCGCCCGAGAGGAACCGCTCGTGCTCGTACTGCTCGCCGGCCTCGGTGATCAGCTCGAGATCCTCGGAGGCCTTCGCGACGATCCCGCTCGGGAGCAGCCTCTCCGCCTCCGCCCAAGGGATCTCGTGCGAGTGCAGCTGCGAGCCCTTGCGCTTGCCGGGCTCGTAGAGCGTGACGGCGCGCGTCTTCACGTCGACCACCCCGACGAACTCCTTGCCCATGCCGAGCGGCCAGGTCATCGGCGCCACCTTGAGATCGAGCTGCCGGGTGACATCATCGATCAGCTCGAGCGGGTCGAGACCCACGCGATCGAGCTTGTTCATGAACGTGACCACCGGAACCTTCCGCTGCCGGCAAACCTCGAACAGCTTTCGGGTGCGGGGCTCGACGCCCTTGGCGTGGTCCATCAGCATCACCGCCGAGTCAACGGCGGCGAGCGTGCGAAACGTGTCCTCGGAGAAGTCGGCGTGGCCGGGCGTGTCGAGGAGGTTCAGCATGGCCCCCAGGTGCTCGAACTGGAGCACCGAAGAGGTGACGGAGATGCCGCGCTCCTGCTCCATCTGCATCCAGTCGGAGATCGCGTGGCGGGAGGCCTTCCTCGACTTCACGGAGCCTGCCAGGTGGATCGCGTTGGCGTACAGCAGGAGCTTTTCGGTCAGCGTGGTCTTGCCGGCGTCCGGGTGCGAGATGATCGCGAAGGTGCGCCGGCGCTGCGCTTCACGTTCGAGGAGGTCCATCAGCAGCGCCTACCATACCGTGGCGCGCAGCGCTTCCTCCTGAGAAATCTGCGGGGCCCACCCGAACGTTCGCCGAAAGGCGTCGTCCCCGATGACGCAGGGATACTTGAGGAAGTTGACCATGTATGGGGGGAGGCTCTCCGAGACCAGCCCCGCCATGCGCAGGTAGTTGATGGCGATGGTCGTCGGCACCGGCAGCGTCTTCCGACCCACCACGTCGATCGCGCGCGTCCACGGGATCGTCCCCAGCCCGGCCACGTTGAAGACGCCCAGGTCCTCGGTCTCCAGCGCCGTCAGGATCGCCGAGACCAGATCGGTCTCGTGGATGAACTGAACCATCGGATCGAAGCCCAGGATCACCGGGATTCGCTTGCTCCGGAGGAACGAGCTCATGGCGTTCTGGATGTTGGGACCGACGACGTTGGTCGGCCTCAGCACCACCACCTTCACCTCCTGGTGCTGGTACATCCAGGCGACCGCCTGGTTGTCGAGCTGGATCGCGTCCGCGATCTGGGGGAAGTCGGCGCCGGCCCGCAGCGGATCCTCCTCGTAGATCGGGATGTGGTTGTGCGGGTGAGCGCCGTAGATGTGAAACGTAGAGAGCACGATCAGCCGCTCGACGCCGTAGCGAAGCGACAGCTCCATCACCTTGCGGCTGCCGATGACGTTGAGGTCGAAGCGCTTCTCGACCGTCTGCTTCAGGTTGCCGACCCGTCCCAGATGAATGACGTGCGTCGGCTTGTGCCGGCGGAAGGCGTCCTCGATCTTCGTCTTGTTGTAGTTCGCCCGATAGATCTCGGCCGGGTGAGAGAGCGGCCGGGTGAGCGGCCGGTAGTCGATGCCGATGATCTCGGCGCCGCGCTCGTGGAGGGCACCGGCGGTGATGCGGGCCAGGCCACCCACGATCCCGGTGATCAGCGCGCGCATCGTTCGTGACCTCAGAAGACCGACGGCCGCTCCCGCAGCCCCTGGTCGATCATCGACTGCAGGCGATCCTTCACCTCTTGCACCTTGCGGTCGATCGCCTCGTCTTCGTCGTCGAACGGCCCGGAGAACTGCATGCGCTCGCCGAAGTGCAGGTAGAACCGCGTGGGCAACGGCAGGAACGCGAGCGGCCCAAGCACCGGCAGGAGGGCCGGGATCGGAAAGTACGGCATCCCGAAGATCCTCGCGATCGACTTGGCGTTGTGCAGGCTGATGATGGACTCCTCGCCGCCGATCACCGCCACCGGAACGATCGGAGTCTTCGTCTGGAGCGCCAGCCGCATGAAGCCGCGCCCGAACTCGACCAGCCGGTAGCGCTGGTCCCAAGTCTTGCCGCTGCCCTTGGCACCCTCCGGGAAGACGAGGATCGCGTTGCCGGCCTCGAGCAGGTGCTGGCAGTTGATCGGATCGCCGAGGACGGCTCCGCCGCGGCTGAACGCGACGTTGATGAACGGGAGCGTCGGCACCCAGCGCTCCACCATGGCGCGGACGATCCGCGGCGGCTTCCCTTCGATCAGGCACGCGACCGCCGCGACCAGGCCATCGAACGGCAGCTGCCCGGAGTGGTTGGCCACGATCAAGACGCGGCCCTCGCCCACGTGCTCGACCCCGTGGATTACGGGGCGGAAGTACTTGTAGATCCAGTGCGCAGCCGAGACGAGCCCGCGACTCTCGTCCTTGCCGAAGCCCCAAGGGTCGTAGTCGTCGCCGCCGAGATCGAGGCGCTCGAGCGCCGACTCGATCTCGGGCGTGCTGAGCACCGACTTCACCCACTCTCGAATCATGTGGCCGCGGATCCCTAGCATGGGCGGCGGCGGCTCGACACCCGGGGGGTGAGCGTGCTTGATTCGCCGCATGCTTTCATTCGCGGAGCGCGTCGAGGTGGCGATCGGCGACATCACCGGCCTCGCCGTCGACGCCATCGTGAACGCGGCGAACGAGAGCCTCTTGGGCGGAGGAGGTGTCGACGGCGCGATCCACCGCGGGGCCGGCCCTCGCCTCCTCGCGCACAACCGAACGCTGGGCGGCTGTCCCACGGGCGAGGTCGCGATCACGCCGGCGTTCGATCTGGAGGCGCGCGGGATCGCGCACATCATCCACGCGGTCGGTCCCGTCTGGGGCTGCGACCCCTGTGCGACCGGCAGCGAGCCGCTCGGCTACCGGCTCGAGGACAACCAGCTCGCCAGCTGCTACCAGCGCGCGCTCGAGGTGGCGGCCGAGCACCGCGTTCGCTCCCTCGCCTTCCCGTGCATCAGCACCGGCGTCTACGGCTTCCCGCAGGAGCGGGCCGCGCGGATCGCGATCGGGCACGTGCGCGCGTTCCTCGAGCAGTCGGAGCTCCCCGAGAAGGTGATCTTTTGCTGCTTCCTGAAGGCCGACGCCGAGATCTACGAGCGCCTCCTCATCCCGATCGACTACCAGAGGAGCATCCAGATCGGGGACGACGCTTAGACCATATGGAACGACTGCGCCCGGTCGCGAGGCCGGCGGAGGAGAGCGGTCGTACCACAAGGGAAGTCCAAAGAGTCGCAGGCGCGTGTAGGCAGGAAGAAGAATAGGACCGGACCCGTTCGCAAAAGCGGGGTTGCAACAGCTGCTGCCCCATCGCGGGTTGGCGTCCGGAAACGCCAGAGCCGCATACGAAGGAGGCCGGTCGTGCAGCAAGCTACCACTTTCGTCGGACTGGATACATCGAAGAACTTCATCGACGTCTGCGTGCTTCATCCAGATCGTGAGGGTGCGCTCCAGTGGCGGGAGCCGAACCAGCAAAAGGCGGTGAAGCGCTTGATCAAGCAGCTGAAGAAGGAGGCAGTCGGCGAGCTGGTGGTCGCCTATGAAGCTGGGCCTTGCGGCTACGCGCTGCAGCGGCAGTTCCAGGCGGCGGAGGTGAGGTGCAAGGTCGTGGCGCCGTCGCTGATTCCTGTGAAGCCGGGTGAGCGCATCAAGACCGATCGACGGGACGCGAAGAAGCTGGCAGAGTACCTGCGTGCGGGGACGCTGACGGAGGTACATCCGCCGAACGAGGCGGAGGAGGCGGTGCGGGATCTTTGCCGCTGCCGTGAAGACGTTCGCGAAGACCTCCAGAGAGCTCGGCATCGCCTGGGCAAACTGCTGCTGAGGGGCGCTCTCCTGTTCGGCGGCAAGGCCTGGACTCAGAAGCACCGCCAGTGGCTTCGCACCCTGCGTTTCGAGCACGAGGCCGACCAAACGGTGTTCGACCACTATCTCCAGGTGATCGAGAGCCTCGAGGAACGGCAGCGTGCGCTCGACGAGAAGCTGCAATCGGTCAGCGAGAAGGACCCGTATCGAGAGCCGGTGGGGTGGTTGCGTTGTTACAGTACCGCAGCAGCTCAGCGAAGATCGCGGTGAAGATCCCTGCTGCGCACCATGCCGCGAATCGACTGTGGCACGTCGAACCGGAGCTGAACTCGCGCGGCAAAGCCTTCCACTGGCACCCTGTCCGAAGGCGATAGACGATACCTGCCATCACGACGCGATCCGCAACCCGCGGGCGACCTCCCCGCGGCCTTGGACCTCGCTTCGGGAGTCACGGCTCAATGCGTTTCCACAGGGCGTCCGGAAGACTTGCGAATCTTGCCTGCATCGACTCTGCAGAACACTCGATCGAGCACGATGCAACAACGGCCGCTTTGAATAGCGAATGAGCAGAACGAGCGAAACAGGAAACGCGGAACGGTCCGGAGGTTTTCGGACCGGCTGGGTCGACGTGTCACGCTCGGTTCCAGCCATGGTGCGCAGCGGGACCAATCCCACCGATCGCGCCAAGTCCGGCGTGAAGCGGCATATCCTCACGGATGAGCTGGAACGGTTTAGGGCCGGTTCTCAGCCTCTCGGTGTGGCCGTCCTCGGCGGATGCTGAAAGGTAGAGACGTCGCAAGACGACGATCGCCGGACTTCATCCGGCCGTCGCCCGACCTCGCGCCCTCACGAATACCGTTGCGTACCTGCTATGCTCGTCTCCATGCGTTCGGTCGCCCTCGCGGTCGCCGTCGCGGTCGCCGGCTGCCAGCCCGGCGGCGGCGATGACGGAAGCTGTCCCCCTGATCAGGAGCGCGTCGGCGTCTACTGTCTGCCCCGGGTGGACGGCGGGCCGGCCAAGGACGCGGGCGAGCCCTTGGAGGACTCGGGCACGGTGACGCCTCCGGACTCCGGTCCGCGCGACACCGGCCTTCCCCCGCCTCCGGACGCGGGCTTCCGCGATGCCTCCACCGGAGATGCTTCGGTCGTGACGCCGGGCGACCCCGGAAAGATCCTCCTGCGCGGAAGCGCCGTGCTCACCATGGCGAGCGCTCCGATCGTCCCCGGTGAGGTCTACCTCGAGAACGGTCGCGTCGCGTGCACCGGCTCGGTCGGCGACTGCACCCAGCAGGCAGCCGGCGCCTCGATCATCGACACCGGCGCCCTGATCCTCCCCGGCCTCGTCGATCCGCACAACCACCTCGCTTACAACTGGCTCCCGGAGTGGACGCCGGGAGTGATGTTCGTCGATCACACCGACTGGCAGAACGACGCCGCCTACGACGCCTTCACCGCGCCGTACTCGATGAACAAGAACGATGCGGCGAGCTTCTGCGCGATGGTGCAGTGGGGCGAGCTTCGGGAGCTGGTCAATGGCGTCACTACGGCACTGGGCGCGCCTCAGGCGCGGACCTGCTTCCGCTGGTTGGTGCGCAACCCGGAGCTGAGCAGCGGCTACAACGGATTCGCCGCCGATCGGATGCGCACCAACACGCTCGGGGTCGGCCAGCTCAACGCGACCTCGGCGGCCGCGCTGATCGCGGACATGGACTCCGGAGCGGTCAACGCCTACATGATCCATCTCGCCGAGGGGATCTCGACGCGCGCCCACGACGAGTTCGACGATCTCGTGATGTTTGGTCTGCTCCGCTCCGAGACCAAGATCATCCATGGGACCGCGCTCACCGGCACCGACTTCGAGATGGTGGCGGCGGCGGGCGCGCCGATCATCTGGTCGCCCTCCTCCAACATGACGCTCTATGGCGAGACACTCGACGTCCCCGCCGCCCTCGCGGCCGGCGTCTCGATCTCGCTGGCGCCCGACTGGACACCCTCCGGCGAGGACGACCCGCTCCACGAGGCTCGCTACGCCCGCCAGCTGGTGGCCACCCGCTGGCCGGGCACGTTCACCGAGCAGCGGTATCTCGAGATGATCACGAGCCTGGCCGCGAAGCACATGGCGATCGACGGCGACGTGGGCACGCTGGAGGTCGGTAAGCTCGCCGACGTGCTGGTCGTCGACGGCGATCCCGAGGACCCGTACACGAGCGTGCTGGAGGTTCGGCCGCAAAACGTGAAGCTGGTGCTGATCGGAGGCATCCCCTCCTACGGCGAGCCGGCCATCATGCGCTCGATGATCGACGTCCCACCCAACTGCTTCGATCTGCCCGTCTGCGGCTCGACCGCCACGGCATGCTGGGAGGACACGCCCGCCGGCGCCGTCTCACCGGACTCGATCGCCCAGGTGATCGAGTCGTTCTACGCGTCGGGTCCTCTCGGCCTGTTCGACTGTCACTGAGCGGGCTCAAGGAAACGTCAGGAAGAGATCCGACAGGTCCGAGGTGCCGGTGTCGGCAGCAGCGCCCAGGAGCGGCGTCACGCCGAAGATCTCCTGCAACGACTTGAGCGTCGAGCTGTGATCGTAGGAGGTGCTGTTGCTGTACGCGACCTTGGCGAGCGGCGAGATCACGATCATCCCGATCGAGCAGTTCGCCAGCGGACAGTGCGTCAGCGAGAACTCCGATTCGTCCCAGGTGATGATGATGACGCCGTTGTTCTGGTACGCGGGCGAGCTCATGATCATCGGGATGTTCTCCGACAACCAGAGGTCGCCCTGCTGCAGGCCGTTGGTGTCGCAGTCGTCGTGCATGTCGTTGCAGAGGTTGGGCGTGAGGAAGTTGAAGCGGGCCACGCTGTTCTGCTGGAGGTCGCCGGCCAGCTCGGAGTACGGCCGGTTGTGGGCGATGCAATCGGCGTCGTTGGGATCGTTGCTCCCGGTGAGGTCGTCGAAGAACACGAACGGGTTGTGCTTCGGACGGTAGCCTCCGATGTCGGTGAGCGGACACTCGGTGCCGGTGATGTCCTCGGCGTACTCCCGCCAGGTCACCCCGGCTTGATCCAGCAGGTACGCCAGGTGCTCGTGCGTCGCCTGGTGATTCGTCGCCGGCGCGCTGTCGGTGTAGATGCCGAGCCGGCGTCCGGCCACCAACCAGACGTAGTTCGGCTCGCTCGGGTGCGCGTTGCCGGTGTAGCCCTCCGCGTGCGCGGACATCGGTAGAAGGGTGTCGTTGATGTACGGCGCGTCCGTGGTGTTGCCCGAGATGTCCGACCAGTTGTGGTTCTCCATGATGATGAGGAACACCGTCTGGATCTGCCCCGCCGGCGCACCGCCGTCCGCAACGCCGGCATCGTCGGGCGCGCCGGCGTCGGGGGCCTCGGCGTCCGGAGCATCCGCGTCCGCCGGCTCTGCATCTGGCGTCGCGGCGTCAGCCTCGAGCCCCGCGTCGGTCTCGAGCCCCGCGTCGACCTCGACCGCCGCGTCGGGGTTCGGATCCTCGAGCGCCGCGTCCTCGATCGGTTTGGCGTCGTAGCCGGTGCTCGCGTCCGGCTCGACCGCAACGCCCGAGTCCGGATCGCCCAGCCCGGCGCCTCCCTCGGTGCATCCCGATGACGCGAACAAGCCGAGCGTGAACATCGTCGCGATCGCGGGTGCTCGAAGATTCACCGTCCGCATGGCTCGATCGATGGATCGAACGGACCCCCGCCGTCACGTGTATCCTGGCAGTTTTGGTCTGATGACCGATGCCCGTGCTCGATTTTAGACGCCTTCAGATCGAGCCGGCTTGCTTCACTCCACGCCGAGAACGTTAGGCAACGGCCATTGCCGAGGGTTGTCGTCGTTCTCGTTGAACCCGGTCTCGTCGCTTCCGCACAGGTCCAGATCGATCCGCACCACGTGGAGCTGGCCGTCGCCGATCGCCGGCTTCGGTGTCAGCGGCAGCGCGGCGTGCTCGACGCCCTCTGCAACGGACGCGAAGCCCGGTGCCAAGGGACAGCAACAGAACAGCGCCGAGAACATGCGAGCCCAACATCCGGGACCGGCCCGGATCATCCACTGCCACCCGGACGATTGCGCGGCCGCCTCCGATCGCGTCTGCTCTCGATTCGATGAGAATGGGTCCATCGCTCGGGCTGATCGCCCTCTTGCTGGCCCCGGCCTGCAAGAGCGGCGGCGTGGAAGAGAGCGCGCCCCACGACCCGCCCGCGGTCCTCCTCGGCGACGCCGAGCTGCACTGCACGATCGACTGGGACCGCGACGGCGCCCAGACGCTCATCATGAAGAGCGGCGCCGGCCTCTCCTTCGACGTCGCGGTCAGCCCGATCGTCGACGGCACCGCCACCCTCCTCGGGCCCGAGAGAGGGGGCGAGTATCGCTTCACGTCACACCTCGCCAAGCCGGCGACCGGGACGATCTCGGGCGTCGGAGAGGTCACGATCGAAGCGCTCGAGACCAAGGTGAGCGTCGGGCTGGAAGGCTACGCGCAGCCCGCCGGCCCCGGGTCGCCCATCACCTTCGACCAGGATCAGGTGAAGAAGGCCGACATGTACGTCGAGTTCACGGGAAGCGCCCGCGCCCAGGACGGCAAACGCTACGGCTTCCGGGTGACCTTCGGCGCGCTCAAGGACGGCTCCGGCCGGGTGGTGCCGAGCGACGCGAACACGGAGACCCGGCTCATGTCGAAGATGGTCGTGGTCGAAGCGCCGATCACCACGGTGATCGAGGCCCGCACGGAGCTGACTCCCCTCTGAGCCGATGCCGGTCGCGATCCCGATCGCGCTTCTGCTCGCAAGCGCGCCTCCCCCGGCAGGATTCGTTCCGCTGTCACCGGCGCCGGCCCGACGCCTGCGGACGCTCGCACGCCACCCGGACGGCTACGGACCGGGACGGGCCCGCCGGTCGCTCGATCTCGTGCTCGGCGACCTGCTCTACCACTCGCCGGAGATCCTCGGCGCCAAGGCCGGGGGCCTGGGTGTCTCGTGCGACACCTGCCACCCGAACGGAGCGGCGCACCGATCGCTGGCGGTGCCCGGCCTCAGCGATCGTCCAGGCAACGTCGATCTCACCAGCGACTTCTTTCACCCGCACGACGACGGCGAGGCGGACGCGATCAACATCCCCTCGCTTCGCGGCGCGCGCTACACCGCCCCCTACGGGCACGACGGACGGATTCAGTCGCTCGATCGTTTCATCGCCCAGGTCGTCACCGACGAGCTCGGCGGCCCGCCGCTGGCCGACCGTGCCCTGTCCGCTCTCACCCGCTACGTGAGCGAGCTGGACTTCCTCCCGAATCGACTCCTGGATCGACGTGGTCGTTTGAGGCGCACGGCCTCCGCGGCTGCGCACCGCGGCGAGTCGATCTTCTTTCGGCGCTTCCGCGGCCTCGACGGCCGGGCCTGCGCCGACTGCCACGTGCCCAGTGCCTACTTTCGGGACGGTCTGATCCATCGCCACCAGACCGCCCGCGCCGCTGGCCCCGATGCGTTCGACGACGGCGTCGAGACCCCCACGCTCCTCGGCCTCGCCGAGACCGCGCCCTACTTCCACGACGGGCGCCACGCTCGCCTCGAGGACGTCGTCACCTGGTACGACCGAACGTTCGCGCTCGAGCTCGGTCCCGACGGCGCGCGTGATCTCACCGCCTATCTCTCGGCCGTCGGCGCGGTGACCCCATCCGCAGACGATCGCCCGCTCGCGATCAGGCTCGCCGATCGCTTCGTGTACCTGGTGCTCGTCGGAGACGACGCGCCCATCTGCAGGCTCGCGATCGCCCGCGTGATGGAGGCGATCGCTTCGGAGGCGCCCGCGCCCGAGGTCGCGGCGCGGATCGAAGGCGCCCGCGCTCGTCTCACCTCGATGTCGGCGCGCTGTGGGACGCCGTCTGCGGGGCCCCAGGCCGAGCGTCTCCACGTCGACCTCCTCCGGCTGGCCGCCGACTGGAGCGGCGCTCGTGCGCGGACCGCATTGTCGTCCACGGCCGCATCGCGGTAGACCGAGCCGGTGAGCGCCCTGCGATCTCTGGCCCCGGACCTCTACGTCGCCGACCGGCCGCTCCCACTCCCGGTGGGCGACGTCGGAGCCCGCATGACCATCGTCCGACTCGCGAACGGGGGGCTCTTCGTCCATTCACCGGTCCGGCTCGACGCCGAGACCAAGGAGGCCCTCGACGCCCTCGGCGAGGTGCGCGCGATCGTCGCACCCTGTCTCCTGCACCACCTCTTCATCAGCGACTACGCGACCGCCTATCCCTCCGCTGCGATCTACGGCCCGAAGGGCCTCGACCGGAAGCGGAAGGACGTCGCCTTCACCGGCGTGCTCGACGACGAGGCACCCGAGCTCTGGCGAGGCCAGCTCGAGCAGGTCTGGGTCCGCGGCGCGCCGGCGATGAACGAGGTCGCCTTCTTCCACGTGGCCAGCCGAACGCTCCTCTTGACCGATCTGGTCTTCAACGTGCCGAAGGATCGGACGCAGGGCGCCCGCATCTTCTACTGGTTCGTCGGCGCGGCCGGTCGCTTCGGGCCTCATCGCATCGTCCGCTTCTGTTTTCGTGACAAGCCGGCGGTCCGGGCCTCGATGGATCGGATCCTCGAGTGGGACTTCGATCGCATCACGCTGGCCCACGGTGAGGTGGTGGAGACCGGCGGACGCGAGAAGCTGCGAGCGGCGTTCAGCTTCCTGCCCGCGGCGAAGTGACCTTCGAGAGCAGGTACACGCCCTCCTCGCCGCTTTCATGGACGAAGGGCTCGAGGAGCGCGAGCCCGGCCGCCTCGAAGATCGGCGGGAGCGCCCAGGCGGTGAAGCGCGTGGAGGAGAAGAGCCCGAGCGGCTCATCCCTCGCGATCGGGATGCTCGCATCGAAGATCGAGAGCACCTGATCCCGCCGCGGGCGAGCCTCGACCTCGATGCGCCAGACCTCGTCGGTCCCGGCGGCGCGCACGACGACCTCGGCGTCGAACAGCCCCAGCTCCGACAGCGCCCCGCCGTACCAGGCGCGCGCCTCGGCGTTGTCGTACTGGGCCACGATTGCGGCGCGGTCCCCGTCCGGCGCCAGGTTCGCAGAGAGCAACAGAATCTCGCCGGCCCGAAGGAGCGCCGACAGCCAGCCCAAGAACGACCCGTGCTCGAAGTTCGGGAGGAGCCCGAACGCTCCGAAGAGCGCCCGGTCCTCTCCGAACGCCGCGCGCTCCGGCTGCACCTCGAGATCTACGGCCAGGCCCTCGGCGGAGACGATCCGCTCCATCGCCTCGAGGAGCAGCGACGGGCTGGTGTCGGTGAGCAGCGCGGGCACGCCGGCCATCTCGTGGAACCGCGCATCGCGCGCCCCGCCGCCGCAGCCGAGGCCGACCCAACGGTAGGGCCGCTCCGTCCGCGCGATGGCTGCCGCGAAGGCCCGATCGTAGAGTCCGCCGAGGGCCCGCGGCGCCCAGGCGCGCTGATACGCAAGGTAGCGCGACGCCTGGGCCGGCGAATCATAGAGGAAACGGCCGGGGATCCGCCGGGCCTCGACCGCCTCGATCAAACGCGCGCGGACCACGGACGGCCGCTGGCTCGGATGAAAGACGATCGCCTTACGAGGCTCGGATGGCATCACGGATCAGCGACGGAACGCGGGTCGACTTCATCGTCTCGCGATCGACGCAGCGGCTGACCAGCTCTCCGGTCGCCACCAGCGATCCGTCCTCCTTCTTCACGGCGCAGGAGGCGGTGAGACTGTCAGCACCGACCTTCGCGATCGACACCTCCACGTCGAGCACCTCTTCGAGCGCGGCCAGCGCGTGATAGGACACCTTCGCGTTGGCGTGGACGAGGTCGACACCGAGCTCCACCAGCCGCAGCCAGGGAAATCCGATCGAGCGAAAGTATCCGCCGAGTGCTTCGTCGAAGTACGTCAGATAGTTGGCGAAGCACACGTGACCGCGAGGGTCGGTATCGCTGTACGGGACCCGTAGGCGATGTACATGCGTCGCGTGCATGGCTGAGCGCATAGCACGGCCGGCGCCGATCCAGCCATGTTGCGCGCGCGTTTACGGATGCCGGGCGACCTTGCACCGGTGGCGATCCTTAGCGGCTCGAAGAGAAGGAGGGTCTCCGCATAGAGCGCGGGACGGGCGCTCTCCATGCGGAGCCCTCCACCGGGGAGACCGTGGACCACCGAGGTGGTTCAGGATCTTCACAAAGAGATCGTAGGGCTTACTGCCGTCCGGCCCAGATGCCACCGAAGACGCCGCCACCCTGAAGGTAGGCGCCCAGGTCGGAGCGCGTGCATCCGCTCGTGCCCTTGAACTGCACCTGCCCCTGCGACGTCGCCACGTAACCCACGCCCGAGCCGTTCGCATAGATCGACTGCGCGAGGCTCTTGGCCAGCGCCGGGTTGCCGCTGGTGCGGATCTTGTCGAGGATCGCGATCAAGCCGCCCGCAGTGCCCGTGTGATTGTGATACGCGTTCGGATCACCGCCGTGCTGCGCGATGATCTGCTGGAAGACCACCTCCGCGACCGGTACGAACTCATCGGCGGTCTTCGGCACGGGAATCTGGATGTTCCCGTTTCCGCTGATGTCGCCGGTTCGGAAGAAGTTGTCGACGTAGGTCCTCGCCTGCTGCCAGGTCGTCGCGTTCAGGGTTGCCATTGCTCGCTCTCTCCTATCGTTGCTTTCGTCTAATCTTCGGAATCCAGCCGCCACGATGCATGCTCGAGGCACTCGTCAAACAGGCGCACAGCCGCATCGAACACGGCACCCGCCGTATTCGTCATGCCGAGGATGTAAGCCGTCCCTTCGTGGGACGTCGCGACCAGCCGCTGGCGATACAGCGCCGCGCCGGGTCCGGTGAGTAGGTGCTCGCGGAGGATCGCCTCATTGCCGGCGAGGTCGATCGCCTCGTGGCGCACCACCCGCGCGGACGGGATGTTCTTCGTGAACTGCGCCATCCGCTCGTCGAAGTACGGCGTCAGCGCGCCTTCGAGGGGCTCGCACTCCACGAGAAGACGTCCCTCGAAGCGCGGCGCCTTGTGGGTCCGCACGAACACGTCCTCGTCTGCCGCCTCCACCGCGAACAGCAGACCGACATCGACACGGACGCCCTTCTGCTTGGGCTCCTCGACGGTCCAGTTGGTCGGTACCGGAAGGACCAGATCCTTCACCACCAAGGGACGCGCACCGGACTCTGGGGAGAATGCGCTCAAGAGTTGCTCCTCGCTGCCAGGAGATCGACCAGCTTGAGCCCGCGATCTTTGCCCGTGTCTTTCGAGGCCTCGATGTTCTGCTGGGCCGAGGCCACCAGCGCGGTCGCGACCCGGTACGGCGACACCGACACGTAGTCGACGCCCCACTCGCGCGCGGCCGCGATCGTCGCGGGATCCGCGCCCTGCTCGCCACAGATGCCGGCCGGAAAGTCCGGTCGCTCCGTCGTTCCGGAGTGACGCGCAAAGCCGATCGCCACCGAGATGAGCTTGCCGACCGATTCGGGATCGATCTTCTGGAACGGATCGACCGTCGAGATCCCCGCGCCCTTGTAAGCGTCGAGCACCGGCGCCGCATCACCGCGGCTCATCGCCAGCGTGAACTGCGTCAGGTCGTTGGTGCCGAACGAGAAGCCGTCACAGCGGTCCGCCAGCTCGTGCGCGCGCAGCGCCGCCGCTGGCGTCTCCACCATGACCAGGAGGTGATAGTCGAGATCGCGCCCCACACGGTCCGAGACCTGCTTCTTCGCACGCTCGATGATGCCGCGGACGTGATCGACCTCCTCCGGCGTGTTGACCAGCGGGATCATGATCTTCAGATCGACCGGCGTCCCCTCGGCCGTGACCTTCGCCGCCGCCTCGAACATGGCGCGGACCTGCATCTCGTAGATCTCGGGCTTGGCAACGCTCAGGCGTACGCCGCGGAGACCCATCATCGGGTTCACCTCGTGGAGAGGCTTCGCCAGGTCGTGGATGAGCTCCGGCGGAAAGTCCATCGCCTCGGCCAGCGCCATCATCTCGTCGGACTCCTGCTCGGCCGTGAAGAACAGCCGATCGAAGTCGACCTTGACCCACCGATCGAAGATCGGGTTCTCGCGCAGCTTGGCCTCGACCTCCTTGGGGTCGAGGTTCAACCGATGCGCCAGCGTCTCGACGTTCAAGCGAGCGCGGGCCTCCGAGCGCGCCGGGAGGAACTCGTGGAGCGGCGGATCCATGAGGCGGATCGACACCGACTTGCCCTGGGCGTTCTCGAAGATCCCGATGAAGTCCTCGGTCTGGAACTGCTCGAGCTCCTTCAGGCGGGCGTCGAGCTCCTCCGGCATCTGGGTCAGGATCGCAGCCTGGAGCGTCTTCCGGCGGTCGCCGAAGAACATGTGCTCGGTCCGCACCAGCCCCACACCGGACGCACCGGTCTCGATCGCGCGCGTGACGGCGCCGGGGAGATCCGCGTTTGCGCGCACGTCTATACCCTTGAAGGCCTGACACCAGGAGAGCAGCGTCTTGAAGCTCGCCTGATCGGCGTGCGTCACGATCTTCTGCTCCTTGTCGAAGACCTCGGCCTTGTCGGCGCCCTCGACACGAATGCTGATCCGATCGCCTTCGTTGATCCTCACGCCGCCCAGATCCGCAGAGCGCGCGCCGCCGTCGACGTCGAAGTGATTGCCGTTCAGGGCCGGAATCCCGTAGTCGCGTGCGAGCACCGAGGTGTGCGAGGAGTAGTCGCCCATCGTGCAGATCACGCCCTGCACCTTGGCCATCTCGGCGACCTCGTCCGGAGTGATCTCTCGAACCACCAGGATCACGCTCTCGCCTTGGGCGACCAGCTCCGCGGCCCGCTTCGCATCGAACACCGCGATCCCGCTGGCGCATCCGTTCGACACGCCAAGGCCGGAGGCGGCCGGCGGGTCCGTGGGCTCGGTGGCGAACTGCGGCAGCTGCAGCTTCGCCATCGACTTGGCATCGACCCGCAGGATCGCCTCCTCGGGTGACAGCTTCTTCGCGTTGACCAGGCTGACCAGCTCGGTGAGCGCCTCGTAGGTCGGCGTCGCGCCCGACTCTATCTTCGCCAGCCGAGCTCGATCCGCGGCCGAGAGCGTCACCCGGCGCGCCGAGTGAAGCGCGGCGAGGCTCTCCGGATCGCGCAGCCGACGGCGCTCGGCCGCGGGCGACGGATGAATCACCCTGGTCGCTCCGCTTCGATCCGTCTGGTCGGCCTTGCGCAACATCGTGGTCGTCCTTCCTCGTCCGCTTCCTACTGGATCGTCATGTTCCCGCTGCTGTCGATCGTCAGATAGCCCTGCTTGCCGTTGGTGACGTTGTCGCCCGAGCGGTGGAAGTGATCGTGGTTGCCGCCGCCGAGCACCTGATTCATCGTGCCGGTACCCCAGCGAACGACCGGACCGCCCGGATCGCTCGGGAAGTAGACGGCCCGCAGCTGCTGGTTCCGCGGGACGCGCGCGAGATCGTCACCCGAGCGGATCTCGCCGACCGGGTTGCCGAGGCGGGCGGCGTTCTGCAGCACCTGCGGCCAGGTGGTCGTCTGCACCGCGCCACTGAACCCCGTGCGCAAGCGATCACCGATGTATTGAACGACTTGCTGGTTGATTGCGGCGGTCATATCGGTCCTCTCCTCAGCGTGCGGCGCGAACGTGCACCGATTGGATCATCTGCTCCATGGCGGGGAGCATCGATTTGGCGTTTACGGCTGCGGTCGTGAACGTGAAGATCCGCTCCGTACGGTCGACCTCCACGAGGTACTGGGCCTGGAACAGCGCGAGCGCTCCGCCGGGCTCGATGATCCGGTAGCTCAACCGGCGGCTGGGCTGACCGGAGATCTCGGGGCCGTTCTCGATCTCGATCGCGACCTCACCGAAGTTGTCTCGCACCTGAGCGATCGCCCTCTTCGTCGCCGCGTCCAACCCGTCGGCCTTCCCCTCCGGTCCCACGGTGACCACCACGTTCGAGCGGAACCCGTCGTCTTGAGCTCTCGGTCCGATCCTCGCCTTCTCGCGCGGTGCGATGAAGGTGTAGGTCGAGCGATCCTCCCAGGTCGACGGTATCGCGATCTCCATGCGTCCCAGCTCCACGGCTCACTCCGCGTAGGCGCGGCCGATGGCCGTCCAGATCTCGTTTTGGGTTCGGACCGCTCCGCTGCCGCGCTCGAGGAGCTCCGACAGCTGGCGACCGACCTGCGACTCCGCAGCGTCGAGCCGCTCGAGGTGCGCCGGAAGCGCCTCCAGGAGCCGCTCCAGCGTCGAGACGCGGATCATCTCGACATCGTCCGGGTCGACCTTCTTCTGCGAGCCGAGCTCCAGCGCGCCGTCGAGCAGCTCGAGCCCCTTCTCGCAATCTCGGGACGACGAGATGTCCTCGCTCAGCTCGCGAAGACGCTTGCTGGTGCCCGACGAGAACATGCCGCCCGACTTCGGGAAGGCCACTTCGCCGTCTTCGGCCCGATCGATCAGCCTCGAGATCCGGGAGGTCGCCTGCTCGATGAAGGAGGCGATGCTCGCACGACGCGCGGGCCGCTTGTCCTTCTGGGCCTCGTTGAACGCCGTAACCGCGGCGGTGATCGTCTGGAGCACCCCGGCATCGCCCGTCGAGATGAGCCCCGAGACAGCCGAGATCATCTCCTTCGCCGAATCGGTCCGCGAGGAGCGCAGCAGCTGGGCCGCCTTCTCCTGAGCCGCGCCGATCTCGCGCTGCCGCCGGCCGACGCGAAGCTGCACCTGCTCCGCGAGCGCGCCGCGGGCGGGGGTCTTCGCGAGCTCGGTCGCGATCGACGCGAACCGGGCGTCGTCGACGCCGGACAGATAGCTGCGGGCCAGCTTGGCGACGGTCGCGATCGAGGGCACGTCGCTGTGCGCCCCGAGGGCCTCCGCCAGCTGCTGCGCGGAGAAGCTCACCTGCAGATCCGAGATCGTCGGGATCTCGTACTTGCCGGGGCGCGCGTTCTCGATCTTGAACGTGAGCGGACCAGCGCTCGCCTGGACGGGACCCCGCCGGTCGCCACGAAGGCTGTTGATGCCGTTGAAGAAGCTGCCCTCACCCCGCCGGTCGAGCTCCCGGAACAGCACCTCGAGCGCCTCCGCAGGCGTCCGCGCGCTGTTGTGGACGAACAGGACGTCCGCCACGTCGCCGGGCGCATCCGTCGAGCTGTCGCCGATCACCGCGAGCTGATGCTTCAGCTGGCTCTCCTCGAGCCCGTACGCGGCACCGATGCCCGCGTAGACCTTGTTGCCGCCGCCGGGACGAACCTCGGAGCCGCCGTGATAGCCGGTGAACGCGGCCTGCGCGGACTTCATCGCGCGCTCGCCGCTCTCGGCCCCGACGGTCGTCGTGATGACGCTCGCCGAGCCCATCCGGTTCAGGACGTCGGTGGCGGTACCCATGCCGGGGCGCCCTTCGGCGGTCCCGTTGAGGTCGTAGGCCAGGAGCTTCGGCTTGGCGAACCGCTCGCTGGTGGGCAGGCGGTTCTTCTGGAACCGGCCGCCCGGGCCGAGCAGGTGGAGGAAGAGCTGGGCGACGTTCTGATCGACCTCCTGCGCCGACGGCTGCTCGTGGACGCCCTCGCGAACCATGAGGTGCTCGAACGCGGAGAGCAGGAAGCCCTTCAGGCCCTCGGTGAGCTGCCCCTTGAGGTGCGGCTTCTCGTCCTTCATTCCCAGCGTGAGCTGGCGGCCCTTGGGATCCGAGATCGAGACCTCGGTCGCCGTGACGGACGCCTTCCAGCCGTCGCGCGAAGCGCTGAACGGCTCGGGTGCTGCGCCCGCAGTGGTGCCCTTCGCGGTACCGGCCAGCACCGTGAGGTAGCGGCCGTAGCGGTCGAGCAGGTCGTCGCGCTCGGAGCCGGCCTCGAGGATCTCGGTGGCGCTCAGCGTCGGCGTCTTGTTGCTGTTGATCCGGACGTAGCTCCTGTCCGTGTTGAGCCGCTCGAGCGGGCGCGTCACGGGAAGCTGAGGCCGGGCGGTCTCATACCGGTCGTGGGACGAACCGATCTTCGGCTCGTCGTCGTCGCGGCGAAATCGGGTCGGCTCGCCGGTCGGTAGAGTGTCGATCTCGCGGTAACGCCGCGAGGTGTCCTCGCCCCTGAGGAATGATAGAAGATCCATGTCTCGCCCCTCGAGCTCTTGCGAACCCGTCTCTTCGTTGTCTTGAGTCGTCAGCCGAGTTCCCGCGTCCGTTGAATTCGAGCGAGCCGTCCGTCGATCCGGCTGAGATCGACACTCGCTCGAGTCCGACGCTCCCCGATCAGGGGATGTTGATTCCGAACTTCGCGAAGAAGCTCTTGAGGCTCGGCGACTTGGAGTAGCTCTCCTGCTGCGAATAGCCGGCCTGCTGCTGCGCGCTGCCGCTGCCCTGCTGCACGCTGCCGCTCCCGCTGGGGCGCTGAATGCTCGCGCCGCCGCTGCCTACCTGAACGCTTCCGCTGCCGCCGGTCTGAACGCTTCCGCTGCCGCCGGTCTGAACGCTTCCGCTGCCACCGAGTCTCATATCACCGCTCATGGTCTCTCCTCCGTGTCCGCCCTTAGACGAACGTAGTATGAAGTACTTATCGCACCTACAGTCAGAGAGTTTCGTGGAATGTGGGCATTACCGTTAACTACTCGGTATTAGCTGATAAAAGGCGAGAATACAGGCCTCCGAGCGCCCCATCACGGCCCCTCTAGGCCCATTTCGAGGGCTTCGGCTGAATGTAGGATACCCGGTGATAAGGTAGCTGATTAGAGAAGGCTAGGAGCGTGTAGCGCGTAGCGCTACCGCGAGCCCGGTCCGGGTCCCGGTCCCGATGGCGATCATGCAGCCCGGCGTGCGTTCATCGACTTGATGAGGCGCGTGAGCATCTCGACAACGCGCTTGAGCTTGGCTCTGGCGGCTTGGACCTTCTGCTCGTTGGTGAGTCGGCGCCTCAAGCAGGTGTGGAGTGAGGCGGCGCTTTCGGTGCCAGAGCGAAGTGCCATCCGGTAGAAGCGAGCCCTCTCAGGTGGATTGAACTCTCCGGCGCCCTCGGCGGTGTTGTTCACGATGGAATCGGATGCCCGCCGAAGCTGATCGCGGACGTGAGCGTGACCGGGTTGCAGTTCTTGTGCGATCTCTTCAGCGATGTCGGCATACTCGACGGCGAGCTGGTAGACCTCGAGCTTCTCGTGATCGAAAGTGACCATGCAAGCTAGCTTGCGGTAGCTCGTCCACTTTGACCAGCAGAAGTTCTTGGAGGTCGTTTCGTCTGGAATCGATCGTTGGGCGGATCGACTTCGACGCCTGGACTTGATCCCATGGTTTCGTGGCGAAGCAATACCGTTCTTGGACTCCGAGACAATCGTTCTTGCTCCCGCCGTCCCCTCTCGAGTGGCTCCCAGAAAATCATCTGGCTGGAGAAAGTCATCCCCACTTCACGACGATCAACGCTATCTGAGCGCGACCAACATCGAATTCTGCGACAACAATCAGATCGATGCCCACATCGCTGTTGGACGCGAACAGAACCCCGGGACCGGGACCCGGACCGGGGTCGCGTGAGCGCTTACGCGCTACACGCTCCTAGCCCAGGATGTCGTGGGCGAGGCGGCGGAGCCGGCTCTCTCCGCTCCGGGGACAGGTCGTCCCAGCGCTCCTCCACGAGGGAGGGCCGCTTCTCGCCCTTTTCGGGCTCCGGAGGCGTGAGAGCGTGGTCGATTCTTGGCCGCACCCGCGAGCAGAGCGACGCCCCCGGCGCGGACCATCGCCCGTCGCGACGACCGCTCCAGATGCTCGGCGACCATCCGGGCCGCCGTCGGACGCCCGTAGATCTCCAAGAAGCGGGCGGCGGCCAGGAGGTCGTCCGCGATCGGAGCGACCTCCCGTGCGGGGAAGCGGTCGATCGCGGCGAAGAGCTGCTCGAGGAACGCGGCGGGCTCGAGCTGGGAGGCGGCGGCTCGACCGTCCACCGTGAAGTAGACGAGCACGGCCTCGGCAAACGGGTGGATGTCGACGCCGTAGATCATACGAGCGTGGTGAGATCGACGAGCGACTTGCGCCCGCTCAGGAACGACTTCAGATCGTCGACCGCGCCCTTCGCTGAAGCGATGGCGTGGCTGGCTTCGCCCGGGTCCCTCGTCTGTCGCGACGCGGCGTCGTTCTCGACCGGCTGCGCCCGACCCGACCGGCCCCCCTCCAGCGCATCGCTCGGCTTCTCCATTCGGCTGGCGACGTCGAGCTTGTCGCGACGGCCCTTGATGTTGCGCTTCTTGGGATCCTTGACGTTTCCGTGCCGCGCATCGTCGACCAGCATCTCGAGCCAGGCCCGCATGCTGGACTGCTCCTCGGCACGAAGCTGCTGGATCTCCTGTTCCTGTCCGGTGGTCGGTGCGCTCAGACCGTTGGGGCCTGGGCCCGCCACGTCGTTGGGGGTCGCCATACCCTAGGCCCACGCAAGCGACGGGCCCACGCGGGCACCTGAATATTGGGCACGGGGTGTCGGCTCGGGCACGCGACCCGGCGTCTCGATCGATCAGGGGATGTTGAGCGTCTCGAGATCCCCGTCCTCGATGCGGCTTCTGCACGACCAGAGACCAGTCATGGGTGACCGCGCCGACTCCGGCACCGACGCATTCGGTGCAGACGGCCCCGAATGTCCGTACCACCCGACGTCGTCGCCGGGCGTCGACGACATCCCGCCCGAGCCGTCGACATCGACGAAGGCGAGCCGGAAGTACGTCCCCGCTGGAACGTCCTCGATCGTGAACACGACGTCTCCGCCACCGGCGCTGCGCTCGGGTCGGCCGTCACGCGAACACCGTACATCTCGTCTGCAGCCGTACCGGGCAACGTCAGCGTCCCCATCACTGTCGCCGCGAGCGCGCGTCCGCGACGCCCGAGTCGATCCAGCCGCATCCGAGCCACCATCATCGGACGCGTCGGCGTGGATTGACCGCAGCTCGGTTCGCAGGTCTGGTTCGCGGATGCGCGCGTTCGCCTTGCTCTTCGTCCTCGCCCTCGTCGCCTGCAAGAGAACCGAGCCGGACCTGCAACCCGACGCCGGCTCGACCCAGGCCGTCGCGTCGAGCCCGCGGGTGATTGTGGTCGGCGGCGGCGTCGCCGGGCTCACGGCCGCCTACGAGCTGGAGAAGGCGGGCCTCCCTATCCACCTTCTGGAGGCGAGCGACGTGCTCGGCGGTCGCGTGCAGACCGCGTACTACGGGGAGGGGCTCGACGCCGAGTTCGGGATGCAGGAGATGTGGGAAGGCAACCCGCTCCTCGACATCGCGAAGGCGCTCGGCGTCGAGCTCGACGGCGAGCCGGAGCCGCCGTTCTCGAGTCTGATCATCGACGGCAAGCTGATTCCGTACGTCCAGCCGACCACCGAGGCCTACTTCGCGAGCTTCCTCGACCCGCGGGAACGGAAGGCGCTCGCCGGTTGGATGGAGATGGCGAAGGGGCTCCGCGCGGAGGCGGAGAGAGAAGGAATCCGATCGGCGCGCGTGCTCGATCTCCAGGCGATCTCGTTCGCCGCCTGGCTGCAACGCCTGCGGCTGCCGAGGAAGGTGTCGGAGTGGATCCGCCTCACCATCGAGTGCGAGCTCGCGGCGGGCGCCGATCAGTTCAGCGCGCTCGCCGGCCTGCTCGAGTTCGGCATCTTCCTCGGGGAGGGTGTTCCGAACTTCCATGTGAAGGGCGGCAACTCGAAGCTCATCCACGCGCTCGGTGAGGCAATCCGTTCGCCGAAGACGATGTCGGCGCTCGTCACCGGCATTCGCCGGCGGCGCGATGCGGACGGAAAGATCCAGGTCACGGTCACCTACCTCGAGAACAACGTCGTCCGGACGATGGACGCGGAGCGGGTGGTGCTCGCGATCCCCTTCTTCCGGATCCATCAGATCGTCTTCGAGCCACCCCTCGACGAGCAGCGCCTGCGCGGAATCCAGACCCTCGGCCTCGGCCAGTACACCGTGGTGCACTTCCTGGTCACCAAGGAGGTCAGGCCTCTGTTCCAGATCGACGGAGAGACCGTGCTCCCCGTGCTCAGCGACGGTCCGCTCGGTGTGATCTACGGGATCCAGCACGAGTCGCCTGACTCCCAGCCGTTCGACGTCTTCTCGCTGCTGGTCTACGGGCTACGCGCGCGCCTCTTTCACATGGTCCCCCGCGAGCTCAAGGTCGACGAGGCGAAGGCCGAGCTCGAGCGGCTTTGGCCCGGGTTCGAGCAGCAGGTCCGGGGGAGCCACGTGTACACCTACCATCCCGCTGCGCTCGCCGTGTTTCCGCCGGGACGGTCACCGCTCGACGAGCTCGCCGAGGCGGTCCGCCAGCCCGATCTCGGCGTCCATCTCGCCGGAGACTGGACGCAAGGCAGCCACTCGGACCACGCGGCGCGGAGCGGGATTGCGGCAGCGCGCGCGATCGCCGCCGAGCTCGGAGCGATGAAGCCGCCGAGCGTCGAGCGCGGTGACGGCCAGCCCTGATTGCGCCGCAACGTTCAGGCCGGCCGGACCTGGGCGCTTCGCACGGTTCATGCCGTACTTCGCTCCGATGAGGACGTACTTCGCGGCCGTCTAGCGAAGGCGCGAGGAGTCTCGAGCAGGGGGTCAGAACATCTCGGGGCACCACGGCGCCACCGGCCAGGAGAAGAGGCGGTCGACGACGGCGACCGCAGCAGGATCTCCGCGAACACGTCCGGCGCGAGAGAGGCGGGACGCGGTCGCGCCGCCGAGGTAGAGGGACCCCAGCGTGTCACGATCGATCTCGAGCTCGGGCTCTCTTTCGATCCGCTGGCAGCGACCCGTTCCAGCCTCCGCGACCAGCTCCCACACTTCGCCCTCGAGGGCGAACGTCACTGCGCCGTCGCTCGCGTAGCGGCGCGTGCCGAGCGCGGCGGGGATGTCGTCGATCCGGAGCCAGAGCGTATCGACGCGGCGCCGATGCACGCGTCGCGGATCGTCGACCATCCACGGCAGCGCGTCGTCGATCGGGGCATTCGACCAGGCGACCGTGGGGAACAGATCTACCTGGAGCGCGAACCTCCAGAGCGTCGCCTCCGCGCGGCTGTCCACACCGATCAGCTCGATGATCTCGACCCGACCGGACCCGAGATGGGCGAAGCCGCCGCGCTGGCGGAACGCCAGATAGCCGACCGGCTGGTCACCGCGGCGCGCCAGCACGTGCCTGCGCCGGCTGGCCCCCCCGCGGATATACGCGGCCTCGAGAAAGCGGCGCTCGTTCCACCAGACCTCCGAGCGCACCAGCGCGCCCGGACGACCCGCCGTCGCGCGTGCATAGATTGGCGGCAACGCGCGGCGCGCTTCCGTCTCGTCGAGCCAGACCACCTCGTCGAGCGCTCCCGGCGGGTTGAGCGCGAGCTGATGCGCACCCTCGATCTCCACGCCGTCCGCCTCCGCCGCGATGCCGTATCCGAAGCGGCCGTAGATCCGCGCCTCCGACGCCCACAGGCCGCTGATCGGGATCCGCCGAGTGCGCGCCTCTTCGAGGTGGAGCCCCATCAAACGGCGGAGTAGCCCGCGACGCCGATGAGTCGGACGCACCGTCACCACCGTGAGCCCGGCCATCGGGACGAGGCCTCCCGGAACAAAGATCGAGAGGTCGTACGTCGCGGCCGTCGCGACCACGTGCCCGGCGTCGAACGCGGCCCAGGTCCGCGAAGGATCCAGCAGGCGGGATAGGCGGGCGTCACCGCCGGGATCCTCGTCCACCTCGCCGCCGAAGACAGTCACCACCGCCTCGCGGAAGCGGCCGAGCTCGCCGGCCGTGATGGGTCGGACCTCGATCGTCATGGTCCGCGACTATCACATCTTCATCCGGACTCCATCCACCGAGACGTCGGCCTGCTTCTTGCGCCCGTGCCGCCGCCACGAGCACAGCCCTCGAGCGAGGCCACGGCGGGGTCGGCGATCCTCACCCGCGAGGCGCCCTTGCCGTCGAGCGTGACGGTGACCTCGGAGGGCCGTGCCGTCGGCGTTTCGAGCCGGTCAGTAGCGGCAATAGTTCGGACAACTGCTCACGTCGACGAAGACCGACGCGCAGTTCGACGCCGAGCTCGGCGCACATCGGTTGTTGAACGGCGTGACCGTCCGGCAGACCTGACTTCGAGGGCACTGCGCGTTCGAACCGTTGCAGCGGCAGCGACCGCTCGTGTTCGCAGGGTGCGGCGAGCACGAGGTGGTGTTGGCGACCGTCTCGCAGGTGAGACCCGAACTGCAGGCCGTGTTGCAGCCGCCGCAGTGCGATTCGTTGGTGGAGATGTTCACGCAGCTCCCGCCGCAGCACCGGTTGGCGGAGTTCGATCCGCAGGAGCTCCCGTTCGCTCGGGTAGGGTGCGTGCAGGTCCCGCTCGCGTTGCAGACGTCGTTCGTGCAGGCGTTCCCGTCGTCTGCGCATGAAGCACCGTTGTGGAACGTCTGTGCGCAGGTCGCGGTGCCGTTGCAGGTTCGCGTGACACACGCATTGCTGCTGCAGGTGATCGCGGTGCCGGCGCAGACGCCGCCCGCGCAGTGGTCGCTGTAGGTGCAGGCGTTCCCGTCGTTGCAGGTGTTCGTGTTGTTCGCGTAGGTGCAGGTCTGGTTGACGCAGGTCGCCGTGGTGCAGGCGTTCCCGTCGTCGCAGTCGGCATCGTCGGCGCAGCCGACACAGGCGCCCTGGAGGCAGATGCCGCTCAAGCCGCCCGCGAACGTGCAGGTGGTGTCGTCCGGGACGGACGTGTGCGTGCACCCGGTGGCCGGATCGCAAGCGTCGGCCGTACACGGGTTGCCGTCGTTGCAGTCGAGGGCCGAGCCGGGAGTGCAGAGCCCGCCGCTGCAGTTGTCCTGGAGCGTGCAGGCGTTGCCGTCGTCGCACGGATCGGCGTTGTCAGTGTGCGTGCAGCCGGTCGTCGGATCGCAGCCGTCGTCGGTGCAGGCGTTCTGGTCGTCGCAGTCGAGCGGTGCGCTGCCGACGCAGTCGCCCTCCATACAGGCGTCCGAGGTGGTGCAGAAGTTCTCGTCGTCGCAGGCCACGCCCGGTTGCTTCGAGGTGAAGACGCAAGCGCCGTCGGTCGGATCGCACTCTCCCGGGCTCTCGTAGCACTGTCCCGGCGCGGGCTCACAGACGACGGGTTCGCTCCCCAGGCAGGCGCCGTCGACGCAGGTGTCGACCGTCGTACAGGCGTCACCGTCATCGCAGATCCCCGAGATGGGAGCGTGCGAGCAGGTGCTGGTCTCGGTGAGGCAGAGGTCCTCGGTGCAGGGGTTGCCGTCGTCGCACTGTTCGTCCTCGACGCACTCCACGCAGAGGCCGCTCTTGCAGTAGCCCTCGTCGCCGGTCAGCCCGTCGAGATCGCACGGCGTGGAGTCGGGCGCGCTCACGTAGGCGCAGCTCGGCGGCTCATCGGGGACGCAGTGGCCCTCGGTGCGGCAGCCGCCGTTGCCGTCGTTGCACACCAGTCCCTCACAGCGCAGGAGGCAGGAGGCGCCGCAGTCGAGGCAGTCGATGACCACCTCCGGATAGACGCAGCCCTCCTCCGCCTCGCACTTCCCGACGCCTGAGAAGCTCCGGTACTTGGTGTCGCCGTCGATGCACTCGCCGGGCGGCGGGTCGTCGCAGACCTTCGACGGATAGCGACAGACGCCCGCGATGCAGTCGACCCGCTCGTCGACCTCCTCGCACGGCCCGGGCGCGTCGCAGTCGCCCGGGCCGCTACACTCGGGCGGCACGGCGCCGTCGGGGCGGCCGGCGTCCTCCCCGGGGCGCGCGCAGACCCCCTGCTCCGTGCAGACGAAGCCCTGCGGGCAGAGAGCCTCGACGCTGCACGCAAGGCCGGAGTAGTCGGGCTCGTCGAAGCAGCGGGCGAGCGTCATCGAGGCGAAAATCGCCAGGATTGACGCCTCCGAGACCCTCCGGCGCATCCCGCCGATTCTGACGCAAGGCCGGATCCCGGGCTACCGTAGGGGGGGTGAGATGCGCCGTCCACAGGACCGCGGGCCTGTAGGTGTCAGACGCTCAGGAGGCGCACGAGCCCGACGAACGCGACCACCGTCGCTGCGCTCACGTCACCCTTTCCGCTGGCGCGTGCGACCAGGAATCCACCGCACAGCACCAGCGTGAGGCTGAGGACCAGCTGGAGAGGAACGTGCGCGATCCGGAGGCTGATCCAACCGAGCGCCAGCATCACGGACACGGCGCTGCCGGCCAAGGCACCGAGCGCCCAGGGGCGGAGCGCGGAGCGGAGCAACAGGTAGATCGAAGCGGCGAGCGCGGCGAGACCGAGGACGACTCCGATGTGCATGCTGCGATCGTAGCAGACGAAATCGACGCCGAGCAGTGTCCGCTCTCGCGAGCGGATTACGGTAGGGCTGATTCGATCGTCGAGTCACTCGACGGTGTCTCGGCTCCACGAGAGATGCCTGGCGCTTGGGGCGCAGCCGAGGTTACCTGTTCGCTCGGTCGTGGGACACTCCACCCGTCGAGACGCTCGCCCCGCCGCCGGCACGTGAGACGCCGATGGCGAGAGCCGGCGGCAGCCAACGCGAGCGACGAGGGATTCGTTCGCACCGCGCCGGCTACCGTCTCACGGAGATCAATGGACCTTGACCTCGATGGTCTTTTCCTTGTTCTTCTTCTCGCCCTTGGGCATGTGGACGAAGAGGATTCCGTCCTTCTGCTCGGCGAGGATCTTTGCTTCGATCACTTCCTCGGGGATCGCAAAGGCGCGATAGAACGTCCCGTACGTGCGCTCGATCCGGTGGAACTTCTTGTCCTTCTCCTCCTTCTCTTGCTTGCGCTCACCTTGAATGGCGAGGACGCCGTCCTTGAACGTGACCTTGACTTCCTCCTTCTTGAGTCCGGGGAGCTCCGCCTTCACGACGTACTCCTCGTTGTTCTCCTCGATGTCGACCGTGGGCATCCACTCCGCAACCGCGTTCTCGGTCGCGTACCGCGGCATGTGTCCGAAGAACCTCTCGAGCTCCTTCCAGGGCTCCCAACGTACGAGCGCCATGTGCAGCTCCTTTCGATGATGTGTCCGTTGCATAGGCGCGGCCAACGCTGTCCACACGGAGGTGGAGTGGTGCTGTTACCGAGCCGCCAACCGCCTCACACCTCGGACCGCTCCTCTTCGTGGCAGAGCTCCTGACATGTCTTCATGGTCGTCCCGTCGTTCATTTGCGAAGGTCGTCCTTGAGCAGTCGATACTGCTCGAGGAGCTGCTGCGCGATATGCTGTGCCGCTTGGGTCGACTCCTTCCCGACCTGGTGGCGAAGCCGTTCGAGCTCGTGCCATCGGTTCTCGAGCCGCTCGAGCTTCGTTCGAGCTTCTGCTTTGAAGAGATGGGCTTGCAGCTGGAGCTCGTCACGCAGGCTCTCCAGGGTCTTGGGATCGTCGGGGACGCTGCTCTTCGTCATGCCCCTCGGCGGTGCAATCCGGGGGCCTCGGCGCCGCAGAAGCGTCAAACGCCATCGACGTTTCGACGATGTTGCGCCCGCGTTACGCCGAGGGATCATCAGCACTCTGGAGGAGACCCTGCCGACGAGGATGCCCCTCGAAGCGGCGCGAGCAAATCGCAGTAACACGGCGTTTCTTCCCCGAAACTCGTCCTCGCGGTGGGCCCTCGGCGGTGCTTGGCCCACCGCTTGCGGTCTCACGGTAGGTCATGAAACGCATCGCGATCGTCGGCGCCGGCACTGCTGGCACCATCATGGCCAACCGTCTCGCGCGCGTGCTGCCGGAGGAGTGGCGCATCACGATCGTCGACGAAGACGATCGCCACCTCTACCAGCCGGGTCTGCTGTTCTTGCCCTTCGGCGCGCTCCGCGAGGCCGATCTCTTCAAGAGCCGACGCGCGTGCATCGGCCCTCGCGCCGAGCTCGAGCTCCAGTCCATCCAGGTGATCGAGCCCGAGCACAACCGCATCCGGTTCGCGTCCGGCGAGGACCTGCACTACGACCTCCTGATCATCGCCAGCGGCGCGCGGGTCGCGCCCGAGGCGACCGAGGGGCTGGTGGGTCCCGGCTGGAGAGAGAACGTCTTCGACTTCTATACGGTCGAAGGGGCGGCCGCGCTCGGCCGCACGCTGGCGCGCTGGAAGGGCGGCCGATTGGTCCTCGACATCGCGGAGATGCCGATCAAGTGCCCGGTCGCACCGCTCGAGCTGCTCTTTCTGGCGGACGCGTTCTTCACCGACAAAGGACTGCGCGACCGCGTCGACCTGGTCCTGGCGACGCCGCTCGACGGCGCGTTCACCAAGCCGAGGGCCTCGGCCATGCTGGGCCACCTCCTGACCGAGAAGAAGATCTCGGTGGAGCCCAGCTTCGTAGTGGCTTCGGTGGATGAGGAGCGTCGCGTGCTTCGCTCATACGACGATCGCGACCTCGAATACGACCTCCTGGTGACGGTGCCGCTCCACCAGGGCAGCCCGGTGATCTCCCGTTCGGGACTGGGTGATGCGTTGGGCTTCGTGCCCACCGACAAGCACAGTCTGATGGCGAAGGGTCGCTCGAACATCTTCGTGCTGGGCGACGCGACCGATCTGCCCGCATCGAAGGCCGGCTCGGTCGCGCACTTCCAGTCGGAGGTGGTGGAGCAGAACGTGCTCGACTGGGTGAACGGGCGCGCGCCCAGCGAATCCTTCGACGGGCACTCGAACTGTTTCATCGAGACCGGTCACGACAAGGGCATGCTGATCGACTTCAACTACGAGACGGAGCCTCTCCCGGGGCGATTCCCACTTCCAGGTGTCGGTCCCTTCACCCTGCTCGAGGAGAGCCACGTCAACCACTGGGGCAAGCTGGCCTTCAAATGGGTCTACTGGAACCTGCTGCTGCCCGGCAAAGAGCTGCCGCTCGATCATCGGATGCTGACGGCAGGCAAGTGGAGCTGACATGACCACCACGGAAGAGATGCTGCTCGCTCGGATCGAAGCGCTGTTCGAGCGGCAGAAGAAACAGCAAGAGCTCATCGACGAGATGATGCCGATCGCCAAGAGCGCAATGAGTGTCATGACGGAGAAGCTCGATGCGCTCGAGCGACGGGGCTACTTTGCATTCGGGCGCGAGGCCGCCTCGGTGCTCGATCGCGTGGTGACCGGCTTCTCTCCCGAGGATCTGCGCCAGCTCGGCGACAACATCGTCTCGATCTTGAAGACGGTGCGCAGCGTGACCCAACCGAAGGTGCTGCAGATGATGTCGGAGGCGTCCGAGGTCGTGGAGTCGGCGGAGAACGAAGGGCCGGTCGGGATGTTCGGAGCCCTCCGGGCCACGCGCGACGAGGACGTTCAGCGCGGGTTGGGCGTCCTGCTCGCGGTGCTCCGCGAGGTGGGTCGCAGCGCCCGGCACGTCGAGCGGGAGCGAGTCTCCGGCCGGGATCGCCTGGCTGCGAGGCTCGCGCCCACCGGCGTGCCGCCGCCCGTGCCGCGTGGCCCGCCGGCGCCGGCGCGCCCGAAGCCGGTGGCGGTGAGCGTCATCGACGGGGTGGCGCTGGACGCAGAGGGATTCCTGGTCGATCCGGACGCGTGGAACCACGAGGTCGCGCTGAAGATGGCGCACGCACTCGGCATCCCCGAGCTCACGGAGCGCCACTGGGCGGTGCTCGACTATGCGCGCGCAACGTTCCTCGAGAGCGGCCAGAGCCCCAACGTCAGGAAGCTGGTGAGCGGGACCGGGCTGAGCACCAAGGAGGTCTACGCGCTGTTCAAGAAGGCGCCCGGATTGACCGCGGCGCGGATCGCCGGCGTGCCCAAGCCGGTCGGATGCATCTGAGGAGACGGTCATGAGCGAACGCAAGGTCGCGATCATTTGCTCCAAGGGCGGGCTCGACGAGGCCTACCCGGCGCTCATCCTCGCCAACGCGGCGCGGATGTCCGGGATCGAGGCGATGATGTTCTTCACGTTCTACGGGCTGGACGTCGTCACGGAGAACAAGGTCGATCACCTTCACGTGAACATGGTCGGGAACCCGGCGAGCCCGATGCCGACCATGCTGGCAGGCCTTCCGGGCATGGAGAACCTTGCCGCCAAGATGATGAAGAAGAAGATGGAGGAGCTCGATCTCCCCGGACCTCGCGAGATGATTCAAATCCTCGAGGAGGCGGGCTGCGAGCTCTACGGCTGCCAGCTCGCGATGGACATGATGAAGCTGCAGCGCGAGGACCTGCTCCCGCAGGTGAAGGACGTGATCACCGCCGGCGACTTCTTCGCGCTGGCCGAGGGCGCTCAGATCGTCTTCACCTGACGCGGAGCTGGCACGTGCTCGAGGAACGGATCGCTCGGCTCGCACCTCACGAGACGACAGCGCGCGGGTTCCGCTGCGGTTCGGCCCTCGGGCGCAATCCCTGGGCGGTGGCGTCGCGCTGGGAGGGATCGGCATCCTCGACGCTGGCGGCGTCATCATCACCTCCGCTGCGCTTCGACCTTCGCGACCCTCGACCAGGTCGCGCAGCGATACCACGCCGAGCGGTCTGCCCGAGCCATCGAGCACCGGAGCACCCGTGATCGCGAAGCTCAGCAGGCCATTCAAGATCGCATCGGTCGTATCGTCCGGAGGTGCGAAGAACAGCTCGCCGCTCATGATCTCTTTCACCGTGGCCGACATCAGGCACCTCCTTGCGTGCTCCTGACGGGTGCAGCCGACGTACCAGTTTGTCTCCTCCGCGGATCGGGGCAGCGTTTCGAGATGGAAACACAGCGAGGCGACCGAGGGCGCTCCAGCGCGTCACCGGAGCAGCAGCGCGGTGAGAACGGCGAGGTCGCCGAGAGAGTGGGCGTCGTGTTCGAGCTCGGGCACCTCGGTCCAGGAGGTACCGCGTGGGAGCTCGGCGACGAAGGCGCGCAGGCGGTCCGATTCCCCGGCCGCTCGCGCAGTGGCAGCACGCCAGGTGTGGTGGAGCCAGGCGGAAGTCTCGGCGTCGGCCGCGAGCTCCGCGAGTGCGCGCTCGATCGCGGGCTCTCGGACCTCGCTCGGCATCGGATGGACACGATTGATCACCACGCCGCGGATCGGCATGCCGAGATCGCGCATCGTGCGCGAGAGCTCGCGGCTGCCGGCGAGCGTGCGGGGCGTGGGACCGGCCACCAGCACGAACGCGGTGCGCTCGCTCTTGAGCAGGCCTCGGGCACGATCGACGCGCGCCGAGATGTCGCTGAAGAGCGCGTCGAGCGCGACGAAGAAGGCAGCCACCTCCTCGAAGGCAGCGCGCCCGAAGGCGCGCACGACGAGATTGAAGGCGAAGCGAACGAGCCCGGACATGGCCTGGAGGGGACCGGAGGGTCCGAGAGCGCGGTATGAGCGCGTCACCCAGCGCGCGACCTGCGGATCGAGAAGGCTCTCCATGCGATCGGGAGCGCGAACGAAGTCGATCGCGTGGCCCGTGGGCGGCGTGTCGATGATGATGAGGTCGTGCTCACCGCTCTCGTCGAGGCGGCACAGCTCCTCGATCGCCATGAACTCGGTCGAGCCGGCGAACGAGGTGGAGAGCCTGTCATAGAACGGGTTCTCGAGCAGGCGGTCCCGCACCTCGGTGCTGGGTGCGTGGCGGGAGATGAACGCGTCCCAGGCCGCCTTTTGGTCGAGCATGCCGGCGTTCAGCGAACCCGCCGGGAAGAGGCCGGCGGAGGCCAGGGCCGCGGCAGGGACCGGCTCGCCGCCGCGCCGGAGCGTGGCGAGCCCCAGGGCACGGGCAAGCTGGCGTGCGGGGTCGATGGTGAGCACCATGGCGCGCCGTCCTGCCAGCGCGCCACCGAGGGCGAGCGCGGCGGCGACCGTGGTCTTCCCGACGCCGCCCGTGCCGACGCAGATCAGCACCCGGTGCTCGGCGACGATACGGGCGAGGCTCATCCAAAGCCTCCCTTCAAGCGCGCGGCCAGCTGGTGCACCTCGCCCAGGCTGAACGACTCGACCTCGAGCTTGGGCAGTCGCTCGGCGCGCAGACCGACGCGACGCTCGAGCGCGGCGATGCCGTCCTCTTGGATGCGGAGCCAGCCGAGCACACGCCCGGCGGCGATCGACAGGGCACTCCGCGCCGGATCGATCGCCGTCGAGGCCCGGAGCGAGGCTACCACCTCCGCGGCACCGCCGGGCGCAGGCGGGCGGCACTGGTTGATCACCAGGCGGCCGACGGGCAAGCGCGGCTCGGACCGGAGTCGCTCGATCACCTCGGCGGCCTCCTCGAGCGGCATCTCCTCGGGGAGCGCCACGACGTGCACGGCGGTGCGCGCAGGATCGGCGAGCACCCTGGCCACCCGACTCGCCTCGCGATGCGCGATCCCGCTCTCGAAGGTACCCGCGGTGGCAGCGGGCATGCGGAGGAGCTGGAGCGCGTGTCCCGAAGCGCCGGCGTCGAGCACGATCAGAATCCCACTCGGGCCCGTTGCGGCTGGAGAGGCCGAGCAGCTCGTCCTGCACCTTGCCGATCGCCATCAGCTCGCGCACGCCCGGGCCCGCGGCGACCATCGCCCGATAGAGCGGGTGGTCGAAGAGTCCGTCCAGGAGACGACCGACGGGCAGCCGCTTCTTGAGGAACTCCGCCAGCGCGGCCTCACCGTCGTAGTAGGCCAGCCACACGCCCGGTGCGGCGACCACCGGGATCCCGTGGACCTCGGGGCGGACGCCCAGCAGCGCGGCGAGACCTCCGGGCGCGCCCATCTCGATGGCGAGCACCCGGCGGCCCGCCGCCGCGCCTGCCAGGGCCAAAGCCGCGGAGAAGGTCGACTTCCCCACGCCGCCCTTGCCGGTCACAATCTGGAGCCGCGTCCTCATGCGGTCGCCCTTGCGTTGGCGCCTGGCCAGCCGGCGATGGCGCGGTGCAACGCCGGGTCGTGCGGCGGAGGCGCCGCGAGGCCGAGGACCCGCGGGTGTGCGGCGCTCAAGGCGAGCGCGGTGAGGTGGCGAATTCTGGTCACCAGTGAGAGCCCGGCCGGCGTCGGAGGGGCCGCGCCCCGGAGGGCCGCCCGCCGTCCGAGCCCATCATAGACGCGCCCGAGCAGCATCACGCCGTG
Source organism: uncultured delta proteobacterium (assembly GCA_963803435.1). Classification (GTDB taxonomy): domain Bacteria; phylum Myxococcota; class Kuafuiibacteriia; order Kuafuiibacteriales; family Kuafuiibacteriaceae; genus CAWDML01. Next base: position 443,442 of record CAWDML010000008.1, on the reverse strand, counting down.
TCGGTATCTCAGCGGTACCACGGCAGCGCCGAGCTCCGCGCTCGCGTAATAGCGGCCGGCCATCCGCGCCAACCCGCGCAGCACCGGGCGAAGCCGGCGGTCGTGCGGATGAGCGAGCACGTCCCCTGGCGCCAAGCCCACCGCGGCGAGACGATTGGCCGGCAGATAGACACGCCCACGACGCGCGTCGCTCTCGAGACCGAGGAGAATGTTGCTGACCTGGAGCGCGAGCCCGAGATCGACCACGCGACGCTCGGCCTCGACGCCGCGTATCCCGAGGAGCGGAGCGAGCATGAGCCCGACCGCCGAGCTCACGCGATACGAATAGCGAAGGAGCTCTGCGTCGTTCGCCACGCGCACCACGCTCAGGTCGAACGCCATCCCTTCGAGCAGAAGATCGACGCACTGGAGCGGAAGCCCCGTCCGTCGGGTGCCCGCCAGGAAGGCTGCGACCAAGGGACGCGGCGGCGCTCGTCCGCGGAGCTCGCCACGCCATCGCTCGAGGGCGTCCCGCGCCTGAGCGGGATCGGGGGCCTCGTCGACGGAGTCGTCGAGCCTGCGGCACAGGCAGTAAAGCAGAGCCACATCCTCGCGCGTGGTCGGAGGGATGAGCTCCGGGATCAACCAGAAGCTTCTCGCCACGCGCACGAACTCCTCTCGGCTCGCGGCGACGGTCTCGGCCCAAGCCGCGTAGCCGGGCCAGGTGACAGCGGAAGCAGACACGCGGAGGCTTCACCCCGGATTCTGGCCGGCGCTTCGACCGCCGACAAGCGCGCGCGAGCGTGGTAGACGGAGCCGATGCCTCCGCTCCTCCTCAGCCGGATTGCCGTCGCCGCCGTTTGGCTGTACGAAGGCCTCTGGTGCAAGTTGCTGGGCGGTGTCCCGCACCAGCTCGACGTCGTCGACGCTGTTCCCCTCTTCGACCGATCGGCGGCCAAGTGGCTGCTCCGGCTGATCGGTGTCGTGGAGTGTGGGCTCGCGGCCTGGGTGCTCACCGGATGGCAGCCGACCGCGGCCGCGCTCACCCAGACGGTGCTCCTCATCTCGATGAACTCCGGCGGCCTGCTCTTCGCCCGTCGCATCATCCCGGATCCCGGCGGCATGGTGGTGAAGAACGCGGCCTTCCTGGTCCTCGCCTGGGTGGTCGCGGCGCAGTCGACCGGAGCGGGCTGAGCAGCATGCGTGCCGAGACGCCCTGGAGGTCCGGACGCTTCGACGCGGGGTCGGGGCCGAAGAAGATCCTGTTCGGTCGCATGTACGAGGACAGCGCGATCGAGCAGGCCGCGTTCCCCGAAGGCTCCCGCGTCTTCTGCATCGCCTCGGCCGGTGACATGGCGCGGGCGCTCGCGCCCGGTCGCAGCGTCACCGCCGTCGACATCAACCCGATCCAGCTCGAATACGCCCGCGCCCGCGCCGCCGGTGAGACTGCCGAGCACGGCTCCGCCGAGCGCGTGATGGGCATCGGACGGAACCTGATGGCCCTGTTCGGCTGGCGCCGGAGCACCATCGAGACGTTCCTCGCGCTGGAGGATCCGATCCAGCAGCTCGTGTTCTGGAACCGCCGTCTGAACGGCCTCGCCTTCCGGACCGCCACCGACGTGCTGCTCTCGGCGTCCCGCCTGAATGCGATCTACGCCTCTCCGTTCCTCGAGGTGCTGCCCGCTCGCTTCGGCCAGGTCCTGCGCGCCCGCCTCGAGCGGTGCTTCGCGACCCACCCCAACAAGACGAACCCGTACGCCCGCGCCCTGCTCCTCGGCGAGCTCTCCGAACCGCCGCCCGCCGCGCCGATCAGCGAGCGAAGCGCGCAGCGGATCCATTTTGTCGCGGCCGACGCCGCCTCCTTTCTGGAGTCCTGCGCCCCGGGCAGCTTCGACGGGTTCACGCTCTCCAACATCCTCGACGGGGCCCCCGAGGGCTACCGGACCCGGCTCAGCGCCGCGGTCGCCCACGCGGCCAGCGAGCGTGCCGTCGTGGTCACGCGCAGCATCGCGGAGCCCGAGCCGGGCTCGAGGACCAATCAGGCGATGCGGGATCGATCGATCCTCTGGGGCATCGTCGACGTTCGTCCCGTCCATCCGGCCAGCGCCTGAAGCGCGCCCGGGATCTGCTGGAGCACGCGCATGATCCGCGACTTCCCTGAATTCGGCGCCTCGCGATCCGACGGCGCCTCGCCGATCCATCGCTCCGCGTCGCGGAGGATCGCCGATCGGCTGGGATCGCCGATCCCAGCATGCCGGGCGGCCAGGCGGTCGAGGGCCAGGCCGTCGGTGCTCGCATAGAGCCGGCGCGGGCTCTCGAGCAGGAAGAGCTGCGGCGCGAACTCGTCGACCAACATCATGATCGAGGACGTGCGATGCGCCCCGCCCGAGAGAAAACGGATCCGCTCGGTCGCGCCGCTCATCCCCTCGAGGTTCGCCAGGGTCAGACCGACAGGATGGTGCGGGGTCAGCTTCGCGAAGGAGAGCCTCAGGTGCGCGTCCTTCCAGGTACGAGCGATCGAGTGGGCCGCCATGCCGCGACCGTAGCGGTGGGTCACCTGTTCGCCGGAGGCGTCGATCAGGTAGTGATGGGGCGAGCCGAAGCCGTGGCCGAGCGCGACCTCGCTCAGCGGACGCCGGTCGAACACGCGGAGGGCGGAAGTGTCGAGCACCGAGATCCGGGCGGCGCCATGCTCGCGTAGGAACATCGACAGCGCCTCGACGAGCTCGGGATCGGTCACCCCCGAGCGATCGCCGCACACGAGGCTGCACTTCACCGCCACACACAGCTGGCCCTGCGCGACCTCCAGCGCCCGCGTTCGAGCGGCCATGATCTCCGGGAGCCCGGCCTCCGAGAGCAGGCTGCGGAGCTCCGCGCGCGCGTCGACGTGCTTCGGCGTCTCGACGACGAACACCGGAGCGCCGCTCCCTACCTGCTCTGAGCCGGTGCGGCGGCGTCGCTTCGAGCGCGGTAGGAACGACTCGTCGACCGCGCGGATCTCCTCCACCAGCCGGGCCTCCTCGAAGCCGGGGAGGAGCCGATCCTCGTCGGTGAGCGCATCGGCGATGATCGCGAAGATCCGGCGGTGTCGATCCTCGTCGTCGGCGCCCCGCCGGAGGTCCTCGACCCGGGCACGCGGCACGGCCGCGTCCTGCCCCGCCAGCTCGGCGAGCCGCCGCCAGCTCAGCCAGGCCGTCCCCTCGGTCTCGACGTTGTAGCGGCAGAACGCGCCGAACGATCGGTAGGACAGATACGGCACGACCGCCGGTGGCACGCGCCCGACGAGCTGGCCCGCCTGGGTGACGACCCCGGCCGCCGCGCACGCGAGCGGCGCCTCGGCCCAGCGGCGGTGCTGCTTCACCGAGACCGACCATCCACCCAGGGCTCCGGCTGCCAGCTGGACCAGCGTGCGGGCGGTCAGCACCGACCGCAACGGTTGGAGGAGCGCCCGGCGGACGTAGACCGTGTGCATCTCTTCGTCCTTCCAGATCCAAACGAGCGCGCGGTGAAAGAGACCGCGCACCGAGGCGGGGACCTCGAGCTGTGCCAGGCGTCGGGCGAGGACCGCCTCACGATAGGCGACGGTGACGTTCTGCTCCCGCTCGAGCGCCAAGAGGAGCAGGTGCTGGGTCTCGAGCTCGGGGTGATCGTGGTAGTGCGCGCGCCATCGTGCGAGCTGCGCCTCGAACTCCCGATAGACGCCCACCGCGGTGATCATCCCCGGCGGCGGGACTCGTCACAAGGGATCTCGACTCCGAGGTGACATCGGGTTGTTCCGCGACTCCGCGAGGCTGCACGAGCCGGTCACGCGCCTCGGGCGCATCGGTAACGGCGTACCGTGTGTTCTGCTCTCGGGACGGGATGCACGCACCGGCACATGTTTGGGATAGAGGGATGGATCCCGACCGCGCGCTGCGAGGAGCTCATGGCCAGGCTGGTCCGCGACGCCGCGCCGACGCTCCCGCCTGAAGCACCTCATCAGAGCCCGAGCTGCAGCTCGAGCAGGACCGTGACCACCCTCCGGCTCAAAGCGGGGTCGCTCCGCTCAACGTCTCGAGCCAGTCGACCAGCGCGTCGATCCCTTCGCCGGTCTTGGCCGAGACGGCGATGGACAGCGGCCGGGGCATGACGCGGGACAGCGACTCGCGGATGGCGTCGAGATCGACGTCGTCGAGGTGAGGCAGCAGATCCACCTTGGTGATCAACACCAGGTCGGCCTTTCGGAACATCACCGGGTACTTGATGGGCTTGTCCACGCCCTCGGTCACCGACAGCGCCACGATGTTGGCGGCCTGTCCGAGATCGTAGATCGCGGGGCACACTAGGTTGCCGACGTTCTCGATGAAGAAGAGCTCGCGGTCCTGCCACTCGAGATCGTGGAGGGCCTCGTGGACCAGATCGGCGTCGAGGTGGCAGGCAGTGCCGGTGGTGATCGCCTCGGAGACGATCCCGGCGCTGCGCAGTCGCCGCGCGTCGTTATCGGTGGCGAGGTCCGCGCTGAGCGCGCCGATCTTCCGGCCGGGTCCGAGCGCCCGGGCCAGCGCCTCGAGCACCGCCGTCTTCCCGGATCCCGGGGAGCCCATCAGGTTCAGGGCGGTCACGCCGTGCTCGATGAAGTGCTCACGGTTGTGGGCGGCGGCGCGATCGTTGTCCGCCAGCAGGCGGTCGTGCACCTCGACCGAGACGATGCGGCGGTCGCCGCATCCACAGACATCACACATCGGGAACCTCCATCTGGATTCGATCGAGAAACAGCTCGCCGCCCGCCGCCAGCTCGGCGGGGATGGCGCAGCTCGGGCAGCGGAGCATCCGGCCCGGCGCGATCTCGCGCTTGCAGTGAGGGCAGCGCCAGCGGGCCTCCTCGGCGATGATCTCGAGCTCGGCGCCCTCGCAGATGGTCCGCTCGGTGAAAGCCGCGAAGGCGGTGGCGAAGAGATCGCGCTCCACGCCGGCCAGGTCGCCGATGCGCACCGCGATCCGCTGGACCTTGGTGGCGCCGCGCCCGGCGGCCTCGGCCTCGACCCGGGAGAGGAGCGCCTGCACCAGCGAGTACTCGTGCATGGTCACTCTCCCGAGAAGACCGGCGGCCGCTTCTCGAAGAAGGCGCGGATGCCCTCTGCGAAGTCCTTCGAGTCGGCGCTGCGGGCCAGCGTCTCGAGCTCGTGGTCGAGGTGGAAGTCCAGGCGCTCGAACCCCGCCGAGGCGTTGAAGAGGCGCTTGGCCGCCGCGTAGGCGCCGGTCGGCCCGGCCGCCAGACGCTGGGCGATCTCGCGGACCTCCTCCTCGAAGCGCTCGTTGGCGATCGCCCGGCTGATCAACCCCAGCTGCTCGGCCTCGACCGCGGAGAAGCGCGGGTTCAGGAGTGCCATGTCGAGGGCCTTCCGCAGCCCCACCAGCTTGGGCAGGAAGAAGGTGTTGCTCTCGGCCCCGCAGAGCGCGGTCTTGAAGTAGGCGTACTCGAACGTCGAGCGGCCCGAGGCCAGCACCAGGTCGCACGAGAGCGCGATGCCCATGCCGCCGGCCGCCGCCACGCCGTCCACCGCCGCGATGAACGGCTTGGGCGCGCGTCGGATCTCGGAGATGGTGCTGTGGAGATATTCCAGGATCTGCTTGAACACCTCGCCGTAGCCGCGGGGGACGCCGCGGGACCCCGGGTGCAGATAGCCGAGATCGTCGTCGGAGCCCCCGTCGCGGATGTACTTGAGGTCGGCTCCGCTGGAGAAGACTCCGTTCGTCCCGCGGACCACGACACAGCGGACGTCCGTGTCGCGGGCGAATCCGAGGCCCGCCTTGCGAAAGTCGCGCGCAGTGATCACATCGAACGCGTTGAAGCGCTCGGGACGATCGATCGTGATGATTCCGACCGCTCCGTCCCGTGTCACTCTGATGTTCTTCATTTGGCCCTCCTCAACAAATCCGTGGCAACGGCTCGCCCTCGAGCTCGGCCAGGATGCGCCGGCCGAACCCGGTGTCGAGCACGACGCGACCGACCTGGCCCTCCACCGCGGTACCGATCACCGCGGCGCGCGCGCCGAGCGGGTGATCACGCAGCACCGCAAGCACGGCGTCGACCGCCTCGGGCCGGACCCCCAGCACCGCCTTGCCCTCGTTGGCCACGTGCAGCGGATCGATCCCGAGGAGCTCGGACGCCCCGATCACCGCATCGGAGAACGGGAGCTGCTCTTGCATCAAGAGCACGCCGACATGGCTCTTCTCCGCCATCTCGGAGAGGGCGCTCGCGACACCGCCTCGCGTCGGATCCTTCATCGCCGTGATGGCCTCGCCGCCGACCTTCAGCGCGCCGCGGATCAGACCGTTGATCGGCCCGACGTCGGAGACCAGCTGACCATCGAGCTCGATCCCGTTGCGATGCGCCATCACGGCAAAGCCGTGATCGCCGATGGTCCCCGTGACGATGATCCGGTCCCCGGGCCGGAGTCCGTTGTCGCGCACGATCCGGTCGGTGAGCGCGACTCCGGTGGTGTTGATGAGCAGCCCGTCGACCTCGCCCTTCCCCATCAGCTTGGTGTCGCCCGTGACGACGCGGGCGCCGGCCTCTCTGCAGGCGGTGAGCATCGAGGCGTGCACCTGCTCGAGGGCGGCGCGGGCGAAGCCGTCCTCGATGATCATCGCCGAGGTCAGGGCGGTCACCTCGGTGGCCCCCATCATCGCCAGGTCGTTGACGGTGCCGGAGATCGCGAGCCGCCCGATGTCCCCGCCGGGGAAGAAGATCGGGTGGATCACGTGCGAGTCCGTCGTGACCACCAGCCAGCGATCGCCGACGCGGATCGCAGCGCCGTCGTCCATCGCCTCCAGACCGATGACGCCCTCGGGCGAGGGGTCCCATCCCTCCGCGAACACCGACTGGATCAGCCGGCGCATCGCCCGCCCGCCGGCGCCGTGGGTCATCGTGAGCTTGGACTCGAGAGGAATCATCGAACGTCTCCCAGATCCGGGTGTCCGCCGTACAGGTGCCAGATCTTGCAAGTGCCCTCGCTCGAGACCATGCACGCGCCCACGGGGGCGTCCGGGCGGCACTCCTTGCCGAACAGCGCGCAGTCGCTCGGCGCAGCGATACCGGCCATGATGTCCCCGCAGATGCACTGCTGGAGCAGCTTCGGAGGTGCGTGGTCCCAGAGCGACTCGAGGTCGATCGTGAAGCGCCGGCGTGCGTCGAACGCCGCCATCTCGTCGCGCAGCCGCAGGTTGCCGTTCGGCACGTGCGCGATGCCGCGCCAGCGGCCGCCGATCGGCCGGAAGACCCTCCAGAGCCGCTCCTGCGCGACCAGGTTCCCTTCGCGCGAGACGCACCGCGGATAGGCGTTCACCACCTCGGCGCGTCCGTCGCGGATCAGCTCGACGAGGATCACCAGCGCGGCCAGGATGTCGAGCGGCTCGAAGCCGGCGACCACCACGGGAACTCCGTGACGCTTCGCGAAGGGCTCGAAGATCGCAGTCCCGGTGATCGTGGCCGCGTGTCCCGCCGCGATGAACCCCTCGATGCGGGTGTCCGGCATCTCGGAGACGATCTCCATGACCGGCGGGATGTACTTGTGGGCGGAGAGCACCGAGAAGTTCTTCGGGGGATCGTCGAGCAGCACCGCCGCGGTGGTGACCGCGGTGGTCTCGAAACCCGTCGCGAAGAAGACGACCTCCTCGGTGACGCTCCGCGCCAGCTCGACCGCCTGCGCCACGCTGTAGACCACGTCGATCCGGGCGCCCTCCGCCTGCACGGCGGCGAGCGATTGCGCCGTGCCCGGGACCTTGAGCATGTCGCCGTACGTGGCGATGCGGACCCCCTGCTTCGCCAGCGCGACGGCTTCGTCCACCTCGGGGACGTCGGTAATGCAGACCGGGCAGCCGGGTCCCATGATCACGTCGAGCGCCTTGGGGAAGCCGGACCTCAGGCCGTAGCGCGCGATAGCCTGCTCGTGGCTCCCGCACACGTGCATCACCGAGACCGGGTCGCGACCGATCTCCGCCAAGACCGACTCGAGCTTCTCACCGAGCGCCAGCGCCCGGGTTCGATCCCGGAACTTCATCTGCAGCTCATCGCGTCCGACGAACATCACCGCTTCTCCGTCGCGTCGAGCTCGCCCCGGACGTCCTGCGCCATCAGGTCCTTGTCGCTCGCCTCGAGCAGCTCCTCGTAGAGCGCCAGCGTCTCGGCGACCTCCGCCGCGGGGATCCGTCGGATCGCGAAGCCGACGTGGTTGAGGATGTAATCGCCCGGTGCGACGGGCTCGTCGACGATGTCGAGACGAACCAGCTTCTTGACGCCCCAGAAGTCGACCACCGCGACGTCGTCATTCAGCTCGATAACCTTGCCGGGAACTCCGAGACACATCAGAGGACTCCCATTCTTCCGCGCTCCGGGCGGGACACTCGAAGCCGAGGTCGCAGGTCCCAGCCCATCGCCCGGGTCTCGGCCGCCACCGCGTCCACCAGCCGGTCCATCTGATCGCGAACCGGAAGGCTCCGCTTCAGGTCGAGCTCGATCGACATCGGAACCAGCCCGATGAGGACGATCTCCTCGGGGAGCCCGCCGAGCAGCCGCAGCCCGTCGAGGAGGTCGGCCACGCCCACCTGATGCGGTGAGAGCCGGTGCGCCGCCGCGTGCGAGACGTCCTCGCCGACGAGCCGCACCAGGCTCCCGGCCTCGGCGTCCGCCGCGATCGCGTCCACCAGGATGACCCGGCGGGCGCTCTGCAGCAGCGGCAGCAGCGACAGACCGAGCGTGCCGCCGTCGATCACGCGGACCTCGTCCGGGAGATCGAACCGCGCGACCAGCTCGTCGACCGCCACCACCCCCAGCCCGTCGTCACCGAGGAGCACGTTGCCGAGGCCGACGATCAGGAGCGGAATGGGTTCGCCGCTGAGATCCGGGATCATGGCCGCTCCCGTCGCCGGAACCACTTGTAGCCGGAGAAGATCGAGTCGACGGTGCCGTTCTTCTCGACCAGCGAGACCAGCACCGCGCTGTAGACGTGATGCACCGTGAAGCCGAGCAGCAACCACATCACCACGTGGTGCACCCAGCGCGCACTCTGGGGACCGCCGAACGGCGCCAGCAGGAAAGTGAGGTGATGGACCAGCGTCCCGACGGTGGCGTCCGCCGCGTAGAGGCCGAGCCCAGTGAGGATCATGACCAGGTACAGGCCGAAGATGGCAGTGTAGGCAGCCCCGGCGAGCGGGTTGTGACCCTCGCATTCCGGCGGCGTCTTGTGGATGAACAGGTAGAACTTCAGCGTCCCGATGAAATCCGCCCAGCGCTTCCGGGTGGTGGGGATGAAGCTGGTCCAGCGGGCGTTCTTGGAGCCGAGGAACATCCAGACGATCCGCGCCAGCACCGCCAGCGTGAAAGCGATGGCGACGTAGAAGTGGATCACCTTGACGGTGCCCATGACGAAGTGCCGTCCGGCCTCCCCGGGGACGATCAGGAACGGGTGACCGAGATAGATGCCGGTCGACGCCAAGAGGACGATCGAGAGCGCGATCACCCAGTGGAGAACGCGGACCAGCACGTCCCAGACGTAGAGCCGGTCGCTCCCGCTCGGCGCGGCGCCCGGGCCGGCGATCCTCTCGGGCACGGCGAGGGGCATCACCGGCTCGTGTTCGATCCTATTGGTTGGGATGATCATGACGTCCTCACGCAGGCGATCTCCCGTCCGGTCGCATCGAGGACGTGGACGCCACACGCCATGCACGGGTCGAACGAGTGCACGGTACGGAGGAGCTCGAGCGGCTGCTCGGGGTCCTGCACCGGAGTGCCGAGCAGCGCCGCCTCGTACGGTCCCAGCCGGCCGGCGGCGTCTCGCGGTCCAGCGTTCCAGGTGCTCGGCACCACGCACTGATAGTTGGCGATGAGGCCGTCCTTGATGTGCACCCAGTGTCCGAGCGCGCCGCGGGGCGCCTCGTGGAAACCGGCGCCGAAGGCGTCCTTCGGCCAGGTCTTGGGATCCCACTTGGTGCTGTCGTGGATCCGGAGGTCGCCGCGATCCATGTTGGTGGCGAGCTGGCCGACCCAGTCGCTCAGCTTCTCGCCGAGGATCTGGGTCTCGATGCCGCGGGCCGCCACTCGACCGAGCGTCGAGAACAGCGCAGTTGGCGGCGCGTCGAGGGCTTTCAGGACCGTGTCCACCAGCGCCTTGACCCGCGCGTGGCCGCGCACATAGGCCACCAGCATCCGCGCCAGGGGCCCCACCTCCATGGGCTCGTCCGCATAGCGGGGGGACTTGAGCCAGCTGTACTTTCGATCGGTGTCGAGCCGCTCGAAGGGCGGCTCCGGCCCGGTGTACGTCGGCTGCGTCTCGCCCTTCCACGGGTGGAGCGACGCGCCGTTGCCGCCGTCGTACGCGTACCAGGAGTGAGCGATGTACTCGCTGACCTTCTGCTGATCGAAGTCCTCGAGCTTCGAGAGATCGCGCCCGTGGATGACGCCCCCGGGGAGGTAGAGCGCTGGGACTTCGCCATCGTCTTCGGGATACTCGCCGTAGACGAGATAGTTGCCGATGCCTACGCCTATCCCGGCCCAGTCCTTGTAGTAGCCGGCGATCGCCAACAGGTCGGGGATGTACACCTTCGTGACGAAGTCCTGAGCCTTGGCGATCAGCTTCTGGAGCTGCGCGATGGTGCCCATGTTGATGGACGCCTGCTGGTTCGGATCCACCGGGGTCGCCATACCGCCGACCAGGAAGCTCTGGAGGTGCGGGTTCTTGCCACCGAGGACGGCGTGCATCTTGATGAACTCGCGCTGCCACTCGAGCGCCTGGAGGTAGTGAGAGACGGCCATCAGGTTCGCCTCTGGAGGGAGGCGGTAGGCCGGGTGTCCCCAGTACGCGTTCGCGAAGGGACCGAGCTGCCCCCGATCGACGAACGTCTTCAGCTTCTCCTTCACGCCGGTGAAGTACTTGGTGCTCGAGAGCGGCCAGTCGGAGATCGACTCGGCGAGGATCGAGGTCTGCTTCGGATCCGCGGAGAGCGCGGACACCACATCGACCCAATCGAGCGCGTGCAGGTGATAGAAGTGGATGACGTGGTCCTGCACCATCTGGGCGGCCATGATCAGGTTGCGGAGCAGCCGCGCGTTGGGCGGCGGCTTGGCACCGACTGCGCTCTCGACGGCGCGGATGGAGGCGATCGCGTGCACGGTGGTGCACACCCCGCAGATCCGCTGGGCGAAGACCCATGCATCCCGCGGATCGCGTCCCTTCAGGATCAGCTCGATCCCGCGGAACATCGTCGAGGACGACCAAGCGTCGGAGACGGCGCCGTTCTCGATCTCGGCCTCGATTCGGAGGTGGCCCTCGATGCGGGTCACCGGATCGATGACGACGTGACTCATGACTCGCCTCCGGGACCGTTCGTCTGAGCCGGCGGCGGCTTGTCTTGGCGGCCCAGCTTCTGTCTCCCGATCTGGATCAAGCCGTGTACGCCAAACCCGACGGCGACGCCGGCGGTCGCCAGCATTCCGACCGTGTCGATGTCGCTGGCCATGCCGAACCCCGGCACGCCCGGGAGGTGGGCGTAGAACGGCGTCATCCGATCCCAGAAGCTCGGCTCTGCACATCCGATGCACGGGTGACCACAGCCGATCGGCCAGTTGGTGCCCTCGTTCCACCGCACCACCGGACAGTTCTGGTAGGTGACCGGGCCCTTACAGCCCATCTTGTAGAGGCAGTAGCCGGTGCGGTGCCCTTCGTCGCCCCAGCCTTCCACGTACTGGCCGGCGTCGAAGTGGGCGCGTCGCTCGCAGTTGTCGTGGATGCTCTTGCCGTACGCGAACATCGGACGGTGGAGCGCGTCCAGCGGCGGCCAGCGCTTGAAGGTCATGTAGTAGACGATCAGCGCGGTCAGGTTCTCGACGTTGGCCGGACACGCCGGCAGGTTGATCAGGTTCGCGAGCCCGGGGACCGCGTCCGAGACGCCGAGGGCGGCGGTGGGATTGGGCGCAGCGGCCGGGATCCCGCCGAACGCCGCACACGTGCCGATGGCGATCGTGGCGGCCGCGTCCCCACAGACCTCGCGCGCGATCTGGATCGCGGAGCGTCCTCCGATGGTGCAATACGCGCCGTTGGCGCCCATCGGGATGGAACCCTCGACGATGGCGATGTAGCCACCTCGATTCTGCTCCACGGTCTGCCGCAGCGCGGCTTCGGCGTGGTGACCGGCGGCCGCCATGATCGTCTCGTGGTAGTCGACGGAGAGCACGTCGAGGATCACCTCGGCGGCGCTCGGCCGACTCCCTCTCAGGAACGACTCGGTGTTCCCGGCACAGTCCTGGAACTCGAGCCACACGAGCACGGGCTTCTGGGCGTGGAGGACCGCCTTCGCCATCTCCGCTGACGCGGTCCGCGGCAGCGCGAAGTAGCTTGCGATGGCCCCGCACAGCTTCATGAAGTCGCGCCGCCTGACGCCGCGCTCCTTCAGCTCACGTTCCAGCCAGCCGCCCGATCGCTTCATTCGCCGGCATACCTCAATCGTCGTGCCAAGCGCGCGCGCCCGGCTTGCCCCGGTTGACGCGGGTGTCGGGTCACAGATCGGTGACGGACCTCGAAACACTCGATGGCGTATCCGTGACGGAGCGCGCGCCGGTCGGGGCGATGGACCGTGGCCCTCTACTTGAAGGAGTCGGCCAACTGGAGCTGAAGATGAGAATCCTGCTGATGGTCCTCGCGTTCGTCCTCTCGATGCTGCCGCGCCTCGTGCTCGCGCACCCGGGCCACGGCACCACCGACGCATATCCCCTGCTCCACTACCTGGTGGAGCCCGAGCACGCGATCCTGCTGCTCACGCTCGGGCTGGCGCTGGTGCTGAGTCGGAGGGCGGTGCGCACTCCCTGACGTGAGCGCTCAACGCGCGCCTCTTACCAGATGATCGCGACCTTCAGCCGGACCTCGTCGTAGTACTGAGCGCGGCACGGCCAGTAGGCGGCGTACATGTCCTGCCCGGAGTTGTAGTTCGTCGACCAGCAGGCGAGCCCGCCTTGATCGAACGTGTACAGGATGGGCGCGGTACCGTTGACCTCCTTCACCTGGAAGCGAACCTCGTAGGTCCCCTCGCCCGGAATGCTGCAGCTCGGCGAGAGGAAGCACTGCCAGTCGCCTCGATTCTGCAGCCGGTAGTCGACGTTCCAGTAGTAGTGCGTGTGATTGTCGTTGAACGCCCGCGGCGTGGTGCCTGCGGTGGTCTGGGCGAGCTGCACCCAGGCGCCGGTGTTCTTGTTGAAGCCGTACAGCTGAATCGTGGCGCCCGGACGAGAGGCGAGGCCGCCGAAGGCCTTGCTCACGCCGGGATCGAAGAACGTGCCGCTCTCCGGCGTGTAGACACACGCAGTTGAGAGGAGCGCGAGCGCGAGCGCGCCCGAGAGTCGGATGCCGGTCTGGAGTTTCATGCGGGGGCGTCGAGCAATCAGGAGGCCAACGACGGGGCGAGGGGGATCGGCGGCCGTGTCACACCCGGCGCGTGTCACGAGACACGCTGCGAACCTGGAGGAGCGCTCAAATGCAGAGGCTGCTACACGCAGACGTGACGGAGCGGATCGGAAGGAGAACGTCCCAATGCACAGCACTGTTTCGCGGTGATGACCGACTTCACCAGCATCGGCGAGCGCACTACGCTCGAAGATCCGCGTTCGCGAAACCTCGTGATCGTGATCGTCATCGTGATCGTGGTGGAGATCGTGGAACGCGTAGCTCGAAGCGATGTCGCCGAACTTCGCGTTCGCGCCCTCGCCCTTCTTGAACGCCTCCTTGTCGGCCTTGCTCATCCCCTCGACGCCGTCGATCGCGTCCTTGGCCGCGATCGCCGGGCCGTGCGTCTGCACCTGGCGGTAGATGCGACACCACGTGAATGATTTCGCCGTCGTGCCACTTGAACCGAACGACCACCGGCGCGGCGCCGTACTGCTTCTTCATCTCCGCGCTGGAGGCGAGCACCTCGACCTTCTTGGGATCCAGGATCTTGATCGGGTAGCTGCCGCCCTCTACCTGGTTGACCGGTCCGATGAGCACCAAGCCGTTGATTGTGCTTCGGATCGGAGAGCTGGAATTAGGCGGCCGCCCGCACAGATCTGGCTACCACTTGGCTCGGAACGGTTTTCGACTGCCCTCCAGTAACCGCATCGTCACCGGCGGAGTTTCGACGTCAACAGTGATGAATCGCTCCGCCATGACGTGGCCCTGCTTCTGCATTCGTACTTCGTGTCTTCCCGAGGTGATCCAATGCTCACAAGGGGTGGTACAGACAGGATTGTCATCCACGAGTACGCTCGCACCGGTCGGGACGGAGGTGAAGGCAACCGGGTAACCTTGCTTTGCCGCGGCGACTGGAGGCGCAGCTGCGGGGATAGGACCCCTCTCGATGATCTCGGCAGCGATGCCTTCGACAGAACCGAAGAGAGCCTCCGCGGCGCAGTCCGACTTGTGACTTCCTGCTCGCTCGGACGTTGCCGGGATGACGATGTTCGGCGAAAACGGTTTCCTGATCGGTCATGAAGCATTCGCGTCCGGGGCGGAGCTGGGCAAGACTGTTCTTCACGAACTCTATCGACTTGCCACGAGCGCGTCAGCCGGCGGCGTTTCGCGCGACCTGGCCACGAAGGAGACGAAAGCTGCGGCGAGTTTCGCGGAGCGCGCCGCGGGGGTGTTGGTCCAATGAGCGAAGAAACAACGAAATGGATCCAAGCAGGAAAGAGGATTGCTGCAGACCCGGCCGCGGACGTGCCCTGTCCGCACTGTGGGCGTTCGGACCTGGAGGTCGAAGACATCCACGCGGAGGACGCGCCCGATGTCGTCGTGCGCGTGATGCGCTGCCCCGAGTGCGGCGCGAGGAACGAGCTCCGGCTGGTACGGCCGCCCCCCGGTTGAGCGCGTGGGTGAGGTCGGTGATCATCCACCCTCGGCTCAGTCGTCGTACGCGCCGGCCCAGTATCTCGAACCCGGAACTGAGCCTCCGTTACCACCGCCTAAAGGCGGTGGGTTCAGGCTGGTCGACTGAAAGTCGACTCACGAGCCGCGTCATCCAGCTCGTTGCGCGGGCAGCCGAGATCTTCGGCCGCTCGCCAGTGATCACTTCGCGAGGGCTGGGCAGCCGATGAGGGCGAGCGACCGTGCAGCCGCGAGAGAGGTGACCCGTTCGAATCATCGGCCCTATGGATCTCCGCAACGAAAGCAGGGCCCGCGCGACTTGACCGACCCGAACCCCGATCATCAAGATGAGACCGTGGCGGACGAGCTCACCACCAACATCCTCATTGAGATCCGCGACGAGATCCGCGGCACCAAAGAGGAGGTCCAGGCGACCAACCGGCGACTCGACGACACCAACCGACGCCTCGACGACAACAACGATCGCCTCTCCATCCTTTCCGCGATCACCCGCGGCATCGACACACGCCTCTCCAAGATGGAGACGAGCAACGGTTTCCTACCGCGCCGAGTGGACGTGCTCGAACAGAAGGTCCAGCGCCTAGAAGCCGCGCTCGACATCGAGGACTGATCCCCGCCGCTCACCCCTCGACGAGCCCGACGCCCCCCGCCGGAGCGATCGACAGCCATCCCGCCTCCCCACCACCCCGCTCGATCGCCTCGGAACGCACCAGCATCACCCCCAGCACCAGGATGACGTGGAGCCCGACCGCCAGGCTCACGCTCATCAGAAGCAGCCCGCACCAGACCCCCGCCGAGAGGCCCTCGGGAGAGACGATCGCGGACGCCGTGACGATCGCACCGCCCCCTGCGAACGCGCGCCGCGCGACCCGCCCCGGACCGCCTCGACCCACGAGCGAGAGGAGCGTGCTGAGGAGGAGCGCCGCCCCTCGAAGCGAGAGCTCCGGGAGCCACAGGAAGGCGGCCCCGACCAGGACCACGAACACGAAGTCCGCCAGCAGGATCGCGCCGAGGAGCCGGCGCATCACCGCGCTTCCAGCACCGCCTCGTCGAGCCAGGCCTCATTGCCGCGGTCGTCGCGCGCCCGCACCTTGCCGGCCTTGCGCTCCAGCACCTTGATGCGGTCGCCCTTGCTCGCCCGCCGCCCATCGATGACCACCGGTGCCGAGGGCGTGTACGCGTAGCTCTTGTCGAGATCCTTGTTCGCCTTCTGCTTCTCGACCACCAGGTTCGAGGTCATCTGCTGGAACGCGTAGCTCGAAGCGACGTCGCCGAACTTCGCGTTCGCGCCCTCGCCCTTCTTGAACGCCTCCTTGTCGGCCTTGCTCATCCCCTCGACGCCGTCGATCGCGTCCTTGGCCGCGATCGCCGGGCCCTGCGTCTGCACTTGCCGGTAGAAGTGCGACACCACGTGGATGACCTCGCCGTCGTCCCACTTGAACCGAACCACCACCGGCGCGGCGCCGTACTGCTTCTTCATCTCCGCGCTGGAGGCGAGCACCTCCACCTTCTTGGGATCCAGGATCTTGATCGGGTAGCTGCCG
Source organism: uncultured delta proteobacterium (assembly GCA_963803435.1). Lineage (GTDB taxonomy): Bacteria > Myxococcota > Kuafuiibacteriia > Kuafuiibacteriales > Kuafuiibacteriaceae > CAWDML01. The sequence continues at coordinate 427,031 of CAWDML010000008.1, read as the reverse complement.
CCCTCGAGCCACCATTGGGGCTCGTGGCCGGCCTTGAGGAGCATGTTGCTCATGAGGTCGTCGTGCTTCTGGTCGACCTGGACCGGGGTGACGTGGTCGCCGGTGCCGACGCCGTTGTGGGCGATGGTGCCGGGGAAGATCTTCTGCACCACGTTCACCAGGGACCAGTCGGTGGTGTAGAGGAGGCCGCCCGCGCGGACGAACTTTTCGATGCGGCGCAAGCCGGGTTGCGGGATGATTCCGGGGCAGTTGATCATCAGGATCTGGTTCGCGTTGAGGTCGAGGCCGGCGACTTGCGCGGGCTGAACCAGAGTGTGCCGAATGTGGGCGGCGGTGAGGACCTGTTCGATGTGGTCCATGGAGCCGGCGACGACGACGACGTCTTTGCCTTCGACCGACTTGAGGATCACATAGTCGTCGGGGCGCTGGGTCTTCATCCGCTGGTCGAGGATCTGGGCGGCGGCCTTCTCGTCTGCTTCGCCGGCGTAGGCGGTCGAAGCGAGCCCGAGGGTCAGGAGGGTGGTGAAGGAGAGAGCTCGGGATGTCATCGGCGCTTCCAACGAGCCGGCGGTCCGAAAGTTCTCCGCTGGATTTGTAAAAGGTTTGCGACAGCTCAGCGCGTCAGGGTGATCTCGACCTCGCCGGGGGCGGTGGCGGCACCGGCCTCGTCCTCGTAGACCACCTCGAGCCGCCACGGGCCGAGCGGCACGTCGCCGCGGATCGAGACGCCGACGATGATGTCACCCTTCGGCTGGTCGAGGCCGGGCTCGTCCGGGAAGAGCTCCTCCTCGAGCGCCGGGCCTCCCCCGCGCTTCGGCTCGGCCTTCACCCGCACCTTGCCGGCATAGACGTTGCCGTCCGGATCCTCGACCCCCGCCAGCGTCACGTAGAATGGAGCGCCCAGCTGCGAAGTGGGAGCGCTGAGGCGGAGCTCGCCGAGGACCGGGGGCGCGTTGCCGTCGCAGGCGAACAGAAAGAGCGAGAGCATGATCGCAGGCATCTTCATGACCGCCTCCGCTTGATCGCGACGACCGCCAGCACGAGCAGCACGAACACGCCCGTCGACATCTGCATGGGGGTGCGCAGCTCGACCTCGCGGCCGACGTCCCCGCCGCCGACGTCGACGTCGAGCTCGGGATCCGCCGTCATCTCGGCCGGGTCGAGGAACGTGCGCAGGCGCGTCACGTAGCCGTGGCGCGCGATCAGGCTCTCCACCACCGGGTCACCGTAGGCGAGGAGCGCCTCGGTCTTCGCGGCATACTCGGTGACGAAGCCGCGCCCTCCCGAGGCGTCGACGGCGGCGGCCAGCGCCGGCGCGTAGTCCTCCGCGGTGAAGAGGCTGTCGGTGGGGACGTGCACCGGCGCGTAGTTGGTCGGCCCGGCGCGGCTCTCGCCGAACACCCAGGTGACGATCTCGAGGCCGGGCACCGCGGCGATCGCGGTGAGCTTGACCGGGATGGCCGCGCAGCCGCGGGAGTCGTGGTACGTCAGCTTGATCGGCTCGATGGCGGTCGAACCCGCCTCCGGTGCGAGCTTCAACGCCAACAGCTTCATCCCGGCGTCGAGATACGTCTGGACGATCCCGTCCGAGCCCTGGGCCACCCGGTAGCCGTTGGCGCGCAGCCAGTTGTTCAGATCCTCCGCGCTCTCTGCGGAGATGGTGACGACGTCGTAGGGCCCCACCTGCTCGTTGGCCAGGACGTCGACGTTCGGCACCGGGACATACTGGAGCAACATCGTCGGCTTGCCGAAGTCGAACCCGCCGCAGCCGAGGGAGTTGAACGAGGCGTCGGCGAGCGGTGCGGTGGCGGCGCCGGTCGCGGTGTGGACGAAGATCGGCTTCGTCTCGGCCTCGAGGATCGCGAACATCTGTTGCCCGACCCCGACCTCGACCTCGGGGACCTCGGGCACCGGTACGATCCACGCAAAGTTCGGATCGTCTCCTTGGTACTGGAGCTGGACGTAGGCGGTGATCGTGTCGCCGTCGATCTCGAAGACCACCCGCTCGGACGTCTGGAGCACCGGAACCTGGCTACAGTAGAAACCGCCGCACGCTTGCGCGTCGCGGGTCTGGAGCAGGGCGCCCAGCGCGAGGGAAACCAAGAGGAGCCGCGTCATAGGACCGCCTACAACCGCCGGCGGCCGACTGGCGATGATAGCATCGCCGCGGTGCGGGCCTGCATCGCAGCGGTGGCCGTCCTGATGGCGCCCGCGACCGCGGATGCCCACCGGACGCCGGCGGTGCTCGAAGCGCTGGCTCCCGGCGTGTTCCGGATGGCCCACGGGCTGGTAGCGGACAGCGGCGGCGCGCCCCGCTTCCTCTGCCCTTCGCTCTGGGGAGGTCCCGATGCGCCCGACGCCGCCGCCGACTCGACCGGTGCAACCTGGGTTGCCGGCACGGCCGGCGTGGTGCAAGTCGAGTTGACATCGGCGTCGGCGCCGATCCTCCCAGCCGACGGGGTCCGCGAGCTCTTCACCGCCGGTGACGCCGCGTTCGCGTTCACCAGCAGCGGCGCGATCACCGAGGCTGGTACGCCTCGGTCCCGCGGCCGAGCCGGTCTGGCGCTCCTCCGACGCCTGGAACGACGCCGCGCCGACACCGGAGGGGATCCTGATCGGCCGGCGCGAGGCCGACGACCTCGTGATCCAGGCCCTCGACCTCGACGGTCGACCGGAGGCGGTCCGGAGGATCGCGGTCGAGCAGCCGGGCACGCCCTCGCTCCGGCCGACGGCGTCGAGCTTGTTCGTCGTGCTCCAGGCCGGCGCCACCGCGTTCGCGCTCGTCCGCGTCGACGCCGAGGATCATTCGACGCTGGTGGGAGAGACCGACTCGCCGATCCTCGGCCCGGTCGAGGCCGACGGCGCACCGTACGTGGTGATCGAGGGCGTCCTCCACAGCGCGCAGGACAGGTTGACACCGCTCGAGACGCCGCGCCGGGTGACCTGCCTCGGTGAGACCGCGGAGCTCGGACCCTATCTGTGCGCACAGACCGTGATCTACTCGCTGTCTCCGGGCGGAGCGTTCGGCGCGCTCCGCTTCGACCTGGCGGACGTCACCGCCCCGCTGGCCGACGTCCCCGGCTGTCGCGCCGAATGGCTCGACTTCGCCTCGGAGGCCGGCCTCGACCTCGGTGGAGACCCTCCGGATCCCCCGATCCGGGCTCCGGTTGCGCATGCCGCGCGACTCGAGCGAAGAAAGGTGGCAGTCCGTTCGGCCTCGGACTGGTCGGGTGGTGGGGCGTGCTCGCGTACGCCCGGCGGAGGATGAAGAGGTGCCCCACGTGAAAAGGATGCTCGCGGCCCTGCTGGCCCCGCTGCTCTTTGCCTGCTCCGACCCGAACAACGGCGACGACGCGCAGCAGATGATGCCGCCTCCGGCCGGCGTCACGTATCAGAAGGACGTCCGCGCGCTGGTGGAGGACAAGTGCCTGGCCTGCCACGTCCCGGGCGGCATCGGTCCCTTCGCGCTCGACTCCTACCAGGCGCTGGTGACCTACGCGCCGACGGTGGTCGGCGCCGTCGAGTCCGGGCTCATGCCGCCGTGGCTCCCCGACCCGAGCTGCCGCCACTACCAGGCCGAACGATTGATCACGCCGGCGCAGATCGCCGTCTTCCGCGCCTGGATGGAGGAAGGGATGATCGAAGGCGATCCTGCCGACTATGTCCCGACCCGCGGCAGCGGCCTCTCTCCCGACATCGGCGCGCCCACGCTGACGCTCTCGATCCCGGCGCCCTACACGCCGAACGCGGAGCGGCCCGACGACTATCGCTGCTTCGTGATGGACCACGAGTTCCCCGCGGAGACCTATCTTCGCACCTCGAACGTGCTGCCCGATCAGCGCGACCTGGTGCACCACGTCATCCTCTACCTGGTCCCGCCGCAGTACGTGTCACAGGTCGAGGCCCTCGACGCGGCGGAGGCGGGCCCCGGGTACACCTGCTTCGGAGGCGTGGGCGCCGGTCAGCCCCAGCCGATCGCCGGCTGGGTGCCGGGCACGCCGATCGCGCCGGGGAGCGACGACGCCGCCGTTCGCATCCCGGCGGGATCGAAGATCGTCATGCAGATGCACTACAACACGTTGGCCGGTCCCGCGGTGCCGGATCGCTCCTCGATCCAGATGTGGTTCCTCCCCGGCAGGCCGACCTGGCTCCTCCGCGCGGTCTTCTTCCCCTACCTGGGCCTCGACATCCCCGCGGGCGACGCAAGCTCGCACCAGACCCGCGAGTTTGTGAACACCGACGCCCAGCCCTGGACGATCGTGTCGACCGCCCCGCACATGCACCTGCTGGGCACGCGCCTCAAGACCACCAAGATCGCGACCGATGGCAGGGAGGAGTGCGTGATCGACGTGCCGCGCTGGGACTTCAACTGGCAGCAGGGCTACCTGATGCGGCCGGGCGAGACGCTGATCGTGAACCCGGGCGAGAAGCTCCGCCTCGAGTGCTGGTACGACAACTCCGCGGCGAACCAACCGGTCGTCAACGGCGTGCAGCTCGAGCCCACAGAGGTCTGGTGGGGCGAGCGGACGCTCGACGAGATGTGTCTCAACACGCTGGTCATGGTCGAGCCGTACAGCCCGCTGCCGCCGCAGGGCACCGTCTGTCCCGACTTCCAGGCCTGCTACGACCAGTGCCGGACGACCGCGTTCCCGACGACCGGTTGCATCCTCCAGTGTCTGGGCGACGACGCCTGTGCGCAGTGCGTGCTGGGCGGCGTCATCGCGTGCACCAGCGGGGACTGCGGCGTGCAGGCCGACGGGATGCTCGGGTGCTTCGACGACTGCGCGGGCCAGGGCGACACCTGCATCTTCAACTCGTGCACGGATCCGATTCCTCGCGTTCGACGCGTGCACGTCGCCCTCGATCGAGGTGGGCGCGTGCGACACCTCGGTCAGCGCCTGCAACGTCCAGCTCTGAGGCTCACTCCCACAGGAGGAACAGGAGCGTCGAGCCGACCGCGGTGACGCCGGCGGCGACGCCCAGCCCGATGGCGCGGTTGCGCGCCGCGATCGAGTCCGCCTCGAGCCGCGCCTCCTCCCGGTCGTTGTAGGTGTCGAAGTACGCGTCCGCCTTCCGGCTCGCCACGGTGGCCTGCCAGATGGTCCCGACGGCGGCCAGGAACGCCACGCCGCCCGCCGCGTACCCGAGCCCGTCCCGGAGCGGATTCGGGGGCGGCGCTTCGGTGACCAGCTCGGCGTCCGGCGGCGCCGCCTTCGGCTCCAGCTCCAGCCGCTCCGCCAGGTTCTTGGCGCGGAAGCCGTCGACGAAGGCCGGGCCGAACGGCTCCTCGAACACGCCGGGCGGGGCCTCGTCACCCCGCTCCGTCTTCGCGGCCGGCTTCAGATCGAACGGCAGCGCCACCGCGATCGCACCTCGCGGCTCGTCGAGCTCGGCGACCTCGGCGCCGTCGCTCCGCATCAAGAGATACCGTGCCCGCGGGATGAGCCGCAGCTTCATCGAGTGCCCGCTCGCCTTGTTGAGCTCGGCGTAGCGCAGCCCGCGGTCGTCTTCGAGGTAGTAGTGCCCGGCGACGTCGTCGGCGAGCGTGAGGACCGGGAGGTCGCGCTCGAGCGTGATCAACGGGGCGCCACGCTCGAATCTTGGGCGCCCGCACGAACACTGTCGGCTTCCCCTTCGGGACGGGCACCCCCAGGTTGGCGGAGGCCAGGAACGCCTCCAGCTCGTCGTAGTCGACGCGTCCGTCCTGATTGGCGTCGGCCGCGCCGGTGAGCGCGCTGCGGACCTCGTGGCTGAACACACCGCCTCGATAGCGAGACCACTCGTGGGTCGCTCCGGTGCCGCTGGTCGAGAGCACCACTCCGACGCGCGGGTAGCGATCGAGCTCGTGGGCCTCGACGAACTTCTCGAAGGCATCATCGAGCTCGGTCGTCACGCGCGCGTCTTCTCCCCGCGCCGCCACCAGGTGATAGGCGTTGCAGGCGTCGACGATCAGATGGATGCGATCGTCGGCGTCCGACGACAGGAGCAGATCGGTGAGCTCAGTGCGGCTCAGCTCGCCGTCGGCCAGCTTGACCTGTCCCTCGCCGCCGTGGAGCCGCCCGTGGCCGGTGTAGATGAAGTAGAGCTCGGCCCGATGCCCGCGCTCCTTGGCCACCTTGGCCTCGCGGAAGGCGCGCTCGAGCGCCGCGACCAGCTCGGCGCGCGTCGGCGGCCGCGCCACCGAGGCCGCGTGCGGATAGAGCTGCTGGCTCTCCTCGTCGAGCACCGTGAGCAGCTGGAGATCGTTCAACTGCGGCTCGAGGATCTCGTAGAAGCGCGCGGCGTCGTCGTCGGCATAGCGCAAGACGACCTGCGAATCCTCGAAGGGTTGATTGACGCCGATGACGATCGCAGACCGATACACCGCCGGCGGGGCCGACAGAGCGAGGAGCGCCAGCGGCAACACCACGGTCACGGACCGACGACCTCCAGATCGATGCGCTCGACCGACGCCCCGCCGAGCGCACGCGCCAGCGCCTCCGGCGGTGCCCGGCTGGACGCGAGCCCCTCCACGCTTCCGAGCTCGAAGCGCTCCGCGGCCACCACGTAGGCGGTCAACGGACCGGGCGCGAGGCCCTGAAGCGCAATCGCGCCCGGCACCGAGGCGCTCGCGGCCCCTCGCTCGGGCGCGCTCAGATGGACGTGCTGCACCTCACCGCGGGCCGGCACCAGCAGCACCTCGATCCCGTCGATCTGGGGGAGCGCACGCGCGCCGAAGGACGCGCGCAGCTTGAGGTGCTCGCCGAGCGCCACCTGCGCGCCGCGCTCCAGCAGGCGCGGTCCCGCATCGTCGGCGATCGCATAGGCGGAGAACGTGATCCCCACCGGGGCCTCGCCGCGCTCGAGGAGGACCTCGCTCGGCCTGAGGAACAGCGCCGCCACCAGCGCCATCGCCGCCACCGAGCCGACGGCCCCGAAGAACGGGAGGCCCAGCCAGAAGGGCCGGCGGCGCGGTCGATCGAGGAGGCCGAGGTCCAGCGCGATCCGCTCCACCTCGAGGGGCGCCGGGCGATCGAGATCGGCGTCCGGACCGAACGCGATCACACGATCGGCGAGCTGAAGCCTGCGGTAGCGCTCGCGGCACGACTCGCAGGCGACCAGGTGCTCCTCCATCGACGATCGCTCGCGAGGATCGAGCGGACGGAGAAAGCGCGCATCGATCAGCTTGCCCTCGCGCTTGGCTACGCAGGTCACCATCAGATCCCCCAGCACATGAGCATCGCCATCGTCGCCATGCTCTTCTCGAGCGAGCCGGGAACGTCCCGGTAGTGGGTGAGATAACCGGAGCGCTGCATGTGCGAGAGGAATTCGGCGCGCAGCTTGGTCTCGGTGGTGCGCACCTGGGAGCGGGACAGCCCGAGCGCTGCGCCTGCCTTCTCCGCCGAGAGGCCCTTCTCGAACCGCTCCTCGAACACGCCGCGCTCGCGGGTGTCGAGCTTCGCCTTGAACTCCGCGACGAGCCCGGCGACCTCGCGGACCTCGAGCTCCTCTTCGGGGCTCCGGATCTCGGCGGGCAGCGACTCGGGCGTCTCCTCCTCGGCCGGCTCCAGCACGATCGGTTGACCGGTACGGAAGCGGAACAGGAGCGGCGACTTGGCCTTGAGGTCGTTGATCACCAGGTTGCGGGCGATGCGGAGCAGGTAGGGGCGATACGGGTGGATGCCGTCGTACGCCAGGCGCGCGCGCTCCTCGAATGCGCGGCGGAAGACCTCTTGCACCGCGGCCTCGACCTCGTAGCCGCCGCGAAAGCCGCGGAACGAGCAGAGCTTGCCGCCCGAGTCGAAGGTGAAGCCGCGGATCAGGAACCGCGTCACGTCGGGGACGTAGGATCGGTACACCTCGAGCAGCGCGGGCTTGTCGCCGCGACGAAAGCCGTCGAGGAGCGTCCGGTTCTCCACCAGGATCATCGCCGCCTCCGGAGGAGCGGGATCGCGCCGATCAGGATCCAGAGGAGCGCCGCGCCCTCTCCCGGAAAGGCGGAGCAGCCGATCGCCGTCGCGCTTTGCGGGCCGGTCGGGTCCGCGAACATGGTCGTCACCGTGGCGGTACCGACCGCCTCGAGGCCGCGCGTGTCGGTGACCCGCACCTCGAAGCGGCTCCAATCGCCGCTGTCCGGGACGCGGAGCGAGAGCGTGGCGGAGGACTCGCCGACGACGGTCGGGCTGACGTCGATGGTCTCGCTGCCGAACAGGCGGGCCGTCACGCTGAACGGAGGCTCGCCGCCATCGATCTGGATCTCCGTCGAACGCGCGGCGCCGCGGGTCACCACCAGCGCGCTGGGCGCCCGGACGAAGAGCAGGTTGGGGCGGCCGATCGAGGGGGCGCGACAGGCGATCATCGATCCGTGGATCCGTCCCGATCCGGCGGCGCCGCTCACCAGCACGCGCTCGACCCGCGCGCTGGCCGCGGTCTCGCCGCAGCCGTCGAGCGGGAGGGCGGCGCCCTCGATCGGCGTGACCCCGCGCCCGAGCGGATCGATCACCTCCGCGCACGCCCGCAGCGTCTCGCCGAGCGGCGGGCAGAAGCTCGGGTCGCCACCGACCTCGATCCGCGGTGCGTCGGGATCTCGGCAGACGATCCGCTGGTCGAGACCGATCCGGCCCTCGACGTCCGCCACCAGCAGGTCGACGACGTGGCAGGCGCCGTCCTCCGGGAGCTCGCCACGCGTGCCGGACACCTCCACATCGTCGATCCACAGGTGCGTGATGGTGACGCGGGCGTCCCCCTCTTCCACCTGGGCAACCGCGGTCATCGGCGTCCCGATCTCGACGCCTATGGTGGCGCGCGGCGGGCGGCTACCGGATTCGTTGGCGCAGATCTGACGATCGACGGTGGTGACGGTGCCGAAGCGATCCGTCACCGAGACCTGCACCCGACGGCAGCTCGCCACCGGCAGATCGATCGTGCAGTCCTGGGCGCGGCAGCGCGGGGCCATGCCGAGCCCCGACCATTCGTAGGCGAGGATCGGCTCGTCGGGCGGAGTGCTGGCGGTGACCGTGAAGACGGCGGGCGCGTCCGGAGACTCGAGGGAGGGGACCAGCTCGACCTGCGCCGACGCGGTCGTCGCGAACAGCGCACCGGCGAGCAGGACGACCGCCATCCCGAGGCGCTTACAACCGGCCGAACCGCGCTGGCGATGGATCTGAGGTCGCGCCACGGCTAGAAGCCCTCCTCCGGCTCCAAGAGGGCGAAATCACCGGCAGATCCGACCACCGCGATCCAGCGGCCCAGCACCAGCGGCCCGAAGGCTGCCCCGCCCACCCGCTCGATGGGCGTGAGCCCGCGCTCCGACACCCGCAGCACCAGCCCGCTCTGGATCCCGGCCACGACCGCCGCCTCACCCCACCCGGCCGGTGCGCCCGTGATCGGACGCTCGGTCTCCACCGTCGCGGCGATCCGATCGTCTTCGATGAAGAACATCCGATCGTCCGCGGCCACCACCAACCGATCGCCCAGCACGACGGGCGCGTGCACCACCGGCGCCCCCAGCGCGACGCGTTCCACCACCTCGACACCGCCCGCGTCGAGCTGGATCAGGTCGCCGTCGATCGTCGCGATCACCGTCCGCCCGCGATAACGCACCGGCTGTGCGAACACCGGCGCGCCCACGCTGGTCGACAGCGAGATCGCGCCGGTCGCGTCGAGCGCCATCACGTTGCCGAGGATGTCCGCGACCACCACGCCCTCTTCGTCGGCGAGCGGCCGCGCGCGCACGCGCCGCGGGAGCATCGCGAGGGTCCGCTCATCGTCGATCGCGATCAGCGCCCGGTCCGCCGCCACCAGCACTCCGAACGCGCTGGCGACCGGCGGAGAGGTCGCGCCCAGATCCTTTGTGGTGGGCGTGGCTCCGCTCCGGAGCTCGACCGAGAGCACGCGACCGTCGTCGGCGGTCGCATACAGGATGTCATCCTGGATGGCGACGTCGTCAGCGATCGCAGCGTCGAGCTCGATCGGTGCGATCACCTCGGGCCCCTCGGTCGCGGTGCGCACCCGGACCGTCCCGGCGCCGTCGACCAGCACGATCGCGTCGCCCCACCGCACCGGCCGGCTCGCGCTCTGCTGCGCGACCGCGGTGCGCCAGGCCGCGCGGGTGACCACGATCGACCGCGTCTCCCGCGCGCAGACGTCCTCCGCATCCGTCAGACACGAGGTCACGTCGAAGGCGATCACGGCCGGCAGGACCTCGCCCGCGAGGGACGGATCGATCGTCCCCACGAAGTTGTCGTCCGCGCGGGCGAGCGGGACCTCGGACCCGTTGGCGCGGGCGTCGAGCTCGACCGTCAGCTCGGAGTTCGCAGGCTGGATGCAGACCGGGATCCCGGTGAGCCCCCGCAGCGGATAGACCGATCCCTCCACCGGCTCGACGATCGTGAAGGTGGGCTCGTCCACGAAGTTCACCCGCACCTCGAGCGTCTGGTTCTCGACGACGTTCAGCTTGCGGCCGAGGCGGGCGTCGACCTCGGTATCGCCGGCGAACAGGTGGACGTCGAGCTCGGCCGCCCCCACCGGGATCGCGGAGAAGTCGGTGATGCGATCGTCGGGCGGGCGCGGGAGGCGGCCGTCGAAGGTCCGTCCGCCGGCCCGCACGGTGAGCTCGACGGTGTCGACGCCGTCGGGCACCTGCTGGAGGATGACGACCAGCGCCCCATCCCGGCGGTCGAGCGGCCGGCAGGCGACGACGAGGCAGGCGGCCAGGAGGATCGTCCCTTTGCGCACCCCACGCCTTCATACCGTGGAAACACCGGGTTCGGCCATTGTGAGCGGCCGCATCCGACCCCACGGTGCGTGGAACCGATCCGCTCCCGGTATTGTCGATCGCCGGATGCTCCCCCTCGCCGCCATCCTCATCAGCGCTCTGCCCCCCGTCGAGCTCGCGATCGGCGAGATTGTCGAGGACGAACGAGCGCGCGCCGAGCTCGTCGAGCACCTCCAGGGCTCCGTCAGCGCGGCCGCCGCCCGTCTCTCGGCGCGGACCGGGGCGCGCCCCGAGGAGATTGAGGCCGGGCTCCGCGAGCAGATTGCGTCGAACCTCATCGACAAGCTGTCGCTCGCGAAGGACGACCATCCCTTCCCGCTCGACGCCGACTCGCTCCGCCGCACCGTCATCGACTACGAGCTGTTCAAGGCGGAGAAGTTCGTGAGCTCCGGAGTCTTTCCCAAGCGCTACTTCGGGTTCTTCGACGAGAAGTGGGACACCGCCGCGCTCGAGTCGACGATGCGACGGACGATCCAGGCGTGCGTCGACGAGAGCAATCGCGTGCTCACGGAGCGAGGTTCCAAGCAGCGCATCACCGACATGGAGGTTGCGATCACGTTCCTGGCCGAGGGCGGAGCGCTGCTGCTGTCCGAGCCCGAGACCCACGACCTCGCCCACATCCATCCCGTTCAAGGCATCGGCCTCGACGACATCTCCATCGGCTTTCTCCGCCAGCCCGAGCTGCTGGCACGTCTGGATCGACGCCTGGGGACCGGCCTGCGCGCGCTCGTCGATCGGAGCGATCGCGGGCCCCGCCTCCGCCGCGACATGACGTTCGAGGAGGCGATCGCGGGGACCACCGTCATGTGGGTCTACGAGAAGGAGCTGGCCGCCGCCAAGCTCTTGAAGGCGGAGAAGAGGCGCCTGGAGGAGCTCCCGCCGAACGAGCAGTTCATCTTCGGCTCGCTGGTCTACAACTCGGGGCTCATCTTCTCCTCGTCGCGAATGCGGATGATCCGCGACTTCGAGACTGCGGCCTATCTGGATCGACTCTCGCGCGAGAACGAGCAGCGTCGCTGGCGCCTCCCGCTGTTCGCGACCCGAAGGTCGATGGAGCTGCTGCTGTCGGAGCACCGCTATCCCTGGCAGCCGACGTCCTGGAGCGCCGTCTACCACGTGCTGCAACGCTACGGCGCCTACACGGCGATCGAGAGGCTCACGCACGTCTTCGACGCGAAGGGCCGGTTCGTCGCGCCGCCTACTTGAGATAGAGCCGATCGCCGATCACGAGCGCGTCGAGGCCGCTGGTGAGGAACACGATCACCGCATCCTGGACCGAATGGACGATCGGCTTCCCCATCACGTTGAAGCTGGTATTGAGCAGGAGCGGCACCCCGGTGAGATCGCAGAAGGCCCGGATCAGGTCGTAGAAGCGCGGGTTCCAGTCACGCCGGACGCTCTGGAGCCGGCCGGTGCCGTCGCGATGAACGACCGCCGGTACCCTCTCCACCACCTCGGGCCTGAAGCGCAGCGTCCGCTCCATGTACGGCGACTCCTGATAGTGCTCGAACCATCCGGCGCCGTGCTCGTGGAGGATCGAGGGCGCGAACGGACGGAACTCCTCGCGGAACTTCACGGTCGCGTTGATGCGGTCCTTCATGTCGGCAGGTCGCGGATCCGCGAGGATGGATCGGTTGCCCAGCGCGCGCGGCCCGAACTCGGCGCGGCCCTGCATCCAGCCCACGATCTTGCCCTCGGCCAGGAGCTCGGCGGTCCGCTCGTGGATCGCGCGGCCCGGCTCGAGCTGGTTGCGGAAGTGGCCGTAGGTCTCGATCCGATCGAGGTCCAGCGGATCCACTTCGCTTCCCAGGTACGGGCTCCGCACGGTGGCGGCCGCCGGGTGATACGGATGATCTGCGCGGTGCGCCAGCAGCGCCGCGCCCACTGCGTTGCCGTCGTCCGCCGGTGCCGGAAAGACGTAGAGCCGCTCGAACTCGGTCCGCTCCAGGATCAGCCCATTCCACGAGGAGTTCAGCGCGCAGCCGCCGGTCAGCACCAGGTTCTTCGAGGTGCACGTCTCGAAGAGATCGGACAGGAGCAGCGCGGAGACGTCCTGAAAGACCTCCTGGCCGGTACGCGCCAGATCGGCCACCGCCAGGGCGGATTGACCGGGCCGCCGGCCCATCTCGAACAACAGCGCCTGCAGCCGGGCCGAGTAGTCGTCCGGCACGCGCAGGCAGAGGTCGGCGTACTCGAGCATCGAGCGCAGGAAGTCGTAGAGGCGATCGTCGCGCTCCCCGTAGGACGCCAGGCCCATCACCTTCCACTCTTCGCCGGCGAGCGGATCGAAGCCGCAGGCCTGGCAGAGGAACATGTAGAACAGGCCGAGGCTGCCGTCGCCGATCGGCGCCTCGATGGGGAGGAGCCGGCCGTCGCGATACGCGTAGAACGCCACCGACGAGTGCTCGCCCCAGCCGTCGAGCACCGCGCAGACGGCCTCGGAGAAGGGGCTCGAGTAGCAGGCCGCGGCCGCGTGGGTGAGGTGATGATCGAAGGTGCGTTGGAGCGCGGGGTTCGACCAATCGGCGCGCATCTCGCGCAGCCGATACTGGAGGTTCACGCCGGCCTGCTCGATCGCGTTCGCGTTCGCGTCCTGAAACATCGCCAGCGAGCCGAGCAGCAGCCGCTCCGCCGGCGACGACGCCTTGCGGGTGGGGACGCCGAAGTAGAGGTCCGGCGGATTCTCCACGAAGCGGACCAGGTGATGCATCACCTGGCGCAGCGGCAGATGGGCGCCGCTCCAGCTCTTGGCGATCACGATCTGCGCGTCCCGATCGCAGTGCGCCTCGATCAACCGGCCGATCCGATGCATCGGATCCGGTGGCGCGTTCATCGCGCGCTTGTCCTGGAGCGCCCGCTCCGCACCCTCGGCAAAGACCACCTCGCCTTGCGCATCGACGATCGCGAGCGCGGGATCATGGAACGAGCAGGCGAGCCCGACGTAGTTGCGCTTCATGGATAGAACCGCTTCCAGGAGCTCGTCTCACCCAGGCGCTCGGCGGAGGCGCTCGCGAAGGCGTGGACCTCGAAGTAGGCGCCTGATCGGATCGTCCGGTGGGAAAAGCCGGCGGCCTCGAGCGCCTGCTCCAGCGAGCGGGCGGTGAAGCCGGTCTTGTGGGCGTAGAAGTCCCGCCCGCTGGTCTCGATCTCGCGGCCGTAGCCGTAGATCACGTCTCGGATCGTGATCGGACCGACCTCGGACGGGTAGAGCACGTCCTCGAGGTCCATCCGGTGCGCGACCATGTGCTCCACCACCGCGCCGATGTCAGGGACGATGATCTCGGCGATCCCGGTCGGAGCGAGGCAATGAAGGAAGCCGGCGAGGACCACCGGAACGTCGTGCGGGTAGTAGTGCTCGAGGTTGTGCGCGCAGTAGACACCGTCGAAGCCCTCCGGCTCGAGCTCGGTGAGACGCCGTGCGTCGAGGAGGAGATCAGGCGCGAGGCTCTCGTCGACGTCGAGCCAGACCTGCTCGTAGGTCGCGTAGTGCGGGGGCATCGCCGTGGTCCGAGGTCCGCCGCCGACGTTCAGCACGCGCACCGGCGGATGCTACTACCATGCGGCCCGGGCCGCTCCCGGGGGCCTACACGCCGATCGCGCCGGTCTGCGCCTCGGTTCGAAGCGTCCCTGCGAGCGGACGCCGACTTGCAGCGCCTACGCAGGCTGAGGGACAAGAACCGCGTGATCGGCCACGACGCCTTCGAGGACGAGGATGATCCGAACAAGCTGACCGTGGCGGCGGTGGAGAACGGCCACCTGATCGGGCTGGCCAATCTCCTTCACCCTCCAGGGACCACCACCGCAGAGCTCCGCTTCGTCTTCGTGGAGCCGGAGCATCGCGGTCGTGGGGTGGTGTCGGGGTTGATCGCGGCGCTCGACCGCTTCCTGGCCGCCCGCGGCGCCACGAAGATCACGGCCACCTACGACGCCGAGGAGAAGGCCGTCCATCACGCCCTCGAAGCGGCGGGGTGGGCGTGGCCGCTGGCGGGGACCCTGGTGTGCCGCGGGTCGTGGCCGAAGATCTCCGGTTCGCCCCTGATGAAGGTCCCGCTCCCTTCGGATCAGGAGACCGTTCCGTTCTTCGACGTGGAGAAGAAGGCCATGAAGAAGCTCCGGCGCGAGCGCTGGTATCCGGAGCTGCTCGGGCCCTTCCCGAAGGAGCCGGTGGATCCGATCGCGAGCCTCGTCATCCTTCGATCCCGCGTGATCGTGGGCTGGTCGGTGGTTCATCGGCCGAAGCCGGACCGTCTGGTGTATGGGCGCCTCTTCGTGCATCCCGATCATCGCATCCTGCAGCGGGGCGTGGCGCTGGTCGCTGAGGGGATCCGGCGGCAGGTGGCGGCCGGGATCATGACGGCGGGCTTCGGCGTCGGCGCGGACAACCGACCCATGGTCGCGTTCACCCGGCGGAAGCTCGCACCCTGGCTCGATCAGTTGAAGGAGATGCTGACGGCCGAGAAGGCCCTGTGATCCTCGGTTGTGCAGCTCACGCACCCGCCGGATGCAGCCCCTGCATTTCCCGAGCGACCGGGGCGGCGTCCCGGCTCGAGCCGCAGGCGCAGCCCCGGGATCGGCCCTGGCACGCGCTTTGAAATCTCCTCGGCCCAACAAGCCTCAGACGCTTAAAGGAGAAACCAAATGGCATCCGGAATCGACGCACTCAAGGGTCTCAGCAGCCTCCAGGCGGCTGCGGCTTCCGAAGACGCGCAGGACGCGTCCAACAAGGGCCGCGACCTTCTGATCAACCAGAAGAACGTTCGGGCTCGGCAGCAGTACTTCGAGCGGGCCGTCGCCGACAAGGTGATGGACGAGCACGAGTACGCGACCCTCAACCACATGATGGGCGAGGTCGGCATGGACAAGTTCGGCGTCGACTACACCAACAGCGGCGTCCTCGGCACCTACGAGAAGAATTCCGACGGCACCAACAAGGCCGGCAGCTGGACGGGCAAGCTCGACGCGGGGTCCGACAAGGACTACGAGCGCGACAACGCCAACAAGGTCGAGACGATGCGGAAGAACTTCGAAGGCGAGCTCAAGGACCTCGAGTCCCAGGAGCGCCTCGACAACTTCGGCATCCAGGAGCTGATGAGCCGGTACAACCAGGCCGAGCAGCTCGCCTCTTCCATCGAGAAGGGCGACTCCACGGCGCAGAACGCGATCATCTCGAAGATCGGCTGATTCTTTCCAGGCGGCGGCGGTGGACGGGAACGTGTGACGCGTTCTCGTCCGCCGTTCTGCCTGTTGTGGGGCAAAGACCATGAAACTGCTCAACGAGCTATTCGCCGGCGCTGTCGACGACGAGAAAAAGATGGGCGAGCTCGCTGCCGAGGGGCAGCGGAACCTGTCGCGGCAGAAGGCCTACGACCGCCTGAACAGCACGCTGGACCAGATGGCGGCCGACGGCTACTTCGATGAAGGAGAGCTCGACGAGCTCAAGACGAAGTTCCGTGAGATGGGCCTCGACACCGCATCCATCGAGCAGGCGATCCAGGACCTCAAGGACCAGGACGGAACCGGTCGGGTCGCGGCCGGCGACCTCGCCTTCGAGCTGCACCTGGAGCTGTCGGGCGCCAAGTCCGACGCCACCCTCGGTCCCGAATTCAACCTCGAGGTCCAGTCGCTGCTGGATGCGCACAACCAGAAGGTCACCACGATCGCGGAGATTCAGGCCTCCGAGCAGAAGAAGTACATGAACTGCATCAACAACCTGAAGGCCTGATCGGGTCGCTCGCGCGATCAGAGATCCTTCGCCACGTATCGAACCTCCTGAAACGCGTCCAGGTACGGCACCATCCTTCGTCGCACCAGGCGAATCATCGGTTCGTTGGCTTCGCCGATCCCGAAGATCCCGAACGGAACACCGTTGTCCAGCTGGCGCCGGATCGCCTCCGCGAGGAGCGCCATGCCGGGGCCGAGCGCCCGCTCACCCGGATCGACGAACAGGCTGGTGTAGCGGATGAGCTCCGGCCCGAGCCGATGCGTGAGCATCCAGCCCACGACGTGTCCGTCCCTGCGCAGGCCCAGGCTGTTCAGGAGCTCCACCGGCTCGTCCGGAAAGGGCGTGAGCGCCGCCGGGTAGCGCGCCGCCTTCAGCTGCGCCCGTTCGGCGTCCGAGAGCTCACCCCACGGGAAGATGTGGTACAGGCGCGACAGCGGGCGCTTCATCCAGGGCGCCGAACGCATCCGCTCGGACGCTCGACACACCAGGGTGCTCGGCTGCGACGGTTGAAAGCCGCGCCTCTCCGCGACCCGGGCCGCGGCCCCGGCCGCGGGGCTGGTGCCTTCGTACATGGCCTCGATCCGCTTGGCGCCCCGGCCGCGCACCGCGTCTTCCAGCGCCGCCGCGAGACCGCTCCCGAGCCCGCGGCCCCAGTGGCTCGGCTCCACGAAGAACGACCGCACGTGGGCCTGGGTTCCGTCGAGATCGGCCACCGCGAGGCCGACGGTGAGGCTGCCCGCGCGGGCCGCGACCACCACCAGATCGGCGGCGGCGGACGGCGACGAGAGCTCGACGTAGGTGGCGGCGCTCATGAGGGATGAGTGCACCGGCCTCGCCGCGATGGCAATCCCCGGCCATGCGGCGACGGTTCACCGCCTGCGGGGACTGGAGCGCCGCGCCGCTCGCGGAGTGTGACGACAACGATGACTTCGACGCGAGAGGTAACCGGAGGCCATCGGCGGAACGAATCGCTTTCAACCCAGGTTGGGGGGCAGGGAGGCAACGTGCGGTCGCACGGGGCCAGAGCGAGGGCGTCGCTCCGCGCCCCTCACGTACGGCGGTTGGGATGGTGCTCGGGATACCGCACGCGAGGGGGGAGTCGTCTCGTTGTTTCGCTTTCGTGAAGTCGTGATCGGTGCGCTAGAAGGAGGAGGTCCGATCGTTCTCGGAGTTCGTCTTTCGGTGCTCCTGGAGGTGACCGCCCAGCTCCTGCTGAGCCTGCTGCAGCTCCTTGAGCATGGCCTCCATCTCGACCTGCTTCTGCTCGAGGGTCCGCATCTCCTTCTTCATCTCCGCGGACGTCTTCTGGAGCTGATCGCCCAGCTTGCCGACGCCGCTGTCGTCGCCCCAGAGGCTCTTGATCTTGCCGCCGAAGCTCTTCGCGTCGTCGGTGGCCCCCTCGAGCTCCTTCTGGAGCTCCTGGATCTTGGCCTGCTTCTCCTTGATCTCTTGCTGGAGCTGCTTCCGCTCGGTGTCGGCTCGGTGGAGATCGGTTCGGCCGCTCTCCTCCTGACCGCCGGCGGTCTCGGTCGAAATGTAGGCGACTGCGGCCTGCACGCTGCCGATGTTTGCCATGACGTCCTCCTTATCCGATCTTCGAAATGATGGCGTTCTGCGCCGTCGAGTCGCCCTTCTCGATCGAAGAGGCGAGCTGCTCGGCCTGGTTGTAACGGCTCATCAGCTCCTGGATGCCGAAGTTGTCGAGGCGCTCCTGCGACTCGAAATCCTTCAGCTGACCCTCGAAGTCCTTTCGGAGGGTCTCGACCTTGTTGGCGTTGTCGCGCGCGTCCGTATCGTCCGAACCCGCGTCGATCTTGGTGCCCTGAATGCTGTTGAGCGTGGTCGTGTCCATCCCGATCTCGCTCATCATCTTGTCGAGATTGGCGCGCTCGGTCCCCGTCAGCTCCTTGTCGGCGACCATGCGCTCGAAGGCCTGCTGGCGGGCGCGAACGTTCTTCTGCTTGATCAGCAGGTCACGTCCCTTGTTGGAGGCATCCTGCGCATCCTCGGATGCGGCAGCCGCCTGGAGTGAGCTCAGATACTTGAGTGCGTCGATTCCGCTTGCCATTTCTTCATGTCTCCTTCGTCGAGCCTGTTGGAGGCGCTTGGTACAAGCCGCGTGCCAGCTCGGAAGGTGATGCGCTGCTCGTCCCGGGCGGTGCGAGCGCCGGGTCCGAGTGCAGCACCTGCATTCCGTCCGCCGCTCGAGCGGCGGGACCTGCACGTCGAGGGGCGCTCAGCGCGAGCGTTCGGGTCCGTCCCCTTCTCAGTCTGGCTGGCACGCAGCTTGATCAAGCGTTTTCCGACCAAAGGAGAACGAGCGAATGAAACCGGTATCCAGCATTGTCGCGAAGGTCCAGATGGAATCGAGCGTCGAGTCTCAGAAGGCCTCTCGCGAAGACATCAACCGCGCCGTCGACCAGGAGCGAAAGCTCACGCAGGAGTCCTACGACAAGGAGATGAAAGAGGTCGACGAGAACAAGTCGTCCCGCGAGAAGGAGAACAAGGGAGCCCTTCTCGGCACCATCTTCGGTGGGTTCTTGATCGGCGGGCTCATCGGAAAGGCCATCGGCAACGCGGTCGGCGAAGGAAATCGCGACGCGGCCGGGCAGCTCAAGAAGGAGGTCGGCTTCACCGACCTTCAGTATGACAAGGCCAAGGACCGAGGCGACGACGCGAAGGAAACGCTCGACGAGGCCGAGAAGAAGCAGCATGAGGCCGACCAGTTCCGCCAGGAGCTGCGGGACTCGCGGTTCAACTCAATCGAATAAGTCCACGCGAAGGAGAATCCATCATGAAGATCAACAGCGCCGCTCTGGACCGCAATGTCATGCTGCTCCAGAAGAACCAATCCGAAGAGGCGAAGGACGCCTCCGAGAACATCTCGATCGCCCGAAAGCGGCAGACCGAGGCCAAGACCAAGCAGCTTCAGCTGAACCAGGAAGCCGGGCAGACGCGAGGCGAGGCCAGCGACGCCGCGACGCGCTATCAGGCGATCGCGGGCGGTCTCGCGGCCGCAGCGGCGGTCTGCGCGTGCTTCCCGCCCATCGGTACCATCATCGGCGCCATCATCGCGGTCGTGGCCGCGGTGTTCATGCTGCTCGCCCACCTCGAACAGAAGGGCAAGGAGCAAGAGGCGGCCATGAAGGAGAAGAAGGCCGGTCTCAAGGAGATGGAAGCCGAGAAGGAGGCCGACAAGGTCAAGGACATGAAGAAGTCGGACGAGGACCGACGCAACTTCGTGAACGAGGTCATGGCCAAGCAGATCGACATGAAACAGAGCGAAACCGAGCGGGCGAAGTTCTAAGGGGACGATCATGGGAGTCTTCATCAACCAAGGAAATGTCGTCCTGCAGTGGGCGGCGAAGCATTCAATCGAGACGAGCAAGGAGTCGAAGCTCCTCTCGGACGCGGCCTCCGACCAGAAGCAGTCGCTCCTCAAGCAGGAGATGGAGAGCAAGGAGGTCGCCTCGAGCATCAAGCAGATGCAGCAGACCGTGCAGATCGGCATGGATGGGGTGAAGATCGCCGAATCCTCCCAGAGCCTGGGCAAGACGGTCTCGTCGCAACAGACCGCCAAGCAGAACATGCCCGCCCTGCGGGACAATCTGCGGGCGGTCCGGGACAATCCGGGCGACGAGGCCGCCATGCAGCGGCTCAAGGACACGCCTCTCGAGAACGGACGGACGGTCGGAGACCGGTTCAGCGACGATCAGCTCCGGGTGCTCACCGGGCAGGATACGAACCTGAGCGCCGACCACCTCCACGAGCTCGGGTTCACCGACTCCGACGTGCTGCAGCAGACGGGCGAGGTCGATGATCTGGTCAAGGCGGGCAAGGACGGCCTCAACAACGACGAGGCGGTCGGGTTCATGATGGCGCACCGCAAGACCTCGAGCGAGATGAAGGGCGAGTACGTCCGTCAGAAGCTCCAGGAGGCGATCAACACCAACGTCGACACGTTGGTCGGCACCACCGCGGAATGGACCCGGCGGAGCGTCCAGCAAGGCGGCAAGCAGGCCAAGAGCGCTGTCAGCCAGGCGGACAAGCTCTTCAGCGACATCCTGGAAGGCGACACCCAGCACCTGAAGGAGCTCGACAAGAATCGACCGCGACTTCCGCCGGAGCACGAGCGACCGCAACAACAGCAACCGCAGGAGCTGATTCCTGGCGGCGAATGCTACCATGCGGCCCGTGCCGCTCATCGGTCTACTCCCCGCTGCTGGAATGGGCGCGAGGCTCCGCCCCTATCGATCACCGAAGGAGCTCTTTCCGCTCCTCCTGCGCGGACCCGGCGGCAGCGCGGTCCCGGCGCCGGTCTGTCACTTCTCGCTGGAGGGGATGCGGCTGGCCGGCGTCGACCGTTGCTTCGCCGTGATCTCCGACGAGAAGTTCGAGCTGGTGCGCGTGCTCGGTGACGGAAAGGATGCCGGCGTCGACCTCGGCTATCTGGTGCAGGCGGAGGCGCGCGGTCTCACCCATGTGGTCCGGATCGCGCGACCGTGGCTCGCCGGGGCGGACGTCCTGTTCGCGCTCCCCGACACCGTGATCTTCCCGCGCGACGCGCTGGCGAGGCTCCATCAGGCGCGGATCGCCGCCGCCGCCGACCTGGCCCTGGGCGTGTTCCCGACGGAGGAGCCGGAACGCCTCGCACCGGTGGAGATCGGCGCCGCCGGGCGCGTGCTCGCGATCCACGACAAGCCGAAGGCGGCGCCGGCGAAGAACACCTGGGGCGTGCTCTCCTGGTCGGCGCGCTTCACCGACTTCTGCGCGGACTGGGACCAGCGCCGGCCGGCGGGCAGCGAGGGCGTGCTGAGCCACGCCATGGAAGCGGCGCGCGCCGCCGGCTTCGTGGTGATCGCGCACGTCTTCGAGGACGGCGTGTTCCGCGACGTGGGCACGCCGGACGGGCTCGCCTCGACCATGCGGCTGCTGATGGAGCGCGGGCTGGTGTTCACGGGCGAAGGATGACGTCTTCGATCTGCGGGAGCGCCGCCACGCGATCGGCGTAGGCCCTCTGCTTCGCGATGAGCGACGCGCGCGTGTCCGGATCCGTGAGCAGGCGCGAGAGCGCGGCCCTCGTCTCGGCGCCCCCGAAGATCTCCAGCGCCGCCACGCCCTCCGGGTAGCTCGAGGCCTTGAAGACGCCCAGCTTCTCGACCTGCCGGCGTCCCCAGATCGGAAAGACCTCGTACGGATAGACCGCGCCCGGGTGGCGCGCCTCCATCGCCTCGACGATCGCGGCCACCGCCGGCTCGGCGCCCGCGAGGACGTCCTTGGCGAAGCGACTGTTCTTGAGCACCACGCCCGGGACACCGCCGCAGACGGCCTTGCCGAGGCTCACCGAGATCGCGTTCTCCGTCAGCATCAGATCCGAGGAGAGGATCAGCGCCTCGTAGTCCTCCTTCGGGAGCGTCGACAGGTTCAGGATCCTGAGCTTCGTGGAGGCGGAGAGCAGCCTTCCGTTGTTCACCGAGACCACGGTGACCGGCCGCGGCAGACCCTCGAGCTGGAGCTCGAGCAGCGCCGTCAGCGACTCGTAGTAAGGATGGCCGAACCGAGCCGCCCACTCCCACGCCCAAGTCGGCACCGAGTGGAACACCAACAGGTCGTCGCCCCCGTAGCGAGCGCGGACCTTCCGCTTGGTGTCGTCGTCGAGGACCGGCGGCGCCCAGTAGCGAAACGGGATCCCGCGCCGTCCCTCCACCGGGCTCGGCTCCTGCACCGGACAGGGGAGCAGCACGTTCATCCGGCTGGGCGGCTGCTGGATGGGCTCGACGATCCCGAGGTGCGGCGGCCCGTAGAACACGTTCATCGGCCCCTGCGCGAACCCGAGGTGATCGAACGTGAAGAGCTCCGCGTCCACACCACCGAGCGAACGCAACCAGGCGCCGTCGCCGAGCGGAGCCACGCCGCTCGAGAAGAAGGTCATCGCGAAGTCGGCGAACACGATCGCGTCGGGTGAGAACGCGCGCAGCGTGCGCGCCCAGGCGGCACGGTTCTCGCCCGCGTCCTCGCCCATCACGGTGGTGTCGAGGCCCTTCGCGAATCCGGAGGTGAAGCGCGAGGCGAGGACGTGGACCTGGCCCCCCACCTTCGCGATCCGCTCCGCAGCGTGGACGGCGGTGATCGCCTCGCCTGCGGAAAACTCGCCGGGTGTCACGAACAGCACTCTCACCGGGCAGGGCTCGACATCTTCGTTATCGCGTCCGGCGCTCCCACGGTTGCGCGAGAAGCACCAAGACCGTGGACATACGCGGACGGGTACGCGCTAGGCGCAACTACACCTACATCAACCCGATAAGGAGACTACGTCAACCGCCCTAGGGGGAGAAGATGATGCAGCCCGCCTTCAAGATTCCCGAGCTCGCGCAGGAGAGCGTCGACGCGCTGATGTTCGCCGCCAGCCTGGCCTTCAAGTCCGGGAAGTTCGACAACGCGCTCAGGGTCTATCGAGGGGCCGCCGTTGCTCGTCCCGCTTGGTCGCGACCCCAAGTTGGAATCGGCGCTTCGCTCTATTCCCTCGGACAGACCGAAGAGGCCGAAGCGGCGTATCTGAAAGCGCTCGCGCTCAACGCGAACGATCAGGAGGCGCACCTCTATCTGGGCGAGCTGATCTGGAATGAGCGGCAGGATGCCGGAACCGCGGAAACGCACTTGGCCGCGGCATTCAAGATCCAACCACGGACACGAATCGGAGAGCGAGCTCGCTTCATCCTCGCCGCCATCAAGACCACACAGGAGAAGACCAAATGACCAGCATCATGCCGAACCCACTACAATCCGTCCGCTGGCAGCTCGACGGCCTCGAGAGGGCCGTGAGCAACGCCGCCGACCAGCCGCAGATCCCGCAGGAGGCCGCCGACACCTTCAAGTACTTCGCGGAGAGCTTCAAGCGCGGCGGCGAGAACATGCGCAACGCCATGGCGCGAGAGATCGCGTTCATGAACGGCCGCACGTTCCCGTGGGCGCTCGACGCCGACCCGACGGCCGCCAAGCCGAAGGACGGCGCCGAGAAGTGGCTGCTCACCTGCGCCACCCGCCTCCAGACCGACTATCGCAACTTCGCCAAGTCGCTGGACCGGTTCCGCGCCGACGGCAACATGAGCGGTGAGGAGGCCGAGAAGCTCACCACGCTCCTGCAGGCCCTCGAGGTCGGCGTCGCGACGCTCCAGGACGGCGTCAAGAACCTCGGCGACAGCCGCCGCCACAACCGGCCCGCGGAAGAGATCTTCCAGGTCATGAAGAACTCGGTGAACGATCCCGCGAACGACACGCAGCGGGGCCCGTTCGGCCTGCTGACGAAGTTCGGCGCGAACGAGGCGCAGAGCTTCATCGATCGTCTCGGGTTCGAGGTCGGCGACAAGTGGGAGAAGGCGAAGGAGGTCGTCGAGCTGCTCTACGACACCGCCGCCAGCCCGTACGGCGATCTGGTGCTGACCGAGGCGGCCGCCAAGAAGTTCCAGGAGCAGCTCGGCCACTACGCGCCGGACCTCGACTGGAGCAAGGCGATCAACGCGTACAAGGAGGAGCACCCGATCGTGGCGCTCTACGCCGTCGCGATCGACACCACGCTCAACGACCCGGCCCGCAGCGGCAACGTTCGCGAGCTCGAGGCGATGCTTCGCGCCGGCGAGGCCGCCCACAGCGAGCTGTCGGTGGCCTTCGTCCGCAACGGACCGGTGGTGTCGAGCGCGCCGTCCTCGAACGGTGCGATCACCGCCAGCCTGGCGGCCGCCGGGATGACGCGCGCGGCCCGCGCCCAGCACGTGGACGACCTGGGCGACGCGCTCGGGCGCCTGCGCGCTCGCATCGCCGAGCTGAGGTCGTGACCTGACCTGACCGAAGCCCGCCCTGCTCGAGGGAGCGGGGCGGGCCTCGACCGTTCACGAGAAGGAGTCTCGTCGTGAGCCGAGATCGATATCTGTCCCCCGATGATCGCGACGCCGGCAAGCCGGTGCACGCGGTCTGGGAGATCACGCTCGCCTGCGATCTCAAGTGCAACCACTGCGGGTCGCGCGCCGGCAAGCGGCGTCCCGACGAGCTGAGCACGGAGGAGTGCCTCGATGTGGTCGCCCAGCTGGCGCGGCTCGGCGTTCGCGAGGTGACGATCATCGGCGGCGAGGCGTACATGCGGAAGGATTGGCTCGAGATCATCCGAGCGATCCGGGACCACGGGATGCTGCCGACGATGCAGTCGGGCGGACGCAGCCTCGACGAGAAGAAGATCATCGCCGCGAAAGAAGCCGGCCTCGACGGGTGCGGCGTCTCGATCGACGGACCGCGCGAGCTCCACGATCGGATCCGCGGCGTAGAGGGCTCCTGGGACGCCGCCATGGAGGCGCTCCGCACGCTGGGAAAGCACGGCATCCGCGGAAGCGTGAACACGCAGATCGGCGCGGAGGTGATGCCTCACCTCCGGAGCATGATGCACGACTTCATCGATGCGGGCGCGAAGAACTGGCAGATCCAGCTCACCGTCGCCATGGGAAACGCCGCCGACAACGACGAGCTCCTGCTGCAGCCCTACCAGCTCCTCGAGCTCTATCCCCTGCTGGCGGAGCTGTACCTCGAAGGACAGCGGCACGGCTTCACGCTGCGCCCCGGGAACAACATCGGCTACTTCGGACCGTACGAGCACCTGTGGCGCGGCAACGGCCGCGAGACGGTGCACTGGAACGGCTGCAACGCCGGACAGAACACACTCGGGATCGAGGCGGACGGCAAGATCAAGGGCTGCCCGTCGCTCCCCTCCAACGGGTATACCGGCGGCAACGTCCGCGACATGACGATCGAGGACATCTGGAACACCACCCCGGAGCTCGCGTTCACGCGGGAGCGGACCACCGAGGATCTCTGGGGGTTCTGCAAGAGCTGCTACTACGCGGACGTGTGCCGCTCGGGGTGCACGTGGACCAGCACGGTCATGTTCGGCAAGGCCGGTAACAATCCGTACTGCCACCACCGCGCGCTCGAGCTGAAGAAGGACGGCCTGCGCGAGCGCGTGGTCAAGATCGGCGCGGCGCCGGGTCTCCCGTTCGATCACGGGAAGTTCGAGATCGTGGTCGAGCCGATCGACGCGGTGGTCCCCAAGAAGCGGCGGGCGCTCCCCATCCTGGTGTCGCCATGACGATGCGAAGAGGGGGCGTCCGCACCCCGCCGAAGCTCGAGCTCTGCCGGGGCTGCCACCAGTTCGTGTACCCCGACACCGAGCTCTGCCACTTCTGCGGCGCAGACGTGCAGGCGGCGAACGCAGCCCATCTGGCCAAGGTCCTCGAGGCGCGAAAGGCTGCGCTCGAGGTCGACCTCATCCTGCGCCGGATGCAGCGGGAGATGGCGCGGAAGCGGCGGGAGCAGCCCTAGGAGCGTGTAGCGCGTAGCGCTACCGCGAGCCCGGTCCGGTGTTCACGATGGAATCGGATGCCCGCCGAAGCTGATCGTGGACGTGAGCGTGACCGGGTTGCAGTTCTTGTGCGATCTCTTCAGCGATGTCGGCATACTCGACGGCGAGCTGGTAGACCTCGAGCTTCTCGCGATCGAAAGTGACCATGCAAGCTTGGAGAAAGTCATCCCCACTTCACGACGATCAACGAGTTTCGGCTCGTCCACCTGGAGGCACTGAAAGCGCTCTTCCTCGAAGTCCTGAAGCTTTGCCAGAAAGCAGGTTTGGTGCGGCTCGGACACGTCGCACTCGATGGCTCGAAGGTGCAGGCGAACGCGAGCAAGCACAAGGCGATGACCTACGAGCGGATGGCCGAGGAGGAGAAGCGGCTGTCTCTCGAGATCGAAGAGCTGCTGGAGCGAGCGCGCACGATCGACCAAGAGGAAGACGAGCGGCTGGGCGTTGAAGAGACTGAAGAGGACATCCCAGCGGAGCTCGCTCGCCGTGAATCCCGCCTTGCCCGCATTCGAGAAGCGAAGGCTGCGCTGGAACAGGATGCCGCCAGGGCTCGCGCGGAGAAATTGCGCAGGCAAGCCGAAGAGCAGCCGAGCAAAGCGGATGATGCTCTTGTGGATCGGGTGGAGCAGAAGCGAGCGAGAACTCGAGCCGAGAAGGCAAGAGCGCAGGCTGACCAGCTCGAACCATCCCCAGACCCAACTGAACGAAATGATGGATGGCCGCATCATCGCGTTCCTGCAAATGTGGACGGCACACCGAGGCCAACGCTCAGAGGAACTTCACCGACTCAGACAGCAGGATCATGTTGAAGGATGGAGCGTACCTCCAGGCCTACAATGCCCAAGTTGTCGTAGATGAGCACGCTCAGGTGAGTGTCGCCGAAGGGGTCAGCAACCAGGCACCTGATCAGCAACACCTCGTCCAAGCGAATGCGAGACAAGTTGCAAACGCGCGACGGCAAGGCGGTCTACGCCCGCAGGAAGAGTATCGTCGAACCGGCGCTCGGACAGATCAAAGGGGCACGAGGATTCCGCCGGTTCTCGCTCCGCTCCTTCTTCAAGGTACGAGCCGAGTGGACGCTCGTCTGCCTCACCCACAACCTGCTCAAGCTCTACCGATCGAAGCTCGCGACCGTCGCGAGCGTCTGACTCAAGGCAGCCATCTTCAGATCGGGACCCGGACCGGGACCGGGACCCGGACCGGGCTCGCGTGAGCGCTTACGCGCTACACGCTCCTAGGCGCGAACAGGCAGGGATAGAACGCGAGCACGATCATCGAGAACGGCCCCACGTCGAGCAGCGCGAGGATCCCGAGGTGGAGCATGAGCCCCACCCCGACGAAGACGATCCGGAAGTCGAAGCGGAGGCGACCTCGGCTCCGCAGGTAGTACGCGACCAGGAGGAGCGGCGAGCCCAGCTCGAAGGCCCAGGTCACGAACGTACCGACCTGCGTCAGCGGATAGACGGTAGCCGCCCAGGTCATGTCGAAGCGGTGCCAGGTCGGCTGCTGGAGGATGTAATAGAGCGCCGAGAATCCGCCGGCGAAGGTCCAGGACGCCGAGACCTTCTGGATCGCGTTGACGAAGTAGACCACCACCAGCTGGAAGATCGCGAGGTAGCGCGGGAAGGCGGCCACCGTGCGGTCCGTCCGCCATGCGCCATGGCGGAGGCGTGCGTCGACAGACCAGGTGGCGGTCGAGTCGCCCAGGACCAGGAGCCAGAGCGCGTCGCCTTGGAGCGCGTCGTAGCTCCCCTTCGCATGGGCGTTGATCATCGAGATCGCGAACATCACCTGTGCGGCCGCGAGCGCGGTGGCGCGTCCGCCCAGGCCGATCACCAGGAGCGCGCCGAGCACGAGCGCCGCGATCACGAGCGACCACACGACCCCGGGCGTGGGGCCACCCAGCCGATCGAGCAGCCACTGCGTTCCGGGTTCGAGGTGTCGGTACCCGCCGTCGTGCGCGTCGAGCCAGATCACCGGTACCACACCGTCGACGAGGGCGCTCGAGACGTTCCAGAGCACGCCCACTCCGGTGAGGATGCGGAACAGCGCCAGGCTCTCTCCGGTCTCGCGCCGGGAGAGCAACTCGACCCACCCGCGCCACACGCGCGCGAAGATGGTCACGGCCGAGCTCGCAGCTCGCGCACGAGCTCCTTCTCCCAGCGGCCCTCGGGTGTCTGACCGGCCTTCACCTCGTCGGGCGAGAGCGTCCGAAAGCGGAGCATGCGGAGCCGCACCGCCGTCGCGCCGGGGAAGTCGCGCCCGGCCTCGACCGCGACCCAGTCGGCAAAGTCGCGCCAGGTGTAGCCGTACTTGTCCCAGCCGAAGCGGAAGAAGACCGCGCGCAAGCGATCATGATCGAAGAGCCGCCGCTTCCAGGCGTAGGTGTCCGAGCGCTCGCGATAGATCGTCCGCCACTGCCCCGCCTCGAGCAGGTCGATCTCGATCCGGACCGGGTAGCGCTGAGGCGCCACGAACATGACCCACGGCTGCCTGACGCCCACATAGGTTCGGTAGGGCACGAAAGGCGCCACCAGCACCGCATGAAGGCGGATCCACCGTTGGGCAAACTGCCACGCCGTCTCCTCCAGCTCGCGCGGAGGGATTCCGAGACGCTCCCCCCAGGCGTGAAGCTCGCCCTGGACCGTCGGATCGGCCCAGCTCGATCGATCCGTTCCCGCGGAGAGACTGGGGACGGCCAGCGCCAGCACCGCCGCCCCGTGGACGAGCACCAGCGCCGCCCGCACGTGGGGCCATGCGCGCTGCCATCGCATCGAAAGGTGATACCACGGGTCTTATCGCAGGCGCACAAGCCGGATATCTTCCAAAATCCTCGTGCTGCCGAACCGCACTTTCGGCCGTATCGGACGCTACACGCTCCTCGGAACCCTGGCCGAGGGCGGGATGGCGCGCGTGTTCCTTGCTCAGCGGGACGACGCCGACGAGATGTGCGTCCTCAAGCAGCTCCACCTCGAGCTGGAAGAGCACGCGACGGCCTCGATCCGTTTCCAGCGCGAGGCGGTGATCGCCTCCAAGCTCAGCCACCCCAGCATCGCCAAGGTGCTCGACTCGGGGTTCCAAGGCAGCCGCTTCTACATCGCGATGGAGTTCATCGCCGGGCAGACGGTCGAGGACATCACGGCCTCCCTGCGCGAGGAGAAGTGCCCGATTCCGCCGAGCATCGCCATCGCGATCATCGCGGGTGTGCTCGGCGGTCTCGATCACGCGCACGCAATCGTGGAGGGCGACGGCGAGCACATGGGCCTGGTGCATCGCGACCTGACGCCGCGAAACATCATGGTGGCGTACGAAGGCGGGGTGAAGATCATCGACTTCGGCCTGGCGCGCGCCAACATCGAGGACGACGACTTCCGCACCGGTCCGGGCGTGCTCCTGGGGACCCTGAGCTACATGGCGCCGGAGCAGGCGCTCACGCTCGACGTCGACAGCCGCAGCGATCTCTACTCGGTCGGCGTCATCCTCTATGAGCTCCTCACTGAGCGGCCGCTGCTGGCGCCCGCGTCGGCCAGCGAGACCATCCGGAGCATCGTGCGCGACCGACCGCCCCGCCTGAAGTCGCTCAAGCCCGGACTGCCCGACGCGCTCGAGTGGGTGCTCGAGCGCGCGCTCGCCAAGAGCCCCGAGGAGCGCTTCCAGACGGCGCGCGAGTTCCGGGCCGCGCTGACCGCCTGCTGGGAGGAGCTCCCCAGCGACGAGGAGCTGGGTGCGTTCGTCCGCGGGCTCTTCTCCAAGGAGGAGCGCGAGACGCGCTGGCTGCTTCGGGCAGCGCAGAGCCTGAGGGCCGATCACCGCAACTTCTTCGAGGACACGATCGAGGACCGATTCGATCGCGTGGTGAGCGAGGCCCATTCGCGGCCCGACTCGGTGTGGTTGCTCGACAAGACCGAGCCCGACCTGCGGACCTCGGACGATCTCTCCGAGACGGAGGAGGTCGCGATCCGGATCCCGCTCGAGCGATTCGACACGGAGACCGAGCCCGGTACCGCACCCTTGGCTCCCATGCCGGTCGTCACCGCATACGCGTGGTACCAGGACGCCATCAAGAAGCTCGGCCGGAGTGACGAGCTCACCTTCTCGCTCGATCAGATGCCCCTGGAGGAGACGCTCATGCTGTTGCACGAGTGTCACTTCACCGGCTGCCTGGATCTGGGCGCCTCTCCGGAGATCGATCGCATCTACTTTCGCACCGGCGCGGTGGCGGGCGTCAGCTCCAACCGCCGGCTCGACGCTCAGCTGCTCGGAAACGCGTTGATCGATCTCAAGGCGGTCAGCCCGGGCGCGATCGAATCGATCCCGCGCGGCCTCAAGGACCTCGACGCCGCGCTCCTCGGTCGCTACCTGATCCAGCGCGGCCTGATCGACGAGCCCGGCCTGGAGCGCGCACACGCCGAGCAGGCGCGCCGGCGGCTCTACCACCTGTTCGAGCGGAGGAACGCCCCGGTCCGCATTCGCCAGGGGATCGATCAGAGCCAGCGATTCTTCCCCATCGTCGTCGATCTCCGACCGATCGTCGCATACGGGATGGTCGTCTCCGCGGACCTCGACCGGAAGAGTCGAGTGGTGGAGCGCCTCCGCCACCGCCGAGTGCGACTGCGCGAGCCGTACGACGAGGAGCGCAACGTCTATGGGCTGCCTCCCCCGGTGGTGGAGGCGATCCGGGCCCTGGACGACGGCGTGGTGCTCGGTCCGATGCCGATGCTCCCAGGCCTCGACCCCATGACGACGGCCGGCGTGTTGCTGCTCTTCGACCGCGCCTCGCTCCTGACTGTGGACAGCGAGCCGAGCTGACACACCCGCGGGACTGCGCTACGTTCGGCTCTCATGCGCGTGGCCTGGGCGATGCTCGTCGCCGCCTCGTGCGGAGTCGAGCCGACACTCATCGGCAAGCTGTGCTCGCCGGACCGACCCTGCCCCGCGGAGCTGTTCTGCAACGAGGGAGTCTGCGCCGAATCGATCGAGCGGACCGCGACGCTCTCGCTGATCGCGGAGGGTCCCGGCGCCGGCATCGTCACCTCCTCGCCAGCCGGTCTCTTCTGCGAGGCCTCCTGCGACGTCGACTTCGCCGCGGATCTGAACGTCACCTTGACGGCGCACGCGACCGCCGGCTCCGGCTTTGCGGGATGGCGGGGCGCGTGCACGGGCCGCGCCGAGTGCGCCCTCAGCATGAGCGACGCACGGACGGTGACCGCCGTCTTCGGCGTCGAGGTCGAGCACCCGTTGGTCGCGCGCTACGGTGGTACTGCAGACGATCGGATCGCTGCGGTCGGCGTCGACCTCGCCGGGCATCCGATCATCGCCGGAAGCTTCGGCTCGACGGCGCGGTTCGGGACCGCGTCGGTCACCTCGCACGGCGGCTCCGACGGCTTCATCGCCAAGCTCTCCCAGGGCGGCGCTCAGGTCGATTGGATCTCGACCTACGGTGGCGCCGACGACGACTCGGTCCGTGCCGTCGCCACCTCGATCGACACCGACGTCCTGGTCGCGGGCTGGTACTTCGGGCCCGCGGATCTGTTCGGAGAATCGCACGCCGGCTTCGGCGGCGCCGACCCCCTCCTGGCACGGCTCGACCCGGCGGGCACCCGCGAGCTTGCGCCCGACTTCGGCTCGACCGCGACCGACACCGCCGAGTGCGCCGTGTTCGACGACACCGGTGGAGCCTGGGTCGCCGGCTGGGCCCTCGGACCGATGACCGCAGGCGGGATCACGCGAGGACACGTCGGCGGCGCCGACGCCTACCTGATCCACTACGACGTGGGGGGCGCGGCCGATCACGTCGAGGTATTCGGCGGCACCGGCGACGATCGCGTCCTCGACATCGACCGAAGCCCCCGAGGAGATCGGATCGCGATTTTCGGTGTATTCCAGCAGTCGCTCTCATTCGGTGGTGCGCCGATCACGAGCACCGCGGCCTACGGTCTCTTCGTCGCGACGTTCGACGACGCAGGCGAGGCGATCTGGTCGAAAGGGTTCGGGGTCGACGCTGACAGCGAGCCCTTCATCGATGGCGCGTTCGATCCCGACGGCAACCTGGTGATCGCGGGCGGCTTCTACGGCGACCTCGATCTCGGCGATCAGATTCGGCGGTCTGCCGGAGACCTCGACGCGTTCGTCGCCAAGCTCTCGAGCGACGGCGAGCTCCTCTGGGCTCAGACCTTCGGCGGCCCGGGACCGGACGCCTTCTTCGACGTCCGCGCGGATTCGCTCGGTGACCTGGTGCTGGGCGGCGGATTCAACGGCGTGGTGGCGTTCGGCGCTGATCCGCTGGCGAGCGCCGGCGGCTGGGACGCCGTCCTGGTGAAGCTGGACGCGGACGGGCGGCACATCTGGTCCCGGCGCCTGGGCGGGCGCGACCTCGACGTGATCCTGGCGGTCGGCCTCGACGTCGCTGGAACGGTGGTCGCCGGTGGTCACTTCGGTGGCACGGTAGACTTCGGTACGACTGTGCTCACCAGTGCGGGGTCCCAGGACGCGTTCGTGATCACGGTCGGACGCTGAATACGGCGAAGTATCCGATCCGACAGGTGTCGCTCCTCCTCGCGCAAAAATTCTGCGATGGAACATGCCCATGGCCCAGTCTTTCAACAGGAAGTGTCAACCCCTCTTGCTCGCCTCGCTCGCCCTGGCGACCGCGGCCTGTACGACGTCTCCGGACGCCGAGGTGCAGGACGAAGGATTCATCTCGGCCCACTCCTATGGGACCGCGGACCATCGGGTCGTCCAGGTCGCCGAGGAGAACCATCCAGGGATCGCGGATTAGATCCAGGTCCGGAGATTCGAACGACGATCATCGCCTCGTGGTCTTCGATCCCGACGCCCCGAGCAGCGAGCCGGTCCGCGTCTGGATCGTCTACGATCCGGCGCAGCGCGCCGACGTCATGGAGGCGCTCAACGCCGACCACGCCGTGCTACACCACAGCTTCCCCGAGCTCGATGCGGTCGCCGTGACGCTCCCCTCCGTGGCGATCGACGCGCTCGAGGAGCACCCGGGCGTGAAGCTCGTCGAGCTCGACCAGCTCCGCTTCCCGCTGGCCCAGACCGTCCCCTACGGCGTGGACGCGGTCCAGGCGCGCGACGTCTGGGACCGAAACCGCGACGGGACCGTCGACACGGGTGCCCCCACGGGCGCAGGGATCGGCGTCTGCGTCATCGACTCGGGCATCTATACCGCGCACCAGGACTTCCAGGGGCTGCACATCATCGGCGGTGAGCCGAGCGGTTGGGACACCGATCGCTGCGGCCACGGCACGCACGTCAGCGGCACGCTCGCGGCGGCCAACAACAACGTCGGCGTGGTCGGCGTGACGCCCGGCGCGATCAACCTCTACATGGTCAAGGTCTTCGGCGACGATTGCACCTGGGTGTACAGCTCTGACCTGGCATTCGCGGCCAACCGTTGCGCGGCCCAGCCCGGCGTCCGCATCATCAGCATGAGCCTGGGTGGGGGACGCAGCAACACCGAGCAGCGCGCGTTCGACAACCTCTACGCGGCCGGGATCCTCAGCGTCGCGGCCGCCGGCAACGACGGCACCACCGCGCAGAGCTATCCTGCGTCGTATAGCTCGGTGATCTCGGTGGCCGCGGTCGACTCGAACAACGTGGTCGCCAGCTTCTCGCAGCACAACAGCCAGGTGGAGCTGGCGGCGCCCGGCGTCGGCGTGCTGAGCACCGTCCCGTACCTCGATCAATCTTCGCTCAGCGTGAGCGGGACCGCGTATCAGGCCAACCACATCGAGAACGCGGCGCGCGGCTCGGCCAGCGGCACGCTTGCCAACGGCGGGCTCTGCGACAGCGTCGGGAGCTGGAACGGTCGCGTGGTCCTCTGCGAACGCGGCGCGATCTCGTTCTACGACAAGGTGCACAACGTCCAGCTGGGCGGCGGCTCGGCGGCGGTCATCTACAACAACGCGGCCGGCAACTTCATCGGCACCCTCGGTGACGGCTTCTCCTCCACGATCATCGGCCTCAGCCTCAGCCAGGCGGACGGACAGTTCCTGGTGGCCAACCGCATCGGTCAGACCGGCAACGTGAGCAGCACGTTCACCGTGCCGGCCAGTGGCTACGAGGCCTGGGACGGCACCTCGATGGCCACCCCGCACGTGTCGGCCGTGGCCGCCCTGGTCTGGAGCGCGGCCCCGGGGCTGAGCAACGCGGACATCCGCAGCGCCCTCGACAGCTCCGCGCACGACCTGGGGAGCAACGGGCGGGACAGCTACTACGGCTTCGGCCTGGTCCAGGCCGCCGCCGCGATCGGAATCGTCGGAGGCGGCGGCTGCTCATCGAACGCCGACTGCGCCGACGGTGACCTCTGCAACGGGAGCGAGACCTGCGCCGGCGGCGCGTGCCAGCCGGGGACGCCCGTGAGCTGTGCGCCCGGCCAGACGTGCAACCCGGCCAACGGCACCTGCAGCGGAGGCACCTGCGCGCCGCGCGGCGGCACCTGCAGCTCCAACGCGGACTGCTGCTCCAACCGTTGCCGCTTCCACCGCGGCTCGGGATCCTGCCGGTAACGTCTCGCTCGGATCAGCGCGCCGTGATCACGACTTGGTCCGGCGCGCTCTCCACGCCGAGCTCGTCCTTCACCACCAGCTCGATCACGTACGCGCCCGCCACGTCGGGCGTGAGCTCCGCGCTCCTCTGATCGGCCGCGCCCAGCGTCGCCCCGCTCGTCGACGGCTGCTCGATCAGACGCCACGCGTAAGTGGCGAGGGCGTCGTTCGGATCAGGGTCGTAGCTGTCGGTCCCGTCGAGCGTCGCGGTCTCTCCCACGTCCATGGTGAAGTCGAGCGGCGCGATGGCCACCGGAGGTTGATCGGTTCCGGCCCAGATGAACACGCCGTGGGGCTCGCTCTCGTCGAGACCGTCGAACGCCACCAGGCGCGGCGCGTACAGGCCGGCGACGTCGGGGACGAACGTCGGGTTGACGACGGTCGGATCGGAGAGCTCGGCGTTGCTGCCCTCGGGGACGTGGTCGAAGTACCAGCGATACGCGAGCGCATCGCCGTCGCAGTCGGTGCTTCCGGAGCCGTCCAGCGTGATGACGCTCCCCAGCTCGACCGCGTGCGGAACGTCCGCCACCAGCGCCACCGGGGGAGCATTCTTGGCCTCGACCATCTGGGTCACGGGAGCGCTCCGGTTGTTCCCGTCGTCCACGACCAGCGTGATCAGGTACGGGCCGAGCCGATCCGGCAGGAACCGCGCCGACTGGGCGTCGACGTCCTCGAGGGCGGCGTGGCTCCCGCTCGGCTGCTCGTCCATCGTCCAGCGATAGCCGAGGAGCTGCCCGTTCGATCCGCGCCGGTACATCGCGACCAGCTCGACCATCTGGTTCCTCTTGACGGAGGAGGGCGCCGTGAACGCAGCGTTGGTGACCTGGTCGACGGGATCCTTGATCAGACCGCACCCGGCCAGGGATACGACCGAGATCAGCAGGGACGGGGCGGCCGCTCTCACCGAAGATCACGCTAGCGATCCGTCCTCTCCCTCGCAATGTGAGAGCCGAGTCCATCGACTGCGACCTCCCAGGCACATCGGTCGATGGTCCTGCCAGGAGCACGGAACGTAGGGGCGCCCGGGACGATAACGGGAAGACGATGGTGAGCGTCCGTCGTCGCGATCTGCCCCTCGTGGCAGACCTGCCGCCTTCTCCGCCTACGCTCGCGCGCCACGACCCGATCCCGAACGTCCGCGCGATCATCGCCGCCCACCGCGACCCCATCGAGCGCAACGAGGCGTTCAACGCCGCCTACCAGCGGATCGCACGCGGAATCCAGGCGGTGATCGGGCCGGGGATGGGCGTCGTGCCCAACTGGTTCGCCGTGGGTGCATATGCGTCTCCGCAGGTGGGCCGCTCCATGATGGCGGCACACCAGACACTTCATGCGCTCGAGCTGCTCCGATCGCGACCCCATCCGACCTCGCGCGACCAGGTCTTCGACGAGCTGGGCCTGCGCGGACACAGCCGCCAGCTGGCCGTCGCGATCGCGGGGTCGCTCGAGCTCCCGGCAGGGGCGGCGGCCGCCACCGCGATCGCCTCCTTCATCTCCATTCTGCTGGCGACCGATCGCGCGACCTCGACGCGCGGCCTCGCCGACCCGCGTCTCGCCATCGCGGTCGCGTACCGCCTCCACGCGCTGCTCCAGCCGGGCGGCGGCCTCATCTCGCAGGCCTTCGACGTGCTGCGGGCCGTCTTCGACGGGCGCGAGCGCGAGCAGATCCTCGACAACCTGGAGCGCCTCTGCCGAACCTACGAGTCGCTGCTGGCGGAGGGCAACCGCGCGATCTTCGCCGACATCGGCGGCTCGGCCACCGCGTTCCTGCGGCTGAACGAGCGGCGCGGTCCGCTCGAGCCCGAGACCGTCCTCACCAGCCTGCGCCTCCCCGAGTCTTCCGCTGCGGGCAGCCGCCGCATCTACGAGCGCGCGCTCGAGCACGCGTTCGATCGCGCTCCTCCCACCGACTTCTCGGGGATGGCCGCGCCGGGTGCCGGCAACGACCTGGTGCGGGCCGCCTTCGCGCTCTACACGCTGGCCGGACAGACGCGCGATCTCGATCGCAAGAACGCGATCGTATCGTTCGCCAACAACCTGGTCGCGTGGCGCGAGCAGTTCGAGACCGTCCAACCCGCGTTCACGGAGAGTCGGATCGGCGAGCTCGATCGCGGCCGGGTGCTCGCGGCGCTGACGCCCCTGGTCCAGGTACCGTTCAACGACTTCACCTGGAAGTTCTCTTCCTTCGCCAAGCGCCAGCCGTTCCGCGACCTCAACCCGCTCACGGCGCGCGCGGGCGGGTACGACTGGTCCAGGTTCCCCGATCGATGGCCGGCGATCCTCGACGCGTTCCGGGTCGCCTACCGCCATGGTGACGAGCTGTGGCGCTTCCCCAACCCGAACGTCCGCTCGGCATGACTCAATTGCCCAGCCCGAGCGTGACCAGGTTGTGCTCGACGTTGCCGCGGTAGATCACGTCGCCCTCCAGGTTCGAATAGAGGAAACCGTCGGCCCGTACCTCCACGCCCACCTGGTTGTCGACGATCCGCCCGGCGCCCAGCTTCATGCGTGAGAACTGGCGGATCAGGATCCCGGCCCCGGAGGCGCCGGTGATGACGAAGCGGTTCACGTTCATCGCCGAGTCGATCGCGGAGACGTCCGTCGCCAGGTAGCCCTCCGTGACCAGACCATTCTCCGGATCCGTGACGGTGAGATCCGCCAGCACCATCTCTCCCGAGGTCACGCTCAGGCTGGGGCCCGCGATCCCGGTCAGCTCGGCCCGCGTCAGATTGAGGACCCCGCCGATCGTCGACATCCCGCCGGCGGGGAGACCGCGCAGGGTCGCGTCGGTGATCTCGTTGGCCTCCCCGCTCACGATGCGGACCGCGAAGTTGTCGGTCCGCTCGGCCAAGAGGCCATGGATCGTCAGCGTGGAGTGCACGGCGGGCGCGTACGATCGGCCCACTTCGATCCCGTAGCCACCGCGGACGTCCCGGATCGTGAGATCGTCGAGGCGGAGCTCCGCCTTCTCGTCCGTCGAGAGCACCCTGATCCCGAAGCTGACCACCCGCTCGATCGAAAGCTTCCTCGCCTCCAGCACCACCGGGCCGTCGACCACGATCCCCTCGCCGTAGCTGTTGGCCGCGTTCGTCTCGTTGTCGCGGATCTGCACCTGCTCGAGCGTCACCTTGCCGGCGAAGGCGTGGAGGCCGAACTTCCTCGAGCCGGCCAGCACCGCCCGGCGGAGCGTCACCACGGCCGATCCGTCCGAGAGGACGTTGCTGCCGACGGTGGGCCGTTCCAGGTACGCGTGCTCGATCACCGTCGTGCCGCCCTCGGCGTAGAAGCTCTGCCAGTTGTCGCGGGCGTAGAGCCGATGTCCGTTCAGCTGCGCCTGGCCCCTGACCATGATCCCGTTGTTGCTCGAAGCCACGACCGCGGAGTCGTTCGCCTCGATGGTCGCGCGCCCCTCGGCGAGCAGGCCGATCCGGTTGGAGGCCAGGTCGGCGCCTTCGAGGGTCACCATCGAGTCGCCGTCGCCGATCACCGCCGCGCTCGAGCTCGAGACCAGGAGGTTGGAGAACGTCCCCATGCCCGCGGCGCGGACCGCGACGCCCGAAACGGAACCGCCGCTCACCAGGGCCCGATCCAGCACGGACTCGCCGGTGACCTCGATCCCGCGCGCCGCGCTCACCACCAGCGGGCCGCCCTCGAGCCGCCCGCGCACGTCGAAGCCGACCGCCGCGGTCGAGACCACCACGTCGGCGACCGCGACCACGCCGCCCTCGTCGATCCGGACGGCGGCGCGGGTC
Organism: uncultured delta proteobacterium; assembly: GCA_963803435.1. Classification (GTDB taxonomy): domain Bacteria; phylum Myxococcota; class Kuafuiibacteriia; order Kuafuiibacteriales; family Kuafuiibacteriaceae; genus CAWDML01. The sequence continues at coordinate 388,834 of CAWDML010000008.1, read as the reverse complement.
GGTCCGGGCGTCACCGACAGCGAGCCGAGGCTCACGCGCGCGCTCACCTCGATCGTCGACGCCACGATGGTCTCCGCGCAGGCCCCGATCAGAGAGACGTCCCGATCGATCGACAGCGACTCGGCGAAGCGGCCCTTGCCGATCGCGATGACCGCGCCGTCGCCGCCCGCCCCGATCGCCTGCTGGATCGATCCGAACGGCAGCGCCGGGCTTCCGTCTCCTCCGGCCGCACCCGCGCGCACGTAGAGGATCGGACCGGCGGGCAGGTCCTCGGGAAACTCGCCGGCGGGACAGGCACCGCCTGCGATCGAGCAGCCGTCGTCGCCCAGATACCGGACCGCGCCCTGCGATCGGCACGCCACCTGCGACGGCGGCGCGCACAGCGCCTCGGGACGATCGGGCGCAGGGCCGAGGACCGTCCACCCGGCTCGGCACGGCGTGAGCTCGGGCGGCATCGGCGGCGCCACCGGCGCAGGGGGCGCAGGGTTCGCGGCCGTGGGCTCGACGCAAGGGAGCTGGCAGTACTCGTCGCCGGCGGCGATGCGGAAACATCCTCCGCTTGCCTCACAGTCTCCGATCGCGAGGTCGGGCACGCGAAAGCCCGAGATCGCGTCCGGGAGGGCCGCCCGATCGGTCGGCGACCAACGAGCCTCGGGGAGCTGGGCCGCGAAGATCGCGCCGTCGGGCAGCGGTCGACCGTCGACCGCGTCGCCGAGCTTCTCCAGCCGGCCCGGCGCGATCCCGAGCGCCGACAGCTCCAGCGGATAGAGGAACAGATAGACCGGCGTGTCGCGCGTCGTGAAGGGCGTGACGGGCGCCCCCAGATCGAACGCGAGGACCTCGGGACCGTCTTCGAGCCCCAGGAGGAGCACGCCCGACCGGGCGCTCTCGGCCCCCGGCGGAAGCGGCAGCGGGCTGGCGCCGAGGCAACCGGCAACCCCGCCTGCCGCGATCAGCAGAGCGATCCGGCGCACGTGGAGAGCGTAGTACGGGCCTCATACCGTCGAAAGGGTCGGTGATACGATTCGGGCCGGCAGGAGATGGGGCTCCCAGCGACACCCTCGCCGCGTGCGCCGCACCTGTATGCGATCCTGCAGGCGCTCCTGCGCCTCCTCGTCCGCTGCTTTTTTCGCGAGGTCCACGTCGCCGGCGTCGAGAATGTGCCGCTCGTCCGGGGCGGTGTCCTGGTGTCGTGGCATCCGAACGGGCTGGTCGACCCCGGGCTCATCCTCACCACCTTCCCCCAGATGGTCGTCTTCGGCGCGCGTCACGGACTGTTCTTCTGGCCGCTGCTCGGCTCGCTCCTGCGCGGGCTCGGAACCGTCCCGATCTACCGGAAGCAGGACCTCCGCGGGAAAGATCGGACCCAGGACAACGCGAAGAGCCTCGACGCGCTGGCGGTCCGAGTCGCGCACGGATCCTTCTCGGCGCTGTTCCCCGAGGGCATCAGCCACGATCTGCCGCACCTCGCCGAGCTGAAGACTGGCGCCGCACGCCTCTACTACTCGGCGCGGACCCAGAAGAGCGCCGGTCCGCCGCCGGTGATCGTCCCGGTCGGTCTCCACTACGACGCCAAGAAGGTCTTCCGCTCCCGGGCGCTGGTCTGGTTCCACCCTCCGCTCGAGCTCCCGCCCGAGCTCGACGTCACGCCGGCGCCCGATGAAGCCGTGGAACCCGCGAAGGCGCGGGCCAAGGCGCTGACCGATGAGATCGAGCGCGTGCTCACCGGCGTCGTGCATGCCACCGACGATTGGAAGCTCCACGAGGTGCTCCACCGGGGTCGAAAGCTGATCCGCGCGGAGCGCGCCCGGCGCGCCGGCGCGCCGTCGATCAAGCCGAAGGTCGCTGACAAGACGGTCGGCTTCGCGCGCATCCGACACGCCTACTACCAGCGCCTCACCACGCACCCGGAGGAGGTCGCCGCGCTGCGAGCCCGCGTCAGCGAGTACGACGGCGAGATGCGCGCGCTCGGCATCGAGGACCACGAGCTCGACCGCGATCCCCGGCTCGCCTCCGCCTGGCTGGGTGCAATCCTGGTGCTCCAGTTCCTCCTGGTGTTCCTGTTCCTCCCTCCGCTGCTCCTGGTCGGCTACGTGGTCAACGGCCCCACAGCGTTGATCGTGCTCGCGCTCTCCAAGCTGGGCGCCAACAAGAAGAAGGACGTCGCCACCATCAAGATGCTGGCCGGCGGCGTGCTCTTCCCCCTCACCTGGATCGCCGCGGGGATCCTGGGCGCGCTCGCCCACGAGCAGCTCCACGCCGCCTACCGATCGATCCCCGATCGCCCGATCCTGGCGGGCGTCCTGCTGGCGCTGCTGGCGGTGATCGGCGGCGCGATTTCCCTCCGCTACCTCCACGTGGCGCAGGAGACGCTCGCCTCGATCCGCGTCCGTCTCACCAAGGCCCGCCGCAAGGTCCACGTCAGCCGCCTCCTGGTCGAGCGCGCCGATCTGTACGACGCGCTGATGGCGCTGGCGGACGGGATCGAGCTCCCCGGAAAGTTGGGGTCGGACGGCTCCCTCCGTGTCGGGTGATCGTGCTATGACCCTCGGCGTGGGGACCCGCGACAACAAGCTGCTCCTCAAGCAACTCCACGACACCGGCTTTCCCGGCGGACCGACCGCGATCGACCGCTTCTTTGGAGCCGGCTACATGGCCCACGGCGCCTGGGAGGATCTCGACGGCCTCAAGACGATCCTGGGGTCCTTCCTGGCGGCCTACCCTGCCGCCGAGTGGGTGGTGGAGGACATGGTGGCGGAGGCCGACAAGGTGGCGGTGAGAGCGCTGATCCGGATCCGGACCGCCGGGGGCATCGCCCGAACCATCGGCTCCACCTCGATCTACCGGATCTCGAACAATCGCATCGTGGAGCAGTGGAGCCACGGCGACCCGCTCTTCTGAGCGCGTCCCGGGATACACTTCTCCTCGTGCTCTGCTTCGACTACGACCTCTCGATCCCAACGCTGAAGCGGCTGATCGCCCTCTCCAACCGATCGCAGTGGAACGCCGAGGACATCGACTGGAGCCGTCCTCTCTCTCTCCGCGGCGGCGAGTACGAGGCGGTGCTCGAGTGGCACGGCATCCTCCGCTACGACTACGTGATGTCGCTGCCGCCGCGAAAGACCGAGGAGCTGGCGCGCCAGTTCGTCGCCGTCGAGTTCTCGCAGATCCTCCACGGTGAGCAGGCCGCGCTCATGCTGGCCGGACAGCTGACCTCGAGCGTGAGCGACCTCGACGCCCGGATCTTCGCCGCCAACCAAGCCAGAGACGAGGCACGCCACGTCGTCGCGGTCCGCGATCTGGTCCAGCGGATCGGCCCCATCTATCCCTGCGGCGACGTCCTCCAGCAGACCCTGGTCGAGCTCCTCGATTGTCGGATCTGGCCCAAGCAGGTGCTCGGCCTCCAGCTCTTCCTCGAGGCGCGCGCGCTCCTCTCCTTCCGCCAGCACCTCCTGTTCGTGAAGGATCCCGTCTTCCGCGACGTCACGATGCGCATCGAGCGCGACGAGGCCCACCACGTGGCGTTCGGCGTCCAGTACCTGAAGAACGGCATCGCCGAGCTCGAAGAGGAGGAGAAGAGAGAGCTGATCGAGTACACTCGGTTCCTCGACGACCACCTGTGGTTGCTGACCCAGCAGGAGGAGTATCGGGCCGCCTTCGAGGAGTGCGACCTCGACTTCGACGAGTGCTTCCGCCGCGCGCCCTCTTCGTTTCTGGCGCCCCGACTGGGTGCCGACAAGAGCAAGTCCGTCGACGACATGCACACCCAGTTCGCCGGCTGGTTCAAGAGCGCTGTGACGCGCGTCGGCCTGGACGAAGCGCTCGAGACCCGAGACATCGAGGGATTACCGGATCCCGACGAGATGAGCGGGAACCTCCCCTGGATCCCGGCGCCCGAGGACGGCTAGATTCGAGCCCCCAATGGCGGATCGAATCGTCGCGCAGGCCAAGCTCGACAACGGCGTCTCCTTCGCCGTCGAGCTCGCGAACTTCACCGAGCAGAGCGTCTTCATCATCACCGGCCGCAAGCTGGCGTTCCGCGAGAACGTGTCGCTCGCCGTCGACGGCGTCGAGCTCCGCGGCGAGGTCGTCTATCTGGCGCAGGACGATCCGCGCGGCGCCGTCGTGACCTTCCGCCCGCCCGTCCACGGCTCGGCCAAGCTCGAGCGCTGGATCGAGCGCGGCGAGGTGCTCCATGCCGTCGCACCGGACGAGCTCTGGTCGGACGCCACCGAGCCTGCGCCCGAGCTGCTCGTCACGACGGGCTCCGAGGTCGCCACGGTCTTCGAGGTCGAGACCGACGAGATGAACCAACAGGCGGTCGACCCGAACGAGGACACCGGCATCGAGGTTCAGCTCCCGGAGCTCGAGGACGACGGCACGCTCAGCTTCGCCAGCCCGGCCAGCTTCAAGGCGCAGTACACCACCGACATCTTGAAGGGCGGCCTCATGGCGCGCTCGCCGCCTCTCCCCATCGGAACACAGAAGATGATCCGCGTGACGATCCCCGGGATGGCCGAGGTGGTGGCCGTGAGCGCGCACGTCGGGTTCGTCGGCGGAGGCACCGTCGGTCTGATGATCGACAGCTTCGCCAAGCACAAGCACGTCTTCGACAAGCTGTTCGAAGAGCTACCGTAGGGACGGACATCCGCTCGGTCCGAAGCGCTCGAGAATCTGCGTAGTCGAACGTCCACTCCGGCGTCTTCAGCTCGCCCGCTCGCTTCGCCGCATACCAGGGCCCGGATCCGGCTGGGTTCTTGAGCACGTGGATGTCCTGCGCCGGCATGTAGCTCTGCGCCACCGCGAACATTCGCTCGCCCTTCGCGTTGGCCACCACGTCGACCACCACGACCGCGTGCCCCGGAAACCCGCCGTGGATGAACACGTCACCCGGGAGGATCAGCGAGGGATCTGAGACCTTGGTGAGGTCGCGCGCGAGCGAGAAGGTCCCCGCGTACGTGAACACCGACTCGAGATAGCTGCGAAAGCCGCGGTAGCTCCGGTCCGGCCGCGCCCCCTCCACCGACTCGACGCGCGACCCGCGCACGCGCAGCCGGCGGCCCTTCGCCCAGGCCGACCACGCCGACGGATGGCCGCTGCTGAACCGGAAGCAGATCCGGTCCTTCCCGCCGGAGGCCCACTGCCACTCCGCGAACAGCCGCATGACGGCATCGGCGCACTGCTGGAGGTCGCGCGAGCCGACGTCGACGTCCAGCACCAGCCACTGCGCCTCCTGGTTGCCCTTCCGCCGGCCGTCGAACAACCGCACGTCGGGGCGTCCCGGCTTCACGGGCAGGGCCCGCAGCCAGCCGCCGAAGCTCCCCTCCTCCACCGGGAGGCGAACGAACCCCTCGGGAGGCGCCAGTCGCTCGGCCAGCGGGCGCGCCTCGGGCGCGACCGGCCAGGGAGGCGCCGCCAGCAAGATCGTCAGGACCCCTGCCAAGCTCATCGTTCAGGATCGATAATGCCCCAGCTCGCGTGCCAATTCCGCTGCCAGCGCTCGCCCTGCTCGTCGCACTGCCACCGGCCGGCGCGAAGATCGAGATCGTCGACCGCCCCGTCCACTTCGACGCCGAGCGCCGCGCTCTCACCCTCGACTACCGGAGAGCTCACCAGGATCCCGCCGCCCGGGACATCACCATCACGCCGAAGGTCATCGTCATCCACCACACGGCCTTCGATACGCTGGCGGCTTCCTTCGCGTACTTCGATCGGACGCGCATCGAGGCCGGCCGGCGGCAGATCGCGAAGGCCGGCGCCGTCAACGTGTCGGCCCACTTCCTCGTCGATCGCGACGGCACGATCTATCGGCTCATGCCCGAGACCTGGATGGCTCGTCATTGCATCGGGCTCAACCACGTCGCCATCGGGATCGAGAACGTGGGCGGCAACGAGAAGTCGCCGCTGACCGACGCGCAGCTCGCCGCGGACGCCCGGCTGGTTCGCTCGCTCGTCGCGCGCTTCCCGATCACCCACCTGATCGGGCACCACGAATATCGGCACCTGGAGAAGCACCCGTACTTCGTCGAGCGCGATCCGGCGTATCGGACCCGGAAGATCGATCCCGGCGCGGCGTTCATGAGGGCGCTGCGCGCGCGGCTCTCCGACCTCACTCTTCGATCTTTTTGAAGTGCATCGGGTACGTGACCGCCACCTTGGTCTCCGGCGCCTTCGAGAGCGACAGCTCCGCGGTCTCCTGGACTACGCACTGCTCGAGCTTCGGCTCGTTGATCGTGGTGGTCTCCACCTTCACGTTGACGAGCTCCCGCTTCCCCTTCTCGACCTCGAACTCGAGGACGATGTCCCCCTCGGCCGCGGCGTTCGTCTCGAGCGCCTGACGGTAGCAGAGCTGGATCGGCCCCTGCGCCGCAGCGACCGTCTGCTCCAGATCCTGCTTCACGGCCTGCGAGACCCCGCCGCCCGCACACGCCGCTCCCCCGATCGCCAGCACCAGGGATGCGATCGCTACCCGACGACTCATTGTCGGCCTCCTGCCGCCGCCATCTGGTCCGCGCCGGTCTCGCGCTCCAGGACGATGAACTCCACGCGGCGGTTTCGGCTGCGTCCGTCCGCCGTCTCGTTGTCGGCCACCGGTCGATCGGCTCCATAGCCCTTCGCGACCAGCCGCTCCGGCTCCACACCCTTCTCGATCAGATACTTCCGCACCGCCTCCGCACGCGCCTCGGAGAGCCGCTGCGTGCGCTCCGGCCGGTTCGCCTCGGCCGTGTGTCCCTGGATCTCGATCCGCGTCAACTCGCGGTGCGCCTGGAGCGTCTCGGCGACCTCGTCGAGCGTCCCGAAGGAGGGAGGCAGGATCTCCGCCTTCCAGGTCGCGAACTGGATCTGCTCGTCGATCTCGATCTTCGTGATCGGCTCGGGCACCGGCGCAGGGGGGGCTTCGATCCGCACCGTAATCTCGGCGGCAGGCAGCCGCATGAGCTCCATGCTCACCGCCGAGCATCCGCATGTGATCGAGAGCAACAGCACTGCGGGCGTTCGCATCGAGGAGGCCCGTTACAAGGCGTGCGCCACTCGCGATCGTGTGGCTTTCCGAGCCTCACCGCCGTCGAGCCGTGTGCACTGCCAACACCGAGGTGCACGGCGCGGGCATCACCACCAGGTCGGGTTGGCCTTCATGAACTCGAGGAGCGCCGCATACTTGTTCGCCTGATCGACCGGTTGATCGAGGTACTCGAGCGCGCCGAAGCGGCCCCACTTTCCGGGTGGGCTGGCGAACGAGTAGTAGACGAACGTCTTCCCGCCGCTCGCACGCCAGGCCTCGAGGAGCTGGAGCGTCAGCTTCTTCATCCGCGGGTGCCGGTTCACCGCGTCGAGCTTCTCGTTCACGCCCGGGTTGTTGTGGATGTCGGGGCTCGCCACCAGATGCTGGCCGCCCTCGTAGGCGATCAGATCGATCCCGTACGACTTGGCCACCTTCGCCGAGTCTTGGATCCAACCCACGACCTCGGGGAGGCTCTTCTTCTCCAGGTGGTCGAGGATCTCCTCCGGCGAGCTCCGCTTGAGCCAGGCCTCTCGATCGGCCGCGCCGATCTCGTTGCCGAAGTAGGGAGCGACGGCGAGCGCGTCCGTGACCTCGCGGAGGCCCTCGAAGTCGAGCAGCGTCCGGTGCGCGAACACGTTGCCGTTCTGGCTGGCCACCACCCGGACCAGCCGCCCCGGCTTCTTGATCACGCTGGAGAAGATCTGGAAGACCTGCTTGCTGCGGCGAGCCTGGAATCGAAGCCGTGCCACGTTCTCGTCGTCGGGCTCGAGCTTGAGCTCCCGGCCTCGCTCTCGCGCATACTTCGACTGCGTGAAGGGGCCGGCGTCGTTCCAGACCTCGTTCGACCACTCCACGTACACCTTGCCGGCGGGGCGCAGCCGCTTCTCCACCAGCTGGGCGAGGTTCTTCACGAAGTCGTCATCGGCGAGGTGCGGCACGCACAACCAGAGATCGCTCTCGAGCCGGTTCACGAGATCGATCTGATACTCGTACGCGACGCCGGCGTCGGTGGACTGGAACGTCCACTCCGGACGCGGCCGATCCTCCCAGCGCTTCAGCCCCGAGCCGTTGATGCGTGACCACTCGAGGAAACGGATCACCGAGAAGGGCGCCAGTCGCTCCAGGAAGTGCGGGTTGAACACGTCCTTCTCGAACGTCTTCTCCAGCGCCTCCGGGACCACCGAGACGTCGTGCACGGGCGCCTTCGGATCCACCTCGACGACGTCGAGGACGAACTCGGTGTGGGGCGGCACCTCGATCGAGAGCCGATTCTTGCCCTCGTCGAGCGTCTTCGCCGGATCGTCCACCACGATCCGGCCCTTCCCCTTCCAGAGCACCAAGAACCGGCCCCCGCTCCCGGACGGGACCAGCGTGGCCGCGTGCTGCTTGTCGAGGAGGCTGACCAGGGCTCCCGACGCGTCGCGCGCCAGCGGCCGGCCGTCGTTCCAGACGTCGGTCGTACGCGGAGATCCAGGGCATCGCCACTTTCATGGCGTCGGCGAAGGGAACGCCGCTCGTGCTGTAGCTGACGAAGTTGAGGTTCATGCCCAGCGGTGAGCGCCGGGCCGGGGGCGTACGGCCGGTCGAAGGCGTGGGCTTTTCGGCGCCCTGGGCGGCATTGCTCGAGCACGACGCGAGCAATGCGCACAGGCCGAGCGCGGCCCGCGAGTGGCAGGTCATCGGCGAAGCCTCACTCGTGCATTTGTTCGGCGAGGTACGCGGTCTCGCCCAAGTTCGCGATCGAATCGAGCTGCGTCTCGAGCCAGTCGACGTGCTCCTCTTCGGAGACCAGGATCTTCTCCAGCATGGCGCGGGTCCCGTTGTCCCCCTTGTCCCGGCACTGGGCGACGCCTGCGTTGAGGCGCGTGAGGGCGGCCTTCTCCAGGTCGAGGTCGAGCGTCATCTGCTCCTTCACCGTCTCACCGACGACGATCTTGCCGAGGCGCTGCAGGTTCGGCATCCCTTCCAGGTAGAGGATACGCTCCACCAGCTCGTCGGCGTGCTTCATCTCGTCGATCGATTCGGCCCGAATTTTTTGCCAGAGCTTGAGGTAACCCCAATTGCGACACATCCGGGCGTGAACCCAGTACTGGTTGACCGAGGTGAGCTCTCCCGTGAGGACTTCGTTGAGGAGGTCGATGATCGCTGGGTCGCCCTTCATGCGGCGCGTCTATCGGCTCGCTCGGCTGCGCGCAAGCCATCTTGGGCCTCCGGGTGATGCGTCTCGATCAGGTCGCCGATCATTCGCCGGCACGCGCCGCAATCTCCGCCTGCGCCACAGCCCCGGGTCACCTGCTCCACGCTGTCGGCGCCCTCCTGGATGACGTTCAGGATCTTCTTATCGGAAACCCGCTTGCAGACGCAGACGATCATCGATATTGAGAATGATACTCAATTTCATGTCTGAAAGGCAAGGCGTCCTAACCCCCTGGATAAGCTCATGTTTCATTTTAATCCGGCCGGAACTTGATCGAGCAACCCATGGCCTTGCTGGAGGCCACCGGGATCGGCTGGCCCTGCACCAGGGCTTCGAGCGCGTCCTTGAGCCAGTGCTGCTCGACGTGGTCAGGCGCCTCGGCGTTGTCGTCGACCGCCCCGTAGTAGACGAGCTTCTGGTCCGCGTCGAACAGGAAGATCTCGGGCGTCTTGGTGGCGCCGTACGCGCGCGCCACGTCGGAGGTGGCGTCCACGACATACGGGAACCGCATGCCCCGCTCCTTCGCGCGCAGCTTCATGCTCTCGAAGCTGTCGTCCTCATAGGAGGTGGGATCGTTGGAGTTGATCGCGATGACGCCGACGCCCCGATCCAGATAGGCGTTGGCCGTCGCCACCAGCCGCTCCTCCCACGCCTTGGCCCATGGACAATGATTGCAGGTGAAGACCACCAGCGTGCCCTTCGGGCCCGCCACGTCCTCGATCGCGATCATCCGTCCGTCGACGTTCTTCATCTTCACGCCGGTGGCCACGGCGCCCTGGCCGAGATCCAGCGGTCCGTCCAGCACCACCGGCGGAGGCGCCGCCGCCGCGGGGCCGACCACGCCCTTCTCCGGCTTCTCGGCGCAGGCGAGCAGCAGCGAGAGCGAGACCAGCGAGGTCAGCGTGGAGCGCACGGCGCCGTCCTTTCTCCAGATCATCACAGGATCGGCTCGCAGTCGCGGCCCTCCTCGGCCTTCCAGACCACGTGTGCCGCGCCCAGCGAGTAGGTGCTGATCTTGTCGCGGTAGCTCGGGTCGAGATCGCCGCTGTCGATCAGATCGTCGATCACGTCCAGCCCGACCGGCCGCAGATAGACCGCGCTCTCGATCCGATCCGCCACGGTGTCGAGCTGGAAGATGCGCACCACGTGGGGATCGGTGTAGCGCGGATCGAGCGGGGAGAGCGCGGTGGGTGCAGGCAGCAGCATCGACTGGTAGCCCTCCGCGTCCCAAAACATGTGCACGGGATTGCCGTCGGCGTCGGTGATCTCGTCGCCGATCCGCCAGAAGTTCGGATCCTGCGCCGCGACATCCACCATCGGGGTCCCCTCGGGGACCACGCCTGTCGAGAACACCTCGTTGTCACCGAGGAACGCACGGAGCTCGACCCAGGCGCGGCGATCCTGGGCCGCACCGCTGGGCCAGGCATGGCCGGCGGCGAAGTTCTCGACGCTCACGCGCACGCTCAACCCGCCCTGGATCCGCACCACGCAGATCTGGAGGATCACCACCGGGTCCAGGTTGAACTGGGCGCGGTCGCGCTGATCGTCCGACCCAGGGAAGTCGGTGAGCGCGAGATCCACCGCCGCCATGCGATGGTCGTGTACGCGCCGGAGCGGCACGCCGTCGGCCTCGGCGGCCACGCCCTCGCGGCCCTGCATGTGGCAGGAGGGGCAGGTGTTCCTCTCCGCGGGCGTGTCATGCGCGAACAGCGAGCCGCGCCACTCCTTGAACGTTCGCTCCAGCTCGACGCCCTTGGGCGTCACGATGTCGTGGCAGCTGCCGCAGACCTTCGAGCTCTCGAGGTTGAACCGATCGAACTGCGTCGCGAACTCCGCCTTGTGGGCGGTGTTGTCCGTGGGATCCTCGAGCCCGCCCCGCATCACCAGATCATCGGCGAGATCGATCGCTGCGTTGTGATCGTCGGTGGTCTTCTCGGCCGAGTGGCAGAAGAAGCAGGTCACGCCCTTCATCGACTGGGGGACGTCGTCGAGGTTGAGGCCGTCGGTGGTCAGGCCCTCGCGGAGCGCGACCGGCGCATGGCACTTGACGCAGAAGTCTCCCAGGCCGTTCTCCCGCTGCCCCCGAGCGTTCATCGCGCGGAAGATGGGATCGTCGGACGCGTACGCGTGCATGCTGCCCGACCACTCGCGATAATGATCGGGATGGCAGGTCTGACAGTTGGCCGGATCCATCAGGCCGGGGAGATCGAGATCTTTTTGATCACTGCAGCCGGCGAGGAGCGCCGCCCACGCGAGCGCGGCGGCGGCGCGCATCAGCCCTGGACGCAGAAGGAGACGACGGCGGTGTCGGTCTGGGTGGGCGTCGTGACCTCGACCGTGAACTGCCAGAGGCCGGGCATGAAGAGGTTGAACGGGCCGACCTCGAACTCGCCGTCCGGCTGCTCGGTCGCGGGGTTCCACAACGGATTGGTACCGTGTCCGTGGTCCGGCATCCAAGCCTTGACGCGGACGTCGGTCACTTCGGACATGGGAGATCCGCTCGGATCGAGGATCTCGAGCATCCAGGTGTTGTTGCCTCGGTCTGGAGGGGCCGGCGTCCCATCGACCAGGCGGGACATGAACATCCCCTCCATGCTGGGAGTCTCGAGGCCCGCCGCGTAGGTGGCGGCCCGGGCGTCATCCACGCAGCTCTTTCGACCCTGGGTGGTCGGCTCGCCGCCGCAGGCGATCAGGGCCAAGAGCCCAATGTAGGATATGAAGCGGATCCTCCCTGCCATGATTCTCTATACGTCGCGCATTCGAGATCGTTTCACAACCCCTGTTCGGGCTAGCGGCGTGTACCCGTACCCACGATCTGCGCCGGAACCGCCGTGAAGGTGAACGCGACCGAGTATCCGTCGGTCAATCGCGCGGATCGGGTGCAGCTCCCCGGATCGCCGGGGTCGTCCGGGATCTGTGAATCGGCGCACACGCGATCCGAGGCGGAGCACACCGAGGCGCCGGCGCCGTCGCAGCACAGATCGATGATCTGGTCACCGGTCGTGTCGAGCGCGCACTCTCGGCCGTCGGCGTCGACGTCGACGTCCGGCGCCGGACCCGCGAGATACGAGACCAGGTCGAGCAGGGTGGACGCCGGGTTCCCCGAGGGGCATGTCGGTCCGCGCGTTCCGCAGAACGGATTGTCGATCGCCGCGAGCGAGTTGGCGGTCAGCCCGCCGCCCAGCACCCCACGCCGCAGTTGACCGAGGTCGCTGTCGAGATCGACCTGGAGCTGCGAGCTCGAGATGACGATGGTCTTGAACGGCGGCAGCCCGACGGTCAGCAGGAACTGAACGTCGAAGCTGTAGTGGGGAAAGTTGGTCGGCGCGTAGAGGCGGCCGTTCTTCACGAACGCTGGTGCCCGCACGGTCGCCTGGACCGTGTCGTTCTCGACCGTCAGCCAGCGGCTGTCCACCTTGAACTGGCAGCAAGGTCCTTCCTGCCCGGGTGGCACCGCGAGGTTGTTGGCGTTGTTGATCGGGTTGTCGGCGTCGACACCTCCATACAGCTTCAGCGTCACCGAGTCGTCGTTGCCGGTGTAGGGCAGGTCGAGGCCGGCGATCTCGACCAGCAGCAGCACATCGCCGCTCCGGATCCCTTGGGTGATCGAGTTGTTCACCTGAGGGCCGATCGCGTGGAGGACGTTGTCGATACCGCCCTTTCCGTCCAGATCGAAGCCGACCCCTTGCTCGCCCACCTGGATCGCGTTCATCACGAACGTCAGGCCCGCGCCCACCGGCGTGGTCCAGCCGTCGGTCGGCTTCTCGAAGCCGGGCACGTAGGTCTCGGGATCCGGCCGCTCTCCCACCGGACCGACGCACTTGCCGTGCTGGGAGCAGTAGAGGCCCTTCGGCGCGCAGTTGTCCGGGTTGGCGCGGCACTCGATCGGCATCCGGCAGTCGTCGTTCACGAAGCAGTCGATCTCGCAGCGGTGCTGCCCCGAGCAGTACGAGCCGGTGCCGCACTCGAGGTTCCCGTCGCAACGCTGCCTGCAGGCAGAGAGAGCGGGACCGGCCATCACGATCGCCAGGACGAGGACGGGGCGCACCGGATCAGACTACGCGATCGGTCGGACGTGTCACGTGCGTCGGATCAACATCTGCCAGCGAAACATGGGCCGCCAGGACAGCTCGGGTGCCGGGACCGACGCCTCGCGGCAGATCGCGATCAGATCGTCGCGGATGAAGCCGCGTCGCACCGAGAGCGGCCCGTCATTCCGGACCAGCCGGCTCCGCGCGAAGATCCGCGTCAGGACCTTGATCGAGGCCCACGCCACCACGTGTCGGTGGAGGTCGTTCACCACCACGCCCAGCCGGGACAGCGCGAACATCTTCCGGATCGCGTCGACGGTGGCGCGTCCGGGAAAGTGGTGGAGCACCAGCGCGGCGTGCACGACGTCGAACGGCTCGCTCTCCTCCAGATCGAAGAGGTTGATCCGCTCGACCTCGATCTCGGGGTACGACTGCGACAGCCGGCGAGCGCGGCCGATGGTGGTCTCGGTGAGATCGATCGCCTTGACGCGCACGTCGACGCCGCGGGCGCGCCCCCACTCCACCATGCGCCGCGGCAGGTCTGCGCCGCCCGTCCCCACGTCGAGCACGGTGACCCGCCGCATCGAAGGCGGCACCAGCGACGCCAGCCCCTCGACGCTGGGTGCGTAGCCGCCGAGCGTTCGGTTGATGGTCTCGATCTCGGCGAGCGTCACCTCGAGCTCCTCGCCCTCGATCGAGAGATCATCCATCAGCTCGAGCTCGTCGCTCCGCTCCATCCGAGCGCGAATAGCACGCGGTCTGCGCGACGGTCACCTGCCGCTTGACGGCGCGCGGACAACGAAGCCTGCTGTGAGCCATTGCGTCACAGCGGTCACCCCTTCAAGGACCACTTCTCCCACCACGCGGATCGCTACGCGGCCCACCGGCCGCGCTATCCGATGGAGCTGATCGAATTCCTCGCCTCGATCGCCCCCGCGCGTTCGCTCGCGTGGGACGCCGGCTGTGGCTCGGGGCAGCTCTCGGTGCTGCTCGCCGAACGCTTCGAGCAGGTCGTCGCGACTGACGCGAGCGCCGAGCAGATCGCCCAAGCCGAGCCGCGCCCGAACGTCGAGTACCGCCGGGCGACGGCCGAGGCGAGCGGGTTGTCGGAGGGGAGCGCGGACCTCGCCGTTGCGGCGCAGGCGGCACACTGGTTCGATCTTCCGGCGTACTACCGTGAGGTTGACCGCGCGACGCGCCCGGGCGCGGCGGTGGTGCTGGTGACCTACGGGATCCTGCTCGTCGAGCCGGAGATCGATCGCGCCATCATGGAGCTCTACACGCAGGTGCTCGGCCCGCACTGGCCGCCCGAGCGCCGGCACGTGGAGGACGGCTACCGCTCGCTGGCGTTTCCGTACCGCGAGCTGGTGGCGCCTCCCCTCGAGGTCACGGCCACTTGGGATCTGGCGGGGCTGACGGGGTACCTCGGGACCTGGTCGGCCACGCGCGCGCTGGAGAAGGCCGAGGGCCCGGGCCCGTTCGACGCGTTTTGCCGCGACCTGACGGAGATCTGGGGCGCGGCCGACACGCGGCGACTCATCCGCTGGCCGCTCTCTCTGCGCGCAGGTCACCGGCCGCGCGGGCCTTGACCGAAGGCGGGGTCTTGACGAGAGTCCGCGCCCATGAGGTTCAAGCGCATCTTTTCCGTCTTTCTGCTCACCACTGCGTTCATCGCCTGCAAGAGCGAGGAAGGCACCGCCGGGCCCAACAAGAAGGAGGCGGAGACCAACCGCGCCGCGCTGATGGATCCGAGCAAGGCGACGGCGAAGGCCCCCGACAAGTTCACGGTCAAGCTGGAGACCACCGCGGGCGACATCCTGATCGACGTCCAGCGCGATTGGTCCCCGAAGGGCGCCGATCGCTTCTACAACCTGGTGAAGGCCGGCTACTACGACGACGTCGCCTTCTTCCGCGTGATCGGCGGCTTCATGGCGCAGGTCGGGATCAACGGCGATCCGAACGTGAACAAGGTATGGCGCGACGCACGCATCGACGACGACCCGGTGAAGCAGAGCAACACCCGGGGGATGGTGTCCTTCGCCACCGGCGGGCCCAACACGCGCACCACGCAGTTCTTCGTCAACTTCGGTAACAACGCGCGCCTCGATCAGATGGGCTTCTCGCCGTTCGCCAAGGTCCGCAACATGGACGTGGTGGACAAGCTCTACGCGGGCTACGGAGAGGGCGCGCCCAGCGGCAAGGGGCCGAACCAGGGCCGCGTGCAGACCGAGGGCAACAAGTACCTGAAGGCCGACTTCCCCAACCTGAGCTGGATCAAGAAGGCCACGGTTCAGTAGCCTCAACCTCGACCGAGGAAGAAGCCGATCAGCAGGCCGACCAGCAGGAGGGCGGCGGCCACCAGGATCTGGGCGAGATTCAGCTTGCCTCCCGCCGGCGACGCCGGCTTCGGCTCCAGCACCTCCACCGCATACACCGAGGGCGAGCGCGCCGGCATGTTCGCGGGATCGGGCGGCGGCATTCCGTCTTGCGGGATCACCAGATCGCGGTCCTCGGTGATCGTGTCCGCGTGCATCTGCTCTTCGACCTCTTCGATGGTCTCCGAGGGCGACGACGACGAGCTCGGCACCGGCAGAAAGTTGGGCGGATCGCTCTGGTACGGATGCGCGTCCGGCGGGATGAGGTTGTCGGACGCCCGGGGCGGCGGCGTCATCCCCTCGTCCGAGCGGAAACCGTCCTCGCGGAGCGTACGCGCACCGGCCTCCTCGGGCGTCTCGCCGGAGATCAGGTCGCCAGGGTGCGCATCGAAAAGGGTGTCCGAGTCACCGCCGGGGGCGGTGGCGGCATCGGGGTCCGGATCCAGCGGGGTGACGTCGTCGCTCCAGTCGGCGTTCTTGGCGCGATCCTCCCAGAAGATGCGGGCGTCGTCCCGCAGCTGATCGGCGAGTCGACTGGCGTCCCGCTCCGCGAACAGGCGCTCCGCCTGCGAACAGATCTTCCGCAGGACCTCGGCGCGGTCGAGCCGCTCGGGCTCGATCAAGAGGTACGAGGTCGCGTACAAGGGCGCGCCCACGTCCGAGAACGAGTCCGAGATGGTCCTGCGCAGGAGACCGCTGGTCTCGTCGTCGTCGCCGATCCGCTGCACGTGATCCACGAACGCGGCGAGCGCGTGGGCGCCGCTGGTCGAGCGGGTCCCGGTCGCCGCACCGGCGCGGCCCTTGAACGCCGCCAGGGTCGCGATCGCGGCGACCGCCGTGTACACGTCCGGATAGCGCTGCTGCGGCTCGACCCGAAGCATCCCCTCGAGGACCGGCTTGAGGGACCGGTGATAGGCGCCGGTGGGGAAGCTGGCCCAGTCGACCCAACCTGCAGCCTGGCGCTCCGCGGGTGTCGCCTGATCAGCCCGGATCGACGAGCGCTCCGCCGGCGAGCAGAGCTCGTACAGCAGCCGGCCCAGCGCGTATTGGTCGGACGCCGGCGTGGCCTTGCCGGTGTCGAAGAGCTCCGGCGCCACGTATCCGAGCGTGCCCCGGGGCGGACCCGGCTCGGTGATGGCGGGCGCGCCGACGAACGTGGAGAAGCCGAAGTCCGCCAGGAGGAGCCGTCCGTTCCCTTGCGCGATGATCACGTCGGGCGTGATCTCGCGCTGGAGGACGCCGACCGTGTGCAGGTACGCGACGGTGCTCCCCACCTGGAGACCGATCGCGGCCGCCACGTCGAAGTCCGCGATCGCGTCGCCGATCAACGCCCGGAGGGTCACGCCTTCGACCCGCTCGACCGCCATGTAGAGGAGACCGCCGACCAGACCGGCGTCGGCCAGCCGGACGATCCCCGGGTGATGGAGCGCCTTCAGGATGGACAGCTCGCGGAGCAGGCGCGACGTCTCCTCCTTTCGCTCGGCCGCCTCGAGCGGGGGACGCGCCAGCTTCATCGCCACCCGCACGCCCTTCTCCGTGGTGGCGTCGAGCACCACGCCGCCCTTGGACGATCCGAGCCGATCGTGGAGCCGGAACGTACCTACGCGGTCGGGGAGCGGAGCGTTGGGATCGGCGAGATCGACGCCGTTGAGCACGAGGCCTGACGGTGCGTCCGACAAAGCGACGCCATTCTTCCACTACTCGAAGCTCTGCAACAGCTTCTCGATCGCCGCCGCGTCGGGCGCGTCGGGGCGCAGCTTTCGGTAGCGCTCGTAGGCCTCCCGCGCCTTGTCGATCTGACCTGCCGAGAGGCAGGCATCTCCGAGGCGCCGGTAGGCGTCGGCGTAGGCTGGGTTGAGATTGAGCGCCTGCTCGAGCGCCTGGATCGAGGCGGTGTGATCGCCCGCCTTCAGGCGCTCGTCTCCGTAGCGGTAGGCCTCCTCCGCCGAGGAGAACTCGAGCTTCGGGTGCGGCTCGACCACTACCTCCTTGCTCGAAGCCTCCGGGATGGGGTGCCTCGAGATCGCGACGGTGCGGTGCGAGCGGTTGGTGCCGAGCAGCAGGCCGCCCAGGAAGGTCAGGAGCGAGAACGTGATCGTGATGAGCAGGCTGGTGGTCCAGGTCGGGCCCGGCCGGATGATCACCGGCGGCGGCATCTGTGGCTGCACGCTGAAGCTCGGAAGCGTCGGGTCGTTGGAGCTCGTGGGCACGAGCGCGATCGACTCGACGATCGATCGGCAGCGCTCCGCGATCTTTTGCGGGGTCGGGCGCTGCTCTGCTTCGGGCGCACACATCGCATCGATCAGCTCACGCGCTGCGCGCTCGCCCGGGTTCTTGCCGGACTCGGAGGGCCAGGAGATGCCGCGACGGATCGCGCGGAGCAGGCTGGTCGGATCCTCCTCCGTGTGCGGGCGCCGTCCGATCAACATCTCGTAGAGGACCACGCCCAGCGCGAACACGTCGGAGCGGATGTCCGAGGCCTCGCCCTTCAGACGCTCCGGAGACATGTAGAAGACGGTCCCCACGATGTGCCCGGCGCGCGTCAGCTTCGTGAAGTGCTCGGAGCGCGCGAGCCCGAAGTCCATGAGGACCACACGACCGGTCTCGTCCATGAACACGTTGCCCGGCTTGATGTCGCGGTGCAGGACCTTCTTGGCGTCGAGGTACGCGAGCGCCTCGGACACGGCGCCCGTGAGACGGAGCGACTCGTCCAGCGTGAATCGGCGGCCCTCGTGCAACGCCTGTCCGATCGTGCGGCCGCGCAGGCGCTCCATCACGAAGAACGCGCTGTGCTCGGCCTCGCCTGTGTCCGCGAGTCCATACTCCCGGAAGCGGACCACGCCCGGGTGTGAGAGCTGCTCCAGGACCTTGATCTCGTGAACGAACCGCTCCGCTGCCTGGAGATCGTCGAGCTGCAGGAAGCGGAGGCCGATCATCTTGAGCGCGCAGGCGGCCCGGCTCTCGGTGTCGATCGCGTCGTAGACGATCCCCATGCCACCTCGGCCGAGGATTCCGCGGACCTCGAAGCGGCCGACATATCCTCGATCTCCTGCGGCGTTGAGCCGCACGGGGACGACAGGGCGCGCCAGCGTGCGGGTGAGATCGTCGAGGGACTCGTCATCGGGCCCGCGGACCACCGAGGGACTCTACCATGCAGGGTGGTATACTTCGCGCGATGCCCGCGCTCGTGCCCTTGATCGTCGCCGTTTTGGTCGCCGCGCCGGAGGCACCGCCCAAGCTGACCGCTGGCATCGAGCTGTATCACGCGGGCGACCTCAAGGGCTCGCTCCCGCTGCTCCTCGAGGCGCTCGACGCGGGCGGCACGAAGCAGCGGGCGACCGCGCGGCTGTACATCGGTTTGATCCAGCATCGCACCGGCAACGCGCGCGACGCCGATGCTTCGTTTCGCCACGCGCTCGAGCTCTGGCCCCAGATCCGCCCGCCCCGCGGGACGCCCCGCGCCACCCAGGAGGCCTTCGACCAGGTCCTCCGCGAGGTCGCGCCTCCGAGAGACGCGAAGACCCGACGCGAGAAGAGGCGGAGCACGCGATCGCTCCATCCCGAGGTCCTCGAGCCGGTCGAGGGCGACGGCGCCGTCTCGAACCACGAGTGGGACGTCGATCAACCAGCGAACGACGAGGAGACGATCGGGACCGTCGAGACCGTGCCGGCGCCGGTGAGCACGGGCCTGCCGGTCGCAGGATGGATCGCGGGCGGCGCCGGGCTGGCCGCGCTGATCGCAGGGACGACGCTGCTGATCATCTCGGGCGTCACCGGGAAAAGGGCGCTCGACCAGCCCGACAAAGATCACGCCGCCGACCTCTACGGGACGGCCGGCGCCGAGCACAAGGCCGCCCTCGCCTCGTTCGGCGCGGCGGGTGTGTTGTTCGGCGTGACCGCCTTGACCGTCACGTTCTGACGCGGCTCCGCCCTCACGATCCGACCTCGATCAGGTACGCGACGATCCCCATCATCACGATCGCCACCACCGCCAGGACGTAGGCCAGCGCGCGCCACACGTTCGAGCGGTCGGCGCGGGCCCGCGGGCGCGGGGGAGGGATCGAGAGATCGATCGAGCGGTGCCGGGGTGGCTTCTGCGCGGTGACGGTCTCGCCGCTCGGGGATGGATCGGGATCGGCGGCGGCGCTGTGCACGACGGTCTCGGCGTCGGAGTGGGCGGCGGGAATCGGCACGATCTTCTCGGGGAGCGACCCGCGCTCGGGATCCGGGAAGTGCTCGCTCATGAAGGCAGCCAGCTCGGGCTCGCCGGCGATTCGAACCTCGCGCGCGCCGCGGATGATCTCGTCGCGCAGCTCGCGGGCCGTGAGGTGGCGCCGGCGCCGATCCTTGGCGAGCGCCCGCTCGAGGACCGGCGTCAGATCCTTGGGCGCCCGCGGCTCCACCTGGACGAGCGGCTTGACCTTGCTCTCGAGGACGGTCTTGAGCGCCTCCATCGGCTCCGTGTCGGCGACGACGGCGCGGCCCGTCAGCAGCTCGTAGAGCGTCACCGCGACGGCGTAGACGTCGGCGCGCGCGTCGACCTCCTCCCCTCGGGCCTGCTCGGGCGCCATGTAACGCGGAGTCCCGAGCAGCACTCCCGACGCGGTCAGCGCGTGGCCGAAGCCCGCCTTGGCCAGGCCGAAGTCGATGATCTTCACCGAGCCGTCGTAGCCGAGCATCACGTTGCGCGGGCCGACGTCGCGGTGGACGATCTCGAGGCTGCGCCCGTGCTCATCCGTGAAGCTGTGGGCGTAGTAGAGCGCGTCGAGCACCCGCAGCACGATCGCGATCCCGATCCCGAACGGCACCCGCACGCCACGGCGCGACAGCTCGTACATGATCGCGGCCAGGTCGTGACCGCGGATCAGCTCGATGGCCATGCAGAGCGCACCCTCTTCGACGCTCGCTTCGAAGACCTTCGCGATGTGCGGGTGGTCGAGCAGCGACGCCACCTGCGCCTCCCGGATGAAACGCTTCGCGATGACCTGAATGTTGCCGACGCCCATCCGCATGCGTTTGAGGACGCAGGGCGCCGGACGGCCGTCCCGAACGGCGACGTAGACCTCCGCCATACCGCCCGCAGGGAGGGCTCTCAGGATGGTGTACCGGCCGATGCGCCGCGGGGACCGACTCATGGCGCGCGGGCCGGACTATGAATGTTTCCGATGGACGGGTCCATGCGGGCTCTTCCAGAATCCCCCCTCCATGCCCATCCGCCCGGCCCCGCTCTCGGTGCTCGCCCTGCTCCTGTTCACGGGCGGCGCCGCGGAGGCGAAGCGGATGACGGTCCAGACCCGGCGATCCGACTTCGACGTGCCGACCCTGACCCGCCTCGCGGAGCACCGCGAGCTGGCCCTGATCGAGTCGACGCCGGGCGGCCAGTGCCGCCAGATCGTGATGTTCTCGGTGTTGAACGCCCCTGCGGAGCGGGTGTGGGACGTGATCATGGACGTCGCGTCGTACCCGAAGTTCATCGACACGGTGACCCGAATCGACATCGTGAAGCACGCCGGTTCACAGGTTCTGTTCGACTGGGAGATCGACATCCCCTTCTTCAACCTCGAGGGCCGCCGGATGCAGCGGGGCACCCGGCCGCGCTTCGTCGAGGTCCGGGGCGTCAGCGGCCATCTGGCGGGCTCGCACGAGGCCTGGGAGCTCTTCCCGGTGGACGGCGGCAAGCGCACGCTGGTCGCGTTCTACCGGGCCCTCGACACCGACACCGGCGGGGTGCTGCTCAAGACGATGATCGATCTCGAGCCCTCCATGGAGCAGGGCGCGAACCTCGCCACCGGCTTCGTGCATCTGCGCCAGCTCAAGCGCTACGTCGAGTCGGCCCCGGTGCCGACGTACAAGCCGCACACCGGAGCGGTGCCGCCCTTCTCCGAGATCCAGCTCGATGCCGGCGGGATCGATCTCGACAAGCTCGAGCGCCTGATCCGGCACGGACAGCTGGCGCTGATCGAGTCCTACGACGACGGCACGCTCAAGCAGGTGGCGCTGCTCGACGAAGTCAAAGCCTCCGCGGAGAAGATCGAGAAGATCGTCCAGGACCCCGCCCGATACCCCGAGTTCATCCCCAACTTCGCGGAGCAGAAGGTCACGCCCCAGCCGGACGGCAAGCTCAAGATGGAGTGGGAGCTGGAGGTCCCGATGGTCAACCTGACCGGGACCTCGATGATGACCATCGAGAAGGACGGCAGCGTCGACGTGGTGGCCGTGGAGGGGGACATCAAGCGGGGGCGCTGGCGCTGGGAGTTCAAGCCCGGGCCTGCGGGGTTCACCATCCCCGTGCACTACGCCTACAGCGACGTTCGCGAGTCCTCCTGGGTCACCCGGATGATTGTCGAGAAGCAGCCGCTGTTCGAGCACGGCATCGTCATCGCGTCGACCACGGTCGCCATGCATGCGATGAAGGCCCGCGCCGAAGGACGAAGGTAAGCGCTTGACGGCCGGGCCTCCGTGCACCGATCAACGGCGCTGAAGGAGAGCATCGTGAGCGCGCACGAACGTCGCGAGTTTCAGGCCGAAGTCAAACAGCTCTTGGACCTGATGGTCCATTCTCTCTACTCGAACAAGGACATCTTCCTCCGCGAGCTCGTCTCGAACGCATCGGATGCGCTCGACCGGCTTCGCTTCGAGCAGATCACGAACGAAGCCCTGCGCACGGAGCGCGAGCTCTCCATCTACATCGAGCCCGATCGGGAGCAGCGGAGCGTGTCGATCGTCGACAACGGGATCGGGATGAGCCGCGACGAGGTGGTGACAAACCTGGGGACGATCGCCCGCTCCGGCACCAAGGAGTATCTGGCGGCCCTCGAGCAGACGGGCAAGGCGGAGCTCCCGCCCGAGCTGATCGGCCAGTTCGGGGTCGGCTTCTATTCGAGCTTCATGGTCGCGGACAAGGTGACGGTGGTGACCCGCCGCGCCGGTGAGGCTCACGCGACGCGCTGGGAGTCCGTCGGCGACGGCGGCTACGAGCTGGAGGAGGCCGAGCGTCACGAGCACGGCACCACGGTCACACTCCACCTCAAGCCGAAGGACGACGACAACGGGCTCCACGACTACACCGACCGCTTCGTCCTCGAGGACATCGTGAAGCGCTACTCCGATTTCGTCGCCTATCCGATCAAGATGAAGGTCTGGCGCGATCAGGGGGAGTCGGGTGCCAAGGTCCTCGAGGAGGAGAAGCTCAACTCGCAGAAGGCGATCTGGACCCGACCGAAGGGCGAGGTCACGGCCGAGGAGTACGAGGAGTTCTACAAGCACATCTCCCACGACTGGAGCGCGCCGCTCGTCAACATCCCGATCAAGATGGAGGGCACGTTCGAAGCCCAGGCGCTGCTGTTCATCCCCGCGAAGGCGCCCTTCGATCTGTACCACCCCGAGATGAAGCGCGGGATCCAGCTCTACGTGAAGCGCGTCTTCATCATGGACGAGTGCAAGGAGGTGATGCCGACCTACCTGCGCTTCGTGCGCGGGGTGGTCGACGCCCACGATCTCTCGCTCAACGTCTCGCGCGAGATCCTCCAGAAGGACCGCCACATCCAGGTCATCCGCAAGCAGCTGGTCAAGAAGGTGCACGACACGCTGGAGACGATGCTGAAGGAGGATCGTCCCAAGTACCTCACGTTCTGGAAGGAGCTCGGCCCCGTGCTCAAGGAGGGCCTCCTGGCCGGCGATCCCAAGGAGCGCCCGCGGATCATGGACGCCCTTCTGGTGAGCTCGTCTCGGTCGGACGTGCCGACCACGCTCGGCGAGTATCTCGAGCGCATCAAGGGCGATCAGAAGGCCATCTACTATCTGACCGGTCCCTCGCGCGAGGCCGTCCAGAGCTCGCCGCACCTCGAGGCGTTCGAGGCCAAGGGATACGAGGTCCTCTTCTTCACCGACCAGATCGACGAGCTCTGGCTCGATCAGAACCCGAGCTACCGCGACCTGCCCTTCCGATCGATCGGCAAGGGCGAGGTCGACCTCGAGTCGGAGGACGACAAGAAGAAGACCGAGGAGAAGGAACGAGAGCTCAAGGACCTCCTGACGGCGATCCGGGTGCGCCTCCAGGACCACGTGAAGGAGGTCCGACTCTCCACCCGGCTCACCTCGTCGGCCGCCTGTCTGGTGGGCGATCAGGGCGACCTGACGCCGCGGATGGAGAAGCTGCTGCGGCAGCTCGACCAGGAGGTCCCGACGGTGAAGCGGATCCTCGAGCTCAATCCCGACCATCCGATCCTGGAGAAGCTGCAGAAGGTCTTTCAGGAGGACGCGAAGAGCGCGATCGTCCAGGAGGCGGCCGATCTATTGTTCGGCCAGGCGCTCCTGGCCGAGGGATCTCAACCGCCGGATCCGGCGCGGTTCTCCAAGCTGGTGTCCGACTGGATGCTGCGGGCGATCTGAGTGGCCACCTACGC
Source organism: uncultured delta proteobacterium (assembly GCA_963803435.1). Taxonomy (GTDB): domain Bacteria; phylum Myxococcota; class Kuafuiibacteriia; order Kuafuiibacteriales; family Kuafuiibacteriaceae; genus CAWDML01. Next base: position 364,823 of record CAWDML010000008.1, on the reverse strand, counting down.
GATCGGTGACATCCAGGGATGCTTCGACGAGCTCAGGCAGCTCCTCGACCGGATCAAGTTCGATCCGACCCGCGATCGACTCTGGCTCTGCGGTGATCTCGTCAACCGCGGCCCGAAATCCCTCGAGGTGCTCGAGTTCGCGTACGCCCACCGGGACTCGATGGTGGTCGTGCTCGGCAACCACGACATCCACCTGTTGAACCGCGTGGCCGGCGTCTCCAGCCGCAAGAAGCGGGACACGCTCGGAAGCGTGCTCAAGGCCGACAACCGCGACGTGCTCGTCGACTGGCTCCGCCATTGCCCGCTGGTGCACCGCGAGGGCGACACGATCTGCCTGCACGCCGGTCTGCTGCCGGCGTGGGGCTGGAGCGAGATCTCGCATCGCGCCGAGAAGGTGCAGGCGCGCCTGGCGAGCCCGTCCTGGCGGGAGTTCCTGCGGACCATCCACGACGGCGACTCGGAGGACGCCGAGTCGGTGGCGGTGATGACGCGCCTGCGAATGGTCGACAAGAAGGGCCGGCCGGCTTGGGGCTTCGCGGGTCCACCCGAGGAGGCGCCGTCCGGGCTGACCCCTTGGTTCGACGCGAAGGATCGCCGGACCATCGAGCTGACGGTGGTGTTCGCGCACTGGGCCGCGCTCGGTCATCGGATGATGGACCGCGTGGTGGCGCTCGATTCGGCCTGCGTGTGGGGCGGCAAGCTCACGGCGGTCAGGCTGGAGGACCGAGCGGTCTTCCAGGTCGGGTGCGAGTCGTGAAGCGGGTGCTGTTCGTCTGCCTGGGCAACATCTGCCGCTCGCCCACCGCCGAGGCGGTCTTCAAGACGATGGTCGAGGACGCAGGGCTCGCCGACCAGCTCTTCATCGACTCGGCGGGCACCGGCGGCTGGCACGCAGGCGACCGCGCCGACCCGAGGATGCGCGCGGCCGCGAAGAAGCGCGGCTACCGGCTCGAGAGCATCGCCCGCCAGGTCGCGCCCTCCGACTTCGAGCGCTTCGATCGGATCGTCGCGATGGACCGCTCGAACGCGTCCGAGCTCCTCGAGATTCTGTCCCGCGGAGCATCGCGACAAGATTGCCCTCCTCGTTCCCGGCGCCGACGTCCCGGACCCGTACTACGGAGGACCCGACGGCTTCGAGACCGTACTCGACATCGTCGAGGACGGCTGCCGCCGGCTGCTCGAGGCCATGAAATGAACCGCGACGCGGCGATGGCAGCCGCGCTCTCGCGGGTGCTCGGTCGCCAAGTCGAGATCACCGGCCGCTCGGCTCTCGCCGGCGGATGCATCAACCACACGGCCGTGCTGCATACGAGCGCCGGCCCGTTCTTCGCCAAGTGGAACGACGCCGCGCCGCCGGGGCTCTTCGCGAGCGAGGCGGCCGGACTGACCGCGCTGCGCGCCGCCCGCAGCTCGCTCGCGATCCCGGAGCCGGTCGCCTGGTCGGAGTCGCCCGCATTCCTGATCACCGAGCTGTTCACGCCGGGCCGGCGCGTGAAGGACTTCGACGAGCGCCTGGGCCGAGGCCTGGCTGAGCTCCATCGAACGCGCGTCGCCGCGTTCGGATTCGAGCGCGACACCTACTGCGGCTCGACGCTCCAGCCGAACCCCTGGACGGAGGGCTGGAGCGACTTCTACCGGGAGCATCGGCTCGGGCATCAGCTCCGCCTGCTCTCGCGCTCGGCGTTGCTGGGCGCGCCCGAGATCAGGCTCTTCGAACGGCTCCTGGCGCGGCTCCCCGATCTGCTCGGTCCCGAGGTGGGGCCCGCGCTGATCCACGGCGACCTCTGGTCCGGAAACCTCCACGTCACCGGCGCCGGCGCACCCTCGCTCATCGATCCGGCCGCCTATCATGCGCACCGCGAGGCGGAGCTCGGCATGATGACGCTCTTCGGCGGGTTCGGCGAGCGCGTGTACGCCGCCTATCACGAGGCGTATCCGCTCGATCCCGGCTGGCGCGCGCGGAACCCGCTCTATCAGCTCTACCACCTGGCTAACCACGCGAACCTCTTCGGCGGTGGCTACGTGGAGCAGACGATGAGCGTGGTGCGGCGCTTCACCCGGCCGTCGTGAGATCGATGCAGACCTTCCCGAAGTGCTTGCCCTGCGAGGCGTAGTCGAGCGCGGCGCGCGCCTCCGAGAACGGGAAGACGCGATCGACGATCGGATGCATGTGATGGTGGGACATCGCGCGGGACATGGCCTCGAGCTGATCGCGGTTTCCGACGAAGACGCCCTGAAGGCGGAGGTTCCTCATCAGCACCGGGATCATGTCGAACGGACCCTGCGTACCACCGAGCACGCCGATCACGCTGATGCCGCCGCCCGGATGAACGGCCTTGAGCGACTGGGCCATCGTCCCGGCGCCGCCGACGTCGACGACGTGGGTCGCGCCGAGACCGCCGGTCAGACGGAGGACCTCCTTGGACCACTCGGGAGTGGCCCGGTAGTTGATCGTCGCGTCGGCCCCGAGACTGGTGGCGCGTACCAGCTTCTCGTCGCTGCTCGAGGTGACGATGGTCCGGCAGCCCATCATCTGTGCGAACTGGAACGCGAAGATCGAGACGCCGCCGGTCCCCTGCAGCACGACGGTGTCGCCCGGCGCCAGCTCGCTCTGGACCACGATCGCGTTCCAGGCCGTCAGGCCGGCGCACGCGAGGCAGGCCGCCTCTGCGTCCGTGAGGTGGGCGGGCGCCTTCACGACCCCCTGTTCGTCGAGGAGCATGCGCTGGGCGAGCACGCCGTCGAGCGGCCCGCCGAGGCTCGTGCGCAGCGGCTCGGAACGTCGCGGCACCGGACCGCTCGGCCAGCCCTGGAAGAACGTCGGGACGACGCGATCGCCGACCTGGACCCGCTGGACATCGGGGCCAGCCGCAATCACTTCGCCCACGCCGTCGGACAGCGGGATCAACGGGAGTCGCTGACGTGGATTGTAGAGACCGCTGATCATGAGGATGTCGCGGTAATTGATCGACGCCGCACGCATGCGGAGCAGAACCTCGCGCGGGCCCGGCGTAGGATCAGGTCGCTCTACCTCCTCCAGATGAGACAGTCCGAACTCGCGGACCTGGAGCGCTTTCATCCCGCCTTCCCTATCATGTACGCTTCGAACGGTGACCGATTATCAGATCGGACCGGCGCGCACGGGCGAAGCATGGCGCATCGCCAACATGTCGCGTGCCCTCATCGAGGAGGGCCTGACGTGGCGCTGGCGGCCGACGGCCGTGGCCCGGCTGATCGAGCGCGGCGACACCGAGGTGGTGGTCGCGCGGGCCAACGGTCTGGTGGTCGGTTTCGCGGTGATGCAGTTCTTCGATGACGAGGGTCACCTGGTCCTGTTCGCCGTCTCCCGCCTCCACCGAAAGAAGGGTCTCGGCAGAAAGCTCCTCGAGTGGCTGGAGCGCATGGCGGAGACCGCGATGCTGGGGAGCGTCCGCCTCGAGGTGCGCCGCAAGAACCGAGGCGCGCGCGCCTTCTACCGCGCGGTGGGCTATCGAGAGGTCGCCGTCATCCGCGGCTATTACGAGGGCCGAGAGGACGCGGTGCGGATGGAGCGCACGCTGGTGCGCGTCGAGAGCTGAGGCTCAGATCCAGCCGCCGTCGACCATGATCAGATCGATCGCCGTCGCCGGGCTCGGCTTCTCGTGCGGGCGTCCGATGAAATAGCCCTGCCCGTAGTGAACGCCGGCGCGCGCCGACGCCTCGAGCTCTCCTTCGGTCTCGATGCCCTCTGCGATCACCTCGGCCCCCAGATCCTCGCAGAGGCGGACCACCGCTCGCACCAGGCGGAACAGGCGCCCATCGCGATCGAGGCCCGCGATGAGCTGCCGGTCGAGCTTCACGATGTCGGGGGAGAGATCGGCGATGTACTTGAGGTTGGAGTAGCCCGCGCCGAGATCGTCGACCGCGAGCCGCACGCCCTTGCTGCGGATCTCCTCGAGCGAGCCGTGGCAGTACTTGACGTGGCTCATAGGGACGGTCTCGGTGATCTCGAGGTACACCGCCGCGTCGTGCGTGAAGATCGGGTCGTCGGGGCGAAGTAGCCAGCCGTCCTCGAACTCGCGGGGATGGATGTTGACGAAGAGCGGATGCACCGGACAGCGGGCGGTGGCGAGCTGGCGGATCAGACGGCCGAGCTCCCCGCAGCAGTCATTCGCGATCGCGTGTTCGATCAGCGCAGGCGGGCCGGAGAAGCGAGGATCACCGCTGCGGAGCAAGGACTCGTAGGCGAACACGTCCTTGGTCCGCAGATCGAGGATCGGCTGGAAGACGACCTGGACGTCCGTGACATCGAGTGAAGTCCGCACGAAATCGTTCAGGTCTTGCGTGATACCGCGTCGGCTGACGCCCACCGCTGCATTGTACACGGACGCGAGTCCATGCCGAGGTGACCGCCGCCCCTACCTCAGCTCGAAGCGAAGCGTCGCGTCGCCCAGCTGGACCTCGTCGCCGTCCTCGATCTCGAGGCGCTCGAACGTGCGGCCCCGCCGCTCCGCCGGAGGCGCACCTGCATACACCTCCAGGAGATAGCGCCCGGTCTCCATGCGCACGGCGGCGTGTCGCCGCGCCACACCCGGCGCGTCGATCACCATGCTGCACGCGCTGCTCTTCCCGATGACGAACAGCCGCTCCGGCTCGATCACGTAGGGTTCCTTGCTCGGCCCGATCACGACCAGGCGGGACTCGTCCACGCGCTCCAGGAAGCGGAACGAGACGTCGGAGGCCAGGCCGATCACGTCATCATGGACCAGCTCCTTGGTCTGCACCCGCCTCCGATTCACCCACGTACCGTTCGCCGAACCGAGGTCGATCACGAAGAAGCGGCCGCGCTGGGCGAAGATCGCGGCGTGCGCGCGGGAGACGCGCTCGCTCCTCACCTGGACGTCGGCGTCGTTGCCGCGCCCCAGGGTCTGCTCGGCGCGGAGCGGGACGATCCGACCCGCCTCCTCGCCGAGGAGCTGCTCGAGGCGGGCCGGCGGATACTCGCCCGCGACGACCCGCACGACGTGATCGACGTAGCTGTTCTCCGACGTCCGCCAGGAGGAAGAGAGGGACTGGCTCGACACCGAGGTGTCGAAGTGAACCCGCTTGTAAGCCCGGTAGGTGTCAGCTCCCGGCCCGCCGTCGAGGGCCATCGACTCCTCCCGGAGAATCTCCGCCGCCACCGCGACCGGCGATCCGTCGTCGGGGGTGACGCCCGGCCACTCGAGGAGCAGCCGCCGGTGCGTCTCGAGCACGGCCTTCGCCTCCTCGAAGCGGCCCCGGTCCGCGAGCGAGCGGGCGTCGGCGCGCGCCTGATCGCTCCGCGCCAGCAGCACGCCGACCGAGGCCTCGGGCACCATCTGCGACGAGGTCGTGGCCACCATGACCGGCGTGAACTGGCGGAGGCTCTTGGACGCCTTGCCGGGCGGACGATAGGAGAGCTCGGCGGCCACCGCGTTCCACAACCCGCGCTCGGCCGACGGCGTCAGCTCAATCTCGGCGACGATCAACCGCCGCATCTCCGCGACAAAGTCGGGGAGCAACAACACGCAGCCGGAGTCGGAGCCGCGGACGTCCTGCTTGCCGAGAAAGCGGATCAGCTTGACGCCCGGCGCCGGGACCAGGTTCAGCTCGACGGCTTCCGCGACAATCTCGCCTTGAACACCGACGGCCTTGGCGAACATGTACTCGCAGACCTCCGGCTCGGGGATGAACTGGTAGCGACCGCCGGCCGCATCGCTGATCGCGCCCAGGATGTCCTCCTGGTGGTGCGGTCCATAGCCGAGGGACCAGATCGCGATCTCGCCCCGCCAGGGGCGGACCATCTCGGCGAGCGTCATCGGCGTGCAGCGACGACCGACGTTGGGGACGCCATCGGAGAGGAGGAAGAGCGCGCGCCGGCGATCGGGCGACTCTGCGAGGAGCAGCTCGGCGCCGAGCTGGAGGCCGGCCTCCATGTGCGTCTCCTTGCCGGGCTTCAGCCCGCGGACCAGGGTGCGGACGCGCGCCTTGGTCTCGGCCGTCGCAGACGCGATCGGGAGATCGACGCCGGCGGTGGTGGCGAAGGTGACGATGCCGATGCGATCGCGCTCGTCGAGCAGCTCGACCATGCGATCGACGGACTGCGCCATGTGCTCGATCGGCGGTCCCTTCATCGAAGAGCTCCGATCGAGCGCGAACATGATCGTCATCGGCGCGCGGTCGCCCTCGAGATCCATCGGGCTGGCGACGAGGTCGATCAGCAGGTGGCAGCGATTGACCTGGTCAGGCAGGAGGCTCGTCTGATCGAGCGAGAGCTTCAGCGAGAGCGACTCCGGCACAGATCCCTCGGCGCCCTTTTCTTCGCACGGGAGCGCGGTTGGCGGTATTGGCCAGGGTTTGCGATCCGATCACAGCATCCTACTCAGGATATGGGGGTCTCTTACCGAGAAGCCTACCATATATAGACATCAGCCCTTGACGGCGCACCCTCGAAGCGCTCACCCTAGGCCCACTCTTCGAGGAGGAGAAAGCAATCGATGGCTGGAAGAACACAGAGAGTGAACGCAAGGGACCTCATGGAGCGCGCGGACGGCATCTTCTTCGAGGGTGACGTCGTGCGCGGCTGGGTCGAGCAGCTCGCCAAGCGGGCCAAGGGCACGATCGAAGCCGCCAAGGCCAACAAGTACTTCGAGACCGAGTTCAACGGTGAATACGACGAGCTCCAGCAGGCGCTGGTCGCCCTCACCAAGGCGTGCGAGCAGCTCGACGTCTTCGCGACCGCGGTGGCCCGTCGCGAAGGCAAAGCTGTCGCCTGAGCACGGCGATCAGCGTCATCCGGCGCTCTTCCTCTCCAGGATGGCGAGGCGCCGTTGCGCGAGCACGTACGTCGAGTCGGTCGCACGCCCCTCGCTCTTCGGTACCTTGCGATAGGCCTCCATCGCCAGATCCTCGAGATCGTAGTGCTCCATGATCCGGCCGAGCAGATACCAGTCGACGCCCTCGGGCTCGTCGGCGTTGCGGAGGTCCATCCGCTTGAGCACCAGCTGGAACGCCTCGCGCGTCTTGCCCTGCTCGGCGTAGACCGCGGCGAGCGTGTGGAGCGTACCCGGCTCGGCGAATCGGGTCAGATTGTTCGCCTGCAGCGCTAGATCGGCCGCATCGTCGGGGAGCTTGGGGAGAAATAGCCCCAGCCACGCCAGGTTGTTGTACGTCGCCGGAGTGGCGAGCCCGCGCTGGAGCAGGCCACGGAGGCGCTTCTCGGCCGCGGCGAAGTCACCCTCGGCGATCTCCACGTCCGAGATCTGGGTGATCGCGGTGGGGTCGTTCGGAAGCGACGCCAGCCGCTGCTCCGCCAGGGCCTTCGCCTCCGCGTAGCGCCCCAGCTGATAGAGCGCGCGGAACTCGAGCTCGTAGGCACCCTCGGAGTCCTTGCTCCGCTTGCGCAGCCGGCGCGCGGCCGCCAGCGCGCGCTCCCAGTCCCCCAGATCGCCGTAGGCGCGGGCGAGCGCTTGATCGATCCGGAGCTCGATGCCCGGGGTGTGCGACCGCTTGCGGGCGGTCTCGAGTACCTCGACGGCGTGATCGCGGTTGGGACCGTCGGCGACGAGAGACGCGGCGGCGATGCGGGTCAACGCCCGGCGCTCGTCCGGATCCTTCGGCTCGGGGATCAATCCCCGCCAGAGCGCGCTGAACGGGTGGGTCGTCAGCGGATCCACGTCCGACTGATAGCCGACCACCTCCTTCGCCCAGTCGAGCCATCGACCGGCGCGCTCGTAGTCGCCCTGCTCGAGTCGGGTCAGGGCCTCCTCCGCCAGCACGTACGGCGACGAGTCCGAGCCGCGCAGGCGATAGGCGCCGCGCTCGCGCACCACGAACCAGTAGCTCGACTTGGTGCCGTTCGGCCCCACCAGCGTGGCGCGAACGCGATAGCCCAGTCGATCGTCGCCCTCGGTGGCGTACTGGGTCCCCACGAGGACGTTGTCGCGGATCATGTCGAGCGACACGCCCGAGCCACGGATCGCCCGCTTGAAGGCGGTGAAGGCCTGCGTCATCCCCTCCAGCGCTTCGCTGCCGTTCTTACCGGCAAGATCGCGCGCGAGCAGCGAGTCGAGCAGCTTCGCGTCGGCGTCGTCCGAGAAGAGCACGCCCAGGGTCCGCTGGACCACGGAGGCCGGGTTCGTCTCGGGCAGCGGCCGGTCTTCGAAGCCTTCGAGCTTGCGCAGCATGGCCAGCCGCGCCTGTGACGCGACCAGATCCTGGGAGCCGCGCGCGGCGATCTCTGCGAGCACGCGCGCCTCGCGATAGAAGCGGAGATGCGCCAGGTACGTGACCGCCGAGTCGATCACGCCCTGTCTCGCGTCGGGCGCCAACGACGAGCGCTCGAGGTCACGAAGCCCCGACTCGACCCCCTCGGTGGTCGCGTGCGCCACCAGCAGCATCGAGTCGCGGACCGGCGAGGGGTTCATCTCGGGGCCGAGGCGCGCGATCTCGTCGAAGCGGCGAGCCCAGTACAGCGCGATCAGGAAGTTGTCGTCGACGCGGTTCTTGTCGCGGATCCGGATCTGCCGGTACTCCTCGATCGCCAGGGCGAGCGCCTCGGGATCGGCGTAGCGATCGCCCTGGGCGTCGTGCTCGAGCAGCACCGCCAGCTTCACGCGGGCGTCCAGGTTGTCGGGCTCGAGCTCCTTCACCTTCTCGAAGGCCGCGATCGCGCCGGCACGATCGAAGCCCGGCGCGTGCAGTCGGCCGAACAGGTCGCACTGCAGCACGAGTCCGAGCGTGTAGTGTGCGCTGGGAGAGCTCGGATCGAGCGCGACCGCACGCTGCGCCTCTTCCCGCGCCGGCCCGCCCAGCCCGGCGCGCAGCAGCGCCTCGGCCATCCGTGCGTGGTGCAGCGCGCTCTGCTCGTTGAGCTCGACCAGGTGCCGGTACTCGGTGAGCCCCTCCCGGAAGCGACCCTCCGCCATGTGGCGCGACCCGCGGTGGTCGAACTCGAGCGCCACGATCGGCTGGTCCCACGCCTCGCGGAGGCCGCCGACGAAGGCGCGGACCTCGTCGGCGGTGAGGCGCCGCTTCCCGGTGGTGAAGGTGAAGGTCGCCTCGACCACGTCGTCGGGGCGCTTCTTGAAGCTCGACGAGTATTCGCCCGGCCCCAGACGATAGCGCTTGGCCTCGGGGAGCGTTCGCAGGGTGTAGCCGGTGGGCGGGACGACCTTGAAGCGCACCTCGGCGGAGTATGGCTCGGGAAAGACGAGGTCCTCGCGACGGCGGTCGACCAGGTCGCGCGCGACGATGCGCTCGACCTCGGTCTCGTCGGGGCCGGCCAGCGCCGCGTAGCGGAGGATGTCGGGGAGGAAGCTGAAGAGGATGCCGTTCCGAAGCTGCACGAACGCGTCGGTCGAGGCCGTGAAGCCCACGCCGGCGGCGTCGGCCTCGACATCGATCGAGAAGGGGATGGAGACGTCGCGGGCGTCGCCGAGCTTGAAGCGGAGGAGGTTCTTGGCGCGGTAGGCGCTCTTCACGTAGCTCTCGAGGGAGTCGTGCACCGACTTGGCGTCGATGACGTCGAACTGCTCGCGCAACTTGAGTTGCATGACGCCGGTCGCCTGCGTGTGCTCGACGATCCGCATCGGCCCGTCGTCCGCCAGGTAGTACTCGCGCGTCTCGAGGTAGTGGTTGTCGTCGGGCCGTGACTCCGGGATGCGCACCAGGTCCTCCGTCCCCTCGGCGGCGACCAGCGCGTAGCGACCCTCGACCGTGGGCGGCAGCAGTCCGACCGGCGCATACTCGGCGGTCGCGTCGATCCAGAGCGGCTCGTCCCCGGCGACGTGCACGATCGCGTGGTTGAAGCCCTCCAGGCCCGGCATGTCGCGCACGACGTCCTCGGAGGTACCGGCGCGAAGGAGCGCCAGGTCGGCCGGGATGTCGAACGACCGCAGCATCGCGACCAGCAGCGCCGCCTTGTCCTTGCAGTCGCCGAACTTTCGCTCGAGCGTCTCGTTCGGACGCCAAGGGACGATGGCCTGCTGTCCGAGCTCGATCCCAGTGTACCGGACGCGCTCGTGCAGGCGCGCGAGCAGCGCGGCGATCAGTGTCTTCCGGGGAAGGGTCGAGGGAATGCCGTCGACCAGCTCGTGAACGTCGGCGCCCTCGAGCCGCTCCTCGACCAGCTCATGGTAACGGCCCGCGACCTCCGCCCACGAGCGCGCCGTCGAGAACGCCACGTGCGGCGCGCGCGCCACCTCGGCCGGCAGGAGGCGGTCGGCCGGCCGGATCGGGTCGAGCGGCCCCACCACGAACGTGACGCGGCGCCGTCCGTCCTTCTCCTCGACGTTCGGCTCGACCTCGATGGCCCGCGTCTCCCAGCGCAACGGCGCCCCGATCGGAACCTCCAGATGGAGCGTCGAGACGTGCACGGGCACGCGGAGCCCGAAGTAGAAGACGCCGACCGAGCCCTGGTCGAAGTAGGCGCGACGGTCGTGCTGGACGGTCTCCTGCGAGACGGTGGCGCCGACCTCGATGCCCGCCAGCGGCGCCCGGACGCGGCGGCGATCGGAGTAGAGATCGGGCTGCTCCGAGGCAACCGGGAGCTCGGCGATGCTCGCCTGGTCGAGCTCGCGCCGCTGCCCGTCGGGGCTCACGACGACCGCCGAGAGCTCAGGCCGGTCCTGATACCAGGGCGACCAGTCGGCGCTGATCGCCGACCATCCCTCGATCGCGCTCTCGTCGAGGATCCGGTAGCGGATCCGGTACGTGTACGTCTTGCGGCCGACCTCATCGAACTGGATGAGCGCCTCCTCCGCCAGCACCTCGACACCGCGCCCCCGCGCCGCCAGGGCTTCGGGGAGATCGCGCGCGGACTTCACCGGTGGAGAGGTGTCGACGGCCGGCGTCGCGGGGGTGCGGCACCCGGTGACCGCGGCCAGGAGCAGCAGCGTCGAGCCTGCGCGCATGCGCGCTTTTCATCGTACCACCCGCGACCAGCCGGTTGTGCTAAGTACCCAGAATGGCGTTTTTCCAGGACCCTCCGCAGCTGGGCAACCAGTACGACGACGATGCGCTGCTTCGTGAGTACTTGGAGCGGGCGCTCCCCCACGAGGTCTCGAGCGAGCTGTCCGAAGAGCTTCGCCACCTCGGACAGATCGGCGCCGACATGTACCTCGAGAGCCTCGCGGATCGGTTGAACGAGCCGCGCCTGGTCCAGTGGGACGCCTGGGGTAACCGCATCGATCGCATCGAGCTGACGCCCGTGTGGGACAAGGCGAAGGTGATCACGGCCGAGCACGGGCTGATCGCCGCGGCCTACGAGAAGAAGTACGGCGAGCACGCCCGGCTCCATCAGCTCGCCGCCAACTACCTGGTGCAGGCCTCGCTCGACATCTACTCCTGCCCGCTCGCCATGACGGACGGCGCGGCGCGCACGCTGATCGATCTGGGGAACACCGAGCTGGTCGAGCGGGCGGTGACGCGGCTGACGTCGCGCGATCCGAGCCGGATGTGGACGTCCGGGCAGTGGATGACGGAGCGGACCGGCGGCTCCGACGTCGGCCTCTCCGAGACCGTGGCGAGGCGCGAGGGCGAACGCTGGCGCCTGTACGGCACCAAGTGGTTCACGTCCGCCACCACCTCGGAGATGGCGCTGACCTTGGGGCGACCCGAGGGCAACGGCCCGGGCGGCCGGGGACTGGCGCTGTTCTATGTGGAGATGCGCGATGAAGGCGGGCGCGCCAATCACATCCTGATCAACCGGCTCAAGGACAAGCTCGGCACGCGCAAGGTGCCCACCGCGGAGCTGACGCTCGACGGCGCCTATGCCACGCCGGTGAGCGGGACGGAGCACGGCATCCGCAACATCGCCTCGATGCTCAACGTGACCCGGCTCTGGAACTCGATCGCCGCGGCGTGGGGTGCGCGCCGTTGCCTCGCGCTGGCACGAGCGTACGCCAAGAAGCGGGTGGCGTTCGGCGCACCGCTGTCAGAGAAGCCGCTGCACGTCGACACGTTGGCGGAGCTCGCCGCGGAGCAGGAGGCGATCTTCCACCTGGCGTTCCGCACGGCTCAGCTCATGGGGCGCATCGAGGCGAAGACGGCCAGCGAGTCCGAAGAGCGCCTGATCCGGATCCTCACGCCCATCGCGAAGCTGACCACCGCCAAGCAGGCCGTCGCGATCGCCTCCGAGACGCTCGAGTGCTTCGGCGGCGCCGGATACGTCGAGGACACCGGACTGCCGTCGCTCCTGCGCGACGCTCAGGTCCTGCCGATCTGGGAGGGCACCACGAACGTGCTCTCGCTCGACACCATCCGAGCGCTCGGCGTTCACGGGACGGCGGAGGCGCTGCAGGCGGAGGCCCAGCGGCTGCTGGCGACGGCGAAGGATCCGTCGCTGAAGGCGCCCGCCGAGGTGGCGAAGAAGGGCTTCGAGCGGGCGGAGGCGTGGCTCCTGGAGACCGGCGGGAAGCAGGCGCTGGTGGAGGCCGGCGCCCGTCGCTTCGCGCTCACGCTGGGGCGTTGCCTGGAGCTGGCGCTGATGGTGGGGCACGCGCAGTGGACGATCGATCGCGGAAAAGGTCCGCGCGCCGCCGCCGCCGCCCGCCGATTCGCGAGGCACGGCGTGGACCGGATTCGGTCGGACCTACACGACGCCGACTCGAGAGCGCTCGCATGCGAATCGTGAGATTCGAGCGGGGCGGCGCACGCTCGTCCGGCACGGTACGCGGCGACGCCGTGATCGACGAAGAGAGCGGCGAAGAGATACCGCTGGGCGAGCTGAGCTATCTCCCGGTGGTCGAGAAGCCGGGGAAGATCCTGTGCATCGGCATCAATTACGAAGCGCATCGGATCGAGATGGGCCGCGACAAACCGGCGCATCCGATCGTCTTCACGCGCTTCGTCTCCACGCTGGTCGGACACGGCCAGCCGATCGTCCGGCCCAGCGTCTCCGATCAGCTCGACTACGAGGGCGAATTGGCCGTCGTGATCGGCCGGCGCGGGCGGCACGTGAAGGCCGAGCGGGCGCTCGAGCTCGTGGCCGGCTACACGTGCTTCAACGACGCCTCGGTGCGCGACTGGCAGCGTCACGGGTCGCAGTTCACGCCGGGGAAGAACTTCGACTCGACCGGAGCGTTCGGCCCGTGGCTGGTGACGTCCGACGAGATCCCGGATCCCTCGCAGCTCGAGCTGTGCACCCGCGTGAACGGAGAGCGTTTGCAGCACGCCCTCACCGGCGACATGACCTTCTCGGTCCCGGAGCTGATCGAGTACCTCTCGACGTTCTGCACGCTCGAACCGGGCGACGTCATCGCCACTGGCACACCGTCGGGCGTGGGCGATCAACGAAGGCCGCCTCGGTACCTCCGCCCCGGCGATTGGGTGGAGGTCGAGATCGAGAAGATCGGGACACTGTCGAACCCCGTCGAGGCCGAGGCGGTCAGTCGCCAGTGACGCCGATGGCGCGCACGTTGAACGTGAGCACGTCGTCGTTCTTGATCGCACCCAGCGCCGCCGAATAGGGCTCGAAGCCGAAGTCCTCGTGCTTGAGCGCGAACTGGCCCTTGGCCTTGAAGCGACCGCCGCCGAGCTGGACGTCCATCGGCACCTTCACCTGCTTCTTGACGCCGCGGATCTCCAGATCCCCGGTCACCTCGATCTTGGTGTCCGAGAGCTTCTTGCAGGCGGACGACTGGAACGTGATCTTGGGGAACTTCGAGACCGCGAGCTGGTCTTCGTCGAGCATGCTGTCGCGAACGCGCCCTCGGTCGCTCTCGGCGATCGGCTTGTCGTAGGCGAGCCTCTTGCGCATCTGGGGCTCGTCCACTACGAGATGCTCGACCGGGATCTCGATCCGGATCTGACACTTCTCGGGGGTGTTCGGGTCGTAGCTCACCGATCCGGTCCAATGCGTGGCCCGAACCACGTGCTGATGGGCGGCCTTCGACAGGAGCGTCTTCGCGGGCCTCACCTCCACGTAGAGGAAGCTCTCGCGCTCCACGAGGTGATAGTTCTCCGCACGTGCTTGGACACTCCACAGCGAGAGCGCGGCAATAAATGATCGCTTGATCCAACTCACCTGAGTCATCTCCCTCCGTTGCAGTCGGCGTACCACTTGCTCATTGTGATCGACGTGGTCGGATCGATACTCCCTCTCCTCACCAGCTATGCCCTGCTCACGGCGCAGACTCCGATCGACGAGAGCACCGCACAATCGACGATCAAGGTGGTGAAGAAGGATCGAAAGGATACCTCGGTCGAGGTTCCGGAGGCGAAGGCCGAAGAAGAGCAGGCCCCGCCCCCGCCACCGGCGCAGTCTGCCCCGATCCCCCGGATCGCCGCGCCGCCGCCGCCGGCCGCCACGCCCGTGCGGCTGGCGCCGACCCAGGTGATCCAGGCCGAGCGTTCCCGACCCATCAAGGTGGTCCCATGGATCACGCTCGGAGGGAGCATCGCCGCCGTGGCCGTCGGCGTGTTCTTCGCGGTCCGAACCACGAAGGCCCTCGCCGCTCAGAGCGACCTCGAGTTCGAGATCAACACCAAGAAGACAGAGGTGAGCATTCCGGACGAGTTCACGGCGAACCAGAAGTCGATCTTCATCAACGGCCTCGTCTCCACCGTCTTGATCAGCGCGGGCGTCTCGGGCGCCATCGCCAGCACCGTCGCGCTCTCGAACTGACCGCCGGCCTACGAGCGCCCGCGGCGCTCGAGCATCGCCTCGGCGCGCTCGAGAAGCTCGCCCTCGAACTTGCCCGCGAACGAGAGATTCGAGGACGCGGGCCCGCACGTGCCAAACTGAAGGATCGCCGCCGTCCCGCTGAACCGCCGGCGTGTCGCGGACCGGGGTCCACGGCGAGGCCAGCACCGCGTCGATGATGGCGTGGCGGACGCGGTCGGCGGGGATGTCCGAGTCGATCCGGAGCAACACTTCGCGCGTCGGCCAGCGGCCGTCGTCGGAGGTGACCGGGTGCGAAACGAGCGTGCGGTTGGGCACCGCGATCCGCCGCTCGGTGGCGTCCTTCAGCCAGGTGGCGCGGAGCCCGACGCGCTCGACCACGCCCGCAAACCCGTCCCCGGACAGCCACATCCCCGGGCGGACGCGTCGCTCGAAGGTGATCACCGCGCCTGCGATCAGGTCGGGGACGACGTCACGCATCGACCACCCGAGCGCCAGGGCGACCGCCAGCAGCGCAAACGGGAGCGCCTCGCTCGGCAGCCAGGCGATCGCCAGCAGGAGGAGAAAGACCGCCGCGAGGATGCGGGCGAGCTTGTTCGAGCCGGCCGCCATCCGCGCGAGCAGCGTCCGCCGATCGGACTGGCGGCGGACGAAGGACGAGAGCATCGCGGCGACGACCATCAGCGCGATGACGATGAGCAGCGTGGCCGCACCGTTGAAGGCGCGCAGGTGCTCGATCCACGGGGACTCCTCGATGACCCACGGCCTCACGGAGGGTCGCTCCTTCACACCCGGTGCGGGCGCAGGCGGCATCACCGCGGGCGGCGGAGGCGGAGGCGGCGGGGGGAGCACCACGTCGGGCTTCGGCAACGGCTCGGGCGCCGCCTTCGAGAGCAGAGGAGGCGGCGCTTCGGGGAGCAGCAGCGGCACGCCGACGTAGAGCCGTTGCTGGCCGAGTCGGTCGATCTCCGGCTTCTTCGGGACGGCCGGGGGTGGAGGCGGCGGGGGCTCCGGGGGCGGCTCGGGCGGCGGTGGGGGCTTGGCAGCGGCGACCGTAGCCGTCGAAGAGGATCCGACCTGGGCCCACGCCGGCGTCACGGCTGCGAGCGAGAGCGCCACCGCCAACATGCCAAGCGTGCGCATCAGACCCATCCCCTCGCCGCGAGCGCCTGCACCACCCCACCCCGGAGGTGCGACGGCACTTGATATACGCGGTGCGCACGCTCGAGCAGACCCAGGTTGGCGAGTCGGACCAGGGCCGCACGCGCAGTGGTGACGTCGGTGCGGAACAGGAACGCGAGCGTCTCTCCGTCCATCCAGCCCTGGCGCGCCACCTGGTAGAGCATGAGCAGATCATGCTCGGGGAGGGCGCGGAGCCGAGGGATCGAAGACCGAGGCACGGCCCCGACACGTACGCGGCCTGCAGACTCGTTCACCTCGACGATCGATCCGATCCAGAAGACGAGCGCCGCATGCAGGAGCCCGCCGGACGCCTCGTGCAGGTCCAGAAAGTATTGATCCTGGATCGCGGAGCGGACCGGGCCGGCCTTGAACGTGTTGCGGGCGGAGTCCACGAAGACCAGCTCGTGGCCGCTCAGGTGGTGGCGCGCCAGCACGGCGTTCTCGAGGTCGAGCGGCGGTAGCGGATCGGCGCGAACGATCGTGGTCACCAGTGATCCGATCGCGGAGATCCGGCAGGCGTACTCCCAGACGAAGTGGCCCGACTCGAGCAGCCACGCGTTCTGGTTGGCGTCGGCGACCACGCCCTCGACGAAGCGCCGCAGCGGGTCGAACCCGCCCGGGCGCGCCGAGATCAGCCAGCGCAGACCGGTCACCACGATCAGGTGTCCCCTGGGGAGATCGGCGAGCACGCGCTCGACCTCGTCGAGGGTGGCCGGCTTCTTCCACGCCACCCGCCGCACGGCCCCGAAGCGCTCACCGCGCGAGATCGCCGACACCATCGCGACCTTGCGCGCCGCATCGAGGCCGACCACCGCCACTGCGCGCAGCCCGGGCGCGTGGGCGAGGTGCTCACGCGCGAGCTTGACGGCGTCCTGATGCAGCACGTCGCCGGCCCAGTGCGCCTGGGCCGCAAAGAGGCGCCGGTACACAATCGGGATCTCGACCTGCGCTTCGGGAGGCGCGAACTGGCCCGCCTCGGGGGGCCCGAGGTCCTCCTCGCCCAGCCCGAGCAAGGCCTTCCAGCGCCGGAGCCGCTCCTCGCCCACGGTGCGCCGGATGGAGCCGGTCGTCTGGCCACGGAGTCGATCGAGCACGGTGGTGACGCGATCGAGCTCGCCGCGGAGCCGGCGCCTCGACTGCGCCATCCGCACCAGATCCAGACGCAGGCTCGAGGCGCGCCCTTCGGCGAGGTGATGGCGCAGGTCCGTGAGGCGCTGCACCACCACGGTCTGAACGCGCGAGCTCAGCTCGGTGGCCCACTGATCGGTGCGCTCGATCTGCTCGGAGAGCACGTCCATGCGCCGGTTGAGCGCGCCCACGACGAACTCCTGGAGCTGACCCGAGGAGTCGAGCGGATCGATCGCCATGCCCTCGCCGGCGCCGGCCTCAGTGTTGAAAGTGACGATGCGCTCGAGCTCTTGGCAGAACGCGAGCAGCGGCTGGACGTCCCGCGCCGCCCCGTTGGTCGCCTCGAGGACGCGCGGGCCGACGTCGGTGAGCATGTACGCTGAGACCAGCTCTCGAAGCGGAACCTCGATCGTGGTCGAGGGCGCCGGCAGCTCCCACTCCGAGTGCGCCAGCCGGGCGGTGGGGACGCGGTAGCGATCGGTGAGGGTCTGCGCCTGGCGCGTGAGCGCGTCCAGCAGCGGTGAGGCGGCATGGTCGGCCTCGAGCTGATCGTTGAGCTGAAAGAGCACGCGCAGCGCCTCACCGAGGACCCGCTCGACAGGCTCCATGAGGTCGTGGAGCTCCTCCTCGTCGTGCGGCTGCTGAGCGATCTTCTCCAGGGCGCCCCGCAAGGCGGCTTGCACACGCTCGAGCTGGACGTGGCTGCGCCCGCGCACGTCGGCCTCCAGATCGGCGAGCTCGCCCTCCATCGCGTAGTGTGCGCGCGCCTCGAAGGCGATGAACTCCAGCTGGAGCGCCAGGAGCGCGTAGTCGCCGGCACCGCTGTCGCGGACCCGCGACAGATCGACGGCGAGGGCCTCCATCACGCGCTCGCGCTGCCGCAGCCATTTCCGGCCGCTGCGGCGGCGCCCGGGCAGATCGAAGGTCCCGATCTCCGGAAGATCGGCCTTGATCAGAGTCATGGCCTCACCGAACATCGCCACGGCGCGACGAGTGACGTCCGAAGCGAGCCGGTGGGCCTCCTTCTCCGCCAGCACGATCTCGTCCTCGACCTTGGTGCGGAGCAGCTGGACCAGATCGGGGAGCTCCGCCGCCTCGCGGCCGATCAACGCCTCGAAGCCCTCAGCGATCGCCTCGAAGATCGTGCGCGTCCGGACGGACAGCTCGATGTCGATGCGCACGAACGGCGTGGTCAGGCCCTCGATGCGCTCCGAGGTCACGTGCGCCACGTGATGGTGGACCAGCTCACGCATGCGGATCGTCCGGGTGAGCGGGCGGCGGCGGCGCAGGCGACGGCGGACGCGCCGGATCACCGCGACCATGTCGGCGCCCTCGTAGGAGACCGGCTCGAGGGGAACGGTCAGATGATCGGGGAGCGCATCGACGGTACGGTCCACCAGCTCGACCAGCTCCTGCGGGTTCCAGGCGTTGGCGAGCCGGGAAGACCGGCCGAGGGCCACGCTCCGGAAGCGCTCGGCCAGCTCGGCCAGCTCGAAGTGCACGCGCTCGGACAGGTCGGCGCAGCCCTCGGGGGTCCGCACCTGGATGACCAGGCGCCGGTGGTGGCGGAGGAACTCACGCCGGAGCTCTCCCAGGTAGTCGTGGGCGTTCTCGAGGAGGCGGGCCAGGGGGCCACGCTTGAGGTCGCTGACCAGAAGCTGCAAGTCCGCTTGCAGCTGGCGCGTGAGGCGTTCGAGGTCCTTGGACTCGGTCTCGACCGGCCGGCCCCAGGCCGACTGTCGGCCTTCGGGGAGGTTCGACAGGAGGTGCTCAGCCGAGTTCACAGCGGGAGCGCTGCGATCGCTCACGTCATCCAGCTCGGGTCGAGCAAGCTCGACCGGCGCCTGCTCCGGCACCTTCATGTCAGCGCCTCCAGGGCCTGCCAGCATACATGGGACCATGCTATGTGGCGAATTCGTGGAAGATAGCCCGTTTTACGAGGAGCAGCACCGAGCCTTCCGTGCGTCCCTGCGCCGCTTCGTGGACCGCGAGATCGCCCCGTTCGTCGACCAATGGGACGAAGCCGAGGCGTTTCCGCGCGAGCTCTACCGGAAGGCCGCCGAGGTCGGGCTCTTGGGCCTCGGATTTCCGGAGGAGTACGGCGGGACGCCCGCAGATCCGTTCTACGTGATCGTCGCGTGCGAAGAGCTGGCGCGCGCAGGGAGCGGCGGCCTCAACGCCGGCCTCATGAGCCACACCATCGCCACGCCGCCGGTGGCCGCGCTGGGGAGCGAAGCGCTCAAGGCGCGCGTGCTGCCCCAGGTGCTCTCGGGAGAGAAGATCGCGGCGCTGGCAGTGACCGAGCCCTCCGGCGGATCGGACGTCGCGAACCTCAAGACGACGGCCCGGCGGGACGGCGATCATTGGGTGGTCAACGGCTCGAAGACGTTCATCACCTCGGGGATGCGCGCAGACTACCTCACCGTCGCGGTGCGAACCGGCGGCGAGGGCATGGGTGGGATCTCGCTCCTCCTGATCGACGGCGATACGCCGGGCCTCTCGCGCACGCCGCTCAAGAAGATGGGCTGGTGGGCCTCCGACACCGCGACGCTCTACTTCGACGACTGCCGCGTCCCCGTCGAGAACCAGATCGGCGAGCTCAACCAAGGCTTCTACGGCCTGATGCTGAACTTCAACAACGAGCGGCTCGGTCTGGCCGCCAACGCGTACGGCTTCGCCCGCACCTGCTTCGACGAGGCGCTGGCCTGGGCGCGGGAGCGCGAGACCTTCGGGCGCCCGCTCATCAAGAGGCAGGTCATCCGCCACAAGCTGGTCGACATGCAGATGCACATCCAGGCCACCAAGGCGTTCCTCGAGAACATCGCCTGGCGCGTCGGCCAGGGCGACTCTCCGATCCCGGAGATCTGCATGCTCAAGAACAACGCCACGCAGACCATGGAGCTGTGCGCGAAGGAGGCCGTGCAGATCCTCGGAGGTGCCGGCTACATCCGGGGGGCCAAGTGCGAGCGGATCTATCGCGAGACCAAGGTGATCGCGATCGGAGGCGGGACCGAGGAGATCATGAAGGAGCTCGCCTCCCGTCAGCTCTGGGGCGACTAGGAGCGTGTAGCGCGTAGCGCTACCGCGAGCCCGGTCCGGGTCCCGGTCCCGGTCCCGGTCCCGATGGCGATCATGCAGCCCGGCGTGCGTTCATCGACTTGATGAGGCGCGTGAGCATCTCGACAACGCGCTTGAGCTTGGCTCTGGCGGCTTGGACCTTCTGCTCGTTGGCGAGTCGGCGCCTCAAGCAGGTGTGGAGTGAGGCGGCGCTTTCGGTGCCAGAGCGAAGTGCCATCCGGTAGAAGCGAGCCTTCTCAGGTGGATTGAACTCTCCGGCGCCCTCGGCGGTGTTGTTCACGATGGAATCGGATGCACGCCGAAGCTGATCGCGGACGTGAGCGTGACCGGGTTGCAGTTCTTGTGCGATCTCTTCAGCGATGTCGGCATACTCGACGGCGAGCTGGTAGACCTCGAGCTTCTCGTGATCGAAAGTGACCATGCAAGCTAGCTTGCGGTAGCTCGTCTACTTTGACCAGCAGAAGTTCTTGGAGGTCGTTTCGTCTGGAATCGATCGTTGGGCGGATCGACTTCGACGCCTGGACTTGATCCCATGGTTTCGTGGCGAAGCAATACCGTTCTTGGACTCCGAGAAGGACCCGCGAGGCGAGCGACCGTACTCGCCTCGAATGATGATCGCGCTGCTTCTGTACGCCTACTGCACCGGCATCTATTCGTCGCGGAGGATCGCGCGGGCGACCTACGAAGACATTCCATTCCGGGTGCTGGCTGGAGAAAGTCATCCCCACTTCACCTACCGATCGAAGCTCGCGACCGTCGCGAGCGTCTGACTCAAGGCAGCCATCTTCAGATCGGGACCCGGACCGGGACCGGGACCCGGACCGGGGTCGCGTGAGCGCTTACGCGCTACACGCTCCTAGCGAAAGTCCGCGATCCGCGTCGCGCGATACACGAGCGCCGAAAGCGACAGCCGCCAGACCTCGACCGGCGCCGGGTCCTCCGTCACCTCGATGAGCTGGGCCTGAGGCGGCCCGTCGCGGATGCCGCCGGCGGTGACCAGGATGTGCCCGTCCGGGAGCGTGTCGACGTCACCGATGAAGTGCGTGAAGTGGGGCGTGCGGTATGACCACAGCTCCACGGCGGAGCCCGCTCCGGGATCGAGGCCGTAGAGCGCGGCCCGGCTGTACTCCTCGCCGCCCGGGCGCGCCGTGCCGTTGTCGTAGACCAGGAGCTGGCCGCCGGGACGCAGCTCGGGCGCGTGCTGGGCGTAGAACCACTCGCCACCGGCCAGGGTGAAGTCGCCCTCGGGCCCGAGCCGCCAGACGACGTCGCCGCTGCTGCGATCGATCTTCACGATCCAGTGTTGATGGCGGAGCGAGATCAGGATCGAGCGGCCCTCGTCGTCGAGGAGGAGCGCGTTGGCGTGGGTCCAGTCGTAGACGCCGTGGACGAGCGTCCTCGAGAGCGCGTCCGGGAAGCGGGTCGCGTCGAGGTGATCGAAGGCCGACCAGCGCCAAACGGTGTCGCCGGCGCCGTCGACCTCGAGGATCGTGTCGCCCACGACGCCGACCTCGCCGCCGAGATCGGGCACGTCGACGGTGCGGGTCTCACGACCGAGCACCAGGAAGTGATCGCCGAGGGGGAGCGCGTCGTGGTGGTAATCGACGTGAAGAGAACGGACCGGGCGGCCCATCACGTCGATCACGCGCAGCTCGTTCTCCAAGAGGAGGAGGAGCTCGCCGCCGGGGAGCGGCCGGAGCTCGGGCGTCACCTGCGCCATGGTGCGGTCGGGGGTCCAGTACCACACCACCCGCCCCGCCTCGTCGACACCGACGAAGAGGGGGCGGCTCGGGTCAGCGGTGAGACCGGCGCCGAAGAACGTGATGCCCGGGGCGACGCGCGAGGGATCGGCGAGGTCGAGCGCGAGATTGGGGAGCCCCGCCGGCAGCGACCCCGTGGTGAACGCGAGCGGTGCGCTCGACTCGGCGGCACCGTCGGGATCCGCGATCGCGCGCAGTGTGTACTCCGTGCGCGGGTGAAGCGCGACCAGCGGGAGCCGGTGCGAGGTCGCCGGGGCGCTTCGCCGCGAGCGTCGCTCGACCGACGCTGTGCTGGTAACAGCGATCTCGACCGCGACGGCGGTGCGGGTCTCGACGACCGCCCAGGCCGCCAGTGTGCTCTCCGTGCTGGTCTCGACGGCGAACCCCGTGACGAGCGGCACCGGCGGCGCGCGGGCGTCGGGAGTCTCGGCGTCGGCCACGCTCGCGTCGACCGAGCCCCCGTCCTGACCGAGGCCGGCATCGCCGAGCGGCGGCAACTCGCCGCACGCGGCCACGCAGAGGATCGACGCCACGACGCGCATGGAACCTTCGGCCCGCCGCGGTTGTCCGACCTCCGGGATGGCCGAGCGGGCGATCGTGCCTTACATCGACCCGGAGCTGGCGGGCATCCGCGATCCGTTCGACCGCGTGCTGGGCTGGGCCGGCGTTCTGGCGATCGTGGCGCTCTTTCTCCCCATCGAGCACGAGGCCTCCGGCGCCGTCTGGTACTGGCATCTGCTCTCGATCGGAGAGTCCGTCCAGCCGGCGATCCTGCAGGCCTTGGGGGGGATCGCGCTCCTGTCGCTCTCCCACCTCGGGCGGCCCCGCCTCGACAAGGCGGTCGCCGCGCTCGCGGTGGTCGCCGTCGTCACGCTCGCGATCCTCTCCGACCCGCACGCTTCCGGCGATCTGCTGATCCTCTTCCCCAAGTCGTTCGCCGCGCGCGGGTTGCTCTTCCCGATCTCGACCGCGCTGGCGGCGGCCGCGATCGGCTGGCGCACCGGCCCGTTTGCCGGGCGCCACCCGCGTGGGCCCTCGATCCTGCTGGCGATGCTCTCGGCCTCGACCGCGCTGGCGCTGCTCTCGGACTCGCCGACCACCTCCGTGCTGGTGATCGGGGTGGCAGGCTACGCAGTGCAGGCCAGCTTGCAGAAGCCGACGCAGCAGGCGGCGGCGATCGGCTGGGCCATCGGGATCCCGGCCGGCGTGATCGTGACCGTCGGATTCAAAGGCGCCATCGCGTACGAGAACGGCGCGCTGCTGCTCCTCGGACTGCGCGGCGCCGCGCTCTTCGTCTCCTTCTCCCTGGCCGTCGGCTTCTCGATCGTCGCCTCCCTGGCGCAGCTGTCGGATCCGCTCGGCACGGAGGTCCCCCGCCCGACGCGCCTGCTCCGCGACGACCTCCTCTACGGCGTCCTCGAGGAGGCGCTCGCCTCCGGGATGCTCCGGATGCGCCGGCGCACCGCGAGCTATCGCCGTATGCTCCGGCGCTTGGTCCGGCGCCGCTTCCGGACGCTGCTGGAGGACGTGCGCCACGAGCATCCGCCGCCGGTCTCCCGGACGGAGCTGCTGCTCCGGATGAAGCGCCAGCTGATCGACGACCGCGATCCTGTCGCTGCTCTGCCGCCGCGCGTCTCGCGGACGATCCACTTCCTCGGGCGCGGGCGGAACCTCGAGCTGTCCGCGCTGGCCGGCCTGGTCGCGCTGCTCGCGCTGGTCGGCCTGGTCCGCGTCCTCTCCCTCCCGACCCCGGAGAAGTGGCCCCTCCACGCCGCCGAGCCGTGGATGATCGAGCTCTATCAGCGACGCCTCCCCCGCATCGGCATCGCCTCCGGCGGGGTTGAGTACGCGGGGCGCGACCGGCGGTTGCGCCGGGCCGTCTCCGATGCGGCCGGCGTGGCCTCACCCGCCCCCGACCTGGCCCGCCGCATCGAGGCGCTGGCGCCGCTGGTCATCGACGTGAGCAATCAGCGGCGGGCGCTCACCCGGGCGATCGGCGATCTCAACGACGTCGCGAGAGACAACGGCATCCCCTTCTACGTCGACGTCGACATCGTCCCGGTCCGCCGCGGCGGCGCCAACCTCCCCTACCTCTACGTGAAGAGCTACCGGATCGAGCGGGTTCGTCACGCCCAGGAGCGGTTCAGCGGCTACACCGCGCTGTGGCTGAGCAGGGTCGATCGGACGAGCATCCTCGACGCGCGCCTCGGGTGGACGCGACAGAACGAGCACCACGGCATGATCGTCATCGACGTGGTCCGCGACTACTGGCTCAACGACGTGGGCCCGGCGCTGGCCGGGCTCCAGGACAGCCGGGTGCAAGAAATCTACGGCCTCCATCGGGAGCTGCTGACGGGCGACCTGACGCGCGCCACCGCGGCGCTCCTGGGTCTCACCCCGACGCGCTGGCGGCCGGTCCTCGAGGCGCGGCTCGACTGCTTCGTCCAGGACGCGCCGCAGTGCGGGCAGCTGGCCGAGGTCGTCGACGCCGCCGCCGTCGAGATCCTCGCCCGCAAGGTGGAGGCGCACGAGCTCCAGCATGTGATCGACGGGAAGGATCTGACACACCCCGCCGAGCTCGAGCGCGAGATGGCCCAATACTCCGAGGAGGCGATCACGTTCGCCGCCGCGGAGCTCTCCGCCTATCTGGCGGAGGTCGCGCGATCGGGACAGCCCCGGATCGCGCTGGTGCACTTCCTGGCGCTCGCCGAGGTCCAGCCGTTCAGCCCAGAGGGCTTCGCGGGACGCGTCGCGCTGGAGCATCTGGTCGCGCCGGGCGAGAGCAGCCGAGACCTCCTCGACCTCCCGGAGCGCGAGCTCTCGGAGCGGGCCCGCGCGGCCCACGAGCGCCTCTTCAAGAAGAGCCTGCCCCCGCTCATCCGTACAGACGCGTGAGGTCCTTGGTCAGGTTCTTCTGGTGACTCTCCAGCGTCCCGCCGCCGATCTCGAGCAACTTGGCGTCCCGCTAGAGGCGCTCGATCGGGTACTCGCTGCAGTAGCCGGCGCCGCCCATCACCTGCATCGCGTAGTCGGCGAGCGTCTTCCCGACGGGCGCAGCGAAGAGCTTGGCCGCGTCGCAGCCCACGCGATTGCGATGGCCGGGACCGACGGACCGCGCCACGTTGTAGATCAACGCCCGCGCCGCCTCGGTCATCGCGTAGCCCTCGCCGATGTAGCGCTGGATCTGTCCGAAGCGGTCGATCGGCTCGCCGAACGCGGTCCGATCGCGCGCGTAGTGGACCATGATCTCGAGGCAACGATCGGCGATGCCGAGGCTCATCGAGGCCAGCGTCAACCGCTCGATCTCGAGGTTCCGCATCATGTGCACGGTTCCCCTGCGCTCCTCGCCGAGGATGTTCTCGAGCGGCACCTCGCAATCCTCGAAGATCAGCTCGCTCATCGTGCTGGCCGCGCATCCCCATCTTGTCGATCGGCTGCGAAGTCGAGAAGCCCGGCATGCTCCGGTCCACCACCATCGCGGTGATCCGACCGTCGACCTTCGCGTACACCAGGAACAGTAGCCCTCGGATCCGTTCGTGATGTACGTCTTGGTTCCATTCAATAGATAACGGTTGCCCTTTCTTGACGGCGGTCGTCTTCATGCCGAGCACGTCGGTGCCGTGGCCGGGCTCGGTCATGCCCATGCCCGCGACCCACTCGCCGGTCAGGACCTTGGGGAGATAACGCTCGCGCTGCTCGGCGTTCGACGCACCAGTAGAAGTTGTTCACGAAGAGCATCGCGTGGGCGAGGTAGGCGAGGCAGAAGCCCGGATCGGACTTCGAGAGCTCGTGGTGGACGATGACCGCCGCGACCGCGTCCATCCCGGCGCCGCCCTCCTCCTCCGGGACGGTGATCCCGAGGAGCCCGAGGTCTGCCAGCCGGCGAAACAGGTCCAGATTCAGCCGCTGCTCCCGGTCGAACTGCTCCGCCTGCGGCTCCACCTCCTGCTTCGTGAAGTCGGCCACCATCGCCCGAAGCATCCGGTGTTCCTCGGTCGGGTTGAACAGATCCGCCGGCACCAGGTCACCGTAGCGAATCGTCGACTACGCTTCCAGTAACCATTCGGCTCCCGCGGAACCGTCCGGCTCTCACCCGCACGCCCGAAGCCTCAGGGCCGCGCACGGCACGCGCGTTGCTCTCTCGACCCGCATGCGCCTCGCCCTGGCTCCGATCGCCGCCCTCGCCTTCGCCTGCGGAGGAGCGCCCTCGCCCGTAGTGGTGGGCCACCTGACCTCCGGCCTCAGCGCCGGCGGCACGCTCGAGGTGGCCGCCAACGGCAACATCCACACGGTCGCGGTCGAGCGGGACGGCGGCTTCTCCATCCAGGACCTGCCGACCGGCGAGCTCGTCCTCACCTTCGAGAGCGTGGGCATCACGGGTGAGATCACGCTCCACGACGTCGCCCCGGGCGAGCTGATTGAGATCGAGGTCGGCGGCGGCGCCGATCACTTCGAGATCCGCGTGGTCCGCCGCGAGCCGATGATGGTGGTCGACGACCTCCCCGATCACCGCGGTGATCTGGTGATCGAGGGCAACCACATGATCCACCAGCTCTCGGCCGGCGTGTATCACGGGAATGTCACGATCCGCGGGAACCACATCACGCTGATCGGCCCGGCCGACGGCACCTGCGCCGGCGCGATCATCGACGGTGACCTCCACATCGAGGGCAACCACATCAACCTGGTGAACGTGGGCGTGACAGGCGGGAGGGAGATCCGCGGCAACGACATCCGGATCTACGGCGGCTGTGCGCCCGGCGCCCCCGACTTCGAGGACGACGACTGGAGCGCCACCATCACCTTCGAGGGGACCTGAGGGTCAGTCGGTCGAGTCCTTGTCGAGCAGCCCGTGACGGCGAAGCAGGCGCTGGAGCGACTTGGGATGGATGTCCGCCTCCTCGGCCGCCCTCGCGCGATCCTTCGGGTAGCGGCCCAGCAGCTTGACCAGGTACTCGCGCTCGAAGCGCCGCTTGAGCTCCTCGAGGGGGAGCCGCTCGTCGGAGAGCGCCGCACCCGTCGACGCCGTCCGTACCCGGAACAGCTCGGCGAGATCGCCGGCCCGAAGCCGCGGCTCGTCGGCGAGGATGACCGCGCGCTCCACCACGTTCCTGAGCTCGCGTACGTTGCCCGGCCAGCTGCGGCGCATCAGGACAGAGAGCGACTCCTCCGAGAGGCGGGGGGGCGTGCCCTCGAACCCGGCCGCTTCGAGGGTGCGCTCGAAGAAGTGGCGGGCCAAGACAGGGACGTCGCTCGGACGATCGCGAAGCGGAGGGACGGTCACCGGCAGAACGGCCAGTCGAAAGAAGAGGTCCTCGCGGAACACGCCGGCGTTCACCATATGGCGGAGATCGCGGTGCGTGGCGGCGATGACGCGGACGTCGACCTTGCGCTCCTCGTTGGAGCCGACGCGCTTGATGGTCCCGGACTCGAGCACCCGCAGGAGCTTGGGCTGCAGCGAGGAGGGGAGCTCGCCGAGCTCGTCGAGGAAGACCGTCCCACCGCTGGCGGCCTCGAAGGCGCCCGTGCGATCCGACTCGGCGCCGGTGAACGCGCCCTTTCCGTGCCCGAACAGCTCGCTCTCCACCAGCGTGGGCGCGACGGCGCCGCAGTCGACCACCACGAACGCCTGCGCCTGACGCCGGCCCTGGAAGTGGAGGGCCCGCGCGATCAGCTCCTTGCCGGTGCCGGTCTCCCCTTCGATGAGGACCGGCGCGTCGGCCCTGGCCAGGCGCTCCAGGATCCCGAAGAGCTCCTGCATCGGACCGCTCTCTCCGATGAGGTCGCCGAAGCCCTCGTGCCGGTCGACCTCCACCAGGCGCGGTTGCGCCTCCACCCGGACCAGGAGCTCACTGTCGCCGATGCGGATCCGGCTGCCCTCGTCGACGTAGACGTCCCGCACCCGGTGTCCCAGCACGAAGGTGCCGTTCGTGCTCTCACTGTCGATCAGCCGCAAGCCGTCTTGCGCCCGCTCCAGCGTGAAGTGGAAACGCGACACCGTGGGATCGCTGAGCACGACGTCGTTGCTACGGGCGGATCCGATCGACGCACGCGAGAAAGGTCCGTAGGTCTGGCTCGCGTCGGGGCCGCTCACCGCTTCGAGCGAGAACTCCTTGATCGCCCGCATCGCCGCCCCGGCGTGCGGATGCAACAGGGTTCGGGTGTCGCTCGACGACACGCGCGCAGTACAGGTGCTTTCTTGCGGCACGTCAACTTGCGCCCTATGTTCGGCAATCTTTTGGAGGAATCGATGAAAGCGCGCTCTCGGATCGGCCTCTTTGCACTGACCACCCTTCTCGCCATCCCCACGCCGGCGTTCGCCCAGTACGAGGATCTCGAGAACGCCGAGAAGGGGAGCACGTCCGACTCCGGCGGCAATCGCTTCGGGCTGGGGATCGAGGCGCTGCTGTCGGGCCTGTTCGCCGGAACGCCCTCCGTCGGCGGCATCCCGCTGGGCGGCGGCGGTGGAGCGACGTTCATCTTCGACGCGCGACAGTTCCGCATCGAGGGCATGCTGGGGCTCCTGTTCGTGGAGGACGCCGCCACCAGCTTCGGGCTGTCGGCGCGCTTCCTGTGGGTGGTCCATAGTACCTCTCGCTCCGACCTCGGCCTCGGTGCGGGCGTCGGTGTGAGTCACACCGAGCTCCAGGGTCCCGGCGACGCCACGCTCTTTCACGCCGAGGGCTTGGTCCAGATCCGGTTCTTCATCGTGAGCAACGTCGCCATTCACGGCGAGGTCGGCCTGGGGCTGGCCGTCGGCGACGGCCCGACGATCCTCAGCATCGGCGGCACCCTCAGCGGCCGCCTCGGCCTGTCCTACTTCTTCGAGTAACCGTCCGGTTCCGGCGGAACCGCCCGGTCCGGAGGCGCAGGGCGATCCGTCGCCTCCTGCTCTTGGATCGGACCTTGCTCCCGGTGACCCCGTGCTCGGGACCACCATCGGCGGCCGCTTCACGGTCGAGACGCATCTCGGAACCTTCGCGGGGCGCGAGCTGTACGCGGGACGCCAGCCGGCGCTCGAGCGCCCGGTCGCGATCAAGATGGTGCAGGATCCGTCGAACGAGGATCTCTGCCGCCGCTTCCTCCGCGAGGGTCGCCTGCTCGCCAAGCTCGATCATCCGGGCATCGTCTCGGTGATCGACGTCGGACAGCACGAAGGCCGGCCGTACGTCGTCACCGACGCGCCGAAGGGCGACACCCTCGAGGCGATCCTCGAGGTTCGGGGCCGGATCGACTGGCACGCGGCACACGATCTCCTGATCGCCCTCGCTGACGCCGCCGCGTGCGCCCACTGCAACGGGCTGGTGCACCGCGATCTCCACCCGCGGAACATCGTGGTGGGCGCAGACGGAATGCCGCGGATCACCGACTTCATCTTCGCGTACGAGACCGCGCCCTACAGCGAGGCCGGCACCACGCAGTTGATCACGGCGCGCGGCGCGGTCGTGGGCGCGATCGAGTGGGTCGCGCCCGAGCAGTTGATGGGCTTCCCAGTCGATGCGAGGGCCGACCTCTATTCGCTGGGCGTGCTCGCGTATCGCATGATCGCTGGACACGTGCCGCATCAGGGCACCCGGGCGGCCGAGATCCTCTCCCTGGCCTCCACCGGTGCGACGCCGTTGATGGCGGCAGCCGGCCTCCCGGAGAGCGCACGACCGTTCGCGGAGCTGGTGGATGGGCTCCTCGCACACGAGGCCGATCGGCGCGGGTGTCGTGACGCCGGCGAGCTGGCCGGAGCGTTGCGCCGGGTGCGCAGCCTGCACCAGCCTGATCCCGATTCGACGACGCGACCTGCGTTCGACCGAGCGCAGCCGTTCGTCGACCGCGCGCTCGAGCTGGGCCGGACGATCGCCGCCCGCGCGCAGCCGTTGATCGATCGCGCACGCGCGCTCCCGAGGCGGACGCAGCTCGCCGCCGCGGCCGGCGTCCTGGGCTTGTCGATCGTCGCGGCTGTCGCGATGGCCTCGAACGACGCCAAGGTGATCGACGCCCAGCCGATCGCAGCGGCACCCATCGCGGAGGTCGTCGAACCCTCGCAGCTCGCGCTCCGCCAGGAGGCGCGCCTCGCCGCGCAGCAGAGGGACGTCCCGCGCGCGCTCTACGACTATCGGACGCTGGCCGACGCTTCGGCGCAGGCCTTCGAGGATGAGGACTACCAGAACGTCGTCGCCTACCTGGCCCGCCCCAACACCAACACCTCGGTCGCCGAGCAGATCCTGCTCGCCACCGCCCCCGACTCCATGGCGCAGGTACGGGCGGCGTTCGACGACCCGCACAGCAGCCGCTATCTCAAGCGGCGCGCCGGCGAGGTCCTGGAGAAGGCCGGCGAGGAGGTGGACCTGATCCCGCTGTGGATCGCCACGCTCCAGAGCGATGAGTGCGGCGCCCGCAAGCTCGCGGTCCGCAGGCTGGCGGCCTCCGGCGATCCGCGAGCCGTCGCGCCCCTGCAGAGCCTCGCCCGAAGCTTCGGCTGCGGCTCGGATACCGCTCGTGCGAGCCTGAAGCGTTCCGGGTGAGACACAGCGTAACAGGGTGTCTCATCCCGCGGGGGTGACACCCGCTCCATCCGCGACCCTGGGAGCCTGGTCCGACCCTTGCTCCTGTCGGCGACCGGGGTCACCGATGGAGTCAAAGGGAAGCGGCCGCTTCACAGGAGTCCTTCGCGCCTTGGGGCGCGTGCTCTTCCACGATCGCAAGGACGCGATGCGACGCCAGGCGGAGCTGGTCGCGCTGGCGCGCCAGGGCAAGGCCAATCCCGAGAACGAGCGCCTGATCCTCCGCCTGGCGGACTGCTACCTGCGCGCGGGCGACACCGAGCGAGCGCTGTCGGCCTACTGGCACGTGGTCGACATCTACAAGAGGCGCAGCGACTGGCAGAAGGCGGCCGCCGTCCTGAAGCGGATCCTCCACCTCGGACCCGACCGGACGATCGCGCACTTCGAGCTGGCCCAGTGCTACGAGAAGCTCGATCGCAAGCACGAGGCGTCGCAGCAGTGGGAGCAGGCCGGGCAGCTCTACAAGGCCGCGCAGGACACCGAGGGCGCGATCCGCTGCTTCATCCGCGCGCTCGCCCTCGACCCGCTCCAGCAACGGATCGCCCACGAGATCTCGCGGCTCCGCCCCCGGCCTCAGGTCATGCCGCTCGGCGAGCCTGCCGCGCCGGCACCCGTGCGCCCCGATATCGCCTCGCTGGCGCGGGCGCGGGCGATCGATCGTGTGCCGGAGCCCGTGCGCGAGCACCGTGAGGAGGATCAGAGGACGCTGCTATCCGAGGACTTCGACGCCGAGACGGTGGCGGTCGGCCACCAGCTCGCCTCGCGGTAAGCGCGCTCAGCGCTTGAAGAGGTCCCGCAACCCGCGCTTGCGCTGCGTCCGCATCCGGATCAACCGGAGCTCGGTGCACGCCTCCACCAGCCTTGGATCGTACGCGACCGCACGCGCCAGCTCGGTCTCCGCCTTCGCGTGGCTCCCCAGATCGCGCAGCAGTCGACCCAGGAAATAGTGGCCGCGCGCGATGCGGCGGCGGCCGTCGGGCGTATCCTTCCTCGAGCCCGCGATGGCTGCCAGGACCAGCGGGCGCGCTTCGGTCTCGGCGCGGGCGCGATCGAAGGAGGCGTCGACGATCATCGCCCACGCCGAGCTCATCAGGTAGTCGGGCTGCGGGTCGAGCTCGATCGCGCTGGCCAGGAGCACGCGGGCGTTCTGATAGTCGGACCGTCGAAGGTGAGCGAGCCCGACCTCGTGCCGGATCCGGGCCGCCTCTGCGGGCGGGCAGTTGTGACCCAGCTCGAGCAGGTCGCCGGTGGAGGTGCGCTCGGCGCGGCCGTGCGGCGTGGAGCCGAGCCGCGACTCGACCTGGACGGCGAGCTTCATCAGATCGGTGGGGACACGGTCGGCGGCCCTCACGCCCGACCGGATCTCACGCTCGTCGGCGACCTGGGGAAGATCGGCGCAGGCGAACGCCGGCTCGGCGGGCGTCTCGAGCAGGCGGCGCTCGAACAGCGCGCGGCGCTCCCAGTAGTCGAGGTTGAAGGGATCGAGCTCGAGCGCGCTCGTGAGGGCATCGAGCGCCTCCGCGCGGCGACCGGCGCCCTCCAGCCGGCACGCCTCGCGGTGGTGATCCCGGGCGGCGCTGGGTTGCTCCGGGAAGAGCTCGCACCAGACCGTCCGGAGCAGGGCGAAGTCCTCACCGGCAGCCCGGCGCTCAGCGGCTCGCACGAAGCCGCGCCGGAGATCGTACTGGAGGCGGCGGCGCGGGCTCCGGAAGAGCAGCGCGGTGCGCCCGAGCTGTCCGGCCACCCGCCGGAGCCGCTCGACCTTGGGCGGCGAAGCCTCTGCGGGTGGGTTCAGGAAGCGGGCCGACAGGCGCTCGATCCGCGCCAGCAGATCCTCGGCACCGGCGCTGGGCGGCATCTGGATCGCACCGTAGAGGTCGGAGGCGGACAGCGCCGCCGTGACCCGCTCGGCCTCTCCGAGGAGGACGTCGAGGGGCTCGGAGCCGGCAGGCGCCAGGTCCACGGAGAGCTTGGTGAGCACGCCCTCGAGGTACTGCTCGATCCGCTCCCTCAGCTCGCGGGTGAGATCGATGAACTGGACGCCCACGCCGGGAGACTGGCCGTAGGCCTCGGCGGTGGCGACGTCGACGACATGGACGACCTCGGCGGTGAGCGTCAGCGGCCCGCCGGAGGTGGAGAGGCGAACCTCGAGCCGGCGGCCGCGGGGCGGCGGGGCCTCGGTCCGGAGGAACATCCCACCCTTCGAGATATCGACCGACCACAGCTCCTGGAGGGCGGCCCGACCCCCGAGCTCGACCTCGACCACGCGCTCATCCACGAACCTCGGCGCTCTCCATGGATCCGCGTTCACGCGGACGCCATCGGATCATTCTGTGAAACCTGAAGCGCGCGCTGCCGAGAAGTCTCCAGGCGCCGTTCGACCGTCTCGCGGACCCTGTGCTCGTCGAACGGCTTCTCCACCACCCGGTCACCCATCCGCTCCGCAAACGCGCGCGCCGCGGGACTGAAGGTGCCGCCGCTGACGAAGAGCATGCTCGGCGCCAGGTCCGGTGCGGTGCGCTCGAGCGCCTCGTAGATCTGCATCCCGGTGACGTCGGGCATCATCAGATCGCAGACGACGAGATCGAAGTTGGGGTCGTCGGCCAGGATCTCCAGCGCCCGGCGCCCACCGGTGGCGATCTCGACGCGGTGTGGGCGAAGCATGCGCGCCAGCGTCTTCGCGACCCGGAGATCGTCGTCGATCACCAGGATGCGGGCGTGCTCGTCGGCCGCGATCTGGGGCCGAGGCAGGCGCGGAGGCGACGGCGGCGGCGCTTCGTTGGTCGCGTCGAGGAGGATCGTCACCACCGTCCCTTTGCCGAGCGTGCTGGCGATGTTTATCTCGCCTCCGAGCCGCTGCACGATGTTCCGGGACACCGAGAGTCCGAGGCCGGTCCCGGCACCAGAGGGCTTGGTGGTGAAGAACGGATCCATCACGCGATCGAGCAGCTCGGTGGGGATGCCGACCCCGGTATCGGCGATCTCGATCTGGACCCGCTCCCCGGACATGGAGGTGGACACAGTGATCTGGTCCTCGTCGGCCCTGCCGACCGGGATCGCCTGCACGGCGTTGAGGAGCACGTTGAGACAGACCTGGGCGAGCCTCGAGTCGTTGGCGAGGACGGCGGGCACCTCCCCGTAGCGCTCGATCAGGCGCGCCCGGTGACGGGCCTCGTTGGCGACCATCCGCACCGTGGACTCCAGGACCGAGCGGCAGTCGACCGCGCTCAGCCCCTCTTCTTCGGCCCGCGCGAACGTCTTCAGGTCGCCGACGATCGCTGCGATCCGACTCGCGCCGTCCCGCGCCTCGTCCACGGCGGCGCGGAGATCGCCGTCGAAGTGTCTCGGATTTTCGCGCATCGCCTCACCGATCAGGTCCAGGTTCGCCAACAGATACGTGAGCGGATTGTTGATCTCGTGTGCGGTCCCCGCGGCGAGGCGACCGATCGCAGACATGCGGTCGGCGAACATCATCTGCGCGTCGCGCTCGGCGCGGATCACCTCCTCGGTCTGGCGCTCGAGATCGTCCATGGCCGCGGTCCTCAGACGCTCATACGCCAGGCCGATCCCGAGCATGGCCAGCGTGAACACTCCACCCATGATCGCATGGATGATCGGACGCGACGCGGCCGGGACGTCATCGATCAGATCGACCCCCGCCGCTCTCGCGACGAACAGGACACCGATCCACACGCAACAGAAGAGCGCCCAGCGAACGCCGGCGCGGGCACCGACCAGGAGCGTCGCCAGGAGCGGGGCGACCAGCGAGGGCAAGAGAGAGGGCGCTCCCAGCCCGCCGCGTGCGAGGGCTGCGGCGTTCCCGGCGCCGAACCAGGCGAGCGTGAGCAGGGTGCCGGTGACCGAGACCGAGCCCAGGCGGCGGAGGAGAAGCACAGAGCCGGCCGAGAGGACAGCAGCGGCGACAAACGCGGCCGCGATGACGTGTGCGCCGCGGAGCGCGTGACTCACGGCGCCGATCAGGCTGGCCAGGACGAACACGGCCGCGAAGACCACCGAGAGGCGCGCCTGGCGAACGCGGTCCGCGCCCTGACGGCGGAGGATCTCCGGGACGAAGAGGTCGAGCAGATCCGACGTGCCCCGATGAAGCAGGAAATGGCCCCCGATCACTTCTATCACCATCTTGCGGGCGCAGTGAGCCCGCGGGTGCCGACCGTCTCACTCGCAAACGTTGGTCGTACAGTTGGGTCTGCCGGTCCCCTGGGGACAGGCGGTGTAGTTGCCGCCACCGCAGTCCGTGATGCTGGCGCAGTCGATCGTCTGGGGCCAGCAACCCCCGTCATAGCCAATCCCGGGGTTCGCTTCGCAGAAGACCTCGTTCGCCTGGCAGCACACGTAGCTCTCGGTGGCGGTGCAGAACGGCCGCCCGCCGGCGTAGCACGCGAAGATCACAGGACCGCACACCGAGATCGTGGCGCAGTCGACGTTCGGCTCCCAGCAGCCACCGTCATAGCCGATACCGCCCACCGCGTCGCAGAAGACCGGCCGGTCCGCCGCGCAGCACGCGGCGACGCCGGTGGTGCTGCAATTGGCTTCCCGATCCGCTGCGCAGGAGACGAAGTCACCCCCGCAGGAGAAGAGATTTCCACAGTCGAGTCCGCCCGGGATGCAGCCGCCGGGGAACGCGATCGTGTCGTCGACGTCGCAGAAGATCTCGCCGCTCTGACAGCAGTAGCGTTCGAGGTCGCGGCTACAGTACCCGGTGGTGCCACCGGGGCAGGCCGACAGATCACCGCAGCCGCAGGCCCGTTCCACGCACGACTGAAGCGGTGAGCAGGAGGTCTCACAGTCGCCGCACGCGTCGTGGTCCGACGCCAGATCCACGCAGCGTCCGCTGCACTCGCTGAAGCTCGGAGGACAGATGCACAGCCCGAAGTCGCAGATGCGACCGTCGAGACAGGTGTTGCCGCACCGCATGCAGTTGCCGGCGTCCGACATCAGGTCGACACAGACCCCGTTGCAGAGCGTGGTGCTGGCCGGGCAGACGCAGGCACCGTTCACGCACTCGGTGCCACCGCCGCAAGGCTGGTTGCAGCCGCCGCAGTGCAGGGGATCGGAGGCGGTGTCCACGCACTGCGACTCGCAGATCGATTGCGGGGGAGCGCAGACCAGCGGAACGATCGCGCCGCCGTCGGGTCGGACCGGAACCACGTCCCCGCGGGAGCAGGCGGCCGAGAGGAGGAGCGGAAACACCGCCCTCGCCATTCGCTCAAGCGAGAGCAACGAGACGTGCCAGCGCCTCCTCGAGCCCGTCGTGCACCGCGCGGACATCCTCCTCCTTCCAGGAATGAGGATCGTCGCGGATGAACGAGGTCTTGTCGACTCGGTTGTCGAAGCGCGCCATCGGGACGTCCCAGGTCTTGCCGTCCCCGTTGGTGATGGGCACGGTCCCCGGCTTGCGGGCGCTGACCTCCAGCCAATCCATGTCGTCGCACCCGTAGTCGTCGATCATCACCCGGTGGGGGACGCCGTGGTGCAGGATCGAGCCCGGGTCGTTCGGATCGGCGCGATCCTCGTTCTTCCGGCGCGACTCCTCGGGCGTGACCCAGATGTAGAGGATGCCGGCGCCGGCGAGGATTGCAGGCGACAGTCGGCCGATCGAGTACCGGTAACCGAACGGGGCCGGAAGCGGCATGGTGGCGCCCTGCTGTCCGCCCCGTGCGAACTCCATGACCAGCGTCTTGCCCTCCAGCGTGTCCGGATAGCCGGCCATCTTCTCGGCGAGCTGAGCGGCGGCCTCCTTCTCGAGCGCGTCGGCCAGCGCGGTCCGCGTCTTCGGATCGAGCGAACCGAACCGCGGCGCGATCCCGACCCGACCCGCAGCCCGATCGAAGCGCTCGAACAGGAACGTCGCGGGTGAGGTCGGCTGGTGCTCGGTCTTGGCGATCAGATCCTCGTAGTCCTCGTTGAGCAGCTCGATGAGCGTTCCCCAATCACGTCCGTCGATGAACGACCGATCGGGCGCGGCGAAGAAGAGCCGGGGCGCGCCGGTGGCAGCCAGAGCGTCGTCGGTGCAGCGCATGAGATGGACGTACGGATAGTCGTCGAGCTGAACGGTCGCGCCCATGTGGAAGTCGCGCTTCACGGATTCCGGGTCCCGGCTCTTGAGGTAGCGGCGCACTTCGGACTTGCCGGAGGCCGGCAGCGCCAGGAGCAACACCGTCTTCAGTAGTTTGGTCATCACTTCTCCCGGGCCAGCTCGATCGCTCTCCGTCTCTCGGCGAGGGTGAGGAATCCGACCGCCACCAGGATGATCGCCAGCGAGCCCCAGTCCTCGGCTGTGGGCCAGCGGGAGCTGAAGGTCAACGCAAAGAGGACGGTCGAGGTGGTCCCGGCGATCAGCGAGGTCAGTCGGTTCACCAGCCCGGCGAAGGTCGCCGTCCGTCCCTTGAACATGAAGATGAAGACCGAGAAGAACGCGACCATCCCGAAGGCCATCCCGGCGAGGATGGCCTGGGGGAAGAGCGGAAGAGGCGAGGCGATGGCGGAGTGGAACTGGGTGATGCGCGGTCCCTCGAACCCCAGGAGCGGCAGAGCGAAATAGACGGCCGCCGCCGCCATCACCAAGAACACCGTCGACGCGATCTGCTCCACCGCGAAGAACCCACGGTTGTCGCTGGCTGCCCCCTTCGGCCGCGTGTTCTTGTAGTAGTTCATGATGTAGATGCGGATCAGGTACGCGAGGATGTAGCTGCCCAGGATCGAGATGGCCGCGGAGTTCTGCAGGAAATCGAAGTTGCCCTGCCCCTCGCCGCCGAAGAGGTGGACGCTGACGGCCAACAAGGCCAGCCCGACCGCCACGTTCTCCTCCCAGTAGACGACCTTGGTCAGGATGCCCTGGCGGATCTGCACGGCGTCGACCACGCGGCTGATCACGATGACACTGCCGCGCATCATCACCATCGCGACCATCACCGAGATCGGCAGCGTGTACATCAGCGTGGTGGTGGGGATGACCACGGCGGTGCAGAGGCCCGAGGGGATGATGTAGAGGTACTCGCTCGGAAACGTGAGCGGGCCCCACGTGATCAACTTGTTGGAACGGAGGTGGAACCAGCGGAGCAGCACCACCACGCCCACGCAGATGAGCGTGCCGCCGAACGTGCTGTAGACGAGGAACTCGATCCCGGACATCCCGGGCAGGCCGAGCTCCGGCTTCCCCAGGAAGTACTTCACCGTGTAGCCGGTGATGACGTAGAAGATGAAGTATCCGACGCAGAGCTGGATCAGGCGACCCGTGCTGCCTTCTTTGGTCCTCCACATCTGAAAAACCCGTCCAACCTGCCGCAACTCGGTCGGGTGTGCCTATCCGGCGAAGATCGCACGCAAGCTCACTTGCGAACGAGCACCTCCGAGAGCGGCTTACGCTCGAGGTCTGGGACCTGGCAGTCCTCAGTCGGGTAGCCAACCGGCATCAACACGTAGGCGCGCTCGTGATCGGGACGACCGAGGATCTCGGACAGAAATCCCATCGGGCTCGGCGTGTGCGTGAGCGTGCAGAGCCCTGCGTGGTGAAGTGCCGCGATCAGGAACCCGCAGGCGATGCCCACGGACTCGTTGACGTAGTAGTGCCGCGATCCACGCTCGCCGCCGTGCTTCTGCGCGAACACCACGATCAGCGCGGGCGCGGTCTCGAGGAACGGCTTGTCCGGCCCGGTGCCGAGCGGCTCGAGATCCTCGAGCCAGCGCTCGGGCGCACGGCCGCTGTAGAAGGCGCGCTCCTCCTCTTCGGCGGCTTCGCGGATCCGACGCTTGATCTCGGGATCGGTCACCAGCACGAAGGTCCACGGCTGCTTGTGCGCCCCCGAGGGCGCCGACGCCGCCGCGCGGATCGCTTCGAGCAGCACCTCCTCGGGGACCGGCTCGGGGCTGAAGTCGCGCACCGACCTTCGCTCGCCCATCTGCTCGCGGAACGCGCAGGCACGATCCCGCATCTCTTCCTCGGAGTAGCGCACGAAGTGGAGCGGCCGCCTGGAACCGACCTTCATATCACCGGCACCGTGACCCCGAGGACGATCTCCTCCAGCGTGACCTGGCAGCGCTTGGCCATCACCCGCACTCCGGCGGAGCGGGCCTGATCGAGCGCGCGAGCGAAGTTCGGATCGATCCCACCGGCCGCCGCCACGCTCTCCACGTCGATGCGCTGGGCCACGAACAACAGCGCCGCGTGCCAGCCGGGCCGGCCCTGGATCTCGATGAGCTGCTCGACGTGCCGGGTCCCGCGCTCGGTGGGCGCGTCGGGGAACAGACCGACGCCCCGCTGAACCATCGTGACGCTCTTGATCTCGAGCACGATCTGCTCGCCCGATGCGTTCTTGAGCAGGAAGTCGAAGCGCGAGTGGCCGATCGGCGCCTCGGCCCGCTCGATCCCCCAGCCTTGAAGCTCGTCGATCGCGTCCCGCTCCAGCGCGGCCCGCACCAGCCGGTTCGGCAGCACCGTGTCCAGCGAGACCAGCGTCCCTTGCGCGGACAGCAACACCGCGGTCCATTTGGTCTTGCGCGTGCCCTCCTCGTCCACCGCGCGCACGAAGATCTGGACGTCGGGGCTCAGCATGTCGGTGAGACGTCCCGGATCGGCGAGATGGGCCGTGACGAGCTCACCTTCCGGCTCGAGCGCAACGCGGACCAGGAATCGATTCGGCCGATCGACGAACCGAGCCGAGCGGAGCGGCCCGGGGATGGGGACGCTGATGGCCAAGGGGCCGCGCTATATCACGGAAGGCTCGCGCCGAGCACTTCCGCCTTGCGCTGCTCCCGGAAGGCTTTGATCCGCGCGCGGATCTCGGGGCGAGCGTTGCCGAGGATGGCCGCCGCCAGGAGCGCAGCATTGGCGGCGCCCGCCTTGCCGACGGCCAGGGTACCGACCGGCACGCCCTTCGGCATCTGGACGATCGAGAGCAGCGCGTCCAGCCCGCCGAGGCTAGCGTCGATGGGCACGCCGAGGACCGGAACGGTGGTCTTGGCCGCCAGCACGCCCGGGAGAGCCGCCGCCATCCCCGCCCCGGCGATCAGGACCTCGAGGCCGCGTCCCTCGGCGTCGCCCGCATAGGCGAGCGTCTCTTCGGGGGTACGGTGCGCCGATAGCACCTTGGCTTCGTATGGGATCTGGAGCTGGGCCAGCATCTGGGCCGCGGACTCGAGGACCGCCCAGTCGTTCTTGCTGCCCATGACGATGCCGACCAAAGGCTTGGGATCGCTCATGCCGGGGTCGCTTACCACATCGGCGCCGCTCATCCAAAGTGCAACGCCCGCTCGAAGTCCGAGGGGTTGGTGGCGGCGGACTTGGCGGTCTCGAGGGTGATGAACCCGTTCTGGTAGAGCTGGATCAGGTGCTGGTCGAACGACTGCATGCCGTACTGGCCTCGCCCCTTCTCGATGGCGTCCTTGAGCTCGGCGGTACGCGACGGATCCTTGATGTACTCCTGGATCGTCTTCGTCACGATCATCAGCTCGATCGCGACGACGCGCCCGCGATTGTCGGCGCGCGGGAGCAAGCGCTGGCTGATCGTGCCCGCGAGGTTCTCCGCGATCCGGATGCGCGCCGACATCGCCTCGTTGGCGGGAAACATCGAGATCAGGCGCCCGATCGTCTTCGACGCGTCGGTGGTGTGGATCGTCGAGTAGACGAGGTGACCGGTCTCGGAGGCCTTGAGCGAGATGTCGACCGCCTCACCGTCCCTGATCTCGCCGACGAGGATGACGTCGGGATCCTGGCGGAGCGCAGCCCGCAGAGCGACGTGATAGTTCGCGGTGTCGACGCCGATCTCCCGCTGGCTGATCGAGCTCTGCGCGTTGCGGTGCAGGTACTCGATCGGATCTTCGATCGTGACGATGTGCGCGTTGCGGGTGTGGTTGATGTGATTGATCAGCGCGGCCAGCGTGGTGCTCTTGCCCTGTCCCGAGGCGCCCGTCACCAGGACCATGCCGCGCTCCTCGTTCGCGAGCGACAGGATGTGTCGCGGCAGACCCAGCTGGTCGACGTTCGGGACCTCTCGAGGGATGACGCGAAGGATCGCCGAGAGCGTCCCGCGTTGCCGGTAGGCGTTCACGCGAAAGCGGCCGATCCCGCTCAGCGAATAGGAGGTGTCGTACTCCTGGAGTGAGTCGATCTGCTCGCGAATCAGGTTGGCGCCGAGCAGGTTGAGCACGATCTGCCGCGTGTCTGCCGGGCGCAGCACGTCCATCTTCAGGTAGGTGAGGACGCCGTTGAGCCGCAGCGCCGGGGGCCCGCCGGCCTTGAAGTGGATGTCCGACGCCCCGCTCTTCAGGCCCATCTCGAGGATCTGATTCATCTGCTCGACGTGCACGTGCACGGAGCATAGACGGCGCCCGGTTCTAGCGTCGAGATGGATACGAGAGCACGAGGATCGAGGCGCCCGCGCCGTCGACCTCGATGCCGTCCGGCGAGCGGATGTCGACCTGATACCGCGCGGAGGCGGACGTATG
This sequence comes from uncultured delta proteobacterium, assembly GCA_963803435.1. Classification (GTDB taxonomy): domain Bacteria; phylum Myxococcota; class Kuafuiibacteriia; order Kuafuiibacteriales; family Kuafuiibacteriaceae; genus CAWDML01. Next base: position 324,033 of record CAWDML010000008.1, on the reverse strand, counting down.
GCGTGCGTCTGCGACTCCGACCACATGGTGGTAGCCGGAGGTGCGACTGCTGTCTCGATTGATCCGATGCGCCGTCCGGACCAAGATCTCGCCGTCCGCGCGGACCTCGCCCGACTTGCGACCGGTCGCCGAGCTCTCGCCGGAGACGCGCGCGGACGCGATGACCAGCTCGTCCACCTCGGTGGGGGGCGCCGGGACCTCGAGCGACGTGAGGGTCACGGGCGTGTCGGTCATGGTGCTGACGTTCGCGTCCGCCGCCGCGGAGAAGGCCCGAAGGAAGACGTCGGTGCGGAATGCCATCAGCTTGCGGTTGCGCCACTGGCTGGGAGAGGCGCCCGCGCGGCCCTCGATCGCGCCCAGCTCGACCAGCGGCTCGGCAGCGACGATCGGTCGGATCCGGACCCAGTCGTACACGAGGGCGAAGTTGGGATCGGGGTTCGACATCCGAACCCGCAAGTCCGGCGTGGCGAAAACCGGCTCCGCCAGCGAGGCGACCGGCTGGCCGTCGTCGTAGAAGGTCACGTCCGCGCCTGAGCGCCGGGCGAAGCCCAGGATGTGCGTCGCCAGGGGATCCATGAGCTGGAGCGCGGTCTGGTTCGTGCCTGCCTGCGCGATCAGCGCCGGCCCGAGACCGTAGAAGCCCACGCCGCTCCCCGTGTCGTTGCCGTCCGGGTTGCCCGTCAGCAGCTCGACGAGCCCGCCCGTGCCCACCTGGCCGTTCGAGATCGACGCGATCTGTGCCTCCCACAGCGTGTTCGAGCCGTAGGTCCCCCCCGACTGGACCGACGCGTTGCCGCTCAGCACCAGCTGGCCGTTCTGCACGGCCGCGGTTCGCCCGGACCATCGAAGCGGATCGAGCTGGGTGCCCTCGAAGGTGTCGAAGAACGGAAAGACGCGCTCGGGATCGGCGGGCGGCACCGCGGGTCGGGCCGAGCTCCAGTAGAGCCAGTACGCGGGCGTCACGCCCGGGACGGTGTCGAACCAGATCTGCGTGTCGCTCCGGTTCCAGCTGGAGGTCTCGTCCACCACCCGATCGATCGGCGCCAGGGTCCCGTCGTCGAGGCGGGCGACCACCCAGACGTCGCTGCCGTCGGGCAGCGAGCGTCCCAGCGCCGCCTGGGCCGCATGATCGAACCGGACCGACACCGGGTAGCCGGCAGGCAGGCCGTCGGGCGGCGCCGTGATCACGATCGGCTGCCGCATCGAGAACGACTCGTCCCACCAGTCGGCGAGCGTGGCGGTGCCGCTCGAGGTGCCCCGCACCACGAAGCTCTTCGGAGTCTCGTCGAGGGTCTCGGTCATGGAGACGAACGCCGGCAGCCAGGCCGCCCGAGGCGACGAGAAGCCCTGGAGCGGATGCGCGACGCCATGATCGTCCTCGAGCCAGATCTGGGCGGTGCTGGCGGAGGGCAGCTCGGTGAGGTTGCCCTTGGCGAGGATCGCGTACTCGCCGGGCTTCGCGGGTGTGAAGTCGATGCGGGCCAGGTCGAGACCCTCGCCGGTCGCCTCCAGGATCTCGTCCTGCTTCGCGTACTGGAAGTCTGCGCCCGGCGGAACGAGGACCGTGACGACCCGAAGGCTGGCCACCCGCGTGGTCCCGACCTCGGCGCGGAACTGCGGCGTGATCACCTGCTCCTCCGTGGCACCGGTGATCGTCTCGAACGTCAAGAAGCCCGCATCGTTGTCGTCGGTGCCGAGGGTCTGATGTCCGAAGTGGTCGACCTCGATCCCGTTGATCAGGAGCCGCATCTCGGCCGTCACCGGGCTGGGATTGCTCGAGCCGAGCACGCCGCTGACGAACACGACCCAGCGATCGGAGGGGCCGTTCGGTACGAAGGTGAGCGTAGCGCCCGGGACGTCGACGAAGTCGATGCTGGTGGTGGTGGCGGGTTCGAGGCGCTCCACCTCGTAGACGTACGCGCCCTGGGCCTCCAGGCGGCAAGCCGCCGAGCAGCCGTCGCCGTCCGCGTTGTTGCCGTCGTCGCACTCCTCGGTGCCGGCGGTGATGCCATCGCCACACTGCTCGGAGCCAGGCTCGAGCGTGCAGACGTCGGAGCAGCCGTCGCCGGCGATCTGGTTGCCGTCGTCGCAGGCCTCCAGGTTGGATCGATGCCCGTCGCCGCAGACGATCGGCGCTCCGAGCGTCACGAGCGCGGAGACCGAGCGATCGACCTCGACCGCCACGGAGGTCGCGCCCGATCCGACGACGCTGCCGTCCGCGGTCCGGCCGTCGACGCGCAGCACGACCGTCTCGCCCTCGAGCGCATCGCGAACCACGAGATCGATCGGCGCCTGGCGCAGGCCGGGCGGATCGAGGCTGTAGGGTGCCTCGAGGGAGTGCTGGTCGATGCGCGTCGTCCCGGCCTCGCTGGTGCCCCAGACGACCAGTCGATCGACGCCCATCGTGGAGTCGTAGGCGATGGTGAGCTCGACGGAGGTCTCGGCCGGTGGGGCCTGTTCGGCGCAGGCGGAGAGGACGATCGAGGAGAGGATCAACAGCGTCGATCGTCGGAGCTGCACCTCATACAAGTTACCACACGCGCTTTCATGAACGGCAACCGTCGAGCGACCGTTTCGCCTGTTGTATGGCCTCTTGGTTACGCAGACGGCCATGATCTCGAGGCCGGTGGAAGTCCAAGACAGGCGCTCTCGGTCGGTGTGGACACCCTCGAGCTCGACGTCCAGGTCACCCTGGACGATCGGTTGGTGGTCTCCCACGTGCGGCTCGCGCTGATCGCCCATCTCAATCGAACTCGTAGTCGACCTTGAGCCCGAGCTGGATGAAGAGCTCGTCCTCTCGATTTCGGTCGCGAAGATAGATCCCGCCCAGCAGCAGGATCGCCGGGCGGCGGAGGCCCCAAAGCGCATCGGCGAGCGTGTACGAGACGCACATCGCCAGGCGCTGTCGCGAGATGCCCGCGGAGAAGGTGCGCAGATATTCGTGGACCACGCCGGCGACCAGCTGGGCGTCGCCGCTGCCGTCCCAGAGGACCGCGCCGACGATCAGCTGGTTCTTGAGCGTTCCGTCGAGCCCACCCTTCTTGACCAGGTTGTCGTCGATCGAGTCGTACCAGTATTCGCCGGCCGCACCGCCGTGGACGAACCAGGCGGCGAGCTCGAGGTTGTCGACCAGCACGATCCTCCACAGCCTGAGCTGGAGCGTCGGCATGACGAACGCGCGGTGGCCGACGTTGGCCCGCTCCTCCCCTTCGCGGGCCTCCAGCGTGTCGGGGTCGAACGGAGCGTCCTTGCCCTCGAAGGTGAGACCGTGGCCGAGGCCCAGGTGGAGCCCGCTCCAGGCCCAGAGCTCGTACTGCAGGCGGATCTTGAGGATCGCCAGCGGGAGCCACTCGACGAACAGCGCCGGACGCACGCTGGCCGAGAGGAGGATCTCCCCACCGTAGTCGACGTAGAGCTGATCGAACAGCGGGCTCTCGGATCGGTGATAGACCCGATGCTCGCGGAGCCCCACGAAGAGCGCGGCGGCTCGAGGGTTGAGCGTGCCGCCGCCGAGGGCGTGCCCGATCAGAACATGGTCGGAGACGGAGGCGGTCCGCGTGGCGGCGATCGCGACCAGTGCGAAGAGGGCGTGCAGAACGCGCGAATCATAGCAGGGCTCGCTCCCGGGACAGCGCCCTGATAGACCGAGAAACTCCGATGCTTGGGCGCGACGAGCTCCGCCGGGTCTTGCCGCTCGCCAGCGCTTACGCGCTGATCCTGGCCTCGCTGTACGTGCTCAAGCCGGCTCGCAACGCGTTGTTCCTCGACAAGATCGGGCTCCAGCAGCTCCCGTTCGTGCTGATCCTGGTGGCGCTCGTCGGGGGTGCGGCGGCCGCCGTCTACGGGCGCTACGCCTCGCGGATCCGCACCGACCGCCTGATCCTCCGCACGTACCTGGCGATGATGCTGATGCTGGCCGGCTTCCGCCTCCTGATCCCGCTGGCCACCGGCTGGATCTTCTACGCCTTCTACGTCTGGGTCGCGCTCTACGGCCTGCTGACCACCTCTCTGATCTGGCTCCTCGCCAACGCCGTGTTCACGCCGCGGGAGGCGCGCCGCGTCTTCGGCTTCATCGGTACCGGCGGAATCGCCGGGGCCATCGCGGGCGGCGCCGCCACCGGTCAGATCGCCGGGATCGTCGGCACGGAGAACCTGCTGATCGTCTGCATCTTCCTCATCGGCCTCTCGCTGCTCCTGCTCAGTTTGGTCCCCTCGATCGAGCCCTCCTCCCAGAAGAGGACCCGGAATGAGGCACCCGTCGGGCTCGAGGCGATCTTCGAGTCGAAGCTCCTCTCTTCCATCGCGATCACGGCGGCGCTGATCGCGATCATCGCCGTGGTGGTGGACATCCAGTTCAACGCGATCGTCGACCACGCGTATCCGGACCGGGACGCGAAGACCGCGTTCTTCGGCTCCTTCTTCGCCTATCTCTCCGCCTTCGGGTTCCTCTTCCAGCTGCTCGTGACGCCCTGGATCCTTCGTTCTCTCGGCGTCGGGGTCGCGATCCTGATCCTGCCGGTGACGATGGGGCTCGGCTCGGCGGCGATCATCATCTATCCGGGGCTCATCGCAGGGATGCTGGCGAAGGGCGCGGACGGCGGCTTCCGTCACTCGATCTACCGCTCGGGGAGCGAGGTCCTGTTCCTCCCCGTTCCACCCGACGTGAAGAAGGTGACCAAGCTGTTCCTCGATACCACCGTCGATACGTCGGCCACCGGGATCGGCGCCCTCGCGGTGCTGCTGGTCACCGGCACGTTCGGCGTCGAGTACCGGATGCTCAGCATCATCACGGTCGGGCTCACGGTAGTCACTTTCTTCTTCGCGAGGAGGATGCGGCGCGCCTACGTCGATGCGTTCCGGAAGGCCCTCGAGGGCCAGAAGATCGATCCGAGTGACCTCCGCATCGACCTCACCGAGGCCGGCGCGATCTCGGCGCTGCTCCCACTGCTCGAGAGCGACAACGAGCGCCGCGTGCTCTACGTGCTCGACATCCTCTCGAGCGCCCGCTCCCGGCTCGTCGTCGACAGGCTGGCGTCGCTCCTCGAGCACCACTCGCCCGAGGTCCGCCGCCGCGCGCTGATCGCGCTGGCCAACCAGAACGGCGAGTCGCTGCGGACGCAGTGCGAGCGGCTGCTCGCGGATCCGGACGACGGCGTGCGCACGGAGGCGATGTTCCTCACCTGTCGGATCGACGGCGACACCGGTCGCATCGAACGCCATCTCCTGGGAGACGATCCCAAGCTCAGGGCGGCGGCGCTGGGATGCATCGCGCGTCACGATGCCGCCGAGGTGAAGCGGCTGATCACGCCTGAGCTCGGCGAGCGATTGATCGCCGTCGAGGACGAGAGCATGCGGGCGCTGGCTGCACGCGCGCTCGCCAGCGCAGGATCACCGGGCCTGCGTCCGCTGGTGGAAGAGCTCACCCGCGACCCCTCACCGCGGGTGGTGATCGCGTTGATCGAAGGTCTCGGCGCGGCGCGCGATCGCACCTTCGTGCCCTGGTTGATGGACGCGATGAGCCGGAGGCAGCTGCGGCGCCCGGCGCGTCAGGCGCTGGCGAAGCTCGGCCACGTCGTCCTGGGGACGCTGGGGAGCGCGCTCGCCGACCCCCACCTCGACCTCCCGATGCAGCGCGCCATACCCCGCGTCCTGGGCGACATCGGGGAGCAGCGCTCGGTCGATCTCCTGCTCCGGCATCTCGAGGACGCCGACCCGATCGTCCGCGCCAACGTCGCTCGCGCGCTCTCGAAGCTCCGGGTCGCGCATCCTCGCCTGACCATCGACCGGCCCACGATCGCACGTGCAGTGGTCGACGAGGCGCGCAAGCTCTATCACCTGGCGCAGATCATCGCGGTCGTCGGCGCGCCCGACGAGGGTGGGGCCGATCGACCGTCGTGGAAGCTGCTGCGGCGCGCGCTGACCGAGAAGAAGGAGCGGGTCCTCGAGCGCATCTTCGTGCTCCTCGGCCTGCGCTATCGACCGCACGACATGGAGAACGCGTATCACGGCTACGTCCGCGGACAACCGCAGATGCGCTCCAGCGCGATCGAGCTCCTCGACAACTTGGTCCGCAAGGATCTCCGCGACCAGGTGCTTCCGCTGCTCGAGCAGAGCGACGGTCCCGGGATGATCGAGGTGGGTCGGGCCACGTTCGGCGAGCCGATCGAGACCCGGGTGGCGGCACTGGCCCATCTGATCGCGGGCGACGACGCGTGGCTCCGCGCCTGCGCGCTCTACGAGCTGCCGGAGGCGCCCGCCGAGGCGCTCCGGGACCTGGCCGAGCAAGCGAAGCAGGATCCGGATCCGATCGTGCGCGAGACCGCGACGTTGATCGCGACGCGGGCGTGGACTACACCATGAGCGGTTGCTGACCGTCATCGAGAAGGTGATCTTTCTCCAGGACGTCGACGTCTTCTCCGAGGTGCCGACGGAGCAGCTCGCGATCCTGGCCGCGATCGCCGAGGAGTCGGTCGTCGAGAAGGACGACAAGCTCTACCAGGCCGAGGGCCCCTCGGACTCGATGTACCTGGTCCTCGAGGGCGCCATCCGACTCCACCGAGGCCCGACCGAGGTGCTGGTCGCCCGCAACCGGGAGGCCTTCGGGACCTGGGCGCTGTTCGACGACGAGCCGCGCGTCACCGACGCCACCGCGCTCGAGGAGAGCCGGGTCCTCCGGATCGACAAGGCCGACTTCATCGACGTGCTCGCCGACAACGTGCAGATCACCCAGGGGGTCCTCAAGGCCATCGTGCGCCGCTTGCGTGCGCTGGGACGGAACGTTCAGGCACGCGGAAGCCCGTGAACGCGCGAACTGCTTGACGGGCGCCGTCCCGTCGGCGAGGAGCAACGCCGATGAGCTCGGACTCGGAGAAGATCGTCATCGTCGACGATGAGGACATGGTCCTCACTAGCCTGAGCGCCTACCTCTCCCTCGAGACGGAGTACGAGGTGCAGACGTTCACCTCGGCGAAGCAGGCTCTCGAGTTCGTGAAGGCCCACGGCGTGGACCTGGTCATCTCCGACTACCTGATGCCGGAGATGGACGGCATCAGCTTCCTCGCCCGCGTGCGCGAGCTTCAGCCCGAAGCGCCCCGGATCATCCTCACCGGCTACGCCGACAAAGAGAACGCGATCAAAGGGATCAACGAGGTCGGCCTCTATCAGTACATCGAGAAGCCCTGGGACAACGACGACCTCAGGCTGGTGATCCGCAACGCGCTGGAGAAGCGGCACCTGGTCCACAAGCTCGCGGAGAAGATCAACGAGATCAACAAGGCCTACTCCGACCTGCAAGGTATTCAGCAAGAGATCCTAAAGACGTTCGTGTAGAGTCGATCGGGTGGACCCCGCCCTCGAAGCCCGCTTCGGTGCGCTCGAAGCGCAGATCGCGGGCGCCGAAACCAATGAAGAGTTCGATGCACTCGAGCCGGCCCTGAGGAAGCTGCGCGGGGACGTGTGGGCGGCGCTCGATCGCGAAGCGGCGGCGCGTCCCTCCGGCGAGCCTTCGCACTGGTGGCAGCGGATCTTTCCCGCCGCACCGGCCGAGCCTGACAGCAGCCTCGAGCGCCGCACCGCGCAGCTCGTGGAGCGGTTCTATCAGGACAAGACACGGACGCATGCACGCGCGCTGATCCGGGTGGCCGAGAAGATCCAGCGTGAGGTGCCCGGCGACTGGCCGGTCAAGGCGGCGGCGGCGTACGGAGGCCTGGCCGTCGGGCGGAGCGCCGACGACGCGGTCGCGTATGCCGAGGCCGTCGTCCGCGCCGTCGACGATCCCGACGCGATCGCGGCGGCGATCCTGAGCGGCCGTCCCCCCGACGAGGCCGCCCGTCGGCTGCGCACGCTGGCCAACGACGAGCTCCCCCCGGTGGCCCTGCTCTCCCCCCATGCCGATCCGCCGGCGTTCGCGCGGGCGCTCGACGCGCCGCCGGGCGTGGCGCGGTCGGCCGCCCTGCTCGCCCCGCTCGATGCGCCGCACGCGCGCGCGATCATCGGCGCGCTCGAGGATCCTCGGGTCGCCGCTGCAGCGCTCCTCGGCGGGCTCTCGGTGGACGACGCACGCGCGCGCGCCGGGCGTGCGCTGGATCTGCCTGGCGCGATCACCGCCGCCCTGGTGATGTCGGGGCGCGATCCCGACGAGGCGCGCGCGCTGCTCTCGGCGACGCGAGGGAGCGGATCGGCCGAGGAGACGCTGGTCGCCGCCGGCCTGCTCGCGCGTCGAGGGCTCGAGGAGAGCGTCGCGATCATCCGTCACGTGCAGGGGGAGCTGACCGGCAGCTGGGAGACCGAAGCGCAGGTGATCGCAGGTGCGATCCTCTCGGGCAGCGCGAGCGATCCGACCGCTCGGGCGAGCTTCTTGATCCCCGGGCTGTTCCGTTAGGTAGAACCGGTCCTGACCCCTCCGATCGTTCGCTGCTCCCTGTTTCGGCGTTCTGGTATTCGCTGCTCCGCTCCAGCTGTCGAGCTCGTTAGCGGTTCGCAGGGAACTCGCGCTCGTAGTCCTGCTGCGAGGCGGCGAGCACCGAGCGGGCGAAGGCGTGACCGTAGATCGGATCGACGCTGATCGTGGGATCGGTGTCGCCCGGGATCTGCTTGTACGTGAGGAAGTAATGTCGCAGGCGATCCACGATCGGCCGGGGGAGGTCGGCGACGTCGGTGAGCTCACCGAAGGTGGGGTCCCCGATCAGCACGGCGATGATCTTGTCGTCGGCCTCGCTCTTCTCGACCATCCGGAGGCCGCCGATCGGCCGGGCCTCGAGGAGGATCTCGCCACGGGAGATGGGTCGATCCGTGAGGACGCAGATGTCGAGCGGATCGCCATCGCCGCGCTCCACCGCGGGGCTGCCCGGTAGCAACAGGCTCGCCACCGACGCGCCGCAGTAGGTCCGCGGGACGAAGCCGTAAAGGGTCGGGCAGAAGCTGGAGAACCGCTGCGGCCGATCGACCTTGAGATAGCCGGAGTGCTTGTCGATCTCGTACTTCACTCCGTCGGTCGGGACGATCTCGATGTACGCGACCACCACCTCAGGGAAGCGCGGGCCGGGATCGAGGCCGTGCCAGGGATGGGGGCGGAACGAGAGCGATCGGTCCATGGCAGGAGGATAGCAAAAAGGTTATGAGCGATCGGATGGAGCCCGCCGATCGCCGCCGGATGCTCCGCCGGGCCGTGATCGCCTCGGCGGTCGGCACCGCGATCGAGTGGTACGACTTCTTCCTCTACGGTGTGGCGGCCGCGCTCGTCTTTCCCGAGCGCTTCTTCCCCAAGTCGGAGCCGTACGTCGGCACGCTGCTGGCGTTCTCCACGTACTTCGTGGGGTTCCTCTCGCGTCCGCTCGGCGCCGCCATCTTCGGGCACTACGGTGACCGCATCGGGCGCAAGGCGTCGCTGATCGCCACGCTGCTCCTGATGGGCGTCGCCACCAGCGCGATCGGCCTGGTCCCCGACTACTCCTCCGCCGGAATGACCGGTGCGGTGCTCCTCACGATCGGTCGCGTCCTCCAGGGGATCGGCGTGGGCGGCGAGTGGGGTGGCTCGGTCCTGCTGGCCACCGAGTGGGGCGAGAAGAAGAACCGCGGCTTCACCGCGAGCTGGCCGCAGTGGGGGGCGCCGGTCGGGCTGGTGCTGGCCAACGGCGCCCTCTCGCTGATGACCTGGATCTCGGGCGACGACTTCGTGAAGTGGGGCTGGCGGGTACCCTTCCTCTTGAGCATCGTCCTGGTCGGGATCGGCTTCTACATCCGGACCGGGATCCTCGAGACGCCGGTGTTCGCGAAGATGGTCGAGGAGGGCCGCGTCGAGCGGACGCCGGTGGCAGGCGTGCTCCGCCACAACTGGCGGGAGGTCCTGCTGACCGCGCTCCTCCGCACCAGCCAGCAGAGCTCCTTCTACATCTTCACCACCTTCGCGCTCACCTACGCCACGCAGACGCTCGGACAGGAGCGCGGCGCCGTCCTCACCAACGTGATGATCGCGGCGCTCGTCTCCATGCTGGCGATCCCGCTCTGGGGCGTGGTCTCCGATCGGATCGGCCGGCGCCGCCTGATCGCGATCGGGTGCGCGGTCATGCTGGTCTGGCCGTTCGTCTACTTCGCGCTGCTCGACACCGGCTCCGCCCTGCTGATCTTCGCCGCCATGGTGGTGGCGCAGCCGATCCACGATCTCCAGTACAGCCCACAGGCGGCGGTGATCGCGGAGAGCTTCCCGGATCGCCTGCGCTACAGCGGGTCGTCGCTCGGTTATCAGCTGGCGTCGATCACCTCCGGCGGACCGGCGCCCCTGATCGCGGTGTGGCTCTTCCAGAAGTACAAGTCTTCGCTGTCGATCGCGGTCTATCTCGCGATCGCGTCCGTCGTGAGCCTGCTCTCGCTGTGGCGTCTCGCCGCCCGTAAGGCCCACGACCTCGAGGAGAGAATCGATGCATGATCCCGAGCTGCTCAAAGAGGCCCTGGCGGCGCTGCCCGCGGACGTCGCCGACAGCCCGCTGTTCAACCCCGATCTGGCGCCGGTCCCCGCGAGCCGCCGGGTGTGGACCACGTATAACTTCGCCGCGCTCTGGATCTCGATGGCGCACTGCATCCCCACGTACATGCTGGCCGGCGGGTTGATCGCGGTCGGCATGAACTGGTGGCAGGCGCTCCTCACGATCGGCCTCGGCAACCTGATCGTCCTCGTGCCGATCCTCCTCAACGCCCACCCGGGCACCAAGTACGGCATCCCCTTTCCCGTGCTCGCGCGCGCCTCATTCGGCACCGCCGGCGCCAACATCCCCGCCGTCCTCCGCGCGATCGTCGCGTGCGGCTGGTTCGGCATCCAGACGTTCATCGGCGGCGAGGCGGTCAAGACGTTCCTCGAGGCGATCTGGCCCGCCTACGGCCACCTGGCCGAGGGCGTCAGCATCGCCGGGCTCAGCATCCCCAGCGCGATCACGTTTCTGATCTTCTGGGCGCTGAACATCTTCATCATCTACCGCGGTATGAACGCGGTACGACACTTCGAGAACTGGGCCGCGCCGCTCGTCCTGGTCATGGCCGCTGTCCTCATGATTTGGGCGATCAGCGCGGCCGGCGGCCTCGGCCCCATGCTCACGCATCCCTCCAAGTTCGAGACGGTCGGTGCGTTCTGGAAGGTCTTCATCCCCTCCCTCACCGGGATGATCGGCTTCTGGGCGACCCTGTCGCTCAACATCCCCGACTTCACGCGCTTCGGAAAGGGACAGCGCGAGCAGCTGGTCGGCCAGACGCTCGGCCTCCCCACGACGATGGTCGCGTTCTCGGCGATGGGCGTCATCATCACCAGCGCCGCGCAAGCCATCCTGCGCGGCATCGACCCGGGCAAGCTCTGGGATCCGGTCTTCATCCTCTCGCAGCTCACCGCCTCCACGCCGCCCGAGGGCCTCACCGAGCCGCTGATCGCCTCCGGCACGCTCCGGCTGCTGGTCGCGGTGGTCGCCCTCTTGGGTGTCGGCATCGCCACCGTCTCGGTGAACATCGCCGCCAACGTCGTCAGCCCCGCGAACGACTTCGCGAACCTGGCGCCGCGCTACATCTCGTTCAAGACCGGCGGCCTCATCACCGGCATCCTCGGCATCCTCATCATGCCGTGGAAGCTGCTCTCGAGCGCCGAGACGTACATCTTCAACTGGCTGATCGGATACTCGGCGCTGCTGGGGCCCATCGCCGGGATCATGGTGGTCGACTATTGGCTCCTGCGCGACCGCGACCTCGACGTCCCGGATCTCTATCGCAAGAACGGCCGCTATGCCGGCGTCAATCCGGTGGCGGTCGGCGCGCTGATCGCGGGCGTGCTCCCGAACATCCCGGGGTTCCTCAAGAGCGCGCACTTGATCGAGGGGCCGCCGAACTTTTTCGACGACCTCTACGTCTACGCCTGGTTCACTGGGTTCCTGATCGCGGGCGGGATCTACTTTGTCGGCGAGCGGCTTCGGCGCTGAGCCGCTCCAGCTGATCCTCGAGCCGGTTCCGCCAGAGTCCGCGGACGCCACGGCGCCGGGCCAGGACGAGCCCCTCGTCGAGGGCCTCCTTGGCCCGCTGCTCCGGCCCCCGCGCGATGGCGTCGAGCTCGGCGCGATCGGTCACGCCGTCCGGCAGCGGGGCCCCTCGAATGCCCTCGGCGAAGTCGAGATAGATCTCGGCGATCCGCACGCGCGCCGCGACCCCGAGCCTCGGATCGCCGTGCTCCATCACGCCGCGATACTCGCGGGCCAGCGCCTCGGCGGCGTCCGCCTTGTCCTTCAGGGCGCGCTGCTCGAGGGTCACCTCCAGGCGTCGATACGCCTCGAAGCGCGGCTGGATGCGATCGAAGGCGGCCTTGGCCCGGGCGTGGCGGCTGGCCGGTCTCGGGCGCGCCCTCCTCCGCTCCGGAGTCGCTCTCCCCATGCCGGCGACGGCGTCACGCACGGATCCGGCCACATCGGATCGATCCCACGGCCGGATGCTGGACGAGATGAGACAACCGCGCTCCGCAGAGAGGAGCTGGAGGACGAGGTCGCCGCCTACGACAGACACTTCGAGCAGAGAGTTGGCTGGGACCTCCTGTCCCAACTCGCACTGGAGGCGCTCGTCGAAGCTCGCCGCGAAGGATCGCCGCGCCAACCGGTGGAGCCGCCGTCGCTCGGCCGCGGTGGCCACCACCTCGAGCTTGCCTTCCTCGACGAGCTCCGCGCGCACCAGCCCCTCGAGGGCCTCGGGCGACACGCCGCCGCTCGACACCACCGAGACGGCCACGCGCGGGCGCTCGTGAAGCCAGCGCTCGACGCCGCGCTCCACCTCCTCGACCTCACCGCGGCTGACCAGCGTCCGTCCGTCCCAGCTGAGCAGAAACGCCGACGGGATCCGCTCGACCCCGAAGCGCGCCGCCAACGCGCCGTCGAGATCGCAGATCACCTGGTCCGCCGTCCAGTCGGCCGCGCTGCACGCCGGATCGCGGACGGCCACCACCACCACGCGGAGCCCGTCGGCGCGATGGCCCTGTCGCAGCGCCTCCCAGCGCGGCGCCGACGCGACGCACCCTGGACACCAGCGCGCACCGAACTCGATCGCCACCAGCTTCACACCGCGTTGGGAGAGCAGCGCCTCGGGCTCGGCGATCGGGTCCGCGACGGCGAGGCTCGGCAGGAGCACGAGGGCCGCAGCGATCAACGGGGTGGTTGCGGTCCCGGTGATCAACGCCCTTCTATCCTTCGTTCGAACACGCGGTTCGACAACAGCTACGATCGCGCGCACGCGCTCAGTTCATGGTGCGCTTCTTGATCACCAGGAGCAGGCCGTCGAACGTGTCGCGCATCGCCCAGGCCTTTGCTTCGAAGCCGTCCTCGCCGTCGGCGCGGGCGAGCCCCTCCTCGAGGGCGCCCACCGGCCCCGGGCAGCCCTCGAGGCGCTGGGTGAGCTCGAGCGCCGTCCCCTGATAGATACGGAAGCACGCCTCCGCGTGCCCGTCGTTGTACAACGGGGCACCGACCTCGATCGCGTCGCCGATCGCGAACGTGATCTGCTCGAGACCCTCGTCGGGACATCCGCCGAGGAGCGCGAGGTCGTGCTGCGGAACCTTTCGCTCGAGCTTCTTCTTCGCGCCGCCCATCTCGCTCAGCTTGCGATCGATGACGTCGAGGACGCCGTCGAAGGCGTCCCGCATCGCCCAGGCCTTCGCGGTGTAGTCCGGCGCCCGAGCCGCGGTCTCGACGCCGCCGATCAGCGCCGCCGCCACCCGGTTGACCGAGCCGAGGCGGTCGCGGAGCGACAGCGCAGTTCCCTCGTACACGCGGAAGCACGCCTCGTGGTGACCGTCGTTGTAGAGCGGCGCGCCTACCCCGATCGCGCGGGCGATCTCGAGCTCGACCATCGCGACCTCTTCCGGGGAGCAGTCCTCGAGCACGGCCAGGTCGTGAGCAGGGACGGAGCGCTCGGGGACGGGACGCACGTAGTCGCGCGCCATCTCTGCCAGCGTCATCGACGATTCCGGCGCCGCCATCAGCTCCTTGAGGTAGTTCACGGGCACGCCGAAGTTGAGGTTCTGACCCTTCGTCACCACCAGGGTGGAGATCCCGATGACACGGCCCTGCTCGTCGAGGAGCGGTCCACCCGACGAGCCGGTGGAGATCGGCGCCGACACCTGGAGCAAGCGCATGCCGGGCCCCAGCTCGCGGATGCCGCTGACGAGCCCGTCGCTGATCGTGTTGCCAAGCCCGAGCGGATGCCCGATCGCGACCACCTCCTGCCCAGGGTGAACGTCGGTGCTGTCGCCGAGCGGGAGCACCGGCAGGTCGAGGGCGTCGATCGCGAGCAGCACGAGGTCGTGCTTCGGGTCGGAGGCCACCACGCGGACGTTTCGATACTCGACCTCGCCGAGGGTCACGACCGCCTCGAGCGCGCCGTCGACCACGTGATGGTTGGTGGCGATGCGGCCGTCGGCGCGCACCACGAAGCCGGTCCCCAGCCCGGTCGGTGTGGAGATCAGCGCCACGGAAGGAATGGTGCGTTGGGCGATTACGCGCGGACTGAGCGTCATTCGAATCATCGTACGCAGGCCGGCGGGCCGCCTTCCTCCGGCTGCGCGCGGTGCAGCCTTTTGACTGCACGCACACCCGGGACTGCAGGGGTGGACAACGGTACGCCGCTTGCGTACGGCGCCGGCATGACGCCGTTGGTTCGGCTGGAAGAGGTGGCGCGGGTCTACCGGATGGGCGACGTCGCGCTCCACGCGCTCCGGGGGATCTCCTTCTCCATCCAGCGCGGAGAGATGGTCGCCGTCATGGGCGCCTCGGGTTCGGGCAAATCGACGCTCCTCAACGTGGTGGGGACCCTCGACCGCCCGGACTCGGGCCGGTACTTCCTCGACGGCGAGGCCGTCGAGGCCTACGACGAATACGCCCTCTCCGAGCTCAGGAATCGCAAGATCGGGTTCGTCTTCCAGTCCTTCAACCTGCTGCCCCGCTACTCGGCGGTGGAGAACGTCGAGCTGCCGATGGTCTATCGGGGCGTGAGTCCGTCGGTCCGCCGGAGGAAGGCGCTGGCGGCGCTCGAGCGGGTCGGGCTGGAGGGCCGCGTCGACCACCTCCCCACCGAGCTGTCGGGCGGCCAGCAGCAGCGCGTCGCCATCGCCCGCGCCATCGTGAACCAGCCGCTCATCCTCCTGGCCGACGAGCCGACCGGCGCCCTCGACTCGGCCACCACCGGACAGGTGATGGAGCTGTTCTGCCAGCTGCACCAGGAGGGGATGACCGTCGTCCTGGTCACCCACGATCCCAGCATCGCCCGCTACGCCGAGCGCGTCGTGACCTTCAAGGACGGATCGATCGTATCCGATCAGATCGGAGAGACCGCAAGATGAGTTGCGCCTTGATTCTCCTCTTGCTCGGCGCTCCGCCGAGCGAGACGGCCACGCGCACGCTCACGCTCGATGAAGCCGTGGAGCTGGCCCTCGGGACCGACCCGACCGTAGGCGCCGCGCGGATCGTCCGCGATCGTTCTCAGCTGGCGGTCCTGCGCGCGCAGCTCGATCGCTTCAGTCTCAAGGTGGACGCGCAGCTCCAGGAGCTGTGGACGCAGTCCAACATCGGCGGAGATCAGGAGGGCGCGTTCACCGGCGGCCTCGGCCTGTCGAACGCGTCCGCCAGCCTGAACGTGCCGGTCTTCTCCGGTTTCCGCGTCGAGTCGAACGTCGGGCGAGCCGAAGACCTCGAGGATGCCGCCGATCAGGACGTGCGGTCCCAGAGGAAGGACGTGTCGCTGGCGGTGGCCCGCGCCTACTGGTCGGTCCGCAAGCTCGGATTGCTCCGCGACGTGCAGGCCCGGGCGCTCGATCGCCTCCGCAACGCCGAGCAGATCGCGCGCTCGCGGGTGCGAGCCGGGCTGGCCTCCGCGATCGACGAGAACCGCGCGAGCTCGCGCCGGCTCCTCCAGGAGGTCACTCTCGCGGACCTCGACGGCTCGCTCCTGGAGGCGACCGCGCAGCTCGCGGTGGCGCTGGGCATCGACGACCGCGTGACCCTGATCGATGAGCCGCGTATCCCCGAGCGGCTGCCGCCCCCGGTCGACCGGTTGATCGACGACGCGCTCGGCGCGCGCCCGGAGGTGCTCTCGGCGAAGAAGCGGTTCGACGCGCAGCGGGAGTCGGTCGACATCGCCGCGTCGGGCTACTACCCCCAGCTGAGCGTGTTCGGCCTCTTCCAGTACGGCAACAACCCCTTCCTGGCCGGCGTCGGATCGCGCGCCGTGTTCGCCTCCACGAACCCGTTCTCGAACACGGCCGGCGACTTCCAGGTCGGCGCGACGCTCTCGATCAACCTCTTCGACACGCTCAACACGTACACCGCCGTGAAGGACGCCGAGTACGAGCAGTCGCGCCTCGCCGAAGAGATCCGCCGCGTCGGGCGTGTCGTCGAGTCGGACGTCCGCACCGCCCGGGCGCGGGTGCTCCACCTCCACCAGGTGCGGTCGCGGCTGGCGCCTGCGGAGGCGGTCGCGCGGGACAACGTCGAGATCATCCAGAAGCGCTACGAGAACGGCGAGGCGCTGGTGTTCGAGCTGCTCGATACGGAGATCGAGCTACTCGACGTCGAGCGCCGGATTGCAGACACCACCTCCGAGCTGCAGCTCGCCTGGCTCGAGCTCGACGCGTCGCTCGGATCGATCATCGGAGACAAAGAATGAAGGTCAAGATTCGCTGGATGCTCGTCCTCGCTGTCGCCGGCGCCATCGGCACCGGCATCTATCTGAGCACGCGCTCGGACGCCCAGACGATCTCCAAGGACGCCGCCCTCCGCGTGACCGTGAAACGGCACGATCTCGCCATCGAGGTGGTCGACACCGGCAAGGTCGAACCGGAGGAGAAGATCGAGATCAAGTCGAAGGTGGCGGGCCAGGTCGTCGAGGTACCGGTGGACGAGAGCGTCCACGTGAAGAAGGGCCAGCTTTTGCTGCGGCTCGATCCGATCGACTACGAGCGTGAGGTGGCGCGGGCCGACGCCGACGTGGCGATGGCCAAGATCGGGCTCGAGTTCGCCCAGCTCAACCTCGACCGGAAGAAGCGTGGGCTGGCCGACCGCGGCGTGGCCCAGGTCGACGTGGACCTGGCGATGAACGAGTTCAAGGCGAAGACGGTGGCCCTCCGGAGCGCGCAGATCGCCCTCGAGACCGCCCGCGATCGCCTGCGCTACACGCGCATCACCTCGCCGATCGACGGGACCGTACTGGAGCTCGGGATCAAGCAGGGCGAGGTGGTGACGCCAGGGGTCCAGCAAACGTTCGAGGGGCGACCACTGCTGACGATCGGCGATCTCTCGACGCTGATCGTGCGGTGCGAGCTGAACCAGATCGATGTGGCCCGCATCCAGCTGGACCAGCGGGCGACGCTCACGTTCGACGCGCTGCCCGGCAAGACCTTCGAGGCCAAGGTCACGAAGACCGCGCCGGCTGCGGTCAAGGCGGCGAAGAACAAGGACATCGAGGTCTTCCCGGTGGAGGCGACGCTGGTGGCGGTGGACGACTCGATCAAGCCGGGCATGACCGCCGACGTACGCTTCCAGATCGAGACCCGCGCGAACGTCTTCGCGGTCCCGATCGAGGCCGTCGTCAAGAAGGAAGGCAAGGCGTACGTCACGAAGATCATCATGGCCGAGGGAAAGGAGACGACCGCCCAGGCCGAGGTGGAGCTGGGCGCGCGCAACGACCGGGAGATCGAGATCACCTCCGGCGTCGAGGAGGGTGAGGCGCTGCTGATCGATCCGGCCTCCTCGAAGGACAACGAGGTCAAGCTCTGATGTGGCGCGAGTACGTTCGGATCGCGCTGCGAGCGCTGCGGGCCCACAAGTTCCGCTCCTCGCTGACTGTCTCCAGCATCACGCTGGGCGCGTTCTCGATCGTGCTCATGTCCTCGCTGGCCGAGAGCGGGCTCACCACGCTGGTCCGCGACATCCAGGAGCTGGGCGGCGCGCAGATCATCATGATCGCCCCGAAGCAGCCGGAGCGTGTCCCCAACCGCGCCAGCGCCTCCCGTGGCGAGATCTCCGAGCGGGATCGGGACCTCCTGTTCGCGGCGCTGCCCCACACCGCCGCGCGCTCGATGTACGCCACGCTGGGTCGCTCCGACGTCCTGGACGACCGCGGCACCACCGTTCGGAGCGATCTGGTGGCAGCCGACGCCGGCTTCTTCGCCGTGTTGAACCTGCGGATCGAGGACGGTCGTCTCTTCACCGAGGAGGAGAATCGCCAGCATGCGCGGGTCTGCGTGATCGCACACGACCTGGCGGACAAGCTCGGCGAGGGGCAGCGCATGGTGGGCCGCTGGATCTCCGTCGACGGCGATCGGTGCCAGGTGATCGGCAAGCTCGCCAAGGTCGATCACTGGGACACCAACTTCGGCTTCGAATGGCTCGACTTCGTCGCGATGCCGCACGATACGCTCGCGGACACGCGGCCGAAGGTGGTCTCGGGATCGTTCATCCAGATCCGCACCGATGCGGTCACCTCGAACGACATCGTGAAGCGGATCGCCAACGCGATCCTGGTGGATCGTCACGGCGCGATCGACGACTTCCAGATCTGGGACTTCAACGCGTTTATGGCCCAGCTCGACGTGATGTTCGCGACGATGGAGGCGGTGGTCGGTCTGATCGCCGGCATCGCGCTGGTGGTCGGTGGGATCGGCGTCATGAACATGATGCTGGTGAGCGTCTCGGAGCGGACCCGGGAGATCGGCATCCGCAAGGCGCTCGGCGCCAGCCCCAGCGCGATCGCCTCCCAGTTCCTGTGCGAGGCCGCCGTGTTGGCGG
Source organism: uncultured delta proteobacterium (assembly GCA_963803435.1). GTDB lineage: Bacteria > Myxococcota > Kuafuiibacteriia > Kuafuiibacteriales > Kuafuiibacteriaceae > CAWDML01. Next base: position 305,245 of record CAWDML010000008.1, on the reverse strand, counting down.
GCGCGGGCGGGCTGTCGGGCACCCTGGCCGGAGTGGCGGCCGCCGTCGGGGCCAACCTGTTGATCCTGAAGCTGCAGCCGCTGTGGATCGGCGAGATCTCGTACGCGGCGGTGATGATCGCGCTGATCGTCTCGATCGGCATCGGGGTCGTCTTCGGCTTCTTCCCCGCCCGACGCGCCGGCCGGCTCGACCCGGTGGAGGCGATCCGGCGATGAGAACGCTCGACCACCTCCGCGGCATCACGCACACGTTCGCGATCAACCGCGCGCGCTCGGCGCTGACCCTCCTCGGCATCGTGATCGGCACCGGCTCGATCGTCATGCTGGCCGGCCTGCTCCAGGGCGCCGAGGAGTCGCTGGTCAAGATGAACCAGGGCATCAACGACACCGACACGCTCCGCATCGACAAGGACGAGGCGCCGGCGAACCAGCTCGAGAAGGCCCAGCGCGAGCTGTCCCGAAGCGACGGACACGCCCTGGACGGGTCGCCGCAGCTCCCCTCGGTCGACGTCGCCATCGAGAGCCGCCTCGAGGCGCGCGCCTATTGGAAGGGCCGGCAGAAGCGCGTCCGGCTGGTCGGCGGAAATCCCGGCTCGATCGACCTCTACCGGCTCAACGTGCAGATCGGACGCTTCCTCGACGACACCGACATGGACGCGGGACGCCGCGTGGCGGTGATCGGACACGAGATCTGGGAGGAGCTCCTCGACAAGGACGAAAACGTGCTCGGCCGCCAGCTCACGATCGATCACCTCAGCTTCACGATCGTCGGCATCCTGGCGCACAAGCCCACCATGGGCCACGGCACGGGCACCTGGATGTGGGACCGCAAGGTGCTGATCCCGCAGGTGGCCTACGACGCCGCGCTCTCGCCCACGCATCGGGTCGACTCGATCTTCCTCCGGGTGCGCGGCTCCGGCGCGACCGAGCGCTGGATGAACACGATCGGCGCGGTCGCCGAGAAGGTGCTGCTGCGCCGCCACCTGGGAGTGAAGAACTTCAAGCTCGACGATCGGAAGGGTGACCAGCAGGAGCACCTCATCATCTCGATCATCGAGATCCTCTTGGTCGGCACCGGGCTGATGTCGATGTTCGTCGGCGGGATCAACATCATGAACATCATGCTGGTCACCGTCACCGAGCGGACCCGAGAGATCGGGATCCGCCGCGCCGTCGGCGCCAATCCCCGGGCGATCTGGGTGCAGTTCCTGCTGGAGGCCGCCACCGTCTCCCTGGCCGGCGGCGTCGTCGGCGTCCTGGGAGGGATCGGCACCTGCTGGCTGGTCGCGTTCGGCCTCCGCCAGGCGTTCGGATCCTGGAGCTTCCACGTGGTCCCCTGGTCGATCGCCCTCGGCCTGGGCCTGGCCGTCCTCACCGGCGTGGTCTTCGGACTGTTCCCCGCCTGGCGCGCCTCCCGGCTCAACCCGGTCGAAGCGCTGCGGTACGAGTGAGGTTCCGGCTTGCGCCACTCGACCGTGTCGTCTTCGACGAAGCACACGTCGCCGACCCGGTGGATGCTGCTCTCGTCCGGCAAGATCACGACTATCGCCGAGCGCTACGCCCTGCTCGCGGGCTTCTACGTCGATCGGCGATCGGGAGCGGCTCCTCCAGGACGGCACGCCGAGCTCGTCGTTGTGCTCGACGGCAGACGCGCCGAAGCACGAACAACCGCTCGAGCTCCGTTGCGATTACCTTTCCACAAGTCGCAATCAAATCGACCCTAGGGTAGGGATGGTTCATGGCTGCGAGAGGCCCTGGTGAGCTCTTCCGCGCGACGTCCATCATCGCACGTACGGTCTATCGTGAGCTCCGGTCCGCTGGGCACAACGAGGCAAGCATTCTCGATTTCGTCAACCAGGTCGTCGCGCTCCTGACCCAGGATGTCGGCGAGTCAACCGCTGATTTTCCGGAGGTGGTGGATCCTGAGAGCGGACTAACCAGCCGAGAAGTCATCCTGGAAGTGCTGGATTTCGAGATCCGCCGGGCGCGGAGGAAGTCTCGCTCGTTGCTTGCGCTGCACCTCGATCTGGTAGTGCCGAACTGGTGTTCGGATGCTGTCCGTCGGCGTGCGCACGATCGATTACAGCAAGCGACCACGCACCTGTTCCGGTTGACCGACGCGGTGGGTCGAATTTCGGAGTCGAGTTATCTGACGGTGCTTCCCGGCGCGTCAGCTCACGTGGCGAATTCGTTGATTGCGCGTCTCGGCTCAGCCCTCCTCGAGGGACCTGAACGCCTCCCCGAAGAGGTGCAGGTCTTGGTTCGCATTGCCAGCTCAGGCCCGGAGACGGAGAGCGCAGCAGACCTGCTGGAGCAGTGCATGAGGATTGAAGGAGAGCGGCTGACCGCGCCCTCGGGCGCCGAGCTGCGGTCGCAGCCAGCCCGAGCGCAGGGGCGCAGGGTTCCGTCAGTTCCTGCGGGCGCTCAGGTCACACTCGCTCTCGGCGGGGGCGCGGCCCGAGCGATGGCCCACATCGGTGTCATCCGGACGCTCCGTCGCCACGGCGTGAGCATCACGGGGATCGCGGGAACCAGCGCTGGTGCTCTCGTCGGAGCGATGTTCGCGTCCGGTCTCACGGAAGACGAGATCGTCGAGCGCTTCCTGGCATTCCCACGAAGCGCGCCCTATCGGCAAATACGTCGAGCGTTCGTAAGGTTCCGTAGCCGATCCAACGTGCCGCGGTCCAGGGAGAGCTACTTCCGCGAGAGCAGCATGGCGTTCCTTTCCGATACTGATCTATCCGCGGTGACGCACGAGCTCTTCACAGAGTTTATTCGGAGCCTCGTCGGCGAGGATCGGCCCATAGAATCGCTCGGTTTACCATTCGCGGCGGCGGCCACCGATCTGATCGCGGGGAGATCGGCGGTGCTGCTGCATGGCTCCTTGCACCGGGCTCTCCGAGCGAGCTGCGCCATTCCGGGCCTCTTCCCACCTGAACCTTGGGTTGACCGCCTGCTGATCGATGGGTCCACCATGGCCGAGGTCCCCATTGTGGCCGGGACAAACCTCGGATTGCAGTCTCCCGTCTGTGCAATTCAGCTAGAGCGTCCCCAGCGGATCGTTCAGGATTATGGGAGCACGCATGAAATCGCCGTCCGCGCCGCTGCCCTCGTGCACACGGCGCTGGTCCGGGAGCAACTCCGCGGTGCACCGCTGGTCATCAGCATTCCGGTGCAAGAGGTCGGCTGGCTCGACTTTGGTCGCGCGAGAGAAATCGCCGCCATCGGGGCCCTCTTCTCGGAGCAGGCAATGCCCGGCCTTCTCGCCCGGTTCGAAGGCGCGGAGCCACCTTCGACCGAGCCTCGCATCCAGCCATAACCAGTAGAGATTTGCGGTCCCGCTCGGGACGAGCTTGCCGGTGGCGATCTCGTGGAGCGAGCGGGAGCGTGGTGACGTCTACGTCGCCGGCTCAGAGGAGCGGCACCAACAGGTACGTCACCACCATGACCAGCGGGATCGCGATCAGGTTGAGCCAGAGCCCGGCGCGGGCCATCTGGCGGATGGAGACGAAGCCCGAGCCGAAGACGACCGCGTTCGGCGGGGTCGCGACGGGGAGCATGAACGCGCAGCTGGCCGAGATCGCCGCCGGCACGATCAAGAGGTATGGATCGATCCCGAGCCCGCCAGCCACGCCGGCGAGGATCGGCACCAGCGTGGCGGCGGTGGCGGTGTTGCTGGTGAGCTCGGTGAGAAACACGATCGTGGTGACGACGCCGAACACGATCACCACGTGCGGGAGGGCGCCGAGCGAGGAGAAGCCGGCGCCCATGAGTCGGCTGACCCCCGTGGATTCGAGCGCGTCGGCGAGGCTGAGTCCGCCGCCGAAGAGGAGCAGGATGCCCCAGGGGAGCCGCTTCATCGCCGACCAGTCCAGCACCGAGATGGTCTTGCCCCCGGCGCGCTCGACCGGGAGCACGAATGTCAGGATCGCGACGGTCATCGCGATCGAGGTGTCGGAGAGTCCAGGGATCGGGATCAGCGGGCGGAAGATCCAGAGACCGGCCGCGCAGGCGAAGAGGAAGAGGACGATCCACTCACCGCGCTTCATCGGCCCGAGCTCCGCGTAGGCGCGCTTCGCGAAGTCTTCGCCGCCCTGGAGCGACTCGATGCGGATCGGGAACAGCGCGCGCGTCAAGAGCAGCCACGTCAGGGGCAGAAAGACAGCCACCAGCGGCAGGCCGACGATCAACCAGCGCGCGAACGTGATCTCGCGGCCGAGCTGACCCTTCGCGAAGGACGCCAGGAAGAGATTGGGCGGGGTGCCGATCAGCGTGCCGAGCCCGCCGATCGAGCAGGCGTAGGCGATGCCGAGCATGAGGCAGATGCAGAAGTTCCGTCCGACCTCCGGGAGCTCCTTCCGCTCCAGCGCCTCGCCGGCCGCCGGAAACGCCGTCTCGATCACCGAGAGGCCGATCGGGAGCATCAGCACGGCGGTCGCGGTGTTCGAGACCCAGAGGCTGAGGAAGGCCGAGGCGAGCATGAACCCGCCCACCACGTTCGCGGGTCGGCTCCCCACGAGGCGCAGCGTGCCCAGAGCGATGCGTTTGTGCAGGCCCCAGCGCTCCATCGCCAGCGACAGGACGAAGCCGCCCATGAACAGAAAGATGACCGGGTTGCCGTAGGGCGCGGTGGCCGCGTCCACCTTCGTCGCTCCGAGCAGCGGGAGGAGCGGGATCGGGAGCAGCGCCGTCACCGACACGTGCACCGCCTCCGTCAGCCACCACACGGCCATCCACACGCCGAGCGCGGCGGACGCCTTGCCTGCGTGCGCGAAGGGGACCGCGTCGGGGCCGTACGTGTCGGGGAGGACCAGGTAGACCAGGAGCGCCAGGAGCGGCCCGGCGATCAACGCGACCCGGCCGACCCGCATGGTCATCTGTGGAACGCGATCTCCACGGTGTCACCGTAGCGTCGAACGATGCGGACCGTCAGCTCTGGTCCGAACAGGGCCGTCAGCTCTGAATCTTTCATCGGTCGCCCCAAGCGGCCCAGCAATCCGCCTCGCTCCGCGGAGGGCGATCGCTCCAGGCGACCGGTGACAAAGACCGGATGCGGGCCGCCGAAGAGCGAACCGGCCAGCCCCAAGAGATCGATCCGGTCCTGCCCGAAGCGGTCGATCATGACCGCGCGCGCGTCGAGCTCGTCCTCGAGGACGGGCAGCTCCACCAGCCGGCCGAGCTGCTGGTCGAGCGAGGCCAGCTCGGCCTTCTTCCGATCGATCCGCTCGCGGACCGAGGTGTTCACGAATCCGTACCAGGGCACCGGATCCGGCGGGGCCTCTGGTAGCGGCGGCTCCGGAACGTAGACGTGTCCGACCAGCTCCGCGCTCCAGCCACCCTCGCCGACTTCGACCGAGCGCCCGTCGATCAGGTGCCCCGTCGCCGCGAGCACGTCGAGCGCGGCCGTGAGCGTCGACCCTTGGGTTCCGGTCAGCGTGAACGGGAGCAGCGCCTCGGCACCTCCGGCCTCGCGGACCAGCGTCGCGTGCAGCGGAGCCAGCGCGGTCTTCAGCGCTCCGAGGTCCGGCGTCGTCCGGCGGCGCGCCTCCTCCAGCCGGTGCTGGAGATCCGCGAGCGCCTCCGTCTGCGTGGTGAGATCGGCGGCGATCGCGCGCTTGTCGGCGAGAGCACGATCGAGCTTCGCCTCCGCGATCGCGAGCTGGTCGCGCTCGCGATTGTGGTAGACCGCGCCCCAGCTGAGGACGCCCGCGAGCAGCGCCAGCGCGGCGAAGATGATCTTGAAGCGGGGCCAGCGCACGGTCACTTCTTCTTCTTCTTGGCGCTCTTCTTCTTGGTCTTCGATCGCGGGGTCAGCTCCAGCTCGGCCGCGGCCACCAGCGCGTACAGCGCGGCCACGATTCGCTCTTTGTCGAGCCCGTAGTAGTAGAGCCGCCCCTCCTGATCGAGCTCGGTCAGAAACCTGAACGTACGAAAGTGCCGCAGGGCCATGCTGATCGAGGACGTGTTGATCCCGACCTCCTGGGAGAGCTCGTCGATCGTCTGCGCCTCACCGGTGCCGAGCAGCTCGAACATGCGAAGACGCTGAGGGTTCGCGAGGAGCCAGAAGAGATCGAGCACCTCCTGCTTCAGCTTCGACTTGGTCACCGCAGGTTTCTCAGCACACTTTGCGCGCCGGATCGAGTCATACCCGACGGGCGCGTCGCACGCGGCGCTCGATCCACGAGAGAGAACCCGCGGCGAGCACGAAGACGAGCACCACCGAGAAGTGGCCGAACAGCAGGTGTGTCGGATCGCTGCGCGGACAGTGCACGTCGAGCACCAGGTTGCCCGTGAGACCGGCCGCCAGCGCGGCCAAGATCGCAGAGAACGGGTTCGCGCCTCGATCGAGCACGCGCGCCAGCGCATAGACCGGGACCCCGAACAGCAGTCCCAGGAAGAAGCACGGTGTCCCCAGCACGTCGATGAGCTCCATGCTGACGAACTGCTGCGGTGTCAGGTAACCGCTCGGCATCGCCGCCAGCAGGAAAGCCGCCACCACGCCCACGGTCGTCAACCCGCGCTGGAGCCAGGTCGGGAGCGGTGGGCGGCCCAGGGAGCGCAACCCCATCCACAAGCTGGCGACCATCAGCCCGAGCATCATCCCGATCGTGAGCAGCATCCGCTCCCGCGGGTAGGCATCGAAGTCGGGCCGTCGCATCCACATCAGGACGTAGACGAAGATCAGCGTCCCCGACGCCACGGCCAACAGCGCGCGAACCCAGGTACGCCGGCTCTTCAGCCATCCCGAAGCCGTGGCGTCCATCGAGATGCGGGTCTCGGTCTTGATCAGCAGCTCCCGCAGCTCGCGGTCGCCGCGCCCGAAGGACGTCTCGAGGAGGCCCGATGCCTCCGCCCTTGCCGCGCACTCCTCGCAGCTCTCCAGATGATCAAGCACGGCCGCCTCGGAGAGGCTCGCGCCGGCGACCAGCAGCGGCCGAACATCGTCGCAGGTGGTCACGCTGTCTCCTCCGCGTCGTGGTCGTCGAGCAGCGTCTTGAGCCTTTGATACCCGCGGTGCGCGCGGACCTTGACCGCAGAGAGACTGGCGCCGACCGCGGCTGCGATCTCCTTGAACGACCGATCCTCGAACCAGTGCATCTCGATCACGACGCGTTGGGTGTCGGGGAGCTGGGCCACGGCGGCACGCACGCGCTGGGCCTCCTCCGCATCCACCAGACGCGAAACGCCGACGGCCTCGGCCGAAGGATCCGAGACGCCGTCGACCTCGAGCGGGGACTCGGGGCGGCGGGCCGTCCCGCGGAAGTGGCCGCGGAGGAGATTCATCGCGATGGTGAAGAGCCACGGGCGAAAGGTCCGTGCCGGATCGAAGTCGAGGCGGGCTCGATGGAGCTGAAAGAAGGCCTGCTGAACCAGATCGTGCGCGAGATCCTCGGTGCAGTGGTTCTTCAGCATCATTCGCTTCAATGCCGGAGCGTAGCGCTGAAAGAGCTCCTCGAACGCCGCCGTGCTCCCGCGGACGTAGGCCGACATGAGCGCTTCGTCGCTCTGCCCCTTCGAGCTGGTATGCTCCGGCCCGGCCAGAGGTTACTCCTTCAGTTCGCGATCTCTTGAAGCTCGAAGCGGATCCCGATGGCGCGGAACCGCTCCTGCTGGCCCTGGAGGTCCTCGCGGGTGAGCGGGTGGCGGTCCAGCCAGGACCGCGGCACGAGCAAGGTCAGGGTGTCGCCGCTGGCGGTGAGGAAGATCTCGGACGGATCGGTCGAGCGACTGCGGTTCAGGCGGGTGGCCAGGCGGAAGATCCCGAGGAGCTTCATCACCTCCGCCACATCAGCCTTGGGGAGGTGTGCGAACAGCTCGGGCTTGATCTTGCGCCGGTGGCCTCCCACCAGGACGGCCAGCGTCGACTGCTCCAGGCGCGAGAATCCCGCCATGTCGGAGTTCTCCACCAGATACGCCCCATGCTTCTGATATCCGGTGTGTGACACGGTCAGCCCGATCTCGTAGAGGTGAGCGGCCCAGGAGAGCAGCTGGCGCGAACGCTCGAGGTTGAGCTTCCAGTCCTCCGACACCTGGTCGAGCAGATGCAGCGCAGTCTGCGCGACGTGATCGGCCTGAGCGACGTCGACCCGATACCGATCCACGAACGTTTGGATGGTGACGTCGCGGATGTCCTCGTGTGCGATTCGTCCGAAGAGATCGAACAGCACGCCCTCCCGAAGCGCTCCAGGGGAAGGCCGCATCCTCTCGATCCCGAGCACGCTGAACACGGCGTCGAGGATCGCCGTACCTCCGGCGATCACCGGCTTGCGGTCGGGCTCCAACCCGGGGATGGAGAGCTTGTCGACGCTCCCCTGATCGATCAGCTCCTTCCTGAGCTTCTTGATCCCCTTGGCCGTGATCCCGTCGGGCGCCCAGCCGTTCGTCTTCAGGATGTTGTTGATGGCGTGGATGGTCCCGGAGCACCCGATCGAGGTCTGCCAGGCGACGGCCTGGTACTGCTTCGCGATCGTCTCCAGCTCGAGCTCGGCGGAGAGCATCGCCTTCTCGTATTTCTTCTCGGAGATCTTGTCGTCACCGAAGAACCTGAGCGAGTAGCTCACACAACCCATGAAGAGGCTGTCGGCCACCGTGATGTCGAGCCGCTCGCCGATGATGCACTCGGTGGAGCCGCCCCCGATGTCGACCACCAGACGGCGCCCCTCGTTGGGGCTCATCTTCGCCGCGCCCAGATAGATCAGACGCGCTTCCTCGCGGCCCGCGATCACCTCGACGGGATGTCCGAGCGCTGCCTCCGCCTCCTCGAGGAACTCGGCGCCGTTCCTCGCTTGTCGAAGCGTGTTCGTGCCGACCGCACGGACGCGCCCCCGCGGCATCTCGCGGACGCGCTCACCCATGCGCTTGAGACAGTCGAGCGCGCGGGCGGACGCCTCCGGCGTGAGGTTGCGGTTCGAGTCGAGGCCTGCACCGAGGCGGACCCGCTCCCGCATCTTGTCGATGATCTGGAGCGAGCCGCCCTCGAGACGGCCGACGATCATGTGAAAGCTGTTGGACCCGAGGTCGATCGCAGCAGCCGCGGTGCTATCGATGGTCACCGGGCCATTGTGTTACCTCAATTCCGCCGCCGGAAGAAGAAGAGCCCCAGGAGGAGCAAACCGAACACCGCGCCGCCGCCGTGTGCGGGCCCGGGGGTCGAGGTGCATCCACAGCCGCCCTCGTCCGGGTTGCTGGTGCCCGCGTCGCTTCCACTCCCCGCGTCCGGGCGATTGCCGCCGCCGTCGGGGCCCCCGGTGCTGCCGTCCATCCCCACCACGCCGCCGTCGGTCGGGGGCGGCATCGGGTGCGCCGAGATGTCACCCGCACCACGCGGGAAGATCTGCCACTGCCCATCGCGCTCGTTCAGCACGCCGCGCACGTCGAACCCGTATTGCGGCGCCGCCTGGCCGAAGATGTCGGCGCCGGTCGTCACGCGCAGCGTCACCTGATTGGTGCCATCGGTGATGGGGACGTTCCAGCTCCCCAGGTCGTTCGGATCGCTCGGCCAGGTGGCACGCGGAGCGACGAAGTCGATGTCGTCGATCTTCACCAGCTGCTCCTCGTACTGCTCCCCGTCGGCGATGATCTGCTCGAGCGTCAGGTTGACCTCGGGCACTGTGCCGGTCGCGCCGGTCAGCTCGATGTCGCCCTCCTCGAGCTGCGTGCTCCCGCGGAACGCGTTGATCGAGCCGGTAACCACCAGCTCGTCGCCCTCGGAGAAGGCCGGCGCGGTGGAGGAGGTCGAGAAGTACGCGATCGCCGCGTTGCTGCTGTCCTGGAGCGTGAAGAGGGTGCGGGCCGGATCCATGACGTGCGGGCCGATCAGCGCGACGCCGCGCACGCGCACCGAATGCCCGATCCAGGCCGGCACGTCCTCCGCCACCGGCTCCCGGGCCTCCGAGATCGGCGTGGGCGTCGTGGGGAGGACGTTCTGCACGTAGGACGGAAGATAGCTGGCGTTGTTCGCGCCCTCGTCCGCACCGGGCGGCTCGCTGGTCAGGTCGAGGTTGTTGTCCTCGGCCAGGATGAAGAAGCGGAGGTAGCGCTCGTGGAAGCTGGCCGGCTCGGGGAAGTCGAGCCCGGCGCCCAGGTTGTTCACCTCGGTGCTGCCAAACGTGTACGTGCTCCCGCTCGAGGTCATCGTCGTCGGGATGTAGTTCATCACCGCGTTGCCGGAGGAGGAGGTGGCGGTGGAGAAGTAGATGTCGACCGTGTTGATCCCATCGGAGTCCATCACCGTCGTGGTCACATCGTAGGGCCGGCCGTAGATCGCGTGCCGTGGCGCGACCGTGGTGTTGACGATCAGCGTGGCCGAGCTCATGAACCCGACGAACGGCGTGGGTGTCACCGCGATGACGAAGTCCTGCGCGCTGCTCCCGGTGGTGTCGATGCGGACCAGCGACTCGCCCTCGGGCGCGATCGCAGTGAACGGAAGCCCGGGCACGCTCCGATCGAGCGAGCCCCACTCCACGTAGGAGACGATGCTCCCCTGGTCGTCCTCGAGGACCACGGCGTCGCCGGTGCCGGCGTTGGAGAGCTGGATCGAATTGTTGCCCCCGACGGGCATGAGGTTGGGGACGTTCGGATCATCGTTGCCGCTCGCCAGCTCCCAGGTCGCGATCTCGCCCAGCGAGTCGCTGAAGGCGAGCGCCTGGCGCGCCACCACGATCACCTCACCGGCGTCGATCCAGGACCCGGCCGGGAAGGTCCACCGCGTGTCCGATTCGTTGGTGGGATTCGTGTTGCCGACGTAGTCGTGGAGGGACCATCCGTCGAGGCTCACCGAGGCCGTCCCGGTGTTCTGGATCTCGACCCACTCGTCATTGTCGGGCCCCGAGATCGGGTTGGCTTGAACCTCCGTGACCAGGACCTGCGCCGAGGCCCCGCTCGAGAGCAGCGTGAGGGGCGCGAGAAATAACAGAGCTGGAGGAATGCGCATGGTGACGTCCATAACGCCGCCATGGATCCGTGTCGACCCTCGAGGGCGCCGTCACGCGCCCTCGAGGTGGGTTGTGAACCGAGTCGAGCTTAGAAGGTATGGCCGAGACGGAAGTAGAAGTACCGGCCGATGTAGTCGTAGGTGGAGGCATCCGAGTTTGCGAGGAAACCGTTGTCGATGAACGGCGGCGTCGCATTCGCGATGTTGTTGATGCCAGCCGAGAGGTCCGTCAAGCCCCAGTCCCAAGCGAGCTGGTAGCTGGCGAACACGTCTCCGCTCACCCACGAGTCCACGTTGCGCTGCGGCGGGATCTCACCCGTGTCCGGATCCGGAGTGCAGATATCGCCCTCGCACTCCTTGAAGCCGTTCACGAAGCGAACATTGAAGCCGATCGCGAAGCCCTTGATGCCGTAGCTCAGCGTGGTGTTGAACTTCCAGTCCGGATACACACCCAGGTCGTACACGCCCTTGCCCGTGATGATCGAGCCGTCCGGCTGAATGGTGTTGTACTTCTGCAGCCAGGTGGCCTCGAACGAGTAGCGGAAGTTCCCGATGTCCGTCGGGATCCGGTAGATGAGGCCCATGTCGATGCCCGCCGTGCGCGTGCCGCCGACGTTGGTCTCGGTGTCGACGATGCTCGTGATCAGATTGCCCGCGCCGCGGACGATCTTGTCGCAGTCCGTCCGGTCCGCGCCCGACTTGTTGTAGCAGTTCGCCAGGAGCACGTTCGCGCCCGCAGGCTGAATCGCGTTGTCGATGGCGAGGTTCCAGTAGTCGACCGTGACCGACAGGCCGTCGAGGTACCGCCCGAACTTCGGCGTGAACACGACGCCCGCGGTGAACACGTCCGCCGTCTCGGCGCCGAGATCCGGGTTGCCGCCGACGCGAGCCGGGAGCTGGGTGCGGTTGTCGTTGTTGAGAACGCCGTCCGCCGTGCAGTTGGCCGTCTGGACGTCGGTCTGCGGATCCGCGCAAGGATCCGAGACGTTCGGGAAGTCGTCCGCCTGACCAGAGAAGAGCTCCGAGACCGACGGCCCGCGGAACGACCGTGAGGCCGAGCCACGGAGCGCCAGGTGCTCGAACAGCTGCCAGCGCGCGCCGGCCTTCCACGTCAGCTCGGAGCCGAACGTATTGTAGTTGACGAACCGGAGGGCGCCGGTCAGCTCGAACAGCTCGATCGCGGGGACGTTGAACGCGAGCGGAATGTCCAGCTCGCCGTACACCGCGTTCGTCCGATAGTTGCCCAGGGTGGCCTCACCCTTGTTGCCGGTGGTGTCGCCGGAGGCGGTGAGCGGATCGGGCTGGAACCCGCCCTCCTCACGACGCCACTCGTACCCGATGGCCAGACCGACGTCGTGATCGAGGAGGCTGAACAGCGGACCGCCGATACCGACATCGACGATCTGCTGCTGCGAGAAGCCGCGCGCCACGCCGGTGTACTGGATGTATCGCAGCATCTCGGGCGTGATGGCGCCTTCACCGCCGAACAGATCCAGCGGTACACAGCCGTCGATGGGCGCGTCCGGCGAGCCGCACTGGGCCACGCCGTCGCCGTCGATGTAACCCGGTCCGAGCGCGTTGATCAGCCGGCTGCGAACCACGCTGCCCTGCTTCGTCTGGGTGCCCTCGGTGCGGCCGTAGATGAACGACGCGTCCCAGGTCCAGTCGCTGAGCACGCTCATGCCCTCCGGCAGCCCGCCGTTGATGCCCACCACCGCGCGGTAGGTGTCCACGTCCTCGAGGAAGCGGCGATCACCGGCCTCGACGAGTCGGCGCCGAATGTCGATGAAGTCACGTCCGAACGGGTTGTACGGGTTGTTGGCGGAGGTGACGATGCCCTCCGTGATGGTGAAGAGCGGCTCCGGCGCGAGGAGCTGATCCGACTGCCGGTTCGTGTAGGACGCCTCGCCGAACACGTTGACCATGCGCTTGACCAGCTCGTAGTTACCGGTGGCGAACAGGCTGTAGCGGGTCTGCGGCGTGAGGAGATAGTTCTCCGGCTGATAGTTGTACTGATCGCCCTCGCCGGTATCCATCGTGCCGCTCCCGTCATAGGGACGCCAGCCGCCGTTCTGCTTGTCGTTGAGGTACTGTCCACCCTCGGGATCCGTGGCGACGACCGCCTGCCAGGCCGCGTTGCCGCAGCCGTCGCAGCCTTCGTCCGGACCGTAATCGGTGATCAGCGTCTGCGGGATCGAGCTCGACCCCAGCGAGATGATCTCGCCCGACGCGTAGTCGATGTCGCGATCGGGGTTCGAGAAGTCGCGGTCGCCCGCGAAGATGTCGCCCTGGTTGTAGTAGCTGAACGACAAGAGGACGTTGCCGCGGTCGCTGGTGTGGCCGGCCGTCAGCGAGAGGTCGTAGATGAGCCCGCCGACCTGGCCGCTGCCGGTGTAGACCGCGCCCTCCACGCCGGAGAAGTCCTTCTTCGTGATGATGTTGACCACGCCGCCGATGGCGTCCGAACCGTAGATGGCGGACGCGCCGTCCTTCAGGACCTCGACGCGATCGATGATAGAGATCGGGATCGCGTTGAGATCGACGGAGGGATCGGCGCCCAGACCGCCGGCCACGAACCGGCGCCCGTTGAGGAGCACCAGCGTGCGGGCGTCGCCCACGCCGCGGAGCGCGACGCGGGTCGAGCCGTCACCGCCGTTGTTGAACTGGACGTTGATGGCGTTCGACTGCGAGGGCAGGTTCTGCAGGATCTGGCCGATCGACGACAGGCCGGAGTCCTGGAACTCTTCCTTGGTCAGAACGGCGACGGGCGCGGGCGTCACGAGATCGACGCGCTTGATGCGCGATCCGGTGACGACCAGCTCTTCGGCGTTCTTCTTCTCGGCCTCCGTCGGGGCCACGGGGGCCGGCGGCGGGGTCGCGTCGGCGGTCGGTGGTTCCGCCGGTGGGGGCTCCATCGGCGGCGGCATCTCGCTGGCGGACGAGGTGCCGACGTCCTGCGCCTGGGCTGAGCCGGCGCTCAATCCCAGGAGCGCGGTCGCCAGGACTACTCTCCCACCGATTCGAAGACTCCTTCTTAATGTCTTTGGAGCTCGGCGCATTCTCTTCCTCCCTTGAATACTTGGCCGTCCCTACGGATTCTTCTGTTTCTCTAGGTAGCCGAGCCATCGAGTGGCCGACGACTCGGTCTGTTGGAACTTTCTTGCTTCCGAAAATGCCTGGCGCGCGGCATCGTAACGTTGCGTGTTGACGTAGACCGTACCCAGCAGCAGATGGGCCTGCCCCGGGTTGTCCAGTCCGCCCTTGGCGATGGCGGCCTTCAGCGCGCGAGTGGCCTCATCCCAGCGTTCCATCTCGATGTTCACCTGCGCGATCCGCAGGTTCGTCTTTCCCGTCGAATCGAGCTTGGCCAGGCGGCTCAACGACTCGAGCGCCTTCTTTCGCTCTCTGGCATTTAGCCAGGCGTTTGCCAACAGCTTTAAGTTGTCCGCGTTCTCGGGGACCTTCTTGTCGCGCAGCACGTCCTCGAGAACCTTCGCGCCCTTCTCCGCGGCGCCTTGTGAGATCAAGCGTTGCACTAAGTTTACGTATTCGTCCGGTCGCTCGAGCACGTCGGTCCGATACGCGAGCTCCATGACCGCGAGCGCACGCTTCGGGTCCTTGAGCTCCTCGTACGCGGATGCGAGCTGGAGCCAGTAGACCTTCTTCTTCGGCTGGCGGCCGAGCAGTGTCTTGAGCGTCGTCGTCGCCGGCGCGAACTCCTTGAGCTGGAACTGAAGGGACAGGAGGAGCTGGAGCCAGCTGTCCTGAGGGCTCTTGGTACCGCTGACCGCCTTCTGCGCGTACTGAAGCGCGGGCCGGAGCTGCTTCCCCTGCGTATAGGCCACAGCGATGGTGTAGTACGCCGCCGGCGTGGGATTCTCGACCTTCTTGAGCCAGGCGGTGAACACCTGGATCGCCTTCGCGTACTGCTTGAGCGCCAGGTGGAGCTGGCCCAGGTTGTAGCGGGACTGCTGAAGCGTCGAGTCGGGGAGCGCGTTGAGCGCGAGCATCTGCTCCAGCACCTTGGCGGCCTCGCTGAACTTCTCCTTCGCCGCGAAGATGTGGCTGCGGGCCTGCAGGCACAGCGACTTCTCGTGATCGTTGAGGTGCTTGCGCTCGATCCCGTCCAGGACGTCGATCGCCTTGTCGAGCTTGCCCTTCCCGATCAGCTCGTGGGCCTCGCTGAGGCGCTCGTACGCCCAGGGGCTCACCGTGAACTGCTTGTGCGCGTCCTCGTCCTCTTCCGCGAGGGCGGCAGGACCCGACAGCAGCGCTCCCACCAGGAGCAGAGGGACGGCGGCACGCATCATTTCTCCAGCTTGAAGGTGAGGCGGACCGTGATGCCGCGGGTCGTGAGCGGCTTACCTTCCCGGACCTGCGGCTTGTACTTCCACTTCTTCACCGCGTTGAGCGCCGCCTCGTCGAAGATGCGCGGCGGATCCGACTCCACCACCTTGGCGTTCTGGACGTTCCCCGAGGGTCCGATGTCGAACTTGAGCAGCACCCAGCCCTCCATGCTCCGCTGGGCGGCGATCTGGGGATAGATCGGCTCGACGCGCACCACCGGGACCGCTTCGGTGTCGCTCGACGCGGCGCCCAGATCGAGCCCACCCTGCATGTCGACCTTCGTGTCCATCGGCGGCGCGTCGACGGCGATCGAGGTGGCCCCCGGCCCGCCGACGGTGGGCATCTGCATCTTGGGGGCCTCGGGCTGCTGCTTCGCCGAGGGCTTCTGAGGGAGCGTGCGCTCCTTCTTCTGGGTGGACGACTCCCGGCGCAACCGCACGAAGTCGATGCGGCCCATCGACTTGCGCTCTCGCAGCGAGGCCTCGGCGAACGTCACCATGCGATGCATGAACTGAAACAGCCCGAAGACGATCAGGCACGACATCGCGAAGGCTGCCGCATACCGCCCAAAGCCCACGACTCACTCCTCGGTCGGTTCCGCGGCCAGCGAGACGTTGTCGACGCCCGCCTGCCGCGCCGCGTCCATCACATGGACGAGGATGCCGTTCTTCGAGTCCTTGTCGGCCTGGATGACGACGGAGCCCTGGGGGTTCTCGGCGTGCAGCCGCTCGATGTTCGCGCGGACCGCCCGGATGTCGACGGCGCGCTTGTCGATCCACACGGTGCCTTCGGGATCGATCGCCACCAGGATGGAAGCCCGCTCCTTCCGCTCCGCGGTCACCGCACCGGGCTTGTTCACGTCGATCCCGGACTCCTTGATGAAGGACGCGGTGACGATGAAGAAGATCAGCATGATGAACGACATGTCGATGATGGGCGTGAGAATCGATGCTCGCCTCATCCTCGCTCGATGACGAAGTTCTCCGCCTGCTCATGGGCTCCTCACTCGATCACCAGGAGGTCGTCGATCCGACGGCGCTCCTGCTCGACGCGCCGGACCAGCCGGATCCCGAAGAACATCCCCGACAGCGCCGCGATCAGCCCGGCCATCGTCGACACCGTGGCCTCGGAGACGCCGGCCGCCATCGCGCGCACGTTTCCGTGACCCGAGACCGCGATCGAATGGAAGACCTCGAGCATCCCGAGCACCGTCCCGAGCAGGCCGAGCAGCGGGCAGACGCTGACCAGCGTGCCGATGACGTCGGTCCAGCCCCGCGCCCGCGATGACACGCGCGAGATCCAGAGCTCCCGGATCCGGGCCGCGTACCAGGAGCGCTTGTCGGTGCGGTCGCGCCACATCGCCTTGGTCTCGGCCACCACCCGGGCGTGGAAGAACCAGAAGTAGACGAACCGCTCCACGATCAGCGTCCACATCACGAGGCAGACCACGAAGAGCGGCCCCATGATGATCCCCCCGAGCTCGGTGATCTCGAGGAAGTTGATGTAGAGCCGGTTCATTGATCGCCGGTCTCCGCGTGGCTCTGCTCGGCGGCCAGCGCGACCAGCCCGACGCTCTGCTCGTCGAGGACATCGGTGATGCGCCGGAGCGTGCTGGTGAGCGCCGCGTACAGCACGACCAGCGGGATCGCGACGAACAGCCCGATCATGGTGGTGACCAGGGCCTCCGAGATGCCGCCGGCCATCAGCTTCGGATCGCCGGTGCCGAACAGCGTGATCGCCTGGAACGTCGCGATCATGCCGGTGACCGTGCCGAGGAGACCGAGCAGCGGCGCCGCGACCGACACCACCTTGACCAACCACAGCAGGCTCTCGAGCCGCGAGGTCTCGCGGATGATCGCCTCGTCCATCTTCTTCTCGAGCGTCTCGGGATCGACGCCGGCGTGCGACTGGTAGACGGACATGATCCGGCCGAGCGGGTTCTTGCTCGAAGCCTGGCGCGTGGTGGTCTGGCGTTTCACCCGTCCATTGATCACGGTGAGGATCGCGAGCCGGAAGAAGCCGATGATCCCGGCGAGGATGCCGATCACGATCGTGATGTAGCCGATGACGCCGCCTTCATCGATCCGCTCGAGGAACGTGGGCGTCTCCACCAGCAGGCTGAGGATGCGACCGCGGGACGGATCGAGCGCGACCTTCACCAGGCCCGAGCCGGCCGGTGCGTGCGTGAAATGCTTGAGCTCGGCGCGGATGTGACCCGCAGGCTGCCGCGCGAGCTCGGAGAGCTTGCCGACGTCGGGCAGCCATTCGAGATAGCTGTCGCCGGTGGCCACGTTGAACGCCCCGATGCGGACGACCTGCTGCTTCGCCTCCTTGCCGTTGGCGAGGACGACCGGCGCCTCGAAGCGGGTGACCTTCCCGGAGGCGGTCATCTCCTGCTGCATCATGAACCACAGCTTCTCGAGCTGATCGACGGACGGCAGTGAGTCGCTCTCGGCGAGCGGCGCGACGATCTCGCCGCGCTTCGGGTACTCGGCGCTGACGACGGAGGCGTCGAGGTTCGCGCGGGCATCGCCGGCGACCTGGCGGATCACGCCGAAGAGCTCACCCATGTTGCCCAGCCGGGTGCGGAGCTCCTGCTCCTGCTCGGCGAGGAGGCGCTCGTTCTTGGTGAACTCGACCTCGTAGGCCGCGCCCTGCTTCTCCAGCGCGGCCAGCTCGGCCGACGCCTTCTGGAAGAGCTCCTTCTGCCGCTCCTTGGAGGCAGCGAACTCGTTGACGCGCTTGTCGATCGCGTCCTTCTCGGTGCGGTAGCCCTTCTCGACCTGGTTGAGGAGCTCGTCGAGCGAGCCGGCCGGTGCGGCGCGCGCCGGACCGCCGGCGAGGATCGCGACCACTGCGGTGGCGATGCAGAGAGCGGCTCTCATTTCTGCACCTCCTCGGGGGCCTGAATGGGGAGGAAGATCAGCGCGGGCGGCGCCTGTTTTTTGGCGATCTTCATCCCGCGGTTGATGTCCGCGAAGTAGTCCTGCGGGAGATCGACCCAGGCGCCCTTCGTCTGATCCCAGGCGCCGACCTTCTCACCGTCGAGCGTCTGATAGACGAGGGCGAGACGACCCACGCGGAGGAAGGTGACGGTCAGTGTGGCAGCGTCGACCTTCAGCTCGCCCTGGTACGCCTCGATCGTCCGGCCGTACTCGTTCTCGATCTGATAGGCCTCCAGGATGCGCCGGTACTTCTCGGCCTCGGTGACGTCCGGTTTGCCCATCATCTCGCGCAGCCGAGCGATCCGCTCTCTCCGCTCCTTGGGAAGGAACGGGATGTCGAGCTGTACGAACTGATCGAGGACGTCGAGCATGCGGAGGAGGAGCGGCGTGATCTCGCGGCCGACGTTGGTGGCGGCGTCGATGCGGCCCTGGATCTGGCTCAGCTGGTCCCGCTGCGCCTGTACGAGCTCTCCAACCTGTTTATCGTAGAGCTTCATCGACTCGATCCGCTGCTGCGTGGTGCGGTAGCGGTTCAGCAGGTCGGCCGTGTCGTCGTCGAGCTTGTCGACCTTCTCCTGGCCCTGGGCCGCCGCTTCGTTCATGCGGAGCACCAGATTGATGGCCTGATCGAGGTCCCCGGCGCTGGATCGGGCCGGGGTTCCAAGACCGAAGAGCAGCGCGAATCCGCCCGCAATCAGACATCTTGAGACGAGGTTCTTTGTCATCGGCGCCACACGGGGTTGTCATGGCGCGGTCACCAAAGTCAACTCAACTTGCCGACGCCAAGTCACCGTCGGACGGTGGAAGATCGCCCGAGTGATCCGGATGCGATCAACAGTGCAAGCGGCCGCAACCCCTCTCGCGCGGCGTTGATGCACGTCAACGTCGACGTCCGATCTTGACGCGGATCTTGGAAACGGCGAGGAGCCATCAGCATGGTAGCCCCTCGAATTCTTACGCTGCTCTCGGTGTCAGCGATCCTCGCCGTCGGATGCGACGACCAGTTTCGCGGCACCATGTCTGAACCCATCAAGGACAGTCTCCTCGATCTCGCGATGCAAGAGGGTCTCACGCAGTTCATCGATCTGGCCGGCACGGGCGGCCTCTCGGACGCGCTCACGACCAGCCGGTCGCAGCTCACGATCTTCGCGCCGAACGACGCCGCCTGGAACTCGGTGCCGTCCGACGTCAAGAACGACAAGGCCCAGATCAACCGGTACCTGCTCTACCTGACGGTGGGCGGACGGCGGGACACGTCGCTGGTCATGACGGCGGATGCCCTCGATAACGCGCTCGGATCGGCCATCCCGATCTCGGTCACCGGATCGACCATCCACGTCCACGGCGCTGACGACACCGAGGCGACCGTCGTGAAGGCCGGCCTCCAGGCCTTCAACGGCGTCCTCTACGTGATCGACTCGGTCCCGACGCCCATCGATCCGCCGTCGGGGCCCGGCTCCGTCATCGACGTCGCCAACGAGAACGGCTTCACCACCTTTGCTTCGGCGGCGGCGACGGCCGGGTTGGTCGACACGCTCACGTCACCCGACGCGACGTACACGGTGTTCGCACCGAACGAGGACGCGTTCACCGCGCTCGGCGATCTTCCGGCGGCGGACGTGCTCAGCAACATCCTCCTGTACCACGTGGTCCCGGGAGCGGTGATGACGGCGTCGATCAGCGCGGGCACCGAGCTGATGACCGCCGCGAACACGACGTACACCGTGCCGGCGACCAGCCCGTTCGGTGCAGCCGTCGATCTCCCCACGGACAACGGCCTGCTCGACGAGGTCACCAGCGTGCTGATGCCGCCGACGATCCCCGAGCTGATCGCGTCCGACACCGAGACGTCCTCGCTGGCTGCGCTCCTCGCCGCCGCGCCGGGGAACATCAAGGCGGCGGTGGATCCGGACACGCTCATGGGCGAGTCCGCCATCACCCTATTTGCGCCGATCGACTCGGCGTTCACCTCGAGCGTCGCTCCGGGCGCGGCCGTGCTGCAGCACCACATCGTGCCGATGCAGGTGACGACGTCCTCACTGACGGACGGGCTCGAGCTCACCACGCTGAACGGGACGCTGACGGTGCACGTGGATGCCCAGGGGAATGTCTCGATCACGGACGGCAGCGGCAGCACCGTGAACGTCGTCGGTGCCGACATCCGGACGCTCAGCGGCGTCGTGCACAAGATCGACGGTGTGCTGACCCCGTGAGGTCCTGAGGGACCGCGCGGATCACTGCACCAGCTCGATCACCAGCCCACCCTCGGTCACCGTCGCCTTTCCCGATTCGATCGGCGACTCCAGATCCACCACCACTCGGAAGAAGTCGGGATGACGTCCCGTGCGGATCATCTTCACCGGCCGGCGGAACGCCGGGATGGCGAGGGCCCGCGTCTGGCCGGTCAGATCGATCACGAAGCGATCGGGCGCCCGGAAGACGTGCGTCTTCAACACCTGGACGCCGGGCTCGACGCCTTCGAGCACCACCGCGTCCAGCGGGAGCGCCGCCCGCTTCGGGATCGCTCGCTTCGGCTCCGGCTTCGGCGTGACCTTCGGCTTCGCCTCCGGCTTCGCCTGCACCTTCTCCTCGTCGAGCACCACCAGCGGAGGGAGCAGCCGGCGGCGGACCTTCGGATCCTCGATCGTCGCCGGCTCGATCGCAGGCGGCTCGACCGGCGCCGGCTTGTCGAGGGCCGCCACGTCCTTCTCTCCCATCAACACCTGGTGCGTGGTGGCGCCGACGCCGTGCTCGCTCGGATCGCGCACGGGAGCAGCCGTCTCTCCGCCCTCCCCGGCCAGGGCCAGGGCTGCCGAGGCGACCAGCCCGAGCGCCCCCGCGATCGCCAGACCGCGAAAGATCATGGGCGCGCTCTTGGCGCGCTCGAGGAAGCGGTGTCGTGCTCTATGCAACCCAACTTGCAGTCTCTCTTTCACCGCCGGAGCCTGGGGCTGCGGCGGAACGGTGTCCGGGCACATCGGCTCGAGCAGGGACTCGTAGACGATCTCCGGCTCGGGGTAGTGGGAGAGCTCGACGCCCATCGCCGGCTCTTCGGAGGGGATCGGGATCAGCGTCGGGAGGTCGCTGATGCCCCTCTTGTTGCGAACGATGAGCGTCTGATCGGTGACGCGGTCGATCTCCTCGGCGACCGCGGCCAGCGCTCCCTCGTCCGCCACCAGGAAGCGAACGCCGAAGCCGGAGCCGGCGTAGTGGTCACGGTTGTAGGCGACCTCGGCCTCGGGGATGTAGACCTTCGTCTGGCTCAGCTCGATCTCGGCGGAGAATCGCGCGCCGATGCGGACCGGACGATCGGCGTCGATGAACAACCCGTTCCGGGACAGATCGATCGCCGAAACCAATGCGTACGGCGTGCCGTTCGGCGGGCCGATCCGCACCGGCGTCGGCAGCGGAATCCGCGCGCTCTTGCGGCGGTCGCTCCCGTCGCGGAAGAGAACCGGGGTCACGTGGGTGTCGCGGTCGCGATCCGATCGAGCAGCTCCAATCTCCGACATGTACGGTGAAGGAACACCGGGACCGCAGCGACGTCCAATTTTTGGACACGCAGGCGCTGCCGATTGACACAGCGCGTAAGAAGTCGTGCATTTGAGGCTGAATGGTTGCAAAACCGACCCCCATCGCCCTTCAAGCTACGCCCGTGTCGGTTCCGCCGGGCGCCGGCTTCCTGCTCGAACCGGCGTGTTCCCGCGATGTGTTCACCGCCGAGCGGTTTTCGGACGAGCAGCGCGCCTTCTACAAGACCGCGGTCGACTTCGTGGAAAAGGAGGTCATTCCCATCCACAAGGAGATCGAGCACAAGACGCCGGGTCTGATGCCGGAGCTGCTCCGCAAGGCGGGAGAGCTCGGCTTCCACATGATCGACATTCCCGAGGCCTTCGGGGGGTTGGGCCTCGAGAAGACCACCTCCTGCCTGGTCTCCGAGGCGGTCGCGCAGCAGGGGAGCTTCTCGGTCGCGCTGGGCGCGCACAACGGGATCGGCATGCTCCCGCTGGTCTTTTTCGGCTCCGAGAAGCTGAAGAACGAGTGGCTGCCCAAGTTCGCGACGGCCGAGGTGATCGGCGCGTACGCGCTCACCGAGCCCGGCTCGGGCTCCGACGCGCTGGCGGCCAAGACCACCGCCACGCTCTCGGGCGACGGCAAGGAGTGGATCCTCAACGGCTCGAAGATGTGGATCACGAACGCGCAGATCGCGGACGTGTTCACCGTCTTCGCGAAGATCGACGGCAAGAAGTTCTCCGCGTTCCTGGTGCCGGCCAAGACGCCCGGCCTGATCGTCGGCAACGAGGAGCACAAGATGGGCATCCGCGGCTCGTCGACGTGCGCCCTCACCTTCGAGGGCTGCCGCGTCCCGCGGGAGAACCTGCTCGGCGAAGAGGGACGCGGTCACAAGATCGCGTTCAACATCCTCAACATGGGCCGCTTGCGCCTCGGCGTCGCGGTGATGGGCGGCATGAAGAAGGTGCTGAACGTCGCGACGCTCTACGCGAAGGAGCGGAAGCAGTTCGCCACCCCGCTCGCCGACTTTCGCATCATCCAGCAGAAGCTCGCCAACATGGCGGTGCAGATCTACTGCGCCGAGTCGACCGGGTATCGCACCACCGGGCTCGTCGACGCCGCCATGATGAACGTCGCCAAGGACGATCCCGAGCGCGCGGACAAGCTGGTCCAGGCGATCGAGGAGTACAACATCGAGGCTTCGATCATGAAGGTCTCCGGCTCCGAGGGCCTCGACTTCGTCGTCGACGAGGGCGTGCAGATCCACGGGGGCTACGGCTACAGCGAGGAGTTCGCCGTCGAGTGCGCGTACCGCGACAGCCGGATCAATCGCATCTTCGAGGGGACGAACGAGATCAACCGGATGTTGATCCCAGGGACCATCCTCAAGCGGGCGATGAAGGGTCAGCTCGAGATCCTCCCGGTCCAGCAGGACATCCAGACCGCGCTCACCCGCGCCCAGTCTCCCGTGCCCGCGCAGACCGACGGCCCGCTCGCCGAAGAGGTGGTGCTCGCCGAGCTGGTCCGCAGGGCGACGGTCTACACGATCGGAACCGCGGCGATGAAGCTGATGACCGAGCTCGAGCGCGAACAGGAGCAGCTCTGCATGCTCGCGGACATGTGCATCGACGCCTACACGCTCGACACCGTGGTGCGCCGGGCGATCCAGGCCCAGTCCGAGACCTCCGGGCCCAAGGCCGCGATCCACGCGCTGTTCGCGCGGGTGGCCGCCCACGAGATCTACGAGCGTGCGATCGCGCGGGCCAAGCGGATCGTGGTGGAGCTGTTCCCGGACGACGATCAATACACGCGGTTCATGGAGCTCAAGCGCCTGCAGCTCAACGACGTGAAGCCGCTGCTCCCGCTCAAGCGGCAGATCACGGAGGCGGTGCTGGAGGCGGACGGGTACCCGCTTCGCTACTGACCTCCCGGCGGACCGGCACCCGGTACTTTCGCCGGCTGTGGACGGACTGGAAGCGGTCGAAGCCGAAGCGCTTGGCCCGGACCGTCAGGTAGAGCACGGAGACCATCAACGCCAGCAGGGCGGCGGACTTTGCGGCCAGGAGCAGCACCCTCGCCATCCTAAGCGCACGCTCCCGTGCAGGCCAAGCTCGACTCGCGGCTTCACCTCGGCGAAGGCTAGCTCATGGCCCTGCCCGCGAGCCTCCTCGAAGCCTTCGAGCCGGTGATCGGTCTCGAGGTGCACGCGCAGCTGCTGACGCGCACGAAGCTCTTCAGCGCGGTCGAGAACCGATACGATCCCGAGCGGCCCAACCGGCACGTGAGCGAGTACTGCTTCGGGCTCCCCGGCGTGCTTCCGGTCCTCAACCGCGAGGTCGTTGCGCTCTCGATCAAGGCGGGGCTCGCCCTCGACTGTCGGATCAACCTGCGGAGCGTCTGGTCGCGCAAGCAGTACTTCTATCCCGACCTGCCGAAGGGCTATCAGATCTCGCAGTACGATCGGCCGCTCTGCTCGGACGGCCGGCTCGAGATCGCCGGCAAGACGATCCGCATCGTCCGCATTCACATGGAGGAGGACGCCGGCAAGAGCACGCACGCGGCAGGCGCACCGTACTCGCTCGTCGACTTCAACCGCGCAGGGGTGCCGCTGATCGAGATCGTGTCGGCTCCGGACCTCTCGTCGGCCGAGGAGGCGTCCGCGTACCTCAAGGAGCTCCGCGCCATCCTCATGACGCTCGGCGTCTGCGACGGCAACATGGAGGAGGGCTCGTTCCGCTGCGACGCGAACGTCTCCCTCCGTCCCCGCGGCACCGAGGCGCTCGGGACCCGCTGCGAGATCAAGAACGTCAACTCGTTCCGCTTCGTCGAGCAGGCGATCGAGTACGAGGCGATGCGGCACGCGGAGATCCTGCGGAACGGCGGCCGCGTCGAGCAGGAGACCAGGCTCTTCGACTCGGAGAAGAAGGAGACGCGCTCCATGCGCAGCAAGGAGGAAGCGCACGACTACCGCTACTTCCCCGATCCCGATCTGCCGGAGCTCGCGATCGCTCCGGAGTGGATCGAGGAGATACGAGCCTCGCTCCCGGAGCTGCCGGTGGCCAAGCGGCGGCGGTACGCGGCGATCTCGAGCGAGCTGCCGGAGATCCTCCTGGAGCGGCCCGAGCTGGCGCGCTTCTTCGACCGGGCGCTGGTGCATCGGCCGGACGCATCGGCGAGCCTGGCGACGTTCGTCACGGGGACCCTCCTCCACGAGCTCAAGCACGGCTCGCTCTCGGAGGGTCGCCTCACCCCCGAGACGGCGGCCGAGCTGGCCGCGCTCAGGGACCAGGGCCGGATCTCCTCGACGCAGCAGAAGCAGCTCTTCGAACGGATCTGGCGGGACGGGACGCCCCTCGAGCGCCTGCTGGAAGAGACCGGCGAGCAGGTCAGCGACCACGAAGCGCTCTCGCCGCTCATCGACGACGTCCTGTCGCGCAACCAGGAGAACGTGGCCAAGTATCGGGCGGGCAAGACGCAGGTGCTCAACGCCGTCTTGGGCCAGGTCATGAAGGCATCGAAGGGCAAGGCCAACCCGGCGCTGGTCCGCAGCATGCTCGAGGAGAGGATGAAGCCGTGAGCTCATCGTTTCGAACGATCGACTATCGCCCCGGGACCGTGGTGCTCCTGGATCAGACGAGGCTTCCAGTGCAGGAGACGTACGTCGAGCTCGACACCGTCGAGGAGGTGGCGCGCGCGATCGAGACCATGGTCGTGCGGGGCGCCCCCGCGATTGGAATCACGGCGGCGTTCGGGATGGCGCTGGCGGCTCATCGAGGCGAGCCGCTCGAGGCGGCCGACGCGCGGCTCCGGCGGACCCGGCCCACCGCGGTGAACCTGTTCTGGGCGCTCGATCGGATGAGGCGGGCCGGCTCGGATCCTGCGGCGCTCGCCGACGAAGCCCACCGCATCTACGCAGAGGAGGTGGCCGCCTCCAAGCGCATGGCCGAGATCGGCGCCGAGCTGCTCGAGGACGGCGCTACGGTGCTCACCCACTGCAACGCCGGCGCTCTCGCCACCGCCGAGCTCGGCACGGCCCTGGCCGTCATCCGGGGCGCGCACCTCGCCGGCAAGCGAATCCGCGTGTTCGCCGACGAGACCCGCCCCGTCCTTCAGGGTGCGCGGCTGACCGCGTGGGAGCTCATGAAGGACGGCATCGACGTCACGCTCATCGCGGACGGCGCCGTCGCCCACCTGCTCTCGGAGGACCTGATCGATTGCGCGGTGACCGGCGCCGACCGGATCGCACGCAACGGCGACGTAGCCAACAAGATCGGCACGCGCGGCATCGCCTGCCTCCTCCACCATCACCGGCGGCCGTTCTACGTGGCGGCGCCCTGGTCGACCGTCGACATGAGCCTGGCCTCCGGAAGCGAGATCGTGATCGAGGAGCGCGCGGCCCGCGAGGTCACGCACGTGTTCGATCGCCAGATCGCTCCCGAGGGCGTCAAGGTCCGCAACCCGGCCTTCGACGTCACGCCCGCCGAGTGGATCAGCGGGATCATCACCGAGCGCGGCTTCACCGGCGCCGAGGTGGCCCGCGGGTTGGCCGCGCAGGCGAGCCGCTGAGACCGGACGTGTTCCCCGCGGACTACGAGCGACTGCACCACGCCATCGAGGGCGAGCCGCTCCCCCTCGCGCTCGTCGATCTGGGGCCCGTCCGGTGCTCCCGCCCGGGCTCTCGCTGTTGACCTTCGAGGGTGCGGGCGAGGTCCAGACGCCGATCCGCCTGCCGGCCGGGCTGTCGCTCCCGCTGGGCGCGCCGGTGTTCTTCCGGCACGCGAAGGCGGGCGAGCTGGCGGAGCACTTCGCGGAATATCTGCTCGTTCGGGGCGATCCGATAGTCGACCGAGCGCCCACGTACCGCGGACTCGGTCGTTGCTTCCTTTGAGGTAACATCCGCGCATGCGTCGAAGAATCCTCGCCGTCACGGCGATCGCGGTGCTGATCGCAGTGGTCGCGTGGTGGCGCGCGAAGCCCGACGAGACGCGGGAACCGGCGCGCTCGACGCGCACCGACACGCCCACGCCTCCGGGCGCGCGATCGCGCGCGTCCTCTCCCGGTGTCGTGCGCTCGGTACCCTGGCCGGCGCTCCCCGAGATTCGACGATCGACACCCGACCGAGCACGGCGTGCTCGAAGGTCGCGTCGTGTCGCGCGGCGACGGCCACGGGATCCAGGGCGCCGAGCTCACGTTCGTCCGTGACGGGGGTGCGACCTCGATCGAGAGCGGGCCCGAAGGTGAGTTCTCGTTCCAGCCGGCGGCCTCGGGACGCTACGTGCTGATCGCAGTGACGGCGGCCGGCCACCTCCCGTTCGCTCCGGCGTGGGGCCAGAGCCCGATCGCGTTCCTCGCCCGACCGAAGGAGCAGATCAGCGGCGCGATCATCACGCTCGATCCCGCCGTCCGGTACACCGGCCGCGTGCTCTCGCCGGCCGGGGAGCCGGTGGCCGGAGCGACCGTCCGGCTGATCGCGGGCGGGGAGGGTCCGGTGCCGATCGACGACCGCTTCGAGAGCGGCACCGACGGCACGTTCACCTTCCGAGCCCCGCCGGATGCGGTCCTCGAGGCCACGCACGCCGGCTACGCCCCGGGGCGGGCCCGGCTGGGCCTGTCGGAGGCCATCACCCGTCGCGTCACGATCCGCCTTCGCAGCGCCGACGAGGGCACGGTCTCGCGGACCGTCCACGGCCGCGTCGTCGATCCCGACGGCGAACCGCTGGCCGAGGCCGCGGTGAGCGCCCGCGCCGGCGGACACGGCGCCGAGGTCGAGACCCAGACCGACGCCGAAGGACAGTTCGCGCTCGAGGGTCTCCTCGACGAAGAGTACGAGGTGCAGGCGAGCCACCACGACTTCGTGCCCGCGGAGGTGACCGGGATCCGACCGCCCGCGAAGGTGACGCTGAAGCTCGGCCGCGGCGCCCGGCTGGTCGGACGCGTCACCCGGAAGGGCTCGGACGAGCCGGTCACCGGCTTCCTGGTCACGATCGGCAAGCAGCAAGGCGCGGTCGCCGTCGAGCCCTACCGAACCCAGGTCATCTACGACTCGTCCGGTCACTACCAGATCGACGGCGTCGGACGCGGCACCTACGACGTCATGATCCTCGCGGACGGCTGCGAGCCCGGACTTCGAAAGGACGTGGCCGTCGATCCCGCGCTCACCGGCGAGGTCACCGTCGACTTCGAGCTCGACCGCGGCGGCGAGATCACCGGGCGCGTCGTGGAGGCCGAGGGCGGGGCGCCGATCGGAGGCGCGGCCGTCTCGAGAGAGGGACCGATGGCGCGGGCGGTCATCCAGGTCACGAACCTCGGCAGCACCGTCACTGCGGCGGACGGCACGTTCACGCTGTCCGGTCTCGCGGCGGGCCCGCACTCGATCTCGGTATCCGCCGAGCATCACCACGCGCGGATCATCAGCGCGATCCAGGTGGAGCCCGGAGAGACCACCGGGCCGATCTCGGTGTCGCTCACCCGCCTCGCCGAGGGAGAGGACGCGAAGCTCGAGCTGGTGGGGATCGGCGCGGCCCTCGCCGCCGACGGCGACGTCCTGGTGATCAACGCCGTGATCCCGGGCGGCGGCGCGGCCGAGGTCGGCCTGGCGCCGGGGATGCGCATCTTGGCGATCGACGGGACCTCCGTCGCCGAGCTGGGGTTCGCCGGCTGCATCGAGCGGATTCGCGGCCTCGAGGGCACGACCGTGCTGCTGACCGTCGAGAACGAGCACGGCACGCGGAATCTCTCGGTGCCCCGGCGAAAGATCGTAACGGCTCCGCCCCGGGAGTAGCTCAGCGGAACGACTCCAGGACCAGCGCGCCCTGGGGACGATCGATCACCATCTGGAGCTGCCCACCGGCCTCGCGGAGACGATACGAGCCGTAAGGCTCGCCGTTGCGGGTGACGTCGCCCTCGGCGCGCCAATGCTCGACGTCGCTGGCCCGTCCGTTGCGGAAGGACTCGCGGGTCTGCACGTCGTTCCAGACGTAGGTGTCGCCGCCGGTCTCGAGCGTCGACCGGATCGTGCGTGTGGTGGTGTGCGCGCTTCCGCCCAGCCCGTCGCGGACCTCGGCGGTCGCAGAGACGTCGCTGGCCGTCTCGTCGACGGTCAGCTTGGCGTCGTCGCTCTCGATCGTGCCGGTGATGGCGACAGCGCGCTCGCCCTCGCCGCCGGGACCGTCGTACCGGAAGTGATCCGTCTCGGCGAAGTGAAGGTCCGCGTCGTAGTCGACGTCGCCAAAAGTGATGCGGCCGCGGGCGGTGATGTCGTGGGCCTCGCCGCGGCGGACGTCGCTGATCCGCATGTCGAGGTCGCCCGCGTGTTGCGCGGTGAACGACAGCGAGTGATCGTTCGCGAGGAACGCGGCGGCGCTCTGCGTGTTGCCTTGGAAGTCCTCGAACTTCAGCTCGACGGTACCGCCGTCGCGCCCCGGCACGATCAAGCGGTCCGCGGGCGTCGGGCTGTAGCGAAGTTGACCGCCGTCCCTCGAGAGTGTCCCGAAGGTGGTGACCTGTCCCGTGCCTGCAAGCTGGCTTGCGGCCGCCACGGCGTCGACGCCGAAGCGCGACATGTCCTCGGCGCGCTGGTACGTCGAGCCGGCGGCCGCGTGCCCCGCCTCTAACATCCGGATCGGCGTGTCCGCCGGCTGCGCAGGGAGCTTGGCGTCCAGCGTGGCCTTCAGCTGCTGAGCGGTGGTGCAGCACAACGCCTTGTTCCGCGCCGCCGCGGCCGAGGTCGCGTCGGGGCGGACCGAGGGGCCCGCCTGCGTGTCGGCGACGCGCGTCGCGCGCACCGGGGAATCGGAGCCGTCGAGCGAAAGGTCGATGCCTCCTGCGAACCGCGGAGAGAGGACGCCGCGCACCACCACACGATCGTTATCGGGTGTCCACATCCATTCGTCGCGCGGAAATCGTCCGCTCCGGTGTAGGTGCGACGACGATGTGGGGGAACTGGCACTTCGTTCCCCTTCGGGCCGAACAGACACGGTCGATCGACCGATAAGGTCCACCGTGGGCGTCGCCGACCAGATCGTCCGAGAGTTGGCCGACGCGCTCCGCCCGACCGCCGGTGAGCCGAAGCGCTTCGTCTTCCCCGTGGCGCCCAGGTTCCTCACCCCACGCCTCCTCGCCCTCACGCCCGACGAGCGACGGACCGCGCTCGAGAAGCTCTCCGTGTTCGCCTACTACCTCATGAAGGAGCGCGGCTCGCCCGAGGCCGGGAACGCGCTGCTCTCGGTCCTCGACGAGGTCGTCGAGAAGATGAAGCTGGGCTCCCAATGATCAAGCCGCTCGACGAAGGATCCTTCTATCGGTTGGCGACCGACGTCGCCGAGGATCGCTTCGATGCCCAGCCCGCCCGAGAACGCGAGGAGATCGGGGCGCTGCTCCAGGACTTCGCGCGGAGGAGCGGTGATCTCGCCGATCCCGCGCTCGCATGGCTGCAGAAGACGCACCCCGATCTCTTCGAAGCCATCAAGGGGATCGAGCCGGCCGTGCTCTCCGACGGTCTCGACCATCCCGAGGCGCTCGCGCCGGCGATCCAGAAGATCGCGAAGAGCGTCGACGAGCACCGCTCGGGCACGCTCTGGGACGAGCTCGGCTTCTCGACGATGTACGAGGATCTCTCGCGGCAGCTCTACAGCACCAGCGGATGGAAGTTCCTCCAGAAGATCGACGGTGAGATCCGGTTCGCGATGCCGTCCGACGGGTGGCGGGGGGTCATCGAGGGGAACGAGGGCCGGTACGTCACGGACGACCTCCAGGAGCTGCTGAAGAAGCTCGGCGTGGCCCACCCCGACGTGCGCGGCGAAGGCTTCGCCCTCTGGAGCCGCGCGCAGGTCGTCCACATGCCCGCGGCGGACGCTGCGCTCATCATGGATCTGTTGCTCCTCCGCCCGCGGACCGCCCTGCTCTATCAGGATCCGTCGTGGATCTGCGTCCGGCGAGACAACCTGCCCGGCGTGGGTCCCGAGCAGAACTGCTTCGTGATGCCGGTCGAGGGCTACCTCGGCATGCGAGGCGTCTCGGAGGAGGTCGCCGAGCTGGAGGCGAAGAAGCCGGGGACGCCGAAGGAGCAGCTGATCCTGGACGCGGTGAACGATCGACTCGCGTCGCGCGGCGCCGAGAACCTGACCGCGTCGCTGGTGGATCGGGACGGCAAGCGGTGCATCATCCTCTCGGCGCAGCAGGCGAGCATCCTCCTGGCGGTGGCCGACCGAAACGAGGTCGCCCTGGCACGCCATCGGCTCGACTACGACCCAACCGTCAAGGACTTCGACGCGCGAATGAGCAACCTCTGCTTCCAGGCGCAGGAGCTCGCGTATTGGCCCGCCGACTCGGTCCGCGACTACGCGAAGGCGTGGGGCTTCGAGGACGCGACGCTGCTCGACATTCCCGCGACCGACGCCCAGATGATGATCGGCTACGACGTCGAGCGGAACACCATCGTCGCAGCCGGGCGCGGCACCGAGTCCTTCAAGGACATGCTCGCCGACATGAACCCGATCCTGGTCGACGCGCGCCACGTCGGCATCCCGGGTCGCGTCCCTTCGGGCTTCCTCAAGCAGTTCGAGAGCCTGCTACCGTCGTTCGACGCGAAGTTCCAGGAGTACACCGGCGCGCTCGCTGAGAAGCGCAAGGCTGCCGGCCTCCCCGAAGAGCCGCCGAAGATCGTCCTCGCCGGCCACAGCCTGGGCGCCTCGCTGGCGGCCATGCTCTATCTCCGGCTCACGCTCCACCAGAACATCCCCGTCCATCACGCGTACACGTGCGGCTGGCCCAACACGTTCGAGAAGGCGCTGGCGACCACCGCGGCCGCGGTCGCCAAGGAGAAGAAGACCGTGTTCGTCCGCTACATCAACGCCGACGATCCGGTCCCACTCCTGCCGACGAACGCCCAGAACGAGCCGCTCGGCTTCCGGATCCACTTCGATCGCTTCGGACGGCCCCACCCGCAGAACGCGCCCCAGCCCCCCGACCCTGCGGAGCCCGATGACGGCGTGTTCGGTCGCATCAGCCGCACCCTTCGCAACGTCCGCGAGCGCGCCGACGCGCACCGTCTCCCCACCTACTTCGTGGTGGTGGGAAAGGCGCTCAGAGACGGCTTCACTTGCTCGGTGTGGGACGACTGACGCTCTCGCACTGTCGCTTGGGATCGATCGCGCAGTCGATCAACCGGATGTCCACCCGCCGCGCCATCCGGTTCGCAGGCGCGTCCTCGTCGACGCCGGCGGCCCGCACCGAGATCCGCGCGTCGGGCACTCCGCGATTCGCCAGGTAACGCGCGACCTCCTTGGCGCGACGGAGGCTGAGCTTCTCGTTGTACCCGGCCGGTCCCACCGGATCGGAGTGGCCGATCAGCTCGATCTTGGCGCGGTTCAGCGGGCCGTCGGTGAGGCACTTCGCCAGCGCGTTGAGCGCCGCATGATTGTCGCTGCCAACGTGAACGGAGTCGAACTCGAAGAAGGTCTTCAGCTGCGGGATCTTGCAGTGCTGCGTCACAACCTCCAGCAGGAACACCTGCGTGTCCTCATCCCCGCCTTTCTGAGTGGTCGCACAGGCCGCCAGCAACGGCAGCAGGAGGAGCGGCCCTGGACGCACAGAGGCGACGTTAACCGCTCGCCGAAATTTGTCCAGGATTGGGGGCTCGGGTAGAACATTCGTTCTAGCCGTGGGTTTCTTCGGTGCTGAAGTATCCGGCGCGGAGGCCTTCCGCCCCATCTTGATCCTGCTCGGCGTGGTGAGCGCCGCCTATCTCGTCACGCACCTCCTGTCCGACTGGCTCTCCAAGCGCTTCGGCATCGTGACCGGCGTGGAGTACATGCTGCTCGGCGCGATCGTCGGTCCCGTCTTTCACGTGCTCGACGAGACCACGGTGGCGCAGTTCAGCCCGGCGCTGGTCCTCGGCACCGGATCGCTGGGCCTCCTCGCCGGGCTGCACGTGCGCCTCAACCGGCCCACGCGCCGCCTGGTGTGGCGCGCTGCGCTGATCGTCTCGGCCACCACGCTCGCCGTGGTCGCGCTGCTCCCGCTCGGGATCATCACCTACGGATTTTCGCCGGCCGTCGCCAAGACCTACGTCCCGCACCTCCTCTGTCTGGGAGCCGTGGCGCTGGTCGCCGATCCAGCCCCGCTGCGCTCGCTCGTCGCCTATCTCGACGCCAGCGGCGGAGGCACCGAGATCGCCACCGGGACCGCGCGCGTGTGCTCGTCTCTGGCGGTGATGGTCTTCGGGATCGTCTTCTGCGCCTCGAAACCGCCGGCGAGCGCCTTCGGGTTCTCGGCGTTCCAGGACTCGCAGTCGTTCCTCTTCTGGCTCCTGCTCCACGCGGCCGTGGGCGGAATCCTCGGCATCATGTTCGCGACCTTCCTCCTGCGCGACTACGAGGACGACAAGCTCCTGACCGTCGTCATCGGCATCGTCATCTTCACCAGCGGTCTCGCGTTCTACATCGAAGTCTCGCCGATCTTCGTCAACTTTCTCGTCGGACTCACGCTCGCCACCGTCATCAAGGGAGACCAGGTCGAGCGCATGCTGGCCTCGGTGGAGCGGCCCCTCTACATCGTCCTCTTCTTCTTCGCCGGCGCCAGCCTCAGCTTCGAGGTGCGCTGGTGGGCCTACCTCATGTTCGCGCCGTTCCTGCTCCTGCGGGCCCTCGGCCGCAGCGCCGGCGGCTTCCTGGCCAAGCGGGTCTCCACCGCCGTGCGCGGCTTCCCCTCCGTGGGCGCGGTCCTGTGGGCCCCCGGCGGACTCAGCGTCGCGATGGCGCTCAACTTCACCGTCGTGTTTGGCCACGTGCCGCTGGCGTCGGAGCTCTACGTCCTGATCCTCCTCTCGATCCTCGCCAGCGAGGCGATCGCCTATCAGTCCGCTCGCCGCTGGGTGATCGACGCGACCGACGTCGCGCTCGTGAAGGAGTGACGTCGGTGAAGGGTCGCTTCCTCACCCCGCTCTGGCTGCTGGGCACGATGGTCGTGCTCCTGGGCCTCATGTTGGTCGTGCAGCGCTACGAGCCCGCACGCGCGCAGGACGGTATCTACAACGCCAAGAGCCTGGCGGCGACGGGCTTCATCATCCTCGCCGCCTTCTCCATGGGCGAGTTCTTCCAGCTGATGCGCATGCCGGCGCTCCTCGGCTACATCTTCGCGGGCATCCTCTTCGGTCCGAACCTGGCCGCCATCCTTCCCGGCCAGCCGACCGCCCTCTTCGGCAAGCGTGTGATCAGCGACCTCGAGCTGATCAACGTCGTCATCGTCGGCGTGATCGGGACGCTCGGCGGCGGTGAGCTGAAGATCGGCGAGCTCAAGAGCAACCTGCGCACGATCCTCGCGATCCTGGTCCTCAACATCGCGTTCGTCTTCCCGCTGACGTTCCTCGTGGTCTGGCACATCCCCGCCTGGGTGCCGTCGATCATGCCGTTCGCCGCCAACCTGACCAGCAAGGACATCTTCCAGTTCGCGCTGTTCTGCGGCGTCTTCGGCGCCGCCACCAGCCCCACCGTCACCATCGCCGTGCTCCAGGAGAACCGCGCGCGCGGCCCGCTCACCTCGCTGGTCCTCGGCACCGTGGTCTTCGCAGACATCGCCCTGGTCGGCATGGTCCTGATCGCCGTCAACTTCTCGAAGGTGCTGATGGTCCCGGAGGGCGTCGCCGGGCCGGGCGTGCTGAGCGCGCTGCCGTCGGTCGCCATGGAGTTCGGCACCGGGATCCTGATCGGCGTGATCACCGGGCTGGTCACGATCATCTACCTGCGCTTCGTGAAGCGCGAGCAGCTCCTCTTCACGGTGGCGCTGATCTTCACCGCCTCCTACGTGTGCAAGCTCTTCCACGCGGAGACGCTGCTCGCGTTCCTCACGGCCGGCTTCCTGGTGCAAAACTTCTCGAGCCGCGGACCGGAGATGATCTCGGCCCTCGAGCGGATCAGCCTCCCGGTCTTCGTCATCTACTTCATGACGCAGGCGGCCCAGCTCGATCCGGTGGCGGTGCAGGGCACGCTCTATCTCACGCTCGTCCTCACCGTGCTCCGCACGGTCTCGCTGGTGGGCGCGACCCGTCTGGCGGGTGCGATCACTGGCGTCAACGAGGTCATGCGGCGCTCGCTGTGGAGCTGCCTCTTCTCCCGCGGCAGCGTCGATCTGGTGCTGGCCGGCCTGGTCGCGGCCAGCATCCCCACCTGGGGCCGCGACTTTCAGATGGTGATCATGAGCATGGTCGTCATCCACATCATCCTGGGCCCGCCTCTCCTCAAGCGCGCGCTCGACGGCTCCGGCGAGACCGAGCACGCCCGCGCCGTCCACCGCGCCGAGGCCGAGACCATCGATCCGCGCTACACCGCCGACGTCGAGTCGGAGGCTCCCGAGCTGCCGGTGGCGAGCTTCGAGAGCGACGCGCTCAACGGCCGGATGACGGTGATCCGCGACCACCTGGCCAACCTCCATCGCTTCGTGATCGTCGATCCGATCGAGGCGCGGGCCGCCCGCCTGCGCGCGGCGTTCGATCACCTGGAGAAGTCGCTGGCGCAGGCGCTGTCGTCGGACGAGCCCACCCGAGCCGAGTACGAGCGGGACGTCCAGCACGGCATCAGCGTGCTCGAGCGCGTCTCTCCGCTCGCGATTGACGAGGCCGCAATCGATCGCCTGCTCCACGAGGTGCGCGGCTTCGAGCCGTTCAGCCGCGTCTACCGGATCCCCGGCGAGGCCCACCTCTTCGAGGCGCGACCCGGAGATCGCGGCCTCACCCGCTTCGTCAAGCTGCTGCGCCGCATTCGCCGCTTCGTCCGCGGCAAGGGCATCCGCACCGTGCCGCTGGGCAAGCTGTGGCGCTTCTACGTCGAGCTCGCGATTCCGATCTCGCTGTCGCGCGCCGCCGAGTCGGCCGCGCTGGAGAACGAGGCGCTCTGGCGGGCGCTGGTCGACCACGTTCGTGCGGTGGAGGAGCGCTTCGCCGATCCCGATCCGAGCCTCGAGAAGAGCGAAGCCCTGGCCAAGAGCATGGCCGCGCTCCGCGCGAAGCTGGAGAGCTCACGGGGGATCGCGCTCGATCGTTTCAGCCGCAGCCTGGGTGTCCCCTTCGCCGACTTCATCGCCGCCGCCGAGCGCGCCGGCACGCTCGAGCTGCCGGCGTTCCAGTACCGCGCCTCGGCGCGCTTCGATTGGGCGCGCCGGGCCGAGCAACGCCTCCGCACGCGGATCCGACAGGAGCACGAGATCGCGGCGGGCCTGCGCGGATGGATCGTGCTCCGCCACCAGGTGAGCCTGTTCGTCGACTGGTGGAAGCGGTACCGCGGCAAGCTGACGGAGCTCCTCGCGCGCCAGGTGCTCGACCCCTGCCGCCGCGAGCTCGACGCCACCCAGGAGCTCTGCCGCCGCCTGCTCGACGGCGAAGAGCTCTCGAAGAACGGGGAGAAGGACTGGGCGACCGGATTGAGCCGATGGATCAAGCCAGCGGTCGCGCGCACGGTCCGGCGCGTCGAGCAGATCCTCTATGCCTTCGGCCAGGCCGCTGCCGGACGTGAGCTCCACGAGCTGCTGGTGGTCCGGATCGCCGCGCTCTCGGTCGAGCTTCGCCTCCCCACCGACAGTCCCGTGACTGAAGCCGCACACGAGAGCAAGTCCACGGTCGCGGTCCCGGTACGCGAGTGGTTCATGTCGAGCCTGGCCCGCGAGGTGGGGTTGCGGCTGGTCGAGCTGCGCGAGCGCGTTCAGGACGCGATGCGCTCGACGCTCGAGGCGCTGGAGGAGATCGAGCAGGTTCTCGAGTTCAACCTGCTGGCGGCGCAGCGCGACGACGAAGACGCCACCGCCCGGGCCGAGCTCGCTTCGGGCGGCCTGCAGCGCGCCCTCCGCATGATCGGCGAGGCCTCCGACTCCCTCCAGAGAAAGCTCGACGAGGCAGGCGAGTGGCTGCTTCGCGAGACCGACGCGCTGGTGGAGCAGACGGTCCAACCGCTGCGCGATCACCGGCTCGAGGAGATCCGCCGGGTGGCGGCGCGCCGGGCGGCCGCGGCGCTCCGGGAGCGAGGCGAGAGCTGGGCCTCGCGTCAGATTCCGGCTGCTCACCGGGCTGGTCCGCTACCTGTATCGACGCCTCTCGCCCACGTTGCGCGAGGCGCTCGACGACCTGCGTCGCCTCCTCGTCGACGAGCAGCGTCCGCTGCGGGCCGCCGAGGTGCGCGTGCGCCTGCGCCCCGAGCTGCGCACGCCCGACAAGAGCATCCCGGCCGCGTATCGTCGCATCTTCGCCCCGGCGCCCCTCGAGATCGCGGAGTTCTACGTGAGCCGTCCCGAGCTCGAAGCCACCCTCTCGGATGCGATCCGCCAGTGGGCGGAGGGCACGCCGGCGTCGATCCTGATCCACGGCGACCGCGGCGCCGGGAAGCGCTCGCTCGTCCAGCACGTGCTCGCACAGCTCGGCCAGTCGGACATCGCCGAGATCCCAACCGTCTCGATCCTCTTCGACGAGGAGTCGTCGACGGAGGTGGACCTGGCCCGCCAGCTCGGCGGGAGGTTCAGCGATCCTCCCTCCTCCTCCTTCGACTCGCTCGGCCGTCTGATCCAGGCCAATCAGGAGCGAAGGATCATCGTGATCGAGAACGGCGAGAAGCTGTTCTGGCGCTCCGAGGAGGGAATGAACATCTCGCGGCGCTTCTTGAACCTGACCGGGACCACCAGCAACCACGTGCTGTGGATCGTCTTGATGGGCGCTCCCGCGGCCAGCTGGCTCGAGACCATGCTCGGGCTCTTCGACTACTTCACGCATACGTTCGAGGTGGAGGCGTTCCAGATCTCGCAGGTGGAAGAGATGATCCTCCGCCGCCACCGGGTCAGCGGCTTTCACGCCTCCTACGAGCGCACGCGGCCGCGCCTGCTGCACTGGCTGACCAAGCCCGTGAGCACCTCCGACCGCCTGCGCCGGCCCCGCCAGCACTTCTTCTCGCGGCTCACCGAGGAGAGCGGCGGCAACCCGCTGATGGCGCTCCTGTTCTGGCTGGACGCCGCCCGCATCGACGCCACCGACGACAGCATGATCCATCTCGACCCGGTCGCCATCGAGCCGGACCTGGTCCAGGGCCTGTCGCTCCGCAAGCAGCTGCTGCTGGCGGCGTTGATCCAGCACAGCGCGCTGTCGCTGTCCCAGCTGGAGGAGATCGTGCGCGCGGAGGCAGAGCACATCCGGACCGAGCTCGGACACCTGGAGCGCCTCGGCTTCGTCGAACCGTTCGGCATCGCCGGCAGCTATCGGCTCAAGCCGTTCGCGGAGGGGCTGGCGGCGCGGGAGCTCCGGAGGATGAACCTGCTGTGAACGACCAGGTCAGCGAGCCCCTCATCCCGCTGGGGCCGCCGCTCCTCGAGCAGGTGCAGCTCTCGGCGCCGGATCGGGGCTGGTCGGCCGTGCTCCTTCTCCTGGTGGCGATCGGCTTCCTCCAGCTGGTCCGGAGGACGCGCCGCGCGACCGGCTCTCCCCCGCACGCCTGGGTCCGTCCTGCGCAGCTGCTCGCCTGGGCCATCGTCGCGCTCACCACGGTGTTTCTGATCGGGCACCTCTTGCCTCCGGCGTGGCGTCCGGCCGGCCTCCTGATCCTGGTCGCGGTGCTGATCGGCGGGCTCGGCTTCATCAAGAACGTGCTCGCCGGCGTCGCGCTCCTCTTCGAGCGACGCCTGGAGATCGGCGACTCGATCAGCGTCGACGGTCTGGAAGGAGAGATCGAGGCCTGGGGTCTGAGGTCGGTCCGGATGCGCGCGATCGACGGGACGGTCCACGACATCCCGAACGATCGCCTCCTCATGCGTCCGGTCACCAACTTCACCGGGTCGGGGGCCGACGCCGCCTGTGAGCTCGAGATCGCCATCCCCCTCGGGATCGATCCGTTCGAGGCCCAAGAGACGGCCCGCATCGCCGCCGCCCTCTCGATGTATGCGTCCCCGCGCCGCCGGCCCGAGGTCTTTCTGGCCCACGCGATCCAGGAGGAGATGAAGCTGAGGGTGCGAGGCTTCGCCTTCGACGCCGTTCATCGCGATCACTTCGAGAGCGACGTGCGCGTGCGGATCACCGAGGCGCTGGCCCGCACCGCCGCCGGCCGGTCGTCCGGATCGATCGTCCGCTGAGACCGCCATTGCGCAGGGTCGCGGCTTCGTGCCACAAAGAAAGGCCGATATGCCCACGTATGCCTATTTTTGCGCCCAGAACGGCGAGACGCTCGAGGTCACCCATTCGATGCGGGTCGATCTCGCGCTGGAGCGAGGTGTGCGAGCTGGCCGGGCGGCCCCTTGGAGAGACGCCTGCCGACGCGCCGGTCGAGCGCATCCTCTACCCCGTTGGCCTGGCGATGCCGGCGGGGAACGCCAAGCTCAAGGAGCTCGGCTTCACCAAGCTGGTGCGCCGCGAGAAGGGCGTCTACGAGAACGTGACGGCGGCCGAGGGCGAGAAGAAGTTCATGCGCGCCGACGACGCCTCCTCGGTCCCGAACTTCAGCGATCGCATCCGCGACTGAGCGGTGCTCAGCGAGCCTGCGCCACCATCTGAAGGCCGTACTTGGGCCGCAGCGTGACCACCGCCTCCGGGACCACGGGATGGCCCGGGACCAGATCGAGCCGCCACCGCCGGGCGATGTGGGCCAGCAGCAGCTTGGCCTCCATCATCGCGAACCCGTTGCCGATGCAGACGCGCGGCCCGCCTCCGAAGGGAAAGTACGCGTACTTCGGGAGCTCCTCGATCTTCGGATCGAGGAACCGCTCCGGAAAGAAGCCCTCGGGGTTCTCGAAGTAGCACGGCAGGCGCTGGGTCACGTACGGGCTGAGGAACACCATCGATCCCTTCGGGATGGCGACGCCGCCGATCTCGTCGTCCTCGAGCGCGCTGCGCGCCGTCAGCCAGGCCGGCGGGAACAGGCGCATCGACTCCTTGATCACGGCGTCCGTGTATCGGAGCGACGGGAGATCCTCCAGGCCGGGGGTCCGATCGCCCAGCACCGCGTCGACCTCCTGCTCCAGCCGGGCCCGCGCCGCCGGATTGCGGGAGAGCAGGAAGAAGGTCCAGCTGAGGGCGTTGGCGGTGGTCTCGTGCCCCGCCAGCACCAGCGTGAGCACTTCGTCCCGCAGCTGTCGGTCCGTCATTACCTCGCCGGTCTCCTCGTCCTTGGCGCGCATCAGCATGTCGAGGAGATCGTGGTGCTCTTCGTCGAGACCTCGTCGCTCGCGGATGATGTCGAAGACCACGCTGTCGAGCGCGCCGATCGCCTTCTTGTAGGCGCGATTCTTGGGCGTGGGGACGAACATCGGCGGCGCCAGCGGGCGTGTGATGCGGTCGACCGTGAGGTGGAGGAGCTGACTCAGCGCGCCCGCGACGCGGTCCGATTCGTCGGAGAGATCGGTGCTCATCAGACAGAAGCCCACGATCTTGAGCGTCAGCGCCATCATCTCCGCCGCCAGATCGAGCGGCGCCCCGGTTCGCCGCGTGGACCATTGCTCCAGCATCGACTCCGTACAGTCGGTCATCGTGCGGCCGAACCCGGCGATGCGCCCGTGGTGGAACGTCGGCTGCGCGATCCGGCGCTGGCGCTTCCAGAACTCACCCTCGCTGGTCAGGAGCCCGTTGCCGAGCCCGACGCGGAGGACCGCGTAGCCGCGCGTCTGCTTCCCGTAGTTCTTGTGGTTGTCGACGAAGACCTGCTTGATGTGCTCGGAGCGCGTCAGGAGGTGGGCCGTGCGGGCGGGAAAGTGGAGGTGGACGATCTCGCCCAGCCGCCCGGCCTGCATGAACATTCCCACCGGGTCCTTGCGCATGCCGAGCAGGTTTCCCAGGAGCGGGTGGCCGCGCATCGTGCCCTTGTGGGCCGAGGTCGAGAGGGGTGCCAGTTGCGCTGCGCTGACCATGGGCTCATGATATGAGCGATCGCTCGCTTTCGGAAACTCGCATTGAGCCATGGTCCCACGCGCCCGAACAACGCCCCGAAAAAGACCCCAACAGACGCGTTCCCGTGAGACGGTCGACGCGCTCCTAGAGGCGACCGCTCGCGTTCTCGTGAAGGACGGCTACGACAAGACCTCCACCAACAAGGTCGCGAAGACGGCCGGCGTCAGCATCGGATCGCTCTATCAGTATTTCCCGAACAAGGAGGCGCTGGTGGCGGCGCTGATCGAGCGTCACTTCGACGAGATGATGGCGCTCATCACGGACCACCTGAGCGACACGGCGACGAGCCCGATCCCCGAGTCGGTCCGCGCCCTCATCACCGCCATCATCGAGGCGAAGCGCTTGAACCCGAAGCTGCACCGCGTGCTGCGCCAGCAGGTACCGCGCCTGGGAAGGATCCATCGGATGCTCGACATGGGCGCGAAGCTCGAGCACCTGGTGAAGGCGCAGCTCGAGGCGCGCATGGGCGAGCTCCGCATCCGCGATCTCGACGCGGCCGCGCACGTGCTCGTGCACGCGGTGGACGGGATCACGAACGCCGCGCTGTTCGAGCCCCACCATCCCATCGAGGACGACCGCCTCATCCCGCAGATGTCCGACCTGATCCTCCGCTTCATCCTCCCCTCAGAAGGTGCGGCGACGTAGGTCACAGTCCGTCTCGAACGCATCCGTTCTCGGGTGGATGCGCCGATCGACCCAACACCGGCGCGCGCCGGCCTTTCACTGCAGCTGCCCTCTTTGGCGCAATCGACGGGATGGACCAGCGCTCAGGGGCGGGGGTTTCAGGCCACGTATCGCGGGAGGATGCCAACCGCGGCCCCGGCCTGGGAAAATGGTCGCCGCATGCGGTCAAGAGGGCTCGTCTGGACGGTCTGCTTCCTGGGGTCGATGGCCTGCCAGCCACCCCCGGGCGGGATCGACTCCGACGATCAGGCGGAGGCTCTGGGGGCGAGCGGGATCTATATTCCGGTGCCCTACGAGCAGGTGCGGGTGTCGGGCGGCGTCGATACGCTGGTCGGGCGTGGCGCGCACGGTCCCTGGTTCGTGGGCGCGGGTGATCCGCCGCTGCCGATTTTCCTGAACGGCAACGGCGGCACCTACTACCCGGGCCAGGACGACTCCCGGCAAAACACGTCGATCGTTCCCAATGGCACCTCGACGATCGATCCGTACGGCGGCTCCTCCTCGCAGTGGCAGCAGGTCGTCAGCTGCCTGACCGATCAGTTGGCGCCTTTCAACGTCACGGTCGTGACCCAGGAGCCCGCCGGTGGGCAGTACATCGAGGCGGTGATCGGCGGCCGGCCGCAGCAGGTCGGTCTCGGCGGTGGCGTCGGCGGCGTGGCGCCCTTCGACACCTACAACTGCTCGGTGATCGCGAACGCGATCGTGTTCGCCTTCTCCGCTGTGTTTGGTGAAGACCCACAGACCACCTGCGAAGTGGCGGCCCAAGAGATCGCGCACGCGTTTTCGCTCGACCACGAATACTACTGCCCGGATCCGATGACCTACCTCTCGGGCTGCGGCGATAAGATCTACCGCGATTACAACGCCCAGTGCGGCGAATATTCGGCGCGGCAGTGCGAGTGCAACCGCGCGACCCAGAACAGCGTCCAGGTCATGCTCTCCAAGCTGGGCGCCAACACCGGTATGCCGCCGCCGCCGCCCCCGAACGATCCGGTTCCGCCGCAGATCTCCATCACCTCGCCGACCAACGGCACCACCCTCCAGGAGAACAGCACCATCACGATCACCGCGGTCGCAACCGACGATCAGCAGCTCTCCGCCACCGAGCTCTTCTGGCAGTTCAGCAACACCACCTTCCCCTGCCCCGGGACCAGCGGCGGCGGCGCCGTCACCTGCACGCGCAGCGGCGACGTCTCCACCTGGAACATCAACGTGGGCCAGGGGACCCGGACGTTCTACGCCCGCGCCATCGACGCGGCGGGCAACGTCACGCAGACGCCCGCCATCACGATCCAGCTCGGCACCATGGTGCCACCGCCGAACGACACCACGCCGCCGGTGGTCTCGCTGGTGAGCCCGCAGGACGGCGCCGTGCTGGCGGCCAACTCCACGATCCAGATCGAGGCCAACGCCTCCGACGACGTCGGGCTGGCGGCGGTCGATCTCATGTGGACGTTCGCGCAGGACAGCTTCCCTTGCCCCTTCACCGGACAGGATGTCTCCTGCATCCAGAACGGCAACCAGTACATCTGGTCGGTGGTGGTCGGCGTGGGTACGCGCCGCTTCTCCGTGCGTGCGACGGACCTCGCCGGCAACATCTCCGAGACCCCCGAGATCAACGTGACGCTGATGACCCAGGAGCCGCCTCCGGATCCGAACATGGACACCGTGGGCGAGGAGAACGACAACCCGTCACAGGCGTTCCCGCTGCGCTGCGGGACCGCGATTGATTTGGTGGTGAGCAGCACCGACGACGACTGGTTCTCGTACGAGGCCCCCGCGGGGACCCAGGTCGAGGTGGGCGTCACCGCCCAGGCCGGCACGGTCATCGGGCTCGAGCTCTACGACGCGGCCGGCACGCAACAGATTGTACAGACGCAGGACGTCCTCGCCGGCGGCGGCACGCTGACCGGGACCTCGCGAGGTCCGACGCTGCTGGCCCGCGTCACCACGCCCGGCGCCGCCGTCTCCTACCGGCTGTCGGCGACCTGTATGGCCGGCAACCCGATGGATCCGGATCCGATGGATCCGGACCCGAAGGATCCGCTGGACCCGAACCCGGACGACCCGGGCGCGACCGACGGCCCCCGCCGCCTCTCCGAGCTCCGCGGCGGCTGCGGCGGCTGCACCACCACCGACGGCAGCGCCGCCGAGCCGCTGCTCCTCCTCGGGCTGGTATTGATCTTTGTGTCGTCGAGACGGCAAAACCGAAGGTCGTAGCGCTCGCGGGCGCTGACCCGCGTCCATACCCTGTTAGACTCCGGCGCATGAAGCGTGCGCTCCTCGCCAGTGCTCTCGTGCTCGTCGTCGCTTGCGATGGCGAGCAGGGGGATGACGATCCTGGGACCCCGCCCGACACCGGCACCGGCGCGATGAAGGACGCCGCCGTCGACAGCGGCGGCGCAGACGCCGCGATGGATGGTGGTCCGAACGCCGACGCCGGCTCGGCCGACACCGGGACGCTTGGGGATGGCGGTCTCGACGGCGGTCTCGAGGACGGCGGCGCGCTCGACGCCAGCGGCACGGTCACGCTCTCGGTGGCGACGACCAGCACCGGCGGTGCCGTCTATTCGACGCCGGGCGCGATCGCCTGCACCGATCCTCCGACGGGCCCATGCTCGGAGGTCTACAGCGGAGGAACGAGGGTCGTGCTGACCGCGAGCGCAGCCGCCGACTTTGGATTCGATCGATGGACCGGCGACTGCACGGGCGCTCTACCGATGACGACCGTCGTCATGGATGCGGACCGCTCCTGTACGGCGCACTTCATCGGTACCGCCGGCGAGATTGCGCTCGAGCCGCCGCCGCTGTCGGTCGTCCCGAACGAGACCGAGGATCCGGTCAACATCATCGTCTTCCGGGAGCAGGAGAACCTGGCCGCTCCGGCGGCCATTCCGCTGGACATCCACGTCCCCGGTCGGTTC
This sequence comes from uncultured delta proteobacterium, assembly GCA_963803435.1. Classification (GTDB taxonomy): domain Bacteria; phylum Myxococcota; class Kuafuiibacteriia; order Kuafuiibacteriales; family Kuafuiibacteriaceae; genus CAWDML01. Next base: position 260,999 of record CAWDML010000008.1, on the reverse strand, counting down.
GCCTCGTACAGCGTTCCGCCCGGTGAGCTTCCGCCCGGCCTGCTGGTCAACGTCTACTTCCTCCACTTCGATCCACCGGGCGCAACCACCGCGATCACCCATCGGGTCGCGACGCTTCAGTTCCCCGAGCGGATCGTCGGACTGATCACCGCTCCGGGCTCGCTCGATGCGACCGACACGATCCTCGGCCTGCCGACGGTGCTCTATCCCCCGCCGGGTGGGCATCCGAACCGTGGCATCGAGCTCAACGGCATCGAGGACGTCCTCACCCTCCGCGGCGATCGCCGCCATCTCGACATCGACTTCGAAACCTCGAGCTCCTCCGATCAGCTGAGGATCATCACCCTCGCGACGCCGGGCGCGGAGGTCCCGTTCCTCCACAACACCAGCCTCGGACTGATTGCACCGCCGGCCTCGGTGGTCGTCGACCAGACCCAAAGCTCCACCGTCGCGTTTCTCTTCCCCGAGTCGTCGGGCCTGGTTCTTACGGCCCCGCTCGACGTCGACCTCACCACGCCCGGAAGCTACGCCACACAGGCGAGCGTCACGCCGGGGACGATTGCGGCCGGCACCCGGGTGCGAAGCTGGCTCATCCACTTCGATCCGGTCGGAGGCGCCAACCAGACCGTCGACGCGACCGTGACGTTCGATCACGAGATCCTCGGGCTCGCGATCCTGGTCCCGTCGCTCGAGGCGAGCGACGCCGTGGTTGGAGATGCCTCGGTCGCGTACCCGGCGGCCGGCTCCGATCCGAATCGGAGCGTCGAGCTGGCGAACCAGGACGAGATCCGCTGGGGAGACGACAACCGGAGCCTCGAGCTCATCCTCACCGCCGGGACCGGCACGGATCAGGTCCGGGTGATCCTCGCCGACTGACCTCGAGGGTTCGATCCCGAGACCGTACCCCTGGGTCGACCTCGCTCGTCGTCGTCCTCCCGATTCCCACCCGGAGGTCATCATCGCCCTTTTGCCCTGAGGTTGAGGTGCATCACGCCCAGGTCCGATCGTTCGGAGCATGGCCGTCGACCTCCTCGGGCACGTTCGCGATGGTACGCTCGTCGATCCCACGCTCGCTGTCGCGCCGGCCGTCGCGCCGGACCCCGCGGCACCGGTCGAGCCCGGCGTGGCGGAGCGCTCGGCCCAGGCAGCGCCGCGACGTATGCCGACGGAGGCGACGGCGCGGGCGGTGCGGGCGCGCGCGGGCGCCGAGGCGGCGCTGACCTACCGGATCGATCACGCGCGCCGCCGGACGCCCGGGTTGCGGCCACGGCAGAAGGACCCGCCGCGGCCTCTGAGCGCCCAGGATCAGCGGGACGCGCGGCGCGCGCTGGCGGAGGAGCTGCCGGTCTCGAGGCGGCACACGTATCGGCTCCACCAGCAACAGTTCACGACCCGGCTCGACCGGCTCGGGCTCCCGCACACGGGGGCCGATCGGATCCACGTCGACGAGGGCTCTGACCGAGACCTCGAGCACGGACGGTCCGTGGTGCGCACCGCCGTCGGCCGCGTGGGGCTGGCGCGCGGCGCCCAGGTGACGCTCCACGCCGGGCCGGTGCCGGAGAGCGTGGTTCGCCGCGAGCTCCCGCGGGAGGCGGCCGATCGATTCATGGCGTACGCGCGCGCAGAGCTGCAGGCGCCGCAGAACCCCGGGCTCGACGAGCTGGTGCGATCCGGCGCCGACGAGATGGAGATGGACGTGGTGGAGAAACGCCTGCGGCTCGCCGAGCTGCGGGGCGAGCTGGGGCGGACCGGCGCCCAGGGACGGACCTTCGTGAATCTCTCGTGGGGGTCGAGCCCGTCCGAGATCGGCGTGGCGGTCGCACAGCAGATGATGCAGGCGCCGGCCGGATTGAAGCTGCGGAGAGAAGCGACGGCGGCGCTCGGACATCCGCCGCCCCGGCCGCCTCAGAGCGAGGCGGAGTACGAGCGCTACCAGCGGGACGTGGACAAGCTCCAGCGCGAGCTGATCCTCCCGCGCCTCGCACGCGAGATGGCGGCGCCCGAGCAGCAGCGCCACCTGGCCGAGGCCCGCACCGGCCTCGCCGAGGAGCTGGCGCGGGGCCGCCAGTCGGGGATCCTGGTCTTCGAGGCCACCACCAACAGCTATCTCGACGCCCTGCGCGCCGGCGACGTGGCCGCCTCGCGGGGCGCGACCGACGGGACGCCCGGGCTCATGTCGGTGGGCGCGATCGATCTTCACGGACCGGGGCCGCGCGACGACACGGTGGCCTCGTTCTCGGGCGACGGGAGGATTACGATCGGGGCACCCGGCGTGAAGATCCCGGTGGGCGCGAACCGCGACGATCAGGACATCGAGGGCACCAGCTTCGCGTCACCCTACGCTGCCTCGATCGCGTACCGGATGGCAGCGGCGAATTCAAACCTGAGCGTCGACCAGATCGCGGCGCTGATGACCGATCCGCGGGCGGCGCGCGACATCCCGGGGACCACCCGCGACGGCGCCGGTCACGTCGATCCCTTCCGAGCGATCCTGCTGGCGCGGAATCCCAACCTCACCGCCGCCGACCTGGATCGCGCCTGGCGCGTGGCCGGCGGAAAGGACGAGGTGGCGGTGCGCCGGCTGGCGGTGGAGCTCAGGCTTCGCTGACGCCCACCACCGGGTCGAGGGGCGCTGCCGGCGGTGGCGGTGCAGCCGTTCTGGCCCTTCGCACGATGAGCCACGTCCTCGACGGGTACTATCCCGCCCGCTCAGGGCGATGTCGCGCTCGGCCCGCGAACCCGAGCAGCCAGAACAGTAGGAGCCACCCACTCGTCGAGCATCGCGCCGAGGTTTCAGGAGCGACAGCAAATCCGCAGCCCTCCTGGAGCGGGAACTCAGGACCATTGTCATACTCGCGTCCCGCGCGATCCAGGATCCGGACCTGGTAATACTGCTCCGTGTCCGGGTCATCGAGCCCGTACGAGATAAAGATGGTCGCGCTATCCACGTTGGAGTCCATGATGCTGGTCAACGAAGCGATCTGTTGTTCCGCGCCGTCGACTCTCCGATAGAGAAGGAAGGCCGCGTCGTCACGGTTGGGCTTCCGCTTCAGTTTATGGATCCGGGAAGCAAAGCGAAGACTCCTCGTAGGTTAGCTGATGCGAGACGATCTCGACCGGAGCGGTCTTCCGGTAGGCGGGCGGATCCCGCGCGTCTTTCGCCGCGCTCGGTGCTACACGCACCGGGTGCGATCCGTGCAGCTTCTCCTCACCCTTCTACTGGTCGGCTGTCGGACCGGCGCTGATGCCCGAATAGAGCGATGGCAATCGCCGATCGCCCAGACACACCCGCTGACCGGCCGCATCTGGGACGTGAGGGCGGGCGCAATGGTCGAACCGTCGATGCTCGCGGCGCGGGTCGCGGAAAGCCCCTTCGTGCTCGCCGGCGAGAAGCACGACAATCCGGACCACCACCGGCTCCAGGCCCGGCTGATCGACTGGGTGGTCGCCGCCGGGCGGCGCCCCGGCGTGGTCTTCGAGATGCTCGAGACCTCGCTGCAGCCGGCCATCGATCGCCAGCTCGAGAGCGCCCCGGACGACCTCGAGGGCCTGCGTTCGACCGTTCGATGGGACACATCCGGCTGGCCTGAATGGTCGATGTACCGGCCGGTGTTCGAGGCCGTCGTTCGCGCGCACCTCCCCATCTTCGCTGCCAACCTTCCCCGGTCGCAGGCGATGGAGATCGCCCGAGGCACGGCGGAGGTCCCGGGGGACCTGGTGTCCCGCTATGGTCTCGACCAGCCGCTTCCGCCGCCGCTGTCGAAGTCGCTGCAGGAGAACCTCGAGGAGGGTCACTGCGGTTACCTCCCGGAGACGATGATCCCCTCCATGATTCGCATCCAGCGCATCCGAGACGCGCTCATGGCCCAGGCCATGGAGACGGCGGCGAGCGGAGGTCAGGGTGTGGTCCTCGTCGCCGGGGACGGGCACGTCCGGCGGGACCGCGGCGTTCCGTTCTACCTCTCCCCCCACGTCGAAGGCGCGATCCTCACCATCGGCTTCACCGAGGTGGAGGACGAGGTGACCTCACCCGCCGCGTACGCCGAGCGCTACGGTGCCGAGGAGATCCCGTTCGACTACCTCTGGTTCACGCCTCGCGCCAACGACGTCGATCATTGCAAGGAGCTCAAGAAGGAGATGGAGCGGATGAAGAAGAAGCCTGAAAGCAAACCTGCCGCACGCGGGTTCAGCTCCGGCGCGTGACGCAAGGCTCACCGGTGCTGCCCTCGTCGGTGTGGGAGCCGGCTGCCTGGGAGGCGACGCTTCCACCCCCGGCGTTCTTCGAGGGGGCTTGGCGGCCAAGCTCTCGGAGGTGGAAGCTACGCTGCCTGCGGTGTGGCGCCGCCACGGCGGCGATGCTCCCTCGGACCTTCACTTCTTCGAGACGGCGAAGCGGAACTTCGTGAACCCCGCGCGCGCGCAGGTCTTCATCACCCGATCGATCGTGTCGAACCTGAGCCGCTTGTCGGCGATGAAGAGAACCATCTCCTCCTCGTCCTTGGGGCGCTCGTTCTTGGCGAGCCGTTGCGCGCGCACGCGCTTGAGCGTCTCTTCGAGCTTGGGGTGGAATCGGTCCGCGTCGAGGCCGACCAGCTTGCCGTCCTGGAGCTTGCCGACCGGCTCGTCCTCGACGAAGAGCTCCTCGAGACCGACCGCTACGTTGATCGACATCTTGAGGGACAGCTCGGAGGTCGACGAGGGGAGCTCGACCTTGCTCGCGGAGGTGAGCTCGAGGGTCTGGGCCCCGAAGCTGGCCATCAGGAAGAAGATGATGTTCGAGAGGATGTCCATCAGCGCCGTCAGGTTGATACGGCCTGGGCCGGCGTCCTCCTCGGCATGGAAAAGTGACTTCTTCTTCTTCACGTCACTTCACCAGCGATGAGACGACGACGGCCGGGAACATCTGCGGATAGACCGACTTACCGTCGACGACCTCGTGGCGCTCCCGGGCGACGTCCATGGCGTCGATCAGCTGGCCGTAGGTGACGTCGTCGTCGGGGACGATGATGACGTCCTTTGATTCGCGGAACTTGTCCTTGATCGACCAGAGATGATCACTGATCGCCTTCGTGTCGATCCGACCGTCCTTGCCGCCGAAGCTCTTGGCGTAAGGCGTCAGCTCGGCGGGGAGCATCTGGTTGTTCGCGACCGTGACGCCGACGTCGCCGTTGGCCGCGACCTTCATCGTCAGCGTCACCTTCGTCTCTTCGACGGCGGTGTCGTTGTCACCGGAGTCGGAGATCGTCGGGACGGACGCGGGCACGATCGCGACCACTGCCGCGCCGAAGCTCGCCATCAGGAAAAAGATGATGTTGGAGAGCACGTCCATCAACGCCGTCATGTCGGGCGTCGTGGCGTCGTCTCCACCTCCACCGGCCATGCGTCGCCTCTAGGCCCGGGCGCGGAGCGCCTTGTTGCGGTCCATGATCCGCTCGCGTACGCGGTTGACCGCGTTCTCGAAGCTCTCGAGGAGCAGCGTCTGGCGGCCGTTCAGGATGATGAACATGATCGCGCAGAATACGGCGATCGCGAGGCCGAAGAACGTGTTGTAGAAGGCGACGGTGATGCCCTTCGCGAGCACCGCCTGGCGCTGCGCAGCGTCCTCCGCCTGCGCACCGCCGAAGGCCTGGATCAGGCCGTGGATGGTGCCGAGCAGACCGATCAGGGTGGCGAGGTTGCCGGCCTGGGGGAGGAAAGACGTGAAGCGCTTGAACTTCGGAATCTCGCGGGCGCTCGCGGTCTCGAACGCGCGCTCGATCTCCTTGTCGGACTTGTCCGCCTTCATGAGGACGTCCTTCGTGATCGAAGCGAGCGGATGATCACCCCGCATGCTGCAGGTCTGGATCGCGTTCGCGTAGTTGCCTTGATCGACCGCCGCCACCACGGAGTCCGCGAAGGCGTGCGGCGCCAGACGATGCTTGATCCAGAGCGCATAGACACGCATGAGCACGATCGTCACCGCAGCGATCGATACGCCCAGGTTCACGTACATCATCATGCCGCCGGCGGCTAAGGTCCTGAATATCTCCCACATTGCGCTTCGAAGGACGCTAGCATCGGCCTTGGAAAGCGTCAAAACGCGCACTCTCACTACATTGAACCTCGACGCCAGACGTGGCCAAGTTGGGTTCGATGTCGGTCGGACGGCGCACCTTCATCATCGTCGGCGGCGCGAGCGTCGTGGGCGCGGGGACATACGCGTGGCTGAGAAGGCTCGGGTACGACGTCGATCCGTCGCCCGACCCACGCCTCGAACCCGCGCGCGCGAAGGCGGGAGCGCTCCCGTTTGAGCCGTTCGATCCGGGGGCCCTGGGGGTACTGGCGGTGCTCACCGACCACCTGCTCCCCGGAGATCCTGCCCGGAGCCTGCCCAGCGCGAGCGACGCCGGCGTGCTCGACTACCTGGTCGCCGCCGCGCGCGAGCCGGGCATGCGCGCCGTCCGCGACGAGGTGCTCAAGCTGACCCGGCACCTCGACCTGATCGCCAGGAAGAAGTTCGGCGCCACCCTGGCGACGCTCTCGGATCCTGCGCGGGAGGCCGAGGTGATCGAGGAGGCGGCGAGCGGGAGCGGCGAGCGGCCCACGTTCAGCCCGGCGCGCGCGCTCGAGGCGACGCTCAGGCTGTCGCTCGAAGGCTACCTCGGACATCCCGATCACGGCGGCAACCGGAACGGCTCAGCCTGGGACGCACTCTCCATCGCAATGCCGCGCGAGCGGTCGCCGCACGCGCACGGAGGTTGAGTGGACGAGGTCGATGTCGTGATCGTCGGATCGGGCGCGGGCGGAGCACCGGTCGCCCTCTCGCTGGCGCGGGCCGGCATGAGCGTGATGGTCCTGGAGAAGGGCCCGCGCTACACCACGCGCGACTTCCTCCACGATGAGATTGCGATGTGTCGTCGCGACTTCTTCACGCCCTTCCCCGACGACGACCCGCACACGCTCCGTCGCTCGGAGACCGAGGCGGTGACCCGGACGAACGCGGGATGGATCTCGCGCTGCGTCGGCGGCGGGACCGTCCACATGAGCGGCTTCTTCTTGCGGTTCCATCCAGAGGACTTCGAGCGCTGGCCCTTCGGATACGAGGTCCTCGCCCCCTACTATGATGAGGTCGAGCGCGAGCTCGGCGTCAGCGGCGACGAGTCGGCGAACCCGTTCGCACCGCCGCGCAGCGGCCCCTATCCCTACCCGCCGGTCCTCACGCATCCGATTGCCGGCTGGATCGACGAGGCCGGCGCCAAGATCGGCATGCATCCGTTCCCGATGCCGCGTGCGATCCTGACCGCGGCGAAGGACGGCCGCTCGCCCTGCGTGTACTGCCCGCTGTGCGGCTCGTACGGCTGCGAGGTCGACGCCAAGAGCTCGACCCTGGCGTCGCTGATCCCCGCGGCTGAGCGGACCGGGCGCTGCCAGATCCGCCCCGGTACCATGGTCCGCGAGATCGTCATGATGAAGAACGGGCGCGCCCGCGGTGTCCGCTACCTCGACGAGACCGGCGGCGACCGCGAGGTCCGCGCCCGTACCGTGGTCATCGCCTGCAGCGCCGTCGAGAGCGCCCGCCTGCTCCTCCTCTCGAGGTCGGGCGCCCACCCCGACGGCCTCGGCAACGCCTCGGGCCAGGTCGGCAGGAACCTCTGCTTCTCCACCCTCGGGCAGCTGCTCGCGCGACTCGAGTACGCCGATCTCGATCCCGATCGGAGGGAGACCTTGCGGAGCTCCATGCCGTTCGTCGGCCGCGCCGTCCAGGACTTCTACCGCGACGGTGGCACCTTCCACCTCTTGTGGGAGCACCTCAATCCGATCCACGCGGCCGAGCAGCTCATCCGCGACGGCGGCAGCCTCGTCTACGGCCGGCCGCTGATGGATCGACTGCACGCCCACTTCGTCGAGGGGCGCAGCCTGGAGGTCGAGTGCTTCGGCGAATGGCGGCCCACCCCGGGCTGCTACGTCGACCTCGACGACCACGTCACGGATCGATGGGGCCTGCCCTGCGCCCGGATCACGATCGCCCGCGATCCCTCGGACGTCACGCGGAGTCAGTACCTCGTCGAGCGAGCCTCCGCGCTCCTGACCGCGCTCGGCGCCCGCGACGTGCAGACGCTGTCAGTCGGCGGCGAGACCTTCGTCCTCCAGCACGGCACCTGCCGCATGGGGACCGATGCGGGCACCAGCGTCACCACTCCCGACGGGCATCTGCACGGCGTCGACAACGTCTTCGTCACCGACGGCGGCTCGCTTCCCTCGAGCGGCGCAGTGCCCTCCACGCTCACGATCATGGCGAACGCGTTCCGCATCGCCGACCGCATCCGCGCGCTCGCACGCTGACGGCTGGATCGGTACGGCGGCTTGCCGCTCCTCCGTAGGTGGGCTACAGCACGCCGCATGGCGCGAATCACTGGAATCGGCGGAGTATTCTTCAAGGCGCGCACCGACAGAAAGGCGCTCGCCGCCTGGTATCAGCAACACCTGGGGATGCACTTCGAGGAGTTCGGCGGCGCTGTGCTCAGGTGGCCCGATGATCACGCCGAAGACAAGGGGCTGACGGTTTGGCACCTCGCGGAGCCTGACAGCCAGTGGTTCAGCCCCAGCACTTCGACGTTCATGATCAACTACCGAGTGGACGACCTCGACGGAATACTCGAACAGCTCCGGCGCGGCGGCGTCGAGATCCATCAAGGGCCCGAGTCCCACGAAAACGGGAGGTTCGCTTGGATCGTCGACCCGGACGGCAACAAGGTCGAGCTGTGGGAACCCAAGCGCTGGGACGAGAAGAACAAGGGATGAGGGGCCGTCGCGAGCGACCAGGCTCCTAGGAGCGTGTAGCGCGTAGCGCTACCGCGAGCCCGGTCCGGGTCCCGGTCCGGGTCCCGGTCCCGATGGCGATCATGCAGCCCGGCGTGCGTTCATCGACTTGATGAGGCGCGTGAGCATCTCGATAACGCGCTTGAGCTTGGGTCTGGCGGCTTGGACCTTCTGCTCGTTGGCGAGTCGGCGCCTCAAGCAGGTGTGGAGTGAGGCGGCGCTTTCGGTGCCAGAGCGAAGTGCCATCCGGTAGAAGCGAGCCCCCGCGAGGCGAGCGACCGTACTCGCCTCGAATGATGATCGCGCTGCTTCTGTACGCCTACTGCACCGGCATCTATTCGTCGCGGAGGATCGCGCGGGCGACCTACGAAGACATTCCATTCCGGGTGCTGGCTGGAGAAAGTCATCCCCACTTCACGACGATCAACGAGTTTCGGCTGGTCCACCTGGAGGCACTGAAAGCGCTCTTCCTCGAAGTCCTGAGGCTTTACCAAAAAGCAGGTTTGGTGCGGCTCGGACACGTCGCACTCGATGGCTCGAAGGTGCAGGCGAACGCGAGCAAGCACAAGGCGATGACCTACGAGCGGATGGCCGAGGAGGAGAAGCGGCTGTCTCTCGAGATCGAAGAACTGCTGGAGCGAGCGCGCACGATCGACCAAGAGGAAGACGAGCGGCTGGGCGTTGAAGAGACTGAAGAGGACATCCCAGCGGAGCTCGCTCGCCGTGAATCCCGCCTTGCCCGCATTCGAGAAGCGAAGGCTGCGCTGGAACAGGATGCCGCCAGGGCTCGCGCGGAGAAATTGCGCAGGCAAGCCGAAGAGCAGCAGAGCAAAGCGGATGATGCTCTTGTGGATCGGGTGGAGCAGAAGCGAGCGAGAACTCGAGCCGAGAAGGCAAGAGCGCAGGCTGACCAGCTCGAACCATCCCCAGACCCAACTGAACGAAGTGATGGATGGCCGCATCATCGCGTTCCTGCAAATGTGGACGGCACACCGAGGCCCCACGCTCAGAGGAACTTCACCGACTCAGACAGCAGGATCATGTTGAAGGAGGGAGCGTACCTCCAGGCCTACAATGCCCAAGTTGTCGTAGATGAGCACGCTCAGGTGATTGTCGCCGAAGGGGTCAGCAACCAGGCACCTGATCAGCAACACCTCGTCCCGATGCTCCGTGATGTGTTCGGCAACTGCGGCGATGCTCCGCGGAAGATGACGGCAGACAACGGCTATCTGAGCGCGACCAACATCGAATTCTGCGACAACAATCAGATCGATGCCCACATCGCTGTTGGACGCGAACAGAACCAAGACGCGTCGACTCCGTCCTCATCAGCTTCGGAGCCCACACCTGCCTCGCTCGCTCGCAAGCGAATGCGAGACAAGTTGCAAACGCGCGACGGCAAGCCGGTCTACGCCCGCAGGAAGAGTATCGTCGAACCGGCGCTCGGACAGATCAAAGGGGCACGAGGATTCCGCCGGTTCTCGCTACGCTCCTTCTTCAAGGCACGAGCCGAGTGGACGCTCCGCTACACGCTCCTAGTCGATGTCGTCGAGGCCGGCGGGGCGGTTCATCCCGGAGTGGGGTCGGGCTCGGTACGGCGGCTTGCCGCTCCGGATCTCCTCCCACTCCTCGGCTCCGATCGCGAGGAAGTGCTCGACCACGGCCGGGTCGAACTGGGTCCCGGCGTACTTCGAGATCTCCTCGCGCGCGTACTGGAGCGAGCGGCCCCGGCGGTAGGGGCGGTCGCTGGTGATGGCGTCGAGCGCGTCCGCGACCGCGAAGATGCGGGCGCCGATCGGGATCTCCTCGCCACGGAGCCCGCGCGGATAGCCTTCGCCGTCCCACCGCTCCTGATGGGCGAGCACGATCTCCGCCGCCGGCTCGAGGAAGTTGATGCCGCTGAGGATGCGGGCCCCGATCTCGGGATGCTTGCGCATGTCGATCCACTCGTCCTCGGTCAGGCGACCGGGCTTCAAGAGGACGTGGTCGGGGACGCCGATCTTGCCGATGTCGTGCAGCAGCGCACCGCGGGCGATGTGCTCCCGCTCGTCGCCGTCGATGCCCATGCGGTCCGCGATGGCGAGCGTGGTCCGAACGACGCGCTGGCTGTGGTTGCCGGTCTCGCACTCGCGCGCATCGAGCGCCGTCACCAGCGCCTCGAGCGTGAGCGTGTAGGTGGAGTTGATCTCCTGATAGGCGCGTTCGAGCTCGCGCGTCTTCTCCCGCACCGCGCCTTCGAGACCCTCCTGATAGGCCTTGTTCTCGATCTCCAGCCGCCGGCGATCGAGCGCACGCATCACGCTGGCGGAGAGCTGGTTCACGCGCACCGGTTTGGTCAGGTAATCCGACGCGCCGAACTTGAGAGCCTGCACCGCGGTGTCGACCTGGCCGTAGCCGGTCATCATGATCATGGCGGTCTCGGGGTGGTGCCGCTTGAGCGCGGCCAGGAGCCACAAGCCGTCGCGCTCGGGCATCTTGATGTCGGAGATGACCAGCGCGAATGCGGTGTGCTCGAGGATCGTGAGCGCCTCTTCGGCGCCGGAGGCCGTCACGGTCTCGAACCCCTCGTCGGTCAAAAGCGCAGCGACGATCTTTCGGACGTTCTCGTCGTCGTCGACGATCAGGAGGCGCCGATCGACCCCCGGTGTGTCGCGTCGAGGAACACCGCGCTCCGGCGATGTCTTGATCGCTTCCAGGAGCGGCACCTTGTCGAACTTAGCGAAGGATCGACCTTCGAATCCAGCGAGACCGTCAGGAAAATCACGGTGATACGCTTCCTAGCAGGGCCACGCGTCGAACATGAGGTTTCCGAAGTGCAGTCGGCGTGCCAGCGCGTGGGGGCCGGAAGGTTCGCGTTTTTCGACCGTTTGCACCCACGAAATCCTGACAGTGGCGTCGCCGACCCTGACGCTCGTGGTCGAAAATCAACGGGAGGGCGGATCGCGCGGCTTGGCGGCGCGGGTGCTGGTCTTCGCTCGGGGTGTGGGGATCGGCCCAGGATCGTCGACGTACGGCCAGGCGGTCGGCTCGGCGCGTCCCTCCAGGCTGAGGAGGAAGACCACCAGCGCCTCGCGCTCCTGCTTGGGCAGGCGGGTCGAGAACGCCGGCATTTTGTTGTCTTCGCCGTAGAAGACGTCGCTCCCGGCATCGTCGATCACCTGGGCGATCCATTCCGCCGTCCCATACTTGAAGAGCGAGGGTCCTTCGAACCCTGACCAGTCCTCGAAGTCGTGACAGTCCCCGCATTCGAGATCGTCCATGAGGTCGGCGGCCGCGCGCTCGAGGGGCGGCGCGTTCGGATCCCGCTGTGCGTAGACGGCCGCGACCAGCTTCTCCAGCTCATCGGGGGCGCGCCCCGCGCAGGGCTTCATACCTTCGACCTTGGTCACGCCGAAGAGACGCTTGCTGTCGGGATCGATCAAAACCTGACGGATCCACGCGCGACTCAAGTAGCCGGTGAGGTCCGGCGCCTTCCGCTTCTTCGGCCCGACGCCCTCGAGCGTGTGGCACGACATGCACTCCCGCACGAACACACGCTCGCCGAGAGTGAGAGGATCCTGTGCCATCATGTAGGCGGCACCGGCGGCAGGGACGCCGTTCGCCGCCAGCACGCGCGCCCGCTCCGCCTCGCGGCGCGATCGCTTCTTCTGGATCGCGATCGTCGGATCCTGCCGATCGTGGGCCATCGCGAGCATCGCCAGCAGCGCCGCGCCTGCGATCCCCGCACCGACCGCGGCGACGAACGGCACCCGCTCCTTCACGCGGCGCGAGCGTTTGCGATCCAGAAACGGAAGCGCGGCCAGGAAGGCCGTCACTGCGCCGGGGAGCACCACCGTGCCGACCACCTGGAGGGGCCCCTCGAAGTACTTGAGAAGCTGGAAGAGGAACAGGAAGTACCACTCCGGCCGCGCGATGAAGTTCGAGGCCGGATCCGCCGGCGCCTGGAGCGGCGCGCCGTCCTTCACGGCCAGCCAGAACATCACCGAGAGCGCCAGCGCGAAGAAGATCGCGTCGTACATCACCTGCTTGGGCCAGAACGTGTCCGAGCGCCGGGTGAGCTCGGCGTCCGAGCGGGCCGCGCTCGGCGTGACGCCGTGCTTCCGGAACAGGGCCACGTGCGCGCCGATCAGACCGATCGTCAGGAGCGGCAGCACCGTCACGTGCAGCGCGTAGAACCGCGTCAGCGTGAGGTTGCCGTAGTCGTTGCCCCCCTGGGCGATCTGCTGGAGCGCGGGACCGACCAGCGGAACCGTACCCGCGATGCTGGTGGCGACCTTCGTCGCCCAGTAGCCGGTCTGATCCCAAGGGAGCAGATAGCCGGTCAGCGCGAAGGCCAGCACCAACCCGAACAACGCGAGGCCGGCCAGCCAGTTGGCCTCGCGCGGCGCCTTGTATGCGCCGTACCAGACCACCTGGAGCATGTGCAGCACGACCAGCACCACCATGCCGCCCGCGGAGTGATGGTGAAGACCGCGGACCACCGCGCCCATCGTGATCTCGCGCTCCAGATACGCGACCGACGCCCAGGCATCCGTGGATGACGGGCTGTAGTACGTGGCCAGCACCAGTCCGGTGCCGAGCTGCACCAGGAACAAGAGCAGCGACGCGCTCCCGAAGACGTACGCCCACGAGGCGCCCCCGGGGACCGGCTCGTCGAGGGCCTCGTGGAGCAGGCGGCGGTGTCCGATACGCTCGTCGAGCGCGTCCAGGAAACGACGGAGCATCAGACGGGAACCTTCTCGGACGTCCCGATCTTGAACTTCACGAACTTCACCTCGATGCGCCCGTCGACCACCCGGGTCTCGAGCTCGTCCATCGCTCGCGGTGCCGGTCCGGAGGCGACGTTCCCGTCGGTTTCGAAGAAGCTCTCGTGGCAGGGACACGCAAAGCGATTGATTCCTTGCGCGAAGTCGATCCCGCATCCGAGGTGCGGACAGATCGAGGAGAGCGCGCGAAGACGGTCACCGTCGAAGCGGAGGAAGACGGTGCCCACCTTCGTGGGAGGGAGCTCGGTCCAGGCGTCGCGCGGGGCGTCGATCACCACCGGTACATTGAGCGGCGTGCCGTCCTTCGGCACGGCCTCGAGCGGAGCGACCGGGACGAACTGTCCGGCGCCGGACACCGTGGTGCGGTTGACGGGCGCGATCAGCACGCGGATCGCAGGGGCGGCGACCGCCGCGGCCGCACCGGTCCCAATGACCCCGGTGAGGACCTTGAGGATGGTTCTCCGGTCCTCGGCCATGTCGAGTCATTTAGTCGCGGCTCTGGATGATCGCAAGATACAGGTCGCGTTCGTCGTACCTGCGACGGAGGGAAGATCCGGCCGGGATCCGGCTCGGCGGCCGGGCCAGCCATGCGCGCATGCGCAGCTCGCCAACAATCGAGAGGAAACCGGCGGCATCCGATCCGCTGTCGAGGAACCGATCGACAATCTCGGTCACTTCCGACTCGATCCGCTCCGGGCCCGCATTGTGGTGGCGCCGATCCTCCGCGAGGGTCCCGTCGAACAACGGCGAGGCATGCCACAGCTCGTGGGCGATCGTCATGAGGCGCTGCTCCGGGCCCGTCTGCAGGAAGAAGCGAGGCCGCAGGCAGATCTCGTAGAGCATCGAGACGCCCTCGATCACGACGGAGGGCTTCGTGGAAGCGCCGAGCGCGGCCGGCTCGAGCGGTCGGATGGACGCGCGGGTGAAGAGACGGCCGGCCCCGGCGACGAACAGGATGCGCGAGGCGTCGATGTGGGCCAGGTCCGGGCTGGCGAGCGCCAGGTCCTGGGCGAGTCGAGAGAGCGCGGCGTCGATGATCGGACGCCCCGACACGTCGGCGGAGATCGGATCGATCATTTCTCGGCGCTGGCCCGGCTCGCCTTGAACCGCTTCCTGATCCAGCCGAACAATCCGCGATCTTCGTCGCGAGGCTGCGCACCCTCGAGCCGAGAGAGATCGGTCACGAGCTCCGCCGCGAGCGTGCGTCCCGACGCGAGGTCCATCGCCGTCACTGATAGCAGACCTTCAGGCGAGACGTCGAACTTGACGGCGGTCGCGCCCGCGCACGGGTCTGTCCGCACCAGCCCGATCAGCTCGACGGACTCCGCGTCCAGGCCCTCGCACAGCATGGTTTCGTCGCTCTTTACCGTGATCACGGCCTGAGTGGGCAGCGGCTCCCCGCTCCTCAGCACCAGGTCGAGCGGCGTGTCCTGCTCGGCCGCGAAGAGCGAGAGCGAGAGCGACTCGCGGATAGAGAGCTCGCGGTCGGTGCCGATCCGCGCCGCCACTTCGGCCGCGCCGAGCACGGCCGCGTGCTCCGGATCCATCTCGATCGGATCCCGTCCCAGCAGGGCCCGCACCCGCCGTTGAACGAGAGGCGTTCGCGTCTGCCCGCCGGCCAGCAGGACCCCTTCGATGTGCTGGGCGGTGAGCCCCGCAGACTCCAGCAAGCGCTCCGAGAGCGCGATCGTTCGATCGACCAGCGGCGCCCAGATCAGCTCGGCCTGCTCGCGCGAGATGTCGACCTCCACCTGGAACGAGGCCTCGGTACCCGCGGGCGCTTCCACCAGCACGCTGGCGCGACCTTGGATCGAGAGCAGCTGCTTGGCCGTCCGCGCCGCGTCCAGCACCGAGGCCATCCGGGACGCGCTGCTCTTGGGCGACATGCCGCTGATGCGCTCGACCTCGTCGGCGATCAGCGTGCCGAGCCCGGCGTCGAAGTCGACACCGCCGAGGAACAGCTCGCTCTCGGTCCCCAGCACCTCCATCCGATCGCGACCGACCTCGACGATCGAAGCGTCGAAGGTCCCGCCGCCGAGGCGGTACACGAAGACCTTCCCGGTCGCACCGGGTCGCTCGGCCATCGCGTGCGCCACGATCGCGGTGGGCTCGGAGATCAACCGGTCCACGTAGATGCCGGCCAGCCGCGCGGCCAAGCACAACGCCTGGCGCTGGCGAACGCCGAAGGCGATCGGGCAGGTGAGCACCGCCCGGTTCACGCGCTGCTCGAGCGCCATCAACGCGCTCTCGCGCACCTCCTTGAGCAAGAGGGCAGCGACCTCCTCGACGGAGACATCGTAGGGACCGACGCGCACGGCCGTCTCGCCCTCGTCTCCCGGAACGAGCTGGCACCACGTTGTCGGGAGCGCGCCCTGCGGCCGGTCCGGCGCGAACGGCAGCCCGATCAGCCGGCGCGCCTCCTGAACCCCGTGCTGCGGATGGGCGGGGAGCTTCCTCAGCGCCGGCTCGCCGACCGTCGTCTTGCCGCTGTCCCGGATCATCACGACCGAGGGCGTCGCGTCCGTCCCTCGGCGCGACGGGATGATCCGCGGCCGGCCCTTCCGCACCGGTACCGCGGCCCGCGTGTTCACGGTGCCGAAGTCGATCCCCATGATCGCGCTCGTGGGCGGCGGCATTCGCGAGGGCGATCTCTTGGACGGGATGGCGGTGGCGTGCGCGGCCTGCGCCTCGTCCTCGACGAGCGGCTCGATGTCTCCGGTGCGCAGCTCGGGCGCCGGCGGCGGACGGATCAGCTCGATGCGCGCGAGCGGTGTGACCTCACCTGGCTCGCGCATGCCCGTGCGCTGCGCGTACAGCGAGGAGCCCCAGTCCTCCGGCTCCTCGAACGCGTCCTCCATCGCGGCCTCATCGGGATCGCTCCGGGGGTCGGACACGGGCCGAGGCGGCGGAGCCGGTGCCGCGATCGAATCCGACACCGAATCCCACGAGTCCTGGGCCCCGGGCCGCTGGCCCAAGAGCGGCGCGTCGTCGAGCACCGGCGGCGGTGGGGGCGTCGGGGCGCCACCGAGGGGCACCGCCAGCGGCATGCGTGCGTCCATCGGGAGGTAGTGGACCGAGCCGATCACCTGGCCCGGGACGATCCGGACCCCGTCCGGCAAGGCGGGCGCGATCAGCGCCTCCGGATCCGCCGACCGCTCGCCCGGTGCTTCGCCCTGTTCGGGCTCGTCGGCGTGCTCCCGCTGCAGCCATCGCTCCGGGGGGCCGTCGCCGGCGTAGACCGTGACGTCCTCGAAGGGATCGCTCGCGTCGGGGGCGCTGCGCTCCACCACCCAGCGGGCGAGCACCACGGATTCGTCGAGCCACTCGAGCGCGAGGTTCATCCCCGACGCCCCCGGATCGGTGCTGACGGACTCCACCCGACCGCGGCCCCGCAGGGCCAGCTTGCCGCTCTGATACAGGAGCTCGAACAGGATCGGCGTACCGATGGGAAGGAGCTGCTTCGACTTGAGAAACACGCCGCTCTCGTAGACGTTCGCTCCGAACGTTTCTGCGAGACTGTCCGGATCGGTCGCCCTGAGGCGAACGCGCAGCCGCTTCAGGGTGGAGCCCACCACCACCCCGCATACTGCCCTCACCTGCGCTTGAGCGCGATGGGCCGATCCAGATCCGCACCTGCGAGGATCAAGCGATCCCCGTCGAGCTTCGCGTCGTAAGTAATCACCTCACTGGGGCTGCGCTCGAGGTGAAGACGACCGTCCTCGTAGCGCCACTTCCCCTCGAACTCCCCCATCACGAACCGGCCGGTGTTCTTGAGCTCGAGCGAGACGGCTCGGGGCGTCCCCACGGTCTTCCACGCGCCCACCAGGTCGGTCGCAGTGCGATGCTTCGCCCCTTCCTCCACACGACGATAGGTCATCGGGGTGGGCAGGTTGGGCGAGCGAAGGGTCAGCGTCCGCGCGGCGAGGACGTACGTGAACGACTCGCGACCCTTGTTGGGGATGATCAGCGTGAGCGTGTCCGCGGTGGCCTCGTAATGTCCGCCGACCTCGGCGAGCGCGAAGGTGCCGTCGGAGTCCAGGACCAGGATGAGACCGTCGTCGTTGATCCAACGGCCCGCCACCGCGCGGGCAGCCGGGACGCCGGCGGGCGGGGGCGCGTCGTTGGGGGCGGCGCCTCCCGGTCGAAACGAGGCGAGCATCGCCGTCACGTCGGCGTCGATGCGCGCGCGCGCCGACACCGTGGTCTCGACGTGGATCAGATAGACGTTGTTCGACGACTCGAGAAAGTAGGCGTCGATCTGCTTCTTGATCGGCGAGCTGCGATCGAGTTGCACCTGGTAGCGACGCACGAAGCCGGACTGGCCGCCGATGCGCGCCCGCGACTCCCCCAGCGCCCGGAACCCGGGCTGCGACGCAAACACCTGCTCGGTCGCGTCCGCGAACGTCCGTGAGCCCGCCGTCCCGGGCGGTGCCACCCGCACCATGAACAGGGCCATCGCTTGCGAGCGCCGCCCGAGCAGCTTCTTGAAGACCATGCCCAGCGTGTCGCCGAACTGCGGCGCCATCTCCCATCCCGGGGCGAGCTCGAGGCTGAACCGCTCCTTGGTGTCGTGATAGGGCCGGGCCGCGATCGAGAGCCCCGCCCACAGGACGAGCGCGACTCGCCCTGCGCGAAGAACGCCCGCCCTCTGGTAGGAGTGCACCGCCTCATCGCAGAGGCTCCGAAGCCTCCTGTCAACCATGACGCGCAGCCGCAACCCGGCCTTGGTTGGCCGTGCTGTCCGCCGCCCAATGGAGGTAAGATGCTCCCGATGGGAACGGGAGGCGGCGCCCCAACGGCGAAGTACCAAGCCACCGAGGACGTGCAGCCGTTCGATCTCGTGCGCGCCGAGGCCAAGCTCATCGTGCGCCGGCCGGACGTGCCCGAGGTCGAGATCGCCATCGAGAAGAACGACTTCTTGATCGGACGCCTGGCGGCCGAGGTCGACCTGGCCCTCGACGACGATCTCGTCTCGCGCCGGCATGCGGTGCTGAGCGCGGACGATTGGGGTTACTTCCAGCTCAAGGACCTCGAGTCGAAGAACGGGATCACCTTCGAGGGCCGCACGGTGCGGCGGCTGAACCTGCTCGACGGCGACACCTTCAAGATCGGAAAGACGGAGTTCGTCTTCAGGGCCAAGATCCAGCGCTACGCCGCGCCGGCGACCCCGGAGACGCCCTCGCCCCGCTCCGATTCCATCATGGCCGACGTGAACGTGCCCCCGCCCCAGCCGCGGCCGGATCCGACCCCGCGCGACGGTCCGGAAGAGAGCTGAGACGTGCGCGGTTGAACGTCAGAAGGAGTGGACGCGTGAAGCTCTGGAAGATCCAGTCGATGCTGCTCGTCGCCGCCGTGATGGCCGGCGCGCCCGCGCAGGCATCCGACGTCCCGTTCAATCCGACCGTGCTGTCCTCGGTGGCCGAGCTGGTCACGCCCGCGGTCGTCAACATCGTCACCCGCAGAAACCGAGACTCGTCCGAGCTCGAGGAGCACCCGGTGCTCCGCGAGTTCTTCGGTCGTGGGTTTCGCCAGCAGAAGCTCCCGCCAGAGATGGGCGCGGGCTCGGGCGTGGTGATGAGCTCCGACGGCTTCGTCATCACGAACAACCACGTCATCGACGGTGCCGACGAGATCAAGGTCATCTTCCCGGACAAGCGCGAGTACTCCGCCAAGCTGATCGGCGCCGACAAGCCGTCAGATCTGGCGCTGATCAAGATCGAAGCGAAGGACCTGCCCTTCTTGAAGTTCGGCGACTCCGCCAAGCTGCGGCTCGGCGAGATCGTGCTGGCCATCGGGAACCCGTTCGGCGTGGGCCAGACCGTCACGATGGGGATCGTCTCGGCGAAGGGTCGCGCCAACGTCGGGATCGTCGACTACGAGGACTTCATCCAGACCGACGCCTCCATCAACCCGGGCAACTCCGGCGGCGCGCTGGTCAACCTGGACGGCGAGCTGGTCGGGATCAACACGGCGATCCTCTCCCGGAGCGGCGGCGCGCAGGGCATCGGGTTCGCGGTCCCGTCGAAGATGGTGAACCCGATCCTCGAGCAGATCCGGAAGCACGGGCGTGTGCGCCGGGGCTGGCTGGGCGTGGCGATCCAGGACCTGACCCCCGAGATCGCGACGTCCCTGAAGCTGGGCGCCGTCAACGGCGTGCTGGTCTCGGACGTGCTCCCGGACGGACCTGCGCGCGGGCAGCTGGTACCGTTCGACGTGATCGTGGCGGTCGACGGCCAGTCCACCGAGACCGCCGCTCAGCTGCGCAACCAGGTGGCCCTGACGATGCCCGGCAGCAAGACCAAGCTGACGGTCCTCCGCGACGGCAAGAAGCGGGACATCACGCTGACGCTCAAGGAGAAGGACGAGGACAACGCGGTGGCGAGCAGCCAGCCGAAGGACGACTCCCTTCTCGCCGGGCTCATGGTCGAGACGCTCACGCCCGAGCTGCGCAGC
Organism: uncultured delta proteobacterium; assembly: GCA_963803435.1. Lineage (GTDB taxonomy): Bacteria > Myxococcota > Kuafuiibacteriia > Kuafuiibacteriales > Kuafuiibacteriaceae > CAWDML01. The sequence continues at coordinate 240,981 of CAWDML010000008.1, read as the reverse complement.
AAGAACAACCTGAAGGGCCAGGTGCACGGCGTCCTGGTGACGAGCCTCGAGGAGGGCAGCGCCGCCGAGCGCGCCGGGCTTCAGGAGGGTGACATCATCACCGGCGTGAACCGCGATCCGGTCGCGAACACCAAGGACTTCGATCGAGCGATCGACAAGAAAGCGGAGCACGTGCTGCTCCGTGTCCTCCGGCGGGACGTGTACACCTTCGTGGTGCTGCGTAAATAGAGTCGGTCAGCTGAGTCGGCTCTTGAGGATCTGAAGCAGCTGTCCGTACGCTTCGTACAGCTCCGAGGGCGTCTGGCCCTCCTCCTCAACGTCATCGTTTCGATTGCACTCGGCATCGTAGGACTCGACGCTCGCGTACTGCCGGAAAAAGACCTCGAGGGAGAGTCGGACGAGGTGCGTGACGTGGGGGTGCGACTCCAGCTCCCTGGCGGCCGCGGTCGCTCCAACATTGCGAAGGCGTTCACCGATCGACTCGAGATCGTAATGAATCCCGGGAAAGCGGTCGGCCAGCTCGGCGATCGCGAGCCGAAGCTCGGCGACCCCGGGAGGATCGGCTTCGACGGAGGCGATCCGACGATCGGGCTCGTCGGTTCGAGCTTCGACATCCAACAGCGCACGCTCCGCTTCGTCCAATAGGAGGTCGATGAACTCCTGCGTGAGGTGCTCGGGGCTGAGCTCGTGGGCGATTGCCTTCATCATCGTCCGTCTCGTGGAGGCGCGGCCTCCGGGGGCCAATCTAGCTCGTCTGTTGAGGCATCACAATCCGAGAAGGCCGCGAGACACGTGTTACAGAACACTCCACGGTGCCTAACTGCGCGGGTGGGTGCGGTCGTAGGTCGTCCGGAGGTGTTCGTCGTCGACGTGGGTGTAGACCTCGGTGGTGCGAAGGTCAGCGTGCCCGAGCATCGCTTGGACGGCGCGCAGGTCCGCGCCGCCTTGGACCAGGTGCGTCGCGAACGCGTGACGCAGGCGATGCGGCGAGATCTCTCGACCGATCGACGCGCGCTCCGCGAGACGGCGGAGCATCGCGAACACAGCCTGACGGGTATACACCCCTGAGCGGCCCCTTCCTGGGAAGATCAGCTCACTGATGCGGCCGCGGAGACGCGCGCTGCGCTCGAGGTCGAGATAGCGCTGCACGTGATCGATCACCTGTGTCCCGATCGGCACGGCCCGCTCCTTGTCCCCTTTGCCTCGGACGCGGATGAGCCCGGCCTCCAGGTGGATCTGACTCATCTCGAGATGGATCACTTCGCTCACGCGCAAGCCGGCTCCGTACAGGAGCGCGATGATCGCGCGATCTCGATGGTTCTCGGCGGCGGCCACCAGCAGCCGGATCACCTCCTCGTACGAGAGGGTCTCGGGCAGCCGTCGCTTCGGCTTCGGCAGATCGACGAGGCGGGATGGATCCTCGGAGACGGCGCGCTCCCGCAGCAGGTGTTTGTAGAGGCCGCGGACAGCCACCAGCATGCGCGCCTGCGTGCTCGGCTCGAGCCCGGCCTCGGCGAGACCACGGACCCAATCCGAGACATGCTCGGTCTGGATCGCCGGCGCGTCGGCGAGCCCCTGCTCGATCATGGCGCCGGCGAAGTCGGCCAGGTCGCGCCCGTAGGCCTCGAGAGTGTTGTCGGCGAGGCTGCGTTCCACCCGCAGATGGGTGAGGTAGGCGTCGATCCGGGCGTCGAGCGGGGTGTAGGCGTCGGTCATGCGACCGGTCTCGACGGTACTACAGGCCGATCCGCCAGGCGAGAAACTGCCGAACGTCCGGCTCGGCGGCGTGGAGCCGCTCCCCGACCAGATCGACGACGCCCATCATCAGCTTGAGACACGCCTGCGGTTTGCTCCGCTGGAGCATCGCGATGTCTCGGCGCGTGATCTCGATGACGCTCGACGGCACCTCGGCGGTCGCCGAGCAGAGCCGCGGGCCCGCGCGCAGCAACGCCGCTTCGCCGAGCGACTCGCCGGGACCGAGGCTCGCGAGCATCAGGTCCTGTCCGCTGGGGCCGCGCACCGAGAGTCGAATGCGCCCCACGGCGATGACGTAGAGGCCGTCGCCGATCATGTTCTCGACGAAGAGCGGAGTGCCGGCGGGGACCTGCTTCGCCTGGGCGACCGAGGCGACGATGGCGAGGCCGGTGTCCGTGAAGTTCTTCAAGAGCGGCGTGCTCTTGAGGATCCGTTGGATGTCCGGGTTCACCGACATGGGACGACGCCGCGGAAACGCCCTCGGCTCCTGTAGTTCAAAGCACGATCGCCTCGCCTGCGAAAGCCATCCTCCCCGGCCTTCCCACCCCTGGCTCGTTGGAAGAGCCAGAGTTCCGCGACGTCATCGGGAGTCGTCTAGCAGGCGAAGATATTTCGGGCAAGTCAGTGTCCGCGTCCAATTCGCACGAGATAGGCGTGCGCGAGGTCCGCGTAGTGTCCGCTGGACCACCGCACCCGCTCCGCCTCCTCCGCCGAGAGGGCGCGGACGGGGCGAGCCGGCCGGCCGAACGCGAGCATACCGGGTGGGATCTCGGTCCCCTCGCTGACGAGCGATCCCGCGCCGATCAGCGCGCCGGCGCCGACGATGGCGCGATCCATCACCAGCGCGCCCATCCCGATCAGGGCGCCGTCATGGATCGTGCAGCCGTGGAGGATCGCGGAGTGTCCGATGGTGACGTGGTTGCCGACGATCGTCGCGTGGCGATCCGTGGTGACGTGGATGACCGTGTTGTCCTGGACGTTCGAACCCTCGCCGATGCGGATGTGGAAGACGTCGCCGCGGATCACCGCGCCGAACCATACCGAGCTCTTCGGCCCGATCTCGACGTCGCCGATCACGTGCGCGCCCGGGGCGAGAAAGACGTCCTCGGCGACCTTCGGGAACGCCTCCTCGAACGGGAGGAGCGGCATCAGGCCTCCACGACTCCGGCCACCGCTCCGAGGAGCGAGTGCTTGTAGGCCTCGATCATGCTCACGTCCAGCATCGTCCCCGGCTCGAATCGTCCCTGGACGTGGACGGGGCGGTTGGCGCCGGTCCGGCCGGTGCTGCGGGTCGGGTCGGTCTTCGACGGTCCCTCAATCAACACGCGGTGCGTCTGACCGACCATGACCTGCAGCCACTCGTGCGTGATCCGATCCTGGAGCACCTGGAGGCGCCGGAGCCGATCGAAGCGGACCTCCTCGGGCAGCGCAGGCTCGATCTTGAGCGCACGCGTGCCGACGCGCTCGCTGTATGCGAAGGAGAACGCGCCCTGAAAGCGGACCTGCTCGAGCAGGGAGAGCGTGGCCTCGAAGTCCTTCTCGCCCTCGCCAGGGAAGCCGACGATGACGTCGGTGGTGAGCGCGACCTCGGGCGCGACCTCGCGGAGGCGCGCCACGATGTCGAGATACTCGCGCCGCGTGTAGCCCCGGCGCATCGCGCGGAGGACGTCGTCGCTGCCCGACTGCACCGGCAGATGCATGTGCGGGCAGAGCTTCGGGAGCTCTCGGTAGGCGAGGATCTGATCCTCGGTGAAGTCGGAGGGGTGCGGCGACGTGAAGCGGATCCGCTCGATGCCCTCGATCTCGGCGACCCGGTGGAGGAGCTCGGAGAACGGGATCTGGCCGTCGTGGCGCTTCCTGCCGTAGCTGTTCACCGTCTGGCCCAGGAGCACGACCTCCCTGGTGCCGTTGGCAGCCAGCCTCCGAATCTCGTCGAGGATCTCGGCGGCGGATCGGCTGACCTCCCGCCCGCGCGTGAACGGGACGATGCAGAAGGAGCAGAACTTGTCGCAGCCCTTCATCACGCTCACGTACGCGCTCACCTCGCGGGGCGCACCATCGCTGATCGGAGGGAAGCGGTAGTCTGACGGCTCCAGGAACTCCGTGTTGTGGATCCGGATCCGATCCGCCTCGACCTGGTGGATCATCTCGGGGAGCTGCGACAGGTGATCGGGACCGAACACGATGTCGGCGTGCGCGACGCGAGCCAGCAGCGCCTCGCCCTCCTGCTGAGCCACGCAGCCCCCCAGCGCCAGGATCATCTTCGGGTTCGTACGCTTGAAGCGCTTCATCTGGCCGGCCCGGGAGAGGAGCTTGTGCTCGGCCTTCTCCCGGACGCTGCAGGAGTTGATGATGACCAGGTCGGCGTCGTCGGGCGCGTCGGTCGGCAGGTAGCCCTCGGCCGCCATCATGCTGACCATGCGCTGCGAGTCGTGGTGGTTCATCTGGCAGCCGAACGTGTCGATGTACACCCGCCGCGGCGACAGGCTGGCCTGATACGCGAGCGGGCTGAACGCCTGCTCGATCTCGGGCTGGGCGGGCGCAATGATGGGCAGGCGGACCATCGTCGGACGGCCACTGTACCCCGCGGATCGCACTGGTCAAGCCTTGACGGCCGCCAGGGCGCAAACGACGCTTCGCCCATGAGCAACGAAGACATGGAGGCAGAGCTCAAGCGGCTCCGCGAAGAGAACGAGAAGCTCAAGAAGCGCTCCGGCCGGAGCGTATCGATCAAGGTGAGCGAGAAGGGCGGCGTCTCCGTGTACGGCCTGGGGCGGTTTCCGGTGACGCTCTACCAAGAGCAGTGGACGAAGCTGCTCGACATGGCGGAGGACATCCGCGCCTTCATCGAGGAGAACAAGGACAAGCTGAAGGTCAAGGAGTAGCGGTCTTACCGCATCACGATCAGCTTGGGCTCGGTCATCTCGTGGATCGAATACTTCACGCCGCCCAGGCCGAGCCCGCTGTGCTTGCGCCCGCCGAAGGGCATCCAGTCGACACGGAACGCGGTGTGGTCGTTGACCATGACGGCGGTGGCGTCGAGGGCCTTCGACGCGGCCAGCGCACGTGATACGTCGCGCGTGAAGATCGAGGACTGGAACGCATGCTGGCCGGCGTTGGCGCGCGCGATCGCCTCGTCGAAGGTGGCGTACGGCAGCACGTCGACGACGGGTCCGAACACCTCCTCCTTCACGATCAGGCTCGACTCCTTGGGCGCGTAGGCGACCGTCGGCTGGTAGTGCTGGTGGAGCGTCCGGGCGCCGCCGCACAGGAGGCGCGCGCCCTCGGCCTTCGCCGCGTCGATCCAGGACGCGACGCGCGCCAGCTCCTCGGTGGTGATGATCGGTCCCACGTCGGTGGTGTCGTCGCGGGCGTCGCCCACCACCAGCTTCTTGGCGGCCTCGCTGAGGCGCTCCGCGAGCGCTGGCGCGATCGACTGGTGCGCGTAGATCCGCTGCACCGAAACGCAGACCTGCCCGGCGTGATAGAAGCCGCCCTTCACCAGCCTGGGGAGCGCGTCGTCGAGATCCGCGTCGGGCTCGACGATCACGGGCGCGGTCCCGCCGTGCTCGAGCGCGATGCGCGTGCCATCGGCGATCTTGCGCCGCAGGCCCCAGCCGACCGCCGCGCTCCCGATGAAGGAGATGAACCGCACCCGCTGATCGCAGGCGGCCTGCTCGGCCGTCCGTCCGGACATCGGCAACACGATCGCGGCATTCTCGGGCAGGCCAGCCTCGATGCACATGTCGACGTAGAGGATGGCCGAAAGCGGCGTCGTGGAGGCCGGTTTCACCAGCACCGGACATCCGGCGGCGAGGGCCGGACCGACCTGGTGCGCGATCAGGTTGAGCGGGTGGTTGAAGGCGCTGATCGCCATGACCAGCCCGATCGGCTCGCGGGTGACGAACGCCGTCCGACCGGCGCCGGCGGTGCTCCCGTCCATGGCGATCGCCTCGCCGGCGATCCGGGTGGCCTCCTCGGCGCAGAGCTGCGTGGTGTTGGCGGCCCGCGCGACCTCGACGCGCGCGTCCTTCAGCGGCTTGCCGCCCTCGGACGCGATCAGGACCGCCAGCTCCTCGGCGCGGCTCCGGATCTTCCGGGCGACCTCGCCAAGGATCTCGGCGCGGCGGTACCCGGGCATCGCTCCGTACTCCGAGCGCCGTGCGTCGTCGAGCGTGGCGAGCGCCCCCAGGGCGATCTCCGGGCCGGCGATCTCCACCTCGGCGATCGTCTTGCCGTCGTTCGGCGAGAGGAGCTCGCGGAACTCGCCTGAGTATTTGTAGCGAAGCGTGTGTCTCGTGATCATCGGGGCCTCCGGAAGCGACCGATCACCTCGCAATGAGCGGTCTGAGGGTAGAGATCAAAGAGGCGAATCGCGTCGAGGGCAAGGCTTCGTTCGGCGAGGCGGGCCGCATCGCGGGCGAAAGTGGCCGGGTCGCAGCTCACGTAGATCAGGGCCCGGCCGGCGGCGCCGGCGGCGCGGGAGAGCGCGGGCGCGGACATCCCGGCCCGGGGCGGATCGCTCAGGACCAGATCGAACGGGCCGTCCGGCGCGTCCTCGGCGGCGGCCTCGACCAGCTCGACCTCCGGGAGGATCCGCCGCGCCAGCGCCACCGCCCGGGGCGTGGCTTCGACCATGGTGACCCGATCGGCGTGGCGGGCCAGCACGCGGGTGAAGTTCCCGCTCCCGCCGTACAGCTCCAGGACCGAGGCAAGACGGCCCTCCTCCGAGAGCAGAACGTCGACGTGCGCCAGCATCGCCAGGTTGCCGGCCTCGTTGGCCTGGCCGAAGACCGCCGGCTCCACCAGGATCGGGCCGAACGGAGAGGCCACCTCGACGACCTCGGCGCCCTCGAGCGCGCGAACGCCGTCGGTGGCCACCGAGACGTCGCCGGCCGAACGCGTGCCGCCGAGCAGGAGCGCTTCGAGAGGCGGCGCCAGGATGGGACACTCCGTCGCAGCAAAGACCTCGTGGCTCCGCCTGCGCTGGTAGCCCGCCTTGCCGTCCCGCACCGAGAAGCGGGCCCGCGTCCGATACCCGTACGGGCTCCCGCTCCAGGGCGTGTCGATCCGGAGGTGCGCCGTGTCGAGGTGCCCGATCCTGCGGAGCGTCTCCAGCAGCGCGGCCTGCTTGCTGGCAACCTGGCTTGCATGGGTCACGTGCTGGAGCGTGCACCCACCGCACTCCACGGCGAAGTGCCGGCACCGCGGCGGCACGCGCTCGGCGCTCGGCGTCAAGACCTCGACGACCGCCGCCCGCAGGAAGCGGGGATTGTCGCGCGTGATCTCCACGCGGACCTCCTCGGAAGGAGCGGCCCCCTCGACGAACACCACCCGCCCGTCGGGGGCGCGCGCGATCGCGTCACCGCCTGCCGCAAGCTGGCTTTCGGTCCTGAGGATCACGCGACGACGCTAGCCGATGTCCGCGCCGCCGAACGCGCCGACGAGGGACTCGAGCTTGGTCTTGACCTCGTCGTCGAAGTCGACGAACTCGATGCCCATTCCGGCCGGATGCTTCTCGCGATCGCGGAGGGTGGAGACCCACTTGACGATCCCGTCGAGCGCGAACGGGGCGTCGCCGTCGGGGAGCGTCAGGCGCAGCCGGACCCGCTCCCCCACCGGCAGCGGCAGAGAGGTATTGATGAAGACGCCGCCCTTCGAGATGTTCTTCGAGTAGTCGGTGATGAAGCTTCCGACGGTGCGATAGTCGACCTTCACCTCGACGGGCAACCGCGGCTCGCGGCGGTTCTCGCTCACAGCGCGACCTTCACCCGGCCGATTCCTGCTGGCAAGTCCGGTTGACTCTGACGGCGAGGGGAAGGTAGGCCCGGCCCATGGACAAGGTCTTTCCGAGCGCAGCGGCCGCGATCGCGGACATGAAGGACGGTGCGGTCGTCATGTCGGGCGGATTCGGCCTCTGCGGCAATCCGGAGAACCTCATCCAGGCCATCCGCGCCAAGGGGACCAAGGGCCTGACGGTCGTCTCCAACAACTGCGGAACCGACGACTTCGGGCTGGGGATCCTGCTCAAGAGCCGGCAGATCCGCAAGATGGTGTCGAGCTACGTCGGCGAGAACAAGGAGTTCGAGCGGCAGTTCCTGAGCGGCGAGCTCGAGGTCGAGCTGGTACCGCAAGGGACGCTGGCCGAGCGCATCCGCGCAGGCGGTGCCGGCATCGGCGGCTTCTTCACCCCCACCGGCGTGGGCACGCAGGCCGCCCAAGGTAAGGAGACCCGCGAGATCGGCGGCAAGACGTACGTGCTCGAGGCGCCGCTGCTGGCGGACTACGCGATCGTGCGGGCGTACCAGGCCGACCGCTGGGGGAACTGCATCTTTCGCAAGACGGCCCGCAACTTCAGCCCGATGATGTGCATGGCCGGTCGGATCACCGTCGTGGAGGCCGAGCACATCGTCGAGCTCGGCGAGCTCCCGCCCGACGCGATCCACGTCCCGGGCGTCTTCGTACAGCGCGTGGTGCAGGGCGCTGGCTATCAGAAATGGATCGAGAAGCGGACCGTGCGCCCGCGACCCTGAGGAGGACAAGGATGGCACTCGAACGCGAGGAGATCGCGATGCGGGTCGCGCGGGAGTTCCGCGACGGCATGTTCATCAACCTCGGCATCGGGCTTCCGACGCTGACGGCGAACCACATCCCCCCGGCGATGGAGGTGGTGCTCCACTCCGAGAACGGGATGATGGGCGTCGGCCCCTTCCCCTTCGACGGGGACGAGGATCCTGATCTGATCAACGCCGGCAAGCAGACGGTCACCGAGGTTCGCGGCACCAGCTACTTCGACAGCGCCACCTCCTTCGCGATGGTGCGCGGCGGGCACATCGACATGACCGTGCTCGGCGCGCTCCAGGTCTCGGAGAAGGGCGACATCGCCAACTGGATGATCCCGGGGAAGATGGTGAAGGGCATGGGCGGGGCGATGGATCTGGTCGCGGGCGCCCGGCGCGTCATCGTCGCGATGGAGCACGTCACCAAGGACGGCGCGCCGAAGATCCTCAAGGCCTGCTCGCTGCCGGTGACCGGTCTCGCCTGCGTGAACACGATCGTCACCGAGCTGGCCTTGATCGAGGTGAGCCCGCGCGGGCTGGTGCTGAAGGAGATCGCGCCCGGCGTCACCGTCGAGGCGGTCCAGCAGGCGACCGAACCGCGCTTGATCGTCGAGGGCGAGATCCCGACGATGCTCGCGTGAAATCCATCGCGGACTTCGTCGAGGGAAAGATCGTGCGCCTGGAGGTGGGCGGCCAGGTCTCCTTCGTGCGGGGGGGTGAGCCCCATCCCGAGCACGGCGATCGCGAGGGGGTCCTCACGGGTCCCGGCGGAGCGGCGGTGCTGTACCAGCGCGGCATGACCGCCGGCGAGGTGGGCTTCGCCTACGACCGCATCGAACGCGTCGAGCTGTCGGCGTCGGAGGACGGGGGGCGCGCGGTCGCGATCTTCCTCCCCGAGGGCGCCGTGCGGCTCCGTTCCAGCGAAACCGGGGGCGAGGTGCTCTACGCGACGCTGCGCTGGATCGGGCATACGATCCTGCGGCGAAAGATCGCGCCCTGATCAGCGAGTACGAGCCGCGCCGCGGCGGGGACGAGGCCGCCCCGAGACGAGCATGAGCTCGCCGCGGGAACGACGGCACAGGCGCGGCCGCCGGCGTGACTCCCGATGGAGCGCGCGTTCCCGCGCGTACTCGATCTCGAAGAGCCGCATCCGTTCGAGCGCCAGCTGCCGGAGCTCTTCTGCGGGGCCGAAGACGTCCCGCTCGATGCGATCGAGCTCGAGCATCTGCTGGACGAGTCGGGTCTCGAGGCTCGAGCGCTGCTTTCCATCGAGCGCGATGCTCGGCAGCGCGAGCTGCCGTTCGATCTCTGCGATCGAAGAAAAGAGCGCGGCGCGTGTGCCGGCCGCGCGAAGCAAGGCATGCTCGGCACGCTCTCGCGCGGCCAGCAATCGCCGGTGAACGAAGAGCGTCACGCCCCTATCTTCGGCACTTTGTCCGGGAATGTTGAGCTGGGGCAAAGAGCCACGGACCAAACCGTCCCAAACACACGAAAGCGATCAGCCTGCAGCCCAAACGTGCGTCGTCGAGAGACGGTCGAGGCGCGCCTTGACCTCATGCACCTTCAACGACGCAGCGCTCACACCGTCCACCCACTCCTGGTAGGACCGCTCCCCGTGGAGGGGCTTGGGGCAAAAGAGCACGTGTTGGTCGAGGAGCTGGAGGATTGCGGCGAGCGTCTTCACCAGGAGCGGCAGGACCCGATGGCGCGCGCCGAGATGATCGGCCTCGCTGTCGATGACCCCCGCGACATTTCCGTAATCGGCGACCAGACTGCGGTGCTTCTGCACCACCTCGTTGATCTCTTCCGCCGAGACGGCGTTGAGCACCGAGAAGCCCTTCACGAGCTCGAGGCCGGCGAGGACCTCCGGCACCAGCTTGGCCACGCGACCGAGGACGCCTCCGCGAGGGACGTCGCCGCCTTCCACCTCGCCGCGCACGAGCAGATCGAACGCGTTGCGGGCCTGGCCCAGATCGCGGAGATGGTTCCGGAGCACGCGTCGATGCGCGCCCTTGAGCGTCGGTGTCTCCAGGCTGTCGAGGGCCACCAGTCGGATGGCCCCGCCGCTGGTCACCTCTTCAATCTCGCCGCGGCTGGTCTCCGCGTCGTCACGATGGAAAACGGCGTCCCCCCGCACACCGAGCCGCTTGAGGCGGGCGATGACTGCGAGATCCTCGAGGATCGTTCGAGCCTCGAACAGTCGCACGGCCACATACACTGGTCGTTCACGCGCGGAATGACAACCTTCGCGGGGCAAACCAGGTGAAGACTCCCAGCCAACAGCTCACGGACGCGCCCAAAGCCGCTCGTGCGCGCCGATGATCTCCTCGATCGCGGGGATGAGGCCGCTCGCGGCGATGCGGCTGGCGGAGTGGATCGCGTTGACCAGCGCCGCCACCGTCGAGCGACCGTGCGCGATGAAGCAGCTGTGCGTCAGACCGAGCAAAGGCGCCGCGCCCGCGCCCTCGTAGTTCAGCTTCTCGCGGACCCGCTTGAAGATGTCGCCCATCAAGAGCGCGCCGGCCTCCGCCAGCAGGTTGCCGCGGATCTCCTGCTCGATGAACGCACGCATGGTCAGCGCGAAGCCCTCGAGCGCCTTGAGGACGATGTTGCCGGTGAAGCCGTCGGTTGCGATCACGTCGATCGCACCGTCGAACACCTGGTTGCCCTCGATATAGCCGGCGAAGTCGACGTCGGCCTGCTCGAGGATCGCTGACGCTGCGCGCGTGAGGTCGTTGCCCTTCTTCTCCTCGCTGCCGTTGCAGAGCACCGCGACGTTGGGATTCTCGCGCTCGAGGATCGACTTCGCGTAAGCCACGCCCATGAGCGCGAACTGCGCGAGCTGGAGCGGCGTCGGATCGATGTTGGCCCCGAGATCGATCAGGAGCGCCGGGCGGCCCTTGGTGGGAAACGCCGCCCCGATCGCGGGACGCTGGACGCCCTTGATGCGGCGGGCGTCGATCAGGCCGGACGCCATCACCGCGCCCGAGTTCCCCGCGGAGAGCATCGCCGCCACCCTGCCCTCCACGACCAGGCGCACCGCGACGCGCATCGAGGCGTCGTGCTTCTTGCGGACCGCCTGCGACGGTGCCTCGTCCATCGCGATCGCTTCCTCGGCGTGGACCACCTCGAGCTCGGCCGGTACGCCGCCTTCGACGTTCTCGAGGACCTTCCCGATCTCGCGCTGGTGTCCGACCAACGTCACGGGGGCGCCCTGGCGCGCAGCTTCTACGGCCGCGTGCACCGGGCGCTCCGGCGCAAAATCACCGCCCATCGCGTCGACCGCCACCCGAAGAACCATTCCCGAGGAGCATAGTGGAGCGGAGCACCCGCGGTCACGATCTCGGAGGGCGCAGGAAGTAACTCATCTCCGCTGCGAACCCGTAGGGCTCGGGGCCCGCGGGCAGCCCGATCGGGACGTCGGGCGCACGCCGGCTCGCGGGCCAGGTGGCCGTGGAAAAGACGATGTCCCACAGCGTGAGCGTGTTGCCGAAGTTGGTGTCGCTGCCGACCGCGTGATGGAGCCGGTGATACGACGGCGCGATGATGATCCGATCGAGCCAGCCGAGCGAGTAGTCGAACGCGCTGTGCTGGTAGGTGTTCGCGAGCGCGTAGAAGAGGAAGTAGACGTTCAGCGAGAGGGGCGAGAACCCGAGCAGGATCAGGACCGCGCTCATCAGCGTGCCTGAGACGACGACCTCGAGGGCGTGCGTGTGCGAGACCAGCCAGATGTCGAAGACGCTGTCCCGGTGATGCGGGAGGTGGAAGCGCCACAACCAGGCGTTCTTGTGCTTGATCCAGTGGAGGAGGTAGCCGATCAGCTCGGCGGCGAGGAAGCAGGTGGCCGCGTTGGCGACCGTGAAGCGGTCCCAGGTGAGGAGCCCGGGAACCCGGCGCCCCAGCTCGGCGGTGACGAGGCGCATCGCCCAGGCCGAGCCGGCGGCGGCGCCCAGAAACGACCAGTTGCGCACGGCCCGCGCGTTCTTTTGAAACGAACCGGCTCGGAACTGGGGTGAACGCAGCTCGAGCCCGATGAGGAGCGCGAGGCCGAGGAAGAGGACCAGGTTGAAGACGCGCGCCTCCATGGCAGCGGGTTCTCGTGGGTACAACGGAAGGCAGGGCAACCGCATACGACGGGCGCCTGATACCTACACGACACTACACCAGCGAGATTGCGGGCGTGAACCTCCGCCGTTCGGGGCGCCTGCGGGCCGAGGTCGCGTCCATCGCGGCCCTTCATCCGACCGCCGTCGACGAGATGTGGCGGCTCTTCTCGCAGTACTACGCCGAGGTCGCGCGCGCCCAGTTCGAGGCCGACCTCTCCCGGAAGGACGACGTGATCCTGCTGGTGGACTCCGGCGACGGGAGCCTCCAGGGCTTCTCGACGCTCGAGGTGTATCGGCGGCGGATTCGGGGCCGCCGGTTCGTCGCGGTCTTCTCCGGCGACACGATCCTCGAGCACGCGTACTGGGGACAGACCGCGCTCCAGAGCTCCTTCGTTCGCTACGTGATGAAGGTGAAGCTGTCGCATCCCTTGGAGCCGGTCTACTGGTACCTGATCTCGAAGGGCTACAAGACGTACCTGCTCCTGGCGCGCAACTTCGCGAGCTATTACCCGCGCCACGATCTGCCCACGCCCGCGTTCGAGCAGGATATCTTGCACCTGCTATCGACCGACAAGTACGGACCGGCCTACGTCCCCGACGAGGGCGTGCTTCGCTTCGAGCAGTGTCAGGGGCGCCTCAAGCCGGGCGTGGCACCGATCGACGCGGGGTTGCTCGAGCGCGCCGACATCCGCTTCTTCGTGGCGCGCAATCCCGGCCACGCGAGGGGCGACGAGCTGTGCTGTCTGGGACGGGTCGATCTCGGCCTGGTCCTCCGCTTCGGCTCGCGGCTCCTCTCGAAGTGGTCGGCCGCGTGGAGCAGGAGAATGCGCCGGCTATGGGCTGGAGCCGCCGCCTCGCCCTGAGCGCGATCGGGACGGGCTACCTCGCGACGCTGGCTCGGCCGTGGCGCGCGTTCCGGCGCGCCGCCGAGCGTCCCTGGAGCACGCAGGCGGAGCTGCTCTCGCGTTTTCTCCATCGCCACCGCGACACCGCCTATGGGCGCGAGCACCGCTTCGGATCGATCGACAGCTTCACGGCCTTTCAAGCCCGGGTGCCGGTGGTCGACTACGAGGTGCTGAGACCCTGGATCGAGCGCATCGCGGAGGGTGAGCGGAACGTGCTGTCGCCGTCGCCGGTCCGCGCGTTCGAGCGATCGTCCGGCACGACCGGCGGTTCCAAGCTGATCCCGCTCGACGATGCGTTCCTGGCCGAGATCTCGCACGCTACCGGGCCATGGCTGTTCTCGATGTACGCGGCCCGCCCCCGGCTGATCGGAACGACGAGCTACTGGTCGGTGTCGCCGGCGGCGCGCGAGCGCGAGCGGACCCCCGCCGGGACCCCGATCGGGCTCGAGGACGACACCGAGTACTTCACGCCGGTCGAGCGCTGGGCGCTCCGCCGCACGCTGGCGGTCCCCGGCACGGTCGCCCGCATCGCCGGCGTCGAGGCCTGGCGGTTCGCGACCGCGCAGCACCTGATCGCGAGCCGCGACCTCGGGTTCATCTCGGTGTGGAACCCGAGCTTCCTCACGCTGCTGATGGAGACGATCGCGGCCCGCCTCGAGGAGGTGATCCCGCTGCTGCCGGATCGAGCTCGCCGCCGGGAGCTGGAGCGCGCGCTGGCGGCCGGCGAGGTGACCGGACCCGCGCTCTGGCCGCGCCTCCGCTTGATCTCGTGCTGGACCGACGGCCACGCCGCCCGCTTCGTCGGAGCGATGGCGCGCTGGTTCCCGGGCGTGGAGATCGAAGGCAAGGGCCTGCTCGCCACCGAGGGCGTGGTCTCGCTCCCGGTCCGGGGCGGATGCGTGGCCGCGGTCCGCTCCCACTTCCTCGAGCTCGAGGATCTCGATCATCCGGAGCGCGCGCCCCTGTCGATCGAGCGGGCTCGGCCCGGCAGCCGATACGCGCCGATCATCACCACCGGCAACGGCTTCTGTCGCTACCGGCTTCCCGACGAGGTCGAGTGCACCGGCTGGTATGCGCGGACACCTCTGCTCCGCTTCGTGGGCAAGCTCGATCGCATCAGCGACCTGTGTGGGGAGAAGCTCACCGCGGTCGAGGTCGACCGCGCGATCGACCGGGCCGCCGAGCGGTCGGGCGGCTTCACCTTCGCGCTGGTCGCGCCCGCCGCCGGAGCGCCGCCGCGGTATCGACTCTACCTGGAGGGAGGCTCGCCGGCGGCCGCCGCGCGCGAGGTCGAGACCGCCCTCCTCGAGAATCACCACTACCGATACTGCCGCGACCTGGGACAGCTCGGCCCGATCGAGGCGGTCGCGGTCGAGGGCGGATGGAGGAGCTACGAGCGGGCGATGGTGGCGAGCGGCATGAAGGCCGGCGACGTCAAGCCGACGCACCTCGACCCGCGCATGATTTGGGACGATGTCTTCGTCACGGCCCACCACCCAGCCGCCGGTTGATGTCGTAGGCGGCGCTGATCAAGGCCAGGTGCGTGAATGCCTGCGGCGTGTTGCCGAGGTGCTCGCCGCTCGGACCGAGCTCCTCCGCGAAGAGCCCCACGTGATTCGCATAGCCGAGCATCTTCTCGAAGACGAACCGCGCCTGGTCGAGATCACCGGAGCGGGACAGGCACTCGGCGTACCAGAACGTGCAGATCGAGAACGTGCCCTCGTCTCCGAGGAGGCCGTCGTGCGCCGCCGCTCCGATCTTGTAGCGATAGACCAGCGAGTCGTCGACCAGCTCGCGCTCGATCGCACGCAGCGTGCTGAGCCACATCGGATCGGTCGGACTGATGAACTTCACCAGCGGCATCAGGAGCGTGGAGGCGTCGAGGTTCTCGGCGCCCTTGTACTGGACGAACGTCTGGCCCTGCACATGCCAGAACTCGGTGAAGATCTCCTGGTAGATCGTGTCGCGCGCGGCGGCCCATCGATCGAGCGGCGCGGGAAACGAGCGCTTCTGCGCCAGTCGGATCGCCGCGATCGAGCGCGACCCAGCACATCAGCCGCGAGTAGAGGAAGTGCTGGCGGCCGCCGCGCACCTCCCAGATCCCCTCGTCCTTCTGCCTCCAGTTCGCGCACACCCAGTCCATCAGCCTGACCAGGTTCTTCCACAGCCCGTGATGAATCGGCTCGCCGTACTTGTTGTACAGATACACCGAGTCCATCAGCTCGCCGTAGATGTCGAGCTGGAGCTGGTCGTAGGCGCCGTTGCCGATGCGTACGGGCCGCGAGCCGCGATACCCGTCCAGATGGATCAGGTCCTCCTCGACCAGTCGGTGGCGGCCATCGACGCCATACATGATCTGGAGCGAGCCATCCGGGCGCTGCTCGTTGCAGCGGGCCTCGATCCACTTCATGAACTCGCGCGCCTCCTCGGTGAACCCGAGTCGGATCAGGGCATAGAGCGTAAACGAAGCGTCGCGGATCCAGGTGTACCGGTAGTCCCAGTTACGGTTCCCGCCGATGTCCTCGGGGAGGCCGAAGGTGGCGGCCGCGATCGCCGAACCGCAGTTCTGCGAGGTCAGAAGCTTCAGCACCAGGGCGGAGCGGTTCACCGTCTCGCGCCAGCGTCCCTGGTACCGGCAACCTCCGATCCAGCGCCGCCAAAAGTTGGAGGTCAGCTTGAACGCGTCCGCGACGTAGTGGGGCTGCGCGCTGGCTGACTGCCCCTGGGGCACCGCCTCCTCCATGACGAACGCGGCGGACTCGCCGGCCCGCAGCGTGAACTCGGCCGTGGCCGAGCCGTCCTCCTCAACCTTCATGGGGATGCGCGTCCTCAGCCGGACCGCGGTCCCGTCCTGACCCTTCGAGCGAAAGATGAGCTGGCCGTCCGCCCGCTCGATCGCGATGGTCGGCGCGGGCATAGTCGAAGCGCGGCGCGAACTGCATGCGAAACTTCACCTCGCCGCGCACCGTCTTCACACGACGCACCAGATCGTGCACCGTCTGGGCGCCGCGCTCTTCGATCGGCATGAAGTCGGAGAGCTCCGCGACGCCGTCCGCGGAGAGGAAGCGAGTGAGGAGCATGTTGGTATCCGGGAGGTACAGCTGCTTGTGCCGGACCCGCTCGAGGACAGGGTGCGATCGAGAAATGCCCGCCCTTCTCGTGGTCGAGCAGCGCGGCGAAGATACTGGGCGAGTCGAAGTGCGGAAAGCACATGAAGTCGATCGAGCCGTCGAGGCCGACGAGCGCCGTCGTGTGGAGATCGCCGATCAGGGCGTAGTCTTCGATCGGTCGGTAGGTAGCTCGGCGAGTCACCGCGCTAGGTTCGCATGAAGCGTGTGGCGACGCGACACGCGGAGAACATTCGCTTCCTCCGCGCCGAACGACCGACCTAACAGTGGAGAATGAGGTTCTCGATCATGCTGATCGCGGGCGCTGCGCTCGGTGGATGCACGCATCCGCGTGCGAACGAGGTCGGGGCTGATCTCAGCGGTTCCCTCGCGCCCTCCAACAACCTGGTCATCGTGATCGACCAGGATCTGGGGCCGGCGTACCGGCTGATGTCGTCCCGCTTGTTCCTGGACGGCAAGCCGATCTTCGAGGGCCGGGGAGAGGCGGCCCTCGGACCTTATCGCGGATACGCGCCGCCGGGGTCTCACGCTCTGAGCGTGGTGGCGCAGTACCAGCCGAACGATTACAAGCTCTTCACCTACGCGCGGGGCTACCACATCCAGGTGTCTGGCAGCAGCCAGATCACCACGGGCGCCGTGGGGCCGACCGAGATCCGCGCCGTGATCACGGATCAAGGCGGCCTCGCCGCGCGGATCGACCAGCAGGCGGTCGTCCGCTTCGTGGTGTCCCAGCCGGAGGCCATCGCCCGACGTTGAGCGCGCTCGACGCTGGACACGCGCCGCGACCGAGGCGACACGTCCAGACGTCGATGGTCTCCGATCTACGCGTTGGGTCCGGCCTCCTCACCGAGTACTGGTACGCGGCCGCCAGGAGCGACGAGCTCACCTCGAAGAAGCCGATCGGCCGGGTCGTGATGGGCGAGATGCTGGTGCTGTGGCGCGCGCCCGAAGGAAAGGCGATCGCGATGGTCGACCGCTGCCTGCACCGGAACGCCCTCCTCTCCGAAGGCGACCTCTTCGACGGATGCATCGGCTGCCCCTATCACGGCTGGACGTACGATCAGGCCGGGCGCTGCATCAGCGTCCCCTCGGAGGGCGAAAATGGCGCCGCGCCGCGAACGGAGCGCCGGCTCACCACCTTCCCGGTCAAGGAGCAGGACGGATTGATCTGGGTCTGGATGGGGCTCGATGGTGCGCCCCAGGCCGGGGTCGAGCCGTTCTCGATGCCGCGATGGAACACGCCCGGCTGGGGCGCGTACTACATGACGACCCGCTTCGAGAACAACGTCACCAACCTGGTCGAAAACTTCATGGATGTCCCGCACACCGTCTTCGTCCATCGGGGATGGTTCCGCTCTCGCGCGCGGAGACGAATCGAAACGCGGGTGGAGCGCACCCACTCGAGCGTGCTGGTCACCTACGATCAGCCCGGAGACTCCATCGGCGCCACGCACTTGCTCCTGAACCCCGAGCGCCTGCCGATGGTGCACACCGACAAGTTCTACATGCCGAGCACGACCCGCGTGGACTACACGTTCGGAGACGAGCGCCGCGCCTTCATCATCACGAGCACCTGCACGCCGATCGACACGACCACCACCACCGTCTACACGCTGATCAGCTACAAGCTCGGCCGATTCAACCCGCTCGCCGCCCTCGTGCTGCCCTGGTACACTCGCAAGGTCATCCAGCAGGACGTCGAGATCATGGCGATCCAGGGCCGAGCCCTCCGCCACTACGGCGGCCACGAGTTCACGTCCACGCCCGCCGACACGCTCCACGTACACATCGAGGCGCTCCGCGGCTGGGCCGAGCAGGGCGGGATCGGCGACCCGCCCGCCGCCATCACCGAGCGGATGGTGTTCTGGATTTAGAGCCGGTTCAGAAACCGTTCCGTTCGCAGTTTGCTGTTTCGTCGTTCTGTCATTCGCTGTTCGATCCGGCGATGAAGGGCGATGACATCGCAGAACGACTGCTCAAGTTTGCGAAGCGTGTACTTCGGCTTTGCCGCGAGTTCCCAAACGACTTTGCCGGCAAGCACGTTGTCCGACAGCTGATCCGGTGTTCATCCGGAGGTGGTGCGAATGACGAGGAAGCGCGTGGCGGCGAGAGCCTTGCCGACTTCATCCACAAGATGGCGGTCGCTCGCAAGGATGGTTGCGTCTTGCCGATCCGGAGCTGATGCAGGGAGCGGAGATTCGCTGAAACCCAGCGCCGCGGCCTACCGCGGACACAGCCAGCGAGTACAGGCTCGCCGCGGCGGCGGATATGCGGGTTGATCCGGCGCGCTCGAATGGCGGCCTCGACATCCGCGTAGTCGTAGCCTTTATCCAGGCAGACGTGCTCCGGCCGTCGTGGGCCGCGGGAGCCCCGTAGGACGACGCCGTCGAGCGTCTGGAAGTGGACTTCACTCGACTGCGAGCTCACAAGTGGCTTGCGGTCTGATCCTGCTGTCGGCTAGCACCTGAGCGAGCCCCAGCCAGTCCGTGGACGTGAGCGGAGCAAAAGCCACCCGAGGAGCGGCAGCAGGAGGAGCGAGGACCCGCGAGCCGGGAGGCCGGCGCAGGTGCAGCCGCCGCGGCGCGAGCCACCGCCGGTGGAGGGCGCGCGGTACACGCGGACGCTGATCTGCACCTCCTGCTCGGCCATCGATCCCTCGGCGTCCGTCACCACGAAGGTCGCGCTCGTCATCGCCACCTTGCCGGTCTTTCCGGTGAGCTTGCCGGCGGCGGCGTCGAAGGCCAGGCCGTCGGGGAGCGCGCCGCCGAGCAGCTGCCAGCTGTACGGGGCGACGCCACCCACAGCGACGAGCGGTGCGTCGACGTCGGCGTTCACGAACACCGTGATCATCTTCGACGAGATCGAGAGCCCCTGGAAGTCTCCGACCGTCACGTCGACTCGACCCGACGCGGAGGCACCCGCGGTATCGACCACCGAGACCTCGAACGAGAAGCTGCCGGCCTCGGCGGGGACTCCGGAGAGGTGGCCGGTGGCGCCGTCCAGCGTGAGCCCCGAGGGGACGCTGCCGCCCGTGACCTCGAGCGTGTACGGCTGAGCACCGCCCGTGACCACGTCCGCCTGGTACGGCTTGCTCGTGACGGCAGCCGGGATCATCCCCACCACGGTGAGCGGTCCGGCCTCGACCACGTCGAGCGAGGTCATCACGGTGGCGTCGCCTCCCGCCGAGTCCACCACGTAGACGGTGAGCGCGAAGTGCCCGGTGGCGTCCGGCGTTCCGGAGAGGGTTCCGGCTTCAGTGCCGGCTCCGGTGGTGATCAACCACGACGGACCGCCGATCACCTGGTAGCCGTAGGGCGGCGTCCCGCCGCTGGCCTGCAGCACGGCGTGATACGGCATGCCGACCTTCGCCTCCGGAAGCTCTGCGGGCGTGACGCTGATGGTGCTCGCGCCTTGCGAGACGTTGATGACGAACGTGCCGGAGCCGCCGGTGAAGCCGGACTGCTCGGCGTTGACGGTGAAGCTATAGGCGCCGGCCGAGGTCGGCGCGCCGCTGATCTGCCCGCCGGACGACAGCGTGAGGCCGGGCGGGAGCGTGCCGGAGGAGACGTACCAGGAGGGCGCGGTCCCGCCGACCTGGTGGAGCGTCGCGGTGTAGCTCGCGCCCACCTGCGCCGCGGGGAGCGGCTCGCTGGTCACGGTGATCGATCCGCCGGTGGTACCGCCGCCGATCGTGAGCTGATTCGTGAACACCCAGACGTTGTTGTCCTCGTCGGGCTCCACGAACATGTCGTAGGGATCGGCGACCAGGCCGGCGTACCAGACACCTTCGGCGCCGCTCGGTACGCTGAACGACATGGTCCCGGAGGTGTAGCCGCCGGCCGAAAGCGAGATCGGATCCTCGTAGAGCAGGTAGGCTTGCGTGCCGTCGTCGATCACGAACCCGACGGTGAACGAGGCGGCGCTCGTGCCCACGTTCTCCACGTCGTAGCTGACGGACACGAAGTCGCCGACCGCCAGGACAGCGGGCGGCTCGGACGCGTACGTGACCGCGAAGTCGGCCTGGGCCCACGCAGCGGCCGGCATCCACCAGAGCGCAGCCGCCCCCAGGAGCGAGACGGATCTCGGGGAAAGCTCGA
This sequence comes from uncultured delta proteobacterium, assembly GCA_963803435.1. GTDB lineage: Bacteria > Myxococcota > Kuafuiibacteriia > Kuafuiibacteriales > Kuafuiibacteriaceae > CAWDML01. The sequence continues at coordinate 220,430 of CAWDML010000008.1, read as the reverse complement.
ACGAACTCACGCCCTGCGTCATAAGAGGCCGGTCGGGGCCCGCCCATCCGTCAAGCGGGGGAGCCCCGGCGGTCCGAGGGCTTCTGCCCCACTCAGGCGCCCAGCGCGTTGAGGTCCCTGGCCTCGAGCACGGCGGGCGCGCCTCGGGTAACGACGCGGATCATCGCCTGGCCCACGATCTCGTCGAGCCCCGGTCAACCGAGCCGGGCCGCGGGGAGTCGGGCGATCCGACGGAGCGCCGAGCGCGCCGCGTAGTAGCCGCACATGCCGTGCACACCGGCGCCCGGCGGCGTCGAGGACGAGCAGATGAACACGCGCGGGTTGGGGGTCGAGTAGGGATCGAGCCTGGCCACCGGACGCGTGAACAGCTGGAACGCGTCGGAGACGCCGCCGCTGATCGCGCCTCCCAGCGAGTTCGGGTTGTAGCGCTCGAAGTCTCCTGCACGCATGACGTGACGGGCGAGAATGCGATCCTTGAACCCGGGCGCGAAGCGCTCGACCTGACCCTCCACGATGTCGGTGAGATCCTCCGTCGAGCCGGACGGCACGTGGCAGTAGGCGTAGCCGGTGTGCTTGCCCGGCGGCGCGCGGCTCGGATCGAACATACTCTGCTGGACCAGCAGCACGAACGGCCGCTCGAAGTGCTCGCCCCTCCACATCGCCGACTCGCCGGCTGCCAGCTCCTCGAGCGTCCCGCCCAGGTGCACCGTGGAGGCGCGGAGGACCTGCGGGTCAGTCCATGGGATCGGACCGTCGAGCGCCCAGTCGACCTTGAACACGCCCGGCCCGTAGCGATAGCGGGCGAGCCGTCCCAGATAGCGGGAGGGGAGGATCGGACCGGCGATGCTCGACAGCTGGTCGGGGCTGGTGTCGAAGAGGACCACCCGCGTCTCCGGCAGATCTCCGAGCGCACGGACGCGCGCCCGGGTGCGCACCTCGCCGCCGAGCGATTCGAGGTAGCCGCCGAGCGCGCGCGTGATCGCGTGGGAGCCCCCGGCCGCCACCGGCCAGGGCTCGACGTGTCCGGTGATGAGGAACATGAGCCCGATCGCCGCGGTGAACGCGCTCTCCAGCGGCTGGGTGGCGTGGGCCGCGCAGCCGGCGAGGAGCGCGCGGGCGCGCGGATGGCGGAACGTCCCCTTGGCGAGGCCGACCGCCGATCGCATCGCCTTCAAGCCGAACCGCAGCATCAACCACGGGTGCTTGGGCCACCGGTTGAGCGGCCCGAGCGCATCCGCGAGGAGGCCGTGCGGATCGCGGAGGAACGGCGCGAGCAAGCGCTCGTAGGCCGCGCCGTCCTCCGTAAGACCGGCGGCGGTCTCACGGACGGCGGGCCACAGCATCACCGCGGGCTCGCCGTCGAGCGGGTGTGCCACCGATGCGGGCGGACGGATCCAGGTCAGCCCGTGCGCCTCCAGCGGCAGCGTACGAAAGAACGGCGAGAGCACTCCCATCGGGTGGGCGGCCGAGCAGACGTCGTGATGGAACCCGGGCAGCGTGAGCTCGGCGGTCCGCGTGCCGCCGCCCAGCTGGTCGCCGGCCTCCAGGACCAGCACGGAGGCGCCGTGCTGGGCCAGCTCCACCGCGGCCGCCAGGCCGTTCGGTCCCGCCCCCACCACCACCGCGTCGTACGTCATGACGCGGGCCAGGGCTGCATCGTGCGAAGCTCGTTCACGTCGAGGTCACCCTCCTCCAGAACACCCGACTTCGCGTCGGCGATCCGGTAGTGGAGCCGCGGTCGGAAGAGCGGCTGCGACTCTACGAAGATGCAGCGGAGCTGTCCCTCCTCGAAGTTGCACTGCGACTGAACGGCGCGGAGCAGCTCGTCGCGGTGGAGGTGGCCGTCGCCGAAGTTCCAGCCCAGCACCATCCCCGCGACCAGCTCGCCGTCGACGTATTCGTAGCGATCGAGCGCGCCGACGGCCTTGGGGAGCAAGCGCTGGAGCGCGCGTCCGTGCAGGTGCATCGAGCGAAAGCCGAGGACCTTGCCCACGAGCCCGACGCTCGTCGAGTAGTCGTAGAACCTGGCGAGCTGGTCGTAGATCCAGCCCGAGCTCTTGGTGAGGTGCGCGTCGAGCTTGCGGTAGGAGTCGCCCTCGAACAGCCACACCGAGTAGGCCCAGTTGCCGGCGTAGTAGCGCATCGAGAGCAGGAACGAGACCAGCGAGGGGAAGAGGTTGCCCACCAGCGGGACCAGGACCACGGCGACCACCAGGAAAGCGGCCAGGAGCGGTGAGCCGAGGCCGAGGACGCTCACCGCGGCGTTCTTCCAGAAGAGGAAGAACGCACCGTAGACCATCATCACGTTCCACTCGATCGGAACGCCCATCGGGACGTTGCTCGAGATGTAGAAGTGCAGCATCAGCATCGCGACCAAGCCGATCAGCGTGAGCGTGCCGCCGGTGCCCAGACCGAGCGCGATCGGCACGATGAACTCGAGCATGCTCCCGGCCTGCGCCATCGCTCCGGCCAGCCGGGACGGCCGCAGGTCGTCGGGATAGTCGACGTACATGCGCTTCCGCAGCCAGGGGAAGGCCATGAACGGGCTGTTGCTGGTCATGACGCACACCACCGCCGGGAAGTGGTGGTTCAGCTTCGACACACCTGCCCAGAACCACAGGGCCAGCTGCACCGCCTTGGCCCCGGCGATCCAGGCGGGTCCGAAGGCGAAGCAGACGGTCATCGAGAAGTAGTGCTCGGCGCGGGCGGCCAGGAAGATGGTCCGATCGAGGACACCGAGCAGCGGGAGCAGGATCAGTATGGGGAGCACCCGCGCAGCGTCGATGTCGGGGGCGATCAGCGCGCGCAGGAGGAACAGGGCCAGCGCCAGGTACAAGCCGGCGTCGAGCCAGCTGCGCCGGGTGCCGAGGGCGCTGAAGAGCGGCAGCTTGGTGGTCCCGGGCCGGAGGAAGTAGAGGAAGCCGCCCATGGGCGGGAAGTAGCGGCCGGTGAGCGGACCGCTCCCACAGCCGAAGCCGAGCACTTCGAACAGCATGCTCCAGAGGATCGCCTTCTGGAACGCCACCGGCGTGAGCCACCAGGCGTCGAGGGAAGACAAGCGTCCCAGCCCGGGCGTGAACGAGCAGAAGTAACACCAGGCGGCGACGTAGAGGCCGACCTTCAGGGCATAGACCAGCAGGACGCCGGGCGGCGCGCCGTAGCCCTGCAGTGCCCAGGCCTGACAGACCATCCGGCTCTTCTCCGGGAACGGGCGCTTGGCCCACTCGATCGGATCGTAAGGGGGTGGGATCGGCTTCAGCAGGCTCAAGGAGGACCGCCGCGACAACACTCCAGCGCGGCGATCCTTTTGTCGAGCCCCGTGGCGCGCGCCGGCCCCGCGAAGTAGGAGCAGGGGATGAGGGAAGTCGTCCAACGGATGGGCGGCGTCACCGTACGGACGGCCGACGAGCACGACAGCGCGGCGCTCTGCGAGCTCCTGCGCCGGGTCCACCTGCGCGCCGCGCTCGATCTCACGCAGGAGCGCGATCCGGACTTCTTCCGCCTGCTCGACATGCACCAGGGCGACCGCGAGGTGCTGATCGCGGAGGGCAAGGACGGCCGTCCCTCGGGCCTGGGCTCGATGGCCGTCCGGCCCGGGTGGGTGTTCGGGGAGCGGACGATGGTCGGATACCTCGGCGACCTGCGGATCCTGCCCGGCTCGCGGACGGCGGCCGTCATGCCGCGCGCGTATCGGCTCCTGCTCGAGCGCGCCCGCGATCGCTTCGGCGCGGAGCTCTTCTACACCGTCATCTTCGACGACAACCAGGCCGCCAGGAGCGCGCTGGTGACCCGCAAGGGCCGGCGCCGGGAGGAGCAGCCGATCTACTCGGTGATGACACCGTTCTCGATGACGAACGTGCAGTTCACGCTACCGAAGGGACGGCCTTCCCGAAAGATCACGAGCGCGACCGATCGCGACCTCGATGAGCTGGTCTCGTTTTTGTCCGCCCGGAGCAAGACCCGGCTGATGGGCGACGCGCTGGACGGCGAGCGCCTCCGCGGGCGCTTCGAGTCGTGGCCGGGCTTCTCGCTCGAGTCCTTCCTCTTGGCGCGGGACTCGGCCGGACGGATCGCGGGGTGCGTCGCTCCCTTCGACACCGCTCCATTCAAACGAACGCGGGTGCTCGGCTACCACCGGCACATGCGCTGGGTGCGCCTCTTCTTCGACCTCGGCGCCAAGGTGCTCCGCTACCCCCAGCTCCCGGCACCAGGTGAGACGTTTCGCTTTCTCTTTCTGAGCCACCTGGAGATCGAGGGGGACGACCCGGCGATCCTGCGAGACCTCCTGCTCGAGGCCTACCGGGCGCACCGGTCGGAGCGGCTCCACTTCCTCTCTCTCATGATCCCGCGCGGTTCCCGCCTCGAAGCGGCGGTTCGCGGGTTCACCGTGGACCGCACTCCGATGACCGTCTACGCGGTGACGCTGCCCGACGGCCGCTTCGCGACGCGGGACTTCGCGACGCTCCGACCGGGTTTCGAAATGGCGCTCTCATGAGGCCTTAAGGTGCGTCCGTTCTGGGTCGATCCCTTCAGCGATGCTGACCACTCGATTCAGACTGTCCGGCGCAGCCGTCGCCCTAGCCCTATTCGGATGCGGTCCCGAGCTCGCACCGCCCTCCGCGGAGATCGTGGAAGGAATCCCGGAGCTGTCCCAGCCCCTCACGGTGCTGACGACACCCTGTACGTACGCCTCTGACACCAAGTGGGCGACCGTGGTCGTGGAGAGCGGCGAGACCGCGATCCTCTCCAAGCGGTCGGTCGACTCGGCGCTGCTCGTCAATGGCGAGGCGTGCGAGGACGCGAAGACGACGCAGATGAAGCGCGTGTTCGTCTCCGAGAACCCGAGCGCGGCGGGCGATGAGACCGTCATCCTCGACTTCATCAACGGGTCGTTCGGCAAGGGCACGACGTCGACGGTCGGCATCTCGATCAACTTCGGGACCGGCAGCGGCGACTCACTCAAGATCCGCGGCAGCTCGAGCGTCGATCGGATCTCGGTCGGCACCAACGGCATCGCGACCGACAACGACAACAACGTCGACATCGGTCACTTCGGCGCGGACGAGCTGGTCTTCAGCCTCGGCGACGGCGCGGACGTGTTCACCGGCGCCGGCGGACACGGCTCGGGCACCGCCTACCAGTCCACGCTCACGGTCTTCGGTGGCGCCGGCAACGACACGCTCACCGGCGGCGACGGCGACGACGTGATCAGCGGCGGCGACGGAAACGACACCATCGCGGGCGGCCCCGGCGCCGACATGCTCTACGGCGGCGAAGGGAACGACACCTTCGACGAGGGCGCAGCGCCGAACGGCGCCGACACGTTCGACGGTGAGGGTGGCCTCGACGTGGTCAGCTACGCGTCGCGCACCGCCACCGTCACGGTGACCATGGGATCCGGCGCGGACGACGGCGAGGCCGGCGAGAACGACGACGTCAGCATGGTCGAGGGCGTGACCGGCGGCAGCGGCAACGACACGCTCACCGGCGACGCCGAGAACAACCTGATCAAGGGCGGACCCGGCAACGACACGATCGACGGCGGCGACGGCGACGACGAGATCCACGGCGGCGAAGGCAACGACACGCTGACCGGCGGCGACGGGGACGACAAGGTCTACGGCGAGAACGGCGACGACGTCCTGTACGAGGGCAACGCCGAGAACGGCGCCGATCTCCTCTTCTGCGGCGCCGGCACGGACCTCATCGACTACAGCGATCGCTCGGAGAACCTGACCGTCACCATGCTCAGCGGAGCCAACGACGGCGAGCAGGGCGAGGGCGACAACATCTACACGGACTGTGAGAACCTGAACGGCGGTAGCGGTGACGACCACCTGACCGGGAACAACCTCGCCAACGTCATCGACGGCGGCGACGGCGACGACGTCATGAACGGCGGCGCGGGCAACGACACGTTCCTCCAGGGCTCCGGCGATGACGGTGCGGACACGATCTACGGCGGCGCCGGTGTCGACCTGGTCGACTACAGCCTGCGCACCAACAACCTCCACCTCACCATGACGGGCACGGCGGCGGATGACGGCGAGTCGGGCGAGATGGACGACATCCAGGCCGACGTGGAGAACGTGAACTGCGGCGACGGCAACGACTACGTGGTCGGCAACTCGCTGGCCAACAAGATCGACGGCGGCGCAGGGTCCGACACCATCGACGGCGCCGGCGGCAACGACGAGATCTACGGCGGCGACGACGACGATGACCTCAGCGGCGGCGACGGCGACGACCTGATCGACGGTGGCGCCGGGAACGACGACATCGACTGCGGTGCCGGCGACGGAGACATCGGCTTCAACAACGGAACCGGCAGCATCGACGCCTGCGAGCTCTAAGAACCTGCCATGCGTACCTCCCTCCTCTTCCTCCTCCCCGTGGCCCTTCTCGCTTGCAGCAAGAACGGGCCGGGCTCCGCGGACGACGCGGGACCCAACGGCGGCAATCCCAGCGACAACGACGGATTCGAGCACGCGGAACGCGGTGGCACCGGTGCTCGGCTCCGTCGTAGCCCGGGCGACGGGCCGCGACGGGGTCGACCTCGGGCTGCGCCTCGAAGGCACGGACGAGGACGGCGACGTGGCGCTGGTGGTGGTCCGGTTCCTCGAGCACTCCGGCCTCGAAGCGGAGCTGTTCGACCATGATCAGGACGGGAAGCCCGAGTCGGGGGAGTCGGCCTTTCGCTTCGACGTCCCGGTGAGCGGCTCGACGGAGCTCTCCGGCAGCGTGACGCTGCGGAGGTTCCTCGAGTCCGCCTCCCAGGTGGAGAAGCTGGAGGTCCGACTCCGGGACAAGGAAGGCCTGGAGTCCAACGTGGTGATGGTGTCGGTCAGCTCGCAGCCGGTGAAGCACCTGGGCGAGTTCTGCGATCCGACCTACTGGGACGATCGCTGTGACGTCGGCCTCGGCTGTCGCGGCGATCCGACCCAGTGCTCGGAGGGCGTCGCGCCCGCGATCGACAAGGTCGCGTACCTGAGCACCTCCTTCGGCCCCAAGATCCTGGTCGAGGGCGTGGACCCCGACGACGACATGAAGAAGGTGGAGGTCGACTTTCTCGATCAGCAGGGCAACCCGATCCAGATCGACCTCGACAACGACGAGACACCCGAGAGCTCGAGCTTCGCGATCGACGCACGCGGCAGCTCGCAGGGCGGCCGTTTCTTCGTTGAGCTGAGCCCCAGCGATTCGTTCTCGGAGCAGGTCAAGCAGATCGCCGCGGTGCCGTTCGACGTCGTCGATCGCAGCGGCGATCGACGCACGGCCCGGCTCTCGGCTCCACCCGTCCGATCGCGCGGTCAGTCGTGCGATCCGCGGGGCTTCAGCGTGTGCTCGAAGGGCCTGGTCTGCTCGCCGGGGGACCTCTCGGCGGTCAACACCTGTCAGCCGGTCGCGACCGAACGCCTCGCCGAGTGCGGCGCGGCGCCGGTGCTGGGTCCGACGACCGGGAAGATGAGCCTGATCGGGTTCGCGACCGGCTCGAGCGTGTGGGATCCGCCCGAGGGATGCGCCGCGCACGATCCGACCTCGCGCCCCGAGGGCATCGCGATCCTCTCGCTCCCGAACCCCGCGGCCCGGGTGTTGATCCGGACCGACCTCCCCGGGACGACGTTCGACACGGTGGTGTACCTGACCGGAGCCTGCGAGGACGCCAACGCGCCCGTGATCTCGTGCGACGACGACGCCCGGACCAGCGCGTCCTCCCGCCTGCTGCTGGAGAACGTACCGGCCCATGACTACCTCATCGTGATCGACTCGTACGACGCCGAGGGCGGTGTCTTCGAGCTGTCCGTCGAGATCGAGTGAGAGATCACCTAGGAGCGTGTAGCGCGTAGCGCTACCGCGAGCCCGGTCCCGGTCCCGGTCCCGGTCCCGGTCCCGATGGCGATCATGCAGCCCGGCGTGCGTTCATCGACTTGATGAGGCGCGTGAGCATCTCGACAACGCGCTTGAGCTTGGCTCTGGCGGCTTGGACCTTCTGCTCGTTGGCGAGTCGGCGCCTCAAGCAGGTGTGGAGTGAACTCTCCGGCGCCCTCGGCGGTGTTGTTCACGATGGAATCGGATGCCCGCCGAAGCTGATCGCGGATCGTGAGCGTGACCGGGTTGCAGTTCTTGTGCGATCTCTTCAGCGATGCCGGCATACTCGACGGCGAGCTGGAAGGCCTCGAGCTTCTCGTGATCGAAAGTGACCATGCAAGCTAGCTTGCGGTAGCTCATCCACTTTGACCAGCAGAGGTTCTTGGAGGTCGTTTCGTCTGGAATCGATCGTTGGGCGGATCGACGTCGACGCCTGGACTTGGACGGCACACCGAGGCCCAACGCTCAGAGGAACTTCACCGACTCAGACAGCAGGATCATGTTGAAGGAGGGAGCGTACCTCCAGGCCTACAATGCCCAAGTTGTCGTAGATGAGCACGCTCAGGTGATTGTCGCCGAAGGGGTCAGCAACCAGGCACCTGATCAGCAACACCTCGTCCCGATGCTCCGTGATGTGTTCGGCAACTGCGGCGATGCTCCGCGGAAGATGACGGCAGACAACGGCTATCTGAGCGCGACCAACATCGAATTCTGCGACAACAATCAGATCGATGCCCACATCGCGGTTGGACGCGAACAGAACCAAGACGCGTCGACTCCGTCCTCATCGATCAAAGGGGCACGAGGATTCCGCCGGTTCTCGCTACGCTCCTTCTTCAAGGTACGAGCCGAGGGGACGCTCGTCTGCCTCACCCACAACCTGCTCAAGCTCTACCGATCGAAGCTCGCGACCGTCGCGAGCGTCTGACTCAAGGCAGCCATCTTCAGATCGGGACCCGGACCGGGACCGGGACCCGGACCGGGGTCGCGTGAGTGCTTACGCGCTACACGCTCCTAGTCCTCACGGTCTGGGAACTACGTCACGCGGCGGGGCACCCCGCGACTCCGCATCGGCGATAATCCCCGCGTGGAGCCCCTTCGCAGGAAGGACGGTACGGCCGGGACCCGACCGCTGGATCTCGAGCCCACCTCGCCGGATACCCGCCCGCCGGTGGTCGGCGCCTTCGATCTTCCCCCGCCTGGAAGAAGCTGGCTGGCCTCGAGCTCGGACTGCCGGCGACCCGCGCGGCCATCCTCAACGAGCTCCCGGCGCTCCTCGGGCACGCCACGCTCGACCGGCAAATCGCCCACCGAGCGGTGCATGCGGTGGTCCTGGGCCTGGCCGTCGGACGCTGGGGCAAGCACGGCGCGCCGGTCGTGACGACGGACCGCGTGCTGGGCGCCCTCGACGCGATCGATTCGGACGCTCGCCGACCTCGATCGTGTCGATCCCCAGTTCGCCGCCAGCTACCAGCGCTTCCGCACGCTGGCCCGCCGCGCCCTCGACCACGCAGGTCCCAACGGACTCTGGGGACCCCCGTCGATCTACGGCCCGCTCGACAATCATCCCGGAAGCCCGAGCTCGCTGCTCGCGGGCTTTCAAACGCTGGACTCCGTCGGCGCCTGGCTCGGTAAGGTCTCGCCGCTCGACCACGCCAGCACCGCCGGCCTGAAGCGGACCGGCGAGCACAACTACGAGCTGCTCCCCGGCAACACCCTCGCCTTCCTCGGTCCCCCGTCGGAGCTCTTCTGGGCGCTGGGCGCCGACGGCAGCAACGGCACGTCCAACTACCGCCGCTTCGTAGAGGGCGGCGCCTGGAAAGACGCGTTCGGCGCCGAGGTCACCAAGACAGGGACGAACGGAGACGAGCGCCCGCTCTTCGAGATCTACGGCGAGGCCTACGCTGCCAACCACACCTCGAAGGACGCGTTCTTCGGCGTGGAGGGCACCGCCAAGCGCGGGGATCAGGATACGTACCGGTTCGAGAGCAAGCACGATCAGTGGCTCACGATCGGGTGCTCGCAGGTCACGCCGGGGAAGCGGTTCGCCGTGACGCTCTACCAGCTGGGCGCCGGCGGCCGGAAGGTCGAGGTCGATCGGTCCGAGGGCGTGGCGGGACCGGCCGGGATCCACACCCGCGTACCGAGGGGCCGCTATCAGGTCGTCGTCGAGCAGATCGCGGGCGACCCGACGAAGCCGGAGCTCACCACGCATCCGGTGGGCAAGCGCCTGGGACCGGCCTTGATGCGGCAGCGAGCGGCGTTCGGGAGGGTGTTTCCGGAGAGCGTCGATCGAACGTCGGAGCAGGATCCCGATCGGTATCGGGTCTACGTCAGCGGCTCGGGGCCGGTCGATCCCTCAGCGCTGGTACAGCCGACCCGGACCGAGATGGCGCAGGCGCTGGCGAGCTCGGCGATCCAGGAGCAGATCCTCGAGCAGAGCGTGGTCACGCTGGAGGCCGCCGTTCGGAGCCTGGAGACGTTCGATCGGCTGGTCGCGTCCGTCACGCCGCCGCCCGTGATCGCGTTCTTCCGGCTCTGGGGCGTCTCCCCGCTGGTCCGCCCGGCGGACGACACCTCCGATCCGCGAAAGGCCCAGGATCCGACGATCGAGCGCTTCATGCGGACGGTCTCGCGACTCGATCACATGTTCTACGGGGGAAAGACGGCCGACTGGATCCAAGCCTGGATGCCGGCCTGGCTCGCGCCACTCCGCGAGGTCGATCGCGAGCTGCGCTCCCACGGACTGCCCGGGCTCCCGTTCCCGAGCACCGTCGCCAATCACACCGATCGCTGACGCTTGCGCTTTGGTCCCGGTTGCGTTTTCTACCGCCTCGATGCGGATGGCCGTCGCGATCGCGCTCCTCCTCTTCCCCGCCCTCGCGCGAGCACAGGAAGTCGCCGAGATCGACGACCAGCTCCGCGAGCGCCCCGAGGACGTGGGTCTCAGGCTCGATCACGCCGAAGCCTTGCTCGCGCTGGGGCGCTTCGACGAGGCGCTGGTGGACTGCGATCTCGCCACCGCGCTCGCGCCCAAGGACGCCTCGATCGCGCTGACGCGCGGCCGCATCCAGCTCGCGATGGGCGAGCTGGGCCTGGCCGAGGCCCACTTCTCGAGCTACCTCAAGCACGGACAGCCGACGATCGAGGTCTTCATGATGCGCGGCGCCATCCGCGAGGAGACGGAGCGCGACCGTGAGGCGCTCGCGGACTACGACGCTGCCCGCCGGCTGGCGCTGTCCGGGCCCAAGCAGCGGCGAATGCTCGGCGACATGCTGGAGCTCATCGACATCGAAGCGGCGCGGGCGCGAACGCTCGAGCGGCTCGGACGAGCCCGCGAGGCACACATTGCGCGCGAGCACGTGGTGCAGCTCCGCGCCTGGGTGGCGGCCGCGCGTCCCCGCACGGACTCGTGAGCGCTTGATCTCGGGTCCGGCTTCGGCGAATCAAGTGCATGCGCTCGGCCACCGTCGCACTGGGAGCGTTCGTGCTGACGGCGTGCCATCAGCTCCCCGAGCTCACGCCGAACAGCTGCGGTAACGGCGTCGTCGAGCCGGGCGAGGACTGCGATCGCTTCTCGCAGTTCGGGAGTGACTTCGAGTGCGGCTCCGAATGCCGCTACACCTGCAACCCGAAGAACCCCAGCTGTCCCGGGATCCGCACCTGCGGCCGTGACGGAATCTGCCGGCTACCGTCCGGGACCTACGCCGAGTCGCTCGACTCACCGTTGACGCTCGAGGCGTTCGATCTGGCCACCGCCGACCTGGACCACGACGGCATCGAAGACCTGATCGGCGGCTCGGCCGATCGCATCGAGGTCCGCTACGGTCTCGGCGACGGCACCTACCGGGAGAGCTTCTCGATCGCGATCGACACGCCGCTCGGGGAGCGGACGCTCGGGGACGTGGACGGGGACGGGATCCCGGACCTCCTGATCCCATACTATCTCGGGGTGGAGGCGTTCCTCGGTCAGAGCGAGCGACGCCTGATCCCGGTGGCCCACCCGCAGATCGTTCTCGAGGACCTCGGGGGAAGCGGCGCCGACGACGCCCGCCTGCTGGCGGCGCGCGGCGCTCCGTTCGCCGTCTGGCTCGCCGGCCACCGCATCCACCTCGCCTTCGACCCGGGCTCGGTCGCCGAGAGCGCGTCGCCCGGAACGGCGATCGCCAGCGCCGAGGTCGTCCAGCTCTCCAACGACGGCGACGAGGAGGTGCTGGTGCTCGCCCTCGAAGACTCCGACCGGCTCTGGCTCGGACGCGTCAGAGGCCGCTCGACGACCGCCACGGCCACGCTCGAGGCGCACGCGCTCGGTGTCTACGGCACGATCGACGCTGACGGCGCCCGGGTCGTGGATCTCGACGGCGACGGCAAGAACGACGTTCTCGTCTCCGCGCGCGACGGCCTCGATCATCACTTCGTCCTCTTCGCCGGCACCGGCGCGGGCCTCGCGGCTCCCCGCGAAGAGGCACGCCTCGAGACCTGGCCGCTGGCGGCGCGTGGCCGGAACGGTTCGGCCCTGATCGTGTTTCCGCGCGCGATCGTCACCAGCACCGCGCCGGGGTCCGCGTTCGTTCCGATCGCCACCAGCGGACCCACCACCTGGACGCACGCCGCCGTTGCCGACTTCGACGGCGACGGCATGCTCGACGCCGTCGTCGCCGACGATCGCTCGGCCGGCGCCGCGCTGATGTACCGGGCCGACGCGTTCACCTTCAATCGCGTCGACCTACCGCTGCCCGCGCCGGCACGCGAGATCGCGGCCGGCGACTTCGACGGCGATCGCGTGGACGACCTCGCCGCGATCGTCCGCACGCAGGACGGCACGAGGCTCCCCACCGACGACGTCTATGTGGTGTTCGCGGAGCGCAGCGGCCCGCCCGGGGATCCGATCTTCATGGCGCGCTTCCCGGAGGTCACGAACCTGAGCGCCAGCGAGTTCCTCTCTCCCACGCCCTGGAACCCGGATCGCATCGCGGACCTCCTCGTGGAGGTCACCGAGCCCGGCGGAAGACAGCCCTCCTATGCCTCGATCCTGGTGGGGAGCGGCCGGCGTCGCCTCCAGTCGCCGATCCCCTTCTTCTCGGCAACGCACGGCTTCGGCACCCCCTACCTGGTCCGCCTCGGCAACTTCGACGCGGTCCCCCCGGGAGAGCCGGACCTGATCGCGCTGACGCTCGAGGGCCAGGTCTGGATGATCCCGAACCGCGACGGGTCCCGCTTTCGCCTCCTCGGGGCGCTGGTTCAGGACGTCGAGGCGAGCACCGCCTCCGACGGCCTGTGCGACTTTCGGCGCGCGGCGCTTCAGCGCCGCTGCGCTCGCCTCGAGGTCGGCGATCTGGTGACCGGCGGCCCCGACGAGGCCGTGCTCGCCGATCGCTCTCTGTCGTGTGCCGACGATCCCGGTCCGCCGAGGGTGGCCGTCCTCGCGCTCGCCGCCGGCAAGCTGACCTGCACTCCGGTGAACGCCACCCTGATCGGAGATCGGACCGCGCTCCTCCGCACCGAGCTCCTCGACGTCGATCGCGACGGCCACCCCGACCTGGTGCTGGCCTTCGGCGGGGATCGACCTGCGATCTCCGTCGCCTTCGGCACCGGCGACGACGGCGACGGCTTCGCCCGCACGCAACCGATCGAGATCCCGCTCGAGTCGGCGCCGATCGACCTCACGGCGGTCGCCGGCCCCCAGCTCGCCGTCCTGGCCACCGGCGGGCTCTACGTGGTCAAGCTCGGCGGCGACTCCGGACGGACCGTGGCCGCGATCGATCAGATCGCGACGCGCGCGATCAGCCAGAGCGCCGGCGCCCGCGTCCAGGCCGCCCGGATCGACGACGACGGGCTCGAGGACCTGGTCGTCGGCGTCGGCGACCGCGTGTACATCTACCTGGGCGGCGAGGGCTTCTCGGGCGGCGCGCTCACGCCGAAGTGACCCGCAGGCCCGACGCACGCCGGCGGCGCACGCCGTCCGGATCGTGGTCAGTGAACGGTGTTCGTGTTTCGTGTGCCGTGTCGGTGGGCGCGTGACCCTCGCCGTGACGGCGACCGTGTGGCCGGTCACCGCCTCGGGTGGGGTGACGGTGGGTTGGCCCGTCAGCGCGACCTGATGATCGCGTAGTACCGATTGGGCTCGAACGGACCGTAGTGGCGGGTCTCGCGGCCGCACCAGGTGACCTCGATCGAGATGGGCTCGGCGCGGAGGCCGAGGCCGAAGTGGACGCGGCGATCGTTCTGGCTGGCGAAGCCGGTGACGACCTGGACCTCGCGCATCTGATCGCCGAGGCGCACGGTGGTTCCGGCGGCGTCTCGGTTGCAGGTCACGCCGTCGCCCGAGAGCTCGAAGCCGACCCAGCCCGCCGGGAGCGGCGAGACGTTCCGGTAGATCGCGGGCGCTCCGAACTGGTTCGTGATCACGAGGTCGAGGCGGCCGTCGTCGTCGAGGTCGACGGCCGAGGTACCGCGTGTGTTCGCGCGGAGCGTCAGGCCGACCCGGTCCGCGACGTCGACGAAACGGCGGCCGCTCGGGGTGGGCCGATTGAGGAGCAGCCGATCCGGCTCGTTGGGATAGATGCAGAAGCCGCGAATGTCGCCCCACTTGTCTGCGTAGCGGTGGATCGACGGCGGGGAGCGCGCGATCTTCTCGTTGACGTACCAGTAGTCCGGGCACTCGTCGAAGCGCTTGTCGATGGAGTCGTCGACCATGCCGTTCGCCTGGATGATGTCGAGCCACCCGTCGTTGTCGAAGTCGGCGAAGGTGGCGCCCCAACCGAACCGTTCCTCGTTGAGCGCGCCCATCTGCGTGGCGCGGTCTTCGATGTGCGGGCGGAACGGATCGTCGGAGGCCGAGAACATCCACAGGAGGCTGCCCTCGGCCTGGAGCGCGTGGTGGACGTCCGACACGTAGACGTCGAGCCAGCCGTCGTTGTTCACGTCGCCGACCGACGCGTTCATGCCCTTGTAGGTGTCCTTGCCGATGCTCCCGAACATGCTCCCCTTGTGGCTCACGAAGCGCCGGCCGGCGTCGTTGAGGTAGAGGTCGTCGGGCCCGAAGTCGTTGGCGACGTAGAGATCCGTGAAGCCGTCGTGGTTGAGATCGCCGGTGCCGATCGACAGCGACCACATGGTCTCGGGGAGCCCGAACGCCGCCGCGTCGACGCGCTCGAAGCGTCCGTCGCGCTGGAGGTACAGATCGTTGATTCCACCGTTGTCGGACATGTGCCAGCTCGAGTGCATGAAGTCGAACATGCGCTCGTCGCCGGGGTACTCGGGCGGAGGCAGGTGGAACAGATCGAGGCGCGCCGGATGGTCGTAGTGCGGCAGGTGATCCGGGAGGACGTTACCGACGATCAGATCGAGGCGCCCGTCGCGATCGACGTCGAGGAAGTTGGCCGTCATCGCGTTCGACCAGGTGGCGAGACCGAGCGCTTCCGTGACGTCCTCGAAGCCGGCCGTGCCATCCTCCACCAGACGATTCCTGAGCAGGACCGGAGTGCCGCCGGCGTACGTGATGAACAGATCGCGATCCCCGTCGGAGTCGTAGTCGACGAACATCGCGCTCGAGGGCACACCGTACCGCTTCGGCTCCGCGCTCTTCCTCGCGATCGCCGGCAGCTCGACGCGCTCGAACCGGAAGTCGCCCAGGTTTCGGTACAGCGAGTTCCGAGCACGGCCGTCCTTCAAGATGAAGGTGAAGAACAGATCCTGGCGGCCGTCGTTGTCGAAGTCACCGGCGGCCACGGCGTCGCCGACCGAGAAGAGCCACTTGGCGAGGTGATGGATGCGCGGATCCGTCTCCTCCAGGACATCGCCCATTCGCGGCGCGATCCCGGAGCGCTCGGCCGGGATCGCCTCGAAGTGGAAGGTGACCTCGGAGAGCTCGAGCCGCGGCTGGATCGCCGCCCGGTACCCGCCGACCGACATCGCCGCCAGCGCGCCCAGCAGGGCCGGCCGGCGCCAGTATCCCGAGCGAAGGAGGCGACCGGTGAGCCAGGCGCGCGGCCCCTCGCGGAGCGCCGCGCGCGCGTGAAGGAACAGCAGGCGCGCGCAGGAGATGGTGAACGCCGCGTAGAAGAACGTGAAGTAGCTCTGCTTCACGTGATACGCGAGATCGACCATCGCGAGCGCGATTCCCAGGATGATCTGGTGCTTTTGCCGCGGCGGTGAGGTCGCCGGATCCGTGATCATGAAGAACGTGAACAGGAAGAAGGCGGGCGAGCTCAGCGTGCCGAGGAAGAGGGTCTCGAAGGGGAGATGCCAGCGCATCACCCACGCGCGCAGGGCGGTCAGCACCGTGAAGGTGAGCAGAAAGCTGATGACCAGCGCGCCCCGGCGGACCTGGGGCAGCAGGAAGACCAGCGCCAGCGTCACCATGAAGACCGACATCGCCCCGATGCCGTTCCACTGATAGGCGGGCGCGGCGCTGATGAGGCTGCTCGCGAAGAGCAGAGAGAAGACGACACCGCTGAGCGCCGGATTGAAGAGGTGGCGGCCGTCGAACGTGAGCACGTACTTGCTCCCGATGGCGAAGAACACGGGTACCAGCAGCAGAAAGTAGTCGTGCGAGTAGTCGAGCAGGATCGAGAGGGAGAAGCTGGTGATCAGCGCCGAGAGCGGGACCAGCCACTTCTTCTTGAGGAGCCGGTGGAGAACGACCTCGAGCGCGCAGGCCGAGACGGTCGTGATGACCGCCTGCAGCGGCGACCGGTTGAAGCCGAGCACCGTGAAGCCGAGCGCCAGGTACGAGAACAGGATCAGCGCGATCGCGATCCGCGGGTCGACGGTGCGCACGGCGGCCTACATCGGACCACACCCCGGGCGACCGCGGCATCCGGCGAGTGGTTCTCGCGGCAAATCGCGGAGATCGCTGGAGGATGCGCATACGCCCTCGCCGTCAGTATCGTGGGGAAGATGGAGGTCCTCCTCGTCCTCCTGATCGCGGGCCTGGCGGGTGCGCTCTCGCACCGGCGCCTGCGCCTGCGCAGCCGGAGCGTCGCCGCGCTCCCGGATCCCGGTCGCCTGCGCACGGTCGCCGAGCGGCTCGGTCTCTCCAACTCGTTCGCCGGCGCGTGCGGCAATCTCGACGGGTTCGCGGTCGAGATCGAGGAGGACGACGGCGACCGACACCGCTTCGTCATCGACTCTCGCGGGCGCATCCCTGACTGGCTCCGGATCACCGTTCGACGGGCGCCCCGCCCCCTGCGCACCCGCGCCCTCGACGCGGGCGCCGCGCACGGCCTCACGCGGACGCAGGATCGATTCTTCGACGATCGATTCGCCGTCCACGCGCCGGTGGTGGGCGCCGGCGCGCTCCTCGACGCAAGCGTGCGCCGCACCTTCCTCGAGCTCGGGCGCGTGCGCGTCGAGAACGGCAGGGTGTCGGCCGTTTTGACCGCCTCCCGCGCGCCCGCGATCGAACGCGCGTTCCGGCAGCTCCTCGAGGCCGCCGGCCGGCTGGCTGCGGACACGCCGTACGGCCAGCGGCTGCTCGACATCGCCACCACCGATCAGAACCCGTTCGTGCGCCTGCGCGCGCTCGAGCTCCTGGCCGAGCATCGCCCGCACGACGACGAGACTCAGCGCGCGCTCTGGCTGGCGCTCGACGATCCCCATGTGCCCAACGCTCTGTTCGCGGCGATCAAGTTGGGCGCGCGCGTCGCCCGCGATCACCTGAAGCGGCTGGCGCGGCTGGCGGCCAGCGCCGATGAGGAGCGCATCACCGCGTTCGCCGAGCTGCTCGAGCACGAGCCGAGCGAGGAGATGCTTCCGCTGCTGCTGGAGGCGTCCCGATCGTTCTATGGCAAGTTCGCGGCCCGCGCGCTCGCCTGGACCGCCGAGCACGGCGGACGAGATGCGCTGCTCGCGCTGCTCAGGAAGCCGGGCGCCACCCAGTCGGAGAACCTGATCGCGATCCTCGACGCGACCGCCGAGCTGGCGCAGCGGACCCCCGGACCTCTCGGGGCGCGCCTCGATCCGGAGATGGAGCAGGCCGTCCTGCGGATCCTGCTCGACACGCGGAGGCGCCTGATGGACGCCCGCACCCACGCCGCCCGCACGCTGGGCGCGCTCGGCTCACCGAACGCGCTCCCCGCGCTCAGGGAGATCGCGAGGGGAGAGCTGGGCGCGTCGACCGTCGTGGCGAGAGCCGCCCGAGAGGCGATCGAACGCATGCAGTCGCGTCGCAACGCCATGTCTGGAGGACTGGCGCTGGTGGAGCCGGCAGGTGACGGCGAGCTCTCGTTCTCGGGTGGAGACGCCGGCGCGCTCAGCTCGTCGGCGGGTGATCCGCACGTTTGATCGGCCGCGGCGTCTCGCCGGTCGCCGCCGCCAGGAACGCGATCGCCTGATCCTGAGCGATCGTCCGCATGATCGCCTTCTTCGCGACGCTGGAGAGGTTGCGGTCCGTCCGGATCGCTTCCAACGCGGTGACGAACTTCTCGACGTCGGTGCCCACCTCGGTGAGCGTCTTGACGTGCTTGAGGATTCGCGGATCGTGATCGCTCATAGGAGACCTCTCAGCCCCAGCCCATCGCGCCGTAGTAGAGGGCGGCCATCTGCAGCCGTGACTGGTCGTAGCGGGCCTGGTCGAAGCGGCCCTGTAGATAACCGTCCATCCGGGCGAACTGGTTGCCCCGGTATCCGCAAAAGTCCTGACATTGGCTATTGCCGCCGAACAGGTTGGCGAACACGTTCATCCCCGCACCGGCGAGCGCGAACCCGGTCCCCAGCCCGATGCCGGCGCCGAGACCCTTTCCCAAAGCATTCCAAAAACCCATGACAATGTCCTCCTTGACTTCAGCGCGCGTTTCGTCCGTTTGGGGCGCGCCCCTTCTTGGCCGTTCGGCCGCTCTCGAAGCTCATCCGTTGCGCTTTGAACCGCTCGAGGAGCTCCTGCTCGAGCCCGCCCTTCCTTCCGGCGTGGACGATGCCTTCGCCCTCGAGCCCCTTCTTCGCCGTCTTCTCGCCGAGCTTCTCGCGAAGGTCTTCGATCTGCTCGAGATCGACCCCTTCGTTGTTTCCTGCTCGCGCAAGCTCCACGAACCCGAAGTCGAGGGGATGATCGAGGGCCTCCTGGATCATCCCGAACCACTCGTCGCGTTCGACGCCGGCGTGCTCGGTGATGAGTCGCTGGACCATGAACCATCCCGCCACGGCGTCCTGCCGGTCCTGCGGGAGTCCTTCGAACATCTCGATCATGGCATTCGGGTCTTCGAGGTTCATCGCCCTCCGACCCAAAGCAACGGATGTGCCACGGCATTACAGGACTGCTGTAAGCATCGGGTGTTGGATTGATCTCACGGTGTGTCGACCTCAGCCGACGACCGGATCTGTCGGGTGCGAACGGAACCTACCCCGGCGCTTCGCCTTTGGGCCCGCGTGACCTAGGGTGGACGGATGCGGTCGTTGGTCCTCGGCGCGCTCCTCCTCGCCGCCAGCCCGGCGTCGGCGGCCGAGCCGTGGTTCGTTCGAACCGACTGTCTGGAGGCGACCGCGCTGGCGTACGCGGCCCACGTCGATCAAGCGATGGCCCGCGCGACCGCGATGCGCGACGCGAAGGACCTGGACGCGCGCGCGTGTGGGTTGTGGCTCTTGGTCTCCGCGACCGAGATGCAGATCGCGCTGTACGACGACGAGGAGAAGCTGCTCGAGCTGTTGAAGACGCGGATCAGCGACCTCGAGGCCTTCGGTGTGGAGAACGGCTACCGCTCCCCGCGCTTCGACGATCTGGTGCTGGAGGCCAAGCTCCGCCGGGTCCACCTGATGGTCCGGCTCGGCGAGCGCACGGAGGCGATCCGCGCCGTGAAGGAGGCGCAACGCCTGCTGGAGCGCCGGCGTCGGATCAAGAAGAAGACGCCAACCTATTTTTATGCGGAGGGCGTCGCCAACCTCGCCCTCACCCACGCGGACTGGCCGGTGCGCGCGGTCCTGACGCTCGTCGGCATCCAGGGCGACGAGGCCCGCGGGACCAAGGCGATGAAGATCCTCCTCGGCGCAAACTCCGTGTACCGGCCGGAGGCCACCGTGGTGGCGCGGAACTTCGAGATCGGGCCCCGGCTCGACCTCTCGAAGAGCCTATGGAGCGAGTTCCCGGACAATCCGCAGCTCGCGTTCAACCTCGCCGTCGATCTGCAGTCGGCCCAGCGCTGTCCAGAGGCGAACACCACGCTGGCCCGCGTCAGCCTCGCCGGCTACGGCCAGAAGATCCGGCGGAAAGTCACGGGCATCCTGGACGCTTGCAAGGGCTCGCCTTCCCGGTAGGAGACGCGCTTGCCTTGATCCGGGCATCCGGGCTTTACACCTCGGGATGGCGGTCGACACGATCCCGGCACGGCTCCGCGCACGCGCGAAGAGCAACCCCGACAAGACGGCGTATTACGTCAAGCGCGGTGGGACCTGGGTACCCACGAGCTACCGGCAGTACGGGGCGGACGTCCGCACCGCGGCCAAGGCGATGATGCACTGCGGGCTCGAGCCCGGCGGCACCGTCTCCATCCTCGGCTACAACAAGCCGGAGTGGGCGATCTTCGATCTCGCGTGCATGTCCGCGGGCGGTGCGCCCGCCGGGATCTACACCACCTGCTCCCCGCCCGAGGTGCGCTACATCATCGATCACTCCGAGTCGAAGCTCGTGCTGCTCGAGAACGAGGACCAGTGGAAGAAGGTCGAGCAGGAGCTCCCCAACCTGCCGCGCCTCGAGCGCGCCGTGATGATGAAGGGCGTGAAGATCGATCACCCGAAGGTCATGACCTGGGAAGAGTTCATGGCGATGGGCGCGAACGTCGAGGACGCGAAGCTCGACGAGCGGATCGACAACCTGAAGAAGGAGCAGCTGGCGACGTTCATCTACACCTCGGGCACCACCGGCCCGCCCAAAGGCGTGATGCTGTCGCACGAGAACCTGGCGTGGACGGCGAGCCTGGTCGAGAAGATCCTCCCGGTGCACAGCGGTGATCACTCGCTGTCGTATTTGCCGCTCTCGCACATCGCCGAGCAGCAGTTCACACTGCACGTGCCCGTCACCTACGGGAGCGCGGTCTACTTCGCGGAGTCGATCGAGAAGGTCCCGGACAACCTCAAGGAGGTGCAGCCGACGGTCTTCTTCGCCGTGCCGCGCATCTGGGAGAAGTTCCACGCCGGCGTCACCGGCAAGATGAAGCAGGCCAAGGGCGCCAAGAAGGCGATCGCCGAGTGGGCGCTCGACGTCGGACGTCGCTATCACGGGGCGAAGAACGCAGGCCGACCGCCGGGGACGTTGCTCGAGCTCCAGCATCGGCTCGCCGATCGCTTGGTGTACTCGAAGGTGAAGCCGGCGCTCGGCCTGGGCAGCGCACGCATCTGCGTCAGCGGCGCCGCGCCGGTGGCGAAGGAGATCCTCGAGTTCTTCGCCGGGCTCGACGTCGTCATCTACGAGGTCTACGGCCAAAGCGAGGACACCGGCCCCACCAGCTTCAATCTGCCCGGCAAAACCAAGTTTGGGACCGTCGGTCCGCCGCTGCCCGGTGTGGACGTGCAGATCGCGGAGGACGGCGAGATCAAGGTGAAGGGACCGAACGTTTTCCTCGGCTACTACAAGGACGAGGCCGCCACGCAGGAGGCGCTGGTCGACGGTTGGCTGTGCTCCGGCGACCTGGGCACGATCGACAAGGAAGGCTTCCTCCACATCACCGGCCGGAAGAAGGACATCATCATCACGGCGGGCGGGAAGAACATCGCCCCGAAGAACATCGAGGCCTCACTCAAGAACCGGCCGTTGATCGCGGAGGCCGTCGTCATCGGGGACCGACGAAAGTTCTTGTCGGCGCTCTTGTGGCTCGACGGCGAGGCGGCGCAGCGCTGGGCCGAGGAAAACCGGGAGAGCACGGAGCGATTGCACGAGAATCCGAGGCTCCGAGCCCACCTCCAGAAGGAGGTCGACGCGGTCAACGCCGAGTTCGCCCGGGTCGAGCACATCCGAAAATGGGTGATCCCGGAGCAGGTCCTGGGCATCGATACCGGAGAGCTCACCCCGACGCTGAAGGTGAAGCGGAAGAAGGTCCACGAGCGCTTCTCCAAGGAAATCGAAGCGATGTACGCCGACGGCTCCGAAAACGCCGCCGCCTGACGGGTTAACATCATCCGCCCTCTGGTGGAGTCGAAAGGTACGCTAATCTCCGACACTACAGGGAGATGACGTCCTGGATCCGACGCTTTGCCGCCGGCCACGCCCAGCTGGTCCACCGACAGGTCGCGCCCGCCAAGAAGAGAGCCGTCCCAAAGGCCGTCGCCGCCGACGTCGACATGCGCGTCTTCGAACGCCTTCTGGTCCACTCGGACGTCGCCGCGAAGTACGGCGAGCTGCTCGAGCCGTCGATCCCGCACCTCGACTCGCTCGCCCACGCTTCGGTGACGATGGAGCCGTTCCGCGCCCGCCAGTACGTGCGCACGATCGAAGGCTTCTACAAGGCGCTCGGCAAGACGCTCACGAAGCTGCCCCACTCCACCCGCGGCGACGCAGCGGCGGCGTCGCTGGAGGCGATGGATGCGCTCGTTCAGGACGTCGGCTCCAACGAACGGCTCATGCCGGCGATCGCGACCCTGGCCTCGCTGCTCGAGCGGCGCGGTGAGCATGGACCCGGCGACCTGGCGAAGAACGCAGGACAGGCCCTCGAGGCGGTCCGCACCTTCGCCGCCGCGCAGGAAGGACGCGCCGGTGGACACACGGCGCTTCACCTGTATCGCAACCTCGTGGAGGTCCTCGAGCGGAGAACGAAGAACCTCTCGGCGGCCGATTCGACCCGCGCTCTGGCGCGAGGTCGGAGCGTTCATCGAGAACGCCTCGCCGGCCTCCGGGATCGATCAGGCGCAGGCCGCCGAGCTGAACTTGTCGGTGCTCGAGGCCCTCAGCCATGCCAAGGACTGGCGCGGCGCGCTGGCGGCGGCGCAGGACAAGGTCACGCTTCACTGGGCGCCCGCGCAGACCGCGGCGATCGAACAGCTCGTGCAGAGCGCGCAGGCGCTGGGAGCCGCGGGAGCTCCCCTCGTAAACGCGCTCGTGGAGCTGCTCAGGCTCAACCCCTCCGGCGACCAGCGCCTCTACACCGCCGCGCAGAACCTGATGACGGCGGTGGTCCAGAACCAGGCCCGCATCACCGACCAGAACCGTCCGATCCTCGAAGACATCGCCGCAATCTGTCTTGCAAACGCGCGGTCGCCGGCGTGCGCCACCTTGCTCGAGCACTTCAGCGGTCAGCTCCACGGGATGCTGAACGCACCGGCCGACGTGCTGGCCGCAGCGCGAGGGCACCAGGCAGGTCGAGTGGCGCTCGCGCTCATCGACGCCGCTGTGACGGTCGGCGGACAGGATCACGCTCAACTCGCCGCCGCCGAAGCCGCGCTCGACGATCTGTCGCCGGCGCTGGCGGCGCGGTCGGCGCTGGTGCTCCTCCGCTACGTCTACAACCCGGCGGTGGCCGTCCCGCTGGCGCAGGGGCTCGCAGACCGCGCCCGGCACGCCGCCGATCAGCCGGAGCTCGAGCGCTTCGCGCAGAAGTTTTCGAGCGCACACCCCGTACTGTTCCCGATGCTCGGCGACGAGGCGGGTCCGATCGCGTCCGAGCTGTCCCGAGGGTACGGCGCGGCGATCGCGTACAACGACGTGGAGCGCGTAGGACAGCTCGCGGTGGCCGTGCGGGAGGCGCTGCCCGACGTCAAGCTCTCGGGGCTGATCACGCAGGACGGCGCCGGGCGGCCCGGGCTCGCGGACCTGCGCGGAGAGCTGCGCCATGATCCCGTGCCGCTGCTGGCGAAGCTGCTGGCTCCGATCGCGGAGCTCGATCGACAGGACCCAGAGGATCGGCTCGAGCTGGTGCGGCGCGCGATCCAGGTGGCGCGCGAGTCCGCGATGGTCGACCGGCCCATCGAGACCGCCTTCCCGCGGATCGAGGACGACTGGCGGTTCGGGCTGACCGAGCCGAAGCGACTCGCGTTCGTGGGCGCAGCGGGGAGCGCGCTGGCGATCCGGGCCCGGAGCAAGCGCGAGGGTCTCGACTTCCTGCGAGCGCACGATCGGCTGCCGGCGGAGCTCGCGTTCAGCGCGGGACGGCACCTGAACCAGGCGCAGCTCGGCTGGCTGCTCTCCAAGATCGAGGGCTTCCGGAGCCACGCACAGGTCAGGGTCATGCGCGACCTGGTCTTCGCCTCGATCGAGTCCGGACGGCCCGATCTGCTGGACGCCTTCATCGGCACGGGCCTCGATCAGAAGTCATTGATGGCGACCGCCGAGATGGTGGCGGTCGAGCTTCGGCAAGGTAGGTTGCAGGATCTTCCGATCGATCTGATCGTCGAGAAGCTCGAGAAGGACGAGGACGCCATCGGCGCCATCCGAGAGCTGCGGAAGGGCGCGCCCGGCGCGGGTGTCCCGGCCACTCCGGCGGGCCAGGCGGAGCTCACTCGCTGGAAGACCGAGCTCGACACGCTGATCCAGGCGACCGCGCCCGACATCCAGGTGTACTCGGACAAGGGCAAGCTGTGGCGCGATCCGCTGATGTCCGTGATCGACGCGGTGGGTTCGGAGAACTGGCCCAACTGGAAGGCCGAGAACGAGGTCGGCAAGCGACAGCTCGAGGGGCTGAGCCCGGCGCAGATCGCGGTCTGGATGACCGACGACCTCACCGCGATGTCCGATCCGGCACAGGCGGAGCGCCCGGAGATCAAGCGCGCCATCACGCTCCTCAAGGGCCTGAAGCTGGCGCTGCCGGAGGAGGTCAACCTGAACGGCGACGGCTTCGAAGGCCTTCAGGACGAAGGTCATCCCGCGAAGCCAGGACGGCGAGAGCGGGAAGGCCTTCAGGACGAAGGTCATCCCGCGAAGCCAGGACGGCGAGAGCGGGAAGGCCTTCAGGACGAAGGTCATCCCGCGAAGCCAGGACGGCGAGAGCGGGAAGGCCTCGCCTGGGATCGCGCCTCGCTCGAGAAGCTGCGGGCGGAGCAGGCCGAGCTGGTCGACGCGTTCCACGGCACCGAGCGAGGGAAGGCCGAGCACCGCGCCCTCAGGCGGAGGCTCGGTCCGGCGAGCCGGCGGATCGCCGCGCTCGAGCTGGCGCTCACGATCGAGCGGGTGCTGGCGGATCCGACCGTCGATCCGGTGAAGTCGCTCCTCGAGAGCAAGGGGGCGCTGGCGGCGGCCGAGTCTGCGGTCAAGACCCTCGGCGGGAGAGGATGCAGCCAGGCCATCCACCAGATCCGTGAGACAGCGGAGACCATCCGATCGAGCCCGCGCGACGGGCGGTACGCGATCGACGAGAACTCGCTCGAGGGGTTCATACAGTCCTTCACCGGCAGCTCGTGCCTACGTCCGAACGGCGGCAGCAATCAGGTGTCTTTGATCGAGCACGTTGCCAGCGCGATGTACAAGATCGCGCGCGTCGTCGACGCGGGCACCACGGAGGTCCGTGGGTTCGCGCGTCTGTACCGCTACACCTTCCCCGGGTTCGAACGCGGACACGCGATCGAGCTCGACATCCTGCGCCAGCCGAACGGAGGTCAGAACGCGCCGCCGGCCTCGGTGGAGGCGCTCCACGAGCACATGCTGGCCAAGGCGGAGGCGATGGGCGTCCCCTACCTGACGAGCGATCCAGTCGCGCTGAAGCTCGCCGAGGCGCGCGGCCTGCGCGTTCTGGAGAGCCAATCGGTGACCTTCCACGTGGACCATGGACACACCGGGCTCCACCACGCCCAGAACATCGACTATGGGACCTACTGGATCCTCTGGGAGCACGCGCATACGTACGGCGGCCTGGTGCAGGAGCCCGACGCGAACGTCGAAGCTGCGCGCGTCTACACGAAGCACGTGATCCTTCCGCGCGGCGTCGAGATCAAAGACGAAGCGTGAGCCTCCCGCCTACATCTGGCGGATGCGCGCGCGAAGAAGTGTGAAGTCGCTCTCGAATTCCGGAAGCATCTCGGATTCCTTGCGGATAGGTGTCTCGAGCCTCGACCTCCGGTAAGGCCGTTGCTACCCTCGGCGGGTGCCGGACACCACCGTTCCCCACACAGCTTCGGTGCTGCCGGTGCAGAGCCTTCGGGTCGAAGTGGTGAAGGGTCTCGATCGAGGCAAGAGCATTCTCGCCACCTCCGACACGATCAGCGTGGGCACCGCAGAGGGTAACGACCTGGTCCTCACGGACGACACCGTCTCACGCTATCACCTCGAGCTCCGGCACCTCGGCAGCCGGATCCTGATCCAGGACCACGGTTCGACGAACGGCACGATCGTCGGTCCAGTCGCCGTCGAACGCGCCACCATCGCTCCAGGGACCGTCCTCATGCTCGGCAAGACGGGTCTCCGGATCGAGGACGGTGAGACCCTCGACATGGAGGTCCTGCAGGACGACCGCCTCGGTGACCTGCGCGGGCGTTCGCCCTCGATGCGCAAGCTCATGGCGCAGATCGCCCGGGTGGCCCAGACCGACGCGTCAGTACTGCTCATCGGCGAGACCGGCGTCGGCAAGGAGGTGGTGGCCCGCGCGATCCACGGGTCCAGCCTGCGCGCCGACAAGCCTTTCGAGACAGTCGACTGCGGTGCGCTCTCGCCGATGCTGGTGGCGAGCGAGCTGTTCGGTCACGAGCGCGGCGCGTTCACGGGCGCCGAGCAGCAGCACGTGGGCGCCTTCGAGCGCGCGAACGGCGGCACGCTCTTCCTCGACGAGATCGGCGAGCTCCCCGCAGCGCTGCAGGCGAGCTTGCTCGGCGCCCTCGAGCGGCGCGTGTTCCGTCGCGTCGGCGGGCAGAGCCCGATCTCGGTCGACGTCCGCGTGGTCTGCGCCACCAACCGCGATCTCCGCCGTGAGGTGAACAAGGGGAGCTTTCGGCAGGATCTCTACTATCGCATCGCGGTGGTGCTGCTGCGGATCCCTTCGCTCCGCGATCGGGTGGAGGACATCCCGCTCCTGGTGGAGCACTTCCTCCGCGAGGCCGGGTTCAACGGCCCCGTCGACGAGATCGTCCCCTCGGAGGCGCTCGAGGCGCTGACCACGCACCGCTGGCCGGGCAACGTGCGGGAGCTCCGCAACTTCGTGGAGGCGGCGCTGGCGATGGGCGAGCCGCCGCACCTGGAGGAGACCGCCACGGACGAGCCCTCAGAGCCGGGAGATGGGCGGGTCGCGGCCGAGGACAGCTTCCCCTCGGTGTCGTTCTCCAAGCTGTTCGAGATGACCTACAAGGACGCTCGCTCGCTGGTCGTGGAGGAGTTCGAGGCGCGGTACCTGAAGGCGTTGATGGAGCGCTCGCGGCACAACGTGTCGAAGGCCGCGCGCGAATCGGAGATCCACCGCTCGTATCTGACGCAGATGCTGAAGCGGCACGGCCTCAGATGAATTGGAGCTAGATGGTCGGGACCTCCAGCCGTTATCGCGTTGTTCGCCCCATCAAGCGGGGCGGGATCGCGGAGGTCCTGGAGGCGCTGGTTCAAGGTGGTCACGACTTCGAACGGCGCGTCGTCCTCAAGCAGCTCCTCCCCACCTACGTCAAAGACGAGAAGGTGGTCCACGCGTTCATCGACGAGGCCCGCATCGTCGGGCAGCTCAACCACCCGAACATCGTCGCCATCCTCGACTTCGGCATGCTCGACGATCGGCCGTTTCAGGTCCTCGAGCACGTCGACGGGGTCGACCTCGAGGAGCTCATGAAGCTGGCGCGGGCGCGCAACGAGCGCTTCCCCGAGGCCGTGGCGCTCCACGTGACGGTCGAGGTGGCGCGCGCGCTCGAGTACGCGCACGGCGCTGTCGATCGCGAAGGCCGTCCGATGGGGATCATCCATCGTGACGTCAGCCCCCCCAACGTCCTCATCTCCTGGAACGGCGACGTGAAGCTGGCGGACTTCGGTGTCGCCCGCGCCAAGCGCCGGATCGAGGAGACGCAGGTCGGACTGACCAAGGGGACCTTCGCTTTCATGGCGCCCGAGCAGGCGCGCGCGGCCGCGATCGACGGTCGCGCCGATCTCTACGCGCTCGGCTGCGTGCTGCACTGGATGCTCGTGGGCCACTCGCCGATCGAGAAGGACACGATCCGGTTGAAGGTGGCCGCCGGCGGCGAGATTCCGCTCTCCGCAGATCTGTCCCCCGACTGTGCGCAGATCGTGAAGCGCGCCACCCGCCACCAGAAGGACGAGCGATTCCTTTCGGCCGGCGACTTTGCGGACGCGGTCTGGGCGGCGCTCTTGTCCCACGCGAAGCAGGATGTCCGGCGGGCGACCCGCGCCTGGCTCGAGTCGCTGCGCCCGAAGGAGAGGCAAGCCAAGCGGGAGCCGCAGAACGCGATCGCGCAGCTCTTCGACGTGGCGATGCTCGGGAGCGTCGACGCGCCGATCCGGCAGTTCACCGCCGTCGGCGTCGCGCCGCTGGCGTTCCAGGAGCGGGGCACCGAGATCGTCCCCGACTCGCTGCATGCCGAGACGCAGATCAGCACCGGAAACATGGGCTCGTTCAGCGAGGTCGTGCGCCTGCCGCTCGAGCTGGTCGAGCCGACGCGGCGAGAGCCCGACTTCTTCCACACCGACCACACGATCGAGCTCGAGCATCGACGGGAGGCGGCCTCGAGCGAGCAGGATCCGCTGATCGGAGAGACCATCCACGGCTACCAGGTCACGCGCGTCATCGGCCGCGGCGGCTGGAGCACGGTCTACCTCGCGCGGCACGGCAGCCTCGATCTCGAGTACGCGGTGAAGGTGCTGGCTCCGCAGGCGACCACCGAGGTCGGGACCCGCCGCCTCCACCGCGAGGCGAAGATCATGAGCCAGCTACGACACCCGAACGTGGCGCAGGTGGTGGACTTCGGCGTCCTCTCGGGCGGCCGCCCCTTCCTCACCATGGAGCTGCTGAGGGGTCGAACGCTGTACTCGCTGATCATGGACAGCGCCCCGTTCTCGCCCGAGCGCTCCGCCCACTACGCCCGTCAGATCACGCTCGGCCTGCGCGAAGCCCATCGGCTCGGGCTGGTGCACCGGGATCTGAAGCCTGCGAACGTGATGGTGACCGAGGAGAACGGCGTCGAGGTCCTCAAGATCCTCGACTTTGGGATCGCGCGAACGATCGACGCCGCGCTGGGAGAGACCCGACTGACAGCGCAGGACCGACTGCTCGGCACGCCCACGTACATGGCGCCGGAGCAGATCCTCTCGCCGTCCAACGTCACCCAGGTCAGCGATCTCTACTCGCTCGGTGTGGTGATCTACCGGATGATGATGCGCTCGCCGCCGTTCGAGGGGACGCGCAGCGAGGTGGTGGAGAAGCAGCTCCGCACCCTCCCGGCGCCCATCCCCGACGACTCCGGCCTGGGCGAGCTCGTCCTCGATCTCCTCCGGAAGAGGCCGGAGGAGCGCCCCGCCAGCGCCGACGAGGTCCTCGCGCGTCTCGACACGATCGGGCTGGACGAGCCGCCTCCGTGGACCTCGCTCCGGCCCTCCATCTCCGGCGCCATCCCCGAGATCACGGACACCGCGCCGCCGCCGACGTCCCTCCTCTCGTCCGGCAACCGATCCGGCTTCTTCCTCACTGCGCTGATCCTGACGCTGCTCGGGACGCTCTCGGGCCTGCTCGGCTACACCTGGTGGACGCAGCGACAGGAGGCGGTCGTCGAGCCGCCCCCCGCCGAGGTCCGGCCGCTCGTCCAGCCCGAGCCGCGCGTCGAGGTGCGTCCTTCGGTCGAGCCCGCCGATCCGGTCGTCGCCACGCCCGAGGAGATCGCCGATCCCGTGCCGCCCAAGATCGTGCAGCCGGACGCGCCCGATCCCCGGCCCAAGCGCAAGCACAGCAAGAAGCGGATCGCGGCGCTGCGCGCGCGGTTCCAGCAGGCGATGCGGGCGAGCGGGCTCACCACCACGGACGTGTCCCAGGACCCGAGCGTGAGCACGCTGCTCACGGAGTGGCAGTCCGCGCTGGAGGCGAAGAACGAGGCACGCGCCGAAGCGGCGCTCACCGGTATCGAGGAGAAGCTTCCGCAGATCGGCGGTCGCGCGGCGACGATCGAGCGAAAGATCGATCGGGTCTCCAAGTCGCTGCAGTCGCTCGCCAACCGGACCCCCGCGAGCGACATCGAGGCCCTCGAGGCGCGCTACCTCGAGCTTCGGGTCGCGTTCAAGCCGGAGGCGTCGCCGGCCGACCTGACAGCGCTCGGACGGAAGCTGCTGGCCCTCGAGGGCGACATCAATCGAACGCGTACAGGAGGATCGCCGTGACCGCTCCCACCGTGGCGGTGCCGAGCAGCGCGATGGCCGCGATGCCGTGCGTCCGGATCCGGGCCTCCAGATCGGCGCGCTCCTCCATGGTGGTCACCTCGCCTTCGAGCCGGGCGCGCGCGATGCGATTGCTGATCCCGAAGCCGAGCCCAACCCCGGCGACCGCGCCGCTGGCGCCGAGGACCACCCAGGGCGCGACGCCGTGCTCCGCCGGTCGGGGCGTCAGGTCGACGACCAGGGGACCGGACGGGGGCGGCGGCTCGAGCACGGGAAGCTCGGGGAACAGACGGGCCACCATCCCGCCCAGCTTCTGTCTCCAGGCGAGCTGATCGTGCTTGGGCACGCTGGTGGAGGAGGTCCGCGTCGCCTCGACGTCGGCGTAGAACCGCTCGGACGCGATCGCGAGCGTCAGCGGCCCAGCCAGCACACGGACGATGACGACGTCGGTGGTCTCGGTCCGCGCGCGGACCGCGTCGACGCACGGCCCACGCCCCCGGCACTGCTCCCAGTCGGCGCTGTCGATGACGACTGGACGGCCCGTCTTCTGCTTCACCAAGGTCGCCATCTGCTCCACGAGGCCGAGCACCTCCTGATACGAAACATGCTCGGTCTCGCCGATGTGAATGCCGACCCCGGGCGACGCCATCAGCGCGAGGAGAAGGGCATGCACGGGGCTAGAAGCATACAGGTCCGGGAGCGATGATTCCACGGGTGCGGCAGGGAGCGCTGGCCCTGTGCTCGTCCGTGCTCGGCTGCTCCCTCAGCCCTGCACGATCGCTCGTGAGCGAACGGCTCCCCGACGACGTCGAGTATACGGCGCTGCTCCTCCAGGACGGGAGTGGGCGGGTCCTCGACAGCACGGGGTTGGTGGAGCGCACCTCCGGCACCCCCATCGGCGTGCCGCTCCCCGAGTCGCTCGAGCGGGCGGCGTTCGTCCAGCTCTTCGGTTTCCGCGCCTCTGAGCTGGCGGCCGTCGGCTTCGAGGCCCGCGATGCGACCGCGCCGATCACGCTCGCGACCCCTGACGATCCCGCACTCCCGGCGCCGAGCTACTACGAGACCAGCCGAGTGTTCGACGGGCGAGGGACGCTCGAGGGTGCGCTCGATCCGCCTTTCATCACCGCCGGCTGGCTGTCGCCCTGCGCCCGCCTGGTTCCGGGTGAGTCGCGCCTGGTCGACTCCCGGTGCCACGCCACCTACTGCGGCCTGGTCGCGCGCCAGAGCGGCTGTGTGGTCGAGATCGACGCCGACGATCTCTCGTGCGCACCGGGGTCGCTCGCGGGCCGCCTCGACGCCGGCAATCGGCTGGTGGTCCCGGGTTGTTCTCCGGCGACGCCCGCGCCCGGCGCTTCGGCGGCGATCCTATGCGACGGCATCCGACCGTTCCCGTGCCGGATCGAGATCCTCCCCGAAGCGGCGCCGCCGCGCCTCGTGATCCGGACGGCCTCACTGATCAGCGATCCCGAGGAGCCGCCCGACTCGCTGCCGGCGGTGGCCGTCGGTGGCTACCTGTTCGGCCTCGAGGTGTTCGACGATCGCATCGTGGTAGCGACCGACGACGGGCGCGCGGCCTGGTCCAACGAATGCTCGGCGAATGTACCCGGACGCTTCTACTTCCTCGATCCCGAGACGCTCCAGACGACCGGCACCGCCACCAGTCCTCCGTGCGTGCGCGATCTGGTGCGCAACCCCGGGCGGGACGAGCTCTTCGCGGTCTTCGGGCCCGAGAACGGCCGCTCGCTGGGACGCTTCGCGAAGGACGGCCGACTCCTCGAGCGCGCGCTCATCCCCGAGCGCCCCGACTCCGAGCATCCCTTGCCGATCGTGGTGCACCGCCTCTCGGATCGGGTCTCCGTCGCGTTCCAGAACAGCGACGGCGTTCAGCTGCACACGTTCCATCGGACGCCCGCGCTCGCGCACGAGTGGTCGTCCCAGACGCTCGAGAACATGGCCAACCATCAGGAGCGCGACACCGACGTGATCGCGATCCTCGAGCGCAGGACGGACGAGATCCACCTGCTGGACCCGACGAAGCCGGACGCGAGCCCGAACGCACCGTTCTTCCCCAGCAACGCCGGGATGGGCGTCCGCTTCAGCGCGGTCTGCGAGAACATCGGCCTGCGTCCGGAGCAGATGCTGTATCTCCCGGGAGAGGGCTGGCTGCTCGGCTCGCGCAACGAGAGGACCGGCTGGATCATCGAGCTCTCCCTCGATGGGACGGACTGCGATGTCATTCGCTGGTTCGAGGGTCCCGCCGAGATCTACGACTTCGCGCTCTGGCCCACCGATCCGGATCTGGTGCTGGCGGGCGTCCGCAACATCGAGACCGGGCGGGCGTACCTCTCGCTGTTGAGCCGCAGCGAGGAGCGCTTCCTCACCGGCTCCGTCGATATCGGCGAAGGCGCCGTCTATCACATGCGCGCCGACGACCGGGGTCGCGTCTTCATGACGCTGCCCTGGACCGGCGACGTGGTCCGCGCCGAGATGCGATGAGCGAGGCCACCGCCACCGTTCGCCGCGCGATCCACGATGGTCCCAGCCGGGAGGACTTCGCGCGCCTCGCCGCCGCGTTCGATCGCATGACCGGGGACGAGACCGCCCAGATGGTCGCGTTCGCAGCCAAGCACGTCGATGCCTGGCCGGCGGCGATCCGGGTGGCGCCGCCCTCCTGGTGGCGCCGGATCGCGGGCGGCGAGACCGTCCCGGCGTTTCAGCTGGCGCGCGCGCTCGAGCTCGAGTCGCCCGGCGGTGGTCACGAGCTGATGCGGGCGATCGCAGCCTCGCCGGCGACGCGGCAGCTGCTGCACCTCTCGATCCGAGGCGAGCCGCTCGGCGACGCGGGAGCCGCCCACCTGGCGAGCAGCACCCGGCTAGTCCAGCTGGAGAGCCTGGCGCTGATCGACGCGGGCCTGGGGCCGGCCGGTGTCCGGAGCTTGATGCAGGCCAGGTTGCGCGGGCTGGAGCGCCTCGATCTCTCCGGCAACGCGCTCACCCCCGAGTCGCTGGTGGCAGTGGTGGGTCGTCCCAATCAGCTGGCGGTGGCGCGGTGCGAGCTTGGCGCCGAGGGCGCCCGGAAGCTGGCCAAGGCGGAGCAGACCGAGCGGCTGTGGTCCCTCGACCTGGCGGACAACGACATCGGCGACGCCGGCGCGGGCGCCCTCTCGGCGGCCGACTGGATGCGCGGCGTCTCTCATCTGTCCTTGCGCGCGAACGGGATCACCGAGCGGGGTGCGCGCGCGCTGTCGCGGTCGAGCTGGATCGAGGGTCTCAGCGCGCTCGATCTGTCACGGAACCCGATCGGAGAGGGCGGACTGGTGCGCCTGGTCGCACGGCTCGGGGGCATCGCGGAGCTGTCGGTCGCCGGCACCGGGCTCAAAGAGGGCGCGCTGGCCGAGCTGCTCTCGCTGGCGCGCCTGGTCGAGCTCGACGCGTCGGAGAACCGGATCGGTGAGACCGTGCTGGCACGGCTCGGCGGCATCCGACGGCTCTCGCTCCGCGACGTGGACCTCGACGCGTCGCAGGCCGGTGCCCTTCCGTTCGCGGACCTCGAGAGCCTCGACCTCGCGGGCAACGCGCTGGGGCTCAACACGATCGCGGTGCTCGCCGGGTCGACGGCGCTCTCGAGCCTCGATCTGTCTCGCACGGGTCTCGGTGACTCGGGTCTCACTCTGATCGCGCGCGGGCGAACCATGGAGTCGCTCCGGTCTCTCGGGCTCGCGAACGACGGGATAACGCCTGATGGGCTGGCGGTGCTGCTCGAGTCTGAACGGACGATCCGCCTGGCGTCGATCGATCTATCGGACAATCCGCTCGGCCCGGACGGTGCAAGGCGACTTGCAGACTCGGTCCTGATTTCAAGGCTGACCCGGATTCGAGCACGGAACTGTGGTTTCACGTCCGATTGCATCGAAACGCTGCAGGCGAGCGCGCAGGCGGCGCGCATCGACGTCTAGAAAACGAAAAACCGCTGCTGCTATCACATGTGGATAAAAAAAACAGCAGCAAATACGCCTTCTTTTCAGTTGCAGATTTCGCCTGGGTTGGTAGATCGCAACGCGCGATGGGGAAGTATCTCAAGATTTCACCTCCGAAGCGGGGCTCCAAGATCACGGTCGCCAAAAACGGCCAGCTCCAGGTGCCCGACGACCCGATCGTCCCGTTCATCCAGGGCGAAGGGATCGGTCCCGAGATCTGGAAGCCGGCGCAGGAGGTGTTCGATCTCGCGGTCGAGCGCTGCTATGCGAACGCGAAGCGGCTCGAGTGGCTCGAGGTCTTCGCCGGCGACAAAGGCAACGAGGTCTACGGTCCCAACAACCGCCTCCCCGAAGATACCGTCCGCGCCATCCAGGAATACAAGGTCTGCATCAAGGGCCCGCTCGCCACGCCGAACGGTGCCCCCGTCGACTTCGACGAGAACCTTCGCGAGCGCCTCGACCTGTTCGCGCACGTCCAGCCGATCCGCTACCTCGAAGGCGTCCCCACGCCGCTCAAGGAACCCCATGGCGTCGACCTGATCGTCTTCCGCGAGTTCACGGAGGACGTCTTCTGTGAGATCGAGTGGAAGAAGGGCTCGCCGGAAGCCAAGCAGCTGATCGGCTTCTTGAACGACGACCTGGCCAAGAAGCTCGACAAGTCGGTCCGCCCCGACTCGAGCATCGGCATCAAGCCCATCAGCGCCACCGCCACCAAGCGGCTGATCCGGCTCGCCATCGAGTACGCGATCAAGCACAAGCGGAAGTGCGTCACGTTCGTCCACAAGGGCAGCGTCATGCGCCATACCGAAGGCTTCTTCCGCGACTGGGGCTACGAGCTCGCGCGCAAGGAGTTCGGCGAGTACACGATCACCGAGCACCAGCTCGAAGGTGATCCGGACGCCGAGCAGTACCGCGGCCGCGTGATCATCAAGGATCGACCGGCCAACCGCATGTTCCAGGAGCTGATCTCCAACCCCACCGAGCACGACGTCATCGCGACCACCAACCTCAACGGACACTACGTCGAGTCGCTGGCGATGGCGGCGATGGGCGAGATCGGCCTGGCACCGAACGCCTTCGTGGGTGCCAAGGCGGCGATCTTCGAGACCACGCATCACATGATGCCGAAGGTGCCCGTCGAGGAGCAGAACCCGACCTCGACCCTGCTGTGCGGGGTGATGCTCTTCGATCACCTGGGGTGGAAGGACTCGGCGGAGCTGGTCACCAACTCGCTGATCAAGACCATCGCCGACTGCATCGTGACGCCGGACCTCGCCAAGTACGTCGACAGCCCCCGCATCGTCAGCGGCGCGGAGTTCTGCGAGGCGATCGTGGAGAACTTCGAAGAGGTCCGGAAGTCGCGCGTCCGCCAGGCGATGAAGCGCGCCGCGTCCGGCGCGGGGCTAGCTCTGTAGGAGGGGATCAAATGAAGAGAAGGAAGATCGGGCTCGTCGGTGCCGGACAGATCGGCGGCAACCTGGCGCTCCTCGCCGCGCAGAAGGAGCTCGGCGACGTGGTGCTCCTCGACATCCCGCAGGCGGAGGGCCTGGCCAAGGGCAAGGCGCTCGACATGCAGCAGATGTCGACCATCGAGCGCTTCGACTCCATCCTGACCGGCTCGTCGAACTACGACGACCTCGCCGGCGCGGACGTCATCGTGATCACCGCCGGCATCCCGAGGAAGCCGGGCATGTCGCGGGAGGACCTGCTCGACACGAACCTCAAGATCATGACCAACGTGGCGACCGAGCTGAAGCGCGTCTGCCCGGACGCGTTCATGATCAACATCGCGAACCCGCTCGACGCGATGGTCTACGCGCTCAAGAAGATCACCGGCGGCTCGAAGCAGAAGGTCGTCGGCATGTCCGGCATCCTCGACTCGTCGCGCTTCAAGTCGTTCATCGCCGCCGAGCTCGGCGTTTCGATGAAGGACATCGTCACCTTCGTGCTCGGCGGCCACGGCGACGACATGGTGCCGATCACCCGGCTCACCACGGTCGGCGGCGTCCCGGTGAGCGAGCTGATCCCGAAGGACCGTCTCGACGCGATCGTCGATCGGACCCGGAAGGGCGGCGCCGAGCTGGTCGGGCTGTACAAGACCGGGTCGGCCTACTTCGCCCCGGCGGCGGCCGCCATCGAGATGGCGGAGGCGTACCTCAAAGACCAGCGGCGCGTGCTCCCCTGCTGCTGCTGGCTCGAGGGCGAGTTCGGCATCGACGGCATGTACTTCGGCGTCCCCTGCATCGTGGGCGCCGGCGGTGTCGAGAAGGTGCTCACCTTCGAGCTGACCGCCGACGAGCGCGCCATGATGGAGAAGAGCCGCGCTTCGGTGGCCAAGACGGTCGCCGAGACCAAGCTGTAATACAATCCCCTCCCGATGGCCTCCGAGCGCCTGGACGCCGTGCTCGAATCCGCCTTCCGGATTCGACCCGGCGAGGGACGTCAGGTCGGCCTGATGTTCCTCTTCCTGATGGGCGTGGTCTCCACGTTCATCGTCGGCCGCACCGTCCGCGACACCCTCTTCCTCCACCGCGTCCCCATCGAGAACCTCTCGCTGATGTACATCGCCGTCGCCCTGGCCGTGGGCGGCACCGCGTACTTCTACAGCCGCGTCGCCGACAGATACCGGCGCGATCGACTCATCCTCACCACGCTGAGCATCGCCACGATCACGTTCACGCTGATCTGGGCGCTGATCCGCTTCAACCTCGCCGGGACCTGGCTCTACTTCGCGCTCTACGTCGTCGTCGACATCATCGGGCAGATCGCGATCATCCAGTTCTGGACGCTCGCCAACGACATCTTCAGCGGCCGTCAAGCCAAGCGGCTATTCGGGGTGATCGGCGCCGGCGGCGTCCTCGCCAACGTCATCTGCGGCTTCAGCATCGGCAGCATCGCCCCCGTGATCGGCTCGGAGAACCTGCTCCTGGTGATCGCCGGGCTGTTCTTCTCCTGCACCCTGGCGGTCCGCGCCATCGCGGTCCACTCGGCGGCGGATCTCGAGCTGGCGGTGCAGAAGCCGAAGAAGGGTCGCATCGGCATGCGCGCCGAGACCAGCGCCCTCTTCCACAGCAAGCACCTCAGGATCATCGCCGGCATCGTGGTGCTGACGTTCCTCACCGTGACGATGATCGACTACCAGTTCAAGATCATCGCCCGCGGCGCGCTCACCGGCGAAGGACAGATGGCCGCTTACTTCGGCTACTTCTACGGCTTCACGGGCATCATCGCGAGCATCATCCAGTTCCTCGTCACCGGCCGGCTGCTGGAGCGGAAGGGTGTAGTGGTGTCACTCCTGGTGCTTCCGTGCGCGATGGCCGTGGGCGCCGGCTCGATGCTGGCCGTCCCTTTGATCGCCGCGCTGGTGGCGGCCACCGTCGCGAAGGGCGCGGAGAACATCTTTCGCTACACCATCAACGACGCCACCATGCAGCTGCTCTACGTCCCGGTGCCCGCGCAGCACCGCGGGCGAGCCAAGACCTTCATCGACGGCATCCTCAAGCCCGCCAGCATCGGCGTCTCCGGCATCTTGCTGTACGTCCTCGGGCGCTACGTGACCTCTGAGGGCTTCGCGCTCCGCCTCGC
The DNA here is from genome assembly GCA_963803435.1 of uncultured delta proteobacterium. Classification (GTDB taxonomy): domain Bacteria; phylum Myxococcota; class Kuafuiibacteriia; order Kuafuiibacteriales; family Kuafuiibacteriaceae; genus CAWDML01. Next base: position 182,801 of record CAWDML010000008.1, on the reverse strand, counting down.
CTACCTCGACCTGGCGCTGCTCGCCGGCTGGGTGGCGCTGGTGGTCGGGATCCGCAAGGAGTACCTCCGGTCGCTGATCGACACGCTGCGCTCCCGGCGGCTCGACCTCGACAGCGGCTTCGCCCTGATCGCCGACGAGGGCACGATCGCGGTCCTCAAGGACAAGCTCGGCTCCAGCCGCGACGCCGACGTCCTCCACGCGATGGAGATCCTCCCGTCGGTCGACGCCGACTTCTTCCCCGAGCTCTCGAAGCTGCTCTCCCACCCTTCGACGGAGATCCGCATCAACGCGCTCGAGCTGATCGGCCGATCGGGGCGACTCGAGCGGGCGCCCAGGGTCCAGGAGATGATGGGGGATGGGGAGCCCGAGGTGCGTGCCGCCGCCATCCGGGCCTTCTGCGCGGTGGGCCGCGAGCGCGCGATCCGCGCCGCGGCGCCGTATCTGTCCGACCCGACCTCGGAGGTACGAGGCGCGGCGGTGGCGGCGCTGATCAAGTACGGCGGCCTCGACGGCATCCTGACCGCGGCCGAGGCGCTCAAGTCCTTCCTCACCAGCGCGCACGCGGACGAGCGGCTCCAGGGTGCGCGCGTCCTGGGCGAGATCAACGTCAAGAGCTTCTTCCAGCCCGTGCTCGAGCTGCTGCAGGATCCGGACGTCCGGGTTCGCGTGGCGGCGCTCGAGGCGGCGGGCGAGATGCGGAGCCACGAGCTGATCCCCTCACTGATCTACAAGCTCGGTGATCCCTCGACGGTTCAGGCCGCCACGGCTGCGCTGATCGCGTACGGCCCGGAGGTCGAGCGGACGTTGCTGCGGGTCCTGGCCAACGAGGCGGAAGAGCTCGGAATCCGCCGCGCCCTCCCGAAGATCCTGTCGAAGGTGGGTGGCCAGAGCGCGATCGATCGCCTGATCGAGACGCTCGAGACGCTCGATCCGCAGCTGCGGGCGCAGGCGGCCAAGGCCTGCGCCCGGATCCGCGAGCGAAATCCCAGGATTATCCTCGATGAGGCGCGGCTCAGCGCGGCGCTCCGGCGCGAGATCCAGCGCGCCTACGAGGCGCTCGCCACCATCGAGGATCTGGGGTTGGACGCGGACGACCTCCTCTATGAGGCGCTCCTGGTCCGTCACAAGCATCGGGTCGCAGTGGCTTTTCGGTTGCTCGAGATCCGCCACCCGGCCCGCACCATCCAGCTGGTGTACGCCAATCTGGACTCCGAGAACAAAACCGTCCGTGCCAATGCGGTCGAGGTCGTCGACAACATCCTCGAAAAGGACGAGTCGCGGCTGCTCCTGCCGCTGCTCGAGGATCACGCGATCACCCGCAAGATCGAGCACGGCAACGAGCTGTTCAAGATCGCCCGCAAGTCCTGTGAACAATGGATCGATCTGCTCCTCGACGATCCCAACCCCTGGGTAGTCGCCTGTACGCTGCACCTCCTGGGGGAGCAGCAGATCGACGCGCTGCGGAGCAAGGTGACGAAGCACCTCGGATCGCACGATCCTGTGGTGCGTGAGACCGCGTGCCTCGTGCTCGCGCGGCTGCTGGCGGCCAAAAGAGAGGGTCCTGACGAAGAGTTGCGCCGACTCGCCGCGGCGGTCGCAGAGGATCAAGTCGCAGAGGTGAGGAAAGCGAGCACGACCTTGCTCGACATTCTTGCCCTCCCCTCCCCGGCGACCGGATGACCGGTCACAATATGATTGATGGGAACTCGCGCGCTGGTCGGCCTGGCCGTCGTCTCTCTCAGCTCCGCTTGCGGCGGGGGAGGACCACTCGACCCAGCAAACTCCGTGACCGTCGTCCTCGACGAGGAGTGGACCGCGACTCAGCAGGACGCGGTCACGAACGCAGTCGAGTCATGGAACCTCGAGTTCGGAACTCACGTCCGACGCGACCCCGGCAACGGTGAAGTGATGCAGCCGGTTCGGCTCACCTTCGACGAGGACGCTTGCTACAACGAGCACCTTCAAGGCACGTACGGTCGCGCCTCCTTCGACCCGCCGCTGATCCGAGTCTGCCCGCACGCGGCCGAGGAGATGACGCTACTCTTCGAGACCGTCCGGCACGAGCTCGGCCACATCCTCGGCATTCCCAAACACTCGAAGGACGAGAGCGCCGTGATGACCGCGCGCGCGCAGGGCGGACCGCACTGGTTCCGCGCCGACGATCACGCATTGTTCGAGCACGCCAATCCGGACTTCGTCGGCGCGGGCGGATGCAGCGTCACGCGCTGGCTGGCGAACGGGCTCCCCGTGCTGACTCACCCCTCGGACAGCCCGGTCGAGCTGGTATGGGCCGAGGAGGGCGCCATCCACGTCGCGCCGCTGGACGCCACCACCGCCAAGCTCCAGAGAGAGACCAGCCAGATCGCCACGGCCGGGCCCGTCACCTCCCTCGAGATCCTGCCGGCCTCCGGAGGCTTTCTGCTCACCTGGCTCGAGGACAACCGGATCAACCTCTCCCGGATCGCGCTGCCCAACGGCACCGCAGCGGCGGAGGCCTCGGTCGAGATCCCCTGGTCGCAGAGCTCGATCATCCGGCTCTCCGCGGTGAATGCAGATGGCAGCCTGTGGCTGGCGCTGACCGTCCGCGAAGACAACCCCCGCACCGATCGGACGCTCCACGTCTACCAGATCGATCCGGCCAGCGGACAGATCGTTCGCAGCACGTCGGTCCCGTCGGCACACGGCCAGCTGGTGGCCAAAGATGATCAGCCCTATCTGATCAGCGGCGCCCTCGATCTCGACCACGCCGAGAACACCGTCCGCGTCCATCGCATCACGATCGCCGGCGACACGCTCGAGCTCGACGACGACGCGGTCGTCGCGGAGATCCCGATCTCCCTGATCGGGACCGCGGCGCTCTCCGAGCCCATCCTCACGGCGCAGGTTTCGTCCTCCGGGATCCTACTTCTCCTGCAGACCGACTCCGACGCAGTCCAGCTCATCCGCGTCTCGACGGACGGCGCGCTCGCCTCCACCGGGAGCGCGACACTCCCCGTGAACCGCTTCTTCCATCCGACGATCCTGGAGGCCGACCGGCACATCTTCATCGCAGGTGCGATGACCGAGCCCAGCCACTACCAGGCCGAGCTCTACGTGGCCCGGCTCAACGCTGGAACCCTCGGGGTCGAGCAAGCGTGGGAACGGTTGAGCCCGCCCGACACGCTCCCGGTCGCCGATCCGCAGCTCGCGGTCGCAGGCGGAAACCTGATCGCGGTCTGGCGGGAGGCCCTGGGGGACGTCCGGAGCCGCTGCGTCCCGCTCGAGTAACCGCCGCCACATCACCACCCTCCGCCGCCGGGTTGTAGAGCCCGGAGTGCGTCGATTCATCACGATCTTGGCCCTCGGTGCCTTCGTCGCCTGCAGCCCCGGAGGCTGCCCGGCCGACCCCGGCGCTCCCTGTACGCCCGGCTCCAGCGACTGCCGGGGAACGGACTACTACTGCTCGGTGGGCGGAGTCTGCACGAAGGCGTGCGTCACAGACGACGACTGCCGGCCAAGCTGTGAGACCGCCGAGGACTGCGGCGCGTCGTCCGACACTTCCTCACCGGACTGGACCTGCGACGCGAACGCCTGCGTCTGCACGGCCACGGTCTGCCCCGAGGCGGTCTCCTGCATCGAAAACCACTGTCAGCGTAGCTGCGCGCTCACCGGATCGTGCTCGTTCGATCCGTACGCGCCGAGGCCCTGAGCCATGTCGACCCTTCGTCTGTTGATGTTGTTACTCCTTCTCGGCCCGCTCGGATGCAGGAGCGGGCTCGGCGATTCGTGCGAAGAGCACAAGGACTGCCAGCACGTCGATCGCGGTTACTGCGCCGTGACCGGGATCTGCGTCGCCAGCTGCTCGGTGGAGGGCGATCTCTGCAGCGACGGACTCTGCGTCGCCACCAGCAGCCGGACGGTGTGCCTGCCGTCGTGCGATCGGATGGAGGACTGCCGGCCCGGCGAGGCGTGTCTCGACCGGACCGGCGGCCGAGCCTGCGTGATCACCGACCCGCTGGCCAAGCCGTGAGCGCGGGCCCGCGACCGCTCAACCCACGAGCGGCCGCTCGCGCATCTTCCAGGCGAAGCGCGTGGCCAGCGTCATGATCGTCAGCTGGGGATTCACGCCCAGGCTGGTGGGCGCGGTGCTGCCATCGGTGATGAACAGCTCCTTCACGTCCCAGGTCTCACCGTTCGGATCGACCACGGAGGTGTCGGGGGAGCTGCCCATCCGGCAGGTTCCGAGCGGATGCTGCGAGGCGCACTCGAGCTTGCTGGGCGGGAGGCGCGCCAGATCGAGGGCGCGGAACGCGTCGGCGTCGAGGCCCTCCAGGCCGAGCACCGGAAGGAAGAGCTCCTTGGCGCCGGCGGCCAGGAAGGTCTCGCCGGCAATCTCGAGCGCGCGCGGGATCGCGGCCTTGTCCTTCTCGGTCATCCGGTAGGTGACGATCGGCTCGCGGCCGATCCACCGGTGCACCACACCGCCGCCGGCGTCGTGGAGGTTGGCGCCGAAGATCGCGAGGTGCGGGATCTGGCGGGCGCGCGCCAGATGCGCGGGGCCCACGCCGGGCTGGGCAGCGGCCAGGATCCCGCCGGGGACGAAGACGCTGTTGAGCTGGATGCCCTCGGGCTCGTAGTGCGATGAGAAGGCGCTCTGCAGCGAGCCGTTCCAGCCGTCCACGCGCTCGTCGAAGCGGGCCATGATCCGGAACGATGGATGGAGCGTCAGGTTGCGGCCGACCTGTCCCGATCGCGATCCGATCCCGCTCCGCTTGAGCACCACCGGCGTGTAGAGCGCGCTGCAGGCGAGCACCACCCTCCGCGCCCGGACCTCGAGTCTGCCCTGCGGCTTCCCGTTCTCCCCGTTGAGCACGCGGCCGCGGACGCCGACCGCGCGATCGTCCTTGATGCGGACCTTCTCCACCAGGCAGTCGGAGTAGATGCGCGCGCCCATCTCGACAGCCCTCGGCAGATAGCTGATGTCGACGCTCATCTTCGCCTGCTCGGGGCAGCCGAAGTTGCAGGTCGACCAACCCTGGCAGCCCTTGGTGTTGCGGCGCATGCTGTGGAGCTCGTAGCCGAGCTTCCTGGCGCCCTCGCCGAAGAGCTGCGTCGAGCGTGAACGCATCGTCGCCGGGACCTCCTCGACGTTGACCGTCTTCTCGACGGCCCCGTAGTACGGCTCCAGGTTCTTCGCGGTGAAGTCGTCGAGCCCGTAGTCGCGCTGCCAGTCGGCGAGCACGGTCTCGGGGATCCGGAAGCACACCCCGCCCGTCAGCACCGAGGAGCCGCCGACACATCGCCCCATCATCACGTTGATCATCGGAGACCCGCCGAGGCCGATGGCCATCGTCATCCCGGCTTCGCGCCACAGGTGGCGGAGCGACTCGCTGGGGCGCATCCGCGCGTGCTCGTCCGGACGCACGTGACCGCCCTCCTCGAGGACCACCACATCGAGGCCCGCCTCCGCCAGCGCGTGGGCCACCACCGCACCTCCGGCGCCCGAGCCCACCACCACCACGTCCGCCTCCAGGGCGAGATCACCCACGTGATCGCGGCCGTGCGTCACCTTCATCGGACCGGCCTCTCGGCCCAGGTGAGGCCAACCTCGCGGGCCACCTCGGGGTGCTCGTACCAGAGCATGCAGAGGATGGCGCGGAGCGCGACCAGGATGGAGCCGAGCGCGTGGGACTCGAACCGCTGGAGCGATGCGACCCGCTCCTCGTGCGTGAGTCGGGAGAACGGCCGCAACCTGCCGATCATGATCGGCGCCCCGATCGACACGACCAGCGCACCCGCCCCGAAGTAGAAGCGCCCGCGGCCCGAGGCCCGCGACATCAGATCCACATACTCGCGGCGAAGCCACGCGATCCGATCGGCTGCGGGAGGTCCGCGCTGGCTGGAGAAGGTCGCAGCGGCGATCGCCATCATCGTCTCGACGGAGCGGGTGCTCGGCTTTCCCGAGGGACGATTGGTGCCGACGGCGCTGGGGAGCTGGTTGCCTTCCCGCAGCACCGTCAGCGTCGCGACCAGCGGATGAGCGTCGAGATCGGACACGTGTCACTGCGCCCTCGCTGATCGGACACGGCTTTGGCAAGAGGTGTCACTCGAGGGTGAAGCGCAGGAGGTGAGGGGAGCCGTCGGCGCCCAAGACGGTCCCTGCGAAGAACGTGCTGTGATCGGGCGCGGCCACCACCCGGTTCAGGCTGTCGTGGGTCCCGAGATCGTAGGTGCACCACTCCCCGTCCCGATACAGCGCCGCCGAGCCGAACTCACCTGCCACGATGAAACGATCGTTCCCGAGCGCCACCACGTCGTTGAGCCCGATCCCTCGGTTGAACGCGGACGGGAGCTGTCGCCAGGCGCCGTCCTTGTAGAGGAAGGCGTTCTCGCGCCGGCCCACCGTGAGATACGAGCTCGCGTCCCCATCGAGACGGCGGAAGCTCTCCACCGGGAGCCCGGCGCCCGGCTGGGCCTCGGTCCAGCTCACGCCGCCGAAGATGTAGACATTGCTGTCGTTGTCGACGAGGAGACCATAGTCGCTCGCGTTCATCCGCACCTGGCGCACCGGGACGTCAATCCGTTCGATCGCCGTGGTCCCCGTATCGACCGTGAACACCTCCCGGATGCCGAAGTCGCCGTAGACCAGCGGGGCGGCGCCCGGCACCAGCTCGAGGCCGCCCTGCTGGGAAGGCTCCACGTGGAAGGTCTCGGTGGCCAGATCGAAGTGGAAGATCTCCTCCTCGGTCGCGCCGTAGACCGTGTCGCCCTGGAGCGCGAGGGTCCGCATTCGACCGTGAAGCGCGCCGGTGTCGAGCAGCCGCCGCGCCTCTCCGTCGAGCTCGAGGAGGCTCGGCAGCTGGGCGCCGGCCACCAGCACCTTCGACGGCGAAAGCGCCAGCACGGCGACGACCCCGCCGCCTGCTGCGAGCTCGTCGAGCCGAAGGTCCTCGACCGAGAGCGCAGGACATGAGACCGGAGGCGCGCACGTCGTCTTCACGTCGATCCCCGGCGACTCGGCAGGCGCGAACGTCGCAGCGCCGCCACGCTCGGTCACGGCCGCGACAAAGACGTCCCGGCGGCCGGGGAGCGAGAGTCCCTCACCCTCGAAGCCCACCGGACAATCGGCGGCGAGAACCTCGGGGTCGAACACGTAGGCGTACAGCGAGAACGGCGGCTCGGCCGAGACCGTGAGGTCGATGTGGGCGCCGCTCGCGATCGAGGGCGCTCCCAGCGCGCGGCCCGAGGCGTCCACCGCGACCAGCACGACGGTCCGATCCGAATCCCAGGGACGATCGAGGAGCAGCCGATCGCCCCCGCAGCTCGCGAGGAGCAGCCCCAGGACCAGAAGCCGCACGACTGCCGATAGTAATGCATGACCAGGGAACCGGGCACGGGAAGCCGAAGATGAGGTCGAGGAACACGAATGGCTGCCTATCAATGCAGCGTGGAGACCTGGGTCGACGCGGGCGCGCCGGCAGCCGCGGCGATCTCGGAGAGCGCGCCCAGCGTGGCCTCGGGGTCGACCAGGGAGGAGCGCAGCGAGGCCATCGTCCGCGAGATGTTGAGGAGATCCGGGAAGCGCCGCTCGGGCTCGATCTCGACCATCCGCTGGATGATCGCCTGGAGCGTCATCCACCGAGGTCCGCGTGGAAAGCTGGCCCAGTCGATCTGGAGCCCCGCCACCAGCCGCTCGACGCGGTCGCCCTGTGTGGGACGATCCACCTCACCCGCCGCCATCGTGAACAGGACCCGCCCGAGCGAGTATTGATCCGCGAGGGGCGTCGGGGGCCGCGACTCGAGAAGCTCGGGCGCGATGTAGCCGGTGGTACCGAGGATGTCGTGCGCGCGCGTGATCGCCTCCGTGCTCGTCGAGGTCGCGATGCCGAAGTCGATCAGGACAGCGCGGCCGTCTCGATCGACGAGGACGTTGGCCGGCTTCACGTCGCGGTGGACGATGCCGGCGCCGTGGAGCCGGTGCAGCGTCAGCGCCAGCCGCTCGCCGAGATACAGCAACGCATCGCAATCGAGGGGCGACGTGTAGCGGATCGCGTGCAGCGTCGACCCTTCGATGCGCTCGAGGGCGATGAACAGCACGTCGTCCACCTGGCCGTAGTCGTAGAGTCGGACGATGCCGGCATCGTCGAGGTCGTGGAGCAGCTTGGCCTCCCGCAGGAACCTTCCGGCGAGCCGCGCGCCGGCCGGCGTGGAACGGACGCGCATGAGCTTGAGCGCCACCGGCCGGCCGTCCTCGTGGCGAGCGTCCAGGACGACGGCCATTCCTCCGCGACCGAGGCGGCCCCGCAGCTGATAGCCGCCGAACCGACCCGGCAGGGGACCGCGCTCCGCCAGGAGGGCCTCGACCCCTTCCATCCCTGTTCCACGCTGGCAAGCGTCGCACCACGCCACGGATCATGGGGGATTCCGCCTCAGCCGGCGGCTTTCGCGTCAGCGCTGAGGGCCGCGGTCTCCAGGCTCGGCCCAGCGGTGGAGGATCGTCTGCATCGTGTCGAGCTCGACCGGCTTGGTGAGGAAGTCGTCCATCCCGGCGTCGAGGCAGCGGGCGCGATACTCGCTGGCGGCGCTCGCGGTCAGCGCGATGATCGGGGTGCGCGCGCCGCGGCCTCGCTCGCGGCGTCGGATCTCGGCAGCCGTCTCGAAGCCGTCCATGCCGGGCATGTGGCAGTCCATGACGATGACACCGTAGTCGTGCATCTCGCAGCGGACCAAGGCCTCCGGTCCGCTCGCCACCACCTCGACCGCGTATCCCAGCCGCTCGATCATCGTGGCGGCGACCAGCTGGTTCACCGCGTTGTCCTCCACGACCAGTACCTTGCAAGCCGTCTTGCGATCGGTCGCCGTGATCCGCTCCAGGAGCGCGTCCAGCTGGGCGGCCCGGACCGGCTTCGAGAGATCGCCCTCCTTGCGCCTCGATAACCGGATCAGGCGCGGCCCCTGGACGGGTGTCCGATCGAGATCGACCACGGTGAGATCCAGCTCGCCCAGGCGGGCCTCCAGATCGGCCGCCGACTCCGCGCGCACCGGCGTCAGACCTCGGGCCGCCATCGCCCGCTCGACGAAGGAGAGAAGGCCCGGCTGCATCGGCCCGATCAACACGCGTCCGGTCATGCGGATGCGGCGTCGCGAGCGTTCGGTGTCGGCGGCACGCTCGAGGCGTGCGGTGAACGAGAATGTGCTGCCTGCGCCCGGCGCGCTCTCGACCTGGATCTGACCGCCCATCCGCTCGACGAGCTGCTTCGAGATCGCCAGGCCGAGACCGGTCCCTCCGTAACGTCGCCTGCTCGAGCTGTCGACCTGCATGAAACGCTCGAAGATCGTCCCCTGGTCGCTGACGGCGATCCCGATCCCCGTGTCGCGGACCGACACCCGGAGCTCGACCTCGCTCCCCCGAACCGCTGCGCACGCGATCTCGAGGACTACCTCACCCCCGTCCGTGAACTTGAGCGCGTTGTCGACCAGGTTGGTGATCACCTGGTTGAGACGAACCGGGTCGCCGATGAGGCGCTCCGGGACGTGCTCGTCGACGATCGTGACCAGGTCGAGCGGCTTGTCGCCGATGCGCTCGGCCAACAGCGCGATCAACGACTCGAGCCGCTCGCGCAGGTCGAACTCGAGGTGGGCCAGCTTCAGCTTCCCGGCGTCGAGCTGGGAGAAGTCGAGGATCTCGTCGATGACGGACAGGAGCGACTCGGCCGACTCGTGGATCGTCTCCGCGTATTCGCGCTGCTCGTTGGAGAGGGGCGTCGTCATCAGCAGGCTGGTCATACCGACGACACCGTTCATGGGCGTGCGCAGCTCATGACTGGTGTTGGCGAGAAACGCGCTCTTGACTCGGCTGGCGGCGGCAGCCTGCTGCAACGCCTCCGTCAAGCGCTCGTTGGCGGTCTGCAGCTCGTGCGTGGTTTGGGCCTGGTGTCGCTCGTAGGTCATCACCACCCAGAACGTCCCGCCGATCATCGAGAGGATGCTGGTCCACTCGACGATCTGCATCGAGGCCGGGTCGATCCACACCGGAAACTCGTGGCCCGCCAGGTCGAGGCCGAACACCGCCGAGACGCAGGCACCGCTTACCAAGGCCCAGAAGATCCCGGCGCGGCGCCCGTTCGACATCAGCGCGAGCAACGGGAGGAGCGCGAACCAGATCATCGAGGGCCCGTGAACCCCCGTGTGATACGTGAACCAGCACAGCACCCACGCCACGTGGAAGTGCAGCCAGTAGCCGCTCACGAGAGAGGAGCGGGTCACACGCATCACCAGCGCCGTCGCGACGCCGAACACCACGCCGCAGAAGATCACCGCCGCGAACACGTACATGCCGCGGACCAGGTAGAAGGTTCCAAAGCCCACCGCCTGAAGCGAGAGAAGCGCCGCGTAGATCAACACGCGTTGCGCCCGCCACCGCTCCTCGGATGAGGCGCTCGCCGGCAGGTATCGGTCCGGATCCAGGATCCGCATGCGTCGCCCCGAGTATCGCCGATCTGAGCCATCTGGCGCTCGACAAGGATCGACCGGATGGTTCAACGTCTGCCCCCTTCATGGACGACGAAGCGTTTCTCGCGATCCTGTCGGCGGAGCCGACCCGCGCCTTTCATCAAAACGAGCTCCTCCGGCGGGCCGGGGCCTCTCCGAAGAAGGAGAAGAGCGCCAAGAGAATCCTCAAGTCGCTGGTCCGCCGGGGAATCATCGAGCGGCTCCACGGGCGCTCCTACCGGATGTCGCGGGCTGGACAGGCCATGGAGGGCACGGTCGAAGCCGATCCGCGCGGGCGGCTGATCCTGCACCCCGACGATGGGAAGCGTCGCGATCCGCTGCCGCTCCTCCCCGACGAAGCCGGCAGCCTGGCCCCGGGCGATCGCATCCGGGGAGAGGTGGTCCCCGGGGACCGCCGGGGCCGCCTGTTCGTGCGCGTCGTCGAGGTCCTCGAGCGGCCGCGACGCCGCCTGGTCGGCAAGTTCCGCAGGGTGGGCCGGGCCATGTTCGTCGAGACCGACCTCGACCAGAACGGCGGCTTCCGGCGCCGGCTCACCAGCGTCACGATTCGCCCGGGCGACGCCGGCGAGGCGACCGACGGCGAGCTGGTCGAGCTCCAGGTCCTCGAGCACGGCGTGCCCGGCAAGACCCCTCCCATCGGCAAGGTGTTGCAGGTTCTCGGCAAGCCGGGCGAGCGGTCGACCGAGGTGAAGCGCCTGATGATCGAGCACGACCTCGACGTCCCGTTCCCGGACGAGGTCGAGGGGGAGGCGAGCGCCTTCGGCGATGCACCGACCCAGGAGGACATGCGCGGCCGCCGCGACCTCAAGAACCTCACGCTCGTGACGATCGACGGAGAGAACGCCCGCGACTTCGACGACGCCGTCGGGGCCGAGCGCGACGGCTCCGGGTACCGCCTCTTCGTCGCCATCGCCGACGTGTCCCACTACGTGCGCGTAGGGACGCCGCTCGACGTCGAGGCCTTCCGCCGGGGCACCAGCACGTACCTGACGGACCGAGCCATCCCGATGCTTCCGGAGCCGCTCTCGAACGGCCTTTGCTCGCTGAAGCCGCAGGTGGACCGGCTCTGCATGCTCGCCGAGCTCTCGGTCGACAAGACCGGGCGCATCCTGTCGGCGCGATTCGATCGCGCCGTGATGCGTTCGCAAGCTCGGTTGACCTACACGCGCGTCGCGCGGGCCCTCGAGGGCGAACCGGACGAGGAGTGCGCCAAGCTGCTGCCAACGCTCCTGCTGCTCTCCCGCGTTGCGAACAAACTCTTCGAGCGGAGGATCAAGCGCGGCGCGATCGATCTGGACCTGCCCGAGGCCGAGATCGACTTCGATCCGGAGGGACGTCCGGTCTCCTCGCACCCGCGACCGCGCAACGACGCCCACCGGCTCATCGAGGAGCTGATGCTGGCCGCCAATGAGGCGGTCGCGCAGTACTTCCTCGATCGCGATCTGCCGACCGTCTTCCGCGTACACGAGGATCCGGATCCCGCGAAGCTCGAGCTCTTCGCCGGGCTCTGCGAGCGGCTGGGCGTGGACGTCAAGCTCTCGGAGGAGCCGAGCCCCGGCGAGGTCGCTCAGCTGCTCGAGTCCATCTCGCTTCATCCCCAAGGCAAGGCGCTCCACGGGCTCCTGCTGCGCTCGCTCAAGCAAGCGCGCTACGACGCAGAGTGCAAGGGACACTTCGGGCTGGCCTCCAAGGCCTACCTGCACTTCACGTCCCCGATCCGGCGCTATCCCGATCTGATCGTGCATCGCCTGCTCAAGCAGAGCGTCGCCGGCCAGGAAGGCGCCTACGACTTCCACCGGCTGCAGGAGATCGCGCTCGCCAGCTCGGTGGCGGAGCGACGCGCCATGATCGCCGAGCGCGATTGCATGGATCTGGATCGGACGTTGATCGCCCGCGATCACCTCGGTGAGGAGCTCGACGGCACGATCACCGGCATCGCCGCGTTCGGGATGTTCGTGATGGTCGACAACCCGTTCATCGAAGGCCTCATTCCGGTCCAGGCCCTACCCGACGACTTCTACGAGGTCGACGAGTTCGGTGCGACCCTGGTCGGGCAGCGGACGGGCCGCATCTTTGCCCTCGGCGACCGCGTCCGGGCCCAAATCGCCGCGGCCCACGTGTCCCGTCGCAAGGTCGAGTTGCGCTTGGTCGAGCGCCCGGCGCAGGATGGAGCCACGAGGACCAAGACGCGCAGGAACCGGCACGAGCGGCCGAAGAGGAACAAACGGCGAGGTCCGGCGGTTTCCCGCAAGGAGACGGGCTGAATGGGCGAGAAGATGCGAAAGCGCCTGAAAGAGGGCGCGTCGCTTTTGATTCTGATCCTGGTGGTGAGCTCGGCGCGAGCGTCGCTGGCGGATCACTACCGGGTCCCGAGCGAGTCGATGCGACCGACGATCGAGGTCGGTGATCGCATCCTGGTCAACAAGCTCGCGTTCGGTCTGCGCGTCCCGTTCACCTCCGTGTATGCGGTGCGCTTCGGGCACCCGTCCCGGGGCGACGTCGTCATCCTCGAGTCGCCCGCCGACGGGCGGACGTTGGTCAAACGCCTGATGGGTCTGCCCGGCGATCGGATCGAGGTGAAGGACGGCCGCGTGCGCATCGACGGCCACCCGCTGGCCATGGAGGATCGCCTCCCGCTGGCCCATGGGGGCCGCGACCTCGGCCCGATCACCATCCCTCCTCACAAGTTCCTGGTGCTCGGCGACAACCGCGACGAGAGCTTCGACGGCCGATACTTCGGATTGGTGGACGAAGACGCACTCCGCGGCAAGGCGGTGCGAATCTACTTCCGTGACGGCAGCTTCACGTGGGAAGACCTCTGAGGGCGCGTCGAGGAAGCAACGTGCATCTCGAGGACGGAGGCAAGCTCGATGAGCACATCGGGAAGACCTTCGACGCCAAGTATCGCATCGACAAGTTGATCGCGAAGGGCGGAATGGGCCGCGTCTATCGGGCGACCCAGTTCCCGCTGGAACGACCGGTCGCGATCAAGATCCTCAACCGCGAGTTCCAGCAGAGCGATCCGCAGTTCGTGAAGCGGTTCTTCCTGGAGGCGTCGATCGCCGCCCAGCTCTCCAACCCGCACACGATCACGGTCTTCGACTACGGCGAGTCGAAGGACGGGGATCTGTACATCGCGATGGAGTACCTGCGCGGCCGTCCGCTCTCGCACATCATCCGCATGGACGGCCCGTTCACCGCCGAAGATGCGCTCCACCTCTCGATCCAGATCTGCCGCGCGCTCCGAGCCGCGCACGAGAAGGGGATCATCCACCGCGACCTCAAGCCTGGGAACATCTTCGTGCTCGAGGAGGCGACGGAGGACGGTGGCGGGTACATCAAGGTCCTCGACTTCGGGCTGGTGAAGCTGTTTACCCCCGAGAACGCCCGGGACAACGCGTCGGGGCCGAACCCGCGTGCCAACAGCGAGGGGGAGCTCACCCGGACCGGCACGCTGCTCGGCTCGCCGAAGTACATGTCGCCCGAGCAGATCCAGGGCTGGCCGCTCGATCCACGTACCGACATCTATAGCTTCGGGATCATCCTCTACCAGATGATCACCGGGAAAGCGCCGTTCACCGGAGCGACCGGCGTCGACGTCATCTACAAGCACGTCCACGTCCCGGTCCCGGCGATCAGCGAGCTGAATCCTGACGCCGATTGTCCCCCCGAGCTCGCCAGCATCATCCACACCTGCCTGAAGAAGCGCCGTGAGGATCGCTTCCCGTCGATGGACGTGGTCATCGAGCGCTTGAAGGAGGCCCAGAAGCTGATCAGCGGTGAGAGTCTCTCCGGGTCCTCGGCGGCTCCGGCGCTGCGCGAGGTCGCCTTCCGGGAGCCGATGGGCGACGAGCCCACTCCGCTGGGAGCGGTGATGCCGGAGCCCACGGGGAGAGTGCAGCCGAGACGCAGCGCGCCCGCAGCGCTCCCGTTGCTGCTGGCCGCGCTCGGGTTCATGATCGCGCTGACGACGCTGGTGTACGTGCTGAAGCGGCGGGAACCGATCGCCCCCGAGCCGCCAGGATCCGCCGGCGTCCCCATGCCGCCCGCACGCCGCACGCCAGAGCCGCTGAAGAAGGCGGCCCGGCACCACAGAAAGCGCGCAGGCCATCGCGGTCGCGCGGGCGATCGCGACCTGCCGCCGAACTATCGCGAGAATCCGTACTGACCCGGATCGCTCGCGACCTCCTCGAGGGTCCGTCCGCTGATCACGCTCTCGGGTCGGGTCTCGACCAGGTCGACCTCCGAGGTGGCGGCCTCGTCCCGCGCCTTGAACAGCAGCCAGCGCTCGCGCCCGTCCTTGCCGCTCGCGGTCCGGATCAGCCGCCACGAGCCGCGCAGCTTCTCGCCGATCAGCTCGAACTTGAGGCGTCCCTTCGCGAGGCCCTCCGCCGCATCCTCCTCGGGCCGCCAGCGCCCGCGATCCCACACGATGACCGCACCCCCGCCGTACTCGCCCTCGGGGATCACGCCCTCGAAGTCGGCGTAGTCGAGCGGATGGTCCTCGGTCCGCATCGCCAGCCGTCGCTGCTTGGGATCGAGGCTCGGCCCCTTAGGGACCGCCCAGCTCAAGAGCACGCCGTCGAGCTCGAGACGGAAGTCGTAGTGGAGACGCCGAGCGGCGTGCTTCTGGACCACGAAGCTCCAGCCTTCGCCCTCCCCGGCGGCGCGATCCCCGGACGGCTCCGGCGTGCGACCAAAGTTGCGCTTCTCCCGGTACGTGCTCAGCATCGACTCACGGTGCTTCAAGTTGCGTTCCCCTCACTTGCACGTCTGGAGCGCGGCCACCGCCTCCGCAGAGAATGCGAGCGCCTGGCCTGACCCCTTGCCCCAGACGTTGCCGTTGATGTCGCCGAAGCCCAGATCGCCGATCCGGCTCCGGTACACGCCGGGCAGCCAGTCGCAGATGTGGTCGGGGTCGCTCGGATCCGCCCCGAGCACCAGACCGAAGATGTTGAGATAGGCGAGCGCCCCGTTCGGATAGAAGCGCGCGTCGTTCTCGCCCTCGCTCCAGAGCTTGCACGGCCCCGCCTCGCCCTTCTTCGAGATCCTGCAGGTGTAGCCGACGCGCCAATCACGGCCCGCGGCCGGGTTCTCGGCGCCGCTGTGGTTCTTGGCGGCGACCACGCCGTACCGCAGCACCCAGCGGAAGAGGGGCTCGTGATCGAGGATCTGCGAGGTCCGGATGGCCCACTCCGTCCCGACCGGCATCATCCAGGCGACCACGCTGTTGCACTCCCCCGTCTCCGTCACGTCGTGATGTCCGGTGCCGCCCACCTCGCAGGCGTTTCCGTCGACCAGCGTCCGCCCGACCATGTGATCGACATACGCGCGCAGCTTGGCACGGAGGAGCGCGCCCACCTTGGGATCGCGGCCGAACTCCGCGCCGTCGGCGAGCAGCTCGAGGCGCTGCGTGGAGAGCCGAGACAGGTTCAGCTCGAGATACGGCTGAGGGATCTTCGGCGGCTCACCGAACGTGTTGACCACCGCAGCGCCGGCCTCTTCGAAGAAATCGATGAAGCGGAAGTCGCCGGTGGCGAGGAACGCGACTTCAAGGGTCTTGTCGTACGCGTAGTCGGCGGGACATCGATCGCGGCGGTTGTTCGTCCCCTCGACGTAGCGGCTGTCATAGCCGGTAGCGTCCCCGTAGCAGGGTGCCAGCCCGGCCACCGACGAGTCGCCCAGCCAGTGGTGGTCCGGTCGAACCGCCAGTGTCTCGACATAGGTCATCGCTTCGCCGAGGGAGAAGTCGTAGATGAGATCGTCGTCCGCCGTCCGGAAGAACTCGTCGATGCCAGGCTTGGACCAGTTCCAGTAGTTGTTGTCGCCGCCGCCGTAGTAACGGTCGGCCCAGGAAGGGCAGTCGTACTCCAGATCGCAGGAGCCCGAGGGGAGATCGGGCCAGATCTGGAGACCGGAGATCCGCACCTTCTTCAGATACTCGATCGTGTTCGCGTGGAGCTTCCTCACCAGCGCCTCGTACACGCCGGCCGCTCCGCTCGACTGCGTCGCATAGGGCCCGAGCGTCTGCGTGGTGTTGAGGTAGGCCGGCGTGGGCGCGCCGAGGAGCGGGCGCTCCGCGAAGAGCTGAAGCGCGGCGGCGCGCGACTCGCTGGGCGTGCCGCGCCCGAAGTCGAGAGCGGCCACGCTCCAGATCCCGCGCGCCGCGCCCACCTGGATGGGCGCGCTGGTGAAGTCGACGTCGAGCGCGTTGAGCTGATTGCTCCACGTGAAGCCCTGCGGCTCGCGCACGGCCATCCGTGCGATCGTCGCCATCGCATAGAACCGCTTGCTGGTGACGGCCAGGAACGGGTGGCGGGCCGACTCGCCCGTCTCGAGGTCGTCGTCGCCCGACGAGATCGCGTACGCCAGCGCCTGCTGGTCGGGCGTCCGCTTCTTCTGCTCGACCTGAATGACCTCCTTGGGATCGCGCGTGTAGATCTTCTCGTCGGCCCGCGCGTAGACCTTCTCGGCCGGCTCCACCAGCGGCACCGTCATCCAGGCGCGCTGGACCACCGTCGTGTTCGTGAGGCCGGTGGCGCTCCAGTCAGCGACGGCGCCGTAATAGTAAGTCTGCTCGACGCGCACGATCGACGACCGCGCGTAGAAGTGGAGCCGCACGGTGATGCCGAGCCCCCGGGTGGCGTTCGGACCCTTCCCGCGCCGGTTCTTGGCGACACCCGGATAGTAGCCGCGCGCCACCACCGTCACGACCTGGGGCCCGCTGCGCTCCAGCTCGAGCTTCCAGATCTCTGCCTCGCTGATCCGGTGGAGCGCGCCGTCGTGATCGATGAAGAAGCTGCTCTGGCCGCTCTCCCGGCGGAGCTGGCTCACCAGATCATAGCCGCCCCCGTCCTTGGGCAGCTCAACCTTGGAGAGGCCCTCGAACCGGTCGCGCCGCACCGTGAAGCGGGCCACGCCGGTGTCGATGATCCACGCCGACTTGGAGGTCTCGAGCGTCAGCGGCGACATCTCGCCCGCGTCGGTGCCGGTCGCCACCTTCCACTCCACGCGGTGCCCCGGCTCGGGAACGGCAGAGACGCGCGCGTAGGCGTACCGGATCGGATGCTCACAGTCGTCGGGCGCGCCGCCCCAACGGCTGAGCACCTCGAGCTGCGCGGGCAGGCGCCGGCCGGCCTCGTCCATGACCCCGATGCCGGCGAGCGAGCGCAGGTTGGCTTGCTTCGCGACCGGCACCACGAACGCGGTGAGCGGCGGATCGCGGGCAACCTTCGCCCGATCCTCGATCGCGATCGGCACCTCGAGGCTCCCGCCTGCCGGACACTCGTCGTAGTGCGTCGCCACCATCCGCGGCGTCTTCCCGGTGACGCCGTTGCCGGTGGTCGTCGAAGCCGGACCGGCCTTCTGCGGCGGAGGGGGCGGCGGATCGCCGTCGAGCGTCTTGGGGTTCGAGCCCGATGCACAGCAGGCGATGCCCACCAGGAGGAGCCGCGAGGAGTGGGCCATGCCGTCGGATATCTGACCGGTGCAGAGATCGGCAACACGAGTCCACACCCGCCGAGAATCGAAACGCGTGGAGGTCTGCCGCCGTGATTCGAGCCCTCGAGAGATCCGTTCGTAGCGCCGTGCTGGGC
Organism: uncultured delta proteobacterium; assembly: GCA_963803435.1. Lineage (GTDB taxonomy): Bacteria > Myxococcota > Kuafuiibacteriia > Kuafuiibacteriales > Kuafuiibacteriaceae > CAWDML01. The sequence continues at coordinate 164,714 of CAWDML010000008.1, read as the reverse complement.
GAAGTTCGCGACGAGCTTCGCGAGCGGAGCCCGCGCGACGGCTATCGACCATACGACGCCGTCAGGCTCTCCGAGGACGTGCGCGCCGCGTTCGACGAGGTCGCCGCCGGCAAAGGCCCCGACGCGGTCATCGACACCAACGCGGTCGTCGATGTCTACGCGCTGAACCTCGCCCGCACGCTGAGCGACGTCAATCGGAAGGGCCCGAAGTGGCTCACGCCCGCCGAGGCCGAGTCGGTCCCCGCCGGCCAGATGCGCGGCCGGGTCGTCTCGCTTCGCGCCGAGATCGCGCGAGGCCAGCAGAACCTCTCGATGGAGGCCGTCGAGCGTCGCGCCACCCGCTTCGTCGCCGACCACTCGGCGCCGATCGGCGTCAGCGGCAACGCGATCGACGTCTTCTTCCCTGCGTTCGACACCGGCAACGGCGCGGACTGGGGCAATCGTGTCCCCGGCGTCGACGCGCGTCTGGTGACCGACGCCAAGGACGCGCTGCGGCTCCTCAAGATGTTCGAGACCGACGCCAGTCCCGCCGAGCTCGAACGCCTGCACACGTTCGATCCCAGGAGAGAGATCCTGATCGTGGTCCGCGACAGCGACGACGAGTCGAAGTGGTACCCTGCCGCGATCGACAAGAAGTCCGGCAAGCCCCGCGGCTTCGACAGCTACCACAACGAGGTCAAATTCACCGACGTGGCCACCAAGGCCGACTTCGAGAAGATCTTCGGACGGGGCAGCGCCGCCGGGATCGCGGACGACGACCTCGCGAGCGCCTTCTACGAGCGCCTCGAGGCGCTCTTCGGACGCGGCCAATCGCTGCCGATCGCCGAGCTCGATCCTCCGGGCCTCGACAAGCCGGCCCTCACGAAGGCCGCCGCCGCCTCGGTCGAGAAGTACCTGGGTGCGCTTCGCGAGCTCCCGCCCGAGCTCGACCTCGACGACACCTACCGCACCACGCTCGAGGCGATCCGCACCGCCGTCGCCGGCGGCCAGCACATCCAGGTCGGCGAGCAGTTCGGCGATCCCATCCTGCTGATGCCGCGCAAGTTCGCCGGCGCGCCGACCGAGGACTACATGGTCGGCTGGGCCTTCAGCGAGCTCACCAAACAGGTGCCTTCGCTCAGCCGGTTCTACAACGTCGACGCCAAGGCCGCCTGACCGGAGCTCAGACCCGCGCGTAGCGGGCGATGGCGGCCTCGACGGACTCCTTCTCGGCCAGCTCGAGCATGTCGTCGGCCGGAGAGCGGCCAGCGGCGGCGCGTTCGACCAGCGGATCGACGCACTCGGCACAGTCGCGGGTGCTGGTCGCCAGCGTCCGGTGTGCGGTGTCGACGAGCCACCGGGCGATCTCGCGGACGGGGCCGATCGGGCTGACGGCGTCGAGGCCGAAGCGAGCGACGTCGCGCTGGAGGTGGCGCATCTCGGGGAAGGTGAGCGCGCCCAGCCGATCATCGATGGCCCGCCGCGAGTCCTCGTAGTCGAGCAGTCCGCGCCAGACACCCGCGAGCGCCACCGCCTCCCGCGGTGGCAGACAGTCGGCGCCGCGGACCTCGACGTAGCCCTTGGGACGGATCTCGGGGAAGAACGTAGTGAGGTGATCGAGGAAGTCGGCGACGGTGATCGTGGAGCCGTGGAAGCCTTCCCGCGCGATGTCGAGGTAGGGGCGGGGCTCCATGATCTCGTACTGGCCATTGCGCACGAAGAGCATCGCGGGCGTGTGGAGCGCGCGTTCGAGGTAGCGCCGGACCGAGAGGCCCTCCTCGTCGAACATCTCGGGCCACAGGCCACAGCGATCCTCGGCGGTCTCCAGCCAGACCTGATAGCGCAGGCTCTTGAACCCGTTCGGCTTGCCGGCGGTGAAGGGGGACGCGGCCACCAGCGCCGAGAGGAACGGAGACGCGCGGGCCGCGGTGCGGACCTTGTCGGCGAGGTTCTGCTCGTTGGAGAAGTCGACGGCGCACTGCACGCTGCAGGTCAGGTGCATCATCTCGGACGCGCGGGGCCCGCCGCGTTCGCGGAAGTAGGCGCGCATACAATCGTAGCGTGGCTTGGGCATCTTCGGGATCGTGTCGGTCGTCTCGAAGGGGTGATAGCCGAGCGCCCAGAACTCGATGCCGGAGCCCGCGATCTCCTGGAGGTTGGAGATGTAGCCCAGCAGCTCGTCGCGCATCTCCTTGAGCCGCACGTGGGGCTTGGTGGCAAACTCGAGCTGGCCGCCGGGCTCGAGCGAGATGAGCTGGCCGTGTCCGCGGAGCCCAACCAGAGCGCCGAGCTCGCGCTCCTTCGTCATGTGTCGCTTCTTCGCGAGCGTCTGGATCACCGTCTGGAGCGCGCCGTGGTCGGCGGGGCGCCCCCGGTTACGGTCGAAGGTGAAGAGCTCGAGCTCGAGGCCGATCATCCACTCCGAGGGGGGCTTGGCGTTGCTGGTGAACAGCTGGGAGAGCTCGTCGATGGAGGTCTCAGCGAGGGGGCTCGCCAGGATGTCCTGGCGGCTGCCGGCGCTCATCGGCTTCGACATCTTCGATGGACTGAAGCAACAATTGCTGGACCTAGCAAGCGGGCGAAATCAGCGCTCGGTGTTTGCGTAGAGCTCGGTCGCGCCCACGATGCTGGCGGGGATCGAGACTAGGCCGAGGAACGGGACGAGCATGGACAGCGAGACCACAGCGCCGATCCCGAGCATCGAGAAGAAGTAGCGAAAGACGAACCGCATGCGGCTACCGAGCGGGTGGCCGGTGACGATCAGCGCCGGATTGATCGCAGCCGAGGCGAACCCGATCCACGCGATCACAGCGCCCAGAGCCACGAAGGGTATCCCGATGACCGGGACCAGACCGAGCAGCCAGCAGAAGACGGCGGGCAGGAGGAACAGCAGCGATCGGAGCAGATCCGGGAGGGTGCCCTCGATGAGGCCGGGCTCCCGGGTCTCGATCGCGTGGGCCTCGAGGACCCTCATCGCCATCTTGTCGTAGAAGGGGCCGCCGGCGGCCTCGGCGATCGTCGCGAACAGGAGGACCAGCACGCCCAGCGTCGCGATGATCGAGCCGACCAGGACCACCCACCAGACCGCGATCAGCCAGCCGGACTCGGGTCGCTGCCAGAGGACGTCCAACAGATCGCCGGCGAAGACGAGCACCACCGCCACCAGGCCGGCGTAAAGGAAGAGCGTGAGGGCCAGGGGGAGGACGGCGAGCTTCCTCAAGCCGCCATCGCGCAGGATTCGCTGCAACCCCCAGAGCACCGCATAGACGCCGGCGAACATGCCGCCGAGCCCGGTCCGCCAGCCGCGGTTCATGACGCCGTCCATCGGGTTCGATCGCAACAGTGCACACCACCGTACACCGGGCAAGACGAGCTTGTCTGCATCCCGAAAAGTTGTTTGAGTTCCGTAGGCCTACGCTCGATGACCCTCCTTCTTCCCCTGCTCTTTGCAAGCCAACTTGCGCCTACGTCTCCGCCGCTTCCCGCGCCGGCGCCCGCACCCGCGTCGCGCGCGTGGCCGGGGGCTGCGCGGATGATTCGAGGGCCTCGCCTCCGACGTCGAGCACGCAGCGGAGCACGGAGATCCGCGGACGCTCGGACGCCTGTATCGGCTCTGGAACTGGGACCGCTTGCTGGAGCGGTCGGAGCGGGTGGAGCGCGCCGTGCTGCACGTGCGATCCGCGAAGTCCACACCGCCGCTGGCGCGCGCGCACGCAACCCACCTTGCGGCGCAGCTGGCGTTCAAGGCGGGCGACGTCGATCGAGCGGCGTCCCTGTTCGCGGAGCTCGGGCTCATCACCGAGGTCGAGCTGATCGGCCCGTTCGACAACTCCGCCGGACAGGGACACGGCGCCCGCGGTCCGCCCGAAGAGGGCGGCCGCTTCGCGGATCCGGTCGCCGGCAAGACCCGCTCGGTCCGCTGGCATCGCGTCGAGGGCGTGGCGCCCCACGGGGTGCTCGAGCTCTCGCACCTGGTCTCGCCCTCGTCGGAGGCCTCGGCGTACGTGGCGGTGGTGGTCGACGCGGACCGCGACACCAAGGCCGCCGTCCGGACCGGCTCGGTCGACCAGCTCCGCGTGTTCCTCGACGGGCGCGAGCTCGCCTCGATCGACAGCCGTCGCTTCGCGGCCCTCGATCAGGACGCCATTGCCGCGGTGTTCCCGCGGGGCAAGAGCCTGCTGATGGTGAAGTCGTCGTGGACGGAGTCGTCGGGCCGACTCCTCCTGCGATTGACCGCACCAGACGGCTCGGCGCTCTCCGGCGTCCGCGTGAGCGCCGACGAGAAGGCGATCGAGACGCTCTATGCCGGCTGGGGTACACACCTGCCGCCGGAGCCGAAGCACACCGTCGCCACGGTATCGGCGGACCTCGATCGGCTGGTGGAGAGGTCCCGAGGGGAGGCACGCGCGGAGGCGCTCGCGCTCCGCGCCGACCTGGCGGCCATCCTCGGGCTGTTCGACCGGCGCAAGCTGCCCACGCCCCCCGAGCAGGATCTGGAGGCGGCCGTGCGGCTCGCCCCCTCCGACCCGAACCTCCGCTTCTTCTTCGCCCATCGCGTTCAGTCCCGCGATCCCGCGCTGGCGCGCGAGCAGCTCGAGGCGGCGCTCGTCTCGGATCCGAAGCACGCGCCCTCGCTCCTGGAGATGGGCCGAGCGGCGCAATCATCGGGGCGGCTGCTCGAGGCCAAGCGGCTCGTCGAGGCCGCCATCGCCGCGGATCCTGCGCTGATCGCCGCGCGGGTGGCGCTGGCGACGATGAGCTTCGACGATCTCGAGGTGGGGCCGGCCGCCATGCTCGAGCTGGCGAAGGCGCCCGGGATCGAGCGGTCGGAGTCGGCCCTCGTGGAGCTGTCTCGGATGCAGCGGGAGGTCGGCGACCGCAGACGCGCCTACGAGACCGCAGAGAAGGCCCTCGCGCTCGACCGCGAGAACCATCTGGCGAGGAACCTGGCGATCGGCGTGGCCCTCGACGAGAACGATGTCGAGAGCGCGCTGCGGCACACCGAGGAGAGCATCCGGTTCGCACCTTGGGTGCTCCGCAACCGCCTGCAGCAGGCGCGCATCCTGGCCGGGGAGGAGGGCCGCGGCGCGGAGGCGCTGGCGGTGCTGGCGAAGGCCCAGGCGCTCTTTCCCGACGCGCCTGCCGTGGCGAACCTGGCGGCGGAGCTGCTCCTGCTCGGCGGAGAGAAGAGCGGCGCGCTCGCGCAGCTGGATCGATCTCTCGAGCTCGATCCGCATCAACCCGAGGTCAGGCATCACCGGCGCGCTCTCTCCGGGGAGAAGAAGGAGCTCGAGGACGAGTTCTCGGTCGACGCTTCTTCCCTGATCGCGGCGCCGATCAGCGAGGAGGAGCAGAAGTTCGGCGCGATCTTCCTCGCCGATCGGAGCGCCATCCGCCTCTACGAGAACGGAAAAAGCACGCACTTTCACCAGTGGGTCCTGCGCCTGCAGAACCCGAGGCTGGAGGACGCGCTCCGCGCGCATCGGATCGACTACTCACCGACGCGCGAGATCGTGGAGGTCCTGTCCGCGGAGCGGATCCGTCCCACCGGGGAGATCATCCAGGCGTCCAGCATCTCGGACGAGGGACCGAACGGGAAGGTGAGCGGGATGTACGTCGACCAGCGGTTCAAGACCATCCTGTTCGACGATCTCGAGGCCGGCGACGTGATCAACATCCGCTATCGCGTCGACTCGGTCGGCGACAACATCTTCGGCGGCTTCTTCGGCGACATCGAGTTCCTGCAAGGTGGCTTGCCGAAGCGGGACGTCGTCCACACCGTGATCGCACCGGAGCGCTTGCCGCTGTACGCCTCGAGCGTTCGAGTCGGCGAGCCCGCGCGGACCACCGACGGCCAGAACACGACGCTCACGTGGAAGCTCGATGCGGTCGACGCGCTGGTCCTGGAGCCATTCGCCCCGCCCTACCCCGACATCGGGATGCTGGTCAGCGTGTCGACCTACCACAAGTGGAGCGACCTGGGCGCCTGGTACGCGCGGCTCTTCGCCGAGCAGATGGAGCTCGACGAGCCGGCGCGCAAGGCAGGACGCGCCGCGGTGGCCGGAGCCAAGAGCAAGCGTGAGATCATGGAGCGCCTCTACCACTACGTGGTGAAGAACACGCGCTACGTCGGGATCGAGCTCGGTATCCACGGCTGGAAGCCGTTCAAGGCGTCCGAGGTCCACCGGCGGCGCTACGGCGACTGCAAGGACAAGGCAACGCTGCTGGCGGCGCTCCTCAACGACAACGGGATCGAAGCCACCATCACGCTGGTGCGGACGTCCGATCGAGGCCGCCTCCCGCCGGACCACGCCACCATGTGGGCCTTCAACCACGCGATCACGTACGTGCCTGCGTTCGACCTGTTCCTCGATCCGACGGCCGAGTTCTCGGGGAGCTACGAGCTGCCGTATCAGGACCAGGGCGCGACCGGCCTGATCGTGCACCCGGACGGCCGCACGCGGCTGGCCACGCTCCCGGAGAGCAAGCCAGAAGACAACCTCAATCGCTCCGAGTACGAGGCCACCTTCTCGCGCGACGGGTCGCTGATGCTGAAGGGCGTCGAGCACTTCTTCGGCGTCCGGGCCTCCAACCTGCGGCAGGAGTTCGAGGAGGTGGAGCTGCGAAAGCGGCACCTCGAGGATCAGCTCAGCGAGATCTTCACCGGCGTGCGCGTCGAGAAGCTGAAGTTCTCCGATCTCTCCGATCTCGAGGCTCCGGTCGAGTACCACTACACGGCCCACATCCCGCGCTACGGGACGCTCGAGCACGATCAGATCACCATGCCGATCGCGCTGTTCCAGCATCAGGTCGCGGGCGCGTATGCGAAGCTGGCCGAGCGCGAGACCACGCTGACGATCACGCACCCCTGGGCGACCCGAAACGTCGTCCGGTATCGGCTTCCGGCCGGCGCCAAGATCGTCCAGCTCCCCGAGGGACAGACCGTCGACAACGCGCACATCTCGGTCGTGCAGGTGGTCCGCCGGATCGAAGGCGGCTTCGAGACCGACGACATCGTCACCATGAAGACCAAGGAGATCCCGCCCGACGAGTATCCCGAGTTCCGGGAGGCCTGCCTGGCGATCGACCGGGCCCTGGCGCGAAAGGTCGTGATCTCGTGGTGAAGCCGCGACGCCTGCTGGTACTGCTCCTGATCCTTGCCGGCTGCCGGACGACCGGGCCCGGCTTCGAGCCTCGCTATCCCGCGCTCTTGCCGGCCCGATCTCCGGAGGAGGCACGCTCGATCGCCGCGAACCTCGAGGACCCCTTGCTCGGTGCCGAGGTCGCCTGGCTGATGGGCAACGATCGCGCGCTCGCCCGCCGCTTGCTCGACCGTGGGCTGGAGGCCCCGGCCGCCCCCGAGCTCCTCCACCTCGTGCGCGGGCTGCTCGACCTCGCCGAGATCGACAAGAGCGCCGGGCTCGACGATCTGCTGGCCGTGATCGAGGGCGCACCTCGAAGCGGCGAGTCCGAGATCGCGATGATCATCCTCTACGACTGGCTGACCGAGAACAGCATGGGTGAGGATCGGATCCGGGCGGCCCTCGAGCGGTCCGGCCTGCTCTCGGACACCGCCGCGCCCCCCTCGCACGTCGCGCTCGCCACTGCGATCGCGCTCCGGCTGGAGGTCCTCGATCGAGAAGAGACGAAAAAGCTCCTGACCCGCGGCGGCTGGTTGACGGTGTTCGACCGCCACGGTCCGCTGGCCCCGGTCAACGACACCTTCTTCGACGCGCCGCCCCCGACGTTCCGAGGGATGGTGCCGCCCCGCCGGGCCGTGCACAGCATCAACCGCCGACTCCCGGTGACGTCCGGGGACGATCCCGGCGTCTACACGCTCGACGGCTGCTTCGAGATCAGCGCCGAGACCGCCCTGGCGCCCCTCGCGATCGAGGCCCACCTGCCTGCGGCCGCGCGGCTCACGATCGACGGGAACCCGGTGCTCCAGCGATCGCTCACCACCGTGCGCGAGCCTTCGATGATGCGAGCGCTCGTTCGCGCCTCGCCCGGCTGGCACTGCGCAGAGCTGACGGTGCACGCGTATCAGAACACCCGGCCGAGCTTGTCGGTGCTGACCTGGGAGGGCCGGCGCGCGGTCATCGACCAGAAGACGAAGGCGCCCGGTCCGTTGGGAACGAGCGCGGTGGCCTCGCTCTCGACGACGCCGTTCAGCGACGGGGGCGCGCTGACGTTGGTGCGCCAGCTGACCTTCGATCCCGACCGCGCGCTGGTCGGGCGCGTGCTGGGGACGCTGGTCGCCCTCTCCTACTGGATCGACGACATCGAGCTGGCCCGTGAGCTGCTGGACGGCACCGAGATGGCCGCCCCTCGGTCGGCCGTGGTGCAGGTTTCGCGGGCGCGCCTGATGATCTGGTCGGGGATGCCGGAGGGGCTCTCGCAAGCTGCCTTGCGCCAGGCCCTCGACCTCGATCCGACCTATCCCTCTGCCCTGCTGGCGCTGGCGCAGATGGTCCTGAAGGACAGCCCCGACGACGCCGAGGCGCTGATCGAGCAGGCCAAGCGCGCCGCCCCCGACGCCGCCGGGCCCTACCAGCTCGCCTTCCGCCTGGCCCGCCAGCGGGGCTGGAACGCCGAGGCGGCCCAGAACCTGGAGACGGCCCTGGGCAAGGAGCCCACGCCCTCGCTCCTGGTGGAGGGGGCGCAGTTCTACCGGGGCATTCAGCGCGTGGGCGCCGCCGCCGCGCTCGAGAAGCGCACCGAGGCGCTGCCGGATCGGGACCAGCAGGAGACCATCGCGGCACACGCCCAGGCCCGCGGCGATCTCGACGCCGCGATCGCCGGTTACCTGCGCGCCGCGGAGCTGTCGGACGAGCCCGCGGACGAGCTGGCGCGCGCTGCGGACCTCGAGCTCGGGCGCGGGCGGATCGATCCGGCGATCGCGCTGGCGCAGCGGGCGGTGGAGGACGACCCTCTGGCGAGTGCTGCGCTGAAGACCTTGCTGCACGCGTACCTCGCGAAGAAGGACGCGCGCAGCGCCCGCCGGATCCTGGCGCGCCTGCAGGCGCTCGGCGAGAGCACGATCCGGATGGAGGCCGGAGTGGCCGGGCTCGACGAGAGCGATCTCGCGCTGCTGGATCCGGATCCCTGGGTCGCCAAGGCGCTCGCGTTCGACGTGATGCCGCTGATCGAGAACGTCCCGGGCACGCGAACCCCGCGCGGCCTCGATCCGGGTGATCGCTGGGCGAACCACAAGAGCGTGTTGCTCCTCGATCGCGTGATCGATCGGATCCGCCCCGACGGACACGCGCTCTCGCTGCGCCACTCGATCTCGCGGCTCCAGACCAAGGAGGCGACGGATACCGCCGGAGAGATCAACCCACCCTCCGACGCGCTGACGCTGGCGCTCCGCACGCTCAAGCCCGACGGCCGGACCTTCGAGGCCGACCGGCACTCCGGCAAGGACGATCTCTCCTACAGCGGCCTGGCGCCCGGGGACGCCGTCGAGCGGAAGTGGCTGGTGATCGACGAGCCGGCCACGCCGTGGGGCGGCTATCTCAGGCGGTTCTACTTCAAGAGCACCTCGCCCATCGTCCGCACCGACCTGGTGGTGATCGTGCCCAAGGGCGTCAAGCTCTGGTCACAGAGCTACAACGGCGCCCCGCTCCCGGTGACGCACGAGCTCCCCGATCGGACGATCTATCTCTGGCAGCAGGACGACGTGGAGCCGTTCGAGCCCGAGCCCCACGCGGTCCCCTACGACGAGTACATCCCGTTCGTGGTGGTCGCGGCCGACATCGACAACGAGCTGGCGAACCGCACGAACGTGCTCGGCATCCCCGAAGCGGCGCGTCTCTCCTTCTCGGTGCGGAAGCAGGTGGAGGAGATCATCGCCGGCGTCGATGCGCCCGAGGAGGAGCTGGATCGCATCTTCTCGTGGGTCACCTCCGAGGTCGGGCTCGGCGGGACCGCCGACGTCGATCAGGTGCTCGCCACCCGGCGCGGCGAGCGCACCGGCCTGCTGACCGCGATGCTGCGGGCCGCCGGGTTCGACGCCCAGATCGCGCTGGCTCGGGCCGGGACCTCGTCCCAGCTGGAGCACACCTATCCCAATCCCGCGCAATACAACTTGCGGTTCGTACGAATCGAGTGGGGCGATCAACGCCGCTGGGCCCGGGTGGACACGGACACGCCCTGGCTGGGCCTTCTGCCGCCCTCGATGCGCAACGGTCACTACCTGCTGGCGGAACCCCCGCCGAAGCTTCACCCCATCCCGGTGCGCGACGACGAGATCGAACGCTGGCCTCTCGAGAGCGAGGTCGACCTCACGATCGACGACAACGGGACCGCCAAGGGAAAGGTAGTGATGCGACTGCCGGGCACGTTCGGCGCCGAGCTGCGCGACTTCGTCCAGCGCGCCCGCAAGGACGAGATCATGCGGCACTTCCAGGGCTGGATCGGCACCGTCATCCCGGGCGCGCGCCTGCTCGAGACCAAGACCAGCGACCAGCCCGCGCCGGCTCCGCTGGTGCTGGAGGCCGACATCCTGGTCGGGCACTTCATGGTGCGCGACGGTTCGGCGCTGGTCGCGGAGCAGCTCTTCGAGGCGCCGCTGGCTCAGGTGTCGCTGGGGCTCCCCACCCTTGGCAGCTATCTCCGAGTCCCCAACCGACGATCACCCCTGGCGCTCACCGAGCTCGCCGAGCGCATGGTCGTCACGCTCCACTTCCCGAGGAGCGCCGGCGTCCCCCTCGAGTCGCCGCGCTCCTTCCATCGCGGCGCCGACTGGGGCGTGTTCGAGCAACAGTTCAACTGGAACGCCGAGTCGAAAGTCGCCACGCTGATCGTCGATCACGCGACGCCGCAGGCGCGCCTCTCCCCCACCGCGTTCGCGGCCTTCCGTGAGTCCGCCCAAGAGATCCTTCAAGCGAGCCGCAATCGGTTGATCATTCCCATCCAGATCGACGGGGCGCACGCGGCGCAGTGATCGAGTATGCTGATCGCCGTGGCGGTCGCCCGTCGGGAGAATGCAGGCACGGTCGGCGCTCTCGACGAGGCGGAGGTTCTGACGCCGGCGCTCCTGTATCGCCGGTACTTTCAGGAGGTCTGTCGCTGGGTCTCGTACCTGTCGGGCCCCGGCCCGGAGGTCGAGGATCTGGTCCAGGAGGTCTTCGTCGTCGCCTGCCGGCGCCTCGACTCGTTCCGGGGTGAGGCGAAGCCCTCCACCTGGCTCTACGGCATCGCGCGCAACGTGGTCCGCAACCAGCGGCGGCGCGCCCGGATCCGTAAGCTTTTCCTGCCCGGCGACACCGAGGAGATCGACCGGGTCCCGGGGCCCGGGCCGACCCCGCTCGAGGAGGCGGAGCGGCGCGAGCGCCAGCGGCTCGTCTACCGGGTCCTCGACGGCATGAAGGAGAAGTATCGCGTCGTGCTCATCCTGTTCGAGCTCGAGGGCCTGGACGGCCGCGAGATCGCCGAGCGACTGCAGGTCAAGGAGGCGACGGTCTGGGTCCAGCTGCACCGCGCCCGCAAGCTGTTCCTCGAGCGCATGCAGAGGCTGGAGGGCCGATGAAGCGCTGGCGGGACCACGGAGACGACGGCAGCCCCGAGTCGAGGGCGGGCGAGCTCCTCCGCAGCGTCCGCACGGCGACGCCCACCGACGCGCTCGCGTCCCGGGTGCAGGCGGTCTTGCAGAACGAAGGCCGGAGGCCCACCCGCCGCCCCGTCCCCCTGCTGGCAGCGCTGGCCGTGGTGCTTCTCTTCGCCGGCGGCGCGATGGCCGCAACGCTGGTGATCGGGTCATGGACCGCGCCTCCGCCCGTGGCCGAGGCCCCGCCTCCGCAAACGATGCCCACGCCCCCGCGCGTCGCGCCGCCCCCGCCGCCCCCGACGGCGACGCCCGCGCCGATCCCCGCTGCGCCGCCCCCGCCGCCACCGATCCGCCGGACGGCCAAGGCGCCCCGGACGACGGCCGTCGATCCGAGCCCCCTCGCCCTCGAGTCGGAGGTCATCAAGGCGGCCGTGACGGCCCTGCGCGAAGGCCGCGCCGAAGACGCCCTCACCCGCCTGGCGGCCTACCGCGAGACCTATCCGAGCGGCCTGCTCTACCGCGAAGCCCTCCTGACCCAGATCTCCGCGCTCATCGCGCTCGACCGCGCGCCCGAGGCCCTCGCCCTCCTCGACCGCACGCCGCTCGACACGCACCCGCGCGCCCTGGAGCTCACCGTGCTCCGCGGAGAGCTCCGCGCCCAATCCGGACGCTGCTCGGAGGCGATGGAAGACTTCGAGACGGCCCTGGCCCGCGGCGTCGAGCCCCGCATCGCCACCCGCGCCCATGCCGGAATGGCGCGCTGCAACCGCACCCCCTAACGGCTCCCACGGCCGATCACGGATCACGGCCCGAAACGGGCGAGAGGGCGTTTGAACAGGGGATCTTCAAAAGTGCCCGGCCGGGGCGAGGCGGGGGGGCGAACACCCCGGCCGGGCGTGTCGGGGACGAGGAAAGGGAGGCTTCGCTTCCCTCCAACCTGCTTATCGGTGCGCTGGCCGAAGTGTTGCTCAAATATACTGAATCCTAGGATGTATAACTACATTCAGTGCACAGGTGCCACCGACAAGATCGCCCGCGCCTCGTCGATGTTGGCCGGCTCGCGGCCGGTATCCCGGGCCATGCGCGCCGCCTTCTCCACCAGCTCGCCGTTCGACTTCGCCATCTTGCCGGGTGCCACGTAGAAGTTGTCCTCGAGCCCGACCCGCACGTTCCCGCCGAGCGCCAGCGCGCCCGCGATCAGGCGCCACTGCTCGTGGCTGATGCCGATGACCTCCCAGGTGGAGCTCTTCGGGATCTGCTTGGACTGGAACGAGAGCGCGTCCACGGTGGCCGGGATCCCGCCCATCACGCCCATGATGAAGCTGAACTGGATCGGCTCCTTCAGCATGCCCATGTCGATCAACGGCCAGATCGAGTTGGTGTGCCCGCTGTCGAAGCACTCGAGCTCCGGCTTCGTTCCGACCTCGTTCATGCTCTTCAGCAGCGAGCGGATCTCCCCGAACGTGTTCTCGAAGACCATGTCGAAGACGAAGTCCTTCCGGCGCGCGCTGTACTTCGCGTAGTTCATCGAGCCCATGTTGAGCGCCGCGATCTCCGGCTTCACTTCGAGGACCGGCGCGATCTTCTGCTCCGGCGTGATCCCGACGGCGCCCGTGGAGAAGTTCAGGATCAACGGACAGCGCTTCCGGATCTCGCGTGCGATCGCCGCGTAGACCGAGGGATCGTACGAGGGGCCTCCGCTCGCCGGATCGCGGGCGTGGATGTGCACCACGGTGGCACCGGCGTCGTAGGCGCGCTTGGCCTCGTCCGCGATCTCCTCCGGTGTGTACGGCACCCATGGGCACTGATCGCGGTTGGCCAGGACCCCGGTGAGGGCGCAGGTGATCACCACTTTGTCGTCTCGCATCGGCATGACTTCATCTCCCCTTGAACATGGGTTCGCGCTTCTCGAAGAAAGCAGCGATGCCCTCGGCGGCATCCTCGAGCATCGAGTTGATCGTGATGAGCCCCTGCAGGTGGGCGAGCGCGCCTTCGATCGGCATGCCCTCCTGCTGGATCAGCGCCCGTCGCCCCAGGCGTAGCACCGCGGGCGAGTAGCCGCCGAGCTTGGCGGCCCAGGCTTCGACCGCCGCGTCGAAGTCCTCGGCCGGCACCGTCTTGTTGACCAGGCCCCACTCGGCCGCCTGCTCGGTGCTGAACGTCTCGCCCAGCAGCATCATCTCGTTCGCCTTCCTGCGATCGACGGTGCGGAGGATCAACGCCGAGATCATGAACGGGAAGAGGCCTCGCGCGATCTCGGGCGTGCCCATCTTCGCGCCGGACTTGGCGATCGCGAGATCGCAGGCGAGCATCAAGCCCAGCCCCCCGGCGACGCAGTGTCCGTTGACGGCACACAGGGTCGGCTTCGAGTGGTTGAGGATCTTCACGAACAGCGCCGGGAACAGGCCGCGGGCCTCGTGGATCTCGAGGAAGCTCTCTCCGCCCGACATCCCGCTGAGATCGGCGCCGGCGCAGAACGCCTTCTCGCCGGCGCCGCGCAGCACGATCACGCAGGCGTCCTGATCGCGGTCGGCGCGGTCGAAGGCGTCCGTGAGCTCGGCGAGCATGGTGTCGTTGAGCGCGTTCGCCTTCTCGGGGCGGTTGAGGGTGACCCGGATGATCCGGCCCTCGCTCTGATAGAGGATCGTGGTGTACTCGCTCATGCCTTGAGTCCTTCCAGAAGGATCTCGCGGAACGTCGCCTTCACGGTCTCCGCCTCCTCCTTGGTGCTGCACTTGATCGCGCCGAGCGTGAAGCCGGTGCAGACGGTCTCGATCGCGCCGAAGAAGATGTACGCCCCGACGGTCGGCTCGACGATCGCCTTGATCGTTCCCGCAGCCTTTCCCTGCTCGATGATCTCCTGGACCACCTCGAAGGCATCGTTGAACGCGCTGACCTTGTTGGGGTGCACGAAGCGGTCCGAGCGCGAGACCTCCTGGATGATCACCTGGATGATGTTGGGGGCGACCTGGAGCGCATCGATCAAGAGGACGCCGATCGCCTCGAGCTTCTTCGGGGCCTCGAGGTCGCGGTTGTCGGCCAGATCGCGTAGGACCTTCAGGAAGACGGACCAGTTCGACTCGAACAGCGAGTTGAGGACGTCGTCCTTGCTGTCGAAGTAGTGGTAGATGAGGCCGTACGCGACGCCCGCCCGCTTCGCGATGTCCGAGACCCGGGTCCTGTGAAAGCCCCGCTCCGCGAACACCTCGACCGCCGCCTTCAGGATCTGTTTCTTGCGGTCGGCGGCGACCTCCGGGCTGGCGGCGCGCTTCGCGACGACGTCGGACATCGTTGACTGATGAATCAATCGAGCGCCTGCCAAAGTCACCCCCGAAATTTGTACGCAACAGCGCACTCTGTATGCCGATACCTACATGCGCTCACTCAGAGGTCTGTCTTTTTTTCCGCAACACCTGCTGCGGCCCTCCGATAACTGGTTTGTCTCGGAGGTCAAAAGCAATGACGCTTTCACTTGCAAGCCTGTTTGATTTGAACGGTTCGGCCACGCGGGCCTACGCGATGGACGCCTCGACTGGGGATTTCCGCTCGAAGTTCGGAAGCCTGTTCGAGACCGACAATCAGAAGCGGCTGGCAGAGTACACGGACAACGACATTGCGCGCGTGAACTCGATGCGGATGCACCAGCTGGAGCAGATTCAGCAGGAGACCGTGGATCCGACGGAGAGCAACCTGGTGGCGGGGACCGGCAACGGGCGAAACCGGGCTGCTCGAAGCGTTGGTGAGCAGTTCACGCCGATGGCCAACAACTTGGACTTCCGGCTTCAGGCCGGTCCGATCCGAGCCTAGGACGGGCTTGGTGGAGTCTAGGACGGACTCCAGAGACGACGAGGCGAGTCAGGACGACGATCGAGGCCAGGACGGCCACCCAAAGGACGGGGAGAGCAGCGAGGCGAGCCAGGAGGCGCAAGCGCCAGGAGGCGCACAGGTTTTTGCGGCACGCAGGACGCGTCCCGAAACCTCAAATCGAATACGACGTGCGCCCCAGGCTTCGACCAAGCCTGGGGCTTTCGCCTTTTGGGGGCGTCCGCCGATCCGATCAGCCGCACTTGCGAGCGTCGGGATCTTCGCAGTCGGTGCGACCGCTGCGGAAGCAGGTCATCCCATTGAAGGACTGGTTCACGTTCTCCCACGTGTCGTCAGGGAGGTTGAGATACCAGGTGTCGTTCGTCAGCCCGCAGTCCGTGCGGCCTCCGTACATGATGGCCCGATCGCCGAAGATCACGAACATGTGAGACTCGCGCCGCTCCGGGAAGCTCGGATCGACCGTGGCGAAGTCCGCCGGGAAATCGCAGAAGCCGAACTGAGGCCGGTTGAAGGCGTCGCCGCCGGGCTTGTGCTCCCAGGTCTGGGTCTCGAGCGACAAGCTCCAGACGTCGTTGTTGTTGCCGAGGGACGAGTTGTCGTGACCGGCGAACAGCACCATCCGGTCGCGCGCCGCGTCGTAGTCCATCACGCCCTTGATGCGCCCCTCGGGGGCCGGGGAAGCGGCGACCTCGGTCCACGTGAGCGTGTCGAGATCGAGGTACCAGGTGTCCCCGTAGAAGGGTCCGACGAACGCGTTCTCGCCGCCGCCGCCGTAGACGTAGAGGCGGCTGCGCTGCCGATCGAGGGCCGCCGTGTGGAACAGGCGCGGCATGGGACCCGCCCCGTTGATGACCAGCTTCTCCCAGGTCCGATCGCCCAGGTTGAACGCCCACACCCCCGGATCGATCGTGAAGGTGTTGAGGTCGGTCTGGCCGCCGTCCTGGACCAGGAACCGGTTGCGGTCCGGATCCATGACCATCACGGTGTTCATCCGGCCCGAGGGGGCGTTGGCCGAGCCCGGATCGGCGAGCTGCTCCCAGCCATTGCTCGACGGATCGTAGGCCCAGACGTCGTTGAGGAACGTGTATGCGCCCGTGCTACCGGCGGCGCGGTACCGCCCGCCGAACAGGTACATCTTGTTGGCGTTGGGATCCCAGACCGCCGAGGCGCGCGCGCGCTGCTGCGGGGCCGCGCCCGAGGGCGCCGGGATCTCGGCCCAAGTCCCCCGGGCGGGATCGAAGACATAGCCGTCGGTCAGAAACTCCGACGCGGCCGGGCCGCACATGAACGGCTCCGCCTTGTCGCCGAAGAACATGATCACCCGCTCGCAGTTGGTGTCGAACGCGAACACCATGTCGCCGCGGCGTGACGGCGCGGTGCCCGCCTGGAGCTCGGTGCCGGGCGGTTCGCACTTCGAGGTCACGACCATGCCGGAGTCCTCGACGCCGCTGTCTTCGACGCCCATGTCGGGTGGAGATCCTGAGTCCGTGGAGTCGTCGTCGCTGGTCTTCGAGGAGCAGGCGAAGGACACCGAAAGAGCAGAGGAAGCGAGCAGATGGAGCCAAGCGCGAGTCATCCCGGGAGGCTAGCAGCGCCTCGACCCCGTGGTCCAGGCGCGTTCATCTCTTGACCGAACGGTGGTCCGCCGAACGCCCCGTCGATCGAAGCGAAGATCCGCGCGCAGTCGAGGCTGTGGGCAACCGACCACATGATTTCTCCGCGGGACGCGGCGAGAGGTTGGAGGTGTCGCGCGTTCCGCCGCGGTTCGGCTCGATCGGGCGGCTGCGATCGGACAGCGCGACCGGCCCCGCGCCATCGAGAAGTTCGAGCGAAAAGTGCGGGCGTCCGTCGAGCCGCCCGCGGCTCTCGAACGAGACGCGGAGCCCACGTCGCGATCGACGAGGTCCCGCTGCTGAACCCAGGCGCCGATGGCCGGGACTCCGCGCGGCAAGCTCGGCCCAAACCCGAGGAGCAATGACGACTCCGTGACAGAGCGGGCCGGTCGAGGCGCTCCGGCGTTGCCGTGCAGCGGCGAACGTTGTTAGAGCCTCTCCTCATGCGAAGAGCTCTCCCGTTCCTGCTTCTGGCGACCGCCTGCGCCACCAACGGCAAGTCGATCGACTACGCCGCCGCCCCTTCGCCGATCTGGACGAGCATCGGCTCCCTGCAGACCGCCTGCAAGGACAGCCTGGCGACGATCCGCAAGATCCGGGACGACGTGAAGGCCGGCGGTGCCCGAACTGTGGAGGGGACGCTCGAGCCGTACAACCAGATGCTGCTCGAGATCGACGCGACCGCCGGGACCATGAACCTCATGGAAAACGTGCACCCGGCGAAGGAGGTTCGAACCGCAGCCGAAACCTGCGAGCGTGAGCTCCAGAACCTGGTCAACGAGATCAACCTGGACCGCGACCTGTACGACGCGCTCTCGGGGGTCGACGTGTCGGCGGCGGACGGAGAGACCAAGCGTTCGCTCGAGCACCTCCTCCGCGACTTCAAGCGCTCCGGCGTCGACAAGGACGAAGCCACCCGGGCCGAGCTCAAGAAGATCTACGAGGAGATGGTGGAGGTCGGCCAGGCGTTCGACCGCACGATCCTCGAGGATGTTCGCCAGATCGAGGTGGACCCGGCGGACCTCGACGGCCTGCCCGAGGACTTCATCAAGTCCCACGCGCCCAACGAGAAGGGCAAGGTGGTCCTGACCACCAACTACCCCGACTTCTTCCCGGTACAGCAGTACGTGAAGAAGGAGTCGGTGCGTAAGGCGCTGATGATCGAGTCGGCGAAGCGCGGCTATCCGGCCAACGACAAGAACCTCAAGCGGCTGCTCGAGCTCCGCAAGCAGTACGCCGCCAAGCTCGGGTACCCCAACTGGGCCGAGTACATGGCCGAAGACAAGATGGTGAAGAGCGCGACCAACATCGAGAAGTTCATCGAGGAGGTCGCCTCGATCTCGCGGCCGCGGATGGAGCGCGATCTCGAGGTGCTGAAGGCGCGCAAGGCACAGGACGGCGTCTCGGATCCGACGATCCAGCTCTGGGATCGCTTCTATTACACCGAGCTGGTCCGCCGGGAAAAGTATGGCTTCGACGGACAGTCGGTCCGCCCCTACTTCGAGTTCAACCGCGTGACGCAGGGGCTGATGGATCTCTACGGCGAGCTCTTCGGGGTCCGGTTCGAACGCGACGAGAAGGCGCCGGTCTGGCACGAGTCCGTGCTCGCGTATCGCGTCCTCGCCGGGGGCGAGGTGGTCGGGCGCTTCTACCTCGACATGCACCCGCGGGAAGGCAAGTACGGCCACGCGGCGGAGTTCGGCATGCAGACCGGCGTGAAGGGCGGGCGCATCCCGGTGGCTTCGCTGGTGTGCAACTTCCCGGATCCCGCGAAGACGCAGGGACCGGCCCTGATGGATCACGACGAGGTGATCACGTACTTCCACGAGTTCGGCCATCTGATGCACCAGATGCTGGCGCGCGGCTCGCGGTGGGTGAACCTGTCCGGGATCAGCACCGAGTGGGACTTCGTGGAGGCGCCCTCGCAGCTCCTCGAGGAGTGGACCTGGGATCCGGCGGTGCTCCAGCGCTTCGCCAAGCACATCGAGACCAACGAGCCGATCCCGACCGATCTCGTGAAGCGGATGAAGGCCTCCTCCGAGTTTGGAAAGGGCATCCATCTGATGCGCCAGATCCATTTCACCGCGCTGTCGTACTACCTCCATGCCAAGGACCCGGCGGAGATCGGCGAGCTGTCGGACTTCTCCAAGGAGATGCAGGACAAGTACAGCCCATACCCCCACGTGGACGGGACGTACCTGTACGCGAGCTTCGGGCACCTCAACGGTTACAGCTCGATGTATTACACGTACCAGTGGTCGCTGACGCTGGCGAAAGACATCTTCACGCGCTTCGAGAAGGCCGGGTTGCTCGACGGCCCCACCGCGCAGGCGTACCGGCAGATGGTGCTGCAGCCGGGCGGGATGAAGGACGCAGCCCAGCTCGTCGAGGACTTCCTGGGCCGACCGACCAACCTGGACGCCTACAAGGCTTGGCTTCAGTCCGAGTAACCGGCGCTCGCTCCGCAACCCGCTCCGCTCAGGTCTGTCGGCGCCCCTTCAACGACGCCAGCATCGCCTCCACCGTGCGCGCGTTCACCACCGAGTCCTTCGTCACCCACCCGCGACGGGCCGTCGGAATGCCGTAGTCGCGGATGCAGTCGAAGTCGGTGGGACGGTGGGCGTCGGAGTCGATGGAGATGAGAGCACCGGCCTTGATCGCCTTGCGCACGTTGCGCGCGGAGAGATCGAGACGGCGAGGGAGTGAGTCGAGCTCGAGGATGGTGCCGGTGCGAACGGCGGCGTCGATGACGGCGTCGAGGTCGAAGGTCATGCCCTGGCGCTTCCCGAGCTGGCGGGCGGTGGGGTGGAAGAAGACGTCGACGTTCGGGTTCTCGATGGCGCGGATGAGCCGGCGCGTCTGCTGACCGTGCTCGAGCTCGAACGAGGAGTGGACGGCCGCGCCGACGACGTCGAGCTGGGCCAGCATGGCGTCGTCGATGTCGAGGGTGCCGTCGCGGCGGATGTTGACCTCGGCGCCGGCGAGGACGCGGATGCCGTCGACGCGGGCGTCGAGGTCGCGGATGGCTCGGACCTGCTCGAGCAGCCTCTGCTCGTCGAGGCCGTTGAGGTCGCGGGTGTGGTCGGTGATGACCAGGTAGTCGAGACCGCGGTCGCGCGCGGCCATCACCATGTCCTCCAGGGAGGCGCGTCCGTCGGTCCAGGTGGTCTGGACCTGGAGATCGCCGCGGATGTCGCCGGGCTCGATCAGCGGCGGGAGCGCGCCGAGCTCGGCGGCCTCCAGCTCGCCCTCGTCCTCGCGGAGCTCGGGCGGGAACCACGGGAGATCGAGCGCGGCGTAGACCTCCTCTTCGGTCTTCGAGGCCAGGCACTGGTCTTCGTGGAAGACGCCGTACTCGTTGAGCTTGAGCCCCTTCCGCTGCGCGATGATGCGGAGGCGGATGTTGTGCGCCGTGTTGCCGGTGAAGTAGAGCAACGCGGCGCCGAAGGCGTCCGGATCGACGACCCGCAGGTCGGCGTCGAGCCCCATCTTCAGGCGGACCATGGTCTTGGTCTCGCCCTGCCCGTAGACCTGGGCGACCGTGTCCATCCCGGCGAAGCGCTCCATCACCGGACCCGGATCACGGGACGCGACCAGAAGATCGATGTCGCCGATCGTCTCCTTGAAGCGCCGCTGCGAGCCGGCGAACGCGACGCGCTCCACGCCGGGAACGGCGCCCAGGATCGCCTGGATCGCGCGCGTCACCGGGAGGACTTCGCCGATGGGCAGGCGGCCTTCGGACTGGGCGAGCTGTTCGATCTGGCGGAGGATCTTCGCCTCGCTCTTGGCGCCAAAGCGCGGGATGGTGCGGATCATCTCCGAGCGGGCCGCCTCCGCCAGGGAGGCGAGATCGGTGACGCCCAGCCCGTCGTACAAGAGCTTCACCGACTTGGGGCCCACGCCCTCGACGGCGGTGAGGGCGAAGATGTCGATGGGCCGCTCGCGCTTGAAGGCCTCCAGATCCTCCATCTTGCCGGTGTCGATCAGCTCGGCGATCCGCCGTGCGATGCCCTTGCCGACGCTCGGGATCTCCTCGATCGCGGCGAGACCGCGCTGCCGGTAATCGGCCGCCAGCGAGTGCTCGAGCGCCGCCACCTGCTCCGCGACGACCTCGTACGCGCGCGGCTTGAAGGGCACCTCGTCCATCTCGAGGAAGAGCGCCATCTCGCGCAGTGTCCGGACGATCTCCGCGTTGGTGATCATAGCCCTCCGCCGAGGCGGAAGAAGTGTCACGATCGGATCGGCGCCCGGGACCTGGCAAGCCGAGATCAGTGCATCTGCTGCAGGTTGAGGAACGAACCGATGTCGAAGTTGGTGCCTCCGCCGCCGAGCATGCCGGTCCCGTAACCTTCGCCCCAGCCCGACATCATTCCCGAGCCGCCTCGAGCCTGGATGCCTTCGCGCACCGCGGTGTGGATCGCGTCCTTGAGGCGGTCGCGGATCGCGTCATCGATGCGGTCGCGCAGACCCTCGATCAACCGCTCGCGAAGAGCCGCACGCACGCGCATGTGGACCGCCTCGGTGATGCGATCCGGATCCATCGTTCCGCCCGAGATCATCTGCTCGACGATCGCGGCGCGCAGCGCGGTCGAGAGCCGCTCGCGGAGCGCCTCCTCGAGCTTGTCGCGGACGACGCCCTCCACGCGCTCTCGAATGGCGGGCGCGACTCGCTCGCGAATGTTGGATGCCACCCGCTCGCGGAGCTGGCTGCTGATCATGTCGGGATCGGCGCCTCCGAATCGCCTCCCCGACATCCGCTGCCAGACCGCCATGCGGATGACCTCCCCCGCTCGCTCTCGGACCGCTTGCTCGAGGCGCTCGCGAAGCGCGTCCGGGATCCGCTCCTTGACGGCCTCGATGACCCGCTCCTTCACCGGCTCGTGCAAGCGCTCGGCGATCGTCCTGATCACCCGATCCGGATCCGGCGGTCCGAACCCTGCCTGCGCCTGTGAGAGCGCGATCTGGAGCGCCTCGGGCAGCCGCTCGCGGAGCGCTTGATGGATCCGATCGCGAATCGCGTCGCGCAGCCGCTCTCGCACCGCTTGCTCGATCCGATCCCGCACGGCCTCCGCGACGCGCTCCTTGAGCTCGCTCGCCACCATCTCCGCACCCTCGGAGCCGAGCTGTTCCGAGAGCTTGCTCCGGATCGCCTCACCGATGCGCTCCCGGATCGCCTCACCGACACGATCCCGAAGCGCCTCGGTCACGCGCCGCTCCGCCACCTCGCCTAGCCGCTCGCGCAACACCGTGCCCACTCGATCCAGATCGAATCCGGTGGGCCCGCCCTGGGCTTCCAGGAACGCGGTGCGCAGCTCGACCGCCAAACGCTCCCGGAGCGTCTCCTGGACGCGCTCGCGCGCGACCTCCACGAGGCGCTCGCGAACCTCCTCGGCCACCCGCTCTCGCACCGCCTCCCGCACCCGCTCCTCGAGCTTGTGCATCAGCTGCTCCTGCTGGCCGGACTGGAGATCGCCTCCCTGTCCCTGCCAGCCAAGAGAGCGATTTCCGCTGCCGCCCTGCTGCGATCGATTGATCGCTTGCATCGCCGCCATGATGGCCTGATTCAAGCGCTGCATGTTTTCCAATTGCTGCTCCATCTGACTTCTCCTTCAATCCGTCTGAGCCTGCGCCGACCGGCGCAGCCGAATGGTGACCAACCCCCGATCGAGCTCCATGCTCGCGTCCGGGTCGACGCGGTACGGGAGCTTCACGACGCGGAAGAAGGGACCGGCGGGGAGCTCGGCGTGCAGATACGAGCTCCCGTTCCCCTCTCTCCGGCGCGAGATCCCCGAGACCACTAGCGTTTCGCCGGTGGCCTCGATGGTGACATCGTCCCGATCGACCCCGGGAACGGCGACCTCGACCACCAGGTCTTGCCCCCGCTCGCAGACATCGAGCAGCGGCGCGAAAGTGAAGACCGAGGTGCGTTCGGTGACGTTCGGGATCCTGCGCGCCATCGCCTCGAGATCGACGAAGCGGCGCGCCACCTCGTCCACCGGAACCGCCGACTCCGCGGTCTCCGCCACTTCTTCCGGAAGGTCCGTTCCAGTGAGAGCGTGGTAGATCGCTCTCGCTTGATTGCGCATGAGATCAATCGTGCTCGGGTGCACGGGGCCTCCTTCTGCCGTCCAGGCTAGTGCGCCGTCCGCTCAGCAGAAGAAGTGCCAGCAGGAACGATAGGCCGAACCGCGTTCGAGCTGGCTCAAAGCGATCACATCGAGGCGCTTGTACCGTGCGCCCGTCGTTAGCGAGGCTATGGGCGGCCCTGCGGGCTCAGCGCACGAGCGGGAGGAGCGAGCGGAACCGCGTGTCTCGGAGGTACAAGCCGCCCCACACGAAGATACCGAGGGCGAGCGGCGGGATGAACACGTCGGAGATGCGGACGTGCGTCGCGACCGCCCCGCCCAGATAGCCCGTCATCAGGATCGCGCCGAGCACCGCCGTCCGCGGGATCGCGTACACGATCACGCAGAGGATCTCGACGATCCCGATCGGTAGCAGCGTGCCCGCCGGATAGCCGAACTTCCCGGTGAACGCCTCGAGAATCTCCGACCCGCCGACCAGCTTCATCGCGCCGGAGACGGTCATCATCAGCATGGGCAGCGCCGACATTACGCGGCCGGTCCAGCGCATCCATTTCGGGTTCAGATCCGCCCGCGGTTGTTCAATCCCGCCGACACTGGAGCTCATCTTCTCTTCCTTCACCTCGATCTGAACGCAAGTCAACTTGCGCGTGGCTGGCTTGGCCCTCCCTTCCTGGCCACGTGGGCGCATGCTAGGAGGTACGAGGTGGCCGACCGCGGGGACCTGCTCTCGATGATCGCAGAGATCTCGATGAGCTTCATGGAGCCTGGACCGGGGGGCCTGGAAGCCGCGCTGCGAGCGGCGCTGGACCGCATCGCCACCGCTGCCGACGTGGACCGGATCGCCGTGTACACGTTCCTGCCCGGGGACTGCGAGCACGTCAGCCTCACCCACGAGTGGTGTGGACCGGGGATCGAATCACATGGGCCGAACCACACCCCGGTCTCGACCAACGCGTTCCAGCACTACGGAGCCATCTTCGATCGCCGAGACGTGGTGCGTATCGACGATACCTCGACCCTCCCGTCGGATGCTGGCGCGGAGCGGGAGGGAGCCACGGCGGCCGGCGCCAAGTCCATCGCGATCGTCGCGGTGGAGAGCGGTCACCAGCGCTTCGGCTTCCTCGCCTTCTTTCGTCTCCGGAAGGTGCGGCCGTGGAGCGATCCTCAGATCGATCTCTTGCGTGTCACCGGGCATCTGGTTGCCGGCGCGCTGCAGCTGCGCATCTCCGAAGATCAGCTTCGGGAGAGCGAGGCCCGCTTCCGCGTGCTCGTGGACGCGTCGTTCGAGGGGATCGCGATCTCCGTCGATGGACGGATCGTCGAGCACAACCGCGCCTTCGAACAGATGAGCGGATACACCCACGAGGAGCTCATCGGAATGACCGCGGTACGCCTGAGCACGCCCGAGGGTGCATCGATGGTCCGCGAACACCAGCTCCGCGGCGACGAGACCCCGTACGTCATCGACGCCGTCCGAAAGGACGGCACCACGTTTCGGTGCGAGGTCCTGGGGCGCAACGCCATCTATCGGGGCGCGGAGGCGCGAGTCACCGGCTTTCGCGACGTGATGGAGCGAGAGCGGCAACAAGAGGAGCGGCGAAGGCTCGAGCAGCAGATGCAGCACATCCAGAAGCTGGAGAGCCTGGGAGTCCTGGCGGGCGGGATCGCGCACGACTTCAACAACCTCTTGGTCGCGGTCCTCGGGAACGTCAATCTGGCTCTTCTGGACGCCGGCCCCGAGTTTCCCGGGCTCGCGCACCTGGAGGCCGTCAAGTCCGCGGCCAAGCGAGCCTCCGAGCTCACTCATCAGCTGCTCGCGTACGCCGGACGCGGCAGCTTCAGGGTCCGCCCAACCCATCTCAACGATCTGATCCGGGAGACCGTGGATCTGCTCCGCGTTGCCATCAGCAAGAAGGCGGAGCTCGTGCTCGAGCTGGCTCCGGATCTTCCGCCCGTCGAGATCGACTCGACTCAGATCGGTCAGGTCGTGATGAACCTGTTGACCAACGCTTCCGACGCGCTCGGAGGCACGAGCGGGATCATCACGCTCCGCACCGCGGTCGGCTGGGCGGACCGCGACGACCTCAACGCGACCTGCTTGGGATCGGAGCTCGAAGAAGGCACCTACGTCCGTCTCGAGGTCGAGGACTCCGGGTGCGGAATGGATGACGAGACGCAGGAGCGGATCTTCGATCCGTTCTTCACCACCAAAGGGACGGGGCGAGGGCTCGGGCTCGCGGCCGCGCTGGGGATCGTCCACGCCCACCGGGGCGCGGTGAGGATCGAGAGCGCGCCCGGGAGAGGATCGACCATCACCCTCGTGCTGCCACCTTCGATGCAAGAGGTGGAGACACTGGCGCGCCCCGTCGAGGCGCTCCCCTGGGAGGGGAGCGGCCGGCTCCTCGTCGCCGACGACGAACCCGTCTCTCTTCGCGTGGCCGTGATCATGCTGAACCGAATGGGCTTCGACACGGTGACGGCGCAGAACGGCCGAGAAGCGGTGGAGCTCTTCCAACAGGATCCGCGTGCGTACCGAGCCGTGCTCCTCGATCTCAGCATGCCGGAGCTCTCCGGCGCCGAGGCCTTTCGGGAGATCCGACGGATCGATCCCGACATGCCGGTCATGTTCTTGAGCGGATACTCGAGACCGACCGAGCTGGGCCTCCTGCTGGCGGACATCCTCGTCGATTTTCTCGAGAAGCCCTACGAGCTTCACGTGCTGCGGGACAAGCTGCGGGCCCTGATGGACTGATCAAAAGCCGCCGCCCAGGCGGGAGAGGTCGAGCGCGAACTGGATCCCGGGCGGGCCCCGTCGATCGCGGCCGGTGGTCACGATCAGGTCGGCGCTCCAGCACTGGCAAGGCGACACCCAGCGGACACTGCTCCGCGTGTCCCGGACCGGGGAGGAGGCATCGTCGGCGAAGGTCAGGCCGATGTCGAAGCCGAGGCTGAGGGCGGCGATCGGGGTGATGCGGATCGACGCGTTGAGCGCGTGCGCGTCCTGCCACGGCTTGGAGAGGAAGCGCTCCTCTGCGGGGAGCGCGGCCCAGTCGTCGAGCGGGAGGTAGACACCGGTGTCAATCGTTCCGGCCGGGACCAGCTCCTCGGGTGCCACGAACGCATAGGTAGGGACCTCGTCGCCGTACTGCTCGTAGGAGGCACCCAGCGCGAGGTACTGCGACGTCATCGTGAGGCCGGCGGCGAGCTCGTCGACGGAGGCGTCGTTCGGGTCAATCGCGAGGCGCGCGGTCGCGCCGAGGTGAACCGGCCAGGCGCTCGGGGTCAACGGCGCGTCGGCCTTCGCCACGACCTCGGAGTTCCCGCGGCCGTCCCCGTCCTCCCACGGGATCGCCAGGTCGCGGCCCCACCACAGATCGAACCCGCCGATGCGCGCGCCCGTGGGAAGGATGAAGTCGTTGAGGAGTCGGGCGCGCACCTGCATGACCGAGGCGAGCTGGTCGACCTCGTCGTTCGCCACCAGCGGATCCGCGACCGTCCCCCAGACCTTGGGGATCAGGAGGTAGGTGACCTCGGGCCGAACGCGGTGGATCACGGATCCGTAGTCGCGCTGGAGCGTGGAGAAGAGCGAGGCCTTGGCGATGAAGGCGAAGCGGTTGGCATCGAGCCCCTGGCTCTCGAAGCGTCCTGTCCAGGCGGTGATTCGCGCGGCGATCGACGGCTCGAGGATCGCGATTCCGAGCAGCGAGATCGGGAGCGACAGCGCCGGGCGAAG
This sequence comes from uncultured delta proteobacterium, assembly GCA_963803435.1. Lineage (GTDB taxonomy): Bacteria > Myxococcota > Kuafuiibacteriia > Kuafuiibacteriales > Kuafuiibacteriaceae > CAWDML01. The sequence goes on along the minus strand of CAWDML010000008.1, from coordinate 137,930 downwards.
GTCGGCACGGAGAAAGCGCGCGACCTCCGGACGCGGGGCGCTGAAGGCGTGCACGCGGGCGATCGCCTCGGCCAGCAGCGGGACGCCCTCGACCAAGGGATAGGGCGGCGCGTCGAGACGGAGCTCGGCGAACCGGTAGCGCACCGCTCCGGGCCCGAGCAGGGGCGTTGTGTCGGTGAGGGTCCCGGAGAAGAGCTGCACGCGGCGGAGCTCCTGCCCGGGGTACGCGAGCGAGCGGAGATCCTGGAAGAGCTGAAAGCCGCCCGCGACCCGCAGGTTGGACTGGATGAACGATGCGATGGTGAGCCGAGAGCGCGTGCCCTCGGTCTGTCGCGCCAGGTACTCGTTCGCGAACTCGAGGTAGCCCGGATCGCCGAGCATGTTGAGGTCGACGGCGAGCTCCGCGTGGGTGTCGATCTGCGTGTGATGCTTGAGCGCGATCGAGTACCGCGGGATCGGGCTCATGTGGAAGTCCTTGTCGAAGTTGGTGCCGTTCGAGACGCCGAAGTCGAGGATCAACGCGGTGTGGAGCTCGCCGGCCGAGTCCACCGTCGGTGCCCAGCGCAGCTCGAGGCCGGCGCCCGGGCCGCGCTCCGAGAGGTAGCTTGCGTCGAGCGTGAGGTCAGCGTGCTCGCCGAGGACGAGGTACAGCGGCTGCCTCACGGAGAAGCCGGCCACCGGGCTGAACGAGGGGCGCGGGGTCAACAGCCCAGAGCGCCGCTCGCCGAGGGGAAAGTAGAAGACCGGCAACACGAAGATCGGAACGCCCTTGGCGTAGAACACCGGCCAGTACATCCAGGCGCCGGAGTCGAGATCGACGTCCGCGCTCTGGGCCGCGATGCGCCAGCTCGGGGTAGAGCCTTCGCCGCAGTCGCAGACCGTGAAGCTCCCGCCGCGGACCTCCAGCGTTCGAGGCGACGTACGCTCCATGTGGTCGGCGGTCACGATCATCTCGTCCTTGCCGGCGCGGCGGAGCTGGGCCGTCGAGAGTCGCGACAGCAGCGGTTCGGGGATCTCGCTCTTGATCCGCAGCTCGGCCTGATCGAGCCCGCCGATCAGCTCGGGCACCTTCATCACCACGCGGTCGCAGCTGAGCACCGCGCCGTCCTCGATAGCGGTGACGCCGCCCTCGGCGATGGCCGTGCCGCTGGCCTCGTCGAACCGGATCCGATCCGCGAACATGACCGCCCCGGCCCGCCGGAGGATCGCGTTCCCCTCGGCGACATACACGCCGTCGTCCGAATACAGGCGATCCGCCTCGACGGTGAAGGGAACGGCGGGCAGGCCCAAGGGAGGCCGAAGCACCGGTGCAACGGTGGAGGTGCTGCTCGTGCCCGCGGCCCACAGCGACACCAGCAGCGGCCACGGCGTCACGCCGTGACCTTAGCCCACATTTTTTCTACTTGCGCGTGAAGTCGATCGCGATGGTCGTCCCGATTCGCTTCACCTGGAAGGGGACCTGCTCCTTCAGCCGGATCTCGATGCGCGTGCTGTTGCCGCTCGGCACCGCCTGTACGTTGCCGACAGGGCTGTTGAAGTAGCTGGTGTCGAGGGGGCGGGTGTTGTTCTTCACCGGAACGCTGGTGTCCACGAGCTCGACGACAACGGTGTCGCCCTCCTTGCGCTTGGTGTACTTCGCCTTGCCGTCGAGGCGCACGAACACCCGGGAGACGTCGGCCATCTGGCGGAAGCCGATGTACTTCATGATGTGCGGGCCCGGATCGAAGTCGGAGTCACCGGCGACGGTGGCCGGCTCATCCGGATCGACCGGAGTCTCGCCCTGAGGCTGGATCGTCTCCTGACCCACGCCGAAGTGGACGACCGGGAGCCCGCGCACACGACCGGCTCCGGGGGGGCGCCAGGTGCTGTGGAGATCGCGAGGCGCGGAGGAAGCGATCTGGCGCGTGCGCCGGTTCGGCGTGACGCGGACAGGCTTTGGCGACGGCGACCGCACGCGCATCGGCTCTTCCTTGGGCTTGGGCACGTACGTCGCGATGGCCTTCGGCTCCTCCCTCAGGGCGACGGCGGCGGGCGCGGGCTTCGGCTCGGCCTTCTTCGTCTCCTTCGGGCTCTCCTTCTTCGCGACCACGATCGGCGGCGCGGGGGCCTTCGGTGCCTCCTTCTTGGGCGCCGGCTCGACCTTCTTCTCTTCCTTCTTCGGCTCGACCTCTGCGACCACCACCGGCTTCGTCTCGGCCTTCGGCGGCTCGACCTTCGGCGGCGGGGCCTTCGGCGGCTCGACCTTCGCCACCACCACGGGTGCGGCCGCCACCGGCGGCGGCGCCGGCTCGGCCTTGGCCACCACCGGCGGCGGTGCGGGCTTCGGCGCGGGCGGGTTCTCGGGCACCGGGAGATCGGGCTCGGTCAGCGGGCCCTCCGGAACGTAGGCCAGCTCCTTCTTCTTCTCCTTCTTCTCGGCCACCGGGGCTGGTTTGGGCTCGGGCTCCGGGATCGGATCCGCCACGGGCTCGAAGTGGATCGTGACCCGCGTGCCGGCGGCGTCCACGTGGTAGGCGGTCTCTCGGGAGAGCTCGACCGTGACGCGGCTGATGCGCTCCGCCTCCGAATCGTACTGCTTCGTCCGCACCGAGCGAATGAGGCCGCGGGGGAACTTCTGCTCCACCGCGGCACCCTCGATCCGGCTGCCGGCCCAATCGACGACCACCCGGAAGGGGTTCGACATGGTGAAGGAGGTGAAGTCGGGGGACTTCGTCCCTACCACCGTGACCGTGACGTCGTTCTTCTGGTCGGTGACCGTGATCTTCGAGAGCGCCGAAAGCTTCTCTTTTTCGCCGGCCTGGGCCGACACAGGGAGCAGCAGCGCCAGTGCGGTCAGCGCCGCACCGACCCGGAGGGAAAGCATCCCGAACCCTAACACTCGGTCGGAAACACCCGCAAGTTCAGGGCGATGAAGGTCGAAGCAGGATCGCGCGTACATCTCCGACGAGATACAACGACCCACATACGACGACCCATCCCGCATCTTTCGAAGCGCGCCGGCGCGCCTCCGCGAACGCATCCTCGATCGCTTCGATCACCTCCGCGGAAGCCCCCTGCCCGCTGGCGATGAGGGCGACCTCGCCGGGGCTTCGGGCGCGCAGCGAGGCGGGACGCGTCAACACCATCGAACGCGCCACGGGGCCGAGCGCCTCGAGCATCGTGTGCACGTCCTTGTCGGAGAGGACCCCGAACAGGAAATGGAGCGGCCGCGAGGCAAACCGCGGATCGTCGAGGAGCGCCGCGCGCAAGGCCTGAGCGCCCTGCGAGTTGTGGGCGCCGTCGAGCAGCACGGGCGGATCGCCCTCGAAGATCTCCATCCGCCCCGGCCACTGCGCCGAGGCCAGGCCCCGGCGGATCGCGTCGATCGGGAGCGCCGGCTCCAGCAGCACGGCCGTCTTGGCCGCGAGCACCGCGTTGCGACCTTGGTGCGGGCCCAGCAGCGAGAGCTCGACGTCGTCGAGCCGGCGATCGCCGAGGTCGAGATCGAAGCGCGCGGGACCGACCCTCGTCACGATGAGCTCGCCGCCGATGCGATGGATGGGCGCGCCGATACTCCGGGCCATCGCGTCGACCACGCGCATCGCCGCCGGCGGCCCGTCCGCCATCACCAGAGGCCGCCCCGGGCGCATCACCGCACCCTCCTCCTGGGCGATCTCTTCGATGGTGTCGCCGAGGATCTGCGTGTGCTCGAGCGAGAGGTCGGTCAGGATCGCGACCTCGGCGTCGACCAGCCGCGTCGCATCGAGACGTGCCCCCAACCCGGCCTCGATCACGCCGAGCTCGACGCCGCGCTGGGCGAGCGCGACCAGGCCCGCGGCGGTCACCACCTCGAAGAAGCTGAGATCCTGGAACCCCGGCGAGATCTCCTCGACGCGCGCCATCACCTCGGTCAGCTCGTCCTGCGAGATCTCCGAAGGGACGGTGCCCTCCATGAACTGGATCCGCTCGGTCAGCGAGATCAGGTGCGGCGAGGTGTAGAGGCCAACCGTGCGCCCGGCGGCGCCCAGGATCGCGGCCAAGAAGGCGCTGGTGGACCCCTTTCCGTTGGAGCCGGCCACGTGGACCGTGCGATACGCCAGCTCGGGATGTCCGAGGTCCGCGAGCGCGCGGGCGATGCGATCGAGACCGAACTCGGTGCCGCTCTTCGAGAGCGCGAACAGGCGCTCGAGGAGCGCTCGATACCGCTCGCTCGAGCCCTGCGGGAGCGTGCCTGGACCGTCGAGGATCACGGGGCAGCGGTGAGCATGTCGAGCAGCAGCGCGATCCGATCGCGCAGCTCCCGGCGGGGAATGATCGCATCGATCATGCCGTGCTCGAGCAGGAACTCGGAGCGCTGGAAGCCTTCGGGCAGCTTCTGGCGGATCGTCTGCTCGATCACGCGCGGACCGGCGAACCCGACCAGCGCGTTCGGCTCGGCGACGATGATGTCACCGAGGAGCGCGAAGCTGGCGGCGACGCCGCCGGTGGTCGGGTCCGTCAAAACCGACACGTACGGCTGGCGCACGTGGCGGAAACGGCTGATGGCGGCGGACGTCTTCGCCATCTGCATCAACGACAGGATGCCCTCCTGCATGCGCGCGCCGCCGGAGGCCGAGAAGATCACGACCGGGCATCGATACTCGGCCGCCAGCTCGAAACCGCGGGTCACCTTCTCGCCGACGACACTCCCCATCGACCCGCCGAGGAAGCGGAACTCGAACGCACCGGCGACGATCCGCCGGCCGCGGAGCCGCCCCTCGAGCAACACGAAGGCCTCGTTCTCCTCGGCCGTCTTCTTGGCCGCCTTCACGCGATCGAGATAGCGCTTGCTGTCCTTGAACGTCAGCGGATCGACGGCCTCGAGGTCGCCGCAGAATCTCCTTGCTGGAGTCCACGTCCAGGAACGAGTAGAGGCGGGTCCGCCCGCGGATGCGGAAGTGGAAGCCGCAGTTGGGGCAGGTCTCGAGCAGCTTCTCCACGTCCTCCGCGAGCGAAGGATGATCGCAGGCCTCGCAGAGCCGCCAGAGCCCGGTGGGCACCGACGCCTTTTCGCCGCCCTTCACGCGCGGCGTCTCCATGCGCTTGAACCAGGACATGGTCAGGTTTCAGGTGCACCAGCCGACGGAAAAAGTCTATTTGGTCGTGGCCACGCGGACGCCGTCCCAGCTCGGAGGCGGGGGATCCTCTTTGTATTCGTTGCACCAGACCACATAGAGATCAGAGGTCTTGTCGCCGTCCTCGCCCGCCAAGCGGTCGGCCTCCTCGAACCTCGCGATGGCATCGTCCCAGCGCCGCGCGCGGAAGAGCTCCAGCCCGGCGTGAAAGGCTTCGATGAATGGGAGTCGATCCTGGCGCTGCGCACGCTCACCCACGAGCTCGAAGATGCGCACCGGCTCGAACTTGCCCTTGACGCGGATCGAGCCCAGCTCGCGCACCATCATCTCGTCCTTCACCAGCTCACAGCAGGCGTCGGAGATGATGATGTCGACGCCGTAGTCCTTGGTCTGTCCCTCGAGCCGCGCACCCAGGTTCACGCGGTCGCCCAGGGCCGTGTACGAGAAGTGATCGTCCGAGCCCATGTTGCCGATCGTCATCGGGCCGCTGGAGAGGCCGATCCCGATCGCGATCGACGGCAGGCCTTCGCGCTCGAAGATGGTGTTGAGTCGCTCCACCTCCTCGATCATCCGCAGCGCCGCCCGGCACGCCAGCATCGCGTGGTTCTCCTGCGGGAGGGGTGCCCCCCAGAACGCCATCACGGCGTCGCCGATGTACTTGTCGAGCGTGCCCTCGAACTCGAAGACGATGTCGGTCATCGGCGTCATGTAGAGGTTGAGCATGCGACCGAGCTCCTCGGGCGAGAGCGCCTCGGAGATGGTGGTGAAGCCGCGGATGTCCGAGAAGAGAACGGTGGCCTCATAGCGGTGGCCGCCCAGCCGGAGGTAACGCTCGGGGTTGGAGAGCACCTGCTCCATCACGTGGTGCGATAGATACCGGCCGAACGCGCGCTTGGTCTGCCGCCGCTCGCGCTGCTCGACGAGGAAGCGCCAGAGCGCCACCGCCAGCAGCGTCACGAAGATCTGCATCACCGGCAGCACCGTGTAGACGATCAGCCCGTTCCGGAAGAGCACCAGCTGGTCGAACAGGGTCCAGCCGATCACCATCAGGCAGGCGGTGGTGAGCTGGCCGGCCACCTCGAAGCGCGTCATCACCACACCCGCGATCAGGCCGATCCCGAGGATCAGGAGCACCTCGAGCGCCACCACGTAGAGCGGACGCGTCAGGTGGCGGTTGTCGAGGATGTTCTGCGCCAGCGTGGCGTGCACGTACACGCCCGGGATGGCGCGCTCGAGCGGCGTCACGCGCTGATCGTGGGTGCCGATCGCAGTGGCGGCGACGAACACGATCCGTCCTTCGACGTCCTCGCGCTTCGCCTTGCCCGAGAGGAGATCGGCGATGGAGATGATCGGCATCTCCTCCGCGTCGAAGCGCCCGTACCAGTCGATGGTGGTGGTGGCCTCGAGCTCGGTGCGAACCTCCAGATCGCCGATCTGGATCCCGAGCGGCGAGACGTCGCCGGGGCCTCCGAGGATCTCGATCGTGTCGGGGGCGCGGGCCACCGCCACCGCCTCGAGCGCGAGGCTGGGGAGGAGCACACCGCGCCCCTTGATCGCGCCGACCAGCGGGAGCCGCCGGTTGACGCCGTCGTCGTCGGGCGCCGCGTTGATGGTGCCGAAGTGCCGGGTGGCGCGGGCCAGCACCGGCGTGGGCGCGTTGACGCCGAAGTAACGGCGCAGGATCCCGTGCTCGAACATCTCGCGGCCGGATGTGATGTGCGAGAGGCCGTCGGAGCCGGTGGAGACGAGCTCGGAGATGGTGGCGGAGGCGACGTTCTCGAGGGAAGCGGAGAGCCGCGCGTCCGAAAGCGCCAGCGACTCGGCCTCGCGCTTCGAGAGGGCCACCACGCCGAGCACGACCTTGCCGGAGCGCTTCATGGCCTCGGCGAACTCGCGATCGGGGTCGCGGCCGCCCTCCATCTCCGACATCTTCGCCGAGAGCGCGTCGATCGACGCGGCCGCCTCGAGGAGCGTCTTTGCTTGCTTCGGATCGGAGGTGGATCCGGCGAGCTCCTGGAGCTCGGCGCCGGCCCGGAAGACGCCGATGCTCTTCGCGCGATCGTGGAGCCGCGCGATCGCCTCCCGCCCCGGGAGCGACGAGGGTTGCTCGAAGGTCATGTCGAACGCGATCGCCGCTGCGCCCAGCTTGGTCAGCGCGTCGACCAGGTCCGCGTGGATCGTGCGCGGCCAGGGCGGCGGGCCGTAGGCGTCGATGGCCTTCTCGTCGAGCGCGGCGATCGCGACCTTCCATCGGGCGGGCGTGCGTGGCCCGCGGAAGGCGAACTTGACGTCGAGCGCGGTCAGCTCGAGCCGCTGGTGGAAGTTCAGCGGCCGCCCGTTGAGCACGCGCAGCTCGTTGCCTACGTGATACGTCGCGACCAGGAGCGCGATGAGCAGCGTGACTCGAAGCCCGCTGCCGACGATCCATCTGAGGAGACGCACGGTGGTCTTCGTTCAGAGCTTCTTGAGGTTGTCGCAGCCCGCGCTGTTTCCGTTGTTGCAGCCCTTTTGGTAGTACTCGCGCGCCTTCGCGGTGCTCATCCCGACGCCTCGACCGTTCTGGTACATGATGCCAAGGTTCGTGCAGCCCGTGCCGTTGCCGCCGTCGCAGCCCTGGCGATACAGCTCGACCGCCCGCCCCAGATCCTGGGTCACCCCACTGCCGATCTCGGTGAGATAGCCGAGGTTCGTGCAGCCCCGCGGCTCGCCGTCCTCACAGCTCTGGCGGTACAGGCGCGCGGCCTCGTACGCGTTCGCGTCGACGCCCCGACCCTTCTCGTACATGTACCCGAGGTTCGCGCACCCGTTCGCGCTGCCCATCTCGCAGCCCTGGCGATAGAGGGCCACCGCGCCGGGGATGCTCGCGGGCGTGCCGTAGCCCTGCTCGGTGAGGTAGCCCAGGTTCCCGCAGCCGCGCGCCGCGCCCATGTCGCACGACTTCCGGTACAGACGGACCGCCTCCGCGTAGTCCTGTTTGACGCTGTGTCCGTTCTCGTACATGTACGCGAGGTTCGCGCAGCCGATGTTGCTGCCGAAGTCGCAGCCTTGCTGATAGTACTTGAACGCCTGATCGATGCTCTTCTTGAGCCCGCCCCAGCCCATCTCGGTGAGATAGCCGAGGTTCGTGCAGCCTGCGCCGTGCTTCTGGTCGCAGCCCTTGGTGTACAAGCGGATCGCTTCTGGATAGCTCTGCGTGACGCCCCGGCCCTTCTCGTACATCCAGCCGAGGTTCGAGCAGCCGAGCGGGTTGTTGTAGTCGCAGCCCTTTCGGTAGAGGCTCGCCGCCTTCTCCAGGCTCGCCGGGATGCCGTTCCCCTTCTCGTATTGATAGCCGAGATCGGTGCAGGCCGCGCCGAAGCCGCGCTTGCAGCCCTCGCGGAAGTAGTCGGCGGACATCAGGAAGTCCTTGGTCTTGCCGTTGGAGCCGTCGCGATAGTCGAGGCCGGTGGTGTGGCACTCCTTGGCCTCCTTGCACGACACGTCGCGGACGAAGGGGCGGTAGAGATCGACGTCCCCCGCGCCGGCCGGGACCACGGTCGCGGGCGGCGGAGGTGGCGCCACCACGCTCACCAGCGGAGGGGGCGGCGGATTGAGGACCGGCTGGTTCTCGGTCTTCAGCTTCTCGGCCAGCTTCTCCACGGATCCGAGCAGCTCCTCCTCCTCGCAGCCGCCCTTGATGTTGGCGACCTTGGCGCTGACCTCCTGCCGGAGGTCGAACAGCACCGACTTGAAGATGCAGTGCTTGCCAATCCGGATCAGCTGCGTGCTGAGGGTCTTCTCGGCGGCGACCGCCTTGCCGATCTCGATCTGGCAGCGCTCGTCGAAGCAGGCCTTGTAGGTGCTCTGCTTGGCCGCGTCGAGCTCGCGCCGGATCTGCTCGCGCGGCACCACGCGGAACGAGGACCCCTCGGCGAGCTGACCCTCGAGATACGCGGCGAGCTGCTGGAGCAGCTGCTTGTCGAATCGCCGCTTGGCGTGGCTCGAGTCCTCGATGTCGAACACGGCGATCACCGGGGGCTCCGCCTGCGCGATCGCGGGGAGGATCAGAGTGTTGAGGAGCAGGCAGGCCGCCGCCGTTCGGTGCACCGGCGGAGAATAACCGATCATCGGTACTTGAGAATCGTGTAGATGATCTTGTAGCCGGCGCCGGCCACCCCCCGGACGGTGCCCGCCACCTTGGATCGGCCTGCAATCCTGGGCTTGTTGGAGACATCGATCTCCTGCACCGAAAGGTGCTGTTTGGCGGCCTTGATCTGCATCTCTACGGTCCACCCGTAGTCTCGGTCCGCCATCCCCAGGCGCTGGAGCGCGCCCCACCCGATCGCCCGAAACGGACCGAGGTCGGTGTAGTGCGCTCCGTAGAGCACCCCGAGCAACCGCGTGGCCAATACGTTCCCGAATCGCTGAGGAAACGTGAGCGAGCCCGGTTCGGATCTCTCGGCCCGCGAGCCGATCACGAGCTCGGCGCGGCGGTCCAGTATGGGAGCGATGAGCTGGGGGAGCTCCGCGGCCACGTTCGAGCCGTCGCCGTCGACGAAGACCACCACCTCCGGGGGCCCGCGTGATCGCCGTCCCAGATGATCGATCCCCGCCAGGCAGGCGGCGCCGTAGCCCCGCTCCGGCTCGGCGACCACGGTGGCGCCGGCGGCAAGGGCCCGCGCGGCGGTCCGATCACGGCTGCCGTTGTCGGCCACCACCACCTCGTCGAGCACCCCGAGCGCGAGCAGGTCGGCGACCACGACACCGATCGCATCCTCTTCGTCGAGGGCCGGGATGACGGCGGCGACCGAGGCCATCGCGCGTCAATATCCGCGCGGCATGGCGTCGATGTCGACCGTGTCGAGCGCAAAGCGGAGCAGCTGCGACTTGTTCCCTTTGGTGTATCCCCGTCCTTCGTCATGGAGCCCGATCCGTCGCCGCTAACCGACGGGAGGGAACAGGAAGCGATGGATGTCCTGCACCACCACGGAGCCCTCGCCAACGCCGGCCGCCACGCGCTTGACCGAGCCGGCGCGGACGTCGCCGACGGCCCAGATGCCGGGCTGGCTGGTCGCGTACGGCGAGCGGGACGGCAGGCCCGGTCGATGCCCGGTGCACACGAATCCCTTGTCGTCGAGCTCGAGGCAGCCCCTCAGGAAGTCGGTGTTGGGGACCGCGCCGATCATGATGAACAGGTTGCTGATGGATTGGGTCTCGGAGAGGTCGCTCGCGCGGTTCGTCCAGGTGACGCTCGCGAGCGCACGGTCGCCTTCGAGCGCGGTGATCTCGGTCCGAGGGTGGAGCGTGACGTGGGGGACGCCGCGATGCGCTGGACGAGGTAGTCCGACATGGTGGCCGCGAGGCCCTCGCCACGGACCAGGATGTGAACATGCTTGGCGAAGCGGGAGAGATACATGGCGGCCTGACCGGCCGAGTTTCCGCCGCCCACGATCGCGATCTCCTCGCCGTTGCAGAGCTGCGCCTCCATCGCGGTGGCTGCGTACTGAATGCCTCTTCCCTCCAAGCGCTCATAGTTGGCGAGCCGCAGCTTGCGGTAGCGCGCGCCGGTCGCGACCACGATCGCGCGGGCCGAGACGCGCTGGCCGCCCTCGAGCTCGAGCCGATACGGCTGCAGCTTGCAGTCGATGGCGACGACGTTCCGCGAGATCGCGAGGCGAGCGCCGAACTTTTGCGCCTGCACCTGCGCTCGGCCGGCCAACGCCTGACCGCTGATGCCGGTGGGGAAGCCGAGGTAGTTCTCGATCTTCGAGCTCGTGCCCGCCTGGCCGCCGGGCGCGTGCCCTTCGATCACGATGACGTCGAGCCCCTCGGAGGCCCCATAGACGGCGGCCGCCAGCCCTGCCGGGCCTGCGCCGACGACGGCGAGGTCGTACACGCGCTCCTCGTCGAGCGTGGATGTGAGGCCCAGCGCGTCGGCGAGCTCCGCGTTGCTGGGATTCTTCAAGACGCGGCACTCCGGCTGGACGACGACCGGGAGCTGGTCTTGCGTCAGCGCAAAGCTCGACAGGAAGCCCTTGGCCTCGGCGTCGGTGTCCGTGTCGAGCAAGCGATGCGGGTATCCGTTCCGCAACAAGAAGCGCTCGATCCGCAGCGTGTCGGCGTCGCGCCCCGGCCCGATCAGGGCCACACCGCCCTGCGCGTGGCGGATGAGCCCGACGCGGCGGAGGATGAACGCGCGCATGATGACCTCGCCGAGGTCCGGCTCGTTCGTCACCATCCGCCGGAAGTCCGCCGACTTGACGCGAACGACTCGACCGTCGGTGCCGGCCCGCCCGCTGACGAGCATCCGGTGGTCGTTGAACAGATCGAGCTCGCCGGTGAACTGGCGCTCGTGGTGCACCACGAAGACGTTCGGCCCCATAGGCGTCGAATCGAAGATCTCGATGGTCCCCTCGAGCACCAGGAAGAAGTCGGCGCTGCGCTGGCCGCGCTCGAAGACCACGTCTCCCTTGGCGACCCGCTGCTCCGTGCCGAAGGCGGCGACCCGTGAGACCATCTCGGCGCTCAAGGTGGGAAACGTCTGCGCGGTGCGGGAATAGGGATCGCTCGGATCGAGCTCGACGTTGGTCGTCATCGGTGGAGCCTAGTCGGTTCGATCAGTAGCCGGCCATCAGCTCGTCCGGGTAGCACCACAGCCACCGCTCGCCGGGCTCGGCCGAGGCGACCACCGGATGCCCGGTCGCGCGATTGTGCGCGGTCATGTGGCGGTGCGGGGAGTCATCGCAACAGAGCGTGGCGCCGCACGTTTGGCAGGTGCGAAGGTGCACCCAGTCCGAACCGATCCGAACGCACTCGGCGCACACCCGCTTCATGGGAGCACGCACTTCTCCGATCGCTTCGAGGTGCTCACACAGGACTGGATCGCTCATGGGATGAGTACCCGCTACGGCGGCGAGCCGAGAACGGCAACGTCAAAGAGGGCACGGGAAAGGGCGTTCAGGGGAGGACGGTCTCGTAGACCTGGCCTTCCGTGTAGCCGACGAGCAACCGTCGATCGAGGCGATCGATCGTCGCGGGATGGCTGGTCTGGAAGGCGACATCGCGGTTCACCGGCGTCACCAGCGAGACGCACTGATCGGAGCGGCGGACCACCGCGACCGCGTTGCAATCCTCGAAGCCGAGGTGCACGTACCCCTCGAAGGCCGCGATGACGGTGACCATGCGGTTGAAGGAGAGCGGAACGCTGGGGCTGGCGCACGGCGCGAAGCGCGGGGGAAAGCTCAGCGCTCGACCGGCCTCGGAGAGGAGCACCCAGTCCCGATCGCCGCGCTTCCGAGCGACCTGACCGAGATCGCCCACGGCCCAGTAGTCGGCGCCTTCGGCGTCCTCGACGGCGGCGAGACCGCGGAAGCGCAGGCTGGCGGGTCCGGCGAGGCCCTCGAACATGATGAATTGAAACGTGAACGTGTCTCCGCGAAAGAGGAACAGATGGTTGCGCTCGCCCGCGAGCATCGTGTAGCCGCCGACCGACGTCGGGATCATCGCGTAGAAGGAGTCGGAAAGGTCGGTCCGGTGCGGCAGGACCGCACCGGCGGTCGGCTCGGTATCGCCCGGGCCGAGCTCGAAGAGTTGGCCGTCCGTGCCGCCGATCAGCGCGCGACCGTCGGGGCGAAACACGGCGGCGAGGATGCGGCCGCCCGGGATGGGCACCGTGGGCGCGTCGAGCGTGATCGTTCCGGTCGCGCTGAGGTGGAGCGACCAGACCTTGCCGTAGACCGGGGCCTCCGGATCGAAGTCCCCGCCCACGGTGACCAGCCGCCGGCTGCCGTCGGAGGCGAGCGGGCCGATCGCGGTGTCGACCATGATGTCCCTCTGGAGGTTCCCGGGGTCCGAGAGGATCGACCAGCTGCTGCTGGGCTGGGCCGCGCCGCGCCCGACGACGAAGATCTGGTGGACGGTGGTGATCAGCGCGCGGTCGCGATCGAGGTAGTGGACGTTCTGGATCGGCGCCTCGCCGGCGGGCGATTCCTCGGCGGCGAATGGCTCGAGCGGGCTCTGGCCCACGATCTGGCAGTGCTCCGGATCGACCGGGATCCGGAGCGTCACCCGCTCGTAGATCTCGAACTCGGTCGGCTCCACCGCTCGCAACGGCCCGCTCGCCGTGGCGAGGTCGGACGTGAGCAGCTCGGCCTCCTTGGGGAGCGCCGTCCGCGCCACCAGATGCGTGAGGCCGGTACCCTCGACCTCCAGGTCGTCCGGCGGCGGCGAGAGGACGGCCTCCATCTCGGAGGCGCGGTCGCGGTCGAAGGATGGGTGGAGCTGATCCGCAGTGAGCGCCACGAAGACGAACCGAGTCTCCTTGTCCTCGAGCGTGACGGCCGGCGGCCCGCCGAAGACGACCCGGCCCTCCTTCACGCCGAAGACGTCGCTGACGCGGAGGGGCGGACCGCTCGAGCCGTAGGTGACGATGAAGCCGTACTCGAAGTCCGTGTCGCCGACCTCGATCGGGAGCCGCTGCCGGCATCCGAGCGACGGGGCGATCGCGAGGACGATCGCGCCGAGGAGCGCACCTCGCACGGTCCGAGTCTAACCGCGTTGCCAGGGTTCGGATCTACTGCCTATGGTCCGCCCATGGACCAGACCTGGGTCGACGAGCTGATGGCAAAGCTCGGACCGCGCTATCGCCTCGGTCCCCCGCAGGACGGGGGCTGCTCGCTCCTCTACCGCTTCGGGAAGGCTGAGTTCCGGCCCACCCGGCTCGTGGTCGGCGCGGGCGAGGACGGGCGCCGGATCGATCTGGTGGTCGACTTCCGCATCCCGCGGCACGCGGAGGTCGCCCAGTCCGAGCCGTTGCTGGCGAGGCTCGAGGAGCGCTCGCTCGGGCCGCGCGGGTTCGCGCGCGTCGGGGAGGACACCGCGGCCATGACGGCCGAGTCGGGCAAGCCGGCCGGCTTCGTCCGGTCGGTGCGCTTCCAGCGTCCGGCTGCGGAGGCGGAGGCGGCCCCGGGCGCCAAGGCGATCCGCGCGATCGTGGAGTCGATCGATCTCCCGGTCGTGCTCGGCGTGCACGACGTCGACCACATGGTGGCGCGCGAGCCGATCGACGCGCCCAAGAAGCTGGCGCGGCCGCTGGAGCCGATGGAGAAGTGGGAGTACACGCTCGCGGGCGGAGTGCTCAAGTCGCTGACCGCGGTCGTCGATCCCAACGTCCGCACGCTCGTGGTGGTGGAGCGCAAGCTGCTCACGAGCAAGGACGTCAGCGAGACCGTCATGCTCGCGCACGTGGCGAGGTTCATGGTGGCCCGCGACGGCGACGACGCGGTGCTGCGGGCGGAGAAGAAGGAGGGTGGCTCGCTGGAGCTGGCCCGCAGCCGCTACCAGGAGGACTTTCTCGCCACAGCCGAGCGGCTCGCCAAGAAGGTCATGATCCCGATTGAGGTGCCGGCGTCTTGACTCGCGCCGGCGCGGGCGCGAAGCCCGCGACATGGAATACCGGAATCTCGGCCACACGGGGGTCAAGGTCTCGACGCTCTGCCTGGGCGCCATGACGTTCGGCGAAGCCGATGAGACCTCGATGATGCACAAGGTGAGCGCGGACGAGAAAACCTCGTTCGCGATCATGAACCGCGCCCTGGAGGCGGGCATCAACTTCATCGACACCGCGGACGTCTACGGACAGGACGGTCTCTCCGAGCGCGTCATCGGAAAGTGGTTCGAGAAGGACAAGCGGCGAGACGACGTGGTGCTCGCCACCAAGTTCCGGTTCCGCATGCGGCAGGGCCCCAACGGGAGCGGCGCCTCGCGCTATCGGATCATGCGTGCGGTCGAGGACAGCCTCAGGAGGTTGAAGACCGATCGGATCGACCTCTATCAGATCCACATGCAGGACATCGAGACGCCCGAAGAAGAGATCGTGGGCGCGCTCGACGACCTGGTCCACCAGGGCAAGGTGCTCTACTTCGGCTGCAGCAACTACGCCGCTTATCGAATGGTCGAGAGCGTGATGATCAGCCAGCGTGACCGCCTCCACCGCTTCGCGGCGCTGCAGGCCCAGTACAGCTTGCTGGAGCGCTCGCTCGAGCGCGAGCACGTGCCCGCGTGTCAGAAGTTCGGGCTCGGCATCCTGCCCTGGTCACCGCTGGCGGGAGGCTTCCTGTCCGGCAAGTACCGGCGCAACCAGCCGCCCCCGCAGGGTTCGCGGCTCGAGAAGTGGAAGGAGCGCTACGCGCGTTTCGACGCCGAGCGCAACTGGAAGATCCTCGATGCGGTGCTGGAGGTCGCGGCCAAGGTGGACGCCTCGGCCTCGCAGGTGTCGCTCTCGTGGCTGCTCGGTAAGCCGGCCGTCACCTCGGTGATCTTTGGAGCCCGGTCGATCGATCAGCTCGACGAGAACCTCCGCGCATCGCAGCTCTCGCTGGACTCCGACGACGTGAAGCGCCTCGACGAGGCCAGCGCGATCGATCTGGGCTATCCGTACGCGTTCATCGCGAACATCCAGCAGCGCTGGTGAGACGCCATCGACCTGGGCTCCCCGCGCTCGACCTCGCCGAAGCCGGCCTCTCGTAGGGACTCCTCGAGGAGGGGCGCGTCGTAGAGGAACCGGTGCCGCTCGAACCGCATCGCCAGGTTCACCACAAAGACCGGCTCGTACCGCCCGAGCCCGGGCAGGAAGCGGTCGGTGAGCTCGCGGAGGTACGCCTCCTCCGCCGCCGTTCGCTCGGGACGATACAGCGCGAGCAGCGCGGCCAGGTCGTGGGTGACGACGCGAAGCCGCCCGCTCGGCTTCAGCACACGCCGGCACTCCCGGAGGTTGAAGCAGCCCTGAGCGTACTCGAGACACTCGAGCGCGCCGTCGATCAGAATCTCATCGAAGCACGAGTCCTCGAACGGGAGGCGCCGGCTCAGATCGAACCGACCGTCGAGCCAGCCCTCGGCCTGCCCCGCCGCGGCGCCGAGCCGCAGCCTCCTCGCGTCCGGGTACGCGCGAAAGTACCGGCGCGCCGCCCGATCGCGGAGCGCGTGCGCGCGGGTCTCACGCGCGATCGCACCCGCGCGCCCGAGGAGATCGAGCTCCGCGGTCTCGCGCAGATCCTCGAGCCAGTGGATCGCGGCGGTCAGCGAGTCGACGCCCACGGCCATGCGCCGTATCCGTACGGCGCGGGGCGGGTCAACCCGCCTGCATCTCCCCCCACCGTCACCGTCACCGTCACCATCACGCGGCACGGTCACGAAGAAACGGAGCTCGGGTACCGACCGGTGCTCGGATCGCGCTCCGTACGTTGACCGTGACGGTGACTGTGACCGCCGTAGGAGCGGACGCTTTCGTTGGTCAGAGCGCGGAGGCGGCGGTTTCTTCCGTCTTCTTTCTTTGTTTGCGGTCGGGGGTGAGCGGGCCGCCCTTGCCGCCGATCTCGCGGTGGAGCGCGATCAGCGCGTGGCGCGCGGACTGGCGGAGGCGATCGATCTCGGCGTGGCCGGATCCAAACTCGGCCGTGTCGATCGGGGCGCCGATCTTGAAGCGGACCTGGCCGCCCCGGATGCGGAAGCCGGCGCGCGGAAGCACGTGACCGGTGCCTTCGACCGCGACCGGGACGATGGCGGCACCGGCGGCCTGGGCGAGGACGAAGGGGCCACGCTTGAACTTGAGGATCTCGCCGTCCGTACTCCGGGTGCCCTCGGGATAGGCGATGATGCTGATCCCGCGCTTCGCCCGGCGAACCCCTTCGCTGAGGCTGCCGTAGGCCTGCATCGGGTTACGGCGGTCGACGGCGACCATCTTGGTGCGCCAGAGAAACCAGCCGAGGAACGGGACCCAGTAGAGGATCTTCTTGAAGACGAACCGGATGTTGAGCGGTATGAAGGCGAAGGCCACCGGGATGTCGAGCATGCTCTGGTGGTTCATCACGAAGACGTAGGCGCGACCCGGATCGAGCTGCGGGCCCTCGAGCACCTCGAAGTCGGAGAACACGAAGAACAGCAGCGGGGGGGCCCAGAGGTGGCGGGCCATCCAGAGCGGCAGCTCGGAGGAGAACACGCTGGCGATCAAGGCCAGCGTGATGCAGACGGAGGTCCAGAAGGCGAGGAACAGCGCCTGGCCGATGTTGAGCAGGAGGTAGATGGCTCACTCCTCCCAGACGAAGTCGGCGACGAAGAGGTTCGTCTCGCCCGGCTTCGAGTCGGCGCGGTTCGAGGCGAAGACCAGCCGCTTGCTGTCGTGGGTCCACATCGGGAAACCGTCGAAGGTCGGGTTGCGGGTGATGCGCTCGAGGCCGGTGCCGTCGGTGTGGATCATGTAGATATCGAAGTTGCGGCCCTTCGGATCATCCATGTTGCTCGCGAACAAGATATGCTGGTTGTCGGCGTTGAGGTACGGCGCAAAGTTGGCTTTCCCGTTGTGCGTCACCTGGACCACGTTCGAGCCGTCCGCGTCCATCACGTAGATCTCGAGGCTGGTCGGCCGGACCATGTGTTGCTTCAGCAGTGCGCGGAACTTCTCGAGATCCTCTCCCTGCGGCCGTGAGGCCCGCCAGACGATCTTGCTGCAGTCGGGGGAGAAGAAGGCGCCTCCGTCGTAGCCGGGCGTGTCGGTCATCCGCTTCACGTTCTTCCCGTCGCGGTCCATCACGTACAGGTCGATGTCGCCGTCCTTGCTCGAGGTGAAGATGATGCGGCCGTCGACGGGACAGATGGTCGCCTCGGCGTCGTAGCCGGGGGACTCGAAGAGGACGTGGGGGTTGGCGCCGTCGGCATCGGCGGCCCAGATATCCATCTCGGGGTAGAGCGGCCAGACGTAGCCCTGCGAGAAGTCGGGCTTCCACAGGCAGCCCCCGCCGTGACCGTGCGTCGAGGCGTAGATGATCGAGCCGTCGATCTGGATGTAGCTGCACGTGGTCCGTCCGCCCGGCACCGAGACCTGCCGGACGCCCGAGCCGTCCGCGTTCATGCGGAAGATCTGATCGCACTCGAGGCCGTTGCGCGTGGACTGGAAGATCAGCTCGGCGCCGTCCTTGCTCCAGTAGGCCTCCGCGTTCTCACCACCGTCGGTCAGCCGCCTGAGGTTTCGAAGCCTCGGCTCGTCTTCGCGGATCATCGGCGTCTTCTCGAACGCGGCCTCGTGCTCCTCGTGCGCAGGCGGGCGGGTGTCCTTGCTGGCGGCACAGGAGAGGAGGACGAGCGCGGCGAGGATCGAGATCTTTCGCATGACCTGCCCGCCTTCTAGACCGGCAGGCCGCATGCCATCAAACCGAATCCGACGCAGGTGGATTGTCGCCGGTCGCCCGCGGTCTGTCCCAATCGGAGCCTCGGTGAAAGACCGATGGTGCGAGCGCCTCTCGATCTCGATTGCGCCACCTTGATGGACTCGGCCGACGAGCTGTTCATGGATCCGTGGGCCCGATGCGCACCGAGGCGCGCCCCAGCACCTGACCGCTGGCCGTCTCCACCGTACAGCTCCACTTGCCGTCGGGCTCTGCGCCCAGGTTCTGCTTGATGGACCAGGTTCGATAGCCGGCCTCGCGACCGCCCACCACGTCCAGCACGACGCGATCGCGGACCGAGCGGCCGTGACGCCAGACGTGAAGCAGCTGATCGCGCAGGCCTCTCGGCGCGCGGATCGAGGTGAAGCAGACCAGCTGGGCGGGCACCCTCTCGAAGGAGGTGCTCGGATCCAGCACCGACTTGTCCCGGATCTGGGTCCCGATCGCCGACTCGGTCAGCCGGAGCGGCGCGGGCGGAATCGCGCTGGCTGCCCCCGCCACCAGGAGGAACGGGATCGCCGAGGCGGCCGCCAGCTGGAGCAGCAAGGGACGGCTCACGCCCTCCTTGATGCGGCGACCCACCGAGGCGATCAGCGGCGATCCGACCACGGTGGCGGCGGCCGAGACGTAGAGGCTGGCCCGGTTGCTGAGCCCGAGGATCGGCAGCACGCAGTTGAGCCCCGAGAACGTGGCGAAGGCCTGGGTGAAGGCTCGGGCCCAGGGGCGCGCCAGCACCCACTCGTAGAGCGGGTCCCACAGCGAGACGGCGCCGGCGAGGGCCACCAGACCGAGGAACACCGCGTGATCGAGCCGGAGCGAGGCCGCCCGCACGTAGAACGGAAAGGAGAAGAAGATGCACAGCTGGGTAATGCTCTGCATGCCCGCGAAGTGCGAGAACGCGACCAGCCGCTCCGCCAGCTCGCGTCGCTTCTCCAGGCGATTCGTGATCAGCTTGCCGGCGAGGAGCCCACCCGAGAGGACGAACCAGCCGACGCCGGCCGCGATCGCGATCAAGGGCGCGCGCTCGGGGCGGCGGTCCATGATCACTCCGGTGCCGATCCCGGTCGCGAGCGAGATCCAGGGAAGGAAGACGCGTCCCCGCTCGACGAGCTTCTTCACGGGTGGTCGGCGTCGACTCTACAAACAATGCGCGTTGCACACCACCGTGCCGTCCGAGCAGGTCTGCTGGATTCCGGCGCACTCGGCGTACGCGCAGGGCTGACCCGGACCGCAGAAGAGGGCGCAGGAGGCCTCGGCGCCGCAGCGGATCTTGCTGCAGTCGCCGGCGCCGCTGCAGTCGACGCTGCAGCTCGAGCCGGGATCGCACGCGACCGCGCACTCGCCCGCCTGACGGCAGTCGACGTCGCACCGCGAGCCGGTGGCGCACTGAACCGGGCAGAGGTCGGCGTTCTTGCAGTCGGCCGTGCAGCTGCTCTCGCAGACCAGGCGGCGCGGCCACAGATCGATCAGGACCTGGTTACAGCCGTCGGGCGAGGCGGCGACCAGGTGCGTGGTCTCGGCGAGCATCTGGCCCCGCCCGTCGGCCTCGGAGAAGGCCCGCGCCGTCAGGAGGACGTCGACGGGTTGGCCGCCCTGAGGCCCCAGCTGGATACGCAGCGAAGTCTCGCCGTCGCTGAGCGCCTGCGACACGTCGAAGCGGGTGGAGTACCGGTCGCCGCCGATCTCAGCGAGCATTTCGAGCGAGGCCGGCGCGGTCTCGAGCGCGCCCAGTCGCACCGCCACGTCGAGCGACGGCGAGTCGAGCGTGCAGTCGTAGCGGCCGCACGACCACGACGTCGCCAGCAGCACCATGACCAGCGCGATCTTCACGGTCGACCCCAGTCGCTCAGCGGCACGTCGCCGAGCTCGCGCTCGGGGGGGCCGGGATCGTGGCGCATGGCCAGCCCCACGCCTGTCCCGACCGCCGCCACCGCGGCCACGCCGATCAGACTCCAGAACCACCACGACGTCAGGACCGAGCTCTCCTCGGGCGGCGGCGCCACCTTCGCGATCTCGATCGGCTCGGCCGGACACACCTCGGGCTTCGGAAGCGGCTCCTTGACCACCCGCACCGGGACCATGTCGACGGTGACCGAGGTGACCTGTCCGGAGTCGATCTTCACCTTCGACTCGAACGGGGTGAAGCCGGCGCGCTCGGCGTGGAGCGCGTGCCGGCCCTCGGCGAGGTAGATCGGCGTCGTCGGCAACGTGGCGCGCTCGACACCGTCGACGAAGAGCACGGCGCCGGGAACGCTCGCGTCCAGGCGCAGCTTGCCCAGACCGACCGAGGCGGCGCGGAGCTTCTCGTGGGCCCGCTCGTATAGCGAGGACCGGTACTCGACGCCCGACTCCACCAGGAACCGCTCGTAGAAGTGCGCGGCCTCCTCGCGCCGGCCGAGCTCGTCCAGCGCCCGCGCCAGGCTGTAGTAGAGCTTCGGCGACGCGAACATGTCGTACGCCTGCTGATAGTCCGACAGCGCCTCCTCGTGGGCTCCGCTGGCGAACGCACGGTTCCCGTCGGCGAGCAGGCGCGCGGCTTCGGCCTTGCGGTCCGACTCGCTCATGGGCGCAGCTCCGGCGAGGAGCGCCAGCGCCACTGGCAGCGCCCACGCGCTCATAGATCGCTCCCCGTCAGGAACACCTCTGGGTCGGAGGACGAATTTGCCTTCGCCGAGCGTCGCTTCGGGCCGTGGCGCTTCTTCTTCTTGGCCGCCTTCTTCGGCGCCCGCTCGAGCTTGAGCGCGATCCGCTCGGCCACGCCCTTCCCCACCGTCCGCGTGGCCGGCTGGTAGCCGCTGGCCGCCACCTTCACCTGGAAGCCCTCGTCCGTAGGATGCACCACCAGGTTCGCGTCGTGGGGCTCGACGTCGATCGTGAGCATCAGGTCGGCCTTCGGCGCGCCGGGAGCCGCCGGGGTCACCGCCTTCTGGGGCGGCACCGCCGGGATCGCGGGGCTCGCTGCGACCGCCCGTCCCGGCGGGGCGGGCAGCGGCAAGAGCGCGTCGAGCTTCGCGCGCACGCCCGGCGGGAGCGCCACGCCCGTGGTCCGGCACAGGACCGCCAGCGACAGCACGATCACGACCAAGCTCATCAGCGACGCCACGACCAGGAGCTTCGCGCTGGTCGCATCCCGCGGCGGTGACCGAGGAGGTCGGGGCAACGGCAGGGGCGCCGGTCGGATGACGCTCCCCCTGGCCCGCGGATCGATCGTGCGGATCTGCGCCGCCTCGAACGACCTCCCGTGGGGCCGCGGCGAGGGCGGGGGGCCGCGCCGTGCGCGGTGACTGGTGGTGCTGGGACGTTGTTCTGCTGTCACCGTGCGCCTCACAGGCACTCGAGCGCATAGGCGATCCGAACCTGTGCGCCGAAATCGGGTGCGGCTTCCTCGGAGAAGAGGATGGCGCCGCTCTGCGCGGAGTACGTCCACTGCAAGTTACCTTGCGCGTCCGTCCGCGGGATGACGTCGTTGTCCACGCGGACCTCGATCGAGGTGGAGACCGGGGCGCCGTCGATCGGGAAGCGGCGCGTCCGGCCGAACGCATACGGTGCGATCGCGGGGACGGTGAGGTTCCAGTCCTGACAGAACGATTGAGAGATGCCGCCGGTCTCTTCCGCGAGCGCGAGATAGGCCGGCGAGTAGTCGGCGGCGCCGAACGCCGACTGGCAGTCGTTCGGATCCGTCCCCGCGATCGCGAGCGCTTGGAATCGTCCCCCGCGGGCCGCTTTCAAGGTGGCGAGGTGTCGCTGATAGGCCGCGACGTCTCCCTGCGATTGATCGTCTTCGTCCGAGACGAAGATGACGGTCAGGAGGCCTTCGGGCCGGAGGAAGCCGGCGTCGTCGGTGTTGAGCAGCGGATCCGACAGCGCCAGGAAGGCCGCCTCGAACCCGCCGGTGTTTCCGTTTCCGCCGTTGTCGAGGTTCGAGCGAAACGTCCCCACGGGATCGACCGACTGCGGGGTGATCACCTTCTCGCGCTGCGGCGGCTCGGCCAGGAAGCGGCCGCGGTCGCCGACGTTGTACTCCATCGACATCATCGCGACGCGGAAGTCGATGCCCTGCGCCTGCGCGTACAAGAAGAAGGGCTGGATGGCCTGCCCGAGACGATCGCGCTCGGCGCTGGTGGTGTTGGTGTTGTTGACGACGAAGAGGACGTCGGTCTTCGACGCGGGCGATTGCGCGAGCTGCACCTCGATCGGGCTGACGGTGGTCCCGGTCCCGTGGAGCGGCACTGCGCGGGCGACGCCGTCGATGGTGACCGAGAGGATCCCGAAGTCTTCGCCCTCCCCGCTCGGCCGGTAGCGGATCGGCACCTGCATCGTCTGATTCGCACCGACCGTCGCAGGCAGCGCCGCGGTCCCCAGCTCGAACTCGCTCGAAGAGGTGGGGTCGAGGCTGATCGCATCGACGACGGCCGTACGTCCGAAGGAGTGGATGGAGATCGTGCGCGGCCCCGATCGGCAGGACGGCGTAACGCGACCGAACTCGATCGCGAGCGGCGTGACCCGGGCGGAGCCGGCGGCGCTCGAGGCTTCCAGCGGGATCGTCGCGGTCGGCTGAGTGGGATCGTCGGTGCCGACCTGGAGCACCGCCTGGAACGTGCCGTACGCGGCCGGTGCGACCTCGAACGGGAGCGCGACCGAGGCGCCGGGCTCGATCTGGAGCTGGTTCGGCGTCCCGGCGGCCAGCGAGAAGGCGGCATCTCCGGAGACGCTCGGGCTGGACAGCGTGCACCGCGCCGGCCCGACATTGCGCAGCTCGACGCGGTGGAGCGAGGTGACGCCGCGCTCGCGCTGTCCCAGATTCGAGGGCGGGCGGTGCGGCCGAGATGGAGCAGCCGGTCGGCTCTCCGCCCACGCCGGCGACCGGCACCAGGAGCGCGCCTTCGTCCGCGTCGTCGGAGGCGATCACCAGCGTCGCCTGGACCGCGCCCGCGGCCAGCGGTGAGAACGAGACGGGCAGGATCAACCGCTCGCCCGGCCCCAGCACCGCCGGGAGGACCGGCGGAGCCACGCGCAGATTGCCGGCGGGGGAGATTTGGATCCCGGTGAGCGTGAGGGGCCGGTTGCCGGTGTTCTCCACCACCACGGTGCGCTGGGAGGTGGCGTTCGGCCGCACCGCGCCGAAGTCGAGCGCCCGCGGGATCACCTCCACGTTCGGGCCCGTGGACTCGGCCAGGACCGGGAGGCGGAGCTCCGGCTGTTGCCAGGCGTCGCTCAGCACCACCAGGGTGGCCACGTCGACACCGGGCACGCGTCCGCGGTGCTCCACCTGAACCGTCGCCGACTCGCCCGGCATGAGCACGAGCGGCAGTGCGTCGACGAGCACGTCGAGCTCGTCGGCCGGTCCGTCGCGGACCTCGAACCCGAGCACGGTGAGCGGACCGCTGCCGGTGCTCCTGATCTCGAGCGGCAGCGTGGCAGGCGATCGATCGTCGTGCGCAGCGAACGTGAGCTCACGCGGCTCGACGTCGAGGCGCGGAGCCACCCCTCGCCCGATGAGGTCGATCGATTGGAGGCAGCCCGGACAATACGCGATCGCCACCTGTGCCTGGAACGCCCGCTCGCCGAGCGGCGAGAAGCGCACCTCGAGCGGAACCTGCACGCCGGGCGGCACGCTGATCGTCGGGCTTGTGGGCAGCTGGAAGGCCGTCGACGTGCCCACCAAGGAGAGGTTGAGCATCACCGAGGCGGGCGGCGCGGTGCGGTTCTCGACCATCACGGTGTGCACGGCGGTGGTCCCGAGCGCGATCGGGCCGAAGTCGATCGTCGTATCGGAGAAGACCGCGGCCGGCGTGACACCTCGACCGGTCAGCGAGATCCCGAGGTCCGGCCCGTTGCTGCCGTTGTGGCCGATCCGGAGGGTCGATCCGAAGTCCGCGGCGCGATCGGGCTCGAACGCGACCGTGAACTCGAGCGACTCGGAAGGCAGGAGCGACCAGCGCATGTCACGGAGCGGCCACTCGAAGGGCTGGTCCGCCGGATTGAGACGGCTCGCCACCGTGCAGCCCTCGTCCGAGAGACGCGGCAGGCAGAGGTCGACCTGATCGCCGCCCGTGTTCTTCAACCGCACGGTCGCGGTCCGCCGGTCCCCGAGCGTGACCTCGCCGAAGTCGACCTGCGTCGACTCGACCTCCAGCCGGCCCTTCTCCGCGATGATGGTCGTGCGTCGCTCTGCGCACGCGCACACACATGTGACGACGCACGAGATCGCGATTGCTCGAACCACCGCCTGGGGACGACCCGCAATCTGTGTTCCACGGCATACGCGTGGAGGACCTCACGGCGGGATGGCGACTCGAGGGAACCTTGGGGAGGTATTGGGACCTCGCCCCCTCCACCGAATGTGAGCGGTCGTGGTCAACGTCCGCAGGTGGTCGCCGGGACCG
This sequence comes from uncultured delta proteobacterium, assembly GCA_963803435.1. Lineage (GTDB taxonomy): Bacteria > Myxococcota > Kuafuiibacteriia > Kuafuiibacteriales > Kuafuiibacteriaceae > CAWDML01. Next base: position 113,255 of record CAWDML010000008.1, on the reverse strand, counting down.
CAGACGGCATGCTTTAGTGCCGCGATGCGCGTGGTCGTGACGGGAGCGTCCGGGCAGCTCGGCACCGCGGTGCTCCGTCGCCTGATCGACGGGCGCCCGTTCAAGCGTATCGTGGCGCTCGATCTCCAGCCGCCGCTGGTGGTGAGCGGAAAGCTCGAGCCGATCATCGCCGACGTGCGCGCGCCGGATCTGGAGCAGCACCTGGCCGGCGCCGACGCGCTCATCCACCTGGCGTTCATCGTGACGACGAAGGTCCCCCGCGAGGTCTTCGATGCGGTCAACGTGGAGGGAAGCAAGAACGTCTTCCGGGCGGCCGTGCAGGCGGGAGTGAAGCGGATCGTCTATGCCTCCTCGATCGCCCAGTACGGCGTGGTGCCCGGCCATCCGATCCCGATCGTCGAGAGCACCCCGCGCGTGTACCAGCCCGACTTTCCGTACTCGGCGGCGAAGTATCGGGTGGAGGAGCACCTCGACACGTTGGAGCAGGCCCACCCCGAAGTCGCGATCGCGCGGCTCCGTCCGGCGATCCTGATCGGCACGCACTTCCAGAATCCGCTCGCGAAGCTGCTCGGGCGCGCGCTCGATCGCGGCTTCTTCCCGGCCACCTCCGACGCGAAGCTGCCGATCGTCTGGGACGAGGACGTCGCCGCCGCCGCGGTCCTCGCGCTCTCGCAGGGAGCGCGGGGCGCGTTCAACCTGGCCGCGCGCGATCCGAAGAGCGCGGGCGAGCTGGCCGCCGCCACCGGGCTGCGGACCTTCCAGCCGCCGCGCGCCGCGCTCCTGGCGGCCGCCGTGGTCGGCGAGGCGCTGGCGCGGTTCGGGATCGGCGAGCCGGTCGATCCGACGTGGCGCGAGAACGGCGAGGTCCCGATGATCATCGACAGCGAGAAGGCGCGGCGCGAGCTGGGCTGGTCTCCGTCGTGCGATACGTCGGTGGCGGTGATGGAGAGGTATCTCGAGACGTCGCCCGGTCGGCTCGATCCGAAGATCGCGGCGGTGGTGAGGCTGATGTCGGCGATGGCGAAGCGGGATCGCTCACAGCAGCACGATCTGGTGGGGATGCGCTCGCGGATCCATCTGGAGCTCACGGGCAAGGGAGGCGGCGACATCACGGTCATCGTCGAGGACGGAGGGCTGACGTTCCGGCGCGGTATCCCGCGACCGCCGACCTCGGTGGCGACGCTCCCGGCGGCGCTCTTCAAGGACATCCTGAGCGGCCGGACCAGCTACTCGACCGCGCAGCTCACCGGGAAGGTGAAGCTGCACGGCGACACCGCCGCCTCGTTCGTGATCGGCGCGATGTCGCAGCGTCTCCGCAACGCCCAGACCGCCGAGGGGATGCGCGGTCGCGCCGCGCGGATGTTCGCACAATGGTTCCAGCGCGGGGGTGCCCTGTGAAATTCTCCCTCTTCTACGAGATGCAGATCTCCCGACCCGACGCGCGAGACGGAGGCGGCAGCTCTTCCGCGACTGCCTGGAGCAGGCGGAGCTGGCCGATCGAGCTGGGCTATCACTGCATCTGGGAGGTCGAGCACCACGGCCTCTACGAGTACTCGCACTCCTCGGCGCCGGAGATCTTCCTCTCGTTCGTAGCGGCGCGGACGAAGACGCATCCGCATCGGCCACGGCGTCACGCTGCCTCCCCCACCGCTACAACCACCCCATCCGCGATCGCGGAGCGCATCGCCGCGCTCGACATCCTCTCCGGCGGGCGCGTCAACTGGGGCTCGGGCAAGAGCTCGTCCCTGGTGGAGCAAGCACGCCTTCGAGAACGACCTCTCGACGCTCCACGATCAGTGGCTCGAGGCGCTCGAGATGATCCCGCAAGATGTGGGCGCTCGGACGTCTTCGAGTACAAGGGCCGCTTCTTCGACATCCCTCCGACGCAGGTGCTCCCCAAGCCGGTGCAGGAGCCGCACCCGCCGATGTTCGCCGCCTGCTCGAAGCCCGACACGCGCCGAGCACGTCGGGCGCGCTCGGGCTGGGCGCGCTCAACTTCGCGTTCGGAACCGACGACTATCTGGAGGAGAAGGTCCGCGAGTACCGCAAGGCGGTCGCGCACGCCGCGCCGGTCGGCCGCGCCGTCGAACGATCACTTCGCGTGCACGCCGGCGACGCTGGTGCTCCCGGACGACCGCAAGGCTTGCGTGCACGGCTTTCGCGGCGCGCGCTTCTTCCTGGAGAGCGCTCGGCGCGCTACTACCTCGGAGGTGATCGCCCGGTCGGCGAGCTCGACGTGCCACCGCGAGTCCCTCGCCCGCGCAAGAGCTCGGGGACGCCATGGCCCAGCGCAACGCCGATGGATCGCAGATGGCCACGATCGTCGGCGATCCCGCCTGTGCGCGCGAGAACGATCGAGCGCTTCGTGGAGATCGGCGTCGACGAGCTGATCCTGGTCATGCAGATGGGCACGGTGCCGCACGAGTTGATCATGGAGTCGATCCGGACCTTCGCCGAGCAGGTCATGCCGCACTTCGTCTAGCCGTGCGCGCGCTCTTCGTCGTCACGATCGTCGCTGCCTGTCATCAGGTCGTGGCCCTCGAGCCGCCGGCCCCCGCAGGTCACCACGCCTCGCTCCTCCTGGTCGTCGTCGAGGCCGAGGATCCGCCCCGCGTCTTCGGCGCCGACCTCGACGCCGCCGCCCCCGCGCTTCCCGAACCTCCGCCTCCACCGCTCTCGGACCGCGTCGCTGATCGCGCTCTACCTCGATCGCCCGCTGGCCGAGTTCGGCCTCCGCTCCGGATGGCAAGCCATCGAAGAGGGCGGCGCGCCGCTACCTCCCGCGGCCGAGATCCTGGAGGCCGCCTTCGCGGGCGGAATCCTCGGAGCCTGGGCGCCGCTGGCCTCGCCGCCCGAGCCGGTGGCTGCGCTCCGGCTGGCGTCCAGCGTCGCCTGCACGCGGTTCTCCGTGACTGCGGTCGAGCTTTCGGGAACGCCGGGGACCGGGGGCCGCGTGCTGGCACCGCTCGGAGGTGACCGTTATCTGTTCGGCTCGGTGGCGGGCCGCTTCTTCCTGGTCACCCACCAGTCCGCGTCGCCGATCGACACGCCGACCACCACGCCGCACGTCGCCGCCTTCACCGACGCCACCGATACGGTCTGGCTGCTCGGTGCCGGCGGCGAGCTCGCCACCTATCGGCTCGACTCAGGCTTCGCACCGGCCGGCACCACCGCCTCGCGATCCGGCGACGGCGACACGGGCGACCTCGCCGGGACGACCGCGGCGCCTCTCGAGCTGTTCGCGGTCAGCCGGAACGGAGTGATCGATCACCTCGCGGCGGGCGCCTGGGAGGTGCTGGTCGACGATCCGGTCGGCGGGCACGACTCCCCCGGAGCGGCGCTGCTCGGACCGTCGCGGGCGGTGATGATCGGGCCGCGACACAGCACCGCGATCGTGTACGACCACGGCAGCCTCACCGAAGAGCCGGTGGCGGGTGGAGCGGGAGCGCCGGGCCTCAACGCGATCACGCACGTCGACGCGCTGGGTACGGTGGCCGGCACCTTGGCCGGCCGTCACTGGATCCGCGACGACGACGGTGGCGGCTGGCGCGTCATCGATGATCCCCCGTCATCCACCGTCGTGCGAGCGCTGGCGCCGTTCGGCCGCGGCTTTCTCTCCGGGGGGATCAACGGCTTCGTCACCGAGTACAATCCGGCGCTCGGCTATTGCGAGCCGCTCCAGCTGGGCTCCAACGGCATCACGCGCATGATCGCGACGGAGGGCGGGGGCGTCGTGATGACCGCGATCCATCAGGTCGAGATGGGCGACGCTCCCGACGTGGTGACGTTCATCGATCCGGACTGACCCACCACTCGAAGCTGTCGTCGAACACCTTCATCGGCCGATGGTCGAACCAGTCCGACTGGAAGTCCGAGTAGTGCGACGACCGTACGTGCCCTGACTGCCCCACGGGAAGCGACCAGGTGCTGTTCATCGGGTCGGACGAGATCCCACACCAGCCGCGTCGATGCGCCGTACTTCGGCTGCTCCACGCGCACCACGTCGTGCCAGCCCGCTTGCTCCGGCTCGTCCACGCGAAAGAAGTCGCCGACCAGCGGGATGCGCCCCACGAACGGGTGCTGCGCCTGCCAGCGGTTGGCGATGAAATACGGCGCCCGCTTCACGCCGGTCACGCGCGCCACGATCGACTCGGCGACCTCGGTCTCGTCGAGGCCGAACGCTGCCAGCGCTCCCTTCGCGCCCAGCGCCGTCAGCACCCAGGCGCTGTCGAGCCGCGCCGAGTAGCGAACGTCGTCGGGAACCCCGAAGTGGGCGCGCACGCGGTTCACCAGGAGCTGCTCGAACAGGCGCTCGACCTCGATGGCGTCGGTGAACGTATCGGCGTCGGCGGTGGCCTCGCCTTTCCACCTCTTCCAGCGCTCGGGCACCGTCGTGCGGGCCGCCATCCACTGGATGAGGCGGCGGTGGTACTCGCTCTGGGTGTCGAGCTGCATCGCGTTCATGTCGGCGCGCGAGAAGTCGTCCCGCGCCGAGAGCATCTCGCGGATCCGGTGGATCCGGAGGTCCTCGGTCCAGCGCTGGCCGAACGGGTCGCGCCGAGATCCGCTGATTGGCGGTGGCAATCGATCGCGGCTGCGTCGACGTGCCGGTGACGTAATAGAGCAGCCGGGGGCGGGTCGACCGGGGCTGGTACCCGACCCACTGTCCTTCGAGCGCGGGCTGCGGCCGGCGGCCGGTCACTCGACGCACCACGCCGGTGCCGCTGGCGCGGTAGCCGAGGTTGCCGTGCCGATCCATGATCAGCACGTTCTGAGCCGGGACCGACATCGCGTCCAGCGCCTCGTTCATCTCCTTCCAGCTGGTCGCCTCGTTCATGCGGCTCGCGTAGCCGAGCATGCCCTTCTTCAGCGGGAGCCATTGCCGGGAGTACAGGCCCTCGAGGTTCGGGCGCGCCGATAGCGGACCTCGCTCGGTGAAGCGCGCCACCCCTGTCACCGGTGCTCCGCCCCGGACTCGGATCTCGTAGGGGTGCGTCTCGATCGGCTTCCATACCTCTTTGCCGTCGACAATCTCGGACAGGTAGCGGTCGCCTTCGACCTTCTCGAGGAGGTAGTCGTCGACGTCCTCACCGACGTTCGTGAACGCCCACGCCAGGTACGGATTCATGCCGAGCACCACCCCGGGCAGCCCGGGGATCGACACGCCGACGACCCAGTGCTTCGGCGAGATGCGCAGCCGCACCGCGTACCACAGGTGCGGCACGGTCGCGCCCAGGTGCGGATCGTTCGCGAGGAAGCAGCCGGTCTTCCCGCACCACCCCCAGGAGTTGCTGGCGCCGAGCGTCTCCTCCTCGAGCGGGCGCGCCATCGCCAGCTCGCCCGGCCCGATCGGCTGCGCCGGCAGCTTCTCTTCCGGGACGACAATCGCGGTCGTGCTGGTCTCACCGAAGAGCGGCACGTTCCACGGGTGGTTCCGGGGGAACATGAACGCGTACCACTCGGGCGTGAGCTTCTCCCGCCACACCTCGGCCTCAGCCTCGGCCGCGGCGCCGACGGCCAGCTGATCGCACATGTTGAGGAGGACCAGCAGACTGTCGCGGACCAGCCACGGCTCCGGAGTGGTGCCGACGAGGAGATACTCGATGCCCCAGCGTCCTTCGTTCTCTCGAATGTAACGGTTGACCCCGCGGGCGTATGCCTCCAGCTGCATCCGTTGGTTCGGATCGAGCGACTCGACGGCGCGATCCGCGACTCCGGTCCAGTCCTCTTCGCGGTGCCGGCGATCGATCTCGATGGTGGCCGGTCCGAACAGCTCGGAGAGACGCCCGGCGCCGGCGCGCCGGAAGAGGTCCATCTGGAACATCCGGTTGGCCGCGTGCATGAAGCCTTGCGCCTCGATCACCTTCTCCCAATCGGGGGCGGCGATCGTGGGGATGCCGTGGGCGTCGAGCTTGATCTCGGCGCCGTCGTACGCGACCTCGGTCGGCTCGAGACCCTGACGCTCGACGACCCAGGTCGCGTAGCCGACCGCGGCGCCCGCCGCGACCAACAGCACCAGCAGCAACCGCAACACCCACTTCACGTTGGTCCTCCGACCTTCGCTCCCAGCCGCGGCAGGCGGTGAAACGGATCCTCGAAAAGACCGCCGCGTCCCGCCGGCGTGCCCACCACCGCCCGCTGCTCGATCCCGAAGCGCTCCAGCTCGGGCATCCTCGGGGCGCCCACGACCGTGATGCGCACACGTTCGAGCGCCTGCGCCAGCACATACGCTCGCTGCTCGCCGCCCGCAATCTCGCGATCGTCCCGGGCGAGCTCGTCGAGGAGCGAGGCGCGCCCGCGGGCCAGCGCACGCGCAAAAGCGAGCTCGCCCGCGCCGAGCCCCAGCCCCTCGGGACAGGCCGCCTCCATCATCACATGCCCGCCCTGCCGGATCGCGGACCGATCCACCAGCGCGACGTACGTGGCGGCCCGCGAGGCCTGATAGAAGCTGAGCGCCTTCGAAGGCGGCACGATCAGGTGCATCCAGTCGAGCGGCGCGTCGACCGGCTCGAAGCATCGCTCGGACGCCTCGGCGACCGCACGCGCGAACGCCTCGCCGACCGGCCCGAAGTGCTCGCCGCCGCCCGGCACAATCTGGAGCGCCCAGATCGGAAGCGGTGCCGCCAGCCGCTGCAGCTCGGCTTGAAACGGGTTGCCCTCGATGCACCCGATGCGCGTCCCGGGATCACGCAGGAACGGGAGGCCGTGAAGACGGGCGATGGTCTTCGCCGAGCCGCAGCCGATCACGACGGTCTTCACGCCGCCCGAGAAGCCGGCGTACTGGTGCGGCTCCACCAGACCGACGGCGATGATCGGATCGCCGCTTCAGGATCCGCGACGCGTGCGGGTCGTGCTGGAGGAGCGGGATCCCGGCGCGGCCCGCGATCGCCGCCAGCGGCCCCAGCTCGACCTCGGTCATCCGCCGGTGTAACCCGAGAGCCACCACGATCGTCGGCTCGGCCCCGACGCCGAGGAGACCGCCGATCAGGCGCTCGATCACCTTCGGATCCAGCGGCCGGGTCGCGTCCGGAACGGCGACGGTCACCCGCTCATTGGCGAACGGCGAGAGATCCACGCTCAACCCTTCATGCGTTCGAAGTGGACCACGTCGATCAGCACGATCGACGCGAACGCGAGGCTCTTCAGGGTTGGATCCTTGATCTTTCCCAGATCGACCCCGAAGTTGTCGGCGTCCGAGAAGAGCTCCTTGCCGAGGCCGCTCCACTTCTTCTGGACCTGGCCGATGGTCTTCTCGCCCTGCTTGATCTCGAACGTCCACGGCTTGAGGAACGGGCCGAGCAAGGTGGCGACCTCGTTCCCCTGAGCGTCCTCGATACTGTAGATGCGCCGGACCCAGCTCCACCGCCGCCGGATCTTCCCGATCTTCTCCCCATTGGAGGCCCGCACCTCGAGCTCGTGGAAGATGAAGCGATAGGGGCGGACGAGCTGGAGGACAATCTCACCGGTGGTGAGATCTGTGACGGCGACGCGAAACGGACGCGTCGTCCCCAGGATCAGGCGTCCCAGGAGCCCGAGGACGCCGGAGCCGACCTCTTGGACCTTGAAGACCGCGACCTCGGTCTCGTCGAAGACGTCGTAGGTGTTGCGCAGCTCGAGCGACAGGAGGATCTCGAGCCACTTCTTTCGCTGCCGCACCGCGAGTCGCTGGTAGCGTGCGAAACGCGTCGCCACCGCGCGGGGTCCCACGGTCTCAAGGGCATCCTCGCTCACGGGAGAGGCAGTCGGTCAGAGATTCCATTCGGGAGCAAGCCCACGGGAGAATCCCGACGTGTTTCGGGACTTTGCCGTTGACACCATCCCGGTTTGGAGTTGAATCGCTCGCCTTAATGCCATGATCCGTACAGAGGCCCTCACCAAATTCTACGGGAGCCGATGCGCCGTTCGCGGCCTGACGCTCGCAATCGAGGATCGAGAGATCGTGGGTTTCCTCGGTCTCAACGGCGCCGGCAAGACCACGACGCTCCGCATGCTCGCCGGCCTGCTCGCGCCCTCGTCGGGGACGATCACCATCGACGGCCAGGACATGCTGGCCTCCGATGCCGCCGACGTCCGCTGGAGGATCGGGTTCCTGCCGGAGCGCCCCCCGCTCTACGACGACATGACCGTCCAGAGCTACCTCGAGTTCGCCGCCCGGCTGCGCGGGGTCGAGGACAGCCAGGTGGGCGGCCGCGTGGAGGACGTCCTCGAGTTGACGCAGTCGAAGGACCGCCGGAACGATCTGATCGGAAATCTGTCGCACGGCTTCCGGCAGCGGATCGGCATCTGTCAGGCCGTCATCCACGAGCCCGCCCTGGTGATCCTCGACGAGCCCACCGGGGGCCTCGATCCGGTCCAGATCATCGAGATGCGGGAGCTGATCCGCTCTCTCAAGGACAAGCACACGGTCCTCATTTCCAGCCACAACCTCCCCGAGATCAAGCAGACCTGCGATCGCCTGATGGTGATCCGCGGCGGCGAGATGGTGGCCGTCGGGACCGAGAACGAGATCGCGAAGTCCGCGTCCATCGCGATCGTGGTCGAGGTCAAGGGCCGGCTCGAGCTCCTCAAGGAGACCTTCGAGGAGGGCCGCGTCACCGGCCTGATCGCCTCGTGGACCAAGAGCTCGAGCGACGGGGAGGTCCACGTCGTCCAGGCAGAGCTCAGCGACGGCCGGATGGCCGAGGAGCTCTCCGCGATGATCGTGGGCGCCCGGCTCGGCCTGCGCCGGATGGAGCCGATCCAGAACAAGCTCGAGTCGCTCTTCGTCGAGCTGACCAAGGAGGCCGCATGAGCCCCGCACGAACGAAGCCGAACGCGGCGCGATTGATGATGCTGGTCGTCCGCCGCGAGCTCGGCCAGTACCTGACTACCTGGAGCGGCTACGTGATCCTGGCGGCCCTGCTCCTGTTTCTCGGGCTGCTCTACAACATCGACGCCGTCGGGAGCACGCCCAAGTACTCGAGCGACGTCCTGAGTCGCTTCTTCTACGACTGCAGCGGCTGCGCGGTCGCCACCGGCGTCTTGCTGGCGATGCGGCTCATCGCCGAGGAGCGGCAAAACGGGACGCTTCCGCTCTTGACCACCTCGTCGCTCCGCGAGGGCCAGATCGTCGCCGCCAAGTACGTGTCCGCGATGGTGATGATCGGGCTCTTCACCGCGATCAGCGTCTACATGCCGCTCTTGGTCTTCTACAACGGTGCGGTCTCGTTCGGGCACATCTTCGCCGGCTACGTGGGCGTGCTCTGTATCGGGTCGGCCGGGGTCGCGATCGGGATGTTTGGGAGCGCCCTGGTCCGATCGCAGCTGGTCGCCGCGATCATCTCCCTGGTCATCACGGTGGTGATGCTGGTGCTGTGGACGCTGGCGCGCGTCGTCGACGGCGCGCTCGGCGACATCATCGGCTACCTGACCCTCCACGACAAACACTTCAACCCGTTCATGGAGGGGACCATCACGCTGGCCAACCTCGTCTACTACGGCTCGGTCTCGCTGGTGTTCCTGGTGGCCGCCCGGAACGTCCTCGAGTCCCGCAGGTGGAGGTTGTGATGACCAAACGGATCCACGAGAGCTGGCCCACCTGGGTCGTCGGCGCCGTGCTGCTCCTCCTGTTCGTCGGCGAGCGCGTCTACTCGGCCGACGAGACGGTGCGCCTCTCCATCGCCGCCATCACCACCGCGGCCCTGCTGGCGGCGATCGCGTGGCGTGCCAAGGAGCTCTCCAGCGCCACCGAGCAGTCGCGCCCGGTCGCGATCCTCATCTTCAGCCTCACGGTCGCGATCGCCTGCGCCGTGGGCCTCTACGCGTTGATCCCCGGCGTCTTCCACGGCGACAACCCGGACTCCGAGAAGATCCGCGGCATGCTCTGGGTGGCGTGGCCGATCCTCCTGGTCTGCTCGCTCCTGCCGCTGATCGCGATTGAGATCGCCACCACCCCGACGGCGTACATCGGCCGCTACGAGCACCAGCGCGTGCGGCGGACCTTCCAGACCGGAATGGCCCTCGGGCTCCTGCTCTCGTGCGTGTTCCTGGCGAACTACATCGCCAACCGGCACGAGGTGAAGTGGGACCTCTCGGCCGGCAACCGGGCCACCGCCTCCGACGTCACCCACCGGGCCATCCGCGACCTCACCAAACCGGTGCGCGTGGTGCTGTTCTTCCCGCGGGCCAGCGATGTCGCCGAGACGCTCAAGAGCTACTTCGATCCGCTGGTGGCGGAGAACTCGAACCTGACCGTGGAGACCGTCGACCAGGCGCTCGCGAGCGATCTCCGCCAAGGACGCGAAGGTCACCGAGAACGGCTACGTCGCCATCATGCACGAGAAGGCGGTCGAGAAGACGCGCATCGGTACCGACGAGCGCACCGCGCGCAGCAACCTGCGCCGGTTCGACCAGAACTTCCTCAAGTCGTTGATCAAGGTGACGACCGAGAAGAAGGTCGCATACTTCACCCGGGGCCACGAGGAGCGCGCCGACCGGGCTGCGCACGAGGACGACAAGCGTCCCACCGTCAAGCTCCTCAAGCAGCAGCTGGAGGCCTGGCAGTTCACCGTGAAGCCGCTCGGCGTCGCCGAAGGCCTGGCCACCGAGATCCCGAAGGACGCCTCCGTGGTGTTCATCATGGGTCCGGAGAAGCCGTTCCTCCAGGGTGAGGTGGAGACGCTCCACAAGTTCGTCGAGAAGGGCGGCCGCGTGTTCCTCACCCTCGAGGGCGAGCGCGACGGCGACCCGATGAAGGACTTCCTCTCGGCGTACGACCTGACGTTCGACAAGACGCTGCTCGCCAACGAGCGCACGAACGCACCGCTCACCCGGACCAAGGCGGACCGCGCCTTCATCTGGTCGAACAAGTACAGCTCGCACGCCTCCGTCAGCACGATGACGCGGAACGAGAAGCTGGCCACCGTCTTCTACAAGTCAGGCTCGCTGGCCTCCGGGAAGGCGAAGCTCGACAAGATCAAGACCGACATGGTGCTGACCACGGTTCCCGACACGTTCGCCGACGCCAACAACAACCTGGAGCTCGACGAGGGCGAAAAGAAGGACATCTTCGGCCTGGCGGCGGCGGTCACCCGGACCTCCACCACCGGCAAGAAGGAGGACGAGGGGCGCGTCTTCGTCCTCGCCGACGCCGACGTCGTCGCCGACGATCTCGATCGGGCTGGTCCAGGGGAACGTCCTGTTGATGGCCGACGTCGTCTACTGGCTCCAGCTCACGCAGGACCCGGTGATCCCGACGGTGGCCGAGAAGGACGTGAAGATCATCCACCGCAAGGAGGACGACGCCCTGCTCTTCTACGGCACCACCTTCGGAGTGCCGCTCCTGGTTTTGCTCGCGGGATTCTTCCTGATCCGCGGGAGGCGACGGTCATGAACGAGATCAAGGTATACGGAGCGCTGCTCGCCGCCCTCCTGGTCGGCGCGTACCTCTCCTGGACCAAGGACGACACGCCGACGAAGGAGATCGCGGTGACGATCTTCGACGTGAAGAAGGAGGCGGTCGAGGGTCTCACGCTGTACGCGAAGACGCAGACGGTGGCGGTCTCCTTCAAGGACGACGCCGGAGCGCACTACCCGTGGTTCGAGATCGAGAGCAAGGGCAAGAAGCGCGGCTTCGCCGGAAACGAGATCTTCACCGAGCACCTGGCCAAGCTGGCGCCCTTCCAGGCCCAGCGCAGCCTCGGCAAGAACCTCACGGCCGACGAGCTGAAGCAGACCGCGCTGGAGAAGCCGGAACGACGGCTCGAGATCCGTTACAGCGGCAAGAAGAAGGTGTTCGACATCGGCGGCCGCACCAGCGGCTCACGCGACTTCTACGTGAGGCCGCAGGGCGATCCGGAGGTCTTCCTGGTGGAGTCGCGGTCGATCTCGGATCTCGAGTTCCCAGAGGGACGCTTCATGCAGCGAAAGCTGCGGACCGAGAAGATGGAGGAGATCGAGAAGGTCGTGATCAGCTCGAGCGCCGGGACCAAGACCGGCCTCCACAAGAACCGGCTCTCGGCCAAGGACGCCTTCTGGTCCGACGCCTCGGCGCCCGATACCAAGATGGAGACCCTCGAGAACTATCTCGATAAGCTCGACAAGCTGGTGGTCGTCGAATACCTCGCTGACGATGGCGCGCTCGAAGACGCCGTCCCCATCCTAGAGGTGACCTGGTACGGCGAGAACGAGAAGTCGTTCGGCACCACCAAGCTGGTTCGCAAAGGCGAGGACAAGAAGGCCGAGTACTACGCCACCTCTCCCGCGACGCACGTGCCGGTCAAGGTCAGCAAGTTTACCGCCGAGCAGCTCGAGCGCGATCTCAAGACGCTGATGGAAGCGAAGTAGCGGCCTGGCCGTTGCGCCTCACGCGACCGAAGACATCTCCACCAGCGTGTACGGCACCTCATGGTTCATCCCCAGGAGGGGCGAGATCTGCGCGCGGAACGCGTTGTACGAGAGCGTCACCACCTGGCAGCCGAGCGAGTAGATCCCGACCGAGCCGATGTCGGAGCCGGGACCCCAGTGGATGTTGATCCCGTAGCCGACGTCGCTGCGCTGGATCGAGGCGGCGCGCTCGCCGTTCTCGATGCGACCGTCGTGGTTCGTGTCCCGATCCACGGGCACGTTGATCGTCGGATTCCCGGCGCCGTAGAGGCCGTGATGCGTCCCCTCGCGGTACTCGTACTGGCCGGGTCGAAGATGCGCCACGTCGCCCGAGCCGTCGCCGTTCGCGTCGGGCGTGTCGTAGTACGACTTGTAGCCCGGGTCGGTGGTCGCGTCGAACTCGTGCACGTGCACGTGGCCCGCGCCGTCCTTCCACACGAACGCGATCGTATCGTTCCACCTGTTGAACGCGTTGTTGTTCTTCCCTTGGGACGGATCGAAGCCGCGCAGGCCGACCACGTTCATCCGGTTCGGTCCACTCTGCCAGCGGAAGCCCTGCGTCATCACGATGCGGCGGTACCAGTCATATCGTCCAGCCCGGCTCGCCGGGCGGCCGCCGACGGGCGGGAGTAGATCGACGAGCACGTCCGCGGTCTTTCGATTTGATCTTGGATCCGGAACCGAGCTGGTGCGTCGCCCTGAACGCCGTGATCCCCTTCGGCGTGAGGGACACGTTTCGGCGTCCGGCGTGCCTGACCAGCGCGCCGACCTCCCGCTGCGTGATGGTGAGGCTGCCATCGGGCTGAGTGCCGTCCTCGAGGCCGAGCACCCGGAGCAGGTGTCGCGAACCCGGGATGCCGAGGCTCTGGAACACCGCCAGCGCGCCGCGCTCCTCCGGCGTCCGTCGATCGGACAGGTGATAGAGCATCTCCTTACCGTCGAGGGCGCGCGCGTAGGCGAGCGCCGTGTCGAGGCCGACCGTCCGTCGCTTGGTCGTGATCAACCGCGCGGAGCGAAAGGTCGCCAGCCCGGCGTCGGTGAGCGGGATGCCGAGCTCCCGGAAGTGCGCCGCCACGCGGTCCAAGGCCGCCGCGTCGACGTTGACCATCGGTGGCTCCCCGGCGGCGCTCTCCGCCTTCCCGAAGATGTGGACCATCGCGCGCCAGGCCGCCTCGCCCTCCGGCTTGCGGTTCGCCGAGAGCAACGACGTCACGATCTCGTGCGCGTGTTTGGCCTCGGGGCTCAGCGCGGCCAGCTCGGTCCGCTCGACATCGAGACGCACGACGCCCGGTCCCAGCTCGTGCCGGATCGATCGCTCACGCGCCCGCGCCAACATCGCAGCCTCCAGCTGGAGCCGGCGCTCTGTCTGGGCGTCGACCTGGAGCACGTGACCGTGGTCGTTCGGTTGCGGTGGAGGCAGCGGCGAATCCGTCCCGGCCGTCACCACCGCGCTGGGCGCCAGCATGGCCAGGCCCGCGCCCGCAATGATGATCTTCTTCCCCGTCGAGATCCCGGACGTCCTCGTCATCTCGAGGTTTATCGGCCCCGGCGCCGGTCCGTTCGGGACCGGACGCTTACGACCGATGTGTAAGCGTTCCAAGTCCACACATTTCCGGGTCGGCGATCGAGCTTGGTGCGCCCGGACTTCCCGAACGCCGAGCGCCCGGGTGGCCCGCGAGCGTCGCAGTGGGTGACAGGAACTCCGCGCCGGACTGCGAGCCACTCGCCCGGCAGCCGATCGTCGAGCATCCGGATTGTCGCCTCGTGTCGAAGATGAGAATACGGCGGCCATGGGGAACCGGCACCGGCTCCTGCTCACGGCCTGCGTGATGACCGCGTGCGCGAAGGAGGCGCCGGCCACCCCCGGCCAGCACCTGCTCCTGGTTCCGTGGGCGGTTCCTCCCGACACGCAGGTTCGAATCGATGATCGAGTGGTCGGGACCCTGGCGCCGAACGGTCAGGGCAAGGTCACCATCCCTGCCGGAATGTTGATGACCACTGCGACGAAGCGGGAGCTCGTGATGCACCGGACGTGCGGCGATCTTGCGATCCCGTTTCGCTTCCCGGACACCTATGGCCCCGCACGGGAGCAGGGCGAGCGCTCCGCCTCCTCGCCCGTGTTGACCAACATCGAGGTCGACACGGATCGTGTGCCCCAATCCGTCACGGTCTACGTCGACGGCGAGCCCGGTCGGCTACGCGTCGGCGATCAGGCCCTCACCAAGACGCCCGAGGAGGTGTTCGTCGCGGGCTGCGACGCCGCCGGCCGAACGATCTACGACGGTGACGAAGCGCTCGGGATCGTCGGGGACGGCGATACTCGGTTCGTCGTCGTCGGCAAACCTGGTCAGTGCTACCTTTGGCGCTATCTGACGTACTCGGCGGGCGGCTTTCTGCCCAACCTGGACAAGGACCAGGTGTTTCGGACCCGGGTGTTCGCTGGGCGCGCCCTCCACTACTTCCTCGAGACGCCGCCGGAGAAGATCTCGGCATTCGCGGGCACCACCTCCGAGGTCAGGACCTGGGTGAGCCGGGTGGACTGCAGCGCGAAGCATCGCCGCCGAAAGAGCCGACCAAGCCATCGCGAACCTCGCAGCCGGTGAGTCGGTCGTGGTGGCGGCCCTCGATCTCCGGACGGCCACGTCGACTCGACCGCGCTCGACCTGACCGGCGCCGGAGCCACCGCATCGCTGCGACCAGGGCGACGAGGAAGGGGTAGGACCACGCCGGTCGACCGAGACCGACGGAACAACTCGATGGGTTCGTGTCCGCGCGGGAGGCGTCCTGCGCCTGACCCGCGTCGACAGGCGCAGGCGATCCTGCGTCAGCCTCGCCGGGCTCCGCCGATCCCGCGTCGCCAGCGTCCTCTTCCTCTGGCGACCCGGCGTCGACGATCGGGTCGACGCCGTCGATGTACTGATCCACGAACTCGGCATAGACGTCCACGCGCGTATCCCAGCCGCGACTCGCGCAATCTTGTGACTCGAGCACGGAGTGAACCCCGACCACGACCTCAGCTCCGTCCCGCGTCATGAAGGTGGGACCGCCCGAGTCGAAGAAACAAATGTTGGGAAGTCCATCGACCGCGAGACCGGTGATGTCGAACGCAGCGAGCGTAGTGTCTGCTGCGTAGCGCCGGCCGTAGGTGCGGTTCATTCCGCCTTCGGTCTGCCCGTACCCGACGATTCGAACGAGGACGCCCACGTCGCCGTCGACCAAAGGTGCTCGGTTGATCGCAGCCGCCGCTCTCGGGATTGCTGACTCGGTCACGAGGACTCCGATATCGTTCGCGTTGAGGTTGGCATCGAAGCGCGGGTGGGGATGATGCTCGATCACCGGCACGTAGCTCTCGGGTAGCGTCTTCGTCGCAGGATCGTTGTAATCCGCGCCGAGAAAGATCGAGTACGCGGCTTCGATCGACGAGCAATGCCCTGCGGTCAGGACGACGTGCGGCGAGACGACCACGCCCGAGCAGAAGCCGGTAGCGCCGCCGACCTTGGCGACGATCCAGACCGCGGCCTCATCCGAATCGTCGGCGTATCCCGCGGTGATGCCAGACGTGCTCCGCCGGACAACCTCGCTCGAGTCCGGTCCACAGCCGGCGCCCGCGAGGCCGACCACGACCGCGACGGACAGCGCGAGCGGGACGCTCAGAATTTGCCTGGTTTCCTCGAGCCGCATCGTTCGAGACCGTATGCAGCCGCCCCCAGGGTCGTCGATTGCTCTGTTTTGGCATTCTCTCCCATGCGCCCGTCAGTCGGCTAACGGCGGTCGATCTTTCTCGCGCCCTCTCGATGGGCTGGCGTGTGGCGTGCGTGTTGCTTCCAATCCACGTGGTGATCGTCGTTCGCTACACGGCTCGAGGTCCGTCCGGCGGCGGCCTTTGGGTTCAGCACGAGCTTCGCAGCGAGGACCTCGTCGTCATCCGGGAGGTTCACCGAGGCGGGATTGTCGACGAGACCTTGGCGCCCGAGCGAGCCGACGGTTGGGCCGGCGTCCGCTACCTGCTGGAAGGGCCCGGCGTCGCGTGCCTGCCGGACCGAAGCGTCGATCTCCGAGCCGAGGATGCGATCGTCTGCTCGAAGGTGGGCCGGGCTCCGGTTCGCTCGCTGACGATGACCACGGACGTCCTCCACATCGTATGGCGTCGCGACAGCGCCATCGGCGCTTCGGTCCCGCAAGACGTGAAGCTCGCCTTTTCTCCGCTCACCCGGGCGAGCCTTCGGCGCGTGGTCGAATCGCTCGCAGCCGAGGACCAAGGGGCGGGTCCTTTCGGAGCCATCCGCGAAGCGCTCCTCGCCCTTCGTTCGGAAGGGCTTCCGGTCGCGCCGCCTCCGGCGAATGGCCACCACTCTGCCAGCGTCAACGACTACGCGGTCGCCCGCGCCCTCGAGCGCGTGGCCTTCCCGCTCTCGACCCGACCGATGAGCATCGATCTCTCGCGCGCGCTCGGCGTCGGTGAGTATCACGCGCTGCGGCTTGCCAACCGGTACTTCCGCTGCTTTCACCTGTGCGTGCGCTCGTGGCGCGACTACCTCAAGGGACAGCGCGTCGCCCTCGGCGCCTTCTTCATGGGCCGGCCCGGCGCGAGAACCGACGAGGTCGCGCGCGCGCTGGGCTTCCAGTCGCCCACGAGCTTCTGCCACGCATTCCTCAGCGCGGGCCTGCCGTCACCCCAGAAAGTGCAGCGGTCGTTGTTGTCGATCGGGCGCGGGTCGACCAAACGTGGGAGCTCGCCCCCCGAGCATCACGGATGACCCGTAGACCGCTTCGTCTCTTGTGCAAGCAGGGTGCCGCTTCGGTCGGTCCGTCAGAAGACGGAGCGCTCCCGGCAGGGCGTCATCGTCTTGGAGAGCCGCCGCGGCGAACGACCCGCGGCATCCGAATGCCGCCGGCGTTGTCCAGGAACGCGCGGAGAGGGACGCTGTCGACGGGCACGAGATCCGACTCCTTCGGCGCCTGCAGCGAGATCGGGCGGCCCTCGCGCTCGGCAAAGCTCCGAGCTCGATTGATCGGGCGGTCGTTGAGGAGACGGTCGGAGATGAGCCGAATCGCGCGCACATCGGAGCGAAGGACCGCGCGAATCCGCGCGGCGATCGAGGGCGACTGCAGCCCGTCGGCGAACGCAGCCGCGAGCTTCAACGCGGCGTGGATGGCGGGGAGCGGTTCAGGCCGAGAGAGGTCGCGGTCCAAGGCGCGCGAGAGCAGGGGTTCGATCGAGCCCGGCAGCTCGAAGCGCTCTTCGCCGGACCCGCGCCGGAGCTGAAGCATGACAACTCTCTCGAGGTCGTAAGCCATCGCATCGAGCGTGCTGGGTTTGAACATCGCTCGACGCTTACGTTCCGCTTACGCCGAGAGACGTCGAGAGCCTGCCGCCGTAATTTTAGTGCGCGCGCCGTACGCGATCTCCGCGACGGGCTCGCGGTAACATTGAATCCGCTGCGAGCGACAGCATCGCACCGAACTCGATGCGCTCGCCGCCCAGAACGAAGGGATCAAGAGATGAACGTCGATCCGAACGCCACCAAGAAGACCACGGGAGCTGATCCGTCCGCGGGGACCGACGGCGTAACCAACGTCGCTGACCAAACGGACGTACAGAAGGCGCAGCAAGCGGTCACCGCGGGTCAGGTCCAAGGCCAGGCCCGACAGGTGATCGGTACCCAAGCCGTGGATCACTTCGCGAGCGATGGGACGGGAGCAGGAGCGAGCACCGGTATCGGCCCAGGCCTGGGCCAGCGACTCACCCCCTCAGGCAGCGGGCCCACGGGACAGACGCAAGCAGGGCCCGGGTCGGTGGTTGCGCTGCCGGGGGGCCCGGCGATCATCAACCTGAACTCCGAGGGTGGAGCGGACGAAGGCGGCGAGGGCGAGATTCCGAAGGAAGCGGGCGGTGCGACACCTCCGCTGACCCCCGAGGAGGAGATTGGGTTCCACGAACAGACCGACGACGTCGACCTCGATCCGTGGCCCCAAGGTAATCGCAGACCGGAGGGAGAGGTGGGCGGTTACACGGGCAAGAAGATCTTCGATCTGCCCGACTTCGAGCCCAGGCTCGACGACTCGGGCGCCTCATGATGCTCGCGAGCCGGCTCGTGTCAGAGATTTTCGACCCGAGTGACCTTCGTTCCCCAACGAGGGGCCGTCACGGCTGCGTTCGAAGCAGGTTTTGCTCGAGCTCCGCGATCGCCTCGTGGACCTGCAACCGCCTGGTCCCACTCGGTTTTGCGCGCTCGCTGAGCTCGACCCTCCCCTCTTCCGCGTCACGCCGGGCGATCAGGCGAAACGGCAGGCCGATCAGATCGGCGTCGGCGAGCTGCGCGCCCGTGCTCAGATCGCGCTCGTCCCAGAGAACCTCGATCCGCCTGTCCTGCAACGCGGCGTAGATCCGCTCACACAGCGCCGTCTGCACCTCGTCGTGTCGGCGTGTCTGGATCAGGTGCACGTGATAGGGCGCGATCGAGCGCGGCCAGATCATTCCCGCGGCATCACAGTGTTGCTCGACCAGGGCCTGCACCATGCGGGTGACGCCAATGCCGTAGCAGCCCATCCAGAAGCTGCGCTGCTGCTGCAAGGCGTCGGCGAACGAGGCGCGCATCGGCTCGGAGTAGCGCACGCCGAGCTGAAAGATGTGCCCGACCTCGATCGCCTGGGCGCGCTCTCCCGCCAGATCCGCGGCTCGCTCGGCGTTCGCGGCCCGCCCGTCCTCGGTGACGATGATGGTGTCTTCTCCGAGCTCGCTCCGCACCATGAACTCCTCGCTCACCGCGCCGCCGATCGCCCCCGAGTCCGCTTCGACCAAGACGACCTCGAGGCCGCAGCGCTCGAAGATCTCGAGATAGATGCGCCGCATCGTGTCGTACGAACGCTCCATCGCGGCACGGTCGACGTCGAAGCTGTACGCTTGCTCGGTCCACTTCGTTCAGTAACACCGGCCGTCGCCGCAGGTCTCCCCCGGGTCGCAGTTGAGCACCTCGCACGGGCACTTGGGGCCCCGGCAGATGCAGCGCGTCCCGTTCTGCCCGCTGGTCTCGCACATGAAGTCGAACAGGCACGGCAGGCCCTGCCCGCAGGCGCACACGCCCGGGCCGAGCATGTTGGAGTAGCGCTTCTGGTCATAACAGAACCGTTGCGGTCCGCCGCAGCACTTGTTGGTTTGACGGCGATGCGGATCCTGGCAGACGCCGGTGGCGTCCAGCTTCGCCTGCATCGCGTCCCGCACGGTGTCGACCACCGCGCCGGCGTCGACGCCGCCTTTGGGGGTGAGCGACTCGAGGGTGTCGAGAGCCGGCGGCGCGGTGGAGGTCTCGAGCTTGGCGGCGACGTAGATGGTGTGGTCGCCATCGAACCACCCGAACGCCGGCTCGGAGCCTGCCAGCTCGGCCGCGCTCATCTCGTAGCCCGGATCGACCTTGGCCTTGCCGTCGACGATGCCCGCGATCTGCGCCCGGGCCCGACCGAGCGCCGCCTGCGCCAGTGTGCGCGGCGCCGGACAGTTCCCCTTCTCGATCTTCGGGAGCTCGACCGCGCCAACGCCGTAGAGCCGGAGCTTGTCCCCGTCCTTCTGATAGAACCGTTTCTTTCCCACCCAGGCGGGCGCGACCGGGCCCCTGGGCGCCTGCTTCTCGGGCTCCTTCTTCTTGAAGAGCGCGCACGAAGCGAGCACCGCCAAGGAGAAGCCGAGGAGCGTGAGATGCCTTCTCATAGTTGAAGCCTCAGGATCTTGGAGGGCCCGGCGACGTAGAAGAATGCGTCCCTGACGACGACACCCAGGGTCACCTCGCTGAAGTCGGGGTGATTCGACTCGAGGACCACGGCCTTGTCGATCTTCCGGCAGGCCCGATCGACGAAGATCCGGAGGACCCGGTTGGGATGAAAGCCGTTCTGCGTGGCGATCAGTGAGTCGTGGTAGCAGCTGAGACCGTCGATCCCGGCGACGGTCACCGAGTCGGGCACCTCGAGGCGGATCGGTTTTCCGGTCGCGAGGTCGATCGCGAAGATCCCGAGCGCGGAGTCGGCCACAAACAGCGTGGCCTCGTCCTTCGACATGCAAAGCCCCTGCGGCGAGCGAAAGGGAGCGCCCCCGACGAAGACCTCGAGTTTGTGGTGCCCGCGCCGCAGCCGATAGATCGCCGGCGTCACGCTATCCGAGGTATAGGCGTCGCCCGCCGAGCTCACGGTGACGTCTCCGAGCACGTGCTCGCGCCCGTCCTCCGGGAGGAGATACTTTCCGATCACCTTGTCCCGGGTCAGATCGACCTTCACCAGCGCCGCTTTTCGCTTCTCGTCGATCGCAGAGGTCGCCGCCCACAGGATGTCCCGCTTTTGATCGACCGCCATCCCGAGGACCGACCAGAGCCCGTCCTTGTCCGAGGCGAGCTCGTGCACTTTCCCTCGATGGTCGACGGAGAGGAGCTTGCGCGTGCTGACCGTGCCGATCAGGAAACGCCGTCGAGCCGGATCGTAGGTGATGCCTTCGGGCAGACCGAGATCCTCCGGGATCTCGAAGGCGACCCGACTATGGGATGTGGGCGTCATGTTGGCGGCGAACCGCTTGGTGATCACCTCGAGCTCGGGCGTCTCCCGCAGGGACGCAAAGTCCGGATCTTTTCCAGGCTCGAACGCGATCCCGAGATCCGCGATGCGATCGAGGAGCGCGATCGCCTCCTCCTTCTTTCCTGCGCGGGCGCGCTGGCCTGCCTCCCGGTAGAGCTCGACCGGGTGCGCGTCCTGGGCGACGAGGAGCAGGACCACCGGGATCATCGGATCTTGCCTCCGAGACGCTCGAGCTCGTCCGGACGGTAGAACGCGGGAAAGAAGGCGAGCATGGCAAATGGAAAGATCCCGAGCCGCAGTGTCAGCGCCAGCATCAGGTGGAACGTCGCGCCGATCGCCACATAGACGTTTCGTACCGGGAGCCGGTTGAACAGCGCCCGCAACCGCCCGGGGCGTTCCGCCGTCCGCCGGTAGTACGCGGCGACCAGCATGATCGGCGCTCCCAGCTCCCACAAGTGCGTGATGGCAGTCGCCGCCCGGCTGAAGAAGTAGAGGATCGGCTGCGACAGCCAGCTGAAGTCCGTCACCGCGAAGATCGGGTCCTGGAGGATCACGTAGAGCGCGGTGTAGCCGCCCCATGGATACCAGCGCGTGCCTCCCTTCGAGAAGCCTGCTGCGCAGTAGAGCAAGACGAGCTGGCAGAAGATCAGGTGTCGCGCCCAGGCTCCCACGGGACGCCCGTCGCCGCGGAAGCGACCGGTCTTGCGCTTGGCGTCGATCGACCAGGCAGAGCCTGCCGCGGAGAACGCGAGGATCAGCATGACGATGCGTACCGCGCGATCGATCCCGCGGTCGCCGTAGTCGTTGATCGACGCCGACTGCGCGTACGCAAGCGCGAAGACCAGCGCCGACGTCCGCGTGAAGAAGCCGATCCCGAAGCAGACGATGCTGACGACCAGCACGATCCAGAGGACCGTCGCCGTCGTCGAGGTCATGGGGAACCAGCGGTAGAACGGCGGTGGATCCGACATCCTCGAGACGCCGCCCGCCTCGAGCGGGGCCCACAACATGGCCGGGAGGTCGTGAATCCCGATCATGGCCAGATCCCAGAGCATCACCAGCGAGAGCAGGATACGGATCGCGACGATCGAGGTCGGCGACTCTCGCTCGTCCCAGAACGCGACCCATCGGTTGGCCAGCCGACGGATCACGCGGAGGGCCTCGAGAAGTGCAGAGGATAGGTCTCGCGAACCTCCGGATCGGGTGGCTCACCCGGCAGCGTGGTGTGGCCCTGCAGGAGCACCAGGATCACCTCGTCGACGTCCGGCATCTCCTCGAAGATGCGCTCGCTCAGGCGCAAGCCGAATCCCCGGTACGTGCTCGTGGGACCGCTGCCGCCGGGATTGTAGAGCGCGCGCACCCGCCGGTACTCGAGAAAGGAGGCACCCCACCGCCGTTCGGGATCGCCGCTCTGATACAGGATCTCCTCTTTACCGTCGCGGCGAACGCTGACACGGAGCGCGAAGGGCCGCTCGTCGGGCATGCCGAACAAGCGCCAACCCTGCCAGGTCTCGGTGAGCGCCATCCAATCCTCGATCGGCTTCATCGCGATCGCGTGCGCACTGTCGAAGCCCGCCGCGAATCCGAGATACCACTCGCCGAGCCCCTTGGGATCGGTGTCGATGCCGACCGAGCGAAGAAGGGTGACCCAGCGCTTCAGCTCGGCCTGGTTGACCGGCTTTTCGAGCATCGCGCGCGAGACGCCGCCGGGCGCAGGGACGGCGGCGAGAACGTTGAAGACGACGAAGTAGGCGATGATCGCCGCCCGGACCTTCGGCCAGTGCTCGCGCTTGAAGAACCGGGGCGCCGGCCTCGTCTTCTTCCTCTTCTTCGACACGGCGTGTGATCCAGTTACCACGGTGCGTCGACAGGGTCAGCCGTCCGCGCGGGCCAACCGCCGGACGTCGCGATCCGCTCCGGGACCGCCCCCCCGGGTCATCGCGGTGTGGCACAATGATCGCGGCGTTGTCCGCTCGCTTCGCCATCGCCCTGCTCCTCCTCTCGTGCCGCGGTGAGCTTCGACTCGACGTTCCAGTGGATGATTCGATCGGCTCGCTGATCGTGGCGCTCGACTATGGAAACGACGAGCCGGAGCTACACGCAATCGACGTCCCCGAGGACACCTTCGCAATCGAATACGACGGCCGCTCGCGGATCGAGGTCACCGCGCTGGGCTACCTCGACAAGAGCTGCGCCCACATGATCCGGACGGGCCAGCTCTCTCGCGGGGCCGGCCCCTCGCCGATCCCCCTCACAACTCCGGCCAAGATGTGGACCACGACGGTCCACCGCAGCGCCGAGCGCTGGCGGCCGATCGAAGTGGTCCCGTCTTGGGCCATGCGCTTTGAACGCGACGTGGATCCCAAGACCTGCATCGAGTGCGGTTGTGTGTTCGTCGCACTTGGCGTCTGCGCCTGCGACGGGCTCGCCGAGGTTCCGCGGTCTCCGGAGGTTCCGACCCCACCGAGCGCGCCGAGCGTCCCCGACGGGGTGGCCGTGCCGGGGCTGTGCGCGATCGACTCGGCTCAGCACTATGGCGACGTCGCGTGCACGCGGGTGGGGTCCGATTGTCCCACCGGTTCCTGGCCCACGGAGGTCCCGGACGGGACACCTCGCTACGTCGATCCGACCGCCACGCCAGGAGGCGACGGCAGCTTGGCCCGGCCGTTCATGCGGATCAGCGACGCGCTCGAGGTCCGCTCACCGAACGACGTCATCGTCCTCTCCAAGGGGGTCCATCCGGTGGAGGTGGTGGTCTTCGAAGAGACCCGGGTGGTGGGCGCCTGCGTCGCGGAGACGGTGCTCACCGCCGAGGAGAGGGCGAGCTCGGTGGAGGCGCGAAACGCGGAGATCTCGAACCTCCGGATCGTGGGATCGACGTTGCTGGTGCACGCCGACGCCACCGCGACCATCACGGACGTGGTCGTCGAGGACGGCCTCACCGGTTTCACCGCCGGCGTTCGTGCGGACGTGCATGCCAGCGGTCTGGTCGTTCGACGCGCCGCGACGGCGGCCTCGATCGGCAGTCAGGCGACCGTGACGATCGTCGGGCTCGCGATGGAAGCGGGACATGGGATCAGCGTGGAGCCAGGTGCGAAGCTCGACGTCACCGACGGCGTGGTTTCGGGCGCCGCCGACACCTCGATCCAGCTCCAACCCGGCGCGGGCGCCACGCTGGAAAGGGTCGCCATCGCCGGCGCCGATTTCATCGGACTCTCGCTCGAAGCGGGCGCCCAGGTGAGCGGGAACGACGTCGCCATCCTCGGCAGCCAGGGAGACGCGATCCGGATGGAGCGAGGCGCCCGACTCTCGCTCGAAGGCCTGGTGGTCGCCGACACCGCCGGCGACGGGCTGCGACAGCTGGAGGACACCGACCTGATCGCCCTCAGCCGGGCGCGCTTCGATCGGACCCAGTCCGTGGCGCTGAATCTTCAGCACCGGGGGTCGGTGACCCTCACCGATCTCTCGATCCAGGGTGCGAACGACGGCATCGTGCTGGGGAGCGGGACGGCCACCATCAGCCGCGCTGCGCTCCTCGACATCCACAACGACGCCATCGAGGGGATCGATTCGAACGTCCAAATCAGCGACATCCGAGCGTCGGGGGGAGGTCTCAACTTCCACGGAGCGGCTCTGGTAGGCAGCCGGATCGAGGTCGACGGTGGGTCCTCGTTCGGGCTGATCGCCGCCGACGGTGAGGTCGAGCTCACGGACATCGGCATCAACGACTCGGGGGCCGAGGACGAGTCCGCTCGTCGTACGGTGGTCCTCGACAACCTCACCAGCGCCTCCGTCGATCGGATGGCCCTGGCCAACAACCGAGCCGGGATGCGTGTGAACGGGATCCCGCGGATCGAGATCCTGAACCTGACTATCCGGGAGACGCCGGGGATCGCTCTGGAGATCGAGCGTTCGGCTGGACAACTGGGGACGCTGACCCTCGAAGGCCACACGTCGGGCCTCGTGACCCACGACGACGTGGCTGTGACCGTGGACGGGCTCCTCGTCCGCGACGCCCATGAAGCCGCCGTGGATTGCAGCGGAACGATGGCGATCCGCTCGTTCCTGATCGATGGCAGCACCGGTTACGGCTTCAGGATCCAGGGCAATGGAAGGCTCGACCTCGATCGGGGTGAGGTCGCACGGACGCGGATCGGGTGCGGCTACCCGGCCGGGTACGACTTGAGGCGCGTGCTCGACCACGTGTTCTACCACGACAACGACGTGGACCTCGGCGAGCTCTAAAGGGACCTGATAAGCTGACGTGGGTGGCGGAGCTGGCGACCTTCGGGGGCTACGTCCTCCTGAAGCGCCTCGGGCGGGGTGCGATGGGCGACGTTCATCTGGCGCGCCCGCTCGACCCGCATGCGCCCTCCCCTCTGGTGATCAAGCGTCTCCGCGGCGAGCTGGCGTCCGATCAGATGGCCGTCCGGCGGTTCCGCCACGAGGCCGAGCTGGTGTCGTTCGTCAAGAGCCCCCACGTGGTGAGGCTCCACGAGGCCGGCATCATCGACGGCACGCTGTTCATCGCCATGGAGTACGTCGCCGGCTGGCCGCTCTCGCGCATCATCGAGGAGCACCAGCGTCGCCAGCGTCTCCCTCCGATCCCCGCCGTGCTCGACGTGATGGAGGGTGTGCTGCGAGGCCTGAGCGACCTTCACGGAGCGGTCCATCCGGACACCGGCGCGCGACTCGGGATCATCCATCGAGACATCTCTCCAAAGAACATCATGGTGGGAGAGGACGGACGGACGCGCCTGATCGATCTCGGGATCGGGCGCTCGAACGCCCGCGACTGGAAGACGGGTACCGGTCTGATCGTGGGCACTCCCGGCTACATGCCTCCGGAGCAAGCGTTCGGGGACGGGCAGGATCACCGCGCCGATCTCTACGCCGCCGGCGTGGTGATGTTCGAGCTCCTGACGCTGGTGCCGTACATCGAGCACGGCCCCATCGGGAAGATGCTGCAGGCCGCGATGGTCGCGCAGCCCCGGTCGCCTTCATCGATCCGCCCGGACATTTCGCCAGCGCTCGACGCGATCGTGCTCCGCGCGGTGGCCCTGAAGCCGGAACAGCGCTTCGCCTCGGCGGACCAGCTCCTCGGCGCGCTGCTCAGGCTCGGTGACACGGAGCGGACCGACGCGCCCGCGACGCTCACCGATGATCAGCTCGAGCACAAGCTCGAGCTGCGGAAGACCGAGGTCTCGAATCTCCTCCAGGACACCGCCATCCTCGACACGCTCAGCAGCCCGGTGCCCGAGACCGTGCCGTCGATGGACGCTCATCGATCCCGGTCGCGCTGGATGCGCCTCGCGGCCGTCGTCCTGGCGGGGGGCGCGTTGGCCGCCACCTCCGCCGTCCTTGCCCGAGCCCTGCTCGCGCCTCGGGACGGGCCGAGCCCGCCGGCGGTGACGGTGGAGGCTCGCGAGGCGATCGCCCCTCCGCCTGCGCCCTCGGTGACGGCGCACCCCCTGCCGCCCGCCGAGGGCGCGGTGGTACGCGCCACCAAGAGCTCGAAGCCGAGGCCGCCGGCGCTGCCCCCCATGGTCCCCGCCGCGCTGAAGCCCGACGTGAAGCCCGAGCTCCTCTTGTCGCGTGCCTACACGCTGAGGATGCGCGTGCCGAAGGGATCGGAGCGCGAGACCGCAGTGAACGCCGTCATCCGCAGGATCAACCTCGAGATGCCCGTGCAGGGGTCGGGCCATTGGTCCGAGCTGGAACAGGAGCTCGAGCGACTGGAGCGTGAGTGAAGCGCGCGCTGGCAGTGCCGCTGGCAGCAGCCGTGGCAGCGACCTCGGTGACACCGGTCGCGCTGGGGCGGACGAGGCCGTCACGGATCGCGATCCTTCCCTCGATCGTGCGCGGCGGCGCGGACGCGATCGATCCGCTCGACGTGGTGGAGGCAATCGCGCCCACGCTGGCGCTCCGGGTCCAGCTGGATCCGGTCACCTCCAGTGAGCTGCTCGCGGGAACCGCCGAGCCGGTGCTCAGTACCGCAGAACGCTGCGGCTCCGATCTCGAGTGCATCAGCGAGCGGGCACGTCCGAGCGGGATCGATCTGGCGCTCCGGGTGGTCGTCAACTACGCGATCGATCCGCCGGTGCTCAGCCTGCACCTGGTCGACACCGCGTCGGCCACGATCGTCCGGGAGGCGTTCGGAGGCGCGAGCCGGTCGACGATCGGTGCCGAGATCGCGCGCCTCTCGCGAGAGCTCTTCGACGAGGCCGGCTATCCGGAGGGCGCCAGGGTCCGGATCGACGTGTCACCCCCCGACGCTCAGATCAGCCTCGACGGCGAGCCGGACCGCACCGCCGGCGTGTTCGTGGTCCTTCCGGGGTCGCACCGCGTGGAGGCCCAGCGAGAGGGCTACCTGCCCGCGGCCCAGGTGTTCGAGGCGAAGCGCGGGGAAGAGATGCGGATCGCCGTCGGGATGCTCGAGGTGAAGACCTCGCTCGCGGCCTCGCCCTGGCTCTGGACCGGGATCGCCGCGGGAGTCGCGGTGGCGGCGGCGGTCGTCGCGATCGTGGTGATCGATCCCTTCCGGCCCGGCTCCATCTGCTTCGGGAGCGCCGGGGCGCCCTGCGATCCGGCCCGCTAATGCTAACCAGACTCCACGTCCCGCGGACAGGACAGCACGAAGGAAGAAAATGGGCCCGGGCTCTGCTGGGCTCCAACCGTCGACAGTCCACGGTTGACAGTCGACAGATTCGGACGCGGTTTCGAGTTGGTTGCGCGGGTCAGCCTATGGTGACCCTCGAGCCGTCGAACACGGCCGCGAACGGTCAGCCAATGCCAGCCCACGAGGTGACTCGGGAGGCTCGTGATGTGTGCGCTCAGCTCGCCGTGCTCGAAACCGACGTCACACTCACGTAGAGACGCCGAAGATTTTCGTGGCAGGTAAACCTGAAAGCTCACAGAGACGGCCCCAGTCGACAGTCCACAGCTCTCGACAGTCCGCATCACCTCGGCGCAGTACGGGCCTACTGTGCACGAAATCGCCCCCTTTTGGTGGGCTACGAGGCTAATCTAGTGCGTGAGTCGCAGGAGCTCGTCGACCTTGGCGACGATCTCCGTTCTGCCCGAAGCCGTGGCCGGGGATGAGGACCTTCAGGACCCCGTCCGAGGTGGTCCCGATCAAGCCGTGGCTGCCGAGACCCGGCCAGCGCTGGACCTCCGCCTCGACCTTGTCGGAGTCGACGTCGACGACGTAGAAGTTGACCTTTCCGTCGTAGGTCCCCGAATCGCGCAGGCTGCGGACCGCAGCCGAAATCTGGGCGCAAAATCGTCAGCCAGGCAACGCGTAGTACACGATGATCGGCAGCTTTGGATTCACGGCCTTCGTCGGTTGCGAGGACTCATCGGGACATCCGGAGAGGGCCAGCGCGCCGAGCGTGCACGATGCGAGGAGGAGGGCGGCCGGCACGGAGAGCCTCATCGACCGCGAGCATAGCAGAGGTAAGCTCACGGCGTGAGCCTCTTGTCGGCCCATGGCATCTCGAAGGCTTACGGGCCCCGTGTCGTGCTCGAGGACGTCTCGCTGACGATCGAAGATCGCGATCGGCTGGGACTGATCGGGGTGAACGGTGCAGGGAAGTCCACGCTGATCCGCATCCTGGTCGGCGCCGAAGAGCCGGACGGCGGGGAGATCCAGCGGCGGCGCGGGCTCACGGTGAGGATCGTCGATCAATCGCCGCGCCTCGACCCGGAAGCGACCGTCCTCGATACGGTCAAGCGCGGGCTCGAGCACAACCTCGCCATCCGGGCGGAGCTCGATCGTGTGACGGAGCGGATCGCTGCGACCGGCGCGGACGGGAGCGTGGCAGGGCTGGTCGCGGACCAGGAGCGTCTCTCGGAGGAGCTCGAGCGCACGGGCGGTTGGAACGTCGAGCACCGCGCGGAAGCAGCGATGCTGGCGCTGGCGGTCCCGGACGGCGCTCGGAAGATCGGAACGCTCTCGCAAGGTGAGTTGCGGAGGGTGGCGCTGTGCGCTGGACTTCTCGCCCAGCCGGATCTGCTGGTGCTCGACGAGCCGACCAATCACATCGACGTCCGCGCCATCGAATGGCTGGAGACCATCCTGGTCGATTATCCGGGAGCGCTGCTGCTGGTGACGCACGATCGATACTTTCTCGATCGCGTGGCCACGCGACATGCCGAGCTCGATCGCGGGACCCTCAGCCTCTACGAGGGCAACTACAGCGAGTACCTGGTCGCACGTGCGGAGCGGGACGCGATGGAGGCGAAGGTCGAGCACAAGCGGCGGCGCGCCATCGAGAACGAGCTTCAATGGGTGCGCAGGCGGGCGCCGGCACGCACGACCAAGCAGAAGGCGCGGCTCGAGCGGTTCGACGCCCTGGTCGCGAACCGTCCCAAGGCGAACCTCGGCGACGTGGATTTTCGGCTCCCCCACCCACCGCGCATCGGCAAGACGATCCTCGAGCTGGAGGGCGTGTCGAAGTCGTTCGGAGAACGGCGACTGATCGATCGCTTCGAGCTCAAGCTCGCCAAGGGGGATCGGCTCGGGATCATCGGCCCCAACGGCGCGGGCAAGACGACGCTCCTTCGCATGATCCTCGGCGACCTCTCACCCGACGCCGGAGAGATCATCCGCGGCCAGAACACGTCGATCGCCTACGCAGACCAGCGGCGACTGCTCGATGAGACGAAGACCGTCTTGGAAGAGGTCGCCGGAGAGAGCGACTTCGTGCACGTGGGTGAGACCGCGGTGCCGGTGCACGGCTTTCTCGCCGGCCTGCTCTTCGACGGCGACACCCAACGCACCAAGATCGGGGCCCTCTCCGGTGGAGAGAAGAGCCGGGTCGCGCTCGCCAAGGCGCTCCGCGTCACCGCCAACCTGCTGATCCTCGACGAGCCGACCAACGATCTCGATCTGCCCACGCTGCGCGTCCTCGAGGATGCGCTGGTCGCGTATCCCGGATGCGCGCTGGTCGTGAGCCACGACCGCTACTTCCTCGACCGCGTCACCACCGGGGTGCTGGTGTTCGGCGACGAGGGACAGATCGTGCGCCACGAAGGGGGCGCAGCCCGTCATTTGGAGGCGCTGATCGAGGCGCGCTTGGAGCGCGATCCTCCGGCGACGAAGCCGAAGGAGGCGCGGCCGAGAAAGACCGATGGCCCGCGCCGGCTCTCCTTCAAGGAGAAGCGGGAGCTCGAGGGGATCGAGGCCCGCATCATGGAGGCGGAGGAGCAGGTCTCCGCCCTCGAGCGCGAGGTCTTTGATCCGGAGATTGTGAAGAAGATCGGGCGGGGGATCACGGCCAAGCTCGAAGCGCTGGAGGGCGCCAAGCGCGACGTCGAGCGGCTCTACCAGCGCTGGAGCGAGCTGACCGCGATCGACGAGGCTTGAGCCGCTCAGCGGCGATACATGTCGTCGAACCGAACCGGCTTCTTCTGCCAGACCCACTCGCGCGGGAGCTCGGGCGCCAGCGTCGAGCGCGGCTCGGTCGCCCTTCCCTTCGCCATCGCGAATCCCGTGAAGACCACCGCGAAGACCAACACCAAGGAAAAGACACTCCATTTTCCGTGCATGGTCCGATGCAAAAGCACGCGGCGGGCCAACGTCGAAAACGAGTCGGATCGCGGGGTTGTGAGCGGTCCCTGCAGCACGGCCGGCCGCGGGCTGCAGTTGGAAGACTGCAGTCAGAGGAGCGGCACGCCGTTGACGAGGAGGAAGCCCACCAGGAGACCCACCGCCACCACGGCCGTGAGCACGCCGGCGCCGAGCGCACCCCCGTCGACCGCGCGCGGCTGCTCTCGGGGAAGGATGCGGGTCCGGCCCCCCCCGCCGCCGGTGCGAGGACCGCGCGCGAGGATCATCGTCCGCTCGTTGGGCGCCGGCACGCACCTGCGAGCCACCAGCTCCGCCAGCGGACGTTGCCCGGTCCGGGCCGAGATCGCCTTGAGCTCGACGAGCGCGGCGTGCGCGGTGGGCCGACAGCGCGGCGACGCCTCGAGCATGGCGCAGAGCAGGTCGGTGAGACGTTGGGGGACCTGGCCCGAGCACCGGCGGAGGAGGTCGGTGAGGAGGAGCCCCGCCGAGTGGACGTCGCGCCCATGGGTCTCGACGAGCGTCTCGAATCCTCACGTTCGCGGCGCGGAGCGCGCCCGTCTCCCGGGTGCTCGAGCAGGCCAGCTCCGGCAGGCCGAAGCCCCACAAGAAGACGCGTCCGTCCTCAGCGATGCGCACGTTGTCGCCCGTGAGCGAGCCGTGGGCACGGCCGAGCGCGTGCGCGAACAAGAATCGACTCCAGGATCGCGAGCGCGATCTCGATGACCGCCGGCACTTGCCAGGCGCTCGGCGCGACCGACTGCAGCTCGCGCAGACTCAGGCCCGCCGACAGACGCACGACGTAGAAGAGCTCGCCGCCCGAAGAACCGAAGTCGAGCAGCGGCTCGATCGAGGGATGGCTGAGCGCTCGCAGGATTGACGCCTCCTTCTTGAGCTGCTCGCGAGCGCGGGAATCGCCCGCGAGCTCGTGCCTGAGCACCTTGAGCGCGCAGAGGCACCGTGGCTCCGAGAGCCGCTGGGCCAGATAGATGCGCGCCCGCGGTCCCGCGGCGATCACGGGACCGACGTGATAGTTCCGGAGCCTCACTCCCGTTCCGATCAGGGTCATTCTGAGAGCTTCAGCAATGCCGATGCCAGACCGCAGGCGCGAGGCACCGAGCGCCCACGGCCAAGGGGGCTTCGCAGAAGTGACAAGCGCGCTGGGCAGTGCGAGGTTTCAGGTGGGCCATGCAGAGTGACGACGAGCCGGTCTCGACCGCGTCCGTACCCCTCTCGGGCGTCCAGGAGGTCGAGACGCTGTCCTGGCGGATCGAGGTCGTCGAGGGCCCGGACGTCCCGCGGGCGGTCGTGCGCGACCTCGGGACCCTGAGCGTGGGTACGCGGACCGGCGCCGATCTCGAGCTCACCGACGACAGCGTCTCTCGGCGCCATGCAGAGCTCCACCTGCTCTTCAACGGCGTGATGGTGGTGGATCTCGACAGCCGGAACGGGACGCGGATTGGCTCGACGCGGATCAACTCGGGCGTGCTCAGGTCGGGAGAGACCGTTCGCTTCGGCCGAACCACGGTCCGTGTCACCGCCGAGACGCGGGCACGCGAGCCCAAGGAGATCAGCCGCTTCGGAGAGTTCTTGACCGCCTCCCACGAGGTCGGCCGCATGCTGGTCCAGCTCGAGCGGGCCGCGCGAACCACGGCGACCATCCTGATCGAGGGCGAGACCGGCACCGGCAAAGAGCTGCTCGCGCAAGCGGTTCACGCAGGGTCGAGCCGTGCGTCCAGCCCGTTCGTCGTGATCGACTGCAGCGCGATGGTCGAGGGCCTGCTGGAGAGCCAGCTCTTCGGCCATCGGAAGGGCGCCTTCACCGGTGCCGACGAGGATCGGATCGGCGCATTCGAGGCGGCGGGCGGCGGGACCGTGTTCCTCGACGAGCTCGGCGAGCTCCCGCCAGCGCTCCAACCCAAGCTGCTCCGCGTGCTCGAGTCGAGGAGCGCTGTCGCGATCGGAGCGGTCGAGGCGCGCGCGGTCGACGTCCGCGTGGTGGCCGCGACGAATCGAGATCTCGAGGCGCTGGTGCGGGAGGGAAAGTTCCGCTCCGATCTCTATTATCGGGTGGCGGTGGTGCGCATGCGCGTGCCTCCGCTTCGCGAGCGCGGCGAGGACATCCCGCTCTTGGCCGATCACTATCTCGACCTGCTCTCGGGCGGGGCCGCGCGCATCACGCCCGAGACCGTAGCCACCCTGGTCGCGTACGATTGGCCGGGCAACGCGCGCGAGCTCAGAAACGTCCTCGAATCGGCGCTCGCGACCAGCGAAGACCCCGTGCTGGCGCCCTCGGATTTATTCGGGATGCGCCGCACCGGGCCGGAGGACGCCGGGCTCGGCTTTCACGAGGCCAAGGAGCGCGTGGTCACGGACTTCGAGCGGAGGTACGTGAGCGTGCTGCTCGAGCGGCACGGCGGCAACATCACGCGCGCGGCCAAGGAGGCAGGGCTGTCGCGCAACGCGCTGCAGGCGCTGGTGAAGCGCAGTCAGGGCTCGAGCCAGAAGTAGTCGAGCGCGCCTCCCGCCGGGACCTGCGGATGGAGCCTCACGGGCGTGCTCGGCGTGGGTCCGGAGACGTCGACGGACCAGCCCTCGACCTCGCCGGCCAGCGCCATGTCGGCACCGAACAGGATCCCGTCGCCATCGGCGCGCCAGGTGAAGTCGCGGACGTCGCCGCCGGACGGAAGCGGGAGGTTCAGCACTCGGACCGCGCCGGTGCCGAGCTCGGCGAAGGCCAGCTCGGCTTGATTGGCCACGAAGAAGTCGCCGCGCATGGCGATGCGCGAGGTCGCGGGCGAGAACGCGAAGGTGTCGACCGAGGTGCCGGCGCCGGCGCCGAGGATCGGGCTCATGCGCACCGGAGCCCCGGGCGCCGGGCCGCTGATGTCCACCACGAAGAGCTCGGGGTGCTCGTCGACGATTCTGATCCGCGAGATACGCCACCCGATCCCCGGCCGGTGAGAAGCCGAAGTGCGTGGGGTCGACGTCGCCGCCCGACACCATCGCGCCGTTGAGGCGAATGGGTACCACCGGGAAGCCGCTGCTGGAGTCGATGAGGTAGAGCTCGAAGACCTCGTCGGTGTTCAGATCACCGCGGAGGAGGCCGCGCAGCGCGGTGGAGCCGAACTCGAAGGCCGTGACGTCCCGGTTGGCGGCGAGCGGGCTGAGCGCCCGCACCCCCTGCATGATCGATCCCCCGAACGTGACCGCCAGGTAGAGCTCGAACACGTCGTCCGTATTTTGATCCGCGATGTACGCGACGCCCGATCCGTCCGGCGAGAACGCGAACGAGCCTGCCAGGACGTCACCGCCCGCCACCAGGTTCCCGTTTACGCGCTGAGCGGCCTGAGGCACGCCGAGGGAGAAACGGACGTACCAGAGCTGGAACACGCCGGCGGCGGTGGAGTCGCAGCGGAAGATCACGCCGTTGCCGCTGGGCGTCCAGTCGACGCGCGGATCGCAGGCCTGCGGCGCGGCCAGCGCGTTGTGGAGTCGCACCGGCGTCCCCGGGAGCGTGGGGAACGCCAGGTCGACGTAGAAGAGCTCGAACGCGTTGTCGGTGGGGTCGGCGCGATAGATGAGCCCGCCCGAGTCGGGTGCCCAGAAGACGTCGGTCACGTCGCTGTTCGCGCCGAGGGGCCCGTTCACCTGCACGGGGAAGCTCGGCATCGACGGGTTGCTCACATCGACGACGAAGATCTCGTCGACGCCGTCGCTGTTCTGGTCGGCGAGGTACACGATCATCGACGAATCGGGAGACCAGAACACCTGATGGACGTCGCCGCCCGGCGTGATTGGCCCGTTGATCCGGCGCGTCATCGTCGGACTCACGGTGCTGAGGAAGAGCTCGTCGACGCCGTCGTTCATGAAGTCGCCGATGAAGGCGATGCGGCGCTGGTCCGGAGAGAAGACGGCGTCGCTGGGATCCAGCGAGGCGTCGCCGGTGCCGGGTGCGGGCGGCTCGAGGGCGGTGAGCGCGGACGCCTGATCGCCGCACACGTTCGTGAGGTAGACCTCGGTGTCGTCGTCGACGAGGAGGTCGCCGACGAGGAGCGCATAGCGCTGTGCGTCCGGATTGGCGGTGACCGAGATCGACAGCGTTCGCTCCGCGGTGAGGCCCGCAGAATCGGTGACGCGGATCAGCGTCGGGTAGCTGCCGGGCGCGGTGGCGCGACCGGAGAGCGTCGTGGCCGGCGTCTGGGCAGGATCGAGCTGGAGGCCCGGCGGAAGGCCCGCGGGCGCGCTCCACAGGTAGCCGGCGCCCGAGCCGCCCGAGGCTGCGATCCCCTGGCGGACGCTGGCGCACTCGGGACGCGCCGGTAGGGTCATCGTGGTGATGGTGAGCGGAGGCAGCACGTCGATGGTGTACGGGCGGGTCGCGGTCCCGCCCGCGGAGTCCGTCACGCGCAGCGTGAAGCCGTAGGAGCCGAGGGCGACGGACGTGCCGCTGATGCTGGCGCTGGGAGTTCCGCTAGTGAGCGAGAGGCCAGGCGGCAGCGCACCGCTGTCCACCGTGAAGGTGTACCCGCTCTCTGATCCGCCGGCGGCGGTGACCTCGGCCGCGTAGGCGACCCCGGAGCCGGCGCCGGGGAGCGAGGGCGTGGTGAGCGCGAGCTGCGCTGTGTCCTGGAAGACGGCGATCGAGAGGGAGCGAGCGCCGCTGCTGCCTCGGCTGTCGAGCGCGGTGACGATGAACCCCGCGTTGCCGGGAGCGGTGGGGACGCCGCCGATCACGCCGGCCGCGGAGAGGGAGAGGCCCGGCGGAAGCGCGCCGCCGCTGATCTGATACGTGTAGCTGCCGTCCCCGCCCTGAGCGGAGAGCGAGACCGCATACGCCGCGCCAACGTCGCCATCCGGCAGCGTCGAGGTGGTGACCTCGACCCGCGCGTAGATCGGTATCCGGAAGTCGCGCGTCGCCACCTGACCGCCCGAGTCGCTCACCTCGAGCGTGAAGTCGGAGACCCCGACCATCGTGGGCGTGCCGTCCAGCGTGACGTGGTCCTGGCTCGAAGGCTGGAGCGTCAGGCCCGGTGGAACGGTGCCGGTGCTGACCCGCCAGGAGTGGCCGCTCCCCGAGCCGCCCGCAGCGATGATGCTCTCGCTGTAGGCGACGCCCAGGTCGCCCGGCGGGAGCAGTGTGGTCGCGATGACGAGCGGTGGATCGACGACCTCGAAGTCGAACGCGCGCGCGGCGACATCACCGTTGCTGTCGTGCACCGTGATGGTCGCGGTGAAGGTTCCGCGCGTGGTGGGCGTCCCATCGATCAGCACCGCCGGAGTGCCCGAGCTCGCGAGCATCAGGCCGTCGGGGAGCTGACCGGAGGTGACGGACCAGGTGAACCCGCTGCCGGTGCCGTAGCGCGCCAGGATCGAGGCGTTGTAGGGGACGCCGATCGTCGCGGTGGGAACAGCGGCCGTCTCGATCAGGATCGGGACGAACTCGGCCGAGATGTGAACGGTGAGCCGCTGCGTGTCGGTGTCGCCGTCCACGTCGGTGGCGCGCACCACGAACACGAAGTCGCCCGCGAGCTCGGGCAGGCCGTCCACCGTCGTGTTCGGATCGCCTGCCTCGGCCAGCGCCAGCCCCGGCGGCAGGTCACCGCTGTCGACCGTCCAGGTGACGCCGCCCGTCGCGTTCGTGACCTGGAGCGGCGCCGAGTAGCTCAGCCCCACGACGCCGTCAGGCAGGAGGAAGCTCCGGATCTCGAAGGTCTGGGTCGCCTTCGGCTGCACCACCAGCGTGTAGGCCTTCGTCGCGCTCATGCCCGATGCGTCCGCGACGCGGACCGTGAATGCGTAGCTCCCCTCGGCCGTCGCCGTGCCGGCCAGCTCGGTCGACGGTGTCCCGCCGGCAGCCAGCTCGAGGCCCGGGGGGAGCGCGCCCTCGCTGACGGACCAGGTGTACTCGCCGTTCCCGCCCGCGGCGGTGATCTGTCGCTGGTACGCCTCGGTCACGCGTGCGACCAGCAGGTCTCCCGTCAGGATGGTCAGCTCGGCCAGCGGTCGTGGATCGATCGAGATCGAGAGCATGCGGCGCGCGGTCCGGTCGCTCCCGTCCGTCACCTCGACGACGAACGAGAAGTCGCCGTCGGTGGCCGGCACGCCCGCGATCGTTCCGTTCGCGGAGAGCGCCAGGCCCTCGGGGAGCGCGTCGATAGCGGCGAACGAATAGGCACCGTCGCCGCCCGTCGCCGCGAGCTGCGCGCTGTAGTCGTCGCCGACCATCGCCTTCGGAAGCGACGCCGTGGTGATCTCGAGCGGTTCGGACCCGGGGCAGCCCATCAGGGCGACGAGGAGCGGGAGGGCGAGCTTCTCCATGCGCACGGCGGCATTCTGCGAGGGGGGACGCGCGGTTTACAAGTCACGACGTAGCCAGCAGGGCGAGCTCGCCCAGCGCTTCGGCGTAGATCGCGGGGGGGACGCGGTCCAGCCCGAGCAGGCGCGGATCGTCGTCGGAGCTCGGCCGATAGAAGCGCCCACTCTCGACGTTGTCGAGCTGGTAGCGCATGAAGAAGTGACCGGTGACCTCGCCGGTGTGCTGGTCGATCACGACGATCGCGTCGACGTCCTCGCCGGGCCCCGGAAACGTCTTGAAGCAGGCGGTGTACCGATCCTCGTATACCGTCAGGAGCTTCCATCCGGCGCCGCGACCCAACCGTGCCCCGGTGAAAGTACGAGCGATCCGGACCTGTGCCTCGACCTCCGACACCCGGTCGGCCGGACGATTGAGCTGGGGAAACGGCGGCTCGACCTCGTAGTCGGCGAGATGTCTCGCCCAGGTGTCCCGGAGCTCGGTGGAGACGAAGGCCGGATGCAGGAGGCGGATCTCCCACTCGGGGGCGAGGCGGAGCTCCTCGTCGTTCGCGTCGGTGAGCGACCCATCCTCGAGCGCACGAAAGATGGCGGCCCGCTCGCCGGCGGCGTCGTGCGCGGTGAAGAGGCACCGCACGGCGAAGGGGAACAGAAGGGGATGAGAGAGAAAGAGCGAGCGCCAGCGCTCTGCCGGCCAGCCGTGCTGAGCGATCATGCAGTCGATCAGTCGAAGCGAATGGGTCTTCACCAGCGCGCGGAGGTTCTTGGAGAGGCCTGCGATCTCCTCCCGCTCCGCCTCCGGGATCGCCTTCGAGAGTGACTTCGGGATCTTTCCGCCCGCGGTGGCGAAGCGGATCTCGAAGTCGGTGCCGACGCGGACGAGCGTCGCCCGGTCGCCCGCGCCCACCGTCCGCGTCCGTGCGCCGAAGCCGTGGCGCGGCAACACCTCGTCGATCAACGTCTCGCGATCGAGCCCCCGCGCTTGCGCCGCCGAGAGGACCAGCGCGCGGGCGGCGTGCGCCTGGATCCGGCGCTGGGTGCGGAGCCGGCGCGCGATCCCGTCCACGGCGAAGAGCGCGCGCCCCCGACCCGAGGCGGCCAGTGCGGTGACGGCGACCTCGCTCAGCTTGCCGCGGCGGACCTCGGGCCAGGCGAGGATCTTGCGCTCGAGCGGTGGGAGGAGACGGTCGTCGCCGAGCGCAGCCGCCAGGACCAGGCAGAACTTGTCCTTGGTGGGCTCGTTCTTGGCGATGAACAGGTTGAAGAGCGCCAGCCCCAGATCGCCGGAGCGATCGAGATCGATCCCGTCGAGGATCCGGCGGACCTCGGGGTCGAGCTCGGCGCCCTTGGCCCGGCTCTGGAGCGAGAAGATGGTGCGGGTGACCGCATGCTCGACCGGGCGGCCGCTCCGGTCGTAGAGGCGCGGAAGCCTGGTTTCGTCGAGCCAGGGCCGGACCGGCTTCTTCGGCGCGCCGGCGCTCACGGGTCGGAGAGTCTGCTACGATTCCGGAGCATGAACCAGGCCTCGAATCGCCTGACCGTGGTCCTCGGGGCCGCGCTGGTGATCGCGCTGATGACGATTGCCTTCCTGCTCGGCCGCGAGAGCAAGCCCCCCGTCACGAGCGAGCGCGTGATTGTCGAGGCACCCGGCGCGCCCGAGGTCGCCGAACGGCTTCCGCCCCCACCGCGGAGCCCGGAGCCACCGCTGGTCGCGCCGGAGGTCTCGAGCGATCCCGCGCCGGCCGTCGCGCCGAGCCCGGCCGACGGAACCAGCGTCGCCCAGGTGGTGGCGTACTTCGCCAAGGTCGATCGCATCCAGGCCGGACCGAACGGCCTCAGCGCCGACGCGTTCGCCCAGCAGTTGATCGCCGACGCCAGCGCCGGCAAGGCGGAGGGCTTCGACGCCCTCTTCAGCGATCTCGACCGCATGAGCAGCGAGCTGGCGGCGATCACGCCTCCGGAGCCCTGCCGCGCCTACCATCAGCTGTCGATCTCGGCGGTCTCCGACGCCAGGACGATGGTCGGGAGCCTCCGGGACGCGTTCAACAGCGGCGACATGTCGAAGCTCGGACAGCTGAGCGCCCAGGCCCAGGCCTCGCAGGCCACCGCCAAGCAGCTCGAGGCGGAGCGGGCGGCGATCGAGAAGCGCTATCAGCTGAAGCGATGACGGTCGGGCTCCCTCGTGAGCCCGGTCAGAGGAATTCCGCTTCCGTTCGAACCGAAACCGGGGCTGGATTGTTGGCGCTCGTGATGCTGCGCCGCATCCTCCTCGTCGCCGCCCTCGGCTCGGGCTGTCTGGCCCGCCTCAGCGAGCCCGTGCTCGAGCACCATCCGCCGGCGCGGCGGACGCTCTTGCCCGTTTCGGTCGTGGAGCGGAGCGGCGAGCGGCCGGCGTGGATCCGCGCAGAGGAAGTGGGACGTCTGGTGGGCGCCGGCGCTGCCCCCGATTCTGACGGCGGCCCGCGGCCACGCCCGGGCCGCGCTCGGCGAGGCGCTGGCCCGCCGGCTCGGCGTTCGGATCGAGACCGAGTTCGACGCGGAGCAGCGGGAGAGGGATGGAGAAGCCACCTTCACCGCCCACGAGGAGACGCGCACGACCGCCGATCGCCTCGAGGTCACGCCCGATCGCGAGTACTGGGAGCACATGTCGGACGGGAGCTTCCGCTGCTTCCTGGGGGCGCCGATTGACGAGGCCACCGTGGTTCGTTTGAAACGAATCAAGGCCATCGATCGCGCGCGCGACGGCCGGTCTCTCGTCGTCCTCCACTTCATCGGTCCGGAGGGACCAGCGCTCGAGCGCGAGATGGCGCGCCGGCTGAGCGTGCTCCCCGATCTGCTCGTCGTCGCCTCCGACGATCCGGGAGTCGCCGGGAGCGCGCGGAGGATCGAGGCCGTCATCGAGCAACTACCGGACGGCCTGCGCGCCTCGCTCGGAGGGCTGACGATCCTCAGGGCCGCCGATCCGCTCGAGCTCGAGACGAGAATGGCCGAGGCGCTGCGGGCGGAGCTGACGCATGCGCGCTAGGCGGACCGCCCTCGCCCTCGTGCTGGCGTGCGGGTGCGTGCGCGCGTCCGGGCCGCTCCAGCTGGGGTCGCCGGCGCCGGTCACCGGCGCATCGATCGAGCCGGTCGTGGTCGAGCGCAGCGCGCCGATCGCGCCCGGCTGGACCGAGCGGATTGAGCAGGGCGGAGGAGAGTCGGTCGACTTCGTGGGCTTCGGAGCCGGGCCCTCCTTCGAGGTGGCCGCCCGGGCGGCGGAGCGCGATTCATGAGCGCGATCGCGAGCTACGTCTCGGTGGACGTCCGCTCCGCCTCGGCCGAGAAGCAGAGCGAAGGCGGCGGCGACGCGCACGTCGAGATCTCGGATGCGGTCGCCACCCACGCCGACGCGATCCTCGAAGGGATTGAGTCGACCGGCACCTACTGGGAGCGTTCGGAGAGCCCGCTGGTCGAGGGCGAGTCGACCTACCGCTACTACGCACGGGCTCGAGTACCGAAGCGAGCGATCGCCGGGGCGCGCGCGTCGCACCGCCGGGCTCGCAGCGACCGGAGCGCGCGGAAGCAGGTCGTGCTCCTCCCCTTCGGCGACGACGCGATCTCGGATCGGATCTACGAGGGGCTGTGGCACGAGCTGGCGCGCTCGACGAAGCTCGCCGCCGTCGAGCCCGAGCTGGCGCGCGCCCTCGCGGGAGACGACGACGATGCGATCGCGCGGGCGTCGGAGCTTCTGATCCCGGATCGGATCCTCTCGGCGGCACGACGCGTCAGCGGGGATCGTGTTCGCTTGACCCTGGTCGAGCGCGACGGCGAGGGACGCCCGCTCGCCGTGCACTCGGCGGTAGGCAAGAAGGACGAGCTGGGCGCCCTCGCGCTCGAGGTCGCCGCCGAGCTCGGCGACGTGCCGATAGCCACCCGCGATCCGCACGCCGAAGCCGCCCTCGACGCGCGCAGCGACTCCGGTCGCCTGTTCCGGGAGGGCAAGCTGGAGGAGGCGTTGGCGGCGATCCAGCGCGCGATCGACGCCGACCCGAACGACACCGCCGCGTATCTGCGCGCGGGACGGATCCTCGAGCGCATGGGTCGCCTGGGTCGGATCGCGGTCACCGTGAGTCAGCGGGTCGACTCGGCGAACGGCAGCCCGCGGTCCTGCACACCGGCGGGCGGCGCCGCGATCCAGGAGGCCAGCCGGGCGATCGAGGCGCTCGCAGCGCGTCGGACGTCGACCCCGAAGGACGAACGCGCGTGGTGGAGCGAGGGAACGCTCGAGGTCGGCGAGGCGCTGCGCGTCGGGATCGGCGCGGTCGCGCTGCAGCCGATCCGATGGAGCGGACAGCTGGTCCAGGTGACGGCCGCGACCGACGTCTTCACGTCGCCTGGGGATCTGATGAGCCGGCTCTCGACCGTCGACCTCCCGACGTTCGCCTCGATCCTCGATCTCTCCTCCGACGGGAGCTGGGCCGCGATCCAGCTGGGTTCCCAGCGCGGCTGGGTGAAGACCGAGCGGCTGGTCTCCGATCTCAATCTCGCGCTCGCGCCCCACGACGTGCTGGCGAGCGTACCCGAGCACCCGAGCTGCGCAGCAGAGGCATACCTTCGCGCCCTGGGGCTGGCGCTTCGCGACGGCGATGAGCGCCGCGCCCGCGACCCCGCCTTGGCCCTCGCCGACCTGGGCGTTCGCGCCGATCGGTACCTGCAGGCGTTCGCGCTCTACGACCAGGTGACCAAGGATGCCGAAGCAGACGGCGATCTGAACCGCGCCAGCCTTTCACGCTACGGCCACGGCGTGGGGCTGAGAAAGATGGGGCGGTTTCAAGAGGCCGAACAGGAGCTGCTGGCCGCACGAAGCCTGCGGGTGCTCGACGGCAAGAAGCCGTATCTGCTCGAGATCGACAACGAGCTGGGCGACCTCCAGGTCGAGCGCGATCGCCTGGACGAAGCGCGCGACAGCTTCGCCCGCGCGCTCCGGCTGGCCGGCGAGCTCGACAACGCCTACGTCAGCGCCATCCTCGAGAACAACCTCGGCGTGCTCGACCTGCGCGCGGGCCGTCTGGGCGCCGCGCTCGATCGTTTCGACGCGTCGTG
This sequence comes from uncultured delta proteobacterium, assembly GCA_963803435.1. GTDB lineage: Bacteria > Myxococcota > Kuafuiibacteriia > Kuafuiibacteriales > Kuafuiibacteriaceae > CAWDML01. The sequence goes on along the minus strand of CAWDML010000008.1, from coordinate 71,371 downwards.
GAAGACGCTCACGGATCTCCGGGCCGCCGACGGGCGCATCGCCTCGGGCCTCAACCTGGGGATCGGGGGCGCCGAGCGAGGCGACCTCGAGACCGCCCGACAGCAGCTCGTCGAGGTGGGGCGCATCGTCGAGTCGACGATGCAGGAGTCCTCGCTCGCGGAGCTGCGAGCCGCCCAGGCGAACCTGGCGACGCTCGCGGGTCGGCCCGAGGACGCGCTCGCACCCCTGGCCGAGGCCTGGTTCTATGCGGAGCGGCTGGGACGCGCGAGCTCCGCCGCCAAGCTGCAGGCCGATCTGCTGGCTGCGGAGGCCCGGCTCCCCGGCATCGACGCCGACGCGCGGCGCTGTCTCGCCTCGCAGTTCTGGTCCCTGGGCGCGCCCGTGTTCGATCCCGTCGAGCAACCCGCCGAGACGATCGATACGCTCCCACCCCGGACGGTGTCGCGCGAGGACCTCCTGCTCGCCCTCGACGCCGCCGCGGTCCTCGCGATCACCGACTTTCGCCCCAGGTGGGCGGCGTATCGACCTGAGGCCCCTCCGCCCCCGGCGGCGCCCACCGAGCTGCCCGCCGTGTCGCCGCCCCTCCTCGGCGACGACCGCGCCGCCAACGTGCGCTCGCTGATCGCCGCCCACCGCGCGGTTCGCGCGCGCCTAGGGGCGCAGGTCGAACAGGCACGCACCGCGCGTGACGTGGTCCGGCTCCGCTGCCTCACCGAGAAGATCTCGGAGGTGGAAGGGCTCCTCCGGATCGCGCTCGCCTCGGTGCCCGCATCGCTCGGAGATCAGGAGTACACGCGGATCGAGGAGGCGTACCGCCGGGCCGCCGCCCTCGAGCAAGAGGCGAGCACCTGCCTAGGTCAGCTCGAGCAACAGGATCGGATCTACGTGCTCGAAGATTCCGAGCGCCCGACCGCCGCGGAGGCCCCTGTCGCCCGCATCTTCGCCCCTGAGCCTCCGCCTCCGACGGCCCGCTACCAGAAGAGCGTCGCGTACGAGCGGGTGCTCGGCGCCTTCACCGTCGAGACCACCCGACCCCTGCTCCTCGACCCCACGATGCTCTCGCCCTGGTCCGGACACACCAAGCGGGCTGCGCGCATGCTGGCCGCCATCGCGGACGACTTCGGCGCCCGCGGCGACGTCGCCTCGAGAGCCGCGGCGCTGCTCGACCTCGGCGCCGCCCGCTGGTTCCACGGCGACGGCGATCCTGCGTATGAAGACATGATGGAGGCCCGCCGGCTCTTCGCTCGCATCGGCGATCGCAGAGGTCTAGCCCACGCCGACGAGTGGATCGGCTTCTTCCTCACGAAGAGCGATCGTCCGGACCTGGCCGCGGATCACCTCCGGCTGTCGCGCGATCTCTTCGAGAGCCTCGGCGACGACCGGAGCGCCGCACGCGCCGTCGCTCTACCCTAGGGCCAGACCACCGGATCCCCGGTCAGCTCGCCGACCGCGACGTCGGAGAACAGGCGGTGCGGGAGCTCCCAGCGGCAGGTCTCGAGGACGCGGACCGCCGAGACGCCGCTGAAGCGCGCATCCAACGCGGTGAACGAGAGGACGCCCTGGTCGAGCGCCCGCACGACGTCCTTGCTCACCAGCACAGCGTCGCCTCCGGAGATGTCCGCCCGCAGGAGCGAGAGCGCCTTCTCGTCTCCACCTTCGAAGGAGAGAGCGACGCCGTCCGTCGAATCGATCTGCACGTCGACGAGCTCGACCGAGCCGCCGGCGACCGCCACCGCGCGGCCGAAGCCAGCGATCCGGGCGCGCTCCAGGCGGAATCTTCCGCGCACCTCCGCGCTCCAAGAGCACCCCGGCGTCGGCCGATCCGATCCCCTCGAGGACGAGGTCGGCGCAGGTTGCGGAGGACTCGACGAACCGGAGCGCGGGCCCGCCGACGGTCCGGATCTCCGTGCGGGCGCTGGTGACGCTGGAAGACTCGACGTTCACGCCCTCTCCCGCGCTCGCGATCGAGAGGGACACGAGCTCGGCCCGACTCCCGACCAACCGAAGTCCCGTGTCCGTAACCGAGTCGACGAGGATGCCGTCGACGTGGATCTCGCTGTCCGTCGCGCACAGCGCCGTCGACAGGTTCACGGCGCCGCCGCCGTTCCAGTGGAGGACCAATCCGCCGTCGACCTCGACGCCGTCGAGCCAGCCGTCCGCGATCCAGAGATCGGTCGCCTGCACCTCACTCCGTCCGATCCGCAGGCCGACACCGCGGATGGCGGCGCCCGCGCTCCCGTCGATCTCCACATCGGTGAGAACCGACGGCGAAGCGTCGATCGCGACGCCGTCGTGGCCAGCCGGAGTGTGGATCAGCGCGCCGGTGAGGGAGAGCGTGCTCTGCTGGTCCACCTCGACACCACCGTCGCGCACCGTCAGGTTCGAGATTGTCACGGAGGCGCCGTGGCCCAGGAGCCCGGCGCCGTCCCCGCCCACCGATACGGTCTCTCCGTCGAGCCGCGTGCCCGGGCCGAGGTCGATCCCGGCGTCCCCGGAGTCGTCGATCACGCCGACCTCGGTGAGCATGGCGGTGGCGCCCTGCGCGAGCGACAGGCCCGGTCGAGCCATGCCCGGTCCGATGTGGATCGCGGAGGCGCGAAGCACGACGCTCCCCGCCGCCACCTCGATCCGGTTGTTGAACAGGATCGAGGTCGCCGAGATTGTGACCCCGGCGGCGGCTACGGACAGCGCGGGCGCCCCGAGCGCGCCGAAGGTCGTATACCGCTGCTGGTCGGGGGTCCGGCATCCGACCAGCTCCACGCTCCAGTCCAGCGGAGCGACAGGCACGTAGGGGAGGTCGCCGGCACGCAGCACCAGGGCGGACGGTCGCATCGGCGCGGCGTCCTCGATCGATCCGAACGGAGCGGCCCGTGTGCCCAGAAACGCCGGACCCGGTGCGGCCGAGTCCACGTAGAGCGCGCCCGCCGGCGGGGACATCGGCCAGCCCTCAAAGTCGCACGACGCCGGGAATCCACAACCCGCGAGCGACCGGTCGAACCATCCGTTGGGGCAGACCTCCACGGCGATGCCCTCCGAAGGCGCGGCGGGAGCGTCGGGTGGGGCCGGGAGCGCGGGGTCCGACTCCACCGTGCAATCCAGCTTGCAGATGGCGACCCCGTCCCCGCCGAAGCCGAGACAGCCTCCGGCGCCGAAGCAGGCGGCATAGTCGAACTCCGGCAGCGTCCAGGCGCTCGGGAAGGGCTCGGTGAACGCGCGCTGGCCCGAGGCCAGATCGATCGACCAGGCCCCGATCGGCGGCGGAAACGGACGCTCCGGGCAGGCGTGCGCCTCCGCCTCGAGCATCCGATCGTCGGGGATGTCGACCGCCGCCTCCGGGTACGGATACTCGCCCACGAAGACGCGGTCATCCGGACCGAGGTTGAACGCGAGCGTCTGGTTGCTCGGGCTGGTGAACACGCGCGGCTGCTGGCTCGTGGACTTGCAGCCACCCCGCGCGTCGATGACGTTCCGGCCCTCGCACCTCGGCACCACCAGATAGACCAGCGACTCGGTCTCGGGCTTTAGGTCGAGCGGATAGCGTTCGGAGGGGAGACAGCCGGCCAAGATGCAGGACGAGAGCAGCAGCAGGCGCACGCTCACCACCCCACGGCGTACACCGAGATGGCGACGTGCGCCGCGAGCAGCACGAACATGATGATCGAGATGCCGATATGGATCCCACGCCATTGCGCCAGCAGCCGCTTGGCGAGGCCATAGAACTGGATGCGCCGATCGATGACCGAGCGGCGGCTCATCAGCTTGATGGTGGTGCGGCGCAACCGTTTGTTGCGCATCTTGCCCATCGTCTTGAAGCGCAGAGCCAGCTCTGCCGAGATGCGTGAGACCTCCGACGACACCAGGAAGGACACGAACTGAAACGTGCTCTTGCTGTCCGTGTCGGTGTTGCGGATCTCGATCGTCTTCTCCTGCGCCTTGAGGAACTGCGCCAGGACGTTGGCGCTCATGGTCATCGAGGCCCACTGATCGGCGACCGCCTGGATACCGGCGTCGAGCTTCTTGCGCTCGCGCTCGGTGGTGGTCTCGAGCTTGGGGATCAGCGTGTAGAGGTAACGTCCGATCAGCCCCGTCAGGACGATCGCGGTGATGCACCACCACAGCGAGTTCACCAGCGGCCGCTCGATCGGATTGAAGATGTTGAGGTCGGTATGGAACAGCGCCAGGATCGGACCGGACAGTCCGAAGACCACGTGGAAGTCGAACCAGGTCTTCGAGTTCCCGATCTTGCGTAGACCCGGCAGATGGAGGCGCAGGGTGTAGAGCGCCGAGATCACCATCATGCCGCCGCCGAAGTACCCCAGCCAGCGCCCGAAGCCCTTGACCGGGCTGAAGATCAGCGACACGCCCTGGCGCGCCACCGGTCCGTAGAGCGTGCCGACGAACAGCGCCCAGACCGACAGCTCCGGGTGCATCTTCCGGGCGAAGTACTCCCACGCGCAGATGAACACCGCGAGGGTGGCCACGCCGAACAGCGCGAACATGCCCCAGACGCCCTGCGTGCGGGTCGTCTGGGAGAAGCCGAGCTCGAAGGGCGCGGGCTCGAAGTACTTGTGGGCCCGATCGATGTACCCGCCGTCCCGGCGGAACAGCGTGCGCGGATCGATCTGGATGATCGCGCCGGTGGGGCACGCGGTGATGCACGCCATGTCCGCATAGCCGAAGCAGTGGTCGCACTTGTTCGCGATGCGCTTCGCCTTCTTGGCCTTCTTCTCCTTGGCTCCCTCCTCGCCCTTGGCGATGCGCGTCTTCGGCCGATCCTCGTCCTCCTCCTTCTTGGGCGGCGCCTCGTCCTTGATGTCGACCATCCGGATCGCCTCGTGCGGGCACGCCTTGGCGCAGAGCGTACAGCCGACGCAGTTGTCGTAGACGATGACCTCGCTGTCGTCGTCGTAGCCGATCGCGTCGAAGTTGCAGACCGTGATGCAGCGGGCGTCCTCGCAGGTCCGGCAGTTGAGCGTGAACTGGATCAGGCCGATCCGGGGTCCGAAGCGCTCGATCCGCGAGATGCCGTGTCGATCGTGGCAGCCCTTCACGCACTCGTCACAATCGATGCACTTGTCGGTCTGGATGATCTTGATCGCCTGCGCGTATTCGAAGCCCTCGCGGATGTAGAAGTCGAAGATCTCGGCTCGGTCGTCGAGCTTGAGCAAGGTCTGGCGGTAGTAGGCCTCCTCGCCCTTGATCTCGACGGCCTCCTTGATCTCGGGGAGGTTCTTGAGGATCTCGTCGAGCTTCTGCTTCGGGATCTGCAGCAGCACCACGTTGATGCAGGTGAAGAGCGCCATGTCGTACTTGTTGCCGTCGTCGCTGCGGGCGTACGGCACGTGCTCATTGGTAAAGAAATCGTCGATGTCGAACATCGCCACGATGCGCCGGGCGATCTGCATCGTCGGCTGCTGGCGCTTCTTCTTGTTCTTGGGCGCATCGGGGACCTTGCCCTGCTCGAACTCGGCGAAGGCCACCTGACCGCGCAGGACGAAGCAGTAGGCGGGCGGGTCCGCGCCCTCCCCGCCCCGCGGGATGACGGTATCCTGATCGATCCGGAGCACCGTCGAGCTGGCGGCGATGCGTTCGAGCTCGTTGCTGGTCAGGTCCCGGAAGATGGAGAGGCGCTGGAGCGAATCGATCGGGTCGTCCGTGAGGTCGCCGAACCCCGGCGGGGTCTCGGTCGGACGCAGGTCTTTGACCGAGACGCTCATCGCCGCTTGAGCAGGCGCTCGGCCTCGTCCCGCAGCTCGCCTCCCGACGCGAGCCTGACATAACGCTCGAGCTCTTTCTTGCCGTCCTTCTTGGTCTTCTTGTTCTGGATCAGCGCCTGGCCCAGGTAGAAGTGCACCTCGTCCGGGACCTCCTCCGCCTTCTCGGCCTGCTTGAGGAGGGCGAGCCCGCGCTTGACGTTCTGCTTCATCTCGACGCGGCCCAGCCCCACGAGCGCGAACGGCGTCAACTTCGTCAGCCCTGGCGGTGGCTCCCCGGTCGCCAGCTTGCCGCCCAACGCCAGCGCTTTCGCAAAGGCCTCGTCGGCCTCGGTGTCGCGCCCCTTTTGACGGAGCAGCGCCTCGCCGTGGACGACCTGGGCGGCGGCGCTCTTCGGGAGGATCGCCGTCAACCGCTCCGCGTGCAGAAGCGCGCCTTCGTAGTCTCCACGATCGATCTTGAGCCGCGCGATCAGCAGCTGTGCGTCGGGCACCAGGACGTCGCCCTGGTCCTCGATCGCGTCGAGCGCCTGGATCGCCTTGGCTTCGTCGCTCTTCCCGATGTACGCGCGCGCCAGCGCCAGCCGCGGCGCCACGTCGTCCTGGTTCTTGTCGATCGCGTTGCCGAGGTGCCGGATCGACTCGTCCCAGTCCTTCTTGGCCAGATACGCCAGGCCGAGCCCGTACTCGGAGCGCGCGTCCTCGGCCAGCTTGGTCGCCTCCTGGAGGAACGCGATCGCCTCCTCGTGCTTGCCCTCGGCGCTCCGCATCCGCGCCAGCGCTCGCAGGGACGCGGCCTCGAGCCGCTTCTGGAGCTCGGCGCCCTCGTACTTCTTGGCGAGGGCCCGGTACTCGCCCTCCGGGAAGAACGACGCGTCCGGCTCGACCTTCACCAGCGCGAAGCTGCCGAGCACGAAGCGCACGGTGGCGAACGGGAGATCTGCGACCCCGTGGGCCGGCGTCTCCTTGGCCAGCCGCTTCTTCTCGTCCTCCGGGACCACCTTACGGCCCGAGCGCTCACCGAGCGTCGCCCGCGCCAGCCCGATGCGGTGCTCCGGGTTCTCGGGATCCGAATCGAGCGCGTCCTTGTATTGGTCCCGCGCCTGGGCCCACTCGCCCATCGCCAGATAGACGCCGGCGATCGCGGTCTTGAACACGGCGCTGGTCTCGAAGGCGGAGTCGGCCTTCGAGAGCTCCTCGATCCCCTCGAGAACGTCGCCCTTGGCCAGCTTGGGCACGGCGAACGCCAGCGCCGCCCGGCCCGCCTCGTCCTTCGCCACCTCCTGGATCTCGTCGCGCACCAGCCCGGCCAGATTCGTCACGGCCTGGGCCTCGTTCGGATCCTTCCCGGTGATCTGCGCCAGCACGTAGCGGTCGATCGCGGCCTCCACGTCGAGCGGATAGCGGTCCTGGATCTGGTCGTAGAAGTTGAACGCAGTCCCGTAGGCGCCCTGCGACGCGTGCCAGTGGGCGAGCTCCAGCAGCGTCAACCGGTGTTGCGGATTGATGGAGAGCGCCGTGTAGAGATCGACCGGGACGTCCTTGGTCCGCCCGTCGAGAGCGGCCACCCTGGCGCGCAGCACCCAGATCTTCGGCGAGTCCTTGTACTCCGCGCTGGTGCGCTCGAGCTCGGCGTCGATCGCCTTCCGCGAGGCCGCTCCGGTCGACAGCACGGTCATCGCAGAGAGGAGCTCGACGGAGGGACGCTCGGCCGAGGCGATCTTCAGCTGCGCCTTGGCCTGCTCGAGCATCTTCGGATCGCGCCCGAAGCGCGCCCATCGATTCGCGTAGACCTCGGCCATCGCGCCGCTGAGCAGCACTTCGAGGTCAGGATTGTTGCGCTTGAGCTCGGTGATCTTCTCCTCGGCCGCCAGCAACGACGCGAGCCCGCCACGCTCCAGATCGCCGGCGACACCCTTGAGCTCCTCGGTCGACGTCTCGGGCCCCGGCCCTTTGGTGGCCATGGTGATCGCGTACCCGATCCACAGCGAGGCCACGCACAGGATCAGCAGCACGGCGCGCGCGGTCCAGGTGCCGAAGCGCTCGGAGGTGCGAACCACCATCTGCCCGGGACGGGCCTCCGCAGCCGGCGCGCCCTTGTCGGCCTTCGCGTCGGCCTCCACCTTCGCCTTCGGTCGATCGGGCTTGGCCTCGGGCTCGGGCCGCTTGCCGTCCGGCTCGGGACCCTTGCCGCCGAGCAGCGCCCAGAGCGCTTCGTCCACCATCCGCGTGGCCATGTGGCCGATCTGCTTGTTCGGCGCGGGCGGCGGCTTCGGGGGCGGCACCTCCTTCTTCGGCTTCTCGACCTTGGCCGGCTTCTCCGCCTTGGGCGGCTTCGACTCCGGCTCGGGATCCGGCGGGGGCGGCTCGGGCGCGGCCTGCGCGCGCTCGACCGACGGCGCCTTCGGGGGCGGTCGCACGTCTGCCTCGGGCCGGCGCGCGGGCGCAGCCTCGATGTTGAGATCCCCCACCGGCGGCGGCGGCGGCGTGGGCATCTTGGCCGCCTCGGCGCGGACGCGTCGCTCGGCCTCGTTGGTGGCCGCTTCCGCGTCGGCCTTCTTCATCATCTGCGAGTACTCGGCCGCGCTGCCGCCCATCTTGGCACGCTTGCCCCGCGGCTCCGGCGGCGTCTCGGGTGCGCGCCGCGGCGGCGGCAGATCGCCGGTCTGCTGCTTGCGATGATTGACGAACTTGGTCGGCTCCTCCTCGCCGAGGTCGTCGCCGACGGCCGGGAGGTTCGAGAGCGCGTCGTCGAGATCCTGCTTGTCCTTCTTCTTCTTGAGCTTCTTGAGCGCCTCCGGATCGAAGACGGTGTGCTCCGCCTCCGCGGAGATCGCCCGCGAGCTCCACTCGTCCTCGTTCCAGGGGCTCGACGCGTCAGGGACCTGATCCGCGTTGAACACCGGAAGCGGCGCCTCGTCCGATCCGCCTTTGGCCAAAGTCCGCGCCTCCTTCAGCAGCTCCCCATACTCCTTCTCCTTTGGATCGAGCTTCACGGCGTGGCTGAGGAACTGCACCGCACGCTTCGCGAGACCTTTCTTGAGGAGGATGCGCCCCATCAGCGCCAGCGCCTTTGGGTTCTCTTGATCGATCAAGAGCGCACGTTTGATCTGCTCCAGGGCTTCCCTGATGTGGTCCTGCTCCGCTTCGGCCACGGCCAGCGCCAGGCGACCGGCCACCGAGTCGGGGTGGGAGAGCAGCCCTCGCTGAGCGACCTCGGACGCCTCCCCGTGGGATCCGGCCCGAATGAGCTCCTCCGACAGCTCGACGAAGGCGAGCGATCGCGGGTCGTCCTCGAGCGTTTTGCGAAGCGCTATGAGGCGTTCGCTCCCTTCTTGTTTCATCGCGGTCGGTTTCGTCACGCGTTTCCGCCGAATGCTACCGGCGTGTTGAACCCAAGGGAAGGGTCCGAGATAATTCGAAGTCTCAGTGTCACTGAAGAAGTTCGAGATCCTCGAGATGATCGCAAAGGGCGGCATGGCCGAGGTCTACAAGGCGAAGACCGTTGGGTTTCAGGGTTTTGAGAAGGAGGTCTGCGTCAAGAAGATCTTGCCGCACCTGACGGAGGACGAATCGTTCGTCACGATGTTCATCAACGAGGCGAAGCTGGCGGCGACGCTCAACTACGCCAACATCGTCCAGGTTCACGACCTCTGCGTCTCGGCGAGCGGCGAGTACTTCATCGTCATGGAGTACGTCCACGGTAAGGATCTGTCGGACGTCATTCGCGCCGCACAGCTCGCGGGCCGAGAGGTGCCGCCCGACATCGCCGTCTTCGTGGTGCGGGAGGCCTGCAAGGCGCTCTACTACGCACACTCCAAGACCGAGGCCTCCGGGGCGAACCTCAACATCATTCATCGCGACGTCAGCCCTCACAACGTCCTCGTCTCCTTCATGGGCGAGGTCAAGCTCACCGACTTCGGGATCGCGAAGGCGTCGTCGATCATGAACAAGACGGCGGTCGGGATCCTGAAAGGCAAATACGGGTACATGTCGCCGGAGCAGGCGCGCGGCCAGCCGCTCGATCACCGGAGCGACATCTTCAACTCGGGCATCGTGCTGTACGAGCTGCTGGTCGGAGAGCGCTGCTTCGCGGGCTCGAGCGACTTCTCCACGCTCAACCTGATGCGCAACGCGGAGGTGACGGCACCCACCAAGATCAACAAGAACATCCCGAAGGAGCTCGAGGCGATCGTCCTCAAGTCCCTCTCGCGCGAGACCAAGGATCGCTTTCAGGACGCGATGGAGCTCGAGCGCGCGCTCGCCAAGTTCGCGACGGGGACCGGTCACGTTTCGACCGCCGACGATCTTGGACAGTTCATGCGGGAGCTGTTCTCCAACGACCAGGAGCGGGAGCCGGGCGCCTCCACCGGCGTGCTGTCGCTCTCGTCGGTCGTCGGACCGCCGCCGAAGTCGGCCGTCGATCGAGCGGTGCATGCGTCGGTGCCCAAGAAGGATCCGACGCCCGCCGCGGAGCCCCCCCGGATCCCAAGGACGAGATTGGCAAGGACGCTGCGGCCCGGCTCAAGCGCAAGGCGACCCAGGCCAAGGGCGTGGCGGCCAAGCCGGCCCCCGAGCCGACGGTCGAGCCGGTCCAGCGCAGGCCGACCTCACCGCCGAAGCCGGCCCCGGAGAAGCGGGCGTCGAAGGAGGTCGAGAAGCGCGAGAAGAAGCCGGCGCGGATCAAGGCGCAGGCCGGCAGCGACGCACCGCCCGAGCCCAAGAAGAAGGGCAAGCAGCTCAAGGACACGCCGAAGAAGCCCGTGGGCCGGAAGGAGCTTCGCCCTGGACTCACGCAGCTGCACCGGCTCCATCAGACCGGAGGCCGCCGCACGCTCGTCTGGTCGACGCTCCTGATCGCCTTCACGGGCGTCATCGGGGCGGGAATCGGCATCTATCGCGGGAGCCAGCTCTCCCGCCAGCGAACGTTCCGCGAGATGGAGCTGGCCAGCCTGGAGGCGCCCAAGAAGAACGTGGTGACCGTCCTGATCTCGACGGATCCGCCCGGCGCCTCCGTGTACTTCGACGACCTCGAGATGTCCGACGTGACCCCGATGGCCCTCGAGCGCGACCGCGACGACAAGGAGCACTCCATCGAGCTGAAGAAGGCGGGACACACCACGGTCAAGCACGCGATCAAGTACGACGACGGGCTCATCACCCGGGTGCACGACCGGCTCAGCGGCAAGGGCGGCAAGATCGCGGTGGAGAGCACGCCGGAGTCGCTCACCGTGGAGGTCGACGGCGCCGAGGTCGGCGAGACCCCGATCGACGTGGAGGTCGCCTCCGGAGAGCATACGGTGCGGATCAGCGGGCGTGACCGCGACGCGGTGGAGGAGGTCGTCACGATCGAGAAGGGCGAGACGAAGAAGATCTCCCGGGCCGTGGCGAAAAAGGGTCAGATGGGCTTCGTGTCGATCGACAGCGAGCCCCGGGCGGAGATCTTCCTGAACGGTCAAAGCACCGGCAGGTGGACCGGCGACGGCCCGGTAGCGCTCGTGCCCAACGTCGATCATCACGTCACGCTCAAGGCCGGCAAGCGCGACGGCGAGCTGGTGGTGAAGCTCAAGAAGGGCGAGAAGAAGCGGGTCTTCCTCGATCTCGGTGGGGCCTGATGGGCAGCGCCGAGCGCCGCTACCAGGGAGAGGGGATCACACTGCGGATCCGCGGTCTGGGAGCCGGCGCTCGTGCACCGATCGTTCGCCTGCACATCGAGCACGAGAGCGGAGCCGCGCTGATCGTTCCCGGCTGCCGGGAGGCGATGGGTGCGAGCGGCCCACGCATGGAGACGGTCGGCTTCGACGGGACGATCTTCACCATCGAGCTCGACGAGAAGACGGGCTTCGCCGCGATCTCCGCCAGCCAGGAGACGCCCATCCTCGGCGGCGGGCGGGACGCGCGCATCCCGCGCGGGGCTGATCTGGAGGACAGCACGCTCCGCACCACCGGCGACGAAGAGACGATGCCGATTGATGTGAAGTGAGACCGACTGTAGCCTGCGCCTTCCTATGAAGACCGAGCGCTCGGCAGAGCTCCTCAAACGCGCGCTCGCCGTCATCCCCGGCGGCGTCAACAGCCCGGTGCGCGCTTTCCGGGGCGTCGGCGGGACCCCGCTGTTCATCTCGCGGGCCAGCGGCTCGAGCATCTGGGACGTCGACGGCAATCGATACATCGACTACGTCGGATCGTGGGGCCCGATGATCCTGGGTCACGCGGATCCGAGCGTGGTCGACGCCGTCAAGTTCGCGGTGGATCGATCGAGCAGCTTCGGCGCGCCCACCGAGGGCGAGGTCAAGCTCGCCGAGGTGCTCACGAAGCGCGTCCCCTCGGTGGAGAAGGTGCGGCTGGTCTCGTCCGGGACCGAAGCGACCATGAGCGCGATCCGCCTGGCGCGCGGGTTCACCAAGCGCGACGCGATCATCAAGTTCGAAGGCTGCTACCACGGCCACGCCGATCACCTGCTGGTGAAGGCGGGCTCGGGGGTCGCCACCTTCGGTCTCCCCGACTCTCCCGGCGTCCCCGCCGACTTCGCCAAGCACACGCGCACGCTCCCGTTCAACGACCTCGCCGCGGTGAGGGAGATCTTCGCGGCCGAGGGCAAGCAGATCGCCGCCGTGATCCTCGAGCCGATCGTCGGCAACATGGGCGTGGTGCCGCCGCGCGACGGCTGGCTCGAGCTGCTGCGCGAGCTCACGGAGAAGCACGGCGCGCTGTTGATCTTCGACGAGGTGATGACCGGCTTCCGCGTGCATCCCGCGGGCGCCCAAGGGCTCTACGGGATCACGCCCGACCTGAGCACGTTCGGCAAGATCATCGGCGGCGGCATGCCGATGGGCGCCTACGGCGGGCGCGCCGACATCATGGATCTGATCGCGCCGGCCGGCCCGGTCTACCAGGCGGGGACCCTCTCGGGGAACCCGTGTGCGGTCGCGGCCGGCCTCAAGACGCTCGAGGGCCTGAGCGCACCCGGGTCCTACGAGCAGCTGGAGAAGCGCTGCCAGAAGCTCGAGGACGGGCTGATCGACGCGCTGGCGGAGATGGGCGTCTCGGGTCGGGTGCAGCGCGTCGGCTCGATGTTCACGCTCTTCTTCAACGACGGCAGCCCGGTCTGGAGCTTCGACGACGCGAAGCGCTGCGATCACGAGAAGTTCAAGACCTACTTCCACTCGATGCTCGAGCGGGGGATCTATCTGCCCCCGTCCGGATACGAGGCCGCCTTCGTCTCGATGGCCCACGGCGCCGACGACGTCGAGCGCACCGTGGAGGCCGCCAAGGCGGCGCTCAAAGAGACGTAGCAGTTCGGCGAACGCCACCACCCTGATACAACGTCGGCCGAGTGATCGATCTCTGGCTCAAGACTTCGGCGGATCTGGCGCGGTCGATCCTCCGCCGCGGCCGGCGCCAGGAGAGCGACCTCCTGCGGATCGAGCGGCGGGCGACCGAGCCTCGCGCTGACCGCCTCCGGGTCGCCAGCTACAACCTGATGGGCGGCTGGATGTCCTCCATCGAGCGGCTCGCCGAGGAACTGATCCGGATCGATCCGGACGTCGTGGCGATCCAGGAGATCGACCACGAGTCGGAGCGCAGCGGGCGGGTGGATCAGACCCGGGTCCTCGCCGAAGCGCTCGGGATGAGCAGCGTGTTTTGCGGTGCGATCCGGCTCGAGGGCGGGCACTACGGCAACGCACTGCTCTCGCGGATCCCGATCCGGTCGGCCGTCCGCATCCGGATCTCCGCGCTGTTCGACAGCAACCCGAGGTCCGCGATCGACGCCACCCTCGAGTGGAACGGCGACCCGCTCCGCATGATCGCGGTCCACCTCGACCACCTGCCCTGGTCGGCGGCGATCGGCGCGCGACAGCTCTCGCGGCGGCTGGAGGGCGTGCCGGGACGGCTGATCGTGGCGGGCGATCTCAACGCACCGCCCTCCGCGCCCGGACCGAAGAGCCTGACGCGCCTGGGGCTCACCGATCTCATCGGCCGCTTCGACGAGGGCCCGACCTTCCATGCGGACCGGTGGGCCTTCCGTCTCGACTACGTGCTGGTCGACTCCGCGCTGGCAGCCCGCGCCCGATCGGGCGCGCGCATTGCGACGCAGTCGAGCGATCACTACCCGGTGGTGGTGGAGCTCGGACCCGCCCCCGGCCCTTGACCCGGGACGCTCCCGACGCGATGAGGAGACGATGATCGCGTCCGTCCGCGCCGCGCCGGTGGGCCGCTCGAAGCAGCTGAACCTCGGCTGCGGGCGCTTTCCCAAGCCCGGCTTCATCAACGTGGACTGGGCGCGCGCGCCGGGCGTCGACGTCGTGCACGATCTCGCGGTCCGTCCGTATCCCTTCGACGACAGCCAGTTCGAGGTCATCGAGGCCGACCACGTCATCGAGCACCTCCCCGACGTCTTCGGCACGATGGCCGAGATCCATCGCCTCCTCAGCCCCGGCGGGACGCTGGTCATCCGCGTGCCGCACTTCTCACGCGGCTTCTCGCATCCGGAGCACCGGCGGGGCTTCGACGCCACCTTCCCCTACTACTTCGATCCCAACTTCCCCGGCGGCTACACCGGCACGCACTTCCTCAACGAGGGCGTCCGCCTGCGCTGGTTCGCGCAGCCTTACCTGAAGCGGAGCGTGCTGCCGCGGCCGCTCTACGAGGTGGGGCGCGCCGCCGGCCGTGTCATCGACGCGTTCGCCAATCTTTCGCCGCTCGTCTGCTCCCGCTTGTGGTGCTACTACGTCGGCGGCTTCGAGGAGATCGAGTTCACGCTCAAGAAGCCGCCGACATGACGGCCCGAATCAGAGCGCTCCTCCTCATCGCGCTCGGTTTTCTGATCCGCTTCTGGGCCTCCGGAAACGCCCGCTTCACCGGCGACGAGAGCCACTACTGGTTCGTGTCGCGCCAGCTCGCCCGCTTCGAGACCTTCCCCGTCTACGGGCCCGAGATCACCGGCTCCGCCGCCCACCTGCCCGGCGCCCTCTACTATTACCTGATGGCGGTCCCCCAGCTGCTCGGGGCCTCGCCGCGGTTCGGCGCCGTCATGGTGATCGTAGGTCACCTCCTGGCGGCCTGGCTCCTCTACCTCCTCCTCGAAGAGACGCGCGGCCCCACCACCGCGCTCGTGGGGCTCGCGTTCGCCGTCATCACGCCGTGGGACGTGTTGTACTCCGATCGGATCTGGGGCAGCTGCGTCGTTCCCATCCTGGGATCGATCGCGATCTACGCAGCCGTACGCGCGCGGGACAGCGGCCGCTGGCAGACGGTGCTGATCGCGATCAACCTGGTCCTTCCCCAGCTCCACCTCTCCTCGCCCGTCCTCTGGATCGCCTGCGGTACCATCGTGCTCCTCCGGCCGCCCGGGCGCTGGAACCGTCGGGCCGTCCTCGCGGCGCTGGCGATCGTCGTGATCGCGTACGCGCCGATGGGGATCGCCGAGCTGGCGAGCGGCTTCTCCAACACCCGGATGATCTTCGCCAAGGCCGGCGGGCAGGAGCCGTGGTCCAAGGTAGTGCTGATCCCGCTCGAGATGATCGGCTACGCTATCTTCTACGGATCGGCCGAGCTGTCCTATCACTTCGGTCGTGGATACTGGGGGGGCTACGACGACCTCGCACGCTACGCGACGGTCGCCGGATGGACCCGCTGGCTCGACCACGAGGGCCCCGCGATCGCAACGCTCACGATCCTCTCGATCGCGCTCTCGCTCGCGCTCTGGATCGCCGCGCTGATCGGTCTCTCGAGGCACGTCGGGGCGGCGGTCCGCACGCGCCGGCGGGAGGCGCTCCGCCTCGAGGACGTGGTCTTCCTGGGACTGCTGGCGGGGCTGGCCGGCGGGATCGCGCTCCTGGTGCCGGCGAAGAAGGGCTACTTTCCCCACTACGCCAACGTGCTGATGCCGATGCTCCTGTGGCCGCTGGCCCTCGGCTTCGACATCGCCCGCCGCTCCCGGCTACGGCCGCTCGTGATCAGCCTGGCGGCGGTGTCGGCAGCGGCGATGCTGACCAACGTGTTCCGCTACTACCGTGACGTCGACGGGCTCAACGGCCTCGCGATCACCGTCGACATGGTCGGCGAAGCGCTCGCCGAGGGGCGTCCTGTGGACGTTCAGTTCGAGCACTTCAACAACGGCTACGCGTGGAGCCTGATCGCGCGCGGCGTGTACGGCCGCGATCTCCCCATGCAGCGCGGTGCCCTCGTCCGCTGGCGCGTCGAGAACGGGAGTCGGCACGAAGGCCCGGTACCGGAGGGCGCGCGTCTCTTCGGTCCGGTGCTGGTGAAGCGCGGCGAGCATACCCGCCCGCGCCCGCCGGACCTGGTGTACCGGGCCTCGGAGCAGTGGCGCTCGATCGAGGTCGAAGGCAAGTCGACTTGCAAAGCCGCCGCCGGCCCCGAGTGCCGCTACGGCGATCAGCCCTGGCAGCACCTGATCCCGGACGCCCTGGAGATGAACGGGCGGCCTGAGCCGGTCCTCTTCTTCCACCCGATCGCCGGGGCCCGCGTGGTGGCGCACATGACGATCCCGGCCGCGCGGCGCGGCTTGCTGCACTATGGGTTGAGCGACGCGGCCCATCAGAGCACGAACCAGGCACCGGTCCTGCTGGTCCTTCGCCAGGGCGATCGCGTGGTCTTGGACGCGAAGACGGAGGCCCTGCGCGGGCTCAAGAACCGCCCATTCACGTTGACGAGCACCGGAAGCCCCACGCTCGACCTCGAGATCTCGACCACGGACGACGGTGCCCGCGTGATGGGCTTCGATCTCGATCTGTTTCGTTGAAACGGGCTCTGGCGAGTCAGCAGCGGCTGTTGCGGATCCTGCGAAGGCCAGCCTTGATGTTGTCGCGCTCGTTCATCAGCTTCTTCTTCTCCTCGAGGTTGTTGAGGTTCCAGTCCCCGTGGTCGAGCTTGTCGTCGATGAACACCAGCCCGGCCAGGAGCTGGACCTCGACGTCGGTGATCGTGCGGACGAAGCCCATCCCGCCACCGAACCTCAGGCCGCGCCCCGGCGGAGGCGCGAGGTTGTCGCCGCCTCCGCCGGGCGGCGGCGCCGGGGGTGGCGCGTTCTGCGCGGCCGCGATCTGCGCGGCGGTGATCTGTTGCTGGGACAAGAGCCCGGCCATGTCGGACTCTTCGGTAGAGATCGGCGGGCCCCCTTCGTTGTCGATGACTGCGCCGGCGCAGGGGAACGCCATCAGCTCGGCCTCGTAGTCCACGATCCGGTCGTAGAGGATCCGGAGGAGCCGCAGATCGTTCTGCAGCTTCTTCTTCTCCTCCAGCGTGTTGAGATTCCAGCGGGTGGCCTTGATGGTCGTTTCGATCCGCTCGATCTCGAGCACCACTTCCGCCTTGGCGTTGGAGGCCCGGGCCTCCGAGGCCGCGGACGACGCGAGCATCGCGCAAAGCACCATGATCGCTCGCCGTTGCATCCTCGGAAGCATGACCTATGGGGGGGCGCTCCGTCATCGGGGCCCGGCGGTGTATGCTGGAAGGAGTGCGCAAGGGCGCCAGATTTTTGGGACTTCTGGCCTCGCTGGCTGCGGGCGCGTGCTCGCGAAGTCCAACGCCCGGCGGTCCGTGTCAGAGCACACGGAACTGCGTCGCGGGCGAGGTGTGCGTCGCCGGCACCTGCACGGCCGGAAGCAAGACGGGTTGCGATACGGACGACGAGTGCATGGTCGGGCAGTGGTGCGATCAGGCCGACCGCCAATGCAAGACGATCGAGGCCGGCGACAGCGGCGTACCGCCGACGAAGGACGCCGGGCTGACCGACACCGGCACCAGCACCACGAGCGGCTGCACGCGCGACGATCAGTGCGGAGGCGCGCCGGCGAACATCTGCATGGCCAACCAGTGCGTGAAGGGTTGCAACCAGCCCGGCGGCCTCATCTGCACCGGCGGCACGCAGTGCGATGCGGCCACCGGCCACTGCGCCGGGACCAACGGGAGCTGTACGCTCGACGCGGAGTGCGTGCCCGGCCCCCCGTCGCAGATCTGTATCAACCAAGAGTGTGTCCTGGGCTGCGGCGCCGATCCCACGCGCTGTGCGCCCGGAACAGAGGTCTGCGACACCAACACCGGACGCTGCGTCCCGGCCCCCGAGCCGTGCGCCGACGACACCGGCTGCCACCCGCCCATGACGGTCTGCGAGTCGACGCAGTGTGTGCCGGGGTGCGGCTCCACCGGCGGGATCCAGTGCACCGGCGCCACGCCGATGTGCGACCCGGCCAGCGGGCGCTGCCTCCCGCCGCCCAGCTGCCAGCTCGATTCGCAATGCACGGGCGCCAATGAGATCTGCGTGAACAACGTCTGCCTGCTCCGCTGCGATCAGGCAGGTGGGCTCGACTGCGGAGCCGGCGTCTGCAACCCGAACGACGGGCGCTGTCTGCCCGGCGATCTTCCGCTCGGCGATCAGACCTGCATCTTCGATGAGCAGTGCGCCGCCGGAATCTGCCTGGGCCTGACCATCGACACGCAGTCGATCCAGGTCTGCACGAACCCCTGCGGCGCCTCCAGCCAGTGTCCGCTCGACTACTCGTGCATCGCCGTCAGCGGCATGGGTTTCTGCCTCTCCGAGAATGTGTTCACGCCGCCCGCCACGTTCGACACTCCGGCGGGCGGCGCCTGCTCGACCACGGTCAACACCTGCCAGAGCTTCTGGTGCAACACGGGAACCAACCAGTGCATCGAGACGTGCTCGCGCGACTCCGACTGCGCCAGCTACGGCGGAAACTGCTGGATGTACACGCAGGACAACGCGGGCACGCCGGCCTACGATCACCTCTGCTTCCAGCAGCCCACGCTCAACATCACCGGTGTCGTCTGCACCACGAACGACAACTGCCGGAGCGGCATCTGCAACCGCTACAGCGGGCTGTGTGCCGCGCACTGCTGCTCGGACGCCGACTGTCCGGCGGCCCAGAGCTGCGGGCTGTACGACGTCGATGCGAACACGATCGTGAAGATCTGTGCCAACCGGAACGCCGGGGCCGGCACCGCCGTCCTGGGCGCCGCCTGCACCATCGGCTCCGACTGCGAGAGCGAGGTCTGTATCGCCAACGTGTGTAGCACGCTCTGCTGCTCCGACGCGGACTGTGCCATCCTCCCGCTGGGAGGGAAGTGCGAGCCGATCGGGACTCCGATCGCGAGCCAGATCGTCGGCGCCTGCACTTCGAACTAAGCGTGTCGCTCGACGATACCAAGGACGATCGGCCGGCGCGGCCGGAGGCGGCCTCCGAGCTGACGGAGGATCAGCACGGCCTGCTCGACACCGTCATCTCCAGCCATCGCGCGGAGAGCGAGCCGCATGCGCCGCCGGTGCTCGACGACGCCCCGGTCACCACCGAGCACGACGGCCGCTATCAGTACGCCAAGAAGGAGATTCGGGCGGGGCGGCCTCGGGCGCGTACTGGGCGCCTTCGACGTGCACCTGGGCCGCGAGGTGGCGGTCAAGGAGCTGCTGCCCGAGCGGACCGCGAGCAGCGCCGGACGAACCCCGCGCGAGACCGGGGAGTCGCTGGTCCGATTCCTCCTCGAGGCTCGCGTCACCGCGCAGCTCGAGCATCCCGAACATCGTGCCTGTCTACGAGCTGGGCCGGCGCCACGACACCACGCTCTACTACACGATGAAGTACGTCCGCGGGCGTACGCTGAAGAGCGCGCTCGGCGAGGCGCACGATCTCCCGCGATCGGCTGTGGCTGCTCGGGCACTTCGTCGACCTCTGCAACGCGATCGCCTACGCGCACAGCCGCGGCGTGATCCACCGCGACATCAAGCCCGATAACGTGATGATCGGAGAGTTCGGCGAGACCGTCGTGCTCGACTGGGGCGTCGCCAAGGTGCGGGGCAAGGAGGATGTCCGCGGCCGGGATCTCGCGCGTTCGATCCAGGTCCTCCAGGACGAGGAGAACTCCGCGCGGACGATGCCGGGCGCCGCGTTCGGGACGCCCGCGTACATGAGCCCGGAGCAGGCGGAGGGCCGGATCGACGACATCGACGAGCGCTCCGACGTCTGGAGCCTGGGCGTGGTCCTCTACCAGATCCTGACCGGCAAGCTCCCGTTCAACGGCAAGAACCTGCCGGCGCTCCTCTTCAAGGTGATGCGCGGCGAGTACGAGCCGATCGCGCAGGTCTGTCCCGAGGCGCCGCGCGAGCTGGCGGCGGTCGCCGAGCACGCCCTGCGCTTTGATCCTCGGAACCGCTACCAGAGCGCGAGAGAGCTGGCGGAGGAGATTGAGGCCTACCGATCGGGCGCGAAGGTCGAGGTCTACGAGTACTCGAGCCTCGAGCTCTTGAAGCGATTCGTCGAGCGCAACCGGCCGGTCATCGCCGTCTCGGTGATGGCGGTGCTCGCGCTCCTGATTGTCCTCGGTGCGGCCTACGTCCAGCTGCTCGGCGAGCGCGACCGGGCTCTCGCCGCCGAGCAGTCGAGCCGGAAGAACCTCGCGGACGCCTTCGTGGAGAAGGGGCGCGTCCTCGAGCGCGAGAAGGACTGGATTGGGGTCGCGCTCGAAGCGGGCGCCGCCCTCGAGCAGGCTGAGCACCCGGAGGCGCGGGGCCTGCTGGCGTCGATTGATGGGGCCTGGGCCCCCGAGCTCGCCTGGCAGGAGCGCACCTACGCCGGCTGCGCGGCCCTCGCGCACGATCCGAAGGCGGACGAGCTCGCCTGCGCCACCAGCTGGGGCGTGCAGATCTCGGCGTGGCTCCACCGGCGAAGCGCTGGCACGGCTGGAGAAGAAGGGCGGCTGGGTGCACTCGCTCGCGTACTCGCCCGACGGGACACGACTCGCCGGTGGTGGGGACGGCGAGATCACGGTCTGGGATCGCGACGAGCGCAAGGTGGTCGATCGACACCGAGGTCACGATGGCGCCGTGCTCGCCCTGGCATGGTCCCGCGACGGCCGCGTGCTGGCGAGCTCGGGCGCGGATGGCACCGTGCGACTGTGGGGCGACGGATCGATCGCCTGGAAGGGGACCGGGCCCGTCGACCGTCTCGCCTACTCTCCGCAGGGCGACGTCCTGGTGTTCGCCGACGCCGAAGGCAACCTGTATCGCAGATCGAGCGACTCGCTGCAGACCATCGGAGCGGCACGGGCGCACGGCGGTGAGATCACCGCCCTCGCCTTTGCGAGCGACGGGACCTTCGGAACCGCCGGCGTCGATCGTACGATCCGGATCTGGTCCCCCGACTCCGGCGTGCCGCTGTCCGCGATCGGGCCGCTCCCGGGCGCGCCGACCGGCCTCGCCTTCGAGGGGAAGACGGTGTTGGTCGCCGCCGCCGACGGCCACGTGCGCCGCTTCGAGGGTGGCGCGCTGGACGGCCGCTTCATCGCCCACGAGCGCTCGATCCGCGGGCTCGCCCTCTCGCCCGACGCTGTCACCCTCTTTACCGCCGCCGACGACCGGATTGTCCGCGCCTTCCGTGCCCCCAAGGGACGACCACCCCTCGCCCTCGAGCTGGCGAGGGAGGTGCGCGCCGTGGGCTTCGCCGCGGACACCGAGGCCCTGGCCGTCGCCGCCGGAGATCAGCTTCGGATTTTCGATGCGAAGTCGGGCGAGGAGATCCACGAGGTCCACGTCCCGGGGCTGGCTGGTGAAGGGTTGCTCGCGTTCACCTCGGATTGGACGCGGATGGCCGTTCCCGCCGCAGACGTCATCCGCGTGCTCGACTCGGAGGAGAATGTGCAAGTTAAGTTGCGCGGCCACGAAGGCAGCGTGACGGCGGTGGCATTCGCCAAGGACACCCTGATCTCGGGCGGCGTCGACGAGATGGTCCGCGTCTGGCCCCGGAACGCCGAAAGGCCGGCCCACGTGTTTCACGCGCCGATCGAAGACATCACCGCGGTAGCTGCGACACCGGATTGTTCCCTGATTGCCGCCGCCGACGCGCGAGGCCGGATCGTCTTCTGGCGGAACGAGCAGTCGTCACTCGACCACCGCCTGGAGCTCGAAGGCCGCGTCCGGGCCCTGGCCTTCTCTCCCGACGGGCGGCGCTTCGGAGTCGCCGCGGATCGCCGCGTCTCCGTCTACGACACGCGCACGTGGCAGCTCCTGATGACGCTCGAGTCCGCCGAGCGGCCCACCGTGCTCGCTTTCAGCCGCTCGGGACGCCGGCTCGCGATCGGCGCCGGCGACGCCGTCCACATCCTTCGCCTCCGAACGCTCCAGCGCGAACGCTCACACCTGCTCGGCGAGCTGGAGGTCCGCTACGGCGCCCACCTCACCGGGCTGACCGTCCGGCCGCGACTGTGATGCTGGCGGCGAGGCCGAGCCCGATCTAGAAGGCGGCATGCCCGCGCCTCTGATCCTGGCCGCGCTGCTCGTCACTCAAACAGCGGTCGCCGAAGAGGAGCTGACGATCAGCCCCGACCGTCCCGGCTTTGCGGACGGCACCGGTGTGGTTGCGCCCGGACACGTCCAGCTCGAGCTCGGCGCCCGTGGCGACTTCGACCATCACGTCACGGACGTGGGTGCGCCCAGTCTCCTGCTCCGGATCGGGCTCACCAATCTCCTCGAGGTACGCGTCGTCGCACCCGACGTCCAGATCGAGATCCCCCACGGCGAGCCCAGAGCTCGAGTGAGCTCGGGCGATGCGTCGGTGGGCGTGAAGGTCGGCGGCACGCTGGTCGGTCCCCTCTCGATGAGCGCCGTGCCGTTCCTGTCTTTGCCGACGGGCTCGGACGGCGGCCCCGCGCGCGGCATCGACGGCGGCGTCGGCCTCAACTTCCAGCTGAACGCCACCGACGCGTTTGCGATCGGATGGAACCTCAACCTCGGCTTCACCAGCCTGCCCGACCGAGACGGCCGCGCGTTCGACCTGGCCGCCGGCATCGCCCTCGGCTATCAGCTGACCGAGGCCTTCGGCGCATTCGTCGAGAGCTACCTTCAGTACACCGACGGCGGCGAGAAGCTGATCTCGGCGGCCGGCGGTCTCACCTATCTCGTGACCCGCAAGATCCAGCTCGACCTCTCCGGCGGCGGCGGCCTCAACGGCGAGGAGAAGGAGCCACCGTATCTCATCGCCGGCGTGGCGGTGCTCCTATGATGGGAAAGGGCAGACTCGAAGCGTTCAGCGACGGCGTCCTCGCCATCATCATCACCATCATGGTGCTCGAGCTGAAGGTGCCCCACGGGCACGAGGTCGCCGACCTGGAGCCGATGGTCCCGGTGTTCCTGGCGTACATCCTCAGCTTCGTCTTCATCGGCATCTACTGGAACAACCACCACCACCTGCTCCACCTCGCACACCAGGTGAGCGCCAGCGTCATGTGGGCCAACCTCCATCTCCTGTTCTGGCTCTCTCTCGTCCCCGCCTCGACCGCATGGCTCGGCGAGAACGCCCACGCTGTTGCCCCGAACGCGCTCTACGGCGTGGTACTCTTCATGGCCGGCATCGCCTATTTGATCCTCCAGCGCGCCATCGTCCACACGGACGGCGAGTCGTCGGAGCTCAAGGACGCGCTCGGCAGCGACCTCAAGGGCAAGCTGTCCGCACTCCTCTATCTCGGCGGCATCGGCCTCTCGTTTGTCTCGGCATATCTGTCGCAGCTACTCTACGTCACCGTGGCCTTGATATGGCTGATCCCCGATCGCCGGATCGAGAAGCGCGTCACTCCGACCTGAGCGCCCCCATCACCTCATCCGCGATCTCCGCCAACGCTCGCACGCCCCGAACCACCCGCACCGGACAACGCTGCTCCGCGAGGTACGCCTCGTGCCGCGACAACGTCTTCCCTTCGACGTCCCCTGCGTCATAGCCCGCAGCCCAAGCGATGAACTCTTCGTGCAGCTCGAACATGTCGCCCCCCGCCAGCACCCGCGCCCCGAAGCGCGCCCGCTCCCGCGCCCGCAACCGCTCGAGTCGCACCTCGGTCGGCACCACGAGAAAGACGATCATCGTGAAGTCGAGCTCCGGGTACGGGCTCCACCCCGCCACGCCCCCCGACAGGACCCAGCTCTCCACCGAACCCAGGTCCGCCATCATCCGCGCATACCGGTCCTCGGCCCCCCGCGGCCGCGTGAACGGCGGATCGCTCTCGGCATGAAAGTAGTCATCGGACTCGAAGTGCGCGATCGAGAGCCGCCCCGCCAGCGCCCGCCCTAGGCTCGAGGTCCCACTCCCAGACGCGCCCAGCACGTTGATCCGACACCCGTTCACCTCCACCACGCTACCAGAGCCCGCGCCCGAGTCCTCACCCGCCCGACGTCCGTCCGTCCGTTCGTTCGTCCGTTCGTCCGCCGGACAAATCCGCACACTTGGCCCAAGGGCCAGCCCACTCGCCCGGATCTCTTCTTGCGTTCGCGTTTTCCGTGGACCATGTTCTCCGCCCGCCCGTGCACCGGCTATGCCTCTCCGTCCTGCTCTCGACCGGCTGCGGCACCGTCCTCATCCCGCCGGACGGCGCCGATGCGGGTCTGACAGACGCCGAAAGCCGCCACGCCCAGATCGAGATTGTGCTCGCCGGAAATGGAGCCGGCCACGTGACCTCGGGAGACGGGGAGCTCTCCTGCCCGGAGCAATGCGCCCACACCTATCCGCTCGGCACCGAGCTCACGTTGACCGCAGTTCCGAACGGCACCTCGATCTCGGCCGGCTGGTCCCTCGCGGCGTGTGAGGACGATAGCCGCTGCACGATCACGCTCGATCGCGACATCTCGATCGCTGTCACCTTCGAGCTCATGAAGTATTCCGTTCGCGTCGAACGGACAGGGGACGGCCAGGGCAACGTCACCTCCAACTTGTCTGGCATCGACTGCGGGTCCGACTGCAGCCAAGACTGGGAGGTTGGATCGAGGATCCGACTCACCGCGGCGCCGGTCGGAGCGTCGAGCTTTGGAGGTTGGTCGGGTGACTGCACCGGCACAGACGCCATCTGCGATCTGGTCGTCGATGGGCAGAAGTCCATCGGCGCAGCGTTCGATCTCGGCCTGCGCTCCCTGAACGTCAGCATCGACGGGCAGGGTGCCGGTTCGGTCGTGGCCCAAACCGGAGCCATCTCCTGCCCAGGAGTTTGCACGGACAGCTATCTCGCCGGCTCCAGTGTCACGCTGGTCGCAACGCCCGATGCACGATCGACTTTCGCAGGATGGGACGCTGCCGAGTGCCCAGGCACAGCCGAGTGCACGCTGACCATGGATTCTGCTCGTTCGCTCTCCGCGCGCTTTGACGTGGCCACCCACGACCTCACGATCGTTCAAGACGGTCCGGGTCGAGGAACGATCACTTCGATCCCCTCCGGCATCAGCTGCCCCCCACAGTGTACCGCGAGCTTCGAGCACGACACCGTGGTCTCCCTTTCCGTCGTGCCGAATGAGAGCGTGCGGTTCACCCGCTGGTCGAACGCCTGCACTGGGACCGGCCCCATGTGCCAGGTGACCCTCACCGAGCCTTCGCAGGTCAGTGCGACGTTCGAGAGGGTTCCACTGCTCACTGTCGGCGGTGCCCACGCATGCGCGCTACGTTCCGACGGTGTGCTCCGCTGCTGGGGCTACAACGCGAGCGGTCAGCTCGGGCTCGGCCACACCGAAACGATCGGTGATGATGAGCTTCCAAGCTCGGCGCCGCCGATCGACATCCCACCAACCATCAAGGGGCTATGCGCGGGCGCCCTCCACACCTGCGCTCTCCTTGACGGCGGCCAAGTTCGTTGCTGGGGCGAGAACTTCGACGGACAGCTCGGCCTCAACCACAATCAAAACATCGGCGACGACGCGAGCGAGACGCATATCCTCACCAACGCAGCCCTCAATGCGCCGGCAACTCAGATCACCTGCTCCGGCGAGCACACCTGCGCGCTTCTCACCAATGGTGACGTCCGGTGCTGGGGTCGCGGCGATTCCGGACAGCTGGGTTATGGCTGTCCCGCCAACGTCGGGGACGGAACCGTCACCTGCGCATCCCTGAACGACTCGGTGCCATTGGGCGCACCCGCGGTTCAAGTGGATGCGGGGAGCTTCCACACCTGCGCGCGCCTCGCCTCAGGTGCGATCCGTTGCTGGGGCAACAACGAGTATGGTCAACTCGGATACGGACACAGAAACAATCTAGGCGACGATCCTAACGAGGTCGGCACCGACATCCAGATCCAAGGCACGGTTGCTCAAATCTCGGCGGGCGGACAGCACACCTGCGCTCTCATGTCCGACGCCACGGTGCGGTGCTGGGGACGTGGATCCTTCGGACAACTCGGGAACAACGATGTCGCCGATCTGCTCGTTCCGCCGACGGCCCCAGTAATGCTCGGTAACGTGATCGTCAGCCGGCTGGTCAGCGAAGACCACCACAACTGCGTGGTGCTGAACACTGGGACGGTGCGCTGTTGGGGCCGCGGGAACCAAGGTCAGATCGGCTACGGAAGCATCGAAAATCTCGGCGATGAACCCCAGGACGTGATCAGCGACCTTCCGCTCCAGAACATGCGCCTCGCTATCCCGGGCGGCTCACACACCTGCGGGATGTCGACGGCCGCCGAGGTCTATTGTTGGGGTCGAGCGAACGAGGGCCAGCTCGGCTACGGTAATACAACTCCGATCGGACAGCTCCCCGGATCGTTCGCGGGATCCGGTGGGCCTGTCTCCTTCTAACCGATGCTCACCGCACCAGCACGTACCCGAGCTCCATCTGCTCGGACGCCTTCGTGGCCGCGAACACCTCGGCGGCGGTGACGGGGCGATCGATCCCTGGCACGTTCGTCGCCTCGTGCAGGGGCTCGTAGCCGGTCATCACGTGGACCGGGATGTCGTCGTCGAGGGCCTTCACCATCTCGAGGACGGCGCGGAGCTCGGAGACGCCGCCGGGCATGAGGAGGTGGCGGATCAATAGGCCGGGGCCGTGGAGGAGGGCGTCGTCGGTGCGGCGGTGGAGGCGGCCGACCTGGCGGTACATCTCGCGGATGCAGGCCTGCATGCGCTCGGGGTAGCGCTCGGAGAGGCCGATGCGGGCGGCTTGTTCGGGGCGGATGAACTTGATGTCGGGCAGGTACATGTCGACGAGGCCGTCGAGGAGGGCGAGGTCGGGGAGAGGGTCCTCGCCTTCGCTCTTGTGGACGATGGGGAGGGAGAGACCGCGGCCGGCGGCGAGGAAGATCGCCTTCACCAGGAGCGGTGTGTAGGAGGTCGGTGAGAGGAGCTGGATGTTGTCGGCGCCGCCGGCCTGAAGCGCGAGCATGCGGTCGGCGATCTCCTCGGCGGAGAGGGTGCGCTCCTCGAACCCGCGGTACTGACAGAAGTGGCAGCCCTTGCGGCAGACGAAGTAGATGACGCCGGTCTTGCCGAGGACGGGCTCGTCGGAGAGGTTGATCGCGGTCATGAAGTAGGCGGCGCGCCCGTTGGTGCGGCCTTGGGCGTCGAGCTCGCGCACGCGCTCTTCGAGCTCGCCGGAGTGGAAGATCTTCGTGAAGCGGGGGAACGGTTGCTTGGTCATCACCGGCAGCGACATCCAAAGCTCGCGCTCCGGGTCGGAGGGGCTGATGCAGTGGGCAACCTTCTCCTCGCCGTACGCCGAGACGAGCGCGGGGATGAGACGGTCGGGGACGTCGGAGAAGCTGACGCGTCCGTTGTCGTGCTCCACGACGGAGATCGAGAGCGGTTCCTTGTCGAGATCGACCGCGACCATGCGTCAACCTGCCTTGACCCCGAACCAGCGCGACACCGCGCCCTCGGGCGGCTTTCCTTGTTCGAGGCCGGCCTTCTCGCGCGTGGTCAACCGGTTGCTCCACACGATCTCGTACTTGGTCGCAGGAGCGCCCTTGATCGCGTCGCCGACGTCGCGCGTCAGGGGGCCCAGGAAGACCTCGAGCGCGCGAGCCGGTCCGAGCGCCCTGAAGGCTTTCTCGAGGCCGGAGCGCGCTGCCGTGTCGAGCTCGAGCGTGCAGCCCTTCGGGCCGAAGTGCTGGCGCACGTCGAAGGTGGCGCGGCGGATCAGATCGTTGACCGCATGCTCGGGACGCATCGGGTCGAGGCCGATCACGTGATCCGCGAGGTGCGCGAGCTCCTCCGATCCATCGAGTAGATCCCGGAGCTCGCGCGCCGGGCCCTCCCAGCGAGCGAGGAACACCACGCCGGCCAGCGAGGTCTCCTGTTGCTTCGCCGCCGCGCGACCCTGCTTGGCGTAGACGTTGACGAAGCCGCGGCCCAGCCACTCCACGATGCGGCCCAAGAGATCGCGCTGGTGGTGCGCCTGGTCCTCGGGCTCCTGGGAGCCGGCCGACTTGAGGTTCTCGAACGTGATGGGCGCGGGATCGGCCGCGGTCTCCCGGTGGTCGGCGATGTTGGCGGCCGAGAGCCAGGCGTCGCCCTCGGTGGGGAAGCCGCGGTTGTGCCCGAACAGCATCGCCCAGCCAGGCTCGGCCAGGTCACCACCTTGGATCCGCAGCGGCTTCTTTCCGCACAGCTCGACGGCCAGCTCGAACAGCGGCTCGGCCGCCGAGCCCTTCGGCCCCGCCACCAGGATCAGGCTGGGCTTCTTCCGCGGCTCCATCGCGATCGCCAGCTGCTCGGCGAGCGCGCGCTCGACCTCGTCGGGAACGCCGAGCCCGTCGAGGCCCTTCTCCAGCTGGGAGAGCACCCCGAGACGGGCCCGCTTGGTCGACCGCTGACCCTCGTAGACGATCTCCGCCGGCCGCGCCTTCGGATCACCGGCGTCGACCGCGAACATGTCGTCGGCCTCCCGCTCGCGCGCGTCGTGAAGTCTCCCCAGCAGCTCCCGCAGGTCCAACACCACGCGCTCAGGCGCATCCTGGAGCCGATCGATCGTCTCCTCCACCCAGGTGATGCTCGCCTTCTTCGGCGGAATCTCGAGCTGCTGCTCCTCGAGATAGTCGACCGTGTCCGCGGACAGGCCGTGCATCGATTTTGCGGCGGCGCTATCGCCGGGTACCTCGCGATGCGGCGCCTCGGGACGATCGGGCGCGAGCCCCAGGGTCAGCGCGCCGATGAGGCCGGTGTCGTAGACGTCCGCCTGCAGCTGTCTCCAGGCCTCCGCGGCCTTGAACCAGGTCTCCTCAGGTACCGTATCGTCGACCCAGCGCTGCGTGAGGGTATGGATCACCCGTCGCTGGCCGGGTGTCACCGCGACGAACGACTTGCCGTCTCGCTCGCCCGGGGGAATCGGTCGCACCGCGAGCACGCCTCGTCCGATCACCTCCGCCATCGCGAACGCCAGATCCACGGAGGCATAGAAGGGCGGCATCGCCTCACCGTCCTTCGCGGCCGCGAAGATCCGGAGCTCGGCGCTCTTCTCAGCGAGCCGCTCGAGCTGCTCGTTGGAGAGCCCCTTCACAGCGAAGTCACGCCACTCACCGAGATCACCCAGATCGAGGGGCGCCTCCTCGCTGACGGCGAGCCGCCCCGCGTATCCGGGGACCTCGGCCTCGAGCGCGTCGATCGCCTGACTCGACTCCGACTTGGCCACCAGCACGTGGAGATCCTCGCCGTCGGTGACCATCACGTGGGCACCCGGCTTCTCCATGTCCTTCGGCGTCAGCCCCGAGGCGCCGAGCCGATTCGAGATGTGCTTCTTGATGTCGGACATCGCTCACTCACCGACACGGAACTTCTGGGCGGCCGGCATCGTCGTCGTCACCTCCGGAGCGGCTCCGGTACCGTACACCGTCTGCGTGCGTCCGCCCGGAATCCGCTGCTTCCTTCGCTGATCGAGCCCGGCCACCCGCATGGCCGCCGCCGCGCGCGAAGGCTCCACCTTCTCAGCCTCTCCCCCGCTCTCCTTCTCCTCGTCCAGCCGTTTCGCCAGCCAGGCCTCCCACACGGACTTGGCCTTGTTGCTCTTCCAGTTGCCGTCCTGGTCGTAGAGGATCGAGTCGAGACCGATCTCGTACGAGACCCCTCCACCGCCGTCGTCCACCTCGAATACGCTCATGGTGACGCCGGTGACGCCGACGTCCGGATCGTCGAGCGCCGGCACGTCGAGCATCTTGTACAGCCTGCGCCCGTCGATCGGCGTCTCCTCCTCCACCTCGATCGGGGGAACGCTCATGTCCGGCTTCCAGTCGCCGAGCGCTTCGACGCTGTAGTCGGGCGTGTCGCGCGTCAGCTTGGCCTGGAGCTCGTTGGTGTCCTTGACCTCCATCTTGTCCTGATAGCGCGCCGCCTCGAACGCCTTGACCGCATCCGTGACGTCGATGTGGCTCCGGATCACGTCGGCATGGCCGCAGTTCACCTGCGAGCGACGGGCGCTGAGCTCCTCGACCGCCGAGTTGATGATGCGATGGCAGTCGTTCAGTAAGACCGCACGCCCGTCGATATAGACTGTTCTCGACATGACCCTGCTCCTTCAAACCTTCACAAACGCACGCGACCGAGCCGCGCCAGCTGCCGCAAGAGATGGCCGACGACGTTCGGGTCGCGACCGACGCCCGTGGTGGGGATCCCGACGTCGCGCTGCCAGGCGTCGTTGAGGTTGCGCTCCCAGCCGTTGCCCGAGAGACGGGCCGCCCGCTCGAACCCTTCCATGACACGTCGATCCACCGGCACGCCGAGCGCGTTGCTCGACGCCACGTAGTTCCTTGCCATCTCCGAGATCTCCCGCCACTTGTTGAAGTCGTGCGCCATCCGGCCCGCACGCTCGAGCGCCTGCGAGGTCGCGACCAGGTGCATCTGCTCCAGCATCGGACGCTGGTAGCGACCCGCGCTCCCGCCCGCGGCGGTGTTCGCGATGATCTGCTTGAAGACGTCGTTTGGGTCGCGGCCCGCCGCGCCGTCACCTACGCTCCGGACCGCCTGCTCGAACTGCGCCTCAGTGGCCCGCAGCGCGCGCAGGATCTGATCTCGCTCCGCCACCGCGACGTCGAGCTGCGATTTGATCGCCTTCGCCGCCGACTTGGCCTGGGCCAGATCGGCGTTGAGAGCGTCGATACGACTGTTGGCTGCGGCCAGATCCGTCTGGAGCCCCGCGATCGTCGCCTCTGCGATCTTGTTGAGATGCTCGAGGTCCTTCTTCTCCGCGCGGAGCAGCGTATTGAGATACGCGCTCTCGTCGATGCGTGCCTCGGCGGAGGCGACCCACTCGGCCAGCCGACCATTCTCGAGGAGGAGCGCCGCCTTGTCGCGATCGCCGGCGGCCATCGCTACCTGATATTCGGCGACCAGCGCACGGAGCCGCTCCAGCTCCTTTCGCTCGACGGCCTCCTCCTTGATGATCTTCGCGGAGAACGGGCGCGCCGCGGCGCCCTCGAAGCGACCCTCGTCGTACAGCACGAAGGGGCAGCCGCCGATCCCGGCGAGCGAGGGGAAGCGACCGGCGCTCCATCCCTTCACCACCTCCCCGCGCTCGCTCGAGGTGAGGCCGCGGTGCAGATCGACCCGGAGCTTCGGTGAGAGGGAGCCTTCGAGCGCACCGTACGCCACCCGATCGACGAGAAAATCGATCATCGTCCGCGAAAGCGCGTCGGGCTTCATTCCCGCGTCCAGAAGATCGCGGATCATGGCGCGAGCCCGATCGCCCATCTCGACGGCGGCGTCCTGATAGCCGCCAGCCTCGACGACCGCGGCTCGGATGGCATCCGCGATCTCCACCGAGATCGCACCGGCGTCGCTCTTCTCCGCCTCGATCACGTGAGGGGCGAGCTGATTCCAGACGTCCTCGGGTACCCGCTCCGCGAGCGCTTTCGCCGAGAGCGACGTGGTGAGCACCAGCAGCCCGCCGCCCAGATCGATCCGCGCGCCGCCCGCCGCTTCGGGCACGTCGGGGTCGTAGCCGCGATACCAGCCGTCCTGCTCGATCTGACCCACGAATCCCCAGAATGCGCGCTCGGAGCGCTGGCGCGCCTCCGGGTCGGCGATGTTGGCGGCGATCTTCTCGAGCCCGTCGATCCGCCCCACCAGGCGCTCACCCAACCGGGGTCCGTCCTGGATCAGACGGCCCTTTGCCGCCCCCGCCTCCCCCGCCGGCGACCCGACCAAGTAGCCGACCGGATCGTCCAGCCGGAGCTCGTCGCCGTGGATCGCGAGCGTCGCTCGATCCGACTTCGGCCCGCGCACGGTGGCGAGCGCACGCTCCAGCACCGACTCCACGCCGGGACCTCTCGGGCCGGCCAGGATGATCACGTGCGGTCGCTTCTTCGGCGCGTTGACGGCTGACTGCACGCGCGAAGCCAGCGCGAAGACGAAGCTGTCCGGGACACCCGTCCGCCCCTTGAGGTGCTTCGCGAGCGTCCGCAGCTCGTTGTCGGCGGTGCGCGTCGAGACCGTGCGATCCGCGAGGTTCTCGCCGAGCAGCTCGACCTGCGCCTGATGGTCGAGCTCGGCCCGCAGATCCCGCAGCTTCTCCACGGCCTCGAAGCCGAGCGCCTTGCCCTGGCGATCGATGGTCCGATCGAGGAGCCCGATGCTCACCTGCCGGCTCTTCGCGAAGCTCACACCGAGCGCGCGGCCCACGGCCGAGACGACAGCCTCGGAGCTGACGGCCTCACCCCTGATCGCGAGACGGATCGCGGCAGCATCGCCGTCTCTCCCGCGATCGAGGAGAATATCCTCGGCGAGCGTCAGGATGGCCTTGGTGAACGGCCGGTCCTGATCGAGCGCGCCCTCTCCGTAGAGCCCCTCGAGGATCGGACGGACGGCCCCGAGCGCGCCGCTCCCCACCTCCTCCGAGGCCTCCGCCGGCGACAGCGAGAGATCGAGCCCCGCCAGCGCCGTGGAGAGCGCGCCGTTCTGCGAGTCGGCCTTCTCGAGCGCCTCCTCCAGCGCGGAGACGTGGATGACCTCGGGAACCACGCGGCCGAGCGCGTCCTCGAGCGCCGCCCTCTGACCCGGCGCAAGGCGGACCCACCTCGGATCCCGGGGATCGATCTCGACGTCGGGACGGATCTCGAATCCGTCCTCGCGCGTCGCCAGATCGACCATGAGCCGCAGGTCTTCGAAGAACCAGCCGCCGAAGCCGAGGGGCGACCATCCGTCACCCCGAATCCCGATGCCCGTGTCGCCGTGAGCGCGCTTCTTGAGGCGCAGCGGTTCGACCACGTACCGGCTGAACTTCTCGCCGGCGATCTCGACGATGCCCTCCTTGGGGACCGAGGCGAGGACATCCGTCAGATCGCGCTGCAGCGCCAGCTCGAGACGCTTCGGCGGGTCGAAGCCGTCGTCGTGGTGCGGGATGAGGATCGAGAGCTCACCGTCGCCCTCGGAGTACAGGACGCGCGCACCGACGTCGCTCCGGAACTGCTCCATCAAGAGGTGGATGTCCGCGTCCGGATGGAGGGCGCGCCGCTTCAGCTCGGCGACGAACCGCGGCCCGAGGTGCGTTCGGCCGCTCATGCCACAAACTCCCAGCAGGGAACGTGGCGAAGCTCGGGTGGAATCCGCTCGCTCTGGGGCGCGCCGTTCACCAGGAGCACCAGGCTCTGAGCGCGGCTGCGCGTGCGCTTGACGAAGTCACCCAGGTCGACCTGGTCCCGGCGATCGACGAAGGCGCGCACCAGCTCAAGCAGCGCGCGTGGGCGCTTGTCCGGGGAGAGGATCACCAGCCTGGGCTCGTTCCAGCCCTCTTCGAGCAAACCGCGCGCGGCCGCCTCGTCGTCGGTCAGCTCGAGGTAGCGCCACGGCCCACGCGCCAGCTCGCTCCGGTTCTGCGCATAGAGCTCCGGGTCGTCCGCCAGAAAGCCGACGGCCGCGACCAGGTGCAGGGCCTCGACGTCGTCGAGGAGCCTCACGACCCGATCCTTCAGCTCGTCGGCGAAGCTCAGCATCAACGCTCCCCCGCCGCGATCGTGAAGCACTTGCTCGCGTCCGGTCGCACCATGAGCGACTGGAGCTGGCCATTCCGCTCGAGGAGACGCGCCAGCCCGGCGCAGTAAGGCGAGCTGCCCGCGTCGACCCACGCAGGGTTCGGCTGGCCGAGATCGACGGAGAAGATCGCGCTCGACGGACCGTCGGCGGTAAAGCCGCCGGCGTAGTACAGGGTGCGATCGACGATGAACAGCTGTCCCAGGCCGACGTCGAGGGGGAGCTTCGGCAGCGTCAGCCAGGCGCCGTCCTGCGTGTTGTCGTACAAGCGCACCTTGCCGTCCCTGGCGATGCCGGGGGCGAAGAACAGGCAGCCGCCGTGCGCGAGCGCGGCGCTACGGGTGAGATCGCCGGGCGCGGGCGCGCGATCGCGGAGCCCCCTGTTGCCGAGCAGAGCGAAGCCCTGCCGCATGATGCGCTCGCGCTCGCGCTTGTCCCCCGCCTTGACCATGTACCCGGCGACGCCGCCGCCGATGAAGGCGTCGCGTCCTTCGAAGATCGCCGCCGCCCAGGCCACCGGCGTGCCGAGATCTCCGAGCTTCCTGAACATACCGGGATCGGGATCGTCGATCTGGCTGAGGTCGATCGCGAAGTGGCTCTCGAGCACCTTGCCGTCGCGGATCCCGCCGAAGAGGTGCAGCTGATCGCCCGCGAGCACCGGGGTGGCCCCGTCCTCCGGCCAGGACTTGTCCTTCGGTGCGGGCAGCAGGCGCCAGTCGTCCTTGGCCGCCTCCACCCAGACGCGAATGCCTTCGCCCGCGCCCTTCGTGCTGGTCACCGCCACGGTCCGCCCGCGATACGAAAAGGCGCCCAGGAGCTCGTGCGCCAGCGCCGGGCCGCTCGACGGACGACATCCGTCCCAGCGGCCGCCCAGCAGCGCCTCGATGAGCAGCGCGTCGGACGTCTTCCTGGCTTGGCGCGGGACGTCGACCTCGTGCGCGCGGTCCTTCGCCGGCACCTCCGCGACCGCCCGGCGGATCAGCGAGGCGGCCACCTCATAGAGCGCCCAGGCGTACGGGAGCGTCGAGATCGGATCCGCGCCCTTGATCACCAGGTGCGTCGCGGGTCCCTGGCCGCGGACCACCGCCATCCGATCGAGCTTGTCCGACTTCTTCCCGTAGAGGCCGCTCACGCCCGACTTCTTCCCGGCCTCGAGATCGAGCTCCCCGGCCGACGCCGGCGGAAAGAGCTCGATCGCCGTGTTGTCCCAGTCGAGGCGCCGCACCGTCATCGGGAGGAGCTGGCGCCCCACCTGGATCACCAGGAGCTCCCCGCCGTCCTCCATCGGGATGCGCAAGCGCAGTTGCGGCTTCCCACCCCGCTCGGCGGCGCCCTTCAATCCGAGCGCGATCCTCTCGTGACAGCCGAGCGCGGCCTTGTTCTTCTGGAGCTCCTCCGGAAACTTCGAGGAGGTCTCGGCGATCGCCACCTCGAGGGTGCGACCGTGGAAGACCTCGAATGGTCCGCGGGTCTGGAGCCGATCGAGCATCTCTCTACTTTCCGCGCCTCACCGGTGTCGGCTCGTGATCGAACTCGAACTTGCCTCCCTTGAGCACCACCGTGATCTGGGAGCCGTCGGGGATCTCGCCGCTGAGGACCTTGTCCGCGAGGGGATCGGTGACCGACGCCGCGATCGCCTGCTTGAGCGCACGCCCGCCGAACTTGGGATGAAAGCCTTCCTTCGCGAGGCGCTCGATCGCCGGATCGCTGGCGGTGATCGACATGCCGCGCGCGTCTCCGCCGAACGATGCGATCCGCTCGACCTGGCTCTTCACGATCTTGAGTCGCGTCTTCTGAGCGAGCGGGAGGAACACGTCCAGCGATCCGATCTCGAGGATCCGACCGATGACCTCCGGAGGGATGCGCTGGTTGAGCTCGACGTCGAAGTCGTTCTGGACCTGTCCCGGGTTGGTGTACTCGCCATCGCCCGCATACTTCGCGAAGCTGTCGTTGCCGAGGTTACTCGTCATCACCAGGTGGATGCGCGAGCAGTCGACCTTCTTGCCCTGGTTGTCGATGAAGAAGCCCTCGTCGATGATCTGCATGATCAGCGGGAAGATGTCGGGATGCGCCTTCTCGATCTCGTCGAGCAGGAGCACACCGCCACCCTTCGCGTTGAGCTTGCGGATGGTCTCGGCCAGATCGATCGTCTCGCCGTATCCCACGTATCCGGGAGGCGCTCCCTTGAGGATCGCGAGCTCGTGCCGCTCTTGGAGCCGGTTGCACGGGATCATCTCGAACGAGCCGTTGTAGAAGTCGTCGGCCAGCGCCTTCGCAAGCTCGGTCTTGCCGACGCCCGACGGCCCTGCGAAGAAGTGGGCGCCGACCGGCTTGTTCGGATCGCGCAGCTTGGCGCGGTCGAGCTTGAGCCGGCGCGACACCGAGGCGACCGCGTCGTCCTGCCCGAACACGCGGGTGAGCAGCACGCTCTGCGGATCGAACGGCGCGTCCTTGGCGATGGGCTTGACCCGCTCCACCTCCATGTCGAGATCGACCGCGACCTCCTTGTAGATCGCAAACGGATCGACCCGTGTGCTGAAGAACCGCTCGGGCAGCCGCTCCAGCTCGCGCTGCTTCTCCTTCGTCTTTTCGCTGAGATCCTGGAGCCTTTCGGGGCTCCGCTCCTCGCTGTCGGTCTCGGTCTTGAGCTGATCGCCGAGCGTCCGCAGCTCCTTGAGCAACGAGCGCTCGTGGCGCACCAGCGGCTCGAGGCGCTCGAACTCCGCCATCTGAGCCTCGAGCGAGGCCGTCAACACCTCGCGCAGGCGCTTGGCCTCGTCGGTGTCGCCCACGGCCGACCGCAGCGCGACGTCGGTGTCTCGGATCTGACTCCGCAGCACCCGCAGCTGTGGCGGATCGCCCTCGATCTGAAGCTTCACGGCGGC
Source organism: uncultured delta proteobacterium (assembly GCA_963803435.1). GTDB lineage: Bacteria > Myxococcota > Kuafuiibacteriia > Kuafuiibacteriales > Kuafuiibacteriaceae > CAWDML01. The sequence continues at coordinate 35,044 of CAWDML010000008.1, read as the reverse complement.
GCCGGCCGCGTCGAGCCAGTAGATCGCCGAGCGGGGCAGCCGCATATCCTCGCGGCGCCCCACGCCCACGGCCATGTCGACGGCGGCCTGGGCAGCGCCCGCGTCGTACTCCACGCCGTGGAACGTCGCGTAGCGCTCCATGTTGGTGAGGAGCATGTTCACCGCGTCCTTCGGCGAGGGCTCCTTGAGCTCGTGCGGCTGCAGTCGGTTCTGCAGCGCCGGGTCCTGCCGCACCGATTGGCGGTACTCATCGGTGGTGCACGCGCCGATCACCTGCAGCTGACCGCGCGCCAGGAAGTCCTTCATGTTCTGCGCGATCAGGTTCGCGCCCGGATCGAGGAGCAGCTTCTTCCCGATCTCGTCGATGAAGAACACGATCTTCACCGGAGGATCGAGGCGGCTGGCCTGCGCCACCTCGGCCGCCAGATCGCGGATCACGTCCTCGGGGCTGGGCCCGTTGGGACAGTTGCACTTCTTCGCCAGCCTGGAGATGTGCAGCTTCATGATGCGCGCATTCTCGAGCCCGGCCGGCGCCTCTCCGTTGGCGATCATCACCGCGAGGCCCTCGGGAACGGCCGTCTTGCCCACGCCCTGGTCGCCCGTGAGCGTCACGCTCGACAGCTGCCGCTGCGACAGGATGCGCGCCACCTTCTCGATGTCCTTGGCGCGACCCGAGACCTGATCGAGCAGACCCTCCTTCGCCATCGACACCAGGTCCTCGGTCAACGAGTTGATCGTGGGCAGGTCGAGCTTCTTGAGGTCTCCCACCTCGCCGGCGCCGTCGAGCGGTTTCCCGCTCACGATCCGCTCGCGCTTCTCCTCCGCGAGCGACTGGTTGAGCAGCTCGCTCTCCTTGCCCCCACCCTCGGCGAACACGCGCTCGAGGTCCGCCAGCGTGACCGGGCGATCGCCGGCGATCAGGCTGGCGCTCACCAGCGCCAGCCGCGTGCGCGGCGAGAAGCCGGCGCCGTCGGCCGCGTGCTCGTCGGCCCACTTCTCGAGCTGTCGCTCGCGATCCTTGCCCAGCGGCAGCCCGCGATCCTGCATCAGCTGGAGGAGCACGTGCTCGGGCTGCACCATCTGCCCCTCGGGGACGTGGTTGTCCTTCGCGCGCATCACCAGATCGAAGACCGGGCTCTCCTTGATCCGGTTGAGGTGCGCCTGCGTCTGCTCCTTGTCGCCGAGCGTCGCCTTGGCCGCCTCGAAGGCGTCGGCCAGCGTCAGGCTCTTCGTCTCACAACCCGCGTCGCAGCTGGCCGCCAGCGGGTGATCGGCCGGGCCCACCGGCGCTTCGCGCTTTCGCTCGAGTCTGACTCCTTCGCTCATGACTAACCTTCCTTCACTTGATACCGAACATCCCCGGCCCGGCCGGCCGGATGGATTGGAGGAGATCCTCGATCTCGTCCAGGGGCGTGGGATCGCCTTCGAGCTGTGTGACGGTGGCGGAGACCTCGTCGCCTGCGATCTGGTAGAGCATCGTCATCTGCAGGAAGCGCTTTCCATTGGCGCTCGTGGAGAAGCGGACCGCCCTCGCCTTCACGCTCCCGACCAGCAGCTCCTTGGTCTCGAGATCCTCGAGCACGCCGAAGCTGTGCCGCATGAACGCCAGGTATTCGTTCAGAGTATCGTCGCGACTTCGTCCTTTGGCCGGCCGGCGCTTCACTACTAGATTGATCGTCGGCCGGTGCCCCTCCGTTACGTCTTTCTTCGGGGCGATGATTACGGTCGAAAGGTCCGTCCAGCCGTCAGGAACGTCGATCTGGAGGCCGTTGAAGAAGCGCCGGGTCACGACAGCCTCCCCGCCAGCTCCCAGCTCTTGAACAGCCTCGGCCCCAGCTTCTGAACCATCTGCGAGAGGTTACGGGCGTAGAAGCCGTGGGCGCCGAAGCGGCTGACGCTGACGCAGTCCGGACCGACACCGCAGGTGAGAAACGCGTACCCTTCCTCGTTTGCAGCCCTCATCACACCTTCCATGCCGGGCATGCCTTGGCCATCGCTGAAATTCAGGACCATGCCGACCTCGGCGTCCATCATCCGCAGCAGCCCGATGGACTCGACCGCGGCCCGCTCGTCGTCGGTCGCGTCGTAGGTGCCCTTGGCCTGGTGGAGGAGGTGGGCCTTGAGCTCCTCGTTCCAGTCCTGCTCGAAGCCGGCGTGGAGACGGACCTTGTCGCCGTACCCGACCACCGCGATCTTGATCTCCGGGTCCGTCGCCTTGAGCGCGTCACCGTACGCGATCAACGCCTCCAGGTTGGCGCGCATCTTCTCCGTATCACCCATGCTCGACGACTCGTCGAGCGCCAGTACCACGTGTGCCTTCGTCTCGTCCGAGCCCTTGCGTCGCTTGAAGATCCGCTGCACCGGCACGCCCTGCGCCAGACCTGCCACGTAGAGGATCAGCTGCTGTTCGTCGAAGCTCGAGCCCGACAGCTGCTTGCGCTCCCACTCGACACCGCGCGACTTGGGGAGCGTCGGCTGGATCGCGCCGGAGAGCGCCTCGATCGTCCCCTCCCGCTCGTGCCGGGCGCGCAGCATCCGCACCTCTTTCAGGCACTGCTTGTAGCTGGCGCTCTTCGACACCGCCAGGTGGCGTCGATCGAGCTCCTTCACCGCGCGCTCATACCGGCCGCGATCGACCAGGTTCTCCAGCTCGCGCTTCGGCCCGCGCGTCGCGAACACCTCCGCCGGATCGCCGGCGATGTTGGTCGGCGTCGAGAGCAACAGCGCCTGCTCCATCGGCCCGTCGGAGGGCGCAGGGCTGAGCGGCGCCTGTCCGTCGGGAGTACCCACGCCGTCGGCCGCGCCCTTGACCTGTCCTTTGAACTTGTTCGCGTTCGCGATCACCGTGCGAAGGAACAGCTCCTTGGTCTTGTGGATCGCCTGCGAGTACGAGCTCACGTGCTCGCCGAAGTCGCCCGCGATCTTGCGGACGTGCTGCGCGTCGCCGAACCCGAGCATCGCGAACCCGACGTGCTGCCCGCGCACGTCGTCGATCCAGCGCCGCACGTCCGAGGCACCGTTGAGCTCGGCGTCGGTGAGGAACAGGATCAGCTTGTTGTTGGCGCGCTCGGTGAACTGCCCCAGCGCCACGTTTCCCGGCTCGATGAAGTCCGTCCAGCCGTCCGTCTTCTTCGCCATCCGGAAGGCGTAGTCCGCCGAGGTCGGCGTCAGCTTCACGGCCATCGGCTTGTGGGCGTAAATGTTGACGTCGCCCTGAAAGCAGACGTGCGTATCGACCTGCCGGTAGTAGCGCGCCCGACCCGACGGACCGACCCGCTCGAAGACGACGTGCCCGTCGATCCGCTTCATGATCGGATCGCCGGGCTCGGAGACCTTCGACCCCAGGACGGCCTGCTCGCTCCTGAGCTGCCAGTTCACCGGCTGGGCCCGGACGTCGTCCCAGTCCTTGGGCCGCGGAATCTCGACGGTACCGTCCACCGCACCCTCGACCACCGAGACGGGCTTCGAGTCACCGACGTGCCCGCCGAAGCCCACGACCGCACAGTTGCGCTCCGCGCGCATGTGGGCGGCCAGGATCAACGCCATCGACGCTCGTTCCTGATCGATGATGCGCGAGTCCCCATACTTCTTGTCGGCGGACTCGGACTGGTCGAGCACCAGCACCGTCTCCAGCCCCGGGAACTGGCGGAGCGTCGCCGCCATCTCCTCGACCAGCTTGGCGTTGTCCTCGATGAACTGCTCGAACTCGGTGAGGATCGCCTCCTTGAGGTCCCCCACCTCCGCGACCTGGTCGGCGGCCTTCTGCATCCGCTTGCGGATCCCGCGCAGGCCCTCGGTCGAGAGCGCCACCATCTCGGCCTTGTCGGAGCGCGTGGTGACCTGCCCGTCCGCGATCGGAGCGCGCTCGATCGGCCCCAGCTTGCTCTCGGGCTTGGGCGCCTCCACGCCCTCCGGAACCAGATCGCGCTCCTCGCCCTGCAGGCGGGTACCGTCCGGGGCCGCCGGAGCGCCGGCGCGAAATCCACCCGCCAGCGCCCGCAGCCGTGCGCGGGCCTCGGCGACATCGCCCTCGAGCATCCGCGCCATGCCCGTCGCGGCGACCGGCGTGACGGCCGTGATCTCGCGTTCGGCGGCCGCAGCGGCGGCGAGCTCGTCCTGGTGCGCCTTGGCCTTCTCGGCGAGGTGCGGGAAGTGCTCCGCCTCGACCTTCGCCAGCATCGCGGCCAGCTCCGCGTCGTCCACCACCATCAGCCCGAGGAGCGCCTCCGAGGCTCGATCGGCCCAGCCGGCCAGCTCGTCCGTCGGTGGGTGGCTGCGATCGGTCCGCTCCTCGAGATCGCGCACCAGGTCGACGAACCGGGCCGGTGCGTCCTCCACCTCACCCACCACGCGCGCACGGCGCAGCAGCGGATCGAGCTCCTCCACCAGCCGGCGCGCTTCCGCCGCCGCCGGTCCGTCCTTGTCGGCGATGTCCTCGAGACGATCCGCCAGCTCGATCAGCGTCTTCGCCAGCACGACAGCCGCCGGTCCGGACAGCACCTCGGTCGCGTCGGTGATCGCGCGCCGCAGATCGCGTGCAGCCTCGGCGAGCGGGGCCTTGGCGTTCAACGGATCGTACTCGACGAAGGCGCGCGTCGCCTCGTCGAGGACCAGGCGGGCGTCCCGAACCTTCGCCAGGTAGCTGGACGCGGAGTCGCGCACGCGCGTTCGGATCGCCTTGAGGTGGACCGCGTTCTCTTCGCTCCGGAGATGTCCGAGGGCCTGGCTCACCTCTCGCGCGCTCGTCCCGGAGGCGCCCGGCAGCCTCGCCAGCGTCTCGGCTTGTTCGATGCCGCGGGTGATCGCGGATCGATCCGCGTCGGTCTTCTCGCGTCCCGGCTCGAGGATCGCGGTCACCGTCTCCGCCAGGGCGGCGTAGCCGGCGACAGCCTCCTGCTCGATCTTCCGCGCCTTGATCATCGACGCGCCCAGCTCGATCGTGGCCTCGAGGATGTCGGCCGCCGCGTGCTCGGCCTCCGGGCCGCCGGTGATCGCGCGATAGCCCTTCACCGCGCTCCGGATCTGCTTCAGCAGCGCCTCGTCGTGCCCGGGAAGCGCCGCCAGCCGCTGCTCCGCGTGCATCAGGAGGGACAGGCGCGACCAGGCCCCGAGCCGACCCGGGTTCACCGCCAGCCGCTCGACCAGCTGTGCCAGCGAACGCATCGGCGCCTCGCGACCCTTGGCGTCGTCCTTCGGTCCGGCGGCCGCCTCCGCCGCACGCGCGTCGAGGATGCCTGCAGTCTCCGTCACCGCCAGCAGCGCGCCCGCCGCCCAATCGCGCCCGAGGTGGAGGAAGCGATCGCTCGAGAAGGCAGACTCCAGCGGTCTCGCGCCCGCGATCACGCTCTCGATCTTCGCGATCGCGGTGTCCGGAACCTGCTCCAGCCCGCGCAGCCCGGCGGCCACGCCCCTCAGCTTCTCGAGCGCCGTCCCCAGCGCGCGCGCGAAGCCCCGCACGCCCTCGGGGCTCGCCGCCAGCGCCTCGAGCTCGGCGCGCAGCTCCTCGACCCTCCCGTTCCATCCCTCGAGCGCCTCCACCGCGGCTCCATCCTCGAGGCGCGAGAGGATCGCGAGCAGCCGATCGCGCTCCCGCGACAGCTCTCCGGAGCGCTCGGCCGCCCGATCCTCGAGGTTCGAGGCGGTCGCGAGGATGCGCAGCTGAAGCGCGCGCACCTCCTCTCGCGCCGCCGCCGTCTCCGGGGGCTCCTTCTTCTTCGGCAGCACCGGGATGTCGATCTCCGCGGTGCGATCGAAGGACACGTCGATCACGGTGAGGCGGGCCGCGCGCTCGGGACGATCCTCGGCCTCGACTTCGGTGCTGACGCGCGCCATCTCATCCAGACAATCGACCAGCGCCTCGACGTTCGGCTCGGGGGCGATCGGGATCTCGCGCAGGCGTGCGATCGGCTCGAACGCCGCCTCGACCGACTCGGCCGCGCTCTGACCGCCGTCGGCGCCGCTGAGGCTCTTGAGCATCTCGCGATAGTTCCCGCTCTCGATGGTCAGGAGATCGCTCCGGCCCGCGAACATCTCGTGGATTCGATCCGAGAGCGCCTTCATCTCGCTGCGTACCACCTCGAGCACCTGCGGCAGCCGATGAGCGCTGTGCGCCAGCTCATCGATCCGCTCGATCGCCCTCGCCAGCGCGCTCACGGTCTTCTTGTAGGCGCCGGCGCCGAGCCACTGGGTGCGCACCGCCTCCGCCGCCCGCATCACCGCATCGACGGCGGGGGCCAGCTCGACCGCCACGCCGCCCTTCGCGGCCTCCGCCGATAGCAGATCCGCACCCTCACAAAACGCCGAGACCTGCCCCAGCATCTCCTTCATGCCGCGCTCTTGCTTGATCCGCGCCAGCACCACACCGAGCTGGCGCTTGATGTCGGGATCCGGCTCCGCCTCGCGGAGCGCCTCCAGCTTGGTGAACTTGGCGGCCAGCTCGCCCAGTCGCTCCGCCGCGAGCAGCTGATCGATCAGGCTCTCCGCCTTCTGCACGTGCGCGGGCGCCTGCCCGAAGTCCGGCAGCGCCTTCTTCCGCTCGGTCACGTGCTGGTGGAGCTTGCTCAGCAGCTCCGCGCCGGCCGCCTTGGCCTCGTCGAGGCTCGGACCCTCCGCCTGGACGTCGTCGTCCGGAAGGTCGAGCAAGCCGAGGCTCCCGATGTTGATCGCGATGCGGAGCATGCCGCGCGCGACCTTGCCGGCGACCTCGGCCGTCTTCGCCATCCAACCGCGCGTGCTCGCGATCGCCTCGTTGATGAGCGCGATCGTCCGCGCCTCCTCGGCCGCCAGCTCGGGAGGGAGCTCGAGCGAGCCCGTGATCGCCTGGATGTCCGACCGCAGCTCGGAGGCCGACTTCTGGATCCGCGCCCCGACCTCCTGCACGCGCTGCTTGACGCGCACCTGGAGCAGCTGTTCCACGCGCTTGTCGTCCGCAGCCCGGAGCGACTTCGCGATCTCCTTGGTGCGGCTCGCGAGCAGTCGAGCGCAGGTGTCCTCGTTGGCGGCCAGACCGTCGGCGTACGCCCGCTCGGCGGCGGTGAGCGGAGGACGCTGTGCCGGTGGATCGAGATCGAGACGATAGCCGTCGAAGAACGTCGAGACCTGGGCCCGCGCCTCGGAGGCGACGCCGTTCACGTGCCGCATCAGCTCCGTCGCCAGCTCGGCGGCACGAATGTCCACCTCCTGCTGGGCTCGAGCCTTCGCCTCGTCCAGGATCTCGGCCTCGCTCCGCTTCTCCGGGCGATCGATCTTCTCCTTCGACGGATCCATCCGCAGGAACAGCGCTTCATCGACGGCCTGCCGGATCGCCGCCTCGACGGTATCGAGATGGGCAAAGTCCTTCTGGGCCTGGTCGAGCCGGCGGAGCTCCTCGACCTCCTCCTTGAGCGAGCCGACGAGCTGCTCGGTGCTCTGGTTCGAGCGGAGAATGCCGTTTCTGAGAATCGGCCGACTGCTCCGCGATCCGGATCCCCTCGAGCGTTCGCGACGCGCTCCGCATCGACTCCGAGAGCTCCGTCAGCTCCACGATCGGCTCGCCGCGCGCCTCGTAGGCCTCCTCGAGCGCCACCAGCGCCCGCTCCAGGTCGTTGAGCTCGGGAAGCGCGTGCTGGCGGAAGATCGGGCTGGTCGACACCGAATCCCACGTCGACAGGACCCGCCGGAACAGCATCCAGGTCTGCGGATCTTCCTGGTCGCGGCGCTCCTTGAACGCGCGCGCGGCCGTCTCGACGGCGTGCCGCGCCTCCTCGAGCCGGCTCTCGGCGGACGCCGAGTCGAAGCGCTCGCGCACCGCGTCGAGCTCTCTCAGCCGGGCGCGGGCGAGCGCGCCGCCCTCGTCCGCCAGCGCGCCGAACAGCGCCTCGTACCGGCGCACGATCTCGATCCGGTACTCGAGATCCCAGACGCGCGCGCCGCGCACGAAGCCGAGGACCGACTCTCCGAAGGGCTGCTCCGTGGACGCTTCCCGGGTGAGCGCGCGCGCGTACGACGTCAGCTGCTTCGAGGTCTCCTCGTCGAGGCGACCCCAGGGCAGGCCGTCGAGCAGCTTCGCGCCGCGCTCGTGCAGCTTGCTGGGCAGCAGCCCCGACTCCACCAGCGCTCGGAGCGACGCCTCGGCGGCGCTCCCCTTCCGCTGATCCAGCGCGACCTCCAGCGCATCGGCGGCGGCGCGGAAGAGAATCGCTCGAGAAGGCGCCTGCGACCTTCCCGTAGTCGCGCCGGAGCGCGTCGACCTCCGGGTTCTCGACCAGATCGATCGGCGCGATCCGCTCCACCTCGAGCCACCCGTCCAGCGCGGTGGTCATCTTCTCGAACCGCCCGAGCAGGGCATCCTCGAGCTGCAGCCCCTCGGTCGGACGCAGGTAGAGCCGGGTGACGACGTCGGCCAGCGCCCGCTCGACCGTCCACCCATCCGCCACCACGCGCTCCGCCAGATCGCGGGTGGCCTCGACGAGACGCGCGCTGTCGAACGCGAGCTCCTGCCGCCCGAGCTGCGACTCGTCTTCGAGCTTCTTGGCGGCGTACACGTGGAAGTCGACCAGGCTGCGCGCCAGCGGCTTGCCTCCCGCCACCCGGCGGAGCTGGTGCTCGGCCATCGCCCGCAGATCGACCGGGTCGGTGATCTCGGGTCCCCGCACCACGGTGCACAGCCCGGCCAGCTCCTTCGACAGCGGAGGATCGCCGTCGCTCGTCCGCAGCACCAGGCGGAAGCTTCGCGGCTGGACCTCGAGCTTGTTGTCCTTCACCCGCTGGAGGTGACCGGTGGCCGCGATCTCGGTCAGCCGCGTCAAGACCTCGGGAGAGAGCGTGGAGGCGTTCCGCACCACCAGCGTCGCGCCGGTCCGCTGCGCCTCGAAGACGATCCCCTCGTGATCCTCGAACTCGCCGGTCTTCTGGTTCTGTACCACCCCACCGAACAGGTAGGCCTCGGTGATCTCGCGGTTGCCTTCGATCTCGATCACCGGAGACGTCGTCAGCCGCGCCAGCGAGGCGACGGCCGCATCTCCGATGAACTGGTTGCCGGCCAGATGGATCACCTCGTCGAACTGCGCCGCCGCCGCGACCTTCTCCAGGACGCGATCGAACACCGGACCCTCGGGCAACACGGACTCCGCGCTCGGCAGCTGATCCCGCGCAACCCGCTGATCGCGCGCCACCGCCCAGGGACCGACGCGGTTGAGCTGGGGTCCGGGCGTCACCTCGGCGCCGAGCTCCAGACCGGTGGAGTCGGTGGCGAACGCATCCTGGGCCAGCTTGAGCAGCCGCTCGCGGTCGATCGGCGTGCTGAAGCGCTCGCCGTACAGCTCCATCACCAGCGTCAGGAGCGCCTCGCTCTCGTCGTCGACCTCGTGGCGCTCCGTCAGCCAGGCCAGCCGGCGCCCCACCTGCTCGGCGTCGCGGTTGAGGAACGCGCCGACGGCTCGACCCGAGGCGAACCGCCCCTCCCGGATCATGTGGTTGAGGTAGACGTGGAACACGCCCAGCTTGTCGGCGGCCTCCTCGTTGATCGCGCAGCGCTCGCGCAGCACCGCCGCCAGCTCGGCGGCCCGCGCCTCTCGCGCCTCTTCCGTGTTCGGCGACTGCTGCGTCGTCAGCGGCGGCGTGATGAGCCGGTTCTCGAGCGCCGCCGAGTAGCGCTCGAGCGAGTCGGGGGCCCGCATCAGCACCATCCGGAACTCCGGCGGCGCTTTGAGCCACTCGCCCGAGACGGGGAGGCGGATCGCCTGCCGGCCGTCGCCGAGCGAGTTGAGCCGCTCGAGGCGCGTCGAGCTGACGTTGCCGCAGCCCCGCAGCACGAGGATGTGGCCTTGCTGGATCGCCTGCGCGATCTGCTGCAGCTCCGGCTCGAAGCCGCCCACCTTGTCCTTCGCCACCACCAGCTTCTCGAGCAGCTGCTCCAGCTCGACGTTCGGCGGGAGCGTGACCACGGTGACGGGACGGCCGGTGAGACGGCCGTACTCGCGCATTGTCTCCAGCGCCTCGCCGTTCTCGTCGTCGGTGATGCTGATGGGCCGGCCGCGCCCCAGCTCCATCGTCTCCGAGACGGCCTGGAGGTTCCGGCAGCGAGGCTCGGTCAGCGGGTAGCGCTCGTTCGACGGCTTCCAGGGACGCTCCGTCCCGAACGGCACCATCACGTCGCCGAACCGGACGAAGTTGCCCACCTGCTCCGGGGCCTTCGCGCGCGTCTCGAGATCGTGGGCCGTTCCGACCTTGTCCTGCAGCAGGGCCGTCAACTTCCCTTTCAGAGAGTCCGGGAGCAGCGGGGCGAGGATCAGCTCGGCGGCGCGCATCGCCGCCGACGGGAACGATCGGCGCTCGCGAAGCTCGATCATCACCTCCATGAACGTGGAGTAGATCCGCGGCGTCAGCGGAGTGAGACTCTCGTCGCGGCTGTGCTTCTGGAGATCCCGCAGCTCGAAGAACAGCTCGGTGGCACGATCCACCTCCGAGCCGTTGGTCAGACGACCCTCCGCCACCGACGCCGAGAGCAGCCGATACTTCAGCCGCGCCGGGACGGCCTGGAGGTCGAGATGCTCCGCGGCCAGCGAGACTGAGCCGCCGGTGGACTCGGCGAGCAGCTCGTTGAGCAGCGCCACCGTCGCCGCGTCCTTCTTCTCGAAGGTGAAGATCCCGAGGGCCTGGACGATCTTCGCGACGCGCTCGGGCGATAGGTCGAGCGCAGGGACGTCCGCCCGATCGATCTCGGCCGGGGCGGGCTCCGCCTCCCCGCTCGACTGCGCGATCGCCTGCGTGAAGGCCCGGCCGAAGCGCGAGCGCTTGTCGAGCCAGCCCAGGATCTCCGCCGCCAGCGCCTCCCGGTTCTCGGGCGTGCGCTTCAGCTGCTCGACCTCCAGGCGCGGGCCGCCGTAGTCGCGACGACCGACCTCGAGGTACTCCTCGAGCGACTCCAGCTCCGCCAGCGCGATGATCCGGCGGCGGCTCGCCTCGGGCGGCGAATAGCCGTCCTGCCGCACGTCGTCACCGTTCGTCGTCTCGAAGTACCTGAAGTTCGGATCCCAATCCTTGGCCAGGATCCGCTCGGAAGGGCGCTTCTGCGCGATCTGGATCTCGGAGCGCTCCGTGACCGGATTGAGGCTCTCGCGGACGCTGTTGCGCAGCGTGGTCGGCTCGTCGCCGATGTACCAAATGCCGTGCTTGATCGCGTACGGGAGGTCTCCGTACTGGAACTCGACCACGCCGTCCCGCCGCACCACCTGGGCCCCGAACAGGTGCTCCTCGGACATGTCGGCATGAAACGGTTGCTCGAGCACGGGCTGATTCAGCTCGCGCGCGAGCACCTTCATGAGCATCGTCTTTCCGGTCCCGGTGGTACCGAGCGCGGCCACCGGCTCGCCCATCTCGGCGCCGAGCAGGACCGACTCGAGGAACTCGAACTGCACGCCCACGGGCGCGCGCAGCCCCTCGGCCTTTGGCACCAGGTCCTTCAGCTTCGGGTCGTCGAGCTTGCGGATGGGGAAGCGCGCCGCGCCGATCTGCACCATGCCGTCCGACCGCACGATCGCGCGCGGCCGCGGCGGCGGCGTGACGTCCTCTCCCAGATGACGCCGCACCAGCCCCAGGACCATCTCGCGCTCGGCCGGATCACCGAGCTGATCGCGGAGCAGACGGAAGACCTCGCGGCCGACCAGCCGCCGCCGCTCCTCGGGATCCTCGATCCCGTCCCGTTCGATCAGGTGCAGCGCGGTCCGGGCGGCCTTCAGGATATCGCGCTCGGTCGAGGTGACGGGCGCGACCGCCGACCGCAGGCGCCCCTCGGCCACCAGCATCTCGACGTCCCCGAACAGGTGGGCCAGCGGCGCCACGTACTCGCGAGACAGCGAGCACTGGGAGAGCACGACCTCGATCTTCTCCTCGACCGGGCGCGAGCCCATCACCACCGTGAACATGCAATCCGCGACCTCGGGCGGCGGTTCGAACCGTCCGAGCGCGGCGTCGTTCTTGTTCTGGGCCGCGTAGAAGAAGGAGGTGGCGAAGCTGCGCTCGAAGTCGTTCTCGGGATCGATGAGCTTGGATCGGTAGTCGAGGGCCGACTTCAGCGCCATCTGACCCTGGCGCGACAGGTTCCACTCGTCCGCGATCAGGATCGCCCCAAGCTCGGCCGCCCGCATCGCCGGACCCTCGACGTGGCGGAACACGGTGCGGCCCTCGACGTTGACCGGCGCCATTCCGCCCACCAGATCGCGTCCCTCGGTCGCCTGCGAGTAGTTGGTGCGCACCACCGCTTTGTCGAGCAGCGCCCCGAACACCGACCCCAGCACCGTCTTGCCGGAGCTGGCCGGGCCGACCGCGCGCACCGGGCGGTGCAGGCGATACGCGATCGCCAGCGCGTCCAGATGCGCGTTCATGCTCTCCGTGATCCGATAGCTGGTGGGCCCCAGCGCCTCGATCACGTCCTTGCGCTCGAGCTGGAGCAGGCGCCGCCACAGCGGGGGATCAGCCGCCCTCCCCGCTCCGCCCCGCTCCAGCTTCTTGAGCGCCTCGCTCTTCACCGGGACGTAGACCAGGCGCGCCGCCCGCGCGACGGCCTCCTCGACCTGCATGCCGCTCTCGACCAAGAGCTCCGCGGAGTTGGCAAAATCGCGGAAGCGCTGGAGCCGCACGACCGAGCCGGCCGACTGCTCCTGGTCGAGCGCGCGAACCAGATCCAGGATCGCGTGCGCGAGCACCGGCCGCCGCTGAATGCTCTCCGACAGGTGGCTGCCGAGCTCCTCGATCGAGGGCGACTCGAGATAGATCTCGGTGGCGGTCGCGCGATCGCGCGACTCGGGCGGCGTGCGACCGCGCACGTGGCCGATCGTGGTGGAGAGCACGATGCGCGCGTTGCGATGCACGCTCTTCTCCACGATCCGATCACCCTCGAGCACCCGGATCTTCTTCTGCCGTTGCAGCTGGAAGATGGCGTTCTGCTGCTCGCGCGGGAGATGGTCGAGGTGATCGACGTAGAGGATCTTGCCCTCGAGCAGCGCCTGCGTGATTCGACCCGGCCTGAAGTAGAGGCGGCCCTCGTCGTCGAACGTGGGCGTCTCCAGGAGCGCCTGCGTGTCGAGGCCCGCGTGGCCGACGATGGTGACGAGCTCTTGGTTGCGCCGTCGGGCCAGCTCGTCCACCAGACGCGTCGCGCCGCTCTGCCCGTGCGCGCGCAGGTTCACCACCTCACCCGCCGCCAGCGCCTGCTCCGCAAAGCCGAGCACGCGATCGATCCGGGGCGTGTGAACGAACGTGGGATCCTTGCTCCGCGCCGGCGGCGGGTTCACCGGAGGCCAGAGATCGAGATCCTGGAGCAGCTGCTCGAAGCTCTCCCGCTGCACGGTGCGATCGAGCCGGGCGCCGTACACTCCGAGGAGGACCCGCGCCACGTCTCCCGGCTCGCGCCGCTGCATCCTCGAGAGCCGCCGCCCCGCCCGCGCCAGCAGCTCCCAACCGAGCGGAAAGCCGCGCCCGAAGTCGAGGTCGGACTCCGACACCCGCTCGAGAAGCTTGGTCTGGAACCGGGCGAGCGTCGCCGCTAGCTCACCGGGGAGGCCGAGCGTCTCGGTAGCGAGGCGCTGGTGCTCGGCCTCGTTGTAGGGCCGGACCTCGCGGACGCTCTCGACCCCGAACGCCTTGGCGAGCTGCCGCTCCCGCTGATCGCCGATGAGGATCAAGCGGAAGTTATCGTGGACCGGGATCAGCTCGCCGCTGATCGGGTGGTGGAAGGCCCTCAGGCCGTTCGCCAGCGCCTTGAGCGCCGCCCGCACCTGCGGATCGGCGCGCTCGATGCCGTCGACAATCATGACGCCGCCGTCGCGGATGCAGCGGACCAGGGGTCCGTCCTTGACCCGGAGCGCCTTGTCCTCCTCCGGGCGGAGCGCGCCCACGAGCGACTCGAGCGTGGTGCTGCGCGACAGCTGCTCCAGCTCGTAGGGCTTTCCGACCGCTTCCATGAACCAGCGCGCGGCGAACGCGGCCCCGCTCCCGGGCGCCGCCGAGAGCAGCAGCGACTCCCTCGCGGACAGCGCCCCGGCGATGGCGGAGATGACCCGCTCGTTCGGCTCGAGCAGCGTCATCCCGCGGCTCGCCCCCTCCCCGATGGAGTACGTCTCGCCCGCGACCTTGAGCGCGTTCCCGGTCAGCTGGACCCGATCGAAGCGGGCGCGATCCGCCATCGCGTCGCCGCCCCGAAAGCGGACCTGATCCGTCTCCTCCCCGCTCTGGTGCGTCATCGCGAAGACGTCGCGAAGGATGCGGTCGGCCTTGTCCTCGGCGGCGCGCTCCGGCTTGCCCTTCGGATCTCCGTCGGGCCCCTGCGCGCGCTCGTGCGGCCGGAACGTGAACTTGCGGATGTCGCTCACGTTCCCCCCGGATCCTCTCCAGCGTCGCCGACGAAACGTATGTCGTCAACCTACACTACGTTACCCGACCGATGACACCAACTCATGAAAAGAAAAGGAAGTTTCAGTCCAGCCCTGGCCCTTGTGCCAGCGTTCGGTCGACCAGGCTCTTCGCCACGCCGATCTGCTCCGCCATCTCGTACAGCAGGGTCCGCTCGTTCTCGTCGACCCGCTGATCGGCGAGCGCGATCAGGCAGAGGTCCCGGATCACCTGCATCCTGCGGAGCGCCGGCACGTTCTCGCGCACGTCGCGGGTCCGGCGCGGCAGATCGAGACGCAGCGCGTCGACGTTCATGTCCTTCCGGAACCGTCCCGCCCCGAGCAGCTTCTCCATCATCGCGATCTCGCGATCGTCGATCCCGCCCTGGGCGGCGATCAGGATCCCGCCGGTGAACAGCAGTCGGCGCATCGACTCGGCCACGTCGCTCTGCTCTTCGAGGTAGCCCGGCTCCATCAACGACATCAGCTCGTTGACCTCGGCCTCGAGCTCGTCCCGCGGATGGCCGCCGGGGACGAACAGCTCCGACTCCACGAACGCCTTGGCCGCGCGCAGGCGGAGCGGGCTGAACGGATGGGAGGCGAACCAGTCGTCGTGGTGCGGCGCGTCCCGCAGATCGCCCTCGGTCCGTTCGCGCGCCAGCTCGCTCTTCATGTCGCCGAGCTGGGCGATCAGCTCGTCCGCGTTCATCTCGATCTTGTTCCCAGACAGACCCGACGCCAGCTTGAAGAAGGCGCGCGCCGCCGGTTCGATCGAGCGGGTGCAGGCGAGACCGGCGCGATCCGCCGAGATCTCGGCGTAGCGGGACCACGCGAACAGCCGCAGCGCGTTCTGCTGATTGGCGATGCCGCCATCGTGCAGGAGCTCCGCGATCGGGAGCTCGTGGTGATCGAAGATGTGGTGGCCGAGCTCGTGACCCATCACGAACTCGAGCTCGTCCTCGTCGAAGGCCTCCACCAGGCTGGATGACAGGAGCACGAACACGCGCCCCTGCTCGGGCTTCACGCAGGCGGCGTTGAACGTGGGGCTGGGAAAGACGTAGACCTCGACCTCGGCCTCCACCTCGAGCCGCCTCCGGCACTCCTCCGCGATCCGGTGGAGCTTCGGCGACATGTCCTCGGTCACCCGGACCGCGCTCGCCAGCAGCCGCCTCCGGATGCCCGCCTCCTTCTCCGCGCGTGCCCGCTCGACGGCCTGCGCGATGTCCCGGTCTTCGAGCAGCTTCTCGCGGAGCTCCACGTCTCCCTTGCAGCGCAGATCGGTCCGTGGGCTCATGGATGCATTTTACAGGTCGCCCGCTTTCGAGGAACATGCGCGCATGCCCGATCTCGAGGACGGCGAATCGGTGGATGTCCAGGGCTCCTCGAGCACGTACACGCTCAAGAATGAGGGCGGCGTCTATTCCTGCAGCTGTCCCGCCTGGCGCCACCAGTCGCTCGGCATCGAGCGCCGCACGTGCAAGCACCTCAAGGCGTACCGCGGGCTCGAGGCCGAGGCCGAGCGCGTGGGCGCCGAGAACGCCGGCACCCCTCGCGCGCCCCGCTCCACGGCGACAGGCGGAACCGCTTCCTCGAAGACGGACGAGCCCGGCCTCTTGCTCGCCCACAAGTGGGACAACGAGACGGACATCACCGGCTGGTGGATGAGCGAGAAGCTCGACGGCGTACGCGCGTTTTGGAACGGGGAGAGGTTCATCTCCCGCCAGGGCAACACGTTCGTCGCGCCCGACTGGTTCGTCGACGGCCTGCCCGGCGACGCGCTCGACGGTGAGCTGTGGATGGCCCGCGGCGCCTTCCAGAAGACCGTGAGCGTGGTCAGGCGGCAGGACAAGAGCAAGGCGTGGGAGCAGATCCGGTACCTGATCTTCGATGCGCCGCGGCGCGACGAGGCGTTCGAACGTCGCATCGAGTGGATCGAGGCGATGGTCGAGGATCACTCACCCGACTTCGCGCTGCCGGTCGCCCATCGGCCCTGCCGCGGATACGATCACCTCAAAGAGGAGCTCGAGCGCGTCGAGAAGCTCGGGGGCGAAGGGTTGATGCTCCGCCAGCCCGGCTCGAAGTACGTGACGGGCCGCTCGACCACGCTCCTCAAGGTGAAGAGCTTCCACGACTCCGAGGCGCTCGTGATCGGGCACCTCCCCGGGACGGGGCGACACAAGGGACGGCTCGGCGCGCTGCGGGTCGAGCTCAAGGACGGGACCGAGTTCTCGGTGGGTACCGGCTTCTCCGATCGGGAGCGGGAGGAGCCGCCGTCGATCGGCGCGGTGATCACGTTCCGCTACCAGGAGCTGACCGAGGCCGGTGTCCCCCGCTTCCCCTCCTATGTCGGGATCCGGACCGACCTCGACTGGGCCCACGCCGACGGAACGGTCACCAAGGTCCGCGTCCCTGCGCCGTCGAAGGGTGGCAAGCGCTGAGCGACCTCGCGCCCTACCTGACTCCGGAGGCGCGCGAAGCCCGGCTCGAATCGGCTGGCGGAACGCGCCGGGGTCGAGCCCGAGATCCTCGGCCACAGCGTCGAAGGGCGACCGAATCCGCTGTGTCGAGCTACCTTGCATCCGCGAGCCCGAGGCGGCCGTGCTCCTCTGTGGCAACATCCACGGCCTCGAGCTGATCGCGAGCCACACGGCCCTCGCGTTCCTGGAGGCGCTGCTCGACGGACGCTTCCCGGAGGTCCGGACGCGCCTCGACGTCTTCGTCCTCCCGTGCATCAACGTCGACGGCTACGCCCGAACCGTGGCGCAAGGCGGAGAGGGAAAGCTGATCGAGCTCCGCGCCAACGCCCGGGGCGTCGATCTCAACCGCAACTTCCCGAAGCCGCACGCCGGCCGCTCCTTCCCGATCGCGTTCGCCGGCTCCGATCGGCCGGGGACCTCCTTCTATCGGGGAACGCACCCCTTCAGCGAGCCCGAGACGGCGGCCGTGGAGACGCTCCTGGCCCGCGCGAAGCTCCTCGCCAGCGTCAGCCTCCACTCCTTCATGGGGACCGTGATCCCTCCGCGCGTGCTGACGCGCGAGGATTTCGAGGCGTACCGACGGCTCGCCGCCGCGTTCGCGCGCGGCCAGCGGAAGACCCGCTACCGGCGTCTGGCGAGCCGGACCTTCGATCAGTTCACCGGCGAGATGGAGGACCACCAGCACCACGTGCACCGCACCTGGGCCGTCTGCGTCGAGATCTTTCCGGTGCTCGCCAGCTACGCACAGCACCTCCGCGCACCCTCGTTGTTCTGGAGGTTCAACCCACGCGATCCGCAGGGTTGGTACGACAACGATCTGGCAGGACTGGCGGCCTTCTTCTGCGCCGCGCTCGAGCAGAGCGCGTCCCCTGCGCCGTCGCGATGATCCTGTGACGTTCGATCTCGGCTCGGCCAAACCGCTTCACGCGGGACCACGATCGCCGGCGAGCCTGAGCGCGTGACCGGCGGGCCCATCGTATGCAGGCCAGGGCCCACATGGAGAAGGACACGATTCATCCGGAGAACCAGAGGCACGTCATCACCTCTCACGAGCACCAGACGGAGACGACGGTGAGCGCACCTCCGCAGAAGGAGCGTGAGGTCGCAAAGCTCACGGCCGGCGGCTTCGGCTTCGAGACGCTGCTCGGCGCGGGCGCCGTCGTGCTCGGCATTCTCGGCCTGGTCGGAGTGCTCCCCCTCTACATGGCGGCGATCAGCGCGATCGGGCTGGGCGGTGCCTTCCTGATCGAGAGCGGTGTGTTCGGAGCGGCGCTGAGCAAGGCGCGCAGCTACGAGTCGCGCCGCGAGCGGACCGTGCTCGGCAGCGGCGTGACGATTCAGGCGCTCGCCGGCGCCACCGGCGTAGTGCTCGGGATCCTGGCCTTGATCGGATTCGCCGAGCTGCCGTTGCTCGCGATCAGCGCGATCGTCTTCGGCGGGAGCCTGCTGATCAGCAGCGGACCGGTCCGCGAGGTGGAGGAGCTGGCGCCGCGCGGCGACGTCTCCTATCGGGTCGAGCAGGTCGAGAATCGGACGGTCGAAGGCTCGATCGGCCTCCGGATCCTCGCCGGCATCGGCGCGGCGGTGCTCGGCATTCTCGCGCTGACGGGGACGGCCCCGCAGTCCTTGGTGCTGGTCGGGATGCTGACGGTCGGCGCGGCCGCGTTCATGACCGGGGCGGCTGTGACGGCACGCATGGGCTCAGGGTTGAGGTAAGGGAAGATCGTTTCGGCAGGCCGCGCGTTGTACCGGCCGTGCGATTCTCCATTCTGCCCCTCGTCCTCTCCCTCTCCACGCTCTCGGCCGTCTCAACCGCCCGCGCCGGCGACGAAAAAGCCGGCCACGTCCTGGCGGGTGGGAAACAGCGGCTGATGTACACCACCTACTTCTTCACCGCCGCCGAGGCGGTGATCCATGGCTACGAGAACGACACCAAGGTCCGAATCGTCTCGCTGGAGAAGAACGGCACCGTGTTCGAGGGCACCGTCGGCCGCGGTCAGACCAAGCTGGTCCGGACCGGGCGCGGCGTCTTCGGCTTTCTCACCGACAAGAAGGCCTCCGTCCTGGTCGGCACGCCCTCGAGCTGCACCGCGGTCGGCTACTTCGTCCGCGATCGCGAGGGTTCCTTCCGCTCCGATCACTTCTTCACCGAGCTTCCCTCCGGAGTATCGGCTGCCGGCGCGCGCGTCGTGTTGTGGGCCTGGGAGGATCTGTCGGCGACAGTCACCGATTTGACCGCCGACAAGGCGCTCGCCAAGACGGAGATCAAGGCAGGGCGCTACTACACGATCCCGTACGAGACGCTGGCCGCGCTCGGCAGCCACGTCCTCGACATCGCCGCGGACCGCGATCAGCTGATGGTCGAGGTCTACTACGACGAGGGCTTCTTCATTCCCTCCCGCGACGGCCGCGCCGCCGGCAAGATCTTCTACGGCTACGTTGGAGACATCACCGAGGGCGTGAACGATCTCCAGCTCATCTCGTACTACTCGAACACGAACGTGGTGGTCACCGACGTCGACAATGGCGAGACGCTCTGGCGCGGTCAGGTAAAGAAGGGTGGAATCGAAGCCGTCACCCTCTCGAAGAAGTACGTGAAGGTCGTCGCGGATCACGAGATCGCGGTCGCCATCGCGCCGTACAAGCACTACCAGGGCGGCTACGCCGAGCACTACTTCAGCTTCGGCGCGGAGGGCACCGGCATCGAGCACGACTTCCTGATCACCTCGCCCCAGGAGCTCTGGCTCTTCTCGTACTACGACGGCAGCGCGGTCGACGTCGAAGACGCGGTCAGCGGCAAGAAGATCTTCTCCGGTACGCTCGGCGCCGGCCACGTGCGCGGCCTCGAACCCGGCTTCGGCTTCTATCGCGTCAGGAGCAGCAAGGGGATCAGCGTCATGGCCGGATCGAACGCGTGCGGAGGTGAGTACTCGCCGGCGGCCGGCCTGTTCGCGGTGGACGAGGCGCTCTTCCAGGTGGTCCAGGAGATCAAGGACGAACGGCGCCAGCGTGCGGCCGCCGAGGGGCGCAAGCTCTCGGACGCCGAGGCCGCCGCACCTCTGACCACCGAGGAGATGGAGAAGGCCCAGGACGCCGTGAAGACGAAAACGCAGGCCAGCACCCCCATGGCGCCCGCCGAGATCCAGCAGCGGCTCGACAGCATGGTCACGTACTGATCGCTGTGATAGACGGGCGGACGGTGGTGACGCGGATGGAAGACTTCTGGATCTGGCCCGCGGTCTATTTCGTGGAGCTCGACGGCCTGATCGCAGGCGCGCTGGTCTACCAGCACCCGAGCGACATGTTCTGGGGGAGCTATCAGCTGGTGCCCTCCACAGCCGAGAGCCCGATCCTCTCGCGCGGCTTCTGGGACACCACGTTCATCGATCCTCGCCGCTCGGGCCTCGTAAACGCCTGGAACGGTGGAAGGCCCACCACGTTCGTGGGGGGCAACGGCGAGGCCGATGAGCCCGTCTCCCATCTCTCGTTCCGGAGCCTCTTTCCTTCGCTCGGCGTTCGCGATCCGGCCCAGGTCGAGCACTGCCACCGCCTCCGCCCGCTCATCGAGGACGTGGTCCCGCTCGGCCGCCAGCAGGCCCTGCGCGAGATCCTGGGCGTCGCTCCGCTGGTCGGCCACCTCTCCATCCTCGAGCTGGACGGTGCGCTCAGCCTCGCACCCTGAGCGGGGTCTCCCGAAGAGTTGGGTCACTCGGGGGCAGGGCGTTGGGTCAAGTCGACCGCTGCCGGGTCCCACCCACCACGCATCTCGCTGAAACCGCTCGCTTTGAGACCTGGTCCGCTTCCTGCGATCGACCCCGCAAATGCTTCCCGTGGTTTGGCTCGCGCTCGCCATCGCCGGTAACGGAGCCGCCCCCGCCCAGGGCCGGGGCGTGATCGAGGGGGCCCTCCTCTTCCCTGCCTGCGACGTCCCGAAGGATCTCCAGGTCTGTGCGGAGAACGCGAAGGGCGCGATCCGCTGCACCAAGAAGCTCACCTACCTCGAGGACACGCTCGCCTATCACATCGAGGTGCCGGCGGGTGAGTACAAGGTCTACGCCCACACCGAGAGCATTCTCCCGGGCGTGCGCGCCTACTTCACCCAGGCCGTGCGGTGCGGGCTCGACGAGTCCTGCGGTGACCACACGCCCATCGCGGTCCGGGTCCGGCCCGGCGCGCGCGTGACCAGCGTGCACCCGGCGGATTGGACCGAGCCCGAAGAGCCCGAGATGTACACCTACGCGCCGTAGAGCGCCCGATACTTCACACGCAGATACTCGAGGAAGGGCTCCACCTTCAACGGCTGGCCGGTGGCGGCCTGGATGGTCTCCTGCGCCGAGTTGAGGAAGCCTCGACGGTGGATGTTCGTCCGCAGCCACGACAGCAGCGGCGCAAAGTCCCCCGCTTCGACGTCGGTCCATACCGCGGGCCGATGCTTCTCGTAGGCGTTCATGAGCTGCGCCGACCAGAGATTGCCCAGGCTGTACGTCGGAAAGTACCCGACCGAGCCCCACGCCCAGTGAATGTCTTGGAGGCAACCGTCCGCGTCGTTCTTCGGCTCGATGCCGAGATAGGCCTTCATCTTCTCCCGCCAGGCGGCCGGCAGATCGGCAGGCGCGAGATCACCGGTGATCAGCGCCAGCTCGATCTCGAAGCGCACCAGGATGTGGAGGTTGTAGGTGACCTCGTCCGCCTCGACGCGCACCGTCGAGGGCTCTACGAGGTTCACGGCAGCGTAGAAGTCGTCGAGCCCGACGCCCTCGAGCTGCGGGCCGAACACCTTCTTCAGCTCCGGGAGATAGTGCTTCCAGAACGGACGGCTGCGACCGACGATGTTCTCCCACAGGCGCGACTGTGACTCGTGGATGCCCATGCTGGGCGCCGCCGCCAGCGGCGTCCGGTAGTACGCCTCGTCGAAGCCCTGTTCATAGAGGCCGTGGCCACACTCGTGCACGGTCGAAAAGATTGCCGAGAGCGGGTTCCGCTCGAAGATCCGCGTCGTGACACGAACATCGAGGAGCGAGGTGCCCCCGGTGAACGGGTGGGCCGATCGGTCCTGACGGCCGCGATCGAGGTCGAAGCCCAGATCGCGCAGGAGCCGCATCGTGACGTCCCACTGCACGCCCTCGGGATACGTCCGCTCGAGGAAGTCGCGCCGCGGCTGGCGGCCGGTCGCGACGATCGCCTCGACCAGCGGCACCAGCCCGTCCCGCATCGCCCCGAGTACCGGCTCCAGCTGCGCGCGCGTCATCTCCGGCTCGTATTCATCGAGGAGCGCGTCATAGCGATCGCCGCTCGCGGGCTCGAGCGCGTCGGCCTTCTGCCCCAGCAGATGCAGCATCTTCTCCAGGTGCGGTCGGAAGTGCGCGAAGTCATCGTTCCTCCGCGCCTCCTGCCAGGCGCCCAGCGACGGGGAGCGGGCCTGCGCGATCTCCTTCACGAGCGCCTCCGGCACCTTCACCGCCAGATCACGGAGGCGCTTCACCCGCCGCACGCACGTGGAACGCACGGGATCGGAGACCTCCTCGCCGAGTGTCTCGAGCAGATCGCCCAGCCGCGGATCGACGAGCCGCTGGTGGCGGATCGACTCGAGCGTCGCCGTCTGGTCTCCACGCGAGACGCGACCCTTGGCGGGGACGTAGGTCTCCTCGTCCCAGCTCAACAGGCCGAGGATCCCGTCGAGGTCCTTGAGCTCGTGCATGCGCGATTCGAACGCGGGCCACCGGTCGGTCATGGGGAATCGATCGCTACCACACGACGGTCCGCCGAGATAGCAGTCGGTCTCGCCGGGAGAGCAACGTGATCGCTGCTCCACAGGCCATGATTCCCAGGGGAATCAGCAAGGCGGCTTGCAGTTCGGTTTGCTGCCAGCCGGAGGTCAGCGCGGCCAGCGCGTTGTTGGCCGCGTGCGCCGCGATGGGAACCCAGAGCGAGCGCGTCTCGAGCAGACAGAAGCCCAGATAGAGGCCCATCACCGTGGCCAGCGGTGTGTGTACGGGATCGGCGTGAAAGAGACCGAAGATGATCGAGGAGGCCACCAGCCCGACACGGGTGCCCTGAACGGCGGATATTCTATTCAGTAGATAGCCGCGGAAGAACAGCTCCTCGGTAACGCCGGGTCCGATCCCGATGAGCGCGCCGAAAAGGAGCCGCTCCGAGAGCGAGAGCGGCGCCAGCGCGGAGCGAATGTCCGCGAGCGCCCCCACGTCTCCCAGCCCCAGCAGCTGGACGATCGAGTCGAGCGCGGTGGTGAGCCCGATCAGACCGAGGATCGCGATCACGACCTGCCCGGCGGCGGGCGGCGAAAGGTTCATGCGAACGACCAGCGCCTGCGCGCGCCTCCGAGCGCCCAGCCCCGCCGTCGACGCCAGCACCGCGAAGAGCGACAGGAGCAGCGCGTTCAGCGCGATCGACACGGCCAGCTTCTTCGCCGGAGATCCGAATGCGACATCGGAGGCGTGCATCATCTCCGCCGGGTCGGGCATGGCGGGGAGCGCCCCGCGCTTCACCGCCGCCGCGACGGCGAGATCCACCACCACCACGAACGCGATCCCCAGCCCGAGGAATGCAGCCAGCGCCACCCCATAGGGCGGCCAGGGAGACGGCGATCGATCGTTCACGGCTCCAGCACGGTGAGCTCTGCAACGGTCAGACCGCGGTCGGCCAGCCGTTCCCGCAGCTCGTCGAGGTTGCCGTTGAGCTGCCAGTAGATGTCGCGATCGGGCGGCATGAGCTGCGCCGAGACCTCGCCGCCGACGACGCGGATGCGGAGCTCGGTACCGGCGAAGAACTCGTCGCGCAGCGTGACCCGCACCTCGGTACCTCCGTCGGGGGTCTCGCCGATCAGGAGGCCCTCGGCCATCGTCGCGAGCAGCTCGTCGAGATCGGCCGGCGCGGGACGCTCGAACAAGGGCGGACGCGGCGCGGGAAAGAACGTTCCGGGCACCGGCGGCGGCGGCGGCTCGCGCTCCGGCGCGATCCCATAGGGGACCGCATCGCTGTTCTTCAGGAGCCCCATCATCTTCGGATAGCGCCGCTCGGGGGCCTTGGCCCGGCCCCGCTCGTGCGCCGAGGTCAGCTCGCGTTTGCCGGCGACGACCTCCGGCCTGGAGGCCTTCCCGGTCCCGCTGTCCTGGCTCCGCGGGATGACCTCCGTCCTGGAGGCCTTTCGCGCCGGGGTCTTTCGCGCCACCACCACCGGGCGATTGATCGGCGCCGGACGCTCCGGGCTCAGGAGCTGGCGGACCTCCTGTTGATAGTGGGACGGCTCGAGCTCGTCGAGGAGACGGGAGCGCATGCTGGGCGGCCGGGGACGCTCGCGGAGCGGCGGAGGCTCGAGATCCGCGGTCGGCGCCAGCGCCTGATCGAAGCTCGCGACCGGAGCATCGAGCGGTGCCGCGACCGGGCCGTCCGGCGGGAACTCCTGTTCGACCCAGGCGACGGCGTCGACCACGTCCGGGTCATCCTCGTCCTCTTCGTCCGCGCCGGCGTCGGTGAGCTCGACCCAGGGATCGATCGGCGGATGGGTCTCGTTCGCGTCGCGAAAGGCCGGCGTCTCTTCGGTGACCTGGGCGCTCTCATCGCCGCCCTTCTCGCCGGCCGCCATCCGCCCACCTTATCTCATTTCCGCGGCGGCGGCGGAGGCGGCCGCTTCCCCTTCGGCTCGCCCCGGCCCGGCTTTGCGCTCTCGGCGTCCTGGCTCCGGGGGATGACCTCCGGCCTGGTGGCCCTGAGCGGCGCCACCGAGGCCCGGACCTCGCTCGGGACGTCGATCTCCCCCGTCTTGCTCTCGCTGTCGTTCGAGGGTGCGGGCGCCGGGACGGCGACCGGGGCCGGCGGCGGCGCTTCGATCGGCTTCGGGAGCGGCTGCGGGTCGTTGGCCCACAGCAGGATGGTGCCGGGCGCGAAGACCTCCTTGCTGGGGAAGGCGCGGTACACGCCCTCGAGCACGTCCTCGATCCGCGTGTAGCGCTCGGACAGCTCGTCGCGCGTCATCTTGTCGAAAACGTCGTCGAACGAGGTCGGCACGTCCTTGCGCGCCTGCGACGGCAGGGGCGAGCGACGACCGGGGAGCTTGCCCGTGATCATCTCGTAGAACAGCACGCCGAGCGCGTAGATGTCGGCGGCGGCGGCGGCCTGGGACTCACCGCTGGTCTGCAGCCGCTCCGGCGCCATGTAGCCGACGGTGCCGCCACCCACGAGGACCGGCGTGTTGGCGGCATCGTCGGTACGCTCGGTGATACGCGTGAATCCGAAGTCGGTGAGCTTCACGTTGCCCATCTGATCGAACAACACGTTCTCTGGCTTGAGCCCCAGATGGAGGAGCCCCTGCCCGTGCGCGTGTTCGAGCGCGTGACAGATCTGGAGCAGCACCCGGACCGCGAAGGGGAGCTCGAGCCGGCCCTCGGCCGACGCCGACATCCGCTGCCGCAGGTTCCCGCCCTCGGCCAGCTCCATCACGAAATATGGGAACTCGCGCTCCGGATTCTGATCGATGATCTGGACGATGTTGGGATGAACGATGGCCGCGTGGGTCTCGATCGTCGTGCGCAGGCGGCGCACGATCTCGTCCCGCCGCAGGTAGCTGGCGAACTGGAAGATGCCGCGGGCCTCCTTGATGGCCATGCGTCGCGCCAGGCTCACGTGCTGTCCCCGGTACACCGTACCGATCGTCCCCGAGCCGATGGCCTCACCCCGGCGATAGCGGCGATCGAGGACGTCGTCCCCGCTGGAGCCGGGCCGCTCGCCGACAGGCGGCGACGAGGGCCGCGAGGAGGCCACGCCGGGATCCGTGCGCGGGAGCGGTCGAACGGAGAGCGCGCCCTGCCCGAGCTCCTTGGCGAAGTGCCGCGAGAGGCGCGCGTGGAACTCGGCATCATCCAGATCCTGCGCCACCTGTGCGCCTCCTTCGGTCACCTCGATCAGATTCGCGAGCTGGTCGATCCGCGTGTACCCATACTTGTTCAAGAACCCGCAATAGTCGGCAAAGCTGAGAGAGATCGAAGTGTCGAGCACGCGCTCGGCTTCCGTGAGCCGGACTCGCTCTCCAAACAGATCTTCGCGTTGCAGCGTCCTGAGAATGAATCGAGCCTCCTCGACCAGAACCTCGTGGGTCACCTGCATTCCGGGGCGTCGCATCGGCGCAGGGATGTTCCGGGCCGCCTGACTTGATGTCAATTGAGCGGTGGCCTGATACAGTGCGCCCCGAGTCGGGATGGCCCAGATCGAGGAGGAAGAGAACCTGTACGAGATCCTCGGTGTGCCGAGCACGGCCAACCATGCCGACATTCAGGCCGCATTCAAGCGGAAAGCGCGGGAGCTCCACCCAGACGTGAACAAGGCGCCCGAAGCCGAAGAGCAGTTCAAGCGGCTGAACGCGGCGTACGCGATCCTGAAGGACGAGGGCAAGCGCGCCCGGTACGACGCCTTCGGGATTCGAGGCGCATCGCGCCGCCGCGGTGACAAAAGGCCTCAGACCCCGCCGCGCCCGCGGACTGGTCCCCGACCGAGCCCCCGCCCCCCGAACGGCGGCGTCCGCTTCGAGGACATCAACGTCGAGCCGGACGAGTTCAAGAACCCGTTCGACTTCTTCCTCCGCCGCGAGCAGGCCCGGCGGAAGAAGAAGGACGAGCCCGAGGTATCGCTCTCCATCCCGCTCGCGCACTCCTACACCGGGACCAATCTCAACATCTCCGTCGATCTCCCGGGGCCCAACGGCCTCGAGGTGAAGAAGCTGAAGATCAAGATCCCGAAGGGGGCGAAGACCGGTGACCGTCTGAAGCTGAAGGATCCCAGCATCGTGGTGGTCCTCAGCTTCGACGAGGACCCCCGGTACACGATCGACGGACGCGACGTGACCATGGAGCTCGCCATCGCCCCCTGGGAGGCGGCGCTCGGCGAGACGATCGACTTCGAAGCGCCGGGGGGGACGCTCAAGCTCAAGATCCCGGAGGGGACCAGCAGCGGGCGGCGCCTCCGGCTTCGCGGGCAAGGCATCCCGCTCAAACCGGGCCGCGAAGGACAGCCCGGCGATCTCTACATCGTCCTTCGGCTCGTGATTCCACAGAACACCAGCGACGCGGAGCGCGAGTTGTGGAACAAGCTGAAGTCCAATTCCACCTTCAACCCTCGGTGAGGTTGAACCGCATGAGTGAAAACAAAGAAGGTTGGGGCTCGCGCATCGGCGTCATTCTCGCAGTCGCGGGATCCGCCGTCGGGCTCGGTAACTTTCTCCGCTTCCCTGGAACTGCAGTCGCCAACGGCGGCGGCGCCTTCATGATCCCGTACTTCTGTGCGCTGATCTTCCTCGGCATCCCGATCGGCTGGGCCGAGTGGGCGATGGGCCGATACGGGGGACGCCGCGGGCTCCACTCCGCTCCCGCCGTCCTGGGCCTCGTCGGCAAGGGATCGATCGCGCGCTACCTCGGCGTGCTGGGGCTGCTGATCCCTTTGGTCGTGTACATGTACTACGGCCTGATCGAGTCCTGGTGCCTGCGCTACGCCTGGGAGTACCTCAGCGGGAGCATCGATCTCGGGAGCGATCCCGCCCAGTACGCGGCAAACTCGAGCCAGCTCTTCGGACACTTCTCGGGGATTGAGCAGAACGGCGTCATCCTCCACGGCGGTCTCGATCCGGCCGTGGTCTTCTGGTTGATCGTCTTCGCCCTCAACCTCTGGTTCGTGTACCGCGGCCTCTCGGGCGGCATCGAGCTGTTCTGCCGGTGGGCGATGCCGGCGATGGCCGTCTGCGCGCTCATCGTGCTGATCCGCGTCCTCACGCTCGGCACGCCCGATCCCAGCCACCCCGAGCGCAGCGTCCTCAATGGTCTCGGGTTCATGTGGAATCCGGACTTCTCGAAGCTCACCAACTTCGACACCTGGCTGGCCGCCGCCGGCCAGATCTTCTTCAGCCTCTCGGTCGGGTTCGGCGTGATCATCAACTACGCGTCCTATCTGCGGAAGAAGGACGACGTCGTGCTCTCCGGCCTGACCGCCTCCGCCACCAACGAGCTGTTCGAGGTCGGCTTCGGAGGGCTGATCACCATCACTGCGGCGTTCGTCTTCCTCGGCGCCAGCGGCACGGTGGGCGGCACCTTCAGCCTCGGCTTCCAGACGCTGCCGGTCGTCTTCACCCAGATGGGAGGCGCCGGGCGCTGGATCGGCGCCGTCTGGTTCTTCATGCTCTTCCTGGCTGCGATCACGTCCTCGCTCTCGATGCTCCAGCCCTTGAAGGCATTCCTTCATGAGGCGCTCGGCGTCTCGGGCGGTCGAGCGGTCGCGCTCCTGGCGATCCCGGCCGCCCTGGGCTCGTTCTGGACGATCTGGTTCAGCAAGGGGCTCACCGCGCTGGGCACGATGGACTTCTGGATCGGGACGTTCGCGATCTTCGTGCTGGCAGGGGTCCAGATCATCTGCTTCGGCTGGGTGCTCGGGATCGATCAGGGCATGAAGGAGGCGCACGAGGGCGCCGAGATGCAGATCCCGCGGCTGTTCCGCTTCGTGATCAAATGGATCGCACCGGCCTACCTGCTGATCGTGTTCGTGGGATTCTCGATCCAGAACCTGCCCGACCACGTGCGGACGATCGCCGCCGATCCGGTCGAGCTGTGGACGATCGTCTTGATCGCGGCGGTGATGGCTGGGCTCGTGACGATCACGAAGCTGGGCGAGAAGCGCTGGGCCGAGCGAACGCTGGCAGAGGCGGACCAG
Source organism: uncultured delta proteobacterium (assembly GCA_963803435.1). Lineage (GTDB taxonomy): Bacteria > Myxococcota > Kuafuiibacteriia > Kuafuiibacteriales > Kuafuiibacteriaceae > CAWDML01. The sequence continues at coordinate 6,495 of CAWDML010000008.1, read as the reverse complement.
GAGGCGGACTCATGACGACCGGTGGATGGATCTTCATGCTCCTCTCGCTGACGTGCGTATGGGGCCTGGCGGGCTACTGCTACTGGCGCGTGCTCAGCACGCCGAAGGCCGCCGGCGCTCCGCCCCAGGCCAAGAGCGACTCCGCGAAGTGACGGGTCGCCGCCGTGAGCGGCTCCTCGAGCGTGACGGGCGCGTACAGCACCGCCAGGACGTCGGTGGAGGCGTCGACCAGCTTGGTCGCCATCGAGTCCTTCACCGGGTTCGCGCACGCGGTGTCCGGCGGCAGGTGTGCCACCAGCAGTAGATCCTCCAGCTCGATCCGCTGCCCTCCGGGGTTGAAGACGTAGCTCTCGCCGGCCCGGCCGCGCCGCACGCGAAAGCGATCGGCGCCGGCGAGCCTCAGGTCGATCAGCGAGATCGGGAGCTGGCTCGCCAGCGAGACCAGGTTGTTGATGTCGACCAGGTTGTTGATGCGCGGGAACCGTCCCTCGCGCGCGGCGTTCAGGAGATATTCGCAGGCCGGCTTGCCGCGCCCGGTCGGCTTGTACTTGCCGTGCCGCAGCAGATCCCGCACCGCCTTGCGCACCTGCTCGTCGTCGGGCGCCTGCGCGATCGCCGCCGTGAGCGCCGCGTCGAGCGCCTCCGGGGCCGGCTCGACCCGACACCCGCGGGCGACCACTGCGCCGACCGCGACGTCGTCCACCGCGAGCTCGACCGTGACGCCGCCGACCTCGATCGCCTTCATGCGGCGTCCGTCGCGCACCCGCCCGGCGCCGTCAAGCGGGCTCGACCGAGGACCGCCACGCCGAGCGGCTCGGACCCGATGGCCGGCGGGCCGCTGGCGAGAAAGCGTCGCATCCAGCCCTCGTCCACCTTTCTCAGCAGCGCGCGCGCCGACTCGACGCTCGTGCCGACCTCCTCGACCAGCTTGAGGGCCACCAGGGCCTCGAGGTCTCGACGGGACAGACGGGCCAGCTCGAAGGTCATGGCCAGGCATGGAGCAGCACCGATGCCAACGGCGGCGTCGCGAGGATCTCACGGCTTCGGCCCGGTGTCCGCCCGGACGCCCGGACGTCCGGACGTTCCGGACGGACATCCCTCGCGCGTGGCATGCTCCCGTCATGAGCGACGACGCGCTCCGTTTGGCCCGCCATGCCCGGCATCAGCTCGACAGCGGCATGGGCAAAGACGCGGCCTGGCTGGCCCTCGCCGCGCTCGAGCTCGATCCGCGGTGCGGCCTCGCCCTGACCGTGCTGGCCCGACTGATCCTCGAGGTGAACGAGGATCCGCTGGGGACGCTGGCGACCCGGCACGCGCTCTCGCTCGGCGTCCCCGAGCCGGAGCGGCGCGGCGTCGAACGGTTTCATCGCATCGATCTGTGGCGCCGAGGTCTCCTCGCCCACACGGATCGGGCCACCATCCTGCCGGTCCCCGCTTTCGACGACGCGGCCGCCTTTCACGAGACCCCGCGCTTCGACGCCTGGCTGCGGGAGAACGCCGGGCCCTGGGGAGGCGTCGAGCCCGCCGCGAAGGCGCTCGAACGGATGGCGGCGGCGCTCTCCGACGCCCGCCGCGTCCCCGAGACGGAGGACAATCCGCTGCGCGGCGACGCCGGCTGGGAGGAGACTCCGCTTTATACTGAATGGAAGAGGGGCTCGTCCTCGCTGGGCGAGCCTCCCGAATCGCCCGAGCCCGCCGGCGCTGAGGACGTGACCGTGCTGTCCGACCATTGGATCGAGCAAGAGATCGCGAGCCTGGGGGCGTCCGGACAGTTCGACCTGGCGATCGAGCGCGCCGAGCTGTGGACGGCGCTGCGGCCGAGCAAGATCGGGCCGAAGTCCGCGCTGGTCCGGCTCTATCATGCGGCGCGCGAGGTCGCGGCTCGCGACCGCGTCATCGAGACCATCCTCGCCAGTGGGACCGTCGATCTCAACGAGCTCGAAGAGGCGCGGATCGCCCTCGGCGAGCTCGCCCTCTGGAGCGCGCAGATACGCGTGCTCGACCAGATGAACGCGATCGCGGCGGATCACCCGGTGATCCTTGCCAACAGGGGCGCGGCACTGCTCGAGCTCGGCGAGCTCGAGAAGGCCGAGTCCGATCTGGAGCGCGCCCTCACCGTCGATCCGGACAACGGCCCGGCGCTGGCGGCGCTCGGCCTGATCCGGATGCGCCAGGATCGATACGTGGCCGCGCGCGGGCTGCTCGAGCACGCGGTCGAGGTGGCGCCGGATCGGGCGCAGGTGCGCGTCTACCTGGCGGCCTGCAAGAACAACCAGGGGAGCCGCCAGGCGGCCATCGCCGAGCTCGAGGAGGCGCTGCGCCTCGAGCCGGACCACGCACAGGCCCGCCAGCTCCTCGAGGAGCTCCGCTCGCTCGATTCGATCGCGTGACGCTCACTCGTCCGGACTCAGGTTCGCGTCCACGCACGTGCCCGCGGGACTGACCATGCCGCACATCGGCCCGTCGTTCGAGTGGTTGAGCCGAACGCGCCCGGCGCCGCCCCCGCCGCCGCGGCCACCCTGCCCCGGCCCCTGGAAGTCGCCGCCGTTGGTCCCGTCGATCGCGCCGCCGGCGGCGCCGCTTCCACCCGCACCGGCCCCGCTGGAGCCCCCGTTGCCGCCGTCGACGATCAGAGCACCCGCGATGCCCAGCACGGGAGCCTCGAGGAGGATCGCGCCTCCGCTCCCGCCGCCTCCGCCGCCGCCCGACGCGCCGCCGCCGTTTTGCACCCCGTAGCCGTCGCCTCCAGATACATCGATCACGCCGACGATCCGGATCGAGGATCGGCTCGAGATCTGAATCGCGCCGCCGCCGCCGCCGCCGGGCCATCCGCAGCTGCCGATACAGTTGCCGTCCGCTCCGGCCCCGCCGCCCGAGCCGCCGACGAGCGGGCTCAGCGCCTCCGGGGCGCATGCGTCGCTGCCTTCCCCGCCCTGGCCCGTGACGAAGTTGTTGCCGCTGCGACCGTCACCGCCGGCGCCGCCTCCACCGCCGAACCCGCCGCCGGCACCGCCGCCCGCACCATACCCCTGTGGGTTGCCGGCGCGGGACCCGCCCGAGCCGGGGCACGGACCCCGGCCGTTCATGCCGTTGCCGTTGCTGAGCGGACCGCCTGCGCCGCCCCCCAGGCCGGCCGCGCCGGCCGTCGTGTTGATGGCGTCGGCCCCGACCAGCGCGATGCGTCCGTCCACCGTGACCTCGCCGTCGACGAGCAAGGCCACCGGATCCGACACGTTGGCGCCGGCCACCACCACGGTCCCCGGCGAAAGATCCACGCGCGAGAGGCAGTACCAGGCGAGCGACGGCCCCTGTTGCTGCGAGACGCTGCCGGCCGGAGAGAGCGCGGTGATCTGAGGATCTCCGCAGTTGGGCGTGCAGGCGATCGAGACCGAGTCGATCGTGATCGTCGCTCCGGCGACCGGGGTCAGCGCCGGCGCGCTCCCATCGCAGGCCGAGTAGGTCGTCGGATCCAGGTTGCTGGCAGCCACGCACTCGCCTGCGACGCAGGTGAAGTTGCACTCCACCTGCGAGCCCTCCACGATGCCGTTGCCGAGCTCGTTGCAGCTGATCCGCCAGCGTCCGTCGCAAAAGTCAGAGCCCGCAGGGCACACGATCGCCGCGTCGGGCTCTGTACCTGCCTCCGGATCCGTCTCGGCGTCGGGCAGCTCGTCGTCCAGCGCCCCGGCGTCGGCCGCGTCGGCGCTCATCGCGCGCGCGTCGTCCCCGGCCTCGACCGCCCCGTCCTTCGGGCCCAGCTCGGTGGGGTCGGAGCTCGGGTCCTCACCACCGCTGGCGGCCGGTGCCTCGAAGACGCAACCCGTGAGCCAGCCGAGGCAGAGGAGGCCGCTGATGGTTCGAACCAACGCCCACAATGATACGCGGGCCTCACTTTCCGGACAGCTTTGCGCTTTTGTCTAGGGCTGAGCGCAGAACGCAAGCGACCCGCGGAGCGCTTCCTCGTCGAAGCCATCACCGGTTCCGATCACCACGATCTCGGACCGAGGGTCCACGCCGCGGGCGATCGTCTCCACGTGCACGCGCGCGCCGACCGCGTTGAGGGCGAGCCGATCGCCGGGCCGCTCGTAGACCGCGATCAACCCCTTCACGCGGACCACCGCGGGAGGAAAGCCGCGGATCGTCTCCGCGAGGCGCTTGAACGACAGCCGCTCCGCCGTGAAGGTGAACGTTCGAAAGCCGTGATGGACCTCGGAGGCATGCCCGTCGAGCAGCCCCCGCGCACCGCCCAAGCCGAGTAACACCTCCGGCGGTAGCTGCGCCCGGGAGGTGCGAACCAGGCGCGCATGTGGCACGCGGGATCGGATCGCGGACTCGATCCGATCGATCCGTTCGGCATCGACGAGATCGATCTTGTTGAGCACGACCAGGTCCGACGCCAGCACCTGATCGCGGGCCAGCGGCTCCGTCTTCAGCGAGTCGTACGGGAAGCGCTCCACGTCGACGATGGCGGCTATCCCGTCCAGCCGGAGCACGCGGTTCTTCTCAAGCCCCAGGAAAATCTCGGCGAGCGCGCCCGGATTCGAGATCCCGCTGGCCTCGACGAGCAGATGCTCAGGTACGGCCTTCCCGGCGCCGCCTTCGAGGACCCGCAAGACGGCCTGCACCACGTCGTTCCTCATGCTGCAGCAGATACATCCGTTGGTGAGCGACACGACGTCACCGGCCGCACCGACGATCAGGCGACTGTCGATCCCGACCTCGCCGAAGTCGTTGACCAGCACCCCGATCCGCCGCTCCGGCTGCGAAGACAAGAGATGATTCACCAGCGTCGTCTTGCCGGCGCCCAGGGAGCCCGTCACGATCGTCACCGGAACCATCAGTACACCTCGAAGTTGCTGCGGTTGTCCTGATAGCGAACACGCACCATCACACTCGTCGGGTCGACCTCTGGATCGAGCTGAACGCCGACGAAGCTCCCGAGGATCTCGCCGTCGCCGATCGTGGTGGAGGCATCGCGATTGACCAGGATGCCCAGCGCGGCGTTGTCCTTCAGGCGGAAGTCCGACAGGTCGAGCGAGGGCGTCCCGTTCAACACGATCCCCGTGCCCGGCGGAGGACTCGAGATCCTGCACGCGATCGTTCCCCGGGCGACCACCTGGCCGATCTCGACGCTCGACAGCGTCACGTCCGCCTGATCGCGCACGCACAGACCGAAGCCCGAGGTGCCCAGTACCTGAAGGTGGGAACCGTCGACGTGTGTGCTGCTGCCGAAGTCCGCGCCCGCGCCGCCCTCCGAGATCGCGATCGAACCGAGGATCGCCTGCGTCGTCCCGTCGATCGAGAGCCCAGCAGCTCCGTTTCGCTCGAGCGCGATCGCGCGCAGGTTCAGATGGGCCACGTTCTCGGCCCCGATCCCGTTGCCGTTGATCGAGTCGTGCACGTCGGCATCTTCGATTTCGACGGTGCCGCCCGATGCAAAGATCCCGGTGGTGTACACGTTGGCGATCTCGACGCGGGTCATGGCGGCGTCCGCACTGAACAGGGTCACTCCGAAGCCCTGGGTCATCACCGCCCCCTGCTCGGAGTCGCCCACGCCGTCCACCGAGAGGTCGCGGATCTCGACCCGCTCGCTGGTGTTGGAGACCTCGATCCCGCGCCCGTGGACCTGTTCGATCCGCGCCCGCGTGAGGACGATCCTCGCGTTGAACACCGAGATGCCCGGCGCGGAGGTGACGTGCGGTTGCAGCGGGAGCAGGTCGCGCACGATCGCATCCTCGATGGTCACGTCTCCTCCGACCACCTGCAGACCGTGCTCATGGGTCTGCTCGATCAGGATCCGAGCGACGGAGGCCGTCACGCTCTGAAGCGAGATCCCCCCGCCGAACTCCTGCCCGCTATCGCGCACGACCAGATCCGAGAGCTCGGCCCGGCCGGACGAGATCTCGAGCCCGAACCAGCGATTGTCCGCGAAGAGCGACCGCCGGATCGTGATCGAGCCGGAAGCAGTGAGACCAGCTCCGGTGCTTCCGGAGATCACGGTGTCGTCGATGAACAGCATCGCCGGATCGAACGTGACGAGCGCGCCCCCGCCCGTCTCGATCGCGCTGTGGTACAGCGACAGCTGCGCGCCCGACAGCATCGCAAATCCCCGGGCTCCGGCGCTCCTCATCACCAGGTTGCGCCCGGTGAACCGCGCGTTGGACAGGTCGATCAGCGCCGCCGGCCCCGGTCCGGTCACCCGAACCTTCGACACCTCCGCGTCGGCCCCGATGGCCAACTGGAGCGCCGAGCCCGCGCCCGCCCACAGCGACACCCCCTCGAGGCGCGAGGCGCCCGCCATCGTGATCTGACCCGTCAGCGTGGTCTCGTCGGCGCAGATCCGATCACCGCGACGCCGTCGATGGTCTGGTCGCCCGCGTGCGTTCCCTTGGACAAGGCGATCGTGCCGCCTCGCGGAGCCCGAGCGAGCGCCTCGGCCAGCGTCGCGAAGGGGGCCGCCGCCGATCCGTCCCCACCCGGAGGCGCGGTCGGATCGAC
>CAWDML010000007.1:0-599166 GCA_963803435.1 uncultured delta proteobacterium | reverse complement strand
GTGACCGGCTGGTCACGATGGCTGGAGCGTAGCCGGCACTGTTAGGAGAAGCAGAGATGTTGAGCGTCTTCTACGAGAACGGTAAGTGGGATGACTTGGCGACGCTGAAGGAAATTCTGGGGCGGTTCGAGGCGCCACCGCACTTGAAGATGGCCGCGTGATCGCCCTGGTGGTGTCGATCCCGACCTGTGCCGCTGTCAGCGGAGGGTAAGATGAGTTCAATGTCTGCGGAAAGCAGTTCCGGCCGAAGAAGCGGCGCGATGCGGTCTACTGCTCTACGGCTTGCCGCAGAAGGCCTACCGATTGCGGCACCGGGAAGACGGGACGGATAAGGCGGGGGCTGTCGCGGGGACTGTCATACCACTTATGTGTCCCGCGGCCCCTCCTGGGCATCCAGGGAGCCCGGCGAGCGCACAAAGGGCATCGAGCTTCCTGGCGACACGGTTCCTGGCCGGCGGTGGCCAATGGCGTCCTGGAGTGCGACGGTATGGGCGGGTGGCGGCAAGTGTTGCCCGGGGTGCCCCCGAGGGTCGCCCTGGCGCAGCTGGGGCTCTCCAGCAGCGGGACGGATCTTCCCCGTATCGAGGTGGCTCGCATCTGTCCCGCGCCCGCTGTAGGCCGCTCCGGGGCGGTCCAGGGCGATGACGCCGACCACCTTGAGCCACGCTGGGTCGACCGCTGGGGCTACCTGCACCAGAACCCGGCCGGCTCGCGCGTACCGGTTGGCTGCCGCCCGAGGAAACGCCAGAAATCCACAAGGAGGCCGCATGATGATTGGGTCCCATCTAACCAACCCTATCTGGCCGGATCGCCGCTGGTCGAGAGACCACTTCCTTTGATCGGCCCCTTTAGGCCTGGATTTGTTGCCCCTGTTGTTGTCGAGCTTTTCGAGAGGAGAGGAGATGGCATGGCTATGACCAACGCCGAGAGACAGGCGCGTTACCGCGAGAGGCGGCGCAACGAGCGTAACGAGGATGCCAAAGCCCAGGCCGAGAGCCATGTTCAGGGGCGTAACGAGGGGCATAACGGGTGTAACGAGACGGACACCGTACAGGCCGCCTTTGAGAACTTCCGGGCCGCCTACAAGCGCCTTGCTACGCTCAGAGAGCTGTGGACCGAGGACGAGCGCTTTGATATCCGCTACTTCATGAACAGCAAGGGCTGGTTCCGAGGTACCCGCGAGGACCGTGAGTGGTTCTACGACATGTCCTGGAACTGCAAGCCCTCGACCTACACTCCTGACGATGATCGCTGAGGATGTAGCCCGGCTGGTGCAGGAAGGAGGTGAGTGCTGGGGAGAGACCATAGAAGATCCTAAAGTACCCCAAGGGTATGAACCATCTACATCATCCTCCACCACCTGGTGGAGGCATGTCCTTGGGAGTACTTCGGTGGCTTAGGGAGATGCCCTGAGTGCCCTCTTGGGAGCTAATGAACATCACAGGGGGGTTCCCAGATAACCTAAGCAAGCCCCCGGCCCACCTACAGGGTTACTGAAAACGATTTCGAAAGGAGAGTGCGATGATCGAGCATCGACTTTCCGAAGACCTCGACGAGGAGGAGACCGAGCCCGACTGGGAGCGGTACGTGGAGGCGGCCTTCATGGCGCTCGACCACCAGCCGATCACGGTCGAGGCCAAGAGCCTCTGCGAGGACGTGGCTGGCCGCATCGAGGCGTGGGAGCACACCCGAAAGAAGAGGTCCTATGGGCGACGCCGGAACAAGCGCAAGCAGTTCCGGGAAGCGGTCGGGCTTGTGATTGGGGATCTGCTCGCTGGCCCAGAGGAGGAGCGCCCGCGGCAGTGGCTCTACCGACCCATGGCTCCAGACGAGTTTACCGATGAGCCGGTCAGTTCCCGCGCCTTCCAGGCGATCTTTGGGGCCTTGCGTGGGCTGGCCCTGATCGAGGTGCAGCCAGGGTACTTCAGCCACGCGGAGGGTGAATGCCAGCACGGCCGGTGCACCCGCCTTCGCTCCTCGAGGGAGCTTCTTGACCTCGCAGAGCGGCATGGGGTGGACCTCAAGGAAACCAAGCAGCACTTCCACCGGCAGGTTCCCGCCAAGCCCTCGTGCTCCGGGCGTCCTCCAAGCGGGACGGGTATCGGAAGATCCATGGGAAACGGATGAAGATACGGCACACGAAGCGCAGCCGAGAGCTGGAGGCCGAGGTTCGGGAGATCAATGAGTTCATCGAGGGGCACGACCTGCAGCACGGGGTGCACCACGGCTACCGGCGGATCTTCAACTGTGGAGACGCTCCGGACTTCGCCTGGAACAAGGGCGGGCGCCTCTACAGCCAGGGCGAGAGCTACCAGCAGCTCAGCCAGGCGGACCGCCTGAAGATGCTCATCGACGGCGAGCCCGTGGTCGAGATCGATATCAGGGCGAGCTTCCTGACCATTCTGCACGCCCTCAGGGGGAGGCACCTGGATCTCTCCCGAGATCCTTACGCCGTCGCTGGCCTACCCCGGAACGTGATCAAGGCCTGGATCACCATGACGCTCGGACACGATCGGTTCCACACAAGGTGGCCGAGGGAGATCTCCAAGGACTGGCAGGAGGAGCATCCCGGCGGCGAGAAGCTGGGCAAGGTCCACCCTGTCCGGAAGGTCCAGGAGGCGGTGCTGAGTGCCCTCCCCGTGCTGGCGGACTGGCCGGAGCAGGACCTGACCTGCTTCGATCTGATGTACCTGGAGAGCGAGGCCCTCAGCCGGACGATGCTGCGCCTGAAGAGGGAGCGGGCGCGTGGTCTGCCTGAGCGTCCACGACAGCATCATCGTGCCCGCTGCGCAGGAGGATGCAGCCGTAGCAACCCTGAAGGAGGAGTACGGGCGCGTGATCGGGGTCGAGCCGGCCCTGAAGGGTCAACCGACCAGATGGCACCGTTGAGATCGTGCGGGCGTCGCAGGCCGACAGGGTCAACACGACGTGGGAGACCTTCGAAGGTGATATTGCAGGCAGGGCGGTTCCTTGTTCGAGCGTCCGGCGGGATGACGATCCGCGGCCGGCATTCCCCCCCTTGGGAAAGCATTAGGGCACGCCCGGGGCAATCATCTTGCCTGGCGATCCGTAACGCGCCCGTACTGGGGACTTTAGGCGGTTCTGGATGGCTTGTGCGCTCCCCCGGCTCCCCCTACAAGGATCGCCACGGCAAGCAGCGGATGTACTATAAGAACAACAGCCCCTGCCCGAATTAGAGAACCTGCTCTCCCAAACGGAATGAGGTAGCTACAGTGCCGGAGGCCGGACGATGAACCTGAACGACCTGCTGAACCTGAACGACCTGCTCACCGGCAAGGGCATCGATCCCCGGCAGGTGCTGGTCATGAGGCACAGACCAAAAGAGCCCGGGCTCAACAAGGTCCTGCCTTGGTTGGCCGCCGAAAAGCCCGACGTGTTCAACGCCTATCAGCAGACGCAAGGCCCGAAGGTTGAGAAGGCCATGCTAGGGCGGGACGCCCGCTATGTCGCGTCCTTTATCCGACACCAGCCCGGCAAGGCGCTGTTCATCGGCCTTTACCGGATTGAAGGGTTCAGACCACTCACCTACGAGGAATACTGGAGCGTGCCGGCTTACATCGAGATGAAGGCTTTCGGCATGAAGGGCTTCCTAGAGAGAGCAGCAGATCCTCTATCCTCTGGTTTGACCTCGCACTGACGGATTTCTACGCCCCCTGGAAGGGCAAGCTCGTGGTCAGCTGGCCACGCCCCGAGCGGTCATGGTGGCGCCGGGCGCACCGGAACGTGATCCCCGTAGTGGCAGTGCTCGAAGACAGTGCGCTCGATGCCGCCATGCCCGAATGGGAGAGGATCGACCTCAGCTGGGACGAACTCGCCGTTCTCCCCGAGCGCTGGCAGGCGGCCTTGTCGCAGTGGCGGGCGGTGTACTTCATTTTCGATGAGGCCGACGGCAAGGGCTATGTCGGCTCGGCCTACGGCCGCGATAACCTGCTTGGACGCTGGCGAGACTATGCCGCGCGCGGCCACGGCGGCAACAAGCTGTTGCGTGAGCGCGACCCGAAGAGTTTCCGCTTCACCATCTTGCAGCGCGTATCCCCCGACATGGAGCGCGATGACGTCATCCGGCTGGAGGAGACCTGGAAGGACCGGCTGCATACCCGTTGGCCGCACGGGCTGAATGAAAACTAATGGACCTTGCGCCATGGAATGCCGAGCACTACCCCGAAACGGACGACGACCGCCCCGCTACGAGCGGCCAGATGCCTCTGAGAGCGCCTACAGTGCCCCAGGACGGGCGCGTTACGGATGGGTCGATCTTCTCCTCTTCTCTGGAATGGCGCTTGTGCTCCCTTCTGGCTCCCCGTATCTACCAGCCTATGCCCTACTTAGCCACCTCTTGCCCAAGATGCTCGTCGCTGGCCGGCGGCCCTGCGCCTTCCGGGAGGCGGACATCAAGCGGGGCCTTGCGAGCAGTCCGGGCGGCTCGGGGAGATCCCGGGCCGGAGTGCTGATCGATTACGCACACCGGGATGATCTCGATCGAGGTGCTGGGATCGCCGGGTAAGGTGGCAGTAACGACGGCCAAAAACCCCTGGGATGAAGACGAATGAAGCGCCCGCCGTACCTGAAAATCTACAAGGACCGGCACGGCAAGCGGCGGGTCTACTAACGACCTACAGGCTATCCCCTGGTACCGCTGCCCGAGCCGCTCTACAGCGAGGCCTTCTGGACCGCCTCCATCCCCGGGCCAAGGAGGGCGCCCTGGAGGGGACAGTCACGCCGACCCCAGGCAAGCCCGCGGCCGGCAGTGTGTCTGCGCTGATCGAGCGCTACTACCGGTCGGCGGAGTGGAAATCCCTGGCCCCGGCCACAAAGGAGAGTTTCCGGCGCGTCTACGAGCGCTTTCGGCAGGAGCACGGCAACAAGCCAGTGGATCTCCTCACGACGCTCCACGTGAACCGCATGCTGGACAAGATGGCTGACCGGCCTGGTGCTGCCGCCAATTTCAGGAAGCGCCTGAGCGCCCTCATGAACTTCGCCGTCTCGGACGGTTGGATCAAGAGTAGCCCGGTCACGACGGCTAAGCGTATCCGGCATGTGGCCAAGGGCATCCGCACCTGGTCCGAAGAGGACATCGCCAAGTACCGGAAGCACTGGCCTGTTCGGGTACGCCCCAAAGGCTCGCAATGGAGGTCCTGCTGCACACCGGGCTGCGGCGATCTGACGCTGTGAGGCTTGGCCATGAGCATGTGGTCAACGGGAGCACGTTCGTCCTGTCCACGTCCAAGTCTCGGGGTCGAATAACGCTCATGATCCCGATCCACCAGAGCTTGAAGCGTATTCTTCAGCCTCGGTGCCACCTGACCAGGGAACCTACATCGCCACGTTCAATGGTGCCCCACGGTCGGACAAGGCGTTCACGAACTGGCTCCGGGAAGCTGCCCACGCAGCCGGGCTCCCACATGACAGCTCGCCCCATGGGCTCCGCAAAGCGGCCTGTAGGCGCTTGGCCGAAGCAGGGTGCAACGTCCATGAGATCATGGCAATCACCGGCCACCCAACCTGGCCGAGGTCGAGCTGTACACCCGCGCGGTGCGACAAAGGCTACTCGCCGAGCAGGCCTTCGGGCGCTGGGACAAGGCGTTCCCAGAGCAGACCGAGCCAGCCGCTAATGTCTCACCTGTGTTGACTGGTTAGCCGAAACTGGCTGGTAAGCCGTTGAAAAGAGGAATGCTATAACCAGAGTGGCGCGCCCGGAGGGAATTCGAACCCCCGACCCCCGGATTAGGAATCCGATGCTCTATCCTGCTGAGCTACGGGCGCGCACGGCGACTGCCGCTTGGACTACCCCGCAAGGCAGGATTGGGCAAGCCTGCTCGATGCCTGGCGGGCTCAGGCCGAGGCGGCATCCTCGGCGCCGTTGGTATTGCGCCCGAGCCAAGCGCGCAGGCGCGCCGCGCTCGCATCGCTGACGTGCAGGCCGAGCTTGGAGCGGCGGAACAGAATGTCCTCGGCGGTCCGCGCCCACTCCTCGCGGACCAGGTAGTTGACCTCGGCCTCGTACAGGCCCTCGCCCAGCGGCTCGCCCAGATCATCGAGGCTCGCGGCGCCATCCAGGAGCGCGCTCACCCGGGTGCCGTAAGCCCGGGCGTAGCGCCGCGCCAGCTCCGGCGGCAACCAGGCGCGCTCGAGCTGCAGCCCGGCCAGGAAAGCCTCGAAATCAGCGTCCGGCAAATCGCCACCCGGCAACGCCGCGCCCGCCGTCCAGGCGCCGGCGTCGAACCGCATCACCGGCCGCAGCTGCTCGAGCGCATGCTCGGCGAGCTTGCGCGAGGTCGTGATCTTGCCGCCGAACACCGAGAGCAGCGGCGCGTCGTCCACGGGCTCGTCGAGGTCGAAGACATAGTCGCGGGTGATCGCCGAGACGTCGCGGCCGGCGTCGTCGTACAAGGGCCGTACCCCGGCATAGGTCCACTCGACCTGATCCGGCGTCAACGGCTCGCGGAAATAGCGACTGACCGCCCGGCAGAGATAGTCGATCTCGTCGTCGCCGATCTCGACCGCGCCCGGCTCGTCCGGGTAGTCGACGTCGGTGGTGCCGATCAGCGAGTACTTCTGCTCGTAGGGGATCACGAACACGACCCGGCGATCGGTCTGCTGCAGGATGTAAGGACACGGGTGATCGTAGAGCCGGGGCACGATGATGTGGCCGCCCTTGACCAGGCGCAGATCGCTCGGCGCCGACATCCGCAGCTGGTCTTTGAGGAAGCTCGAGACCCAGGGACCCGTGGCGTTGATCAGGGCGCGCGCCCGGACCTGGCGCGGCGGGCCGCCGCCGCCCGGATCGAGCTCGGCATACCACAGGCCGTTCGCGCGCCGGGCCGCCGTGCACCGGGTCCGGGTCAGGATCTCGGCGCCCCGCTCCCTGGCATCGAGCGCATTGAGCACGACCAGACGAGCGTCGTCGACGAAGCAGTCGGCATAGGCGAAGCCGGTCCCGAACTCCGGCTTGAGCGGCCGGCCGGCCGGATCGACGTTGAGATCGATCGCCTCGGAGGCCGGCAGCCGCCGCCGGCCGCCGAGGTGGTCGTAGAGCAACAGGCCGAGCCGAATCAGCCAGGCCGGGCGCTGCTCGCGGTCATGGGGCAGGATGAAGCGCAGCGGCCAGATGATGTGCGGGGCGGAGCGCAGCAGCACCTCGCGCTCGATCAGCGACTCGCGCACCAGCCGGAATTCGTGGTGCTCCAGATAGCGCAGGCCGCCATGGATCAACTTGCTGCTCGCCGAGGAGGTGTGACGCGCGAGGTCGTCCTGCTCGCACAGGATCACCTTGAGCCCGCGCCCGGCGGCGTCGCGCGCGATGCCGGTGCCGTTGACGCCGCCGCCGACGACCAGCAGATCGACAGGCTGATTCGAACTCACCCCTCGCTCCCGGCTCGACCGCTCCCGGCCAGCGACGGCCGCCGCGGTTCCCGGCCACGCCGCGCGCGGCCGGGAACCGACCTCTACCGCTTCCGATGCGATGCTTTCTGGCATAGGAGCGTATCCGTCAGCAATCGGCTTTGCGCGTCGAAATTCCCGGATTCGCGGCCAAACGGGTTGCCCCCGACCAGGATCGCACTAGCCTCGGGGGTCGGCCTTCATCCGATCGAGGTAACGCCTGCGATGGACCACGACCCCCTGCCTCCCATGAAGTTCGGCATCGGCCAACCGGTCGCCCGCAAGGAGGACCCCTATCTGGTCGCGGGCCACGGCCGCTACACCGACGACGTCGACCTGCCGGGCCAGGCTTATGGGGTGGTCCTGCGCTCGCCGCAAGCGCACGGCAGCCTGCGCCGCATCGACAGCGCTGCGGCGCGGGCCGCGCCGGGCGTGCTCGCCGTCTACACCGGCGCCGATCTTCGCGACTATGGCCCGATCCTCTGCAAGCTGCCGCTCAAGAGCCAGGATGGCAGCCCGCTGTTCGCGCCGCCCCGGCCGGTGTTCGCGACCGACCGGGTGCGCTACGTCGGCGAGCCGCTGGCGCTGGTGGTCGCCGAGAGCATACCTGCGGCCCAGGACGCGGCCGAGCTGATCGAGCTCGAGATCGCATCCTTGCCGGCGGTCGCCGACGCGGTCGCGGCGCTCGCCGCCGATGCCCCCCGGCTGCACGACGACCAGCCGAACCTCTGCCTCGACTGGGGCTTCGGCGATCGCGCGGCCGCCGAGCGGGCGTTCGCCAGCGCCGCGCACGTCACCCGCCTCAGGCTCGTCAGCAACCGGATCGTGGTCGCAGCGATGGAGCCGCGCGCCGCGGTCGCCGATTACGAGGCCGCGAGTGACCGGTTCACGCTGCACGTCGGCTGCCAGGGCGTGTTCGGCTTGCGCCGCTCGCTCGCCGAGGACCTTCTGAAGATCGAGCCGGAAAGGCTGCACGTGCTGACCGGCAACGTCGGCGGCTCGTTCGGCATGAAATCGGCCGCCTACCCGGAATACGTGGCGATCCTGCACGCCGCTCGCGAGCTCGGCCGCCCGGTCAAGTGGTGCGATCCGCGCAGCGGCAGCTTTCTCTCCGATCAGCATGGCCGGGGCACCGTGGTCGAGGCCGAGCTCGCGCTCGACGCCGAGGGCAATTTCCTCGCGGTCCGGGTCAGCACCGTCGCCGATATGGGCGCCTATCTCACCGCCTTCGGCCCGGCGATGCCGGCGATCAACATGCAAAAGAACCTGCCGAGCCTCTACCGGACCCCGGTGGTCGCGATCCGGACCCGGTGCGCCTTCACCAACACCGTGCCGATCGGCCCCTACCGGGGCGCCGGCCGCCCGGAGGCGAACTACGTGATGGAGCGGCTGGTCGACACCGCGGCGCGCGAGACCGGCCACGATCCGGTCGAGCTCCGGCACAGAAACCTGATCCCGCAGGGCGCCATGCCCTGGACCGCCGCCTCCGGGCTCGATTACGACAGCGGCGATTTCGCGGCCGTGCTCGAGGACGGTCTCGCCAAAGCCGACTGGGCAGGTTTTCCCGAACGGCGCCGACAGTCTGAGGCGCGCGGGCGGCTGCGCGGTCGCGGGCTTGCCTGCTATCTTGAGGTCACGGCACCCTCCAACCCCGAGATGGGCGGCATCCGCTTCGAGGACGACGGCCGGGTCACCGTGATCACCGGCACGCTGGACTACGGCCAGGGCCACGCCTCGCCCTTCGCTCAGGTCCTGGCCTCGCGGCTCGGCGTGCCGTTCGAGCTGATCGACCTGGTCCAGGGCGACAGCGACCAGCTGCTCGTCGGCGGCGGCACCGGCGGCTCGCGCTCGATCATGTCGAGCGGCAAGGCGATCGTCGAGGCCTCGGCCGAGGTGATCGACAAAGGCCGCCGGCTCGCCAGCCATTTTCTCGAAGCCGCCGCCGCGGACACCCGGAGCTGGGACCGACCCTCGCCGAGTCGCGATCGCTGGGGATCAAACCGAAGCTCACGCAGGCCGCCTATGGGCTGGCCCGCGTGCGGCCGCTCTTCCTCGACGAGCGCGCCGACGTGCGGCGCCTGGCCGCCGCGATCGGACGGCAGGAGCTGGTGCGCTGGGGCGATCGCTCGTTCCCGTACGACCTCTGCGACAGCCGCTTCCGCGAGGGGCGCGCGATGGCCGCGGAGGCGCTGCTCGCGGTGGGACGCCCCGAGGCTGACGAGAGATCGTGCCCCCGGCGGACTGGATCGACGGCGGCCGCGTGTTCGCGCTGGCCGAGAGCGCCATCAAGGCGTCGCGCGAGATCGCGCTGACGTTGATCCGACACCACTACGACCAGATCGGCGGCGCGCGCCGCCTCGCCTGGTTGATGGAGAGCCCGGATCGTGAGGTGCGGCTGTTCGCCGTGCGCCTGCTCTGGGACAAGCATCGCCCGCGCGAGGTGCCGGAGGCCTGGAAGCCGGCCAAGGGGAAGAAGGACGGTGTCGGGGCCGCCGAGCGGTTCGACTCGGTCGAGGCGCTCCGGCTGTTCCTGCGCACGGTGATGTACGGCCTGCCGCCGGGACGCATGGAGCGGCGTGAGCTCTCGGGGGACGCGCTCCCGGATCGCGCGCTGCCGGCGAGCATCGCGAAGCGGCGGCTCCTCGACGTGGTGCGTGATCTCTCCTGCGAGGACGAGACGTTCGCCCGGATCGCGCTTCCGGTGCTGGAGGAGTTCATGCACTCGCAGGCCAAGGGCGAGTGGCAGGGATGCGTGGGCGCGCTGGCGCGGATCGCAGAGCGCATCCGTCGCTCGAGACGTCGCTCCCGCCGCCGCAGATGCCGGCGGTCCCGCCGGAGCACGGAGAAGAGGAAGCGAGAGCGCAATGACCAAGTTCGGACCCCACGTCGAGATCCTGGAGGCGGTGGCCGGCTCCGTTTCGGGGCGGCTGGTCGCGATCGGCGGACACCGTGACGCCGGCGTTCGAGAGTCGCGGGTCCACGTGATGCAGGCGTCGACCGCCAAGGCGAAGTCGTCGATCAAGGTCGATGGACCGGTGGGTGCCCTCGAGTTTCTCCACGACGACCTCCTGGTCATCGGGGCCGATGGCAAGCTGATCGGCGGTGACGTCGGCGGGGACGATCCCAAGCGCGCGTTCGTGGTCTCCACCGGAGCGGGAATGATCACCGCGATGGCGCGGGATCGCATGGGTCGTCGGATCGCGGTCGGCACCGAGGGCGGGAAGCTCTTCGTCTACCGGCTGGAGGTCGAGGGTGGTCGCGCCGCGCTGCGCTCGCTCTCCGAGCGCGAGGTCTCCTCGCGGCCCCTCCGGGGCGTGGCCATCGACGACGCCACCGACACCGTGGCGGCGGCCGGCGACGACGGCGTGGTGCGGACGGCGGCGATCGACCGTCTGGCCTCGTCCGCGCTCCGCGAGATGCCCTGCGGCGAGGGCGGCATCTGGTCGCTCGCGTTCACCGGCGACGGACGCATCGTGGCGGGTTGCGGCGACGGATCGCTCCGCGTCTGCTTTCTGGAAGGCGCGATCGATCAGGAGGACAGGAGCGGCGACGCCGCCCACAAGGGGGCGGTCCGGGCCCTGATCCAGGGCCCCGAGCTCCTCGATGAGGCCGAGCGCCCCCTGCCGCGCCGGTTGTTCTCGGTGGGCGAGGACGGCGAGCTCAAGAGCTGGCAGCTCGACACCAAGCGCAAGCCCCGGACGGTCGCGCTCGGCAGCGCGAAGGCGTTGGCGGCGGCGTACCTGGCTACGGCGAGGCAGGCAAAGCCGGAGGAGGCCGGCGGCAAGCTGGCGGCGGTCAACGAGAAGCGGCAGATCGTGATCGTCACCCTCGATCATCGATCGGATCCGAGCGACTCGGTCCTCCGCATCGAGTCCGAGCTCGAGCGGCTGGCCGAGGATCTCGGCGCCAAGGGCGTGCAGGTCCGCCTCGACGCCGTCGAGGCCCTGGGCGCGCTGCCCGAGGACGACGCCCGCGCGCTCCTCGATCGCGCGCTGGCAGGTGACTTGGCGCCGGAGGTCCGCCAGCGCGCCGCCGAGGTGATCGGTCAGACGGATCGCAGGCTGTCGCGGCCGGCGTTGCGCCGCGCGCTCGACGACGCCAAGAAGGAGGTCCGCGAGGCGGCCTTGGCGGCGCTGACCTCGATCGAGCGCGACACTCCGCTCTCACCGGTGCGCGCCGGGCTGGGCTCGGCGCACGCGGATCTCCGGGCGGTGTCGGTGCGGCGGCTCCCCGGGCTCCGGGCGACCTCTCCGCTGGTGCCCGGCCTGATCGCGGGCAAGCTCTCCGACGCCGAGGGTGACGTGCGGAACGCGGCCCTCGATGCCCTCCGGGAGCTCGAAGGCCCGACCTCGCTGGACTGGGTGCGAATCGCGATCGATCGCGGGCCGCCCGACGTCCGGGTGGCGGCGCTCTTGCGCCTCGCCTACGCGAAGCGCGCGCGGGACGCCGAGGGCCACGCGCTGGTCGAGGCGGCGCTCGACGACGATGACGCCAGCGTTCGGGCGGTCGCGTTCTACATCGCGGTGGGTGCGCGCCCGCGCCTGGCGAAGCGACTGATCGCGGTCGATGTCTCCACCGCCAAGGCGCTCGGCGACTTCGCGAAGAAGGGGACGTTCTCGAGCGAGCTGGCCTCCGGCGAGACGACGGAGCAGGATCTCCAGCCCTTGTTTGCAGCGCTGGCCTGCCGGAGCCCGGATACGGCGCTCCGGGGCGCGCGGGCGCTGGCGGTGCTCGGTGACGTACGGGCGGTCGGCGCTTTGCTCCAGCTCAGCCGGGAGAGCGACGTGGTGGTGCGCCGCCACGGTGTCGAGTCGCTGCTGGCGGCGGCCTCGGCGATGCCCGAGGACGAGCGGATCGTGGCGCGCCTCGAGTGGTTGCTCGACGACGCCGACGACAACATCGCCGGGCGGGCGTTCGAGGGCTTGAGGGCGCTGGCCGAGGCCGTCATCCCGCGGAGCCAGGACGGCGAGAGCGGAGAGGCCTCCAGGACGGAGGTCATCCCGCGGAGCCAGGACGGCGAGAGCGGGGGGCCGCTCCTCGATCACGCGGAGCTGTCGCTCCGGACCAGCCGCGAGGACATTCGCTTCCGCGCGCTGCAGATCCTGGTGGAGTTCGGCGGCCAAGGAAAGCATGCCAAGCACGCCCGGTTGGCCGAGCGCGCCGATCGACTGCTCGGTGACGCGCTCGACGACGAGGCGCCCAAGGTCAGAGGCGAAGCGTTTCGTACGCTCTGGGCCTGGCACTCGAGCGAGCCGAAGACGGCGCTGCGACGGGGCGCAAGCTCGCGACACGCCGACGTCCGTGCACGGGTGGTGGAGGAGCTGCCGCGCATCGCCGAGAAGTGGGCCGAGGAGCTGCTGCTGACGCTGGTCGCGGACGCGTCGAGCGACGTGGGGCTGGCGGCCTTCAAGGCGCTGACCAAGGAGAAGAGGAACAACAAGCGCTCCGACCTCTACCTGATGGCGATGAGCTCGCCGCGCCCGGACGTTCGTGCGGCCGGCTGTCAGGGCTGCCACGAGGTTGCCGCAGCGGATCTGCGCTCCCGGATCCTCGAGCTCATCGATCAGGAGTATCCGATCGTTCACACCGCCGCGATCGAAGCGGCCGATGCGCTGATGCCGGCCGACGCGGAGGCGTTCCGGCGCGCCTTCTCGAGCATCTTCTACGGGCTGCGCGTCCGCGCCGGCGAGCTGCTCGGCAAGCGTCGCGACAAGCGCGCGCTGGAGCCGATGAAGGCGCTGCTCACCATCCCGAAGACGCACCTCGATCGACCCTCCGATGAGATCCGGCAGCGCGCCGCGCGGGCCCTCGCCGACGTCGGCGATCCGCAGGCGATCCCGTTCTATGTGGCGCTGCTCGACGACGTGGATCCGCTCGTGCGCGAGATGGGCGGCCGCGGCCTGGCGACGGCCTGCCGGCCCGGCGAAGAGAAGGCGCTGGCCGACGCGCTCTCGCACCCGGATCTGGCAGTGCGCAGCTGGGCGGCGGAGGGGCTGGCGCGGCTGGGCGACGTCCGCGCGATCCCGGTGCTGTCGGGGACGCTCAAGCATCCGCACCGGCCGATCCGCATGGGCTCCATCATCGGCCTGGTGGCGCTCGGCCCCGACGGCGTGCGCGGTCTGCTGCAAGGGCTCGAGGATCCCGACCGCGAGATCCAGGACTTCGCATTCGCCATCATCGTGGCCCGCGACGTCGCGCTGGCGAAGCGTCAGCTTCCACCGGATCTGCTCCTGTCCGCGCTTTCGGCGGGCCATCCCGAGCTCCGCTTCGCGGCGGCTCGCGCCCTCGAAGAGCGTCCGACCAGCGGCGGGAGCGCGATCGGAGAGATCGCGGCGGAGCTGGTCGGCCCGCGCAAGCTCGAACGCGCGTCCGACATGAAGGACTGGCCCGCCGAGGAGGAGCGAAAGCGGCTGCTCGAGGTGATCGTCCAGGCGCTCGCCAGCGATCACCCGGTGCAGCGCTACTCCGCCGCGCAGGTTCTCTCGCTCCGCCACCAGCCCGACGGCTTCTGGCGGGAGGCGAGGCGGCTCGCCAAGCCGGGCGGGATCGACCGACCCCACACGAACTGGGAGGACGAGCAGCGACAGCCGCGCAAGAAGGACTGGCTGCGGCGGCTGTTCGGCAAGAGCCCAGCGCCAGCCCAATCGGGGACGGAGCGCGTGCTCACCATCCTCCGCTACGCCGGCGCGGGCGAGCCGGTGCCGGCGGAGGGTGACCAGGACGCGTCGCCCAAAGGCGACCGTTATCGCCAGTCGATCGGGGACGCCCGAGAAGGGCGTTCCTCCGAGGGACGTGCGGAGGTCGCGTCGCCTCGAGGCGACCGTTATCGCCAGTCGATTGGGGACGCCCGAGAAGGGCGTTCCTCCGAGGGACGTGCGGAGGTCGCGTCGCCTCGAGGCGACCGTTATCGCCTGGTCTTTGGCGCCTACGCTGGGTTGATCCGACAAGCGCCGCCCCCCGGCGACGCCGACGAGACCCACCGGGTCCGTCGCGACGCGCTCGAGCGGCTGGCCGTGCTGGCGAAGGAGGCCGTGATTGGCCGCGAGGCCGTGCTCCCGATCTTCCGGCGGGCGCTCTCCGATCCCCACCACCTGGTGCGCAAGGCGGCCGTCGGTGCGCTCTCCACGCTCTACCCGCCGGGCGCGCTCGATCCGCTGGCGCTGGCTCTGGAGTCGTCGGCGGCCGACGTGGGCAAAGCGGCCGTCGACGAGCTCATCGAGAAGGCGAGCGCGGGCGATCCGGGTGCAAGAGAGCTTGCAAAACACTCGCTCGACGCCAAGAGCGGCGACGTCCGCGCGCACGCGCTGGGCCGACTGCCGCGCCTCTTCGAATCGGGGAGCCTCGAGCCCTGGTTGCTCGCACTCTCCGCGAAGAACGCCGACGTGCGTCTGGCGGTGATAGACCGGTTGATTGACTCCACCGACGAGCGTGTCACCGAGGCCTTCGAGCGGGCGCTCGAGAGCGACCACGAGGACCTCCGCATGAAGGCGGCCGTCAGCCTGGCGCGCCGGGGTGACGGCCGGACCGTCGATGTGCTGGCCGCGTTCCTCCGCTCGGAGGACCGGTCGAACGTGCAGCAGGCCCTGAACGCGCTGGTGGAGCTCTCGCGGGCCAAGCCCAGCGATCCTGCGCACGATGCGGTTCGGGCCGCGGCGGCGCAGGCGATCGCCGTGCGGATCGAGGACGATCCGGACAAGACCGCGGATCGCAACAGCCTGATCGGTGCGCTGGCACAGGTCGGCAGCCCGGCCGCGGGCCCCACGCTGAAGTCGTTGCTCGCGGATGCGGAGCCTCACCTGCGGGCGGCGGCGTTCAACGCTCTGATGCAGATCGCGCTCGATCGATCGAAGGTTGCGATTGTCCTGCTCGACGGCACGCGCCGCGAGCGTTACCGGGAGCTCCTGGCGCTCGAGTATCTCGAGGCCGCCACCCAGAGCGCCGACGTCAACCTGCGCCTGGCGGCGACGAAGCTCTTCAGCAACGTCGACGACGCGCGGGCTGAGGGGCTGCTGGCAAGGATGGTGGAGGATCGCGAGGAGACGGTGCGCGTGGCGGCGGCGGAGGTGCTGGCCTTCCGCGCCGAGCACGTCGACGGGGCGACGATCGAGCCCCTGGCCAAGGTGCTCCAGGCCGGTCGTCGCGAGCTCGTACTTCCGGCGGCGCAAGGGCTGGCGAGCCAGGGCCGGCGCGAGGCCTTCCAGGCGCTCATGCTGGTCTTCAAGGCCGGCGAGCTCCCCGAGCGGCAGCGCGCCGTACTCTCGCTGAGCACGCTGGGGGACGACCGCGCGATCGAGGACCTGATGGTGCTCGTGGATCCGAGGTCGGCCGAGGTGACCGACGACGACCGGGCGCTCGCGCCGGTGGCGGCCGAGGCGCTGGGCGCGATGCTGCCGAAGATCCAGGATCCCGAGAAGGCCGTCGAGGTGCGGGAGACCGTCGAGCGGCTCGCGAGGGAGGGGGCGTCCAACGTGCGGCAGCGGGCCGTCGTCGGGCTCCGCCGCGCCGGGGACGAGCGCAGCCGCACGCTGATCGAGCGGATTGTCGGCGATCGCTACGAGGACTTCGCGGTGCGCCACGAAGGGATCAAGCAGCTCGGTATCGCTCGAAGTGCGGGATCCGAAGCGGTACTTGCCGAGGTGATCGAGGACGACAATCGCACGCTCCGGCTGCAGGCACTCGAGGCGCTCGGCCGCATCTTCCCGGATGACAAGACGCGCGTGAGCTTGCTGGCGCTCAACAGCCGCCACTGGGACATCAATCAGCCCGCGGCCGCCTTCCTGGCCCAGCGCGGCGATCCGACGACGCTGGTGTCTCGGATCGCGGAGATCAAGGACCAGAGCGTCCGGCGGCGCTTGCGCCAGGGGCTGGTGCGCCGCGGCGCGTGTCCCGTCGGCGTGCTGGCGCAGCTGCTCGGCGGAGATCAACCGGCGCCGCGGGCGGAGGCGGCCTGGATCGCGGGCGCCACCGGCGGTCCGGAGCTGGCGCAGGCGGTCCTTTCGGCGGTCGCGCGCTCGCACGACGACTGGGAGCGGGAGCGGACGAACGGACGCCACGATCTGCCGGCGCGCGAGGAGGCGTGGCTCGCCGCGTTGTGGGCCGCGGGCCGGCTCGCGGCCGACGCCACGACCCATGCGCTGACGGCGGCCGGCAATGCGGCTGCCCCGCCGGCGGTCCGGAAGGAGGCCTTGCGCTTCATCCAGGCGAAGGGCGACAGCGGCGCTCTGGCGGTGGTGAAGACGTGTCTCTCCGCCGAGGACCGAGGCGTGCGCGCCGCGGCGGCGGCGGCGGTCGTGGCGATCGCCCGGGACCGTTCGGCTGCGCTGCTCCGTGAGATCCCGGTCGCGGACGCACCGGCGATGCTGCCGGTGGCGGACGCCGCCATCCCGATCGCGGGCCGGGAGCTCCTCTCCACGGACTCAGGCCGACAGCTCGTGCTTCCCGTGATGGTGGGTATGAAGCGGATCGACGAGCTGATCGCGATCGCGCTGGAAGGTGGACAGGATCCGTTGCGGCTGGTCGCGATCGCGACACTCGGTCGTGTCGGAGGAAAGCAAGCGATCGCGGCGCTGGCCGCGATCCTCGAAACTGAGAAGGAGGACATTGTGCGAGCAGCGGCGTTCAAGGCGCTTCGCCGGGCCCAGCGCGGGTCCGCAAAGATGTTCGCGGACGGGCAGGACCAGGAGCGGCGGGGCGGGAGCTTCGGCGGGTTCCCGAGCGGCGGCCTCGTCGGAGCCGACGACGACGACGACGACGATGATGACGACTTCGACGACGACGATGACGACGACTTCGACGACGACGACGATGACGACTTCGACGACGACGATGACGACGACTTCGACGACGACGATGACGACGACGATGACGACGAGGGCGACGACTAGGAGCCGCAGATGGAAGCGAAGGAAGTCAAGGTCCGGTACAGCAAGGCGAGCGACCCCGTCGCCGGCGAGGACAGCTTCAGACTCTCATTGCCGACCGATGGCCTTCGCTCCGGCGCGCGGCTGGTCGCGGATCTCGAGCGTCCGGGCGTGGTCCGCGACGCGCTCCTGACCATCGGCGACGTCTTGATGAGCGATCTCCGCTTCAAGGCGCGGGATTGCTCCGACTATCTGCAGTACCTGCTCCAGCAGGGCAAGGCGGCCAGCGATCAGCTCTGGAACGCCCAGAAGGCCTTTCTCGAGTCGAAGTACGGCGAGGCGACCAAGGAGGAGACACCCCTCGATCCGATCCTGACGGTGTCGGACGACGGTCTCTCGCTCGAGGTCTTCTCGGCGGACGAGTCCGCCTACGCGCGGCTCTTCGTGAGGTCGGATGCGTACCGGACGCAGGAGGTCCAGGCCGGGACCACCCACCTCGACATCAATCAGCAGTTGCTGGGCGCGCTCACGCGGATGCGGTCGTATCGATCGACGACGCTGGAGCTGGTCCCGTCGACGGCCGGTCAGGAGCGCGACCTCCTGGTGCCCTACCGCTGGATCCGCGCGTTCAGCCAGGTGCAGGCGGCCTCGACGCTCCCCTGCCAGACCTTCGAGATCGCGCCGGTGGATCTCTACAACGTCCTCCTGACGCTCAGGCGCCACAAGGCCAAGAAGTCGCCGCGCGCGCTCCGGTACGAGCTGGTCCCGGGCGAGGTACCGCGCATCGTGCTCGAGCCCTGGGACCTCGTGCTCCACGGCAGCGGCGGTGTGTTCGAAGGCTCGCGGCCCCAGGTGGTCCGCACGTGGGGACGCAAGCGGCTGATGGTGCTGTCGCGGCTGCTCCCCCACGCGAAGCGGGTCAGCGTTCGGCTCGTGGGTGCGGGCTTGCCGGCCTACTACATCGTCGACATGGAGGACGCCACGCTCACGCTCTCGCTGTCCGGCTGGACGGACAGCGGCTGGGCGGGGATCGCGACCTTCGATCTGCTGGTGGCGAACGGGACCGACGACGTGCTCCCGCGCCAGGTGGTGCAGAAGCTGGCCGAGGGTCCGAAGACGCTGGAGGCGCTGGCCTCGAGCACCGGACGGGAGAGCAACGATGTCCGCCAGGCGCTCCTGTACGAGATGCAGCGCGGCGTGGTGCTCCACGACGTCGCCACCGGGACGTTTCGGCAGCGGCCGCTCTTCGCCGAGCCGGTCGACGCCGAGAAGCTCAAGTACCGGGACGAGAGGGAGGCGGAGGCACACCGGCTGCTCGAGGGTGAGGGCCAGGTGAGGCTGACGCGGGTTCACGACCTGGGCGGCGAGGGCGTGCGGATCGAGGGTGAGGTCGAGGACAAGAAGGCGCACCGGACGTATCAGACATCATTCACGATCGATCGCGAGGGCCGGACGATCGACGCCGCTTGCACCAGCCCGCAGTTCCGGCGGAGCGGTCTACGCGAGGGACCGACGGTGCCGATGATCGCGCTCCGTCTCCTCTACGCGCGCCAGCAGGCGGAGCTCGAGCGCGCCCGCGGGACCGAGGAGGGCCGCAAGCTCATCCGCGCCGAGACCCGGACGTTGATCCGCCGCCAGGGAGAGGGCGCCGCCACCACCTATCGACTCTCGCTCGATGAGCGACAGGTGATCGTTCGCTGGGGGACGCATCCCGAGAGTATGCGGATGCATCGGATCTATTTCGGGTCGCCCGATCGTGCGCGTGAGGAATACTTCACGCGGCTCGAGCGACTCGCCGACAAAGGTTTCATCGACGCGAGCGCCGCAGAAGCGGTGTAACTTGACAGGAGGAAGAATTAGTCATACGCCGAGATCATTAGTTTGAGGAGGAGAAGCCTAACGTTAGCTGTGCTTCGGCACTGGGTGGTGTCGCGCCGCCCGAGCTCATTTGATAGGCAATCTCCACAAGGTAGGCTATGCGTGGCCTGGCTCGCCGGAGGGGTGCTCCGTCGCGGGCCTACCTGGACCAACCACGCAACCGTAGTTTAGGCCCAGCGACGGAGCACCCCTCCGGCGGCCAGGCCGGTGAGCCTACCATGTCCCATGTAGGAAAGTAGCGTGGGCTTCTCCTCCTCCCATATCTGACTATCTCGGCGTCTGACTAATCAGATGCCATGACGGAAACTCTCGAAGCCAAGCTCCCCGGGTGGGACGGAATCGCCTCGGAAGGCGGCACCGATGACTGGGTTCGTGCGGAGCTGCGTCGGCGCGGTCTCCTGGATGAAGGCACCGATCCCTCGCGGCTCTCCGACAAGGACAAGAAGCAATACAAGGCCCGGCGGGAGGAGGAGCGGCGCGTCAAGCGCATCCTCCAGAAGCACGCCTGGGCCGAGTACAAGAAGGCCCACCTGGTCCACGTCGGCGTCGGGATCTTCCACCACGATACGCCCGACATCGATTGGTTCGACGTCGACGATCCGATGGGCCGCCTGGAGCAGAACGAGCTGCCCAAGCTCTCCGACGTGAAGGCGCTGGCGGAGGCGCTGGAGCTCACGATCGCGCGGCTCCGCTGGCTGGTCTATCACCGCGAGGTCGACTCCGGGACGCACTACCATCGCTGGATCGTGCCGAAGCGCGACGGCCGTCCCCGGCTCATCAGCGCGCCGAAGCCCGATCTCAAGCGCTGTCAGGCCTGGATCGCACGGCGGATCACCGAGCACCTCCCCGTCCACGGCTCGGCGCACGGGTTCCTCGGGGGGCGGAGCACGGTCACGAACGCGGGCGTGCACGTGGGCGCCGAGGTGGTCGTGAAGCTGGACCTCGAGGACTTCTATCCAACCATCACCACGGCGCGCGTGAAGGGGATGTTCAGGAAGGCCGGCTACGGCGAGCAGGTCGCCGGGATCCTGGCGCTGCTGGTGACCGAAAGCCCGCGCGAGCAGCTCGTGCTCGAGGGAAAGACGTATCACGTGGCCGTGGGACCGCGCTCGCTTCCGCAGGGGGCGCCGACCAGCCCGTCGATCACGAACACGATCTGCCTACGGCTCGATACGCGGCTGTCGAAGATGGCCGAGAAGCTCGGGTTCCAGTACTCGCGCTACGCGGACGACCTCGCGTTCTCCTGGCACCGGCCGAAGGAGGCGCCGATCGGGCAGCTGCTCCGGATCGTCAACGCGATCGTCCACGACGAGGGCTTCACGGTACACCGGAAGAAGACCCGCGTGATGCGGAAGGGTCGCCGCCAGACGGTCACCGGCCTGGTGGTCAATCGCGATGGCCCCGCCGCCGAGCGGGCACGTGTCCCGCGAGCGACGATCCGGCGGCTCCGCGCCGCCATCAAGAACCGAGAGCTGGGCCGCCCCGGCCGCGGCGAGAGCCTCGAACAACTCCGCGGGATGGCGGCCTACGTGCACATGTGCGATCCGAAGCGCGGGAAGGCATTCCTGGTTCGGCTCGATCGATTGGAGGAAGAACCGTGAGCGATTGGGATGTCCATCTGGTGTTCATCGACGAGAAGTCGAAGAAGTTCTGGCGCGCCCGGAAGGAGAAGACCGATCTCTACGTGAACTGGGGACGCATCGGTACCGACGGACAGACGCAGCTCAAGGAGTTCGACTCTCCGCAGGCGGCCACGAAAGAGATGGAGAAGCTCGTCGAGCAGAAGCGGAAGAAGGGCTATCTCGACGAGGGCGGCGCTGCGCCCGAGGATGCGCCGACCGAGGTGCCGAAGTCGGCTCCCAAGAGCAAGGTGATCGATCTGGCGCTCGACGGCGGCGGGCGAAAGATCGACCTGCGCCTCACGGCCGACGGCTCCACGATCCGCACCGTCGTGGTGGAGAAATACCGGACACCCGCCGACGCCGAGGCAGCGTTGACGCGCATCCGCGAGGCCATGGAGACCGACGGCTACCGCGCCGTGAAGCGCGACGCGCTCTGATCAGACCTTCAGGATGGCGGCCTTGGCGAACTTCACCAGGGCGTCCATCGCCAAGCCCTTGGTGAACGATCCTGCGACGCCCGCCGCTGTGGTACCTGCGAGCGACGTGAGGCTGCGGGCGCTCGAAGCGAGCTGGTCACGATCGACGAGGCTGCCTCGGTGCGAGGCGATCCGAGTGCTCTTTCCGACTGCTTTTCCGACGGCCGTCATGGTGTTTCCTCCTGGAAAGACGGTGGTGCGATCGAGCCTACCGGCCCGAGGTGGGATTCACAAGTCATCCTCGGAAACCCGTCAAAGCTCCAGGACCAGCCCGTCCTCGGCGAACTGGATGGGCGGTCCGACCGGGGCCGTCCCGACCAGCTCCGCGGACCTGCGGCGCACCTCCTCGTTGAGGTGGGAGAACAGCACGCGCCGCGCGCCCAGCCGGGGAAGCACGCCCGTCCACTCGACCCACGAGCAGTGGCGGCCGATGGGCGGCGCCATGCCGGTGCACTCGGCGACGAGGAGCTCGGCGCCGTCGGCCGCCTCGAGGAGCGCGTCGTTCATCTCGGTGTCGCCGGAGAAGGCGACGTACCGGCCGTCCGGAGCGATCACGCGGAGCGACAGCGGGCGATCCGGTGGGACCATGTGCACGGCCGGGTAGCCCCGAACGACGGCCCCGGCAAGCGCGGCCTCCTGACCGGGCTCGATCTCGGTGACGTCCAGCGCGTACGGGCGCGGAAGCGGCACGACCTCCCGATAGGCCGTGTCGAGGTACTCATCGATCTTTGCGCGCGTGCGTACGGGCCCGACCACCGCCAGGGGCTCGGTTCGCACCTGATTGAACATTCCGTCGATGAGGAGGAACGGGAACCCGCCCAGATGATCGCCGTGGACGTGGGTGATCGCGAAGCCGCGGATCTCGGTGGGCTCGCGTCCCGCCTTGCGCAGCGCCACGAGAGCGGTGGCGCCGAAGTCGATCATGAGGGGTCCGAAGCCGTCTCCTTCGAGGAGATAGCAAGAGTGGCTCCGCCCCGCAGAGTTGAACGCGTCCGCAGAGCCGACGACTGTCAGCCGCACGACGACAGCGTATCAACAAGAGCCGGGGCGGGTCACTTCTTCGGCTTGCCGCCGGGCGACTTGTCGTCCTTCTTGGCGTCGACCCTGTCCAGCGCCGCCGCGCCGTTCTTGGCGTCGCCGGCGCCGAAGGGCTCGGCCGGTTCCTCGCCGACCTCGAGCGTGCACTCGCCGAAGGTCACCTGGAGGCCGCCCTTGTCCTTGGCAGCCAGCTTCGCCTCGAGCGAACGGGCCCGGATCGTCGTGTTGTTGCCGACCCTGCCGGCGAGCCGGACCGCGTCGGCCTCGAACTCTCCGGAGAGCTCGCCCTCGGAGAGGAGCTGACCGATCTTGGCAGTGCCCGTGAGCGTACCTGATCGCGCGATCGTGATCGCCGGCGCCTTGATCGAACCCTCGACCTTGCCGCGGATGACCAGCGGGCAGTTCGAGGTGAGCTCGCCCTTGAACTCGGTGCCTTCTTCAACCAGCGTTGCGCGCTGCTTCTTCTGTTCCTGCGTCGACGGAGGACTGCTCGTCTCGGTTGTCGCCGGCTGGATTTTGGACTCTTGCATGGATCTCTTCTCTCTCATTTTCCGCTGCTAGCGGCTTCCTTGATTTTCAAGCGGAGCCGGCACCCCGGTTCAAACGCGAAGGCGGTCTGGCCGTCTGCCTGTTCGATCGAAGAGACGACGGAGCCGACCGAGCTCACCACCAGCGTCGACGGCCCCTTCAGGCCCGGCGCTCGTCCCTCCGAGAAGTAACCGTGCACGGTGATCGTCCCGGCACCGGACACGTTGCAGTCCTTGAGCACGCCATCCCTCGCAATGACGAGCTGCGCGTTGTGGCCCAACACGATGGCGCACTTCTCGAATCGGCTCTCGATCTCGACGAAGGCGTTCTCGCCGAACTCGAGGCTGGCATCGCGCAGCACGTCACCCCTGCCGAAATAGCGACGCCCCGGTACCGACGCGGCGCTGATCGGCGCCACCTTCCCAGACAGCGCGGCGGCGATCTGCTCGCCCGTCAAGCGCTGCGACCCGTCACCCTCCGGGCTGCCGTCGACCCAGTCCGCCTTGATCTGGCTGAAGTTGGCGTCGTCCGTCTGGATCGCGTAGACCTTCGCGCCGGTCAGCCGCACCTCCTTGAGGTTGGCCCGACGTAGATCCGCCTTGCGCAGGTCCGCCTGCGCCAGATCCACGTTCGCGATCTCGACCGCGCTGAGGTTTGCGCCCCGCAGGCTCGCGCGCACCATCTTGGCCCCCACGGTGATCAGCTTCCGCAGGTCCGCGTCGTCGAGGTTCGCCTCCGTGAGGTCGGCCTCCTCGACGTTCGCTGCCGTCAGCGTGGAGCCCCGGAGGTCAGCCCCGATCAGCTTTGCGCCGCCGAAGTACGACTCCTTGAGATCCGCGTGAATGATGGTCGCGCCGGAGAGGTCGGCACCGCCCAGGTTTGCCGAGTCCATCTGTGCCGCGCTCAGCGTCGCCCCTCTCAAGTTCGCGCCTTCGAGCTCCGCGCCCTCGAGGTTCGCTCGCATCAGGAGCGCGCCTTCGAGGTTCGCGTTCTTGAGGTTCGCGCACTCGAGATCGGCCTTTTCGAGGTTGGCACCGGAGAGGTTCGCCTCGACGAGGAAGGCCTCGACCAGGCTCGTGTTCGAGAGAATCGGCCTTCGAAAGGTTCGCCTTCTCGAGGATGGTCCCTTCGAGCTCGGAGCGCCGCAGGTTCACGCCGCGGAGGTCGACGCCCGAGAGGTCCAGCCCGCTGAGATCGGCCCGGTCGAGCCGATCGCCCTTCTTGGCGGCCTCCAATAACTGTTCTCTGGTGAAATCTGCCATACCCTTCTGATCGCCCCTCCTTCTAGCCTTTCTTGGTCTCGAGCTCTTCGAGGTAGGTCTTGAGCCGGTCGATCCGCTTCTCGAACGGCAGCCGCTCCAGCTGCTCTACGAGCTCCACCTCGCCGAGCTGCGCGAGCACCACGGTGATCTCGAGCAGGATCCCTTGCCGGGCGAGACGGTGTGCGCGCTTCTCCTCGATCGATCGCTTGGCGGTGGCCCGATCGTAGTTCGCCTGCTGATCCTGCAGCGCGGCGATCAGCTCCTGGAGCTTGTTCCGCTGCGCCGACTGCTCGGCGTCGGGGACCGAGTCGCGGGACTCCCGACGGAACAGTTGGAACTTGTCGACGATCCGCTGCGCCAGGATCTTGCGGATGCCCGTGGTGGCCGCGAGGTCGTCGGTGGTCGCGAGGAAGAGCACCTCGAGCGCGCTCAGGCCCGCCCGGTACAGCCTGTCGATCGTGACCTTGCGAACGTCTGGCACCTGCATCAGCAGCGAGTGGATGATCAGCGACTCGCGCTGGTCGCGCTCCTCCTGCAGCGTGAACGCCTGCGGCATGATCGATTGGAGCAGCCGATAGTGGTTGATCATCTCCTCGCGGAGCTCACCGGCGATCGTGTCTCCCGGCGACTCGGTGGCGAGGCTCAGGAGGGCATCGAAGTCGTCGAGCGCCCGCTTGAGGTCGGGGATGTCGATCTGCTCGGCCGCGCTCTGGATGCTCTTCACTGCCGGCTGCGCGATCTGAACCCACTCCTTCCGGACGTCGCCGAGGTGAAGCTCGATCATGAAGTTGCGCACCGGGCGCAGGTGATTGGTCGCGATGTCGAAGAACAGCTCGAGGACGGAGAGGCGGTCGAAGTCGTCCGTGTTCGGCTCGGCGTCGAATCCAGGCGAGCTCGACTCGGATCGATCTGCGAGGATGGCGTCGAAGCTCTTGTCGAGGTTGCCGAGCAGCGCCTCCAGAACGCCGGCGTCGTGGCCGTCTTTGCCCGATTCGGTCGCTGCCGGGGTGGGCGTCGGGCTGACGGAGACGGGGATGGCAATCGCAGGCTGGACGGGCGGGCCCGCCCCGAGGCCGGCGCTCGGGATCGCCTCCAGCTTGCCGCCGGTCGAGTTGGACCGCTTCTGCTTCTTGAAGAGGCCCGAGGTGGGGCGCTTCGCTGCAGGCTGGCTTGCATCGCCGGACGGCGTGGGCGCGGGCGGTGGCGCCGCGCGAGGAGGTGGAGGCTCCTGAGGGCGGACCTGGGCGGCCGCCATCGGGGCCGCGGCGGTCGCCGCGAGCACCGGGGGCGGTGGCGCCTGCGGCTTCGGCTTCTCGACGATCGGCTTGGTGGCCGGCACATCTTGCCGCGCGCGTGCCTCGATCTGCTTCACTCGCTCATCGCTGATCGGTGATGGCTTCGCCGGCGGCACCTTGCCGTTTGGTTTCCCGTTCTCTTGGGTTCGTGGCGTTTCTTCGGTCGATTCTTGAGGTTTCGATCTGCCGAACAGTCTCGAGAAGAAGCTCATGCTTTTTGCCGCCCTGTGGAGGAGCCAGCGTTATACATCCAAGTGGAGGCGCGCTGTAGCTGCCCCACAAACTTGAACGCCTCGCGAATTCGTGGGAGACAGCGAAGAGCGGGTGGTAGATGTACAACCTTTCCGTTGCCAGTGTGACCTGGCGACGCCGAAAGAGCGGAGTCATACTCGCCCGCGCGAACCGCCGGAGAAGACGTGGGAAAAGTACTTCTCGTCGTCGACGACAGCCTAACGATTCGGACTGCCGTCGAGCTGATTTTCGAAGGAAGCGAATACCGCGTCGTCTCCAAGGAGAACGGAAACGCGGGGCTCGCATGGATGCGGACGCATACGCCCGATCTGATCCTCGTCGATGAACGCATGATCGACATGGACGGGTACGCGTTCGGTTCGAAGATCAAAGCCATCGCGAAGAACGAAGACGTTCCGATCCTGTTGCTCGCCTGCCAGGACGGTCCCGACGAGAGCCGCGCCGACGAGACCGACCTCGACGGCTACGTGAACAAGCCCTTCGGGTCGCAGGAGCTGCTGACGCTGGTGGAGATGCTCACCGGCAGCAATCAGATCAGCCAGATGCCGCTCTCGTTCAAGGAGCAGCTGAACCAACGCATGCGCCAGCGCGAGGAGCAGGCAGCGCGGCGCGGCACGGATCCGGACCATCCGACCATCGACGAGCAGCTCGACTTCGAAGCTGCGCTCGCCGAGGTGACCAGCGACGAGAAGAAGAAGGACGAGCCGGTCGTCGAGATCCCGCTGGCGGATGGTGAGTCGGAGCCGCTCCCGCCGAAGGTGATGCCGGCGACTCCGCCGCTTGCCGCGAAGGTCCTGACACCTCCGGTCAGCGAGACGGCCGAGACGGGTCGGGATCGAGGTCGAGGTCGAGGTCGACGACGAGCCGGGTGCGGCGGCCGAGGTCGAGCTCGAGGTCGAGCCGGAGCCCGCCGTCAAGCCGGAGCCCACCGTCAAGCCGGAGCCCAAGCCGAAGCCGAAGCCCAAGCCCGAGCTGGAGGACTCCGAGCCGGTGACGCCGAATCCCGCACGCGGATCTCACCCCCCGCCGCCGCGGTTTCCGCCGCCGCCATCCGCCTCGGTCTCGTCCAATCTCGCGATCCCGCTCCCGCCCGCGGCGCCGAGGAAGGAGTCGCCGAGGCGCCCCGTCCCGGCCGCGCCGCCGCCCGCGCCGCCGCCCGCGCGCCGTCCGCCGCCTACGCCCGCACGCCTCAAGGCCTCGAGGCCGGACGTCGTCGCGCGAAGCCCGGACGGCGAGAGCGGGAAGGTCTCCAGGCCGGACGTCCTCTCGCGAAGCCAGGACAGCGAGAGCGGGAAGGTCTCCAGGCCCGCGGTCCCCCCGCGAAGCCAGGACGGCGAGAGCGTCCACCCCGTGCCGCTCCCGCCGCTCGAGCAACCGAAGGCGTCGCGACCGACGCCGACGCCGCCGCCGCAGCCGATCCGCACGCTGGACCCGCGGCCACCGCCGCCGCCGATGAAGAAGCCTCCGGAGGCGCGCCCGCCGCGGACCCCGGACCTGATGGTGAACTTCGAGGCGCCGGTGGAGGAGGTCGTGGCTCCGCCCGATCCCCCCAAGGTGGTGGCGCCGCCGGTGGTCGTGCCCCCCAAGCTCTGGCCCGAGAACATGGATCCGTCGCAGGACGCGATCACCGTCCCGCCGAGAACCTCCACCTCCCGGGGCCTCCTCTTCGCGCTCCTGGCGCTGGCGATGATCGGCGGTCTGGTGGCGTTCTACTTCGTGAGCCAATGAGTGAACCGGCTCGATCAGCTCCGCGCCCGCGCTGATGACGCCCTGGCCCGGGCCGATGTCCGTGCCGGGCTCGAGGCGCTCGAGCAGCTCCAGATCGAGGAGCCTCAGGAGGGCCTCTGGCCGCGACGGATCGCCGACGTTTACCGCAGCACCGGGCAGCGCGCCCAACAGCAGCAGGCCCTCATGCGCGCCGCCGATCGCTACGCAGCCGCCGGCGAGGTGATGCAGGCGATCGTCATGTGCAAGCGCATGCTCGATCTCGATCCGAAAGATCCCGAGGTGGTCTCCCGGCTCGGGCGCCTGCATCCCCGCCTGCGCGAGGCTGGTCATCCGAAGCCGAAGATCGAGGTTCGCTCCGTCCCCATCCGCGCCGAGATCGAGGACGGTGTCCCGATCAGCGAGATGTCGATCGCCCGCGTGCTCGGTCTCGAGAGCGACGAAGCGATCAGCGCCATCCGGATCATCAGCGACGCCGAGGTCGACCGCGCGTTCGACGCCCTCGCCGACACCGACCGAGCGACTCCCGCTGAGATCGTGGGTACCTTTCCGCTCACGCCGTTCTTCGCCGCGCTCCGCGAGGACAGCTTCCGCCGCTTGATCGACCGGCTCCACGTGCGCTCGCTCTCCCCGGGCGACGCCGTCTTCCGGCAGGGCGATCGGGGCGAGTCCTTCTTCGTGATCTCCGACGGCGCGGTCGAGGTCCAGCTCCAGCAGGATCCGCCGCGTGTCCTGGGCCGTCTCGACGAAGGCGAGTTCTTCGGTGAGATCGCGCTGATCACGGATCATCCCCGCACCGCGACGGTTCGGGCGGTCGCCGAGACCACGCTGATCGAGATCGATCGGCACGCGGTGAGCGAGCTGATCTACGAGGACCCGGAGGTCATGACGGTCCTCCTCTGGTTCCTGCGCGACCGTCTCGTCGATACCTTGATCCGCACCAACCCGCTGTTCGAGCGCTTCCCGTATGCGAAGCGCCGCGAGCTGACCGACCGCTTTCGCTTCCTCGAGTCCCGCCACCCGGCCGTGTTGATCGAGCAGGGACAGGAAGCGCGAGGGCTGATCATCATCCTGGCGGGACAGGCCCGCGTGACCCGCGACGGCCGCGAGCTGGCGATCCTCGGACCCGGTGAGCTCTGCGGTGAGATGTCCCTCCTCTCGGCCGAGCCGGCGGTGGCGACGGTCGCCTCGCCGGGGCAGCTCTTCGCGCTGGAGATCTCCGTCGCAGACTTCAAGGCGCTGGCGGCGGAGCATCCCGACGTGCTGCTGGCGGTCGAGGCGGTCGCGGACTCCAGGCTGCCGTTGATCTGAGCGGCGGCTCCGCTCAGAGCTGCGGTCGGATCTCGTCGAGGTGCGCCAGCTCCAGCTTCGGGAAGTAGGCCTCCAGGATCTCCTCGGCCGACTGTCCCGCCCGCGCCCGCGCCTCGGCTCCATATTGGCAGAGCCCCACGCCATGACCGAGCCCGTGTCCCTCGAAGACGAATCGGTGCCGCTTGTGGGTCGCGGTGAAATCGGAGGACTTGAACTTCGTGAACCCCAGCTCGCGGCCGAGCTCGCGGTGGAGCCCGCTCGCGAGCACGGTGGACTTCCCGTGCTTGTCCTTCACCGTGAAGTGGAGGCCCGCGTCGTCATCGCGATCGATCACGAGCGTGCGGGCGTCGACCTTCCTCTCCACCGCCTTGCTGACCGCCTTGGCGACGCGGTCCTCGGGCGCCTGGAGCGTCCAGTGAAAGTTCGGGCTCTTGCGGCACCAGGCGTGCCCCTTCGAGTCGACGTCGCGGATCCCAACGATGTCGTCGACGAAGTTGCCCGGCCAGACATCTTGCGCGTTCCGGGTGCGTCCCCCGCAGGTGCTGGAGAAGAACGTCGGCGCCAGCTTCCGATGCGAGTCCACCAGCACCACGCTCTTGGTCGTCATGGCCGCCAGCTCGTTCGGCTTTGGCTCAACGGCGCTCGCGTAGGCCTGGCAGTGCTGCGTGTCGCAGAGCGGAGCGTCATCGTGCCGAGGCTCGTCCATGGCGTGCATCGCGAACGTACGCGCGACGATCGCCTGCACGCGCCGGGTCTCGAAGGGCGCCGTCGGATGCTCGGTCATCACGACGTCCTCGACGTACTGCTCGAGCTCCACCTTCGTGATTACGCGAAGCGTCTTCGAGTTGATTCGCATCCGGAGGATGCGCCCGTAGCGCCGGGGCGGGACGTCCTTGGCGCTCACGACGGCGGGCTCGAGGCATTCGAGCCGGACCTGCTGGCCCCAGGTGCACCGCTCCTTGGTGGGCCGCTTCACGTCGGCATCCGAGCAGGTCCATATCTTATTGCCTCGAAGGATCACCGACTGAACGTCGAAGGCCCCCCGCGTCCCGCCGAGCGGTTGCGTGCGGCACTCGCCCGAATGGATCCAAAGACGGCGAACCTCTCGGCCGGAGAGGACGCGGACCTCGATCATTCGCGGAGGCTCCGCCACCACCGGTTCGACCGCTGCGACCTCCTTCATCACCAGCGACGGGTAGATGACGGTCACTGCGAGCGTGGTCACGCCGGCCAGGAGCGCCGCCCACAAGATGATCCGCGGCCCGCTCAAGCCGAAGGATCCTGCCCCCGACCGCTGAGCGCGTCCAAGGAACGATCGTCCTACTCTGGGGGGAAATACGTACCTCGGACATGCAAGGCGCCTTGCGCGCCCCATGGCTGCTTTCGATCGTGAGTTGTTGAGCGCGGAGCGACGGTTCCTCTCAGAAAGTTGAAACACCCAAGTCCTGTAGATCCCTGTATATCCGCGACCGTGGTTGCGCCGATCCTGCTGGCATCCCTCTTCTCACAGACGCCGTACATCTCGGTGCAATATTCCGAGCCGATCACGCCGCTCGCCGGCGGGAATTTGATCCTCGGTCCAGGCTCGTTCGGCGACGAGGCCCGGCTGATCCCGATCGGGTTCACGTTCCGCTTCTACGACCACGACTACGACTATGTGAACGTGGGGGAGAACGGCGCCCTCTACTTCGCCAACTCGTGTGCGCAGGGATGTACGTTCAACGAGTTCTGCGGATCATCGAATGTCTGCGAGGCGAGCTTCATCCCACCCGAGTTCGGGGGCCTGCCCAATCCTCAGGAGCCGAACCGCATGATCGCCGCCTTCTGGGACGATCTCTGGATCGAGCAGACCGCGCCCGCCAGCGAGATCCGCTATGGGCTGCGGGGGAACGCGCCCAACCGGGAGCTGGTGGTGGAGTGGAGGAACATTCGCCACTTCCCTGACTTCTTCCCGCCGGACAGCCGGATCAGCTTCCAGATCCGCCTCGAGGAGGGGACCGATACGATCCGCCTGCACTACGGCGGCTTCACCTCGGGACAGAGCAACATCGCGTGGTCGGGCATCATCGGGATCGAGGATGGCACCGGTACCAACGCCGTCTTCCCCCTGGCGTGCGGCGCCAGCGCGACCTGTAGCTGGGTCGATCTGAACGGCCTCAACAATCAGGTGCTCCAGATCTCGGTTCCAAACGCCCCCGAGCTCACCGGCAGCGTCGGCGCGCCCCACGGGGCGGCTCCCGGCGCGACCGCGAGCTTCCCGGTCACCGCCCACAACGTCGGGCTTCAGCCCACGGGCACCGGCTTCGCGGCGGACGTCTATCTCTCCACCGATCGGAACATCGTGCCCGGCGCCGACACGCTGCTCGGCACGGTCAGCTTCGGACCTCTCGCCGCCGGCGCGACCGCGACCGCCACGCTGACCA
This sequence comes from uncultured delta proteobacterium, assembly GCA_963803435.1. Taxonomy (GTDB): domain Bacteria; phylum Myxococcota; class Kuafuiibacteriia; order Kuafuiibacteriales; family Kuafuiibacteriaceae; genus CAWDML01. Next base: position 568,095 of record CAWDML010000007.1, on the reverse strand, counting down.
CCACGATCCCGAACATCACCCAGGCCTACTACACGGTCGGCGCCGTGATCGACTCCAACAACGTGATCAACGAGCCCGTGGAGACCAACAACGTGGTGCTCGCGCCGGGGACGTTCCTCGTGGGGCGCGACCTGTCCGCCTCGTTCCCGAACCACCCCGGCCTGCCTCCGGGGCAGAACGCCGACGTGATGTTCGACCTGGTCAACGAGAGCTCAGCGATCGCGTCCGTCGAGTGGCAGGTCTACCTGTCGACCGACACGATCCGAGACCCGGGCGATTATCTGCTCGCCTCGGGCGCGAGCCCGGCCCCGGCCAGCAGCTCGACCCGGATCGTCCGCAACGTTCCGATCCCGGCCTTGGCCCCGGGGACGTACCGGCTGATCGCGGTCGTCGATCCGAACAACGCTGTCGCCGAGATCGACGAGTTCGACAACGAGGTCCCCTCCGGCCCGGTGCTGGTGGGGCCCGATCTCGCCATCTTCACGATCCTCTCGCCCGAAACTTCGGGCGCCGGCGCGACGCTCCCCGTCACCGTGCTGGTCCAGAGCGAGGGCTCTCCCGTGCCGTCGACGGGCCTCGAGGTGTATCTGTCCACCGACCGCACGCTCGACGCGAGCGATTGGCTGGTGTTCACCGGCACCGTCGCGGCGCCCTCCGCCGAGACCGTGCCGGCCCAGGTGCCGCTCACGCTCGGAACCGGTGACTACTTCCTGATCGCCCGCGTGGATCCGTCGAATGCCATCCTGGAGGTCAGCGAGACCAACAACCTCTTCGTCACCGTCAATACGATCCGACTGATCGGACCCGACCTGGCGGCGATCGACATCGACGTGCCCGACCCCGCGTTCCGGGGGCAGCCGTACCGCCTGCGCGGTACGATCGAGAACCAGGGAGGATCTCCGCTGCACGGCTTCTACGCGGGCTTCTATCTCTCCGACAACGAGCTGATCACGATCAGCGATCGGCTCCTCACCGAAGTGGGACCGTTCGATCTGGAGCCGGGTGCCGCGCTGGTCGTCGACGAGACGATCACCTTCCCGACCGACGTCGCCACCGCCGGCTACTTCATCGGCTTCGTCGCCGACTCGCGGGAGTCGATCACCGAGGAGCGCGAGATCAACAACATCCGCCGCACCAGCTCGCGCATCACGGTGCGCGACATCGCCCCCGACTTCATGGCCAGTGAGATCATCGCTCCGGTCTCCGCCGGCTCGGGAGAGTCGTTTTACGTCCAGCGCGTGCTGGAGAACCGCGGCAACGACGCCGGCACCGCCGACTTCCTGATATTCCTGGTCCTCGAGGGCACCTCGGTACGCGTGGCGGTGCTGGGACATTCGAGCGTGTCGCTCGAGGCGGGCGCGCTCGACGAGGGTGCCGATCTGGTGACGGTCCCCGCCGATGTCGCCCCCGGAGACTACCGGGTCGAGTACTCGATGGATCCGGAGGATCTGGTCGAGGAGCTCGACGAGGGAAACAACGAAGCCAGGTCCAGCAGCCCTGTGACCCTCGAGCCGGCGCAGCTCGCCATCATCAGCGGTGCACCGTCGCTCGCGGTGATCGGCGTCGACTACGAGTTCGATCTGGTGGCCCGCGGTGGTACCGGACCCCTCACCTGGAGCATCACCCAGGGGTCGCTCCCGGCCGGGCTGGCGCTCGACCCTTCGTCGGGCCGCATCACGGGAGTCCCCACCACCGAAGGTGTCTCGACCTTCGGGATTCGCGTCTCCGACGGCGCACTCTTCCACGAGCGCGCGATCGCGATCCGCGTCATCGCCCCCACGGTCGAGCTCCGGATCGTCACGCGCGCGGTCCCGCCGGCCTTCGCCGGGACGGCGTACGACTTCCCGCTGGTCGCGATCGGCGGGGTCGAGCCGTACAACTATCACGTCGATCCCGCGCTGCCGGCCGGCCTGGCGCTCACCGGGGAAGGGCACATCAGCGGCACCACGGCCACCGTCGCGCCGGCCCTCGTGTACACGTTCAGCGTCACCGACGCGACCGGCGCGGAGGCCGAGACGCTGATCGCGTTCCGCGTTCTGTCTCGCGATCGCTCGGTGCGCTTCGGCCAGTCCGCGCTCCCCGACGGGCTGGTGGGCGAGCCGTACGACGCGCCGCTGTCGGCCGTCGGTGGGATCCAACCGTACACCTTCGCGCTCGCCTCCGGCGCGCTCCCCGACGGGCTCTCCATCGCGAACGGCCGGCTGGCCGGCCTACCGTCCGTCGTCGGGACGTACATCTTCGAGCTGTCGGTGACCGACGACGCAAAGGACGCCGATCGCAACCTCTACGTGGTTCGGATCGAGGCGGACGCCAAGATCCAGTTCGTGACGCGCTCGTTGCCGGCGGGCACCGTCGGGGACGTCTATCTCGACAGCGACGGAGACCCGGTCCGCATCCGCGCCATCGCGCCGGGGAGTACCAGCAGCGTGAGCTACGCTCTGCTCGACGGCGAGCTCCCGCCCGGCCTCTCCCTCGCCCCGGACGGCACGCTGTCCGGTACGCCCGACTCCGCGGGTGTCTTCCCGTTTGTGGTCATGGCGAGCGAGCCCTCCGGCGGGATCGACCTGCGCGCCTTCGGGGTCGTGATCGACGAGCCGGCGAAGGTGACCACCGACGACGGAGGCTGTGGGTGCACCGCGGCCGGGACCGGCGCCGCCTACTCGCTCCTCTGGATCCTGCTCTTGCTCCCGTTCGCGTTCCGGCGGCGAAGCTTCCTGCCGGCGGTCCTGCTGCTCGCGATGGTCCCGTCGATCGCGCACGCCCAGGCGACCGACGCCGGCCCGCCTCCGCCTCCGCCTCCGCTCGACGGGGGCGTGGGACCGGACGCCGGCTTCGACGGTGGTCTGCCCGACGGCGGCGGCGGACCGGGATCCAACACGCCCTACTTCATCACCGAATACACCGAGGCCTACTCGGTGCGCAGCGGCGGTACGGTGCTCCAGCCCTTCAACGCGGACGACGGCCAGGCCACTGCAGCGCTGCCGTTCCCCTTCCGCTTCTTCGATCAGACGTACAACTCGGTCGAGGTGGGCACGAACGGCTATGTCACCTTCGACTTCGACGGCAGCAGCCTGGGCAACCAGGCGCTCCCCGATCAGTTCTCACCCAACACTCTGATCGCGCTCTTCTGGGACGATCTGATCTCGCCGCAGATGAGCCTGACGATCGAGGGCACGCAGCCCAATCGAATCGCTGTCATTCAATGGGAGGGGAGCTATCACTTCCCGGGTGGCACCGGCGAGCTGATGTCGATGCAGCTCTGGCTCTACGAGGGGTTGGCCGGCCGGTTCGAGGTCCACTACGGCCCGATGACCGGCCTGACCGGAGCGGCGTTCTTCGACGCCACCGCCGGCTTCGAGAACCAGTCGGGTACCGTCGCCTACAACCTCCGCAGCTGCTCTCCGACCTGCTCCGCCAACGATCTCCAGAACCTCTCCGGTGTGGTGTTCCGCGCGCTCCAGGATGCAGGCGAGGACGTCTTCGCCACCGACATCGCCCCGGTCGACACGGTGGATCCGATCCGCGTGTACCAGGCCCTCCCGTTCGACGTACGCCTGCGTGTGAGCTCGTATCACCTCGAGCCACTGGGGCCGTTCCAGTATGCGGTGCACCTGGTCGATCCGAGCTCCGGCGAGCTGCTGATGCCGGCCGTGCTCACGTCCACCGCGATCACGTTGGGACCGTACGAGGATCGCGAGACCGTCGAGTCGGTGACCATCCCGCTGACGACGCCGCCGGGACGATATCGCCTGGCGCTCGTCGTCGACTCTGCGAACGCGCTCGCCGAGCCCAACGAGAGCAACAACGTCGTGATGTCGCGCCGAGAGATCCTCGTCGGTGAACGGAGGCCCGACTTCACCGTGGGGAGCGTGATCCCGTCACAGGCGACGGCCGAGCCCGGCGGAGTGCTCGACGTCGACCTCGAGCTGAGAAACGCCGGCAACTTCGACGGCGCGACCGCCTGGCGCGTGGTGCTGTCGGGAAACTCGTCGCCCTCGGTGGACGATGTGATCGGCTCCGAGTCGGCCGTGGACGAGCCGCTCCCCGTGGGGATGACCAAGCCGCTGAACGCCACGCTCGACATTCCCGCGGACCTGACGCCCGGCCTCTACTACGTGGGCGTCGTCGTCGACCCCGCGAACACGGTCCGCGAGTTGAACGAGGTCAACAACTTCGGAGTGTCGTCGATGCAAGTGCAGATCGGGCAGGGCGCGCTCCAGATCCTCACGACCTCTCTCCCGATCGCGCGTCTCGGTCTCGAGTACCGGACGACGCTGGCCGCCTCGGGCGCCACCGGCGAGTACACCTGGTCGGTCGCGGGCGGCGCGCTCCCGGAGGGCATCGCGCTCGCCCCGGAGACCGGCGATCTCATCGGCACTCCGCAGGCCGCCGGCAGCTACAGCGTCACGTTCCGCGCCACCAGCGGGACCGCCACCCAAGACGCCACCTTCGACCTGATGGTCGCGCCGATCGATGGCCCGCTCACGATCGTCACGCGCAGGCTGCTCCCCGGGATCGTCGGCCTCGTCTATCCGCCGCGCTCGGAGGAGGAGCAACGCATCGTCGCCGTGGGCGGTGCCGGACCCGCGACCTTCACCAACACCTCGAGCCTCCCGCCCGGGCTGATGCTCGACGGCGACGGCTTCCTCCACGGTGTGCCTCAGACCGCCGGCGACTTCTACGTCGACGTGGAGGCGTTCGACGGCGCGGTGCGCGTCCAGCGCGAGATCCCGCTAACCGTGGTGGAGCCGGGCCGCTTGACGCTCATCGGCGAGCAGCTTCCCGACGCGGTCAACGGCGTGGTGTATGCCCACCAGCTGGTGGTCATCGGCGATAATCCGGCCGACCCGCCGATCTTCAGCCTCGCCGCCGGCCGGATCCCGAGCGGCCTGATGCTGAGCGGGCAGGGCGAGCTCTCCGGGACTCCGAACGAGGGCGGCGCGTTCGTGTTCAACGTCGAGGTCCGCGAGGGATCCTCGGGCGCCAAGGACAGCGCCACCTTCTATCTCTCGGTGACGGCGCCGACCGGGCTCGACATCATGCCCGGATCGCTGCCGGTGGCGACGCTCAATCAGGCGTACGAGGTCGTGCTCACGGCTCAGGGCGGCGCGGGCGCGATCGAGTGGACGCTCGAGCTCGCGGACGACCTACCCCGCGGCCTTTCGGATGAGACGGTCGAGATCGACGGTGCGATGAAGCTGCGGATCTTCGGGACACCCGAGGAGCTGCCCGAGGGCGGTGCGGTGGGAATGCTGGTGCGTGCGGTCGACGCCGAGGGCCGCTCGAAGCAGGCGGCCTACGCGCTGTCTGTGATCGAGCCCGTGGTCCAGACCAAGCCCGACGAGGGCGGGTGCGGCTGCAGCGCGGCGGGGCCGGAGGCCGGCGGCGGGATCTGGTGGCTCGTTCTGGCGGGGCTCGGACTCCTCCTCCGGCGCGGGCGGAAGGGCCTGCGGTTGTCGCTGCTGCTGGTCCTCACGGGAGCGTGCGACTGCGGCGACGGCGGTGGCCTCACCGAGCTCAAGCCGATGCTGGTCGCCCCCGAGCGCGTCGATTTCCACGACGTGGGTCTCGGGATCGAGAAACAGGCGTCCCTGGTGCTCGAGAACGATGGCGAAGGGACCCTGCGGATCGCGTCGCGCGATCTGCGGTCGGACCTCGAAGACTTCCGGATCGTCTCGGTGATCCCGGACTCGATCTCCGCCAAGCAGAGCGTCGAGGTCACGCTCGCCTTCACGCCGATCCAGCTCGGCGACAGCAGCGGGACCCTCACGATCGTCGCCGACGACGATGAACACACTCACGTGATCCAGCTGGTGGGAAAGGGCGTGGTCCCCGGGATCGAGGTGCAGTTCGCGGCGCCCGCGTGCGACGGAGTGAACGGCTCACTGTCCTTCGGCAGCGTCGCGCCTGGGTCGATCGCCACGGTCCCCTTGGTGCTCCGCGCCGTCGGGAGTCAGGCTGTCACTGTCAACGCGAGTCGAGTCGCGGAGAATACGAGCAACGAGTTCGGGATCGAGCCGGTGGAGGAAGCGACGGTGATCGCTCCCGGTGAGTCGCTGTCGCTGTCCGCGACGTATCAGCCGTCGGACACCGGCACGGACACCGCCGCGTTCATCATCGAGACAGACGCGCCCGGATCGCGCACCGTGCGGATCCCGGTGTGCGGCCAGGGTGCCGCGCCGACGCTGTGTGCCGAGCCGCTCGACCTCGGTCGGGTCGCGGTGGGCTCCAACGCCTCCGGCACCATCGTGGTGACCAACTGCGGCAGTGATCCGGTCGACGTGACCGGCGTGTCGATGTCGACGAACCCGGCGAGCCATCCCTCTTACTCGGTCGGGACCGTGTCGCCCTCGCTCCCCTCCACGCTGGCGCCGGGGGATACCGTCGATGTCGAGGTGCGGCTGGTCGCCAGCACGGTCGGCACGCGCGAGGGCTGGGTCCACGTGGTCTCGACCTCACCCGAGACGCCGAACGTGTTCTTCCACGTGACCGCCGAGGTCGCCGACACGTGCGGGCTCGACGTGGTGCCCGGCCGGCTGGTCTTCCCGAGCGTCCTGGTCGGGAGCTCCGAGCGCAGGAACGTGCTGCTCGCGAACGCAGGCAGCGATCCCTGTGCGATCACCAGGGTCGCGATCACCAGCGGCGCTTCGGTGTTCACGCTGCGCGATCCCTTCAACGTCCCGCGCGAGCTGGCGCCGGGCCTCTCAGATGTCCTGGTGGTGCGATACGCGCCGACGCTCCCGGGCGCCGCCGACGTCGGCGTGCTCGAGATCGAGGCGGGCACCCGCGTGCACCGGATCGATCTGCTCGGCAACCCGCCGCTTCAACCGGGTTGCCAGCTGGACGTGACGCCCGACTACATCAACTGGGGCACCGTCAATCCGGGGATGAGCGTGACCCGCTCGGTCCTGGTGAAGAACATCGGCATCTCCAACTGCACGCTGGTGGGCGCGGAGCTGGACGCAGCGTCGAGCGCGGCGTTCACGAACGTGGCCACGCAGCCCGGCCTGCTCGCGCCCGGTATGGACGTGACGGTGCTGGTGACGTTCCGCGCCCGGCCGACCGGGACCGACATGGGGACGTTGCGCATCACGACCGACGACGTCGACTCACCGGTCTTCGAGGTCGGACTCTTCGGAGCGACCGCGGCGCCTGGGATCTGTGTGCTGCCGAGAGACGTCGACTTCGGCATGACAATGAATGGGATCGAGACGTTCCGCATCTGGGCCTGCGGCGCTCAGCCGGTGACGATCACCGACCTCACGTTCTCGCGGCCCGACGACGAGTTCACGTTCGACGCACCGCCGGCGCTTCCGGCCGTGCTGCAGCCGAACGAGGACCGCGTGATCACGGTGCACTACACCAGCGCCGACGACGTGGGCGACTCGGCGGTCATCACCGTCGGCTCCAACGATCCGGTGGAGCCCTTGATCCGCGTGAATGTGGTGGCGGGCCCGGTGATCGTGCCGCCGAGCGCAGGACGGTTCATCTACTACTGGCAGATCGACACGTTCGGGCCCGACCAGAGCAACATCATGCGTATCCCGCTTCAGGGCGCCCCCATCCCTGAGACGTTCTGGGGTCCGCGCTTGAACAAGCCCTGCTCCGGGTGCCACGGCGTGTCGCCGGACGGTCGCTACGTCTCGCTGATCGAGGCGGACACGTTCACGATGCAGATCATCGACACGCAGACCAACGTGCAGGTCGCCTTGCCGTTCCAGGCGCCCAACGCGGCCTACGTGACCTGGAACCCGGATCCGAACACGAATCCGCCGTATCAGTTCGCGTACGACGACGGCGATCGAGTGCACATCGCCTCCGTGGTCGGCGGCTACATCGGCGAGCTCCAGGGCGCCAACGATCCGGTGTACGGGAGCAAGATGCCGAGCTGGGGCCCGAACCACATGATCGCGTTCGCGCGCGGGCAGCCCGGCGGCGGCTGGGGATTCTTCGGCTCGGCGGACATCATGCTGGTCGACGAGAACGGCGGGGTGCCGGTGCCGGTGAGCGGGGCCAGCGGCGGCGGTGGTGCGAACTACTATCCGGCGTTCCATCCGAACGGGCAGTGGATCGCGTTCACGCAGAGCCTGTCGGCGCAGGGCACGATCTCGGCGCCCGACGCCACCGTGAAGCTGGTAGCCGCCGATCAGTCGGGGATGGTGCTCGATCTGCCCGCGCTCAACTGTGCGCCGGGGACCTGCGGGTCGAGCTTCCCGACCTGGAGCCTCGACGGCGAGTTCTTGAGCTTCAGCAGCAACCGCCCGGGCGGCGCCGGCGGGTGGGACATGTACATCAGCGATATCGATCCGATCAGCGGGGCCGCGATGCCCCCGTTCAACATCGTCGAGGCGAACACGCCGATGTTCGAGCACGCGGCCCGCTGGAGTGATTGATCGGGGCTATTTACACATTGGGTTCTGCGCGATGGCGTCGAGCGCCGACTTGCACGCCGTCGCCAAGCCCTGCTTCCCGGCCTCGGTCGAGGCGGCCTGCTTCCAGGCGTTGATGCTCTGCTCGAACCCGCTCTGGCTGGCCTGCTTGGCCTCGGCCGGCATCTTGTCGAGGCAGGCTCGCATCTTGGCGACGTAGTCGTCACACTCGGCGACGCCAATCTCACCGCCACTGCCGCCCTTCTCCATGGGCTCGGCCGCCATCTCCTTCTTGGCCTGACCGGTCGCGGGCATCGCTTCGCCGCTTTCCTTCTTGCAACCGATCATCGCCAGGGCGACGAACGACAGCGCACATACGAACTTCCTCATCTTTATCCTCCGGTTCCAAGGAGCTTCCTGCCCCTACACATGTGGGGCCGTAGACGAAGCTCGCGCGCACGGTATTCACACTTTCTTCGCCAAGTCGACGACCCAGGGCCCGGAGAAGACCTTCTTCGATCGCATACCGTGCGAGATTGACCCAGGCTTCGCACTCTTCGCGCGCGCGAGAATACGAAGTTGCGCAAAAAGGACGGGATCCGCTCAGTCGCAGCCGATCCGAGCGTCGTCCGGGAGCGGACAGAAGTCGGCCGACAGACGACCCGAGACGCTGCGCGCCTTGGTCCGGAACACCACGTCGAAGTCCGCTTGATACGGATCGCTCGAGTTGTCGTCGACCCAACCTTGCGACGCGAGCTCCTTCTCCACCACCGCGCAGTCGGACGCGTAGCTGCGAAGCTCGACCTGGACGGTCCCGCTCTCCCAGCGCCTGATCGCGAGCTCCGAGTGTCCTGCGAGCGTCCCGCCGTCGGAGAGTCGCCCGCACAGATCAGAGGCGTCGGACACCAAGATCTTGGTGAGGTGGCGCGTTCCGTCGAAGACCATCGCGCGCTCGAACACGGCGTCGCCGACCTCGAACCCCACGCCGTCCAGCCACCCGGCACCGCCCTGACAACCGAGCAGCGACACGAGGACCAGAGGGGCGAAGAGCTTCACGTTCCTCGATCATTTCACGTGCCGCGCCAACGATCGATGTGCCCGCCGGGTTCACCTCGTGGTGCGCACCGCCCCGGTGTGCGTCTTTCGGCCTCAGGGCCGAGCGTGGGCTCTGGCCGTCCACTCGCGATACTCGACCGCCGCGACGTCCCGCTGGAACGCTTCCACCTCCCGATCCGCTCCGCCGTAGCGGAATGCGCGAAACGGGATCGCCGCCACCGAGAGGGCCTCGGACACGCTGGTGGCGTGCTTGGCCTTGTCGTCGACGAAGACGACCCGCTGCGGTCGAAGCCCCGTCCGCCGGAGGATCTCGACCAACACCTGACCCTTGGAGCTCTTCTCACCGACGTACCCGATGCCGTCGATCAGCCGTGCGCTCGAGGCGGAGCTCAGCTCCAGGTCGGGGGCGATCGCGGTCTTCGCAAAGTCGATGCCGACCGATCGGAGCTGGCGGGTGGTGACGTCGGCAACGTCGAAGGTGCGCGCGGTGAGCGCGAGCATCGGGACGTGCCGGCGCGCCAGGGCGCGGATGAGCGCGGGCGTATCGGCCTCGACCGCGCGGACCTCGATGTCGGCCTGGACCGCGTTCCAGATCTTCATCGCGCGATCGACGGCGCGGTCCTCGTCGAGATGCTCGTCCGCCCCGATCTGCTCGACGAGCGCGTAGAACCACTGATCGGAGCCGAGCATCTGCTTGGGTTCGATCAGCGTGTTGTCGACGTCGAAGACGACGAGCGTCCCGGGAACGATCGCGCGCTCGAGGTCCCGCATGTGGAGGAGCTCCTCGGGCGCCGCGATCAGGAGGAGCGCGAGCAGCGGCGCCATCAGTTGGCTCCGCCGAAGGTGGCGACCGCGCAGGTGGTGAAGGCGCCGGTGCCGTCGGGGATCCGGCAGTACGAGGGAATGGCGGCGGCGTCCGGCCAGTCGACCGAGTCCACCAGCGTCCCGGAGGGGTCGAACAGGCGTACGCCGTCCATGCCACCGAGGCCGAAGGCGTGGTCGACGCCCTTGACCAGGACCAGGTAGGCGTCCGCCGCCACCGTGGAGGCGGCGACCGTGAAGAGGTGATCGGCGGTGGTGGGATCGAGCGGGTCATATCCGTCGTCGGCGACGGACCAACCCGCGAGATCGATCGTGACCGCGCCGAGGTTCTTCAACTCGATCCGATCGTCGCCCTCCGAAGTCACTTCGTTGATCACCACCTGGGCCGCCCTCGAATTGGCCGCTCCAAAGGTGGCCTCACAGCCCACGAAGGGACCGGTCCCGTCAGGGATGCGGCAATACGAGACGGTCGCGGTGCCGGCGGTCCACTCCACACGATCGCGCAGCAGGTCGCCGGCATCGTACAGGGAGACCGAGTCGGCGTCGCCGAGGCCGAAGGCGTGATCGATCCCCTTATGGAGGACGAGGCGTTCGCCTGCGGCGATCTGCGTCGCGCCGAAGTCGTAGCGGTGGTCGCCGTTCGGGATGTTCGGATCATACCCGCCGTCGACGAGGTACCAGCCGGATAGATCGACCGAGGGTGCGATCCCGAAGAGCTCGATCGGATCGTCGCCGGAGGACGAGACCTCGTTGATGGCTACCGCGACCTCCGGCGTGGTGCAGTTGGAGCGATCGAAGTCGGCGCAGCCGGGGGCGCACGCGAGCGCGCCGCCCGTGAAGCCGAGGCTCTCGCAGGTGCGACCGCCGAGATCGGCGCCGTCGCAGACCTCCGGCGACTCGACCAGGCCGTCGCCGCAGCCGGCGCCCGAACGGTTGGCGGCGCCGGGCGTGGGAATGTCGAGCGTGGTGAAAGGGCCGGTGATGTCCGGGAGGCGCCCGAACGACTTGCCTGCCGGAGAGTCGCCGAGCGCCCATTGCACGCTGTCGACCAGCGCACCGGTGGCGTCGAAGATGCCGACCTCCTCTTCGCCGCTGAGCTTGAACCCGGGATCGGTGTCGTCGAGATAGCGGACATAGTACTCGCCGGGGGCGATCTTGGTGCCCGAGGCGAAGAGGCCCTTGCCCGGATCCGCGAGGTCGTCGGTGAAGGTGGCGCCGGTGAGATCGAGCTCGCGGTCGCCGGCGTTGTAGAGCTCGAACCAGTCGTTCGGCACCCCGTCGGCGGCGATCTCGTTGAGGACCAGGCCGGGGAGGGCGTACGGGCTCCCGCCGTCGATGACCCCCGCGTCGGCTCCGGCGTCGGCGCGGGTGCCGGCGTCGGGCGTGAGCGGGGCGGCGCCGCTGCACGACGCGCCGAAGATGAAGAGCGGTAGCAGGGTCGATCGCATCATTCCTCCTTCACGGGCGTGCGAAGATCGAGGCCTCGAGGCTGGCGAAGACGTGGTTGAGCTCGGCGGCGTCGGGCGCGCCCGGGATCGGCCCGGCGGCCTGGCCGAGGAAGTTTCGGCGGTAGCCGAGGTACAGGCGCAAGCGGTAGGCGGCGCCGGGCCCGCCGGGGAAGAGGTCGAAGAGCAACCCGCCCTCGACGGTGAGCTCGTCGTCGTCGGCTTGGGAGAGATCCGGATCGAGGGCGTCGAACCGGCCGAAGACGCCGAGGTAGGGGACGATCAGGGAGGCGCTGACGGCGGCGCCCACGGCACGTGCGCGAAGCTCCGGGCGATCGCGGAAGCCGAAGGCCTCGGTGTACTCGGCGGTGGCGTAGAAGCGCGGATGATCGAACGTGACGGCCCCGAAGGCACGGTGGTTGCGGCCGCTCCCTGCGCCGATCGATCCGTCACGATAACCGCCGTGGATCGCGAGCGTCGCGGGCGCGTCGAGCAGGTCGAAGTGCAGCACGTCGGCGCTCCCGACGAACGTCAGATCCTTGCCCTTGTTCTGCTCGATCTGCGCGAGACCCTCACCGTTCGTAATCGCGGCGCGGACGCGGAAGCGGTCGTCGAAGAAGGCGTAGAGGAGCGATGCGCCCAGGTCGCTGACGTCGAAGAGCTCGGCGCGCTCCACCAGCAGGCGCGTCACGCCCCGCAGGTCGTACCGCTCCTCGATCGTTCGGACCCAGAGATCCGGGATCAGACCGCCCTCGAGCTGGAGGATGCCGTAGCCGGGCTCCACGCGGACGAACGCGAACGCGTACTTGAGGCGCAGCACCAGCGAGTCGCCGGCGATGCCGAACAGGCTCTCCGGATCGGCGGATCGGATCGCCTCGATGTCGGCGACGATCCCACCGTAGCTCGGGAAGAGCGCGCAGCCGCCCACCTCGGTGCGATCGAGGCGGAGCTCGTCGAAGGACTGTCCGCCGCCGAACGCGAGATTGCCGGCGGCGTCGAGCTCTCCGAAAGCGATCAGTGCGAGCGCGTCCTCCCGCGGGCGATCCGAGGCGCGCTCACAGCCGCCCGCGGGGGACACCAGCGGCGGTGCGTAGGCGAGGGCGGAGGGCGCGAACCCCGTCGCCAGGACCGAGAAGGAGACGGTGATCGTCGCTCTCATCGGCCGCGGAACCCGAGGCGCGGGCCCTCCCGATCGAGGAGCTCGAGATAGAGCTGGTAGTCCAGCGCGAAGCGCGGCCCGTACGCGGCGATGAACGCGTCGAGCTCGGCGGCGAGCGCGTCGCTTCCTCCGTCGATGGCGGCGGCGATCGCCGGCAGCGCGGGCTGTCCTCCGGCGGTGGTCCCACCGGCGTGGGAGGCGGCGAGCAGACGGCCGGCGGTTCGGGCGAACGCGACCACGTCGCCGGTGGAGAATTCGCCGGAGGCGAGGAGCTCCTCGATGCGCGCCGTCCGCACGCTCTTCTGATAACCGTCGACCCGCCGCCCGCGGAAGCTGAACGCACCCGCCGCGGCGAACCCGGTCAGGGGATCCGGATTGGCGGTCGAGAGACGCCGCTCGATCACGATTGTGCGCTCGGCGTTGTGCTCGAAGGCGCGCGGCGGAAACTGGGGCGCGCGGAGGTCGAACGCATCGCGCTCCTCCTTGAGCTCGAAGAGGAGTTGGCCGGCGTTCTCGGGCGCCAGCAGCACCAGGTAGCGGAGCAGTGGATAGCTCGCGACGCCCTGACCGAGCTGGCGCGCCACGTCGAGGACACCGGCCGACAGCTCCGGCGAGTATCCGGCCAGGAGGTGCTCGATCAGCGACCGCTCCTCTTGCGAGACGTCGGCGAGCTCGTCCTCGCGGAATCGCTGGTCGAGGCGCGGCTGGATCACGCCGCGCGCCAGCGCCGTCCGCTCCGGCGCATACTCGTCGAGGGGCGCGTCCGCGGCGCCGTCCCGCTGCGCGCGCCGGAAGACGTCCTCCACGATGGCGCCGGCTCCGGACCCGCGGACGATCGGGGATCGGGGCGCGCCGCCGTCGAGGGCCGCGATCTCCTCGGCGTATCCGCCCGCCAGCGCCGACGTCGTGCGCTCGACGAGCTCCGACAGACCGTCGTCCTCCAGCGCCAGCGCGTAGAAAGCGAGGGCCAGCCGCCGCAGGTCGAAGTGCCACGGCCCGAAGCGGGCGGCGTCGAAGTCGTTGAAGTCGAGCGTGACCCGCCCGTCGCTCGACCGGAACGAGCCGATGTTCTCGAGGTGCGGATCGCCGATCAGCATCACGGCCGCGCTGGCCGCGCCGGCATCATCCTCGACGGGCGCGAACCGCACGAGCGCCTGGTCGCGGACGAACTGCCCGGCCGTGGCGCGAAAGAACGCGTAGGGACCGGTCGACATCTTCGCGAGCTTCTCGGCGACCAGATCCGGGTCGCGCTCGAGGAGATCCAGGTTGTCGGCGATCAGCGTGGTCTGCAGCCAGGCGGCGCGCGCGTCGCGATCCGAGCCTGGACCGCAACCGGCCAGACCCAAGAGGGCCAGCGTGCAGAGGAGCGAACGCAACCCCGCGGCCATAGCGGCCGGCGCGGTGCGTTGGCAACGGGAAGGCGCACCGGCCGCACGGTGTCACCTCGGAGTCACAGACCATCGACGGGCGTGAATTCTCTCGCTCGGCGTCTTCACTTGCACGGCCACCATGCGGGCGGATCCTCGATCTGGGGCCCCTTCAGCACGTAGGTGCTGGTGTCGAACTGATCGCAGAAGCTCCCCTGGTCCAGGTAGAACTCCATCCGGTTCGGTCCCAGGCAATCGACGACCGCGTTGTCGGGCAGCGGCATCGGGTCCGTCGACTTCACCACCGCGTTGAGCGGTCCGGTGCCGAAGCCGCAGCGGATCCGCGCCGTCTGATCGTCGTTGCTGGCGGTGACCAGCAGGCGCGTCGATCGCGACACGTTGCAGGCGAGCTTGCCCTCCGCATCCACGTCGACGCGGCCCACGGAGAAGCCGAGCGGAGGATCCGGGCAACCGTAGGCGTCGCGGAAGGGGAACCAGACGGGGTGGATCGGGCCTTCGCGATAGATCGCCAGGCTTCGGACGTTGGGGGGCGTGACCGACTCGGCGACCACGCGATCGATCGGGTCGGACGAGGTGATCGGATCGAGCTCGCCGTTGAGGTTGCGGTCGTCGTAGATCCCGATGCCGCCGACGGCCATCACGGCGCCGTCGCGGGAGAGGAGCTCGTCCTCCCGGGGCAGCCGATAGAAGGGGACGTCGAGCCCGTTCGGGAAGACCGGGAGCACCTCGGCGTCTTCGAGCTGGAGCTGGTACTGGTAGCTGGTCCGCAGGCCGCAGAGGAGGAAGCTGGTCTGCTCGAGGCAGTCGAAGAGGTCGCCCTCGCCGAACGAGAGCCAGCCGAAGAGCGCCCGGTGCTCGCCCTCGGGCCGGCCGAGCGCGACGCCCTGAAGGTCGCCGTGCATGACCCAGATGGGATTGCCGAGGTTGCCGCTGGAGCGGACGTCGCCGCAGCCGGTCAGGATCAAGATGAAGAGCCAGGCCGCTCTCATATCCGCACCAACAGGGACAGTGTTCCGGTGATCCCGAAGCGCGCCGAGCTCGCGCCGTCGGTGGGCAGCCACCAGACGGATGGTTCGCCCTCCAAGCGCACGCCGACCTGCGCGAAGGGGTGGTACTCGAACCCGACGACGGCGCCCAGCTTGGGCCCGAAGGTCCGATCCGAGCTGGTGGTCCCGTCGATTTGTCCGGCGCGGAGCCGGTCGGCGTCCTTGCGATTGCCGCCCTGGACCACGCCCGCGACGCCCCCGCGCAGCCCGATGATGAAGGCGGCCCGCTCCGCGAAGAAGCCCGCCCAGTCGAGCGCGAAGGCGGCGCCCAGCTCCACCTGCCGGTAGCGCCAGAGCTCGTTGTCCGCGCGCGCGTAGGCGGCCTCGATCCGGAACCCGACGCGGAAGGCCGAGGTGAGGCGGTAGTCGAAGCCGAGGGCCAGGCCCGGCGCGACCCCGAACCCGTCGACCAGCGCGGTCCCCACGGCGCTGCCGGCGCTCAGGACGAACGGATGGGGATCGTAGGCCGAGCCCTTCTCCAGCACCGCGATCACCGGCTGCACCGACAGCTCTCCCACGGCGACCGTGCGGTTGCCGCTGCCGAGCGAGACCAGGCCGCTCCGGATCTGATCCTCGCCGCGCAGCTGGATCCGATACTTGCCCGGAGGCACCGCCAGGCGGGTGGGCTGCGGGCCGTCCCGGAGCACCTCGGCGACGATGCGGCCGCTGGCGTCGTCGATGATCAGGAGGTGGCCCTGGACGTCGGGGCCGAACTCGATCGTCGAGATCGCGCGGCGCGGGTAGGTCACGATCAGCGCGCCGCGGCCGGAGAGCGCCTCGGAGAGCTCGCTGTGCTGCACCGCGGTGGTACGGAGGTGCGTGTCCTCGAGCGTGCGCGAGTAGCCGTAGACGTAGAGCTCGTGGAGCGTGACGGTGCCGTCGTGATCATAGTTGGCGCTGCCCCGCATGCCCGAGAGGAGGTGGTGGGTGAACAGCGATCCCTGGACGTCGTCGGACTCCTGCGCCACCTCGCCCTCGGCCGCCGAGGTCAGGCGCACGTAGCCCTCGGGCGCCGACGGGCCCTCGCTGGGCCAGCTGAACGCGGGCGCGCGCGTGGCGCCCTTCGCCAGCATGCGCGGGTTGCGATTGTTGCGGCAGGCGTCGATCACGTTCAAGACCGTGGTGGCGGCGCTCGCCTTGAGGTCCGCCTCCAGCTTGGCCAGAGGCAGCTTCTCCGAACCGAAGTGGAGCTCGTCCTGATCGGCGTGCCCGGAGAAGTAGAAGATGAAGATCGTGCGCTCGCCGCGGTGCTTGGCCTCGAGGAGCCGGCCCTCCATCGTCAGTCGCGCCTTCTCGAAGTCGGCGATCGTGGGCGAGAGGAGGAGCGTGGTGCGGTCGGTGCTGACGTCGCCGATCTCGGAGAGCACCCGCTCGACGCGCGTGGCGTCGCTCTCGGCCCAGCGCAGCGGGGTCTCGTGGATGTCGCCGAGGTTGTTGCCGACGATCAGGGCGAAGCGCGTGTCGGCCCGAGCCCCGGCTGGGAGCTGGAGCAGCACGAAGACGAGCGCGATGACGCCGGCGCGGATCACTCGATCTTCTCGTACTCCAGCGTCGAGACGCGCGTCGTCCCCTCGGGCAACCAGCCGTGAAGAAAGCCCGTCTTACGGTGGGCCGATTCGAGCTCCTTCACCCAGACGTCGACCTTCGGCTGGTCGTCCGACATGAGCACGTAGAGCCGCTCGCGCCCGAGCGTGCCGTCGAGCTCGAGGCTGCCGGGGAGCCGGTGCGTCCCCGGGCCCAGCCGGCCCAGCTCGTCGGGGCCGTACAGCACCGAGATCCCGCCGGAGGCCTCCTCGAGGATCACCGTCACGAAGCCGCCCCGGGGATCGTCGACGGAGAGCCGCAGGCGGCTGCCGGGATGGAGGCGCTCGCCCTCGAAGAGCTGGAGCTGGTCGCCGTCGAGCACCGCCGCCTGCAGCGACATGCCGCCCTTGGTCCGGACCCCGGTGGGTTGCTCCGCCGGCGGTCGTACGAACAGGATCGCCGCCGCCGCGGCCACCGCCACCACCGAGAGCCCCGTCCACCAGCGCACGCGAACCTTGGGCTCGTTCGCCTCCGCCAGCAGCTTCGCGAAGGTCTTCCGCCGCGGATCGACCAGGAACGCGTGCTGCTCCGCCCGCCTCTGATCGATCCACGTCTTCAACTCCGGATCCTCCGCTGCCGCCTGTTCGATCGCGGCCCTTCGGGCGTCGTCGAGCTCGCCGACCAGATAGCGCTCCAGCTCGGAGGGGGTGTAGTTCTTCTCGGTGGTCATGCCTGAGCATCCGCGAGCAGCCGCTTCGAGCGCTGCAGGAAGTGGCTCAACCGTCGAGCCACGGTTCGCTCCGACAATCCGGTCTGCTCCGAGATCTCCTTGACCTCGAGCTCGTCGAAGTAGCGGAGCACGACGATCTCCTGCACCTTCCCGCTGAAGCAGTGCAGGAGCTTCGCCACCGTCTGTCGCTGATGCAGCCGGTCTTCCATCGATCGAGCGGCCTGATCCTCGTCCGACGGCTCCGGCGTGTCGACGTCGGGCAACGCGCCGCGGCTCCTCGCCCGGAGATCGTCGAGGCAGACGCGCGTCGCGATCGAGAAGAGCCACGTCATCGGCTCGGCATCGCCCCGGAAGGATCGCCGGTACTTGATCGCTTTGACGAACGTCTGGTGCATCGCATCCCACGCCGCCTGCTCTTCTCTGAGCAGCTGTCGACAGCGATGGAGCACGTTGGGCCCGTAACGATGGTACAGGCGCTCAATGTCCTCGATCGTCAGCGACGACACGGTTTCTTCCTCATAGACCGGACCTCCACCGAAGATCTGCCAGGAAAAGCCAACACGCGATCGACCGGATGGTTGCGCCCGGCCGAGACCATGTGATCGCCCGCAGGCGCCTTTTTCCTGGCAGGCGCGGGGACCCGCCCGGGTCCCACCACACATGAGAAAGCTGCTCACGCTCTGCGGGCTCTTGTGGAGCGGATCGGCCCTCGCCAAGCCGATCGGACCGACCGTGCTCTGCGGCGAGTACCCCGACGCACCGGTGTGCTTGGGTGGGCAACCTGCGTGCACCTTCTGCCACACCACGCCCCCTGCCCGTAACGCCTTCGGGCGCTCGGTGGAGGCCGAGCTCCTCCCCGGCACGCCGCGCCCCCTCTCGGACGCGCTCTACGCCGAGGGCCTCCCTGCCGCCCTTCACGCGGTGGAGGGTCTCGACTCCGACGGCGACGGTTTCACGAACCTCGACGAGATCACCGGCGGTACCTATCCCGCCGATCCGAAGAGCATCCCGGGGAAGGCGGGCTGCCCCGCCTCGAGCGAGGCGAACGCCGGCTATGACGTCTGCCGCTGGGACGCGCGCTACGTCTTCGAGAAGGTGCACGTCGACTTCTGCGGCGATACCGTGACCTACGATCAGCTGAAGTCGTTCGCAGGGTTGGCGGATCCCATCGCCGAGATCCACGCCACGCTCGATCGCTGCCTCGATAGCGAAGCCTGGCTCGGCAAGGACGGCGCGCTCTATCGGATCGCGCACCGGAAGATCAAACCGGTACAGTCGATCAAGTCGGGCGAGGGCGCGGGCGACATCCCGCTCGGAGACTACGACGACGACTACGCGCTCTTCGTCTGGACGCAGATCGACAACCACGACGCCCGCGAGGTCCTGACGGCGAAGTACTTCGTCCGCCGGACCGGGCCGACCAGCTACCAGCCGTACATGTCGACGCCGCTCGAGGAGGTCAACCAGCGGGGCTTCGACGTCGCGCAGCTGGTGGTCCCCGACCGTCGCTCCGGCATGCTCACTACCCGCTGGAACTTCGTGCTCAACACCATGTTCACGGCCGTTCCGCGGACCACGGCGGCCCAGGCCTACCGGGCCTATCTCGGCCTCGACATCGCGCGAAGCGAGGGCCTCGCCTCCGTCGACGGCGAGCCGGTCGACTACGACCGGAAGGGCGTGACCCAGCCGCTGTGCGCCCGCTGCCACGCGACGCTCGATCCGCTGACGTACCCCTTCACCCGCTACTCCGGGTTCAACGGCGGGACCCCGTTCTCGTACGTCCCGAACCGGATGAACAACCTGGCGGACGGAGCCAGCGATCCGCTGCGGCAGACCCCGGAGGCCGGTGTCATCTTCGGGCGGACGGTCGCCAACCTGAACGAGTGGGCGCAGGTCGCCGCGGACAGCGATCAGTTCGCGCAGGCGACGGTGCTCGACTACTGGCGTCACCTGTTGGGTGAGCCGCCGCGTCCCACCGAGATGGCCGAGTTCGAGCAGCTCTGGACGAGCTTCAAGAGCGACCACCAGTACGGCGTCGAGCGGATGCTCCACGACCTGATCATGACGGAGGCGTACGGTGTTCCGTAAAGAGATCCTCGCTGCAAGTCTTCTTGCTCTTCTGATCGGCTGCACCGCCAGAGGCACCGCAGTCACGTCTCCGGACGGCGGTGTGGTCGGCTCGGATCCCGACGGCGGCGTCGACCCGGACGGCCTCCCGCCGGTGGTGGAGTCGAGCAAGGCCCGCCTTCGCTTCAAGGGCGGGCCGGTCTACGCGACGCTGCTGTCGACCGGCCTCGGCATCGCGAAGGATGTGCTCTGCAAGGAGCTCGGGCTCTACGACTGCGTCTCCATGGTGCACCGGATCTCGCTGCTCGACGTCGAGCCGTACCAGACCGGGATCATCGAGCCGCTCGACAACACCGTGGTGTCGTCGCCGATCGCCGTGGAGCGGGTGGCGCTGTCCGCGTGCACCCGGCGGGCCCGCGAAGACCTGGCGGCGCCCGCCTCGGCCCGGATCTTCGGCGCCGATCGGGCGGCCTCGACCACCAAGCTCTACCAGCAGCTCCTCCAGCGCGACCCCGAGCCGCGCGAGATCGAGCACCTGGAGGCGCTCTATCACTCGATGGAGGAGGTCGGTGACCCCAAGCTCGACGAGAGCTGGGCGGCGATGAGCTGCTTCGCCGTCGCCACCACCACCGAGGCGCTCTTCTACTAGGGAGGAAACGATGAAACTCGACCGACGCCAGCTACTCAAGGGCATGTCGCTCGTCGCCGCCGGCGGCGCCACCGCTCTCCTCCCGCGCGTGTCCCGGGCCCAGACCAAGGAGCCGCGCTTCCTGATCGTGCTCACGGGCAGCGGGGGAGCCTCGCTCATCGACAGCATGCTCGCCATCCGCGAGTCGGAGTCCCCGAACGCCTCGGTGATCAACGCCTACCCGGACAACCTGGTGGTCGGGATCGAGGGCTCGCCGCTGCGCGCGGTGGACAGCTCGGGCGACTCGGTGGGCGCGATCCCGGTGCCCTATCGCGCGGTGCAGTCGGACTTCGTCCGGAAGCACCAGCAGGACATCATGATCGCGACGCTGACCGGCACCAGCGTCAACCACGGCATCGCCCAGAAGCGGGCGATCACCGGCAACGAGGCCTGGTCCGGGCGCACGCTCCAGGAGCTGGTCGCCCTCAACTACGGCGAGGGTTACGCGATCCCCAACGTGGCGATGGCGACCGGTACCTCGTACATCGAGCGCGGTAACGACAAGACGATCCCGGACTGGTGCTTCGGCGAGCCGGTGGCCCAGCCGGCGCTCTGGCCGCTGGCCCTCGACGGCAGCCGCGGCCTCGACGTCCCCGATCGCCGCTTCATCGAGATGGCTCGCAAGCTCCGCAACGAGAAGCTCGATCCCGAGTCGCGCTTCTTCCGGATCTTCAAGAGCAGCCCCCGGCTCCAGCTCTGGCAGGCCCAGCGCCAGGCGACCGGCCGGCTCGAGATGGACGACCTGATCACCAAGCTGATGCTGTTCTCGGACTCGCCCCAGTATCCGCTCAAGGCGCACGGCCTCGACGAGTCGCCCAGCGGCGCCCAGGTGCGCGCGAAGTTCCCCAACTTCGATCAGGATCCGCTGGAGGCGCAGGCCGCGCTGGCGTTCCTGCTGCTGAAGAACCGCGTCTCCGTGACGGTCACGATCGGACCGAGCTTCAACGCCACGCTGGCGGACGGCGCCAGCCTGGGCGGCGGTGGGCTGGCCGAGGGCGACCTGATCAATCCTCCGATCGCGTTCGACTTCTCCCACCAGTCACATCGCGCCACCCAGGCGCTGATGTGGAGTCGCCTGATGAAGGTCGCCGACGGCCTGATCGATCTCCTCAAGGGGGAGGAGCTGGAGAACGGAGTCAGCTTCTGGGATCGATCGATGATCTACGTGGCGACCGACTTCGGTCGCGACAAGAAGCGGCCGACGAACGCGACCGACTTCGGTACCTCGCATCACCTCAACAACGGTTCGATGGTGATCTCTCCCCTGGTCAACGGAAACACGGTCCTCGGTGGCGTCGACCCGAGCACCGGGTTGACCTACGGCTTCGACCTCCGGACAGGCGCGCCCGATCCAAGTCGCAACACCGCCGAGGCCGAGATGTTCGCGGGGCTGGTGCAAGCCCTCGGCATCGACACCGCCGGGACCAACCTCCCGGACGTGCCGGCCATGCGGAAGGCGTGAGGCGCACAGGCAATCCCCAGCTCGCGCCGACGCAAAGGGCGCGGGTACCCTTTGAACCGACGCTCGTCGAGGGTAGAGTCGGTCAGCCATGGGTTCGAAGCGGGGGCAGGACGAGCTCGAGTCAGGACCCGCGCTCGGCGACCTGGTGGCGCTCCCGGACGAGCACCTGGCGCGCCACCGCCGTCCGGAGCGACCGAGCACGAGCAACATGCCGCTGATCATCGGCGGCATCCTCGCCGGCCTCCTGGCCCTGGGCGGCGCCGCCTTCTGGCTGACCCGCAACGAGCCCGAGAAGGCGGAGGCCGTCATCGCGCCACCGCCCGCGAAGAGCGAGATCGCGAAGGTGCCGGCCCCGCCGCCGCCGGCCGTCGCGCCCCCGCCGGTCGCACCGCCCCCGGCCCCGCCGCCCAAGGTCGTCGAGCCGGCTCCCGTCGAGGCGAAGGCCACCGCGGCCCTGCCGCCGCCGCCGCCGCCTCGGCCGAAGAAGAAGGTGGTCCGGCGCCGGAAGAAGAAGACCGATGTCCGCACCGAGAAGGCGATGGACTCGGCCCTCGATCGGCTCCTCAAGAACGACGACGAGTGAGCCGTCTCAGCGCGGCGGGGGCTGGACCTGCCGGAACGAGGGCCGCTCCACCAGCCGCTCCATCAGCCTCTGAACGTTGGAACGCGAGCGGATGGCCTCCTTACCCTCGGGGAAGAGGGAGGTCGTGAAGAGCACCGGCGCGTAGAAGAGGTCCGCCAGCGAGAGCGTCTGTCCCACCACGTGGGTGTGGCCCTCCAGCGCGCGCTCCAGCTGGTCGAGATCCCGCTCCATCCGCTTCACCGCAGGATCGATCACTTCGCGGTTGGGCTTGCCGTCGGCCCCGCGCGGAAAGATGTATTGGAGCGCGTAGCTCTTGATCAGATCCTCGTACAGGTAGCAGTCGAGGACGCTGATCCACTGCTCCATGGTGGCGCGCGCCTTCGGGTCCTTCGGCGTCAGCGCGGGCCCCGGGAACGCTTCGTCGAGATAGCGGCAGATGGCGCTGGTCTCGATGAGCCGGAACGATCCGTCCTCGAGGATCGGGACCTTCCCCCAAGCGTGGAGGGCCCGGTGGGCATCACTGCCGAGGTCGACGGGCTCGAGGCGATGTTCGATGCCCTTCTCGACGCAGGTCATGCGGGCCGTCCGCACGTAGCTGCTCTGAGGGGGGCCGAAGAGGGTCACAGTGGTCATGATTTGCTCCTTCAACCCGACGACGTTCGAGCCCGCCCCCGATCGACAGGGCGCAGAATTTCTTGGATGTGGGCGCTCTCACTCGGAGCGGAGCGCGTCCTCGAGACCGTGGAGCGCGCGGCCAGCCGCCGGCAAGTCGTCTTGCGTCGCCAGCTCGGACTCCATCTCGATCTCGGCGTCGAGCAGCGCCTTCGAGATCGGTTGTCCGTGCCGGCGTCGGTTCTCGACCGTGTCTTTCGCGACCTCGGCGCGCTGACGGATCATCTCCCACCTGGGATCACCAGGCTGCGTCCCCCAAGGCCACGACGCGGCGATCGCGGTCGCAAACGCCACCAACCCGGCGGTGAGGGCGAGGACGAGCGTGCGGCGGCGGTCGGACACACCAGGAGTATGAATTGCGTCGCCGCTCCCGGCCATGGGACAGTGGCTGAGAGAGAGGCGCTCGTGGGGCACCGGATCCCCGATCTCGACACCGAGGCACAGGAACCGGCGAAGCTGGAGGGACCCCCGACGCTGGTCGACGCCGAGCTGGAAGCGCCCCGAACGCTCGATCTCGACCAGCGCCCCACGGTTGACCTCCTGCTCCCTCCCGGCGTGGTCCCCTCGCGGAATGCCCCCCGGCCCGAGGACCCGCAGATCTTCGCGACCTGGGACGAGAGCCGCGAGTTCGTCGTCGGCCGTCCCAGGCCCTCGATCCGGGCGGACGAGACGCGCTCTCTCCGCCGGATCATCCGCTGGCTGGTGGTTGCGCTGGCCGCTTCGATCGCCGCCCAGCTCGGCGGGTTCATCGGCGCGCGTGTGGTGCCCGCGCTGGCGGAGCGTATGCGCCGCGATCAGGTCACCTATCAGCGAGTCTGGAAGAGCGCCCGTAGTCTCGAGGCCGCTCGCCGGCTCGGGATCGACGTGCCCGACGAGGTGGTCCGTCTGCAGCGCGAGGCCGAGGTGGCGGCCTTCGCCGGGGACGCGATCGGGGCTCGCCGGAGGATCGACGCGGTCAACGCCAACCGTTCGAACCGGAGCGGTGAGTGATCGACGACGAACGACCGCCCGAGCTCCCCGAGCGTTTCGGGCCGTTCGTGCTGGCGAAGCTGATCCATCGCGGAGGTATGGGCGAGCTCTTCTTCGCCCGCTCCCCGCTGGAAAGCTTCCCGGTGGTGGTGGTAAAGCGCCTTCGCCCGGACCTGGGCGGCATCGTGCCGCTCGAGCGCTTCAAGCACGAGGCCGAGCTCGCCGTGAGGTTGATGCATCCGAACGTCGTGCAGTCGCTGCACGCGGGTGAGGTCGGTGCGCGGCGGTATCTCGCGCTGGAGCCGATCGTCGGCCGCAGCGCCGCCGAGCTGTCGGATCGCCTCAACGAACGGCGTATCCAGGTCCCTCCGCGCTTCGTGACTCGCATGATGGTCGACGTGCTCTCGGCGCTCGCATATCTGCACAGCGCCTGCGACGAGCACGGGGAACATCTCAGCTTGCTCCATCGCGACGTCACGCCCGGCAACGTGCTGATTGGCTACGACGGCGAGGTCAAGGTCACCGACTTCGGCGTCGCGCGCTCGCTGATGTCGATGGGCCTCGGCCTCACGCAGCCGGGGACGGTGGTGGGGACGCCCGCCTACGTCGCCCCGGAGTTCCTGCGCGGCGACGATCTCGCGCCCACCGTCGACATCTATGGGCTCGGCGGCGTCGCCTATCGCTTGCTCACGGGTGCCAGCCCCTTTCCGGGCGCCGCGCGGGTGATGGTGATGAAGGCGATGGGCCAGACGCCCCGCCCCGCCGCCGAGCTTCGGCCCGACGCGCCGCCGTGGCTCACGGATCTGATCGATCGAATGCTGGCGCACGACGCCGACCGGCGCCCGCAGAACGCGGCCGAGCTCAAGAACCTTCTCACCACCGTGGCGGAGAGCGTCGGGTGCCTCGCGTCCAGCGTGCAGCTCGGCCGCTGGCTGTCGCGGCACTTCGAGCAGGAGAGGGCGCGCGACGAGGCCACCACCCGCGCGGTCGCGCTGATCGATCTCGAGTCGATCTCGCCTCGCAAGGAGTCGATGATCGTCCTCGCTGACGCTGGAACGGCGCCGCGGCTGCTGGCGCGGATCCCCCCGCCGCCCCCCCCGCCGGAGATGCCGCCGCCGTCGCCGAACCCTCCGGCGCGCCCGGTGTCGCGGCGGCGATCGAAGCGGAAGCGGGAGCTCGGGCTGGCGGGAGCCCTCGCGCTGGCCGTTGTCCTGGGGCTGCTGTCGGCGCCGGTCCAGAGCGACCGCTTCGAACGCCTGCGCAACGTCTCGGCGCGTCTCGACGGCGCCGCCCGGATGATCGCGGGATCGCCGCGGGCGGAGGAAGCGCTGGAGCTGCTCGAGCGGGCCGACCGCGCCTTTGCGCGCGGCGACCTCCCTCGCTCGGAGGCGTACGTGAAGGATCTCGAGCGGCTGCTCGACGACGGTGCTCAGTGAAGCCTGGTTAGGGGACGACGACGCCCGGGAGCGTGAACACGAGGGCCTCGGCGGCCTCGACCGCGCCGCCGCGATCGGCAGGACCGAAGTCGCTGTTCGTGATCAACAGCGCACCGAGCTCGGACGAGTTGGCCGGGTTGGCGCCGTGATCGTGGAACACGATGTCACCCAGGTGCAGCCCGTCGATCGTGTCGTCGTACTCCATCTCGAAGCGCTCGCCGCCCGGTGTCAGCGTCAGGCCGGCGATCGCGTCGCCAGGGCCGCCGAAGTAGAAGTCGTTCGCGGAGACCACGGCGTCGATCTGACGCGTCCCGAGATCCGCACCCGACAGCCCGACCTGCTCCGCGCAGACCCGCAGCACGGTGTTGGCCGTGTTGGTCGCGTGCTCGGCGAAGAAGTAGGCGGTCGCGTCACCACTGACGAGATCGAATGCGAAGACAGCGTTGCGGCCGTCGAGCGCGCCGCCCTGTGCAGCGCCGAGATCCACGTTCGCGATCTCGTAGTCGAGCTCGCCGTCGCGATCGATGTCGAGGTCGATCGCGTGGATCACGGGTAGAAGGTGCGTCTGTCGCTCGTGCGTGGTGACCGCGAACGACCACACGAATGAGTCCGCGTCGGAGCAGTAGCCCGCCGGCACCGGGGTGGTGTTGACGCCGACCGCGCGGAGGTCGGGCGTGGGCGACTGCTGGCCGGGCGCGCCGCGCGGGATGTCGCCGGACAGGCCGATCAAGGTGAAGGCCTCGTTCTGTGCCGGGCCGCGGCCGAGGTTGACGAGGAAGATCTTCGACCGATCCTTGCGGAGATCGATCACCGTCCCGAGCGGCAGCACCGCAGCGGCCCGCCGCGGGATCACCTCCCAGGGGAGATGGAGCGGCTGATTACCGTCGTCGAGCGTGATGAGACCGTCCATCTCGGCGGCGGTCAGCGTCGACGGATCGTTGCCGACCTCTCCCGAGCTCATCGGATTGCCGGAGAGGAAGCGCCCGCGAATCGTGAAGAGCACCGTGAAGTCGCGCGTCCCGTAGCGCGGCACGCGGATCTGGTTCGGCGTGTGGATGACGATGGCGTTGGTGGCCGCGTCGTCGGCGAAGCGGAAGCTGCTGTGGATGTCGTAGACCACCGCCTGCTTGGTGAAGTTCTTGACCCGCACGGTGCGCGAGACGATCGCCGTCTCCCAGACGTCGATCTCGCCCAGGCTCAGCGCCGCGGCGCCGTCCTCGACGCTGAACGCGGTGGCCGGCCCGCCGGCAGCGCGATCGACGCGGACCTCGCCGCTGCCCATCCGGGTGATCTCGGCGGCCACGCCGCTGGCGTCGCGGTGGATGTCGTCCTCGGCATAGTTCATCAGCATGCTCTTGAGCGCCAGCGGCCTGGGTAGACCCGCCGCCTCTGCTGCGGCCAGATCCGCGCGGCGCGCTTGAAGGACGAGCGCTGCGGAGCCGGTGACCATCGGCGCGGCGCCCGAGGTGCCGCCGAAGGCCGCGACGCCCGTGCCGCTGCCATTGACGGCGGAGACCGAGGCGCCCGGCGCGCCGATCTCGGGCTTGATCATGCTGTCCTGGTTGCGCGGCCCCCGCGAGGAGCTGGAGACGATCGACTGGACCAGCGGGAGAACATTGGCCGGATCGAAGCTGATGGAGGCGTTGCCCGCCCTGAGGATGTTCCCAGTCGCCTGGTCGATCATGTAGCCGGGGATGGACGGCAGCGTGCCGCCCCCGAAGCTCCCGGCGAACGCCTCGCCGGGCGTGACCAGTCCGATGATGCCGAGCACGCCGCCGGCCGCCTCGATGTTCTGAATCTTGAGGCTGAAGTTACAGGTGCCGCGATCGACGAACACGATCTGTCCCGCCAGCGAGCCGGCCGCGAAGGCGGCGCAGCCGTCCAGGTTCCCGCCAGCACCGTCGCCGTAGGCGACCGCGCCCGCGATGGTCGTGGACTGCGGCGTGGACCAGGGCTGGAAGACGGCCGGGTACTGACCAGCGGCGGACGCCGGGGTGAGCACCTCCATGAGGTTGAGCTCGGCGCTCGGCACCTCGGTCTGAGCGACCGAGAGCGCGGTGCGCGCGGCGGCGGGCGTGCCCGCGACGTAGGGACGATCGCCGCCGTTGCCGGCGGAGGCGACGGTGAGGACGCCGAGCGCGGTGGCGTTGTCGACCGCGAACACCAGGTCGTCGTCGAACGGCTGCCCATAGTCGGAGCCGAGCGACATGTTGATGACGTCGACGTGATCGCTGGTGTCGCCGTCGCCGTTGGGATCGACCGCGAACTCCATGCCCTCGATCAGCGCCACGCCGCTGCAGGAGCTGGCGACTGACGAGCAGACCTGGACCGCGTAGATCGAGGCGCCCGGCGCGACGCCGTCACGCCCGCCGATGATGTCGGCGACGTGCGTGCCGTGGCTGGCGAGATCGAGCGGATCGGGATATCGGGGGCCAGCGGGCCGTTGGGCCAGACCCCGCCGACGAAGTCGTAGCCGCCCACGATCTTGGACGTAGGGAAGGTTCCGGGCTCGATCACGTTGGGATCGTTGTTCGCGAAGTCGTTGGGATCGCCCGAGCCGAAGAGGTTGTAGTGCGTATAGTCGGCGCCGCTGTCGAGGATGGCCACGCGGACGCCGGTCCCGTCGAAGCCGGCGGCGTGCAGCACCGTCCCACCGATGTACGGCACGGTCTCGGTGAGATCGAGACGATAGTCGGCTACCGGAACGATGCGGACGACCGACGGATCCTGGGCGAGCGCCGGTAGCATCTTGCGATCGACCTCGAGGAACACCGCGTTCATCACCCGTTGGACGCGGGCGATCAGCTTCACGTGGCCGTTGAGACGCGCCACGCGGTTCATGAAGCCCGACTGCATCTCCATGTTCTGATGCATTCGCGCGACCTGGGCCTTCGGGGTCTTGTCGCTGAAGTCGTCTCTGAGCCGCACGATCACGGTCGCGTACGGCGTGCTCGGAGATCGACTCTTGACGCGCTCGAGATCGACCCCCTGCTGGTGGATCGGCTGAGCCATACGATGCGCCTTCAACCGGTTCGATCCTGATGGACTCCCCTCCGCGACCGACGCCGCCAGCGTCAGACCGCAGATTGCTACCGCCGAGAAAGTTCTCACGTTCATTCCTCTCGCCCGTTCCTATCCGAAGGTTATGGAGCGCGAATAAACACAGTCGGGCTCGACGCGACAAGGACGCGCGTCAACCCGTCTTGCACCGACTAGTCGATATCTCGGTGCGCGAGCATCGCGAGGTAACCGGGTACCGATCCCTCCGTGCGTTTGCGATCGGGCGCACGCTTCGAGAGATCCGTCGCCGCGAAGCGCGCGAACGCTTGCTCGAGTGCACCGGTGTCCTTGCGGGCGAAGCTCTCGCGAAGATGCTGCTGGAAGGCGACCGTGAGCTCGGGACGGAGCGGGCTCTGACGGAGATAACTTTCGATCTTCTCCTGCGACGCCTCGCGCGCTTCGCCCGGTGTGACGCCGGCGCGCTCTGCGAACGCCTCGATGATCCCGAGCAGTACCGGGGGCGTGGTCCTAGGGTCGAAGCCGATCGTGAGGAGGATCGTGGCGATCAGGTCTTCGATCTCGCGGTGTGAGTAGCGGGGCTCGCCGGTCGGGTCGCGCTGCTCGAAGAGCTCGGACAGCCAGGAGAGGTCCACGCGGCCGTCACGCCCCCATGATCGACTTGAGGCGCTCGTTCACGCCGTTCTCGACGCGCAGATAGGCGGCGGCCAGCGCGCCGATGAGGCCTTCCCGGTCGAGGCCGACCTTGAGCTTGAAGAGCGGAAGCCCGCCGGTCAGCTGGTCGAACCGGAACCCGGAACCGCTCGACGCGTCGTCGATGGCGGCGGCGCCAGCGGTGGAGGTGTGGAGGCGGGTCTCCATCTGCGATCGAGGTTATCGGCGGGCGTCGGCGGAAGTTGCGTCACATCGACAGGGAGCCCTTCCGGAAGTCCGACCGCCCCATGATCGCATTGACGAGCACCGGATGACCCGCACGGGAGAGGCGGACCGCTTCGTCGAGGGTGGCGTTCACCTCGGCCATCGAGTCGACCCGGAGACCCCGGGCGCCGCAGCCCTCGGCCACCTTGTGATAGTCCATGTGCGTCAACGTGCAGCCGACCGGGTCGCCCAGGATCGGCTCCTGATCGCGGAGGATCTGGGTCCAGCCGGCGTCGTTGCCCACCACCGCGATGACCGGGAGGCCGTGTCGCGCGAACGTGTCGAACTCCATCACGCTGAAGCCGGCCGCGCCGTCCCCATACAGGATCCAGACGTCCGAGTCGGGCCGGGCCGCCTTCGCGGCCATCGCGAAGCCCGCCCCCACGCCCAGCGTCCCGAACACGCCCGGGTCCAGCCAGGAGAGCGGGCGCTTGGGGCTCAGGGTGTACGAGGCCGTGGCGACGAAGTCTCCGCCGTCGCCGATCAGGATGCTCTGATCACCGAGGCGCGCGTCGATGGCCTTGCAGAGACCGATCGGGTTGATGTTCGCGTTCTTCTGCTCGCCCATCTTCGCGATCTCGGCCTCGCGCTCGAGCTCGCGGCTCTTCAGCTTCTCGAACCAGGTGCGTCGCGAGGGCGGGGCCTCCAGGAGCCGGGACACTGCCGAGAGGAACCGCATCGGATCGGACTGCGCGCCCAGCTCGGGCTTGCGGTTCTTGTCGAGATCGTCGGCGGAGAGGTTGACGCCGATGACCTTGGCCCGCGCGACGTGGGCGCCGTAGTCGAGGCGGAAGTCGCAGGGCACGCCGCAGAGCACCACCAGGTCCGACTCGCGAAGGGCGTCGCGCCGCTTGTGGCGGAACAGGAGCGGGTGACCGGTCGGCAGCAGGCCGCGCGCCATCCCCGACAGGTAGACCGGAGCGCCGATCTTTTCGATCGCGGTGATCAGCTCCGGGATCCGGTCCGGGTGGAGCATCGTCTGGCTCCCGATCACCATGACCGGGCGCTCGGCGTCCTTGATCATGCGGACGGCGTTGCGGATCTCACCGTTGCTGGGATCGGGGATCGGGGGCATCGAGGGGGAATGGATCACCGGGCCGTCGAGCTCGGTGAAGACGTACTTGAGGTGACCCTTGATGTAGAGGGACGTCGCCTTCTCCACCAGGTTCATGTCCGGCTTCTCGGTCTTGGCCTTGTACCACTCGCGAACCATCTTCTCGGGGTAGAGCAGATCGACCGCCAGCTCCACGAACACCGGTCCGGGCACGCCGCGCTTCGACTCCTCGAACGCGCGCTCGAGCGCCGGCACCACCTCGCGCAGCGTGTTGGGCCGGGCCGCCCACTTCACGTGGGGCGTGATCAACGAGGTCTGGTCGATGTCCTGCAGCGACCCGCGCCCCCGCAGCATCGTCGCCGTCGCGCCGCCGAGCAGGACCAGCGGAGACTGTGCCATCTGCGCGTTCTTGATCGCGGTGATCGAGTTCGTCACGCCGGGGCCGGCCGTCACCGCGGCCACGCCGGGCACACCGGTGAGCCGGCTGGTGGCGTCGGCGGCGAACACCGCGTTCACCTCGTGCCGCGTATCGATCACGCGGATCCCGCGGCGCTTCGACTCCACCAAGATCGGAGAGATGTGTCCGCCGCAGAGGGTGAAGAGCGTCTCTACGCCGTTCGACTTGAGGACCTCTGCAACTCGGCTTCCACCGTCCATGCAGTGGGCTGTACCTCAGGCGGGTCGCTTCGGCGAGCCCTTCTTCTTGCTCGTGGCCCCGCGACTCGCACGGACGGCCTCGCGCTCCTTCTGGTGCCGGTGAAGCTGGTAGACCCCTCGGAGCAGGGCGGATCGGATCGAGGTGGCGTCGACGGCCTCGTCGTCCGTCGAGCCCTCGACGTCGGCGGCCATCAGCTTGCAGAAGTCCATCGCCGCGGTGACGTCGAAGGCGGCGCCCTGATCGACGACCTGTCGCTTGAGATCGATCCGGAGCTCGACCGCGGTCCGCGCCCACGCCGGGCTCGCGGAGACGATCGCGCGGCGCTCGGTGTCGGTGAGCTTGGCGGCGACCTCGAAGACCCAGCTCGGCGCGTCGTCGCGGGTCCCGTCCACGATCGATCGGATCATCGACAGATACTCCGACAGCCCGGCGTCGCTCTGCCGCCCCAACGCGGTGAGCAGATCGATGGTGCGGTCGCCCGGAAGGGCGCCGATGTC
Source organism: uncultured delta proteobacterium (assembly GCA_963803435.1). GTDB lineage: Bacteria > Myxococcota > Kuafuiibacteriia > Kuafuiibacteriales > Kuafuiibacteriaceae > CAWDML01. Next base: position 536,534 of record CAWDML010000007.1, on the reverse strand, counting down.
GGTGGTGGTGAACATCGGCAGACCCGCCAGCTCCTGGCGGACGAGCTCGGCGATGCGCGATCGATCGGCGTCCGAGAGATCCGTGAAGCAGAGCCCGGTGCAGCGCGCCTCGGGAACGTTGAAGGCGCGGACCACCATGGCGTCGACCGTCAGCGGCGGATCGAACAGGTCGAACGTGATGGTGGCCTTGTCGCCGAAGCGGGCGTTGGGAAGATCGCGGATGCAGACGCCGGAGAGGCTGACGTCGAACGTGCTCAGAAAGTGGTTGTCGTTCTTGATCTGGACGTCGACCACCGTATGGAGCGGGACCCGCGGGTGATCGCGGAACGTGAGGCCGGTGAGCTCGGAGATGGCCTCGACGACGCGGCGGGGATCGCTGGCCGACACGAGCACCGTCGCGCCGGCCGCCTGAAGCTCGTCCTGCTTCGCCAGGTAGTCGGCGCCGAGCAGCACGATGCACGGCGGCCGATGCGGCAGGGCGGCCCGGGACGCGAGGTAGGCGAGGGCGAACTGGTCGCTCGCGATCACCAGGTCCAGCTTGACCCGCCGGCTGACCGCGAGCGCTTCGTGCAGCGTCAGGGCCCAGCGGAGATCGAGATCACCGCGCGAGAGCAGCTCGTGCCCGGCGCCCCGAAGGTCGCCGTAGACGAGAGTAGGAACGAGACGACCCATTCCACCGGAGCCTATGTGAGGTCGGACCGAGGCGAAAGGTTCACCCGCCCAGGACGGCGCAGCCGATCCGCCCGCCGGCCTCGCCCGTGGGCTGACCACCCGTGTCGGGCTTTTCGTGGACGATCAGGCCCTTGCCGCGGAAAGACTTCGGGTCGCCCTCCTTGAGGTTCGCGCCCTCGGCGGTGAAGGTCAGCTCGCCGGTGCCGTCCTCGCCGACCGTCATGTTCCCCAGATCGCCGAGGTGTCGCTCACCCGCGCCGGGGAGGCCGTGCTGATGGCCCTCGGGGTTGAAGTGACCGCCTGCGCTGGAGCCGTCGTCGGCGCTGCAGTCGCCCTTCTCGTGGACGTGGACCCCGTGCTCGCCAGGAGGTGCGTTCTCGACGGCGACGTGGACCTCCACGCCGTTGGCCACCTCTTTCATGGTGACATTGCCGGTGAGCGTCGATCCGCTCTTCGAGGCGATCGGAACCGGTCCGATCTGTTCCATGGCGGCGGTTTCGCCGGTACCTTTGTTCTCGGCTTTCTTCGATCCGGCGCATCCGCCGATGAGAAGGAGAAGAGCCAACAGTCTGAATGAACGCATGACGGGGGCGGACGCTAGCGCCGGAAAGCTTCCGGTGCACGATATTTTTTCAGGTGCAAGTTGGGTTGACAGGTCTTTCCAGCGGGGCTGATTGCCCCTCGTATCTGCGCTGTCGGACAAGGTACGAGTCTGGACAGACTCTGCTTTCGCGGTAGCCTCCCGCCATGCCGTGCGAGAGAGCTGCGGTCTTTCTCCTGCTCGCGACGGTCGTGTCGAGCTGCGCGCCGACGCGACCCGTGAAGAAGGGTCCGCCCCCGCCCGATCCCATCAAAACGACGGAGCAGCTCGCCTACGAGGCGGAGCGCAGGATCAACTCCGCCGAGAGCGAGCTTGCTTCGCTGCAACCGGACCGCGCCGTCGAACAGCTCGACGCCGCGCAGAAGATGTTGATCGACTCGAAGATCGACGCCTATCCGGACGCGGAGCTGCTGCGTTCCCGACATCGCGAGCTGCTCGATCGGGTCCCCGTGGTCCGGGAAGAGGTGCGGAAGCGCGAGCTGGCCGCGGCCGTGGCCGACGCGCACACGAAGATCGACGCGGCGTCTGCCACGCTCAAGGACGCCATCGAGCGCATCAAGCGGAAGCGTCCGGAGGAGGCCGACCTGAAGGCGGCCGAGGAGGCGGTGTCGGCGCTCGACTCGGCGGTCGAAGAGGCGAGCAAGTGTGAACCGCAGGATCGGGACTATGCGAAGTACGCGCTCGAGACCCGAAAGCAGCTGTCGGGGCAGCGCAAGCAGGTGGCGGAGCGCCGGCTGCAGGTGGCGATCGAGCTGAGCCGCGAGGCGATCGCGGCGGCCTCGTCCGAGCTGGAGATCTCGCTCAAGGGGCTCCGCAGCCGTGACGTGATGCCGGCCGAGTTCGAGTCGGCGCGCGGCGCGGCCGGCAAGGTGCAGGCCGCGATCGAGGGCGCGAACGATCTGATCGTCAAGGACCTGGGGTTCGCCAAGCAGATCTCGGCGGCCCGGAAGAAGCTCGACGCACAGCGCGCTCTCATCGACAAGCGGGAGCACGAGGTCTCGGTGGAGCGGCAGCGCGTCGCCATCGAGCAGTCCCGGAAGACGCTCAAGGAGAACCTGACCCGCCTCAAGAACAAGGACATCGTGGAGGCCGACTTCACTGAGGCCGACGCGGCGGTGGGAGGGGTCGAGAAGCTGCTCGCCGACGGCGCCGCCTTGGCCGCCAACGACGTCCGCTACGCGGCCTACGCCAGCTCCGTGAAGAGCAAGGTCGACGACGCAAAGGCGTGGATCGTGACCCGGCGGCTCGAGGTCGCGATCGCGAAGCAGAAGGGTGAGATCGAGACGGCGCGGATCGCGCTGGGCGAGGCCCTGTTTCGTTTGAATGGAAAGGCTCCCGTCGAGGGCGAGTTCGAAGCCGCGCGGAACGGGGTGGTGGCCGTCGAGAAGACGCTGGACGCGGCCGAGCCGCTGATGCCGAAGGACCGCACGTTCTCCAGGTACGTCCTCGACGTGCGGCGAGGCCTCCAGGGCGCGCGCAACCGGATCGAGCAGCGGAAGTTCGACGTCGAGCTCGGGCAGCAGCGCGCCAAGGTCAACGCGGCGCTCGCGGAGGTGAAGCAGGCGAGCGCGCGTCTGGTCGAGCCGGCCGAGTTCGAGCAGGCGGAGAAGCTGGTCGGCGAGCTGGAGTCGACGCTCGACGCCGGTGAGACGTTCGCGTCGAGGGATCGGGCGTACGGAAAGATGGCGCTCGACGCCCGCAAGAGCGCGTCCCAGGCGCGCCGCCACATTCGTGAGCGGAAGGAGGAGGTGGCGGTCGAGAACCAGAAGGCCAAGGTGTCGGCGGCGCTGGCCTCGATGAAGTCGGCGATCGATCCGCTCGATGGGTTCTCGCCGGGCGAGGATCAGTTCAAGGCCGCCACCGACTCGATCGAGGCGGCCGGTCGGGCGCTCGACGAGGGCGCGGAGCTGGAGCGCACCGTCGGCCGCTACAAGAGCTGGTCGCTGGAGGCGAGGAAGAAGATCTCGGCGGCGACCTCGCGCGTCGAGAAGCGGCGAACGCAGATCGAGGTGCGGGAGCGGAAGCTCCTGGTGGAGAACGGGCTGGCCTCGCTGAAGTCGGCGCTCGCCGCCGTGCGGAACAAGGACGCGACCGGCGACCAGGTGAAAGAGGCGGGGGCGGCGCTCGGGACCGTGCGGGACGAGCTATCCAAGGGGACCGACCTCGAGATCGAGGATTAGGCGTACCGGAAGTTCGCTGCGGCGGCGAAGAAGAAGGCGCAAGAGCTGGAGGCGGCGCTGGCCGATGCTGCCCAGGTGGTGGCGTTCCGCGAAGGCCCGGTCGCGCTCCTGACCGAGGGGCTCGAGGTGGCGAAGTCGACGCGCGGCCTCACGCCCGAGGAGGAGAAGAAGGCGTACACCACGGCGGTGGAGCACTTCCACGACTGCCAGAAGAACGGCGCGGCGCTCCTCGCCGATCATCCCCGGCTCGCGAACGCCTCGTTCGTCGTGGGTGGGCGGGCCCTCAGGGCGAGGGACGTGCTCAAGCGGTGCGGCGAGGGCTCCAAGGCGACCGAGGTCAAGCTGGGCGATCTCGAGGCGACGCTCGCGTTCTATGAGGGACCGGCCAAGGGGCTCGAGCTGGGCCGTGACAAGCTCGGAGACGCCGACGCCGCCACCACGCCGCAGGACAAGAAGAAGCTCTACCAGGAGGCGCTGGCCGCCTTCGAGAAGTGCATCGAGACCGGAAAGACGCTCGAGTACAAGCGCCCCGAGCTCAAGAACCGCAAGTTCGAGGTGGGCGCGAAGAAGGTCACCATCGCGCTGGTCATCGCAGCCTGTCAAAAGGGCGCGTCCACGGCGCGGAGCCAGGCGGCCAAGGCCAAATAGCCGCGCGGATCAGATCCGCGCGACGAACAGGTTGCCGGATTCGTGACGGCGCAGGCCGCGCGAGAAGATCAGCGCCCCGAGGGCGACAAAGAACACCGAGACGGCAAGGTGGCCTGCGAGCCAGCTCCAGCGGTGAGCGCGGAGGATCTCCGCCGGTACGTAGGCGATGAAGCCTGCGGGGACGGCGGTGAAGAGGACGAGCTTGGCCGTGCCCCGGAAGATCACCGTCGGGTAGGTCGACAAGCCGATCAGGATGTTGATCCCCTGCTGGGCAGCGCCCTCGGCGTTGTGGAGCCAGAACGCGACGCTGCTGGTGATCACTCCGAAGCCCACCAGGATGCCGGCGCTCGAGACCGTCAGGAGCGCGAACAGCGCCCAGTCGACGGCGCTCGGGTGGGCGAGCAAGCCGAAGGCCGCGGCGCCGAAGATGACGTCGCCCCAGGCGCTCAGGCTCATCCGGCCGATCAGGACGTGCAGCAGGACCGGCCGAGGCAGCGTGAGGAAGAAGTCGAGCTCGCCGCGATCGATCATCCCGGCGAGGCGCATCATGTTGCCGAAGACCGTGGTGGCCACGCCGACGGCGGCTGCCACCACCGCCCAGAGCGTCACGATCTCCGGACGACCCCAGCCGGCGACCGCAGGGAACCGCTCGAAGAACGCCACCCAGAACACGAGCCACATGACGTCGTTCACCAGCATCGCGAAGACCTCGCCGAAGAACGACGTGCGGTACTCGAGCGCCGCCTGCAGGTTGGCGTGGAAGTAGGCGGCGATCAGTCGGAGCGATGCCCGCACGATCATCCTCCTTGGGCCGCGACGCGGCGGATGCCGAGCCGATAGACGGCGACGAGCAGCGCGAGCGCGGCCGCGGCGAGGACCAGCTGTGCCGAGAGCACGGTGAGGAGCGTACCGGGGCCCTCGCCGAGGTAGAGCCGCGCCGGGCCCGCGACCAGGTGCCGCAGGGGGAGGAGCCGGCACACGCGGCCGAGCCACTCCGGATACGCTTCCAGCGGGATGAAGGCGCCGCCGAGGAGCAGCGCGGCGCGGCGGTACAGGAGGTGGAGCCCCGAGGTGTTCTCGATCCAGAAGGCGCCGAACGAAACCGAGAGCGTGATCATCTCGTCGACCGCCAGGCTCACGAGCGAGGTGAGCAGGCCCGCCCCCACCGTCGCCGCCGTCAACCGGATCGGACCCACCAGCACGAGCGAGACGATCGCACCGACCGTCAGGCACACGCCGAAGCGGACCAGCCGATCACCGAAGGCGCGCGCGAAGTGATAGACCGGATAGGAGAGCGGGCGGGCCAGTCGATACGCGATGTCACCCGTGCGCACCTCGCGATCCAGATCGAGATCCCAGGTCCCTCCGGTCGTAAAGACGATGGCGTCCGCGAACGCGAGGTACCAGACCAAGTGGGCGATGTCGTAGCCGCCCGGGTGGGCCTCGACGCGCTCGCCGACGGTCCGCCAGAGCTGCGCGAACACGAACAGCACCATGACGAGGAAGGTGGAGCGGACCAGGACCTCGCCGAGGTTGGCCAGCCGGCGATTGATGCTGATCCCGATGACCGCGAAGAGCTTGACCGCGGAGGCGCCCAGCCCGCCGGTGGTCCGGAGAGCGAGCTCGGTCATCGCAACTCCTCGCGGCTCGACGGTGATCGGTCGCGGTAGATCGCGCCGATGATCTCCTCGAGCGGAGGATCCTCGATCGTGATGTCGGCGATCGAGAGGGAGGTGACCAGCGTCGTGAGCACGCGCTCGATCGGCTGGCGATCGGTGTCGACCTCGAGCTTGATGCCGTACGTCCCGGCGACCACGGTCGTGACGCCCTCGAGCACCGGGAGCTCGGGCGCGGGCGCAGACAGCTTCAGGTCGATCACTTTCTTCCGGAGATAGCGACGCCTGAGCGTGCTGACCCGATCGTTGAACACGGCGGTCCCGTGGTTGATCACCACCACCCGCTTGCAGAGGTCCTCGATGTCACCGGCGTCGTGCGAGGTGAGGAGGACGGTCACGCCCTCGTCGATGTTGAGCTCGCGGATCAGCGCGCGGATCTCCTGCTTGGCGAGCACGTCGAGGCCGATCGTCGGCTCGTCGAGGAAGAGCACGCGCGGTCGATGGAGCAGCGACGAGGCGATCTCGCAGCGCATCCGCTGGCCCAGGCTGAGCTTTCGCACCGCGGTCGAGAGAAGAGGCGTGAGCTCGAAGCGCTCAACCAGCGCGGCCCGACGCGACAGGTACTCGCTCCGCGGCAGCTCGTAGATGCGCGCCAGCAGATCGAAGCTCTCGCCGGGCGGCAGGTCGTACCACAGCTGCGAGCGCTGTCCGAAGACGGTGGCGATGTTCATCGCGAGGCGGGTCCGCTCCTCCCAGGGGACGAGCCCGAGGACGCGCGCCTCACCGCCGGTGGGGAAGAGGATGCCGGTCAGCATCTTGATGGTGGTGCTCTTGCCGGCGCCGTTCGGGCCGATCAGCGCCAGCGACTCACCCGCCTCGATCTCGAGGTCGAGGTTCTTCACGGCGTCGATCGTCTCGGTCGAGCCCGAGAGATAGGCGCGGAGGAGACCGCCGAGGCCAGGTCCCCGGGTCCGCCTCGAGAAGCTCTTGGTGAGCGAACGGACCTGGAGCGCAGCGGGCATGGCACGGCAGGCATGCCCGAACGGGCCGGGCGGCGCCAGCCCATGAGGGATCGCCGCTGCTCCGGCTGTCTGCACCGAACTCAGGCGCGGGCGATCATCCCCGCCGTAGATCGCGGCGCATGAAGTGGCGGATGCGCGCGGCGACCTCGTCGGCTCGATCCAGAAACGGCGTGTGGCCGAAGTCCTTCGGCTCCTCGAACCGCGCATGGATCGGGAGGTGGCGCCGGTAGAACTCGAGGTGCGTGCGCGGCAGGATGCGCTCGGCGCCGCCCCAGATGACCAGCGTCGGCACCGCCAGCCCCGCGAGGATCTCGGGGGGGACGATCTCATGCTCCATCGCGGAGAGGAGCCGCTGCATCGCCGGCCGGCGGAACTTGCTGCGGACGCCGAGCGCGTAGAGGTGCCGCAGCCGGCTGCGTCTCGGAAAGAGTCTGTCGACGAACTCGAGCGCTGCCCGGTGAGAGGGCACTCGAAAGACGCTGCGGAGCTGCTCCACCTCGTCGGAGCTCGAGTGTGCGCCCGCGGGCGAGATCAGCACCAGACCGGCGACCCGCTCGGGACGAGAGTGGGCGTAGTGGACCGCGGCCAGGCCACCCATCGAGTTGCCGACCACCACTGCGGGGCGATCGAGCACGGCGTCGAGCGCGGCGAACAGCCCGTCCCGGATCGAGCCTGCACCCAGGTTCGACGGCACCTCGGAGAGCCCGTGCGCCGGCAAATCTGGCGCGATGACCCGCTCCACGTGGCGAGCCAGCCGGAAGATGAGCGGGGCATAGTGGGCGCCCGCCGCGCTGAACCCGTGAAGGATCACGACCGGCGGCAGTGTGCCGCGACCGCGGATGTCGAGAAGGTGAACGCGACCGACCTCGGTGTCCACCCACCGGCTGCGGTGACCTCGCATTCGCACCACCGCAGTGGCCAATCGATCGCTCAGGTCGCTCAACGAGCGTATGATCCACGAGGCGGGATGGGCGTCGTCAAGGCCGGCACAGCGAAGCCTGGGAAATCGCGGCTTCTTCGTTGGTTGTTTCCAAATGGCACGGGGACGTTCGGCCGCCGCGCCGAGGACTTCGACCCCAAAGCGGTGGAGCAGACGCTCTCCCGCGTCGGCCGGCTGTTCGGGGAGAAGTCGTACTTCCCGCTGGAGATCGAGGGCCTCGGCCGGATGCCCGATCCTCCGGTGCTCTTGGTCTCGAACCACTCCGGCGGCACCACCATCCCGGACGTCTGGGGTCTGATCGTCGCCTGGTATCGACACTTCGGCGTGGTGCGCCCGGTCCACCCGATGGCGCACGAGATCATCCTCTCCACCGGCGCGACGCGCCGCTACTTCGGTGCGCGCGGAGTGGTCGACGCCAACCGCGAGACCGCGCTGCGCGTGCTCTCCGAATGGAAGCGCGATCTGCTGGTGATGCCTGGCGGTGATCTCGACACCTGGCGCCCGCACCGCGATCGCTACAAGGTCCGCTTCGGCGGCCGAAAGGGCTATGCGCGGCTCGCCATGGAGACGAATGTGCCCATCGTCCCGGTGGCCAACGCGGGGGCGCACGACACGCTCTTCGTCCTCTCCGACGGACGTCGGCTCGCCGAGCGCCTGCACCTGCCGCACCTGGTCCGCTCGAGCATTTTCCCGGTGCACGTGTCGCTGCCGTGGGGGCTCGCGATCGGTCCCTGGCCGCACATCCCGGTGCCGGCGAAGCTTCGCTATCGGATCGGAGACGCGATCGCGCCGTCCGAGTTCGGTACGCCGGAGGCCCTCGATCGACACGTGCGTGAGGCCATCCAGCGACAGCTCGACGTGCTCGCAGCAACCCCCTGACCAACGATCGAGACTGGAGAGTTCCGCGTCGGGTGAGGCAGATCGCATCGAAGTACGTTCGTTTGAATGGACAAGAGCGAGCCGCATGTTTAGGCCCAGACGGTGGTCGGCGGCCTCGCCATCGCGGTGACCGTGGTTTCGTTCTCCTCGGGAGGCGACGCCGGGATCGGCCGCGGCTTCGCAGAGCTGCTGCGGAACGACCTCGCCCGCGTGCCTGGTCTCGCGGTGAGCCCGGTGGAGAGCGCCGGAGCGCTCGAGCGCAACACCGTCGAGGGCCGCGTCGCCATCGCGCGCCGGACGCACGGCGCGTACCTGCTCACCGGTTCCATCGAGACGAAGGGCGAGCTTCGCGCCGACCTGGTGCTGACCGACGAGGAGGGCCAGGAGGTCGCCGTGCTGGATCGGCGGGCGCCCAGCGCTGACTTCGTCGCGGTCGAGAAGGCGATCGTGGAGGAGGTGATCGAGGAGATCGGCGTGCCGACCGACCTCGGGGTGCTCAGCGACATCCTCTTCTCCTCGCCGACCGAGAGCTGGGACGCCTTCGTGGCCTGGAGCGCCGGCCTGGAGGCGCTCGAGGACGGCCAGCACGCCGCGGCCGTCCAGCGCTTCCGCGAGGCCGTCTCGCACGACCCCACGTTCGTCCTCGCCAAGGCGCGCGTGGCCCGGGCCGAGGTCACGCCCGATCCTCACGTCGGGATCCTGGCTGCGTGTCCCGACGAGCGCACCCGACCCCGCGGCTTCGTCCACACCGAGGACAGCCTGGCCGCGCTGGCGCTCCGACTGATGGTCCTCGAGGACGAAGGGCGCCACTGCCAGCGCTTCGAGGAGATGCTCTCGCACCTCGAGCGCGTGCGCTGGCACGTGCGCGTCCCGGAGCGCGATTCCTTCGAGGACGCGATCGCCCGTCGCGCCCGCCGCCACGGCTTCGACCGGGTGCCCGACGTCGATCTCAGCCGCGCCCGCGTCTTCGTCGGTCCGCTCCACTTCCTGTTCGACACCCACGGCCTGCTCGCTTCGCTGCGGCTCTGCTTCGGACCACCCTCGCAGCTCGCGGAGCTCGATCGTTTGATCGAGAAAGCCGAAGCCCACGGCGTCGACGGCGCCGTCTATCAGGACCGACCCACGTTCACGCTTCGACAGGGGCTCGAGCTCGCCTGGGCCGAGACGCATGCGGTGTCGCTCGGCTCCAGCGATGCGCTCGCGCGGCGGCTGGTCGCGCTTCGTTCGACCGCCGCTGACCCGATCGTGCTCGAGGCGATCGAGTCCCGCGCTCGCGAGATCACCCGCCTCGCCCAGCAGACCGACGTCCACCTCGAACGCCGCCGCGGCCGCTCGCCGGTCAAGCTCCGCTCGGTCGCCCAGGCCCTCGCCGACCGCGATCTTGTCGCCATCTCCACCCAGACCCCGTTCTGCGCCCACCTCGTCGAGGCGTACCGTCCGCTGGCCGCGCGCTGGGTGGAGGACGAGCGCCGCATCGCCCACGAGCTTCGCGAGAATCGGGAGGAGCACCTCGACGGCGCCGCGCTGCTCTACGGCCCACTCTCCGACATGGGCTGCCTCCCCGACGAGCCCGGCCGCTTCTCTACCAGCGAGGACGTGACCCGCTTCCTCACCGACGTCTCCCGCCTCGCCCGCCCCGATCGGGCGGACCGCCGGGAGTGCCGCGCCGTCTTCGAGGGCATCGCGCGCGACGTCGCCAAGGTTCGTCCCCACGCCAGCCCGCGCGTCGTCCGAGGGATGCTCGAGGTCTATCACCTCGGTCTGGTGCGCCGGCGCTGCGTCATCGACGAGGCCGGCCAGGTCGCAGCCGCACCATGAGCGCGAGGGCGATGCCCGAGCGGCCCCGAGATCAGGGAAGGCCGATCTTGGCCTGCACCTCCGGGGAGAGGGCGAGCGTCTGCGCCAGCTTCTCGGCGTAGGCGGCGGAGTCGAGCCGGTGGGCCGAGAGCCAGGCGTCGTTCTCGTGATCGATCCAGTGATCGACGATCTCCGCCTTCTCCGCCTCCGCGATCGCCAGGTTGTCCGCCTTGGTGCGGAGCTGGATGCCGACGATGTCGAGCGCCTTCTGGTTGTAGGCACGGAGCTGGTTGACGAGCTCGGCGTCGGCGGCCCGGTCCGAGATCAGGTGGGCACGCATGGCGTTGTCGATGCCGTTGGCCTTTCCCACGCCGTAGAACCACCGCTTGCCGTTCTCGTCGAAGACGCCCGAGCCGCGGGTGACGAAATCGGGCGCGCTGTGGGGCTTGTTGGGATCGACCGTGGGCCGCGTGGTCACCGGCACGATCTTGCTGGGCATCGGCTTCAGGCTCAGCGGCGCGCCCTTCTTCAACGTCACCGGCGCCGGAGTCTGCACCGTCGGGGCGGTCGGCTTGGGCTCGGACGGACACGCACAGAGCGCGATCGAAAGAGCGGCGGTGAAGCAGAACACGCGGAACATCGGCGCGATGCTGTACCCGATCCGGATCGATGATCAAGCCACCGCGCGAAACGCCCCCAAGACTACTGGCAGGCGCGGTTGCACACGATCGACCCGTCGGCGCAGGTCGCGTCGCCACCGGCGCAGAGCGTGAAGTGACAATCCGCGGCGCTCTGGCAGTCGAGCTTGCAGCTCGCCCCTCCGTTGCAACGAGCCTTGCAAACCGCGGAGTCGGTGCACGAGATTTCGCAGTTGCTGCCGGTGCTGCAGCGAACGTCGCAATCGTCGGTTCCGGCGCAGTCGATCGCGCAGGTGTGCCCGTTGTCGCAGACCGGATCGCAGCTCTCGGTCCCGCCCGCGCAATCCAGGTTGCACATGAAGCAGGTGAGGTCGCAGGACAGGTGGCAGGTCGTATCGTTCCCGCAGCCGGGCCGGCACTGATCCTGGGGGCCTGCGTCGGGCATGCCGGCGTCGGGGCCCGGCGGTCTCAGGTCGAGCTTGAAAAGGTTGCAACCGTCCGGCGTGCCCGAGAAGGTGTCCCGGGCGACCGCGATCACGCCCCCATTGAGGTCGGTGCCTGAGAACGCGGTTACAGTTGCGTTCAGATCGAAGTCCTCCGCCGGCGGAGGCTCCAGCACCACCACCAGTGAGGTCTCGCCGTCGTCGAGCGCGTCGCCCAGGTTGAACGTCCGGACGCGCTCGACCCCGCCGACCTCCACGACCACCTCGATGGAGCCCGCGCCTGGCATCGATCGGATGTCGAGCTCGAAGCTCGGCGCCACCGACTCGCACTCGTTCGGGCAACCCGAGAGACCCGCGATCGAGGCGATGGCCAGGGAGAGTGCCGCCGGCGCCCGCACCCGCGCAGCATACCCCGGCGGCGTCCGGGTGACGACGCTCAAGCTCAGGCCGCCCATCGCCAGGGAGCGGACCCGCGTTGTATCCCGGCGTCGATGCGTCTCCCACTGCCCCTCCTCACCCTCACCCTCAGCCTCGGTCTCTCCTGCTCGCCGACCCGCGCTCGCCCCCCGAGCAACCCCTCGCCGCACACCGACGCGGGTCAGGCCGACCAAGATGCAGGCCAGATTGACGGCTCGATGGGCGACGATGCCGGCATGGTGAGCGGATCACCGGAGGGTCTGGAGCTCCTCGATCGGCTCGCGGGCCTGTGGTCCGGCCCGGCGACGCGAACGCCGCTCGGCGACTTCACGATGGTGAATGTGGACCTTCGCGCCGCGACGGATCAATTCATGTTCGGCCGCGTCGACGTCGACGAACAGAACGCCCTTCGCTTCGGCTTCTCGGTGGAGACGCACGGCGGAAAGGACGTCCTCACCTATCGCAACGGCGGCTACTTCCTCGGCCTGCAGCGCGACGATCGGACGGTACTGGTCGAGCACGACGCGTCGGCGGAGACCTGGCGCTTCTGTCACGTCGATTGCGGGTGCGACTACATCGATGCCGTCTACGACTTCGAAGGAGACGATCGCGTGGTGTTCGACGTGATGGTGATGGGACAGCCGCACGTCTACTGGGACGCGCGGCGGGTCGAGACGCGGGCGCTCCCGGCCGGCTTCACCGACGGCCTGGTCACGCAGGGGACGGGCGACGGGCCCTTCCCCCCGATGCCGAACCTGCGCACCCGGGTGACCTGGTCGCAGCCGCTCGCGAGCGAGGCGGACATCTGGGTGGTCCTCAGCGTGAGCGAGTGCTCGCTCTCCGGATGCAACATCAGCAGGCACATCCGCACCACCGCCGCGGCCGGAGCGACCAGCGCAGAGATCTTCCTCGAGCAGGTGCACGCGGGCGATTACTCCATACTGGGCGTGGTCGACCGGAATCAGAACCTCGAGCAGACGCTCTCGCCTGACTCGGGCGACGGCGTGTCTCTCCCCAACGCGAAGGTCACCATCGCACCCGCGGGCGAGACCAGCGCCTCGGTTTCGATCGTGGTCAATCTGCCGTAGATTCGGACCATGGCGCTCTGTCTGCTGGCAGCGCTGCTCTTCGGGGCCGCCGCGCCCGCCGCCAAGGTCCTCCTCCAAACGCTGCCGCCGCTCCAGGTCGCCGGGCTCCTCTATCTCGGCGCCGCCGCCGGCGTCCTGCCCAGCGCGCTCCGATCCCGCCGCCCCCGGCTCGAGCGTCCGAACCTGTCGAGGCTCGGCGGCTCCGTCGTGTTCGGCGGCGCGATCGCTCCCGTCCTGCTCCTGTTCGGGCTCCGGGCCGCGCCCGCCGCGCACGTCTCGCTGTGGCTCGTCCTCGAGGCGCCCGCCACCCTGGTCCTCGGACTCCTGTTCTTCGGTGAGCACGCGACCCGCCGCCTGGTCGTCGCGGTCGCGCTGATCGTCACCGCGAGCGTGGTGCTGGCGGCGCCCTTCGAGGCCGGCAGTCTGACCGCGGCAGTGCTGGTGGCGGGGGCGTGCCTGTGCTGGGGACTCGACAACCAGCTCACCGCCGGGATCGATGGCTTCACGGCTTCCCAGATTGCGCTCGCCAAAGGGTTGATCGCGGGCAGCACGAACCTCGCGCTCTCGTTCGTGCTCGGATCCGCTGCGGGACCCCGGGCGCTCTGGCTCCCGGCGATCGGCGTCGGCGCGATCGGCTACGGCGCTTCGCTGGTGCTCTACATCGCGGGCGCGCAGCAGCTCGGAGCTGCGCGCTCACAGATCCTGTTCGCGACGGCGCCGCTGTTCGGCGCCGCCCTCTCGTGGATCGCGCTCGGCGAGCCCGTCACCGCCGGTCAGGCGGTGGCGGCGGCGTTGATGATCGCAGCGGTCGCACTGATGCGCCGGGAGCCTCACGGACACGTCCATTCCCACCCGTCGGTCGAGCACACCCACTGGCATCGGCACGACGACGGACACCACGATCACCCGCACGAAGCCGCTCCGACCGGGCGCTGGCACAACCATCTTCACGCACACGAGGCGATCCGGCACGAGCATCCCCATAGGCCGGACATCCACCACCGCCATCCGCACCGATCGAGCCCCACCCCCGTGGACTGAGATCGTTTTCGGCGGCAAGCTCCCACCCCGCGCGATGGAAGAGATCAGCGGCGTAGTCGTGGATCGGGTGGGACGTCCGATCGGTGGAGCCGTCGTTCGCGCGGAGGCCGACGAGTTCGAGGCGTCGTGCACCGCCGACGAGGTGGGCAGATTCTCCGTGGATGCGCCCGCCGGCGAGAGCGTCTGGGTGTGGTCGGAGCCCGTGGGCTACGCGCCCGGTACCGCCTGCGTGGTGGCGCCCGCGCGCGAGGTGCGCATCACCGTCACACCCGAGTCGGTCCTGATCGGTCGCGTCGTCGACGCCGCCAGCGGCGACCCGATCGCGGGCGCGACCGTCTCGGTTCACCGCTCGTACCACGTCGCCGAGGAGGTCCACTCGGAGTCGGACGAGGAGGGTCGCTTCCGCCTGCGCGGCCTGCCGCCCGGACGCTACGAGCCGCGCGTGTTCGCCGACGACTGGCGCGGCACCACTGCCAGCGTCGCGCTCGGCTATCGTGAGACCTCACGCGAGATCCAGATCGACCTCACACGCTGCCTCCGCATCCAGGGGCGCGTGGTGCTGCCGGAGCCGTTGCATCGCCGGGGCTTCGTCCGCCTGGTCGCCCCCGACGGCGGGCGCCGGACCGGTGAGATCCAGGACGATGGCAGCTTCGAGATCCGCGGCGTGGATCCGGGTCGCTGGCAGATCATCGTCGACGCCGGCCCCTACATCGAGGTCTCGGTGCGCGAGATCCAGCTCGACGACGACGTCGAAGGCTTGATCCTTCCCGTGCGGCGGGGCTTCCAGATCACCGGCGCGGTGGTCGACGAGGACGGCCGCGACATCGAGGGCGCCTCGGTCGCGCTCTATCACGGCGGCTGGGGGCTCGCGCCCGCCGAGCAGGCCGGCGGAAGCTTCAGGTACGACGGGATCCGGCCCGGGCGCTACCGCCTCACCGCCGGCGCCAACGGGGCGCGCGCCCACGCCGAGATTGACGTCGCGGTCGACGACGTCGATATCGGTGAGCTCCGCATGGTGCTGGCGCGCGGCGCGACGATCCGCGGGCGCATCCTCGATCCCGACGAACGTCCGATCCATCGCGGTCACGTCACCATCGTGCACTTCGAGGACGGCACCGAGTTCCACAACATGTCGAGCGACTTCCATGGCTCGGCGGACGGCACGTTCTGCTTCGAGGGCCGGAGCCCCGGGAAGTACACGTTGATCCCGGAGCGCATCGGACTCGGTGAGCTGATGAAGCCCGACGGCAGCTCGGCGCGCGTCGACGTCGACGTGCACGCCGGCGAGGACCTCGAGATCGAGATTGAGGTCGAGGGCAGCGACCAGCGGATCGAGGGCCGAGTCGTGGATGGCAACGCCGCGCCCTTCCCGGGCGTCCTGGTGGCCGTGGCGCGCGAGTCGGGGGACGAGGACGAGTACGGTGAGGCGATTCTCGATCGCCCGGAACGACGAGTCCGTCGCGGTGCTCACCGACGACATGGGTCGGTTCGCCATCGAGCACCTCGCCCAGGGCACATACACGGTCCTGGCGTATCGCCCCGAGGGTGACGAGCTGATCGCGAGCGGCGTGCGCACGGATCAGCGCCTGACGTTGATGATCGATCCGCCGGGCGCGATGTCGGGGCGCGTGGTGGGGGCGACCGCCTTCGAGCTGTGCGCGAAGCGGGAGCCGCTCTTCGATCGAACCGAGACGATCGCCGCGCGCGACGGCTCGTGGCACCTCGAAGGGCTCTCGCCGGGCAAGTGGCGTGTGCAGGTTCTCTCCGAGTCGGCGAGC
Organism: uncultured delta proteobacterium; assembly: GCA_963803435.1. Classification (GTDB taxonomy): domain Bacteria; phylum Myxococcota; class Kuafuiibacteriia; order Kuafuiibacteriales; family Kuafuiibacteriaceae; genus CAWDML01. The sequence goes on along the minus strand of CAWDML010000007.1, from coordinate 520,774 downwards.
GCGGTGTTCGAAGCGATCGTTCGCTCCGGAAGCACGACCGACACGGGCGCGATCGCGCTCGAACCGTTCGGTACCGTGCGCGGTCGTGTGGTCGATCCGGGCGGCGCGCCGCTTGCGCGCGTCGAGGTCGTCGGGCTATCGCTCCACACCCGAAACATTCACGCGGAGACCGATGAAGAGGGCTGGTACGAGATGCAGATTCCCGCCGGATGGGTCCACGTCGACGTGCCGTTCGGACACCACGGCGCCATCCGGGGCGATGTGCGCGCAGGTGAGATCGTCGAGCTGGCGCCGATCCGGGTTTTGCGCCTCTAAAAAAGATCCGACCTCGCGATTTCTCTTCCATTCAGACCGCTGACCTGTCACGAGAGGCGAAAGCTTCTGTTCCGCGGATCGCCCTTTTGGACGCATTCGGCTTTGGACAGATCGAGAAAGGGCATCCCTTCATATGGGTAGCAAGCTGTACGTTGGCAATCTCTCTTACGACACGACCGAGGAAGACCTTCGCGAAGCGTTCGCGGCCGACGGCCGGACGGTTCAGGAAGTCGCCGTGATCATGGATTGGGACACCGGACGTCCCCGCGGTTTCGCATTCGTGACGATGGGCAGCGAGGCAGACGCCAAGAGCGCCATTGCCGCCCTTGACGGTCAGGTCCTCGGCGGCCGGACCCTGAAGGTCAACGAGAGCCATGACAAGGGCGGCGGCGGTGGCGGCGGTGGTCGCGGCGGCCGCGGCGGCGGAAACCGAGGTCGCGACTCGCGCTGGTAAACGCTCGCTGAGGATCCTTTTTCTCCGGGTGAGGAGGTCGAATGGCAGGCAAGAACCGTCCCTCGATCAGCAAGCGACAGAAAGAGCTCAAGCGAGCCGAGAAGCGACAGCGGAAAGAGGAGCGGCGACAGGTCCGCCAGTCGGAAAAAGACTCTCGCTCCGATGTGGTCGAGGGAGAGGATCCGGACATCGCGGGCATCACCCCCGGTCCGCAGCCCATGCCGGAATGATCGGGCCCCGGCAACCCCACTCTGATTAACGTTCCGAGAGGCGATCGGCCACGCTGTCGATCGCGTCCATCAATCCTTCTTGCTCGCAGGCGGTTCGAATCGTCTGAGCGGCATCCGCCGCCTCGCTCTTCAGATCGAACACAGTCGCGGTGAGCGCGCAGGTGGCGCCCACCCGGATCAGCTTGGGCGCGAGCGTCTTCTCGGCCGCGACCGCCTTGCCGAGCTCGATCTGGCAGGCCTCGTCGAAGCAGTCCTTGTACGAGGTTCGCTTCTCGACCCCGAGGCGATCGCGGAGCTCGCTGCGCGGTACCACCCGATAGCGTCCGCCGCCGGCCAGCTTGGCGGTGAGATACTCCGAGAGCTGCGCCGCGATGTCGGGGCTGACGCCGCTGTTGCCGGGATCGAGATCGAAGATCGCCAGCACCGGCCGGTTCGACGTGTCCACCGCCTCGACCCGCCCGATCACCGCCGAGCCTTCCCCGGGCCGGAGCTCGAGCGCGAGCGGCTCCGGCGGCGGGATCACGGCGGGATCGGGCCGCGTGGTCGCGTCCGTGTAGCCGGCGAGCTTGGCCTGAAAGCTCGGGACGCCGGTCTTGTAGTGGAGGCTCAGATCCTCGCCGTCGTGAAGGTGCCCGACGATGGTGACGGGCACCGCGAACAGGCTGGTGATTCCGAACGTGACCGCCCCGGTGATCGCCATGATGCGCACGAGCTGGTTCGGTCGCACGGTCCCGGTGGCTTCTACGGTCTCGTCGGGCGGTTTGATGGCGAAGCCGATCGACAGCCCCAACAAGACGAGCGACAGGCCCGTGATCACCCAGCTGCTCGCGGCGTTGAAGTCGTAGCGGTCGTGGACCACGGTCACGTCTGCGTCGAGCGGCGCGTTCCCGATCGCCTTGCTGCCGGTCTCGTCCGTCATCGTGATCAGCGCTCCCGGAGGCGCCGACCGGATGGGGATCTTCTCGATCGTCTCGTATGGCGTGAGCGTGTAGCAGCCGGAGGCGAAGAGCGCGACCAGCGCGGTCGGGGAGCGCATGAACGGGCGTGGTAGCCGCCCAGGCCGGCGCTGGCAACGGTCGTCCAGGCGTGCGCCCCCCGGGATGATCGCTCTCACTGCCAGCGGAACCAGCGGAGGGCCAGGACGAAGCTGAGGCCGCCCCAAACGGCCAGCACCAGGAGCTCGGAGCCGCGGGAGAAGATCGAGGCGCCGTCGTTGATGACCGCCCGGAGCGCGTCGTTGAGCGCCGTCAGGGGCAGGAGCCGGAGGAACGGGTGCAGAAACTCCGGATAGCGCTCGTACGAGAACAGCGATCCGGAGAGCAGCCACATGGGCATCATCAGGAAGTTCATCCACCCCGAGGCCACCTCAGGGCGCGTCGGTCGGGCCGCGACCAGGAGCGCCAGCCCCGCGAAGCTGGCCGCGCCGAACGTCGCGCCCAGCCCCAGATCGAGCAAGCTGCCTTGCACTCGGACGTCGAACGCCAGCGCGCCAAACGTGATGAGGAGTGCCACCTCGAGCACCAGCAGCACCATGCGCGAGAGCACGAACGACAAGAGGTAGTACGCGCGTCGCACCGGAGTGGCGGCGATGCGCTTCATCAGCTTGCGCGCGCGCGCATCGACGATCGCGTAGCCGACGCCCCACAGGCTCGACCCCATCAGGTTGAGGCCCAACAGGCCGGGGAGGAGGAAGTCGATGTATCTCCTGCCGTGCTCCTCCACCGGTCGGTCGAGCGGCTCCAGCACGTCGCGGCGGCCGGCGGCGCGCTGCAGCGCATCGTCGGCGGAGAGGTGCGCGGCGCGGCTCTCCGGCTGTAGCGGATCGAAGTGATAGACCGTCCGACTCGAGGTGACTGTGCCGACGTCGACGACCAGGGCCACCTTCGTCTTGCGCAGGGCCTCGGCGGCCGCCTCGGGCGCCATGGCCTCGGCCGTGAGATCGGGCTGCTCGGCCAGCGCGCGCACCGCCCTCTCCACGCGCGCTGGATCGCCGACGACCGCCACGCCCACCTTCTCGGGCCCGCGCGAGCGGAAGGCGATGCCCAGCACCACCGCCAGCATGATGGGGAAGCCGAAGACCCAGAACATGATCCCCGGCTCCCGCATCAGCTCGAGCAGGTGCGATCGCGTCATCTCCAGGAGCGGGTGGCGAACGGAGAGATCAGTCATCGCGGAGCCCTCGACCGGTGAGATGGATGAACACGTCCTCGAGCGTGGCGTGCCGGGTCGCGATCGACGCCGGCTCGATGCCGCGGCCGCCCAGCGCCCGCAGCACCGCCGGCAGCGCGGACGAGGCCGACTGCGCCGCCAGGATGATCTCTGGAGTCGGTCCTCGACGCGGACCGCACGCCGTCGATCCCGACGAGGGACTCGGGATCGATCGGCTCGGCCACCTCGAGCTCGATCCGGTCGGCCGCGACCAGCGACGCGACCAGCTCGGAGGGTGTCCCCTCCGCGATCACCTTGCCGTGGTCGACGATCGCCACCCGGTTCGACAGGTGCGCCGCCTCGTCCATGTAGTGGGTGGTGAGGAGGGCGGTACCTCCTTCGGCGCGGAAGCGCTCGACGATCTCCCAGACCTTCCGGCGCGCCTGCGGATCGAGGCCCGTCGAGGGCTCGTCGAGGAAAAGGATCTCGGGCCGGCTCACCAGCGCGCAACCCAGCGCCAGGCGCTGTCGCTGGCCGCCCGAGAGCTTGCCGACCCAGCTCTTCCGCTTCTCCTCCAGCTCGAGCTCGGCGATGACCTCGTCCACCGATCGCCCGCGCGGGTACATGCTGCGGAACAACCGGAGCGTCTCCTCGACCGTGAGCTTCTCGCCGAGGCGCGTCTCCTGGAGCTGGACGCCCAGCCGGGCCCGGAGCGCCCGATCGTGGCCCTGACCCCAGGACTGCCCGAAGAGCTCGATCCGGCCCCCGTCGGGCCGCGTCAGGCCCTCGAGCATCTCGACGGTGGTGGTCTTGCCGGCGCCGTTTGGACCGAGGAGCCCGAGACACTCGCCCCGGCCGATCTCCAGGTCGAGCCCGTTCACGGCGACCACGTCTTCGTAGCGCTTCACGAGGCCGAAGGCGCGCACCAGTGCGTCCGACACGCCGTCGAGATAGCAGGTCCGCGGGCCGGCCGCCTCCTACGTTTTCGTCGGGACGGATTGGTCGGTCCTACGCGGACGTCGGAGGGGCGCTGGAAAGCGGGTGCCGGATCTTGCGGCACGCCGGGTGCTCAGGACGTCTCTGCGTGAAGACCTCCACCCTTCGACGGCTCCTGCTCGCGCTGGTCGCGCTCCTGATCCCGGCGACGGCGTTTGCCGCTCCGGGCGAGATCAGCGCCGGCGATACCGCCTTCGTCCTGGTCAGCGCCGGGCTGGTCCTGATCATGACGCCCGGCCTCGCCTTCTTTTACGGCGGTCTGGTCCGCAACAAGAACGTCGTTCATACGATGGTCCTCAGCCTGATCTGCATGGGGATCGTCGGCGTTCTCTGGATGGCGATCGGATACAGCCTGTCCTTCGCCCCCGGTGGCGCGACCGACGCTTTCGTAGGGAGCTTCGAGTACGCCGGCCTCGCCGGGGTGACGGCAGCGCCCGAGCCCTCGCTGGCCGGCACCATCCCACACGTCGCCTTCATGCTGTTCCAGGGGATGTTCGCGGTGATCACGCCGGCGCTGATCTCGGGCGCCATCGTCGAGCGCGTGAAGACGAAGGCGTTCGTCCTGTTCGTCGCGCTCTGGAGCGTGCTCGTGTATGCGCCGGTGTGCCACTGGGTCTGGGCGCCCGGCGGCTGGCTTCACCGGCTGGGTGCGCTCGACTTCGCCGGGGGCACCGTCGTCCACCTCAACGCCGCCGCGGCCGCGGTTGTTGCCGCCATCGTCCTCGGCAAGCGCGCGCGTCTCAAGACGCCGAGCGTCCTCCCGCACAACGTACCGTTCGCGCTCCTCGGCATGGGGATGCTCTGGTTCGGCTGGCTCGGGTTCAACGGCGGGAGCGCGCTGGCCGCCAACGGGATCGCCGCCTTCGCCTTCGCCAACACGTTCTTCGCGGCGGCCGCCGCCTGCGCGGCCTGGAGCCTGGCCGAGCTCTTCCTGCACAAGAAGATGTCCGGCGTCGGGCTGGCCTCGGGCGCGGTGGCGGGTCTCGTCGCGATCACGCCGGCCGCCGGGTTCGTCACGCCCATGTCGGCCTGCCTGATTGGTGGCATCGCCGCGATCGCCTGCCTCATGGCGGTCCGCTATCGCCCCAAGCTGAAGCTCGACGACTCGCTCGACGTCTTCAGCGTCCACGGCATCGCCGGCGCGCTCGGTGCGCTGCTCACCGGCGTGCTCGCCACCAAGGCCGTCAACCCCGACGCCGCCGATGGCAGCCTCGGTCTCTTTGGGATCCAGGCCATCGGTGTCCTCGCCACGCTCGCCTGGTCCGCCGGTGCGAGCTTCGGCTTGCTCAAGCTGGTCGGTGCGATCACGCCGCTCCGCGCGGACGAGCACGACGAGCTGAGCGGCCTCGACCTCGCCGAGGCGGGCGAGCGCGCGTACATCTCCGAGATTGACGTCGGGATGGGTGCGATCAGGGATCCCGAGCCGCAGGTCGAGCCGTCGATGGTCGCCGGCGAAGCCGTGCCGCGCGCTTGATCGATCGACCCTAGGATTGTGTAGCGCGTAGCGCTTCCGCGAGCCCGGTCCGGGTCCCGGTCCCGGTCCCGGTCCCGATGGCGATCATGCAGCCCGGCGTGCGTTCATCGACTTGATGAGGCGCGTGAGCATCTCGACAACGCGCTTGAGCTTGGCTCTGGCGGCTTGGACCTTCTGCTCGTTGGCGAGTCGGCGCCTCAAGCAGGTGTGGAGTGAGGCGGCGCTTTCGGTGCCAGAGCGACGGACAGATCAAAGGGGCACGAGGATTCCGCCGGTTCTCGCTACGCTCCTTCTTCAAGGTACGAGCCGAGGGGACGCTCGTCTGCCTCACCCACAACCTGCTCAAGCTCTACCGATGGAAGCTCGCGACCGTCGCGAGCGTCTGACTCAAGGCAGCCATCTTCAGATCGGGACCCGGACCGGGACCGGGACCCGGACCGGGGTCGCGTGAGCGCTTACGCGCTACACGCTCCTAGGCCTGCAGGCGGCGCGCGATCGCCTCGGCGGCGCGTAGCGCGAACGCCATGATTGTGATCTGCGGGTTCACGCCGGGGGACTCGGGGACGACCGAGCCGTCGGAGATGAACAGGTTGAGCACGTCGTGGGTCTCGTGGTTGGGCGCGACCACCGAGCGGAGCGGATCGACGCCCATCCGCGCGGTTCCGAGCGGGTGATACGCCGAGAGATCGATGTCGCGCGCGGCCAGGCGGGCCTGCTCGAAGGCTTCGATCTCGCGCACCGAGCCGAACCGCTCCCAGCCTGCGATCGGCGCGTGCACCGACCAGGCCCCGGCGGCGAAGAACACGCGGGCGAGGAGGGCGAAGCCGCGCTGGATCCGGTGGAGGTCGTCGCTGCCCAGCCAGTAGGCGATCCGTGGCTCGAGGTCCGGCCCGGGACGGACCCGGCCGCGCGAGCGATCCTTGACCATGAAGCCGAACGAGAGCGAGCGATTGTACTCGTCCATCACCGCGGTGAAGGCGGGCCCGAAGCCGGGGAGCGAGGCGGCCTGCAGCTCGAGCGGGAGGCTGGCCCCCTCGAAGTAGAGGCCCTCGTCCGCGAACTGGTCGATCGCGTAGCCCTGCGGCACGGCGTGCCAGCTGTTCACCTCCTCCGCGAAGAGCGCCGTGGCGGCGCCCGCAGGATGGATCGAGAGGTTGCGCCCCAGCTCGCCGGACTCGTTGCAGATGCCTTGGCGGAGCAACAACGCCGGCGTGTGCAGGCTCCCGCAGGCGAGCACGACGATTGGCGCTCGCACCGTGACCCGGACCGACCCGCCCCCGGACGTTCGCGCGCGCCCGATCACGCCGGTCGCGCGATCGCCCTCCAGCAGGACGCGCTCGACCCGGACCCCGGTCATCAGCTGCGCGCCACGCGCCAGGGCTCGCGGGACGAAGGAGACGTTCGTGCTCCGCTTCGCCTCGGTGGGACAGCCGAAGCAGCAGAGCCCCTGGCCGTCGCAGCCGGGCGCGTTGCGCGCCAGCGGATGGTGTGACCAGCCCAGGCGATCGCAGCCGCGCGCGATGATCCGGCCGGCCGCGCCGATCGCCGCGGAGGACGAGGGCGCCACGCCCAGCTCCTCCTCGACGCGGGCGAAGTAGGGTGCGAGCGCGCGCGGTGCCAGCTCGGTCAGGCCCTGGGCGGCCCAGCCGCGCAGCACCAGATCGGGCGTCCGGAAGCAGGTGCCCGAGTTGACCAGCGTCGTGCCCCCCACACCCTTTCCCACCGGGATGGGGATGATGGTGTTTCCGAACGAGGCGGTGAGCCCGCTCTTCCGGTAGAGCTTCCGCATCATCTCGAGAGGGCGGCCGTCGAAGTCCGTGCGATCGAAGAAACCGCCCTCCTCGAGCATCAACACCGCCACGCCCTGAGAGGCCAGCTCCGCGGCCACCGGAGCTCCACCGGCGCCCGTCCCCACGATCACCACCTCGCACTCGAGGTCGACCTCGCCGCCAAGCGCGCCCGCGTCGGAGATTTGCGCATGCCAGCGGGCCGCCTCGCGGTTGGGCGGCACCGGACAACGGTGGCGCAAGCCGAACGCGGCGTACGTCTCCGGCAGCTCGAAGTGCGCGAGCTTGAGCGGCGTGAGCAGCCCGCGCAGGAGGAGCCGCCCGGGCTCGGCGTCGCCGAGGCGCTCGAGCAGCCGCAGTCGGCCGGCGATCGGCAGGGAGGCGAAGCGACGCCCGCGGCCCAAGACGGCCCGCGCGTCGAGTCCCACGAGCAGCGCGCGATACGCCGACCGGATCGCCGGGGGGAGCCCCTCGACGATCTCCTCGGCTCGGTGCACGGTCGCCTCCGAGGTTGCGGGCACGGTGCGGCCCGCCGGGAGCGCCGCCTCGCAGAGGGCGGCCATCGATGATCGCTCCATGCTCACCCCTCCAGCAGCCCGCGCTCGACGCGGCGCCGCCGTCGATCGAGCGCGCGGAGCGACCGCTTGCCCATCGGGAGCCACGAGGCGACGAAGCGCGGGAGATCCGCGAGCTCGAAGCGCATCGTCCCGCGCGCCAGCTCTGAGCCGGCGCCGTCATGCAAGCTGACTTGCATCACTGTCATCGACCGCAACGGCGAGAGGATCGAGGGATGCTTGGTGCCCGTCAGCACCAGCGGCTCGCCGCCGTCGGACGAGAGCTCGATCCGGTATGCGATCGCGCCGAGGGACAGCCGTAGCGTCCCCACGGCCGGCGATCGGAGCGTCCAGGGAGGCGCGCGCACCAGCCCGCGGATGCGCGTGGTGCCGTCCTCGAGGAACCTCGGGAGCGATCGGGCCTCCGCGACGATCCCGAGCTCCACCGGGCTCGCGCCACCGGAGGGAGCCCGCAGCTCTCCGCGCATGGTCTCGACGAACGAGAGGTCCATCAGACGATCTCCTTGATCCGCGGATCAGGCTCGTGGCGGAGCAGCTCGAGCGCGCCTCCGTGAGCGCTCTCGAGCTGGAACCGGGCACCCGAGCGGGGCTCGACCTGGAGCCACACCGCCGCCAGCTTGGTGTTGAAGCAGTAGGAGAGGTGACCGTCCGGGTTCCGATACCCGAGGCAGGCGATCGGCATGTCGCCCGCGTCCATCGTCAGCGAGGCGCTGCCGTCGCTCCCGGTCAAGGTGGCGGTCCAGCGCCAGCGATCGATGGTGGCCCGCTGGCGCCAGAAGTCGAAGATCCGATCGAAGCGATACGTCTCCGCTCCGCGTCGAACCACGAGCGCCGACATGCGCGGCGAGACCGTGCTCCTCAGCTTCACCCGGGCGCTGAAGCCCTCGACCATGGCCTCGGGGCCCGCGCCGGTCGCCGGAAACAGGCACTGACCCCACGCGTACTCGAACGCGTGCTCGCGGCCCCAGTTGTGGCCCTGCATGCCCGGCCAGCGGTCGATCGCGATCGTCTCACCGAGCACCGAGAGCCGACCCGTGAACTGCAGCGCGGGAAAGGGGGTGAGCAGCTTCGAGCGGGGGAACGGGCCCTCGCGCAGGAAGCGCCACGGCAGCATCACCAGCGGGCCGCCCACCGGGCTCGGATCCGCGCGGAAGTCGAGCGACCAGCTGGCGTCGCCCGCGGGATCCTCCATCTGGCCGGAGGCCGATCCCGACGCGCCCAGCACGACGCGGGTGCGTGCGATTGACAGCTCGACGGCGTCGCCCTCGCTGCGCAGGACGACAGCCTCCCGGAGCGGCACCGTCTCTTTCCGCGCGAAGGTCCGCTTTTTCTCGCCGTCGAACCAGATGAACCAGGTCTCTGCCAGCGGCTCGCCGGCGTGGGGCGCCAGGATGGTGCCCTTGATCCAGAGGGCGCGCGGACGGTCGGGATCGTTGGCACGCAAGAAGTAGCTCTCGACGTGACCGTGGCTCCCCTCTGCGTAGCGCGGGGCGTTGGCCGCCGGCTCCGGGCTGCGGGTCATCAGGTTCATGGCTCCTCCAGGGTGGCGAGCGCGCTGAGCGCGTGGGCCCGCATCTCGGCGGACGCCGTCGCGGGATCGTGCAGCCGGATCGCCTCGACCGTCCGCCGGTGATGGGAGGGATCGAAGACGCCGGGGCGATACATCGCCGCGAACCGCTCGCGCTCCTTCATGTAGATGTCGCGTACTACGTTGCTGAGCAGCGACAGCACGCGGTTCCCGGTGATGCGCACCAGCTCGTCGAAGAAGTCATAGTCGAGCTCCTGGAGCGTCCGAACGGAGCTCGAGGAGAGCGACTGCGCGATCGTCTCCAACCGCTGGACCGCGGCGGCGTCCGCGTGGACGGCGGCGCGCTCGGCGCACCAGCCGAACAGCATCGCCCGGATCTCGTGGAGGTCGCGCAGGAGCCCGGGATCGATCCGCTTGCCCACCGAGAACAGATGCGGGAGCAGGCCGAGCCCCGCCGAGACCAGGTAGTCCCGCACGCGCGTCGAGCCACCCTGTCGGATCTCGACCAGCCCCCACGCCTCGAGGCGCAGGATCGCCTCCCGGACGCTCGATCGATTCACCTCGAGGGTCTGCGCCAGCTCGCGCTCCGAGGGCAGCGCTTCTCCCGGTCGGATCTGCCCTTCGACGATCGCCTCGCGGAGGTTCTCCGCGATCTCCTCTCCGATCTTTCGTTGCTTAGTCTGCGGGCGCATATCAACTGGTCGGACCAGCTACCACGAGCTCTTAAGAAATGTGAAGCCGCGCCTTCCTCGTTGCTCCGGTCGCGCGGCCCTGGTGTGGTCGACAGACCGGTGCGGCGGCTCCTCCTCCTCTCTCTCCTGGCCCTCCTCGCCTGCAGCAAAAAGCCGCAGGGACCGCGCTTCGAGACCCGCGGGGTGGATCGCGGCACCATCGTGTCCAAGGTCACCGCCACCGGCACCCTCTCGGCGCTCGTCACCGTTCAGGTCGGCAGCCAGGTCTCGGGGCGGATCAAGGAGCTCCCGGCCGACTTCAACTCCCACGTGAAGAAGGGTGACGTGCTGGCCCGTCTCGATCCGCAGCTGTTCGAGGCTGCGATCAACCAGGCCCGCGCCAACTTCCAGGCGGCCAAGGCGAACGTGGCCAAGTCGGTGGTGCAGGCCAAGGACGCCGGCCGGCAGGCCGAGCGGATCAAGAGCCTGGCCGAGCGAAAGCTGATCGCGACGGCCGACGCCGAGACCGCGGAGGCCAACGCCGAGGTCGCCGCGTCGCAGGTCGAGGCGGCCAAGGCCACGCTGGCCCAGACCCAGGCGGCCCTCGAGCAGGCCAGCGTCAACCTCGGGTACACCACCATCGTCTCGCCGATCGACGGCGTCGTGATCTCGCGGGACGTCGACGTGGGTCAGACCGTGGCGGCGTCGCTTCAGGCGCCCGTGCTGTTTGTGATCGCCGAGGATCTGCGACGCATGCAGGTCGACACCAGCGTCGCCGAGGCCGACGTGGGCAAGCTCCGCTCCGGCATGGACGCTCGCTTCACGGTCGACGCCTATCCGGGCAAGCCGTTCGTCGGCAAGGTCCGCCAGATCCGCAACGCCGCCCAGATGGTCTCCAACGTGGTCACGTACGACGCGGTGATCGACGTCTCCAACGATGACCTCGAGCTCAAGCCTGGCATGACCGCGAACGTCACGTTCGTAGTGGCCGAGCGGAAGGACGTGATGCGCGTGCCCAACGCCGCGCTCCGCTTCCGCCCCAGCGACGACAAGGAGGAGGTCGAGGGCCGTACGGTCTACCGGCTGGAGTCGGGGAAGCCGGTGCGCGTCCTCGTCGAGACCGGCGTGAGCGACGGCCGCTTCACCGAGATCACCGGTGGGGAGCTGTCCGAGCACGACGCCGTGATCATCGGTGCGCTCGCAGGCGAGGCCGGGGGCCGCCGCCGCCCGCCCGGATTCCTGTGATGTTGATCGAGCTGACCGACGTCTCCCGCATCTATCGCATGGGTGACATGGAGGTCCGTGCTCTCGACGGGATCACCGTCTCGATCGCGGAGCGCGAGTTCCTCGCCGTCATGGGCTCCTCGGGATCGGGCAAGTCGACGCTGATGAACGTGGTTGGATGCCTGGACCGGCCCACCTCGGGGCGCTACCTGCTCGACGGACGCGACGTCTCCCACCTCAAGCGGCACGAGCTGGCCCTGGTCCGGAATCGAACCCTCGGGTTCGTGTTCCAGAGCTTCAACCTGCTGCCGCGCACCAGCGCGCTCGAGAACGTGGAGCTGCCGATGCTGTACAGCGGGCTGTCCACGCGCGAGCGCCGCCGCCGCGCCGCGGAGGCGCTCGACCGGGTCGGCCTCGCCGAGCGGATGGACCACACCCCGAATCAGCTCTCCGGCGGCCAGCAGCAGCGGGTCGCGGTGGCGCGGGCCATCGCGAACGGTCCGCGGGTGATCCTCGCCGACGAGCCCACCGGGAACCTGGACTCGCGCACCACCGTCGAGATCATGGAGCTCTTCCGCGAGCTCGGCCGGAGCGGCATCACCATGGTGCTCGTTACGCACGAGCCCGACGTGGCCGCCTACGGATCGCGCGTGATCTGGATGAAGGATGGCCACGTCGATCGCGACGAGCAGAGAGAGGTGCCCGCGTGAGCATCCTCCAGACCATCCGCGTGGCGATCCGCGCGCTCCTGCGCAACAAGATGCGCTCGTTCCTCACCACGCTGGGCGTGATCATCGGTGTCTCCGCCGTGATCGCGATGGTGGCGATCGGGGAGGGCGCGAAGGCGCGCGTTCAGCAGACGTTCGCGTCGATGGGCTCGAACATGCTGATCGTGCTGCCCGGCTCGTCGAGCATGGGCGGCATGCGGGGAGGGTTCGGCAGCCAGCCGACGATCACCTGGGAAGATCTCCAGGCGATCCGCTCCGAGCTGCCCAGCGTCGAACGCGCCGCTGCGGTCCTGAGCACGCGCGCCCAGGTGTTCGGAGGCGATCAGAACTGGAGCACCAACGTCACCGGTACCGAGCCGGACTATCTCGCCATTCGAGACTGGCCGGTCGAGCGCGGCTCGACGATCTCCGAGTCCGATCTCGCGAACGGGACCAAGGTGGCGCTGCTGGGCGCGACGGTGGTCGAGAAGCTGTGGGGCGCGAGCTACGATCCGATCGGGGACAGCATCCGCATCAACAACGTCCCGTTCGAGGTGATCGGAGAGCTGGCGAAGAAGGGTCAGTCGCCGATGGGGCAGGACTACGACGACGCCGTGATCGTCCCCGAGTCGACGTATCAGACGCGCATCCAGGGTGGCGCCCAGAAGTACATCCTCGGCGTGGTCTTCGTGAGCGCGAAGGAAGCCGCGGGGACGACGCGCTGCGAGGCGGAGATCAAGGCGCTCCTCCGCGAGCGGCACCACACCGAGACCGACAACGACGACGACTTCTCGATCCGCAACCTGACCGAGATGGCCAGCGCCTTCGCCGAGGGGACGCAGACGTTCACGACGCTGCTGGCGGCGATCGCAGCGGTCTCGCTCCTGGTGGGCGGCATCGGGATCATGAACATCATGCTGGTGAGCGTCACCGAGCGGACCCGGGAGATCGGCCTTCGTATGGCGGTGGGTGCGCGCCCCCGTGACATCCTGGTGCAGTTCCTGATCGAGTCGCTCACCCTCTCGATCGCGGGCGGGCTCATCGGCATCCTGATCGGCGTCCTCGGGGCGCAGGCGCTCACCGCGCGCTTTGGATGGCAGATCCTGATCCGACCGGACATCATCATGCTGTCGGTGGGCTTCAGCGCGCTGGTCGGCGTCGGGTTCGGCATCTATCCCGCGCGGAAGGCTTCGCGACTCGATCCGATCGACGCCCTGAGGTACGAGTGATGCCCTTTCTCCCGCTCCTGCTGCTCCTGTCCGCGCCGCGGGTGATCACGCTGGCCGAGGCGCTCGACACCGCGCACCAGCGTCAGCCCGACGTCCGGCGTGCGCACGCCGACACCCAGGCCGCCCAGGCCCGCGCGGACCAGACCCTGGCCCCGTTTCTCCCGCAGCTGGGCGGGACCGCCTCGTATCAACGAACCACTGCGAACTTCGTCGCGCGGCCTGGCTTCGTCCCGATGGGCGCCAACGTCGGCTCGCAGAGCTCGAGCTTCGACACGTTCAACTACTTCAACTTCGGCGTGAACGCCGATCAGCTGGTATGGGACTTCGGCAACACCTGGGATCGCCACAAGGCGAGCCTGGAGCTGGCGAAGGCGAGCGAGCAGAGCGAGCGGTCCACGCGCCTCCAGGTGGGGCTCAACGTTCGCACCACGTACTTCGACGCGCGCGCCGGCAAGGCGTTGGTGCGAGTGGCGCAGGAGACGCTCGACAACCAGGAGAAGCACCTGGCGCAGGTGAAGGCCTTCGTGGAGGCCGGGACCCGACCCGAGATCGATCTGGCGCAGGTCCGGACCGACGTGGCCAACGCCCGCGTGCAGCTGATCAACGCCGAGAACGGCTACGCCAGCGCGAAAGCCCGCTTGATGCAGGCGATGGGCGTCGAGGGTGTCCCGGACTTCGACGTGGCGGACGAGTCGATGCCGCCCGTGGAGGGCGAGGAGCAGCCGGCGCAGAGCCTCCTCGATCGCGCGCTGGCGGCGCGGCCCGAGCTCGCGGCGCTGGAGAATCAAGTGCGGGCTCAGGAGCTGACGCTCGACAGCATTCAGGGCGCCTACTGGCCGCGGCTCGGGTTGACCTCGGGCTTCTCGGACGGCGGGACCTCGTTCAACTCCCTCGCGTGGAACCTCGACACCGGCGTGACCTTGTCCTGGTCCTTCTTCGAGGGCGGCCTCACGCGCGCGCAGGCGGACGAGGCGAGGGCCCAGATCGCCAGCATCGAGGCGCAGGTCGCCTCGCTGCGGTTGTCGGTCCAGGTCGAGGTCGAGCAAGCCCGGCTGGCGGTGCTGGCCGCGAAGGCGGTGGTGAGCGCGGCCGCGGAGGCCGCCGACAACGCGCGCGAGCGTCTCCGGCTCGCGGAGGGCCGGTACGAGACGGGCGTGGGGAGCTCGATTCGAGCTCAGTGATGCGCAGCTCGTGCTCGCCAACGCGCTCGCTCAGCAGGTTCAGGCGGAGTACAACCTCGCTTCAGCGCGCGCGACGTTGCTGAAGGCGCTCGGTCTGGAGTGATTCGCTCGACGGCTGCATCTCGAGCCCCGGGGCGGACGGCTCCGAGAAGAAGGTCTGCGTCCCGCTCGATTGAGCGCTCGTGACGCGGTTCCGGCCCAAGTCCTTCGCGCGATAGAGCGCGGCGTCGGCCCGCGCGAAGAGCTTTGAGAGCTCGCTCGCGGTCTCCGGCACGATCGAGGCGCTTCCGATGCTCACCGTCACGCGGATCGGCCCCGATTCGCTCGAGATCGTGAGGCTCGAGATCGCCGCCAGCAGCCGCGCCGCCACCAGCTCGGCGCCCTCCGCGTCCGCCTCCGGTAGGACGATTCCGAACTCCTCGCCTCCGTACCTTCCCAGGATGTCGCTGGCTCGCAGGCAGCCCTGCATCGCGCGGACGACCTGGATCAGCACTCGGTCGCCGGCAGCATGGCCGTAGGTGTCGTTCACCCTTTTGAAGTGATCGACGTCGACCAGGAGCACGCTGATCGACTCTCGGTTGCGATGGGCGCGCCGGAGCATCTGCTCGCCGATCATGAAGAGCTGGCCGCGGTTTAGCGCGTTCGTCAGCGGATCGGTGGTGGCGCGACGTTCCGCTTCTTCGAACAGACGCGCGTTCTCCACGGCCGTGGCCGCCTGCTCGGCGAACGTCACCACGATGGACGCCATCGAGTCGTCGTATCGGGCCCCCTGGAGGCTGTCGATCGTCAGGATTCCGACGACCCGGTCTCGCACGACCAGCGGCACGCCGACCCACGACCGCACGTCGTGATCTTCGAGATAGTGTCGAGCGCTCTCGGAGACGTACGGCGTCTCGCGGCTGATGATCCGCCGGAGCTGCGGGTGCGTCGAAGGATCGATCACGCGCCCGATCATCTCCTCCCCGTGCGCCCGCGCGGCCACCACCTTGAAGCCCGCGTCCTCGCGCAGCATGACGAGCGCTCGGTCGTACGGGACCACCTTGGTGAGGGATTCGAGGAGGCGGCCCAGGACGGTGTCCAGATGCAACGTCGCGTTCAAGGTGGCGCTCACCGAGCGCAGCGTCTCTGCGAGCTTGCGCTGCGCGCGTTCGGACTCGACAACCACCTCGAGCTGCGCCGTGCGCGCCGTCGCGATGGTGAAGGCGATGAGGTTGCCGATGCCTCGGAGGATGTCGACGTCCTCCGAGGTGAAGAGGCCGCGGGCCAGACGGCTGTCGAGATACACGATGCCGACGAAGGCGCCCCCGGAGGGACAGCGGCGCCGCCATGATGCTCCTGAGGTCGTGCGCGACCACGCTCTTCGCGGTCTCGAGGTCCGAGTCCTCGGTGCTGCTGACCACCAGCGCCTGCTCGGTCGCGAAGACCCGACGGACGACCGTCATGCTGTAACCGGAGAGGGTCGAGAAATCCTCGCCGCCCGCGCCTCGACCGGCCGTGAACGCCAGCTCGCCGGCGTCGTCGACGAGAAACAGATAGGCGCGCTCGGCGCCGAGGATGCGCACGAGGGCGTCGAGCGCGGCACGGGCCTGCGCCGACGGATCGAGCGAGGTCGCTGAGACGAGGCTCACCTCGAGCAGCGACTCGAGGTGGCTGTTGAGCTGGATCGCCGCGATGTCCGTGCGGGTTGGCGCCGTCCGCATCTCGGATAGCGAGTTTCCCGATCGATCGAGGCGGAACTCGATTCGCACCGCCCGCGCTCGGAGCATCCACCCCTGGCGCAGCGCCAGCTGAAACGCCTGATCGGCGACCTGTTCGCTCGAGCTCGAGCGCCGGCTGTCCGCCAGGAGTCGCGCCCGCTCGCGATGGACCTCGAAGAGCACCCAGCGGTTGCTGGTGGTGAGCGCGAGGACCTCCGCTCGGCTCAGGAGCCGGTGAGCCCGACTGCGCCGGCCCCGAAGTCGTGCGTAGCGCCCGTCGAGCACGAGGCGGTGGGCGAGCAGGGTGGGGTGGGTGGAGGCCGAGCGAAGCTCGCTGAGCGCGCGCTCGACCTGCCCGAACAGCGCCGCCCGCTCGCCTCTCTCCGTACGCTCGTATTGGTCGAGGCGCGCGATTGCCTGCGCCACGTAGAAGTGCTTGATTGTGAGGGGCACGCGCCGCGGGCGGAGCCCGAGCGCCTGGATGCGGCGGATCACCTCCTCGAGCGGGGCACCGAGCTCTCCCTGCTCCACCAAGAGGAGCGCGCGGTGGGCGAGGAAGCTGCCCAGCCGCCAGCGCCCGACCGGCGGCTGCTCGAGCAGGCGGCCGAACTGGTCGAGGTGGTCCCGTCCCTGTCCGCCTCGACCGAGCATCGCCAAGAGCGGGCCGGCGTAGCAGCGGTAGGTGTGGCCTTGCGCTAGCCGACTCTCGGCGCTGCTGAGGGCCGCCCGAGCGTCGGCGCGGTCGATCCAGCGGAGTCCCTCCGCGGTGTGTCCCCGCATCATCAGGTTCCAGGAGAGATCGGCGCAGCCCGTGAGGTAGTCGGAGTTCTCCATCCAGTGGCCGGAGCGCTCGAGGCACGACTTCATCGAGGCCTCGGCCTCCTCGGGTCGGCCGAGAAAGTGCAGCATCAGGGCGTGGCCGTACCCGACGCGGGCGAGCGCGACCGGATCATCGAGCTGCCTCGCCATCGTGAACATGCCCTCGAGCGTTCGCTCCGCCAGGCGGCGGCGTCCTGCGAAGCCGAGCACCACGCCGCCGGAGCCCACCAGCTCGACGTACGGACGTGAGGGTCCCACGCGGACAGCGGACGGATATGCGCGCAAGGTGCCTTGCACCATCGCGATCGGGTTCATCTCGAAGTACGAGACGTAGCTGAAGTGTTGGTAGAGCGTGACCAGCGCGATCTGCCGATCCCGATCCGAGCCGCGGGCCGTGCCATAGAACGCCGGCACTCGCCGGAGGATCCAGCCGTAGATCCAGATCAGGAACGAGAGCACCACGTTGATCAGGGTCGATGCAGGCGCGCGCCGGCCGAGCTCGCCGAACGCGAGCTCCGCCTCCCGGCGTGCCCCGTGCGTGTCGTGCCGGGAGAGGTGGGCCTTGGAGATGGCGTACCGGAGCATCGCCCGCCGGACCGGATCGCGGGTGCGGGTCAGCGCACTCCGGATGTGCGCGACCGCCTCGTCCACGCGTCCCGTCCGGGCGCAGGCGTCGCCGAAGGCCGCCTCCACCTCGGGGGTGATCCCTTGCCCGGCGAGCCGGGCTGCGGCGTCCGCTTGCTGGAACAGCTCATAGGCGCGGACGAACGCGAAGCTCCCCGCGGCGCGGAGGGCGGCGCGCGCATTGATCTCATAGCTGCGCTCGGGCGCGTGCTCGGAGCCACCCAGGTGATAGTGCTGCGCCAGGGCGTAGAGCTGCTCCTCGCTCTCGGGGGCGGACTCGAGGGCCGCGGCGATTGCGCGGTGGATCCGGCGGGCCTCCTCGACGGGGAGGTCCGCGAGGATCGCCTCGCGCACGCGATCGTGAACGAACCGGTAGTGTGCGCCGTCATCGGTCTCGATCAGGCGCGACCGGGCTGCCTCGGAGAGCGCTCGTGCCACCGCGGACGGATCTTGTGCGATCGAGCGGACGATCGCCGCGTCGAAGCTGAGGCCGGCCACCGCCGCCAGCGCCAGCACCTCGCGGGTGCTCTCTTCCAGCCGGGAGATCCGCTGGACGATCAGCTCGAGGACGTCGGCGGGAAGATCGAGCCGCTCGAGCATCTCCGTCTTGAGCTTCCATTTGCCCCACGACGGCTGGAGGAGGCCTGAGTCGATCATGCTCCTGAGATACTCGCCGGCCGCGAACGGGTTGCCTCCGCTGCGCGTCGCGATCTTCTCCACCAGAGCCTCATCAAAGGGCCTGCCGCCCAGGAAGTCGGCGATCAGGTGCCCGAGGTCCGAGCTGCTGAGGCCTTCGAGGTGGATCGAAACCGTGGGGGCGCTCTCGGCGAGCCGGCGAAAGCGCGCGGTTTGCTCCGTGCTGTCCGGATCGCTTCGTCCGGTACACGCGAGCACCAGCGGCGTCCTTCCGATCGATGGAGCCAGGCGCTTGATCACCTGGGCGGAGGCATCGTCGATCCATTGAATGTCGTCGATGGCCAGGATCGCGCCGCCGCTCAGTCGCGACAGCTCGACCAGGAAGTCGGCGATCGCATCGTAGAATTGATCCTGCATCTGCTCGATGCCGGCGAGGCAGCCGGCGTCGGGAAGAAAGCTGCCCAAGAGTGGCGAGAAGTGCTCGAGGAGCGGGGCCGTCTTTGCCGATGCGTCCGCGATCCGGCGTGCCACCTCCGTGCGCTGTGGATCGGGCAGCAGCGAGACCTGGCGCAGCCACTCGTCGAGGGCGCTGCGGAGGGGCGCGAACGGGAGGATCCCTCCAACCTGACAGCGCCCGTAGAGGATGGGGACGCCGTCTTCGGTGCCCGCGGACAACAGCTCGCGCATCAGCCGG
The DNA here is from genome assembly GCA_963803435.1 of uncultured delta proteobacterium. Taxonomy (GTDB): domain Bacteria; phylum Myxococcota; class Kuafuiibacteriia; order Kuafuiibacteriales; family Kuafuiibacteriaceae; genus CAWDML01. The sequence goes on along the minus strand of CAWDML010000007.1, from coordinate 501,785 downwards.
CTCTTGCCACTGCCGGGCTCGCCGGTGACGAGCAGCAGGCTTCCCGCGCCGCGGTGCGCCTCGCGCCACGCGTCGCCGATCTGCTTCATCTCGCGCGTGCGGCCGACGAGAGGGCCGTCGGACGGACGGCCGTGGGGCCGGGGCCGACCGTCGAGGACAAGGGCCTCGCCGCGCTCGAGCTGGCCCGTCAGCTCATGGATCCGCGAGAGGTCGTCGACCAACCCGACGGCGCTCTGATGCCGATCGTCGGGATCCTTGGCCAGGAGCTTCGCGATGATCCGCTCGAGCGCCTCGGAGAGGGACGGGTTCACCGAGCGCGCCGGCGGGGGAGGCGTCGCGGCGTGCTGTCGCAGGAGCTCGGCGGGGATGCGGGAGGAGAAGGGGAGGCGGCCGGTCGCCGACTCGAACATCACCACCCCGAGCGCATAGAGATCGGACCGCGCGTCGATGCCGCGCTTGAGCACGCCCGCCTGCTCCGGCGAGCAGTAGGCGAGCGTTCCCACCAGACCGTCTTCGATCGGCGCGGCGCCGGCCGACGATGTGAAGCCGAAGTCGATGAGCTTGAGGCTGCCGTCGTCGGCGCACAGGATGTTTTGTGGCTTGACGTCGCGGTGAACCAGGCCCTGGCGATGGACGGCGGCGAGCGCCCCCGCGATCGATCGGCCGATCTGGATCACGCGCGCTTCATCGAAGGGACCCTTCTCCAGCGCTTCGGCCAGCGTGATCCCCTCCAGGTACTCCATGACGATGTACGACAGCCCACCCGCTTCGCCGATCTCCTGGATTGCGGCGAGCCCGGGATGGACGATCCGGGCCAGGGCCCCGGCTTCGCGGGCGAAGGCCGCGGCTTGCGAGGATGGACCGGGACGTTCGACCTTGACCGCGTAGCGCTTTGCGCCTCGCCTCGCGTCATAGACGACGCTATGCGCACCGCGGCCGATCTCTCGTTCCAGCGAAAGACCTGGAATCCGCGGTCTGCGTTCTGTGCTGAGCTCCATCGCTCGAGGGCGGCCTCTTTGGTGTCGATCGGCTCATCTGGCCTTCAGCTTAACCGACCGTGTAGTAAGGTCTCGGGGTATGGAGCGGTGCGCTCGGTGTGGGAGGGAGTACGCTCGCAGCCCCCACGAGTGCGGTCAGGCCGCCATCGAGACCCTCCAGATCGATCGCGATGATCCCGCCGACTTCGGGGCCGAGAGCTCGCTGTACGAGGCCGGCGCGCTCATCGGCCAGTACCGCCTGCTCGGGCTCCTCGGCGAGGGTGCCATCGGTCGCGTGTATCTCGCCGAACATACCGAGCTCGGCCGGCGGGTCGCGCTCAAGATGGTGCGCAGCGAGCTGGCCCGAAAGAGATCGGTCGTCGAGCGATTCTTTGGTGAGGCCCGCGCCGTCAACCAGATCCACCACAAGAACATCGTCGAGATCACGGACTTCGTCCGGGAAGACGTCGTCGGGCGCAGCTACTACATCATGGAGCTGCTCGAGGGGTGCACCTTGCGCGGGCTCCTCGAGCGCGGCGCGCCCATCCCGGTGGAGCGCGCGCTCGGGATCGTCCGGCAGATCTGCAGCGCCCTCGAGGCGGTGCACGCGACCGGCATCGTTCATCGCGACATCAAGCCCGAGAACGTCTTCCTCTGTGAGAGGGAAGGGACGCCCGATTTCGTGAAGCTGCTCGACTTCGGCGCCGCCAAGCTGAGCAACCTCCACGACGAGCGGCTCCAGCATCAAACCCGCGCCGGGGCGCTGGTCGGCACGCCGCACTACATGTCGCCGGAGCAGACGTACGGCGCCGAGGTCGATCACCGCGCCGACATCTACGCACTCGGCGTGCTCCTCTACGAGATGCTCGTCGGCCGGGTCCCGTTCGACGGCGACACCGGCCACGTGCTGCTGGCCCACCGAAGCGTGGCGCCCGAACGCCCGCGGCTGGTCTCGCGCGCGATCCCCGAGCGGTTGGAGTCGCTCATCCTTCGCTGCCTCGAGAAGGAGCGCGCGAAGCGCCCGCAGAGCATGGAGGAGGTGAGCCTCGCCCTCGAGCCCAAGAGGCGATCTTCGCGCGGGGCCTGGCTCGCGATCTCCGGAGCCGCCGTGCTGGCGACCGCGTCCATCGCCGCGTTCATGCTCCACCCGGCCGCGACGCCGAGCCCGCCGGTGGTGATCGTGGTCCCTCCAGGGAGCGCGTCCCCGCCGCCTCCGCTCGCGCCGCCGCCGGCACTCCCGGCTCAGGTGCGCGTGACGTTCCACTCGAAGCCGCCGGGGGCGGAGGTGCGGATCGGGCGGACGGTCGTGGGGACCACGCCGCTGACCACCGCGCTCGCCCGCTCGGACGCGCCGGTGACGTACGAGCTCCGCCTGCAGCGTCATGCGGTGCTCGCGGACGTGCTGCACCCGACCTCGGACGCCACCGTCTCGGTGGTGCTGGCCGAGGTGCCGAAGCGCAAGCGGGTCCGCCGGTCGAAGCCGGCGCGCCCGCCGCCGGTGCGAGCGAAGCGCACGGCCGACCCGATCGGGCTGTCGGACATGCGCGATCCGTTCTCGGGGAGCGAGTGAGCTAGGAGCGTGTGGCGCGTAAGCGCTCACGCGACCCCGGTCCGGGTCCCGGTCCCGGTCCGGGTCCCGATCTGAAGATGGCTGCATTGAGTCAGACGCTCGCGACGGTCGCGAGCTTCGATCGGTAGAGATTGAGCAGGTTGTGGGTGAGGCAGACGAGCGTCCACTCGGCTCGTACCTGTCGCAGAATTCGATGTTGGTCGCGCTCAGATAGCCGTTGTCTGCCGTCATCTTCCGCGGAGCATCGCCGCAGTTGCCGAACACATCACGGAGCATCGGGACGAGGTGTTGCTGATCAGGTGCCTGGTTGCTGACCCCTTCGGCGACAATCACCTGAGCGTGCTCATCTACGACAACTTAGGGGGCTGCTGGCCCGTGCGTCTGGTACGGCGGGCTGGGGTCTACTCGACTCGTTCTGTCATTCGCTGTTCGATCCGGCGATGAAGGGCGATGACATCGCAGAACGACTGCTCAAGTTTGCGAAGCGGAACTGGTTGTGCCAAGCGTTCGTGCGCTCGACAACCCAGCGCCGCGGCCTACCGCGGACACAGCCAGCGAGTGCAGGCTCGCCGCGGCGGCGGATAGGCGGTTTGATCCGGCGCGCTCGAATGGCGGCCTCGACATCCGCGTAGTCGTAGCCTTTATCCAGGCAGAGGTGCTCCGGCCGTCGTGGACCGCGGGAGCCCCGTAGGACGACGCCGTCGAGCGTCTGCTCCACCCGCCACTTGTCGTGCACGTTCGCGCCTGAGATCTCGACCGCCAACGGAACACCACGACCATCCGTGAGCACGTGACGCTTCACGCCTCGCTTGGCTCGATCCGTCGGGTTCGGACCGGTCAGGTCCCCCCTTTTGGAGCCTTGACGATCGCGCTGTCGAGTGAAGTCCACTTCCACTGTATGCCGCGCCTCCTGTCGTAGTACCGCAGCAGCTCAGCGAAGATCGCGGTGAAGATCCCTGCTGCGCACCATGCCGCGAATCGACTGTGGCACGTCGAACCGGAGCTGAACTCGCGCGGCAGGGCCTTCCACTGGCACCCTGTCCGAAGGCGATAGACGATACCTGCCATCACGACGCGATCCGCAACCCGCGGGCGACCTCCCCGCGGCCTTGGACCTCGCTTCGCGAGTAACGGCTCAATGCGTTTCCACAGGGCGTCCGGAAGACTTGCGAATCTTGCCTGCATCGACTCTGCAGAACACTCGATCGAGCACGATGCAACAACGGCCGCTTTGAATAGCGAATGAGCAGAACGAGCGAAACAGGAAACGCGGAACGGTCCGGAGGTTTGGGGACGGCGGGAGCAAGAACGATTGTCTCGGAGTCCAAGAACGGTATTGCTTCGCAACGAAACCATGGGATCAAGTCCAGGCGTCGAAGTCGATCCGCCCAACGATCGATTCCAGACAAAACGACCTCCAAGAACTTCTGCTGGTCAAAGTGGACGAGCTACCGCAAGCTAGCTTGCATGGTCACTTCGATCACGAGAAGCTCGAGGTCTACCAGCTCGCCGTCGAGTATGCCGACATCGCTGAAGAGATCGCACAAGAACTGCAACCCGGTCACGCTCACGTCCGCGATCAGCTTCGGCGGGCATCCGATTCCATCGTGAACAACACCGCCGAGGGCGCCGGAGAGTTCAATCCACCTGAGAAGGCTCGCTTCTACCGGATGGCACTTCGCTCTGGCACCGAAAACGCCGGGCTGCATGATCGCCATCGGGACCGGGACCGGGACCGGGACCCGGACCGGGCTCGCGGTCGCGCTACGCGCTACACGCTCCTAGCGGCGCTTGCGCCACCCGAGCAGGCCGAGCAGGGCGGGGAGCAGCAGCCAGCCCGTGGCACCGGTCGCCGGCGAGACGCAGGCGCAGCCGCCTCCGTCGTCGTTGCCGCCGGCGCCCGTATCCGCGAAGCCGGCGTCGGGCCGAGGAGCGCCGGTGTCCGGGGTGCCCGTGTCGACGCCGGGTTGGGCATCCATCGGGCTGCCCGCGTCGACTTCGGCGCCCGCGTCGGCGGGCGGTCCGGCGTCGGGCGTGTCCATGCCGCCGTCAGCGACGCCGGCGTCACCGCCGCCCGGCGCGACCAGGATCAGGTCGGCGCACTGATAGTAGATGTCGTTGCCGGGCAGCGTGTACGGCGGCTTGTCGTACATGACCTGGATCGCCTGCAGCGTGCAGTTGTCGCAGACGACGTTCGGCAGCGTCACCATGAGGTGGGTCTCGCCGCCGCCGGCGGTGTCGGGGATCTGATCCATCAAGACGCTCGGTGCCGAGTAGAACTCGATCGTCGGGTTGGTGCTGTTGCAGTTGGCGAGGCAGGGAGGATCGACGAAGTCGTCGTCGCCGTCGTCGTCGAAGGAGACGCGGAAGTGACCCGGGTGGTTCACGTATTCGTCCCAGACCACCTCGATCGTCTCACCGGCCTCGAAGACGGCGACGTTCTGGCTGCGCTGTCCGCCTGCCATGCCGCACGGTCCCGTCTTGAGAATGCTCGGTCCGTAGCGGCTGGCCGGTTGCGAGAGCGCGAGGTGCGCGTGTGCTGGGCGAGCGGGCAGGATCGCGGCGACCGCGATCGCGAGAGTGGCGACGGAGAATGCGCGCATCGTTCGAGTCTATCGTGCCGTCGCCGAGGCGTCGATTGTCGCCCGGACCTTCTCGAGGAGCGTCGCTTCGACGTACGGCTTCACCAGCAAGGAGATCCCGGGATGGGGTACACCGTGCTGCACGACCACGCTCTCTGCGTAGCCCGACGTGTACAACACGCGGAGATCGGGACGCGCTGTCAGAAGTCGCGCCGCCAGCTCGGCGCCGCTCATCCCCGGCATCACGACGTCGGTGACCAGAAGGTCGATCGATCCGCGATGATCGGCTACCAGACTCAGCGCCTCGGTTCCGCTCCCTGCGCTGAGGACGCGATAGCCGTGCTGCGACAGCATCCGGGTGCCGACCTGCCGGAGCGCGTGGTCGTCCTCGACGAACAGCACGGTTTCACCGCCGCCGTTCGAGGAGATGGGCGCCCGGGCTTCGACCGAGTGGGGGACCTCGTAGATGCGCGGGAGCAGGATCTCGAAGCGCGTTCCGTAACCCGGCTCGCTCTCCACCGAGATGTGGCCGGCGGCCTGCCTGACGATCCCGTAGCAGGTGGCGAGCCCCAGCCCCGTCCCCTGCCCGGGATCCTTGGTCGTGAAGAACGGCTCGAAGACATGGCGTCGGGTCTCGGGCGAGATGCCGACGCCCGTGTCGCTGACCGTCAGCGTCACGTACTCCCCGGGCACCAGCTCGATGCCCCGTGCGGCGGCGTTCGCGTCGATGGTGGTGTTGCGCGCCGCGATGGTGAGCTTTCCGCCGTTCGGCATGGCGTCGCGCGCGTTGAGGGTCAGGTTGGTGAGGACCTGTTCGATCTGTCCCGGATCGGCGCGAATGAAGCCGAGAGTCGGATCGAGATGGATCTCGAGCTCGATGCTCTCCCCGATCGCCCGCCGCAGCAGGCGCTCGATCCCGTGGGTGAGCTCGGCGAGATTGACCGTAGTGGGCGAGATGACGCGCCGCCGCGCGAACGTCAGCAGCTGGCTGGTCAGCTTGGTCGCGCGCTCGGCTGCATCGACCACGCTGGCGAGGTCGCTCCGCAGGGGGCTGTCGGCCGGTAGGCGATCGATGGCAAAGGTCGTGCATCCCAGCACCACCGTCAGCAGGTTGTTGAAGTCGTGGGCGACCCCGCCGGCCAGCCTCCCGATGCTCTCCAGCTTCTGGGACAGGAGGAGCTGCTCCTCGAGCTGCCGCTGCTCGGTGATGTCGACCGTGATCCCGACGGCGCGGGTCGGTCGTCCGGTTGCGTCCTCGATCGGTGTGGCGCGATCGTGGACCCAGGCGATGCTGCCGTCGGGCCTGACCACGCGGTAGATCTCGTCGAAGGGATCGCCGACGACCAGCACGGCCAGCTGCTCGGCCACGCGCTTACGGTCGTCGGGATGGATGATCTCGAGGAAACCGAAGGGACCGGTGATGGTCTCGGGCGCGTGACCGGAGATTCGCTCGAACGCGGGGCTCACGTACATCGGCTGTCCCGTCGTCAGATCGCACATCCAGAACACCTCCTGGATCGTCTCGGCGATCTGTCGGAAGCGCTCCTCGCTCTCTCTCAACGCATGCTCTGCGGCGCGCTCTTCGGTCACGTCTCGCATCACGCCGATCATTCTCAGCGGGGCGCCGTTCTCGTCGCGCTCGAGGTAGCCCCGGTCGTCGATGATGCCGATCCGGCCGTCGAAGCGGTGGTAGCGATACTCGTCCTGCCACGTGCTCGCGTTGCTGGCGAAGAGCGCGGGAAACTTCTCGAGCACGCGCGGCCGATCTTCGTCGTGGAGCATGCGCGCCCAGGCCTCGAACGAGGGATCCGTGGTGCGGTCGTAACCGAGCAGCTCGTAGTTGCGGCTGCTCCACCACGACTTGCCGGTCACGATGTTCCACTCCCAGATCGCGTCGAGGGTGGCCCGCTGCATCAAGCGATAGCGGGAGAGGCTGCTCGCGATCTGCTCCTCCTTCGACACGTCGACGAGCACGATGGTCGCCGCTGCCGTGCCTCCATACGGGAGCGGATGGACGCTGGCGCGAAGGAGACGGTGCGAGAGCTTCGCGCCGGGTCCCGAGAGTGGAACGTCGATCCCGCGGATGGGACGCCGGGACAGCAGCGCCTCTGCAAGCTGAGCTCGCAGCATTGCGAGCTCCGGCGCGATGTCTTCCAGCAGTCGTCCGCGAACGTCCTCCCGCGAGACCTCCAGCACCTCGAGGAGGTCCTGGTCACCATCGAGCCAGCATCCCGCCCGGTCGACCGCGATCGTCCACACCGACGCGGGGACGTCCTCGCCCAGGTCGCCGGTCCCCCCTCCGGAAGACAGCACTGATCGCCCATCGCGCCTCGAACGTCCCGACGTCAACCTCCCCCCTACGTTGACCCAACCTGTCCCACGATTACCCAGCCGGACCTCCACCGAGCGCCCGATCCCGCGGCGCGCCCTGCGGGGTGGGGGCTGGCTCAGCTCTTGCCTTGCACGGGCCCCGGAAGCCCGATGATTGCGCTCGAGATCGACCCCATCCTCACCCGCGCGACCAGCGGCGTCCGCGCTCTCACCGCCGATTGGGGCGAGGCCGTCGACCGGACCTGGCAAGCGCCCGAGCCGCCGCCCGACCTCGACGCGCTCAGGGAGCGGGGCGAACGCCACTTCGCCGAGGGTCGGGCCGCCGAGGCCTGCTTCGTGTTCGAGCGGCTGATCGCGCAGCTGGAGCGCATCGATGACGGGCTCGAGCGCGACACCCATGCGGCCGAGCGCGCGCGCCTTCACTACCGGCTGGCGTACCTCGCCGAGAAGCGCGGCGATCCGCGCACGGCCCTGGCCCACTACCGCAGTAGCTGCCGGCTCGACGGCGAGTACTTTCCGGCGCTCGAGGGGCTCGCCTCGGCGCTGCTCCGCGCCGAGAAATGGGAGGAGGCGCGACAGTCCATCCAGACGATCCTGATCCACCATGCCGACGAGTTGACCGAAGCCGAGGTGGTCGAGCTCGAGTTCCAGCTCGGCGAGATCGCTCTCAACCTCTTCCAGCACCGGCGCGCCTACGATTGGTACCGCCGTGCCCTCGATCTCGACGCCGATCACCCCCCGGCGCTCCGCCGCCGGGCGGAGCTCGCCGAGACCTTTGGTGAGTGGGAGGCCGCGTTCGAAGCTCGGGCCCGCCTGCTCCGCGACTACACCGGCGCGGATCGCTTCGAGCGGCTGATCGATCAGGCGCGCCTCTGTCGCGACAATCTGCATGACGCGGCCCGCAGCATCGAGGTCTTCGACGAAGCGCGCCGTCTCCGTCCTCACGACACCGGGGTGCTGCGCGCGCTCGCGGATCTGTACGATCACACGGGGCAGATCCGGGCGAAGATCGACATACTCACTGCACTCACCCCGCACCTCACCGGCTCGGAGGTGCGCCGCGAGCACTTCGTGGAGCTGGCCCGCTCCTGGTTTCAGGAGGACGACCACGTCCGAGTGGTCGAGCAACTGAACCTCGCGCTCGATGAGGACCCGGCGTTCATCGACGCGTTCCAGGAGATCGAGCAGATCCTGTTCAAGTCTCGCGACTGGCAGGCGCTCGCCGCCAACTACCGTCGCATGATCAAGCGGATCCCGAAGCAACAGGGTCGTGCGCGTTCGATCCTGTGGCGCTCGCTCGGCGGGCTCTATCGGAAGCGCCTTCGCAGCTGGAGCGCGGCGCGGATCGCGTATCAGGCGGTCGCCCGCGCCGAGCCTGGCGATGAGCAGATCGCGCATGTCCTCGCCGAGATCTACGCGGAGCGTCGTGAGACCGTGCCGCTGGCGATCTCGATCTATCACCGGCTGCTGGGGACCTCGGCCGACCCCGCCACGCCCGCACGGCGGCTCTTCGAGCTCTACTCCGGGCTGGATCAGCTCGATCGCGCGTTCTGCGCCCTCGGAGCGCTGATCGTCCTGGGCGCTGCCACGGACATCGAGAAGGAGGCGTACCAGCTGCTCCTCAAGCGCGCGCCCAAGGCTGCCGCGGGCGCCCTCACGGACGAGCTCTGGCGCGACCGCGTCCTCCATCCGGACTGCCGGAGCCCGCTCGCCGAGATCTGCCGTATCCTCTATCGCGGCGCCCCCGATCTGTTCGCGGACGCTCAGAAGGCGCTCCGCCTCAAGAAGCGGGAGAAGGTCCAGCTCGATGAGCCGGCCAAGGATGCACGTGCCCGCCTGCTGTTCGTCGACGTGTGCTCGGGGCTCTCCGGCGCGCTCGCGGTGGACGAGGTCGACCAGTACCACCGTCCCGGGAGCACCGAGGCGCCGCGCCTCTGCGCAGGCTCGCCGCCGGTGCTGTTCGTCGGCGAGCGGAACGCGTCCTTCGAAGCGGTGAAGCCGAGCCGCCTGCGGTGGACGATCGCGCGCGAGCTGGCGACGGTGCGGCCGGAGATCGCGCCCGCATTCGCGCTGGCGCCCGACGCGCTCCGCGCAGCGCTGGAGGCCGCCTGCGAGCTGGCGTGCGGGTCCGCGGTGGTGGCCTCCCGGCCCCAGACCAAGGCATGGAAGAAGGCGCTGGCCCGGAACCTGTCAGCGGAGGCGAGGGCGGCATTGTTGCCCGCGGTCCACGAAGCCCTGGAGCGGGGAGACCTCGGTCGTTTGGCGGAGTTCATCGACGGCGCGCACCACACGGCCTGCCGGGCGGCGATGCTGGTGGCGCAGGACGCGGCGGCCACCGACTGCTCGCACGCCGAGGCGCTGGCCCGCTTCACGTTGAGCGAGGATCACGTTCTTCTGCGGGAGCGTCTCGGGCTGTCGATCGCCGTCCACGCAGCCTGAACGGCCATGGACCGAGGGTCAGTGCGCCCGCAACCTGTCGGTTCGATCCCTGGCACCGATGTACGCTACTATGTGGAATGCGCCTTCTTCCGCGCCTACTCGCCCTCATTCCGATCCTCGCGTCGCCGCTCGTCTTCGGATGTGACGACGGATCTCTCTCCCGGCTGAAGGGCGAGCTCGACCTCGAGCGCACGGTCGACTTCGGCGCCGTGCAGGTGGGCATCCTGAAGACGGTGCGTCTTCCCATCTCGAACGTGGGCGGCACCTCGATGCAGATCGAGCGGATCGATGTGGACGGCACGCTGTCCGGCGATCGCTACGAGTTCCGCGTCGACACCTCGGGCTTCACGGTTCAGCCCGGCGGGATGACGCAGCTCGAGCTGGGCTTCCGTCCCTTCGAGGCGGCGGACGAGCCGTACCAGACCGAGCTGGTGCTGAAGACGGATGAGGAGCCGATCACCCTCACGCTGATGGGCCTGGGCGTGGCGTCGGGGCTGATCGTGGATCCGAACCCGGTGGACTTCGGCACGGTGCTCACCGGCTCGAGCGATACCATCCAGGTCAAAGTCACGAACGCGCTCACCGAGACGGTGCGGGTCACGACGCGCGTCGCGCGGGGCGCCGTGGAGATCGAAGCCCCGCAGGGGACCGATCTCTTCGCGGTGACCGCGCCGGTGGCGCCCGATCGATCGCTCGGCGAGCTGGCGCCGGGTGAGTCGCTCACGCTCCCGGTGATCTATCGACCAACGACCGCGGATCAGACGGACCGCGCCCGCTTCTACCTCTCCAACTGCGAGTCCGATCTCTGCGAGAAGCCGATCACGCTCATCGGTCGCGGCACCAGCTTCGCGCTGGTGTGCACGCCCGACGTGATCGACTTCGGCTCCGTCAGCCCCGGCACCACGCGGCGGCTGTCGACCACCTGCAAGAACGTGGCGTCGGCCGCCATCATGATCAACGACGTCGGGCTCACGCTGGCGACGGACTCCGCGTACCGCCTGACGCCGCCGCCGCTCCCGATCGCGCTCGAGCCTGGCGAGAGCACCGACATCGAGGTGGCCTTCTCGGCGACGCAGGAGGCGTACGACAGCGGCGCGACCCCCATGGGCGCGATCGAGATTGAGTCTGCCGATCCGATGTTCGGCGCCCTCGACGTGGTGAACGTCGCGCTCACCGGTCGCTCCGGAGGGCCCGCGGTGAGCATCCTCCCCGATGTCATCGACTTCGGGATGGTGGCGCTCAACACCACCAGCACCCACCGCGTCGTCGTGATCAACGATGGGCTCGAGGAGCTGGTGGTCAGCACCGTCGATCCGGACGTCGCGATGACCGGAGCATTCAGGGCCGATCAGGTCTCGTTCATCGTGCCGCCCGGCGGTGTCCAGGTGGTGGAGGAGACGTTCGCTCCCCAGTCGATCGGCCTGATGGCGTCGACGCTCGTGTTCGCGACCAACGACTCTGCGAACCCGATGCCGTCGGTGACGCTCACCGGCGAAGGCGTGGATCTTCCTCCCTGCGCGCATCGCGTCCTGCCAGCGATGGTCCAGTTCGGCGCTGTTCCGCTGAACGAGACCCCGACGCAGAGCGTATCGATCGAGAACATCGGGACGGACGTCTGCCTGTTCAACGACATCGACTTCGTCGAACCGATCGCGACCGCCACCAACGCGTACGAGCTCGTGAACGGCCCCGAGACCGGCATCCTGCTGGCGCCCGGGGAGATGCACGACGTTCCCATCCGCTACACTCCGAGCCGTGTCTCGCTGGACCGCGCCACGCTCGGCTACTACGTCTCGGATCCGCGTGACTCGAACCCGACTGTCCCGATCGTGGGGATCGGCGAGCCGCTGCTCGACATCACGTGTCCGGCCCAGGTGACCACGCCCGTCGGTACGCCCGTGACGCTGAGCGTGATGGCCCAGGTGCTGGGTGCGAACATCACCGGCTATCAATGGACGATCGGCTCGGCGCCCACCGGCGGGGTGGGGACGCCCAACCAGTGGTCGCCGGATCCGCCCGACGCCCCCACCGAGGACTTCCTCCCCTACATCGTCGGGAACTACGACCTCCTGGTCGAGGTGTTCGACGACCAGGGACGGACCAACTTCTGCACCACGCACGTGGTGGCACAGGGCGAGGGCCTGGTGGTCACGCTCACCTGGAACGGCTCGGGCGACGTCGATCTCCACCTCCACGACCAGCTGCCGACGCCGTGGTTCTCGGGGACCGACGACTGCTACTACTCGAACCTCAGCCCGATCTGGGATCCCGCCTTCCCGGCGGGGCAGGGTCCGAACCCGCAGCTCGACTTCGACAACACGTTCGCGAACGGGCCGGAGAACACACGGGTCAGCACGGTGGTGATCGGACAGCCGTACACGATCGGCGTCCACAGCTTCGCCGCCGCCGCCGGACGCAACGCCACCCTCGACATCTATTGCGGGGGCGTGGTCAGCCCCACGTACTCCGTCACCTCGGCCGCGCTCTCGGGGAACGACGCAGGAGACTGCACCACGAACGACTTCTGGCGGGTGGCGACCGTCGTGTTCACGAACTCCGGGAACTGTACGGTCACGCCGATCGACACTTACCTCCCCAGCTCGCAGGCGTGCACGACCTTCTGATCGAGCTCAAAGGGGCTCGCGGACGCAGTCGTAGGTCAGCGGGACGAACGCCCCGTGGTCGATGACCTCGAAGTCGCCGACCTGGAGCTGGGAGAGATCGCGCGGTTCGAGGAGGCCGCTCCAGCGGGCGGCGGTGTGCCGGTCGCTCTGCGCGGTCAGGGCGATGTTGCCGCCGTCGGCGTGATACATGCCGTACCGCTGCAGGGCGCGGGCGACGGTCCGTGCACCCTCGCTGGGGAGCGTCTCCAGCGGGAAGTCGCGGCGCAGGCGGAGATGGACGCCGTAGTAGGGTGCGTCGCCGTCGCCGGTGGTGCTGGTGCCGTGGGTCGCGGGTGGGACGAAGCCGCGCTTCACGCGATTGTTGGGGAGGATGAACCGGATCGCGTGCGCGATCTCTCCGGCCGCCACCTCGTCCGCGGTGAACAGGAGCGGAGCGATCGGGAAGCCCGCGGCATCGGCGCTGGTGCACTGCAGCCCTCTCCCGTGCGCTCCATAGACCCGGCTCGTATCCCATACGGCCAGGCAGCCGCCGTAGAACGTCCCGCCCGAGACGTTCGCCCGCCACATCTCGAAGAGACGATCCATGGCCGGCGCGAACACGATGAGGTGACAGTCTCCGTCCCCCGCGCACTCGTACCCGTCCTCGCCCTCGACGTTGCCGTCGGCGGGGAGCGGCATCGGTACCGCGTCACAGTCAGGATCGTAGAAGTCGTCGGTCGGCTCGAACGTCATCATCGGCGTCGTCTCGTCGGCGGTGAGCACGTCGATCGAGAAGTCGATCTGGAAGATGTTGCCGTTCCCCCAGCCGCCGGCGGCTGCGAGGTCGGCGAGGATCGCGGGGGAGTTGCCGGCAGGCGGAGCGTCGTAGACGTCGTCGAGGAAGAAGGCGCCCGCAGGGAAGTAGCGCCCGGGCGTGGCGCCAGCATCGACGGGAATCTCGACGCCCGAGTCGGCGGGCGGCGTGCCTGCATCCGCTTTGTCGTTCGGATCGCGCGGGCTCGCCTTGCACGCGACCATCACCAGCAACGCTGTCAGCCGCCCCGCCTGCATCGGGCCGGACCGTAGCACCTGCGTCTCGTCGACTGATACGCGCGTGTAGGTAGAGTCGGTCGACGAGGCGCGAGCCACGGGTGTGATTGGTGCACGCGCGTCGGTCATCGACCGGGAGGATGCACTTCCGGAGGTCAGCGCCTCGGTCGGGTCGAGCGGACCTGGCGGGGGCTGGAGCGGTCCGGCTCGATCGCGGCGGGCTTCACCGCCGGATGAGCTCCGCTGGTGCGGTTGGGTGCAGCAACCTCGGCCGCCCCCGCCCCGGCCCGCCGTCTCCGTCGTCGGCGACGTTTGCGCGGCGCTGGCGCACCCTCGAGCGCGGTGCTCAGGCTTCGGTCGTGCTGCCCGGGCCTCGGTCTCCGGCCGATGAGAGCGAACCGGCGCCTGGCCGCGGGCGAGCCGCCGGCGATCTTCGTCGCGTGCGGCGTGCTCGATCTCCTCGAGCACCGCGGACGTGTCGGCCTTCCCCTGCGGCGCCACGAATCGACCGGTGAGCTGCGACTCCGGTGTGAGCTCCGCGCGCTCGTAGGCTTGCCAGATCTCTTGGCCGTAGGAGGTGGCCCGCATGCTGGGATCGAATCGACCGAGGAACGTGGTGAGATTGTTGACGTCCCGGATCAGGAGCTCGCGCGCGTTCTGGTTGCGCGCCGCATCGACGGACTGTGGAAAGTCGATCACCACCGGTCCGTCCGCACCCATCAACACGTTGAAGTCCGAGAGATCGCCGTGGATGATCCCGGCGCAGAGCATCCGCACCACCTCGCGCAGGAGGTGATCGAAGACCACGCGCGCTTCGGCCGGGCTCAGCTGGAGCTCCGCGAGCCGCGGCGCCGGCTCGCCGTGGATGTCTTCGATCATCTCCATGAGTAGGACACCATCGATGAACTGAAGCGGCTCGGGGACGCGAACACCCGCGCTCCGCAGCCGCTGGATCATGTCGACCTCGGCCGACCGCCAGGCATCCTCGTCCATCGCCCGACCATGGCTGGTCCGCTTGTTCATCGCCCGCTGATCCCGCGTGTTTCGAACGCGCCGGCCCTCGGTGTACTCCGCTCGGTTCTTGAACGAGCGGTTTTGGGCTTCCTTGTAGATCTTCGCGACGCACGCCCGGCCGTTCGCGATCACGAGGTAGACCTGGGCCTCTTTCCCGCTCATGAGCGGCCGCACAACCTCTTCGATGAAACCTTGGTCGACGAGCGCAGCGAGGTTGTCGGGTATTCGCATTCGTGCTTCGCGCTGCACCCTGACGCGCCGGACCAGCGTCGTCCAGGGCAAAAAGCGGATGAGCGACGCCGCGAGGCACGATCTCCGGCTCCTGACCGGATGCGAGGAGAACCGCGGTCGCTCCCGCGAGCAGGGGACCTATCAGGCGTTCTCGTACCGGCAGCAGCCGCCGCTTCCGGTGGAACGCTTCGGCCGCTCACGTTCCAGGCGCCGACCGTGGAGGCGTTCCTCTACCGCTGGTGGCTGGAGAACACGATCTGGTACGCGACCATGTGGAGCACGGATCGTCGGCCGCTCACCGATGAGGAGCAGCGCTATCTCGATCACCTGGAGCGCGTAGGCGCAGAGGACCGGTGACCCCTCGCGGTCAACGCTCCCGGCGACGGCGAAGCATCCTCGAGAGCGTCTCTGCGCGGGTGCCGAGCCAAGGTAGCAGCGCGCGCGTGCGGTCGGCCTCGACCGAGGTCAATGCAAACCTAGAACGTGATGCCGAGCGCGAGGTTCGGCGCCACGGCGGTCGTGTCGCCGAGCGTCGAGACGTAGGCCTGGGCCTGCAGCGAGAGGTTGGTCGTGCGACCGATGGGCAGCTCGACGCCGACCCAGGGGCGGAGCACGTAGCCGAACACCGAGTCGGGACCGGTCGCGCGGACCCCGCCGAGGTCGCTGGCGGTCCCTAGCACCACCGGAAGGTCGAGGCCTGCGGAGATCTGGAAGCGGCGCCCGCCGGTGGAGAGGATCAGGCCGGGGGTCACGCCGAACAGTCCCGAGACCTCGGTGCCGTCGTCCTTGGGGAGCACGGCCAGGAGGCCGGACGCGTCGAGGCGCGCGCCGAGCGCGAGGTTGCGATTGCCGAGGATGCGGACCTTCACGCCCGTGTCGATCAACGTGAGGATACCGACCGTCGAGACGCGGAGCTCGTAGTCGAGCGCGTCGTTGATCCCGTACACGAGACTGAGGTCCGCGGTCGGGAGCACGACGTCGATCTGGTCCACCGCCGGGGTGTAGGCGCGAACGCCCAGGTTGATCGAGGTCCTCGAGATTCCGGGCCCGGTCGCGGAGTAGACGAAGCCGCCGTGGGTCTGTGCTTCGCTGGTGCGCGGCCACGCGATGGCGGCCGCGAGAACGGTGGAGCCGATGAGCGCGATCGTCCTTGGGTTCATGACCACTGTAGGAGCAACCGGGAGGCCAATGCCGGCCGAGAGGGAAGGCCCGAGCTTCCCGCGTGCGCGCGGCGACAACGCGGAGCGTATCTCGGCTCAAACATTGGACGGAGGGTGGGAGCCCTAGCGTCTTCGGGCGGCGTCAGTGGGTCGGATCCAGAACACACGGGGCGTTGATCGCCGCACCGGATTGGCCTATCCCGATGCTCGATGCTCGGCGCCGCGCTGCTCCTCGCCCTCCTGGCGGCGGAGCCTTCCGACTCGAAGCCGATCATCGCGCTGTTCCCGCTCCAAGATCGAACGGGTCGCACCACGCCCGATCAGGTCGGGCAGCTCACCGACTACTTCGGCGTCAAGATCACCGAGACCGGCCGCTTCCTGGTGGTCCCTCGCGCCGACATCGAGGCGGCGTTGAAGCAGCAACGGGTCGAGAGCTACAAGAGCTGCTTCGACGAGAGCTGCCAGATCGAGATCGGTAAGGAGCTGGCGGCGCAGAAGGTGCTGCACACGCAGATCGTCCAGGTTGGAGATCTGTGTGCCGTCACCGCCACCCTCTACGACCTGCGGCTGTCCGCGACCGAGCGGGCGGCGTCGCAGAAAGGGGGCTGCGACGATAACGCCCTGGTGGCCTCCCTCGAGGCCGTGGCCAGCGAGCTCGCCGGTGCGCGCTCCGAGACGGCGCCGCCGCCGCCGCCACCACCACCGGAGCGAGCCCAGACGTTCCAGCTCAACCTCGACTCCTCGCCGCGTCACGCCGACGTCCTGATCGACGGGCGATCGCAGGGACAGACGCCGGTGGTAGTGCGTCTCCCCAAGGGAACGCCGGCCGAGCTCACCCTCGAGCGCGACGGCTACGAGACGCACCGCGAGACCCTGACGCTCGAGCGGGACGAGCGGCGCCGCATCGACCTGCACCTGGAAGCGGACCGCAAGACCTCGCGCAACGAGTGGTTCGGGCTGGGTCTGGGGCTCGGCGGTACGGTGACGGGCGGGTACGCCATCGGCGCCTGGCTGCGGTTCGTCAACCTGCACTTCGGCGGGTTCACGCTGGTCGCGCTCGAGACGAACGTGTCCGCCCTGATCACGCTTCACTCGGTGGAGATCAGCGCGTGCGGCCCCGGCGACTATCCGGTGGGCTACTGCCGCAAGCGAGAAGCCGAGCTTGCGGCCTATCTCGGGCCGCGCCTGGGCTACAAGCTGGTCTTCGGGGAGGACCACAACCTCGAGCTGTCGGTGGGCGCCGGACTGCTGGCGGTGACCGGCAAGACGGACGACTCACTGATCGGACCTGCGGTCGCGCCGACTGTCCGCTACCTCTTCCTCGGCGACGGAAAGTTCTCGTGGGGGATCGGCATACGAGCGATCATCCCGCTGACCGGGTTCGGCGCTTGCGCGGACACCGTCCAGTCCGGCGAGCTCGACGAGTCACCGTTCGCCGCCTACGCGAGGTGCAAGAACAGCAAGCCCATCTTCGTGGAGCTCGAGGTCCCGCTGGGCTGGTACTTCTGAGGATCGACACATGATACGGATGCTCCTCCTCTCGATCGCGCTCTCCGCCTGCGGCATGCAGGAGTACGAGATCCTCACCATCGAGCAGGTTCGGTACGTCTACACGTACACCTGCCCGACCGGCGACACGGTCACCATCGACGACGAGCCCACCCGCGCCATGGGCGAGCTCCATACCACCGCCGAGGCGTGCCTCGGTCTCCGCTGCTCGAGCGACGTCTCCACCGTCGGCGACCCACGTTGCGCGGACACCACCACCAACCCGCTCCTGGGCACCTGTGTGGAGTCCTTCTTCGCGTGCTTCCAGGTCAGCGGTAGCTGCAGCGAGGCGCCGAACGAGACCACGTTCTCCAACGGCGCGCGGATCACGGGGACCCACACCGAGCGGGGCGGCTTCTTCCCCTCCGGCCATGACCAGCCCTGCATCCTCTACCAGCAAGACCCGGCCATGACGCTCCAGTGGCAGTACGGCATCGTGCTCTGAGCTCGAGCCTGACGCCCTGGTGGCGATGCAGCTGCTCTGCTTCCCGGGCATGTCTGGCAAAGGAGCAGATCGAGAGCCAGCTGCGCATCTTCCCTGAAGGCAGCTCGTGATCGAGGTTGACGGCCAGCTGGTCCCCTCGTGCTCGACGTTGATGATCGACTCCGACAACCACGAGGAGAGCCGCGGAGTCACGGAGTCGGGAGAGCTGCTCAACACCGCCTTCGGTCGTACCCCACCACGCGCCCGCGGGCGTCGAGCTCGATCTCGCAGCAGTCCTCCAGCATGGCGCGGAGGCGGAGGCGGCCCCGCTGGACGCGGGACTTCATCGCGGAGAGGGACACGCCGAGCATCTCGGCGGCCTCTTTCTGGGTGCGGCCCTCGAGCTCGGTCAGCGTGATGGCCTCGCGGTAGGGCGAAGGGAGCATCGCCACGAAGCCAGAGACGCACTGGGAGAGCTCGCGGGCGACGGCGTCGTCGTCATCGAGACGGGCGTCCGCGATGTCGGGGGCCTGGGCCGTGGTGCTCGGCGGGTGGCGGACGTGGGTGCGCAGGTGGTCGGCGATGGCGTGCTGGGCGACGCGGTGGATCCAGGCGTCGAAGCGCTCCTCGTCGCGGAGCGTATCGAGGCTCCGGTGGATCCGGAGGAGGACCTCCTGCAGCACGTCGTCCGCGTCCTCCTTGCGAGCGACGCGCCGAGAGATGAACGGCCGCAGGCGCCGCTCGATCTCCGTCCATGAGAGGGCGTTGCCGCAGGAAGCCATCTAACCTCCGCAGCAGGAGGGCTCGCAGCAGGCGGCGCCGCCGGGCTTGATCGCCTCGACGGTCGCAGCGGCTACGGCGTGCTCGACGCCGGTCCCTGGGAGCCACTTTGCGATGAAGGTCCGGCTCTCCTCTTTGACCGTGACCCGGATGTCTGTGAAGCCTGCGTCGGCCAGCATCGACGCGATCGCCTCGACGGGCACGGCGCCCGCGACGCACCCGGCGAACGCCTCGGCTTGCTCCCTGAGCGCGTCCGGGAGCGCGCCGATCAGCACCACGTCCGAGATCGCGAGGCGACCGCCGTCGCGAAGGATTCGGAAGGCGTCGCGGAAGACCTGCGCCTTGTCGGGCGAGAGGTTGACGACGCAGTTGGAGAGGATGACGTCGACCGACGCGTCCGCCACGGGCAGCCGCTCGATCTCGCCGAGCCGGAACTCGACGTTCTCCGCACCGAGCTTGGCGGCGTTCGCCCGCGCCTTGCTGATCATCGGCGGCGTCATGTCCACGCCGATCACGTGGCCGCGGGGCCCGACCCGCCGTCCTGCGAGGAAGCAGTCGAAGCCGGCGCCGCTCCCGAGGTCGACGACCGTTTCGCCTTCACGCAGCGAGGCGAGCGCGGTGGGATTCCCACAGCCGAGACCGAGGTTCGCTCCGTCGGGGACCGAGGCGAGATCCTCGTGCGTGTACCCGAGCTCCAGCGACGCTTGCGGGGCGACGCCGCAGCACCCGGGTGCGCACGCCCCTTCGGGATCTCCCGCGAGCTTCGCGTAGTGGTCGCGTACGGCGTCTCGAATATGTTCTGGTTCCATCGTCTGCTCCTTTGCCATGAAGACGGGGAATCGAGCAAAAGGATGCAAACAAACGTTCGATGCAGCGGCTGCGCCGGGGCTGTAGGTCAGGAGTCGGGCTCGACCGCACCGCACGGTCTGAGTCTCCTACCGCGATCGATCCTGCAGCTCGAGGTCTCGCAGCGAGAAGAGCCCGCCGGGCGGAGGCTCCTGGCCGAGCTGGCGGAAGCGCTCAGCGAAGTAGCTGAGCACGATCTCGATCTCGGCGCCGGTGTACCCGTCTGCGCGCAGGGCCTGGTAGAACTCCATGCGGTTGGCGGCCACCGTCTGGGTCCAGAGGGGCTCGCCCTCGAGCCCGGTCACGTGCTCGCGCCATCGCGCCATCGTCCAGCGCTCGGTCACAGGATCCGATCTCCCTGGGCGATCTCCTGCTCCAGCTGGAAGAGGCGCCGGTTCTGGATCAGCGAGGTGCGCGTGTCGGGGGGCAGCCCGCCGTAGTGGCCCTCCGTCTCCAGCACGGCCACGCTGTCCTCATAGATCGATCGCTCGCGCTGGTTCCGCTCGCGCTGGATCTCGCCGGGCAGCAGGTCGTAGCGGCCTAGCGTTTCGTTGTCGGCCCCCAGCCCCACCCTCACGCTCACGTGCTCGACCGAATCGACCGTGATGCCCTGCCGCCAGAAGCGCGACAGACTCTGATGGCCCGCCTGGTAGCCCTTGGGCGTGGTGACGTCGATGACCGTGTTGATGCCGCCCTTCTGCAGGTTGTGCCCGTGGCCGTAGGTGGGGCGGTACATCGACAGCGTCCGAATCGCGATGTCCGTCGCTGCCTCGTGCATCTTCTCTTGCAGCTGGCGCAGCACGTACTGGTGCCAGTCGCGGCTCGAGTAGGACGAGCCCTCCGGGGAGTCGCGGTACTGGCCGGGCCGGAAGGTCGTCTTCACCAGCGGCTGGTCGTCGACCTGCACCAGCTCCACCTCGACGGGCGAGCCGGAGCTTCGGGCGTAACGCTGCTTCTCTTCCTGGGCCTTCTCGATCGCTCGCGGCGTGGCTTGACGGTACACGACGATCCGATCCGGGAGGCACGCGGCGTGACCGCCAGGGACGTCAGCACGGATCATCTCGAGCGCCGCCTCTTCGACCATGCCCTTGTTGTCGATCATGAGACCCGCGCGGCTCCGAGGCGAGCGCTCGAGCTTGTCGGCGAAACGCTGGGCCGTCCTGCGGAGGTTCGGGTTGTAGTCCATCAGCGGCTTCACGCCGGCGGCCGTGGCAGCATCCAGCTCGTCGAGGTCCACCAGCTTTCCGTCGAGGTCGCCGACCCGGTTCGGCCGGTTTTCCAACGCGTAGAGCAGGTCGAACCCGTGCTTCAGCTCCGAGTC
Organism: uncultured delta proteobacterium; assembly: GCA_963803435.1. Lineage (GTDB taxonomy): Bacteria > Myxococcota > Kuafuiibacteriia > Kuafuiibacteriales > Kuafuiibacteriaceae > CAWDML01. Next base: position 480,909 of record CAWDML010000007.1, on the reverse strand, counting down.
GATCGCGTTGAGGCCGGCGATCCGCGGATCCCTCGGGTCGACCTTCGGATCATCGCTCTTGCCCAGGTCACGCCAGACCGCCACCGACGCCTGGAGCGCGGGTCGCAACCCCGGGACCGACGCGAGCTGCTGCTCGTACGCGCGCTGGACGTCCGCGTTCATCGTCAGCCGCTCGGTGGCTGGTACGAGATCGGCCGGCAGCGGAGCGCGTTTCTTGTGGAAGACGCCTTGGAAGATCATCTTCGCGCGCGTCCTCCTGAGCGGGTTGATGCCGACCTCGTACGGTCCGACGCGCACGGACAGGTTGCGCGAGACCTTCGCGATCTCGCGTCTCTTGGGCGCGGCCTCCTCCGAGTAGAGATCCACGCCGTCCGCCAGGTAGCGGAGCGTGAGCGCCTGCGCAGGGTTCTTGTCGACGAGCGACGCGGTCAGCAGCACCTTGGGCGCCTTCATCTTCGAGATGGCCTCCGAGGTCGCCGAGCGACGCACGAGCTTCTTGTGGGCCTCGTCGAAGAACCCGCTTATGTACTCGTCGGCCGACCACGGCTTGCGCTTCCAGGTGCCGCTCCGCGTCGCGCGCTCGAACTGCCCGTAGGTCATCACATCGATGCGACCGCGCCGGCCCCTGTGCAGCGCCGAGAGCAGGAGCTTCTGGGTCTTCTTGTCGCAGAACTGCTTGATCTGGTCCGGCAGGTTCGCGGCGGTGTCTCGATCGCAGACGAACAAGAAACGACCGTTGGTGTTCGGATCATCCAGGCGACCGTTGCGGATCGCCAGGAGCATCTCCGCGATCGCGACCAGCGTCTTACCGTCTCCGGTGTCGAGGTTGATCACGCCGCGGCCGTCTTTGGCCTCGAGGTAGGCGAGACTTCCCTTCTGGTCCGGGCGGAACTCGACCCCCTCCTTGAAGCCGCCGATCGCCTCGGTCGTGAAGCGGGCAGCCTCCTCCAGACGGGTGGCGGTCTCGAGTCGGGCTTGCTCGGCGAAGTGCGACTCGAGCACCTCCGTGGCGCGCGCGGTTCGCCTCGGCGAGACGATGATCTGCTCGATCTCCTCGTACAGCGAGGGCGGGAAGGTGAAGCGCGGCTGGTAGTCGATGCGTTCGTATTCGATGTCCTCCTCCTGCCGAGCCAAGCGGCGGAGGGCCTGGCGCATCGGGGTCCAGTCGCCCTGCTTGTTGGGGAAGTCGAGGACCAGGCGCTGCTTGCGCTCGTCGTACCAGAGAAAGGGCTCCTGCCGTCCCGGCTGGTCGACCGCCGACTCGAGCAGGTGGCCGGCGTTGTCCACCAGCGACTGCACCGGGATGCCGGCATACCGGCCCTCGGTGACGATCCGATCCTTACCGTACGGCTTGGTGGCGAGCGTGCGGGTCGAGGCGTCGTCCGCGAGCCCGCGCATCTCCACCGGCCCGGGGAGCTCCGCCAGCGCGCGGTCGTCGACCACCCGCATCGAGGCCAGCTGGGCGTCGGAGAGGACGCGCGACGCCCTGTCGTCACCCTCGCTCTTGACCAGCTCCTCCTTGGCGGAGAGCAGCGCTTGCCGCCAGGACAGGAACTCCTCGTAGGATCGCGGGACGGCGTCGACGTCGAGGATCAAGGTGCGCGCGGTCTGTCCCGCATCGTCGAGCACGTCCGCGATCGTGACGACCCGCCCGCGCACCAGCGCCTTGCGGGAGGCGACGTCGACGCCCTCCTCCTGTTCGATCCGGGCGATCGCGTCGCGGACGGCGGCGTCGCGCTCCTGGTAGAAGGCGCGCCGCTCGTGGATCAGCTGAAACGCCGGTAGATCGTCGCGGGACAGCCGCTTGAGCTCCTTCTCGCGCGCGCTCAATAGGCGGAGCGAGGGCCACGCGTCCGTGCCGTTCCGGCCCAGAGTGAGATAGACGCCCTGATCGCGGGCCAGCGATCCGATCGCGCGCTGGAAGAAGTCGTTGAGCGTGCGCCACTCGTCGGCGCTCGGTCCGGCTTTGAGGCACACGCTCCGGAGGATCGCGTCGAAGTTGCTGTCCTGGCTGCGGCGGGCCTCCCAGATCTTGTCGAGGATGCGGGCCGACACTGGGTGGGTGGTGCGGCCGAAGGCGGCGAGGGCCTCGTCGAATTGACGCTTGAGATCGTGGAACCGGGGCCGAGGCGCCGCGGGATCGCGGGCGATGGCTTCGAGCTGATAGTAGAGCTCGAAGAATGGAACGCCCTCCGGACCGAACGCGCTCGCGAGCTCGTTGCGGAGCGCGTGCGAGAGCAAGTAGGTCCCGTAGGACTTGCGCGCCGTGAAGAACTTGACCGCAGCGTCGCCGCTGCTCGGAATGTCGGGCGTGGTTCGACTGGGCGCGGCCGCGTTCTTGGTGCGGAGCTGCTCGACCTCGGCCGTCGCCTCGGTGGTCGCCGGCGGACCGGTCGGGATCGCCTCGGGTGCCGGGGTCGAAACGCGCTCCCCCGCCCCCTCGATCGATGGAGAGGACGGCGGCTTCAGCCCCGGGGTCCGCATCGTGCTTCTTGACGTTATCGTAGGCTGTGGTCGCACCTCCAGCGCCATTCGTCGGAGACTGATGTGTCCGAAGTTACACGAGCGCGGCGGCCAGGCCGTGCACCGCGCGATCGAAGGCCGCCTCGCGGAACGTCACCTGGCCCTGGTCCCGAACCTCTGCAAGCGCATGGAACGCCAGGGACATCTGCTCGTGGAGCTCGGTCATCACGCGCTCCAGCGACCAGCGCTCGCCGCGCATGTTCTGGAGCATCTCGAACCAGCTGACGATGACGCCGGCGGCGTTCGCGAAAATGTCCGGAAGCACGGTGATGCCCCGTCGCTCGAGGCGCCGATCGGCACCCTCGGCCGTGGGGCCGTTGGCGCCCTCGGTCACGTAGGGCGCGGCCAGCGTCCGGGCGATCGTCTCGGTGAGCTCGTTTTCCTTCGCGCACGGCGCCAGCACGTCGACCGGCAGCTTCCAGAAAGCCGCCGGGCGGAGCACCTCCGCGCCCGGGAAGCCGCGGAGCGTGCCGTGCGCCTTCTTGAAGGCGATCATCTCGTCGATCGTCTCTCGGTCGAAGCCGCCCGGGCGGTAGAGCGCGTACGGCGATCCGTCGAACTCCTGGAGCGCGACGACGCGGGCGTCCAGCTCGACGAACGCCTTCAGAGCACCCAGCCCCACGTTGCCGAAGCCTTGCACCGCCACCGTCTGCCCGGTGAAGCGCTGCGCGTCCGGCGGCAGGCGGCCGTCGTGCTTGAGCATCTCGATCGTCGCGTACGCCACACCCAGGCCGGTGGCGGCGGTACGACCGAGCGATCCGCCCTTGTCCACGCTCTTGCCGGTGAAGGTGGCGATCAGCCCGAGGTTGTCGATCTTCCCCTGCTCGAAGAGCTGGAGGTAGCGGTCGAGGTACGGCGTCTCGGTCTCGGCGCCGGGCTTCACGTCGGTCAGCTCGGCCGGTACGACGAAGCCGTCGGCTTCACCTCGCTGGTTGTCGACGAGCCAGCCCAGGTACTCGTCGACCGCCAGATCCATGAGGTTGATCTCGGGATGCGAGGTGCCCACGTCCGGCGCCGGGACGTCGGTCTTCGGTCCGAACGCGAGCGCGCCCTCGCTCCGCCATACCTCGTCCATCGCGGCGCGGATCGATCCTCGCATGACCGCCGCCGACTCGCGCACCGACAGCTCCGACGGATCGATGTCGATGCCACCCTTGGCGCCGCCGAGCGGGAGCCCGTACAAGGACGGCTTGAGCGGCATCTCGAAGGCGAGGGCGCGGACCACGTTCTCTCCCGCGCCCTTGGCCCAGCGGATCCCACCCTTGGCGGGCCCGAGGGCCGTCGATTGGCGAACCCGGCGAAAGACCAGCGGGCGGTCCGAGCCGTCGTCCATCCTCACCGTGAAGTGAACCGTGGTGACATGCTCGGGCGTCGCGATCCGGTCGCGGATCGGCGCCTGAAGGCGCAGCCGAGCGGCGGAGGCTTCGAAGTGGGCGAGGACCGCGGCGAGGAAGTCGCGCGCCGGAGGCCGCTCTGCCCGCGCCGGGAGGATGATCCGCCCGGCCCGCTGGTGCGGCTTGAGGCCGAGGTTGGGCACAGAAGGGGAGCCTCGATAGCCCGACCGGAGCTCCGGCAAGACGGTCTCGGCGGTCCGTGCCTTCGGTCCGTCGGAGGCTAGATCCAGGCGCGTCCGCGCAGCAGAAACCTCGGACGTGATCTGCACGACATCGGTATCGGCGGAGGAGGGCGGTCGTTCCGTCGATCAGATCGGGCGATAGGCGGACCCTCAACCGATCAGCGACTCGAAGAGGAAGAAGAGGACGCTGGCCAGCACCAGCGAGGCCGGGAGGGTGAGGACCCAGGCGAGGAGAATGTGCTTGACCGTCTTTGGCTGGAGCCCACTCCCCTCGCTGGCCATCGTGCCGGCCACGCCCGAGGAGAGGACGTGCGTCGTGCTGACCGGAAGCCCGAACATGCTGCTCAACCCGATGGTGGTCATCGCCACCAGCTCGGCGGCGGCGCCCTGCGCATAGGACAGGTGTGTGCGTCCGATCTTCTCACCGACGGTGATCACGATTCGCCTCCATCCGACCATCGTGCCGAGACCCAGCGAACCCGCGACCAGCATCAGGATCCACCAGGGCGCGTAGTCGGTGAGCGCGCCGAGCTGCTCGCGATCGAACGAGAGCTGCTCGCTGAGCCCGAGGTGGGCGGCGGCATCGTCGACCTCGAGCACGGCCTTGCGCACGGCCCAGCGTGACTCGGGGTCGAGCTGCTCGATCGAGGTGACGGTGCCGAGCGCGGTGGAGGCGATGCGGAGCTGCGCGGAGGCGATGCAGGCGGGATGATGGCCGGCCTGCCCGCGGCACTCGGCGTCGAAAACCTGCTGCATTCGGTTGGAGGCGGCGAGCGCCTGCGCGATCTCGTCCGGAGAGGCGCTGCGATCGAGCGCGAAGCTCGCCGGGAGAAGGCCGACCAGGATCAGCATCATCAGCCCGACGCCCTTCTGCCCGTCGTTGCTGCCGTGGGCGAAGCTGACGCCTCCGCAGGTCAGGACGAGGAGCGCGCGGACCCAGCGGGGTGGCTCCTCCGAGGTCGCCGAGGGCGCGCCGAAGACGCGCTTGTCGCGGATGATCCGACGCATGAGGCGGACCAGCACCGCTGCGAGCACGAAACCGATCACCGGCGAGAGCAGGAGCGAGAGGCCGACCTCGGTGGCCTTGTGCCAGCTGACGCCGTCGCCGAGGTGACCGCTCATCCACGAGTGCGTGATCCCGACGCCGAGGATCGCACCGATCAGCGTGTGCGAGCTCGACGCGGGCAATCCGAGATACCAGGTGCCGAGGTTCCAGATGATGGCGGCGAAGAGGAGCGCGAGGACCATCGCCAACCCGGTGGCGGCGCGTCCCTCGACGAGCAGCTCGACCGGCAGCAGCTTGATCACCGCCAGCGCCACCGCGATGCCGCCGAGGAACACGCCCAGGAAGTTGAGCGCGCCGGAGTAGATGACTGCGGTCCGCGGCTTGAGCGTGTTTGTGTAGATGACGGTCGCGACCGCGTTGGCGGTGTCGTGAAAGCCGTTGATGAACTCGAACGCGCATGCGGCGAGGAGCGCGAAGACGAGGAGCGCGGCTCCGCCGAAGGAGAGACTGCTGAGGTCCTGGATGGCACCGTGCATTCACCTCGACTTTGCAGCCGGGTTCGTGCGAGTCAGCCGCTCCGGGACGAATTCACGCGACCGTCACACGCGCGACACCTCCCGCTCCCGGCTTTTCTCTTGCCCGCGGCAAGACGGTGTGCAGGCGCCTACGTCGACACCGGGTTCTTCGAGAGCTTCCGCTGCAGCGACCGCCGGTGCATGCCGAGCAGGCGCGCGGCCATCGAGATGTTGCCGTTGCAGTCGGCGAGCACCCGCTGGATGTGCTCCCACTCGACGCGCGCCAGCGAGGGCACGGACGTCGGGATCTCCGGTGGGTGATCCGGCGGAAGCTCGCCGCGTGCGAAGCCGGCGATGATGTCGTCGACGTCGGCGGGCTTGGTGAGATAGTGGACCGCGCCCAGCCGCACGGCCTCCAGCGCCGTGGGGATGCTGCCGTAGCCCGTCAGCACGACGACGATTGTGGTGGGGTCGATCTTCTTCAGCTCGAGCACCAGGTCGAGTCCGCTCTTCCCCGGCATCTTGAGATCCACGACCGCATATTCGGGGCTCTCTTCCGACGCTCTGCGGACGGCGGAGTCGAAGTCGTGGGCGCTGCCGGCGTCCCAGCCGCGATCGCTGAAGGCCCGCACCAATCGGGTCCGGAAGATCTCGTCGTCGTCCACGATCAAGATCGATCGTCGCTCCTCGTGGGCTGTCATCCCTCGGCGGCCCCTTCGATCACTGGCAGCGCAGGGCGGTCGTCCGCCGCAGGCGGGTGGGGAAGCTCGAGCGTGGCCAGCGTTCCGGCGCTGCTCGATTCGAGCGCGAGCCGACCACCGATCCGATCGGCGAACGACTTGGCGAGGAACAGGCCCAGGCCGAGGCCGCGTCCTGGCTCCTTCGTGGTGAAGAAGGGCTCCATCGCCCGGCTGAGCACCTCCTCCGACATGCCCGTGCCGCAATCCTTGACCAGGAACACCACCCGCTCGGGCTCACCGCGGATCTCGACGGTGACCTCGGTGTCGCTCGCGCTGGCGTCGAGCGCGTTATAGACCAGGTTGGTCAGGATCCGCGTCAGCGAGTGCGGAGTCACGATCATCGACTCGCGGGCTCCGCTCCGGACCACCACCACGCGATCGGAGCGGGCCCCCAGCTGGGTCTCGAGCATCGCGCGGAAGCGGTCGATCGAGATCTCGCTCTCCGACTCACCCACGCTCGTGCCGGCACCCGCGTTCATCTGCTCGAGGATCGCACGACAGCGATCGAGCTCGTCGCGGACCAGGCGTGCGTCCTCGCGCAGGCTCTCGTCGGCCTCGATCGATTCGCATTTGCGCTGGATCTCCTTGGCCACCACCGCGATCGTCGAGAGCGGCGTGCTGAGCTCGTGCGCGGCCCCGGCGGCCAGCGTCGTGAGCGCCGCCAGACGTTCGTTGCGCAGCGCGTGCTCGCGCACGACCGCGAGCTCCTGTTCCTGCGCTCGGAGCGCCAGCGACAGGCGCCCGACGAAGTAGGCGATGACGATCGCCGCGGCCGTGTACGCGATCCACATGCCCTGTAGATGCGAGCCGTAGGGATCGTGCACGTGCGGAGTCGCGTCGCTCACCGCGAACAGAAGGGCGAAGCCGCCGGCGGAGAGCGCGACCAGGAGCCAGGTCCAGCTCATCGGGAGGAGCACCGCCGCCAGCGTGACGTGAACCAGGTAGAGGACGGAGAACGGGTTGGCCGCGCCGCCCGAGGCCATCAGGAGCGCGGTGAGCGCGAGCGAGTCGACCGTGAGGACCGCCGCGATGATCCGATCGCCGGTCGCGCGCCCGCGCCGGCGGAGGGCGTCCAGGCCGAGGTTCGACAGCGCCGTCACCGCGATCAGCACGCCGATCAGCGTCGTGTGGATCTCCATCGCGAAGAGCGATTGGGCGATCGCGAGGGCCGCCAGCTGGCACACGACCGCGCCCCACCGCAGTCGGATCAACCAGAGCAGACCGATGTGCGCGTCGACGGGAATGGCCGGAGTCTCGGCGGTCCGGGGCCGATCGTTCAAGCGGTGCGGCCTTTTGTCGCACCGCAGCATCGAAGGCGCCCGTCAGTCCAGGCCGGCGAGCAGGTGGGCCACGCCCCACACGGCCGGGGTCCCCACCGCCACCCGCGTCGCGTAGCGCCGGAAGTGCTCCATGGTGGCCGGCGTGCCCTCGGCGGTGTCGCCTCGGTACCGTGCGATGTCGACGTAGCGGGCCGCGATGATCGCGAGGCCGACCGCGCCCACCGCGATGTCGCGCCAGCTGAACCCGCCTTCGGAGTCGACGACGATGATCAGCGACAGCAGCACGATGACGGCGTAGCCGAGGAGCATCCAGAAGAGACGGAGCAGCGCTGCGACCACGCTGGAGTGGGAGTCTTTGGTTGGACGAGAGTCGATCATGGCACCCTCCAAGCACCCTTGGAGGATGGCGGCCCGACCATCCTATTTCAGCCTGCATCCGCGAAGAGAACGCGGTGCACCCAATTCGACTGTCGAGGATCGAGGGCTCCGCGTCAACCCACGTCTCACTTCGCGCCGGTGAGAAACGTGCGCGCCACCGTCGCGGGGCTCTGGCCGCCTTGATCCACGGCCTGGTTCAAGCGTCGCATCTCGTCGTCGTCGATCCTGCCGATCAGGCCCTCGAGGGCCTCGAGGGCGCGAGGAAAGCGCTCAGCCAGTCGTGCGCTGGAGAGGATGAGCGCGTCGTAGGGCGGGATCGCGCCGCGATCGTCCTCGAGCACCACCAGGTCGAGCGCCGCGATGCGGCCGTCGGTCGAGAACGCGCTGATCACGTCGACGGTCCCCTGGGCGACCGCGAGATACATCAGCGACGAATCCATGCTCCGCTGGCCGGCGAACTCGAGGCCGTAGACGTCGCGGATCGATCGCCACTCGGCGCGCCCGAAGAACTCGTAATCGGCGCCGATCGACATCTGTCCCGCATATCGAGAAAGGTCGCTCACCGTCCGGATCCCGAGCTCTCGGCCCGGGCGCGCGTCATCGCCAGCGCGTAGGCGTTCTCGAAGCCGAGGCTCCCCACGACCTTCACCCCGTGGTGCTCGGCGAGATACTGCTCGACCTCCCGGACCACGCCCGCCCGGTTCTGCGGCGTGGTGTCGCGATGCATGATGGTGGCCCAGATGGTCCCGGAGTAGTCGACGTAGACGTCGATCTCTCCGGACGTCAGGGCGTCGAACGCCACCATCGAGCCCAGCGATTGGACGGTTTGACAGGGGAGGCCGGTCTCGTCGGTGATCCGGTCGGCGATGATGTCGCTCAGGATGTATTGTTCGGTGAACGTCTTGGCGCCCACGACGATCCGGCGCTGTTCGGACGGTACCAGCTCCCGAGCCATCGACACGCCCGTGTAGAGAAACAGGAGGGCGAGGCCCGCCATCGCGGTCCGAAGGATCAAGGGGCGCTGTCGCTCGAGCCCGACGGCGACCATCCGCACCAGCCCGTCGAGCAAGAGCGCGAGCCCGGCGGCGCCCAGGCATCCGACGAGCACCGCATCGAAGTTCCGCGTCTGGAGGCCGCTGAAGATGTAGTTGCCGAGGCTGGTGGCGCCGACTGGAGTCGAGAGCGTCGCCATGCCCACCGTCCACACCGTCGAGGTCCGGATGCCGGCGATGATCACCGGCATCGCCAGCGGCAACGAGACGCGGATCAGCTGCTGGCGGGGCGTCATGCCGACGCCGCGGGCGGCCTCGATGATCGCCGGATCGACGGTGGCCAATCCGGTCAGCGTGTTCCGCAGGATCGGGAGCATGCTGTAGAGGACCAGCCCGACGAAGGCGGGGAGGTAGCCGATGCTCTGCAGGTGCATCGCCGCCAGGATCGGCACCATCACGGCCAGCAGCGCGAGGCTGGGGATGGTCTGGACGACGCTGGCCGTGCCGAGGATCGGCTGCTCGAGCCACCGCACGCGCGCGACCAGCACGCCCAGCGGAACGCTGATCGCGATCCCGAGCAAGAGAGCCGCCAGCGTCAGCTGGAGATGGGCGGTCGCGTATTCGGGTAGAAGGGCGAGCTGCTCCTTCACGCCGGCTCCCCGTCGAGGAGCGCCTCGAACGCGCGCGCCTGGCGCTTCGGCGTCTCCAGGAGCTGCTCGACGTACGCGTTGGCGGGCTTCTCGATCAGCTGGCGCGGTGTGCCGATCTGCTCCAGGTGGCCGTCTCTCATGACCGCGATCCGATCAGCGATCAGGATCGCCTCGACCATGTCGTGCGTGACGAAGATCGCGGTCAAGCCCAGCTGATGCCTGATGCGGATGAACGACTGCTGGAGGCGATCGCGCGTGATGGGGTCGAGCGCACCGAACGGCTCGTCGAGGAGCATCAGCTGGGGCTCCGCGGCCAGGGCCCGGGCCACGCCGACGCGTTGCTGCTGTCCTCCCGAGAGCTTGGCGGGACGGCGGACGCGGACCGAACGCTCCAGCTCGACCAGATCGAGGAGCTCGTCGATGCGCCGCTCGATCCGATCGGGCTCGGCGTCGATCAGTGTCAGCGGCACCGCGATGTTCTGGGCGATCGTCATATGCGGGAACAGTCCGACCTTCTGAAACACGTAGCCGATGCGACGCCTCAAGAGATGGGCGGGGAGCTCGGTCACGTCCTCGCCGTCGATCTTGATCTTCCCCGAGGTGGGCTCGATCAGCCGGTTGATCATCTTGAGGAACGTCGTCTTGCCCGAGCCTGAGCCGCCCAGGAGCACTAGCACTTCACCGCGCGGGACCGTGAGCGACAGGTCGTCGACGGCTGCCGTGGAGCCGTAGCGCTTGGTGAGGGCTTCGACCTCGATCATGTTGGGAACGCTGGGTCGGGAGGCGGCGAGCCGCCCACCTGAAGAAGCGCGATCAACCCATGCCCGCACCCGCGACCCTCCTGGATCTGGTACTCCATGCGCCGGAGCACGTAGGCGAGCTGCGGTTCGAGCACGTTGGCGCGCACGTCTCCCACGTCGATCCATGCGACGCTGTCGACGAGCCGATCCATCGTGACCAGCGCCATCTGGAGCGGCGGAGGAAACTCGCGCCAGCCTTCCATCTCCACCAGGTTGATCCGTCTGCCCTGAAGACGCTCGATCGTGAAGTCGACCACGACGTTCCAGCAGCGACCCAGCCGCGTGAAGATCCGGTTGAGCGCGGCCGCGCCCGGCACGGGGGTGTAGGTCACCCGCAGGTGCTCGAGCTTGGTCCTCACGCTGTGCTCATACAACCGATTCACCAGGCTGCGAAGGGGCGGTAGCCAGGTACCGTACTCGTTCGTGTCGACATGGCGTCCGACGAAGATCGATCGATCGAAGAGCTCGAGGACATGAATGGGCACGCCGGTGGACTCCCCGGTTGCGCGGGCCAGGCTGCGGATCTCGTCGCCGGTCCAGAAGCGGAGGCAGAACGATTCGAGCTCTCCGCTCTGCCTCGCCCGCTCAGGATAGAGATAGCTCATCGAGTACGGTCGAAACTTCTCCTCCTCGGTCTGGGCGTCCCAGTATTCCGGCCACTCGGGTGAGAACCGCCCCACCAGATCGAGGACCAGGAGGGAACCCGGCCCAGCGTGTCGCGTGATCTCCTCGACGCATCGCACGAGCGCTGTCGCCTCGAGATGAGAGAGGGCGGCGTAGGAGGAGAAGTAGATGTCGAAGCTCGGCTCGTCCAGCGCGGTTCCGAGGCCCTCGCGCAGGTCGCGCTGGAGGAAGCGGACGCCCGGGGCCCCGGCGTAGTTCTCGCGTCCCTGCTCCAGCATCGCCTCGCTCAGATCGAGCCCGAGATAGCACGCGATGTCCTGTCCGCGCAGGACGTATTTGTGCTCGCCGGACAGGTCGAGGTCGCTGCGATCGATGCGAGTCAGGAGCTCGTATCCCTGACCGGCGCCGCAGCCGAGATCGAGGACGCGCACGCCGCGACCGGCGGTGCGGCAGGCCTCCACGCGATCACGGACGAACGGACGGAGCGCGACGCGGGTGAGGGCGTCCTCCCAGTAGGCTCTCACGTTGTCGTACTTGCCGAAGAGCCCTCCCATGTTCTTGCCATAGAAGCCGCGGGCGACGCTGTCGGCATACGTGCGGGCACCCTCGCCCGTGGGCTCCAATACCGTCATGTCGTTGTCTCCTCCTTCGGGGTCGCGCCCAGCCATGTGGCATTGGTGCGGCGGCGCGCCTCACCGGGATACCGCTCCTCGAAGAGGCGGCGGTATAGATAGGCCTCCTTGGTCGAGGGCGTGTCGATGGGGAAGCGTTCGGTAGCGCGGGCCAGCTCGCCGTCCGTCACAGCCGACCCGCCGTGGTGCGCGAGGAGGGCCTCGGCTCCGCTCCCTCTTGCGAACTCCTCTTTCGGGCGGCTCACGATCTCCGGAGGTAGCTTCGCCGCGAACGCCTGCCGGAGCAGCCGCTTGTCCCCGCCCAGCTTGGTTTGCGGCGCGAGCGCCATGGCCCAGTCGAGAAAGTCGACGTCGAGGAACGGGACTCGACCCTCGAGGCCGTGGGCCATGGTCATCCGATCGACGCGCTGGAGGTTCATGTTGTGTAAGCCGAGCAGCAGCCGCGCGCACTCGGCGTGGAGGCGCATCGGATCGCGGAGCGTGGCGAGATAGCCGTAGCCGGCGAAGATCTCGTCGGCGCCCTCGCCCGTGAGGACCACCTTCACGGACTCTGCAGCCAGCTTCGATACGAAGTAGCAGGGGACGGCGCTGCGGATCAGGGCCGGGTCGTACGACTCGAGGTGCGCGATCACCGTCTCGAGCACGCTGGCCGCCTCTGCCGCCGTGTACACGTACTCGTGGTGGTGCGTCTGCAGGTGTGCCGCGACGCGTCGCGCCGCCTCGAGATCGGAGGAGCCCTCCACGCCGACGGCGAAGCTGTGGAGATCGTCGACGTACGGGCGCACGAGCGCCGCGATGACGCTGGAGTCGAGGCCCCCCGAGAGGAAGACGCCGACGGGGACGTCGCTCATCATCCGCTTTCGCACGGCCACGTCGAGCTTCTCGGCGAGCACAGGGAGGTCCGGCGAAACGGGCGTCTTCGGCGGTGCCGACCACGTCGGGAAGAACCAGCGGTGGACCTGGCCGTCCTCGGTCAGGAGAGCGCCGGGCGGCAGCGCCTCGATCTCGGTGGCGCTGGCGGGGAGCGACTTGAGCTCGGAGGCGAACCAGTACCCGCCGTCGAGGCTGCGCGCCAGGTAGAGCGGCTTGATCCCGAGCGGATCGCGGGCCGCCAGGAAGCCCGAGGATCCGTTGACCACGAACGCGAACATCCCGTCGAGACGGGAGACGCAGTCGGCGCGGGCGTCCTCGTAGCCATGGACGATCACCTCGGAGTCCGAGCGGGTCTTGAAGACGTGGTGCGCCTCCAGCTCGCTGCGCAAAGCAGCGTGATTGTAGATCTCGCCGTTGCAGACCAGAGAGACCGAGCCGTCCTCGCCGAGCAACGGCTGTCGGCCACCGGAGAGATCGACGATCGAGAGCCGGCGGTGGGCCAGGACGGCGCCCGGCGTTCGATGGACCCCCGAGTCGTCCGGACCGCGGTGGCGGACCCTCGCCGCGTTGCTCTGAACCTCGGAGGCGTGCGCATCGGCGTCAGGGCCAAAGTAGGCTGCGAAACCGCACATGAATAGTTGGATGTCCAAGCATACTTCGGCGGGAGCCGCAAGGGACGGACGTCAATGACCTCGCCACAGATCGATCCCCTGCAGGATCATCTCGATCGAGATCGTCCCGATCACGAGGCCGCTGGCGCGACCGACGACCTCGACGTAGCGCTCCACCATCCCCGCATAACGTACGCGTACGCGATCGTGGAGGTACTTGAGCAACAGGACACCGATGACCGTCAGCGCGAGGGCGGTGATGATCGAGAGCAGCGCCAGCGGGACCGGCAACCGAGCGCCGGCCAGCATGCTGGCGCTGATGGTGCCTGGGCCGATCATGAAGGGCATCGCGATCGACCCGGCGACGTGCTCCGGTCGACCGCGGAGCTGGGTGATGGCGGAGGGCCCGCTCATGACGTAGCGGACGCCGATCAGGAGGAAGATGACGCCGCCGAACATCTCGAACGAGGCAAAACGTACCTGGAGGATGCGGCTGAAGATGGTGTCGCCGGTGATCGCGAAGAGCGCGAAGACCACTCCGCTGATCATGGACGCGCGGATGAGGACGAAGCGAAACTCGGGGCCCTCGAGGGTGCGGATGATCTCGAGCAGGTAGATGGTGAGCAGGAACGGGTTGAGGAGCACCAGGAGGAGCGAGACGGACGTGAAGAACTCGGTCGGGATCATCGCTCGAGCTCCCGCGCGATCGCCTTGAGAACCTCCGCGGCGGCCTCGATCTGCTCCTGCGAGACGCTGGCGAGGGCGCGCCGGACCGAGTCCTCGACGGTGCCGGCCTTCGAGGCGTCGATGGTACGGCCCCGAGCGCCCAGCGAGAGACGTGCGCGGCGTCCGTCCTCGGGATCGGCCTTCCGCGTGATCGCACCAGAGCCGGTGAGGCGATCAAGCGCGCCGGTGAGGGTGCTCGGATGGACGTGCAGGATCGCCGCCAGCTCACCGGCCGACACGCCGGGGAAGCGCCCCACGATCCGGATCATCATGCGCTGGAGGCCGGTCACCCCCAGCTCGGCGTGCATCCGCTTGGATACGAGCTGGAGGTTGTGATCGACGGCCCAGAGGAGGCGGAGAAAGTCGAGAACCTTGCCCAGCTTCGGCTGGTCCGTGGTCTTCATGGGGGCGCGCCAGCGCTACCATAGCGCGTCGGCGCGCGAGCATCGACCAGGGTGCATCGAAGGGTCAAACGGGGTAGGGATCGGTCGTGGTAAGAGCGACTTGGAATGGAGCAGTGATCGCAGAGAGCGACGACGTCGAGGTCGTGGAGGGGAACATCTACTTTCCGCCCTCCGCCGTGGACCAGAGCTATTTGCGGAGCACCGAGACCCACACCGTATGCGGCTGGAAGGGGACCGCGAGCTACTACGATCTCGTCGTGGACGGCAAAGTGAACAAGGACGCCGCCTGGTACTATCCCGAGCCCAAGGACGCCGCGAAGAATATTGCAGGCTACGTTGCGTTCTGGCGGGGCGTTGAGGTCATCGGTCCGAGCACCCGCTGAACGGTTGCGGTTTTTTTTCGCCCATCCTTGGAGCCACGATCGCAGTCCCGATCGATCCGTGGCGTGCTGTCGTGGATCCTTCGGCATCCGTGTTGCTTCTGCTCCACCTCGAGATGACCTCCAAAGTGCTGATCGTCGAGGACTCGGTGGACATCCTGGAGATGCTCGTCAGCATCATTCGCTTCGAGACCGACTATGAGGTGAAGGCGGCCCCGTCCGCCGCGGTGGCCCTCGAGATCATGCGCGACTGGCATCCCGACGTGATCCTGACGGACCTGATGATGCCCGGGATCAGCGGACTGGACCTGATCTCCCGGGTGGCCGAGGTGATCGGGCCGCCGCGGCCGAAGATCATCGCCATCTCCGGATTTCCGGCCCTCGAGTCCGAGGCGCGTGCACGGGGCGCCTCGGATTTTCAGCTGAAGCCGATCGACACCGGCGAGATCCTGTCGCTCCTCGATGTCGACCAGGAGGCGGCCCGATCGCTCCGCGACTCGCGCGCGCGCGCGATCGAGCGGCGGCGCGCCGCCAGCGCCCGAGCGGAGCGCGCGCTCGAAGAGGCCCTGGCGGCGCGCCCTGGTTTCCCAGCAAACCTGGACCGGGTCGTCGGCGTGCTGTCCCGCTACTTTGGCGAGGTCTGTGTCGCGGTGGTGATGCTGCGGAACGGCGAGCCTGAGATCCTGGCCTCCTCGGCGGCGCTGTGCGGTCGCGGGCCGGTGACCCATCGGCTGCTTCAGCTCTCGATTGACGTCATCGAGACCGGCTCGGCGCTCGTGATCGCCGATCTTCGTGATCTGCCGTTCTTCACCCGCACCGAGGACGGATCGTCGCTGCAGTTCCTGGTGGCCAGCCCGGTCGCTCTGCCCAGCGGGCCCGCGGTGGGCGCGCTGCTGATGGTCGATCGCCGCCCGCACCCCTTCGATGCCCTCGACCTGGCGATCCTCCAGCATGTCGCGCGCACCGGTACCGAGGTCCTGCGCGGGACGCCGCCTCCCGTCTTTCTCACGTTCGGGGGCTTTCTGATTCCCTCGGTCTGGCGCAACTGGCTGGCGGCCGAGCTGGCCCGGGTGGGAGAGGAAGGTCTGTCGATGGCGATGGTCGAGACGCAGCGCGCCGACTGGGACCCAAAAGAGGCCGAGGCCTTGATGGAGTCGCTGAGACCGCGGGCGGCGATCGCCGAGCAGGAGCCGAGGACCATGTACGTCTACCAGGTCGGCAAAGACCGGCAGGGGGGGCTCGATCAGATCCTCCGGACGATCGACGAGCACATGGGGATTGCGTATGCCGCCGTGCTCGAGGTGGAGGGTCTCGAGCTGACGCAGCGATCCGAAGGCGTGCTCGATCTGCTGTCGGCGGTCCTGGATGGGGCCCGGCGGCGCAGTCCGGGGGCACGGTTGCGGACGGTGGTTCGTCCAGAGCTCTTTCAGGCCGGCTCGGCGAAGAAGGTCTCCAGCGCGAACGCCACCTCGTCGGGCCGCTCGACCGGGAAGCAGTGACCGGCGCCGGAGAGCTCGAGCAGGCGGGCACCCTCGATCGCGCGCGCCAGCCGCCTCGAGTTCTCGGCTGGCACCAGGCGATCGCGATCGCCGGTGATCACCAGCGTGGGGATCCGGATCTGCGACAGTCGATCGGTCGCGGCATGCCGCACGATGGCGTTCATCTGCCGCATTGCGGTGAAGGGATCGGTGGGGTCGGTGCGGGCCAGCCAGGCGAGAAAGCCCTCTCGATCCCTCGCGAAGTAGGTGTCCGTAGTGAGCAGCCCCGCCAGACGACCCGGCGGAAACCGCTTTCCGAGCACCGTGGCCGCCGCGAGCATCGCCACCGTGTCGAAGGATGGCTTGCGGCTCTTCCAGTAGCCGCCGAACGTCGCTCCCAGCGCCAACCGCCGCACCCGCGCTCGGTGGCGGAGCGCCAGCTCGATCGCGATCATTCCTCCCATCGAGATCCCGAACACCGCCGCCTGATCCACGCCCGCTGCGTCGAGGACCGCTGCGGCGTCGTCGGCCATCTGCGGCAGCCGGAGTGAGCGGGGTGCAGAGGAGCGTCCGGTGCCGGCGTTGTCGAACGTGATCACGCGGAAGGCGTGCTCGAGCCGCTCGGGGAGCGAGTGCCAGGCGCGCGACGAGAACGCTAGCCCCATGATCAGGAGCGCCGGCGGCGCGCTGGCCGGCCCCCGGACGTCGAAGTGCAGCCGGTGGGTGTCGCGATCGAGCGTCGGCATCTCTTCTGTCCCGGTTGGCGGGCTCGGCCGCCGATGTCAACGGCCGCCGGCGACGCTCGCGCCGCCGGTGCGTTCGTGCGACGGTGCGCCGGTTCGATGGTGACGAAGAAGCTCGGCGTCCTCGACGCGATGTTCCTGGCGATCGAGACCCGCGAGTCGATGATGCACGTGGGCGGTCTCCACGTCTTCTCGCCACCGGAGGATGCCCCGCCGAGCTTCCTGCGCGAGGTGGTCGAGGACTTCTGGAGCTCCGATCGGATCGAGCCGCCCTGGAGCCTGAAGCTGAGGTCGCCCGAATTCCTGACCCACCCGAGGCAGGCCTGGGTCGAAGACCGGGACTGCGATCTCGACTATCACGTCCGCCGCTCCGCGCTACCGTCTCCCGGCGACGAGCGCGAGCTCGGCATCCTGGTGTCGAGGTTGCACAGCCATCAGATGGACTTTCACCGGCCGCCCTGGGAGCTCCACCTGATCGAGGGGCTCTCGGAGGGGCGCTTCGCCATGTACTTCAAGGTCCATCACTCACTGATGGATGGGTACACCGGAACGCGCACCCTCATGCGCAGCCTGGCCGGCGATCCGCACGACCGCGATCGCACGCCGTTCTTCGCGATGCCTCCGGAGGCGCGCCGGCCACGTGTCGAGGAGGGCGCTCCGAGCATCGCCGCCCTGTTCGAGGCGGTGCGCGATCAGATGGGTGCGACCCGCGACGTCGGCCGGGCGCTGATGAACATCGTCCGGGGACGAGGGAAGAGCCTGGTGCGACCATTTCAGGCGCCGAAGTCGATCCTCAACCGTAAGATCAGCCGCAATCGGCGCTTCGCCACCCAGCACTTCTCGCTCGAACGTTTGAAGAAGGTCGGGAGGGCGGGGCACGGCACGCTCAACGACACCATCCTCGCGCTCTCGTCAGCGTCGCTTCGCCGCTTGCTCGTCGAGCAGGATGCTCTCCCCGCCGATCCGCTGATCGCGATGGTGCCGGTCAACATCCGCCCCAAGGACGACCCGGGCGGCGGCAATGCGGTCGGCGCCATCCTGGTCGCGCTGGCCACGGACGTCGCCGATCCGAAGGCCCGCTTCGCCGCGATCGTCGAGTCCTCGCGACGCGCGAAGGACCAGCTGCAGGGGATGTCGAAGAACGCCATCCTCCAGTACAGTGCGCTGCTCCTGGCGCCGATGAGCCTGCAGACCATCACCGGCACGGTCGGCCGGCTGCGGCCGGCGTTCAACCTCGTGATCTCCAATGTCCCCGGCCCGACGCATCCGCTCTTCTTTCGCGGCGCGCGGATCGAGGCCAGCTATGCCTTGTCGATCCCGTTTCACGGCTACGGGCTCAACATCACCACGTTCAGCTACTGCGACACGCTCGGGTTCGGGTTCATCGGTTGTCGCGAGACGGTGCCGCACCTCCAGCGACTGGCCGTGTATAGCCTCGAGGCGCTCGAGGAGCTGGAGCGCCACCTCACGCCACGACCGTGAGGTCGAGGTCGCTTGCTCGCAGGCGGTGGGTATCGGCTACGGGCGTAGCGCGGCGCTCTCCTCGACGAGCCGCTCGAGCCGCTGGATGAGCGCCTTCATCGCCGCCACCCGGCCGTCGTGCCGTTCGAGGGTCTCGATGGTGAGCCAGGGGTTGCTCGAGTCGCCGGCGGTCAGATCCGCCGCCCACTGGAAGCGCTGATGCGTCTGCACGCCGTCGTAGAAGGAGCGCAGATCGTTGATCCCGGGAGAGAGCGAGCCTGCCTCGATCAGCCCGTTCAGATCGTCGTCCTCACCACGGGCGCGGCGCTCGATCGCGAGGTCCGTGGCGGCCACGACGCGGCCCTCCCGCTTGCCGAACGTGAACATCGGGCGCCACAGCGGAGCGAGATCCCTCGCATCGTCGTCGGCGTCGTCGCCCGGATAGAAGAGCAGCTTCAGCACTACGATCCCCTGGTCCTCCATCGAGCGCTGCCAGGCGAGGAAGTCCTCGGCCATGTGCTCCGCATCCTCCTGTGAAAGATCGGACCGGTACGCGAAGTCGCCGAGCGGCGAGCGATCCGCGAAGAAGACCCTGCCTGCCTTCGGCCGCATGCGATCGAACCGCGCCAGGTAATGCTCGCGCTGCTCCTCCTCGGTGCGTGCCTTGAAGCCTCGGCCCCCGGGCAGATAGCCGGCGGCCTCGAGAAGCTCCACGAACCTGAGACCGTTCGAGGTCTTGCTGGCGGCGTCGATGCCGTCGACCATGATGTAGAAGGCCTTGGGGAGGGCGTCGTTCGCCCTCAGCGTCGCCAGCAGCGCCATCGCTCGCTGCTCCAGCTGGGAGAGCTCGCGCAGCTGGCTTCGCTTCTCACCCATGGACTCGACCGGTCGACCTCTGAGCGCGATGAAGCGGCGCACGCTGCCGGAATCCCGAACTGCGGCCAGCCGCTCGGGATCGGGCGTGCGGTGGCGGGCTCTGCGATAGCGCGCCAGCTCCCGCTCGCGGCCGTGCTCGAAGAGCTCCCAGTCGCCGCCCTCGAAGGTCAGCCCGGCGATGCGCACGAGCCGCTCGGGTCCCACCGCCAGCGAGTAGCCGTCCATGGTACCCACTCCGACGGGCTCAAGCTGGACGCGTTGCTTGCCGCGCTGGAACTCCCCCGGTTGCTCTGTCACGAATCCGAGCGACTGCAGCTTCGAGCGGGCCTCGTCGATTGCGGAGACGCCGGCCGGTATCGCGGACGCCAGCGAGCCGAAGAGCTCGCGCTGCTTCTCCAGCTCGACAGCGCCGGCGGGGCTCGAGAGGAGCCCAGCGGCCCGGCCCAGTCGGGTGGCCGCCTGGAGCAGGTCCTTCGGCTGCGGGCGAACCATGCTGGAGAGCGGCCGGTCGCGATCACCGAAGAGCTCGGAGAGCCGCTCGAGATCCCGAGCCTCACCCGGACGCGACAGCCCGAGCGCCACCGTCCTCGCGTCCTCCTTCGAGGGACGCGTCGAATGCAATCCAACTTGCGCGAGCGCGAGGTCCGCCAGCTCGCGCGCTCGCGCCCGCCGAAAGGCGTCTCGCTCGCGACGGACGTCGTTTCCCTGGATCGTGCCCTCGTGCTGCTTGGACTGCACCAGCGAGTCGATCGCGATCCCGAGGGCGCTCCCGGCGCGCCGACCGACCGCGCTGAGGAGGCTCTCGGGTGTGGGCGGCAGGTTCCCGAGGTCCGCGCGCGCGAAGGCGAGCCGCATCCCCATCGGATCGAGCGCGCCGGTCCGGCCGACCCGCGGGCCGAACCGCTCCGCGTCGAGCACCAGCGAGAGCGGGACCGTCGCGGCCTTCGCCAGCGGGACCAGGGCGACGGCGCGCGCCAGCTCGGGGATCTCGAGGCGCGAGATCGGGAGTTCGGTCGAGCCGCCCTCGATCGCGCGGAGGAGACGCTCCTTTTCGTCCGAGGTCTCGAAGTCGAGCGGCTTCAGGGCCACCAGCGATCGCTGGGCCCGGAGCGGACGGCCGCGTCTCAACGCCAGCGCCGCCCGCGCCAGCAGGAGCTCGTCGATCACGCGCTGCATGTCGCGGGTGGGCGCGCGCGAGGGGTTGGGGTCGAAGGCACGATCGTCGCGCCGGACCGACCAGACCGCGCACTTCGTCAGTCGTGATACCCAGTGCGAGGTTTGCTCCCAGAGGCCGGCGCCGCGGTAGTCGAGCTCCGAGAGCGCGTTGCCGAGCACCCGATCTGCCTTCTCCCAGGCCGCCGGGTCGGGCACGGTGGCGGAGATCGCCGCGTAGAGGAGCGCGGTCAAGCCGCGTCGCTCAGGGCTTCCCGAGCGGCTCCGCGCCCGCTCCGCCGCGGCCACCGCCCCTTCGAGATCGCCGAGCCGATGCGAGAGCTCCGCCTCTGCGATCGTCGCCAGGAACGCATGCTCGCCCGACCGCTCGCGCGCATGGACGCGCGCCCGCGCGAGGGCGTGCGCGTCGTCGGGCGCGAAGCGGATCTCGAGCAACGGGTGCGACGTATCGTCGCGGGGCTCCCAGGCGCTGCGGCCGTTCAGGAGGAGCTCGGCCTCCAGCCGGACGCTCAGCAGATTGGTCGACAGCTGCGGCGCGCGTTCACCGAGCGCGAGCGCCTCGTCGATGACGGACGTGAGCACGGCCTTCGGATCCTGGTAGCGTTGATGCGCCGCCAGTTTTCTCACGAGCTCGAGCGCGCGCGCCTGCGAGCGGATGTCGTCGACGCCGTGCATCAGGGCCGGACGTCCCGCTTGCTCGAAGGACGCCCGCGCTTCGTCGAGCCGGTCGTCGAGCAGGAAGCGCACGCCCTCGAAGAGCCGCCGTTCGCGCTCGTCGGGCGCGAATGCGGCCAGGCGGTCGGCGGACAGATGCGCCATCCTGTGCGCCGACCATTGCTTGGGGGACTCGTGGCGGGCGGCGTCGAGCCAGTGCGCGAGCGCCTCCGCCTCGGACGTTCGCTTCTCCGAGGCCGTCGGCGAGAGGACGGCGCTTCTCTCCGCCCCCTCCGCGAGCGCGCGGCGCACGGCGGCGAGGTCGGTGAGCGCCGCGGCCTCGACGAAGGCCGCCGTCGTCTCGCGCTGGCCTTTGGGCCCCAAGGCTTCGAGTCCTGGACCCGGCAGGAGGGCGCCGGCGGCCTCCACCACCATCTGCTTGAAGTGCGAGAGCGCCACGGTCAGGGGCGCCTCGGAGAAGGTCGCTCGGGGCGGAGCCGCCACCATCGCGGGCGGCCGTCGCGCCATCGACTTGGGTGAGGCCTCGAGCTCGCTCACCCATCTCAGAGATGCGCGCGGCCGGCTCGTTCGCATCCAGATTGTGATCATCGTCGCTGGGCGCAAATCGTTGTCTTTTTAGGTGAAGGACGACACGCCGCTTACAGGTGAAATCCGTCCGCATCTCGGCGGGCGCTGGCCGTTGCGAGGGCGTCGGGATGGCGCGAAACCTCGACGGGTGGGCGCGGGCCTGGTGAAGTCGTTCCTCGCGCGCGACCCGTGCTTGGCCCGCTACTTGCGCTCCGGCCGGCGCGCGCGCAGTCGCTCACGGACCAGGTACCCCACCACCGCGACGTTGACGGTGACGACCACCAGCTTCAGCACGCTCGGCCTCGCCTCCAGCGTGAGCAGCTCGAAGGGGATCAGGAGGCCCAGGCTCCCCACCACCACCCACTCCGCCCAGGGCCGGCCGGAGAGGAGCAGCAGACCCTCGACGCAAGAGGCGGCTGCATCGAGCGACAGGAGGAGCGCGGTGGTGCGTTCCCGGGAGGGTGAGAGGCGCGCCTGGATCCACGCGCCCAGGCGGCTCAAGATCGAGTGCGTGTCGCTGAGCTCGCTCGCGAAGCGCGCGACGATGTTCATCGCCCCGTCGGGCCAGCGGATCACCCAGACCGCGAGCCCTGCGGCGAGCAGCGCCCTGCCGAGCTTGTAGGCGATGATCAGCTTCATCGCGCGCGTCCGTCGCACGGCAGCCATCGCGCGGACGACTACCGCAGGCGGGTGTCGGCGGCCAGGAACCGCTCGTCTGTTGCGTTGGGCTGCGTCCGTGCTCTGATCCGGGCGTGGCAGATTCGGAGGCGCACCGTGCGATCGATGCGGTCTGGAGGATCGAGTCGGCCCGGGTCATCGCGGGCCTGGCCCGGATCGTTCGCGACGTAGGGCTCGCGGAGCAGCTCGCGCAGGACGCGCTGGTGGCGGCCCTCGAGCAGTGGCCGAGCTCGGGCATCCCGGAGAAGCCGGGCGCGTGGCTGATGGCCGCGGCGAAGCACCGCGCGATCGATCTGGTGCGTCGCGATCAGATGCTCCATCGGAAGCACCAGGAGCTGGGTCGCGAGCTCGAGCTGGAGCAGGCGCTCGCGGTCCCCGACCTGGACGCGGCGCTCGACGACGACGTCGGCGACGATCTGCTGCGGCTCGTGTTCACGGCTTGCCACCCCGTGCTCTCCTTCGATGGCCGGGTCGCGCTCACGCTGCGCGTGCTGGGAGGTTTGACGACCCAGGAGATCGCACGCGCGTTCCTGGTCCCCGAGCCGACGATCGCGCAGCGCATCGTCCGCGCCAAGCGCGCCCTCGCGGACGGCCGGGTTCCGTTCGAGGTACCCCGCGGACCCGAGCTCGTCGAACGCCTCGCATCGGTGCTCGAGGTCGTCTACCTCGTCTTCAACGAGGGCTACTCGGCGACGGCCGGAGACGATTGGCTGCGACCGGGGCTTTGCGAGGACGCGCTCCGGCTCGGCCGCATCCTCGCCGAGCTGGTGCCCAACGAGCCCGAGGTCCACGGTCTGCTCGCGCTCATGGAGATCCAGGCGTCGCGGAGCCGGGCGCGGCTCGGTCCGTCGGGCGAGCCGATCCTCCTGCTCGAGCAGAACCGGAGCCTGTGGGATCAGCTCCTGATCCGCCGTGGGCTGGCTGCGCTCGAGCGCGCCGAGGCGCTCGGCGGCGCGCATGGTCCATATGCGCTCCAAGCTGCGATCGCCGCCTGCCACGCGCGCGCCCTGGCTCCGGAGGAGACCGACTGGGCGCGCATCGCGGCGCTCTATGCCGCCCTCTTCCAGGTCACGCCGTCGCCGATCGTCGAGCTGAACCGCGCCGTCGCGGTGTCGATGGCGTTTGGGCCCGAGGCCGGGCTGGCGATCATCGATGCCCTGAAGGACGAGCCCTCGCTGGAGCGTTACCATCTGCTGGCGAGCGTGCGGGGGGACCTGCTCGTCAAGCTGGGGCGATTCGAGGAGGCGCGAGTTGAGCTCGAGCGCGCCGCCTCGATGACGAAGAACGCGCGCGAGCAGGTGCTGCTCCGCGAGCGCGCGCGGGAAGCAGCGCACCGGCTCGGCGAGGAAAGCTGAACACCCGATCGATCCTCCGTGTCGGGGTGCTCCCCGTTGAAGGCTTGGATCTGGACACGGCGTGAGGCGGCATATCCTCACGGATGGGCGCGGTGTCCCGCTGGCAGCGGAGATCTCGGGCGCGAACGTTCACGACGAGTGGCTCGTGCGGCAGACGCTCGAGGGCGTTGTTCTCCGCGGCTCGCGAGGTCCTCGACGGCCGAGAAATCTGTGCCTCGACAAGGGCTACGACTCCGCAGATGTCGAAACCGTTGCTCGATCACGCCGCGTCACCCTCTCACCTCCGGCGGCGCGGCGAGCGGCCTCTGGTTGGATGCGTTCGCGGTAAGCCTCGCCGCTGGGTTGTCGAGCGGACGAACGCCTGGCACAACCGATTCCGCGCACGACTCGTGCGATGGGAACGAATCGGTGCGCACGACTTGGGGTTGCTTCATCTCGCTCGTGCGATCATCGAGTTCCGGCAGGCGCGGTGACTTTGCTCGGAAGCGTGCTTTCGCCGTCTTGACCGAGCTGGTCAGGATCGCTGTGAGCTCATTGGCCTCGCGAATGAGAGCGACGATCTCGGCTCCTTCCGCAAGATCGCCGTTTACCAGCCGCAACCAGTAGAGCGACTCGTTCACCTCCTTCCGCGCCACTGACATCTTGTGCACGCAGTCTGCGAGACTCTCGGTCTCGCGCTGAGCAACCGATCCGCGATGTCATCGCCCTTCATGAGCTGAAGGCGAACAGCGACCGGTTCTACGCTCGGGAGGAGCGGCGCAGCCAGAGACCGGCCATCGCCAGCAGCAGGAGCAGCATCGCCGACTCGGCGGGCTCGGGCGCGGAGCTGAAGGTGGAGGGCGTCGGGACCTGCGCGGCGACCGCCGGCTTCGAGGTGTCGATCTGATGGTCGCTGACCGCGACGAACGCGGTCCAGCGCGTGGTGATGCCGTAGTCGAGGCCGAGCTGGGTGATCTGCTCCACCAGGTCGGTGTCGCTTCCGTCGTGCTGACCGCGCATCGCCATCGGCTTCGTCATCGCGCGCATCCGATCCGCGATCTGCGAGCGCGCCCAGAGGATCGGGATCGCCTCCGCTGCTCCCACCGAGGTGGGGGCCGAGTCGATCGTCAGCGGGATCTTCTCCATCTTGCCGTGGCGCCATCCGACCAGCGTCACCTGCCGCGGCGTCGCATCGCCGATGAGGCGACCGAGCACGCGGAGCGGAGCGCCGGCGTATAGATCAGGGAGCGGCGCCGGTGTGATCGCCTCGGCGGAGGCGTCGCCCCAATCGATCGAGAGGTGGGTCAGGATCGGGGAGCGGAGTCGATCGGCGAGGGCGTCGGCGACCGCGTCGGGATCCTCGTCCAGCGCGACGATGCGCGCGACGCCGCGGCCGGCGATCGCCATCTCCTCGAGCAGCCACCGGTTGACGCCGTTGCCCACGCCGAAGCTGAAGATGGTGGTGCTGTCCTGTCGATGCTGGTGGATCGTCGCCATCACCGATGCTTCGTCACCGATGTATCCGTCGGTGAGGAACATGACGAGGCGGACCCGGCCGTCCGGGACCGCCGGGTCGAGCGCGGCCTTGATCCCGAGCTCGATCTCCGTCCCGCCCATGCCTCCGATCCGGGCCACGTACTCCTTCGCGCGGGTGACGTTCTCTTGCGTGGCCGGCAGCGCCGCGTCCGAGAACGCCGTCGCAGAGGAGCCGAACTGGATCACGCGGAACGTGTCGGTCGGCCGGGCCAGATCGAGCATCCGGGTGACCAGGCGCTTGCTGGCCTCGATCGGCGCGCCGTCCATCGATCCGGAGGCGTCGAGCACGAAGACGAGCTCGCGGGGCGCGACGTCCTCGTCACTGATGTTGCGGGGCGGCTCGATCAACGCGGTGAAGAACCGGCCGCGCCGATCCCTCTCGGTCACCAGCCCACCGCGCGGCTGCTCCCCCGAGAGTCGATACTTCAGGATGAAGTCGCGATTGTCGACCACCTTGCCCTGTGCGAGCACGATCCGGCGCTGGGTTGCACCAAGCACGTCCACCTCGATCGGGTGCGAGGGGCTCTCGAGGTCGCTGATCGGGAGCCCCGGCCGCAGCTCGACGCGGGCGGCGACCCGGGGTGTGCGGAGGGACGCCGGTCCGGGCGTACCCTCTTCGATGGTGAGCCCGGCGGGCAGCGGCTTGTCGAGCGCTTGCACCGAGATCCCGTTCGCGCCGTTCCGGTAGCGCTGTCCGACGGACATCGGGAAGTGGAACACGTACTGCCCGTCTTCGCGCGGGACGCTCTCCGCGTATGAGATCGAGATCGTCACCTGGTCGCCCGGCGGGATGTTGGCCACGTCCTGGGTGAAGACGTTGGCCCGGTGCTCCTCGAGCAGCGACGCGGTCTTTCCTTCCGCCTGGGCGGCCGCGAATTCCGCCTTGGCCTGCTCGATGCGCTCGATCTTCGCCCGCACCAGCTGGCCGGCGACCTCCATGGTCATCTCGTGGACCGCGGCGTCGTGCGGCAGCGGGAATACGTAGCGCGCGTGGAGCGGTCGATCGTTCGGGTTCGTGAACACCTGTGTCAGATGAACGGTGGCGAGATCTCCGGTGATCGTCGCCTCGACCTCGGTGGAGAGGAGGGGGAGAGAGACTCCACCCTCGCCCTTGAGCTCACCGCCGGAGAAGGCGGTGATCAACAGCGAGAGCGGAAGGGTACAGGTCAGCATGGGTTACCTCCGGCAAGAGCGTGCGGACGAGCGCGTCGGCCATGCCTGCGCATGAGCCGGCGTCGCGTTCGCACGCGTTCCAGTCCGTGATTCGTTCGAGCATGGTCCACTCGGTCTTGGGGGCACGCATCCAGAGCCAGGCGACCTCGGCGACGCTGGTGGCCCGTTCGCCGCGCTCGGACACAAAAGAGATCTCGACGCGATGTACGTGGCCACTGCGATCCGTGCTGCGGTAGACCGCCGTGGGGAGTCCGCCCGCCGAGATCCCGAGCCGCTCGACGTGATGCCCGGCGCCGACCAGGCACTCCTCGGCGTGTAGGTGGCGCAAGGGCGCACGCGTGCGGACTGCGATCACGGTGAAGTCGACGCCGCCGGCGAGCTCGGTGTAGTGCATCTTGCGGGCGGCGCCGCCGAACTCGGTGAAGTACTCCGACTCGGGCTCGGTCAGCGCGAGGTCCTCGCCCAGCCAACCGCCGAGGGCCCGGGGCAGCGCGATCGGCGCCACCGGACCGCTCACGTCGAGCGGTCGTGCCGGCACCAGGTGGATCGCCAGACTGGCGGTCAGGACGGCGCCCGCGAGCACGGGCGAGACTGTGAAGCGGCGCGCCGGAGGGTCGGCGGCGGCCGGCGCGCTGTGCTCTTCCGGCTCTATCAGCGCCAGGATCCCTGCCGAGGCGAGCGCGAGGCAGGCGAGGCCCAGGAGAGAGTGCAGCGGCTCCGAGAGAACTGCGAGGCCCGCCAGCACGCCTTCGACCAGCAGGAAGACGCGCAGGGTGTTGGCTGCCAGCGCGCCGGCGACGGCTATGCCCATCACCAGCGGGATACGGCGCCCGCGCACACGACGAAGGGCGATCAGCGCCAGCGCCAGCACGAGCAGGAGCACGAGCCCGCGGGCGCCGCTGCACGGGAGATCGATGCTGAGCGTGGAGCCTTCGGTTCGGACCAGCACGCCCTCGCAGACGACGCTGGGATGGATCGCGGTGAGCGCGCCGCAGGCCAGCCTGGTGGAGAGGAGCTGAAGAGGAAAGCCGAGGCCGCGCTGGATCAGACGTTCGATCGGGAGCGACAGGCCTAACAGCGCGGCGACGCCCGCCGGCGAGACGGCCCGCGCGCGGCGGTGCACACCGAGCGCGAGCGCGAGCGCATACACGTCGATGACCAGCGCGAAGGCGCCGACGACGTGGATGGCCGCGAGCTCTCCGAGGAAGCGCACGAGCGCAGTCGCGGTGAAGAGCATGACCGCGCGACGCGGATCCTCGCGTGAGCTGCGTCTCGAGGAGACGGCACGCAGCACGATGGCCGCCGCCAGGAGGAACACCCACTCGCCGTCCGAGCCGTAGCCGCCGTCGAACCAGGAATGGACCAGCCAGCTCGCGGGCGGCGCGGCCAGCAGGAGCAGCCCCGCGATGAAGACGATCCGCGCCACGCCGAGCACTCTCGCAGCCGAAGATGGCCGCTCCGCGGGGACCCTCGGGCACCTCGGGGGAGATGTGGTGGCGAACTCGTGGCGTGTACGCTCAGTCCCTGCGCGCTCCGCTTGCCCGCGGGGCCCGCTCGGGCGGAGCCCTCGCACCCGACTCCGCTCGCAGGGGCTCGCTGCGCGCTCCGCTTGCCCGCGGGGCCCGCTCGGGCGGAGCCCTCGCACCCGACTCCGCTCGCAGGGGCTCGCTGCGCGCTCCGCTTGCCCGCGGGGCCCGCTCGGGCGGAGCCCTCGCACCCGACTCCGCTCGCAGGGGCTCGCTGCGCGCTCCGCTTGCCCGCGGGGCCCGCTCGGGCGGAGCCCTCGCACCCGACTCCGCTCGCAGGGGCTCGCTGCGCGCTCCGCTTGCCCGCGGGGCGTAGAGGGCCTCGACGGCGCGGCGAACGTCGCCCGCGATCTCCGGACCGAGCGCGTTCTCCTCGCCGTACTGGCCGTCCTCCTTGTAGGCGTGCGGTGCGACCAGGTCGAACTGGGCCTTCGGGATGATGTAGCCGAGCGCGTCGTTCGCCTGGTTGATGATTGCTTTGAGGGGGACGGTCGCGGGCAGCGCGCCGGCGATCGGAGGCTCCGTCTCGGCGTCGGGATAGTCGGCGCCGTCGGGATGCTCCACCAGGCTGCCGCCGTCGGGACCCTGGAGCCAGAGCTCCGGATAGATCTCTCCCGGGACGGTCACCAGCTCGATCGGCCCCAGCGAGACGGCGTCGACCTCGGTCTGTAGCAGGATCGCTCCGGCGCTGGCGTCCTCCAGCGGGATCCCCATGGCCACCTGCGGAGGGATCGGCTGGTGATCGGCGTCGAAGATCACGCGCTCCAGGACGCCGGTCGCGAACCCGGCGATGAATCGGACGTTCTGAACGCTTGCGAAGAACGCGTGGCGACGAACGCCGAGGCGCGGGCGATCCTCGACGTGGGGGGTCGCGTTCAGCGCCGCGATTGCGACCTTGGCGGCGCCGTCGCCGATATACGCGGCCTTCTCGAACGTCTCGTCGTCGCAGGTCGGCTGCCCGTTCGCGTCCGGACAGCCAGGGACGTGAAGGGGGTTCATGAGACCTCCCAGCGTCCCCGGGACGAAGAGCGCGATCGAGCCCGGGAACGCCTCCTCCATTCGATCTCGGAGCGTGTGCGGATAGTCGGAGGTGATCCGCGTGTTGCGGCTGCCGAGCGTCTCGGGATGGTTGCCCCAGATCGTGAGGGTGGCGCGAACCTGTGAGCCCGAACGGAACGCGATCGCGGTGAGGGTGGGATCCACGACGTTCGGCAGCCGGCTGTCGTTCACCAGCGCCGAAGCGTCGCCCTGTCCGACCGCGATGCTGCATTCGACCTCCGAGCGCACGGCGAGGTCGAGCGCGCGAACGGTGTCGGCGATCAGTCGATCCAGATAGGCCGGATCGACGCCGCGCTCCAGCGGGCTCGCGCCCCACGGTCCCATGGTGTCAGGGCCCTCGTGTTGATGCGTGCTCACCACCAACACGTCGTCGAAGTCGAAGCCGGCGTCGGCGATGGCCTGTCTCGTCGCGACGACGCTGTCATGGAAGTATCCGATGAGATCGAGGGCCACGATCGCGAGGTGCAGGTCACCCTGCGAAAGCGTCAGGACCCGCGCCCAGTTGTCATCCGCGATCCCGGTGGCGGCCCGGCCGTTGCCAAAGCCCGCCATCCAGACCGGATCCCACACCCCGTTGCCGTTGAGATCGTCGAACGGCTCATCCTTGCCCCTGAGGCCGTCGCCGTCGAGATCGTCCCACGTCTCCACCCGCGCGGTGATCGGCACGAGAGCGACGCCGACTTTGAGTGGACCGCCCCCGTCCTTGCATCCCACGTCGCCCGGACACGCGAGATCGGGGACGTGACCCGAGGCGTCGGTGATCGGCAGGCGCTCGTCCCGCGCGCATCCGGCGAAGACGCAGGCGGCGAGCAAAAGGCGCGCGCTCACGACGTGCGGTCAACGATAGGCGGCCCTCGGAGTCAACTCCGGCGCCGTACGCTGCCGGCTGGTCCGCTCGACGGGTGAGTCGATCGACTCAGTCGCCGTAGTTGTAACCGGGTGCGTCGGGCGGAACGAGGCGGTCGTCGTCGTCGAGGACGCGACAGAACGTCGTGTGGTGCCGGTCGCCGTCCCCGTCGTCGTACAGGATCACGCCGCGGAGGTAGAAGACTCCAGAGCCCGCTCGGATCTGCTCGCGTCGAGCCGGCGTCAGCGGGGGTGGCTCGTGCGTCGTGCAATGGCGTGCACCTCCAGGGATCTCGATGCGCTCAGGGAGCTCGCCCCCGGGAATCTCGGTGCGTCGAGGCGGAGGTAACACCGGAGCGAAGCCGCTCTCGATCTCGATCCGTCTGAGGATGCCGGACGCTCGTCCCCGGTTGCACACCTCGAGCTCGACAGCCGGCGCGGTGAAGCGCTCGAGCTCGATCGCGAAGGCGGCCCGCGCACCGCCGCCGATCTCGCCGCGTCGCGGAGCATCGACCACGATCACCGAGCTCTGGACCTCGGCCCGGACCGAGTGCGCCGTGTTCGATGGAACGATGGCCGCCTGTCCCGGACGGACGCGGAAGCGCTCCGCGCCGATCGTGAGATCGAGCTCGCCCGTGACGACGTGCCAGACCTCTTCGTTCGGATGCGAGTGCTCGTGGAGCGAGGCGCCCGCGTCGAGGTCGTAGTACGCGAAGCTCATCCCGGCGGAGTCGAAGAACCGCCCGTGCCAGCCCGGCTTCGGCTCACGCGACAACAGCACGCGCGTGTCGACGAGTCCCATTGTCGGAGGTTAACCACACCGGCGTTCTCCGCCGTAGAGGGACGCGCCGATGAAGAGACCGACCGCAACCTTGCGTGAGCGCATGGACGCGGATGAGGCGGGCAGTCCACGTAGCGCGTTCTCCCCGCTCGGTCCGCGACCGATGGATCGCCCGCGGTGCCCGCGGAATGATGCGTTCATGAGCCGCCCTGAGCTCACCGCGCGGGTGCTGAGCGGCCTCGTCGCGATCTGGGGCTGGGGCTGCTTCACCGAGCCCACGTACGAGGACCGCCAGTGCTCCGTCGATTGGCCCTGTCCAACCGGGTACGTCTGTGTCGCCGATTGTTGCCAGCGGGTGCGCCTACCTCGCCCGCGCGGACTCGAGCACCTGCAGCCTCGCGACCGGCGAGGCTGGCACCTGCAAGAGCGGCGTCTGCTCCGCGTGTCGAGGCAGCGAAGCCTGCGACGACGGCGACCCTTGCACCGAGAACGACAGCTGCCGGTCCGGCCGATGCGCCGGCGATCCGATTGGCTGCGACGACGGAAACTCGTGCACGAGCGACAGCTGCAATCCCTCGCTCGGTTGCGTGCACACCGAGCTCGAGGGCGTCTGCGATGACGGCGATCCGTGCACGCACGACGATCAATGCTCGAGCGGGGCGTGTCAGGGTGCTCCCATCACGTGTCAGAGCGACAGCTGCACGGAGCGCGCTTGCGACGGCACGGCGGCCTGCGCGGAGCAGCCGCGGCCCCTCGACACGCCCTGCGACGACGACGGCCAGGCCTGCACGCGAGACGTCTGCGACGGCGCGGGCGTGTGCACGCACTCGCCCATGCCCGACGCGTTCCAGTGCGGCCCTGCTGCCGCCCAGCGCTGTTGTAGCGGGGAGTGTGTCGACATCTCGACTGACGAGCGCCACTGCGGGGGGTGCGGGACCGCCTGCAGCGCCGGCTTCGACTGCGAGCCCATCGAGTCCACGCCGGACTGCGGCGCGAGCTATCCGGCGCGTGTGAGCGGGCGCTGCCTGTGTCTGGGCGCGAACTCGCAGTGTCCGAGCAACCGCGGCCAGGTCTGCCGGCTCACGCAGTATCTCGATGGAAACCGGTGCGTCCCCGACAGCACCACGCCGATGCCGTGCTCGGTGGGTGAGTCGGTCTTCGTGATCAATCAGTGCCCCGGCTATTGCGCGTACTGAGGTCCGACTGGAGCGGGATCGCGAACAGATCGTCCATGGTCGCGATCGCCTCCGGCGTGGGCGAGCAGGGGAGCGCCTCGAGGCCGAGGATCGTCTGAACGGTCTTGAGGTACGAGCTGGTGTCGTAATCGGTCTCTGAAACGAACCCCGGCTTTGCGTTGGGGGAGATGGCGATGAACGGCGGATTGTCCCGGCCGCGGCTCCCCTCGTCCCAGAGGAGGAACAGCACTCCACCACCGCGGAACGCCTCCGACTCGAAGATCTTCGGGAGCTCGCGCCTCAACCAGCGGTCGCCGTCCTCGATGGATCCGTTGTGCATGTCGTTGTCCAGGTTCGGAGTGATGAATGCGTACGCCGGCACGTTGCCCGAGGCGAGGTCGGCGTCGAGCTCCGAGTAGTCGACGATGTGCTCGTCGCAGCGTGTGGAGGGCTGGAAGGTGCTCCCGTCCCATCCGTTGATGTTCGAGAAGTAGACGAACGGGTTGTGCTTGACCGCGTAGCTCCCGTGCGACTGGAGCCCGCACGGTGAGCCCATGCTCTCCTGGTAGCTCTTCCAGGTCAGGCCGGCCCGCTCGATCTGATCGGCGAGGTGCGAGTCGCTCTCGATGGTGTTCGCCGGTCTGGGGTCCTTGTCGTTCAAGATTCCGAAGTTCTCGCCGGCGACCATCCAGATGTAGTTCGGCTCGCTGGGATGCACGTAGGAGTCGTGGTAGCCGGCGGCGATCGCGTTTGCGGCGGCGAGCTCGTTGATGTACGGCGCGTGCGAGCTCCCGATGATGTCGCCGTAGCTGCGGTTCTCCATGACGATCGTGAAGACGGTGCCATCCCAGCCGGGTGGGCGCTCCCCGGTCGTTTCCGCCAGCGCGCGGCACTCGACGTTCGTGTCGCCAGCGGGGCCACCGCAAGCCGAGAGCCCGCAGGAGGTCAGCAGGAGTGCTCGAATTCTCTTCATCACGATCCGCGGGGCAACGTACCTCGACCTTGGGCTATTTCCGCACTCCTTGCGGAGCCTCAGTCGGCCGGAAGCTCGAGCTTGATGATCTGCGTACTCGAGATCGCGTAGGCCACCGGTCGATCGCGCGCCACGGCGACCGAGCCCAGGTCGGACCCGACCGGCGTCGGGAGCCCGCACCAGGATCCTCGATCCAGGATCCCGGCGCGGCCGCCGGAGCCGACGATGAGATAGCGCTCGCCCGCCACGGGAGCCGCACTCGCGTCGATCGCCGGGGGCAGCGGCAGGTCCCGCCATTGCCCGGAGGCGTCACGGAGATAGGGCAGCTCGATCGACTGCAAGATCAGCACGCTGTCCTCATCCGCGGCGATGTCGTCGGGGACGAACGTCAGATCGATCTCGAAGCGCCAGCTCGCACCGTCGAACGAGAAGATGCGATGGGCTCGATCCCTGCCGAACGCGAGATCCCGCCGCACCGTGTACACCGACTCGAGGCCCCCATCCGGCGCCTCGAGCGGCTCGGTGATCGTGGAGCCGACCGTCAGCGCGGCCAGCGTCGCTCCGTCGTCGGAGAGCGCGAGGATCGTGCCGTCGACGCCTGCGCTGAGCGCTCGGAGAGGGGTCGGCGGCTCCCAGACGCGGAGGACGTGGCCGGTGCGGTCCATCTCGAACATCTGGGTCTCCCAGTTGGCGCCGACCAGCGTGCTCGTGCGGTCGTACACGAGGTTCAACGGGTGTCCGACCAGCCTTGGATCGGGCGGAACGAGCGTGACGCCCTCGGGTGTGACCAGGAGGACCTCGTGGTCGTTTGTCATGATGAGCGCGAGGTCGGCCGTAATCACCGCGAGATGAAGCATCGCACCCTCGATCGCGGGAGGAGAGAGCTCGCTGACGACGGTGCGATCGCAGAGGCTCACCTCCGGCAGGCAGTCGTCCCGTCCGCGGAGGGGCGGGGCGGCAGCGTCCTCGCCGAGGCTGAGCTCGATCCGATCGACGGCCGTCGGGTCGATCAAGCCGGACGACCAAACCGATCTCGGACTCGGCAGGTCGCGCCCGCCCTCGCCATAGAACGGGGCGCAGGACTCGATGCCGAGCGCGGCTGGGTACGTATCGACCGAGATCCGCACGCTGCCCGACAGCTCGAAGGTGAGGTGCCCCAGGTCGCCGGGCCGGATGATCGTGGGACGCCCCCCGATCGGCGCACCCGAGCTGTCGGCGACCGTCACCAGGGCGGTCTCATCGTGCGGCCAGGGTGCGTCGAGGGACAGGCCGATCGGACCGTCACAGGCCAGGAGGACGAGCACGAGAAGGGGAGCGCACGGGACGCGCACGAACGCAATGTCGGGCCCGTCCCGTCCGAAGTGAATCGGTCCTCGAGCGGCGCCCCGTGGGCGACACATCGCTTCCCATCATACGCGTGACAGCGGCTTTCGAGGATGCCTCGGCCCTACTTGGCGGCGGGCTCGCCCCAACCCGCTTCGGCCATCACCTTCCACTTCCACTTTCCGTCGACCTTGACCAGCACGGACGCGTTCCGGCCGGACATCTTCTGCTTGCCCATGCTCATCGTGAAGTCGTCGACGATGTTGACCAAGGAGTCGGACAGCACGGTGATGGAAGGCTTGTGGGTCGTCTTCGCGTCTTTGGGCATGTTCTCGTAAAACGGCTTCATGCTCGCGGTGTACTTCTCTTGGTTCCAGACCTCGGCCTTCGCCATGCCGTTCGCATCGTCCGTCACCATGTAGACCGGGAAGTCGACCCGCGCGAGCGCGGCCGCAAAGTCGCCCTTCTTTGCGATCGCGTCCTCCTCCTTGAAGAACTGCTCGATCTCTTTCTTGAGCGCCTTCTCGTTCTTCACCTTGCGCGTCCAAGGGCCCATCTTGCTCATGTCCATTCCGGACGGGGTCGCGGGCTGGGCGCTCTTCTGACCGGAGGCCTGCCCGAAGGCGGTGCCGGCGATCAGGACGCTCGCAAAACCGAGTGCAATCAGATTTTTCATGGAGTCCCCTTCTGGCCGAGATCGGCCGGCGTCTGCCTATGGAACTCGGCTGCCCGAGTCAAGAAGGCTAGGGAAGATCCAGTCGAAGCACCGTGGGCTCGCCGAGTGCCACGTGGTGGCCGCCCACGATCCAGGCGCGGGGCGGTGCGAGCGCGGGTACGAAGTCGACGTCTTCGAGATGGTTGACCGAGCCAGCGTCGACCGTGCACAGGCGCTCGCCGTTGAAATAGCCGACCAGCCCGTTCTGCCCGACGAATACGTACCGGCCGTCGCCGAGCGGAGCCGCCGCGTTCGCGAGCTGCATTTGAACGATCTGCCCGAGCGGTCTCCACTCGCGAGCGTCTCGATCGAACTCGAGCGCGCCGCCTTCGTCGGGGAAGATGATGATCGTCTCTTCGTCTGCGGCGATCGCACCGATCGGCTGTTCCATCAGCTCGTGCCACCCGCCGTCCCACTCGTAGATCCTTCCGTCGATGCCGAAGAGATCGAAGAGATCGGCGCGAACGACGGCGACCCGCGGAGCACGACCTGACGAAGCGTAGCTCGGCGGCGCCAGCGTGCGGAGCTCGGAGCTTCCGCGCACCATCGAGCGGAGCTCGCCACCCTGGCCCGCGAAGATGGTCGTGCCGTCTTCGCCCGTGTCGAGGTGGGCGACGGAGAAGCCCACGCTGCTCGAGCTGACGAGACCCCCCCGGTAATCGAGCCGGAAGACCAGGTCCTCCACCGCGCCCACGAGACCCTCACCGTCGTTCTCGAGGTTCCCGCCCCGACCGCGGAGCGCATCGAACGGCCCCAGCTCGGTCGCGACGTCGCCGAAGCCGCGGAGGAGCAGCGTGCGCAGGTCGTCGTCGCTGCGGGAGGCGCCGATCGCGATCGCCTCGCGCTCTGAGATCGCCGCGACGCCCGAAAGGCCCTGGACGGCGGGAGGGGCTTCGACCGGGTGCGCGATCACGTCACAGCTTCGCGGCGGAACGGCGCAGTCGTCGAGGTGCAGGTCGAACAATCGCGGCGGGTCGTCGAGCTCGAAGCTGATCTCGCCGGGCCCGTCGATGAATCCCGAGCTCCAGGACTCGACGGGCGGGCCGAGCGCCTCGCCGCCGTTCACCGCCGCTCGGCAGCCGGTCAGATCGCGGTTCGCGAGGGCCTCGAACGTCTGCACGTGAACGGCCAGCCCGGGCGCCTCGACGACGATGCGCTCGCGGACGGGCGGCGTGAGGAGCAGCGGCGAAGGGGGGAGGATCTGCCCGCTCGCGTTCGTGAAGACGGCGACCGCAGGCTCGGCGGTCGGCCACACCGGGACGTAGAGCTCGACGAGCGGCGAACAGCCACAGAGAAATAGAGCCACTACGGCTCGCACGTGGGACGATTGTAGCAAACCTGGCCGTCGTAGCACCGAACCAACGCATGTGCTTTGCTCCGGACCGAAGGAGAAGAAGTATGGAGTCGCTCTACGATCTCACTGCGAAGACTCTAGGAGGCGAGGAGCAGCCGCTCTCGATCTACCAGGGCAAGGTGGCGCTGGTGGTGAACGTCGCCTCCGAGTGCGGATTCACTCCCCAGTACGATGGGCTCGAGAAGCTCTACGAGGAGATGGGAACGAAGGGCGTCGTCGTCCTCGCCTTCCCGTCGAACGAGTTCGGGGCCCAGGAGCCCGGCACCGCCGAAGAGATCCAGGCCTTCTGCAAGACGAAGTTCGGCGTGACGTTTCCGATATTCGCGAAGATCGAGACCAAGCCGGGCAAGGGACAGTCTCCCGTCTACGCGTTCCTCACCAAGAACCACGCCGAGCCCAAGTGGAACTTCCACAAGTACGTGGTGGGAAAGGATGGGCAGGTGCTCGGCGCGTTTCCCTCGAAGGTCGCGCCGGACAGCCCGGAGATGACGGCCGCCATCGTTCACGCGCTGAGCCGGTAGGTGCGTCTCGGTCGTGAAGGAGATCGCGAAAGAGAACCTGCTCCTGGTCGCGCTTCAGACGGTGAGCCTGGCACTGCTCTGGTGGATGTTCGGCCCGGGGCCCGGCTTCAGCGTTGGCGTCGTCGCCGGTGCGTTCGTCCACGGCTACCTGAAGCACCGAACGGTCGCTGGCTCGATGCAGAGCTACTTCGACAACTGGCGCCAGGCGCTCGTCGGGACCGGGTTCATGGTGGCGACGGCGTTCGTCGTCGGTGTTCCCGTCCTGGCCATCGCGATCGCGCTCACCCCGACCGCGGCCGACGACTGGCGCGAGGCGCTGGCCGATTACGGCCTGAGCGGCTCCGAGATGGGGTACCGGATCGTCGTGGTGGTCGTCCTCGGGATCGGCCTCCTCGCGTTCGCGCACCTGTTGCTCACGCGCTTGGGCTTCAAGATGGTCGCGGTATTGAACCGACGGTAGCTCACTCGGGCTCGCGGCTCCCGAGGACGAACTTCGCCATCCGGTAGCGGAGCTGGTCGCGGCTGACGCCGAGCAGCTTGGCCGCCTGCGTTTGGTTGCCTGACGACAGCTCCAGGGCCTGCTCCACCAGGCTCCGTTCCAGATCCTGGAGCCGGATCCCGTCCAGAGGGAGGCGAAAGCGGGTGGAGATCGGGCGGCTGGCCTGTAGCATCGGGAAGTCCTCCTGCACCAGCAGCTCCGCCTCCGAGAGGAGGATCGCGCGCTCGACCGCGTTCCGCAGCTCGCGGACGTTGCCCGGCCACGAATAGGACTCGAGCGCGCGGAGGGCCTCGTCCGAATAGCCCCGAATGGTGCGTGCCAGCGCTCGCGCGAACTCGTCTGCGAAGTAGAAGAGGAGCTGGCGGACGTCGGCCTCGCGCTCGCGAACTGGAGGCAGCTCCACCTCGACGACCTTCAGGCGGTAGTAGAGGTCCTCGCGAAAGCGCCCGCGCGCCACCTCCTGCTCGAGGTTTCGGTTCGTGGCCGCCAACACGCGCACGTCGACCGTGACGTCATGTGAGCCGCCGACGCGGAGAAAGGATCGTTCCTCGAGGACACGGAGCAGCTTGGCCTGGAGCGAGGGCGTCATCTCTCCGATCTCGTCCAGAAAGACGGTGCCGCCGTTCGCGATCTCGAAGAGCCCTTCCTTTCCGCTCTTGGCGTCGGTGAACGCGCCCTGGTCGTAGCCGAAGAGCTGGCTCTCGAGGAGGCTCTCAGGGAGGGCTGAGCAGGTGATGTTGACGAACCGTCCCAGCGCGCGGCGACTGTTGTAGTGGATGATCTTGGCGGC
Source organism: uncultured delta proteobacterium (assembly GCA_963803435.1). Taxonomy (GTDB): domain Bacteria; phylum Myxococcota; class Kuafuiibacteriia; order Kuafuiibacteriales; family Kuafuiibacteriaceae; genus CAWDML01. The sequence continues at coordinate 442,943 of CAWDML010000007.1, read as the reverse complement.
CAGATCCTTCCCGGTGCCGGTCTCGCCCAGGAGCAGCACGGTGGTCGAGTCGGTGCTCGCCACCTTGCGGAGAAGCGCGCGCACGCCGCGGATCACGCCCGACTCGCCGATCATCGCCTCGAGCGCGTAGGGCTCCGCTTCCCGCGCACGGAGCTCGCGGACCTCGCGCCGGAGCAGCGTCAGCTCGAGCGCCTGCCGGATGGGCCCCATCAGCTGCGCCAGGTCCAGCGGCTTCTCGGTGTAGTGGAACGCGCCGTCCCTCATCGCGCTCACAGCGCTCGGCACGCTCGAGTAGGCGGTGATGACGATGATCAGGCTGCCCGGCGCGCTGCTCTTGAGCTCGTCGAGGAGCGTCAGGCCATCGGCGTCCGGAAGCCGATGGTCGAGGAGCACCAGATCGATCGTGTCGTTGCAGACGCTCCGCGCGGCGGCGGCGGTGTCGGCCTCGACCACGGAGCATCCGAGCTCGAGCAGACGCTCTCTCAGGAACGTGCGGATCGCGACCTCATCGTCGATGATGAGGACGTTCGCGCTCACGACGCACCTGCGAGGGTGAAGAAGATCGTGGAGCCCTGTCCCGGCTCCGACACCACCCACATCTTGCCGCCGTGGCGCTCGACGATCTTCTTGCACTCGGACAGGCCGATACCGGTGCCATGGTAGCGATCGATCGGATGCAGCCGCTGGAACACGGCGAAGATCCGTTCGAACTGCCGACTCTCGATCCCGATGCCATTGTCGGAGACGGCGAAGCGCCAGCGGTCGGCTGTTCGCTCGGCCGAGATCCGCACCTCGGGCGTGCGCTCGCTCCTGAACTTGAGCGCGTTCGAGAGCAGGTTCTGGAACACCCGCGCCAGCTCCATCCGATCGCCCAATACCACCGGGAGCGGGTCCACGACGATCTTCGCCTGCGTCTCCTCCACCACGACTTTCATCGTGGCCACCACCTCGGCCCCCACCTCCGCGCAGTCGACACCCTGGAACGGCCGCCCGTGATGTCCGATCCGGGCATAGTAGAGCAGACCGTCCACCATCTCCTTCATCCGCACTGCGCCGTCGCGGACCACCTCGAGATACATCCGCCCGCGAGCGTCGAGATCGTCCCCGTACTCGTGCGTCAAGAGCCCCGCGTAGCTCGTGATCATCCTCAGCGGCTCCTGGAGATCGTGCGAGGCGACGCAGGCGAACTGCTCGAGCTCTGCGTTGGATCGCGCCAGCTCCTCGGCCGCCTCGGCGAGCGACTCCGCCCGGATCCGGCGCTCCGTCTCCACTCGGATCAGCTCGGTCTTTCGATGCAGCTCCACGAACACCTGCACCTTGGCGCGCAGGAGGCGCGGCTCGATGGGCTTGACGATGTAGTCGACGCCGCCGATCGCGTAGCTCTCGAACACCGTCTCCTCGTCGCCGTCGAAGGCCGTCAGAAAGATGATCGGCGTCCTCTCCCAGCGCGGGTGCTTGCGCATCAGCTGAGCGACCTCGAACCCGCTCATGTCGGGCATGCGGAGGTCGAGCAGGATCAGCGCGAACTGCTCGTGCAGCAGTCGCCGCAGCGCTTCGCGGCCAGAGGTCGCCTTGGTGAGCGGACAGCCGAGGCCGTCCAGCGCGACCGCCAGCGCCATCAGGTGCCGCGGGTCGTCGTCGACCAGCAGGATGTTGGGCGCCTCAGACATGTTGTGCCGCCGAGAGCCGGCTCCTCAGATGCGCCAGCAGCCAGTCGACGTCGACCGGCTTGGGAATGTACTCGTCCGCCCCGGCCGAGAGGCAGGCCTGACGATCATCCGGCATCGTCTTGGCTGTGACCGCGAGGATCGGCAGGGAGGCATGCGTAGGATCCCTGCGGATCTTCTTGATCGTATCCAGCCCGTCCATGTCCGGCATGACGATGTCCACCAGCAGCGCGTCGAAGCTCCCCACCGCCAGGCGCTCCATTGCCTCGCGCCCGCTCTCGCAGAAGCTCACCTCGATCGAGAGCCGCTCGAACACGCTGGTCAGCGCGAAGATGGTGTACACGTCGTCGTCCACGATCAGCACGCGCCGACCCCGCAGCACGGGCTCCCAGGTTCGCACGCGCCCCAGGTGCGCCAGCCGATCCTGAGGGAGGCTGTGATCGGGGAGGTGGAGAAACCGCGCGATCGCCTCGGTGAGGAGGCTCGGTGCCAGCTCGCCGTCCTCGATCACGATGTCGGCCAGCGACGCGAGCGCGCCCATGTCGTAGACGGGATCCGCCGCGGCATAGACGATCGAGGGGATCGGACGGGAGGCGCCCGCTCGGTGGAGTCGATCCAGAAGCTCCGTCGCGCTCATGTCGGGCAGCGCCGGCGGCATGACCAGGCAGTCCGGCCGTTCGGCCGCGATGGCCGCAAGCGCCTCCCGGCCGTTCGAGGCCCGCGCGATCTCGAGGCCGTTCCAGTCGAGCGAATGCTCACCCAGCACCAGCACTGTCCGCTGCGAAGCTGCCGAGAACCGCAGGGCCGCGGTCACCGCCAGCGCCACCTCGTCGTCCGACCTCGGCGAGGGCGCGTGGACGAACGCACCCATCCGGCGGGCGCGCCGCGCCTCCTTGCCGCCGCAGAGCGCGAGCACGGGAATCTGGCGGGTGAACGGATCGCGCTTGAGCACGTCGAGCAGGATCCAGCGGTCGAGCGCGGGGAACGCCAGGTCGACGATGATGGCCGTGGGGCTGAGCCGCCGCGCCATTCGAACACCGCGCTCCCCGGAGCCGGCGAGGACCAGCTCGACGTCATTGGCCCGGGCTGCCCGCTCCAGGGGCTCGGACAGGAGCGGGTTGCCGTGGATGACGAGCAGGATTCGGCGCTTCGGCTCGCTCGGGATCCGGCGCGCCGGCACGGGAGTCTCCACCCCGAGCCGCCGCGGGACCTCGAGCCGGAAGTCGCTTCCCCTCCCGACCACACTCTCGAACGTCAAGCTGCCGCCGAGGAGCTCGACCAGCCTCTTGCTGATCGAGAGGCCGAGGCCCGCGCCCTCGGGGCTCCCGCGCCGGCGGCGGGAGCGGTACGGGTCGAAGACGTGGGGTTGCTCGTCCTTCGGGATGCCCACGCCCTGATCTCGGACGTTGAAGACGATGCGATCGCCCGCCTCCAGGTCGATGGTGAGCGATACCTCGCCGGCGTCTGTGAACGCGATCGCGTTCGCGATCAGGTTCCGCAGCACCTGCAGCAGGCGCGCCGGATCGGTCTCGATCGCGGAAGGCACGGCCGGGCCCACGCGTGTGGTGAGCTCCAGCCCTTTCTCCTCCGCGACCTGGCGAAACGTCCCCGCGATGCGCCCGACCAGATCGGAGATCTCGACCCAGCACTTCTCGATCGCGAGGGTCTCGGAGCCGGCCCGCGCGAGATCGAGGATCTCGTCGATCAGGTCCATCATGTCCGACCCCGACTGTTGGATCGCGCGGGCGTATTCGACCTGAGCCGGCGTGAGCGTGCGCTCGTCGTTCTCCGCGAGCCTTCGGGACAGGATCAGCAAGCTGTTGAGCGGTGTCCGGAGCTCGTGCGAGATGCGCCCCAGGAAGTCGAGGAGCCTCGGTCTCGAAAGTGAGTCCATCGCGGCGACACCCGCCTGCCGATTTCGAACCGCACGTGTATGCTGGCTCTTTTCCTGGTTCATCTGCGCAGCTTTCCGCAGGCGACCGCAACCGGCGCGGCCCTCAATGTGGCACACCCCGCGGCCGTCGCCGAAGCAAGATGCGCGGCGACGATCCACCGGCGCTGTGACCGAGGCGGATCGCCACGAAGCCCGGGGTGCGGAAAACTTCGCACGGGTGGGTGTTCTTCACCACCGCGCGTGTGCGCCGGCGATCAACACGACGACCAGAGCGAGCAGAAACGCCGCCACCCCGCCGGTGAGAAAGAGCGGCCATCGCCGTCTGGGCGCCCGCGGCGGAGCAGGCCTCCCGGCCTCTCTGAGCCGGGCGATCAGCGAGGAGGCGCGCTCGGGTCGATCCGCGGGATCGAGCGACAGGGCGTGCGAGAAGAGCACGTCGATCGCGGGGGGCAAGGTCCGGCGATACGTCGACGGCGCGGGCGGCGGCCCGCAGACCTTGGCCTGGATCATCTGCGTGGGGACCATGAGCTCGAACGGCGCCACGCCCGTGAGCAGCTTGTAGGCGGTGGCGGCGAGCGAGTAGACGTCGGAGCGCGGCGTCGGAATCCCGCCCAGGAGCACCTCCGGCGCTGCGTAGAGCGGCGTACCCACCAGGGTCCCCTCGACGGTCAGCCGCGGGACGTCATCCGTTGGCGCCACCGCGATCCCGAAGTCCAGCAGCTTGGTGCGCGCCGCGGCGCCCTCCTGCTCGATCACCATGAGGTTATCGAGCTTGATGTCCCGGTGCACGACGCCACGGTCGTGAATGGCGTCGAGCGCGTCCGCGATACCTTCGAGGAGCCTGACCACCCGGGCGATCGCGAGTGGGCCCTCCGCCAGCAGCTCGGTCAGACCGCGGCCGCAGAGGAGCTCCATGACCAGGAAGGGGCAGCCGTCGTCACACGCACCCAGATCGAAGATCCGGACCACGTTCGGATGATCGATCCGCGCCGCCAGGTAGGCCTCGCGGTTGAACCGCTCCCGTGCGTTGGAGTCCGCAAGCCCGCGGACGACCTTGATCGCGACGTCGCGGCGCAGCACCCGATCGCGCGCGCGGTACACCTCTCCCATCCCGCCGCGGGCGATGAGCCGTCCGATCACGTACCGGCCGCACACGATCCTCCCTTCGAGCGAAACGTCCCGCCAGGTTCGTCGCACGCCGACTCTCGCCTCCACCGTGGCAGCGACCGTGCAACCGGCGTGCCCTCTTTCGACGCCGCCTCCGCTGCGGACTCGTGCCCAGGCGCGTGGGGGCGATTCCGCACCGGATACCGCTCCGCGCCGCGCGTTTCGGGGACCGCTGCACCGTCCTGGTGCGCCGCAATGGTGCGCGCCGCCCTGGGCCCTCGCGCGCTTCGGCTGGCATGGACCCTGCGAAGCGCCCCCGCATGTCCGCACCGCCGAAGAAGATCGTCCAGTCCGCGCTGCCCGCCAAGGAGCGCCACGAGACCGGTTGGAGAAGGCATCGGCCGCTCGAAGATCCCGAGAAGACGAAGCGCTGGGGCTTCATCACCGCGAAGCCATCCGAGTTTCTGATCCATGTGCGCCGGGGGCGGATCGTCGATCGCACCACGGGCCAGGGCGCGAGTTGCTTCAAGTGGCCCTCGGACTCCGTGGCGATCGTACCGACCACGATCAACCGCCTCCAGTTCACCGCCGATCAAGTGACCCGCGAGAAGATCGGCGTCGAGGTGAGCGGGTTGGCGGTCTATCGGATCGTCGATCCGCTGGTCGCGTACCGCATGCTCAACTTTTCCTACGCCGAGCGGGCAGGAGAGAAGCTCGACGAGATCCTGGCCGAGATGTTCGTCGGCGCGACGCGGCGGCTGGTCGCGAACCTGGCCGTCGAGGAGGCGCTGACTCGGCGCAAGGAGACGCTGGCGACCGAGCTCATGAGGGAGATTGCCCCGATCGTCGAAGGGCGGGGCCGAGCCGACGACCACACGGACAAGGGATGGGGCGTGGTCATCGACACGATTGAGATCCAGAGCGTCAAGGTCCTGTCGGAGCGCGTCTTCGAGCAGATGCAGGCGGTGTATCGCGCCGAGCTCACGCGCCGCTCGCGCGAGGCGGAGATCGAGGGCGAGGCGGCCACCCGCGCGCTCTCGGCGATCAAGGACGCCGAGCTGGCGGCGCTCGCGGAGCGGGCGACGATGGAGGCGATCGAGCGAAGGATGCGCGAGCTCGCCGCGGAGCGCGCGCTGATCGAACGCGAGCACGAGCAGGCCCGCCTCCGGCTGCAGGCGGAGCTCGAGGAGCGCGCGCGCCGCGCCCAGGCCGAGCAGGACGAGGGCCGGTCCGAGCTGGCCTTGCTCGCCGAGAGAAAGACCATCGAGCAGCGGATCTCGGAGGAGCAGCTACGGCTGGTGATGATCGAGAGGGCCCTCCCCGAGATCGCCCGGGCGATCGGAGCCGGCCTGGGAGACGTTCGGATCACCTCGATCGGCCGCGACGTCGACCCGGGGATGATGGTCGCCTCGGCCATCGCCGAGCTGTCGCGCCTCGTCGAGTCGGTCCGGTCCGCATCGACCAGCCGGGAGTGATCGAATCTGCCGTACGCCCTGCAGCCACAGACGAGACGCTTCGGCGCTGCGCCGTCCGGCGGAGCCCGCGTTCCCGCAACGTCGGCGCAGAGGATCCGGTCATGCACCGACGCGTCGACCATGACGAGCTCATCGATCGCCACCGATCCTTCACCGAAGACCGTGGTCCCTTGGTACTGGAGCGCCTTCCTGAAGCGTCATCGACTCCCGCCGATCGACAGCGGCCAGGCCGACCTGGCGCTCCTGCACCGAGTGGTCCTCGGCTTCTCCGGCTTGCCGTACGAGAACGCTACCGAGCTGGTGTCGATCGTGGAGCGCGGGCCGACCCCACGCCTGCCCGAGCAGGTGATCGGCGATCACCTCGAGCTCGGCGGTGGCGCCACCTGCTACGGGCTCACCTACGCGCTGCGAGAGCTGCTCCTCCTCTATGGCTTCGCGCCGCGGCTGCACTTCGGCCGCGCGGGTGACGATCGTCCGAACGCATCGTTCCGGCCCAATCACGTCGCGCTGAGCGTCGACCTGGACCGGCGACGCTACCTCTGCGATCCCGGGATGGTCCTCCACACGCCGCTCGCGGTCGGCGCGGCCGGTGAGATCGTCGCCCATCACGGTGCTCGCGAGGCGATCGTCCTGACCGAGATGCATGAGCACGACCTCGTCAGTCAGCTCGTCGAGACCTCGACCGGCTTCCGGCAAGCGTGCTTCGTCGACCTCTCACCGATCGGCGACCCGGCGTTCCTGGCGTCGTGGCGAGCGTCCTTCGATCCCCTGTTGCCGGCTCAGTTTCTCTTCATGAACCAGTTCGACGGCGCGATCCTCTGGACGGTGACGGATCGTTTCCTCACGCGGCGCGACGGTCGGGCGCGCGCCCGCCGAGCCGTCGAGCTGTACGAGGTCGCGTCGCGCTGGGGACTCGACGAGAACGTGGTCAAGCGCGCATGGCTTCACACGCCGCACTCGCGGACCCCGGCTCGAATGCGCGGGACCATCCGGAGGAAGCTGCACTCGATCCTCGATGAGGCCTGCCGGAGGATCGACTACTTCCCGTGACGGGCGTCCGCCGTCGTCGCGACGCACCACGCATCCGTAGTGAACGCGAGCGTCACGCTCTTGGGACCGACCGCGAGCGCGACGTCGGGCTCACCACGCCCTCCGAGGAACGCCCAGAGAAGACCACCCGCCAGCAGCGATCCTCCGACCGCGAACGATACAGTACGCACGGTGGCGTAGGTTCGGCCCGTCGAGGCCAACCTCGCCGCTTCCGACTGCACCGGCTCCTCGTCGACCTGGCGGTGCTTCTCGGCGGTGAGCACGGCGAACACGACGCCGGAGACCAGCCCTGCTCCTCCCGCCCCGACCAGCACCCAGGGCGCGATCAAAGGACCGCTCTCGGGCGCCGGAGCTTCGACCTTGACGATCGGTGGCGGTGGTGACGGCGGCGGTGCAGACGGGACCGGCGCGGGCGGTGGGGGCGGCGTCGCTGTCGCGTCGGGGGGCGGAGGCGGGGCGCGCTCCGCCACCAGCCGTTCGATCGTCTCGATGCGGCGCTCGATCAGCGGTCGATCTCGGGGCTGCGGCGCGAGCTCGAGGTATTCGCGATAGCGCGCGAGCGCCGCGTCGAGCTGACCGGCGCTGTCGAGCACGCGGGCAAGGTTCAAGAGCAGCACCGGAGCGGGATCGAGCGCATACGCCTGCTCGAGCGCCTGCGCCGCCTCTTCGAGCCGACCGGCCCGGTAGCTCGCTTCGCCTTTCCTCGCGAGCGCTCGAGCCTGCGCTTTGTCGTCGTTGGGTTTTGCGCCGATGAGGGCGAGTGTCGTCATCAGCGCAAGTCCGGTCAGCCCTTGCATGGCCGTGGAGGCACGGTATCACCTGCGCCTACTGCTGTCCTGTCTGGGCACGAGTATAATGGCGCAGGTTCGATGACACCGCTGATCGAGCAGCTCGGCCGGTATGAGGTGCTCGGGTTGATCGGCACCGGGGGCATGGCGGAGGTGCTGCTGGCCCGGCTCATCGGTGCCGCCGGATTCGCGCGTCCCGTGGTCATCAAGCGGATCCTTCCTCATCTCGCACGCGAGGAGCGGTTTCGCTCCATGTTCCTCGAGGAGGCGCGGATTGTTGCCCAGCTGAATCATCGCAACATCGTTCAGGTGTTCGAGCTCGCCGAGTGGGACGAAGAGCTCTTCCTGGTCCTCGAGTATCTCGAAGGGGAGAGCCTGGACGGGCTGCTCCGCCGGCTCGTCGCCCGCCAAGAGCGGCTCGACTTCGAATGTGCGGTCCACATCATCGCGGAGGCCTGCGCAGGGCTCGCTGCGGCTCACGAGCGGCCCGTGATCCATCGGGACATCAGTCCGGCCAACCTGTTCGTCACGTACGACGGCAACGTCAAGATCATCGACTTCGGGATCGCGCTCGACGCGGACCGCAGGGCCCTGACCGAGCCAGGCCACGTTCGCGGCAAATGCGCATACATGTCCCCCGAGCAGGCGATGGGTTCGGCGCTCGATGCTCGGTCGGACCTGTTCTCGCTCGGGATCGTTCTGTACGAGCTCACGACGCGGCGCCGTCTGTTTCGGCGGAAGACCGAGTCGCAGACGCTCTTCGCGCTGCTCCAGGACCCCATCGTCCCACCGACGAAGCTGGTTCGAGGCTATCCCGAGGTGCTCGAGCGCGTCTGTCTGCGATCGCTCGCCCGGCGCCCCGAGGATCGCTTCGAGACGGCCGTCGAGATGCAGTCGGCGCTGCTCGAGTGCAGTCGAATGATTTCGCATCGCGACCCGAGCCGCGTGCTGAAAGAGGTGATGCAGGCGCTCTTCGCCGATCGCATCCATGAGAAGCGCGTCCTTCTCCAGCGCCTCTCGGATGGCGCCGCCGTCGATCCGGTAGGGATGACCGAGCCCGAGGTGGACGATCTGCCGACCGTCGAGGAGACGCTCGCCCTCCCCGAGCAGGCTCTTCCCGCGCACCTGCCCCGAACGCTCTCGTTCGTCGAGGCGATCGACGAGGCGGCGCCGACGCCGGGTCCGAAGCCTCGCGTTCGGCTGCCGCTCCTCGTGCTGGCAGTCCTCCTCACTGCGGCGGCCGCCGTGGTGCTCGGGCTTCGCCCGGATGATGAAGGCGACGAAACGCCGGCGGTGGCGGCCAACGCGCTCGAGCTCGCCCCGGTGCCGCTGCCTGTCACCTCGTCCGTGGTCGCCGACAGGAAGGTCGCTGCATCGGCGCCCGAGCGGGAGGTCAACCCACCGAAGAAGATCCGGCACCGTCGACGCGCGAACAAGCTCGAACCCTATCGCGCGTTGGACGACTGGTCGCCGCTGCCGTCGGACTGACGTGTATGGAGACCATGATGCTAGGCTCGACCCCGATTGTGCGCCGTCTACCGGTCGGGCTCGCGCTCGCTCTATGGCTCTTCGGCTGCAGCTTTGAGGTCGATTCGAGCCGGAAGCGCTGCGACTCCGCCGGGCTCTGCGCGGAAGGCTTTCGATGCGTCCAGAACGTGTGTGTCGAGGACGACGGCTCGGGTGAGAACGGCGGTGTGTGTCGAAGCTACCAGCCGGTGTGCGATGACGAGCTGGTCTGCGTGGAGGGACGCTGCGGGCCAGCTCCGTCGGGCGATGCCGGCGCGGTCGACTCGGGCGCGGTGACGATGAAGGACGGCGGCCCGGATTCCGGCGAGGTCGAGGACGCAGGGCCGAACGACACCGGCTTGCCCGACGCCGCCCCTGCCTGCGGAGGTGCCGGAGATCCGTGCTGTGCTGCGGCGAGCTGCCAGGACGGGCTCACCTGCCGGGGTGATCGGTGCATCTGCTTCGCCGAGCTCACGTCGAACGAGTTCGAGACCTGCGCTCGCACGGCCTCGGGCGCGGTCTTCTGCGCCGGACGCAACGACCACGGTCAGATCGGCGACGGTCTGGCCGGCGGCGTTCGGCGGATCCCCGTGCAGGTCGGGTTGCCCGATGCCGCGCGCACTATCTCCTGCGGCGCCTTCCACGCCTGTGCGACCGTGGCGAACGATCTCTTCTGTTGGGGCTCGAACGCGGACGGAGAGCTCGGCCTCGGAGAGGCTGTCACCGGCGACGTCCCCTCACCCCTGTCGCGCGCCGGAGCTCCAGAAGACATCGTGCAGCTCGCGCTCGGCGGCTACCACTCGTGTGCACGCACCGCGGGGGATCAGGTCTGGTGCTGGGGAAGAGATCAGGACCAGCAGGTGGGGCTGCCCGGTCCGGCGCCGCGCCCGGACGTTCAGCTGCCGACGCGGGTGGCGGGCCTTCCGTCCGGCCACGTCAGCGATTTGACCAGCGGCGGCTTCCACACCTGTGCCATCGTCGACGGCTTCGTCTGGTGCTGGGGGTTGAACGGGGACGGCCAGCTCGGCGTCGGCATGACGTCCACCAGCACGCCCACGCCGACGCAGGTGGTGACGATCGATCACGTCGTCGACGTGGCCGCGGGAGACTGGCACACGTGCGGTCTTCGCGACGACGGCACGGTCTGGTGCTGGGGACGAAACGCGAGCGGCCAGCTTGGACGCAACTTCACCGGCGGCGCGCAACCCGTGCCGGCCCAGGTGGTCAACATCGGGGGCGCAGGCGATCCGATCGTCGCCATCAGCTCCATGGACGACCACAGCTGCGCCATCGATCGTGAAGGTACGCTCCATTGCTGGGGTAACGACGAGGAGGGCCAGCTCGGCCAGCGTGTCACCGGTCCGCCCATCCCCGCCCCCGTCGTACCGCAGGGGATCGGACCGGTCCTGGACGTCGCCGGCGGCCGGCGCCATACCTGTGCGACCACGGTCGAAGGTGCGATCGTCTGCTTCGGCGCGAACGGCTATGGCGAGCTGGGCAACGGTCTCCCGACCGGCACGGGTACCGCCACTCCCAGCCTCTTTGCCTGCCCGTGACGGTGCTCAGACGCCGCCGGGCACCGGCGTGGTGTCGCCACCTTCACCGTTCTGGGGGCCCTGGTCGCACGGTTGGTCGATGTCGTCGTCATCGGCGTCGTCATTCGAGTCGTGATCCGAGGCCATGTCGTCGTCGTCGTCCGAGACCGTCGAGCTGTCGGTCATGTCGTCGTCATCGCCGTCATCGTCGTCGGAGGAGCGCGTGCGGAGCGCGTCGCCGTCCTCGCAGTCGCAGATCTCTCCGGTCGGATCGTTCTCGGCCTCGACGTCGGCCATGTCGGCGCCGCCCGACAGATCGCAGACCTGGTCCACGTCGTCATCGTGCTGGCCGTCTTGGTCATCGCCGTCGTCGTTGTCGTCCATCTCATCGTCGTCCGCGTCGTCGTCGTTGCCTCCGCTGGTCGCGGCCGTCAGGGTCTTCGTGGTCCGCACGGTACCGAGCAACCCCACGCGGCCCAGCTCCACCGGAGGACCCGCCACGACGTCGAAGACGTGGCGCTGTCCGCCCTGAAGGGCGAGCACCGCGAACGCGTCATAGATGCCGTCGGTGGAGGTCGAGTTCGCGAACCGGAGCTGATAACGCTCGCCGACGACGAGCGTGACCTGGAAGCTACCATCGGCTGCCAGCGGGGCCCGCACCGTGTGGCCGCTGGTCGCCACCGCGATCACCTGCGCGTCTCTGAGCGAGAACTGGGCGGTGTTCAGGGCGCCTTGGACGCTCCGTGACCCGGTGTCGTTCTGGGATCGGCATGCCGGCGTCAGGATCGCTCCGAAGCCGAAGCACGTAGCGAGAATCAGCAGAAATCGAGCCTTGAGCATTTGACCTCCACAGACTGAGTCGTACGACGGTGACCGGATGATGAAGCGGCCCCCTCTCCCTTCGTATGCTCACAGAGGACGCATCCTCGGCGTGTTGTGCCAGAATCGCCCACAATGATGTCTCCCAGCCCGTACCTCATCGGGAGCTTTGCTCCGATCGCCGAGGAGCTCGACGCTGCGCCGCTGCGCGTGCTCGACGGCGCCCTGCCCCGCGATCTCGCCGGAGCGTACGTTCGCAACGGGCCCAACCCGCGCCATCAACCGCGCGGTCGATATCACTGGTTCGACGGCGACGGCATGTTGCACGCCCTCTATCTCGAGGACGGCGCGCGCCCGCTATCGCAACCGCTGGGTGCGCACCGAGGCCTGGCGAGCGCGAGGCGCTGGCGGAGCGCAGCCTGTGGAGCGGCCTGCTCGAGTCGACGCGCGACAACCCGGCAGGCGCAGCCCTACAAGGACACCGCCAACACCGACGTCCTCTTCCACAACGGTTCCCTGCTGGCGCTCTGGTACATCGCCGGCGTGCCCTACCGCATCGACGCCTCGAGCCTCGAGACCATCGGTCCAGACGCGTTCGGGCGCGAGCGCCCGGCGCGCATCTCCGCGCACGCCAAGCCCGACACCCAACGGCGAGCTCCTCTTCTTCGAGTACGGGCCGACGCCGCCGTTCATGCGGTACGGCGAGGTCGACGCCGGCGGCCAGCTCGCGCATCGGATCGACGTGCCACTTCCGGGACCGCGCCTGCCGCACGACATGGCTGCCAGCGAGCGGCATGCCGTGCTGATGGACCTGCCCATCGTGTTCCGTCCGGAAGCGCTGGCGGAGCGACGGTGGTTGGTCGACTTCGTCCGCGATCAGCCGGCTCGGTTCGCGGTGATCCCGCGTCGCGGGTCGAGCGAGTCGGTACGCTGGTTCACCGCCGAGCCCTGCTACATCTACCACTCCGTGCACTGCTGGGAGGAGGGCGACCAGGTGGTGATGGTCGCTTGCCGTGTCGACGATCCGATCCCCGATCCGGATCCGCGCGACGGCGAGTGGGCGCGCATGATGGCCAACCTGAGGGTGTCGGCGACACTCCACGAGTGGCGCTTCGATCTGTCCACCGGCGAGACCCGCGAGCGACGTCTCGACGATCGCAACTGCGAGTTCCCTTCCGTCAACCAAGCGCACGTCGGCCGGCGCGGCCGCTACAGCTATCACATGAGCCTCGCGAAGACGCCGACCCTGCGCTTCGACGGGATCGTCAAGTACGATCTCGAGACCGGCGCCTCCCGGCAGGTCTCGTTCGGCGAGGGCCGTTTCGGCAGCGAGTCTCCGTTCGCCCCGCGCATCGGCGCCTGCCGCGAGGACGACGGTTATCTCGTCTCCTTTGTCCACGACGAGCGGGTGTCTCGCTCCGAGATCGTCCTCTACGACGCCGAGACCATGGACCCGAAGCCGGTCGCGGTCCTCGAAGCACCTCACCGGATCCCGCTCGGCTTTCACGCGTGCTGGGCGGACGGCGTCACCTACGGATCGGTCGATCGAGCGTGACTGCGCGTCCACTCGGACGATGATCGACAACACGATGCGGAGGTGACGGCGATAACGAGGCGAACGCATGAGGCTCTGGACCGTGAGCTCCCAAAGAGCGATCTGGACGAACGGGCTGCTCCTCCCCGCCGCCTCGCCGAGTGCGGCGCAGACGGTCTCATCTCCGACGACGCCGACATGGCGGACCGCGTGCTGGCCGGGTGGTCCGGCCAGGTCCGGCCGTCACCGCTCGGATGAGCCCCGGAGGATGAGCCGCGTTCCCACGACGATCGCGCCGGTCCACACGATGTACGTTCCGCCGTGAGCGGCAGTGGCCAGCGACCAGATGCTGGACAGCAAGCCTGCGGCGATCAGCGTGATGCCGAGCAGCCGGCGGCTGCCCGCGCCTCCGCGATTTCGGGACCGCTCCATCTCCTCGAGCTCCCGCGCCCGCAGGATCGCCTCGGCCTGGCCCACCCGCGCTGGCTCCACACCACCGGTGGTCGAGCCTCCGCAGCTCGGACAGCTCTGATCCGGCTTGGGGAACACGGCCGCTTTGCAATGGGGGCAGGCGACGATCATGGACGCCTGGGTTACCAAAACGCTCGTAGGCTGTCGACGGACCAACGGGAGGAAGAGATCTTCGCCGGCGGCGTACTACTCGGGGCGACTCCCGTGAAAAACGCTCACCCTCTCCTCGCCTCACTCGCCGTCCTCGTGATGGCCGGCTGTTCGGGCCGCGACGCGCCTCCGGGCGGTGACGCCTGCAGTGCCAGCCGTCCCACCGGCACCTGCCAGACCGGTCAGACGTGCCGCGCCGGGCAGTGCGTCGACGACAGCCTCCTGTGCAGCGCCTCGAACCCCAACGGGCTGTGCGCGAACCCGGCCCAGTCCTGCGTCGGCGGCACCTGCATGGATCCCGACATGGCCTGCAGCAGCGCCCATCCCAACGGCACCTGCGACGGGAACACGACGTGCCGCGGCGGGCAGTGCATTGACAACGGTCTGATTCGCTCCTCCGCCAACCCGACCGGGTTGTGCGCCGACACCAACCAATCGTGCGTCGACGGCGGCTGCCATCCGATCGCGGAGCTGTGCAGCGCCAGCAACCTCAACGGCCTCTGCGCCATGCCGCTGACCTGTCACGAAGGGACGTGCGCCACCGACAACCCCTGCTCGGCCGCCGACCCGCTCGGGTTCTGTCCCGCCATGCAGGTCTGCATCGACGGGACCTGCATCGACAACGCCGACCTCTGCAGCCCGTCGAACCCCGCGGGCGCCTGCGCCACCGGCAAGACGTGTCTCGACGGCACCTGCACGGCGGACAATCTCCTGTGCAGCTCCGGCCAGCCGGCGGGTCTCTGTCCCACGGGACAGAGCTGTCTAAACGGCGCCTGCATCGACGCGGCGGGGCTCTGCTCCCAGAGCAACCCGACGGGCGCGTGCGCCACCGGCATGGCGTGCCTCGACGGCACCTGCCTCGACCAGAGCATGGTCTGCTCCGCCTCCAACCCGACCGGGCTCTGCGCCGGCGGCGACACCTGTCTCGAAGGGACGTGCACCGATCCGGCGCTCCTCTGCTCCTCCACCAACCAGACCGGCCTGTGCCCCGACGGCGAGACCTGCCAGGGCGGCACCTGCGAGCCCTTCAACCCCGGCTGCCAGAGCTGCGGCGCGAATCAGACGTGCCTCGACGGCATCTGCCGCGACGACATGCTGCTGTGCTCGGCCACCAACCCGACAGGGCTGTGCGCGAGCGGATACGACTGCATCGCCGGCACGTGCATCAGCGCGGGCGTGGAGTGCTCCACCAACAACACCACCGGCGTCTGCGACCCGGGCTACATCTGCAACAACGGAACCTGCGAGATCATCGACGACACCGTCCTCTGCGACGACGCCAACCCCTGCACGCTCGACGCGTTCGACTTCGCTCGCAACCGGTGCAGCCACACCGCCCAGGCCGGCTCGTGCACCGACGGCAACGCATGCACGAACGACGCCTGCGTGGCCGGCGCGTGCGTCGGCACCCCGATCGGTGGCTGTATCGAGCCGCCCGGGATCGATCCGTACGTCACCCCCACCAACGTCGGCATGCTGACGCTGACCGGCACCAAACCCTCCGGCGCTTCCATCGAGATCAACGGCCTCGAGGCCGTGAGCCAGAACCCGGACGCGACCTGGAGCGTCGTGCTCAACCTGACGCCCGGTGTGAACGTCTTCGTGATCCGAAGCGTGGATCAAGCACAGAGCAGTGCGACCGTCGAGGTCCGGATCGTCTATGACATCACGCCCCCCACCACCAGCCTGACCCCGGCGGGCGGCGTGTTCCTGAACGGCATCACGGTTCAGGTGGCCACCAACGAACCCGCGACGGTCTACTACACGACCGACGGCGCGGACCCCGACGAGTATTCGCCGAGCTTCGAGTCGGTGAAGTCGTTCCGGATCTTCGACGATACGACGCTCAGGTTCCGCGCCCTCGACGAGGCGGGGAACTGGGAGCCGAACCCGGTGAACGCCACCTACGAGATCACGTCGGAGGGCAACCGCTGGCAGGCGGGGACGACGCTCAGCGACCCCGTCATCCAGCCCGCGGCGGTTCGGCTGGGCGGATCGCTCTACGTCGTCGGCGGCTCCGACGGGACTGCGCCCCAGGCCGGCGCCTACCGGTACGACTACCTCGACAACGCGTGGACCACGCTCCCCTCCCTGGTGCAGGCCCGCGCGCAGGCGGCCATGGCGAGCGACGGGCGCTACATCTACATCGTCGGCGGCGAGAACAACGGCACGCCCACGAACCTCATCGAGCGCCTGGAGCCGGGCGTGAGCGCCGGCTGGGAGGCGCGCGCCCCGATGCCGACCACGCGCTTCGGGCTGGCGGCGGTGAGCCACAACGGTGAGATCTACGTGTTCGGCGGCAAGACCAACGGCGGCTCGGTCCTCACCAACGTCGAGGTCTTTTCGCCGGCCAGCAACTCGTGGACGAATCAGGTCGCGCAGATGCCGCGGGCGCGGCATGGCTTCGGCGCGGTCGAGGTGGCGGGACGCATCTACCTGGTCGGGGGTGAAGACGCCGCCGGCACGCCCATCTCGGCCGTCGACGTCTACGATCCCGCGGACGACTCCTGGACCACCGCGGCGCCGCTCCCCACGCCCCGCTCTTTCGCCGCCATCACCGGGCTCTCCAACGCCGGCGCCGTGAGCGGCGGCTACTCCGGCATCGTGGTGGCCGGCGGGCGCCTGCTCGGTGGCGCGGCCACCGCCGTGGTCGAGGAGTACATCGTGGAGGACGATGCCTGGCGCGAGCGCAGGCCCCTCGACGCGCCCCGCTACTCGGGCGCCGCGGTCACCATCGAGCGCCCAGGAACCGTGGACACCGTCGAAGCGGAGGCGTGGTTCATCGGCGGCCAACTCCCCTCCGGCATCACGGATACCGCCATCTACTTCACGCAGAGCCAGGACTACGTACGCACGCTGGCGCCGGCGCCCGCAGCCCGCTTCATGCACGCAGCTGCGGCGTTGAACGGCCGCATCTATCTGTTCGGCGGCCGCAACTTCCAAGAGGAGCTCAGCGCCTGGGCCTTCGATCCCGAGACCGAGACTTACGCCCCGCTTCCCGACCTGCCGAGCTATCAGAACGGGCTGAAGGCCGCGGCGGTGGGCGATTACGTCTACGCGATCGGCGGTGCGAACAACTTTGGGAACGCGGTCGCCAACATGCGCGCGTACGACCCGGTCACGAACGCGTGGCTCGAACGCACCCCGATGACCAGCGCTCGTCGCGATCCTGCAGTGACGCTGGTGGGCACTGACATCTACGTGGTGGGCGGATACAACAACGGCGCCCTGCAGACCGTCGAGATCTACTCGACGACCGATGACGTCTGGCGGACGGGCCCCGTGCTACCTGCGGCGCGCACCGGGGCCGCGGCGGTCGCGCATCACGGCGAGGTCTGGGTCCTGGGCGGTCGCGACGCCGCCGATCAACCGATCTCGAACGCGCTGGTCCTGCGGAACAACGCCTGGGTGGCGGTGAGCCAGGCCGCGATCCCCGCCGCTTACTCTTCGGCGTTCCTCATCCACAACCAGCAGATCGGCGTCTTTGCCGGCCGCGACGGCGCCAGTCTGACCTCCCGCGTGTGGTCGTTCGGCATCGACAGCTCCACGCTCCTCAATGAGATCGCCGCTCCGCAGCGCCTCGTTCGTCCCTTCGATCGCTCGGCGTCCGCCTACCTCAACGGGAAGATCTACCTCTTCGGCGGCAATGCGACGGACGCCGTCGGGCCCGAAGGTGAGACGGTGGTCCAGAAGATCCAGGGTCACTGCTACAACGGCATCATGGACGCCCGCGAGAGCGTCGAGGCCGACATCAACGGTGGCTGCGGAGCGAGAGGCTACGAGCACAGCACCGGGACCGGGATCATCTTCTTCAACGACCGTCCTTCCAATCCCAGCTCCGTCCAGGGCGCGATCGACGCCTGCAACGTGCACTACGGCGTCACGAACTGCGCCCAGGCGTGCGGAGGGAGCTACACGGACGTGAACATCGGCGGCTCGTGCACGTGCGGCTCGGCGTCGCACCGCTGGAGCTTCGGCTCGAACAGTGCCTTCAGTGACATCAACGCGGCTGCCGGTGTGCTCTTCAACGGGAACGGTTCGTGCAGTACGGCGGCGATCGGCAATTGGTACTGAACCCGTCGTGGCAACGGTCCATTTGACCGCTGGCGCTCAGGCACACGTAGATCCGCGACGGATCATCCCTCGTTGGCGCGCACCTCGCGGATCGTCTGATCCTCGATCGTGAGGATCTTGAACTTTCGCTGCGCCGCGGTTCCGTCCTCGAACGAGATCTCACCGGTGACGCCGCGGAAGCCGTGGAGCGCATGGATCGCCCGGCGAAGGTCGTCGGTGTTGGCGGGGTGCTCGGCGGTCAGCGCCTCCACGACGATGCGCGTGGCGTCGTAAAGGAGCGCCTCGGGCCGCTCGGGAGCGCGCTTGAAGCGACTCTGGAAGCGCGCGACGAAGCGTCGGGTCGCCTCGTCCTTGGCGCCGTCGAAGGTGACGTCGGCGAAGATCGCGCTCTCGACCGCCCGGCCGGCCTTCTTGGGCAGCTCGGGTGAGTTCCACGCGCTCGTTCCCAGCAGTGTGATCGGCTGGACCTTGCGGCCCAGCGTCTTCTCGATCTGCTGCAGCGCCTTGGGGTCGTGCTGGACGATGATGTCCTCGGCCACCACCGCCGGAGCGATGAGCGCGATCCGTTGGTGGCCGTCCGGGATGAAGAGGCCCTCGAACTCGATGATGGGAGGCAGCTGCTCCCGCACCTCCCGCTGACAGCGCGCCTTTCGATAGTTATCGGGAGCGTCCTCGCACTTGGCGATCGCCTGCTGATAGTCGGCGCGCGCTGCGGGATCATCGCGCTTCACGAGGCGCTGGATCGGCTCGGTGAAGGTGGTGTCCTCGGCTTGGTAGGACTCGATCGCCTGGATGGTGCCGCCGCGCTCTTCGACGCGCTCGCGGAAGAGCTGCAGCATCCGTTCTCCGTATTCGATGCGAGGATGGAGGACCGCGAAGGTCTTGAGCCTGAGCTCGTCCATCGCGTAGGCGACCAGGGCGTCCATCTCGTCCTCGGGCGACACGCCCGCACCGAACACGTAGGAGCCCGCGCTCGCGACCTCGCGGTCGCTGGTCAGGGCGAGCAGCGGGACCCCCAGCTCCTGGGCTTTGTCGGCGGCCTCCGTCGCCTCGGAGCGAAACAGGGGGCCGACGATGGCGATGGCGCCGTCCTCGAGCACGAGCGCCTCGACCGCCTTCGCCGCGCCGGCCGCGTCTCCCAGCGAGTCACGCACGGCGGCGTGGATCCGCGGCTCCGCACGCTTGTCCAGCTCGCCGGCCGCGAGCCGGACCGCATCTCGACCGCCCTCGCCGAACGCCTTCAGGTTCCCGGACAGGGGAAGCGCCGCGCCGATGGTCAGCGGCGCTCCCGGCTTCACAGAGCCGATGATTGGACGGCTCGGCCGGCATCCGCCGAGCGCACACGCGGCGAAGGCGCCCGCAGCCAGCGTGAAGAGGAAGGGCGGAACGCCCGACCGGAGGACGCGTCTCACGGGAGCCCCCTACCGCGGTGGGCGACGAGTTGTCTCTGCAAAAGCCGAGGGGTGACGCTCTGTGACCCGCGACGTCTCGAGGTCATAATGGCGGCGTGCGCCGCGCGGTCGCAGTCTGCCTGGTCCTGGCGGGGTGCCGGGCGGAGCGGCTCGATCTTTCGCTGGTCGTGGGCCCGGAGATCCGATCGGTGCTGCTGGTCGTCGACGATGGCGACGAGCTCCGGGTCTCCGCTCAGGACGTCGAGGTCGGCGGCGCGCTGAAGGTGCCCATCCTCGACACGTACGTCGGCGCCTATCCCCTCGAGCTGGTCGCGTTTCTCTACGCCGCGCCGGTCGCGTCGTTGGGGCTGAACCCCGGCGAGCTGGTCCAGGATCCGGGAGGAGATCCGATCCCTCCGGCCGTCGCGCAGGAGCGGGCCGCGGTACGCGGCGCCGTCGTCGAGCCGTTCTCTCCGATCCTCCGGGACGATCTCGGCCAGCGGATCCGCGAGCTACGCCTCTCGAGAACGACCGACGCCATCGACTGCATCGACGATGGCGGATGTTACGACCTCTCGGCTGCGACGCCCTCCGCGTGCCTGCGGCCTTGCCCGATCCCGGAGCCGCCCGACCGGCCGTCGCCGCCGCAGGATCCGGACCTCGCTGCGTGCGGCGGTGGCTGGAGCGTGACGGACGTCGAGGGGACGCGCGTGTGTGCGCCGTGGGTCGAGATGCCCTCGTGCGGTCCGGAGGAGATTGCCGTCCCCGGTGAGGCGGGATGCTCGCACGTCGGACCCGCGTGTCCCGCGGGGATGTTCCGCGAGGGGCTCTCAGGGCCCGTCCTGTACGCGGTCTCGGGAGGGCCGCCCGGAGATGGTTCGGAGGCGGCGCCCTTCGCTTCGCTCGGCGAAGCGCTGGCCGTTGCCTCTCCCCAGACCATCATCGCGCTCGGCAAGGGGACCTTCGCCGAGACCGTCACGATCCCGATTGACATCGCCCTGGTGGGCGCGTGTGTCGAGCAGACCGTCGTCACGAGTGTGATCGCACGGGGCGAGGTGACGCTCGACGGCTTGACCGTGAACGCCGCCGACGGCCCGATCCTCGCCTCCGGCGCCGCCGTGGGAGATCTTCACATCCCGGTCGGCGACATCGCCGACGCTCGCGGGAGCTCGGTCGATGCCGCGGTGGTCGACGGTGACCTCTCCTTCACGCGGGGCCGCGCCGGCGTGATGAGGGTGGGGGGTCGCGCGGACATCGAGGACACGCTGCTCACGGGCAACCTCGATGTGCGCGGCGGGAGTGCGAAGGTCCAGCGCGCCGTCTTCGACGCAGCGCCCATCCTGGTCGGAGACGGTGATCTCCACGTCCAGCAAGCGATTGTCCGCAACGCTCCCACCGCCGGTCTCGACGTCGGCCAGGGAGGCTTCGCCGAGGTGAGCTTGGCCTATTTTCACGACAACGGCCTCGCGGGCGTCCGGACCAGCGGCGACGCCCGCGTGCAGGTCTCGAGCTCGATCCTCACGGCCGACGTCCCCGATTGCTCGGAGATGGTCCCGGGCAACGGGGTCAGGGTCGGCGGCGGCTCGATGGTCGAGCTCTCGCGGAGCATCGTGGCGCGCACGACCGGGTCTGCCATCTATCTCCCCGAGGCGGGCGGCACGGTGGTCCTCACGGATGTCAGCATCCGCGACGTCGGGTTTCAGGGGCGGCTCGCCAACGGGATCCATCTCGAGCCCGAGACGACGCTCCTCGCCGAGCGCGTCTCGGTGATGCGCACCGGCAACAAGGCGATCGACATCGACGGGGCCCGCGCGAGCCTCTACGACATCGAGATCCGTGACTCGGGCCTGGACGACTGCGAAGTCTGCAGCGGGATTTGCGCGTTCAAGACCTCCAGCGTCACGGTGGATTGGCTCGAGGTCGTCGACTCCCGGGGGCGGGGGCTGATGGCGAAGGATGCCGGCTGCATGCTGAGCGCGGGAGACGTACACCTGACCGGGGCGATGCCTTCGCCTCCGTGCACGACGATGAACCCCAACGGCGCCGCGCGCGTCGGGCAGTGTGCCTCCGCGACCGACGGCGGCTCGCTCGAAATCTTCCGCTTCAGCATCGAGGCCTGCGGCGCGCTCGGCGTCCGGGTCGAGCAGCTCTTCGACCTGGAGGCGGAGACCTCGGTCCTGCTCAGCGACGGTGACATCAAGGACAATCCGACCGGGATCGAGCTCCTGGTGGCAGGCTATCCGCTCCAGCGGATCGCGAACCGGGTTCGCTACCTCGACAACTCGGTCAACGTCGTCCGGTAGGCGACCTCTCCTCGGGCAGCGCTTCGAGGGACAGGCCGGTCTCGAGGAGGAGGGGGCGCGCGGACCTCACAGGCCTGATCGGCCCCGGTCGGGCCGGGGTGGGCGAAGCACGAAAACGCCGCGATCCGCATCAGCCCCGACCGCGCCTACATGGTGGTTGAGCGGGGCACGCCCTCGCTCGGGCCCGCTGCTAGGATCCCGGTGATGGACGGGCCGGTGGAGTGGGTCGAGGAGACGAGCTCGGGTCTCCGTGAGGTCTCGATCCCCGGCTACCGGCTCGAAGGGTTCATCGGTCGCGGCGGGATGGGCGAGGTGCATCGCGCGACGCAGCTCTCGCTCGAGCGGCTCGTCGCGATCAAGCTGCTCTCGCCGAAGCTCGCGAGCGACGAGACGTTCGTGGCGCGCTTCGAGAAGGAGGCGGCGGCGCTGGCCGCGCTCTCTCACCCGAACATCGTGGCGATCGTCGACAAGGGAGCGACCTCCTTCACGTACTACCTCGTGATGGAGCACGTGTCTGGGCCGTCGCTGCGCGAGCGGATGGCCTCGGGGGAGCAGCAGCCGTTGGCGACGATCCGGCTGTTCCTCGACATCTGCCGTGGTGTCGAGCATGCGCATCGGCGTGGGATCATTCATCGGGATCTCAAGCCGGAGAACATCCTCATCGACGAGCAGGCGGGCGGAGCGCCCAAGGTGAGCGACTTCGGCCTGGCGTCCTTCATCGATGGCAGGGAGCACTTTCACCTGACCGCGACCAACATCGCGATGGGAACGCTCGCGTACATGGCGCCCGAGCAGCGCCTCAACGCGAAGGAGGCCGACCATCGCGCCGACATCTACTCCCTCGGCGTCCTCCTCTACGAGCTCCTGGTGGGCGAGCTCCCGATCGGCGCCTACAAACCACCGTCGGAGCGCCGCTCGCTCGACCCGCGGATCGATCCGATCGTCCTTCGAGCGCTCGAGCTCGATCCGGCCGCTCGCTATCCGACGCTCGCGGAGATGATCGCCGATCTCGAGGCCCTGCTCCCGAGCATGCCCACGCTGCCGAGCCGGCCGGTCACGAAGCTCGAGCGCGCGACCCTCACCGCGCGCCGCGTGGTACGGCGGATCGCGATCGGGCTCGCAATTCTCACGGTGGCCGGCAGCTTGGTGATGCTCGGCGTGCTCTATCTGCAGCGACGCTCGAACGAGCAGCCGTTGCCGACCTCGGCGGAGAAGATGCTCGGGTCGCATCAGGCGATGGGCTTCGCCGAGACGAACGCGCGACGAAGCGTGCGCGGAGGCGACAGCGAGCTTCGCCTCGCCGAGGGCACCGAGCGGGTCTTCGCCCTCGCTTATGGACGCTCGGCGGTGTTCGACGGTGGCACGCTGCGCTTCGATCCTTTCGTCGACGCGCCCGCCGGCCACGCCTTGCTGATGGTTCCGCCCCTCGAGGGGGAGACGATGGAGCTCTCGGTGAAGGTGCGCATGGTGCCGCGCGAGGAGTCGCTCATCGAACGCTTGCGGCGGTTCCTCGTCGGCTCGAAGGCCCGCCCGTCGGCGGGGCTCCTCCTGGTCGGATCCGAGGATCGCTACGTCGCCCTGACCGCCTCCACGGAGGAGCCGGTCACGCTGGAATGGTCGCTCGGCGAGCGGCGGGGACGGACGCTGCTCGACCAGTCGACCACCACGGATCAGGTGCGGCTCGGGCTGCGCATCGGTTCGGACGGCAAGCTGATGGCACACGCGATGATCGGTGAGAGCCGAAGCCCGATCGGCGAGCCGCTGAGCCTGGGACCGCACTGGAGGCGCCACTTCTCGCTCTCGGCACCGCTGCCGGGTCTCGGCTGTGTCGACGGATCATGTGTCTTCGAGGAGCTTCGGTACCAGTTCGAGAACCCGCCGCCGAAGCCACCACCTCCGCCGCGCCTGGTGCCGCCGCCCGAACCGCCGCGACCTCGAGCGGTGAAGCGGACCGGGCGAACGACGAAGCGCCGCTCGCGAAGATGATGGATCGGCCGGCTGTGAACCGGCGGTCCACGCCGATCCAAAGGTCATTGGATTGATCACGGGTGTCAGCGCGACCTTCTGATCCCCACGACGATGATCGACGCTTCCGCTTAACGCGGGCCGCCGGCCACATCGGCTCACCGGAAGCCTAACCGACCTCTCATTCCGCGCGCGATCGCTCGCTGTTAGCGTCGATCGCGACGGGGGGAGAGTCATGGGGAAGCGGACCTGCATATCGTCGATGATCGTGCTGCTCGTCGGTTGCCAGACGGCGGCTCCGGAAGACGACCGCCGGATCGTGCTGGAGGTGGTCTGGGACTCGACGCTTCCGATTGCGTCCCTCGACGTCACCGCGCTCCGGATCGGTGACGACCTCGCGGTCGCGCACGAGACGCCGGTGGTGCCGCTCTCGGTCGATCCGCCGGGGCTGCGCAGGTTGTCGGTCCCGATCGACTTCGTCCCCGCGCTCATGGGCACCCGCCTGCTCCTGAGGGTCGACGGGCTCGCCGACGACGGAGCCGTGCTCGGCTCGGCCGGTCTGGAAGCCCAGGTTCCGAGCGGGACCGTCGAGGCTTCGATCACGCTGCTCACGCCGGCGATCTGCGGAGACGGAAGGCTCCATCCCACCCTGGAGAGCTGCGACGACGGGAACACCGTCGGCGGCGACGGGTGCTCGTCCCACTGCCGCTTCGAGGTGACTCCGGAGGCGGGCGTCGCCTCCCTGGTGCCGACGCGCGCTTCCTTCGGCCCGAGCTTCGCGCTCGATGCTCCCGAGCTGACGGTCACGCTTCGGAACGGCTCGAGCCGAGAAGCCGTGGTGCGGAGCACGCCCTCGATCACCGACCCGTTCACAGTGGTCCTGCCCGCTCCGCTGGATTCGGCAAGCGCCGCTGGTGCTCCCGCCGGGAGCGGAGGCGCCCATCCTGATCCGCTTTGCTCCCGTGGGCTTCGCGTCGCTCCACCAGGCATCGATCCCGTTTCAGCTCTGCGAGGACGGATGCCCGACCACCTTGACCGTCGAAGGGGAGAGCGTCGCGGCGCCGCTCGTCTGCTCGCCGCCGGTGCTCGAGGTGACGGCTCCACCGGGAGGATGCACCACTGTGAGCGTCCCCTGCGACAACGCGACGGATCGTCCGCTCACCATCAACACGCCCTACCTGGTGGGCGCGTCGCCGCAGGCCTTCACGGTGGGCTCGAACCTCCTGGTCCCGCCGCGAGCGCGCGTCCCGGTCGACGTCACCTACTGCGGGGACAACAACGGTGCGGACGCGCGCGCCACGCTCACGATCGAGACGCTGCACGATGGTGGCGTTCACGCCACCGCGATCGAGCTGCACGGCCGGACCGTCGCGCTCAACGCGTGCGCGCTGTCCGCGCCGGCGTCGGTGAGCCTCGGAGGCGTTGCGATCGGAACGACGGCCGCGCGCAGCTTCACCCTCTCCAACACGGGCGGTGCCTCGTGCTCTGTCTCGCTCTCCCTCTCGCAGCAGGCTCCCGTCTTTCATCTGCAGCTTCCTTCGGACTCGATCGTGCTGCTCCCCGGCGAGTCCCTGGAGCTTGATGTCTCCTTCACGCCGCTTCGCGCCGAGCTCTCGTCCGGGGCGGTGGTCATCGACGCGAGCTCGCCAGTGAGCCGCGTCGAGGTGGCGCTGTCCGGTGAGGGCCTCGCGCCGGCGACGTGCGGCGACGGTGTCACGCAGCCGGGAGAGGAGTGCGATTCCTCGGGAGCGCCAACTCGGACGTCGCGCCCGACGGCTGTCGGACGACCTGTCGCGCCGCCTTCTGCGGCGACGGTGTCCAGGACTCGTTCGAGGGCTGCGACGACGCCAACGCCCAGGCCTGGGACGGCTGCATCGACACCTGTCAGGCCGCCACCTGCGGTGACGGCTACCTCCAGATCGGCGTCGAGGCGTGCGATGACGGGAACGCCGACTTCGAGGATGCCTGCGGCCAGTGCACCTGGAACGTGAGCGGCTATCAGGTCTACCTCCTCCCTGCGAGCTTCGTCCCGACACCCGGCGCTCCGATCCCCGGCCTCCTCGCCGACGACGCGATCGCGCCGGTTCCGCTCGGCTTCCCGTTCTACTTTGCAGGCGCACCGGTGCAGATCGCCTACGTCAGCAGCAACGGCTTCATCGCCTTCGACGCGCCGATCGACGATTACAACAACCGCCCGCTCCCCGATGCGACGCCTCCCAACGCGCTGCTCGCGTGGTGGTGGGACGATCTCGACGCGGGCCACGGCGGTGCCACCATCACGGCGACGATCACCGGCGTCAGCCCCGATCGCGTGCAGCACTTCACGTTCCTCGGCGTGCCGCGCTACGGGAACGCAGGGGCGCGCGTCGACGCGGAGGTTCGACTGCACGAGTCGGGCGGGGTGATCGAGATCGCGTACGGATCGATGACGTCGCCCGCGACCAGCGCCTTCGACGCGACCGTCGGCTTCGAAGCCGCCGGCGGGTACGGTCAGGACGTCCTCGGTTGCCGACAGAGCTGCAGCGCCAGGCACTGGCTGTCGCAGCAGACCCTCTTCTTCCTCCCCGCACAGTGATCGTACCGAACTCGATTACAGCCGTCGTGTAAGCACTCGCCGATCAGTGCCCACCCGATACTCCCGATCAGTGTCGCGGCGAGGGTGGCTGATCGGGGTGTGCGCGCTGGCCGTGGGCTGCGGTTCGTCGCCCGGGCTCGACGGGTCCGCCCGGGACGCGGACGCGGTCGATGCTGCCGTCGCGCTCGACGACGCGGGAGAGACGGGCCCGGACGAGGTCGGGCTCGACGCGGCCCCGGCCGACGCGGCGACGCTCGATGCCAAGGTCACCGACGCGGCGGCGGATGACGCCGCGGTCGAGGACGCAGAAGAGACGGCCGATGGGGCCGCGGTCGCAGACGCGGCCGAAGAGGCAGACGCCGCCGTCGTTTCCGACGACGCGGGCGCGATGGAGGCGGGGACGCCCGACGCCGGGCTGGACTGTCCGCGCCACGCCGAGGTGGTGTTCTACACACAGTCCGCATGGAACATCCTGGCGTCCGCGCTCGCGGCCGACGCGTCACCCTGCGCCGACTACTACCTCTCGATCCCAGCCGTCACGG
This sequence comes from uncultured delta proteobacterium, assembly GCA_963803435.1. Classification (GTDB taxonomy): domain Bacteria; phylum Myxococcota; class Kuafuiibacteriia; order Kuafuiibacteriales; family Kuafuiibacteriaceae; genus CAWDML01. The sequence goes on along the minus strand of CAWDML010000007.1, from coordinate 416,097 downwards.
CGGACAAGACCCAGCCGCGGGGCAGCGGTCAGCCGGCACAGATCCGGAGTCAGGGTCCGGCGTTCCACGCGATGGCCGAGTTTCACTGGGCCAGCTGGTCCAACGCTCCCGGCTCTTGGTACGACCGAGGTGTCGAGTTTCGGAGGCGGATGGACGCGGCGGGCTACGACGTGTCCCAGGGCGACCTCTGGGCCCTCAACGAGCTTCCGTCGTCGGTGCGCAGCAACGCGGCGGTCCGTCAGAACGTCATCGACGTGGTCCACGGGCTCTTCGACGGGCCCGCGGGCGCGCCGGCGGTGAGAGGGACCGTCTTCACCATCGGTCTGGGGCACGGGACGGTGAACTTCTCCGTCTACAAGCCTCTGCTCGAGACCTGGATTGAGGAGGCCTCCTTCTGGAGCGCCGTGAATCTTCACGTCCGCTTCTGGGCGCAGGAGGTCTACGCCGATCCTTCGTACGTCTGCGTTCCGGGGACCACCGTCGGTGCCCGGAGCGGACACATCAACGAGTACGTGGAGCACGTCGCCCGGCTGGCCGAGGTCGGACCTGCGCAAGCCGCGACCGCCCGGTCGTACTTCTCTCGCGCCTACGTGCCGCTGATGAACGCCGTGTGGAGCTCGTCGGGCAATGGGTACGGGAACACGGCAATCCCGCTCGATCAGATGCAGCACCACGTCAGCGGACAGGTCTACGCGGCGCGCGCATGGTCCACGAACCACCCGTACCCGGATGGCCGACTCGGGTTCGCGTGGGCCCGCTACAACGCCACCGACCCGGAGCTCACGGCGCTCGCCTTGCGCCTCGCCGCCGCGATCCACGGGGCGTACGACCTCGGAGGGGGAGCTGCCGCGCGTGCTTGCAGCCCGACGGGCGCGTACACGTGGTGCCAGTGCTCCGTCGCGGGCGCCCAGTTCAACCCGGGCTGGAGCACGTTCTCGACGTATTAGCTGGGAGTCTCCGCGGGGCTGCTCGCTAAACCTGGTTGAGCGGTACGCCGCTGGGCGCGACCGCGTACGTGAACTCGGAGCGCACGTTGCCGACGACGATGCCGTACTGCGTACCCATCGCCTCGATCGTGTGCTTGCCGTCGCCCAGGCTGATCACGATGTGGCCGCCCGCGCCCCCACCCGGCTTGATGAGCATGGCCCCCGGCGTATGGAGCGCCGTGTTCATATCCATCGGTTTTCCGCCGGAGGACGTCGACGTGGCCAGGTTCATCTGGCCCCCGGCGCGACCCGTCGCCCAGTTCGCGAAGCCTGAACAATCGAGCCCGTTCGGGTGCGCGTTGCTCGCGTCGGCCTTGCCGCCGTACACGTAGGGCGAGCCCACCATCGAGAGCGCGTTCTCGATCAGCTTCTGCTGCTGGGGCGTCATCTTCGACTTGTTCTTGTCGAGGAAGGCCTTCGCGTCCGCAGGGATCTCCTTCGAGGCCATCGAGGGTGTGTTCGGCGCGGCCTGACCGCCCACCGGTGCCGAGGCGCCGCCGCCGCTCCCTCCACCTCCACCGCCGCTGGTTCCGCCGCCGGTGTTGCCGTTCCAGCTGGCCGGCTGTGTGCGGAAGTTGCTCGGCGAGGTGAGGTTCCCGATGGGCGCCGGCTGCGTGGTCTTCTTGTTCGCGTCGGGCCCGCCGCTCTGGATCCAGTCGATCAGCGCCTGGAGCATGTCCTGAGAGGTCATCCCGCCCAGGTTGTCGAAGCTCGGGCGGGGCAGGCCGTTCAGGTCGCCGCCGCTCTGGTTCAGCATCTCCAGCAGCTTTTGGAGCTCCTTTTTGTTGTCGATGCCGTCGCTGAGCGTGGGATCCTTCTTCGCGATCCGGGCGACGTCGTCTCCGAGGATCGCGGGGTCGATCGAGGCACCGTCTGCGAAGGGGTCTCCCTGAAGGTAGGGAAGAAGCTGGCTCATCCTGAGCTCGGTCGCTGATACCGCCATGAGCGGACGATACAGGGTCGGGTTGGAGGCTTCAGTTACGGGGGCGTGGTAAGCGCCACGCCTGTCCGTTACTCGACATGCGTGAGGTCCAGCCGGTCGAAGTACGCCTTACCGATCCCCGTCCCCTGCGGATAGCTGCCGGCCTTGAAGTAGCTCGGTACGGTCCAGTAGGAGACCGACCGTTCCTGAATCGTCACACCGTTTGCGGTGAGGTGCAGCGTGCTCGACGCCACCTCGATGTCCGCCGAGAAGAGCGAGCCGAGGGTCAGGGCCCCGAGGTCGAGCTTGTCGTACGTGGACGAATACAAGCTGGTCCGGATGACCGCCCAGAGGTGGTTCGTCTGCCCGCGGTACGACTTCATGAAGGCGATCCGCAGCAACGGCGTGTTGGGTGACGACGCCTTGTCGTGGATTTGGAGAAGCGTGAGCTCGTTCATGTCCGACTGCGCGACCTTGAGCGTGGCGGTCATCCGGTTCTCGGCCTCGGAGACGTACCAGTTCGCGTAGTCGTCACCCGCGACCAGCTGTTGTCGAAGCTCGGTGCGATCGCCGTCGTCGGCGTCGGACTTGTTGGTGTAGAAGGTCAGGTAGCGGCAGCTCGAGAGATAGAACTTCGAGTTGGCGAACGTCTGGAGCGCAGGCATCTCGACCTCGACGTACGGCGAGGGACCGTACTGGAGCTTGGCGTGGTCGAGCGCGTCCTGAAACTTGGAGAGCGTGTACGGTGACGTATAGTCGGTGAGACCGGCAGACGAGCGCGGTATCTCGTCGTCGGACGAGCCCGGCGCGCCGCAGGCGGCGGCGACAACGAGGAGGAATGAGCTGAAGGGCGGGCGTTGGCGATGCATGGTCGCCCAGAGACGGGCCGCCGCGGGATGTCGTCAACTGCTTGCACTCGAGACGCCGTCTGCCGATGGCTCCGAAGCGGCGACCGTGCAGGCGACCCACACCGCCGATCGCTCGTGCGTGTGTGCGCGCTCGGATGAGCCGGTGCGTGCTAGGGACAGCAGCGCGCAGGCTGGCGCTTCAGGCGCGCCTGCACGACCTCCGAGATTGGGTTGCCTTCGAGGCAAACGGACATCCACTCGCCGCCGCGCCGGGCACGATCGAGGAGCGCTCCCGCCACGTCGTCGTCGGCGAGAGCGTTGTGGCTGAGATTCGAGCACCTCGAGCTGGAGCTCGACCAGTCTGGCCGCGCCGCGCGCACCGATCTGATTGTGAGGGAGGTGGAGGGTCTCGATCCGTCGCAAGAGGCCGCTCTCCAGCAGGCGGAGGAGGGCGTCGTCCTCGAGGCCCGCGCCGTGAAGCCTCAGGATCGCGGGCGCGATCCCGGCCGAACCGATCTCCACGAGCGCGTCTCCGGTGGTGACCGGCGTCTGGACGTCGAGACCGATCTCTCCGAGCGACAGCTCACGGAGCGATGAGCACGCCCTGAGCTCGGCGACGCCCTCGGTGCCGATGGGGTTGGACGACAGATTGAGCACCTCGAGGCCCTGCAGCCTTCCGCCGTGCGCGAGGGCGGCGACGGAGCGGGCGTCGAGCCCGCACGCTCTCAACCGAAGGACCCGCAGGCGCGTGCCGAGCGCCTCCCAGGTCTCGGTCGAGAGCGCAGCCGATTCCAGGGTGAGCTGTTCGATTCTCGTGGAGCCCGCGACCCTTCACCCGCTCGACCGTCCCGATGAAGCCCGCCGAGAGTGCTCGCAGGTCGGGGTTCGACAGGATCGCGTCCAGCCCCTGCTGGCCGATCGGGTTGTGGTCGATCCGCAGCTCCGCCGGATTCGAGGCGGCTCGACTCCATCCTCGTACGGCGTCGGCGTCGATCCCGCGACGCTCGAGGCCGAGCCCACGCACCCGCGCCCAGGCCACGCCGATCTGCTCCAGCGTCGCTCGATCGAACGTCAGCGCGGTCTTCGAGACGTAGCGCTTGGATTCGCTCGACCACTCCATTCCCCCGGCCAGATTGAGCGCGTCGAGCCGACCGAACCCGCTGAGCGCTTCGATCGCAGGCGCGTCGAGCGAGGCGTCACGAAGTCGAAGGTCGCGGACGGCGGGTGCGGCCCGCGCAAGCCTCTCCAGCACGGCGCCGGTGCGGAGGCCACCGCCCACGTCGAGCCGGACGAGCTCCGTCCAGGGTGCGCCCGCCAGCCGCTCGGCGGCAGCCTCGTCGATCGCGCAGTCCTGAAGGCTGAGCGAGGAGAGGCGTGGAAACGCACCCGCCAGGACGGCCACCGCCTCCGGATCATGCAGTCCTTCGAGGGCGAGCTCGACGATCTGTCGTGCCCACGGCGCCCCCGCGATCGCGCCCACTCCCACCGCGCTCAGCCCGCAGCCCGAGAGATCCAACCGCTCGAGCCGAGGCATCTCCGCGTTCGCCATCGCGTCGGCGCCTTCATCACCGAGTCGGCGCTGTCCCTTGAGGTTGAGCCGCTTGACGTGCGCGAGCGCCCGCGAACCTCGGAGCCCACCCATTCTCGAACCGACCACGTCCGGCGAGCGCACCATGATGCTCCCGTACCGACCGATGAAGACCGAGTCGTAGCGGAGATAACGAACGATGCGATGCCGCGGATTGAGCTCGCCGCGCATCATCCTCTCGTCCCAGCTGAGCCCGCACATCGTGGCGCGCCACTCATCCGGCCAGTCCTTCAGGAGCGGCTCGATCTCCTCGATGAGACCCGCCACCTCCGGCGCCGGGGGAAGCTCCGCCAGGCGCTCGCAGAGCTCGCGCCAGCGCTCCGGATGGAAGTCCGCCGCCGCGAGCGCGCGGATGCGGGCGATGGTTTCGAGGTCGGCGTGTTCGGTCTCCATGAGGCTGCTCCGTCGAGCACGCTCGTACGAAGTCCGCGCGCCGGTCAACGAACGAGGAGGCGCCGCTCCAGACGAGCCGCTGGCTTGTCCGGGCGGTTCGCGCTAAGCACGGTCATGGCCAAGCTGTTCTGGAAGAGCACCTGAACGAGCTGCAGGAACGCGCGAGGTCTCGCGCGCCAACTCGACGATACGATCGAGGAGCGAAACTACGCCAAGACACCGCTGACCCGTGCCGAGCTCGAGGAGATCCTCGCCGTGGTCTCGGTCGCCGATGTGATCAACACCCGCCACGCCCGCGCCAAAGCGGAGAACTGGAAGGCGGCGCCGCCGGGAAAGGCCGCGTTCATCGCCGCCGTTCTCGACGACAACAACCTGATCCGCCGGCCGATCTTCCTCGAGGAGGGGAGGGTGGTCGTCGGCCACGACGAGCAGGCGATCCGGTCGCTCCTGCGATGAGCAGCCTGTGACCTGGCGCGCTTCGCTTACATTCCCCGGGTAACTGCACCGTGGCTGGACCGTGCTGCATCATGGCCGGGCATGGCGTATTTGGGTCTCGTCTCTGACCGCAGACAGCTCGATCTTCAGGCACTCCTCCAGGGCGGGTTCTTCACTCCCAACGCGAACCCGACTCCGGCGACCAGCCAGGGTTCGCAGGCCGAGCAGTTCGGACTGGACGACTTCTCCCGGGAGACCGGCATCAGCGAGGGCGATCTCGCGCCGTTCTTCAAGGAGATGCAGATCGAGCTTGAGGGCGATCCCAAGCTCCTTCAGCAGCTCAACGAGATCAGGCAGCGGATGGGGCTCCCGGCCCTCGACGATGCGAAGCAGGCCGGCCTGCAAGATCCGAACGGCCTCGGCGGCGACGATCTGATGGCGATGCTCATCATGTGGGCGCTCCAGCAGCAGGACAAGCGTGGCGGCCAGACGCTGGGCAACCTCGCGCACTCCACCTTCTCCAACACGCGCTCGGTGAGCCCGAAGACGTGGGGCGGCATGTCGAGCTCGGGCGGCGGCGGGACCGGTGCCCCGACCGGCGAGCACCCCGACCTGAGCAACATGCCGACGGGCAAGGGCACGGTCGGCGACTTCCTCAAGGCGGCGCTGGCGCAGGACGGCGACAAGTACGTGTTCGGCCACGAGGTCGACCTCAACGATCCGAACCCCGACACCTTCGACTGCTCCGAGCTCGTCCAGTGGGCGTGCGCCCAGGCGGGCATCAACATTCCCGACGGCACCATGAACCAGGAGCCGTACCTCCAGCAGAAGGGCGCGCAGATCAGCCTTCAGGAGGCGATCAACACCCCGGGAGCGCTGCTCTACAAGGACGGGCACGTCGCCATCAGCCTGGGCGACGGGCGCACCATCGAGGCGATGGGGAGCGCGTACGGCGTCAAGATCGGCAACGCGAACGGCCGCTTCACCCGCGGCTATCTGGTGCCGGGCATGGACTACGGCTCGAAGACCGCGTGAGCCCCCGGCGTCGCCTCAGCCGATCATCCTAGCGGCTAATGTAATCGGATGAGCTACATATCGGGTCGGATGCGCCGCCTCATCGTCCTCGCCCTCATCGCCGCCGGCTGCTCCGCCCCGAAGCGAAGCCCCCCCACCACGCCGCGGGACGCGTCGGTGGCGCTGGCCGACGGTGGTGCGAGTCCCGGTAAGGACGCCGAGGTCGGCTCGAACGACGCGTCCACCACCCCGGACGCCGGACGCCTCGACGCCTCGACGCCCGACGGCGCGACGCCCGACGCGGGCGGTATCTGCGAGGACGGGCCGAGGAAGCCGCCGGCTCCAGCGCGCTCCAATGTCATCAACGGGACGCGGCAACCCACGGTGGTGCCCCTCTCGCCCGCCCAGGTGAACGCGGTCGTCGGGCTCGGGTACGCCACGGGCGGCGCGTGGTGCTCGGGAACGCTGATCGCCGAGAGTACGGTGCTGACCGCGACCCACTGCACCATGGGCGAAGATCCGAGCGCGCTGCGCGTCTTCTTCGGCGAGGACGACCTCAACCCGGATCTGACCGTGAACGTGGCGGCGAAGCTCGAGCATCCGACGCGCGACATGACGCTCCTGACGCTGGCGATCGATCCCTCGACGCAGATCGCGGTGCAGCCGATCCCGATTTACCTCGGCATGTTGAGCGGCGCCGATGAGGGCATCTTCCTCGAGCAAGCCGGGTTTGGAGACACCGAGAGCACCACCCACGGCCGCTTTTTCGTCACCGAGGTCCTCGCGTCGGTCCGCGCGTCCTCCTTCACCGTCGACGGCATGGGCATGCAAGGCGTCTGCTACGGTGACTCGGGCGGGCCTTCGATGATCGTGGCACCCGAAGGCGACGCCCGGGTGCTCGGCGATCTCAGCGAGGGCGATGCAGAGTGCGCGCACCAGGACGACTACATCCGGACCGACGCGCAGCGATCCTGGATCGAGAACGTCACCGGACCGACGCCCGGCGCCGGCCCCATCCCGTGCGGCATGGTCACCTCTGAGGGGCTCTGCAAGAACAGCGGGAGCACTGAGAGCCACTGCGAAGGAGGAGAGCTGGTCACGAACGACTGCGCGAACGGAGAGGGCTGCGGATGGTCCGCGGCGGGCTGGCGCTGTATGCCGCTCGCCGGCGATCCCTGCGAGGGCCTCGCGCACTTCGGCACCTGCAACGGCGAGGTGGCTCGCTGGTGTGACCGCGGCGTGATCTACGAGCGCGACTGCGAGGCCTGCGGCGAGCACTGCCTCTTCCTCGGTGAACGCATCGGCTCCGACTGCGACCCGGATCCGCTCGATTGCGGCGAGCTCGACTATCAGGGCCATTGCCTCGGGGACGTCTCCGAGTGGTGCGAGGACCACGAGCGACAGCGCGTCGACTGTGCCGCCATGGGCCAGGTCTGCCGCTTCGTCGATCCGACCACCGGTTACTACTGCGACGATCCCTGAGCCGCGATGAGGTGCGCGCCGCGAAGCGCGTGGGTCTAGGAGCGGAGCTTGAGCAGGTTGTGGGTGAGGCAGACGAGCGTCCACTCGGCTCGTACCTTGAAGAAGGAGCGGAGCGAGAACCGGCGGAATCCTCGTGCCCCTTTGATCTGTCCGAGCGCCGGTTCGACGATACTCTTCCTGCGGGCGTAGACCGCCTTGCCGTCGCGCGTTTGCAACTTGTCTCGCATTCGCTTGCGAGCGAGGAGGCAGGTGTGGGCTCCGAAGCTGATGAGGACGGAGTCGACGCGTCTTGGTTCTGTTCGGGTCCAACAGCGATGTGGGCATCGATTTGATTGTTGGTAACCAGTGCATCGAGAGGCCCCACCCGATTCCAGGTGTTTCCCGTGCCGCGCTGGGGCACGGCGGGGACGACAGTCGAGCTCCGGACTCGCCGCGCGTTGGTGGGGCTCGAGTCGATGGAGGTCGCATCCAACATCGTGATGGCCGGGATCGCTCGAGCGCAAGCTAACTTGCGGTAGGCGTGGAGCCTCGAGGACCGTCGGGCGCGGCGATGTGAGAGCGCTGCTTGTTGCCTTGCCGACGAGAGATGGAGCGCGGGGAGCGACGCCGATCTCGGAGATCGACGCCGACTGTCGGCTATGAGGAGGTCGCCGCAGGCTCGGGAGCGGAGTCGTTCGTCGCCCAGGCGAGCGGAGTAAACAGGTGCGGGTTCGCAGCGACGTCGTCCTTGTTCGCGCGTAGCACGGACACGAGGTACTCGTGCACAGGGACGCCAGCAGCGACTGCGGTCTGGAGGATCGTTCGGACCACATCGAGAACGAAGCGGCCTTCGAGGCTGCGCCGAAACATCGAGCTCGACTCGATCAGCTTCTCCATCCGGAGCATGCGCTCTCGCTGATTGTGTGATGCCTGGAGGTACCCATGGATCCATAGAGTGAAAGTCTCGAAGCGGTAAAAGGTCGAAGCCGCAGAGCTTGGGTGGCGCCGGAAGGGGAGATCCCGACGGCGAAGCCCACCGACAAAGCCTCGCTGGGCGGGGTGAGCGAGTGCGCGGGCCGTAACGACGTGATGAACGACCGGTTGAGGCCCCGAAAGAAGAAGGTCCCGAGTGCTGAGCCTGCACAATATTGGCGAAAGCAGCAGACCGTGCCCGACCCGACCAGGGGGCACGGCCACTCGGCGGGGTAAAGGCGACGGCACGCGCACAAGGCCATGGGTTGAAACAGGGAAGGGCTCCTCGCCCCGCCGAGAAATCCGGCGGAAGCAAGGTAGCCGTGCGAGCCGCGAGGCGAAGTGCGGTGAAGGCGAGAGCCTGGCGGATGGGTTCGTAGGAGCGATGACGCGGGGTAATGCCCGCCGAGCAAAGGGACCCTACCGGAGGTACTCCGAATGAGAGGCGAGGCGCGCGGGATGATAAAGCCCACGATACCAACGCAGGAGCTTCAACGACGGATAGGCCATCGGGCGAAGTCTGCCCCAGAGCATAGATTCTGGGGCCTGTACGTGCACCTCATCAAGCTCGCGACGCTCGAGGCCGCGTACCTGGAGGCGAAGCGGAACCGCGGAACTCCCGGAGGCGACGGAGAGACGTTCGAGATGATCGAGGGGCACGGCCGCGGCGAGTTCCTCTCGGAGCTCGCCGCGGAACTACGAGCTGGGACGTACAGGCCCCGACCGTATCGACGAAGAGAGATTCCAAAGGAGGGTGGCAAAGTCCGTACGATCTCAATCCCCGCGATTCGAGATCGGGTGGTCCAAGGCGCGCTGAGATTGATACTGGAACCGATCTTCGAGGCCGACTTCTCGAGACACTCCTATGGGGCGAGGCCAGGTCGGTCTGCCCACGACGCCATCGGAGAGGTGCGCAACGGCTTGATGTGGAAGAAGCATCTCGTCGTCGAGGTGGATCTGCGGAGCTTCTTCGATGACATCCGGCACGACCGAATGCTCGCGAAGCTGGCCCGCAGGATCCAAGACGACCGGGTCCTCGGACTCATCAAGCAGTTCCTGAAGAGCACCGGGGGAAAAGGCATTCCGCAAGGATCGCCCCTGTCCCCACTCCTAGCGAACGTGGCACTGAACGACCTGGACCATATCCTCGATCGAGGAACAGGCTACCTCACGTATGTGCGCTACCTCGACGACATGGTCGTCCTGACGTACGACTCGAAGAAGGGGCGACGTTGGGCCGAGCGAGCGCTCGAGCGCATCCGCAAGGAGTCGGAAGCGATCGGCGTGTCGTTGAACGCGGAGAAGACTCGGACGGTGACGCTCACCGAGCCCGGGAGTTCGTTTGCTTTCCTCGGATTCGAGATTCGGTGGCAACCGAACCCGACGATCCGAAAGGGGTACGCGCACACGAGCCCGCGAAGGAAGAAGGTCGTCGAGATCCTGCGGAAGGTCCGAGACACGTTGCGCAACAGCGGGCACCTTTCGGTGCAGCAGGCAGTTGCGCGCGTGAACCCGATCATCCGCGGGTGGGCGAACTACTTCCGGGTCGGCAACTCGAGCCGGGAATTCGACACGGTGCGAACCGGCATCGAGCGCAAGGTGAGGCGATTTGCGGTCAAGAAACGAAAGCGAAAGGGATTTGGCTGGAGGAGGTGGAGTAGCGAGATCGTGTACGGATCCTGGGGTCTCTATGACGACTACCAGATCCGCTACCACCGTCGCGCGAAAGCAGCCCCGGCTGAAACAGACCCATAACTCCGATGCGACGACACCTTCGCGGTGAGCCGGATGCGGGAAATCCGCCTGTCCGGTTCGAGGAGGCGGGGACCGGAAACGGAGCGATGGCGCGTCCTAAACGGGCACGAAGCCGGAAACGGCAGATACAGCCAAGGACAGCCTGCACGCCACCGCGCCGGTCCCCGACCCGACTGCTCGCCTCAAGCCGGGGGTCGTCGAGATACGCAGTCAGCGCATCGAAGTGATTGATGATGTAGCGAGCGGCGTTGCCGAGCTTGGTCGCCTTCGACCAGTGCTTGGTCATGATCTTCGCGAGCTCGAGGATGTCGTTCCAGATCTTCTTGCTCTCACTTCCTCGGACGGCGAGCACGTTGTCTCGGTTACGACCGATAGCGCCGAGTTGCTGCTCGTGGATCGCCAGGCCAGTAAACAGATGCAGCATGTATCCGCATCGTACGGGGTCTTCGTTTTCGTAGAGAGCGAACGGTCTGCGGGCGTGCGGTTGACATCCGATCGGACGGATGTCGAAGCGCTCGACGAGTTTGGGATTCGTGACGAGGTTGGTGGTGCTCATGTCGCCCTGGAGGATGAGCGTTCGGAGCTTCGGGTCGCGGTGCTGCAGGATCGACTCGTACAGGTTGCCGCAGCTGCCGAGATGGCTTCGGTACAAGACAATTAGGCTTCGCGGATCATCAGCGACGCTGCGTCCCGAGATCACCGTCGTGTGCATTGCCTCCTTGACGCCATCGCCGTTCTTGCGCGGCCATTCGAAGCGAAGACGCCGGCCGATGAGGACGCCCAGGGACGGACTTTCTTGCGGATCACGCGTGGCGGTGCGGTCTCCCGCTTCACGGCGATCGACTCGGTCCCTCCTCGCTTCCTCGCACAGCTTCAGGCTCGCCTCGGCGGCGCTCGGAGTCGCGTAGGCCGCCCAGGGCGGCTTGCCGACGGTGTCAGACGGCGTGTCGCTGCCGTCGGGCTGCTTTGCGAAGTGGGCCGAGACCTCCAGCACTCGGCAGGACGTGTCGTCGCCCCCGAGGATCTCGGCGTTGGCGATCTGGCTCACCAGCTCGAGGTAGATCGGGAGCAGACGCTGAGCCACGTAGTGCAGCATTCTGCTGAGCGCCCCGGCCGTGAACCGCTTCTCGGGTGTCGAGAACAAGGTGCTGAGTCGGTTGAATGGCATGGCGAACTGCGCAACCAGCACTGCGAGGGTCGCCAGCGCGTGCCAGGTGACCGAGTACCGGGCCGGACCGTACTCGCTCGTCGATCCGGAGACCACATGACGATCCCCGTTCGCGTCTTCGAAGATCTTCTTCTCGACGTCGAGCTCGATGCGCGTCACCGCGACCGAGAAGTCGTAGCGCACGCGTGAATCCCACAGCGTCTTGACCTCGCACGCCTCAGCGAGCGCTTCCGGCACCTCCGCCGGGAGACACACGTGCTCCTCGCTCACGAGCACAGCTCCACTCGGCATGAGGGTCTCATTCACAGATGCCAACGATGGATCCGGACCGTCTCCGAGCACCAAGTGCTCGACGAACCGATCGGCGACCGCCTTGCTCGTTCTCGCGCTCCTCGTCCGTGAGCTCGATGTCTTCGAGCCGGGGGATCGGATCATCGTCATGCTTCGCGCCGTCGTCGGTCTTCTCGATGGGCATCTTCGCCAGCTTCTCCTCGAGCCGCACGACTCGCTTGTTGTGCCGGTTATTCAGGCCATCGTGCCAGTCGGCAAGCTGGCGACCACGAGTGATCTGCTCTTCGATCTCCACTCGAGGGCTCGTCGCGCCCGCGCCGTCCCTCGCGGGGGGGAGCTTGCCGAGGGCCGACCCGGCCGACCGGCGTTTCTCGCTCGACGGCGTGAGGCGCAGAACGCGCCGAAGCTCGCGAATCGCCGCATCGAGCGCTCGGCGCGGATCCCCTTCCGATGCCAGGTAGGGGTGGTGAAGAGCGAGGAAGATTCGGACCGGCTCAGGCAAATGCGGGCTGGTTGCCTCGATCCAAGCAGCGACCTCTCGGCGTTGCTCGGCGCTCAATTCTGTGAGTCCGCCCGGCCTCAATCATGAGTCTCAGATCTCAGTCAGGATCTGCAGTCAAGGCGAAAGGTGAGGGCTCTCGATATTCTCGCGCGGCATCGACCGCCACGCCTTGGCCCGCTTGTGCACCGTAAAGCTCGAGCCCTCGAGGAGCATCGACAGCTCGCCCGTCGAGATCGTCTTCGCACCCGGCCGCTCGGCGAACGCGAGCAGAGCACGAAGACGTCCCCCCTCGAAGCGGCGCAGGACGAGGTACAGCCCGTAGCGGTCGCCGACCAGCGCGCGGATTTGCGTGCGGTCCTTCTTGATGAAGACGACACAGTCTCCATCATACGGCTGCGCCTCGATCCGATAGGCCTCGGCGAGAAGACCATCAAACTGCTTCCTGAAGTCGACGCGATGTTCGACCAGCAGAACCCGCCGCACGGTCACCGGAAGCATGCTCCGTCTCCTTCGGTCCGATCGGACTCGGCGAGCCGCACGGTGATAGACCAGCAGCCAAGGCGAAGCTCGAGCTCATGGCTCACCGAAAGCACGGGCGCTCCACCGTCGTGCCCATCCGCAACGGAGAAGGCGCGCACGACTGCGGGCTCCACGTCTCCCTTCGCGGCCTGATCTGCCGACGACCGATGCCCCAGCTGCCACGTTACGACCTGGCTCCACGAGACACCGCAGCTCCGATAGAGTTCGCTCGCCGCCACCCCCTTCTCCAATGCCGCCAGCGTTGACGCTCGCAGGTCGCTCGGAATCCGCGCTCCCCGCGGATGCTCCCGGCGAAACCGGGCATAGCGGCCCGCCAGCTCAGCGAGCACCGACGAGCCATCGACGCTTCGCGAGCTCCCTCGCCGCCCTGAACGGGCCGGGCTCGACTGCTTCTTCTTCTGCATTCGGTTGACCTCCTTGGAGGACAACCTAGGCGTCGCCCGCGACGGACGTCAGGGCCCGTTCATGCACTGCTTACGATTGTTGTCGCAGAATTCGATGTTGGTCGCGCTCAGATAGCCGTTGTCTGCCGTCATCTTCCGCGGAGCATCGCCGCAGTTGCCGAACACATCACGGAGCATCGGGACGAGGTGTTGCTGATCAGGTGCCTGGTTGCTGACCCCTTCGGCGACACTCACCTGAGCGTGCTCATCTACGACAACTTGGGCATTGTAGGCCTGGAGGTACGCTCCCTCCTTCAACATGATCCTGCCGTCTGAGTCGGTGAAGTTCCTCTGAGCGTTGGGCCTCGGTGTGCCGTCCACATTTGCAGGAACGCGATGATGCGGCCATCCATCATTTCGTTCAGTTGGGTCTGGGGATGGTTCGAGCTGGTCAGCCTGCGCTCTTGCCTTCTCGGCTCGAGTTCTCGCTCGCTTCTGCTCCACCCGATCCACAAGAGCATCATCCGCTTTGCTCTGCTGCTCTTCGGCTTGCCTGCGCAATTTCTCCGCGCGAGCCCTGGCGGCATCCTGTTCCAGCGCAGCCTTCGCTTCTCGAATGCGGGCAAGGCGGGATTCACGGCGAGCGAGCTCCGCTGGGATGTCCTCTTCAGTCTCTCAACGCCCAGCCGCTCGTCTTCCTCTTGGTCGATCGTGCGCGCTCGCTCCAGCAGTTCTTCGATCTCGAGAGACAGCCGCTTCTCCTCCTCGGCCATCCGCTCGTAGGTCATCGCCTTGTGCTTGCTCGCGTTCGCCTGCACCTTCGAGCCATCGAGTGCGACGTGTCCGAGCCGCACCAAACCTGCTTTCTGGCAAAGCTTCAGGACTTCGAGGAAGAGCGCTTTCAGTGCCTCCAGGTGGACGAGCCGAAACTCGTTGATCGTCGTGAAGTGGGGATGACTTTCTCCAGCCAGCACCCGGAATGGAATGTCTTGGTAGGTCGCCCGCGCGATCCTCCGCGACGAATAGATGCCGGTGCAGTAGGCGTACAGAAGCAGCGCGATCATCATTCGAGGCGAGTACGGTCCTTGGACTGGATCGAGATCTCGATCGCGCTCAGCTCTACCTCGTCGACGACGTCCAAGACGAAGTACGCGAGATGATTTTCTGGGAGCCAACCTCCAAGAACTTCTGCTGGTCAAAGTGGACGAGCTACCGCAAGCTAGCTTGCATGGTCACTTTCGATCACGAGAAGCTCGAGGTCTACCAGCTCGCCGTCGAGTAGGCCGACATCGCTGAAGAGATCGCACAAGAACTGCAACCCGGTCACGCTCACGTCCGCGATCAGCTTCGGCGGGCATCCGATTCCATCGTGAACAACACCGCCGAGGGCGCCGGAGAGTTCAATCCACCTGAGAAGGCTCGCTTCTACCGCTCGCTTCTACCGGATGGCACTTCGCTCTGGCACCGAAAGCGCCGCCTCACTCCACACCTGCTTGAGGCGCCGACTCGCCAACGAGCAGAAGGTCCAAGCCGCCAGAGCCAAGCTCAAGCGCGTTGTCGAGAGGCTCACGCGCCTCATCAAGTCGATGAACGCACGCCGGGCTGCATGATCGCCATCGGGACCGGGACCGGGACCGGGACCCGGACCGGGCTCGCGGTAGCGCTACGCGCTACACGCTCCTAGGCCCGAGCACCTCCCGCGCGTATCATCCCCGGATGCCGTTCACGTTCGGCTCGTTCCGCGGGCTGGTCCGCATCTCCGCGAGCCGATCGACCCAGACCTTCCTCGCGCTGCGGCTCGGCGCCGCCGGGTTTCAACGCGTCGTTTGCTTGAAGACGCTCAACCCGGAGCTCTGCGCCGACGAGCGCGCGAGGGGCGCGTTCGCCGCAGCCGCCAAGCTCGCTGCCAAGCTCAACCACCCAGCGTGCGTCGGCGTCGAGTCGTTCGGGCGGGAGCGGGGCGTCTATTACCTCACGATGGAGTACGTCACCGGCGAAACCTGGGAGACGATCCTCGCCGGGAGCCCGCGCCTTCCCGAGCCGCTCCCGGCCCACGTGGTGGTGCAGGTGATCGCGGAGCTCTGCGAGGGCCTGCACGACGCCCACGAGCAGCGAGGACCCGAAGGGCCGTACCACATCGTCCACCGCGGCATCTCGTCGAACAACATCCTGATCGACGATCACGTCCGCCCGAGGATCATCGACTTCGCGACCGGCAAGTCAAACCTGT
Organism: uncultured delta proteobacterium; assembly: GCA_963803435.1. Taxonomy (GTDB): domain Bacteria; phylum Myxococcota; class Kuafuiibacteriia; order Kuafuiibacteriales; family Kuafuiibacteriaceae; genus CAWDML01. Next base: position 400,609 of record CAWDML010000007.1, on the reverse strand, counting down.
CGCCTGACTCCACCGAGACCGGGATCATCAAGGGCAGCTTCCGCTACATGGCGCCGGAGCAGATCCAAGGTCGGGCGCCGGACCGGCGTGCGGATGTCTACGCTCTCGGCGAGGTCCTGTTCGAGTCCCTGGCCGGTGCCTCGAAGGAGAACCTCGCCCTGGAGGAGCTGGCTGCCTCCAAGCTCGACGTCCATCCGCGCCTGTCGGAGCTGCGGCCGGACGTCGATCCCGGCCTCGACGCGATCTGCGCGAAGGCGCTCGCCACCGATCCCGCCGATCGATATCAGACGGCCGAAGAGATGCACTTCGCGCTCAGCTCCTACCTGAAGGGCTCGGCGGTGAAGGCGCGCGCCCAACTGGCCGCCTCGATGGAGCAGCTGTTCGGGCGCGAGATCGCGGCCCGCAAGGAGATCATGCGCAAGCTCGCCTCCGGTGCTTTCGACGAGCGGGAGCTGATCACAGTCCTCGAGGCCGAGCCGGCCAACGAGCGAGACGTCTTCGAGGGCTCCAAGGAGCGCTTCGACGAGGCTGCGTTCCTGGCCACCATCCGCGCCGGGGAGATGGGCCGGGAGTCGCCGATCGAATCCGCCGCGGCGCCCCTCCCTCGCCGAGGCCAGGCTCCATCTGCGGGCCCCGCGCGTCGATCCCGACGCACCGAAGAAGAAGCAAACTCCGCCGCCGCAGCTCGTGGAAGCGTCGCAGATGGTGCTCGATCCATGGCCGAAGCTGGATGAGCCCAAGACGGAGCACCCCACCGATCCACCCACCGAGAACGTCGACCCGGAGCCGACCGAGTGGCGGTCGCTGATCGCGGAGATCGATGACGGAGACGCGTAGCCGCTCTCAGGAACGCCGCACACGTACGTGTCGTGGAAGCTGACCGTCACTCATGTCGCGCCTCCGCTGCGAGAGTTTGATCGGCTGGGAGGCGATCGAGTGGCCTTCCGGTGGTCGCAAGGCTGCCGCGATCCCGTCAGCGTTGGCCTCGGCGTAGTCGATGCGACGGCCGGCTTCGGAGCGTCGCAGGCGATGGTCGACGTGGAAGCACTGCCCGATGTAGTCGGCCGTCAGGAGCCGCGCGCGCTCGCCACCGTCGGCGAACGGCCCAGCGCAAACGTGGAGGAAGCCGCGAGGAAGGCTGGGCGCTCACCAGAGCCGGCACGGCTGGGCGCGCACCATCGGATCGTCCGCCTTGCAGCCGAAGGCCCGCGCGAACTCCGGCATGTTGGAGACGACGCCGTTCACGCGGAACCGGCCGGGCGAGTGAGGGTCGGTCCCCAGCCAATCGATCTGCTCCTGGTCCGTGTAGTGCGTGCAGCGGATCAGGCCCCAGGCGCGGAACAAGCGCCGGTCCGCATCGAGATCCTCTCTGGGCTCGAGCGCGTGAAACGCGCGGTAGCCGAGCGCGAGGCCCCCGTTGTCGGCGATGTTCTCGGCGAGCGTCAGGCGGCCGTCGAGCGGATGGCCGGCGACCGAATAGCCGGAGTACTGGCGCTGGTAGCAGGCGGTGCGCGCCTCGAAGGACTCGGCGTCCTCGTCGGTCCACCAGTTGCGCGTGGTGTCGCGTTCATCCCGGTATCGGCCGTCGTTGTCGAAGCTGTGCGTGATCTCGTGGCCGAGCACGGCGCCGAACGCGCCGTACATCGCGGCCGGATCACCGGCGGGATCGAAGAAGGGAGGCTGCAGGATCGCCGCGCTGAAGAGGATCGAGTTGAACTCCTGGTTGGAGCCATTGAGCTGCGTGGGTGGATCGAACCACTCGCTGCGATCGACCCTCTGCTCGATGCGCGACATCAGCCGCCGATCTTCATGCTGAAGCCCTCGGCTCCAGTTTCCGAGCGCGTCACCGCGGTGGATCTTCAGCTCGGCGTAGTCACGCCAGCGCTCAGGGTAGGCGAGCTTGAAGCGGATCGCTTTGAGCTTTTTGAGGGCCTGCTTGCGCGTCGGTGCGGCCAGCCAGTCGGCGCCTTCGATCGACCGTTCCATGGTGGCGCGGAGGCGCTCCGCGATCTCCGAGGCGCGCTTCTTCCCGGAGGTGGGGAAGGCGGCGTCCACGTAGAGCTTGCCGACGGCGAAGGCGAGGATGCGGTCCGCGAGGGCCACGCAGGTCCGCCAGCGCGGGGGCTGCTCCGTGACCCCGCGCATGAAGGTGGAGGAGAAGCGGAAGCGCTCGTCGCGGAGCGCGCGCGGCAGCATCGGCCCCAGCGCGCGGATCGCCGACCAGGTGAGGAGCGCCCGCCAGTCCTCCAGCGGAGTCGTAGCGAGCAGCGCGTCGAGGTCGGGGAGACGCGCGAAGCCCGGTACGCGCACGACGCGAGGCCGCGGCGCCCCTCGCGCCTTCCGGTACGCCGCCCAGTCGAAGTGCGCGGTGGCCCGCTCCACCTCGCGGAGCGGATAAAGCGACGCGAGCCGTTCGGCCTCCTGAAGCTCCACCGGAGCGAGGGCCACCTTGGTCAGCTCCGTCTCCAGGCGAAGCACGGCTCGCGCCTCGGAGGCTGCCAGCGTCTTCGAGTGACCGAGGATCGCGAAGATCCGCTCGAGGTGCCCGGCGAGCGCGTCGCGCTTCGACTGTTCCGACGCCTCGAGATAGAAGCTGCGCGCTTCCACCGTGCGTCCTGCGTCGTGCAGGTCCGCCACGAAGCGGCCGGGGTTGGTAGGGTTCGGCGAGGAGTAGAACGAGAAGAGCACGGACGCATCGAGGCGGTCAATCTCTCCCATCATGCGGGCGAGATCCGCCCGTGTCGCGATCTTCGCGATGCGGTCGAGCAGCGGTTGGATCGGCGCCAGGCCGAGCGCGTCGATCCGCTCCTCGTCGGTGCAGGAGGCGAAGAAGTCGCCCACCTGGCGTTCGATAGGTCGCTTCCGTCCCGGCTTGGCCGCTCGCTCGAGCAGGCCGTGCACCAGCTCGCTCGTGCGGCGCTGCATCGTCCCGTACACCGACCAGGTGGGGAGCTCCGGCGGTCGCGGATTCTCCGCCAACCACTCGTTGCAGGCGTAGTCGTAGAAGTCCTGGCAAGGGTCGGGCTGCGCCGCGATCAACACTGCGAGGAGTGGGACGAGCATGTCGCGAGCGTAGCGGAGCTCGGTGCGACGCGTCTTGAACGCACCGAACCTATGCTACTCTCCGAGCGTGCCGGGCCTTCACGGGAGCTCGATCCGGACCGCGGAGTGCGGGCCGATCCGAGTCACCGAGAAGCGATATCCGGCCGGGCTCGAGCTGCCTCGGCACAGCCACGACGCCCCGCGTTTCTGCCTGCTGCTCTTCGGGACCTACTCCGAGAGCTGGCCGATCTCGCTGCGCGAGCGCGCGCGCGGCGCGCTCACCTTCCACCCGGCGAGTGAAGACCACCGCTCGATCTTCCACGCCGAGGCCTGCTGCCTCCATTTGGAATTGATCGAGGAGCTACCGGACACCGGGCCGGCCCGCCCTCTGGATCGCTTCGAACCGCTCACGCACCGGCTCGTGCGGCGCCTCGCCCGCGAGTGGCGAGACGCAGACGAGTGCTCGATGCTCTCGATCGAAGGCCTCGCCTCGGAGCTCTTCGTGACATCCACCCGCCGCACGCCGGCGGCGACGTTCGCCCGATGCGCGGTGCGCGCGATGGAGCTGATCCGTCATCGCGCGACCGAGCGTCTGTCGCTCTCTGGGATCGCTCAGGAGATCGGCGTGCATCCGGTGTACCTCGGGCGCGACTTCCGCCGTACCTACGGCTGCTCGGTAGGAGAGGCGGTCCGGATGGCGCGGGTGGAGGCAGCGCTCGCGCTGATGAAGCAGGACCTCCCGCTGAGCGAGGTCGCAACCCGGGTCGGGTTCGCGGATCAGAGCCACATGACGCGCACGATCCGGCGTGTCACCGGCCTCACGCCTTCGCAGCTTCGAGATCGAGGACCTCAGATTAAGCCTGATTAAGTCGTCCCGCCCCCGCCCCCAACGCATCGTCGCCCCGATGCTCCAGAAGAAGACCGGATTGATGCTCCTCACTCTCTTCACGCTCGCGTGTGGGGCCCCTGAACCGCCGGGAGGTTCGCCGCGGACGGATGCAGGCACGCCGCCGCAGGATAGCGGCGTGATGGTCGCCGACGCGGGCAGCTCAGACGCAGCGGCCACGGACGCAGCGCAGGTGATCGGGCCCTGCCCGGCAGCCCGGCTGGTCGGCCCGCTGCCGATCCAGGTCTACGGTGACTCGACCGGCGCGGTCTCGGAGTTCGAGGCCTCGTGCGCCGGGAGCATGGGCCCGGACATCGCGTTCGTCTGGACGCCGGATCAGACCGGCATGGTGCGGATCTCCACCGCCCAGACCGCCTACGACTCGGTGCTGACCGTGCTCGCCGGCGAGTGCGCCGGCGCGGAGATCGCGTGCAACGACGACGTCACGCCGAGCGACGTCACCTCGATCCTCGACGTGTCGGTCACGGCGGGCCAGCCGATCACGATCGTCGTCGACGCGCTCGACCCGAACGACATGGGCGCCTTCAACCTTCGCATCTGGCGTCCGTAGCTGATCAGGCGCCTCTCATCGCCGAGTCAGGCCTTCCGCCGTACGACGGCCGGCGCTCGTCCTTGCTCGCCGGAACACACCACGGATGCGGCGCCGTAATGCCGGTGGCAGTCCGGCCGTCCTCACGGGCGGCGACACAGTGTTCGCGAGCGCTCGATCTCCTAGAGTGATCGCGGTGGTGCGTCGAAGCCCAACCGAGCATCAGCAGGAGGGCGAACATCGAGCGGCGGGTCCAAGTCTAACCTGGTCTGGTGAGACCGACGACTGTCTGCGTCCTCCTTCTCGCAGCGTGCACGCCCGCGGGCCCGCGTGAGGTTCCAAGAGAGGAGGGCCTCGACGCGACCGCTGACGCCGGCTCCCCGAGCATGGACGCGGGGCTCGGGAGCGACGCTGGGTCCGGCGCGGACCTCGGGATCGACGCCAGGCCCGCGGACGCGGGCGGACCAGTGGACGCGGCCGGATTCGAGGACTCCGGCAGCCCGCCGGATGCAGAGTGCGTGAGCGAGGGCGAGCCCACGCCTGCCCCCGTGCTCGAGCCGCTGGTCGGCGCGCTCGCGGCGCGCGTCGCGATGAACGACGGCCATGGCGGTGGCACCATCCGCATCGCCGAGGGCGAGACGGTCCTGCTCAAGACCGCCTCCGGCATGGACACGGACGACACCTTCCACATCGCGAGCACGTCCAAGGCGTTCACTGCGGCCGCGGTCCTCATTCTGGTGGAGGATGGTCTCATCGATCTCGACGCGCCGATCGGCGACCTGCTGCCGGCCGAGGTCGTCACCGGGCTCCTGGTGATCGGCGGGCACGACTACGGACCCGAGATCACCGTGCGCCAGCTCCTCGATCACACCTCCGGCCTTCCGGACTACTGGTACGACCCGCCCTTCGTGCGCCAGGGCGAGAACGCGTTCCTGGCGGCGTACGAAGACGACCCCGACCACTTCTTTGCCCCGTCGGAGCTCATCGACTACGCCCGCGCTCTCGATCCGATCGGCGTACCGGGCGCCGGCTTTCACTACGCGGACACCGGCTACGTTCTCGCCGGCCTGATCATCGAGCAGCACACCGGGATGGCGCTCGCCGACTTCTATCGCGAACGCATCTATCGGCCGCTCGGCCTCTCCGAGACGTACCTGGTGCCGCGCGAGCCCCCGGTCTCCTGTCATCCCGAAGCCCACCGCTTCGAAGGCGACTGGGACATGACCGGCCACACGCACCTCAGCGCCGACTGGGCGGGCGGCGGGCTCATCAGCAGCAGCCGAGACCTCGCCCTCTTCATCCGGGGACTGATGCGCGGCGATCTCTTCCGAGATCCGGCCTCGCTCGACGCCATGCGCATCACCCATCCAACGGGCGCGGTCGACGTGAGCTACGGGCTCGGGCTCTACCGGCTCCAACTCGACGACGGCCTCGGCGCCCTCTTTGGTCACGATGGCTACGGCACCGCATTCATGTACTACTGGCCCGAGCGAGACATCACCTTCACCGGAACGCTCAACCAGGCGGAGAACGACTGGTGGCCTCTCGTCGAGGCGGCGATCATCGCGCTCGATTGACGATCGGTGGCGGGCCGGACGCGAGAGTGCGAGCCACGGGGTATGCCAGTGCTTTCCTCGGGATGGCGCTTGCACCCGGTTCATTCTAGACACTCCGGATGTCCCGCATCGCTCCGCGCCTCCTCCTCCCGCTCCTGTTCCTCGCCTCCGGCTGTCCCAACCAGGAAGAGGTCTCCGACAGCGGTCCGCCGGATTCTGGCCTCGATGCCGGCGCGCGGGATTCGGGTGCCGCCGCCGATGCGGCGCCCGCCGACGCTGCCGAAGCGGACGCCGCCGGCACCGACGCTGCTCCCGCGGACGGGTCGACGGACGCCGGCGCCGATGCAGACGAGGTGGTGCCGGTGGTGGTGGCGTACTCCGCCACCGCGGAGAGTGAGACGCTGGTCGAGCTGTTTCTCACCGAGTCCTCGACCACCGTCCGCAAGGTCAACCTACCGCTGGCCGGCGGGCCCGCGGGCGGGGACAAGGAGCCGGACACCGCGGGGCTCGACAGCTTCGTGTGGACCCTCGACGGCGCCGGCCTGGTCTATGCCGCACAGCAGGACACCTTCGGTCTGCTCGAGCTCTACCACGCGTTCACGCCGGGGAAGCGGCCGGGGCCCGTGGTGAAGCTGAGTGTGTCCAACCCGGGCTCCGACGTGTTCCAGTACGCGCTCGCGCCGGCGGGCCGATGGATTGCGTTCGATCAGGGCGTGGTCGGTCAGACCGGCTCGCGCCAGCGGCTCGCCAGCATCACCTCGACGTCGCCGTCGCCGATCGAGCTCAGCCAAGGCGTCTCGAACACCTCGCTCTGGTCGCCGACCGCGCCATCGATCGCGTACTTCGACATCATCCAGTCGATGAACGATCGCGACCTTTGGTTCGCCGATCTCTCCTCGGGCCAGCCGGTCCGCGAGCGCGTCAATCCCGGCGCCAACCTGGGCTTCGGCGGCCAGGTCGCCTGGTCCGGGGACGGGGCGCAGCTCGCCTACTCCGCCGACGAGAGCGCGCTCCGCGTCTTCGAGCTGTATCGCGTGGATGTGAACGGCGCGACCCTGGGCGCGCGCGAGCGAATGCACCCGGCGTTCCCGGCCACCGCCGACGTGGCGATCCAGGTCGACAACGACGTCATCCAGTTCTCGCCCGACGCCAGCCAGCTGGCGTTCTTCGCGGACCCGCTCGTCGACGGCCTCAACGAGCTCTTCGTGCTCGATCTCTCGCAGCCCGTCCCGCCACCTCAGGTGGCCGTCAGCGGTGCGTTCCCGACCGGAGCGGCCGGCGTGGTGCGGTATCGCTGGAACCCGTCCGGTGATCGGATCGCCCTGGTGGCCGATCTCGACACAGCCGGGCAGCCCGAGCTCTTCGTGGTCGACCCGACGGCGCCAGGCCCCGATCGCGTGATGGCGCTGAGCTCCGGAGAGTCGGTGATCAGCGAGGTCTGGACCGGTGGCGGCGCGTCGCTGATCTTCTCGATCGCGACCAGCACGGGTGTGCGGCGTCTCTACCAAGCCGACGTCGTGACGTTGCCACCGCCCGCACCCGTCGAGCTGAGCGCAGCGCTGGGCGCCACCGAGTCGGTCGTCGCCTTCGGGTTGTCGCCGGACGAGTCGCGCCTGCTCTTCCGCGCGGAGGACGAGGCGTCCCAGACCGCGGCGTTCTACCTGGTCGACCTGAACGCGTCGCCCTCCACGACCACGCGCCTGGCCGACACTTCCCCCGGCGCGGCGTGGTGCTGGGCGCCCGACGGACGGCTGGCGCTGGTCGTCGGTGCTGAGCTCGATCTGATCCGCTATCCCGAGGCACCGGATCTGGTCCGGATCAGCGGACCGCTGGTCGATGGAGGCCGGGTCCTTCGCTGTGCCTTTCCGCCGGCCGAAAAAGAGTAATGACCACCGACCCCTTCGGCCGGTCGCCGATCCATGGTGTGAGTATGCGATGAGAGTCACCACCTGGCCTGAGGTATGGGGGCCTCGCCAATCGCGCGCCGCCCGCAGTAAGGTCGGACACCCATGAAGTGTCTCCCGTTGCTCCTCCCTGGCGCACTCTGCCTGGTGGCCTGCCACGGCAAGTCCACGCGCGCGCTCATACCGGACGGCGGAATCATCGGCCCGGGCCTCCCCCCGGAGTCCTTCGATGGCGATGCCGGGGTGCGCGCCGGGCTCGACTTCGGTCCCTTCGTCGAGTCGGAGATCCCACCTCTCCCGATCAGCGGAGGAACGCTGCTGCTCCTCGGGGACAGGCATACCGCGATCGCTGCGGATCCCGATCGGGATCGGGTCTCGGTGGTCGACCTCGACACGCGGCGCGTGCTGCACACGGTCGTGCTGAATCCGCACGATGAGCCTGGGCGCGCCATCGAGGACGGGGAGCGTCGGGTGCACGTGGTCGCCCGAGGTCGCGGCGAGCTGGTGACCATCGACGTGGACCGCGGCGAGATCATCGATCGGCGGAGCGTCTGCACCGCGCCGCGCGGCGTCGCCTACGACGCAGCCACGGACGATCTCTACGTGGCCTGTGAGGCGGGCTGGCTGATCACCCTCCCGGCCGGAGGTGGAGCGCCGACGCGCCGGCTTCAGCTGCGCCCCGATCTCCGCGATGTCGTGGTGGAAGGCGATCGGATCTGGGTCAGCCGCTTCCGCGCCGCCGAGGTGCTGAGTGTGGCGCCGGACGGGAGCTTCCGGACCTATCCGCTGGTCTCGATTGCCTTCGGCATGGAGCCCGAGGTTGCCTGGCGAATGGTCGCCTCGCCGACCGGAGGGGTGGCCGTCCTCCACCAGCTGGCGAGAGTCACGCCGGTCGCGGTTGGCCCGGACGAAGAGGGCGTCAACGTGGGCTCCTACGGGGGCGGAGCCGATCCGTGCGACTCGCCCATGGTCCGCGCGGCGATCAGCTTCGTCGGCGAGGGAGTGACTCCGCCCGCGAGCACGCTCTCGTTCGCCGTCTTGGCGGTCGATCTGGCGCTCTCGGAGGATGGACAGCGCATCTACGTCGCCTCCGCTGGCAACGCGAGCGTTCTACCCGGCGCGCCCGTCTACAGTCGGACCGACACCTTCGACTGCGTGCCGGTCGATCGGTTTGGGCCCGCAGCGGGCAGCGAAGCGACCTCCGTGATCGTTGGTCCAGGCGACGACCGCCTGGTCATCCAGGTTCGCGAGCCTCCGAGGCTCGTCGACGATCTCGGCGAGATCGATCTGTCGCTGCCCGAGGACCAACCCATGGCCGACCTCGGCCACGCGCTCTTCCATCGCAACGCGGGCGCCAACATCGCGTGCGCTTCGTGTCATCCCGAGGGCGCCGACGACGGCCACCTCTGGGTGTTCACCGATGTCGGCCCGCGACGAACCCAGAGCATGCGGATCGGCATCGCGGGCACCGAGCCCTTCCACTGGGACGGCGACATCCCCACCTTCGCGGATCTCGCCGACGAGGTGTTCACGGGCCGGATGCTCGGCCCCAGGCTCTCGAGCGCCCAGGTCGAGACGTTTTCGCACTGGGTATTCTCGATCCCGCCCTGGCCGAGCCCCAGCGATGGCGACGCCGACGCGATCGCCCGTGGGCGCGAGCTCTTTCATGATCCGCTCATCGCGTGCAGCACCTGCCACTCGGGGCTCGCGTTCACCAACAACGCCAACGTCAACGTGGGCACCGGCGGCGCGTTCCAGGTACCGTCGCTGCTCGGGGTCTCCCATCGAATGCCCGTCATGCACAGCGGCTGTGCCGAGACGCTGAGCGATCGCTTTGATCCGACCTGCGGCGGCGGAGACGCACACGGACAGACCTCCGGGCTGAGCCAGGACCAGATCGCGGATCTCATCGCCTATCTCGAGTCGATCTGATCCCCGGCGCGGGCCAGCGATCCGCGCGCGGAGTGCGCGCCGACACCGTGCGCACGCGCGACCAGATGCTGGTGCAGGCCGGTCGGGCCCCCGAGGGATTGGCGGGCCTGAGCTCGCTCGGTCACGAGCTCTTCCTGGCCGTCGCGCCGGCCTTTCCCCGATCTCCGACTGAGAGCCTCGATCGTTCCCGACGCTTGCCATCAGTCCGCCATCTCGGTGGGAACAATGGGACCCATGTCGATGCGAAAGACGGCCGCGCTGGTGGTGGCAGCGGCCCTGTGGCTCCCCAGCCTCCACCTGTGGTTCCGGCCCGATCCGGCGGCGCTGGCTCGCGGTCTCGAGGCCCGCTCCATCGCGACCGAAGCCCTCGCCGAGATGCGCGCGACCAACGCCGAGTGGGACTTCATGGCGCGCACCTATCTGGTGCTCGCCTTCGCGAACCTCGCGCTCGCCCATCCGGAGCGCCAGGCGACCTACCTCGCCCAGATCGATCGACTGATCGACGCCACGCTCACCGCCGAGGCCGAGCACGGAATGTACTTCTTCCTGATGCCCTACGCCCGCAGCGCCGAGTTCATCGAACAGCCGGCCCGGAGCACCTTCATCGACGGGGAGATCGCGTTGATGCTGGGCGCCCGCAGGATGGTGCGCGACGACGAGCGCTACGCGGCCCTTCACCGGCTCCGCGCGGCCCAGATCGTCGAGCGTCTCGAGCGGAGCCCCACGCGCTCCGGCGAGAGCTACCCCGACGAGGCCTGGACCTTCTGCAATGCCATCGCGCTGGCCTCCCTGCGCCTGTCCGATGTCCTCGATCGCTCCGACCACTCCGCGCTGATCGCCGAGTGGCTCGCCACCGCGAAGAGCACGCTGACGGACCCCACCACCGGGCTGTTGATCTCGAGCTATCACCTCGACGGCCAGCACCGGGACGGGCCCGAGGGCTCGAGCATCTTCATGGTCGCCCACATGCTGCAGATCCTCGATCCGGAGCTCGCCCGCGATCAGTGGGTGCGCGCCAAGGAGGGGCTGGTCCGCGACGTGCTCGGCTTCGGCTACGCTCGGGAATGGCCGGCCTCCTGGACCGGACCTGCCGACGTCGACTCGGGGCCGACCATCCCCATCCTGGGCGCGAACGCGGGCGCGAGCGGCATGGCGATCCTGGGCGCGGCCGCCTTTGGTGATCGCGCGACCCTCGAGCGCCTGCTCACCAGCCTCGAGCTGGCCGCCTTTCCCGTACAGACGGAGGCCGGGCGCCGCTATCGAGCGAGCAACACGGTCGGTGACGCGGTCATGCTCTACGCCCTCGTCCAAGGTCCGCTGTGGCGTGCGGTGGAGGACCGGTCATGAAGATGCTGACGGCGGCCTCGCTGATCATCCTGCTCTGGCTCGTGCTCGGAGTGCTCGGCGGCGCCGAGGCCACCCGCTTCCTCGCTGGCAATGCCGTCGGTGAGCCCGAGCTCCTCCTGGGCGCGTCCTACGTGCTCGCCTACTTCGCGGCGGTGATCGCGGCGCCGATCCTGCTGGCTGCCGCCTTGGTCCGCAGCTGAGCCGTTTCAGGGGGGACGCGAGCACGACGGATGATCCTGTTCCACGTGACCACCGGCGCTCGCATGTCGACTGTCCGGTGGGAGGACCTCGACCCCGAGGCCGGCGTCGTCCACCTGCGGCGGCGCTACAGCAAGGCCGAGGTGCTGCCAGGCGTGAAGCGGTCGCGGACGTCGAAAGACGTCGCCGGGTTGCTGCGGGAGCTCCTGGCGCTGCTCGAGGCGCGTCGTGCCGCCTTCAGGAAGACCAGTGGTTCCGTCGCGCGCGAGTGACGCAGCCTGATCGACGAGCGTCGCCGCGAGCTTCAAGCAACCGGCGATCTCATCGAGCTTTGGTGGATGGTCGTCATTTTCCCTCGCGTCCGCTGATCCCAATCGTCATTTGGTTTGGTCTCGAACACAACACCTGTAGAAGGAGCCGCCGCGCGAATTCAACTTGGCGTGGAGGTCGAAACTGGCGAACGATCAGACGGCAGCGGTGTCGCCAGGCCGGTGGCGGCGCGCCGCGTGTTCTGGCTCTGGTGCCACTCCAGAGCCTCCGGCGCCTCGACGAACGAGAGGAGATCGCCCCGCAGGTGGAGCAGCGCCTCTTTGACGTCGTGGGGCGAGATGTAGAAGAACTCCCGACGTGCATTGACCATGTTGACTCGTCGATCGGCAAACTTCTGGTGAAGAGCTGCTTCCAGACCCACCGCGTCGTCGCTGAACACGAGCGCGTGCACATCGAAACGGAATGGAACCGATGCATCGCCCAGCTCGTGGACACGCTCCATTGGTTCGAGCCGTCGCGTGAGTCCGATCTTCACCACGGTCTCGCCGAACGAGCCGATGTTAGAAATCACGTAGACGTAGCCCGCGCGAATATTGGCGGCACGGGCGACGACACCGTCGATCGCTTGCTGGAGCTCCTCGATGTGGGCCTGCGCCTCGGCCGCAGCAGCGGCGTCGCCCTTTTCGAGGAGTGCGCGAGCAGCCGACTCGTAGTGTGCCTTCTCCTTCTCGAGGCGTGCAACGTCTCGTGTTCTGTCCGCAGAGCGTCGACCCTTTGGATCAGGTCGTTCAATTCGAGCTGCGCCTGGCCCCTCGAATTCGAATTGGCTCCACCGTAAGATGCTTGAGTCGCTGGCGGCGCCGCCGCCGGAGTCGGCCGAACCTGATCCGTCCACATGCGTCCGTCCCACCAGCGCACGTACGCCGGGTTCTGCGGATCCGCATACCAGCCAGCAGGAGCGCTCATGTCGTTACCCACTGTTCGTCGACGGTGATGTCTTCGACGGGTTCGAAGCCGGTGGACTTCTTGAACTTCATGCGGTGTGGAAAGTTCTTCATCGAATCGGACGGGTCGATCGCATCCATGTCGAGACGAGCAAGATCCGGTCGCGCGAAGTGGACGGCGAGCAGCGTGGTTGCACGATGATGTCCGGTGCTCGTGTCCAACCGAGTCGCGCGGACGTTCACGATGACTCTGGAGATCGGCAAGGTGGCGAAGGTTTCTCTGGCCGCACGCAGCGCACACGAGCAAACGAAGTCTTGGTGGAGTGCCCAGTATTTTCCGGCAGCCATCTGCTTCGTCGACATCTTCCCGCCCGCTGTCAGCTTGAGCTCCTCCTTCGGGACGAGCTCTTCGTCTTCGAGGAAGCAGCTCAACGAAACGACGTCGCCATCGATCGCTTCGACCTCGATGCGCGTCTTGAACGCAACCAACTCGGAGAACGGATCCAGGTGCTTGAGTGCCTTCTTATAGGCGGCGGGATCATTGCGCAGGACTCCCGCCCCGATCTCCCGACGGATCTGCCAGAGCGCATTCGCGTGCTGATGCTGGGCGAGCGCGTGCTCGTTCTGCCGCCGGTCCTGCGCTGTTGCCTGTTCGACAGTTGCTTCGAGTTCGGCCTGTCTCTTCTTCGCCTTGCCGAAGAGCTTTTCGAAGAATCCGGGCTGATAGAACGAAAGCTTATCTCGCGCAGCATCCTCCCGAGCCGTGGTGCGCGAGGGAGCGATGGGCGGGGGAGCAGTCGACAGAGATTGCCAATCCCAGGTGTCGCCACAATCCTTGTGAACCGAAACGAGAACCTCGAGGTAGTTCTCGAACATCGCGACCTCATCAGCCGCGCGCTGCTTCTCGGCCTCCTTGTTTTGGCTCGCAATGTGTTTGACCAATTCTCGATGGCGACGAAGCGCTTCGCGTTCCTGCCGCCGCTGAGCGGCCTCGACGCTGCGCAGAAACTGTTTGTACCCCATGCGCGAACGGATACCACGAGCAAGTCCCTCATCCCGATGCCCGGCATCGCTTTGGACCGAGCTCAGAATGCTGATGCGAGGGGCGCGAAGGACGCATCCTGCACGCGGGTGTCCGCTAGTACAGGGCCACAGTCTCCGCTCTCTGCGTACCTCGCGGCACGTCGATGCAGCTTACGGAGATCGGACGGCATTAATCGCGAGGTGCAAGGTAACTTGCGCAGCTCCGAGGCGCCGCTCTCAACGGGGGGGACGCAGTCAACTAATCAAACTTCGAAATGGCCCGAAGGATTCCGCCGGAGACCTCGAGGTAGCGCTGCTTGACGAGCAGCGCTTGCTCAGCCGATCGCTTCACCGCGAGATGGGTCGTCTTCGCCGTTTGATCGTCCCCGGCGAGAACCGCTGCTTGCGCGTTGAGAACGGCGTCCGGTCGCGCGGGAGCGGATCTCGGTGTTCACCGCGCCCTGCCACTCGGCGAGCTGCTGCAGGAGATCGTCCTTGTCGAGGAATCGGCGCTGCTTGAAGAACGACCCCTTCACCCAGCCGACGAGATTCTCGACAGCCCCCTTCTCCTGGCCCCGGTACGGCCAGCAGACCTCGGCGCCAACGCCCACCGTCATGACCTGGATGAACGTGCTGTTCCACTCGGTCACGGTCCCATCTTTCTTCCACTTCAGCGCGACGGTCGGCCCACTCGGCGCCGGGAGCGCTCCGTGGCGTCGTCCACGATGCCGCCCTCGACCGGATCCTCCGCCTCGACACGGCGTACCGTTCGCCCCGAATCCGCAACTTCCCTTTGCTTATGCCCCGCGCGGCGGAGCACCTGAACGTCATGGCGCTTCATCAATCCGTACATCCCTTTCCTCGCCCGGCGCCCTTCGGGGCTTCCGTGGCGTCTGGCTTACCCGACGGGGCCTCAGGCGCCGACGGTGACCGGCCAGAATTTCCGGAACGGGACCGGCCAGAATTTCGAACCCACAGGTGCTGACCAAACCGTTCGAGGACATCCTCACGGTCGCGCAGATAGAGAAACGATTCACGCCGCACGGATGCCGGAGGACGTCGACCGATCTGTATCGACGAGCGACGACCGATGTACCAGCCCGCACTGCTAACGGAGCTTTGTCCCGGAGTCTCGTGAGGACATGAGCTTCGTCCGGCCGACCCGCTGACTCGTTGACTGCGTTTGTCCCCTCCCGGATGGCCGGTCGACGGGGGACGGCCGGCAGGGCGCATCCGGTTTGGGTCCGGGTCGGTCGCCACCGTTGCCCGAGTTTGTTGGCCACGCCCTGCCGGCCGAATCGATGATCAGTACGAGGACCGTTCCGGCGTTCCGTTCCGGCGCTCTGTGGGTTTTCGCGGAACGCCTCCGCTGGAACGCTCGAGATCCCAGCCGGCGGCTCCGTGCACGACGCGTGATTGTGCCTCGAGGCTCGCGAGCTCGTCGCCGAGGCGCTGGTTGTTGATCTGTAACGCCTTCCGCAGCGCCGCCTTCGTCATCGGTCCGCCCGCGGCGCCGAGCGCATCGAGGATTCTGTCGGCGAGCCGCAAGACGATGGGCGCTGCTGAAGGCGGCGCATCATCGCTGGCGTTCACGACTTCAAGCCGGGTGTTCTCGCCGTCATCGTCAGAGGTGAGCTCGAGCAGGATCGGATCGGGCGATGGCGCCGATCGATGCTCGACACGAAGCACGACACCCTCGCGGGTGCGGCGCAGATAGCAGCCGGAATCAATCCAAGCGTGGAAGTCTCCCGAGCCGCGGAGCGACTGCCCCGAAGCGCCGCCGGTCTTTCGCATGTGGTGGACGAGGACGACTGCGACGTCACAAGCGCGCTGGAGATCGCGGAGAAACGCGAGCAGGCCGGAGACATCGCCGGCGCTGTTCTCGTCCACGCGATGCAGGCGGACGAGCGGATCCAGGAGCACGACACGGGGGCGGCGCTGCCGCACCGTCTCGAGCAAGCGCTCCTGGTCGCGCGGCAGGTCGAGGCGGAGGCTCGGAGCGGTGATCACGTCGACCTCGACCTTGGTGATGTCGAGGCCGCGGAGGCGGCAGAGCCCCTCGAGACGCTGCCGTACCAGCGAGGTGTGATCCTCGGCGAGATACACGAGCGCGCGCCCGGGATCCTTGACGACGTAGCGGCCGAGACAGGGCGTGCTCGTTGCGACGGACAGCGCGAGGTCGAGGCCGAGCCATGTCTTCCCGAGCTTGGGGACGCCGCCAATGAATCCGACGGCCGCGCGCGTCCACAGCGGCTCGACGAGCCAACGCTCCTCGTCGCTGGGAGGGTCGAGCTCGCCGACCGGGCATACCGGGAGGGGTGCGGTGCTCATGGCGCCGGCGCGAGGACGTTGTCGACGGCCTCCTCCATCACGTGCTCGTCCACGAAGTCCTGATCGCGCTCGTGCGCGACGCGGAGCGCCTCGCGCAGCAGCTGGGCGGCGACGCGAAGGAGCCCGCGGCTGCTCCGAAAGAGCATTTCCATGGCGGGGTCGCTGAGGATCTTCTTCTTGCCTCCGACGGCCTCTATGCTCTGGTGGATCACGGCGGTGAAGGCTTCGCGGTCCGCCCAGGGCTCCATGTGTACGCGCGCGGCGATGCGCATCGCGAGCGGCGCGTGTTGCTGCATCTGGAGGTGGCGGCTGAGCTGCGGGAGCCCCACCAACCACATGGTGAGGATGTCGCGGCTGTCGAAGGCGAAGTTGAGGAAGCCGGACAGATCGATGAGGAATCGATCAGTGAGGTGCTGGGCCTCGTCGATGACGACGATCGGCGCGGTGTTTCGCTCGTCGACCATGTGGAGGAGCGCCTTCTTGATGTCGGCCCACAGCTGGGCGCGCCGATGCGACGGGCGGACGCCGAGCTCGATCGCCAAAGAGCGATAGAGATCGAGCGGCGCGACGGCGGTGTCGCAGTGATAGATGACGAGATAGTCGGGCTTCGGGAGCTGCGCACAGAGGTTGCGCATCGCGGCGGTCTTCCCGAGGCCCGCCTCGCCGGTGAGGAGTCCGAGACCGGGCTCGTCGGCGAGCCGGCGAAAGGCGCGCCCGAGGCGGGCGTAGCCGTCTCCGCTCTCGATGAAGGTCTTGCCCTGTGCGTCCTTGGGCATGGGGTGGCCGGTGAGGCCGAAGCGTTTGCGGTACATGAATCAGTCCTCCGTTTCGTCGTCATGGCGCACGCGGGTGCGCTCGTAGTGGTCGCGCTCGATGAGCTGGAGCGGGTCGAGTCCGCTGGGCTCGGCGGTGGGATCGGGCATGCCGAGATCCCGGCGGCGCCTGCGGGTGGCGTTTCGAATGCGGTCGAGGGGCACGGCGTCGCAGACGAAGCGATCCTCGACGAAGACGCGCGGGCGGGCGTCTTGATTGGTCGGGTCGAAGCGTAGCTCGACGACACGACCGGTGAGCTCGGCGCGGACCTCGAGGAAGCGCCCACCGAAGCGGACCGTGCCGTCCTTTCGGACGGTGCGCTTTGCGCGGTGCAGGAAGACCTCGTCGATCTTCTTGTCCTTGGGGAGCGCGCGCAGGTGCCGTGCTTGCTCGAGCCAGTGGGCTCGCGGCTCGCGGGCCGTCGTGTCGTGCCGGCGCGCGTGGTACTCGGCCCCGAGCCAGGCCCAGTGCAGGCTGTTGAGCTCGTCGAGGGTGAGGAGGCGCTCGCCGAGCTCATCGCCAACCTCCTCGCGCCACGTGCGGTGCCACCGTTCGATCGCACCCTTTGCCTCACAGTCCTTGGGCGCGGTGTGGGCGAGATGGATGCCGAGCTCGGCGCAAATCGCGGCGAGCGAGCCCGCCATGTAGGCTGCACCGCGATCGACGTAGTAGGTGCGCGGCCGTCCGCCGCTCAGAAGCGCCTGCTTGAAACCGTACTCGTGCGCGACGGCGTCCTCGGCGAGCGCGAAGTAGCTGTGGACGAGGTATCGGGTGGCGGCGTCGATCTGGGAGAGGAGGTAGCTCTTCCTGAGCTTCCCGCTGGGTACGAGCACGAGCGGGCCGTGCATGGCGTCTCCCATCCAGAGATCGCCGGCGTACTCGACGAGGAAGGACCGCCGCTCCGCCGACGGGCCTCGCACCGGTCGGCGGGAGAGCCCGTGAGCGGCGAGGAGCCGGTGCACGCTGGACTTCGCGAGCGTATCGATGCGCACGCGGCCGGCGCGCTCGAGCATGCGGATCAGCCGGCGGATGGAGCGGCGGGGTCGCTCTTGCTTGGCGCGGAGGAGGAGCTCGGCGACGTCGGTGTCGATCGCGCGGCTCTGCCCGCGGTCGTTGCGAGTGCGGGGCACGAGCGCTTCGAAACCGCCGCGGCGGTACGCGAGGTACCAGGCCTCGATCGTTCGAGCCGAGACGTGCACGAAACGGCCGTCCGGGCGTTGATACATCCGCTGGGCCGCCTCCTCGAAGTACGCTCGGCGATCGCCGTGCTCGAGACGGGCGCTGATCAACGGCCCCAGGATGCCGAGGCGCCATAACGCGATCTCATGGTTGCTCTCCACGCCGCGGAGCTTCGTCCAATGGGACCGACGGATTTGGTGGGAAAACGCGGCGGCGATCGGCGAGCGTCCCGCGGGCGGGATGTGCCCCAGCTACATGAGACGGACTCCGCGGTGCAGTCGGTGGACGAGCTCCGCGATCTCGGCGAGACACTCGCCATCCGGGGGTCGCGCTTTGCGCGCGAACGCTTCGACCAGATCCGAGCGCGTCGCGTCCAGGCCGACGAGCCGGACGATGGCGTCGAGGACGCCCTTGCTCGCGGTCGCGAGGAGGGTCACGAGCACGCGGGCGCCGAGGCCGAGCCGGCTCCGCCAGCGCTCAACCGTTGCTGGCGGAACCGGCGTGGACGATTCCGGCTCGACGGCACGCTCGACCACGCGCCAGCTTCGCCAGAGGTGGCGCGCGATGAACATCGGGAGCACCTGCCACGTGGCGCCGCACGCCTCGTTGCTGCAGAGGAACCGGACGACCTGCGTGAGCTCCCAGGGATCACATCGAAGCTGCCGTGGTCGGTAGTCGTGGATGTGGAGGGTGGCGCCGCACCGGAGGCATCCGGCCGGACGGTAGCGGCCGGGGGCGCGCATCCACTCCTCGTGCGTCTCGAGCTCGCGCACCGCCGGCTCGATCAACGTGCCGCCTTTCTGGGTGGACGGGTACTCCGCATCGAGCCATGCTTCGAGATCAGGAGGGGATGGTCGCTCGTCGATCATTTGGGGGCCTTTCGTGGATGTAGGAGTCTTTGAATTGCCCCCTTTCCCTCCTTCCTGGCCAGAAAACGGCCGCTCCCGCGCTCAACGCGGAACGGGACACCACGATCGCTGTTGAACGAGCGGCTACGCGCTCACGCGACTACGACAAAGCGGGACGAACGGCTTCGGAACTACGCATCCAGTCCGCGCCGGTACAACCGAGGTCCTGACCAAAGCGATCACCGTTCATCTGACGGAGATGCACGAGCACTACTCGACGGTCTCTGCGAGCGAGAAGCGTGCTGCTGCGAAGCTCGCGTTCGCGGAGATCTTCGCGAATGGGGGACCGAGTGGGGGACCGACCCCGGAAGTGGGGGACCAAACGAAAACGGCCGGTGGAGCGCTCACTCCATCCGGCCGCGACGACTGAGATTTCTTCGAGCGGGACACGGGACTCGAACCCGCGACTTCAACCTTGGGAAGGTTGCACTCTACCAACTGAGTTAGTCCCGCTTGCTAATGTTTCCGGGTAGATAGCATCAGCGCCTGGGCCTGTCAATGCTCGGCTGTCGCCGGCCGCATCGACGTGGAGCTCTGCCCGTGCGCTGGCCGCGTCCGTCAGACCTCGAAGACGTGCCGGTTGGGCGTGCCGGGAGGAACGTCGCGCATCGGCGCGCCCTCGTGTTCGAGGCGCTGCCACATGGCCTCGTAATCGAAGTGGTCCTCCATGCGCGCGCGCAGGTGGGGCGAGATCGGCAGCGGTCCGCCGTCGCGGAACGTCTCGCTGTCCAGCTCGGTCCGGAGGTTCGGTGCGAGGGCGGGAAGGCGGTGGATGTCGAGGGCCAGCGACTCGCTCGCGAACCAGAGGAACTGGTAGAGGAAGTTGCGGTCTTCGCTCAGGTCTTCGAGGATCTCGAGCCAGGTGGGGTAGGGCACGTCCTTCCAGACCCACCTCAGCGTGCGGAGCCAGCCCGACAACCAGGAGTCTTGATAGGTGCGGAAGAGGACTGTGAGCACTGCGCGCGCGCCGAGCTCCCGCGCGCGGTCGCCGAACGTCTCCTCGAGGTCGGCATCGGTATCGCCGCTCCAGGCCTCACGGAAGGCGTGCATGTCGTCGAGGAGACGTTCGAGCGTGTCGATCATTTGGTGGTCTCGAGCATCATACTCGTACCATGACCGGCGGAATCCGTGCCTGCAGGTCCCTCAGATCGTGCCGTAGATCGAGACGTGGTAGCTGTCGCCCGAAGCCTGGGTGACGCGGGTGCGGCGCGTCGTCCAGATCCCCGAACGGGAGATGTATGAGATGAAGCCGGCCGGCACCGTGTTGTTCACGTAGGTCACCCAGTTACCAAAGACGTTCTGGTACTCGAGAATGTGCTGGACCGACCCGCCGGCGTACGTGTTGAGGTACGTGTACATCGAGAGCGTCGTGCGCGTCACCGAGGCATTGCCGGTGCGCGACGTCCAGCAATACATGTAGCCCCAACCGCTCGGGCAGTAGGTGGCGGCGAAGTCGGTGGCCGAGAGGCCGGAACGGGACTGGCCGATGTTCGCGAGCTGCGGCGCCTCGGCAATCTCTTCACGATCGAAGACCTCATCCGCGGCCATCCGGGCCTTCGCCTCGACGAGCCTGGACTCCGCCTGGACGACCGCCTCCGGCGCCTTGCGGCCGGCGATGGTCTCGAAGAGCTCCGCGTAGGAGACCGTCCCGCGCTCGAGACCTTGGAAGAGGTCCCCGTAGGACCGGTCCTTTCCGACGTAGATTGCAACGAGCTCGCCGGGCGTTGGCTCGTGCAGCTCGAGGCTTCCGCCGTCGGCGAGCTCGGCGGAGGCAATCAGGTGAATCGGGAGCGAGTCCGTCTCGGGTCAATCCTGGACTCCGCCGCAGGCGACCAGCGCCGCGAACAATCCGAGAGTGGTAACTGTGCGCAGAGTTCGAAGCATTCAAAACCTCCTAGTCGACGAAAGTCGACGAGGGGGAATATGGCGGCGGCCCGGCGCTCCTGACCGAGCCTGTGCTTTCTGCGATCGAAAGGCGACGACCGCTCGCAGGAGCTGTTCCCCGGTGGGGAAGCCATGGCATCGTGGCCGTCGTGCGGTGGACGGTGACCATCACGATCGCCGTTGTGACTGCCGGGTGCGCGCCGGGGGACGTGGTCCGGGTCCCGTTTCCACCGCTGGAGCATGGCGCGCTGATTCTCGGGCTGCATCGCGCCACGCACGATCCGGAGCTGACGGTCCGCGCTTTCGACGTTCCGGGTCCCGATGTCGTGCTCCGCATCCCGGAGGAGATCGAGCGCGACGAGTCCGTGCTGATGGAAGCGCTCCTGTACGCCGAGCCGCTGTCGGCCTCGTTGCTCGAGGAAGGCCTGCTCCCGCGTGCCGGCCAGGAAGAACGTGCGCGCGCGCTTCCCGCCACCGGTGACATCTATCGCACGATGCTCCCGGACGACTCGCCGGAGTGGGAGCTGGCCGCGAGCGCGAGCGAGGGGCTGGCCGGGTTCCGCATCGCGGATCCGGGACCTCGCGACTGCGCCGACTTCTCGAGCGAGCCTTTCTCGCTCGAAGACGGTTCGGACACCGAGCTCGCGCTCGTGCTCTCCTCGACGGTCGTGGTGATCGGGATGCGAAGCGGGGCGCTGTTCTCCTGGACCCCCTCCGGCGTCGAAGAGGTGGTGGTGAGCCCCCCCGCGCTCCTCTCTCATGGTGTATGGGACGAGGTCGATCGCACCTGGTGGTTGATGAGCCGGTGGGGTGAGCTGTTCACCGGTACGTTCACGTCGCGGACCGAGCTGAGGCTGGAGCCGGTGACCTACAGCTTCCCGCCCTACGAGCAGCGCTATCGGATCGCGTTGCGGCGGGAGCGAGGCGAGCCGAAGATCTACAGCGTGCGCTCGGACGGGACGTTTCAACGCTACGACGCGCTTGGTGTGACCGAGCTTTACGACTTCGGCGACGCCGACTTCGGCGGCCACGCCCTCCTCACCGCGGACGGGCAGATCATCGCGGCCGCATCGGGCAGCACGAGCATCGTCCGGATCTCATCGGACGGCGAGCAGCACGTCGAGTCCGTACCCACCGGGGCTGGCTTCACCGCGGCAGCGTACGTCGACGGCCTCGGGGTGGTGCTCGGCAGCGCCGATGGACAGTTCTTCTCCCAGGCAGGCGCCGCGTGGCGAGCGCTGGGAGCGTCGCCGCTGACGGTGTTTCCGTTTGCGATTGCCCCCTACCGAGGCGGCTTCCTCTATGCGGGGGCCTTCGGCGCGGGCGGCCAGTACCTGCCCGATGGCTACTGCGCGGTCGAGGATCACCTCGCCGCGTACTCGGTCCAGCATCTGGTGCCGGTCCGCGACGGATTCCTGGCTCTCGGACAGAATCCCAACACTCCGCAGACTCCGGGGCAGCTCGTCCGACTCGCCGATTGAGTCTCAGATCCCGGGATCGCGCTGCTTACGAAACGCTCCGGGGGACGCGCCCGTCCAGCGCTTGAAGGCGCGGCTGAAGGTCGCTGCGTCGGAGAAGCCGGCGCGTTCGGCGATCTCGGCGAGCGGTTCGCGGGTGGTCTCGACCAGCTCGACCGCCAGCTCGCGGCGTGCGCGTTCGAGTAGCGCCGAATAGGTGGTGCCGGTCTGCTCCAGCCGGCGTTGCAGTGTACGCGTGGAGAGGCGCATCCGGCGGGCGATCGCTGCCGCTTCGACTCGACCCTCGGGCAGGCCGCGCCGGATCGCCTGGGCGACCTCGATCGGGAAGTCGATCTCCGGCGGCCGCTCGGCGAGCGCCCGCTCGGCCAGCTCCTCGGCGGTCCGCAGTAGGCGTGGATCTCGATTCGGCAGGTGTCGATCGGCGTCCTCGAGCGCGAACGCGATCCCGTTGTCGTCGGCGTCGAACTCGACACGGGCGCCGAGCCAGCGGGCGATGGCCTCCGCTTCCGGCGGCCGCGGATGCGCGAACCAGACGCGCAGCGGCGCCAGCCCAGAGCCGGCCACCTTGCGGGCGTGGTGCAGCGCGGAGCCGATGCCGTACTCGTTGCCGTAGCGCCTGCCGCGCCGTCCGCCGCGAAGTCGTTGCGTGAACCAGAGCTCGCGCGATCGACGCTCTACGTGGAACGAGAGGTGAGCGTAGAACAGGGATGCGTAGCGCGCGACCCGCTCGAGGGCCTCGGCGAGGCTCGGGCTCGCTTGCGCCGCCAGCTCGCCGACGTTGTAGCTCGGCGATTCGAGCTCACCGGGGAGCCGCAGCGCGATCAACGGATCGTCGAGCTCGGCGGCGGCGGAGGAGAGCAGGGCTTCGAAGTCAGCCGGCGTCAGCGGGACCTCTTGGAGATGACGCGCATCGGACGGGAGGTCGAGCACGCGGAGCACCCGATCGACCTCGAGCCCCCGGCGCTCGAGCGCGCGCAGGATCAGGGGAACGATCCGCGAGTCGGCGGCGAAGTCTCTGGGCGCGCGTGCCACGGGCCGAAGAGTATCGCACCGAGCTGGCGCGCTCGGCCAAGCGAATCGGCGCCCCTAGCCATCGTCGGATCGAGCTCGGTGCGGAAGGATTGTCGCGAAGGAGATCGAACATGAAGAGCTTGATCAGTGATTTGAAGTCCGTCGTCCTCACCTCCGACTCGCCCGAGCGCACGGCCGAGTTCTATCGCGAGGTGCTGGACATTCCGCTCGAGCTCGAGCAGCACCGTGGCACCCAGCGGCACTGGGCCTGCCAGCTCGGCTCGTTCCACTTCGCGATCCACGACCGGAAGGGGTTCTGGCTGGAGACGGCGGCGCAGCATCGCGATCCGCCGGGGACCATCGTCAGCTTCACGGTCGACGATCTGGATCGGCTCCTGGCCCGCCTGACCGAACGCGGCGTGGAGGTGATCGCGCGGAGCGAGATCGGTCCGATGAGCTTCGTCGCCCTCCGCGATCCGGATGGCCGTCACGTTTGCTGTGGTACGCCTTGGCCGGGCTGAATAGGCGCAAACCCTGACTGAGAGACTTGCTCCGATCGAAAGCTGAGAAAAAGCCGACTTTGGAGTCTCGATCCAGCGCGCGTGAATAAAACGCAACCTATGGGTTGCTTTTCTAAAACGCCTCGATTACGTGCATGGGCAACCTGGAGGTTGCTAATGAACGACATCAAAGACCGTATCGAGAAGAAGACTTTCCTGCGCGCGCCGCTTGCGCATGTGTGGCACGCCATCAGCGACGCCAAGGCGTTCGGCACGTGGTTCGATGTGGACTTCGACGGGCCCTTCGTCGCCGGCGCGCTGATCGGCCGCATCGTCCCGACCCAGGCGAGCTGAATTCGAGCACCGCCGAGCGAGATCAGCGCCTCAAAGAGGAGCAGGAGAATCCGCCTGTAGAGGTGTTGTCCGCCCTGCAGTCCCTGACCCAAGCGCACCGAGGAGTCGTCGACCACCCGGCGAACACAGACCGAGAGCTGCGCCTGGTGGACGTCCACTCCGGCGCAGATCAGATGAACCACTCGCATCGTGAACCTCGCGATTTCGGCTCGTGGTCGACGGGAGCTCCGGCGTCAAAAAGCGTACTTCCCACTCGCGATCGTCGTCGTCTATTCGGGATGCCGCAGCCGGGCCAGACACATTCCTATCCGGGCTCGAAGCCCTCATTCCAAACCGTCCTCGCCCGTCGACCACGATCTTCCCAGCCTACGCTCGAGAGACGCTTTCATCACCTCGGGATGAAGGCTCAATATCCGACGAACAGGGATGCCTTCATGGGCCATTCCTATCCCGCGTCACGCAGTAGCTTGGGCCTCGAGCACGGGCGCCTGGGTCCGCATGACCACGCGCCAGCCCTTCTTCTTCCTCTGGAGGACCAGGATCTCCTGGCCGGTCTCCTCGTAGCTCGCACCGTCGAGCTCGTACGCGACCCGGAATCGATAGACGACGCCCGCCGTGTCTCCGAAGACGTGGATTTGGTGCTCGAGCTCGTCGAACCGGGTGGTCTTCGCCGTTTGGGTGTAGTCGACGAAGCTCTGGACGATCGCGTCGCGTCCGACCAGCGCACCTGCGAGCCCCGGCAGGACCATGACCGCGTCGCGCGCGAACAAGGCGCCCACCTCGAGCGGATCGCCGCTCACCCAGGCCCGGTTGGCCTCACCGATCGCCTCCCAGATCGACTCCTCGTCCGACTTGTGCCCCACGTCAGCCTCCCGGCCCAGTGTGCGGGAAGAAGGGTCAGACCACCAGGTTCCGCACGAAGGCGGCGAGCTGTCCCTCGAGATCCTGCTTCTTCATCTCCTTGCGGAGATCCTTCCAGGCGCGCTGGATCTCGCGCTCGATGGGCGCACGGTCCTTCTTCGGGGCGAGATCGCGCGCCGCCATCTTGTCGGCGATGGTGCCCATCTGGGTCACCAGCGCCTCGAGGTCCCGGGTCAGCACCGCGTTGCGATCGCCCTCGCGGACGATCCCGGGCAGCTCGACGGTGAGCGAGAGCGCGGACCGGAGCTGCTTGCGCGTCTCGTGGAACGTCTTCTCCTTGTCGCGGCCGAGCGCCGGCGAATCGAGCAGCTTGTCGAGCTTCTGCTCGACCTCGCCGATCATCCCGGCCGTGAGGCGCGAGATGTTCTGGAGCCCCGACAGCTCCGGCTTCGGCCGCTTCTTCACGCCGCCCCAGAAGAGCTCGGAGAGGTTCCGCTTGCCCTCGGGCTGCACGGGCTCGGCGCTCGGCTTGCCCAGGTAGTCGGCGTACTCGTCGATCCGGGCGCCGAACGACTCCTTCCACTCGAGCACCTTCTGGCGCTCGAGCTCGAGGCGCGGAGCGTTCGGGTACTTGATCTCCTCGGGGCGCACGCCCGCCGACCAGTTGCCCTGGGGATCCTGGACCGACAGCACCAGGCCTTGCGAGTCGAACTCGTCCTTGAACGATCCGATCGCCTCGTATCCTTGGTCGACGTGGTCGCGGATCTGCGTGAGCGGATCGGCGTGCCGGTCGACGACCGGGTAGCTGTGCGCGAAGGCGTCGATCATCGTGCGCAGCGAGAGGAGCGCCTTGCGGAACGACTTGAGCTCGACGTCGTGGGGCATGGTGCCGGCCCCGAGCTGATCGATCCCCTGACGCACGGTCTCGAGCCGCGCCGGGACGGTCTCCGCGGCCAGCTTGCTGAACGAAGTGTCGGGCGCCGCGCCCACCGCTTTCGGCTTCGCCGGCTCGATCACGTTGCCCGCGATCATGACGCCAAGGCGAGCCAGCGCTTGCAGCCCGGCCGGCAGCTTGGCCAGCTCCTTGGTGTTGAAGCCGGGTGTCCCCATGTCCTCGAGCACCAGCTCGGCCGCCAGCTTGCGGGCGGCGCGATCCAGATCCGCGGCGCTGACCGAGGACGTCCCCTTGAACGCGCGGTCGGCGAGCGCGTCCACCGCCTGGCGCTCGGTGCCGTGCAGACCGTCGATGACCGAGGCCGCGCCGTCCTTGGTCAACCGGGTGAGGCCGTCCGGGATCCCGTTGGCCAGGACCGTCGAAGCGTGCTGCAGGGCGGATCCGATCTCGGCGTGGCTGACGTCGGTCTTGACCGCCTCGAGCGCCTTGGCGCCGGCCAGCTCGGCGAGCGCGCTGACGAACGGGCGCAGGTCGGCCTGGATCTCGTCGAGACGGCCGAGGTCGACCTCACCTTGGTTCGTGATCTTGTCAAGATGGATCCCGACCAGTCGGCGCGCCTCTTGAAACGCTGCAGCGTCGGGCTTCTTCGTGAAACTGGCCGCGAGCTCGTGCGCCTTGTTGGCGACCTCGGCCTCGGTTCCACGACCCACGCTTCGGAGATCCCGGACGACCTCCTTCTTCTCTCCGTTGCCGACTCGACGCCCACCACCGGAGAGCAACGCGGCGCTGGCGGAGTCGAACACGCTCAACATGCTGTCTCTCGCTACCTTGTTCATCACTGTGTGCGGTCATCGGCAGCGAGGTGCGCGACGGTGTGTGACATCTCGTGCTACGACACGATCGATGGACCACGAAATGATCCGAAGGTTCTTCGCCCTGCAGCTCCCCGTCATGCTCGACGACGCGAAGAGCACGATGCGCTCGGGAACGATCAGCTTCGAGATCCCGG
The DNA here is from genome assembly GCA_963803435.1 of uncultured delta proteobacterium. Classification (GTDB taxonomy): domain Bacteria; phylum Myxococcota; class Kuafuiibacteriia; order Kuafuiibacteriales; family Kuafuiibacteriaceae; genus CAWDML01. The sequence goes on along the minus strand of CAWDML010000007.1, from coordinate 373,734 downwards.
ACGTGGGCGCGTGGATAGTGTCGATCGCCTCGAGCGCGTGCACCGTGGTGCCGACCGACGTCCCGACGACCGCCGATCTCTCGGTCTATCTGCGCGCGGACGTGTTCGAGGATCTGCTCGAAGGACACACGAGCACGCCGGGCCGCGGATTCACCGCGCTCGGCGACGCCGCGCTCCTCGACGAGCTGCTCCGCGTTCTCCGCGGCCGCGCCAAGGGGATCATCGATCTGCGCAGCCGCCGATGATCCAGAGTTGTCACGGACGGAACGTTGCGACCGCCCGATATCCGCTCACGGGTCGTACCATAGCTCGACGAACTCGAAGACATAGCGACCGTTCCCGCTTCGGTCGGACCAGCCGGAGATCACGAGGCCGAGGCGGGCGGGAGACGAGAGCGTGGTGCCCGGCGACGCCTCGGTGTGGGCGGCGTCGAGCCCGCTGGTGGCGAGCGCCGGATCGTCGCCGGCGATACGCCGATAGCTGTGGCCGGCCTCGCCCGCCAGAGTCGGACCGTCGACCACCACGCCGTCCGGCCGCACCACCGACCAGCGGTCGCCGCCGTTGATGATCGGGGCACCGGAGTTGCCGGCCCCCGTCGAGAAGTAGGGGACGCTCGAGGCGAGCGCGACGCCCCACTCCGTCTCGAACTCGGCGCGGGTGGTGTCGCGCGCGATGACGAGGACGTCGCCCGGGAGCATCACGGTTCCGCTGGGGATGGTGGCGACCTGCGCCGCGTTCTCCGCGTTGCGCAGCTGATAGCCGGCGAGGTCGAGCGATCTCGCCTCCACGGTGCCCGCGTCCGCCTCGCACATGCGTGCTGGTGATCGTGGCCGTGGCGCTGCTCGGCTGGGGCTCGACGCTGCCGGTCCGCCGCCGACGGCGGCAAGTCCACGCGACTGACGCTCACCGAGGACGGCGTCGTGAGACCGGCGCTCTTTCGCGCGCTTCAGCGGCTCGTGTTCGGGTACACCGGCTCGCAGAGGCAGCACCTGTCGGCGCTGGCCGAGAAGGTGGGCGCTCCGCCGCCCGCTTTCGATGAGTCGGTGACCCACGGCGACGCGCGCTGACCTCTCCCGCTCAGCGCGGGACGATCGTAGGAACCTGCCGTCGAAGCGCAGTAGAGTGCGCCGCATGACGTGGATCCGGACCATCGACCCGCACGCCGCCACCGGCAGACTCGAGGCGCTCTACCGTCGAGTGAAGGCACCCGACGGTCACGTGGATCGGATCCTGGTCGCCCATTCGCTTCGGCCCGCGACGCTCGAAGGACATCTCGCGCTCTACAAGGCCGTGCTTCACCGGCGGCCCTGCGGGCTGTCGCCGCGGGAACGGGAGCTCGCCGGTGTCGTGGTCTCCATGCTCAACGGTTGCGCGTACTGCGTGGAGCATCACCGCGCCGGTCTCGCGCGGCACCTCGGCGACGAGGGGCTGGCGAAGGCGCTCGCGTCAACGCCGGCGTCGTCGTCCTCGGAGACGACAACCGCGTCGAAGACGTCACCGTGAGCTCGGTCTCCGACTGCGCCATGCGCCTCGATCTCGCCGCCACCCGGAACCGGCTCCGCGGCCTCTCCATCGACTCCGGCTCAGAGTGCGTCTTCCTGCGTGAGGGCACCTCGTTCAACGTCGTCGAAGACGTCTCCTGCACCGGAGTGCAGAGCGGTTTCCTCAGCTGGGGCCGGAACAACGAGCTCCGGAGCGTGGTGGCGTCGGGCGTCGGCGCGTTCCCGTCGGACGGCGCCTCGCTCTTCGGCTCGCGCAACATCGTGGCGGACGCGGTCCTCGCGAACTTCCAGGACGGCGTGACCTCCGGCGTGAACGTCGGCGGCAGCGCCAGCCCGAACGAGGGCGCGCACACGATCCAGCGCGTGCGCCTCTTCAACACCTCGCAGGTGGGCTTCCGCATGGACTCGCCGAACAACCGGCTCATCGACGTCGTCTCGCTCGGCTCCGCCGGCCCCGCGATCTGGTTCATCGGCCAGAGCAACGTGGTGATGAACGCCTCGCTGGTCACGAACGGCGACACCGTGCTCGTGGGCGGCACGGCGGCCAACGCGATCGTGGAGTCGGTCGTGACGGACGCCGAGCTCGGCGATCTCCTCGGCGCGGTGCCGGACGCCGTCAGTACCGTCGCGGACGCCTCCGGCCAGGCGCTCTTCGACGTCATTACGGACTGGGCGGAGCTCGAGCACCGCCATCGCGGCTGGGGCCCGTCGACCGGCGCGGGCCCGTGCGCCTCCGGCGACACCTGTCAGATCTACGATCTGACGCCCTCGCTCGCGGTCTCACCGAGCGGCGTGCTCGATCGGTTCGGGCTGCCGACCGCCGCCGAGCTCGTCACCCAGACCTGGTCCGCCACCGATCAGACGGAGTGCGACGTGGTCGAGCCGGGCGCGTGGAACGAGCAACGGCCGCTGATCGCGTGCTCGACAGCGACTCCATCGAGCCCGAGCAGGTCGCTGCGTGGCGAGCTGCCGTTCGTGCACGATGAGCGGCGAAGCGCGGCTCGACGGCGCGCGGGTCCAATCCGAAGTCGCGCAGCTCGTAGCGGTGCTTGCCGTGCTTGTTCTGCGGATTGGCGGCGAGCGCCATCATCATGCACGCGGAGGCCTCTTCGCCGAGCGTGCGTCCGATCCGGCGGTAGATCTCGACCAACGACTACCGGTTCCAGTCCCGTTTCACCTCGCACGGCGCGATCTACGACCCCTACACCGTCGGCACGGTCACCTTCCATCGCCAGACCTTCGGCGACGGCGTCGCCTACCAGGGCTACCTGTACGGGGCCGGAGGAGAGGTCAGCCAGTTGACCGCCCGCTCGGCGAGCCAAGGGACGGTCCACCTCGACCTCACGACCGACGTCCTCCGCTACCCCGGGCCCGTCACGGTCACCCCTTCGCCGACCGAGGACCGACCGGTCATCAGCTGGACGGAGCCCTCGATTGAACGGCACCAGCAGCTTTGTGGTGACCGAGCACGTCGTCGAGTCGGACGCGATTGCCGACTACGCACAGGTCCGCTCGCTCGTCCAGGCCAACGTTCTCGATTGGGCCTCGATTTCGAGCCTGGCCGGGTCCCTCGCGGCGTCCGCGTCCAGCTGGCGACCTCGCCGTTCTGACGCGCCGCAGAGAGATCCGTCAGGCGACCACGATCCCGAACTCCGGCAGCACGTCGTCCACCAAGGCGCGCCGGTGGGCCTTGGCCGCGTCGTGGAAGCGCTTCCAGTCGCTGGAGAGGAACCGGGTGGAGTACGGGAAGAGCTTCCCGGCGGGATCGTTCGCCTCCAGCGTGCCCAGGGCGGCGTGCTTCCACGAGCCGGCGCCCTTGTCGGTGTAGTGGAGGTTGGCGGCGCCGACGTGGAAGAGGTCGTCGCGGAGGGCGGCGAGCCAGCGGCCGAGTCGCTCCTGCTCGTCGGGCTGCACGAGGGTCTCGAACAGCTTGGCGATGGTCGCTCGCGTGCGGGTGGGCAGGCCCTCGACGTCGGCGAACGGATCGCGCAGGCGGTAGCGGCGGAACAGCCGGCAGAGCTCGTCGGCGGCCTCGGTGAAGTCGCGAGGATTGTCGCGGTGCACCTCCTCGCCGCGCCCGTTCGTGTACGACCAGCGCAGGTACGGTCGATCAGGATACGAGAGCGCGGCGCCGTGACCGAGCGGCGGGAGGCGCTGCTGCACGAAGCCGTTGAAAAAGCGCGAGAGCTTGTCGTGGAAGCGCGGGTCGACACGCCCTTCGCGGCGCACCTCGTGGACCTGGTTGATCGCGTGGTTGACGCCCGCGAAGCCTTGGTGGGCCCAGGTGTCCACGAAGACGTGGGCGGTGATGCCGAGCCGATGGAGGCCGTACGGGCGCTCGGCGTCGGCGATGGAGGCCCGCACCATCGCCTGCGCCACCTCGCTGTTGGGGCGGGTCAACAGCTTGTCGATGAAGTGGTCGGAGGCGTTGGTGCCCGAGGGGAGGAAGTGAAACGGGATCCACACCCGCTGGCCCGACAGCTCGGCGAAGTTCTTGTAGTCGAGCATGCGGTGGGCAGTGGTGGCGCGGCTGTAGAGCGCGCCGTTGTCGAACCGGACCAGGCCATCGTTGGTGGCGTCGTCCACGTACTGGGCCGCGTGTGCGATGACCTCCGCTTCCTGCGCTTCGAACCCTGCACACCGGGCGCTGATGAAGGTGACAGCGAAGTGGAAGTCGATGTTCAAGGGTAGGCCAGGGGACAGTGCAGGAGGCCGGGATCAGCCCAGCGACCCCTCGGTGACGCTGGCGTGAAATCTCGCGAAAGCGCTCCAGCGGTGAATGCAGGCTAGCCTGCGTTGCCGCATGATGCCGCCGACACGATGTCTGACGACCTCCGACGCCTCATCCGTGCCAGCGACCATCACCGCTGCGACCCCGGGCGCCTCGAGGCGGTCTCCGGCTCGCTCCGGGCGCCGGCTTCGGCCGTCCGGATTGGCCAGACCCGCCTGTCCTTTCACCACGTGCGCGCCAAGCTCGACGCGATGATCGCGCGGCTCGAGGCCTGGCCGCTCGACGTGCCGGTCCGCTTCTTCGAGCTGCTCGCCGACGACGCCATCCACGCCGTCCTGGGACCCGCGGGCCGTTTCGCGGTGGCGCAGGATGGCAACCACAAGCTGGCCGCCTTGCGCGCGCTCGACGGCCTCATCCTCACCGACCCCGCCTTCGCGGCCTACCGAGCCGACCCGATGATCCGGGTGCGCGTGACCGACGATCTGAGCGCGCTCGAGGAGGCCGAGTTCTGGACGCGCCTCGCGCCCCGCCTCTTCCTCGAGCGCCTCGACGGTCGCCTCGCCGACCGCCCGCCCCTGTCGGCGAGCGAAGCCGAGGACGATCCGTACCGCCTGCTGGCGGTCCGACTCCGCGCCAAGACCAAGCTCCGCGGCGCGCGCATGCGACTGACCGGCGCCGACTATCCACTGTGGATCAAGACGCCCGGCCAGGCGCACTACGTCGAGCTTCGCGTCGCATCGGTGCTGGCCGCCGCCCTCCGCGCGCGCGCCACCGGCTGGGACGGCGACCGGGCGCTCACCCTCCGCGAGGAGGAGACCTGCCGCCGCGCCCTCCTCGGCGCCTCGCTCGGCGGCGTCACCGTCGTCCCCGAGCGCGCGCATCGCAGCGTGCTCGAGCGCCAGCTCCGCCCGCTCCACGAGGCGCGGTTCAGCGGTTCGGCCGGCGCGCCCTTCTGGGCGTAGGTCTCAACACGCCAGCGTCTGCAGCTGCTCTTCGGGCTCGGGCTCGAGCACGCGGTGCGGGGGCAGCGTCAGGTCGTCGACCAGGTGCGAGGGGCCGGATGGACCGGGTTCGGCGGCGACAGCGGGCTCGAAGAGACGCGGCCGGGGCGGATGACGGGGCGCCGCCAGTCGGAGGAGTCGAGCGTGATCAACCCGTGGCGGATGCGCCGGCTGGCGTCGACCTGATGGCTGCGCCGGTGGGCCGGCATGCCCGCCGCCTCGGCGAGCCGGCGGCCGCGCTCGCGGTGGTCCGGAAACCCAAGGAGCGGAGTGGCCGGGTGACGGCGTGCGCTCGTCGTGAGTACCAGTTCTCGTTCGCTGTCTCGTCCAACATGAACCTACTGTTCCGGCAAGTGTGGGCGAGGCCGGTTTTCGCCATCCAACCGCTGGATCTGCGTGCTCCGTGTGAGCTCGTGCCGCAAGGCCGTGGGGCCGCGGCGCGACAGGTGTAGGGGAATCAGATCGATCGTTCGTCCCGTGCGATCCGGATCAGTTTCGATCGAGAGCCAACGAGGGGACCGCTGACCCGCCATCTCCCGCCGAACTCGGTGATGTCGTGACCAGCGCCTGATGGTTCCGGAAATTCTGCTGCCTCCCGTTCCGGAAATTCTGCTGCTTCGAAGCGAAAGGAGCGAGCAGGATGATTCACGCGTTGATCTTGGCCATCATGGGAGCGCTGATGCCGATTCGGGGTTCGAGCGGATACGGGAACGGGGACATGATCCCGCTCCTCAAACGCCACGAGATCCAGGTGCTTCTCAAGGCGGGCTTCTCGACCCGAGACGTCGCCGAGCGCAGCGGCACTTCAATCGACACGGTGAGACGGGTTCGACGCGAGGCCGATGTCGAGCAGACGGATGACCGCGCCTTGCGAGCGGAGCGGAAGATCGGCCGACCCTCGAAGGCGGCGCCGTTCGCGGACAAGGTGAGGGCTTGGCTCGTGGAGGATCCGAGGCTGCCCACGCAGGAGCTTCTCCGGCGGGGGAAGGACTCGGGATATGGCGGAAGCAAGACTGCGTTCTACGCTTTGGTCGCGGGTCTCAGGCCCCCGAAGGCGACTCCGGTCGTGCGCTTCGAAGGCCTGCCGGGCGAGTTCTCGCAGCACGACTTCGGTCACGTCGACGTGAAGTTCGTCGATGGTCGCAAGCAGCGGATCCACTTCTTCGCCTCCCGCCTGAAGTATTCGCGGTTTGCGCGAGTCACCCTCGTTGAGGACGAGCGTGTCGAGACGATCGTTCGCTGTCTCGCTCGGGACTTCGTGGCGTTCGGGGGCCTGCCGTTGATGGCGGTCTTCGATCGACCGCGTACCATCGTCAAAAAGGCGGGCAGAGGTCGTGACGTCGAGGAGTTCAACGCCACCTTTGCTCAAGCCATCGTCGACATCGGCGTCGGCGTCGAGATGTGCGCCCCGAGGAGCGGCAACCAGAAGGGGTCCGTGGAGCGGCTCGTCGGTTGGGTGAAAAGCTCGTTCTTCAAGCACCGCAAGTTCCAAGACATGGAGGACCTGCGGACGCAGCTCGATGCCTGGCATCTCGAGGTCAACACGAAGACACCCTCGCGAGCGACGGGCGTGATTCCGGAAATCCGGCGTCAGGAGGAGCTCGCCCGTCTTCGACCCATCAAGGTGTTTCCGGAAACGCTCGCCTTGCGCATGCCCATCTTCGTTGGACCCACGGCCGAGGTCATGTTCGAGGGCGTCGCGTACTCGATGCCTCCTGGGGCGACCCACGTAGCGGGGACGCTCTTCTTGTACGAGGACCAGGTTCGCATCGTCGCAGGCCGCTTCGAGTGCGAGCATCGTCGACGAAAGACCGGCGAGCCACCTTCGCCGTTACCTGAGCATCGTGCGGCCAAGATCGCCGCGGTTCATGGGAAGCGCGCCAAGCTATACGAGAAGCGCCAACAGATCCTCAACCTTGGTCCTGCGGCGCTCGCGTTGCTCACAGAGATCACTCACCAAGATCCCAAGCTTTCACACCGGCGTGTCGAGGAGCTGTACGAGTTGCTCGAGCAATATGGAGACGACCTCCTGCGCTCCGCCATCACCCAGGCCGTCGAGGAGGGGCGTCTCTCTGTCGCCGGAGTACGTCGCGGGATCCTAGCGAACGCGGCGCGCCGAGGTGCGCGATGACGACCGACCTCGACGTGTTTCTCAGACGTCTTCACCTGGCCAATGCACGTCGCGTTTGGCGAGCGCTGGTTGAGCGCGCCGAGAAGGAGCAGTGGTCGCATGGGCAGCTCCTGGAGACGCTCTTCGCGGAGGAGATCGCGCACCGCCGGGGCACGAGGCTGATGCGGGCCACCCGCACGGCCGCGTTCCCCTTCTTACGCACGATCGAGGAGTTCGACTTCTCGTATCAGTCGGCGCTTCGTCTCACCACGATCGGCTCTCTGCTCGCACCCGACTTCGTCACCGAAGGCCGCTCGGTGATCCTCGAAGGCAAGCCGGGTCGAGGAAAGACCCATCTGGCGATCGCCATCGCGTATCGCGCCTTGCAGAACGGCTTCGATGCGTTGTTCACCACGGCCGCTGAGCTCATCGATCACCTCTCCTCGGCGAGTCGCTCGGGGCGTCTGCAGGACGCAATCGCCAAGTACCTAAAGCCGAACGTCCTTGTAGTCGATGAGGTCGGCTACCTCGCGTGCAGCGACGACGCTGCCAACGTGCTCTATCACGTCGTGAATGACCGCCACATTCGGCGCCGATCGATGCTCTTCACGACGAACAAGCATCCGAAACGTTGGGGCGTGGCGCTTCACGATGAGGACTTGGCCGAAGCAATCGTCGACCGGATTCTTGAACGAGGACGCTTGTTGCGCCTCGACGGCCCGTCGGTGAGAACGAAACACTTGCCCGAAGACGACCTCGTCGAGGAGGTTCAGGACAACTCAACCGGCAGCAGAATTTCTGGAAAAACGGCAGCAGAGTTTCCGGAACGCACAGCGCCCCTACGCGACCTTCCGCCAGAGCTCCGGAAACGAACAGGTCGACGGATCGCCACCCCAGATCAGGACTTGAAGCTCACGAGCGAGCAACGGCGAGCCCGGCTGGGTCCCGTCACCCTCCGGCCAAGCCGAGAACGTCCCCTTCGAAAGACGCCGCGTGCACAGCCAGAAACCGCCGCCGTCATAGAAGAGGATGCGCAGCATCTGCCACCCTTTGTTGCGGAACACGAAGAACGTCCCGTCCATCGGCTCCTTCTCGAGCACTCGACGCGCGATCGCCGCCAGCCCATCGATGCCGTTCCTGAAGCTGATGGACTCGTGCATCACCACGACCTTCGCCTGCGCAGGGATCTGGATCATGTCGAACCTCCGCCGCACAGCGATGACAGCAGCGCCAGCGCTGCCGGCGTCTCCGAGAAGATTCGGACCTTCATGCCTGCCGGCGTCTCGATCTCGACGAGCGGACCACTCGAGGTCGAAGGAGCTGTCAGCTCGAACCGAGAGGACGACGGGATCGCTTCCGACCGCACTCGACGACGCTTCCGCGCCACAGCCTCGACCTTCGTGCCCCGAAAAGACGCGAACGCTCCAGCTTCGTTGAACGGACCACCGCCTTCGCTCCATGAACCTCTATCGACCTGCGGGCCCCGCTCCAAGAGCTCTTCGGGCACCGCCTCGCGAAGGTGGCGCTTGCTTCGCCTCCATCGAGCGAATGCGGTCTCGAGATCGGATGGGGAATCGACCTTCATTGCTTGACCTCCTGACGACCGCTGCCGCCGGAGGCCAATCTATGACCTGCGTGCCCCCCAACCCGTCACGTTTGCCGGAACAGTAGCTTTGGAGTCTCGATCCAGCGCGCGTGAATAAAACGCAACCTAGAGGTTGCTTTTTCAAAACGCCTCGATTACGTGCATGGGCAACCTGGAGGTTGCTAATGAACGACATCAAAGACCGTATCGAGAAGAAGACTTTCCTGCGCGCGCCGCTTGCGCGTGTCTGGCACGCCATCAGCGACGCCAAGGCGTTCGGCACGTGGTTCGGTGTGGACTTCGACGGGCCCTTCGTCGCCGGAGCCCGGCTGACCGGCCGCATCGTCCCGACCCAAGTCGACGCCGAGGTGGCGCGCATGCAGGAGCCCTACCGCGGCGCTCCCTTCGAGTGCACCATCGACCGGATCGAGCCGCTCCGCCTCTTCTCCTTCTTCTGGCACCCGTTCTCCGGCAATCCGAGCCTCGACCTCTCGAGTGAGCCGAGCACGCGGGTCGTCTTCGAGCTGGAGGAGGCGGAGGGCGGCACGAACCTCACCATCACCGAGTCCGGGTTCAATCGCATCCCGCTCGAGCGCCGCGTCAAGGCCTTCAACGGCAACGAGCAGGGCTGGAACGCCCAGCTGAAGCTGATCGAGAAGTATCTGACGGATCCGAGCCATGTCTAGAACGGGCGCGTCTGCGGTCACCTCGCCCGCCGGCGCTGCGCCGGTGTTCGCCGCGCTCGGAGACGAGACCCGGCTGAACATCGTCCATCGGCTGTGCGCTCGAGGTCCGCAGTCGATCGTCCGCCTCACCGATGGCACCAACATGTCCCGCCAGGCCATCACCAAGCACCTGAATGCCCTCGCGCGCGCAGGTCTGGTGCGCAGCGAGAGGCACGGTCGCGAGCGTGTATGGGAGCTGGAGGCCAAGCGGCTCGCCGACGCGCGCAGGTACCTGGATCAGGTCTCCCAGCAATGGGACGACGCGATCGAGCGGCTCCGCGCGTTCGTGGAAGACGAACCGTGAGCTGACGCCGGCCGCTCCGCCGTTTGATCGATCGCGCCCTCCGCGGCAACCCATGCGCCGTGACCAAGACGAACCTCTTCGCGCTCCCGCTGCTCTTCGCCTTCTCCTGTGCCCCTGACACCAGGGAGCCGAGCCCTCATCTGGGCAGGGACGGGCGGCCGCTCGGCTCCGGGACGCCCTCCTGCGACCACGACGAATGCGCCGCCGGCAATCCGCTGCTGAGCTCCTGCAGCGCCTGTGCGGCCGACGTCTGCGCCTTCGACAGCTACTGCTGCCAGGTGCAGTGGGACGGGATCTGCGTCGATGAGGCCCAGCAGAGCTGCAACCTGAGTTGCCAGGGGGGAACGTGCGATCACGATCGCTGCCAGAGCGGTGGTCCGTTGATGACGACCTGCGACCCCTGCGTGGGGGACATCTGCGCGGCGGATCCCTTCTGTTGCAACAACGGTTGGGACTCGATCTGCGTGGCCGAGGTCGCCACCGTCTGCGGGCTCAGCTGCATGATGCCGCCACCGCCGCCGCCCTGCGCCCACGCCCTTTGCGATCCGGGCGACATCCTCGACCCGGCCTGTGATCCCTGCGCGCAGTCCGTCTGCGATGCGGATCCGTACTGTTGCACCGGTCAGTGGGATCGGGTCTGCGTGAGGGAGGTGGAGACCGTCTGCGGGCAGACGTGCGAGCCGCCGGTCGGGATGAACGCGGTCGACATCCTGTTCGTGGTCGACAGCTCCTGCTCCATGGCGGACGAGCAATCGTCGCTCGGTGGGCAAGCCAGCGTGTTCTTCGCGCATCTGGCGGCGCAGGGGTACGACTATCGGATCGCGGTGACGACCACCGACGTGAGCTCCACCGGCGAGCAGGGCTCTTTCGTAGGGAACCCGCCGATCATCGACGGCTCGACGCCGAACCCGGAGCAGGCCTTCGCCGCGAACGTCGACGTCGGCGTGAATGGAGACGGCATCGAGCAGGGGCTGGAGGGGATGCACCTCGCGCTCACCGGCAACCCCGGTTTCCCGCGGGCGGACGCTTCGCTGGTGGTGATCGCGCTGTCGGACGAGGAGGATCAGTCTCCGGCTCAGATCACATTCTATGAGAGCTTCCTCGCCGGCATCGTATCGCCGCCGCGCTCGGTGACCTTCAACGCGATCGTCGGCACCGCGACGGCGGCGAGCGGCTGCTTCTCGGATCTCGGTGACCGCTATCAGGCGGTGGCCGCCTCGACGAACGGGACGGTGGTCTCGATCTGCGGCCCCGACTGGTCACCCGCGCTGACCGCGTTTTGATTGACGCACTTGCGACATGCTCGAGCCGAGCGTCGAGCCACCTTGCGACTCTCCGCTCCCGGCCCGATCGATCGAGGACGACCTCGACGCCGGCACACCTCAGGACGCGGCCCGAACCGACCTTCCGGCGCCGGCGCGGGCTCGGTGGGCGCGGTGCGCGGCCGGGGCCTCCGCCGCCTGACCATCGCGACGCCGGAGGTTCAACCCCTCGCGCATCAGAGCAATGATGTTGCGCGTCCACTTGCGAGAGTCGAACTGCTGCGCTCTCTTCATGTTGGCGCGCTGAACGTCCGCTTTCTCCGCTGCGGGGAGCGAAGCCCAGGCGGCTGCGTCGAAGAGCGCGCGCTTGACGCTCTCGGGATCGTAGGGGTTGCAGGGGATGCCGACGTCGGACGAGGCGTACGGCAGCCCGCCGACCTCGGCGAAGACCACGCGCGTCCCGAGCGCTTGGGCCTCGATGTTCGTGAGGCCTCCCGGCTCGTGCGTCGACGGCATCAGCGCGATGTCGGCTGCGGCGAACTCCGAGCGCGCGTCCATCCGACCGAGCGTGACCTTGACTCGTCCCTTCCAGCGCGCAGCAAACTTCTCGAGATCGTGAGCGATGTCCTGCTCGGCCGCCGGTCCGCCCAGCGTCATGCTCAGGTTCGGGAAGGCCCCCATCACCGCGTCGAGCGGAGTGGTCGAGGGATCGCTGGTCAGCGGCGCCAGCAGCTTGTGGAAGCCCTTCTGCACGCTGATCCGACCGACCGCCGTGAAGTGCGGCGCGGAGGGATCGATCGGGAGCTCGCTCGCCGCCTGCTTCGCCGTCTTGCAGGCTGTCTTGCCGGAGAAGTCGTTCGCGTCGTAGGTGGCGGGCTGGCTCCCGTGCGGAGTGGAGGGATCCCATCGCGCGAGATCGATCGCGTTGTGAGTCGGCCGGACGCGTCCCTCCGACTTCGCGCGCCGGAGGACGGCGTTCGACGGATCGGCCAGCAGCTCCTCCGTCCAACCTTCGCTCACCGGTATCAGCAGCGTCGCCGCCTGCATCATCTCACGCTGATTGATGTACCGCTCGCCCGCCTGCAGGCCCGGATGCACCGGCGTGTGCAGGAGCCGGCCGCCGGCCTGCTGGAGCGCCTCCAGCAGGAGGTCGAGCGGCATCCATTGATCATAGACTCCGCCGGAGTTGTGGAGCGTGTTGACGTGCGCTGAGTTTCGCAGCTCCGTCTGCGCCTCGGCCAGGGGGAGCGCCGCGCCGAAGTGCGAGTCGTTGTGATGGAGGACGTCTGGGAGGTCGGACGCGTGCAACGAGCGCTCGGCCTCCTTCACCTGCTCCGCCGTGAGCTCGCCGCCGCCGAGCTTTCGGATCGCGGCGAGCTTTCGCATGGTGGCGAGCGCAAGGACCGCGCCGGCGAACGCCCGCTCCTTGTCGTCGGGGAAGTCTTCGCCGGTCCGATCGTCGCCGTAGAGGCCGTGCCGGTTACCAAAATACGTGTCGTCCGCGAACGCCACTCCGGGGGCCGGCTCGCTGCAGCGGTAGAGGCAGAAGGTGACGGTCTTTCCGTTGATGCGGACCGCGTCCTCGCTGCCCGGGACGTACTCCCAGCCCTTGTCGGTGCTGACGTCGACGCCGGCAGGGAGCGGATGAATCCAGTCCACCGGGTGGCCGAACTCCGGGAGCAGCGGGACGAGCCCGGTGAGGTAGCTTGCGATGCCGCCGACCGGAGTCTGCGGTCCCTCGAGCGAGATCTCCGCGACGCTGAAGCTCTGTGCGCGATCGATGCGGGCGATCGCCTCGTCGCAGGCCCGCTGGATCTTGACCGGCCGGTCTCCGACGGACCGCTTCAGCGCCGCGAGCGCGTCCTTCGCATGATCGTCGCCGTAGTTCCCGAGCTCCTCGATGCAGGCCATCAGGAGCGCGCGATCGAGGGGCGCCTGCCCGCTCACGTGGAGGCGCACCAGGGTCTCGACTGCTGCGGAGCGCTTCGAGTGCTCTACGGCCGGCTCGAGGTGCGGCGTCGGCGCGTTCATGATCCGATCGAGCAGACGGTTCATCGAGGTCAGCTTCACGCGGGCGGCGGTGCGGAACGTCCGCTCGAAGGGGAGGTCGAAGAGCCTCACTGCGTCGGAGAGCGCGGAGATCTGGAGCTGCTTCGCGTCCTTGTTGGCGAGGGCGCCGGCGCGCAGCCGATCGACCTCCGCCGCCTCGACGGCGAGCGGTTGGACCGCGCCCTTCTTCTGAACCGGCCGTTCCGGTCGCGCACCCAGGCGCTCGGCCCAGGGATCGCGGAGCGCCCGCGGGTCGCGGGCTTTGGAGCTCGCGGTCGATCGCGCCTCGAACACCCGAGCCTCGATCGCGCCCGAGGCTTCGGTCTGGGTCAGGGATCCGCGGCCGATCGAAGACGATTTCGCAAGCAAGGTAGAGGCATTATCGAAGGACGGACCGTTTTGTTGCCGCGAGTGCGGCCCGCGGAAGGACCACGGGGTCGCCCCGCATTCGGCCGATCAGAGAAGCCCGCAGCGGCCACCGGCCTACGTGCTCGATGTCACCCACTAGCCTCTATCGGCACGCTTCGCGATCGGCGCGAGCCGCCTGAAGATAATCCGGATCCTCGAAGTCCTTCGCGAGCGAGAGATCACGCCCCTCGAGATAGCCTGCATAGTCGTTGTTCGCGCGGAACAGCGCGTTGAACTTGTGTATCGCGGTGGCGACCGCGAGCGGGCCGTTGAGCCACCGCTTCACGAGGTCATCCGACGTCGTGATGTCGAGGTGACGGCCCCGGAGCTCGACGGTCAGCCGGGTCCGCCCGGGGAGGCGGACCGAGAGGATCTCGTGCGGGCGGAACGACAGGATGTGCGCTCTCGTCGTCTCCTTGTCGAACTGACCCTTGGTCGCCGCATGGCGCAGCGCCCAGACCAGCGCTTCGCGAACCTCAGGTGCGGTGGTGAGCTCGTCCGCGAGCGCTCCGATGTCCGCTTCCTGGTCCCGGCGCCTCGCCAGGAGCTCGCGCTGGAAGGTAACGTCCCGGACCCATCGTTCGAGCTCGGGCCCGACGAGCTTCTCCGGCTTCGACTCGGCCAAATAGAGCGAGGACAGGTCGGCGTTGAGATTGTCCTGCGCGCGGACGTACTCCCCGCGCCAGGGAGCATCGGCGTGGTCGTACAGTCCGAACGTCGCGCGGGTCTCGATCTCGCGGCGGACGAGCGCCGGGTCGACGTCGGGTCGTACGTGTCCGTCGCCGTCGCTGACGCCGCCGTTGTCTCGAGTCCACTGAAGAACCGCGTCGCACCGACCCGCGACCGTGCTGATCCGAACCATGCGTGCACCTCCGTCCTGGATTATCGATGGTCCTCCTCGTCCAGCTTTTGCCTCGTGGTTAACGGTCTATTGATCCCGCCGCGGGCGCGGCGTCAGCGGGAGAACAGCGCGGCCGCCACGATGACCACCACGGTCAGGACGACCGCCACCACCGTGACCTTGTGCAGCTTGCGCGGCGGGTGCTCGGGCTCCGGGAGCCGTCGTCGCCGGACCGGCTCCTCGACGGTCGGAGGCTCGAAGGGGACGTCCGACTGCGTCCGATCCGAGTCGGTCGGAACCTCCGAGGGATCGACGCGAGGCAAGAGCCGAATGCGTTGACCCGTTCTGTTCGAGCGCGCCAGAGATTCCACCTTTAATGAGCCGGGCCAGGGCAGGCAAGTGCCCGGCGGCTAGGACGGCGCCGTGGCCGATCGGGTTGACAAGAAACGGAGTCGCCGGTGATGCAGGGCTCCTCTCGGCGATGACATCTGACGGGTCGCTCATGGGAACACGGCTCGGGAGCAAGCAAGAACGAGGGCACAAGAGTCATGACCCCGAGGTGTTGCGTCGCCTGCTCCGTGCGAAGGACCGGATGGACGCTGCCTCCCACGAGGAGTGGCCGGTCCGGCGGCTCGCGCGGTTGAGCGGGATCTCCGAGGCCCACTTCGCGCGATCGTTCAAGGACGCCTTCGGTGTTCCTCCGCACCGATACCTGCTCACACGTCGACTCGAGCGGGCTGCGGCGCTGCTCCGCGACACGGACCTGTCCATCACCGAGATCGCGTTCGAGACCGGCTGGAAGAGCTTGGGGACGTTCGGGCGCACGTTCCGCGACGTCACCGGCGAGAGCCCGGGAGAGCTTCGTGCGCGCGAGAAGGCCGCTCCGCATGCGCTCGAGCTGGTGCCCGCCTGTTTTCTCAGCGCCGCCCTTCGGCCCGACCTCCCGATCGCAGTTTCGGAGAAGCGACGGCAGGACGCGGGTGGTATGAACCGATCCGAAGAAACGGAGGTCCCATGAGCCAGGGTGTCGGAATGATCGGTCTGTACGTTCGCAATCAGGAAGAAGCCCTCGAGTTCTACGTCGAGAAGCTCGGATTCCGCGTCCACACCGACGCACGGAACGGCGACTACCGCTGGCTCACGGTGCAGCACCCCGACCAGCCGTCCTTCCAGCTCGGACTGTTCACGCCCCAGTCACCGATCCTGGACGCGGCGACTGCGCAGACCCTGCGTGAGATCGTGGCGAAGGGTGCCATGCCCCCGCTCGTCCTGGTCGTCGACGACTGCCGCGCCGCCTACGACCGAATGCGTGCCTGCGGAGTGGAGTTCACGCAGGAGCCCGTCGACCGCTACGGCAGCATGGACGCCAGCTTCCGCGATCCGTCGGGGAACGGGTGGAAGATGATCGAGGCGCGGGAAGACCGGCGATGACCGCGAAGAAGAAGAAGACCGCGAAGGCGGCAAAGAAGACCGCCCGACCGCGCAAGGCGGCCACCAAGCCGTCAGACCCCACGGGCGCCTCCAAGCGGATCGACAAGAGGATAGCGGAGCTGGGCGATTGGCGGGGCGAGCGGCTAGCCGAGATCCGCAAGATCATCCACGAGGTCGACCCCGGGGTGGTCGAAGAATGGAAGTGGATGGGTACCCCCGTCTGGTCGCACGAAGGGATGTACGCCCTCGCCAACGCCCACAAGGACAAGGTGAAGGTCACCTTCTTCCACGGCGCCAAGCTCCCCGACCCCAAGAAGCTCTTCAACGCGGGCCTGGACGGGAACAAGTGGCGAGCGATCGACATCCACGAGGGAGACAAGATCGACAAGACCGCGCTCAAGGCGCTCCTGCGCGAGGCCATCGCTCACAACACCAAGCACTCGGTACCCAAGAGCAGAGGTTCGCGAGCGTAGCCGGGTGCTGGCGAAGTCAGCCTCCGCCCCTCGAACCTGCCCCAGGCTGGCTTCGTCGGACGCGCTCGGATCGGCGCCCGGGCCTCGCTTCATCCCTCCCGATTGAGCAAGGCGCGTGCCTACTCCGATCGGGGCGGTCTGGTCGGGGCCTGCGACGTCGACGACGCCTGCACGGCCGCGGCAAGCTCTCCGCGCGTGCCGCAGTCCTCGCCTCAACCCCTCGTCGTCGGAGGCGGCATTCGCGTTGCACACCCCCACCGCCGGTATGCGCGTTCGTATCTCTCCGGTCTGCGCGTATCCTGATCCCATCGACACGCCCGTCCTTCGTGTGCGGATCGCAGCGCTGATCCTCGCGGGCTTGGGCGTCGCCTGCCCGCGCGACAACACGTGTCGCACCGATGATGACTGCTCGACCCCCAACACGCGCTGCGATGCGGTGAGCGCCCAGTGCATCTGCACGGCCGACTCGGCGTGTGGCGCCGACGAGTTCTGCAACTCGGTCGGAATCTGCCAGCGCGACTTCGGGTGCTTCAGCAATGACGACTGTCCGCTCGCCGACACCTACTGCGAGATCGGGAGCGCGCGGTGTATCGCGGGTCCGGGGCTGCAGCTCGGGTCGCCGTGCGTGGGGTCGGTGCAGTGCCCGTATGGCGCCGTGTGTCTCTCCGGCAAGTGCGCGCCCGGGTGCTTTGGACATGGTGACTGCGTGCTGGGACAGCTCTGTGTCGACGGACAGTGTCGGGTCGCGGATGGGCGCTGCGCGGCGAGCGACTTCTGCGACTACGGGAGCGCGTGCGTCGATGGACGGTGTCAGGTCGATGAGCGCGGGCTGTACTGCCAGGAGTGTCCGCCGATCACGCCGGAGGATCCGTCGCCGTGCGGTCCGCCGGGGAGCCTGTGTCTCGTCAATAGCTACGGGGCGGGGCCGGACCTCTTCTGCGGTGTCACGTGTGCGAACGGCGAGAGCTGTCC
Organism: uncultured delta proteobacterium; assembly: GCA_963803435.1. Classification (GTDB taxonomy): domain Bacteria; phylum Myxococcota; class Kuafuiibacteriia; order Kuafuiibacteriales; family Kuafuiibacteriaceae; genus CAWDML01. Next base: position 356,340 of record CAWDML010000007.1, on the reverse strand, counting down.
GAACGGGTACGTGTGCTCGGACGTCGCCACCCTCACGGATCGGGACTGTGAGAGCGATGCGGATTGCGCGCCGGGACGGAGCTGTAGGATCGGCGAGGGCCGGCTCTCCGGATTCTGTTCATGCGCGGCGGACGCGGATTGTCCGCCGGACACGTGCGACGGGTCGCGGAAGGTGTGTCGCAAGTCGGGGACGCCGTGCGAGAGGGCGGGGGCGGCGTGCGCGCCGATCGCGTGCGTCGACGGGGCGTGTGTGGTCGGGAAGGCGTGCGTGCCGAACGAGGGGCTCGACTGCGAGCTGCTGGATCGCAGTCGGCGGTGAAGCGGCGGATCGCGATCACTCGAACGTGAAGGCTTGGACGGCGTCGAACGTCACCGCGGCGGACATGGCGGTGCAGTTGCCGTCGGCGTCGCGATCGAGGTCCCCCGACGAGCGGAGCGCGTCGCCGAAGATGGAGTCGAAGTCGCCGCCGAACTCGGCGGCGGTGTTCATGATGGTGACGAGGTCGTCGACCGGGATGCCGCCTGCGATCAAGCCCGACTCGATGGTGCCGTCGGGGTTCATCGAGAAGTGCATGTGCGCCTTCGGCAGCACCACCTGATAGAGCTGGCTGAAGACGACGACCGGGAGCTGGAGCGAGAAGGTGTCGGCGGTGAGGGTGCCGTCGACCATCGGCACGTCCTGGAGCTCGCCGAGGATCGGGTCGGGATCGAGGCCGAGCGTCTGACCGGCGAGGATCTTGCCGTCGGTACCCAGCAGCGGGACGTCCATGCCGCGGAGGACGCGGAGGTCGGCGGTGTCGCCGTGAGGCGTGATCTCGACCAGCATGAGGAGCCGGCCCTCGTCGATCGAGCCCTGGAGCAAGCTCTCGACCGCGTTCTCGCCGGCCAGATCGACCAGCGGGAGGAGGCGGGCGAGCTCGTTGTCGATCCCGGGCACGCCGTCGGGGGCGACGAAGTCCGGCTTGAAGCAGCTGCGGCCGTCCTCGTTGTTCTCGCTGACGAAGCCGTCGAGGTTCATGCCGTTCGATACGCCCTTCGGATCCTCACGGACGAAGTGGAGCGCCCGTACCACCGCCAGGGTCGGGACCACCGGCTCCGCCGGGGACCCGCACGCAGCCGAGAGCAGCACGGTCAGCACGGCGAGGCGTCTCATGCTTCGATCACCTCCAGACCGCGGTCGGTCCTGCCCGAGTCGACGCCGATCTCGCTGATCGTCAGCCCCATCGCGCGGGCCAGCGTCAGGAGGACCATGCTCGCGTTCTCTCCGGACGGTGAGCGGTAGTGCAGGCCCTTCTTGAGCGCTCCACCGGCGGTGCCGCCGATGATGATCGGATAGTCGTCGAGTGAGTGCGTGCGTCCGAAGGAGACGTCGGAGGTGCAGAGGATCGCGCAGTTGTCGAGCAGCGTGCCGCCGCCCTCGGGGACGGCGCGGAGCGTCTCGAGGAAGCGCGACAGGTCGGCCATGATCTGAACCACGATCTTGCTCACCAGCGGCTGATCGCCGGGCTCGTCGTGGGTGAGCCGGTGATGGCCCTCGGGCAGACCGGGGAACAGGATGTTGTTCACCGGGAAGGTGTAGAAGCAGCTGAAGACGCGCGTCTGATCGCAGGCGAGCGCCATCGCGGTCAGCTCGGCCATCACCTGTGAGATCTCCGAGAGCGGCGGGCGGCCGTCGACGTCTGGATAGTCGTCGGCCGGTTGGGCGGGGACCGCACACGACTCGAGCGTGGGCGGGTTCTCTTCGAGGCGCTGAATGCGGCGCTCGAGATCGCGCACGCCGTCGAGGTGCTGGTCGAGTCGCAACTTGTCTTGCGCGCTGAGCCGTGTCTTGAGCCTGGCGGCGTCGGAGAGCACGACGTCGAGGACGCTGCGGCGGAGGCGGAGCTTGGGGTCGATCATCGGCGTGGTCCCCGGAGCGACGAAGCCCCCGCCGAAGATGCGATCGAACAGCTGCTTGGGAGAGCTCTCGGGCGGGTTGCGGCTGTCGGGCCCGTTGTACGAGAGGCCCTCTTCGGGCCGGACGCCGAGCTCGATGGAGCGGAAGCGGGTGTCGCCGCCGATCGCGGTGGCAATCGTCTGGTCGATGCTGGGCGCGCTGAACGTGAAGTCCTCGCCGCTCCGCACGATCAGCGGTGCCCCGGAGAGGATCCCGGCCGGGCCGGATCCGTGGGGGATCGAGTTGCCCGTTTTGAGCGCCATGCCGCTGACGACGGTGATGTCGCTCTTGACCGGCTCGAGGGGCGCGAGCTGCTCGGACAGCGTCCACTCGGTGCCTTCGCCCTCGGGCACCCAGCGCGCGGGGAGCATGCCGTTGCCCCAGAACCAGACGCCGAACCGCTTGGGGAGGGCGCTCTGCGCGAAGACCTCGAGCTCGGGGAGCGCGATCGAGACTGCGGCGCCGCCGAGGATGCCCTTGAGGACCGTACGCCGTGACAGCTTCATGGTGCGACCTCCTTCACCTGGCGGAATCCGGGGCTGGTGACGATGTCGAACAGCAGCGACTTGATGCGATAGCCGGACTGCGCGAACCGCTCGGCGAGGACGTCGACGAGCGCGCGCTCGCCTTCGCCAGTCTCTGTACCGGTGGCGTACTGGTACATGTTCTCGACCAGACAGCGGGGGAGGTCCGGGTGGTCGTGCACGACCTGGCCGAGCTCCCACGCGTTCTGGAACGCGGCGCCGTCGAGGTCGCCGGTCGCGTCGATGGTCGCGCCGTTATCTTCGGTGCGCCAGCGACCGATCCCGTCGAAGTTCTCGAAGCCTAGGCCGATCGGATCCATTCGCGAGTGGCAGCCCGCGCAGGAAGAGTCCTGGAGGTGGACGACATCGCGCTCGCGGAGGGTGCGGGCGGTCTCGGTCACCTCGGGGAGGGCCGTGTTGAGGTTGACCGGGGGCGGCGGGATCGGCTGACAGAGCAGCACCGAGCGGACGAAGTGACCGCGCAGGACGGCCGAGGAGGAGGCGGGATGCGAGTTGAGAGCGAGGAAGCTGACCTGGCCCAGGAAGCCGCGACGCCCACCCGCCTCCGCGAGCTCCACGCGGCCGAAGCCCTCGCGCTCCGGCGCGCGCACGCCGTAGAGCGCCGCCAGGTGGCGGTTCACGAAGGTCTCGCCGGTAGTGAAGAGGTCGCGGTAATCGCCGTCGAGATCGAACACGAGATGCTCGATGCCGAGCAGCGTCTCCTCCCGCGCGTAGCCGCCGAGGTCGGTGGAGTAGTGAGGAAAGAGCGACGGATCCTTGTTGAGGCCGTCGAGGCGATACAGGTGCCAGAGATCGGAGAAGAAGCGGCGCACGCCCTGGTGCGCGCGATCGGACTCGAGCATGCGGTGGACCTGGGCGGCCAGGCCGTCGTCGGTGGCCAGCTCGCCGGCTTCGGCGGCGGTCAGCAGCTCGTCGTCGGGGGTGGTGTTCCAGAGGAAGTAGCTGAGTCGCGTGGCCAGCTCGAAGTCGTCGTAGCGGCCGCTGCTCCCCAGCTCCGCACGGTAGAGGAAGTTCGGTGATTGGAGCAGCGCCGCCAGCGCGAACTCGAGACCTTTGTGGAAGTCACCGAGCGTCATGGCGGCGTCGTGCGCGACGGCGACGAGCGCGTCGGACTCCTCTGCGATCAACGGGCGCCGCCACAAGCGCAAGCCGAGCTGCGTGATGAAGGCGCGGGCGCAGTCGTCGTCGGTGAGAGCGGCGGGCGCGCACGGGACGAGTGAGGCGCGCCGGGTCCCGTCCTCCATGATCTGCGCGGCGAGGGAGTACGCGGCCGACTCGTATTGCTCGACGCCCCAGCTGGAGATCGTGGTCCGCGAGGCGCCGATCGCCAGCAGGCCGGCCGCCGCGATGTCGGGCTCGACGGCCGTGGGAAGGACCAGGTCCTCGCCGAGGACGTCGCGGAGGCTGTTCCGGTACTGCTCGCCGGTGAGCCGCTTGAGCGCGGCACCTTGCGCCTCGACGTCGGGGAACGGGATGGGCGGCGCGTCGGTCGTCTCCTCACCCTTGCACGCGGCGAGGAGGAGCAGCGCTCCGAGAAGTATGGGAGAGCGGTGGGCCACGGACGGGAGGCTAGCATCGGTGCTGTGGACGATCGGTCGGTCGCCCTACGGACGCGTGGTCAGCTCGATGAGGGGGGAGACGGGCGTTTTGCCCTGGAGGATCGGGTCTAGGCCCTCCTCCTCCAGCAGGACCTTGCGGAGGAAGGCGAGCGTGTAGACGCGAACGGGAAGCCACACCTTGGCGGGATCCAGATCACTGCAGCGCACGGTGATGCCCGTGGAGCAGGTGTCGATGAAGTCGTTGTGGTCGCCGCCGATGAGGCGCATACGCACGTCGTCGGGCCCGTGGAGCGCGGGCCAGAAGGGATCCTGCGGCGTGCTGATGTCGGCGATCATGTGGAGCACCGGCACGTCGACCCGGGCGACGCCGTCCGCGGTGAACAGCTCGAAGTCGCCGGGATCGACCGTGACCGCCGCGGAGAAGCGACGGTCCTCGAAGCCGCCGCGGAAGAGCTCGGCCTTGTCGGGCGTCAGGGTGGAGCAGAAGCCGTCGTTGCCGTCGCCGGCGTCGCAGCCTGCGGTCAGGGCGTCGATCGGGTAGGTGGCGCCGGTCAACGCGAACGTCGTGTATCCGCCGAAGCTGTGACCGGTCATCGCCTTCTTGGGGCCGAAGCGGCCGCTGAGCGGGTCGCCGCTCAGGGCCTCGAAGTAGTCGAGCGACGCTTTCACGTCGAGGCTGCGCAGGTAATAGATGTCGGTCTCGCGATGGTCGCCGTCGATGAACGTGTTGCCGGTGTGCGTCGGGGCGATCGCGATGAAGCCGTGCGAGGCGAGGTGCTCCATCAGGTAGCTGAACGACGCCGCATACGATTGGTGTCCGTGGGAGTAGACGACGACCGGGCGGGGTCCGAGATCGGCGGGCGGGGCGTCGACCACCGCGACCTCCGACGTCCTGAGCGTGTAAAACGGCCGCTCTCCCTCCGAGGGCTCGGCCGGGTACCAGACCAGCACGAAGGTTCGGCGCGGCTCCGTCGCGAGCGGTGGCGTGTACTCGACCGTGTACGTCCGGTAGCCGACCGCGTAGGGACCCGGATCCGAGAGCGACGCAACGTCGACGGCGGTGGGGCCGCAGGCGGACGCGACGAGAGCGAGCGGGAGGAGGCGCTTCACCGCGCCCATACTGTCGGCGCGCACGGCGGTTGGGAAGCGTTGGATGCGGGGGGAAATGTCCGTCCGGAATCCGGACACGCGTTCGAAATCCGGACCGAATTCGGACGATCCCGCGATCGCGCGCCCGCGCTCGCCGGCACGCGCATTGCGAAGGCCGTGCGCATGGACGACCTGGCAGGGCGGCGCGCAGTCGCGAGCGGCGTGGCGGAGGAGCTGCTGCAGCTGCTCGCCGGCGAGGACCACGCCGAGGATCGGCTCGGCGCGGCGGTGCAGCTGTTCGGGCTGGGGCGCGGCGAGGAGACGATTGAGGGGCTGGCGCGGCTGGTTCAGGAGCCGGCGGGAGAGTGCCGGACGCGGGCGGCGGTGCAGCTGGGCCGGATCGGAGCGGCGGCGCTGCCGGCGCTGCCGGCGCTGATGCGGGCGGTGGTCGACCGCGAGGACGACGGGCTGGCGCTCGCCGCCATCGAGGCGCTCAACACCATCGATCCGGAGAACCTGATCGGACCGCCGCAGCTGGTGCGGCTGCTGCGGCGGCGGGTGCTCAAGATGTGGCGGGCGGGCGCGTTCGTGCGGGTGAGCGCCGACGAGACGATGATTGTCCGGCTGGTGCGAGCGCTCCAGATTCTGTGGCCGATGGTCCGAGGAGGCGCGGCTCGAGCTGTCGCACCTGGCGGAGACGTCGGGTGGCGCGGTGTCGGCCTCGTGCCGCAGGGTCCTGGCGACGTTCGCACCGCTGGACGCCGAGCCCGAACGAGCGGCGTGAGCGCCCTGCTCTGTGACAACTCAGTGAGGTAGACTCGGCGGCGTTGGCGACGCGCGTTCCCGGCGGCGGTGTTTCTCGGAGCCCCTACGGCCCGAACTGGGTCGGCGGCAAGGAAGGCGCCGAGTCGGTCGGCGAGCAGGTCCAGGACAGCCTGTTCGGCCGCCCCAAGCCGCGCATCCTCGATGAGGACGAGGAGAGCGCCGCGCTGATGGCACGCCTCCACGTCTACCGGAAGAAGCTCGCGCGGCTCGCGGGCGATCGGGAGGAGGACTACGCGCTCACGCTGGCGACGGGGACGATCGCCAGCATCGACAAGGACGGTCGGATCTACGTCGGGCGCGAGCTCCTGTTCGGTTGGTCGCACAGCCTCGACACGCAGGTCGGCGTGATCGCCCACGAGATCGGACATCGACCGCGTCGCTGGGCCGAGTACCTGCGCGAAGCGCCGCGGACGCGGGAGGAGATGGAGGAGATCTGTCGCCTGGAGGAGACGCGGGCCGACTACTTCTGCGGTTGGGCGCTCGCGCAGCTCGGGCTGACGTGCGATCCCGTATGCGAGTTTCTGCTGGCGACGCACACGCATCCGCATCCGGAGTACTTTGCGGCGGATCTCAGGGTCGAGACCATCCGCGAGGCCTTCGGTGCGGGTGATCGGAAGGTGAAGAACATGAGGAAGTTCTTCCCAGAGCTCGCGCGGTTGACCTCGGCGAAGGAGGATCTCGGCTCGGGGTAGCGCGCAGAACCGGGCGCGATTCCGTTTGCACTTCAGCTCATGAAGGGCGATGAGATCGCGGATCGGTTGCTCAGGTTTGCGAGGCGCGTTCTTCGGCGGTGTCGCGAGCTCGCGAAGGAACTTCGCTGGCAAGCATGTCGCTCGGCAGCTCATCCGATGCGCTTCTTCTGGAGATCGTCGCTCTCATTCGCGAGGCCAATGCTCTCAGTCCGGCGCCCCTGCGTCGGCGATCGGCCGGCCGTCGGGATACGGATCTCCGTAGTACAGACGCCCCGGTGCGCCGGGATCGAGCCAGGTGTCGTCCTCCAGGCGGAAGGACTCGTCGAAGACCGTGAGGCGGTAGCCACGCTCGCGCTCGAGGTCGATCGGCTGCGCGGTCGTGAACGCGAGGATCGGGCCCAGGTGGTAACGCTCCCGGAGCACCGTGAGGTACCACTCACCGTCTCCGTAGAAGAGGATATCCTCGTCGATCCCGAGGCCAGACGTGAGCACGTTGTCGGCCGAGCGGTAATCGGGGGTGCGGTGCACGCGCAGCTCCTCGAGCGTGTACTGGCTCTCGTTGACGATGACGACGGAGGCCGCGAGCGTGACCGTGGGAGGTCCGCCCTCGGCGCAGGCGGTCAGACCCAGGAGCGCGAGGAGGGGGAACCAGCGTCGCATCAGAAGGAGTATATGGCCGAGAGCTGCCAGTTGAAGGTGAGGACGGTGGCGCCGTCGACGAACACACGCTGTCGTTCGAACACCATCTTGTCCGGGTTGAACGCGACGCTCGCCTGGAACTCGAGGGGCTCGGGATAGCCGAAGGCGCGGAACCACTCGAACTCCCAGGCACCGCGGATCGCCAGGTGGATCGCGGGGACCGCGAGCCCGAGCTGGGCGCTGACCTCGCCCGAGCCGAAGAACGAGAAGCTGTAGCCGGCGACGTTGGTCTGGTTGATGGTCACGCCTGTGTGCCGCACCTCGAACGCGTTGACCGCGACCTGGATCGTGCTGAAGAGCTGCAGGTCGTCCGTGCCGGCGACGAAGTTGAAGCCGGCGCCCTGGCCGAGGTAGCCCGACCTGAGCCGCAGCTCGTAGGTGATCGGTGCGTTGATGTCGACCGGGACACCGGTGGTGGGATCGGTGACCACCGCGGGGATGTCGGCGCCCGCGCCCTGGCCGAAGACCGGGAGGGCCTCGCGGAAGCCTGAGATCTCGATGTCCTGCGAGAAGAAGCCGAACCGCGGCGGAAAGAAGAACCCGGTGCGGTCAGGAGGCTGGTAGAGCGCGAAGCGGAAGCCGTCGGAGGTCGCGCGGCCGCTGCCGACCGTCTCGGCTCCGGAGAAGCGGGTCGTGGCGCGGGACTCGACGATGGCGGCGCCGCCGGTCTTGCTGGCCTCGAGCCCGCCGAGCGCGCCGACGTACCGATAGAAGAGGTTGTCGGAGTGGGCCAGCGGCTCCGCGATCACGCGGAACCCGCGTTCGGGAAGGTGGATCTCTTCGGACTCCAGGACGTCCATCGCCAGGCTGAGAACGGCGTCGTCGGGGTCTTTGGGCCTGGGCAGCGCGGGGGTGCTGGTGATGACGAGCTGCGCGAGCGGGAGGTTCTCGTCGATCCGGCGGGCGATGCGGCGCGCCATCTCACGGAAGGTGGTGTCGTAGGTCCGGCGGTACGCCGCCTCGACGGGCTCGGTTCGATACCACGAGTAGAAGATCATCGAGAACGGCGCGCTGGCGCGGACCTCGACGGGCGCGAGCTCGGTGGTGCTCGTCCTCAGCCCGACCTGGGCGCGGACGAGGGTGCGGCCCCAGAGCGGCGTGACCGGCCAGAAGCCGGAGAACGGGTAGAAGAAGAGGGCGTCGAGGAACCAGCTCCGCGAGGTCTCGTGATCCGGGATCAGCCGCACGGTCATGCTCACGCGCTCGAGCGAGGTGGCGGCGGCGAGCTCCTCGGGCCGACACTCGGTGATCGCGCCGTAGTCGCCCGCCTCGTGGAGGTAGTCGAGGAGCGAGGTCCGGAGCGCCTCGACCGCCGCCGGGGGGTCCTTCCGCCCGCGGTTGGCGACGTTGAACTCGCAGAGGTCCAGCTCGACGTGGCGGAGGTTCCGCGGGCGCACGTCGGGCTGATGCGAGAACGTGGGCGTGACCACCCGGTGTGGTGCGCAGGCGGCGCCGCCGAGCAGCACGAGCATCGAGACCTGAAACCGCACCCCCGGCATGCCTATACGGGCGGGCTCACCGTCCGGGCTCGCCGCGATCGATGGCGGTGGCGAGCCGCTCCATACGGGCCGAATCGAGGCGCCGCCGGATGTAGACCACGATCGCGAGCACAAACGCCGGGAGGAGGAGTGACAGCACGATCACGACCGCCAGGTTTTCGGAGAGCATCAGGCGCCGGTCGGCCAGGACCAGGTCGGGATCCTCGGCGTCGATGGCGCGGGCGCGATCGACCATGGCGCGGGCGCGGCCGTAGTCGCCCCGCTCGATGGCAGCGCGGGCGGTCTTGGCGAGGAGGTGGCCCTCGACCCGGCGCACCTCGGCGGTCAGCACGCCGGTCTGGATGGAGTCGATGGTCTGCTGCGCCCGATCCAGGTCGCCGAGCTCGATCAGGCCGAGCGCCAGCTGGAGCTGCGCGTGCGTCAACAGCTCGATGGCGTGGGGCGTCGTGTGGATCGAGAGGCCGGTCTTTACCGTCTGGATGGTGGCGTCGTAGTCGCCGCGCGCGAAGAGCTGCCGCCCGCGGGCGACGTAGAGCGTCGCGATGGGGCGAGCGTAGCTCATGTAGAGATCGGCGTCCTGAGTGAAGACGGCGTCGAGGCGGTTGAATGCTTCGGTGTAGCTGCCCTCGCGGCCGAGCTCGATCGCGTGATCGATCTCCGCGACCAAGCGCGCCCGCTGTTCTTCGAGGAGGTGGAGCTGGAGCCGATCGATCTGTCCCGGCAGCTTCTCCCGGCGATCGGTCGTGATCCCGTAGCGGGCCGCCGCCGCGTGGATAGCGTCAGGCGAGCGCTTTCCGATCGACTTGAGGACGTCGATGACGGGCTGGTCCCGCGGCGTGCCGAGGGCGTCGACGAGCGGGTCGACGGCGGCCGCGCCGATGTGCTGGAGCGCTTCGCCGGCCGCCTTCGAGAGGGCGTGATCGCGCGAACGGAGGATCTCGACCAGCGCCGAGACCGGCTCGGGCGAGCCCAGCTCGCCGAGGACCTCGATCACCTCCAGGCGCGCGCTCGGGTCGCGGAGCGAGAGCTGCGAGCGCACGGTCGAGCGCCCGAGTGCATGGAGCAGGCGGACGGCCCGGGCGCGGACCTCGGGCTCGGGCGCGGTGTGCGAGTGGCGCAGGAGGTTCGGGACGGCGGCGTCGCCCATCCGCAGGATCGCGTCTCGCGCCGCGTCGTCGAGCGTGTCGGCAGCGCGCACGCGGAGAAGGGCCGACTGCTCCCGCGCCCACGACGGCAGGACGCGGAGGCGGGGCTCGTCCTCCTCGGAGGCCGCCACCATGCGGGTGGCCGAGATCGATCACCGCGCGGCCCCAGGCGCCGCGATCGAGGGTGTCGGGGAGGTAGAGCAGGTTGGCGACGTGGTCCGCGTCGCGGAGCGAGCCCATGGCGTGCACGGCGAAGAGCATGCGGAGCCCGTCGGAGGCGGCCGGCGAGGATGGCAAGGTGGCGAGGGCGAGGGCGAGCTCGTCGCCGAGGACCTTCTCGCCCTCATCGTCGTCCATCGGCTGATAGCTCGCGAGCGCGGCGCGCTGATCGCTCTTGGTCGGGCTCCCCAGGAGCTCGATCGCAGTGGCCAGGTCCGGCGGGTGCAGCTTGTAGCTCCGGATCTGGATCCGGTACGCGATCTCGTCGGCGGGCGGCGAGGTGCGGCGCGCCGGCAGCTCGCGCGCGATCCGGAGGTAGGTGACCTCTTTCGGCGGGAGGACGGCGGCGGACTGGGTGCGGAAGCTCCAGCCTGGGATCACCGAAGTTCCGTCTCCGGGCGAGACGAGCGCGACGTCCAGCTCGAGATCGTCGACCTCGTGGGAGAGGCGGTTTTCAACGCGAAGCTCCAGCCGGACGCGCTCCCAGCGGGGGACCGCCAGACCACCCTCCGCCGGGCCGTCGATCGCGCCGCTCGACTGAAGGATCTCGACGTAGGGTCGATCGTCGTCCCCTTCGGGCGCCGCCAGGCCGAGCAGCAGGACCGTCAGAGCGGTCGCGACCATCTCCACCGGAGTATAGTCCGCCCATGGCGGAGGATCCGGGGCGGCTGATCGTCCTCGAGGGGATCGATGGCTCAGGCAAGAGCACGCTCGCCGGTGGTCTGGGCGAGGCCCTGGAAGCTCGCGGATTTCGGGTATTTCGAACGCGCGAGCCCACGGACGGTCCCCTGGGCCGGCGGATCAGGGCGCTGGCGGCGGCCAGCCGTTCGGCGGTCAGCCCGGAGGAAGAGTTCCAGCTGTTTCACGAGGATCGGCGCGCGCACGTGACCGAGGTGGTTCGCCCCGCGCTCGCGCGGGGAGAGATCGTGATCCAGGATCGGAGCTACTTCTCGACGGTGGCGTATCAGGGACAACGCGGTCTCGATCGCACCCGGCTGCTCCTCGAGAGCGAAGCGATCGCGCCGCGGCCGGATCTGCTGCTCGTCGTCGACCTGCCCGTGAACGAGGCGCTGGCGCGGATAAACGCTCGACGGCGATCGTCCGACGACTTCGAGTCCGAGGCCACGCTGGAGGAGGTGCGCCGCGCCTTCCTGGCGTTCGAGGGGGCGATCGTGCTCGACGGGCGGCGGAGCCCCGACGAGGTCCTGCAGGCGGCGCTTCCTTTCGTGCTTTCTCGGCTTCCTCCGTCCAAAGAGGATTAGCGTCTGGACCTCGGCGCCGGGCCGCTCGATACTGCCCGGACATGCCGGAAGTGGGGGACAGCCTCGGCCGGTACACGCTGCTGAGGCGGCTGGCGGCGGGGGGCATGGGCGAGGTCTTCGTCGCGGCGAAGGCGGGCCCCGTAGGTTTTGGACCCTATGTCGCCCTCAAGGTCCTGCGCGAGGAGCTCGCGATCGATCGCCAGTTCGTCGACATGCTGGTCGACGAGGCGAACATCTCGATGTTCCTCAACCACCAGAACGTGGTCTCGGTCCTCGATCTCTCGGAGGACCAAGGTCGCTACTACATCGCGATGGAGTTCGTCCAAGGCGTCACCGTCGAGCGCCTGGCCGATGCGCGGGTCCACGCCGGCAAGAAGCCCGACATCCCCGTCGGTCTCTACATCGCGACCGAGCTCTGCCGGGCCCTGAAGTACGCCCACACGCGGGTCAACCATGCGGGGGAGCCGCTCAACATCGTCCATCGGGACGTCACGCCTGCGAACATCCTCTTGTCGACGCAGGGGGAGGTGAAGCTCACCGACTTCGGCATCGCCCGGGCCAAGGGGCGCATCCATCAGACGCAGGCCGGCGTCCTCAAAGGGAAGTTTGGCTACATGGCGCCGGAGATGGTGCGCTACGAGAAGATCGACGCCCGGGCCGACATCTTCTGCGCCGGCGTCTGCGTGTACATGCTCATCACCGGCCGCCACCCCGTCGCGGGCGCTGCGGTGATGGAGGCGATCCAGATGTTCGAGGAGCGGCGGGTCCCGCCGCCGAAGCAGTTCAACCCGGAGATCTCCAACAACCTCAGCGACATCGTCATGAAAGCGCTCGAGCCGAAGGTCGAGAACCGCTGGGCCTCGGCGGCGGCGTTCGGCGACGCGCTGCAGGACGTGACCCTCCAGAACGCCACCTGGCGGCGCGAGGTCCAGGGCGGCTCTCGGCTGCTCACCCAGCGGATCCGGGAGGTGGCGGGCGAGGTCTTCGACGAGCCCGTGGAGCGGCGCGTCCTCGAGGAGCTGCTCCAGCGGGTCCGCAAGAAGAACGGCGGCGGAAAGTCCGCGTTCGCCGCCAAGCCGGCGCGCAAGATTGCGGAGGACGAGTCGACGGCCTCGGAGGGCACGCCCGGGATGGCGGCAGCGTTCGCGGACACGGCGGACGTCGACATCGACACTTCGGACAAGCTCCCGGCGATCACGCCGGAGATGACGTTCGAATCCGACACCTTCCTCGGTGGTCGATCCCGACTTCGAGACCGAGGATTCGCTCAAGATCGCCGACATCAAGAAGGCGGCCGCCGGCGACGACCCCGCCACACCCTCGAGCGGGCCCGACACCGACGAGGACGAGCCGGCGCCGCGCCGCAAGAGCAACCCGGAGGCGATGGGATTTCCGGAGTCGAGCACCGATCGCAATAAGCTGCACGAGGACATGATGGCCGAGCCGGCGCTGCCTTCGTCGGCCGCGCCGGGATCGGGGCCGAACCTCGACGATCAGACCATCGCGGGCGGCTTCGACTTCGGGGACGACCCGACCGTCGGCGCGCCCCAGCTCGACGCCATGGACGGGGGCTCGACCGCTCCGGGGATCGTCGACGACGAGGACGAGTTCGCCGCGCCGACGATCGCCACGCCCGCGGTATCCGCGGCCGACATCGCGGCCTACGCGGACCAGACCGAGGACCTCGACGACAGCAAGACGCTCGCCGGGGTCTCGATGGTGAGCCTCGAGGCCGACTCTCGGCTCCCGAAGGTGGTGGATCGCGACGAGCTGGCGGACGCCGCCACCATCGTCCCCACGGCCCATCGATCGCAGTCGTCCCTCGACGACATGGTCCGGTTCGGGAGCGACGACGACTGGGAAGGTGGCGCGACCGAGGCCGACGATCGCAGCGGCGACGCCACCATCCTGGACGGCATCGACGCCGCCGAGGTGCAGCGCGAAGCGAGCCGGCGTCGAGGCTCGCCGGGCGTCGCGCTGGTGCGAGATGAATCCACCCCCGACGATCCCAGCCTGCGCATGGAAGAGCTGGTGCTCGACTCCGTCCGCGAGCCCGACGCCGTGGCGCGGGACGTCGCCGGTGCCGGCCCCGCGGATCCTGCGGATGCTCCGCGTCCGATCGAAGGCCCGCTCCGGATCGTGATGGGCGAGGACGGTCCGGCGCTGGCCAAGGACGTGCGCTCGGCGCCGCCGGCCCGAGAGGAGCGCAAGCGCAACACGCCCGTGCCGCCGCTGGTGCAGCCGCGGCCGATGGATCCACCCGAAAGCCTCCACATCGGGCCCGAGACCGGGAAGTGGATCGCGGGGAAGATCGACGGCTCCTCGCTCGACTGGTCCGACGACGCCGCCGCGCGGCGGGCGATCGCGTCGCGCGGAACCAACTCGCCACCCGCTCCGCAGTTCCCGCCGCAGGCGCCGCACGCACCGCCTCCGTACACACCACCCAACCAGTATCCGTATCCGCCGCAGCCGCATCCGCAGCACCATCCGTCGTACTCCCAGCACCAGATCCCGCAATCGCAGTCCTTCTTCCGCCGCAACGCGATGGTGATCGGAACGTTCGGCGTGGCGCTCTCGTTGCTCGCCGTGCTCGGCTACCTCTGGCTCTTCACCAATACGTTCTGGCCCAAGCTCAAGCTCGACTCGGGACCTCAGGGCGCCGTGGTGACGGTCGACGGATCGCTGGTCGCCGGCAAGACGCCGCTGCTGGTTCGTGTCGAGCCTGAGAAGAGGCACCTCATCGAGTTCCGTCTCGACGGCTACAAGCGGGCGCTGCGCGAGATCACCGAAGGGATCGGACGCGGGCGGACGTACACGCTGACGGTCGATCTCGAGCGTCAGCCGCCGCGGATCGATCTGCCGGTGGAGGGCACGCTGTTCATCAACGATGCGCAGGCCGCGCAGGGAAAGATGATCTTCCTGAACGACCTCCCCGCCAGCGGAGAGGTCCGGCTGCGCGTCGAGGCGCCCGGCTATAAACCCTATAAGATCGCCTTTGCGTCGGCCCGGGAGATTCCGCCGCTCCTGGACATCCCGCTCGTCAAAGCGGACGAATGACACTAGCTTCCGTCTCCATATGGCGGAGCCTTTCCACGGGACGGATCTCTACCAGGTCGATTCGCTGCTCTCGGAGGAGGAGCGGATGGTGCGCGACAGTGTGGCCCGCTGGGTCGACGAGCGTTTCCTCCCCATCGTCACGCCGCACTTTCGGAACGGCACCTTCCCGACCTCGCTGTCGACCGAGCTGGGCGAGATGGGGCTCCTCGGTACCTCGTTGACCGGCTACGGCTGTCCCGGCCTCTCCTCGACCATCTACGGCCTCGCCATGGAGGAGCTCGAGCGCGGCGACTCCGGCTTGCGGTCGTTCGCCAGCGTGCAGGGCTCGCTCGCCATGTTCCCGATCTGGAAGTACGGCACCGAGGCGATCAAGACGCGCTACCTCCCCAAGATGGCGAGCGGCGAGCTGATCGGTTGCTTCGGATTGACCGAGCCGGACTACGGCTCCGATCCGGGCGGCATGATCACGAAGGCGATCCCGGACGGCGACCACTACGTGCTGTCGGGGGAGAAGCTCTGGATCACCAATGGCTCGGTGGCAGGCGTCGCGATCGTCTGGGCCAAGGTCGGCGGCAACAGCCCGGAGAACATCCGCGGCTTCGTCGTCGATCGCGATCTCCCCGGCTTCACGGCGTACGACGTCGAAGGCAAGTTCTCGCTCCGCGCCTCGATCACCAGCGGGCTGGTGTTCGACGAAGTGCGCGTGCCGAAGACGCACATTCTGGAGGGCGCGACCGGCCTGCGCGGCCCGCTGTCCTGCCTCACACAGGCGCGCTACGGCATCGCCTGGGGTGCGCTGGGCGCTGCGATCGCCTGCTTCCGGGCCGCGCTCGACTACTCCAAGGAGCGCATCCAGTTCGGAAAGCCGATCGCGAGCTTCCAGCTGGTGCAGGCGAAGCTCGCCGAGATGATCACCGAGATCGTGAAGGGGCAGCTGGTCGCGCTCCAGCTCGGTCGGATGAAGGACGCCGGCACCTACAATCACGTCCAGGTGAGCCTGGCGAAGCGGAACAACGTGAGGGCGGCGCTCGAGATTGCGCGGACCGCGCGCGAGATGCTGGGCGCCAACGGGATCGCGGACGAGTATCCCGTGTTCCGGCACATGGCCAATCTCGAAAGCGTATACACTTACGAGGGCACGCACGACATCCACACGCTGGTGCTCGGCCGCGAGCTGACCGGCATCTCCGCGTTCGAATAGTCGATCCGTCGATCCCTACCGCCCACTTCGGTCTTTGTGTAGGTTCGGGTCGGTTTGTCCGAGCTCGAGCGACACGTCGCGGCGCTCCTCCAGGATCCCACCTCCGAGGATGCAGCGCGTCTGGTGCGCGAGACCGCCCGGGCGGAGAAGGCCTTTGCCGACTACGCGCGCGTGTTCTCCGAGCGCGCCCGTCTCCTCACGGAGCGGGGTGAGGAGAAGCTCGCCATCGACGCGCTCGTCGAGTCGGCGCTGGTCTACGAGGAGGAGCTCAGCGATCTCGAGACGGCCGCGGACCGCTATCAAAGGATCCTCGAGCTCGCGGAGGATCATCGGCGAGCGCTCTTCGCGCTGGGTACGCTCCTCCACGACCTCTGCCGCTGGGACGATCTGATCGCGCTGTACCGCCGGCGCCTGGCCCGGTCGCGCGACGACGGCGAGCGCACCACGCTCCACCTCTACATCGCCGAGCTGCTCTCGGAGCGGCTTGGTGATGCGCACGCTGCGTTCGAGGAGGTGAAGACCGCCTCGCGTCTGGCGCCGCAGAACATCCGGATCATCAGCCGCCTGCAGCAGCTCGGTGAGCGCACCGAACATGTCCAAGAGGTGGCCGTGGTGATCGGCGATCTGATCATGAACCAGGAGGATCCGCGGATCCGGGCCGCCCTCTCGCTGCGGCTCGCGGAGCTCCACCTGGGACCGCTCAACGATCACCAGCGTGCGCTCGCCTATCTCAAGGCTGCGCTGGTCGACGACGGCGGCAACCCTGAGATCCTGCAGGGTGTCGAAGATGTGTTCCGAGAGCGACAGCGGTTCGATGGTCTGGCCGAGGTGCTGGAGCAGACCGCGAGCGAGCGGCGCGAAGGGCCACACCGCATTCGCCTCGAGAGAGAGCTGGCTCGCATTTTCGAGCTGGAGCACGAGGACTACGCGCGCGCGCTCCAGGCTCTCAACCGTGCGCTCAAGATGAACCCGGAAGATCGAGAGTTGCTGGATGAGGTGATGCGCCTCGGTCTGGTCGGGGGCGAGCTGAGCACGGTGGCTCAGATCTATGAATGGGTGACCGGGGCCGCAGAGAATGCGTTACTCAAGACGTATCTTCGCCTCAAGCTCGGCCACATCTATGCGAACGTGCTCGGCCAACATGAGGACGCCACTCGGGTCTACTGGGCGATTCTGGAGGACGAGCCGTCGCACGTGGAGGCGAGACGGCGCTTGATGAAGCTGCACGAGCGCAAGGACGAGCTGGAGCAGATGGCGCGCCTCCTGGAGATGGAGGTGGCGGAGCTCGTTCCTTCGCCCGAGGCCGTCGCGCAGCTCGAGAAGCTCGCCGGCCTCTACGAACGGCTCGACGATGCGGAGGCGCTCGAGCGCACGAACGGCCGCATCCTCGAGCTGGAGCCGGGGCGCGAGGCGCCCCAGACCGCGGCCCCCGACCCCAAGATTCCCACCGACGACCTGCGCCTCGACGAGATGGTGGGCTCGTCGGCGATCGAGGTGCTGGCGGATGAGGCGCCGACCGAGTTCGAGGGCGACGGCTATCCGCCGGAGGACGAGACCCACTTCGCGCCGCCGCCGCGACAGGCCTCCCCGCCGCCCTCCGCGGCTTCGCCCTCGCCGCCACCACCTCCTCCTCCGCCGCCGGACGACGTCTCGATCTCACTCGACTCCGTCCCGCTGGTCGTGCCGCTGACGACGCAGGAGATCGAGGCCGGCCGCCAGACGCCGCCGCCGCCGCCCGAGGATGACGAGATACCGATCTCGCCGCCGCAGCGCCGCCTGCCTCCTCCGCCGCCACCGCCCGATCCGCCGGCGCCCTCCGACACGATCGACGAGGACACTCGCGACGTGAGTGACGCTCGGATCGAAGCGCATGCGATCGATGCGTCGTTGGCCGCGGCGCCCCTGGCTCCTCCGCCCGCGCCCGTCCCACCGCCCACGGTCGACTCCCGGCTCGCGCGCTTGCAAGCCGAGTTGCAGACCGCGACCGCAACCGACGATCGCCCGCGGATCGTCCGGACGCTGGAGGAGGTGGTGCGTGCCACCGAAGAGCTGGGGCAGGCGGAGCGGGCGTTCTTCTCGATGGTCCGGCTGGTGCAGCTCGAACCGACGACGGCGCGGCTGGAGGAGACGGTTCGCCTGGGCCGCCGGGCGCAGGGCTACCCGCTGCTGATCGACACGGTGCAGAAGGTCTCGCGGAGTCTCGGGCGCGAGGTCGAGATCGAGATGGGGCTCCGCCTGGCGGAGGTCGAGCTCGAGGATCTGGTCGATCCACCGGCGGCGATCGCACGGCTCGAGGCGCTCCAGTCCTTTGCGGGTGACGATCCGCGCGTCTTCGACCGGCTCCTCGCGATGTTGAGCGCCGGCGATCGCCACGAGGACCGGATCGACCTGCTGCTCGAGCGCGCCCTCGGTCGCGAGCCCGCCGAGGCCTGGCCGCTGGTCCGCCAGGCGGCCGCGGTGGCGGACACCGATCTGGCGCAGCCCAAGCGCGCCGCTTCGATCCTCCGGGAGTTCGCGGCGCGCGCCCCCGATCCGGCCGCCGTCCGCGACGAGGCCGCCGAGATCCTGGAACGTACCGGATCATGGGACGAGCTGGTCGCGTTCCTCTCCGAAGGGCTCAGCCGCCTCGAGGGCGAGGAGCGGGCAGAGCTGCGGCTCCGGATCGCTTCGATCTACGAGGAGCACCTCGACGATCCGGACGCCGCCGAGAAGATGGTGCGGATCGGTCTCGAGGAACGCGCGCGCGACGATTGGCTCCTGACGGCGCTCGAGCGGATTCTCGCAGGCCTCCGGCCGCTGGGAGGACGTGGTCGACGCACGGATCCGCCGGCTCGATCTGCTCGAGAACGCGAAGGCCCGCGTCGAGCTCCGCCGTGAGATCGCGAGTACCGCCGAGAAGAGCCTCGGCCGGATCGAGCTGGCGCTGGACATGCTCACGACGGCGCTGGCCGAGGATCCGAAGAACCTCGAGCTGATGGACGAGATTGAGCGCCTTCGTCGTGAGCACGGCGACTGGGACGGCGTGGTCGACATCCTGGAGCGCCGCGTCCTCGCGCTTCCGGACCGCGACGAACAGGCGCACACCTGGGTGGCGATCGCCGAGATCCGCGCCGACGTTCACTACGATCTGCAGTCCGCCTCGGACGCGCTGGGCGCCGCGCTCGCGCTGGTGCCGCGGCACAAGCCGGCGCTCGAGCTGCTGGCTGGAGTGGCCGAGCGACGGGGCGATCGGGATCGCGCCATCGAGACGCTCCAGCGCCTGAGCGAGCAGGAGGAGGACGCGGAGAGGGCCCGCCTCCTGGTGAAGATCGGTCGGATGCTGGCGGCGCGCGGCGACGACCTCGACGCGCTCGCCAAGTACGAGTCGGCCCACGAGATCGATCCGATGTGCCTCGACGCGCTCCTGGCGCTGCTCCCGGTCGCCGAGGCGGCCGAGGACTTCGTCCGCGCCCAGGAGCTGGCGGCGCGGGCGGCCGAGCTGGTCGCCGAGCCGCGCCACCGCGCCGAGCTCTCGCGCCGCGCCGGGCAGATCGCGCTGATGCACCTCGGCGACGAGCTCAAGGCGCTCGAGCACTTCGAGCACGTGCTCCTCAACGATCCGGAAGATCTGGCGACGCAGGCGGCCGTCGGCGAGCTGTTGCTCTCGCGCCAGGATCACGAGGGCGCCTATCCGCACCTGATTGCGGCGGGTCGCGGCCTCTCCGATCCGGACCACGCGGCCGAGCTCTATCGCGCGGCCGGCACGGCGGCGGAGCGGCTCTCCAACGTGGAGGAGGCCCTCGCGGCCTACGAGGAGGCGCTGGCTCGCGTGCCGTCGATGCGCGAGCCGCTCGAGCGCCTCTCCGCACTGATGGAGAAGAAGGGCGAGGATGAGCGGACCTACGATCTCTCCGCCACGCTGATCCTCCATCACGAGGGCGCGATGGCCGCGATTGAGCGGGCGCCGATCTATCTCCGGATGGCGCGCGCCAAGCAGCGGCTCGGCGATCCGGCGGCCTCCTCCCGCCTGGCCAAGAAGGCGCACCAGCTGGCGGAGAATCTGGTCGAGCCGCTGGAGATCCTGGCGGACGTCCTGGCGCAGCTCGGTGACGCGTTCGAGGCCGCCGAGGCCCACAAGAAGCTGGCGGCGCTGGTGCGGGAGCCCCGGCAAAAACGCGACGCGTTGATGAAGGGGGCGCAGCTGCTGGCGGGAGTCCGCGACGCCGCGCGGGCTGCCGCGATGCTCTCCGAGGCGCAGACGTTCGCCCCGGAGGACCTGAGCGTCGCCAATCTGCTGGCGAAGTACCGCGATGAGCTCGGCGACGCGGCCGGCGCCGCGGAGGCGCTGACGCTCCCGGCGCGCCTCTCGTCGGGCCGCACTCGTGCAGATTTGCTGCTGCGGGCGGCGCGGCTGGCGGCCGGACCGGGGCGCGATCGGCTCGACGCCAAGGCGCTCCTCATCGAGGCGGTCGACGCCGCGCCCACGCACCGGGAGGCCCGCGGCGATCTCGAGGTCATGCTCGAGTTCGACGGAGACCTCAGCGAGCTGGCCTCGATTGTCGAGAAGGCCGCGGCCGGGTTCCTCGAGGACGAATCGACCGCGATTGACGCGCCCGACGGCGATTGCACGCAGGCCGCCGTCGCGCTCTACGAGCGGGCCGTCGATTTGTATCGCTACCGCCTCGAGGCGCCCGAACGTGCCCTCTCCGTGAGCCGTCGACTGCTCGAGCTCGCACCCGCGGTGGCGCGCTACCGCGAGGACTACGCGCGGCTGCTCGACTCGGTGGCCTCCCAGAACCCCTCCTCGGCACCCAAGCTGCTCGACGAGTCGATCAACGCCTGGGGTGAGCTCGTCGAGCGCGACCCAGGCTACCTCGACGGTCTGGTGCGCTTGATGCAGCTGCGGGCGATGCGCGGGCATTATGACCTGGCGCGCCTGACGAAGGAGCTGCTCGACGCGCTGGGCCACCCGATCGAGCTGCGGATGCCGGTCAACGGCGAGGCCTCCCGCGCGATCACCACGCAGATGATGAACGCGCTCAGCCCGGTGAAGGTGCCGCCCCATCCAGAGGAGGAGTCGGCGCTGGCAGCGATGTTCGCGGGGCTCGGCCATGCGCCGATGAAGGCGTTCGCCGACGAGATCTCGGAGCCGCACCCGCGCAAGCGCGACCTGGTGGGCGCGGCGGGGCTCGGCATTCAGGTGAGCCGCCCGCTCGAATACGCGGTGGGCGTCCTCGGTGTCGAGATGCCTCCGGTGTACGTGCGCGACGACGCGACCGAGGCGGTGGCGCCCCGCCTCGTCGGCGACCAGCCGGCGCTGATGGTCTCGCTCGCGCTGGCGGCCCAGCGACCGGAAGAGGAGCTTCGGTTCCTGATCGGCCGCTCGCTCTCGCTGCTTCGCCCTCGCGCGCTCTCGCTGGCGGTGCTGCCGCTCGACATTCTTCGCGACGCGCTGGTCGGGCTGGCGCGCACCGAAGATCCGGCGGCACCGCACGGCGATCCCAAGCTCACGCGGAAACGCGGTCGTGCGCTGGAGAAGGCGATCCCGCCGAACTCCCGCGCGCGGTTGATCGATCTCTCGTCGCGGTGGTTCGCAGATCCGGCCCGTCCTACGCTGGCCGCCGAGCGGGCCGCGGTGTTGCGGACGGCGGATCGCTCGGGCCTGGTGGTGAGCCGCTCGCTGGTCGCGGCGATCGGCGCGCTCAAGACGCTCTCGGAGGGGCGGATCGAACGCGCCTGGCACCTACCGTTGCTGAAGTTCGCCACCACCCGCGCGTTCGCGGAGCTGCTCGAGGACAGCTAGGAGCGTGTAGCGCGTAAGCGCTCACGCGACCCCGGTCCGGGTCCCGGTCCCGGTCCCGGTCCCGATCCCGATCTGAAGATGGCTGCCTTGAGTCAGACGCTCGCGACGGTCGCGAGCTTCGATCGGTAGAGCTTGAGCAGGTTGTGGGTGAGGCAGACGAGCGTCCCCTCGGCTCGTACCTTGAAGAAGGAGCGGAGCGAGAACCGGCGGAATCCTCGTACCCCTTTGATCTGTCCGAGCGCCGGTTCGACGATACTCTTCCTGCGGGGGTAGACCGCCTTGCCGTCGCGCGTTTGCAACTTGTCTCGCATTCGCTTGCGAGCGAGCGAGGCAGGTGTGGGCTGGAACATCGGGACGAGGTGTTGCTGATCACTGATCAGGTGCCTGGTTGCTGACCCCGTCGGCGACAATCACCTGAGCGTGCTCATCTACGACAACTTGGGCATTGTAGGCCTGGAGGTACGCTCCCTCCTTCAACATGATCCTGCTGTCTGAGTCGATGAAGTTCCTCTGAGCGTTGGGCCTCGGTGTGCCGTCCACATTTGCAGGAACGCGATGATGCGGCCATCCATCACTTCGTTCAGTTGGGTCTGGGGATGGTTCGAGCTGGTCAGCTGCGCTCTTGCCTTCTCGGCTCGAGTTCTCGCTCGCTTCTGCTCCACCAGATCCACAAGAGCATCATCCGCTTTGCTCTGCTGCTCTTCGGCTTGCCTGCGCAATTTCTCCGCGCGAGCCCTGGCGGCATCCTGTTCCAGCGCAGCCTTCGCTTCTCGAATGCGGGCAAGGCGGGATTCACGGCGAGCGAGCTCCGCTGGGATGTCCTCTTCAGTCTCTTCAACGCCCAGCCGCTCGTCTTCCTCTTGGTCGATCGTGCCCGCTCGCGCCAGCAGTTCTTCGATCTCGAGAGACAGCCGCTTCTCCTCCTCGGCCATCCGCTCGTAGGTCATCGCCTTGTGCTTGCTCGCGTTCGCCTGCACCTTCGAGCATCGAGTGCGACGTGTCCGAGCCGCACCAAACCCGCTTTCTGGCAAAGCTTCAGGGCTTCGAGGAAGAGCGCTTTCAGTGCCTCCAGGTGGACGAGCCGAAACTCGTTGATCGTCGTGAAGTGGGGATGACTTTCTCCAGCCAGCACCCGGAATGGAATGTCTTCGTAGGTCGCCCGCGCGATCCTCCGCGACGAATAGATGCCGGTGCAGTAGGCGTACAGAAGCAGCGCGATCATCATTCGAGGCGAGTACGGTCGCTCGCCTCGCGGGGGCTCGCTTCTATCGGATGGCACTTCGCTCTGGCACCGAAAGCGCCGCCTCACTCCACACCTGCTTGAGGCGCCGACTCACCAACGAGCAGAAGGTCCAAGCCGCCAAGCCAAGCTCAAGCGCGTTGTCGAGATGCTCACGCGCCTCATCAAGTCGATGAACGCACGCCGGGCTGCATGATCGCCATCGGGACCGGGACCGGGACCGGGACCGGGACCGGGACCGGGACCGGGCTCGCGGTAGCGCTACGCGCTACACGCTCCTAGCGACGGATTGATTGGGGAGGCGCGCGAGGCGATCTATCTCGGCGCTCACGTCGCCAACGACAACACCAACAACGTCGGTGTCAGCTTCATCGGCTGCTTCGATCCCGGCGACGCGACCTGCGATCGAGCCGAGCTCCAGCCGAAGGTCCCGCCTGAGTCGATGATCCAGGGCGGTGGCCGCATCCTCGGTATGCTCGCGCAGGAGTACGGTATCCCGGTCGACGACATCAACGTCCTCGGCCGTCGCGAGCATCCAGGCGCCCGGACCTCATGCCCGGGCAATGCGCTCCACGCCGAGCTGCCCCGCCTCCGCGAGCTCGGCCGCAGGGGTGGGGCCCCGCGCCGACCACTGACGAGATCCCCGCAGTTCCCAGGTCCGCACGCGGTCAGGCTCGGCTTGATCCTCGGGCGCGTGGTACGGAGCGACCGTGCGCGCCTACGTCGTCGCGGCCTCTCGCCCGATCGCGCCGTTCGGTGATCTTGCGCGCGATCTCCCGATCGGCGGGTTCCGATCCCTCGCCGGGTGGCAGACCGATCTCCTGACCCGCTTCGGCATCGAGCGGATCGACGTCGCCGACGCCGCCGAGATCCCGCTCGACGCCGCGCCGAAGCTGGTCTTCAAGGACGACGTTCTCTTCACGCGCCGCGTGCTGAAGAGTTTCCTCTCGCGCTGGAAGAAGAAGGGCCGCCCCAGCGTGAGGCTCGCGCTCCCGATCGACGCCGGTTTCGTCCGCGCGTTCGCCGCTCTGCAGGACTTCGAGCGGACCGAGTCCCACGCGCTCTTCGATTTCTGGGGAGTGGCGGCCGGCCAGGCGTTCGATCCGTCCGCCGGCGAGCCGCTGCAGGTGGTCTACGAGGAGCGCGTGATCGACTTCCCGGTGCCTGAGCAGATCACCGGCATCTCGGCGTGGCGCCATCCGCTCACCACCAGCGTGGTGCTGCACGTTCGTCACTGGCTGCACGTGCTCCAGGCAAACCGGCTCTCTATCCAGATCCGCTGGGTCGACACGGTGGTCCGCCGGCCGTTGTGGACGGCGTGGATGCTGGTGCGTGCGCTCCTCTTCCGACGGGGCCGGATGATCTGGCGCGTCCTGGGCGCTGCCAATCTCGTGGGGAAGAACGTCGACATCCATCCGACCGCGTGCGTCGAGGGATCGATCATCGGCGACAACGCGAAGATCGGCGCGCAGGCGCTGGTCCGCTGCTCGATCGTCGGCGAGGGCGCCAACGTGGAGGAGCGCGCGAACGTCGCCTATTCCGTGATCGGCGCGCGGACCTACGTCAGCAAATACACGCTCGTGTACTCCTCCGTGACGATGGAGGAGGCGAACGTGGGCGCGAGCATGCAGATGTGCCTGGTGGGCCGGAGGGCCGCCACCACGCCGCGAACCACGCCGCTCGACGTGCTGCCCGGGCGCACCGTGAAGGTGAAGGCCGAGGACGGCGTGGTCGACACCGGGCTGGCCGTGCTGGGGCCGTGCATCGGCCACGAGGCGTTCGTGGGCGCCGACATCTTCGTCGCGCCGGGCCGCATCATCCCCAATGGGACGCGCATCGGCCCGCAGCCGGATCGAGTGCTCGCGCAGATCCCGGACGAGGTCGATCCGTCGAAGCAGTACACCGTCACCGGCGGCAAGCTCACGGAGCTGTGAGGCGGCCCTGGATCCCGAGCTCTTCGGCGTGCGGTTGAAGAGCGCGGATCACGAAGTCGATGTGTCGCTCGAGCTCGACCCCGAGGAGCTCGGCGCCCTTCGTGACCTCCTCGCGCTCGACCGAGGCCGCGAAGCGCTTGTCCTTCAGCTTCTTCTTGACGCTGGCGGCGGTCAGCGTGGTCACGCCCTCGGGTCGGATCAGCGCGCACGCCACGATGAATCCGGTCAGCTCGTCGCAGGCCAGGAGCGCTCGATCGAGCGGGGTCTCGTAGGCGACGCCCCACCGGGTGTAGTGCGCGCTGATCGCGTGGGCGATCGCGTGCTCGCCCTGCTCGGTCAGCCAGGCCACCGTCTTCTTCGGGTGCGACTCGGGCCATTGCTCGTAGTCGGCGTCGTGGAGCATGCCCGCGATCCCCCAGGTCTCCACGTCGGCGTCCGCCCCACCGTACTCGAGCGCGGCGGCGCGCATCACCAGCTCCACCGCGCGTGCGTGCTTCCGGAGCGACTCCGTCGCCGTCCACGTGGTGAGGAGCCGCCAGGCCTGGTCCCGATCGAGCGCCATGATGCCCGCAATACCACAGGCGCCCACCCGATCGGCCTGCGGGATCGCCCCTCACGCCCGTCCCATGGTAGGAATCCTTGACCGCGCTCACCGCGTTTCTCTGGGCGGGCCCAGAAGGGGTTAAGATCCCGCTGTTTTTCCCGCGTGGGCGCGACCAGGAGCGGTGGTGTCGGTCGATTCAGATCTCCTCCCAGCGGATCCCGAGCTCCCCGTCGGCTCGAAGGTCAGCGAATACGTGATCGAGGGCCTCATCGGCCGCGGCACGTTCGGGACCGTCTATCGCGCCATCCAGCCGCTGATCGGCAAGCAGGTCGCGGTGAAGGTGCTGAGCCGCAAGTATTCGGCAGATCCCACCGTGGTGTCCCGCTTCATCGCGGAGGCCCGGGCGGTGAACCAGATCCGCCACAAGAACATCATCGACATCTTCTCGTTCGGCCAGCTGCCCGACGGCCGCCACTACCACGTGATGGAGCTGCTGGAGGGCGTCCCCTTCGATGAGTACCTGAAGAAGAACGACGGTCGCCTCCCGCTGGAGCAGTCGCTCTTGATCCTGCGCTTCTTGGGCCGCGCGCTCGACGCAGCGCACGCCGCCGGGATCGCGCACCGTGATCTCAAGCCCGCCAACGTCTTTCTCACGTTCGATGACGAGGGGCGGCCGTTCCCCAAGCTGCTCGACTTCGGCATCGCCAAGCTGCTCTCCGACGAGCTCCCGCGGCAGCACCACACCGCCACCGGCGCCGCCGTTGGCA
This sequence comes from uncultured delta proteobacterium, assembly GCA_963803435.1. Taxonomy (GTDB): domain Bacteria; phylum Myxococcota; class Kuafuiibacteriia; order Kuafuiibacteriales; family Kuafuiibacteriaceae; genus CAWDML01. The sequence continues at coordinate 330,345 of CAWDML010000007.1, read as the reverse complement.
CGCCCGACTACATGTCTCCGGAGCAATGCCAGGGCCCAGACGTCGATCACCGGACCGACATCTACTCGTTCGGAGTGCTCACGTATCAGCTCGTCACCACCCACCTGCCGTTCCGCGGCTCGAACGTCGTCGAGGTGCTGATGAAGCAGATGACGGCGGCCGCCGAGGTCCCGTCGCGCGCGAACCCGGCCGTTCCTCCGGAGCTCGATGCGCCGATCATGCGGATGATCGAGAAGAAGCCGGCCAACCGGCCCCAAAGTCTCCAGGAGGCGGTCCAGGCGCTCGAGGTCGCGGCCCAGTCGGCGGGCTATGAGCTGATCGCCACCGGCTCGACGGGCGATCCGATCTCGGCGCCCTCCGCCCACGGCGCACCGGCCTACCCGAGCCGCGCCTCGCAGAACACGCAGCCCAGCGGTCCGACCGCCCCGGTCGCCTTCGCCCGCGAGCCCGGCGCGACCCATCAGTCGCTCCCCATCGGGATCCAGCCCAAGGGCCGCTCCGCGCTGCCTGCGCTGCTCGTGCTGGCTTGCGGCGCGGCCCTCGCGATCGTCTTCGCGCTCCCCCTCGGCGAGCAGCCGGCCGGCGCGGACAAGGAGGCGAAGTCGACCGTCGCGCCGCCGGTCTCGCCGCCGCCGCCGCCACCACCGATCGCTCCGCCGGTGCCGGACAAGGTGAAGATCCGTGTCGTCGGGCGTCCCGAAGGCGCGAAGATTCTTGGGTCCGGGCGGCGTTGTCCTTGGCGCCGTGCCCAGCACCATCCTGCTGCCCCGCGGCTCGGAGGAGGTCGCGCTTCGTGTGGAGGCCGAAGGCTTCGAGACGTACGAGAACGGGATCGTCCCCCTCTCTGACGGCGAGCTCTCGGTCCAGCTTCGCAAGGACAAGAAGCCGCCCAAGCGGATCAAGAGACCCGCCAAGAAGCCGCTCAAGCGCGCCAGGCCGGCCAAACCGATCCCGGCGTCGAACGACCTCGACAAGGACGCCATCGAGGTCCCCGACTGGGCGCGACCGAAGTGATTCGGCCGGCCTGCGCGGCCCTCCTGCTGGTGGCCGGGGGCTGTCACGATCAGCGCGTGCTCGCGCCGCCTCCGAGCGACGCCGACAGCGCCGGCATGGTCATGGTCGCGCTCGACGGCGACGCCGTGCAGTGGGTGACGGCGTTCGATCTCGCCGCAGGCGGTGGTTATCCCGCCCTCTCCTGGCGCGGCGATCCCGAGCTCGTCGCGCTCGGCTACGGCTGCCCGATCGAGCGCCTCGGCCTCTCGCCCGGACGGCAGCCGCTCCTCGATACGCCGAGGGACGATCTACGCCTGCCTCTGCCGCGGCGGATCGACTCCGCGCAGGCGGACGTCGGTGCGTGGAGCGCCGTCGAGATGAGCGATGGGGTGGCCGCCGCGCTGCGCCGCCTCGACCTGCCTCTGGACAACGTCTGCAGCGCCAGCCGTGCGGCGCTCGATCCGGTGACCATCTCGGTCCCCGAGGATGGACACGACGACACCGCATTTCTGCTCCCGTACGACGACGAGAGCACGCTGGCGGGCTCGCGAAACGGCAGGGTCTACCGGCTCCACCGAAGCGGTGCGCTCGAGCGGGTCGGCGCGCTCGAGGATCGCAAGTACCGAGGCGCCTACCTCGCCGCGGACGGCGAGCTGTGGATGCTCTCGGATCGCGGCACCCTCGCCCGCGGCTCGATCGACGGCCTGGAGACCGTCACCACCACGACCGCGTTCGGCCCGGTGCGCTACCTGGCTCTGGTCGGCCCCACCGATCCCGAGGCATCGCTCGAGCTCTTCGCGACCTCCAGCAGCACCCGCGCGATCACGTTCGCGCGCTTCGACGGCGAGCGCTGGCAGATGCTCACCAGCGTGAGGCCGCACAGTGGGATCTTTCTGCCCGCCGCTGCCTGGATCGCGCCGGGCATCGCCGCCGCGATCGGCGCTGGCGAGCATCGCAACTCGGTGGTGATCTACGACCACGGCATCGTCACCGAGGAGCTCCTCCCGTCCGATGCGGGCCCATCTTCGATCCTCCACCATCCCCAGCTCGGGACGATCGTTGGAATGGACGACGGGATCGTCGCGCGCCGGAGCGCCGGTGGAGATTGGCGCGCGCTGCCGATCCCGCTGAAGATGGGATTCGTGCGGACACTGGCGCCCATGGGGCGCGGCCTCCTCCTGGGCGGCAGCGTCGAGTTCAACTTTCTCGGCTATCGATTCGCCCAGTATCTCCCGGACATCGGCTACTGCGAGGGCGAGGCGTTCACCAGCGAGGCGGCCTCTCACATCGCTGCTCTGGGCCGGGACGCGATGGTCGCCGCGACGCTCCAGGACTTCGGCAGCCCGCTCGGACTGACGATCCTGGAGCTGACGGCGCCCGCGGGTGCCTGCTCCGGGGATTGACTGCCGCCCGAGACTCGGTCACCAGGAGAGCATGCTGGTGGCGGCCGTGGTCCTGGCGCTGCAGCTGGCGCTCCCGACCCAGGAGGACGCCGTCTCCGAGGCGCGCAAGTACTTCGACGCCGGCCAGCAGGCGTACGCCGCCGGATACTACCTCGACGCTGCACACGCCTTCGAGAAGGCGAACCGCCTGGTCCCGAACCCTGCGATCACGTTCTCCATCGCGCAGTCGTATCGCCTCCAGTACTTCGTGAAGCCGGATCCTCAGCACCTCCGGCTCGCGATCGACGCGTACCGCCGGTATCTCCGCGAGGTGGAGAAGGGAGGCCGCCGCGACGACGCCCTCGAGCACGTCGCTGCGCTCGAGGCCACGCTTGCGCGCGTCGAGCGCGACCTGCAGCAGCCCGTCGTGGTCAAGCAGGAGGAGCAGCCGACACGTCTCATGATCACCTCGCCGACGGTCGACGCCCGGATCTCCGTCGACGGCGGCGAGCCGAAGGAGCAGCCGGTCACGCGAGAGGTGGAGCCCGGTGAGCACGAAGTCGTCGTCACCGCGCCGGGGCACTTCACCACCAAGAAGAAGGTGGTCGCCGTCCAGGGCGAGCTGATGGCCCACGAGATCACGCTCGAGCCGAAGCCGGCGACGGTCACCATCGACGCGCCCGACGGCGCCGACGTCCGCATCGATGGCCGTCTGGTCGGCGTCGCGCCTCTCGGGGCGGTGGCGCTCCCGGCGGGCAAGCACTCGATCGTGGTGAGCGACATCGGACGCCACCCATTCCGCCAGGAGCTCACGCTCGCGCGGGGCGACGTCACCACTGTGGACGCCGCGCTGTCCCGTACGCTCCAGCGCACGATCTCATACTGGCTTCTCGGGTCGGGCGCGGCGAGCTTCGTCGTGACCGGCGTGGTGGTGCTGGTCGCGCTCGGCAGCGAGGGCCGCGCCCGCCTCCTCCTGCGGAAGCGCGACGTCGACATGGTCAACCTGACCCTGGACGAGCGCGACGAGTACATCAACGCGCGCGATCGAAGGAACGACTTCATCGCGGCGTCCACGGCCGGGCTCGTCGGAGGTGTCCTTCTCTCCGGCATCGGCGGTTTGTTGTACTTCCTGGATCGCCCGGATCTCGGCGCGCTCGGGATCGGCAAGGAGATCACACCGGTGATCGCACCCGGCACCGCCGGGCTCTCCTTCAGCACGTCATTCTGAGGTCATTCGATGATCGGCAGGCCCATCGGCTTGGGCTCGAACGGATCCTCGTCGCGCTCGATGAGCCAGGCGCCCAGGCCGAGCGCGTCGAGCTCGGCGCGTGCATGCGTGATCAGCACCGCGTCCATGATGCGGCGGTTGTAGGCGTCGAGGGCGGCGCGGAAGAGCTCCTGGCTTCGCTCCACCGGCCCGCTGCGCTGGACCGGGCAGCGACGACCCCACACCACCTCCTTGCGGATCGCGGAGAGCGTGTACGGGAAGCGCTCGCAGGACGAAGGCCAGCTCGGATAGAGCGTGCAGGTGAGCTCGGGCGAGAGCGCGGAACAGACGTGGTCCTCGCCGAGCTGGCGGAGCACCGGGAGCGCTCGCCAGAGGTCCGAGGCCACCAGCTCGGCCAGCGCCGGCCGCCCGCGGAGCATGTAGGCCGGGAAGTTTGGTTTTTTTCGAGACATCAGATCGGTCCGATCGATGTCGAGGAGGAGGGCGACGTCCGTGAGCCGCAGCGAGACCACGTTCTCCAGGCCGGCGCAGCAAATGTCGGGACAGCGGGGGCAGTCGGGGATCGTCCCTTTGGGGATCCGATTGGCGATGCGCCAGGTGGACAGCGTATCGACGTCGAAGCTGGCCCGGAGCTCGAGCTCGGCGATCATCCGGCGCGAGAACAAACGGCGCCATTTGCTGCGATAGCGGCTCCAGAGGGCATCGAGCCCGACCTGAGCGGGACCGGGGGGCGGCATCAAGGAAAGACGATCACCGCGGTCGCCGGTTCATGGCAAGCTACCCGTGGTGTCGGGTGTCCCGATCCTGCTGCTCGTGCTCGGCCAGGTGAACCCGAGGGCGGAGGTTTTGACGCTCGAGCAGGCGATCGCGATCGCTCATCAGTACGCGAACGAGATCGTGCGGGCAGAGTCGGACGTGGTCCTGGTCGACGTGGAGCGGGCTCGCGCGATCGGCGCGATCATGCCGTCGATCAACTTCTCGCTCGGCGTGGGCGGCAACTTGGGGCGCGACGCCATCTACGAGGCCCGCGACGTTCGAAGCCTCGAGATCCTCCGCTACGAACCCGAAGGCACCTACGACGAGAGCTTCTTCCGTCCGGCGGTCACGATGCGCCAGCTGGTCTTCGACGGAGGGCGCTGGTGGCTCGTCATCGCCCGCGCCGACGACATCGAGGCCCAGCGCCGCGCCTCGCTCGACGCCGTCAAGAACGACGTGCGGCTGAACGTCGTTCGCCAGTTCTACGGCCTCGAGCGCGCGCTCCAGACCGTCGACGCCTTCCAGCTCCAGATCCGGGTCTCGGAGGAGCAGCTCGAACGCGCGCGACTGCTGCTCGAATCGGAGCGCGGCAAGAAGAGCGATGTGGCGACGGCCTCCCGCAACCTCGCCGAGGACCGCGTCGCGTTCGCTCGGCGTCAGTTTGCGGCGGATGAAGCTCGACGATCGCTCAACCTGGCGCTCGGCCGGGACGCCCAGCTGCCGATCAAGCTGATCATCCCCGACAACGTCGCGACTGCGACCGTCCCGGTCCCCTTCGTGAAGCTGCCCGCGGCCGACGCGATGATCGAGCTGGCGATGAAGGTTCGTCCGGAGATCATCCGCTCCCGTGCGACGCTCGAGATCCTCAAGAAGAACATCGGCATTCGACAGGCCGATCTCTGGCCGCGCGTCACTGTGGGCGCCTCCTACCGGAAGGGCTGGTACGGCGCCGGCGCCCGCGTCTTCAACGACGCCTTCGACGTTGCGCCCAACAAGAACTACTTCATCACCCTCGACGCGACCCTCGTCTGGAACTTCTTCGACGGCTTCCAGACGGAGGCGGACATCCAGGAGGGCGAGATCTCGCTCAAGCGCGCCGAGTCCGATCACGAGAACCTGGAGCGGCTGGTCGCCCGGGAGGTCGACAGCAGGGTCCAGAACCTGGGCTTGCAGCTGGCGGTCTACGATCTGGCGCGGGAGGCGGCCGCCTCCGCGGACGAAGCGGTGCGTCTGGCGCGAGGCCTGTTCACCCAGGAGAAGGGGAGCTCACTCGAGCTGCGCGACGCTGAGCTCAAGTTCACGCAGTCCAAGCTGACGGCGATCAATGCGCGTCTCGACGTCGAGCTGGCGTTCGAAGAGCTGCAGCGCGCGGTCGGCCAGCCCATCTCACTTCAATAGCTCGACGACCCCGGCGTCGAGCGCGTCGATGTTTGGGCCGAACGTCACCGTGAACGTCCCTCTCAGGTTGCTCTTCGGATCTCGGAGGGCGAAGACGATCGCCTCCTCGTCAGGATTGCTATCGTACTCGACCCTTGCCCGCTGATCGACCTCGAGCGCGCTGGGCTCGAACAGCCGCTGCTCGTGGCTCGCATAGAGCCCGTCGTGTTCGGCCCGGAAGATCTCACGGTAGCCCTCGGCGTCCATCGAGGCGAGAGCGTCAGTTAGTGACGAGAAGGAAGTGCATCGACGTACGCGTTTCATGGCTGGGTGCTTCTGCATTCAGCATGCCCCAAGCGCGTCACAATCGTCGTGTGGAGATTTGCCTCTACGATCTTCTACGAATCCGCTTGTGCGCCCTCGATTCCAGGGGCAAGAGACAAGGGATGTCGCTGTGGGGCGCCGAGAAGGAGAAGAGCAACGTGGCTGAGGGGACGCGGACCGTCCTCGTCGTCGACGATGATCACGACAACGCGGAGATGATGAAGCTGCTCCTCGAGACGCACGGCTGCCGCGTCGCGGTCGCCTACGACGGTGCGACCTCGATCGACCTCGCGCAGGAGTTCGATCCCGATCTCGTGCTCTGTGATCTCAAGCTCGATGGCGACATGGACGGCTTCGACGTCGCCTCGAGGTTCCGGCGCGATCCGCGGCTCGGGCGGGCAATGCTGGTGGCGGTGAGTGGCTATGCCCGGCCCGAGGATCGGGCGAGCGCGCTGGCGGCCGGTTTCGACGAGCACCTCCCGAAGCCGGTCGATCTGGACAAGCTCCGTCGCGTCATCGATTCGGCCCCGGTGTCAGGCACTCCGTGACACGGAGCTCGAGTACTTCTCCAGCTTGCGGTAGAGCGTGCGACGATCCACGCCGAGCACCTGCGCGGCGTGCGTCTTGTTCCCGCCCACGGCCTTGAGCACGTTCTGCACGTACCGTCGCTCGAGATCCTCCAGCGTCGGCATCGTTTTCGGGTCCTCCTCGCGGTAGTCGAGCCGCGAGATCTCGTGGGCGCGTACCTTTTCGGGCAGGTCCTCGAGCATGACGTGATCGAACTGCGTCATCGTGACCGCGCGCTCGATGCAGTTCTCCAGCTCCCGCACGTTGCCGGGCCAGTCGTAGTCGAGGAGTTGCTTGGCCGCCGCCGCCGACAGACCGACGACCTTCTTGTCGTTGCGCTCCGCGCTCTCCTCGACGAAGCGTTGCGCCAGCAGGAGCACGTCGTTGTCGCGCTCGCGCAAGGCCGGCACCGCGATCGCCACCACGTTGATCCGATAGAACAGGTCCTCCCGGAAGCGGCCCTCGGTCACTTCGGCCTCGAGATCGCGGTTGGTCGCCGCAATGATGCGCACGTCGATCGCGGTCTCCGTATCTGCACCCACCGGCCGAACGACCCGCTCCTGCAGAGCGCGGAGCAGCTTCGGCTGCATCTCGATGGGGAGCTCCCCGATCTCGTCGAGGAAGAGGGTACCGCCGGCGGCCTGTACGAACAGCCCGTCGCGGTCCGCCTTGGCGTCGGTGAAGGCGCCCCGCGAGTGTCCGAAGAGCTCCGACTCGAGGAGGTTGGCCGGAACGGCCGCGCAGTTGATGGCCACGAAGGGACCACTGGCCCGGTCGCTCTGATCGTGGATCGCGCGGGCCACCAGCTCCTTGCCGCTCCCGCTTTCACCGCTGATCAAGACGGTGGCGTCGGTCGTGCTGACGCGGGCGATCATGTCGAACATCGAGCGCATCACTGTGCTCTTACCGGTCAGCCGCTGGTCGCCCGTAAAGCCGCGGATCTCGTCCCGCAGGCGCCGGACCTCGCCCTGGAGCTCCCGGTGCTGCACGGCGCGCTCCACGGTCATGGCCAGCTGCGCGAGGTCGACGGGCTTGGTGATGTAGTCGTGGGCGCCGGTTCGCATGGCGCCGACGGCAGACTCCAGGCTGCCGTACCCCGTGATCACGATGACCGGAACGTCCGGGTGCGTGGCGACGATCCGATCGCAGAGCCGGAGCCCGCTCTCCTCACCGAGCTTGAGGTCGGTGATGACGACGTCCACCGCTTCCTCCTTGATCGTCGTGAGCGCCTGCTGGGCGCTGGTCAGCCATTTCACTCGGTACCCTTGGCGCTGGAGGCCCAGCTCTAGGGCTTCGCAGAGGCTCTGGTCATCGTCGACTATGAGGATCTTGTGGTTCATTTCGTCCTTCCTTTAACGCGTTCTGTCCGACTCGCACGCACCACCAAGCAACCGGCGCGCCACACGGGCGTACGGGTCCGGAGCCGCCGTTTCCCAGCCGTCGCGAACTTTTGCGCATGGCGAAATGGTCGAGTGTGGCGGTCCTGTCCCTTGGTACTCGAAGGCGGTCCGCCCGAGGTGATTGGCATCGATCGCGCGCGCGCGCCCCGCCACAAGCAGGCACGCACGCAACCAACGCAATGACGGCGAGGGGGGCATGCGTCGTGCACGCGAGCGCAGACGCCGGAGGAATTGATGAAACGCCGAAACGTACTGTTCGTGAGTGACGACGTGGCCATGCGATCCACGATTCGCCGTGGCCTGGGCCGGTTTGGGTTCGACGTCTGGTGGGTCAGCGAGGATGGTGCTGCGTTTCGGGCCTTCGACCGAGGCTTGCCGGACGCCGTCATCATTGATCTCGAGCTGGGCGCCTGCGACGGCCTCTCGTTGTGCCGCGCGGTGATCGATCGCTGGCCCAAGCTGCCAGTCCTGGTAGCTGCGGGGGCGGGACGGCTCGGACTGGTGATCGGTTCGATCCGCGTCCGCGCGTGCGACTTCGTCCGCAAGCCGCTCGAGCTACGCGAGCTGGCGCTGGCGCTCGAGCGTGCCATCCAGCGCGCCCGGCTGCGCGACATCGTCACGCAACTCCCGGAGCGGATCGAGGACGCGCGCGGCCGGTCGGGCTTGCTCGGAACGAGCGCGCCGATCCGCGCGGTGTACGAGCTGATCGATCAGGTGGGACCCGTCGATAGTACGCTGTTGATCACGGGCGAGAGCGGTACCGGCAAAGAGCTGGTGGCGCGCGCGATCCACGAGAGCAGCACGCGGAGCGAGGGCCCGTTCGTGGCCCTCAACTGCGCCGCGGTGCCGGCGCCGCTCTTGGAGAGCGAGCTCTTCGGACACGCTCGGGGCGCCTTCACCGACGCCCACGAGCAGAGGAACGGGCTGTTCGCGGAGGCGCGAGGCGGGACGTTGCTGCTCGACGAGATCGGTGAGCTCCCGCTGGAGCTCCAGTCCAAGCTGCTGCGGGTGCTCCAGGAGCGGAAGGTGCGACCGGTGGGGGCCGAGGAAGAGGTGGAGGTCGACGCGCGGATCATCGCGGCCACCAATCGTGACCTGGAGCGGGAGATCGCCGAGGCGCGCTTCCGGGAGGATCTCTTCTACCGGATCAATGTGATGGCGGTGCACGTACCACCGCTGCGCGAGCGCGGACAGGACGTGCTCTTGCTGGCGCAGGCCTTCATCGATCGCGCGCGCCTCCGCTCGGGAAAGGGCGTGCGTGGCATGACGGGCGTGGCCGCGCAGAGGTTGCTCGACTACGACTGGCCCGGCAATGTTCGCGAGCTCGAGAACTGCATCGAGCGTGCGGTGGCGCTCACCATGTTCGAACGCCTCACCGTCGAGGATCTCCCGGAGCGTCTGGCCCGCATGGACGCGCGCGAATCGGAGGTGGAGCCTGGCGATCCACGACAGATGCCGAGCCTCGAGGATCTGGAGAGAAACCACATCCAGCGGGTCCTGGAGGCTGTCGGCGGCAACAAGACGCGCGCGGCCAACGTCCTCGGGATCGACCGGCGCACGCTGTATCGGAAGCTGGAGCGGATGCAACATGCGCAGGCGGTGTGAGCGGCATATGAGGTGCACCCGTCGAGACCATGGTGACGTATCTCTGGGCGGAGCTTGCGCTCCTACTGGTGATGCTCGCGTTCATGTTCCGCTCATGGCGCTGAGGCTCGCGACCTCGGAGAAGAGGTGCGAGGCATGCCGCGGGTACTGATCGTCGAGGACAACGTCGACGCTGCGGAGACGCTCGCGACGGTCATCGAGCTGTGGGGCCACGAGGTATGCGTCGCGTTCGACGGGTCCAACGGCGTCGAGCTGGCGAAAGTATTTGCGCCCGACGTCGTCCTCGTCGACATCGGGCTTCCGGGGATGGACGGCTTCGAGGTGGCGCGCGAGCTCCGGCGTGCGGCGCTTCCCCATCTCCGCCTGGTGGCGCTCTCCGGCTATGGCGCCGACGCCGATCGCGCCCGGGGCGCCGCGGCGGGATTCGACGCGTATCTGGTGAAGCCGCCGCGGATCGAGGCGCTCGTGGAGATCCTGGGCAGCATGTGAGGTGGCATACACGGTGCAGCCGAACGCGGCATGGCAACCACAGTCCGCGACGTCATGACCCCCAATCCCATCGTGCTCCCGCGCGACGCTTCCATCGTTCAGGCGGCGCGCGAGATGAAGGCCAACGACATCGGCGATGTCATCGTTCAGGATGACGGAAAGATCTGCGGTATCGTCACCGATCGCGACATCGTCGTGCGCGCCGTCGCTGACGGAGGTCTCGAAGGAAAGAGTCTGGGCGACATCTGCAGCGAACGGATCGTCTGCATCAACCCGAACGATCCGATCGACGAGGCCGTTCAGATGATGCGCGAGCACGCGATTCGTCGGCTTCCGGTCTGCGAGGGGGAGAAGGTGGTCGGCGTCGTCTCGCTGGGGGATCTGGCGGTGGAGAGGGACGAGAAGTCGGCGCTGGGAGCGATCAGCAGGGCGCCCGCCAACGTGTGAGCGCTGTCGTCCTGATGACCGCCGACGCGATCGGGGGTGTTTGGACCTTCTCGATCGCGCTGGCGCGCGGCCTCGCCGAGCGCGGGGTGGGCGTGGTCCTGGCGACGACGGGACCGCGCCCAACACCCGCTCAGCGGAAGGAGGCGCTCGCGATCCCCGGGCTGGTGCTCGAGCAGTCCGACTTCGCCCTCGAGTGGATGGACTGGCCGTGGGCCGACATGACCGCGGCCGGCGACTGGCTGCTCGATCTCGACCGCCGCCATGACCCGGACGTCGTTCACCTGAGCTCGTTCGGGCACGCCGTGCTCCCGTTCCGCGCACCCGTCGTAATCACGGCGCATGCGTGTGCCTGCTCCTGGTGGCGCGCCGTCTACCGCGCCCGCCCTCCGGCCCTCTACGACCGCTATCGCGAGATCGTCCGCGTTGGGCTGGACGCTGCCGCCGTGGTGGTCGCGCCGACGATCGCCGCGTACGACATGCTCGAGGTGGAGCACGGCGATCATCCGACCGTGTACGCGGTGCCGCACGGGCTCGACTCCGACGGCCCGCTTGCGGAGCCGAAGCTGCCGTTCTTCCTGGCGGCCGCGCGGCGCTGGGACGAGGCGAAGAATGCGCGGCTGCTGGAGAGGGCGGCGGGCGAGCTCGGCTGGCCGCTGCGGATCGCCGGCGATCATGAGGTCCCCCCGAGCGCCGGCTCCAAGATCGCCTGGCTGGGCGTCCTCGAGCGATCCCACCTGCTCCGTTGGACCCGGAGCGCGGCGATCTTCGTCCACCCCGCCAAGTACGAGCCGTTCGGCATGACTGTGCTGGAAGCGGCGCTCTCGGGCTGCGCGCTCCTGCTCGCCGATCTCCCCTCACTTCGCGAGGTCTGGCAGGGCGCCGCGCTCTACTTCTCTCCCGATTCGCCCGAGGACCTGATCGCAAAGGCCAACGCGCTGGTGGAGCAGGCGGGCCTTCGCAGGAGCATGTCGGGGCGGGCGCTCGACCGTGCTCGGCGCTTCTCGATCGAGCAGATGGTGAGCGCCTATCTCGGGGTCTATCGCGAGGCGTTGGCTGTCAGCGAACCTTCGTACCGGCCCAGAGCTCCTTCACCGACTGCTTGATCACCCGGTATCGGTTCGGATCGCCCCGCAGCATCGCCGCCCAGAGCTTCGCGGCCTGCTCGACACGGATGTGCGGCGGAAGCGGAGGAACCTCGGGATCGGTGAGCGCTTCGATCACGACCGGGCGGTCGGCCGAGAGCGCCGCCTGGAGCCCCGGAACGATGTCATCGGTGCGCTCGATCTTGACGCCCCTCAGACCGAGCAGCTCGGCGTACCCCGCGAAGTCCAAGTCGGGGACCACCTGGGCCGGCTCGAACTTGGGATCGCCGGACAGGACCCGCTGCTCCCAGGTCACCTGGTTGAGGTCGTGGTTCTTGAGCACCAGCACGATCAGCCGGCGGTCGCTCCACTCCTGATAGCGCTCGGCGATCGTGATCAGGGCGTTGCACCCGTTCATCTGCATCGCTCCGTCGCCGACGGCGGCCACCACCGGCCGATCGGGATGGACGAGCTTGGCGGCCAGCGCGTAGGGCACGCCGGGCCCCATCGTGGCGAGATTGCCGGAGAGCGACGCCATCATGCCGGCGCGCACCTTGAGATCGCGCGCCCACCAGTTCGCGGCCGACCCCGAGTCTGCGGTGAGGATGCAGCGATCGGGCAGCCGAGGCGAGAGCTCCCAGAAGATACGCTGCGGGTTGACGGGGTCAGCCGACATCATCGCCCGCTCCTCCAGCGTCTTCCACCACACGCGGACCCCCTCCTCGATGTCCTCGCGCCAGGCTCGGTCCTGCTTGCGCTCCAGGTAGGGAAGTAGCGCTCGGATCGTCTCCTTGCTGTCGCCGCACAGGTTGACCTCCATCGGGTAGCGCAGGCTCAGCATGCGAGGCTTCACGTCGATCTGGACCCCGCGCGCCTGTCCCTCCTTCGGCAACCACTCCGAGTACGGGAAGCTGGTCCCGACCATCAGCAGGGTGTCGCAGCGGAGCATCATCTGGTCGCTCGGCTTCGTACCGAGCAGGCCGATCGATCCGGTGACCCACGGCAGGTCGTCGGGGAGCGCCGCCTTGCCCAGCAGCGCCTTGGCGACGCCCGCGCCGAGCGTGTCCGCCAGCTCGATCAGCTCCTCCGTCGCGTTCAGGGCGCCGGCGCCGACCAGCATCGCGACGCGCTTGCCTTCGTTGAGCACGCGGGCCGCGCGCATCAGCGTCGTCGGACAGGGGATGACGCGCGGGGCCTCGTAGCCGATGCCGGAGAAGTTGGCGCCGTGGATCCGCTCAGGACCCTCGACGGCGTCCATCTCCTGCACGTCGCTGGGGAAGATCAGACAGGTCACGGTGCGCTCGGCCTTGGCGATCCGGAGCGCGCGGTCGACGAGCTGTCGCGCCTGCGCGGGGTTGATGCACATCTGGACGTAGTGGTGCGCGACGTCCTTGAAGAGCGAGAGGAGATCGACCTCCTGTTGATAGTCGGTTCCGAGCGAGATCGTCTTCTGCTGACCTACGATCGCCACCACCGGCTGGTGATCCATGGCGGCGTCGTACAGACCGTTCAGGAGATGGATCGCGCCCGGGCCGGAGGTCGCCATGCACACGCCGACCTCCCTCGAGAACTTCGCGTGTCCGGTCGCCATGAACGCGGCCAGCTCCTCGTGGGGCGTCTTGATGAACCGAAGGTGCTCGCGCGCTCGACCGAACGCGCCCATGAAGCCGTTGATGCCGTCGCCGGGATAGCCGTAGATCTGGCGGATGCCCCATTGGTGGAGCCGGTGGAGGACGAAGTCGCTGACGGTCTGTGCCATGCCTCGATGGGCACGCAAGGCTCGATCCAGGCGGGGGCCGGGCAGCGAGCGGGCGCTGATCGATGCCCACCCGCTCGCTGCCCCGCCGGGGCGCGGCGTCACGGCATGGTGGTGTTGACCGGCGTGACCGAAGAGTCGGTCTGGGTCACGAGACGCGGGCTCCCGTTGTCCATGATCGCGTACAGGTTGGCCAGCTGGCCGGCCTGGAGCGACGGCGTATCGAAGAAGGCGTCAAAGGCGTTGTCGTTGTTGATGTCGACGCCGATGCGGTGCGTTCCTGCGCTCAGGTCCACCGGATCGCTGATGTCGCCAAAGTTGAGGTTGGTCGCCAGGGCCGTCGGTTCGGCGCCGGAGACCACGTCGAAGAAGTCGAGCTCACCCACGTCGACCGCCGCATGGATCAGGCGCACGCGCGCATCCTGCGAGGGGATGTTGCTGGAGCTGTCCTCGATCAACTCCGCCGACGGCATCGCGGCGCTCCCGTAGAGGACGACCGTGTAGCTCTGCCCGGACTCGAGCTGGGCGCTCATGACGGTGACCAGCGCAGCTGCGGAGCTCGTGCCCACCGTGAGGTCGGTCGTGCCGGCCGGGATCCCAGCGTAGGGGCTCTGCTCCATGAACGCCAGATCCGAGGCGACCGTGACACCGCCGCCGGTGATCGTGACGGCCGGACCGTTGGAGATCAGGTGGATCACGCGGACGCGCGCCTGGGTACCGATGTTACCTTCGCCGTTGATGTCCCAGGTGAAGCCGTCGTTGAGCTGAAGCACCAGGTCCAGATCGCCGTTCTCGTCGAAGGTCGCGAAGACGTTCGCCAGCGTCCCGTCCGACAGCGGCGGGAGATCGTAGGTGGCATCGACGGTGCCGTCGAGGTCCACGTCGAGCCCGAAGGTGTGGTCGCCGTCCTCGAGCGCGGCCGGGTCGCTCGCCTGACCGTAGGCGACGCCCTGGGTCAACATGCGGGGGTTGTTGTCGTCATCGAGGTAGAGCGCCATGGAACCGCGGCCGATGGCCATGTTGAAGAGGCGCGCTCTGATCTCACCCGAGGGGATGTCGAAGGTGTCCTGGAAGAGCTGGGTCTGGAAGCCGTCGGCCGCCCCGTAGATCGCGAGCGTATAGCTCTGCTGATCGTCGAGCGTGACCTGGGTGGTCGCCAGGACCTCCCCGCTCGAGTTGCGCACCTCGAGGGCGTACGTTCCGAACTTGATCTGGTGGTAGTCCGAGCTGTCGGTGAATTCGAGGCCGCTGATGGGGGTCTCGCTTTGATCGAGCACGATGTCGACGTCCGGCCCTCCCTGGACCAGATGGATCGCGCGCAGATTGGCGAATCCAGGCTCGACCTTGGGTTTGTCGTCGGAGCCGCACGCGACGGCGAAGGTGAGCGCGCCGAGAGCGACGGCTCGCAATGCATGCGCGGCTGGTGATTTGCGTCCGCGTTCGAAGCTGAGTTTTTGCAATTGAATCTCCTTTCGGAGCTACCTGCTTCGGCAAGCATCGCGCCAAGCGCATGCACCTGTTCGTGCGCCCGCGTGTCTTCTTGCGCACGGCGTCTCTTGGGACATCGTGGCGTGGATGACGCCGCATGCGCGCCAGTGACGGGGTCGGCGCCGCCTTGGCGTGTCTCTTGCGAACCATCCTTTCTATGAGCGTGCTCCCGCTGATCGGTCTGGTGATGATCTCCGGTGTCGCCGGCGACCAGTCGGAGGTGGTTCTCCGCCACATGCACCGGTTGAACGGCCTGGTGATGGAGGCTGCCGCCCTCGCCCGAACCCACGCCGAACGAGACGACGTTCGCGCGTACGCGCGCAGGCTGGAGATGGACCACGGCTACGCCGACGACCAGGTCCTCGAGCTCGCCGCGG
Source organism: uncultured delta proteobacterium (assembly GCA_963803435.1). Taxonomy (GTDB): domain Bacteria; phylum Myxococcota; class Kuafuiibacteriia; order Kuafuiibacteriales; family Kuafuiibacteriaceae; genus CAWDML01. Next base: position 315,074 of record CAWDML010000007.1, on the reverse strand, counting down.
AGCTTCATGTGGAGGGCGTAGGCCCCGCGCCGGGCGAGGCCTCGCAGGACCGGAGGCTGCGGGAGCGCCTCGCCGAGCTCGAGGGCGAGCACGGCCAGGCGTTCGACGACGACTTTCTCCGTCTCATGACCCACGCGCACGTGCAGGTGATCGACACGGTGACCGGGGCAAGGCGGAGCCTGCCACAGCCGCTGGCGCGGATGGTCGACCGGGTGCTGCCGATCCTCGAGCAGCACGTGCAGCTCGCCGCGCACCTGACCGGCCGTGTCGAGGGCACCGCCGAAGCGAGGAGATGAGCCATGAGCGAGCGCACTCGACCCAACCTCACCGCCGCCAAGATCGCCTCCTCTGCGGTCGCGGGCTTCGTCGCCGGCTTCGTGATGGCGCCGGCGGCCATGATCCACTCGGCCGTCGAGGGCCTCGGCTTCTGGCTGCCGATGCAGAACATCGCGGCCGCGTTCTTCGGTGTCGACGCCCTGATCGGGGGGACCGGATCCGTGCTGCTCGGATTGAGCGCGCACGTGATCATGTCGTTGGTGGTCGGTGGAATCTTCGGAGCGCTGATTTCGACCGAGTGGGGCTCGGGGCTGATCGTCGGGACAGCGCTCGCATATTCCATATTGGTCTGGGCGGCGATGACCTTCCTCATCCTCCCCCTGATCGACCAGGTCATGCTCGAACGGGTGATGGTCACACCGGTTTGGTGGTTCCTGCTGCACCTAGTCTTCGGGTTGGTGTTGGGGCTCGTGGTCGCGCAGAGAAAAGGGGAACACTTTGGTGTCATCCAACAACCATTGCCTGCCTGAGTTTCGAGTCGTGGGTCTGGTCCTCGCGGTCGGCCTGCCGGCGTGCGCAGGTGTCGAGCGAGCCGAGGTCCAGCCCCAGAAGAACGACGAGCGCGCCCGGATGGACGCGCTCGCCAGCGAGATTGCGCAGCATGAGGTGCAGCTGGCGGCCGCCCGGTCGAACCACCTGACCGTGTCGACCGCGGTGCTCCGGGAGAGCCGCGGCGGGCTCGAGCACCCGGCGCTGGGTACCGCGGTGCTCGAGGTCGACGCCGCGGGGATCGCGCTGCGGATCGCTTCGGTGCTCCCGCAGGGGACCCACCACGTCTATCTGCTCACTGAGGAGGGCTCGTGTCGCGATCTCTCGCCGGCGGGGCTGACCGGACCGCGGGCGATGGAGCGCCCGGGATACCTCGGTTCGATCGATAACGTTCGAGACGGCGCGGCGCGCTTCGATCGCCACCTCTCGACCGACCTGCTCCCGCTCGGGGGCGTCCTCGGGCATCCGCTCGTCCTGGTGGACGCAAAGGGCAAGAGCGCCGTCTGTGGTGTCTTTCGAGCGACGAGCGGGCAGCCCGAGGACGCGATCTCCGAGCGCTGATCCCCGGGCTCAGCGGCGCGCCATCCGGCCGACGAGCCAACCGACACCCAGGCATACGGCGATCGCGCGATAGGGATGCGCCTGGATGGCATGGTCGAGATCGACCAGCGCGGACTTTGGGTCTCGCTCTTCGAGATAGCGCGCGGCGTCGGTGATGGACTGTGCGACCTTGGCGCCCTTCTCGTTCGGTTGTACCTCGCCCTCGATGCGGCGGGCGAGATCGCCGAGGCCATGGCCGACCGCGGACATCGTCTTGGCGCCGACATCGTTGGCGCGGTCGAGCAGCTCACCGACGGCATCCTGGGCGAGCGCCTTCGATCGCTCCTTCAAGGCGCGATCGTTCTGAGCGCTCTCGAGTTCTTGCTGCGTACTCATCTGTGTCACGACGTTCAGGACCTCCTCGGAGTTCGAGATGCAACGGGTGTGCCCTCCCGGTCGCCATCGGCTGCGCAGGTCTTCACGCGCGCAGATGCAACGCCGTGGCGGCTCGCCGCGCCCTGTCAGGGACGGATCTCTTCGGTGATCGGACCGACCGAAGAGGTTCGGGGCGGGGCGGGGCGCGTGCCCTCGATCCCGATCATCGTCCGCATCACGTCGCTCATCGCCAGGATGCCGATCAGCGCGTTGGGCTCGTCGTCCGCGACGACGGCCATCTGGCGGACACCGAGGCGGCTCATCGCTTCGAGCGCACGACGCAGCGACTCCGAGGGGCGAAGATACTCGCGGGGCCGCGCAAACTCCGAAAGCATGGTGGTGTTCGCACCTTCGGCATCCATTCGGCGGAGTCGCCCTTCGCTCACCAGACCCACCAGCCGACCTTCGCGATCCACGAGCGGAAAAGATGCGTACGGCAACCCCGTCACCCGCTCGCGGGCCTCGCGCACGGTCCAGTCAGTGCACAGCGTCACCGGTGACGAGGTCATCGCATCGCCGACCTGCAGCGTCGACAAGAGGGGTTCGCTGGTGTTGGGCAGCCGGACGCCGTCCTGCTCGAGGAGCGCCTCGTAGATCGTTGCGTGCTGCCACTGGCGCGCGAAGATGTACGCGAACGTGTTCGCCACCATCAGCGGGAGCACCAGCCCGTAGCCTCCGGTCATTTCGAACATGAGGAGCACGGACGTGATCGGCGCGCGAATGACGCCCGCGAAGACGGCGCCCATCCCGACGAGCGCGAATGCGCCGATGTCGAGATCCGGATGGCCGAACATCCAGTGATCGAGATAACCGAAGATCCCGCCCAGCATCCCGCCGATGAAGAGCACAGGCGCGAACAGACCACCGGAGCCGCCCGTCCCATAGGAGAAGATCGTCGCGAACGTCTTGGCGACGCCGAGGACGATCATCGTGCTGATCAACAGGTTGCCGTGGAGCGCCTCGGCGAGGGTCGCGTAGCCGTCGCCGGTGACGCCGTGCTTGCCGACGGCCAGGAATCCGATCACCGCGAGGAAGCCGGTGACCAGGCCGCCGACCGAAGGGCGCGCCCAGGGGGGGAACGTCTTCGTGGTGGCGAAGTGCCCGCGCAGCCTCAGCAGGCCCCGCGAGAAGAGGTGAGAGACCACGGCCGCGCAGAGTCCCAAGATCGCGTAGACGACGAGCGATGAGGCGTGACGGAGGCCGTAGTCGTTCGGGATCTCGAAGACCGGATGCTCTCCGAGGATGGTGTGCTCGACGACGGCGGCGATGGCGGCGGCGACGACCACGCCGCTCAGGACGGTGGTATCGAGCGCACCGACCAGCTCCTCGATCACGAACGTGACGGCGGCGATCGGGGCGTTGAAGGCGGCGGCGATCCCGGCGGCCGCGCCCACGGGAAGCATGCGCCGCTGATTCATCGGCGAGAGCGCGAATAGACGGGCGATGCTGCTCGAGACGCCGGCGCAGATCTGGACCGTGGGGCCCTCACGCCCGAGGGAGGCGCCCGTGCCGAGCTGGAGGACCGAGACGACGAACTTGCCGATGACGTCACGAAAGCGGATCCGGCCGCTCTTGATCGTATAGACGAGCTTCACCTGGGGGACGCCGCTGCCGCGCGCCTGAGGCACCAGGTAGTGAAGGATGATTCCGGCGATCAGCCCGCCGGCCGCCGGCGTCCCGATCGTCCAGAGGATCCACCAGTCACCCGGGGCGTTGAGGGCGCGCTGGATCAGGAGCCCGCTGGCGCCGCGGATCGCGAGGTGGAAGATCACGGCGACCAGACCGCAGACGCCGCCGATCGCCAGCGTGAGCCCGAAGATCCGGTTCTGCTCGCTGGGCGCGAGGCGCGCCACGGCTCGGATCAGCGCCTGGTTGGTGTGGATCGCCGACTGCCGGAGTCGTTCGAGGCTCGCTTGATAGCGGGCGATCGTACTCGCCACCGAAACCAGAATTCTCGACAGTCGGCTCGATGGGTCTTGACCTGGGTCAGGCTCGTTCACGCGCGGCGCGTCCCCGGAACGTCACGCATGGCCGTGAGAGGTTGTTCTGTCAACCGAAACCGCGCGCTCGGCGTCGGGTGCGTCGAAACCCGGGCTACGCGGAGCGCCGGACGGCGCCGTGGATCCGAAGGTGCCGATCGACGTAGGCGCGGAGGAATGTCCGCAGGAGCGGCGCGCGGACCTCGAACCCGAGCTCCTCCGCCCGAGTGAGCGCCCAGTCTCCGCTCTTCCGCTCCTCACAGGCCACGTACATCAGCGCCAGCAGCGCGGCACGCAGCCCGTTCTCGCAGTGGACCACTACGGGCTTCTCATTCTTCGCCATGGTCTCCAGGAAGCTGTCGACCAGCCGATCGTCCAGATCGGCGACGGTGATGGGGTGATGCAAATACCCCATGCCGGCTCGCTCGACGAGGCGACCTTCGTCCGCCGGCGACAGCGGTTGGTTCAGCTCGTGCGGGCCACGCACGTTGACGACCGCGCGGAAGCCGCTCTTCGAGAGATCGTCGATCTCCCGCTCGTCGGGCTGTCGGCCGACCGCAACGTCGCGACTGATCGCGATGGGAAAGTGGGTGGGTGCTCGTTCCTGCATGCGGCCTCCGGCCAGGGGAGCTGCAAGCAGTGTTCCCGCTACCAGCCTGGAACCGAGATCGGACGCGGCGAGGCGGGCCGCAGCGTGACGGGCGTGCGCGCGTCGCGCGCCGGCACGGTGAGCTCTTCGGCGTGAAAGAAGTCGGCCTTGTCGAGGAGCCAGCGATCGAGGCGGGCCGGCTCGAGTGGGTGCAGCGGCCATTCTCGTCGGGCCACCTGTCGCCGGAGCGCGGTCGAGTCACCGGCGTCGACACCGAGGATCGATCCCGTGCCGGCCCGGCGAACCACCTCCTGCCAGCGCTGGAGCTCTCCTTCGCCCGGGTCCGCGGCGTCGGGGCCGAGCATCAGATCCACGCTCCGCCAGCGCGTGCTCCGCGCGAGATAGGCCCGCACTCGGTCTACTGCCTCCCCGCCGGGGAGCGCCGTCCAGAACGGGACCGAGCAGGTCCGGATCGTCCACCACGGATCCATCTGCAGACCATTGCTGACCAGGAGGTGGTGATCGCGAAAGCCCATGTCGCGATACCAGTCGCTGATCACGTCGGCGACCATCGGGCTCAGGTCGTCGGGATCGTCGTACCGGATCCGCACGACGCGGTATTGCCGTCGCTCCGCCAGCTCGGTGACCTCGTCGAGGATCGCCGGCTCGAAGCCCCACTCCGCCTCGGGTCCGGACTCGTCCGGGCTGGGCGCGCGGAACCGCCCTGCCTTGGCGGGGAGCCGTTTCAACAGCTCGAGCGCACGGGGGCTGGGCTGAATGAGCTCCTCGGGGGAGAGACCCGCCGGGCCACCCGGCTGGAACGCGTGCCGGTCGGAGAGCTTCACCTGCGGCCAACGCTTCGCGCAGTCGACCACATAGATGGTGCCGCCGGTCTCCAGGTATCGATGGATGAACGTGCGGTAGACCGTGCCGAGCTCGCGCAGCTTCAAGCGGAACGAGCTCACCCGACCCGCGTCCGCTCCCACGTCGATCGGATCGTGCGCATGCACGAGGGAGAGGTCGCCGTTGGCCGAGAGCACGGGCGCTGCAACCCGGCGGCCCCACTCCATCTCCGCCACCAGATCGCTGGGGTTCGAGCGGCCGCGCTGCACCTGGACCAGGAAGGTCTGCGGCAGCCAGGCGACGCCCATCGCGGCGGCGAGGTGTGAAATCGCGCCGCTGGTCGAGCCAATGAAGACGGCCGACTGCGTGCGTGACGGATAGCTGTCGACGACCCATTTTCGAAACGCGTCGGTCGAGATCCCCGTCATCTCGCGCGGGCGGATGCCTGGGCGCTCGCGGTGTCGCAGGTGAAGGCGCCCGATCAAGCTCCGGCGCGGTTCCGGTGGGGGGAGATCGGAGCCCTCGAAGCCCTCCTCGAGGAGCGCGCGGCGGCCCGCCCGCACCATCGTGGCAGCTGAGTCGAGGTTGGCCAGAAAATCGGGCGCCGGCGGATCCTCGAGCAGCAGGTGGACCGTCGGATGCGACGCGAATCGCTCGCCGAGGGCGAAGTGCCGGATCAGGCGCGCCATCGAGCGTGGCTCGTTGTAGACGAGCGCGTGCGAGCCGCCCTCGATCACGACGTGCTCGCCATCGGGCAACTCCAGCGCCAGGCGCCGGCACCAATCCGGAGGTGCGACCGGATCGCGCTCACCGCTGACGATCAAAGTTCGCGCGAACACCTGCGACAGCTTCTCCTCGATCGGATCGGAGAGGATCACGCGCAGGGTCTCGAGCGCGTATCGTTTGTCGGTCTTCAGGTAGTCGGCGAGGACCAGCGGCAGCAGCGATGCGGGCTCGTGGACGGCGTCGCGACCGAGCCGGCGGAGGATGCCCATGGGGGAGCGGGCGCGCGCATCGACCGTAGGTGACTGCATGACCATCGCCGCGACACGATCGGCGTGACGAGCCGCGACCTCGAGCGCGATCCGACAGCCGAAAGAGTTCGAGATGAGCACGGCGTCGGGGAGGTGCGCGGCGTCGAGCCAGCCGACGACCGCATCAGCGAGATCGGCGATGGTCTGCGCCTGCTTGGGACCGGGTGAGCGCCCGAAGCCGGGCAGATCCGGGACGTGCACGTCAAAGCTGCCGGTGAGCGCTTCGGCGAGCGGCACCAGATAGCGCCCCGACACGACCAGCCCGTGCAGGAGCACGATCGTCGGGCGATCCGGGTGCGGGCCGGACCGGGAGGTACGGCCGAACATCGGGCGGCCCTGATAATGGAGCCAGGTGTCGACGAGCTCGGTCATCGCGGCCGGAGGTCGAAGCAAGGGGCGATCCATCGCCCTCGAGGTCAGCCGTCCGGGAGACCGGACCGCACGCCGAGGTGCGACGCCACACTGCGGCCGAAACGCCCCGCGGTCTCAACGCCGGTGGAGGAGCGCGAAGGTGCCCAACGCGGCCAGGGCCCCGGCGCCGACCCAGCGCTTGTTCCTCGCCAGCCACAGCTCGAAGGACCGATCCTTGGCGCGCGATTCGAAGCGCCCGCGCGCTCCGTGATCGCCAGGCACGGGCTCCCACAGGTTGTCAGGCCGCGTCGGATCTTCGGGCTCATCGGTCTGCTGCAGCTCGAAGCCTTTGTCTGCCAGCACCCGCGCGACGATCGCGGGCGCGAGTCGGCTGCCCCATACGGTCTTGACCGTCGGCATGCCCAGCAGGAGCTGCCGCTTTCCTTCCTCGGTCGCCCACAGGATCCCGTCGGCGATCACCTCCGGCTCGAAGATGGGCGGTACCGGCTGGGCACGACGCTCGAGCTTGCTCTTCACCCAGTCGAACTGCGGTGTGTTCACGGCCGGTAGGTGCACGATGCAGAGCGCGATCTCGCTGTGGTCGTGGAGCAGCTCGGTCCGCAGTGACTCCGTGAAGCCCTGGAGCGCGTGCTTGGCCGCGCAGTAGGGACCCTGAAGCGGGATGCCTCGAAACGCCAGCGCGGATCCGATCTGCGTGATGAAGCCGCGGTTGCGCGGAATCATCCGGCGCAAGGCAGATTGCGTACCGTGGACTGCGCCCAGGTAGGTGACCTCGGTGACGCGCTTGAACTCGGCTGGGGTCACATCCGTGACGCGCGCAAAGACGGAGGCCATCGCGTTGTTGATCCATCCATCGATCGGTCCCAGCTCGTCCTCGATCCGGCGGGCGGCATGCTCGACGGCCTCCGGATCGGCCACGTCGGCGGAGACGGCGGTGGCGACGCTGCCCGCGTCCCTCACCTCTGCTGCGGCAGCCTCCAGGCCGTCCGTGCCACGGGCGATGAGGCCGATCTTGGCGCCGCGGCGTGCGAGCTCCCGGACGAGCGCACGACCCACGCCCGCCGAAGCACCGGTGACCACGACGACTTTGTCTTCGAAGAAGGCCATCGCGCAGAGAGGCTGCAAGCAATGGACCGCGGACGACTCGAGAATCCTCGCTCGACGTTTGCACGCGCGGACCCGCCACACTGAGTCGAGCTTGTCGAACGATCGAGGGGTTCGTGTCGACGCGTATGGACGCAGAGATCCACGGCACAGGCGTTGCTCATGTACTCCCCATGCGGGAGACGGCAAATCAGGTTCAGATCGCTGATCTAATGAAGACGACCCTTTTCGATTCCTCGCAGGATCCGGGCTCGTGCTTCCTTCACCGCCCGCCCGAGACGCGCGAACGGATGAGCGGTGCCGGCTACCTTCGCTTCGCGATCGTCTCCCCGTACACGGCTCTCTTCCCGGTCTTGACGGCGTTGCTCTCCGCGATGTGCCAGACGTGGTGGATCTTTCTCATCGGGTCCGTCCTCCAGCTCATCACCACGGTCTCGCTCCCGCGCATGGCCTGGTTTCGCGAGCTCGCGGACCGGCGCGCGTCAGAGGTGGAAGAGGCGGCGCTGGAGACGCGGCGGGCGCAGGTGCGAGCCGAAATCGGAGACGAGCATCGCGGAGCTCTGGAGCGCCTCGAGAGTCGGGTCAAAAAGGTTCGCGAACGTGCACAGCGCGGCGGTCGTGTATGTGTCGAGCTGATGGAGAACGGTCTCGGTTTGTCGGAGCTCACCGCGATGTTCGTGCGCCTGGCAGTGGCGCTGCAGGCCCGCCGGGAGCGCCTCAACTCCGCCAACCCCGAGCTGATCGCGCGGCGCTTGCGGGAGCTCGAGCGCGCGGATTGCCGGCCGGCGTCGGCGGCGGTCTGGGAGAACGCGATGCGGGTCCGTTCGAGCAACCTCGAGCGCATGCGCGGTGAAGTGGAGACGCTCGAGTCGGTGATGGCCTCCATCGTGGAGTACGCGAACTTCCTCGATGAGTGCTGCGTCCCCGGGGTCCCTGAGGAGATGGGCGAGCGGATCGATGGTTACCTCTCCGGCTGGAGGTTGGATACGACCAACCCGGAGCCCGAGGAGAGCGCTCAGGTCCTGGCTATTCGCCGCTCTTGAAGATCTCGACGTAGAGCGCGCGGATCGCCTCTCCGAAGGCTTGCGCAGATTCGAAACGATTGTTGCGGTTCCGCGCCAGGCTTCGGCTCACGATCGCCTCCAGCCCACCGACGTGCTCCGGCGAGAGCGCCACCTCGGGACGAAGGCACTCCGACAGTCGCGCTGGCGCGTCGAAGCAGATCGCCCAGCCGATCTCCACCATGTTGTTCCCGCTCCAGGGGAGCCGCTTCGCGAAGAGCTGGAACGCCAGCAGGCCCAGCTGGAAGACGTCGACGCGATGATCGATCGCCTTGCCAACGACCTGTTCGGGCGCGAGGTAGTCGGGCGTCCCCACGACGTAGCGCGGCTGTGTCAGCGAGATCTGTGGAGTCTTGGCGATGCCGAAGTCGACGAGCTTCGGACCAGTTCGGGAGAGGAGGATGTTCCCGGGCTTGATGTCGCGATGGATGATCCCATGCGAGTGCACGTGCTCGACCGCGTTCGCGATCTCGACCAGGATCTGCAGGCGCGTGGGGGTGTCGAGGCTGGCCGCGTCGACGACCCGTGAGAGAGGCACCCCGTCGATCAGCTCCATCGTCATCCAGATGCCGCCGTCGAAGTGTCCGTAGCTGAAGGCGCGCGGGATGGCTCGATGGCTCAGCTTCTGTCCGATCTGGGCCTCGGTGGCGAAGCGCTGCAGCTGGGTGTTGGTCGCGTTCGGGATCGACACCTTGAGCGCGACCCGCCGGTAGGTCTGGTAGCAGCACGCCTCGTACACGGTCGACATCCCGCCGCGCCCGATCTCGCGCATGATCTCGCAGCCGGCTGGCGCGAACCAGAACGGCCGCGTCGGTCGGGGGGGCGAGAGCGGGCGGCCGACCGAGGTCATGATCGCTGAGGTTCGCATTGTGAGGGTTCGGGACGGGTGGAGTGCAGGCTCCATACCGATCCGAAGCCGGAGGGTTGATCTCCGGCGCAACGCATTCACGCCACGCTGTGACGCTCGGTACCGCGGCTCACGAGTGGTGCGTCGTCGTACTGCTCGTAGAACAGCGTGGTGGGGACGCCCTCCGGGATCGCGTGGAGGGCCCGGATCCGGCGATGGGCCGGGACGTACCCGCGCGGCATCAGATCCTCGATCACGCCCGCGATCATCTCGTGCAGGCCGCAGACGAAGACCGCCGTGTCCTCCGGCACGATCGAGATGCCGAGCATGCGCTCGGCGTCGCGGATCCGCGCGGGCGAGAGGAGCTCGTTGACGCGCCCCACCGTGCCCGTCCAGGTCGGCGCGCAGTGAGGTCGACTGATCGTGGTCAGGTAGCGAAGGCCGCGCTCGCGGGCGAGGCGGGACAGCTCCTCCTCGTATGCGAGCTCGTCGGGGAAGCTGACGCCGTGCATGAGCACCAGATCGTCGAGCGCGCCGCTGGTGCCGAGCGCGCGGCTCCTGATCATGCTCATGAAGGGAGCGACGCCGGTCCCCGCCGCCACCAGCAGCTTCACGATCCGATTGTCGACGCCGATCGTGTGGCTGAGCGTGAAGCGGCCGGTGGCCGCCGGTCGGACGTAGATCCGGTCGGAGGGGTGGCGGTCGAAGATCAGGTGGCTGAACGGCGCCTCCGAGACGGGGTGCGCCACCTTGCGAACGTAGAGCTCCAGGCCGGTCCGATCCTCGGGCGCCGACGCGATGGAGAAGGGGCGCTGGATCCAGTCGCCGTTCGGCGCGGGCAGCGCAGCAGTCACGTATTGTCCGGGGAGAAACGGTCGCGCGGTCGCGCCGTCGCAGACCTCCGCGTCCGTCGCTACGCGGAAGGTCGCGAGGGTCCCGGTGATGTCCCGGCGCGCGACGATCGTCGCGTTGTATTCGAGCTTCTTCGGCATGACGATCCCATGGTCAGCAATGGTCCCCGATCGCAACGCGATTCTTACCACCACGCTTGGCGGCGTATAGCGCATCGTCTGCACGCACGATCAGCTCGCGCGCCGAAACGCCGTGCTCGGGAAAGCTGGCGGCTCCGATGCTGGCGGTGACGGACGGTCGGCCGGAAGGCCGCTCGGCGATCGCCGCGCGAAGCCGCTCGAGGAGCGGGAGGAGCTGATCCGCCGGGGTCCGGGGGAGGAGCGCCGCGAACTCTTCGCCGCCGTAGCGCGCCGCGATGTCGGCCTCGCGCAGGGTCGAGCGCAGCACCTGACCGACGCCGGCCAGGACCTGGTCGCCCACCGGGTGGCCGAAGCGATCGTTGATCCGCTTGAAGTCGTCGAGATCGAGCATCACGAGCGAGAGGGGCTCGCGGAAGCGGCTCGCTCGCGCGATCTCCTTGTGGACCAGCATCCGAAACGCGGACGGGCCGAAGAGCCCGGTCATCTCGTCCTGGAGCGCCATCTCGGCGACGTCGTTGAACGTGCGCGCCGGGATCAACGTGGGCGAAGGGAGCAGGCCCGCGACGTTGGTGAGATAGTCGAGCGCAGCCACTGCGATCCCCACTGGTCGATCGAGACGGATCTCGAGCGTCTCCTTGTGCGCATTCACGCGCTCCCACAACCCGCGCGCCTCTGCCGGCGCGAAATGCTCATGGGTGAGGGTGAAGAGGACCTCGGAGTAGAAGTTGAGGCCGCGGCTCTGCTTCCACGCTTCGAGCCCGACGCGGAGCTCGTGGGTCAGCGGAATGTCGCCTGCCAGACCCAGGACCAGATCGAGCGCACGCGGTTGGGAGTGAAGGCAGCCGAGCAGCTGGTCTTCGAGGGAGCGGCGCCGGTCCTGCGGCAGCCTCGTCACGTCGGGCGGCTGCGCACGCCACGGCTCCACAGGCCGACCTTCATTCTCCGGTGGGATTGGGGTCTGAGAGCGCTCCGACATGCGGCGTCCGATGCTTCGACGAGCTGCACCGGCCGTGCCATCGAGCGCGTCATTCGCTGCCCTGCCCGAACAGCACCGCGAACGGGCGATCCGCGACGAGGTCGCCGCTCGATGTGAACGTACGGCCCGTTAGGACATCCGTCAGTCGGATCGTTCCGAGGTCCGGCACGCGAACTCGAGTGCCCTCCCAAAGAGTCGGGCCGATCGCGCGATCGAAGTCGCCGCCGCTCGCGGAGTGGAGGAGGCGCGAGACGATCACGATCGCGACGGCGCCGGATCGGCGTCGTACGAAGGCGCACAAGTGATCCCTGCGGGGACCATCGACCTCACATGGCGTGTAGTCCCCGAGAGCGAAGAGATCGGGTCGCTCGCGGCGCAGACCTAGCAACCGCTCGATGACGAACATCTTGATCCGCCCGTCGGACCAGCCTCGCAGGCGGGCGTCGAACCGCTCGGGGCTGGTCCCCTCCGTGAGGAGCTCCTCGAGCATCCGCCGGCGGGCCTCGAAATCGACGGGGCCGCGGTTGTCCGGATCGACGAGGCTGAGATCCCACAGCTCCGTGCCGCGGTAGAGATCCGGAACGCCCGGCCCGGTGAGCTGCAGGATGACCTGCGAAAGGCCGTTGAGCGCGCCGAAGGCCGAGAGGTTGCGCACGAAGGGGAGGAAGTCGTCGAGGAACCTGTTCTTCTCCGAGGGCGAGAGGATTTTCTCGACGAAGTCGAGGACGGCGCACTCGTAGTCGGGCGCCGGCCGGTACCAGCTGCTCCTCAGCTTGGCCTCGCGCATGGCCTTCCGCATGTACTGGAGGATGCGCTCGGAGAAGTCGGCGAGCGCCTCGCTGCGCGGGCGCTCGAGGAGATCGGTGGGCCAGGAGCCGAGCAGTGTCTGATAGAGCGAATAGAGCTCGTGGTCGGCCGGGGTGAGCGCGCGATCCACGACTGTTCGGCGGAAGCGGTTGATCCGGTTCCAGCGCGCCACCCGGCGGCCCCACTCGAGCGGGATCTCCGAGATCACGTCGATGCGCGCGCGTGCGTCGGCGCCTCGCTTGGCGTCGTGGGTCGACAGGGCCACCATGCTGTGCGGCCAGCGAGCGAGACGCTGCTGGTTGATCGCGTGAAAGGCCGCCACCGAGATCCCGACGCGGTGCGGATGTCCGCCGACCTCGTTGAGCGAGAGCAGCCGGCCGTACCGGTAGAACGCGGTGTCCTCGAGCGCCTTCGCCATCAGCGGGCCGGTGTACTGCTGAAACTTCATGGCGAAGCGCTGCACCTCGGTCGGCGACCATCCACCGTTGCCGCTCTTCGCCAGGTCGTTGGTCAGCACCCGGGCGATGAAGTCGAAGACGGTGTCGTCGATCGCCGAGCTCTTGCGTGCGGTCTGGATCGCCCAGGTGATGTCGCGGCGATCCTCGTCGGAGGCCGTGTCCACGACGTACGTACGATAGACCGGGAAGGCCATCGCGACCTCGGCGAGCGCGGTGCGGAGCTCGTGAAGCGTGAAGTCGCGGCTGTGCCACGACCGCTCCGCGACCCGGTTGAGCGCGCTCGCCAGCAGCTGGAGCTCGCCCGAGAGCACGTACTTGATCACGAAGCGCTTGGAGGCGTGGATCACCGCCTCGAGGTCGCCGGTCTCGCCGGCGAAGCGCCGGTGGACCCGAGCCAGCTCCGACGCGCGGGAGGCGTCGACGAAGAGGCCGTTGACCTGGTTCATGAACTCGTAGCCGGTCGTGCCCTGGACCGGCCACTCCGTACGCAGCGACTCGTGGTCGGCCAGGATCTTCTCGACGACCAGATAGAGCGGGCGATCGCCGGCGAGCGCGCGAAGCCAGGTCAGGTAGGCGAGCGGATCGTAGAGGCCATCCACGTGATCGATGCGGACGCCGGCGAGCCGTCCCTCGCGGATCATGGTGGCGAGCCAGGCGTGAGTGGCTTCGAGGACCTGGGGGAGCTCGGTGCGCAGCGCGGCCAGCTCGTTGATATCGAAGAACCGCCGGTAGTTGACCTCGTCGGCGGCCACGCGCCAGTGGGCGAGGCGGTAGCTCTGGGTTTCCAGGAGATCGTGGAGCTTCTGGAAGGTGTACGGCTCTCCCGGCGTGCCGGTGAGCTCGGCGATCGCGTCGTGGATCAGCCGCTCGACCTCCGGACGTGACCCGGCCAGCCGCACGAGCTGCTCCCTCGCCTCGATCCCGTGGGGGCGCAGGTCGAACTGCGGGTCCTCCTCGAGCGAGGCCAGCTCGCGCAGCCGAGCGGTCACCAGCCCGAGCTCGGTCACGAGCGCCTCGTCGAGCTGATGGCGGGACCGATCGATCGCACCGGAGAGGATCCTCAGGTATGAGGCCGGTGAGATGGGGAAGCGGTGCTCGTAATAGCGGACGGAGAAGCCGCCCCCATCGAACGCCAGCGTGAGCTCACCGCGCTCCAGGACCTGGCCGTACAGATCGCCGAGGAAGGGCACCAGAACCTTGCCGGCGAGGTCCGGCTGGCTCGCTCGCCAGTCGATGTCGAAGAACTCCGCGTATGGCGAACGCCGGCCCCACTCGAGGACGTCGAGCCACCAGGGGTTGTCGTCGCGCCCGATGCCCATGTGGTTCGGCACGAAGTCGGCGATCTGGCCCATCCCGCGGGCTCGGAGGAGCTCGAGCCATTGGAGCAGCTCGCGCTCGTCGCCCAGCTCGGGCTGCACGTGCTGATGGTCGACGACGTCGTAGCCGTGCGGGCTGTGCGCGCGCGCCTTGAGGTACGGTGAGGTGTAGACGTGGCTGATGCCGAGGCGGTCGAGATAGTCGGTGAGGTCCCGGGCCTCGCGGAAGCCAAAGCCCGCGCCCAGCTGAAGGCGATAGGTGGCGCGCGGGATCTCGTAGCTCAAGCCGACCTCCACAAGGCCACGGTCCATCCCGGGAGCTCGCCCTCCACTCGGTTGTCCGGGTAGACCTGCGCCAGCGCGGCGCCGGCTTCGACCCGGACCGGTCCATCGCCCAGGTTGGCCACCATGCGCAGCTCGCCCTCGGCGAAGCGCCAGCTCGCGTCGACGGCCGCGTCTCCGATCGGACGGGCGCGTCCCGGCTCGAATCCGGCCGGAGGCGATCAGCGGCACCACCTGCCGGCGCCGGACCGACAGCAGGCGGCGGAACAGCTCCAGCCAGGCCTGGTGCTCCGGCTCCGCGCGCTCCTCCCAGCGGAGGACGCTCGCCTCTAGCGTACGTTCTGACAGCGGATCAGGGAGCTCGCCGCCGAACCCGCCGAATGCGCCGAACTCGCGACGCCTGCCCTCGCGCACCGCCTTCGCGAGGTCGGGCTCGAAGTCGCAGAAGAAGAGGAACGGCGTCGAGGCGCCCCAGTCGTCGCCCATGAAGACGAGCGGGATCTGCGGGGACAACAGCGCCACGGCCACCGCCGCCTCGGCCCGCGGGCGGGGGACGAGGTGCGCCAGGCGCTCGCCGCGCGCGCGGTTGCCGATCTGATCGTGGTTCTGCACGAACGCGACGAACGCCGTGGGCGGAAGCGTGCCCGAACGTGCGCCGCGCTCGCGCCCGCCTCGATGCAGCGAACGCTCGCCTTGATACGCGAAGCCCTCGGCGAGGCAGCGGGCGAGGTGCTCGATCGGGCGCGGCAGGTAGTCTCGGTAGTAGCCGTCGCCCTCGCCGGTCGTCAGGGCGTGGCAGGCGTGATGGAAGTCGTCGTTCCACTGAGCCGTGTATCGGCGCGGCCGGCGCAGCGTGCGCTCGAGGAGCGCTGGATCGTTGCGGTCGTTCTCCAGGACCAGATGGACGTCTCGATCGATCGAGGCGCGAATTCGATCGGCGAGCTCCTCGAGGAAGTGAGGCTGCGAGTCGTCGGCGATCTGATCGACGGCGTCGAGCCTGAGCCCATCGAAGTGGTACTCGCTCAACCAGTACAGCGCGTTCTGGAGATAGAAGTCTCGCACGACCTCGGAGTGCTCGCTGTCGAAGTTGATCCCCGAGCCCCACGGTGTGTGGTGCGCGGGATTGAAGAAGGCCTCCGCATAGAGGTGCAGATAGTTTCCCTCGGGCCCGAAGTGGTTGTAGACGACGTCGAGCAGGACCATCAGGCCGCGCGCGTGGGCGGCCTCGACCAGCCGCTTGAGCTCGCCCGGGGTCCCATAGTTGGAGGAGGGGGCGAACAGGCTCACGCCGTCGTAGCCCCAGTTCCGCGCGCCGGGGGCCTGGGCGAGCGGCATCAGCTCGATCGCGGTGACTCCGGTCTCGACCAGGTGATCGAGCCGATCGATCGCCCCCAGATACGTCCCCTCGGCGGTGAAGGTGCCGACGTGGAGCTCGCAGATGACCGCCTCGTGCCAGGGCCGCCCGCTCCAGGTGTGATCCCGCCAGTCGTGCTGTGCGGGATCGACCACCGCGCTCTTGCCGTGCACGCCGTCGGGCTGCCACCGCGAGGCCGGATCCGGGACGGCCTGGCCGCCGACATGGAAGCCGTATCGATCGCCGGCGGCCGCCTCGAGCGTGAGTCGAAACCAGCCGTCCTCCTCCGCCATCGCCCGGCGGAACGATCCGCCCGGCTGGTCGAGCTCCAGCTCGACCGAACACGCGGTGGGCGCCCACAGCGCGAACCGCACCCGATCACCTGCGACCTCGGCGCCGAACGGCATGGTGTGAAAGCGCTTCATCCCCGACCTTGAACCGCCGGGTGCTCGAGCGCCGCGGGGACGCTCGGCTTGTCGCAGTGCATGCGGCCCCGCGCGCTCGCGTACTCCTGTCGCACCTCGGGAAGGTGGGCGGCAAGCTCGCGCGCGCGGCTGTCGGGATCCGGGTGCGTGGAGAGGAATTGGGGCACCTGGGTGGGGTTGTTCGTGGCCATCTTCTCCCAGAGGCGGACGGCCTGGTCGGGATCGAAGCCGGCCTGGGCCATCAGCTTCAGCCCGATCAGATCGGCCTCGCGCTCCTGGGTCCGGCTGTGCGGGAGCGTGATCCCGACGGTCGTGCCGACCCCCAGCGCCGCCAGCGCGAGGCGGGACGTGGGCGTGTCCTTCGTGAGCAGGTCGATCACGGCCAGCGCACTCTGCGCGGCGAGCGCCTGGGAGAGACGCTCGTTGCCGTGATGCGCCATCACGTGCCCGACCTCGTGGCCGATCACCGCCGCGAGCTCGTCCGGGTTGTCGGCGAAGCGCACCATTCCCAGGTAGACGCCCACCTTTCCCCCGGGCAGCGCGAAGGCATTGATCGTGTTGTCATCGAAGACGACGACGTCCCATCGGTCGGCCGGGAGGAGATCGGGATCGGAGTCGTGCGCCACTGCGAGGATCTGGCGCGCGATGCACTGCGCGTACTCCTGAACCGCACCGGAGCGTGTCGGCGGCGTCTCCTGCTTCACCTGCTGGAAGGCTTGCGAGCCGATCTGTGACATCTCCGCTTCGGGAAACATCACCAGCTGGTGGCGGCCGGTCGGGGACGTGGCGCAGCCGCAGAGGAGCATGGCGGCGATCGACGATCGATGCATGGATCTCGAGAGAGCAATCCGCGTTCCGTCAGCGTGTGGGCCGTCTGGCCCCGGGGTCGCGAGGCGCGGCGCCCCGGGGCGTCGCTCGCGCGAGGCCGGAGCGTACCCCGACCTCGCCGAGCCGCTCCGAGCGCTGGTCAGCTCAAGCGCTCCTGCGCCTGATCGAGGCGCTGCTCCAGATCGTCGAGCTGTTTGCCGATTCGCTCCTTGGCAGCCTCAGAGCTCTGCTCGGTCCCCTCCTGATCGATCTGCTGGATCTCGGACTTCACGTTCTGGATCTGCTGCGGGATGTCCTTGCTCATCGTCTGATACTCGGTCTTGAGATCAGCCCGCTGCTGGTACTGGGCCTCGACCTTGTTCCACTGCTGCTCCAGATCGGAGACACGTTTCTCCAGATCCGTCCTCACATTCGTCGCCTGCTCCATCCCCTTGTTCTGCTCGTCCGCGCGCTCGGTGGGCGTCTGCCCCACGCTCGGGTTCGTCGGCGTCGCGGGACGCTGGCCATACTGATCGGTGGCCGTGCCGGGTGCGTTCTCGTTCTTCTTCCCGTACTCGTCGCAAGAGATGACGAACGCCGACAGGCTCGCGCTCATCAGCAGGGCCGACAGTGTCTTCAACTTCATGATCTACTCCTTCTCGGCCCGAATCTTCTGATGTCGGGCTGCCATCTCTGCTGCTGCAGCCGGGATGCCAGCCGTTCCTCGGGGAACGCACGTTGCAGTCGTCACGAGTAGGAGGAACGAGTTGTGTCGGAGCCGCGCATTGCGCACCGGGATCTCGCACGTCATCCACGGAGCGCCCGAATTCTCATCGCCGAAGCGCACCCTGTCGGACGGAGCACGCTCGAGCGTGCCTGTCGCTGTGTCGCGACGGATGTCCACGTCGTGGCTAGCTGGCGGCGGTTCGCGGAGACGCTGGATGGCCTGGAACAGCTCCGATTGCCCCCGGACCTCGTGATCTTGGGAGACACCTTCGCGAGCCACGGCGAGAGCGAGGCGATTGTCCACGAGAGGTTTCCAGCCGCACGCGTGCTGCGCTTGCCGGCGCGGGATGACAGCGACCTCCTGGCCTCGCGACTGCTCGGGAACCTCGACCGGGCGATGTGAGCGCCGACGGCACGTCGTGGCGCGCGGGCACGGCCGAGGGGACCGCTCGCGGGCGGCGCTGCTTGGCGTGGATCGTGCGGACGTTCTTTCTGGTTGGAGGAGCGGCGTCAGTGGAGCAGGTCGATACCATGGTTTGGTTGTGCGACGGGCGCGAGGTCTGTGAGTTCTGCTCGCAGAAGTACTCGGTCGGAGTTCGCCATCTCTGCGGCGATTGCGGGCGCCGAGTGTGCCCCTGCTGTGTCAAAGAGGGGCCTGGCCACCGGGAGCGCTGCCCGGCCTGCGAGCTGCTGACGCCCACGACGCAATGGCGACGCGTGCGATCTGGAAGGGCGTGATCCGATTCGGCGAGTGGGAGGTGCCCGTTCGCCTCCACTCCGCCGTGGAGCGGCGCGGTGTTCACTTCCGGTTGCTGCACCGCGAGGACGGTGCTCCGGTGGAGCAGCGTTGGTTCGACCCCGAGGAGGACGAGATTGTCCCCACCGATCAGGTCCATAGAGCGGCGGTGCTCCCGGACGGGACCCTGGTCGAGGTCACCGCACGGGACCTGGAGGAGATCGCGCCGCCGCCGAGGCGGGAGATTGAGATCACCTGCTTCGTGCACGAGAGCGCGATCGAGCCCTCCTACTTCGAGCGCCCCTACTATCTCGCACCGGACGGCCGCACCTCCGCTCACGCGCTCCTGACCACGGTGCTGGCCAAGAAGCGCCTCGCCGGGATCGCCCGCTGGGTCATGCGGAAGAAGCACTATCTCGGCGCGGTGACCTCGGACGGTAAGTATCTCGCGGTGAGCACGCTGCGGTCCGCGGCCGAGGTCATGCCGGCCAGGGAGCTGCCGGTCCCCACCGGTCGAGCCGCCAAGAAGAAGGAGCTCGATCTGGCCCGCCAGCTGGTAGGGTCCCTGGAGGCGCCCTTCGATCCGGGCGCCTTCCCCGACACCTATACCGAAGATCTCCTCGAGCTCGTCGCCCGGCGCGCCGAGGACCACACCGTGCGCCGCGGCGAGCGCCGCTCGGCCGCGAAGACGGGTTCGCTCGAGGATTCTGCTCTCGAAGAGCCTCGCGCTCCCAAAGCGGAGGACACGTGGCCAGAAGAGCAAGAAGAAGAGCGCCTGAGCCCGAGACGCTGGAGGAGGAGCCGAGGACGCCCCGACCGTTCTGGTCGGGCATGATCACGTTCGGTCTCGTCAGCGTCCCCGTGGGGCTCTACTCCGCCTCGCGGACCGCGGGTGTGCGGATGCGGATGACGACCGAGGCCGGCCACCTGCTCCAGCGACGCTACCTTTGTCCCGAGGAGAACCGGCTCCTCGACAGCGACGAGATTGTTCGGGGCTTCGAGCGCGCGCCCGGCGAGTTCGTGGTGGTGTCCGACGAGGCGCTGGCGCAGGTCGAGCCGAAGAAGTCCCGCGAGATTGAGCTCGAGCGCTTCGTCGAGCGCAGCCAGCTCGATCCGAGGTACTTCGACCGCAGCTACTTTCTGGCCCCGGAGGGCGATACGGTGCGCCCGTACCGCCTGCTCGCCGAGGTCATGGAGGAGACCGATCGCATCGGCGTCGGCACCTTCATCATGCGCGGGCGCCCGCACCTGGTGGCGATCATGTCCGAGAACGGGATCCTCCGCGCCCAGACCCTCCGCTTCCAGGAAGACCTGAGGACGCCGGAGACGGTCGGTCTCTCGCCGGCCGACGACGAGGACCTGGACGCTGCCGCGCTCCGCAAGATGACCCGCGCCGTGGAGACGCTGACGGTCGACGCGCTCCCCGAGGACCTGATGGTGGACGAGGACGACGAGCGTCTCGAGGCCCTGGTCGAGTCGAAGGCCGAGGCTGGCCAGGCGGTGGGCCGCGTCCCCCGCGGAGAAGCTCCGGAGTCGGCGCAGATCGTCGATCTGATCGACGTGCTGAAGGCGCGGCTGGGCGAGTGACGGCGTCAGCTGGCGATGGCGCGGCTCCAGCTGGGGGCGCGCTTGGCCGGCACGCCGTTCTCCTTCTTCGAGGCGTACTTCTCCAGCTTGCGATACAGGGTCCGGCGATCGACGCCGAGCACCTGGGCGGCGTGGGTCTTGTTGCCCCCGACAGCCTTGAGCACCTGGTGGACGTAGCTGCGCTCGAGCTCCTCGATCGTGGGCATCGTCGCCGGATCCTCGTCCGGGATGACCAGGCGCGAGCTCTCGTAGCTCCTGATCTTCTCGGGGAGATCGTCGAGGGTGATCCGGTCGAACGTCGTGAGCGTGACTGCGCGCTCCATGCAGTTCTCCAGCTCGCGGACGTTGCCGGGCCAGTCGTAGTCGAGGAGGCGCTTGGCAGCGGCCGACGAGAGGCCGACGACCTTCTTGCCGACGCGGGAGCTGCAGTCGTCGATGAAGCGCTGCGCCAGCAGGAGCACATCGTTGTCACGGTTGCGGAGCGGAGGCACCGCGATCGTGACCACGTTGATGCGGTAGAAGAGATCCTCGCGGAAGCGCCCCTCGTTCACGTCCGCCTCGAGGTCGCGATTGGTCGCGGCGATGATGCGAACGTCGATCGGGACCTCGGTGTTGCCGCCGACCGGGCGGACCTTTCGCTCCTGGATCGCACGCAGCAGCTTCGGCTGCATCTCGAGCGGGAGCTCGCCGATCTCGTCGAGGAAGAGCGTTCCCCCGGTGGCCTGCACGAACAGGCCGTCGCGGCCGCGCTTGGCGTCGGTGAAGGCGCCGCGCACGTGTCCGAACAGCTCGCTCTCGAGGAGGGTCGGGGGCACGGCCGCGCAGTTGATGGCGACGAACGGGCCGTTCCGTCGTTCGCTCTCCTCGTGGATCGCCCGCGCCACCAGCTCCTTGCCGGTGCCGCTGTCGCCCATGATCAGCGCCGTCGCTTCGCTGGGGCTCACCCGAGTGATCATCTCGAAGACATGCTTCATCGACGTGCTCTGGCCGATCAGCCGCTCGTCACCCCGGAAACGCTGGACCTCCTGGCGGAGGCGCCGGACCTCTTCACGAAGCTCGCGGTGCTGGATCGCACGCTCGACGGTCATTCCGAGCGCCGCGATGTCGACCGGCTTGGTGATGTAGTCGTGCGCCCCGACGCGAAGGGCGCCGACCGCAGACTCCATGCTGCCGTAGGCCGTGATCACGATGACCGGCGTGTTGGGTCGATTGGCCACGATGCGCTCACAGACCGTGAGTCCGTTGTCCTCTCCAAGCTTGAGATCGGTGAGGACGCAGTCGAACTCTTGCTCCTGCACCGCCTCCAGCGCCTGAACGGCGTTGGTCCGCCAGGCGACCTCAAAGGATCGCTTCTGCAAGGCAGCTTGCAGGGTCTCGCATAGGTTTCGGTCGTCATCGACGATCAAGACTCGTTTGGTCATTTAGATTGGTCTCCGTCGGGAATGAAGAGCGCGATCGTGGCTCCTCTTCCGGTCTCACTCTCCACCGTCATCCATCCACCCAGCTCCTTGAGAACATTCCGGCAGACGAAGAAGCCCAGCTTCGGGGAGGTCCCCATGGGGGTCGTTGAAAGGCGGGTGCTCAGCGCCGAAACGTCGAATCCATGGCCGCGATCCCGGATCATGAAGCGGACGTAGGAGCCCGGAGCCGCGTGCGGGTCGCCGACCTTGTCGATCTCGAGCGCGTGGGCGGCGAGCTCGATGGAGCCGCCCTCTGGCATCGCATCGACGCTGTTGACGAGGACGTTCGTCAGGAGCTGAAGCGTCTTCACCCGATCGACCCGCCGCGCCGCGTCCTGGGCTTCGGGGCCGACCTCGAGCGTCACGCGGCGGGACTCGGCCAGCGGCCGCACCAGCTGACAGGCCTCGTCACAGATCTTGGCGAGGCTGACGGGATCGACCCGCGGTCCCTCTCCGGTGGCCGCGTCTACCATCTGCCGGAGGCACGCTGCGACCTTCTGGATCTGATCGATGATGACCTTGACGTTGGCGTCGATCTCGTCGTCCGACTCGCGCATCGAGAGCAGCTGCGCCCGCGCCTGCACCACGTTCAGGGGGGTGAGCAGCTCGTGCGCGATCTCTGCGGCCGCTGCCCGGAACATCGAGCGCCGATCCGCGCGCCTCAGCTCCTCTTGCAAGTGGGTCCGTGCCGCGAGGTCCATGTCGCCTCGTGCTCAGCAAGTTCCGTGCTGGATTGGGACGCTGGTTTCCTGCAGAGATTTCCGTGGCGCTCATGCGCAGAACGTGGCGGACTGCCTCAGAGCCGCGCGCGGAGTGCATCCAGGAAACCGCCGACCGCCCCCACGTCTGGGAGATGGAACCGGGCCTGCGTCGGGCCCGGCCCCACCTTGACCGTGACCCCGTCGCCGGAGAGCTCGGCGAAGGCGAGCTCGTCGGTGGTGTCGTCGCCGACGTAGACCGGCGTCCGTCCGGCCGCCTGCAGGGCGTCGAGCAGCCAGCGAACGGCCTTTCCTTTGTGCCAGCCGGCGTCCGGCCGGAGGTCGAGCACCTTCTTCCCCTCGGCGGCGGCAAACCGCGACCACCGGTCGTCGGAGAGGACGCGCGCCACGAGCGACCGGACGCGGGGCTCGTCGGCGGGCGCCGTGCGGCGAAAATGCACGGCCAGGGAGAACTGCTTCTCCTCCACCATCGCGCCGGGGACGTCCGCGAGGGCGCGCTCCAGCATCCGGGCCAGCGCGGCGAGCGCGTCGCGGCTGTCCTCGCCCACGCGATGCTCGAATCGTCCGAACGGCCCGACGATGTCGTAGCCGTGACTGCCGGCGTATGCGAGCGCGTCCAGGCCGACGCGGGCCCGTACGTCCTCGCGGTCGCGGCCGCTGATCACTGCCACCGGACAGAGCTCGGCGAGTCGCCGGATCCGCTCGCGCATGTCGCTCGAGAGGACCGCGGCGCCGGGGACTGCGACGATCGGGGTAAGGGTGCCGTCATAGTCCAAGAAGACCGCCGGAGCCGGACCGGCGGCGTCGAGCAGCTCGTCCACGCCGCGCAGGTAGACCATCAGCGCCTGAGCTTGGCTTCGACCCGCTCCAGCGCCCGCCAGCCCAGCTCTCGGAGGAGGATCGAGCCGATCGCGCCCACGGCGGCCCTAACGAACGTGCGCTGGCGGCGCGCGGGTTGGGCGACGACGCTCTCGCCCGGGAGGCCGCTCGGCAGCATCAGCTGAACCCGCTGCGGCCGGCGAGCGCGGATCCCGACGAGCAGGCCGAGCACAGACGCGACACCCAGAAGCGGCCAGCGATGCTCGCGGACGAAGACGGTCGCGTCGTCGACCTTCTCCCGCGCATGCTCGACGCGGTCGGTCGCGCGGGAAAACTTCGTCTTGAGGGCCTCTACGGTCTCTTCCACCGCCCGCCGATGATCACGCACCGCATGAGCGAGGGCTTCGGGCTCCGCCGGGTCGTCGCCGACCTCGGTCTGGGGGAGCTGCGTGAGAGCTCGTTCTTTCGGTTGCGCGCGATCGGTCATCGCTCGAGTGGGCAGCAAGAGGTGAACCAGCCGCGACGACTCCTACGGCGAAGATGTCAGCACGGCTTGCGCCACAGCGTGGCTCTTCGCAACGACCCAACGGGGCCGAGCGGCACGGCGGCCGGCGGCATGGGGATTGCGGACATTGTCGTCGATGGTCGGGATGCCGAAAGAAATGATGCCGATTCACTCGCCGGTCGAGGATCCGGAGCGCGCGTCCACCGGCGAGCTCATCTCGCGGCTGACGCGGGAGACCACCGCGCTCGTCAAGGCCGAGGCGCTTCGCCTCAAGGCGCAGGCCGCCGAGGTGGTCGCGCCCGGGATCACGGCTTCGGCCCTGGTGATGCTCGCGGCCACCACGTTCGTCGTAGGCCTCTTCGGGTTCTTCGTGGCGCTGTTCGTCGGCACCTGGAGCCTGACCGGAAGCGCGGTCGTCGGCGGGTTGGTGGTCGGGGCGGTCGCCTGGGTGATCGCGCTGATCGCGGCTGGGGCCGGCGCCGCGATCTTCCGGGCGATCCGAGCCAAGCTGAAGGTCTGACGAATCAACCGTGATCGTGCTCGGCGAGCGCTGCCTCGAGCGCCTCGCGCTTGGCCGCCAGGATCTGGAGTCGCTCGGTGAGGGTCCTCGCCGCCGTTCTCAGCTCCTCGATCTGGGCGGCGTCCATGTTCTCGCCCGACTCGATACGCTTCTCGAGCGCTGCGAGCTCAGCGCGGTTGGCGTCGATCCTCCCCACCACCTCCTGATGATTCTTCTTGAGCTGCGCCGTCTGCTCGTCGACCCGCTGGCGGAGTTGCGCCTGTTCGTTGAAGTAGCGGCGGCGGGCGTCCTCCTCCCGCTGTCGAGCGTCGCGCCGGCGGCCCTCGGCAATGGCGATCTCGAACTCGTCGATCGCGAGATGGGACAGGTGCTTCTCTTCGATCGACTGGGGATGAGACCGGTGTGCGTCCTCCGCGCGGGCGAGGAGCTGCTCGGCCTCCCTCAACTGCGCGGGTGCCAGCCGGTTGACCTGATCGGCATCGGCCTTCTTCTGCATGCGGCGCGCGTCGAGCAGCGCAGGGCTTGGGCCCATGCTGGCACAACCATAGAGCGCGACCGTGATCATGCCCAAACCTCTCCACCTCATCGTCCGCCTCCTCCCACGACGTCCAGCCGTGCCTCCGCGTCGGCCGCCTCCTTCTCCGCTCGGTGCGCGCGGGCGAGCGCGATTGACGTCTCCGCGTCGGCCTTGGCCCGCTCGTAGTGAAGGTGCGCCCCCTCGTAGTTGCTCTTCTCGAGGAGGATCTCCGCGGCGCGGAGGTGATCCTGGGCCTTCGTGAGATAGAGCTCCGCCTGCGGCATCGGGGCCTCCGGCTCGACGAGCTCCTCGGCCGCGCGCACGGCCGCGCTCGCCTCGAGGTGAGCCTGCTTGGGGGGCTCCGCCGTGGCACAGCCGAACAGCACCAAGGCGAGCAGCGCCGGGAGCGGCAGGTGAGAGCGGTCAGACCAGGTCATCGCGGGATTCCTCCTTCTTCGAACGACGTCGAAGCGTAATAAAGATCGATCTGCGCCGCGGGGACCTCCGGGCGCCGGCACTCCATCACGCCGAGCGCCCTCGCGTGCCGATAGCGCTGTTGGGCGGTCTGCAGGTTGTCTTGCATGACCTCCGCGGCCAGCGCGGACGCTGGGTGCTCCCGGGCCAGCTTGCGCCAGAAGATGAGCCCCTCCGAGGGCGAGAAACCGGCGTCACTCGCCAGTATTTGCGCGATCCGGGTCGCCTCGCGCGCGTCGGTCACAGCGTGCGCAGGGTCCCAGGTACGCTGGGCGAGGAGGTACGCAATCGCGGCGGCGAGCTGGTCGGCGTTCGCCGCCAGGCGGACCAACCCGAGGTCCAGCACCAGCTGGTGCTCAGGCCTCACCTCCATACCTAGATCGGGATCCGCCAGCACCACCGTCTTCCAATCCGCTTCGGCTTCGCGGGCGACGCCGAGGAGCCGGTGGAGAACGCAGTCCGAGTAGGTGTGCACGGCGGGATCGAGCAGGACCTCTCCCCGATCAGGACAGACGGGAGAGAGGGGAGAGGCCGATCCCATCAGCAAGAGAGAACCCAGTATCGGCGCAAAGGTCGCTCGCATCGAAAGCCTCGCGCCTGGAGATGTGCAAGGCACATACCGCGGTTCGCGCGGACGCGAAGCGTGACGTGCGCGCGCGGGGTGGCACCGCTCCTCGGATCGCGGGGGTCGATCGGCGCCTCTCCGCGATCTCACCCTGGCCGAGGCCTTGCAGTCGAGGGTGGGAACCTGCGCTCGGCCCGGTCGCCGACGAGCGTCCCCACGGAGCTCCCTTCCGTCCAGTGCGGCCGGGTCGAGCAGCGGGTGTTCGGCGAAGCCTCGGCTCGCCCATGGAGTGAATGAGGGATGTCCAATCTCTGGGAGTCTGAGGACAACATCTTCGAGATCCTTCACGAGTACTATTTGAAGCTCGATCGGTTCGCCGAGGATCTCGATCGAGCGACCGGCATGGGCGGGCCCGGCCTGGTCGCGCGCGCGCGCCGGTTGGCGGACGCGATCGAGCGGTACGAGGCGGCGTTCGAGGCCGTGCTCTACCCCCGCCTCGACGACTGCGCACATCCGGCGCGCGTCTCGGGTCTCGCCGTCGTCCACACCGGCAACCTGGTCGAGCTCCTGAGAGGTCCCTTGTCGACCTCCCGCGCCGCGCTCCTACGGCGGAGCATCGACGGCTATCTCCAGCGGGTGCACGGTCCCATCGTCTCTGCTGCGAAGATGCGCTTCGCACGTGAGACCGCGCTCATGGTCGGTCGAGCGGTCCGTGAGGCCGTCGGGGGCGCGACGATCACCGCGATCCGGCCTCGCTCGACAAAGGCCAAAGCCACCCTGGTCCGTTGAGATCGATCCCGATCCGCTCTCCATCCGGGCGCTCGCGCCCACACTCCATGATCGAGGCCGGTACAGCAGCGCGACGGTGCGACGCGATGCACCGTGGTTCGTGCAGCTCGAGAGATCGCGCGCCGCTCGCGGGCATGGCACCTGCTTTGCACTCGCTACTTCCAAGGAGATCCGTGTGGGACGTCGATCATGAGGAGGAAGAGAGATGCGACAACTTTCTCGTTGGATGACGGCTGCATTCGCGACTGCGCTCTTGACTGGATACGGAGGCGTGGCGCGAGCGGACAATAACGGGAACAACGTGGATACGAACGACAACACCGGTGACAACGACGACTATGGCTACGACGTCACCCAACCGGCGGGGCCGATGTCGGGATTCGGCGCCAGCGTTCAGATTGGTGGAGGTGTATTCGGCTTCTCCGACTCGGGCACGAGAAACGTCATGGACACCGGCGGCAGCTGGACTGCGCGCCTGATCCTGGGGACGCGCATGCCGCTGGCGCTCGAGGCGGCGTACATCGGAACCGCAAACGATGTGAACGCGCTGGGCCTCGACAGCAATGCGGTGCTTCTGTCGAACGGCGCGGAGGCCGCTCTGCGCTGGAACATCGTCTCGACGTTCGTAAAGCCCTTCCAGATGGGGGCCGTCCGCGTGGATCCGTACCTGTTCGGTGGGATCGCGTACAAGCACTACAGTCTGGTCAACGAGGACTTCAACACGTCGAGCGTGCGGAACAGTGACAACCTCGGTGAGATCCCGGCAGGTGCGGGCGTCTCGTTCCTGTTCGGGGGGCTCGCCCTGGATGCACGAGGCGAGTATCGGTTCGCGTTCAGCGACAACCTGCTCCGTGGCCAGGGGGACACGGACGTCGGCGCGAACAACGACCTGAACACCTGGAACGTCTCGGCGCGCCTGGGGTGGGAGTTTTAGAGGGTCAGTCTCCCGAGGAACACACACCCCAGAGCGCGACGAGTGCTTCGCGATCCGCTTCACCGGGCGGCGTGTCCGTATTGGCTGGAACCATGACGGACCGCCGCTCGGTCTTTTTAACGTGCACCAATCCCATGGCGTGACCGATCTCGTGGGCGATCGTGATCGTCCGCGCCCGTCCCTCCAGCGCCCTGTTGATGACCACGACCCCGCGCTCGTCGTCGTAGAGCCCCAGGATCGCGGTGGCGCCCTTCTCGAAGTCGATCGGCACCAGCGCGGCGTCGTCCGCCAGCTCGAGCTCGGTGCCGGCGAGGTCGTTCCAGAGCGCGGTGGCCTCCTCGATGCTCTGGCGGTCGCCGGGGTCGCTGGAGGCGCTGCTGAAGAGGAGCGGCTGGCAAGGGTCGAAGACGATGTCGATGGTGTGGTCGACCGGTCCGCAGCCGCAGATGGCGAGCGCAAGAGTTGCGAGGAGGTTGGGTTGTGCCACGAGTGCCGGAGCGTACTTTGCGGAGCACGTCCGGCGTCAAGGCCCCGGCCTAATGCGACACCACGAGACGCGATGTCCCGAGGGGAGTGCGGGCGTAGCGCACCAAGCGGTCGGGCTCGCCTCGACACTCCTCGAGCAGCGGCGCGAAGTCCTTCTGCGCCTCCGCGTCCATCCGTTCGAACAGGAGGGTGCGCGCGCCGCAGACCAGCATTGTGTAGGCGTCCTCTTCGAGCATCCCCCGGCGGATGTCGCGGCGTCCCATCGGGAGACGGTTCTCGTCGGCACAGGTGAAGAAGCGATTGTTCGGATCTCCGTCCACCTTGGCCGGAGTGGTGCCGCACGAGGTCTGGATGTACGGATCCTCGGCGTTCGGATCGTGCAAGCTGGGCTGCGTCGAGAGCGGTTCGTGATCCATCAGCACGCCCAGCGGGACGTAGAAGCCGCTGCCGTCCGTCGGCCACGACGGGAGCTGGCTGCTCGGCGGGCTGGGGGGCTTGTTCGGCATATGGCAGATCTCGCAGTGGTTGAGCAGTGCCAGCCTCGCCAGCGCTTGCGGGCTGGGCGGACGCTCCGAGATGGGCTGCTGCAGCCCCCGGAGCTCGTCGAGCAGACGGGAGGTCGCATCGTCCCGCGCGGCCATGTCGCCGCGGGGCCACTCGTACCCGATCATCGGCGCGGTCGGTTCGGGGCCTCCAGGACGGAGCACACGAAACAGCTGGGAGCCGTCCGAGTCGATGCGCGTCCCCCGCACGTCGAGGACCCGCACGGAGGGTTGGCCGGACTCGTCCTCGACCACCACGTACGCGACGCGGTCGGCTGCGGTCCCCGGCGGGAAGATGAAGCTCGAGGGCACCACGTCGGATCCGTGCCGCGTCGCGACGATGGGAGCGCCCTTCGGGAGCTTGAAGAAGATCGCGGTCCCCGCTGCGCCTCCGGGCGGGATCGACATCCGAACGGCGGGAACGAGGAGCGTGTATCCGCCGTCGTTCCAGAAGCTCAGCGGATCGTCGATCTGGATCCGCTTCGCGCGTGTCGACGGAGAGATGGTATGAGCCACGGTGCGAATGGGCCGGGCCGTCTGCGCCGGGACGATACCCGGTGGCGCGGTGCTGGCGGCCGACGTGCAGGCCAAAGGCACAGCAACGAGAAGTGTGAATGACGGTAGGGTACGAAGTGGCGACACGAAGTGAACGGGAGCACGGGACGTGCCAGAGAGCGGTCATGCTTCGATCTCGATATGGGTCCTACGAGCCCAAGCCGGCCAGGTAAAGCGTGTGTGCGCGTTCCCAGGGGTCGCTCGCCTCGCGAAGGCGCAGGAAGGCGGCCAGATCGGGGACCTCTTCCAGCGCGCACCACCGACGCCTCATGGAATCATAGATCTGATAGGAACGATCGACGCGGCCCTCCGCGATCCACTCCTGGACGGTGGGCAGATCGGGATAGTCGATGATCGATCCGTCGGGAGACTGGAGCCGGCGAGCTTTGCGTTTCCTGGCACTCATGGGGCACACGCATTCTCAATCAGCGTGCCATCGTGAGTGCACGAGCAGTCCGAGCGCCGGCCGCGCCAAGACGCTACGCTCCGTCCACCGCGCCCCGCGTCCGTCGAGTTCGGCGTGCAGGGGGCACGAGCATTGCTTGTCTACAGCCTCGTGACTGACCCGATCTCCGTGCTGAAAGACCCGCTCCTACCGCTGGCGAAGGTCGCGTTCGACGAGCCCACCGATGACCCCGGCTTCTCCTTCGAGTGGAGGTCGCTCCAGAGCGTACGTCCGGGACCACTGTACTACTGGCGTGAGACGTTTCGTGGTCCGTTCTGGCCGATCTATCCGGCACTGGCGACGCTGTCGCTGCTGGCGACCGGGTCGTTTTGGGTGATGGTCCTCTTCACCACGCTGCTGTTCGCGCTCAGCGGCCTCATCTCCACGCGCAGGCGTTTTCGCAGCTGGGTCGACAAGAAGAACGATGTCCGCACCGAGGACGATTGCCGCACGCGTCAGGCCACCTCCCGGCTCCAGATGAGTCAGGAGGATCGCCGTCGGCTCGAGTACCTCGAGGATTCTGACGTGCACCATCCGCGAGAAGCTCGGGCGCGGAAGCCCGCTCCAATACGAGTGTCTCGAGCAGGAGCTGGGGCTGGCGGCGTTGGTCGCCAACTTCGTCCGGTGCGGGGTCGCGATGCGCGCGCGCCGCGAGTGCGTGTCCGGGGCCAAACGCGACTTCCTCGAGCGCCGTCTGGAGCGGCTACGGGAGATGCCGGAGTCCATCGGTGTGCGTCGCCAGCGCGCGCTGTTGCGGGCGCGACTCGCGAACTTCGGCAAGCTGGAGCAGGAGATTGCGCGCCTCGAAGCCACGATGGCTGCGATTGTCGATTACGCGGAGATGATCGACGAACAATGCGTCCCACCGGTTCCGGACGTCGTCCCCGACGCGGCCACCGAGGAAGCGATGGTCTACGACGAGCAGAGCGACTCGACTGTCCAGATTCTCTACGACCTCGAGTGCGCGCGACGATGACCTCGAGCCCTGGGGGCGCTGGCCTGCGCCCTGCACCCTGAGGGCGTAGGAAAGGAGATGCTCTCATGCTGAAACTTGCGTTGGCCTTTTTCGTGGTCGCGCTGATCGCGGCGGTCTTCGGCTACGGTGGGATCGCCGCGGGAGCGGCGTCGATCGCGCAGGTCCTCTTCTGGGGGTTCGTGATCCTGGCGGCGATCGCGCTGCTCGCGGCGCTGGTCTCGGGGAGAGAGCTGCAACGCTGGAGGTGAGGTGCGTGTCTAGCTGTCCGGAAACCGGGCGAGGAAATCGGTCAGATCGGTGGCGTGCTCCTCTTCGGTTCTCAGGATCCGCTCCATCAGCCGCCGAGTGGTGGGATCCTTGTCTCCTAGCCAACGGATGAGCTGCGAGTAGGTCTCGATCGCGATCCGCTCCGCGATCAGGTCCTCGCGCAGCATCTCGATGAGCGTGCTGCCGGTCTGGTACTGCACGTGCGATCGGCGGCTGATCTCGGCGGGATCGAGCTGCGGCTTGCCGCCGAGCTGCGTGATCCGCTCGGCCACCCAGTCCGCGTGCTGGGACTCCTCGTTGGCGTGCTCGAGGAGCTCTCCGGCGACCGAGCGCCCGTGGATCCCGTCCGCCACGTAGTAGTGATAGCGATAGCGGAGCGAGCACACCACCTCGGTGGCGAGGACGTCGTTCAACGACTCGACCACCTGCTCTCGGTCGAGCCCGTAGGCTTCGGTGACCGGACCGTCACGCAGGGACTCGCGCGCGTGGTTTCGTACGGACTTGATGTCGAATTCGAAAGGCTTGGCCATGGGGCTCCACAAAGCAGAGCCCATACCAACTCAATCCACATACAGCATTTCGCTGAGGAAGCAGTCCATCCAGTAGCGAATGTCGAACCGCGCCACCTTCGCGTTCATGGATCGCATCGGTCGCCGCGGCACGTCCGGGAGGAGCGCGAGCGCACGATGGAGCGACTCCGCCATGCCGTCAGTGTCGTAGGGATTGACCAGATCGGCCTCGGTGAGCTGCTGTGCGGCACCGGCGAACTCGCTCAGGATCAGCACGCCGGGGCGATCCCGGTGGGCCGCCACGTACTCTTTGGCCACCAGATTCATCCCGTCGCGGAGCGGCGTCACCATCGCCACATCTGCGGCGAGATAGTAGGCGATCAGCTCATCGAAGGGGACCGAGCGGACCATCAGGGTCAGCGGCGTCCATCGTGGGTTGCCGAAGAGCCCGTTGAGGTGACCGGCCTGCTGCTCGATCTCGATCCGGAGCTGCTGATAGTCCTCGATGCGGTCCCGGCTCGGCACGGCGATCTGCACCATCGTGACCTTGTTTCGCCACTGTTCGTGTCGGCCGAGAAAGATCTCGAACGCTTGCAGCCGCTCCTTGATGCCTTTGGTGTGGTCGAGGCGATCGACCCCGAGGACCAGGTGTTCGGTGCCGAGGCTGGCCTTGATCTCCGCGGCCCTCTGCTGCGTCTCGGGCGTGTCGATGGTCCGGTAGATCTGGTCGGTGTCGATCCCGATGGGGACGGCGCGCACGTTGACCCAGCGGTCCTGATACCGGATCCGGCCGCGCAGGCGATCGCAGCGGAGGTTCAGGAGATGCTCGACGCAGTCGAAGAAGTGCTCGCAGTACTCGATGACGTGAAAGACGATCAGGCTCGCCCCCAGCATGCCCTCGAGCACCTCCTTGCCCCACGGGAAGGTGCGGAACAGCTCGTACGAGGGGAAGGGGACGTGGAGCAGAAAGCCGATCCGCAGCCCCGGTGGGAGGCCTCGGCGCCTGAGCGCGTGGGGCACCAGGCTGAGCTGGTAGTCGTGGATCCAGACCACGTCCTGCGGCACGAGCGCGCTGTGGGTGACCTCGGCGAACATGTCGTTGACCTTGTGGTACTGGTCCCATTGCGAGCGGAGATAGACGGCCGCGCTCGGCCGTGAGTGATACAGGGGCCACAGCGCTTGATTCGCCAGGCCGAAGTAATAGCCCTCGTAGAGCTCGCGCGGGATCGCGACCGGGCGCCACGAATACTCGAGCGGGGCGATCTGCGCGGCCACGTCGGGATCGTCGGCCGCGTCGTGCTCATCGCTCGAGATCCAGACGCCGCGCGTCGATCGCATCGCAGGCTCGAGCGCCGCGATCAACCCCCCCGTGGGTCGCTCCACCATCCGCTTTCCGTCGCGCTCGGAGACCGCGAAGGGCTCGCGATTCGTGAGCACGATGAGCCGTCCATCGAGCTTCATGCGCCCGCCGGCCTGCACCCCTCAGACCATGACAACGCACTGCGAAATGGAGAGAACCCTCGGGATCAGGTGAGTCAGATGGCCCCGCGAGTCCCAAGTCGCCCCAACCCGAAGACGCTCGAGGACCGGGATCCATCGCGCAGATCGATCGCGAATGGTGAATCCGCCGAGCTGGCACGCGTCGTGGACCTCTTCCGGGGTCGTGAGGCGCGTCGTCCATGCCGTCGGTCTTGCCCTCCTCGCAGGCTGCGGGGGTGCCACGTTTGCCAACGGTGTCTACCGCGGCGATCACGTCGTTTTTCGCGTCGGCCCGCTACCGCCGCGCTGGCGGCAGGTCGACGCCAAGAGCGACGTCGCCTTTCGGGCGCCCGGCGGTGGGACCATCTACGCCAACGTCGAGTGCAAGAAGGAAGACGCGCCCCTCGACATCCTCGCCAACAATCTCATCTACGGCATCGACGTGAAGAGCGAGCAGAGGCGCGAGATCACCATCGCCGGCCGCAAGGGCTTGCGGGTGACCGTGCAGGGCGAGATGGACGGCGTCCCGATCGGGCTCGATGCGATCGTGATGATGAAGAACGGATGCATCTACGATCTGGGGCTGACCGCCAGCCCCGAGGAGCTCGTCACCGCCCGACCCGACTTCGATCGCTTCGTTGAGGGGTTCGAGGCCGCGGGCGGTGAGAGGTCGCTGGTCGGAGAGAAGCAGGAGGGCTGGGCGTGCAGCGTCGAGCCTTGTTGATGCCCGCGATGGAGGCGGTCGGGGAGGCGGCCGAGCTGCTCGGGCGAGGCTTCGTCGCCAGCGTGCGGCGCTTCTGGAAGCTCGACCTGATGCAGCAGCTCGACTCGGCGGCGTTTTCATCACTCCCGATCGTGGTGCTGACGGCGATGTTCTCGAGCATGGTGATGACGTTCCAGATCGGCATGCAGTTCGAGCGATTCGGGAGCATTCAGTACGTCGGACCGGTCGTGACGGTCGCGATCTTCCGCGAGCTCGGGCCGGTCATCACGACGCTGACCGCCGGCGCGCGCATCGGCGCCGGGATCGCCGCCGAGCTGGGCGCGATGAAGGTGACCGACCAGGTGGCGGCGTTGCGCGCGATGGGAGCCGACCCCGACGAGAAGCTGGTGGGGCCCCGGATCATCGCCTGCGTGATCGCCTTTCCGCTGCTCACCATCATCGCCGACCTTCTGGGCGTGGGCGGAGCGATGCTGATCTCGCGGCTCGAGTACCACGTTCGCCCGATCTACTTCATCTACACCACGCGGGACCTCGTGTTTGCGTCCGACTTCCTCGGCGGCGTGGCGAAGACGATCGTCTTCGGAATCATCGTGGGGACGATCGCCTGCTACCAGGGGCTGGCGGTCCGGGCGGGGACGCGCGAGGTCGGATCGGCGGCCACCAAGACCGTGGTCGCCAGCGCGATCGTGGTCCTCTTCGCCGACTTCATCATGACCACGCTCTTCTACCGGATCGGGTACTGAGGTGGGAATGGAGCCGCTCATCCGCATCGAGGGGCTGACGAAGTCGTTCGGCGGCAAGCTGATCCTCGACCACCTCGACCTCTCGATCGAGCGCGGCGAGATCCTCGCGGTCCTCGGAGAGTCGGGCAGCGGCAAGAGTGTCTTCCTGCGAACGATCATCGGGCTCGAGCGCGCCGATGCGGGTCACGTGTTCTTCGAAGGTCAAGATTCTGACCTCCTTGAGGGAGCGGGAGCTGCGCCGCGTGCGTCGCCGTCTCTCACTGGTCTTCCAGGAGAGCGCGCTCTTCGACTCGATGAGCGTGTTCGACAACGTCGCCTTCCCGCTCCGCGAGGCCGGCGACGACGAGGAGCGAGTGGCGGAGGAGGTGAGGGAGAAGCTGGAGATGGTGGGCCTCGAGGAAGAGGAGAGCGCCCTACCGGCGCAGCTCTCGGGTGGGATGAAGAAGCGCGTGGCCCTGGCCCGCGGGCTGGCGACCAAGCCCGAGGTGCTGCTCTACGACGAGCCGACCGCGGGCCTCGATCCGAGCAACACGCGCCGCGTCATCGCGCTGATCGCGCGCCTGAGAAGCCGCATCGGCGTCACGTCGGTGATGGTGACGCACGATCTCCAGAGCGCCTTCGCGATCGCCGATCGGATGGCGCTGCTGGTGGAAGGGCGGATCATCGAGGCCGCCGATGTCGAGTCCTTCCGGAGCTCGCGCACGGAGGAGGTGCGGGCGTTCCTCGATGGCGGCTCGGATGTGAGGTGCGCATGAACGAGACCACGAGAAGGATCCGGGTCGGCACGGTGATCGTGCTGGCAGCGATAGGGCTGGCGTTGATGCTCGTGGTCCTCAAAGGGGCCGCCTCGCTGTTCGGAGAGACGGTGACGTTGGATGCTGCCTTCGAAGACGTCACCGGGTTGGTCCCGGGCGCATCGGTGCGGCTGGCCGGCATGCAGATCGGGCAGGTCTCCCGGGTCTACCTGCCCGAGAAGCAGAACGAGGTCGTCGTGGTGATGTCGGTCGACGAGCGGTACCTCGATCGCATCCGCGAAGATTCGGTCGCGACGATCGACACGCGCGGACTGCTCGGTGATCCGCTGATCGAGATCAGCCTGGGGAGCGAGACTGCACCGGCCGTCCACGATGGCGACCGGTTGAAGAGCCAGGGTCCGCGCGGGATCGCGGAGGTGGTGGCGGCCCTGGAGACCGGCGCAAAGAATGTGGAGGAGATCTCCAACGTGGTGCGCGACCGCCTCGAGACCGTGCTGACCCCGGACCTGGCGACGGACGTCAACCGGATCGCCCGCTCGCTCGCCAACGTGATGGCGAAGGTCGAGCAGGGGCATGGGCTCGCGCACAACCTCATCTACGACGAGCAGCTGGCCAAGGACGCCGGAGGCACGATGGCCTCCGCGCGCCGCGCCTTGACCCGCCTGGATCGGGCGGTCGATTCCGCGGAACGGATCCTCGATCAGGTCGAGCATGGAGATGGACTCGCCCACGCCGCCATCTACGACGAGCGGGCGCGCGACGCCTTTGCGGAGCTCTCCGGGGCGCTGGAGGAGCTGCACGGGTTGATGGGCGACGTGCGGAAGGGCGCCGGCGGGGAGGGCATCGGGCGCGATCTGAGCGATGCGGCCGCGACGCTGCGGCGCATCCTGGACGAGGTCGACCACGGCCAGGGGACGATCGGCGGCCTGCTCAAGGACCCGCAGATCTATCACGACCTCCGCGAGGTGCTCGGCGAGGTGAAACGGAACGTGATCCTCAAGGCGATCGTTCGAATGACGATCGCGAAGGACGGCTTGAAGCGGGAGTAGCGCCGGTCCGAAACGTGCATTGATCCGCACGTGTACCTCAAGCGGATCAGCTTGTTCCTGGCGACGAACCTGGGCGTTCTGCTCGTCCTCTCGGTCGCGCTGAAGCTGCTCGGCATCGATCGGTGGATCCAGGCCGAGATCGGTCTCGACTACCGCAGCGTGCTGCTGGTGGCTGCGCTGTTCGGCTTCGGCGGCGCCTTCGTCTCGCTGGCGTTGTCGAAGTGGCTGGCGCGCTCGTCGATGCAGCTGACGATGATCGACGGCTCCGCCTCCGAGGGTGAGCGCTGGTTGTTCGATACGATCGCCGAGCTCGCACGTCGATCCAAGATCGGCATGCCGGAGATCGGTGTGTTCGAGAGCCCCGACGTTAACGCCTTCGCCACCGGCGCCCGCCGCGATCATGCGCTCGTCGCCGTCTCCACCGGCCTCCTCCGCACGATGAACCGTGACGAGATCGAGGCGGTCCTCGGGCACGAGATCACGCACGTCGCGAACGGGGACATGGTGACGATGGCCTTGCTCCAGGGAGTGCTCAACACCTTCGTCATCTTCGTGGCCCGGCTCATCGGCGTCGCCGTCGATCGCACGATCTTCCGACAGGAACGCGGGCGTGGACCCGGGTTCTGGGTCACGAACATCGTTATGCAGCTCGTCCTCGGGCTGCTCGCCACCCTCATCGTCATGGCGTTCTCGCGGCGGCGAGAGTTTCGCGCCGATGCCGGGAGCGCCGACCTGGTCGGCCCGGCCCGCATGGTGGGCGCGCTCCGCCGGCTCCAGCAGGCCGCCGAGCTTCCCTCCGATCTCCCGGACGGTCTCAGGACGTTCGGCATCCGCGGCGGTCCGTCGCTGAGCGGGCTGTTCCGCTCGCACCCTCCGCTCGAGCAGCGGATCGAGGCGATCGAGCGGAGGAGCGGGACGGCCTCGGAGCGCCGCCCGGTGACCGTCTGACCGGTTACGGCACCAGCAACCTGGCCGCCCAGCGCGCGGACTTGGTGTGCATGCAGATGAGGAGGATGACGGTGGTGGCGGGCATCGCGATGAAGGCGCCCGGGATGCCCCAGATCCAGCTCCAGAAGACGATGGAGAGGACGACCAGGAGCGGGGAGAGCCGCAGGTAGCGCCCCTGGAGGACCGGATCGATGTAGATGCCGATGATCAGCTGATAGCCGCCCATCACGCCGAGCGTGAGCAGGGTGTAGCTCGCGCTCTGCTTCTGGACGAGGGCGAAGATGACCGGAGGAAGCACCGCCAGGATGGAGCCGAGCGTCGGGATGTAGTTGAGAAGAAACGAGCTGAGCGCCCAGATGAAGGCGAGCTGCAGCCCGATGGCCCACGCTCCGACGCCGACGCCGACCGCGGTGATGAGGCCGATGCCGGTGCGGACGAGGACGTAGCGCTGGAAGTCTCTCGCGATGGTCGATGCGGTCTCGAGCCAGGTGAGCGCACGATCGCGTGAGACGGTCTCGGCGAGCTTTCGCCGGATGCGGCGGACCTCGATGAACCCGAGGACCATGTACGCGATCACCAGGAAGAGGCCTGCCAGGAGATCGTAGACCGACTTTCCCACGTCGGCGGCGGCGCTCTGGATGGCGGTGAAGACCTGCTCGCCGACGGTCGGGATGGGGAGCTCGTGGCGGCGCGACCACGCCTGGAGCTTCTCCGCGAAGCGTCGGGCATCGTCGGAGTACTGCGGCGCCTGCTCGGCGATCACGCGGCCGCTCTGGATCAGGCCGAACGCGAGGATCGCCACCGCGATCAGGAAGACGGACAGCGTGAGAAATGCTGCCAGGCTCGGAGGGAGCCGCCGCTCCAGGCGGACGTAGAGAGGCCAAAAGAGCGCGATCAGGAAGATCGCGAAGGCGAGCGGGATCGTGACGTCGCGGGAGCGCTCGAGGAACAGGACGCCGGCGATGATGGCGATGACCACGAGCGCTCGTCGGCCGGTGTTGGTCGCGCGGGCGTCGTCGGCGTCCACTGAGGAGACGCTTGCAGCTGTCGCGCCAAGACGACGATCGTCCTGCGACGCCGTTCATGCGGCGCCGCCGGACGTCGTGCCGAGGTGATCCGCCACGGCGAAGGGCGCACCGAGCGCGCCCGCTCGGCTCACCGATTGCGGATACGCATCAGCGCATAAAAACCGAGACCGAGCGCACCGATCGCCACAAGCCCGGCCACAGTGATCGCCTTGTGGGCGATGGCAAACTCTCGGACCTTGCGGCTCTGGGTTTTGGCGGTGGAGACGAGTGCTCCTGCGCCGTTCGAGACCCGATCCTTTACATTTCTGGTGCTCGTCAACATGAAGACCTCCTTGGTGACCCGAGAAAACTTGCAAGCGCCGTACCCCGAGCGACCCACCAGTCAAACGCGGCATGCGCGATGCAGACTCGCGTACCGTGGCGCGCGGGCCGGGGCTCATCCATCTCTACGTGTTCGCGATCGCCACGACCGGCTGTGCTGGAGCGAAAGGACGAATCGTTCGCGAGGTGACGATCGACTCGGAGGCGTCCATCGATACGGGCGACGTCCGCGATCACCTCGCCAACCATCCCCCGACAGGCCTCGTCTTCAAGAGCAAGGCCGAGTACGAGCCGCTCGCGCTGGCGCTCGATCGACAGCGCGTCGAGACCTTCTTCCGTTCGCGGGGCTACTACACTGCGACCGTCGAGGAAGCGCAGGTGGACGAGTCCTCGGAGGGCGTAAAGATCCGCCTCAAGGTGGTGGCCGGCCCTCGCGCGACGCTCGAGGAGGTCGACGTCGACGGCGCGCCGCGGGAGCCGTCGGTGGACCGGGAGGCGCTGGCTCGGATCACGGGGCTGACCACGGGCAAGCCCATCGAGTACGAGGCCTTCATGACCGGCTCCACGCGGATCGAGACGAAGCTCGCCAACACCGGGTACGCGTACGCCAAGGTCGAACCGAAGCTCGAGGTCGAGGAGAGCACCGGGCGCGCCGTTGCGCACTACTACGTGGAGGCCGGGCCCCTGGGTCGCTTCGGCGAGGTGCGCGTCGAGGGCACGGGCGGGATTCCTCCCTCGTTCGTGATGAACCGCGTCGCGTGGGAGCGGGGCGATCGCTTCGATCCGGCGGACATCGACAAGACGCGGGCCCGGGTCCTGGAGAGCGGGCTGATCTCGGACATCCACTTCGATCCTGCGAGCAAGGATCCGACGGACGTCGTCGACATCGTCGCGCGGGTCCAGCAGGGAAAGCGTCACGAGCTGCGGCTGGGCGCCGGGCTCGGGCTGGAGCCGGAGTTCTACGAGATCCGCGCCCGCATCGCCTACTCGCAGAAGAGCTTCATCGACCCCCTGCTGACGCTCAGGCTCGAGGCGCGACCGTCGTATGCGATCCTCCAGAAGGGCGGCGGCAACTCCGGCTTCAATTGGGAGGCCAGGGCGTCGCTCGATCGGGAGGACTTCATCTTCCCCCGCCTGCTGGGCACGGTCGGCGCGGAGTATCGGATGGTCCAGCTCGACGGCTACTCGATGAACGGTCCGACCGGGAAGGTTGCGCTGGCCCGGCGGTTCGCCGACGACCGCCTGATCGCCGCCATCAACTTCAACTTCGAGTACCGAATGTTCACGAACATCCTCTTCGATCTGAACGAGGACCAGCTCGCGGAGTTCGGCTTGATCGATCCGCTCACGTACGGCTTCGTCGCGCCGATCGTCACGTACGACGGGCGGGACGACGCGATCACGCCGCGCTCCGGGATCTGGGCGAGCACGCGCTTTGAGGCCGGATACGTGCTCTCGAGGAGCTCGGGGTCCTATTTCACGGTCATCCCCGAGGTGCGGGGCTACGTCCCGATCGGGCCGCGGGTGGTGGTGGCGGCGCGGGCGATGTTCGGCACCGAGCTGTTCAGCGGGGAGCCGCTCCCGATCCCGCAGCGGTTCTTCGGCGGAGGCGCGGACAGTCACCGTGGCTTCGGGCGGCGCCGGCTGTCGCCGATGGTCCCGTCCACCGAGGGGGGTGAGCTCCCGATCGGCGGTACGGCCGAGCTGGAGGGCAGCCTCGAGGTGCGGGTCGACCTGTTCAAGGCGTGGGGACAGACGTTCGGGGCGGTCGCCTTCGTCGATGCTGGGGACGTGGTCGCGCACCTC
Organism: uncultured delta proteobacterium; assembly: GCA_963803435.1. GTDB lineage: Bacteria > Myxococcota > Kuafuiibacteriia > Kuafuiibacteriales > Kuafuiibacteriaceae > CAWDML01. The sequence goes on along the minus strand of CAWDML010000007.1, from coordinate 275,044 downwards.
TCGGACCTCGACATCACGAACCTCCATTACGCCGTCGGTCCGGGCGTTCGGGTCACCACCCCGGTCGGTGTGGTCCGGCTCGACGCCGGCTTCCGGGTCAACCGCATGGGCCCGAACGATCCCGATCCCAACTCTCCCTTCGCGATCCACTTCAGCCTGGGGGAGGCTTTTTGATCGGCAAGATCTTCCGCATCGCGATCGTCTCGGTCGCGATCGTGCTCGTCGGCGCCGCGCTGCTGGTCCATACCTCCTTCTTTCGCGCGCAGGCCCTCGAGCTCCTCGAGTCCAGGCTCAACGAAACGCTGCACGGCAGGATCGAGCTCGGCGCCCTCGAAGGCATACTCCTTCACCGCGCCACGCTGAGGAACGTGGTTCTCCGCGATGCCTCGGGTCGACCGGTGCTCGAGATCGACGCGGTCCGCGTGGATCCAGACATCGCCTCGTTGATCATCGATCACGTGCTTCGCCTCGACCGGGTCCAGGTGGTCCGCCCGCGCCTGTACCTGAGGGCCGACGCGCACGGGCGGCTCAACATCGCCGAGATCTTCGGCAGCGGCACCTCGACGGCCTCCGCAGGCGGCGGCTACACGCCGTTGCCGATCGAGGTGGCGTCGGCTCGGATCCTCGACGGCTACGTCTCGTACGCTGCGCCGGATGCGGCCGCGCAGGAGATCCGAGCGATCGATCTGTGGGCGCGCGCCTCGATTCGCGAGGATCGGATCGACGCACGAGTGGCGGACCTCGGCTTCGAGCCGTCGGCGTACCCGAGCCGTCTCGAGTTGAGCGGAAGCACGTCGATCCGACCGGACCAGCTCGCCCTGTCGGCGTTCCATTTCCGGGACCGACTGGGCAGCTCCGGCCGGATCGACGAGCTCATGGTGCGCGCAGGCGACGTGCGCGCGCGCTTCGAGTTGACGGCGGACTCGAGGAGCCTCTCCGCGCTGACCGGCGCGAGCGGCCTGAGCGGAACGATCGGGCTGCTCGGAGGTGTCGAGCACACCGGTGGGGCGCCGTGGTACCTCGACGCCCGGGGCTGGCTCGGCGAACGCAACACGCCGCTCTCGCTGACCGCCACCGCGGGCGCGAACCTCGATCGCTTGAAGCTGGGCCTCGCCGTGAAGGGCCCGGTCGATCCGAGCGCGCTCTACGACCAGGCCCCCGCCGGTGCGCTCGAGGGTGCGATCTCCGTCGATGTCGAGGGCACGACGCTCGCCGAGCTCACCGGCCGCGCGCACGCCCGCCTCTCGGGCCGGCTTCGCTACTCCGAGGACGTCCCCGCGCTCGACGTGCGCGCGTTCGAGCTCACGGCCTCGGCGAAGGATCACCGATTCGCCGCGGGCGGCCGCCTGGAGTCGACCGTCGCGCGCGCGCGCTTCGGCCTGGCGGGTGCGCTGGTGAAGGGGCGCTTCGCGCTGGCGCCCTCGGAGGTCCACCTCGTGGTGCGCGATCTCCGAGCGGTGATGCCGCCGAGCGCCAGGGTCTCCGGCTCGCTGTCGGTCGACGCGAAGGCGTCGGGTGAGCTGCCGTCGTTGATGGGGACGGCCGGCATCGAGGCGACCGATCTCGCCGTCGGCGACGTTTCGGTGCCGCACCTGGCACTCCGGATCCGCTCGGCCTCGCACGGCGGCGAGCGCGCGCGCCTCACAATTGGTCGCCTGGCGGCCACGCTCTTCGGGCGAAGCTGGCGGGCGGAGGGTTCGCCGGTCGTCGAGGCGCAGTCGCAGCCCGCCGGGTGGCAGGTGCAGGTCCGGGATCTGGTGCTCGCCGGCTCCGCCGGAAGGATCGAGCTGAACGCGAACGCCGACCTGGGCCGGAAGCGTCTTCGCTCCGCAAAGGTCGAGATCTCGAACCTCGATCCCACGTACATCCGCACAGTGCTCGGCGCCGGTCATACCCGGGTGCCGGGCCGGGTCTCCGTGAACGCGAAGCTCGACGGCCGCAGCGCCCGCGTGACCGCGAGCCTGGCCGGATCCAAGATCGGTCGGGCCACCCTCGACGCCCGCGCCCGGTTGCCGGTGCGCACCCTCGACCCGGCGGCGTATCGAGGATTCGGTCTCGGGGCGATCGAGCGGGCCCGGATCACGCTTCAGCAACTCGACGTCCCTGCGGTGCTCGGCGTGGCCGGGGTCGAGACAGTGGAGCGCGGCCGGCTGACCGGAGACCTCTCGATGCTCGACGGTGGACGCCGGCTCGTGGGCAGGATCGATCTCGAGGACGCGCGCCTGGCCTCGCTCGGTCCTGATCAGAGCATCGCGCTGCACGTCCAGATCCCCGAGCAAGGCGATCTGATCGGACAGATCGTGGGCCGCTACCGGGGCCGCCGGGCGCTGTTCGCCGCCTTCAACGTCTCGACCATGCCGCCGCGAAGGATCTTGCAGCGGGGAGTCTCCGCGCTCTCGGAGCTCCAGGGGACGGTCCAGGCCCGCTTCGATCGCTTCCCGATCGCCGGCACGTCGACGACGTCGCGCCCGTCGTCGGTGTCGGGACGCGCGACGCTCGCCAAACACGCCGGTCGGATCGATCTCGATCTCGATGCATCAGGTGCGCCCCCCAAGCTCCCCGAGATGAAGGTGAAGATGAAGGCGCAGCTCTCCGGCCGCCGGTTGAGCGCCCGCGGATCCGTGGATGCCGGTCCGGCCGGTCGGGCCACCTTGGCGGCGACCGTGCGGACACCGGCAGATCCCTACGCGATCGACGCGTGGCGTACGCTGACCCCGAAGGCCGTTCAGAGCGCGAAGGTGGAGGTCTCGGGCGTCGAGCTGGCGGCGTGGACGCGGGCGATCACCTCCGGCCGGCTGAACGCGCGCCTCGACCTGGTCGAAGGCAAAGGCATGGTCGACGTCGCGGACCTGGTCGCGCCTCCGCTCGCGGAGCCGCTGGCGATGACCGCCACCATCACCTCGTCCGGGGGACGTACCGCGGTCCGTGGGCGCGTGGCGGAGGCGACGCGGAGCGTGCTCGAGTTCAAGGCGGCGGTTCCGCGCGTACTGCGACGACTGATCGAGATGTCACCATCCCAATTGACGCGCCTCCCCGTGACGGGAGAGCTCCACGCCGACGCGTTCCCCCTGGAGTTGTTCCAGCAGCTCTTCGATGCGAACGAGCAGATCAGCGGCGCGCTCGCGATCGACGGGAAGCTGAGTGGGTCGCTCGACGATCCGCTCTTCACCGCGGATCTCTCCTCGAACGACGCCTCCGTCCACTCGACCGTGTTCACCGCGATCCAGGCTCACGTCGAGCTCACGCGCGCGGCGCTCGCCGCCAACGTTCGGATGGACGAAAAGGCCGGAGGTGAGCTCCACCTCGAGACCTCGCTCGGCCTGGGACGCGATCGCGCCGTGGTCGGCCGCCTGCACGCGGCACGCTTCGATCTGGACTTTCTCTCGCTCCTGGCCTCCAAGACGAGGGGCACGCTGGGCGGCGTCGCCGGCAACCTCGAAGCCGATCTGTCGCTGTCGGGCACGCGAGAGGATCCGCACTTCGAGGGAAGGGTCGAGGTGAAGGAGCTCCGCGCGATCCTCCAGTACCCGGTACCGCCGATCGAGCACACGACCATCGATCTCCGCTTCGCCGGCGACGACGCCATCTACGGGGTGGAGGGTCGGTCGGGAGACGGCAGCTTCCAGCTCACCGGTCACGGACACCTCCCTGCCTTGACGCAGCCGAACCTGACCGGGAGCTTGAAGCTGGACGATCTCACCCTGGCCGCCGGTCCGCGGCTGGTGAAGACCGATCTCCAGGTCGACTATCGCGTCGAGACCAAGGACGGCTTGATCACGGGCGAAGCCGTGATCACGAAGGGCTCGGCGAAGATCGAGAGCGGTGCGAAGGACGTGGCGCCGATCGAGCGCTTCGACAACGTGGCGATCGTCCAGCACCTCGGGCAGGAGGTCGGCCCCGGCCCGGTCGAAGCTCGGGAGCAGGCGAGCTCCGGGCCGCCGCCGGTGCAGATGAGGTTCCACGTCAAGACGAAGGGCGCGATCCCGCTCCACAGCGACGAGCTCGATGCCAGCGCGAAGATCGACCTCACGATCGAGACGAGCCCCGAGGGCCTGATCGCCAAGGGCGGCGTCTCGGTGGGTGAGGGCACGATCCAGCTCTTCGGCGGGCGGAGCTGGTACATCGAGCGCGCCGACATCACCTTCCCAGGAGGTAGCGCGAAGGAGCCCGAGCTGAACGTGCGAATCTATCACGACTTCGAGACCGTGGTGGTCTACGTGAACGTCGACGGCACGCCTTCGTCACCGAAGCTCGAGCTGACCTCGGATCCCGGGGGCTATACACGCGAGCAGCTGCTCGGCTTCGTGCTGGGCGGCAGCCCCGATGCATCGCAATCCGACGCCGCTCTCGGCGAGCAGGCCGCCGGGGCCGCAGCGGGATTCCTGGTGGGGCAGATCCAGAATCAGATCAAGAGTCGACTCCCGATCGACACGCTCTCCGTCGGCGTCGGAGATGGGGCGCGCGCCAGCGGCGTGCTCGTCGGCAAATGGATCACGCAGCGCATCTTCGTCGCCTACAACTATCGCATCGGGGCGGACGTCGATCAGAACACGAACGAGGGCATCGTCCGGGTTCTCTTCGGCTACGGCTGGATGCTGGAGGCGTCGTACGGAGATCGCGGCAACGGCGGCGCTGACATCCTGTGGACGACGCGCTTCTGATGGTACGGCGATTGCTCTACGTATGACGATGAGCCACCGCATCCAGGCGGTCTGGTTGCCGCCCCAGCCCGACGTCGAAGAACCCACCGGCCCGGACAAGCCGGAGATCCAACCTCCGTCCGAGCCCCCGCTCGAGCCCCACCGTCCCGAGCACGAGCCTCCCCGGCCGCCCCAGGCGCCGCCCGATCGACCCGACGACGAGCCCGTGCCGGTGAAGGATCGCCTCCGGAATCGATGATGAAGGATCCCGAGTGGCTGGTGCACCTCCGCGATCACCTGTGGTCCAGGTCGGCCTTTGAAGAGAGCGATCGATGGGGGCGCCGCCGGCTGATCGCGGGTCGCGGGATCTATCTGGTGTTCGACTCGCTGCGCCGCGACGACGTGCAGGTCCGCGCTGGCTCCCTGACCGTGGTCACGCTCATCTCGCTGGTGCCTGCGCTCGCGGTCATTTTCTCGCTGCTCACTGCGTTCACCTCCCTCGAGCAGGTCGCACGTCGGATCAGGGACTTCGTGCTCCAGAGCCTCTCGGTCGGCGACAGCGGGGCCATCGGGGCACACCTCGATCGCTTCATCACCAACACCAACACGGGGGCGATCGGCGGGATCGGCTTGCTCCTGCTGTTCTTCTCGGCGCTCTCCCTCCTCTCCAACATCGAGACCACTTTCAACCAGATCTGGGGCGTGAAGCGAGGGCGCACGCTGCTCGCTCGGTTCCAGGTCTACTGGCCGTTGATCACGGTCGGCCCCCTCATGCTCGGCATCTCGCTGTCCGCCACCACCGCGGTGACCACCAGCAGCGCCTTCCGCACTCTGCTGCGTCAGGTGCCGTTCCTCCACGCGCTCACGCTGCTGACGCCGTTCATCGCTGCCGGGCTCTTCTTTGGTCTCCTCTACCGCATCGTCCCCAACGCCAAGGTCAGGACCGGTCCCGCGCTCATCGGAGGCGCGCTCGCCGGCGCCCTCTGGGTGCTGGCGCAGCGGCTCTTCACGCTCTACGCGACGCACGCGATCTCCTACTCCCAAATCTACGGCTCGCTGGGTGCGATCCCGCTGTTCATTCTCAGCGTCTACCTCAGCTGGATCGTGATCCTGTTCGGCGCGAACCTGGTCTTTGCGATCCAGACGGCCCGGAGCTCGGAGCGACCCGGCATCCAGCAGACCGAGCTGTCGGTGCGCGATCGGGAGCGCCTCGCCATGCTGCTGGCGGCGCAGCTCGCACTGCGGTTCAACGCCGGCGACGGCGCGACGCGGGTCTCCGAGCTCGAGAGCGCCGGCTGGCCTTCCTCGTCGGTGCGGCGGACGATCGATGACATGATGTCGGCCGGGCTGATCCTCGAGGTCGAGTCCGGGGACGCTGAGGATCCCGGCTACGTACCCTCGCGTTCGCCGTTCAGCATGACGGAGCGCGACGTCGTCGACGCTATCCGCTCCCGGTGTGCGGTGCCCGAAGAGGAGCTGGCGCTCGGTGAGCTGGCCCGTGCGGTGATCGAGGCCCAGCGGAGTGCCGAGCAGGAGTATCTGGCGGCGCTCGACCACGTGGGCGTCCCGCCGAGCTGAGACCTCGTGATCTCAGACCGCCAGGAGGTCGTCGTAGATCTCGCCGACGGCGTGCTGCGGGATCACGCGGACGCCCCGCAGCGCGTAGACGCCGTGCCACTCGGGGTCGTTGCAGAGGAGCGTGATGGCCTCGTCCTGCCTCCACGACCCGATGACGTCGAGGATGTCGAGCACCGACTCGTGTCCGACGGCGTCGCAGTCGATGATGAGCCGCCGCCGCGGCTCGGCGAGCAGGTGGCCCAGCGCCTCGTCGGCGGTGCGCGCGAGGAGGAGCTGGCGGCTGGGCGGGAGGAACGTCGACAGGCTCGAGCGTCCCAGCAGGATCAGCGAGTCGGCGATGTTCCAGACCGGGGCCCCGAACCGGACGTCGGTGTCGCTGCCGATCGCCCGGCGCAGCGCCTGGATCCGACCGCGGAACTCGGCCGCGGTGGCAGGCCGATCGTCCGGCTCCCGAGAGAGGGACGACCTGACCAGCTGCTCCAGCGGATCGAGCACCTCCCGCGGGAGGCGAAGGTCCGGCTGAACGTGATCGGAGAGCGAGGCAGGCTCCTCGTAGCAAACCGCCCAGGCGAGCCGGACCGGGTGCTCGCCCTCCCAGGGCCGCCCGGTGGCGAAGAGCTCGTAGGTGAGCACGCCCAGCTGAAAGATGTCGGCGCGGTGATCGATCTCGTCGCCAAAAAGCTGCTCCGGAGCCATGTGTGTGGGCGTGCCCACCATGCGCTCCGAGTTCGTCATGGCGACGTTAGTGATCTTGGCGATCCCGAAGTCGAGGAGCTTGGGATGGTCGGGGCCGAGGACGATGTTCGACGGCTTCACGTCCCGGTGAACCACGCCGCGCTCGTGCGCATGCTGAAGCGTATCGGCGACGGAGTCGAGCACGCTCAGGCGCTCGGCCGCCGAGAAGGACGGATCGTCCAGCCGGTCCTCGAGCGAGGTACCGTCGACGAACTCCATCGTGATCCAGACACCGCCGTCGAAGTGGCCGTGGCCGTGAATGCGCGGGACGCCCGGGTGCTGGAGACGGTGCCCGATGGTCGCCTCCTGGCGGAAGCGAACCAGCTCGCTGTGGGGGAGCGTCGGGAGGCTCACCTTGAGCGCGAGCCGTTCGTGGCTCTGATCGCAGGCCTCGTACACGACGGCCATTCCGCCGCGCCCGACCTCGCGGAGCGCCCGGCAGTCGGCCGGCGGAAAGTATTCCGGGGGCGCCAGCAGGCCGCCCAAGTCGAGGAATGGGTGTTCCAGACATTTTGCGACGGCGACCATCGGTGAAGCTCGACGCCTAGAGGAGCAGGCTTCATACCAAAAGATGGGGCAGGGCTCTCGGCCTGATCCTGCCGCAGGAACGTCACGGCCGCCCGTCGGTGCGCTCAAAGGGACCTCCGCCCCGGGCGCAGATCCTTCCATTCAGGACGGTGGCACGGTCGCTGCTCCTCTGGTCCTCGAAAGGAGCACCGAGCATGTCCCGAAAGAACGACCAGAAGAACGAGGGCGAGGGGAGCCGCACCGCGGATCAGAAGTACCGCGAGGGCGTCCGCGAGACGCTCAAGACGAAGGACGTGGGGCGGCTCGCAGAAGAAGCGAAGGAGGCCGTGGAGCACGACACCGGCGAGCTCCGTGAAGCGGAGAGGATCGGTCGAGCGCGGGCAGACGCCGTCCCCGAGGTGGAGACGCGCATGCTCGACCTCGCCCAGCTTCGAGACGAGGTGCACGTTCGCATGCACCTGGCCCGCAGCGAGGCCAAGGAAGCCTTCGAGAAGCTCGAGTCACGGTGGTCGAAGCTGATGGGGAAGGCCGGCGCGGTCCGCGACACCTCTCGGGAGGCGGTGAGTGAGGTCGCGGCAGCCACCGAGCTCCTGATCGAAGAGCTCAAGGAAGGTTATGAGAAGCTTCGCCGGGAGCTCACTCGTTGACGAGCTCCCGCTCGACCAGCACGGGACACTTGGCCTCTTCGACCGCCTTGGCGGCGACGCTCCCCAGGAAGAAGCGGCTGAGTCGACCCCGGTGGTGGCTGGCCCCGACTACCACGAGATCGTAGTCCTTCGACTCGGAGATGATCACCGCGGCCGGGTCGCCGTAGATCACCTGCGTCGTCACGTGGACCTCGGGGTTGAGACGGCGCAACGTGTTCCGGACGCCGTGCAGCTCGGCCTCCAGCGCGCTGGTGGTCTCCTGCAGATCGATCATCGTCGAGCTGTCGTCGAGCGGGAGATCCGACGGCGGGGTGAGCACCGCGACGGGAATGCGGGCGACGTGGAGCAGGTCGACCCGCCCCAGCGGCGGGGCGAGCATGACTGCACGTCGTGCCGCCTGAAATGAGCCCCGAGAGAAGTCGATCGGCACCAGGATCTTCTCGAACGGCTGCATGGTCCGATCGCCTGCACCGAGCGTTCCAGCACGCGGCGAAAAAGGCCGCTCCACGATGCGCAGCGCCGTCGGCATGTCGCGTGCACGATCTCCACCCGTGAGAGCGCTCGCGGTCGTAGCCCTGATCCCTCTTCTCGGCGGCTGTCGGACCCTCATCCTCGGATCATCGAGCGGGCCGCTTAGAACGGTGGAGTTTCCGGTGAGCTCGAAGAGCCGCACTCTGCTGGTGATGATCCACGGCGCCGGCGATCGGCCGGAGAGCTTTCGCGCCCATCATTTCGTCCAGGAGCTGGAGGCGCGCCACGCGGATGTGGACGCGATCGCGATCGAGATCAAGGTCGCGTACTTCCTCGACGGCGATCTGGCGGAGCGCATTCACGAGGACGTGATGCTGCCGGCGCGCCGCCGCGGCTTCCGGCGCGTGATCCTGCTCGGCGTCTCGATCGGAGGGCTGGGTGCGCTCCTCTATGCACGGCGCCATCCGGAGCAGGTCGACGGCTTGATCCTGTTCGCACCGTTCCTCGGGCCCAGGATGTTCGCGCGGGAGATCAAAGCGCAAGGTGGCTTGCGGCGGTGGTGGCCCAACCCGCCCTACGAGGACGTGGAGTTCGTGTGGCTGTTCCTGGCCGACTACGCGCGCGGGAGGTCCGATCCGCCGATCGATCTCATGTACGGCACGCAGGATCGAATGGCGAGCACGCTGTCCCTGCTGGCGGCGGTGCTGCCCAAGAAGGACGTGCACGTGATCGAAGGCCGCCACCAGTGGTCGTCCTGGCTCTCGATGTGGCGAGCGCATCTGGAGCGGGACCCGTTCCACCTGATCGCGCCCGACCTGGCGCAGGACGACCCCGGGCGGCCCAACGGCCGGAGCTGACGAGGCTAGGTGAGGAGCTCGGAGATCACGTCGGAGGTGGCGCCGAGGTCGACGCCGTAGCTCGGACGCGTGTCACCCATCGCGCGCAGGAGCGTCAGCAGCACCTTGGTCGTGTTCTCGCGGGAGCTCGAGCGGACGTGCTTGCCGGGATTGAGCGCGCCGCCGGCCCGCCCCGCGACGATGATCGGGAACTCGTCGTTCGAGTGCGTGAAGCCCTCCGACAGCTCGGTGGTGCAGAGGACGGCGCTGTTGTCGAGCAGGTTGCCGTCGCCCTCCTCGGTGGTGCGGAGCCGGTTGAGGAAGTAGGCGAGCTGCTCCATCTCGAAGGTGACGCCGGCGTGGACCGTCGGCTGCTGCTCGGGGCCGGTGTCGCGCTCGTCGTGGCAGATCTGGTGGAAGCCGTTCTGGGCGCCCACCATCCAGTAGATCACGCCCGAGCCGGCCGTGCTGAACAGGACCGAGCCCACCCGCGAGAGATCGCAGGCGAAGGCGGTCGCCATCAGGTCGCTCATGATCTCGTTGCGCTCGCGGATCTGCTCGTGGCCGTCCACGTCCGGGTAGCCGTCGAGCGGCCGGTCCGGTCGCGTGCACTGCACCGCGGTGGCGGCCAGGCGGAGCTCGATGGCGCGGACGCTCTCGAAGTGCTGATCGAGGCGCGTCCGATCGCGGGCGCCCACGCGCTGCTTGAGGCCGTCGATCTGGGTGAGCACGGCGTCGAGCACGGACCGGCGGGCACCGTCGCGCTGAGCGTCCGAGGGCATCCCGAAGAGCCGGTTGAAGACGCGGATGGGCTCGTACTCCGACGGGTTCACGTTGTTGGGCCCGTTGTGCGAGAGGTGCTGGAACGTGGTCCCCTCGTCGCTGCCGCGGAAACGGCTGACGCCCAGCTCGATGCTGCGGAAGGGCGTGCGGGAGGTGGGATCTTGCGCCGCCAGCGAGTCGGCCACCACCTGGTCGATCGAGGGATAGGCGAACGTCGAGACGATGGTGTCGCGCACCGGGCCCACCAGGAAGTACTTGGCGCCGGTCATGATGCCGGCCATGCCCGAGTGGTGCGGGTGCGTGTCGGTCTTGATCTCGTAGCCGGTCACCGGCGCCAGATACGGCTTGAGCGCCGGGTCGGCCAGGAGCGGCGCCATCTCGGCCTTGGGCTGCCAGGCCGGGCCCACGACGTCGGGTGTCCACTGGGCGCGGCGGATGCCGTTGCCCCAGAACCACACGATGAAGCGCTTGGGCGGTGCGCCGCCGGCAGCCAGGGCGCGGCCGTTGACGCCGAACATCGCCTCGAGCGGCGGGAGCGCCACCGAGACGGCCGTGCCGCCCAGGACGCCGCGCAGGAACATGCGACGATCGAGCTTCATGATCACTCTCCCTGCTCCACCGCGAAGCGGAAGCCGTCGCTGGTGACGATGTCGAGCACCAGGTGCTGGAAGGAGAAGCCGGAGTCGGCGAAGGCGTCGCTGAGCGACTTCAGCACGCGCTTCTCACCCATGCTCTCCAGGTGGCCGGAGGCGTACCGGTAGGTCAGCCGCGAGATGCAGGCGGCGACGTCGGTGCGGTCCCGCAGGATGCCGGCAAGCTGTCTTGCGTTGGAGAACTTGGCGCCGTCGAGCTCGCCGCGGGTGTCGATCGGCAGGCCGTTCTCCGTGGTGCGGTAGGCGCCGATGGCGTCGAAGGACTCGAGCGAGAAGCCGAGCGGGTCCATCAGGTTGTGGCAGCCGGCGCAGGTGGGCTGCTGGAGGTGGAGGCGCTCGATCCGCTGCCGCAGCGTCTCCGGTTGGGTGTTCGGATCCCCGGCGGGGAGCGTGGTGTTCACGCCGGCGGGCGGCGGCGGGATCTCCTGGCAGAGCAGGTACTGGCGGATGAAGCGGCCCCGGTAGGTGGGCGAGGTGACGGTGGCGTGCGCGTTGAGGGCGAGGAACGCGCCGCTGGTGAGGAGGCCGGCCCGCGGGCTGTTGTCTGGCTGCTCGATCTTGGTGAAGCCCGTCTCGGGCACTTCGCCGGGGATCTGGTAGAGGCGGGCCAGCTCGGCGTTCACGAAGCTGGTGCGGCTGTCGAGGATCTCGCGGAGATCGCCGTCGCGCTCGAACGCGATGTCGTCGATGAGCAGCAGGACCTCCTGCTTCATCGACTCGCCCAGCGTGGGGGACATCTGCGGGAAGACGTCGTTGCTCTTGGTCATGCCGTCCAGCCGATCGAGCTTGAAGTACTCGAGGAAGAACTCGCGCAGCGCGGTGCGGGCCCGCGGGTCCTCGAGGAGGCGCTGGGCCTGGCGGCGCACGCCCTCGGGGGTGTCGAGCTCGCCGGCGGCGGCGGCGTCGAGGAGGGCGTCGTCGGGCGTGGTGCTCCAGATGAAGTACGCCAGGCGGCTCGCCATCTCGAAGCCGGTGAAGCGGAGGCGCACGGGGTCTTCGGGATCGGGCTCGCCCAGCTCGACGCGGAAGAGGAAGTACGGCGACTCGAGCAGGCCGGCCGTGGTCAGCTCGAGCGAGGCCCAGACGTCGCCGAAGCCGGCGAAGATGGTGCGCGTGACGCCCTGCCAGAGGTCGAGCTCGTCGCCGGTCAGCGGGCGGCGGAAGGTGCGGCGGCCGAAGCGGGCCAGGAAGTCGCGGACGCAGGGATCGTCGGCGTTGGCGGGCGTGCAGCCGACGAAGGCGGTGGCGCGATCCCGATCGGCGAAGACCTGCGCGGCCAGACTGCGGGCGGCGTCTTCGTACTGCTCGGCGGCGTGGGGCGGCACGGTGAGCTCGGTGGCGCCCACGGTGGTGAAGCCGTGGAGCGAGGTGTCGACCTCGAGATCCTCGGGCACCGTGACGTCGCCCAGAAGATCGCGGACCGAGTTGCGATACTGGCCGAGCGTGAGCCGGTGGAGGCTCGCCTCGTAGGGTGCGAACGGCGGGAGCTCCACCGGCGGCGGATCCTCGGGATCCGGATCGGGATCCGGCGTCATCGTCGGGTCCGGATCTTCGGGAGGCATCATCTCCCGAGGCGGAGCATCTCGATTGCACGCCACCAGCGCGCACGCGATGAGCAGGTACCTCATGCCGACCCGAACGGTGCCGCGTTCGTCCGTGGACATCAATCCTCCGGCGGTCGGCCGACTTGACGTCGCGCGCCCTCGCACCGACACAGGCACCGTGGGTCGGCGCGCGATCGTGCTCTCGGGGCTCCTCATGCTCCTCAGCTGCAACGCGGCCCCCCCGATCGTCATCGATTCACCCGACGCGGGCGGTGATGGGGCGGATGTGCCGCCGGCCGATCCTTGTGGCCTCTCCGACCAGGACGGCGACGGCTTCGGGACCGATCCGGCGTGCCCCGCGCTCGACTGCGACGACTCGAACCTCGCCATCCACCCCGGCGCCTTCGAGGCCTGCAACGGCCTCGACGACGACTGCGACGGCGAGATCGACGAAGACCTCGGCGAAGGCTTCTGCGGCGCGGGCGCGTGCCGCCGCTCGGTGCCGTTCTGTCAGGACGGACGTCCGGTCGGCTGCACCCCCGGCGAGCCGCAGCCCGAGACCTGCAACGGGATCGACGACGACTGCGACGGCGCCGTCGACGAAGAGCTCACGGGCGAGACCTGCGGCACCGGCGCCTGCGCGTCGGCGTCCATCTGCGAGGACGGCGTCTTCAGCGCTTGCACGCCCGCGGCTCCGCAGGCCGAGACCTGCAACCGGATCGACGACGACTGCAACGGCGTGATCGACGAAGGCTTCCGCGCCGTCGCCATCGAGTCGTCGTATACGGTGATGCGCAGCCTGCACGCGAGCTGCGACGGTAGCGGCGAGCGCATCGGTCCCGACTGCAACGCGGCGGTCCATCGCTTCTGCGCCGCGCAGGCCTGCACCACCACCGGCTTCGGTCCGCTCGAGAACTACCTGGACGCCTTCCACGCCGGCTGCGTCCGCGCCGACGGATTCGACGTCTCCTACGCAGAGCTCGCCACGCACCACGCCAGCTGCAACGGCACGGGCGAGCGCATCGGCCCGAACTGCAACGCCGCCATGCACCGCTACTGCACGTCGAAGGGCTACGCCAGCGGCTTCGGCCCGGCCGAGCAGGGACCCGACAGCGCGCTGGTCGAGTGCGTCCCGAACGGCGAGGGCACGGTGATCGTCACCAGCTACACCGATCTCTCCGCGCAGCACGCCGGCTGCACGACCGCCTCACGGATCGGCCCCGACTGCAACGCGGCGATCAACCGCTACTGCCGCGCGCTCGGGCACGTCACCGGCTACGGTCCGGTGGAGAACTCCGGCGACACGGCGGTGGTGACCTGCGTCGATCCTTGACCCGTAGCGGGAGCTGGCGAGCGGCGGACCCGTGGTGGCAAGGGCCCATAGACGCGCGATCGCGGCGGCCGGCGTCCTTGACTCGGGCTGTTCCCGGCGAAAGCCGGTTCGATCTGAGCCACCCGCTCCAGAATCGACCGCCCGATCGCCCGCCTGCCGAGTCGGTGCCCCCTGGTCCGCCGGTTGCGACACGCTGCGCGAGTGCGCGCCGCGATCGGATCCCTGGCCCTGATCGCCTGCACCTCGACGATGCCGAAGCCGGACGCCGGCCGCGAGGTCGACGGCGGCTTCGTCCGGTATGACGGCGGCCCCCGCGACGCTGAGGTTGCGACCGAGACCGACGCAGCGATCCCGGATCCGCCCGACGCCGGCGCGGTCGAGAGGGCCGACTGGTACCGCGACGCGATCGGCTATGAGCTCTTCGTCCGCAGCTTCCAGGACTCGGACGTCGACGGCATCGGCGATCTCCAGGGCCTCCGAGGAAGGCTCGACGACCTCCATACGCTCGGCGTCGATCTCCTCTGGCTGATGCCGCTGGCGAAGGGCTCCAGCTGGCACGGCTACGAGGTGACGGACTACCGCGCGATCGATCCCGCGTACGGCACGTTCGCCGATCTCGACCAGCTGCTCGCCGCCGCGCACGCCCGCGGGATGCACGTGATCCTCGATCACGTCACGAACCACACGTCGACCGAGCACCCCTGGTTCGCGGCCGAGCACGCGGACTGGTACGTCTGGAGCGACGTCGATCCCGGATGGTCGCAACCGTGGAGCAACGGCTCGGCATGGCACGCGCGCGACGGGCGCTGGTACTACGGCGTCTTCTCCTCGCATATGCCGGACCTCGACTACACGAACCCTGCTCTGCGCGCCGAGATGCTCGACGTGGCCGCCTTCTGGCTCGAGCGCGGCCTCGACGGCTTCCGTCTCGACGGCGCCCGCTACCTGGTCGAAACCGGCCCGGGCCCCGGCCAGCAGGACACCCCCGAGACTCACGCGTTCTGGCGCGAGCTGCGGGTCGCCTGCACGGCCTCGCGCCCCTCGTCGTTCTTGGTGGGTGAGGTCTGGGCCGAGACGGCGATCGTCGCCGGCTACTTCGGCGGCGCCGGCGCGCCTGAGCTCCAGATGGCGTTCGACTTCGACTCTTCCTACGGCATCACCGACTCGATCCGTCAGGAGAACGCCGGTCGGGCGAGTTCCACCCTCGCCGAGCGCCTGCGCCGCGTCCCCAACTGGGGGACCGCCGCCACCTTCCTCTCGAACCATGACCAGCCGCGGATCGCAACTTCCCTTGCAAATCTGGGTCCCGGCGCGCTCCGGCTCGCCGCCGCGCTGCTGCTCACCTGGCCCGGGACGCCCTGGATCTACTACGGCGAAGAGATCGGGATGCGAAATGGGGACGGCAACACCGACACCCGGCGGCCGATGCAGTGGTCGGACGATCCGAACGCCGGCTTCTCCACCGCCGTTCCCTGGGCCGAGCCGGTGAGTACCGCCCGCGGAGAGAGCGTCGCCGGCCAGCGCGACGATCCCGGCAGCCTCTACCAGCTCTACCGCGCGCTGATCCGCCTCCGCCGCGACCACGCCGCGCTCCGCCGAGGTCTCACGCGGATCCTCCCCGCCAGCGGCTCCGCCTCCGAGCCGCTCGCGCTCACGCGCAGCGTCGCCGGCGAGGCGCTGCTCGTCGTCTACAATTTCTCGACGCGCCCAAACGACGTCGTGATCCCCCCCGAGGGCACTCCGCTCGGGCGCCGCTTCGTCGACCTCGCCGGCGGCGATGTCGTGGAGCGCGCCTCGGACGGCGAGCCGCTCCGCCTCACGCTGGAGCCTCGCGGATTCCGGGTGCTGTCGGCGAGCGCCGGCCCGTGACGACCAATCCGGGGGGGCGATGGGGAGCCTCGCGATGGTTGATCACGAGGTCGAGGCTACCTTCGGTCTCTCGCGCGCTGCGCCCAGGTCGGCTCACTGCGCGTCCAGCGCACGATCGAGGCGGAGCGGAGGAAGCTCGAGGCAGACGACCCCGCTCGGCCGTAGCGCGACCACGCTCGGCTCTCGTCCTACGTCCCTACGGTACACTGGTGGTGACCTGCGTCGATCCTTGACCCGCACCCGTATCGGGTCTCGGATCCGCCGGCCATGACCGCAACGTTCACCGATGCACCCAAGCTTCCCGGCTGGCTCGCGCGCCGGCTCCCGTTCGATCGCCGCGCGCTCGTGCTCCCCTCCGGCAAGAGGATGGTCTTCGTCGACGAGGGCCAGGGTCGCCCGGTGCTGATGGTCCACGGCAACCCCACCTGGAGCTACCTCTACCGGAAGATGATCCCGATGCTGCGCGCCCGCGGCTTTCGCACCGTCGCGCCCGACCTCATCGGCTTCGGCAGCTCGGACAAGTATCGGCGCCCCGGGGACCACACGCTCGAGCGCCACGTCGAGGACGTGCGCGCCCTGATCGAGGCCCTCGATCTGGACGACGCGATCATCGTCGGCCAGGACTGGGGCGGCCCGGTCATCGCGGGGGCCACCTCGCGGGTGGCGCCGGGTCGGATCACCGCCGCCGTGTTCGCCAATACCGCGATCATGAAGCCGGCCCGCCCGTTCCGGCCCAAGGCGTTCCATCGCTTCGCCCACCTGCCGCTGATCAGCGACGCCGTCTTCTTCGGGCTGGCGTTTCCCGTGCCGGTGCTCAAGAGCGTCCAGGGGGATCGGAGCAGCCTGGGCCTCGAGGAGCTGGCAGCGTACTTCCATCCCTTCCTCATGCCGTGGGACCGGGCCGGGCCGCTGGGCCTGGCGCGGATGGTCCCGAACGCGGAGACGCACCCGAGCACGCCGGTCATCGACGCCATCGGCGAGTGGTGGTCGCGCTGGAAGGGGCCGGTGGCGCTGGTCTGGGGCAAGCGCGATCCGCTCCTCGGCCGGGGGCTGGCGCGGCACCGCGAGCTGTTCCCCCAGGCGTTCGTGATCGAGACCGACGCCGGCCACTTCCTCCAGGAGGAGGTGCCGGACGAGCTGGTCACCGGCGTGCTGGCGGTGGCGGAGCAGAGTCAGTCGATGAAGAAGTCGGGGATGAGCTCGGCGCCCGGCGTGACCGCATACTGAGCGAAGTCCTTCACGCCCTCGGCCCGCAGGACGTCCTCGTCGAGGAAGAAGTTGCCGGTGCACTCCTTGCTCGGACGGGTGAGGATCGCGTGGACCGCGTCCGCCATGATCTCCGGCTTGCGGCAGCGGGAGATCATGTCCTGCCCTCCCAGCATCATCGTCGCCGCGGTCGCGATGGTGGTGCGCGGCCAGATCGCGTTCACCGCGATCCCGCTCCCGCGCAGCTCCTCGGCCATCCCGAGCGCGCACATGCTCATGCCGAACTTCGACATGGTGTACGCGACGTGGTCCTTGAACCACTTGGCCTCCATGTTGAGCGGCGGCGAGTTGTTGAGGATGTGCGGATTGTCCGCCTTTTCCAGCCAGGGGATGCAGGCCTGGGAGCAGACGAAGGTCCCCCGCACGTTGATCCCGTGCATCAGGTCGTAGCGCTTCATCGGCGTGGAGGTGGTGCCGGTGAGACTGATGGCGCTGGCGTTGTTCACGAGGATGTCGATGCCGCCGAAGGTGTCGACCGTCTGCTTCACGGCCTCGGCCACCTGGTCCTCGAAGCGCACGTCGACCTGGATCGGGAGCGCGCGCCCGCCGGCGGCCTCGATCTCCTCGGCGGCGGTGAAGATGGTGCCGGGCAGCTTGCCGTGCGCCTCGGTGGTCTTGGCGGCGATCGCGATGTTGGCGCCGTCCCTGGCCGCGCGGAGCGCGATCGCGAGCCCGATGCCGCGGCTGGCGCCGGTGATGAAGATCGTCTTGTTCTGGAGCGTTCTCACGACCCGCCCCGTACCACGGGGAGCCTACGCCCGGAAATCGCCTGGATTGATGCCGTAGCGGCGCAGCCAGCGGTGGATCTGCATCCGGGCCTTGCCCATGACGCGGGAGACGGCCGCCACGTTCCCCTCGTGCGCCTGGAGGAGGCCGATCAGCTCCTGGCGTCGCGATCGATCCTCCTCGGACAGCTCGGGCGCCTCCTCGAGCGGTGCGGCCGAGGCGTTCTCGGAGCGCTGGATCAGCTCGGGGAGGTGGTTGACGTCGATCGCGGCCGGTCCGGCCAGCGCGACCGACAGCTCCAGCGCGCGCTCGAGCTCACGCACGTTCTGAGGGAAGTCGTAGGACAAGAGCAGGCGGGCGGCCTTGGTGGTGAAGGTGACCGCCTCCGGATCCTTGGCCACCCGCTGGAGCAGGGCCTCGACCAGCAGCCCGAGGTCCTCGGGCCGTTCGCGGAGCGGCAAGAGGCGCACGGTCAGCCCGGAGAGGCGCGCCATCAGAATCCTCGCGAAACGCACCGGCCTCGACCGCCGCGATGAGGTCCCGGTGCGTGGCGACCACCAGGCGGAAGTCGACCGGGATCGGCTCGGTGCCGCCGACCGGCACCACCACCTTCTCCTGGAGCACGCGCAGGAACGAGACCTGCGCCGCCGCGGGGAGGTCCCCGATCTCGTCGAGGAAGAGCGTGCCGCCGTCCGCCGCCCGGATCAGCCCGCTCCGATCCTCGGTGGCGCCCGAGTACGCGCCGCGCCGGGCGCCGAACAGCTCCGACTCGACGAGATGCTCCGGGAGCGCGCCGCAGTTGACGGCGACGAAGTTGCCCTTGCGCCCGGAGAGCGTGTGGACAGCGCGCGCCACCACCTCCTTCCCGGATCCCGTCTCTCCCAGGATGACGATCGGAACGGTGGCGCCGGCGACGCGGGCGATCGAGTCGAACGCCTCGGCGTGCGCGCGCACGAAGGTGGCGAGCTCGGGCAGCGGCGGCGAGAGGCCGCTGCGGCTCTGGGAGGCTGCGACGCTCTGGATCGGCGTCACCGCGTCGCGGAACAGGAGCAGCGATTGGCCGCACTCGAACAGATCGCCGTCGGCGAGCGTCGACCGCGCGACGCGCTGGCCGCGGAGAAAGGTTCCGTTCTTCGAGCCCAGGTCCTCGAGGATCCACTTGCCCTGGATCCGTGAGAGCCGCGCGTGCTTGGACGACATCCATCCGTCGGGAATGGTGACGGCGAGGTGATGCTTCGAGGGCAGCGTGGCCGAGAGGGTGGAGCCGCGCCCCAGCGCGATGGTATCGACCTCGCCGAGCGGGTAGCGCACGGATCCGGACGCAGGCGCGTCGGCGCGCATCAGCAGGAACAGCTGGGCATCCGCAAGAGAGACGCCGCCCTGCTCCGCACTGTCGTCGCAGAACGAGAGGGTTTGATCGGCCATCTCCCGCGGAGGAGCTAACCACGAGGGCGGGGGAGCAGGCTAGAGGCTCATGCCGCGCTGCTCAGCGGGGCGGGAAGCTGTTCATGATGTCCCAACCATGGGTGTCGCAGCTGCGGCGCTCGAGGACGTTGAGACAGCTCGGCATCGCGGACGAGATGGGAGGGCCGACGCGAGACAGCTCGCGCCCTGCTCGGTCCAGCCCGCCTCGACCGGCCACTCGGCCATCGTGCGCTGATTGATTGCCCGGCTATCCCAGAGCTCCACTTCACCAGCGCGTCGAGCACCGGGCCGGGGGGCTCGGCTCCGGTCAGCTCACACAAACTTCGTGGGGTCCCGGTGTCTCACGGTCATAGGCAGAACGGGAACCACCACCAGAAGCGCATCGGATGAGCTGCCGAGCGACATGCTTGCCGGCGAAGTCCTTCGCGAGTTCGCGACACAGCCGAAGTACACGCTTCGCAAACTTGAGCAGTCGTTCTGCGATGTCATCGCCCTTCATCGCCGGATCGAACAGCGAATGACAGAACGACGAAACAGCAAGCTGCGAACGGAACGGTTTTAGGACCGGCTCTTAGCTTGCGCCGAGGGGGGCAGCTCTCCGATCTCGTCGAGGAAGAGCACACCGCCGTGCGCGGCCTCCACCAGGCCGGGCCGGGCGCGGGTGGCGCCGGAGTAGGCGCCCTCTTCGCAGCCGAAGAGCTCGCTCTCGAGGAGCTGCTCCGGGATGCCCGCACAGTTCCCCGCGACGAAGGGACCCTGCGCGCGCGGGGACCAGGTGTGCAGCGCCAGCGCGACGATCTCCTGCGGTGCCCGTCCCCCCGTGGACCACCCCCGGCATGTGGGTCCGGGCCAGCCGATTGCGAGAGCAGCACGGGTGGTTCCCTCCGGAGATCGACCGGAAGCCTCGTAACTTGAGGAACGCCCCGGTGTACGATGGAGGCGTGATCTTCGAGATGTTCGGCAGAAAGGCCAAAATGCCCGCGCAGGAGGACGCCCTGCCGGGCCGTTCACAGCCGATCCGGGTCAGCTCCGTCCACCACGTGAACGGCCACGCGACGGTGCCGCCCTGGCCGCCCATGATGCGCCTGGCGATGTTCGGCATGGGGTGCTTCTGGGGCGCCGAGCGGAAGATGTGGCAGGCGCCCGGTGTGTTCAGCACGCAGGTCGGATACGCCGCCGGCTACACGCCGAACCCGACGTACGAGGAGGTCTGCTCGGGTCGAACCGGACACGCCGAGGTGGTGCGCGTGGTGTTCGATCCTGCGGTGACCTCGTACGGCGCGCTGCTCAAGCTGTTCTGGGAGAGCCACGATCCCACCCAGGGCATGCGCCAGGGGAACGACGTCGGGACGCAGTATCGGTCCGGCATCTACTGCTACGGCGACGAGCAGCTGCGCGAGGCGCTCGCCTCCCGCGATCGGTACCAGGAAGCGCTACGCCGGAGCGGCAAGGCGCCGATCAGCACCGAGATCATCGCGGCGCCCGAGTTCTACTACGCCGAGGATTATCATCAGCAGTACCTGTCGAAGAACCCGCACGGTTACTGCGGTCTGGGCGGCACCGGGGTCACCTGTCCTGTGATGTGACGGCCCAGAAACTCGAACGTGTCCTCCCAGCAGCGCCGCGCGTTGGGAAAGAGCACGAAGGCGTGGAAGGCGTGATGGCCGCGCTCGTAGAGGCGTGTCTCGCAGCTGGCGCCGATCGTCCGGAGCGCCCGCCCCAGGCGCAGCGTGTCGTCGTGCAGCGGATCCAGCGCCCCACAAGGGACGAAGAACGGCGGCAGCGGTCGCTCCGGTCGCTCCTCCCGCTCGAAGAGGTGGAGGAGATCGGCGAGGTCGCGTGACTCGATGGGGACGTCCTCCGGAAGATAGGCGTGCGTCACCTCGGACAGACGATCGAGCACGAACCGTGACACCTTCCGCTCGAAGCGCTCCGGGTTCGAAACCTCGAAGATACCGCAGGCGGGTACCACCGCCTTCGGGAGCACACCGCGCGCTCGCACCTGCTGCGTGAACGGCTCCGGTCTCGGATAGCAGAGGCCGACCGTGAGCGCGGTGACCAGGTTGGCGCCGGCCGACTCTCCTGCGAACACCAGCCGAGACGGATCGCCTCCCCAGTCCTCCGCATGATCGAGCACCCACTCGTACGCCGAGCAGACGTCCTCGATCGCGTGGGGGAACGGATATCTCGGCGCCAGGCGATAGTTGACGTTGAAGACCAGATAGCCGCGGCGCGCGAAGATCAGGCCCATGATCCAGTGGGAGTCCTTGGAGAGGATGCGGAACCCACCGCCGTGCACGTAGAGGCAGATCGGGAGGGGCCCATCGGCGTTCGCCGGCCGGTAGACGTCGAGGCGGTGCTCGGTCATCCCTGTGTCGCGATAGGCCACGTCCCGGATGACCTCGACCCCGTGGCGCTCGGGCTTGGCCAGGGGGTGCATGAGACCCGCCTTGGAGAGGCCCCAGAAGAAGCCCTCGACCGCCTTGGAACCGGCCTGCATGCGCAGGGTGGATCGTCTCCGCATGGGTGACTCGCGCGAGTATCGCATGACGAGCGCCATTTTCGTACGTAAGACGCGACCATGCTGCGCCTTCGATGGCTCGCGCTCCTCACGCTGGCATTCGCCTGCAACGCCGCGCCCTCCGACCCGATCCCGAAGAAGGGAGACTGCGACGAGGCCCTCCGCATCCTCGCCGTCCGCTGCACCGAGTGCCACAAGCCACAGGGGCAGGTTCCCGCGCTCGACAAGGACGGCGCCGCCGCGCTGTCGCCCGATCTGCTCGCGTTCGTGTCCCGCAAGGTGTCCGGCACGCAGGCGGACGGGGAGGGCGCCCGCATGCCGCCGGGCGTGGTCATGGAGGACGCGGAGATCGAATCGCTCCAGCGCTGGATCGACGCCGGCGCCCCCACCGACTGCGAGGCGCCGGAGGTCGTGCCCGATCGACATCATCCGCTCGACTGGGCCGACCCCGCGAGGCACGGCCTCGCGTTCAAGCTCGCCGACGAGAACTGCCGCGACTGCCACGCGCAGGACTTCACCGGCTTCGTGGGGCCGAGCTGCGACAGCTGCCACAAGAGCGGCTGGCGGACCAACTGCACGTACTGTCACGGCAACGACATCGACGGCACCGGCGCTCCTCCCCGCGACATCAACGGCGAGGACTTCCCGCTGACGTTCATCCCGCACACGTCCCACGTCAGCGCGCAGAACCACGCGCCGTTCGACTGCGTCGAGTGCCACGCCAAGCCGACCGACGTCACCTCGATGGGCCACGTCCTCGACGGCACCGCTGGCCGTGCGGAGGTCGACTTCAGCGGCGGTCGCAGCTCGGAGGCCACCTACAACGGCGACGCCTCCTGCTCGAACCTCTGGTGTCACGGCAACGGACAGGGCCCCAACGGCTCATGGTCC
This sequence comes from uncultured delta proteobacterium, assembly GCA_963803435.1. Classification (GTDB taxonomy): domain Bacteria; phylum Myxococcota; class Kuafuiibacteriia; order Kuafuiibacteriales; family Kuafuiibacteriaceae; genus CAWDML01. Next base: position 252,598 of record CAWDML010000007.1, on the reverse strand, counting down.
GCGGCCCAGGGCACGCCCACCTGCGACGATTGCCACAACGGCCCCACCTCCAACGGGATCAACCTCAGCGGCGCCCATCGCCGCCACCTCCGCGAAGGCTTCGTCTGCGCCGACTGCCACGCCGGCACCATCGACCGGACCAACCAGATCGTCGGCCTCGAGCTGCACGTGAACCGGCAGGTCGATCTGCAGATGCCGGCGGCCATCACGCGGAACGCCGCCGGCCACTGCAGCGGCGTCTGCCACGGCGAGTCCCACTCGAACCGCGCCTGGTGAATCAGCGCCGCCGCCGCTTCTCCGGGATCAAATTCTTGAGCACGGTCAGCGAGCCGTAGCAGAGGAGCTCGTCTCCGGACTGGAGCTTGATGTCGACCGAGGGGATCGGGATGGTCTCGAGGCCGCGCTGGATGCGGAGCACGTGGACGTTCTGCTCGTGCAGGACAGACTCGCGGATCCGGAGCCCGCGGAGCATTCGGCCGACCGGAACCTCGACGAGCCCGTACTCGGTGGCGTGGGGCTCCTGCTTCACGTCGACCTCGAGGAACTTCGCCTGGTCGACCGTGTGCTCGATGATGGCGCGGGCCACGTCGACGCCGCTGGCCTTCTCGATCCCCTCGAGGCCGGGCGACGAGTTCACCTCCATGACCTGCGGCCCGTCGTTCGACTCCAGCATGATCGACGCCGGCGATCCGGAGGCCGAGCACCTGGGAGGCGCGGATCGCGGTGCGCTCGAAGTCCTTGGCCAGGTGGATGCCTTCGGTGGTCCCGCCGCGGTGCACGTTGCTGCGGAACTCGTCGCCCACGGCGAGCCGGCGCATCGCGGCCACCACGCGGCCGCCCACCACGAACGCGCGGATGTCCCGCCCGCGGCTCTCGGACACGAACTTCTGGATCAGCACGTTCTGCTGCGCGCCCTGGAGCGTCTCGACGATCGCCTCTGCGCTCTTCGGCGTCTCGGCCAGCATCACGCCCGTCCCCTGCGTCCCCTCGACCATCTTGATCACCACGGGCGCGCCGCCCACCCGCTCGATCGCCTCGGCAGACGCCGGCGCCGTCGCGGACGAACGTGGTGGGCGGGATGCCGATGTTGTGGCGGCTGAGCACCTGCAGCGAGCGGAGCTTGTCGCGCGAGCTGAGATGCCGAGCGAGGTGTTCACCGTAGAACACGCCCATCTGCTCGAACTGGCGGAGACACGCTGGTCCCGAAGAAGGTGATGGAGGCGCCGATCCGGGGGATGAGCGCGTCCGGGAGCTGGAGCTTCTTGTCCTGATAGTAGAGCTCCGGCTTGCCTTCGGTGATCGACACGCAGAACTGCTGGGGATTGAGGACGCGCACTCGGTGGTCGAGCGCCGCCCCCGCCTGCTTGAGCCTCTGCACGCTGAAGCTGGCCTTGTGCTGAGACAGGATCGCGATCTTCATGACCGGGTCAGCTCCCCGAACAGCTCGGCGACCGGATCCTCGTCGTTGGGGCCGGGCGCCTTGATTCGGGCGACGTGATAGAGCTGATCGCCTTCGTTGACCAGCGGAAGCATGTTCGCGCCGATGACGACGCCCGAGGCGGGTGCAAGGACGTCGATTTGATTCTCACCAAAGGGATCTCCGATCGTGCCGACCTTTTGACCCCGGCGAACGCGCGTCCCGATGGTGGTGGCGGAGCGGAAGATCCCGCCCGCAGGCGCGCGGACCCACCGGCTGCTCTTGGCGAGGAACGGTCGCTTCTCGACAGGCTCGCCCGGGAGCATCCCCAACGTTTGCATGACGTCCTTGACGCCTTTGAGCCCGGAGCGGATCGCCCACTCGTCGAAGCGGAGATCTTCACCGCCCTCATAGAGGATGAACGGCTTCCCCGACTCGGTGACCGCCTCCCGGAGCGAGCCTCTCCTGCAGGCCGCGTTCAGCACGACCGGTGCGCCGAACGCGATCGCGAGACGCTTGGACTCGCGATCCTCGAAGCGCACGCGCACGTGCGGAAGATTGGTGCGGCGCCCGGAGCCGGTGTGCAGATCGATCCCGTGCGTCGACTTGGCCACGACCTCGCGCATGAAGAGCTCCGCCAGCCGAGCCGCGAGCGTTCCGCCCAGAAAACCGGGGAAGCTGCGATTCAGATCGCGGCGGTCCGGCAGGTACCGCGAGTGCGCGACGAATCCGAAGACATTGACCACCGGGACCGCGATCAAGGTGCCGCGAAGCTTGGCGAGGCTCTTCAATCGCAGCAAGCGGCGAATGATCTCCACACCGTTGATCTCGTCGCCATGAATGGCGGCGGATACGAACAACGCAGGACCGTCCGTTCTTCCACGGACGACACGGATCGGCATGGTCAGCTCGGTGCTGGTGTGCAGCCGAGCGACCGGTAGCGCGATCGAGGCGCGCTCGCCCGGCGCGACGTGCACTCCGCCAATCTCGAAGGGGTCGGTCAACCGGGACCGTGACGCTAGTAGGGTTCCCCGGTTACCGCAACTGTGCTCGTCATGGGGCTCCCGATCGCAGCGCCTCGCCGAAGAGGTTCAGCACGCGGCGCCAGTGCCGTTCGGCCGCGGTCGCGTCATACGTGGGCGCGTCGGGCACGGCGAACCCGTGGCGCGCACCGGGATAGCGCTCGAGCGTGTAGCGGACCCCCGCTCGATCGAGCGCCTCACGTAACGCCTGCTGGTGTGCCTCGGGGCAGCTCGGGTCCTCGTCGGCGACGCCGAGATAGACGTCGCCCTCGATCCGGGGCGCGCCCAGGTGCGGGCTGTTCGGCGCGTCGGTGACCAGACCGCCGCCGTGGATTGAGGCGGCCGCCGCCACGCGCGGCGCCAGCTCGGCCGCCGCGATGAGGCTCATCCGACCGCCCATGCAATAGCCGACGCAACCGAACCGCTCGCTCTTCACGCGCGGATCGGAGCGCGTCTGTGCCGCGATCAGAAGGCGCGTATCGGACATCGCCTGCACCGGGGTGAACGATTGGGTGAGGGTCATCAATCGCTTGCGCTCCTCCGAGTCGGTGAACACGGTCGCGAAGTCGAAGGGCGCGTACGCGCCGGCGCGCCAGTAGAGGTTCGGCTGCACCACCGCGTAGCCCGCGTCCACCAGACGATTCGCCATCGCGGACATGCTCGGTCGAAGCCCGCCCGCGTCCATGTAGAAGATCACCAGCGGCCACGGTCCCTCGCCGTCCGGCACGAACCCGCGGCCGTCCACGATCCCTTCTTCGGTCGGTACTTCGATTCGGTTCTCTTGCATCGTGCTCCTCGAGTCTCGAGATCATGAGAGCGGCGCTCGCCACTGGCGCCAGGGGCGGGCCTGTTCGACCTGCCGCGAGAGCGCCAAGAGCAGGTGGTCCTCGCCGCGGCGACCGCCGAGCTGGATCGCCAGCGGCAACCCCGCGGAGGAGAGCCCCGCCGGCAGGCTGGCCGCGGGTCGATCGGTGGCGTTGAACGCGGCGGTGAAGGCGCCGGCCTGCGCGATCTCGAAGAAGGCCTGGCGCGGATCGGGTCCCTGCGGGCTGCCGAGCAGCGGCGGTGCGAAGGGGACGGTCGGCGTGAGGACGACGTCCGCGACTCCGAACATCCGATCGATCCGCGCCTGGAACGTGCGCTGCGTGGGCAGCACCTCCTCGAGCGTGAGGCTCCGTCCGGCCTCGCGCAGCCAGCGCGTGATCGGCTGAAGGCGTCCGTCCCCGGGTGAAGGAACCGCCGCCAGCATGAGCTGCCAGAGCGGCAGGAACTCGTCGATCGTCCCTCGCTCGATCCGGATCTCATCGACGTGATGCCCGAGCGATGCCAGGAGCGTCGCCGTGTCCTCGGTCGCTCGCACGATCTCGGGGTCGACAGCGCCTCCCAGCGGGGACTCGCTCGACCACCCGATCCGGAGCGGCCGGAGCGGTGCACCCGCGGCCGAGAGACAGCTCGGCGGCCCGTGGGGCGCCCGGGGGAACGGGCGGTCCCGAAGGACGTCGAGCATCGCCGCCGAGTCTTCCACCGTGCGCGCGAGCGCGCCCATCACGCTCATCCCGAGGATGTTCACGCGCCCGTGCAGATTGCCGAGCAGGCTGAGGCTCGGCTTGAAGCCGAAGAGCCCGCAGAAGGCGCTGGGGATGCGGATGGATCCACCGCCGTCGGAGCCCTGGGCGATCGGGAGCAGGCCGGCGGCCACCGCGGACGCGGAGCCGCCGCTCGAGCCGCCCGGGGTGCGGCGGAGGTCCCAGGGGTTCTTCGTCGGCGGATGGATGTCGGGCTCGGTCACTGGCAGCGCGCCGAACTCGGAGGTGGCGAGCTTCCCCAAGAAGACGAACCCGCCGTGCCGGAGCCGCCTCGCGCCCGGGGCGTCGTAGGGCGACACGAACCAGCGATACGCGCGGGAGCCCAGCCGGGTGAACGAGCCGAACACCGGGACCAGATCCTTGACGCCGGTCGGGACCCCGAAGAACAGCGGTCGCTCGCGCCGGCGGCCCCCCACCCGATCGCAGCGCGCCGCCGTCCAGAGCGCTCGACGCCGGTGCAGGCTGACGAAGGCCTGGAGCTCGGGGTTCAGACGTTCGATGCGCTCGAGGAAGAAGCGCGTGGCCTCGAGCGACGACAGCTCCCGCAAACGGATGTGAGCGGCCAGCTCGAGGGCCGAGAGGTCGAGCAGGTCCTGCACCCGGGCGGGGAGCTTGCACGGAATGGTGCACCGAGTCCAATCACCGGTCGGTGCCGCCGACCTCGGCGCTCGGGACGCGCGGGGGGATCAGCTCCGGGTGCGCGCGCGCGTGCACGTCGATGCCGGAGACGAAGCCGATCAGCAGCGCCACGAAGAACAGCCCGGCCAGGATCGCAAACACCGGCGCCGCTCCGGACTCCAGCAGGTGCATGAAGAACAACAGCACCAGCGTCGTCTTCCCTGCGGCGATCAGCATGGCCACCACCAGCTCCCACGAGCCGAGGTGCGCGTAGGAGAGGCCCCACGAGAGGCCGGTCAGTGCCACCAGTCCGACGAACGAGAGCACCAGAGCCTTGGAGGAGACCTTCTCTTCCATGATCACGATCCCTTGCCGGCCAGGTAGAACAGCGGCCAGAGGAAGATCCAGATGATGTCGATGAGGTGCCAGTAGAGCGCGCCGACCTCCACGCGGTGGGCCATGCGCGGGGTCATGTCGCTCCTCCGCACCATGACGAAGAGCGTGGCGAGCACCATCATCCCCACGAGCACGTGGAACGCGTGCGCGCCGGTCATCAGGAAGTACAGCGCGAAGAAGTAGGGGAGGCCGGGCGTGTCGTGGAGCAAGAAATAGCGCGTGTCGCCCTGAGGGATCGCGCCGTCCCTAAAATGCTTGGCGTACTCGAAGCCCTTGAGCGTGAGGAACGCGACACCGAAGAGGAAGGTGATCGCCAGCAGCCACGAAGTCGCGCGCTTTCGTTCACCCTTCGCGGTGTGAACGGCGGAGGCGACCGCGTAGCTGCTGGTGATCAGGATCAGCGTATTCACGGAGCCGAGCCATCGAATGTTGTCGTGGACGCCCTCCTCGAAGGCGCTCGGCCACATCACGCGCCCCGCGGCGTAGAGCGTGAACATGCCGGCGAACAGGAGCGCCTCGCTCGAGAGGAAGATCCACATCCCCAGGCGACCCGCGTGGGCCTCGTTGGAGAAGGTGTCGAAGTGATGGGAGACGTGGACCTCAGACATGCGGCCCTCTCCTGGGCAGGTGGTAGTCGTACGTGCCGGGTGAGAACTCGGGCGTGGACTCGAAGTTGTGCTCGATCGGGGGTGAGCTGGTCCGCCACTCGAAGCTGCGCGAATCCCACGGATTGTCGCCCGCGGGCGCGCCGTGCCGGAGCGCGTAGATCAGCAGGCCCAGCACGATGAGGAGCCCGGTGGCCAGGACCCACGACCCCCCGGTCGAGAGCACGTGGAGCACCTGATACCGCGGCGGGTAGTCGAAGTAGCGGCGTGGCATGCCGGCGTTTCCGAGCAGGAACTGGGGGAAGAAGGTCCCGAAGAAGCCCATGAACACCAGCGCCGCCGCCAACAGGCCCACGCGCTCGTTGTAGGTGCGGCCGGTGATCTTGGGGAACCAGTAGTGGAGCGCCGCCAGGAACGCGGTCAGCGAGGCGCCCACCATCACGAAGTGAAAGTGCGCCACCACGAAGTACGTGTCGTGCCAGTGCACGTCGAGCGCCATCGTCGCCACCGCCACGCCTGTCATGCCGCCGAACACGAAGAGGAAGAGGAAGGCGAAGACGTAGAAGAGCGGAGTCGTCAGCTTGATCGACCCCTTGTACATGGTGCCGACCCAGGTGAACGTCTTGATGGCCGAGAAGATCGCCACCAGCATCGAGAGGATGCCAAAGACGCCCGCGCCGAACGTCGACTGACCCGCCACGAACATGTGGTGGCCCCAGGTGAGGAAGCCGACGAACGCGATGCCCAGCGACGAGTACGCGATCGCCTTGTACGAGAGCGGGTTCTTGTGGCTGAACGTGCAGACCACCTCGGTCACGACGCCCATCGCCGGCAGGATCATGATGTAGACGGCCGGGTGCGAGTAGAACCAGAACAGGTGCTGATAGAGCACCGGATCGCCGCCTTGCGCGGGATCGAAGATGCCCCAGTGGAACGCGTGATCGAGGAAGACCAGCACCAGCGAGATGCCGAGGACCGGCGTGGCCAGCACCTGGATGATGCTGGTGGCGTAGATCGACCAGACGAAGAGCGGCATGTCGAACCAGCCCATCCCCTTGGCGCGCAGCGTGTGGGTGGTGACGATGAAGTTGACGCCGGTGATGATGGTGCTCCAGCCTATGATGAAGATTCCAACGACGATCGGGACGACCGCGGTCGGCGACATCTCGCTGTACGGCGTGTAGAAGGTCCAGCCGGTGTCGGCGCCGCCGCCGATCATCCCTGCGAGCGTGACCACGGCGCCGACGATGAAGATGTAGAAGCTGAGCAGGTTCAGGCGGGGGAAGGCCACGTCCTGCGCGCCCAGCATGATCGGGAGGAGGAAGTTGCCGAAGCCCGCCGGGATCGAGGGGATCAGGAAGAGCCAGACCATGACGATGCCGTGCAGCGTGAAGAGCTGGTTGTAGGTCATCGCGTGCATGATGGTCTCGCCCGGGCTGAGCAGCTCGATGCGCAGGAGGAGCGCGAAGGTGCCGCCCAGCGCGAGGAACGACATCGTCGCGATCAGGAACATCACGCCGATCCGCTTGTGATCGGTGGTGGTGAGCCACGAACGCACGGTGGTCCGCACGTTGGCGAAGTGGATCAGCGGGACCGCGATCATCGGCGCTCTCCCTGCTCCCCTCGCTGCCAGGGGGTGACGTCGGGGACCGGCCCTCGACCCGGGAAGGTGCCGTCCCGGGGGATGCTCGCGACCGATCGGATGAGCTCGACCAGCGCGGCGGTCTCGCCGGCGCTCAACAGACCCTGGAACGTCGGCATCACCGGCTGGAAGCCGCTCACCACCTTGGCGCGCGGATCCATCATCGACTCGGTGAGATAGGCGGGATCCGCGATGACCTTGCGGCCGTCCTGAAGCGTGACCTCCTTCATGTAGAGGCCGGCGAAGCTCGGGCCGATGTGTCGGCGTCCGTCCAGCGTGTGGCACGCGAGGCATCCGTGACGCACGGCGACCTCGCGCCCGCGCACGTCCATCCGCTCGGACGCGCCTGCCTCGATCCCCGCCTCGATCTCGTCCTCCTCGCCGCCTTTGGGGCGCTCGGCGGCAGTGATGGCCTCCGCGTGTCGCCGGGCCATCGGGTCGCGGCCCTCGAGCCAGGCCTCGTAGTCGTCGGCGGACAGCACGTCGACGCGTCCGCGCATCACCGAGTGACCGACGCCGCAGTACTCGGCGCAGAGGATCTGGTAGGAGCCGGGCTCGGGCGCCTCGAACCAGAGGCTGGTGTACGTCCCCGGAAGCACGTCTTGCTTGGTGCGGAAGGCAGGCACGGAGAAGCTGTGGATGACGTCGCGGGAGGTCATCGTCAGGCGGACCGGCCTGCCGGCGGGCACCGTGAGGACGGAGATCGAGCTCTTGCCGTCGGGATAGGCGAACTTCCACATCCATTGCTTGGCGGTCACGTAGACCTCCATCGCGTCCTTCGGCGGGACCTCCATCCGGATGTAGAGGCGGTAGCCGATGACCCACCACACCAAGAAGAGCGTGAGCAAGAGCCCGATCCAGGTCGCCTCCAGCCACACCGGCGCCGAGACGTGCTCGGTGAGCTCGTCGCCGCGGCGGCGATAGCGGACCACGAACACGATCGCGACCAGGGCCGTGATCGTGGCGCCGAACATGGTGGCGCTGATGACGAAGTAGTGGAGCTGATCGACGCTCTTCGCGAAGCTCGAGGCCTGGGGCGGCAGCGCCAGCAAGTGCCGGAGGAACTCGTTCACGCGGACCCCCGCCTCCGCTCGCGGATGAAGAGCAGGCCGAGCACGCCGCCGATCCCGAGCAGGAGCACGACACCGCCGATCCGGTAGGCCGTGGCGATCGCGACGCCGTAGCGGCGCGTCGAGGGGTCGTACGAGAAGCAGCGCAGGAGCAGCTTCGCGAACGAAGGCCCCGTCTTGCCCTTGCCGGCCTCCGCGAGCGCGAGCTTCAGGTCGAAGGGGCGGACGTCGAAGCCGTAGAGGTAGCGCGAGATCCGGCGGTCGGGCGTGAGGACCATGAACACGGCGGGGTGCGCGTACTGACCGGTGTTCGGATCCCTCTTCACCCCCACGCCGGCGGTGGCCAGGAGGCGGTTCACGCTGTCCTCGTCCGCCACCAGGAAAGGCCAGCTCGCCTCTGGATCTCCGAATCCGGAGAGGATGGAGGTCCGCCGTCGATCAGCGTCGGCGGGCCCTTCGGTCGGATCGAAGCTGATCGTCAACAGGTCGAAGTCCTGGCCGGGCCGGCCGCCGAATTCGCGCACCGTCTTGGCGACGCCGTTGAGGACCAGGCCGCACAGCATCGGGCAGCGGTAGTACGCGAGGACCAGGATCACCGGACGCGTCCCGGTGGTGAGCTGATCGAGCCGGTGCTCGTCGCCCGCTTGATCGGTCAGCTTCAGGTCGCCGGGGATGGACGCGCCCAGGTGCTCCACGACCCCGACATCCTCGAGCGGAGCGGGCGTGGCGAGCGCGGCCAGTACGCCGAGGATCGGGAATGGTGCCGTCATGGCGTCACCCCCTCGGCGCGCAGCTCCATCGCACGCTCGATCGGGATGCTGACCAGACCTCGGTCGCGATCGACCCAGGCGTAGTGGTCGAGCTCCTCCTCGGCCGCGCGGCGCATGCGGAGGCCGGATTGATCACGTTCGATCTCGGTCTGGAAAACGCCGGAGATCTGGTGCGGCGCCCGCTGAACCGCCGAGAAGCCGGGCTCCCGTCCGAGCTCGTGCTCGACGTCGGCGAGCAGGGCGTACGCGACCCAGATGGAGAGCGCCATGATCGCGAAGGCCGCGGCCGCCACGGCCGCGATCTTCTTCTGAGGGAGGTGGTCTTCTTGAAGGTGAAGGTCGCTCATCGGGTGCGGTACCTCAGCGTCTCGGGGAAGAAGGGATCGGAGCGCGGCGTCAGCGGTCGTCCGGCCGCCCGCCAGCTCGCCACGCCTCCGACCAGGCCGACGAAGAACGAGAGCCCGGCCAGGTGGAGCCACCACACGCTCGGCCGGCCCGAGGGGACCACCAGCCAGACGATGTCGAGCCAGTGGATCGCGAGCAGCCAGGCGCCCAGCGAGAACAGGAAGAGCGGGCGCCGCTTGAGGCTGCGGGAGAGCAGGAGCAGGAACGGGAAGACGAACTGCCCGAAGATGACGATGACCGCGAGCGTCCCCCACACGCCGTCCATGCGCCTGAGGTACCAGGGCACCTCGTCGGGCAGGTCGGCGATCCAGACCAGCATGAACTGATCGAAGGCGATGTACGTCCAGAAGATCACGAAGGTGAGCTCGAGCTTCCCGAGCGCGTGCAGGTGGGAGGCGTTGAGGTGCTCCCGGAGCTCGTGGCTCCTCGCGGTCAGCTGAGGGATCACGCCGAGGAGGGCGAGGCTGGCGATGAACGAGCCCGCGAAGAAGTAGACGGGATACATCGACGAGGTCCACGTCGGATCCAGCGACATGAAGAAGTCGAAGGTGGCGAACGAGAGCGCGAGGACGATGGGCCAGGAGAAGACGCCGGCGGCGGCACGCAAGCGGGTGGTGGTACGCGGGCGCGAGGGGTCCTGGCTGAGGCTGAAGCGGAAGAGGGTCTCGGACGCGATCACCCAGATCGCGAAGTAGACGACGGTACGGATGATGAAGAACGTGACGTTGAGCCAGGGGCGCTGGTGCTCGACCGATCGGCGGACGTGCTCGCTGAGCTGATCGAGCGGTCGGGCCCAGACGTAGACGTTCTGGATGCAGATGAGGATGGGGAGGAACGCGAGCGCCAGCACGAAGAAGGTGCTGGTGATCAGCTCGGCCAGGCGGCGGTAGATCAGGAGCCAGCGAGCCCCGGCCAGGTGCGCGACCAGGACCACCAGCAGGGAGCCGAGCGCCATGCTGAGCGCGAAGGCGAACGCGCCCAGGTACGCGGTCAGCGTGGCCGCGGGCCTGGTGAAGGCGCCGATCACCAGACCGACCAGCCCGAGCATCCCGACGCCGGCGAGGGCAAGGTGAGGGCGCGTCATTTCAGCTCTCCCTTGGCCTCGCGCTCGAGCGCCGGTGTGAGCCGATCCAGCGGGATCTGCTCCCGGAGCTGGAGCGCCTGCAGGTACGCGACCACCGCCCAGCGATCGTGCGCGTCGAGCTCGGCGCGATAGGACGGCATGAGACCGAAGCCCTCGCGGACCACCCTGAAGACCTGGCCGCTCGAAAAGGCACGGACGCGCCCTGTCACCAGCGAGGGGGGCCGCACCAGCCGCATGCTGTCGGCCACCGGGCTGACGCCGTTGCCGAGGACGCCGTGGCAGGTGGCGCAGTAGATCTCGAAGCGGTTGCGCCCGCGACGCAGCAAGGTCAGGTCCACGGAGATCGGGATGTCCACCAGGTACGCGTTGTTCTTCGCCCCGTACTCGAGGGCGGCGTCGAGCTCGACGGAGCCGCGAGACACGCTACCGTCTGGCGGTGCGCGCATGGCGCGATGATCGGTGAAGAGATCGGAGCGCTCGTAGGCGTCGACCTTGGGTTGATGGATCATGCGTTCGAAGCTCATCTCGGGCTCGTGGAAGGCGTCGTTCGAGGTGCAGGCCGCCAGGGCGACCAGGCCGACGGCCGCCGCCCTCACGGCAACCTCCCGAATGGCGCCACGTTGAATGCGCTGGTCTCGCGTAGGTCCTGAGGAGTGCGATCCGCGTCGAAGATCGGATCGAACGAGTAGATGGCGAGGAAGAAGCGATCGATGGTGGCGCGCTCGAAGCCGGCCACCTCGAACAGCGGGTGATCGAGCCGGGGGAGACCGAGCTTGAGCATCGTGCCGATGAAGATGGCGCAGGCGGCCGAGAGGATGCCGGTCTCGAAGGTGATCGGGACGAACGCCGGCGCGGAGTGATGAGGGAGCCCGCCGACGTTGTACGGATAGTTCTCGACGTTGATCCACCACATCAGGAGGTAGGCGAGCCCGGCGCCGCCGAAGCCGAAGATGAAGGCGTAGAGCGCCGACCGCGGGCGTCGCTTGGAGAGGCCGTTCGGGAGGCCCTCCAGCGGGAAGGGAGAGTAGGCCTCGAACAGCGTATACCCGGTCCGCTTGAGCTTCACGGCCGCCTCGACCAGCGCCTCGGGCGTGATGAACTCGGCGACGAACCCGCTCTTCATGCGTCGCCCTCCCGTTTCATCTCGTGGCGCATCTCCTTGAGCTCCGAGATCGGGATCGAGGGGACCAGCCTCATGAAGAGCAGGAACATGAAGAAGAAGAAGGAGAGCGACCCGAAGAAGAGCGCACCATCGATCACCGACGGCGTGTAGTTGGCCCAGCTCGAGGGCAGATAGTCGCGATAGAGGCTGCCCACGATGATGGTGAACCGCTCCGTCCACATCCCGACGTTGACCAGGATCGAGATCGCGAAGAGCGCCCAGGCGTTCCGGCGGATCTTGCGGATCCAGAGCAGCTGGGAGGTGCCGACGTTGCACGCGATCTGCAGCCAGAAGAGGAACGCGTAGGTGCCGAACGGCCGGCCGTGGTTGAGCGCGTACTCTTCGATCTGGTGCCCGCTGTACCAGGCGAGGAAATGCTCGGTGAGGTACGTGTAGGCGACGATCGATCCCGTGAACATCATGATCATCGACATCGCATCGAGGTGGCGCGCGGTGACGACGTTCTCCAGGTGGAGGAACTTGCGCATCGGGATCAGGATGGTCAGGACCATCGCGATCCCGGAGAAGATTGCGCCGGCGACGAAGTACGGGGGGAAGATCGTCGAGTGCCAGCCCGGGAGCTTCGCGATCGCGAAGTCGAAGCTCACGATCGAATGGACGGAGATCACCAGCGGCGTCGCCAGCCCCGCCAGCAGGCCGTACGAGACCTTGTACCAGCGCCACTGGCGGGAGCTGCCGCGCCAGCCCAGCGCGAAGAGGCCGTAGGCGCGGCGCTTCCGGTACGTCGGGGCGGTGTCGCGCGCGACCGCCAGATCGGGGATCAGGCCCAGGTACCAGAAAAGGAGCGACACCGTGAAATAGGTGCTGATCGCCGCGATATCCCACGTGAGCGAGCTCCTGAACTGCGGCCAGACCTCCATCGTGGCGGGGTAAGGGACCAGCCAGTAGGCGAACCAGGCCCGCCCCAGGTGCGCCACCGGGAAGATGCCGGCGTTCATGACCGCGAACAGCGTCATCGCCTCGGCGAAGCGGTTGATCGACGTCCGCCACGACTGCTCGAGCAGGAGGAGGAAGGCGGAGATGAAGGTGCCGGCGTGCCCGATCCCGATCCACCACACGAAGTTGGTGATCGCGAAGGCCCAGGCGACGGGGATGTTGTTGCCCCAGACGCCGATGCCGGTGAAGAACGTGTAGAAGAGCGCGACGAAGAAGAGCAGCGCGCCCAGCCCGGTGATCCAGAGCAGCTTGGTGAAGTGACCGCGATGGATCGGAGCGATCAGCTGATCCGTCAGCGCCGCGTCGGTCGGGTCTCCGATGAGGACCGGATCAGGGACCAGCGTCGAGCCGAGCACCGAGTCGCTGCTCACGATGAGCCCTCCTCGAGATCGGGGTGGGGGTTCGTGATCACGGCCTGGTAGCGCGTACGGGGCTGCGTTCCAGTGTCGTGGAGGACGGCGTAGGTCCTAGGGTCACGGTAGCCCTCCGAGACGTTTGACGTGGAGTCGGCGATGTCGCCGAAGACGATCGCGTGGGCCGGGCAGACCTGCTGGCACGCCGTCTGGACCTCGTTGGGACCGACGTCTCGCCCGTCGTTCTTGGCGGCGATCTCGGTGCGGCGGATCCGCTGGACGCAGTAGGTGCACTTCTCCATGACCCCGCGCTCGCGCACGGTGACGTCCGGGTTGTAGTGCAGGGCAGTCACCTCGTCGGGGCTACGGTTGAAGTTGAACCAGTTGAAGCGGCGGACCTTGTAGGGACAGTTGTTCGAGCAGAAGCGCGTGCCGACGCAGCGGTTGTAGACCATCTCGTTGATGCCGTCGGGGCTGTGGGCCGTCGCGTAGGTGGGGCAGACATACTCGCAGGGGGCGTGCTCGCAGTGCTGGCAGAGCATCGGCTGATGCACGACGCGAGCGCGCTCGAGCTCGCCGAGGTAGTAGCGATCGAGCCGGAGCCAGTGCATCTCACGGCCCTTCGCGACGTCGATCCTCCCCACCGTGGGGACGTTGTTCTCGGCCTGGCAGGCCACCACGCAGGCGTTGCAGCCGACGCAGGCGTCGAGGTCGATCGTCATGCCCCACTGATGGCCCGGCGCCGGCCGCTGCTCGTGCATGGTGGCCGGAGGTTTGTCGTACTCCTCGGCGAACTCGGGATGCGTCCGGTACTCCTCGATCGTCCGAGACAGAACGATCGGCCGCCCCTCGAGCTGTGCGTGCGCCTGTACGGAGACCGGCATCAGATCGCCGGCCGGCTCGTCGAGGCGATCGATCTCGGTGCCGCTGATGAACCACGGCCTGCCGGAGAGCCGGAGCGCGTAGGCGTCGACGCCGACGCCGGCCGCGTGGTGCTCGTGCCCGCTCCGGCCGTAGCCGAGGGACAGCGACACGGTCTGCTCGGCGAGCCCCGGCTGCGTGAAGACGGGCGCCTCCAGGTGACGGCCGTCGACGGCGATCCGGATCCGATCGCCTTCGTGGAGGCCGAGGCGTTCCGCGGTCATCGGCGCGAAGAGGGCCGCGTTCCCCCAGGTCAGACGCGTGATGGCGTCCGGGAGCTCGAGGAGCCAGGGGTTGTTGGTGAACCGGCCGTCGTGCACGCGCGGGTCGAGCGCCAGCGCCAGCTCGATCCCGTCGAACCGAGCGTGCGCCTCGCCGAGCCAGCTCGCGAGCTCTCCTGTCTCGAGCGGTGCGTCGAGATAGGGGAGCGCCGTCCCCGGGATCACGCCGTTGCAGAGAAGGCGGTCGAGCCTGGCGTCGACCGCGACGCTCTCGAGCCAGGTCGCGGGGACGTCGGGCGGCGCCACCGACGAGACGGCGGGCTCGCTCTCGGACTCGAAGCCCGAACGCTCCTCGAACTGCCGCTCCAGGCTCGACGGAGTCGTGGTCCTCGGGGTGCGACCGTAGCGGCGCTCGACCAGCTCGCGTGCGCTCGGATCGGCCACGCCCGCGAGCGCTGCCAGCACCTGCCCGCGCGTACGACCCCCGAAGAGCGGTTGGATCAGCGGCTGGACGATCGAGACGGTGCCGTCGGCCGCGCGCGCGTCGCTCCACGACTCCAGGTAGTGCGCCTCCGCCAGCAGCCAGCCGCAACAGCGCGCCGTCTCGTTGTCGTACATGCCGAGATACGCGGAGTGCCGGGCGTTTCCGATCAGACGATCCAGCTCGAGGTCGGCCGGCGCCGTGTAGACGGGGTTGCCGCCCAGAATGATCAGCCGATCGACCTCGCCAGCGCGGAGCGCGTTCCTGAGCCGCACCAGATCGTGGCTCGGCTCTCCGGCCTCGAGGATGGGATCGTCCGCGTAGAAGACGGTCTTGCCGACGTTACCCAGCTCGCGGTTGAGCACCATCGCGAGCGCGTGGATCTCCTTGGGCTGCCTGAGGCCGGCGAGCACGACCGAGCGTTCGCGCGCAGAGATGAGGTCCTTCGCGACCACCGCGGCGAACTTGGCGAGTCGCGCCGGAAGCTCCGGAACCGCCGCCAGCGCTTCGGCGATGGGCGAGCCCTCTCTGACCACGCGCTGGGCGACCGAGGAGGCGAACCGCAACGAGATCCTCCGAGGACACGGGGAGGCGGTGGTCAGCCTTTGCGCCGGTGGAGGTGAAGCCGCACTCCGCGACGTAGAGGCGGATCATCCGAGCGTCGGGGGTCTCCGGAACCCTTGCCGCTGCGTAGCCGCGGGCGTCGCGCAGCCAGGTGGGACCGCGGGAGAGGAAGTCGTCGTCGAGCGAGAGCACCACCCCGGCGGCCTCGAATCGGTGGTGTGGCAACAGCGCGCGACCGGCCAGGCTCCGGCTGGCGAGCCATCGACCCTCGGGCGCGGCCGGCGAGTGGAAGTGGATCTCGATCTTCGGATACTTGCGGCGGACCGTCGCGAGCAGCTCGCCGACCAGCGGCGAAGCGGTCTGATCGAGGAGCACGTGAACTCCGGTGCCGTCGCCCAAGCCGTGGGCGAACGTGTGCACGAAGTCGGTCCACGTGGACGGCTGGGACTTGCTGGCGATCCCCTTGGCGCGATCGGGATCGTACAGCTGCATGATCGACGCCTGCTCGAACGGCCCGGTGGAGCCCGCGCTGATCGGATGCTCCGGGTTGCCCTCGACCTTGATGGGTCGACCCTCGCGCGACTGGACCAGGAGGCCGGTGGCGTAGCCGTCGATCTCCATCGCGGTGGCGTAGTGGAGGGGGCGCCCGGGGACGAGCTCGGGCGGCTGGCGCGAGAACGGGACGATCTTCTCACCGGGCCGCTCCTCGCAGCCGCTGAGTCCGGCGAGCGCGAGGCTCGCGGCCACGTACTCGAGGAACGTACGCCGATCGACCTCGGGGAGCACCGGTCCGCTCGGGGTGGCCGGCTGGCCGACGATCGGAAGTCTCTTGTCCATCGAATCCTTCCCCATCCCTCAGCGGTGGCAGCCCGAGCAGTACGTGGGCGGTTTGAGCTTCTGGAGCCGAGCCTCCGGCATCTGCAGGCGTGAGCCTGGGTTTCGATGACAATCGAGGCACCAGCCCATGGTCATCGGGACGACCTTGTAGACGCGCGGCATGCTCGCCACGTCTCCGTGACAGGCCGAGCAGTCGACGCCCCGGGTGACGTGAGCGGAGTGATCGAAATATACGAAGTCCGCCAGGTCGTGGACGCGCTCCCACTCGATGGACACGTCGTCGTAGAAGCTCCGCCGCACGGGCTCGAGCAGCGTCGAATCGTTCCAGATCTGACCGTGACATCCCATACAGACGTCCGCCGCGGGGACTCCGGCGTAGCGGGATCGCTCCGCCTCGCGGTGACAGTAGAGACACGCGATCCCGTCGTCCTTGACGTGATGCCGGTGATCGAACTCCACCGGTTGCTGGCGTGGGTTCGTTCGCTCGGTGCCGATCTCGGAGCGCACCCACCACATCAGGAGCAGCGGCGCGCCGATCACCCCCGAAGCGATCACCGCCAGGACCACTCGGAACCTGGTCGTCGAACGTTCCGAGAACAGCGCCATTGCCGACCGCCGCCAATGCAAACGCGCTGCCACCGACGCAGGGAGCGATCGCTCTTCCGTTTTGCGCGCTGCCTCGCCACACTGAGTCGATCGAGCCCGCGCCACGCCTCGTGTAGAGTTTACGGATGGCGCTGAGCCCCGGAGGCCGCTCTATCTCGGCGCGCTCCGGTGCTGCCCGATCACGGAGTGGACGAACGACAGCACGACGAGCTGAACCGAAAGCCCCATCGCCGAGGTCCCGATGAGCGCTAGCCGCGGCTCCAGGATCCCTCGCCAGCCGTGCTCGGCGCTCCGTACCACGACGGCGAGATCGCACCCGAGCCCGATCAGGAAGAGGAGCGCAGCGAACGGGAGGATGCGGTCGAGATCGAAGTGCCGTCCGAGCCGCCGGCTGAGGCGGCTCATCGGGGCGGCCGGCTCACCGGCGATCGTGGCGCAGAGGATCGCGGATCCCACCATCTCGACGCCGATGAGCAGGAACAGCACGCCGAGGATCATCAGGTGGATGTCGAGGACGAACCATCCGAGCTCGAAGCGCCCGGCCACCTGCGGGAGGAACAGCACGGCGCCTAAGAGCAGCGCGGCCAGCCCCGGGCGGAGAAGGACGCGGTCCGGCGCGTGGAGCAGGATGAACTTGAGGTGGCGCCACCCATCGCGGAAGCGGCGCAGGTGCGGGCGCCGCCCCGCGGGGCCGGGGTGCTGGGTGATCGGCACCTCCTCGACGCGGACGCCCAGGAGCCCGGCGCGTACCACCATCTCGGTGCAGAACTCGAAGCCGGGCGAGTTGAAGTCGATCCGATCGAAGACCTCCCGGCGCATCGCCCGGAAACCCGTGTTGCAGTCGCTGATGCCGGTGCCGAAGTAGTGGTTGATCAGCCTCGTCAGCGCCGGCGTGCCGAGCGCGCGGTTCGGGAGGGAGCTCGCCCCTTTGAGGAACCGCCCGCGGTAGCGGCTGCCCAGGATCAGCGCGTCGGGATGGAGCTCCACGGCGTCGAGGAGCTGCGGGATCTCGGCCGGGTCGTGCTCGCCGTCGGCGTCGAGGAACACCAGGACGTCGCCTCGGCTCTCGAGCCCGCCCAGCCGGGTGGCTGCGCCGACGCCGCGCTCCCGGCTCGCGTCGATCCAGCGCGCGCCCGCGCTTTCGGCCTCGACGCGGCTGTCGTCCGTCGAGCCGTTGTCCGCGACGATGACCTCGAAGGAGGCGCCGCGGGCCTCGAGCGTCTCGACCGTGCGCGCGACCACCCCGCCGACGGTGGCGCCCTCGTCGAGGCACGGAATGACCACCGAGATCTCCAACCGCCAAACGAGCTAGCACGCGCGTCGCCGGCCCTGGTAGGAGCTTTCGCAGCATGGGTGTGCCCTGGATCCGAAGGCTGGCCGGCCCTTCGCTCCTGGTCCTCGCGGGGCTCGTCTTTCTCACGCTTCGCGCGGTCCCCCGGATTGCCGATGGGTCTCAGGATCTGCGCCACCTCCACCACGTCATGAACGACGAGTCCCTCATCCTGGAGCACACCTGGCGCATGGTGGAGCGGGGCGATCTCGACCACGGCGTCCGCGTCTATCCCGGCCTCTATCCCTACGTGACCGCCCTCGTCCGACTCGTCTCGGGGGCGGAGGCTCCGGCTCCGACGGTCATCGAGCGAACCCGCTGGCTCTCCTTCGGCGTGATGATCGTGGCGCTGCTCGTTCCTTTCGTGCTCTTCGGTCTCCTGCTCGGAAGCTGGTGGCCGCCGGCTATCTTCACCTTCTTTTTGTCGATCCATCCGGAGACGATCCTCTGGGCCTCGCGCGTCCACCCGGACGCCTTTCTCTTCCTCTTCGACCACGCGGCGGTCGCCTGTCTCGGTCTGGCCTATGGGAAGAAGGGCCGAGGCTGGCTGTGGGCGGCGACGATCTTCGCCGGCCTCTCCGCGGGGACGAAGCTGTTCGGCCTCTTCATCATGGTCGCGATCGTAGCCTTTATCGTCTGGGACGGCCGCAAGAGCCCCAAGCAGCTGGTTCAGCAGGTCGCCTTGCACGGCCTGCTGTTCCTGGCCGTCTTCGTCCTCACCACCCCGAACATCGTGCTGGATCCCGAGCGGACGATCACCGGGTTCGTCGTCCAGCACCATCGCAACCGACATCCCATCTCGACCTCCGGGTGGTGGCCCGTCCTGGTCGGTGCTCGCGGCCTCGGCTACGCGGGGATGGCGACCATCGCGATCGGAGTCGCGCTCTTCCTGTTTCGTCGGATCCGCGCTCGCAAGGTCGACGGTCTCTGCTTCATCCTGTTCTTCGGCGTCTTCTACCTCTCGTTCGCGCTGTTCGGCGTGAAGCTGGCGCTCCCTCGCTACGCGGCCCCGGCGCTCTGGCCGCTCTTCCTCCTCTCGCTCGAGGAGCTGCGCCCGCGCGGCCGGCTGCTCGCGGGCGCGCGGCCGGTCGCGCTGCTGGCCGTGTTTGTCACGGTCGATTGGCGGGCCCAGCTCGATGCGCTCCGCGCCGAGGACACGCACTTCGCGCGCGCGCTCACGCCGGAGCGCCTCGAGGTGGGCCGGCAGCTCGAGTCGATCGCAGCGCGACACACCGGCCCGGTGCTCACCTCGTTCGACGCCTTCGTACCGGTGGGCGTGCCGTGGAAGCATGTCTGGTCTCTCGATGACGTGACGCTCCCGGCCGAGTTCTCCGCGATCGTCGTCGACGGCGCGTTTCGAAAGGGTCGGACGTTTGCGCGTCTCCAGCGGGGCGAGCTTCCCTTCGCAGCCACCGCCACGATCGCGGGCGTCGTCATCTACGAGCGGCAGGACGCGCTCACCCCAGCAGGTCGTCCACCACGCGTCCGGCGACGTCCGTGAGGCGGAAGTCCCGTCCCAGGTAGCGGTAGGTGAAGCGCAGGTGATCGATCCCGAGGACGTGGAGCATGGTCGCGTGGAGGTCGTGCACGTGGACGGCGTTCTCCACGACGTTGTACGAGAAGTCGTCGGTCTTTCCGTAGACGAGGCCGGGCTTGATGCCCCCGCCGGCCAGCCACATCGAGAAGCAGCGAGGGTGGTGGTCCCGCCCGTAGTTGCGCCCGTCGCCTGCCAAGCCGTGCGCGTATGCGGTGCGGCCGAACTCGCCGCCCCAGATCACGAGCGTGTCCTCGAGCATGCCGCGCTGCTTGAGGTCGGTGACCAGCGCCGCCGACGCACGCTCGTTCTCTCCGGTCACGTGACGCATCCGGTCGGGGAGGCCGGCGTGATGATCCCAGTCGCGGTGATACAGCTGTACGAAACGCACGCCGCGCTCGAGCAGGCGGCGCGCCAGCAGGCAGTTCCGCGCGTGCGTGCCGCTGTTGCGTGCGTCCTCGCCGTAAAGCGCGAAGGTCGAGTCGGGCTCATCCGAGAGATCCGCGAGCGCAGGGACGCCGGTCTGCATGCGGAACGCCAGCTCGTACGCGGCGATCTTGGTGTCGAGCTCAGGATCGTGGGTCTGGTCCCGATGGATCGCGTCGAGCGCCGAGATCCGATCGAAGAGGTCGCGCCGGCTGGTCTCGGGCAGCGACGCGCCGTTCTCGAGGAAGAGCACGGGGCTGCCGGAGCTCGAGAGCCGCACGCCCTGGTGACGCGACGGGAGGAAGCCGCTCGACCAGAGGCGGTTGTAGAGCGGCTGCGCCTCGGGCGTGGTGTTTCTCGCGATCATCACCACGAACGCCGGCAGATCCTCCGCGTCCGAGCCGAGCCCGTAGCTCGCCCAGCTCCCTGCGCTGGGGCGACCGGGGATCTGGGCGCCGGAGTGCATCAGCGTCATCGCCGGATCATGATTGATCGGCTCGGTGTACATCGATCGCACGATGCAGAGGTCGTCGACGATGTCCGCCGTGTGAGGGAGGAGCTCCGAGATCCATGCGCCCGACTGACCGTGCTGTGCGAAGTCGAAGGCGGACGCGCACAGCTCGAGCCGATCCTGGCCCGAGGACATGGTGGTGAGCCGCTGGCCCATGCGCACCGAGTCGGGGAGCAGCTGGCCGTGCATCTCCCGCAGCACCGGCTTGTAGTCGAAGAGCTCCATCTGCGACGGCCCCCCCGAGGCGAACAGCCAGACCACCCGCTTGGCCGTCGGCGGAAAGTGCGGGAGGCCGGCGGTCTGGGCCCGGGCGCGACCGTCCAGCGTCGACAACGCGAGCGCGCCGAGCCCGGTGGCGCCGCCGAGAAAGGCTCTGCGGGTCAGGCTCATGCTCACTCCTTCTCCAGCGTCTCGCCGAGGTTGAGGATGATGCGGGCGACCTGCGTCATCGCCGCTCGATCGACCGGGGGACGGGTCTCCTCCGGCCTGGACGCGCCGACGGCGAGCAATCGAGCCGCGGCCGCTTGATCCGACTCGAAGAGCGCGTGCTGCTCGGCGTAGGCCGTGGTCAGCTCGGTGAGCTCTGCGGTGGTCGGCGCGCGGACGAGCACCCGGCGGAAGCCCGCGGTGGCGGCGGCGACCGGATCGCCCGCGTCGAGCATCCGATCGGCCAGGTGACGGGCGGCCTCGATCATGCCCGGCTCTCCGAGGAGCGCGATCGCCTGCAGCGGCGTGCTCGAGGTCTGGCGGCGCACGATCGAGTACTCGCGATCGGGCGCGTCGAAGGTGGTCAAGAACGGCGGCGGGAGCGTCCGCTTCCAGAAGCTGTAGAGGCTCCGCCGGAACCGCCCCTCGCCCGCGTCCTCGAGGTAGGGCACCGAGAGACCGGGTCGATCGTTGACCTCCTCCCAGAGCCCGGGTGGCTGGTACGGAAATACGCTCGGCCCCCCGAGGCGCTCGACCAGCAGCCCGGAGGCGAACAGCGCCTGATCCCGGATCACCTCCGCCGCCAGGCGGTGGCGCGGGCCCCTCCACAGCAGCCGGTTCTCCGGATCGCGCTCCGCCAGCTCGGCCCGCTCCGCCGACGACTGGCGGTACGTCCGGGAGGACGCGATCAGCGAGATGAGGTGGCGCTGATCCCAGCCGCTCTCGATCAGCTCGACCGCCAGCCAGTCGAGCAGCTCGGGGTGGGACGGCGGCTCGGCGCGCGTGCCCAGGTCCTCGGTGGTCTTCACCAGACCGACCCCGAAGAGGCGCTGCCAGATGCGGTTGACCGCCACCCGCGCCGTCAGCGGGTGCTTCGGATCGACGAGCCACTTCGCGACCATCAGGCGGTTCGCCGGGACGTCCTTCGGCCGTGGAAAGATCGAGTCGATGACGCCGCAGCCGACCTCGTCGCCGGGCTGATCGTACTGGCCGCGGATCAGGACGTACGTCTTCCTGGTCTCGGAGCGATCGCTCATCACCATCGTGGTGGGCGCAGATGCCCGCGCCTGGCGCCGCGCGCTCAGCAGGGCGTGCCGGCGTGCGCGATCGCGGAGCTCGGAGCTGCTCTTCAACCAGAAGGTCCGGAGGCGCTCGACGTCGTTGCCGCTGCGGGCGGACGGCGCCTCGGCGAGGATCGCCTCCACCGCCGGCAGCATCCCCGCCAGCGGGTGCGTCGAGGTCCGGAGGCGGAACCGGCCCAGCAGCCGCGTCTCGCCCGCACCGAAGTGGAGGCGGAGCCGCACGGGTCCGGCCGCGAGCGGGTGATCGGTGGTGAGGACCAGCGTGCGGGCCTCGGGGGCGTCGTTCATCCAACCCGTCGCAGGATCGCCGTCGCCGGCCAGCTCGCCGCCGAACCCCGCCGCCGCACCGTCTGCCTCCACCGTTGCCCAGCGGAGCGCGACACCGTTCGCTTCGCCTTCGACCTCGGTGAGGACGAAGGTGCCGCCCGGCCCGAGCCCGGGGCCGCCCTCCGGTTGCTGCGCGTCGGGGACCGCGTCGATCTCGAACGCGCGCGTCCCCGCCGCCACCTCGAAGTCGAGCCGATACGCCTCGAGGACCTCCTGGTTGCGGGCGGTGATCGTGCCGTCCCCCTGGAGCTGCACGACCGTATCGTTGTCGGCCCCGAGGCCGGTCGGCCGCACCTCGCTCCAGGTGATCGGGAGCGATGCCTTCACCTGTGACTCCCAGGCGGCGAGCTCGGTGTCGAAGGTCCCGGCGAGGGCCGAGGAGAGCGTGCTCAGCTCCGCATCGATCGCCTCGAGCTCCGCCGACTGAAGCGGGCTGGGCGCGTCGACCGTCGGTGCGAAGCCGTTCTCGGCACCCAGCCCCCGCTCGTCGGTTTGATTGAAGCACGCGGCCAGCGAGTAGTACTCGCGCTGCGAGATCGGATCGAACTTGTGGTCGTGGCAGCGCGCGCAGCCGGTGGTGAGGCCGAGGATCGCGGTGCCCAGCGTGTCGACGCGATCGGAGACGTAGATCGCGCGGTACTCCTCGTCGATCACGCCGCCCTCGATCGTGATGTTGTGGTTGCGGTTGAAGCCGGTGGCGATGCGCTCGCTCGGTCCCGCGCCCGGCAGCAGGTCGCCGGCGATCTGCTCGGTGAGAAACCGATCATAGGGCATGTTGTTGCGATAGGCGTCGATCACCCAGTCGCGCCAGGCCCACATCGTCCGCGGCAGATCGAGCTGGAACCCGTGCGTATCGGCGTAGCGGGCGGCGTCGAGCCACTCGCGCGCCTGATGCTCGGCCGCCCGATCAGAGGCCGCCATGCGCTCGATCCAAGCGGCGAGCGCGGCGTCCGAAGGATCCGCGGTGAATGCGTCGGCCTCCTCGAGCGGTGGCGGCAGTCCGGTCAGATCCAGCGCCAGACGTCGCGCGAAGACCGCGGGATCAGCGGGCGGTGAGGGCGTGATCGACTCAGCGTCGAGGCGCGCCCGGATGAACGCGTCGATCGGGTTCTTCGACCACGCCGGATCGGAGACGGCGGGGATCGGGGGACGCTCCGGTGCCGCGAAGGCCCAGTGGTCGCTCCGCGGTCCGCCGTCATGGGGGCCGGGGCCATGCGACTTCGCGAGGCAGCCCGCCAGGACCAGCGGGAGGAGGCACGGGGCACGCCGGAGCATGGGGCGCACGAAGTATAGGTGCTCGCGCGAAGCAAAACAGCTCACTTTGGAATGGACCCACCTCGTGGCCTTGCCCGACGTCCCGGATCGGCGCGAGATGGGCTCTCATGAGCGATTCGAAGGAACCGAGGTCGGAACCCGTCCCTCAGTCCGAGATCAAGGAGGACTCGATCACCGGCTTCGATCGTAAGGCGGGCGACTCTTCGCGTAGCGTGTTGATCGTCGTCATCGTGCTGGCGGCTCTGATGTTGTTCGGGATCTTCTTTCTGACCGAGGTGCCCGGGCAGTGAAGAGGGCGATCAGCAAGACGCCGATCGGCTGCAGGAGGAGCAGGGCGAGCGCGATCCTGAGGCCCAGCTGATCGGCGATGCGTCCCAGGATCAAGGGCCAGGCCAGCGTG
The DNA here is from genome assembly GCA_963803435.1 of uncultured delta proteobacterium. Classification (GTDB taxonomy): domain Bacteria; phylum Myxococcota; class Kuafuiibacteriia; order Kuafuiibacteriales; family Kuafuiibacteriaceae; genus CAWDML01. Next base: position 228,570 of record CAWDML010000007.1, on the reverse strand, counting down.
ACCGGCGCGAAGAGCTGCATGATCGCGGCGGCGGTACCGGCTCGGCTCGGCGCGGCCTCGTAGGCGCGGCCGGCCGCGATCGGATACAGCGGCGAGGCGAAGACTCCCACCAGAAACATGCAGGCGATCGACACCGGGATCTGCGGCGACCACAGCCACGCGAGATAGGTCGCGATGGTCCCCAGGCATGCGCCGGTGAGCAGCCGCTGCGATGAGGCGCGCGGCAGCAGGCGATCGAGGATGGAGAGCCCGACGATCGAGCCGAGACCGAACGAAGCGATCACGATGTCGACCTGGACGTGCGTCGCGTGGAGGTCGTCGGTGAGATACATCGCGGCGAACGCGACCAGGATCTCGTCGAGCAGCGCGCAGAGTGCGACGCCCGTGGCCCACACCCAGAGCCGCCGATTTCGGAGCCCTTCTGCGGCCATCCTGAAGAAGCCGGGCTCCTCCGCCTCGTCTTTCACGGGCGTGCGTTCGCGCCATCGAGCACGCGAGACCAGGAAACCGTGCAGCACCAGGACGACGCCGATGAAGACGAACCCGACGCGCCAGCTGCCGCCGACCGCGGCGATCGCCGCGAGGAGGAGCGGCGAGCCGACGTCGCCGATCGCGCCCATCATCGTCCACCGGGCCATCACCCGCTCGCGCTGGCGCGGGTACGCCTCGATCAGGGATACCTGCGACAAGCCGATGCCCACGCCGCTGGCTGGATAGATCAGGACCATCGCGATCGAGAAGACGATCGCGTTGTTCGCCAGGCCCGCCGTCGCGAAGCAGACGCCCAGAAACACCAGCCCGAGCGGCACCAGCCGGCGGCGGCCGATCTTGTCGGAGAGGATGAACAGCGGCGGCTCGAGCAGGAACCCGAACAGCTCGGGGAGCACGAACAAGATCAACGAGGTCACGGCATAGCCGAGACCGAACGTGCTTCGAACCTCCGGCGCGCCGACGACCGGCACACCCGCCGCGAGCTCGTCGAGGAGACCGGCGAACAGGAGGAGTCGGAGGAACCGGAGTCAGATGGGTTCGGTGAAGCGATTCACGCGAGAAGCATACGCGGCGGTGAGCGCCGGGAACAAGAGGGGAACCGAGGACACGGTCGCGTGGTCGATGAGTCGTGTATGCCATCGTCCTCGCGCTGATCGCCTCGCCGCTCCTCCTGCACGACACGGATGTGCTGTTCGACACGCAGATGGTGGCGCGGACGCAGAGCGTCGCGTTCGTGTCGGTTCGAGGGGCCCGTTCGCTGACGGAGAGCGAGCCGGTGCTGGGGGCGAGCGTGGTCCTCTCGATCGCGGATCGGGAGGTGGCGAGGGCGTCGACGGACGCGGAGGGCAACGCGCCACTCTTGTTTCAGGTCCCTGCGCTCGATCCGGGGAGCTACTCGCTCACCATCGAGACCCGGTCCGAGCATGGCTCGGATCGGATCCAGCGGACCGTCAAGGTGGTGCGGAGCCTGGTGCTGTCGCTCCGCACCGACCGGAGCGTGTATCGGCCGGGCGAGACGATCCGGTTCGGAGTGGCGCTCCTCAATCGCCCGGACGCTCACCCGCTCGGCGGAACGAAGGTCACCGTCGCAGTGAAGGAGCCGATGGGGACCGAGATCTGGCGCGGGGCGATCGACGTCGGTGAGACCGGGTTCGGCGAGGGCAAGCTGGCGCTCGGCGACGACCTGCGCCTGGGCGCCTATCACGTCGAGGCGACGGCGTTCTCGGAGACCGTCTCGCGCGAGGTGACGGTCCGCGAGGTGGAGCTGCCGGCCTTCTTCGTCCGCGTCGACGACGCCGGCCAGGCGGTCGCGCGGTATCCGTACGGCGAGCCGGTCCAGGGCGACGTGGAGATACGCGCGGACGGGCACACCCTGGAGAAGGGCCACCTCGACGCATTCGGCCGCTATTCGATCCCGCTCGCGCCGAGGACGCACGCACAGCTCGAGGTCGCGGTGACCGACGGCGCCGAGCGCACCGAGTCCGCCTCGTGGAGCCCGCCGCGGCCGGGCGACGGCGTCTCGGTGGCGATCGTGCCCGAGCGTCGAGAGCTGTCGGGGGGCCGCACGCAGTTCGTCACGATCGTCACCACCGACGGTCGGGGCCACCTCGCGCCCGCGACCGTCGACCTCGGGGGTACCGGTGTCGAGGTGCACGGCGCTGCGCGAAGAGAGTCGCTGGGTGCGGTCCGCTACGCGATCACGCCCTCCTCTCCGGCGACGCTGCACGTCGTTGCCACCGCCGCGAACGGCCGGACCGCCCACTCCGAGGAGCGCCTCCGCGTCGGGCGTGGCGGTCCGTGGCTCCGTCCGGTGCGGGCGGTCTGGAGCGCGGGCGAGGCCATGGAAATCTTCGGCCGTTTCGCGCGGGCGCACGGCCCCGTCGTGCTGACCCTGGTGCGCGGCCGGATCCCGCTCGCCACCGCGATCGCGCTCCCCGATGCGCGCGGCTACTTCACTGCGAGCCTCTCGGCACCCGAGGGCGTGTTCGGGCTCGCGACGGTGCGGGCCGCCGAGGTGGGCTGGAATCCAGCGGACGCCCGCGACCGGCCGATCGACCGGAGAACGAACGCGTCGGTATACCTGATCCCGGCGCCGCTCGACGTCGCGATCGACGGCCGCGCCCGATTCCGTCCCGGGGAGACCGCGGAGCTCACCGCGTCGGTGAAGGATCGCGCTGGGCGTCCGGCGGCCAACGTGGGCCTGTTCGCCTCGGTCGTCGACGAGCGGTCGCTCTCGCTGGGAGAACGGCAGAAGGATCTGGCATCGCTGCTCCGCTCGCTCGACGTGGAGCGCGCACCTCTGCTCGGGGTCGCGTTCACGGACCTCCTCCCGCACGACCAGGTCGAGGCGCGCCTCGCGGCCCGGGCGATCGTCGAGTCGCTCCCGCCCGAAGATCTCGATCCGTCGATCGAGATCGAAGCCGCTCAGCGCCGCCAGTCCGAGCGCGGCCGCATGCCGGCGGTGCGGGAGGCCGCCATCGGAGTGCTCGTGGACGTCGAGGGCGCCATCGGCGTCGAGACTCCGGCCGGCTGGCGCTTCAAGCGATCCCTCGCCGCCCTGCTCGCGGAGGCGGGCTGGAAGGGCGAGCAGGTCGAGACGCCGTGGAAGCGACCGCTCTCGTGGGGCTACGTCCATCCGCTGGATCGCACGTTGTCGTTCGCGTCCATCGCGCGCCAGGTCGCGGACCGCCGGCTCGACGCGCTCGCCATCGCGCTGCAGGCCAACCGAGCGCTGGCGGCGAAGAGCGGCATCCTGGGGATGATCGCCTCCGGACACCTCGGCAAGAACTTGGCAACGGATCCGTGGGGCGGCGGCGTCCGGCTGTCCGTGAGCGGCGGCGGCAGCGTCCGCTCGGCCGGCGCGGACGGACGGTTCGAGACGGGCGACGACCTGGTGCGCACCGGCGTCTTCGAGTCCGGCGGGATCGGCGGCCTCGGGACCTACGGCTACGGCTCCGGCGGAGGCGCCATGTTCGGCGCGGTCGGGCGGGCGCGGGCCGGGACGGTCCGAGTGACCGCCGCCATCCGCAGCCGCTTCGACGAGACGGTCCTCTGGGCCGCCGGGCTTCACACCGACGCGAACGGCCGGGCGATCCTGCGCGTCCCCTTCTCCGACTCCGTCACCGGCTGGCAGCTCGACGTCGACGCTCTCGGTCCGACCGGCGCAGTGGGCCACGGCATGAAGCGCCTCGAGACGTTCCTCCCACTCTCGGTCGACGCCGCGGTTCCTCACCGCCTGACCACCGGCGATCGCTACACGCTGTCCGCGGTCGCCGCCAACCACACCGAGGAGGAGCTCACGCTCGCCGTCACGCTCGAGGCGAGCGGCACCGTCGAGCTGATCGGTGAGTCGCAGCGCGCGGTCCGGCTCCCGCCTGGGACCACCGCCGCGGCGCGCTTCGAGCTCCGCGCCGCCTCGGCCGGTACCGGCTCGGTCCTGCTGGCGCTCTCGCGTCAGGATGGGAGCGTCGTCGATCGCGTGAAACGGCAGATCGAGGTCGACGGCCCGGGTCGCCTGGTGCAAGTCGCATTGACAAAGCAGCTGGCGTTCACCGTGCCGGCGAACGTCGAGAGCTTCCAAGGGCGCCTGCGCCTGTTCCGCAGCCCGGTCGATCAAGCGCTGGACGGCGTCGAGGATCTCCTCAGCGAGCCTCACGGTTGCTTTGAGCAGACCAGCAGCTCCACCTATCCCAACCTGATGGTGCTGCGCTTGCTGAAGGAGACCGAAAAGAACGTCGCGATCCGCGAGCGCGCGTACGACCTGGTCGCGACCGGCTACCAGCGCCTGATCGCGTACGAGGTCCGGGGCGGCGGCTTCTCATGGTTCGGAGAGACTCCGGCCAACCAGGCCCTCACCGCTTACGGCCTGCTCGAGTTCGCGGACATGGCCAAGGTTTATCCGGTCGACGCGAAGATGGTGGATCGAACGCGCGCGTGGTTGCTGGCCAAGCAGCGCAAGGACGGTTCGTGGGCGCCCGACGCCAGCTGGCTCCACGACTGGAGCGCGGTGCAGGGCGAGGTCGCGATCACCACGTACGTGACCTGGGCGCTGGTCGAGTCGGACTACCGCGGTCCGGAGATCGATCGGGCTCTCGCCTTCTTGGCGGCGCACGAGACCGAGATTGCCAAGCGTCCCTATCTGCTGGCGCTGTGGGCGGCCGCCGCGCGATCCCCGTCGCTCCTCGCGAAGCTGCGGTCCCACCAGCGGAAAGAGGAGGGCGGTCTGGCGTTCGGTGCGGGCGACGAGACGCTGTTCTACGTGAAGGGCCAGGCCGCCGACGTCCAGGTGACGGCGTTGGCCGTGCCGCTCCTCCGCGAGACTCTCGCCTTCCAGGACGCGGGCGAGGCGCTGAAGTGGATCTGGAGCGCGCGAACCCCGAGGTACGGCTGGGGCTCACCGCAGGGGACCGTGCTGGCGCTGCGGGCGGCGGTGGAGTCACCCGCCCAGTCCTCGGACGAAGGCGCGGCGGCGGTGACCATGGACGGTCGCGCGATCGGCGCGGTGGATCTGTCCTCGGTCGGTGTGCCGACGCTCGATCTGCCGGTGGTGGCGGCGGGCGCGCACGCGATCTCGATCGCAAGCGCCCCGGTGCTCGCGGATCTCCGGCTGTCCTGGCGCTCGCTCGACGCCTCGACGCCGGTGCATCAGGGCTTGTCGGTCGAGCTCTCGGTGCCCGCGGACCCGGTTCGGTTCGGCGCGACCGCTCCTGTGCGCCTGACAGTGGAGAACACGACGGACCAGGACGTTCCGATGCCGACGGCGATCGTCCCGATCCCGCCCGGGTTCGCGCCCGACAAGCGCTCGCTGGCGGCGCTCGTGAGCGCGGGCCGGATCGATCACTTCGAGGCCACGGGTGCAGCCGTCCAGCTCTATCTGAGCAAGCTGACGAAGCACGAGACGATTGAGCTTCGCTACGCGCTCATCGCAGGCGCCGAGTGCGACGTCACGCAGCGCGCCGCCCAGGTCTACGCCTACTACGATCCGGAGACGCGGGGCGAGAGCACGAACCTGCGCGTGCGGGCGGTGCCCTGACGGATCAACCTCGGAACGTCTCGCCGTCGAAGCCGTACTCCGCGACGCGATCCTCGGGCCACGCGGGATCGCGCACCCGGACGTGGCAGGCCGCCACTTCGTCGGGCGCCTCCAGCAGGGCAGAGATGAAGCGCGCCACCACCTCTTCGGGCGAGACCCTCCGCGACACCATCCCCAGGAGCGCCGCGCCGCCCTGGCCCGCCTGGAGCTGCACCTTGCCGATCGCAGCGCCCCGCTGGCGGATCACGAAGTCGATCACGTAGAGGCCGCCCTCACAGACCTCGACGATCTCCTCCTCGATCGCCAGCGAGCCGCCGGCGAGGTGCGCCAGCCGTGCCAGGATCCACGAAGCGATCGGCGCGCGCGCTGGAACACGGCCCGACGCCGAAACATGCTCGGCCAGGGCCTGTTGGTCCACGTCGATCGCGTCGTCGAGCGCCACCAGCGAGTAGCCGTCGTCGACGACGAACCTCAGGTCATCCGCGTCGAACGCGCCGAGTCCCTCGGGGAGCTCGGCCACCTCAGCCCTCGAGGATCAGCGAGAGCGAGATCCGCTTCTTCGGGAGGTCGGTGTCGACCACCTTGGCCTGAATGCGCTCGCCCAGGTTGACCCGGCGCAGCGCCTCCTTGGCGGCCTCGGGGACCAGCGGTCCGGTCGAGTGCACCAGCCCCTCGACGCCCGGCTCGATCTCGATGAACACGCCGTAGTCGGTCTTGCTGATCACGATCCCGCGAACCTCGGAGCCGAGCTGATAACGATCGCCGGCCGTCAGCCACGGATCCTCCTGGATCTGACGGAGCCCCAGCGAGAGCTTGCGCTTCTTCTTGTCGAACTTGAGCACCTTGACCGTGACGGGGTCGCCGACCGCGACCACCTCGGAAGGATGCTTGACGCGGCCCCACGAGATGTCGCTGTTGTGCAAGAGGCCGTCGATGCCTCCCACGTCGACGAAAGCCCCGTAGTCGACCAGGCTCTTCACTCGACCCTCGATGATCGCACCGACCTGGATGCGGTCCAGGATCGCCTCGCGCTCGGCCTCCAGCAGCACGCGCCGGGAGACCACGATGTTGTGACGGCTCTCGTTGAACCGGATGATCTTGAATTGAAAGCGCTGGCCGAGGATCTGCGTCGGAGAGCGCAGTGGCCGCAGCCCGAACTGGGAGGCCGGGAGAAACGCTTTGAGGCCGATGTCCACGTTGAAGCCCCCGTCGACCGTCGCGACCACCTCACCCTCGATCGTCTCGTTGGCATCGAACGCGCTCTTGACCCGGTCCAGCGCGGAGAGCCGCATCGCCTTGTCGCGCGAGGCCACGAATCGATCCGCGTCGTCGGGCTTGTAGTCGATGTAGACCGGAAAGCTGTCGCCCACCTCGATCAGGGGCTGATCGCTCCGGCGCTGCTTGAAGTCCTCGAGGGGGATCACGCCCTCTCCCGCGTCGCCGAGGTGGACCACCACCTGCTCGTTGGCCACCGAGATCACGGCAGCTTCGACGATCGTGCCTTCTGCGCCCTGTGCTTCCATCGCCTCGGACATGGGAGGAGGTTCAACCGCGGATCGCTTCCGCAGGCAAGCTGCTACACTCGAGAGGGTGCTGAGGGCCATCCTCGCGGGCGTGCTCGTTTCGGCGTGCACGCCGCTCTGCTCGGGTGGGGACTGCACTTCGGACGACGACGCCCAGGTCGATCATCGGGACGGCTGGGACGATCCGATCGGCCGTGGGTATGTCTACGCCGTCTCGACCATCCAGATCGCGGACGGATTGCTCGGCTTCGACCTCGACGGGAGCTGTCTCGGCCACGCATGCGTCGACAATCGACTGAGCGCGCTCGCCGGTCTGCTCAACGCGCACATCCAGCTGCAGCACGAGCGCGGCCACGGATTGACCTTGCTGGAGCTCGCCGGCGCCGAGGGCGCGTTTCTCGAAGACGACGCCCAGGTTACGGTGAAGATGTACGAGGGACGCGACTGGCTCGACCCGCCGTTCCCCGACGACGACTATCGGGTCGGCGATCCGTCGTGTTGCAGGTTCTTCGTCGAGCGGCGATCGACGATCGGCGATCCGGCGCAGGCACGTCTTCGAGCGCCCGGGAAGATCACTGGAGGCGTCGTCAAGGATGCGGGTCTCGGAATGCTGGCGTTCACGCTGCCGCTCTCCACCGGCCCGCGCCTGCTCACGCTGGCGCACCCGAGGTTCCAGATGGAGCGGGCCACCGACTTCGACCGGACCCTCGTGATCCTGCTCGGGGGTGCAGTTCCGGCGTCCGAGCTGGCCTCGGCCGCGAACCCGTTCTGCCGCGGCACTCTCGACTCGTCCTGCCGGATCCAGGAGGCCTCGCTCCTCGATTTCCTGGTGAGTCACGGCATCGAGCCGGATCTGGACGAGGACGGTGATGGGCTGGAGACGTTCGAGTTCGATCCGCGCACCGGCCACCTGAGCGCTTGCTTCGAGGGCTGCGTGGAGCGGTGCCCGCAGCAGCTCCCCATCGCGCCGGTGGAACCGGCCAGCCCGGAGTCGTGCGCGTTCTCCGGCAGCGTCCGGGACGCCTACTCGATCGCGCTGATCATGTCCGCCACGCCGGCGTTCATCCTGGGCGTTCGCTAGGAGCGTGTAGCGCGTAAGCGCTCACGCGACCCCGGTCCGGGTCCCGGTCCCGGTCCGGGTCCCGATCTGAAGATGGCTGCCTTGAGTCAGACGCTCGCGACGGTCGCGAGCTTCGATCGGTAGAGCTTGAGCAGGTTGTGGGTGAGGCAGACGAGCGTCCACTCGGCTCGTACCTTGAAGAAGGAGCGTAGCGAGAACCGGCGGAATCCTCGTGCCGCTTTGATCTGTCCGAGCGCCGGTTCGACGATACTCTTCCTGCGGGCGTAGACCGGCTTGCCGTCGCGCGTTTGCAACTTGTCTCGCATTCGCTTGCGAGCGAGCGAGGCAGGTGTGGGCTCCGAAGCTGATGAGGACGGAGTCGACGCGTCTTGGTTCTGTTCGCGTCCAACAGCGATGTGGGCATCGATCTGATTGTTGTCGCAGAATTCGATGTTGGTCGCGCTCAGACAGCCGTTGTCTGCCGTCATCTTCCGCGGAGCATCGCCGCAGTTGCCGAACACATCACGGAGCATCGGGACGAGGTGTTGCTGATCAGGTGCCTGGTTGCTGACCCCTTCGGCGACAATCACCTGAGCGTGCTCATCTACGACAACTTGGGCATTGTAGGCCTGGAGGTACGCTCCCTCCTTCAACATGATCCTGCTGTCTGAGTCGGTGAAGTTCCTCTGAGCGTTGGGCCTCGGTGTGCCGTCCACATTTGCAGGAACGCGATGATGCGGCCATCCATCATTTCGTTCAGTTGGGCCTGGGGATGGTTCGAGCTAACTTCTGCTGGTCAAAGTGGACGAGCTACCGCAAGCTAGCTTGCATGGTCACTTTCGATCACGAGAAGCTCGAGGTCTACCAGCTCGCCGTCGAGTATGCCGACATCGCTGAAGAGATCGCACAAGAACTGCAACCCGGTTACGCTCACGTCCGCGATCAGCTTCGGCGGGCATCCGATTCCATCGTGAACAACACCGCCGAGGGCGCCGGAGAGTTCAATCCACCTGAGAAGGCTCGCTTCTACCGGATGGCACTTCGCTCTGGCACCGAAAGCGCCGCCTCACTCCACACCTGCTTGAGGCGCCGACTCACCAACGAGCAGAAGGTCCAAGCCGCCAGAGCCAAGCTCAAGCGCGTTGTCGAGATGCTCACGCGCCTCATCAAGTCGATGAACGCACGCCGGGCTGCATGATCGCCATCGGGACCGGGACCGGGACCGGGACCCGGACCGGGCTCGCGGTAGCGCTACGCGCTACACGCTCCTAGTCCTTGGGCCAATCGACGAAGCGCGGCTCGGCGGGGTCCTGCTCCTTGGGCGGCGAACCCGGGGCGGACGCGTCTCGCACCGCCGGATCCTCGTCCAGGCCGGTGTTCTCCTGGGTGGAGCCCGAGTCCTGGTCCTTCATCAGAGAGTGAGTGCCGGCCGCGGGCGCGGCGTGACGCCCAACCGATCCGATGTCGACCAATGTGGGACGAACCCGCTGGTCGTCTACCGGCTGAATGGGTATCGTGCATTCGTGCGCGTCTGTCCGCGCTGCCGCTCGATCTACTCGAAGCGCACGCAATACTGCGGCATCGACGGCGAGCGGCTGGTCGATCAGGTGGACGACCCGCTCCTCGGCCAACAACTCGGCCGATACCACGTCGTCGAAAAGATCGGACAAGGGGCGTCGGGCTGCGTGTATCGGGCACGCCACAGCGAGCTCGAGACCGACTTCGCCATCAAGGTCCTCTTCGGAGATCTCGGCTCCGACGAGACGATCGTGGGCCGCTTCCGCCGCGAGGCTCAGACGGCCAGCAAGATCAGAAGCCCGCACGTGGTCTCGGTCGTCGACTTCGGCACCACGGACGAAGGTCTGACCTATCTGGTGATGGAGTACGCGGAGGGGAAGAGTCTCCGCGATCTGATCCACGACGAGGCACCGCTCAACCCGCTGCGCGCCGCCCGCATCACGGCGCACATCGCTCGTGCGCTCTCGGCCGCGCATCGTCTCGGTTTCGTCCATCGCGACGTCAAGCCGGCCAACATCGTCATCGCCCAGGAGAACGGACAGGAGATCGGCAAGCTCCTCGACTTCGGCATCGTCCGCATCGATCAGGAGACCGAAGACTCGACAAAGCTGACCGAGCACGGGCTGGTCGTCGGTACGCCTGCGTACATGGCGCCGGAGCAGGCGCGCAACTCGGACGTGACCCCCTCGGCCGATCTCTACGCGCTCGGCGTCGTCCTCTACGAGATGCTCGCCGGCAAGAAGCCGTTCTCAGGGACGCATGTCGCCGACATCGTGGCGAAGCACGCGCGCGAGATTCCGCCTCCGCTTCCTCCGTGCGGCGGCCTCGAGGGTCTCGCGCTCTGGCTCCTCTCCAAGTCACCCGAGGAGCGCCCCGAGAGCGCCGTGGTGGTGGTCGCCGAGTCGGAGCGGATCCAGACGTTGCTCTCGGGATCCCACACGCCCGAAGCGCAACCTGCCTCCTTGCTGAGCACCATGTCGGTCGAGCAGCAGTCCTCGCCGATGGCACCGCCCGCGTCGCGCCGCGGGCTGATTGGTGTGCTCTGCGCCGTCGCTGCCGGGACCATCGTCGCCATCGCTTACGCCCAGCTCGACTCGACGCCGGTGGCGGTTCCCGTGGCCCCGCCGCCGCCTGCGGTGATCGATCCGACCAAGGAGCTCCGCACCGTCCTCGAGGCCCGCGGCCTCAGTGAGGCGGACTTCGCTCGCCTGCCCGGCGCCGCCGCCACCAACGGCGACCTCAAGGCGCAGATTCGAGCTGGCCAAGACGGCCCCCATCCCGCCCGAGCTGCTGGTGGCGAAGCTCGATCGCATGGATCACCGCGTCGCCGGTCTCGCTGAGACCGCGCCAGAAGCGGAGCGGGCGCGGATCGAGGCCCGTTATCTGGAGCTCTACAAGCAGATCCGCGTCAGCCAGACGCCGGAGGGCCTCGAGGACATCGCCCGCAGCATCCAGGCGTTCGACCGCGACCTCAACAAGCGCTGACCGCGGCTACTCGGGCTTCTTCTGCTGGTCGAGCGGCAGCGTCAGGACCACGTCCGACGACGCCTGCTCGATGAACCACACCAGCGCCCAGATCTGCTCGCGCGCCAGCCGGTCGCCCCAGGGCGGCATCTTCTGCTGCGCCGGATCCTTGGGCGGCTCACCGCCGTGGAAGATTACGCGAAAGATCTCCTGCCGCGCGCGTTCCCGCCCGAAGAACTGGCCGGCACCGTCGCCCCAGCCCTCCGGCGGGCCCGGCAGCTCCTTCGACCTCTGGATGCTACGGCGGCCCCCGTGACACTCGTTGCAGAGCTTTCGCCACAGGCTGGCCGACTCGACCGCCAGCTGCTCGTCCCAGAAGTGGTCCTGGGGCGGCGCACTGTCGTCGAGCTCGCCGTCGCGCACCTCGGCCTCGTTCGGAGTCATCCCGAGATACGCCCCTCGATGCTGGAACCAGCGCGCACCGAGGTGAATGACGGCCGCCGTTCGATCCCCGTCGGGCGCCGGCTGTTGCGACGCACACCCCGAGCTCGCCGCGACCGCGATCCATGCGAGCATCCACCTCACTGATAGGATCCGTAGGGCTGACCGTTCTTGTTCGTGTGCGATCCCTGGTCCCGCGGCGTCAGGTCGAGCTTGATCGACGCCGACTTGCCGCCCGCCACGTCCACCCAGCCGCTCACCTGCGCAGCGCCCGGACCCCACGCGACGATCTTCCGGCGCCCCTCCGGCACCCGCACCAGCTTGAACGTCCCGTTGGGTCGCACCTGCGTGTACAGATGGTTCGGCACCACCAGGATCTCGGCGTTCATCTTCGCGTGCATGTTGCAGTAGATGTCGATCAGTCCGGGCTTGGTGAAGATGTACGACTTGGCCTCGTCCCCCTTGCGATAGATCCCGAGGTCGAAGGTGGCGGCCGCGTTCTGCGCGAAGACGTTGTGATAGATGGCGTCCTCGTTGGGAAAGACGACCTCCGTCCCCTTCTGCACCACCAGGTAGCGAGGCGCGAACTGCTTGTTCCGCTGGGCGATGTTGGCCTTGCGGCCCCGGGCGAGCCGCCCGCCCACGTTGTCCACATAGACGTAGGCGACGTTGGTTCCTTCGAGGAACGTCACCTTGCCCTCGATGTCGCCGAACGTGGGCGCCTCCTCCTTCTTCCGGCCGCGCGGAGGCGGGCGCTCTCGCGTCGCGTCGTCCTTGGCCTCCTGGAGCGCGGCGATCTCGGGGTGCTCGCCCAGGATGTCGATCAGCTTCGACAGCGTGCCCTTCAGCTCCTTCACCTCGGTGCGGAGCTCCTCGATGTCCTTGCCGGCCGCGTAGCCCTTCTCGAACGCGTCCTTGCAATCGGCGTCACCTGCGCGAGCGATCGACGGCAGCGCCGCCAGAGCGATCACGAAAAACGATCTCGACTTCATCTCATCTCCTCAGGGCAGGGCTGGCGCCGTGACCAACTCCCTCGGCAGCGGCTCGCCGGTGAGCGTCTTGAGAAACTCGACCAGATCCTGGATCTCTCCCTCGGAGAGATCGAGCGGTCGAATCCGCTTGTCGAGCTGATCGCTTGCGGACCCCAGGCGCGTCCCACCCTGGGCGTAGTGTCGTACCACCTCGTCGAGCGAGCGGTAGTAGCCGTCGTGCATGTAGGGCGCCGTGATCGCCGCGTCGCGCAGGCTGGGCGTGCGCCACGCCCCCTTGAGATCGTCCGTCAGCTCGAGCTCGTACCAGGGACGCAGCCGATCGGTCAGCACGGGGTCGTCGCTGTACGTGCTGTTGTCGACGCGCAGCTTGGTCCCGTGGAGCACCGTCAGACCGAAGTGCGCGCCCCAGGGCAGGCACACGGTCCCGGCCACACAGTCGCAGGTGCCGCCCGGCGGGCAGTCCCCCTCGGTCGGCACGCCGGGCCCGGTCTGCGGCACGCCGACGTTGTGAAACTTGCCGTCCGAGAACAGCGGCGTGCGATGGCAGTCGATGCAGGACGCCTTGCCGACGAACAGCTTGGCGCCGCGGCGGGCCGACGCTGGGATCAGCTCTGAGCCCTCACCCTCGGTCATGAACCGATCGAACGCGGAGTTCCTGCTCACCAGCGTGAACTCGTAGGCCGCGATCGCCTTGGCGACGTTGACGAGCACACGAGTCACCGCCGCTTGATCCGCCGCCTCCATGCAGTCGAAGCCGTCCGCGAGGGGAGCCTCTCCCCGCTTGCACGTGCCTTGACCGGGCCGCCCATGGAGAGGGAAGCGGGGCCAGCAACCGCTCGCGTCCTCGCTGCACTCGTCCGGACAGGCCGAGCCGGTGTCGAGCGTGCACTGGCCGTCGGGCTCGAGCAGCGCCGCCTGCTCGTCGAACGTGTGCGGGAACGCCGGCAGCGGGTCGTCGAACAGCGCCCGATAGCGGGCGCGATAGAGGTCGTTGATCAACCAGGCGACGCGTACCCGGTCGGTGTTCATGGAGACGCCGCTCTCGAGCACCGACATCGCCTGCCACACCAGCGAATCATAGCGGCCGTTCCAGTACTTGAGGTCGTAGTACGCCGAGTTGATCACCGACTCGGCGTTGACGTCGTAGATGCCGGCGCCGATCGAGACGTTGCCTGGCACCGAGCTGTGATCGCCGCCGCCGCGGGACGGATCGTGGCAGGTCGCGCACATGATCCCGATCGGCTGGCCCACCGGCGCGCGCGCGGCCGTGGTGGGACGCCCGAGCACGTCGACCTCGGTCGCGACGCCCGAGAAGCGCGCGTCGAAGAAGAACATCTGACCGAGCGCCTCGGCCTCCGGATTGCCGACGTACTTGTTCACCGGGTCCGGCAGAGGATCCTGATCGACGTTCACCAGGGTCTCGAGCCGGTCCCACTCGGCGGACGTGAAGAGGTCGCTCTCGCAGCCGGCCAGCAGCACGGTGAGCAGCAGGAGCGCGCGCATCTGCGTCCTCTCAGTACCTGAGAACCAGCGAGCTGGTGAAGACGTCGTTCTGGAACTCTGGAACATCTCCGTACTCTCCATTCTTCAGGTACTCGGCCTTGAGGATGATGTGGTGATTCAATACGAATCGCACGCCGCCGGTGAAACGCCACGACTGGGTGACATAGGCTCGCTCCGTGCCGAGCGCAACGAAGGCGTCGCGCAGGCCTCCTCGGACCATCAGGCCCAGCCAGGGAAGCACCATCCAGTCGACCTCGAGGTACGCGCCGCGCTTCAGATCCAGCTCCCACGCGGGAAAGATGTCGCTCCCGGGCGAGCGTCCCTTGAGGAACTCGGCCTTGAGCGCGAACGAGACCGTGCGGTAGGCGAGATCGGCCCCGGCGAACCAGATGTAACCGTCTCCGCCGGGGTCGCGGTCCTGCGGGCCGACCTCCCCCGAGCCTCCGATCTCGAGCGAGTGTCCCTCGAACGCCGAGGAGATCCCGTCGAGGGGGATGTGGATCGCGATCCGCCCGCTGAAGGTCTTGCCGGCGTTGGAGTCGACCTCGTCGTAGAAGTGGAACTGCTCGGTCGTCGAGGTGCCGTTGGTGAACGCGAGCGCCACGATCAGCCAGTCGTCGAAGAACTTTGCCCGCGCCTTGAGCCCGAGCTGCGTGCCGGTGGTGTACCGCGCGATCAGCGAGGGCGTGATGCCGAAGCGCCCGTCCGCCTTGCGCTCCCTGTACTCGATTCCGATCACCGGATCGATCTTGCCGGCGAACAGCGAGACGTCGGGCGCGTCGAAGGCGTGCCATTCCACCTCCGCCAGATCGAGATCGAAGAAGTCTCCCAGCGCGAAGTCGGAGCCGGTGCGCGGCACGAAGTTCATGCTCGTGGTGATCTTGACGCGCTCGTGGAGCCCGACGCTGAGGCGGACGTTCACCTCGTTCAGGAGGAAGCCGGGCGCGCCCTGCGAGTGGACGCTGTCGAAGCGGTTGGCTCCGGGGGCGTTGCCGAGATCCGCGACCTCGCCCCGCGAGTTGACCGCCGTCGAGAGGATGTCGCCCAGGAACACCCAGCCGTACTGTCCGGCCAGCTCGGGCAGCTGCTCGTTCCCGAAGTCCTGGACCCAGCCGGGCCCGTCACCGATCGGCGCGAAGAATCCGAAGTCCGCGTAACCGCCGAGCGTGAGCGGTGACTTCTCCTGCTGCTCGACCTGCTTCAGACGCTGCTCGAGATCGACGAGCTTGTCCTCGAGCTGGATCAGCCGCTCCTCGGGAGTCTGCGGCCCGTCGGGCTCGCCGGGCACGTCCACATCCGGCTCGTCAGAGGGGTCTTGAGGGAGGCTGGGCGCGCCCGAGTCGTTCTCTTCCCCCAGCGCGGCCGTCCCGACCGCGAGGCACGCGGTCAACGTGAGTGCTCCGAGGGCGAGGCGCATGGCCGTGTCTACCGAAAGCCGGCGAAAATCTCGACCCGTTTCGCCCACAATCTTTCGTCTCGGGGCGCTCCCGCGTCCCCCCGCGCTCACCGGTGCTCGAGATCGCCCTCGAGCGCGTCCACCAGCGCGCACGTCCGCCGATACGACTCGCGGTCCGCGACCCTCGACGCGGCGTCCCACGCGTCGAGGAATCGACGGTCGAAGCGCGCCGCATCGCTCGAGCTCATGCGTTCCTTGAGCTCGGAGAGGCGCTTCCGCAGGCGCTCGGGATCGAACGTGACCTCGAAAAGGTGCGCCTCGATCGCGCGCGCGGCCCGGTCGATCGCGATCGGGTCCCGCGCCCGCTCGGCCGCCCTCCAGCGCGACACGAGGCGCTCGAGGCGGTGCTGATGCGCGAGATCCTCCGGCGAGAGCCCGCGCTCCGCCAGGAGGTCGTCGAGCGTCGCCGTCGATCTCGCCGCACGGACCCGTCGCACGCTCGGAGCCGCGACGGCGGGAGGCGGCGCCCGCACCCGACGCGGCGCGACCTCCACCGGCACCGCAGCGATCCGCGGCGTGACGCCCACCGGCGGCGGCACCAGCTCGGCGCTCGGTGATGGCGGCGCCACGAGCGCAGTCGCGCGGATCAGCCACGCGATCCCGATCCCCCCGGCGGCCAGGGCGAGGAGGGCCAGATACATGCGGTCGCGCCTACGCGGCGCGACCTCCGCGCGTCGGTCGGGTGGGCGTGCGGTGGTCCGGGTCCTCGAGAAGAGCTCCGCGTCGTCGTGCTCCATCTCGAACTGCTGCCGGACCGCGGCCACCGCCTGCCGCGCCGCGCGCTCGTGTTGGGGAAATCGCTCCGTCAGCAGCGCTCCCAGCGCGGCCGGTGTCCCCGGCTCCGCCGCTTGGCGCAGCGCCTCCGCATACGCTCGCGCGGTCGGCCATCGATCCCGGGGTGACTTCGCGAGGCCGCGGTCGATCGCGCGTGCGAGCGCGGCCGGGACCTCGTGCCGAACCTGATCGAGCGGCGCCGGTACGTCGCCCACCACCTGCGCCAGCATCTGCACCACGGTCTCGGACGTCACCATCAGCCGCCCCGAGAGCAGCTCGTAGAGCCACACCGAGAGGCTGTAGAGGTCGCTGCGCGCATCGATCGGCCTGCCCTTCGCCTGCTCGGGCGAGAAGTAGGGCACGGTGCCCACCAGGACGCCGCTCTGCGTGCGGAAGTCTCCGATCCGGGCCCGCGCCACCCCGAAGTCGATCACCTTCACTTCGCCCGAGAACGTGATCATGACGTTCTTCGGCCCGAGATCGCGGTGAACGATCGCCAGCTTCGCGCCGTCGGGGCCGACCGCGTCGTGTGCGTAGGCCAGCGCGTCGAGGACGCTGAGCGCGATCGACACCGCCAGCTCGATCGGGAACGGAGCGCCGCGGGCGCGCATCGCCTGGGCCAGCTGATCCAGGTCCTTCCCCGGGATGAACTCCATCGCGATGTAGGCGTCGGTCCCGGCGATCCCGACGTCGAACGTCTGCGCGATGTTGGGATGTGTGAGGAGCGTGGTGAGCTCCGCCTCCCGGAGGAAGCGCTTGGCGGCGGTCGAGCTGGTCTCGTGCTCGGGGTGGATCCGCTTGACCACGCAGGGGTCCGGGTCGCCGTCGCGGGCGGCGAGGTGCACGGCCCCCATTCCGCCGCGCCCGATCTCGTGGAGCAGCCGGTACCGAGGGAGCGTGCCCCCGTCGAGCCGATCGAGCTGGATCGCGTCCGTCAGCCCCATCGATGATGCAGAAGACCTCGCGTCCACGCGAGGACCCCGGCGCGTTTTCGTATGTCCCGCCTTGGACTCCAGCGCGACCCTCACTAAGCTTTGGAGCGTGCCCGCCTGGTTGGGTCTACTCTCCATCGGCGCGCCGGTGATCGTTCACCTCTCCGAGGCGGCGCAGCTCTCCGGCGATCAGGCGCCTGCCGCGGTGGCGGCCATCGCGGACGGGATCGCACGGGCAACGCACAGGTCGGTCGCGATCGACGACGTCGTCACGTGTCACGGCAACGACGAGTGTGCGCGGGAGATCGCGGCGCACTTCGGGTCGAACGAGATCGTGCTGGTGAAGCTGGTCGGCGCGCTCCGGATCGGCCGTGCGGTCGCAGCTCTGGCCACACCGGAGCAGGGCGTGCTGAGACAGGTGCAGCTGGAATACTCCCTGGACGATCGCGGGCTCTGGCCGTCGGTCTTCCAGGGGCTCGGCGCGATCCTCTTCCCGTCGACGACCGAGGAGGTCCCGCAGCCGTCGCTCGACGTCTCATCGCCTCCGCCGCCGGATCGGTCGCTCGGCCCGATCCTCTCCTGGACCGCGATCGGCACCAGCGTCGCGCTCACCGGCACGGGGATCGGTCTTCGTGTCGGCGCTCAGCATCTGTACGACGGCGGTCGCCAGATGGACGCGTCCGCCCGGCATCGGGCGAGCGTCGAGGCGGTCGCGTCCAACGTGATGTTCGGCTCCGCCGCCGTCGCGCTGACCGCGGGGCTGGTCTACCTTCTGACGCACTGAGGCGCTCGACCGTCATGTCGACGTTGAGGCTCACCGCCCTGCTCGCCGTGACGGTCGCCGCGGGCGGCTGCGATCTATTCTTCTACGACGCGCCGTCTTCGCAGGGATCGTGCGCGGCGGGCTGGACGCTGCTCGTGGAGGGCAGCTGTCCCTGCGAGCCGATGCTGACCCTCGACGGCTGCCGGCTCTCGATCGAGGGACGCTCCTGCCAGGGCGACGGCCTTCCGTTCGAGGCGACTGCGGAGGGAGAGACGGTCTCGATCGCGCCCCGTGCCGGCTGCACGATCACCGGCTCGGACCGGTCGAACGAGCTCCGCTGCGAGGCTTGTACCTACGTGATCGAGCGGGCCGGCGGGACGCCGCCCTATCATCTGGATCGCCGGATCCTGGTGACCGACGAGCGCCGCACCGACGTACCCAGCTTCTACCAGGAGCAGGACGTTCGGCTGACCAACCGCGCGCTTCGCTCGGGCTACCTCGACGACTTCGTGGTCCCGGAGGCGGCCGCGCCCACGCCGATCGTGCTCGGGAACAGCCGCTTCCTCGACACCCTCTCGTGCGACCAGGGCGGCACCCGCACGCTGGGTCCCGTCGGGCGCCCGGCGCCTCTCGTCCCCGACTGCCTCCAGCGCCTCGTCCCCTGGAAGGACGGCGCGACGCTCGGGATCTTCGACGACGCGCTCTCCTTGACCGCGGTCGGCCCCGAGAGCGTGACCGCCACGGGGGCCTTCCGGCTGTCGATCGGCGAGGACGAGTCCCTGCTGGTGCGCGACGCCCGCTTCGACCCGGTCTCGGGCGACACGGCGATCATCGCCGAGATCCACGGGAGCGCGAGCCTGCGCTACGAGCTGGTCGTGCTCGACGGCGCGTTCCAGCGAAAGCCCACGCGCCCCATCGAGGAGAGCGCGGAGCTCGCCCATCTCGCCCGGGACAACGGCGGGTGGCTGGTCAGCGACACCGGCCTCCGGCAGGTCCTGTTCTATCCCGACGATCTCGAACGCGGGGCGACAGCCGTTGCGCTCGGCAGCGGACATCCGAACCTGGGGAGCGTCGCCGTGCTCGTGGAGTCGGAGGAGGCTGTCGTCGTCGACGTGTTCGAGGGGGTGGTACTCGTGGTGGATCGGGAGAAGCTGGTGCGCCGCGAGGCGGCACCGATCGCCCAAGGTCGTGCGCGCCTCACGCCCACCTCGCTCGAGCTCACCGGCATCCCGGGCTTGCTGGCGGTCGGTCTTCTCGACCAGGAGGAGAAGGACGGCTACGTCGGCTTCTTCGACCGAGCAAGCCACCGCTTTCTCCCCGACGTGGTCATGATCGGGCACGGTGCGCCGACGCGCTTTCGCAACGTCGGGCGCTGTCTCTATGTGATGTTGCCGTGGGAGGGATCGATCGTGGCGCTCGCCCCGGAGGGCGGCGCCTGTCGATGATCGGAGTCGAGGTTAGTAGCGACGCGCCCGGT
The DNA here is from genome assembly GCA_963803435.1 of uncultured delta proteobacterium. Taxonomy (GTDB): domain Bacteria; phylum Myxococcota; class Kuafuiibacteriia; order Kuafuiibacteriales; family Kuafuiibacteriaceae; genus CAWDML01. Next base: position 209,143 of record CAWDML010000007.1, on the reverse strand, counting down.
TTCCACCGGCGCCGGCGGAGCTGCGCTCCTGCGCCTCGCTCACCTTGAGGCTGCGCCCCTGAAGCGAGGTTCCGTCGAGCGCGGAGATCGCGGCCTGCGCGTCGGCGTTCGATCCCATGGTCACGAACGCGAACCCGCGCGGACGGCCGGTGTCGCGATCCATGACGACGGCGACTTCCATGACGGTGCGATCGTCGGCGCCGAAGGCCTCGCGGAGATCCGCTTCGGTGGTGTCATACGAGAGGTTGCCGACGTAGAGTTTGGAGCCCATTGAAATGATTCCCTTTTCGAAAAGCCTTCGCGGAGGACGAGCTTGTCCCCGCTCGAGATGGAACCTGAAATCCAGCGAATGGAGCCGTTCCTGTCAGAGAAAGGCGTTCGAACGGAGCAGGCGCTACCTGAAGGTTCGTCTCTTCATTTTCCGAGACGCGGCGGGACCTTGGCATGGCGCATCGGAACAAGCAAACGATCTTCGCCGTCCGCACCCGGACGGGAGCAGATGTCGTAGAATGTCGTGTCAGACCGCACACTTTTATTACGGGTGCAAGGTAACGGACCCTCGGACAGGTGGCGCCGATACGTCTCGTATGGCTGGCGTCCAATTGGGTACCCGGGAGCGCTCTGATCTTGCGCGGATCGTTGAGCTCCTCCGACAGGTCGATCTCTCCTCACCGGAGGCGGCGAAGGCCGATCCGGAGCTGCAGGAGGCGGTCCGGGTCGCGACGAGCCTCGATCCCGAGCTCCGGGAGATGCTGGCCAGGGGGCAGCTCCCCAAAGGCTACCACGAGCTGGTCAACGACGACCTCGCCCGGCTTTTGGGCGACCGGTTGAGCGAGGTGCCTTTCGGAACGGGATCGCTGCTCGGCGATCTCGGCGGGCCCAGCTTCAGCACGCTGGCGCGGGGATCGTTCAGCGCAACGCGCACCGATACCACGCCGGCGACCCCGCAAGAGATTCGGAAGGCCGAGCGGTGGCTCAAGCAGCTCGGCTACGATCCGGGGACCATCGACACGCAGCTCACGCCCAAGAGCCGGCAGGCGCTCGCCGAGTTCCAGGCGGCCGTGGGTCTCAACGGAGAGCAGGCGGGCGAACCGACGGATCGAACGCTCAAGCGGCTCGAGAGTACGGTCAAGCGGATCCACGCGCAGAACAGCAGCTACCTGACGCCCGGGATGAAGAGCGACAAGGTGAAGAGGCTCCAGCAGCGGTTGGCGCGGCTCGGAGACTTTCAAGGGACGCCCGACGGCATCTACGGCCAGACGACCGCCGACGCCGTGCAGTCCTTCCGAAAGCGGCACCCGAGCCTGAACAACAACATTCGCTCGTGGGGAGGCAAGGCGGACAAGGCGCTGAGCTCAGAGCTCAAGAACATCGCGCACGATCCGTACCGTCGCCGGGTCACGCCCTCGACGACGCGGCGAAACCGTGATCGCAGGATGGCGAGGGCGTTCCAGAACGGCCAGCGCATCGGGCCCAACTCGCCGCGCGCGTTGATCGGCTACATGCAGGATCATCTCAAGGCGGCCGGATACGATCCGAACCACGGCAAGGAAGGCGACCGCAGCTGGGGCAAGTGGACGCCGCACACGCAGGCGATGCTCAACCAGTTCCAGCGGCGCTCCGGTCTCGGTGAGACCCAGCAGCTCGGACCGAACACCTGGCGCAAGCTCAAGCACGCGACCATGGAGACGCGCAGCGCGTTCAGCCCCACGCAGCGGATCGGAGAGCGCTCCGCCGCCGTGAAGCGAACCGAGCGTCGGCTCAAGAAGGCCGGCTACAACCCCGGCAAGATCGACGGGATGTACACCAAGGCCACCGAGCGGGCGGCCGATCGCCTGCGGGCGCACTTCCACATCCACGGGAGGAACGGGGTCGGCTCGGCGACGAACCGGCTCATCTCGAAGCGGATCAAGGAGAAGAGCGACGCTGCGATCATCGCGCGGATCCCGTTCTACCACGAGCTCGCGCCCAAGCTTCAGGAGGCAGCCAAGTGGGCCGTACGGCACGGCCTGACCATCACGTCGACGACCCACGGCACGCACGCGCCGGGCTCGTACCACTATCCCGCGAGCAACCCGGATGGGAAGGGCCACGCGATCGACGTTGCCATCCCCGGCTCCGCACGCTTCGAGCCGAAGATCGCCGCGTTCGTCCGGCACTTCGCCGGCCAGCATCCGCGGGAGCTCTTCTATGATCATCTGAGCGGCTTCCCCAGCCCCTCGCACGATCACTTCGACCACGCCCACCTCGCGCTCTTCTGAGCGCTCCTGCCCCGAGCCAGGGGCGGCTCCGGGCCCTTCCCGCCTGGCCGAGGGCGCCGGGGTGCCCGAGGGTCGCAAAAATCTCGGACCGTTTCGGTTGCATTTCCGGCCGACCTCCGCTTACTTGGCGGTCTCGGAGCAGCAGCCGGTGCGAACGCTCCTCAGGCTCCTTCAGATCTCCTTGGTGGGCTTCTCCTTCCTCTACTTCTGGGGCGGGGGCTTCGTCGTCGCCAACCTCTACGTGCCGTACCTCGAGTGGCGGGTGAACGACCCTGCCCAGGTTCGCGACCGGGTGCAGCGCGTCATCAAGGCGGCCTTCCGGCAGTTCTGCGATCTGCTCCGCGGCCTCCACCTGATCGATGTGGACCCGAGGCGCTCCCTCACCGATACGCCCTCGGGTCCCTACGTGCTGATCGCGAACCACCCCACCCTGATCGACGTGATAGCGCTCATCGCGAGCTACGACCGCCTTTGTGTCGTCGTCAAACGTTCGTTGATCCAGGGCGTGAACGTGGGACGCATGTTGAGGGCGGCTGGGTACATCGACGGAGGCGGGAGCGACGGCTCCGTGCGCGCCTCCGACGTCCTCAACGAGGCCATCGATCGCCTCTCGCAGGGGTACGGGGTGTTGATCTTCCCCGAGGGCACCCGGTCCCCGCCGAACGAGATGCACCCCTTCATGCGGAGCCCGTTCGAGATGGCCGCACGCGCCGGCGCGCCGCTGGTCCCCGTCTACATCCACTGCCAGCCCCCCGCCCTCATGAAGGGGGTGCCGTGGTACCGCTTTCCGAACGCTTTCGTGGATTATCGGCTGAACGCGCTCGAGCCCGTCGCCATCGAGACGGGTCGAACGAGCGTCCGCTCGGCCATGAAACAGGTCCGCGACCTCTTGCTCAGCAAGGTTCGTGGGACCGCACCGGCACACACATGAGTACCCTCGAAAAAGACCTCAAGGAGCTCATCGTCGAGGCTTTGATGCTCGAAGACGTCAAGCCCGACGAGATCGACAGCGACGCACCGCTCTTCGGAGAGGGGCTCGGCCTCGATTCGATCGATGCGCTCGAGCTCGCGATCGCGGTCGATCGCAAGTTCAAGGTGAAGATCGCGGCTGACGATCCGAACACCCGAGAGACCTTCCGCTCGGTGAAGTCGCTCGCCGCCTACGTGGCGAAGCACCGCCCGGAGGCGGATCGACCATGATGAAGAAGGAAGTCTCCCGCCAGGAGATCCTCGCGGAGATCGTGCGGACGATGTCCGAGACGTTCGAGATGGAGGCCGGCGAGATCACGCCTGAGTCCCGTCTCTTCGAGGACCTCGACCTCGACAGCATCGACGCCATCGACATGGCCGTGAAGATGCAGGACCTCACCGGCAAGCGGGTCGACGAGGACTCGCTGCGCACCCTCCGTACCGTCAACGACGTCGTCGATCTCGCGGAGCGCCTGCTGCGAGAAGGGTGACTTGCGACTCGCCTTGAGCATCCTGGGAACGCTGCTCGCCGTCGCCTACCCGGTCGCTGTCTACTTCGGACTGTCGCGGTTCTCGGTCCGGGCGCTCAGCCTGCTCCTGCTCTGCCTGCTGTTGCCGCTCGTCGCGCTCCGCCTGCGCGGCCGGCGGAGGGAGCACCTCAGCGCCATCCTCCCGGTCCCCATCTCGGTGATTGCGCTCATCGCGCTGTCGGCGATCCTCGAGGACCGTCGTTTCATGCTGGCATTGCCGGTGCTGATCAGCGCCGCGCTGCTGGTGACCTTCGGTGCGTCGCTGGTCCGCGGGATGCCCATGATCGAGCGCTTCGCCCGGATGCAGAACCCGGACCTCCCCCCGGATCACGCAGTGCACTGCCGGCAGGTCACCTGGGTCTGGTGCGGCTTTTTCGTCGCCAACGGGTCGATCGCGGCTTTTTTGGCGATCCGGGGCCCGCTCGAGCTCTGGACGCTGTACAGCGGCCTGATCGCTTACGTATTGATGGGCGTTCTCTTCGCGATCGAATACATCGTCCGACGGTACAGGTTTCGCCATGAAGAGAGAGGTCACTGATGTCGTCGAGCTCGACTCCGAGCACGCCTTCCACATCCGGGTCCCGGGCGACCTGATGTACTTCGAGGGCCACTTCGACGGTGAGCCGATCCTCGCCGCGGTCGTGCAGCTCGATGTCGTGATCCTGCCGCGCATCGAGCGCCTCTGGCCCGACCTCGGCACGCTCGAGCGGGCCACCAAGATGAAGTTCCGCTCGCCCATCCGGGCCAACGACGAGCTAGTGGTGCGGCTCAAGCGCAAGATGGACAAGAAGAGCGTCGACGTCTCCATGATCCGCGGCCAGGTCGAGTGCGCCGGCGGGACGCTGTTCTTCAGGTGAGCGCGATGGTGGTGGCGGGCAGAGCGCTCGAACGATCGGCGGCGAGCGCCCTCAAGCTGTGCGTCGTGGTCCCCACGTACGACAACCCGGCCACCATCCGGGGCGTCGTCGAGCAGGTCCGCCCGTACATCGCGGACGTGATCGTGGTGAACGATGGCAGCGGGTCCGAAGGCCGGGCCGCTTGCGAGCGCCTGGTCGCCGACGGGCTGGCCGACGTGGTGCACCGGTCGGAGAACGGAGGAAAGGGCGCCGCGGTGAAGGACGGACTCCTGCGGGCGAAGGCGCGCGGCTTCACGCACGCTCTCCAGATCGACGCCGACGGGCAGCACACCATCGAGGACATCCCGCGGCTGCTCGAAGAGGTGTACCGCGAGCCGCGCGCGCTGGTGCTGGCCGCGCCGCGATTCGACGCGAGCGCGCCCAAGGCCCGTCTGTGGGCTCGCCAGATCACGATCTTCTGGACCAACCTCGAGACCCGGCCCGGTCTGATCGAGGATCCGATGTGCGGCTTTCGGATCTATCCGGTGGATGAAGCGCTCGCCGCCGCCGTCCAAGCGGATCACATGGACTTCGATCCGGAGGTTGCGGTGCGCTTGGCCTGGGCCGGGCTCCCGATCGTCAACGTGCCCACCCAGGTTCGCTACGTCTCCCAGGCCGACGGCGGCGTGTCGCACTTCCGCCTCTTCAAGGACAATGTGCTGATCAGCTGGATGCACACGCGGCTGGTCTTGCTGCGGATGTGGCGCACCGTGAGCCGTCTGTTCGGATCGGGGTCGCGCCCGTGAGCCAGACGGCGCTCGAACCGGTCTCCTCGCCGTCGCGGGGATGGCTCGAGGTCGCCGAGAAGGGCTCGGTCCTCGGGATCAAGTTCTTCGTCTGGTTGGTGACGTTCTTCGGCCGTCCGGTGGCGCGCGGCTTTCTCGCGCTGGTGATCTTCTACTACACGGTCTTCCACCGCGGCATGCGCAAGGCCTCGCAGAAGTACCTGGCGAGGCTCGGGCGGCCCCACGGCTTCTGGGACGCCTACCGGCACTCGCTTCGCTTCGGGCAGTGCATCGTGGACCGGGTCTTCTTCGTGCGCGGCAAGACCTCCGCGTTCTCGGTCGATCGCACCGGACACGAGCACCTGGCCCGCCTCCATGAGGAGAAGCGCGGCGCGATCCTGCTCGGCGCGCACCTCGGCAGCTTCCAGGCGATGCGCGCGTTCGCGGAGGAGAAGCGCTTCCGGATCAACGTCCTCGTCAACAACCTCAACGCGCAGATGATCAACCGCGTTCTGGTCGGCTTGAACCCGGACATCAACATCCGCATGCTCGAGGTGAACGCGGGGCTCGACTTCATCTTCAAGGTCCGCGAGCGGATCGAGGCTGGCGAGCTGGTCGCGATCATGGGTGATCGCGTGGGCTCGGACGGACGTCAGGCGACCGTCCCCTTCCTGGGAGCACCGGCGCGCTTTCCCACGGGCGCCTATCAACTGGCGGCCTCGTTGGGGTGTCCCATCTTCCTGACGATCGGCCTCTATCGCGGCGGCGACCGTTACTCGCTCTTCTGCGAGCCGTTCGCCGAGGATCTGAAGCTCCCCCGGAAGGGCCGCCCGGAGGCGCTGGCCGCCCTCGCGGAGCGATACGCCGCGCGGCTCGAACACTACTGCCGCGAGCAGCCCGACAACTGGTTCAACTTCTTCGACTTCTGGGAGGAGCAATGAAGCTTCCCCGCACCGCCGTCGAGCTCGAGGTGCCGTTCCACGACGTGGATCCGCTCCACGTCGTCTGGCACGGCCACTACTACAAATACATGGAGATCGCGCGGACTCACCTCCTGCGCGCCCAAGGGCTCGACGGGCCCGATATGCTGGTGCTCGGCTACGCGCTCTACGTGATCGAGTCGCGCTGCCGCTACGCGTTCCCGCTCCGCTACGGCGAGCGCTTTCGCGTGACCGCGGAGATCGTCGACATCGATAACCGGATCAACATCGCCTACGAGATCTACAACCTGACGCAGGGCCGGCGCTCTGCGCGCGGCAAGACGGCGCTGGTCACCACGGACATGGAGGGCAACATGTTCCTGGAGACGCCCGAGCCCGTGCGGAGCAAGCTCGTTGCGTGAGCTGTTCGCCGCTCTCCTCCTCCTCCTCCTCCCGCGGGTCGCGCACGCCGACGACCTGGACGCGCTGATGAAGCAGCTCTCCGCGATCCCCGGCCTGGAGGCGAGGTTCACCGAAGAGAAGCACATCACCCTGCTGGCCGCGCCGCTCAGCACCGAGGGGATGATCCGCTTCTCTCCGCCCTCGATGCTGGCGCGCCAGACCACCAAACCCACCGCCTCGCGCGTCGTGATCTCCGGAGATCGGCTCTACTTCGACGACGGCAAGAACAGCCAGGAGATCGACGTCGGCAACAACCCGGTGGTCCGCGCCTTCGTCAACAGCTTCGTCCTCCTCCTCGCCGGCGACCGCGCCGGGCTCGAGGAGACCTTCACCATGAAGCTCACACCGGGTCTCCCTTGGGAGCTCGAGCTCCGTCCCAAGAAGGCACCCATCTCGAAGATCATCGACCGGATGCGGGTCCAGGGAAGGGGCGTAAAGGTGGAGAAGCTGATCGTCGAGGAGGCGAGCGGCGACCGCACCGAGACCACGTTCCACGACGTCGATACCGGGCGCCGCTTCTCCGACGCGGAGAAGAAGAAGTTCTTCGGTACGCCGTGAGGCTCGCTCCGGCCCTCTCGGTCCTCTTGTGCGGCTGCGCGACGCCCGCGGCCACCCACCCGCCGCCGGAGTATCCCGGCGTGCTCCATCCGCCGGCTGCTCTCGGCGCCGACTTCATGCTTCGCCAGAAGATCAGCGCCGTCTTTGATGAGAAGCGCGAGATCTCGTTCGACGCCGTGCTCCAGAAGGTCGGCGACGCCCTCACGCTGCTCGGTCTCACGCCCTTCGGCAGCCGCGCGTTCCTCCTGGTGCAGACCGGCACGGACATCCGGTTCACCAACTACGTCGACCGGGAGCTCCCGTTCCCACCGAAGTACATCCTCCTCGACATCCAGCGCACGCTCCGGATCGGGCAGGTCCGGCCCGACGGAACGGACGAGTTCGATCGGGAGGGCGAGCACGTGCGGGAGACCTGGAAGGACGGCCGCCTCTACGAGCGACACGTGACGCGTCTCGACGGCCAGCCCCCCGGCGAGCTGGTGATCCGCTACGCCGGAGGGATGCGACCCGGCGATCCGCCGGCGAAGATGGAGTTCCAGAACGGCTGGTTCGGCTACCGGCTCACCATCGAGACCACCGAGGTCCGCAAGCTGTGAGGCCAATCGCGTCGTCTAAGAGCCGGTCCAGAAACCGTTCCGTTCGCAGTTTGCTGTTTCGGTGCGCCGCGAAGCGGCGTCGTTCCTAGCAGGATGAGAGGAGCCTGCCCTGATAGTAATCGAGCAGTCAGGTAGCCAGATCCCCTGCGTGGCGCCGCGAGGTGCCCAGCAGAAGCGGGATCAGAACGGTCACGGGCGGCAATCCGTGGCTGCGAAGTGGCGGGCCGCAGCGCGAAGCGAACCCAGCCGTAGCCTCGTAAGGATATGGAGAGGCCGAGCCCCTCGGAACAGGGCGAAGGCAGGACGGACGTGAACAGCGGCTCGATGCGCGAAGCGTTCCGCTCTCCCGGGGTAACAGGGGCAGCACGCCACGAAAGGAAGACGTTGAACGCGATTACCAGGAGATGAAGGGCGAGCTCGGTCTCGATCATTACGAAGGCCGCACCTGGCGAGGCTTTCACCACCACGCAACGTTATGCGCCGTAGCCCACGGATTCCTTGCGCTCCGAAGAGCGCTTTTCCCCCCGGAGGCGAGGAGTGAAGTGGACGTTGCCGATGGTGCGGCGTCATCTCCAGCAGATCCTGTTGCTCCGGATCGGTTCGTGTCCGCTGTGCAACCGCCCAGTCGATCGCCGCTCGGCGCCCCAAGCGGAATCGCGGCTCTAACGGACGGAGCCCAGCCGTGAGGAACCGATCAGGTAGTACTAAGTCGGCTTCGATGGAGTCCTTCGAGATCCGCGCCGTCTCCACGATGATGCTCTTCCGCGGGGACGAGCATGCCCGGCTGGCACGCCTTCGCCGCCGCCGACTACGAGGGCGTCGGCTCCGCCGTCGAGGCGGCCTCGACCGGGTCGGCGACGTCGCGGCCGAGCAGCATCCGCGTCATCTCCTTGGAGGCGCCGTCCCAGAATCCGGCCTCGCCGGAGAAGTGCTCCGGGTTGCGGAAGGTTCCGAATACCAGATCCCAGATCGGGAGGTCGGCGTAGTTGTACCCGTGCACGCCGCGGGCGTGGTGGAGGCTGTGGGACTCGGGACGCTGGATCAGATAGCCGAGCCAGCGCGGCGTCCGGATGTTGGCGTGCTGGAAGATCCCGAGGAAGACGCCGGCGAATCCGGCGAGCAGCGCCGCCTCGGCGCTCACGCCGATCCACATCGTGACCGAGGTCTGTACGAAGGTGAAGCCGACGATGTCGAAGGGGTGAAAGTAGTTGGCACCGAAGGTATCGACGCGCTCGGCGCTGTGGTGCATCTGATGGAACCACCGCCACAGTGTGCCGTGGTGGTGCATGGTCCGGTGCCACCAGTAGGAAGCGAGCTGGTAGGCGAGCAGCCCCACGACGGCGCCGCCGGCCGTCCCCAGGCCCTCCAGATCCAGCAGGCGGTGGGCGCGGAACATATCCGTCCAGAGCAGCGGCGCCGTGGTGGCGAGGCCGCCGGTGATGAGGAAGAACAGCACGCCCTTGGCCTTCCACCAGGAGATCCGTGGCAGCGGCCGCGCCGGGCGGAGCCGCTCCAGGAGGGCGAGGCTGACGAAGGTCAGCGGGATGGCCAGGGTGACGATCATTTCGAGGTCCATGACGTCTGCGGCGTGACCTTGCGAGTCACGGGCCGTGACCCGGGCGATAGCTGACGTAAGCCCCTGTCTTGATGGACTTTTCCAGGTGCGCCCCCAAATCCGGATCCGCCCCCGCGATCTTCTTGATCACCCCCTTGATGCGCTTTGTGACGTTGACCCGGGCCCGTTCGGTGGCCCCCGCGGCCCGGCGGGGGCGGCCCCCGAGGCCGAGGCTCCGGCCGAGCTCCTCCTTCAGGAACTCGAGTTCCGCCCCGAGCCGCTCGCAGCGGCCGCCGTCGGCCCACTCCTCCGCTTGGTGCAGCTCCTCCTCGAGCTCGGCGATCCGCCGGCGGTAGGCCTTCGCGGCCTCGGCGTCGATCAGCGCTCCGGCGTCCCCGCCGTCGATCGGCCCCGGGCCGCCAGCGAGGTCCAGCACATGGAGCTCGCGGCCCGCGTGCTGGACGAGGCGGTCGAGGATCTCCAGCGCCCGGGAGTGGCGCAACCGGATCACGCGATCGTCCCAGCCGATCGACCAGACGTCCCCCTCCCGCGAGAGGGACGGGAGGGCCGCCGGCGCCGGCCGTTTCGACCCCGCCCGCCGCGGCGCGAGCCCTCTGCGCGTGTGCTCGATCCGGGCCGACAGGTGCTCCATCCCCAGCGCGCCGGCCTGCTCCGCCGCGACGTCGAGGAGGGCCGCCGCCTGCTCCGGCTCGCCGAGCGCGGCGGTCGCGCGGGCGAGCTGCTCCCGGAGCCGCGCCGCCAGCGGCCGGGCGCCGAGCGTCTCCGCCCGGGACAGGGCCGCGTCCAGGGCATCGGCCGCCTCCTGCCATCGCTCGAGGACCAGCGCGAGCCCGCCGATCCACTGCTCCGCCGGTCCCTCCCAGATCACCCCGAACAGACCCCAGCTCAGCGCCCGCCCCCGGAACGCCTCGGCCGCCCGCAGCACCTCCGCCGCCCAGCGCGGGTCGCCGGCGCAGACGACGACGTCGGAGATCACCGCGATGCCCATCGGATCCCGGGCGATGCCCGGCACGAGGCGGAAGGCGGAGAGGAAGCGCCGGGCCGGCTCCGGATCGCCGACTCTCCCCGAGACGATGGCACGAAGGGTCGCCCCAATCTCTGCGCCGTCCGGGAGCGCGTCCAGCGACGAGCCGAGCGCGGCGAGCACGTCCTCGGGCCGGCCGCCCTCCCGGGCCCGGAACGCACCCACCGCGTGGAGTGCGAGGGTCGGGGTGGTGTTCGGATCGTCGGCCTGCCGGGCGTGGGCCGCCGCCTCCTCCCGGGCCGCCTCCGAAGCTTCCCACCGCCCGTCGATCAAGGCGCGCATCGATCGCATGACCGCGCCTCGCCAGCGCCAGCGCGGATGCCCGAGCGCACGGCCGAGCCGCTCGTGGGCCTCGATCGCGAAGTCGGCGCCGGCGAAGTCGCAGAGCTCGATCGAGTCGACCGCGGTCCGCGCGTACCCTTGCTGCGCCAGCGCCAGCTCCCCCCGGCCTAGGGCCTGGGCGATCAGCTCCTCGGCGAGGGCGCGGCGCTCCTCCGCCGGCGCGTAGTCCGCCAGCGCCGAGCCGGCATAGTGGAGCGTCGCCACCGTCGTCTCCGGATCGCCGAGCGTGCGCGCGAGCTCGATCGCCTGGCGCGCCCGCTCCACCGGGAGGTCCGGGTCGGGCGCCGGCTGCTCCGCCGCCGCCAGCCGGGCGAGGGCCCGGGCCCGGAGCGACGGCTCCCGGTCGCCGAGCAGCAGCAGCGCCTCCTCCAGGAGCCGGATCAGCGTGCGATCGACGAACGCGATCCGGATCCGAGCGCCGTAGCAGAGGGCCGCCCGGGCCAGGCGCGGGCCGTCTCCGATCTCCCGCGCCTCCGCGGCGGCCTCGCGGCAGACGGCCCGGCTTCGCTCGGTGGCGCCCGCTTTCTCCAGCGCCTCGGCGAGGCGCAGCCGCACGTCGACGCGCCGCGGTCGGTCCTCCGGCAGGCGATCGAGCGCGGCGACCGCGCCCTCGAAGAGCTCCACGGCCCGGTCGAACGCGAGCGCGCCCATGTCGATCTCGGCGGCGGAGAGCGCCCAGGTGGCCGCAACCGACGCGTCGCCCTCCGGCTGCGCCGCCAGCAGGTGCCGCGCCACCGACTCGGCAGGCTCGGTCGGCTCGGCGGCCAGGGTCCGCCCCGCCGCGAGGTGGAGGGCCCGCCTCCGCGGCGGCGGCAGCGCTCGGTACAGCTCCTCCCGGAAGAGCCCGTGGCGGAAGCCGAGCAGACCGGGCCCGGTCCGGGCGACGATACCGAAGAGCTGCTGCGAGCGGAGCCGCCGCTCCAGATCGCCGAGGCTCGACCCGAGCACCTCGGCCAGCATTGCGAGGCGCAGCTCCCGGCCGAGGACCGCCGCCGCCTCGAGCAGGGCGCGAAGCTCCGGCTCGATCCGATCGAGGCGCTCGCGGATCACCGCGCCGGCGCCGGCTCCGACGTCCGCCACCCGCTCGCCGGCTCGCACCAGGCGGAGCGTCTCGTCGACAAAGAGCGGGTTGCCGCCGGTCGCGCGCAGCAGCTCCGACGCCAGCTCCCCGGAGACCGGATCGAAGTCCGACAGAAGCTCGCGGATCTCCTCCTCGGTGAACGGCGAGAGACGGAGCACACGGGCCTCCCGGGCGATGCGGGCGATGAGCTCGCCGAGCTCGGGTTCGGTCGGATCGCGATGCGTCGCGAGGATCAGGAGCGGAAGGGCGCGGAGCTGCCGCGCGAGGAAGTGCAGCGCCAGCAGCGAGCCTCGATCGGCGGCGTGGAGGTCGTCGATCACCAGTACCACCGGGCCGCGTCCGGCCGCCGCCTGGAGCACGGCGCGGAGGGCGTCGAAGTGGCGGAAGCGCTCCATCTCGAGGTCGGCGCCGGCGCGCTCGTCCGCATTGGCCGCATCCCAGAGCACGCCGAGGTCGCGGCGCAGGCGCTCGTCGGGCGGCGGGATGCGCGGGCGGAGCGTGCGGAGGATCTGGATCCAGGGCCAGTAGGCCGGGGCGCCGCCGCCGTCCCAGGCGCCGCCCCAGGCCACCGCCGCGCCCCGCTCCGCGGCCCGGGCCGCGAGGTGGTCGGCGAGCCTCGTCTTGCCGATGCCGGGATCGCCGGCAAGGAGAAAGAGACGGCCGTCCCCCGCGAGGAGCGCGTCCACCCCGCCGTCGAGGAGGGCGAGCTCGGCCGCGCGACCCACGAACCCTCCCATGTACGGCCATTATCATCGAACCGTGCCGGCGACGAAGCCGGCACCGGTGGGGCGGAGGATGAAAGTTGTTGAGCTCGGTCTCCGACACGACCGCCAAAAAGTGCCTCCAGGAGCGAAGTTGCGTTCATACGAGACCTGCGGCCGATGGTCGCTGGAGCAACCCTTCGTCGCTGCTCGCATAGTTGTCGTCCGCAAGCTGTGAGGCCTATCGCGTCGTCGGCCACCAAATCATGACGCGCGTCCCGGTGCCCTCTTCACTCTCGAGGTCGAGCCGACCCCCATGGTTCGTCACGATCTGCTGCACGATCGTCAAGCCCAGCCCGGTCCCCTGCCCGCGCTTCTTGGTGGTGAAGAACGGATCGAACACGCGCGAGCGGAGGTGCGCCGGGATTCCGGCGCCGAAGTCCTCGACGCACACCAGCTGGAGCTCGTCGTCGCTCGGATCCTGCGACGCCCGGATCACGATGCGACCGCCCTCCCGGCTGGCGTGGCAGGCGTTGAGCAGGACGTTGAGCAGGACCTGCTCGAGCTCGTCGGGCTGGGCACGCAGCGGCCACAGGCCCTCGTCGAGCTCCAGCTCGAGCACGAGCTTCTTACGCTCCAGCTCGAATCGAAGCAGCTCGGACACGTTGGCGACGGCGGCGGGGAGCTCGACGCGCTTGGTCTGGATGGCGCGCGCGCGCGTGAAATCGAGCAGCTGACGCATCGTGCGGGTGACCCGATCGATCTGTTCGAGCACGAGCGTCAGATGACCTCGACGCTTGTCATCCGGCGCGAGCTTCGAGATCACGAACTCGGCCCGTCCGCGCGCGATCCCGAGCGGTGTTCCGATCTCGTGCGCGACGCCGGCCGAGAGGACTCCGACGGTCGCCAGCTTCTCCGCGCGGAGGAGCTGCGCCTCCAGCGCGCCGAGCCGTGTGAGGTCCTCGATCACGAGCAGTGTCTCGGACTCGGTGAGCGGGTGCTCGAGCGGTGCCGCGTGAAGGCTGTACTGACCCTCCTCGCCGAACAGGGTCAGGTTGGGCCCATACTCGGCGCGCGGGCGCTGCGTCCGCTTCGCCTCGGCCAGCAGCGAGCGGACGCGCTCGACTGACGCGCGCTTGGCTTTCGGAAAGACGGTCTCGATGGGGCCGCCCAGCGCACAGGATCCGGCGCGCTGCTCGAACGCGCTGTTCACGGCGGTGACGCGACCGTCCGCGGAGAGGGTCACGACCAGCGTCGGGACGCTCTCCAGGATCTTCTCCGCCTTCTCGTGCTCGTGGGCGATGCGCTCGGCGTGTCGAAGCATCTCGCGGAGCGCGATCGACCGGCGTGCGCCGACGAAGGCCCACCCGCCGAGGCCCGTGAACAGCAACAAGAGCGCGCCGGCCGCCGTCGACACTCGCCTCACGATCACCTGTTGCTGCTCCCGCATGATCGACGAGGAGGTCACGGTGGCCGCCAGATACCGGGCGCTCTTGTTCCCGAAGCGCACGAACGCCGCCACGCCCTCGTCGTCGCCCAGCCCCAGCTGCTCCGCGGCCGCGGACGGGACCCGTACCACGCCGCTCTTCCTGCCCTCGACCACGGCGCGGATCGAGTCGAGCGCGGCCGGCGGGATCCCGATACCGTCTCCGAAGGGCTCGAGGCTGCCCTCGGGTCCGAGCAAGTAGAGACGGGTGGAGCGATCGGCTGCGACGGACCGGAGCCGCCGCAGGATCGATCCGGTGTCCACCGCCAGCGCGATCTCGCCGGCCGGCCCGCCGCCGGACCTCCGCCATCCGACTGCGATCACGCGCAGGCGGTCCTGATCGTCGATGACGATCGGATCGGACGAGATCGCACCGGCCTCCTCGGATCCGGGGAGCATGGTCGCGACCAGACGGTCCATCTCTATCCGAACGCGTCCGATCGCGAGGGGCGGGATCGGGTTGCGATCGCGGGCGATCTCGAACGAGAGCGCGCCCTGTTCGTCGTAAACGCGGGCCAGCCGGTGCTCCCGGCTGTTTCGCATGATCGCGAGCAACTCGCGCTCGCGGTCGGACGCCGTGGTAGCTGAGCGGAGGAGCGTGCGCGAGAGCTCGACGTCGTCCTCGACCTGCTCGAGGTCCGCCTCGACCTCGATCGCGGTCTGCCGGAGCTCCTGAAGCCGATCCCTCGCCAGGTCCTCGAGCAGGTCGTTGCGATCCGCGGACAGGACGTGGTCGGCGACCACCAGAACCATCATGATCGCCGCTGCCGAGCCGGCGACGACCACGATGCCGGCCTTCACGAGAGCCTCACCGGTACCAGGTTTCGGATCGTATCGACGAACTCCGACAGCACGAAGGGCTTGGCGAACAGCGCGGCCGCACCGAGGCGCACGCTCTCTGCGACCGTCTCGTCGTCGGGGAAGGCGGTGATGAGGACGATCGGCGTGCTCCAGTCGACCTCGCGCACGGCCTCGAGGATCTCGAGCCCGGTGAGCCCGGGCATGCGAACGTCGGTGATGACCGCGTCGATCTTCATCTCGGGCGCGCCGGCCGTGTCGATGCGGAGGAGCATGGCTAAATCCACACCGTCCGTGGCCTCGATGACCTCGTAGCCGTTCTCGGAGAGGACCTCCGTGAGCAAGGCCCGCATCTCGTAGTCGTCCTCGGCGAGCAGGAGTCGGGTCCGGTTCTCGAACCCGAGAAGGAGGCGGTGGCGGGGCTTGCGCCGGGGGGCGCTGGGTTCGCTCATGGCGCGATCGCACGAGCAAGGTCGATGCCACCGCTTCAGCCCCGAGGTTCGCCGCCGGGGGCCGGGCAAAGTGCAAGTCGATCCGCGCACGACGCCTCACCCGCTCCGGCCGCGACCCTCCTTCTTGGTCCGCCGGTGGATCGTCGAGACGTCGATGCCCAGCAGCTCCGCGGCGCGCGACTTGTTCCCTCCGCAGTGCTCGACCACGAAGCCGATGTACGACTCCTCCATCTCCCGCAGCGTCAGGATGCGGTCGCCGGTGAACGCGGGTGGTCCCGCGGCGGGCTTGAGCAGGCCGCCCGCCTCGGCGACGGTGGCCTCCTCCCCATCGCTGACGATCGCCAGCCGTTCCACCAGGTTGCCCAGCTCGCGGACGTTTCCCGGCCAGTCGTGTTCGACGAGCCGCGCCATCAGGTCCGGCGCGATGCGCACCAACCGGGTCGCCGGGTGATCGCGGCGCACGCGGTCGAGGAAGTGCTCGACCAGCCGGGGGATGTCGTCCTTCCGCTCGCGAAGGGGAGGGACGTGGATCGGCACCACGTCGAGCCGGAACAGCAGATCCTTGCGGAAGCGCCCCTCCTGAACCCGCGCCTCGAGATCCTGGTGCGTCGCGGCCACCACCCGCACGTCCACGGGCCGCGGCGCGTCCGCACCCACCGGACGCACGGCCCGATCCTCGAGGACGCGCAGCAGCTTGGCCTGTAGGCCCGGCGCCATGTCACCGATCTCGTCGAGAAACAGGGTCCCTCCGTCGGACTCGACGAACAGCCCGCGCCTCGTTTGATCCGCGCCGGTGAACGCGCCCTTGAGATGACCGAAGAGCTCGCTCTCCAGCATCGCCTCCGGGATCGCGGAGCAGTTCACCGCGACGAACGGTCCGGCCTTGCGGGCGCCACCGAAGTGGAGCGCTCTCGCCACCAGCTCCTTCCCCGTCCCGCTCTCCCCGCGGATCAGCACGGGGGTCCGCGCCGAGGCGAGGCGCTGGATCAGATCGAGCACGTTGCCGAGCACCGGGCTCTCGCCGACGATGTCGGCGCGATGCACGCCGGCCAGGCGGCGGAGCGCACGGTTCTCGCGCGCGAGCTGCTGCTCGATCAGCGCCCGCTCGACGTGTGCGACGATCTCCCCGATCTCGAACGGCTTGGTGAGGTAATGGTGCGCACCTTTGCGCATCGCCTCCACCGCGTCCTCGATCGCACCGAACGCGGTCATGATGATGACCGGGACCGTGGGATCGAGCGCTTTGACCGCCTGGAGGATGTCCAGGCCGTCGACGTCCTCCATCCGAAGATCCGTGATCACCGCGTCCGGCATGCGCTTTTCGAGCAGCTCGACGGCGGTGCGACCCCGATCGGCGACATCGACCTGGTAACCGGACTCGGAGAGCACGTCCGCGATCAGCCGCGCCATCTCCAGATGATCGTCGACGACCAGCAACCGGGCCTTTACGGGCGCATCAGGCAAGCTCGAGACCGAGACTAGCACTGGCAATCTGCCTGTCCCACCCTTGCGGGATGCGCGCCCGCCGTCCGCCCGCGGCCGCAGGCGCGGGGCGCCGTCCGGTGGCATGTCGGTTGCTCCCGGTATCGCGCCATGAAGCAACTCCTCTTGGTCGTCGTCCTCCTGGCGGGCTGTGCCGCCAAGCAGAAGGTCGACCAGCCCCTCCCGGTTTCCCAAGCCAAGCCCGTCGTAGCCAAGCCCGTCGAGAAGGCGCCCTCGACGGTGACCGAGGCTGTCGCCCAGATGAAACAGAACTTCAACCGCATCTACTTCCCGTTCGACTCTGTCCAGCTGACGCCCGACTCGGGGCGGGCGTTGTCATCGAACGTCGAGATCATGCGCGCGTTTCCTCAGCTGACCGTGGAGGTCCAGGGTCACTGCGACGATCGCGGCACCACCGAGTACAACCTCGCGCTCGGCCAGCGCCGCGCCGAGGCGGTCGTCAAGTACATGACCACCGCGGGCGTGCCGCGCTCGCGACTGTCCACCGTCTCCTTCGGCGAGGAGCATCCGCTCCAGAGGGGCGCCACCGAGACGGCCTGGACCCAGAATCGGCGCGCAGAGTTTCGCATCACCCGCAATCAGGAGATGGCGGTCCAGGGGACGACCGGCGAGTGAATCAGAGCTCCGCGAGCAGCGCCTCGATCTCCTCGTGAACCCGCGCGGCCGTGGCCGGCTCCAGCTGCAGTGCACGGTCCACCATCTCATCGCTGGCCACGTTGTTGTTCCTGACCACGTACTCCATCCAGGCGCGCGCCTTGGGGCTCGCCTCCTCGATCGCTTCCTTCAGCTCGAGCCCCCGCTCCATGTCCTCCGACGCGTCGAGCATCGCCTCCAGCACCCGCTCGAAGAGCGTCTCCTCCTCGTCCTGATCCGCCTCCGGAGCGTCGTCCTCGTCGAAGCCCTCGAGCGCGGCTGAGCCCTCGAGCGCATCCAGCATCGTCAGCGCCTCGCCGGCTTCCTGGCGCGTCCCGTCCCAATCGACGTCGATCGGATCACCGCGCTCCAAGAGCATCCGCGTCATGGAGACGGCCACTGGGTCCTTCTCCAGCTCGGCCGGCACCGGATCGATCACGAAGACCGTCTCGGTCTCCGGCGGTCGCTTGACGCCCTTCGGACCGCGGGCCACGACGGTGCACGCCCACGCCGTGGCGGGCTTGGGGTGTCGCTCGACGAACGCGGCCAGCCGCGCCCGCAGGACCACCTCGAGGGCCTTCGCAGGGGGCAGATCGAGCCGAGAGAAGACCATCCATGGCATGCCCCGAACCGGAACCGCACCAGCATGGACGTTGTCCAGGAAGAATGATGTTCCAGGGCGCGATTGAGATGTTCCGGGAAGGTGGATTCGGAATGTTTCCGACGTTGGGGTTCGGGGTGTGGGCGCTCTACGAGGCGCTCCGCCAGGCGCGGCGGCCCACGCCCCGCCACCCCGCGTCGATCGCGCTGGCGCTGGCCACCGTCCTCGCCGGCACCCTGGGGACGCTGACAGGCATCATCAAGACGCTGGGCGCGGCCAGCTCGGCGCCGCCGCCGGAGCACCTGACGCTGGTGCTCATCGGCGTCTCCGAGTCGCTCCACAACCTGGTCCTCGCCCTGATCCTGGTCCTCCTGACGGTGCTCGCGTTCGCCGCCGGGAGCCTGCGCCGCCCGGTCCCCTGATTGCTGCGTAGCAACAAGCCTATTGACGGCCAGGCCCGCCTCTACTAGAGAGCGATGTTGCGATGCACAATCGGCTTGCCTGGTGGCGTGAGCCCACCCGACCGCAGTGGATCTCCTTCTTCGCCGCGTGGGCCGGCTGGGTCCTCGACGCCTTCGACTTCACCGTCTTTCTCCTGGTCATGCCGGAGATCGCGAAGGAGTTCGGCGTCAGCCACACGTCCACCGCCAGCGCCATCACGCTGACGCTCCTGGTCCGTCTCGCCGGCGGCTGGTGTGCGGGTGCCGCCGCCGACCGGTGGGGCCGAAAGCTCCCCCTGATGTTCTCGATGGTGTGGTTCGCGGTCTGCGACGGCTCGGTCGCACTGGCGGGCTCCTTCACCGCCGTGCTGGTGCTCCGCACCCTCTTCGGCTTCGGGATGGGCGCCGAGTGGACCGCCGGCACCGCGCTGGCGATGGAGAACTGGCCGCAGCGGAGCCGCGGCATCGCGTCGGGCGTCCTCCAGGGGAGCTGGGCTGTCGGCTACCTCCTCGCGGGCCTGGTGGCCGGCTGGGTGGTGCCCCACTTCGGCTGGCGCGCGGTGTTCGTGGTCGCCGCCGTGCCGGCGCTGGCGGTCCTGCCGATCCGCATCTGGGTCCCGGAGAGCGCCGAGTGGGAGGCGGGCCGCGAGCGCCGGCAGCGCGCGACCGGCGTGCCCGCGCCCTCCGGCTTCACACGGCCGGTGTTGCACCGCATGATCTGGGCGTCGCTGGTCCTCGCCCTCGGCTTCTCCGCGTACTACGGCCTCACCGGCCTCTATCCGACCATGCTCAAGACCGAGCTCGGCCTCGACTCGGCGCGCGTGGGAAACATCGTCGCGCTCTTCAACATCGGCATGATGGTGGGCGCGGTCGCCTGCGGCATCACGGCTGGCCGCCGAAACGTCGCCGTGGCGATCATGCTGCCCGCGGTGCTGGTCCTGCCCGCGCTCCCGCTGTACGTCGGGAGCGTCGATCATCTGCTGGGCCTGGGCGCCTTCCTGGGCGGCGCGCTCGGCGCGGGCTATGCCGGCGTGACCCCGCTCCTCCTCAACACGCTGTTCCCCGCCGAGATCCGCGCCCGCGCCATGGGCATCGTCTATCACGTCGGCGCATTCGCAGCCGCGTTCGTCCCCATGACGATGGCCGACATCACCGAGTCCAACGGCATCCCCTTCTCGAAGACGATCGCGATCGGCGTCGGCATCTTCCAGGTCGCGCTCGCCGGCTTGATCCTCTTCCGGCCCCGCGCGCTCAGCGTCCTCGGCAGCGCGATCGAGGCGCAGCCCTCGACGGCGCCGTTGCTGGCGGACAAGGCGTAGTCCCCGGGCTCAGGCGCAGCCCTTTTCGCAGTCCTGAGCAGAACGTGCGCGGAGATCCGCGAACGCCCGCTGACGATCTTCGCCGAGCGAAGCGACGAGCTTGTCCTTGTCGACGTCGCTGTTGAGACGCTCGCCATGGATCTCGAGGCCGCCCCAGAGAAGATCGGGATGAACAGCGTTCTGCTCGGCATCGACGGCGAGTAGCGACTCGAGGCGCGCCTGGCGCGGCGAAGAGTGCTCACCCTGAGGTTCGGGCAACGGATACGCGGCCTGCCGTACGCCGTGCTCAGGGCTGACGTAGAGCGCCTGACCGTTGACGACACCCTGCAGGCTGATCACGAAGTGACCGTTTGGAACGACGTCGTCGTTCGTCAGATAGCGCACCGCGTCCGCGTTCGGGTTGATGACCTGCGCATCACGCTTCAGCACGGCGTTGCCGGTCGCCTCGTCCTTCACCACCGAGTAGGCCTGGCCGCCGTACACGAAGTCGAAGGACCGGCCCTCCTCGAGCATCCTGTCGAGCTGGTTGGCAGTCACCGGCTCCGCGATGACCTTTCCCTCGCCGATCGCAGCGTTCTTGGCCGCCGCGAAGTTGGCTTCGACCTCCTTCATCGCCTCCCAGATCTGATCCGGCTGGCTCAGCTGGTCGCGCGCGAGCCCGATCTTCTTCATGTCGAAGGAGGTCGAGCCGAGGTAGACGGGCAGGCTGCGGCTGGTGCCAGGGCGGAACAGCCTGATGTACAACGGCGCCGCGTCGTTCTGACCACCGGAGCGATACACGGAGTCCGGGACGCGGACGGCAAAGCCGTGCGAGCGCCCGTTCAGCTCCACCAGGTTCGGCTCGGTCCTCGAGCACTCGCCCTTCTCGGACGCCCACACGAAGTTGCCGTCGGCGCCGCGGTAGCCGACGTCGATCGCGAGCTTTTCATTGCCCTTCACGAAGTCCCGGCCGACCGTCACGTGGAAGATCTGATCGGTCGAATTCGTGATCTTCTCCTGACGAACGTCGAGACCGAGCGTCTTTAGATGGTC
Source organism: uncultured delta proteobacterium (assembly GCA_963803435.1). Lineage (GTDB taxonomy): Bacteria > Myxococcota > Kuafuiibacteriia > Kuafuiibacteriales > Kuafuiibacteriaceae > CAWDML01. The sequence continues at coordinate 188,238 of CAWDML010000007.1, read as the reverse complement.
CTGCAGACGCACGCCTTCCGGCGCTGCGAACGCGTGGCCGGCGTTGTCATACGGCGTGTCGGCGAGATTGATGCCGCCGATCGTGGTGCTGTTCCGCTCGGGAAGCGCGAAGGTCCAGGCCGGGAAGGCGGCGGGCTGCCCGTCGCCCTTGAGACGGCCGGCGGCGTCGGTCCCCTGCGCCTGAAGCTGCGCCTGCTCGTTCATCATGGCGCCGAGCGTGGCGCCGCCGAAGTATCGATGGACGCCCAGCGCCGACTCTTCGCCGCTGGCCGGGACGTTCAATCGCGTCGAGAACGGGATCTCGGCGGCCACGACCGTCTCGCCGTTGAGCTTGAACTCGACGGCCGCTCCGGGCTCCGTGATCGCCTGCTCCTCGAGCTTCGCGTTCATCCGGACACCGTTGGCCGGCGCGTCGGCGCCCGCCGAGAGGAGCGACGCCGCCTGCGCCTTGGAGCCGACCATCGAGAGCTCGAGCTTGACGCGGTCGACGTCGACCGCCGGGCCGTTCGTGTCGACCCCGGGCTGCACGTCCTGACGAATCGGCTGGCCCCCGCGGGTGAAGATGGTGCGGTTGGAGTTCTTGGGCTTGACGGTCGCGACCGCGAGGACGTCCCCGGCGGCGTTGTACGCGGTGAGCGATACGACCGAGCCGAAGTCGTAGAGTGTCTCGGGCTGCGTGCCGCTGACGAGCACACCGCGCGCTGGGACGTTGATCACGAGCTTCTTCAGCCCCTCGAGCGCAGCTTCGTGCGACTGCGGGCCCTGGTCGGGGGCGGTCCGGTGACCGGAGAAGTTGTAGCCGGTGTCTGCGAGATCCTGCAGCCACGGATCGTCGCCGCGCTGGATCATCGCGACGGTGAGCGGTGCTCCGTTCGGGGTGCTCCAAGAGTTGTTCTCGATGTGGACGCCCTTCGCCTCCGGGATGAGATCCAGGAAGGCAGTGAGCGGATCGACACTCCAGCGACGCGCCGTACCGTGATCGATCGGCAGGGCCACCGTGGTCGTGAACTCGATCTCGACCTGGTCGGTCTCGAGGATCTTGGGCTGCAGGTTGCACAGCCGCTCGGACCACATCCCGACCTGCTGCTTGAGCTGCGGACACTGCGCGAGCAGCTTCACCGCATCGCTGAGATCCGTGATCGGTCGATTGCCGTTGTCCTTGACCGCCCGGCGGATGATGTCGCTGACATCCTTGAAGGGGACGTCCGCTGCCGGGAGAGTCCTCGCCACCAGCGCCGCCGCGGGACCGGACATGAGCTCGTTCGGACCGGCCCGATCGGGATCCAGGAGCGGAGTGTTGCGGAAGGCCGGAAGGTCGTTGACGCGAAGGACTGGCATGGTGCCGAGGGATATCGGACGACGTTCAGTCCAGTTGCGTACATCCACATCCAAAATCTGACATTGAACTACAGCGCGATCGAGATCGCACGACAATGAAGTCAAACTCTCACATTGACCGACAGTTGGGCGAAGAGCTGGCTCCAAGACCGGTCGGTCCGGACCCCGAATCAAGGACGCCAGGCGCGGCGCCCGTTGATCAGCGCCTCCTGGAAGCGGTTGTCGGTCCGCCACAGGTCGCCGGCCAGGATGCTGACGAACCCGCGCTTTGCGTCCTCCTCCGGGTCCTCGTAGAAGAAGAGGTTCTCGACGATGTTCGTGTCGTAGAAGGACTGGATGATCGAGCCGAAGGTTCGATAGCCCCGGAGCATGTGGGCGCTGAGGGCCGCGGCCAGCTCGGGGGACGCCTCCTCGCCGTTCGCGAGGGCGGCGGAGAGGACGTCGGCCATCGCCTCGCCCGACAGCAACGCCAGCGAGACGCCGGACGAGAACACGGGATCGAGGAAGCAGGCGGCGTCTCCGATGCACGCCCAGCGGGGGCCGTGCGAGCTCCTGTTGATGAAGGAGAAGTTGCGGATCATCCGCGCCTCGGCGCGCGTCGCGCCTTCCGTGAGGCGACGGATCATGGGGCTGTTCGCGATCTCCTCGTCGAGCACCTCGGGCGTGACACCCTTCTTGTTGCGCACGACGCCGACGCTGAGCTTGTGATCGAGGAGCGGGATCGACCAGATCCAGCCGTCGGGGATCAGGAGCACGCGGATGTTGCCGCTCGCCGCCAGCTCGGCGTGGACCGCGTCCGAGAGACCGACGAAGTGACAGAACACGGCGCCCATCCCGAACCCCTTGATCGGATCGACGGTGTGGTGGCGGCGGGCCAGCATCGCGTCCTGTCCGGTGGCGTCGATGAAGTAGCGCCCGGTGTACTCGCCGTGATCCGTCACGATCCGGACGTGGTCTTCGGCGAACGACCAGTCGGCGACCTTCTCGCCCTGATGGACCTCTGCCCCGTAGAACATCGATCGCTTCAGGAGATCATGATCGAACTTCGAGCGCTCGACCTGCCATGCGTGGCCCGGCGTGCCCTCGAGCCCGCAGGCGAAGGTGAAGACGGCCGAGCGCCCGTTGCGCTCGTTGTGAAACTCGGCGCCGTCCTTCCGGAGGTACGTGCCGGAGTCGGCCGGCTCGAACCCCAGGCGCTCGAACACGCCGAGGCCCACCGGGAGGAGCGACTCCCCGATGTGAAAGCGCGGGAAGACCTCGCGCTCCAGGACCAGGACCCGGTGCCCTTGCTGGGCGAGGAGCGCCGAGACGGTGGAGCCGGCGGGCCCACCGCCCGCGACCAGGACGTCGTAGGTCGGCGTCATGGGTGCTTGATGATGAGCGAGGTGTTGATGCCGCCGAACGCGAAGTTGTTGCTCATCAGATCCGCGGCTTGGCCTGGCGCGCAGGGCCCTTGATGTAGTCGAGCGCCGCGCACTCGGGATCCAGCTCCTCGAGGTTGCGGGTCGGCGCGAGGAAGCCGTCCCGCATCATCGCCATACAGAACGCCAGCTCGATCGCGCCGCACGCGCCCAGCGTGTGGCCGGTGAAGCCCTTGGTGGAGCTGATCGGCGTCTTGTCGCCGAACACCTCCATGGTCGCGTGGCTCTCCGCGATGTCGCCGACGTTGGTCGCGGTGGCGTGCGCGTTGATGTAGTCGATCGCCTCCGGCGGCATGGCGGCGTCGCCCAGCGCGAGCCGCATCGCGCCGGTCATGCCCTGCACCGACGGCGAGGTGACGTGCGTGCCGTCGCAGTTGGTGCCGAAGCCGATGACCTCGGCGAGGATGGGTGCGTCCGCGCCTTGGCGCGCTCGTAGCTCTCGAGCACCAGCGTGCCGGCGCCCTCGGCGACGACCAGCCCGTCGCGTCCCTCGTCGAACGGCCGCGGGCTCAGCTCGGGCCGATCGTTGTACTTGGTGGACGTCGCGAACATGATGTCGAACACGCCCGCGTGGATGAAGTGGAGCTCCTCGGCGCCGCCGCAGACCATGCTCTCCATGATCCCGTGCTTCACGGCCTCGTAGCCATAGCCGATCGCCTGGCTGGCGCTGACGCAGGCCGCGCAGGTGGTGATGACGCGCCCCTTGATGCCGTAGAACTGCGCCAGGTTGGCGGCGCAGGTGTGGCTCATGAACTTGAGGTAGGCGCTCGAGGCGAGGCCCTTGAGGCTGCCGTTGCGGAACAGCTTGCCGCAGTAGTCCTCGACCTCCGTGCTGGAGCCGTGGGTGGATCCGTACGCGAGGCCCACCTTGCCCGAGGCCAGGTAGTCCTCGCCGATGCCGGCGCTCTGCGATCGCCCGCTCGGTGGCGAACGTGGCCAGCAGCGCAACGCGGCCCATCGTGCGCACCTTCTTGCGGTTCCAGCTCGCTCGAGCTCGAGATCGTCGATCCTCCCGGCCAGGCGCGTCTGCAGCTGATCCGCGAAGCCCCAGTCGGTCATCGTGACGATGCCGTGTCGATCGTTCGTGAGCGCGCTCGAGACCGTGTCGAGGTCGTGTCCGATCGGGCTCGCGAAGCCGATTCCTGTGATGACCACGCGGTTGCTCATGCGAGTCCTCCGTTGATGCCGATGACCTGTCCGGTGATGTAGCTGGCCTGGTCGCTCACCAGAAAGGCGACCAGTGATGCCACCTCGTCGGGCTGACCGAGGCGGCGCATGGGAACGAGCTTGAGAATCTCCTCGATCGGTGCCCCGGAGATCATGTCCGTCTCGATCAGTCCGGGAGCGACCGCGTTGACCGTGATGCCGCGCTTGGCCACCTCGATGGAGAGCGAGCGCGTGGCGCCGATCAGCCCGGCCTTGGCGGCCGAGTAGTTGGTCTGCCCTCGATTGCCCATGACGCCCGAGACCGAGGAGATGTTGACGATCCGGCCCCACTTCTGTCGCACCATCGGCATCACCAGCGGACGGGTGACGTTGAAGAAGCCGTCGAGGGTGGTGCGGGTGACCTCTTCCCAGTCCTCGTGCTTCATCGCTGGGAACGGCCCGTCCTTGGCCACGCCCGCGTTGTTGACGACCACCCCGATCGGGGTGCCCTCGCCGAGCTTCGTCTCGAGGACGGCGGTGACGGTGACGCGATCCTTGACGTCGAACGGCATGAGCTCGGCGCGACCGCCCGCCGCCTCGATCTCGCTGCGCACCTGCTCCGCGGACGACACGTTGCTGCGGAAGTTCAGGAGCACCGGAAAGCCGTCGGCCGCCAGCCTCTTGGCGATGGCGGCGCCGATGCCGCGGCTGGCGCCCGTGATCAGCGCGAGCGGTTTCATGGACCCTCCGGAGGGAGCTCGCCGCGATACACGGTGAGCGTGGCGTCCGCGATCACCTCACCGTTTCTACGCGTCGTGGTCGTGAAGCTGCCGAGCTTGGAGTCGCCCCATACGTGCCGCGCTTCGACCTCGAGGACGTCCCCGGCCTCGAGCGTCCCGGTCGCCAGCGTCAGCTCGCGGATCCCGATCAGGAACCCGATCTCGACCGGCTCGCCGCGGGAGCGGGCGAGCGTACCCACGTAGGCCGCGACGGTCTGCGCCATGTACTCGACGGTCACGATCGCCCGGGCGCGCCCGCTCCGAACGAACATGGAGTCTGCGCGCAGCACGACCTCGGCGGTGAGCCGCCCTTCTTCGATCGCCACCATGCGATCGAGCAGGATCATCCGCCCCGAGTGCGGGATGACCTCCTCGATCGGCGAGATCGAGAGCTGCCGGGAGGTCATCGACTGCATTCGAGTCTCACCGACCAACCCTGCCCGAGTGGGGGAGAGGAGAGGACGTAGGTACCGCTCTGGTGCGCCTCGACCAGGGCATGCAGCGCGAGTCCCGCCGCGCACGGGTTGAACTCGAACGGTGTCGGGATCGACAGCGGCTCACCGTCGGCGTTCTGCGCGAGCGTCAGCTTCGCCAGCGCACGCTCCGGCGAGCGATCCAGCGCGAACGCCGCTCCCAGCGCCGCGTACTCGTTATCGCGCCGGGCGCTCCGGAGCGGCTCGGGGGTGGCCTCGTCGGCGACGACGGCGATCGCCTGGGTCGCCTTCCCGGTCTCCAGCAACAGCATCGTCTCCAGCAACGTCGCGGGGAGCGTGTGATCGCCGGCCGCGATCGCGCTGGTGAAGCCCCTGTTCTTGCTGGCGATCGAGAGGACCCCGCTGGCGGTGTTGTGCACGCTGTTCTTGAAGCGCGCCGGCGAGACGATGCCCTCCTCGGAGAGCATCATCGCGAGTTGCTCGATCGCGATCTCGATCTCGCCGAGCGCCGATCCGAACACCGCGGCGAGCTGGGTGAGGTCGAAGCCGGCATGCTGACTTGCCTGCGCCGCACAATCGATCGCCATGCGCGTGGCGTGGCTGGTGCCGCGACCGAGACGGCTGTCGACGATCTTGCAGGGCGGCGGCAGGTCACCCGTCCAGACGCCGAGCCCTTTGACGTACGCCGAGATCACCGGGCTTCTCCGAGCAGCACGCTGACGTTGTTGCCGCCGAAGGCGAAGGAGTTGCTGAGCACGGTCCTGAGACGGCGTTCGGTCCGCTCCTGGATCACGTTGATCGAGAGGGCGGGATCGACGGGGTTGCCGCCGAGGCTGGCGGGGATCCAGCCCTGCTCGAGCGCGATCAGCGAGAGCACGGCCTCAGTCGCACCGCCGGCGCCGAGCGTATGACCCGTGTAGCCCTTCGTGGAGACCACCGGGACCCGGGATCCGAACACCGCGTGGATCGCCTTGGCCTCGGCCGTGTCGTTGCGCGCGGTCCCGGTGCCGTGCGCATTCACGTGATCGACGTCCTCTGGCTGCAAGCCAGCTTGCGCGAGGGCCTGCTCCATCGCCATCCGCGCGCCGCTTCCCTCCGGATCGGGGGCCGACATGTGGAAGGCGTCGGAGCTCTCGCCAACCCCGAGCACCCGCGGGCCGGGGCCGTCGCGCTCGATGAGGAGAAAGGCGGCGCCCTCGCCGATGTTCATCCCGGGCCGATCGGCGGCGAACGGACGGCACGGCACCGGGGACAGCACACCGAGGCTGTGGAAGCCGCGGACCGTGGTGTAGCAGAGCGCATCGACGCCACCGACTAGGACTGCGTCGCACCAGCCGCTCCACAGCAAGCGCTGCGCGGACGCGAGTGCCTTGCCGCTCGAGGAACAGGCCGTCGAGATCACGTAGCGGGGCCCGCCCATGCCGCCGAGGTCCGCGATGACGTCCGCGAACGCCGAGAACTGGTGTTGCTTGCGGAGGTCGTGGGCAGGCGGGAACAGCCCGGTCTTGCGCCAGGCGAAGTAGGCCAGCTCGGTGGATTCGATCCCGCCGGTGCTGGTGGCCAGGACCACGCCGATCCTTCGATCACCGTGGCGTCGTCGCGCAGCGTCGATGGCGGGCGCGATCTCCTCGAAGGCCATCAGCGCGAGACGGAGGACCCGGGAGTCGTACGTCGAATATTTCGAAGGCGGTGGGGGTTGTGGTCCCGGAACCGTGCCGCAGACCGTCTCGAACGGCACGTCCAGCGGGCAGCGCGACAGCCCGTGCTCGCCCCGCGCGAGCTTTTGCACGATCTCCCCGGTGGTCCGGCCGAGGCCGTTGCACGCCGAGTAGGCGGTGATCGCGACGGGATCGACCATCGACAGATGCAACTATCGTCATCCACCGGGATCGTCCAGCGGATCTTGCCGGGGAGACCAGGACTGAGACGCGCTGATTTACTGCACCCGCAAGCCGTTCGCGACCTCTTGGCTCATCCGGAGAAAGCCTTCGGGTTCGCAGTCTCCGCGCGACGACGAAGCGGCGATGGTGACCTCCCGGCGGAGGTCGAAGAGCTCGGCGTTGAGCACGCAACGGCTGCCGAATCGGGTCACCTGCGAGCGCAGAATGTGGCTGGCGGCGAGGGCCTTGCCGAGCTCGATCTGACAAGAGTCGTCGTAGCAGGTCTTGTAGCTCTCGTTCTTCATCTCCTTGATCTGATCGCGGAGCGCCAGGTCCTGGGCGCTCTGATCGACGGTCTTCGCGCCGCGCTGAGCGATGAAGATCCGGAGCTGACTGCCGAGGTTTCGGATCAGATCGGGCCCGATCGCGCCCTTGTTGCCGGCATTCAGATCCTTCACGTCCATCACCGCGACGACCCAATCGGGGTTGAGCGGCGGCGCGTCGATTCCGTCGTCGGTCTGCGCAGGTGGGGGCGGAGCATGGGGCGGATCCACCACCGGGGGCGGATCTGGCCGCGCCGGCGGATCGTCCTCGTGCTCGTCGGGCGGGGGTGGATCGTTGGTCGAGGTTCTCAGCGCTACCGCCGTCCCCCGGTCCGGATGCTCCTGGGAGGCGTACTTGCGGATCTGCTTGGAGCGACCGAGCAGAGTGACCACGTCCTCGGCGGCTGCGGTCGCCGAGTTGATCCCGCTCCCCTCGTCGTGTCCGTTGAGCTTGGCCTTGCGGGTCGCACGCGCCAGGCGCTGGCCGTCGTGCGCGAAGACCGACAGCGTCACGGTCGCGAGGCCGCCGTCGCCCTTGCAGCCGGCGACCATCGCGTTGCCCTTCGCGGTCATGATCCCCTGACCCTGTGCCGCCACCGTGAAACCCTGGCGCATCAGCTCTTTCTCGAGCGCCGGCTTCACGGCCTTGGCGGCCTCGACCACACCGAAGCTGCAGGTCGTCTGCCGGACATCGACGTTGAACTCGGTGATCTCGATCGGCGGCAGATTCTCGACCGTGTCGCGGCTGAGGCCGCGCTTGCGGCACCCTGCGGAGAGCGCCACGGCGCCGGCGAGCAGGACGAGGGCGCCTCGACCGAGGAGGTGGGAGAGCGGCATCAAGCCGTAAGATTCGGACGGCCCGATGTGCAAAGCAACCCTCTGAAACGCGGTGAGTGCACTCACCCTCCGAAGCGGCCCGTCGTCACGGCCTGAGCGACCAAATGCCGACATCGGCGTCGGCTCCGGGGCTCGCGGAAATCCGGACAGATGGCGGCCATCCGGCCGAAGAGCTGTGCGGCGGTTGGACGCCGGTCCGGGTGGAGGTCGAGGAGCGCGTCGAGGCGTTCCGCCAGCGGCGCGGAGAGCTCGGGTCCCCACGGTGGGTGTACGCCCGCGATGATCGCTTGCAAGAGCTGGATCTCGCTGGCGCCGGGGCGCGCGAACGGGTGCGCGCGGGTGAGGAGCTCGGCCGCCACCACGCCCAGGTTGAAGAGATCGCTGGCCGTCGTGAGCGCCTCGCCGCGGATCTGCTCCGGTGACAGATATGCCAGCGCGGTGTCGGCCACGCCCGGCGGGAGCAAGAGCACGCGCCCGTCCACGGTCAGCAGGATCGTCGAGGGTGAGAGGTGGCGGACGACCAAGCCCGCCTCGTGCATCGCGATCAGGGCGATCGTGAGCTCGCGGATCACGTGCAGCGAGAAGCTGTCGGGGGGCCAGTGGAACCCGACGAGGTCGAGGAGCGTCCTGCCGCGGACCGCGTCGAAGGCGAGGAAGCGACCGAAGCGAGGGTCGTGGCCCGCGTCGATCATCCGCACCACGCCCGGATGCTGCGCCCGGCGGACGACGGCCTCGAGCTCGCCGGCGGCGGCCTCCGCGTCGGGGTGGAAGATCCGGATCACCGCGCCGCGGCGACCGGAGGTGGTGAGGACCGACCCGAGATACATCTGGCCGTCGGCGTGGCGGCCGAGCGGACGCTGGAGCTCCACGATCGCCACTTCGATCCCCGCATAGTATGGGCAGAGCGCGATGACGAGCGAGCCTTGGGTGGTGCATTCGCCGGATGGGGAGGGGCCGCTATCGGGCGTGCTGCTCGTCTTGTGGCACGGCGCCGGCGGCGACATCGATCAGCCCCACGTCGTGTCGCTCGCCGCTGCGGTAGCCGCGCAGGGCGGGCGTGCGGCGCGGGCTCGATTCGCCTACCGCATCGAGGGAAAGCGGATGCCGGACCGGATGCCGAAGCTGATCGACTCGGCGCGGGCCACCGTGGCCGCGCTGAAGGCCGCGTCTCCCGGGACCGACCGCTTGTTCCTGGGCGGGCGCTCGATGGGCGGGCGGGTCGCCTCGATGCTGGTGGCGGACGGCGATCGCGCGGACGGTCTGGTGTTCCTCAGCTACCCGCTGCACCCGCCCAAGCAGAAGACGAAGCTTCGCGATGCGCACCTGTACGGGCTCGAGGTGCCGATGCTGTTTCTCACCGGCGATCGGGACGACCTCGCGGATCTCCCGCTCCTCCGGGGTGTGATCGAGCGGATCGGACCGCGCGCCACGATCGAGGTCTTCGGCGGGGCCGACCACTCCTTCCGGAAAGTCGACCCCGCCGACGTCGCGACCAGGGCGACGCGCTGGCTGGGAGGGCGCTGAGCGGCAGCGACCTCACTTCCAGAACGGACGCGCCGAAGTGTCCCGCCTGAGGAGCTCGAGCGCGCGGGTCACCAGCGCCGCCAGGTCGTCATCGTGTGCCTGCGCCCCGACGATCGCGTGGGCGAGCTCGACCAGGAGCACCTCGAGCGCCTGGATCTTGGCCTCGTCGGCCCCGCGCGCGCGGAGGGCCTCGATCACCTGCGGCAGGCCGGCCGCGAGCAGACGGACCTGCTCGGACGGGTCCCCGGACGCCCGCACCGCGGAGAGCAGCAGCTCGGTCGCGTCGCGAGCGCGGTGCTCCTCGCGTTTCCCCAGGTCGCGTGGGGCCTGATCGTACCGAAGCACCCGACGCGCGGGCTCCGGCTCGGCTTCACACTCGGCGAAGTCGTCGTACGCCGCCACCTCGTCGGACTTGTCCATCTTGCGGTCGAGCCCGTACACCTCCGACCGCCGCATGCGCGCCTTCTTGGCCACGGCCGCGGGCGCCGCCGGTAGGGGTGCATTCGACGCGATCGCGCCGCCGCCCGCGCCGCCCCTGAACATGTCCCAACCGGCGGGCGCGTCGACGGGTTGCATCACGTCCCGGAGGTGGCCGCCCGCGTTGACGCGTTCGGCCTCGTCGACCGCGACGAACGCCGTGAATCGGCACAGGACCGAGAACCGGAGGGACGTCGACACGATCTCGCGCTCGAGGCTCGAGTCGCGCGAGAGCACGTAGCGATCTTCGAGATCCCGAACCCGGGCGCGGGCCCAGATCGTCGTCACGGCGGCGCTCGCAGAGGTGCGACCCGGGACGGTGTCGGACCAGGCTCGACCGCCGGCGTCGCTCCCCGCCAGGTGGACCGCGCCGCCTGCGCGACCGCGATACCGCCCGCCGATCAGGACCGGCGCTCCGGCGAACAGATCGGGCAGCCGATGCGGCGCGATCGATCGCGGATCGATGTCGAGATCCTGTCCACGCAGCGAGAGCTCCGTGAGCACCGGGGTCCCGATTCGCCGATGGATTCGATCCATGACCTCGTCCAGACGGTCCTCGGACTCGACCAGCTCGGCGAGACCGCCGCCCAGATCCGCGAGTCGCTTGAGAAACGCCGCGTTCACGGCCTGATCGATCCCGACGCAGAAGATCCGGACGTTCCGGATCTTGCCGCCCAGGAGGCGCAGGATCTGATCCTCGTTGCCCACCTGCCCGTCGGTCACCAGCACGATCGCGCGCTCGCGGTCCTGATAGCCCCCCGCGAGCTGCGTGGCAGCGCGATCGAGCGGTTGCGCCATCTCGGTCCCACCGCGCGCCTCGATGCCCGACAGGAACTCGACCGCCCGGAAGCGGTTGCGGTCGGTGCCGTCGACCAGCCCGGCGCCGAAGTCCGGAGGCGTCTCGATCTGATCGTCGAAGGCCGCCACCGTGAATCGATCTCGGTCTCGCAGCGTGTCGACCATCCGTGCCACCGCGCGGCGGGCCGCCACCATCTTCCAGCCTCCCATGCTCCCCGAGCGATCGAGCACGAACACCACGTCGCGGGGCTTGTTCGATCGCGAGAGGTGGGCGGGAGGCACCAGCGTGAGCAGGAACGAGCCCTCGTCGTCCGTCGCGTCGGGGGTCAGCAGCAGCGAGGTGCGAACCGCGTCCGCCCGCTCTGCCTCCGAGTCGCCACCAACGGCGAAGCGGAGGATGAAGTCGCGGTCGAGACGCTCGCCGGGATGGATCTCGACGAGCGACACGCCTTGCCCCTCGCGCTCGACGATCGCGTGGAGCGAGGAACGCAGGCGCGAGGTCTGACCTCGTAGCTCCGCGCGGAGCTCGAGCCGGATCGGGTTGGGGAAGCCGGGCAATAGCACCGGGGGCGTGATCCGGGAGGCGTCCGGCACCGCGTCCGTGTCGAGCGCGACGCCCTTGCCGACGTCCCCACCGCCGAGGGGAGCGCCCGGGATGTAGCGGGGCGCGACCACCAGCGGGAAGCGGAAGGTGGCCTCACCCTGGTCGTACGGCAGCGGGCCGGTGAGCGTGAGCTGCACGGTCGCGCGCTCGCCGGGCATGATGTTCCCCACGCGCATGGTGAAGACGCCCGCACGCTCCTCCTCGGTGATGGCGGCGCGATGGCCCTGCGCGATGGCGCGGTCGTAGCGCTCCCGCGCCTGCTGGCGCTCCTCGATGATCCCGTGGATCACGCGGCCGGCGACCTCCATCTGGAAGCGGGTGACCGCGCCGCGATCCGGAAGCGGGAAGATGTAGGTCGCCTCCATCGGCTCACCGATCGTGTTGATGAACGTCTGGCGAACCTCGACCTCGGCGACCAGCCCGTCGATCTTGGCGTCGACCCGCATCGCCTCCAGCGGCAGGGCCCCGCGTTCGGTCCGGAGCGCGCCGAATCCGGCCTCGCGGTCGCGCGTCCGCATGATCTCCTCCTCTGACAAAAACTCGATCGTGCTGGTCATTCTTCTTCATTCCTTTCTGCCTCGAGCGGAGCGATCAAGCCCCGCGTCTCGAGGACCCGAAGCAACGGCGCGGCCGCCTCGAGGAGGAGGGCCGCATCGGCGTCATCGATTTCGCGAACCCGGCGGAAGAGCAGGGCCAGCGGGCCCACCTCGAAGGCGGTGAGCGAAGCCCGTCGGTCTTCCGGGGCCCGCTCGCGCTCGATTGCCCGCGGCGGCGCGGGTCCCGGCTCTTCCTTCCAGAACGCGGTCGCGCGCGGTTTGGTGCGCGACTTTGTTTCGATGGGCGCCGGGAGGCGCGCGAGCTCAGCCAGGCCCCTCGCCGAGAGGCCCGTCAGCCTGGCCTGGATCTCGGACAGCGAGAGGCCCTCCGCCTGCAGCCGCTTGATCGCCACCAGCTGCAGGAGGTGGCGCTCGCCGTAGAGCGCGGTCCGCCCGTCCATGGCGGCCGGGCGGTCGAGCATGCCCAGCGTGGTGTAGTAGCGGATGCTTCGCGTGTCCGGCACCCGGCGGACCTGCCCGTTGTCGGGCCCGTCGTAGTCGACGGACAGCGCGGCGGCCACGGCCTCTGCCAGGCCTCGAATGGGCGTCAGCTCCATCTGCGCTGTATATAACACTGTTATATGACAGTGTCAAATATCGTCTGGAACGGTTGCACGGCCGGTTTTGAGGCTTTTCGGCTCAAGGCCGGGCCAGGGTCGCGCGACGGCGGAGGCGGACGAGGCCGCAGCGGAGATCGGCCTTCAGGGCCACGGGCGCGCTCCTCAGTGCTCGGGGCAAGACGTGCGCGGCCAGGCGGACGGCGCCCGTTCCCGCCCTGAAGGTCGCCCGCACCGGGAGGCTCCAGGAGAAGCCGAAGTCGGCGCGGAGCTTCTCGGGCAGCGTGCCCGCGGCCAGCACGTAGAGCAGGGGCTTGGTCGCCTTCGACTTGAGCGGTCCCCGATCCACCAGCTTGCTCGCGAGCCGCCTGGCCGTCGGCGACACCGTGATCGTGTCGCTCGCGATCAGCGACTCGAGCTTCTCTTCGAATGCGGCGAAGGTCGGCGGCATCATCGAGAGATCGCGGATGCCGAACAGGCGCGCGGCCAGGCGGCAGTCTTCGTAGAAGTGTGTCCACCGCTCGGTTGGGAGGGGGTCGAGGTAGAGCTCGTACGCGAACTTGACCGAGTCGATCAGCGTGGCCAGCACCCAGAAGAGCAGCTCGGGATCGAGCGCCGCGTAGCTCGAGTCGGCCACCGGCAGATCATCGGCGAGCCGGCCGCGCACCTTCTGGTGGATCGCGTGGACCCGCGCGGCCGCTGCCAGCGCAGTGTCGCGATCGCCGTACACGATCTGGTAGACGGTGGAGAAGGTCCTGAGCGCGCGACCCAACGGATCCGCCTCGAAGTTGCTGTGGTCGGCGACGCCCTGCGCGACCTTCGGATGCGCGATCTGCATCAAGAGCGCGCGCATCCCGCCGAAGTAGAGCACGCCCTCGCGGTTGATCTTCCAGGCGGCGCTGTCGGGTCCGAAGAACCCTTCGACGGGATCGGCGTGACGCGCCAGCCGGTCCAGCTCCTCGTTGAAGGAACTCATCCCACCATCGTGGGGCTGTCAGCGTCGAGGATGCAAGGTGACTTGCACCCCGTAGCGAGGCCGCAGCGTGATCGACGGATCTTCGACGACCCGGTGCCCGGGTACCAGCTCGAGGCGATGTTGAGAGAGCACCGTGGCGAGGATGATCTTGGCCTCCATCAATGCGAACGCGTTGCCGATGCAGACGCGCGGGCCGCCACCGAACGGAATGTAGGCGAACCGAGGTCGATCTTTCTCGCGGCCAGGAAGGAATCGATCGGGATCGAAACCCTCCGGATTGTCCCAGTACGCCGGATCGCGATGGAGCGTGTAGGGCACCATCATCACGAAGGTCCCAGGGCGCACCGGCTGCCCGCCGATGACGTCCTCCCCGATCGATTGCCGTTCGAAGGCCCACACCGGGGGGTAGAGACGCATCGACTCCTTGAGCACGCACTCGGTGAGCTCGAGCTGCGCCAGCTCGGCCAGCGTGGGGTTGCGTCCCCCGAGCACGCGATCGACCTCTTCGTAGAGGCGCCGCTCGATGTCGGGGTGCCTGGAGAGCAGATAGAAGGTCCAGCTCAGGGCGTTGGCCGTGGTCTCGTGGCCCGCCACCGCCAGCGTGATCGCTTCGTCCCGCAGCTGCTGCTCGGGCATGTCGGTCGCCATCAGCATGTCGAGCAGATCGCCCTTTCGGGAGGCCTCGCTCGCTTTGCGCTCGCGGATGATCCCGAAGACCAGACCGTCGAAGATCTTCTGGTAGCGCGCGTAGCGGAGGTTGCCCGGCGTGGGGAGCCACATCGGCCAGCGGACGAAGGACTCGGCGCGCTCGTTCGTCCAGTGGAGGAGGAAGCCGAGCGCTTCGCCGATCCGATCCGCCTCGGCCTCGACGTCGGTGGAGAACAGCGTCAGCCCGACGATCCGGAAGGTCAGCCGCATCATCTCCTGGTGGATGTCGACCTGGGTGATGCCGCCCTCCGCCCAGCGGGAGAGGAGGTCGCGGGTGGCCCGGCCCATGGTGTCGGCGAACCCGGCCAGGCTCTTGTGGTGGAAGCCGGGCTGGACCAGGCGCCGCTGCTTCCGCCAGAGGGCGCCCTCGCTGGTGACCAGGCCCTCGCCCAAGCAGAGCTTGAGCGGCTCGTAGTTCCGGCCCTTCACGTAGTTCTCGTGGTTCTGGACCAGCACGTGCTCGACGTCGTCCGAGCGGTTCGCCAGCACCGCCCGGAACGGACCGAATCGATACCAGACCAGCGCCGTCCCACGGCGCATCCCTTCCACCACCGTGCCGAGGGGGTCGCGCCGGAAATCGAGAATATCGGAGATCATCGGGTACCTCGAAACATGAGGCCATCCTCATGTTTGACAAAATATGAGGACATCCTCATGTTTCGTCAAGGGCCGACGGATGAAAAAACGGAGACCAGCCGTCCGACGCGTGCCGACGCAGGCACGGTCCAAGAAGCGGGTCGAGGCGATCCTCGACGCGGCCGCCGAGATCTTCCGGGACACCGGCTACGACAGCGCCACCGTCGACGCGATCGCCGAGCAGGCGGGTACCTCCATCGGCTCGATCTACCAGTTCTTCCCCAACAAGCAGGCCCTCTTCGAGGCGCTCGCCGAGCGCTGCATCGAGCGCACGCGCTCGCTCTTCGAGGAGATCCTCAGCCCCGAGCTCCTGGCCAAGGGCTGGGAGGACATCCTCGGCGAGATGCTCGTCGCGTACTTCGAGTGGGAGCGCTCCGACATCACGGCGGGCGCGCTCTACCGGAACCTGCACCTCTACGGGATGTTCGAGGCCGCCGACCGCGCCATGACCCAGGAGCTCATCGACCGGACCGGCCAGCTGATCGCGGTCTACACCGACCTACCGCGGGCCAAGCGCCGGCTGGTCGCGACCACCCTCGTCAACACGACCACGTCGTTCCTGTTCTACGCGCGGAGAGAGACCCATTCGGTCGCGCGAAAGCTCCTCGCGGAGACCCAGCGGATGCTGATCGGCTACCTGAGGGAGTTCGTGAGGACTGACTAGGAGCGTGTAACGCGTAGCGCTACCGCGAGCCCGGTCCGGGTCCCGGTCCCGGTCCCGGTCCCGATGGCGATCATGCAGCCCGGCGTGCGTTCATCGACTTGATGAGGCGCGTGAGCCTCTCGACAACGCGCTTGAGCTTGGCTCTGGCGGCTTGGACCTTCTGCTCGTTGGCGAGTCGGCGCCTCAAGCAGGTGTGGAGTGAGGCGGCGCTTTCGGTGCCAGAGCGAAGTGCCATCCGGTATAAGCGAGCCTTCTCAGGTGGATTGAGCTCTCCGGCGCCCTCGGCGGTGTCGTTCACGATGGAATCGGATGCCCGCCGAAGCTGATCGCGGACGTGAGCGTGACCGGGTTGCAGTTCTTGTGCGATCTCTTCAGCGATGTCGGCATACTCGACGGCGAGCTGGTAGACCTCGAGATTCTCGTGATCGAGAGTGACCATGCAAGCTAGCTTGCGGTAGCTCGTCCACTTTGACCAAGAGGAAGACGAGCGGCTGGGCGTTGAAGAGACTGAAGAGGACATCCCAGCGGAGCTCGCTCGCCGTGAATCCCGCCTTGCCCGCATTCGAGAAGCGAAGGCTGCGCTGGAACAGGATGCCGCCAGGGCTCGCGCGGAGAAATTGCGCAGGCAAGCCGAAGAGCAGCAGAGCAAAGCGGATGATGCTCTTGTGGATCTGGTGGAGCAGAAGCGAGCGAGAACTCGAGCCGAGAAGGCAAGAGCGCAGGCTGACCAGCTCGAACCATGTGGACGGCACACCGAGGCCCAACGCTCAGAGGAACTTCACCGACTCAGACAGCAGGATCATGTTGAAGGATGGAGCGTACCTCCAGGCCTACAATGCCCAAGTTGTCGTAGATGAGCACGCTCAGGTGATTGTCGCCGAAGGGGTCAGCAACCAGGCACCTGATCAGCAACACCTCGTCCCGATGCTCCGTGATGTGTTCGGCAACTGCGGCGATGCTCCGCGGAAGATGACGGCAGACAACGGCTATCTGAGCGCGACCAACATCGAATTCTGCGACAACAATCAGATCGATGCCCACATCGCTGTTGGACGCGAACAGAACCAAGACGCGTCGACTCCGTCCTCATCAGCTTCGGAGCCCACACCTGCCTCGCTCGCTCGCAAGCGAATGCGAGACAAGTTGCAAACGCGCGACGGCAAGGCGGTCTACGCCCGCAGGAAGAGTATCGTCGAACCGGCGCTCGGACAGATCAAAGGGGCACGAGGATTCCGCCGGTTCTCGCTCCGCTCCTTCTTCAAGGTACGAGCCGAGTGGACGCTCGTCTGCCTCACCACAACCTGCTCAAGCTCTACCGATCGAAGCTCGCGACCGTCGCGAGCGTCTGACTCAAGGCAGCCATCTTCAGATCGGGACCCGGACCGGGACCGGGACCCGGACCGGGGTCGCGTGAGCGCTTACGCGCTACACGCTCCTAGCTAGGCGCCGGCCGGCGCGCCGCCGTTGAGGTCCAGCTGCTTCAGCATGTCGGCCACGCGCTTCTGGAACTCGGGCATGAGGTCGTCCGAGATGGCGGGCGGCGGCGGCGTGGTGACGCGGAGCGGGTTCACGTGCTCGTCGTCGATCAGCGTCTCGAAGTGGAGGTGGGCGCCGGTCGAGAGGCCGGTCGTCCCGACGTGGCCGATCGGCTGGCCGCGGTGCACGCGGACGCCGGGGCGGATCCCCGGGAAGTAGCGGTTGAGGTGGGCGTAGCGCGTCTTCAGGCCGCGGCCGTGGTCGATCGTGATCATGCGGCCGAGCGGGCCCAGATAGCGGGCCTCGACGATGGTGCCGTTGGCGGCCGCGTGGACCACGGTGTCCATGGGCGCGGCGAAGTCGATGCCCTTGTGGGCGCGCTTCACGTGGCGGATCGGGTGGCGCCGGAGGCCGAAGGTGCTGACCAGGAACGAGTGGGGCACCGGGCGGTAGAGCGGGATCTCGCGCAGGGGGACGGCGTTCTCGGTGTAGTAGCCGCCGCGGCCGTCCGCGTGCTCGAAGTAGAAGGCGCGCATCTCCTTGCCGGCGACGATCGCTTGGGCGCCCAGGATGCGGGTGTAGGTGAGGAACTGACCTTCGACGCTGAGCTTCTCGACCAGCAGCTGGATCTTCTGGAGCTCCTTGGTGGGGAAGAGGTCCGCGATCAGGTCGGCCAGGGACGGATCCTCGTCCATGTCCTCGATGGAGAGGAGCAGCGAGGGGTGACCGTCGAGCTCGACCACCTCGACGTCGCGATCGATCTGGACGTCGACCCGCGACACCTTCCAGGTGTCCCGGCCGATCCGCTCCGCACAGACACCGGCGGTCAGCGTGGGGCGGTACCGGAACCAGCGGATCACGCCGCCGCGGCTCATCCCGAGATCGACGTGGTTGTGCGGGAAGATGTTGTCGATCTTGTAGAGGCGCCGCACCGCGCGCTGGACCTGCTGCGCGGCGCGCGGACCGGCCCCGACCTGATCCATGAAGCCTTGCAGCGTATCGCCCCAGCTCGCGACCTCGAACGAGTACGTGCGCTCCTGACCGAGCTTGCACGCGGGAGGTTCAGCGGGTTGGTCGATGATCGGAGGAGCGAGGAAGGTAGCGCCGAGCAGAGCGCTGTGCATGGCGAGTTCAATCAGCATGACGCTTCGGTCCTCGCCAAACGCTCACAAGCGGAGGCTCGAGACAACTTCTCCTAGCCACTTTACGTACGACTGCTGGTGTGGACTCACGATGACGATCCGCCTCGGATATTGGGCCAGAGTTCGAGGCCGCCGACCAGTCCCACACCGGACGATGGAGCGGGTGGAGGGAGGCCGCGCGTCTCTGCGCAGGGTCTGTTCCAAAAAAATCGTATTCCGACGCGCCGCCGCGTACCCGCCCCGGGGCGATGCGCGACTTCCTCCGATGTGGGGATCACTCGGCGTGGTGGGCCATCGCGCCGTCGAACAGCACGACCTTGTCGGCCTCGACCTTCGCGCGATCGAGCGCGGCCTCGGCGGCGTCGTGGAGGATCTCGCCGTTCATCGTGTCGGTCGGCAGTCCGGCGACACCGAAGCTCGCGGTGATGTGGAACTCGCCGGCGTCTTCGAGCCCGTACGACTCCGTGAACGAGGTCTGCGCGAGACGCTGGCGGATGCGCTCCACCACCACGTAGCCCGAGTCCTTGGGTGTCTCCGGGAAGATGAAGAGGAACTCGCCGCCCTGGCGGCGCGCGACGAAGTCGACGTCCCGCACCATGCCCGAGAACATCGACGCGATCCCGCGCAGCACGCCGTCGGCGACCTCGCTCCCGTGTCGGGTCACGACGTCGTCGAGCATGTCGACGCTGGCGAGCGCGATGCACAACGGGCGATCGTAGCGGAGGGCCCGGGCCGTCTCCTTGCGGAAGCGCTCCTCGGCGGCGCGCCGATTGGGCAGGCCCGTCAGCGGATCGACGCCCGACATGTTGTCGAGGTCGAGCGCCGTGGAGTCGTCGTCCTCGGGCTGATCGCCGCCGTGCTGGATGGCGAGCACCTCTCGCTTGGCGATGTCCTGCGTCTGGGCGTGAAGCACGCGCGCAAGCTCGTGCCGGTCGCGCTCCGCGAGCACCTTCCCGAGGGCCTTCTTCACCTTGTGGAGCACGATCTTGAGATCGGAGATCGGCTTCGCGACGACGTCGAACGCGCCGGCGGCGTAGGCGCGCAGGACGAAGTCGGTGGTGGCGTCGACGGACATCAGGATGCCCTCGAACTGGGGCGACCGCTCCTGGAGCGAGCTCAGCACCTCGAAGATCGAGATGTCGTCGAGCGTCTGATCGATCAGCGCGACGTCGACGTGCTCCTCGGCGGCCGCGCGAACCGCAGCGCTGCCGTCGTTCGTCAGGATCACGTCGTGCCCCTCGCGCGCGAGGCGAACCTCGAGAATGCGTGCGAGATCCGGATCCGGCTCGACGATCAACACCTTGCCCTTGGACGGGCGGGTCAAAAGCGAGAGCACCGCTTTGGACGGCTCGGGCGATCCGTGAGGTATGACTTCGAAGGTAGATTCATCACTCACCGCTACTGCTCCACGATATGGAACTCTACGCGTCGATTCTGTTCGCGTCCACGCCGCGTCAGGTTTGGCGCGATCGGGCGGGTGGACCCGAAGCCCTCCGCGGACAGTCGGCTGGCATCGATGCCCTGAGAGGCGAGGTATTGCACGACCGCCTCGGCCCGATCCTTGGATAGCTGCATGTTGGTCTCGTCGCTGCCGACGTTGTCCGTGTGGCCCTCGACCCGCACACGGATCGCCGGCTTCTCCACGAGGACGTCCACGACGTTGTCGAGGAGGGCCGCTGCGTCGGGCGCGAGGTGCGCCTCGCCGGTGACGAAGTGGACGGACTTCTTCACCAGGATCCGATTCCCGCGGACCTCGACGAGCTTCTCCTTGGGCGGCTTCCGGATCAAGAAATCGGCGGTGTAGGTCTCACCGCCCTGGAGCTCGTGGGTGCGCGCCTTCCGCAGGTAGCCCTCGTGCTCGACGGTGATCTCGTACTTGCCGGCCCGCGCGCTGGTCTCGAACTGACCCTGCGCGTCGGTGGTGAGCGACTCCTGTGTCGGGCCTTGGACGGCCACGGTGATGCCCGCGAGAGGCTGGTCCTTCTCGTCCACCACGCGGCCCTTCAGCATGCCCTCCTTGATGGTGGGGACCAGCTCGACGTCGAGCTCGGCCGTGTCGCCGACCGTCACGTCGAGGTTGGCGGTCCCAGCCTGGAACCCGTCCTTCTGCACCGTGACCGCGACGGGGCCCGGCTCGAGCGCGTGGGAGGTGAAGCGGCCGTCGTCGCCGGTGGCGACGGGCGGCGCTCGATCGAAGCGGACGATCGCGCCCGAGAGCGGGCTGTGGTCCGCCTTGTTCTTGACGATCCCGCCGATGCGGCCGGTGGAGGGCGGCGGCTCGACCGTCTCGGGGACGATCACCGGCACGCTGATCGGCGGCCCGCGGGTCTCGGTCTCGCCGAAGGGATCGAGCGGATAGGAGGCGAGGAGCGCGATCTTGTATGGGGGCACCGCCAGCACGCCGGTGGCGACATCCGGCGTGATCCCGATTTCGGCCACGACGTCCAGCGTGAGCTTGGGGATCGCGGTGATCCGGATGCCGGGCGTGATGCGCTGCGGGATGACGCGCTGGACCGCGGGACGCGCCAGAGTATCGGCCACCCGGGGTGCGCCGGTGGTCTGTGCAGGGCTCAGCGCGTTGCTGGTGATGACGATGCCGGGCGTCGCCAGATAGCCGACCGGGAACTCGGCCGAGTATTCGAGGAAGAGCGTCACGTACTTCACCGGGACCTCGATCCCGGCCGCGAGCGTGACCCGGTTGAAGTCGCTGACGCTCAACGCGAAGCGCTCCGCGTTGGTGAGCGCGGCGCCCTGGGCGACCAGGTGGTCCGAGTTGTCGAGCAGGAAGCCGACGTTCAGGTGCAGGCGCACCGGGATCTTCTCGGTGGCCCGGTAGAGATCGCTGGTGAGCAGGGCGCGGAATTGAAGGTTCGTGGCGCCGAAGTCGAGGCTCGCCGAGCCGATCCCCGAGAGGAAGGTGGCCTGGACGTCGACGCCGACCGTCGCCAGCTTGGCGACGGGATAAAAGCCCTTGATGCCCAGGCTCCAATCGCCCAGCGACTGCAGCAGCGTGGGGCTGGTGTAGTTGTCGCTGTTGGATTGGGCCCGCATCGAGAGCCAGAGCTCGAGATAGTCGATGGGCGAGGCCGAGAGCGCGAGCGTCCCGCCGATCATCGAGTGGCTGTCGTCGGCGGCGATGAACGAGTTGACCGCGAAGAAGTCCAGGCCGAAGGAGAGTCGAATCAGCCCCGGGTCGACGCTCTCCGCCGCGGCGATCCGGTAGAGCCCGGTCTCGCCGCTGGGCGACACGGCCAGGCGTCCGGAGGTGCGGCGCGCCTCGGGCTTCGCCGTGGTGGCCTTGACGGCGGGTTCGGCGGGCTCGTTCCGCGTCTTCCGCGCAGGGGCGGCGGCGTCCGGCGGAGGAGGCGGCGGCGTCTCCGCCTCGGTCGCCGGAGGCGGTGGACCGGGGGCGGGCGGAGGTGCCTCCGGAATATCAGGCGTCGCCTGACCGTAGGCGGAAGGGGCGATGATTGCGATCGCCATGATGAGCAGGAGGCTTTCCGTTCGTCCCATCTCGTACCGTTCCGGCGCCCGGGCGCGCGGAGCATAGCGACCACCCTGAACCCGTGTCAAAGCTGCGTCCCCGTGATACCGTCGAAAAACGCGTGCTTAGCCGGAGCTTGCGTGCGGGCGTAGCGCTCACCGCTTTCTTGAGCGCGACGTTATACACGTCGACGGGGTCAGCTCGGCCAGACTATGGAAAAGGCGGCCGGAGGATGGCGCGCGCCGATGCCCGCCGTCCGCCGTCGCCCCGCGACAAGCGCTACATCAGCTCGCAAGCCTACTTGCATGCGATGCGCGCCGAGATTGCGGCGCTCGCGGGTGAGGG
This sequence comes from uncultured delta proteobacterium, assembly GCA_963803435.1. GTDB lineage: Bacteria > Myxococcota > Kuafuiibacteriia > Kuafuiibacteriales > Kuafuiibacteriaceae > CAWDML01. The sequence continues at coordinate 166,093 of CAWDML010000007.1, read as the reverse complement.
CTCGAACGCCGCCGAGGAGCTCCAGCTGGCGCTCGTCTACGATCCCGAGTCGATCTACCTCGCGCTCGAGCTGGCGCGGGCCTCGCGCGCGCTCGGTCAGACGGGCAAGGCGAAGAAGCTGGTGGCGCGGGTGCTCGAGCGCCAGCCGGCCCACCTGGAGGCGCTCCTGTTGTCGGGACAGATCGCCGCCGAGGGCGACCAGCTCGCCGACGCCGAGCGCGCCTTCCGGAAGGCCGTCTCGGTGGCGCCCGACGACATGCGGGGCGTGCTGGGCGTCGCGGCGATCCTGGAGCGGCGGGGCCGGATCCGTGAGGCCGTGCGGGTCCTGGAGCGGGGTGCGGAGCGGGCGCCCCAGTCCACGGAGGCGTTGGCGGCGCTGGCGAAGCTGGAGAAGGCCGACCGCAGCTGGGGCCCGGCCGCGCGGGCGCTCGAGCGGGCGATGACCCGCGATCCCCACGACACCGAGCTGATGCTCGAGCTGTCCGACGCGCTGGAGCGGCTCGGGCGACCCGAGGATGCCGCGGTCCGCTGGCGGGCGTTCGTCGAGGCTCACCCGCAGGAGCCGGTCGCGCTGCTCGAGGCCGCCCGCGCCGAGCTGCGGCTCGACCGCGACGACGCCGCCGGCGAGTACCTGGAGCGGCTCGAGGCGAGCTCGTCCTCCATCGAGACGCAACGGCGGATCGGCTTCATGTTGCTGTCCGAAGGTCGCAACGAGCGTGCGGCCGAGGTCCTCCGCGAGGTGGTGCGCGAGAAGCCGGACGATTGGTGCCGACACGCGCTCGCGATTGCGTTGAACCGCATCGGCCGCGACGAAGAGGCGCTGGCCGAGCTCGAGCACATCGGTCCGGAGAGCGACCTGTACGACGACGCCCGCGTGTCGATGGCCGAGATCCTGATGCGGGAGGGCAAGCTCGAGCGCTCCGAGATCGCGCTCCGCAACGGCCTCGAGAAGAAGTCCGGCTCGGCGCCGATGCTCGGGCTCCTCGCGCAGCTGATCGAGCGAAAGGGCGACGTCGACGGCGCGGTGGTGCTGCTCCGCGAGGCGCCCGGCGACGTGTCCACGCGGAGGAAGCTGGCGGGCGTGGAGGCGTCGATCCTGGCCCGCCACGGGCGCAAGGACGAGGCGCGCCGTCTCATGAGCGCCCTCACGGTGGACGGCGATCGCGAGGGTCGGCTGTTGCTCGCCTCGTTCCTGTGGGATGTGGAGGAGAAGAGGCGCGCGATCGAGACGCTCTCCAAGCTCACGGGTTCGGATGCGGAGGCCGAGACGCTCAACTTCCTCGGCTACGCCTACGCCGAGGAGGGCCGGAACCTCGACGAGGCGGAGGAGTTGGTCCGGCGGGCCCTCGGGATCGAGCCCCGCTCCGCCGCTGTCATCGACTCTTATGGGTGGGTGCTGTTCCGGCGGGGGCGGCTCACCGAAGCCGAGCACGCGCTGCGCCGCGCGAGCCGACTGGCCCCGCGGGATCCCGAGATCGCAGAGCACATGGGCGACGTCATGCGTGCACTCGGGAACCATAAGGGTGCGCGGGCGGTTTACCAGCGAGCGATCGAGCTGGTTCGCGGCCGGATCCGCGCGCGCGAGCCCGGCGCCACGCAGGATCGCGATCGGCTGCGCGCCAAGCTGGAGCAGAGATAGATGAGCGTACGCGTCGTCCTGGTGGTTGCAAGCTGTCTTGCGCTGTTGGCTTGCAGGCCGCAGCCCCTGCGGCCACCGGACACGCGACCCTTGCCGTCCGCGACGGAGGCGCTGGCGCAGCTCCGAGCGCAGGGCGCCGGCCGGAGGAACATGCGTGCGCTCGCCCGGGTCACGTACTTCGGACCCAAGAACCGCGCGCGCGTGAAGGCGGTGCTGCTCGCCGAGCGCCCGAGGTCGTTTCGCGTGGAGACGATCTCGCCGTTCGAGCAGCCGATCGACGTGATGGCCTCGGACGGATCGAAGCTCTGGCTGCTCTCCAAGAACCGGCTCCGCGAGGGACCCGCGACGCCCGAGAACATCTCCCGGCTGCTTCCGCTCGCGATGAATCCGGAGGAGGTCGTCGACACCCTGCTCGGCGGTGTGCCCACCTCTTCGAGGTTCGAGCCGAAGGCGCTGGAGTGGGCCGAGGACGGCGAGCACTGGATCCTGACCCTGGACGATGGGGTCGAGATCAACCGTCTCACCGTCGATCCGGTGCGGAAGGTGGTCGAGAAGATGACCCTGGGCGCGCAGGCGTCGAAGCCGCGGCTGTCCGTGGAGTTCGATGACTTCGAGCGGATCGAGGGCGCGACTGGAGAGCTGCCTCACAAGATCCACATCGAGCTGCCCGATCGGGGGTTGGATGTGCGCATCAAGCTGGAGGAGGCCGAGGTCGACGTGACCCTGGCAGCTGCGCTGTTTCGCATCACACCGCCCCCGGGTGTCGAGCCCGAGCCCCTGGCCGAGGTCCCTTGAGTCTCGCCTGACGAAACGTGCGCGCCCCTCGCACTTCGGTGGTGAGCAGAAGTGGCAGGCGTCCCAAAAAGGGAGTTAAGGTGTCGTGCCTCACGACGCACGCGATGGCGACCCACAGGATCAAGTTGGGCGAGCTCCTGGTGCGGGCCGGGATCCTCGACGAGACCAAGCTGAACGCCGCCCTTGCCGAGCAGAAGCGGTGGGGAGGTCGGTTGGGAAAGATCCTGGTCGACATGAGCTTCGTGACCGAGGACCTCATCGTGAAGGCGCTCTCGAAGCAGCTCGGGATTGCGCGTGCGACCTTCCACAACGTCAACATCCCGCCGGAGGTCCTTCAGAAGGTCGACGTCGCGTTTGCGCGAGCCAACGGGATGTGTCCCGAGCATTTCGATCCGGGCTCCAAGACTCTCACGATCGCGATGGTCGATCCCACGAACGTCGCCGCCATCGATGAGGTGGCCTTCAAGACCGGCTTCAAGATTCAGACGACGATCGCGGGCGACGGACAGATCAACGACGCGATCGATCAGTACCTCGGACATGGGATTGCCTTCGGCAGCAGCTTCGAATCCCGGCGGTACGGGGCCGAACCGAGCCAGGCGGCGATGGCGGCCTCGGGGCTGGCCCTCGAGGGCGGCGAACGCGAGCCGCCGCCGCCGCCGTCCACGCCGCCGAGGCTGGAGCCCGAGCGGAGCGAGGCGGTCGACCTGGCGCGTCGACTCGACGGCGCGCAGCAGCAGCAAAAGAAAGCGATCCGGGCCATGGTGGAGCTGTTGATCGAGAAAGGTGTCTTTTCCCGGGACGAGTACATGGAGCTCGTCAACAAGCGGTGAGCAGGAAGGCTGGATAGCGCGTGGCGGTCAGAGCAGAGCGCAGTCGAATGGGCGACTTGCTGCTTGAGATGGGCCTGCTCGATGAGCAGACGCTCGAGGCCGCGGTCGCGGAGCAGCGCACGTCCGGGAGGCGGCTGCCGCGTATTCTGGGCGACAAGCGGGTCGTCGACGAGGAGCGGCTGACCAAAGCGGTCGCCGCGAAGCTCGGACTCGAGGTCGTCAACGTCTCTTCTCTCAAGATTCACGAGCGCGTGCTGGCGCTGATCCCGGCGCAGATCGCGATCAAGTATGGGGTGCTGCCCATCGCCATCAAGCGGGCCAACGGGGCCGAGTTCCTCTACCTGGTCATGGCCGATCCGCTCGACAGCGAGGCGATCGGGGAGGTTCAGCGCGTCACCGGCCGTCAAGTCCGGGTCCTGATGGCGAGCGCGAGCGAGGTCGACACCGCGATCGATACCCAGTACCGGGCGATCCAGGGCAAGCACGTCCCGCCGATGCCGCCGGCCACGCCACCGCCGCCGCCGCAGCCTCCGCCGAACCTGGCGGCGCCGCCGGCCAAGCCGATCAACCCGCCGGCCATGCGAAAGCTCGAGACGCCGCCGGCCGCGCCACCCCCGGCGCCGCGAAACCATCGACCGATCTCGGCGCCGGCCTCGGCTCCGCTCCGCCCCACCGATCCGGCGACCGGCGGGCCGACCGAGCTCGTCCGCGCCGCCATGCCGAGCCGAACGCATCAGACGACGCCCGCGCCGAGGGCTGCGCCGCCGTCGAAGGTGCCGACCACGCCGCCGCGCGCGACGCCGCCGCAGCCGCCGCCGCCGACCGGCTTGCGGCGCGCGTCCAAGCCCGAGCCGTTCCGGCTCACGGCGCAGGATCTGATTCACCCGATGCCGCTCGATGCGCTCGAGGAGGAGCCGAAGACGCGCATCGACGATCACGTCCCTCAGCAGGATTGGGATCTGGCCGTCCGCGACTGGTCGCCGCCGGGTGGCCTCTCGCAGCCTGCCGGCAACCAGCAGTCGCGCTCCGAGGTCGAGCCGGTGACGACCGAGGCGCGCCTCGCCAACCTCGATCCGGATCACGACGAACCGGCCGAGCTGATCGAGATTGAAGCCGAGGACATCTCGACCTCGCAGATCGAACTGGAGGAGTTGAGCGAGGTCCAGGTGATCGCGATGCAGGCGCAGCCGGTCCACCTGGACTCGGTGGCGTCGAGCGAGCTGGTCCGCGCGTTCGAGATCCCCATCGAGATCGACGAGGCCAATCACCCCTTCGGCGGGCCCACCTTCGACGACGTTCCGACCGGCCTCGAGCGGACCGGGATCATCCCGGCGATCGACTTCAGCTCCGATCACTTCGAGCCGCCGCCGCTCCCCGAGTCGGGCCGGCCCAACCGCGCCCTCATCGGGGGCGACATCCCGATGTCGAAGGCGGCGGTGGAGGCGCGGCAGAGCGTCCCGCCCACGGCGGATCTCCGGACGGACGCCGATCCGCGGCGGAGCGTACCGGCCCTCGACTTCGTGGCCGCGCTCGACGTCGCTCCTCCGCCGCCCAAGAAGAAGTCGGATCCGCCCGCGCCCGCGAAGCGGATGGACGAAGCGGCACCTGCGAGCGTGGCGCCGCGATTGGCGCTGGCGCGCCCGGACGACTCGGACGCCGACGCGATGCCGGTGATCGAGCCGTCGAGCTTGATGTCGCTGATGGACGCCGAGCCGGTGCAGGAGGACACGGGCTCGGACGAGGTGCCGGGCCCGGCGTTCGTCGTCCAGCCACCGCCGGCGACGCGCCTCTTCGACGAGTCGACCAACCCGCGCATCGAGACGAGCTCGGTGCCGCTCGCGGATCTGCCCGAGGTGCGGATCGAGGATCTCGAGGATCCGGAGCCGACGCCGTCGAGCGAGGAGGTGGATCGCGACGCCGTGCTCTCGGCGCTCGACGGTCAGTTCAGCGATCCGATCGTGATGGAGCAGCCGGTCGAGATGACCGAGATCCGCGAGGGCGACGCGGACGATCGCGCGCGCGACCTGGTGCGGGCGTTGATGCAGGGGCGGTCTCTGAAGTCTGCGGAGCGCGCGGAGCTGGTCCTCGCGCTGGGCCGGCTGTTGATCAAGAACGGTGTGATAGACGAGGAGGAGTTGGCGCTCGAGCTGACTCTCGACGCCGACCGATAGTTGGCTGGGCCGTCACAAGAGGTCGTCGCGGCCGAAGAGACCGCGATTGAGGAGAAGGCGCCCGCCCAGCGACGCCGCGCCACCCGTGCGCCGGTCAGCCCCGAGGCCGAGGCGGCCGAGCGCGAAGACACGCGGCTGATGACGGCGTTCAAGAAGGGCGATGCCAAGGCGTTCGAGCAGCTGCTCGCGCGCCACCGGAAGCCGGTGTTCAACTTCTGCCTCAGGATGGTCGGCGACCGGACCGCGGCAGAGGATGCGCTCCAGGAGGTGTTCCTCAAGGTGGTGAAGTCGGCCAAGTCATGGGAACGACAGGCCAAGTTCACCACCTGGCTCTACACCATCGCCCGAAATCACTGCATCGACGCTCTCAGAAAGGCGAGCTATCGCAAGACCGCTTCGCTCGATCAGTCGTTGAATGGAGCAGAGGACGACGGTGCCACGCTCGGCGATCGGGTCCGGGACGAGGAAGGGATCTCGCCGGATCGGGGCGCCGAGAGCGAGCGCTTGCGTCCCAAGCTGGAGAGGGCCCTCTCGTCGCTCCCGGAGGAGCAGCGCGAGGTGTTCGTGATGCGTGAGTACGCGGGGATGCCGTTCAAAGACATCGCGTCGGTCGTCGGCGTTCCCGAAAACACGGTGAAGAGTCGGATGAGGTACGCGCTCGAGCATTTGAGGACGCACTTGAGGAAACAGGGGATCGGACCAGAGTGACCGCGGAGAAGGACAGCCGGCTCGTCGACTACCTGTACGGCGAGCTCTCGGACGAGGAGACGGAGGCGTTCGAGCGGACGCTCGACTCCGACGTCGCGCTGTCTGCGGAGGTCGCCGGTCTCGAGGCCACGATTCGGGGCGCTTCGCGGGCTCCCCGAGGAGGAGCCGTCGCCCCACCTCGATGCGCTGATCCTTGCGAGCGCCCGTCAAGCTGCCGATGAGGCCGCCCAGGAGGAGCAGAAGCGCGGCCTCAGGGGCTGGCTCCGGAAGCTGTTCGCCAGCCCGATGGCGGGATTGGTGGCGGCCGGCTCGGTCGCGATGCTGGTGGCGCTGGTGACGGTACCGTCGATGATGCTGTCGACGAGCGAGCAGGCACCGATGAGCGTGGAGCGGATCCCGAGCCCGGTGGCCGCCGGCGGTCCGCAGGCCGAGCCGAAGCCGGATCAGGTGAGGCTGGACGAGAGCGCTGCGACGACCGTGGCGCCGGCCGAGGTACCGCCGCCGACGGAGCCGGCCAAGCCGAAGCGGGCGACCGCGGCGCGCCATCGGGCGGCCCGTGCGCTCCGGCGCGAGCCGTCGGGCCGCGTCTCGACGCCGCCGGCGGACGAGAAGGCGCAGCTCGCAGAGGACAAGTCCAAGGCAAGGTCGAACAAGGTCGCGAAGTCCGAAGCGCCGGCCGAGCGTGCCGAGACGCGCGGCTTCACGGGCGACGCGCGGAAGCCGAGCTCGAAGCCAAGAGACACGATTGAAGACGAGGACGGCGTCGCACGAACGACGAGATTGCGAACGCCGGCCAAGGACGCGCCGACGCTGGGCGGGGAGGCGGCCGATGACGTGGTCGCCGCGGGACCGCGGAGATCTGGGAGCTCGGTGGCAGGCGCGGATGCCCCACCGGCTCCACCCCCCGCGCCCCGTCCGACCGTTCAGCCGGTTGCCCCCGCGACGCGGATCGATTCGACCGAAGAGGTGTTGGCGCAAAAGGAAGCCAAGAAGTCCGAGTCGGTCGAGGGCCAGGCGCGCGAGACGGAGGCGATGCAGGAGGAGCGGGGCCGGGCGATGCTCAGTGCGGCGAGCGCCGAGTTCAAGCGCGGCAACCCTGAGGGCGGCCGTCAGATCCTGATTCGAGCCCTCTCCCTGACCGGTCGCGCCCCGGTCCACGCCGAGATTGCGTTCCGGTTGGCGCAGGACGCGTTCGACCAGAAGAGCTACGACCAGGCCCTCCAGTACGCTCGCATCGCCGCCAGCGCGCCCAAATTCAACAAGCGGAAGGCGGCGCTCGACCTCATGATCGAGGCGGAGAAGCGTCTCGCCGAGGCCTCGGACCGCTCGAAGTCCGACCTCGACTTGGCGCCCGCGGCGCAGCCCGAGTCGCGCTGACCGACCACTCGCGGCTACACCCGCGCTGCGCGACCCACGCGTTTGCCGCACGAATACGGCCTGCCATACTGCTCAGTGCTCCGAGTCCGTGCCGTCCCCGGTAGAGGGAATTAGCCGCGCTACCGGGCTGCATGGTAGTCGGGGACGAGGTCGTGTCGATGAACCTAAGGCGCTCCACTCTGCTCACGCTGGTCTCGGCGATCGGGATCGCGTCGTCTATCAATGCCTGTAGCTGCGGCGAGGATCCCGGAGGCGGTCACCTCGACGGCACGGTGCTCGCCGACTTCGGGACGAATGACGCCAGCGAGGACGGAAGCGCCGACGATTGCGGGAGCTTCGACATCGGGCCCAAGGACTCCGGGGTCGGGGACGACAGCGGCAACGCCGGCGGGGACAGCGGCACCGTGGACTCGGGCGCCGATCCGAACAACCCGAACAACGATCACCTCGACTCGGACTGCGACGGGCTCTCGGACGCCGAAGAGTTCAGCACGATCTATCCCGGTGGCCTCCATACGGATCCCAACAACCCAGACAGCGACGGCGACGGTCTCCTCGACGGCATCGAGTACGGGCGCACCTCGTCGGTCTCTGGCAGTGGATGTCCGCCGCTGGCCGACGCGGATCCCACGACCACCACCTCGCCGGTCAACGCGGACAGCGACGGCGATGGGATCCCGGACGGCGTCGAGGACTCGAACCACGACGGCGCCGTCGACGCGAACGAGACCGATCCGAACCTGCGCGACACCGACGGCGATCAGATTCCCGGACGGTGTCGAGGACGCGAACCACAACGGCATACAGGACCCTGGTGAGCTGAATCCGCGCTCGAGAGACTCGGACGGTGACGGTATCGGCGACGGCGTCGAGGACACGAACCGCAACGGAATCTTCGAGCCGGGTGAGCTCGACCCGCTCAACCCCGACACCGACGGCGATGGTCTCGGCGACGGCGTGGAGGACGCGAACCACGACGGCGTGACCCAGGCGACCGAGACCAATCCGCGCGACAGTGATACGGACTGCGACGGTCTCTCCGACAGCGCCGAGATCAACCAGTACATGACGAGCCCGCTGCTCGACGACTCGGACGGCGACGGCATCAACGACGGCGTAGAGGCCGGCGTCACGCAGATCCCGATTCCAGGCTCGAGCTGCCCGCCCGGCCAGCCGACCGACCAGGATCCTACGACCATGACGGATTCCGGCCAATCCGGACTCCGACGGCGACGGCATCCCCGACGGCACCGAGGACGCGAACCAGAACGGCCGCGTCGACGTGGGGGAGACGGACCCGAACAACGACGACACCGACGGCGACGGCGTCAGTGACGGCGACGAGGTCCTGACCGGGACGGACCCGACCAACCCGAACGATCCCGATCCCAACACCGGCGGCGGGATCAACCTGATCTGCTCGACCAACAACCTGAAGGTCGTCAGCTTCGACGTCGGCGGACAGACGCCCGGCGGGACGTGGACCCTCGCGACGGAGCAGTCGGCGGTCTACCTCCCGATCACGGTGACGTCGGCCGGCTCGAACGTCGACGTGGGCGCGCTCGACGACCCGACCAACAACCTGGCGGGCTTCGTACTGCGGATGCCGCTCTTGACTGGCCCGGCCACCGCCGACGGACAGCGGGCGGCGCTGGACGCGCGCTTGAACGCGGGGGCCGCTGCGCAGTCGCTCGGCCTGGCGGCGCGGATCTCCCCGCGAACGATTGTGTCGCACGACGGCTTCGAGACCGCGGTCTCGGCGATCTTCAACGTGACGGTGACCGCCGCGGCGGCGAATCCGAGCGTTGTGCGCAACCGACTCGTCGCGATGGTGACCAACCTGGCGGCGGGCGCGTTCACCGGCCTCCCCACCACCACCGGGACGACCGACACCGCCTACGTGTTCACGTACCAGATCCTGCTCCGCACCAATCCTCAGGAGTTGGTGATCGTGGGCGCCGTGCTGCGCACAGCCGTCTACGACGACATCGCGGACAACCGCAGTCTCATGCTCAACGATCTGACCAACGGGACTGCGCTCGCGCTGGCGGGCGCGCGCCGCAGCAAGGACTGCAACCCCTTCGACGCCACCGGATCCTCTGTCGCCGACTTCATCTGGATGGCGGACATCTCGGGCTCCACCGACGACGATCGCGGCCGCATCGTCACCGCGGGTACGGCGGTCTTCAACGGTCTCACGGCCAATGGCGTGGACTTCCGTATGGGCGTGGTCCCGCACATCAACAGCAGCCTCCGTCCCGGCGGCGGAACCACGCCGGGCGCGCTGCGGAGCGGCTTCACTCGGAATCCCACCACGTTCGCTCAGGATCTCCAAAACACCGCCAACACGGACGGCTGCGAGTTCGGGCTGCAGGCGGCCTCCGACGCGATCACCCTGGCGCTTCCCCGGAGCGCTCCTGGCGTCGAAGTCGCGAACAAGCTCCGCAACGACGCCGTCATGGCGGTGGTCTATATCTCCGACGAGTACGCGCAGGAGATCACCGAGAACGCCTGCGGCATCAATCCGGGCGGCGCCGCCTGCGACACCGGCATCCGCGACTACTACGACACCGGCAACAACAACATCTGCGCGGTGACCCTCAACGCAGCGAACCAGGCCTGCATCCACGGCGTGGTGGCGCCGTACATCACGCAGATCCAGAACCAGAACGGCATCGCGTTCGCCCAGGTGATCGTGCCGAACGCCACCCCGACGCAGTGCACCGGCTATGCATGCCCGGGCGGCGACCCCGCAAACGAACCGGGCGTCGGCTACGTCGAGGTGGTCAACGCCACCGGCGGCGCCTTCTACTCGCCGTGCGTCAACAACCCGGGCGCCGCGCTCCAGGCGATCGTCGACGCGGTGGCCGGCGCAGCCTCTCAGTTCCAGCTCACCGGCGCGCCGATCAGCTCGACGATCAAGGTCGGCGTGGTGCGCATCGGGACCGGCGGGAACGGGAGCACGGACGTCGTGCCGCGCGACAAGGACAACGGCTTCGACTACGACCCGGTCTCGAACTCGGTCTTCTTCCGGGGCGCCACCTTCCGGCCCAACCAGAACGACCTGGTCGTCGTCAGTTACCGCGTCTGGCTGCCGCCGATGCCTCCCTGCGGCGGAGCCTGCGCGCCGAACCAGATGTGCGATCCGCAGCTCGGCGTTTGCACTTGCGATCAGGGCCAGTGCACCGCGAACTGCGGGCCGCTCCAGACCTGCGACGCGAATTGCAACTGTGCTTGCGCCTCGGACTGCAACGGCCAGTGCACCGGTAACACGGTCTGCAACTCGAACACCTGCGCCTGTGAGTGCCCGGCCGACTGTGGCGGCTGTCCCTCGGGAACCGTCTGCAACCCGGGCACATGCACGTGCGAGTGCGACGGGAACTGCGGCGGCGCCTGCGCCGGGACCAACCGCGTGTGCAACACCGGGGCTTGCAACTGCCAGTGTCCGGCCAACTGCGGCGGATGTCCGACCGGCACCACCTGCAACTCCTCGCTGTGCGCCTGCGGCTGCGCGCCCGGGTGCGACGCGGGCTGCCCGGGGAAGGCCACCTGCGATCCCGGCCAGGGTTGCGGCTGCGTCTGCCCGGCCAACTGCGGCGGCTGCCCCGACAACACCATCTGCAACGCCACCGCGTGCCAGTGCCAGTGCGCCCCCAACTGCGAGGCGACGAACAACTGTCACAACCGGCAAATCTGCGATCCGAACAACGGCTGCGGCTGTGTCTGTCCCGCCGAATGCGGCGGCTGCGCGCCGAACGAGACCTGCGATCCGGTGAACTGTCGCTGCGTCCCGATCGTGTGACTTCCTCAGGGGCGGGACGCCATCAGGTCGACTTCACCGGATCGACCTCGAGCGCAGGTGCAGGCTCGGGCTCGTCCTTGACCCGCGCCATCACCCGGGCGGGCTCCAGCGCCGGGAGATCGCCGCTGATGCTGCCGGCGCGTGTGGGGCGGGCGAACGAGCCGGTGATCGATCCGTGCTCCTTCTTCTCGATCGGAAGGACGACGACGAAGCGTGTCCCTTCGCCGAGCTTCGACTCGGGGTAGATGCTGCCACCATGGTTGTGGACGATGCGCTGGCAGACGGCGAGGCCGAGGCCTGTGCCCTGCTGTTTGGTGGTGAAGAACGGAATGAAGATCCGATCCGAGATCATCGGGCGGGATGCCGCGGCCCTCGTCCTTCACCGAGAGCTCGACGCAGCTGCGCTCCGGCACGTGGCGGGTACTGATTGTGACCGGTCGCTCGCGGCCGGCGGAGGCGTCGAGCCCGTTGAGCGCGAGGTTGAGCACGACCTGCTTGAGCTGCTCACCGTCGGAGCGGATCGGAGGGACGCTCTCGTCGAGCTGGAGCGCGACGAGGCTCTCGCCGTGCTCGGCCTGGATCAGCTTGGCGGTCTTGCGGACGACCTCGTTGACGTCGATCTCCTGGAACTGCGCGCGGAAGGGCCGCGCATAGTCGAGGAACTGGGATACCACGGAGTTGAGGCGGTTCGTCTCGTCGATGATCACCTGAAGGAACTCGGCCTCGTCGCCCTCAAGGAATCGGCCGGGGTCGAGGTACTCCGCGGCGCCCTTGATCGCACCGAGCGGGTTTCGGATCTCGTGGGCGAGACCGGCCGCCATCGCGCCCACCGTCGCCAGCCGCTCGCGCTCGCGGAGCCGCTCCATGAGCTTGGAGTTCCAGATCACCGTCGCGGCGGTCTCCGCGATCTGCATCAGCTTCGCGATCTCGGCCGTCGAGTAGGGCTCGGGAGAGCTGTCGTCGCGGAGAGCCAGGAACCCGAGCACGGTCTCGCCGGAGACGAACGGGAGCAGCACATCGGCGCTGACGGCGCGCATCTGCTCGATGAGATCGCGGTTCTTGGCGCCCTCCTCGCCGCCCTCGTCGGCGAGGCGTTCGGTGAGGAGAGGCGCCCGGTTCTGCTGGATCGCCTGCCACAGCACCGGCGAGGTCTCCGCGTTCACGCGCTGGGGCGGGGCGGGGCCCCGGTGGGTCTGCACGGCGAGCTCGTTCCGCATGGGATCGAGGAAGTAGATCGCGGAGTGGGTGGCGCGGCGCGCGTCGTACAGCGTGTCCACCACGATGGCGGCCATCTTCGTGGGATCGATGACGCCGTGGTGCATGCGACGGCGCAGATCCTCGAGTGTCAGGACGAAGCGGTGGCGCTCGCGGAAGAACAGCTCGAGCGTCTTGGCCTCCAACCGCACCTTGAGCGGCTCGTAGAGCGTCAGCAGGATCATGACGCCCACGACCGCGTTGAAGAGCCGGGACGAGAAGTTGGTCCCGAGGCTGATCAGGAGCGCGAACATCGCGGCGAAGAGCACTGCCAGGATGCCCATCACCGTCATGCGCCCGATGAACTCGTTCAGGTCCAGCAGTCGGTCGCGCAGGATCACCTGCGAGAGGAAGAACACGTACAGCATCACGCCGAGGTGGCCCATCGCGTTGAAGCTGAACTCGAGCCAGGGCAGCTCCCCGATGATCGCCAGCATCATCACCAGCGAGGCCCCGATCGCGACGTAGCGCCGCCGCACGTACTCGACGGTTCCTCGCTGGAGATCCGTCGACTTGATCATCAGGTTCGAAGCGAGGAGCACGACCACGCCAACATAGACGGCGACGCCGATGCGGACCGGCCGCGTGTCGCCGAGCGGTGAGATGGCGATGACGGCGACGACGCCCGAAAGAGGATAGATGGCGCCGCCCAGGCTGCGTCCGGTGGCCGAGCTCAGCGGCACCAGATCGTCGAAGAGCCGGATCAGCGCGGCGGGGACGAGGGCGGCGGTGGCCAGCTCGGCGCGCATCCAGGCGTCCGACCAGCCGGTGAGGAAGGTGGCGACGAACCAGAGCAGCAGCGTGACGCAGAGGACCGCGAACAGGACGTCGGTGCGCCGATTGCGACGGCGCAGGAGGACGCTCGTCATGACGGCGACCGTCACGAACGCACCGATCAGGGCGCTCTGGGTCTCGCCCATTTGAACAGCCTAATACCTAAAGGCGACGCCGATCGAGCTGCGAAGATCCTTGGTCGTGAGCTTTGCGTCCTGGATCTGCTGGTCCTCGATGGGGAGCTGGCGGGTGGGGGTGCCGCTGAACGCGATGCTCTGGAAGGCAAAGCGATTGTCGAAGGAGATGGCGATCATGGGCGTCAGCCAGATGTTTGCGCCCAGATCGCCTCCGACCATGAAGCCCGGCCGGCTGTCCCCGGAGGTGGCAGGGCTCTCGGCGTAGGAGAGGATCACGCCTCCATCGACGCCCAGGTCGATCTCGAGGACGCTGTTGATCGGGAGCCGCGCGCCCAGGCCGCCGGTCACCGAGATTGCGCGGGCCGAGAGCACCGAGTTTCCCGGGTTCTGCTCAACCGTATAGACACCGAGCCGCGACCCGATGCGCGGGGTGATCTGGTACTGGTCGAACCCCCGCCCCGCGATGCCGATCGCGTAGCCGAGGTCGAGGTGCGAATCGATCAGCGCGCCGCGCGGGGTGTTGCCGTCGCCGAGCATGAGATCGTAGCGCACGGGGCGGAACGATCCTCCCAGCGCGATCTGGATCGGCACCCCCGGAATCGTGAAGCCGACCTCGGCGGTCACCAGCGACAGCGGGCTGAGCTGGTGCGAGAGCCTCGGTCTCGGCACGGCGTTCGAGGAGAGCGTGTATGTGTGAAGCAGGCCCGATCCGCCGCCGACCATCGCGCGAATGATCTCCGTACGTGCCGGCGTCGTCTCCGTCTCGACCGCAACCTGCTGGCTGGGCGGCGGGGGCGGCGGCTCTCGTCGCGCCAACGCCGGGGGCGGGGGCGGCGGCGGCGGCGCCTCGGTCGCGTCGGGGGGCGGCGGCGGCTCCTCCGTGTCCGGAGGTGGGGGCGGCGCGACCACCCAATCCGACGGCGGTGGCGGCGGGGGCGCGACCGCCACCGCCTGCCCGCCTTGGACCAGCTCCGCCAGCTTGTCGATCGTGCGCCGGCCGATGCGCTCACCTCGGTCGCCCGCCTCCTGCACGGGCTTGAAGTACTGCGCGCGGAAGTCCATCTGGACCTCGCCGTTCTCCGCCTTCACCAGGATGGCGCGGGCGGTGTAGAGCCAGCCCTTCTTCGTGATGATGACGGTCAGGATGTAATCGGCCCCGATCTCCTTGGCGGCCTTGGCCAGGTTGTCCGGCTCGTACTTGGCGCGCTTGATCTTCAACTTGTTGAGGGCCCGCTCGAGGTCGCGGGAGGGGATCAAGGGACCGACGGCCTCGGTCATGGTTCGCCGGAGCGATTGGGAGAGCTGGGCGCGTCCCCAGCTCTTGGCGCCGCGCGCGTCGGGAATGACGATCTTGACGCCCTTGACCGTGTCAGGCGTCGCGCCGCCGTCCTCCTCTGCCCAGGCCGGCGAGGCGAACGCGCACGAGAGCAACAGGAGCGCGAGTTGCCTCATGGCTGGATTCAGCCTATCAATGGGGAAGAGGGGAAGAAAAAGGCCCCGTATGGAGTTGTCGTCAGCGATCGAGCGAGAGCGAGAGCAACTGGAGCGAGAAGTGTAGCGCGAGCGCCGGGGCCGTCTGGGGGAGGAGCAACCTCCAGGCCGTCCCGGCGCTCTTTTTTTATCCTGAGATTCTCGACCCTTACGAGACAGCTCCCCAGCGCGGGGCCCGAAAGTCTGATCCGCCTGTCCGAGGTGTATCAATTTTGCGTCAGCTGGCGGTCATTGTCTTCTTCGCCGTGGGCGTGGTCACCCTGATCGGCGCCGTCCTCCTCTACCCGTCGGATCCCCTGCCGCCCGCTCGGGGCGAGGTCGGCGAGATCGCGGTGTTTGGCCAGCTCCCCGCGGGACCGGTCCGTCTGACCCCCGACCGACTCCGCCGGCTCCCACGCCCGCAGGACTTCGCCTTCCAGTTCACCTCGAAGGGAGAGGGCCCGCGGTATCTCCGCGTGGAGATGGAGGCCGAGGGGGTCAGCAGCGTCGTCTATGAGGATCGGATCGGCGCGCCGAAGGAGAAGGAGTCGCTCGAGTTCGTCCTGCGCGTCGGCGACGACTATCCCGATCACATCGGATTGGTGGTGACCATCGAGGCACCCCACGCGATGAGCGTGATCCGCCGCTATCCGATCGAGCTGGTCGGTCCCGAGCGACCCTTCTGGGAGAAGGAGTAGCGCGCCGATAGCGCCTCGCGCGGCGCGGCCGAGATCGAGCGTCCGTCGAATCGAACCTCCTCCAGCAGCGGGAATCGATCCGCGCTGCGCAGGATGATCTCGGCGGCGTCATCGGTCATTGCGCTCTCCTGCAGATCCAGCATCGTCAGACGGCCCGCGAGATCGCTCTCCGAGAGCACCGCGATCGTCGCGGTGACCGCGCGCGGCTCCCGATCCGAGAGGGCCAGCCGGCGAAGGCTCGGCAGGTGCCGGACGTCGAACAGCACGCCCACCCGATCCGGCCAGGCGCTCCGGCCCGGTGCACCGCCAAACCACAGCTCTAGGTACTCGAGCTTGGGCAGGGAGCTGCTCGCGACATGGTTGATCGTATCCGCCGTCAGACCCGCGGCGTAGATACGAAGCTCCCGAAGCTCCGGCAGGAGAAGCCGCCCCAGGTGGATGTTGCTCCCGCGGATCGCGAGCTGCTTCAGCGACGGGAACGCCGAGGAGATGTTCGCAGTGCCGTGGTGCTCCATTCGGGGCGAAGCCGACGCGAGGTCGCCGACGTACAGCGAGTCGAGCGCCAGGCGCGAGCCCGCGAGCGCAGCGTAGCCCAGCTCCATCCAGCTCGAGCGCCGGGTGGGCGTCAGATCGATCGATCCCAGCGTGAGGTGCCGGATGAACCGCGTCCCCTCGTGCGCGTCCAGCCGGCGAACGACGCCCTCGAGCTCGGCGAAGTCAGGCGTGTCCTCGCCAACGCCGATGCGAAGGCTCCGCACGAAGCCCAGGAACCACTCCACGGCGAACGGGCCGCGGCTCAGATCGCCGACGAAGTGTGGACCGGCGCGAAAGGCCGCGGCCCGGTGCGGGAGCGGGCCATCCAGCAGTGGGGTGAGCTCCCCCGCCAGCTCCGGATGCTCGAGGAGGAGCTGGGCCTCGGCCTCCTTCAGCACACGCTTGCGCTCCACCGGTGCGTCGAGCTGCTGGTGCTGGAGCACGATCAGCTCGCCTCGCGGGAGCCCGTTCGCCTGGAGCCAGTCTGCATACACCAGGTAGGGCTCCGACACGTCGGGCTCGGCCTCGATCTGCGCCAGCAGATTGGAGGGGCGCCGATCGAGCGCGGGCTCGGTCGGCTCGGTGTCGCGCAGTGCCTCGGCGAGGCCGGCCAGCTCGGGACAACGCTCGACGGCGACGTCGAGGATCGCGCGCTCGTCGAGCTGAGGTGGGAGCACTCGCGCGAGCACGTCCGCGAGCTCGCCCGCGTGGAGGTAGCGCGCCTCCGGACCCACCTCGAGGGTGCGCGTGAGCACGGTCGCGAGCGTCGTCGGGACGTCCAGGTCGCTCGGGATCGGATCGTAGTCGGACTCGATGATGCGCTGGAGCGTCTCGAGCATGCTCTCCTGCCGACGAAACGGATGGCGGCCCACCGTGAGCTGATAGAGGAGCACGCCCAGCGCGAAGACGGTGCTCTGCGGGAGGAGCGGCATCCCGCGCACCGCCTCCGGAGGCAGGTCGGCGATCGCCCGGGCGCCGAGCCCGGTCCCGCTACTGGCCGGCAACACGTCGAAGACGGGCGCCAGCAGCAGGTGGGGGGCGCCCAGCGGATCGATCACGATGCTGTTCGGGTCGAGACCCGCCCGGCTGCACCAGCGGGGAGGAATGCGGGCCTGGTGGAGCGTGCGGGCGATCTGCTCGACGATTCGGGCGGCGACGGCGGCCGGCATCGGTGTCTTCGACGCGTGGGCGATCACTTCGGCCGAGCGTCCTGGGACGTACTCACACACCGCTGCCAGCGGCGACTCGATGATCTCGACGAGCCGAGGGATGCGCGGATGCACGATCGCCATCCGTCGCTGGAGGGCCTCGAGCGCGCATGCGCGGGTCTCTTCATCTTGCGCGAGCTCGGGGAGCATCCGCAGGACGACGAAGCGGTGATCACGCTCGAGCCAGTACTCGAACCGAGACGACACGTGGAGCTGTCGCTCGAGCCGATGTCGACCGATGGGTGCCGGGCCGTCGCGGTGGTCGCTAGGTCTACTTGGGCTCATGCGATGTGTCCCCCGGCGGGGCTTGAAACATTGAATGCCACAGGGTTGGTGGAGCTACCTTGGACCAATGCGATTCCCCGGCATCGCCAGCGTGCTCGCCTCGATCCTCCTCCTGTCGTGCTCGGTCGATCAACCCGACGAAGACACGTCCCAGTTGGCTTCGTTCTCGAAGTCGTCGGCGCGACATGGATCCCAATCGCTCTTTCGGGGTCAAAACCAGCGACGTCAGCCGGGGCAACAGCTCGGCTTCGGTCAGCTCAGCATGACCCTCCTTCATGGCGCCATCCAGCCAACGTTCTGCGACACCATGACGTTCGATCGTGACGCGTTCGGAGTGCACATTCCGGCGGGCGCCGACGTGTCGCTCGCGTACGAGGATGCTGGCATCACGATGAGCGCGCTCGATCGAAACACCTTCGCACCCGGTCGCGCGATCGCATTCGACAGCTCGCATCCGACGGGAGGCGACTTCGATCTCGGGACGCCGAGCGAGCGTCACGGCGGTCCGGGCCGCGGTTGCGGAGGCGCGAGCAATCGGCGCGCGCTGGGGAACCTCGCGATCAAGGCTGAGAACACGATCGACCTGGACATGGACGGCAACGTCGACGATCCGGACGACGATGCGGGCGGCGCCTGGTTCGTCTTCGACTTCGACCAGAACAAGTGCGTGTCGCGTGCGGACTTGGTCGACATCGAGGACAACGAGCGACCGGCGCGGTTCCGCTTCTACGACGATCAGTACGAGTTCATCTCGGAGCGCGAGGCCGGCGGTCTCGGCGACAACTCCGTCGAGCACGCCGCCCTCGGCGTCTGCGGTGTCCGCCGGCTGAAGGTGGGGTTCCGGTCGAGCGGCGCGCTCAACGACGTCGTGGTCTGCAACGCGCCCGAGCCCCAGACGGATCTTCAGGTCGACGTCGACCTCGACAACATCGTCGAGATCGAGTTCGACCTCGCGCTCTACCTCAAGAGCGGTCCCTCCTCGTCGCTGGTGTCCAGAACCCGCACCAGCATCGATCCACTGCGGGCGATTCGCGGGGGCGCGCTGCTGCCGGTCCCGATCGCCTCGAACGTGACCGTATCCGCGGGCAAGTGGCGCTCGGTCCGCTTCGAGCTCACGAACGTGGAGGCGGTCGGCCACGACGGCTCGCGAATGCCGGTCGCAGGCATGATCACGAAGGAGGTCCAGCACGCGTTCGAGATCCACGACTGCGGGAGCTCGCACCTGACCGCCGACTGGAACATCACCGCGCGCATCGAAGGCGACCTCCTCGGGATCGGCCTGGGCCTCTCCTTCAGCGACGTCGACGACGGCTTCGACCCCACCGGCTGCCCTCCTTGAGCTGAGGCGAACCTGCTTCGCCGTTACGTGACCAAGGCTAACCGAACTGCTTCAGCTCGGCTTCGACCTTGCGGAGGATCTCGACCTCCTCCGTGAGGCGGCGGACGGGCTCCACCAGGGCGCCAGCGCGCGAGCCTTCGATGGAGCCGAGGCCAGCGACGTCGAGGCGGACGTTCTCGGCGGCGATCAGGAAGCCCTCGGCGTTCGCCTTCATGCGGGTGCGCTCGCCCTGTAACGCCTCGAGCTTCTTCTTCCGCGCGACCAGCAGGCTCCGGTTGGCGAGATAGACCTCGCGGAGTTGGTCGTCGCCGCTGTCGCTGATCCGGGTGTCGATGCTCTCGAGCTCCTCTTCGAGCTGTGCGCCGCCGTCGGGTGCGATCTCGTCGAGGGCCTCGGTGATCCGCTCTGCGCCCGCGGCCAGCCGCTCGATGTTCGACATCCCGTCGGAGAGCTGACGCTGGAGCTCCTCGCTACCGGCGCTCCGGTGCTCCACCTCGCCGAGCGCCTCGACCGCATGGGCGATCGCCACCTTGGCCTTGGCGAGGATCGCGCGCCATTCGTCGTCGAGGATCGCGACGCCCTCGATCACCGGCACGTCCTTCGGAGGCGCGAGCTGCTTCTGGGTGCGGCCAGCGGGGAGCTTCCCCAGCTTGCGCTCGGCGGCGATGATCTCTCGCTCGTTCTCGTTCATCCAGGCGCGGTAGCTGAGGCCGTGCAGCGCGAAGCCCATCCCCCAGAAGAGCGCGGGGATCGCCACGAAGGGGAACGTGAAGCCGGTCCAGATCGCGAAGAGGAGGTTGAGGATCGCCAGGCCGCCGATCACGACCGCATAGGCGCGCCGGTGGTTGTAGAAGTTGCGCCGCTTGCGATCGCGCTTCTCGATGAGCTTGGACTCGGCCGAGCGGCCGTCCTTGAAGAGGGCGCTGAATCCCTTCTTCAGTGAGTCGACGACGTCGTTTTCGTCCTTCCGTCTGGCCACGAGGGCGCGAAGGATAGCGCACTCAAAAGGAGACAGCGAGGCCGCCGCACCAGGTGAGGTCTCCGACGCGCAACCGGTCCCGCCCGAGGGATTGGACGTAGAGGCCCTGAAACGTGAGCTCGGCACCGGCGATGCCGAACGTGTCCAGCATCGTCTTGGCGCTGCGCGGGTCGATGCGGTCGAGCAGGAGCGCCACGCCCAGGAGCGCCTCCCAGCCGGGCGAGCCGCCGGAGCCCCGGTGTCCGTCGATGCGAGCGGTCGCGCCGTCCCCGCGCGTGATCCGCCAGAAGGTGTAGTTCAGGCCCACCGCTCCGAACGGAACGATCGGCACAGGGATCAGATCGGCGAGCGCGTCGCCGCGCAGGTGGAGGAGCGCGCTCACCGGATAGAGGCGAATGCCGGTGTCGCCGCCGGAGCGCCCGCCGCCCTCGGCGAGGGCCTTGGCGGTCTTGGAGGCCCAGCCGCCCGAGAGCGAGGCGCCGATCTTGCCGAACGGCTGGTCGAACAACCAGGCGCCGCGGAACCGGACCAGGATCGCCTGTCGATCGCCGAAGACGTCCTCGAACGGCGTCTCGGATCCGCTGAACTCGGAGTCGATCGCCGGCCGGTAGGGGCCGACCTCGACGCCGAGCTGCAGGTTGGATTGCGAGATCAGCGCCACTAGGAAGAGGGCGTTCACGGCGTCACCTCGTCGGCGATGAACGTGATCGGCCAGAGCAGGAGCCGCGCCGCCGCTCGCCGCGCGTCAGAGCCCGCGATCCAGGCCGCCAGCGGCGGGCTGTGGTGGTAGTAGAATGCGATCAGATCGCGCCCGATCTCGCTCTGGGCCAGCACGCGATCGCGGAAGCCGCGAAGGACGACCACCTGCGGATCGTCGTAGTCGCCGTAGGCGGCTGTCGCCACAAAGCAGTGGCCGCCGTCGGCGGTCCCGCCGTTCTTCTTGTAGACCTCCCAGAGATCGAGCTCCGGCGCCGGCGTGGCTTCACCGGCGTCGGCCGGATCGCTCGGATTGCCGAACGCGTCGATGGCGACCACGTAGAAGTGATAGGTGACGCCGTTCTCGAGCCCGAGGACCGTCACGCTATCGGTGGCGCCGGAGGCCTCGGCGCACACGAACGACTCGGAGACGAGCGCTTCGCCGGCCCCGCACAGGTCGCGGGGCGAGGTGAAGGCGGCGTCGGGTGGTCGATCCAGCACCGGCGCACCGTCCTTCTCGCAGAGGACCTGGTATTTGATCTTGTCGGTGCTGTCGGAGTCCTTGGCCTTCGCAAAGGCGACCTCGGCCAGCTCTTCTCCGCCGACGACCTTCGGATCCGCAGGGGGCGGCGGGCCTTCGGTGTCGGTCGGGAGCTCGAGGGAAGTGAGCTCCTGCCAGATGTCCTCGTCGGTGGGATCCGCGAGCACGATCAGGGCGTCCGTCGAGGTGTCGCCGCTGCAGTCGGC
The DNA here is from genome assembly GCA_963803435.1 of uncultured delta proteobacterium. GTDB lineage: Bacteria > Myxococcota > Kuafuiibacteriia > Kuafuiibacteriales > Kuafuiibacteriaceae > CAWDML01. The sequence goes on along the minus strand of CAWDML010000007.1, from coordinate 144,647 downwards.
GATGTCCGAGATCGAGACCTCTAGGTCGACCGTGCGGAGGCCGGAGAGGTTGATCCGTTCGAGGATGTCGCACGCGGAGGACAGGCGGCTGTCGCTGTCGACGCAGCGCTTGCCGTGCGCGACCACGAGCGAGCCGTCCTCGCCGGAGGTGGTCACGTCGAACTGGATCCTCAGGCTGGCGTCGCAGCTGCAGCGGGCCGCGTTGACGTACGTGCGGATCGCGGTGTCGGTGAGGATGCGATCGTCGTCGACGAGGCGGATCTTCGAGACTGTGACCGCGAGCGCCGCGCTGCCGGAGAGGACGACCGGCAGCGCGGCCAGAAGCGCTGATGCTCGCATGGCGAATCCGTCAGCAATGCACGTGCCACGCCGCGCGTCGGGCGCGCCGAGGCGCCGAGTGACAGAATGTCAGTCTCCGCCGGGCCTACTGCTTCGAGATGGCAAACCACAGGATCAGCGGGATGAGCGCCACGGCCACCGGAACGGCGGCGGCGATCAACCATCGGCGCAGTCGATCGGCGCGATGCCAGCGGGGATCGGACAGCGGCACCGCTCGATCGAGGAGACGCTTGACGACCCGATGGTTGAGCCAGATGTCGAAGGCCTCGAAGACGAGCACGCCGCCGAAGAGCACCAGCTTCTTCCTCAACCAGGGGACGGCCAGCAGCGCCCAGTCGGACTCGGCGACGACCGCGAGACCGGAGGCGACGAGCACCAGGAGCGCGACGTGCTCGAGCACCAGCACGCGCTCCGTGATGCGCTCGGCCCAGAGGATCTTCGCCTCGTCCTTCGATCGATGGGCCTGGAAGAGGAAGACGTACGCGCCGAGCGGCGGGCCGATCCAGAGGATCACCGCCACCAGGTGCAGAAACTTGGGAATCAGGTACAGCACCGGGGCCTCTTCGAGGGCATGTGCGCCTTCGGACGATGCATACTTACTATGGATTGGATGTACCATCGCCGGAGCGGATGCGCAGGGGTTGGCTCACGATCGGGGCGCTGTCTGCGCTCCTCGGCTGCAAGGCACAATCGATCGGGGGAGGCGGTGCCATCGAGCCGCCGCCGGTCGACACGCCCACGCCGGACGCCGGCACGAACCCTCCGCCGCCGGTCACACCGTACGTCGCCTCCGAGTCGATCCTGCCGCGCCTGTCCCAGTCCGAGCTAGACAACACGCTGGAGGATCTGGTCGGGGACACCGGGCGACCCGCCTCGCAATATCTGCTCGAGGACGAATACAGCCCCTACGACAACGACTACGCGCTCCAGGATCCCTCCCAGACGCTGATCGACGCCGTCGACGTGATGGCGACGAGCGTCGCCGAGCGCCTGATCTCGGATCCGGCGCGCCGGGCTGCGGTCGTCCCATGTACACCTACGGGCGCCGGGGATACCGACTGCTTCCGTGCGTTCGTGGAGGCCTTCGGCCGTCGCGTCTTCCGCCGCGCGCTCGCGCCCGAGGAGGTGGCGCCGTACCTCGAGCTGCTCGCTTACGCGACCGAAGACAACGCGTACGTCGGCAACGACTTCTACACGGCGGTCTCACTGGTGATCCAGGCGATGCTCCAGGATCCGGAGTTCCTGTACCGCGTCGAATGGGGCACGCCCACCGCCGCGCCCGGCGTGGTGAAGCTCGACGCGTTCGCCGTCGCGGCGCGCCTCTCCTATCTCCTGTGGGGCAGCATGCCGGACGACGCGCTGATGGCGGACGCCGCCTCCGGCAAGCTCGACACCGGCGCGGGTCGCCGCGAGGTGGCAGCCCGGATGTTCGCGCATCCCCGCGCCAAGCAGCAGCTCCACCGCTTCCACGCGATGTGGCTGGGCTACCGCGCGATCCCGCACCCGGCCCAGCTGGTGAACGCGTTCGCCTCCGAGACCACGGCGCTGATCGATCGCGTGGTGTTCGACGAGAAGCGGAGCTACCTCGACCTGTTCCGGCTCGACGAGACCTACGTCGACGACTTCCTCGCCGATCACTACGGCATGCCGCACCCCGAGAACGGGAGCGGCTGGGTTCGCTACCAGGATCCGAAGCGCGCCGGGATCCTCTCTCACGGCTCGGTCCTATCGGCGTTCAGCAAGTTCTCCGATACCAGCCCGACGCAGCGCGGGATCCTGGTCCGGACGCGGCTCATGTGTCAGGAGGTCCCGCGTCCGCCGCCGAACGTCGACGTGGACCAGCCCCCGAGCGGCGGCGCCGAGGCGATCTGCAAGAAGGATCGCTACCTGATGCACGAGCAGCTCCCGAGCTGCGCCAACTGTCACAGCGGCATGGATCCGATCGGCTTCGGCCTCGAGAACTACGACGTCGCCGGGCGATGGCGCGATCACGACGACAACAACGAAGAGTGCGCCATCGATGGCATCGGCAACCTCCCCAACGGGCTGGGCGAGTTCAGCGGACCCAAGGCCCTCGCCGAGAAGCTACTCGAGCTCGACATGATCCAGAGGTGCACCGTTCGGCAGTACTTCCGCTTCTCGATCGGCCGCCGCCCATCGGCGATCGAGGATCAACCGATCGATGCCTTGATCGCCTCGTTCGAGGCCGGCGGCTACAAGTTCGATCAGCTGGTCCTCGACTATGTCGCCAGCGATGCCTTCGCGCTCAAGAAGGAGGTGCCGTGATGGCGCTCCGCCTCGATCGGAGGACCGTGCTGCGCGGCATCGGCGGCGCCATGGTCGGTCTCCCGGCCCTCGAGTGTATGCTCGACAGCCACGGCCGCGCCTACGCCCAGTCGCAGGCGCCCCTCCCCCAACGCTACGCGATCGTCTTCGCCGGCCAATCGCTCGGCGGCGACGGCTGGGCCGAGAACGAGAGCCGCATCGGCGGTCAGTTCATCCAGGAGCAGGGGCACTTCATCGCGCCCGCCGAGACCGGCGCCGGCTACACGATCACCACGCCGCTCCAGCCGCTCGCGAACCTCAAGGGCGACTTCTCGATCGTCTCCAACATGCGCATCCCGTTCGACGCCTCCTCCGCGGATCCGTCGGCGGTGCCCGCGGGCGGTGCCTTCCGCGACTTCCACGGCGGTGGCAAGAGCCCGCTGTTGTGCGGAGTGCGCTCGACGTCGCCGGACTTCCGCTGCGAAGGGATCACGTCCGACCAGGTGGTCGCGAACATGCACGCGGGGCAAACGACGATCGCCTCGCTGGTGCTGCGCGCGCAGCCCTCCTGGTATCTGGCGGGGAGCAGCTACGCCGGGCGCCAGTACCTGTCCTACCGCGGGCCGGGCGATCGCATCGAGGCCCAGGCGAGCCCGCAGATCGCGTTCCAGAGCCTGTTCCAAGGGTTCACGCCCACCGGAGCCGCCGAGGCCGCCCAGTTCGACTTCAGGAAGCGGGCCCGGCTGTCGGTGCTCGATCTGATCGGCCGGCGCCGGGCCTCGCTGGTCGCCAAGGTCGGCGGCGCGGACAAGCGCCGGCTCGAGCAGCACTTCGACGAGATCCGCGCGCTCGAGCTCCGCGTGCAGGCGGTGCCGCCGGTGTCGAGCGGCTCGTGTCAGATCCTCCCCGATCCCGGGGCCGATCCTTCGATCGGGGGCGACAACGCCGGCTCCGGCTCGAGCGAGATCGCGACCAACACCGGGTACAGCGACGAGGATCGCCGCGCGCGCCTGCTCGCCGATCTGATCCACATGGCCTTCGTCTGCGATCTCACGCGTGTCGCCACGCTGCAGATCACCGTCTTTCAGTCGCACATGAACGTCTTCCCCATCACGAGCATGCTGGGGACGCCGATCCTGGCCGATCAGCACGAGGTCGGGCACAACGGCGACGCCGACAACCGCGGGCAGATCGCGGTGAGCACCGTGCTGAAGTGGCACGTCACGCACTACGCGTACCTGCTCGACAAGCTGAAGACCACGACCGAGGGCGCGGGCACGCTGCTCGACAGCTGCGCCATCGTCTTCCTCCCCGAGGGCGGGCACGGGCGGCAGCTCAACGACGGCACCAGCCTCAACCAGACGCACTCGGTCGAGAACATGGTGGCGTTGATCGGCGGTCGGGCCGGCGGCTTGAACCCGGGCCGCCACATCGACACCGGCGGGGCGCACCCGGTCCAGGCGCTGATCAGCGCCATGCAGGCGGCCGGCTACACCGGCGACGCGCTCGGTGAGGTCAGCGGCAACATCCCCACCCTGTTCGCCTGAGCGACCGCCGGATCCAGGTACGTCTTGCGGGCCAGCTCCGAGAAGCGATCGCGGACCCACGCCTGCAGCGGATCCGCGTCGGTGCGCTCGTGCCAGTAGAGGGCGAGGCTGAAGCGGCCCGCGTCGATCGGCATGGGGAGCACGCGGATCGGCCAGGCGCGCCGCGCCCGCGTGGCGATGCGCTTGGGGATCACGGTCAGGTAGTCGGTACGGGCCACGATCTCGAGCGCCACCTGCAGGTGCGTGGTGGTGAGGATGTACTCCGAGTGAAGCCCGGCGCCGGCCAGCGCGTTCGACATGCGCTCGGCCCACGGCCCGCGCGGCGCCACCATCACCTGGCGGCTGGCGGCGAACTCGGCGAGCGTGATGCGCTTCTTGATCGTGGGGTGGCGCTTTTGCACCACGCAGGCGTAGCCGTCGTCGACCAGCACCCGTGAGCGGAGCTCCGGCAGCGAGATGGGTGCGAGGTAGATGGCAGCGTCGACGTTGCCCGACCGGAGGTCCTCGCGCAGCACCTCGAGCCCGGTGTCCGTGACCTCGAGCGAGACTCCGGGTGCGCGCTGCTCGAGGAGCGCGAGCAGGCTGGGGAGCAGCGCGAAGTGCCAGTAGTCGCTGAGGCCCAGCCGGACGATCCCTTCGGCCTTCCCCGGATCGAAGGGCTCCGGGTTGAAGAGCGCGCCGTCGAGGAGATTGAGCGTACGCCGGACGATCGGCGCGAGCTCGCGCGCGCGGGCGGTGGTCACCAGCGATCGGCCGTCGCGGATGAAGAGCGGGTCGCCGATGGTCTCGCGAAGCCGCTTGAGCGCGTTGCTCATGGCGGGCTGCGTGATGCGGATGCGCTGCGCCGCCCGGGTCACGCTGCCTTCGTCGACCAGCGCCTCGAACGCGAGGAGCAGGTTGAGATCGACGTTCCGCAGGGCCCGTCTGGTTCCATTCATAGTGTGAATGTAAATCAATTCATAGCATCGATGTAATGGATGATTGGAGAGGCCGTATCCCGCGCGGAGGACCTCCCTACATGCGATTCTTCTCTCTCTCCCTCGCCACGATGCTCGCGCTGGCCGCCTGCGGCGGCGACGGCAAGATGCTCGAGATCGACTATCCGGCCACTGCCCCCAAGGTGTCGGTGGACCGCTTCAGCTCGGCCGCAGCCATGCTGATGGTGCGGACCGATCAGAACGGGCTCCCGGGCCCCAACGCGCCCGTCGACTTCGATCGGGCGCCGTTCGTCAGCCGCGGCTTCGGTCCCGGCGGCGAGTCGGTCGTGTACTACAACTTCGACGTTCAGCCGGCCTTGCCTTCCCCGATCTACGTCTTCTTCCGCGGGGGCGCGAGCAAGCCGCTCGACGGCCAGCTCAACGTCATCGACGTCATCCCCGGCCAGGCGGGCTACAGCGACTTCTGGAGGGTGAACAAGGTGACGGTCCCGGACGATTACGTCGCCAACACGATCGCCAGCTTCGGTGAGATCCAGGCGGCCGGCTACCCGATCGAGGAGACGAGCATGATCGTCAACTGCCCGGTGGCGCCCGAGGGCTCGACCGCGACGCGCCGGATCGGCGGCGGCTCGAGCGCGCTGATGACCGGCTGGTTCCGCGGCATGACGGTCCGCTACTTCACGTTCGAGGAGCACGCGCTCTCCGGCACGGCCGCGCCGCTGTCTCCGATCTACGTCATCTTCAACGTCAACCCCGACCAGCCGAACGGCGGGCCGCCCTCCGGCTTTCCCACCGAGATGGGCACCGAGCAGACCCACAACGTGCTCGCCACGCTGCCCGACGACGATGCCTACTCGCCCCTGTGGTCGGTCAACGTGATCGACCGCGCCGACTTCGACGGCGTTCGCGATCTGGCGACGGCGGAGGCCGCGAACGTCATCGGCATGAACGTGGCCACGGTGAACTGCCCCGTCGCGGAGATCGGCGCCGAGCCGAGCGAGTCGCCCGTGCCCTCGAACCCCGACGACCTCCTGGCGTTCCTCCAGGCAGGCAAGTACGCGCGCTTCGCCGCCGAGCCGGCGCCGCATCCCTCCACCGGCCCGCACGGCACCGTGCGCACGTTCGCGAACGCGATCCTCACCGAGAGCATCTCCCGCGGCGACGCGTCGCACCCGATCGGGAGCGCTTCAGTGAAGGAGATCTTCCGCGGCACCGATCGGATCGGCTGGGCCGTCCTGGTGAAGGTGGACGCCGACAGCGCCGCCGGGAACGGCTACTACTGGTACGAGTACGCCGACGGCGCAGTGGCGGCCGAGGGCCGCGGGTTCTCGGTGTGTGTCGACTGTCATTCGCACTCGACCGACGACTTCGTCTACACCACCACGTTCTAGGAGACTGGCTCCAAGAGAAGCGTGACAAGATGGACGACCTTTGGTGTTCGGGCAACCGCTGGGGCTCGCAGCCTGCAGGTGCTAGCCGACAGCAAGATCAGGCACCGTGGCTGCGAGGTCGTGCACGACGACTGCGAGCTCGTCGCGAGTGCCGAGTAGTGCAGATCATCGCGCGGCCGCGCGTGCGAGGAGCTCCAGCGGATCGGCCTCGATGCGGCGGCGCTCCTCGTCGGTCTTGGCGAGGAACGCTCCCGAGTAGCCGAGGCTGTTGATCTGGATCCCGCCCACCGACTCCTCGGTGCGGGGGACGATCAGGAGCCACCGGCGTGTCATCAGCAGATCGTAAGGAAACGGCTGCCGCTCGCCCGGGCCCTCGAGCGGCGGCTCCCGCGCCTCCGTCCGGATGGCCTCGCGCGCCCGCGGATCCACCTCGAGCCTCTGCATCATCGCGCGGTAGCGGGCGAACAGATCGCTCGCGCCGCTCACGCGGCGCTCGGTCGCGAAGAGGAAAGGGAGGCGCTCGAGCAGGGGCTCGATCGGAACGCCTTCGACCTCTGGATCGACCCGCGGGACCAGCTGGAGGTGCTTGTGCTTCTGGGAGGCGCCGGCCGCCCGACCCGCGTTGTAGAAGGCGAGGCCGTCGATCTCCTGGAGGCAGGCGTCGAGCGCGGCGAAGTCGCTCTCGGTGAGGAGCGCGCGCTGATCCTCGAAGTGGCGCGTCACGATCAGGAGGTGATGGTCCACCACGTTGAACTTGTTGAGGAGGTACACGTGGTGGTCGCCGGCGTCGGAGACGTAGAGCTCGGGATCGTAGGGGAGGAACGGGTTGAGCGGCGCGCTGGTCACCTTCCGCTTCTTCTTCACCAGCTCGGCCGCCATCCGGATCACCCAGCGCACGCCGTCGCGCTCGAAGGTCCGGTGGTGCGTGGGGATCGACTCGAGGTGACCGGAGGCCCGCGCCGAGGCCGTCCGCTCCGCCAGCTGCTCTTGGAGGCTCATCGTAGGTATTTCGGCACGTCACCGTGAGAGATCATAGAGCGCCAGCGACACGCCGTTTCCGCGCACTCGCTCGAGGGCACGCCCCCCGTGCCGCTCGACGTAGTCGGTGACGAAGGCGTCGTAGCTGGCGCCGCGGCCGGGACGCTCGAAGTCGGAGAGGACCAGCCAGACCCGATCCTTCCCGAACAACGGATCGAGCTGGTGCAGGTAGGCCTGGTCGGTGCCGACGACCTTCGGGTACTCCGGCGGGGACGGCGAGGTGTCGATCGGCGCGACGGCCAACGAGTATCGCCACCGATAGTATTTGAAGCTCCACTCGAGATCGTCGTCGACGAACAGGCCGTCGGTGGGGCGGAGCTCGACGTTCAGGCGGCGCGCGAAGTCGGCGGTGTCCGGCGCGCCGGACGGGATCAGCAGGCGCGGCGCCTGGGTGAAGGTCTGCACCAGGAGCAGGCCGCCCATCGCGACCGCCAGCCCGCGCGTCGTCGCCGAGCGTTCCCAGAGCCAGCCGAGCGCGGAGGCGATGCCGATGACCATGATCGGGACGGTGAACAGGATCAGACGAGCGAGCGCCGGGTAGCGACCGAGCGCGGAGGCGATGAGCAGGAGGAGGAGGGGAGCGACGAGCGCGGCGGCGAAGGCTCGCCTCCGGCGGCCGATCACCACGAGGCCGAAGAGGAAGAGCGCGCCCGCGAGATACCGGGCGTAGAAGCCGCCCGGCTCGACGAACGCGTAGAAGAACTTCCCGGGCAGCCAGCGCAGCTCGGCGAGGTTGTGCGGTGGGAAGGGGAAGAAGCCCTCCTCCCAGAAGTCGTTCACGCTGCGGCTCTGGGCGCCGGTGCTCCGGCCCAGAAAGCGCACCAGGTGGAGGAGAAATGCGCTCGAGACCACCGCGGCCGTAGAGGTCAGCTCGAGCAGGCGCCGGAACCTGCGGCGCCGTTCCAGCTCGTCGAGCGCGAGCGCCAGGATCCCGCCGGCGAAGACGAAGATGAAGGGGATCGAGACGGCGACGCCGGCCAGCCCGAGCAGCGCGAGGCCGGCGCGAAGCCTCCGGTCGTCGGGGGTGTCGAGGAGCAGCGCCACCAGCGCGATCGCGGCCGCGGCCATCGCCGCATCGGTGGCGTAGGGCTTGAGCTCCGACGCGTAGTAGATCATCCACGGCAGGACCGCGATCAGCCCCAGCGCGATCAGCCCGGTGCGCCGCCCGATCGCGCGGCCGGCGGCCAGATAGACCAGCGGCGGGACGCAGATCCCCGAGCAGAGCGACACCAGTCGAAGAGACCGCTCGCTCTCGCCGAAGAGCGTCGTGCCCAGCTTCGCGAGGGCCAGGAAGCCGAGCGGGCAGACCTGGAACAGCACGAGCGGCTGGGTGAGCTCGGAGAACGAGCGCGGTGAGATGTTGATCGCGAGGGCGGCCTCGTCTCCCCAGAGCGCGCCCCGGACGAGAAAGTGCGTGATCCGGAGCCCGCTCGCGATCAGCACGAGGAGCAGGAACGCCCGGTGCTCCCGAACGAGCGCCGCCGGGCGCATGGAGAGGGGCCGCGTCAACGCTATCTCTCTCGCACGAAGATCTCCCGCGCGACCGCGCCCTCGGCGGCCTCCTCGGCGCTGTACCGGAGCGGGATGGTCTGGTTGCCCAGCCAGAGGGCCGCCTGATCGTAGAAGTGCGGATTGCCGATGAGCCCCGACTGTCCACCGGGGAGGATGTTCTGGCCGTGCACCTCGCCGTCGTCGAGCTGGATCACCATGCGCATGACCGGGCCGTCGGAGTACGTGTACTCGCTCCGCGTGAGGCCGGGGTTGGCGGCGTCGACACCGAACCAATCACCGTCGCGCGGGAAGTGCACCAGCGCGGCCCGCGGATCGGAGGGCGGCAGGTCGGGCGCGAGCGGCAACAGCTCGGTGGTGAGCCCGAACTTGAATGCGATCAGCCCGACCAGCGGGTTGTCGGCGCCGACCTCCTCGAGGAGCGGCTCGAAGTGGACCTGGTGGACGAGGCCCCAGAGCCAGCGATCCATGTCGGCGGTGCCGAAGCGCTGGGAGGAGGCGAGCTCCGCGAGCGCCTCCTCGAGGGCGGTCAGCATCAGCTCGCGCTTGCGCTCGACGCGCGGCGTGCCCTGGATGTCGAAGAGCGCCGACTCGCCGGTAGCTGGATCGTAGGAGGCGAGGTGTGCGGGATCGTTCTTCATCAGGCGGTCGAGCGTGCGGAAGGTGCTGCGGCTCTGCGAGGGTGCGAAGACGAACTGGCCCTCGTCGTCGAAGATCAGCTCGGTGAAGCGGCGGAGCCAGGCGTTGAAGATCATGGTGGCGACGGCGTCCTTCTTCTGGTCGGCGTCGTAGGTCGCATAGAAGGTGTCGACGCCCGACTCGGCGCTGGCCCCGCGATCGATCCAGGCCTGCAGGCGCGACGCCGCCTCGGTCATCGCCGGCGAGGCCGAGGTGGAGCTGCCGACGGCGGCGATCAGCTCGGGCGCGTAGGCGGCGCCGAGCTGGGATCGGTGATCCGACTGCAGCGTCGCCATCGCCTCGATGGTCGCGCTCTTGCTCGACACCAGCTCGCGCAGCCGGGTGTCGATCGTGTGCGCGCGATAGCCCGCCGACCAGGGGCCGCCGATGTACCACTGATCGTTGGCGAGGTTGTCGTCGAGGCCGTTGCCGAGCGGATCGTGGTTGGCGGTGAGCACGTAGCCGGAGGCCGGTGACTCGGAGCGCGGACCCACCTCGAAGGGGACCGTACAACCTTCGGCCACGTCGAACCCTCCGTAGCGCGTGCCGTCGAGGATCTGGAGCGGGTTGGCGCCCGCGGCCCAGGTGTCGCCGTCCTTCTCCAGCTGATCGCGGCAGGGCATCGCGTGGAAGCCGGTGTACATCACGTCGCCGTGCTCGTCCGCGACGATCACGTTCTGCGCGTAGCCGGTGAGCTTCTTGGTCTGCTCCTTGAAGTCGGCGATCGACCGAGACTTGGAGAAGCCGTCGACCGCCGCGATCGTCTGGCTGATGTCGAAGGCCGTCCAGTCGAAGCTGATCGCGTCGATGACACCGTTCTGGTCGGCGTCCCCGGCGTGATCCAGTCGCCGACCGCGAAGAACGCGTCCGGTGCCGGGCCCTCGGCGAGCTCGCCCTCCACCGAGATCAGGTAGCGGCCGTCGAACGTGACGAAGCGCGGGACCACCTCGGAGTCGTCGCCCATGCCGATGCGATAGGTCTCGTCGATCCGCTCGATCGGGTACCAGTCGCCCTGGAACAGGCTCTCCATCGGGAGGCCGTCGGCGCCGAGCCGGATCTGCTCCTTGTAGAAGTCGACCACGTCGGCGTCGAGGTACGTCTGTCCCCAGGCGACGTGGCCGTTGGTGCCCACCGCCAGGAAGGGGAAGCCGGGGAAGAACAGGCCGCAGACGTGCGTGTCCTGATCGCCGAAGTACTCGGCGTCGAGGCACGTCTGGTAGAAGAGCGAGGGCACGGTCAGCGGGAGGTGGCCGTCGTTGGAGAGGATGGCCCCGTGTCCGCCGGTGGCGGCCTTCGTGACGGCCCAGGAGTTGGAGCCGAAGTCGGACTTGCGCGGCTTGCCGAGCGCCTCGAGGTAACCGTTCGTGCGCGCGACCAGGCGCGACAGCATCGAGCGCTCCACACCGATCGATCGCAGGCGGGCGGTGCGCCCGGGGGTGAGGCGGCTCGTGGACTCGCCGGGCCTGGTCTGCACCAGATCGTAGACCGGCCGGACCGCCAGGAACGCGTCCTCGATCATCCCGCGCCTGGCCAGGTCGGGCAGCGCGAGCGACGCCAACCGATCGGCGATCTCCTGGCGCATGAGATCGGTGTTCTCGTAGCCGAGGCGGCTCATCAGGACCGCGGCCACCGCCGCGACGTCGTAGCCGATCAGCGGTTGCATGGCGTCCGCCGGTCGATCGAGCTTCAGCAGACCGCCCACGATGTCGATCTCCTCGGGGACGGGGAGCTGCCCGCGCTGCACGGCGACGATGTACGCGTTGATCCCCTCGGCGTAGGCCTCGAAGCGCGCCTTGATGTCGGGGCTGGCGGCGTCCCAGATCCGATCGGCGACCACGCGCATGCCCTGCTGGCGCGCGGTGGCGTCGATGGGAACGCCCAGCTCGCCCAGCAGCTCGGAGAGGGTCCCGCCCCCGAATCGGCGGGTGAGCTCGATCTGGACGTATCGATCCTGCGCCGTGACGAAGCCCTGCGCGCGATGCAGGTCGAGCACATCCTTCGCGTAGATGTGCGGGACGTTCATCTCGGCCCGCAGCACCGAGACCTGCTCCTCCAGCGTCGGGATCACGCGGGTCTGGGAGGGCTCGAGCCTCTCGATGCCGGCCGGGTCACCCGAGCAACCGACGCCGATCGCGATCGGGAGGAGGATCGCCCGTTTCATCCGGGATCCGTATCGAGGTGCGCACGTGAGCGCAATCGGGTAGCTTGCCCGCAAATGTGCGGTTTCGTGGCGCTGTTCGCACCGCGCGGCGGGGCCGTCGATCCCGGGCTCCTCGATCGAATGACCGACAGCCTGGCCCACCGCGGGCCCGACGGCCGCGGGGTCCATGTCAACCCGGGTTGCGGGCTGGGGCACCGGCGTCTGTCGATCATCGATCTCGAGGGCGGCGATCAACCGATCCGCGGCCGCGACGATCGGGTGCTGATCGTCTACAACGGCGAGGCCTACAACTACCGGGAGGTCCGGGCCGCGCTGCCGGGTCCGTGGCGGACCAACAGCGACACCGAGGTCTTCCTGCGCGCCTACGAGGAGCGCGGGATCGCGGGGCTGGAGCCGATCGTGGGCATGTTCGCGGCCGCGATCTGGGACGGGCGCACGCACGAGCTGGTGGTGATCCGCGACCGACTCGGCATCAAGCCGGTCTACTACGTCGAGCTCCCCGGCGGCGGCGCTGCCTTCGCGTCGGAGATCCGAGCGCTCTTGCTCCATCCCTCCGTGAAGGTGGCGCTCGATCCGGTGGCCCTCGATCAGCTGCTCACGTACCGCTACGTCCCCTCGCCGCTCACCGCGTTCGCGGGGATCAGGAAGCTCCCGCCCGGGCACTTCGCCGTCGCCTCGGATCGCGGGCTCACGATCGAGCGCTGGTGGTCGCCGCGCCCCGAGCCCGTCGCGATCCCGGACGACGAGGCAGAGGCGCGCTTCCTCCGCGCGTTCGACGACGCGGTGGCCGCGCGCATGGTCAGCGACGTCCCCGTGGGCATCTTCCTCTCGGGCGGCGTCGACTCCGCGGCCGTGCTGCAGTCGATGGGACGCCGCGACGTCCACGCGTTCACGATCGGCTTCACCGACAACGAAGCCGACGACGAGATCCCGCTGGCGGCAGAGACCGCGCGTCTCTTCGGCGCCGAGCAGCACACGCTGGTGATCGGGGCCGAGGATTATCGAGCGTACCTCGATCGCTACGTCGTCGATCTGGAGGAGCCGGTGCTGAACGACTCGGCGCCCGCGACGCACTTCCTCTCGCAGCTCGCCCGCCGCCACGTGAAGGTCGTGCTCTCGGGGCAGGGCGCCGACGAGCCGCTGGCCGGCTACGATCGCTACAAGGGTGAGTATCTGGCGCCCTGGTTCCGCCGCCTCGGCTTCCTCTCCAGGCTGGAGCCGATCGTGGAGCAGAGCGCGGCGCCGGAGAAGCTCAAGCGTGCCTTTCGCGCGCTCGACGAGCCGGACGATCTCCGCCGCGCGCTCCGGATCTACGCGGTGTTCCAGGAGGAGGAGAAGCGGCGTTTGCTGCTGCCGGGCGTCCGCGTCGAGTCGAACGTCGCCGCGCCGATCGAGCGCCTCCACCGGGAGGCGGCGCACCTGCCGCCGCTCGGACGCATGCTCTACACGGACACGCGGACCTGGTTGGTCGACGACCTCTTGATGGTCGCGGACAAGCTCTCGATGGCGCACGGCATCGAGCTCCGCGTGCCGTTTCTCGATCACCGCCTGATCGAGCTGCTCGAGTCCTTTCCAGACGCGCAGAAGCTCAGGCTCACGGCCGCCGGCTTCGTCACCAAGCGCGTGCACCGGCGGGCGATGAAGCGGCGCCTGCCGCCGGCGCTCCTCACGCGCAAGAAGCGCGGCTTCACCAACCCGCTCGATGTGTGGCTCCGCGAGCAACTCAAGGCGACGGTCGAGTCGCGGTTGATCCGCGAAGACTCGCCTCTGTTCGCGTGGATGGACCGATCTGTGATCCGGAGCTGCTTCGAGGAACACCTGAGCGGAAAACACGACCGGCGGCGGCAGCTGTTCCTGCTCCTCACGATCGACGGCTGGGCGCGCGCCTACTTGTAATCGTCTCGAAAGCGACCTCACCGCTCCCGCCGTCCACTATCTCGGGGAGGAGAACCAGGATGGCACTCACCGGACTTACTTCTGATCCCAACGACATTTGGAGCTACTTCCTCCGTAACGGTGCTCTGCCTCAAGGGCAGGCGATGCCGGTCGGGCAGGACAGCATCGACATCTCGGCGCTCCCGCCGGACATCCAGAAGATCGTCAAGGCGCACCAGGCCGACTTCAAGGGCGGCGATCCCGACAAGATCGACACCGCCGACGAGAGCCGAAAGCTGATGCAGATCGTCCTCGGCAAGGAGGGCGAGAACGGCGTTCCCACGAAGCCTGGGATGGACGCGCTACAGAACCTCGACAAAGAGGAGATGATGCAGCTGCTGATCCAGTGGCTGCTCAACAAGCAGCAGGAGAACAAGCCGGCGGGCGGTGGTCGGGACCTCGGCAACATGAGCTCGCCCGCCGCGCAGTCGACCCAGCCGGTGGGTGGCAGCTCGGGCGGCGGCAGCTCGGGCGGAGGCGGCAGCAGCGGAGGGGGCGGCACCAGCGGGGCGAGCTCGGGCTCCCCGGTCACCGCGAGCGCGACGGGCTCCGCCGGTGGTCCGCCCGCCAGCGCCAAGGAGATGGAGAAGGCGAAGTACGCGATGAAGTACTTGCAGGAGCACGGCCACCTCACCAAAGCCCAAGCGGCGGCGATCGTCGGCAACATGATGGTCGAGTCCCCGGGTCTGGACCCTGGCAACAACTCGGGCGACGGCGGTACCTCCGGCGGCCTCAGCCAGTGGCACAACGGGCGGCGGGACGCGCTTCAGAAGTGGGCCAAGGACAACGGCCGAGACTGGACCGACTTCAACACGCAGCTCGAGTACACGCTCCTCGAGGCGAAGGCCCGGGGCAACCTCGATGGGCTCAGCAAGACCGATGCTGCGGCAGGCGCGGCCTACTGGGATGCCAACTTCGAAGTCTCGAGCGGAGCAGCCCGTTCCCAGCGCGTGCAAAACGCCCAGATGCTGATGAACGCCTAGGAGCGTGTAGCGCGTAGCGCTACCGCGAGCCCGGTCCGGGTCCCGGTCCCGGTCCCGATGGCGATCATGCAGCCCGGCGTGCGTTCATCGACTTGATGAGGCGCGTGAGCCTCTCGACAACGCGCTTGAGCTTGACTCTGGCGGCTTGGACCTTCTGCTCGTTGGGGAGTCGGCGCCTCAAGCAGGTGTGGAGTGAGGCGGCGCTTTCGGTGCCAGAGCGAAGTGCCATCCGGTAGAAGCGAGCCTTCTCAGGTGGATTGAGCTCTCCGACGCCCTCGGCGGTGTTGTTCACGATGGAATCGGATGCCCGCCGAAGCTGATCGCGGACGTGAGCGTGACCGGGTTGCAGTTTCTTGTGCGATCTCTTCAGCGATGTCGGCATACTCGACGGCGAGCTGGTAGGCCTCGAGCTTCTCGTGATCGAAAGTGACCATGCAAGCTAGCTTGCGGTAGCTCGTCCACTTTGACCAGCAGAAGTTCTTGGAGGTCGTTTCGTCTGGAATCGATCGTTGGGCGGATCGACTTCGACGCCTGGACTTGATCCCATGGTTTCGTGGCGAAGCAATACCGTTCTTGGACTCCGAGACAATCGTTCTTGCTCCCGCCGTCCCCTCTCGAGTGGCTCCCAGAAAATCATCTCGCGTACTTCGTCTTGGACGTCGTCGATGAGGTAGAGCTGAGCGCGATCGAGATCTCGATCCAGTCCAAGGACCTGCGAGGCGAGCGAACCGTACTCGCCTCGAATGATGATCGCGCTGCTGAACGAAATGATGGATGGCCGCATCATCGCGTTCCTGCAAATGTGGACGGCACACCGAGGCCCAACGCTCAGAGGAACTTCACCGACTCAGACAGCAGGATCATGTTGAAGGATGGAGCGTACCTCCAGGCCTACAATGCCCAAGTTGTCGTAGATGAGCACGCTCAGGTGATTGTCGCCGAAGGGGTCAGCAACCAGGCACCTGATCAGCAACACCTCGTCCCGATGCTCCGTGATGTGTTCGGCAACTGCGGCGATGCTCCGCGGAAGATGACGGCAGACAACGGGT
This sequence comes from uncultured delta proteobacterium, assembly GCA_963803435.1. Taxonomy (GTDB): domain Bacteria; phylum Myxococcota; class Kuafuiibacteriia; order Kuafuiibacteriales; family Kuafuiibacteriaceae; genus CAWDML01. Next base: position 128,814 of record CAWDML010000007.1, on the reverse strand, counting down.
ATCTGAGCGCGACCAACATCGAATTCTGCGACAACAATCAGATCGATGCCCACATCGCTGTTGGACGCGAACAGAACCAAGACGCGTCGACTCCGTCCTCATCAGCTTCGGAGCCCACACCTGCCTCGCTCGCTCGCAAGCGAATGCGAGACAAGTTGCAAACGCGCGACGGCAAGGCGGTCTACGCCCGCAGGAAGAGTATCGTCGGACCGGCGCTCGGACAGATCAAAGGGGCACGAGGATTCCGCCGGTTCTCGCTACGCTCCTTCTTCAAGGTACGAGCCGAGTGGACGCTCGTCTGCCTCACCCACAACCTGCTCAAGCTCTACCGATCGAAGCTCGCGACCGTCGCGAGCGTCTGACTCAAGGCAGCCATCTTCAGATCGGGACCGGGACCGGGACCGGGACCCGGACCGGGCTCGCGGTAGCGCTACGCGCTACACGCTCCTAGCTCGGCCCCCAACCGGCCAGAATCACCCGCGCCCCCATCCCTCGATCCATCCGCTGACCTCCTGCGTACGAAGGAGGCGCACGTCACAACGTGCGCGGAGGTCACGCATTGATGAATCACCTGAAAACGCACCTCCAGGTGGTTGGCGCAGTTTTCGTGGTGGGCTCGCTCCTGACGGCGGGTCCGATCGCGCAAGCTGCGGATCACCTGGATCCCTCTCCACGCGTGGGGAATCCCATTGGAAACGCCGCGGACATCGCCGACGTGTATGCCTGGAATACGGACACGGCGGCGAACGGCGGCAACCTGGTCCTCGCCATGACGTTCGCGGGTCCGGTCCCGCAGAACACGTTCACCGGCGATCGCGACGTTCTGTACGGCATCCACATCGACAGCGCTGACGCGGCGTTCGATCCGGACGTCGACATCTGGGTCCGCTTTGCTCAGGACAGCAAAGGGAACTGGGGCTACCAGATCGAAGGCATCCCGGGCGCGAGCGGGCCGGTCATCGGCCTCGTCGGCAGCGCGGTCGATCTCGGCGGCGCCAAGGCGTACTGCGGGGTCCGCGAGGATCCCTTCTTCTTCGATCTGATGGGGTTCCAGACGACCCTGATGACCGGGAACCTCGCGTTCGACAACACGCGGGACTTCTTCGCCGGCCTCAACGTCTCCTCGATCATCATCGAGATTCCGCTGCGCGCGCTGCCCGGCTCAGGTCCGTACCGGATCTGGGGCACGTCGGCGCGGATCTGAGGAGGCGAAGAGATGAAACGACACACGAAGACGATCTCGTATCTCGCGCCGCTCGGACTCGCCCTCTGCTTCGCCTGCGAAGGCGCGATGGGTGAGGTCGGTCCCCAGGGTCCCCAGGGCGCGACGGGACCAGCGGGTCAGATGGGGCAGAACGGCCAGGACGGCGCCGACGGCATGGACGGAATGGACGGCATGGACGGGATGGACGGCATGAACGGGATGGACGCCTCGTCCTTCGACTTCCGGACGGACGCCCCCGCCGCGTACACGCGCGTCGATCGCATGGGTATGCCGGCGGTCTCCACGGCGCTCATCGTGGACAAGAACGCGTACAACGACGCGGATCCGAACGACGACGTCGTCACGGATCCGGGCAGCGGGCTCCCGCAGTTCGTCGCCAGCGACATCGCGGGCACGCTCGCGGGTCTGCACGCGGCGCTGGCCGACGATTTCTCGGCGCTCGGGCTCACCGCCTGCGCGACCGACATGGGCGGCGGCAACTTCGATGTCATCCCCTGCGCGACCCAGACGGTGGGGCAGGGCGGACCGGCCGTGATCAGCCTGATCATCCCGGACACCTTGACGGTGAATCCGGACGCTCCCGCGGGCTTCCCGAACGGCCGCCGCCTGGCGGACCCGGTCATCGACGTGACGTTGAACGTGATCTTGCTGGACCTGACGGTGCACGCGCCGGACTTCCTGGCGTCGCTGCCGCTCAATCCGCCGGCGAACGACGTGCCGTTCCTGACCCAGTTCCCTTACCTGGCGTATCCGAACGCCGACTGACAGAGGGCCGAGCCGGACCGCGACGCGCTCGCGGTCCGGCCTCGGGCTTTGCGGATCGTCGAGGCTCGACATGCTGAAGACCGCATCGATCGCATTCTCCACCGGCGCCGTGATCGCCGCCGGCATCGCCTTGATGAGGCCGGCGCCGGCGGCTCCCTCGGAGCTCGCGGAGCGCCCGGTCACCGCCTGCGACCGCGCGCTCGCGCTGATCGATCAGAAGATCGCTTTTCACCAGAAGCGCTTCGATCGATCCGGCTGGTGGATCGACCTCCAGGAGGTCTCCTTCGGCTATCTCTCCCGCGCCCATCTCACCGGCAGCTACCGCGACTATGCGGCGGCCGATCGCGCGCTGGTCGAGGCGTTCGAGCTGGCCGAGCCCGGGAGCGGCCCGTACATGGCGAGGGCGCGGCTGAGCTTCACGCTCCACCGCTTCGATCGCGTGGAGCCCGATCTGAAGGTGGCCGAGGCCGCGATCATGGGCGACACCTCGAAGGCCGCGATCGCCGAGCTGCGCGCCGACCTCCTCCTGTACCGCGGTCGCTACCGCGAGGCCGAGGCGGCGTACGAGGCCGTCCTCGCCGAGAAGCGAACCGTCACCGCGCTGGCGCGGCTCGCCCAGTACCGCTGGAAGACCGCCGACTTCGCGGCCGCCGAGGCGCTTCTCGAGGAGGCGGAGGGAAAGGTCGGCCGTGAAGGGGAGGCCAAGGCCTGGGTCGAGATGCTGCGCGGGCAGATGGCGCTCGACCGCGGGCGCTTCGCCGAGGCGAGGCAGCGCTTCGAGACCGCGGACCGCGCCTTCGACGGCTGGTATCTCATCGAGCAGGGCCTCGCCAAGGCGATGCTCGGCCTCGGCGACGAGGCCGGCGCGACCGCGATCTATCAGCGGCTGGAAGCGCGCGATCCGACGAACCCGGAGCCGGTGCACGGCTTCGCGGCGATCCTCCAGAACCACGGCGAGTTCGCCCGCGCCCAGGCGCTCCACGACCGGGTCAAGGCGATGTACGCCGAGCAGATCGCGGCCTATCCGGAGGCATTCTCCGCCCACGCGCTCACCCACCTGCTCGGCCACGGCGACGCCAAGGGCGCGGTGGAGATCGCGAAGAGGAGCTATGAGGCCCGCCCCACGGCCGAGTCGCTGGTGCTGCTGGCGCAGGCGTACCAGACCGCAGGACAGGTTGCGGAGGCCGAGACCGCGATCCGCTCGGCCCTCGCCACCCCGATCTCCACCGCCGATCTCCACGCGACGGCGGCCTGGGTGCTGGCCTCGGCCGGAGACGCGGCGGCGGCGGAGCAGGAGCGGGCGAAGGCCTCAACCATCAACCCGGCCGCCTACGAGACTTTGGGCTGGCTGGCGCGGGCGAAGTGATCAGTTCCAGTGCGGCTTCGCGGACGTCTCCGCCTCGTCGAAGTCGTGCGACATCGCGAAGTAGAAGAGCGCCTTCTCCGCCGCGTCGCGGAGCTGGAAGAGGAACTCCTCATTCTCACCCTTCTCGACGGTGACGAACGTGATCTCGCGCGGGTCGATGAACACCTCGGCGACGGCTCGCTTGCCGCGCATCATCTGGACGAAGACGCTGCCGTCGTTATCGAGCCCGAAGCCCCAGTGGTGATCGTCGTGGTCATAGACGATGGCGTCGGGCCCCCCGACGCGGATGATGCAGTTCGGGTGGCGCTGGAGCCACGACCAGAACTGATCGAACGACAAGGGTTGCATCCAGCGTTAGCCTAGCAGAAGAGCTGATGCGACTCTCGCTTGCATCGATCGGGGCTTGCTTCCTCGCCGGCGCGTGCGCGCATCGGATCCCGGCGCGGCCCGAGGTGGAGAACCAGCCGCCGATACGCTGGCCGCGCCCTCCGCTGTCGCCGTTGCCCGCCGAGGTTGCGGTCGGCCCCCTTCGGCTCGAGCTCGCCGCCCGCATGGGCGTCGTGGTGATTCGCCTGGACGACGGTCCTGAGGTTCGCTACCTGGGCGCGCCCGGCGCGACGGCGGGGACCAGCCTGAGCCGCGGCTACGCGATGCGCTTCGCCTGGATCGGGCCGGACGAGGAGCGCGACCTCGAGGTGTTCCGCGGCTCGCCGATCGCCAGCCTGTTCCCTCGCATGAGGCACCGGCTGCGGGACCACGCGTTCGAGATCCCCGACCGCCTGACCGAGATGATCGCGTTCGAGCGCGATGCTCCGTCGATTGGCGGCTTGCGCGAGCTCGCGCTCGATCCTTCCCGCACCACCAAGCCGTTCGTCGTCTTCCGCGCTCCCGACGACTCGGAGGGCGTCGTGTTCTTCTTCCCGCATCGGCCCGAGATCCGCCGCTGGTATCTCGAGGACTACACGGTCACCGCCACGCTGACCGCGCAGGTGGTGGCGGCGCCGGGGCGGGTCGAGGTTCGCTTCCCCGAGCGCGCGCTCGAAGATGCGAGCACCTTCGACTTTCCCATCTACGTGATGCCGTACCGCGGCAGCGCGGCCTCGGCGTTCGAGCAGTTTCGCATCGCCGAGTCGCCGCTCGACCGGGATGCACCCGTCCTCCCCGGAGGCGACGGGTACTGGGCGATGGACAAGGCCCAGATCCCGCTCTCGTACCGGCAATCGGGGCTCCGCATGCTTCGCTACTTCCCGGGAGAGCTGGCGAGCTGGATCGACGCCTCGAAGTACACCTATGGCCACCCGGGCGGCTTCGCCTGGGGGGACATGACGGCGAGCATGAAGGGCATACGGACCGATCCGCTGGAGCCTCGCGCGCTCCTGCGCGACCAGGCGTTTCGAATGCTTACGTTCTTCGTGGAGGCCGGGCGGGCGAAGGGTGCGCCGCCGAACCTGATGATGCAGCCCCAGTGGACGAAGCAGATGCGCGATCCGGGCGAGATCCGCACCATCGTCTTCTGCCAGTACTGGGAGTTTCGGCTCGAGGAATACGCGCGCCTGTTCGACTCGCCGTTCCTCACCGACGCCGAGAAGGCCGCGATCTACGGCGAGCTCCAGAACGCCCGCAAGGTCTTCGATCCGGAGCGCCCGGGCTTCGCGAAGCGGACCCCGAACGGCGGCGTCTGGTTCGACTATCTCGACGTACCGATCGCCGAGACGCTGCCGTGGATCATCAACACGCACGCCACCAACCTCGGCAACGTCGGCGAGCTGGCGCTGCTGGCGCGCAAGCTGGGAAGAGCGGCGGACTTCGATTGGTGGCGCCGGCTCTTCGTGGCCGGCCTGGATGGGCTCGACTACGCAGTGTCGCAGGACTGGATGTGGACACCGGAGGACCCGAACGAGCTCCGGTACGCGCGCGCGTTCGGCGGGCCGCGCAGCTATCACTTCTTCATGCTGCTGGTTTGGGTACCGCACCTGGCGCGTCTCTCGGTCGAGCTGGCCCCCGAGCGCACGAGAGGGCTGCTCGCGCTGATGGATCGGCTGATGGTGGCGCGGTTCATCGCCGAGGACGAGGGCACCATGGCGACCGCCCGGGTGCGGCGCGCCGAGGTCGAGGCGGCCCGTTCGTCTCGCTAGACAATGTGATAGGAACGCGTCGTGCGGAGAGCGATCGCCGGGTTCTTGGTCGGTCTCGTGGTGGGCCTCGGGACGGGGTGCTGGGCGGCGTGGAGCTTCGAGCCGGAGTATCTACGGCTCGAGGCCGCCCTTCCGTATTACCTGGATCTCAAGAACTCGCTGTACCGCGGGCTGGCGGACAACGACTTCGCGCACGCCTATGCGAGCAAGGAGGATCTCCAGCTCCTGCGGGAGGCGTTCGGCTTTCTGGCATCGGAGACCACCGACCGCGCGAAGGTCCTCCGCCTGATCCGCTGGATCGACGAGGAGACCGCCGCCGACGAGGTCATGAGCGTCCGTGCGGTCGACCTCTATCGAGCCAAGTCGGGGGCGTGCGAGATCCACTCGCTCGCGGTCGGCGCCCTCACCGCGTTCGGGCTGCGCGCGCGGTGGATCGGCGGCGTCAAGAGCTCGATCGGGTTCGGCTATCTGGAGGTGTTCCTCGAGGATCACTGGGAGCTGTTCAGGCTGCGGAGCGGCGAGGAGGATCCGTCGCTTCACCAGAGCGCGTGGGATCTCTATCGTGCGTCGGAGCCGAGCCTCTCGATCCGGAGCTTCTGGTGGAAGCCGCACCAGTCGTGGACCTCCTGGAAGGGATCCGTCTATCCGGTGCTGTTCCCCTTCGCCAACGTCGTCGATCATCCGGAGGTCGAGCCCGTGCTCCGCACCGATCACGGCATCTCCGTCCACTACCGGATCCTCAACCCATTCGATTACATCTACGGCTACTTCGCGGTGGCGGACGCCGAGTGGACGCTCGAGGGCACTTTGGTCGAGCGGTTCCGGGCGCACCTGGCGTCCGAGGGCATGGGGCGGCAGCGCGAGGACGCAGACTTCATCAACTGGCTGGGGCTCTCGCACTATGAGGATTAGCGGGGAGCGAGCGGAGCCATAGCCAGACGAGCGGGAGGAAGAAGCACAGCGTGCGGAGCGTCTGCGAGTACCGCCACTCGAAGTGCAGGAACGTGAAGATCGCGATGTTGATGCCGGCCAGAAAAATGAGGAAGGCCAGCACGCCGATCGAGGTGGGGTCGCGCGAGCGATAGGCGCGGCGCGACAGGGCAGCAAAACCGAGCAGGCCCAGCACGAGCAGGAGCAGACCTTCGAGGAAGATCAGCGGCTCCGACGTGAAGCTGCTCCAGCTGCGGTTGAACCAGAGCCAATGCAGGTTCTTCACCTTGAACGCGAACCAGCCGAAGGGGTGGTGGGCGAGCGTGCTGAACGCGGCCTGCTTGACCTCGCGTCCCTTGAGCTGGCCGCGCCTCTGGAAGAGCGCCTCGCACTGCTCCGGATCGACGTGGCAGGCGGGGTTCGCGCCGCGCATGTACCACCGGAGCTCGTCGTCCTTCTTCCAGACGAAGCCGAAGACGTAGGCATCGTCGGCCGAGTACCAGCGCGTGGTGCCGAAGTAGTGCTTCTTGTAGAGCCGCCACGGTGCCAGCGCCACGTTGAAGACGCCCACGGCTAGCAGGGCGGCCAGGGCTAGCCTCTTGGTGGCCGGCGAGCGCTTGACGGCGAACGCGATCAACGCGACCACCGTCATCGCGGCGAACACGGCCTCGCCCTGCATCTCGAACGCCGCTCGATAGTAGGCGGCCAGCGCGAACAAGGTCGCGCCCAGCGCCGCCCAGGCGAGGCTCTGCCGGTGGATGGCCACGAGGCAGGCGGCGATCGAGATCATGAGGACCGCGTGGGAGCTGGTCTCCGTCATCAAGCTGCCGAAGCCGAAGGTCCACTCGCGAAGCTCGGGGAGGAGCAGGAAGGCCAGCGGCAGCGCCACGGCAGCGACGCGGTTCGGGGAGGCCGGGATCAGGAGGACGAGCGCCGCCAGCGCCAGCGACCAGAGGAACACGCCGGCCACCACCATCTTGAACGGATACTCCGACTCGCCCGTGAAGCGGATGATCCCGGCGATCGTGAATGGCAGCGCGGGCGGCCAGAACTCGACGTAGCCGGGGTCGAACTTCCCGGTGCGGAGCACGTGCCGCCCGGCCAGCAGATAGCTCGCCAGGTCGGCGCCGCGATACGGTTGCTCCGGCCCGCCCCAGTAGCTCTGGACCACGTGCTCGGCGGGCCAGTCGAGATCGATGAACTGCGCCCGGGGCCTCGCACCGTCGATCCAGATCCGCTTGTCGGTCCCGCTCCAGAAGGCGGCCAGCCAGCAGGCGGCGAAGCACGCGACCCAGACGATCAGGAACGCGCGGACCGACTCGCCGCGGAACTTCACCACCGCCGGCCGTCCAGATGGACGGGCTGACCGGAGGCCAGCGACTGCTCGGCGGCCTGGAGCGCCTCGACCACGCGGAGCCCCGAGAGCCCGTCGGTGCGGGGCGTGTTGCCGGTCCGGATGCACTCGAGGAAGTGCTCCATCTCCACCTTGAGCGGCTCCACCGAGGACAGCCGTGGGCTGACGATGTCGCCGGTTCGATAGGAGAGGTGGAACTCGCCGAAGTTGTCGGGGTCCTTCATGTCGACGCCCTGGTCGTAGATCTTCACCTTCTCGATGTTCTCGGTGTCGTCGTAGACCAGCATCTTCCGCTGTCCGACGATCGCGGTGCGGCGCAGCTTCGAGGGCGCGAGCCAGGCCACCTCGATGTTGGCGATGACGCCGCTGGGGAACCTGAGGTTGAGGAACGCCACGTCCGGGATGCCCTTCTGCACGCAGTCGCGTCCGAAGGCGTGGATGTACGTGGGCGACTCGTTGAGCCAGTAGAAGAGGATCGAGAAGTCGTGCGGGACCAGGTCCCAGATCACCGACGCGTCGCGCTGATGTAGCCCGAGGTTCACGCGCATCACCGAGATGAAGAAGAGCTCGCCGAGGTCACCGTTGTCGATCGCCTGCTTGCAGCGCAGCACCGGCGGCGAGTACTCGAACGTGTGTCCGACCATGAGCACGCGCTCGGCCTTCCGGGCGTTCGCGATCAGCTCTTCGGCCTCCGTCGTGGAGCTGGCCAGGGGCTTCTCGATGAAGAGGTGCTTGCCGGCCTTCAGCGCCTCCACGCCCATCCGGCCGTGCGTCGAGATCGGGGTGGCCAGCAGCACGCCCTCGACCTCGGGGTCGCGAAGCACCTGGTCGTAGTCGGTGGTGACGGTGACCGGCGGATAGCGCGTCTTGATCAGGTCGAGCCGCCCGGGATCCTTGTCGCAGACCACGACGTCATCGATCCGCAGGCCGAGCAGGCTGCGTACCAGGTTGGGGCCCCAGTAGCCGGCGCCGACGACCGCGAGCCTCATCGGACGTGCTCCTTCACCACCGCCACCACGCGCGCCTGCTGGGCCTCGGTGATCTCGGGGAAGATCGGGAGCGAGACGATCTCCTCCGCGAGCTTCTCCGCCACCGGGAACGCGCCCTTCGCGTGACCGAGGTGGGCGTAGGCCTTCAACAGGTGGAGCGGCGTGGGATAGTGGATGCCGCTCTGAATGTTCCGATCGGTGAGCCGCTTGCGGAGCCCGTCCCGGTCCTTCACGCGGATCACGTAGAGGTGGAAGACGTGGGCGCCCTCCTCGCGCACCGCGGGGAGGATCACGCCCGCCACGCCGGTGAGCATCTCGGTGTAGCGCTTGGCGGCGCTTCGTCGCTCGGCGGTCCACGTCTCCAGGTGGCGGAGCTTGACCTCGAGGATGGCGGCCTGGAGACCGTCGAGGCGCGAGTTCACGCCCTCGACCTCGTGACCGAACTTGTCGGCGCGCCCGTGGTTCGCGATCTTTCGGATCGTCTCGGCGAGGCCGGCGTCGCCGGTCACGACGGCACCGGCGTCGCCGTACGCGCCCAGGTTCTTGCCGGGGTAGAAGCTGAAGCAGGCGGCGTGGCCGAACGCTCCGGCGCGCCGGCCCTTCCAGGTGGCGGCGTGAGCCTGGGCCGAGTCCTCGACGACGGCGAGCTGGTGCTGCTTCGCCAGCGTTCCGATCGCGTCCATGTCCGCGAGCTGTCCGTAGAGGTGGACCGGGACGATCGCCTTGGTGCGCGGTGTGATCGCGCGTTCGACGAGCGCGGGATCGATCAGCGCGTGGCGCTCATCGACGTCGACGAACACCGGCCGGGCGCCGGTCATCGAGATCGCCTCGGTGGTGGCGATGAACGTGTTGACCGGCGCGATCACCTCGTCGCCGGCGCCGACGCCGAGCGCGCGCAGCGTCAGGTAGATCGCGTCGGTGCCATTGCCGCAGCCGACGCAGTGCTCGACGCCGCACATCTCGGCGAAGGCCTTCTCGAAGCGGCCGAGCGCGGGGCCGCCGATGAAGGCGGCGCTCTCGAGCACCGCCTGGATGGCCGCGTCCAGCTCGGCCTGATGGCGGCGATACTGGCCGGCCAGATCGACGAACGGGATGGTTTCGGGTCTTGATGCAGTCATCGGTTCATCCTCGCGGCGGGATCACCACGTCTTCGGGTGCGCCGCTCCGTGCCAGCGATCGATCGGCAGCCTCCAGCACCGCGGTCACGGACACTCCTGACCAGGCGTCCGTCAGCGGCCGGGCCCGCGTGCGCACGCAGTCGACGAAGTGCCTGCACTCGACGGCGAGCGGCTCGGGCGTGCGGAGGTTCGGGATCAGAGATCGCCGGCGCGCGTGATCATCTTGAAGCGCGCGAAGTTGTCGGGCTGCTCCTCGGGCACCGGATCTCCCCGCGTGATGCCCTTGTCGTAGATGTAGAGCTTGTCGGAGGAGACGTCGTCATAGACGATCATCTTGCGATCGCCCACCACCGTCATGGTGCGCACCTTGCGCGGGTCCAGCCAGGAGACGTGCGCGTGCATCACCACGTCGTTCGGATACAGGATCGAGAGGAAGACCACATCGTCGAGACGCTCGGCCTCGGGTTGAAGCGCGCGCACGCCGCTGGCGCTCACCCGGATCGGATCCTGGCCGAGGAGGTAGTTCGCGATGGAGACGTCGTGAGGCGCCAGGTTCCAGGAGGCGTTGACGTCGCTCCGCACGATCCCGAGGTTGAGGCGCTGGCTGTACAGATAGTGGAGGTTGCCCAGGTCGCCGCGGTCGATGCGTCGCTTCAGCTCGCGCACGGCCTCGTTGAAGAGGAACGTGTGACCGACCATCAGGATGCGACCGCGGGACTCGGCCAGCCTGGCCAGTCGGACCGCGTCCTCGGTGCTCATCGCCAGCGGCTTCTCGACGAAGACGTCCTTGCCGGCGTCGAGGGCCTCCCCGACCAGGCGCGCGTGGGTCGCGGCCGGCGTCGCCACCACCACGGCCTCGATCTCCGGGTCCCGGAGGATCGCCTCCCCGTCGTCGACCACGGCGACCCCCGGATAGCTCTTCGCGAGGAAAGCGCGCCGTTCAGGCATCCGATCGGCGACGGCCTTGACCCGAACGCCGTCGAGCTGCGCGTAGTTCCGGAGGAGATTCGGGCCCCAGTAGCCGCAGCCGATCATCCCCAACGTGGTCATTGCGGGTGGTTCTACCGGCACCCGCAACGGGATGGTCAAGGCTTTGTGACATGACGGCGGGCAAGATTGGGGGCTTTCCAGGGGTTTAGAGCAAATCCGTCAATCGTGCGACCAGCGCTTGGGTCACGCGCTCCGTATCGTAGGCCGCGGCCGCCTCGACCGCGCGCGCGCAGAGGGCGGCCCGCTCGACGTCCGGCAGATCCAGGATGCGCCGCACGCCGGCGGTGAACGCGGCGGCGTCGCGCTCGGGTGCGAGGAATCCGGTGCGGCCCTCCACCACGTACTCGGGCACCGCGTACCCGTTCGATCCGACCACCGGGACGCCGCACGCCATCGCCTCGATCGGGACCAGGCCGAGGGCCTCGGCCCCGCGCCGCGTGGGGAACAGGAAGACGTCCATGGCCGTGTAGATCGCGGGGAGCTCCGCCTGCGGGATCACGCCGGGACGCACCAGCACGCGGAGGAGCTCGAGCCTCCGCGCCTCTGCCTCGAGCTTCTCGGCGTCCTCGCCGTCGCCGACCACCAGCGCCCAGGCGTCGACGCCGCCGGCGCGGAGGCGATGCACGACCTCGAGGAAGACGTCCCATCCCTTGTCGTCGACGATCCGACCCACGAACCCGAGCACCACCGCGGACGCCGGGATCCCGAGCGCATCGCGCGCGAAGGGGACGGGGCGGAACAGCGTGGTGTCGACGCCGCCGGACGGAGAGATGAACAGCCGTCGCTCGGGGACGCCGAACGCCGTCGCGATCTCATCGGCGTAGTAGCGCGAGGGCGCCACCACCAGGTCCGCACCCCGGAGCAGCCAGCCGACCAGCTGCTTGGTCGCGTGCTCGACCTTCGAGTGCGGATAGGCCTCGCCGCCGTGCGTGTGAACGACCAGCTTCTTGTGACCCGCGCGCCGGACCAGCTCGACCAGCGGCGAGAACCAGGTCGGTGCGTGGACGTAGAGGCAGTCGGCGGCCGATCCCGAGTCGATCAAGATCCGGGCGCCGAGCTCGACGTGGCGGCGCATCTTCCCCGCGAGGCCCGCGCTCTTTCCTCGGATGACGGCGCGGTTGTCGACGGTGATTCCGGCCCGTTCGAGCGCTTCGGAGAGGTTTTTCACGAACACGCCGGTGTGCTTCGAGTCCCGAGATGGCCACATTGGACTTACCACCTGGATCCGCACGTCACGTCTCTGCTAGAGCAGCGACCGGATCCTGGCAAGCCATGTTGCTGACCAAGAACAAGCGACTGCGGAAGATCGCAGGCGCCATCGAGACGGCGAACCTGCTCGGGTTGAAGCTGCTGCTCAAGAACCCAAAGAGCTACCCGTGGTTCCCGGGTCGCGTGTTCCGCGCGTACATGCGGCTCGCCGGTGAAGATCGCTGGGCGTGTCGCGGGATCTTCGAGATCTTCCCCGAGGCCAAGAGCGTCCGTTTCGAGGTCGACTACACGCAGCACGGTGATGGCGTCGGCGAGTGCCTCGACTGGCTCGCCTATCTGGCGTTCGTCGCCAAGGTGGTGAAGCCGAAGAGCGTCTTCGAGATCGGCACCTTCCGCGGGCGCTCGGCGCTCAACTTCGCGATCAACGGCGCCGAGGGTTGCACCGTCTACACCCTCGATCTGCCCCGCGACGACCGATCGTCGCACGACGTCTCGCCGGAGGACGCGCGGCTGATCGAGCTCGACGAGGTCGGGATCGACTACCTCGGTCGCCCGGAGGCGCGCCGGATCGTACAGCTCTGGGGCGACTCGGCCACGTTCGACTTCACGCCCTATCGAGGAAAGATCGATCTCGTGTTCATCGACGGCGCCCACCACTACGACGCCGTCGTGCGCGACACCGAGAGCGCCCTCCGCATGCTGGCGCCCGGCGGGGTCGTCGTCTGGGACAACTTTTCGCAGTATGGCGACTACAACGACGTGACCCGCGCCGTCCTCGATCGACTCGGCCCCGACGTCGTGCAGATCGAGGACACGGAGCTCGCGATCTACCGGAGCCGCTGAGCCGGGACGCCTGCGACCGTCGCGCCGTCGGGGACGTCCCGGGTGACGACGGCGCCCGCACCGATCAGGGCGCGCTCGCCGATCGTGATGCCGCAGAGGATGACCGCGCCGCTGCCGATCGAGGCGCCCCGCTTCACCCGCGTCGGGATCACCGTCCAGTCGGCCTCCGACTGCAGCTCGCCGCTCTCGGTGGTGGCGCGCGGCGTGCGATCGTTCGTGAACATGACCCCGTGACCGACGAAGACCTCGTCCTCGATGGTCACGCCCTCACAGACGAACGTGTGGGAAGAGATCTTGCAGCGGCGGCCGATGATCGCGTTCTTCTGGATCTCCACGAACGTGCCGATCTTGGTCTCGGCACCGATGGTGCAACCGTACAGGTTGACCAGATCCGGGTGGTAGATCTGGACTCCGTCCCCCTGCTTCACGTCCTTCAGCGGCATGGCGCCTCTTGGCACGGGGGACCGCGCCGCTCAAGCGCTGCGTTTACGGGCGAGCGCCGTGGCGACCTCGCGCACGGTGCCCGCGAACAGGATCAGCATCATGAGCTCGAAGACCCCGAAGGCCAGCCAGGGATCGACGCGATCCTGCATGGTCAGACCGAGGAGCCCGAGCCCGACCACGCCCGCCGCGAGCTTCCGGAGCGGCTGGCGGAGGAGCGTCAGCCCGAAGCGGATCTTCGCGTAGCCGGTGATGCCCACCGCCCGCACCAGATGAGAGAGCGCCAGGCCGATCATCACGCCCATCACCCCGGAGGCCCAGGGCGCGTACCACCAGCCGAAGGCGATCAGGAGCGAGGCGGGGCCGGTGATCGCGAAGACGGCCGGGTGCGCCGAGGCGATCATCAGGTTCGAGGCGGGCGTGGCGATCATCTCCGCCATGAACGCGAGCGCCACCAGCGCGAAGGCCTCGGCCACCACCGGAGCGTGGACGTTGCCGACGATCGCCAGGATCGGACCCGCCATGATCGCGGCGCCACAGCCCACCGCGAAGGTGAACACCGTCATCCAGTGGAACGCGGTGTCGGTGAGCCGCCGCTGCTCGTCGGCCGCCTGGCGCCCGGCCAGCGCCGAGAGTTCGTGCACCAGCGGCAGCTCGATCACGCGCGGTGCGAACGCGAGGATCATCAAGAGGGACAGCGCCACCGCGACGTCGCCGACCATCGCCTGCTCCACGCGCTCGCCGAGCAGCAGCACTGCGATCTCTCGCGCGCTCAGGCTGGCGCCGGTGGCGACGAACCAGTAGAGGTTGTAGCGCACGAACTCGCGCCGGCTCTCGGCGGCGACGGCCTGGCCCGACAGGTACGGCGCGACCCGCCGGATGGTGAGGACCGCGAACGCCAGATACGCCAGCACGAACGCGCCCACGACCCATTCGGAGCGTCCCAGGTAGATCAAGAGCGCCAGCGCCGACGCCATCGACACCACCGAGACCAGCTCGGCCTTGAGGCTGGCCAGCGCCTCCCCGACGGCGAGGAGGAGCGTCCGATAGAGGCGCCAGTAGGTGTATGCGAACAGGCCGACGGCCACGAAGAGCAGATCGATCGGCGCGAACGGCGGGTCCTGCAGGAAGTGGCCGTACAGGACAGCGGCGGCGATCGAGAGGGCGGTCAGCGCCAGCGAGGTGAGCCCGGCCAGCCGTGCGTGGGCGATCGCCTCGGCCTGGTTGCCGGCGCCGAGGGCGCGGGAGACGTGCCGCACCATCACCGTCGGGAGCGCGGCGGTGGCGGGGAGCGAGGCCAGGAAGATCACGGCGATGATCGCGGCGGCGTGCCCGTTCACCTCCGGGCCGAAGGTCCGGTTCACCACGGCGTGGAAGCCGGGGCGGATCACGCCCACCAGCACCATGGCGGCCGTCGAGACGAGCACGTTCGAGCGGAGGGACGCCAAGAGCTGGGCTCACCTCCGGAGCGGTACGACGGTGGTGGTCACGACCTTGGTCTTGACCGCGTGCCATGCCGGGACCGATTTCACCAGGATCGCGCCCGAGGCCACCTGCACGCCCTCGCCCAGCTCGACGCCCGGCTGGATGAAGATGCCGGTGCCCAGCCGGACGCCGTCGCCCAGCTTGACGCGGCTCGAGGTCACGCAGCCGGGCCCGGTCGAGATGTCGGAACCGAGCACGTTGTGGTGCTCGAACGAGTTGTAGGCGGAGAAGAAGTTGTTGTCGCCGACCACCGCGCTGGTCCCGAAGTGGCAGAACGCGCAGATCACGTTGCCCGTCCCCATGACCACCTCTGAGGCGATCTTCGAGGTGCGGTCGATCGCGTTGGCCATGGGGACGCCGAGCGAAGAGAGCAGCTCGCGGAACTTCCGGCGGGCCGCGATCGAGGTGCTGATGGCGACGATCGCCGCGTCGAACGCG
This sequence comes from uncultured delta proteobacterium, assembly GCA_963803435.1. GTDB lineage: Bacteria > Myxococcota > Kuafuiibacteriia > Kuafuiibacteriales > Kuafuiibacteriaceae > CAWDML01. Next base: position 113,526 of record CAWDML010000007.1, on the reverse strand, counting down.
CCCGCCGCGAACAGCTCGGCGATGCGCTCGCTCCCGCCCACGATGGGAACGCCGTAGACCTCCTCGCCCCACTTCTCACGGCTGTCGTCGACGATCGCGACCGCCTTCTGCGTGTCGCCGCCGCGGAAGATGTCGATCACCTGGGTGGCGCCTCGGGCACCGCCGATCAGGAGGACGCGCTGCTGGCCGCCGTCGCCGGCGAGCGGAGCCGGCAGCGCCGAGAGATCGAAGGGGCGGGCGGCCGCCGCGGCCTCCACCTCCTTGACGGTGATCAGGCGCCCGGCGGCGAGCGTGCTCAGATCGACGCCGAGCTCGGCGGCCCGCTGCCGCGCCTTGACGGTGGCCTTCACGCCGTCCTCGCCGGAGGGCTCGCCGGCGACGCGGGCGCGCGCGGCCTTCGACGCCTGCAGCTCCGCCTCGCTGTCGAACAGGCGCGCGATCGGCTCCGCCAGCACGATCTCGGCACCGGCGGCGGCGAGCTGCTGGAGCCAGCCGGCGGCGGGGGCGAGCACCTCGAGGATCGCCTTGCTCGTCTCGACCTCCGCGATGGCCTGGTCCTTCTCGACGCGGTCGCCGTCGTTCATGCGCCAGGCGATGAGGACACCGTTCTCGCTGTTGACGTCGGAGGTGGGGACCAGGACCGGCTTCACAGGGCAGCCTCTCGCACTGCCTGCTCGATCTGTCGAGCGCCGACCAGCATCTCGGACTCGAGGCGGCGCGCGCCCGGAATCACGGTGGGGACGCTGGCGAGGACCTCGACCGGCCGCCGGAGCCGGCCGAACAGCCGCTTGCCGATCACCGCGGCTGCCTCGGTGCCCCACGACCACCCGGCGGTCCCCTCCTCGACGGTGAGGAGGCTCCCGGTGACGCCGACGGAGCGTTCGATCGGCGCCCAGTCCATCGGCGCGATCTGTGCGGGGATCAGGAGCTCCGCGAAGATCTCCTCCTCCATCGCCAGCTTCTCCAGCACCTTGGCGGCGAGCAGCGCCTCGTACCCGTACGCCACCACGGTGAGCGTGCACTCCTGGCGCGGGACCAGCGAGATCGACGCGGTGGGGAGCATGCCGGGTGTGCCGTCGAAGCGCTCCGCAGGAGTGAGGTTCTGGGGATAGAGCAGCTTGTGCTCGACGTAGAGGACCGGACTGTCGTGCGCGAGGAAGTCCTCGAGCACCAGGCGCGGCGCGTGGACCAGCGAGGCGGCCACCACGCGGAGGTGCGGGACGCCGACGAAGTGCTTCTCGAGGCTCTGGCTGTGGGTCGGTCCGTACCCGCGATGGCCGCCCATGGGCGCTCGGATCACCACCGGGCACGCAACCTGTCCTGCATACATCGCCTGGTACTTGGCGATGTGGTTGACGATCTGATCGAAGCAGAGCGTCAGGAAGTCACCGAACATGATCTCGGCGATGGGCCGGAAGCCGCCCAGGGCAAGGCCCGCAGAGAGCCCCGCGATCGCGCCCTCGCTGACCGGAGTGGTGCGGACGCGCCCGGGGAAGGCGGTGGTGAGCCCGCGCGAGACCTTGAAGGCGCCGCCGTAGGGATCCGAGATGTCCTCCCCGAGCACGACCACCCGCGGATCCGTGGCGAGGCAGTGGTGGAGCGCCTCGTTGAGCGCCTTCGCGAAGATCACGGCAGCGCCCTCCCGCGATCGACGAGCGCGGTGATCGCGTCCTCGACCTCGGCGTCGATACGGGCGCGCTCGGCGTCGCGGAGCCGGGCGCCGTGGATCACCAGCGGCTCGATCTTCCAGCGGCGGGCGATCTCGTGGGCGGGCCGCTGGTCGTCGCTCTTCGAGTGGTGGCACAGCCGGTAGGTGTGGATGATCAGCACGCGCGGCCCCGGCCCCCGCCGCAGGAGCGCGAGCTCCTCCTCGGCGATGCGATCGATCTCGAGGACGTCGGTGCTCTCGACCGCCCGCACCGGCAGGCCGAAGGCGGTGAACCGAGCCTCCATGTCGCCGGCGAAGTTGGCGGCCAGCGGCGTGCTCTGCGACCAGCCGTTGTCCTCGAGCACGATCCACAGCGGGAGCTTCCACAGCGAGGCGATGTTGAGCGTCTCGTAGACCAGGCCCTCGCCGAGGGTGCCGTCGCCGATGAAGACGACGCTGGTGTGATCGGATCCGCGCAGCTGCTCGGCCCAGGCGAGCCCGGCGGCCGCCGGGACGATGCCGCCCTGGACGCCGTTCGACTTGAAGCCGGGCGCCGAGATGTGCTGGCTGCCGCCGATCCCTCCGCACATGCCTGCGGATTTGCCCATGATCTCGGCGAGGAGCCCGAGCGCGTCGCCGGTGCGCGCGAGGTAGTGGCCGTGGCACCGGTGGTTGCTGAAGACGTGATCACCCGGCAGGAGGTGCTCCATGATCGCGACGGAGTCGGCCTCCTGGCCGATGCAGCAGTGGGTGGTGCCGTTGAGGAGCCCCTCCTCGAAGAGCTGGAGCAGCGTCTCCTCGAAGCGCCGGATGAAGCGCATGCGGCGGTAGAGCCGCAGGTCCCGGGCCTCACCGGGCTTGCCGACCAGCCGGTCGTCGGGATGCACCGGAGGCGCCAACGCTCTATCGATACTTCACGGGTGGGGGTGGTCAACCCCTTTTGCCGTCACGGCGGGCATCGGATAGAGCCGGACCACGCGCGGCTCGCGCTGGCGTTCGGGCGAGCCCCCACGTCCGAGCACAGGCACCAGCGCGAAGAGGAACCACATCTGCGTGGCGACCTTCGGCACGTAGGCCAGGTTGTTGAACTGATCCTGGACCAGGTACCCGATGATGCCCGCTACCACACCCGCCACCAGCACGCGGCGCGGGCGGCCCTCGAGCGCGTGCATCTCATTGAGCATCACCGCCAGGAGGAGCAGGTAGAGCAACGCATGGGCGGCCCCCCCGGCGATGCCGTAGTTGGCGGCCGACAGCAGCACCGAGTTGTGGGAGGTGGTGGTGGCGATCCCGAACGGGGTGTCGTTGTACTGCTGGTTCTCGTGGAGCACGTAGTCGTAGTTGCCGTCGCCCACGCCGAACACCGGGTGGTCGTACGTCAGCTCTGCGGACGCCCAGTAGAGCGCCCAGCGATCGTGTCCTTCGCCGAGGAGCTTGGCGCGCATCGTCGGGATCGCCAGCGCGATCACGATCCCTGCGGTCAGGGCGGCCATCGCCAGCCGTCGCCGCCCGGAGAGGAAGCCCATCGCGAGGATGCCGATGCCGAACGCGATCAGCGCGGCTCGCGTGTACGTCAGGTACAGCGTCATCACCTGGGCCAGCGCCGAGACCATGAGCGCCAGGCGCCACTCGTTGCGCTCGATCGACGACACCAGCCCGACGGTGACCGGGATCGAGAGGAGCAGATACGCGGCGAGGAAGTTGGGGCTGACCGATGCGGTCTCATAGCGCATCTCCGCGCCACTGAAGGTCCCCTGGACGCGGATGTTGCCGAGCAGCACCGACCAGTCCGGAAACTCGATCACGCCCAGCCCGTACGGCCCGTGATACGCGGTGAAGAACGCGTAGATGCAAAAGAGCGACTCGATCGTCGCGGCGGCCACGAAGAAGCCGAGCGCGCGGCGCGCCCAGTCCCCGCGATCGAGGACGCAGCGCGCGCCCAGGAGGAAGGTCTCGTAGAAGATGATCCGGCCGGTCGAGCGCCCGCTGAGCCGCAGGAAGTCGGAGACGGTCTGCGCGTTGACCGCGTTCGAGACGAGGCTGGTCAACGCGATGAGGACGAAGCCGATCACGGTGGCGTCGAACCAGGGCTTGCGACGGCTGAAGGGGAGGACCGCGAGGCCGAGGAGCCCCGCCATCACTGGGAGGAGATCGTCCAGCGAGAGCGGCCCGGCCAGCGGGACGAACGGAGGAAAGATCGCACCGGCGGCCAGCGCGCAAAACACGAGCGGGATCCACGTGGGCATCACGCGCTCCGGGGCGCCGCATCGGCGCGGACGATCGCGCGCGCTGCCAGGAGGAACGCCACCAGATAGCCGAGGAAGACGCCGATCGTCAGCGCGAGCATCCCGAAGGCGAGCACCCTCGGCTGGCGAGAGACCTGCTCCACCGGCATGACGGCCAGAACGCTGGAAGGATAGGTGCGAACCGGGGACAAGCTGCGCTTGGTGTCGGCGCGGGCCTGGATCGCCTTCTGCAAGGCTTCTTGCGTTCTGGGGGTGACCGGCTCCGCGAGCAGACGCTTCACTTCGCCGTCCAGACTCTTGAGCGTTTGCTCCAGGCGCTTGTGCTCCGCCGCGTAGAGCTGGCCTTCGAGGGATGAGAGGTGGGCGGCGCTCTTGTCGAGCGCCCGGCGCACCGAGATGGCGTCGGGTGAGGTGGCGTGGAGCGCGATCAACGGCAGCTTACGCGAGCTCTGAGGCTGGTCGCGGAGGATGATGGCCTCGAGCTTCGTGTCCTCCGAGAGCTGCTCGGCGACCACCAGGCGCTCGGCGTGCGATTCGAGCTGCTGGTCGGCCGTGTGCAAATCGATGATCGAACCCTCGGGATCGATCCGACCGAGGGCCACCACCACGGTCCCCTCGTACTCGGTGCGCATCACCGCGCCGACGGCGGTCCCGACGATCGCGACGAAGGCAGTGACCGAGACGATGACGGTTCGATATCGGTGCGTCACGTCGAGGAACGTCCGCACGATCGGATCGTCGCCGCCCTCGCTCATGGCGTGTCCTCGCGCAGCACCAGGCGGGCGCCGGCCAGGCCGAGGCCGAGGAACAGGCCGAACGCGCAGCCGGCGAGGATCCAGAATCGGGAGGTGCGAGTCAGCCTTCTCCACCTTGGCCGTGCGGGCGATGACGCGCGTCGGCGGCGTGCGGAGCTCCGACATCGTCGAGCGCGCGCCCTGGATCGACCGGTGCAGATCGAAGAGCCTGGCGTTGAGCGCGTCGAGCTGCTCGCGCATCTCCTCTTGCTTCTCCGGGTCTCCCTCCACAATCGGCGGCGTGTCGCGGATCGCCTGGTCGACCCGGGTGGCGGCGGTCTCGAGCGCGGTCAGCTGCTCCTTGAGCACCTCTTGCTCGAACCGCCGGGCTGTCTGGTGATCCGTCATGAGACGCGCGAGCCCGCGGTCGAGGATGGTACGGGCGGTGGAGGCGGTCTGGGCCCGGACCGACACGTCCATGAATCGGGTCAGCTCGTTCGTCTTCTCCTCACGTCGATGGAGGATCACCGAGTCCAAATCGACGTCCAGGTCGTGCGCGGTGTCGAGGAGCGTGCCCCGGATGCGCCAGCCGGCCTTGATCGGGTTCTCGATCGGCTCGCCCCCGAAGCCGATCCCGACCTCGACGACCGCAGAGTCCACGTAGGGACGGGGCAACAAGACGGCGATCAGGCACCCCAGCAGGCCCCCACCGCCGATCAGGGACACGATCAGGACGAGGTTTTGGAGGAGGGAGTCCGCCGCCCGGACGCCGAACGGGAGCTCGCCGGCAGGCACCCGTGACGCAGCCGACTCGGCCATCCAGCTGCTTCTACCGCCGCGCGGGGATTCGCTCAAAGCTTCTTTTCCTACCCGCCTGTGACGGGGATCGGCTTAACTTCGCCGCCGTCACGGTCGTTTCTCATCATGAGATGACCCCCGACCCGGATGACGAACCGCTCTTCCCCGAGCATCGAGGCTTCATCATCGTGCTCGGTACACCCGAGAGTCCGCCGCGCCTCGAGGCCTCCCGCGAACAGGACGAACTGGTGATCATCCCGATCGCCGACACCATCGACGCGGTCAGGTTCTTCAGAAGGGCAGGTTGATCCGGTGCGCGAAGGCGCGCGCAGTATCGTCGCTCGCGCCCTCCAGCACGTAGTATCGTCGCTCTGAGGCGCTCGCCCGGGAGACCGTGAGGTCCCAGAAGCGGACCACCCCTCGGTCCTCGTTCCTCGACAGGATCGCCGCAACCCGCCCGGAGGCCAGCTCCTGGATCACCCAGCGCCGGTCGTCGAGGCTCGATTGCCCCGATCGAGAGCGGGATGCCGATGTCCTGGAACGTGTACGCGTCGAGCGACAGCGCAATCGTCCGGTCCTCGAGCGCAGGCACCAGCCGAAAGCGAGGACCTGCGAAGGGGAACCGGACCTCGAGCTCGCGCTCCCGGGCGGCCTCCTCGGACTCGTCGAAGAGCATGTCCTCTTCGATCGTCTTCGGCACGCGGATCGTGAGGCGGCGGACCGTCGCGCCCGCGAAGTCGAGGCAGCGATCGGCCGAGACCTCGACGTGTCGGACCGGCGAGCGCACCTCGGCGCCGATCGAGTCGAGCGCGTCCGGCACGTCGCACGGATACGGCTCGATCGCCGGCGCACGATCGCCGGCGCACGCGTAGACGTCGCGCGCGATCTGCTCCGCCTTCTCCGCTTGCGCCTCGCTGTAGCGGACCTCGTTGACGAACGGGTTCCAGCCCGTGGAGTCGCTGACCTCCGCCAGCAAGACCTCGCGCCAGGCGGCCTCGAGGCCCCGCCGGATCCGTTCGCTCGGCGCGCTGAACGATCGCTCGGCGCGCTCGGCGGCGCTGCGGGCGCGCCAGATCGCCGCCAGCAGATCGCTGTCCTTCTCGGTGTTACGGAACAGGCCGGAGCCCCCCATCCAGCGGAACAGGTTCTTGGTGTCCTTCGGCTGCCAGGTTCCATCGAGGACGTCCGGCAGCGGCGCGGGCCGGATCCCGCGGTCGCGCATCGCGGCGACCGCCTCGGCGATGGTGGCGTGCACCCAGCCCTGCGCCTCGAGCTCCGAGAGCTCCGCCACACGCTCGGCGATCAGCGCCGGATCGACGGCGTAATCGGTGCCGAAGTACGGGTTGAGGTTCGACTTCGAGAACGCGATCTCACCGTCGTCCATGAACGTCCAGTGGAGCTGAAGGTCAGGGGTGTTCCAGTCCTGGCCGCCCAAGATCACCGCGTGGTCCGGCGCGCGCGGGTCGGAGAAGAGGACGTTCTCGGCCGCGGCTCCGTCTCCGAACTGATACTTGAAGAGGTTCTTCGGCAGCACGCTCACCGCATAGCCGCGCGCGGCGGCGATCGCGAGCTGGCCGCCCGCGAACTGACCCTCCTGCGCGAAGATCGACCGTCCGAGCGGGAGGCAGGTGCGATCGAAGATCGCGCGCACGAGATCGAGAGAGGTCTCCAGATCCTTCTTGGGATAGGCGACGTAGAGCTGGTCGGAGTAGTGGAAGCTGTCGAAGTCGACCTGACCTCGACCCGCCAGCATGCGCATCTTCTCCAGCACGTCCGGGTGTCGCTGTGCGATCACCTCGAGCGTGTACGCCTGCAGCTCGACGTCCGCCTTGAAGCTCGGGTGGGCCAGGTAGAGATCGAGCACCGGCTCGAGGCCCTGGCGGACAATCCAATCCTCGACCTCGGTCTCGTCGGAATCGAACTTCTCCACGATGGTGCCGTCCGGGAACCCGCGGAGCCCGCCGGCGACGTACTGGACGTTGAAGTGATAGACGGCCACCGCGATCTTGGCGGCGCCCGAGAGGTCCGCGGGCGGCGGGGCGGTGCACGCACCGGCGGGGGTGGCGGCGGGGATCGCGTCGAGCGACCACACCGCGTCGAGCGCCTGGCAGGCGGCTTGGCGCTCCACGTCGGCGCCGCCGCTGCAGGCGGCCGCCAGGAGCCAGATCAGGACCGGGCGCATCGGCGCTCAGTATGCTTTGCCGAAGAGGACCACGCCCATCGTCCGCCAGAGGATCTTGAGATCGTGTCCGATCGACCAGTTTTCCAGGTACTCGATGTCGAGCTTCACCATCTCCTCGAAGGAGAGCCGGTTCCGGCCCGAGACCTGCCAGAGCCCGGTGATCCCGGGCGGTCCCTCGAAGCGGCGCTTGTGCCACTCCCGGTACACCTCGACCTCGTAGGGGATGGGCGGGCGCGGCCCGATCAGGGACATGTCGCCCCGGAGGACGTTGAAGAGCTGGGGGAGCTCGTCGATCGAGTACTTGCGGATGAAGGCGCCGATGGGGATGAGGCGGGGATCGTCCTTGATCTTGAAGATCGCGCCCTTTCGGTCGACCGCGCCGGCCTCGACGTCGCCCGTGATGTACTTCTGCGTGTACTCGCGGTGGATGCTGTCGTCGTTGTTCACGTGCATCGACCGGAACTTGAGGAAGCGGAACGGCTGGCCGTTCTCGCCGACGCGATCTGGGTGAAGAGCACGGGGCCCCTCGAGGTCAGCTTGATGAGCGCGGCCACCAGGGCCATCAGGGGCGGAATCAACAGGATGGCGAGCGCGGCCACCGCCATGTCGAACATCCGCTTGAAGACCCGGTTGGCCCCGCGGATGTTGCAGCGTCGCATGCCGATGACCGGCACGCCGGCGACGATGTCGAACTCGGCCCGGTCCAGCATGAGCTGGTAGGCGCTCGGGACCACCTGCCAGTGGAGGTTGGCGCCGAGGCAGGTGTCGAGGAGGGCCTCGTGCTTGGCGTCGTCGATGCGCGGGTCCGTCACGATGACCCGGTTGATCTGGTGCTCTTTGGCCAGCTCGGCGAGGTCGGCCAGCCGGCCCAGCACCCGCACGCTGCCCGCCACCACCGTGCCGGCGGGCGTGTGGTCGTCGAGGACGCCCACGATCATCGGATACGTCTCGATGAGATGGGCGGTCACCGGGGTGTTACAGACGAGGACGATCCGGTGGGTCTCGTCCTCGAAGCGGGCCCGCGCGACGCGGAAGGCCACGCGGCCGAAGAACGTCAGGGTCAGGTTCGCGCCCAGGAAGAGGACCGCGAATCCGCGGGAGTACTCGAAGCCGTGATAGAAGAAGTTCACGGTCAACATGCCGCCGATGAAGATGAAGTTGGCCTCGATGGTCCGGGCCAGCTCGAGGAAGACCCGTTTCTTTCCGATCCGATAGGCGCCGCAGGCGGTCAGCGCGACCAGCCAGGTCCCCAGCATGAAGGGGAGGGTGGTCAGCATCTCCTCCCAGGGCGGCGTGCTGAGCGCGAAGACGTGGAGCTGGTGCTCGCCGAACCGCAGCTGCATCGCGACGGCGAAGGCGATGAGGAACGCGAGGACGTCGCCGATCAGGAGCGCGAGCTTCTGGCGCTGGATGTGTGCCTCTGTCATCCCGTCGGTCCCAGGCCTATCAGGGCCCACATCGCAATACCAGCCTGCGGACGGGACGGGCGCGGTGTGAGAGCGGTCACGCCTGATTAGAAATAGGTTTTTCCACTGGGATAAAGCCCCCCGACCAGGGCGCCGTAGCCGTTGAACGGCTGGGTCGGGATGCGCTCGCCGGTATCGATGAGACGCTCGGTCGCCTGGGACCACCGCGGGTGTGGGGTCTTCGGATCGACGTTCGAATAAAACCCGTACTCCTCAGGCGCGAGCTCGTTCCAGAACGTCTTCGGCTGGGCGGCCACCAGGTCGATCTTCACGATCGACTTGGGCGATTTGTACCCGTACTTCCAGGGGACGATCACCCGGATCGGGGCGCCGTTCTGCTTGGGGAGATCCTTGCCGTACATCCCGGTGACCAGCATCGCCAGCGGGTGCGAGGCCTCCTCGAGGGTGAGGCCCTCGAAGTACGGCCAGGGGTACCAGGGCATGCGCTTCATCCCGGGCGCCCAGGTCGACTTGGGGAAGGTCTCGAACCGGACGTACTTCGCGGTCGACTTGGGCTCCACGCGATCGAGGAGCGCCTTCAACGGAAAGCCGGTCCAGGGGACGGTCATCGACCAGGCCTCGACGCAGCGGAAGCGATACACGCGCTCTTCGAGCGGCATCATCCGGATCAGCGCGTCGACGTCGAACGTCGCCGGCTTGGCGCATTCGCCGCCGACCGTCACGGCCCAGGGGTGCGTCGGCATGTCGCCCACCAGCTTGTGGACCTGCTCCTTGTCGGTCGTGAACTCGTAGAAGTTGTTGTACGTCGTCGACAGCTTCTCCGGAGTGATCGGTCGCTCCGCGACGATGTAGTCCCGATTGCGTTTGACCTTTGCCGTCTCGGCGGCGGCGAGGCGCCCGATCAGCCCGGCGGCACTGAATGCGCCGGCCGAGACCAGCAGGCGGCGGCGCGTGAGCGCGCGCTCGATCACCGACGCCTCGTCGGTCACCTCGCGTTCGGGCAGCTCCCACGGTTTTGGGATCCGGACCAGCATCGTTCGGAGTGTACGCGCGCGGAGGGGCCATCGTTACCCTGTGGTAGACTCAATCTCCCGTGGCCGAGGAGCAGCCCAAGGTCTTCGGCGCCTATCTTTTGCTGCGGGCGTTGGGACGCGGGGCGATGGGCGACGTCTGGTTGGCCCGCCCGCTCAACCCCGATCGAGGGATTCCGGCGCCGGTGGTGGTGAAGCGGCTGCACGGTGAGCTCGCCTCCAAGAAGGGCTTCGTGTCGCGATTCCGGCACGAGGCGGCGATCGCGGTGTCGGTGGACAGCCCGCACGTGGCCAAGGTCTACGACGTGGGCGCCGTCGGCGAAACGCTCTACATCGCCATGGAGTACGTCCCGGGCTGGCCGCTGTCGAAGGTGCTGGAGGCGATCCTCGAGTCGGGCCGCCACGCCTCGATCGCGTCCGTGATCGATCTGATCGCCGGCGGCCTCGACGGACTCGACACGCTCCACACCGCGAAGGACGACGCAGGCAACCCGCTCGGCATCGTGCACCGCGATATCTCGCCGAAGAACCTGATGGTGGGCGAGGACGGCCGGATGCGGTTGATCGATCTCGGCCTCGGCAAGTCCAACGCCCAGGATTGGAAGACCCGCACCGGAGTGGTGATGGGCTCCGTCGGATACATGCCGCCGGAGCAGGCGCGCGGCGAGCGCGTCGATGCGCGCGCCGATCTCTACTCCCTCGCGGTCGTCTGCTTCGAGATGCTCGCGCTGAGAAACTACGTCCGGCGCGGCACCGTCACCGCGATGATGGAGGCGTCGGCTACGCCGAAGTTCCTGAAGCCCTCGTCCTTCCGCCCGGACGTGCCGGAGGGGCTCGACGCGGTGCTGGAGCGGGCGCTGGCACCGGAGAAGGAGCAGCGCTATCAGACGGCGCGCCACTTCTCCAACGCGCTCCGCAAGGTCATCGCGCCGTCGCACACCGAGGGCGGGATGACCTCGCTGATCTCGGACCTGTTCGGCGCCACGCGACAGGAGCGGGTCGAAGAGATCTCGAGTCTGCTTGCGCTTCCCTTGCCGGACGCCACCGATTCCGAGCCGACGCGGGTCTTCGTGATGCGCGCCGGCGTCCTGCCGCCGGACCAGCAGCCCACCACGTACGAGGCGCGCGACGAGACCAAGCTGGTGCCGACGGTCCACTTCGTCCCGCCGCCCGCGATCTCCTCGGGATCGTTCCAGCCAGGGAGCTCGCACTCGATCTCGCCGCCCCGGCGCGGCGTCTCCATCCCCGTGTTGATCGGCGCGGTGACGGTGGCGGCCGTGCTCGGAGGGTTGGTTGCGGTGCTGCTGGCCGATCGGCTGGCCCCGCAGGTCGAGGTCGTGACCGCGATCCCCGCCCCGGAGCGCCCGGTGCTTGAGCCGAAGGTGGAGCAGGGCGAGGCGCGCGCGCCCCCGCCGCCGGAGCCCGAGGGGACGGCGGTCATCCCCCCGAAGCCTCGCCAGGCGCGGAAGCATGAGGAGCGGATCCGAACTGGTCGTTCCGTTTCGCCGCCTCCCGCCCCCGTCTCTCAGGAGGCGCTCAACGCCGAGCTCGAGACGCTCCGCGAGCGCGCCAGTGCGCTCAAGAACGGGGCCGGCGATCCCGAGAAGAGGGATGCGCTGATCAAGTACCTGAATCAGGTGAGCGCCTGGAAGCAGTCGAACAACCTCGAGGGCAAGCAGCGGGCGATCGTCGAGCTCCGCGCCCGCTTGAACCAGCTGACCGCCGACAGCTGACCGGCTTCTCAATCACAATCCGCGCCTTCGCCGTTCAGCGTGACCTGCAGGCACCGTTCGGTGTGGCGCGTGCCGAGAGCGATGCCGGTGGCGATCGCCGCGACACCGGCGGCGACGCCGATCCACAGCCAGGGGCTCGACACGATCGAGCGCTCCTCTTCGAGCGCGAGGTGGACGTGCCGGGTCTCACCGCTGGCGACGATGGCGTCGGTCTCGCCGGTGCTGAAGCCCTCGAGCTCGGCTTGGACGCGGTAGCTGCCGGGCGCGACGGTGAAGACGTTGGTGGTGCCCTTGTCCGGGTCGAGACCGTCGGTGAGATGCACGCGGGCGTTGGGCGGCTCGACCTCGACCACCAGGTGTGCAGCGGGCCGATAGCCGGCCGCGTCGAGGACGGCTTCGGCTTTCCTGCGGATGCCCTCCGAGATCTTGTTCGCGTCGCGCGCGGGCAGCTCGCCCGAGGTCTCGGCGATCAGCCTCTGATCGTCGGTATCGAGCAGCTGCAGCGTGATGACCGGCGGATCGAGATCGAACGTCAGGATCACGACCAGGCCCATGCGCGCGTTGAAGGTGCGGAGCTTGGAACAGATGCAACCGATGTCCGGACCGCACTCGAGGACGCCGGCGGCCAGGCCCTCCTGGCTGACGGCGAACAGCTCCTCGTACGAGATCAGGCGGAGCCCCAGGCGGCGCGAGACGGCGGCCGCCACGTCGTCGAAGATCGAGGACAGGGTGGCGGTTCCGTTCGGTCCTTCGGTCACGATCGGGAGCACCGCGATGCGGCCGGCGTAGCCGCCTTCCCCGGTCTGCGCGCAGGCGAGGGCCGCGATCAGCAGCGGGACCACGCTTCGAGATGTAGCTGAAATGCGACGCAGACGGTACCGTCGCGATCCTGCGATGAGCGGACCGGCCATCCTGCTGCTGTTCGGCGTCTCCTGTCCGGAGCCGTGCGCGATCCCGAAGCCGGAGCTGGCGTCGATCGAGCAGCGCGCCGTCGCGGTGCTGACCGCGAAGGGCTTCACGGTGAAGCCGGCGCCGCCGGAGATGGCCCGTCCCACCGGCCGCGACGCACCGGTCGAGCTGGGCGACGAAGCGAAGGCCCGAGAGGTCGACCGGCTGGTGGCGCTCGATCTGGAGCCGCCCCTCGAGAGCGGCGCGCGCACCCTGTGGATCACGCACTTTCTCCGGGGCACCGCCGGGCCATGGGCGGTGGCGCGGATCGCGTGCGGTCAGGGCGAAGGCGGCGCCTTCGACTGCGCACAGCTCGAGGCGGCGGTTTTGGAGGGGCTCAAGCCGCGCCAGGCCGAGGACGTCGACATGGTATCGGCGCTGCGCTCGCACGCGCGCGCGGTGGGTCGCTGCGTGCGCGCGGAGGATCGGGTACCGGCGGCGGAGCGGATCTTCGGGCGTATCGAGATCGATCTGAAAGTGCTGCCCACGGGACGGGTCCAGGTGGTCGACCTCGCGCCGGCGATCGCGGCGAGGGCGAAGCTGGGTGCGTGCCTCGCGAAGGTGATGGAGTCGATCGACGTGGGGCCGTTCGAAGGCGATCCGCTGGAGCTCCGGGTGCCGGTGGACTTGTAGGCGTGCCGGAGGTCTACTCCCGGCGTGTGCGCTCTTCTCCCGATCCTTCTCCTCGCGCCGGCGGCGCACGCGGAGACCTGGGTGGTGTTTCCGGTCGTCTCCGATCACCCTCCGCCGGGTGATCCGACGCTGCTCCGCCTGAGCGTCGAGATGGCGAGGACCGTCAGCCAGAATGTCTCCGGCGAGGTTCGCATGGCCAAGCGAGAGGAGCGGGACAGCGCGTGCCCCCTGGAGTGTCCCAAGGAGATCGCGTCGATGCTGAGCGTCGACCACGTGGTCGCGATGCAGCTGGCCGACACCTACGATGCGCTCGCCGTGATCCTGTTCGAGCGCGCTCGTGCGCCCGAGGTTCGCAAGATAGCTTGCACGTACGGCAACGGCGCGGTCACGTGCGACGCCGAGCAGCTGGCTGCCGTATTCAAGCACGAAAACCAAGACCCGCCGCTCGACGAGAAGGCGGTCACGACCGCGTTCGAGGGGCTCAAAGAGGCGCTGGCTCGCTGCGGCGACCAGACCCCGGGTGTGAACGCCAGCGTGCGGTTTCGCGTGCGACCCGACGGCCGCGTCCTCGACGTTCGGATCGAGCCGCAGGAGGTCCAGGATCGACCCCCCTACGACTGCGTGGCCCGCGTCGTCGAATCGCTCAGGGTTCCACCTTTTTCCGGCGACAAGCCGATCGCCTTTCACCTGCCCCTCCCCAAGGGCAAATGACTTGCTGAGAAACCGAGGGCGTCCTATGTGCGCGGCCAGTGCGGGTCGCGTCGCTCGTGGTGCTGATCGTCGTCGACCAGATGGGCTCGCACTATCTGAGGCGGTGGGGCGATCTGGCGACCGAAGGGATCGGTCGCCTCGCCCGCCGCGGCGCGTACTACCGCCGCGGGATCTTCGAGTACGCCAACACCGAGACGGCCGCGGGCCACGCGACCATCGCGACCGGCGCGTGGCCGAGCCTCCACGGCTTGGTGGCGAACACCTGGTATGACGAGAGCGGGCGCGCGGTCTACGCCGTCGAAGACAGAGAGTATGGACGGAGCCCGGCGAACCTGAAGGCGCCCGGCATCGCCGATGCGATCGAGCTCGCCACGCTCGGCCGCGGCCGGACCTTCTCCCTCGGGCTCAAGGATCGGGCGGCGATCTCGCTCGGCGGAACCCAGCCCGATCTGGTGGCCTGGTACGACGAGTCCGCGGGGCGGATCGTCGCAGGGCACTGGAAGGGGCTGCCCAAGCCGCCCGGCTGGTTCAACCAGGTCACGCTCTCGGATTCGGCCGCCAGCGCGTTCGGCCGCAAGTGGGATCGGTTCAAGAAGGGGCTCGACTACGAGCGGGCCTCGGGTCCCGACGATCTGGTGACCGAGGCGAAGCTCGACGGTCTGGGACGCACGTTCCCGCGGGTGCTTGGCCAGGGGCTGACCGACGGCGCCGACGCGCGCTGGCGTCACGTGTGGCCCGCTTCGCCCGCGTCGATCGACGCACTGTTCGATCTGGCCCGCACCGCCCTCGTGAAGGAGAGCCTGGGGCGCCGCGGGACGATCGACTACCTCGCGATCAGCGTCGGCACGCTGGACTACGCCGGCCACTGGTGGGGCTCGCACTCGCACGAGACGCTCGACATCCTCCTCCGCATCGACGCCGCGATCGGCGCGCTGATCGACGCCGTCGAGAAGCAGCTCGGCGACGGCGGCGCGATCTTCGTGATCACTGCGGATCACGGATCGCTGCCCACGCCGGAGGAGACGCACCACCTCCGCGTCCTCCGCGTCCCTCCCGAGCCCATCGTCTCGGCGGTGAACGACATGCTGAAGCGTGAGTTCCCGAAGGACGAGGTCTCGGTGCTGGCGCTCAACTCGCCGCGGCTCTACCTCTCGCCCACGCGTCCGGGGGTCGATCGTCTTCACCTGGCGCGGCGCGCGGCCGACGTGGTCAGGAGCATGCCCGGGATCGTGGACGCGATCGCGTCCGAGGACCTCGATCGATGGCCGGAGCCGCTGCGCACCTACTATCGACGTTCGAGCTTCCGCGGACGAGACGCCGACGTGCTGATCTGGCACGAAGCCTACGACTTGATCGATTCGGTCGAGCCGGACGGCCACGGCATCGGAACCAGCCACGGCTCGCCGTACGGCTACGACACCACGGTGCCGATCATCATCGACGGCCCCGGTGTCCAGGGCGGAGTCGACGAACGGCCGCACCGCATGACTCAACTCGCGCCGACGATCGCGGCGCTGCTCGAGATCGAGCCGCCGGCGGCGGCGATGGACGAACCGTTGCCCGCGGTTCGGTAGGGACGAGAGACATGGCTCGAAACCAATCGATTGGATGGACCATTCTGCTGCTCGTGCTGGGCGGGTCGCCCGCGGCCTTCGCCCAGGCGGACACCTCCACCACGGTGAAGCTCCCCGAGGAGGGCGGGCCGCTGCCGCGGGCGCCCATGCCCGTCGGCGGCGTCGACGACGGCGTCGAGCGCTCCGGGAAGGAGGGCGGCGTCGACCACGGCGGCATGAAGCGCGTCGGCCAGGTCGGCGACGCCAAGATCGGACAGCACTGCCACGAGCACGAGCATGCCGACGGCACCGTCCACAACCACTGTCACGATCACAAGAACGGCCCGGGACACGAGCACGCTCACGACGCCAGCGAGATCTCGGATTCCGCCGCCCTCCGAGCCGCCTCCCGAGACGCCGGCGACCACGGGCCAGCTCCGGGACGAGGGCATGCCGCCGCCCAGCACCGGTCAGCCGCCGTGGGATCTCTCGTACCAGACCGACTTCGGGCTGAAGCTCTCGTGGGAGGGCTACATCCGCGTGATCGCGGAGGTGATCGAGAACGATAGCAAGAGCACCTTCATCGGGCGCAACGACGGCTTCCGGCTCGCCAACGCGCGGCTCGGTACCCGGGTCTCCTACGAGGATCTGTACGCGTACCTCTCCATCGAGGCGGCGGTCGGCGAGGCCGAGACCTTCAACGATCCGAACGAGGAGTTCACGGTGCGACCCCGCGACGCCATCATCCGGTACGACTTCTCGGACTTCGCCGGAGTGCAGGTCGGTCGATTCAAGGCCCCGTACGATCTCGGGACGCTCGAGTCGCCCTCGGACCTCAGCGGCGGCGCCACGATGTTCATCGAAGCGCCCCTCGAGTCGCGCGGAGTGCTGCCCACCCAGGGCAACGAGGTCCTGGGCATGTCGCAGGATCGGGAGCTCGGCCTGATGATCTCGAAGGGCAAGATCGGGATCACCGAACACGCGTTCGATCTCGGCTACGCGCTGGCGCTGACGAACGGCCGCACCTTCAACAAGGCGCTCAACGACAACGACCGACCCGCAGGATTCGCGCGCCTGAGCTTCTACTGGGGGGAGTGGGCGTCGCTGAACGTGGGTGGTTTCACCGACTCGCGCACCGTCGGCGAGCTCCCGAACCTGTTCGACGAGAACGTGCTCGGCGCCGAGGTCTCCATGGTGGTCGCGTTCTTCGGGCTCCGCCTCGAGGGCCAGCTCCTGGTGCAGAACACCAAGTTCGAGACCTCCGAGCGCCCGGACGTGACGGCCTTCGGCGCCCACGGCCAGTTCGACTACGCGCTCTGGGACTTCCGCTTCGGGTATCGGTTTGCCTGGTACGAGCCCAACAACAAGGACCTGGACGACGCCGATCAGGTCATGGAGCACAGCCTCGCGCTGCAGTACGTCGTCCCGAAGCTGCCGCTCAAGTTCGCGATTGAAGGCACGATCGCCCTCGAGCAGGCGGGACGCCGGGTGGACAACAACCGGATCACCCTCCTGTCGCAGTTCACGTTCTGAGGGGTCTCGGATAGTGTCGTTCGCCGAGATGCGTGCTCTCTGGCTGGTCCTCGCGGCTCCTCTCGTCTTCGCCGGCTGCTCCGAGAACGGACCGACGGTCGTCACCAAGCGGATTCAATCGCGATCCGATCTGATCGGCGGTCCGGGTGCGCTCGGCGACGTCGGCGATTACCTGCTCTCGAACGAGCAGATCCGGGTGATCGTCCAGGACCAGGGCTTCTCGCGCGGGTTCGGGATCTACGGCGGCTCGCTGATCGACGCCGACCTGGTGCGCCCCGAGACCTTCGGCGACAGCTCCGGCGGCAAGGGCAAGGACAACTTCTCCGAGCTCTTCCCTGGGCTCTTTCTCAAGGCGATGCGCCCGAGCAGCATCGACACGCATTACAACGACGACGGGAGCGCGTCGGTGATCGTTCGCGGCGAGCCGGCCGACTTCATCTTCCTCGCCAAGAACATCATCGACGGGATCGTCGACTCCACAGATCTCCGCTTCAGGAACGAGTACCGGCTGGCGCCCGGGAAGCGCTACGTCGAGATCACCACCACCATCAGCTACCAGGGCACCAGCAGCGTCGAGATCCCGAACGAGAGCATCAGCTCGTTCTTGGGTGAAGGCCTGGAGTTTCCGCTGCCCGTGGGTGACGTGATCCTGTTTGGCAAGGGCAACGCGGTCTTCTCCGAGCAGGCGGGCTTCGACGTCCGCTTCACGCTCGAGGACCTCTACAAGCAGAAGGTCGCTCTCCCCCAGCTCCCCGGCCTGCTGACGCCCTTTCTCGCCACCAAGGGCGACGGCGTCTCCTACGGCTTCATGAGCGGCGTGACCGATCCGAACCTCTCGCTGGCCGCGCGCGACGGCTACGACGCTCCGGCGAGCTCGCTGCTGGTGCCGTTCCTCGCCTCGGGCTTTACGGGCGCGTTCTACGCGGCCGCGCCGAAGAAGCTCTACGCGCGCGACAAGGTCTGCGACTCCGACGACTGCCCGGACACCTGCGATGCCCAGAACCTCTGCCCCACCGACTTCAACTGCGTGGAGCAGAAGTGTCGCGCGGACGCGTTCTCCTTCAAGAAGTACTTCATCGTCGGCTCCGGGGACGTCGCCTCGATCCGCGACGTGGTCCACCAGATCCGCGGCGACGCCGTGGGACGGGTCTCGGGCGTCGTGCGCGAGAAGTTCTCCCAGCAGCCGGAGGCGCACGTCAGCGTGATGACCTTCGACGCCACCGGCTCGCCCTACGACCAGCACACCACCGACGCCCAGGGCAACTTCAAGGGCAACTATCAGCCGGGCAGGTACACGTACCGCGTGCTCGCCGACGGTCGCTATCCCACCGAGTCGATCCCGTTCGAGGTGACCGAGGGGCGGACCACCTTCCTCGAGATCGAGCTGCCCTCTCCAGGTCGCGTCAGCGTCCGGATCCTCGGTGAGGACGGCCGCCTCATCCCCGGCAAGTGCAGCCTGGTGGGGACCTACAGCGTCGCCGCCGCCGGATTCCAGGGCCGCGAGTTCCTCTTCGACTTCAAGCTCGACGAGCGCTTCCGTCCCACCGACCTGGTGAGGGACACGTCCGACCCGTCCACCCGGCGGTTCATCGAGCAGATGATCCTGGCGCCCACCGGCGAGAAGACCGACCTGGTGCGTCCCGGGGCGTACCGGGCGATCTGCTCCCGCGGGATGGAGTACCAGACGTACACGCAGGACATCGTGGTGGAGGAGCGCGGCCACGTCAGCGTCGACGCCATGCTGAAGCGCGCGTACGACACGCCGGGCTGGGTCTCCGGCGACTATCACCTCCACTCGGTCAACTCGGTCGACTCGTTCCTCAGCCTCGACAACCGGGTGGCGCACGTGGCTGCCGAGGGCGTCGACGTGGCCTGCTCGTCGGATCACAACTTCGTCACCGACTACCGGCAGGCGATCGCGTCACAGGGCATCGAGAAGTACGTGCAGGGCATGATCGGCCTCGAGATGACCACCATCGAGATCGGGCACTTCAACGGCTTCCCGCTGCGGTACGACGTCGAGCCGATCACCAAGGGCGCCTTCGAGTGGTCGGGGCGCACGCCGGACCTGCTGTTCGACGACATCCGTAACCTGGGCGCGTTCTCGCCCGAGCAGACGGTGGTGCAGGTCAACCATCCGCGCGACACCATCCTCGGCTACTTCAACGACTACAACGTCGATCAGGACACGATGGAGCCGATGGAGGACGACAACGCGATCCTGTCGCCGAACGGTCCGGAGTTCGGGCCGGGGAACTTCAGCTGGAACTTCGACGCGATCGAGGTGTTCAACGGCAAGCGCTGGGATCTGCTGCGAGACTATCGGGTGCCCGAGGAGCTGCCGCCGCCGCCGCTGCCCGCGAACATCCCGCCGGCCGGCCAGATCCTACGGGACGAGCGCGGCAACGTCGCCTATCCGGGCGCGCTGGAGGACTGGTTCCAGCTCCTGAACGCGGGACGCATCTACACCGCCACCGGAAACAGCGACACCCACGACTTCGACGACGAGCCCGGTACCCCGCGCACGTTCACTCCCGTCACCGATGATCGGCCGGGCGCGATCGACGAGCTCGAGATCGTCGACGACATGAAGAACCAGCACGCGTTCGTGACCAACGGACCGTTCGTTCTGCTCTCCGTCACCGGAGACGGCGGCTGCTTCGATCGCAAGACCGGGGCGCGCCTCGATCGCACCACCTGCGGCGTGGGCGACGTCGCCTCGACCGGCAACAAGCGCGTGACGGTGACCGTCGACACCAAGACGGCCGACTGGGTGAAGATCGATCGCGTCAACCTGATCGTGAACGGTGACATCGTCGCCACTGCAGACGGCGACCGCGACACGCTGGCGCGCTTCAGCACCGATCTCGAGGTCGACGGGGACAGCTGGGTGGTGGCCGAGGTGATCGGGAGCGAGTCGATGTTCCCGGTGGTCTCGCCGCGCGAGATCCCGTCGGTGCAGGTGAGCGACGCCATCGGCTCGATCGCCAGCGGCTTCGGCTTCGACTTCAGCCCGTTCGGAAACCTGAAGCCGTCCCAGACGCGGATCGCCACGCCGTACGCCTTCACCAACCCGGTGTTCCTCGACGCGGGCGGGATGGCCGGACAGTACGATCCGCCGGGCGTGCGCCGCTTCGGGCTCACCGCCCGCTCGAAGGACCTCGGCCGCGTCCTCGGCGTGCGGCGACCGACGCCGCGGAACATTCCGTCGCTCCTGAAGCTGTTCGCGCTGTTCGGCTGCCATGGTCATTGAGCAGGCGGTCCTGGCGCTGGGCGCGCTGCTCGCGGCGCATCAAGGACAGTTCACTCGCACGCTGATGATCGAGCCCGCGGGCGAGATTGCGCACGTGATCCTCCACGTTCAGGTGACCGGGGAGGAGCGCAAGCGCTCGCTGCTGTTGATGGAGCGAAAGCAGGTGGAGGCGGTGCTGGCCCAGCGCGCGCTCGATGGCGTCCGACTCCTGACCGGCACCGCAACGATTGCGATGGAGGGCGTGGAGCTCAAGACCCGGCTCGACGGCGTGGTCGAGATGATGATCCACGGGACCTTCCGCCTCCGAGGTCCGGAGCTGGCGGTCGAGACTGCGGCGGATGCGGATCCGATCGATCTCGTCGTGCTCCCGGGTGATCGGCCGGTGGGTAGGGCTACCCGGGGCGCAACGGGCGGTGGTTTGAAGGCGAAGATGGGCGCGGGCGACCGGATCCGGTGGTGGATGCTTGTCGATCGACCCTCGGAGCACTAAGGTCGAGGGGTATGACGCAGGTCGCTTCTTCCACCGAAACCATCGGTCACATCGTGCTCGCTCCGGATGAGGAGCCGCCTGTGCTTCTCACGCCGAAGGCGATCGAGATGGTCAAGGAGGCGATGGAGGCCGAGAAGCTGGTGGGCCACGGTCTCCGGGTCTATGTGCAGGGCGGCGGCTGTGCCGGGTTCCAGTACGGGCTCGACTTCGACAACGCCACGCGCCCGGGCGACTTCGAGATGTCCTTCGACGGCCTGACGGTGTTCGTCGATCCGATCTCCGCCATGCACCTCGAAGGCACCGTGATCGACTATGTCATGGGCATCTCCGGTGCCGGCTTCAAGTTCAACAACCCGACCGCGAAGACCACCTGCGGCTGCGGCTCTTCGTTCTCCGGCTGATCAGCCCCGCACGACCTGATCCGCGATCATGTCCGCGGTGATCGGCGCCAGCAGGATGCCGTTGCGGTAGTGGCCCGTCGCCACCAGCAGCCCCTCCACGTCCGTCTTGCCGATCAGCGGCTGATCGCCCTCGGTGTACGGCCTGAGGCCGGCCCAGGTCTCGATCAGCGCTGCGTCGCGCAGCGTCGGGAAGGTCTCGATCGCCGCCTCGAGCAACCCGTGGATCCCGCCGGCGGTGACCGATTTGTCAAAGCCGACGCGCTCGACGGTCGCTCCCACCAGTACGCGGCCGTCGGTGCGTGGCACCAGGTATCCGGCGCTCGTCCAGACGAACGGTCCGAACGGCCGGCGGCGCGCGTCGAGGGCCAGCATCTGACCGCGGGCCGGCTCGACGGCGCTCTTGGGGAGCGGCACACCCGGGATCAGGCTGGTCCACGCGCCTGCGGCCAGGACCACCACATCAGCGGTGATGGTGCGATCGTCGAGCTCGACCCCGGCGACGCGGCCCCGCTCGGTCACGATCTTTCGCACGGTCACGCCGGTGAGATGCTCCGCGCCGGCGCGCCGCGTCGCGACCGAGAGCGCGCGGATCAGGAGCCGCGGATCCACCTGCGCCTCGTTGCCGAAGAACAGCCCGCCGGCGAATCGCCTGTCGATGCCCGGGAGCATCGCCTCGAGGCGCGCGCGGTCGAGGAGCTCGACGGGAACATCGCGCGCGACCTGCCACGCGATCTCCTTCATCCCCTGGTCGAGCTCGGCCTCGGTGGCGATCGCGCGCACGCCGCCGTCGGTCAGGTAGCCCACCTCGAGGCCTGACAGGCGGCGGATCTCGTCGACCCATGGGCCGTACCGCTTGAGGCTCTCCACGCCCAGCTGCCAGCCGGCGCTGTCCGGGCCGTGGGCCTCGAGGTGCGGCGCCAGCATGCCCGCGGCGGCGGAGGACGATTCGGCCCCAGGGACCGCACGTTCCAGGATCCGCGTCCGTACGCCCCTCTTTGCCAGCTCCAGCCCGACGGCGGAGCCGATGATACCCGCTCCAACGATGACGACATCCGCCATCCGGTTTGTCTAACATGTCGGGCTCACCATGCCTCCCCTGATCTCCATCGTGCTGCTCGTGATGGCGGCGCCGCCGGACGCGAGCACGCCGGACTGGAACAAGGCCGCTGTGCGCACGATGCTCGGCCGCGCGCAGCAGGCCGCCCGTGCTCCCACCGTCGAGGCCCAGGACACCGAGCTCGCGCAGCTGGGCGGCGAGGCGTACGGGGTGAAGCGCAACCCGAGCGAGTCGAACGAGGTGTTCGCCAAGCGCGTGGTGCGAAGTCGCGATCCGGATCATCCGAACGTGAAGAGTGGACAGTGGCTCTCCGCGCTGATGCGAATGTTCTACGCGGACATCAGCCGTCGCAGCGCGCTCCTCGCCCGCTTCGAGACCAACCGGAACGATCGCGTTTATCTGGAGAAGATGTCGGAGGAGGCGAAGGCGGCCTCCAGCCAGATCGCGGGCACCCTCGAGCTCACGGTGGAGGGGCTCGAGGGATTCGTCGAGCCCCTACCGGTCGCGGTCGGGCAGGCGCCGGAGCTCCGCGGTGCGATGGCCATGGTCCATCATCAGAAGATCACGATCGAGAACATCGATCGGATTACGTTCAACGGAAATCAGCCGCCAGATAGCGCCGGACGCACGGCCCACGGATCGTTGCGCGAGGTGTATGGCGCGCTCAAGCAGTACGACGTCAGCGCGCAGATGCTCGGCCAATACGAGAGCCAGTGGAGGAAGAACAAGGGGCACCTGCGCGTCGTGATCCCGCAGGAGTACCCGGCGATCTATCTCAACGAGATCGTGCGGGGCGGGCTCGAGGCTGGCATGAAGGTGCTCCATCTGATGACGATGTCGAAGCGAGGCGAGCTCCGTGAGCTTCGCCTCCCGATGCAGTGGGGTGCGAAGGCGACCGGCAAGAAGGAGGTGGTCGTGTCCTGCAGCGATGAGATCCCCATGCAGGAATGCGCGACCCGCATCGTGCACGCCGGTACTCTCGGATCTGCGGTCTATGGGCTCCGCTAGCCCCGCAAGGCAGGATTGAGGCGTGCGGCGCGTATGAAGGGCGGAAGCGTGCAACGGGCTGGATTGCTCCTCTTGCTCCTCTTGGGGCCGGCCTGCACCGACGGGCATCGGCGCGGCGTGAGTCCACCCCCACCCCCGCCGTCCTCCTCCGAGCTCGCCCGCATGCTGCTTCGAAGCTACACGTTCCCCTTCGAGCTCGGGGGCGTGCGCGCAACCGCCGGACGTCGCTTCCTCCAGGTCGAGCTCACGCTGGAGAACACGGGCTCGGAGAGCCCGCTCCCGGCCGGTTCGCGCGCGTTCACGCTGGACAGCCTGTCCGGCACCACGTACGCCGCCGAGCGGACCGAGCTCGCTACCAATCCGTGCAGCGACGCGACGCTGGCGCTCCGCCAGAGCCGCACCTGCGACCTGGTCTTCGAGCTGTCGACCGAGGCGCGGCCCGCCGACCTCACCTACGACACCGGCACGAAGCAATACACCGCCTCCTTCGACGGCCTGACCGCTCCCCCGATGTTGTGTGCCGAACCGTCCGCTGAGAGCACGCCCGCGGCCTGCAGCGACGGCTGCAACAACGACGGCGATCCGTACCTCGACTGCGACGACGCCGACTGCTGTTCGATCCGGCCCGACTGCCCCACCGGGACCTACTGCGGCGGCTCCCCCGTCGAGTGCACCACCGGCCCCGAGAACACGGTCGACCGCTGCCGCGACGCCTGCGACAACGAGGGCAACGGCGCCATCGACTGCGCCGATCCGGCGTGCTGCGACCTGGTCGCCTGCGCGCCCGAGACCCTGTGCGGCGCCCAGCCTGATCCCTTCGGGGGCGCGCTCCCGTTCGACGACACCGCCATCGGCAGCCTCGACCCGACCACCCTGCGCGCCGGCGCCAGCCCCTGCCATGCGCCCGCGCTGGTCACGGTCGACTGGGTCGACGACGGCGACACGATCGAGGTCAGCGGCGCGATCGAGGGTCCCGTCCGCCTGATCGGCGTCGACACGCCCGAGATCAGCCACGGCGGTCTTCCGGCCGACTGCTACGGGGACGAGGCCTCCGAGTTCACGCGTCAGCTCAGAGGCCACCGCGTCTGGCTGACCTTCGACGCCGAGTGCTTCGATCAGTACGAGCGGAACCTCGCGTACGTCCATCTCAACGCCGACAGCGTCGGGCTCTACGAGCGCCAGCTCCTCCGCCGCGGCTTTGCGCGCACGCTCACGGTCCGTCCCAACGACACCTTCGAGGCGTTGTTCGGGCACGACCAGGCCCTCGCCGCAGGCGCCGGCGCCGGGTTATGGACCGCCTGCCCCTGAGGGTGTGATCCCGGGTGTGCGCTGGCTCATCGGCGGCGACCCCCGGCGCCTGCTACCGTGCCTCCGCTCGCCGCTCGGCGAGTGACCCGCCATGTTCCGCTCCATCATCGCTGCCTATCGGGCCGCGTTTGCCGGTCTCCCCAGGGACTGCTGGATCCTCGCCCTGGTGGCGCTGGTGAATCGCAGCGGCACCATGGTGCTCCCGTTCCTCGCCCTCTACCTCACCCGAGAGCGCGGCTTCTCGGCCGAGCAGGCGGGCCGCTTCGTCGCCCTCTACGGCCTGGGCTCGATGCTGGGCTCGTACGTGGGCGGGCGGCTCAGCGACGTCTTCTCGCCGCGGAGGATCCAGATCGCATCGCTCTTGCTGGGAGGTCTCATGTGGTTCCTCCTGGGCCAGCTCAGGACCCCCTTCTCGATCGGGATCGCGCTCTTCTGTGCCGCCGCCATCCTCGACGCGCTCCGCCCCGCGAACATGGCCGCGTTCGCCGCTGCCAGCCCACCCGATCGACGCACGCGCGCGTTCGCGCTCAATCGCCTGGCGATCAACCTGGGCGTGACGGTAGGCCCCGCGCTGGGCGGTTTCCTCGCGGTGCGCGACTACGGCCTGCTGTTCATGGTGGACGGCGGCACCTGCATCGCCGCTGGCCTCATGATGATCGTGCTGCTCTCGGATCGCCCGCGGCCCACCGCGTCCGAGCGGAGCGTCCCGAAAGCGTCGCCGTGGAGCGATCGACTCTTTATCGGCTTCCTCGTCTTCGGGTTCGTCTCCTCGCTGGTCTTCTTCCAGCTCGAGTCCTCGTTCCCGCTCTATCTCAACGAGCGCTACGGGCTCCCCGAGGACCGCATCGGCGTGATGTACGCAGTGAACACGATCCTGATCGTCACGTTCGAGATGGTGCTGGTCCGCCGGGTCGAGTCATGGTCGCTCCTCAAGACGATCGCCCTCGGCACCTTGCTGAACGCGATCGGCTTCGGTCTCCTCCCCTTCGGGAGCACGACCGGCTTCGTGGTGTTCACCGTCGTGATCTGGACCTTCGGAGAGATGCTGTCGGCGCCCATGATGACCTCGTTCGTCTCCTCGCGCGCCTCCGATGCGAACCGCGGCCGTTACCTGGGGATGTTCAACATCGCCTTCGCCTCCGGCTTCGTGCTGGCACCGATCGCGGGCACGTCGATCTACCAGCGCCTGGGCGCCGACCAGGTGTGGTACCTGACGTTCGTGGTGGGCGTGGTGTCGGCCGCCGGACTCTTCCTGCTCGACCGACTCAACGCCTCCGCACCGAGACCCGCACCGACCGACGCGGTCGAACAGTGACCGACATCAGCAGATCGAGCGGCCGGTGGTCGACCAGGTCGACCCGGAACCTCTGCGCGATCGTGGCGAGCAAGAGCGGCGCTTCCATCATGGCGAAGGCCGAGCCCACGCAGATCCGCGGGCCGCCTCCGAACGGGAAGTAGGCGAAGCGCGGCAGGGAGGCCTCGAACGACTCCGTCCATCGCTCCGGCAGGAAGAGCTCCGGATTCTCGAACCAGCGCGCGTCGCGGTGCACGATCCACTGGGCGAAGGCCACCACCGCGCCGGCGGGGATCGTCCATCCCGCGACCCGATCGTCGGCCAACGACTGGCGCAGCATCACCGCACCGGGCGGGAACAACCGCATCGACTCCTTGATCACCTTCGCGGTGTAGAGGAGCTGCGGCAGATCCTCGAAGGTCGGCGCGCGCCCTCCCAGGATTGCCTGGAGCTCCGCTTCCAGCTTGTCCCGCACGTGCGGGTGTCGCCCGAGCAGGTCGAAGGCGTAGGTGAGCGTCAGGGCGGTGGTCTCGTGACCGGCCAGGAGCAGCGTCAGCACCTCGTCGCGGAGCTGGTCGTCATCCATGCGCGCGCCGGTCTCGTCCGTCGCCTCGATCAACGTCGAGAGCAGATCCTCGCCAGGCTGGGAGGCCCGGCGGCGCGACTCGATGATCTGCCGCGTGTAGCTGTGCATGAGATCGCGCGCGCGGATCATCGCCTTGTTCCGCGCGGTCGGCACCCACAGCGGCATCGGAAACGGCTGTTTGAGCGTGATCGCGAAATACTCGCTGGCCTCGGTGAAGGCGCGTCCCAGCGCTGCGCTCTCGGCGACGGCCTCTCCGAAGAGCGTCTTCAGGGCGACATCGAGCGTCAACCGCATCATGTCGGCGTCGATCGCCCGCTCGCTTCGATCCATCCACTGGGCGACGTGGGCCTCGGCGCGCTCCACCATGGTGGCGGCATAGGAGCGGATCCGTTTGTGATGGAAGGCCGGCGCGATCAGCTTGCGCTGCTGCGTCCACAGCTCGCCCTCGCTGGTGAGCAACCCCTGCCCGATCAGTGGATAGAGACGCTGCGAGATGTCGCTCTTCGGATAGTTCTTCCGGTTCTCGATCAACACGTGCTCGATCGCGTCGGGGTGCGAGAGCAGATAGAGCTCGCGACCGGCGAAGCGTGTGCTGACCACGTCGCCGTAGCGGCGCTTGGTCTCGAGCAAGAACGAGAACGGATCGCGCGTGTACTCGTGGATCGGTCCGAACACCGGAAGCCCGCGAGGACCGGGGGGGCGGGGCGTCTCGGGCTGGGTCCGGAAGATCATGCAGCCTCCTTCATGTGCTCGAGCAGCGCGCGCACGTAGCTCTCCTGGCTCTCGAACGTGGTGGTTCCGCCGTCGAAGAACCGCTCGATGATCAGACCCTTCAGGAAGAAGAGGATCGTCTTGGCTTGCTCGGGATCGATCCCGAGGA
Organism: uncultured delta proteobacterium; assembly: GCA_963803435.1. GTDB lineage: Bacteria > Myxococcota > Kuafuiibacteriia > Kuafuiibacteriales > Kuafuiibacteriaceae > CAWDML01. Next base: position 86,072 of record CAWDML010000007.1, on the reverse strand, counting down.
TCCGCGCGACGGTGGCGTGATAGGTCTTGGCGGCCTCACGAAGCGTCGGATCGCTCCGGATCTCGCGGGGCTTCTTGTTGCGGAGGTACTCGCAGAACACGAGGTGTTGCTGGAGGAACCAGTGCTCCTTCTGTTCGACGAAGCCAAGGATCAGCTGCGGCAGCATCGACTCGGGGAGGTCGGAGGCGATCGCGCCCGCGGCGGCCTCCAGGTCCTGCCGCGCCACCTCGGTCACCACGCCGAGGAAGAGCGCCTCCTTGTTCGGGAAGTAGTGGTACAGCGTCCCGGTGGACACGCTGAGCGCGGTCGCGATCCTCCGCATCGTCAGCGCGGTGTAGCCCTCTTGCGCAAACAGCCCGATGCAGGTCTCGAGCAGCTCCTGCCGATATTGTTGGTGATCGACGACCCGCGGCACCGGGATTTATTTCGAACGTTCGTTATAAAAAGTCAATCCAGCGGCGTCTTCTTCGCCTTGCGTGCGCGCGGAATTCCTAATGCATCCAAGCGGTTGAGGAACGTCCGCAGCGGGATGTCGAGGGCCTTGGCCGCGTCGGTCTGGGTCGGATACTTGTCGAGCGCCTCGAGGATCCGGCGCTTCTCCAGCTCGGCCATCTCCTCGCGGAGCGTCAGGGCCTGGGGGCTCTGCTCGCGCGTCGGTCCTCTCGGCCGTGGCGCGTCGGGGTGGGTCGTCGCGGGAGGTGGCGGCGCGCTGTGGCCGCCTCGAACCTGCTCCGGAAGATCGGCGAGCGTGATGCGGTCGCTCTTCGCCATCATCGATGCCCGCTCGATGACGTTCCTGAGCTCGCGGACGTTGCCCGGCCAGTCATAGCCGTCGAGCGCTGCGAACACGCTCTCGTCGATGACGCGCGCACCCTCGGTCCGGTCGAGGAAGCTCCGAGCCAGCGCGCGGAGCTCGTCCATCCGATCGCGGAGCGGCGGCACGTCGATGGTGACCCGGTTCAGGCGGAAGAAGAGGTCCTTGCGGAACTGCCCCTCCTCCACCGCGCCCTCCAGATCCTGGTTGCTGGTCGCGATCACGCGGACCGCCTGCCGCCGTGAGCTGCGACTCTGCGCCGCCCACTTCTCGAGGAGATGACCCAGGCTGAGCTGCGCCCGCGGCGAGAGGCCGACGACCTCGTCGAGGAGCAGCGTTCCACCTTGCGCACGCGCGAGGAGCGGCTGCCCCTCCTCGCCCTGATGATCCTCGATCGAACGATCGCCGAGATCGACGCAGTTGATCCGCACGAAGGGTCGCCCGGCGCGATCGGAGCGATCGTGGATCATCTGCGCGACCACGTCCTTTCCGGCGCCGGTCTCGCCCAGGATCAAGACGTGGCTCGAGGTCTTCGCCACCTGGTCGACCAGGCTCTCGACCCGCTGCATCTGCTCCGAGTCCATCACCACGCGCATCGCGGCGGTCGCAGTGGAGGCGCGCTTGATCCGCCGCTCAGCCAGGTCCAGGAGGCTAGCGGCGTCCCCGTCGGCAGGGACCGCAGTCCCGAAGGCGACCTCACCGCCGAGCTCGGCCAGCGCCTTCGCGATCTGGCCGGCCAGCGACTGCGCGGCCTCTTCGGACAGGCCCAGCGCCAGCACCGCGTAGTCCCCGGCGCCGATCTCGGTGACGATCTGGCCGGACTGGAGCCGCTCGTAGAGGGCCGACTCGATCGCGTCCTCCGGCAGCCCCTCGATCGCGAACCGGACCACCGTCAGCAACGGCTGCTCGCTCTTCTGCATCTCTTCGCCCAAGCGCTCCTCGAAGTACGAGGGCGACCAGAGCCGGTGCCGGCGTCGTGACGGCTCGTGCGAGGCGAACCCGATCTCGACCGTTCCGATCCGGACCCGATCCTCCATCGCCACGTCGACGGTCTTGCCGGTGGGAAGGGCGCTCACGCTCCCGCGGACGTCCACCTCGGAGTCCTTGTCGACGGCCTGAACGCCGATCCCGAAGTCGACGTGGATGATCAGGTGCTCGTCGGCGACGCCCGGCTCGTTCACCGTGACGTCGTTCTTCTCGGAACGCCCGATCGAGATGGTTCCGAACGGCGGAAGGGCATGGCGAAGCGCGGTGCTCTTCCCGCGCACCAGCAGGTACCGGGTACCTGGATGTTGTGCGCCGATTCGGTCGTCAGCGGAGCCCACGGGCGGCGAGCATACCACCGGACCCGCTCACGACGTGATCCACTCGGGCAGATCACCCCGGCGGATCTTCTCTCGACCGCCGCGGCTCGCCATCTCGTGGACGAAGCGGTTGACGCCGCGCAGGTTCTCCGGCCAGTCGACCGAGAGCAGCGTCTCGGCGGCGTCCGCGGTGAAGTCGAGCGGAAGCATCTCCACGCCGCGCTCGCGGTTCCAGAGCTCGAGCATGAGATCCAGCCAGTGGATGATATCGGAGCGTCGCTCTCTCACCGCCGGCACCGCCAGCTCCCAGAGCGCGAGCCGTGCGTAGAGGTCCTGCCGGAACTCTCCCGAGCGCGCCTTTTCGGACAGGTTTCGGTGCGTGGCGGCGACCACGCGAACGTCGACCTGCGTGGTCTTCGTGCTACCGACCGCCATCACCTCGCGCTCCTGGATCGCACGGAGCAACTTGGGTTGCAGCGGCATCGGCATCTCACCGATCTCGTCGAGGAAGAGCGTGCCCCCCTCAGCGGCCCGGAAGAGGCCCTCATGATCGTTGGTTGCGCCGGTGAAGGCGCCCTTCACGTGCCCGAACAGCTGGCTCTCGATCAGCTGCTCGCCGAGCGTGGCGCAGTTGATCGCGACGAAGGCGCCCGGTCTCCCCGAGAGCTGGTGGAGCTCGTTCGCGATCAGCTCCTTTCCGGTGCCCGTCTCTCCGGTGATCAGCGCCGGTGAGACGTCGGGCGCTGCGCGCGCCATCGAGGCGCGCAGGCGGCGGATCGCGAGCGCCTCGCCGGGGATGGCGCGGCGCGAGACGTCGGGCGCGTCCTGCTCGCCCAGCGTGTGGCCGCGCTCGTACACCAGGAGGACGTCGCCGATACGGACGATCGAGCCGTCGTGGAAGGGGTGCCAGCCGCCACGAGCCTCGTGACCGTCGACCCACGATCCGTTGCGGCTGCCCAGGTCGCGCCCCACGTGCGTGCCGAGCCCCTCGTCCCACTCGATGGCGAAGTGCGAGCGCGACACGGTCTTGTCCCGCACGGCGGGGACGTTCCGGTCGTCCGGTCCCCGGCCCAGGATCGTCCGCTCCTCGGAGAGGTCGATCGACGCAGAGAGGTCCCGCGGGAAGGCGCTCTTCAGGCGACCCCGGATCGAGGTCGAGCGGACCTGGGCCGCCCCGAAGGCGGTCGAGTCGACCGTCTCGTCCGTGGAGTCGTGGGGAAGCTGCCAGCTCATCCCGAGGTCGGATGCTGAACCACCTGTCTCCCGAACTCAACTGCTTGACCTTAGATGCGTCATGCATATATGCCTATTGCATCTAAGATGGTCACGAAGAAGCGAAAGTTGCCGGCCGAGGAGCAGGCCTTTCTCGATGCCTACGATGCGAGCGCGTTCGACCGGGTCTCGGTCGCCGTCGACGTGGCGCTCCTGACGGCCGAAGGCGGGGCGCTCGGGGTCCTCCTGGTGCAGCGGCGCCAGCACCCCTTCAAAGGCGCCTATCAGGTCCCCGGCGGCTTCGTGCGGCCGGACGAGTCGCTCGACGCTGCAGCGAGGCGGCTCATCGAGGAGAAGGGCGGCGTCGGCGGTGTGTTCTTCGAGCAGCTCTACACCTTCGGCGATCCGGAGCGCGATCCGCGCACCCGCGTCATCACGGTGGCCCACTACGGGCTGGTGCCTTCGGAGCGCCTGCGGCAGGCCATGGCGACACAAGACGGGGGTCGTGTTCTCGCCCGGATCGCGGTGGCGTGGGAGGGCGAGACCGGCGGCCCGGTGCGGATCACCGACGCGAGCGGCAAGCGGCTCCAGCTCGCGTTCGATCACGCCGACATCCTCGGCATGTGCGTGAAGCGGCTTCGCGGCAAGCTCGGCTACGCGCCGATCGGCTTCCAGCTGCTGCCCAAGAAGTTCACGCTGCGGCAGCTCCAAGACGTCCACGAGACGGTCCTGGGGCGCTCGCTCAACAAGGACTCGTTCCGGAGGAGCATGCTCGCTTCCGGACAGCTCGGGAGAACGGGAGAGACCGAAGCCTCGGTCGGACACCGCCCGGCCGAGCTCTATCGATTTACCAAGCGCTCCGCGCTGTAGACGGAGGTTCGATCATGGCGGACATCAAACGCGTGCTGTTCTGGCGCCACCTGCGTGGCGAGCCCAACTTTCAGATCGTCCAGTACCGGCGAGGGAGACAGGTGCGCAGCGGCGCCGGGCTCTCCTTCTGGTTCGTGCCGCTGTCCGCGAGCATCGCGGAGGTCCCGCTCGACGATCGCGAGCTGCCGTTCCACTTCTCGGGGCGCTCGCAGGACTTCCAGGACGTGACGACCCAGGGCGTCATCACGTATCGCGTCGCGGACCCTGACGCGCTGATGCGCCGGGTCGACTTCTCGATCGATCTCGACCAGGGCCTCTTCGCCAAGCAGCCGCTGGAGCGCCTGGCGCAGCTGATCACCCAGCTCGCGCAGCAGTTCGCGCTCGAGTATATCGCCAACACGGCGGTCCGGGAGGCGCTGTCCCACGGGATCGAGGCACTCCGCGAGCGCATCCGCGCCGGCCTCACCGCCGATGAGGAGCTGCGGCAGATGGGGATCGAGATCGTCTCGGTGCGGCTGGCGTCGGTGAAGCCGAGCGCGGATCTCGAGCGCGCCCTCCAGATGCCGACGCGGGAGGCGATCCAGCAGAAGGCCGACGAGGCGACGTTCTCGCGGCGCGCCCAGGCCGTCGAGAAGGAGCGGGCGATCCAGGAGAACGAGCTCTCCAACAAGATCGAGCTGGCCCGGCGGGAGGAGCAGCTGATCGCCCAGCAGGGCCAGAACGAGCGGCGTCGCGCCGAGGAGCAGGTCGAGGCTGATCGCCTGCGCACCGAGGCCGAGTGCGAGGCGAAGCGCATGTACTCGGTCACCGAGGCGGAGAACATTCGCGTCGTCGAAGAGGTGAAGGTGGCGGCCGAGCGCGACCGGATGGGGATCTACCGCGATCTCCCGACGCCGGTGATCATCGGCTTGGCCGCTCAGGAGCTCGCCGGCAAGCTCCACTCGATCGAGCACCTCACGGTGGCGCCGGACATGTTCGGCCCGCTGGTGACCGATCTGATCCGCGCCGGGACGAAGCGGTTGACGGAGGAGGATGATGTCCACCGTTGAGCAGGGAGGGGTCACGCCGCGCGCGGTCGTGGTCACCCGTCCCACGGAGTACGAGAGCCTGCTGGCCCGTCATGCGACGCACGGACAGGCTCGCTTCTTCTTGGAGACGCGCGGTCAGTCGATCGACGAGGTCCAGCAGCGGCACCAGCGATTCGAGCGGGCGCTCGCCTCGGTGCAGCGCGCGATCCCGGTGCGCTGGCGGCGGACGCGGGTCGACCGCGGTGAGCTGGACCGGTTCCTCTTCGAGCCGGAGGATCTGGTGATCGCGCTGGGACAGGACGGCCTGGTCGCGAACATCGCCAAGTATCTGCGCGGGCAGCCGGTGCTCGGAATCAACCCCGATCCCCAGCGCTACGACGGTGTGCTGGTGAAGCACCCGCCCGAGGAGACGCCGGATCTGATCGCGATGGCGGCCGAGCACCGACTCGACTGCCGGGAGATCCGGACGATGGTGGAGGCGCGGCTCGACGACGGACAGCGGCTGCTCGCGCTCAACGAGGTCTATCTCGGACACCGTACCCACCAGTCGTCGCGCTACCTGATCGCACTCGCCGGCCGGCAGGAGCGGCAGTCGTCCTCGGGCATCGTCATCGCCACGGGTACCGGCTCGACGGGTTGGGCGCGATCGATCCGGCGCGAGCGCGCCACCGACCTGGCCTTGCCGGCGCCGTCCGACCGGGAGCTGGCGTTCTTCGTGCGCGAGGCCTTTCCGAGCATCGCCACCGGCACGACGCTCACCGAAGGCCTCATCCCCGCAGGTGCGCACTTGTCGATCACCTCGGAGATGAACGAGGACGGCGTGCTCTTCGGCGACGGGATCGAGGAGGATCGGATCGCTTTTCCGTACGGGATGCGCGCGGAAGTGGCCAAGTCCGAGGTCTGCCTCAACCTGGTGTGAGGCTTCGGTGCTCCCGTGGTAGACCGCCCAGATGCGTCTTTCGTGGATCCTCCTGGCCGTCCTCTCGACCGCCTGCTCCGGCGAAGATGAGACCGCGCCGTCGGTGGCGTCGGCGAGTCGAACGGCGCGGGATCCCGCCGCGGGCGAATGGGCGGGGCGGGCGGAGGCGCTGGTCGCATCGCTCGCCGGTGGCGATCTCCGGACGCCCGAGGCGCAGTTCGAGTGCATGGAGGCGCGGAGCCTGGCGGCGATGGCGAAGGCTCGCGCCGAGGCGAAGAGCGCGGAGGTGAGCGCCGCGGTGGAGCAGCACTGCATGCAGGCCGACGTGTGGACCTCGCTCCGGGGGGTGTCCGAGCTGGAAGGGACGACCCAGGGGGTGGCCTGCGACTACGACCGCAAGATCGTCGCCGCCTCGAAGAAGGCCGGCGCCGACGTGAGCGCGCTGGAGGCGGAGCTGGAGAAGGCGTGCAAGGGGGCCTCCGCCAGTCGAGCCGCGCTCGAGCGCCTCGACGAGCTGGAGAAGCTGGCGCTCGACTCCGAGGAGGCCATCGCGATCTGTCGCAACGCAGTGGCGATGACCGTTGGAACCGAGCACGAGGCGAAGGTCGCTCAGGGCTGCCGCGTGTCGGCGCTGTACGGCGAGCTGGCGAACGCAGGAGAGTACGAGTGCATCGCCGCGAGCGTTCACCTGGGCGAGATCGAGCGCGCCAAGGATCTCCGCGGCAAGGTGGCCAAGGCGGCCAAGCAGGCGTTCGCCCGCACGTGCGGGAAGACCGCGAAGGGCGACCCGATCGGCGACCTCAAGAAGCTGAGGAAGCTCGATCCTGCCAGCGAGACGGCGCGCCACCTCTGCCGGCGGGCCGCCGCTTTCGCCGGCGCTCAAGTCACCCAAGCTGCGCGGGAGGCACTCGAGGCGAGGCGCAAGGCGGCTTGCGCGAAGGTGGAGGGGTGAGCGTCAGTCACGCGGGACGTCGATGATGACGATCTCGTTGTCGACGAAGTCGAACGCGAGCGCCGCGGCGATCAGCAGCAGCGTCAAGAACAGGACCCCGAGCGCGATCACGCGTCCCAGCGGAAACCTGCGGCCGGGCGGAGGCGCGGCCTTGGTGGCGACCGGTGGATCCGGATCGACCGAGGTCGGGACGGGCCCGACCTGCGGGACACCCACCGGATCGAGCGAGAACTGAAGATCGGTCTCCTCCTCGCCCGAGGTGAGCTCGCCATAGCGCACGCGATCGAACGCATCTTCGGGGTGCTCCACCATTTCGTCGGCCGTCGGCTCGTCGGCCGCCTCCTCCTGCTGCGTGGGGAGCATCGAGGTGCTCGCGGGGTCGTCGCCGTCCGGCGGCGTGTCGGACACCTCGGGGATCAGCATGTCCTCGTCCGTGTCCCGGACCAGGGAGTCCGGCGGCGGGCCGATCTCCGTCGGGACCTCGACGTCCGAGACGCTCGGCGCCACCGGCAGCGGGAACACGGACGGGTTCTTCGCCTGGAGCGGCTCCGCGCCGATGTCGACCGGGCGCAGCCCGGCGGGGAGCCCGTCGATCAGGGTGTCGGGCCGGGCGTGCGGCACCAGGTCCGGCGTCTCGACGTCGATCCGGCGCGTGTCCGCGGTCCATTGATCGCGCGCGCGCGGCGGCTTGGTGACCTCCTCCCACTCCTGCAGGCGCACGGTCGGCGGCGCGGCACCGACCTCCTCGAACGTCGGTAGATCCGGAATCTCGGAGCGCACGGTCGCCGAATCGTCGGAGAGCAGGCTGAGCTTCCCGAGCTGCGCGCTCGCCTGCAGCGCGTTCTTCGTCCGCTTCGCCGGATCCTTCTCGAGGAAGCGGAGCGCGAGCGCGCCCAGCTCGCCGCCGTTCTCGATCGGTGTCGGATCCTGCGTCATCTTTGCGACGAGGATCTGCTCGAGCGTGCCGCGAAAGGGCGGCTGACCGCACAGCATCTCGTAGAGCATCACGCCGAGGGCGTAGACGTCGACCTGGGGTCCGACCTGCTTGGGATCGATCTGCTCCGGCGCCATGTACGTGGGCGTGCCGACGATGTAGCCCGTCTTGGTGAGGCGCTGATCGGCCTCGCGCTCCTTGAGGCTGGCGACGATCCCGAAGTCGAGGAGCTTGGCCTGCTCACGGCCGAAGCGATCGCGACGGATCATGATGTTGCCCGGCTTGAGGTCGCGGTGGACGAAGCCGAGGCGATGCGCTTCTCCGAGCCCCAGCGAGATCTGCTCTGCGATCCTGCCTGCGCGCGCGGGACGGAGCGGAGCGTCGGCCTCGAGGATGTCCTTGAGCGTCTTCCCGTTCACGTACTCCATCGCGATGTACAGGGTGCCGGCCGCGGTGGTGCCGTAGCCGAAGATGCGCACCACGTTCGGATGATCCATCTCGCTGACGGCCTCGGCCTCGCGGCGGAAGCGCTCGAGAAGGCTCTCGTCGGCGGCCATCTCGCGAAAGAGCAGCTTGATCGCGCAGGTCTCGTCGCTCGGGGTGCGGCCGCGGTAGACGCACCCGGTGGCGCCCACGCCCAGGAGGTCCGAGAAGACGTAGCCTTCGACCGCCTTCCCACGGAGGGCGCCTGGACCGCCGAGCCTCTGTCCGTCCACGCTGCAGTGCTCCGCGTCGACGGAGTAGACAGAGAGGCAGTGCGGACATGCCCGCATCGCCGTTCCAGCATATCACTCGCCGGGATCGATGGGCTCGTAGGGCGGATCCGCGAGGGTCACGAACACGTCGCCGATACCAGAGGGATGCGTCCGTTCACCCGCTTCGAGCTTGGCGACGCGCTTTTTCCATCCCTCGAGATCGAGGCGGTAGAACGTATAGTGGTGGCCGTCGACCTCCCAGGCTCCGAAGGGCTGGTAGCCGAGGCGGCGAACCACGGCATCGGCGGCACGATTATCCGCGCGGGTTCGCCAGCCCATGGCGTCGACGCGCAGGTGATCGAACATGTAGTGCGCCATGGCGTCGGTCGCGCAGAGGGCGCTGAAGGCGTCGCGATCCGCGGGATCGAGGATCACGTAGCCGAACTCCCAGAAGTCGAAGTCCTTCGTCGGCGGAAACATCACGACGAAGCCGACGCGTCTTCGATCTTCGACCCGCTTCATGATCCCCAGGACCATTTGGCCGGCGCGGTGGGCCCGCATGATCTTGAACCTGCTCGGCCCCGGGAAGCCGAACATGTCCCAGACCTCCTCCAGATCGAAGGCCTCGAGCACGCAGGCGAGATCGTCCTCGTCCGCCGGGACCAGGTAGATGCGCCGGCGCTGGATCCCGTACTCCATCACGAACCCCAGTCTTCGATGGGCCAGCCGCGCGCTTCTGCGATCCGGCGAAGGCGGGGGTCGGGATGCACCGCCACCGGGCGGCCCACGACCTCGAGCACCGGGAGGTCGGCGAGCGAATCGGTGTAGAACGCGCAGCGATCGAGCGTGGTGCCGGCCCGCGCTGCATAGGCCTGGGCGTGCACCAGCTTCCCGCGGCCGTAGCAGACCGGACCCGCCGGCCGGCCGGAGAACATGCCCGCGCCGTTCACCTCGAAGCGATTGCAGAGCACGTCGTCCAGCCCGAGCTCCCGCGCGACCAGCTCCGACAGATAGAGCGAGGCCGACGTCAGCAGCACCAGGCGCTCGCCTCGATCGCGGTGCGAGGCCAGCACATCGCGCGCCCGCGGCCGGTAGAGCGACACCACCTCGTCCCGATAGAACTCCTCGACGCGTTGGGCGAGCTCGCGCTCCGGCCTGCCCTCGAGCCTGCTGATCGCCAACAGGACCAGCGACTCGAGCTCCACGAAGCCGATGCTGTACCTCGCCAGTCCGAACAGCCCGCGCACCGCGTCGCTCAGCCGCAGCTTGCGCTCCCTGATCTCCTTGAGGAGCCAGAGCGCACCCGAATTCCTGCGGATCAGCGTGCGATCGAGATCGAAGAACGCGATCACTCGGGATCCGTGATCAGCCCTTCGTCGGGAGCCCGATCGTTGAGCTGCTGGGTCAGCACGTTCAGCCCGCGAGACCGGGGAACGCTGGGGAAGGGGAACGCGATGAAGCCGTCCGCGCCGCGCAGCGCGTGCGAGAGGTAGGCGTCCCACTCGCTCGGCGAAAGGCGGCGCTGCTCGTCGAACAGGAGGATCGGCCAGACGGGTTTCTTGGTCGCCTTGTGGACGAACGCGTTGACGTCGGAGACCCAGCGGACCGACTTGCCCATCAGCTTGTGGAAGCTGGTCGGCACGAAGACGTCGGCCTCCTTGGCCAGGCCGGTCAGGTCCTGACCGGCGACCTCGAGCAGGCTCTGGTCCATCCACGGCACGACCGTCACGCCGATGAGGGTCTTGGGGCTGACGCGGTCGCGAAGGACGCGAACGTCATGCACGAAGGCCGTGATCCGATCGGCTCGCCAGTGGAGCCAACGCTCGCTCTCGTTCTCGTCGATCCAGCGGGCGATCTGCGGGACCGAGCGGTTCGGCAGGTTCACGCCGGTGTCGTGCTCGAACCGGGACAGGCAGGCCTTGCAGTAGCAGGTCTTGGGGGTCTTGGGCGCCTTCCGCTCCCAGAGGACCGGGTAGCGGACGAAGTCCAGCAGCAGCACGTCGTAGCGGCCTGTCTGGAGCAGCCCTTCAATCTCCTCGAGCTTGCCTCTCCGCAACCACTCCTGGTTGGGGCACACGCCGGCGTACCAGTGGTCCTTCGCGATGCGCTTCCCGCGCGAGTCGATCGGTCGCGACTCGGGGTGCTTCTTCCAGTGATTGGCGCCCTGAAAGACGCCGACCACCGTCATCGTCCGGATGCCGCGCTTCCTCAGCGCCGTCGGGAGCCGGTCGTCCTCGAAGTCGCCCCCGGCGAGCCGGAATCCCCAGTTGAACAGCAAGTCAGCTTGCGCTTCAGCCGAACGTCGGACCAGCGGGCCCTTGGCCGGGACGATCGGATACACGCCGGCCACCGGCGGAGCTGCGACGAGGAGCGCCAGGAGAGCAGGCAGCACGCCGGGAGCTTACACCGGGCCCAGGAGCGAGGCGAAGAGGCGGAAAGGCGCGCTTCAGAGGGATTCGAGCCAGGAGGGCTCGTCGCCCTGCTCGCGGCAAGAGGTGCAGGCGTTCACGTTGGGGAGCGATTCAGGATCGAAGCGCAGCCAGGCGGGGACGTTCTTCGCCCGATTCCATTTGGTCGAGCTGTACAGCTTCACCTTCTTCCATCGGTAGTCGATCTGGAGGCACAGATCGAGGTTGCCAGGCGCCTTGCACTTCCAGGCCTTCACCTTGCCGGCGATCTTGAACTCCTGCTGAAGGAAGTTGAGCTGGAGCTTGTCCTTGTCGAGCTTGTAGCTCACCACGCTGACGAGGTGCTGATACTGGGAGCCCACCAGCGTGATCCCTTTCTCCTGCTTCTTGGCGAGGAAGAGCGCGTGGAAGGCTTCGCGCGGATCGTCGGGCATCGCGCTGACCCACGGGCGATCGAAGATGAGCTTCGCGTCTTGCGTCTGGCTGTTTCCGGAGAGCCACCAGGCCGCGAGACCCAGCCCGACCACCATGACTGCGAGGTGCGTCTTCTTCATGCGCCGGATCATCGATCAGTTGGATGCCGGCTGCAAAGCAGCCTGCGTCACGGCCCACGCCAGGCCGCGGAGAGCGCCGTCAAGGCCTGATTGAACGGGTCGAGGTCGATCGCCTCGGACAGCAGAGCCTGCGCCTCGGCCATGTCGCCGGCGCCGCGAAGCTCGATGGCTCGAACGACCAACCGCTCCGCCTCGGCGATCCGATCCGGGAACACCGTCGCCCACGACTGTCGCAGAAGATCTCGCTCCTCGTGCGCGTGGGTCTCCTGGCCTGCGATGTACGCTTCGATCTTGTCGCGGACCGCCGTGCTGAGCTCGGTGAACTCGAGCCCGACGCCCGCGTGGAGCCCGGTTCGTTCGGCCTCCTCAGGCGAGACGCGATGGACGACGGTCGCCTGCAGCGGCAGGACCCCTCCGACCATCGAGAGGTGCACCTGGACGCGCGTGCCCAGCGCCGGCGGGTGGGCGGTGGCCACGAAGAGACCGCCGGTGGAGATGTTGACGGTCCAGAGGACCTCGAACTCCCCCCGCTCGATGGGGCCGACCTCGACCTTGGTTTCGCTGACGAATCGGGGGTTCGAGCGCCGGTCGCTCACGGCCGCGTTCACCATCTCGCTCGCCTTACGGCGAGCGGGCACGCCTCAGCACGGCCACGGATCGAACATCTCGATCCTTGGACGCGCGGTTCGTGGCGGATCGGCAAACTATTTTTCATGGGTCGCGGTCACGACGGTGTGGATCCCGCCGCGTACGGCGAAGTCGCCGGTGATCGTCATCCACCTCGGCGCCAGCTTACCCACCAGGTCGTCGAGGATGCGATTCGTGACGGCCTCGTGGAAGTGACCCTCCTCACGAAACGACCACAGGTAGAGCTTCAGCGACTTGAGCTCCACACACAGCCGATCGGGGATGTAGCGGATGCGGATCGTCGCGAAGTCCGGCTGGCCGGTCATCGGGCAGACGCAGGTGAACTCGGGACAGTCGAACGCGATCTCGTAATCGCGCTCGGGTTTGGGATTCGGGAAGGTCTCCAGGCTCTTGGAGGGTGCCGTGCTCATCACTTGCCGGCGGCAATGACGACCCGCTTGGTCTTCGGTTCCTCACTCTTTTCGGCGGGCTCGGCAGCGAGCGGCTTCTTCGCGGCCTCTTCCTTCTGTTTCTGCGCCATGCCTGCGGGCATGCCCTTCGGCGGTGGCACGCTGTCGAAGTCGATGTCGTTGGGATCGATCGTCTCCTCGAGGTTGAAGCTCGGCGCCGCGGGTGTGGCCTGGGCGAGGGCACCGGGTACCTTCTGGGCCTCCTCGAGCTTCGCGATCAGCGGCTTCTTCACCTTCAACCTCAAGAGCCGCTTCTTCTCGATCTTGGTGACCTTGTAGCCGGCGGCCGTGGCCTTCTCCACGATCTGATCCTGGGGAACCTTGCGCTTCTGCCACTTCGCGATGGTCGCCGCCGTCACCTTCGGGTGGGCGCGCTTCTTCGGGGCGACCCGGTGTCCCCTCCGCTTGGTGCCCTTCTTCCGACTGGCACGTTTCGCCTTGCACGCCGCGCTGTTCGACGGCGCCGCCTCCGCCCAGCCGGGGCAGAGGGCGAGACCCAGCACCAGGGCGGCGGGGAGGCATGTACGAGCGAGAAGTCCCATACACTTCATAGTCCTTCATCACACTAGCACTTGGGGTCCGCCGAATGACGGTGAGGGCTGTGCGCCTCGACCTGGACCCGCGGCCCTCGAACCGGCATCGTGGCGCCGGCCATGTCGCTTGGAGTCCTACCCCAGCTCATCTGGACCGGTCGTTTCATCCACTTCCTGGGCCTCGGAATGGCCATCGGCGCCGCCGGGGCCGGCTGGCTCCTCTTCCGGCGGGGCCACGCGGAGGCGGTCTCCGACGCGGTGAGCAAGATCGAGATCCCTGGGGGCTTCGTCGCCATCCTGGGCGGTATTCTCCTGGTGGTCGCCAATCCCGCGGTCCTCGACCCGGAGACGAGCGGAGCCGGGCCCTGGCTTCACGTCAAGATTGCCTTCGTCATGGGGGCGCTGGTGGTCGCGCACCTCCGCATGTTCAACGTGAAGCGATTGCTCAGGGGCCGCGAGGCGAAGGAGCCAGAGGCGGAGCTCCTGCCGCTGATCGCCAAGGGAAAGATGCTCGACTCGGTCGGCCTCGCGCTCTATCTGATCGTGCTCTTCATCGCCACGTTCAGGGTGATGCTCTTCGCCGGATGAAGTCGAAGCTGGAGGATCTCACGGTCGATGCCGCCGATCGGATCGTAGCCAAGCTCACGCCGTATGTCAGCGATCGGCGGCGTGAGCGGATCGAGGGCGCCCTGGCGTCGCGGACCCGCGACCTGATCCTGGTCCTCGAGGACATCTTCCACGAGCACAACAGCTCGGCGGTCATGCGCACCGCGGAGGCGCTCGGGATCCTCGAGATCCACGTGGTCGCGGACAAGGCCCGGCTGACCGTCTCGGATCGCGTATCGCTGGGGGCCCACAAGTGGCTCGACCTCCGGGCGCACGCGTCGATCGCGGCCGCCTACGCGCACCTCCGTCGCCGCGGCTACGCGATCTGGGCCTCGCACTTCCACGCTGCCGGCGAGCCGGTCGATCGAATCCCAGCCGATCGCAAGGTCGCGCTGGTCTTCGGCAACGAGCACGGGGGCCTCTCTCAGGCGGCGATCGACGGAGCAGATCACTGGTTCCTGGTCCCGATGCACGGCTTCGTCGAGAGCCTCAACATCTCGGTGGCGGCCGCCATCTCGATGTACGACGTCCGCGTTCGGCGGGCGCGGGCCGGTCTCCTGACCGCGCTGCCGGACGAAGATGTGCGCCGGTTGCGCGCTGCGTGGTATGCCATGAGCGTGCGCGCGGCCGAGCTCATCCTCGCGCAAGACAGCTTGCCCTTTCCCGAGATGTCCTCTGTGCCGATGACGCTGACCGAGCCCGCAGGGGAGGAAACCGCGTGAGCGACGACTTCTACGCGGCGCTCGGCGTGGCGAAGGACGCGACGCAGGAGGAGATCAAGCGGGCCTATCGAGCGCTCGCGCGCAAGTATCACCCCGACAAGAACCCCGGCAACGCCGACGCCGAGAACCGGTTCAAGCAAGCGGCCGAGGCGTACCGTGTGCTCGGCGACTCCGACCTTCGCGCGCAGTACGATCGCTCCGAGAGCCGGAGCAGGGGGATCAAGAGCAGCGACGACGCTTCCGACCTGTTCGGCGACCTCTTCGGCACCAACCGCAAGAAGGCCAAGGAGCGCACGCGCGGCGACTCGGTCCCCGAGCCCCAGCGCAGGTCCGGTCGTTACCAGGAGCGAGGCGACGACTTCCGCTACGAGCTCGAGCTCGAGTTCGAGGAGGCGGCGCTCGGCACCGAGAAGCTCATCTCGGTGCCGCAGCAGGAGCGCTGCCAGCGCTGCGGCGGGACGGGCGCCGAGCAGGGCACCGTCCCGACGATCTGCCAACGGTGCGGCGGCTCGGGCACCATCAAGGAGCAGCAAGGCTTCTTCGACGTGTCGTCCCGCTGCCCGGGCTGCGGCGGTTCGGGAAAGCTGATCCCGCAGAACTGCCGCGAGTGCGGCGGTCGCGGCTGGAGGGACTCCGAGCGGACGATCTCCGTGCGCGTCCCCTCGGGCGTCAGCTCCGGCACGCGCCTCAAGATCCGCGGTGAAGGCGGCCGAGGATCGGGCGGCGGGCCAGCGGGCGATCTGATCGTCGTCATCGACGTGAAGCCACACCCGCTGTTCGAGCGTGAAGAGGACGACGTGGTCACGGAGGTCCCGATCACGCTGTCCACCGCGCTCCTCGGTGGGCACATCGAGGTGCCGACGCTCGAGGGCAAGGTGCGGATGCGGATCCCGCCCGGATCGCAGTCGGGGCGCGTGTTCCGGCTCAAGGGAAAGGGCTTCCCGGCGCTCGACGGACGGGGCCGGGGCGATCAGCGGGTCCGAGTGGTGGTCGAGATGCCCACCTACCTCACGCAGGCACAGAAGGACCTGATCGAGGAGTTTCAAAGCCTCGAGGAGCCGGACGCGCAGCCGAAGGTGCGCGACTTCCAGCGGGCCCTCGACGATTTGTTCGACTGATCCGGCAACGGAATTGACCTCACCGTCGTTCGTTGGGATAACCCGCTCAGCATATGAGCCCGTACGTCGAGCTGCTCAAAAAGGTCTCGCTGTTCCAGAACGTCTCCGACGAGGAGCTGGGAAAGGTCGCCAGCCTTCTCTCTCCGCGGGACTGCCCGAAGGACACCCACATCGTCACGCAGGACGAGCCCGGCGACGCCATGTTCATCATCGCCAAGGGCCGCGTGAAGGTCGTGCTGTACGGAGACAACGGCCGAGAGGTGATCCTTACGCTTCTGAAGTCCGGCGAGTTCTTTGGTGAGATGGCACTCCTCGACGATCTGCCGCGCTCCGCCAACGTCATCGCGCACGAAGACTCGCAGGTGCTGGTCCTCAAGCGCGACCAGTTCGCGGACCACATCAAGAACAGCCCCACCACCGCCCTCAACGTCATGGCCGAGCTCTCCCGCCGGCTGCGCCGCGCCGACGAGATCATCGGCAACCTGGCGACGCTCGACGTCTACGGCCGCGTCGCGCACATCATGATCGACCTCGCCAAGAAAGACGGCGAGGAGGTGGAGGAGGGCATCCTCATCCGCGAGCGTCCGACGCAGCAGGACATCGCATCGATGATCGGTACCAGCCGCGAGACCGTGAGCCGCGTGTTGAGCGAGTTCCAGAAGCGCGGCTTCGTCGAGATGCGCGGGCGGGAGATCCTCCTCTCACGCAAGTTCGCCGGCGAAGTCGCCAACGCGCAGAACAATCCTTAGTTTAGAGCCGGTCCGAAAACCTCCGGACCGTTCCGCGTTTCCTGTTTCGCTCGTTCTGCTCATTCGCTATTCAAAGCGGCCGTTGTTGCATCGTGCTCGATCGAGTGTTCTGCAGAGTCGATGCAGGCAAGATTCGCAAGTCTTCCGGACGCCTTTGGAAACGCATTGAGCCGTGACTCCCGAAGCGAGGTCCAAGGCCGCGGGGAGGTCGCCCGCGGGTTGCGGATCGCGTCGTGATGGCAGGTATCGTCTATCGCCTTCGGACAGGGTGCCAGTGGAAGGCCCTGCCGCGCGAGTTCAGCTCCGGTTCGACGTGCCACAGTCGATTCGCGGCATGGTGCGCAGCAGGGATCTTCACCGCGATCTTCGCTGAGCTGCTGCGGTACTACGACAGGAGGCGCGGCATACAGTGGAAGTGGACTTCACTCGACAGCGCGATCGTCAAGGCTCCAAAAGGGGGGACCTGACCGGTCCGAACCCGACGGATCGAGCCAAGCGAGGCGTGAAGCGTCACGTGCTCACGGATGGTCGTGGTGTTCCGTTGGCGGTCGAGCTCTCAGGCGCGAACGTGCACGACAAGTGGCTTGTGGAGCAGACGCTCGACGGCGTCGTCCTACGGGGCTCCCGCGGTCCACGACGGCCGGAGCACCTCTGCCTGGATAAAGGCTACGACTACGCGGATGTCGAGGCCGCCATTCGAGCGCGCCGGATCAAACCGCCTATCCGCCGCCGCGGCGAGCCTGCACTCGCTGGCTGTGTCCGCGGTAAGCCGCGGCGCTGGGTTGTCGAGCGCACGAACGCTTGGCACAACCAGTTCCGCGCATGACTCGTGCGGTGGGAACGAACGGGATCGCGGTATCTCGGGCTGGTTCATCTTGCGTGCGCGATCATCGCGTTCCAGCAGGCTCGATGACTTCCCTGATCGAGCCTTCGCCGTCTTGATGGAGCTCGTCAGAATCGCGGAGAGTTCGTTGGCCTCTCGGATCAGCGAAGCGATCTCCGCTCCCTGCATCAGCTCCGGATCGGCAAGAGGCAACCAGTACAGCGACTCGCGGATCTCCTTGCGAGCGACCGCCATCTTGTGGATGAAGTCGGCAAGGCTCTCGCCGCCACGCGCTTCCTCGTCATTCGCACCACCTCCGGATGAACACCGGATCAGCTGTCGGACAACGTGCTTGCCGGCAAAGTCGTTGGGAACTCGCGGCAAAGCCGAAGTACACGCTTCGCAAACTTGAGCAGTCGTTCTGCATGTCATCGCCCTTCATCGCCGGATCGAACAGCGAATGACAGAACGACGAAACAGCAAACTGCGAACGGAACGGTTTCTGGACCGGCTCTTAGTTTAAGGGATCAGACCCGGTCCCGGTCTGTCCCGGGCCCGTGGTAGCGGGTCGCGGATGTGTGCGTTGCCGAGCTCGAGCTTCGCAGCGGACACCTCGTCAGGCGCGGTTCACTTCCTTCGCTTCGGTGAAGAACGGCTTCAGCTTTTTCCCCTTCTTCCGCGCCTTGTGCCCCTTGGTCTTGAACTCGAACGCCTCGCCCTCGCGGCCGGGCTCGGGGGAGGAGATCTTGAGCAGGCGATCCGGATCGAGCGACATGTCGACGACGACCTTGGCTTCGCCGGCCTTCGCCTCCTCGACCTGGCCGTAGACGATCGTGCCCAGATACTCGGTGTCGATGATGTCCTCTGAGTCGCCCTCGAAGATGTCGAGCTCGAGCGTCCGCTGGTTGTCGCGGACCGTCGGGATCATCACGCGGCGCGTGATCGGCAGCTTGCTGTCCTTGTCGATGATCCGCATGTAGCGGCCGTCTGCGAGCGCGATGCCGATCGGCTCCTTGGCCACGTCGACCGAGGAGGTCTTGTCGCGGCGGAGGCTGTCGGCGAGGAGCGCGGCGCCGAGCGACACGACTTCCTCGGGGGGGAGGTTGAAGCGGGCCTCCTTGTTGAACATCGACTCGACGCGGCGGCGCAGCATCGGCATGCGGGTGGCGCCGCCGACGAGGATGACGTCGTCGATGTCGGAGACCTTGAGGCCGCGGTCGGCGAGCGTGCGCTTGATGGTCTCGAGGACGCGCTTGACGATGTCCTCACCCAGCTCCTCCACGGTGGAGAGGTGCAGCCGCAGCAGGCCGAGCTTGGCCTTCTTGTCCTTGGTGCCGACGGTCAGAGGGATCTGGAGGTCGACCGCCTTGCAGCGGGACAGCTCGCGCTTGGCCTGCTCGGCGGCGGTCCGGACCTTCTGGAGGAGCCGGGGCTCCGCAGCCAGATCGCGGCCGTGCTTCTTCTTGATGTTGTGGAGGATCCACTCGGCCACGCGCGCGTCGACGTTGCTGCCGCCGAGGTATGGATCGCCGCCGGTCGCGACCACGTCGAACACGTTGCCTGCGATCTCCATGACCGAGACGTCGAGCCGGATCCCACCCACGTCGACGATGACGATGCGGGCGTCGCCGCCCTTGTTGTAGCCATAGGCGAGGGCGACGGCGGTGGGCTCGTGGACCAGCTTGCGCACCTTGAGCCCGGCGAGCTCGCCGGCCTCCTTCACCGCCGCCTTCTGGACGTCGTTGAAGTAGGCGGGCACCGCGATCACCGCGTGCCGGACCTGCTCGTTCAGATGTTTCTCCGAGAAGCGACGCACCTGATCCAGCAGGATGCCGGCCACCTCGGGGACGCGGATGTCGCGATCGTGGATCTGGACCGCCGCCTCACCGTTCTTGCCGTCGACGATCTTGAAGCCGACCCGCGCCGCCAGGTCCTTGACCGCCTGCGACTTGGCCTTTCGGCCCAAAAGCCGCTTGATCCCGGTGACCGTCTGGCTGGGCGCGGTGGTCAGCATGTCGTGGGCGGCGCGCCCGACCACCGGCCGTCCGCCCTCCTTGAAGGCGACGACCGAAGCCAGCGTGGGGAGGCCCTTCTCCGCCGGAATGACCTTGGGAGGCTGTCCTGGACCCGGCACGTACGCCGCGATCACCGAGGTCATTCCCAGATCGATCCCGATGATCCGATCGCTCTTGTCCGACGCCATCGATCCCGCCGCATCGTACATGCCGGGCTCCGGAGGCGCCCGTCGGGGTTACCAGGGCTCGCCGCGCAGAAAAGGCCTGTGATGACCGTCATCGGCACGGGAATTGGATCGTTCGCCGGCCGCTGGATAGCCTGCCCCTGTGGGCGCGAGTCCCGCCGAAGAGCAGAAGGCGCCGTCGGCCCTCGATGAGCTCGCGCGCGCGCCGTTCGAGTCGATCGGCCAGGCGATCATCGACGCCTTCACCGAGATCGGTGAGACCGCGATGCTGTCGTTCGACGCGATGAAGTGGCTCTTCAAGCCACCGCTCCGCGCCACGCTGATCCTGCAACAGTGCGAGTTCATCGGCGTGGGGTCGCTGTTCATCGTCCTCCTGACCGGCCTCTTCGCCGGGTTGGTGTTCGCGCTGCAGTCCTCGTTCGCGTTCGCCAAGTTCAACGCCGAGTCCCTGGTCGGGGCCACCGTGGTGATCTCGCTCTGCCGGGAGCTCGCGCCGGTGCTGACGGCCTTGATGGTGACGGGGCGTGCGGGCTCGGCCATCGCCACCGAGATCGGGACGATGCGCGTCACCGAGCAGATCGATGCGCTCTCCACGATGGCGGTCTCGCCGATCCAGTACCTGGTGGTGCCGCGCGTGGTCGCGATGACGCTCGTGATGCCGCTGCTCACCATGCTGTTCAACATGGTGGGTTTTCTGGGCGCATTCGTGATCTCCGTGTTCCAGGCGAACATCAATCAGGGCACGTTCATGGGCCGGATCCATCAGATCGTCGACTTCAGCGATCTCGCCGGCGGGCTCTTCAAGTCGGCCATCTTTGGCTTCGCAATGGCGCTGATCGCCTGTCAGAAGGGGATGAACGCGAGCGGGGGCTCACGCGGCGTGGGGCTGGCGGCGACGCGAACCGTCGTGAGCAGCTCCGTGACGATCCTGGTGTTGGACTACATCCTCACGAGCCTTTTGCTCCTGGTGGTGGATTGATGAGCGAGGCGCCCATCATCCGGACCGAGCAGCTCCACAAGAGCTTCGGCGACAATCATGTGCTCCGCGGGATCACGCTCGAGTTTCCGGTCGGTACCACCACGGTCATCCTGGGTGGGTCGGGGAGCGGCAAGAGCGTGCTGATGAAGCACCTGATCGGGCTCTTGGCCCCCGACGAGGGCAAGGTGATCGTCGACGGCCAGGACATCACGTCCCTCGGCGGCGCCGAGATGAACAAGGTCCGCTCCAAGTTCGGCATGGTGTTCCAATGGGCGGCGCTGTTCGACTCGATGACCGTGCTGGAGAACGTGGCCTTCCCGCTCAGGGAGCACCGGAAGGAGCTGACCGAGCCGGAGATCGAGAAGCTGGTCGCCGAGAAGCTGGCGCTGTTCGGCCTGGAGGGCATCGAAGAGAAGTTTCCGTCCGACCTCTCCGGCGGCATGAGGAAGCGCGTCGGCCTGGCCCGCGCCATCATCCTCGATCCGAAGATCGTGCTCTACGACGAGCCGACCACCGGCCTCGATCCGATCACGACCGACTACGTGGACGAGATGATCAAGCGCGCCAAGGAGAAGCTCTCGGTCACCAGCGTCGTCATCAGCCACGACATCGCGTCGACCTTCAACATCGCCGACTACATCGCCTTCCTGTACGAGGGAGAGATCGTCGCGTACGGTCCGCCGTCGACGGTCAAAGAGTCCGACCACGACTTCGTCCAGCAGTTCCTGGGGACCTGGTTCAGGAAGAACTGAATGGCGCAGAAGAGTAAGGTCGTCACCCCGCTCAAGGTGGGCCTCTTGGTGTCGGGCGCGTTCGCCGCCTTCATGGTCTTCCTCCAGATCGTGTCCACCCAGGGGATCTCGAGCGCCGGGAGCTACGAGGTGTGGGCGCTGTTCGACGACGTCCTCGGCCTCGAGAAGAAGTCGCCGGTCCAGGTCGCCGGCATCGACATCGGGAGGATCAAGGACGTCGAGCTCTCCGAGGGCAAGGCCAAGGTCACGCTCGAGATCAACGGAGACGTGGCCCTCTACGAGGACGCGAAGATCGAGAAGGTGTCGATCTCGCTGCTCGGCGACTACAAGCTGGCGGTGGGGCCCGGGAGTTCTTCCCGGCGGCGGCTGAAGGACGGCGATCAGATCAAGAACGTCATCTCGCTCTCGAGCGTCGACGCGGTGATCGCCGAGGTCCGCGAGATGTCCCAGGCGCTGAAGAAGATGATCGCAGGAACGCCCGAGGAGCCGGCACCGTTGGAGCAGATCGTCCGCGACGTGCAGGGCTCGGCGGCTGCGGCACGCACCGTCCTCGAGGTGGTTTCGCAGGACATCGGCGACAACACGCAGAAGCTCGATCGCATCCTCGCGAACATCGAGTCGTTCACCAAGGACCTGTCTCAGATCTCGCGCGGCAAGGAGAACGACATCACCGCCATCACCAAGGACGCGCGTGCGATCGCGGCGTCGCTCCGCATCACCGCCGAGAACCTGCAGAAGATCATCGCGGGGCAGGACGAGGACGAGCTGAAGGAGAGCGTGAAGTCGCTGCGGCAGACGCTCGACACCATGAACCGCTCGCTCGAGAACATCGCGTCGATCACGCAGAAGATCGACGAAGGTGAGGGCACCGTGGGCGGCCTGGTGAACGATCCCAGTATCCACGAGGGGATCAAGGACGCCGTCGAGGGCGTCAACAAGGTCATCGGCGGCGTCGCCCGGATGCAGACCTGGGTGAACCTGCGGAGCGAGTTCCAGTTCCGCACCGGCGCCGCGAAGAACTACGTGCAGTTCAAGCTGCAGCCCAAGGAGGACGCCTACTACATCTTCGAGGTCGTCGATGATCCGCGCGGCGTCCGCGAGACGGTGATCGAGGACGTCGAGACCACCTCACCCGAGCTGGGGCGGGCGTTTCAGTATCGAGAGCGGCGCACCACCACCAGCGACAAGCTCAGCTTCTCGCTCCTGTTCGGGAAGCGCTTCTACTGGCTGGGTCTCCGCTTCGGGATCATCGAGG
The DNA here is from genome assembly GCA_963803435.1 of uncultured delta proteobacterium. Lineage (GTDB taxonomy): Bacteria > Myxococcota > Kuafuiibacteriia > Kuafuiibacteriales > Kuafuiibacteriaceae > CAWDML01. The sequence continues at coordinate 63,548 of CAWDML010000007.1, read as the reverse complement.
GGACCGGCGGCGTGGGAGCCGACTTCCACTTCCTGGACGACCGACTGGAGTTCTACTTCGACCTGAACCGGTTCGGAGAGGAGTCGCGGCTTCCGCGCATCAAAGGGCTGGCCCTGGTCGAGATCATCCCGCACATCTATTTACACGCCGGTGTGGACGACGCGTTCAACATCGGGACGATCGACTATTTCGTCGGGGCCGGCGTCCGCTTCAACGACCAGGATCTGCTGTCGATCCTTGCGCTGGGCGGCTCGGCCGTGACGGGAGGCGGCAATTAGGATACTCAATCGAACGATGCGAAGCGTCGGTTTGCTGTTGATGGGGCTCCTCCTCGCCTCCTGCGCGCAGGAGACCATCGCGCACAAGCAGACGGAGAAGAACGCCAACAAGATCGTGCTGCTGCTCGAGACCAGCGGCATCGACGCCCAGAAGGTGAAGGACGAGGAGTCCCGCGAGCTGGCCTTCAACATCATGGTGGCGGTCGACGACAAGGCGCAGGCCCTCGGGATCCTCCAAGAGCACAACCTCCCGGAGGAGCCCAAGGAGGACAGCGCCTCGATGGTGCAGAACAGCGGCATGATCCCGACCGCCGAGCAAGAGCGGACCAAGCGCGAGGTCGGCATCATGGGCGATCTCATGAACGCGCTCCGTACCATCCCCGACATCGTCGATGCCCAGGTCTCGGTGACGCTGCCGCCGGACAATCCACTCCGGGACATCAACGAGGAGCCGCCGCGCCCCAAGGCGTCGGTGATCCTCCAGTACCGGACGAACAGCGCCGGCGGTCCGCCTCCGATCTCCGCCGAGGACGTGCAGAAGTTCGTGCAGGCGCGCCTCCCCAAGATTAAGGCCAACGAGGTCCACGTGGCCATGATCCCGTCGCAAACCACGAACGAGATGGTGGGCGGAAGCAAGCCCTCGGCGCCGATCATCGATCCGGGGATCGGCTGTCAGAAGAAGGAGCGCGTCCTCAACATCGACGTTTGCGATGGCAACAAGCGCAAGGTCATCAACATCATCATCGGGGCCGTCATCGTCGCGGGTCTGCTGGCGGGCATGGCGGTGATCGCGGTGCTCCGCGCGATGCGCTATCGCAAGGATCTGACCCGGCTCACCGCTCAGTTCGAGCGTGTCAGGAAGTAGCTGAGTGGTCTCTCCGAAGGCGGGACCCTACGCGAACATCTTCTATCCGCTGTCCCCGCGGCAGACGATGCTCCTCACCACCATCTTCACGCAGGGTGGCGCGGACGATCTCCAGATCCTCGAGCTCCTTGCCGACGACGACGCGTATCTGTTGCAGGAGAAGGCCGAGCAGATCCTCCAGATCGAGGGGCACCGGCGGGCCGCGGTGATCGTCGGAGAGATGCGCCGGCAGATCCAGTTCGCCGGGATCGCGGGGCTGGAGGCGATCGATCCCACCTGGTTGCTCTCGGGTATCAAGGGTGAGCAGCCCCTCACGATCGGGATCATCCTGGCGCAGCTCAACCAGACCGCTCGGAGTCGGATCCTGCAGAGCTTGCCGCCGGCGGTGCGCGCGAAGGTGCCTGCCAAGGAGGACCTCGCCGGCACGAAGCTCGAGATCATGCGGGTGATCCGGCAGAAGTTCGAGGCGAAGTTCGTCACGATGCTCGCTCCGCCCAGCGAGCCCACCAACTTCTACTTCAAGGACATCGCGCTCCTCGACGCACGGGAGCTGGTGCAGCTGGTCCGCGCGCTCGGCATCGAGGAGCTGGCCTCGGCGTTCCTCACGGTGGGGCGCCGCAAGCTGGCGGAGCTCTGCACCAAGCTGGGCCGGCAGGCGGCCGAGGAGCTGATCGGCGCGGTCAAGGAGACAGAAGAGCGCGATGCCATGGACATCAACGACGCCAACGACTTCCTGTCGAAGATGTTGATCGGTCTCAAGCTCGACGAGGCTCGCGGCGTCGAGCTGGGCGAGGCGAAGGAGCGGTTCACCAAGGAGATCCTCCAGAAGGCAGGCCTGTTCCGGCTGGCCAAGGCGGTTCGCGCCGAGCGGCCGGCGTTCGTGCAGCAGCTGGCGCAGCGGATCCCCAAGTCGCACGGCCGCCTGTTGCGCAACTACGTCTACCGCCTCAACGAGGTCGACGAGCTCGACGAGATCAAGCTGCGCCGCCTGCAGGATCTGGCGCTGTACCGCGTGGAGAAGCTGGCGGCGCGGGGGAAGGTGAACCCGCGGTATCTCAAGTTCGAGTTCTGTTACTGGGGCGAGGCCGAGGAGCCCGCCGAAGCGTACGAGGAGGCGAGCGAGTAGCGCTCAATAGTGCGGAGGCTTCTCGTTGCCCGGCGTGCTCGCGGACGCGAGGCCCTCGACGGTGGACTCGAGCCGAACCACGCGCTTCTCCAGGATCTCGATCGTCCGGTTGGCCTTCACCAGCTCGTCGTTCAGCTGCTCGAGGAGCTCCTGCTGGTGGAGGTAGCGGAGCTCGAGCTCCGTCATGCGCTCGTCGGACTCGCTCATCCCGCACTCCTCGCGGACGGGGTCCGAGACGTCAAGCGGTGACCGACTCGCGGATGCGGGTGAGGGCCTCGCCGATCAGGATGCGTGCGAAGTCGTCGGGATCCCGGTCGTACGCCATCTCGAGGGCCTCCAGCGCGACCCCGCCGGAGAGGTGCCCGAGCGACTGGGCCGCAGCGGAGCGGACGTCGGGATCGGGATCGGAGGCGAGCAGCGTACAGAGCGGTGCTACCGCGCTTCGATCCGCATAGAGGCCGAGCGCCGACGCCGCCAGCTCGCGCACGCGAGCCACCGGATCCGCGAGCGCGCGGAGGAGCGGAGCCACCCCGGAGGGCGCGGGGATCAGCGCCAGGCTCTCGGCGGCGCGGATCCGGACGTCGTCGTCGTCGGACTCGAGGTCCATCGCGATCGTCGCGGGGCCGTCCATCTCGATGAGCGCCTCGCGGATGGCCGCCTTCAGCTGGTCCTCGACGCGCGGGAGCTGGAGCGCCAGCGGGAGCACCGCTGCCACCGGCTTGGTGGCGCGGAGCACCTCCACCGCGGCGATCCGCTCTGCTTCGCTCGCGTCGTCGTCGAGGATGATGCGCATCTGTCTCTCGAAGCTCATGTTCTCTCCCTCAGCGCGTCCGGGTCCGGTTCGCTGCGTTCCCCAGGAATCCGCTGTCGACGAACGTGTGGCCGGCTGCGTCCGCCTCGGAGTCGAGACCGTGGCTCCGCAGGTAGGCCTGCTCCATCGTCGCCTGATCGCGGAACATCGCGTTGTTCGACTCCCGCCCGGTGAGTCCGGAGAGGAAGCGAAGCGCCGGCTGGCCGGTCCACATGTATCTCGGCTGGGTCTGGGTGGTGATGATGTCCGTGTCGGTCATCGAACGCTGGAAGGTGCTCGGGTTCCGCAGGTTGTGGAGGTACTCCTCGCTGCTGCAGGCGTCGAAGACCAGCAGCTGATAGTCCGGCCGCTGCCTCAGCGTGGTCAGGTCGGTGCCGCGTCCGCGGATCGAGTCGCGCAGCCCCGCGGGCGGTCGTTCGTGCGAGCGGTTGCCGTGCTCGTCGATGACGAAGTTGCCGGCCCCGCTCGTCTTGGCGTCGAAGTCCGGACCAGTCCCGTAGCGCGCGTGGCCGTTGTACATGACGACCTCGTCCTGCCTGAGCGCCTGCTCGAAGCTGGCCCGCGCGCGCGCGCCGTCCGTCCCGGGCGTGATCAGTCGGACCACGGCGGTGACGTCCCGGTGCGTCTGCGGATCCTGGAAGGTGCGCGCGAAGTAGCGCGCGTTCGGATCGTACCGATCGGCGGTGAGGCCGTAGCGCGTCCGGTCGTCGGCGCTCATCCTGCTCGGATCGAGGACCGTGTATCCCTGCGCGCGCAGGCCGCTCAGGATCGAGCGCTCGGTGCCGGCGTTGGCGCCGTCCTCGTCGAAGCCGACCGCCATCGTCACGTCGAGTCGGCCGTCGGCGTAGAGGCGATCGTACTCCGCCGAGCGCTCGATCTTCTGGCCGGGCGGCGGGGCGCTCGAGACCAGCGCCGAGTAGGTGTCGGCGCCGATCTGGCCGTCGATCGAGAGCCCTGCGTCGCGCTGGAACCTGCGCACTGCGGAGGCCGTGGCCGCGTCGTAGACGCCCGTGACGCCGTGATCCTCGGGGAGCGCACCGATGTCGATCAGGGCCTGCTGGGTCAAGCGCACGCCGTCGCCGCGGGAGCCCTCCTGGAGCGTCGCGCGCCCGTCGGCGACGTTGCCGAGCTCCGCGTTCCCCGCGAAGCGCGCGCCGCCCTCGCGCGCGGCGCGGGCGCGGTTCGTCTCCACGTCGCTGCGCACGGCCTCGAACACGCGCCCGCTGGCTGTCCGGGTGCCGCCAGTCTCGATCGTGAGGCGCGCGGGATCACGATCGCCGTCGAGCCGATCGATCCGCGAGAAGAGCTGCCGGAACTCCGCCTCGCCGCGAATGACGTGATCCTGCCCGGCAATACCGCGGAGCTCGTCGTCCGTGATGCCGTTGTCGTGGAACGTGTCCCGGAGCGACCTCGGCATGTGATCGATGTCGATGTATCCGCCGTTTCGGCTGAGATGCGTGAAGTCGTCGCGCGAGAGGGTGACGTTGCTCATTCGGCTCCGAAATAGATGCAGGCCGCACGCCACCTTCAGACCCTGGCGCGGGCCGGCGCCGTCCCACCGCGCGTCGAGGGACTTGCAGGAGCTGCCCTTCCGAAGTGCGCCGGCTGCAGGTCCGACGCCGTGCTAGCGTTCGGGCTCGATGCGCCGCCGGTACAAGCGGGCCAAACGCTGGCTGGTGTATGCGTTGGCGCGGTCGCTGGGCGCGGTGCTCCTGGTGCTGCCGATGCCGCTGGCGCTCTGGCTGGGGCGGATCACCGGCCGGATCGCGTTTTTCGTCGATGCCCCCGGCCGACGGCGGGCGATCGCGCAGGCGGCCGCATCGCTCGGGCTCGAGGAGGAGGCGGCGCGCCGCCTGGCGCGGGCGGCGTACGCGAGCATCGGGATGGTGGCCGTCGAGGTCGCGATGCTGCCGCGGATCCGCCGGCGCTTCGAGTCCTACGTGGAGCTGCCCGAGCCCGACCTCGAGGTGCTGAAGAGCGCGTATGCCGAGGGTCGCGGGGTGGTGTTCGTCACCGGGCATGTCGGGAACTGGGAGCTCCTGGCGCAACGTATCCTGCGATCCGGCTTCGACGGCGCGACCGTCGCACGGGACGCCCCGAACCCCTTCATCGGGCGCTGGCTGGTCGAGCAGCGCCGAGCGGGGGCCCTCGAGACGATCAATCGCGGAGAGCCGAGAGCCGCGCGTAAGATCCTCGGTGCGCTCAAGCGCGGCGCGCTGCTCGGGGTCCTGGTCGATCAGGACACGCGCGTGCAGTCGGTGCACGTTCCGTTCTTCGGCCGACCGGCGGCGACCCCGATCGCCGCGGCCCAGCTGGCGCTGAAGAGGCGAGCGCCGGTGATCGCAGGGTTCATCACTCGCAAGCCGGCGGGCGGACATCGCATCCGGCTCACGCGGCTCGCGCTGGACGACATGGACGAGGTCGAGGCCACCGCGCTGTTCACGCGCGAGATCGAGGCGGCGATCCGCGCGCAGCCCGCGGAGTGGGTGTGGTTTCACGACCGATGGAAGACCCCACCGTCCCAGGCGTGACCCTCGAGCCCAAGTTCGGTACGGTGCGGCCATGCGAAAGAGCTTGCGGTTGTGGACCGCCGCTTCGGCAGCGGTGGTGCTGCTCTCGATCGCGTGGCCGGGTGAAGCCGATGCCTACGTCGGCCCGGGCGCCGGGATCGCGTTCCTGACCACCATCGGCGGCCTCTTCGTCAGCATGGTGATCGCGGCGTCCGCGCTGTTTCTCTACCCGATCCGGCAGCTCTATCGCCTCCTCACCGGCCAGCGGCCCCCCCGTCCGCCGCAGATCGAGCGCGCGGTGGTCGTCGGCCTGGATGGCTTCGATCCCGATCTGGCGCGCCGCTTCATGGATCGCGGCCGCCTGCCCAACCTCGCACGCCTCGCCTCCATGGGCATGTTCTCCAAGCTCGAGACCACCTATCCGGCGATGTCGCCGGTGGCCTGGAGCACCTTCGCCACCGGAGTCAACCCTTCGAAGCACGGCATCTTCGACTTCCTCACGCGCGATCCGAAGAGCTACCTCCCGGATCTCTCGTCGGCCGAGGTCCTCCCGCCGGCGCGCCATCTCGATCTCGGCAAGTGGCGAGTCCCGCTCGGCAAGCCGCGCATCCGTTTGAACCGAAAGAGCACGCCCTTCTGGAACCTCCTCGGCAAGTACCGGGTGCCGTGCTCGATCCTGCGTGTCCCGATCACGTTCCCGCCGCAAAAGTTCGACGGCACGTTGCTCTCGGCGATGTGCGTGCCCGATCTGCAGGGTTCGCAAGGAACGTTCACGTACTTCACGACCGCCGCGATCGACGGCGAGTCGATCGGCGGTCAGTGCGTGACCATCGAGCTCGAGGGTGGGGTGGCTCGCACTGCCATCCCAGGTCCTGCCAATCCCCTGCGCGCCGATGAGTCGCGGCTCGACGCTCCCCTCGAGATCGAGGTGGATCGGGCGAACCGGACGGTCGAGCTCCGTCTCGAGGGCGAGAAGGTCCGGATCGGGATCGGCCAGTACAGCGACTGGGTCTCGGTCGCCTTCAAGATGGGCCTGGGGCTCAAGCTGCGCGGAATCTGTCGCTTCCGCCTGATGTCGCTGGAGCCGGAGCTCAAGCTCTACATGAGCCCGATCAACATCGATCCCTCGAAGCCGGTCCTTCCGATCTCGCATCCGCTGATCTTCTCGGTCTTCCTCGCCAAGCTGCTCGGGCGCTTCGGCACGCTGGGGCTGGCCGAGGACACCTGGGCGCTCAACGAGCGCGTGCTCGACGAACAGGCGTTCCTCGAGCAGGCGTGGGCCTTTCATGCGGAGCGCGAGGCGATGTTCTTCGAGATGCTCGATCGAACGCCGCGCGGCCTCCTGACCTGCGTCTTCGACGGTAGCGATCGGATCCAGCACATGTTCATGCGCTATCTCGACGACGGACACCCGGCGCGGCGCTTCTCTCCCGACCATGCCCGTTGGGCGTCCGTCATCGAGGACACCTACGCGAAGCTGGACGCGATGATCGGCAAGGTGCTCGAGAAGGTGAACCCCGAGGACCCGCGCAACCTGGTGATGGTCATCTCCGACCACGGATTCAAGACCTTCCGGCGGGGGGTGAACCTCAACAGCTGGCTGATGGAGAACGGCTACCTGGTGCTCGAGGAGGGCAGGTCGATCTCGGGTGAGTGGCTGCGGGGCGTCGACTGGTCGAAGACGCGCGCCTACGCGATCGGGCTGGGGGGCATCTTCCTCAACGTGCGCGGGCGAGAGGCCAAGGGGATCGTGCGGCCCCAGGACGCGAAGCGGCTCGCGGATCGGCTGGCGGCCGAGCTCACCGGGCTGGTCGATCCGGGCGTGGGCGGGGTCGCCATCAAGCGTTGCTACGCCTCGCACACGATCTTCGACGGGCCCTACGCCGAAGACGCGCCCGATCTGATCGTCGGCTACGCCGAGGGCTGGCGTCACTCCTGGGACGGAGCGCGCGGGATCGCTGGCGGCGTGGTCTTCGACGACAATGAGAAGTCCTGGAGCGGTGATCACTGCATCGACCCGTCGCTGGTCCCCGGGGTCATGTTCGCCAACCGGGCCTTCGAGCCCCGCTCGAAGCCGGCCATCTCGGATCTGGCGCCGACGCTGCTCGATCTCTTCGGGGTGCCGGCGCCGCGATACATGGACGGAGTGAGCCTGGTCTCGGGCCCGTGAAGGAGGAGGCGTGATGTTCAAGAAAAAGATCAAGATTCCCAAGGAGCTCATTCCGCGCCTCCAGGGTGTCGCCGAGCGCCACCAGTTCGACAGTGCGGAGAAGCTCGCCGACTTCTTCATCGACAAGGGCGTCGAGCAGTTCGCCTTCGTCGATCGGACGCGGAAGGTCGACGCCCAGCTGGATCAGATCGTGGAGGAGCGCGGCTATTCCTCGCGCGAGGAGGTGATCGAGCACTTGCTCCTTCGCGGCCTGCGAGCCTACGAGGAGAACGAGCACGATCCCAACAAGCTCGAGGAGCGTCTCCGCGGGCTGGGGTACATCGAATAGTGCCGGCCGCCGACGCGATCATCGTCGTCTCCGGCCTCCCGCGCTCCGGCACATCCATGATGATGTCCATGCTGGAGGCGGGCGGAATTCCGCTCGTCACCGACGGTGAGCGCAGCGCCGACGAGGACAATCCGCGCGGGTACTTCGAGCTGGAGCAGGTGAAGAGGCTCGAGCACGATCAGTCCTGGCTCGCCGGCTGCGAGGGCAAGGCGGTCAAGATCATCTCGCGTCTGTTGCTTCACCTCCCGGCCGACCGGCGCTACCAGGTGCTGTTCATGCGCCGGAGCATCGACGAGATCCTGGCCTCGCAGCGGAAGATGCTCGAGCGGCGCGGCGAGTACGACACCACCTCCGACGCCGAGATGAAGGCGATGTTCTTCGCGCACCTCGAGGAGGTCATGGAGGGGCTCGATTGCCGGTCCGAGCTCAGCGTCCGCTACGTCAACTACGGCCGGGTTCTGGCGGATCCGGCCGCCGAGCTCGAGAAGATCGCGGCCCTCCTCGGACCCGGCTTCCACCCCGAGCGGGCCAAGGACCGCATCGACGCCCGGCTGTACCGGAATCGGGCCTGAGCAACTTCGCGTCCCGACCGCCCGATATGTAGGGGGAGATGCTATCTTGGAGCACCGTCGACAAGGGCGGTCGCGGCGCGGATCTCTTGGAACTGCCCCGAGGGCAAGCGAAGCGCGCAGCGAGGCCCTGCGAGCGGAGTCGGGTGCGAGGGCTTTGCCCGAGCGGGCCCCGAGGGCAAGCGAAGCGCGCAGCGAGGCCCTGCGAGCGGAGTCGGGTGCGAGGGCTTTGCCCGAGCGGGCCCCGAGGGCAAGCGAAGCGCGCAGCGAGGCCCTGCGAGCGGAGTCGGGTGCGAGGGCTTTGCCCGAGCGGGCCCCGAGGGCAAGCGAAGCGCGCAGCGAGGCCCTGCGAGCGGAGTCGGGTGCGAGGGCTTTGCCCGAGCGGGCCCCGAGGGCAAGCGAAGCGCGCAGCGAGGCCCTGCGAGCGGAGTCGGGTGCGAGGGCTTTGCCCGAGCGGGCCCCGAGGGCCGCCGACCTGTTCCCCGTGGCGTTGGTCCGGGCCGATGTGGCGACCGTCCCACGGGCGGCGGCGGCCCTGAGCGCGCTCCTCTCGCGGCCGGAGCTGGCGGACCGGATCGCTCGGCTTCCCGCGAGCGACGCGCTCGACCGAACGCTCGGCTCCCTCGTCCTGATTGCCGACTCGGCGCTGACGATGCTCGACTACGCGAAGCTCGGCACCGGCTGGGACGGCTTCGGCCTGCGCGGGTCGAGCTATCCCGAGACCCACGACGGGTACCGACGGCGTGCCTATCGGCCCGACTTCGATCGGCGATCGCAACCGCGCCGCGAGCAGTCGAAGGTCGAGCTCGGTGACGCGATCGCCGCCGCGCTCCAGAAGCCGGATCCGGTCGCCGCGCTCGAGGAGACCATGGTCGCCGAGCTCATTGCGCAGCTCGGGATCCCGCCCCAGGTCAGCGCGGGCTGGAAGCCGAACGCAGCCGCGGTGTCGAAGGCGCTCGACGACGATCTCTTCATCCCGCTGCGCGCGCTCGCCGACGCGACGCTGTGTCTCGATCATCGAGGCCACGTCCCCATGAAGGGCTTCAGCGGCCGGCAGCTCGACGAGATGTCGCATCGCGTGGTCGAGGTGATCACGCAGCACGTCGTCGAGGGCGACTTCGAGGAGTGGCGCTTCACGAACGAGGCGAGTCGGCGTCAGCTCGAATGTCTCAGCCCCGAGCAGCTCGAGGCGTACCGACGGCCGCTCAGCGTGGAGCGCATCTCTCGCAGCGGTCGCAAGCTCACCACGCGCGACGAACAGGGCGCGGGCCTCATGTGGGTCACGAAGATCGGAGGTCCCAGCCACGGCTTCGACATGCTCTCGCAGTGTCTGTTACCGCTCCTGGCCAACGGACGAAACGGCGCGATCGTGGTCGACGAGGAGGGCTGGCCCTCGGCGGCGCGATCCGTGATCCGGCTCCTCCCCACGCCCCAGGGCCGGCCGATGCTGTATCTCGAGATGCTGCAGGCCGACTTCCCCCACGATCTCCCAGGGCGTTCGACGGTGAGTCGCGCCGAGCTCCGGGCAGCGATCGTCGAGCACGCCGTCGAGAAGGCGCGCGCATTGGGCGTGCCGCTGGTGATCGCGCCGTCGCAGACGGAGCGCTCGGAGCTCTTCGCGCAGCTCCTGGGCGTGAAAGCCGAACGGCGCGCGGTGGAGCTGGTCCTCCATCCGAGCGCCGGCGTGTTCGAGGCCTCCGACTCCCTGCTCGGCGCGCACCACGCGCCCCAGCTGGAGCTGGAGATCGCCCGCGTTCCGCTCAGTCTATCCGCTCTGCGCTTCGAGCCGGTGAAGCCGCTCGTGATCCAAACCTGAGGGGAGCTTCTGATAGACTGCGTGCCCATGACCGAGGGCATCGAGGCGACCACCGATCAGCAGCACGTCGAGTTTCCCTGTCAGAGCTGCGGCGCCAAGCTCGAGTTCGCTCCCGGAACCACGCACCTCGAGTGCCCCTACTGCGGGACGAAGCAACAGTTCGAGCAGGAGCAGCGGCCGATCGTCGAGTACTCCTTCGAGGAGGCGCGACGGAGCGCGCGCACCATCCAGGCGCGGCAGCTGATGAGCCACGGCGTGGAGGTCCGCTGCGAGGGATGCGGCGCGCGCTCGGTGGTGGAGGGGCAGGCGAGCCGGTGCCCGTTCTGCGACTCACCGGTGGTGGTGGAGCAGCTCGACGACGAGCTGTTCGCGCCCGAGAGTCTGCTTCCGTTCCACATCGAGGCGAAGCACGCGCGCGACGTGATGGTCACCTGGCTGAAGAGTCGCTGGTTCGCGCCGAACGATTCTCAGCGCCCGCGCCCGCCGCGACGGGATGACGGGCGTCTATCTTCCGTACTGGACCTACGACTCCCAGACCACGACCGGCTATACGGGACAGCGCGGGACCTACTACTACGTCGACGAGAGCTATCGAGACGCTCAGGGCAACCGGCGGACACGGCGCGTACGGAAGACCAAGTGGAGCTTCACCGGCGGCACCGTGTACGTGCCGTTCGACGACGTGCTGGTGCCCGCGACCAGGTCGCTCCCGCGCAAGCTGCTCGACGAGCTCGAGCCATGGGATCTGGCGGCGCTGACACCCTATGCAGCGGCTTTCCTCAGCGGTTTCATCGCGGAGAGGTACGCGGTCGATCTGGAGCAGGGCTTCACGGTGGCGCAGGAGCGGATGGCGCCCTCGATCCGGGCCTCCATCTGCCGCGACATCGGCGGCGACGACCAGCGGATCCTGAGCATGCGGGTGCAGCACGCGAACGTGCGCTTCAAGCACTTCCTTCTGCCGCTGTGGATCTCGAGCTTCCGCTACGGAGACAAGGTCTACCGCTTCCTGGTGAATGCGCGGACGGGCGAGGGCGTGGGAGAGCGGCCGTACAGCGTGGTGAAGATCGCCCTGGCCGTGCTCCTCGGGATCGCGATGGCCGTGCTCTTGTACTATCTCTTCCGCGATCGATGATGTCCGCCCCGGCGCTCCACGCGCACGGTCTTGCCCTTCTTCACTCGGATCTCGCGCTCGCCGTCGGGACGGCGGGTGACGGTCACCGAACCGCTGCGGCGATAGGGCCGGGCGCGGCGAACCACGTGCACTCGCTGGACAGGGCGACGCGTGATTCGGGCGACGTAGTCGCTCGCGGGTCCCTGGCGCGCGCTCCGGTACTCGCGCGTGTTGTGGAAGACGACCCCGACCCGCGCCGTGGGCACGAAGTTGCGGCGGATCAGCGGACGGCGGAAGTGATCGCCCTGGACGGCGATCCAGAGTGAGGGCGCGGTGTAGTAGCTGGCGCGAAGGCCGGCGGGGCCGAGCGGCGCCCAGGCCACGTAGCCGCCTCCGTAGCGCCAGCTCACCCACGCGGGCGACCACTCGTAGCCCGGGATCCAGCACCAGCCCAGCGAGGCGCGGAAGACCCACCGTCCGTAGTGGAACGGGACCGCGCCCCATGGATCGTAGGAGACGAAGGTCCAGCCATGCCTCGTATAGGTCCACTCGCCGTAGCTGTAAGGGCGCCATCCGGGCGCGCGGTTATGCGGGACCCAGACCGTGCCGTACTCGGGCGTCGAGACCCACTGGCCGTACGGTGAGAGGTCACGGTGGAAGTCGTCGACGGTGGGCGTGTCGCCGGGGCTGTCGTCGTCATTGTCGTCTTGGTCGTCGCCGGAGTAGACGTCTTCACCGAGCTCGACGGACTTCGACTCTCCGCCTTGAACCTCGGCGCCGTCGTCGAAGTCGGGGGGCAGATCCTGCGCGCTCGCGGGCACCGCCAGTGCGGAGCCCAGGAGCAGAGTGAGCAGCGGGGTAGCGGCTGGTTTCACACTCACTGAACACACGAGGCGCATGCTGCATTGCAAGCGCGTTCGCGATCACGGGGCACCGGCAGCATTGGCGCAGTCGTCTCGGCCATGTAGGGCCTCACACGACGTGGGATGCGGTTGCCTCGACCGGCTCTCTGCCCGAGGCTGAGCGCATGCGGTTCACGTTCGCGCCTTGGGGTCAGCGGGCGCCCGGCGGCGCGGCCGCGTGTGACGGTCTGGTCCCGGGAGCTCGGATCGATCTCAGCCACTGGTCGGGCAACCGGACGCCCGCCCATCTCAAGCGGGACACCTCGGTGGAGATCGCGCTGGCCTTCGCTCGCGAGCGCGGCGCGTACGACGTCGAGCATGTCACCAACAATCACTTCGACACCGACGGCGTCCTCGCCGTGTGGACGCTGCTTCGACCTGCGCTGGCACTCGAGCACGAGGCCGTGATCGTGGCGGCCGCCGAGTGCGGTGACTTCGACGAGTGGCCGGCCGACGATCGCGGGCTTTGGCTCGAGTCTGCGATCGCTTCGCTCTCGGGCGGCGGAGACGCGGCCTCCTACGATCGCGTGCTGAGAGTGCTCGACGAGCTGGTGCCGTCGATCGAGCGGCGCGAGGACCTCTGGGGAGAGGCCTACCGGACGTTGCTCCGCGCGGGAGACGATGTCTCTTCGGGGGCGACGAGCGTCGAGGAGGTCGGACGCATCGCGGTGGTGTCGCACGATCGCGGCGGGCCGGAGCTACCGGGTCCGTGGATGTCGCGATTGATCTCGAAGAACGCGGACCGGGTCCTGCTGGCTTTTCGCGAGGGCTCCGGCTGGACCTATCGCTACGAGCTTCGCCGCTGGTCGTGGGCGGACACCGTCGTGCGACGCCCGCCGGGCAAGACCAGGCGCGGCCCGATCCGGCGGTCGCTCGGCTCGGAGTGGATCATCAAAGGACGCCGCGGCATGTCGGGGCTCGCGTACACCTCGAAGCCCATCCACTCACCTCCGATGGAGGTCGCCTGCCGTCTTGCGATGATCGACCGAGGCGGTGTTAGCTGACGGCGAGTGCGAAGCTGTCCGTGCTGCGGTCTCATCTACGCCTCGGGGATGGATCACTGCGGGCTCGACGGGGCGGAGCTCAACCCGGATGACGTCGACGTCCTGGTCGGTCGGACGGTAGGTCGATATCGGATCGAGCGGCGGATCGGCATGGGCGGTGTCGCCATCGTCTACCGGGCGCGACACACGGTGCTGGGTGCGCCGGCGGCCGTGAAGATCCTGCTCGGTGAGATGGCGTGCCGGGTGATCGTCGCCGAACGTTTTCACCGTGAAGCCCACGCCATGAGTCGGATCATCCATCCGAACGTGGTGCGGATTGTCGACTTCGGCGTGGGCGAGAACGGGCTCATCTATCAGGCGATGGAGCTCATCGAGGGCAAGACGCTCGCTCAGGAGATCGCACGCGGACCCCTGGAGCTCGAGCGTACCCGCCGGATCGCGCTCGACGTGGCGCGGGGGCTGAGCGCAGCCCACCGGCTCGGGTTCGTGCACCGCGACCTGAAGCCGAGCAACATCATGCTGGCTCGAGAGAACGGCCGAGAGGTGGCGAAGATCCTCGACTTCGGCCTGGTGGGGCTGGCGGAGGCCGACCCGGAGAAGCGCCTCACGCAGGTCGGCGTCGTCGTGGGAACGCCGCACTACATGGCGCCCGAGCTGATCGATGCGGCGCCGCCAGCGCCGAGCGCCGATCTCTACTCGCTGGGCGTGACACTCTACGAGACGCTGGCCGGGAAGCGCCCGTTCGAGGGTGACACCATCCAGGAGATCCTCATCGCGCACGTGCGCCGCGCGCCCGCGCCCCTCAGGGTGGGAGGCGAGCTGCAGCGCCTGGTGATGAGGCTCCTCGCGAAGCAGCCCGAGGATCGGCCGAGGAGCGCCGATGAGGTCGTGGCCCTCCTCGAGTCGGAGCGGCCGCGGACTCTCGGTCGTGCCGCCCGCGCCCTCGCGCTGGTGGCGGTCGCATGTGTCGCTCTCGGATGGTGGATTGCGGGGGACGCTCCGCCCGAACCGATTGCGGTCGCTGCGCCGTTCCGCCCCGCGTTCCCGGATGCGCTGCCCCCTGCGACCTCGAGCCCGTCCCCGGCGGCGGAGGCCGATCTGCCGCCATCGCCGCCGCCGCCGCGCACGCGCAAGGCTCGCCACCGGCGCCCGCCTGGTCCGGTGCTGACCGGTCCCGTCGAGGTGTCGATTGAGTCGAGCCCGCCGGGCGTTCGGGTCTCGCTGGAGGGCGGTGGCGTCCTGGGCCGGACCCCGATGACGGCGATCCTCTCGGCGGAGCGTCCGGTCGTATTGGTGTTCGAGGACGGACGCGGCCATCGCCGCCGCGTGCGGTGGCGCTCGGTTTCGGATCGGGTCATGGTGCGCTTCTGAGTGCGGATCCCAACAGGTGCAGTCGCGTGTGCGATGATGCTGTGTCTTCCCGGCACCGCCTGGTCGCTGCCGCGCTTCGCGGCCCGGACCCGCATGCGCTGTCTGATGTGCCACGAGAGCCCCACCGGCGGCGGACCCCGCAACGACTTCGGGCGCGTCTTCGGGAGTGAATGGCTGGCGCTGGGCGGTGGCGACGTCGATTGGATTGAGGGCGATGACGACGAACCCGTGGTCCCGTTCGACGGTGCCATCACCGAGTGGCTCGCGATTGGCGGCGACCTCCGCGCCGTCTACACGCTGGTCGCGCCCAAGGACCAATCGATCTCGACCACCTTCTTCCTGATGCAGGCCGACCTCTACCACGTGGCGCGTCTCGGGCCGCACCTGTCGCTGGTGCTCGACATCGGCGTGAACTCGGGATTCGAGGCGTGGGCGGCGGTGCGTCCCTTCTCGGGGCTGGATGATTTCGATATCCTCTTGCGTGCGGGCCGCTTCTATCCTGCCTTCGGCATCCACTTCGCGAACCACACGGTGTTCACCCGCGAACGGCTCGGGTTCGGCCCGGCGGCGCAGGACACCGGGTTGGAGGTGACGCTCGACAGCCGGTACTTCGGCGCCGCCATCGCGCTCCTCAATGGAACGTTCGGCGAGGTGTTCGACCTGCCCAAGCAGACGCACCGGGCCTTCGACAAGGCGGCGCTGGCGCGCGTCGAGACGCGGCTGATGCTGGGCCCGATGAGGATCTCGGCGGGCGGCTCCGTCTACTACAACCAGGACTTCGACCGCGCGAATCCACTGTTCGCGCCGCGCATCGATCCGGATCTCGCCCGACAGGGGCTCGACGAGCTGCGGGCCGGCGGCTTTTTCACTCTCAACCTGGGCCGGCTCTCGCTGCTCGGGGATGCGGCCCTCGTACGCGATCGGTATTACGCCGAGGGGCTCGGCCGGGCCGAGGGCGCGGCGGGCTACCTCGAGCTCGATCTGCTCCTCATCCAAGGGCTCGAGGCGCTGGTCGGCTGGGAGGTCGCGGATCCCGATCTTCATGCCGGGGGTCGTCTCGATCATCGGCTCAGCCTGGCGCTCGAGCTCTTTCCCCTCCCGTTCTCCGAGGTGCGGGCGATGGTACGACAGCAGCTGGGCGATACGGAGATCACCGACTTCGTCCTCTTCCTCCACGTGTATCTATGATCGCGCTGCTCCTCATCGCCCAGACGGGCGCGGTCTCCGGCACCGTCCGCTACCGCGGTGCGCTCGAACCGTCGCCGGCGATCCTCGTCGACATCGACCCCCGTACGTGCGGGCGGACCGAGCCGATCCTCCCCGACGATCTGCGGTTGCAGGACGACCGCCTCGCCAATGTCGTGGTGGTCGCCGACATGCCGGCCGAATCCGATCCTGCGCCTGCCTCCGCACGTCTCGACCAGGAGAACTGCTCGTTCGTCCCGCACGTGCAGGCGGTGACGCTCGGTGCGGATCTGGTCATCGGCAACTCGGATCCGATCATTCACAACGTCCACGCGAGGATCGGGAAGGAGACGATCTTCAACCTCGGAATGCCGCTCCGGGGCGTCACCGTGAAGCGGCGACTCGATCGCCTCGGGATCTATCGGATGGCCTGCGACTCGGGGCACTGGTGGATGAATGCGTATGCGGTGGTGGTCCCGCATCGGTTTCACGCGGTCACGGCCGAGGACGGCACGTTCCTCATCGAGGGCCTGCCGGCGGGGACGCGACGCCTTTCGCTGTGGCACGAGCGGCTCGGCACGCGCGACGTCGAGGTGGACGTCGAGCCGGGCAAGACCGTCGCGATCGAGGTGATGCTCGACGACACTCCCGGACCGAAGCTGAGCCGCCCGGAGCCGCCCGCCGAAGCGATCCCCCAGGTGGCGGCGCTGCCGTCGACGGGTGAGGACCTCCGCGAGCGGCTGGCGCACGAGGCTCGCCCGCTCTACCTCGCCCACTGCGCTCACTGTCACGGCGTGCGGGGCGACGGCCGTGGACCCAGCGCGCGCTACCTCTCCTCGAAGCCGCGCGACTTCACGGCAGGTGAGTTCAAGTTCCGAACCACGCCGTCCGGAAGACGGGCCACGCTCGACGATCTCGTCCGCACCATCTCCGTCGGCATCCCCGGCTCGGAGATGCCGCCGTTCGCGCGCCGCCTGAGGCCCGAGCAACGACGCCTGCTGGCCGAGTACGTGAGCACGCTCTCGCCGCGCGCGCTCGAGGCGCCCCCGATCGAACGGCTCGCCATCCCCGAGCCGCCGCCGGCCTCGCTCGGCTCCATCGAGCGCGGCCGGGGGCTGTATGCGAAGCTCAAGTGCGCGCAGTGTCACGGCACGGACGGCGACGGGACCGACGCCGAGCAGACCCACCTCCTCGACGACTGGGGCTCGCCGGTTCACGCCACCGATCTCACGCGGCAATACTACAAGGGCGGCGCCGGCGTTCGCGTCGTGTTCCGCGCGCTCTCCACCGGGCTGTCCGGATCGCCGATGCCCGCGTTCACGCAGATCTCCGACGACGAGCGCTGGGATCTGGCTCGCTACGTCGAGTCGCTGGGCCGGCCCACCGTCGGCGACTGGCTCCTCGATCCGGATGTCGGGCGGCGCACGACGCCCTGAGCCGATGGCGACAGCACCCTTGATCTCGACACGCTCCTAACGCCGAAACACAGACACCGAACGATCGGAGGTCTAGGACCGGTTCTCAACGCGCGGGGCACTTGCGGAGGGCGGGTACCTTGGCGGTGGGCGCGAAGGAGAACTTGCTCTTCTTCCCGGCGACCTCCAGCCGATCCTTCCCGATGTCGTAGACGATCTTCTCGCCGCTCAGGTGCGCATCCTTCGCGAACACGCGAGGCTGTCCGGTGAGCGTGACGGTGTCGCCGGCCGCCTCGTAGACCGCGACTCCGGCGGTGGCCTGTGTGCCGTCGGGGCGGACGATCACCACCCGGCCGCGGCAGGTGATGCGCTCGATGTGGCCGCCGGAGTAGCTCGCCTCGGCCTCGTCGCAGCAGACCGTCACGTCCTTGCGCCGGATGACGACGTCGTGGTGCGCGATCCCGACGTTCCGGTTGAGGTCGATTGAGATCCCGCCCTTGGCGGAGAGCTCGACCGGCTCGCCCTCCGCGCGCAAGCGGTCTTGCGGAGGCCCACCGAAGGCGACGAGCAGCACCCAGCCAGGCCAGCGCACGACGCCATGGCACGCGCTCGGGACGGTGACGTCAAGTCCCGACACGAGCGCGCGTTCTGCTATAGAGTCGGGGCATGGGCGCCGGGCTGGAGGCCATCGAGCTGGTGAAGTCCTATCGCGCTCGCCGGGTGGTCGACCGTGTGTCCTTCGAGGTGAGCCCGCGCGAGGTCGTCGGTCTGCTGGGCCCCAATGGTGCGGGCAAGACCACGTCCTTCAACATGGTGGTCGGCCTGATCCGGCCCGAGGGCGGGCGCGTGATCCTGGCCGGTGAGGACGTCACGGATCAGCCGATGCACGTGCGCGCCACGCGCGGTCTCGGGTATTTGCCGCAGGAGGCGTCAGTGTTCCGCAGGCTGACGGTGGAGGACAACCTGCGCGCGGTCCTCGAGCTCTCTCGCACGCTCTCCAGGAGCGAGCAACAGGCGCGCGCCGACGCGTTGATCGAGGAGCTCGAGCTCGGGGCCGTCCGGCGCTCGCTGGGAGAGCACCTCTCCGGCGGTGAGCGCCGCCGGGTCGAGATCGCGCGCTGCTTGGCGATGGATCCCAAGATCGTGCTGCTCGACGAACCCTTCGCCGGCATCGATCCGATCGCCGTCGGCGAGCTGCAGGCGCTGATCGCCCATCTGGTCGAGCGGGGGATCGGTGTCCTGATGACGGACCACAACGTTCGTGAGACCCTCGGCATCTGCTCGCGGGCTTACATCTTGGTCTCGGGGCGAGTGCTGCTCCACGGAACGCGCGAGGAGATCGCACAGAGCGAGGCGGCGCGAAGCAAGTATCTCGGTGAACGCTTTTCGCTCTGATCATGGTGCGCAACGCGACTCTGACTCGAAGTCAAGCACGTCTTGGGCCAAAAATTTCAGAATGCAGAGATCGGGCCAAACTTTCCCCAGTCAATTGAAAGGCCAGCCGGTTCTCTATACAATGCAAGCCGACGATGCAGCTAGAGCTTAGGCAAAGTCTCAATCTCAAACTCCAGCAAACACTGGTGATGACGCCGCAGCTGCAGCAGGCGATCCGTTTGCTGCAGCTGTCCCGGATGGAGCTGGTCGACGCCATCAACGCCGAGCTCGAGCAGAATCCGGCCCTGGAGGAGGAGCTCCGTCCAGACGTCGAAAACCTGGAGGCCGAAGCCGCCATCATGGGCGACGCCCCCAAGGTCGAGGAGAAGGTCGAGCTCGACCGGCCCAGCGAGGTCAGCGGCGACAAGGACAACGCCAACGACATCGATTGGCAGCAGTGGCTCGAGTCCTACAATTCGGCGCCCCCCAGCGGCCCCAGCATCAAGCAGTCAGCCGACGACCTTCCGAACCTCGAGCAGACCCTCTCCACTCCCGAGACTCTCTACGATCACCTGGTCTGGCAGCTCAACCTCTCCAACCTGGTGGAGTCGGACAAATCGATCGCCATGGAGATCATCGGCGGCCTCGACGACCAGGGCTTCCTGGCCGGCGAACGGCCGTGCGAGGACATCGCGATCCGGCTGGGCGTCAGCGTCGATCACGTGGAGCGCGTCCTCCAGCTGGTCCAGAAGTTCGACCCGATCGGAGTGGCGGCCCGGGATCTGAAGGAGTGCCTGCTCATCCAGCTGCGCGCCCAGCCGCCGGTCAACAAGCTGGCCGAGAAGATGATCGAGGAGTACCTGGGCGAGCTCGAGAAGCGGAACTTCCAGGCGATCGCCAAGGCCGAGGAGGTCCCGATCGAGGAGGTGGCGCGGTCGCTGAAGCTCATCCAGCGGCTCGACCCGCGTCCGGCCCGCAACTTCGGAGGCGAGGACTCCATCTACATCACCCCCGACATCTACGTGCACAAGGTCGGCGACGACTACGTCATCGTGCAGAACGAGGACGGCCTCCCGATGCTCCGCGTGTCCAAGTACTACCGGGCTGCGCTGAGCAACGGGATGAACGGTGAGGCCAAGAGCTACGTGCAGGACAAGTTGCGATCAGCCCAGTGGTTGATCCGTTCGATCCATCAGCGGCAGCGCACGATCTACAAGGTGATGGAGTCGATCTTGAAGTTCCAGCGCGAGTTCTTCGATCGCGGGATCGGAGAGCTGAAGCCCCTGATCCTGCGCGACGTTGCGGAAGACATCGGGATGCACGAATCGACCATCTCGCGCGTCACTTCGAACAAGTACGTTCACACGCCGCAGGGAATCTTCGAGCTGAAGTACTTCTTCAACAGCAGCATCGGTCGGTCCGACGGAGACGATGTCGCGAGCGCCTCCGTCAAGCATCGAATCAAGCAGATTATCGACGGGGAGGATACGAAGAGACCGTACAGCGACCAAGCGATCGTCGACGTCCTGAAGAAAGAAAACATCAACATCGCGCGACGAACCGTCGCCAAGTATCGCGAAGCGATGGGGATCCTCTCTTCCTCGAAGCGAAGGAAGATTCTCTGACCTGAAGTCACATCCGAAGCTTGACCGGTTCGCCTTGAAAACAAGGGAAAGAGCGCCGAATGAAAGTCTCCGTGACCTTTCGCCACATCAAGCCCAGCGATCCGATCCGCGAGTATGCGGAGGACCGCATCGACAAGATCACCAGGATCATCGACCGAGGTGGTGAAGCCCAGATTGTCTTGTCCGTGGAGAAGCACCTCCACGTCGCTCACATCGAGCTCCTCACCGAGGGAGCGCTGCGCATTCGATCGATCGAGAAATCGGAGGACATGTACGGCTCGATCGACATGGCGGTGGACAAGATCGTCCGCCAGGTCAAACGGTATCGAGAAAAGATCAAGAGCCACCGCGAGGGCACGAACGGCCGCGAGCTCCCGCACCAGATCCTGGAGGCCGGCGAGGAATCCGGGAGCAACGGAACCGTCGCTCCGCCGCGGATCGTGAGGACCGAAACCATCGTGGCGCGAGAGATGAACATCGACGATGCCGTGATGCAGATGGACCTCCTGCATACTGACTTCCTGGTTTTTACCAATGCCTCCAGCCGGCAGGTCAACGTGGTCTATCGCCTCTCCGATGGACAGTACGGCCTGATCGAAGCCCACGCCGCCTGAGAAACTCTCTGGTCCTTCGCCCGCAATCCGGTGGTAGGGTGCGGTCGATGATGATCGTCGACATCCTGTCGGAGGACCTCATCATTCCCAACCTCCGCGCCAGGACCCGCGACGAAGTGCTCGCGGAGCTCGTCGATCGCATCGTCGAGAAGAACGTCGAGGTCGATGGACATCTGGCCCTGACCTTTCTTCTCGAGCGGGAGCGGATCGGCTCCACCGGGATCGGCAACGGCATCGCGATCCCGCACGCAAAACTGCCACGGATCTCGCGGGCGATCGCCTGCTTCGCCCGCAGCCCCCAGGGCGTCGAGTTCGGATCGCTCGACGGACGTCCTGCCCACCTCTTCCTGACGCTGCTCGCGCCCGAGCGAGGCGCTGGTCTTCACCTGAAGGCGCTCGCGCGCGCCTCCCGCCTGTTCAAGGACGCCGAGTTCCGCGAGCGGCTCCTCGGAAGCGACGAAGCGCAGAAGCTCTGGTCCGTCATCTACGAGAAGGACACCAAGCTTCCGACGAACTAGGGAGCCGACGTGGTCGAGGACCTCACCACCGATCTTCCGATTCCACCCGAGGTCACGGTCGCGGAGTTCTATGCGCACCTCAAGCGTGCGCTGAGGCTCGAGCTGATCGGAGGCGAGGAGGGCATGGGGCGTAGGCTGCGCTCCGTCCGTATCCAGAAGCCGGGGCTCGCGCTGGTCGGGCACACCTCGTTCGTCCACAACGATCGCGTGCAGATCATGGGCGAGACCGAGATCTCGTATCTGGCGACGCTCGACGAGGCCGCGCGGCGAAAGGCGATCCAGGGCTACGTGGAGCTGGAGGTCGCGTGCATCATCGTGACCAAGGGATTGACCGCACCGCCGGAGCTGATCGCGGCGTGCGACGAGCGCGCGGTGGCTCTGTTCCGCACGGCGATCACGTCCTCGGTCGCGATCGTCAAGACCACGAACTACCTGGACGACCTGCTTTCACCCCGCTGCTCGATGCACGGCGTCCTGGTCGACGTGAACAGCGTCGGCGTGCTCATCATCGGCGCCTCCGGGATCGGCAAGAGCGAGTGCGCCCTGGACCTGGTCGAGCGCGGGCATCGACTGGTGGCCGACGACGTGGTCGAGATCCGGCGCCGCGGCGAAGATCTGGTGGGGCAGGCCTCCGACCTGATCAGGCACCTGATCGAGGTTCGCGGTCTGGGTGTGTTGAACATCGCCGAGCTCTACGGCGTCGCCGCGACCCGAGATCACAAACGGATCGAGCTGGTGGTGGAGCTCGAGCACTGGTCGCCCCGAGGCATCTACGATCGGATCGGGCTCGAGGAACGGAGCATCGGAATCCTGGGGCAGGAGGTCCGGTCGTTGCTCCTGCCGGTGTCGCCCGGGCGCAACGTCGCTGGCATCGTCGAGGTCGCGGCGCGCAACTTTCTGCTCCAGCGCCGCGGCTTGCACGCGGGTGAGGAGCTGAGCCGGCGGATCCAGAAGGCGATGGAGAAGGCCGAGCGCTCCACGGATCACATCGAGGACGAGGTCGAGTAGTGCACATCGTGCTCCTCACCGGTATGAGCGGGTCCGGCAAGTCGACGGCGATCCATGCGCTCGAGGATCTCGGCTTCTATGCCATCGACAACCTGCCGCTCCGGTTCTTCGATCAGGTGGTCGATCTGATCGGCACCACGGAGGTCGAGAAGCTGGCGCTGGTCTTCGACGCCAGGACGGCGCGGGTCAGCCCCGAGGAGCTCACCGCGATGCCGGCGCTGCTGGAGAACGTGAGGAAGCAGGGCCACCAGATCGACCTGGTCTTCCTCGACGCCTCCGACGAGGTCCTGGAGAGGCGCTACTCCGAGACGCGGCGCCGGCACCCGATGTCGGCTCAGGGCTCCGTGAAGGGTGGTATCGGCGCCGAGCGGCAGATGCTCGAGCCGCTGCGCCAGGCGGCCACCACGGTCATCAAGACCACCTCGATGTCGGTGCACGATCTGGTGCGGGAGATCCAGACTGCGTTCGCCTCCGCTCCCACCGCCGGCACCGGCATGTCCATCACCGTCCTCTCCTTCGGGTTCAAGCACGGCGTGCCGCAGGAGGCCGACCTGATGCTGGACGTGCGTTTCCTCCCCAACCCCTACTTCGTGGACGAGCTGCGCGATTACTCGGGGGAAGACGAGGCGGTCGCCCGCTACGTGATGGATCGCGAGGAGGCCCGGGCCTTCCTCGCCAAGCTGCTCGACTTCCTGGGATACCTGCTCCCGCAGTACGACCAGGAGGGTAAGGCGTATCTGACGATCGCGGTCGGCTGCACCGGCGGGCGTCATCGCTCCGTGGTCATTGCGGGCGAGGTCGCGCGCCAGCTGGAGGAGCAGGGTCGGCGCGTCCAGATCCGGCACCGGGACGTGGCACGATGGAGCCGCCGTCGCCGAGATTGATGACGCTTGGGGTCGCCTGCGATAGCATCCGAGCTCCGTGATCGGTCTTTTGATCGTCAGCCATGGGCGGCTCGCCCAAGCGCTGCTCGAGACGGCGGTGGAGATCGTCGGCCCCTTCGAGTCTGCCGAGGCGATGCCGATCGACCGATCGGAGCGCCTCGAAGAGGTCCAGAGACGGATGCACGAGGCGGTTCTTCGCGTCGACCGGGGGGCCGGCGTGTTGATCCTGGCGGACATGTTCGGGGGGACCGCAACGAATGTTGCGCTTCAGCTCGTCGGCGAGACGTCGATCGAGGTGGTGACCGGCTGTAACTTGCCGATGCTCTTGAAGCTGAGCAGCGCCATCAAGACGGCGGACGACGTGGGAACGCTTGCCCAGCTCCTCAAGTTCTACGGGCAGCGGAACCTCCTGGTGGCCAGCGAGATTCTGAAGGAGCGCGAGCAGGATGCAAGATGACTTGCGGATCCTATTTCGCATCGATCCCAGGCTGATTCACGCCACGCTGATGAACGCCTGGGTGCCGGAGCTCGGCGCCAAGTTGATCATCGTCGCCGACGAGACCGTAGTCTCGCAACATCGATTGCGCACCATCTTCGAGATGTCGGCGATGGACACCGATGTCGTCTTCACCTCGGAGGAAGAGGTGTCGCTCGAGCTCTCGAGATCGGATCTTCCATCGACGATCGTCCTCTTCAGCTCTCTCGAGGCCGTGATCCGGGCGGTCTCGGCAGGGCTCAAGATCAGCTCTCTCAACATCGGGCATGTACCCGAGGCCCCGGACCGGGCGCCCGTGCACCCCGCCGTCCATCTGGGGCCGCCCGACTTCGATCTGATCCGGAGGCTCACGCGCCGCGGAATCGAGGTCTACGTCCAGGCGTTGCCCAATGACCCGAGGATGCCCGCCGACGCACTATCCGGATCCCAAGCGGATGAAGAGAGCCTGCGAGAGGTCTTCGAGGTGGTCAACGAGCGCGGCCTCCACCTCCGGGCCGCTCACGTACTGGCACAGCTCACGAGTAAGCTCCAGGCCGACGTGAAGATCGGGAAGGGCCTCGATCTGGTCAACGCTAAGAGCCTCCTCGGGTTGACGACGCTGGGCGCGACCTGCGGCACGATGCTGGACGTGGTGGTGACGGGCCCGGGGGCGAGGGCGGGGATGGACGCGATCCGGGAGCTCTTCGCGAACGGGTTCTACGAGGGGGCGACGAAGTGAGCGACCGAAGGTTCCGCGGTATGGGCGTGTGCGGCGGGATCGCCTTCGGCGTCGTCCATGTCGTGGACCGGCGCCGGGTGGCGGTGCCGCACTATCACGTCCCCGAGGAGAAGCGGATCCGGGAGATCGAGCGCTTCGAAGGGGCGGTCCAGAAGTCCGAGGGACAGCTGGTGGAGCTGGGCGCGCGCGCTCAGCGAGCGGGGTTCGAGCAGGTCCGGGCGCTCCTCGAGGCCCACTCGATGATCCTTCGCGACGACGCGCTCTTTCAGTCCACGCGCGACCTCATCGCCAAGCAGGGCCAGAACGCGGAGTGGGCCCTCAAGGACACCGTCAAGAGCGTCAAGAAGCTCTTCGACAACCTCGACGAGGACTACTTCCGCGAGCGTCGCAGCGATGTGGACGTGGTCGCGGATCGGGTCCTCCGAAACCTGATCGGGGCCGAGACGGATCTGCTGGACAACCTCTCGGAGGACGCGGTCGTGGTGGCGCACGATCTCTCTCCGGCCGACGCCGTAGCGCTGGCACGCTTCGCGGCGCGCGCATTCGTGACCGAGCTGGGCGGCCGCACCTCGCACGTGGCGATCCTCGCGCGGGCGCTGAACGTGCCCTGCGTGCTGGGCGCGCGCGGGATCATGGAGCTGGCCGGATCCGGCGATCAGGTGATCGTCGACGGCTACTCCGGCGAGGTGGTGCTCAAGCCGAGCGGGGCCGTCCAGGGTCGATATCGCGGCATCGAGAAGCGGCGGGCCAAGGAGGAGCAGGCGCTGCTCGCGGACCGCTTCCTCCCCGCAGAGACCGCCGACGGCGTGACGATCACGCTCTACGGCAACATCGAGGTGGCGAGCGAGGTCGAGCAGGTCGTCAAGCACGGCGGCCAGGGCGTCGGCCTCTACCGCACCGAGTTTCTCTGCCTCGAGCGACCCGACGTGAGCGACGCGCTCGGTCACTTCGAGGCGTATCAACACGTCCTCGAGGTGCTCGGCGGTCTGCCCACCACGATCCGCACGTACGACCTGGGGGGCGACAAGCAGTTCGGCACGGGCTCGCTCTACACCGACGCGAACCCCGCCCTGGGCCTGCGTGCGATCCGGCTCTCGCTCCGAGATCGGGCGCACTTCGCGCAACAGCTCGAAGGCGTGATGCTCGCCAGCGGCGTGGGCCCAGTACGTCTCCTGCTCCCGTTCGTGACCGGCGTGGAGGAGGTCCGTCAGGCCCGCGCGATCATCGAGGAGATCGCGGCGGACCTGGAGCGATCGGGCCGTCCGTTCGACCCGCAGATGCCCGTCGGCGTGATGCTCGAGACTCCGGCGGCGATCCTGATCGTCGATCGCCTGTCGGAGGAGGTCGACTTCTTCTCGATCGGCACCAACGATCTCATCCAGTACACGCTCGCCGCGGATCGCGGGAACGAGTCGGTGGCGTACCTGTATCGCGCCTGCCATCCGGCAGTGTTGCGGATGATCCGGACCGCCTGCACGGTGGCGCACGATGCTGGCCGCCCGATCAGCGTGTGCGGCGAAGTGGCCGGCGATCCCTTTCACGCGCCACTCCTGGTCGGCCTGGGGCTCCGCACGCTGTCGATGACGCCAACCTCGATCCCGATCGTGAAACGGATGATCCGGAAGCTCTCGGCGGCGGACTGTGTGGAGCTGGCGGCACAGGCCTGCGAGATGTCGACGACACGCGACGTCGAGCTGGCCCTCGAGGCGAAGATCCAGAGCTGGACCCCGGATCTCTAGGAGCGTGTAGCGCGTAAGCGCTCACGCGACCCCGGTCCGGGTCCCGGTCCCGGTCCGGGTCCCGATCTGAAGATGGCTGCCTTGAGTCAGACGCTCGCGACGGTCGCGAGCTTCGATCGGTAGAGCTTGAGCAGGTTGTGGGTGAGGCAGACGAGCGTCCACTCGGCTCGTACCTTGAAGAAGGAGCGTAGCGAGAACCGGCGGAATCCTCGTGCCCCTTTGATCTGTCCGAGCGCCGGTTCGACGATACTCTTCCTGCGGGCGTAGACCGCCTTGCCGTCGCGCGTTTGCAACTTGTCTCGCATTCGCTTGGGAGCGAGCGAGGCAGGTGTGGGCTCCGAAGCTGATGAGGACGGAGTCGACGCGTCTTGGTCCTGAGAAGGCTCGCTTCTACCGGATGGCACTTCGCTCTGGCACCGAAAGCGCCGCCTCACTCCACACCTGCTTGAGGCGCCGACTCGCCAACGAGCAGAAGCTCCAAGCCGCCAGAGCCAAGCTCAAGCGCGTTGTCGAGATGCTCACGCGACTTGATGAGGCCGATGAACGCACGCCGGGCTGCATGATCGCCATCGGGACCGGGACCGGGACCGGGACCCGGACCGGGCTCGCGGTAGCGCTACGCGCTACACGCTCCTAGCGGGGCCTGTCCGCGGGTGGCGCCGCGGCCGGGGGCGGCTCGACCAACTCAGCGGAGGGCGGCGCGGTCACCTCTGGCTTCGGCGGGACGGGAAGTGGAGGAGGGGCGACCTTGGGGAGCTCGCCGTGGATGTCGCCCTTCATGAAGTTCGGAGCGCCTGCCATGCGTCCGGATCCGAGCATGGTGATCACCAGCTGGCCGTGCGTGTCTCGGCACTGCATGTTGGAGATCAGGCGATCGTCCCGCAGCATCGCCTCGAACTTGGTCAGCCGGGTGGCGCGCTCCTCCGGGGACAGCGCGAGCCACTTCGATTCGTCGACGACGCATTGGAAGTCGCCGTCGCGGAGCTCTGCGGTGCGGATGGGGATCACGGCGTCGTACTCGTCGTGGTCGATGTCTCGGTTCGGTCGGGTCAGAAACGCCGTCACACCGACGCCGACGGCGACGACCGCGAGGATGATCTTCGGATCGGGTACCGCTTCTCGCGGACGCTGCTGAGCCCGTACTCTTTGAGCCGCTCCTCGCGGGTGATGCGCTTCGAGGTCTCCTCGGGCGGCTTGTCGGCGGCGGGCGGCGTGGGACCCGAAGCGCGGTTCTTGGCGGCGCGCTCCTCGGCGCGACGGAGGTCGGCCGTGATGTTCTGCTTCTCGATCGTATTCAGCTCGAGCGCAGGCTCCTCCACCTGGACGTCGAGGGTGGCCAGGTCCGCCGTGGCGCGCGCGACGACCTGATAGATCGCCTGGTCCGAGAGCGGGTGCGACTGACGCAGGCCGTCGAAGATCTGGGCGAGGTCGAAGGTCTGGCCGTCGAAGAGGGCGTCGAAGCTGGAGTCGATCTGGAACGTGAGCTGCGCGGCGTCGACCTGGCCGCTGAGGGAGGCGCGGAAGGCGGTCGAGACGATCTGTATGATCTGGCGCCGGAGCTCTTCCGGTACGAAGGGCTTCAGATCCCCGGTGCTGAGGGCCAGCGGGAGCGGCTCGTAGGGCGTTGGCTCGTCCGGGATCATCAGCCCCGTCCAGGGCTGGAGGGCCAGCCGCATCTCGTCGTCGCTCAGGGACTCGACCGGCCCCGGGAGCTGCACGGCCAGCCCCAGATCCAGCGCCCGCATCCGGAACATCAGGAAGACGCCGTGGAGCTGCTCGGGCGCGTGGGAGGTCGACAAAGCGTCCCAGATCGGTGCCAGGTTGATCTGGTTGTTCTGGTACAACACGGGGAAGTTCGCATTGAGCATCATGAAAAAGGCCTTGGGATCGATCGCCAGCGCGCTCCCACGGATGACCGCAGTGAACGACTTACACACCGCCTTCTTCGTGACTTCGTTCGTGGGTTCCCCGGTCACTCGCGCGAAATCTACCTCTGTCCCGAACATCTCAGCAATGGGGGCCGGTTGATCGATTGGATGTCATCTGGTAGCGCTGCGCGGTCACCAACAAGGAGCGAGCATGACGTTGCGCGATTTCGTTTTCACCTCTGAGTCCGTGAATGAGGGCCACCCTGACAAGGTCTCCGACCAAGTGTCGGACGCCATCCTAGATGCGCTCATCAAGGGCGACCCGGCCTCACGTGTTGCGGTGGAGACGATGTGCATGACCGGGATCGTCATCGTCGGCGGTGAGGTCACCAGTAAGACCTACGTCGACATCCAGGACACCGTTCGGGGCGTCATCGAGCGGATCGGCTACGACGATTCTGCGATGGGCTTCGACTATCGCTCGTGCGCCGTCCTCAACGGCATCAACAAGCAGTCGCCCGACATCGCCATGGGCGTCGATCGAGCGCAGGGCGAGCTCGGGGCCGGCGACCAGGGCATGATGTTCGGCTTTGCCGTCGACGAGACGCCCGAGCTGATGCCCATGCCGATCAGCTACGCGCACAAGCTCATGCAGCGCCTCACCGAGGCGCGCAAGCAGGGCGTCCTGACGTTCCTTCGACCCGACGGCAAGGGCCAGGTGACGATCCGCTACGAGAACGGTCGTCCCAAGGAGGTCGACACCGTCGTCGTCTCCACGCAGCACGCTCCCGACGTCGGGGCCAAGGAGTATCCGGGAGGCCGTCATCGAGGAGGTCGTCAAGCGGGTCATTCCGGCCGAGATGCTGACCAAGAACACCGTCTATCACATCAACCCGACCGGCCGCTTTGTCGTGGGCGGTCCCCACGGGGACACCGGGCTGACCGGACGCAAGATCATCGTCGACACCTACGGTGGAATGGGCCGGCACGGCGGTGGCGCCTTCTCGGGGAAGGATCCCACCAAGGTCGATCGCTCCGCGGCGTACATGGCGCGCCACATCGCGAAGAACGTGGTGGCCTCCGGCGCCGCCAGCCGCTGCGAGGTGCAGCTCGCCTACGCCATCGGCGTGGCGGAGCCCGTGTCGATCCACGTCGATCTGTTCGGCACCGGGCGCGCACCCGAGGAGAAGATCACCCAGTCGATCCGCCGGCACTTCCAGCTCACCCCGCGCGGGATCATCGAGAGCCTCGATCTGCTCAAGCCCATCTTCCGCGAGACCGCAAACTACGGCCACTTCGGTCGCGAAGGCTTCACCTGGGAGCGGACCGACAAGGCCGAGGCGCTCAAGAGCGATTCCTCGGAATCTAGTCGAGCCCGAACAAGCGGACCGCGTTCTCTCCGGTGATCCGCCGGACCTCCTCCTCGCTCACTCCCCACACGTCCGCAAGGCACCTTGCCGTGTGAACGATGAAGCTCGGCTCGTTCTCGCGTCCGCGGACGGGGACGGGGGCGAGGAAGGGACAGTCGGTTTCGACGAGGACGCGGTCGCGCGGAAGCTCGCGGGCGATGGCCCGGAGCGGGTCGGCGTTCCTGAAGGTGAGGACCCCGGAGAAGGAGATGTAGAACCCGAGGTCGAGCGCGCCCTCGGCGAGGCGCTCGGTGCCGGTGAAGCAGTGGATCACGCCGCCGAGGGTCTCGGCGCCGGCGTCGCGGAGCAGGGCGAGCGTGTCCTCCTCGGCCTCGCGCGTATGGATCACGACCGGTTTCCGGGCCTCGCGCGACAGGTTGAGGAATCTCGAGAAGGCCGCACGCTGTTGATCGCGCGGCGAAAGATCATAGTGGTAGTCGAGGCCGATCTCGCCGATCGCGACCACCTTCGGGTGGGTCGACAGCCGGCGGATGTCCTCGACGACGTCGTCGGTGGTGACCCGCGCGTCGTGGGGGTGGATGCCCACGGTCGCGAACATCCGCTCGTGCCGCTCCGCCAGCGCGACGGTGCGCGGGTTGCTCTCGAAGCCGGCGCTCGCACCGATGCAGACGATGTCGGTGATCCCGGCGTCGCGAGCACGTTCGAGGAAAGGGGTCAGATCCGCGAAGTGCTCGCCGTCCAGATGGGCGTGGCTGTCGACGAAGCGCACGTCACGTCTCTATCAAATCGAGCGCACTCGCGGCTATTCTTTCTCCGATGGTCCCCTGGATTGCGCTGGGAGTCGTCGCGACCGCGCAGCCGGTGGTCGCGGTCTTCGAGATCGAGGAGACCGCCGCCAAGAAGAAGACCGATCACGACACGATCCATCAGCTCACCGAGTATCTCGGCGGTCAGATCGCCGAGGGTGGACGTTATCGCGTGGTCCCGTCGGACGACCTGCACCGCCTCCTCCTCTCCAAGAAGAAGGACTCGTACAAGAGCTGTATGGACGAGGCCTGTCAGATCGAGATCGGCAAGGCGCTGGCCGCCGAGAAGTCGCTGTCGACGCAGCTGATGCGCCTCGGCTCCCGCTGCATCTTGAAGAGCGTCCTGTTCGATCTGGAGAAGGAGGTGAGCGAGCGCGTCGCCACCGTCAAGGGCGGCTGCGCGCCCGACCAGCTGACGGCGTCGGTAGAGCAGGTCGCGTTCAAGCTGAAGTCGCAGGCAGCGCCGCCGCCGGGGGACGCCTCCGCAGAGGGCGCAGGCACGCTCGATCCCGCGCTGATGGATGCGAGCCTGCCGCCGGTGTCCTGTGCGCCGGTGGAGAGCTGCTACCGGCTCGGGCTCGACTACCGCGACGGCAAGAACGGCCGAGCGCGCGATCTGGCCCTGGCGCAGGCCCACTTGCTCGAGGGCTGCCGCCAATCCCACGGCGCTTCCTGCACCGACCTCGGCTTCATGTTCGAGAAGGGCAGGCTGATCACGGAGGATCCGATCAAGGCAGTGCGGCTCTACCTGCGCGGGTGCGGGCTGGGCAACGCGACCGGATGCACCAACACCGGGTACATGTACGAGAAGGGCAAGGGAGTGAAGGAGGACGCGGCCGTCGCGGTCTCGTACTACGAGAAGGCCTGCGACATGGGGAACGCGCGGGGCTGCACCAACCTCGGCTACATGTACCGCAACGGTCACGGCGTCCCGGCCGACGACGCGCGCGCGCTGGAGCTCTACCAGCGGGGCTGCGACGGCGGAAACTCGGGCGGTTGCACGAACCTCGGCTATCTCTTCGAGACCGGCCAGGGCGTCGAGAAGAGCCAGGCCCGCGCGCTCGATCTCTACCGGAAGGGTTGCGACGGCGGCAGCGCGATCGGCTGCGGCAACCTGGGCTACATGTATGAGCACGGCCAGGGCACCGGACGGAACGCCTCGATGGCGCTCAAGTACTATCGGCTGGCGTGCGACGGCGGGAACGCGCGCGGCTGCGAGAGCGTGCGACGCCTCAATGGCTCTTGATCTTCTCGATCGCGCGCTCGGCGTCGGCGGCCAGCGCCCGGTCCGGTCCGTGCCGGAGCACGTCGAGCGTCTCGAGCGCGGCCGGATCGCCCAGGTCGCCGAGCGCGCGCACCGCGGTGTCGCGCGCCGGGTCGCGCTCGTTCTTGGCGATTGTCTCGAGGAGCTCGCGCCCCGCGGCGATCCGGTGCGAGCCGATCAGTGAGAGCGCGTAGATCCTCTCCTCGCGGCTCCTGGCGCCGGCGCGTTGGACGACCTTGGCACCGGCCTCTACGCTCCCGAGCGCCGACAGGGTCGCCCAGGCGGTGAGGCGATCGACCCAGGCCAGGAAGAGCTTGCCCGCTAGCTTCTCCAGGGCGTCAGCGGCGGCCGGATCGCCGAGACGCCGCAGGCCCTCGCACGCATCGAGCCGGCGGCGCGTCACCGAGAGCGTGGACTCGAGGAGTGGCCTCGCCCGCGCGTCCTTCAGGCTCGCCAGCGCGAACGCCGCCTCGAAGCGCACCTCGGGATCGACGTCTTCGAGGCGCTCCGCCAGCAGGTCGCGCGAGACGCGATCGTCGAGGTCGCCGAGGGCCGCGCACGCCTCCTGTCGCACGCGGGAGTGGGCGTCCTCCAGCAGGCTTCGGATCGCCCGGGCCGCACCCTCGGGCGCACGTGGGAGCATGGCGAGCGACGCCGCGGTCTCCGCCCGGACGCGATGGTCGGCGTCGCTCCGATGCTCCAGGATGCGGGCGGCGAGGGCGTCGGGGATCGGTACCTCTCGAAAGGCCGCCAGCCGCCCGATCAACTCGATCGCCGCGCACCGGACCTCGGGATCGTCGTCACCGAGCGCCGCGTCGGCCCGCTCGATGGCATCACCCGGGATCCGTTCGGCCTCGGCCAGCGCCGTGAGCTCGGCCGCGCGCCGGTTCTTCACCTATTTGATCCTCGAGCCGGGCGGTGCCTCCTCGGGCACGGACAGGAGCCACACGTCCTTTCCACCCGGGCCGGCCGCCAGCACCATGCCCTCGCTGGTCCCGAAGCGCATCTTGCGAGGCTGCAGGTTGTAGACGAGCGCCACCTTCCTCCCGGTCACCTGCTCGGGTGAATAGGCGCCACGGATCCCAGCGAACACCGTGCGCGGCTCGGCCTCTCCCACGTCCAGGGTCAGCCGGAGCAGCTTGTCGGCCCCTTCGACCAGCTCGGCCTTCAGCACCAGCGCCACGCGAAGATCGATCCGGGTGAAGTCGTCGATCGTGATCTGGGAGGGCTCGGCCGCCTTCGCCTCCAGGGCCTTCTTCTTCGGCGGCGCGGCGGCCGGCTTCGGGGTGACCTCCGTCTTGGAGGCCTCGATGATCGCGTCGAGCTCCTCGCGCCCGATGCGATCGACGATCCGGTCCGGCGTCCCCATCTTCCGCTCGACCAGATCGAACGCGATCGCCTCCGAGAACCGCGAGGGCGGCGCGTCGAGGCCGAGCATCGGGTAGACCTTCTCGGCGAATGCCGGCACCGCGGGCGCCATCACCACCGTGGCGGCGCGCGCCAGGTTCAGACACAGCGTGACCAGCCCTCGCGCCTTCTCCTCGTCCGCCTTGATCAGGTTCCAAGGCGCTCCGTCCTGGAAGAGGCCGTTCCCGAGCCGCGAGATCTCGAGGGCCTGCTTCACCGCCTCCGACAGATCGAAGTTGCGGTAGGCGGCCTCGGCCGACGTGACCCGCCGGCGGACCGCGTCGAGGTGCGGCGCGGCGTCGTTCCCGAGCTTGCCGTAGCGGCCGCCCAGCTTGTCGTGGAGGAACCGAGAGGCGCGCGACACCAGGTTCGCCAGGTTGTTCACCAGCTCGGCGTTGACGCGGTTGACGAACTCCTCGAGCGAGAGGTCGACGTCCTCCGCCGTCGCACCGATCTTCGAGGCGAAGTAGTACCGCAGGTAGATCGGATCGAGGTGCTCGCGGAACGTCCGTGCGTTGATGAAGGTTCCTCGGCTCTTCGACATCTTCACGCCGTCGACCGTGAGCATGCCGTGGACCTGCACCTTGCTCGGCACCGCCAGGTCGGCCGCGTGGAGCATGGCCGGCCAGAAGAGCGTGTGAAAGTAGACGATGTCCTTGCCGATCACGTGGATGATCCGCGCCTTCTTCTTGCGCCAGATCTCGTCGGTGAGCTCCGGGTGGCCCGACTGCTTGGCCCAGTTCTCGGTGGAGCTGATGTAGCCGATCGGCGCGTCGAGCCAGACGTAGAAGTACTTGTTCGGATGATCCGGGATCTCGAACCCGAAGTACGGCTTGTCCCTGGAGATGCACCAGTCCGACAGACCGCCCTCGAGCCAACCCTCGACGAACCTGCGGGTCTCCGTCTGGAGTCGGCCCTCCGTCTTCACCCAGGTGGTGAGGAAGTCCGTGAACCGGGCCAGGTTCACGAACAGGTGCTGTGAGCTCTTGAGGACCGGCTTGGAGCCGCTGACGACGCTGTACGGATTCACCAGATCGGTGGGCTCGTACGTGCTGCCGCATGCCTCGCAGGCGTCGCCGTACTGATCCGGCGTCCCGCACTTGGGGCACGTTCCCTTGACGAAACGATCGGGGAGAAACCGCCTCGCGCTCTCGTCGTAGAGCTGCTCGAGCGCCCGCTCCTCGATGTATCCGCCCGCCTTGAGGCGGCCGTAGATCTCGTAGGCCCAGCGCCGGTTCTCCTCGCTGTTCGTCGAGTAGTAGCTATCGAAGTGGATGCCGAAGCTCGAGAAGTCCTCGAGGTGCTCCTTCGCGAACCGCGCCACGAACGCCTCCGGTGTGACGCCGGCCTTTTGGGCGTTGAGCTCGATCGGCGTCCCGTGGGTGTCGTCGGCGCAGATGTAGATCGCGTCCTCGCCGGCCATCTTCAGCGCGCGCACGAAGATGTCGGTCATCAGGTACTCGACCAGGTGGCCGATGTGAATGCTCCCGTTCGCGTAGGGGAGCGCTGCCGTCACCAAGATCCGTTCGTTCATCGAGTCACCACAGGGGCACCGGTTTCATCACCGCGTGGCCCGCCAGCGCCAGGCACATCTGCTCGGCGATCATGGTCGCGTTGAGGTTGAAGGGGAGATCGAGCTGCCGCCGCGCCTCCATGACCGTGCGGGCCCTGGCCAGCAGCTCGGTCAAGCCGCGCTCGGCGGAGAGCGCTTCGAGGTCGGCCCTTCGGTCCGAGTTCGCGATCTCGCTCTCGCCGGTGCCGCTCGCGATCGTGATCTGATCGCGCAGCCAGAGGGCGAGGAGATCGAGCGCGGCCGCCATCTCGCGTCGATCGTGGCCGAGCTCCGCCGCGATCGCGATCGCGTCGAGCGCCGCCTTCGGCGTCGCGTGTTCCAGCCTGCGATCGAGCGCCGCCATACGATTGCGGACTTCGAGCGTGGCCGCCACCTCGATCGACTGCGCTCGGCCCACCGAGCCCTGCGCCAGCGCCGCCACCATCGGGCCGGCCTCGGTGGCGAGCAGGCCGGCGATCTGCGACGAGCTCAGCGCCTGGAACCGGAGGCGCTGGCATCGCGACACGACGGTCGGCAGCACGTTCTTCAGCCGGGCCACGGTCAGGATGATGTGCGTCGATCCGCGCGGCTCCTCCAGGGTCTTGAGGAGCGCGTTCTGGGCCTCGATCGTCATCTTGTGAGCGTCTTCGACCAGGAGCACCTTGCGTTGCCCCTCCATGGGTCGCAGCGCCAGGGCGCGCTCGGCCTCTCGTACCTCCGCGATCTTGATGCGGGGGTCGGGCGTGCGGATGAGGTGGAGGTCGGCGTGGTTCTGTCCCTCGACCTTGACGCAGGCGCTGCACTCGCCGCAGGCGTCGCCCGGGCGGGGCGGTCGCCGGCACAACAGCGAGGCCGCCAGCGCCTGGGCGGCCGTGAACTTGCCGACGCCCTCGGGACCCTCGAACAAGAGCGCGTGCGGGAGTCGATCCGAGGTGACCAGGCGGACCAGCCGCTGGACGGCCCCCTCTTGACCGATCAGATCGGACAGCCCGAACACGGTGGCGCACCCTATCGATCCGCGCGCGTGAGCGTCAACGTCAGTCGTCGGGAATGCTGCGCAGGCGCTCGAAATACTCGCCCGGATCGATGATCCCGCGGGCGACGCACATGTCGAAGATCGCCTTCAACGTCCGCGCCGCCTCCTGCTGGGCGTCGAAGATCGGCTTGAGCATCGCCAGCGCCTCGCGCTCGTCGTGCTGGTCGATGAGATCGATCGACGAGGTTCCCTGCAGCTCGTTGCGCATCGACTCCATGCCTCGGATGATCATCCGGTCCTCGATCTCGATGCGCCCGGTCGTCGGATGTCCCGGCCTGGTGAACAGGTCGCCGGTGTCGCGCTTGAGCGGCTCCCCGAAGAAGTGATGGCGGATCAGGCGCCCGACCTCGGTCTCGCTGCCGAGGACGGCACGCACGCGGAAGCCGGTGCGGAACGCGATCTCGTCGAGGGGGAGGACGTCCGTCGGATCGGTCACCGCGACCACCAGGATCTTGGCCCGCTGGTCGCGCGCCACCGGGAGCATTCCGTGTCGAAGCGCGGACTCGGAGTCCGTCATGTTGGCGGCGTGGCGGTCGATCTCGATGGTCAACAGCGACAGGCGCGGCATTCCGGTCATCCGAGCCAGCGCGTCATAGAGCTTCGACTCTTCGATCATCCCGTAGTCGACCAGGATCTGGCCGAGGCGAACGCCGGAGCGCGACTGCTCGCGAAGTGCGAATTCGAGCTGTTCGTTGCTGAGCAAGCCGGAGCGGACCAGGATGTCTCCGAGCCGTGGCCGCGACACTGATCGAGCATAACGGCCTTTTCCTTTTTGCGCCCACTTTCGCTCTCGTCTCGGACCGGCCGCCTGGATAGAGTGGCCGACGTGGCCGTCCACGTCGTGCTCGACCGCGACCAGATGCGGTCGATCCTTTCCCTGTATCACCTCGAGGAGCTCGAGGAGTTCGGCGGCATCGCGGAGGGCTCGATCAACACCGCGTACTGGGTGCGCGCCGACGGCGAGGACTTCTTCCTGCGGATCACCGAGAACAAGCACGTTCAGGACATGATCTTCGAGAAGGAGCTGTTGGCCCGGATCGGCAAGGCAGGGCTCCCTGCGCCCGAGCTCATCGAAAACGTGGCAGGCGGGACCTTTACCCCATGGTCGTCGAGCGGACGATTCGTGTCGCTGTTCCGCTTCATGGAGGGACGTGAGTTGGGGACCTTCGAGGTCCGCCCGCAACATGTGCAGCAGGTCGGGCAGTTCGCGGGTGAGATGCACGACGCTCTGGTCGGGTTTGATCTCACCCGCAAGAACGAGTTTTCGCAGGCCAACCTGCGCGGGAAGGTGGTCGAGATGCAGGCGGCGGTCGAAGACGGCCGGCTCGACGCCCGGTTTGCCCCGGAGCTTGCCAGCCTCGAGGACGAGCTCGAGCGACAGAGCACGCGGCGGATCGATCACCTCCCGCGCGGTACGGTCCACGGCGACCTCTTCGTGGACAACGCCAAGTTCATCGACGAGACCCTGTCCGGGATCATCGACTTCGAGATGTCGGCGACCGAGCGCTTCGTCTGGGAGCTGGCGGTGCTGATCAACGCGTGGTGCTGGGAGCCGAGCGCGACCCAGCGTGGCGGGCCCGCCGGGCAGTTCGATCTCCTGCGCGTGCGTGCGGCGCTCGAGGGCTACACGGCGGTGCGCCGCCTCGAGGCTCCGGAGAAGGAGGCGCTCGCGTCCGAGCTCCGGCTCGCTGCGGCCCGCTTCGCGATCACGCGCCTGTACGACTTCGAGCTCAACCCGCTCCCGTCCGACCGCCGGGTGTACAAGGACTATCGACACTTTCTCGCGCGACTCTCGGCGCTCTCGGGCGAGCGTGCGGAGCAGCTCGTCGCTGCAGCCCTCGCGTGATGGTCGACTCTGGAGAGAGCGTCTGGAAGACGCCTGCTTCGCCGCTCACCTCGCGCGAGGAGCTCGCGCTGGGGCCGCGGCCCTGGGGCCGCCTCGCGGTGACTCTGCTGGCGCCGCTGGTCTGGTTCATCGTCAGCCGGATCCCGATCCCGGCGTTGACCGCGGAGGTGCTCGAGCGCCTGAGCCGCATGCCCGAGTACGACCCCGCCACCACCAGCATCGGAACGCTCGGAATCATGCCGGTCCTGTCGGCCTTCTACGTGGTGGAGCTGGCCGCGTTGATCGTACCGCCCTGGAACCGCCTCCGGATCGGCGGTCCGGTCGGTCGCCGGAAGCTCGCGGTAGCCACCTACCTCGTCGCCGTGGTCTTCACGCTGTTCCAGAGCTGGTTGGTCGGCGAGGAGCTGGCGAGCGTGGCCAGAGATCCGGCGCTGGTCCCCGCGACGATCGCCTGCGGTCTGGTGGTCACCGCGCTCCTGGTCGGGCTGGCGTTTCTGATCGATCGCCGGGGCCTGGGCGGAGGGTACGCGGTGCTGATCGGCGCCGGTGCGCTTCCGGTAGCCTACGACCTGTTCTGGTCCGGGCACGACGCGGTTCTTCGCAACCTGCTGGGGACGATCCACGTCACCCTGATCATCGCGCTGCTCGGCGGCGTCGTCGCGATCACCGTCTACCTCCTGAAGCTCGGTCGCACGCGAACGCCCGGCCTCGTCCTGCGCGTGCCCGCGAGCGGTCTTCTGCCCCTGGGGATGGCGGCCTCGCTGCTCACGCTTCCGGCGACGGTCTCCAACTTCCTGGGCTCGCCGAGCGAGACGATCGAAGCGTTGCATCCGACCTCTCCCACGTACTGGCTCGCCTATCTGGCGCTCTCGGTGATCCTCGCGATCGCGATGTCGTGGCTGTTCAACCGGCCGACGCTGGTCGGCGACGCGATCGCCCAGGTCACCGGTGAGACGCGCGAGCCCGCTTGGGACGCCGCGCGCAGCCAGCTCGGCGCAGTGACGGCGGTGACCGCGTCGTTCATCGGTGGCATCGTCCTGGTCAGCGGGTTCCTGGGATGGCTGGTGTCCGGTGCGCTGTTCGTCGACGTCGCGCTGGTGGTCGTGGTGACCGCGCTCGTGCTCGATCTGCTGGCGGAGTGGCGCTTCCGCCGGCTCGTCGCTGACGCGACCTCCGCCTGGCCGCTCCATCGCGTCTATGTGGTGGGACCGGCGCTGCTCGCGCTCGAGCGCGCCGGCATTCCCGCGCACGCGCGCTCGCTTCGACAGCGGACGCTGTATCAGTTCTTCGGGCCGGAGGTGCCGGTGGATTTGATGGTCCCAGAGAGTCAGGTCGAGGAGGCGCGGCGCGTGCTCTCGCGCTCCCTCCTTCAGGGGGCGAGCGGGTCGTGAGGCCGGCTCAGAGGCCGGCGATGATGAACCACTTGCCGCCGACACGCTCGAAGCGAATGCGCGTCCGGTCGCTGCCGGTCTCCCACTTGAGCCCCGATGGATACTCGTTCTGGGCGTGGATCTGGTAGTACAGCTCGGCCCAGGCCCGATCCGCCTCGTCGTCGACCTCGATGGCGTCGACGCGGATGTTCACCTTGAGGGCCCGGGTTCGCTTGAAGTCCTCCTGGAGTGTCTTTCTCAGGCCTTCGAAGTCGTAGTCGTCGGCCGCGTCGAGATTGCCGTTGTCCTCGAAGTACCGCGGGCTGACGAGGTGGAGCACCGCGTCGGCGTCCAGGCTCTCGAGCGCCTTGTGGTACTCCTTCACCACGTCGAGGATCTCCCGATTCTCATCGGTGTCGTCGATGTTGGTGAGCGGGATCTTGTCGTGAGCACATGCGCAGAGGCCGATCAGCACCAGAGGGCCGAGGACCGGGAGCGACCGCATGGGCAACATCACTACCGCCCGAACGCCACGCTGTCGACTTCTATTCCGCCGCCGTCGAGGTGAGTGTTTGAGCGAACGACGCCCGCTCCGCCCAATCTGAGGCTTCCAGGCGAATCGCCGGGTTCTGCTCTTCGCGCGACAGCCCGCGGAACTCGGCCTCGGCTTCGGCGTATCGATCGGCGAGAAGCTCCAGGCGGCCGAGCGCCAGCTTCGCCTCCCGCGTCAGGGGCGCGCCGGGGAGGTCCCCGGCCAGCGCAGCCCGGTACTCCCGGATGGCCTCGGGCACCGCGCCGATCGACTCCAGGATCTTGGCGTACAGGTAGCGGACCAGCGCGTCGTCCGGGTGGGCGCCCGCGGCCTCGCCCAACCGGACCAGCGCCACCGTCGACGGCAGGGCGCCGCTGAGGTAGTCGCGCAGGACCGCCTGCAGCTCCGGAGGACGCGAAAGGGCCGCCAGGCGGACGATCTGGAGGCGATCCGAGGGTGTCGAGACGTGCAGCGTCAGCACCTGCTCGTAGCCTTCCCGGGCGAGATCGACCTTGCCGAGCTGCCACTCGATCCCGGCGAGGGACTCCCGCGCAGCCGCGCTCGACATCTGCGTGCTGGTCTCCATGGACAGCGCGCGCTCCGCGTACAGCTTGGCCTCGGGCAGTCGCTTCTGTCGCGCCAGCGCGCTGCTGATCGCGATCAGCGGGCCGGGATCGTTCGGTGCAAAGTCGAGCAGCGGGAGCAGCTCTTCGATCGCGCTGTCCACGTCGCCCGAACCGAGCTGCGCGTAGCCTGTCGCCGAGATGTTGGCGGCCTTGTGCGCGCAGATCTTTTGGAAGATCCCGGGGCGCTTGAAGCGGTGCTCGGCGATCAGGAGGTCGCCCTCGGGGAGCGGGAGTGAGTCGATGTAGTGCTCCCACTCGGTGACCAGCGTGTCGAGCGGTTGATCGTACGCGCGCTGGAAGTCGTTGGTCGCGTACAGGACGGCGAAGCGATCCATGCCGTGCTCGTCGACGAGGTAGCGCACGAAGGAGCCGGCCACGGTGTAGGCGCGGGCCGAGCTGATCGACCAGAAGCCCGCGACGTCGAGCGTGCGCCGCAGGTCGGGCGCGAGCTCGAGCGCGCGCATCGCGCGGGTCCAGCCGTGGACGGTGAGCTCGCTGGTGCGCCAGTCGGCCGCCACCGCGATGCCCTCGACGATCCCGATGTTCACGAAGATCCCGCCGGTCGCAGGCACCTTGAACGGACCGGTGGCCATCTCGGCGGAGAAGACGTGGGCGAGCTCGTGCTTGAGCACCGGGTGGGGATAGGTGAAGCCGTCGATGTGGATCTCGGAGGCCCAGGGGCGCGAGATCTGGGTCTCGCCGGCGCCCATCAGCCGGGCCTTTTGGGCCGA
Source organism: uncultured delta proteobacterium (assembly GCA_963803435.1). Lineage (GTDB taxonomy): Bacteria > Myxococcota > Kuafuiibacteriia > Kuafuiibacteriales > Kuafuiibacteriaceae > CAWDML01. The sequence continues at coordinate 22,703 of CAWDML010000007.1, read as the reverse complement.
GTCGCGGTAGACGAAGCTCTTGATCTTCCGCTGGGGGTGGAAGTCGAAGAACTGCGTCAGCTGGTGGTAGCGAAAGCGATGGTCGAGGACCAGCGTCTCCACCTGCGCTGGCGTGATGCTCGGGTCGATGAAGATCTCGAACTCGTCCGTGACCACGCGCCGGGAGAGCTCGCGCTCGATCGTGTCGCGCGTCAGGTCGAAGCCGAGCCGCTCGCCCGACTGGTGGAGCGAGAACGTGACCGCGCCCAGGATCGCCACGCCGGCGAGGGCCGTCACCCGCGGCCGGGACAGGGTCAACATCATCTGCTCCCGATCGAGGAACGCGCGGACCACCGCGGCGATCGTGAGGCCGTAGAAGAGCGTGTAGCCGCGAAACGCGATCAGCCGGGCGTCCACCGAGAGCTGCTCGTCGTAGATGGAGCCCGGCCACCATCCGAACGGGACGCTGTACACGAAGATCTGCGGCTCGGCGTACAGGCGGTGGAGCGCGATCGCGAGGAACGCGATCAGGATCGCGGCCACGGTGATCCCGGGGATGCCGCGTCGGTAGGCCATCGTGCCGGCGAGGAGGCCGATCATCGTCCCGAAGAAGGCGTTGCCGCCGGCGCACAGGAACATGAACAGCGCGCCCTCCTCAGGATCGCAGGGCGTGTGGATCGCCTCGGAGATCATGCCGGCGACGAGGCTGGGGAGCAGCATCGCCAGGTTGAGGAGGAGCGCGTGCGCCGCGATGCGCGCCAGGTCCGAGCCGCCCTTGGCGCGGGCACGCCGGATCAGCGTGATCGAGACGATCGGGCTGGTGATCGTCGAGACCAGACCCGTCACGAAGGCGCGCTCGAAGCCGAGCACGTCGAACAGCGGCACGAACGAGAGCGCGATTGCGACGGCGACGTGCACGCCGAGCACGATCTGAACTCCGGGGCGCCGGAGCGCGTCTCCGATCGTGCTCGGGCTCATGGAGCGAGGGGCTCCGGCCAGGAGGAGAGGGCGATCCGGTTCCCCTCGGGGTCTGCCAGGTAGAGCGTGTAGGCGGTCTCGCGAACCACCGTGAGGCGCCTCCGCCAGTCGGGCGCCTCCCCGGGCGCGATCGCCAGCGCCAGCAGGTGGAGGCCGGGAGGATCGCGGGAGAACGGGGGCGTCTCACCGCCGTCCTCGGAGCGCTCGATCATCAGGATCGCCTCGCCGAGCTCGAGCCACACCGAGCGCAGGCCCTGCTCGTCCTGGTGGCGCTTCTGCTCCGACAGGCCGATCACCGAACGATAGAAACCGGCGAGCGACTCGGGATCTTTCGCCTTGATGGCCAGGTGGTGGATGCGTGCCATGGGACGCCGGAGCCTATCCCATGATCATCGCGCGGTAGAGCAGGGCGTACTCTTTGGCGACGACCTGGAGGCCGTAGGATCGGATCTCGCCCGGTGGATCGGCGCGGGGACGCTCGAGGGCGCAAAGAACCGCGCGGGCCAGCCCCGCCGGCGTGGGGTCGGCTTCGTCGACCGCGGAGGCCAGCTCGGGCGGCGCCATCCCGGGTGGGGCGACCACCGGGAGGCCGACCGCGATTGCCTCGAGCATCGCGTTGGGGAGCCCCTCGGCGGCCGACGGCAGGACCAGCACGCGGGCGGCGCGCATGATTGCGTCGACGTCGGAGCGCATCCCGAGCGCGACCACGCGCTCCTGCTCGGGCGCCTCTCGGGGACCGGCCAGCACCAGCGTCGCGTCGGGGCGCGCGCGCGCGATCTGCAACCAGGCTTGCAGCAGGAGATCGAGGCGCTTGCGGTGGATGGGGCGGCCCACGAACAGCACGACGGGACCGGCGGTCCCGAGCTCGGCCTTCGGTCCGTCCGGGCGGAAGCGTTCGAGGTCGACGCCGTTCTTCGCCGCGATCAACCTCTGGGCCGGGATTCCGATCTCGCGGAGCTCGGCGCCGATCCGCGGCTGCACCACCGCGAAGCGATCGATGCGCTCGAGGACGCGCTGGAGGATCGGTGCGAGCGGGCTTCGCCGGATCTTCGCGAGATCGCCCGAGGGACCTCCGAGGCTGGGCTTGAGCAGCACCGGTGAGCGGGCCGCGAAGGCAGCGCCCAATGCGGTGGCGGAGAGCGCGTGACCGTGGATCAGCTCGAAGTCCCGGCTTCGGACGAACGCCGCGGCCAGCGCCGCATAGGAACCCGAGAGCCCGGGGATGGTCGGAAGTCGATGCGCGCGCACGCCCTCGATTTCCAGCGCTCCGGTCCGCTGGCCGGCGGTGAAGCGCGCGGTGAGGATCGCGACCTCAATCTCCTCCTCGGCCAGCGCTCGCGCCAGACGCAGCGCCTGGAGGGGCGCGCCGCTGACGTGCTCGGGGGGGAGGCGCTGCGAGACGAAGAGCACGCGCACGGAGGTGCATGTTACCTCGGAGCGTGTAGCGCGTAAGCGCTCACGCGACCCCGGTCCGGGTCCCGGTCCCGGTCCGGGTCCCGATCTGAAGATGGCTGCCTTGAGTCAGACGCTCGCGACGGTCGCGAGCTTCGATCGGTAGAGCTTGAGCAGGTTGTGGGTGAGGCAGACGAGCGTCCCCTCGGCTCGTACCTTGAAGAAGGAGCGTAGCGAGAACCGGCGGAATCCTCGTGCCCCTTTGATTTGTCCGAGCGCCGGTTCGACGATACTCTTCCTGCGGGCGTAGACCGCCTTGCGGTCGCGCGTTTGCAACTTGTCTCGCATTCGCTTGCGAGCGAGCGAGGCAGGTGTGGGCTCCGAAGCTGATGAGGACGGAGTCGACGCGTCTTGGTTCTGTTCGGGTCCAACAGCGATGTGGGCATCGATCTGATTGTTGTCGGAGAATTCGATGTTGGTCGCGCTCAGATAGCCGTTGTCTGCCGTCATCTTCCGCGGAGCATCGCCGCAGTTGCCGAACACATCACGGAGCATCGGGACGAGGTGTTGCTGATCAGGTGCCTGGTTGCTGACCCCTTCGGCGACAATCACCTGAGCGTGCTCATCTACGACAACTTGGGCATTGTAGGCCTGGAGGTACGCTCCCTCCTTCAACATGATCATGCTGTCTGAGTCGGTGAAGTTCCTCTGAGCGTTGGGCCACGGTGTGCCGTCCACATTTGCAGGAACGCGATGATGCGGCCATCCATCACTTCGTTCAGTTGGGTCTGGGGATGGTTCGAGCTGGTCAGCCTGCGCTCTTGCCTTCTCGGCTCGAGTTCTCGCTCGCTTCTGCTCCACCCGATCCACAAGAGCATCATCCGCTTTGCTCTGCTGCTCTTCGGCTTGCCTAAGCTAGCTTGCATGGTCACTTTCGATCACGAGAAGCTCGAGGTCTACCAGCTCGCCGTCGAGTATGCCGACATCGCTGAAGAGATCGCACAAGAACTGCAACCCGGTCACGCTCACGTCCGCGATCAGCTTCGGCGGGCATCCGATTCCATCGTGAACAACACCGCCGAGGGCGCCGGAGAGTTCAATCCACCTGAGAAGGCTCGCTTCTACCGGATGGCACTTCGCTCTGGCACCGAAAGCGCCGCCTCACTCCACACCTGCTTGAGGCGCCGACTCGCCAACGAGCAGAAGGTCCAAGCCGCCAGAGCCAAGCTCAAGCGCGTTGTCGAGAGGCTCACGCGCCTCATCAAGTCGATGAACGCACGCCGGGCTGCATGATCGCCATCGGGACCGGGACCGGGCCGGGACCCGGACCGGGCTCGCGGTAGCGCTACGCGCTACACGCTCCTCGGGCCGGCCGCATTGACTCGCGCCCGTGTTGGGCGCAGCGTCCGCGGTCGTGCGCTGGCGGTTCCCCGGCGGCGCGAGTGTCCGCGTCGAAGCCGACAATCAGCGCGAGTGGTCCAGGAGTCGGATCGTCTCCCGGTATGCGGAGCGCGAGGGGCTCCTGCCGCCGGAGGACGCCTGGTTGTCACAGCGGGCGGAGCGGCTCCGGGGCGCGCGGATCCTCGATCTCGGTGTCGGCTGCGGCCGGACCTCACCGCATCTGCTCCGCCTCTCTCCGGACTATGTCGGGATCGACTACTCGCCGCGGATGGTTGCGTGCGCACGGCGGCGCTTCCCGGACGTCGACTTCCGCGTGGGCGACGCGCGCCGGCTCGAGCTCCCGGACGGCCGCTTCGATCTGGTGGTCTTCTCCTTCAACGGCATCGACATGGTGGCACGCGCCGAGCGCTCACAGGTGCTCGCCGAGGTGAGGCGCGTGCTGGCGCCCCGCGGGATCTTCTTCTTCTCCTCGCACAACCTGGACCGCCCACCGGTGGCCGCGACGGACCCGCGCCAGATCAACGTGACGCCGAACCCGATCAAGATGGCCTGGCGGAGCGCGCGCTGGCTCGCGGGCGTCGTCCATCACCTGAGCCGCCGCCGCTTCGAGGTGCGCGGTGAAGGTTGGGCGGTGCTCAACGACAAGGCGAACAACTACCGGTTGCTCACCTGCTACATCTCGATGGCCGCACAGATCGAAGAACTGGCGTCGGCCGGGTTCGAGCTCCTGGAGGCGCTCGACGATCACGGGGCGCCGGTCGAGCTCGGCGCCACCACCAAGAGCAAGCTCATCTACTACGAAGCGCGCGCACCCGCTCGAGCAGACGGATCAGAGGCGAGCGCCACACGTAGATCCACTCGGTGAGGGGGCGGCCGCCGAATCCCGACTTGAACGCGGCGATCCCGGGGAGCGCAGCGTTGATCGAGGCCAGATCGAGCGCGCGAAAGCCGCGGGCCTTGCCGATCCGGCAGGCCTCCCAGACCACGCGCCGGTTGGCGAACCCGATCGCACGGAGCAGCGGGCGATCGGTGGTCTGGTGGCGCGAGGAGAAGAACGCGCGCACCCGCAGGATCGAGGGTGACGGGTCGACGAAAACGCCCGCGATCAGGCGGTGGTGCCGGCGCGCGGAGAAGAGGAGGCTCTCGCCGAACAGGGGTCGCGGAGAGGGGCGGTGGTCGCGGGCGCGCTCGAAGTCGGCGTAGAGGCGATAGCCGGCGTCGCGTTCGGGGTCGGGCGACGCGAACGAGAGCGAGGGATCGCGCTCGCTCTGGCGGATCTTGCGTCGGGTGCCGGCGTGGAAGCGGGCGAGGATCTCGCCCTCGTCCGGCTCGAGGTCGATCAGGTGCGTGGTCTTGGTGCGCACCTCGAAACCGTCGAGATGGAGCGGTCGATGTGAGCGCACGTGGATCAGCTGGTAGCGCGCTCGGTCGGCGAGGGCTTCGGCGCGCTCGTCTTCGAGCACGAGGTGGAGCACGCGGAACCCGTAGCGTCGGCCCTCCCAGATCATCGGAGCGGGCCCTCGAGGTAGAGGCGCAGGGCGAAGCGCGTGAGCGAGTCCCGCGGTGAGGGCTGGATCTTGCGCAAGAAGAGGCGCCGCCCCTCGATTGTCTCCTGCGGGTTGAGGCCGGTCCGGCCGCCGACGGCCACCTTGAACCCGGCCCTCCGAACGGCGTCCACCGTGCGCCCGTCGTAGCGGCCGTGCGGATAGGAGAACGCGGTGGGCCGGACGCCCAGCTCCCGCTCGACCCGCGCGGCCGACTCGCCGATCTCGACCTCCGCTCGATCGGGGCCGCACTCGGGGAGCGGTAGGTGGGAGACGCCGTGCGCCCCGATCTCGAAGCCTGCCGCAGCCAGGCGCCGGAGGTCGTTCCAATCCAGGAACACGTCGAGGTCGGCGGGGTTGGTACGAGCGCCGGCGAGCGCCGCCTCGCGCTCGTCGAGCGGGCGCTTCTTGAGCTGCCGGATGCGGTGCTCAGCCAGGCCTGCCAGCCGCGCTCTCATGCTGAAGAGGAGGTGCGTACGATCGATCAGCCCGGTCGTGGGGAACACGGTCGCGGGGAGCGCGCGCGCCTCCAGGATCGGCGCCGCGGTGGTCAGGATGTCGCGGAAGCCGTCGTCGAAGAAGATCACCGTGGGCTTCGGCGGGAGCGCTGAGGTGACGGCGGAGGCGGCGATGAACGAGTGACCGCGCCGGAGCAAGAGGTCGATCTGCGCCTCGAAGCGATCGCGATCGATCGACAGCGGCGCGTACGTGTGGTGCCAGGGGGAGCGGTCGGCGGGCGAGATGCTGTGATAGCCGATCACGAACAGGTGGTGCTCCAGCACGTCGAGCTTTTATCACGGCGCCGGGTGCACCGCCTTGCCTCTTCCCGTGCGGACGCTTAGCGTGCAACTCAGCTTGCTCTCGGTTCGCCGCTGGTTTGAGGACGCCGAGCTCCGCCGGATCTTCGCGAACGCGGCGACGCTCCTCGGCGGCCAGGCGGGGGCCGCGATCTTTCAGATGGCGGCGCTGGCGCTGACGGCCCGCGCGCTCGGCCCCGAGCGCTACGGCGTGCTGGTCCTGGTCCAGACCTGGGTGCTGGTCGTCGATCGCCTCCTGAGCTTTCAGTCGTGGCAGGTGGTGATCCGGTACGGCGCTGGCCCGCTCGAGCAGGGCGATGGGCACGGGTTCCGCTCGGTCCTGAAGCTCTCGCTCTCGCTCGACGCTGCCAGCGCGGCGGCAGGAGCGCTGGTGGCCGCAGGTGCGATCGCGATCGGCGCCCGGGTCTTCGGCTGGAGCGGCGAGACGCAGCGGATCGGGATCGTCTACTCGGCGGTGATCTTGTTCCACCTCAGCGGGGTCCCGACGGGTGTGCTGCGCCTGTTCGATCGCTTCCGGCGCTTCGCGGTACAGGCCACCGTGGCCGCGGCGATCCGGCTGCTCCTGGTGGGCGTCGCGTGGTCGCGCGGCGCCGACCTGTGGACCTTCGCGCTGATCTGGGCAGCGGCCGACGTCGTCTCCAACGTGCTCCTCTTCTCGCTGGGCTGGGCGGCGCTCGCCGCCGAGGGACACGCGCTCTGGTCGGGCTCGATCGCGGAGGCGCGGGCCCGCCACCCGGACATCGTCCGCTTCGCGGTGCTGACGAACCTCGAGACCGCGGTGCGGCACGTCTTCCGCGAGGCGGACGTCTTCCTGGTGCAGGCGTTTCTCGACACCGGCGCGGTCGGCCAGTATCACCTGATCAAGCAGATCGCGTCCGTGCCCGATCGACTCACCAACCCGCTCTATCACAGCACCCTTCCGGTGATGGCGCGGCTCTGGGTCCGGCAGGATCTCGGCGCGATCTGGCGACATATCCGGCGCACGCGCGCGCTCGGGCTGGGCGTCGCCTTCGTCCTGCTCTGCGGATATCTCGCCGTGGGCCGACCGGTGATCGATCTGGCGGTGGGGGCGCGCTACGCGCCCGTGTTTCTTCCGGGTGCGATCGCGCTGGCCGGGACCGCGCTGTGGGCGGCCTCGTTCGCGTACTCCGCGCTCCTGGTCGCGATGGGGCTGGCGCAGGACAAGCTGCGGCTGACGATCGTCGCGTCGATGGTGGCCGTCGGGCTGCAGCTCGTCTTGCTCCCGCGCTTCGGGTTGGTGGGAGGGGCCTCGAGCTACGCGATCGGCTCCCTCTTGTGGATCGGGACGGCCGCGTTGATCGTTCACGGACGCATCGCGCGCGCCGGAGGCTGACGTGCGCATCGTCCATCTCTCCGGCGTCGAGGTGCCCTCGCCCAGCGCCGCCAGCGTGCAGGTGATGAACATGTGCGCCGCCTTCGCCGAGCTCGGCCATCGGGTCGAGCTGGTGGCGGCGCCCGGATCCGCGGGCGAGAGCCCCTTCCCCTACTACGGCCTCGCACCGGCGTTCTCGATCCTGGAGCGCCCGCGCAGGAGCGTGCTTCGTCACGCCCTCGGCGCCGCCTGGTCGATCGGGGCCGCCGACCTGATCTACGCGCGCGAGCCGCTGGCGGCACTCCTGTCCGCGATGCGCGGGCACCGTGTGATGTACGAGGCCCACCTCTTCCCCGAGGGCGCCCGCCGGACGGTCGAGCGTGCCCTGCTCTCGTCCGCCCGCACGGTCAAGCTGGTGGTCCACTCGCGCGCGCTGGCCGACGCCTACCGGGGTGCGTTCGCGCGCCTTCCGCCCCTCGTGATCGCGCCGAACGCTGCGCGCGCCGAGAGCGACGCTCCGCTGCCCGACCTCCCGCCGGGGTTCCGCGTCGGCTACGTGGGCAACGCATATCCTGGCCGTGGGCTCGAGATCGTCGACGCCCTCGCCCGTAGGATGACGAGCGTCGATGTCCACGTGATCGGTCGCGAGCGCCGGGTCTCGCCGTACCTGGCCGAGGGCTGGCGACGCGCGATGGACGTGCTGCTGCTGCCCTATCAGCACGGCACGCGCACGCGCGGCGGCGCCGACTCGACCCGGTGGATGTCTCCGCTCAAGCTCTTCGAGGCGATGGCGGCCGGCAAGGCGATCGTCGCCTCCGATCTCCCCGCCCTCCGCGAGGTGATCGACGAGTCGCTGGCGATCCTGGTGCCGCCCGGCGACGTCGGTGCGTGGGAGGCCGCCATCGATCGCCTGCGCGATCGCGCGCTCCGCGAGCGCCTCGGCCGCGCCGCCCGCGCGCGCTTTCTCGCCGAGCACACGTGGCGCCGGCGTGCCGAGAAGGTGCTCGGCGCCGCTTGACCTCGATCCGGCCCCGGCCGACGCTCCCCGCAGTGGCCGGCGCGCCCGATCGCTTCTTTCCGCTCCTGCTGGTGCTCGCTTCAGGCGCCCTGACCGCAGGGCGGATCTTCGCGGTCCCCGGACCGTTCGGTCCCAACGACATCTCCCGCTGGGCGACCGTGGCGGCGCTGGTCGAGACCGACAGCTACGCGATCGGCCGCCGCGTCACCAACAGCGATGGGAGCTATCGCGATCTCAAGGCCCCGGTCATGATCGACGTGCTCCTTCGACCCGATACGCAGGAGTTCTACTCGAGCAAGCCGCCGCTGCTCCCCACCCTCCTGGCAGCCGAGATGACGGTGCTGAAGCGCGCGTTCGGGTGGGCGCCGGGTCCCGACGGCCTCGAGCTGCTTCAGGCGCTGCTGCTGACCTCCAACGCGCTGCCGATCGTGCTCTACCTGCTCGCGCTGCTGCTGGTGTTCGAGCGGCTCGGGGCCTCGCCGCGCGCGACCGGCGTCCTCATGCTCACCGCCGGCTTCGGTACCTTGGTGACCACGTTCGCCACCTCGCTCACCAATCACGTCGGTGCGACCGCGGGCGCCGGCCTGGCGCTGTTGGCGTTCGTCGCGATCTGGATCGATCGCGAGCGATCCCCGAAGTGGTTCATCCTCGCGGGCCTGGCCTCGGGCTGGACCGCCAGCCAGGAGGTCCCGGCGCTCTGCCTGCCCGTCGTGATGGCGCTGCTGCTCTCGCTTCGCGATCGGCGGCGCACGCTCGCGCTGTTTCTTCCCTCGGCGCTGCTCCCGCTGGCGGCGTTCTTCGTGACCAATCGGATCGCGCTCGGGGATGCGTTGTGGTTCTACCACCCGGATCCGACGTGGTCGAAGTTCCCGGGTAGCTACTGGACCCAGAAGGTCGGCGTCGATCGCGGCGAGGCCTCGCCCGCGGCCTACGTCTTCCACTTCACGTTCGGCCACCACGGCGTCTTCTCGCTCGAGCCGATCTTCCTGGCCTCCTTCGCCGGGATGATGCGGCTTCTACGGCGCGGCCTCGTCGCATCGTTGCTGGCCGCGCTCCTGGGACTGGCGGCGATCGTCGGTCTCCGCTACCTGTATCAAGAGGTCGGTCTGCCGCTTCCGCTCGCGATGTTGCCGCTGGCGCTGGCGGCGGGCGCCGCGCTCGGGATGCCTCGGCGCTGGTGGCTCGACGAGGCGCGGGCCGGCGAGGTAGTCCCGCGGCTGGCTGCCGGGCTCACGATCCTGACGTTCGGCTTCTATCTGCTCCACACCTCGAACTACGGCGGCGTCGCCTGCGGGCCCCGCTGGTTGATGTGGCTGGTTCCGTTCTGGCTCGCCGCCGCGCTGCCGGTGGTGGAGGCGGCGCTCTCATCGAGGCGCGGCCACGCGCTGCTCTTCGCCGCGCTCGCGGTCTCGATCTTCACGGCGAGCGCCCCCGGGCTCAACCCGTGGACCCACCCCTGGCTCTACGATCTATTCGGCCCGGACGATCGTCCCGCGGGCGCCGACCGCCCAGATCCCGCCGTCGATGATCGCCGCGTCGAGAAGGCCGGGCCTGGTGTACGAGGTCTCGATCAGCGTGGTCCACTCCGCGCCGTTCCATCGAGACAGATGGCCGCCGTCGCCGACGGCGATCACCTCCTCGCCGTCTTCCGATCCGGTGATGGCGAACAGGTGCAGGCTCTCCTCCGCGATCCCTTCTCCGTCGAGCTCGGTCCAGACTCCCTGGTAGCGGAAGATGCGCGCCCGCGAGGCGCCGAGGTCGTACGCCAGCGTCCACAGTTGCCCCTTTGGGTCGGCCCAGACGTCCTCGAAGGAGAACAGCAGGTCCTCCGTGGGGGCGCCGATCGGGACCCACGCGCTCCCGCGAAAGCGCTGGACGCAGCTTCCGGTGACCGCCCAGGCGTCGCCGGGTCCGCCGGAGGCCACGCTCTGCCCGAGGCCGTCGGGCTCGGGACGCGCGAACAGCGACCAGCCGGTTCCGTCGAAGTGAAGCGCGCCGGCCGACCACTCGCCCCGTACGTCGATCAGATCCTGCGGGAGCACCCAAACGTCGTCGCGGGAGCTGCCGTCGATGTCGACGAAGCGTGCCGCGCCGCCGCCGATCTCCACCGGGATGGTCGCTGCTGCCCGCAACCAGCTGGTGCCGTCGTAGTGCACGATGGCGCCGCCATCGCCGACGGCCCACACGTCGTCCTCGGCAGCTGCGAAGACGCCCACCAGATCGTCGGCGACCGGGCTGACCTCGCGGCTCCAGCGCGTCCCGTCGTAGCGGAGGATCACGCCGCGCTCTCCGACGGCCCAGATCGCGTTCGCGGAGACGCCGTCGATCCCCTCGAGCCGATCGCTCACGGGTGAGCTGAAGGTCCTCCAGCCGTGCGGTACCTCCCCGCCGAAGAACGTGCTGCGGCTCCCGACCTCGATCTCGTCGATGCACCCGACCGAGAGGAGCGCCACGAGCACGATCCTCACTCGTGGACCTCGAGGACGCTGCGCACGGCCGGGGCCAGCGTCCCGTTCGGATGGGCCGACAGATAGACCTCGGCGGCCCGGCGCGCCTCTTCGGTCCGGCCCGCCCGCGACAGGACGAGCGCCGTGAGACCGTCCCGATCGGCTGCCAGCGCGCCCTCGGGGAAGCGGCGCGCGTGCTCTCGCAGGGCCGCCAGCGCGTCGTCGTAAAAGCCGCGCGCCAGCGCCGTCCGCGCCCGCTCGATCACGCGCTGTTCCTCGGCCAGCGGTGTCTGCGGGGCCCGCTCGGCCAGAGCCCTCCCGCCCGACTCCGCGCGCAGCCGCTCGCTGCCTGCTCCGCTCGGCGGCAGCCGGCGCGGCTCCGGGCGGCGGCGGACGGTCCTCTCCACCGGCACGGGGCCGGGCGTGGGCGTCACGGCGGGCGGCGCCGTCGGGGCGAGCGGCGGCGAGACTCGCGGTCGCGTTCGGGGCCGCTCGAGCGCCGGTGATACCGCGGGCCTCGTCGCCGGTGTGGAGGTGACCTGCGTGCCGACCACCACCCCGGCGGCGAAGATCGCGCTCATCACGCCCACGCCGAGGAGCGAGCCGAGCGGCTTTGCCAGCACGCTGGCGGCCGTGCCCAGGCCGGGCCCGGGGGGCGCGGGCGGGGCGCCGCCCGAGGGCGCGCCGCCGTCCGGGGTGGAAGCGCCGCCCGGACCGCCGATCGCTCCCGTGACGCCCGAGAGGATCCGCGCCCGCATCTCGCCGTTGGTGAACGGCCCGGCCGCCTCTCCATCGAGGAGGCTCCGCAGCTTGGGATCGATCGGGTCGATGCGATCGCTCATGCCGTCCCTCCTTCCAGGCGCTCCACCACGGCGGCGAAGTCGCTCCGCGCCTTCCTCAGGCGCGATGCCACCGTGTTGAGCGGTGCGCCGGTGATCTCGGCGACCTCCTTCAGCGTCATGCCCTCCATCTCGTAGAGGACCAGCACCTCCCTGCGCACCGGGTCGAGCTCCTGGAGCGCCCGGTGCACCAGCTGTCGCGCGGAGAAGCGCTCGGCTTCCTCTCCTCCGGTGGAGTGGCGCGCCACCGCGCCGTCGTCGAGCGCGATGCGATGCCGGGCCAGCTCCCGGTAATCGGAGGCGAACCGCCGGGCGATGCCCCACAGCCAGGCGCGCATCGAGCGCGCGGCGTCGTACTCGTGAAGCCGGCGGTGCACCACCAGGAACACCTGCTGGGCGGTGTCCTCCACGTCCCGCTCCTGGACGCCGAGACGCAGGAGCGAGCGCACCACGAAGTCGATCTGATCGGTGAAGACGGACTCGAACGACGGCGTCTCCGACCGCTCTGCGACTACGGCTTCGATCACCACGACACCCAGTGCGACAACGCGATCTCGACGTGCGCGGGCGGCATTGTCCAGAGCGTTTCCTCGTCGACCTTCAGCCGGGCACGGACGGCGAGGGCCTCGCCGGTCACCGATAGGCGGATTCCGAAGCCGTCCGCGATCTCGAAGTCGTAGGCGATCTGCGTGCCGCCGCCGAGCTGGAGCGCGCTCCCGCGCTCGTCGACGGCGAAGCCCCGGCCGCCGCCGAGCGTGGCGCCGGCGGTGACGATCGCGCAGAACGCGAAGCCGCCGGCGCGCCCGCAGACGTCGACCCGACCGAGCAGGCTGTAGGCGCTGATGCGGCCCTCGCCGGCGCGCTTGCCGCTGGGGATGAGCCCGATGAAGGAGACGTCGGTCTCGAACCCTCTCGTGTACTGGAACCCGAACGCTCCGAAGAATCCGTACGCGGGTGTGCTCGGAAGCGCAAAGAGCGGCAGCGTGCCGCCCGCCTCGACGCGCAGGCGGCGATAGATCGGCGGGCGCGGACGAACGATCCGCCGCGGGACCACGCGGCGATAGATCCTCGGCGTGTGGGATCGTGCAGGCGTCGAGGTCGCGACGGTGGCGGTCTCGACCCTCGGCGGTGGCGGCGACAGCTGGAACGGATCGAGCGCCAGCGCCAGCTTCAGGGCGAGCGCGTCGACCACGGCGCGGCACTCGGTCGGCCCGGCCGCGACCTCCGAGACCACCGGCTCGCCGCCGCGCTCGAGCTCGACCCGGCCGACCAGCCCGCCGCCGCGCGGCTCGATACGGATGCGCGCGAGCGGCGCGGACGCCTCGTCGGGCGGGACATAGCCGAGACGCGCAGACAGGCTGTCGAGGAAGGTGCTCGCGCCCGGACAGTCGCGGACCAGCGCGGCGTCGACCTCGTACAGCAGCTTGAGCGCCCGCCGTTCGGGCGTGGGGTTGGCGATCGACACCAGCGCGAGCGTGGCGGCCAACCCGAGCATGAGCTGCGCACGTTCGGGTGCGGGCCTCGCCTCGGTCAAGGCGTCCCCTCCGTCGGAAACCCAGCCCCCGCCGGGCCAGGTTGGGGGATGACCCGTGCAAACGCGGCGCCTGGATCGACATTCTCGGTGACTCCGAGCCACAAGCTGGCGAGACCGGGGCGGGGTTGTTAGCGTCGCCGGGATGTTGCCGGCCACGCCGGACCTCTTCGAGCAGGTGCCGCGCGGCTTCTTTGGACCTCTGTCCGGGCCGCTGGCACCCCTCTACTGGAGCGTGCTCGCACGCTTCTATCAGTACGAGTTCGAGCGGGATCCGTTCTTTCTCCTCAAGGAAACCGCGCTCGAGGTGATCGAGCACATCCTCCGGGAGTCGGCGCTCTGGAGCGAGCGGCGCGAGGAGATCCTGGGGCAGGGGAAGGCGGATGGGGCCGACGAAGCGGCGGCCGAGCGGCAGGCGGCCCGCCGCATGCTGGAGCGGCTGGAGCGGTCGGGGTGGGTCCACTTCGAGTATCGCTCGTCGGCCGGCGGCGCCGTCTTGAACTTCCACGCCTACGCGGCCCGCACCCTCGAGGTCCTGATGCGAACAGCCCGGGGAGAGCAGCCGATCCTGCAAGGCTACGCCCATTCGATCGCGACGCTCCTGAAGCCGGACTCGTTCGCCGGGAGCCCAGGTGTGTCGCTGTCGGAGGCGCGGCGCAACACGCTGGATCTGGTGCGGGAGCTCAAGATCCTCAACCGCAACATGCAAGCGTTCACCCAGAAGATCCTCGACCGTGCCAAGTCGGCCGCGACGATCCTGGAGGAGGGCATCGGCCGCTATCACTCGGCGGTGATGGCGAACTATCACCAGATCAAGACCGTCGACAATCTCTTCAAGTGGCGGACGCGCATCCTCGATCGGCTGGAGAGGATCGGACGCGATCGCGCCAGCCTCGACGCGGCGATCGCGTGGACCGCCGAGAGCTACGGCTGCGATCTCGAGGAGGCTCAGCGCCGTCTCGAGGACGATCTCTCGCTGATGCGATCGCAGTTCGAGACGCTGCCCGAGATCGCGGACGATCTCGATCGTCGCAACGCGCGCTTCTCCGGCACTGCGCTGAGGAAGCTGATGTACCTCTTGCGACAGGATCGGAGGACCGAGGCCCAGCTCCAGTACCTCGTCGATCACCTGGCCGCGAGCGAGCAGCTGGAGATCGAGGTCGACGTCTACAAGTGCGCGCTCCTCGGAGAAGGATTCCTCTATACGCCGAGGCGGTCGCGGGTGCGGCCCGAGCGCGTCGCGCTGGATCGGGCGGAAAAGGGCGATCCCGACGCGTTGCGCCAGCAGGCGGCCCAGCGCGTCCGGCGCGTCTTTGGGCGCAAGAAGATGGAAGAGCGGATCGCGGAGCTTCTCGCGGAGCGGGACGCGATCGAGACCGATGCGCTGCCGCTCGAGACCGACGAGGACTACGTGGGCGCCATGTACGCCGCGGCCTACGGGCTCGACGGCCGCTCGACGTTCCGCTTCGACCTCGAAGGTGCGTCCGAGCCGGTGCACGCGGGGCCCTACCGGATCCCCAGGGGGCGCATCGTGAAGCGCCGCCGCAAGAAAAGCTCATAGATGGACTTCTGCAGCGAGTTCCCGAAGCTCGAGCCGGCGAAGCAGGAGCACTTCCGGCACGTCGTCACGCGGCTGTTGTCCGGCCACGTGCTGACGCCGGGCGCTGCGCTGCAACCCGATCCGGACTGGCGCTTCGCCGAGAAGTACGAGGGGCTCATCGACGCCTATCTTCGCCTGGGCGGTTGGCGTCTCGAGCTCGATCCCGTGCTGCGGCTCGGGCGCGCCATGCACATGCTGGGACGCCAGCGCGTGCAGTTCTCCAAGCTCGAGAGCCTGATCCTCTGCGTCTGCCGCCTCGTCTATCACGAGGAGATGCAGCGGGTCGGTGAGGAGGAGACCTGCGAGCTCACCGTCGGACAGCTCCGCGAGCGCGTGGTGCAGTCCGGCAAGCCGCTGGCGCATCTCAGCCGGACCGCGCTCACGCACGCGCTCCGGCGCCTGGCGCGACACGAGCTGGTGGTGATCGATCGCGGCTTCTCCGCCGCCGACGACGAACGCATCGTGGTCTCCTCCGTGATCGAGAAGGTGTTGCCGCCGGACAAGATCACGGATCTCTACGAGCGCGTCCGCGAGTACGTGGGCGGTAAGGGCGGCGAGGAAGACGGCGACTCGGCGCCGGACGGCGACGCAGAGGAGGAGCCATGAGAAAGCTTCGGGCCGTCCGGCTGATCGAACTGGTACCACTTCGTCGATCAGACGTTTCGCTTCGACGGCAGCTGTCTGGTGTTCGGCGACAACGGGAGCGGAAAGTCGACCGTCCTCGACGCCATCCAGTGGGCCCTGGTGGCCGATCAGGCCCAGATCCGCTTCAACAAGGCCGCCAACGAGCACAGCCGCCGGACGCTCTACGGCTACGTCCGCTACAAACTGGGCTCCGAGGACGAGGATCGCCCGGGACAGCTCAAGTACGGGCGGAAGAACGCCACGGGCCACGTCATCCTCTCCTTCGTCGACGACGAGGACGAGCGCGCCTCGTTCTCCTGCGGCGTCGCCATGGAGGCGCTCGAGTCCGATCAGCGCGTCGACCGTTTCCACTGGGTGGCCCCCGGCGGTGACGCGCGCTGGTTCCCCGCGCTCGACGGCGAGTACGTCCGCACGCTCCGCGAGCTGAAGCAGCAGCTCCGCGAGCGCCACCCGGAGGCCAAGGTCTTCGGCGACGCGCGCACCTACCGCGACGCGCTCCGCCATCTTCTCGGCCCGCTGCCCGAGTCCTTCCACCGGCTCCTCGTCAAGTCGCTCGACTTCAAGCCCATCGGCAAGGTGAAGGACTTCGTCTTCCACTATCTGCTCGACGATCGGCCCGTCGATACGGCGGCGCTGCAGTCCAACCTCGAGCACTACAAACGGCTGGAGGCCGAGGCGATCGCGGCCCAGTCGCGCATCGAGAAGCTGGAGCGGATCGTCAACCACGGCCACCGGGTCGAGCACGAGCGAGACATCGAGCGCAGCCATCTGTTCGTCTCGCTGTTTGCGAAAATGGAGATGCACCGCGAGTCGGTCGCGTCCCTCCGTACCGCGATGGAGACCACCGATCAGCGGCGCGTCGAGATCATGGCCGAGGTCGACGGTCACGAGCGCGAGCTCACTTTCCTGCGCGATCAGCGCGATCAGGTGGTGGGCTCGCTGCAGATGAACCCGACCGCGCAGACGATCGCCGAGCTCGACCGGCAGCTCACTCGGGCGCGGGAGGATCTCGCTCGCGCCAAGGAGGCCGATCGCGCGGCGCGCACGATCCTGGCCGGGCAGACCGGCCTGCTCGATCGCATCCTCTCGCCGAAGGCCCGCGACATCCGCAGCGTTTGGAGCGATCTTTTCGACCGGACCTCGCTGGTGGGTGCCTCCGACGTTCCCGACATCGTCGAGCGCCTCCGCGAGACGCTCCGCGCCGACGGCGTGCTGGTGGGTCGCGACGTGCGGACCTGGGAGAGCCGGCTCGTGAAGGTACTGACCGATTCCACGATTGCCAAGGCCCGCCTCGAGGAGCAGATGGCGGCGGCCAAGGAGGAGGGCCAGGAGCTGGAGAAGGAGCGGCGCGATCTCGACACAGGTCGGCACCGCTACCCCGAGTACGCGGAGGCGCTGCTCCACCTGCTGCGCACCCGGCTCAAGGGCAAGCGGGAGCCGCGGCCCATCGCCGAGCTCATCGAGGTCCCGAACGAGCGCTGGCGCGACGCGGTGGAGGGCTTCCTCAACACCCGGCGGTTCGACGTCATCGTCGATCCCGAGGACTTCCAGCGGGCGCTCTCACTCTACGAGAAGAACAAGCACGACTATC
Source organism: uncultured delta proteobacterium (assembly GCA_963803435.1). Lineage (GTDB taxonomy): Bacteria > Myxococcota > Kuafuiibacteriia > Kuafuiibacteriales > Kuafuiibacteriaceae > CAWDML01. The sequence goes on along the minus strand of CAWDML010000007.1, from coordinate 5,587 downwards.
CGCTGCCGGGCCGGGGCCCGGTGTTCATCTCCTCGGTGGGCCTGGTCGATGTGGAGCAGATCGCGGAGCGGCGGCCGCGGGCCGATCAGGGCTCGCTCGCCGAGAAGGTCGAGACCGACGATCCCTACACGCGGCTGTACATCGACAACCTCATGGGCGATGTCGTCTGCGTCGACAGCGAGCGGGAGCTGCGCCAGTACCGCCGCGCGATCACCGACAGCGTGATGGTGTTCCAGGGTCACGTCGCCCGGCAGACCCGGCGCGAGGTCTACGCGCGTCACTACATCGGCCGTGCCGCCATCGCGCGCCGCATCGACGACATCGAGCGGCGCCTCGGGGAGGTCTCGGAGCGGATGATCCGGTCCGCAGAGGCGCTCTCCTGGCTGATCGAGAGCGAGAAGCTTGCGCAGAGCGCGCTGGGCGAGGCCAAGCGCCTGCCCGACATGGTGGAGGAGTCGCGCCAGATCCCGAACCTCGAGGGCGAGGTCTCGGTCCTTGCCCGGCGGCTCGCCGGCGTCGACCGTAGCGAGATCGCGCATCTGGAGACGGAGAAGGACCAGATGGATCGGCGTATCCGCGAGGTCACGGATCTCCACCGTGACTGCGTCGCCGAGCAGGGGCGGCTGGAGGCCCGCCTCCAGGCTCACCGCGAGAAGGTGGCGCGGGAGGAGGAGCGCGCGGCCGCGGCGAAGGGCGAGCTCGGGGAGGCGTTCCCGGAGGACTGGACGCCGTTCGAGGAGCGTTATCGCGAGATCCGCGCCCTGGAGCCCGCCGAGGATCTCGAGGAGAGCTACAAGCGCAAGCACGGGGTCCAGCGCCGGAACGTCGAGAACCTGGTGCAGAAGCTGGTGGCGCTCAAGACCGAGTACGTGAACGAGTACGGGCTGGCGGCGGACAAGGAGGGCGACCGCTACGGCGAGTTCGTGAGCGAGCTGGACGTCTGGCGCGAGAGCAAGCTGCCTCAGTACCGCGAGCGGATCGCCGAGGTGAAGAAGCACGCGATCGAGCAGCTCGCGGAGGACGTGATCTTCAGGCTGCGCGAGAACCTCAACTCGGTGCGACGGCAGATCGACGATCTCAACCGCGCTCTCAAGGACGTCCCCTTCGGGTCGGAGCGATACAGCTTCTCACTCGAGGTGGCTCCCGAGCACCAGGCCTTCTACGACCTGATCATGGAGGCGGGCGCGTTCGAACGGGACTCGCTATTCGGCGGCGCGCCGCTGGCCAGCCCCGAGGCGCAGAAGACGCTGGAGGAGCTGTTCGAGCGGCTGACCAGCGGGCGGGCTCAGGAGGTCAAGAACGAGCTGGCGGAGCGCGCCGACTACCGGGAGTACTACCGGTACGACCTCCGGATCCACCATGCGGACGGCACCATGTCGCTGTACGATTGCGTCGCCGCCGACAAGTCGGGCGGGGAGACGCAGACGCCGTACTACGTCGCGATCCTCGCCTCGATGTTCCGGGTGTATCGATCCACCTCGATCTCGGGCCGGCCGCTGGCCGGGCTGGTCCTCCTCGACGAGGCGTTCGGCAAGATGGACGAGAGCCGCATCCGCGCCACGCTGGAGCTGTCTCGCGGGCTGGGGTTGCAGCTGGTGATGGCGACGCCGAAGGAGCGCAGCGAGCTGGTCGCGCCCCACGTGGAGACGAGCCTCTACATCCACAAGGATCCGCTGTCGGGTGCGCCGACCGTCTTGGACTTCACCAAGGAGTTCGAGAAGGATGCAGAGCTGGCGCTCGAGCCCGACGAACCGATGACGCCGCTCGAGGCCGATAAGATGCGCGCATGATCGGCGGTGCGTCGGCACCGCGGTTGCACTCTGATCGATCATGAGAATCGCAGCGCCTCTCCTTTTAGGCGTGGTCGCAGCTTCTTGCGCCACCTCGGAGGAATTCATACCAACAGAACATGCGACGGGGATCTCGCCGCAAGGATACACGGCCGCCGATTACGAGATGGTCGCCAAGGGCGAGCACCTCGGAGACGCGATGGTCTGGTCGGACGGCGCCTACCGCTCGAGGGTCGACGGGCGCCCGACCGTGGTTCACGTCGGGTTCCGGGTCGAGAACGACACGGATCAGCCGATCCAGGTGGACCCGAGCGACATCCGGATCCACGTCCAGTCCAAGGGCCGGACGATCCGCCGGAGCAAGCCGGACTACGTCGAGGGCTCCCGGACCATCGAACCCGGAAAGGACGGCAACCTCTCCTTGTACTTCGTGATGCCGGACGGCGTGTCCCCGCGCGACGTCGACGGCTTCCGAGTCGAGTGGAGCGCCCGTGCCGGCGACCTGGTCTACAACCAGCGCACGCCCTTCATGGAGCAGCCCGAGCCGCTCGCCTACTATCAGGATCCGTATTACTCGCCGCTCTACTACTCGCCGTTCTACGACCCCTTCTTCTACTCGCCGTTCTCGTACCGGCCGCTGATCGTCCGCCCCGGGCCGTATCGCCATTACCACCACCCGACGGCGCGCAGGTGACCCGGCCCCGCGCACAGAGAGGCGGATTGACCCATGCTCACACCGATTCTTCTCGTCGGCTTGGCCGCAACCGCAGCGCCCCCACCGAGCGGGCCCAAGGCGCTGCCCAACATGGTGCACGAACCCCAGACTGACCTCGAGATGGCCCCCGAGCCGCCCCCGCCCGGGCCCGAGGCCCCCACGAATCCCTTCTACCGGGTGGACCTCGACAGCGCCTACTTGCCGGTGCCGATCGGAGGCTTCGTCGACCTCCTCTACAATCCATCGACCGGCGAGCTCACGGAGTCTTCGCAGGCTGCCTTGCGGATCGTCGCCACGCTCATGAAGGAGCACCCCGAGGTGAGCGCCTGGCTCACTGCCACGGTGAAGAGCGACGCCGCCGAGGAGGTCCGTCCGGCGGCCCTCGGCCTGGAGACGGTGCAGCACGCGCTGCAGGAGTACGGGATCGAGAACGTGCCAATCCGGATCTGGCACCCGGGCGAGACGCCGCCCCCGCCCCCGGTCAACGTGGTGAACCTGCGGGTGGGGACGGCGGGGGGAGGCTCGTGTCGTGATGCTGTTCGTGATCACGAACCCACGACCCGCCCCCGCAGCTCCGCCCACGTGCGCGCCACGGTTCCCCCCGCCGCCTCCGTCGCCGCCGCTCCGCCCTTCCACTCGCTCCGCGCCTCCAAGAACACGAACCCCACGCCCAGCTCGACGGCGCAGTCGAGGTCTCCCTTTCCGTCGCCGACCATGAGCGCGCGGTCCGGGGGGAGGTGGCGCTCGGCCAGGACGCGGCGGAGGTGTTCGGGCTTGGTCGCGGGTGAGCCGAGCACGGCGGCGAAGCGGTCGAGGATGCCGTGGCGGGCGAAGACGTCCACGAGCTCGTCCTGGTCCGAGCCCGAGACCACGACGACGGACGCGGGGGCGCCCATGGCGTCGGCGAACGCGAGGGCCTCCGGGAGTGGGGCCAGCTCGGCGTAGGCGGCGCGTGAGGCCGCGCCGAAGCGCTCGAGGGCGCGAGCGATCGCGGGCTCGGGATCCCGGACCGGGTGGATCTCCTCGAAGAATCGCCGCAGCTTCACGTACCGGGAGACACCCCCCTCGATCCGGTGGATCTCGAGCAGCCGCTCCACGGCATCGTGTGGGTAATCGGCGAGCGCGTGCGCGAACGCCCGCTGCTTGGCGAGGTTCGAGTCGAAGATCACGCCGTCGCAGTCGAGGAACGTGAGCGCCACGGTTCGTGTACCACCGCCCAGACGGATCCGGCGCTCGAGTGCATTCGTCATGACAGTGGGTATCATAGCCGACCGTGAGGCGCGTGCTGCCCCTGCTCGTGATGGCGTCGATCGCCTGCACGTTCGAGCCGCCGCCTCCGTCGTTGCGGCTCGCGGACGCGGCGTCTCCGGACGCCGGCCAGCCGAGCGCCGACGCTTCGGTCGCCGACGCCGGGGCGGTCGAGGCCGGTGCGGATGCCGCCGTCCTGGACGCGAAGGTCACCGACGCGCATCTGGAGGACGCCGAGCCCCCCGACGCCGAGCCGGGCGACGTTCGACCCGAGGACGCCGAGCCGGTCGACGCCGAGCCGGTCGACGCCGAGCCCGCCGATGCCGAGCGGGTGGACGGGGGCGGCGTGTGCGGCGACGGCGTGGTCGTCGCGGGCGAAGGGTGCGACGATGGCGATCGCGCGCCTGGGGACGGCTGCAACGCAGGTTGCAACGTCGAGGTCGGCTGGTCGTGCATCGGCTCCCCGTCGCTCTGCACCGAGGTTTGCGGGGACGGTCGCGTGGTCGGCGCCGAGCCCTGCGACGACGGGGCTGTCCTGGGCGGCGACGGCTGCAGCGTCGGATGCGAGGTCGAGCTCGGCTGGAGCTGCGACGCCTCTCAGCCGACCCGGTGCGCGCCCATCTGCGGGGACGGCTTCGTCCGCGGCGGCGAGACGTGCGACGACGGCGCGATTCAACCGAACGACGGATGCTCACCGGTGTGCTGGGTCGAGCCCGGTTACCGCTGCGAGGGCGAGCCGAGCACCTGCGTGCCGTGGTGGAATCAAGCGTATCTCATGCGCCGATCGATCACGGTCGATCGCACCGGGATCGGCGAGGACCTCACCAACTTCCCGGTCCTGGTCCGGCTGGACGCGCAGCGGATCGACTATGCTGCCGAAGGGACGGGCGGCGCGAGCCTCCGCTTCGTGGCGGACGACCAAAGCACGCTGCTGGTCCACGAGGTGGAGGCCTGGGACGCGGGCGGCAGCTCGTACGTCTGGGTGCGCTGGCCCGCGATCCACGCCGAGGGCTCGACCGCCGCCCCCGACCGCATCTGGATGTACTTCGACGGCCCGGCCACCGGCGCGCCCCCGGTGTCGCAAGTCTGGAGCGCCGGGTACGAGGCGGTCTGGCACCTCGGCGAGCGCCCCCAGGGAGCTCCAGGCGAGGTACAGGACAGCAGCGGTCACCTCCGCGACGGAACGACGCTGGGCGGCATGACCGCGGCCGCCAGCGTGCCGGGCCGCGTCGGCGCCGGGCTCCAGTTCGACGGGCTCGACGATCTGATCGACTTCGGCCCCATCGATGCTGGCGCCTGGGACGCGATCACGCTGGAGGCCCAGGTCCGGTGGACCGGATCATTCGGACACGTCCTCTCCGAAGCGTCCGGAGTGCTTCCGAGCGATCACGTGTTCTCGCTCGAGGTCTCCAGCGGAACCACCGCCACGAGCCGACTCTCCAGCGCGGGCGTGGGAGCGTCCGACGCCGAGGCCTCCGGCGGGTCGATCACACCCGGGACCTGGCACTACCTCGCGTCGAGCTGGAGCGCCGCCGGCGGAACGCTGAGCATCTACCTCGATGGCGTCGAGGTGGCCTCCGCCCTCCTCGGCGGCGACCAGGTCGAGAGCTCCACCGTCTCGGCGGTGCTCGGTAACGTCGACATCGCCGACGCCCGCCACCTCGAAGGGACAATCGACGAGGTCCGCATCTCGCGCGTCGCACGGAGCTCGGATTGGTTCGAAGCCCAGGCCCGCTCCATGAGCGACGCACTGCTGCTCTTCGGCCCGCCGCAGAGTCTTTAGAACCGGTCCTGGGCATTCGGCGACCATCTCGAGCGCTTGAGCTCCGGCCTC
>CAWDML010000006.1:0-292043 GCA_963803435.1 uncultured delta proteobacterium | reverse complement strand
GTTGTGCCTGAGTTACCGTTCGTCTTGCTCCGCGTCGAGATCGAGATGGAGCACCTCGCGGGCGAAGAGGCGGATCATCGAGAGCTTGTCATAGTCGCCGAACCAACCGTTGACGTGGATCGAGCTGACCTTGGCCTGGCAGCCGGCGGCCTCGAAGAGGGCCACGATCCGGTCGATGGACGCCTTCGGCAGCGGACCCACGTCCTCCGCGAAGTCGATGGCGAGATCGTGGATCCGGTAGGGCTGATCGGCCGCGACGCGCGCGCCCGGGACCTCGCGCAGGATGCGCCGGGCCAGATCCCCGAAGCGAGCCGCCAGCGCGCGACGCTCCGCCTCCGTCAGCAGAAAGCGCGTCACCAGCTGCCGCGCCGCGGCCTCGTAGCGGAAGTAGAAGGCGCCGTTCTCACCGATCACACCGGCGACCGGCCACATGCGAGCGATGTGATCGCACCAGCCGGCGGGCCGTCCGGTCACCGGGACCACGGCGATGCCGGCGCCATCGAGGGACCAGAGCGCTGCGAAGGCCTCGGCGGTCAGCTTGCCGTCGGTGGTGAGGGTGTCGTCGATGTCGGTGAAGACGACCGCAATCTGTCTTGCAATCTCCCTCGACAGGTGTGCGAGCGGTTCCATCAGGCGAGCAGCTCCACCTCTCTCTCGGCAGGCTCTCCCGGCGCATCACCGCGCTCCGCCTGCTTGAGCAGGCGCCAGATGTGAGGGCCGAGAAGATCGACGTCGGTGGAGACGAACTGCTCGCCGCCGAAGCGGCGCACCGCGTCCGCCTGCTCCTTGAGCATGCGCTGATCCTGCTCGAGGACCTTCTTCCCCAGCGGGTACAGAATCGGCTTGAGCACGCGGGTGGGGAGCGCGGTGCGGAAGGTGGCGACCGCGAAGAGCTCGGTGTCGAAGTCGGACACCGGGGTCAGGGACTGAGGTGACGACCAGATGGTTCTCGGACCCCAGGCGGTACTCGACCTGCGCGACGGCGGGAAGCAAGAATCGGTCAAAGTGGGTGACGATCGCCGCCGCTCGGCGCGAGGATTCGCGTCGGCCAGGACGCCGGACGGCCGGGGTTCGCCGATGAACTCGGCCTCCACCCGATCGGCGCCCCGCCGCACGATGGCTCGGATGCGGTGTCGCTTCGCCGCGGAACAGGCCGCGGTGGAGGAAGGCGGTGTGGGGTACGTCCAGGATGTTCTCGAGGGCGGCGTGGAGCGTGGCCTGAAAGGACGACTCGTGGCGGACCGACTCGTAGCGCCGATCTTCGAGGAGCGGGAAGCGAAACGGCTCGCCGCTCGGGCTCGGTCGTCGCCGCTCGCACAGACCCAGACGTAGCCGTCCTGCTCGAGGGTCGCGTGGTGGGGGACGCGGCGGCCCTTGCGGTCTGCTCACCGCAGAGCGCGGGCACCTCGCGACAGACGCCGTCGCCGTCGAAGCTCCAGCCGTGATAGGAGCAGACCAGTCCATCGTTCTCGCACCAGCCGAGCGAGAGCGGCACGTTGCGGTGCGCGCAGCAATCGAGAAGGCAGACCGCGGCGCCGCGGTGCCGGAAGAGGACGAGCGGGGTATCGAGTATCTTGCGGCCGAGGGGACGTGGTCCCAGATCCGCCGAGCGGCAGGCGATGTACCAGGCGCGGGTCACGCGGGCGATCGAGTAGTGACCCATGCCGGCGATCATACACGCCCGAGCCAGATGCCGGCGGCTCCGGCGATCAGGCACACGACGAAAGTCGTGCCGGCGTAGCCGATCGCGCGGCCGTAGGCGCCGCCCTCGATCATCAGCATCGTCTCGTAGTTGAAGGTGGAGTACGTGGTGAAGCCGCCCATCATCCCGGTGCTGAGGGCGAGCCGCAGGTTCTGGGATCCGCCGGGGTGCGCGGCTGCGTAGGAGAGGATCAAGCCCAGGAGGAGCGAGCCGATCGCGTTGACGGCGAAGGTTCCCCAGGGGAGCTCCGTGCCGAGCCAGCGCCCGGAGCCGATCGCGACGAGATAGCGGGCGCTCGAGCCGAGGCCGCCGCCGAGCGCGACCCACAGGATCTTGTCCATCGGTGCCCGGATACTACCGCCTCCTGCCCGTGGGAAGCGGAACGGATTGGCGTCCCGTGTCGCTCCCCAGGATCCCGCGGCTCCTCTAGGCTGCGCCGATGTCGAAGGCCAAGATCGAGTTCGTCTGCCAGGCCTGCGGGCAGCGCGCGGCCAAGTGGGTCGGTCGGTGTCCGGTCTGTGAGGCCTGGAACACCATGGTCGAGTCGAAGGTGACGGCGGAGGCCAAGGGCAAGAACGTCGCGCGGACGTTTCGCCTCCCGGAGCAGGCCGAGAGCGCCGGGCCACGGCCGCTGGCGGAGGTCTCGGCCTCGGAGGCGTCGCGCCGGAAGACCGGCATCGCCGAGCTCGACCGAGTGCTGGGCGGAGGCCTGGTGCCCGGCTCGCTCGTCCTGATCGGCGGCGATCCCGGCATCGGGAAGTCGACGCTCTCGCTCGAGATGGCGGACGCGCTGCGCCGAGGGCCGGTCGGTCCTCTACGTCACGGGCGAGGAGTCGCCGCGCCAGGCAAGTTGCGCGCCGAGCGGATCGCGCTGCGGGGCCGCGGCGAGAATCTCTGGATACGCCGAGGTGGACATCGACGCGATCGAGGAGCAGGTCATGCGGCTCGATCCCGGCCCCCTCGTCGTCGACTCGATCCAGTCGCTCTCGCCCGGCGCGATGAGCCGCGCCGGGGAGCGTGGCGCAGATCCGCGAGTGGCGGCGCGCTTCTTCGCCTGGCCAAGGAGCGGGGGTACCGGTGCTCCTGTCGGACACGTGACGAAGGAGGGCGCGCTCGCCGGCCCGCGCATGTTGGAGCACATGGTCGACACCGTGCTCTACTTCGAAGCAGCACCGGGTATCCCTACCGGTCCTGCGCGCGCACAAGAACCGCTTCGGCTCGACCAACGAGATCGGCGTCTTCGAGATGCAGGCCGGCGGGCTTGAGGAGGTGGCGAACCCGTCGGAGCTGTTCCTGGCCGAGCGGCCGGAGCACGCGCCAGGATCGGTGGTGCTGCCGGCATCGAGGGCTCGCGTCCCTTGCTGGTCGAGGTGCAGGCGCTGGTCGCGCCCACGCACGCGGCCATCCGCGCCGGACCTCCTCGGCTTCGACGCGAACCGCGCGGCGCTCCTGGTGGCCGTGCTGGATCGGCGGGCCCGGCTCGAGCTCGTCGGCTGCGACGTATTCGTCAACATCGCCGGCGGGCTCTCGACTCGACGAGCCGGCGGCGGATCTGGCGTGGCGATGGCGCTGGCGTCCTCTTTCCGGAACCAGCCGATCGTCGCGAGCACGATCGTGTTCGGCGAGATCGGTCTCGCCGGAGAGCTCCGCGCGGTGATCCAGGTGGAGGCTCGTCTGACGGAGGCCGCCAAGCTGGGCTTCACGCAAGCGATCCTCCCGGCGGCGAGCCTGCGCCGGGTCGACCCGCCGCCGGGCATCCGGGTCTTGCCCGCGCGGACGCTCGAGGAAGCGCTCGAGCTGGGCGCCGGCGTTTGACTTTCGTCTCAGACCTTTGAATCGTCCCGGACGGTGCAGCCGGCGCTGATCGTCCTGATGGCGCTCTTGGCGCAGAGCGAGGGCGAGGCCAAGCCATCACCGAGCCTGACCAGGCTCCCCAAGCTCACGCACTACGTGGAGGCGCCGTACCCGCCCGAGGCGCTGGCGGAGGGCCGCCAAGGGACGGTGGTGCTGCAGATTGACGTGACCTCGACCGGGACGGTGGCTGCGGTCCGGATCCAGACCAGCTCGGGCTACCAGGACTTCGACCGAGCGGCCCAGGTGGCGGCGGCCGAGTTCGTCTTCGAGCCCGCGGAGGCGGGCGAGCTCGGCGCGGTGCCCGTGCGGATCACGTATCGCTACGGCTTCGTGCTCAAGCAGGTGGTCCGCACCTCCACCACCGCGCCGCCGCCGCCACCGGCGGAGGTGCAGGCTGCCCGGGGCGTGCCGCTCCCGCCGATCAACTTCCACGGGACGATCGAGGAGGCCGGCACCCGCAGCCCCGTGCCGTTCGCGGTGGTGACGGTGACCGTCGCGACCACGGCGACCGTGACGCGGACCTCGACCGAGGCCGACACGCGCGGCCGCTTCGCCTTCCGCGGCCTGCCGCCGGGCGATCATCAGATCGAGGTCCGGGCGCCCTTCTTCAAGCGGTTCGTGGCCAAGGAGCACCTGAACCCGAACGAGGCGCTCGAGGTTCTCTATTACGTGCCGCGCGCGCAGCGCGATCCGTACGAGGTGGTGGTGCGGGCGAAGCTGCCGAAGCGAGAGGTGGCCCGGCGGACCCTGCTGTTCGAGGAGATCGAGCGGATCCCGGGGACGCAAGGAGACGCCATCCGCGTGGTGCAGAACCTGCCCGGCGTGGCCCGCACACCCTTCGGGATCGGGCTCCTGGTGGTCCGCGGGGCGCCGCCCCAGGACACGGGAGTGTTCTTCGACGGCCACCGGCTCCCCATACTCTTTCACTTCGGCGGCATCGGCGGCCTCACCTCGGTCATCAACTCGCGCATGCTGGAGAAGATCGACTTCCTGCCGGGCGGCTTCGGCCCCGAGCAGGGCCGGGTGTCGGCGGGCGCCGTCTATCTTCAGTCGCGCTACGCGGCGACCGATCGCGTGCACGGTGAGGCCGTGGTCGACATCGCCGGCGCATCGGTCTTCATCGAGGGCCCGGTCACCAGCGACCCCGACGACGGCGCCTTCGTGGTCGCGCTACGCCGGAGCTACGTGGACGGCGTGCTCGCGGGCGTCCTCTCGCTCACCGACGCCGCGGTCTCCATCGCGCCGCGCTACTACGACTACCAGCTCCGCTACGACAAGCCGCTGGGGTCGAAGTCGCGCATGCTCACGCTCCTCGCGTACGGCTCGGACGACGAGCTGATCCTCCTCGGCGATGCCGGCACCGGCACGCCCCAAGGGACGCAGTCCCGGACCTTCTTCCACCGGTTCAACCCGCGCTTCACCTATCAGCCCCAGGAGGGCACGCGGCTCGTGATCTCACCGATCGCGGGCTACGACTTCTCGAACACCACGACCAGCGGCGACCCGTCCGGCAACAACATCCGCTTCAGCCTGAAGGACGCGACCGTGGGGCTGCGCATCGACGGCGAGGCGCCGCTGTACAGCTGGGCCCACCTGCGCGCCGGCGGTGATCTGCTCTGGTTCCTCTTCATCACCGACAGCATGCTGCCGGTCTTTCCGGACACGCGCGGCTTCCCCGGACCGCTGCCCACCGACTCCCCGACGCGCACCGATACGGCGCGCGTACCCGCCATCCTCTCCTCCCTCTATGCGGAGCTCCAGATCACGCCGTTCGAAGGGCTCGACTTCTTCCCCGGCGTCCGCCTGGACCTCTACGACTTCCAGGCGGACGACCAGCCGCTGATCGATCCTCGGCTCGTCGAGGGTCGCACGCTGATCGGGTTCGATCCGCGGCTGACCGCGCGCTGGCAGATCGTGGCGCCGGTGGCGATCAAGGGGCAGATCGGACTGTACGGACAGCCCCCGCTGCCGCAGGAGTTCTACATCAACGCCGACCTCCCGCTGCTCCATACGACGCAGGCCTCCGGCGGGGTGGAGTGGGAGATCATCGATCGGCTCTCGCTGGACGTCCAGGGGTTCTATCGCCACCAGAGCAACGCGCCCTCGTTCACTTCGAGGACCGAGGTGGTCGACGGCGAGGTCCGGCCGGTCGGCTTCGAGGCGACCGGCTTCGCCCGCGCCTACGGGATGGAGGTGCTGTTGAAGCTGCAGAAGCGCTGGGGCTTCTTCGGCTGGATCGCGTACACCCTCAGCAAGAGCGAGTTCCGCGACGAGGGTGAGGACTGGCAGACGAACTACTTCTTCGATCAGACGCACAACCTCAACATCGTGGCGTCCTACGATCTGCCGTGGGGCTTCTACGCCAGCCTGCGGTTCCGCTACGTCACCGGCGGCGGGCTCCCGGTCACCGAGTCTCGCTATTACGACGCCGACGAGGACGACTACGATCGCGAGACCTCGGCCCGGCTACGGCGGGCGCCCGCCTTCCACCAGCTCGACCTGCGGATCGACAAGCGCTTCACGTTCGACAGCTGGTACCTCGAGGTCTACCTCGACGTTCAGAACGTCTACAATCGCAAGAACACCGAGATCTACGTGCCGACCTTCGACTTCAAGAGCGATGTGGCGATCCCGAGCTTGCCGGTGTTCCCTCTCTTCGGGATGAAGGGGGTCTTCTGATCATGCGTCGCGCCTGGGCGGTGCTGCTCCTGTCGGGATGCGGCGTGACGTTCCCCTCCGAGTCGAAGATCGAGGATCTGCGAATCCTGGAGCTGCGCGTCGATCCGCCCGAGGTCCGTGTGTTCGAGGAGGTCACGCTCGACGCAGACCTCGATCATCTGGCGTCGCTGACGCCGCGGTTTGCGCCCGTGCGTCTCAGCGCGGTGGTGGCGCATCCCGATCTCGACGCCACCTTCGACATCGACTGGATCCGCTGCCGCGGCGACAGCCACGCCGGCTTCGAGCGCGTGCCGTGCAGCGGAGAGCAGAAGGAGCGGATCGGAACCGGCACCTCGACGGTCGTGAGGCCGATCCAGCTCCTGCTCGGGGATCTGCTCGCGTCCTCGAGTGGGTCTGGTGACGCGTTCGCAGCCCTGGCGGGTGATCCGCTCGACCTGTTCACGGGCCTGCGCCTCTACCTCAACGCGCAGGCGACGGTGGCGAGCGCGGCGATCGACGTGGACACGCAGCGCCTCGAGGGGACCAAGCGCCTGATCGTGTTCGACCCCACGATCGTCGCGCTGGTGTTGCGCGAGGCGCGGCGCCTCGGACCCGGTGGGCTGCCGGTGGTGGCGGGTGTCCAGCTGCCCACGCTCTGCACCAACGTCTCCGAGGAGGCCTTCGGCAGGATCCTCGAGTACCTGGCGACCCGCGCGCCGAACCGCGCGCCGACGTACCGCACCCTCGAGTACCTGCCGCCGACGGGCACCGAGACCGTGGCGTGGGCGCCGGGCGATCCGCCCATCGAGGTGGGGCCGAATCAGCAGATCCTTTTCCTCCCCAGCGCCGCCGACGGCGACAAGGAGAATTATCGGGTCATCGACGACAAATGCGCCCTGATCGACTTCACGGAGACGCTGGCCTGGTCCTGGTTCAGCAACGTGGGTGAGATCTCGGACGGGATCACCAGTGACGGAAAGAGCACGACGATCGGCGATCGCGAGACACGTTGGCGCGCGCCCTCCGCCGACGACCTCGAGCAGGAGGAGACGCGCGTACGCGTGTGGAGTGTCCTCAGGGACGGCCGTGGTGGATCGGACAGCATCGTCGTCGACCTGGTGATCCGAAAGACCGGCTGATATCGTCGGCGAACATGCGGTGCGAGTCCTGCGGCCACGAGTTCACCGGGACCTACGGCGCGGCCTGCCCAGCGTGTGGGACCGTGGCCGCGAACCCGTTCGAGACGGGTGAACCGGCGAGCGGGCCGAGCCCGTGGGCGGCGCCGCGCACGACCTCGAACGCGGCGGATGGACGGTCCGAGACCACCGACGGCATCCCGTGGGAGAACGCGCAGTCGGCGCAGTCGCTCTTCGAGACGATCAAAGGCGTGCTCCTCGAGTCGAACTCGACCTTCGCGGGCGCGTCTCGGACCACCGGGATCGGACCGGCGTTCATCTACGTTCTGGTGCTGGGGACGGCGGGCGGGATCATCGGTCAGCTCTGGGGGCTGGCCACTGGGAGCGTGATCGGGAAGGTGATGGGCAGCAGCTCGGGCATGGACGGGATCGAGGGGCTGGGCGCGCTCGCGACCTCGAGCGTGGTCGGCTTCATCACCGTGCCGGTGAGCGTGGTGATCTCCGTGTTCGTGGTGGCCGGGGTCGTCCACCTGGTCCTGATGATGGCCGGCGGCGCCAACGCCGGGTTCGAGGCGACGTTCCGCGTGGTCGCGTTCGCCCAGGGTTCGACCGCTCTGCTCCAGGTGGTTCCGGTGGTCGGCCTGCTGGCGGCCCTGGTCTGGGAGATCGTCGCGGCGATCATCGGGCTGCGGGAGCTGCACGGGACCACGACCGGGAAGGCGGCGACCGCGGCGCTCGTTCCGCTGGCAGTGGCGTGCTGCTGCGTCCTCGCAACCATCGGAAGCATGGCGGGCGCGATCGCGTCTGCGACCCACGGACTTTGAGCGCGCCGGACCATCGCGTCGTGCACGAGGCCATCTGGGCGCCGCTGATCGCAGCGGCGTTCCTGGCCGGTCGCTTCTTTCCGTTCGATGAGATCAGCTTCCTGAGGTGTCCGTTCCACACGCTGACCTCGCTGCCGTGCCTCGCCTGCGGAGGGACGCGGGCAGTGATGGCGTTCGTCCGTCTCGACTTTGGACGGGCGTTCGCGATGAACCCGCTGGTCGCGCTCGGCGCCGTCGCCGGATCCCTCTACCTGCTGCACTCCGTCCGCGTCCTCTTCACGCGCAAGCCCTGGCGGCCTGAGGTTCCTCCCGTCCTGCGCCGGGTGCTGCGCCGGCTGGCCATCGCAGCGGTCGCGGCCAACTGGGTCTACCTGATCGCCGTCGGACGTTGACCTCCCTCGCGGTAGCCGGAGATAGTCGCGCCGGTGGATCGACAGGAGCTCAAGCGCGTCCTCAAGGAAGTGCTCGAAGAGGAGGCGGCCTTCGGCTACACGGCGATCGCCGAGCGGTTCAAGGGAGGGACGCTGGTGATCCAGCCGAAGGACGTCAACCTTCAGTCGAAGGAGATCCCGCTGGACGCCTTCTTCCACAAGATCGTGATGGCGCGTGATCGGCTGCGCGTGCTCGAGCAGAAGCTCAACAGCTCGAGCATACCGGACGCCGACAAGGTGGAGCTGCAGCAATACATCACGAAGGTCTACGGCAGCCTCACCACCTTCAACGTGCTGTTCCGGGACAAGGACGACCGGTTCGTGGGTGCCGGCGCCGAGGGCGAAGGGGCATGAGGCTGCCGTGGGTCGCGATCGCGCTCCTGGCGTCGGGCTGCGCCACCAGCGGGCAGACGATGATGGAGGAGCTCCAGGCGGCGGTCGACGGCTACAACTCCGCCTACCGCTGGAAGAACTTCGAGCGCGCCGCCGTCTACCTCCCCAACGATCTCCGCGCCGCGTTCATCGCCGCGTATGAAGAGGACGACGACTCGATCCACGTCGAGTCGTACCAGGTCATCAAGGTCGACATCGAGGGCGAGGCGGCGGCGACCGTCACGGTCCGCGTGAGATACATGATGCTGCCGTCGATCAACCTGGAGCGCCGCACGCTGGTGCAGCACTGGCACCTCGTCAACGACAACTGGATCCTCGAGACGGAGGACAACTCGATCCGTCCGCTCGAGTCGGACGCCGTGCCGCGGAACCCGGAGGCGGTGCGGGGCGTCGAAGTCCCGCCCGAGAAGATGGGGGATACGGCGATCGAGGTGACCGATCCCGAGGGCAACGTCATCCGCAAGGAGGGCGACGTCGAGCCGCCCCATTGAATTCGCTTCACGTCGAGAACCCAAGGCAAGTGCCGGTCCTGTCGCTCGAATCGGAGCGTGCGTTCATCGGAGCCGACCGGACTGGTTTGCGCGAAAGCTTACGTTGACTCGACCGCTGACTTCCACGACAACAGCGCGCGAAGGAGTGCCACGATGGCGAGCTTGAACAAGGTGATGTTGATCGGAAATCTCGGGGCGGATCCCGAGATGCGCTATACACAGAACAATCAGTCGGTCTGCAACTTCCGTATGGCGACGACGGATGTCTGGAACGACAAGAGCGGCCAGAAGCAGGAGCGGACGGAGTGGCATCGCATCGTGGTTTGGGGACGGCAGGCCGAGGCGTGCGTCAACTACCTCAAGAAGGGCCGCCCGGTGTACGTCGAGGGCCGAATTCAGACGCGGGAGTGGGACGACAAGGAGGGCGTGAAGCGGTACACGACGGAGATCGTCGCCGAGCGGGTCCAGTTCCTCGGTTCACCGCGCGGCGAGGACGGCGGCAGCAGCTACGATCGCGGCGCGGGCGGTGGCGGCGGCGGCTACTCGCGCGGCGGCGGCTATGACCGCGGCGGCGGCGGCGGCGGCGGCGGCGGTTACGATCGCGGTGGTGGCGGCGGCGGCGGTGACACCGGTGGCGGGAGCGACGAGCCCCCGCCCCTCGATGACAGCGATATCCCGTTCTGAGACTCCGCGTGGCCGATCACGGCCAGGACTTCACGACGACGCGTCGGGCTTCAGCGTGGAGGCCTCCCCCGCGCCCTCGCCGTCCTGGCTTCGCGGGATGACGTCCGTCCTCCCCGCCGTCCCCTTCTCGCTGTCCGGGCTTCGCGGGATGACGTCCGCCTTGGCGGCCGCTCGCTGCTTGATGGCCTCGATCCTCACCTTGTCCGGCACCAGCATCATGTTCATCTGGCGCCCGTTCATCGTGGGATCGTTTTGAAGCTTCGAAATGTCCTCGAGCTCCTTCCTCACGCGCTCGAGCCGCGTGCGGCCGATCTCGGGGTGCGCCATCTCTCGACCGCGGAAGCGCTGGATGAAGTTGACGGGATGTCCATCCATCAAGAACTCGCGCGCCTGCAGGATGCGGCGCTCGAGATCTGCGGAGCCGATGCTGGCGCCGCGTCCGAGCCGGATGTCTTTCGGCTCGCTCGACTTGCCCGCCTTGGTGGCGGCGCTCTTCTTCTTCGACAGCTCGTACTTGTAGCGGCCGAAGTCCATGATCTTGCACACCGGCGGATCGACCTCCGGCTTGATCTCGACGAGGTCGAGACCTGCGGTCTCGGCCAAGCGCAGTGCTTCCTTTTTGTCGATTACGCCGACCTGCTCACCCAGTTGATCGATCAATCGAACTGTGGGGACCCGGATTTCATGGTTCCGGCGAATGCGACCCTCGGCCCTCACGCGGCCGTAATGTTGACGTCTAATTCTGTCGTTCCTCTGATCCTGAAGGTAGCACATCCGCGTAGTGACCACACTCGCCTTGGAGTCGAGACCGACGGATACGCGACCGAGTCACGATGGTCGGGGACGTCTGGTACACCTAAGGGGTGCGCGTTTTGGCGTCCGTGGCCACCTTGCTCCTCTCGTTTGCGTCGGCAGGAGCGGCGCGCCCGGGCTGGGTGCAACCGAAGGAGGGCGTTCGATTTGCAGCGCGCGATGTGGTCGCAGACCACGCTTCGCCGCTACCCAACGCCCACGAGGCCTTCTACGTCTTCACGCGCCGCGCGCTGACGCGGCCGGAGATCCGGACGGCCTCTGCCGCCGGGCTGCGCTACCTCGGGGTCGTCGCCGAAAAGGCGTACCTGTTTCGTCGGGAGCGCGCGGGCTCCAATCAGCGCGCGCTCTTGGGGTCGGACGAGAACGTGGTCGGCACCGCGTTCGCTGAGCCGATCGATCGCCTCGAGAGCGAGGTGGTCCCCTACCTCGGCACCTTCGGAAACCGGGCGCTGCCCCACCCGCTGTGGGTCGCGTTTGCTCCGTACACGACGCGCGCCGAGCTCCTCGCGCTGATCCCCGAGGCGGGTGAATCACTCCGCTTGCCGCGGGGCGGCGACGCGCCCGTCCGAGAAGAGGCGCTGGTGAAGCTCGCGCGCGCGCGCTCCACCGGCGCGACGCTCGATCGGCTGGCGGCTTCGCCGTTGGTGGCGGCGATCGGTTTCGTCTACCCGAAGGTCGAGCTCAACGCCGCCTCGCGCGCGCTCTCCAACGCCGACGCGATCATCGCCGCGCCGTACAACCTCGACGGCACCGGTATCCTGGTCGGACACTGGGACGGCGGCGCGGTCTCCGCCACGCATCCCGATTTCCAGGGTCGCGTCACGAACATCGAGAACGGCGACGTCATCGACCACGCGACCCACACCGCAGGGACGATCCTGGGGGCTGGTCTCGGCGATCCCAGCGCGCGCGGCTACGCGATCGGCGCGACGATGATCGCGTATGACTTCTACGGCGATCCGAACGCCGAGCGGCGCGAGGCCAAGCACCAGTACTACCATTGGCATGACAACCATTCGTGGGGGTCAAGCTCGACGAACTTCGGGACGTACGACGATGTAGCGCGGGAGTTCGATCTGGACTCGCGCGATCTCTTCCTGGTCGCGCTCAAGGCGGCGGGAAACGAGGGCCAGCAGAGCCAGGTCGTCGACAATAACTACGGCTTCGACTCACTCTCGACCGACTCCACGGGGAAGAACATCCTCATCATCTGCGCCACCGACGACGACGGCGATCTGGCCAGCTTCTCGAGCCGAGGTCCCACCGACGACGGCCGCATCAAGCCGGACTTCTGCGCCAACGGGGTGAACCTCAACTCGACGCTGCCGGGTGGGGGCTACGGCAATCTCAGCGGCACCTCGATGGCCACGCCCTCGGTCACGGGAATGGTGACGCTCCTGGCGCAGCTCTATCAGCGCGAGAACCACCACCGCTGGGCGCCGGATCTGCTGAGCGCGATCATGATCCACAACGTGACCGACGTCTTCCACGTCGGCCCCGACTATCGCTTCGGATGGGGCAACGCGGACGCCAAGGCCGCCGCCGACTTCATCCTGGCGGATGCCGCCGATCCCGGTCGCCGTCTGATCCGCGGCGCCGCCCGCGACGGCGAGACCGTCGAGTACCCGATGGACGTCCCCGCCGGAGCGCCCTCGCTGAAGGTGACGCTCACGTGGCTGGACGCGTTTGCCGCGGGCACGGCGCAGCGCCGCCTGATCAACGACCTCGATCTCGAGCTCCTCGCACCGAACGGCGAGACCGAGTACCCCTGGACCCTCGACCCCGCCAATCCCTTCGCGGACGCGGCGCGGGATCGACCGAATGACGTCGACACGGTCGAGCAGGTGGTTGTCGACGCCCCGCAGGCCGGGGTCTGGACCGTGCGCGTGCGAGGCACCTCGGTGACCGATCCGGACCTCGACGTGCAGGGCTTCGTCCTCGCCACCAGTCACGCGGTCGATCGGCCGGTCGAACGCTACAGCGCGACGATCCCGTCCGGTGGGCTGCTGGTCCCCGACGGTGACGCCTCCGGTCTCCCGCTCTCGTTCGAGGTGACCGACCTACGCAACGCGAAGTCGCTGCGCTTCTCGCTCGAGCTGAGCCACGAGGCGCGCGGAGATATTCGCATCGAGATGGTGCACCCGGACGGCACCACGGCGGTGCTCGAGGAAGAGGATCAGTCGACCCGCCGCGACATCTACGCGGTGTTTCCGGATACCCGCAGCTACGTGGACGACGTGACCGCGATGTACGGCAAGCCGGCCACTGGGACCTGGGTCGTGCGCGTGATCGACACGGCCGCCGGGAGCACCGGCCGCGTGCTCGACGCCATGCTGGAGATCGACTTCGACGGCCGGGTCGCGCCGCCCGTGAATGTGCCGCCGGTGGCCAACGCGGGGAAGGACCAGGAGGTCGGCGGCGGCGACACGGTGGCCCTCGACGGTTCCCAGAGCCTCGATCCCGACGGCGATGCGCTCACCTACGCCTGGACGCAGGTGACCGGGCCTTCCGTGACGCTCACCGGGGTGGACCAACCCACCGCGAGCTTCGTCGCGCCCAGCTCGCCCGACACGCAGACGATGATCTTCCGCCTGACGGTCGACGACGGCCGCGGAGGATCGAGCAGCGACGATGTCCTCATCACCATCCTCGGCGACGATCCCGGGATGAAGCCCAACGAGCCGCCGGTGGCCGTGACCAACGGGGACCAATCGGTGACGTCGGGGTCCATCGTCGCGCTCGACGCGTCCGCCTCCAGCGATCCCGACGGCGATCGGCTCACCTTCTCCTGGGCCCAGACCGCGGGCGTCTCCCTCCAGCTCGACGACCCCGGGACCTCGGTCGCGCGCTTCACCGCGCCGGTGGTCAGCGCGCCGCTGGAGCTGCGGTTCCGCGTCCAGGTCGAAGACGGCCGCGGAGGGATCGCGCTCGACGACGTCGCCATCACCGTCATGCCGGACCCGGGATCCCAGATGCCCGAGCAGCCGATGAAGCCGGGGCAGACGATGGGCACCGGCGAGGGCCGGATGATCGGCGGCGGGTGCGGTTGCACCACGCACACGCGCACCTCCAGCGGCACCCCCTTCGCGCTCCTGTTGCTCGGACTGCTGCTGTTCCGGCGCCGTCGTTGATGCCCTTTACGGGCGGCTCGTTTTCGATGTAGCGAGCCCGCATGTCGAACGACCTCCCCATCGTCGAGATGAGCTTTCCCACCCGGATGGTGATGGGTCCGGGCGCCATCGAGCGGATCCCGCAGGAG
Organism: uncultured delta proteobacterium; assembly: GCA_963803435.1. Classification (GTDB taxonomy): domain Bacteria; phylum Myxococcota; class Kuafuiibacteriia; order Kuafuiibacteriales; family Kuafuiibacteriaceae; genus CAWDML01. The sequence goes on along the minus strand of CAWDML010000006.1, from coordinate 277,798 downwards.
ATGGCCCGTCTCGACGCCAGCCGGGCGCTCATCGTCGCGGACCGCGGTGTCGCCGACGCCGGCCTCCTCGACCGCGTCCAGAGCGTCCTCACCGACGCCGGCCTGTCGAGCGCGCCGTACCTGGGCGTCTCGAAGAACCCGAAGGAGCAGGACGTACTCGACGGCGTCGAGACCTATCGACGCGTCGAGGCCCACCTGATCATCGGCCTGGGCGGCGGCGCTCCGATGGACGTGGCCAAGGCCATCCGGCTCAAGACCACGCACGAGCTGCCCCTGACCGAGTACGACGACACCAAGAACGGCTCGGAGCGCATCCACGGCAACCAACCGCCGATGCTCGCCATCCCCACGACGGCCGGCACGGGCAGCGAGGTCGGCCGCTCGAGCGTGATCGTCCTCGGCGATGATCACCGCAAGGTCGTCATCTTCAGCCCGCACATGATGCCGAACGTCGCCATCTGCGACCCGGGTCTGACCGTCGATCTTCCGCCGCACATCACCGCCGCCACCGGCATGGATGCGCTCACGCACTGCCTCGAGGCCTACGTCTGCAAGGGCACCCACCCGTTCGCGGACATGTTCGCGATGGCCGGTCTCGCCCGCATCGGGGCCCACCTCCTCACCGCCGTCCGCGACGGCCACAACCTGCGCGCCCGCCAGGAGATGATGGTCGCCGCCTCCGCCGGTGCGATCGCGTTCCAGAAGGGCCTCGGCGCCTGCCACGCCCTCGCGCACCCGCTCTCGAGCGTCGCCGACCTCCACCACGGCCTCGCCAACGCGCTGATGCTTCCCCACGTCATCCGCTTCAACCTCCAGGACGAGGCCACCCGCAAGCTCTACGCCTTTGCGGCCAAGGCCCTCGGCGTGGAGGTCGACGGCGTCGACGCCCAGGCGGAAGCGTGCCTGCAGACGATCGTGGCGCTCCGGGACGCGATCGGCCTCCCCAGCACGCTCTCGGCGTGCGGCGTGAGCGAGGAGATGATCGAGCGCATGGTCCCGCAGGCGATCACGGATGCCTGCGCGCCGGCCAACCCGGTGATGCTGACCGAAGAGGCGGCGCGCCGGTTGTACCGGGCGGCGTTCTAGCGCCTCGCTCGCCCAGGAGCCGCAAGCGCCTACTCCTCCTCGATCGCGCGGATCTCCTCATTCGTCCGGTTCGACAGGATCTCGATGAGCGTCTTCTCGTCGGTTCCCAGGCCGTCCATCGCGTCGTGAAGCGCGATGGCGTCCGCTTGGGGATCGAAGTCGGCGCTCGCCTCCCCGGCCGGGACGGCGGCGGGCGGATCGTCCGGCGGCTCCTCGGACGAGACCGTGTCCTCCGCGTCGGTGTCGAGCACGCCCGATTCACGATCTCGTCGTCGCCGGTGTTGAGCGTGAGGTGGGCGGCTTGGTCGTCGGTCCCGGCCCAGACCTCGACGTCGTCCACCCAAACCTGAACGCGACCGTCGTCCGCATGATCGATCTCCACCGGTCGTCGCCCGCTCCGGTGGCGATGGTCGTGCCGTTGCCGCTGACGTTGATCATCGTCCCTCTCCTCACGCAAGGCTGACGGTGTTCTGCTGCGCACGAAGCAAGAGGTCCTCCGTCGCGCGGGCCTCTTCGCGATCCCGCTTGCGTCGAGCGAGCCGGCGGCGCCAGCGGTCCTCCGCCGCGCCGGCGCTCTCCTCGAGGGCCCGCTCCTCCCGCTCGGCTTGCTGGGCGCCATCCCGATCCAGTGAGGCCGGGAAGTCCAAGAGCACGTCCTGGGGCAGGTCGCGGGCGCGCTGTGCTGGAGACGCGACCCCTGACCCGTCCTTCGACTCGCCCGCCCGGGACGCGGTCGAGACCGCATTGACCAGCGGGACCTGCTGAAGAAGGGCCTCCTTCCAGTCCCCTCGAATCAGCGCGCCGACGATGCCGAGGTTGGCGAGGATGAAGTTGGTCGCGGAGTTCGGCGCGTTCCCGGTCGTGCCGGGCGGAGGGCTCAACGCGCCGCTCCCGCCCGCGCCGGCTCCGGCCGCGCCGGCTCCGGCCGCGCCGCCTCCTCCGCCTCCTCGTCCGCCTCCGCCGCCTCCGCACATGGAGACGATCGTCGCGACGAGCTGCGCGCGGGTCTGGGAGAAGCTGGCGTCGATCTGCTGATCCTTCGCCTTCTTGCCCGTCTCGGCCTTTGCCTCCAGCGTCGTGCTGACGGACGCCTTGGCGCCTTCCAGGCTCGCGACCGCATCCCGCTCTCGCTGGCGGGCCTCCGCGTGCTGTTGACTCATCACGTACCAGTATTCGCCGCTGACCATCGTCCCCTCCTCAAGCATCCATCTTCTTCAGGATGCTCGTCTGATGAGCAGCGATCTCGTCGAGACGCTGCATCTCCTCCTCCAACCGTTCTTCCGCGCCGTCGGCCTGGTCCTCGAGCAGCAGCTCCGTCCTGCGGAGCGCGGCGGAGCTCTTCTCCGCCTGCGCCGCGTCTCGCTCGGCGCCCTTCAAAGACTCCTCGACGGCGATGTCGGTGATGCCGTTGGCGATGGCGGCGACCGCCGCGCTGATGCCGTACGTGCACCACGCCAACGCGAGGCCGATGTCCGAGACGAACATCTTGGCGCCGTCCTTGAGCGCTCGGCTCGCCCCGGCGTGGGCCCGGAGGCGCTCCGCCGCGTGCGCCTGCTGGAGCTGCGCGATCTTCCGGTCGTGGGCATCGTCGCGGGAGGCACGGCCCTCCCGCAGGGCGTCGTCGACCATCTCGAGCGAGGCCCGTGCGCTCGTGAGGTTGGCGGCGTAGGCTGCGGTCCCCCTCGTCGTCCCCAGCGACGCGTTCTCGGCGTCGACGGCGCGATTGCGGCCGGCCCGGAGCTCGGACTCGAACGATCCCGCCAGGTCCTTGGCGAACCGAGCCCGCGCCACCTGGTTGGACGCCGTCTTCTCCATCGCCTCCGCGAGGTCGACCTCGGCGCCGACGAGGTCCCCGTGGTGGCTCTCGTCGAGCGCGGCCTTGCGCGCCCCCTCCGAGAAGCCGCGCTTGGCGACCTCACCCATCCCGCGCCACTTGTGGGCGGGGATCAGGCCTCCGAGGAGCGCCAGCGGACCGCCCACCAGGAAGCCGGTTCCTCCTCCGGTGCCGATCCCCCAGCCGATCAGCGTCGAGTCGGTCTCGACCGTCTGCTCCTCACCGATCGCCTTGCCCTCGGCACCGGCGGACTCCAGCCGCTTCTCGTAGCGCCGCTCGTTGGCCTCGAGCCGGGTGCTCCGGGTCTCGTGGCGCCGCTTCTTCGCCTCCGCCTGCTCCTCGTCGGCCCCCTGCTTCACGCGAAGCAGGATGTCGTCGAGGGTACGGCCTCTCGAGGGCCCGCCGTCGTGGATGCTCGCCATGACGTCCTCACACCAGCTTCTGAGCGCGCTCGAGATGACGGTCGATCTCCTGCAGCGCGTCCAGCTGCTTCCGCAGCTTGTCCTGGCTGTCCACCACCGCGTCGAACTGCTCCTTCTGCGCCTCGCCGAGGACCGACAGCTTGGTCTCGTCGTGCTCGATGCCGGCGTGCACGACCTTCGACTCGCCGAGCAGCTCGTCCGTGTTGTCGTGATGGAACGGGTTCACCGAGTGCCAGAACCGCGTCCACGTGCCTTCGTTCGACTTCGCCAGGAGCTCCGAGGAGATAGCGTCCTCGTGGTCCTCGGCCCCGTCGATGCGCTTTCTCAGGCTCTCCCGTGATTCCTTGTTGGTCTCGATCTCCGAGGCCGCCAGCGAGCTGTCCGCCTGGAGGTCCTTGAACGCCGAGAGGCCCAGCTGATTACGAATGGTCGCCATGGATCCCATTTCTCTCACCTCACGCGATCGAGATTCGGTCGGACAGATCCTTCTCGATCTGCTGGACCTGGTTCGCCTGCTCGAGCGAAGTCCCGTACTGGTTGAACTCCTTCCGCATGGTGAAGGAGAGCTCCTCCTGCTCCTCGCCGAGGTTGTCCCGGGCATTATCAATCGCCTCTTTGACATTGGTGAGGAGCTTCTGGAGGGCAGCCTCCTTGTTCGGATCGGTCGAGGTGAACTGGAGCGTTTTCGTCGGTTCCTGCGAGAGCTCGGTGGAGAGCGCGGTGAACACGCTCTGGTCGACGCCCCGTTCCCCGGCTTCCGTCTGGTAGCGTTCGATGTCCTGGGTCGAGAGGCCGCCCGCGGCGTCCTCGTTGAACCGCTTGAGCATGTCCGAGAGCGCCCGGCGCTTCGTGCCGATCGCCTCCTGGTCCTTCGCGAGCTCCTCCAGCCGCCCGGCGCGCTCTCGAGACAGGCGATGGAGGACCTCTGCGAGGTAGGTCATGAAGTTTCCCGGAACGCCGACCGGGCCCTCGGGCTCTGCGGGTTCCTGCCGGAAGCGGAGCTGAACCTCGGTCTCTCTCGCGTTGACCTGGATATCCGCGGCCGGACCCGTCGTCGGGTTGGACGGGCCGATGGGGGTCCGCGAGAGACCGGCGCCCGCGGTGGTCCCGGTGCTGCTGGCAGGCCGCGTGACGGGAGTGTGATCGGCCTGGTACTGCAGGGATCCGGGGCCGTTCTCGGGAAGGGTAGTGGGTCGTGGGTTGGTCATCTTCGATCGCTCCTCTTTGCTTGGTTACGCTTTCATGTTTCCGATGATCGTCATGTAGGTTCGGTGCTCGGCGTTGCTCGCCTCCGAGGCCGCCTTCAGGTTGCTCGAGTAGGTCTCTTCGAGCCCGTTCAAGAGATACGCGCGCTCGGCCGCGTCGCTCTCGGAGCGGGCGCGCGCCTCCTGGACGGCGTCGGACAGCACGGTCTTCGGATCGTCCGAACCCAGCGCGCGATCGATCGCGTTCGTGTCCAGGCCCTTTGCGGCGAACGTCGCCGCGAGCTTGGATCGCTCGCCGTCGTCCAGGACGCCGTCGGAGAACGCACCCTCGATCTCCTCATCGAGCGTCGCAAGACCCTCTCGATAGGCGAGCCCACGGTCCTCTTCGACCGCCAAACGAACCATCTGCTCCAGCGCCTGGGCCGCGTTGGCCTCGAGGCTGTCTACGATCTGCATGCGACCGCCGGATGCAGACGGCGGGCCAAACGCGTCGCGCTCCGAGGACGTGCGATCGTTCGGATTCATCCGAAGCTCGCCGGACAAACGACGGACAAAGCCGAACGAATCTCCCCGAGGCGTCCCTTCGGTCGCGGCACGACCGGTGCACGGAGCGCGCGCATGGGAATCTCCATTCAAACGATCGTCATCCAACAGCTTCAGACCGCCTCGAAGGAGCGGGCGGCCGCCCGGGAGGAGCGGGAGGCGCTCCGCGACCAGCACCTCGACGAGCTCGAGAAGAAGGCCGACACCGAGTTCGAGGCCAACAATCTCCAGATCCACGTCAACACGTCCAAGGCCCTGGCGTCCGGTATCTCGGCGCCCTTCGGACCGATCGGCACCGTCGCCTCGAGCGTGGCCAGTATCGTCATCGACGAGACCGACGGCAGGAAGGTCGCCAATCTCCAGCGCAACGCCGGACTGATCGAGCGCGACGCCGCGGCGTTCCAGCACGAGATGGAGACTCAGAAGGAGACCGCCGACGCGCGGGCAGAGGAGGCCAAGCAGACGTACCAGGCCGGCGTCGACGTGCTGGAGAGGCGCGCCGACCTCAGCCGCCTCGCGTGACCGCGCCGTCCCTCCTGGCCCGACTCGGGTCTTTGCCACGATCCCTCAAAGCTCGGTTGCCTTCCGTCCGGCCCGGTCCGGACATCCGGACGGATCCGGACGGACGAATGCCGAAAGGCCCGCGATTTCAGGGCACCGAACGTGGTCCATGGATTGGATCGCTCCCCGGCATGCAGCGACTCGAGGCGGGACTCTCAAGAGCCCTCACAGGGCAGCAGCCCGAGGCGTACGAGATCCGGGAGGCGCTCGCGCTGGCCGACGTCGACATCGTGCGGCCAGAGGATCTGGAGATCAGCTCGCCACTCGCCGGTCGGATGAGCCGACCGGCGGCGGCCGACGATCTGCGCCTCCCTCGCGCGCCGCTGAAGCCAAAGACCGTCGGCCAGCTCAAAGCCTCCGTTCGCAACATCCGCGCGAAGGCCGCCCAGCCGGTCTCCGTCGACGCGGAGAAGGCTGAGCGGATCTTCCGTCTGGCCGCGTTCCTCGACGCCTACGAGGCGATCCAGGCGGACATCGACGCCGCCCGGCAGCCGCTCGACTGACCCATCCAGGAGATCACCATGCGTCCATCCGCCGCCCGCCGTCCCCCGCCCAAGCCCCAACCCCAGCGTGCGCCTCCGGCTCGCGCGCCCCGCGCCGTCGCGCTGATCGCTGCTCCGGTGGCGCTCGAGTTCGAGCGCATCGACGGCACCGCGATGTTCGACACGCTCGGCAAGGTGCGCGCCCTGCCCGCGGAGGAGGCCTCGCGGGCCATCGTCTGCCGCTCCGTGGCGGAGGCGTACGGCTATGCGCGGGCCGACCTGTTCGCGGTCGCGGAGATCGGGCGCCACTATCTCGAGAGCGGCGGCTATCGTCTGGCGGCGGTGATCTTCGAGGGCCTGGAGGCGCTCGAGCCGGACGAGGCGTACTTCGTGCTGGCGCTGGGGCTGGCCAAGGATCGGCTGGGGGACAAGGAGGCGGCGATGGCCTGCTATCGCCGGTCACAGACGCTCGATCCCGGAGATCCGCGCGCCGACCTCAACCTGGCCGAGCTCCTCATCGAGTCGGGCCGGCGAAGGGAGGCGGTGCGGTTGATCCGGAGCGCGGCGAAGAAGGCCGAGGTTCGAAGGGAGTCGGCGCTGGAGAACAAGGCGAGGGCGCTGCTCTCGCTGATCGGGGGTGAGCCGTGACATCGCTTCGTCGCTCCCTGGATGCCGTTCCGCTGGACGGTCTCGCGCGCAATCCCGACGTCGTGCTGGCGATCGTGGTCGCGGCCGTGGTCGGGATGATGATCCTCCCGCTGCCGTCGGTCGTGCTCGACGTCCTGCTCGCGACCAACCTGGCCGTGGCCGCGCTCGTCCTGGTGGCGACGCTGATGTCGGAACGACCGCTCGCAATGTCGACGTTTCCCTCGCTCCTCCTGATGACCACGCTCTTCCGCCTGGCGCTCAACGTTTCGACCACCCGCATGATCCTGTCGAAGGGTGACGCCGGGACGGTGGTGAAGGCGTTCGGTGAGTTCGTCGTCCGCGGGGATCTGGTGGTCGGCCTGGTGATCTTCCTGGTCATCACGCTGGTCCAGCTCCTCGTGATCGGGAAAGGCGCGGAGCGCGTCGCGGAGGTGGGCGCGCGGTTCACCCTGGACGCGATGCCGGGCAAGCAGATGTCGATCGACGCAGCGCTGCGCTCGGGCGCCCTGACGGATGAGGACGCACAGGCCCGGCGCGTCGAGCTCGGGCGTGAGGCGCAGTTCTACGGCGCGATGGACGGCGCCATGAAGTTCGTGAAGGGCGACGCGATCGCAGGTCTCGTGATCACTGCGCTCAACCTCGTCGCCGGAATGGTCCTCGGCGTGACCCGCGACCACCTGGAGCTTCGCGGCTCCCTCGACATCTATTCGATCCTGACCGTGGGCGACGGCCTGGTCTCGCAGATCCCGGCGTTGCTGATCACGCTGGCCGCGGGGATCCTGACCACCCGGGTCGACGGCCGGAGCGCGCAGAACGATCTGGCCGCCAACCTTCGGGATGAGCTGCTCGCGCGTCCCAAGGTGCTGCTGGTCGGGGCGGGCTTCGCCCTGGCGCTCGGCGCCATCCCAGGGCTGCCGTTCGCACCGTTCGCGGTGATCGCGAGCGTTCTCGCGTTCGGCGCCCAGCGGATCCGAAGCCGCGCGTCGAAGCGCGCCGCCGGCGCGGAGGGCAAGGGTGCGTTTCAACAGTCGCTCGATCACAAGCTCCGGCAGGCCAAGGCGCAGCGCGCGGCGGCCGACAGCGTGGCGCCGGCCGTCCCTCCCATCGGGATCGATCTCGACCAAACGCTCTCCAAGGCCCTCGGGTTCGGCTCGGGCGTGGCCGATGGGGACACCGAGCTGCTCGGCGTCCTGATCCCGCAGCTGCGCGACGCGATGTACCTCGAGACCGGTGTTCGTTTTCCGGGCGTGCGGGTTCGTTCGAACGTGCCCGGTCTCGCGCCCGGAACCTGCGTGGTCCGGATCAAGGATGTGCCGGTCCTCGAGGAGACGATCGCGATTGATCGGGCGATGGCCGTGGAGACGCCGGCCCGGCTGAAGCGATTCGGTGTGAGCGTGGTACCGGCGATCCATCCGCTGGCCGGCACGGAGGTCGGAATGGTGCCGCTCGACAAGCAGTCCGCGCTCGAGGCGGCCGGTGTCGCCACCTGGACGCCCGCCGGCGTGATCGCCCTGTATCTCGCCTCGCAGCTTCGCCGCCACGCGCGCGCGTTCGTCGGGCTCCAGGAGACCTCGGAGATGCTCGATCGGCTGGCCAAGGTCTACCCCGCCCTCGTGCGGGAGACCGTGCCGAAGGTCGTGTCCATTCGCGAGCTCACCGACGTGCTTCGCCGGCTCGCCGACGAGGGGATCTCGATCCGGGATCTCAAGACCATCCTCGAGTGTCTGGCGGATCAGGCGACGCACCAGAACGACGGCGTGCTCTTGACCGAGGCAGTGCGGGCCTCGATGGCGCTGCAGATCGGCCATGCCTTCGCCGGGATGAGCGGGCGGTTGTCGGTGGTGCTGGTGGATCCGGTCCTCGAGGACGCAGTGCGATCGGCGATCACGCACGTGCCGGGAGGGAGCTACGTCGCGCTGGAGCCCGAGCTCAGGCGCGGGCTGATCCGGGCGGTGGCTCGGACCCTCCAGCCGGTGGTCCAGGCCGGGGTCCGGCCGATCATCCTCACGCATACGGAGATCCGCCGGTACCTGCGCAAGCTGTTGGAGGAGGAGCTCCCCGACGTTGCGGTGCTGTCGTTCTCCGAGCTTCCCCCGCAGCTGACGGTCCAGCCGCTCGGGCGCGTCAGCCTCTCCTAAGAGCGTGTAGCGCGTAGCGCTACCGCGAGCCCGGTCCGGGTCCCGGTCCCGGTCCCGATGGCGATCATGCAGCCCGGCGTGCGTTCATCGACTTGATGAGGCGCGTGAGCATCTCGACAACGCGCTTGAGCTTGATTGAACTCTCCGGCGCCCTCGGCGGTGTTGTTCACGATGGAATCGGATGCCCGCCGAAGCTGATCGCGGACGTGAGCGTGACCGGGTTGCAGTTCTTGTGTTCTTGGACTCCGAGACAATCGTTCTTGCTCCCGCCGTCCCCTCTCGAGTGGCTCCCAGAAAATCATCTCGCGTACTTCGTCTTGGACGTCGTCGATGAGGTAGAGCTGAGCGCGATCGAGATCTCGATCCAGTCCAAGGACCGTACTCGCCTCGAATGATGATCGCGCTGCTTCTGTACGCCTACTGCACCGGCATCTATTCGTCGCGGAGGATCGCGCGGGCGACCTACGAAGACATTCCATTCCGGGTGCTGGCTGGAGAGAGTCATCCCCACTTCACGACGATCAACGAGTTTCGGCTCGTCCACCTGGAGGCACTGAAAGCGCTCTTCCTCGAAGTCCTGAAGCTTTGCCAGAAAGCAGGTTTGGTGCGGCTCGGACACGTCGCACTCGATGGCTCGAAGGTGCAGGCGAACGCGAGCAAGCACAAGGCGATGACCTACGAGCGGATGGCCGAGGAGGAGAAGCGGCTGTCTCTCGAGATCGAAGAGCTGCTGGAGCGAGCGCGCACGATCGACCAAGAGGAAGACGAGCGGCTGGGCGTTGAGGAGACTGAAGAGGACATCCCAGCGGAGCTCGCTCGCCGTGAATCCCGCCTTGCCCGCATTCGAGAAGCGAAGGCTGCGCTGGAACAGGATGCCGCCAGGGCTCGCGCGGAGAAATTGCGCAGGCAAGCCGAAGAGCAGCAGAGCAAAGCGGATGATGCTCTTGTGGATCGGGTGGAGCAGAAGCGAGCGAGAACTCGAGCCGAGAAGGCAAGAGCGCAGGCTGACCAGCTCGAACCATCCCCAGACCCAACTGAACGAAATGATGGATGGCCGCATCATCGCGTTCCTGCCAATGTGGACGGCACACCGAGGCCCAACGCTCAGAGGAACTTCACCGACTCAGACAGCAGGATCATGTTGAAGGAGGGAGCGTACCTCCAGGCCTACAATGCCCAAGTTGTCGTAGATGAGCACGCTCAGGTGATTGTCGCCGAAGGGGTCAGCAACCAGGCACCTGATCAGCAACACCTCGTCCCGATGCTCCGTGATGTGTTCGGCAACTGCGGCGATGCTCCGCGGAAGATGACGGCAGACAACGGCTATCTGAGCGCGACCAACATCGAATTCTGCGACAACAATCAGATCGATGCCCACATCGCTGTTGGACGCGAACAGAACCAAGACGCGTCGACTCCGTCCTCATCAGCTTCGGAGCCCACACCTGCCTCGCTCGCTCGCAAGCGAATGCGAGACAAGTTGCAAACGCGCCGACGGCAAGGCGGTCTACGCCCGCAGCAAGAGTATCGTCGAACCGGCGCTCGGACAGATCAAAGGGGCACGAGGATTCCGCCGGTTCTCGCTCCGCTCCTTCTTCAAGGTACGAGCCGAGTGGACGCTCGTCTGCCTCACCCACAACCTGCTCAAGCTCTACCGATCGAAGCTCGCGACCGTCGCGAGCGTCTGACTCAAGGCAGCCATCTTCAGATCGGGACCCGGACCGGGACCGGGACCCGGACCGGGGTCGCGTGAGCGCTTACGCGCTACACGCTCCTAGGGCGCCCTCGAGGCCGCGTAATGCTGGAATCCTGCAGGGGTCGGCCACGGATTTGCTCCTGGCCTCCCGCGCCGCTAGGCTGAGCTTCGGAGTTGCTCCCCATGTCCACGTTGAAACTGCTCTGCTCCGCGATGTTGTTCGCCGCCTGCGGTCTTTTGACCAGCTGCAGCGGCGACTGTACCAAAGCCGAGGACTGCGCCGCCGACGAGGTCTGCTACCAGGAGACCTGCCAGAAGGCGCTGTCACCGTTCTTCGACAAGACCTGCCAGGTCGACACCGACTGCGATGGTGACGGCAACGGTCAGACGCAGTTCTACTGCGAGCTGGGCCGGTGTCGTCTCAGGAACACGATGCCGATCGTCGTCCCGGACACCGGGGTCGGCGAGGCGGGCACCGGGGATACCGGCGTCGACACAGGCGTCGATACGGGCATCACGGACACCGGCACCACCGCCGGCGGCGACAACTGATCCTCACTGGAGCCTCGTCCGGATCGTCTCGACTCCCTCTTCTGCGCCTTCGAGAAACAGCGCTCGCCGGGTGGTGAGCGCGTCGACGTCTCCCGCGGGAAGGTCGACCAGGTTGGCGTTCGCCTCGGGCACGGCGTGGCAGCGGTTGCAATCCACCAGACCCGGGCCCGGACGCTGGACGAAGGCGTTCGTGGGGAGGTCCGCCTCAGGGACCGGACGCAGGCGCCCCGCCCGGCAGCGAAGACGGGCGGCGTCGAGCTTCCCGATGCAGGCGGGCGCTCCGAGGCCGTCGCCGCGCCGGAGCTCGATCCTGCCCACGACGGGGGTCACGTGGACGTGCCAGGCCGTATCGATCGCGACCATCTGGCTCACCACCGCGTGGGTCGATCCGCTCCTGAGCGGTCGGAAGGCCTGGGTGAAGAACTCGATGGTGTCGTGGAAGAGCGGGGCGTGCTCGGATCTGCGGTCGACCCAGTCGGAGTGGGGGCCCAGCCAGCTCTCGAGATCGGACCACGGCTCGCCGCCGAGCGCGTCGAGCGCCGCGGCCGGCAGCGCCAGATGCAAGATGGCTTGCGAGGCTCTCCGCGAGATCCCGCCCGCGCCGTCGCGCTCGCAGCTCTTGGGACCGACCAGGCGCAGCGCGCCGTTCTGCGCCACGATTCGCTCCACCTCTGTCAGCCGCGCCGGATCGGCGGCGAGCGCCTGGTCGAGAGCGGCGGCGGCCCGGCGGCACACCGCCTGCGAGAGCGGGTCGTCGCCGGGTTCGATCGCGCGCGCACCCATCCGATCGAGCTCGGCGATCCAGACCGGGCTTGGCGTGCACGAGGCGGCGGACGGATCAGCGAAGGCGCAGTCGTACGGGACGGCCCCGGGCGGTCGCGGCGGGGGCGCGGGCGGATCGGCCGCCGGACATCCGGCGATCACGAGGGCGAGGACGAGCGGGCGCATGGCGCGTTCGCGCGAGTCTCGCCCGCCGGAAGATTGAACTCCAGCGCAGCGTCGACCGGCGGCGCAGGCTCACTCCGGCGGGAGCGTCCAGTCGAGCATCCGGTCGGTGAAGTCGGGCGTGAGGGTCGGGATGTGGCCGGCGCCGTTGATCCGCCAGAGCTCGGCGTCGACGCCGGGGGCGCAGCCGCGCTCGTAGACCATGACGTCGGTCTCGGTTCCCGTGAGCGTGAGGTCGAGGTCCAGCGGGGCGCCGTTGTCGATGGTGGTGGGATCGCAGCCGTCGTGGGCCGCCCAGCGACGGACCGTGTCTTCGGCGCCCGGGTACTGCATGGGGCCGGTCGCGACGCCGGCGTAGAGGATGGTGGTGTCGCTGGTTCCGTGGATCTGGAGGACGCGGGTGGGGCGGGTGGGCCGGCAGCGGGTGTCGTCGAGGAAGGTGGCGCCGGCGAGAGAGACGACCGAGTCGATGGCGTCGGCGGCGTCGCAGGCCATCCGGTAGGCCATGAACCCGCCGTTCGAGTGGCCGATCAGGTGGACGGAGCCGATGGCGAACGACATCTTCGCCTCGTCGATCAAGCCGCGCAGATAGGCGACGTCGTCGACCGTGCTGCCGTAGAAGTTGCAGCAGGCGTCGGTGGCGTTCCAGAAGCGGTAGCCGGCGGCGGAGGCCTCCGGGGTGCCGTTCGGGAGCAGCAGGAAGAAGCCGCGCTCGTCTACCCGCGCCGACATCTGGAAGTACGCGTCCTGCGCGGCCGCGTCGATGGAGTAGCCGTGGAGCAGGATCACGAGCGGCCGGGGCGAGCCGTCGTAGCCCTCAGGCACCACCATCTGGGCCGGTCGATCGCCGCCCAGCGTGACCTGGCCCGGAGGGGGGCCGCCGTCGGGGGCCGCGCCGCCGTCGGCCGTGCCCGCGTCGACCAGGCCGGTGTCGCCGCGGTCGAACGTCGAAGCGTCGCCGCCGGCGTCAGGGGCGTCCGCGGCGTCGGGGGCACAGGCGACCAGCGCGAGAGCAAGGACGATCCATCGGGGCACCCGGTCGATCCTAGCGGCAGCGCGACGCCGGCGACCATCCACGGGTTCACCTCTGGGGCACCCGCGCGCGGGGCAGATCGTCTCTCACCGTCGCGCGCTCGGCATGTGTCTGAATCCTCGAAGCGTCGACTCCACGGCTTCGATCATTCGGCGCTCTTCCGCGAGGTCGGGATCGTCGAGGTCGCGAAAGCGCGCCGCCACCGGGGTGAGCGCCGCCAGCGCGCGATCCGGATCACCGAGCCGATGGAACTGGTCGGTGGCCGCGGAGAGACCCACGAACGCGTCGATGATCGCAGCTCCGCGCGTGAGCCCGTGGGTGGGCGGCCCCGCGCGCACCGCCAGCGACTGCGAGCGAGGCAGCCCCCCGCTCTCCACGAACGACAGCGCCACTCGAACGAGCGCGGAGTCCGGGGTCGAGCCGGATGAGGCCTCCAGGCCGGAGGTCATCCCGCGAAGCCGGGACGGCGAGCGCGGGAGTGCCTCGTCGCTCGCGAGCGCGAGAAAGAGGGCGCCGCGCCGCTTGCTGGCGAACAGCGAGCGCACGGACACCACCAGCGCGCGGCCCCTCCGGCGACAAAAGCCGGCGGGGACGCCGTACAGATCGACGACCCTCGTCTCCGGCGCTGGCGTGATCGAGAGCTCGAGGTCGTGTCCGAGCTCGGTGGTCATCAGGTCGAGCTCCTCCTCGATGCGGCGCTTCATGGTCGTCGGGTCGGCGAAGTAGAAGAGATTGGCGCCCCGAACGCCGCTGACCGCGGTGGCGAGCTCGACGCCGAACTCGGTCCCGACGCCGATGGTGGTCAGGCCGACCCCGCGCCGCGCAGCTGCCTCGGCCCGGGCGCGGAAGCCCCCCGCGTCGGTCCGGCCCACGTTCGGGCGCTCGTCGGTGAACAGCATGACGCGCCGGGTCCCGTCGAACCCGCGCTCGCCGGCGGCCAGCGCGAAGGCGCGCGCCAGGCCGGCCTCCATCGCGGTCGAGCCGCCGGCCTCGATCGAGGCGATCGCGCGGGCGATCCGCGCTCGATCGCGCGTCGGCCGGAGGACCACCTCGGCGCGATCCCCGAACGCGACGATCGCGATCCGATCGTCTTCGAGCGTCATCTTCGCCGCGATTGCCGACAGGGTCTCCTTGACCAGCTCGAGCGGCTGGCCGGCCATCGATCCCGACCGGTCCACCAACAGGATCAGCTCGAGCGGACCCCGGTTGAATCGCGAAGCGTCGATCGTCGATGTCAACCCAACCTGCACCAGGTGGGTCACCTCCGGCCGACTTGCCAGGACCATGGGCGCCGCCTCCGCCGCGGCGCAGAGGAGCACGCGGCAGGCCGGCGGTGCGGACAGTGGCAGATCATGGCCCGCCAGCAGACCCTCCGCGGTGATGGCCTCGGCCTGCGGGATCTCGCCGGCGAGAGCGGACGCGCGGAAGTAGTCGGCGTCCTGCGTCCCGCCGGGTCGCGCCGAGAGGAACGATCCCTCGGGCGCGACCAGCGATCCCGAGAGCTCGAGGTCGGAGAAGTCGACGACCGTCTTCTTCTTCGGGTTCGGTGTTCCCGCGATCAGGAGGCCGGCCAGGAGGAGCGCATCCATCCCCCCTGGTGGCGGACGGGCCGGCGATCCTTACATGGCGTCGCGACAGCAGCGGAAGCCGAAGGCGTCGTTCTCCTCGTCGGGCACCGCGTGGGTCTCACCGGTGACACAGCGGAGGCCGATCTTGTTCGAGCGGTACCCGCCGCCGGCGATCCCGCGCTGGGTGTCGCCGAAGAACGAGGTCGCGTTCCACTCCCAGACGTTGCCTGAGAGATCGTAGGCGCCGACCGGCCCGACGCAGCCGCGGGCCACCAGGGAGCCGTCGTCGGCGATGGCGCCGTAGATCATGCCGCCGGTCTCCACGACGTCGCGCCGCGCGGCGTCGAAGCCGTTGCAGGTGGAGGGCTCCCACACGTCGCCGTACGGGTACGTGCTGTCGGCGTCGCCACGGCACGCGGTCTGCCACTCATCCGCGGTACACAAGCGCTTACCGGCGCGCTCACAGGCGTCGCGGGCCTGGAACCAGGTGACGCCGCGGGCCGGGCGTACGAACCGGGTGGAGGCGGCGCTGCCGTCTGCCTCGATCGTGGCCTCGTAGCGATCGATGCAGAAGGCGTCGCGACCGGCGAGGGCGGGGACGGCGACCATGTCGAGGGCGTCCGGGCAGAGGATCCCGAGCTCGGCCGGCGGCGGACGATCGGCCTCGTTGATCTGGCCTCCGCAGGCGGAGTTGACGGACCCCGCGAAGAGGAGCACCGCGAGGCGGCGCCCGCGCCCATGGCGGATCGAGAGCAGGCCCGCGATCAGGAGGATGCCGAGCCAGAGCGAGCCGCCGCCGGCCCGTCCGCCCGCGATGCGGCAGCCGCCGCCGCCGAAGAGATAGAAGCGCGGCCCGCAGATGTCGCGCGGGAGCAGCGCCACCGAGGCGGTGAGCGTAAATGGGTTTCCGCCCTCGACCGGCGCGCCGACTTCACCGCTGATCGCGAACGTGCCGCCCTCGGGCAGCGGGCACTCGGTCTCGACCAGCATCGTCAGGCCCTGGACCTCGCCGTGGCGGACCGAGATCCCGTCGACGCTGACCCGTCCCTTGCCCGCGGCGCCGCCGGTCTCGTCGACGGTCGAGCCGGCGTTCTCCGGGATCCGATCCACCATGAACGCGGTGGCGTTCTCCGGCAGGTCGGTGTCGAGGGTGACGCCGGTGCCGGGTAGGTTGCCGGTGTTGCTGAGCGCGAAGGTGACGCGCAGCGGATCGCCCGGGTAGAAGGCGTCGAGCTTCTCCCCGCGTGCGGTGGTGATCTCGATGCGGGAGTCCGGCTCCAGGTCGGGCGCGAACACGTCGATGCCGACGACCACGTACGCCAGCCCGATCAGCTCGCCGCTGTACGGCGACTTGGGGGCGGGCGAGGTCACCTGAACCGTGACGCTCTGATCACCCGGGCGCAGGACCGGCGTGATGTCGAAGCGATCGATGTCCGTCCCCGGCACGTTGGTGAGGGGCGGATCGACCGTGTTGATGGTGCGGTTGAAGATGTCGTTGGGCGGGTTGATCGGATCGCTGAGGACCAGCGTACGGGACGCGTCCGCGCCGATCACGAAGATCCGCTCGAGCCCGGAGAGGTTGTTCCCGTTGGCGCAGGACTCGGGGCCGGGGTTGCAGTCACCCTCGAGCGCGTAGATCGTCAGCGAGCCGGATGGGATCTCGGAGACGATGAACCCCGACAGATCGAGCGTGACGGTGGAGCCGAGGACCTCCTGCATGCCGTCGAAGAGGACGATGCGCCGCTTGGGCAGGCGGGGCTCGCGGAAGACGAGGACGATCGAGAACGACGCGTTCGCCACCGTGTGCTCGCGGTCCTCGTAGAAGATGTCGGCGGCGAAGCCGCGCACGCGGTAGGTGCCGACCATCTGCCCGCCGGCCGCCCGCATGATCTCGGTGATGTCCGACCGGACCGTGTAGAGCGTGACCTCCGGAAAGCCGGGGATGGGCTCGGACTGATAGACCTGATCGCCCGTGGCCGTGACGAAGCTGCTGCTCCCGGGAACCTGGATCTCGACGTCCATGTCCGGTGCGTCCATGCCGTCGTTGTCCTGGAACAGCGACCCGCCGAAGTAGAGGTAGGCCCGCTCCAGGGTGGCGCGGCCAGGGATCCGGCGCTCGGGGACCGTCACCTCGGCCACGTCGAGGACCGCGTCGGGGCGGTCGTCGTCATCGTCGTTGATGGCGAACGAGCCGCCGGTGGCGAAGAAGTCCACCGGGCCCACCGGAAAGCTCTCGCGCAAGGAGACGCACTCTTCGCCGACGCCGTTCACGCAGGCGGCCCAGGCCTCCGTCGACAGGGCGGAGACTCCGGAAACAAGGGAAAACACCAGGCCAAAGCGGGCGCCGGTCATCCTGGTCACGAAGCCTACTTCCGCCAGGACAACCCAACAACTTTCGCGCCTTTGGCCGGGCGCGGTGACGAAAATCGCTGTGGATCCCTCGCTTTCCATCGTTGGTTTTGCGCTTGGTTCTGGACTTGACTATATCCACCCCACGATGGCTCGCACGCCCCTCGCCGAGGACTTGCTCACGATCTACCAGGAGGCGCTCACGGCTTCACACGCTGGCAAGGCGGTGGAGGCGCGCCTGCAGGTCTCGAGCGGCGCCATCCGAGCCGGCCGGAGGGCGATCGCGCTCGATCGTGTGGAGCGGGTCGGGGTCGTCGCCATCGGTAAGGCCGCACCTGCGATGGCGGAGGCGGTCCCCGATGCGATCAAGGACAAGAAGACGTTCGGGGTCATCGTCACCAAGAAGGGATACGGGCGTCCCGTCGAAGGCTTCGAGGTTCGCGAGGCCGGTCATCCGATCCCGAACCGCGACTCCATCCGCGCCACCGACGAGGTAGTCGAGCTCGTCTCGGAGCTGGGCGAGGAGGACCTGTTGCTCGTGCTCATCTCCGGCGGCGCGAGCGCGATGCTGTGCTCACCCGTGAAGGAGATCGGTCTCGAGGACACCGTCGAGCTCACCGAGCGGATGCTGACCTCCGGGATGAGCATCCAGAACATGAACATCGTGCGCGCCCACCTCGACCGGGTGAAGGGCGGCCGACTGGCCGTGGTGGCTGCGCCGGCCTCGGTGCTCACGCTCGCGCTCAGCGACGTGGTCGGCGACAAGCTCCCGGCGATCGGCGGCGGCCCCACGGTCGCCGATCCGTCGCGCTACAAGGACGCCATCAACGCGATCAAGAAGGTCCAGATCTGGGACGACATGCCCGAGAGCGTGCGCGAGTACCTGGACGCGGGCCAGCGCGGCGAGATCCCGGAGTCGCCCAAGCCCGGAGATGCGCGGCTGTCGCGGGCGTTCGCCGCGGTGGTGGGCGGGCCCCGGACCCTGCTCCGGGCGGCGGCGCGCTCGGCGCGAACCATGGGCCTCCGCGTGCGGTGCGCGACGAAGCCCATCGAAGGGCCCGTGGAGGATCTGGTCGAGAAGTACATGGCGCGCGCCGGCTCGATGGTGCGCAGCGGTACCGGGCGCGAGGTGTTCGTGGCGGTCGGGGAGCCGACGGTGCAGATCGCGCACGATCTGATCAAGAAGGGCAAGGTGGGCAAGGGCGGCCGGAGCCAGCACCTGGCTCTTTTGATGGCGCAGGCGATGGCCGGGGACGAGCACATGGCGTTTTTGTCGGCGGGCACCGACGGCACCGACGGCCCCTCGGAGGCGGCGGGTGGTCTGGTCGACGGCAATTCGATCGCGGACCTCGAGTCGAAGAAAGTGGATGTTCCCGACGCCATCAAGCGCTACGACAGCTACAGCGCGCTGGGAAAGATCGATGCGCGCGTCGAGACGGGGCCGACGGACACGAACGTCACCGATCTCCACCTGCTGGCGGTCGAAGGAAAGACCGCGGGCCGGAAGAAGAAGTAGAGCGAGGAGGCGGTCATCGGCTACCTGGCGAAGCTCGCGTTCACCGATCAGAACGGCCACCGTTGGGTCGGTGAGCATCGTCCGGAGCTGGCCGACCTCTCCCGGCTCTTCGTGCACCTCGCCGAGATCGATCTCGATCAGATCGCGCAGGGTGGCCTGGCGGCGCTCGAGGCCTGGCGAGCCGTCCTCCCCGACGGCGTCATGTTCGTGCGTCTCTTCAGCACGCGCTGCGTCCATCTGCATCTGCCGAGTGCCGCCACGATCCAGCACGTGGTGGTGAAGGTGGCGCTGCCGCGGCCTTCGACCGGGCTGCGCCGGCTGGCCGAGACCGTCGAGCGCTCGCGCTCGCATCGCTCGCACCTGTGGGCCCATCGATTGCGGGCGCTCGGGATCGACACGCCGCGACCGCTCGGGTACGTGGAGCACGAGCGAACGCCGGCGCGCCACGCCAGCTTCGCAGCCTTCGAGCACGTCGGCGCTCCGACCCTGATGGACATCCGCGACGGCCGTCTCTCGCTCCTGCCCACGCTCGGCGCCGGGGGGATCGCCGAGAAGCGCGCGCTCCTGGTCCGCGTCGCGACCCTGCTGGCCCGCATGCACGCTCATGGGCTCTTCCACGGCGACCTCCACCCGGCGAACATCCTCGTGGAGAAGGACCGACTCCTGGTGGTCGACCTCGACTCGATGCGCAGCGTCTCCTTCCCGGGGCGCGCCGAGCTGAAGAACCTGGTCCGGCTCAATCGCGACTTCCTCGACACGCGGTTGGTGACCCGGACCGATCGGCTCCGCTTCCTCCGGACCTACCTGCGGAGCCAGGCCGATCCGGAGACGCGGCTCCGAGCGCTCTGGCAGCGGCTCCAGACCGCCACCGCCGAGAAGCTGGTCGAGCGCGGTCAGGCGTTCGGGCCGGCGCCCGAGGCGTAGTGCGCCACACCTCGATGGTCTATGATGCCCCCCGATGGAGCGCGCGCTCTTGTCGATCCTCTCCGCGCTGACCGCGGCCGCGCCTGGCAGCCCGCTCCGCGAGACGGCCGATCAACCGCCGAGCCTGGAGGCGGAGGCGCCGCCCGTGCCGCGCGTGCAGACGGTCGCGGTCCTGATCCTCTCCGGCGAAGACTCGGGCATCCCGCTCTCCGAAGTCTACGGCAACGCCCGCAAGGCGATCGAGGAGAACACGGCGCTGGTGGTGGCGCCGCTCGACGTGTTGGCGCTGGAGGAGCGAGAGGCCGCGATCCGCGAGTGTGCCGGCAAGGCCGCCTGCTTTGCGCAGAAGGTCCGCGCCAACGCGACCACGCAGGTTGATCTGCTGCTGACCGTCTCGCTCGATCGCCTCGACGAAGGAACGTTGCTCGGCTTCCGGCTGGTGGACGTCGGCAGCGAGGAAGAGATCGGCGCCGCCGGCGACGAGGTCCCCGTCGGCATGTCGATGCTGGGCGCGATGGAGCGCCAGCTCCCGGAGGTCTTTCCCAAGACTGTCTGGGGGCAGATCTCGAACCTGACCATCACCACGCAGCCCGACGGTGCCGAGGTCACGGTGGCGGGCCGATCGTGCGTGTCACCGTGCGAGCTCACGCGGATCGTTCCCGGCAAGTATCAAGTGACGATCAAGAAGTCGGGCTTCGATCCGTGGGCCGGCGACGTCACGCTCAACGCGAAGGAGACGGCGAAGCTCGAGCAGGTGCTGGCGGAGCCGCCGGCCGGGATTACCTCGAACCCGTTCTTCTGGGGAGGCATCGCGGCCGTGGTGGTGGCCGCCGGCATCGGTGCGTTCTTCCTGTTCCGGCCCGAGAGCCGCATCGTCAGCATCTGTATCGCGGACGACCCGTCACTTTGCGACCGCTGACGCGAGCGCGGCCTTGACCTTGCGGTGGAGGTCGGCGAGGCGCTTCGGATCGTTGCGGCCCACCTCCAGCAGCGTCACGTACATCCGCTTGCCCTGCTCCTCGTCGACGACCTGAAGCTGTTTGATCATCGCGTGGACCTCCTTGAAGGTCGGGGCCGCGTCCTTCGGGTCAGGCGCTTCGGCTCTCCGCGGCGCCTTGCGATGTTCCACCTTGTGCGGCGGACGGACCTCTTCGACGGGCTCGGCCGCCGGAGGGGGCGGCAGCGGAGGCTTCGGCTTGGGGGCGGACTTGGCGACCGGTGCCTGGCGCGCCTCGATGCTCGGCGCCGGCGGCGGAGTCTGCGGCGGCGACTCCACCTTGGCGATCTCCGCCGCGGGGGCTTCGTTCTTCTGGACCACCACCACCGCCACGGCCGTCACGACCATCGCCGCGAGCACCAGCGCGATCAGCGGAAGCCATGAGCGCGGCCTTGGGCGCGGGATCATGAAGGACTGCGACATCGGCGTGAGGTCCACCGACGGCGTCTGCATGTGCATCGCGGCCGAAGCCGAGGGCGTGATGGCGCGGAACTGGGTGCGGGCCTCCTCGATCGCCTCGGGCGACAGGGGATTGGCCGCATCGACCGTCGGCCAGACGATGCGCGTCCCGCCCAGATCGACCGCCGCCCGCACCTCGACCGCGCGCCCTGCGACCGTCGGATCGCGCGGCGGGCTCTCGAGCTCGATGCCCGCCTCCTCGATCGCGATCGCGACCTTCGACTCGATGTCGAACGCGTCCGGCTCGAAGTTCCTCTGGATGATCGAGACCAGCTCCATCGGCGCCCCCGTGGCGCCTTCGAGCGTTCGCGTCGCCTCGGTGAGGGCGTCGCCCATCTCCTTCGCCGTCTGGAACCGCTTGGCGGGTTCCTTGGCGAGCGCCCGCTCGATCGCGGCCCAGACCGGCACCGGGAAGCCGTCGACGAGCTCGGGGAGGGGCGTGGGCTCGTGCTTGAGCACCGCGTCCATCGACTTGACGGGGTTGCTCCGTCCGAACAGGCGCTTCAAGCAGGCGCTCTCGTACAGCACGATTCCGAGTGAGAAGATGTCGGTCCGGCCATCGATCTCGCCGCCGACGACCTGCTCGGGCGCCATGTAACTTGGCTTGCCACGCACGGTACCCACCCTCGATTTGTGGTCCTGGATGGCGGTCCGGGCGACCCCGAAGTCCGTCAGTCGCACGGCGCCGTTGAGGTCGAGGAGGACGTTGTGCGGGGAAACGTCGCGATGGATCAGCTTCAGAGGCCGGCCCTCGAGCGTGGCGCGGGTCTGGCCGTAGTCCAGCGCGGACGCGATGTTGAGCCCGATGTGAGCCACCATCGCGGGCGTCATCTTGCGCTTGTTGATGACCAGCCGCTGGAGGAGCGCCGTCAGCGAGGGCCCACGGACGATCTCCATCGCGAGATAGAAGACGTCGCCCTCACGACCGAGATCCACGGTCGGAACGATCGCGTGATGTTGGAGCGCGGACGCGGCCTTTGCCTCGTCGAAGAACATCACGGCTGCGTTGCTGTTCTTCTCTTTATCGAGCAGGACTTTGAGCGCGATCAGCTTTTGAAAGCCAAATTGCGCTTCATCGCGGGACGCGGCCCAAACCTCACCCATCCCACCTTTGCCAAGGCGAAAGAGCAGGCGGTAGGGGCCGACTTTCCGGCCGGCGTCGAGGCCGTCCGACACGATCGGAGTCCATCCTTGCATCGAACCCGCGCCCGTGGCGAGGGTCGAATGCGGGGAAGGTTCCTATCCGAGCGCGAGAATGGGCTTGAATGGCCGTAGGGCGATGTGGTTTCGATGACCTCCCCGGCCGCGTCTGTATTCCCGGCTCGGCGGGCGGCGGGGCGGGTTCGGAGCGTCCGGGGCTCAGCGATCGGGTGACGTATTCTCCTCCAGCGCCGCTCGGACGGACTCCCCTTTTCTCGATGGAAGTCTTCGCGACCGAAAAAAATCGATCGAGGCGTCGTATAGGGAGTGCACGTCCCCCGCTTTCCCCAATGCCGTCGAGCTGTCAGTGAAGCGGCCTCTAGGAGCGTGTAGCGCGTAAGCGCTCACGCGACCCCGGTCCGGGTCCCGGTCCCGGTCCGGGTCCCGATCTGAAGATGGCTGCCTTGAGTCAGACGCTCGCGACGGTCGCGAGCTTCGATCGGTAGAGCTTGAGCAGGTTGTGGGTGAGGCAGACGAGCGTCCCCTCGGCTCGTACCTTGAAGAAGGAGCGGAGCGAGAACCGGCGGAATCCTCGTGCCGCTTTGATCTGTCCGAGCGCCGGTTCGACGATACTCTTCCTGCGGGGGTAGACCGCCTTGCCGTCGCGCGTTTGCAACTTGTCTCGCATTCGCTTGCGAGCGAGCGAGGCAGGTGTGGGCTCCGAAGCTGATGAGGACGGAGTCGACGCGTCTTGGTTCTGTTCGCGTCCAACAGCGATGTGGGCATCGATCTGATTGTTGTCGCAGAATTCGATGTTGGTCGCGCTCAGATAGCGTTGATCGTCGTGAAGTGGGGATGACTTTCTCCAGCCAGATGATTTTCTGGGAGCCACTCGAGAGGGGACGGCGGGAGCAAGAACGATTGTCTCGGAGTCCAAGAACGGTATTGCTTCGCCACGAAACCATGGGATCAAGTCCAGGCGTCGAAGTCGATCCGCCCAACGATCGATTCCAGACGAAACGACCTCCAAGACCTTCTGCTGGTCAAAGTGGACGAGCTACCGCAAGCTGGCTTGCATAGTCACTTTCGATCACGAGAAGCTCGAGGTCTACCAGCTCGCCGTCGAGTAGGCCGACATCGCTGAAGAGATCGCACAAGAACTGCAACCCGGTCACGCTCACGTCCGCGATCAGCTTCGCCGGGCATCCGATTCCATCGTGAACGACACCGCCGAGGGCGCCGGAGAGTTCAATCCACCTGAGAAGGCTCGCTTCTACCGGATGGCACTTCGCTCTGGCACCGAAAGCGCCGCCTCACTCCACACCTGCTTGAGGCGCCGACTCGCCAACGAGCAGAAGGTCCAAGCCGCCAGAGCCAAGCTCAAGCGCGTTGTCGAGATGCTCACGCGCCTCATCAAGTCGATGAACGCACGCCGGGCTGCATGATCGCCATCGGGACCGGGACCGGGACCGGGACCGGGACCGGGCTCGCGGTAGCGCTACGCGCTACACGCTCCTAGATCAACAGACCACCCGCGGTGAGGCGGCGGGCGGTCTCGGCTTCGCGGAGGGCGATGTGGTCGTGGAGGATGGCCTTCACCTCGGGCGTGAGGGTCATCAGCTCCTGCATGTCCTTGCCGCTGAGCCGCAAGAGCTCGCAGGGACCCAGCGCGCGGACCGAGGCGCTCCGGGGCTGTCCGGTGAGCGCGGCGATCTCCCCGAAGAACTCGCCGCTCTTGAGCTTGTTGAGAAAGACGTAGCCCTTGCGGTCGGAGTAGACCTCCACCTCGCCGCTCTTGATCAGATAGAAGCCGTCGCTCTTGTCGCCCTCGTGCAGGACGACCTCTCCGGCGGCGTGGTGTTCGAGCTGCAAGCGCTCGATCAGCCATTCCCGCTCCTTGCGGTTGAGAACGCCGAAGACCTCGCTCTTGGCGAGCAGCGTGGCCACCACGCGCGCCTTGTAGAACTTCAGGAGCGCGCTGGTGAGGCCCGGGAAGCGATCGAGGATGACGTCGAACTCCGACTGCTGGATCTCGAACAGGAGCGTGTCCTCGAGGGCCTCGGCGGTGGCGGCCCGCGGCTCGCCCGTGAAGAAGGAGAACTCGCCGAAGCAGTCTCCGTCGGAGAGCGACGACAGGTAGACCTTGCTGCCGTGGAAGTTGCGGCAATAGATCAACACGCGGCCCCGCGCGATGATCGAGAGCGTCTCGCCGGGCCCGCCTTCGCGGATGATCACGGTACCCGCGGGCACGCGCTTGATGTCGAGCATGCTGACCAGGTTCGCGAACTCGGCGCTGTCGAGGAGCGAGAAGAGCGGGGAGATGATGCGGGTGGCGCCGCTGGCCGGGCCGCCGACCTCGACCACGCCGGTGAGGAACTCGCCGAGCTCGTCGTCGGCGAGGTCGCCGAGGCGCTGGCCGACGGCGCGGTTCTCACAGCCGGGCAGCGAGCGGATGCCTTCCACCTCGAGGGCCAGGTGGGCGCTCCACCCGCGGATCTGACGGATCTGGATGTAGAGGGCCACCGACTGCACCAGCAGGCCGTTCTGGGCGAACTTCATCCCGGCGACGCGGAAGACCCGCTCGGCGTCTTCGTGTCGATCCATGCGGCGGAGCTGCTCGCCGATCTCCACCAGCGTCCAAAGGTTCGGGTCCTGGATCATCTTCTCCCGCAGCGCGATCAGCACCGGGTCGTCCATGGTGCCGAGGTCCGTCTTGGGCTTCACCATCGACGGGGTCAGCGGGAAGATCTTCTCGGTCGCCTTCTCGATCGGGCGTGGCGCGGCCATCGCGAACTTCTCGGAGCCGACCTCGTCCTCGAAGAGGTCCATCATGAAGCGGGCGAGGTGGGCGTCGTTGAAGCCGGGCGCCAGCTTGTGGACCTCTTCCTCCAGCGCGGTGGAGAAGTCTCGGCAGCTCTGGAAGCGCTCGTCGGGATCGATCGCGAGCGCCTTCATCACCAGCTTGTCGAGCTGCTGGGTGAGCTGCGGGTTGTAGCGCGAGGGGAAGGGGACCTTGGGATTGCGGACCTTGGCGAGGATTCTGGGCCGGATCCTCGGAGTAGAAGAGGCGGCGGCCGGTCAGGGTCTCATAGAGCGTGATTCCCGCGGAGTAGACGTCGCTGCGGCCGTCGACCTCGTTGCCGCGGGCCTGCTCCGGCGACATGTACGCGAACTTGCCGAGCACCACGCCCGGGCGGGTCAGGCTGACCTTGGTGCGGGCCTTCGCGATGCCGAAGTCGGTGATCTTCACCTCGCCGTCGTAGGAGACCAGGATGTTGTGCGGGGAGACGTCGCGGTGGACGATGCCGAGCCAGGTGGCGTCCTTGCCGCGGCGCGTGTGGGCGTACTCGAGGCCCTTGAGGGTCTGGGCCATGATGTAGCAGGCGACCTCGAGCGGCACCGTCAGACGGCGCTTGCTCTGCTTGATGAGCACCTGCGTCATGTCCTTGCCGTCCACGAACTCCATCGCGATGAAGTAGTTGTTCTCGATCCGGCCGAAGTCGAAGACCTGGACGATGTTGCTGTGGTTCAGCGTCACCGTCAGCTTGGCCTCGTCGATGAACAGCGAGACGAACTCGGCGTCGGTGGAGAGGTGCGGGAGGATCCGCTTCAGCGCGACCAGCTTCTGAAAGCCGCCGA
The DNA here is from genome assembly GCA_963803435.1 of uncultured delta proteobacterium. Classification (GTDB taxonomy): domain Bacteria; phylum Myxococcota; class Kuafuiibacteriia; order Kuafuiibacteriales; family Kuafuiibacteriaceae; genus CAWDML01. Next base: position 252,061 of record CAWDML010000006.1, on the reverse strand, counting down.
TCGAGGTGGAGAGCGCGCTGAAGACCTCGGCCATGCCGCCGGTCGCGATCTTCTCCAGCAGCTGGTACTTGCCGTAGAACTCGCCTTCTTGCGGGAGGGAGAACAGCGCGGAACGGTTCAACGCGGGGCGCATCGTACAACCCTCCCGAAGGGGGCCACAACTTTGCCATCGAATCTCCCCTGGAGGGCAACGGCGGGCCAGAACCACGTCATCCCGCCGTGTTCCGATGGCGGTACCGTGCTGAGATCATCGGCTCGAGATGGCGAGGATCATGATCGCCGACGACGATCCCCACATCCGTGAGGTCGTCCGCTTCGCGCTGGAGACTGCGGGGCATCAGGTGACGGTGCGCGAGGACGGCCGCGGCGTGCTGGATGCGGCGCTGGCCGACGAGCCCGATCTGGTGGTCCTCGACATCATGATGCCCGATCTCGACGGCATCGAGGTCTGCCGCCGCATCCGCGAGAAGTCGGTGGTGCCGATCCTTTTCTTGTCCGCGAAGGACGAGGAGATCGACAAGATCATCGGCCTCGAGGTCGGGGGCGACGACTACATCACCAAGCCGTTCAGCAAGCGCGAGCTGGTGGCGCGGGTGAAGGCCATGCTCCGGCGGGTCGAGCTGACCCGGCGGCCGGCGGCGGTCTCCAGCAGCAAGAAGAGGCATGCCTCGCTCGAGCTCGACCCCGAGCGCTTCGAGGTGCTCTGGCGCGGCGCGCAGGTCGTGCTGACGGTGACGGAGTTCGGTCTCCTCGACGCGCTCAGCGATCACCCGGGCAAGGTCTACACGCGCGGCGAGCTGGTCGATCGGGCCTACAAGTTCGACAACCACGTGACCGAGCGGACCATCGATACGCACGTGAAGCGCATCCGCAAGAAGTTCGGGTCGGGGACCCAGCCCATCGAGACGGTGTTCGGGCTCGGGTACCGCCTCGGGACCTGCAAGGTCGAGTGATGCCGAAGGTCCGGACGCTGGTCGGGACCATCTTTCTCCTGGTGCTGGCGCTCCCGTTTCTCTTCGTGGCGGTGATGCGCCTGCTCGACGACGCGCTGATCGCCCACACCGAGCAGACGCTGGTCGCGGAGGCGGTGGCGGTCGGAGAGGCGTACCGGCGGATCGTGGATCCGCGCTCGGCGGTGCTGCTCGACGACCCGCTCGAGGACGAGGCGCGCTACGAGCCGTTCTCGCCCCGGCTTCGCTTCGGCCGCGCCCGGCTGCTCGAGCCCAGCACGCGGGGGCCCCGGGTGCGCACCTCGACGGTTCCCGGCTTCGAGCTGACGCCGATGCTCCAGCGGCAGCTGGTGCGGAACCTCACCGGGCTGCGGGTGCTGGACCCCGAGGGGATCGTGGTGGCTTCGACCTCCACGGTGACCGGGTATCGGCTCGGTCATCTCCCGGAGGTGCAAGCTGCCTTGCGCGGCGACTACCGGCCCGTGCTGCGCCGCCGCTACTCCGATGAGCCGGCGCCGCCGGTGACCAGCTTGAGCCGGGCGGCCGACGTGCGGGTCTCGATCGCCATCCCGGTGTTCGCCGAGCCGAGGGCGAAGGTGGGCACCGGGCAGCGCGTGATCGGCGTGGTCTATTCGAACCGGACCCCGCTCGACGTGGAGAAGGCGGTCTGGCTGTGGAAGGACAAGCTGCTCTTTCCCGGGGTGGCCGTCGTGATCGTGACGTTGATGCTGGCGGTGCTGCTCACGCTGTCGATCTCGCTGCCGCTGGCGCGCCTCCAGAAGGCCGCGGAGCGCGTCGCGGGCGGCCAAGCCGATGAGCCTATCCCGGAGGCGGCGCTGGCACCGCGGGAGATCCGCGAGCTGGCTGGCTCGATCCGGGAGATGCGCGATCAGCTCCAGGCCCGCGCGAACTACATCCTGGAGTTCGCCGCCAACGCGGCGCACGAGCTGAAGACCCCGCTGACCTCGCTGCGGGGCGCGGCCGAGCTGTTGATGGAGGACGGGCAGGCCATGTCCGCGGAGCAGCGGCGGCGGTTCCTCGAGAACGTGCACCAGGACGCGGTGCGCATGGATGGGCTGGTGGGACGGATCCTGGACCTGGCGCGGATCGAGTCGGCGCGGCCGGCGCGCGAGCCGGTCGATCTGGCCGCGTACCTCGAGGGGACGGTGGAGCGCTACCGCCGGCTCGGACATGATCTGACCTTGGCGTATCGCGCGAAGGATCGGATCGCGGAGATGGTTCCGGATCAGCTCGACTCGCTGGTGACCAACCTCGTCGACAACGCGATCCGGCACGGCGGCGGGCGGACGGTGGAGCTGGCCGTCGCCGACGAGGGGCCGACGCGCGCGATCTCCGTGCGCGATCACGGGCCGCCGTTGGCCCCGGGCGCGCTCGATCGGGTGTTCGAGCGGTTCTACACCACGGCGCGCAACCAGGGCGGCACCGGGCTGGGGCTCGCGATCGTGAAGGCGATCGCGGAGGCGCACGGCGGAACGGTGACCGCGGAGATCGAGGCGGAGGGCGCGAGGTTTACGGTCCGGATTCCGCGGGTTTGAAAAAAGATCGAGGGCCTGTCGATCCGGGGACGGGCTGTGCGTCGTGGGGGTGAAAGGACACAACCCCAATGGCACATCATCCTGGAAAATTCGTCTGGTTCGAGCTCAACGCCAAAGACATCGCGCGCGCGAAGACCTTCTACGGAGAGCTCTTCGGCTGGAAGGTCAACGGCGCCCCGATGGGCGGCGGCGAGTATCAGATGATCAGCAACGGCGAGACCTCGATCGGCGGGCTGGTCGCGCTCACCAGCGACCATCCTCACTGGGCCAGCTACCTGTCGGTCGAGGACGTCGATCGGGCGGTGGACAACGCGGTGAAGGGCGGCGGCCGGTCGATCAAGCCGGCCTTCGACGTCCCGAGCGTGGGCCGGATGGCGCTGATCTCCGATCCGCAGGGCGCGCGCTTGCTCGTGTTCCGCTCCCAGAGCGAGGACGCCGCCGATCGCGATACCAAGCACGGCGACTGGTTCTGGAACGAGCTCTGGACGAGCGACGCTGCCAAGGCCACGGCGTTCTACGAGAAGGCCTTCGGCTTCAGCTCCGAGGCGATGAGCATGGGCGAGATGAAGTACTACGTGCTCAAGGCCGAGAACGCGTCGCGGGGTGGCGTCATGACCTCGCCGGTGTCGAACATCCCCACCAACTGGCTGCCGTACGTGCGGGTCGATCGGGTGGACGAGGTGGTGAAGCGGGCGCAGAAGCTCGGCGGCTCGGTGATGAGCGAGCCGCAGGAGATCCCGAACATCGGCCGCTACGCGATCCTGAAGGACGCCGAGGGCGCAGCGATCGCCGTGATCACACCGTCCACGCCTCGATGATGAAACCCAGCGGCCGTTCGGGATCGATCCGAGCGCGGTAGAGCGCGTCGAACCCTTCGTCGAGCGACGGTGGTTCCAGCTTCTCGAACGTCCGGCGCACGCCGCCCTCCGGGATCATCTTGGGACGGGCGGCGTTGCGCTCGAGCGCCTCCTCGATCCCCGAGCTGAAGTAGTAGCCGATCGCCTTGAAGCCGGCCTCGCGGGCGTCGGGGAGGTAGCGCTGCCGATCGGCGCGGGTGGGGTTCGTGTTGTCGACGACGAAGGGCTGCTTGGCCTCGAAGCAGGCGCGCACCAGGAGCTGCTCGCGGAAGCGGGTGCGCAGCATGTCGAGGTTGATGCGAACGTGCGTGTCGTAGAAGAGCTGGCGGCAGAGGGTCGACTTGCCGGCGGCCTGGACACCCATCAACAGGACCATCTCCATCGGCTCACTCCGCGGGGCAGGCGGCCTCCTCCGCCGCGTCCGGTACCACGATCGGGGTCTCGCCGCGGGCCAGGGACTCGAGGAAGCAGCGGTACTGATGCTTGGGCGCCTCCGTCTGGAACACGACCTCGTGGCCGTCCTCGATCCCATCCTCGGCGTGCTGCACCACGGCGCGCGCTCTCGCCGGCACCGGACCTGCACGCCGGGGAGGGCGCCGGGATCGCCGCAGCCGATCGCGAGCGCCAGGAGGAGGCCGCTTCATCCCAGGCCCGTGCGCTTCATCAGCGCATAGAGGGCGTTGCGCGACAATCCGGCCTCCCTCGCCGCGCCGCTGACGTTGCCTTGGTGGCGGCCGAGGAGCGCCTTCACGTAGCGCTGCTCGAAGTCCGCGATCACGTGGTCCTTCGCCTGGTGGAACGTGTGGGGCTCGAGATCGTCTTCGGGGAAGAGGTCCTTGGGCTCGATCGTCTTCGATCGCGACAGCGCGACCGCTCGCTCGATCACGTTGCGGAGCTCGCGCGCGTTGCCCGGCCAGTCGTAGCTGGCGAGGAGGGCGTGGGCGGCCGCGGTGAGGTGCGTGCCCTCACCGCCGAGCCGCTCGGCGGCGTGGCGCGCCAGGAGCGGCACGTCCTCGGGGCGGTCGCGGAGCGGCGGAACCTTCACGCGCACCACGGCCACCCGGTAGAACAGGTCCTCGCGGAACTCACCGCCGCGGACCATGGCCTCCAGATCGCGGTTCGTCGACGCGACGAAGCGAACGTCCACCGGGTTGTCGTCGACGTCGCCGACCCGGCGCACGGTGCGAGCCTCGAGCACGCGGAGCAACTTGGGCTGCAGAATCGAGTGGAAGCTCGCCGAGCTCGTCGAGCACGAGCGTGCCGCCGTTGGCGGACTCGAAGGCGCCCGCGCGGCTCTCGACGGCCCCGGTGAAGGCGCCCTTTACATGGCCGAACAGGTGCGACTCGAGCAGCGACTTGGTGATGGCGCCGCAGTCCACCACCACGAAGGGACCGCCCGCATGGCCGGACTGCTCGTGGATGGCGCGGGCCAGGAGCTCCTTGCCGGTGCCGGTTTCGCCCTGGATCAAGACGGTGGCCTCGGTCTTCGAGACCAGGCGAAGCTGCGAGAGGACCTTCCGGCAGGCGCGCGAGCAGGTGAGGAAACCGCCGAACGCTTCGGGCTCGTCGAGCAGCGGGAGCGGATCGTCCTTCGGCGTCACCTTTATCTCGGTGCGTCCCAATCGGAGTGTCCCGCCCGCCAAGACCAGCGCGCGATCGACGCGCGCGGACCCGATGCGCGTCCCGTTCTTGCTCCCCAGGTCGAGCGCGAGCACGCCCTCGGGGAGCAGGCGCAGCTCGGCGTGATACCGCGAGACCGACGGATCGCTCAGCGTGAGGTCAGCCTCGGAGTGGCTGCCGACGACCACGGTCCCGCCCTTGCGCTCTAGCGCGATTCCGGCGTCGGGGCCCGACACCACCTCGATGCGCCAGCGGCGCGCGATCAGCTCGCCGCTCTCCGAGTCCGTGAGGACGAGCGTCGTTTCGGAGGGGTCAGAGGTTGCAGCAGCCATCGATGCACTCGTAGGGGCCGCAGTCCTGGTCACCGTTCGGGCAAGGGACGCGGCAGATACAGACGCCGATCGTGTCGAGACATCCGAGCGTGAGGGCGCCGCAGTCCTCGTTCGTCGCGCAGCGCTTGAAGCACATCTGGGCCAGGCACGCCTCCTCGGGCGCGCAGGTGTTCGCACCGCCGCAGAGATCGCCGGGCAGCCCGGCGTCGGGGCCGGCGTCGACCGGGCCCGCGTCGACCGGGCCCGCGTCCGGGGCCGCATCCTGAGGTCCCGCGTCCGGCCCGCCGAAGCCCGGGCAGAGGCCGCGCGAGGGAACGTTGGGATCGGTGTCGTCGCAGTCGGGGCGCTTGCAGCCGAAGCCGAGACCGTAGCCGTCGTGATCGCTGTCGATGCAGCTGCGGGGAACGTCGAGCCGAACGGTGTCGCTCCCGGTGCGCGGGAACGAGACGTCGATCTCGCCGAAGCCCACCACCACGCTGGGGCCGGTCAGCGCGATGCGCGCCTCGGCAGCGATGCTGATCCGCTCACCGTAGGTGGCGCCGGCGATGATCGGGAGCGTCTGCGGCCAGGCGTCGCGGGGGGATCGCCGAGCGGGTACGTCTCCTCCGCGATCGTGCGTCCGTCCGCCTGCACGCGAGCCACCAGGGAGTTGGTCTCGCGCGGGATGTCGAGGTCGGAGCTGATCTCGACGATGATCGCGGGCGGACCATCGTCGCAGCTCGAGAGGGCGAGCACCGCCAAGAGGAGCGCGCGTCGCACGCCCCGAGTGAACCAGAGGCGGTGACGTCTAGTCGAGGTGGATCGGATCCAGCGTTCCGGTGGGGCCGTCGTTGCCTCTCCGATCGATGACCACGGCGGTGGCGACGCCCGCACCGATCACGCCGGCGGCGATCGCCCATACCCACCACTCCGCGTACCAGGGTGTCGGGGCCGCCTCGATCGGCGGTGGCGGCGGTGGTGCTGTGAGCTCCGGGTTCGGCCGTTCCAGCGCGATCGCCGAGGGGGCTTCCAGGGATCCGGCCCGGGCCAGGACCTCACCGCCGGCGTCGCGCGCCTCGAGGTAATACTCGACGCGGACCCGCTCCAGGCGCGGGAGGGTGAGGACGGCTTCGGCGCGATCGTCGCTTCGAGTCATCGGCGCAGCGTCGTATTCCTCCCGGCCGAAGCGGAAGAAGAGCAAGACGTCTTGCACGCGTTGTTTCGGATCTTCGACGTGGGCCGAGACGGTGAGACGCCCGCCTTCGGGGTGCGCGGAGACCTCGGTCAGGCGCGGGCGCGCGGCCACCTGTGCCTGCGCGTGCTCGAAGAGGGAGCGGATCTTGGGTGACAGCTGAGGATCGAGCGCGGCGTCGGCGTCGAGCTCCAACATGGCCACGAACGCAGCCTCGGCGCTGTCGGGCTTGCCCTTCGCGGCGTACGCGATGCCCAGCAGTCGATAGGCGTCGACGCGTTCGTGCCGCGACAGCTCCGGATCCTGGAGCACGCCCTCGACCAGGTCGATCGCGGCGCTGAAACGCAGATCGACCTCGATCATACGGCGCGCGCGCGCCAGCTCCTCCTGGGGTGCGCCGGCGAGGAGCATGAGGATGAGCGCGTGGGGGACGATGGGCTATGATCGCACAGCTACGGGCACCGCGGGCATACCGTTTGGCGAGTATCGGCTGATCCGCCGCCTGGGCGCGGGCGGCATGGCCGAGGTGTTCCTGGCGAAGCGCGAAGGGCCGGGCGGATTCGAGAAGAACCTCGTCATCAAGCGGATCCTCCCGCACCTCTCCGCCTCACCGCACTTCACCGAGCTGTTCCTCAAGGAGGCGCGCCTGGCCGCGCTGATCGATCACCCGAACCTGGTCCACGTATCGAGCTTCGGGCAGATCGACGGTCAGTATTACCTGGCGATGGAGTACGTCGACGGCTTCACCGTCGCGGATCTGCTCTCTCGTGTGGGCTTGTTGACGGCGGGGGTGGCGTGCCGGATCGCGATCGATCTCCTGGGTGCGCTGCAGGCGATCCACGCGGCCCGCGACGAGCAGGGACGGCCGATGCAGCTGGTGCACCGGGACGTCAGCGCGCGCAACGTGATGCTGACGCGCGACGGCGCGGTCAAGCTGCTCGACTTCGGGATCGCGGTGACCCGCGAGGACGAGGCGCTGTCTGCCATGGGTACCCAGCGGTACATGGCGCCCGAGCAGCAGAGCGCGCTGGCCGTGGATCATCGGGCGGACCTCTTCGGCGTCGGGGTCGTGCTGTACGAGCTGATCTGCGGCGAGACGCCTCCGGGGACCTCGGAGGGCGCGATCGCGCGGCCGGGCGAGATCACCGAGGCGCTGTGGCCCACGGTGTCGCGGCTGCTCGCGCCCTCTCCGGATCGACGGCCCGGCTCGGCGCGGGAGGTCCAGGCGGAGCTGGAGATCTTCGTGGGCTCGCGCGGCCTCGAGGGGACGCGCGCACACCTGGCGGACGTGATCGATCAGCTGGCGCCGCGGAGCGCGCCGCTTCGCGTGCTCTCGCGGATCACGCAGCTCACCAGCCTCACGCGATTGACGCGGGCGACGGACGGGTCGATGGGCGCTCCGGCGCGCGGGCCGGGCCGAGCTGCGATCGTGGCGCTGGCGAGCCTGCTTGCGGCGGCGATCGGCGTATTGGCGGTGTTCAGGGGACGGGCCGAGCCGGAGCGGGAGCCGCCCGCGCCGCCTCCGCCACCGCCGGCGATCACGGTGGCCGTGTCGGCGCCGCCGGTGATCACGGCCAGCGTGGCGGAGCGTCCGGTCGAGCGGCGGGCGGTGAGGCGGCGGCGGGCTCAGACCGGACGGCTCACCATCGATACGCGGCCCTGGACCCAGGTGTATCTGGGGCGGCGGATGCTCGGGATGACGCCGGTGGTGGACGTGAAGCTGCCGGCAGGGCGGCACGAGCTGACGCTCAAGAACGAGGAGCTCGGGTTGGTTCGGAGGATCACGGTGACGATCCGGCCGAACCGGACGACCCGGATCCAGCGGGGGCTTTGAGTCTCCGGAGCCTGTCACCCGCCGTGAGCAATCGACCTCCGCGCGGCAAGCAATCGGAATGACTCGGAGAACCGCCTCCTCCCCCCGGGTCCCTCGCGGACCTGCCAAGTCGACTGCACAACCCCCGCGTTTCTGGCCCCCAAAAACCGAGCCGCGCCCCCTCCCGTGAGGCTTGGCAACGGTCTTGCTCTTCCAGCCCGCCATGATGAGGTTTTCGATCCCCCTCCTGGGCGCTGCCCTTCTCGTGGCGGCCTGCAGCCGCGCACCGGACGACGTGGAGCTCCGCACGAGCACCGATCAGCTGGCCCCGCTCGACGACGACGGCGACGGGACCCCGGACTGCCTCGACGTCGACAACGACGGCGCGTGCACGGCCGCGGACATCGCGCTGCACCCGGCGTGCATCCCGCAGCCGGTCGATGCCGATGGCGACGGCGTTCCGGACGGGATCGATACGGACTGCGACGGCGTCGCCGATGTCGCGCTGAATCCGCCGTGCGTCCCGCAGCCGATCGACGCGGATGGCGACGGCGTTCCGGACGGCATCGACACGGACTGTGACGGCGTCGCGGACGTCGCGATCTGCGCGCCGGCGGCGATCGACGTGGACGGCGACGGCATTCCCGACGGCGTCGATACGGACTGCGACGGCCAGATCGACGTGCCCGGCAACGGCGGCAACAACGGCTGCGTTCCCCAGCCGATCGACGCGGACGGCGACGGCGTCCCCGACGGCGTGGATCTCGACTGCGACGGCCAGATCGATGTGCCTGCGAACGGCGGCTGCGTCCCGGCGCCGGTCGACGCGGACGGCGACGGCGTGCCGGATGGGATCGATCTCGACTGCGACGGGCAGATCGACGTGCCTGCGAACGGCGGCGGCGGCAACAACGGTTGCATCCCCCAGCCGATCGACGCGAACGGCGACGGCGTTCCGGATGGGATCGATCTCGACTGCGATGGGCAGATCGACGTGCCGCAGTGTGTCCCGCAGGAGATCGACACGGACGGCGACGGGAACACGGACGGGATCGACCTGGACTGCGATGGTCAGATCGACATCAGCACCTGCGCGCCGACGCCCGTGGATGCCGACGGTGACGGCGTCCCGGACGGCGTGGATCTGGACTGCGACGGCGTCGCGGACGTGTCGCTCGGGGGCGGGTGTTTTCCGCATCCCCTCGACACCGACGGCGACGGCATTCCGGACTGCGTGGATCTCGACTGCGACGGCGTCGGCGATATCTGCCACTGAGAAAAAAAAATCTCGGCCCTGCCTCGTATGGATTGATGGGCTCTCGGCCGCGTCCCGGTATCCACCAACCCTCTCTCAGGGACCAGGCACGGCCGAGGCCTCCCCACCCGGTGTCCACCCCATGGGAGCCAACTCCCCCGCTCACGCCGTGAACAGGGTGAGCTGGCTCTCCAGCTCGCCGCGCTTCCTCAACCACGACACCTGCTCGAAGACCGGCGTGCTCTTGCCGCGGGAGACGACCCGGATGCCGCGGGCGCGCTGGTGCGAGAGGACCTCAATCATCTCCTCGAGGATCGGCCCGCGGAACGTGTCGTAGACGTAGAAGACGGTGCCATCCGCATAGTCGACCGCGCGCGCGTCCGACTGGATGTATTCCACCCGAGGCATGCGCAGCTGCTCGGCGAGCTCCACCGCGCGCCGGTGATACGCGGGCTCGTACTCGACGCCCTTCGCGCGGGCGCCGGAGATCCAGGCCACCAGCATCGTGACCAGCCCCAGCCCGGAGCCGATGTCGTAGAAGACGTCCTCGGGCGAGAGGATCTCCGCGATGGCGAGGATCGCGTCGAGCGGGCTCGGCAGATAGTGGACCATCATGGGCGGCCGCTCGGTCTCGCGCACGGGCACGTGGTGCACCAGGAGGAGGCGCCGAGTGAACGCGTCCCACTGATAGGGCGGGCAATCGTCGAGCGCCGCCAGGAAGTCCTTCGCGCCGAACGTCCCGGCGGCGAGCGCGCCGCGGAGGGGGCCGATCTCCCGCTCGTCGGCCTCGTCGAGCCGCTTGGCGATCCGATCGATCCTCGGGTGCAGGGCCTCGAGCGCAGCGCCGTCGAGGGAGCGCTCCACACTGCGCAGCGCCGTCGAGGCCCAGTCGCGCTCCCAGAGGGTGCCGTCGACCTTTGCCTCCGCCTCGCCGAGCACGCGCTCAATCTCGGAGGGGGCCGTCGAGCCGCCCATCTCCACCGGGTTGCGCCGCTGGCGCAGATCGAGGCCGGTCCGGCGACCCGCCTGGACGAAGCGCATGAGGTTCTTCTTTCGCTTCTCCTCGCTCACTTCTTCCTCTCCTTCTCGATGAGCGCGAGCACCTTCTTGGCGAGCTCGCGATCTTCGAACCGGAGATCCTGCCACGCGAGGATCTCCTTCACCTTGGTGATCGCTGGCTCGAAGCGGCCTTCGTCGGCCCAGCACAGGGTGAGGTTGAGCAGCGGGCGGACCGGCCGCTCCGGGTGCGCCGCGGCCTGCTCGTAGAGCGCGCGCGCCCGCGTGGGGTCGTGGAGCGGGCCCTCGATCGATAGGACCGACGCGAGTGCGTCGAGCGATCGCCAGAAGGTTGGATCCTGCTCGATCGCGACCTCGTAGTGGAGCACCGCCTCCTCGTGGTGCGCCTCACCCTTGGCCTCGGCGACGGCCCCGCGGAGAAACGCCAGCCGCGCGCTGTCGACGCGGATCGCCTCGATCAACTCGAACATGGCGTCGGCCGCGTCGATCTGATTCACGAGCAGGTAGAGCTCGATCAGATCCATCAGCAGGTGAGGGTCCCCGTGCTTCACGGCGATCGGCGCGAGTGTACCGATGGCCTCGTCGTACCTGCCGGCGGCCCGCAGGATGTCGACCACCGCCACGCGGAGGCGCACCCAACCGAGGTTCTTCTGGGCGACCGGGAGCACCAGGTGCAAGGCCTCACCGGCCCGTCCCATGTCGACGAGGATCCCGGCCCGCATCAGCCAGCCGTCCTCGAAGTCGGGCGCCTCCTTGGTGATGCGGATGGCCGAGTCCAGCGCCACCTTGAACTTGCCGAGTCGCCGCTGCACCAGGCACAGCTTCATGCGCTCCGGCCACTGCTCGGGGGCCTTCTCCAGCGATCGGCTGAGGAACCGCTCGGCGGGCTCGATGTCGCCGCGGCCCAGGGCGATGTTCGCGATGCCCCCCTCGACGCGCGGATCCCAGAGGTTGGCGCGCCGGGCCGACTTCAGGTCCTCGAGCGCGTGCGGAAGCTTCCCTTGCTCCATCAACAGGAGACCGCGCATCAGGCGCTCGTGCGGGCCGAGCTCGCGCCCCTGGGAGGCGGAGATCAGCTGCTCCCACGCCGCCTGAGACTCGCCGCGTGCAACCTTGATCTGCGCGTCGATCGCGGAGCGGAAGGAGGGGTGGAGGCTGCGCCCGCCGAGCGAGGTCTCGAACGCATCGAGTTGCGCCGGATCGCCCGACTGCACCACGGCGATCAGCTCGCGCCAGGTCTCGGCGATGCCCTTGGTCATCGCAAGCTACTTGCTCGGTTTCTTGGCCGGCGGCGACGGCGCCTTCTTGCGGGACTTCCGCTTCGTCAGTGCTTTGATCTTCGAGCGCAGCGCGGGTGCCATCAGCTCCTCGTCCTCGTCGCCCTCATCCTCCACCTCCGGCGTGGCGGCCGCCGACTCCGTGGGGAAGCGCAGCCGCTTTCGCTCGGTGGGCGGTGACAGGTGCCAGTAGGTGCGGCGGGCGATGCGGGCGATCAGGTCCTCTGCTTGAGACTTACGCCCACCCTTCACGCACGCGGTGAAGAGGATGGGCCGGTTGTTCGGCATGTAGAAGATGCCGACGTCGCAGATGCGCCGGTATTGCGTCCCGGTCTTGTGCGCGATGAGCGTGCCTGCCGGGAGCCCGGCCCGCATGCGCCGCGTCCCGGTCTGGGTGCCCATCATGACCTCGAGCATCTGCCGGCTGCGGGCCGCGTTGACGATCTTCCCCCGCTCCAGGCCCTCGAGGAGCGCGGCCATCGCCTCCAAGGGCGCGGTGTTGTAGCCGACCTCGTAGTAGGCCTCGAACGCGCGGTTCCAGTCGACCTTGGTCAGAGAGCCCGGCGGTCGATCGAGGAGCTCGGCGAGCGCCTGAAGACGCATGTCGAGGGGCCGCACCACGCCGAGCTGGAAGATCTGCTGGGGCGTGAAGTCGGCCGTCGCCGGATCGATGTGCTGGTACATCAACCGGCGCACGTCGAGGAGCGTGGTGATCGGGCCGAAGCCGAACACCCCCTCCTTCACCAGCCCGCGGTTCACGTTGTCGATCCCGATGTGGCGGATCAACATGTCGGTGGCGGCGTTGTCGCTGTGCTGGATCATCGCCTCGAGGAGGATCTGCACCGAGACCGGCGTGCCGATCCGAAGGAAGGAGAGGAGCGGTGCGCCGTCGCGGACGTCGGGTGCGCTGTAGATGAGCTCGTCCTCGAGCGACACTTGCTTCGCCTCGACCTGACGGAACAGCTCGACCATGACGGCCACCTTGATCGTGGAGGCGAGATAGATCGGCGTCGCGGAGTTGTACTCGTAGCGGGTGCCCGAGCTGAGGTCCTTGATGTAGAGCGCGAACTCGCCGGGGAAGCTCCGGGCCGCTCGAACCACGTCCGTTTGGAGCGCCACCGGCCAGGAGGGGAAGTAGTCGTCGGCGCGCGCCGGCGAAGAAAGCATCATCAGAAGAGGAAGCCCGAGCAGCCCGCGCACCGACGTCATCGTAGCCTCTGGTGGTCCTCGATTGCGAGATCGTAAGCCTTGCGGGTGATCTGGGCGATGCTGTCCTCGGCCTTCGGCACTGGGCCGTCCTGGGTGCAGACGGCCACGATCAGCGGCTGATCGTCGGGCAGCATGACGATCCCGGTATCACAACATCGGTTGAACTGGCTCCCCGTCTTGTGCATGACGACCGTTCCCTTGGGGAGGCGCCCCAGGATCCGGTGCTCGCTGGTGCGCGCGTCGCCGAGGAGGATGAACATGTCCTCGCTCCCCTTCGGGCTGACCAGCTCTTTTCGCACGATCTTCTCGTAGATCAGGCCCATCGTGCGCATGGGGGCCCCGTTGACGTGGGTCGCGTAGTAGCGGTCGTACGCGTCGAACATCATCTTCCGGTCGAAGGTGAGGGGTGGGCGCCCCAGCTTCTCCTCCAGCTTGCGGATCTGGGGCTCCCAGATCGGGGTCCACCGGATCTCTCGGACGTCGGACGGCGAGAGGTCGTCCGCGGTGATGTCCACCTCGCGGAAGAAGCCGCGCCGCACGTCGATCAGGTACGTGAGCCGCGTGAACCCGAGGAGGCCCTCCGCGACCAGACCGCGCTCGACGTTGGGGAGGCCGACACGCTTGGCCAGCATGTCGGCGGCCGCGTTGTCGCTGGAGCGGATCATCCAGTCGAGCAGCAGCGAGATGGGGAGCTTCGTGCCGAGGGGCTGGTCGTTGACCCGGGGCGCGCCGTCCCGGATGTCGTCCTCGGTGTACTCGATCGTGTCGTCGAAGGTCAGCTTGCCCTGCTCGCGCTGGCGGAAGACCTCGATCATGAAGGTCGTCTTGACGACCGAGGCGAGGTACACCGCGATGTCGTCCTTGTACCCGTACCGGAAGCCCCGCCACGGGTCGGATACATACACGTTCATGTGCCCGGGGAAGTGACGCTCGAGATGCGCGATCAACTGATCCATCTCCTTCGCCCAGGGCGCGATCGTGAGCTCGGACGAGGGCTTGAATGGCCCCTCCGGAAATGCCTGGGCCGGGAGCGGCAGGAGCAGGGTCACCGTGAGGATCGAGGCTCGACGGAGCACCCGGAGGACGGTATCACGAGGAAAGCTCCGAAACGGATGGGTGGGCGAAACCACAAGAACGCGGTTCTCATCCTGGCGACCGTCCTCGGCTGCGCGTCCTCTCCGTCGGGCTGGCGTCATCGGCGGCAGGCGGCCTTCGCCGACGATACCGAGGCGCCGCCGCCGAAGCCGCCGCCCAAGCCGGCGCGGAAGAAGCCGCGGCGGACGCGGCCGTTCCCGGCCAGCCAGGAGCTCGACGATCTGGCCAAGACGGTGGGCGCGACGCCGTTTCCCATCGAGTCGAAGGGCGACCTCGATTGGTTCTTCCACAAGCTCGATCAGCTCGACCGGACCAAGGAGGGCGTGGTCCGCGTGCTGCATCTGGGCGACTCGCACATCGCGGCCGACTACATCACGCGGACGATCCGGGAGCGGCTCCAGGCACGCTTCGGAGATGCGGGGCGCGGGTTCGTCGTCATCGATCAGCGGGCGCCGTACGGCGGTCGTCGTTTGAAACGAATGGGCTGGCGGCGGCAGCGGATCGTCGATCCCGACGGTCCCGGGCATGCCTTCGGCTTCGCGGGGATGCGGCTGATCTCGACGCGCAGGGGCGCGTCGGCCAAGTACGTGCTCCGGCCGAACGACCACGAGCTGAGCATCTACTACCACGGCACCCGGGGGGGCGCGCCGGTGAAGGTGTATGCAGAGGAGGAGCTGATCGACGAGTTCTCGACCGGTCACCGGCGGGCACGCAGCCTGGTGGAGAAGGTGGAGATTCCGGAGCACCGTCTCGGCGGTGCCACGCCGCCGGAGACGCTCAACATCGTGGCCGACGGGACGGGCGCGGAGATCTTCGGGCTCTCCTTCGAGTCGACGGAGTCGGGCCTGATCTACGACTCGATCGGACCGGTCGGTGCAGACGCGAAGGTCTATCTGGAGCTGGAGCAGCGCTCGTTCGAGGAGCACCTCACGGCGCTGGCGCCGGATCTGGTGGTCCTGATGGTGGGCGGGAACGACGCACTGATGGTGCGGGAGGAGAAGCGCACGCTCGACCAGGTGCGGCAGGATCACGAGAAGCTGGTCGCGCGCCTCCGGGCCTTTGCGCCGGACGCGGACTGCCTGCTGGTCGGCCCGATGGACGCAGGCGAGGCCCACGAGGACGGCACCATCGGAAGCAAGCGCTACCTCACCGAGGTCCGCGACATCCAAAAGGCTGTGGCGCAGGCGCACGGCTGCGCCTTCTGGGACACGTACACGGCGATGGGCGGGGAGGGGGCGTTCGGGCGCTGGTTCGCGGAGGGGATCATGAACGACGACATGGTCCATCCCCGATCGAAGGGGGGCGATCTGGTCGGACACCTGTTCGCGACGGCGCTGATCAATGCGTACCTCGGAACCGAGTAGCCTACCTCGGCCCCCTCGACGGCATCGCCGATCTGTTGACATATCTGAGTGCACGGAATGATCGACGGCTTGGTCACGCGACTGCAGAGGTGGTGCGATCAGCTCGAAAACGCCAGCGCAGACGAGGTGGCGGATCTGATGCGCCGTGAGCGCGTCGTGCTCCACGGAGAGGACCAGCTCTCCGATGATCGCCCGATCATCGGCTCGAAGTTCCTGATCCAGGACACGCTGCGGACCAAGACCAGTCCGGATGGCCACTTCGAGTCGTACTACCTCACCGCGTATCCGTATCTGGAAGGCAACATCCGCCGCTGGCGAATCCAGAAGGGACGCCCGAGCGACGGGTTGATCTAACCGGTGCGGGTGTATGCTCCGCCCCCGTGGTCAGACGTTTCGTAGGGATCGATCTCGGCACGACGAACTCGGCCGCCGCCGTGTTCGACGGTGAGCGCGTGGTACAGGGTCGTACGCGGCAGGGCGGTGTGCTCACGCCGTCCGTGGTGCGGATCGACTCGAAGGGGAGGGTGATCGTCGGTGAGCGGGCCCGCCGCTTCCTCGAGACGGATCCCGACAACACGCAGACCGAGTTCAAGCGCTTGATGGGGACTGGCCAGCCGATCAGGTTCCCCGCCGCGGGCATCGAGAAGAAGCCCGAGGAGCTGGCAGCGCTGGTGCTCGACTCGATCCGCAGGGACGTCGAGGAGCAGTACGGCTTCGTCCCCGATCGCGCGGTGATCTCGGTGCCGGCGCTGTTCGAGCTGCCGCAGAGCGCGGCGACGTCGGAGGCTGCGCGTCTGGCCGGCTTCGAACGGGTCGAGCTGCTGCAGGAGCCCATCGCCTCGGCGCTGGCGGCCGGTTGGACCAAGGAGGACGCCCACGGGATCTGGCTGGTCTACGACCTGGGCGGCGGCACCTTCGACGCCTCGCTGCTCGAGACCCGGGACGGCCTGCTCCGCGTCGTCGGACACGACGGCGACAACTTCCTGGGCGGGCGGGACTTCGATCGCGCCATCGTCGACTGGGCGATCGAACGCCTGGCCGAGGAGGACGTGGTGATCACACGGCGCAATCCGGCGCACGCGACGGCGATCCGCCAGCTTCGCGTGGCCGCCGAGGACGCGAAGATCGAGCTGACGCGGGAGGAGGAGGCGGAGATCGTGGTGCCGCGCCTCCTGCTCGGGTCCGAGCCGGTGGAGGTGGAGCTGATGCTGTCGAGGCGCCAGCTGGAGGAGCTGGTGCGGCCGGGCATCGAGCGGACGATCGAAGTCTCCCGGCGGTTGCTGGCATCGAAGGGGATCGTGGAGGGCGATCTCTCCCGCGTGGTGCTGGTGGGCGGACCGACGGTGATGCCGGTGCTCCGCCAGCGGGTGCAAGAAGCCTTGCGCGCCGATCTGGGCGCCGGGCTCGATCCGATGACGCTGGTCTCCGAGGGGGCCGCGCTCTACGCCGTCACCGCGAACCTGGAGGCGTCCCGGACGGAGGTCGTCACGCGGATCCGGGCCCGTCGGATCTGGCTCCAGTACCCGGCGATGTCGTCGGACCTCATGCCGCACGTCGTCGGCAAGGTGGCGCAGGGCTCCGGGGCGATGCCGTCCAAGATCCGCTTCACGCGCGAGAGCGACGGCTGGAAGAGCTCCGAGTCGCTGGTGGGCGAGGACGGCGGCTTCGTCGTGTCGGTGGAGCTGCTGCCGCGGCGGTCGAACACGTTTCTCCTGGGGGCGGTCGACGACGCGGGCGCGCCGGTGCTCCTCGATCCGCCGTCGATCACGATCGTCCAGGGCCTCACGATCGGCGACCCGCCCCTCTCGCGCTCGATCGGCGTGGCGCTCGCCAACGACACCGTGCTCATCTACTTCGAGCGCGGGACGCCGCTGCCGGCCCGCCGGACGTTCGTCCATAACACGGTGGAGAGCGTCGTGAAGGGCTCGGACGAGTGCGTCCTCAAGGTGCCGATCGTCCAGGGCGAGTTCGAAACGGCGCATCTGTGCCGGCTGGTGGGCGCGCTCGAGATCAAGGGCGAGGACCTCGAGGGGACGCTGCCCGCCGGGGCGCAGGTGGAGCTCACGATCGAGCTCGACCGGGGTGGGCGGATGGCCGCACGCGCGATGGTCCCGGCGATCGATCAGGTCTTCGAGCACGTGGCGGAGCTGCTCGTCCCGCAGGCGTCGCCGGAGGTGCTCGAGACGACGTTCGCCGCGCTCAAGCGGCGGATCACCGAGCTGCGGAGCACGTCCTTCCGGACCGGCGCGACCGCGCTCCTGACCTCGTTGAACCCGGTCGACATGGGCCTCGAGGAGGTCGAGCGCGACATCGAGGCGGCGCGCGGGGGAGATCTCGACGCGGCCCAGAAGGCGCGGCGCACCCTGCTCGAGCTCGACGCCCACCTCGAGGCGGTCGAGATGCAGAAGCGCTGGCCGGAGCTGGAGAACGAGGCGCGGGATCGGCTCGCCTGGGCGTCGCGCTGGATCGCGGAGCTGGGGACGCCTCCAGAGCAGCAGCTGTTCACCGAGCTCCAGGACTCGGTCAGGGAAGCGCGCGACCACAAGGATCCGGTGGATCTGCAACGCCACTTGCGCCTGGTGCGACAGCTGGGGACCGCCTCCTTCTACCGCCACCCGGAGGCGTGGGGGTGGATGTTCGAGTCGGCGGCCAGCGAGGTGGATCGCGCGACGGATCTCCCGCGGGCGCAGACCCTGGTTCAGCGGGGTCGCGACGCCCTGGCGCGCGGGGATCGCCAGTCCTTGCAGTCGATCGTGAAAGAGATCTGGAAGCTGCTTCCGGCCGACGCGGCGTCGAGACGCCTCTCGTTCGACTCGGGCGTACGCTGACCCTGCAGGCGCGGATTGAGGGTGGACAGGCCTCACCCCGTGGGCTAGACGCCCAGCTACCCGTGATCGTTGGAGTTCCAGCGGTCGCAGGCATTCCGGAGGGAAGAGCTGATGGAAGCGCTGGTCGCCGCCCTCACCGTGTTCGTGCTCGCGGTGTTCGTCGGCTTCGAAATCATCACGAAGGTCCCGCCCACGCTCCACACGCCGTTGATGTCGGGATCGAACGCGATCTCCGGGATCACGGTGGCGGGCGCGCTGCTGGCCGCCGGCGCGAAGGAGAGCCAGCTCGCCTCGTGGCTCGGGTTCGTCGCGGTGGTGTTCGCGACCATCAACGTCGTCGGAGGCTTCTGGGTGACGCACCGGATGCTCGGGATGTTCGCCAGGAAGAAGAGCTGACATGCGGCTCACCATCATCAACTTCGCCTATCTGGTGGCCTCGATCCTCTTCATCCTGGGGCTCAAGGGCCTGACGCATCCGCGCACCGCGGTGCGCGGCAACTTCATCGGTGCGATCGGTATGTTGATCGCGGTCGTGGTGACGCTCCTCGATCAGCAGATCATCGACTACAAGCTGATCCTCGGCGGTCTCGTCGTCGGCTCCGGGATCGGCATGATCATGGCGATCAAGATCGAGATGACCGCCATGCCGCAGCTGGTGGCGCTCCTCAACGGCTTCGGCGGCGCAGCGTCGGCGCTGGTGGCCGGCACGGCGCTGCTTCAAGCGCAGGAGACGCCCGCCATCGCCACCTCCCAGTTCCTGGTGGCGACCGCCGCCTCGGGCATCGTGGGCGCCGTGACGTTCACGGGCAGCTTCATCGCGTTCGCCAAGCTCCAGGAGATCAAGCTCATCAACAAGATGACCGGCTTCTCCGGACAGCAGTTCGTGAACGCGCTGCTGGCGGTGGCCTCGGTCGGGTTGGGCGCTTGGATCACGATGGAGCCCAGCGCCGTGGAGGCGTACTGGATCCTCCTCGGTGTCGCCTCGGTGCTGGGCGTGTTCCTGGTGGTCTCGATCGGCGGTGCGGACATGCCGGTGGTGATCGCGCTGCTCAACAGCTACTCGGGGATCGCGGCCTCCGCCACCGGCTTCGTCCTCCAGAACAACGTCCTGATCATCGCAGGCTCGCTCGTCGGCGCCTCAGGGATCATCCTCACGCAGATCATGTGCAAGGCGATGAACCGATCGCTGACGAACGTCCTCTTCGGGAAGATGGAGGCCTCGGCCGGAGGCCCGTCGGCGGACGACGTCTATGCGGGCAAGGTCAAGGCCACCTCGCCGGAGGAGGTGGCGATGTTGTTCGACGGCGCCCAGCGCGTCGTCATCGTCCCGGGGTACGGCCTGGCGGTCGCCCAGGCCCAGCATCAGGTGCGCGATCTGACGAGCCTGCTGGAGGAGCGCGGCGTCGAGGTCGAGTTCGGGATCCATCCGGTCGCAGGACGGATGCCGGGCCACATGAACGTGCTCCTGGCCGAGGCCGACATTCCCTACGAGTCGCTCAAGGAGATGGACGTCATCAACCCGACGTTCGGGACGGTCGACGTGGTCCTGGTGGTGGGCGCCAACGACGTCGTGAATCCGGTAGCGCGGACCGACCCGAAGAGCCCGATCGCCGGGATGCCGATCCTCGACGTCGACAAGGCGCGCACCGTGGTGGTGGTCAAGCGCAGCCTCTCGCCGGGCTTCGCCGGGATCCCGAACCCGCTGTTCGCGGCGGACAACTGTCTGATGCTGTTCGGCGACGGGAAGAAGGCGCTGATCGAGCTGAACACCGCGCTCAAGGAGGCGTGACGATCAGAGCTTGCCGGAGGAGGCGGTCACGTTTCCTTGCTGGAGGCGGATCGAGTCGACGTCGTCGACGGCCTCGGCGTGCTGCAACAGCCAGCGGAAGATCGAGTGGGCCGCGTAGCGTTCGCGACGCTCATTGAAGAGCCACACCGCCAGCGAGCAGACCGGGGAGTGAAGCGCCGAGAACGCCAGGCGGTGGAGCTTGGGGCCGCCGAGGCGGAAGGCGAGCTCGGCGCGGTGTCGAAGCGCGAGCCATTCGCGCCACTCGTCGACCGCGGGGAGCTTCTTCTTCTGGTGAATGCGCTGGTCCAGCGCGGTGGCGGCGAGCTCGAGCTCGGAGAGCGAGGCATCCCGGAGCCTCTTCTTGGCGGCGTTGAGCGTCGGGCCGGGCTCGCGATCGATCAGCGGGATCTCCGCGGTCTGCGCCAGCATCACCAGATCGGACTGGACGTCCTCGGCGAGCTGGGCGAGCGGGCGCGCGGTCGCGGTCGTGTTGAGCTCGCGCGCGCGCTCGGCGGTGCGACCCGCGAGGGCGGGATCGGCGAAGGCGGCATCCCAGGCGCGCGCCAGGCGGAAGAGGTCCTCGCTCAGGAGGGCCTCGACGGGACGGCGTAGCAGGGCCACGTGGAGGGTCATGGCGTGCGCGAGCGGATCGCCGGCGGCAGGGAGCACCACGGGCTCGGCACGAACGACCTTGGACGCGGATCCGGGCGCCTGCTTGAGGGCGCGCTGGACCAGCGGGCGTGTCCAGAGCCGGCGCGGCGCGATCGCCCAGCGGAGCCAGAGCCGCCGGGCCGGGACGTCCTCCACGCCGGTCAGCCGGGCGGCGACGTCACCGAGGAGGCGCGTGATGCGGGTGCGGGCCAACGGGTCGGAGCTGCGGGCGACGCGCGCGACCCGCTCCCAGTCCCCGCGTGCGGCGGCCTCGGCGGTGGTCCATTCGGCCGCCAGGGCCCGCGCGAGCGTGGGCGGGTGGTTCCGCGCGAAGTCGTCGGCCGCACCGATGAGGGTTCGAGCGTCGTCGAGGTGTCCGCGCTTGGCGGCGATCAGACCGTAAGCGGTGACCTCAGCGATCCCGAGGCGGCGGTTCGCAAGCAGCCCCTCGAGCATGTCGAGCAGCTCGCGATGATCGCGCTTCGAGCGGAGCGCGGCCCAGGCCGCGGCGACGAGCGCACCGCCGCGGGGCCGCCCGGCCCAGGTGAGGAGGGCGAAGTGCGTGACCACGAACGCGAGGCGAGGAAGGCCGAGGGGGATGAGGAGGTAACGGACGATCGGCCAGGGGAAGATCACGAGCAACAGCGCGACGCCCACCGGCCAGGCGGCCACGAGCCCGAGGGCGGACGGATTGATGGTGAGGGTCACGCGTCGCTCCAGCCGAGGATGGCCATGGCGTCGGACCATGGCGCGGCCAGCTCGCGGCGATCCTCCGTGAAGGCCTCGGGATCGTCGAGCTCCACCACGGCGTCAGACGGCAGCTGCGCCCACAGCTCGTGCACCAGCCGGCGCGCCGGATCGCGGAGCTCGGCTACGGCCCGGCGCACCTTGTCCGCGTCGCGCGTGTGCTCGCCGAGCGGGCTCCGGTAGCTCTTGGCGTCAGCGAGGTCGAGCGAGAGCATGCCGAGGACCTTCTGCGCCTCGCGCTCCACCTCGACCGCGCCGGCGTCGGGCCGGAGGCCGAGGACGTAGAACGGATTGTCGGCCAGTCGACGCCTCGCGTCGGTCACCCGGGAATCTTAGAGGCCCTGACGCGAATGTCCGAGATGGATCGGGCGCGTCCCTCGACGCCGATCGCGAGACCGGTGAAATCTTTGCCGAATCCAGGCCGACCGGGACGTTGGCCCGCCCACTGCTTTGCGTGCGCGCATGCACACTCGGATCAATGGACGTTGGATTGCAGGGCTCTCGCTGTCCGTCGGGCTGCTGGCGGGCGCTCAACGCGCCGACGCGTGTGGGGGCCTCTTCTGCGACTCGCAGGGCGCGGTCACCTTCCCGATCGCGCAAACGGGCGAGGGGATCGTGTTCGGCGTGGATCGCGAGCACGGGAGGGTGCAGGCGATCATCAGCATCGACTATCAGGGCACGGCGAGCGAGTTCGCCTGGGTGTTGCCGCTCCAATCCGCGCCCCTCGACGTGGATGTGGTCCCGGCGTTGAGCTTTTCGAACGTCCTCGCGATGACCCAGCCCCAGTTCTTCGTCTCCCGGCGGGACGAGGGCATCTGCACGAACGAGGAGGTGGCCTTTCCCGGACGTGAGGAGGACGTGCTCAGCAGTGTCGCGGAGCCGGAGAGCAGCGTCCGCGTGATCGATCAGCAGGAGGTGGGTCCCTATGACTCGGCGGTCATCCAGTCGAGCGACCCGCAGGACATCCGCACCTGGCTCACCGACAATGGCTACTTCGTCAGCGACGAGATGATGGACTCGGTCACGCCGTATCTCGCGAACGGTGACACGTTGCTGGCGCTCAAGCTGCGCAAGAGCAACGACGTGGGCGACCTCGAGCCGGTGGTCATCACCATGGCCGGCGACGAGGTCTGCGTGCCGATCCGGCTCACCGCGATCGCCGCGCTCGAGGACATGCAGATCAGCACTGTGGTGCTCTCGAACGAGGGCCGGGCCATCCCGGAGAACTACAACCACGTCACGCTCAACCTCGCGAAGATCGACTGGCTCTCCGGCGGCGCCAACTATCGGCAGGTCGTCGCCGAGGCGGCTGACGAGGGCTCGGGCAACGCCTTCACCACGGAGTTCGCAGGCGACGCGCAGATTTCCGCGGCGCCTTCTACACCGGCACCAGTACG
Source organism: uncultured delta proteobacterium (assembly GCA_963803435.1). Classification (GTDB taxonomy): domain Bacteria; phylum Myxococcota; class Kuafuiibacteriia; order Kuafuiibacteriales; family Kuafuiibacteriaceae; genus CAWDML01. Next base: position 229,133 of record CAWDML010000006.1, on the reverse strand, counting down.
ACCGGGCGGCCATCGAGGCGACGACCACCGTCAACCAGTTCGTGACGCTGCTCGCCCAGCAGGGGCTCCTCCAGCACCGTGAGATCGTCGGCATCCTGACGCGCCACCTCCCCGACTCGGTGTTCGTCGCCGCCGGTACCACCAAGGAGGCGTTCAAGGCGAATCCGCAGGCCTTCAACGGCACGTTCCCCAACGATCCGTTCGATCCGGCCGAGGCGACGCAGGAGATCTGGGATCGGATCGTCGAGCGCGAGCGGGCGATGCAGGAGATCTTCGATCAGTATCGCTACGTCACCCGCCTCTTCACGCTGATCTCTCCCGACGAGATGACGATCGATCCCACCTTCGTGTTCGATCCCAAGCTCCCCGACGTCGACCGCGTTCACCGCGCCACCGCCGTCTTCGACTGCGGCGTGGGCGGGCGGGCCGAGAACGCGAACGTCCGGCTCGAGATCGAGGAGACCGGGCAGACCGTCCAGCTGGGGAAGAACGGTCAGGGCGACCGCAGCGTGCTCGACTCGATGCCGTCGGCCGTCAAGATCGAGCAGCTCAACGAGGGCCGGCTGATCCAGGACAACTCGAAGCTGATCGGGCAGCTGCTCGACAAGCACAACAGCAAGGTTGGGGGTTGCGGTTGCTCGACCACCGGCGCGTCCGGCGGCGGCTCGGGCGCGCTCGGGCTGCTGGCGCTCCTCCTGATCGGATGGGTGCGGCGCCGATGAACGCGCGTGCTCTCACTCCGCTGCTGCTGCTCACCGGAGGGTGTCTCTCGATGAACACGTTCGAGACGGCGCGGACGCTCGCACCGGGGGACATCAGCCACAGCATCTCGCTGAGCTCGTACATCCAGCCGGGGCGCGATCCTCGGCCGGTGCCGATGCCGAGCTACGCGCTCCACGTCGGTGCGGCCAAGGACTTCGAGCTCGGCGTCCTCGCGGGCGCGCCCGGCCACCTGCGGCTGATGGGAAAGTACAACCCGATCCGGACCGAGTACTTCGACGCCGCGATCTCGCCAGGCCTCTGGCTCGGGTGGGTTCCGCACGACGTCGACGGCGACGACCACTCGATCGTGCTTGGCGCCGACCTCCCGGTGGTCCTCGACGTGAACCTCGGCCCGGTGACGGTGGTGCCGTTCGCCGGCCCGGGGATCGCGTACAGCCCGGCGGGACACACGGCGGGGCCGATCGTCCGCACCGGCCTCGGGGTGGAGCTCCGGCTGGGATCCCACGTCAGGCTCCACCCGGAGTTCTCGACGACGATCGACCCGGCGCGCGGCGAGCCGATCGACTACGCGTTCGGGATCGCGGTCGGGCTGGGCGCCGATCCGCACCTGTTGTGATCAGCGGGTTGGATGGACCGACCATCTCGGCACCGTCGCGATCACCACGCCGGCCACGATCACCACGCCCGCGATCGCGGCGCGCAGCGAGACGATCTCGCCGAGCAGCCACCAGGAAGCGAGGGCGCCCAGCATCGGCTGGAGGCCGGTGAAGAGGGCCACGACGGAGCTGTCGACGCGGGTCAGCGCGTAGGCGTTGAGGAAGTAGGCGCCGATCGTGGGGCCGATCAGGACGAAGGCGAGCGCGAGCCAGACGCCAGCGTCGAGCGTGGCCCAGGGTGTAGACGCGACCGCGGGGACAGTCCAGGGCGCGGCCTCGAGCGCGCCGAAGAGGAAGAGCCAGCCGATCGACGGGAGGGGGCCGAGGCGGCTGACGATCGGCTTCGCGAGGACCAGGTAGATCGCGTAGCAGGTGGTGTTGGCGAGGAGGAGAAGGTTGCCGATCAGCTTGCGGTCCGAGAGATCGAAGCGCTCGGCGCGAACCAGGATCAGCACGCCGGCGAGCGTCACCGCCAGGCCCAGCGCGCGGCGGAGGGAGGGGCGCTCGCGACCGAGGAGCGTCGCCACCAGGAGGGACACGACCGGGATGATCACCACGAGGACGACGGCGTTGATCGGGCCGGCGCGGAGGAGGCCCTGGACGAACAGGAGCTGGTTGGCGGAGATGCCGAAGACGGCCAGGACCGCGAGCCAGGCCAGATCGCGCACGGGCGGGCGGCGCCGCGGGAGACCGAAGAGACCGAAGAGGATTCGGGGCACCCACGAGGGTGCGCCAGCCGACGAGCGCCTCGGGCGACATCGTGTGGAGTGCCTTCGCCCCCGCGGTCGGCCACAGGCCGAAGAAGACCTGGACCAGGACCAGGGCGAGGTAGGCGGGGAGCACGGACCGTCGTGCCATGGATGGAGCGGGAGCGACAGCGCCCGGCGCGCTCAGCGACGGCCGCTGATGTTGTCAGTGGCCTGCTTGACCTGCCGGACCTGATTGTAGTGCGCGTCCGTGATGGGCGCGAACGCGTTGATGGAGCGAAGCGGCTGGAGGATGCGGCGGCCCATCCGATCGCGCGTGCTCAGCGCCATCAGGCTCGACTTCAGCTTGGCCACCACGGAGGGATCCAGGTCGCCGCGGACCACCCAGGCGTCGTAGGGGATGCGCCCGGTCTTGGCGACGATCTCGGATCTGCTCCAGGTCGAGGCCCCGGTCCTCGGCGTCGATGAGCGCGCCCGAGAAGGTGGCGCCGGCGTCGATGTGCCCGGCGAGCAGGTGGTTCATCAGCGCGTCGTGGCGGCCGGTGTAGACGACCTCGCGGAAGTCGCGCATCGGCATGAGCCCGCCGGCCATGAGGAACGCGGTGGGATAGAGATATCCGGAGGCGCTGTGCTCGTCGACGAAGCCGAAGCGCAGGCCCTTGAGATTGCCGACGCTGTCGATGTTCAGATCCGCGCGGGCCACGATGTATCCCGAGTACGTCGACGAGCCCTCGGCGATGTTGGTCGCGATCAGCTGGATCTCGGGGGCGCGCTCCTTGGCGGTCACGTAGACGAACGGGGAGAGCTGGGCGAGGTCGACCTGGCGCTGCTGCACCATCTCGATGATCTCGTCGTACGACTCGGCGAGGCGGAGCTCGACGGTGGTGTCGAGCTCGCGTCCCAGATAGGAGCCGAGCGGCGAGAACTGCTTGACCATCTGATCGGGCGCGAAGACCGGGACCAGGCCGAGGACCAGCGGGTTGGGGACGCCGGTGAGCGCGGTGGTATCCGGGGCGGTCGGGGGCTCGACGTCGACGATCGGCGGCGGTTCGGGGGCGGCGACCCGGCACGCGGTCACCGAGAGGAGGAGCGCAGCCAGCGCTCTCACGCGTCCTCCGGTCCGAGCGGCGGCGAGGCGGCGGAGACGTCGCTGGTGACCCCGGTGTGCTGGGGAATGTCGATGGCGTAGCGGACGACGCAGTCCCGACCGCTGCGCTTGGCCTCGTAGAGCGCGAGGTCGGCACACCGGACCAGCGTGTTCGGATCCGCGGCGTCATCCGGGAAGGCGGCGATCCCGATGCTGATCGTGAGCCGCCCGCCGGGCTGGGAGCTCTCCTCACCCTCGAAGGGCTCGCGGCGGATGATCTCGGCGACCTTCCGCGCGGTGGCGAACGCCTCCTCCGCGGAGGTGTCGAGCAGGATGATCGTGAACTCCTCGCCGCCGTAGCGCGAGACGACGTCGGTCGCGCGCAGGTTGTGTTGCAGGAGCTGGCCGACGCGGCGGAGGACGTCGTCGCCGGCCTGGTGACCGTGAGCGTCGTTGAACAGCTTGAAATGATCGATGTCGATCATGCAGAGCGCCAGCTTATGCGGGTGCCGCTGGCCGCGGCGCAGCTCGAACTCGAGCGTGCTGCGGAAGAACCGGAAGTTGCGGAGCCCGGTGAGGCCGTCGGTGGTGGCGAGCTCCTCGAGCTCGCGGTTGGCCTTTTCCAGGGCGTGCGTCCGCTCGCGGACGGCGTCCTCGAGTCCGGTGGTATAGACGGTCAGCTTGGCGGCCATCAGGTTGAGCGCCTGGCTCAGCTCACCGATCTCGTCCTGCCGATCACCGAGGAGCGAGCGGACGCCCAGCTGGCCCTCGCCGATCCGCGTCGCCATGTCGGCCAGCTCGCGCGTCGGTCCCAGCACCATCCGGCTCAGCGCCAGGATGGCCAGCACCCACCCGATCAGCGCGGCCACCACGGTGAGGCCGATCGCCGAGTCGGCCATCATCCCGAGCCGCGTCGAGTAGCGTTCCAGCGAGAAGCGCGCCATCAGCGTGCCCCATCGTTGACCTTGCTCGACCGGCTTGGCCATCTCCAGCCACTCGGGCTGATACCGATCCGGCCCGAACTCGAACCAGACGTCGTGGGAGCGCAGCGCGGAGTCGATGAACTCGGGCTCGAAGCTCGTGATCTCCTTCCCCACCATCCCGGTTCCGCTGGTCGCCATCAGCCGGCCTTCGCGGTCGACGACGACCAAGAGGAGGATGTCCTTCGAACGCTGGTGGCCCAGCTCGGCGACGAAGTTGTCGAGCTTCGTGTAGTCGCGCGTCGCGATCGCGACGGCTGCGGGGATCGCGAGCGCGTCCAGGACCGCGCGTGCGTGCTCGAGGCCCGCGTCGTGGGTCAGCTCCGTCATCTGGCGGTACGCCACCGTCCCCGCACCGCCGGAGCCGATCATGAGGAAGATCGCCGCCAGCACGCCGACCTTGGTGCGAAGGCTCCAGAGTCGAGATTGTCGCCTCTCGCTCACCCTCGTCTGGATATAGCATTGCCCCGGGCGATCCATTCCCATCGCCGCGGCGTTTCGAGTGCATTCCTGACGGGTGGCATCGCACCGTACATCGACCGGGTATAGCATCGCCCCCCGGCATGGTGACTATCGCGGTCGACGCCATGGGGGGCGACGAAGCGCCGGACGCGATCGTTCGAGGCGCCGCCGAGGCCTCCTCGACGACCGACAGCACGATCCTCTTGATCGGCGATCGGGATCGGATCCGCGCGGTGCTCGACCAGGTGCCGCACGCGGCCGCCCGGATCGAGATCGAGCACGCTCCGCGCGCGATCCCGATGGACGCCAAGCCGCGGTCGGCCCTCGACGAGATGCCCGACGCCTCGCTGCCGTACGCGGCCCGTCTGGTCGCAGGTGAGAGCGGTCCCCACGCGCTGGTCAGCGCCGGCAACACGGGCGCGGTCGTGCTCGCCTGCGCCCAGGCTTTTGGCCGACTTCCCGACGTCCGCCGAACGGCGCTGGCCGCGGTGATCCCGACGGAGCGACGCCGGGGGGAGAAGCAGGATCCGTTCAGCCTGCTGCTCGACGCCGGCGCCACGCTGCGCGTCGGTCCCCGGGATCTCGCCGCCTTCGGCATGATGGGCGCCGCGTACGCGTCGATCGTGAGCAGGAACCCCACCCCGCGCGTGGCGCTCCTCTCCAACGGGACCGAGCCGACCAAGGGGACCGAGGAGATTGTCGCCGCGCACCCGTTCCTGCAGCAGCTCTCGGGCCTCCAGTTCATCGGCAACATCGAGGGCGTCGACATCCCGGCGGGCAAGGCCGACGTCATCGTGTGCGACGGGTTTACCGGCAACATCACGCTGAAGATGCTGGAAGGGATCTACGAGACGGTGATGAACCTGGCGCGCTACGCTTACCGGAGCAAGGTGACCTGGAGGCTGGCCATGCTGCTCCTCTCGAGCGGAATCAAGCGGCTCAAAGGGGTCACGGACTGGCAACAATATGGCGGAGCGCCGATCCTCGGGTTCGATCGGCTGTGCATCAAGGCGCACGGACGCTCGGGACCGCGAGCGATCCGGAATGCGATCCGCGTCGCCGAACGTTGCGTGGCCCAGGACTTGGCCGGCCGGATCGCGGAAGGCGTCTCGGGGTTGGGCGGTCGGGAGGAATAGAGAAGATGCGGAGATCGATCCTGCTGCTGCCGCTCGCTTTCGGGTGCGCGCCGGCTTTCCAGCTGACAGCGCCTGCGATGCATCCCGCTCCGGCCGATGCGGCGGTGCTCGCGCGGGCGGCCGACGCCTACTATGACGCCGGCACTCCGGCGGCGATGCGGGCGGCGGTGGAGGAGGCCCGCAAGGCGGGTCCCGACAGCGCGATCTACCACGAGCTCGCCGCGAGCCTGGCGCGCTTCGATGCGGACCTCGACGCCGAGGTCGACCACTACCTGGCGGCGCTCCTCGATCCCCAGAACGACGCGGCGGCGCTCCATCTGTTGCACCTCGACGATCTTCCGCTGACGCTCGAGCAGCGACGGCGGGTCGACGGCCTCCTGGAGACGCTCCGTCGCGATCATCCGAACCCGGCGGTTCGCGCGCTGGCCGCGCATCAGCTCGGCGACCGCCTGCGCGCGCGGGGACAGCTCGAGCTGAGCGCCTCGGTGCGGGCGTCGGCTGGGACGCACCTGCCCTTCGCGTTGATCGGGGTCTGGGACAACGATCAGGGGAAGGGCTTCGATACCGAGCACGAGCCCGAGCGGTCGCTCGACATGTCGGCGCGCTACCCGGGGACGGTCACCGAGGTGGGCTGGCGGCTCGATCCTCCGCGCTCGCCCTTCGGCGCCGACTACAACCTCGGCCAGCTCTTCAGCCCGGACACCTGGGCGCTGGGCTATGCCGTGTCCACCTTCCGCGTGGCGCAAGGCGGCTCGCATCAGCTTCGGGTCACCAGCAGCGTGCCGATCAAGGTATGGGTCAACGGCTCGCTCGTGTTCTCGGAGCGCCGTGTCGAGGACGCGCAGTTCGATCAGTTCGTCCTCCCGGTGGAGCTGGCGGCGGGGACCAACCGGGTCCTCGTGAAGAGCGCTCAGAACGAAGGTGGCTGGGTGCTGATGGCGCGGCTCACCGATCCCCAGGGCAACCCGGTGGCCACGGAGCCGGTGAAGCTGGACGCGCCGATCGATCCGAGGGCGCCGAAGAACAAACCGATCCCGACCTCGAAGCTCCTCGACCTGCGGACCGCGAAGATCGCGGCGGGCGCCCGGCGCGACTTCCACCGCCTCGACTGGGCTCGGCTGCTCGGCCTCGCCCAGCACGCTGTCGCCCTCGGCGACGCGTTCGTGCAGCACCACCCGAAGTCGATCGTGGGTCGCTATACGTTCATCGCGGTGACCTGGGATCAGGGCGAGCGGTCGCGGACCTCGGACGTGCTCGCCGACCTGGCGGAGAAGGACGGTGAGGCGCTCCCATACTTGATCTTCCAGCACTCGCGCTTCCTGTTGCAGGAGGGGCTGACCCGAAAGGCCCGGGAGTCGCTCGAGCACGTCCAGAAGAAGCACCCCGACAATCCGGAGCTCTGGTCGCGGCTGGCGCGCCAGTTCGACGCCGAGGGCTGGCCCGAGGATCACTGTGCCGCGCTGGCACATGCGGAGAAGCTGCGGCCCGGCTGGGAGTCGGTGCTCATGGACCTGGCGGCGTGCCGCCGCGGGCTCGGCTTCGAGAAGGAGGCAGTCGGGATCTACGAGGAGATCCTGCGCGAGCTGCCGCTGCATCAGAACGCGATTTCTCAGCTCGAAACGATCGCGCTCGGCAACGAGGAGCTCGAGCAGGCCGAGGCGCTCGCCCTCCAGCTCGTGAAGGGCGCGCCCGATCAGACCTGGACCTGGTTCCGGCTGGCCGAGGTGCGGCGCCGTCGCGGCGATCGCGCCGGGGCCGAAGAGGCGCTGAAGCAGGCCTCGGCGATCGATCCGGACGCGTCGGCCCCGTACGCGGAGCTGGCCCGGATCGCGTATCAGGGCGGAGATCGCGAGGCGGCGATCCAGCGCTGGAAAACGGCGCTGATGCTGAACCCGGAGGACGAGAAGCTGGCGAATCGGCTGTCGTATCTGGCGCCCGAGAAGCTAGAGCCGTGGGAGAAGGAGGTGCCGGACGAGGACGCGCTGGAGAAGGCGGTGGCGTCGCGCGCGCACGTGAAGCCGGTGCAGGGCGCCGACGTCCTCGATCTTCTCGATCACGAGGTCACGCGGATCAACTCTGACGGCAGCACCACGAACTTCGTCACGCACGTCTCCCACGCGCTCAATCAGTCGGGGCGCGATCAGTTGACGCAGGAGCCTCTGCCCGGCGGCGGCCGCCTCCGGATCCTCCATGCGTACGCGATCGATCCCGACGGTACCCGCACGCAGGTCTCCAACATTCGCGGGCACGTCGCGCGCTTCCGCGGCCTCAAGATCGGGAGCACGATCGTCCTGCAATACCGTCACGACGCTCGTCCGGTTGGCTACCTCGCGAAGCACGTGGCGCGGGGGTGGTGGTTCCAGACGCTCGCGCACCAGGTCGAGCTGTCCCAGTGGGTGGTGTGGGCCGACAAGGGGACGATGTTCCATGAGTGGGTACAGGGCGACGTCCAGCGGACCGAGGAGCAGAAGGGCCAGTACATGCGTCTCTCGTGGAGCGCGCGCGACGTCCCGCCGCTCCTCCCCGAGCCCGGCATGCCGACGCTCTCCGAGACCGCGATGAACATGCTGGTCTCGACGGTGCCGAGCTGGGACGCGTACCTCGAGTGGGAGAAGGCGCTGCTCTCGGAGGCGTTCGAGGAGAGCGCCGAGGTCAAGGACCTGGCGATGAAGCTGGTGGCCGGCGCGACGACGCCCGAGGAGAAGATCGAGCGGATCCCAGCGCTACCTCATGGAGGAGATCCGGTACCAGCAGGACTACGAGGACCACATCGCCGGCGTGAAACCGCACCCGGCCTCAGTGGTGGTGAAGCGAGCCTACGGCGATTGCAAGGACAAGGCGGTCCTCTTCATCACGCTGGCCAAGCTGGCGGGCGTCGAGGCCCACTTCACGATCCTGCGTACGCGTCCGAGCGGCCCGCTTCGCAAGGACGTTCCGATGCAGCAGTTCGATCACGCGATCGTGTACGTGCCCGCGCAGGAGGGGCTCGCCGAGGGGCAGTTCTGGGATCCGACGGCCGACGAGCTCGACATCGGCACGCTCCGTGCCGACGACCCCGGTGCGTTCGCGCTCGTGCTCGATCCGGTGACCCTGAAGTACACCTGGCGCGAGATTCCGTATCAGAGCGCCGAACACAACCGATACTCGGTCACGACGCAGTTCACTCTGGAGTATGACGGCAGCGCGAACGGCTCCTTCGACGTCGAGGCCGTGGGCTCGACCGCCGCCAGCGTGCGCAAGCTGGCGAGGAACGCGGACCACCTTCGACAGGGCTTTCAGGTCTACGCGGCGCGCGCCTATCCGGGGGCGACCGCCACCGATCCGAAGGTACTCGAGGTAGAGGATCTCTCGAAGCCGGCCCGGATCACCGTGAAGGTGACCGCGCCCTCGTTCGCGCATCGCGAGGAGGAGAAGCTCCGCATCCAGGTGCCTCCGGTCTGGTCCCCGGAGGCCTCGTTCCAGCTGGCCGAGCGCCGGTTCCCGCTGGTGCTGGGGACGCCCTACCTGCTCGAGTCGACCTCGGAGATCGAGCTGCCCAAGGGGACCAAGATCCTGCGCCTGCCGAAGAGCGCGTCGATCGACTCGAAGTGCTTCCGGCTCGAGCGCCGGTCGTCCGCCGAGCGGGGGAAGATCAAGGTGGAGCAGCGGTTCTTCACCAAGTGCGAGCGTATCCCGGTGGATCAGTATCTCGCGCACCGCGAGAAGGCGGAGGAGATGATCCGCTTCTACAACGAGGAGATCGTGCTCGACGTCCCCAAGCCCGAGACCTCGAAGTCGGCGCGCTTGTAGTCAGAGGCGCTCGACCGAGCGGACCAGCTCGGGCAGGAAGTCCTTCCGCACGCGGAGCAACGGCAGGAAGCGGGTCCGGCCCCGACTCTGGATGAGGGTCGTCTCCGGCCCCACGATGCGGCCGTTGATCTCGACCTCGGAGAACTCGATGACGGTCCGCCGCGCTGTCACCGTTCGATCCGGGCGGGCCTGAGCCGACAAGGTCAACATAAACGCAAGTTGAGTTGCAATCGCGACGAACATGCTCCCTCGGTGACGGATCCCGACCGGATCCTTTCAGCGGGGCTCGCAGTGGTCCCGGCCGGAGGCCGCCCGCGCGTGGAGCTCACGAACCGCGTCGTCGTCGAGGACGGCGTCGAAGTCGCTGATGGCGTCCGGGCAGCGCGATGCTCCGGCGCGGAGCTCGCCGCGGACCAGGCGAAGCTCGGGATCGACCTCGAGGCGATCGAGCGCCGCCAGGAGCGCCCCGCGATCGCGCCGGGCGATGATCGATTGGACGTACGCCGGGAGCTCGCCGTGGGCCTCCAGCTCCCCCCAGTCGACCTGTTGAAACTCCGCGATCGCCCGGGGGAGATAGCGGGGTCTCGGGAGCGGCGCGGGTCTCTCCAGCCGGGGCGGCGAAGGCGGGAGCGGCGGGAGCGGCGGGAGCGGGGGCAGCGGGGCCAGGGGCGCCGGCGGCGGGAGCGGCGGGAGCGGCGGGAGCGGCGGCGCCGGCGGGAGCGGCGGCACCGGCGCCCGCACCTCCACCGGCGGCCCGGGAGCGATCGCGCGCGAGACGATCCGCTGCGGCGTCCGTCGCGGGGCCGAGGCCAGCGTCCGCGGGGCCCGCTCGGGCGAAGCCGTCGCTCCCGACTCCGCTCGCTGGGGCTCGCTGCTCGCTCTTCTTACCCACGGGCCCAGCGGTGCGGACGACAGGACCACCATCGCGATCACCACCGCCGCGATCACCGCCGATGGGAGCAGCAGCGAGCGCCGGCGGGCGTGTGGCTCCATGCGCATCGCGACGCGGTCGAGCAGCCCGCGGTCGACCGGGCTAAAGCGGCGGGCCTCCGCGAACATCGCCGCCGCCTGCGCTTCGAGCTCGTCCTTTCGCTCCGTCATCACCCGATCTCCTTCTCCAGCTCGGCGAGAAAGATCGCGCGGGCCCGGTGAAGGTGCACCCAGACGGTCGACACCTTGATGCCGCGCAGCTCGGCGATCTCGGGCCCGCTCAGGCCTTCGATCTCGTGGAGGATCAGCGCGATTCGGTACTTCTCGCCGATCCGATCGAGGACGCGGTACAGCTGCTCGACCGAGCGTTTGCGCTCGAGCGCCTCGTCGGGCCCCGGGGTCTCAGCCGGCTGGTGCGCCGTGGCGTCGTCGCCGAGGAGCCAGGCGAACAGCCGGTTCTTCCGCCGCTGATGGCGGACCACGTTCTCGGTGATCCGGTAGAGCCACGTGCTCAGCGCGGCCTCGCCGCGGAAGCCGCCGAGCTTTCTGTCCACCACCATGAAGACCTCGTGCACCAGATCTTCAATCTCGGCCTCGGGCCCGCCCAGCCGAGCGGCCCAGCGCGCCACCGCCGGGCCGTACGCGCGATAGATCTCGGCGAGATCCAGCGGTTCCGCCACGGCGGCGACCCCAGATGCACTCGGCACGAGCCCTGGTGACGTGAGCGGCCCCGATCCTTTCACGGCGCGGATGAAACGAGTCTACGGGTCGTCCTCCCGGTCGACCAGCTCGGTCAGCGAGCGGATGGCCGACGCCGGATCGCCCTCGCCCGTGCGGTCGATCAGGAGCGCCCGAAGCCCGGCCGCCCGAGCCGGGTAGACGTCCAGGTCCGCGCGATCGCCGACGACCAGGATGCGCTCGGGCACGAGCTTCGCCCGCTCGGCGCCTCGCCGGTAGATCTCGACGTCCGGCTTGGCGAGGCCCTCGAAGGCGGAGACCAGGATCGGATCGAACCAGCGTGCGAGGTCGAGCCGCTCGAGCAGCGGCGGCAGGCGATAGTCCCAGTTGGAGATGATGCCGCGACCGATCCCACGGCGGCGGAGCGCCTCCAGGGTCGGGATCACGTCGTCGTAGACCCGCCAGCTCTCGGGCCGTTCGAAGGCGGTGAAGAAGCTCTGATAGCAGGCCTCGCGATCACCGGAGAAGCCGACGGCGTCGAGCAGGTCGAACACGAGCGCGCGCCACCAGGCGTGCGTGGTCTCTCGATCGTGACCCATGGTGAAGATCGAGTCGGCGCCCGGCGCGGTGCGCGCGCTCCACAGCTTTCGAAAGGCGGCTTGCAATTCCTCCGGCGGGGCGGCCAGGCCGTGGGGCCGGCCGGCACAGGCATAGACCGCGCCGACCGACGGGCTCGGGTCAATCAATGTGCCGCCAACGTCGAAGTACACCAGCTCGATCACGTCTTCTTCTGGTAACATGCCCGCCCGATGGACCCGATGATGATCCCGCCGGCCGGCTGGCTCGTCATCTTCTTCGTCGGGCTCCCGATCGCGCTCTATCAAGGCTTGCGTGACCCGGCCTGGGCCACGGCCGCGGGGGTCTATCTCTACTTCGCCATCCCTCCCCAGGAGTTCAACGCGCCCGGCTTCCCATATCAGCCGGCGTTCTTCGCGCTCGCGATGCTCGGGGCGCTCCGCTACTACCGCATGTTCGGTCGATGGGGACAGCAGGAGATCGTCGAGGCCGGGCAGGCCGTTGCGCAGGAGGCGATCCAGCTGGTCAAGGCCAAGGTCACGGACGCGCTGATCGTCGCCGGCGTCCAGGGCCGGCCGCGCGGGGAGATCCGCCACGCCGGCGTGGTCGCCGGCGAGCAGGACGCGATCGAGCTGGTCGAGCGGCGCGCACCCGCGTCGATCAGCGTGGCGGTCCGCCGCGCAGTGCAGGCCGCTCTCACCGCCGGAGCGGACGCCGGAGAGCGCGAGGTGGTGGCGGTCCAGGACGCGCAGGCCGGAAAGCCCCGCGGCCAGCTCCACGCCGCGATGCAGGCGACCGTTCCCGCGCTGGTCGACGCTGCCATCACCAAGGCGCTCGATCAGAACGTCCGCGACGGCGTCGTGCGCGTGGTCGAGACGTTCGAGAAGGATCCCGAGCGGGTCGAGCGGAACGCCGGCCTGGGGCCCCTCGGCATTCCCATTCCGAAGGGGCCCATCGGCGGCCTCTTCACCAATCCGGGGTTCTACGCGCACCTCCTCTTCACAATCTTGACGTACGTCGGCGCGACCAACGCGATCTACGACACGAGCGTCGGCATGGAGCGCGTTCAGATCGCGCTCTTGTTGCTACCCAACATCATCGCGATCACGTTCTCGATCCGGAACCCGCGCCACTTCTTCCTGCTCACGCTGGCGTGGATGTTCGGCACCTGGCACATCTGCATGAACGGCGTCTGGTACTGGCTCTCCTTCGGCGGACGCGCCGACAGCGCCGGAGGTCAGGGCGGCGAGGCCAACTTTCTGGCGGCGATCATCGTCGCTGTCTGTCCGGTCGCCTTCGGCTTCGCGCTCAACCTCAAGGATCCGAAGTGGCGGCTGGCCGCGCTCGGCACCGCCGGATGCTACGTCCTCGGCGTGCTGGCCTCCGGCTCGCGCGCCGGTCTCCTCGCGCTCTTTGCCGGCGTTGGCTACTGGATCGCGATGACCAACCGCAAGCTCATCGCGCTCGGTCTGTGCTTCGTGGCGGGTGCCTGTTTTCTGGTGGTGGCGCCCGACGAGTTCTGGGAACGTATGGGCACCATCACCGGGCAGAAGGACACGAACCCTTGGGTCGTCAACGCAATCGAGCCGTCGAAACACGAACGCATCGTGCTGTGGGGGCTGGCCATCAAGCTGTGGGAACAGCATCCGGTCACCGGGATCGGGCCGATGAACTATCCGAAGGTCTCCGCGGTGGAGACGGACTTCGTGGACGCCTATCGAGGTCAGCGCGGTCTCCAGACCCACAACTCTTGGCTGCAGCTGCTGGCCGAGTACGGTTTGATCGGGACGGCGGTCTGGGCCGGCGCGTTCTTCTACTCGATCGTCTGCTACCATCGAGCCCGCCGGAGGATGCGCGGTTATCCGGGATGGGAGTGGTTCACGGCCATCTGTCTGGGGCTGGAGGCCGGATCCATTTCGAGCGCCATCGTGCTCACCTTCAACTCGTTCCATTGGTACGACTATCTCTACTGGCACTTCGTCGCCGGCCCGCTCGCGTACGAGATCGCGAAGACTACGGCCGCTCGCCTCGACTGGCTGAAGCCGTCGGAGCTCGAGGACATGCGACCACCCCCGCGCTACGGTCCACCGACGCGCGACGGCCTCGACCTCGACATCGATCTCGCGAACACCTCGCCGATCTCCAGCACCACACGCGTTTGAGGGCGGAGGCGCTGTGATTCTACCGCTCTTGCTCTTCGCGGCCTCCCCGACCGTCGAGGCCTACCACGAGATGGTGCGGTTCGATCTGGCGGACGGCCGGTGGCTGCTCGCCCAGCGCGGCGGTGCGCCCTCGGATCTGTTGCAAGTCAGGTTGACGATCCCGATCCGGCTTCGCGCCGCCCGCGACGAGGTTCTCTCCTTCCAGCTCCTCGTGAAAGGCTCCGACGACCTGGGCACGCTCCCGATCTCGGCCGCCGAATCCTCCCTCTCGGTCGACTTGTTCAGAGAGGCCGGCATCCCGATCGACCGCCCCTCCAAGACCGCCCAGGTGCACAGCCTCGGACCGGGCCTCTATCCGGATCCGTTGATCCCGACCTCGACGATCTCGCTCTCGCACGGCCGCGCGGTGGTCTGGGTCGACGTGTTCGTGCCGCCGGATCTGTCGCCGGGCCTCCAGAGAACCGAGATCCACGTCGGCGACCAGACGATCCCGGTGGAGGTCGAGGTGCTCGACGTCCGCCTGCCCACGCGCGACGTGGCCAAGATCGGCGCGGTCAACTTCGGCTCGATCCTGGAGCGCGGGCGCAAGGACCGCGCGCTCGAGCTGGAGTGGATGCAGATGGGGCACGCCCACGAGCTGACGATCGAGCTGATGCGCGTCGTCCCGCAGATCCTCGGGAGCGGCGCGATCCACTGGGAGGGTTGGGCCGAGCACGTCGAGCCGTACGTCGACGGCTCGGCCTTCAGCGCGGACTACGGCTATCGTGGGCCGCGCGCCGACCAGCCGGTGACGCGCTTCGTCCTGCCCCAGACGGACTGGTGGCCGCCGGATCAGGCCGAGTGGTCGCGGTCGCTCGGCGAGTGGGAGCAGTTCGCGAAGAGCCGCGGCTGGTTCGACCGGAAGAACGCGACCGAGTGGGTGCTCTTCGTGAACAGCCTGGACGAGCCGAAGCGCGCCGAGCAGCTGGAGGCGCTGATCGCCTACGACAAGAAGATCGCCGACGCGCAGCTGGCCGATCGCAGCCACGTCCTCTTTCGCGTGGACGGTAACTTCGGCCAGCCGATCGAAGGCTGGTCCGATCAGCGCATGGCGGAGGAGCTGGGCGCGGTGGTGGATCTCTGGAACGTCCACGGCGCCCCCTACACGATCCCTTGGGGGCTGCTCGAGCGCCGCCGGAAGGTCTACGGCGAGAAGGTCAGCGTGTATTGCTCGAACACCAGCGGGGAGCCGGCGATCCCGCCCACGGTGATCGACGGGCCGCTCCCGGGTCTGCGGGCGTGGGGCTGGATCGCGGCGCGCTATCGGCTCGACGGCATGCTCAACTGGGAGGTCGACAACGCCGGCGAGGGTCGGCTCAACCTCGACGGAACGCTGATCTATCGCGGCGAGGAGGTCGGGGCCGCGTTCGATCGGCCGATCGCCTCCATGCGGCTGAAGATGCTCCGTCGCGGGGCTCAGGACGCGGCGCTCCTGTCGCGCCTCGAGGAGGTCGATCCCACCACCGCACGACAGATCGTGGAGCAGATGGTCCCGCGGGCGCTCGGCGACGAGGTGCCCCTGGAGGGCTTCGGGGTCTGGCCGCAGGATCCGGTGACCTACGAGCGGGCGCGCGCGGCCATCCTGGACCGGCTGATCGGGAAGGAGGAGCCGCTGCCGCTCGAGAAGGTCCGGTTCGAGCACGGGCCGCAGTTCGAGGGAAAGCGGTCGCAGATCCTGTTCCGGGTCGTCATCGGCGTGGCGGTGCTGGGGATCTGGATCCTGATCTCGAGGCAGAGGAGACGGAGGTAGCGTGTCGCGCCTGTTCAACGCGAGGACCTTCTTCGTGCTCTGCGCCCTGTTCATCTTCTACGCGACCACCATCCCCTGGGACCTCTCGAATCCGCCCTCGCTGTCACGCGTCGCTTGGGTGCCCGGTTGGGACACCGAGCGCCAGCGTATCTGGTCGATCCCGGACATGGTCCAGAACGTGGTGCTGTTCCTTCCCTTCGGGTTCTTCGGTTTTCTGGGGGTCGAGCGGATCCGCGCGCGCGGCGTCGTGATTGGCTCGATGCTCATCGGGCTGCTCGGGCTGTCGCTGTCGGCGATCGTCGAGCTCCTGCAGACGATGAGCGCGACGCGCATCCCGTCGGCGACCGATCTGGCCACCAACTTCGCCGGCGCGCTCGCGGGCGCGGCGACCGCCGCGATCTACGTTGTGATCCTCCGGGAGCGCATCGACCGTGCTCTCACCCGGACCGTCCGCGAGAGCCCTGGTATGATCATCCTCGGCCTCTACTTCGTCGCGATCGCCGCGGGCTCCCTCGCGCCGTTTCTCCCCACGCTCGATATCGGCCTGCTTCGCCACAACGTCCGCTTGTTCCTCGACGATCCCTGGGGCGTGAAGCCGGTCGGAGCCCTGTTCACGGACGGGCTGCTGTTCGCAGCGCTCACGTTCCTGGCCACGTTCGAGCTCCCGGGGTTTCTCGGCCGGCAGCCTTGGTTCCCACGCTTCGCGCAACCCATCGGATCACCGATGGCGGCGGCGTTGGCGATCGCCTCGGCCTCCCTCCTCGCGATCGGTCTCGAGATGGGACAGATGGTGATCGTCGGTCATAGCCCGGGCGTGCAGGACATGGTGGTCGGCATCCTCTCCGCCTTCCTGGGCGGAGCGCTCGCGGTGGGCGTGGCGAAGGCCGGCCCGATCCGTCCCGCCCGCGAGCTGGGAGAGCTCACCCGTCGCGCGCCGCTGCTGGTGATCGGGTTCGCGGTGGCGGCCCCGCTGTGCCGCGCGCTCCAGCCGTTCATCATGTACGACGACCTCTCCGAGGGCATCCGTCGCGTCACGGTGTGGAGCTTCGTCCCGTTCTTCGAGCTCTTCCGAAACGTCAACGTCTCCACCTTCCGCAACGTATTCGAGGCGGCTGCGATCTATCTGCCTCTGGGATACGCGCTCCACGCCATGGGCCGCTCGCCCCGCTTCGGCTTCGTGGTCTGTCTTCTGTGGGCCGAGGTGTTGGAGGTGCTCCAGCTTCTGATCGTCGACCGCACCTACGACATCACCGAAGGGATCTACGCAGGGCTGATGGGGCTGCTCGGCGCACACGTGCTGATCCAGCTGCGGAGGAGGAGAGTAGGCAGCTCCTAGGACCTTCGGCTACGCTTCGGGACCGTGAGCGGAGCCGCTCCTCGCCCGGGTGACACCGTCGCCGAGCGTTATCGCGTGCTCGGCGAGATCGGCGCCGGTGGGATGGGCGCGGTCTATCGTGTCGAGCACACGATGATGGCGAAGGAGATGGCGATGAAGCTCCTCCGGCCGGAGCTGTCGGGCATCGCGGAGGTGGCGGAGCGGTTCGAGCGGGAGGCGAAGTCCGCGGCGCGCCTCGACCATCACCACATCGTCCGGGTCACCGACTTCGGGAAGACCGAGACCGGCGCGCTCTTCCTGGTCATGGAGCTGCTCGACGGCCAGCCGCTCACCGGGCGGCTCCAGAATCGGGGGAAGCTGGAGCCGAACGAGGCGATCCTGCTGGTCGACCAGATCCTGGAGGCGCTCGCGCACGCGCACGAGCACGGGGTCATCCACCGCGATCTCAAGCCCGACAACGTGATGTTGGTGGAGAAGGACGGCCACCATCAGGTGAAGCTGCTCGACTTCGGGCTGGCCAAGATCACCGAGACCCAGCTCGACGGCGGCAAGCAGCTCACCACCGCGGGTGCCGTGTTCGGTACGCCGCGATACATGTCGCCCGAACAGGCGTCCGGAGAGCCGACCGACCGGCGCGCTGATCTCTACTCGGCCGGCGTGATGTTGTTCGAGCTCTTGAGCGGCCGGCCCCCGTTCGCCGGCGCCAGCACCGTCGACGTGCTGCGCATGCATCTGACCTCACCCGCGCCCCCGCTCGAGCTCGAGGGCGTCGATCTGGGCCAGCTTCGGGCGCTCGATGCTGTGGTCCAGCGCGCGATGGCGAAGTCGCCGAAGGAGCGCTTCCAGGACGCGGGCAGCTTTCGCGAGGCGCTCCTCGCCTGCCTGGTGGGCGCCGACGAGGCGGTCATCGAGAAGACCCACCAGCGCCGCGCCGAGGCCCGCTTCGCCTCGATCACCCGGACCGGCTCGAACCCGACGCGCCGGTCGAACCTGCGGAGCCGCCTGCGCGCGGTTCGTCCCGCAGTGGCCGCCGGTGCCGCGCTGGTCCTGGCCGGAGTGATCCTGGCGGTGACGCTCTCGACCGGCGGCCCCTCGACCGGCGACGTCGACGCCGCCCTCGACGCCGGCGACCTGACCCGGGTCGAGGCCCTGGTCCAAGCGCTCGAGAGCAGCGCCTCGAACGATCCGCGGATTCCGCTGTACGAGGGGCACCTGGCGTTCGCCAAGGGCGACGTCAAGGCGGGGACCGAGGCGTACCAGCGGGCGCTCGCCGATCGCGACCTCGAGCTCGACCCGCGCTTCCAGGCGAACGTGATCGCGCTCCTGCGCTCGAAGCCGAAGAACGCTCAGGATCTGGTCGAGACCATGGCGTCGACCGGTGGGCCCTCGACGGTCGGCACGCTGGTGCAGGTCTTCGAGTCCGGCGCAGGGACCGCGAGCCTGCGTCGCCGCGCCTACGCCGGAGTGGTCCGCCTCGACGCCGTGTCGAAGCTCGCCGATCCGGTCGCGGTCCTGATCGAGGATCTCAAGAAGCAATCGAACCGCCACTGCGGCGTGCGCCGGTGGTACGTCGAGCAGCTGGTTCCCTTCGACGACACACGCGTGCTCCAGGCCCTGCAGGCCGAACAGAACCGCCGTGGCAACTTTCTACAGCGCACCTTCGGCGGGGGTGTAAACCGCTGCATGGACGGCCTGCTCGACACCGAGATCCAGAAGCGCCGGACCTGATGCCCCGCGGGAAACGCGTCCCGATGGGACGCGAGCGCGCACGAGCACATCTGCAAGTTGGGTTGCGAATTACTGGCACCCTTCGTGCGAGTCATTGCGTCCATGCGGAAGATCAACACTCGTGACGTGCGCGTCACGATTGCGGTCGATGACCTAAGAACTCAGCGGGCGTACCAGACGCGCGCGTTCCCGACGGGACAGGGCCCCGGAGTCTTCTCCGCCGCCGTCGGGCTCGACGCCGGGGAGATCCGATTGGATCCACCTTCGCGTCGGCGAGGAGACCACCCACGTGGCGGGGGGTCGCCGCATCGCGGGCAGCGCGTTCGAGGTGGAGCCGGTTCACACGGCGGACGTTCGGATGATCAACGGCAACGGCTACCTCGAATACGACGTCGCGTGCCGGTTCCGGATCTCGGTGATGGTAGAGGTGCGCGCGCCCGAGATCCGCATCCTGCACTGACGGTGACGCCTTCAGTGCGCCCCGGCGGGGGCGCCTTCTCCCAGCTCGGGACCGAGCCGCTCCCGTCGAACATCGCCGGCGATCGCCTCGCCCAGCTGGCGGAGCGCCTTCTGGTGGACGTGCTTGCGCGACGCGAGGCCGAAGGTCGCGACGAGGCTCTCCGAGGAGGCGAGCGTCGCCAGCACGCCGGCGCCCACCTTGCCGAGCAGGAACGCGGGCAGGAGGGCGCCGACCGTGGTGAGCGAGACGACGCACACCGCGATCCCGAGGATCAGCATGGCGCGGACGGGATTGGCGATCGTTTGATCCCTTCCAGCGCGGCGACCGAAATCCCGGATCTCGGTCCGGACCTTCTGCTCGATCTCGCGATCGAGATCCTTCGCGTGGGTCTGGAGGGTGGCGCGCCAGGTGCTGATCTCGCTCAGCAGCGCGCGCGCCTGCGGATCCCGCTCAGCCGCCAGCTCGACGACGTCGCGCATGCACCCGTCGATCAGACCGACGAGCTGCGCGGAGCCGAGGTCGAACGACGTCTCGAGGGCCGAGAGGCGCTGGGCGAGCAGGGCGAGCACCGCAGACTCGTCGACCGAGTGACCCTTGTGCTTCACCGTCTCGGTGAGCGTGTGCGCCAGGTTGACCGCGAGCTCGTGCAGCACGGCCTTCTGATCGACCCCGTGCGCGACCAGCCTGATCGCGTCCTGCTGCGTCTCGCGGACCGCGGAGAGCACCGACTCCGGTAGATCGGTCCGCAGCTCGGCGAGCGCCCGGGCCAGGCTGTCACCATCCGGGAGGCCCTGGTACTCCGAGCGCACGCGATCGAACGCGCTCTCGAGATCCTCGACGAGCTCCGGCATGCCAGCCTGTTCGGCGACGCGGGGGAGGCAGCGCCTCGCCTCGTCGACCATCGCGTCCTCTCCGTGCTCGAGGAGCAGCTTCGCGTACCGGTCACCGAGCTCGGCGGCGCGCCCCTCGGAGACGTCCTTCAGGCGACCGACGAGCTCGTCCGGCGTGGGCAGGCGCCCGAGCTGGTGCTCGGCCGCCTCCAGCGCGGACCGCGCCTCATCGGGGAGGGCCTTCCGGATCGCGCGCGTGCTCGCGAGATCGAACTTTCCTTCGAGCGCGAGATCGCGAAACACCCTGCGAAACAGGTTGTAGCTATAGACGCTGGTGTAGCAGGTCAACGCGCAAGAGCCGACGCCGAGCAGGAAGCCCCCGAAGGTACCAGCGGCCGTCGCGCCCGACGCGCCCGCCGCGATGAAGTGATGGGCCTGGCTCGCCGCAAAGGTGGCGCCGCCGAGCGTGAGCAGCTGGCCGAGCACGCGCCCGCCGCGCACGATGTCGCCGAGCGGCACGCCCTGGCTCGTCATCGAGGAGACCTCGCCGACATCGGTCGCGACATCCTCGAAGATCGAGATGAGCGTGTGCATGACGCCGTCGCCGAAGAGCTCGTGCGCGCCCACGCCGGCGACGGCCATCCCGCCCACGCCGTAGATGATCTTGCGGGCCGACTCGGTGGCCTCGTTCGCGTAGTCGTGGCTGACGGTCTCGACCAGCGTCTCGTGGCCGTAACGCCCCAAGCTTCGCGATCGCTGGATGGCGCCGGCGAGCCCGTGCTGCTCGGCGCTGCCGGCGCCGCCGACCGAGATCCGGACGGCCTCCTTACGGAACGCCTCGAAGCGCGAGAGCTGGCCCTGGATCTCCTCCAGGACGGCCTTGGGATCGGTGGCACGAACGACCTCGAGGTTTCGCGTGAGGCGCGCGAAGCGGATCGCCTCGCCCTTGGCGGCCCCATCGAGCGTCGGGACGAGCGTGTCGAGGGCGCGGGCGCGGGCCTCGGGATCCGCGATCGCGATCGCCTGCGTCAGGGCCTGCTTCTGCGCGGGCTCGACCTTCTTCGACTCGAGCAGTCGGTCGCGGCACTTCTCGATCGCCGCCTCCACGCGTCCGACCGTCTTCTCCAGCTCGAGGCGCTTTCGCTCCACGTCTCCGCGGGTGATGCGGAGCTTCCGGCCGGTGCGGACGTACTCGTCCACCCAGAGCGAGCCGCCGCCGGCGAGCGTCGCAGAGAACTTGTTGAGGTCGGCGATCACCTTCTCGGGCGTCTTCCTGAGCAGCTGCGTGGTGACCACGGCACCCTTACGCACCGCCGAGATCGTACGGGCGCCGCACTGCGGATCCTCCAGGAGCACGCGGACGATCGGTGGAAAGCGATCGAGCTTCGCGCTGTCGAGACGGCCGGAGGCGTCGGTGACCTGCTCGAGGACCTGCCGATCGATCGCGAAGGCCTCGAAGTGCTCGCTCAGCTGATCGACGACGGCGCGGGCGACCTTGATCGCCGCCTCGACGTCTTCCTTCACCGGGTGAAGCTCGAGCAGCCGGGCCCGGAGCGCCTTCGAGGAGAGGAGCTCGTCGAGCGACTTCAGATCGTGCGGCGCCTGCTTTCCCCCGGCCGCCTGCGCCCGGATGACGTCGGCCACCGGGCCTTCGAGCAGAGTGCGCAGCGAGGCCAGCTCACCGGTCGAGAGCGGAGGCACCTCGTAGGTGAGGTGTCCGAGCGCCTCGGCCAGCGCGCGCTTCCACGCCGCCTTGCTGAGCGGGTTGCCCGGCGTCAGCAGCGCGCTCAGCGCGCGCATCTTCTTCCACTTCCCGAGCCGCGCATCCTTGATGGCGGCCAGCGTGAACGCCTTCATCTCGGGCGGGGCGTAGTCGAGGAAGTCTCGCCCCACCACCTCGGAGAGGTAGCCGATGATCCCGGGCGGCTCCGGGGGCGCGCGCGCGCCCACCTTCTCCACCACGCGCTCGAGCGCCGCGACCTTGGGGTGCGGTGTGGAGCGCTCGACCGGGACCGGGGCATGGACCTCCGCGCAGGCTTCGGCCGCCGGCTGCTGGGAGGCCGCGCGTCCATGCGGCGGGATGGTGGAGCTCGACACCGGAGCGCTCCATTGTACGCGCCCGCGTGCGAGCTCGAGAATCGGCCGCTGCGCACCCGAGAACGCGCCGCCACACCTCTCAGGAGGGCTTCGGATGGAACGGGCACCCGGAGCCGGTCAGGGCGGCCGCGTGACCGGCCGCCTCCAGGTAGCCGCCGGCGGGCGTCGGGATCCGCGCGGAGGAGGAGGAGGACGAGCGCTTGGGCGCGCTGGCCCGCTTCCGCACCTCGACGATCATCGGCATACCGCCGCGCGGCCGGAGCGTGACGTACGGCTCCGGGATCGGCTCGGCGCCCTCGGGGAGCCGATAGCGGAAGCCGCGCACCAGCCGGGGCAGCGCCAGCTGCATCTCCAGCATGGCGAAGCCGGAGCCGACGCACATCTTCTGTCCCAGGCCGAACGGGATGAAGGCGCACCGGTGGCGGTTCTTGGAGGCCTCGGGGAGGAACCGATCGGGATCGAACGTGGTCGGATCGCTCCAGATCGCGGGGTGCCGGTGGAGGATCCAGGGGCTGACCCAGATGAGCTGTCCGCCCGGGATCGTGTAGCCGCCGATCTCGTCGCCGGCGACCGCGTTCCGCGGGATCAGCCAGGCGGGAGGTCGCAGCCGCATCGACTCGTTCAGCACGTTGCGGGTCTCGACGAGGCGCGGCACGTCCTCGACCGTCGGCGGTCGATCGCCGAGCACCGCGTCGTACTCGTCGAGCAGCCGCCGCTCGATCTCGGGATGCTGCGCCAGGAAGTACAGCGTCCAGGTCAGCGCGTTGGCGCTGGTCTCGTGTCCGGCCAGGACGAATCCGGTCAGCTGATCGAAGACGTGCCTCTCGCCGAGGCCGTCGCCGGTCTCGGTGTCGCGGGCGTTGACCAGCATGGCGGTGAGCGTCTTCGAGTCGGGCGTCCGGCGCACCTTCTCGATGACCGTCTTCAGCACGCCCTCGACGGTGCGGCGCGCCTTCCGCAAGCGGCGGTTGGCCGGCGTGGGGAGGAACGCGGGCGCCTGGAACGGCATGCGAACCTTGGTGAAGACGTCCTTCGCCGCCGAGTCTTCGGCCGCCATGATGTCGTCGGTGTTGCCTTCGATGTCGGCGCCGAAGAGCGCGTGGCCCACGATGTCGATGGTGAGGCGCGACATCTCCGCCGCGAGATCGACCGCCCGTCCCTCGCCGAGGGACTCGCCCCAGCGCGCCTCCAGGCGCTCGGTGGCGTCGGTCATCGTCTCCGCGAACTGGTCGATCTGCTGCCGCTGGAAGATCGGGTTGATGATCCGCCGGTGCTTCTTCCAGAAGTCACCCTCGCTCACGACCAGGGAGTCGCCGAGGATCAGTCGGCCCGCCTTCTGGAACGCGCCGTCGCGGACGTAATTGGACGCGTTCGTGGTCAGCACGTGCTCGACGTTGTCGGGGTGGTTGACGAGCACGGCGTTCGCGGAGGCGAACCGGATCCGGACCACGTCCCCGTGCGCCGCGGTCGACCGCTCGAACAGACCCAGGGGATCCTTCTGGAGCTCCATCAGGCTGCCGAGAAGCCAGTTGCCCTTCGGGGTTGGGATCGACTTGGCCATGCTCACTCTCCTCCGGTTAGGCGAAAACCACCCACATCCGGGTCCTTCGGCACATCTGCGCCGGACTTGAGGCCGATCTTCACGCGGCCGGCTGGGGCAGCTCGAGCTGGAACTCGGCGCCCCCTGCATCCCGGCGCTTGAGGGTGAGGGACCCGCCGCAGTCCTGGGCCATCTTGCGGGAAAGATAGAGCCCGAGGCCCGTACCCTCGCCCGGCGGGCGCGTCGTGAAGAACGGATCGAGAGATCCGCTCGGCGACATCGTCGGGCACGCCCGGGCCGTTGTCGGCGATCCGCACCCGGATCCGGTCCCCGTTCGCGATCACCCGCAGCCACAGCTTGGAAGCGCCCGATCGCACGGCGTTGTCCAGCAGGTTCATCAGGATCTGGTTGATCGGTCCGGGGGGCGCCCAGGCCCGCTGTTCGGTCTCGTACTCGCGGATGAGCTCGACCTGCTTCATCCGGTGCGAGAGCAGGCGGAGGGTCGCCTCCAGCCCTTCCCGGAGATCGCAGACGGCGGGCGCCATCCCCTGGTCGGTCGGCCGGGCGTGGATGTTGAGCGCTGAGACGATCCCATCGATGCGCTTGGCGCCGTCCGCGACCACCTCGAGGAGCTCGCGCGCGGTGTCGGGATCCGGATCCTCGAGCAAGACGTTGGTGGCGTTCAGGATGAAGTTCAGCGGGTTGCGGACCTCGTGGGCCACACCGGCGGCGAGCGTACCGATCGCCGCCAGCTTCTCCTGCGAGGCCAGCTGAAAGCTGAGCGACCGGATCTGGAGCTGCGCGCGCACCCGCGCCAGCAGCACCTGCGGATGGAAGGGCTTGGCCACGAAGTCGTTGGCGCCGTGCGCGTAGGCTTCGAGCGTCGCCTCGGAGCCGACGCGCGCCGTCAACAGGATCACCGGGGTGGAGCGAAGCACGGGATCGGACTTGATCGCTCGACACAGCTCGGTGCCCAGCCGATGCGGCATCATGACGTCGGAGACCACCAGATCCGGCTTCTCCTTCTGGATGACCTCCCAGCCCTCGTCGCCGTCGGCGGCGTCGAGCACCTCGAACGACGCCGAGAAGATCTTCACCATGAAGGCGCGAAGCTCGTCCTGATCCTCCACCACCAGCAGCCGGGCGCGCCGCCCGCCGACCGTGAGATCCGACGTACCGCTGTCTTCCAGCACGGCGGTCACGGGGGCGCGGATCTCGGCTGAGGTCTCCTCGGCGTGGTTGCCGCGGTTCTCGGCGAACGGCGTGAAGGCCGCGCGGCGTTCGATCACCTCGGGGCGGAAGTGGTCCTTGCCCTTGGGGAGCCAGAGCGTGAATGTCGACCCTCTTCCGAGGTCGCTGGCGACGGTCAACCGGCCTCCGTGCATCTCGGCGAGGTCCTTGGCCAGCGCCAGGCCGATGCCGACCCCGCCCTGGCGCCGCTCCTTCTGGTTCACCTGGTAGAAGCGCTCGAAGACCCGCGGGAGGTCGGCGGCCGGGATGCCCGGCCCGTTGTCCTCGACCTGGACCGCCGCGCCCAGCGGATCGTCGACGACCGCGACCCGGACGCGTCCGCCCTTGGGTGTGTACTTGAGCGCGTTGCCGAGGAGGTTGGCGAGAATGATCTCCAGCCGATGCGGATCCCCATGCAGATCCTCGATCTCGTCGGTGCCGCCTCGATCGAAGACCAGCTCGATCTTCCGCGACTCGGCCAGGGGCTGGTTGTTCTCGGCGATGTTGCTGGCCAGGCTCCGGAGCGAGAAGGGCGTGATGTTGAGCCGGAGCCCGCCGGCGTCGATCTTCGACAGGTCGAGCATCTCGTCGATCAGGCGCAGGAGCCGCACGGCGTTGCGTCGGACCACCTCAATCTGTCGCCGGTCCTCCGTCGTGAACTGCGAGCTGAGGAGCAGCTGCTCGAGCGATGCCAGGATCACCGTGAGCGGCGTGCGCAGCTCGTGGGAGATGTTCGCGAAGAACTGCGTCTTCACCCGATCGATCTCCTGGATCTGCGCCCGCTCCTCGGCGATGCGCTCGGAGACCACGCCGGACGCGGTGATCGACAGCGCGAACACGATCAGGAGCGCGACCGTGAAGCCGAAGGCGGCGGTCTCGGGACGATCGCGAAGAAAGGGAAAGTCCAGGATGTGGATCGAGTAGACGAAGCAGCTCAACACCAGCGCGCGGCCGGTGGTGCTGAGCTTGGCCCAATGACGGTGAACGACCACCACCGAGGTGTGAATGATCGGGACCACGACTCCGATCGCGAGGGGCAGCGCGACCACCGCGAAGCGCGCCGATAGCGCGGCCGCGAGGGCGGACGCGGCGGTGCACCCTCCCATGATCACGCTGTACACCCGCCTAGGCGGGCGGACCGGGATCACGGAGGCCAGGAGCTGGGCCATGGACATCGTGACCAAAAAGACCGACGCGAACCCCAGCGCGATGGCGACGTCTCCGGTGCTGAGCACGCCCTGAACCACGAACGTCACGACCGACGAGGCCCAGACCAGGAGCAGGCTGCGATACTGGATCGTGCGGTGGCCGAGCCAGAGCAGGCCGGACAGCACGACGTTGATCAGGAGCGCCCCGATGTAGAGGAGGAGGAGGTTCTCTACGACGTCCACGGAGGGCGCGAGCCTAACAAACTCCCGAACCGGCCGTCAGAGGCCGCCAGCGACTTCATCCGAACGGCGAAGCGCCCCCGAGACCCTTGGCCACCCGGACCGCCGACGCGAGCGCGCCGTCGTGGTGGTCGTAGCCCGTCACGTACATCCCGGCGAACCACAGGTTGTCCGCCCCCTGATGCGGCTCGAGCAGGCGTTGCGCGCGGAAGTAGCCCGGGCTCGGCCGGGGGTGGAAGAAGCGCACCTCCTGGTAGCAGGGCTCTGGCCTTCTCGAGGCGTGCGTGATCCAGCTTCGGAATAGATCGACGTCGCCGTTCACGACCTCGCGGTTGGTGAGGGCCGCATGGTGACCGTCGAAGATGCAGTTGACGAGCGACCAGTGTGCCCGATTGCGCGGCATGAACGAAGGATCGCCGTGGACCGCGACGACGGTCTCGAAGTACTCGACCTGCCCGAGCACCGCACGCACCGCTTCGGTGGAGGGGAGCCGCGACAGGATCCGCGCCGCCTCCGCGGCGTTCGTCGCCAGCACCACCTGATCGAACCCTTCGACGCGGCGGGGCGCCGATCCGGCGAGCTCGATGGCGTATCGATCGCCGAGCCGCACCACGCCGGCGACGGAGGCGGCGCGCTCGAACGCCGTCCGCGTGAGCTTCGCGACGAGGCGGTCGAGATAGGCGCGCATCCCGCCCGCCACCCGGATCATGGGGCGCGGGCGGATCAACGGCGGGCGAAGCAACACCAGATAGGAGAGGGCGTTCTTGGCCGAGTACGTGCACACCTCCGACGGTGAGACGCCCCAATACGACGCGAGGTAGGGATAGAGGAAGCCGTGGCGCGCGGTCTCGGAGATCCCGAGGCGATCGACGAAGGCTTCGAGCGGGGTGTCGAAGTCGTCGCTCGCCTCCACCAGGTGCACCGCGCCTCCGATCAAGGTCCGCAGCGCGGCGAGCGCGGTGAGGTTGCGGCGGCTCGTGAGCCCGCTCCAGCGCGACGCGTTGCCCATCGGCGGCAGGCAGACGGTCCAGCCGTCGCGACGATCGTGGAAGGTCGCGCTCGGCAGGTAAGGGGCCAGCGGGACGTCGAGGTGCTCGAGCAGCCGGATGAACAGCGGCTGCAGGCGCTCTGCGACGAAGTGGACGCCCGTGTCGACGGAGCGGACCCGGCCGCCCAGCTCGACGGTGAACGTCTGCGCGTGGCCGCCGACCGACGCGCTCTTCTCGAAGAGCGTCACCTGGTGCGTCTTCTCGAGGAGCCACGCGGTGACCAGCCCGGCCGCTCCGCCGCCGACGATCGCGACCTTCATCGATCCTGCAGGTAGAACTGCGGCGTCCAGCGCCGGTAGGTCCCGATCGGCCCGTCGCCCTCGGCGAGGAGCGGGCGCGGGACATAGCGTTTGTGCGCCCACATCGCGAAGTCTTGCTGGACGTCCTGGCAGAACTCGCGAAACGCCAGGTGCGGGAGGACGCGGTTCAGAATCGGGCCGAACATGCCCACCCGCTGGACGCTGAGGGCCACCGTCAGATCGATCTCTTCCTCGTCCGTCGGGCAGGCGAGGATCAGCTGGCGGATGCTGATCCCGAGGTCTGACATGCGCGTCTCGACGTACGAGTAGCCGAGCCCGAACGCGTGGACCTCGAACTCGGAGATCAGCGAGACGATCGGCAGGCCCGCGAACCGCACCTTGCGCCGCATCCGGTAGGCGGCGTGGAGGTGGGGACCGTCGACGGCGGCGCGCCGGACCTCGCGCACGTCCTCATACGCGTGCACGGCGGCGAAGTGCCCCAGGTCGACGCTGTTCTCCGTCGTCTCCTGCGGGTGTCCGCGGATCCGCCACGACCGAAGCAGGAGCGGGCTCCAGCCGCGCCAATCGATCTCGGGGACGCTCCAGGTCGGTGCCGATCGATCGGGGGCGTGATACGCGAGGATGATCCCGTTGCGCTCCTCGACGGGCCAGGTCCGGGCGCCGCCGGACTTGGGCGGGCGCGTGCCGTAACCGGTGGCGATGCATCGACCGCCGGTGTCGAAGCGAAAATGATGGAACGGACAGCGGATCGACTCCTCCACGATCCGCCCCCCTCGACCGAGGTGCGCCCCGAGGTGCGGGCAGTACGCGTCCATTGCGCACGCCTGTCCGCCGGCCGTCCGGAAGACGACGATGTCCCGTCCCATGAAGCGCCGTTCGATGATCTGACCCGCCGCCAGCGCTCGCGAGATGCCGATGCAGTACCAGCCGGCCGGGAATGGAGGTGGTGCACGGGGATAGTCCATCGGTGCAAGCTCGACACAGCAAGCAGGAGTCCACTCGCGACGCCGACGAGGGCCGGCCTGGTATGCCCTCACTGACAGTCCGCGGACGGCCGCTGACTGTCAATCACACACGCGCTGCCGGTGTCCGCCGTGTTCACGACGCGAGAAGTGGATCACGGCGGCGGATCCGCCCTCAGGGGAGCATAGGTGATCGATGGAGAAGACATTCGGTCTGACGACCTGGTTCAAGGTGTTTTGCTGGGTGATGGTCGTGATCTGTACGGTCCTCATCTTCATGTTCCCGGCCGCCCTGCTGATGCTGTGGATCGCGCTCAAAGCGCGCGCGGTCGTCCGTGATGATCACCTCGAGCTCACCTGGATCCGCACGCGCACCATCCCGTGGAGCAGCATCTCGGCCTTGAAGTGGGCGCCGGGCGCGGGCGCGCTCGGTAAGGCGATGCGGCCGCTCTCGTATCAACTCGAGGGCGGCAAGTGGGGGAACATTCCGTTCGGGACGTTCGCCGACAACGAGGCGCTCATGCAGGTGCTCCGCGAAAAGACCGGCCTCGAGCCGGTGTAATTCCGGTGTCATCGAACATGCCACCCATCGACCGTAAGCTGCGACCTCATGGGAGATCGCGATCCATTTCGGCTGCCGCCGTCCAATCCCCTCCTGCTCAACTACCTGGCGCAGCTGAACAACCCATCGACGTTGCTCGATCCGACGCTCGCTCAGCAGCTCGGTCAGACGCCGCTCGACGGCGGCACTGGGCGAGCTCCCACGCGTCAGAGCGCGGCCCAGGCGTATCGGATGCAGTGCGCCAACGAGCAGATGCTGATGGCGCGCCTCCTCCAGAACACGGCGCCGCTCCCTGGTAGGACGGGCGCGTTCAACGCCGATCCCGAGCGCGTGAACGAGCTGGGCGCGGAGCTCCGCGTCCGCGTCGACGGCAACGAGATCAACGATGACGACGTGGAGCGCCTGACCTCGCTGTCCACCGACGAGCGCGTCGCCGTCCTCGGGACGCTCGACCCCGCGCAGCTGAAGAATCTCGGCGACCAGCTCCCCGATCAGGACGACACCAAGTCGGGCCAGTTCCTGGCCAAGCTGGCGGAGGACGCCCAGACGCACCCCGAGCTGGTGCAGGGCCAGTTCAGCCAGCTCCTCGACGGCATCAAGCAGGACGGAAGCGACGACTCCGACAACGTCCTGCAGCGGATGCAGGAGACGCTCGGCGGCGGAGACGTGGCGGACGAGGCCCACGCGGCGCAGGCGTCCGGCGTCCTGGCGCGCCTCGGCAGAGGGAACCTCGACAAGATGGCCGACATCCACAGCGGCGGGAATCCCGACGAGAAGGAGCTGGCGGTGATCGGACGCGCCCGCGCGGTGGCCGGCGGTCTGAGCCAAGAAGCGGCCGGGATCAGCGCCGACCTCACGAAGCGGCTCAGCGACGGCGACCTCGACGGGGACACGATCGACCGGCTCTCCAACGCCAGCCCGCGGGATCGCTTCTCGGTGCTGGCGACGTTGTCGCCCGACCAGCGCGCCAAGCTCGCCGAGCTCGGCACCGACCACGAGGATCAGATGGGCAACCTGATGGCGAACGTCGTCCAGGATGTGCGGCTCGATCCGCGTGCCGCCCAGCTCGCGGGAGAGCTCACCAACGGGCTCAAGGACAACCACAACCGCGACGACGTTCTCCAGCACATGCAGTCGATCCTCGGCGGGGGTGACGTCTCGAACTCGGACAACCGTCGGGCCGCTGCAGCGGCGCTGGCGGTCCTCAATCCAGCGACGCTCGAGAAGATGGCCGAGATCCACGAGGGCGGGAACAGGGACGACAAGGAGCTCGAGGTCATCCGGCTCGCCCAGGAGCTTCAGGGCGGGGCCTTTCAGGACGCCTGAGCCCTCACAGCGGGGAGAGCGCCGTGTCGATGGCCTCAAAGAGGACGCAGCCGGCCCGCGCTTTCTCCCTCCGAACGCCGCTCACTCGGGGTGGGACAGCTCGACGCTGAACTCGCGATCCGGCCCGTGGCAGACGGCGCAGGACTCCACGCCCGATCCGGTGGTGTTGAGCTCGGCGTGCGCCAGCGTCGCCGACCCGTCGTGACACGAGGTGCAGACCGCGGCCGACGGCGTCAGGTACGTCCCGCTCTCGTGGCAGACGCTGCACTTGGCGGTGTCGGCCGGGAACCGGACCTCGCCGAAGTCGTTCGCCGAGTTGCCGTAGCCGTAGATGATGTACGGGCGGCCCTCTGCCACGCTCGGCAGCTCTTCGCCGCGGTGCAGCTTGTGGATCATGACCTTGAAGTCGATGGGCTCCGCCGGGAACGCGCTGGGCGGGCGCCGCGCGGCGTCGGTCGCCGTCGGGTTGTGGCACATGACGCAGTACTGGACCTCGCCGACGCGGTTGTTGCCGTGGGCGGAGAGCTCCTCGTGGCAGGCGTTGCACTTCGCGTTCGCGACCACGACCCGTCGGGGAGACGGGGTGCCGCCGCTGAGCGAGGCGAAGGCGACCGGGTTCACCGTGCCGTGACGGAACGTGCTCCCGTCGGGGAGCACGCCGTTGCGATAGCCCTCGATCCCGATGCCCCAGCTTCCCGACGCATCGATCGGGAGCGCGCTCGCGAACCGGTACGTGTACGACGATCCGCCCGAGTGCGTGAGGGTGCCGACGCCGCTGCCGCCCAGGGCCGAGTTGCGGATGGTGGTGGCGTAGTCGGTGGTCGGTCCCGCCGCCATGAACGTGAGGCTGCTGAGCGCGGTGGTCGACGTGATCGGGTTGCCGCTCCGATCGTTGAGCTCGAAGTTGACCTGGGGGGCGACGCCCGGCGCGGCCGCCACGCTGGTGATGGTGGCTGCGAACGTCGGTGCACCCGGGACGTCTCGCGGGAGCAGGTGGCGATCGATGATCGGTGACAGGCCGGGGCTGGTGGCCGTGTGGCAGCTACCGCACAGCAGGTTGTCCGTCTGTGGGTTCCCGATGTGCGCCGTCCAGCCCGCAGGGATCGAGGCGACCGGTCCGAACCAGGTCCGATCG
Source organism: uncultured delta proteobacterium (assembly GCA_963803435.1). GTDB lineage: Bacteria > Myxococcota > Kuafuiibacteriia > Kuafuiibacteriales > Kuafuiibacteriaceae > CAWDML01. Next base: position 197,555 of record CAWDML010000006.1, on the reverse strand, counting down.
TGGCAGGCGCCGCAGGCCTGCATCGACGGCATGTCGGCGTAGCGGATCGCGTCGCGGGCCGCCGGATCGTGGCACGACTCGCAGTTGCGGACATCCTGCGGGAACTCGACGGTGGAGAAGTCGGACACGCCGTGACCGATGATCTCGTAGGGCTCCCCGGCCAGCACGCTGGGGAGCTCGGCGCCGCGATGGATCTTGTGGATCAACGTGGAGAGCTCGAGGTTCCGCCCGCTGTCGGGATCGACCAGGTCGCGGGTGTGGCAGGTGACGCAGCCGGCCGTCTCGGTGCGGCCGCCGCCGTGCATCGCGAGGCCGTCGTGGCACGTGTTGCAGGCCGCGTCGGTCACCAGCTCGCGCGTCGCGGGCGTCCCGCCGCCGGGGACGACGTCGAGCTGAGCGTTGTCGATCAGCGTCTTGTCCTCGAAGATGCGCCTTCCCTCCAGCGCCACCCGGTGGGTCGACGCGGGATCGAAGGTGGCGGGGATCGGCGCGCTGAACCTATATGTGATCGTGTGGTCGGCGTTCTCGACAGCGGAGCCGGAGAGCTCGGCGCCGGAGACGATCGACTCCACGCACGGCTGCCGCGTGCTCTGGTTGGGCGCCGACGCGGCGCAGGTCACGTAGGACTGCCAGCGATCGATGCCGCTTCCGTCGTCGGCCATCACCAGCGTCGCCACGGTGCCGCGAACCCGATCGAGCTCGGTGTAGGGGATGGTGGCGCCGCGTTCGTCGACGGCGCGGAACGTCACCGCGGCGCGCGCCGCATCGATGTCCGCGCGGACGACCACCAGCGTGAAGCCGTCACGCGGGATGTACACGGAGTCGCCAGGCGGCCCTTGCTGGCCCTCCGGCCCGGCCGGCCCCTGCTCGCCGACCTCGCCCGGCTCACCGGGTGCGCCGGGAAGACCGTCGGCGCCCTTCGATCCGTCGACCCCGTCGGCGCCGTCGGTCCCCGCCGTCCCCGCCGGTCCGACCGGACCCGTAGGCCCGATGGCGCCGTCGCATCCCACGACGGCCGAGATGAATCCCGCGATGATGATCGCTCTACCCAGTGTTTCTTTGTGCATTTGGAAGCTCTTCGCGCGGCCTCCTCGCACTCTGCGTGCCATCGCGATCTCGAGTGCAGAACACCCGGGTAGGCGTTACCGCTTCGGCGCACGGGCGTTACCCAACGGTGCAACTGCTTCGCTTTCGAGGCCGTTGGAATCCGGCCTCCGTCTTGCTCCTGGGCCAGGCACTTCGAGCCATGCGTCACCTCAATCGTGCCCTCACCACTCTCTTCGCGTTTGCCGCGTTCTCCTGCAGCGGCGACCCCGGCCCAGCAGGACCGGCCGGTGCGCCGGGAGCCCAAGGCGATCCCGGAACGGACGGATCAGACGGTCAGGTCGGACCCGAAGGCCCGCAAGGCCCGGCAGGTCCGTCCACCGGTCGTGCCGGCGGAACCGTGACCGACGCGCTCACCGGCCGTGCGATCGCCGGCGCCGAGGTCGGGTTCACGCCCGGCAGCTTCACCGTTTTGACGGACGACGACGGCGCCTACGAGATCGACCTTCCGCCCGGCGTGTTCTCCGCGAGCGCGACGGCGGTCGGGTACGAGGCGAGCCCCGGCGCAGAGCTGGTCATCGCCCTCGGCGACGTGGTGGCTGTGGATCTCAGCCTCGATCCGCTGAACCCGCTCATCGCCGATGCCGGGCCGAAGCAGTGGCAGGCGGGCTTCGGAGCCGAGGTCACGCTGGACGGCTCGGCCAGCTCGGCGCCGAGCGGCGTTCCGTTCGAGTACGAGTGGGTCCAGCTGTCGGGTCCGGTGGTGACGCTCAGCGGCGCCGACACCGCCGCCCCCACGTTCACCACGCGCTCGATTCGAGGCGCTCATCGCGGACGGCGACACCGAGATGGCGCTCCCGGAGCGCCTAACAGTGCTCGGGTTCACGGGGCTCGATGTAGCGGAGACGAGCTACGTCTTCGAGCTCACGATCCGCTCCGGCACGTTCTCCAAGACCGCCCAGGTCACCGTGCAGAGCGTCGCCCGCAGCCCTGGGCTCGACAACGTGCCGGTCGATGCGCTGTCGTATCTCACCGCGCCCACCCAGAGCGCGTACGCCTGGACCTGCACCCGGCTCTCTGACGACGCCGCGTGCGCGGACGGCGTGCTCACCGGCGAGACCACGCGGACGCCTGCGTTCCACCCGGTCGCCGAGGGGCTGTATCGGATCGACGAGGCCACCGCCGGATCGCTGACGCTGAACGCCGCCTCGTATATCGGCAGTCGGACCACCAGCGCCGCACAGCCCCGATGTCAGAGCTGCCACGCCTCAGACCTCGTGCTCACGGGCCGAACGATCACCGACAAGTACACGCCCTGGTCACAGACCAAGCACGCGACGTACTTCCAGCGTCAGATCGATGGCACCATGTCGCCGTACTACAACCAGACCTGCATCGAGTGCCACACGGTCGGCTTCAACCCGGACGCCGCCAGCAACGGCTTCGACGACGTGATGCGCGCCTCGGGATGGACCTTCCCCAGCGCGCTCCAGCCCGGCAACTACGAGTCGATGCCCGAGGAGCTGCGCTCGCGAGCCAGCATCGGGTGCGAGACCTGCCACGGTCCGGGGAGCCAGCACGCGTCGTTCGTCCAGACCATCTCCGTGGGCCGGTCCTTCAGCGCCGCCGACTGCAATCAGTGTCACGCCAACGAGCCGTACCAGGTGCAAGGGATCCAGTGGAAGGCGTCCGCACACGCGCGCTTCACCACCGGTCTGGTCACGCCCGGCACGGACGATCCGGCGCTGCGCGGCACCTGCGCCAGCTGCCACTCCACGCAGGGCTTCGCGGACTGGGCCAAGACCGGGCTTCAGAGCGCGCCGGCCCCCAGCCCCGACGAGGCCGAGCCGCAGACGTGCGCCGGCTGCCACGATCCGCACGGTGAAGCGCGGATGCCCGACGGCTCCCCGACTCCCCATCAGCTCCGCGTCTACGGCTCGGTCTCGACGCTCGCCGGCTTCGGCGCTCGAGGTGTCGGTGCAGGCGCGATTCTGTATGCAGTGCCACAACAGCCGCAAGACCTTCTCCCTCACCGGTCAATCGGCGCCGCACCAGCCGGCCCAGGCGGACGTCTACCTGGGCAAGAACGTGGAGACGTTCGATCTCGGCTCGTACCCCGTCAGCCCGCACGCCACGGTCCCTGAGACCTGCGCCGGCTGCCACATGGCCGCGACACCGGCGGAAGGGCAGCCGGGGCGGCACCAGGTCGGCGGTCACACCTTCAACATCCGCGCGGGTGGCGTGGAGAACATGACGGCCTGCCAGAGCTGCCACCCGGGCCTCGAGACGATCGACCGCGTCGCCTACGGGGACTTCGACGGCGACGGCGACGTGGCTGGGATCCAAGACGAGGTCGCGGGTCTCGAGCAGCTGGTCGGCGATGCGATCTCCACCACCTCCGGGACGCTCTGGCCCGTGGATACGGACGGCGCTGCGACGCTGGTGGGTGTCCACGGGCGAATGCGGTTGCTCCGCAACTATGTCGCCGGGGTCAGCGATCCGGCGTGCGATCCGACGGTCCCGAGCGAGTATCCGGAGACGTGCTTCGCCTTCGCCGCGGGCGCCATCCCGACGGCCACGCCCGCGGAGGCCGACGTGGTCCGCGCCGCGTGGAACCTGCTGATCATCGAGAGCGACCACAGCGGCGGCGTCCACAACCCGGCGTTCGTGGTCTCGGTGCTGCAGCGCTCGTATCGCGCGCTCACGGGGACGGACGTTCCGAACGCCGTCATCCGCTGATACCGATCGGTAAGTCTTCCCGATACTTCGACCCCCCTGCACGCCTGGCTCGCAGGATGCAGCAGGTCATCGTATGAGAGCGATGATCGCGCTCCTGCTCCTCGGCCTGGGATCGGTGGCCGCACCGCGGCCGTCCCGGATCGAGGGTCACGTCCACTACCCGGCCTGCTTTCCACCCTCGGATCTCGCGGTCTGTGCGGCGACAACGGACGGTACGACCGAGCGCTGCACCTCGCGCTTCTCGATGACCGAGCTCGGCATTCACTACCGGCTCGAGGTCCCCGCAGGAACCTACCTGGTCTACGCGACCTCCGAGACGTACTTCCCAGGCTACCGCGCGCACTTCAGTCGTGCGGTCGTGTGCGGCCTCTCGACCGAGTGCCGCGATCACGCGCCGATCCCGGTGACGGTCGAGCCCGGCCAGACCGTGCGACACATCGATCCCGACGACTGGTTTGCGCCCGTCCGCCCCCCGCCCCCCTCCGTCTGAGCAGTGGCGCGGCGCTTGCTCGAAGGTGATCGAGCCATGGCGGTCTTTCAACACCCTGAGTTCGACCAGCACGACACGGTGATGTTCGTGCGCGATGCCGATGCGGGACTGTCGTCGATCATCGCGATCCACGACGCGGGCCCGACGCAGATGGCCGGAGGCGGCTGCCGCATGTGGCCGTACGGCTCGGACGATGAGGCGCTCACGGACGTGCTGCGGCTCTCCAAGGCGATGACGTACAAGCTCGCGATTGCAGGCCTGCCTGCAGGCGGTGCCAAGGCGGTGATCATCGGCGATGCGCGGCACGACAAGTCCGAGGCGCTCCTGATGGCGTTCGGCCGCGCGGTGGATCGCCTCGGCGGCCGCTACATCGCGGCGGAGGACGTCGGTACCGGCGCCGCCGACATGGAGGTGATCGCACGAACGACGCAGTACGTGATGACCCAGCACCAGGACACCACGATCGCCACAGGTCGCGGCGTATTCGTCGGGTTGGCCGAGGCCGTGAAGCGTCGGCTCGAGCGGGGTCTGCGGGGTCTTCGGGTCGGCGTGCAGGGCGTGGGCGGCGTGGGCCGCATGCTGTGTGGAGAGCTCGCTCGTGAGGGCGCCGAGCTGGTGGTCACCGATCTCGATCCCGCGGCCGTCCGGCGCGTCGTGGAGGAGCTCGGCGCCGTGCCTGCGAAGCCCGAGGAGATCCTCGAGGCCGACGTCGACGTGCTTGCACCTTGCGCGCTGGGGGCGATCTTCGACGAACGCACGATCGGGCGTCTCAGGTGCGCGGTGATCGCCGGGGGCGCCAACAACCAGCTGGTCGAGCCGCGCCACGCGGACCAGATCGCCGCCCGGGGCATCCTCTATGCGCCCGACTTCGTCATCAACGCCGGCGGCGTCATCGGCGCGGGGTTCGGTGTCGAGGAGGCCGATCGTGTCGCCGGGCTCCTCCGGCAGGTGTTCGATTGGGCCGACCGCGAGCGCATCAACACGCACGAGGCCGCGGTCCGCATCGCCAAGGAGAAGCTCGCGGAGATGCGCGCATGAGCGTGAACCGGGTCCTGCTCACCAGCTCACGCATGCCCTTCGTTCTCGACGAGATCCGCAAGTTCGGGAAGATGGGCGTGACGGTCTTCGCCTCGGACACGTTCGCTGCGGCGCCCGGAAGCCACTCGCGCTACGTCGAGGAGAGCCTGGTGACGCCGCCGCCGCGGCAGCAACCGGAAGAGTTTCTCGATGTGCTCGATGAGATCACGAAGCGTTACGAGATCGATCTGCTCGTACCTGGGTTCGAAGAGGTCTTCTACGTGGCGCGCCACCTCGAACGTCTCTCCGCACACACGACGGTCTTCGCGTCGCCGTTCGCGACGCTGGCGAGGCTGCACGACAAGGTTCGCTTCGTGGAGCTGCTCGAGGAGCTCGGCCTGCCGGCACCCCGCACCATCGTGGTCGAGAGCCGTGAGGATTCTGGCCGCCGCGGGCCGTGAGATTGGCGAGTTCTTCGCGCGCCCCGCCTACTCGCGCGGCGGCCTCGACCTGTACACCAACGCAGGTCCCCTCGACGGCGCGCTCTCGCTGGAGCAGTGCGAGGTCACGCACGAGAACCCGTGGTTGGTGCAGGAGTTCCTCGAGGGCATCGACTACTGCAGCTTCAGCGTAGTGCACCACGGACGGCTGGCCGCCCACTCGACCTACATCCATCCGAAGACGATCGACCACGCGGGCGGCATCGTCTTCGCGTCGGTGGATCCGAGCGACACCTTGAGGGTGGCGCAGCGCGTCGCCGAAGCGATCGGATACCACGGGCAGATCTCCTTCGACTTCATCGCCACCCCGCACGGGTTCTACGTCATCGAGTGCAACCCGCGCCCGACCGCCGGCGTCACCGTGATGCCCACGCGCATGTTCGTCGACGCCGTCCTCCAGGGCCCGAGGGGCGAGCCTCAGGTGGCACCGCCGGGATACCGCCGAAAGATCAGCGTGGCCCTGGTCCGGGACATGATCCTCAACTGGAAGGACATCCCGTCCAGCATGGCGGAGCTCTTCTCCAGCGCCACCGACCTCTACGCCGAGCCGGGCGATCTCCTCCCGGCGCTCTATCAGTTCCTGAGCTACTCCCACGTGGCGGCGTACCGAAAGCACCTGGGCACCGGACGTCACCAGCGATCGGATCTGATGGCGGCCTACTTCTTCGACATCTGCTGGAATGGCGAAGCGATCCCGTGAAGCGCGCTACTTGATCACCAGGACTGTGGCGTCGTCGTGGTCCCGGCCGAAGGTCTCGAGCAGCTGCGTCGCGATGGCGATCGGCGATCGAAAGAAGAGGTCGGTCAGGTCGACGTGCGAGGTTAGGCCGTCCGTGTGCATCACGATGATCTGACCGGGCAGCACGGTCACGGCCTCGGGGAGAATGCGGCGCTTGGCGATCGGTTGGCCGACGACACCGTTGATGTTCACGAAGCGATGGGAGCCGCCGGGACCCGCCAGGAGCGTGGTCGCGTTGCCGATCCCGAGGCGCGTCGCCGTCATCGTCGACTCGTCGAGCGCCAGATGGGAGAACACCGCGCCGCGCTGGTGGAGGAGCCGCCTCTCGACGACCCGGAGCGCGCGCAGCGGATCCGTGACGCCGTGGCTGGTGAGGGCCTCGATCCCGGCGTCCGCAGCGTCGCGGGCGAGCTGCCCGTGGCCCACACCGTCGAGCATGCAGACGACGAGCTGGTGGTCGTTCCTCCAGAAGCACGCGTGGTCGCCGCTGACCGGCTCGCCTGCGAGCGGACGCCCGGCGATCGCGATCTCGCGCCGGCGGGGCGCCGCACCGGCGAACTTGCGGGCGCGGATGCACGTGCCCTCGCCGGCACGGATGTCGAAGTCGATCTCGTCGGCCTGACGCTCGACCGAGGTCAGCCCGGCGCCGAGGCTGCCGCTCTGGGGACGCGCCGTCCGGTGAAAGACCGCCGGGGAGATGCCGGGGCCCGCATCGGCGGCGATGATCTCGAGGCCGCCCACGCCGCCCCGGGCCAGCGCGCGGACCTGCACGACGCCGCCGCCTGCGTGTCGGACCTGGTTGGTGGCGAGCTCGCTGCCGATCAGCGCACAGCGCTCGACGAAGGCCGTGTCGCCGAGCTCGCCCCCGAGACTCCGGATCCGGGTGCGCACCTGGGAGACCGACGCATCGTCGACGACGCGGATGCCGTCTTTGTCCGGCAGCCAGTGGTCTACGAGCGAAGCCACTTCACGATCGTCACGCAAGTCCCGTGCCCGACGGTCGAGCTGATCTCGAACTCGTCGACGAGTCGCTTGCTTCCCGAAAGGCCGAGGCCGAGCGACCCGGCGGTGCTGTACCCATCGGCGAGGGCCAGACCGAGATCCGGGATCCCAGGGCCTTGATCGTCGAACTCGATCTGGATCCCGTGACGCGCGCCCTCCTCGATCTCGGTGATGACGGCCCGGCCGCGGCGCGCGTGGCGCCAGATGTTGCGACTCAGCTCGGACGCGGCGGTGGTGAGGGCGGCGATCGCGAAGGTGTCGAAGCCGCGGTTCTCCGCCGCGCGGCGCACGGCGTTGCGGACGAGGACGATATCCTGCTCCTCGTCGATCTTCAGCTCGTGCGCTGTGATGGCCGGCGACCCCATCATCCTCAATCCCGCGCGAGCAACGACAGGCCCTCCTCGGCGTTGAGCGCTGTCTCGATGCCCTCGAAGTGGAATCCCATCCTGACCAGCGTGGCCGCGACCTCGGGCCGGATGCCGACGATCACCGACCGGGTCCCCATCAGCCGCGCCATCTGTCCCGTGCCCGCCAACACCGACGCGACGTAGGTGTCGACGGTGTCGAGCGCCGAGACGTCGATCAGGAGCCCGCTCGCGCCGTGTCGCTCGATCACCGAGAGCACGTCCTGCTGGAGCGCCTCCGCGACGGAGTCCGTGAGCTCCTGCTGGATGCTGACCAGGAGGTTCTTGCCGATGCGGAGGACGGGGATTCGTCCCCTCATGTGGATCGCTCCGCGATCTCGAAGCCGACGGTGTTGAGCGCGAACTTGATGCCGTCGGCCAGGTTGCTGCGCGTGGTCATCGACGAGATGTCGACCCCGAGCTGGACCACCGTGCGCGCCACCTGCGCGGAGATCCCGGTCAGCACCGTCTGGGCGCCGAGGAGTCGGATCGCGGCGGTGGTCTTGAGCAGGTGGTCCGCGACCTCGGTGTCGACCACCGCGACGCCGGCGATGTCGAGGATGATCACCCGAGCCTGCTCGTCGACGACCCGCGAGAGGACCGTCTCCATGATCTGTTGCGCGCGCTGCGTGTCCATGGTGCCGATGATCGGGAGCAGCAGCACGCGCTCGTGGATCTTGATCACGGGCGTGGAGAGCTCGCGGATCGCGTCCTGGTGGCGCCGCACGTTCTCGACGCTGGCGTCGACGTAGGTGTCGATCGCGATCGCGGCGTCGAAGAAGACCAGCTTCTCCAGGCTGCGGTAGGCCCGCTGGGCCTCCTCGGGCTCGAGCTCCTCCGCCATTCGCTTGAAGAGGAGCTCGAGGTAGTGGTTGTACGCTCCGAGATACCAGGTGGGCGGCAGCCCGATCCGCTCGTGGGCGGAGCCGACGCGCACCCGATCGACCGCGTAGGAGAGATCGCAGCGACCCTCGAACAGCCCCAGAAAATAGTCCTTCTGGGCGGCCTTCACCCGCGCAATCGTGGCCTGGTCCTTGAGGAACGCCCGCGTCTCCTCGTGAGCCAGCAAGAGGTCGTAGAACTCCTCGACGATCACCTCGTGATGCCGCTCGGCCAGCGGCCGCATTCGGGCCAGGCGCTCGAGGTCGGCGTCGGTGATGTGGAAGAAGGCCCTCCGCTTCTCGAGCGTTCGCGCGTCCAGCTTGATCGTCACCGAGAGCAGCCGGTAGCACGGACGAATCCGTCAGTTAAGATCCCTTGTGGCGGGTCGTCCCTGCGGATCATGATGATCGCGCCGTGGATCCCTCGGTCGACCTCTTGGTCGGATTCAGCCGGCTCGTCGCCAACGCGGCGGAGCCGGACGAGATCCTGCCGCGCCTGGCGGACGCGATGGTGCACCAGGTGCCGACCGCGGGTGTGGTGGTGGTCCGCGTCCTGCGGAGTGGACGGCTCGCGGTGGCGGCGGCCCGCAACCTTCCCGAGGCGGCGAAGTCGTGGGAGGCCAGCGTCATGGAGGTCGGCTTCGACATCGGACAGGAGCTCAAGGCGTACCTCGGCGAGTCGCGGGACGCCGCCGCGCATCCGCTGGTGAGCGAGCGAGATCTCTTCGGCTGGGTCGTCCTGTTCCTCGACAGCCCGTCCACGCCCGCCGAGGCGAAGATCCTCCAGGCGTTTGGCGACCTGGCCGCGATCGCGGTGAGCCAGGCGGTGCGGACCGCCGATCTTCACGAGGCGCACCGGCGGCTCCGCGACGAGCACGCGAAGCTGGTCCAGACGGAGAAGCTCTCCTCGATCGGTCTCTTGGCGTCGGGCGTGGCCCACGAGATCAACAACCCGCTGGCCGGCGTGATGGCGGCGCTGAGCCGGCTGCGGACCGTCCGCGAGGTGGGCCCCGGCGAGGCCCCGTACTTCGACCTCATGAAGGAAGCGCTCGACCGGATTCACACGATCACGCGCAACCTCCTCGACTTCGCACGCCAGCGCCCGATCCTCCGCGAGGAGGTCGACGTGGACGCCGTGGTGGCGGCCTCGATCGGGCTCGCGCGCCCGGCGGCGTTGAAGCGCTCGATCGTGCTCGAACACGAAGAGTGCGGTGCGATCGCGGTGGCCGATCGCGGTCAGCTGATGCAGAGCCTCATCAACGTCCTGCTCAACGCGATCCACGCCTCGCCGGACCGAGGCACGGTCCATATCGACGGCCTGCGCTCCGAGGAGATGGTCGGGGTCGCAGTCTCGGATCAGGGCGGCGGCATCCCGGAGTCGATCCTGGACAAGATCTGCGATCCGTTCTTCACGACCAAGGCGGAAGGTGAAGGGACAGGGCTCGGGCTCGCGATCACGCTCGGTCTGATCGAGGCCAATCACGGTCGTCTGGAGTTCGGGTCGGCACCAGGAGGAGGCGCGCGAGTGACGATCTGGCTCCCGGCGCAGGCTGTGCACGACGGCGCGAGATGAGCGACCTCGAGCGGGCGCTCGCGCGAAGGCGCGAGGAGGTTCGAGCGCTGAGTGATTCTCGCCGCCGAGCTCACCTCCATCGCGAACCTGGATCACAAGCTCGCCATCATTCTCGCGGCGGCCGAGCGGGTCTTCGAGCAGCCGCGCGCCCTGGTCCTGCTGCTCGACGAGGCTGCGGCCGTCCTCCGGGTCGCGGTCGCCGTCGGCTGCGAGCCGGCCCCGATTGGCGAAGAGACGCCGATCAGTCCGGAGGTCCTGACCTCGACCGCCCTCGAGCTCGCGCTACCCGAGGCGCCGCCGGGCTGGCGGAGGGTCGCGATTGTGTTGCGGACCCGCAGCCGTCCCGTGGGCGTCTTCGCGCTCGCCGACCCGGATCCACGGCCGTTCGACGCAGAGGAGCAGACCTGGCTCGCCGCGGCGGCCTCGCACGCAGCGGCGGCGATCGCTGCAGCCAAGCGGGATCGTGAGCTCGACGTCGCCACCGCGGAGCTCGGCCGCCTGAAGGCGTCCCTCGAAGAGATTGTCGCGGCGCGGACGATGGAGATGAAGAAGTCGCAGGCCCGGGTGCTCGAGTCGCAGAAGATGGCCGCGCTGGTGCACCTCGTCGCCGGCATCACCCACGAGATGAACTCGCCGCTCGGGACCATGGTCAGCGCCAGCCAGACGATTGACCGCGCCGTCACCAAGGTGCGCGCGGTGGAGGCGGCACCCAGCCCGGGCGTGCTGGGCGCGCTGACCGAGTCGAGCCGCGCGATTGCCGACGCGAGCCAGCGGATCGACAGCATCGTGCGCCGCCTCAAGAGCTTCGTGCGTCTCGACGAGGCCGTGAAGCAAGAGATTGGCGTCGAGACCTGCCTCGAGGACGCGCTCGCGCTCCTCCGGCACCGGCTCGACGGCATCTCGCTGGTGCGCGACTACTCGAAGACCGCCTCGATCGTCTGCTATCCAGCGCGTCTCAACGAGGTCTTCTCGACGGTCCTCCGCAACGCGTGCGACGCCGTCGAGGGAAAGGGCGACGCGGTGATCGTGGTGCGGACGCGCGCCTATCGCGAGTGCGTGTGCGTGGAGATCGACGACAACGGCGTCGGCATGAGCGAGGACGAGCTGTCGCGCGTGTTCGAGCCCGGCTTCACCAGGCGCGACGGCCGGGTGCGGATGGGCCTGGGGCTGGCGATCGCGCACCAGGTCGTGGGTGATCACCAGGGCGAGATCGCGTTCGAGAGCCAGATCGGCCTGGGGACCAAGGTGAGCATCGAGCTCCCGATCGCGCCGGCGTCCCCCCGAGCTTGAAGGACCGCCGCTACTCTCAGGCGCCGCTGATCCCGAGATCACTCGTCGCCCATCACCACGATCGGAACGGCGGGGTCGAGGAGATAGCCGCCCTCCGAGCGCAGCAGGAGTCCTTCGAGACCGATCCTGCGCAGCGAGGCGATCGCGACCTTGAGACGGTTCCGTGCGGCCGACGGTACGATCCGCTCACCCGGCCATCCGGCGGCGATCAGCGCGTCGCGGCTGGCCGGACCGTTGGGATGGAGGAGGCGCTGCTTGACGAGCTCGAGCAGGACCAAGCGGAGTGCGCGATAGCGGTTGCACTCGCCGCGCACGCCGGTCGGCAGCATGAACCATTGCCCTGAGGCCGCCACGCGGAGGGCGCCCGAGCGCGCCGCATGAACGCAGTCCGCGCTGTGGTCGGCGAGCCCGATCCGGTAGGCGAGCCGCACGTCGTGCGACCGGTGGTCCTCGCTCAGCTCCGGGGCGACATGCGTGAGCGAGGCCGCCAGCACGTGAGTGGCCATGCTCAACGGATCGCTCGCGCGCAAGGGACCGATCCGGGCCGCCGCCCGCCGGGCTGCGGAGGTATCGCCGCGCGCGACCTCGAGCGCGCAGATCCATCCGGACATGATCTCGGTGGCGCGCGCGTCGTTGGGGACCATGTCCCGCGCCAGCACCAGCCGTTCGTGCGCGATCTCGAGCCGTCCCGCCTCGAAGTCCACCGCGCCCAGATACCCGATCACGCCCGCCTCGAACCTCCGGTACCCGACGCGCCGGAGGCCGATGATCGCGGCCGAGAGCCCGGTCTCCGCCAGCGCCAGGTCGCCCTCCGCGTGCGCGAGCATCCCGGTGCGCGCGGTGAGCGCGGCGTCGGTCAGACGCGAGGCAGCCTGCGCGCCCGAGCGCCGCGCGTGAGAGAGCAACCGGCGCGCATCCTCGTACTGACCGCGGTCGAGGGCCAGGTGCACCAGCTCTCCGAACGCGAGGCCCAGGTACACGGCGTTGCCCTCGCGGCGGAAGATCTCCATGGCTGCGGCGAGCATCTCCTCCGCACGGTCGGTCCGGCCCAGCTCGCGGAGCGCCATCCCCATCCGGAGGCGATCGAGCGCGGCGCCTTCGAGATCGCGTACCCGCTCGCGGATCACCACGGCCTCGCTCAGCATCGCCAGCGATCCCTCGAGCTCGCCCTCCGACAGCTGCGTCATGGCCGCATCGCTGGTCACGCGCGCGATCAGGCGATCGTCCCGAAGAGACGTGGCGAGCGCCACCGCTTCCTTCTGATGGTGGCGCGACAACTCCGCGCGCCCCAGGCGCCGGTGGCACCGGCCGGCCGCCAGGTGGACGGCGATCCGGAGGTGCGGTTCGACCTCGGAGCCGAGCGCGACCTCGATCTTGTCGAGGAGCGGCGCGATCGGACCTCGCGCCAACGCGAGGGGCACCAGCGCCATCAGCGCGCGCAGTCCGAGCTCCGGGGTCACACCGTCGCCCGCCAGGCCGCGCTCCGCAGCCGCCATCAGGTTCCCGTGCTCGCGCGTGAGGGAGTCGAGGATCTCCTCGGCGTCCCGCCCCTCCGCCGCGGTCTGGAGCCGCTCGCCGACCTCCACGAAGTACTGCGCGTGGCGGCGCGCCAGCGCGCGGGTCCGCTCGGGATCCAGCTGCTCGGCCGCGAACTCGCGGATGCTCTCGTACAGGTGAAAGCGCTGCCCGCCGTCGTCGCGCGGCGCGGTCGCGAGCAGCGACTTCTCGCAGAGCTCCGTGAGATCGTCGAGCAGCCCCGGCGCCGGCAATACGCTCGTCGCCGCCGCGAGCTCGAAACCACCCCGGAAGATCGAGCAGGCCGCCAGCACCTCGCGCTCGGCCTCGGTCAAGAGATCCCAGCTGCGTGCGACGGCGCGGCGCAGGTCGTCCTGCAGCGGCTCGCCCAGCCGGGCGGCGACGTTGGCCGTTCCCAGGGCGCTGATCCGGACGGCGGCTACCTCGAGCGCCAGCGGGATGCCCTCGAGGTACTGAGCGATCGCGCGAAGCTGTCCGCGCTCGACCTCGGTGGGCTGGTACTCACCGCGCAGCCGCTCCACCCGATCGATCAGCAAGCCGAGCGCGTCGCTCTCCTCGGCGAGACCCCGCAGCTCGCAGAGCCACTCGCCGGTGAGACGCAGCCGCGCCCGCGACGTCACCACCAGGTGTGCGCTCGGAGCTCGCTCTAGGATCCGATCGATCAGGACGGCGGCGGAGTCGACGAGCTGCTCGAAGTTGTCGAGGATCAGCAGTGTCCGACCGAATCGCGAGACCTCACCCGCAATCGAATCGGGCAGCGCACGCTCGGGCAGCGGCGGCAGATCGATCTCGAGCGCCCCGCCGAGGGCCGCCAGCGCCGCGCCCAGGGTCCGGGCGCTCCCGAGCGAGATGAACGAGACATGGTCGTATTCGTCGCCGTGCTTTCGCGCGAGCTCGAGCGCCACGCGCGTCTTCCCAATCCCGGGAGGTCCGACGATCGTGACCTGGCGAGCTGCCTGGAGGCGCGCCCGGATTCGCTCGAGGTCATCCTCACGACCGAAGAAGCGGTCCCGCGCAGGTGGCAGCACCTCGGCATGGTGGCCTCACCGACCGCCTTCCGCTGTTACCCTCCGGGCGTAAGCGCGGCGATGAAGCTCACACGCGCACGAACAGGGGTCCATGGGGCCGGACCCACGCGGATCGGAGCTGTAAGCGAGATGTAATCGTTTGGGTTCGCGCGCGGCCGAAAACGATCGAGTGACGAGGCTCTCGCGGACCCAGCTCACCGCCGGAGGTATCTCCCTCGTCACGGGCGTCGGCAGCGTGCTCGGCGGGGCCCTCGACAGCCAGGCGGCCAGCGACCAAACAGCACCCGTGCCGCGCTCCAACGACGCCATGGTCAGGACGATCCTCGCTCGCCCGAGCACGATCCAGGAGGGCTTGGCGGCGGCGGGGCTCCGGCTGGTCGAGCCCGGCGCGACCCCCCGTTTCAGCGTCCTCGATGCCCGCGTGACGGCGTCGCGCTCGGTCCACGACGAGCTCCGGGTCCCGCACGCCCGGCTCAAGTACGGGATGGGCAAGCACCACCCGAACGAGGACGTCCGTGCGCTGAAGCAGGTCCTCCAAAACCTCGGCTTCTATCCCAAGAACCGGGGCGTCAACGGGGTGTTCGGCCCCGCTCTTCGGCGCGCGGTGAATCAGCTCCAGCTCACGCTCCGTGTCATGGGCAAGCCGACCGAGACCAACGGTGTCTTTGGCCAGCGGACCCGGCGCTCGCTCGAGGAGCTCTTCGAGACCAAACGCGGACGGCGCTCGCTCCAGCAGGCGCACCGTCGGGTCCAGAGCTACACACGCTTCTCACCCGGCGTGCGCTTCGCCCCCGGCTCACGCCGCGCGCGCGAGCTGTTCCGCGCCGCCGCCCACGTCGCAGGTCTCCCGCCCTCGTGGGGCAGCGCGCCCGGCCTCCATCAGATCCTCAAGCACGAGTCGAACGGCGTGGTCGGCGTCCCCAACTACACGTACGGCTCGCGCAAGAACCACAAGAGTGAGTGGCCGAAGATCTATCACGAGCTCCAGCACGGCCGGATCACCGCCGTCTCCTCCGCCACCGGGCTCGGCCAGCTGCTCAACTACAACGTGAAGGCGTACTATCGGCACGGCCTGAACGGCCTCGGTGTCCCGCTCGACGAGGCGGTCGGCATGCTTCGCTATATCAAGGCGCGCTACGGCACGCCGGCGAACGCCTGGGCCCACTACAGCAACGGCTACTGACGGCGCCCGAGGCCCCGTTTCGTTCCTCCGAGACGGCCGGGGCACGCTGGGCCGCTCCGCCGATCGTCGTAAACGTGTATCTCCGCGACAGCACGACGGATCCATCATGATCGCCGGATAGGTAGGACTTGTCACACAACAACGCACAACTTTCCTTTCGCCCCGGCGAAAAGGGGTACGTAAGGCGGGGGCGATGAAGAGAACCCAAAAGCTCATAGGGGCGCTGTGCGCAGCGATCCGAGAAAAACCGGATCAGTTCCTGAGCCAAAGGGGATCGATCGCCATCGAGGTGGGACAGGGTGACGTGCTCACGATTCGATTCGGAGATCACGAGCGCCCGCTTGTGGAGGCCTTCGACCAGGATGCCGAGCTCCTCGCTTGGTTCTCTGAAGAGGCCTTTGCCGGATTCCTCGACGGCACGCTGGAGCCCAACGCGGCGCTGGAGAACCAGCGACTCGTGCTGGGCGGCGACATCCAGCTCCTCGCCACATTGAGCCACGTGCTCGAGCCGTCGAAGAACTGGCTAACGATTAGAAGGTGAAGGAGATCGAACCATGGCATTCCCAGGATACGTCAGCAATCGCATCGCTCACAATGTAACCGAGCATCTTTTGGACAAGATGGGCGACTACGCCCTCAAGGAAGGCAAGACGCTGGAAGACCGCGTCCGCCTCTCGGCTGAAGAAGCGGAGAGCATGGGCGGCCCGAAGGCCTACCAGGCCTTCTACAAGATGGCCCACGAGGCCCTGCAGGGCTACGAAGCTCGCGGTGGTCAGGTGACCGTGGCGGATCTGAAGGATCCGGTGAAGCGCGGCAACCTCATCAAGACCATCAAGCTCGTCGACAAGGACAACGACGGCCGCTTCGAGGTTGGCGAGGTCCGCTCGAGCTCCAGCAAGCGCGCCGCCATCATCCTGGCCGCCGCCGAGCAGTTCCAGGTCTACAGCCGCGCGGCGCTCGATCGCGAGTCGTTCGGCGGCCGCGTCGACCAGGCCAAGGCTCAGCAGGCTTAGGACCGTCGAGAGGCGCGGCGAAGCTCGCTTCCCGCGCCTACTCTCCCAGCACGCCCAATCTCATCAGGTCCGCGCGCAGATCTTCGATCCGCGGTGTTCGCAGGATGGCCTGCATTCCCGCGTCGAGCGCCGCCTGCGTATTCTTCCCCCGATCGTCGACGAAGAGGCATCGCGACGGCTCCACGCCCAGCGCGCGCGCTGCCCCCAGGTAGGCCTCAGGGTCCGGCTTGCGGACACCCGTGCGGCAGGAGACGAACGTCCACTCGAGGAAGCGGGACGGCGTCAGCTTGTCCTCGATCAGCTCATACCAGGACGAATAGTTCGAGAGCGCGTGCATGGAATAGCCGGCGGCCTGCAGCTCCCCGAGGAGCGACTCCACGCCGTCCATCCAATCGTACGACGCGTGCATCATCGCCTTGAAGGCCGCCTTGTCGAGGCCGCGACCGTCGCTGAAGAAGCGGGCGCAGTACTCGTCCTCGTCGATCCGCCCGTGTTCGAACTCGATCCAAGCGGACCGATCCTTGACCTCGATGAGCTCCTCCAGGGACACGCCGAAGAACTTCGGGACGTCCACCTCGAAGGGCTCGGTCACCAGCGTACCCATGACGTCCAGCAGGAGGATCGGTCGGTCGCTCATGCCCACCGGATAGCATATGCTGGGCCGGTGCGCTGCGCATCGCTCGCGCTCCTCTTGGTCGCGTGCAGTGACCCGGTCGGACCCGACGCGCGCTTGGTCGTATCGGAGCGGCGCCTCGACTTCGGGCAGGTCCCCGTGGGCCGCAATCACACGCGGCCGATGGAGATCTCGAACGCCGGTGCGTTCCCGCTCCAGGTCACGGCGGTGACCGTCTCCGAGCCGGCCTTCGAGGTCTTCCCGTCCACCCTCAAGATCAACCCGGGCGAGGCCGCCGAGCTGCGGGTGCGCTTCATGCCCGATCGCGCCGGCAACTTTGCGGCGGCGATGTCGTTCGAGAGCAATGCCAGCCGGGGCGCCACGCTCGCGGTGGCGCTGAGCGGCGTGGGTGCGTGCTCGGGGATCGGGTGTCCCGCGCTCGACGCGGGGCAGCCGGAGGCGGACGACGCGCGCGTCCGGGACGCCGAGACCGAGGACGGCGAGGCCGACGGCGGTGGGGCGGAGGACGCAGCGCTGCCCGACGACGCCGCGCCGATCGACACGGGCGTCGACGCCGGCGTGGCTGGGCTGGCCGCCTCCTATCGATTCGAGGAGACCAGCGGCGCGCTCGTCGACGACTCCGGGAACATGAACGACGGCGTGCCGGCCAGCGCCGGGCTCACGCGCGGCGTCCAGGGGAAGATCGGCAACGCGGTGGAGTTCGAGGGGAGCGTCGGGCAGTTCCTGATCCCCGCCGATCCGACGCTCGACGGTACCGGCGCGCTCTCCATCGAGCTCTGGATCAATACCTCCAACACAGGGGCGAACCAGACGATCCTCGCGCGCGGTTTGAACATCGGGAACGACGGCCTCTTCCTCACCACGCAGTGCGACAACATCCACGTGGAGTTCTCGCGGACCGGCGTCACCGGTACGGCCAATGCGACCACGCAGTGCAACGCGTTCGCGGAGCACCAGTGGGTCCACGTCGGCGTGGTGAACGACGGCCTGTTCCTGACGGTGTATCTCGACGGCCGGAAGGTCGTGGAGAACATGGGCGGCTTCCTCGGGCCGATCGGCGCGCCGCTCTATCTCGGGCGCAAGGAGCCCGGCGTGGAGCCGTTCACCGGGCGGATCGACGAGCTGACCTGGTGGACCGTGCCGCGGACCCAGGCGGAGGTCTGTGGCGCCGCTGGCGGGACGTTCGATGGGACCGACTGCGTCCCGTGACGCGTGATACCCGACACGGCGCTCGCGGGCTGCGCACCAGGAGAACCTCCGGTAGGGTCCCGGGGCCGAATGAGGAGCGCCACCGCCCTCGTGCTCGTCGTCCTGCTCGGACCTGCGTGCGCATCGTACTGCGAGAGCCCCCGGGCGCTGCAAGCGTACGTGGCGCAGGCCCGCAAGACGGACCTGCTCGCCTGCCTCGACTCGGACCAGAGCTGGGTGCGCGAGGAGACCGCGCGCGCGCTGGGCGGTCTCCGCTCCAGGGACGCGGTCGAGCGTTTGCAAGCCATCTTGCTCGACAACGCGGAGCGGCCCTGGGTACGCGCCGCGGCCGCCGACGGCCTGGCCCGCCTCGCGCGGCCGGAGACGTTCGACGCGATGGCGGGGGTGCTCGCCGATACCGGTCTGGATCCCGAGCCGAAGCTGGCGCTGATCGCGGCGCTGTGCGCCTTTCCCGATCGACGTGACGATGCGGTGCAGGCGATCACGCCGCTGATCGGCGATGAGGATCTGATCGTGGCGGCGTTCGCCGAGAAGGAGGTGCGGAGTCGATGCGCACCGTAGCCCTGGCGCTCCTGCTGGGCGGGTGCGCGACCTCGCCGGCGAGCCTGCTCGCGCTGATGGACGCCCGCTCCGACGCGGAAGTCGGCGATGCGGTGGACACGTGTGCGGCTAAGCTGTCGGACAGACACGTCGAGGTGAGGATGGCGGCGGCGAAGACGCTCGGCCGCCTGCACCGGGGGAGCCCGGCCGCGATCGAGGCGCTGGGCCGGATCGCGGCGTCGCCGGAGGAGCCCGCGGAGCTGCGCTCGATGGCGGCGTGGGCGCTCGGCGAGATGAGGAGCCCGGCTTCGCTCGATCGGCTGGTGCAGGCGCTCCGCACGCCGCTCGATGCGCGCACTGGGCACTACGCGCTGGAAGGCATCGCCAAGCACTACGCGGTCATGGGCACCGACGAGCAGCGGTTGGTCGAGATCGTCGAGGCGATGGTGTACTTCGCCGCCAACCAGAAGGAGGAGCTGTCGGGCGTTTACGACGTCCTGGGGGCCCGCCTGCGGACGGTGTCGGTGAACGTGAAGGTGCTCGAGCGCGCGCTCGACACCGTGCGATCCAATCGCTCCGGCGAGCAGCTGGCGGAGGTGTACACAGCGGCCTTCGAGCTCCTGTCGCGCCTCGACTCGACGCGGGACGAGATCGCCGCCGGCCCGGCAGCCTGGAAGACGCGCGTCGACGAGTCGGTTCGGCAGAGCCAGCGGGTGCTCTCGATCGGCGATCCGCGGAGCGAGCTCTTGGTGCTGTGGTATCTCGGCAAGCTCTCGCGCCTTCGTGAGATCGGGCGTCCGGCCGCGGACGCCGTGATCGGCGAGGGACAGCAGAAGGGGCGGCCGACCCGCTCGCCGTCGGCGGCGGTCCGCCTGGTGGCGGCGTGGATGCTGTCGCGCATGCTGCTGTACGGGACCGGACCGAAGCAGGAGCTCGAGAAGGATCTGCTGCCGCACGAGCGGGATCCGGCGGTGCTGGAGCTGTTCGGTGGCGTCTCGACGAAGAAGGGCGAGCTCGACCTCTTGCAGAAGATCCGAGGAGGCGCACCGTGAGGCGCGCCCTCGTCTTCCTGCTCCCGATCGCATGCGCTTCGCGCGAGCCGCCGTCGCTGCCGCGGGTCGTCGACGTCTCCGGTGTGCATGCGACCGGTCGCGGTGCGTTCGATCTGGAGGGCGAGCGGGTGGTCTCGGTCTACGTGGTACCGAACCCCGCCCTCGACGGTATCTCGAGCGAGGACGGACAGCTCGCGCTCACCGACGTGGTGATCGCGGTGACCGACGACGGTGAGCTCTATCTCAACGACGTGCTCCACTCCGACGCGGCGCCCGCGTTTCGCCACGGCAAGATCTCGCCCGAGGTCATGCAGCTCAGCTCTCCACAGGGGAGCTTCGCTGGATCTCGATTCCTGTTCACCCCCACGCGCGACGTACTGGCGGCGCTCGACACCGGCTATCAGATTGACGTCGCGGTTCGGGGCGGGACCACGCGCCTCGTCTTTCCGCCGAGCTACGACGCCGCCCGCTACACGCCGTTTCAACGCGGTGGACCTCCCGGGAATCCGGGCGCCGGCGGTGCGGTGCCCGGCGGCTCGTTCAGCGGCGGGAGCGGCAGCAACGGGAGTGCTGGCGGATCGGGGGACGCCGGCGGCGACGGCGCCAACGGGAGCGACGCCGATCAGCCAGGCAAAGACGGCCAATCCGGGGGCGACGGCGGCGACGGCGGTGACGGTCTCCTGGGTAAGACCGGCGGCGCCGGAGGAAACGGCGGGCACGGGGGCAACGGCGCCGGTGGGATCGACGGCGGCCCCGGCGGCGACGGCGGGCCCGGCGAGCGCGGGCCGGACCTCGACGTCACGATCCGTCCGATCTATTCGAAGTTCCACCCGTTCGAAGAGCTCGTGTACGTGGAGGTGACGGCCGCCTTCGCACGCGGCGAGCGCGAGACCCGAAACTACATCATGCACCGCCGGCAGCGCTTCGCCCTCACCACACGAGGTGGCGACGGCGGTGCGGGCGGCGCGGGCGGACGCGGC
This sequence comes from uncultured delta proteobacterium, assembly GCA_963803435.1. Taxonomy (GTDB): domain Bacteria; phylum Myxococcota; class Kuafuiibacteriia; order Kuafuiibacteriales; family Kuafuiibacteriaceae; genus CAWDML01. The sequence continues at coordinate 176,701 of CAWDML010000006.1, read as the reverse complement.
GGCGCCGGCGGTGACGGCGGCGGCGGCGGCGACGGAGGCGACGGAGGCGACGGAGGCGACGGGTCCAGCTCGGTGAGCGGCTCACCCGGCGGACGCGGCGGCGACGGCGGGGAGGGGGGCGACGGCGGCGGCGGCGGCACGGGTGCGAGCGGCGGCTCGGGCGGCTCGGGCGGCGCGGGCGGACGCGGCGGCGACGGTGGGGACGTCCGCGTGCGGCTGCTGGGAGACGGAGGCTTCCAGTCGGACGTACGTCGCGCGATCCGCCTGGCCAGCGTCCCCGGCGACGGCGGTGTGGCCGGCGACGGCGGCGACGGCGGGAGCGGCGGGAGCTCTGGCATCGGCGGGAGCTCCGGCAAGGGCGGCAAGGGTGGAAGCGGTGGCGCCGGCACGCCGCGCGGCGACGACGGCGCCGCGGGGTCCAACGGTAACGATGGCAGCGCCGGGTCGAGTGGATCCGGCGGCAACTCCGGCACGAGTGGCCGGCGCGGCCCGCGAGGTCGGTCAGGAAATACGCCATGGTGAAGCTAGGGATCATTGGGCTGACGCTGTGCTCGGCCTGCGCGACGCAGGCGACCACCGCGGACGTGCGCCGCATGGCGGAGCGCGGCGACCTCGAAGGCCTACAGAAGACGTGGGATGAGAGCGATCGCGAGGACGTGCGCATCGCGGTGATCGACGCGTTCTCGCGGCACCCCGATTGGGGGCCGGGACGATCGCTGGTGCTCGCACAGTCGACCTCGGCGCCGGGTCAGGATCTGCGGCTGGCCGCGATCCGCGCGATCGGTGTCTACGACGGACCCGACGTGATCGCGGCGCTGGTGACGGCGCTGGCGGATCCGTATCCCGCGATCCGCGAGCTCGCGAAGACCGGGCTGGCCAAGGCGGGCGAGGTCGCGGATGAGCCCCTGATCGAGGCCCTCGGTCAGAGCACCAACCACCTGGTGCGCGCCTCGGCGGCCCAGCTGCTCACGCGACGCGCGCGCAGCCCGGACAAGCAGCTCCATCTGCGGATCGAGCTGCTGCTCCTCGACACCGCGAAGCAGGACGACGCACCCTCGGTCCGCGAGGCCGCGGTCGCCGGGCTGGGCTCCCTGGGGATCGAGAAGGCGCGCCCGGTGCTGGTCGAGCTGATGCGCACGGACGGCGACTCGGGCGTGCGGATGGCGGCTGAGCGCGCGCTGGGGAAGCTCGGCGGCGGGGTGCTCTCGCAGGTGGTGGTGGCCGTGCTCCCTTTCAAGAACGATCCCGAGCTCCAACATGTCGGCGATCAAATCGCTGAATATCTGGCCGCACGTCTTTCGGCCTCGAAGGTGTGCGAGGTGGTCGATCGCCAGAAGATGGATCACGCGTTGAAGGAGTTGGCCAAGGTCGGCGTCCATCTCTACGAAGGAGACGCCTTGAACGCGCCCGAGCTGGGGCAGTTCAAGCTGGCCAATCAACTCGTGTATGGGAGCGTCCACAAGCAGGGCCCGGTCTTCACGATCGTCGCGAATCGGCTCGACGTCTCCACGCTCGAGCTGGTACCCGGGGCCGCCGTCACCGTGAGCGGCTATCAGTCGGATCTGGAGCAGTTGAAAGCCGAGCTCACGGAGCGATTCATCACGAACTTTCGGTGAACACCATGAAAGCAATCCAAGCCGTCCTCTCATGTCTGTTGCTGGTCTCCGCCGCTTCGACGGCCGCCGCCGATCCGCCTGGAGGCCACTATCACGGCCACAGTCCCGCCAAGTGGGACGTCAAGGGGCTCGAGTCCGATCTTCGTGAGCTCGACAAGCTGGCGAAGCGAGGAGAGTGGCAGGAGATCAACTTCCAGCAGCTCTTCCAGAGCTACCTGGTCTCGGCGAGGCGCCGCCTGGAGACGATCCGGCACGAGGATCCGAGCCTCTCGGTGCAGGAGTACGAGCGCGACCTCGAGCGCTGGCAGCGCACGTACGATCAGCACACCCGTCAGCGGCCGCCGCCGCCGCCGCCGCCGCATCGATCGACCGAGCGGGAGCGCGCGGTGATCGCCAACATCGCTGAGCAGTCCCGTGAGCTGGTGCGCGGCCGGCTGCTCCTCGACGGGCCCACCGGATATTTCGACGATAACAACAAGGTTCGTGCCTTCGTCGACGCGGCCCTGCGGGCCGACTACCGGCACGAGCGCGCGGACCTGGAGCACCAGCTGTCGCTGCTCCCCGATCTCCGGCAGAACCAGACGATCGCCCGCTTCATCGCCTTCGAGTCGCAGTTCAACCAGACGCTCGACCGGCTGATCCTCCCCGAGATCGGGCGACTCCTCGACACCGCCTACTCGAACCGGGCGCGCAACAAGCCCTTCGGGATCACGAAGGCGCGGGCGGCGCTCGATCTGATCTTCGCGGTGCGCCTGGTGACGGATCACCCGCGGCTGGAGGCGCTCGCCAAGCAGGCGCACCTCAACATGAACGAGCTCGCCCGCGGCATCTACCCGACTGGCTTCCACGCGGAGAACGCGGGCCGCATCGTCTTCTCGAAGGCGCCGATCTCGATCGGACGCGAGTCGACGATCGACAACTTCAACCGCTTCTCCTCCGGCCACTACGTCTATGCCGCGGCGTACTTCGACAAGGTGCTGCGTCAGACCGTACCGCCCGGCAGCGCAGCTCTGCTCGACACGCGGATCTTCGTCGATGGTCGCGAGATGGGCCGGGCGACCACGCGGCTCGATCAAAGCCAGCTCGGCGTCCAGGTCGTCGACGTCCCGATGGTGCCGCAGAGGGAGCACTCCCGGGACGATCGGGCGGCGACGATCACGAAGATCCTCAGCAACATCTCGCCGGGGCGCCATCTCGTCCGCGTGGTGGTGACCGCGCGCGGCGAGGGCGGCGGCTTCAACCGTGACGTCGCCGAGGGGACCGCGCTCGTCTCAGCGAGCGCGCCGGGCCTGGAGGCCTGGTCGCGGATCGCCATCGAGCTCACTTCGGGCGCGCCGCCGCCGCCCCCGCCGCCGTTCCAGGTCGGCCACGGCAATCCGGGCATCATCGTCGGGCAGCGGCCGCCTCCGCCTCCGCCGCGGGTGGATCATCGCGTGGCCCGGGCCGAGCTCCCGGAGGAGAAGGTGCGCGACGCCGGCGTGCTCCGGGAGGCGACCGTCGCGCTCGAGCGCCGCTTCCACCAGCGACCGCTGAAGGCCGGCTTCTTCACCCACTGGGACAAGGGCACGCAGAACGGGAACAAGTTCCGCAAGATCACCGTCTGGGTCGTCTGGCCCGACACCGATCGGGACGGCGTGGCGCAGATCGAGAGCTACGAAATGCTCGCCCGATGGAATGTCTCGCGCTGGAACCCGCTCGAGGTGGTCGGTCCGGATCCGCGGGGCCCCCACTATCAGATCCTGGTCAGTAAGGTGAGGTAGCGCTTGCTCCTCGTCGCGCTCCTCGCGATCGGGTCGCCGGTCGACTCGCTCGCCCTCGGTGCCTCCGAGAAGGAGGTGACCGAGGGCCTCCGCCGGGCCGGCGGGGCGGTGGAGTGGGTCGATGCCGGCGAGCCCCAGGCGATGCGTCGAGCGCTGATCGACACGGGGCTCCTCGAGGCGATCAATCGCGCCTCCGCCGCACCCGAGCGCAAGGATGGCGGCTTCGACTTCGGCGTCTTCCGTCGGTTCGCGCTGGCCCAGACGGCCGGCCGAACGTCGGTGGCCGTCATGTCGCAAGCCGGGTTGCGTTTTCTACTCGTGATCGAGCGCGTGCCGATCGACCCCTCGAAGGACCGGGACGGATGGACGAAGGCGCGCCTTCATCGCCTCGAATCGGCGCTGGCCGCGCTTTCCCCCTATGAGCTCCAGCCGGTGTCCAAGGATCGCTGGGGCAATTCGTTTGAATGGAAGGGGCGGAAGGGTCGCGACCGCCTCGAGGTCTGGTATCGCCCCGAGCGCGACGAGCTGCGGATCCTGATGTACTGACGCTCGCTTGAGCGTATGATCGCGGAAGGGCGATGGAGCTCGATCTCCAAGTGCTGGCGACCCTCCCGATGTGGCTGGTCGCGTTCCTGTTCTCGACCACCTGTCACGAGGCGGCCCACGCTCTCGTCGCCAAGCTGGGCGGCGACGATACTGCGTACCGCAGCGGTCAGGTCACGCTCGACCCGATCCCGCACATCAAGCGCAGCCCGTTCGGGATGGTGGTGGTGCCGATCCTCAGCTTCCTCCTGAACGGCTTCATGATCGGATGGGCGAGCGCCCCCTACGATCCTTTCTGGGCCAATCGCCATCCCAAGCGCGCCGCGATGATGTCGGCGGCCGGTCCGGCGGCGAACTTCACGATCATGCTGGTGGTCGCAGCGATCATCCGCATCGGTGTCGCCGCCGGCACGTTTCGATCCCCCGAATTCGCGCGCTTCTCGGAGGTGGTGGTGTCCGCGGACGGCGGCCACACCGTCCTCACGATGTCGCTCAGCATCCTCTTCTCGCTGAACCTGCTGCTCGGCACCTTCAACCTGCTTCCTGTGCCGCCGCTCGACGGCAACGGCGTGGTCCCGCTGTTCCTGTCCGATCGCGCGTCGGCCAAATGGACCGAGCTCTTCGCCGACACCGGCTATCGGACGGTCGGGCTGATCGTCGCGTGGGTCGCGTTCGGCCAGCTGTTCGGGCCCATCTTCCGGCTCGCGCTGCACGCGCTCCATCCCGGCGTCTACCGCTGACGTCGGTCACCGGTCTCCCGGTCGAAGAGCAGGATCTCCTCGGGCGCGATCGACAGCGGGAGCTCGGCCCCCGGGGCGGGATTGTCTTCGCCGGCGCGGGCGATGAGACGTAGGCCCTGCCAGTCGACGTGCGCCCAGGACTCGCGCCCGGTCCGCTCCATGAATGCAAGCTGCCCTGCAAAGGAGTGGGTCCCGGCGGTCGCCGTCAGGTGCTCCGGTCTCAGGCCACAATCCAGCTTGCCCGGATCGCGGCCGGCGAAGAGCGGAGCGAAGTTCGGAGCGCCCGCCAGCTTCTCACCGGCCACGATGTTGATCGGCGGGGTGCCCACGAACTCTGCCACGAAGCGGTTGGCGGGCTGTCGATAGACCTCGGCCGGTGGGGCGCACTGCTGGATCCGACCGCGCGACATGACCGCGATCCGATCCGAGAGGACCATCGCCTCCTCCTGATCGTGCGTCACGTACACGGTGGTGATCTGGTACTTGGCGTGGATGCGCTTGATCTCGCCGCGCATTTCCAGGCGGAGACGCGCGTCGAGGTTCGAGAGGGGCTCGTCCATCAGGAACACCTGCGGCCGCCGGACCAGAGCGCGGGCCAGGGCGACCCGCTGCCGCTGTCCGCCGGACAGCTCCTTCGGCCGGCGCTGGAGCAACGCCTCGATCCCCACCACCCTCGCGATCTCCTGGATCGCCTCCGCGATCTCCGCCTTGGGCCGCTTGCGGATACGCAGGGGGAAGGCCACGTTCTCTTCGACCGAGAGGTGCGGATAGAGCGCATAGCTCTGGAAGACCATGGCGACGTCGCGATCCTTCGGATCGAGGTGGCTCACCTTGCGATCGTCGAAGTGGATCGCGCCCTCCGACTCACGCTCGAGGCCGGCGATCAGGTTGAGAGCGGTCGACTTGCCGCAGCCGCTCGGCCCGACGAAGGTGAAGAACTCACGATCGTGGACGGTGACGTCGAGGTGATCGACGGCCAGGCCGCCCACGCTGAAGCGCTTCGACACGCTCTCGAATCGGATGCTCGCCATGGATCAACCCTTGACCGCGCCGGCGGTGAGGCCGTCCACGATGCGGCGCTGAAAGATGAAGACCAGGAGCGCGATCGGCGCGGTGACCACCATCGAGGCGGCCGCGATCTCGCCCCACGGGATCTCGTGGAGGCCGGGAAACAGCGCGATCGCGACCGGGATGGTGCGCGACGCGGTGGTGACGGTGAACGTGAGCGCCAACAGGAACTCGTTCCACGCGGTGATGAACACCAGGAGGCCGGTGGCCGCCAGCCCGGGCGCGGCCAGCGGGAGCATGACGCGATAGAAGGCGGAGAAAACGGTGCAGCCGTCGACGCGGGCGGCGCGGAACAGCTCGTCGGGGACGTTCCTGAAGAAGTTGGTCATCACCCAGATGCCGAGCGGCAGGGAGAAGGTCGAGTACAGCGCCACCAACGCCAGCGGCGAGTCGCGCAGGCCGACGGCGCGGACCATCACGTAGAGCGGGCTGACGGTGGCGATCGGCGGGAACATCGAGACCGAGAGCACACCGGCCAGGATGAGCGAGCCGCGGCGGACGTCGAGCTTGGCCAGGGCGAAGGCGGCCAGCGAGCCGAGGAAGAGCGCGAACAGGGTGGTCAGCGAGGCCACCAGGAAGCTGTTGGCGATCACCCGCGCGAAGGGCGTCTCGGTGAAGATCGTGAGGTAGTGCTCGAACGTGGCCGGGATGGGGAGCAGCGGCGGGATGCGCGTGAGATCGGCGTCGCGCTTGAGCGAGGTGATCGCTTGCCACACGATCGGGCCCACGCAGAACAGCGAGACCAGCAGGACGGCGAGCCGCTTGATCATCGCGTGCTCCTCCTGAGGAGCGCCAGGTAGCCGAGCGTCAGGATCCCAACGAACACGAACACCGTCAGCGCGACGGTGGAGCCGTATCCGAACTGGAGCGTTTGAAACAGCAGGTTGTACGCGTAGATCGAGAGCGTCTCGGTGGTGCCGGCCGGCCCGCCGCCGGTGAGCACGTAGACGGCGTCGAAGACCCGGAAGGCGTCGAGCGTGCGGAAGATGAGGATGACCAAGATGATCGGCATCAGCAGCGGCAGCGTGATGCGGCGGAAGATCGCGCCGCGATCCGCGCCGTCGACGCGGGCCGCGCGATAGAGATCCTCCGGGATCTCCTGGAGCGCGGCCGTGATCAGCAGGGTCACGAACGGCGTGGTCTTCCAGACGTCCATCAACACGGCGGCGTTGAGCGCCCACAGGGGGCTGCCGAGCCAGCTGATCTTGGCGCCGAGGAGGTGGTTCAGGATCCCGAAGTCAGGGTTGTAGATCCACTCCCACATCTTGGCGGAGACCACCGTCGGGATCGCCCAGGGCAGGAGCACGACCGCGCGCAGGAGGCCGCGGCCCCGCACCACCGAGTCGAGGAGGAGTGCGAAGGCGACGCCCAGCACCAGCTCGAGCGCCACCGAGACGCCGGTGAAGTAGAACGTGTTGAGGACCGCGCGCCAGTAGCGGTCGTCATCGAAGAGGTGGAGGTAGTTGTCGAAGCCGACCAGCTCGTTGATGTCGAAGATCAGGAGCCGGCGGTGGAAGCTCAGCCAGACCACCTGGATCAAGGGATAGATCGTGACGGCGAAGAGCACCGCTAGCGCGGGCGCCAGGAAGAGATGCTTGGCGCGGGGCGCTCTCATGGGCGGGCGGGCTCGATCTCCAGGATGTGCTCGATCTGCTCCTGGGCCGAGGCGAGCGCCGCCTCGGGGGTGCGCAGGCCGGCCAGGATCGCGCTGATCTCCACCTGGAGCACCTGCGAGATCATCATGTAGTACGGCGTCACCGGGCGCGGGCGAGCGCTCTCGAAGATCGGCACCAGCGAGGCGAGGAACGGATACTTCGCCAGGAGCTCCGGGTCCGCGAAGAGCGAGCGGAGTGCGGGGTGGAACTCACCGGTCATCGTCATTCGCTTCTCCGCGGCGCGCGAGGTCATGAAGCGCACGAAGCGCTCGGCCGCGTCCGGGTGGCGCGAGTAGCGGTTGACGCCCAGATGCCAGCCGCCGAGGGTCGCGGCCGATCCCGGGATCACGGTCATGCCGATCTTGCCGCGCACGGCGGAGCCCTCGGACTGCATCAAGCTCCAGGCGTAGGGCCAGTTGCGCATGAACACGGCGCGCCCGTCCTGGAAGGTGCGGCGTGCCGGCTCCTCGGTCATGGTCAGCACGAACTCGGGCGAGACGCCGCGATCGATCAGTCCGCGCATGAAGGCGAGGGCGCGCCGGTTCGCGGGCGAGTCGACGACGGCGTGCCCGTTCTCCACCACGCGTCCGCCTTCGCTCCACATGTGCTCGAGCGCGTCGCAGATCAGGCCCTCGTACTGCTTGCCCTGCCAGACGAAGCCGTAGAGCGGGTCCGGCCCGGTGTGGGCCGCCAGGGCTCGCTCGGCGGCGGTCGCCATCTGCGCCCAGGTTGTGGGCGGCTCCGGGACCAGATCGGTCCGGTAGTAGAGGACGCCGGCGCCCACGAACCACGGGATCGTGTTGACGTGGTCGCCGTAGCTGACGGCGTCGAGCGTCCCGGGGAAGAAGTCGGCGCGCTCCGCCGGTGTGAGCAGGTGATCGAGCGGGCGGATCCAGCCGGCCCGGCTGAACTCCGAGACCCAGATCACGTCGAGGGCGAAGACGTCGAAGTCGGACGAGGCGCCCTCGAGGTTGATCACGAAGAACCGGTGCTGCTCGTCGGTGTTGGAGGGCAGCTCCTCGTCGTCGACCTCGATCGATGGATTCTCACGCTCGAACGTGCCGATCAGATCCTGGATCGCGGCGGAGGAGGAGAAGAGCTTGCCGTGCTTGAAGACGATCCGCGTGCGGTCGCTCGTCTCCGGGGTGGCGGTCTGCGTGCACGCGAAGAAGAGTGAGAACAGAGCGAGCCCCCGCACCTGTGGATCGGTAATGCACGGAGCCAAAAGGAAAAAGGGGCGTGTATCCGACGCGATGGCCTCGTGCTATCAGGAGCGCTCGCATGAACCCGGCTCTCCTCGTGCTCACCGCCACCGTCTCCGGGCTCCCCCAAGGGGCCTCCTCGATGGAGATCAACGCGAAGTACAGCCTGATCGAGCTCTCGGACATCCGCGATCGCGAGCAGGAGTTCGACGTCGAGCTGTACCTTTACACCACGTGGCGGGATCCCACGCTCGCCGATCCGTCCGTCAAGGGCGATCGCTCGGTTCCCGCCGCGGACCACTGGCAGCCGAACCTCGAGTTCATGCAGAACCGCCAGGTCAAGAACGAGAGCGACAATACGCTGACGGTCTCGCCCGACGGTACCGCCGTCCAGGTCCAGCACATCTGGACCACGCTCTCCACCAGCTTCGACCTTCGCAAGTTTCCCTTCGACCAGCACGTCCTGCCCGTCTCGATCGAGTCGTTCTCCTACGACGCGAAGAAGCTGACCTTCCACGTCGAGGGCGACGCGGTCTCCAAGAACAACTTCCGCATCACCGACGGCTGGCGGCTCAAGAAGATCCGGACGCGCGTCGAGGAGCACCACTATCCCGAGGAGAACACCGACTACTCGCGCTTCACGGCCGAGCTGGTGGTGCATCGCGACTCCGGCTACTACCTCTGGAAGATCGTCCTCCCGCTGGTGCTGATCATCGCCATGTCGTGGGCCGTGTTCTGGATGGACCCGGAGGAGCTCGAGGCCCGCATCGGGCTCGCCGTCACCTCGATGCTGGCGGTGGTCGCCTTCAACTTCGCCATCGCCGACACGCTCCCGAAGATCAGCTACGTCACGCGCATGGACGTGTTCATTGTGCTCGGCTACATCTTCATCTTCGGCGCGTTCATCGAGAACCTGGTCACGCACGTCCTCAACCGCAAGGACCGCTACGACGACGCGGTCAAGCTCGACATCCGCTGCCAGAAGGTCTTGCCGGGGCTGTTCGCGATCGTCCTGGGCTTGTTCCTGTTCTGGCCCTGAGGCTCAGTCCTCCTCGCCGCGCCCACGGGCCAGGATCCGGTGCAGGACGTTGCGGTGGACCTGGGCGATCTCGGCGGCCTTCGTGATGTTGCCGCCGGCGACCTCGACCACGTGCTGGGCGTAGGCGAGCTCGAACGCCTCGAGGGCCTGTTTGCGCGCCTCCTTGTAGGGCAGGCCGAGGAAGCCGCCGACCATCACGCCGGAGACGCCGTCGTTCTTGTGCCGCACGGTGGCCGCGGGCTGGCGGGCCTTGAGCTGCAGCGCCAGCGAGAGGCCCTCGCTCGACAGCGACGCCGCCTGATCGATGACATTGCGAAGCTCGCGGACGTTGCCGGGCCAGTCGTACGAGGTCAGCGAGGCGATGATGTCGGGCGTGATCTCGAGGCCCTCGGAGGGACCGGTCTCCTCGATGCGCTTGTCGAGGAAGGCGCGGGCCAGGATCGGGATGTCCTCGCGGCGATCCCGGAGCGGCGGGAGGTAAACGCGTATCACCGCCAGACGGAAGTAGAGATCGCTGCGGAACCGCTTGGCGTGGACCTCGTCCTCCAGCGCGCGGTTGGTGGCGGCGATGACGCGAACGTCGATGGGCCGGAGCTCGTTCTCGCCCACCCTCTTGATGCGGCGGGACTCGAGGACCCGGAGCAACCTGGGTTGCATCGAGGGGGGGAGCTCGCCGAGCTCGTCGAGGAAGATGGTGCCGCCGTCGGCCGACTCGAACGCACCCACGCGATCGGTGACCGCGTTGGTATAGGCGCCCTTGACGTGACCGAACAGCTCGCTCTCGATCAGGTTCGCCGGGATCGAGGCGCAGTCCACCACCACGAAGGGCCGATCCTTGCGCGAGGACTGGGCGTGGATGGCCTCGGCGACGATCTCCTTGCCGGTCCCGGTCTCCCCGGTGATCAGGACGGTGGCGTCGGTCTGCGCGGCGCGCTCGAGGACCGCGAACACCTCGCGCATCTTGCGGCTCTTTCCCAGCAGGAGCCCGAACGAGGTCTGCTCAGAGGGCGGGATGGGATTGGACTTCTCGGGGGCGACCAGCTGGAGCTCCGTCTCCCCGACGCGGAAGACCGAGCCCGGTCCCAGGTCGAGGACCTCGAAGCGGCTGCCCTCGTAAAAGCTGCCGTTGGTGGACCCGAGATCGCGCGCGGTCACCACGCCGCCGCGGTTCACCAGCTCGAGGTGGCGACGGGAGACCGACGGATCCGAGAGGCGGAGGGTGGCGTCGAAGCCGGCGCCGATGACGAAAGGCTCCTCGCCCAGCAGCACCGCCTCGCTTCCCTTGAGCTCGCCGTTGAGAATGCGGAGAATGAGGACGCCCGCCGCGCCAGCGATGCTGTTGCCCAGCACCTGGGTTTGGCGCTCTCGCTGGGACTCGCTCACGGCTTCTGGGGAATGTTGCAACATCTCGTGCGACTCGCAACACCCACCGGATCTGCCGGGACGGTTCGCGTGCGTTGACGTGTTCCGGGACCGATGATTGGCTGCTTTCCGATGCGCAGAGCCTTACTCGCCTTGGCGGTGCCCGCCGTGCTGTCCGGCTGTCGAGGCTGCGGCTCGACCCCGTCGGAGCCGCCCACCCACTTCGTGGCCAAGGACGCGGAGGTCGTGGTCGAGGTGCGCGACGTTCGCACGCTGGTGCGGCTCCGGGAGGCGCTGGCGCACGAGCTCGGCGCGTTCATCACGACCGGACAGGTAGACTCGTTGCGTCAAGAGCTGGCGCTGACGCTCGGGTTCGATCCGAGCACCGACGACGGTCTGAAGAAGGCCGGCGTACGAACCGAAGGACAGGTTGCGGTCCAGCTCGAGGACGGTGGTCGGTCAGCGATGTGGGTGATCCCGGTCGACGACGCCGCCAAGTTCAAACAGACCGTGCACGACGCGGCCGCCGCGCGGGTCGGCGCCAACAAGACCACGGTCGAGGGCGAGATCACGCTCTATCAGGGCGAGTTCGGACCGCAGCTCGTCACCGTCGCCGCCTGCGCCGTCGCCCGCGGCGCCGGGCTGGTGGGCGCCGGCCCCAAGGCCAAGGAGATGGTGGCCGCGGCGCTGCTGCGAAAGCCCGAAGACAGCGTCGCCTCGCACCCGGAGTACGCGAAGCAGGTCGGCGCGCTCGGCCAGAGCTGGGACGTCCGCGCGATCTCGCCCTCCGGCGCCCGCGCGGTGGTCGACGCGGTCCAGCTGATCATGCGCCGCCCCGGCTTCGTGCTTCCGGCCGGCCTCGGTGGACTGGTGAGCGCCGGCTGGAGCCTCGACGCCAAGCCGACCGGTCTGGAGATGCAAGGCCGCCTGCGTCTCGACGAAGGCGGCATGGAGCGGGCGCGAAAGCTCTTCACTGGCGCGAAGGCGCCCGCCGGGATCCGCGCGCTCGACGTCCCCGCGGCCGCTGCGGTGCTGCAGGTGGGCGGCGATCCGAGTGCGCTGATCGCGATGCTCGCGCCTCCTGGATCCGCCAACCGTGCCGAGCTCGATCGCTTCTTCGAGCGCGTGAAGTCGGACGTCGGCACTGATCCCGAGCACGACGTCATCCCGCTCCTGTCGGGGCACGGCGCGGTCTCGGTGGGGGCCGGCGATCTCTCGCGACTCACGCTGATGGCGCTCCAGCGCAACCCGATGTCCGCGCTGTGGACGGTCTTCGCCGTGGGCACCAAGGACGAGGAGACGATCAAGACGATCGAGCAGCGGCTCGATCCGGGGCTGAAGGCGCGCCAGTTCGAGATCTCGACGCGCAACGCCGCCGGACAGGACGTGCGGGTGGTGGCCCAGGTGGATCCGACGAGCGGGGCCCGCGCCACGCTGGTGGAGACGTTCGGCAAGGCGGGCGCGATGGTGTTCTCGAACGAGCCCGCCATCACCAACAGCGTCGTCGCCAACGCCGGCGGGCGGGACCTCCTCGCGGGTGTCGGGGGGCTGGCGCTCGAGCTTCGCTTCGGCGTCCTGGCCCAGCAGCTCAAGACCTTCCCGATCGCCGCGCTCCCCGCGCTCTTCCGGGCGATCGCACGCAAGATCGTGGACGCGGTCGCGCTCCTCGACGTGGCCACTCTCCAGGCCAAGCTGGCGCCGGATGGTATCGACCTCCATGGTGAGCTCAAGCTCGCGATCGCGCCGAAGAGCGAATGAGCACGAACATCGTGGTCAAGCTCCAGGACGTCGCTCGGACGTTCGAGGACGGGCCCCGGCGGCGCGAGGTGCTGGCCGGGATCGACCTCGAGGTGGGCGCCGGCGAAATGGTCGCGCTGGTGGGGCCGAGCGGTTGCGGCAAGACGACGCTGCTCACCATTCTGGGCGCGCTCGACGGCGGCTACCGCGGGCACGCCGAGCTGATGGGTCGGACGCTCGATGTCCTCTCGGAGGACGAGCGGACCGCGCTCCGCAACGAGCAGATTGGCTTCGTGTTCCAGGCCTTTCATCTCCTCGACCACCTCTCGGTGGCGGAGAACGTCGAGGTGCCGATGTGGCTGCTCCCGTCGCGCCGCTCCCGCGACGACGAGCGCGCTCGCGCCCGCGAGGTGCTCGCTCTGGTCGGGCTGGGTGATCGCCTCGACGAGCCGGTGCCTTCGATGAGCGGCGGCGAGCGGCAGCGCGTGGCGATCGCGCGGGCCGTGATCAACGGACCCAAGCTGCTGCTCGCCGACGAGCCCACGGGCAACCTGGATCGAGAGACGGGCGCGCTGATCTTCGAGATCTTCGACCGCGTGCGTCGCGAGCAGCACTGCGCGGTGGTGGTCGCCACCCACGACTCCGAGCTGGCCGCGCGCGCCGATCGCGTGGTGCGCCTCGAGGCGGGGCGGCTCGCATGAGGCTGGGGACGCTGATCGCCTCGGACCTCCTGAGGAGCCGGCGCCGCCTCGCGGTGGTCGTGATCGCGGTGGCGGCCAGCGTCGGCGTGGTCGTGCTCTTGGGCGGGCTGGTGAGCGGGATCCATCGCTACGTGGTCGCGCCGCTGCTCCCCGAGCTCCCGCTCGATCTCCTGAAGGTCGAGCCCAAGACCCTCTCCGTGGGCATGCTCGCGTTCGACTCGTCCGCGCTCTCGGGGAGCGGCCTCGACGACGATGCCATCCGCCGGTTGGGACAGATCGAGGGGGTGAAGAAGGTCTATCCGGTGGTGGCCGCCTCCTTCCCCATGCGGGCCGAGGGCGGCGAAGGCTTCATCGGCCATCGCATGATGACGGACGTGTTCGCCACCGGGGTCGCGCCGGACCTGGTGGCGGCGGACATTGGCGAGGGGTACCGCTTCGAGGAGGGCGGCGGCGACAAGGTCCCGGTCCTGGTGGCCCGGCGGCTGCTCGATCTCTACAACACGACGATCGCGACGGCGATCGACAAGCCCCGCCTGTCGCCGGACATGGTGATCGGGTTCGAGTTCGAGCTCGTCCTCGGCTCCTCGTACGCGCGCGGGACGCCCGATCCCACCCGCGTACAGCGCATGACCGCGCAGATCGTGGGCCTCTCCGATCAGGCCACGCTGGTCGGGATCACGGTCCCGGAGGCGACGGTGCGGCGATGGAACCGGGAGCACGGCGCCAAGAGCCCGCTCTCGGGCGCGTACGTGTCGACGGCGGGCTCGGACGTCGCCGGGTCGGTGGCGCGCGCGATCGAGAAGGCCGGCTTCGAGGTGGACGAGACGGCGAAGATCGTCGGAGCCGGCATCGCCGTGGCCGGGGCGCTGATCGGTCTGTTCGGCGGGACGCTGCTCCTGTTGTCGGCGTTCGCGATCGCGCAGACCTTCTTCCTCTTGGTGGGCGAGCGGCGGCTCGAGCTGGCGATCCTGCGGGCGCTCGGCGCCAAGCGCCGCGATCTGAGACGCATGGTGCTGCTTCAGGCCGGCGCGGTCGGTGTGGTCGGCGGGCTCGCGGGCGTGATGCTGGGCTCGGCCGCGGCGTGGCTGCTCGACTCCTTGCTGGTGTCCCGCCTCCCCGACATCGCCTTCAAGCCCGAGCACGTGGTCGCGCTGCCGCCGATCCTGATCGTGACTGCGTTCCTCCTCGGAGTGGCGGCTGCCCTGGTAGGTGCCCTGGTTCCGGCCGCGCGGGCCGCACGAGCGAATCCTGCGTCCGCCCTTCGATCCTGACCGACCCCTGGCTATACTCCGAGGCCCCGTGGGCGCGTTCCCCGAGCCAAGACCCGTCAAGTTCGGCCGCTACATCCTGCTCGATCGCATCAACGTCGGCGGAATGGCCGAGGTGTTCCGCGGGAAGATGGAGGGCGTCCAGGGGTTCGAACGCATGGTCGCGCTCAAGCGGATCCTGCCGAACATCGCCGCCGACCCGGACTTCATCGAGATGTTCGTCGACGAGGCGAAGCTCGCCGTGCAGCTGCAACACGCGAACATCGCCCAGATCTTCGACCTCGGCCAAGTCGACGACAACTACTACATCGCGATGGAGTACGTGTCGGGGACCGATCTCCGCTCGATGTGGGATCGCGCGCGGCAGCGGAATCGGCTGCTGCCGATCGCGATGAGCTGCCACGTGATCCAGCGGGTGTGCGAGGGGCTCGACGCCGCCCATCGAAAGAAGGACGAGACCGGCGGCGACCTCGGCCTGGTCCACCGCGACGTGTCGCCGCAGAACATCCTCATCTCGTTCGAGGGCGAGGTGAAGGTGATCGACTTCGGCATCGCCAAGGCCGCCAACAAGGTCTCGAAGACGCAGGCCGGCGTGCTGAAAGGCAAGTTCGGGTACATGTCGCCCGAGCAGGTGCGCGGGATTGAGCTCGACAACCGCTCCGACATCTTCGGCGTCGGCATCGTGCTCTACGAGCTGCTGGTGGGCGACCGCCTGTTCCTGGGAGAGTCGGACTTCTCCACGCTGGAGAAGGTCAGAAACGTCGAGATGGTCCCGCCGACGCGCCTCAACAAGAACCTCTCACCGCACCTCGAGCGGATCGTCATGAAGGCGCTCGCGAAGACGCGCGAGGACCGCTACCGCCACGCCTCCGAGATGGCCGAGGATCTCCAGCGCTACCTGTTCGCCACCAACCAACCGTTCTCCCGCACCGACCTCCAGCGCTACATGCAGCAGCACTTCAAGGAGGAGATGGCCAAGGAGATGGAGCGCCTCGACCGCTACCGCTCGATCACGTTCGAGCAGTTCGTGTCCGAGGACGAGACCCTGTCCGGCAGCAGCCTGCAGGAGCGGATGACGACCGAGGCGAACGTGTCGTTTCATACGCCGCTGGGGACCCGCCCCGACCCCCGCGAGCCCACACGCTCGCTGGTGAAGCCGGCGCCGGTGGCCGCCCCCGCGCCGCTCCCGCCGACCCAGGAGTACATCCCGCCTCCGCAGTACGTCCCGCAGATGCACCACCTGCCGCCGGTGCCGCCGCCCAAGCCGCGGCTGCCGTCGTGGGCGGCAGGCATGATTGGGGCGCTCCTGGTGGTGCTGTTCGGAGTGCTGGGGGTGCTGGTGTGGCGCCTCAACGCCAAGCCCCAGGTGGGCTCGGTGGCCGTCGACACGAGGCCTCAGGAGGCGGACATCCTGGTCAACGATTGACTGGTGGCCAACCGGTCGCCCTTCACGCTCGACCTCGAGCCTGGCAACTACGTCCTCACGGTCCGCGCCCGCGGGTTCAAGGAGATCATCCGTCCGGTTCGCATCGATCCCAGCGTCCAGACGCAGGAGAGCTTCGTGCTCGAGCAAGAGCCCGGGAAGGGTGAGCTCCTGATTGACACCGAGCCTCCGGGCCTCGCGGTGTTCGTCGACGGCGAGTCGACCGGTCGGCTCACGCCCACCCGCGTCGACGGTCTACGCGCAGGCACGGTCGAGGTGATCCTCAAGCGCGAGGATGGTTCGATTGTTCATCGGGCTCGCGTCGCGGTCGACGAGTCGTCCCCCGCGCAGCTGTCGGTCGACACCCGCAAGCTGCGGCCGCTCCTCGACGTCACCTCCGCGCCAACCGGCGCCAAGGTGATCCTGGGAGGCAAGGCCGTGGGCACCACGCCCCTCACAATCCCGGGGCTCCGCGCCGGCGACACTGCCTCCGTCCGCCTGGAGAAGCCGGGCTGCCAGCCCTACGAGACCAGCGTCCCGATGCAGAAGGCGACCGTCTCGCTGGTCGAGGCGACCTTGAGCTGCGGAACGGCGGCCAACGCGGTGCAAGGGACGGGTCGGATCAACGTGACCGCGACGGTGGTCGCGGAGGTCTTCGTCGACGGGCGCAGCTTCGGCCGTACGCCCCGCTTCAACATGGAGGTCCCGGCCGGCACCCGGATCCTCAAGCTGGTACCGCAGCAGGGTGGTGCGCCCTTCGAGACCGAGGTGGTCATCGAGGCGGGCGGACAGAAAGAGATCCATCACGCCTTTTGAGGCGCTCTCGGCTTCACCACGATGTCCACACGACGGTTCTTGGCGCGACCTTCGGGCGTGTCGTTGTCGGCGACGGGACGAAACTCTGCGTAGCCGGCGGCCGAGAGATGAGCGGGATCGAAGTCGTGCTTCTCGAGCATGTATCGGACTACCGCGGTCGCCCGAGCCACGGAGAGGTCCCAGTTGGTACGGCCTCTCGTCTTGAGCGGGAGGTTGTCGGTGTGTCCTTCCACCGCGACCTCGACCGAGTCGTCGTATTGCTTGATCCGCTCGGCCAGCACATCGAGCACCGCCAGCGCCTCCCGGCGCACGTCGTCGCTGCCGGAGGCGAAGAAGTTCGCTTCGGGGAGGCTGATCACGAGCTCGTCGCCATTGCGACGGACCGAGAACTTGCCGGCCAGATCGCCGTCGCCCAGCTGCCTCAGGTCGGTCTCGAGGACGCGGATCGGCGGGACGATGGCGGGCGTGGGCTTGCTCCCCGGCGCCGGCTGGTCGCTGCTGAAGACCTGGACGTTGAACGCGGTCATCATCGCGTACTGCAGCTTGCCGGCCTTGCGCTGGTCGACCGTCGAGATGGCGTACAGCGTGGTGAAGAACGCGAACAAGAGCGTGATGAAGTCGGCGTAGGAGACGAGCCAGCGCTCGTGGTTCACGTGCTCCGGAGGCTTCCTTCGGCGCGCCATCAGACCGCCTTCGCGATCTCGACGACGGCTTCGCGCGTCAGCGGCGCCTGACCGTCGAGGAACGCTCCCAGCTTGCGTTCGATCAGCCGCGGGTTCTCGCCCTCGGCGATGGCGCAGATGCCCTCGATCATCACCGCCATCAGCGCGATCTTCTCGCGGGCCCGGGCCTTGAGCTTTCCGGCCAGCGGCAGAAAGAGGAGGTTCGCCGAGCCCACGCCGTACACGGTCGCGACGAAGGCGACCGCGATCCCACCGCCGAGCTTCGTAGGATCGGAGAGGTTCTCCATCACGTGGATCAGACCGAGCACCGCGCCCAGAATACCGACGGTGGGCGCGTAGCCTCCCGCGGCCTCGAGGACCTTGGGCGGTTGCTCCACCTCGTCCTCGTGATGGTTGAGCTCGAACTCCAGCGAGTTGCGGGTCACGCGCGCGTCGGTCCCGTCGATCACCAGCTCGAGACCGCGGCGCATGAACGCGTTGGGGAGCTCGGCGACGTCGTTCTCGATCGCGATCAGCCCGTTCCGCCGCGCCTTGTTGGCCAGCAGCACCAGCGTGGTGATCGTCTCGCGGATCTCGATGGGCTCAGGGACGAACGCCTGCTTGAGCGCGCGGACGGTCTGCTTCAGGACCGCGGCAGGGAACTGGAGCACCACGGCGCCGAAGGTCCCACCCAGGACAATCAGCGCGGCGGTCGGCTGAGTGATGGAGCCGATGTGCCCGCCCTCCAGCGCCTGTCCGACCAGGATCGCCGCGATCCCGATGAAGATTCCGGCTACGGTCGTGAGATCCATGCCTCTCCTCCGTTGAAGACGGCGGACTGATAGGCCTTCGCCAGCGCGAGCACCTCTTCGACGGGCTCGCGCACCAGGAGGCGATCACCATTGTTAAAGACCACCAGCGTCTCGGGGGTACGCTCGAGATATTGGATCGACGTGAGGTTGACGTAGATCAGGTCCTTGTTGAGGCGCGTCAGCGGGATCATGACCTAGACTCTGGATCGACCGGGCGCATCGGGGCTGAAGGGCCAGGTCGAGTACGGATGTGGTACATCTAGATCGTGCGTGCGTGCGTCTGGGTGATCGCGACCGTGGCGTACACCTCGGTCGCCCACGCCGAGCCCACCTGCGAAGATACCTACGTCGCGGCGCAGCGGCATCGGCGCGACGGTGAGCTGCTGGCGGCGCGGCGCGCGCTGGTCCGGTGCGCGCAACGCGACTGCCCGTCCACCGCCCAGACGGACTGCGCCCAGTGGATGCGCGAGGTCGAGGCGGCGCTGCCGACGATCGTGGTCCGCGTGCAGGATCCCGACGGCCGAGATGTTCAGGGCGCCCAGCTCTACATCGACGGTACGCAGGTCGGGACGTCGACCGAAGGCCGAGCGCTCGAGCTCGATCCGGGCGCGCACGAGCTCCGGGTGGAGCGCCCGAGCTACCGGACGCACAGCGAGCGGATCACGATCCTCCATGGCGAGAAGGACCGTCGCATCGAGCTGGTGCTGGTGCCCGAGCTCCCACCGCAGGCGCTCCTGCCTGCGCCGGAGGCTGCGCCCGCCGGACCGCCGATCTGGATCTACCTGGCGGGGAGCGCCGGTCTCGTGGGCATGGGAAGCTTTGCCTACTTCGGAGTCACCTCGACCCGGGACTTCGATCGCGCGCAGGCCGAGTGCGCCCCGCACTGCACGGATGACGACACGGACCGGATCCGACGCAAGCAGATCATTGCCGACGTGTCGCTCGGCGTCGGGGTCGCGGGCCTCGTCTCGGCCGTCGTCGGCGTCCTCGTGTATCTGTACGAGGATCGATCGCCCGATCCGATCGAGGGTCCGCTGGTACGCGTCGTCGTGAACCGAGGGTCGGTCTTCGGCGGTACCGTTCCGGCGACCGTCGGCGTGGTGTGGCCCTGGAATTAGCGACCTACATCACGAACTGACCGGTGGATTCGTTAGAATCGAAGGCGTTGGACGCGTCTCGAAAGACCATCGAGCGTTACGAGCTCTGCGATCGGATCGGCGCCGGCGGGATGGGCTGCGTCCATCTCGGACACCTTCACGGGTCGGTCGGCTTCCGTACGGATCGTCGCGATCAAGCGCCTCCACCCGCAGCTCGCCTCCGACCGCGACTTCGTGCGCTCGTTCATCAAAGAGGCGCGGCTGGCCGCGCGCATCCGGCACCCCAACGTCGTGCCGATCCTCGACGCCCTCACCGACTGCAACGAGCTGTTCCTGATCCTCGAGTACGTCCATGGCGAGGCGCTCCATCGCCTCCTTCGACTCGGTGAGGATCGGCCGCCGCCCGTACCGGTGGTCGCGGCGATCGTGCGCGGAATGCTGGAAGGCTTGCAGGCCGCGCACACGGCCGTCGACGAGCGGGGCACTCCGCTCGAGATCGTCCATCGCGATGTCTCCCCGCAGAACGTCCTGGTGGGCGTGGATGGGATCGCCCGGATCCTCGACTTCGGCGTGGCGACCACGGGCCGGAGGGCCGCGGGATCTGCGAGCGAGCGCTGCGGAAAGCCGAGCTACATGGCCCCGGAGCAGATCATCGCCGGCGAGACGAGCGCGCGCTCCGACGTGTACTCCGCCGCGGTGGTGCTTTGGGAGGCGCTCGCGGGCCGGCGTCTCTTCCGGAGCACGCTGCCCATCTCCGAGCTGCTCGACACTCCGATCCCGTCACCCTCGACGATCAACCGCTCCGTCTCGCCGGCGCTCGACGACGTGGTGATGCGCGGCCTCGAGCGCAACGCAGCGCTCCGCTACTCGACGGCGCGGGAGATGTCGCTCGAGCTCGAGCGCGCCACGGTCCTCGCGACCGAGCGCGAGGTCGGACACTTCGTCGACATGCGCGCCGGCGTCGGCCTCCGCGAGCGCGCGCGTCGCATCGCCGACATCGAGCGCAGCCAGGCCGTGTCCGTCGAGGTCCTCAAGACCCCTGCACCGGCGGTCGGAGCGTTCGATGGTCGGGTCGTCACCTCGACGCAGTCGATCGGGGACGAGCGGCACCCGAACGCGCTGCTCTTGTTTCCGAGCGCGCTCGACTCTTCGCTCGAGTTTGATCGCAAGGTCGTCATCACGACGCAGCGCCAGCCGATCGACTGGGCCCCCGGCCTCCCGGGGCGTGGGCCGTTGCCGGAGATCGAGGATTTCTCGGAGCGCGAGCCCACCGAGTCGACGTTCGAGGTGTTTGACGATCCCTTCGGGGCGGGCCCGGATCCGACGTACATTCTCCCTCCCCCCGCCGACAATCGCGGGCGGCCGAAGCGCCGGCTTCTCTGGCTCGCGCTCCTCCCGATCCTCGCCGGCGCCGCGCTCCTGCTGCTGGCGCTCCCCGAGGCGCCACGACCGCGGCCGGCCCCGGCGCGCGCGGGCCCGCGGGTCTCGCAGCGGAGCGAGCTCCTCGCGATCGACGAGATCCCGATCTCCCTCCCACCCGCCCGAGCGGAGCTGGTCTCGGAGCCGCCGCGTCCGGTGCGCCGCGCCAAGCGCGTCCGGCGGAGTCGCCGGCCCCGCCGGGCCGAGAGCAGCGAGCCCAAGCGCTGCGATCCACCGTTCTGGATCGACGACGAGGGTCTCAAGCGACTCAAACCGGGTTGCGACTGATGCGCCGCGCACTGCTCCAGACCGTCCTCCTGGCCGCGCTCTCCGTGCGCTGCTCGCTGCTCTATCCGATCGACGACCTTCGCGACGGTGCTGCCGAGGCGGTCGGAGGCTTGAGGACGGCGGTGGTCGTCGTGCGTTCGCCGGGCCGCGGGCTTCCGTCGCCCGATCCCCAGAACGTGCGCGAGGCGGTGTTCATGGAGACGTCGAGCTTCCTTCAGGAGGCATCGTACGGGCGCGCGTGGCTGGAGGGCGACGTGCTGGGACCGATCGACGTGGCGTTGCCTGCCGTGCCCTGCGCGCGCGAGGCCGTCGCCGCCGCCGCCGCCGACGGCCTCCGCCGGAGCGGGTACGATCTCGAAGGATACCGACCGATCCTCTATCTTCACGCGGATCTCGACTGTCCCGCGCCGCTCGCCTGGGACGCCGAGGCCGGGCGCGGCTGGCTCCGCACCGGCCTCCCCGACGCCGCTTGGGGGCACCTCCTCGGCCACCTCCTCGGGCTCGGCCACGCGGGCACGCTCGACTGCGGTGCCGCGACGCTCCAGCCGATCGGTGCGTGCGCGTCCAACGACACCAACGACGTCTTCGACGTCATGGGGGCCGGTACGGAGGAGCCTCCGTCCGAGGGCTATGCGTGGGGCCACCCGAGCGCGCGCGCCAAGGAGAAGCTGGGATGGTTCGGCGACGGCCGCGGTATCCAGGAGATCTCGGAGGACGGCGACTACGCGCTCGAGGCGCTCGAGACCCCGAGCACCGGCGACAAGGCGCTCCACGTCGCGCGCCCCCTCGCCGGCGACGCGCAGCACTTCGAGCTCGAGCTCCGCGTCTCGATCGGTTTCGACACGACCGACGCCAACGCGGGAGATCGCCGCACGGGCGTGGTGATCCACCTGGTGTCGGGCGGCGCCTCGATGCTGCTCGACAGCACGCCCGAGAGCGCGGTCGGTCAGAGCGACTGGTCCGACGCCGCCTGGATCGCCGGCGACACCTTCGTCGATCACGAGTCCGGCCTCTCGATCGGCGTGGGATCGATCGAGGGCACCCGCGCCGAGGTCGAGGTCCGCTATGGGACCGCCGATCCGACCTGGAGCGCCGCGCCGGTGAGCGAGGCCGTCCGCGCATGGCCGACGACCGTGCACAGCCGCGGGCTGATCAACGTCGATTTCGACGCTTCGAACACGCGCACTGCGTCGGACTGGATCGGCCTGTACGCGCTCGACGGTCAGGGCGGGGCGAGCCCGATCTGGATCGGCGCCACCCGTGGGCGCTCCTCGGGTCGTCTCCTCGCCCAAGCGCCCGATCGCGCCGGGACATACGAGTTCCGCTACTACCGCGGGCTGGGCGAGACCGAGCGCGTGGTGAACAGCAACCCGATCCGGATCTCGCGATGACCCGCGCGGCGTCGCTCAGCGCGCGACGGGCTCGACGATCGACACACCGTTGGCGTCCCCGACGCCCTCTTTGGCGTGATCCTTCGCGAGGAGCACGTAGATCGACGGCACGAAGAAGAGCGTGAAGGCCGTGCCGATCGCCATGCCCGGCCACCAGCACGAGGCCGATGCTGTTTCGAGCGGCGGCGCCGGGCCCGGTCACCAGGGTCAGCGGGAAGATGTCCGAAGACGGTGGCGACGGTGGTCATCAGGATCGGGCCGCAGCCGGGTCACGGCGGCGTGCTTGCACCGCCTCGATCTTGGCGTAGCCCTGCCGCTGCAGCTCGTTCGCGAACTCGACGATCAGGATCCCGTTCTTGGAGACCAGACCCACCAGCGTCACCAGCCCCACCTGCGAGTAGACGTTGAGCGTCGTGGTCCAGCCGTCGGTGAAGAAGTGCATGTTGCGGGTTCGGCATCTTCAGGAAGGTGAAGAGCGAGGGCGCCGAACATCGCCAGCGGCACCGAGCCGGCCAGGATCACGAAGGGATCGCGGAAGCTGTTGAACTGGGCCGCCAGCACCAGGAAGATCAGCACGACCGCGAGGATGAACGCGGGCAGGAACTTGTTGCCCTCGGTGCGCAGCTGGCGCGACTCGCCCGTGTAGTCGAGCACGTAGCCCTGGGGAGGATCTTCGCCGCCTCCGTCTCCAGATAGGCGAGCGCCTCGTCGAGCGGTCGGATCGCCACGCCGCTGAGCTTCACGGCGTTGAGCTGCTGGAAGCGGTTGAGCGAGCGAGGCACGACGCTGTCTGCGGATCGTCGGCGATCGACTGAGAGCGGGATCAGCTGGCCCGTCGGGCCCGTGACGTAGACGTTCTCCAGCTGGTCGGGGTTGAGGCGCTCGGTGCGCGGACCTGCGGGATGACCTTGTAGCTGCGGCCGGCGATGCTGAAGCGGTTGACGAAGTTGCCGCCGACCGCGGCGCCGAGGTCCTGCCCGACCGCTGGCCAGGTTCAAGCCCGAGCTGGGCCGACCTTCTCGCGGTCGATCATCGATCTCCGACTCGGGGCTGATCGATCTTCACGTCGATCTGCGGCGGAAAGGCGAACATGCCGCTGGTGGCCGCCTTCTGCTGCAGCTGCTTGGCGAAGCCGAGGATCTCCTCGGGCTCGGCGGTGGAGGCCAGCACGAACTCCACCGGGAACTGACCGCCACCGGGCAGCGCCGGCGGGAGGATGGGAAAGATCTGGACGCCCGGGATGGTCCGCAGACCTTCGCTCTGCACCTCGGGCAGGATCTGGAAGGCGCGTCCGCTTGCGCTCGTCCCAGGGCTTGAGGCCCACGCCCCAGAAGCCGACGCTCGGGGTGGTGATCTGGAAGGTGAACTGGGCCTCGGGGATGCTCATGACGGCCTCGTTGACGGCGTCGCGTCGACATGGCGACCTGCGTCGAGCGTCGAGTTGGCGGGCGTGTTCACGAACGCCGAAGATGACGCCCTGGTCCTCCGCCGGGGCCAGCTCCTTGGCCGACATGCTGAACAGCGAGAGCGCCAGCAGGCCGAGCACGACCCAGGCCACGTACACGGGGCCGCGCGCGCTCGAGGGTCGTGGTCGAGCAGCCGCGGCAGTAGGCCGCCCGGATCCGGTCGAAACCGCGGTTGATCACGTCCGGCGAGCCCCTCGTCCTCGTGCCCGGCCTTGCAGGAGATAGGCGGACATCACCGGCGAGAGCGTCAGCGCCACCACGCCCGAGATGGTCACCGCGCCGGCCAGGGTGAGCGCGAACTCGCGGAAGAGGGAGCCGGTGAGGCCGCCCTGGAAGGCGATCGGCGTGTAGACCGCCGCCAGCGTGATCGTCATGGCGATGATCGGGCCCGACCAGCTCGCGCGCCCCGGCATCAGCGCGGCCTCGAGCGGGCTCATCCCCTCGCGCAGGTGGCGCTCCACGTTCTCGACCACGACGATGGCGTCGTCGACCACCAGGCCGACGGAGAGCACGATCGCCAGCAGGGTCAGCAGGTTCACGCGTGAACCCGAAGACCTGCATCAGGAACACCGCGCCGATCGAGCGAGACCGGGATGGCCACCACCGGCACCAGCACCGAGCGCAGCGACCCGAGGAACAGGAAGATGACCATCACCACGATGAGCAGCGTCTCCCGGAGCGTGCTGATCCACCTCGTCGATGGCGTTCTCGATGTAGCTGCGTCGCGTCGATAGGCGATCGGTGCGCTGGATCTGCTCCGGGAGCTCCTTCTGCAGCGACGTCCATCTCCGCGCGGACGCGCTTGATGACGTCCAGCGAGTTGGCGTTGGGCAGCGCCCAGATCCCGATGAACACCGCCGTCTGGCCGCTGAAGTTCACCGCGGTGTCGTAGTCCTCGGCGCCGAGCACGACGTCGGCGACGTCGCCCAGGCGGACCAGCGCGCCGTTCGCTCGCGGATCGACCAGCTGCTTGAACTCCTGGACGGAGCTGAGGTCCGTGTTGGCCGTGAGGTTGACCTGGACCAGCGCGCCCTTGGTCTGGCCCACCGCCGCCAGGTAGTTGTTCGCGGCGAGCGCCTGTCGGACCTGCTCGGGCTGACGTTGAGGGCCGCCATCCGGTCCGGCTTGAGCCAGATGCGCATGGCGAAGGTCCGGGCGCCCAGGATGTCCGCCCGCTGCACGCCCTCGATCGCCGACAGGCGCGGCTGGACCACGCGGACCAGGTAGTCGGTGATCTCGTTCTGCGCGAGGAAGTCGGAGGAGAAGCTCAGGTAGGCGGAGGCGAACTGGCTGTCCGCCGACTCGATGTTGATGATGGGGACCTCGGCCTCGGGCGGCAGGTCGCGGCGGACCTGGTCGACCTTGGAGCTGATCTCCGCCAGCGCGCGGGTCGCGTCGTAGTTGAGCTTGCAGGCGGGCGCGGATGATCGAGACGTTCTGCCGGCTCTCCGACTCGATGTAGTCGATGCCGTCGGCCGCCGCGATCACGCGCTCGAGCGGGGTCGTGATGAAGCCGCGGACCAGCTCGGCGCTGGCGCCGACGTACGACGGTCGTGACGACGATGGCCGCGTTCTCGCTGCGGGGATACTGGCGCACGTTGAGCGTGCGGACCGCCTGCAGCCCGGCGATCACGATGATCAGGTTGACGACGATCGCGATGACCGGACGGCGGATGAAGAGGTCGGTGAACTTCATGGCGTCGGCCCTGCTCGCCGGCTCAGCCGTCGCTCGGCTTCGGCGCGACGTTCGCCTCGGGCGCCAGCGTGTTGTCGACCACCACCGCGGCCCCGTTTCGCAGCTTGAAGGCGCCGGCGCTGACCACGGTCTCGCCGCCCTCGAGCCCCGATTCGACGGCCACCAAGTCGCCGCGCCGCTCGCCGATGCGGACGAACTTCTGGTGGACCACGGTCTGTGGCTTGCCCTCCGGATCCTGCTCTTGCTCGATCACGAAGACCGAGTCGCCGAACGGGGCGTAGATGATGGCGGTGGCGGCGACCGTCAACACGTCCTTCGTCTCGGGGAGGAGCACGGCCACGCTGACGAACATGCCCGGGCGCAGCTTCTCGTCTTCGTTGGCCAGCTGAGCGCGAACCTTGACGTTGCGGTTGACCAGGTCCACCGCCGAGTCGATGGCGCTGATCTTCCCCTCCCAGCTCCGGGCGCCGAACGTGTCGGTGTCGATGCGGACTGTCTGACCGACCTCGAGCTGCGCGAGCGCCTGCTGGGGGAGGAAGAAGTCCACGTAGATGGGGTCGAAGGCCGTCAGCGTGACGATCGGGGTCCCGGGCGCCAGCACCTGGCCGACCTCGACCTGCCGGAGGCCGAGGCGCCCGGCGAAGGGCGCGCGGAGGTTCTTCTTGGCGATGGTGGCGCGGATGTTCGCCACCGTCGCTTCGGCCTGCGCGGCGGTGGCGATCGCGGTGTCGAGCTCGGCCTGTGTGTTCGCCTTGAGCTTGCGGAGGGATACCGCGCGGTCGCGGTTGATCACCGCCAGCGAAGCCTGAGCCGTCGCCGACGCCAGCTGCGCCTCCTCGATCGAGGTGTCCAGCTGGATCAGGATCTCACCGGCACGGACCAGCTTGCCCGACTCGAAGTGCAGGCGCTGGACGGTCCCCGGCAGCTCGGAGGCGATCGTCACCGAGCGCATCGCCACGACCGATCCGACCGCGGTGAGCGTGGGCTGCCACTGGCTGGTCTCGACCTGCGTCGAGGCCACGGTCTCGGGCGGCGGCGCAAACGACTTTCCGGCCGCGATCATCGTCTTGATCTGGGCGGCCTTGGTTCCGGCCAGCGCGCCGACGACGAGCACCAGCCCACCGATGGAGATCAGCAAAAGCTTGGTTCGCGGTTTCATTCCGAACGCCGACAGTCGGAGTCGTCCGCAGGTGTCGAGTCAAGGCTGGGATGCGCCCCGCGCCTGTTTGGACCTGGGAGTTGAGGGCGACCCCTCCGGACCCGCCCGCCAGGCGCGCCTCTGGAAGAGGGACAATCAGATCGACAGCCAGCGCACCGGCAGCGCCTCCGATTGCGCTCCCCGAGGCAACTCCCTGATCATGGCCGCGTGTCGAGCTCGATCCACGAGGCGCTCCAGGCGTTCGTCGACGGCGAGCTGTCCGAGGCCGAGCAGGCCGCCTTCGTGGCCCACCTTCCGGAGTGCGAGACGTGTCAGACGGCGCTGGAAGCTCTCGAACGTCCGGCCGGCGAGGTGAGCGCGGCCCGACTGTCGCCCGCGGCGCGCCTGATTGTCGGGTTCGGGCTGGCCGCGCTGCTCGCGGGCGGAGTGGTGCTGGTGGCGGTGACCTCGGTCCAGCCGGCGTTCGATTGGTCGCCGTCGCCGTCGCGCGCGCTCGAGGGGCGCCTGGTGTTCGGGCCGCCCTCCCGGCACCGCCCGTACGATCCGGCGTCGGCGGATCGCGTACCCGAGGCGATGATCGAGCGGCTCGACGACGCACACCGGAAGCACGCGCTCGGCGTGGCCCTCCTGGTGCGCGGGGACCGCGCGCGGGCGATCGAGGTGCTGGAGAGCTCGCGGCCGAACCCGGCGCTCTCGAACGATCTGGCGGTGGCGCTCCTCGCGGACGGCCAACCGGAGCGCGCGCTGGTCGCTATCGATCGCGCCCTCGCCGAAGCACCCGACGATGCGACCGCCCGCTTCAACCGCGCGCTGATCGCGGAGCACCTCGGGATGGTGCGCGTCGCCATCGCGGAGTTCGGGCGCGCCTCCCAGACGAGCGATCCCGATTGGTCCGCCGAAGCCTCCGCTCGCGCGGCCGCGCTGGCCGAGCGCGCGCAGCACGAGCCCCACCCGGCTCCGCTCGCAGGCGCTCGCCGCGGGCTCGGCGTGCCGCTGGAGGCGCCCGAGCTGGAGGCGCGGTTCGAGGCGGCGCGCGCCCGGCACGACCGATCGTTCGTCGGTCTCTACGGCGAGGAGCTGATCGATCTCGATCCGCTGCGCGCGCAGACGCTCCATCTCCACGAGGCGCTGGCCGCCGTCGACCTCTTCCGGATTGAACGGCCCGCGGCCCGTCGCGAGCTCGCCGAGGCTGCGCGGAGCGGTGTGCCCCTGTCGCTCGACGGAGTCCGCGTGTTGGCGGAGCTGGTTCGATGGGACGGCCGCGCCAAAGAGCTGGCCATGCTGGAGCAGACCGTCGCGGCGAACCGCGCGGCCCTGGGGGCGGACCCGGGCGCGGCGCTGGTGGTCCGGCAGCTGATGGCGATGGCCCACCTGCGCGACGCGCGCGCGACCTCTCTCACCGAGCTCGACGCGATCATACGAGAGGCCGAGCGCCTGCCGTCGGACCCGGGCGCGCGACGGGCGGCCACCGACGCCCGCTCGGTGCTGGCGCTGGAGGACGGCGAGGACGGTCGCTTCGACGACGCGCTCCGCCGGATCGCCGAGGGGCAGGCCCGGGAGGCGCCCGCGCGCTGCATGCTGGCGGTCGAGGCCCACCTGGATCGGCGGGTCTCGGTGGCGCGCGACGAGACCGGTCGCGCCGTGGGCCGCCTCGAGCGCGGGTCCTTTCCTCCGCGTGTCCCGGCGGAGGTCTCGGCGGCGCTGGCTCGCTGCGACCGCGTGTCGATCCTCGCGGGCGCGGCGGTGCTCGGGACGAGCGGCCTCCTGCCGCGAGAGATCGCGCAGGCGTTCGTGGTGGACGCCCCGCCGATCGCTGGATCGCCGGCGGCGGACATCGAGATCGTCGCCGGTGATCGGGCGACGCCCGCGTCGGTGATGGGGGCGCTGTCGAGGGCCGGCTGGGTCGAGCTCGACCTCCCCGTCGACGGCGCGGGGATCACGACGGCACCGGGTCGAGACGACGCCGCTCGCATCACGGTCGAAGCGCTGGCGGCGGCGCGATGGACCGGAGCGCCGGTGGTGGTGCTGCCGTCCGCGAGAGACGGCGCCGCCGGGGTCGCGGTCGCGATGTTGCGCGCCGGGGCGCTCGCCGTGCTGATCTCCACCTCGCCGCTCTCCGAGGCCCGGGCCGGCCAGCTCTTCGACGACGTCCGGCGGCGGATCGTCGCCGGCGCCGACCCTGCCGTCGCGCTGCGAGACGCGCGGATCGCGTGGTCGCCCGGATCGCCGGACGCCTGGGTCGACGGCGTGGTGGCCCTGGTCGGATCTGGGGGCTGAGGCGGTTGCGCCGCTGCGCAGTGGCTGCACGGGGTCGGGACGGTATGACGCATGCAGCTCCTTCTCCACAGGAGGTGTTCGCATGAGAAATCGCACCGCATACGGTTCGGGGTTGCTGGTCCTCGGGCTCGGTCTCGTAGTCTCGGCCCCCTCGACGGCGAGCGCCGATCCGACGACCGGTGAGATCGACCAGCGCGTCGACGCCGCGCTCGCGCGCTTCAAGGAGCAGGTCCACGGCAGCGAGGCCTATCTCGACGATGCGAAGGGCATCCTCGTCATTCCCGCGGCGAAGAAGGCGGCGTTCATCGTCGGCGGGCAGGAAGGGAAGGGCGCGCTCCGAAGGGGCGGCCAGACGGCCGGTTACTATCAGATGACCTCGGGATCGATCGGGTTTCAGGCCGGCTATCAGGAGGCGGACTTCGTGTTCGTGTTCTTCACCGACGATGCGGTCGATCGGTTTCTCAAGGCGGGTGAGCTGACCTTCGGCATGGACTTCGACGCCACCCTCGTCGACCAGAACGTGGGCCTCACGGTCGACTCGCTGAAGGCGCGCGGACCGGTGGCGGTGTTCGGCGTGGGGAAGAAGGGCTTGATGCTGGACTGGTCGCTGAAGGGGACCAAGTTCACGCGGATCGACGTCGGCCGCCGCGAGACTCCGGCCTCCTGAGGATCACTCGCCTCGAAGCCCGAGCCGATCGATCCGATAGACCAGCGCGCGCCGCGTGATCCCGAGGCGCCGCGCCGCTCTGGTCTGGTTGCCCTTCTCCAGTCGCAGCGCCTCCTGGATCGTCTGTCGTTCGACATCCGCGATCCGATCCACCAGCTTGCCCGGATCCTCGGCTGCAGGGCTCGGTCGGCCGATCACCGAGTCGGGGAGGTGCTCGGTGCGGATCACGCCGTCCGACGCGAGCACTATCGCGTGCTCGATCGCATTCCGGAGCTCGCGGACGTTGCCGGGCCAGACGTGCTGGGCGAGCGCGGCGCAGGCCTGAGGATCGATCGTCGGGGCCGAGACGCCCATCGTCCTCCCGATCGCGCGGGCGTGGTGGTCGGCCAGCAGCAGGATCTCTTCCGGCCGCTCCCGCAGCGGAGGTACGCGGAGCGTGAACGTGTTGATGCGGTAGTAGAGGTCCTGCCGGAAGCGTCCCTTACGCACGTCCTCGTCGAGGTCGCGGTGGGTCGCGCAGAGGATCCGCACATCGAGCCGGTGGTCGTCGCCGCCCGGGTGCTCGAGGAACGAGAGGAGCCTCGTCTGCACCTCCGGCGAGAGCTCGCCGATCTCGTCGAGGAGCAGCGTGCCGCCGTTCGCCGCGTGGAAGAACCCCCGCTTGGGCTCGACGCCGAACAGCTCGGCCTCGAGGACGGCCGGGGGAACGCTGGCGCAGCCGAGGCGCACGAACGGTCCGGCCGCCCGCGCGCTCCATCGGTGGATCTGCCCGGCCACGACTTCCTTGCCGCTGCCGGTCTCGCCCACGATCAACACGGTGGTCTGAGTCTGGGAGAGGCGGCGCGCCACCTCGAAGACGTGACGCATCGAAGGATCCGCCACCACGATCCCGTCCGGGCCGCCGCGGTCGGGCTGCGCACAGCCCCCGCCGAGCTGGGCGACCACCACCTCGAGCGGTCCGATGCGGACCAGGTCGCCGCCGAACGCGCGGCGCTCGGCCTTGCGGAGGAGGTACCGTCCGACCAGCGTGCCGTTGCGGCTGTCGAGGTCCTCCACCCAGATGGCGCCCTCCTCGACCCGGATCTGCGCGTGGAGGCGGGAGACGCGGGAGTCCGGTATGGGATAGGACGCGCTCCGAGAGCGGCCGAAGGTCATCTGGTCACCCTCGCCGAGCGTTCGGATCTCGATCCCTTCGGCTCCTCTCAGGATCAGCTGGGCCGGACCCGAGGTGCTGGGCGGACCGTGGAAGTCGGCATGGTCGGTCTCGCTGCCGCTCCCATCCATGCCCTTCACCATAGAGCAGGGGCACCGAGCTGACTAGGCGGAGACCGTCCGCCCCATGGTGGAGAACGGCGTCGCCAGCACGAAGTTGTACGCTGAGCGTACAACTCGCCGAACGCTCAGCGTACACCCCGCGCATGCCCGCTGACGCAAGATAACTTGCACTCGCGTCTTGTCCGTCCCGCGTTCACCGGCGCCGGGTGCCTGCGCGGCGCGCTCGAGCCCGTGATCGTCGAAGGAGAGACATCGGCGCTGGCCCCGCGCTTGCGATGGCATCCGCGAGACCTCGATCCACTGAATGGAGTGCACCGATGCGTAGAACAGCTTTCATCGTCCTCTCGCTATTACTTGGATGCAAGAAGGTCGTGCTGGAGGAGCCGGTGCCCGCCGACATTCCTCCGCTCGATCTCCCCGATCTCTCCCAGCCCGAGTGCCAGATCGCGTCCAACCAGGAGCACGCTCCCGGGTGGCCCTTCGATCTGCCCTCGTTCCGCGAGCGCCTCCTGCCGATGCTGATCGCGAAGTGCGGCCAGTGCCACGCGCCCCCCTCCCAGTCGCCGGGCTTCGTGGTGTGGCTCGATGCCGCACCCGGTAACTGCGCCTACGCGCAGACCTTCAACTCGATGCAGGACAACGTCGACCTCGCGAATCCGACCAACAGCGCGCTGTTCGTGGCGGTCTCGGGTGGCGACCCGTCCCACCCGCTGCAGTGGGCCGCCGACAACCCGTTCCTGCTGGACATGCTCGACTTCCTCGACAACGCCAGCGACACCTGGACCCAGACGCCGGGCGCGCCCGTCGAGCCGCCGCCGGCGCCGGCCAGCCCGTTCGACTACGCGGTCTTCGAGACTGCGATCCAGCCCATCATCGACACGGCCGGAGAGGTGGGCTGCTCCGCCACCAACTGCCACGGCGCCGCTCGCGGTGTGGGCGGCTTCGCCGTGCATCGCTGGGCCGAGCCCGGCAGCCAGGAGATGCTCGACAACTTCGCCGCGGTCACCTCGATCTGCGACCTCTCGATCCCCGAGCAGTCGAAGTTCTACCTGCAGGCGGCCAACCTCCACGCGAGCGGCACCTCCGCCGTGGTCTCTCCAGACGAAGGCGCCGCGATCCTCGACTGGATCGAGGTCGCACACGACAACGTCCCGACGACCGACAACCCCGGCACGCAAGGGTGCCCGGGCGTGGAGAACTTCGATCTCGGCACCTTCGCCGACGAGATCGAGCCGATCCTCCTGGGAACCGTCGACCTCAACGATCGCAGCGATACCCGCGTGACCACCGGCTGCGGTCGCTCGGCCTGTCACGGCCAGGATCGGACCGGCGGCGCGCTGGTGATCAAGGCCAGCAACACGCCGGCCCAGAACCTGGCGGCGTTCGCCTGCTTCGTGAACTTCACCAATCCGACGGCCTCGGACATCCTCGCCTGTCCCTCGAACCTTCCCACCTGCAGCCACGCGCCGCACCCGGGCGAGACGATCTTCGCCAGCCCGTCCGACAAGAACTACGAGCGCATCCTCTCCTATCTGTACGCCGCCAAGACCGCGGCCACGCCGCTCGACTTCGCGTTCTTCGCCCGTCGCATCAACCCGATCTTCAGCGACCCCAGCGCGATCGGCGGCGGCTCGCAGAACCGGACCTGCTCGGATTGTCACGGCGTCGCGGTGGTCGGCCAGAGCGCACCGAACGGCTCGAACTTCCCGATGATCGGGAACGCCTCCGACCCGGCGCGCCTCGCCTACAACTTCAGCTCGGCCGCCAACTTCGTGAACGTGATCCAGCCCGAGGGCAGCTCGCTGTTCCTCTACCCGACGAACGAGATCGCGAACCTCGACAACCCGTTCTCGACGGGGCTACCGCACCCGGGCGGCGAGGCGTTCACGGTCGACTCGCCGCAGGCGCGTGACATCCTCACCTGGGCGCGCGGCCTGCGTCCGGACGCCGAGGGGCTGGAGAAGTACTGGCTGGTGGCCGGCGACTTCTCGGGGTCCCAGATCACCGACCCGACGGCGGTCGACGAGGTCAACATCCTGCCGAAGATGTTCGATCCTTCAGGAGCCTCCTTCTTCAACGACGGCAAGTGGGACGGGCTGTTCTCCGAGGACGGCGATGTCGACCTCAACGCTGCCTTTCCCCGGCAGGAGACCGCCGGACGGATCGCGTACGCCGCCGCCTACGTGCTGAACGCGAGCGCCAACGACATCCAGGCCCAGCTGGTCATCACCTCACCGAACGCGGTGAAGCTGTTCGTCGACAAGCAACCCATCCTGCAGTCCGACGACGCGACGAACGGTGTGACCGGTCTGGCGGTGTTCCCGGCGTTCGCCAACGGCAAGTCGACGACCCGGATCCTGCTCAAGGTCCTGCAGCGGCCCGACGACCAGGGCTTCGGTTTCACGCTGAGGCTCTTCGATCAGTTCGGTAACGTCCTGACCGATTCGACCGGCGAGCTCGTGATCAAGCTCGGCCCCGACGGAGGTATCTAATCATGAAGCGCCCGAGCACCTGGACGTTCGTCCTATTTCTCGCCTCGTGCACGCAGTACATCACGGCCCCCGGGCCGCAGCAGGAGCCGCCGCCGGTCGACCAGCCGGATCCGACGCGGCCGCCGGACGACGGTCAGATGCCGATGATGCCGGTGGATCCGCCGGTGGATCCGCCGCCGCCCCCGCCCCCGCCGCCGCCCCCGCCGGCACCGGCCGTATGGACCCGCGGCTCGCTGGTCCCGCTCTATCGGCTGACGCCGCGGTCCGAGTACGGGCGCATGCAGCGCGACGGCGTGACCATGAGCGACAACGATTTCACCACCCAGAACGTGCTGCTCTCGGCGGCGCAGAAGATGGACGAGATCGCGCTCCTGTTCGCGAACCGCAGTGATCCGGTGCAGCTGATCCCGGAGGCGGCCGACCGACAGCGCGCGCAGCTGATCCCGTTCCGCGGCAATCCCTCGGACGCGAAGGTCGTCACCGTCAACGGCGTCGAGAAGATCTACGTCCCGCTCGGCGGAGACGTGACCACGCCGGGCAACGAGGTGGCGGCGGTCGTCGGTGACGCGCTCCGCACGCGGGTGAAGGTGGGCCTCCGGCCGCAGCGGCTGGCGATCCATCCGGCGGGGCTGGTGTTCGTGTGCAACCAGTTCTCGAACTACATCTCGGTCATCGATCCGTCGACCGACCAGCTGCTCTCGAGCAACGGCGTCCCGGTCGAGATCAAGACCGAGTACTACTGCGCCGACCTGATGTTCGTCCCCGAGAGCCCGCGCTCGCCCGATCCCGATCGCCAGTTCCTCTACGTCGCGAACCGCTGGCGACACAGCGTGATCAAGTACCGGACCCGCGTGCTCCGCGATCCCACCACCGACCGGCCGATCAACATCCTGCAGTACGACGATCCGGTGGAGATCACCGGCGTGGGCTCGAACCCCTGGCGGCTGGCGCTCAGCGAGCAGCAGAACGCGCTGTTCGTGGCCAACAACAAGGGCGGTGAGGTGGCGCGCATCGAGCTCGGCACCGACGCAGTCTCGGCGCGGATCTCGATCAACGCGCCCTCGGCCGACGTGGTGAACATCTCCGACCTCCTCTACGTCCCCACCACCACGCCGGACCGCGGGCTGCTCTCCTCCGACGAGCAGCACCCCATCCAGGTCCTCGCCGACAAGGTGGTCGTCCAGGGCCTCGATGGCGCCCCCCATCAGGCGCACCCGGGAGCGCTCTTCGACGGGTCCAGGAGCTACGGCTTCGAGGACGTCCGGAACGGGTTGATGCAGCTCGACTTCCAGCTGCGGAGCACCTCGCAGTCGCTCTACTTCACCGACGACGTCTCGTCGGAGCCGAACTACGTGGCCCAGCAGAAGATCCTGGCGGGTGCGCTGCCGGACGCGGTGATCAGGAACCACGCCGGCACCGCGATCTTCGTGGCCATGGGCGGTTCGAAGGTGGTGCAGGAGCTGCTGGTCAACACCAACTCGCGGCCCTTCACGCTCACGCCTGGGCGTGTGTTCCGCACCGCCGAGCGGCCTTTCGCGCTGGCGCTCGACGGGACCGAGAGCCGCCTGTACGTCGCGAACTGGGGCGGCGAGACGCTCCAGGCCTTCGACCTCGACCGTAACGGCGGCGATCCGGACGCCACCATCGATCTCGGCTATGCGCAGCCGGCGTACCCGGCCACCAACATCGAGCGCGGAGAGCTCTTCTATTACGACGCGAGCTGGTCGAACAACGGCCGGAAGGCATGCGCCACCTGCCACTTCGACGAGCTCGACACCGACGGTGTCGGCTACTGCAACGGCGCCGAGGCGCCGACCGGCTATCACCAGGTGAAGCCGAACCACAACCTGATGACGACCAACTCGTACTTCTGGAACGGCTCCTTCGGTAACGGCAACTACACCTCGCTCGCGTTCGCCGCGCAAACCCGCACCAACTGCGAGGTGGTGGCGTTCGGCCTGGTAGAGGGCCCCGGCTCGAACCCGGCCACGCGCGTGGGCGATCCCAACAACCAGATCACGAACGGCCGCGACGACGAGTGCCGTCCCGAGAGCGTCGGCCTGGGGGCGATCGCGAACCAGGGTACGGTCGACCAGATCGTCGCCGAAGAGAAGCAGATCCGAGACCAGGCGATCCAGGCGGCCACGGGCTTCGACACCGAGACGCTGGCACGGCTCATCGACTTCTATTCGGTGGCCGAGCTCCGCCTGCCGCCGAACCCGCTCCGGCAGCTCTATCAGACCGGCGGCCTCGACGAGGAGACGCACGACGCCATCGCCCAGGGGGCCCAGATCTTCCAGTCGGCCGGCTGCGCCGCCTGCCACGATCCGACGAACGGCTACGTCGACGGGCACAACCATGGGGCCGGCGCGGACTGGACCTCGCGGTTCGTCAACACGTACGCGAACGACCCGCGGATCCTGAGCACGATCGGCGCCTTCTCCGAGACGATGCTCGACGCGATCTCGGCCTCCGTCCCCGACCACGAGGTCAACATCTACCTGGACCCGATCGACTACTTCATCCCGTTCTGCTTCGACGTCACGAACTGCCTGGTGTTCGACGATCCGCTGGCCGTCCGCGGCAACCAGCAGGAGGAGACGCGCCGGTTGAACCTGATCATCAAGGTCAACCTGCTCGACCCCGACCGGCAGTTCATGCCCGGAACGGTGCGCGGCTCGCCGCAGATCAACACGCCCTCGCTCCGCGGCGTCTGGACACAGGCGAACCTGCTCCGCCACGGCCTGGCGCACACCGTCCGCGAGGCGGTCCTCGGGCCCGGTCATCCGGCGCTCGAGGAGGGCGAGAACGGGTTCGCGGTGGACGCCCTCGGGAACTTCGACGTGCACGGCGCCACGCGCTCGCTCAGCACCAGCGAGGTCGAGGCGCTCGTCCGATTCGTGGAGAGCATCGAGTGAAGCTGGAAAGGAGAGGAATCAACGAAGCGTGATCCAACGGCCCTGCATGGGGCGCGTCGCGGCCCCGACCCCCGCTGCGCGCCCTCCGCAGGACCCTCCCACCCGCAACGGAGGATCTCCCATGACCTTTGTCGTCGCCGAGCCCTGCATCAAGCGCAAATACACCGACTGCGTCGCCGTCTGTCCGGTCGACTGCTTTCACGAGGGCGCCAACTATCTGGTGATCGATCCCGGTGAATGTATCGATTGTGGTGCCTGCGAGTACATCGCGCTCAACGCCAAGCTGGCGGAGGAGTGGCCCGTCATCACCGAGAAGCGCGAGCCTCTCCCCGACGCCGAGTCGCTCAAGGAGAAGGAGAACAAACGGGGCGAGCTCGTCTTCGCTCCGGGGCCGTAAGGAAAGGACCAGCCATGAGATCGCCCCGCGCGCTCGCAGATCCCGAAGACCGAACGATCCCCGACGAGCCCCGCGATCCCTGGAGGAATCGCACCACGGTTCACCTGGCGGCCGGCCTCTCCGTTCCGGCTGCCAAGCGGATCGTGCAGGGCAGGCTCGACGACGCGACCTTCGATCCGGAGCGGGCGACGCTGATGCGGCTCCCCTCCCGAAGGTTGATCGACAGCCTGACGCCCGCCTCCGGCCAGCGCTCGACGCGGGTGAAGAGACGGCCCCGCTCGACCGCAGCGCCCCGCGCCCAGCCGCGGTGTCTGGCGAGCGTCCAGCAGGCGCTCGTGGTCCTCGTCCTTCTCGTCACCCTGGGGCTGGAGCTGATGCGTCTCGACGAGCTCGTCCACGATCGGTGGGTGGGGGCGCTCTCGCGCTGGCTCGAGATGGTCGTGTTCAGGTGACCGAGGCTCAGGGGACGATCTCGAGCGACGTCGTGAGCACGTTGCTCTCGAGGTCGGTGTCGTCGATCGCGACGAAAGAGACCGTGTAGGTCCCCTCCGGCGAGCCTGCGGTCACGCCGAAGAGGAACGGTGTGGTCGCGGCCGTGAGGTCCGAAGAGCCGCCCTGGACGTCGACCTCGACCTGGGTGCTGGCCGGTCCGCTGAACGAGAGGCGGAGGCGGAGGCCGTCCAGGCCGTCGGGATCGGAGATGTCGAGCTGTCCCATCGTGGTGGCACCGGCCGCCAGCGAGGCGGAGGCGATGCTCAGGTTCGAGATCGCGGGCGGTGATCCACCGCCGCACGCGAAGAGGAAGAGGAGACAGAAGGGGAAGCGACTCATGGCCGCCTGTTCGCACAGTCCCGGAGACGAGCCAACCGAAGCCGCCGCCTTGCCCGCGGTCACGCGCCGCCGTCGAGCGCCGTGCGGATCTTCCGCTCTTCCTGGCCCAGCTCGCCGATCACCTCGAGCGTCCGCTCGGCGATCGCGTGGAACGTCTTCGCGGTCGGCGGCGCGTCCAGGAGGTCGCCGAAGTCGACCGGCGGGCCGAAGACCACGACGATCGTCTTGCCCCTTCTCGTGAAGTTGCCGAGCACCTGCTTCGGGAGGTTGTTGCCGAGCCCGTTGATGAACACCGGGATCACCTCACAGCGCGCCAGATAGATCAGGCGTCCCAGGCCGCTCTGCGCCGGCAGGAAGGTGTACGGATCATCGTCCTTCTTTCGCGTGCCTTCGGGGTGGATCCCGGCGGAGCGTCCCGCGCGGACGGCGGTGGCGAGCTCGCTGAGCGCGGTGTGGTTCAGCGTGGCGCGCTTTCGCTCGCGGAAGATGGGCGGGTACATCGAGAACCAGCTCATGATGCCGTTGACCATCAGGCCCAGCGGGTTGTCGTAGAAGAAGTTGGCGCGCACCGGGAAGAACAGCCGCAGGTTGAAGCCGTGGCGGTACAGGAGCATCGTGATGACGAACATGTCGAAGAAGCTTCGATGGTTCGAGACCAGGATGACGCTCTTCTTCTCCGCGAGCGGTCCGACGCGCTCGATGCCGTGCGCCTGTCGAATGTTCTGCGTGCACTTGTCGACCCAGAACCGGCCCGGGTAGCGCTGGAACCAGAGGAAGAGTCGATCCAAAACGGGGTTTTCGAACGTCTTCTTGATGAAGAAGATGGAGAAACGCTCGAACCAGGTGAGCCGCTCTCGCGCCTGCTCGAAGGTCTCCGGGCGGGACGCCTCCACGCGGGGCGAACCAACCAGACACGCGCAGAACATGGCAACAGGGGATCTCTGATCGGCGCGATGAATCGATGCACCGTGCTCACCGTCGAATCGGAGACTTGACACCGATCTCATCAGGGAGTTTGAAACCGCCATGCGAAAGACCTCCGTGCTTCTCTCAGCAGCTGCGTTCCTGCTCGTCGGGTCGAACGCTCACGCCGGCAACATCACCGGGACCGTGACCTTCTCGGGTAAGGCGCCGGCTCCGAAGCCGATCGACATGAGCTCCGATCCGAAGTGCAAGGCCCTCAACAAGGACGCCAAGACCATGGACGTGGTCACCAGCGGCGGAAAGCTGGCGGAGGTGTTCGTCTACGTGAAGAACCCGCCCAAGAAGAAGTACAAGGCCTCTGCGACCCACGTCGAGATGGACCAGAAGAACTGCCAGTACACGCCGCGTGTCTTTGGCGTGATGGTCGGGCAGAAGTTCGACATCGTGAACGGCGACCCCACGCTCCACAACGTGCATGCGTTCGCCAAGCGCGGCGAGTTCAATCAGGCCATGCCCAAGCAGGGCCAGCGGATCACCAAGGAGTTCAAGAAGGAGCAGATGCCCGTCGACATCAAGTGCGATGTCCACTCGTGGATGCACGCCTGGGCCGGCGTCCTCGAGCACCCGTACTTCGGCACTAGCGGCGGCGACGGTGCGTTCAAGATCGACACGCAGGATCTGCCCGACGGTGACTACGACGTGGTCGCGTGGCACCCGACGCTCGGCGAGAAGACGGGTAAGGTGAAGGTCGCGGGCGGCAACGGCACCGTCGACTTCGCGTTCGCCGGCAAGTAGCTTCGCGCTGGACAGCCTGGGACCCGGGGCGTACCTCGATCGGGTTCATGACGGGCGAGACCTCCGCAATTCAACCTGATCAGGCCTCCGGCAACCGACTGGGTCGCTGGGTCGGCAATCCCTGGTTCTGGATCGGCTGGGTGGCGCTGGCGTTCAGCTACCACCTGGGCCGCGCCATCTTCTTCTCCAAGCCGCGCGCCGACCCGCCCAAGGTCTTCTATCAGGTCCCCGAGTTCTCGCTGACCGATCAGATGGGCCACGCGTTCGGCAGCAAGGACCTCGACGGCAAGATCTGGGTCGCAGACTTCGTCTTCACTCATTGCCCCACGCGCTGCGAGCAGCTCACCACGGAGATGAGCAAGCTCCAGAAGCACCTCCGCTACATGCGCGACGCCATGCACTTGATCTCCTTCAGCGTGGATCCGGAGAACGACACGCCCGAGGTGCTCTACGAGTACGCGACCAAGCACAAGGCGAACCACATCCGCTGGCGCTTCCTCACCGGCGATCTCGAGGCCGTGAAGACGGCCGTGGTCAAGGGCTTCAAGCTCCCGATGGAGAAGGACGATCCCGA
Source organism: uncultured delta proteobacterium (assembly GCA_963803435.1). Taxonomy (GTDB): domain Bacteria; phylum Myxococcota; class Kuafuiibacteriia; order Kuafuiibacteriales; family Kuafuiibacteriaceae; genus CAWDML01. Next base: position 136,631 of record CAWDML010000006.1, on the reverse strand, counting down.
AGAGGGCGTCGACGACGCGCTGATGACCATCACGCACGGCACCCGCTTCGTGCTGGTCGATCAGCACCTGCAGATCCGCGGCTACTACGACGCCGACCCGCAGGGCATCCAGCAGCTCTTGAAGGACATCGCGTATCTGAGCGAGCAGGCGATGGAGTGACTCAGAGAACGATGACCAGCAGATAGATCGCGAGCCAGACCACGCCGACGAAGTGCCAGTAGATGGCCCAGAGGCGGACCGAGAGGTGGCGCGGCGTGGTGTACGCGCCGGTCGAGGCGCGCACGGCCAGGTAGAGCAGGGCGAGCACGCCGATGGCCACGTGGGCCGCGTGGATGATCGCGAAGCCGTAGCAGGCCGCTGCGTAGGCGCCCCGATCGAAGGTGAGCCCCTGTTGGAACAGCTCGACGCCCACCATCCACTGGATCCCGCAGAACACGACCCCGAGGAGCGCGGCAACGTAGACCCCGGGGGCGAGCCGCTTGGGGCGGCCGTTGGCGATCTCCCGGAGCCCCCACTCGAGCGCGAGGCTACTGAGGAGCAGCACCCCCACATTGACCGTGGGCATCGCGATGGGGAGCAAGGGCAGGCCGAGCGGCGGCCAGGCGTCGGCGGCGATCCGCATCGCGCCGTACACGAAGAACATGACGCCGAACATCATCGTCCACGAGGCGATGAAGACGATCATGCCGAGGAAAGCGGTCTTGCGCTTCTCGGCGTCTGGCGGGGGGTACGGGAGGACGCGACCGGTCAAGGCGACCATCACGCGGAAGCGGCGGCGGCTCCGCCCTCTTCGGCTTCCTCGTGGGCCGACGGCTCTTCACCGGGAAGCGGCTCGGTCTGGCTGATCCAGTCGCGGCCGAGCTTCTTCACGTACTCGGGGTTGTTGAACTCGTGGGGTCCACGCACGACCGTCGGGATGACGTCGAAGTTGTGGACCGGCGGCGGCGAGGAGAGCTCCCACTCGAGCGTGCCGACCTCCCAGGGGTTCTTCTCCGCCTTCTTTCCGGCGAAGACGCTCATGAAGAAGTTGACGACGAAGAAGGCCTGTCCGCCGATCAGCACGAAGGCGAAGTAGCTGACGACGCGGTTCAGCGTGCGCAGGTGCGCCAGGTACTCGTACTGATAGGGGTCGAAGAACCAGCGCGGCTGCCCTGCGTAGCCCGCCAGGAGCTGCCCGATGAACACGCCGTTCAACCCGAGGAAGGTGATCCAGAAGTGGATCTTGCCCAGGGTCGGGTTCATCTGTCGGCCGAACATCTTGGGGAACCAGAAGTGAGGGCGCCCAGGCTGCCCAGGAACGCGGCCGAGGCCATGGTCAGGTGGAAGTGACCGACGACCCACATCGTGTCGTGCAGCTCCAGGTCGGTCGAGATGGTGCCGAGGGAGAGGCCGGTGAGGCCGCCCAGGCCGAAGACGAAGATGCCGCCGAGCGCGAACAGCATCGGCAGCTCGAAGCGGATGGATCCCTTCCAGATCGTGTGCAGCCAGTTCAGGAACAGGATCTCGGCCGGCACGCTGATGATCAGCGTGAAGAGCATGAAGGTCTGGCCGAGCATGGGGCTCATTCCCGTGAGGAACATGTGGTGGCCGTAGACGACCGCGGAGAGGATCGTCACCATCGACATGGCGTAGACGGTGCCCTTGTACCAGTAGTGCGGCTTGCGCGAGAAGAAGGCGACCAGGTCGCCGATGAAGCCCCACGCGGGGAGGATCAGGATGTAGACCTCGGGGTGGCCGAAGATCCAGAAGAGGTGCTGGAAGAGGATCGGATCGCCGCCGCCGTTCACGCCTGAGGCGCCGGCCACGAAGAACTGGGTCCCGAAGCAGCGATCGAGCAGGAGGAGCAGGCCGGCCGAGCCGAGCACGGGCACGAAGAGGACGTTGAGGATCGCGGTGAGCCAGAGGCCCCACACGGTCAACGGCATGCGCATGTACGTCATCCCCGGTGCCCGCAGTCGGATCACCGTGGTGACGTAGTTGACGCTGCCCATGATGGTCGCGATGCCGGTGACGAAGATCCCGGCCACCACCAGGCTCTGTCCGGCGCCCGGCATGCCGACGTTCGTCGAGAGCGGGGCGTAGGTGGTCCAGCCCGCGCCGGCGGCGCCCATCGGGACCAGGAACGCGGAGATGATCAGCGCCCCGGAGAGCGCGAAGACCCAGAACGAGAGCTTGTTCAGGACCGGGAAGGCCATGTCGCGGGCGCCGATCATCAGCGGGATGCAGAAGTTCCCGAAGCACCCGATCATCACCGGGGTGATGGCCCAGAAGATCATGATCAGCCCGTGCATCGTGAATGTGCTGTTGTAGCCGGACGGCGTCATCGCGCCCCCCGAGCTCTTGAAGAACATGCTCCCGAGCAGCGGGATCGGATCGCCCGGGTACGCCCACTGCCAACGGATCAGGTAGGCGAGCGTCCCGCCGAACGCGAGGAAGAAGAGACCCGTCCACAGAAACTGCTTCGCGATGACCTTGTGGTCCAGCGACCAGACGTATTTCCGGAAGAACGAGGTCGGTGGGGGGTGAATCGGCTGAAGGTCGACCATGACAGCTCCTACTTCTTGCCCTTCACGTTCTTCCAGGACCAGCCCCAGTGGGCCTCGGTGTCCTTGTCATCCCAGACGGACTGGCCGTCCCTCACCTTGAGCGCGATCCACTTGTCGAATTCTTCGCGGGACGTGACCGTGAGGATGCCGCGCATCTTGTAGTGATTGACGCCGCAGTGCTGGAAGCACGTGATCTCGAACTTCCCCTTCTCTTTCCCCTGGAACCACATGTTGTTGATCATTCCGGGGGTCGCGTCCTGCTTGATGCGGAAGTTCATGAGGCTGAAGGTATGGATGACGTCCGGCGACGCGAGCTGCAGGATGACCGGCGTGTCGACCGGGACCCGGATGTCGTTGTCGGAGAGGGCGTCGTCCGCGGTGTTGAAGACGCCGTCGGGGCCGGCGTAGCGCGCCTGCCAGATCCACTGGCGGGCCTGGATCTCGATCTTGACGTGGTTCGGATCCTGGAGCGGCTTCTCCCAGTTCCAGAAGATCCCGTTCACGTCCTTCGTGGAGTTGACCCACAGGTTGCCGTCGACCACGAAGAAGATGGCCGCAGATAAGAGCGCCGCCTTCTGGATCTGCTTCTTGGCGTCTCCGTGATCGTACTCGGCCTTGTGACTCCGCCCGTGCTTGAAAAAGGCGATCCCCATCCAGACGAGCATGATGACGAACAGAATCCCGCAGAAGACGTTCGTGATGTCGATGAGCCAGGTGATGCTCTCGCCGTACGTCGAGACGTCGCGGGGCATCGAGAGCCCGGCGGCCCTCGCCGTGCCGGCGAAGGCCAGGCCGGCGAACACGGCAAGCAGGCTTGCAGTTTTTCGAGCGCTCATTTTCGACTCTCTCCCATCGCCAGGCACTCCTGCTCGGTCCCGGAGATCGCCATCTTCCGGAGGACGAAGAGCACGCCGCCGACGACGACGAACGGGAACGTGATCATCCCTGCCAGGATGAACCAGCTGCCCAGACCGGCCTTCTGGTTGAGGGCGCACTGCGGGCAGGCGAACGCGGGGGTCGCCGTGAGCAGGACCAGGAGCAGGACCAGCGTCTTCATAGTCGTCCCAATCCGTGCGAGAACCGCCACGCCGCCTCTGCGATGAGCACGAACGCGTAGATCGCCGGGAAGGCGAACGGGAGCACGACCGTCCCTTTCAGGTGCCGGGTCTCGTGGCCCAGGTGCATGAAGAACCACCCGACCGTCCACGCCTTGCCGAGCGCCAGCGAGACCAGCGCCGTGCCGATGTAGATCTTTTCGATCCCCGGGACGTAGACGACGCCGACCTCGAGCGCGGTCAGGACCGTGAGGGCCAGGAACACTCTCAGGTATTGCTTGCGGTCGACATGCGGTTTGCTGCCTGCTGCTGATGACATTGCTCTGCCTCGTCTCAGAGGAGGTAGACGAACGTGAAAACGAGGATCCAGACCAGATCCACGAAGTGCCAGAAGAGGCCGGCGATCTCGATCTCGTTGAAGTCGCCGTTGTCGTATTTGCCGGCCATCGCCCGGAACATGGTGATGGTGAGATAGCAGACGCCGGTGAAGACGTGGGCGCCGTGGAAGCTGGTGATGCAGAAGAACGTGGTGGCGTAGTGCGAGTGGCCGAAGTGCAGGCCCTCCGCGATCAAACCCTCGCTCCCGAAGAGCATGTGGAACGTCCCGAAGTACTCCTGCGCCTGGCCACAGAGGAAGAGGATGCCGCCGAGGGCGGTGAAGCCGAGCCACATGACCATGCCCTTGCGGTTGCGCTCGACGGCCGCCGCGTAGGCCATCACCATGCACACGCTCGATGCGATCAGGATGAAGGTCAGGCCAGCGGTGAAGTTGATCCCGAGCCTCGGCTCCGAGGCGCCATGCCACGAACCGACCGTTCCGCCCCGCAGGATGCCGTAGGCGAGCAACAGGCCGCCGAACGAGAAGGCATCCGACAGGAGAAAGATCCACATCCCGATCTTGCCCGCGGTGGCGCGCCCGTAATGAGCATCCTCGGGGTAGTCTTGAGGGAGGATGGTGGGGTCGTGATGATGCCCTGCTGCTTCAGCCAAAGCGCGGCCGGAATAGCACGCGACCGAGGAGGCGACAAGGCCTTGTTGCCAAACGACACTGAGGGATTTCGGCGTTACGTCCACGACATACGCGATCGTTGCAGCCGGGATCGCGCTTGACTGGATCGGCGGGTCTTCATACGAGTCGAAGCACGCGTGTCGGTCAATCCGGTCGATCATTCGGGCGGCGCTTCGAGCTTCCTGCCGGCGACGTCCCTCTCTCCGGGTGCGCGCGCGCGCGCGTTCTACGAGCTGTCGAAGCCCAACCTCTCCGCGCTGGTCGTGGTCACCGCGGTGCTCGGGTTCTATCTCGCGTCGAGCGCGGTCCCCGGCACCGACTGGATACGGCTCGCCTACCTGGTGCTCGGCACCGCGCTCACCGCCGCCGGTGCCTGTACCCTCAACATGGTCCTCGAGCGCGACCACGACGCGCGCATGCGCCGGACCCGCGGCCGTCCGATCCCGTCCGGGCGCGTGTCGGCCGGGGAGGCGAGCGCCTTCGCGGTGGTGCTCTTCGTCTGGGGCTTCGCGGATCTGGCGATCTTCTGCGGTCCCTGGCCTGCGATCCTCTCGCTGATCAGCGGCGGGGTCTACGCGGCGCTGTACACGCCGCTCAAGCGGAAGGGCCCTGTCGCAGTTTGGATCGGCGCGATCGTCGGCGCGCTCCCGCCCGTGATGGGCTGGTCCACGGTGACCGGCGAGATCGGTCTGGGCGGCGCCGCGCTCTTCTGCATCCTCTTCGCATGGCAGTTCCCGCACTTTCTCGCGCTCGGATTCATGTACCGCGAGGACTATCACCAGGCGGGCTTTCGCTTCGTGTCGCAGGACGCCCGGCGGGTCGGGCGTCAGGTCGCGGTGGGCTGCGGCGTCCTCCTGGCCGCGAGCCTCGCACCGCTGGCCCTCGGTCTGCTCGGCCCGGTGTATGGAATCGGGGCGGTGATCGCCGGCGGGCTCTTCCTCATCGCCGGCGTGCGCTTCGCCGCCAGCGCCTCACCCTCGCAGGCGCGCTCGGCGTTCTTCGCGTCGATCACCTACCTTCCCGTGCTGCTGGCCCTGATGGTTCTCGACCGTCTTCTCGGTTGATTGGCGTCCGGCCGCGCGTTATGGAGGGCGCGGCCGATGAAAAGCATCTCACCGATCGCGCTCTTCCTCTGTGCCGCCTGCGGCCCCGGCTACGACTACAAGCCGATCACCGAGCCGCTGAAGCTCGCCGGTGACGTGGTCATTCCGGCCGAGCGCGTCGAGCACGGGCACGAGAAGTACATGCTCTACTGTCGCCCCTGCCACGGCGACAAGGGCAATGGCCGCGGTCCTGCCGGTATCGGCCTGCGCCCGCCGCCGCGCAACTTCACCGAGCCGTCCTTCAAGTTCGGCGGCGTCGAGGCCGGCGAGCTTCCGCCGGACACCGAGCTGATCCGGATCGTACGCGGCGGCCTCAAGGGCACCGCGATGCTCCCGTGGGAGATTCCGGAGGAGGACCTGAAGGACGTCCTCCAGTACATCAAGACGTTCTCCACCTACTGGACCGAGGACGAGCCCGGCGAGCCCACCGAGATCACCGACGATCCGTGGGTCGGCAACGAGAAGGACGCCATCGCGCACGGCAAGGTCGTCTATCACGGGCTGGCGCAGTGCCTGAAATGCCACCCGGCGTACGCGACCAAGCAGGAGATCTGGGACGCCACCGCCGAGGCCACCGGTCAGGGATCGACGAGCGCGTTCCGAGAGGGCATGTACTATCCGGAGGCCAAGTACTCCGAGGCATACAAGCACAAGCTGCTCCCGCCCGACTTCACGCGCCACACGGTGCGGTCCGGGAACATCGACGGAGTCGTGACCCGGCGGGACCTGTTCCGCACGATCGCCTCCGGGATCGGCGGTACCGCCATGCCGATGTGGAAGGGCTCGATCGACGACAAGGACATCTGGTCGCTCGCGTACTTCGTGGAGAGCCTGATCGCCATCAAGGACACGCCCGCGGCCGAGAAGCTCCGCGACAGCCTGATCCACCAGCCCGAGTGGACGCCGCCCCCGCCGCCGCCCGAAGACGCGCCCACCGAGTAGCCAATCCGCCTCGTTGCAGCGCGTCCTGCGCGCTTGTTAGAAGCGGGCCCCATGAAGAAGCTCGTGTTTGCGCTCCCGGCGCTGCTCCTCTTCGCCTGCCCCGCCGAGAAGAAGGAAGAGCCGAAACCCGCCGAGAAGCCGGTGACGCCGCCGCCCCCGCCGGAGAAGCCGCCCGAGCCGCCCCCGGCGCCGGTCAACACCGGCGGCACCGGGATGATCAAGGGCACCATCACCTTCGAGGGGACCCCGCCCAAGCCCGAGGTCGTCGACATGAAGAAGGATAAGACGTGCATGGAGCTCAACAAGGCGCACGCGATCCCCGAGGTCATGGTGGACGGCGGCAAGCTCGCCGAGGTCCTGGTGCGGATCTCGAGCGGGCTTCCGGACCAGAAGTGGCCGGTCCGCTCGGACGCGATCACGCTGGATCAGCAGGCCTGCGTCTATCACCCGAAGATGATCGCCATTCAGGTCGGTCAGGAGCTCGACATCACCAACTCGGATCCGCTCCTGCACAACGTGCACGCGATCGTGAAGCGGAGCGAGTTCAACCAGGCGATGCCGACCCAGGGCATGAAGGCGGAGCGGAAGTTCAAGGCGCAGGACCTCGAGGGCAAGATCGCGTGCGAGGTGCACCCGTGGATGCACGCGGCGCTGCGCGTGCTGGACAATCCCTTCTTCGCGGTGACCGGCCCCGACGGCAGCTTCACCATCGAAAACGTCCCGCCGGGCAAGTACCAGCTCGAGATCGAGCACGGGAAGCTGGGCAAGAAGACCAAGGACGTGGAGGTGAAGGCGGGCGACACCGTCGAGGTGAGCGCAGAGTTCCCATGAGCGCGCGCCCGGCTCGTTTTGCTTGACCACGCGCGCCGGATCGATGCCCCTCTCTCACATGGGCGTGTTGTCCGCGCTGCCCCATCTCAACGCGATCATCAACTCCGCGGTGGCGATCCTCTTGGTGGTCGGGCTGGTCCTGATCAAGCGCGGTCGCCGTCGATCGCATCAGAAGGTGATGACCGCGGCGCTGATCCTTTCGGCGCTCTTCTTGGTGAGCTACCTCGTCTATCACTACCACCACGGGGCGACGAAGTTCGCCGGGACGGGCCCGGTGCGGACCGTCTACTTCACGCTGCTGACGACGCACACGGTCCTGGCCGTGGTCAATCTTCCCTTCGTGATCGTCACGGTGACGCGGGCCTGGCGGGGCGCGTTCGACGAGCACAAGAAGCTGGCGCGCATCACCTGGTACATGTGGTTCTACGTCGCGGTCACCGGACCGCTCGTCTATCTGATGCTCTATCAGATCTACCCGGCGTCGCGGCTGGTGGAGGGGCTCTCCGAGGCGCGCGCGCTCCAGGAGCAGGGGCAGGACGGTCCGGCGCTTTCGAAGTATCGCGCGCTGGCCGACGCAGGGAGCACCGCCGCGCGCTGCTTCGCCGCGGTGGTGGGCGATCGCATCGAGAACACCGACACCTCCTCGACGGTGCTGGCAGAAGCGCTCAGCGAGCATCCCGACGACGTCGCGTGTCTCACGCTCCTCGGCCGTGACCTCGTCTACGACGACCAGCTCGACCGCGCGATCTCGACGCTCGAGCGCGCTACCGAGCTCGCGCCCGACGACGCCTTCACCTACTCGAGCCTCGGCTTCGCGTACTTCCGCCGCTACGACTACCAGAAGGCGGCGCGCGCCTTCGAACGCGCCGCCGAGGTCGAGCCGGACCGGGCGATCCATCTCGGCAACGCTGGGTACGCGCACTATCACTACGGCAACTACGCCGCGGCGCGACCGTACCTGGCGAAGGCGCTCGAGCTCGGCCTCGACGATGACGAGTTCGCCGATCGCGTGAAGGAGGCGCTCGAGGTGATCGACGGTGCGCGGTGGATCTGCCCGATGCACCCGGAGGTCACGGGCAAACGCGGCGACAAGTGCCCCGAGTGCGGGATGCCGCTCGAGCCCGCGTCGGAAAGCCCGGTGACGGACTAGCGCATTCGTACTACGCTCGAAGGCTCATGCCGACTGTCGAGGTCACCGACGCCACCTTCGAGCAGAGAGTCCTCAAGAGCGACAAGCCGGTCCTGGTGGATTTCTGGGCCACCTGGTGTGCGCCCTGCCGGGCGGTGGCGCCCGTCCTGGAGGAGCTGTCCCAGACGTACGAGGCCGAGCTGACGGTCGCCAAGCTCGACGTCGATCGCTCCCCGGTGATCGCGCAGGCGCTCCGCATCCAGTCGATCCCGACCATGATCCTCTTCGTGAACGGTCGGCCCACCAAGAGCGTGCAGGGCGCGCTGCCCAAGCACATGCTGGTCCGCTTCCTGGAGGAGAACCTCCCGGCGCTGCGCAAGGCGGGGATCACCGTCGACGAGCTCTCGCAGCTCCTGGCGCAGGGCGCGCCGATCACGCTGATCGACGTCCGTGATGCGCGCGACTTCTCGCGGAGCCATCTCCGGCGGGCGCTGTGCATGCCCGAGGACCAGGTCGCGGAGGCGCTCGAGGACGTGGAGGCCGGCGGCCTGGTGGTGCTCATCTGCCGCACCGGCGAACGCTCGACGGCGCTGGCCGAGAAGCTGGCGGGCACCACTTCGCACGAGGTGGTCCCGCTGGTGAAGGGCCTCCTGGAGTGGGAGGGTGCGGGCCAGCCGACCTACTCTGACAGAGAGGAAGCGAAGCTCGAGCAAGGCGGAGGGTGACGGCGCGGTGGCCGTTCGGCGTGAGCCGGTGAAAGCGCGGGTGTTGCAAGACATCCTGCGCCTGTTGTTCTGGGCCCTGCTCGGATCTGGCGCGGTCGCCGCAGCTTACTACCCACCGCTCGCCGAGCCGCCGTGGCTCGATGTTGCCGGTCGCGTCCTCGCGTTCTTCTTCGCCGAGCTGGTGATCCTCGCGATGCTGCGCGAGCTGGTCCCCAAGCCGCGGCTGGGCGCGCACAAGATCGGCGCCGACCGGGAGTACGTCCGCTGGCTGGTGTCGCAGGCGTTCACCGAGGTGGCCATGCACCCGCTGATACGCACTCCGTTCTGGTCGTTTCACACCACCCGCGTGCTGTTCCTGAAGGCGCTGGGGGCGCGGATCTCCTTCGGCGTCGGGTTCTCGTCGCACACCGTCATCCGCGAGCCGGTCCTGCTGAGCATCGGCTCCGGCTCGCAGCTCGAGCCGGGCGTGACGATCGAGGCCGGGCTCCACGGCGCCGGACGGATCCGGATCGCGCCCGTGATCATCGGAGAAGGTTGTCTGATCGGTGCGCACTCGATCCTGATGCCGGGCGCCACCGTCGGTCACGACGTGCGCATCGAGCCGGCGGCCATCATCGGCGAGGACGTCCGCGTGGGCGTGGGTGCCAGCATCGGTGAGGGCGTTCGACTGGAGAAGGGCGTCGACCTGGGCTCCTACGCGTCGATCGGTACCGGCGCGATCATCTCGGAGGGCGTGCGGATCGGTGATCGCGCGAAGGTGGCGCCGGGCGCGATCGTCGAGCCTCACACGGAGATCGGCGAGCGGGAGCTGTGGGAAGGCGCGCCGGCCCAGCGCGTAATCGGCGAGCTGTACTCGCAATAGATCGCGCTGTCCAAAAACCAGCAGCTTGAGATCGAAAAGTCGACGCCTCCGCGATCGCCTCCTACCCTCGCGTACACGATGAGCGCTGCCTACGAGCTCCACCTCGAGAACCCGCCGGGACCCTTCCTCAAGTGGGCCGGCGGCAAGGGCCAGCTGTTGCCCGAGATCCTGCCGCGGCTCCCCGATCGCATGCGGACCTATTACGAGCCCTTCGTCGGCGGCGGCGCCGTGTTCTTCGCGTTGGCCGCCGGGGGTCGGTTCGAGGAGGCGGTGCTCGCCGACCGCAACCCAGCGCTGGTCGAGGCGTACCGCGTGGTGAAGACGCAGGTGGAGGCGCTGATCGAGGCCCTGGCGGACCACGCGATCCACGGGACCGACGAGGCCTATTACTACGACCTCCGGGGCACCGATCCGGCCGAGCTCTCCGAGGTCGATCGCGTGGCGCGTCTCCTCTATCTCAACAAGACCTGCTTCAACGGTCTCTACCGCGTGAACCGCAAGGGGCGCTTCAACGTCCCCTTCGGGCGTTACAAGAACCCCCGTGTGCTGAACGAGGCCCGCCTCCGCGCCGCCTCTCGCGCGCTGTCCCGGGCCACCATCGTGGTCAGCGACTTCGAGAGCGCGGTCGCCTCCGCCGGGCGCGGCGACGCCGTCTACTTCGATCCCCCCTACGTCCCGCTCTCGGTCTCGTCGTCGTTCACGTCGTACTTCGCCGATCCGTTCGGCACCGACGAGCACGAGCGGCTCGCCCGGGTCTACGCGTTCCTGTGCCGGAGCGGCGTCCCGGTGGTCCTCTCCAACTCCGACTGCGAGCTCACCCGCCGGCTCTACCAACGCTTCGAGGTGAAGACGGTGAACGCGACCCGCGCGATCAACTCCGTGGCGAGCAAGCGCGGCTCCATCACCGAGATCCTGGTGGTCGGTCCGAAGCGGAGGGCGCACGCGGCGATCCCTGCCGGCGACGAGGCCGCGCCGAGGCAGCGCCGGCGTTCGTCTCGAGGCGGTTGACCGCGGAGGCGCGTGCGCAGCGATCCCGACAGACTCCAGGCGCGGCCGATGGCACACGGGTCGTCGAGTCGGGCCGGCCTGCTCAACTCGGTGATCGAGCTGCTGCGGCCAGGCACGATCGCCCCACGAGGTGGCACGATAGGGGAGCGGCTCCACGCGAGTGCGATAAGGTAACCGGGGCGCAAGGGCTGATTCCGCAAGGCTTCGCGGGTCGGGGGCCCCCGCCGGGAGGCCCGGATTGAGCGCCAGATCCATCACGTCTAGGTTCACGTGCGGATGGCAGAGTATGCGGTGTACGGAAAGGCCGGATCCGGAGCCGCGCCGCCGTCCGGGGCCTCGGTGGCCGTCGAGGAGGTGCTGCGCTCGTCCTCGCTGTTCCTCCAGATCGACGCGAACCTGATGGCGAAGATCGCCGGTTATTTTGAAACGAAGAGCTATTCGGCGGGAGCCACCATCGTCCGCGCCGGTGCACCCGCCGTCACGCTGGGAATCCTCGCCCGCGGGAAGGCCAACCTCACGGCCGTCAACGCCGTCACGGGCGAGCAGCGCATCATCGAGGAGCTGCAGGTCGGCGATCCGTATGGGGACGTCGGCGTCCTGCTCGAGGCCGCCCATCAAGACTCCGTGGTGGCGCAGACCGCGTGCGCGGTGATCGAGATCTCCAAGGAGCTCTTCGGCCAGCTGTGCGCGAAGATCCCGGGCGTCAGCCACGCGATCTCGAAGCGCCTGGCGATGCGGCTGGTGAAGCAGAACCTGATGGGGATCCGCGCACCTGCCACCGCCGCTCCGCCCGTGGAGGCTCCGGGCACGCCGGCGCGCGGCGCGAAGTCGACCGGCGACCTCATCCCGTTCGTCTTCGTCTCCGACTACAACCCCTCGGATCAGCTGCTCAACATGGTTCCGATCACCGTGATGCACGAGCATCAGTGCCTGCCGCTGCTCCTTCGCGATCGCACGCTCACCGTAGGCCTGGTGAACCCGCGCAACCCGGCCGCGATCAGCAGCATCCGGCGCCTGCTCCAGCACGTGGACGTTCAGATCGTGGCGATCTCCAGCGACGATCTCAGCAGCTGGATCGCGCGCCTGAAACCCACCGCCGGCGCCTCGCGTCCCCGCCAGCGGCCTGGGGTCAGCGCCGACAGCCTGACGTTCGACGTCGAGGACGCCGAGCGCGACGCAGAGAAGGAGCTGCGCGTCATCGGTGACGAGGTCGTCCGTCTCGCCAATCGAATCATCGCCGAGGGCATCGCGAAGGAGGTCTCCGACATCCACATCGAGGCGGACCGCGCCAGCGTCAGGGTGCGCTTCCGGCGCAACGGCAACCTCACCGACTACCCCGAGCTGGTCCCGTCGTCGTTCGCGAAGAGCCTGGTCGCGAGGATCAAGGTCCTGGCCGGTCTCGACATCAGCGAGCGCCGCCTCCCGCAGGACGGCCGGCTGGGGGTGGTGGTCGGCGGTCGCGAGATCGATCTGCGCGTCTCCACGATCCCGGCGGTTCGCGGCGAGAAGGTGGTGATGCGGCTGCACGACGCCGCCTCGATGCTGCGGCCGCTCGATCAGGCGTTCCTCGACGCCCACGTGCTCGACGTGGTCCGGCGAGCCCTCACGGCGAACGGCGGGGCGATCGTCGTTGGCGGTGGGACCGGCTCGGGGAAGAGCTCGAGCCTCTACTCGATGCTCGCGGACCGCATGAAGGCACGGACCGACAACGTGCTGATGGTGGAGGATCCCATCGAGTTCCGCCTCCCGGGCACCACGCAGGTCCAGGTGAATGCGGGCATCGGCCTGGGATTCGCGGCCGTGCTGCGGGCGGCGTTGCGCCAAGATCCGGACGTCATCGTGGTGGGAGAGACGCGCGATCCAGAGACCGCGCGCATGGCCACCGAGGCGGCGATCTCGGGCCACCTCCTGATGACCTCCATCCACGCCACCGACTGCCTCTCGGTGATCCAGCGCCTCGAAGGGCTCGGATGCTCGCGGGCGCTGATCGCGCAGGCATGCTCCGCGATCCTGGTGCAGCGACTGGCTCCCAAGCTCTGCCGCGCCTGCGTCCGCACCGAGGTCCCCCCGCCGGCCATGCTGGCGAACCTCGCCAAGTTCGGCCTGGCGGAGGCGGCGACCCCGCAGCCGATGCCCATCTCGGTCGGTTGCGAGGCGTGCGAGGGCACCGGCTACGTGGGACGCGTGGCGGTCGTCGAGGCCCTCGAGGTCGACGAGCAGCTCCAGAGCGCTCTGATGGCGGATAGGACCCTCGACGCGTTCCGAACGCTCGCGATCGAGTCGCGCAAGCTCCACCTGTTCCGACAGTCGGCCGCGTTTCTCATGACGAGGAAGGTTCTATCGGCCACCGACGCGCTCCTGACCTGCGCGCACTGAGAACCGACGATGGATCAAAACCTCGCCCTCTGGATCGCGGTCGTCGTCCTCTCGGTCACGCTGGCCTATCGTATGGTCACGGGCCGGAAGCGCTCGTGGCGCGGCAAGAAGAAGAAGCTGCCCGGGGTCGATCGCCTGCTGAGGAACGGCAAGTACGGCCGGGCCGCCCAGCTGGCGCTCGACCACGACCGCCCCGAGGAGGCGATCGACTACTTCGTGCGGGCGCAGAAGCCGGCGCGGGCGGCGCAGATCGCGGTGCAGATCGGTAATCATCGACGTGCGGCGGAGCTCTATGAGCATGCCAGCCTCTTCGACAAGGCCGCGCAGTCCTACGACAAGGCCGGGTTCGTCGAGCTGGCTCGGGCGGCGCGGACACGTGCAGGCTCCGGCGCGACGAATGAGCCGGTGGCGCGTTCGGACGACCTGCGCTCGCTCGATTTGCGCTCGAGCGACCTCGACTCGGTCGACGTTCCTTCCGACGCCGGCGATGTATCGAGGCGCCAGGACGAGGGCCGGCAGCTCGCAGAGCGCCTGCTGGCGAGCGGAGACATCCGCGGAGCGGCCGACACCTACCGCGACGCGCAGCTCTACGAGGAGTCGGTGCACCTCTACGTCAACGTGCTCGCGCTCCCCAACGAGGCGGCGCCGCTGGTGGCGAAGCGGGGCAACTTCGAGCGCGCCGCCGAGCTCTACGAGCTGGGCGGAAACCGCGAGCGTGCCGCCGAGACCTGGATCATGGTCGCGCGGAGATCGAAGTCTCCGATGCAGTATGTGGATCGGATCTGCGAGCTCTCGCGGGAGACGGGCTATACGTTCCTCAGCGAGCTCACCGACTCCCATCCGCTCGGACCCGCCACCGCCGCGATGCACCTCCGCTATGCGGAGATCCTCGAGAAGCGGGGCGAGGTGCCGCGCGCGATCGCCGTGCTGACGTCGATCGTCGACGTCCTCGGCGACTACCAGGACGCGCGGGATCGCCTCTCCTCCCTGACCGGCGCCCGGCCGAGGGAAACGCTGGCGCGAGCGACGAGCGCCTCGCGGCCGCTCGACGACGTGATGCTCCCGCCGGTGGAGCTCGACGGGGAGCTCCTCGCCCCCGAAGAGCTGAGCGCGATCCATCGCGAGGCCGCGGAGATCGCGCAGCGGGAGCTCCACGCCCTGCGAGCCGACGATGCGGGGAGCGTGCTGGAGCGGACGCGGGCCAGCGGGTCCCGTTCGCGGGCCCCCGTGCCGCCGCCGCGGAACACCGTCATCCACGTGCCCACGCTGGTTCTCCTCGCCGACTCCGCCGTGCAAGCGGCGAAGGCGGGTCCCTCGGTCGACACGCTCAAGCGGTATGTCGACGGTCAGGAGTGCACGCTTCGCAACATCGAGGTCTTCTACCGGATTGGCCTGGCGCACCTGGCCGGCGGCAACTATGCGGAGGCGCTCAGCGCGCTCGAGAAGGTCGACGGCGTGTCACCTGGATATCGAGACGCGGTGGCCCGCGTCGAGGAGATCCGCGGCTGGCAGCGGGGGCTCTGCGAGCAGGTCACCGACCTGGGCGTGGCCGGGACGATGGTGCGCAAGAAGGAGAAGTCCCGCTACACCATCGCGGGTGAGCTCGGCCGCGGCGGGATGGCCATCGTGTACCGAGCGACCGACGAGGTCCTCGGCCGGGACGTCGCGCTGAAGTTCCTGAGCGAGAGCTCCGTCGCGCAGCCGAGCATCCGCGAGCTCTTCCAGCGGGAGGCGCGCTCGGTCGCTCAGCTCAACCATCCGAACGTCGTCACGATCTACGACTTCGGGACGCTCGAGGGACAGACCTTCATCGCCATGGAGTACGTCGAGGGCGTGACCGTCAAGGAGATCTGCCAGCGCCGGAGCCCGCTCTCGCTGCTGGAGACGCTGCGGATCTCGACGCAGCTCCTGGATGCCCTCGAGGTCGCCCACAAGCGATCGATCATTCACCGCGACATCAAGCCGTCCAACATGATGCGGACCCCCACCGGCCTGGTGAAGCTGATGGACTTCGGCCTCGCCAAGTCGACCAGCCAAGGCACCGACGCTTCCATGGTCGCCGGAACCCCGGGCTACATGGCGCCCGAGCAGATCCTGGGAGACAAGGTCGACGCCCGCTCGGATATCTTCTCCGTCGCCGTCTCGATCTACGAGATGCTGGCCGGGAAGCTCCCCTTCGAGGGCATGGATCGCCTGCGCCGGCCTGCCCCGCTCAAGGAGCTCAACGCGAACATCCCGCGGCTGGTCGGTGATCTGGTGACGCGCGGGCTCGCGTTCGATCCAGATGATCGGTTCCAGAGCGCCGCCTCCTTCGCGGCCCCGTTCAAGCGCATCCTGGCGACGGTCGGCGATCGCGCCACCGGCGATCTCGAGAGCGAGGACCTCCCGCAGATCGAGATGGTGCGAATGCCGGCGTTTCCCACCGCGGAGCGAACCCGCCCGCCGGAGACGCAGCCGATCTCCGCCGAAGAGGCCGGCGTGGAGCTGGTCCCTGCCGATCCTCCCAAGCGGGAGAAGTCGCAGCGGGACACCGCATACTTCTCGACCCGCCGCCGCCCCCGGTAGCAGAGGCGCGGCCGTGTAGTCTCTTCACTCCGGCCCCTCTTCGAGCGAAGGGTCCAGGATTGTGATTGGATCCATCGACGCCGGAGCGGCTTCGCGCATGCAAAAAAACACCGAGACAGACCGAATCGTCGACTCCGCTACGGCGACGCGGTCCGCACCAACGACACGAAGGCGCTGGTCTCCTCGCTCGGCGAGCTGGAGGCGCTGTACGGCGGCTTCGAGAAGATGTGGAACCTCTTCAGCCAGCCGCTCGGTCTCGCGCGGCGTGCGGACGCGCTGAGGGAGGCCGGGTCGAAGCGGGCGACCGCGACGTGCAGCAGGCCGGTCGCTTCATCGACAACTTCCTCGAAGGTACGCCCGCACGAGCGTGATTACGGCCAGGGGAGCCCGCCGCCGACCTCGTCGTCGTAGCCGTACTCTGCGGGATCCCGGATATCGAGGCTGGTGACGAAGGGGATCGTGATGTTGAAGTTGATCGCCTCGGGTGTGTCCAAGTTTTGCCCGGCGATGAAGCGATTGATCCCGATCCCCGCGATGATCGGCAGCGGGAACTCGCCGCGGACGAAGAGCGGCACCGTGTTGAAGCCGATCCCCAAGCCCACGTCCAGGTTCCCTCGGACCGTATGCCAGCCGTAGGCGGCCTTCTTGCGCGCCTCGGTCTGACCGAGCCGCGACACCAGCTCCTTCGTCTTTCTCTCGGCGTCCCAGTCCTCGTCGGAGGCGAGCTGATCCACCTCGGCGCGCACGTCCGCCTCGCTCGGGTACGCGGGTGCGCCGTCGGGCCGGGGCCCGAGCGCGGTGATCTGGTCGCGGAAGTGGTGGAGGAAGTTGATCGTCAGGCCGACGCTCAACCACTCGAGGATCTGATAGTTGAAGCTGGTATAGACGTAGATGTTGTCGCCGAGCTTCCGCTTCACCTTCACCTGGTCGTAGCGGGTGACGATCGGGATCAGGTCGGCGTCGTCGAGGTGATCGCGGAGGAGGTCGGCCTCGCTGATCTCGTTCCTCGCCAGCTGCTCCTCGAGGTCCTTGGAGAAGGTGACGTCGTTGAGGCGCACGGTGATCGAGTCGGCGCCCTCGATCTCGTAGCCGAACGAGGCGCCCATGCTGAAGTCGCCCAGCGGGACCGTGAGCGCGCCCAAGAGCGCGCCGCCCCAGTTGCCGTCGCCGAACTTCACGTCGAAGAGGTCGTCGGGCCGGTCTGGCTTTCCGGTCGGTGCGATCAGGTAGCCGATCAACCCCAGGTGGATCGCGCGGGAGCGATAGAGCTGATACTTCGCCGCCAGCGCCAGATCGCGGAAGCCGGAGTAGGTGCGGTCGCCGAGGCCGTGCTGGACACCGTCGCGCGTGACGATCTCGTCGACCACCGGGCGATAGCCGAGGCAGTCCGACCCGAGCGCACGGTTCAGGTCCGCGATGCTGAACGTGTAGCCGGGACCGCCATCCTCGAGCAGCGCGTTCTCGCCGCCGATCAGGCTCTCCGGATCGCTGATGTCGAAGTCGCCGCCGGGGCACGTGAGCTGATCGGCGTTCTTCACCCGATAGTGCGACGCGTCCGGGCCCGCCGGGATGAGGGCGGCGTCCAGCCGATACTTCACGAACTGGAACGGCAGGAGCGCGGCGACGGTGAGGCGATCGGTGATGCCGTACGCGGCCAGGAAGTTGATCGCGAAGGCGGTCTGCTTCGCCTCGAAGCTGGTGGTGCCGAGCTTGCCGACCAGCGCCGCGATCGCGTCGGCCGAGTCACCGCCGATCACTTGCGTCAGATCGATCCCGTCGAAGTCCGCGACCAGGGACTCGCGCCCGATCCGCCACCCGCGCCCGAAGCGCTGGAGCGCGCCGGGTCCATAGCCGAAGCCCGGGTTGACGATCAGGCCCCCGGTGCCCTTCGGAAGCGTCTCGGCGTCGGAGAGCGACTGCGCTGCGCTCGTCCGGGCGAGCAGCAGTGCGGCGAGGAGGAAGGCGGTGCGCTGTAACCTCATCGTTTCGTCGGGAGGAACCCGGCCTGGCGCCCGAGAAGAGCCACTTTTGCGTAGGGGTGACATCCACCACACGTCCGACCTCCGGTACGATCGCGGCATGGAGAGCCTCTGGGTCCTCCGCCGCGAGCGGGCCGACCCGATGGAGTTTTTGCACGGCCACGTGGGTCCCTACCGCATCGGTCGGACGGTCCGGGCCACGCTCCTCGGCGACGTGGTGGTCGCGCTCCACGCTGCGTACGACGAGGTGGTGGAGCTCGAGCGGTATGCCGCACTGCGAAATACCCACCTGGCCGGCCCCGACGGCGCGCTCCTCGCCGACCTCGCCCATGTCGCGGGCCTCCGGCACCGCCACGTCGCGCCGATCGTCGGGGCCGGCATGGACACCGGCGTCCCGTATGTGGTCCGGCCGCATCGGCTCGGCCGCACCCTGGCCGAGGTCCTCTCCGAGGCGCCGGTCGAGGAGGAGGTGGTCGGCGCGATCCTCCACGCGGCCGCCGCCGGGATCGCTTGGCTCGCCGAGCAGGGTCCGGCGACCGGCACCTGCTCGATGGGCGGTTTCGACGAGACCGACATCTTCCTGGGCTTCGACGGAGAAGTGCAGCTCCTCGGGACCGGCACCAAGCTCGCGCGCTCGGCTGGCCGCGATCCGATCGAGGTCGACCTGGAGTCGCTGTCGGGCCTGGCTCGCCGGCTCGGGATCACGGCCGTCTCCAGCGCCACCTCCGCCGAGGACGCGGCGGGCCGGCTGCGCCGGTCGTATCGCGACGCGTGCGGCGCCCGCGCCCATCTCATCGGCGCCGCGCTCCGCGGCCGCTTCGAGTCGGACATGCATCGAGAGCGCGCGCGCTTCGGTCTACCGCTGCTCCATTGACTGGGTCCGTCCCGCCGTGGAGGGTGTGGGGCTCTGACCCCGGTCCGTCGCCTGAGCGCCTTCTACTTCTTCAACTTCGGCGCCCTCGGAGCGGTCATGCCGTTCCTCCCTCTCCTGTTCGACGCGCGCGGGCTCAGTCCGACCGAGATCGCGCGGGTGATGTTCCTGGTCCCGGTCGCGAGCCTGCTCGTGCCCTCGCTCTGGGGCGTGCTCGCCGACGCGCTCCACGCGCGCGTGATCCTGATCCGCGTCGCCTCGATCGGCGCCGCCTCCTCCATCCTGCTGCTCTATCCCGACTGGAGGCTCGCCGGGAGCTTGTTCGCGATGGCGTTCATCTGCTTCTTCCGCGCCTCGATCACGCCGCTGGCCGACGCCGCCGCGCACGCCATGCTGGCCGAGGGTCGCGGCCGCTTCGCCACCATCCGCATCTGGGGCTCGCTCGGCTTTGCGCTCTCCGCGGTGCTCGCGGGTCGGCTCGAGGTCTCGAGACATCCCGGCCGCCTGGTCGTCCTCGCCGCGGTCGTCTACTTCCTGTCGTTCCTGATGGCGCTGGGCCTGGAGGCGCCGCCGCCGGAGCGCCGCCCCCATGTCTTCATGCTGACCCTCCGGACCATCTGGAGCTCGTCGCTGCCTCTGGTCCTGCTCGGCACCGTGTTCCACTACATCGGTCACTCGATCTTCGACGTTTACTTCGGCCTCCACCTGCGCGCGCTCGGCTACGACGACACCTTCATCGGGATCGGCTGGGCGGTCGGCGTGTTCTGCGAGGTCGCGATCATGTTCTTCGGACCGCGGCTGCTGGCGAGATTCGACGCGCGCCGCCTGATGGTCTTCTGCACCGTGGTCGCCGTCGGTCGCTGGCTCATCCTCTCCACGGCGATCGAGCGCGCGCCGATCCTCTTCGCTCAGACCCTCCACGCGTTCACGTTCGGCCTCTGGTACCTCTCGATGGTGAAGTACGTTCAAGACGAGGCACCCGAAGCGCTGCGCACCAGCGTGCAGTCGGTCGCGCTCACCGCGGTCGGACTGGGGATGATGTTCGGGTACCTGCTGGGTGGATCGATCTTCGAGGCGGACGGCGGGCGTGCCGTCTTCCGCACCGCGGCGGTCGCCGCGCTGTGCGCCACCGCCTGCTATGGCCTATTGGCCATCAAACGGGTGGAACGCGCCGCGACATGACGCGCGCTGCACGCGTTGCACACTTCATGGGAGCAGGTGATCGCGTATTCACCCGGGACACGGGGCGCGGACCCGTTTGACCTCGCGGAAACGTGGCGATTCGGATACAGGTCGAGATCGTGTTGCCGACGCATCTCGGCAAATACGAGCTCCTGGATCGCCTGGGTGAAGGCGGCATGGCCGAGGTGTTTCGCGCCAAGCTTCCGGGCGCGGCCGGCTTCGAGAAGATCGTCGTCATCAAGCTGATGCGCCCCGAGCTGGTGGCGCGACCCGAGATGGTGAACATGTTCGTCGCCGAGGCGAAGCTGGCCGCGAACATTCACCACCAGAACATCGTCCAGGTCTTCGAGCTCGAGGAGACGGAGGGACGCCTGTTCATGGTCCTCGAGTACGTCGAGGGGACCGACCTGCGGCAGATCCTCCAGACCGCCAACAAGCACAAGGTCCGCCTCCCGGTCTGGTTCACGGTCAAGGTGATGACCGACGTCCTGGCGGGCCTGGGTTACGCGCACGAGCTCAAGGACCAGGAGGGCCGCCCCCGCAACGTGGTGCACCGCGACGTCTCGCCCTCCAACATCTTCGTGTCCAAGACCGGTGAGGTGAAGCTCGGCGACTTCGGCGTGGCCAAGGACCACTCGCGCTCCGAGCAGACGCTCACGGGGACGATCAAGGGCAAGCTCTCCTACATGTCCCCCGAGCAGCTCTATCACCGGCCGCTCGATCAGCGCTCGGACGTCTTCGCGGCGGGCGTGGTCCTGTGGGAGATGCTGGCGCAGCGCCGCCTCTTCGGGGGACGCCGTCCCGAGATCGAGACGATGAACCTGATCTGCACCGGTGAGCGCGTCGCGCCCTCCTCGCACTTCGGCGACATCCCGCGCGAGCTGGACGCCTGCGTGCTCCGTGCGCTCCGACCCTCTCCGTCGCAGCGCTTTCTGACCGCACGCGACTTCGCGACCCGTCTCCTCGAGATCCTCCAGGATCTCAAGCCGCGTATCTTCCCCGACGACGTCCGCGCGATCGTCGACGACTTCGTACGGATGCGGCAGGGCGACCTCCCGTCCTCCGACGTCGCCCGGCTGGTCCGGAGCGAGAGCACCAGCGACAGCGGCCGCAGCTTCGCCTCCTCCTCGGCGGACATCGCCTTCAAGCCGGCGCTGGAGCAGCACGGCGTGATCTTCGACGTCGACGTCGTCGAGAACGATCCGATGCCCGTGCCCACAGCACGCTACGACGGGCTGTATCCGTTCTGGATCGACGACGCCAAGCGGGTCTCGGGTCCGTTCAGCTACTTCGACGCGCTGGTCCTGGCCCGCGAGCAAGTGCGCGAGGGATCGCCGCTGTTGCTCTCGCCCGACGAGAAGCGCTGGATGATGGTGGCGCGCTTCGCCGAGCTCACGGGGCAGGAGGCCCTCTTCTCCGAGGACACCACGCGCGATCTCTCGACGATGGCGCACGGCCTGCTGGAGCAAAGGAGCGCGGTGTCCTTGCTCGCGCACCTCTCCGAGCAAGCGTCGGACGGGCGGCTGACGCTGGTCAGCGATCAGAACGGCCGTGAGCTGCGCGTCGAGGTCGTGTTCTCTCGGGGTCGCCCGGTCTTCGTGAGCTCCAACCTGTTCCGTCTGCAGCTCCCCGAAGTGCTGACGTCGATGGGCCTGGTGGCCTCGGGTCAGCTGCCCGAGCTCTTCCACGGGGTGCTGTCATGCGAGGAGCCGCTCGAGCGCTTCGTCTCGCAGATCCACCCCGAGTGGTCGCCCGCCGCGCTGCGGCTGTACCTCATGAAGGAGCGCTTGATCGCCTTGCTCGGCTGGCAGAGCGGCGCGTACACCCTCGACGAGGGGCGACGGGTGGCCGGTGAGCCGTTCGCCGAGTCGATCTTCCCGCTGTTCGCCGAGATCGTCCCGAAGGCCTTCACCGAGGCGATGCTGACCTCGGCGCTGGCGCCGGTGCTGGCCACCCGCTTCTCGATCTCCCGGCGGTTCGCCCGCGGGATCCAGGCGCTCGAGCTCGACCAGCCGCGCTTCGACGTGGCCCGCGCCCTGGCGCGCGGAGAGACCATCGAGTCCCTGGTCGAGGCGCGCCCCCCGGAGGCGCACCTGATCCTCTCGATCGCCTACCTGCTCCTGGAGACCGCTCTCCTGGAGACGTGAGAGCCGACTCAGAGCACCAGCCGGAGCGCTGCGCCGAACAGGTGCACCTGACCGCCGTACCGGACCCCGGCCATCTCGCCGGACTCCGCCTCCTGCCCGGTGAAGAGGAGGAGCTGATAGCCGAGGTCGAGGCCGAGGCCGCCATAAATCTCGAGGCCGGCGCCGGCCGTCAGCCCGATCCGCGTCGAGTCCGGCGAGGCGGGTCCGACGGTCGACCGCGGCACCGGCGAGGGATCGACGAAGAAGCCCGCCCGCAAGGTGAGGAAGTCGAGGGCGCGCCAGGAAGCGCCCAGACGGGGCGCGACGGTGGTCTTCCAGTTGCGGGGCTGGACCTGGTCGGTGGTCTCCTCGTTCTCGAAGTCCAGCGCGAGCTGATCGATCGTGCTCCAGAGGACGAGCTCGAGATCGGCGACGACCTCGACCGTGTCCGTGACGCGGTAGAGCGCGCCCAGCCGGAAGCGATCGGGGAGCGTCACGCGCGTGGTGAGGCGCTGATCGGCGGCCTTGGCGGAGAACTCGGGTGGCACCGAGAAGTCGGCCCATCCGGAGAACGCGAGCCGGCTGCGGCTCTGATAGGAGAGGCCCAGATCGAGCGCGTCGAACGCGCGAACGAAGACGGACGCCTCTCCGCCGAAGCCGTGCGCGCGCGTCTCGATCGACGTGCTACCCTCGGTGTCGACGAAGTCGAGCGCGCGGAGGAACGAGAGCCGCGCCACGTCGACGAAGGCGCCCGCCGCGAACGAGACCGGTCCCAGGCGGCCGCCCGCGAAGGCCTCCGTGCGGAAGACCTGGACGTGGGCCTGCTGGAGCTCGAAGCGGCCGGCCCAACCGTCCGGCCAGACCACCTGCGTGCCGAACGGGACCGAGAACGACGCGCCCAGGCCGAAGCTCTCGCCGGCCCAGCGCAGGTGGAGCAGCGGGGGCGTGACGACACCGCGGGCGCCGGCGTCGAGCCCGTCGGCGGTGGCGTCGAGGATCGGCGCCGCTATGACCACGCCGGCGGCGGCGGCGAGCCCGGGACGGAACAGGCCGGCCGCGGGGTTGTACGCGTTCGCGCCCGGGTCGTCGGTCCGGGCGGCGCCGGCGCCGCCGGTGGCCATGGCGGTGACGCTGCGGTCGGCGGTCGACCAGCCGGCAGCGGAGGCGGCGCCAGGCACGAAGAGGAGGAGCAGGGGCAGGATCGTCCTCGTCACGGCATCTCTCCCCGCGCCAGCAGCGCGGCGGCTTCGCGGGTCCCGCGCGGATAGGCCGGCTCCACCGGGATCACGATGAACCCGTGCTCGGCGAGGTAGTCCTCGCGCGGCGCCGTCGAGAGGTGCTCGAGCACCATGGTCTCCTCGTTCGGGATCACGAGATCGAGCGTCGCCATCTGAATCAGGACCCGGCGGTCGACCAGCGACGCGTCGGGCTCGAAAGGCTCGCCGAGCAAGAAGTCTGCGAAGGTCTGCGGATCGATCGGATCCATGATCCAGCGCGCGATATTGAGGATCTGGTCGTGCTTGGCGCTGCCTGGTTCGATCATCTCGCGCGCCAGGAAGGCGTCGAAGTGGGGCTTGAAGACCACCGACTGGCGGAACATGTCGATCATGTCGGCACCGGGAACGTTGAGCACCACGTTCTGGATCTCCGGATGAACCGCGGCGAAGACGGCGCCGATGATGCCGCCGAGGCTCTGACCGATGTAGCGGACGGAAGGATCGATCGGCGATCCGATCGCGCGCTCCCAGTCACCCTTCATCAACGAGCGCTCGAGCGCCGAGAGATCGGTGACCGCCTGATAGAAGTGGTCGCGTGTGCCGACCATGTTGTCGACGTCGACGAAGGCGCCGCCGCTCGCCTGCGGGAAGCCGACGATCGGCCAGTCCTGCAGCGCGTTGCCCTCGCCGGCGTTGTCGACGCAGCGGCCGTCGGGCGCGCAGGTGGTACCGCTCTGGCAGGGCGCGGGACAGATCAGTGGACCTGATTGGTCGAGCGGGTTGACCAGGCACTGGGGTCCGCTCAGCACGCAGTGCGTCCGGGCGCCGTGGTAGGGGAGGTCGATCGAGATGGCGGCGAGCCCTTCGGCGGCGAGCGCATCGCCCAACGCCAGCACGAAGCGGCGCTCCGTCATCAGGCCGTGACCGAAGATCACGACCGGGAGCGGCGAACCCGGATCGTGGCTCGCGGGCACCGTCATCACGAATTTGATCTCGCGCGGCTCCCAGCTGCCGTCCTCGCGATTCTTGCGGGTCAGCGGATCCAGGAAGTCCGTGGTCAGGATCGTGCCCTCGTACACATCGCCCACGCGGAGGAGCGTCAGGGCAGAGAGCGGGAAGTCGAGCGCCGCCTGGATCGGAGAGACGCGCTCCACGTCGATCGGATCGGGCGACAGATCGACCAGCTCGGCGGCGTCGCGGGCGGCCCGCATCGGCGCGTACACCGACATGGTGTGGAACGGCCAGGCCACCGCGACCTGATCAGCGTCGACGAGCCCGGCGCGCTCGACCGCGGCCAGCCCGCGGGTCGCCGCCGCACGAACCGGCTCGACGCGCGCGGCCGACTCGTCGTCCACCGAGGCCACCAGCGAGCGCGTGCCGTCGTAGAGCGGCGCATCGAGGAGCGCCAGCATCCCGGGCAACATCGGCGCGACCGAGCGCCCGCGGCCGTCCCGCAGCTCGCGGGTGACGATCACGAGGTGATCGGTGGCCGGCGCCAGCGGATGCTCGGGAAGCTTGGCCACCACCGCGGTGTCGGCGCGCCGCGACTCGGCGGAGATCGGGATCTCGACCGGCGGGCCGTCCTCGGGGAGCGCGAACAGGTGCACCGCGCCGGGCAGCGTCGCCGGATCGAACGGTCCGGAGAGGTCGAAGAGCAGGTCGGCCGAGAGGGCGAAGCCGTCGAGCCTGGCCAGGTCGACTTTGGCGTTCCGCTCCAGCGCGGTGTCGTCGTCGCGCGCCGGGATGTCGATGAGCCCGGTCGCGGGATCTCGGAGGAAGTCGGAGGGCAGCGGCATCCGGCCGGCGTCCTTGTCCATCACCACCTCGACGGCGTCGGAGGCCGTGAAGCTCCACAGCGAGACGATCTGATCCCGCGCCAGCCCCAGCTTCTCGGCGTGCGCGAACCAGGGCGCGAGCTCGAGCCGGATCCTCTCCAGGTCCTCGGCCTTTTGACGGCGCTCCTCCTGGGTGGTGCCCGGGAGGGCCCGCACGTGATCGGTGAGCGGCACCTGCGCGCGCAGGAAGTAGAAGGCGGCGTCGGCGACCACCGGCTCGCCGTTCTGTCCCGCGAGCCCTGAGGTACCGCCGAGCGCGATCACCAGGTACGTACGGCCGCGCTGCCATCCGCCCTCTGGCGGCGCCACGGTGACCTTGGTGGGCGCCCGCGCGGGCTCCCCGGTGATCGGGAGGTCGAGCGGGCGCGGGTTGCCGGCCTCGTCGATCTCGAAGATCCGGATCGCGCTCTTCGTGACCGAGGCGGGATCGAGGGGGCCGCTGATCTCGACCTCGGCCTTCAGGGTGCGGGGCCATCCGTCACGCTGATTGAGCGCGCGGATCAGCGCGGCTTCGGCCGGGGTCTTGCCGGCCAGATCTTCGGGCTCGGCGGGGATCACCAGGTGGCCGAGGTCGGCGTCCCGGAGGAGGTCGGTCGGTTTGGGGATCGCGCCGGTCTGCGGGTCGAAGAGGGCCCGGAGCACCACGGGGTCGCCCGCCGGCGGATCGACGCCGCAGGCCGCGATCAAGGGCAGAATCCAGGGGAGCGCGCGGGCCATGACGCAACGTGTCGCCCTGAACTGTCCTGTCCGTCCATCGGGATGGAAACCGAGGTTACATTAGAGGGTCATGTAGGTGCGCGCAGGCTTGGTCCTCGACGCTCCCGTGCCGGCTGGGGCAGGCTGCCGGCGCCATGGCACTGTCGGAGAGCGAGTTCGAGTCCGTCGCCGATTGCACGCTGAACGACATGGTCGAGGTGCTCGCCGATGCCGAGGAGGAGGGCCTCGAGGTGGACCTCGAGAGCGGCGTGCTCTCGATCGTCTTCGAGGACGGCACCAAGTACGTGGTCAACAGCCATCGGGCCGCCCGGCAGATCTGGATGTCGGCGGACGCCTCCGCCTGGCACTTCGACTGGAACGGCGAGGCCTGGCTCTCCACGAAGACTGGCGAGGAGCTGTGGAAGCTCCTGACCGAGCGAACCTCCCGGCGCCTGGGCAAGGCGCTCGACCTCCATCCTCCGGATTGATCGGGGTACGCTCGGGATCGTGAGGCGCGCGGCGCTGGCGCTGGCCCTGGCCGCCTGTTCGCAGGCCGCTCCCGTCGCGCTCCGCGTCGACGTGCCGATCCTCGATCAGCACCGATCGATGGTCGTCGGCGTCGAGATCGATCGCGCGCTCACCGTGCATGCGCTCTCGATCGCGCAGGACCGAACGGTCGATCCGATCAACGTTCGCTTCCCTCTCGACGGCGAGGTCCTCGTCACCGCGCTCCTCTACGATCAGACCCTCGACGCGCTGGGCCTGGCGCCGGGCGTGTTGAGCCCCGAGGAGGACCCGGCCCACCAGCAGCCGCTCCCCAGGGCGGAGCGCGTCGCGCGGCTGACGATTGGCGATGGCCAAGCCTCGGAGTG
This sequence comes from uncultured delta proteobacterium, assembly GCA_963803435.1. Lineage (GTDB taxonomy): Bacteria > Myxococcota > Kuafuiibacteriia > Kuafuiibacteriales > Kuafuiibacteriaceae > CAWDML01. Next base: position 109,701 of record CAWDML010000006.1, on the reverse strand, counting down.
GACCGACGGCACCGTGCCGCCGGCCCTCGAAGCGTTCCGGATCACCGCGCCCGATCCGTGCGGGCGGCTGGTCGCGGACACGGTCGACCTCGGCCTCGCCGGCGCGCCCACGTTCGCGCTGGCGCTCGACGATCGGTGGGTGCTGATCGGCACCAACACGCGGCTCCTCCCCGCCGAGCCTGGGAAGGTCTTCTTCGTCGACCGCGATCGGAGCGTGGTCGAGCAGCGCGGGCTCCCCTCGAGCTTCTTCGACGGCTATCGCCAGGACGACGGGATCATCTGGCTGGGCGGTGAGCAGGGCGTGGTGTACCGCGCCACCTTCACGGCCGAGCCCACGCCCGCGCTCGAGGTGACCGCGTCGAGCACGGTGAGCAGCCGCGAGGACATCATCTCGCTGGTGGGACCGGCGAGCGGGACGCCCCGCGAGCAGTTCGCGCTCACCACGAACCGCGCCCAGGACGAGCAGTGGGGCGCCTTCGAGTGGTTCGACGGTCAGCGCTGGACCGTGCCGGGCCTCCGCCGGAACACGCCGCATGATGCAACCTGGGTTGCACCCGGGTATGGCTTGTTCGCGTCGTTCTATCGCGACACCGAGGTGTTCGGCGCCCGGGACGGCGTCGAGGTCTCGATTCGGGTCTCCTCGGTGGTGCTGGGCTCGGTGGTCCAGATCCAGGAGTTCCCGGGCTACGGTCTGGTGGCGGGCACGTCGGCGGGCGAGGTCCACCTCCAACCCGAGGGCGACCAGACCTGGCGCCAGATCGCCGGCTTCGACATCGAGCCGATCAACGGCGTGCAGCGCTACCCGGAGGTGGCGCCGGACGGGCTGGTGTTCCTGAGCGGCAGCAGCCTCTTCCGCTACCTCGACGAGGGCGGTCTCCTGTGCGATCCGAGCGGCCTCCCGGCGGACGGGCTGGAGGCCCAACGCTCGATGACGGTCCTCGGTGCGGACGTGATCGTGCCGATGGTCGACGGCGCGCTGCCCGAAGATCAGCTCGTCGAGCAGCGGATCGCTTGGTTCAGGCGAGCGCCCCTCTGACCTCGGCCACCGGCTCGTGCGCGACGATCTGGCCCTTCGGATCGCGCGCCAGGCGGCTCAGGGCATACCGCGAGTCGTGCGTGTAGAAGAGCCGGCCGTTCCGCTCGAACAGCGAGTCGAGGAGCGCGGCCTTCTCGTCGATCAGCAGCTCGGGGAAGCGGTCGTAGCCCATCGTGATCGCGCGGCGCACCCATGGGACCCCGGGGATCAGATCACCCGCGAACACGATCGGTCCCTCTGCGCCGGGGACCTCTCCGAGCATCATCCCCGGCGTGTGGCCGTTCGAGACGTGGAAGCGGTAGTCACTCCCGAGCGTCGCGCTGGTCTCTCCCTCCACGATCTCGAGCCGGCCGCTCTTCTCCAGCAGCGCGTTGAGCTCGGGGATGAAGCTGGCGCGATCCCGCGGGTGGGGTGCGAGCGCACGGGCCCACGCGACCTTCCCCACCACGAAGCGCGCCTCGGGAAAGACCAGCCCGAGCGGCTCGCCGTCGCGGTACGCCGTGAGCAGGCCGCCCGCGTGATCGAAGTGCAGATGCGAGAGCACGACCACGTCGATCGCCTCCGGGCCGAGCCCGAGGGACGCCAGGTTCTCGAGCAGGACGTGCCGCTCCTCCACCACTCCGTAGCGCGCGCGGAGCTTGGGCTCGAAGAAGGCGCCGATGCCCGCCTCGAAGAGGATCGTCCGCGAAGGCTCGCGGACCAGCAGGGCGCGGCAGGCGAGCTCGATCCGGTTCTGTGCGTCGGGCGGCGTCCACTCCTGCCAGAGCGCCTTGGGCGCGTTGCCGAACATGGCCCCGCCGTCGAGCCGCTGCGTGTTGCCGGGGACCGAGAAGACCCGTCGCTCCATGGCCCGATGATGCCACCATTTCCGGCGGGTCGCTTTCGCCGCCTGGAGGCTACTGTCCGGTCCGCTGCGCCGGTAACCTGATCGGGTGCCCCGCACCCCCCCGCGTCTCGACATCACGATCGGCCCGCAGCCGATGTCGCGCCTTCGCCTGGCGAAGAACGCGCAGGAGGCGCACGCCGGCGTTCGTGTCGACGCGCTGCTCCTCGGGCGTGCGGTCGACGCCAGCGTCCGTGGCGACAGCGACTGGTTCCTGCACGACTATCCTGCGCACGCGAACCCGGTGCTCGCGGTCGCCGCCTCGCTCGCGGAGCTCCTGCGATCGATCGGCGACGCGTTCCAGCCGATGCTCGCGCGCTTCGAGACGGTGGACCCGGTCGAGATCAGCGTCGGGCTCGAAGGCCTGCATCACCTGCTGGCGGGCGAGGAGTCGGATCAGGAGACCGTGCTCAAGGCGGTGGCCCTGGCCAGCGAGCTGTCCGCCAGCCTCCGGCAGGATCCCGGGCTGACCCACGGCGGCGCTTGCCGCGTCCTCACGTACGCGGCGCTGGAGGCCTACTACTACGCTCGAGCGACCGCGAAGGCGAAGCGTCGCTTCGACGCCGACCGGGGCCTGATCCGCTGTGCCACCGGTCTGGTCGAGAGCGCGATCAACCAGGACGAGGACCTCGGGATCGGGCTCTCGGTCTGGGAGGGCTGGCAGGCGATCCGCAGCCTCCGCTCGTTCTTCGCGCTGGCCGAGCTGGCGGCCGAGCTGGAGCGGCGCAGGAACCTGGTGCTGGCCGGCGTGCTCTTCACGGCCGACGTGATCCTGCGGATGAGCGAACGTCCGGTCGACGTGGACGCGGTGATGCGATCGATCGCGGCGGTCGAGCGGCTGGCGGAGAAGGATCGACGCAAGGAGGATCTCGTCCACACCAAAGCGCTCCGATCCGAGCTGGAGGAGGTCGCCAAGAACCAGGAGGTCGACGAGCAGACCGCCGCCGTGGCGCCGGCCGAGCAGCACGAACGATCCCCCCTCGATCGCACGCTGGAGCCGGCGTTCCTCCCCCGCACCGACCACGACGAGGTGGTGCCGCCCCGACCGCGCGAGCCGGCGGCGCTGATCGAGGATCTCTCCAGCGTGGTCGAGCGGCTCGAGATCCTGCTGGACGGCGACGACAACAGCCTGGTGTTCGAGGTGGCCCCGATCCTCCTCCGTTCGCTTCGCTCTCTCTACGCCGAGCTCTCGGCGCACCACCCGTCCCTCCGCGACTCGATCTATTCGAACGAAGGAGGCCTCCAGGAGCCCGGCCGTGAGGTGCAAGCGCTCCGGGCGCTCGTCCAGAAGGGCGCCGCGCTCGTGGAGCATCACGACGGCCTGCGGGCGGCGCTGCGGGTCGGCGAGCTGGCCGTCGGCTACCCGACGGACGAGGCCGGTGCCTTCGACGACGTCACGGATCCCGATCCGCCGCGCGATCCACTCGAGGGCGTGCGGCTCATCGGCGCCGGGGTGCGCCGCGTCGAGCTGGATCCGCAGGCGCTCGTCCTCCACCTCGACGTGCGCTTCGAAGACGGCGAGGAGCACCCGATCCGTCTGGTGCTCGAGGACCCCACTCGGATCGATTGGCACCGCGTCAATCTGGCCTGCGGGATGGACTCGCTCGGCCGGATCGATCGGTTCGAGCGCGACGCTGCGCGCGTCCGGATCGCCGGCGCGTGGGGGGACGTCGAGGTGATCGGCGCCGAGCTCCGGATCGCGATCGAGTAGGGGCTCCTCGAACCAGCAGCAGGAGCCCCAGTGCGAGCGCGCGGAACGGCCCGGCCCTCGGCCCGCTGGCGCAGGTGCAGCCGCCCTCTCCATTCTCGAGACGAGAGGCACCGATGGTGGACAGGCTCGGATTGATCACGGTCAGCAGCGTGTCCACCCGGCTGATCCTCAGCGGGCCGAGGTCGGCCGGGGTCGGCGTGACCGTGCCGCGATCGATCCGGAAGTAGCGCGCGGAGAGGGGCGCCAGCTCCGGGAGCTCGTCGCCGAGCGCGTCGAGGCGTGCGCCCCGGTCGGCGTTGTCGAGGGCAAAGCTCGTGAACTCCTCGTCGAGCGATCCGCCCTGGCGGTTCAGCACCTCGTCGAGCAGTAGGCGCCAGTCGGGCCGTGCCGGGGCCGCCGCGATCTCGCGCCAGAGCGCGCGGATCGGATCCCGCCCGCGGCGCTGGGCGAGGTGGATCAAGAACGGTCCCACGCCGCCATCCCCTGCCGGTCCGTCCAGCTCGCCCAGGGTCCGCTCGGGCGCGGTGAGATAAGCAGCGAGCGCGCTCGGATCACCGGCGGCCCACGATGCGGTCCCGAGCTCCAGAGGCCGGTCGAAGTACGCGTAGTACCCGGCCAGGATCAGACGGAAGAGCTCGCGCTGGGCGAAGCGCTCATCGTCCGTCGTGTGGACGGGGTGGAGGATGAAGCCCCAGCAGGACGGCGCTCGCTCGGGCGCACAGCCTTCGACGAGGATCCCACCGGGAGTGGGATCGACGTCGAGGACGTAGACGTCGATGCGATCGTCGCCGCCGTTCTGCGGGATCTGATCCTCGTCCGATCGGGGCGCCTCGAAGCCAACGGTGGCGGTGAAGACTTCGAGCGCCCGATCGTAGGCCGCGCCGATCCGCTCCACGCGATCCACGACCGCGTCGCCGTCGAGGTTCTCGAGACCCACGCCATTCCGTCCCTCGATGACGTAGTGGACGAGCACTCGGCCCCCCGGCGTGGGATAGACCAGCACCCGATCCTCGAGGTCGTACTGAAGCGGCTCGGGGTCTCGGTTCTCGGGCCGGGAGAGGTGGGCGAGGGCCGGAGGGGCCCACGAGACGGCCAGCGCGATCAAGACCGCTCGGCGCATCCGGACCAGCCTACCTCAGCGGGTTCGGGGTCGTCGAACCCGGCTCACGGCGGCAGCGTCGCCACCAGATTGGGCGTGCATGCGTACCGGCTGTCGAAGTCGGCCTGGTCGTAGTCGGGGTCGAGGGCCTGCGGCGCCAGAGTAACGAGCTGCCCGTTCACGGAGATCTCTCCGGAGATCACGTTGGTCTCGCCCGCGCGGCTCCACGATCCGTTGAACGCATACAGGCTGGCCCGATCGACGTGCACGTTGAACGTCTTCCCGGCGTAGAGGATCGTCACGTCGGCATCGCCGACGTGGACGTCGTGCATGCGGGCGACCTTCGTCGGCACGTCGAACGCACCCGCCTGCGGCGCGGGGATGCCTCCGCCTTGGCCGTCGTTCTCGCCGGTGACCGGCTCCACCACCGCGCTCATGTCGGCCGCCGCGATGCGGAATCCGTCGATCGGGGACCGATCGATCCTGATCGAGGTCGAACGACTCGAAGTCCTCGAAGCGGATGTCGTCGAAGGTGACGGTCACCGAGCGCGGGTCGTTGGGAATGATCGAGTCGATCGAGAAGAACAGGATGTCGATCTGGTTCCGGATGCCGCTCACCACCCGGTTTCCCGTCACCGAGGCCAGGCCGTAGAGGTACGAGCGGGTCCCCAGGCAGTCGGTCTCGTACGGCCGGGCGCCGGGGTCGTAAGTGAGCCGGCAACCCTCAATCCGCCACTCCATCTCGCCCTGCTGACCGACGTCCCCGTCCACGCGGATCGGGTCGGTCAGCGTACCGGTGGCGCCGAACGCACAGCCGAACTGGTCGCCGTTCGCGAGCCCGGCCACGGATCCGAGCGCCGAGATGAGGAGCCGCGCGACCCCGCCGCCGAGCGGCTCGTTCAGGTTGCAGTCCGCTTCGGACGCCGGGATCACCAGGTTGGGCGTGCATGCGAAGCTGTCGGTGAAGCGCTGCGGATCATAGTCGGGATCGAGCCCGAGACCGCCCTCGACCGGGATCGCGTAACGATCACCGTCGAGGGTGAGCGTGCCCTCGAGCGTGTTCTCCGCCCCGTCCCGCTCGCCGTTGACGGCGATGAGCTTCGAGTCCGCCACCGCGATGTGGAACGCGCGGTTCTCGCTCACAATCGTGAGGTCACCACCGGTCCAGGTCATCCCGTCCAGCACGGCGACGGGCGTGGGGATCGAGCAGGCCCCGGTCTCGCTGTCGATGGCCGTGCGCGGCCGAAGGGTCCCGGTGAGTCGACCGCCGTGCGCCCTGAGCTGGTTCTCGCCCGGGTCGGTCCAGATGGAGAGCTCGTCGAAGTCGATCGCGAGCGCCAGCTCTGCAGGATCGCGCGACGTGGGGACGATCGGCTCCAGCGGGTCACCGGAGACGTACCCGCGCAGCGTCTTGGTGCCGCTGACGCGGGCGGTGCCCTGCGCCAGGGTCTTCTTGCCGTTGCAGTCCTCCTCCAGCACGGTCGGCTCGGGATAGCTGAGCACGCACGGTTGCTCGATCGTGAAGGTGGCGCTCCCGCCCGGCTCCCCCAGCGCGCCCTGGATCGCCGCGCCCGCCAGCACCGGAGCGCTCGAGAAGCCACAGCTCTGGTCGTCGTCGAGGGCGCGGGCCAGGGTGCCGAGCGCGATCGCGGTCAGCTGGGCGGCGCCCTGGGCGAGCGGCGCCCCGAAGCGGCACTCGAACGGGTGATCCCGATCGACGGTTCCGCAGGCCCAGCCCTCGTCGAACGCCGTCTGATCGAAGTCCGGATCCAGACCGGGATCGGCCGGATCGACGGGCAGCCTGTACGAGTCGCCCTCGAGCGTGATGCTCCCGCTGAGCGCGTTGCTCTCGCCGTCCCAGGTGCCGTTGACCGCGTCGAGCATTGCGGCGTCGACGGTGGCGGAGAAGGAGCCCTGCTCGGCGTGGATCATGACCTGCGTCGGCTCGAGGTAGGCGACCCCGCGCATGCGCGCGATCGGCGTCTCGAAGCCGCAGGCGTCGAGCGTCGTGTCCAGCGCGGTTCGAGGGTCGACCTGCGCGGTCAGCGCGCCGGAGATCTGGCGGAGCGAGGTGCCGTCCTCCTCCACCGTGAAGCTCGAGAATTCGATCCGCGACAAGTCGAAGTGCGCGGGGTGGTCGTTCATCGGAACGACCGGCTGGATCAGGTCGCCGGTGAGGCGGCCGTTCATGATCTTCTCCCCGGTCACCGTGACGCGCCCCGAGATGACGGTCGGCTCGCCCCGGCAGCTCTCCTTCAGCACCGTGCCCTCCGGTAGCTCGATCGAGCAGCGCTCGACGCGGAAGCGCGCCTCGCCGAGCTCTCCCGCGGCCGCAGAGAGCTCGACGCTCGAGAGCACCGCGTCGCTCGAGAAGCCGCAGGTCGTGTCGTGCTCGATGAGATCGGTGATCGCGCCGAGGCTGCGGATCGTCAGCCGCGCCGCGCCCTGCGCCAGGAGCGCGCCGACGTCTCCGCACTCGAACGACAGGGGCGCCGCGAGGCCGTCGGTACACGCGAAGCTGCTCAGGAAGGTCTCCCGATCGTACTCGGGATCGAGCTCCTCTCCCTCGTTCCGGAACGTCTTCGTCTTGCCCCAGATGGCGACCGATCCGAAGATCCGGTTCTCCTGATCGCCGTGCACGCCGTTCACCGCGGTGAGATCGGAGCGCGGGATCACCACGTCGAAGCTGTGGCCGTCGGCGTGCACGTGAGCGGTGGCGTCGGTGTATCGGATCCGGCTGATCTCGACGTTCGGCGTTGCGATCTGGCAGATCCCGTCGGCGTCGGCGGCCAGGCGCGGTCTCGCCACCGCGGAGAGGTGTCCGGTGCGCTGGCTCAGCTCGTTCTCGCCGGAGGCGTCCGCGACCGTGAAATCGAAGAGCTCGACGTCGGTCAGCTCGAGCGTAACGGCGTCGGGGGAGAGCGGGATGACCGGCTCCTCGAGGTCGCCGGTGAGCTTGCCTGCGACGGTCCGGCGGGCGCTGACGACGATCCGGCCGCGGATGCTGGTCGCGCTGTCGTTGCAATCGGACACGACCTTCGGCGCCGCGCTGAGATCGATCTCGCAGGCCTGGACGGTCCAGGTGACCGAGCCCAGCTTTCCCGGCTCGCCTGAAGCCGTGAAGCCCGCCTTCACGCCCGCGCTCTCGAACCCGCAGCGATCGTCGGAGTTGATCAAGTCGAGGATCGTTCCCACGTTGCGGACCGTCAGTCGCGCGACGCCCGAACCGACCCGGCCGGGAGCGCACTTCTCGAGGCACGCGGACGAGGTGAGCGCGAGGAGCAGGACGAGTAGACGGCGGGGCATCACTCCCCGAAGTGCCATCGTCGTGCCACCGATCGTTGCGCCCGATCGACGCGTCGCGCGCGCCGAGATCGAGGCGCTGAGCCCTCGCTTTCGATGCCGGTGGTGCACCGGATCCCCACGGTGTACAGACGGACACACGTGGGCCTCGGCGATCTCTTCAAAGGCTTGCTCGGCGGATCCGCGGATCGCGTCGACTATTCGCAGATCCCGGACGACGAGCTCCTCCGGCTGGCCGAGTCGCGCGGATCGCTGACCATCGGTTCGAGGCAGGCCCTCGAGCAGGAGCTCGACCGCCGGAGCTTGAAGCCGGCGACGCAAACGAGCGAGGCGGCCGAGGACGAGGAAGAGGTCCCGGCCATCGAAGGTGATCCGGTGCTGGTCATCGAGCGCCGCGGCGTCGTGCTCCGAACGCAGGCGCACGCGAGCCTGCTGGTGATGATGCCGATCTGGGACGCCGCCGCGCCCTATTCGATCGAACGCCCCGAGATGCGATCGAACGTCACCGAGATCCTCCTCCTCAACCAGCTCCCGGAGGGCTTCCTGCCCTCCGCCTACGCGGCCGAGCGCCTCACGATCGGCAACCGCTTCATCTACGCCCTCGATGCGGAACGCCCGGCGGACCGCGGCCTCCCCGCGGTCGAGATCGACCGCGTGGTGGTGCCCGAGCAGATGGAGGCCGAGCTCGAGATCGGCCACCTCAAGCTCTCGCGGACGCGTTTCTTGGACGTCGTGATCGCGTCCTGGGACTCGAGCGATCTCGTGATCGCGCTGGGGCCGCGGATCCCGGCGCAGGTGTTCCGGGAGCACGAAGGGATCACGCACGTGATCGGTGGCCTGGTCCCGCCCCAGACCGAGGAGGAGCGCGCGATCTACGCCGACCCCGATCTCTATCGCGGGCTCGACACCGTCATCCTTCTGCTCGACTGTGCCGGCGTGACCGACTGGCCGGCGACCCTGCTCCCGGACATCGGCGTGACCGTCCAGGTGGTGGGGCGCCAGGAGGGGAGCGAGCAGGAGGACGAGCTCGCGGTGAAGATGAAGCTCGCCATCGATGCGGGTGCCTGGGATGAGGCAAGCGCGCTCCTCGAGGAGCTCTCCGCGCGCGAGATCGAGGACGTCGTCGACGCGCTCACGATCGAGCGCAACGTGGAGGCGGCCCGGCGCGTGCTGGGGATGGCGCTCGCGTCCGAGGACTGGAAGGAATCGGGGCGGATCGTGTTCCTCGACGGCGTGACACGCTTCATCGGCGGAGACGTCGACGGTGCCGTCGATGCCTACCGGCGCGCGGCGAAGGGGGAAGAGCCGGAGCCGCGGGCGTGGACCAACCTCAGCGCGATCCTGCGCCGCCGGCGGGAGCACGCGGAGGCGATCGCATGTGCCGAAGCCGCCGTCGAAGCGATGCCGGAGGACGCGATCGCGCTCGTCAACCTGGTGGCGGCCCTCGCTTCGGCCGGGAAGGTCGGGGAGGCGCGGGCCACGGTCGATCGATACCAGGATCTGCTCGGCTCGGCCGCCGCGATGGAGTGGCACGCGCGGCTCGAGTCCTGGCCGCCGTTCGAGTCCGGACCCGACGAGTTTCCGCACCTGGCCGACAAGGCGTGTCAACTCGGGCGCATCTACGCCTCCAACGGACAGATCGAGCAGGCGACCGACCTGCTCCGCCGGGCTCTCGAGCTCCAGCCGTCGCACGTGGAGGCGGTGCTCGAGCTGGGCGTGCTTCTCTCGGCGGCGGGCCGTGATCCGGAGGCGCTCGAGCTCTACGACGCGGTCCTCGCGACCGCGCCCGGGATCTCGTTCGTACGCTTCAATCGCGCAAGCTGTCTGGCACGGATGGAGCGGGTCGGAGAGGCGATCGAAGAGCTGGAGCGCGTCGCGCGCGAGGTGCCGGAGTGGGATGCGCCGCGCGAGGTGATCGAAGCGCTCGGCGGCGGCGGCGCGTGAGCCTCAGGTGCGGAGCTCCTCCTGCTGGCGAACGTTGCGGATCAGGAGCTTGATCGCCAGCTCGGGAGAGAGGCGATAGAGCCACCACATCAGCTTGGCGAAGAGCGTGACCGGGATGATCACCTTGCCCTTCTCCACGCCGATCAGGATCTCCTTGGCGGCGTCGCTGGCGGAGGTGGCCCGCACCGGAATGCTCCTGAGGGCGCCGGCGCGATCCATGCCGATGTAGCGTCCGCTCTCGAAGATCGCCGTGTCGATGTAGCCTGGACAGACCGCGCTCACCTTCACGCCGTGGAGTGCGGCCTCCACCGCCAAGCTGGTGGTGAGACCGACGACCGCGTGCTTCGTGGCCGCGTAGACGACACCAAAGGGTATCGGGCACAGCCCGGCGACCGAGGCCGTGTTGACGATGTGCCCGTGTCCCTGCCGGACCATCTGGCGGTAGGCGGCCTGCACGCCGTGGATCACGCCGTCGAGGTTCACGCGGAGGATCGGCTGCCAGTCCGCGAGCGCGTGCAGGTGCGTGCGGCCGGCGAGGCCGATCCCCGCGTTGTTGAACATGAAGTCCAGCTTTCCGTAGCGATCGACGGTGCGGTCGACCAGCGCCCCGACCGACTCCGCGTCGGTGACGTCGAGGGTCTCCGAGACGACGTCGAGCCCCTCGCCCCGCAGCACGGCGCCGACCGACTCGACGGCGTCGCCCTGGATGTCCGTCAGGATCGCGATCGCGCCGCGGCGAGCGAGCGCCTCGCCCACAGCGCGTCCGATGCCAGAGCCTGCGCCGGTGACGATCGCCACCTTCCCGCGGAAGTGCACCGCAGGAGAGGACCAGAAAAACCAGGCCGGATGAAGATCCGAGATGCAAGGATCGCAGGGAGCGGCTATGCTGGCGACGTCATCGAGAGTGGGCGAGGGACGGGCCCGTCGACCCCACGGCAACCAGCCGGCCTGAGCGCGAGCTCCGACCGGTATGGTGCCAAATCCCGCACGAACCGGAGCGCCGGGTTCGTGGGAGATGAGCAAAGGCGATGGACGCCCCCGACGTTTCCCTCAACCGGCCTCCTGAGCGCGCCCACGGGCTCGCAGGAGGTGCATCGTGTCGAACAACCGTTTTCTCCGTTGCCGCGTCTGTGGAGCGGTCGAGGCCGTCCTCGCCCGCTCGTACTGCGAGCAGTGCTTCGGTCCGCTCGAAGCGAGCTACGACTATGCCGCCGTTCGAGAGGCGCTGACGCGAGATGCGGTCGAAGGCCGGCCGCGCGGGATCTTCCGCTTCCGCGAGCTGCTCCCGCTCGAGCGCGAGCCCGCCTTCGGACACGAGGTCGGTGAGACGCCGCTGATCCGCGCGCCGCGTCTCGGCAAGGCCCTCGGCATCGACGATCTATGGCTCAAGAACGACGCGGTCAACGCGCCGACCCTCAGCTTCAAGGATCGCGTCGTCGCGGTGGCGCTGGCGAAGGCGGTCGAGTTCGGCTTCGACACGGTCGGTTGCGCCTCCACCGGGAACCTCGCCAACAGCGTCGCGGCGCAGGCGACGCGCGCCGGGCTGCGGGCGTTCATCCTGATCCCGACGGGGCTCGAGCGCGCCAAGGTGCTTGCCAGCCTGATCTACGGCCCTGAGCTCGTCGAGGTGGAAGGCAACTACGACGACGTCAACCGGCTCTGCTCCGAGATCGCGGACCAGTACCCGATCGGCTTCGTCAACGTGAACCTCCGCCCGTACTACGCCGAGGGGAGCAAGACGCTCGGCTACGAGGTCGCGCGAGATCTCGGATGGCGCGCGCCCGACAACGTGGTGTGCCCGATGGCGGGCGGCTCGCTGATCGGAAAGATTCAGAGGGCCTTCAGCGAGCTGAAGGAGATCGGCTTCATCGATGCGGCGTCGACCCGGATGTTCGGCGCTCAAGCGGCGGGCTGCCAGCCGATCGTCGACGCCTACGCCCGCGGTGATCACGAGATCCGGCCGGTGCGCCCCGACACCATCGCGAAGAGCCTCGCGATCGGGAACCCGGCCGACGGCTACTTCGCCTCCAGGTCGATCGCCGAGAGCGGGGGGGCGGCGGTCGGCGTCACCGACGAAGAGCTGATCGAAGGCATCCGCCTCCTCGCCTGCACCGAGGGCATCTTCGCGGAGACCGCAGGCGGGGTTGCGGTCGCGGTCGCCCGCAAGCTGGGCGCCCAAGGGGCGTTCGCGCCTGGATCGACCACCGTCGTCGCGATCACCGGCAACGGCCTCAAGACCACCGACGCGATCGAGGGCGTCGTGCGGGCGCCGCACCGGATCGAGAAGCGCCTGGCCGCCTTCCGTCCCATCTTCGAGAGGAGCGCGGCATGACGCTCAGAGTGGGCGTGCTCGGGTGCGGTGTGGTGGGCGGCGGCCTGATCGAGCTGCTCGCCCAGCGCGGCGACGCCCTCGGTCTCCAGCTCGCGCGCGTGGCGGTCCGCGATCGCTCGAAGACGCGCCCCGAGGTACCGTCGGGCGTCCCCATCGGCACGCTGGAGGAGGTGCTCGCCGACGACGCGATCGACGTGGTGGTCGAGCTGATGGGCGGGCTCGACCCGGCCTATCCCGCTATCCGCTCGGCGCTGGAGCGACGGAGGTCCGTGGTCACCGCCAACAAGGCGGTCGTGGCGGCGCACGGCCACGAGCTGCGCGTGCTGGCCTCGCGCTTCGAGGTCGGCTTCCGCTGCGAGGCCTCGGTGGCCGGCTGCCTCCCGATCGTGGAGATCCTCGAGAACGATCTGATCTTCGATCGGGTCGATCGTTTGATCGGGATCCTCAACGGGACCTGCAACTTCATCCTCTCGCGCTGCGCGCAGGCGAACCTGTCCTATGACGAGGCGCTGCGAGAGGCCCAGGACAACGGCTTCGCGGAGGCGGATCCGACGCTCGATGTCACCGGCGCCGACACCGCGCAGAAGCTGGCGATCCTGGTGGCGCTCCTCAGCGGCGGTTCGTGCGCGCCCGAGCGGATCGGCACCACCGGGATCGAGCGGATCGCGCGCGCGGATCATCTGGCGGCCAAGGAGCTGGGCTTCGCCCTGAAGCTGCTGGCCCTCTACCGGCGCGGCGAACGGACGCACGTGCGGGTGGCACCGACGTTGGTACCGAAGAGCTCCGCGGTCGGGCTCACCGTCGAGGAGTACAACGCGGTCGAGGTCGAGTGCGCGCACATCGGCTGGCAGCTCTACCTGGGCAAGGGCGCAGGCCGCATGCCGACGGCCTCCGCGGTGCTCCACGATCTGGTGCGCATCCGCGAGGGTGCGGGCGCGAGGGCTTTGCCCGAGCGGGGCCCGTCGACACCGCTGGCCCTGGCGGAGCCTGGATCGTGGGTCTCGCCGTGGCTGCTGCGCGTGCCGCCGAAGAGCGAGCTCTCGGTGGCGAGCCTGGGCGCCCGGCTGGCGGGCACCGGTGTCGACGTGCTGGAGCTGCGCCGCTCGCGCCACGCCTCGGTCGGGACCCTGATCCTGACGCAGGACGCGACGGCCGACGAGATCGAGCATGCCCGGACCGCCCTGACCGAGGACGGCGTTCGCCCGGTGGCCTTCGCCGTCGAGCCGGAGGCGTGATCCGCGCGTGCTCTCTCCCGCCATCCGGATCGCGATCGCGTGCGCGCTCCTGGTCGTGGGCGGCCTCTCCGTGTGGTTCGGGCGGCGCCAGAACCGGCGCGCCTCGCCCGGCGGAGCCATCTCGCGGCCGAAGCAGCTCTGGCTCGGCTTCGCGATCTTCGTCTGGTTCTTTCTCTCGCCGATCCTCGCGCTCGAGCCGAGGCTTCACGGCTCGCTCCGCACAGTGCTGGCGCTCTTCGCCGGGATGATGTGGATCCGCGGCGTGGCCGAGCTCGTGATGATGTACGGGACGAAGACCTGGCGGCCGCCCTACGGCATCGCGCACGACCTCTCCTGCGCGCTCGCGATCGTCGCCTGGGCGGTGGTCGAGGCCTCCGTCCTCGGCGGGCTCACCACGCCGCTCGACCGCCTGACGCTCGGATTCGTCGCGGTGCTCCTGGTGAGCGTGCTCTTCGAGACCTACTACGCGATCGCGTTTCACGGCGCTGTCGAGGGGAAGACCACCGGCGACGCCGGGCTCTGGTTCGCCTCGGCGGACGACCCGAGATTTCGGCGGATCAACGGCGTCACCAAGATCGGAAACGCGATCCTGTTCGCCGCCCTCCTCGCGTATCTACTGGCTGCGTTCGCTTAGCAGCTTGAAGATGATGTCGTTCTCCGGGAGGACCTCGAGCACGTTGGCGTCGTCGAGGTACCGCTCGAGCGGGATCGCCTTCTTGATCACGTCGCGAACGTTGCCCACCTCCGAGACGCCGACCGCGCGGAGCTCGGTGTCGCTCTCCGGATCGCAGAACACGAAGTAGGTCACGCTGACGCCGCCGTCGAGCCAGGAAAGGATCGTGGGGCCGTCGATCAGCTGCCACTTGGCCTTGCTCTCCGGAGCATCGGTGAACGCCTTCGAGAACAGTCGCGCGGCGCGGGCGCAGCAGAAGAGCGTGGGCCCGCAGGCGCTGTGATCGTTCGGATCCTGGTGCCCGTGGCGGATGACGGCGTGGCCGCCGGCGGTGGGGACGATCCAGTCCCCCGGCTGCCAATCCTCTGGATACTCGTGGCGGTCCACGCTCATCGTGGTACGGCCCGCCGCCCGCGAGATCAAGTAGAGGGCGGGGGCTGCCACCGATCGAGCTGCTCGAGCACCTTCCACCAATCGCCGGCAGGATAGACCACGAGCACCGCACACAGCTTGCCGCCGTTGGAGACCGCGTACGCCGCGCCCGGGTCCTCCGAGCGCAGCGGGACCACACCGGTGCGCGAGAGTCGCGCGTTTTCCACGGTGACCACGCCGCCGTCTCCGCGCGTGAGGAACGCAGAGCCGTCGCGGGCTGGCACGATGAAACGATCGCGATCGAGGGAGAAGGCGTCGGGCATCGTCCCCGCAATCAGCCGGCCGTTCGCCGTCGACAGCACGACCGGGCCTACCGCGACCGAACGGCCGTCCGCGAGGAAGAACGCCCGCGGCGGCTGACCGCGCGTCGGCAGCTCGTCGATCGCGGTGCCGGCCGGGAGGCGGTAGAGCCCCGTCGGGTTGGGATCGCCCGCATCGACGCGCCGGTGAAAGTAGGTACGACCGCCGGGCGCCACCGCGTACGGGTAGAGCTTTGTCTTCGTCAGTGCGAAGGGGAGGGGCTTCCTGTGGATCACGTCCCAGATCTGCGCGGATGTGCCCTGGAAGATCATCGCCTGCTCGCCGTCGCCGAGCGCGACCATGCTCGTGATCGCCTTCAGCTTGCGTCGCTTTGCGTCGACCAGGATCGCCTTCGGGAAGTTGGCCTCCGGCTGACCGGTCGGGAGCGCGAAGGCGCTCAACAGGAGCTCTCCCTTCCTCGTCCGATCGACGATCAGGATCCGCCGTAGATCGGCCGTCACCGCGGTGGCTTGGTAGGTCTTCGACTGGAAGGAGGCGGTCCGCTCGCCGCTCTCGAGATCGAAGTAGTGGACCGCGATCTCACCGCTCGTCTCCACCTTGCCGGACACCACCAGCGCGTGGGTGCTGGTCTGGACTTGAACCTCCACCAGCGGCTCGGGGACGTCCAGCGATCGGAGCAGCGCGTTCTTGTCGGCGTCGAGCAGCACCGCGCCGCCCGTGGATCGGACCGCGAGGACGCGATGATCGTCGAGGAAGGTCACCTGATCAGCATGCGCGGCGGGGCCCAGGAAGCGGGCCCGCAGGTGTCCGTCCGTCGACCAGATCTCGATCCCGGACACGCCCGGTTTGGCGTCGCGGGAGAGCAGCACCTGCTCGGCCGCCGAGGGGACGGGCAGGTTGTGATCGTAGATCTCGTAGAGCGGAGGCCGCGGCTCGATGGCCGCGAGCGGCTCCGGCGACTCGCCCAGGAGATAGACGCGGTGAAGGTGATCGGCCACGCGGATCAGATCCGGCGGACGAAAGCCGCGCCACTGGTAGAGGGCGCCGACGATCGCCGTATCGCCGAGGAGGATCAGGACGATCGCGATGGGCGCGCGGGCGAGACCGCGAAGCCGCCGGCGCTTCAGCTCCGCGGAGGCGCGGAACGCGAGAAAGAGGGGGATGAGAGCGACCAGCGCCGCCGCTGCGATCCGGTAGGCCAGCTCCCCGATCGGGAGCGCGGCGATCATCGCGAACGTGGCCGTCACGAAGCCGAGGGGCACCACGAGGATGAGGAGAAGGTTGAAGACGGTCGGATAGCCGGAGGGCTTGGGGGCGGTATCGCTCACTCCGGTCCCCATCGTAGCTACGAACCCACCGCTGTCGATCGGATCTTCCCAGGCTAGTCGGATCCGTAGGCAAACGAGTCGACGATCGCCTGGGTATCCGGCGCGAGCTGCCCCGAGGGACCGAACGCCACCACCTGCGCCGCGAACCCGCCCGACACGTACAGTCGGTGGATGTAGTCGAGCGCGAGACCATCCACCGTGCCCCGGCTCTCGATGGTGAGGCCGCCCTCGCTCGGTCGGGTGTCCCGCACTTCGAGCCCCGAGACGGTCTGCCCGAGGTTGGCCAGCACGTTGTCGTGGAAGGTGTCGAGATCGACGGTCACGTCCGGGCCGAGGCGCTCGGGGATGACGAGCACGTGGCTGTCGCTCGCCGCGTGGACCAGCCAGACCTCGGCGGCGGCGTTGTCCTTGGCGGCGAACGAGGTCTTGCGGAGCTTCCACGCGTCGGGGACTGCCAGCTGGTAATCGCTGCGGACGATCCGGCCACCGGGCACGTCCTCGAGCTGGCCGAGATAGGGGTTGAAGAGCGAGAATCCGGCCGCCGAGCAGGCCGACGACCGCCAGGATCATGCAGAGGCTGCTGGCCGTGACGGACACACCGATCCGCGCCCCCGACGGGGTGCCGAACAAGAGTCCCAGCAGCGAGATCGAGAGGACCGCCTGAAAGATCACGGAGTAGTAGTCGCCGCCGGCGATGCTGGTGGCGCCGAAGATCAACAGGCCGAGGACGACGCGCAGCTGGGCCCAGACCAGGAACCGCTTCTTGCCGAGGATGAGCGACGTGCCGATGACCGCGTCGATGATCACCGGAGCCACACCCGTGGGCATCTCGCTGGGCGAGGTGGCGAAGACCGCGAGCGAGAGCACTGCGTTCGCGATCAGGATCGCGCCGCCGATGCGCGGCCCTGGCGGAATCTCGGTGTCGGCCGTCGGGGCAAAGGGTGCCGGAGGCTCTTCGACCGACGGCGGGGCGAACGGCGACTCGGACATTCCGGCCATACTACAGCGATTCCTTCCCTCCGGTCGCGCAGGATAAGCTGGGAGGAGCCCGTGGAGTTCCTCTTCATCCTGGTGCCGCCGGCGGCTGCGCTCCTGGTGATCGCACCGGTGATCCGGCGGATCGTCGCGAGCTGGCGCGCCGCGGCGACGGAGCTGGGGCTCGACTATGTCCCGGGCATCTTCGGGACGCTGGGCCGGATCGTCGGACGGATCTCGAGCGGTCAGGTGGAGGTCTCGCTCGCCGCCGGCGAGACGATGCGCATCGAGATCGACGGCGGCCGGCTGCCCTACGATCTCTCGATCGCGCGGCGCGGGCTCATCCCGCGGAACGGCGAGATCGAGACCGGCGACTTCCACTTCGACAGCCGCGTGAGCCTCGTCGGGAGCACCACCAGCGTCCTCGCCGCGCTGACACCCGTGGCCCGCATCCGGTTGGGCCGGCTCGCCGAGGACGGCCGCGTGGTCGTGCGCGACGGGCGTCTCACGCTCTCGTTTCCACGCCCGCGCTCGGTCCCGGACGTGGTCGAGGTGATCCGCGACGCCGTCGATCTCTTCGAGCGAATGACGTGGACCGGGCCGATCGGCGAACGGCTGCTCGACAACTTCGAGCTCGAGCGCGATCCGAGCGTTCGCGAGCGCCTCTTCAAGGTGCTGCTCTACGAAGCCGCCGATCCGATCCGTCACCGGGCCATTCAGCGCGCCGTCTCCGATCTCAACCCGGAGATCCGGCTCGCCGGTGTGAAGGCGCTGCGCTCGGGCGGCTGGGAGGAGGCGGTCGCGCTCTACAAGGACCGGAAGACCTCGAGCCGCTATCGGGCCGAGGCGCTGCGACATCTGGCGCTGACGTTCGGTCGGGATCGGGCGCTGCCGCTGGTGGAGGACGGTCTCGGACAGCGGAGCACGGAGATCTGCTCGATGGCCGTGGAGACGATCGGCGCCTGGCGGCACCGTGAAGCCTCCGCCACGCTGAGGACTCTGGCGCGGACTCGGGAGCCGGCGGTGGTGGAGAGAGTCGCCACCGCGCTGGGGCGAATCGGCGGGACCTCGGCGCAGCAACTCCTCATCGAGCTCTCGTGCGCGAACCAGCGCGGAGTTCGACAGGCGGCGATCGACGCGCTCGGTCGCGCCGGGGATCTCGACGCCATCCCCCACCTGGCGCGCATCAAAGACTTTGGGCTGAGAGGACCTGTGCGCGAAGCGATCGGAGCGATCCAGGCGCGCTGCGGGCGACAGGCGGAAGGTGCGCTCTCACTCTCGCGCGAAAACGCGCATCAGGGCGCAGTCAGCGTGTCAGAGGAGGCGGGGCGAGTCTCGATGGGCGACCCCCACGGTCGGGAAAAGTAGCGGGTACACTCCGTAGGAGGAGCGGTCGAACGATCCTATGATTCGAGCGCCCCATGACGACCGCCCTCGTCAAACCGCCTTCTGGTGAAGGCTTCATCGCACGCGTCACGCAGCTGAGACCGAACAGCATCCTGCTGGCCATCGATCGCCCGCTGCAGTTCCGCGATCGGGTGAAGATCGATCTGCTCGGAACCGAGCTGGACGGAGAGGTCGTCTTCGCCGCCGAGCACGAGGCTGCGGTGACGTTCGCGATGTCGCCGGAGATCTTCGAGCTGATCGAGGCCGTAGAGTCGGAGAAGGAGGCACCCGCGGAGGAGGGTGTTTCGGACCTGTCCAATGGGCCAGCCCTCCCGGTACTGGATCCCAAGGGTGTGCTCGAGGTGGCCGACGATGTGGAGATGCTCGCGCACTTGCTGGCGCTCTGGTCGGGGCGGCCGGTGGTCGTCTCCTCCCCGGTGCCCCCCGAACAGGCCATCCTCCGCCATGCCGGCGTCCGCATCGAGGTCCACGCCACCGCGCTCAGCGGCGAGCTCTACTCGCTGCGGCTCGCCGATCGCACCGCGGCCGCGGACGGGATCCGCAGGTTGAAGGCGTCGCTCGACGCGGTCGTCGGGGCCGCGCCCCGGTCCGAGCCGAGCCCGGATCCTCTCACCGAGCCGCTCCTCGAGGAGGACGGCCGCACCGTCGCGTTCAGCTCGCACGCCCAGTATGCCGAGCAGTACCGGATCAACCTGGAGAAGGGCGCCCTGGTGGCGCGGGCCGCACCTCTGCCGCCGGGTACCCAGCGCGAGCTGCAGCTCATGATCCCCGGAGCCCCGGCCGTGGCCGTCTCGGCCCAGGTCATGTTCCAGGGACCGGGGACGCTCGGCTTCAGCCTCAGCCTCAATGACACCGTCAAGGCCGCCCTCAAGGTCGCGGCGGAGGAGCCGGGGAAGCTGGCGTTGCCGATGTCCTTCATGGACGTGACCGGATCCGTCTCGCTGCCGCGCTCGAACAGCGGCCCCCGCTTGTCGCCTGCGATTGGGTACGAGGTCGATCTGAAGACCAAGCTCGAGGTCGAGGAGCTGCTGAGCTTCACCGCCTCGCGCCCGAAGGACATCGCGGGCGCCAAGGGATCGTACTTGCGCGCGATCGACTTTCTGCTCTCGAGCGATCTGGATCTCAGGCTGCGTCTGACCGGCGAGGAGGAGATCTGTCTCTGGCTCTATCGGGGCCGCGTCGTCTACGCCACGCGCGCCCCCGAGAAGGCCGAGGACGTCATCGGGCGGCGCCTGATCGCATCCCGAGCCGTGACCCGCGCGATGATCGACACCGTGGTGCCCGAGATCGAGCCATCGCGCCCGCTGGGCGCGCTGCTGGTGGAGAAGGGCAAGCTGACCCAGGACGCGCTCAACCGCGAGCTGCGCGCACAGATCGTCGACCGGGCGGCCGCCCCCAGCGGGTTCGCGCAGGGCCGCCTGCAGGTCCTCGGGTGGAGCGAGCCGCCGATCCGGACCAAGCTGCTCCCCGTCTCCGGGCGCTATCTGGTGCTCGAGCTGATCCGGAACGAGCTCCGCAAATGGACCCAGGAGGAGCTGACCAGCGGGCTCGCCAAGCAGTTCGACCTCGAGGTCCGGATCGATCTGAGCGGCATCGACTCGTCGCTTCGGCTCGGCCAGAAGGAGCATCGCTTCTACCAGCGCGTCGCGCAGAGCCCGGCCTCGCTTGGAGCGATCGGTACCCTCGGCGGTGCCGGCCCCTCGGAGGGGCTGCGCCTGTGCGTGCTCGGTTGCGCGCTCGGCTTCGCGCGGCTGGCCAAGGTCGATCGGGAGAAGATCCTCGAGAAGCAGCGCCACACCACCGAGGACATCCTCACGGATCAGCTGGAGCGAAGCAGCCACTCCACGCCGTTCGAGGTGCTCGGGATCCATTGGAGCGCGACCCAGCGCGAGATCCGGAACGCCTTCGACAACGAGCGCAAGAAGCTCATGATGCGACGGCGCGAGGATGAGTCGACGCGCGAGCTGGTGCAGAAGATCGAGCGCAAGCTGGAGGAGGCGTTACGCACGCTCAACTCCTCCGGCGAGCGAAAGTCGCTGCGGGACGCCTCTGCCGACGCGATGGAGCGCCAGCACGCCGCCGAGCACCTGGTCCAGCAGGCCGAGATCGCGATCTTCCGTGAGGAGCTCGAGGTGGCGGCCGATCTGCTCGACACCGCCGACGAGATCTTTGCCGTCCGTCGGGCCAAGCAGCTGCGCGCCCGCCTGCGCGACGTGATGATGATCTGAAACAAGCCGACAGTCGGACAGCGTCTCGCGGACAGTGAGGCTGCCGACTGTCGACTCTCGAATCGGATTAGTTCTTCTCCTCTTCGTCCTTCTTCTCCGGCTTCTTGCAGTTGGCCGGCTTGCAGTCCTTGCCCTTCTTGCAAGCCTTCCCCTTGGAGTCGCACTTCTGCTCGGCCTTCTGGCCGGCAGTCGCGATCTGGGGAACCGACACGAAGGCCAGGGAGGACACGAACAGCGTGGTCCACAACATCGTCTTCAAAAGCTTCATGATGCACTCCTTCAAGTTGGCGGCCTGAGGCCCGCCAAAAACGAGAGACAGCGATGGAAAAAAGAGAAGGGCGACCGCTCAGGTCGTGGTCGGGTCGTCGTCGACTTCGGCCGAGGCGACCGCTCTCCGGGATCCAGCGAACGGTCTGATTCGCCCGCGGGATCGCGAGGACGGGAACCGGCGTGACCGGGTGCTCGAGGGGCTCGAAGAGGCCTTCGCGGAGCGGCGTCGCCACCACGAAGTCCGCCAGGTCACCCACGTCGCCGAGCGGGCGGTCGCCGCACACCCTCCGCAGGCTCGAGGCGGGCCGCACCGAGACCTGGTCACAGGAGGGGTCGGGCTGGGAGACGGCGCAGAAAATGAGGACGATCAGCAAGAGCGCGAGCCCACGGATCATCCCGACGCGAGCCAAGGCGGGCGAGATTACGGCTTGGACCTCGCCGTCGAGTCAAGAGGGGGGAAAGGAGGCTGTCGCTACGGGCAGTTGGTCGCGTTGCTGGCGACGCCGGGGCTACCCGTGTCACCGCCGGTTCCGAAGCCGCCGACCGAGAGGCGCCAGGCCGAGGCCACGTTGTTGTCCTCCGCATAGGGGAAGTGGAGGCACATGGAAATGCCGTTCGCCCCGCTCGAGCCCGGCCAGCCCGATCCCCAGTCGACCACGTCGATCTCGGTGCCCTGATAGGTGAGGTGGAGCTCATCGTCGCCGTTGGCCAGCAGGATGTCCGGCGACGTCCCGCCGTACGCCGCGAGGGCGTCGACACCGCCGTTCGACGCCGGCGCGAGGTTGTACGCGATGACCCCATAGCCGCCGGAGGGGATCGCGACGCCCGGCGCCGACAGGATCCGCATGCCGTTGTTGTCCCGGACCTGCAGACCGTTGATCTCGATCCCGTCGGCGGTCGGGTTGAAGACCTCGAACCATTCGTTGTTCTGCTCGTTCATCGCCAGCGACGGGTTCCGGTGGATCTCGGTGATCACCAGATCCCCCGCCGCCATCGGCGGCCGATCGATCGACGCCGAGACCGAGAACGACGCTGGGCGGCTCCCGGCCGGTGCCGTCGCCACGACGGTCCCCGCGCCGGTCGACGTCCCGGTCATCAGCGTGAAGCTGGCCTCGAACGCGCCGGCCGGGACCGTGACGCTGGCCGGCACCATCGCCAGGCTCGGCGGCATCACCGCCAGCATGACCGGCGTGCCCGCGGCGGCGCCGGGCAGATCGATCCGCACCACGCCCATGATCGTGCTGGAGACCGCGATCGTCGCCCGCTCCAGCGTCAGCTCGACGACGCCGCGAGGCGCCGCGTCGTCGTACACGATCACCCGGCTCACCGCGTTCACCCCGTCGTAGCTGGCGGTGATGGTGGCGGTGCCCGCCGCCGTGGTGGTGATCGGGACGTCGGCGCGGTCGGCGCCCGCCGGGATGTCGACACTGCTGGGCGCGACCAGGCCCTGCGCGGCCAGCGTGATCGTAACCGCCGTGTCGGTGGCGCGGCTGAGGCGCACCGCCAGCCCGCCCGCCGGCACCGCGTTCGTCAGCCCGGTGGTCGCGTACGCCACCGCCGGCTCGAAGCCGACCAGGCGGGGCGGGAATCCCCAGAATCCTCCGGCCCGCGGGGCTCCACCTTGCTGTTCTCCTGCGAGAACCGCAGGACGCCCTGCAGGTTGGTGATGACGTCGTTGACCATGGGGAAGGGGTCGGCGCGGTAGAGGAAGTCGTTCACGCGCAGCACGCCGTTCACCACGAACTCGTAGGTCGGCGCGGTCTCGGTGCCGCCTGGGGTGGGCTCGACCTCGGTGACCGTGACTGTGCCGAGCTGGACCAGCACCGACTCCAGCTCCTGGGCGCGCGTGCCGCCGGTCTTCACCTCGTTCGCGTCCACCACGATCGGCGTCGGTGCGGCCTCGCCGCTGGAGCGGACCGTGAACGACGACATGCTCAGCTCGAGCTGCCCGAAGAAGTCCTGGACGTCGCCGTCGACGTCGACGCGATCGCCCGGCGCCGGCTTGGGATCGGCGGAGTTGAAGATGAAGATCCCGGAGTAGCGCTCGCGCAGGGTCTCGTCCCAGGCGGCGTCGCCCTCGACGGTCTGCACGAAGTACCCGTTGCTCCCGGGCGCAGTCACCAGCATGTCGGTGAGCCGCACCCGGCCGGTCACGCTGCCCTGCTTCACCTGATACACGGTGGCGCTGCAGGGCGTGCCGCCGGCGTTCGACTGATCGGGACACTGATCGCAGACGTCGCCGATCATGTCGCCGTCCCGATCCGCCTGATCCATGTTCGCGATCCCGGGACAGTTGTCCGTCGCGTTGGGGACGCCGTCGTTGTCGCGATCGTTGGGATCGGGGACCGAACAGCTGGTGCTGTCGGCGTCGAGCGGACAGACGTCGCAGGCGTCGCCCTGCATGTCGCCGTCGGCGTCCGCCTGCATGCCTTGATCGAGGTCGTCGCGCGGCGGATTGAAGACGGTGGGGCAATCGTCGGCGCTGTCGGGGATGCCGTCACCGTCCTGATCTCCGGAGGTGGGCATGCCGTCGAACTCGCCGACGCGGAACGGGATGCAGCTCGGCTCGCCGGTGGGCACGCCGCAGTTGAACAGATCGATCGTCCCGGCGCGGACGGCCGCCTTGAGGTCGGCGATGGTCTTGCCGGTCTCTCGCATGACGCAGGCGCGCTTCGGCTTCCCGCAGACGTCGAGGGCCTCGCAACCGGCGCTGTTGCTGGTGAGCCCGGAGACCAGGGCGTCGTCACCGTACAGCGCCGCACCGGCCCGCATCACCAGCGCCACGTCCTTGGGCTCGCCGTTCAGCACCGCGAGATAGCCGTCGTGCGTGGACTGATCGAAGACGGCGACGTCGGCGAACCGCCCCGGCGCCAGGTAGCCGATCGCGGCGCTCAGCTTGAGCACGTCGGCGCCGTTCTTGGTGGCCATGTCGAGGAGCTGGCGGTCGGTGAAGAAGCCGCCGAGGTTCCGGTCGTTGTACTCCTTGAAGCAGGCCAGCTCGCGGAGCACGTTCATCGAGCCCGAGGCCTCCCAGTCGGTCCCGAGCGCGATCTCGACGCCCGTGTTCGCCGCCAGCGTCACCGGCGCGGTGTGGCCGTACAAATCGATGTTGGTGCGGGCCGACCAGAATCAGCGACGCGCCCTCCGCGCCCATCTCGGCGTAGTCTCCGGCGCGCAGGCCGACGCCGTGGATGACGGCCGTCTTCTCGAAGATGACGTCCGTACTGCCGGCCGCCTCGCCCGACAAACACGCGAACTCGTTCCGCGCCGACAGGTCGATGCCCTCGGCGATGTGCGGCGTGTACGCGATGCTGTTGCCAATCGTCGAGGGCGTATCAATCGTCCCGTAGTCGCAGCTGTTGGTCCGGCGCGTACCGCTGGAGTCGCCGAGCGGGAAGGTCTGGTAGTGCACCGTGCCGAGACCGAGGCCCTCGTCCTGTCCGTTCCGGTCGACGTTGCGCAGGAGCCCCGACGCGCCCCCCGATCCGTTGATCGAGGTGGCGCCGCCGAAGAGGTGGCGGAGCTCGGCGTAGGCCACCGGATCCGTGCCGCTGCTGCTCGAAGGCGTCCGCAGATCGGTGTGCCCGTTCTGGCCCTCGCGCCAGTCGTGGCGATGCTCGAAGCGCTCCGTCCCGTGCGCCACCGGTGCGCCCTCGTCGAACGTCAGGTGCTCGTGCGCGTTGATCAACCCCGGTGACACCAGGCCCTTCGCGCACGCGACCACCGCCGCGCCCGAGAACGCCGGGTCGGCGGAGCAGTCGCACGCGGCGCAAGCGACCTTGCCGTCCGCGCCAATCAAGAGGTGGCCGTTCTCGAGCAGCCCGTCCGGAACCACGATGTCGCCGCGGATGAGGACCGCCGGACCGCCCGCGGTGTAGGCGCAGGTCTCGCCGTTCGCCGCCGGGTCGATGGCCGGGTTGTCGCAGCCGACCACCACGTCGCCGCCGTCCTTCGGGCCCGTATCGGCCGTCCCGCCGTCCGGCCCTCCGTCCTGGGTGCCGCCGTCGGACTTGACCACCCCTTCGCGGGCGCAGGCGGCCAGGGCGAGGGGGGCGATGAGGAGGAGTCGGGCAAAGCTGGACAACATCATGGGAGGACCTGAAGGTCGCCTCCCTATACCATCGGCGCCCGAGATTGGACGTGCGACAATCGTGTGTCGCGCTCCTACTTCTGTTTCCGGGGAACCCGCTCCATCAGGGCCTTGATGAGGATGGGCCACACGTAGGTGGCGTCGCAGAGGACCTCGGCGAAGCGGCCGCCCTCCGACTCCGGGACGAACTTCCCCCAGCTGGTTCCTTCGCTGTAGGTGCAGCCGGAGAGCCCGCCCCAGTGCTCAGCGTCCGGGCAGATGCGGACCCCGTAGTTGAACCGCTTGGTGATGCCGTCGGTGATGCCGCGCCGCGTCTGGCTGATCTCCAGATAGGGCCCGATCTGCTGGGCCCAGTTCCGGGGGACGCCGCCGCCGATGGTGAAGATGCCGAGCCGCTCCTGCTTCACGATCGTGTCCCGGTAGAAGTTCAGGTCGAGGAACGGGTCGAAGACGATCGGTCCCTTCTGCTTCTCGGCGCGGATCTGGTTGTTGACCGCGACGTCGAGGCCCATCTCCGAATCCGTGAAGGCGGGGATGATGACCGGGACCTGGTGCTCGTACGCCGCCTTGAGGATGCCGCGCTCGCCCTCGAAGTGGTCGTGGAGGTGCTCGCCGAGCCGGTGCGTGATGTCGCGGCTGCCGACGTGCGCATTCGGCGGGATGGCGTCGAGCACCACCCGCACGATCAGCTCGAGGGCGTCCAGGTTCCGCTCAAGCTCGAGCGTATCGTAGATGCGGTCGTAGCCTGCGTCGTAGAGCTCCTTGTCGTTCATCCCCGGGCGGTACTTGAAGTGCTTCATGCCCGAGCCCTCGATCATCCCGTGGGCCTGGAGCGCCCCGGTGCTCACGATCAGGTCGACGTACCCGCGCTCGATCATCTCGCACACGACCAGCCCCATCTTGGCGACGGTCATTGCGCCGGAGAGCGTCAGCACGACGAAGCACTCGGGATCGCGCATCATCGTCTCGAGGACGTCGCACGCGTCGCCGAGGCGGCGAGCGCCGAACGATGCGCTCTTGTAGGCGCGCAACATGTCCGAGAAGGTCTCGATCTTCGTGAGATCGATCGACTCGACCGGCTCGAAGCCGTCGCTGTAGCCGTCGTGATACTTGCCCGTGT
Organism: uncultured delta proteobacterium; assembly: GCA_963803435.1. Taxonomy (GTDB): domain Bacteria; phylum Myxococcota; class Kuafuiibacteriia; order Kuafuiibacteriales; family Kuafuiibacteriaceae; genus CAWDML01. The sequence continues at coordinate 83,374 of CAWDML010000006.1, read as the reverse complement.
TGCGGATGTGATCGGCCATCTCGGCCGTGGTTCTACAACAGCCGGAAAACGATGTAACCGAGTACGAACCCGATCAGGATGCCGATGCTCAGCATCGCGAGCATGGCGGTGACGACGGGCCGGCCCTGGGCGGGCTCGGGCGGCGACTTCCTCGGGGGTTGCGGCAGAACCGTGCTATCGACGATCCGGAGGTCGATCTTCTGGATCTTGAGGAAGCTGCGGAGATCGTCGAGCAGCGCATCGTAGGCGTCCCGCTCCAGGTCGATCTCGGTGTTGAAGCGCGCCTGATACTGTTGCCGGACCACGTTGAAGCTGCGGAGCTCCGCTGTCCGCGCGGGCGTGTCCAGCCAGCCGATCACCAGCGTGCCGCCGTCGCCCTCGTCCGGGACCAGGACCATCGACTGTCGCGCGCGCTTGCCGCCGGCCGTCGACACGTCCGGCTCGAGGACCTTGAGCCGCCGGGGGCGCTTCTGTCCGAAGACGACGTGGCTGAACTTGTACTGGAAGACCTCGGTCAGCGCGAACGCCTGCTGGGCGTGCACGGTGCGGTTGGGATCGTCCGCCATCTGGCTGCCGGCGAAGAAGCTAACACGGACGGAAGAGAGCGTTGAGAAATTTGCGGCGACGTTGTCGACTCGTGTCGTGGGCTTCGAGGACCTGCTCCGGAAGCGTCTCGGGCCGATGCGCGATCTGGTCCGGAAGCCGGTGCGGATCGAAGCGCCCGTCCACGACCCGGCGGAGCTCTGGTACCGCAGAGCCGTCGGGCTCGAGCTGCGCGTCCGCCCCGAGGAGACCTGGGCGCAGCTCGAGGTGGTCCGGGACGGCGAGCGGCGCGGCTCGCTGTCCCGCGAGGTCGCGACGGTCGTGCTCGGCATGACGCGGTGGACCCACGCCAGGGACGCCGGCCTCAAGCCGGCGAAGCTGTGGAAGCTGGTCGAGGAGGAGCTCCTCTTCTTCTCTCCGAGGGATCCAGGCAAGGCCCTCACCGGGGGGAGCGGTGTGCTCGAAGGGGGCGGGCCGATCGCGCGCCGGGCCTCGATGTGGCCGACGGCCGCGGTCGAGACCGCAATCCAGGTTGCGCCCATGCCTTTCATGCCGCGCGGGCGCGATCTCGCCGGCGCCGAGATGACCGGGGTTCGCTTCGCCAGCCTGGAGCGCGGTCATGAGGTGCTGGGCGTGACGATCACCGGCAGCCGGCAGATCGGCGAGGTGATCCGCCGCCTCCTGGCGCGGCTCGACGGCCGGCGCACCGCCCAGGAGATCGTCCACACGATGCCGAGGAAGCTCCAGGAGCCGGCGGAGAAGATGCTCGAGCTCCTCGACCTGATCACGGCGCTCGAACATCGGACCGCGCCAGGCTTCGCTCGCTTCGAGACCGAACGCGCGCAGGTCACCTGGTTGGGCCACGCGGCGGTGCTGGTGCAGATCGACGGGGCGAACGTGCTGATCGATCCGCTCTTCTTCTCCTCGAGTGAGCCGCCCGAGCGCCACGACGAGCCGAGGTTCGATCCGCGCGATCTGCCGCGGATCGACGCCATCCTGATCACCCACGGCGACAACGATCATCTCAACCCGAACTCGCTGGCGATGCTGCCGCCGAGCACGCCGATCTATCTGCCGAGGGTCGGGAACGAGCCGGCCCCGTACCAGGTCGATCTCTACGGTGTGGCCCGGGTTCTCGGCTTCACGGACATCGTCGAGCTCGATCCATGGGACGAGCTCAAGATCGGTCCGCTGACGGTGACCGCGTGTCCCTTCGCGGGCGAGTCGTGGGGGCTCGACCTGGCGAAGCTCACCTATCTGATCGAGTCCGAGGAGGCGTCGCTGTTCCTGGCGGCCGACTCGAGCGAGATGCCCGAGACCTACCGATTCCTCGCCGAGCGCCCGCGCCGGATCGATCTGGCGTTCATGGGCGTTTCGGGCAACGCGGAGACGTACGTGATGCCGGCGGGCTTCGGCTACGGGAACTTCTACGCGGATTGGGTCCCGCGCGTGCGCCATCAGGAGTGGGTGCAGCACTGCGCCGGGCCCGAGGAAGCGCAAGCCAGCTTGCGGATCTTTCAACCGCGGTTCGCGTTTGGATATGCGGCGGGAGGCGCGCCGTATATCCGCACGGAGTATTCAGACACGGGAGATCACGACCAGCTGGCTCGAGCGATCCGGGAGGATGATGCGCTCGAGACGCAGCCGATCGCTCTGACGATCGGAACGCCGATCGGAATCGCAGAGCTCGGGGCTACCAGCTCGTGATCCACGTGCTGCTGTCGAAACGTTGACGAACCGGGTTGAGATCGTCCGTCACCTCGGAGGAGACATCCTCCGTCGTGACGTCCTCGGTCGTCGTTTCTTCCTTGGTTTGTTTGAGATCTTCCAGCTCCCGCTGGCTCGACCCTCTCTCTTGAGCCACGGTTCAAGGTGAAGGCGCGCGCGCCCGAGTGACAACCGTTCGTCCGACCGACGGATGCGGATCACAGCTCGCCTTGCACCGTCGCTTCACACGAATACGCGATGCGATCGGATCCGGGATCGATCAGCTCGAGCGTGACGGTGTACACGGAGAAGCGTTTGCCCCTGGGACTTCGTTCCGCGAGACGCAGGAGGCGACCACGTCCGATGAAGTCCGACCCTTGATCGTCGGGCACCATGTCGAACACACCCGACATGCGCATCCGCTTCTCCAGCACCGATTGAAGATAGGTCGAATCGAGATCCTGTCCGGTCTTGTCCTCGAACTCTGCGAGGTGAATCTTGGGCTTCGCGACGTCGACGTCCGGTTGCTCGGAGCGCCATCGACTGATCCAGCCGCCGGCCACGCACTGCTTGACCAGCGTCTTCGCCATGTCCTGGAAGTCGGTGCGGGTGGGACCTTCGGGCGGCGCAGGTCGCGCGGACGGGGGCGGCGGCGGTGGGGGCGCGGCTGACTTCGAGCCGGCGCAGGCGACCAAGAATGCGCTGAGGCTGAGACCGAGAGAGCTCCGCATGCGCTGGAACTCTACTCCGGATCGCCGGTCTCCCCGTGTCTCGTGGCGGCGCTCACCTGGAAGCAGCAATGTTTCCCGAGAGTTGAGGCGGCGCTCGACCAGTGGGAGGCCGCCCTCGGTCAAGAAGTTGTTCTGCTCAGGCCTTCATCGGATAGGATGAGCCCGAAAATGGCCAGCAGCAGGCAATACGGCGTTCTCGGCCCTCTGTTGTCTGGAGCCGAAACCCGCGCCTTCATGGGCGTCGAGGTCATCGACGGCGAGCCGAAGCGCGACCGCCCGGTCGTCGTGGTGTGGCTCCCGGACGATGTCACCTCCGATCCCTCCCGAGTCGCGCGCCTCCAGCGTGAGACCGCGTTCGTCACCCAGCTCAAGCATCCCAACATCATTCGTGTCTTCGGCCTCGAGTGCTTCGAAGAAGGATGGGCGCGCGTGGTCGCGTTCGTCGATGGCGAGCCGCTCCACCAGATCCTCGGCAAAGCCCGAGAGGCCGAGCGCCCGTTTGACGCCCGGATGGCGGCGCGGGTGGCGGTCGACGTCTGTGAGGGAGTTCACTTCGCCCACGAGGAAGGCCAGTCACGATATGCAGGACGACCCATCGTCCATGGCGGGATCCGACCCGACACGTTGCTGCTGACCTTCCAGGGGATCTCGATGGTCACCGGCTACGGCGCTTCGGTGATGGCACCGACGCAGCACGGCGTGCCGATCCGATCGAAGTTCGTCTACTTCGCGCCCGAGCAGATCATCGGCGGCAAGGCGACGGCCAGCCCGTCGACCGACGTCTACGCGATCGGCGCGGTGCTCTACGAGCTCCTGTCGGGCGGCCCGCCGTTCGCCGGGGTGGAAGATCTCGAGCGCGCCGTACTCACCACCGAGCCCCAGATGATCGACGCCCCGGGCCTCGCCGGCCGGCTGGGCAACATCGCGGTCACGGCGCTGGCCAAGCGCGGTGCGCAGCGGTTCGAGAGCGTCGAGCTGATGCGCGACGCGATCCTCAAGGCCACCCAGGACGAGGGCACCACGATCGCGACGCACCAGGAGATCTCGACGCTGGTCAACGAGCTGATCCCGTACAACGCGCCCGAGCGAGAGGGCCGTCGATCGCTGCTGGAGTCCGCCAAGGACCCGGACATGATCACCGTGCTCTCCCGGCCCGCGGAGGCGCCGGAAGGCGTGGATCAGGCCCTCTTCGAGGCTTCACGCCCCGGACCGGTCTCGACGCTGGTGGCGGTCGCGCGCGATCCGCGGGACGAGCCGCCGATCGAGCGCGCTCCGCTTCCGCGCCGCGACACCTTGCTGGATCAGCCGGCCGGGCTCCCGCAGCCGGACAAGGACGAGGAGCGGACCGTCGCCGAGGCGCTTCCGCCGTTCTCGCCGCCGCCCGCACCGGCCGTCCCCGAGGCCTGGGCGGCGCAAGTTCCCTTGCAACCTGCTGCGCCGCCGCAGGCACCGCCGGCCCAGGTGTTCGCGCCCGCGCCCGCGCCGCTGCCGCCTCCGGCGATGTACACGCCACCGCCAGCCTCACCGGTGCGCCCCGCGAACGGAGGCTCGCAGGTCGCCGTGTATCCGACGCCCGAGCAGATGCAGCAGATGCAGATGCAACAGCACCTGCAGCAGGTGCAGCTGGAGCGGCAGGTGCAAGCCGGCTTGCTCCAGAACGTCCCGGTCAAGAACGTCCCGCTGCCGGCGCCCCAGCCGGTGCCGCGGGCGCCGATGCGCGAGGAGTCGTCGATCACCCAGTTCAACCAGCGCGCCGGCGACTCGTCCCGCGCGCTGCTCTACATGGTGCTCGCGGCCGCTGCCGGTCTGTTGATCTTCATCTTCGCCTTTCCCAAGGAGCCGCCCGCAGGCATCGACACGCCCTCCGAGAACTCGAAGATCCCTTCGGCCGTGGTCCGCGAGGCGCTGACGCGCCAGGCGCCGGACGAGACCGACGTCGATCCCGACGCGCCGCCTGACACGCCGGACCCAACGCCGGCGACTCCGGTGGACACGACCGACGTGAAGCCGAAGCTCGGCCAGCTCTCGATCGAGTCGGAGCCCAACGTCGACGTCTACGACGGCAACGACCGCCTGGGCCGGACGCCGCTGACGGTCCGGCTCACGACCGGATCCCACAAGCTGCGCTTCACCGACGCCAAGACCGGGATCAACAAGTATCGGACGTACCGCATCGATCCCGACCAGGACCGCAAGAGCAGCCTGGAGTTCGGCAAGAGCCGCCTCACCGTGCGCGCGCCCGACGGCGCCAAGATCAGCCTGAACTCGCGCGTGATCGGCGAGGCCCCGCTCGACCCGGTCGAGATCTACGAAGGCCGTTACCTCCTGCGCGTGAGCCTCGACGGCATGAACTGGTCGGAGTGGTTCAACGCGCCGCCCGGCCAGAACATCGAGTACAAGGTCCGCCTCAATCAGTAGAGCTTCCAGGTCAGCGCCGCGCGGACGTCGATCCCTCCGCCGGGCTCGTCGCGCGTCTGCAGCCGATAGCGCCGATCGATCGCGTTCTCCACCGCGAGATCGAGCGTGAAGCCGTAGCCGAGATCGAGCCCGCCCAGGAGCCCCGCCCGGAGGAACGCCTTCGGTCGCTGGCCGCCGAGCATCCAGGGCTCGATGGGCGCGTCGCCGATCAAGGTCAACGGACCGGTGGCGGCGCGCGCGTGCACCTCGAGATGCGCGTTTCGGAACCCAAAGCGGTAGCGCAGCGCGACCAGACCCGAGAGCACCGGGAGCGCATAGGTGGCGGCGCCGGTCCGGCGATCGACGACCTCGGCCAGGCTGGTGGTGAACGCGAGATCGAGGTTGCGGATCAGCCCGGCTGCTCCGTCGAGATCGACGCCGAGCGCCCGCACCAGCGCCGGCGTGTCGGTGATCGGCAGCGGATCCGGCATCGGCTCCAGCGGCTGATGGATCCAGGCGGCGAACGCCGTCAGATCGGCCCAGTAGCCGTCTGCACGAAGCGTGGGTCCGGCCTCGACCGTCACGGTGGTCTCGGGCTTGAGGAACCGCCCCATCGGCGCGAACAGGCCTCTCCCCGGCAGCGTCATCCCCATGGCGAACGAAGCGCGCACCCCGACCGGCCCGGCGATCGGCAAATGCAAGTCGAGTTGCGGCAACGGTCGCAGGGCGTCGGTGCCGAGCGTCCCCTCCTCGGAGTGTTGCTGCGCGATCCGAAGCCCGAGCTGAGCCTCCAGCCGATCGAACAGCAGCGTGCCCATGACGTAGCCCTCGAGCTCCCGCCGTCGCACCTCGTCCGGCGCGCGCCCGCTCCCGATCGCGACGTCGCCGCCGGCCTCCAGACGCAACCAGTCGTAGGGCGCCCCGTAGAGCGCGAGCTGCGCCTGGTATAGATCCGCGCTGACGTCGAACCTCACCAGCGGGTCCAGCTCCTGATGCTGCCGCAGCCCTTGGTAGCCGCCCGTGAGCCTCGCCCCCCACGTCGCCGAGCCCAGCTCCACCCTGAGAAAGCCGAGCGCCCGCTGATCGAGGCGCGCCACCCCCGGCATGTTCGGCGCACGCGTGTTGAGCGCGCGATCCAGATCGCCGCCCACCGTGACCCGCACCGGATCCCCGTCGAACAGCACCCCACGAACCGACGCCAGCCAGCGCTGCTCGCTGTTCGTGGGATCGGATCCATCGGGCGTCCGCAGCGCCCGCATGTCGTCATAGCCGACCGCGACCCGCCCCCGCGCGCTCCCGACCCCGCCGCCCACCGCCACGAACACATCCGAGGACCGGTCCGCCGATCGCGCCTCGATCGCCCCCTCCGGATGGATCCCGACCTCCGGCTCCGCCCCATAGAGAGCGATCGTCCCCGCCGCCCCCGCCGCCTGATCCCGCACCGACGCCGACGGCGTCACCTCCACCCGATCGAACATCCGCACGCTCGCATCGAGCACACCCTCCGCCATCGGCGCCAGCAGCAGCCCCTCGTACAGCACCCGCCGCCGCGACATCCGAAACGACACCGCCGGCACGACCAGCGCGTCCAACGCCTCACGCGTCGACCGCGCCACCGTCTCCCGCCGCGCCCTCACCCCCGTCCGATACACCGGATGCACCAACGGCCCCGGCGCCGCCCACGCCACCGACGCCGTCCGCGCCACCGTCCCCGTCGCCGCCCGCAACCGCGCCAGCATCTCCAGATCCGCATGACTCAACGGACCCTCCCCCAGGTCCTCGAGCAGCGCATCCAGCGAGTCGCGCTCCATCGTCGCCGTCGCCGTCGTCGCCGTCGCGGCGATCGTCGCCGTCCCGACCTGCGCCCCCAGCACCAGCACGAGCGAGAGGACCGCCGCACCCACGGAAGCGGAGCGTAGCAGAGGGAATTTCTCCCTTGGCAATCACTCGTCTGTTTTGTATGAACGGCGCCCCATCGGTGCCCAGTTAGCTCAGTTGGTAGAGCAGTGGACTGAAAATCCGCGTGTCCCTGGTTCGAGTCCGGGACTGGGCACCACCTTCCGACTCTTTTCGCCTACTTCCGAGACCGCATCCGGTCCAGCGAGTCCGATGGATCCGGCTGAATCCACGGCGCTTGGTACACCGGGTGGAAGAGTCGGAGCCGGTCTCGGCGGCGAGGCGAGCTGCAAGCTGGCTTGCGGTGAGGCGGCCGTAGACGCGCTTCACCATGCGGCCGTCTGCGTGCCCCATCAGCGGCGCGAGGAACTCGACGGAGACGCCCTGCGCGCGGAGCCAGGTGGCGCAGGTTCGTCGGAGGTCGTTGGGGGTGCACTTCGGGATCTCGGCCCGCTCGCAGGCTCGCTCGAGAGGAAGCGGCTCCGCGGCTCGTACCCCGTGTCGAACTCGGTGGGGATGATCTAATCCTTTCGAGCCGGGGGCTTCGCGCGACGTTTCGACGGATGGATGCTGCCCGTCTCGAGCTTCCCGACGCGAGCTTCGACGCCGTCGTCTCGGTGATGTGTTTCCACGAGGTGCGCGCGCCGGCCGGCGAGACGATGCGCGGCCCACTGGTGGCGCTCAGGGAGGCGCTGCGCGTGCTGCGATCAGGAGGCGTCTTCGTGCTGGTGGATCGCTTCGGTGCGGAAGCGGAGTTGGCGACGCGGCCCAGCTCGCGGCGGTGCTCCACGCGGCGGCCCGCGGCGCACGCTTCGTCGCGCAGACCTGCATATCCGTTCGTACGGTCGAGGTGGATCCTACGACGTCACGGGCGCAGCGATGACTCCCGCCGCGATCGTCACCACCGCGATCGCTAAGGGCCTCCAGGTCGTCTCGATCACCGACCACAACCGGATCGGCAATGTTGAGGAGGGCCATTCGGGAGCTCCGGGCGACTCACCGATCTGGACGGGTCTGCGCGGATATTCCGGTCGGACCAAGACCGACGGCGACCGATATTATGAATGGGATTTCACGCACGGCGACATCGAGGTGTACAATTCCCGCGGCGAGCACCTCGGATCGATGCATGCCGTTTCCGGCGAGATGATAAAACCGGCGGTGAGGGGAAGGACGATCGATCTATGACCGAGGGCACGCCGGCACCGCTGCCGCCACACCATTGCCCGGACATGCTCGCCGCGCTCGCCGACGCCGACGTGCCGATCGTCTACAACGACAAGTTGCAGGAGTACGGTCTGCGCATCCTCGACGGCGGATCGGCCGTTCTGCTCATCCGACATTGCCCCTGGTGCGGCAAGGAACTGCCGTCGAGCCTGCGCGACGAATGGTTCGACGAGCTCGAGCGACGAGGTTTGCGCCCGGACGATCCGGACATCCCGGAAGATCTGCGTTCCGGCGCCTGGTGGCGCGACGACGCCTGAATCCCTGCCATTGAGGTGTGGCCGCATCGCCGGTCGGCGGCGACACCGGGCCGTCGGGGTGGTGACGCACTGCGCGGCAAGGGCATCGGAGACGAGCGTGCCGCGCACGGCCTTGACCTGATAGCACGCTTGGGTGAGCGCCTTGTCGACCTTCACGGCGATCGCGGTGGCGCCGTCCGGCACCTCGACGACCTCCAGGAGGCCGGGGCCTTGCCAACGGCGTGACGCGTTGCGAGTTGGACCGCCGGCAGCTCGTTAGCTCTTGTCCGCGTACTCGCCAGCCGGGATGGCCGACTTCCAGTTGTCGCCGAGGACGTCCTCGCCGCGGATCGCGTCGCACAGCGGCTGCCACCCGATCGTCGCCGTGTTCCCGGCCGATCCTGCGTTGTCTCCGGAGCGCCGGTAGGACATGCGCAGGATGTGAGGCGGGGTGAAGCTGGCGAGCGATCCCTTGCGACCGCCCCCCGCAGAGAACGTCGGAACGCCGTGATCGTCGTAGGAGACTGCGGTGTAGCTCGGGTAGGTGACCACCGTCGCCGCCGCCATGCTGTCGAGGTTCTCCAGCCGCTTGTTGAGCTGCGGTCGGGTCAAGGTGAAGTCGGCGACGGCCGCGATGTACGCGCCCATCAGCTTCTTCACGGCACCCTGCGAGTCGCGGTCCATGTCCTCGAAGTGGATGGCGCCGAGCAGCTTGTCGTTCGCGCCCTCGATGACCGACTTCTGGGTCATCGCGCTCTGAGCGATGCCGAACCAGCGGATGATCGACTCGGGGTTGCTCACGTCGATCGGGTTCGCGAGCTTCGCCCCATCACCCATCGCCTTGAGCACGCTCTGCTCGACGCCCTTCACGAACGCGACGGCACCACCCAGCACGGCCTGCTGGGCCGCGGCATCCCCACCACAGGCCTGGAGGGCCGTGGCGAGCTCGCCCGAGTACTGCTCTGCCAGCGTCGCCCGCGGGAACGTCACCTGGAGGTGGCCCGCGACGAGGCTGCCGAGCGTAACCGGTCGGGTCATGGTGTTCTTGCCGAAACCCTCGGTCCGCATCCCCTTCGGCTTCAGATCGGAGACCGGATCCGCGTCCGGGTGCGCGAGCTTGAACGGGACGCGATGGCAGTTGTTCTGCTTCATGCGGTTGAAGTCGACGAACCCCTCTCGCTCGAGGGCCTCCCAACCGGCGCTCGGGTTCTCCTTGCCGCCCGCGTCGTTGAAGGTCTTCTCCATGTCCTTGAAGATGCGGAACGCGACGGGATCGAGCCGGCCCTCGCCCTCGGGGCGTCGCGTCGACTTCTCGTTGATCGGACGGGCGCCGACCTCGACGCTGTCCCGCACCGCTTCCATGCAGTACTTCGTCCAGGCGGACAGCTTCTCGGCCCGGTTCTCCTTCGACGTGAGCGCAGCCTCGTACTGGACGATCTTCTGCTCGTCGGTGAGCTCGGTGATGTTGAACGAGTAGTCGCTGTTGTCGGGGCGCGGATCGCTCGAGGAGAAATCCACGGCGCCAACCTGAAGGGCTGCGATGGTGTGGGCCTGCTCGTAGTACGAGGGCTCGATGTCGGCCCACTTCGCGGCGCCGTACTTCGCCACCGGATCGACGCCGAGCTCCATGTTCGAGAGGCTCCAGAAGTTCAGGAGCGCGCCGTACTCACCCCGCGAACCCATCTTTCCGTAGGAGTACGGATGATTCGGCCAGGCCATGGACTGCTTGCCGTCGTCCTCGACCACCGGGATCATCTCGCCACCGTGGGTGGTGCAGAGCTGGGCCCGATCCTCGGAGAAGAGCTCGGCCGGATCGTTCGTATTCACGCTCATCTGGCGGAAGTGTTCCTTGGTGTTGATCACCACGCCGCGCGGGCGTCCGTCCTCGCGCATGAGCTGCGGGGAGTGGAGAAGCGCGGAGAACTCGCGAAGGTCGGCTGAGAACGGCAGGTACTGGGTGCCGAGCGTGCCGTCGTGCTTGTAGTACTGCATCCAGGGCGCCTTCACCATGAAACCCTCGGGCAGCTTCGAGAGGAGAACCTTCAGCGCCGCGACCGCCTGCTCCTGTCCAGGGATCGCCTGCATCGCGGCGAGGACACCCTCGACCGGCTTCTTCGCGCTCAGCGGGTATTGCGCGGTGGTGAGATCCATCGGATCGGTGAGGTTGTACCCGTACGACGCGTTGATCGCCGCGACGCTCAGCTTCGAGCCGTCGACGATCAGCTTCTTGTTGATCCCCTCGGGTTGGAACGCGCGGGCGATCGCCTGCGGCTCTCCGGTGCTCGGGACGCTGTACGCCGGGCCGGGAACGGCGCTGGTTCCACCGGTGGTGGTCGTGGTCGTGACGACCGGTCGGCGGATCTCCGGAGTGGAGCCCGGGTTGATCGCGTTGACCCCCGTGTGATTGGCCGGCGCGAGGGTGTGGGGTTTGGCAGCGGTCTCAGCGGCGCGGCGGGCGGCCTCGGCGGCTGCATCCACGTTGTTCGATCGAGTGGGAATCGTGTTCGGCATCTCTTCTCCTTCGCCGTTCCAAACCCGCCAATGGGGCTCATGTCAAACTGTGGATTGGAGGCCCGTCCGGGACCTACACCGGCCTTTATCGGTCAGAGGACCAATATCGGTTCTCTGGAATGGGCAATGGGTCGCAGAACGTAGCGGGATGGACGAAGGGGACCTGGGTTCCGTGTCCGCGCTGCAACGTCAGGACGAAGGGCCGCGGGTGCCAAGACGCCTGTATATCGAAATTTGGTGCTGCCGGGGTGGCCGCTTCGGCCTCCTGGCCTCTCGCGGCATTCACCCCATCCTGGGGATCGAACCAGCCAGGCGAGACGGCGCATCAGCGCCAGCGGGTGAAGGTCGATAGACCGCTGACCGGACCGCGTGGGGTTACGGAAGGTGAGACGGACGCGGTCCTCGCCGATGAGCTCGAGCTGCGCCTCGGCCAGAGGAGGTCTCATGACGTAGCGGCACAGCCGCTCGCGCCCGGCCTTGTCCCGCTCTCGGGCTCCGCCCTCCGCGGGATGACCCACGTCCTGTGGGCTTCCTCTCTCGCAACACGCACCGCGGCGTGCACCTCGAAGCCGCGCCTTCGCCTGGGCTCGACGGGGGCGAGCAAACCAGAGGGCGCGTGCGCTGCTGCCGTCCACCAGCCGTCGTCGGGCTTGGGCTCGGATGGTTCCTCTTCGACGAACCCGTGGCGCTTCAACCACCGCGTGAAGCGCTCTTCGACACGGGCCTCGATCTCACGAAGAGCGCTCGGTCCGGGCGTTGCGTCCTCCCGGAACTGGAGCGTTCCGTCATCGCGCGCACGGTAGCCGCCGTCCAGAACGAGAACGTGAAGGTGTGGATAGACGGTGAGCGCCTTGTTGAACCGCTGAAAGACCACCACGGCTCCGCACCCGAGCTTCAGGCCGGAGCGTTCTCTGATGCCGGCGAAGATCGCCTTCACAAAGATGCGAGACAGCGACGACAACGTCTCGCGCCGCGCCGCGAGCAGCGCGACCAGCTCCGAGGGGGGAGACAACACGTACTGCCGGACCGCCACGGCCGGCAGCACCCGTTCGACCAGGTGGTGGGCGACGTCGTGCATTCGACGCGTGCGCACCTCGGGCACAGGCCTCGGACCTCGCATGAAAACGCAAGTGCTCGCTCGGCACCGCACTCGAACACTTCAGCGTGATGAAGCCTTCGTTCGCGTCGCCGCAGGCGAGGAAGCGCTCCACCGCTCGATGCACGAACTCTGGCACCGTTGCGCCTTCTGCCTCCACCGACTCGACGTGGCGAGGCCACCACTGACGCACCAGCGGCGCGAGCACTCCGTCCCGCGGATCCCGCGGGACATAGGCTGGCGCCGGCTCCACAACGCGGGTCCAGCGCGGGCTTCGTGCCACCGCCACACGCCAGACTTCCGGGGTGCATCGTCCGGATTGCGTCCGGATCTCGGACGCGGCGTTCGGATTCCGGACGGAACCGGACGAACGCGGGGCTGGGGAGCGCGCCGGTCTGGTCCGCCGATTGCTGATTCGGGCGCCGTGCTCCCGCTCCTCCTCGCGCTCGTCTCCAGCAGGAGGCGCAGGTCCTCGATCTGATCGACGAGCTCGATCGCGTCGATCCGGTGAGCCGGCCGCTGAGGTAGCTCGGCGGCATCGGCTGGAGGCGAGCGTACGCGAGGTGGACTCGCCGTACGAGACGACCTCGACGTCGATCGGACCGTCGAGCGAGAGGAAAGGCTGTAGGAGACCTGCGTCTCGGTTGAGGCGAGAGGTGGCCGGCGGAACGCCGAGCCGGCGCGCGCGCAGTCGAGCTCGCTGATCCTCATGACGTCTGCGCGCGCCAGCAGCCACAGCATCCCGACGAAACTCCGGGACAAAACCTTCAGATCAAACCGGGCTGGTACACAGGATCGGGACCGGACCGGGACCGCGACCGGCCGCGACCGGGACCGGGTTTTGATTGAAGACAGCCCCTCGTACAGCTGCTCGGGAGCGGACGAATGGAGACTTCTTCGACTGTCGGGGAGCTGCCGTCGATTGCACCCGATCTGCAGCCCATTGCAGCGGAGGCTGGCGTCGGGCGGGGGTCGCGCGTGCAGCGGCCCGGCACGGCGGCTGCAGAGCGCTCCTCCCAGCGCGACTGGACGCGCGGGAGGAAACACGATGAACGCACTCGGACAGAAGATGGCAACGTTTCTCGTAGCGGCGTGTACCACAGCCACGCTCTCGATGTCGGGCGACGCTGACGCGAAGTGGACGCGGATCAGCGCGATGAGCTGCCTGCCTGCGGGCGGCGTCACACCGTCCCCCGTCGGTCTCAGCAACTACGGATTTGGCGGCGTGGACGTGTACTGCACGCTCCCCGACGACTCGACGTTTCCGAAGCAGGAGATCGCCGAGCTGAACGTCGAGGGCTACGACGGGACCTCGAACGGATACTTCGTCGCTCACGTCTGCGTCACCTCCTGGTACCAGTGGTCGGGCGCCTGCGGCCCGACCACGACCTCGGGCCTCTCGTACACCGGTCACGTCACGTTGAGACCCTCGCGGTCGGTGCTCAGCAGCAGCCACACCTACGACTTCGGCTTCCTCGAGATGCACCTCCCGAACGGGGGCAGCGAGAATCAGCGGCATCTTCTTGGCCGATTGAGGAGGATGGAATGTCAGCGCTGAAGAAGATCGCTAGTCATCTCCTCCCTTGCGCCACCGGTGCCGTGAGCGGGCTTGTGGTCGTGCTCTCGCTGTCGGGCTCTGCGGAGCCGCCTAGGCCGGACGTCGAGCTGCGTCCCGTGCTCGAGCCGACGCGCGCGCCCGACCCCGCGCCGGGGAGCGACCAGTCGGCGCGCGTCGGCTTGCTCGAGCGCGGGCTCGCCCGCGTCGTCCGTCGGCTCGACGCGATCCCGGAGCCGGTGAGTGGAGACTTGCCGCCCGAGGTCGAGGCGGATCGGCAGTCGCTGCGGGAGCAGGCGAACGCGAGCTGGAGAGACGAGCTCGAGCAGCACGCCCGCGAGGCGGTCGACCCGAGCTGGTCCGACCACGCAGAGGCCCGCTTCTACGAGGATCTGGACGCGATGGCCGGCGACGGCGCGTTCCGCACCGTGGTGGTCGACTGCAGGTCGGAGTCCTGCACCGCCGAGGTCGAGTTCGAGACCTTCGGGGCTGCCACCCGCGGCTTCGTCGGGCTCCTCACGGCGGAATATTCAGAGAACTGTGGGACGAAGACCGTCCTCGACGACCCGCTCGACCCGGCCGAGCCGTATCGCGCCACGATCCTGTACGACTGCTCCGAAGCCAAGGCACAGCGGGCCCTCGGCGGGTGAGCGCTCACGCCGCCCCGACCTCGGATCGGGAGCGGCCGGTCGAATCGTTGGTACGACAGTTCTGGGGCTCAGTCGTCGAGCTTGATCGTCGGGTCGTTCTCGAAGGCGGGGCTCGGCTCGGGACCGCCGGTGACGTCGGTCGGCGCCTCCATCATGGCGAGCGCCCGTACGCGCGCCAGGCCGCGCTGAGCGTTTCGCAGCGCCGCGGCGAGGTGCGCCATCGAGGGGTAGCGGGCCGCCGGATCCTTCTCGAGGCAGCGGCGGATCACCATGTCCACGAAGAAGGGGGTCGGAGACAGCTCGAACCTAGGAAGGAGCTCGAGCGGCTCGATCGGCGAGTTCATGATCGACTCGACAATCTCGTGCGGCTTCGTATTCGGGAAGGGAAGGCGTCCCGAGAGCACGGAGTAGAGCGTGACGCCGAGCCCCCATTGATCGAACGAGGGCGCGGGCGGCGCTCCGGATCGCGCCCCCTTCTTGAGGCTCTCCGGCGCGAGGACCTGCAGCGTTCCAACCACGACGTCCGTGGCTGTGCGATCCCGGAGCGAGGGCAACAGGAGATCCTTCGCGACCCCGAGATCGAGAAGCTTCACCCCGAACGGCTCGGTCACGAAGATGTTGGTCGGCTTGACGTCCCGGTGAACGATCCCTTCCTGGTGGAGGGCGTGGAGGATGTCGGCGGTCTTGGCCGCGATCTCGAGGAGCTCATCGAGCCCGACGTCGTTTGCCTCCGAGAGAATCGCGGCCGCACAGGTACTCCATGATGAGCGCGATGATCCCGTCGTCCCGCTGATCGACCACGTCGAGCATGGCCACCAGCCCTTCCACCCTGAGCCGTGCGTGGAAGTGGGCCTCCTCGATGAAGCGCTGGATCGGGGACGGGCCCCTCACCGGCCGGCTGGAGACGTGCCGGGGGTGGAGCACCTTGGCGGCGACGCCGAGCCCGTCGTCGCGCTCAGCGTACCAGACCTCCGCGAACCCTCCGCTCTTGCGGTGCCGCACGAGCCGGTAGCGTCCGAATCTGGTCCCCGGCCTTCATGCGACGGGAGGAAGTATCGCATGCTTGGGCGGCGCTCGCTCTGCCATGGGTTGCGGAACGCTGGCAATCATTGGCAGACCTCCGGGGCAGGTCACTTCATCCGCGAGAGCTGTCCCTTGGCACATGAGTTGAGAGGGAAGCTCGACGGGATGCCGACGCGCGCGGCGGAGGAACCGATTGCGGCTCGTGGGACCGCGCCTGTAGACTCCGCCGCGGTGGCGGCGCGTCACATCCTCGAGGACGGCGCGACGTTCGGCCGCTACAAGATCAAGCGACGGCTCGGCGCCGGTGGTATGGGTGAGGTCTACGAGGCCACCCATACCGGCCTGGGCAAGCGCGTCGCGATCAAGGCCCTGCTGCCGGAGCTGGCGCGCGAGCCGGAGGTCCAGGTGCGCTTCCTCCGCGAGGGAGAGTCTGCAGCCCGGATCCAGCACCCGCACGTCGTCGACATCTACGACGTCGGCACCGAGGACGAGGTCACCTTCCTGGTGATGGAGTATCTGGAGGGGCGGGATCTGGCCGACCTCCTACGCGAGCGCGGCATGCTCCCAATCTCGGAGGCGGTCGACATCGTGCTGCCGGTCGCCGCAGCAGTGATGGCGGCACACCACGAGGGCGTGCTCCATCGGGACCTCAAGCCGGCCAACATCTTCCTCGCCGAGGGACACCACGGCTTGTCGATGCCGAAGGTCCTCGACTTCGGGATCTCGAAGCTCATGACCGGCGCGCCGACCGACGCGCTGACCACGACCGGCGCCCTCATCGGCACGCCGTTCTACATGTCGCCCGAGCAGGCGGCAGGATCGAAGGTGCTCGACGCCCGCAGCGATCAGTACTCGCTCGGCGTGATCCTCTATCAATGCGTCACGGGCGTACGTCCCTTCAAGTCCGACTCGATGTACCGGCTCCTCCATCGGATCGTGCAGGGCGAGTTCGTGCCGCCGAGCAGCGTGAACCCGAGCATCCCCGGAGACTTCGAGCGCGTCGTTCTCACCGCGATGGCGACGAAGCCGGACGCGCGCTACCCGACGGTGAAGGAGCTGGGACGTGCGCTGCTCCCGTTCGCGGGGAGCAGCCTGCGCGCGCGATGGGAGGCGATCTTCAGCGAGCAGCTCACGTCGAACGATCTCCCCTCGACCTACCACGTGCCGCCACAGGCGCCCCGGCCCGCTCCGCTGGCCGAACCGATCACCCGGAACGAGCCGCCCTCGACGTTCGGCAGTGGAACGGTGGAGCCCGCGCGCACCGGCCGTGGACGTTGGCTGCTGATCGCTGGAGCGCTGCTCATCGCGCTCGCGGCGTCCATCGTCCTGCTCAGCCGCGGCGAGCAGGCGGCCCCGATCGCAGAGTCCCCGCCGCCACCGCCGCCGCCACCACCACCAACGGCCGTGGTCGAGCCTCCCGCGCCGGCCGAGTTCACCGTCTCCATCTCCGCGGAGCCGGCCGACGCCCGCCTCCTGGTGGACGGCCAGACCTCCGCTCTCGGTCACTTCGAGGGAAGCTTCGTCGCGGACGGCACGCCCCATCGAATCGAGATCTCTCACAGCGGCTACCAGATGCGGGTGCTCGAGTTCTCCGACGCGGCGCCGAGCGAGCGGACCGTCGTGCTCGAGAAGAGGCCAAACCGGAAGGTGAAGCCGACCCGTTCGATGGGACACGTGATGAAGCCGCCCCACCCAACCCCCGTCAACGGCGCGAACAGGGCGCCGATCCTGAAGTGAGATGTCTATCCTAGTCTTTCTTATCGCGCTCGGTCTGGTCGGAGAGGCTCGCGACGAGTCGCCGGAACGGTTGCTCGAGCAGGGCCTTGCGCTCCGCGAGCAAGGAAAGGATCTCGAGGCGCTGGCGCTCTTCGAGAAGGCTTACTCCGCCTCGAAGTCGGCGCAGGCGCTCGCGCAGGTCGGTTTGGCCGAGCAAGCGATCGGTCGCTGGCTCGACGCCGAGACGCACGTGGAGGCGGCGCTGGCGACGAACGATCTCTGGGTCCTGCAGCGACACAAGCCCCTCGAGGAGGCGCTCGAGTTCATCCGCGATCACCTCGCGAAGCTCCAGGTGCTCGGGACGCCGGAGGGCGCGAAGGTGGTGGTGAACGGGGCCCAGGTCGGGACATTGCCGCTCTCCGAGCCGGTGCGCGTCGTGGCGGGATCGATCGTGATCGACGTCCTGATGGACGGATTTCGCCGGCTGTCTCGCACGGTCGAGGTCGAGCCGCGCGGGCTGGCGCGCGAGTCGTTCGACCTGGTCGCCGAGCTCGCCGCGCCCCCCGAGCCCGCCGAGCCGGCTCCGCCGAGGGTCCACTCGGGTCCGCCGGCCGCCCCGCCGCCGTCGGTCTTGGCGGCGACCTCGCTGCCGAGAGCGGGCCCCGAGCTCACCGTTTGGGCGATCGCCGCCGGCGGCGTCGCGGTGGCGGGCCTGGCGACCGGGATCGCGGGGACCGCGGTGCGCGCGAAGCACGTGAGCCGCTACAACGACGACGACCTCTGTCTGGTCGGTGGAGTGACCCGCGAGGAGAACTGCGCGGGCGAGCGCTCCGCCGCCAAGACCGGCGCGGCGATCGCGATCGCGGGATACGCAGCGGCGGGAGCGTTCGCGGTCGCCTCGGTGGTGCTGTTCGTCTTCGACGGCGACCCCGAGCCCGCGCCGGTCGCGTTCTGGATGGAAGAGGGCGCCGGCATCGGCGTCGCTGGGAGGTTCTGATGCGTATCGCGTCTGTCGCGCTGGTGCTCGCGCTCGCCGGGTGCCCGCAGCTCAAGCCTGGGACGGATCTCCGCCCCAACGACTCGGGGTCGATCGCAGACACCGGCACGATCGATCGCGATACGGGCCTTGAGCCCTCCGACACCGGAGCGCTCGAGGACGCCGGCATGGAGCTCGACGCCACCACCCCCGACGCGATGCCCACCGATGCCACGCCCCCGGCCTCCAACGCGTTCACCACCTCGTCCGGCGGCGGTACGCGGGCCTCGAGCTCGTACCGACTGCGCCTGTCGATCAGCCCCCCGACCCCGGTCGGCACCAGGCAGAGCGCCTCCTTCAAGCTCTTCCTCGGTCCCGTCCCGGTTCAAGCACCCCAGTAAGGAGCCCACCATGCGCCACCTGTTGACCCTCGCCCTCGTCCTTACCCCGCTGCCCGCGCTCGCCCAGGCGCCCGCGATCCTGCCCGTTCAGGGGTTGCTGACCGACGCCGACGGCGTCCCGATCGACGGCACCCGCGACGTCACCTTCTCGCTGTACGACGTGGAGACCGGCGGCACGGCGCTGTACTCACAGAGCGCCTCGATCGATCTCGCCAACGGGCTGTTCACCACCTACCTCGGCAGCGACAACTCGCTCGACCTCGGGCTGTTCGCGGGCGACCGATGGCTCGGCGTGACCGTGGAGACCGACGCTGAGATGCCGCGTTTCCGGCTCGGCACCGCGCCCTACGCCGCGTTCGCCGCCACCTGTGGCGACGCGGTCACGCTGGGCGGAGTGGCTCCGAGCGATTACGCGCCAGCGAACCACACGCACGCGGAGTATGCCTCCAGCGCGCAGCTCGCCGGCTCCGGCACGATCAACGCAGCGGGCAACCCGGTCGACTGGACCGAGCTGAAGGGCGTCCCTGCGGGGATCGCGGATGGTAACGACGCGAACACGACCTACACCGCGGGCGACGGCATCACGATCAACGGGAGCAATCAGGTCGCTGTTGATGCGAACAGGATCGCCAGCATCGCGCAGAGCGCCTGCTACGCGACCGAGGCGGACCTGACCGCCGTCCTGGACGACAACTATCAGGCGACGCTGAACGCGAGCTCCATCGTCACGGTGAACACGATCTCGACGATGGTAGTCGACATGCCTCCGAATCTCTCTTGGAACAACAGCGTCTCCAACGGTACCACGGAAATGACCGTGTTCGCGAACGCAGCAACCTGCAGCAGCGCGACACGGGGGCGCGTCCGCACCATCGTGCAAAACAACATCGGTTCCTCGCCCAATGACTCCGGGGATTCGCTTTGCTTCTGCCAGCGATACGTCGACAACACCCCCCCCACACCCGTAACCACCTATCGGTGGGTCTGCCTCTACCCGCAGTCCGACGGCAACTAGGAGCGTGTAGCGCGTAAGCGCTCACGCGACCCCGGTCCGGGTCCCGGTCCCGGTCCGGGTCCCGATCTGAAGATGGCTGCCTTGAGTCAGACGCTCGCGACGGTCGCGAGCTTCGATCGGTAGAGCTTGAGCAGGTTGTGGGTGAGGCAGACGAGCGTCCACTCGGCTCGTACCTTGAAGAAGGAGCGTAGCGAGAACCGGCGGAATCCTCGTGCCGCTTTGATCTGTCCGAGCGCCAGTTCGACGATACTCTTCCTGCGGGCGTAGACCGCCTTGCCGTCGCGCGTTTGCAACTTGTCTCGCATTCGCTTGCGAGCGAGCGAGGCAGGTGTGGGCTCCGAAGCTGATGAGGACGGAGTCGACGCGTCTTGGTTCTGTTCGGGTCCAACAGCGATGTGGGCATCGATCTGATTGTTGTCGCAGAATTCGATGTTGGTCGCGCTCAGATAGCCGTTGTCTGCCGTCATCTTCCGCGGAGCATCGCCGCAGTTGCCGAACACATCACGGAGCATCGGGACGAGGTGTTGCTGATCAGGTGCCTGGTTGCTGACCCCTTCGGCGACAATCACCTGAGCGTGCTCATCTACGACAACTTGGGCATTGTAGGCCTGGAGGTACGCTCCATCCTTCAACATGATCCTGCTGTCTGAGTCGGTGAAGTTCCTCTGAGCGTTGGGCCTCGTGTGCCGTCCACATGGTTCGAGCTGGTCAGCCTGCGCTCTTGCCTTCTCGGCTCGAGTTCTCGCTCGCTTCTGCTCCACCCGATCCACAAGAGCATCATCCGCTTTGCTCTGCTGCTCTTCGGCTTGCCTGCGCAATTTCTCCGCGCGAGCCCTGGCGGCATCCTGTTCCAGCGCAGCCTTCGCTTCTCGAATGCGGGCAAGGCGGGATTCACGGCGAGCGAGCTCCGCTGGGATGTCCTCTTCAGTCTCTTCAACGCCCAGCCGCTCGTCTTCCTCTTGGTCGATCGTGCGCGCTCGCTCCAGCAGTTCTTCGATCTCGAGAGACAGCCGCTTCTCCTCCTCGGCCATCCGCTCGTAGGTCATCGCCTTGTGCTTGCTCGCGTTCGCCTGCACCTTCGAGCCATCGAGTGCGACGTGTCCGAGCCGCACCAAACCTGCTTTTTGGCAAAGCTTCAGGGCTTCGAGGAAGAGCGCTTTCAGTGCCTCCAGGTGGACCAGCCGAAACTCGTTGATCGTCGTGAAGTGGGGATGACTTTCTCCAGCCAGCACCCGGAATGGAATGTCTTGGTAGGTCGCCCGCGCGATCCTCCGCGACGAATAGATGCCGGTGCAAGTAGGCGTACAGAAGCAGCGCGATCATCATTCGAGGCGAGTACGGTCCTTGGACTGGATCGAGATCTCGATCGCGCTCAGCTCTACCTCATCGACGACGTCCAAGACGAAGTACGCGAGATTCGATCCGCCCAACGATCGATTCCAGACGAAACGACCTCCAAGAACTTCTGCTGGTCAAAGTGGACGAGCTACCGCAAGCTAGCTTGCATGGCCACTTTCGATCACGAGAAGCTCGAGGTCTACCAGCTCGCCGTCGAGTATGCCGACATCGCTGAAGAGATCGCACAAGAACTGCAACCCGGTCACGCTCACGTCCGCGATCAGCTTCGGCGGGCATCCGATTCCATCGTGAACAACACCGCCGAGGGCGCCGGAGAGTTCAATCCACCTGAGAAGGCTCGCTTCTACCGGATGGCACTTCGCTCTGGCACCGAAAGCGCCGCCTCACTCCACACCTGCTTGAGGCGCCGACTCGCCAACGAGCAGAAGGTCCAAGCCGCCAGAGCCAAGCTCAAGCGCGTTGTCGAGATGCTCACGCGCCTCATCAAGTCGATGAACGCACGCCGGGCTGCATGATCGCCATCGGGACCGGGACCGGGACCGGGACCCGGACCGGGCTCGCGGTAGCGCTACGCGCTACACGCTCCCAGCCGCGCCCCGTTGCGACGTTCCGGTCCCGAGGCTAGGCTTCGCCGGTCGAGTGCCGGATCGCGGGGGCAAGCTGGAGGACCTCTTCGGGCCGACCCGCCCGAGCACGCGCGAAGAGCTGGAACGGCCCGCCGATTGAACGGAGCTTCGCCTCACCATCGCCTATCACCCGGACGTCCGGCGCATCGGCGAGACGGTGCGGCTGTTCGTGAACGGCGACGAGATGGTCCTCGTCAGCCGAACCGAGCCGTGCTTCGATCAGCTTCCGCTGGTCGATCCGTACGTCTCCCGGAAGGCGCTGAAGATCGAGCGTAAGGGCGGGCGCGTCGAGCTCGACAGCGAGGCCGGCCTCCAGGTCTCGGTCGAGGGCCGGCGGTTGACGGATCGGATCGGCCTTGGTCGGGAGGAGCTCGCGCGCGGCGCCGTGATCGAGCTCGGCGGCCGCGTCGTCCTCGTGCTCGAGCAGAGCCCGGTCATCGAGCTATCCGAGGATCCGCTCGGCCTGGTCGGGGGGACCGCTGCGATTGAGCAGGTGCGACGTCAGATCCGGAGCGTCGCCGATCTCTCGGGCGCCGTGCTGATCCGCGGCGCGACCGGCACGGGCAAGGAGCTCGCCGCGCGCGCGATCCACGACGCCGGCCCTCGGCGCGACGGCCCATTCGTGGCCGTGAACATGTCGGCCATCCCGGGCAGCGTCGCCGCCTCGGAGCTCTTCGGCCATACAAAGGGCGCCTTCTCCGGCGCGGACGCCGACCACCCCGGCTACTTCGGCCGTGCGATTGGGGGCACGATCTTCCTCGACGAGATCGGTGAGCTCACGCCCGAGATCCAGCCGATGCTCCTGCGCTTCCTCGAGTCTTCGGAGGTGCAGCCGGTCGGCGCCGCGAGCACGGAGCGCGTCGACGTGCGCGTGGTGACGGCGACGGACGCGGATCTCGAGCGAATGGTCGCCGAGGGCCGCTTCCGCGAGCCGCTTTGGTTCCGCCTCTCGAGCCTCCAGATCGAGCTGCCGCAGCTCCGCCAGCGTCGCGCCGACATCGGACGTCTGCTGGCGCACTTCCTCCAGCGGGCGCTCGAGGAGACCAAAGAGCTGGAGCGGCTGGAGGGGCAGCAAGAGGCGTCGGCGCTGTGGTTCCCCTCGAGCCTCGCGGCCCGCTTCATCCTCGCGCCGTGGCCTGGCAACGTCCGCCAGCTCGCGAACCTGGTCCGACACGTCGTCGTCCGAAACCGCGGCCTCGCCCAGGTGACGGTCGACGAGGTCGTCGACCGCGCGCTGGAGAGCGACGACCCGTCTCTGCCGCAAGAGCAGGGCGCCGAGGGGGATGGTGACCTTCGCGATCAGGTGCGCGAGTACGAGGTCCGCTTGATCGAGGCCGCGCTCGAGGCCTGCGACTACAGCAAGCCGAGGGCGGCCGAGAAGCTGAACCTCCCCTACCGGACGCTCGCTCACAAGATCAAGACACTGGGGATCCGCGACAAGCCGGAGTAGAGGGAGCGTCCCCTCGCCGTCGCCTGCACCTGGGCTGCAATCGGTTGCCGAGCTCGTCCCTCGGCGAGACCGCGATGCCGTCCGTTCGGATCGGCACGCTCCGTGGAAGAGGCTCCTGAAACAACAACGAGCCGAATGATCGGCCGAAGGAGATCAGACAAACATGAAGCCTCAGACGCGGTTCGCTCGCCGAACCTTACCTCTCGCCTTGTTGATCGCGCTCGGATGTGACGGACCGGCCGAGCTCGCCTCGGCGGCGCCCGATCCAGTACGGACCGCGCCGGCGCCGGCGCCGACCTGGGCCAGGGACGCTGTCGATCGCATCGACCTCGCGCGGACCCACCTGACGAAGCAGGCCTGGATCGCAGCCGGCCTGCCCGCCAACCATCCGGCGCTCGACGGTCCGACCGAGTACGTCCGGAGCTCCTAGGGTATCGCGGTGGAAGCGCCGCGTGAAAGCCGCTGATCTCGACGAAGTCTGTCTCCATCGTGAGAAACGCAAGGTCCGAAAGGACGGCACGGTTCGCTTCAAAGGCCAGCTGCTCGAGGTCCGCCCCGAGCTGGTCGGCGAAGAGGTCGAGCTTCGTTTCGATCCCACCGACGAGCACGCGCTCCCCCGCGTCTTCAAGGATCGGCGATTCGTATCGGACACCGTCCTGCTCGATCGACAACGAAACACCACACGACGACGGCTGCGCCCGCAAGGCGACGCCGTTCCCAAAACCGAGCCGAGCGGCATCGATCCGCTCTCGCTCATCCAAGACGAACACTATCGACGCACGCGCCCCGTGGGCGCAGATCCGCGGCCCAAGCGCGCGC
The DNA here is from genome assembly GCA_963803435.1 of uncultured delta proteobacterium. Taxonomy (GTDB): domain Bacteria; phylum Myxococcota; class Kuafuiibacteriia; order Kuafuiibacteriales; family Kuafuiibacteriaceae; genus CAWDML01. The sequence goes on along the minus strand of CAWDML010000006.1, from coordinate 59,440 downwards.
GCGACGAGGAGGACCATTCATGAAGTACCGACAACGCTTTGGTCTCAAGAGCACACCGATCCCGAAGGACGCCAAGGGCAAGACCTTCTTCGAAGAGACGCCCGCCTACAAACGTCTCGAGCGCGCATTTCGCCGGCTCACCGAAGAGCCCGGTCTTGGCATCGTCGATGCCAGTCCGGCGTTGGGAAGACCGCCGCCATGAGGAATCTCTGCGGCCAGCTGCCTAAGCCCGACTATCTCGTGGTGTACATCTGCGACACCGCGGTCTCGCCGCTCGATCTCTATCGAACACTCGCCGTCGAGCTGGGCGTGACGCCATCACATCGTCGATCGCTGCTCTGGACCGACATCAAGAAGTCGCTGCTCCATCTCGTCGACGAGCGCGGCACCGCGCCGGTGGTCGTCGTCGACGAGGCGCAGCACCTCTCCGATCGCTTCCTCCTCGATCTCTCCGGCTTCCTCAGTTTCTGCTTCGACTCGCGCGATATCCTCACCCTCTGGCTGGTCGGACTCCCGCCGCTCCGCCGCACGCTCGCCATGCAACAGCACGCCGCGCTCGCCTCGCGCATCGCTGCCTCCATCCATCTCGATCCGCTCGGTCATGATCTCTTCGAGCCCTTCATCCACCACGCGCTCTCGGTCGCCGGCGCCACCGAGAAGGTCCTCGGCGATCAGGCGCTCGAGCTGCTCTTTCGCGCCAGCCGCGGCATCCCCAGAAATGCGTCGAGGATCTTGCGGACGGCGCTCATCCTCGCTGAGGAGCGCGGACAGAGCTTCATCGTCGACAGCACCATGGAGGCCGCCGTCGACGATCTGAGCCTCGCGCTCCCGGACGTCGCCTGACATGGCGCCGCTTCCCACCGTCCGCGCCCACTGTCTCGAAGATCAGCACGCCAATGGCTGGCTCGTCGATCAGCTCTGGGCGCGGACCGGCGTCGGCATCATCGGCGGCGCTCCCAAGTGCTGCTTGTGCCGCGCGCGGCACAAGCAGCATTATCCCGCGTCCCGATTTATGCCGCGTCGAACGACAGGCGGCTGGAGAGGACGCCGTTCAATAGAGCGAGCCGACTGTACGACGCGGCATAATCATAGACGGTCGAGGTACGCCATCAGCTCGTCTTCTGGCTGGAAGCGCCCCTCAGCGCCGTCATGGATCGCCTTGGTTCGTGCGAGCGCTCGTTCCTTCAGCTTGATGTCGGCGTGGAGATACATTTGCGTCGTGTCGATCGACTCATGGCCCAGCCACAATGCGATCACGCTCAGGTCCACCCCCCGCTCGCGTAACGCCATCGCCGTGGAGTGCCTCAGCACGTGAGGAGTGACGTCTTTCTCGGCAATCGACGGAGTTGTGGCCGCGCGCGCGTGCTTCTTCACCAGGCGCTGTACTGCGTCCATGCTGATCCGGCCGCCACGGCTGCTCGGGAAGAGATAGTCCTCCGCCGCGAGGCTCTCCTCCTCGATCCACGTCGCGAGCGCTCCAGCCACCTCCCGGCGCAGGGGAATAGAACGTTGCTTGCGCCCCTTACCCTCGCAGCGGACGTGAGCACTCGCTCCTAGAACGACGCTTCCACGTCGCAGTGAGGTGAGCTCTGAAACGCGAAGACCTGTCTGAGCCAGAACGAGGAGGATCATCCTGTCGCGTCGCCCAAGCCAGGTCGAAGGATCGGGAGCTGCCACCAGGGATTCGATCTCTTCGTGCTCGAGAAACTCGATGGCCTTCTTCTGCTGGCGCTTCTGTGGGATGGCAAGGATGCGCTGGCATTGCAGAGCGTGCGCCGGCTCGTTCATCGCGACGTAGCGAAAGAAGGAGCGGATCGCAGCGAGCCGATTATTCCGCGTCCGCACCTGGTTCCCGCGTTGCGATTCGAGGTCGTCCAGGAAGTCGATCACCAAAGCCGGAACGAGATCATCGATGGCGAGCTCCGCGGGTTCCTTTCCGAGGGTGTTCGAGGCGTACCGGAGCAAAAGGCGGAACGCATCTCGGTATGCAGCAACGGTGTTCGGACTGGCCCGCATCTGGTGAAGCAGGCGTTCCGTGAAGAATCCTTGCACGAGAGCGGCGAGAGTCGCGGCGGTGCTCATGGTGCACCACCCGATCCCGTTGATCGGGATCGCTGGGTCGCGAGCTCAAGCAGCTCGGGAACCGCCTGCAGGTACCAGTAGACCTCCTTGGGGCCCATGTGCCCGAGAAAGGTGGCCAGCTTTGGGATCTCGAGATCGACATCGGCTCCGGCGCGGTACCAGTGAATGAGCGTGGAGACTGCGAATCGATGGCGGAGATCGTGCACGCGTGGTCCACGGCCGCGACCACCGTCCGGGGTGGGCACGCGGAGCCCGATCGTTTGCAAGACCTTGACGAAGTTCTCCCCTGCAGTGAACGCCGACAGGCGACGACCGCGATCCGACACGAAGAAGGCGGACGTCATCCGCGTGCCCAGAAGCGCGTCTCTCTTCGTCGAGTAGTCTTCCAGAGCTTTCGCCGTACTGACATGGACCGGGATGAAGCGGGTCTTCCCAAGCTTTCCTTCGCGCACGGCGACGATGCCGGTCCGCAGATCCACGTCGTCGCGGTCGAGAGCGACCGCCTCGCCTATGCGCATGCCCGTGACGGCGAGGAGCCCATATAGAGTCGAGCATGTCAGCCCGCGCAGTCCGTGGTTCGACGGGAGGGACGCAGCGGCGATGATGATGCGGTCGATCTCGTCGTCGGTGTAGATGTACGGGGCTGGCCTTCGGTATCGCCGCGGTAGGAGCCTCGGAGGTGGAATCTCGGTACGAGGATCGTCGGCGCTTCTCCAAGCGGCGAACCGCCGGACCATGGCCAGTCGATCGGAGTGAATAACAGAAGCGGCTGCTGGATCCTCCTGCGCCCATCGCAGAGCGAGCTTCGTCGTGATGACGGAGGCACCCTCCGTCTCGGCGAAATGTACAAACTTCCGAAGGAAACGCTCCGTCTGGCGAAGCTTGAACCCCAGCGCACGACGGACAGCGAGATACTCCTCGAGTGCCTTCCAGAGGTCGTTCATCGTCCGCCTCCCATCGCCGGCCATGGTTGAGCCAGACCTCGCAAGGCGTCGAAATCGACCTTTGCGTAGATGGCAGTCGAGTCCGGACACTGATGCCGAAGGACCTCAGCGATCTCGGCCATCGACGCACCATCTCGGATCATCTGCGTTCCGAGGGAGTGCCGCAGCAGATGTGCCCCCCGCACGAGCGGGTTTAGCCCTGCCTTTGCCAAACTGGTCCGCACGACGGTGCTGATTGCTTCGCGCCCGCCGATCTCCCGCACCGGTGCACAGAGCCGCAGAAACACCCGACGAGTGACGACGTCGGCTGGACGGTCGTTTCTCAAGTAGAGCGCGATTGCCTCTCCGACGTCGGACAAAAGAGGAAGGCGATCAACCCGGCTTCCTTTTCCATGAACGACGAGCTCCGCCGACTTCCAGCGAATGTCGTCGAGCTCGAGCGCGGCTACCTCTCCGGCACGGAGGCCGAGGCGGACCAGCAGAAGCAGGATCGCCCGATTCCTCCTCCCAGCCGAGGTGTCCACATCGCAGCTGTCGAGCAGCCTCCTGACCTCCGGAGGCGAGAGGTAGCGAGGGACCGTTGCGCGGTGCCGCAACTGAGCTATCGGCGTCGCCGCTGACAGATCCGTTGCGGTCTCACCGTGGGCGAAGAGGAAGCGGAAAAACGAGCGCAGCGCCGACGCGAGATAGGCCATCCTCTTCGGCGAAAGCGTGAGAGCTCGTCCGGCCAGGTACTCCGCGATATCCGACGCCGTGAGGGCAGCGACGTCCGGATCGCCACTGCCGAAGCGGTGGCCGAGGAAATCGCGGACCACTGCAAAGTAACCGTCAACCGTCCCATCAGCGGCGCCGCGCTGCTTCCGCATGCACATGGCGTAGCGCTCACCGAGAACGGTCGCGGCAGATCGATCGTGGTGGACCTCTCCCTGAGCGGCGACGCCCTCCGCACGCAGATGCGCAAGAGCGTGGTTAGATGCACACCGCCGACGCTCGCGCTGCGTTCCGCGGGCGTCGAGGTAAGCCTCGATCGCGGACTCGTCGAGACTCGCGATCGGCAGGGCGCTCTCAGCCATCCACCGACCGAGATCCGCTGCAAGCACCACGTACGATCGGCAGGAGCCGGGCGTGTATCCAAGCCCAGAAAGTCTTTCGACGAATGAGTCGAGCCACGGCCCGAGAGGACTCGAGCACAAACGGGGCGCTGCATAGTGCGCCGTGAAGAGTTGTTCCAGCATGTCGTCTCCTTCGTCCGGCGTCGATCGCCGGGCAGGAGACGAGACCTGGTTATGCCGCGTCGATCACCACCGAGAGGGACTCCCCCATCCACGTGGCAATCAAGAATCGTAGCGCGCGGCATAAATCGGGACGCGGGATAATGCTGTAAGAGCTGGCTCGGTCTCGACCTCGCCGTCTCGGTGGCGAGCAACTCGGCGTGCCGCGATCGCTTCGAGGTCCGTCGCAGCGGGAACGTGCTCATCTATCTCGCCGAAGACGCCAATCATATCGTCCGCTCGCGGCTCGAAGGGATCGCGCGCCATCGCGAACTGCGGCTCGAAGATCTGCCGATTGAGGCCGTCCAGGTCCCGTCGCTGCGGCTCGACACTGCGCAGGATCAATCCCGACTCCGAGAAACGATCGAGGACAAGAAGCCGGTCTTACTGCTATCGAGACCTCGTCCACGATCCAGAGCTGGGGCCCCATCGCCCCCGTCCCGCAGCTCAACAACCGCCCGTTCAACATGGCCCTCGGGCGCGTGCTGGGCGGCGGCAGCTCGATTAACGCGCTGGTGTGGTCGCGCGGCATGGATCGCGACTACGACAATTGGGCGCGCCACGGCGCTACAGGCTGGTGAATGTTGCCCGCCAGGAGGACTGTCGCTTGCGCCGACTCCTTCGCCGGAAGCTTCACCGCCAGGATCGGACGTCCCTCGACGCTCTGCCCCAGCTCTTCGGGCTCGATCCGGGCCCGCCGCGCCAGCTCGAAGAGCCGCGCTTCATCTCCCGGCAGGGCAACACCTTCGTGGCGCCCGAGTGGTTCGTGGAAGGGCTCCCCACCGACCCCCTCGATGGCGAGCTGTGGATGGCGCGCGGGGCGTTCTAGAAGACGGTGAGCATCGTGCGGCGCCAGGATCGCAGCAAGCATTGGGAGCAGCTCCGATACCTCATCTTCGATGCGCCCGGACTGAAGCAGCCGTTCGAGGTCCGACTGGAGTTCATCCAGGAGATGGTGGACGATCGCTCGCCCGACTTCGCGCTGCCGGTGGAGCACCAGGCTTGCCGCGGCCTCGACCACCTCAAGGAGGAGCTGGACCGGGTGGAAAAGCTCGGCGGCGAAGGGCTGATGCTCCGTCAGCCCGGCTCGTCCTACGTGAGCGGCCGCTCCCACCACCTTGCTCAAGGTGAAGAGCTTCCACGACGCCGAGGCGCGGGTGGTCGCGCCCCTGCCGGGCACCGGAAAGCACAAGGGCCGGTTGGGGGCGCTGCGAGTGGAGCTGAAGGACGGCACGGCGTTCTCGGTCGGCACCGGGTTCTCGGATCGGGAGCGGGAGAAGCCACCGGCCATCGGCGCGGTGATCACGTTCCGCTACCAGGAGCTGACCGACGCCGGCGTGCCCCGCCTCCCCTCGTTCGTGGGCGAGCGCACCGACCTGGTCGACTTCGGTCAGTACCAATTTGAGCCCCGCTTCGATCTCCCTCTCCTCAGCCTGGTGCACGACCACTTCCTGCAATGGGGAGGGGCCATGTGGCCCAACCAACCGAACTGGATCCAGCCGGATCCGCAGCTCGCGGTAAACCGTGAGGTCGTCGCCCATCGCCCCATCGGAGCGACCATCGCGCGCCTGGCTGGAAAGGACCCGGACCACGAGATATCGGGCGACCGCTACTTCGGGTTCCAGATGGTGCAGCGCCTCGAGGAGAGCGGGCTCGACCCCTCCGACGTCGAGGACGCCATGCAACGCTTCATCGCCGACGCCACAGCATCATGGCACGGCGAAGCGACCTGAGCGCGCGACCGTCCAGCCTTCGCCTCGACACTCGAGTTGCCCTCATCTATTCTTTATCGAGTGCGCCTCCTGTTGCTGGGTGGTTCATGGCTGCTCGGCCGCCTGATCGCCGCGGACTCGATTCGGCGCGGCTTCGAGGTCACCGCCTTCAATCGAGGGCGGGCTCGGAGTCCGCTTCCCGAGCCGGTACGTCAGGTTCAGGGAGATCGAGCCCATCCCGGGGATCTGCACCGACTGGCCTCGTTCGGGCCATGGGATGCGATCGTCGACATCTCCGGAAAGATCCCCGCCGTGGTCGGAAACACCGCGAGAACGCTGGCCGACCTCACCTCCCGCTACGTCTCCGTCTCCTCTGTAGCGGTCTACCGAGACTTCCCGCGGGGGCCCGTCGACGAGAGTTCCCCACTCGTCGAGGGAGACCCCACATTCGATCCCGGGCCCGAGTGGGACCTCAGCCAGTACGGCACGCTGAAGGTCGGCTGCGCGAGCTCGCTTGCCGCGACGCGCTCGGAGCCGAGCGACTGCTCGTGGTCGGGCTCCACGCAATGATCGGGCAATACGAAGACACCGACGCGATCCAGTTCTGGCTGCATCGGATGCGCCGTGCAGGGGCCGTGCTGTTGCCGGGGCCGGATCGCGGGATCCAGGCCATCGACGTCCAGGATGTGGCGCAATTCCTGGTCGACCAGATCGAGCGTGAAGCGAGCGGGGTCTTCAACATTGGGGCGCGTTCCGAAGGCCGCAGCTTCAGCGCGATGATCCACGCTTGTGCAGAGGCTGTTGGAGCAGCCCCGACGTTCGTATGGGCGGATCAGGACTGGCTGCTGCACCAGGGGGTGCAGAGCGCCAAGGACCTGCCGCTCTGGGAAGCAGAGCCGGGGATGTGGAATGTCAGCGTCGAGCGTGCCGCCATGGCCGGTCTCCTGAGCCGTCCGTTCGTCGAGACCGTCGCCGACACCTGGCGCTGGTTCAAGGACGATCGACGGCCCGAGGACAAGAAGCGGTTCAAGCGCCTCGGGCTGGATCCCGGCGTCGAGGCCGACCTCATCGCTCGCTGGCAGAGCCGGACCGCCTGACTCGCCAGCCAGGTCAGCGCGATGCCGAAGCCATGGATCGTCGGATACGGCCTCTCCCACAACGGAGCGGTCTGCCTGCTTCACGGCGATCGTATCGTCGCTGCGATCCAGGAGGAGCGCCTCAATCGCATGAAGCGGTCCGGCCTCCCCGGAATCTGCAACAGCAACTCACTGCGCTACTGCCTGGAAGCCGCCTCGATCACGCTTTCGGACGTCGATCTGTTCGTCGGAGCGCCTGCTTTCGAGACCCCGCTTATCCAGCGGTGCACGGAGGAGTTGGAGCAACTCGGAGTCCGCAACCTGGTCATCCCGCACCATCTCTCGCATGCGTATGCTGCCTGGGCCACCTCCGGATTCTCGGCAACAACCCTCCTGATCGTGGACGGATCCGGGTCCACGTTCGAGCGCAGCCGCGCCTGCCCTCAGAACGCCCCCGCCGAGGTCCTCCAAGCGAAGCTCCCGTTCGCGGTGAGCGAGCCCGAGTCCAAGGAGATTGTCAGCCTGTATCGCGCCGAGTCTGGTCGACTCGAGGGCGTGGAGATGCATTACGGGATCGATTTTCCGGACATGGGCGAGCGTCCGCTCCGCTATGGGAGCTTGGGGGCGATGTTCTCGACCACGGCGATGCAGGCGTTCAACGATCTCTTCGCGGCGGGAAAGTTGATGGGACTCGCGCCGTACGGCGTCCCCAGAATCGACCCCGGCCGCCTGGCGGGCATCGATCCGGGAGGAGCGCTGGTGTTTCACCCGTACCTGCTGGACGAGCTGCGGCAGCACGAAGGCGCGTGGCCATTGCACGAGGCGTTCTACCAGGACGTCGCGGCGTCGCTCCAGGTCGCGTTGGAGACGGTGCTGGAGCGACTCTGGCGACGCGCCCGTGACCTCACCGGGATCCAGCGTCTGGCGTACGCCGGAGGAGTCGCGCTCAACAGCGTCGCCAACGAGCGCCTGATCGGGCTTCGGATCTTCGAGGACCACTACATCATGCCTGCGGCCGAGGACAGTGGAACAGCGATCGGGGCCGCCTACTACGGGCTCCACGAGATCCTGGGATGGGGGCGCAGCGCCTACCCCCGGCTCGATAGAGATGCCTGCGGCCGATCGTACCCGGTCCACGAGATCGAGGATGCGCTCCGCGCCAACCCCTTCGTGGAGGCGGATCCGGGCGGCGGTGAGCTCGAGCACGCGATCGACCTGGTGGCCGCCGAGCTCGCAAAGGGCAAGATCGTGGGTTGGTTCAACGGCCAATCCGAGCTGGGTCCACGCGCGCTGGGCCAACGCAGCATCCTGTGCGACCCTCGTCTGCCCGATGGTAAGCGGCTCCTGAACGAGCGGGTAAAGCATCGGGAAGGATTCAGGCCGTTCGCACCCGCGGTCCTCGCCGAGCGGGCACATCAGTGGTTCGAATCGAAGCTCGACGACTTCGACAGCCCGTTCATGCTGCGGGTGTTGATGTTCCAGGAGCACGCACGCAACCGGGTCCCGTCCGTCGTCCACGTCGATGGATCGGGAAGGATCCAGACGGTCGCCCGTGACACCAACCCCCGATTCCACCGATTGCTGTCGCGATTCGAGGAGCTCACCGGGCTCCCTATCCTTCTCAACACCTCGTTCAACGTGATGGGAGAGCCGATCGTCGAGTCGCCGGACGACGCGCTCTGGGGTTTGATCTTCTCGGAGCTGGATCTGGTGTTTCTGGACGGCGTCATCGCCCGGAGAAGGGGAACCGCCAGTGGGATCTGGGATCTCCAGGTCGAGGCGCGGGTGAACGCCGCCGCCCTGTCCTTCACCACGAATCCTCGAGGCGAGCGGCGATATGTGTTGCCTGGCGAGACGCGCTGGGGCCCGCGGTCCTGCTCGATCAAGGAGCGGGAGCTCGCGATCCTGCAGTCGCTCAACGACCACGGCCGTTCGGGTTGCGCATCGCTGCTAGAGAGGATGCGCCGGTCGGACCCAGATTGGTCGAGGATCGAGCTCACCCGCGGACTGGCAAAGCTACATCGGGCAGGGGCGCTGCTTCTGGTATGATCCATAGATGTTCGCCGATTGGACGGAGTGGCATCGACACTACTCCGACGCGGGTCTGACCCAGCGACTCCAGCTCACCCACGATCACCTCCACCAGGCCCTGGCAGCGGCTCCGGGTGACGCCACCGGCGTGGTGCGCCTGGTGAGCATCTGCGCGGGTGAGGGACGAGACGTGCTTCCGGTGCTCGCCGACCAGCGCAGTCAGAGGAGGGTCCGCGCGCTTCTCCTGGAACAGGATCAGACGGTCGCCGCGAAGGCTCGGAGCAACATCGCAGGGCTCGGGCTGGAGGACGTCGAGGTACGCCTGGCGGATGCCGGCGCCCTCAGGACGTTTGCCGAGATCGCTCCGATCGACCTTCTGGTCATGAGCGGAGTGTTCGGAAACATCACCTTGGAGGACGCCCAGCAGACCGTCGCTGCGATCCCGGGGCTGCTGGCCGCGGGCGGTCTGATCCTGTGGACGCGATCGCGAAGCACCGACGGACCCGATCGAAGCGCCGAGCTGCAATCCTCTTTTCTCGAGCGAGGCTTCGCAGAGGTCTCCTGTGCGATCACGCCGGACGGTTCCTTTCGGGTCGGCATCCATCGCCTGGGACCCGACGCGGCCCCCAAGCGAACATGGGACGGTCGCATGTTCTCGTTTCGGGGGCCCGATCAGTCGGATTCGAAGAACTGAGAGATGTGGCGATAGTCCGGCGGATTCTCACTGCCGATCCTCTGGAATAAATACTCCAGTACGCTGACGCCAGCCTCAGATGGCTGGCCAGGAACAGATCGTCATCGTCCAGGAACGCGATGTACGTCCCGGAGGCTTCCTGGATCCCCGCATTCCGTGCGACCGCCGGACCTTCCCCACGGTTCAGCTCGACGAAGGTGATCTCGACCCCGGTCGTTGCAGCCCCGCTTGCGGCCTGCGCTGAGCCGATTCCTCCATTCCCGAGTGAAGGCTCGGGTGAAGCGAACGCCGTCGTTGACGACCACAATCTCGATGCCGCCCTCGAGCTGCTGCTCGGCGACGCTGATCAGCGCTTCCTCGAGCAGGTGCTCTCGATCCCGGGTGGGAATGATGACGCTGACCAGCGGCCGGTTCGAGCCGCGGGGCCCAGCCTCGAGCATCTCATTGGATTCCTGAAGTACAATGCTAGCTCCCACCGAGACCGAACTGGGCTTCTACTCGGTGGTAGAGCTCGTCTTCTGTCATCGAGGTGTCGATTCGCATCATGGGGAGGCCAGCGGCTTCACACTCCCGTTCGACCCGTTCCGTGAACATCCCATCGCGCACCAGCAGGTTGTGCAGCGCCTTTTCGGGTTGGCTGGTCTTGTTGGCGATGGTCCATAACGTGCCGCGACTTTCGAACGCCGCTCGACGGAACTCCGCGCTGGGAACCAGCCAGACCGCGTGCTCGGGCTTTTCGAGCAGGGGACCGACGAGGTCCGGGAGGAGCCGGAACCCTTCGACCACCACCCCTGGCTGCTCGGGAAGCGCCAGGAGATCCTCGATGATGAGATGGAAGCCTTCGCCCTGAAACCAATGGAACGTCTCCAGCATCACCTCGGGCGAGCGGCTCACCCAGCGCTCATCCATGTCCATGGCCCCGAAAGCGCGCAGATAGGGTGCATTCTCCGTGGTGACGCGCTGGCCGTGGTCCCGCATGGCGTCGTCCGTGGAGTACAGGTGCAAACCGCGCCGTTCAGCCAACCGAGCCGCGATCGTCGACTTCCCGCCGCCGCTTCCCCCGCCGATCCAATACACGTGGCTGAGGCGCTTCCGAAGGGAAGCGGCGTCGAGGTTTCCAAGGTCGAGCTTGTCCGGCACGGTTCACCCCTCTCTGTACGATCGACTCGTGCGGCGGCACAGCGAATCGTACAGTGCTGCGTAGCGCCGGGCTATGTTCGTCCAATCGAAATCCTCGATGGGAGGGCCAGTGAGGATCGGGAGCGTCGCGTCCGACCCGGCCGCGATCTTCGTGGCGAGGGTCGAGACGTCGTATGGTTCCACCGCAGGGACAGTCGGGAACCGCCTCACGATCTCGGGTACCTGATCCGTCACGATCACCGGACAATGACAGGCGATCGCTTCCAGGGCGACCATGCAGAAGGTCTCGAGCTTGTCGGACGGAACCACCATGAGATCCGCCGCTCGATAGTAGAGCGGGAGGTCGTTGTGAGGGACGAACGGGATGAACTCGGTCGCTGCTCCGAGCTCCAGGTCGTCCGCCATCTGCCGGAGCTTCGCCTGGAGAGGCCCATCGCCAATGATGAGCAGCCTGGCGCGCCACGATCGTGGTACCGATGACGATCGAGGAGGTGGCCGCGGAGGCGGCCTGCGTCGCGCGCGGTCGCGTCGTGAACAGCCAGGCCGCCTGGGACGACGCACACCGGCGGATCTTCACGTACACCGAGATCCAGATCCTCGAGCGGATGCACACGCGCGGGACCGTCCCCGACAACGTCGTGGTGCGGACGCTCGGCGGCGAGGGTCGGCACCATCGGCATGCAGGTGAGCGGCACGCCGCGCTTCACGCTGGGCGAGGAGGTGGTGGTCTTCCTGCGCAATGATCCGGTCGACGCGACGCAGTTCCAGGTGATCGGCATGAGCCAGGGCAAGTTCCATGTCGAGCGTCCCGAGAAGGATGGTGCGTTCGCGGTTCCGAGCGTCGAGGGGCTCGCGTTCGCCAAGCCCGGCTCCGACGGCCGCATGAAGATCGATCCGACCGCCGTCGACGCCGGCCGCATCCCGCTCGGGACCATCCGCGATCGCGTGCAGGCCGCGGTCGGCAGCACGCCGGCGCGCCCAACCCAGCCCCAGACGCCCGCCCTCGACGGGACCCCGGTCACCGCTCCACCCGCTACGCCGCCGACCACCACGCTCGGGCAGTGATCCGCCGGAGCCACGGCGCGCTCTGGGCGATCCCGCTCCTGTTCCTCGCCCGTCCGGCCTCCGCGTTCGAGCTGGCGCGCACTTCGAGCGGCGCCGAGCTGCGCTGGGACCCACCCGCCTTCGACTACGGCGCCGTCTTCGCACCCGGTGATCCGGAGGGCGAGCGGTTCGCGGCCGCGTGCCGGGCGGCGGCCGACGTCTGGGTGATCGGATTGTCGCTCGGCGCGCGCCTCACCTGGAGGGGGCCGGACGACGCGATCGCCCCCGAGGACGGACGGAACACCATCGGCGTCGTCTCCGAATGGGACGCGGACTTCGGCGATCCCGCCCGGACGGTCGCCCATACTGATCTCTTCTACGACGTCGCGACCGGACGGATCCGCGAGGCCGATGTCCTCCTCAACGGCGCCACCTTCACCTTCGGCGACGAGGCGGACGCGTTCGACGCCGAGAGTGTGGTGCTCCATGAGCTCGGGCACGCGCTCGGTTTCTTGCACTCCTGCGGCGAGCCCGGCAGCGCGCACCCCCTGCTTCTCGATCCCCGAGGCCGAGCGCGCGCGCATCCTCGACGCCGTGATGGCGCCGACCCTGGCACCGACCGTGGTGAAGCGGACCCTCGGCGAGGACGATCTCGAGGGGCTCCGGGTCCACTACGCCGGAACCGCCACGGGGACGGCGCCGCGACCGCTCTCGCTGGAGCGCGCCTGTCCCGAGGGGGATCTCGTGGTCCGGGGCGTGCTCCCGATCCCCCCCGAGCTCTCGCCCCGCCTCTCCGCCGGCGGTGAGACGGCGCTGCAGGACGGGTGGGACGCTTCCGCGGATCTCGATTGTCAGGGATCCGAGCACCGGGCTCTACGGCGCGCTCTATCTCGAACGGCCGCCGCCGCCCTGTGGTGAGCCGCCGGGGCTCGAGGGGGGCGGGTGCGGATGCACGACCCATCGACAGGGAGGGCGAGGCGGGGAGATGCTCGCGATTGTCCTGCTGTCGATCATGTGGCTCGCCCGCCGAAGAACCCCGTACGCCACGCTCCTCCTCGCCGCCGGCCTGCTGCTCGCCGCCTCCGACGCGCTCGCGTTCAAGTGCAGCCGGGTCGGGAGCAACTTCGGTCGGTCGCTCGTCTGGGAGTCGCGCGAGATCACCTGGTACGCCGACGAGGCGCTCTACGATCTCTACGATTGTACGAGGGCCGAAGAGGACGTGCGGGCCTCCTTCGCCGCCTGGGAGGACGTGCCCAGCTCCGATTCTCACGCTCCCCTACGGAGGCGCGCTCCCCGGCCTCGCCGCGGGCTACGGGCAGAACGGCGACAACAAGAACGTGGTGGTGGCGCACTCCACCGGCTGGCCGTACGAGCGCACCGCGCTGGCGGTGACCACGAGCGCGTACGACACGCGCGCGGGCGTGGTGGTCGACGCCGACATCGAGATCAACGACGAGTTCTTCGACCTCACCCGCGTCGACGACACCTGCGATCCCCAGACCGACACCATGGATCTTCGCAACACCGTCACGCACGAGGTCGGCCACGTGATCGGCCTCGACCACCGCCGAACACGCCGCGCTACGAAGACGTCACGATGTACGCGAGCGCGCCCGCCTGCGAGACGAAGAAGCGCAGCCTCGAGTCGGACGACATCGACGGGATCTGCTCCATCTATCCCGCCGGCGCTCCGACTCAGCAGTGCTATCGTGCTATCCCCCCGACGGCCCGAGCTTCCTCGTCGTCGAACAGGACGACGGCTTTGGTGGCTGCTCGGCCGCGGGCGGCGAGGAGGGGGGGCTCCTCCTGCTCCTTCTCGGCCTCGTCCTCCTCCTGCGATCGCGAGCCGCCGCCGCCGCGGGGGCTCCACCGAGATGAGCGAGCGCCGCACAGACGCGGCGACATCGTCCACGATATCGTCTCCCGCATGACGAGACCCATCGTCGGTCTGCTGCGCCATCGCTCCACCGATCCATCGATTGGTCAGGGCGTCAGCGTCGGCGGGCTCATGGGGGACATCGACGCCGGCCTCGCCCGCGAGCTCCGCGTGGAGCGGCTGCCGTCCTATTACTTCCAGCTCCCGCGCCACGACCGCCGCCGGCAGCTCATCCTCGGCGAGTTTCTTCCGCGCTGCGACGTGCTCGTCGTCGCGCCGCGAGGTCCCGTGTGGGACGTGCTCGAGTCGTTCCAGATGCGGGACTCGTTGGGGCTCGACCTGCCCATCGTCTACCTCCCGCTCGGCGAGCTGCCTCGCGGTGCGCTCTATCTTCGTGCGATCCTCGGCCGTCTCCGTGCCGGGGATCGGATCGTCTTCTCGTGCCGCGCCGACCAGGCGATCTTTCACCGATTGGTCGCGCAGTGTCGGGCCGCGACGGCCGTCGTCCCGTTCGGCGTCGACACCGAGCACTTCCGGCCGAGACCTGCCGAGGAGACCGCGTCCGTTCGGGCCCATCTCGGCGTCGAGGCCGGCGATCTCATGCTCACGTACGTCGGACGCGTCTTCGCGGAGAAGAACGTGCACACGCTGGTCGGAGTCTTCGGCGAGCTCTCTCGGATCCATCCGCACCTCAAGCTGCTCATCGTGGGCGAGGTCGCGGACGAGCGGATGCGCAACTTCGGGACGGGGCCGGTCGACATGGCGAAGTGCCTGTACGACTCGGCCGGCGGCGAGATGAGCAACATCATCCAGCTGGGGCAGCTCCCTCGCGACGAGCTCCCTCGGGTGTTGTCGGCGTCGGATTTGTTCGTCAACCTCACGACGCATCTGGGCGAGAACTTCTGCTACTCGAACGTCGAGGCCATGAGCTGTGGGCTGCCGGTGCTCGGGGTCTCCTGGGGCGGCCCGAAGGACACGATCGCGCACGGGACCACCGGGCTCTTGGCGCCCGCGCTGATCACACCGAAGGGCATCCGCGTGGATCGCTGCCGGCTGCTCGACAACTGTCGCCGCCTGATTGAGAGCGCGGAGCGGAGAGCGCGCATGGGGGCGGCGGCGCGCCGGAGGGTCCTGGAGCGGTACCGGCTCGAATCGTTCCAGGCGCGCATGAGGGAGCAGGTCGCTCGGTCGCTCGCACCGCGACGGCGCGGAGGACGGACCAACGCATGGACACCGCTGGGCAGGCGGTTCGTCGAGGCGTGGGGGGGAGGGGAGAACGCAGGGGGCGCGCGCTACTCGTTCACCTCGAGGTACGATCTCTTCGAGCGGCTGATTGAACCGTACGCGTTGGGCCGGAGCCGGCGGACCCCGGGGAGGACCGACGTGTTGTCGCTGGTCTCGCGGCTTGTGGACGTGGAGGGTCGTCGCGTCCGGGTGTACGACCCGCTATGGCCCTTCGAGACGGCTCCGGTCACCGGGACGATGCGGGCGATCGTCGAGCGCCTGCTCGCGCGACCGTGCATCGAGTACGAGGCGCTCGCGGTCGAGCTGAAGACGTCGCGAGGAGAGGTCCGCTCCGCGGTGCGGCGGCTGATGGATGAGGGTATCGTGGTGTCGACTCCGGTCGGGAGGGTACGATGAGCGACGGCGCGCCATGGGTGCTCGGAGTGTCGACGCCCCACCACAACGCAGCAGCCTGCCTGCTCAAGGGCGACGAGATTGTGGTGGCGGTGCAGGAGGAGCGCCTGAACCGGCGCAAGCGCTCCACGGTCGGGCGGGACTGGACCACGAGCCTCTGCGTCGACTACTGCCTGAAGCACGCCGGGATCACGCTCCGGGAGCTCGATCTCGCGGTCGTCTGCGGCATCGACAAGGCGCCGTGCGAGTACCGGCTCCCTTCCCTCGCGGCGCCGGTCCTCACCATCTCGCACCATCTGGGGCACGCGATCGGCGTCTTCGCGACGAGCGGGTTCGAGGACGCCGTGATCCTCGTGGCCGACGGAAACGGGCAGCCGCTCGCCGAGCTCCCCGGCGACGCGACGGGTGAGATCAAGCTGTGCAGCTTTCCCGACACGCTCTCCGGCGTTCTCCGGGAGGTCGTGACGATCTACGAAGCGTCCGGGATCGAGTGCGTCCCCCTCGAGAAGCACGTCGGCATCGTGGTCGATTTCCATCAGGATCGAAGGATGCCGGACTTCGGCAGCCTCGGAGGGATCTTCAACGCCGCCGCGCAGCAGATCTTCGGCGATCTCATGGAGTGCGGGAAGGTGATGGGGCTGGCGCCGTATGGCCGTCCTCGTCTCGGCACCGAGGACTTCTTCTCGATCGACCGCGATGGGCGTTTCCACTTCCGCGACGCCGTACCGACGCGGTTCGTGCAAGAGGAGCGGTGGCCGCACCACCCGGAGGCGTACGAGGACCTCGCGTTCGGGGCCCAGGAGGCGCTCGAGCGGGGGCTGCGTCATCTGGTGCGCCGCTGCCGGGAGCTGAGCTCGAACACGAGGTTTTGCTACGCTGGCGGCGTGGCGCTCAACAGCGTCGCGAACCAGAAGGTGGTGTACAAGGAGGACTTCGACTCGATCTACATCATGCCGGCCACCGAGGACAGCGGTGGCGCGATTGGCGCCGCCTACTACGGTCTGTGGAAGCTGACGGGCCGGAACGGCCGCTCGATGCTCAAGGTCGACTCCATGGGGAAGACGTACAGCGACTTCGAGATCGCGTCCGCCATCGCTTCGACGCCGCACGTGGAGAGGGTCGAGCCGAAAGAGCAGATGATCGACGCCGTCGTCGACCTGCTGTGCGACGGGGCGGTGGTCGGCTGGTTCATGGGTGGCTCCGAGCTCGGTCCTCGCGCGCTCGGGCATCGGAGCATTCTCTGCGATCCGCGCCGGCCCGACGCGAAGCGACTCCTCAACGAGCGGGTCAAGCACCGCGAGGGGTTCCGTCCCTTTGCCCCCGTGATCCTGCGCGAGGAGCTCGACCGATGGTTCGAGGTCGACGGGGGGAGCGCCGAGAGCCCGTTCATGCTGCGAATCTTCCGGTTCAAGCCGGGCGCCGAGGAGAAGGTCCCCGCCGTGGCTCACGTCGATCACACGGGTCGCGTGCAGACCGTGAGCCGCGCCGACAACGGCCTCTTCTACGAGCTGGTGGAGCGGTTCCATCAGCGGACGGGCGTCCCGATCATCCTGAACACGTCGTTCAACGTGATGGGCGAGCCGATCGTCGAGACCCCCGAAGATGCGCTGTGGTGTCTGCTCTACACGGGAGTGGACGCCTGCGTCCTCGGCCGGAGCATCGTCCGCAAGGCCGCCGGCTATCGCTCGGTCCTCGATCTGATCCCGCGCGTCTCGCTGTCCGGTCTGACCGCCACGTTTGCCGGTGGCCGACCGACGCCGATCGCGCTGAGCCTGGCCGATGCGACCGAGATCGAGGTGGAGCATCGGAGCCGCTGGGGGCGGGTCTCGACGCGCCTTTCCGGGGATCCGGTGCGAGTGCTCGCTGCGATCGACGGGGTGAAGAGCGGGTGGGCGTTGATCGGCGCGGTCGGGCTCGAGGAGAGACGAATGATCACTGCGTTGGGCGCGCTTCGTCGCGCCTCCTGCATCGCCTTCGATCGTTGAAGGAGACCCATGGACACCACGATCATCTACGAGCTGGCGGCACAGAACCCGCATATGTGCAGCGTCGAGCGGCTGGTGAACCTCTACTGGGCGGTATCGTCCGTCCTGGTCCACGAGGTCCCGGGCGCGATCGTCGATCTCGGCTGTAACGGAGGGAGGACCAGCGCCTTCTTTCAGATCCTGATCGACCACTTCGACCCGACGCGCGAGCTGCACCTCTACGACAGCTTCGAGGGCCTGCCGGCGCCCGGGGCCCAGGACGGCCATTTCGAGAAGGGCGAGCTGAAGGCCACCGTCGATGATGTCCTGAGCGAGTTCACCAGGCGTTCGCTCAGAGCGCCCTGTGTTCACAAGGGATGGTTCGAGGAGACGTTTCCCGCCTCGTTTCCGGAGCGCGTGGCCTTCGCGTACCTCGACAGCGACTTCTACGACTCGATCATGATCAGCCTGGAGTACGTCTATCCACGGTTGTCGCCCAAGGGGATCGTGATCGTCGACGACTATGCCGATCCGGTGCGGTCCCCGCGCGCCTGGGACAAGCTCCCCGGCGTCAAGACGGCGTGCGACGACTTTCTGGCGGACAAGCCGGAGAAGATGACCGTGCTCGTCGGCAACAGCGATCTCCCGTTCGCCATGATGCGCAAACAGTAGCTTCGCTCGTCAGGCCTCGGGCCACAGGCGGTGCTGCCGAGGCGGGCCGAGGAGCCCGCGACCCAACCGATGGAGTGCGAGCTGAGCGTTGTAGCGCAGCGCCTCCTCCACGCGGAGCGCCCACCGCAGGCTGCGCCGCCTGGAGTCGTGCTCCGGTCGCCAGGCTTCGAGCTTCTCCGGGGGAACGTACAGGCGGACGGGCGCGCGGGGGTATCCGAAGCTCGTCGGCATCGGTTCGTATCCGCAGCCCTTCATCACCTTGTTCACCCGCTGCAGCTCTCGGCCGTAGTCCCCGCTCCGGGCGGCTTCGATGAAGATGACCGGCCGGTCTCGAGCGATGATCTTCGTCGCCCCTTCCAGCGCCTGCGCCCCGAGACCCTCGACGTCGATGATCATGACGTCTACGTTCTCGTCGGCGAACAAGCGGTCGAGCGTGCTCATTCGGACGCGAATGTCCCCGTCGTCGTCGACGTGACCGATGCCCGAGTTGCTGTCGCTGCTCCGCTGGAACCCGACGGTCCCTTCCTCGTCGCCCACGGCGAGGTTCAAGACTTGGACCTGACCCTTCGAGCTCTTGCACCGCAGGTTCTTGGACGCGATCTGGGCGATGGCCGGATTCTGCTTCGATGGCCGTGACGCGGCCGACGCCACAGACCTCGCGGGCGTACTTGGCGTGGATGCCGACGTTACATCCCGCGTTCACCAGGTGCATCTCCGGTCCGTGACCGCGGAGCTTCTCGAACAGGAACTGGAGCAGGTTGGCCTCGTAGATCCGCCCGTCGAGGTAGAAGGTTCCGAGATAGTCGTCGAGCGCGAAGAACTCGAGCCGCGCGGCTCGACCAGGGACCTCGCATCGGGTCCAGTGGAGCCGGGGAAACAGGCGGTTCGACCGCAGCTCCAGCGCGGCCTCCTCGGCCCACCGCGGCGCGAACGTGTCCAGAGCGATGCTCCCTCGCGCTCCGCTTCCACGCGGTGTCGGTCTCTCGCCGAGATCGTCCGACGAGAGGAGGGCCGTGATGGACGGTGCACCGAGCGCTCTGACCTCCGCCATCGTGCTCGTTATCGGATGAATGGGCGAGGTGGGTTCGGCGATCAACCGACCTGTGGACACGAGCAGGCCGGTGCCACGTGCTCCTCCTGCTCCTCCTCGTAGTCCAGGACTCCGAGATCGCGCAGCGTGGAGGCGAAGCAGTCCTCGTGCACGCACGGTCCGCGGATGGTTGCCGCCGCCAGCACGTCGGGATGCGCGTTTGCGACTGCAACACTCTGTCCACAGAGCGCGAACATCGGAAGGTCCGCCGGACCGTCTCCGAACGCGATGGTCAGCGTCGGCTCCACGCGCACGCGCTCCAGCGCCCACCGCAGACCGACGGCCTTGTCGATCCCGGTCGGGCCGAGATTGATGGTGTTGCCACCGGCTCCGGAGATCCTCAGCCGCTGGGTGTCGATCTGGGAGAGCGTGGTCCACAGCGCCGCGCGCGCCTCGTGCGAAGGCGCCCAGATGGAGATCGCGCACGCGGTCGCTCGCTCCAGGGTCTCGATGCCCACGATCTCGAACAGACCAGGCCGTCGAGGACCGAGCTCGTGAAAGATCGCGGTACCGCGCCAGCGGTCTCCGTCGTAGGTCGCGATGCCCGCCGTCGGAACGGCCCGCACCACGTTCACGACGCTCTCGACCTTCGCTCGTGGGATCGTCTCGCGCCGGAGAATCCGTCGATCCTTCGGGGACCAGACCACGCTGCCGCCGCAGCAGACGGCCACGGTTGTCCAGCGCACCAGCTCCTCCTTCGCCATGACCCAGGCGGGGCTGCGCGCGGTGGCGAGGATCAACGGGATCCCGCGGCTCGAGAGGCTCGCCATGGCGGCGACCGTCCTCGCGCTGATGCGTCCCCCCTCGTCGACCACCGTACCGTCGAGATCCGTGATGACCGCTTGCATGCTCATCCTCGAGGTCACGCCAGCTCTAGCTTCACGGCGTCGACCAGGTTCGAGACGATCTCCTTCATCAGTCGCTCTCCGATCTCCGGGCTGGCTCGGCTCGCACGGTAGACCACACCGCTCGTCGTCCTCAGATCGTCGGGTGCCGGGATGACCATGTAGCGCGAACGACGGGGCGGGATGTCGTCGCGGAGCAGGTCCGTGCGAACGGCTCCGGGCGCCGCGTACATGGTCAAGCTCGTCTCCACCATGGCTGCGTGGTGATCCTCGTGCCGGCCGACGCCGGTCTCCCGAGCGATGTCGTTTCGGCTCTCCTCGGAGACCACGTCCCACCAGCTGACCACCATGAGTCGAGCGTCGGGCGCGTCCTCCACGAAGAGCTCGGCCGCCTCGTGAACCGTCTGGAGATTGGCCATGTGAGAGTCGAGGAGGACGAAGCGCCGGGCCCCGTGGCAATGGGAGGCGCGAAGCACGTCCAGCACCAAGCTCATCAGCGTCGAGGCCCTCAGGTTCGTCACACCCGGAAACTGTCCTCCGCCCGCCCGAGCGTCCGTCCTTCTCCCGTAGGGGATGGCCGGCAGAACCAGCACGTCGAGGTGCCGCTCCAGCGCCTTCGCGAGGTACGAGGAGATGATGGTGTCCGTGGAGAGCGGAAGATGGGGGCCGTGCGCGTCGATGGCGCCGATGGGCAGCACGACGATCCGGTGAGCGATCACCTCCGCGTACTCCTGCCAGGTGAGCTGCTCTATGCGCATGACGTCTGGCTCTCCCGTCTGCTCAACCAGCCCAGGCTCGGAGCGCTCGCTCGGGCGTGGTCGTCGTGCAGGTTCAGGAAGTCCTCCTTGTTGCCGCAGCCGAAGCCGGCTCGGCAGGGAGCCCATCGCGCCTCGTTGAGTCGAAGCTCGAAGCCCTCGTCGAGGACGTTTCCGATGCGCTCGAGGCCGAGCGCTTGGTAGCGAGAGCAACGATACGCGTCGCCCCGGATGCCGATGTAGAAGTAGTCGTGACCGGCGCGGCAGGGCCGATCGTCGAGGTTGCGCAGCGCCGAGACGTTGAGCTCGAGCAGCTCGGGGTTGGCGCCGAGCCGGATCGCACGCTCCATCCCGTCGCCTCCGCGCCGGAACAGCGGCACCATCTCCCCCAGCGTGCCGAGGGCTCCGGAGGGGGTGAGGGGGTCGTAGCCGAGGTCGAGGTTGAAGCGCAGGCCCGCGTCGTCGACTGCCGCCTTGAGCTTCATGATCGAGGCCTCGTTGTCCGGGAAGAGGAGGCCGTTTACCACTACGAAGCAGCCGTAGCGCTCGTGCGCGAGGCGGGCGTTGGCGATGAACCGCGACAGGCGGATCTCGCCCGGGTGGTAGGTGATCCAGAGCGAGATCTTGCGGAGGTCGCCCTCCGCCTCCAGCTGTGAGAGGCGCCGGTCGAGCAGCGAACCGTTCGTGAGGAGCTCCACGTACTCGACGTTCGGCCGAGCGCTCAGCCAGGCGGCCTCGGTCAGAAAGACGCGAGAGGCGAACGGTTCGCCCAGCGTTGCGAGCCGGACCCCCACTTGGAACGGCCGAGCGGCGATCCAGCGCACGATCTGCTGAAAGCGAAGCCGCTCCTGCTCGTCGGCCCAGTCTTCGGTGTTGCTCTTGGCGTAGTCGTCGACGGAGACGCAGTACGAGCAGCGGAAGTTGCACAGCCGCTGCGCCGACACATACCAGACTCGAACGAGCTCGCTCATGGTCACCGCCTGCTCCGACACCGGTCGCTCGACGCCACCGGGAAGCTGGCGAGCGGCCGGAACTGACGCCGCGGAAAGTCGAGCAGCTGATCGTGGCAGCTGCGGCACACGTGATCGGCCGAAGCCTCTGCGACGCCGAAGACGCGCTGGCGGACCTCGATCGCTCGGCGGCTCGACATGAGCTCGTGGACGGAGCCGGACTCGATGTTCCCGAACACCTCGCGCTGGAAGAAGTCGTTGCAGCAGAGGAAGAGGTCCCCTTTGACCGAGAAGTGGAGATGATTCACCGGCCAGGAGCAGCCGCGGAGGGGGCCCTCGATCCGAACGCCCTGGTGATAGATCCCGCCGAGCGCTCCGGCGCGATCGGAGAGCAGAGTGGCGACGACCTTCGCGCCGAGCGGCTCGTAGCGAAGTCTCAGCTCGGCGACGCGGCGGTCGACGTCGCCGTGAGCACCGTTCACCATGATCGTCACGGGGATGCCGCGCTCGATCGCCGCCTCGAGGTTCTGCACGCTCCGCTCATACGTGCTGGATTGGCTCAGCTCGATGAACTCGCTTCTCTCGATCGCCGGCAGGTTGACCGCGAGAACGTCCACCACACCGGTGCGCTCGATGGCGTCGAGCTTCGAGGCGTTCAGCCCGCTGGCGTTTGTGTAGAGATACAGGCGGATCCCGTAGCGCTGGAGCACGGTGAGCCGCTCCTCGAAGAAGCGGTCGAGGGACGGCTCGTTGTAGAAGTGGAACGTGACGAACCGAAGCGTCTCATGGACCGAGATCTTCTCGATGATCTCCTCGAACAGCGACATCGGCATCGTCGCCGACGGTTTCGGGTCGAGAGAGACCGGACAGAACTTGCAACCCCAGTTGCAATGAGCCGTGACCTCGATCTGTGCGGTCGTGACCTGGTACTCCTGGCAGAGCTCGTCGGGACGCTGCAGCCACGCTCGGGAGACGAGGTCGGAGACGACTCCGGTGCCGTACGTGGAGACCAAGGACTCGCGCGCCACGGCGCGCGCTGCTGCCGCCTGCAACGCGTCGAGCGCCGACGGATCGTGATGCCAAGAGACCCTCCGGCCCAGGTCGATCACGCCGAACGCCGCACCGCTGGGCGGCGTGACGTCGGGGCGCACCGGTTCCAGCTCGTCCACCGCATAGACGATCGGGCTGGGTGAGCCGGGCAGGACGATCGTCAGGTACGGAGAGGTCTGGAGCTGATCAGACACCGCCATTTCGTCCGATCCTCCGACGATCGGTTTATCACCGGAATCCCAATGGCGACAATTTCGGACGCTTACACGAAGCCTAGGCCAGGGCGAACGCGACGATCTCCTCGAACGGTGGAGCGTATCGCCGGGAGGTGGTGTCGACGCTCAACGCTGGGACCGGCAACGACAACGGCTCGAAAAGGCGCACCGAAGGCCGGGGTACCTGGTCGGCCGACTCGGGGCGACCCGGGGCGTACGGCCGGGTATGAAACTCCTCGAGCCGGCGCTGGTAGACGCGCTCACGGGCGACCTCGGCGTCGACCTCGCAGTGCACGATCTTGAGGGCGGCCGGCGTGATCACCCGGTTCAGCCCATGACGCCAGCGCTTGTCCTGGAACGCCGCTTCGGCGACGAGGGTCGCTCCGCCGGAGACGAACAGCTCGATCGACCGGAAGAAGATGTCGAAGGTACGCGCGGTCAGCTCGCTCTCCGCGCCGGCTGCTCCGGTGTGCCGGTAGGTCTCCGAGAGGCCGTCCTTGATCGCGTCGCGTGATACCATTGGACATGGCAGGGCTCGAGCCAGCGCGAGTGCGAGGGTCGTCTTCCCGGAGCCTGGGCGTCCGCTCACGATGATCAGCTGGGGTAGCGGCGTTCCATCCATGATCGCGGTTCGACGAACAGCACATCAGTTGCCCCGCGGAGCGTCAACGTGACCGGCCGGCGGGTCGAGCCCGCGGGCGTTCTACCCTACGGGTTCCTGTTCGCACCCGCGTCCTGCTATCCCCACCCCAAGGCTTTCGTCGTCGATCGGAGCGGAGCGATCGTTCACCTCTGGGGCCACTCCGCCGAGCAGCCCAGCGCTGCCGATGACCCCCCGAGCTACCTGCGCGGCTGGAACCACGTGGAGGTCGACGCGGACGGGAGCCTCTTCGCCGTGGTCCCGCTCCGGGCCCTGCTCAAGCTCGACGCCAGCTCGGAGCTCCTATGGTCGTGCGAGGTGGCGGCACATCACGACCTCGCGATCGATCCTGCGGGCGGTGTCCACGTGCTGAGTGAAGCTCCTCGTCGCGTCGAGGTTGGCGACGTCGGCTCCACGATCCTCGACAACCTCGTCACTTCGATCGACGCCTCGGGCGCGATCACGGGCGAGGTGTCGCTCTACGATCTCCTGCGAACGGACGCTGCGCTGCGGGTCGGGATCGACGAGACGATCGCGCGCAAACGCGAGGGGTTCGCGCACTGCGGTTGGCCGGCCTCCATGGCGGTGCCGCCCCAGGTCGTGGAGGAGACGCGCTTCATCCTCGAGACCGCGGAGGAGGTGGGGGATCGACGCCGAACGCTCCGGCGGCTTCGCGATCTACCAGGGTCCCCGTGCGATGCCATGCACACGAACACGCTCGAGCTGCTCGACGAGCGCGGGCAGGGCTTCGGGCCCGGGTGTGCACTGGTCTGCATGCGAGAGCTCCACACCATCGCGATCGTCGATCTGATCCATCGCTCCGTGCGCTGGTGGTGGGGGCCTCGCGAGCTCTCGGGTCCGCACCAGCCCTCGCTCTTGCCGGACGGAAACATCCTCGTCTACGACAACGGCGCCGGCTTCGAGCGTACGCGCCTGCTGGTGGTGAACCCAGCCACGCGCGAGACGGTGTGGGCCTGGACCGCGAGCCCGCCGGAGTCGTTCTTCTGTCCGCTGGCCGGCGGCTGCGAGCGGCTGGCGAACGGCCACCTGCTGGTCACGAACTCCACGGCCGGCGCCGCGTTCGAGCTGGATTGAGAGGGCGAGATCGTCTGGCGGATTGAGCTGCCCGCCGAGGTGTTCGGCGAGGATCGGGGGCGCGTCTCGATTTATCGCATGTCGGCCGTCGAACCCGGCCTCGCCGCTCGACTGCGGGCCGAGAGACACGGGCGCCGAGAGCCGCGATGAACGTCGTCTTGACCATGCGCAGCCAGGCCGGCGTCCCCGGCGGCTCGGGCGTTCCAGGTGGACAGATTGGGATGGTCCAGCTGGCGCGGGCGCTCGCGCGCATCGGGGTCGGCGTCGAGCTCTTCGCGGGCGGTCCCCGGATGCCGTACCTCGAAGGTCTCGACGGCGTGACCACGACGTTCTTCTCGTGGCCGTTGTGGCTCGACCGGCTCTTCGCCCGCGGTCCGGAGCGCCTGCGCCGAGTGGGGAAGGGGCTGCGACGCCGCGGCTGGCTCGAAGCGGTCTCGAGGATGCCGGCCATCCGCTCGTCCGACGTCGTTCACGTCCAAGGTCTCCAGGACTGCGAGTCGTTGTTGGATCGGTTTCAGGGGCCGCTCGTGGTGACGCACTGGGGCCGGCTGGGCCGATGGCAGCCGCAGGATCCAGCGGCTGCCGAGCGACGCTGGAGGCGGATGAGAGAGCGGGTCGCCGTCGTCGCCATCGGCGAGGCGCAGGCCGAGGAGCTCTCGGCGGTCGGTCTGCCTCCGGCTGAGGTCATCCCGCCCGGCATCGATCTCGAGCACTTCACGCCGGGAGACCGCGCCGAGGCCCGGCGTCGACTGGCCCTTCCCAAAGAGCGCGGCCTCGTGCTGTACGTCGGGCGCCTCGCGCCGGACAAGAACGTCGAGAGCCTGCTCTCGGCCTTTGCGTCGCAAGATCCCGGGCGGGCTCGGCTCCTGATCGTCGGCGATGGACCGCTCCGGGAGAAGCTCTCGCGCATGACCGAAGAGCTCGGGATCGCGGCCGCGACCACGTTTCTCCCCTTCGTCCCCCACAACGATCTGCCGCTCTACTACCGTTCGGCGGACGTCATGGTGGTGCCGTCGAACAAGCTGGAGACGTTCTGCATGGTGGCGCTGGAGGCGATCGCTTGCCGCTGCCCGCTGATCGTGACCGATCAGGTCCCGGAGATCTTGCGGAGGTTCCCCTCGGTCCCTTCGGTGGAACCATACGACGTCGCTGCGCTCGCCTCGAAGATCGCCGCTGGGCTGGACGCGACGCTCCCGGCCTTCGGTGAGACGGCGATCCGAGATTTTGATTGGGTGAACATAGCCCGGCGCTACGCATCCCTGTACGATTCGATGAATTGTCGTCGAGTGGATCGAACATCGAGGTGAACATCGACGCCGCCGCCCTCCGGAGCCGTCTGAGGCACGTCTACTGGATCGGTGGCGGGAGCGGAGGTGGGAAGTCGACCATCGCCGCTCGCCTGGCCGAGCAGCGCGGCCTGCATCTCTATTCGACGGACGACGCGATGCGCGACCACGGCCAGCGCGTCACCTCGGAGAACGCGCCGCACCTCCGCGCCTTCGGTGCGATGGACATGGACGAGCGCTGGGTGAACCGGTCGCCCGAGGTCATGCTCGAGACGTTCCACTGGTTCCGGGGTGAAGGCTTCCATCTCATCGTGGAGGATCTCCTCGCGCTTCCCGAGCAGCCGAGCGTGGTCGTGGAAGGTTTCCGGTTGCTGCCGAGGCTTCTTCACCCCCTGCTCGAGCGGCCGAACCAGGCTGTCTGGCTGATCCCGACGCCCGAGTTCCGCCGTGCGGCGTTCGAGAGCCGGGGGACGCTCTGGGGCATCCCCAACAAGACGCACGATCCCGAGCGAGCCCTGCACAACCTGCTCGTGCGCGATGGGATGTTCACGGAACGCCTCGAGAGAGAGTGCGAACAGGCGGGCCTTCCGCTGATCCGCGTCGATACCTCGGTCACCGAGGATGAGCTCTACCGCCGCGTGGAGGCCCAGTTCGACCTCGGCGGGGGCTAGCCATGGTGCTTCAGGAGTCCAGCGAGATGACCGCCGGCGCCCTTCGACGGGCGGGCGGGCCGTTGGTCAGCGTCATCATTCCGACGCGCGATTGACCCGCGCTCCTCGAAGAGGCGCTGACGAGCGTGGCCGAGCAGGAGCTCGACGGTACGGTCGAGGTCATCGTCGTCAACGACGGCGCTCCGTTCGAGGACTCGCTCCTTCGAAAACGGCGGCATCGGCAGCGCGGAGGGCGTCCGCGCGGGAACGACGACCAGCTGGAGATCAGGTTCATCGAGCTCAACGGCGGTCGCGGCCCCGCTGTCGCTCGCAACGTCGGGATCGATGAGGCCGCCGGAACGTACATCGCGTTCCTCGACGACGACGACCTGTTCCTCCCAGGGCACCTGGATGCGGGCGTCCGAGCGCTGGAGGGAGGAGAGGCCGACTTCGTCTATCTGGGCTCGATCGTCTCCGATCGGCGAATAGGCGAGCCGCCCTCCAGCCTGAAGGGGTTCCGGCTCAAGGCCTATCCGTACGACTCGCGCGGGTTGCTGGTCGCAAACTTCTTGCACACGGGTTCGGTGATCGTCCGGAGCTTCCGCTCGACGAGCGTGCGGTTCGACGAGTCGCTGGAGGTCTGCGAGGACTGGGACCTCTGGCTCGCCCTGGTGATCGCGCTGCAGTATCGCGTGACGATGATCGACCGCATCACGTCGGTCTACCACCAGGTAGCCGCCATTCCCGGTCTGGTGGCGAGCGCGCAGCGTGTCGCCCCGTCGAAGTTCTCGAGGGCTCGAACGGAGATCTACCGCAAGTGGCCTTGCGATGATCCGCTGGTACAGGCGCACCGGGACTGGATGGAGGCGCTCGAGCGGTATCGGGACGACCTCATCGGGACCGGGCATCGTATGCCCAACCTGCTCTTCGACGCCGTCCTCGAGTATCTGTTCGAGCGGATGCGCAACCGGCAGATGCCGGAGTACGAAGACATCCCTCAGTTCTTCGAGTCCGACGGGCAGACGGCCCGCTAGGACGGCGAACCGTTTGAAGGCCTTCCACGATCCGTTTCCAACAGGGAGGCACGGAGATCAGGACAGATTGGTTCCGGTAGGTTTGGGATCGTCGGTCCGGAACGAGAACATGCGACGGCCCGAGGGCCGGCTGCGAACGCTCGTCGCGGCTCCCAGCCGATGGACGGCGACGCGGAACGATCCATCCCGGGTGATGGCGGAGGAGAGCTCCGTGAAGCCGTGCTCCAGAAAGTAGCTCTGAACCTCGGCGCTGCGATCGTGGCCTTCAGCGCGCCGCGATCGGGTCCACACGACCACGCCTCTCGGTGCGAGCAGCCCGGGCAGCGCAGCCACGGTGCGACGGGTGTCGGCCATCGTGATGTTGCCGAACACGCCGCTCGCGACCAGGAGATCGACCGGGCCGATCTTCGCGAACGTGTCGAGCGAGCCGGCATCCGCGATCCTCACCTCCACGTCCCTCAGCTTCAGGCTTGCGATCGTGCTCTCGGCCCTCGCCGCGACGGTCTGATCCTGCTCCAACAGGAGGCCCCGCACCCTCCGCTCGACGGCGTGGCTCGCCAGCACCGGGAGCACGTCGCGTCCCTCTCCGGCGCAGACGCTCACCAACCGCACGACCTCGTCCGAGTCGACGGGTGCATCGGCCAGCGCCCCCCGCAGCTGCTCGTGCGTCAGCTGGAGCCGTTGGGTCAGGGAGGCGTCGGAGTAGTGTCGATGCCACTCCGTCCAGTCGTCGAACATCGATCGATCATACCAGAACCGGAGCGGGTTCAGCCCGAGCGGCGCTGCCAGCGGGCGATGAGCTCGGCCTCCGCGCTGGGATCGAGACCGAGCCGCTTGAAGCGCTTCTTCTCCTCGGGACGACGATCATCCTTCAGCCATCGCCAGGTATCCGCGGCGGTCTCGGCAAACGGGCGGCTCTCGAGCCCGGCGGCGAGGGCGCGCTCGACGCTGACGCTCCACATCCCCGGCCGGACGTCCCAGAGCGGCAGATCCTGCCCGCACCGCACGCCCTGGCGCAGCAGCCACTCCGGATCGGTCCACACGAGCTCGGGCTTCGCGCCGACGGCCTCGGTGCAGGCCCGGATCAGCGCGCCGAACATTCGCTCCTCTGCGCGGGCGCCGATGTTGAAGACGCCCGTGGTCCCGCGCTCGATCTGATCCACCAGGAACCGCGCGACGTCCCGGACATCGATCGCCTGGAGCGGCCGGTCCGGACGGGGCAGGAGGACGGCTCCACCGCGCCGCAGCCGCTGCAGCCAGAACTGGACGGCGTCGGTGTCCTCGTACTGGCCGATCATCGCGTGAAGTCGCACCACGAGCAGCCGATCCGCTCCGAGCACGTCGCGGCAGGCGAGCTCGCAGCCGACCTTCAGCGTCCCGTACTGACTGAGGTCCCAACCCGCAGGTCCGGGGTCGAACGTCGGATCGCCCGGCAGGAGGGGCGAGTCCTCGTCGACGGCGGCGGAAGGGAAGTCTCGGTAGACCGCGACGGACGAGACGGAGACGTAGCGGGACGTGAGGTCGGCCATCGTCCGCACCGTTCGGCCGACGAGCGCGGGGATCTTCCCGGAGATGTCGATGATCGTGTCCCACGGGCCGAAGGTGGCGAGCCGTCGCAGATCGTCATCGCTCGTCCGATCACCCTGGAGCTCGTGCACCTGATCGGGAAGGGGGCTTCGGCCGCGCCCGCGGTTGAAGACCGTGACCTCGAATCCTCGCCCGATCGAGTCCGCGGCGATCAGACGGCCGAGCAACCAGGAGCCGCCGAGCAGCAAGAGACGCACCCATCGAGGATAGGGGAGCCCAGCTCGAGAAGTCGAGGCACGCTCCTCTTCGGACGCGCTCAGGGCTGCTCGCCGCGCCACGGTGCGGTGGCTTCGGCGATGAACCGTTGGATGGCGGCCTCGGCGCTCGAGGGATCGAGATCATCCTCCTCGAGCCGGCGGACCATCTCGTATCCGAAGTATCGATCGCCCGGCATCTCCTTTTCGGGATCCTTGGCGGCCAAGCGGCCGATGCTGGCACCGATGGGACGGTAGGCGACGACCTCGCGCCTCACGGCGAGCTGAGGATCAGGCTGGATCCAGCCCGGCTCGGTCGGCCACATTGCGCCTCCCCACTGCAGGAATCGGTCGTGAACGAGGCTGAGGAGCGGAAGTTCGAAGCGCGGCTCGAACTGGTACTGTCCGAAGTCGACGAGACGGGCGCGCAGCGGACCCTCGAACGCATGCCGCGTCAGCTGCACGTTGACGGCCGCCATCTCCCACGGCGGCGGTCGACCCACGTCTCGGACCAGCTGCTCGAGCAGCGACACGTCGGCGTGCAACGGCTCCAGACCACGGAGCGCGATCAGGCCGTGCTCGCCTTCGCGAACCTCGAGCCGGGTCGGGTTGGTCGAGGTGACGCCGTAAAGGCGGAGCAGGAGCTCGACCTGGAGCAGGATCCTCTGCTCCGGCGAGCCGTGGGCCGGAAGCTCCACCCCTCCCGGCGCTCTCAGGTGGGCGCGCCGGACGATGGCAGCGGCGGGTATGTGCTCGCTCGGCGTCTTGACGCGAAAGCCGAGGTCCAAGATGCCGTAGATGCCGACGCCCTTCAGGTCGACCTCCGCGTGGCGAAAGATCGCTTCGATGAGCCGTTGTCGCAGCACCTCGGTGAAGGCTTCGGACAGCGGCAAGAGGCCGGTCTGGTGGAGCTTCGGCTCCGGGCGTGCGCCCGGCGGAACGCCGACGCCCTTGATGTCGAGCAGCCCGTCCGGTTCGTCGTGCCACTCGAGGTAGCGCGCGTGCGGCAGCTTGCGAAGGCTCGCCCGCGTGCTCATCACGACGGCTCGCCCGTAGCGCGGCAGGCGATGCGCGATCAGGAGGTCGCCGGTCGTCTCGATCGGCGAGTTTGTTCGCTCCTGTCGTGCCTGGGGATCCGAGATCACCGCAGCGTTGCGGAGGAGCCACGCCTCGAGGCGAGCGCGGTGCTGGTTCGCGTCCGCCGCGGATCCGAGCCTCGCGTCGAGCGCGGCTCGAGCGAGATGCGGAAAGTCGGTCTCGAGCGTCTGCGTGTCGATCCAGAGGACACGCGCGTTGCTCAGCGCATGCACCACTTCGTGCCAGATCGACGGCTCCCCGAAGTCACGGAGCGATCGGACGGGTTCGTCGAGGCTCAGGCTGGAGGTCACGTCCCTCTATTGGAGGCGACATCGCATGGACGGACAAGGCCCGAGCTGAAGGCGGGTTCCTCGACACAGGGGAAATGAATGGTCACGCCGGTTCGGCGGGGTGTGGGGGCTGGGGGCGTCGTCGTCGCGATCGTGAAAACGTGACCGATCCGGCGCCTCGAACCGGAGCAGCGCGGTCGTTGATGGCAGCCGCCGGGGCAGACTCTGATGAAGGATCTCGTCCACGACGCGCGTGATGGGCGCCGTAGCATCGATGACGAGACCGCCCTCTGGAATGTCTTCTTTCGTTTCGTGCAGGCGCGCGATGAATTCACGTTCCATTGGCTTTCCGCCGCCCCACTCATGGTCCAGTCGCTCGTCAAGCCGCCGGTTCAATGTGCCAAGGTCAACCTCGAGAACGAAGACGCCGTCGAACAAAGCAACAAATTTGGCAAAATTCCTGGAACCACCGCAGAAGAATGTGACCGATTCATCCTGGTTTGCGACTAGGGCTCTTACCTTTTCCACATGCCAAATGTGGTGCTGGTGTGCCAGCCCATCCGTCGGCTCTCCAGTTTCCGGATCGCCCTGATAAGCCAATTCGCGGTCACCATCAATCGCTTGGTATCCACGCCACTGCAATTCATTGCAAACCGAAGTCTTGCCGGTCCCGGAAAGCCCCTCAACGAGATAGTTCTTGATACCCATGTCTACACCATGCGCCGTGCGAACTGCCGACTGCATCGTGGGATGGCTGCGCCCGTAGTGACGCTCCTGCGGCGCCCCACGAAGACCTCTCGGCTCCTAGGTGGACGGCTCTCAGCTTGCAGCCGACAGTCTCGGATCGCACGTGCACAGGCGACGTGCTGGTCGTGAGCGGGGCTCGGCTTGCGCCCTGATCTCGCCGTCCGCTCGCATCTGAAGACTGCAGGCCCCAGCGGTCGATCAGCGGCGCAAGCTCGGCCTCTTGTCACGATTCTCTCGGGGCAAGTCGCCTAGTTCCAGCGAGCGGCCATGAGCGCGACGAGATCGAGCTTCCTCGCCCCGTGAGTGCCCTGGGCACCGGTCACCAGGGGATGCTCGGGCATCCGCTGGGCACCGCCGGCTCCGCCGACCTCGGCCGAGGCGCTGGCGCCGCCTTGCTGCGCGCCGCCGACCTCGGCGCTCGCGCCGCCTTGCTGCGCACCGCCGACCTCGGCGCTCGCGCCGCCTCGCTGTGCGCCACCGACCTCGGCGCTCGCGCCGCCTTGCTGCGCACCGCCGACCTCGGCGCTCGCGCCGCCTCGCTGTGCGCCGCCAACCTCCGCGCTCGCGCCGCCTCGCTGCGCACCGCCGACCTCGGCGCTCGCGCCGCCGCCCCGCGCGCCGCCGACCTCGTTGCTCTGGCCGCCCGTGCCCGTGGGCCCCAAGTCCACATGCTGCAGAAGCCCGCCGACCTCGGCGGAGACTCCGCCGGGTCCGACCCTGTTCGCCGCGCTGAGAAGCGCGAGCGCGATGGCTCCGCTCGTCCCCGTCCTGGTGATGTCTTGTCGTTCCTCGATGCGTACCGTCGTCGTCATGACCAAATTCTCGGT
The DNA here is from genome assembly GCA_963803435.1 of uncultured delta proteobacterium. Lineage (GTDB taxonomy): Bacteria > Myxococcota > Kuafuiibacteriia > Kuafuiibacteriales > Kuafuiibacteriaceae > CAWDML01. The sequence continues at coordinate 26,964 of CAWDML010000006.1, read as the reverse complement.
GCGACGCGGTGCGAAGTTGTGCGTGTCAGACTGCGTGCGCGCCGACCGCTGTTAGATGATTTTCGTCCACAGTGAGGGTCAGCCGCTGTCGCCTGCTGATCACTTCTTTCGCCGATCGGTTCGCTTTCGCGTGCGCGTGCGCGCCTTTCGATTCGCGTTCTCCGCGCGCAGATCGAGCGTCGACACGCCCTTTGGGCCGTCGGCGCTCGGAGGAACGAACAGCGGCGCGCGTCCTTCGCTCTTCAGAAACCGGCGGAGCTTGCCCGTCGCTTCGTCGACGGCGCCGAGCTTCTTGAGCAGCGGAAGCGCCTTGCGTTCGGCGAGGAGGATCGAAGAGAGCTGGCGCGCGGCCGTGGGCGATGCGAGCTCGTCGTAGAGGGCGGCGATGAGCTGGACCGCGCGCTGGACCTCCTCGAGAGCGCGCGTCCCCTCGACCGCTCGGCGAAGGACTCGGGCCAGCGGTTCGAGCGCCGTCGACGGAAGCTCGAAGGTCTCTCCGGTCCCATGAACCAGCTGGGCGGCCAAGGCCTCCTCGAACTGCGAAGGCACGTCTCGATTCTACTACGGTTGGTGCCGGCGATCGGCCTGATGTGTTAGCGTGATCGTTCCGAGACGCGATGGAGGAGACGACATCCATTCCGCTGCCGCTCGCGGTCCGCGCGCTCGCCGCGATGGTCTGCGAACGGGCCAACGCGCTCCCACCCCGCTACTCGCTCGCGATCGCTCTGCGTGAAGGTGGTCGATTCGTGATCCGTCCCTCCGACGGCGTTCGCAAGGGATGGGATGGGCAGGCCGACCTGCGCATCATCACCACGGCCCGGTCGCTCGAGGCGTTCCTCCGCGGGCGGCTCCGCGACTCGGAGCCGGGGGCGCTGTTCGTCTGGACCGGGGACGCCTCGAGCATGGAGGCCCTCGCGTCGCTCTTCGCTCCAGCCACCGATGTCCTCGCGGTGCGATGTCGCGCGCGCCCGGAGGTGAAATGAGCAAGGTCTCTCCCCTCCAGCCCTTTGCCGACGCCATCCGGGTGCTCACCGACAAGCAGGTGGCGTGGCCAGAGCATCCGCCCAGCGTTCCGGCGGTGGTGGATGCGGCCGAGCGGGTGAGCACGCAGCCGAGCGACTTCGTCGCGGCTCGTCTGTTGGTTGGAGCGCTCCTCACCAATCCGCGCGTCCAAGGTCTCGTCGCCGAGGCTCGCCGCGCCGGCGCGCAACCGCTCGCGACCGCCTCGAAGGCGCTTCTGCACCTGTCGGAGGTGCTCAGGAATGGTGGAGTCGGCCAAGTGGACGCGACAGAGTTCGAGAGACTTCAGTCGGAGCTCGATGCGATCGAACGGGTGCGAGCGTCGATCGCGGTCCCCGAAGGCTGGGAGCTCCTCGTCGTCCCAGCGACCGAGCACGCGGTCGGCTACCTCGCATTCATCCCCGAGACGGACCGCGAGGTCCCGGCCACGATCTTCCTCCACGGGATCAAGGAGCGTGGGGACGGTCAGCCCGAGGCGCTCGCGAAGGTTCTCTCCAACGGGCCCGGCAAGCTGATCGCGGCGGGCGAGTGGGGGCCCGAGCTTGGCGCTGTCTTCGTCCCGCAGCATTCGGGCGATACGTGGTCGTTCACGCCGGAGGGCGTCCGCGAGTTCGTCGCTCACGTGCGCGACACGTTCGGGGACCGGGTCGACGTCGACCGCGTGGCGCTCGCCGGCTACAGCGCGGGTGGACACTCCGTGTGGAACTATCTCGCCGAGTATCACGACAAGCCGGAGGGAGCCTGGATCCGTGCCGCGGCGGTCGTCTCGGGGAGCGTGCTCCAGGCGCGCCACGGGAACAGACCGATCGACGGAGAGCTCTCCGCGCTCGACCGCATGAAGAGCGCCGAGAGTCTGCGCCTCCCTCCGATCCGGATCGCTTTCGACGCCACCGATCAATCGGTCCCGATGCGGTACTCCTGCCCGGACGAGCTTCGCGGGCTCGGCCTGAACCTGGAGGTTCAGGAGCTCGAAGGCGTGGGGCACCGGACGTCGGATCCGTTCTTCCGGAGCGACGCCTTCCGCAGCTGGCTGCGCGAGAACCGCTAGGAGCGTGTAGCGCGTAAGCGCTCACGCGACCCCGGTCCGGGTCCCGGTCCCGGTCCGGGTCCCGATCTGAAGATGGCTGCCGGAGCGATCACTTTGGCCGCCCCGGAGCGATCACTTTGGCCGGCCCCGAGCCGATCAGATAGCCCGGTCCCTGACACCTACACCCCCGCATCCTGATCGCCGATCACCGCCACCACCTCGCGGCGATCGAGGCGCCGATCCGTCCGACCGCCAGCAGGCCTGCGGGCTCGCGCGCCGCGGCTGTCCACCAGTCGTCGTCGGCCTTTGGCTTCGGTGGCGCGTCTTCGAGGAAGCCGTGCCGCTTCAGCCATCGAGTGAAACGCTCCTCGACGCGAGCTTCGAGCTCACGAAGGGCGCTTGGTCCCGGGGTCTGGTCCTCCACGAACTCCAGTGTTCCGTCATCGCGCGTGACGTAGCCGCCGTCCAGCACCAGAACGTGAAGATGGGGATAGACCGTGAGCGCCTTGTTGAAACGCTGAAATACGACCACGGCCCCGCAGGCGAGCTCCGTACCCGAGCGCGCTCGGATCCCTGCGAAGGTCGCCTGCACGAAGATGCGAGACAGCGACGACAGCGCCTCGGCTCGCGCCCCGAGCAGCCCGACCAGCTCCGAGGGTGGAGACAACACGTACTGGCGCACCGCCACCGCCGGCAGCACGCGCTTCACCAGGTGGTCGGCGACGTCGTGCATCCGACGCGTGCCGCAGCTCGGGCAGAGGCCGCGGACCTTACAAGAAAACGCCAGCGCTCGCTCGGTGCCACACCTCGAACACTTCAGAGTGATGAAGCCCTCGTTTGCGTCGCCGCAGGCAAGGAAGCGCTCGACCGCTCGATGCACGAACTCCGGCACCGTCCCGCCCTCCGCTTCAATCAACTCGACATGGCGAGGCCACCACTCGCGCACCAGCGGCGCGAGCACTCCCTCGCGCGGTTCCCGCGGGACGTAGACCTGCGCCGCCTCCACGGCGCAGGTCCACCGCGGACTTCATGCCAGCGGGAAAGATCCCGTTCCGACCACCATCGTTCGAATTGCGTCCGGATCTCGGAGGCGGCGTTCGGATTCCGGACGGAACCGGACGAACGCGGGGCTGGGGAGCGCGCCGGTCTGGTCCGCCGATTGCTGATTCGGGCGCCGTGCTCCCGCTCCTCCTCGCCCTCGCCTCCAGCAGGAGGCGCAGGTCCTCGAGCTGATCGACGAGCTCGATCGCGTCGATCCGGTGAGCCGGCCGCTGAGGTAGCTCGGCGGCATCGGCTGGAGGGAGCGTACGCGAGGTGGACTCGCCGTACGAGACGACCTCGACGTCGATCGGACCGTCGAGCGAGAGGAAGGCTGTAGGAGACCTACGTCTCGGTTGAGGCTGAGAGGTGGCCGGGATGAGGGCCGAAGCGAGGTCGCGAGCTCGGAGGACGCCGGCACCGACCCACCCGAGGCCTGCAGCGTGAAGACGGCGCCCGATCCGATGACCGTCGCCACGAGCCGCGGGCTGGTCCGCGGCACCGCCGAGGGCGGGACGGTGCGCTTCGCCGGCATCCCGTTTGCGGAGGTGCCAGTCGGTGCGCTCCGCTTCCGCGCGCCGGAGCCGGCCGGCGGCCTTCGCGTCGACGCGCTGCGCGGGCGCTTCGCTCCGCTCGGGCTTCCCATCGACGGCGACTTCACCTTCTATCTCGCGGGCGGCGACGGCATCGAGACCTTCGGCGTCGGCACCGTCCGCGAGGCGCTGGACGAGCTCCACGCCCGGACCTTCGATTGTGTGGTGATGGACCTGACACTCGCCGACGGAAGCGGCTTCGATCTCCTCGAACGCATGGCGGACGACGACGCCTTCTCGTTCCCACCGGTCGTGATCTACACGGGCACCGACCTGTCCCAGGAGGACGAGCAGCGACTCCGGAGATACTCCAGCTCGATCATCGTCAAGGGTGCGCGCTCGCCGGAGCGGCTCCTCGACGAGGTGACGCTGTTCCTTCACCAGGTCGAGTCACAGCTCACGGTCGAACGGCAGCGGATGCTGCAGAAGGTGCGGGACCGCGAGTCCATCTTCGAGGGCCGGGTCATCCTGATCGTCGAGGACGATGTCCGGAACGTCTTCGCGCTCAGCAGCGTTCTCGAACCCAAGGGGGCCCAGGTGGTCATCGCTCGCAACGGCAGGGAGGCCCTCGAGGCGCTGGCGCGGCGGCCGGACGTCGCGCTCGTGCTGATGGACCTGATGATGCCGGAGATGGACGGCCTGACCGCCATTCGCGAGATCCGAAAGGAGGCCTGCTGGGCGAAGCTCCCCATCATCGCCGCAGATGGTCGAGACGCTGCACGCCCACCTCTCCGCCGTCACCGACCGCATCGTCGCCGAGGCCCTCCATGTACCAGCCCGCACTGCTAACGGAGCTTTGTCCCGGAGTCTCGTGAGGACATGAGCTTCGTCCGGCCGACCCGCTGACTCGTTGACTGCGTTTGTCCCCTCCCGGATGGCCGGTCGACGGGGGACGGCCGGCAGGGCGCATCCGGTTTGGGTCCGGGTCGGTCGCCACCGTTGCCCGAGTTTGTTGGCCACGCCCTGCCGGCCGAATCGATGATCAGTACGAGGACCGTTCCGGCGTTCCGTTCCGGCGCTCTGTGGGTTTTCGCGGAACGCCTCCGCTGGAACGCTCGAGATCCCAGCCGGCGGCTCCGTGCACGACGCGTGATTGTGCCTCGAGGCTCGCGAGCTCGTCGCCGAGGCGCTGGTTGTTGATCTGTAACGCCTTCCGCAGCGCCGCCTTCGTCATCGGTCCGCCCGCGGCGCCGAGCGCATCGAGGATTCTGTCGGCGAGCCGCAAGACGATGGGCGCTGCTGAAGGCGGCGCATCATCGCCGGCGTTCACGACTTCAAGCCGGGTGTTCTCGCCGTCATCGTCAGAGGTGAGCTCGATCAGGATCGGATCGGGCGATGGCGCCGATCGATGCTCGACACGAAGCACGACACCCTCGCGGGTGCGGCGCAGATAGCAGCCGGAATCAATCCAAGCGTGGAAGTCTCCCGAGCCGCGGAGCGACTGCCCCGAAGCGCCGCCGGTCTTCCGCATGTGGTGGACGAGGACGACCGCGACGTCACAAGCTCGCTGGAGATCGCGGAGAAACGCGAGCAGGCCGGAGACATCGCCGGCGCTGTTCTCGTCGACGCGATGCAGGCGGACGAGCGGATCCAGGAGCACGACGCGGGGGCGGCGCTGCCGCACCGTCTCGAGCAAGCGCTCCTGGTCGCGCGGCAGGTCGAGGCGGAGGCTCGGAGCGGTGATCACGTCGACCTCGACCTTGGTGATGTCGAGGCCGCGGAGGCGGCAGAGCCCTCGAGACGCTGCCGTACCACCGAGGTGTGATCCTCGGCGAGATACACGAGCGCGCGCCCGGGATCCTTGACGACGTAGCGGCCGAGACAGGGCGTGCTCGTTGCGACGGACAGCGCGAGGTCGAGGCCGAGCCATGTCTTCCCGAGCTTGGGGACGCCGCCAATGAATCCGACGGCCGCGCGCGTCCACAGCGGCTCGACGAGCCAACGCTCCTCGTCGCTGGGAGGGTCGAGCTCGCCGACCGGGCATACCGGGAGGGGTGCGGTGCTCATGGCGCCGGCGCGAGGACGTTGTCGACGGCCTCCTCCATCACGTGCTCGTCCACGAAGTCCTGATCGCGCTCGTGCGCGACGCGGAGCGCCTCGCGCAGCAGCTGGGCGGCGACGCGAAGGAGCCCGCGGCTGCTCCGAAAGAGCATTTCCATGGCGGGGTCGCTGAGGATCTTCTTCTTGCCTCCGACGGCCTCTATGCTCTGGTGGATCACGGCGGTGAAGGCTTCGCGGTCCGCCCAGGGCTCCATGTGTACGCGCGCGGCGATGCGCATCGCGAGCGGCGCGTGTTGCTGCATCTGGAGGTGGCGGCTGAGCTGCGGGAGCCCGACCAACCACATGGTGAGGATGTCGCGGCTGTCGAAGGCGAAGTTGAGGAAGCCGGACAGATCGATGAGGAATCGATCAGTGAGGTGCTGGGCCTCGTCGATGACGACGATCGGCGCGGTGTTTCGCTCGTCGACCATGTGGAGGAGCGCCTTCTTGATGTCGGCCCACAGCTGGGCGCGCCGATGCGACGGGCGGACGCCGAGCTCGATCGCCAATGAGCGATAGAGATCGAGAGGCGCGACGGCGGTGTCGCAGTGATAGATGACGAGGTAGTCGGGCTTCGGGAGCTGCGCACAGAGGTTGCGCATCGCGGCGGTCTTCCCGAGGCCCGCCTCGCCGGTGAGGAGTCCGAGACCGGGCTCGTCGGCGAGCCGGCGAAAGGCGCGCCCGAGGCGGGCGTAGCCGTCTCCGCTCTCGATGAAGGTCTTGCCCTGTGCGTCCTTGGGCATGGGGTGGCCGGTGAGGCCGAAGCGTTTGCGGTACATGAATCAGTCCTCCGTTTCGTCGTCATGGCGCACGCGGGTGCGCTCGTAGTGGTCGCGCTCGATGAGCTGGAGCGGGTCGAGTCCGCTCGGCTCGGCGGTGGGATCCGGCACGCCGAGATCCCGGCGGCGCCTGCGGGTGGCGTTTCGAATGCGGTCGAGGGGCACGGCGTCGCAGACGAAGCGGTCCTCGACGAAGACGCGCGGGCGGGCGTCTTGATCGGTCGGGTCGAAGCGTAGCTCGACGACACGACCGGTGAGCTCGGCGCGGACCTCGAGGAAGCGCCCACCGAAGCGGACCGTGCCGTCCTTTCGGACGGTGCGCTTTGCGCGGTGCAGGAAGACCTCGTCGATCTTCTTGTCCTTGGGGAGCGCGCGCAGGTGCCGTGCTTGCTCGAGCCAGTGGGCTCGCGGCTCGCGGGCCGTCGTGTCGTGCCGGCGCGCGTGGTACTCGGCCCCGAGCCAGGCCCAGTGCAGGCTGTTGAGCTCGTCGAGGGTGAGGAGGCGCTCGCCGAGCTCATCGCCGACCTCCTCGCGCCACGTGCGGTGCCACCGTTCGATCGCACCCTTTGCCTCGCAGTCCTTGGGCGCGGTGTGGGCGAGATGGATGCCGAGCTCGGCGCAAATCGCGGCGAGCGAGCCCGCCATGTAGGCCGCACCGCGATCGACGTAGTAGGTGCGCGGCCGTCCGCCGGTCAGAAGCGCCTGCTTGAAACCGTACTCGTGCGCGACGGCGTCCTCGGCGAGCGCGAAGTAGCTGTGGACGAGGTAGCGGGTGGCGGCGTCGATCTGCGAGAGGAGGTAGCTCTTCCTGAGCTTCCCGCTGGGCACGAGCACGAGCGGGCCGTGCATGGCGTCTCCCATCCAGAGATCGCCGGCGTACTCGACGAGGAAGGACCGCCGCTCCGCCGACGGGCCTCGCACCGGTCGGCGGGAGAGCCCGTGAGCGGCGAGGAGCCGGTGCACGCTGGACTTCGCGAGCGTATCGATGCGCACGCGGCCGGCGCGCTCGAGCATGCGGATCAGCCGGCGGATGGAGCGGCGGGGTCGCTCTCGCTTGGCGCGGAGGAGGAGCTCGGCGACGTCGGTGTCGATCGCGCGGCTCTGCCCTTGGTCGTTGCGAGTGCGGGGCACGAGCGCTTCGAAACCGCCGCGGCGGTACGCGAGGTACCAGGCCTCGATCGTTCGAGCCGAGACGTGCACGAAGCGGCCGTCCGGGCGCTGATACATCCGCTGGGCCGCCTCCTCGAAGTACGCTCGGCGATCGCCGTGCTCGAGACGGGCGCTGATCAACGGCCCCAGGATGCCGAGGCGCCATAACGCTATCTCATGGTTGCTCTCCACGCCGCGGAGCTTCGTCCAATGGGACCGACGGATTTGGTGGGAAAACGCGGCGGCGATCGGCGAGCGTCCCGCGGGCGGGATGTGCCCCAGCTACATGAGACGGACTCCGCGGTGCAGTCGGTGGACGAGCTCCGCGATCTCGGCGAGACACTCGCCATCCGGGGGTCGCGCTTTGCGCGCGAACGCTTCGACCAGATCCGAGCGCGTCGCGTCCAGGCCGACGAGCCGGACGATGGCGTCGAGGACGCCCTTGCTCGCGGTCGCGAGGAGGGTCACGAGCACGCGGGCGCCGAGGCCGAGCCGGCTCCGCCAGCGCTCAACCGTTGCTGGCGGAACCGGCGTGGACGATTCCGGCTCGACGGCACGCTCGACCACGCGCCAGCTTCGCCAGAGGTGGCGCGCGATGAACATCGGGAGCACCTGCCACGTGGCGCCGCACGCCTCGTTGCTGCAGAGGAACCGGACGACCTGCGTGAGCTCCCAGGGATCACATCGAAGCTGCCGTGGTCGGTAGTCGTGGATGTGGAGGGTGGCGCCGCACCGGAGGCATCCGGCCGGACGGTAGCGGCCGGGGGCGCGCATCCACTCCTCGTGCGTCTCGAGCTCGCGCACCGCCGGCTCGATCAACGTGCCGCCTTTCTGGGTGGACGGGTACTCCGCATCGAGCCATGATTCGAGATCAGGAGGGGATGGTCGCTCGTCGATCATTTGGGGGCCTTTCGTGGATGTAGGAGTCTTTGAATTGCCCCCTTTCCCTCCTTCCTGGCCAGAAAACGGCCGCTCCCGCGCTCAACGCGGAACGGGACACCACGATCGCTGTTGAACGAGCGGCTACGCGCTCACGCGACTACGACAAAGCGGGACGAACGGCTTCGGAACTACGCATCCAGTCCGCGCCGGTACACTCCATCCCGACGCCAGCGATGCCGCCGTCGTCGACAACGCAGGTCAGCTCGCACTCACGCCCGGAGGCGACGCTCCCCCCGGTGCCTGATCCCGGCCACCGGAGAACCCGTAAGAATCAGCTCCGCACGCCTGCCGGAAGCACACGAAGCAATGCCTCACCGCGCCGCGGTGCACCCTTGTGGTTGATCGCACCGCCGCGCGCCGTCCAGTTCTCTTCGAGTCGCTTGAGATTCGCCATATGCTGTTCCCAGCTGATGTACGCCGGGTGCGCATCGGGAACCAGTGAGATCCACTGGTCTCTCGGCAGCCGATGATCGCGTTGGTATCGAATCCTGCCCTCAGCGATCACGCGCTTATTGTGTCGGCGCCCGTAGACATAGGTCCCGGTGTAGAGCGGATTCTTCAGCACGGTGATCACGCGCGCGTGCGTAAGCGGCTTCCACTCGATCTGGGCGGGTCCGTCTCTGACCTCGTACCGGGAGGGAAACTGCAAGTCATGTTGCGCGAAGTATCTGACCACGGCGAGCGCCGACCCGTCGATCCGGAAGCGCTCGAACAGGAGCCGAATGGCTCGTTGAACATGCTCGTCCGGATCGAAGACGAGTGCGCCGCCGTCGAAGACGTATCCCGTCGGGGCTGGGAACGCGAGCTCCCCCTTTTTCGCCTTGTGAACCCGTCCCCCCTGAAGTCGAAGTTTCATCACGTGACGCTCGGCGTCGCTCATCGTGCCCTTCATGCCGAGCACCAGCCGATCGTTGAAGTCGTTCGGATTGTAGACGCCGTCATCGTCGATGATCAGCGTGTCGGAAAGCGAGCAGAGATCGAGCAGCCGGTGCCAGTCGGCCGACGATCGTGCGAAGCGAGAGACCTCGAGGGAGAAGATCGCGCCGACGCGACCGAGGCCCACTTCGGCGGCGAGCCTCCGGAAGCCAGATCGATCGGCCGTGCTCGTGCCGCTGTGCGCCAGGTCCTCGTCAACGACCTGCACCAGCGCGGCCTCCCACCCGTACTGCTTTGCGAGGTCGGCGAGGTTGTATTGCCGCTCCGTCGACTGCCGATGCTCGTGAACCTGCATGAGCGTCGACTGCCGCACGTAGATGATCGCGAGACGACTCAGGTGCTCGGGCCGAATCTTCGGACTCATCGACGACCTCCTTTTCGACTGCGCGATCCTCCACGACCGCCTTGTGGATCAGGCTTCCGAATACCGCGAGAAGCTCCTCCTGCGCGTTCGGTGGTAGAGATCCGTAGCTCGGACCTTTGGTCACGCTCGCAGTCAGAGTCGATCTCGTTGGTGTCCGAATCCATCGATCGATCAACCGTCGATCGATCAACCGTCGATCGATCAACCGTCGATCGATCAACCGTCGATCGATCAACCGTCGATCGATCAACCGTCGATCGATCAACCATCGTGTGTTCGGCTGCTCTCCGTCGATCGATCTCGTCGACGAAATCACGTAGCTCTCGGAGCGCGCGGACATCGAGCTTCGATCTCGCCGGCGCCGAAGGCTGCGGCCATTGATCGGTCCACTCGACCGGAACCGAAATACTCCCTCCGCCCGGGAGACGGACCACGATCGTGTTGCGCCCATGCCAGCTGTCACGCCGAATAACACCCACCGTCTGGCCAGCCAGCGGATGGATCTGCTGCGTGATGACGACCGATTCCGATCCCAGAGTGATCTTTGACCGGGTCTTCCGAGATGACCTTCCAGTAGGTCTCGCCCTCCGTCTGGTCGTCCGTGCCCGAGCTGCGGGTGGAATACGCGGCCGCGATCGGCCGGCCCTCGAGGTAGATGTACGAGCGAAGGTACCGCGGGAACTCTGAGCTACAGCTCTTGAAGGTGTCCTGGACGCGGAGCTGGTGCGAGGTCCCGCCACCGCCGGCCGGATCGTAGAAGTAGAAGGTCGGCCTCTCGTTGCAGACGGCGATCTTCTCGTACCGGTCGTGGAAGTGGGTGTAGCGCGAGTCGACATCGCCCAGGAAGTCGTTGTTGGCCACCGTGAGCTCGCCGTCCGTCGACCAGGTGTACGCGAGGTTCGTCGGCGTATTGGCCTCGGTGATCTCGCCCTCGGCGGAGTTCGACATCTCGACGCCATTGACCGAGTCGATGATGTCGGTCCCGGTGGCGTACGTGTATTCGTCGTCCTCGCTGCTGTAGGCTCCGTAGCGCCGGTAGGTTCGATTTGCCGGACTTGTCATAGTCGAACGACTCGAGGAAGTCCTCGGACGACCAGGGCTCAGTCCCCGAGCAGGAGCCGATCGAGGACCGTCCCACGCATCGCAGGCGATCGAGGTCGTCGTAGGCCGTGTAGTAGTCGAGGTGGCGCTTGCCGAGGTGATCGTCGTAGTGGGTGATGTTCCCGCCGACGTCGTACGACAGGTTGATGTCCGTGTACGTGACGGCCGGAGACGTCGTGTCCGTCTTCCGGCGCGTGAGCCGCCGCGCGTGATCGTATTCGTTCGTCTCCACGATGCCGTTCGCATAGTTCAGGTCTTGAACCCGCCGAATGCGAAGTAGGTGGGGTTCGTCGAGTCCGAGGTGACCAGCGTCCAGGAGCCGGCCGAGACCAGCTTGTGCCGGACATACTGGATGCGATCCTTGAGCGTCGAGTCGTAGACGTACTCGATCTTCCGGGCGTGGTCGGTATTGTCCGGCCGGTCCTCCAGGTATTCGTACTGCAGGTTGCCGTTGAGATCGTAGATCCTCGAGAACCCCCGGGGCGGGAGCGGAAGTTCGAAGCTTCAGGTGGTGTTACCCATTCTTCGGAGATCACGCATGCTTGGACCTCCCAGCCGGCTAGCCGGCCCTCCTAGCCGGCCCGGCCCCAATGCATGAAGTTCGAAGCTTCAGGTGGTGTTACCCATTCTTCGGAGATCACGCATGGAGCGCGTTGTGGGGCTCCTCCTGGTTCTGAGCTCGGTAGCGATCTGGACGCTGCTGATCGCTCGCGCGAGTGCAAGTGAATGGCGCGAACGGTTGTCAACATTAACGGCTCTTCCGGGATTCGGGTGGCACCGGAAGCCTACGCTCACGGAATCCGTCAAGGCGCTTCGCGCCTCCTCCACTTCGTTTCGGCCCTTCGGGTGACCGATTCCTCCGCTGCGGCTGAGGAGCCGCTATGGCGGGAAGGGGAGCTTCCCGCCGCGGTCGACGGTGGTTCACCAACGACGGCGAGCGTCGTACGTTCCGAGGATGCGTGACCGAGAGCTGTACCGGACCCTGCTCGGACTGACGGACCCGTGGGACGTGGTCGACGTCGAGGTCGAATTGAAGGAGCGTTCTGTGGTCGTCTACGTCGCCTACCGCAGCGATGCGGAGGTGCTGTGCCCGGAGTGCGGCGGCAAATGCCCCCGCCACGACACGCGGACCAGGTCATGGCGCCACCTGGACACGATGCAGTACCGGACGGTGCTGACGGCCGAGGTGCCGCGGTCGAAGTGCGATGAGCACGGGGTACGGCAGGTGAAGGTTCCCTGGGCGGAGGACAAGGCTCGCTTCACCGCGCTGTTCGAGTGCCTCGTCATCGACTGGCTTCATCACGCCAGCATCCAGGCGGTCGCCGAAATGCTTGACCTCACCTGGGACGAGGTCGCGGGGATTCAGGAACGCGCAGTTCGAAGAGGACTCGCGCGCAGAAAGCTCGAAGCGCCGCCGTTGCTGGGCGTGGATGAGACGTCGTTCCAGAAGAGGCACCAGTACGTGACCGTCGTTTCCGACTTGGAGAGGGGTCGCGTTCTGCACGTCGCCGATGAGCGCACGAAGGAGAGCCTCAAGAGCTTCTTCTCGAAGCTGACGCCCGAGCAGCGGTCAGCCATCTCGGCGGTGGCCATGGACATGTTCGCGCCGTACATCGAGACCACCCGCGAGATGCTCCCGAACGGTGACGACTTGATCAACTTCGACAAGTTCCACGTCGCGAAGCACCTCTCCGAGGCGGTGAACAAGGTCCGGCTCGAGGAGCATCGAGAGCTGCTCAAAGACGGCGATACGCGGCTCAAGAACACGCGCTACCTGTGGCTCCGAAACCCCGAGAAGATGACGCCCGAGCAAGACCGTTCCTTCGCGCCGCTGCGCAAGAGCAACCTTCGGGTCGCACGCGCGTGGGCGATGAAGGAAACGGCGATGGGGCTATGGGGCTACACACAGCCACGCTCGGCTGAGAAGGCCTGGAAGCGCCTCCTCGCCTGGATGGCTCGCTCTCGCCTCGAACCCATGGTCAAGGTGGGCAGAATGATTCGCAGGCACTTCAAGGGCGTCCTCAACGCCGTGCTCACCGGGATCACGAACGCGATGGCCGAGGGCCTCAACTCCCGCATCCAATGGGTGAAGCGGCAGGCGTGCGGCTTCCGCAACCGAGAGCGCTTTCGGAACGCGATCTACTTCCACCTCGGAGGACTCGAGCTCTATCCGGAACTTTCTCGATGACCCACACGAAAGCCGGAAGCCCGACATTAACCGATTGAGGTATGGGACTACGATCGAGGCTATTTGGTTTTGAGATAGTCGACGTTCAACCTAAAGACCATAGATATTAAATCATAGTTTGTAGATAAACGCCCGTCGGTCGTTAGTGCCAGACGACAGAAATCGCTCACTAGATGGTCTTCGTCAGTCGCGCCTCGTTCAAGCACTTGGGCGATCCCTTCATAAGCATGAAGACGCAAACCTTGCAGTGCATCAAGCCGAAAGATGCCACAGTTCATTATGTGACTACCAAATATCACGCGCTCTAAGGCGGCGACACTCATGAGGTCACCAACTTTGCTCAAAATGGGGAACCATTGCTCAAGCTGTTCTGACAACTCATTCACTCTGGGTACATAGCGCCCTTCAAGGAACAGTTGAACCGCGTTGCGATGGGCCTTCGAAAAGCACCTAATCCCAAACACAATGAGCCGCGGATCAACCATCCGGTTTCGAATGAGAGTCTCTAGCCCTTGATCGAGAGGAGGCCCTCGCAAGACCGAATCCCCTAAGTGTGGCTCAATTTGTCCCAACCAGTCCTGAAGTTGTTCGCCTGTCAGTGGACCCATTTCCCATTCAATGCGACGCAGTTCTTCATTTACCAGCAACAGACACTCAATTACCTCCTGACACTTGATCATGGTCGTGCATCAGCAGCGCAGGTTCCCCACCAACAATCAGCCCTGGGAAGGTATGGCCGGGCCTCGCCTCTGAGAAAGCGGCCCTCCTGCGCCACGCACGTCACGTTCTGGAGGCCGCAGCCATTCTGGCAATCCTTGAGTTCTGTGCCTTGATAGCACCGCAGACAGCAGGTAAAGCAGAGATCAAGATGCTCCTCACATGTGAAGGGATTGAAGCGTGGCTTTGGAGGGTCAAGGGGCCACTTAATCACATCTCCTAGCGGTTCGATGCGCTCCGGCGAGGGCGGCGTCTGTCCTTGCTGGCAGTGTGTGCTCACCAGCTGACTGAGGTTGCAGTAAGACGCACCACAAAGACATGCTTTGGCGAGCGCAATACAGCAACTGCGAATTTCTGCGATGTCGTAAGAACAGGGGTCCTGTGCTGGTGCTCCGGCCTGGTACTTCAACGCCTTATCAACACCTTCTTTCGCACTGAGCCCCCGTCCCCCATACTCCGAACAAGCCGTATGGATCCGTTGCTCCCATCGGATTCCCTCCCACATACCCAAAATATCCCGCTTCTCCACCTTCAAGGCCGATCGGCATTCGTATCGGTGGTGTGGCTCGCCTGCGGCTCGCCGAGGGTCGGGGTCGGCGACGATCGCGGGCGTGTGGACGTGGTGGCTGTCGGCGACGGGATCGACGGCCGAAGGATCGACGGCGCTGGTCAACGAGCAGTCGTCCACGACGCTGAGCCTACCACTGCCGATGGACGCTGGCAGCAGCCCCTATTCCTCAGGCCAGGGGTTCTTCGTCGTCGCTGTCGTCGGCCTTCGGCTCGCCGCGTCCCTGGCGGTTGAGCACGGCCGCCGGGTGCGTCGCCGTGTGGACCTGCTTCAGATCGTCCACGGTGACCTGGGTGTAGATCTGCGTGGTGGTGAGTTGCGCGTGGCCGAGAAACTCGGCGAGGTGGCGAATGTCCGCGCCCCCACGAAGCATCGCCGTCGCGGCCGAATGCCGAAAGACATGGCAGGCGTCGCCCTTCTGGTAGAGGCCCGACTCCTCGATCCGTCGGCGGCCGATCTTGGTCAGCGTGTCGGGGGCCAACGGTCCTCCCCGATCACTCAGGAACAGGACACCGTCGTCTTCCATGGCCGGAGCCCACAACGGGCGCACTTCGTCGAGGTACTTCACGACCCAGGCGATCGCCCGCTCGCCGATGGGCACCACGCGGTCCTTCTGCCCCTTCCCCTGGCGCACCATCACCGTTCCACGCTCGACGTCGAGGTCGGCGATCCGAAGCCGGACGGCCTCGGCCCGACGGACGCCGGTCGAGTAGAGCAGCTCGAAGATCGCACGGTCCCGAAGGCCGGCGGGGTGGGTGGTGTCGATGGCGTTGAGCACTCGGTCCACTTCCTCGGCCTTCAGCACGTGCCTGAGCAACGCCTTCTCGACTTTCATCAGCTCCAGGTCGGCGGCAGGGTCAAAGGGCAAGTGACCTTGCTTCTTGAGCCAGCGGAAGAAGGACCGCACTTCGATGAGATAGAGGTTCTGGGTCTTCCGCCGAAGCGGCTGGCCGTCCTTCTTGCGGTAATGGAAGAGCGACCGTTGGTAGCGTTCGAGGATCCCGGTGGTCACTTCCGTCGGTCGCGTGACCTCTCGCTCGGTGCACCAGCGGACAAAGCGCCGCAACCGCATGGCCATCGACTTCAGCGACTCGCGCGACGCCCCGCGGGTCGCTTCGGCCCACGCGACGTAGGCCCGGGCCAATGCTTCGAGGCCCAAACGCTACCTGCTCCCGTGGGCTCTGACCCAGCCGACCTGCGCTTGGGCGAGGACACGCGGCCGCAGACCATAGGCCCCGGATGCCCGGCCTGATCGACCAGCCACCGCTTGAGGGCGGCCACCGTCGCGGGAACGTCGAAACCAGGAAGGCTCTCTCGGGCCATGTCGGGTGGAACCTACGTCGCGGCCGGGTCCGAGGCGATCGCTCCGAACCATTCGCTGCTTCAGACAGGTCGATATTCTGTCATTTACAACTCGGGGTTGTCCTCGTCACACTGCTCCGACGAGTGCAGCCAACTTACTCTCCCTTCGCGCGTGCACGAAGCGCGTCGCGACCAAATTTCTCAACTTGAGCATCTATCGCAGCTTCTGCTGCAAGCGCATACTTCTTGGGTAGAACAATAGGCACGCTCGCGACAAAGCCTGTATTGTCGAGCTCAAGCCAAGTTAGCTCAGCTTTGCTCTCCTTTAGCACCCTCCTTATGACGTCTAGCCCCAAGATGATGGATTGAAACGAATCCTCACCATGGATAAAGCGATCAACCCTGAACGGCCCACCAGCAACTGATAACCTACACTTCCATCCTACTTTATCCGCAACCGGTTTCCACATCGCCACACGCACTTCGGTTGGTTCGTTCGACGCCTTGAGAGTTCGCGTTGCAATGGGCTTTTCCTGCTTTGTGGCCTTCTTCTTTGCCATGCCTCATCTCGCAAAATTCGATTTGGCGACCTAATCGCACCACGTATTACAAAACGGCGTACATAGGCTCGTCGCAACGATAGTAGACCCTGAATAAGGCGGCCTCAAATGAAGACCCCCTCAAGCTCGGTGATGGTGTTAATCCTTCCTGTCATGACGTCGAGCGATGCGAGATAATATCGAAACGAAAACACTAGCCCTGGAGAGTCACGATTCGCGGAAACGACGATAAGATGAGTCCCATCCGGCGACATAGAGAGCAATCGGGAAATGTACTCCACATCGTCCACCTTGGGTATCGCCTCAACGGCTCGCGACGTCAGATCGACACGGAAGACGCCTTCAAAGAAGCCACCATCATCATCCCATCGGACTCGGTTGAAGTAGAGAAAAGGGTTCTGTGGACACGGGATCGGGTCGACCAAGCTTTGGTTTGTTTCGATATCATCTACTAACGCTTGATAACGCGTGTCGGATGTGTATCGCGAAAAGAAACGATACCTCGGTTTCAGATCGTTCTCGTTCCGCACGCGCGCGACAAGAACTTGTGCCGGTTCGCTGTAGATTAATTGTTCCACGACGCTATTATCAGGCAGTCCAAGCTGTTGAAATTTAGGCGGTATCATCTAATGACCATCCTGTTGACCTGACTGGAGGTTCCTATTGGAAGATTACTGGCCTGCAACCTCCGGTCGCAGGCGCTGGGACCGTACGCGAACCCATATTTTGGCAAAGATAGAAGCACACGCCTCCGCCATCAATAACTATCACGCCACCGACGAGATAGCAGAGGGGTCGATAATCCGGCTGTCTTGTACAAATATCTCTCGAAAGGTTGTTGTTCGTGCAGGAATCCATACCTCCACCGGGAACAAATATAGGCGGCAACCCCCCCCCCCCCCCCCCCCCCCACGGGACTATTGCTCTTAAAGGGACCGTGATGCGGAGAGGGAGGAGGAGGATTACCGTTAATGCATACGTCAACGACCAGTTCAGTAAGGGCCCGTGCATCTTTTAGATGGTCATTCGGCTCGCACGATGATCTTACCCTCATGTGTCAGCAAGCCCGATCCGCGCGACGATCAAAGACCTCCGCAAGAAGTTCAAGGTGCTGGGCCCCGTCCTGAACGAACGAGTTCGGCGCCTGTGGGCTGCGTCGGAGGCGATCGCGCTTGGGCGCGGCGGCATCACCATGGTGTGCTCGGCAACGAAGCTGTCGCGAACGACGGTTCGAGAGGGGATCCGCGAACTGGAGGAAGGAGCCGAGCCGCTCGGCGAAGAGCGGGAGCGGGTGCGCCGGCCTGGGGCGGGCAGGAAGAAGCTCGAGGACAAGGACCCAGAGCTGCTGATCGCGCTCGAGATCCTCATCGAGCCACTGACGCGCGGCGATCCCGAGTCGCCGCTGCGCTGGACCTGCAAGAGCGTGCGAAGGCTCTCCTCCGAGCTCAAGGCACTGGGACATCAGGCCAGCCTAGAGAAGGTTCGTAGGATGCTCAAGGAGCTCGGCTACAGCCTCCAGGCCAATCAGAAGACGCGCGAGGGTGGGTCGCATCCAGATCGAAACGCACAGTTCGAGCACATCAACCGGACCGTGAAGGACTTCCAGCGACGAGGCCAACCGGTGATCTCCGTCGATACGAAGAAGAAGGAACTGGTTGGGGACTTCAAGAACGGTGGTCGCGAATGGCGGGAGGAAGGGAATCCGGACCAAGTTCGAGTTCACGATTTCAAGGATCCCAAGCTCGGGAAGGCGATCCCGTACGGCGTTTTCGACCTCGCCGCGAACGAGGGCTGGGTCAGCGTTGGCGTCGACCACGATACGCCGGCCTTTGCCGTGGAGACCATCCGGCGCTGGTGGCGGAACATGGGCGCCTGTCTCTATCCAAAGGCGACCGAACTCCTCGTCACCGCTGACGGTGGCGGGAGCAACAGCTACCGAGCACGCCTCTGGAAGTTGGAGCTCCACAAGCTCGCGCAAGACACCGGCTTGAAGATCACCGTCTGCCACTTCCCACCCGGCACCAGCAAGTGGAACAAAGATTGTGCGTTCCGGAAACTCTGCTGCCGTTTTTCCAGAAATTCTGCTGCCGGTTGAGTTGTCCTGAACCTCCTCGACGAGGTCGTCTTCGGGCAAGTGTTTCGTTCTCACCGACGGGCCGTCGAGGCGCAACAAGCGTCCGCGTTCAAGAATCCGGTCGACGATTGCCTCGGCCAAGTCCTCATCGTGAAGCGCCACGCCCCAACGTTTCGGATGCTTGTTCGTCGTGAAGAGCATCGATCGGCGCCGAATGTGGCGGTCATTCACGACGTGATAGAGCACGTTGGCAGCGTCGTCGCTGCACGCGAGGTAGCCGACCTCATCGACTACAAGGACGTTCGGCTTTAGGTACTTGGCGATTGCGTCCTGCAGACGCCCCGAGCGACTCGCCGAGGAGAGGTGATCGATGAGCTCAGCGGCCGTGGTGAACAACGCATCGAAGCCGTTCTGCAAGGCGCGATACGCGATGGCGATCGCCAGATGGGTCTTTCCTCGACCCGGCTTGCCTTCGAGGATCACCGAGCGGCCTTCGGTGACGAAGTCGGGTGCGAGCAGAGAGCCGATCGTGGTGAGACGAAGCGCCGACTGATACGAGAAGTCGAACTCCTCGATCGTGCGTAAGAAGGGGAACGCGGCCGTGCGGGTGGCCCGCATCAGCCTCGTGCCCCGGCGGTGCGCGATCTCCTCCGCGAAGAGCGTCTCCAGGAGCTGCCCATGCGACCACTGCTCCTTCTCGGCGCGCTCAACCAGCGCTCGCCAAACGCGACGTGCATTGGCCAGGTGAAGACGTCTGAGAAACACGTCGAGGTCGGTCGTCATCGCGCACCTCGGCGCGCCGCGTTCGCTAGGATCCCGCGACGTACTCCGGCGACAGAGAGACGCCCCTCCTCGACGGCCTGGGTGATGGCGGAGCGCAGGAGGTCGTCTCCATATTGCTCGAGCAACTCGTACAGCTCCTCGACACGCCGGTGTGAAAGCTTGGGATCTTGGTGAGTGATCTCTGTGAGCAACGCGAGCGCCGCAGGACCAAGGTTGAGGATCTGTTGGCGCTTCTCGTATAGCTTGGCGCGCTTCCCATGAACCGCGGCGATCTTGGCCGCACGATGCTCAGGTAACGGCGAAGGTGGCTCGCCGGTCTTTCGTCGACGATGCTCGCACTCGAAGCGGCCTGCGACGATGCGAACCTGGTCCTCGTACAAGAAGAGCGTCCCCGCTACGTGGGTCGCCCCAGGAGGCATCGAGTACGCGACGCCCTCGAACATGACCTCGGCCGTGGGTCCAACGAAGATGGGCATGCGCAAGGCGAGCGTTTCCGGAAACACCTTGATGGGTCGAAGACGGGCGAGCTCCTCCTGACGCCGGATTTCCGGAATCACGCCCGTCGCTCGCGAGGGTGTCTTCGTGTTGACCTCGAGATGCCAGGCATCGAGCTGCGTCCGCAGGTCCTCCATGTCTTGGAACTTGCGGTGCTTGAAGAACGAGCTTTTCACCCAACCGACGAGCCGCTCCACGGACCCCTTCTGGTTGCCGCTCCTCGGAGCGCACATCTCGACGCCGACGCCGATGTCGACGATGGCTTGAGCAAAGGTGGCGTTGAACTCCTCGACGTCACGACCTCTGCCCGCCTTTTTGACGATGGTACGCGGTCGATCGAAGACCGCCATCAACGGCAGGCCCCCGAACGCCACGAAGTCCCGAGCGAGACAGCGAACGATCGTCTCGACACGCTCGTCCTCAACGAGGGTGACTCGCGCAAACCGCGAATACTTCAGGCGGGAGGCGAAGAAGTGGATCCGCTGCTTGCGACCATCGACGAACTTCACGTCGACGTGACCGAAGTCGTGCTGCGAGAACTCGCCCGGCAGGCCTTCGAAGCGCACGACCGGAGTCGCCTTCGGGGGCCTGAGACCCGCGACCAAAGCGTAGAACGCAGTCTTGCTTCCGCCATATCCAGAGTCCTTCCCCCGCCGGAGAAGCTCCTGCGTGGGCAGCCTCGGATCCTCCACGAGCCAAGCCCTCACCTTGTCCGCGAACGGCGCCGCCTTCGAGGGTCGGCCGATCTTCCGCTCCGCTCGCAAGGCGCGGTCATCCGTCTGCTCGACATCGGCCTCGCGTCGAACCCGTCTCACCGTGTCGATTGAAGTGCCGCTGCGCTCGGCGACGTCTCGGGTCGAGAAGCCCGCCTTGAGAAGCACCTGGATCTCGTGGCGTTTGAGGAGCGGGATCATGTCCCCGCTCCCGTATCCGCTCGAACCCCGAATCGGCATCAGCGCTCCCATGATGGCCAAGATCAACGCGTGAATCATCCTGCTCGCTCCTTTCGCTTCGAAGCAGCAGAATTTCCGGAACGGGAGGCAGCAGAATTTCCGGAACCATCAAAGATCGAGCACCGGCTCTTCTCCCATATCTCCATGAACTGGCGCGGACAGCCGCTCCTCTCGCTCGAAGTCATCGTCAACCTCATCGCCAACACCACCACGCAGACGGGCCTCCGCGTTCGAGCTGAGGCCGATCACGGCTCCTATCCAGCGGGCACGAAAGTCGCGGACGAAGACCTCGCCAAGGTCCCCATCAAGCGAGCCCGCTTCCACGGTGAATGGAACTACTCAATTTCCGCGTAATGCAGCGACGATCAGCTAAATCTGGCACGGGCCCTTATTGGCCGCTGACGATCGCTGGCTGGAATGTTGTAGGACCATCATCCTATGCGTTTACCGTCGACGGCCCTGAGCGTGTGCCGTTCGATTTGGAACCCGACGAAGAAGTGGGACTGTCCGTCTACTACTCGATTTTCCAAGGTCGCAAGCTTGATCAAGCAACTCTTTGGGTGATATCGCCGGAGAGTCAATATGTAGAGGTATCGCTTGTGGGTGTCAAGTCTCCGCTTCTGTGCCCGGTGACGAGTGTCGACCGTCGGGACGCAGCCGTTGGAGGGTCATACTATTTTGGATTTTTTTGCGGAGCACTTCTGGAAATGACAACATCCGTGACCTCGGTTTACGTCGAGTCGGCGTCGCCCGATTTTGCGATACCCGAGCTTACGCACCCGGATGGTACAGCGGCGCAGCTTCCCTTTGAGGTTGATGATTCGATCGAACGAGTCATGAGTCGTGGCGAACGCCGCCTGGATATCACCGTCCCGTTCAAGCCATCGTCCAGCGGGCGGTTTGCAGCCATTGTTTACGTTGATGCCATTGGGCAGACCTTCCCTGCCGAATTGCAGATTTCGGTAAACGTGAGGTAGGATCATTTCGGGAGCCAAAGCATGGGACAAACACTCCGCGCGCTTACTGTTGGGTGGACTGCGGTCGGCCTGTTCCTGGTTCTCTATGCCGGAAACGCGTGGGCCTGTTCACCAAGTGTATCTTTAGGCCCCACCCGCCCCTTTCCGGGTGACGAGTCGGTTCCATTGGATGCGAACTTGTTTATCTCTGGAGGAACCCAGTTTCTTCAGATTTATGGTGCGAACCAAAGATTTTCAATCAGCATCGGGGCCGATACTGTGGACCTTGGGGAGCCGCTCGTACTGGGTGGCGACTTGATGATCGTTCTTCCGCCCGGTGTTCCGCTTGCGGACGCGAGATTTCGGTGGTCAGCGACGGGCGCGGAAGGACCGATCGAGGTGCTTAGCATTGCCTTCAAGTACGGCGAAAATTTCGCCATGCAGCCAGCTCTGCGCGACTTGGTCGAGATCGATTATCACTACAATCCGCCACAGCGATTGCAGTGTGCTCAACCGGGGTTCTATGTCTCGGCTGCGGTCGACGATCCAGAGAACGATCCCGGCGTTGTAGGCCTGCTGCTCTATGAACGAAGTGCAGGCAGTGAAGCCTTTCTGGTTGGCGCTCGGCTCGACCTTCTCGAACGGGAACCTGGGCGACTTGAGGTTACGGGGTTTGCAGGGAGTGAAGAGGCGGAGAGATACTATCGCGTTACCGTGCTCGATGTTGCTGGGAGAGAATACGAGACGGGTTCGGAGGTTCACTTGAAGCTGTCAATGGGCTGCGCATGCGTCGGTAGCTCGCAACCCCCTAGGTGGCTCGATCTGGCGATGGTCTTTGCGGCACTCCTTCTGTGGGTAGCGTCCGGGCGTAGACGGTGTACCGGCGCGGACCGGATGCGTAGTGTACCAGCCCGGTTTGATCTGAAGACTTCGTCCCGGATTTCCGTCGGGATTCTTCGGCCGCTGGCGCGCGCTTGATGTCGTCGAGATCAGCGCGATCGGTTGCGCGCGCGCCGGCTCGGCGTTCCGCGCCGGACGATCGGCAGGCTCGGGGTGTGCCGC
Organism: uncultured delta proteobacterium; assembly: GCA_963803435.1. Classification (GTDB taxonomy): domain Bacteria; phylum Myxococcota; class Kuafuiibacteriia; order Kuafuiibacteriales; family Kuafuiibacteriaceae; genus CAWDML01. The sequence goes on along the minus strand of CAWDML010000006.1, from coordinate 4,317 downwards.
GAAGAAGCGCGCCCGGCGCTCCACACCGAGCTCGATTCCGGATTCCGTTCCCGTTCACTCCTAGGACTGGGAATTGGGAACGACGGAGTAGCCGGCGTCGGTGAGATCGATCCGATGTTGCTGTTCGAGGCGTCGAAGCGCGTCGCCGAGCGTTTGGTTTCGTAGGCGCAGTAGCCGACGGAGATCGGATCTGGTCGTCGGCTGGCCTGCGCTGCGAAGCGTATCGAGGATCTTGAGATCGAGCGGCTCCTCCAGCGGCGCGGATGCAGGCTCTGGCGCGAGCGCGAGGTGAGTCGCATCCTCGGCGCCGGCAAGTGCGAGCAGAAATGGCTCGGGTGCGGGCGCGGCGCGATGTTCGACGGTGAGGATGAGCCGATCTCGGTGGCGCTTCAGGTAGAGATTCGAATCGCCCCAAGCGTGGAAGTCTCCCGATCCTCGGAGCGCTTGCCCCGGTGCGCCCTGCGTCCCGTTCTTTCTCGCGTGATGGACCACGACCACCGCGGTGTCGCACGCGCGCTGGAGCTCCCGGAGATAGGCGAGGATCGCCGACACCTCGCCGACGTCGTTCTCGTTGCTGCGATGGAGTCGGACGAAGCGATCGAGGAGCAGTAAGACCGGCTTCTTGTCCTCGATCGTTTTTCGAAGTCGCGTTTGATCCTGCGCAGTGTCGAGCCGCAGCGAAGGGACCTGGACGGCCTCAATCGGCAGATCTTCGAGCCGCAGTTCGCGATGGCGCGCGATCCCTTCGAGCCGCGAGCGGACGATGTGATTGGCGTCTTCGGCGAGATAGATGAGCACGTTCCCGCCGCGACGGACCTCGAAGCGATCGAGGCACGCCGAGTTGCTCGCGACCGAGACCACGAGGTCGAGACCGAGCCAGCTCTTGCAGCATTATCCCGCGTCCCGATTTATGCCGCGTCGAACGACAGGCGGCTGGAGAGGACGCCGTTCAATAGAGCGAGCCGACTGTACGACGCGGCATAATCATAGACGGTCGAGGTACGCCATCAGCTCGTCTTCTGGCTGGAAGCGCCCCTCAGCGCCGTCATGGATCGCCTTGGTTCGTGCGAGCGCTCGTTCCTTCAGCTTGATGTCGGCGTGGAGATACATTTGCGTCGTGTCGATCGACTCATGGCCCAGCCACAATGCGATCACGCTCAGGTCCACCCCCCGCTCGCGTAACGCCATCGCCGTGGAGTGCCTCAGCACGTGAGGAGTGACGTCTTTCTCGGCAATCGACGGAGTTGTGGCCGCGCGCGCGTGCTTCTTCACCAGGCGCTGTACTGCGTCCATGCTGATCCGGCCGCCACGGCTGCTCGGGAAGAGATAGTCCTCCGCCGCGAGGCTCTCCTCCTCGATCCACGTCGCGAGCGCTCCAGCCACCTCCCGGCGCAGGGGAATAGAACGTTGCTTGCGCCCCTTACCCTCGCAGCGGACGTGAGCACTCGCTCCTAGAACGACGCTTCCACGTCGCAGTGAGGTGAGCTCTGAAACGCGAAGACCTGTCTGAGCCAGAACGAGGAGGATCATCCTGTCGCGTCGCCCAAGCCAGGTCGAAGGATCGGGAGCTGCCACCAGGGATTCGATCTCTTCGTGCTCGAGAAACTCGATGGCCTTCTTCTGCTGGCGCTTCTGTGGGATGGCAAGGATGCGCTGGCATTGCAGAGCGTGCGCCGGCTCGTTCATCGCGACGTAGCGAAAGAAGGAGCGGATCGCAGCGAGCCGATTATTCCGCGTCCGCACCTGGTTCCCGCGTTGCGATTCGAGGTCGTCCAGGAAGTCGATCACCAAAGCCGGAACGAGATCATCGATGGCGAGCTCCGCGGGTTCCTTTCCGAGGGTGTTCGAGGCGTACCGGAGCAAAAGGCGGAACGCATCTCGGTATGCAGCAACGGTGTTCGGACTGGCCCGCATCTGGTGAAGCAGGCGTTCCGTGAAGAATCCTTGCACGAGAGCGGCGAGAGTCGCGGCGGTGCTCATGGTGCACCACCCGATCCCGTTGATCGGGATCGCTGGGTCGCGAGCTCAAGCAGCTCGGGAACCGCCTGCAGGTACCAGTAGACCTCCTTGGGGCCCATGTGCCCGAGAAAGGTGGCCAGCTTTGGGATCTCGAGATCGACATCGGCTCCGGCGCGGTACCAGTGAATGAGCGTGGAGACTGCGAATCGATGGCGGAGATCGTGCACGCGTGGTCCACGGCCGCGACCACCGTCCGGGGTGGGCACGCGGAGCCCGATCGTTTGCAAGACCTTGACGAAGTTCTCCCCTGCAGTGAACGCCGACAGGCGACGACCGCGATCCGACACGAAGAAGGCGGACGTCATCCGCGTGCCCAGAAGCGCGTCTCTCTTCGTCGAGTAGTCTTCCAGAGCTTTCGCCGTACTGACATGGACCGGGATGAAGCGGGTCTTCCCAAGCTTTCCTTCGCGCACGGCGACGATGCCGGTCCGCAGATCCACGTCGTCGCGGTCGAGAGCGACCGCCTCGCCTATGCGCATGCCCGTGACGGCGAGGAGCCCATATAGAGTCGAGCATGTCAGCCCGCGCAGTCCGTGGTTCGACGGGAGGGACGCAGCGGCGATGATGATGCGGTCGATCTCGTCGTCGGTGTAGATGTACGGGGCTGGCCTTCGGTATCGCCGCGGTAGGAGCCTCGGAGGTGGAATCTCGGTACGAGGATCGTCGGCGCTTCTCCAAGCGGCGAACCGCCGGACCATGGCCAGTCGATCGGAGTGAATAACAGAAGCGGCTGCTGGATCCTCCTGCGCCCATCGCAGAGCGAGCTTCGTCGTGATGACGGAGGCACCCTCCGTCTCGGCGAAATGTACAAACTTCCGAAGGAAACGCTCCGTCTGGCGAAGCTTGAACCCCAGCGCACGACGGACAGCGAGATACTCCTCGAGTGCCTTCCAGAGGTCGTTCATCGTCCGCCTCCCATCGCCGGCCATGGTTGAGCCAGACCTCGCAAGGCGTCGAAATCGACCTTTGCGTAGATGGCAGTCGAGTCCGGACACTGATGCCGAAGGACCTCAGCGATCTCGGCCATCGACGCACCATCTCGGATCATCTGCGTTCCGAGGGAGTGCCGCAGCAGATGTGCCCCCCGCACGAGCGGGTTTAGCCCTGCCTTTGCCAAACTGGTCCGCACGACGGTGCTGATTGCTTCGCGCCCGCCGATCTCCCGCACCGGTGCACAGAGCCGCAGAAACACCCGACGAGTGACGACGTCGGCTGGACGGTCGTTTCTCAAGTAGAGCGCGATTGCCTCTCCGACGTCGGACAAAAGAGGAAGGCGATCAACCCGGCTTCCTTTTCCATGAACGACGAGCTCCGCCGACTTCCAGCGAATGTCGTCGAGCTCGAGCGCGGCCACCTCTCCGGCACGGAGGCCGAGGCGGACCAGCAGAAGCAGGATCGCCCGATTCCTCCTCCCAGCCGAGGTGTCCACATCGCAGCTGTCGAGCAGCCTCCTGACCTCCGGAGGCGAGAGGTAGCGAGGGACCGTTGCGCGGTGCCGCAACTGAGCTATCGGCGTCGCCGCTGACAGATCCGTTGCGGTCTCACCGTGGGCGAAGAGGAAGCGGAAAAACGAGCGCAGCGCCGACGCGAGATAGGCCATCCTCTTCGGCGAAAGCGTGAGAGCTCGTCCGGCCAGGTACTCCGCGATATCCGACGCCGTGAGGGCAGCGACGTCCGGATTGCCACTGCCGAAGCGGTGGCCGAGGAAATCGCGGACCACTGCAAAGTAACCGTCAACCGTCCCATCAGCGGCGCCGCGCTGCTTCCGCATGCACATGGCGTAGCGCTCACCGAGAACGGTCGCGGCAGATCGATCGTGGTGGACCTCTCCCTGAGCGGCGACGCCCTCCGCACGCAGATGCGCAAGAGCGTGGTTAGATGCACACCGCCGACGCTCGCGCTGCGTTCCGCGGGCGTCGAGGTAAGCCTCGATCGCGGACTCGTCGAGACTCGCGATCGGCAGGGCGCTCTCAGCCATCCACCGACCGAGATCCGCTGCAAGCACCACGTACGATCGGCAGGAGCCGGGCGTGTATCCAAGCCCAGAAAGTCTTTCGACGAATGAGTCGAGCCACGGCCCGAGAGGACTCGAGCACAAACGGGGCGCTGCATAGCGCCGTGAAGAATTGTTCCACCGTCGTCTCCTTCGTCCGGCGTCGATCGCCGGGCAGGAGACGAGACCTGGTTATGCCGCGTCGATCACCACCGAGAGGGACTCCCCCATCCACGTGGCAATCAAGAATCGTAGCGCGCGGCATAAATCGGGACGCGGGATAATGCTGCTTGTGCCGCGCGCGG
>CAWDML010000005.1:0-520251 GCA_963803435.1 uncultured delta proteobacterium | reverse complement strand
GCGGAGAGTGAGAAAGAATGGGCGTATTTCGGAGGAGAGCACTCCTTGGCGTGTTGGCTGCTCGGTGCGACTGCGAATGTCGCCACGACCACCGACGGTCGAGTGGAGACGGACGACGTCGTTGGCGTTATCCTGCCGAGGGGCCGTCGGACGCGCAGGTAACGCCCCCCGGCGAACGCACTTCGACCCGATCTCCGCAAGACGAGTGCTTCCTACCGGTCTAGAAGGGCATCAAGCTCGGCAGCGCGAAATCGAAGGCGTCTGCCCAGTCTATGCGCCGGAACCTGGCCTCGATGGACGGCTTCATACAGAGCCTTGCGACTGCGCAACGCGAGGTATGCCGCCGCCTCACCGGCATCTAGCCAAGGGCCCATTTGATCCGTGTCGTGCTTTTGGTGTTGCGCGCGCCCCCGAGACCTCATCGTGACTCAAGCGTACATGCCGGTCCAAACTGGAGGAGGGGGTGGAGAAGTTCTTTGTGATCCCCGTAGAGCGCGACCTCGCGTTGTTCTAGCGCCGCTTGGGCGAGTCGGCCGCCGCGACCGCAGCGACCGAGTTGCCCTGCGATTCCATCCATGAACGACGCTTGATGACACCGCGTTCCATCCAGTCCCAACGCCAGCCGAGCGCGACCTTGGCTGTCTCGAGGATCTCGGTGATCGTCTCGGGCTGTTTGCAGAAAGCTTTGGCGGCCGACTTGATCGCCGACTGCTTCACCGAACCGCGAGGACTCGCCCAGAAATGGGCGAAGGCCTCCTCGTCGACGTCGTATCCGCCGGCGATTCGCCGAGCCTCATCTTCGGTCCATGCCTCTCTCACCGCTCCGGCTCGCGCCTTGAGGGCTTGAGATGTCGCTTGAAGAGCTCGGTACTGAACCTCGACGAATGTCGCTACATGGAGCGGGATCGCGTTCCCGCCGCCCCTCCCTTTGCCGACGTTGAACGCGACGGACTTCGAGAGCTCCTCCGTAAACAATTTGGCACCCTCCATTCGTTCCTCTGGCGGCTTCCGACGCGTCTTCCGAGGGTGGTGTTCGTCCCCTCGAGGCAGAACGCAGTGCACCTCTGGAATCTGCAACTGTTGGAGGATGAACCGTGCTTCCTGGAGCAAAGCCACAACGAACGGAGTCGCCACGTAACGAGCATCTCGGCGAATGAGCCTGAACAAGGCGAACGAATCAGTCTTTTCGCGCTTCGCTCGAGGACCTGTGCTCAGCTCAGTCACGAACTTCGGTGAAAAGTACTCCTGCGAGGCGGCGATCCTCTCGAGCACGCGACGTTCATCTTCCCAGGCTCTGGCGCCTGTTCCCAGCAGCACAGTCCTCCAAACACTATCCGACGCCTGAAGGTTCACAAAATCGAAAAACCACCAGAAGTCCTTGTTCTGCGGATCCAACGACAGTTCCAGCATGAGCGGCTGGTAGCGCCCGACGATGTCCGCCCAGAGATGCTCGAGAAGCTCCTCTGTTTGTAACAGGCTTTGGCGGAGACGCTGGTTCTCACGCAGAAGACGTTCGCCTTGGCGTCGTTTGGTCGGTGGCCGCTTCGACGGCCTCTTCCCAGTCGAGTGCCTTGGCTTCTTGTTGCTTGGTCTACCCATCCAAACCTCGTGCACCTCTGCCAGCGACGCGCCCAGCAAAGACCAGCTCCGACAGGGGATCAAGAAAGCGGTTCTCGACCGGCTCCAACAGGGCAGCACGCGCCAGTACCGTCGAGATCTACTGTGGACGTCAAAGGACGTCCCGCTGAACACGAAGTGGAGCAAAGATGACTATTACCAAGCCGAGCAAGAAGGTCGTATTGCGCGGTGCCACCGCTCGCACCAGTGTATCGCAGACAAGTCCGACGCCGCCCGATCAAGCTGCGGTTCATCTCGTTCCACCAAACAGTCTCAGTGAGCATCCCGCGAACGCGGCGCTCTACCGGGCGTCCCCAGGCTCGAGCGAGGAGGACGACGGCCTTGTGGCTAGCATCAGGGAGGCTGGGATCCTCGAGCCACTCCTGGTGACGTTGAAGGACCGAACGGTTATCTCTGGGCATCGACGGTTGCGCGCAGCTCAAGTTCTGGAGCAGGAGACCGTTCCGGTCCGATTCGTCGATCCCGTAGACGAAGACGCAGCCCGTTCGATGCTTTTGGATTGCAATGTCCAGCGTGCGAAGAGCGATGCCGATAGGCTGGCCGAGTTCGAGATGCGCCTCGACATTGAATCCCGTGCCGCCAAGAAGAGGATGTCCGAAGGCGGGCGTGAGGGCGGAAGGAGCAACCGGCAAACGAAGCCGGCCTCGAAGAAGGGTGTGTCGAGATTGACCTCCCCTTCGGAAGAGGTCGAGGTCGCCGAAGACGGAAATTGTGGAAAGGCCGTCGAACTCGCCGGGCTCGCCGTTGGATGGGGTGGTACCAAGGCGCGCCAGGCAAGCTATCTCCTGCGACACGCTCCCGAGCTCGTGGAGAGGGTTCGAGCCGGACTGAGCGTCAACCAAGCTCACAAGGAGGCTCTGGCCGCGAAGCTACCGCGACCAGAGGGAACGGATACCGGGCCGAGATCGCCGCTGCTGAAGCTGGCAAAGGCGCTCCTCGATGAATTGACGATCCGGAGGAACGGGGCTGCGTTTGCGGATGCTGAGCGCAGTATCCTGTTGAGCATCAGGAACGCTTTGGCCGAGGTCGGGGCTCAAGGTGACGGGCGCAAACAAGAACAGAAACCTGCAGAGCCAAGCATGGCGCTCAATGGCCAGGGCGCCGTAGTTCTCGCGGAAGCACGATGATGCAGGCCACCAGCTCGCAACGAATGACCCAGTCTTCTATCGAACGCGCCCGAGAACACGAAATGCCAAGAGCCAGAACTGCCGAGCCTGCGATGAGCGGCATCACCAAACAGCAGATCCATTTGATCGTTCAGCGCGCTCGAGCTGGAGACGCTGATGTGGAGATTGCCGAGAGCCTTCGGCTTCACCCGAGAACTGTGCACGAGATCCGTCGGGCCAAGCTTGCCACGATCCCAGCGATCTCCGAGCGCGTTGGTTTGGACCGGGCCGAAGGCGGGATCCGTGCTCGCGTTGCTGCTCGCGTATCGATGCTCCCAGAGGCCAGCCAGGAAAGACTCGTTCGGAGGTTGGTCGGGGCTCCGCAGATGGACGGGATCGCGCTCATTCAGGAAGAGGAACGGCGGTGCGGCATGATCAAGCGGGGACGCAAGCCGAGCCGCTTTCAACTCGCTCCCGGCACGCGGACCCGCTGCGATCGGCTTCGAGGTCTGCTGCAGGTCGAGAGTTCGTCTCCCGATCGCAACCTTGATTGCCTTCAGGCCGTTGGCGACGTTCTCGATTACCTAGAAGGTACCAAGGACCTAGAGCAAGTAAGACTGGGGCGACGCCGAGGTCGCGGCCCATCCCAAGGAGGTGACAAGAAGACTCTCTGAAACACGCTCCGCCTCGCGCTGCAAACGGGAGGCGGAGCTATCAGCCCGCGAGCGGCACTAAGTGTTGAGCATCCTACCACGCTCGCTGGCGGAAAGGATCTTCCATTGCGAATGCGTGGCATGGACCCGTCCAACGAGCACGGACCCAAACTTCGCCAGAAGCCGGGGCCTCTACAACTACGGCTAGTTTCCGCGCGGAGTGAGCCCGCCAGGCCGAGGAAGGAGTTGCCTGCGGTCAAGAATCTACAAGACCGGTTGTCCTGCGCGGCATGTTTCGTAGCCGCCGTAGATGTAATGACCGTCAAAGAGTTTGAGTGGCTTCGTAGTCGACTTGGCTTGCCATCTGCAATCGTCGATTCTGACGCGGTCGCGACCGCTTTTTTGGCGGCTGTGGCTCTCGAGGAGGCCGGCACCCGCGTGTTCGGCACAGGTGATCGACGATTGATCTCCGAACTTTTCGCGATCGACCTCGGAAGCTACGAGTTGGATACGCGGGATGATGGCGCAGTGCTCACTGGCTGTTTCCGAATTCATCCATCATTCAGCCCATTCGACTATGGCCAACGGCCATGGTTGCGTGAAGATGGAGGGCACGGCGTCGACCCTTCATTTATCAGCAATACGTGGGTGGAGCCGAAGTCGCTGCAGGCGCGGGAGACAAGCGGTCTCAATATCCTGAATCCAGCGGCTCGAGCCCGCGCAGTTGCGGCTGATCAGAAGCGAGGCGTGCCGACGGGTTACTCCTGGTTGGCGAGGTCCGTCGCTCCGCCCGGCCATCAGGGGATGCGGGAGTTTATATCGGGCTGCAAGGATATGGGCATGGCCGCATCTGAATCCCTCGTGGAGGTCTGCGCGGCAATGAGCCTGGTGCACCCAAATGACGACGAGGTCTCCCGCGCGATTGCCGAGGTCGGAGACGTTTACGGATGGCCGACTGAGCTGCCTCGCCCTGTGATTACAAAGCACGCGCTGCCGATGCATGCGCCGCTAGGGGTTCGAGACATCCAGCGAGTCGAAGAGACGCTCCAAGACGGTTGTGATCGTCTCGCCGTTGCGTCGGCCCTCTCGTTCATTCGCGGTTCAATGCACCCGGCGCCCTTTATTCGGTTGTCGGCGAACGACATGAGGGAGCTGCCTCATATTACAGCCGAGCGCCGGACGACGGTCAGCCGCTTTCTCCGTGAGCATGTCTTGCTGGTCGAGAAGAAACACTTTGCCGGCAAGCACGCTCAGGTGTTTCGAGTGATCTGGGACTTCGATTCCGGGCCCGCTCAGGTCGAGCTCAGAGAGCTTGAGCAGCGCTGGTACAGAGGCAGAGGCCGACCGCCAGGAAAGCGGTCTAGTCAGAGTGACGTCCAGAAGTAGATAAGATGATACGGAGAATGCTGTCTGAGTTTATCCATTATTGATGAACGATTATTCAGACAGCATTCTCTTTACATCCAAGAAGCCGGATGATCGGGTGAGGCGAAGAGGCTTTTGGTCACCCGTTCCCTGCAGGCGTGAGTTTCTGAAAATTCAGACAGCATTCTCTTTCTGGGGTTGAATGAACGAGGCAAAATCAAAGTGAGTCCCCTGGACCACGATCTACGCTTCTTTCCGAGCCCCGTCCCTGGAGCGGCGCCACCGTCGTCGTGTCGCGAACAAGCCGCCGGCTGTCGTGACAACGCCAATGAAGAGTCCTCCGGCACTGATGGCCGGCCCCGAACAACCTGTGGAACCGGAAGCCCGGCACGTTTCGACGGTCGTCTTGAAAGAGGGGTCACTTGCCATGCGAGAGCCGATCGTCATCTGGGTAACTGCGCTTGCTCAACAACTTCCATGGCTGCCGAGGCCTGAAATCCCGGACCGGGTGCAAGGCAATCTCTCGGCGGCGGGGGGTTGTAGATGGCAACGAAGAGACGTGGCAGGCGCAGCAAGGAACGGCGTTCGTACACCGAGGAGCAGCGGCGCGCTGTCGTCGACGAGGCGCAGAAGATCGGCGTCTGCGCGGCGGCGAAGAAGCATGGCATCGATCAGAGCAACGTCAGTCGCTGGCTCGCGAAGTCGCGTGAAGAGCGAAGTGCTCGAAGCAATTCGAAACGAAGGTTGGCTAGCAAGCTGAAGAAGGAGCGAGGAGGCGAGGCGAAGGTAGAGCGGGGCCGCACGGCGAAGAAGTACACGCCCTCGCAGATCGCCGAAGCCGTCGAGTACGCGTCGAAGCACGGCGTGCAGGCCGCCGCCGAGAAGCTGGGCATGAGTCGCTTCACCGTCTACGACTGGCGCGCGAAGGCGAGGAAGGCGGCGAAGGGTGAGGCCCCCGCACCGACGAGCGGACCGGCACCGGACGAGATCGAGGCGCAGCGTGACCAGGAGATCCTGGCCGAGTGGAAGCGTCACCCCGGCCTCGGCCCCAGCCAGATCCGGAACCAGCTCCGGCGCAAAGGCATCAAGGTCTCGACGCGGACGGTGCGGCGGGTAATGGAGGACGCGGGCTACCGACCGCCGCGGGTGAAGAGGAAGAAGCACGACGAGCGGTTCGAGGCCGTGCGACCCAATCACATGTGGCACCTCGATTACGTGCATCGCTTCATCAACCGCGCTGATGCCCACACCTTGATCCTGCTCGACGACTGCGCCCGCTTCGTCACCGGACACGGCGTGAGCGACGCGGAGCGCGCCGACTTCGTGATCGAGACTTTCGAGGACGCGATCGCGCGTCACGGAAAGCCGGAGATGGTGCTGCACGATAAGGGTGCCGCGTTCTGGTCGTGGCGCGGCGTCTCGCGCTTCACCGCGTACCTGACGGAGCTCGGGATCGATCAGATCGTGGCCCAGGAGAAGGAGTGGAACGGAAAGATCGAGGCGTTCAACGGCAACCTCCACACCGAGCTGTTCGACGTGAACCGGTTCTACGACCTCGCGGAGATGCGACGCCGGCTCGCCGCGCACCTGCACTGGTACAACCACGCGCGGACCCACCACGCGCTCGGCGGTCTGCTCGTTCCGGCGGATCGGTACTACGGGCGGGCGGACGAGGTCCTCGCGCGCATTGAGGCCGGCGCCGGACAGGACAAGGACGATCTCGATCTGCGCGATCGCCGGCTCGAGCTCTTCAAGGTCGTCACCAAGGACGGCGTGCCCGAGGTCTGGTTGATGGGCCGCCGGATCCTCGAGCTTCGCGATTGAAGGTGGCGGTCCTTCGCCTCCTGCGGCAAGGGTGAGTTGCGAAACAAACCTTTCCGAGGAACCGGAGGACCCGCCGCTGACTGCTCTACTCGATCCCACGCCCGCTGTCCCCTCCACCGCCCTCGCGGCGCTCCTTTTGTGCGCGCGCCAGCACCTCGATCGCCTCGGGCTCCCTCATCCCAGCGTCGCGGCGATCCTCGAGGCCACCCAGGTTGCGAAGAGCCGCGCCTACGGGATCGCTGCCCGTCTCGAAGAGGTGCTCTTGGGGCTGGTCGGCGCCGTCGGGCGGCCGGTGAGATCGGATCCTCGTCCGCTCTCGGGTGAGGACCTCGTCATCGCGCACGCCGTGCTCGAATTCGTCATGGCCCATCCCGGCTGCGTCTCGGGGACGGCACTACGCCGCATCTACTCCGACGCCTTCCGCGTCCGCATCCTCGAGCTCCGCGAGGCGCACCCGGACCTCGAGCTCGCCCGCTTCGCAGCGGCCACCTGCGTGCCTCTGCCCACCCTCGAGGACTGGCGCCGCACCCAAGGCGATGCGCTCGAACCGGTCGCATCAACCAACGACGAGCCCGTCGCCGAGCCCGACGAGGCGCGTTCGATCCACATCGAATCGATCCTCGCCGCCTACAAGACCTGGTGCGGAGACTTCTCCTCGTTCGTCTCCCACGTCCGCCAACACCTGCGCCTGCCCTACGGCGGCTCGTTCATCGCACGCATCCTCTTCGTCCACGGCGAACGGACACCGCGTCCGAGGAAAGGACGGTCTCCTGATGAGAAGGCGACCAAGGACACCTTCGAGAGCTTCTTTCCCGGAGCTCAGTGGGTCGGAGACGGCATGGAGGTCCTCGTGCACGTCAACGACGAACCGTTCCTCTTCAACCTCGAGCTCGACGTTGACACCGCCTCCGGCGCCTTCGTCGGCGCCTCGATCCGCGACGAGGAGGACAGCGGCGCCGTCGTCGAGTCCTTCGAGGACGGAGTGAACACCACCGGCGCACCGCCACTCGCCTTGCTCCTCGACAACCGTCCTTCGAATCACACCGATGAGGTCGACGCCGCGCTGGGCGATACGCTTCGCATCCGCGCCACGCTCGGGCGGCCCGAGAACAAGGCGCACGTGGAGGGCGCCTTCGGGCTCTTCTCCCAGGAGGCGCCCCCGCTCGCCGTCCGCGCGACCACCCCGCGCGAGCTCGCCCGCGAACTCCTCCGACTGCGCGTCCAGACCTTCGCGCGAACGCTCAACCATCGCCCGCGTAAAGACCGATCCTGGAGGACCCGCGTCGACCTCTACCTCTCCTCATCGCCGACCGAGGAGGAGATCGCGCGGGCCAAGCAGGCCCTCGAAGAACGCCGGCGACGACAGGAACGAGCGTATGCAACTCAGCTTGCACGGTCGGACCCGCTCGTCCTCCACGCGCTCGGTGACGCCTTCGCGCGCCTCGGTCTCCTCAATCCCGAGCATCACTTCCGCACCGCCATCGCACGCTACGACCGCGACACTGTCGCCGAGAGCATCGCCATCTTCGAGGGCAAGCGGAACCGCGGCACGCTCCCCGACTCCGCCGACGCGCGATACCTCCTCGGCATCGTCAAGAACCTCGCCCACGTCCACGAAGCCGACGCCATCACCCTCGCGCTCATCAACGAGCGCGTCGCGCTCAGAGACCACTGGCTCGCTCACCTCGACGAACAGAAGCGCGCCGTGCTCGCGCTTCACCAAGAGCCCAAAGCCGCGCTCCGAGATCTCATCGACCGCGCGCTCTCCGCGGACCGGATGATCGATCGCTTCTTCTGGATCGACTCGACCGCAAGCCTCCTGCGCGAGCAGCCTGACGAGCTCCATCGAGACCACTTTCGCTCGCTCGCCCGACGGATCCACGCTCACTTCTCCCTCTCGACGCGCGACCGTTCTGCACTCGAGCGCCGTCTCGCACGCCTCGTCTGGCCGATCAGGTGATCGGGGGCTGCAAGCGAAGTTGCGGGCGACGACTCATCTCAACAGAGGCTGGCCGGCACAGGGCGGAGCCGGGAAAAGCGGCATCCCCAAATGCCGCCCCGGCGTAGCCCCCTTCGATCCTGCCTCCGCGGTCCTCGGCCAGCCGGTCGACCGGGCCGATCCTCTCTTGTTGCGAGTCCGGGGTTTCGACCTTGGCTGGTGTTTGACATCCGCAGGTAACTGCGCTTGCTCAACAACTTCCATGGCTGCCGAGGCCTGAAATCCCGGACCGGGTGCAAGGCAATCTCTCGGCGGCGGGGGGTTGTAGATGGCAACGAAGAGACGTGGCAGGCGCAGCAAGGAACGGCGTTCGTACACCGAGGAGCAGCGGCGCGCTGTCGTCGACGAGGCGCAGAAGATCGGCGTCTGCGCGGCGGCGAAGAAGCATGGCATCGATCAGAGCAACGTCAGTCGCTGGCTCGCGAAGTCGCGTGAAGAGCGAAGTGCTCGAAGCAATTCGAAACGAAGGTTGGCTAGCAAGCTGAAGAAGGAGCGAGGAGGCGAGGCGAAGGTAGAGCGGGGCCGCACGGCGAAGAAGTACACGCCCTCGCAGATCGCCGAAGCCGTCGAGTACGCGTCGAAGCACGGCGTGCAGGCCGCCGCCGAGAAGCTGGGCATGAGTCGCTTCACCGTCTACGACTGGCGCGCGAAGGCGAGGAAGGCGGCGAAGGGTGAGGCCCCCGCACCGACGAGCGGACCGGCACCGGACGAGATCGAGGCGCAGCGTGACCAGGAGATCCTGGCCGAGTGGAAGCGTCACCCCGGCCTCGGCCCCAGCCAGATCCGGAACCAGCTCCGGCGCAAAGGCATCAAGGTCTCGACGCGGACGGTGCGGCGGGTAATGGAGGACGCGGGCTACCGACCGCCGCGGGTGAAGAGGAAGAAGCACGACGAGCGGTTCGAGGCCGTGCGACCCAATCACATGTGGCACCTCGATTACGTGCATCGCTTCATCAACCGCGCTGATGCCCACACCTTGATCCTGCTCGACGACTGCGCCCGCTTCGTCACCGGACACGGCGTGAGCGACGCGGAGCGCGCCGACTTCGTGATCGAGACTTTCGAGGACGCGATCGCGCGTCACGGAAAGCCGGAGATGGTGCTGCACGATAAGGGTGCCGCGTTCTGGTCGTGGCGCGGCGTCTCGCGCTTCACCGCGTACCTGACGGAGCTCGGGATCGATCAGATCGTGGCCCAGGAGAAGGAGTGGAACGGAAAGATCGAGGCGTTCAACGGCAACCTCCACACCGAGCTGTTCGACGTGAACCGGTTCTACGACCTCGCGGAGATGCGACGCCGGCTCGCCGCGCACCTGCACTGGTACAACCACGCGCGGACCCACCACGCGCTCGGCGGTCTGCTCGTTCCGGCGGATCGGTACTACGGGCGGGCGGACGAGGTCCTCGCGCGCATTGAGGCCGGCGCCGGACAGGACAAGGACGATCTCGATCTGCGCGATCGCCGGCTCGAGCTCTTCAAGGTCGTCACCAAGGACGGCGTGCCCGAGGTCTGGTTGATGGGCCGCCGGATCCTCGAGCTTCGCGATTGAAGGTGGCGGTCCTTCGCCTCCTGCGGCAAGGGTGAGTTGCGAAACAAACCTTTCCGAGGAACCGGAGGACCCGCCGCTGACTGCTCTACTCGAATCCCACGCCCGCTGTCCCCTCCACCGCCCTCGCGGCGCTCCTTTTGTGCGCGCGCCAGCACCTCGATCGCCTCGGGCTCCCTCATCCCAGCGTCGCGGCGATCCTCGAGGCCACCCAGGTTGCGAAGAGCCGCGCCTACGAGATCGCTGCCCGTCTCGAAGAGGTGCTCTTGGGGCTGGTCGGCGCCGTCGGGCGGCCGGTGAGATCGGATCCTCGTCCGCTCTCGGGTGAGGACCTCGTCATCGCGCACGCCGTGCTCGAATTCGTCATGGCCCATCCCGGCTGCGTCTCGGGGACGGCACTACGCCGCATCTACTCCGACGCCTTCCGCGTCCGCATCCTCGAGCTCCGCGAGGCGCACCCGGACCTCGAGCTCGCCCGCTTCGCAGCGGCCACCTGCGTGCCTCTGCCCACCCTCGAGGACTGGCGCCGCACCCAAGGCGATGCGCTCGAACCGGTCGCATCAACCAACGACGAGCCCGTCGCCGAGCCCGACGAGGCGCGTTCGATCCACATCGAATCGATCCTCGCCGCCTACAAGACCTGGTGCGGAGACTTCTCCTCGTTCGTCTCCCACGTCCGCCAACACCTGCGCCTGCCCTACGGCGGCTCGTTCATCGCACGCATCCTCTTCGTCCACGGCGAACGGACACCGCGTCCGAGGAAAGGACGGTCTCCTGATGAGAAGGCGACCAAGGACACCTTCGAGAGCTTCTTTCCCGGAGCTCAGTGGGTCGGAGACGGCATGGAGGTCCTCGTGCACGTCAACGACGAACCGTTCCTCTTCAACCTCGAGCTCGACGTTGACACCGCCTCCGGCGCCTTCGTCGGCGCCTCGATCCGCGACGAGGAGGACAGCGGCGCCGTCGTCGAGTCCTTCGAGGACGGAGTGAACACCACCGGCGCACCGCCACTCGCCTTGCTCCTCGACAACCGTCCTTCGAATCACACCGATGAGGTCGACGCCGCGCTGGGCGATACGCTTCGCATCCGCGCCACGCTCGGGCGGCCCGAGAACAAGGCGCACGTGGAGGGCGCCTTCGGGCTCTTCTCCCAGGAGGCGCCCCCGCTCGCCGTCCGCGCGACCACCCCGCGCGAGCTCGCCCGCGAACTCCTCCGACTGCGCGTCCAGACCTTCGCGCGAACGCTCAACCATCGCCCGCGTAAAGACCGATCCTGGAGGACCCGCGTCGACCTCTACCTCTCCTCATCGCGGACCGAGGAGGAGATCGCGCGGGCCAAGCAGGCCCTCGAAGAACGCCGGCGACGACAGGAACGAGCGTATGCAACTCAGCTTGCACGGTCGGACCCGCTCGTCCTCCACGCGCTCGGTGACGCCTTCGCGCGCCTCGGTCTCCTCGATCCCGAGCATCACTTCCGCACCGCCATCGCACGCTACGACCGCGACACTGTCGCCGAGAGCATCGCCATCTTCGAGGGCAAGCGGAACCGCGGCACGCTCCCCGACTCCGCCGACGCGCGATACCTCCTCGGCATCGTCAAGAACCTCGCCCACGTCCACGAAGCCGACGCCATCACCCTCGCGCTCATCAACGAGCGCGTCGCGCTCAGAGACCACTGGCTCGCTCACCTCGACGAACAGAAGCGCGCCGTGCTCGCGCTTCACCAAGAGCCCAAAGCCGCGCTCCGAGATCTCATCGACCGCGCGCTCTCCGCGGACCGGATGATCGATCGCTTCTTCTGGATCGACTCGACCGCAAGCCTCCTGCGCGAGCAGCCTGACGAGCTCCATCGAGACCACTTTCGCTCGCTCGCCCGACGGATCCACGCTCACTTCTCCCTCTCGACGCGCGACCGTTCTGCACTCGAGCGCCGTCTCGCACGCCTCGTCTGGCCGATCAGGTGATCGGGGGCTGCAAGCGAAGTTGCGGGCGACGACTCATCTCAACAGAGGCTGGCCGGCACAGGGCGGAGCCGGGAAAAGCGGCATCCCCAAATGCCGCCCCGGCGTAGCCCCCTTCGATCCTGCCTCCGCGGTCCTCGGCCAGCCGGTCGACCGGGCCGATCCTCTCTTGTTGCGAGTCCGGGGTTTCGACCTTGGCTGGTGTTTGACATCCGCAGGTAACGGCGAACCCCGCGACCAAACCGACGATGACGAAGAGAATCAGGAACCCTCCGAACTGACCGGCGTTGAGGGCGTGGGGAGGCCTCCCCTTCGTGTGCGGTGCGGAGCCGGTGCTGGTGAGCCACTCGCCACAGAACCGGCACTTTCTGGCCGACTCTTGGATACTCCTCGGCGCAGATGGGGCACGGCAGCTTCACTTGGCTCCTCCGCTCTGCTTCTTGGCCTTCGCGACCATCCGAGCCCATCGGTGATCTTGAACGGTCTTGTCGATGAACGCGCTCTCCACGTAGATGCGAAAATCCATGCCCCACCCGAAGCCGGACTCATTGTTCATCGGGCGGTCTCTCTCGTAACCTGACGTGAGCATCCACTTGCCTTCGTCGGAGAGACGAAGGGGCACCGCTCCATTTGCTCCTTGGCACCGCAGTGGAATGGCCGCGATGGGATGTTCGGTGTCCGTCCAGACGGAATCACCGGCTTCACAGGGAGTGAGACCGAGATCCTTCAGCCAGCGCAGCCAGAGATATGTCTCGTCCCTGGCGGCCTCCTCCGTGCACGCCGGATTTACCGGGCTTGTGTTCGTGCTGGTGACGCACTTGAAGGCCCTGGCCACCTCTGGAAGCCAACGTGCCTTCCCGAGCAGGGCGTCACAGTTTGCCTGCCTGGCACAGTGCTGTTGATCGTCGCGGATGGCGTCGGGATGAAGCAGTGTCGGGAGCTTGTCGATCTGGGCGCTGTTGATGGCCGCAATGATCGGAGCAACCGCGTCTAGCGTTGGTGGTGAGGTACGAGGGTGCTGAACCGCAGCCTGGACGGTTGTTGCGGGCACGCCAACATCGGCCGAGGCAATCGGAACGTCCTCTTTACAGGCAAGGAGCAACATCATCGACGCCAGCGCTGCAATGGCGGCGCGACCTCTGAGCCAACGTGTTTCCTGGCCAACTCCGTACCAAGGTTGGGGGCACCGTGATGACGGCGGGCTTAAGCCCTGTACTCGACGTCGCACGGGTCATAGCTACTGGGAGTCATGATGGGATTCAATACTTACAGATCGTAGCGCTCTCGATACCAACACATGACCATCGCACCCGACGGGGATGGGCATCGGCAACGTCACCAAGAAGGCCGTGAAACGGCTAAGAGCGCGGCGCGAGCAGCTCGGTCTATCCCAGGCCACGGTGGCCGAGCGCGTTGGTGTGAACTCCTCCTACATCGGCCTGCTGGAGCGCGGCGAGCGGACCCCGTCTCTGGACGTTCTCCTGCGTGCGAGTGAGGCGGTGGGCATGACGCCGGCCGAAGTGTTCGCCGATGTCGCCCCACCGACTCCCAAGGAGCCCGGCGAGATCGCCGAGCTCCGTGCTCTTCTCGCTTCCTGGTCCACGGATCACCGTCGAGCGCTTCTCCGCATCGCCAGAGAACTCGACCGGGTTCGAGAACGATCCTGATCCGGCCTTTCTTGAGCCCGGCACGGCCTACTGAGTGAGGCGTTCCCACGCCGGCCTGTTGAGCGCCGTCGTGTTGCACTGTTCGGGATCTGCCGCACGTCGGGCTGACGGCAGCGGAGTTGTTCACCGCCCCCAGCCCGACGTGCACATCAGAATCGTCTAGATCTCTCAGCACGCTCATTGACCTCCCCGGCCTCGCAGCGGAGGCGGCCGCTCGTGCACATCGCCAAGGATCTCGGGTGCGCGGTTCCTAGCGGATGATCCGCGCCCAGCCCTCGACCATCGCGTCGGCGAGGATCTCTCGAACGAGCTGCTCCTCGCTCAGAGTAAGCCGCCGGAGCTGAAGCGATCTCGCAGTCCTTCGCACGTGATGCCTCCCATCAATCTTGTAGCTCAGGTTCACGAACAGACATCCCTCGATCTCGACGAAGGGTGGCCCACCAAGCTGCCACGATCGACGAGTCACGTCCGATCCTCCCCGCAGTGCCTCCGATAGCCGCACTCTCTGCACCGCCACGATCGCCTACGGCTCATCAACCGCTTTCCGTTCGGGTGCGTGATTGCGACGTGGATCAGCTCAATGGCCCCCGCTGCGGCCTCGATGGCCTCGCGTTCGTCCTGACGTTGCAGTTCGATCGGCTGGACCTCGACCTTTGGGACCTTCGTCTTGATGACGTTCTGGTATCGAAGCTCGACCTCCTCCTCGCCAAGGATCTGCTTGGCCGCCCAGGAATAGAAGCCCATCTGCGTATCGGCACGTTCACCCTTCTGCCGATCGGACCTCGCTGCAGTCTTGTGGTCGACGACGACGACGCGCCCATCGTCCTCCGCCACCAGGTCGATGACCCCCACCACCCGCTCCTCGTACGGCAGTACCTCGCCGGTCTCTGGATCGGACAAGATCAGCGCAAAAGGCTCCTCCACCGCGAGAACACGCTGCGGTCGATACCCGCTGGCCATGAACGCGGTGAGGAGCCCAAGGGCTCGTGCCTCCAACGTGTCGAGTCCCTCGCCCTCAGCGAAGGCGACGGCACTCCCACTGGCGGCCGACCGTTCCATTGACGCACCGGCTGTCCTCGCCAGATCTACCGTCGACGGCAGGTCCTTGCCGTCTCTCATCGCGCTGTAGAACACTGCAAGCGCCTCGTGGACGGCGACTCCGAGCACGAGCCTTGTTGGAACATCCTCCGGTGGACGACCCTCGACCTTTTGATACCACCACTCCCGGCCGCACTCTTGAAGTGTGCGGATCGCCGACGCCGACACGTGGAGCCCGTCTCGCTCTGGTCGTCTCCGAGCTGCGGCGATCATGGCGACCTCCCTGATGGATGAGCGCCGTTCGCTCTCCGCTTCTCTGCGGTTGCAATGAGGCTCGCGATCAGTTGATCCGCGAGACGACGATCCGAGTACTCGACATTGACCTTGTGTTCGCCCCGAACGTGGTCGCGATACCGTCCCCAATCCCCTCCGACGTCCGCGACCAGGACTCGCAGGCGCTCGAGCTGAGCGGTCGTGATCCGACCGTTCGATCCATTGCTCCCGTTGGAGCCTCTCCCCTGCACGGGCCGCTTCTCTGAGCGGGCGCCGTTCCGTCGAGACGGCGGATCGCCGGAAGAGCCGACGGGCAGATTGTCGTCGTCGATGACGCCTGCGTATGCCTGCCACCCAACCCCGAAGAACGCAGCGACCTTCTTGAAGCCATTGGTGAAGGCACCCTTCTTTGCATCGGCTTCCGTCGTGGCCGTGTGCCCGCCGGTTCCCGTTGCCTCAGCAAATGCGACGAACTCTCCATCGCTCCACCGACCGAGCTTCATCAAGAGATCGCAGGTCGCCTCGACCATCATCTGTCCACTTCGTGCCTCGCGCTCGCGAATCGAGAATGTCCGCTCGACCCGGAATCCGCCGAGTCCGAGAACCTCGTTGAGCCGGTTCACGACGTACTGGTACTTGAGCCCGCTCGTGTCGTATCCCTTTCGCGTGATCTCTCCCTTTGTTCTTTCGATCGCTTCTTCCGGAAAGGGTTCCGCAAGACGCCGATAGATCTCCTTCAATTCTTCTCCTGAAAACATGACACCTCCGCGTGGCGCCGCCAGTGGCGACGCTGAAAGACTCGAGTCATCGGAACCGACCGATGATCCGGTATGGCTTGTTTGATGAGTCGTCGTTGGAGACGACGTGCGGCTGAGGCTTCTGCCTCAGCTCATTGGCTCGAACGGATCCGCCCGACGGTCGGCCAGCTCGCAGGATCCGCTCCTGATCCCATGATCGACGCCGCGTTCATGCACGTCGGCTTGATCCGCGCTTCGCAAGAGTAGCCACGACGCCGCGCGGTTCTGATGAACGACGATCACTCCGCTCCACATCCCAGGTCGTGACACGGCAATGCTCGGCGCCCAACCCGTTGTCGAAGTGCTTGCTTCATCGCCGAGCCAAGCTACCAGCCCGCTGAGAACCACCCCGACCCCTTGAGCGACCGCGCCGAGAAGATTGGCTTGCAGCATGAGCTCGACGGCGAGATCCGAGGCCGTGATCCAAAGTCTCTTTCTCACTTTGACACCTCCATGCGGTGCAGCGAGGCGGCGAGCCGTAACCCACCGCCTCGCTGCATCGAGTGCTACTCGTCCCGCTCGTCGTCTTCGGAATCATGGTCCGAGGCGAGTGCGGGCTCCTGGTCATCTCCGAAGACGAGCTTCGAGACTGCCGCGATCGCGAGGCCGACGAAGAAGTGAGACGCCCCGCGCTTCACCTCGTCGTTTTGCAGAACCTTCTTGATGAACTCCATCTGATCTTCTCCTTCTCATTTCGTTCGAGCTCTCCGGGCACACGAGTGCGCTGCACGCCTTCTGCGCGGCCCGATGAGCGGTTGTTTGTTCTTCAGATGCTGCCGAAGACCGCGTCCGTGGCCAGGCCGTCGTTGGCCAGGTCCGCCAGGCCGATCACGACATCCGCGAGCTCGGCAAACACTCGAGGAGCGATGCCGCCGGGGGCATCGACATGCACGGCGTAGCAGGCGAATTCGAGCCTGCGCCGTGCCTCTTTCCAATTCTCGATGAAATCCGCTCCGACCTCGGATTCACCGTCGGTGATCAGCACAACGTCGGAGCGTCTCAACTTGCGGTGGCTCTCGATCGACTCCCGAGCACTCGTTAGGGGTGCCTCCAATGAGGTTCCTCCGCCGTGGAAGCGCTCCATGCTTCGCACCAGCTCGAGAGGGTCCACCTTGCCGGGGTGCCAGTCGCGCACGTCGACCACGGTCGAGTTGAAGCTCACGACCCGGCACCAACGGTGCTGCGTCGTCGCAACCTGAAGGAGAGCAAGAGCGAGGCCCTTCGCCCAGATCTCTTTCGCGCCCTCCATCGAGCTCGACTCGTCGATGCACACGACGAGAGGCCCCCTCCCGAGCGCCTCTTTGCCACCCAGTTTGTACTGAAGCAAACCTCGCTCGCAGAATCGACGAGCGAACTCTAGAGACAGCCAAGGATCGGCGAGCAGCACCAGTTCGGACGGCAACACTCTATCGATGTCCGCGCCGAGCTCGATTTCGACGACCTCCTCCCGCGCCTGGTCCACCCTTGTCCGCTGCTTCGCGGCTGCGATGCGTCGAAGACGCCCTGCCTCTCGAGCCAGAGCCTGGAGCTTCTCGCTCCTGGCGACGTACCGGGCGAGCTCAGCCTTCACTTCGACTCCAACCGTCTGCTCAGCGCTGGGCCCACCGCCCCAGCCGCAGAACGCTCCGATCTGGATGTCCACTTGGTCCACTGCCCGGTGCGCGGCGTGGCATGCACCGCGGAGGACGCCTCGAAGCTCCGAGACGTCCACCGCACGTGCATGGTCGAGAGCGCGATGGACCGCCTCCTGACCCTCGTGCCGGAGGTCGGAGACCAGGTCGTCGACTTCCTTCGTGACGCCATTCGTGGCCGCCAGGTTCTTCGCAAACTGGAGTAGCCCCCTGATCTGCTCCCGGAGCTGTTCCGGATTCTCCGAGCTCATGGGCGGCAGCTTCTGGAGCACGACCTCCGCGAAGGCTACTGCTGCCGTGCCGGCGGTGATCCTGTCCGCCCGGCACCGTCGGCGAAGCCGGTCGAAGTCAGGAAGATCTCCCAGCTCCCGGTGAGCATTGGCCGCCCACTGATCCTCCGGCTTCATCCGATCCACGGGGCGCACATCGTCGGCGAAGAGCCGGGTGAAGGTCTCTCGACAGAAGCGCGGGAAGCTGTAGCTCCGCTTGCCGCCGTTCTTGAGAAGATCCTGCGCCGTCTCCTCGCCTTCGACGTAGCGACGCCATTGATACTGACTCCATCGATCCACGACATAGATCTGATCGGGGCCGCTCTCCGCCCCGAATTGCATCTCATCCGCCATGGTTCACCTCACAACCTGTAGAGCGCAGCCACGCGCTTCGTAATGTCGCTCTTCATCCCCGTGATCGCCGCAAGCACCTCCTTGGCGCGCCGAAGATTTCTCTTCGGGTACTGCTGTACGAGCTCCGATAGCTCCACCTCCATGTCGCTGAGGCGCGATTCCACCAAGGACGCGCTCTTGAGCCACTCGGCCTTCGCGCTCGCCTCCTTCCCGTCGACGACGCCGAGCTTGCCCAGCGACTCCTTCGCGGCATCGAGGATCTCGAGGGCCCTCACGTTGGCCGGGTTGCCTACCGAGCCGACGATCGCCGCGAGTGCCGGCCTCTCCTTGGGCTCTCGCCACAGGCAGTCCGGGAGGACCTCGAGGTGGTCTTCGCCGACCACGTCATCGCCCTCGAGGTACGCGCGAGCTTTGAGCAGCTCGATGAGCTTCCGCCAGCGCCGGTCCGACGACCGAAAGCCTTGCTCCTCGGTCTTCTGCTTGATCGCGATGACTGCGTCGATCACCGCGTCCGGCATGGTCACATTCGCCGCCTCACTCTGGCAGAGGCTGAGATCCGCCAGCGTGATGGAGGGACTCCGTGGCGCCATCGGGCTCGCCAGCAGAGATCGGATGCTTCGAGGCTCGGCTACGTACGGAACCCAATACCGAAGCGCGAAGCGATCGAAGAGGGCCTCCAGCTCGTGACCATCGGGCAGCTCGTTGCTCGCGGCGACGAGCGTCTGGATCGGGCACGGGACCGCCTTCCCATCGTTGAAGAAGACCCGCTCGTTCACCAGCGTGAGGAGCGCGTTCAGGATCGCCGAGTTCGATTTGAAGATCTCGTCCAGGAAGGCCACGTGAGCTTCCGGAAGCTTCCCTCTGGTAATGCGTGCGACGCGATCCTGCTGGAGGGCAGCCAACGAGATCGGCCCGAAGATCTCCTCCGGCGTTGAGAACTTCGTTAGTAGCCAGGAAAAGCAGGTGGCCCCATCGATGGAGCCCGTGAGCGTGTTGACGAGCGCGCTCTTCGCTGTCCCAGGTGGGCCGAGAAGGAGCACGTGATGGCCGACGAGCAGCGCGCACAGCAGGCCATCGACGATCTCGTCGCGTTCAAGGAACGACGCCTTGAGCTCACAGCGCAGAATTTCCAGGGTGGCCCGGTGGGCTGCCGAGCAGCTCGCGGGAACAGTCTTCAATTTCGACATCTTGGACCTCCAATTGCGAGGACAGACGGCGGCATCTGAGCCGCCGCCTGCCCAGTTTGTGATTGCACCGTCGCGGTGCAGTTGTTGTGGAACCGAACCCGCTGCGGACCGACCGATGTCGGGCCGACCTTGGCGAAGCGCTCAGAAGCCCACGTCTGACGCGAACGGCGCGCGCAAGGCGACGGAGACCTTCCGCATCGAGTCGGAAAGGGTGGCCTGCTCGACCGGAATGAGATCGATCGCGAGGTGTCTCCGGAGTTGGTCACGCATCGAGGCAATGCGCTCGTTCAGCCCGTCTGCCTTGAAGGCGAGCACACCTGCGAACAACGCAGCTCGTGACCGAAGCTGCTCGAACATCTCGAGGCGCCGCTCAAGCGTGCTCTCCCGGACCTTCTCGAGATTGAACCCGGCGAGCTCTTCTTCGAGGTGGCGAACCTCGTCATCGAGAGTCCGCTCGGCCACTTCTCGGAGCGAGAATCCGAGTGGCCGGCGTATCCACGATCGGCAGGCGAAAAGTGCGGTTCCTACCGATCTCCTCCACCACCCGGCAGAGAGCGTCGAGCTGAACCGCTTTCGCCTCCGGTACGAAGTACACGCCTCCCGCATCCCTGAGCGTCACGCCGGCTTCGGCGAGGAATGCTGTCATCATGAGCCGGACGTCCTCGCTGGTGTGGTTCAGGTGGTGGTCGTAGAGCTCTCGCACCTGTTCCACGACTCCATGCTCGACGTCTCCCGCGATCATGCTGTTCTTCTTGTCGAAGGCGATCCGTAGAACGAGGTCGTAGTCGAGCTCCTTCCGCACCTCGTCGGCCTTTTCCTGGACGAGACCCACCGAGATCTCCTCGGAGTTGTCGCCGATCGGTCGCAACATCAGCCCTGAGGGGAGTCTGGTGCTCGCGTGTCTCCAGGCACGCCGAAATGCCTGCGCGGTCTTGAGCTCGGCCGGCAGATATCTGGCGTCGAGCCCGTGTCGCTCTGCGACAGCAGCGAGATCCCGCTGGTTGATCCTTGTTCCGTTGAGCGCCCACCAAAGCACCGTGCCCAGTGGGTTGCTGCCCGCGTTTGCGAGCCGCTCCTGCGCAGCTCTGATCCTGGTGAAATTCATAATGCCTCCTTCTGGCGATGAAAGGCGGCGAGCGATTGCTCACTGCCAAGATGCTTATCCCAGGATGCCTGCCTCGAATTTCACCGCGGACCGCGGGTGGTCGGCGGGCGCACCGTCAACTACGCTTCCGGGTCCCGGGATGCGCCACTTCCCACGGGATCATTGAACCCTGAGAATGGAGGAGCATGGTGCAGACTCAAGATCGCATCCGACTCGACCCCCACGCGCTCGCTCGGGAGATGAAGAAGCGCCTTCCACATGCGCGTACGAGTGATCCGCATCTTCACCCCGAGCGGTTCGACTACGCACCGATGTCAGTCGACGAAGTTCTGGATCTATTCGTCGGCGGCAGAGGCGGGGAGATTGATGATGTCGATGGACTCGAGACCTTCCTCAACGGGCGAGCGGCCGTGTCCTTGATGCCCGGTTTCGGCAATCAGACCGAGGCCGAGATCTTCTCGTCGATGGCCCCGGTACGTGCAGCTCTGATCGAACGCTACGGTCGCACTCCCGAAATTGCGCTGCTCGCCGACATCGCTCTTGGCAGCTTCTTCGCAGCCCAGGTCCGCGCGATGGTCGCGACCAAACTGATGAGCGACGGCCGCATCAAGGAGGCGTCCAAAGTCGACCGCATGGCATGTTGGGCAAGAGCCGAGGCTCGGGCCGCCGTGGAGGCGCTGATCCGAAGCAGGCGGCCGCAGGTGAACATCGCTGTGAAGAACGTCAACGGTGGCGTGCAGTCGCTGAGGATCGGATCCGAGGAGTAGGGCTTCCCAAGATGATTTCCACAGCCCGTGCTGTCGAAGACGTTCCTCGCCTGAGGGTACGTGATGTCCTGCCAGAGCGTCATGGCGACAGCGACGCTCCGGTCACCGTCGAACTCGGCAGATGGAAGATCTTCATTCAGCACACACCTGGTGGGTTTGGCGGCTTGCGGCCCTGGTTCTTGTGTCCGGAATGCGGAACGAGGCGGGCGGACCTGCTCGTTTCCGACGTCGCCAAGTCGCTCCACTGCCGGGGCTGCTTTCCAGCGAGCGGCGGCTCGAAGCTTCGGTACCGGTCCCAGATTCACTGGAGGTTGATCCCGGTACCCCAGCGCACCGTACCACCGTAGACATTCTTCATGGGATGAAGATCCAGCCAAAGGTCGCCAACAACGACTCGTCCTACAGCGACACGATTTCAGCCGTCGTTCTCGCCCTGAGCGCCTCGCTTGGACGTCCCGCTCCCCACCGATCCCTCCGAACCGCAGCATGGCCCCCATCGGCGACAAAGGCTCATCGCAATCGGTGAGCCGACTCGCGGAGGAAGGATTCGTACATGTTGACCAACAATGAGATCCAGGAGAGTCGCGCTGCACTATCGAAACTTGCGCGCGAGGCCGCCAAGGAGGGCAGGAGCAACGACCTGCTGAGCCTCGTAAGCTTCGAGTTGCACCAGCGTGGGACCTTGAGGCGGGATCTTCAAGCCGTTGCCGAGAGCATGCTGTGGCGCAACTTGGAGTGGAGGGTCACCGCACCCTGCAACTGCGCAGGATGCGAGGGCGTAGAGTTGAGCAAGGTGGGCGAAGTATGGCGCCTCTATGGGCGTCCGCCCGCTCTGAGCTGAGCGATCTCTGTGCATTGATCGGTGACCAACTGCGTGAACGGAGAGACGGAGATCAGCACGGGCGCTTCCCATCCTCGCACCCCAACCTGTTGACGCTGCGATTAGCGGGTTCAGTCGATGATCAACCTTCTCTGGCGGCGCGCCGGAGACCGATATTTCGTTGGTGGTCCTGCACAACGGAACATCTCAAGCGAATCCGTCGGGGACGAGTGCACATGATGGCGGACCTCGAGTTGGCAGGCGCTAGGTTCGAGAGTCGATCAAGGTCATGAAGGTGCCAAGTT
This sequence comes from uncultured delta proteobacterium, assembly GCA_963803435.1. GTDB lineage: Bacteria > Myxococcota > Kuafuiibacteriia > Kuafuiibacteriales > Kuafuiibacteriaceae > CAWDML01. The sequence continues at coordinate 497,946 of CAWDML010000005.1, read as the reverse complement.
CGCCGAGTGTGCCATCTTCTATTATTTCCGAAAGAAGCCGCGCGGGATCCTCCGAAAGTGGACGATCGGGGCCGACTTGATCGTTGGGCAACGGATACGTTCCGGCTTCAAGCCTTTTGAGCAGCAACCAGGCAATCGTTCTCAGCCGGCTGTCGAAGTTCTGGAGACTCTCCCAGTGCCAGCCACACCGCATTGCTACCAAGAGCTCTTGATTGCACGGCGCGTCCTGCTGGAAGTCTTCCACAACGAGAGCCCGCCCGACACGCTTTTCAAGGCAGCAGAGATGAAGGTGTCCAGCGCAGCCGGGAACCGCTTGGAGCCAAATCTGATCCTGTACTGCGAAGTCATCGTGGCACGCGGCACCGCACTCCATACACGATGGATAGTCGAACAGATCAGGGTCGAATCGCCTTGCGAGGCATTGTCCGAGCGCTTGGAGGAGGTCGCGCTCGGTTCTCCCAGATTCGAGCGCGTGCAGCTTCTTGGTCTTGCGTTTCGCTGCATGGTTCATTTTGCAATCTCCTGTTTCTTCGGAGACACAGGAGGACGACGAGTCACTTGCACAGCCGGAGCGGAAGGTTGGTTGCATTTGAGTCCTTCAATGGACTCGCCAGGATTGAATGCGTTGTTGCGGCACCACGGAGATGGTCCCTCGGCGAATTCAAGGGACCGAGCGTCGTGGGCACGTGCCCAACAGAGGGCTCCCGCTGGTTTGCACGCGGTGACCCTTTGGGGCAAGAGAAGACTCTCGACACGGGAACAAAACCGCCAAAGGCCATACTGGTGTCACGCCAGCGGAAGAGCCCAGGAGGTCGGTGCGGCGAAGCAGACTTTTCGTGGGCACGTCTTGTTGACGCGCTCCCGGAGATGATTCTGGTGGCCATCAGCGGTTTCGCATGCACGGCCGAACACAGGGGAAGGCGTTCTATCGGTAAACCTGCTACACGTGGTCCACCGAGCATCTCAACGAGTTCCTCGAGAACGCCCCTGCTCCGGAGCGTGTACGCATGGACTTCCGGGGCGAGGCAGGCAACGGCCGAGCAAGTATGGTTATGAAAATCCGATACCCCGGGGCCGCGCTTCCGAACTTAAGAGGTCGCCCCGACGAAGCCAGTGCTCCTGCCTACAGCCTGTTGACGTCGTATTCGGCGGTGGGGTGCGGGTCGCGTCGCCCTCTTCTTGATGGACTATCCGGCGCAGCGGTTGAAGATCCTGGCCAAGGCGCGCGTGCTGGCCCCCCAGGAGCATCAGCGGATCGCTGATCGCCTGTCTCCGTCGATCGCGCTCCGGCGCCGCGTCGAACGATTGGTGTTGCTCGACATCGTTGCCTTCGATTGGAACTGTCCGGGGTACATCACGCCGCGGTTTACCGAATCGGAGATCGCAGCAGCGACCGCGCCGCTCCATCGGAAGATCGCCGAACTCGAAGCTGAGGTGGCCCGCGCCAAGACACTCGCGAGCTGAATCCTGGTGACACGCAACGAGATACCTTCCGGGCTTTGTGGCGGTCGTTCACGGCGCGCGGACCCTGGGGCAAGTATGGCTAAAGTCGACGGTGTTACCGGGGGCCGTCTTGCGTACTGTGGACCGAATCTCGCGGGCGAAATTTTTGGGGGCGTCGTGGTGCACCTGCTCCTGCGTAACGATCCCGTTGATGAACGTGTTCATGCGATCGGACGAAATAGTCCGCCGTAGATTCCCGATGCTGTCCAAGAACTCCCGTCGAGCGCCTTCCGCGCGGGTTTGGAAGTCTCCTGATCGGGCGACGAGGTATCCGCGACCGGCGGCGATCTCATGCTCGAACGCGAGCCGGATTTTGCCGAGCACGACGCGATCCTCCAGCTGGCCGATCGCGCGACTCTCGGCTGTCCGCAACGAGCGAATCCTCCAGAACGAGGTGGCACCGAGCCCAGCAAGGACACCGCAACTGAGGACCAGGACGCCGAGTCGCCGAAAGGCGCGAACATGGACGGACGATGCACTCGACGCCTTGGCCCTAGTGACGAAGGGTCGTCGGATCGCCATTGGACGTCACCAATCGCTCGACCTCGCTCGACTCGAATAGTCGCGCCGCGTGGACCGCGGCCAAGCGCTCGCCCAAGCCGAGGACGATCGCCCGATCGGTGGTGGCGATCCGATAGGTCCGAGCGCTCGAAAGCGGACGTCCCCCAACTTCGTTCCCTGCCGCTCCCAGCTGGCCTCTGCAGGCGGTACTGATGCCCGGCGGAGGTTGATGGAGGATGCCGGCCAGATCGTCCCCCCCACGGCGTCGACGGCGAGCTGATCGATCACCGCCAAACGCTGGGCGAGCACGATCCCGGAGATGGCCCCGGGCAGTCGCTCGATGCTCGGCAGATCGGGGAGGAACACGACGTCGGCGCTGGTGTATTTGCGCACGCACTCGCAGACGACGTGTTGCCACTCATCATCCGTCAGCGCGGCCAAAGGTCCTCCGGGCTTTTTCTGTAGGCGGATCTTCTCGAGCCGCGGATAGGCGGCCGCGCGCACTTGGGGCAGCACGGCCGTCACCCGCGGATCGGGGAGCAGATCTTCCCTCGTCTCCAGAAAGGACGAGTCGATGGTGGTGAGCGCCCACCTCGTTTGGTCGTGGGAGAGGGTCAGCTTCGCCGAACCGATCGCCCGCAACGGCAAGAGCGCCGCGACGGGACGGTGGTCGTCGTTGTCGGCTTTCAGGTGGATCGTCGTTTGGGTCGTCCGATCTTCGGCGGAGTTCGCATCGCCGAGATCGATCCCGGGAACTCGTCGAATCTTGTCGACGACCTCCGGGCCCGCCGAGGTCAGGATGATGACCACGTCGGGCGGATGCGCGTCCCTCGCAAGCCGATCGAGCTCGTCATGGACGGCCTGAATCGGCTCGCCGATGCGAATCCCGTCGGTCTTCAGGTGCGCCACCCGGCGCTCGAGGTTGGGATCGACGATCCCGAGGAATGCCACCCGCAAGACGACGCTCGAGGTGAGCTCGACGTCGGAGATGAGCGACTTCGGGAGCGCATCCCCAGGGTGCTCGGTGGCCCAATTGGTTGCTACGTAGGGGAGCCGCGCGAACCGCGCCTGCGCGAGGAAGTCCGCCACGCCCGGGATCAGCTCCGTCTGCCCGGGCACGAGGGCCGTGGGGCGCAGGCGAGAGAGCATCTCAAACGCGAGCGGGCGATGGAGGCTGAGCCGGCCGTTGTCGAGTCGGCTCGAGCCATCGACGAAAGACCCGGCGTCGACGTAGAGTGTGGGGCCCGGCTCATCACGCTCCGCCTTCAGCAGATGAAAGCGTCGGGCGGGCTCATTGGCTGGTAGGCCGACGATCTCGATCGTCGAAGTCCTTCGCTCGTCGTGGAGGTCGACCGCTAGCGTCGAAACTCGAAGTCGGAGAGCCGCCAGCTCGGCGGGCGAAACTCGTCGGAGGCAGGGGAGTACAGGAACGCCTGATGCCCGCCGGCTCGGCAACGACGGCGCTCGAACTCGCGCATCACGCCGGTCTTGGCGAGCTCGCGAAGCCACCAGGGGGCCGCGCTCGCCGGCTGCCACTCTTCGCCGACGGGGAGGATCAGCCGCTCCGCGCCCGAAAGCACAGACCACGCTTCCTCGGGCAAGTCGCACGCGACGTTCGGCTCCGTGGAGCCGCCGGCAAAGAAGTCGATCAAGCTGCTCGCGCGGCCGTCGGGAGCGACCAAGAGCGACGATCGCTGCACCAAGACTCCATGATGCGCTTGCACTCGAGAGAGCCCGCCACGTCCTGTGAGGAGCCGATCGAGTCGTTCGGGAAGATCGAACCGATAGCGATCGACGCCGAGGCCGTTGAAGCGGCCGGTAAAGACCAGTCGGATCGCCTCCTCTCGGTGCGCCGGCGGGGGTCCTTCGGAGACGCGCTCGAAGGGGCCAGACGCGACGCTCGCTGCCGACGCCGTCGCGGTCTGCATCTCCCTTCCCTCCTCGGAGAGGAGGGCGGCGGTGGAGGTCGTCGTGGTCAACGTCTGCTCGATCGCCTTGAGTTCTGCGATCAGGTTCGCGAAGGTCGCGGTGGCGGTCGAAGTCTCATGAACCTCTGCGCTCAGCGGTGCGGTCGCGGCGCTGAGGAGGACGGTCAGCGCGAGGAAGGTCAAGGTTGTCTCGGGCGATCCTTTCGTCGGTTCTTGTCGAAGATCCCCACGATGATCTATACGAACGCCGCGAGCCGAGACAGATAGTAGTAATGCTGTGTCTCATGGACAGGGCGGCCGAAGGCGAGCACCAGGAAGCTGCATTCGAGGATCGCGAACGAGGAGGCCGTTATTGATCGCCAGCGCTGTGAAGCAGAGCGAGCGAGATCGCGCAAGGTGCGATCCAACTCGGCGTCGCCTTCCTTGAGCTGAAAGGCGGTTGAATCTTCGTTGGCAACGAAGAGACCGACTCCGGCGAGATCGGCCATTCGCCGACGGATTGGACGCGATCAATCTGCGGATCTCCGCGTTGACCTTTTCCGGCGATACACGAGGGATGCCTGCGCATGAAAGCCGGTGGTCGTTGTTCCCGGACGTTATGCGTGAAGATGCGACCTGCCGCCGAACAGGGCGGGGGCCGCTGGGATCGGTCTCATCGAGATCGAACAGCGCTCGCACGCGGATGGATGCAGCTTCAACTGACGGTCAAGAGCTGTTACTTCGCGAGCTCCTGCCGAATGGTCAGCAATTCGCGCCGACGTTGTTCGCTCGCCACGGGATAGTTCATCTCGAGTCCGTCGAGGGTATCGAGAACGATCCCGGAGATGATCAGTCGCGCGTTGTCCTTGTCGTCGGCGGGCACGATATACCAGGGCGAATTGTCCGAGCTGGTCGCGCCGATGCATTCCTCATAGGCCTTCATATAGTGGGGCCACAGCTTCCGCTCGGCGATGTCGGCTGGGCCGAACTTCCAATTCTTGGTCGGCTCGTCGATCCGAGCGAGGAAGCGCTTTCGCTGCTCTTCCTCCGAGAGGTGAAGGAAGAACTTGATGATGCGAGTTCCGTTCTCGTGGAGGTGCTTCTCCAGATCCGCGATCGAGCGATAGCGGTGGCGCCAGATCGTCTTGTCGTGCCGCGGCGAGTCCGGGACCCCTTCGCTCTGAAGAATGTCGCGGTGCACACGTACGATCAGCACTTCCTCATAGTACGAGCGATTGAAGATCCCGATCCTCCCGCGCTCCGGGAGATCACGGGTCGTTCGCCAGAGGAAATCATGTTGCTGTTCGGCAACGCTCGGATGCTTGTAGCTGAATACCTGGCAGCCCTGCGGGTTGACACCCGACATCACGTGCTTGATGGCCCCGTCTTTTCCTGCGGCGTCCATCGCTTGGAAGATGAGTAGGACGGCATATTTGTCGGACGCATAGAGGAGCTCCTGTAGAGCACTCAGTCGTGCGACGTCCTTCTCGAGAAGCTTGTGATAGTCGTCCTTCGAGTCGTAAATCGGAGCCACTCGCGTCGGCCACTTCGCGAGATTGACATCGGCGCCCTCGTCGACGCGGAAGTCATTGACGTGCAACTTCATCTTTTCCCCCAATGACGCTGGTGGTCGCGAACTACCGTTCGGCTCCGGCCAGCGCCTCGAAGCCGGAGATGACGTCGAAGAGCTCCTCGTCGATGGCTCTCTGGCGTAGTCGATGAAAGGTCCCACCCAAGTCCTGCAGCAATTCGTCGATGTTCTTGTCGGCGCGTTCCATCGCCGCCAGCCGGCTCGCGTTTTCGCTCGCGAGGGACTCGGCGCACGCTCGAAACAGCGAAACGAAGAGGTATTCACGGATCAGCGCTCTCAAGCGTCTCCGTGCCCCTTCCCATGACCTCGGGCAGGATCGCCGTCGGCCAGGGACGCTCAGCCAGCTTACGCCGCCAATCTTCGTCGAGCGGCAGCAGTCGCTGACTCACGGGCGCGTAGACGGGCCCGGAGCCGTGCTGGTTGTAGAGGAGGTGGAGCTCGGTCACCTCCGAATGGTCGTGAGGACCGCTCTCGCTCTCGAGGAGAATCTCTCCGACCAGCGGGACAATGCCCTCCACGGAGTTGGGTACGCTGAAGAGCTTCATCAGCCGCAGACCGGCCTCCGCGAGACTCGCATGAATCCGTTCGCCAACGACCCACACTCGGGCCTGACCGGGCAGCGCCGACAGCGCCTTGATCGCGCTCGCGGCCACCACGTCATTGAACTGACCCACCAGGCCCTGATCGGAGCCGAAGACCACCGCACCGATCACGCGGCCCTCGTTCTTTCCTCTCTGCACCACCATCGACACGACGGGCTCGCTCGCCCGAAGACAGACACCCAAGCCAAGTTCTACGGTGCGATAGTAATCGGCCAAGGCATGCACCGAGCGTTCGTATTGGCCGATGCTCGATGCGGCCAAGGATTTCATCGTGCGGACGACGGACTGCAGCTCGCGGGCGCTGTCGAGCTTCCGGCGCAGGCTCGCCGTCGTGTCGCTCATTTGTTCTCCGCGACTGTCGCCGAAGGGGGCTTGGGTTTGACTGTGGGTTTGCTCTCCGCATGAGACGCCGGTTGGTCCGGCGCCGACTTGGCTTCGACTTTGGATTCCGGCTTGGGCTGAAAACGGGCAAGCGCCTTCTGAGCTATCTCGACGATCGCGTCACGATCGGAGTCACTCAAAGTCGCAGCCGTGTCGAACCGCACGCACACGTCTTTTGGGATGTCGGCCGCCGCTTCCTCGACCGCATGCTCGGCCTCGATCATCTGGTCGATCGAAACCTCGTCGAAGAGCTTCGCAGTCAGCGCCAACAGAACGGCGATCTGCGCGGATACGGACACCGGTGCGAACTCCGCCTGCTTGAGGCAGGCGCGGATTCGCCGACCATGCTCGATGCGCTTCTTGCGTGTCGTCATCGAGGCGGGCACCAAAGCGGGCAAAGGTCTCGAGTTCCTCGAACTGTGCGTAGGCAAGCTTGAGGTCGCCTGCCACCGCGCGGTAGGCGCCTCGCTGCGCTTTGCCCCCGACTCGAGATACTGATTTGCCGACATCCACCGCCGGCAGGACGCCCAGCTCGAACAGCGCCGGTGACAAATAGATCTGCCCATCGGTGATCGAGATCAGATTGGTCGGAATGTAGGCCGAGATGTTTTGGGCCTCGGTCTCGATGATCGGCAGCGCCGTGAGCGAGCCGTTGCCAAGCTCCGCGCGCAGATGCGTGGCTCGCTCGAGGAGACGCGAGTGGATGTAGAAGATATCGCCTGGAAAGGCCTCTCGGCCCGGGGGCCGCCGCAAGAGGAGCGAAAGCTCGCGATAAGCGCGTGCGTGCTGCGTGAGATCGTCGTAGACGATCAGGACGTCGTGTCCGGCCTCCATGAAGTGCTCCGCGATGCTGGTCGCAGCGTAGGGCGCAATATACGCGAGACCGGGCGGGTCATTTCCTTCCGTCACGACCACCACGGAATAATCCATCGCGCCCTTTTCCCTCAGGCTGGCGATCGTCTTGGCCACCGCCGAAGCCCGCTGCCCGATGAAACAATAGATGCACAACACGTCCTGTCCTCGCTGATTCAGAACCGTGTCGATCGCGATGGCGCTCTTGCCCGTCTGCCGATCACCGAGAATCAACTCGCGCTGCCCGCGTCCGATCGGAATCAGAGCATCAACGACTTTCAATCCGGTTTGGAGCGGAACCGTGACGGGCGCGCGGTCCATGATCTGGGCAGCCGGCCGTTCGATGGGTAGTCGCGCGGTGGAGACCACTCGACCGCCGCCATCGAGGGCCCGACCCAGCGGATCGATCACTCGCCCAATCAAGCCATCCCCCACAGCGACGTCCAATACCCGGCCCGTGCGCTCGACTTCATCGCCCGCATGAAGGTGCGAGTACTCACCGAGCAACACGACGCCGACGTCATCCTCGTCGACGTTGAACGCGACGCCGTACACGCCACCGGGAAACTTCACGATCTCCTCGAAGCCGACCCCAGGTAGGCCGGAGACCCGGGCGATGCCGGTGGAGATCATCGCGACGGTCCCAACCTCCCGCGGCACCAGCGCCGGCGAGAGGGCCTCGCGCGCGTGGCGCATTCCAAGAAATGCGCCGTCCAACACATCTCGGAGGCTCTCCATCACTACGTCATTCATGACCCAGTGCTCACAGTCTTCGGATCTAGCGTCGGCTTTGGCTTGGGATCGGCCTTGGTCTGGCTCTCCGGCCGGGGCTCTGCTTTAGCGTCCGCTTTGGCCTCCGGTTTCCTCGACTTTCTTCAGCTTTGGCTTCAGGTTGGTCCTGCTCCTTAGCAGTGCATGGACTCCCTTTTCGAGCGACGTGAGATAGTCCGCGATGCTCCACGCCACCTTCTGACCGTTCGCGGAACTTCGATCCCGCTGACAATGTCTGGCGCGGTCTCGAAGCGGAGGCGGATGTCGGCCGAGAAGGTTTCGTTGAGGGCCGTTTGAATCGCAGCTCGTTGCTGCGGAGACAGGTCGAACGCGCTCTCGACGAGCGCGGGGCCAGACCCTTTCTTGAGTGCGTCGCCGAGGCGCGCTTTCGCCGGTCCGTCCAGCTGCCGCACTCGATCAGCGAACACGCCGCTCATTCGTTCCTCCAGGCTCGTGCCGGCAAGGTCAGTCAGCGCCTTTCGCGCGATGGCAAACACTTCCTCCTGGATCCGCCGGCCGATGACTTGATGCAGGTCATTGGCCTCGGCTTTGAGCATCTCGCGTCGTTTCGTGCTCAAGACGTCCGCGGCCTGCCGCGCCTCATTCAGCAGCCGCTCACGCTCGGCCTTCGCTTCGTCTGTTGCTTTGCTCAAGAGCCCGGCGCGCGCCTGGTCGATCTCGCCGTTCTTGCGCTGAAACTCTTCGCGTTCCTTCTGCGCTTCGTCCTTCTTCGCCTTGGCGTCGGCGAGCTCCCCGGCGATCAGCTTCTCACGCGCATCGATGGCGTGGAGGATCGGCTTATAGAGAAAGTGTCTCATCAACCCCACGAGGATGACGAAGTTGAGCGCTTGGGCCCCGACCGTGAACCAGTCGATCAGCATCGGTCACTTTCCCGCAGTCTGAGCGATGACGTGATTCCAGAACGGATTGGCGAAAATGAGGATCATCGAGACGACGAAGCAGTAGATGGCCGTGGACTCGATCATCGCGAGGCCGACGAATAATGTCCGGGTGATGGTCGCGGAGGCGTCCGGCTGCTGCGCCAACGAGCTCAGTGCCGTCGCAACGGCTCGCCCCTCCGCCAGCGCAGGCCCCATTGTGCCAAAACCGGTGGTGAGGCCAGCGACGACAATGGATGCCACCGCGATGATCGTCATGCTATCCATGGCTTCTCCAATTCTGGTCGTAGCTCACGCTGCGATTTCCACCGGTTCACTCTTGGGTTTACGGACCTGTGCGGCGGCGGCGATGTAAACTGCTGCGAGGATGCTGAAAATGTAGGCCTGCACCATTCCGGTCAGCAGGCCGAGCGTCGTCATGACGATCGGAAAAACAAACGGGGTGATGGTGAGAAGAATGCCAATGATCATCGCTCCGCTCATCATGTTGCCGAATAACCTGACCGCCAGAGCCAGTGTACGAGACGCCTCGCTGATGATGTTGAATGGAAGCATGATGGCTGTCGGCTCGATGTACGATTTCAGATACCCACCCAACCCCCGCTCCCGGATGCCGAACACTGGAACCGCCACGAACACGCACAGCGCGAGCGCCACCGTGGTCGAAAGCGAGGCCGTAGGCGGCTCGTAGCCAGGAACGACCGTGCCCAAGCTGGCTGTGCCGACGAACAGGAAGAGCGTGCCCAAGAAGCCGAGATACTTCTCGGGATCGCGGAGGCCGACCTCTTCGATCTGCTTCTCGATCCCAGTGACGATAATTTCCAGGCCATTCTGCCAGCGCGATCGCTTCAGCTCGACGGAAAGTCTCCGGGTGATGAGTTTTGAGCCGACGACCAGGATGAACATCAATATCCAGGTGAACACGATGGTGCCGTTGAGTTTGAGAAAACCGTGTTGCCAAAAGACCATCGCATCGGGGCTAAGACGCATGGCTGGCCCCTTCCTTTACGGGGACTTGACGTTCTCGCCATCGCGCCCATCCGGTCGCGGCGCCTTGGGCCATTACGAATCCGAGGAGACACAACAGCATCCGCTCCCAATGCCCGGCGGCAACGAAATAGAACCCAACCATCACCATACTGATCCGCAAAAGCAGGCTGCCGAGGAACAAGAGGCCCGGCTGTTTGGCCGCGACGCCCTTTTGCACGGTCCACCACAAGCCGCCGAAGAACGTCGCCCCGAGCGCCGCGCCCGCCGCCCACGACAGCACGCCGACCAGCGTTTCAATCATCGTTGTCCTCCTGCTCTTCGCGCATGGCCGCGTCCTCCTTGGCCACCCAATGCCAGGCATTCAAGCAGCCGAGCACGAGCCCGGCCACCAAGAGCGCCAGCGTCCAGGAATGTGTGCCCTGGTGCCGCCCATCCAGCCAGATCCCGAGCGCGGCACCGAGCAGCGTCGGAACCACCACCGACCAGCCGATCAACCCCATCATGCCGAGGCCGAACCAGACGTGGGTCGGGTTCTGTCGCGCCTTGAGTTTGCGCGCCGCCTTCGCCCCCACGTTCTGGGCGAGCGTCGGTCCGCTCTTCGTGGGCCCGCTGGCCGGCGCGTCACTCACGTCGTAGCGCTCCCAAGCGCTGGAGGAATCCGGCTTCTAACTTGGCCATGACCGAGCGAACGCTCTGTTCGCGCTCGTCGAGCTTGAGAAACTCCTTCTCCACCGAGGCGCGCAGTTGGCCGAGGTCCGTTCCGCCCAGCGCCCGGCGCACCGAAACGAGCACTTCCGGTCCGGTCTTGACCAGCACACCGTCATCCACGGCGACATAGACCTCACCCTCCGCTTCGGTTTCGTAGATCAGAATCCCAGGCGAGAGCGCCGCCACGCAATCCAGTCGGTGAGGCAGAAGTCCAAAAGAGCCCTCCGGTGTCTCCGCAACAATGCGCAATACGCCGGTCCTGTCGGCGAACATCCCGGACGGAAGAAGCAGCTCAAGATGCATGAGTGGCTCCCGGTTTCGGATCGACCGCGACGGCCCGTGGGTCCGGCTTTGCCGGCTTTGCCTGTTCCTTCGCCTCACTGATCGCCCCGATCATGTAGAGCGCGCTCTCCGGGTAGTCTTTGAAGTCATCGCCCAGAATCCTCTCGCAGCCATCCAGCGCGTCTTTGAGGCTCACCTGCTTTCCCTTGAGGCCAGTGAATTGTTCGGTCGCGAAAAAGGGCTGCGTGAGAAAATGCTCCAACCGTCGAGCGCGAGCGACAACGCCGCGGTCCTCCGGCGACAGCTGCTCGAGACCAAGCATGGCGATGATGTCCTTGAGCTCGGCGTATTGCGCGAGCGTCCGTCGGATTTGCTGCGCGAGCAGGTAGTGCCGTTCACCCACGATGCCCGGCGTCGCCATCTTGGAGCTCGATTGGAGCGGGTCGATGGCCGGATAGAGCCCTTCGCCCGCCCGCTTTCGCGAAAGCACGATGGAGGCGGAGAGATGAGAGAAGGTATGGACCGCCGCCGGATCGGTGAAATCGTCGGCCGGCACATACACAGCCTGGATCGATGTGATGGCGCCGGTGTCCGTGTTGGCGATGCGTTCCTCGAGGCCCGACAGCTCGGTCCCCATCGTCGGCTGATAGCCCAAACGTGACGGCATCTGGCCCATCAAACCCGACACCTCCATGCCGGCCTGGATGAAGCGGAAGATGTTGTCGATGAGCAGCAGAACATCGCGGTGCTCGTCGTCCCGAAAATACTCCGCCATCGTCAGCGCTGCGTGCCCCACCCGGAACCGGCTACCCGGTGGCTCGTTCATCTGACCGAAGACCATCACCATGTTCGGAAGCACGCCGGCCTCCTTCATCTCGCGGTGGAGCTCCTCGCCTTCGCGACAGCGTTCACCGATGCCGCAGAAGATACTCACGCCCTGCTGATGCCCGATCATGTTGTGGATCATCTCGGTGAGGAGCACTGTCTTGCCCACGCCCGCCCCGCCGAAGAGGCCCGCCTTGCCCCCGCGCTCGAGCGGAACGAGCACGTCGATCACCTTGATGCCCGTCTCGAAGACCTCGGACTTGGTGGAGCGTCGAGCGAGAGGCGGTGGAGCCCGATGCACCGAACGCCACTCGACGTCGGACAACGGTCCTTCGCGGTCGATCACCTTGCCGAAGACGTTGAACATGCGAGAAAGAATCGCGGCGCCCACCGGCGCCTTCAAGGGACCTCCGGTGTCGGTTACGAGCGTCCCACGGGCCAGACCTTGGGTGGGCGTCAACGCAATTCCACGGACATGACGTGGGTCGCGCTGGGCCTGGACTTCAATGATGACCTGCCCGTCATCGCCCGCGCTCAACACCGAGTAGATGGGTGGCAGACGCCGATCGAATCGTATGTCCACAACGCTGCCGCGTACCGAGACGACCTCGCCGACGTTGGACCCGTTCTTGGCGTCCGGCGGAAATGGGGGCGAGTCCGTCATCTCGCGCCCGTTCTCAGGACGGCCTCCTCGCCAACCTCCTGCCAGTTATCTGGTGCCCGGTCCGGCAAAGCCGGACCGACCAGCTCCGCGGCCCTCCGGTCGCTGCGTGCTTCGCTTGCACCTGGCTCCGGCTCTATCGGCAGGCCCAGGCGCCTCAACTGAAAGTCGGTCATGGACTCTCCTCTCGACGAAGTCCGGTGGATTGGGCGGAATCCAAGCATGCGATGATTGTTTCAATCACGCGTTTCGTTTCGCTCGGACCATTGACCTGGAGCGATACAACGCCCGCTTCCTTCGCCGGATAGTCGTTCCCTCCAGGAAACAAGGCGTCGCCGACGAAAATCATCTCCTGAACTGAGATAGCAAGCATGGCTCGAAGCTTCTTTATCCCATAGGCTTTGTCGATTCCCGGCTTCGTGACATCAATCGATGTCGTTCCGCCCAATCGCACGGAGAACTCCGGCAAGAGCTCGTCGAGGATCTTCTTGAGGCCCTTTCGCTTGGTAAAGTCAGGGTCCCACTTGCCCTTCGCTTCGAGAGGCGCTTTTTGGCCCAACGCAGAGAACGTGATCTGACTTCCACGATCTTCGATGACTTCCCCCCAAACCTTTTCGGGATTGAAGCCCGCTTCTGCGATGGTCTTCTTGAGCGCGCCGACGATCTTGTCCCTTTCATCCGGCGTGAAGTCTTCTGCGTAGAGCTTCTTCCAGCTCCCTGCTGCATATTGGTAGAACCGAGATCCGCACGTTGGCAAAATGGATAGACGCTTCAGATGTTCGTCTGGCTGTAGATGCGAGAGCAGCTGGGTTTCGAATTGCGACCAGCTACCGCCAGATATGACGGCCACCTTGACCACGCTGAGAAGTCTGCCGAGCAGCGTTGCCATCTCGACATCGAGCGAGGACTTGCTCTCGGCAAGGGTGCCATCCAGATCGAACACGATGAGCCTCTTCATAGGTTCATGGACCCTCCTGCGAGAGCCCTCCCAAAAGGTCGCCGCGTGACGGACGTGAAGGGTCGCGCGCTGACTCGATCACGTTGGATTGCTCCATTTCCAATTCCGAATCTCCGGTAGATCCTGGCCGTTCTTCCGGATGTATTGCTTGTGTTCGATGAGTTTATCCTCGAGCTGCTGCTTCAGGTAGATGCCTTTTTCGCCCGTCTGCGGCAGTCGATCGATCGTGTCCATCACGAGGTGGAAGCGATCCAGATCGTTGAGGACCGTCATGTCGAAGGGCGTCGTGATGGTGCCCTCCTCTTTGTAGCCGCGTACGTGAATGTTCTGATGATTGGTGCGGCGGTAGGTGAGCCGGTGAATCAACCACGGATAGGCATGGAAAGCGAAGATCACCGGCTTGTCCTTGGTGAAGAGCGCGTCGAAGTCGACGTCGCTCAGTCCGTGCGGGTGCTCGCTCTCGGGCTGCAGCTTCATCAGGTCGACGACGTTGACCACCCGGAGCCTCAGCTCAGGAAAGTGCTCCCGCAGGATCGAAACCGCCGCGAGTACTTCCAGCGTAGGCACGTCGCCACAGCAAGCCATCACCGCGTCGGGGGCCTCGGCCTGGTCGTTGCTGGCCCATTGCCAAATGCCGATGCCCTCGGCGCAGTGCTTGATGGCTTGGTCCATCGTCAACCACTGCGGCGCTGGATGCTTGCCGGCGATGACCACGTTGACGTAGTGGCGGCTGCGCAGGCAGTGATCCATCACGGAGAGCAGGCAGTTCGCGTCCGGCGGAAGATAGACCCGCACGATCTCGGCCTTCTTATTGACGACGTGGTCGATGAAGCCCGGATCCTGATGCGTGAAGCCGTTGTGGTCTTGGCGCCAGACGTGCGAAGCCAAAAGATAGTTCAAGGAGGCGATCTTGCGTCGCCACGGCAGGCCTGCGCTGACCTTCAGCCACTTGGCGTGCTGGTTGAACATCGAATCGATGATGTGGATGAAGGCCTCGTAGCAGTTGAAGATCCCGTGCCGCCCGGTGAGCAGGTATCCCTCTAGCCAGCCTTCACATTGGTGCTCGCTGAGCATCTCCATCACGCGCCCGGCCGGCGCGAGAAATTCATCGTTCGGCACCGTTGCGGCGTCCCACTGGCGCTGCGTAGTCGCAAACAGAGCCTCGAGACCGTTCGAGAGCGTCTCGTCCGGGCCGAAGACACGAAAGTTCCGCTGTTCCGCGTTCTGCTTCAAGACGTCGCGGAGAAAGCGCCCGAGCACATGGGTGTCGCCGATGCCGGGCACACCGGGCGATTGCACCTCGGCCCCATACTCAAGAAAGTCTGGCATACGTAGGTCGCGAAGCAGCATGCCGCCGTTGGCGTGCGGGTTCGCGCCCATCCGGTGATCGCCCTTCGGCGCAAGTTCGGAGAGCTCCGACTTCAGGCGGCCCTGCTCGTCGAAGAGCTCAGCGGGTCGGTAGCTCAAGAGCCACCGCTCGAGCTGTTCGAGGTGTCCGGGATGGGTCGCCGGATGAAGCGGCACTTGGTGCGAGCGGAACGTGCCTTCAACCTGTAGACCATCGACCACTTTCGGGCCCGTCCACCCCTTGGGAGAATTGAGGACGATCATCGGCCAGCGGGGACGCGCGATGTTGCCGTGGACGCGGGCGTCCTCTTGGATCTTCTTGATCTGCTCCACCGACTTGTCGAGGGCCACCGCCATGGCCTCGTGCATCGGTGCGGGCTGATGCCCTTCGACGAAGTAGGGCGTCCATCCGTAACCGCGCAGCAGCTGCTCCAGCTCCTCGCGCGTAACGCGGGCGAGGACGCTCGGATTGGAGATCTTGTAGCCATTGAGGTGCAGAATTGGAAGCACACAGCCGTCGGTGGCCGGATCGAGAAACTTGTTCGAATGCCACGCAGTGGCCAGAGGGCCAGTCTCCGCCTCGCCGTCCCCGACGATACAAGCGACGACAAGGTTGGGATTGTCGAACACCGCGCCGAACGAGTGGCTGAGCGAGTATCCGAGCTCACCGCCCTCGTGAATCGACCCGGGACATTCTGGCGAGGTATGACTGGGGATCCCTCCCGGAAATGAGAACTGCAGGAAAAGTTTTCGAAGCCCAGCCTCATCCTGGCTGATGTCGGGATAGATCTCGCTATAGGTGCCCTCGAGGTAGGTATTGCCGACGATCGCCGGGCCGCCGTGCCCAGGGCCCGAAACGTAGATCATGTCGAGAGCGTATTTTTGGATGACGCGGTTCAAATGCACGTAGATGAAATTCTGCCCGGGGGTCGTGCCCCAGTGTCCCAGCAGCATGTGCTTGACGTCCCCCAGCGTCAGGGGTCGCTTCAACAAGGGATTGTCGTAGAGGTAGATCTGCCCGACCGCGAGATAGTTGGCCGCCCGCCAGTAGGCATCGATCCGGCGGAGTAGATCCGGTGTGAGCGTGGTCTTCATGTTCTAGGTCTCCACCTTCGAGCCGAGTTCGAGGACGCGACAGGTGACCTGCGCGATCATGCGCTCTTCATCTGTACGGATCACGCGGACGACAACGCGGCTGGCCGCGCTCGAGATCACGGCCTGGCTCGCTGCGTTTCTCTCTGCTTCGAGCGTGATCCCGAGGAATTCGAGTCCACCGCAGATGCGGGCGCGTACCGTGGGCGCGTTCTCGCCGATACCTCCAGCGAAGACCAGAGTGTCCAATCCAGAGAGTGCGGCCGCGAAGGAGCCGATGCACTTCTTCACCTGGTAGCAAAACAAGGCGACTGCCTCGGCCGCGCGGACGTCCCCCGTCTCTGACGCCAACAGGTCGCGCATATCGGAGCTCGTTTCGGAGATGCCGAGCAGCCCAGACTGTGAATTGACCATCTCGTTGAACTGCTTTGCGGTCTGCTTCTCTGTCAGCGCGAGATACCAAACCAACCCCGGATCGAGATCACCTGAGCGCGTTCCCATCGCCACGCCGCTGGCCGGGGTGAAGCTCATGCTGGTGTCCACCGGCTTGCCGTCACGCACCGCCGCCAGGCTGGCACCGTTGCCGAGGTGGGCGAGGACGACCCGCCCTTCTGCCGTATGGGTTCCAGCCAGACGCGCGAGCTCTTCCAGCTGAAACGCGTACGACAACCCATGAAAGCCGTATCGCCGCACGCCCTGGGCCTGGTAGCGGCGCGGGATCGGCAAGATCTCGGCGACGCGCGGCAGGTCGCGATGAAACGCCGTGTCGAAGCACGCCACTTGAGGCAACTCGGGAAATCGACGGTGGAACGCTTGCGTGAGCAGAATCTCCGCCGGTAGATGCTCGGGATCGAACGGACGAACCCGCTCGAGGTCCTCGACCATTTGCTGCGTGATGCGCTGCGGCTCGCGGTACTTCGGCCCACCCTGGACGATGCGATGCCCCACCGCGACAAAGGCGTCACGCTCGCGACGGTTCTCGATCCAATCCATCAATGCACTGGTGGCCGCCGGGTGATCCGGCGCGGTCAACGGCCGTGAAAAGTCTTCGGCCGGGTTCGCGCCCCGCACCCGCCAGCTGCACTTCGACTGTCCGATTCGTTCGATCGCGCCCGCGAGCACCGGCCGGAGCGACGCATCGGTCTCGAACAGCGCGAACTTGACGCTCGAGGAGCCGGCGTTGATCGTCAGGATCCGTGGGGCCGCGGTATTCATCCGTGGCCTTCGTCCTGCAGCCCGAGCGAGGCGAGTTTGGCGCGGGTGGAATTGTAATCGGTGTGAAGAACGCATCGAATCCCGAGCGCTTCCGCAATCGGGATGAATAGCGGAGTATTCTCGAGGTAGACCACCCGCTCGGGTGGTACCTGCGCGACGTCCAAGGCGAGTCGATAGATGTCTGCGTCGGGCTTGCGGAGATGGACGAAGCAGGAGGAAACAAAGGCGTCGACCAGGTCACAAAGCTTGAACGTTCGGATCCGGTGGGCATTCAGCTCGCGCCCTTCGTTGCTCACCACGACAACCTTGACCCCGTGCTGGGCTTTGAGTCGGGCGAGCAGCCGGATCATGTCCGGATGTGCTTTCGACTGGGCGAACATGAAGCGCCGAAACCGAACCCTCGTGAAGGGACGCTTCTGGTAGAAAACGACCAGATCCAAGTAATCGTCGAGGGAGAGCTTGCCCTCCTCGTAGGTATCGAAGGCGACGCGATGACGCTCCTCCATCTCGGTTTGCTTTAGCTCGAAGGTGGTCGCCGCACGTTTTCGGGCGCGATGATTCCAACCGTCGGTGAGCAGGACGCCGCCGATGTCCAGAAACACACAGCTGACCGACGCGATCTTCATCGCTGCCACCGGATGCGGCGCTCTTCGAGCGGGATCGCGACGTCGTCAAAGTGCGGTATGACACGCGCCGTATAATCCGCTGCTGGACGGCTCGCGGACACCGCTCCGCTGTAAAGGTATGAGTTGGAGGGACCGGCCATCCGTCGGATTCGCTTCATCCCTTGTCGGACTGGAGCACCACCTGGGATGGCGTCAGCGTAGAGCTCCACACGCAGCGCGTCCGGGTCTAGACCATCGAGATGGACCTGAAGGTCAAATCGATGCTGCTCGCCATAGGTTTCGACCTTCGCCTCGCCGAACGATACCTCGTTCCACTTCTCGTTCAGCCGATGCTGCCAGTCGACGATTCGCGCTCCAATCGCCCCCTTGTTGGCCATCCGGGTGCGGTAGGCGCGAGCCGCTGGCAGGTAATGTTGCTCGGTGTATTCGTGGACGGTTCGGTTGGTCGAGAAGCGAGGCGTCAACCGCGCCATACTCTCCCGCATCCGTCGGACCCACGCCGTGGGAATGGCCCGCTGGTCGCGGGTGTAAAACTCCGGGATCACCTCTCGCTCGAGGAGGTCGTAGAGCGCATCCGCCTCGACGGCGTCCCACGCGGGATCATCGCCGTGCTCACGGCCATCCCCCAGCGCCCACCCCAGCTCGGGCGCGTACGCCTCCGCCCACCAACCGTCCAACTCCGAAAGATTGATGCCGCCGTTGACCAGCACCTTCATGCCGCTCGTTCCGCACGCCTCCCAGGGTCGCCGCGGCGTGTTGATCCAGACGTCCACCCCGCGCACCAGATGCTCCGTCAAGAGCATGTCGTAGTCGCTCAAGAAGACCACGTGGGGTCGCGCCTCGGGCCGGCGAATGAAGCGAATCCATTCTTGGATCAAGTCCTGCCCCGCTCGATCGGCCGGGTGAGCTTTGCCGGCCAGGATCAGCTGCACCGGGCGCGCGGGATTGGCGAGAAGGCGAAGCAGCCGCGCCGGATCATGCAGTAACAAGTTCGGCCTTTTGTAAGTCGCAAATCTGCGGGCAAAGCCCAGGGTCAGGGCATTGGGGTCGAGTACATGTTTTGCGTTGTCCACCGCCGCGGGCGAGGCACCCGAGGCGGTCAGCTGCCGGGACAAGCGTTCGCGGGCATAGGTGACCAGAGAGCTGCTGGCAGCGGAGTGCAGTTCCCAGAGTTTGGCGTCGGAGACACGGCGAATGTCGTGCTCCAAGGTGTCCGCCGCCCCCAGCCATCGATCCTTTCCACAGGCTTCGGTCCAGAGAGCATCGGCGGCTTCCGAATCCCAGGTCGGCATGTGAACGCCGTTGGTCACATGCCCAACCGGCACTTCGTCCTCCGGCCAGTGGGGAAAGAGCGGCTCGAAGATCTGTCGGCTCACCTTCCCGTGCAGGCGACTCACGCCGTTGACGGATCCGCTCCCGCGGATCGCCAAGTACGCCATGTTGAACGGCTCGGAGGTGTCGTTTGGATTCTGCCGGCCGAGGCCCAAGAGCTCGTGCACCGGGATCCCAAGCTTCTCCTCCGCATAGCCTCGGAGATACTGCTCGATAAGCGCGGGAGTGAAACGGTCGAAGCCGGCGGCCACAGCGGTGTGGGTCGTGAACAGGTTCCCGGCGCGAGTGACGCTCAGCGCAACCTCGAAGGGCTGCCCGGCCGCTTCCATGAAACTCCGGGCCCGCTCCAGCACGGCAAAGGCAGCATGTCCTTCATTGAGATGGCAGACTTCGGGCGCGACGCTGAGCGCATCCAGCAGTCGCCATCCACCGATCCCGAGCAGCAACTCCTGCTTGAGGCGCAGCTCTGGCCCGCCGCCATAGAGCTCGCTGGTAATGGCGCGGTGAGCGGGCAAGTTCGCTGGGTCGTTGCTGTCCAACAGAAAGAGCTTCACGCGGCCGACCTGAGCCTGCCACGCGCGCAACCAAACCGAATAACCGGGCAAGGCAATCTCCAAGCGCAACCACTCACCGTTGGACCGACGCAACGGTGTGATCGGAAGCTGCCCAGGATCGTTGTATGGAAAGAGGGCCTGCTGCGCACCCTCCTTGTCGATCACCTGGCGAAAATAGCCCTGTTGATACAAGAGGCCTACGCCGACCGCGGGCACGCCCAGATCACTCATCGCTTTGAGTTGATCGCCTGCGACATTGCCAAGACCGCCCGAGTAGATGGGCAAAGCTTCGCTGAGCATGAATTCCATGCTGAAATAGGCCACGCAGCCGAGGGATCCGTGTGGATGGTGCTGCTGAAACCAGGTCGGCGCGTTCAGTGCTTGCTGACGGTCTCGCACGAGGAGATCCACCTGCGTTCGAAACTCAGAATCGGCGAAGACGCGCTTGATCTCGTCGCGCGAGGCCGTCTGCAGCACCGCCCACGGATTGTGCGTGATCGCCCAGAGCGCAGGATCGAGCCGTCGCCACACCTCGTCGGTCGCGTGATTCCACGACCAACGCATATCCAAGGCCAGCTCCGAAAGCGCCTCGAACGCGTCGACTTCAGCGGGCAGAAGTCCATGGGGAGGTGTTGCTTTGGTCATGCGGGCTCATTCACGGTGTTTTTTGGCAGACAACCATCTTCTCAGCGCTTCTCCACGTGTCCGCCGAACTGGAACCGCAGCGCGGAGAGCAGCTTGTTGGCGAAGTCCTCCTCGCCCCGAGAAGCAAAGCGCTGCATCAACGCGGCGCTCAAGACGGGTGCGGGCACGCCCTCGTCGATAGACGCTTTGAGCGTCCATCGTCCCTCACCCGAGTCGGAGACACGGCCCGCGAATCGGCTGAGGTCGGGGCTCTCCGTCAGCGCCACGCCGGTGAGCTCGAGAAGCCAGGAACCGATGACACTACCGTGCCGCCATGCCTCGACGATGTCGGGGAGGTTCAGGTCGTACAGGTAGTGTTCCGGGTGCCGAAGCGGCGTGGTCTCGGCGTCGGCCGCGCGCTCAGCCTTCCCGGCGTTGGCGTGGCGGAGGATGCTGAGCCCTTCCGCGTACGCCGCCATGAGCCCGTACTCGATCCCGTTGTGAACCATCTTGACGAAATGCCCGGCACCCGAGGATCCGCAGTGGATGTAGCCCCGCTGGGCGGTGCGGCTCCTATCGCGATCATCCTTTGGCGCTCCCTCTTGGCCAGGAGCCAACGCGGCAAAGATGCCGTCGAGCCTTTTCACGATCGCGGCCTCGCCGCCGATCATTTGGCAGTAACCGCGATCCAAACCCCAGACGCCGCCTGAGGTGCCGACGTCCACATAGTGGACTCCGCTTCTTCTCAGCGTCTCTGCCCGTCGAATGTCGTCGTGATAGTACGAGTTGCCTCCGTCGATGACGACGTCGTCAGGCGCCAAGAACGTGGTCAGCTCGCTGAGCGTGGAATCTACGACGGACGCGGGCACCATGATCCAGATCGCCCGCGGTGTCTCCAGCTTGGAGATGAATTCGGCCAACGATCGCGTCGCGATCGCGCCCGCTTTGCCCAGCTCGAGGACGGCCGCTGGCTGAATATCGAAAACGACGCATTGATGTCCGCTTCCGATCAGACGGCGAACCATGTTGGAGCCCATTCGGCCGAGGCCGACCATTCCCAATTTCAAGCCGTCCTCCTTCTCTCCGTGCTCGGGTCGGCGCCCTTGTTGGCTCGCGGTCTCCTGGAAGCTCTGGAGCGGGCCGCCAGGGCGTGTCGAGACGCGCGTACCGACGATGTTGGAGTCAGTGGTTCACGCGAGATGCACGTCGGATTCTGCCGGCTTCGTCGAAAATACAATTTCCTTGGCCCTGGACACGTCTGCGGCTGTTCCGTGGGCAAGCAGCAGAAACCTCCCGGACTTGATCGCCGTTTCGTATTTGACCACGCTGTCCTTAGGGATCCCGATGCTATAGAGGCCGGCGCCGAGAGCGCTCAGTCCGCCGACGACAGCCGCGCCTTCGAGCGCGCCGACGATCCAGGAGACAAGCGGACCTGCCACCACCAGCGGGCCGATTCCGGGGATGAGGAAGAAAGCTGAACCAAACAGGAACCCCCAAAGACCGCCCCAGAACGCGCCCCGGCTGCCCCAATACTTCATCCGATCGCCCGTGTTGTAATAGCCGATCGGGTGTTCCTCGGTGTGATACTCCTTCCCCACGATCGAGAGCTTCTTCATGTCGAAGCCAGCAGTCTGAAGCGTCTTCACGGCGGCCTCTGCTTCGGTGTGGGTGTTGTAAACGCAAACCATCGAATTCTCGCGTACCATTGGTGTTCTCCTCGTCGTTCAATCATTTGCCGACCTTTGCGCTCGTCAGAGCAGTCAGCTTTCGAACCGGCGCTCTGCAGGCTCTTGGGCAGTGCGCAGGCCACGTCGCAATGCTCAGGTTGCTCAGTGAGCGCGGGTTACGGGCGCTGGTGTGCTGCCGGCTTCTCGGTGCGGCGATCGCTGCCACTGGGCCAGTATGACGGGCGCCCGTAGTGGGCATACAGCCGCGTTTCAAACTCGCGATCGATGGGTGCGTCAGCGTCCCATTCCGGACTGTTCTTGATCGCTTCCCGGGACATGTCGACGAAGACCTTCCTTGCCTCCCAACTGACGCGACTTGCCCAATGCGGCGCAATCAACACCTTCTTGCCGAACCACCAGTTCCGGGTATCGATCACGAGGTAGCAAACCGCCCAGGTCTCGTCGTCGACGATGAAGTCTTCGACATGACCAATCGCATCGTCATTTCCCTGAACATGGTATCCGCGGACCTCCCTGGCGCTCCGCAAATGGACATCGCCAGAGTTCGTGGAATGATCCACCGGCGCGTCGTTCCACCGGCCCGTCGCAAGCAAGCCCGGATAGGACCCCATCCCCCAGAATCCCGAGCCTCCTCCCCAGTAGGAAGGATAACCATAGTAGCGGAAGTAGTCCCCTTCATGCTGGCGCGAGACAGGCTTATCGACGTCGATGCTGGGGCTGTTCTTCACCTTGTCCTTGGTCAACGCGAGATTGAAGTGCCTTGTCGACCACTCGACATCTCGAAAGGAGATGGGCGAGATGAGGACGCGGGGCGCATCGATGAAACCACCCGACTCGACGACCAGATAGCGAACGATCCAACGCTCATCGTCCAAGAGGAAGTTTACGACATTTCCAATGTCGCCATCGCTGGCGCTTACCGTATATCGTTCGAGAGCTTTCAAGCTTCGCAGCATGTGATTTCTCCGCCGCTCCCCGATGTCAGAGCGTTTCAGACCTCCAAGATGTGTCCTCGGGTCTCGCCGGGGTTCAGTGCGCGAGCGCCTCGACGATCAGCTCCCGGCTGGCCTCCGACCAGTCCTGCTGGTCGAAACCATGAACGCAGCCGCGGGCTGTGTACTTCTCGTAGGCGCGCTTGGCGATCGCTTCCTGCGGGATCGCGATCGCACTTTGGTGCTTCAGCTTCGAATCGGTGGTCGGTTTCGAGCCGTTCGAGCTCGAGCTCGAGCTTTCATGGACTGCGTGGGACGCGTGATGAGACATGGATGACCTCTGCGGACGGAACGTCTTCCGTCTGGGAAACTGCCGTGGATTGATCGTGGCGCAGAGGGTTGAGCAAGACTTGTGCCGCGAGCGACACCGCGGAGAGGGCCGTCAGTTGATCCCGTGTCGACTGCGTACTTTCGCCTCGGTTGTGGGGAATTGTCCCGCTCGAGTGAGCCCCCGCTTGCCCGGCGATCGAGGTGAGAAGGCAGATGACTGGACGCCCCTTTTAGGTCGGCTCGGCTAGCGCGAGGGCGCGCCCACCGGGGTGGCTTCGACGACGCACGCATGACACCGGCTTGGATCTCGCGAGGACCGCCATCGCCGTCGAGACGATCACGATGTGCATTAGAACGCGCTCCACCTTTCGGTTGCCACCCACCCATCGATGAGAGCGTATCCACATCGCAGTTGTCGTCGCCTGAGGTTGGGGAGAAGGGATGCGATCAGAAGAGTTGAGGTCCGATGCGCTGGTCTTCTTCGGAGCGACGGGCGATCTGGCCCACAAGAAGATCTTCCCAGCACTCCAGTCGATGGTGAAGCGCGGCCACATCGAGGTGCCGATCATCGGTGTGGCGAAAGAGCAGTGGACCGTCGATCGCTTGCGCACGCGCCTCAGAGACAGCCTCGAGAAGCATGGCGGGGGCGTTGATGACACGGCATTCGAGAAGCTCTCGGCGTTGCTTCAATACGTGGACGGCGACTACGAGGAGCCGGCGACCTTCGATCGCCTGCGTCGTGCGCTGGGCTCGGCGGAGCGGCCGCTCCACTATCTCGCCGTCCCAACCAGCCTCTTCTCCACCGTCGTCAAGCACCTTGGCGACTCCGGCTGCGCACGCGGCGGCCGGGTAGTGGCCGAGAAGCCCTTCGGCCGCGATCTCGCTTCAGCCCAAGCGCTCAACCGCGCGCTCCTCGCCGTGTTCCCCGAGGAGAGTGTCTTCCGTATCGACCATTACCTCGGCAAAGAGCCGGTCCAAAACCTGCTCTACTTTCGCTTTAGCAACTCTTTCCTCGAGCCACTCTGGAATCGCGACCACGTCGACAACGTGCAGATCACCATGGCGGAGAGCTTCGGGGTCGAAGGCCGAGGTGCCTTCTACGAGCAGACCGGCGCGATCCGCGACGTGATTGAGAACCACCTTCTCCAGGTGACCGCCTGTTTGGCGATGGACGCCCCGTCGGCGGGTCATCCCGAGACGGTGCGTGGCGAGAAGGCGCGAGTCCTCGAGGCGATCACGCCGCTCGATCCGAAGAACGTAGTGCGGGGACAGTTTCACAGCTACCGCAGAGAGCCCGGGGTCGCCGCGAATTCGAAGGTCGAGACCTTTGCCGCGCTGAAGCTCGAGATCGACAACTGGCGCTGGGCCGGCGTGCCCTTCTATATCCGGGCTGGCAAGTGTCTACCGCTGACGTGCACCGAGGTCCGGGTCGAGTTCAAGGTGCCGCCGACCGCTTGTTTCGGGGAGAGGGTGGCCGGGCCGAACTATCTGCGCTTCCGGCTCGGCCCCGACGTCGCCATCGCGCTCGGGGTCCGTTCCAAGACTGCGGGGGAGGCGATGGTCGGCCAGGAGGTCGAGCTCCTCGCCACTCAGGGCGGCGGCGAGGAGATGGATGCCTACGAGCGACTTCTCGGCGACGCGATGAAGGGCGATCCGACGCTGTTTGCGCGCGAAGACGCGGTCGAGGCGGAGTGGCGCATCGTCGCACCGATCTTGGAGAGCACCGCTCTGCCCGACGAGTACAGGGCCGGCACTTGGGGACCGGCCGCGGCCGACCGTCTGATCGAGGGGGCCGGCGGCTGGCACGCGCCTCAGGCTGCCGGGAGGAGAGCGCCGTGACGGTGCATCGTTTCGGAAGCTCGAACCGTCCGCTTCGGCGTGTGCGCTCCCGGCGCGACCGGTTGGAGAGGTGCGCCTTCGGTCGAATCCATCGCCGAAGAGGACCTCGAGCTGGCGATTGACGAGCAAAGACTCGCTCACTCCGTAGGTGTCGCGGTGGATGGTGGAGCGACGTCGAAGACCACGTGCGTGATCGAAGGGATGGCAGCGCGAAGCTCGACGACGAGGCGATCGATGGCGCCTTCCAGATCGCCGACACCCTGGGCGACGGGGAACCGGATCCGCAAAACAACCAGGATGGAATCGGGGCCCAGCTGCAAGGTGCGCATCGCCTCGACGACCCCGACTTCGTGATGCTCCGCGGCGATGAGTCGGATCTTCTCGATGACCATCGGACGAGCCGATTCGCCGATGATGAGCCCGCGACACTCGTACCCCAGCAATGAGGCCTCAAGCACCAGCACCAAACCGATGAGAATCGACGCGATGCCATCTATCTCCGGGAACGACAGCCAGCGGCCCAGCGCAATGCCCGCTGCGGCAATCGCCAAACCGACGAGTGCTGCCGAGTCCTCGAGGACCGTCAGAAAGATCGCCGGATTCTTGCTCGCTCGCATCACGCTGAGCATTGACCCGGAGAAGGCCCTTTCCCGACGGTACGCGGTGAATTCGCGGACGCCGACCGCCAACGAGGCGGCCTCGAAGATCGCAGCAACGACGATGACGAGGTAGTTGGGCCAGAGGCTGGTGATCGGTCGCGGATGGATGGTTGCGCGAATGCCTTCGTAGATCGAGAGGCCACCACCCCCACCGAAGACGACCATCGCGACCACGAAGCTCCAGAAGTACAGCTCCATCCCATAGCCGAAGGGGTGAACATCGTCTGGCGGGCGGCGACTGCGTCTCTGACCGAAGAGCATCAGACCCGAGTTGCCGGTATCGACGAGCGAATGGATCCCTTCCGCAATCATGACGGTGCTGCCCGTGATCGCTCCGACGGTGAACTTCGTTGCGGCGATGCCAAGATTCGCGGCCAGTGCGCCGATCAATGCTCTCTTGGATGACGCGGGCATTGAGGCGGCTTCGGGGTGGGCGCGAGCCGCACGTCGATGCGCTGGCGACTCGTTGCTCCCACGCTATCCTAACAGAGTTCTACGCTTCGATGAGGACCTTCAACGCCCGCGTCTTCGCCGCGTGTCCGAAGGTGTCGTAGGCCTCGAGGATTCGGTCCAGCTTGAAGCGGTGCGTGATGAGTTGCTTCGGGTCGATCTTGTGAGCACTCAAGAGCTTGATCAGCATTGGGGTACTGACCGTGTCGACGAGGCGCGTCGTGATCGTGATGTTACGATCCCAGAGCTCCTGGAGTTGGAGTGTTGCACTGGTTCCGTGCACTCCGATGTTGGCGATGGTTCCGCCCGGTGCAACGAGTTTCTCGCAGAGCTCGAAGGTCGCCGCGAGGCCGACCGCCTCGATCACGGTATCGACACCCCGCCCGTCGGTTTGCTTCATGACCGCGGCGGCAGCCTTGCCGTCCGTGCTGTTGATCGTCGCCGTGGCGCCGAAGCGCTTGGCCACCGCGAGGCGATTCTCGTCGAGGTCGATCATCACGATCTCGGCCGGAGAATAAAATTGTGCGGTCAGCAGGGCGGCGAGACCGATCGGTCCCGCACCAACGATCGCAACGGTACTCCCAGGCTGAACTTTGCCGTTGAGCACGCCGCACTCGAAGCCGGTCGGCAGGATGTCGCTCAACATGACCATGGCCTCTTCGTCGGCCCCGTCCGGGATGGGGTAGAGGCTCGTATCCGCGTGTGGAATGCGCACGAACTCAGCCTGGGTCCCGTCGATGGTGTTGCCGAGGATCCAGCCGCCGGTGGTGCAGTGCGAATACATCTGCCTCCGACAGTATGCGCACCTTCCGCAAGCGGTTACGCAGGAGATGAGGACCCGATCCCCACGCTTGAACGCGGTGACAGCCGGACCAATCTTCTCCACGACGCCGATGCCCTCATGGCCAAGGATGCGACCGGGCTTGCAGCCTGGGAGGTCGCCCTTGAGGATGTGGAGGTCGGTGCCGCAGACGGTCGTCTTCGTCACCTTGATGATTGCGTCGGTCGGCGACGTAATCTCGGGCACCGAGTGCTCCTCCAATTCGATTTTCGTGGGCCCGTGGTAGACGAGAGCTTTCATTTGTCGGACATCTCCCTGCACGATCGAGTCCAGGGGTCGTGGCTGCGACGTTTGGCGTCGGAGCCACCGAAGGGGTCATTACGCCCCAAAGCTCGGCGGTTGGAGGTCATCGCCGCTCTTAGCTTTGGGATGGGTTGTAGCGGGAGCCATGCGCATCCGCCTCGAGCCCGGCGGCAGCCTATGCTCATGACGAGCTCCCCGCCTGTGCAGATTACTTCCGCAATCTGCGCAAAGGACACGCGCGCAGATGCGTACTGCCCGGGTCTCAGCAAGGCGGGGACGGGCTTCGACATCCGACGATCCAGATGACCGATGGCGGTGCTGAGCCATCGATTCGTGCCTTGATCGTCGCGACACCGTTCATGCCCGATCACGGCGTTGGAACCCCATCGAAGCAGAGGTCATTCCGCTCGGAAGCGGAAGTACGGCTCCCGAAGAGCCGTCCGAGACTAGACCGCGGGACGAGCGCGGTCGGGGCGAATCGGCGTACTTGGGTTCAGCCGGAAACGCATCGGCGGCTCCAGGTCCTTGCCATGGCGTGGGCTGGGCTTGCGCGTGCCAATCTGCTTCTATCTGGCGATCACGGAATCGTCTAGGATGCGCTCGTGGATGGGGATACCAAGAACACCACTTTTCCGCCGGACTATGCCGAAACAGAGCTCGTCCTTGGACTGGTCGGCGCGGTTGGGACCGATCTTTCGTCCATCGAAAAGATCATCACCGAGCGGCTTGCCCAGTTTCGGTATACAGCCAACCCGGTTCGCTTGAGTTCCCTCATCCGAACGATGGGCGGGCTAACGACGACGCTCAAGGAGGCGCCCGCGTGCGACCGATACCGCTCGTACATGGATGCGGGGAGCGAGGCGCGACGAACGGCAAGTCGGGGTGACGTTCTCGCATTGTCCGCGATCAGCGCGATTCATGGCCGAAGAACGAAGGCCGAGCCACTCGGGCCAACCGTTCACATCCTGCGCTCCCTGAAGCATCCGGACGAGGTCAATGCTCTACGGTCCGCCTATGGTGGAGGCTTTGTGCTGATCGGCGTCTACTCATCCAAGAAGATGCGGCTGAAGCACCTCTGCGAAGACGAAGGGATGACGGTAGACGAAGCCAACGAGCTCATTCGCCGCGACGAGGATGAGCCGAACCGGCTGGGGCAGAGGACCCGGGATACATTTGAGCGTGCGGATGCCTTTGTCTCTCTGCATGCACCGGACAGCAAAGAGCAGCTGTGGCGCATCCTCGATCTCCTCTTTGGGAAACCGGATCTCACCCCGTTTTTGGACGAGCACGCCATGTTCATGGCGTACAGCGCGTCGCTTCGATCTGCGGATCTATCGCGGCAGGTCGGTGCCGTGATCCTCTCGAGCGCTGGTGAGCTCATCGCAACGGGTGCGAACGACGTCCCTGCGTTTGGAGGGGGCCTGTACTGGCCCAGTGAACACGATCAGCGCGATCACAAAAAGGGGTTCGACTCGAACGAGAGGCGACGGGACGACATCGTTTTGGCGGTCATGAAAAGGCTGACGCCGGATGATGAGAGATCAGAAGGTGACCTGCTCGAGCACGCGAGGGACGTTTTGAAGGGAACAGGATTGCTCGATCTCACCGAGTTCGGTCGAGCGGTTCACGCCGAGATGGAAGCATTGATGTGTTGCGCTCGCGTCGGTGTCTCGCCATCCGACGGGACCCTCTACACAACGACGTTCCCGTGCCACAACTGCGCCAAGCACATCATCGCGGCGGGCCTTCGGAGGGTCGTGTACGTGGAGCCCTACCCGAAGAGTCTGGCAGCGGAGCTGCACCCGGACGAGCTAGTCCTCGACCCGGAGAAGACGGTCGAGGACCACGTGGCCTTCGTGCCCTTTGTCGGGATCGGCCCGAGACGATTCTTTGATCTGTTCTCCATGAAGCTGAGCAGTGGCCGCACGTTGGAGCGGAAGAAGCATGGAGAGAAGGTCGAGTGGAAGAGAGATTCGGCCCGGTTACGTATTCCGATGCTCCCTGCATCGTACCTAGAGATCGAGAAGCTGGCGGTTGCTACGCTGGTCGATCTTGTTGGAGGAAAGCAATGAGCCTTCGCAAAAGCCGTTCGGACCAAGAGAGCCGCGAGTTCTGGCAACACGCCGAGGAGACGGCTCGAGAAGTGGAGCAGTGGCCGGACTGGAAGAAGTGCATTACCACCGTGCGGCTCGATGACGCGTTGACTTCTAAGACTGCAGAGCAGGGGGATCCTCGAAGCGATCTGCGAAGAGACCACTCTAGCCTTCCCTAAGACCAATACCGTTCGGTTAAGCGATTCCGCAACGAGATCGATCCCTTGAGCAGGCTCGCTCGACATGGCTCGCGTTTCGCGTCCGTGAACGTCTGCACCTTTGGCCCAAAGCCGCCCCAAAGCCCGTCGCCGAAAGCTCGATCATTTCGATCCCTTGGGCTTAACCGATCGGTATTGTCCCTAAGACGAATGTGCGTGGACAAGGCGACGAAGCGGGCGATCGCCCCGCGCAACACGCTCAGTGTCGCGAGCACAAGCGTCCAAGCAAGCGATCGGTGTCCATCCCGAGGTTTGCTCAAGACACTCAAGAGCATAGGTAGAACCCCTCAACCCGGGCCGCTCTTGGTTCGTCTCAAGCGATGAGACGAACGCACCCAACCATCGGATGATACAGATTATTTTCATCTCAAGGCGCCGGCCTGGAGGAGATGACTCGAGTCGATGGAGTGATGCTTCTAGCCTGTTTGTGCAAAGAAAATCTAGACTTAGTCGACCTCTCTTGCGAACCGGCCTTGGCGGCGGGGAGGAGAGCGTCTTGATCTTCGTCAGGAGAAGATGCACATTCTTCTGACAGACCGAGGTCACCGATGATCACTCAAGTCTCCAATATAGCAGACAGGATTCTGTGCCGAGTGAGGGCTCACGGTCTTGGCCAGTGGGTCTGCACCCCCAAGGACTTCTTGGATCTCGGGAACCGCGCCGCGGTGGATCAAGCTCTGAGCCGGTTGGCGAAGGCAGGCCAGCTCCGGCGTGTTGCTCGTGGCCTCTACGATCTCCCACGGTTCAACGCGGCTCTGAAACGGTCGGCGCCCCCGGACCTCGACTCCGCCGTCCAGGCGGTTTCGAGGCGGGACGACATCCGGCTAATGCCCGACGGCATCGTTGCGGCCCATCGACTCGGCCTCACCAATGCGGTGCCGGCGAAGGTTGCCTACGTGACCGACGGCCGGACTCGCACGCTCACGATCGCGGGTTGGACGGTTCGGTTCCGGCATGCGAGCCCAAAGCTCATGCGGTGGGCAGACCGGCCGGCGGCCTCTGCGGTGCAAGCGTTGCTTTGGCTCGGGCCCCGGGTGGCGAGCGACCCCCAGACCATCAGCCTTTTGAGAAGGCAATTGCCGGACTCTGTGAAGCGTGACCTCTCCAAGCAGGCTTCGTCGCTTCCGGCGTGGGCGATTCCGATCGCCAAGCAGGTTGTCGAGCCCGAGGTTACCGCGTGAGCTCGACGTTCGCCGACTTCATCGATCTCAAGAGCAAAGAGCGCTTCGACGTGTTCAGCATCGCCGGCCAGCGCCTCGACACCAGGCCGGAGTACATCGAGAAGGACTTCTGGGTGTGCGTCGTCCTCGACGCTCTCTTCAATCGCTTGCCAGGCGGTCACGCGAGGCTCTTGTTCAAAGGCGGCACCTCGTTGTCCAAGGGATTTGGTCTCATCAGCCGCTTCTCCGAAGACATCGACATCGTCGTCTTTCGCGACGACCTCGGCTTTGGCGGCGATGACGATCCGACCAACCGCGCATCGGGCATCCCGAACAAGGAGCGGCTGCGCCGCTTCGACGCGCTCAAGGCCGCCTGCGGAGAGTACGTTCGCGGAAGGCTGGCCTCGGAGCTCGTCGGTCTGTTGGCGCGTGCTGGGTGCACCGTGAGTGCCAACGACACCGATCCCGATCAACAAACGCTGCTCATCGAATATCCGAGTGGTTCAAAGGCCGGATCGAGCCAGGGCTATGTTGAGCCGAGGGTCAAGATCGAGTGCGGGGCTCGGTCTGCGCTGGACCCGAGCACCACGATAGCGCCCGCACCGTTCATCCAGGCCGAGCTCGGCGAGGACTGGGATCTGGCCGTCCGCAACGTGGCTTGCATTCGGCCGGAGCGAACGTATTGGGAGAAGCTGCTCATTCTGCACGGTGTTCACTGTGGATATCGCGACGCCAAACGTCTTCCCGGCGACCGCGATCGACTATCCAGGCACTTCTATGACGTCGCGATGATCAGCAGTACGGAGCTCGGCCGGAGCGCGCACAAGGATACGGCGCTTTGGACCGACGTCCGCGAGCACAACCTCGTCGCCTTCCGGCAAGCCTGGAAGAAGTTCGAGGAGGCGACGCCCGGCTCCATCAGGATCGTGCCGCAGCAGGAAGTACGAGCCGAGCTCGAGCGAGACTACGAAGCGATGCAGGGCATGATCTTGGGTGAGGCGCCGGCCTTCGAGTCGATCATCGAGCGATTGGGCGTCATCGAGGCTGAGCTCAACGCTGGCTGAGGCGCTGAGGCAGAGGCCCTCCATCAGCGATCAAGTCCTTCTGAGTGGACCGCGCCGATGAATCACGCGTTCACCTCTCGTTGTCCGGTAGGCCGCCTGGTCGTGAGAGCGAGCCCGTTGCTGCCGCGGCCAAGCGACGCAACCAGCGAGCAATGAATGTCTGCGTGTCTTCGCGATCGCTGGCAAACGCCGGCGAGCCTTCCTGGACGGTGTGCGTTCCCGGTGCAATCGCGAGATCGGCGTCCTTGAGATGGGCAGCGTCTCTCATCGCGTAGGGCTCATCGGGCCGCTTCTGCTTGAAGAGCGGGTGCGTCATGTACGAGTGCTCACGCCACCGGTAGTCGGGCTCCCCGGGGCGCTTCACAAACCACAGGTTGGCCGAGCGTCCCGAGTATTCGGCCCCCTCCTGCGAAAGGAGCAAGACCCATCCGAAGACGACGTCCCACTGCGACGCCGAGAACGCTCCGGGCGGTATTGCTGCCATCGGCTTGATCACGACTCGGCCTCTACCGAGAGCGATCCGAAGCGTGCCCCGATCCTCGTTGAACTCGACCGAGGCATTCGCAGCGTCTCCTCGGACGTCTGCCGTGAATCGCTCGAGGATGGCGATGAGCGTCCGGCGTGCGTCGTCCTGGAGCTGTACGCGAGCCTGATTCGCGTTAGCCACCTTTCTCGCCTCGGCTTCTGCGGCCGCTTGGCGCGCAGCGACCGCAGCGGCGGCGGCGGCCAACGGAGCATGTCCAGGGGAGGGATGATCGAGGAGCTCGGCGATCGAGATTCGGACCGAGGCCAGAGCGGGGCGCGCTACAGGATTTTTCGAGAGCGACGAGACCACCAGCGTCGACAGGCGTGGGTCACCGAGCAAAGAGGGAGGTGGGTTGTGAAGATGCGCGGCCCGAAGTTCCTCCCGCGTTGAACCGCCAAAAGGCGGCACACCTTGGATGAGCTCGAACAGGATGCAGCCGAGAGCGTAGACGTCCGTCGCGTGCGAAGTCGGCTCCATGTTCCACTGCTCCGGCGCCGCGTACACCGGGGTCCAGCAGTCCTTGAGCGTGTTCAACGACGTCGCCGCTTCGACGAAGCGAGCGATGCCGAAGTCGGCGACGCACCACCGATCATCGAACGAAAGCACGTTGTCGGGCTTCAGGTCGCGGTGGATGATCTCCTCGAGCTCGAGAAGCCCGTCGACGATCTCTCGGGCCACCATCAGCGCCTCTGCAACGCTGAGCTTGCCCCGATCCTCCAAGAGGGCACGCAGACTTCCTCCCGCGCGCGCCATGACGATGTAGTAGCGGCCGTCTTCCTTGGAGCGTCCCGCGTCCAAGATCGGGATGACGTGCCTTCGCTCCTTCTCCCGAACGAGGTCGGCGACCCGGAGCTCTCGGCCTGCGGCGCTCTCCGCGTTGATGTGAAGTCGCTTGATGGCGACGGGAGCGCCCTCGCTCGACTCGCCTGCGAATACGGCACCGAAGCCTCCGGCGCGGCCGAGTGGCTTGTCCGGAAGAAGAAACCAAGTCGTAGCTCCGAGGTGGACTTGCTGGCGTTCCATGACCGAGGTGGGTTCGCACCCTGGCAGGCGGTCTCGGGGCGGGCAACCGGCGCTGCCATTCGCGCTGCCATTTCGTCGTGTCGACCCGTGACGCTCCGTGTTCCCGCGTGACGCTCGAGGCGTCGGTTGGGTTCAGGAACGGGTCTGCCGCACCATGCGGCAACTGCTCACGATGACGTGGAAATCCGCGATAGCACTCGATGCTTCGGCGGTTGATCTCGGCGATCTTGGAAGAGGCGGCGAAGTGGTCCGGACGAAGTGTGAAGATGGCACTCTAACCAGCTGAGTTATGCGCCCAAGTGCTCGGACTCTTTGACATGCGTCGGAGCCCGGGACAAGCAAAAAAAGGGTTCCACCCCCCAAACTCCCCGCTGAACTCCCCGTTTTTCCGAAAAACGTCTCCAGCTCCGGTCGCTCCCCAGATCGGCGAGACGCTTGAACTTCGCGAGCTCGGCTCGTCTCCGACGGAAAACTGCTCGAGATGGCACTCCTCGCCGAACTCGCCGTTCTCCGAAAGGCATCATCCTCATTGCTCGCTTCCCAGACCGACGAGGTGCCTCACCTGCGCCAGCGCGCGCCGCTTTTCCGACGGATCGACGCTCGCGTAGACCTCGGACATGCGCGCATCGGTGTGACCGATCTGCGAGCGCAGTACGATCGCATCCACGTGCGCATGTCGGCAGAGATCGTTGAAGGTCCGGCGGAAGCACTTCGAGCTGAGATGCTTCGCGATCCCGACGGCCTCGCAGATCCGCGCGAACAGCTTGTCGAGCACCGACTGATGCCGATAGCCGCGGGTGTCCGACGGGAAGCAGAGCCCGCTGTCGAAGCCGGGCACCTGCGCCTTCATCATCCAGTGCCGATGCTCCTGCATCACGCTCCAGATGAAGTCGTCGAACGCCGCCGTTCGCACGCGACCCGCCTTCGGCCGCTCGCGAACGCTCTGCCTCCACTGCGAGTTCCGGATCTCGATCTCCTTCGTCTCAGGCTTGAAGTGCTCCCAGCGCAACGCGGACAGCTCGCTCCACCGCATGCCGTGAAGAAACCGACGACCATCATCGCGTAGTGCTGCGGATACAACTCTTTCGCCTTCGCCAAGAATGGACCGAGCTCCTTCGGGGTGAGCGCGTTCGTTCCCTTCTCCGCCTGGACTCCGCGCCGCAGCTGGCGATGAACGTAGCGCTTCGGATCGAATCGCGACGTCGGATCCGTCGGCAGAATCGAGCTCCTCCACGGTCCATCGAAGCAGCGCGCGGAGCGCCCGCCACCATCCTTTGAACGTCTCCTCGCTGTAGTGCTCGCCGTTCGGCTTCGTCTCCGCCGACACCGTCCGGACCCACTCCTTGAGATCGTGCCGATCGATTCGCTGCACGAGGTACCTTCCGAGATGCGGGAGAATGTGGTGCTCGAGGATCTGGATCCGGGCATCGAGCGTCGACTGCGCATCACCGTCCCGAGTGCACTGCGCCAGCCACAGCTTCGCGCAGTCCCCAAGGTCATCGGCTCGCGCTGCGGAACCGGTCGGAACGCCGAGCTTCGCAGCCACCTTCCGCGCGCGCCTCCTCCTGCACCTTCACCGCGTCTTGAATGCTTCCTTCCACGGTCTCATCGCGATCGATCTCTTCGCCCGTCTTCGGATCTTGAACGCGCACCCTCACTCGGTAGCGCCCGTCCGGCAGACGTGTGATCCCTTTGTGCTTCGTCCGCTCCTTCGAGCGCGCAGCTACACGTACGGAGCGCCCGGCTCACCGACGCGCGCTCCAGGCTCGTTGCTGCCGGTGCGATCACGAAGCAGAAGAACGGCTGGTCTATGAGGCCCGTTCCCGTTCCCCACCCTAAGGGAGGGAACCGGAACGGCTGATTGATCTCGGACCGGCAGGGAGTCACTCACCAGATCGGGCAACGGTGGCGACCGACCCGAGACCACGTGCGGACGCTCCCTGTCGGTCCTTCCTCGTCCGCCGTGGGAGAAAACGCAGTTTGGCGAGGGCAGCTGCTCTCGCATTCTCACGCTACGCCCGCGACGCCTCCCACCTCGGTCTTTTGCGACTTCAGCGAATAGCTGCGGTTTCGCGGGATCGCCAACACCCCATCGTCGGCTCCAACCAGCAAACGCAGTTTGCGCCCGGGGCTGGGGCGGAGCCCCAGTAGTGCTCCGTGACGGCGGCGGCCGAGTCTCTGCCTGACGCGGTGCCTCCGCACGTCGATACAACGCCGGCCTCCCCATCGCCCCTTCGTCACCAGCGGCATTCGCAGCCAGCACAGCGATCTCACCGCCCGTGCCGGTCGGTCCATCAAAGAGCGTGATGAGGACGGCTTCAGATATCGAGAACGCTCTCAATCCTCGAGGTACTCGTACTGCAGATTGCCGTTGAGGTCATAGATCCGCGAGATGCCCCGAGCGCTCGAGTTGCTCCAGGTCGCCGTCTCCATGACCTGGTACATCGAGTGGAGCCGCCCGTTCTTTGGTAGCAGAGCACGCGCTTGTAGTGGACGCCGTCGGTATGCATCGACAGGCGGCCGGTCTGGTACGTGTTCGCCTCGCAGGCCACGGAACGAAATGCGTGCACGGCGGCGGACCAAGGAGCGAACGGCTGTGCTAGGATCGCTGCCGATGCATGTCTTCAAAGCGCGCGTGGTGGGCGGCCGCCTGACGCTCGACGAGCCGACGGATTTGCCGGATGGCATGGTGCTCGAGCTCGTGCCCGCGAATGCCGAGGCCGAGATGTCGCCCGGGGAACGCGAGCGCCTGCACGCTGCCATCCGCCGCGGTCTCGCCGACGATCCGGCGAAGGACATGGACATGGACGACTTTCTCGCGGAGCTCGAGGCGGCCGACTCGACGCCGTGAAGGTCCGACTCTCAATCCAAGCTCAACGACAAGCCCGAAGCGCAGCCGCCTGGTGGAAGAAGAACCGAGACAAGAATCCGACGCTCTTTCGCACCGAGCTCGCGAAGGCCAAGAAGCTCCTCGCCGAGAATCCGCATCTCGGAACGCGGTATGACGTTTTCGAGGGCCGCCAGATTTACCGCCTGAACCTCACCGGGACCGAGCGCCACCTCTACTACCACGTGGATGAGGAGAAGAAGATTGTCCGCATCATCGCCGTGTGGGGCGCTGCGCAGGAGGACCCGCCGGAGCTCAACGTCGACCTTTAGCTGCTTCTTGCCGAGGTGGTAGCATCGAGCGGTGCCGGTCGGGAGGCAGCCACCGAAGCGCTCCCTGGCACGCCTCGCGTCCCATCCCGGAAACCGCGTCAGGGCGCTTCCCACGTCCGCCATCTACTCAGTAGAATCGCTTTAAGTTTAAGCGAATCGGATCGCCGCAGTCCTGCAAAGCCATCTCCTGCGAAAATCGCTTCGGGGTCAGTACTTCAGCTGCAGTACGACTACTTTGGATCAACTGGGGATCATCCGTTGAAGCAGATCAAGAACCTCAGCTCCGGGCAGACGCCGGCGGTCACTTCCCAATTCGACTACGCGTACAACTAGGATCGGACGGTGGACACGCTGACGATCGAGCAAGGCGGCGGTGGCCCGACAACCTGGACCTACGCGTATGATGCAGTCCAGCAGCTCACGGAAGTGATCCGCCACGATGCAAGCGAGACTCTGCTCGACTGGGAACGCTACAGCTACAATCGCGCGGGCGACAGAACCCAGGTGGTGACCGGAACGGTGACGCCGGTGGGCCGGAACTACAGGGTCAACAGTCGGAACCAGCTCGTCTCCGAGCACGGCTTCGGGCCGACCACCTTCGCGGGAACGGTCGACGACCCGGCCCTCGTGACTGCCAACGGGCAGCCGGCGAAGGTGATCTCGACGGACGGTGAAGCGCCGTATCGCTTCGAAGCGGTGGTGGATCTGGAGGTCGGCAGCAACCTCGTCAGCATCGAGGCGGTGGACGGGAACGACAACTCGACCCTGCAGAGGTACGAGGTCACGACCACGGGGACGACGACGCTCTACGAGTACGATGCTGATGGAAACCTGCGCTTCGAGCGGGAGCCGAACGGATCAGTGCGGCGAGAATTTCGATGGGACCAGCAGAACCGCCTGGTGCGGATCATCGAAGGCACGCACGGGTCGGTCTTCCAGTACGATGGCGCGCTCCGCCGCGTGCGGATCCAAGAGATCGAGAACAGCGTTGAGACGGCGAACCTCGTCTTCGTGTGGTGCGACGATCGCATCTGCCAGAAGCGGAACGGCTCCGGATCGACGCTGGTTCGAAACTACTTCGACGAGGGCTTCCTCGATGGCTCGACCCACCACTTCTCTGCCAAGGATCGATTGGGTTCGGTAAGGGACGTGATCGCCAACGATGGTGAGACCATCGAACGAACCTACAGCTACGATAGCTGCGGCGCTGGGCAGTCGTCCGGCACCGGTTCCGAGAGCGATTTCGGTTGTACAGGACACTTCGTTCATGGGCCGAGCGGGATAAATCTTGCGCAGGATACTCGGCTCAAGTCGGTCGCTGGCTCAATCGGGATCCGATCGCTGAAAATGGTGGTCTCAACCTCTACTCGTACGGGCAGCGGCCGGGCGTCACTTCCGTGTCGGTGAGGCAGCCCTCGAACAGCATCGCGGTCTTGCGCTCGTAGGGCGTCTCCGCCACCCACTCGATCTCGACGGAGCATGGGACCGCGAAGGCCGACGGCCGCTCGACATAGAGCGCGCTGCGCTTGGTGAAGAGTCCGAACGGCTGCGACTCGCGATTCGCCGGGCGGGTCACGCGGCGCACGTCCTGGCCGGGGCAGCGGACGCGAGCTTCGAGGTGGTGGCGCTCGGGGGCCCCGGGTTCGGGGAGCTGCTCGTTGGCGTGAAGATCGTAGTCGAGCCGGAGCAAGCCGTTGTCGGAGACGCGGCGGGCGACCTGCTCGACGAGCACCGGGTGCTCGGATCGACGGCGCGGCACCGGTCGCTCCTTGCAGGGCGCCTCCGAGATCTCGGTCTCGGTCCAGCACCAGGTGCGCGTCTCGACGATGGTCCCTCGGCTCAGCCGAACCCGCAGCTCGCAGAGGTCGGGCGCAGGCGGCCGCAGCGCGAGCGACAGAGAGAGCGGCTCCGCGCGGTGGGTGACGATGACGCTCCGGTACCAGCGATCGCCGGTCGTGCAGTCTCCGGTCATTGTCACCGATGCTTCGTGCGGGACTGCAACGGGTGATCGGACCCGGAGGTACGACTGGGCGCCGACAGCGTGCCGATCGATCGTCGCGCGGCGGAGAAGCTCACCCGGCGGACGAGGTTCCTCCGGCGCTCGATAGCTGGTCGGCAGACCGGAGGGAACCAGAGGGCTGCTTCCGAGGTGGACCTCCGCCAGGTGCAGGCCGTCCGTGTCCCGGACGACGAGGCTCAAGGGACGCTCGCGCCCGTTCGCGACCACCGTCGCTTCGAGCTTCATCGGAGGGTTGAGGTTGGAGATGCACTTCAGCACCCGATCTTCGAACGGGTCGCGGTTGGGGTTGGGCGGATTGAGGAGATAGTGCGCGCGGGTCCAGCGAGTGCTCTCGACCCGGCTCAGCCCCAGCCGGTCGGCGCGTTGCCCGAGCCGGGTCGCATCGAAGCCGACGGGCGGCGGGCCGATGAAGTTCATCTTGTCGAAGGCGGCCTGGTTCCGTCCCTGCGCCAGGTCGTCGAGGAACGCGTTGGCGAAGCGAGCCTCGGCGGTCGCGGCGGGATCCGACGGATCCGACGGATCGCAGCAGCAGGCGCTCAACGAGAGGAACCAGAGGGTGCGAGCGAGGATCAAGAAGCTCCCGTGGAGGCCTACGCACGGAGGCGGCGGATCTTCCGCAGCTCCGCTACTCGCCCTGCCACTCGCAGACCCACTGGGCGTCGGTGGCCACCGCGTCGATCTGGCAAACGTGCTGGGGTGGGCACGGCATCTGGCTGGTGAGGCATGGGACCTCGCAGTGCCGCTCTTGCTCGCGGCCTTCGACGCATTGGAGCGCGGGATCGCAGTCGGTGTCGGTCGTGCAAGGGTGCCGGACGGCGGCGCTCAGCTGGATCGCCCAGCGGCAGGCCGGCAGCGGATCGCTCGTCGGGCAGCTCATGCCGGTCGGGCACGGGCGATCGTCAGAGCAACCGATCGAGGCGCGAGGCGCGCAACGCGGGACCTCGAGGCTCGGGTCCTGGACGCAGCCGTCGCTCGGGCCACACTCGAGATCGGCCAGCGGATCGGCGCCGGTCGCAGCGTCGGGGGCGATCGGCTCGCAGGGGCGTCCGCAGAGCCTGGTGTCGCCGGCGCCAGGGAGGCAGAGATCGCCCCCGCCGCACGCGCAGTCGCCGGCACAGGAGATCCCGTCGCCGGAGCAGTCGGTCACCGGTGTGACCGTCAGCGTCACGTGTTCGGTGCCGATCTGGATCAGCCAGTCGCCCGGTGTCAGCGTCACCGAGACGAGCCGTTCGACGCGGTCGGAGATCAAGGGGCAGCTCGCCGGGACGGGCAGGTGCGCGAACCAGAACCAGGAGCGGATCATCACCCGGTGATTGGCCTGCGCCTCGGCGTTCGCCGGGCCGGCCGCCTGGCAGGCGTTGGCAGTGGTCATGAACAGCGGGATGAAGACCTCGCCTTCGGGGACGGTCGTCCGCCGGATCGCGATCTCGGTCTGGTCCGAGCGCTCCTCTATCGTCCAGTAGACACCCGGCGCGGCTCCGCTGTCCGCTGTTCCGGCATCCACGGACGCGTCGAGCAACGTGCCGGCGTCTCCCCTCACCGCGGCGTCGGCCGAAGCCCCAGCGTCCGCGCCCGGGCCGGGACCGAGGCCGGTGGTGTCCGCCGTGCAGCCGCCGAGCGCGATCGCGAGCGACCCTCCGAGCACGGCGAGGCACCTCACGCGGATCAATTACCGCGTCGCGTGGCGGGTGGGTGAGAAAACGAGATCGGCTCGCCGGAGCCGTAGCGCCGCATGGCCTCGTCCGCAGAGATGCGCGGAACGCGAATTCGGTCGCCGTCGAGCGGAACACCGCGATCCGGGTCCACGTAGTCTCGGAGCTCGCCGCTGGTCTTCGGCTTGGCTCGCCTCGCCACGATGACGTCGACGGTGAAGGCGTGCGCGCTCCGCGCCTGAAGCCAGTGGACGTTGTCGCGCCGGCTGGAGATCGAGCTGTGGTCGCCGGCTCGTGCGAGCCGGTCGATGGTCGGCTTCAAGATCAGCGCGTCCGGCTCGTCGGCGAGCCGATCATGGTGCCGAAGGTGTAGCTCACCGCCGAGCACCAGGTGCATCGAGACCATGTAATGATGCCCGTGGGGCACGATCGCGGTGCCGCGCCTCAAGGCGAACACGCGGGGCGTGAAGGCGCGGGGCTGATCCGCTCCAAACGATGGGTCGACGGTGGCGGCCCGATCGAACGGATACTCGAGATCGGCGGTGAGACCATCGAAGTCGATCGCTCGAAGCAGCGGTGGGAGCTCGACGGCATCGAACAGGGCCTCGATCCGCTCTTGCCACTCCGCGACACCGATCTCGCCGCTTCGCACCGCGGCCGAGAGCCGATCCGCCGCCCGAAGCCAGCGCCGAACCTCTGGCGCCACGGTGCTAACCCGCGATTCGTCCCGCGTGCCTCTGGGAGCGTGTAGCGCGTAAGCGCTCACGCGACCCCGGTCCGGGTCCCGGTCCCGGTCCGGGTCCCGATCTGAAGATGGCTGCCTTGAGTCAGACGCTCGCGACGGTCGCGAGCTTCGATTGGTAGAGCTTGAGCAGGTTGTGGGTGAGGCAGACGAGCGTCCCCTCGGCTCGTACCTTGAAGAAGGAGCGTAGCGAGAACCGGCGGAATCCTCGTGCCCCTTTGATCTGTCCGAGCGCCGGTTCGACGATACTCTTCCTGCGGGCGTAGACCGCCTGGCCGTCGCGCGTTTGCAACTTGTCTCGCATTCGCTTGCGAGCGAGCGAGGCAGGTGTGGGCTCCGAAGCTGATGAGGACGGAGTCGACGCGTCTTGGTTCTGTTCGCGTCCAACAGCGATGTGGGCATCGACCTGACTGATTATTGTCGCAGAATTCGATGTTGGTCGCGCTCAGATAGCCGTTGTCTGCAGAACGAGCGAAACAGGAAACGCGGAACGGTCCGGAGGTTTTCGGACCGGCTCCAAGTCCGCTTCCCCGCGATCGGGCGCGATCGCGTCTGGTTCGACTCCACCGTCGCGTCCAAGGTCTGCGCGCCGATCATGCCGGCCAGGGTCCGGTCGATCCGCCCCACCGGAGACTCCGCATCGAGCACGCGTCCGGGTGGCATCAGACGATGGTGTCGCTGTCGGCCCAGCACTGCCATTCGACCGGGCCGGGCAGCCACGCGTCCGCGACCGCCAGGGCAGCGGGTAGATCGTCCACGTCCTCGCGCACCTTGTTGAGCTCGTAGCCGTCGACGTCCTGCTCCTTCTCGATCCACTCCTTCTTCAGCTCGTACATCCGGACGCCGTATCGGGTGCCGCCGCGCTCCTCGTACGGAAAGATCTCGATCCACTTCCTCAGGCTCTGGTCGGACGCTGGGAGCTCGGCCACGATCGAGTGTCCTTTGTTGAGGTTCTGGAGGAGCTCGAGGGAAAGGGTGTTCATGGGGCCTCCGTTGGGAAGAAGATCCGAAGGACATTCCTCTTCTTGGGGTGAAGCTGGAGGTGCGGAACCTCTGCGTGCGGGTTGGGGGCGTCGTGGTTGAGAAGGCGGCCATCGTCGCCGAAGACGTCGTCCCAGTGGAATGTGCGTTCTTTTCCGTCGAAGAGACGCTTGATCTCCTTGAACCGGAGGCTCTCCGTCTCGACGTAGTCGGGGAACTGGCTCAGCATCTCCTCGGCGATGGCGCGGGAGGAGACGCGGATCTCCGCCTCGCCCTGGTCGAGCCTTTGGAGCGCCCGCTGGGCCTCCGCGCTCAAGGAGCTCCGCGCCGGAGCCGGCTCGAGTCTTCGCACCGCGTCGCGGAGGTCGATGGCGGTTCGCCTGGCAAAGCCGGCGAGCGCGTCCACCTTCACCTTGCGGAGCCCCTCGGGGAGATCCTGAAGGCCGGCAATCTCCCGTTCGAGTCGGTCCAGCACCATCGCCTTGACCTCGCGGAGGGTAGCTTCGTCGATCTCCTTCGCGTCGGCCACCATGTGCTCGAGGTCGTGGAGCGAGAGGTTCGAATCCTTCGGATCCCCGAGGGTTCGGCGGATCCGATCGCGGACGCGGGTGCGGCCCTTTGGGTCACGGAGGGTGGTGCGGCCGTTGCCGGGGGTGGGGCTGTCGAAGAGATCGAGCGCATCGGCGAGGGCGGCGCCGCCGACGGCGATCTCGACCGCAGCATGGGCCACCACCGCGGCCTCGATCCGGAGCGAGGCCGCGCCGCGGAGGGCCAGGACGCCCCCGCCGGCGGCGAGTCCGCCGAGGCCCGACGTCATCCCGAGCGCACCTCGCGCCCTGGGCACGGCCGCAGCGGCGCTCATCATCAGGTACGCGTGGGCCAGCGCCTCGCCCGCCATCCGGCGCTGGTCGTCCGCGGAGGCCTGCTGGAAGGCTTCGAGACGCTCCGGTGAGGTGCGGATGGCGCGCCCGATCGTCTGTGGGAGCCGACCGAAGTCGTGGACCATCGCCTCGACTGTCAATTCGGGCCGGTCGATGAGACCCTCGATCGTCCCTCCCACCCCGAGGATCACGCTCCGGGCGGCGATCTCCACGCCGTCGAGGACGTCGCCGCAGGCGGTGTGCTCGAGGCCGAGCTCGGCGACCGGAGTCCCGTCGCCGTCGAGCGCGCGGAGCACGCCACCCGACCGCCGGTAGATGCGTCCTGGGTCCAGGTCCGCACGCCTCTCGATCGCTGCACCGCCGGTCGCGGGCACCAGGTAGCCGTCCGAGCGCACCAGCACCGCGCCGTCGAGGCGGTCGAGCCGAGCCTGGATCTCGGCCGGAGACAGGCTTCCGCTCGCGCGCGCCTCCATCAGGAGAGAGAGCGCGACGACCGCAGGTCCATACTGGTTCGGCTCGGGGTGGAGGAGCCTCAACGAGAGGAGATCGGTCGCGCCCTCCGCGGTCAAGCCTTCGTCCGCGATCCGCCGCGCGTCCTCCGGCGCGATCCCGCCCGCGACGAGCCGTGCCGCGGTCTCCGAGCTGGACGTACGGCTCGCTCGGAGCTCGCGGGAAAAGCGCACCACGCCCGCTCCGTCTTCCGTCGACGCGCCGGCGCCCGGTTCAGGCACGGGCGTGCGGGCTGCCTCCAGCGCTTCGCTCAGGACATGGCGCACGATGGGACCGATGGGTGACATCGGGCCCGAGCGTTGGCAATTCGAGTACCGCTTCGACGCGCGCCTCTTTTGGTACCGTCGTCCGGAATTCGGACAAATGGTCCGGATTCGTCCGGTGGCGCTACGCTCTGGAAGGG
This sequence comes from uncultured delta proteobacterium, assembly GCA_963803435.1. Lineage (GTDB taxonomy): Bacteria > Myxococcota > Kuafuiibacteriia > Kuafuiibacteriales > Kuafuiibacteriaceae > CAWDML01. The sequence continues at coordinate 454,311 of CAWDML010000005.1, read as the reverse complement.
AGGGTGCTGCCGCCTTCTGGCGGGCTCCTGGGCCTTCTGTCGGAGCAACTCCTCGAGGGCCGCTCGCCACGAGTGCTGGAGGAGCTCATCGATCCTGCTCCCCGATCGCTGGTCGGAGGGTCGGAACTCCTCGCAGATGGTCGCGTAGCGTCTCTCCAAGGAAGGAGTACTTCCAGACCGATTTGAGCGAGATAAGAAGCCGTGGCCAAGCACCACGGGGGTTGTGAGCTTCGTTCTTGAGCCGAACCAACGTGATCGAATAGAGCGAGGGAAAGACGGCGGACAGCATGGTGGGTTCGTTGCGCGTGCACGCAATGAAACTTGGCGTGACCTTCAGCGGACCCCTGCACTTCGCGCAGTCCACCTCCACGCCGTCGCTGGCGAGGCGCACGTTGTTGGCCATCCCTTCGAGGTAGTACTTCCCGTCGGCGTCTGGCGCAGTCTCTGGTTCGTCGTCTCGCGCGGTGGAGATCGCGACCGGCTTGCCTTCCGGACTGGAGGCCAGCTCGACCCTCGACGGCGTGGACCTTCGCGAGTTGAGCGTGGCGTCGGTGCGGCGGCACGTCGTCCCGCTCGGGCTCGAGACGCTGGTCGGCGAACGTGGCCACCGCTTCTCGGGCGGTGAGCGGCAAAGGCTCGCGATCGCGCGCGCCTACTCGCCGATCCGCGCGTCCTCGTGCTCGACGAAGCGACCGCGCACCTCGACGCTGCGTCGGAGGGTGCCGTGCGCGACGCCGTCGCCGAGCTCATGCGAGGGCGCACGACGATCGTGATCGCGCATCGCCTCTCGACGATCGTGAGCGCGGACGACATCCTGGTCCTCGACGCAGGCCGGGTCGTCTCCCGCGGAACGCCCGACGCCCTCATCGAGGCTCGTGGTCTCTACGAGCAACTCTACCGTGCGCACGCGCGGGGTGCGGGTGCCAGGGCGTGAGCCGAGCTAACGGTTCGAGCAGCACGATAGGTGGGCGTCGTGTGGCCCGCTTCACTCGCGGTGAGCGCCCTCGTGGTCAGGGCAGGCACTGGACGCCGTACGCGACCTGGATCGTGGACCCCTCGGCCGGTGTACCGATGAACACGACGCTGTTGGTGTTCGGGTCGTAGCTCGGAGGTCGACGCGACCGCTCCGTCGACGGTGACGGCGATCGTCGTCGGATCGGGCTGTGAGGAGAGGGGAAACTGGCGGCGCAGGCCGAAGCTGTTGAGACCGATGTTGGTGAGCGCTTGTCTCCAGTCGTCGAGGCAGATCTCCTCGGTGACCCCGCCGGTATCGTTGGCGACCGTGATGTAGTTCGGTGCGTACTCGGCGCTGCCGCCCGGCCCCGTACACTCTGGATCCGTCAGACCGACGAGTTTGAAGAGCTCGAGGAGCGAGGAAGGCGGGTCGGCGGGAGGGCTGATGGCCGCGATGATGAAGTAGTCGCGCGCCGGAATCCTCGAGGGGTCGCCGTAGACCTCCTCGAGCTTCCTCGTCTGCTCGGGTGTGGCACCGATCTCGTCGAAGGTCTTGATGCGCGGGAGCCCATACTGCTCCCGAAGGTCGTTGTAGGTCGCTGGGGCGGGCTTCAGGTCGGATTCCAGGAGATCGACGAGCGGGTCGGGGTTGGGTTCGCGCCAGCAATCCGGGAGCTCCGGCGCGGTCTGCGCGGCTCTCCGAAACAGCTCCTCGAAGCGCATGAAATCGTTGAGGTGCAAATCGCCGCCTGTCGGCGAAGCGAGGACTGTCCGCACCTCGACCGGGATCTCGAACGTGTCCGGGTGGAGGCCGAGCTCCGCCGCGACCTCGACCTTGATCTCGTGCCCGAGCTTCGCGCACTCTGTCAGGTCGTCCGGAATGGAGCGGGTTCGGAGGCGATTCGCGAAGGCCGATGCGATCGCCGGCTCATCCTGGATGGACGCCCTTCTCATCCCTTCCTCCTGCTCGGGGTCTCCTCACGCCGGAGATCGAGCCAGCTTCGCCGCTTGAGGTATCGATCGGTGAAGCGGATGAGGAGCCGCCGATCGCCGGACACCCAGAGATCGCGGGCATCCGGCCGCGTCCCTTCGGGCAGGTGCTGCGCCGACCCCGGTCCGAGGACCAGGAGGACGTCGGCCTGGTCGGGGTCAAAGGGCGCACCGACCCGTTGTCGGCTTTCGGCCCGCCCCGCTGCGAACGTGACGAGCCACCAGTGTGGGACGTTCTCTTCGACAGCCCCCACGCAGATGCGACCCTCGAAGCCGGGAGGATTTGAATCGGCCGCGACGAGCGTCGCCAGAATGTCGCACACACGCCTGGACACGGGTGAACCAACAGCAGCTCCCGTGCCAGCGTCCAGCGGAGGTGGATCGCGAGCTCGTGTCGACAGGATGTCGGTTGAGTCCGTCACGCTGATGCATGGAGCAGGCACGACGCGCCCCCGCTCAACCGCGGTCGGCAGACGCCGCCCAGAACGGTTCGACGTGCACGCCCGGGTCTGCGTCGCGAGGAGGAGAGGGCCGAGGAGGAGAAGGCGCCAGACCACGTTGCAACCTAGCTTGCACTTTTCTGGTTGCGCGGCCGGCGGCCCCACGTAGAACCCTCTCTCTCTCGTGCACGCACGGTACACTGCTTGTCATCGGAGCCGATTTCCGGAGCTCGAGGCTGGTGGCCCGTCGATGATCGTCGAGGTGGGTCGTCGTCGGGGAGATCGTCACCTCGATCGAGGAGCGATGCGCGTGGCGATCACGACCTTCAGGACTCGTGAAGAGGAACTACTGGCTCCGCTCGATGGGGCGGCGCGTGATCGGGGCGCAAGCTCGATGTTCACAACCCCAGGCATCGCCCGACGAGCCCGCTCTCCGCGGTGCATACCTCAGCACATAGATCCTCTTGCTCGCCCCAGCAGCTCAGATAGTTGCGATACGTCTCGTTGCAGCCCTTGTCTCTCACCAGCGCCTCGACGGAGTCGCAGGCCGTAGGGCACGCGCGAGGGGTGTCGGCGCCGAACGCTTCGACACCTTCGCTGCAGCCCTGAAGGAAGGACTCCACGCACAGGTTCTCGCATGACGCGCTCGCTCCAGAGGCCTGGCCGGTCTCGACATCAACCAGATCTCGGCGCGATCGCAGGTCAGTGTCGGCAGCCTCTATCATCACTTCGGATCGCGCGGCCTCATTCGTCTCGAGTCCTTGTACGGCGGGTGGCAGATGCATCGATCAGAACGCGATCCGCCAAGCGATCTCCGTACGATCCGGCTCGAACGACACGGTGAGCTGCTGCGACTCGAGCCACGCCCGGTACCGCGACCGCCGGAGCAGCCCGACGCTCAAGAGGGGCACGCCGACGGCGAGCAGCACGCCGCCCAGCCCGATCGAGCCCCAGAAGCAGACGTCCGAGCCGGTACCGCCGACCTGCCTGCGATAGAAGCCGGCCCGACAGATCGGGCTCGACGCCAGGTTCAGGGCACCCAGGCCGGTCAGCACCGATCCTGCGATCGTCAGGCCCAGGCCCGACGAGGGCCGCTCCTCTTCGACCTGCGCGATCGTGGTCTGAACGGAGAGAAGGACGACGAGTGCGACGCTCGAGATCACGGACCTGCTCTACCCCGAATGGGCGGCGATCGGGGTGCTCGTGAGAGCCATCATGGCGCGTCGCGGCGAGGCCCTGAGCTCCCGGCATCGCCTCGGGCCCGCTTCCGTCGTAGCGTGCCGCCATGCTCGAGCTGTTGGCTTCACTCTGTGTCGCGTTGTTGGCCGCGCCCCCGACCCCCGCAGAAGAACCGCTCGACTTCACGCTCGTGTGGGAGGACGCCGAGCGCTCCCGCGACGCCAGCTCGACCGAGACGACGCTCGTGGTGAAGGGCGACACGCTCACCTACCGGTCCGCCTCCTCGGGACACAGGATGCCCGTGCCGGAGGAGACCGGCCCGAAGTACGACCAGCCGGTGAAGCTCGACGCAGCCACCCGCGACTCCGTCCGAGCGTTGCTCGCGAAGCTCGCCATGATGAAGAGCGTCGATGCGATCCCCAGAGGCTACGAGGGCGACGTCCGCGAGGTCTCGCTGAAGGTGACCTCGGGGAAGAGGAAGTGGACGCTCTCCGTCGGGGTCATCGCGAAGGACGCCAAGCAGGGACACGAACAGCTCGCGCTCCTCGAGCAGCTCGAGCAGAAGCTCTTGCTGGTGGTGTTTCAGGCGGAGCGCTGACTCACCGCCGAGAGGAAACGAGGGCGCGCGATCGCCAGACTCGTGCGGGATCGGGCGCATCCGTGAGGAACCAGACGCCGATCACCGCGTCGAAGATGGCACACCCGAGCGAGGAGCCCTCCATGAAAGGCCAGATGGCGTTGCCGAAGCAGTGGTGGGCCAGGTCCCAGCCGGTGTGCATGAACCAGGCGAGGCCGATGAACCGATACGAGCGGAGCCCGAGGAAGGCCACCAACGCTGCCGCGGCCGCGTACGGGAGCTCCCAGACGCCGAAGCCGCCGCCGCTGAGGTAAACGCCGCTGGCGCCGGAGACCAGGATCGCGTTGAAGGTCCGGCGGCTGGGCTCCTTCACCAGGGACATGACGAGGATGAAGACGAGGGCGCCCAGCGCCGGACCGAGTGTGCTCATGCGTTGGCAGGATATCGGCGGCCGCATAGAATCGGCCAGTGGCAGGAAAGACAACAAGCGAAGGATCTCGGCCATTCGCCGCGAAGCGCGTCGTCGTGCTGGCCTTCGACGGCGTGGTGCTCGGTGATCTCGCCGGGCCGGTGGAGCTCTTCGGGCGGGCGCGGGACGACGCCGGTCGCCCGTATTACCAGGTCAAGATCTGCAGCGAAGCGCCCGAGGTGGAGACGGAGCACGCGCGGCTGGTGGTGCCGTGGCGGCTCGCGTCCCTGAGCGGCGCGGATACGGTGATCGTCCCGGGCGTGGACGCCGCCGACCGGCCGATCCCTGGCCCGGTCATTCGCGCGATCCGACGCGCCGCCGGGCGCGGGGCGTGCGTCGCGTCGATCTGCACCGGCGCCTTCGTTCTCGCCGCCGCCGGTCTCCTCGACGGCCACCGCGCCACCACCCACTGGATGGCGGCGGCCGAGCTCGCCCGGCGCTACCCGCGCGTCGAGGTGGACTCGAACGTGCTGTACGTCGACAACGGGCCCGTGCTCACCTCGGCCGGAGCCTCCGCCGGCCTCGACCTCTGTCTGCACCTGGTGCGGCGCGACTTCGGGGCGCGCGTCGCCGCGAACGCCGCGCGCGCCGCGGTGATGCCCCTCGAACGCGCGGGCGGACAGGCGCAGTTCATCGTGCACGCGCCACCCACCAGCGACGGCTCGATTCAACCGCTGCTCGGCTGGATCGAGCGGAACCTCGATCGCGAGCTGACCATCCCGGCGATCGCTCGCCGCGCATCCATGAGCGTTCGAACGCTGGCCCGTCGATTCCGGGAGCAGACCGGCACGACGCCGGCGCAGTGGGTGACGACCGCCCGCGTGCGGCGCGCGCAGCGCCTCCTGGAGACCACTGCGTTGGCGGTGGAGGAGGTGGCGTCGCAAGCTGGGTTCGGCTCGGCCGCGGTCCTGCGAGAGCGCTTCGGCCGCGCCGTGGGGACCAGCCCGAACGCGTATCGACGCGCGTTCGGCAGGGCGGGTTGAGACGTCTCCTGGACTAGGAGCGTGTAGCGCGAAGCGCTACCGCGAGCCCGGTCCGGGTCCCGGTCCCGGTCCCGGTCCCGATGGCGATCATGCAGCCCGGCGTGCGTTCATCGACTTGATGAGGCGCGTGAGCATCTCGACAACGCGCTTGAGCTTGGCTCTGGCGGCTTGGACCTTCTGCTCGTTGGCGAGTCGGCGCCTCGAGCAGGTGTGGAGTGAGGCGGCGCTTTCGGTGTCAGAGCGAAGTGCCATCCGCTAGAAGCGAGCCTTCTCAGGTGGATTGAACTCTCCGGCGCCCTCGGCGGTGTTGTTCACGATGGAATCGGATGCCCGCCGAAGCTGATCGCGGACGTGAGCGTGACCGGGTTGCAGTTCTTGTGCGATCTCTTCAGCGATGTCGGCATACTCGACGGCGAGCTGTAGACCTCGAGCTTCTCGTGATCGAAAGTGACCATGCAAGTTAGCTTGCGGTAGCTCGTCCACTTTGACCAGCAGAAGTTCTTGGAGGTCGTTTCGTCTGGAATCGATCGTTGGGCGGATCGAACAATCAGATCGATGCCCACATCGCTGTTGGACGCGAACAGAACCAAGACGCGTCGACTCCGTCCTCATCAGCTTCGGAGCCCACACCTGCCTCGCTCGCTCGCAAGCGAATGCGAGACAAGTTGCAAACGCGCGACGGCAAGGCGGTCTACGCCCGCAGGAAGAGTATCGTCGAACCGGCGCTCGGACAGATCAAAGCGGCACGAGGATTCCGCCGGTTCTCGCTACGCTCCTTCTTCAAGGTACGAGCCGAGTGGACGCTCGTCTGCCTCACCCACAACCTGCTCAAGCTCTACCGATCGAAGCTCGCGACCGTCGCGAGCGTCTGACTCAAGGCAGCCATCTTCAGATCGGGACCCGGACCGGGACCGGGACCCGGACCGGGGTCGCGTGAGCGCTTACGCGCTACACGCTCCTAGCTCGCCGGCTGGACCGACGACGGAGCGGCGCCCCTCGTCACCTCCTGGACGTAGAGCTCCTTCTCCTCCTCGAAGGCGCGGGCGAAGCTGGGGCGCTGGTGGAGCTTGGTGTGGTAGCGGCGGATCGACGGCCACGCGTCGCGACTGACCGAAGCCCCGATCCTCCGCGGGGCGCGGTGGCCTGGCGACTCCGTGAGCATCCGGTCATGCTCCAGAGATGCGGAACCTGGCCGCCGCTCTGATCCTGATCTTGCTCACCGTCGCGAGCCGTGCGGCCCACGCCCTGCCGCCAGGACCGATGAGCGAGCGGAAGCGCAACCTGGAGCCGGAGCGGTTCGGCAGCGACGACCGGTGGGCCTCGATCAGGATCGTGCCCACCGTCCTGTCCGCGCGAGCTGCGCTCGGCCCGGCCTTGGCGCTGGTGGCGACGTGGTGAGGCGGACCTCCGTCGTCGCGCTGGCGCTCCTCTCGAGCGGCTGCCTCTACTCCCGCGCCGCGCTGGTGCCCATGCCGATGACGATCCACGCCGCGCCCGCGCCGGCCCAGCGCGTGGTGGTGTTCCTCCCCGGGCTCGGCGACGATCCGGAGAAGTTCGTCGAGCACGGCTTCGTCGCGCGGGTCAACGCGATGGGATGGGATGCGGTCACCACCGACGCCCACTTCGGCTACTACCGGGAGCGCAACCTGGCGGAGCGTCTCGAGACCGACGTCATCGCGCAGCTGCGCGCGCGCGGCTACCGCGAGATCAAGCTGATCGGGATCTCGCTGGGGGGCTTCGGGTCCGTGATCTATTCAGTGGAACACACGCCCGAGATCAGCGGCATGTTGCTGCTCTCGCCCTTCCTGGGCCAGGAGGGTGACTGGCGACCGATCGAGCAGGCCGGCGGGCTCCGCGCGTGGGCGCCCGGCGATCCGTCCGCGATCGAGGATCGGGACGAGCGCGCGCTCCACGAGGTGTGGAGCTGGCTCCGCGGCTACGCGACCGTCGCCGACCGGCCTCCGCTGTATCTCGGCTTCGGCGCGTCGGATCGCTTCGTGCGTCCTGATCGCCTGCTGGCGGCGGTGCTGCCGCAGGACCGGGTCGCGGTGGTGCCGGGCGGCCACCGCTGGAGCACCTGGGAGAAGGTCTTCGATCGACTGCTCCCCCGCTTCCTGGGCGAGGGCCGTCACGCGCGCCGATCCGAGGTTGAGATCCGGCGCCGCCCGGTCCATGTCCATCCGTGTGGGCTGGCTGCTGATCGCGATCGGTGTGTTCTCGTGCCTCGGCGGTGCCATGGGCTGGCCGTTCTTCTTGAACGATCGGCGCGCTCGCCTGGTGGTGTCGCTCGTCGGGCCCACCGGTGCGCGCGTGTTCTACTGCGCGCTCGGCCTGGCGATCGCGGGCGCGGGCGCGGCGCTGCTGCTCGGCTGGTTGCCGACACGCTGACGTCCAGGGCCACGCGATGACGGGCGCGGACGAGCTCGGTCCGGAGGAGATCGTCGTCGCCTACCACGAGCGCACCAAGCACCACTTCCATCGCTTCGCCGCCTCGCCGGGGTACCTCGACTGGGAGAGCCAGCCGGATCCATTCCGTCGCTTTTGGGGCGCGCCCTTGATCCCCCTCCCGCTCGGGCTCCCGCGATCGACACCGTACCGACAGCTCTTCTCCATGGACGCCGTCGAGCCGGCGACGCTCTCGATCGCATCGCTGTCGGACTTCTTCCGCTACAGCCTCTCGTTGACCGCCTGGAAGCGCTTCGGCACCTCGACCTGGTCCTTGCGCGCGAACCCGTCGAGCGGAAATCTCCACCCGACCGAGGGCTACGCGCTCTTGCCCGCCCTCGAGGGCCTCCACGACGGCCCGGCCCTCTACCACTACGCGCCCAGGGAGCACGGCCTGGAGCGCCGCGCCGATCTCGATCGCGCGATCGGCCCGCCGGGCACCTTCCTGGTGGGCCTCTCCTCGATCCTCTGGCGCGAGGCGTGGAAGTACGGAGAGCGCGCGTTCCGCTACTGCCAGCACGACGTCGGCCACGCGCTGGGTGCGCTCCGCATCTCGGCGGCGCTGCTCGGCTGGCGGCTCCGCCTCCTCCCGGAGCTCGACGACGCGACGGTGGCGCGCCTCCTGGCCCTCGATCACGAGCGCGACTTCACCGCAGGAGAACGAGAGCACCCCGATCTGCTCGCGGTCGTCTCGCCCGCGACCGGCGACGCACCGCCGCCCTCGCTCGCGGAGCTCCCGAAGGTGGTGGCGCGCCACGGCCGGGCCAACGTGTTGAGCCCCGAGCATCGCCACGACTGGCCGGTGATCGAGGAGGTGGCGCGCGCGGCCCAAAGAGCCGAGGCGCCGCCGATGAACGAGGACCTCTCGACGGCCCCCGCCGAGGACGCGCTGCGCGAACCGACGGTGGGTCCGGGCGGGCTCGACGTGGACCGCGTGATCCTGGGGCGCAGGAGCGCGGTCGCGATGGACGGCGAGACCTCGATCCCCGCCGCGACGTTCTATCGCATGCTCGCGCGGACCGTGCCCACCCGCGCGCCGCGCGCGCCACCCTGGGACGCGATCGCCTGGAGACCGCGCGTTCACCTGGGCCTGTTCGTCCACCGCGTCGACGGGCTGGAGCCGGGGCTCTACGCGCTGGTTCGAGATCCGGAGCAGGTCGAGCCGCTCCGCGCCGTGCTGCGCGGCGACTTTCTCTGGCAACCACCGGCCGGCTGTCCGCCCGGCCTTCCGCTCTTCCTGCTCGAGGCGCGCGACGCCCGCGCCGAGGCCGCCGCCGTCTCTTGCCGCCAGGGCATCGCCGGCGACGGCGCCTTCAGCCTGGGGATGATCGCCGCGCTCTACGAGAGCCTCGAGCGCTACGGTCCTGCGTTCTACCGGAACCTCTTCTGGGAGGCGGGCCTGATCGGACAGGTGCTCTACCTCGAGGCCGAAGACGCGGGCATCCGCGCCACCGGCATCGGCTGCTACTTCGACGACCCAGTCCACGCACTGTTCGGCGTCACGACGCGCGCCTGGCAGAGCCTGTATCATTTCGCCGTCGGAGGTCCGCTCGAGGACGTGCGCCTGACGACGCTGCCGCCCTACGAGGGCGCGCGCTGAACCGCTCAGCCCTCGACGACGATCCCGTGCAGACGACGGATGCGAGGACTCTCGCCGCCGCTTTCGACCGATCTCATGCTGGGCCTCCCATCGGTAACACCGCAAGGACCAGCAGCCGAAGAAGACCCGCTCCGTATCCGACTTGCGTGAGGGAGCGTCTCGTGCGCGCATCCAGAGAGAGTGTGAAGATGGCACTCTAACCAGCTGAGTCATGCGCCCAACGCAGCGATTGAGAGCACGATTCGCGGCGCGGGAGAAGATGGAACAATCCTCGCCCGACCGACGACCCCACGGTCGCCTGCAGGCGGGGTTGCTGGTGCTGATCGCCGCGGCGGGGTGCAGCCGGCCGGGCGCCGCGCCGGAGCCGGAGGCGGACGCGGGGTCGGGGCCGGACGCGGCGGGGGTCGCGGACGCGGCGGTCGATCCGCATCCGGTGATCGGCGGGACCTATCGGGACGGTGAGCTGATCGCGCGGTACGATCGATCCCTCTGGGCGCAGCGCCCGGCCGACGAGATCGTGTTTGCGTTCTTCGATCCGGCCCACTTCGCCGCCTACCCCGACGATCACAGCGTGGTCTTCCGGACGGACGCCGATCTCCCGTTCGCGCCGTCGGCGCCCGCGGCATCGAGCTACCGCGACTTTCTCCGGCAGGCGGGGATCACGATCGATCGCGTGCCGCTCGATCATCGGGCCTACGTGATCACGGCCGGGGAGCGGTACCACCTCACCGAGAACGGCTACGGCGACTTCGCATGGGATCTGGTGGAGACCGACGATCTCGGCGTTCGTTTCAAAGGAGCGGGCGCCGTCAATGAGGACTACCTGATCTTCGATCAGCCCGTGTACGTGCCGAACGGGGGCTACGTGGTAGAGGTGGTGCGCGACTCACCGGACAACGTCCCGGGGAGCGCACCGCCCGACCCGGTGGAGAACCTCGTCGGTCTTCACCTGGGGGGCAGCTTCTATCTCTATCTGCTCCACTTCCGTCAGGGGACGATCCCTGCGGAGGTGGAGGTCGGTGCGACCCTTCTGCCGGGTGCGTATGTGGGCCGCGCGGGAAGCTCGGGGCTGAGCCTCGAGCCTCACCTTCACATGGCGGTGCTGTGGTACGACGGGACCCGCTCGTGGAGCGTGCCCGCCGAGCTCGCCGGGATCCGAACGGCCACCAGCGCGACCGCGACGGGGACGCTTCACGCGTTCCTCTCGCCGCCGTCGGGCGTGTGGATCGAGTAGCCTATTCTTCCGCCGGGAAGAGCTTGTCGTGGAGCTCGCCGCCGAGCGTGCCCATCTCGGCGAGGATCGCCGCGGCGTCGTCCGCCGTGGTCTTCTCGTACCAGATCACCTGGTCGATCTTGCTATCCTCGACGTTGTAGAGCCCGCCGATGACGCGGTAGCCGATCGTCTTCGGAATCGAGGACGAGGTGCTGTCGATGTGAGCGACGACGACGTACTTGGGCTTGAAGTCGAGGTTGAGCTGCTCGGCGGCCAGCGCGACCAGCTTCGCGGTGCCTTCGATGATCAGCGGGAGCTTCGAGTCGCCGCCGTGGAAGCCGCCGTCCTGGTTGAAGTCGTAGACCTCGTGGAACGACACCAGGTGATACATGCCCTCGGCCAGCTCCCAGGAGATGTTGCCGAGACCGGCCGCCTCGAGCGCGGGCTTGATCGGCTGGAGCGGAACACCGTTCTCCTTGAACGCCGCCAGGAAGCCTCCGAACAGCGCCGCGCCCTGCGCGTCCTTGTCACCGGGCAGGCCGTGGATGTCGACGGGCATGATCAAGAACTTGTCCGTCGCCAGATTCGCCTTGGGCGCGTCGGGGCGCTTGTAGATTGTCGTGCTCGCGCAGCTGAAAGAGCCGGCCGAGACACAGGCGAAAAGGAGAGTCGTGAGAGCTTTCTTCATGCGCGGCCCTGTAGCGGGCATTCTTCGCGCGATCAATAGCCTCGACGCGGGTCGTGGCCGGCCGGCGCTCCGGAAGTGATGGGTGGCACTGCCGCGGGTGAACGGCGACGTCACACCTGGTCTCTCTTTGGGCTAGCGCAGAGCCTGCGGACCTTGTCCGAACCCCTGTAACAAGCCGCAAACGCTCGGCGTAGAGTCCCAAGGGTGGATGCCATTGCCCATATCCGGGCGGATCTGGACGGGCTGCGCCGCCGCCGTCGAACCGCGGTGGCGCTGTTCCTGGGGTTGATGAGCCTCGCCGTCGCCGGCCTCCTCCTCGGTCCTCAGAAGCCGCAAGCACTCCCTCGAACGTCCGTCTGGGCCGTGACACTCGCCGGACTCTTCCTCTCCTCCACCGCGGCGATCGCCGCGGGGGTCGGCGTCCCGCTCTTTCGAGCGCGCATGTTCCGCGGGGTGACGGTGGCCGCCGGCCTCGGCCTCGCCGGCGCCTTCGCGGTGCTCGCCGACTGGGATGCGCCGATGACCATGGGCGTGAAGTGTCTCGCGTATGGGACGTTCGTGTCCGCGGTGGCCATGATCCTCCTCGGCGCGCTCAGTGGACGACTGTGGCGACGCTTCCCCGATCCAGGCTGGATCCTGGCGCTCGGCATCGCCGGAACGGGCGCGATCGCGCTCCACTTCTCGTGCGCCATGGTGGATCCGGTGCACCTCTACCTTTTTCATCTCGGCCCGGTGCTCCTCGTCTACGCGCTGGTCCGGTCGGCGCTGAAGACGCGGGAGGCGCTCCTCCACGACGGCAATCTGTGACACGCTCGCTCCGTGGCTGAGAGAACGGCGAAGATCGGCATCGTCACCGTCTCGGACCGAGCCAGCGCGGGGATCTATCAGGACGAGGGCGGCCCGGCGATCGAGCAATACTTTCGCGAGGTGCTGACGAGCATCTGGGAGCCCGTGGCGCGGCTCATCTCGGACGACCGAGCGAAGATCGAGGCCACGCTCATCGAGCTGATCGATCGGGAAGGTTGCTGCCTGGTCGTCACCACCGGAGGGACCGGTCCGGCGCCGCGCGACGTGACGCCGGAGGCGACCGAAGCCGTTGCGGACAAGCTGATGCCGGGGTTCGGTGAGCGGATGCGGCAAGTCAGCTTGCAGTACGTCCCGACCGCGATCCTCTCCCGCCAGACGGCCGCCATCCGCAAGAACGGCCTCATCGTGAACCTGCCGGGCAAGCCGAAATCGATCCGCGAGTGTCTCGACGCCGTGATGCCCGCGATCCCGTATTGCATCGATCTGATCGACGGACCGTATCTCACCACCGACGACTCCAAGGTGAAGGCGTTTCGGCCCAAGTCGAAGTGATGCAGGTGATCTTGTTGCTGCTCCTCGCCGCCGACCCCGCTTCGGGGACGCTGCCCGATCTAGTGGACGTCACCACGCTCGACGACCGCTTCCTGCTCGACATCCGGTACGCGACCGCCGACAACTTCTTCAAGCAGAAGGTCTATCCCGAGGCTCGCTGCCTCTTGGTGCGGAGTGTGTCGGAGAAGATGTCCACGGCCCAGCGGTGGCTCGACGACCATCACGCCGGCCTCCGCCTCATGTTCAAGGACTGTTATCGGCCGCATTCGGTCCAGAGTGTCATGTGGGAGGCGGTCGCGGGCACGCCCAAGGCCCGTTACGTCGCGAACCCACACACCAAGGTCGGGTCGATCCACTCGTATGGGGCGGCCGTGGACCTCACACTGGCCGATCGAGCCGGGCACGAGCTCGACATGGGGACGCCCTATGACTACCTGGGCCCGCTGGCGGAGCCTCGCCACGAGGCGAAGTTCCTCCGCGAGGGTAAACTGAGCGAGACGCAGGTTCGCAATCGGAGGATCCTGCGGCGGGCGATGCGGGAGAGCGGCATGCACGGGATCCTGAACGAGTGGTGGCACTTCAACGAGCACACGCCCGAGGCGATTCGGAACAAGTATCCCCGCCTGGACGTTCCGTTTTCTGCCTTCCCGAGAAAGGAGTGAACGTTTGCGACTCCTCCAAAAGTTGGTGGCGCCCTTGGTGTTCCTGCTGGCGTTGCTGTGGCGGCCTATCCGCGCACGTAGCCGCAGAAAGGTGCTCCAGAAGCACGGCTGGCTCGAGCTGCAGCTCGAGGGTGAGGTGGTCGAGGTCCGGCATCCTCCCCGGCTCCATCCCCTGTTGCAACGTATCTTGCGCCGCGAGGAGCCGATCAAGGTCGTGCTCTCGAGGTTGCGCAAGTTCACCGACGAGGTGATCGACGATCCCTACGCGAAGGGCGTCCTGGTCCGCCTCGGCGTCCTCGCGGGCGGCTGGGCCTCGACTCAAGAGATCCGCGGTCTCCTGGCGCGCATCCGCGACGCCAAGAAGGAAGTCGTGGTCCACCCGATCAACCACGTGGGCAACAAGGAGCTGATGGTGGCGTCGGCCGCCACCAAGATCGTGATGACGCCGACCGGGATGTTCGCCGCTGTCGGCAACGCTGTGCCCGGGCTCTTCCTCAAGGAGCCGCTCGAGAAGGTGGGCGTGAAGATCGAGGTCGCGGGGGTGGGGCGGTTCAAGTCGGCCCCGGAGCGGTTCACCCGCAACGATCGCAGCCCGTTCGACCGGGAGCAGTGCCAGGAGCTGATCGACGAGTTCGACGACGCCCTCATCCGGAGCGTGATGGACGGCCGCGTCCTCGATCGCGACGCAGCGCTGAAGATGCTGGATCGGGCGCCGCTGATCGGCTCCCAGGCGAAGGCCAGCGGATTCGTCGACGCCGTCGGCCGCGACGAGGATCTCGGCGAGGTGATCGAGGAGATCGAGGAGGCCGAGGAGGCGCCGCAGTTCGTCGGCGCCGGGACCTACCTCTCGCTTCGCGACCTGCCGCCGTTGTTCCGCTCGAAGAAGAAGCGTGTGGGCATCGTGGAGGTGCACGGGCCGATCGTCGATGCCGCGCCCGGCTTGACCCAGTATCCCGACCGCCTCGCCATCGATCGGGGCGTCGTCGCCGACCTGCGCGCCGCCCTCAACGATCCCTCGATCCATTCGCTCGTGTTGCACGTCGACTCGCGCGGCGGGAGCGTCACTGCGAGCGACGCGATCTACTCGGCCGTCCACCGGCTCGACAAGGAGAAGCCGGTCATCGTGTGCTTCGGCGACGTCGCCGCTAGCGGCGGTTACTACGTGGCCTGCGGCGGGCGCAGCATTGTTTGCAATCCACTCACCATCACCGGGAGCATCGGCGTGTTCGCGATGCTCCCGACCTGGCCCAAGCTCACGGAGATGCTGGCGGTCGGTCACGACGTGATCAAGAACCGGCGTCACGCGGACCTCTACGATCCGTGGACCGGGCTCGACGACGACGACCGCGCGCATGCGCAGGAGAGCGTGGCCGCGATGTACGACGCGTTCATCGGCCTGGTCGCCGAGGCCCGCAGCCTGACGAAGGAGGAGGTACACGCGGTGGCCGAGGGGCGCGTCTGGTCCGGCAAGGCCGCGCGCACGCACCGTCTCGTCGACGGGCTGGGCGGCATGGAGGAGGCCGTCGATCGCGCCAAGGACGCGGCCGGCGGTCGGTTCGAGCGGGATCCGGTGCTGATCAAGGCCCGCGGCAACCTGCTGCGCCCGAGGCCGTTCGAGAAGAAGGACGCGGTGCCGCTGGCGCAGCTGATCGGGATGCTCCCGGATCCGCGGCTCCACGTCCTGATCGAAGAGCTGCAGCTCATGTTGCAGGCGCCCCGACCGACCCTGTGGAGCTGGGCGCCCATCACGATCGTCTAGCGATGCTCCGGGGAGGTCCGCTCGCGCTGCTGCTCCTGGTCTGCGGGTGTCCCGAGTCGATCCGCGTCGTGGGAGACGACGGCGGGATCCCGGGTGGCGGAGACGGCTGCATGACCGACTATCGGAGCCGCGTGTCCGTGCCGGCGCCGACCGGCGACGCCCGCCTCTACGGCGTCACCGGGATCGCGTTCGACGGCGAGCGCAACCTGTACGTGCTGAACCGCGAGACTCCGGTGTCGCAGAGCCACGTGACCGTGCTGTCGCCAGCGCCGGAGCATCGGCTGATCCGGAGCTTCGGCCGCGGCGATCTCGGGGTGGTGCGCGATCTCGCGGTCGCGAGCGACGGCACCACGTACGTGGTCGACTGGGACGATCAGAACGGCACGCCGACGATCTTTCGTTACTCTCCCGAGGGCGTGCTGGAGGATCGCTTCGAGACCACCGAGCCGGACATGGCCAACGACATGGCGCTCAGCGTCGCGCTCGACGATGAGAACATCCTCTACGTGGGCGGCCGGGTGCTGTTCCGGTATCGGACCGACGGCACCTATGTCGATGACTTCGGCGAGGAGGGACCGAACCCGGGACAGGTGCTGCTTCCGCTCGGGCTCGCCTGGGATCCGCGAGGCTACCTCTGGATCGCGGATCTCTTTCGCAACACCATCCACCAGTTCGACCTGTCCACGCGGGCGCAGGCGCTCGAGTTCGGCGGGCGCGGCACCGAGCTCGGGATGTTCGACGGCGGTGCCGAGGATGGCGTGTTCTGGGGGCCGACCAAGGTCGCGCTCGACACCGCCGGCAACCTCTACGCCACCGATCCGTGGAGCTCGCGCCTGCAGAAGCTCGATCGCGCCGGCGGCTCGCTGGGTAGCTTTCCGTTCGGCGGCTCGCGCGAGCTCGACGGCGCGCTCGCGATCGAGCCCTCGAACCATCACCTCTACCTGGCACGCGGGAACACGATCGACATCGTCTGTCCTTTCTGAGCTCGGCTAGGGATCCAGGAGCGCCCAGTCCCCCCGCATGGCGGCTCGTCCCTTGAGGAGCGACTTCGCGTAGGTGGTCAGGTTGATCGCCCACCAGATCCCCGCGGCGCCGGCGCCCAGCGGAAAGGCGAAGAGCCAGGCCAGCGGGACCCGGAGCAGGTTGAGCGGAGCGTTGATCCAGAAGACGGTCCGCGTATCGCCCGCCCCGGCCAGCACGCCCTCGGCGAGCGCCTCCCAGGCGACGAAGAGCTGGGAGGCGGCCAGGATGGTGGCATAGCCGGTGGCGGCGTCGTGAACGGCGGCGTCGTCGGTGAAGAGCCCGGTGAGCGGCCCGCCGAAGAAGAAGAAGATCGCGGCGGCCCCCAGACCCGCCACCGTCGAGAGCGGGACAGCTCCCCGCAAGGTGGCTTGCGCGAGGTCCGGACGCCCGGCGCCCAGGTGGCGGCCGACCAGCGAGGCAACGCCGAGCGACACCCCGTGGAACAGCGGCCACGTGCAACCCTCGAGCGCAGAGAAGCCGATACCGAGGCCCGCGTTCACCTGCGGTCCGAGCGGCGAGATGCTGGTCTCGAGCATCGCCCAGTAGACGCCCGCATAGAGCGCGCTCCCAGCGGCCATGGGCAGCCCGATCCGCACCACGCGACGGAGGAGCCCGGTGAGCCGGAGGTGCCGGACCCGGAGGCCGGTCTCGCGGGCCAGGAGCACCAAACCGATGCCCGTGGCGATCCCGCGCGCGACGTTGGAGGCAAGGGCCGCACCGCCGATTCCGAGCCGCTCGATCAGGAGCGGAGTGAGGATGATGTTGAGCCCGAGCGAAACGGCGTGCAGAACCATCGGTGCGCGCGCAGATCCGAGGGCGAGGAAGGCCTGGTCGATCAGCGGTGTTAGGACCAACGGCAGCATCGTGAGAAAGAGCCACCGAAGATAGTGGGTGCACTCGACCGCCGTCCGGCCCTCGAGCCCCAGCGATTCGGCGATCACGCCCGCACCCGCGGCGCCGACCGCAGTCAGGATGACGGTCAGGATCAGCGCGCCGGTGATGGCCTCGCCGAGCACACGACGCCGGAGCTCGTCGTCGCGCGCACCGGTCGCACGGGCGATCAACGGTCCCGCACCAGCCGCGATCATCTCGAAGGCGGCGTAGAAGAACAGCAGTACGAACACCGCCGACCCGACCGCACCCTGCGCGTCGACGGACAGGCGCTGCGCGAAGTACTGATCGACGACGCGATAGCCGTTGGTGAGCACCGTGAATACGGCGCTGGGGAGCGCGATCGCGAGGATCGCGCGCAGTGTCGGGGCAGGCGTGCGCATCGGGGCGGGGCGCCCAGCGTACGTCCGGGGAATAAGGGGGGCGACGAAATCGTCCCCGGGAGCGACCGCGGAAGCGGCGAACTCGCCCAGCTCGCGGGAAATACCGGACCCCCGGAAGAGGCAAACTAGATATGAGGAGACCGAAATTCTTCGCGACGTTCCTAGCCGGGGCAGCGCTCTTGACCGCCTGCCCCGCTGAGAAAGTGGGCGCGGTACCCGCAGACCGTACGGAGGCCCATCAAACGGGCGCGCCGGTCGAGACGCTCCACGACTTCTCCGATGCCATCGCCAGCGTCTCAGAGCGCGCGGTCGGCTCGGTCGTCAACATCTCGACCACTCGAACGACGAAGCCGGCGGAGTTCCAGTCGCCGCTCGAGAACGATCCATTCTTCCGACACTTCTTCGAGTTCGGACCGCAGGAGCGACAGCCGCACAAGGAGCAGAGCCTGGGCTCGGGTGTCATCGTCGAGAGCAACGGCACCATCCTGACGAACAACCACGTCGTTCAAGGCGCAGACGAGATCTCCGTGACTCTGTCCGACAAGCGCTCGTACACCGCCAAGGTGGTCGGCACGGATCCCAAGAGTGATCTGGCGGTCGTCAAGCTGCAGAACCCGCCCAAGGATCTTCGAGCGCTCCCCTTCGGGGACTCGGATGCGCTTCGCGTCGGTGAGGTCGTGCTCGCGATCGGTGATCCCTTCGGCGTCGGCCAGACCGTCACCATGGGCATCGTCTCGGCGAAGGGCCGGGCCAACATCGGCATCGTCGACTACGAGGACTTCATCCAGACCGACGCCGCCATCAACCCCGGCAACTCGGGCGGCGCGCTGATCAACCTTCACGGGGAGCTGGTCGGCATCAATACCGCCATCCTCTCCCGGAGCGGGGGCTACCAGGGCATCGGCTTCGCGATCCCGTCTTCGATGGTCCAGTCGATCATGGACAGCCTCATCCACGAGGGGAAGGTGGTGCGCGGATGGCTCGGCGTGATGATCCAGGATCTTGACGCCCGAGCTGGCCAAGGCGCTCGACCTCAAGGGCACCACCGGCGTGCTGGTCTCCGAGGTCATGCCGGACACTCCGGCCGACAAGGCGCACCTCAAGGCGCAGGACGTGATCGTCGCGCTCGACGGTAAACCGATCACCTCTTCGGCGCAGCTCCGGCGGGAGATCGCCGGGCATCATCCCGGCTCGGAGGCCAAGATGAAGGTCATCCGCGACGGCGACGAGGAGACGGTCACCGTGAAGCTCGGGGAGCTCCCCGAGAACGAGCAGCAGATCGCTGAGAACGGCGGCGGGAACGAGCACGGCATGCTGCAGGGCCTGGCGCTGCGAGACCTGGACGACCAACTCCGCCGCCACTTCGACGTGGCCCCGCGCGTGGAGAGCGGTGCCGTCATCGTCGGGATCGAGCCGGACAGCACCGCGGCGCGCGCGGGCCTCCGCCCGGGCGATGTGATCATCGAGGCGAACCGGAAGAAGGTGGGGTCGGTGGAGGACCTGCGGGACATCGTCGGCAAATCCGACGGGCCGCTCCTCCTGAGGATCCACCGCCAGGGCGGATCGGTCTATCTGCTCCTCAAGAAGTGAGCGTCAGAAGCACAGGCCCTCGTTCGTGTTGTGCATGTCGTTGGCCGGTGCAAAGGTCCCGTTCGTCCCGTTCCAGTTGATCGTCCCCACGTGCCATACCTGATTGCACGAGAAGTTGGGCCGATTGAACGTCCCCGCAAGCTGTCCTGCAATGTGGATCTCGACCGTCGGCGTCGACGAGCCGTTCCCCGCATCCGAGTAGTAGTGGACGAACACGTCGTACGCTCCTGGTGACGTCTCCTCGAGGTTGATCGTCTCCGGGCCGTAGCCGTCGACGTCGTCCTGGTCGAGGAAGGGATTGTCCATCGACACGCCCTGAGCGTTCCAGTCCGGCGACTTGTTCGCGAAGTAGCAGTCAGCGTCGCTCTCGAACATGGAGTCGTACGGATTGCCCCGCGAGGAAGGCCGGATCAGGTGCAGATCGAGGTCGGTGTGGTTCGTGTTCCAGGCGAGGACCACGGTGATCGCGGTGGCGGTCGGCGGCGGCGGCACCACCTCGCCGGTCAGCTGCACAGTGGCGCTGCCGGCGCCCGAGCCGCCCGAGAAGTCGACGATCACCCGACCCGTGTGGACGCCGGGGAGCCCTTCGGGGTGGAACTCGACCGACAGCGTGAGGCCCTGGTCCGCGGCGAGATCGGAGGTGCTCGGCGGCGACGGGAGGAAGAATTGATCGGTGGCGCCTTCGACGTGCGCGCCCACCAACCGAGCCGCCCCGCCGCGCGCCGTACAAGTCACCGTGCGCGCCAGCATCGACCCCCGCTCGACCGGACCGAAATCGACGCGGTTCGGCTCGCAGAGGATCTCGCCGAGCGGAACGCGGCCCTCGCCGCTGATGGTGATCGAGACCGGCGGAACGCTCTCGGCCAGCGCCAGCACCATCCGCCCGCTCTTCACGCCTTGCGTCGACGGAGCGTACATCAGCTCGATCACCTGGCTGCCGCCGTCGGGGACCACGATCGGAAGCGACGTCACCAGCGCGAACTCCGTGCTGGCGCCCTCGACGGTCGCCGCGGTGATCGTCCCCGGCGCGTTGCCGTCGTTCCTGAGGGTCACCGTCGCGCGCGACTCGCCACCCAGCTCGACGGTGCCGAAGTCGATCGCGTCCGGCATCGCCACGATCGCGGGCAGGCGCACCAGCGTCCCCACGCCGTGGAGATCGAGGGCGATGTCCGTCTCGTCGCTCACGTGAAGAACGAGCTGCGCATTGCGCTCGCCCTCGTCGGCCGGCGCGAAGACCACCTCAAAGCTCACCTCCATACCCGGTTGCATGGTGCTGCCTTCGAACTGGCCCTTGAGCCCGCGGAGCAGGAAGCCAGAAGGGACGTCCACCGATTCGATCGCGAACGCGGCGGAACCGATGTTCTTCAGCGTGACGGAGAGCGCCGCCTCGCTGTCGACCGGCACCTCGCCGAAGTCCAGGCGGTCGGGCTCGAACGTGCCCTGGACCGACAGCCGAATGATCCCTTCCTGCTCACAGCCAAAGAGTGTGATCGCGCTGAACGCGAACAGTAGTCCTAAGGGGCGATAGGTGTGTGGAGGCACACCCCAAATGTCGGTTCAAACGGGACAGTGCCACCATCGGTTGTTGTGCGGGTTCGTACAGATCGGAGGTTTTCCTAGGTTCAGGGCGCGAGGCTCTTCTCGATCAGGACCTTCACGAAGTCATCCTTCTCGGCGGCCAAGGCGCGCTCGAGGGCGGCTTGGGCGCCCGGCGTGTGGAGCGCGCCGAGGGACTGGGCGGCCGCACCCCGGACATCAGGATCAGGGTCTTTCTGAAGCCGCTCGGTCAACGGTCCCTCCGCCTGTGGAGCCTTGAAAACACCGAGCGCGCCGGCCGCCGATTCGCGGACCTTGGCCACCGGATCCGAGAGCGCCTGCATCAGCGGCGGGACGGCGGCCGGATCTTTGAGCCGGGGAAGGAGGTCGGCCGCGGTCGCCCGCGTCGCGTCGTCGCCGGCGGTCAGATCGCCCACCAGGATCTCGGTCGCGCCCATGAGATCGAGCGCCTTGTGGATCTCGTCCTCGAGCGCATCCGAAAGCTCACCTTCCATCACCACCACCATCGGGACGACCGTCGCGGGATCCGCGAGCTCGGCAAGCTGTCTTGCAGCCTCGATCCGCACCACGTCCGACGCCTGAGAGTCAGCGAGCCGGTCGATCGCGCTCTTTCCCTTTTCCGTCATCCTTCGCTCCGGTCGGGGCGCCGTGGCCGCCGTCTTCTCGGGAGGTGTCTCCGACTTCTCGACCCGCTTCGGCTCGGGCTGGCCGGTGCCCCCCGTCTCCCCCTGCGTCATGCTGCAGGAGACGAGCACGGTCATGGCGAGCGTTGCGAGGAGCGATCTCATGCCTTGGGAGACTTCATGATCGCCTTCCGGTAGTGGGCAAGCTCTTTGATCGACGCTCGGACGTCCGAGAGGGCGGTGTGATCGCTGGCGGCCTTGTCGAACAGCACCTCGGGTCCATACCAGCGGCGCGCCAGCTCCTTGATCGTCGACACGTCGACCATGCGGTAGTGCAGATATCCGTCGACGACGGGGAAGTAGCGGTTGAGGAACCGCCGGTCCTGATGGATCGAGTTGCCGGCCAGGACGCCCTCCACTGGCTTGAACCAACGCGCGAGCAGCTGGAGCATCTTCCGCTCGACGTCCTGGAGGCTGTTCTCCGAGGCTCGGATCTTCTCCAGCAGCCCGTTGGCCGTATGCATGTTTCGCACGTACGGCTCCATCTCGAGCAACTTCGCCTCAGGCTGCCAGACCACCGCCTCCATCGAGTCGAGCTCGTCGAGATCGGGCCCGGTGATCACGATCGCCACCTCGACGGGGACGCAGGTGAGCGGATCGAGCCCGGTCATCTCCATGTCGAGCCAGACCAGAGCCGTCGATCGATCGATGCGTGCATGTTCGTCGCTCATGAGCGATCGCCCATAGCACGGGCCCGGCAGTGCTCGCTACTGCTTGGTGATCGTGAACTCGACGCGGCGGTTCTTCTCGCGGCCCGCCCGCGTCTGGTTGCTGTCGATCGGCTTCTCCTCGCCGAAGCCGATCGCGGTGAGACGGTCCGCCTCGACGCCCTTGGCCACCAGGTAGTCTCGCACCGAATCCGCGCGACGCTGCGAGAGCCCCATGTTGAAGGTGTTGCTACCGACCGAGTCGGTGTGGCCCTCCACCAGCACGTTCATGCCCTTGTTGGACTTGATCGCCTGCGCAACCTCGCTGAGGAGCTCGAAGCTCACCGACCGGATCACGGACTTGCCGGTCTCGAAGTAGACCTTCTGCTTGATCTCGATCTTGCCGATGTCGCGGCGGACCTCGACCAGATTGAGCTTCACGTCGGGGCAGCCGTCCTCGTCGTCGACTCCGTTCACCGTCTCGGGCTCGAGCGGGCACTCGTCGTTCACGTCGAGGATGCCGTCGGCGTCGTTGTCCGGATCGGGACAACCGTCCTCGTCCTCGAACTCGTCCTTGTCCTCCGGATCGTCGGGACACTTGTCGTTGTCGTCGAGGATGCCATCGCCGTCGCGATCGCCGATCGGACAGCCGCGGTTCTTCGCCGGGCCCGGCTCCTTGGGACACGCGTCCTCCGGGTCGAAGATGCCGTCGCCGTCGGTGTCCTCGCTCTCGGGACACCCGTCCTCATCGTCGTGACCGTCGAAGTCCTCGGCCACCTCCGGACACTTGTCGACGTCGTCCGGGATCCCGTCGCCGTCCTTATCCTTCGGCAGACATCCCTTGGCCTTGTCGAGGACCGTGACCAGCGCCTCGCGGGCCGTGGTGCGATGCTGCGCGGCCCGCACCGGGTTGCCTTGATCGAGCTCCGAGAGGAGGAACTCGAGGTGCGCCTCGGCGGTCGCCAGCTCGCGGGGCGCACACACGTAGGCGCCCGCTTCGCGCGCGGTGTTGAGCTGCTCCTGGATCGTCTCCGCCTCGAGGTGGAGCGAGGCGCCGGTGGCGCAGCCGCCCAGCGCGAGCAGGGTCCAGGCGGCGGAAGCAATCCCGCGGTGGGTCGGGCGCGTCACTCGTCGTCCTCTCCCGGGGGCGGGTCGGCCGGCTCCACGGGCTTGACCGGCGTCTTCGGCGCGGTGGTCGTGGGCGGCGGTGGGGGCGCGGCCTTCCGCTTGTCGAGCATCGGCTTCGCCTTCATGGCGGCGGCCTCTTCGGACGGATCGGGGAGCGGGATCAGGCGCGGGGGGCCGGGCCGGCACTTCGACTTGGTGGCGTGCGTGGCGCGGGTCGTCCCCATCGCCTCCTTCGTCATGGCCTCGGCGCGGGACCGCGCGACCCGGGCGCAGTCGCGCGACTTCTCGGCGTAGAGCACGGCGACCTCGTAGTCGGCGTAGGACTGCTCTTCGCGGGCCTTGTGGAGGTACTCCTCGGCGGCGACGTACTCGAAGGGCGCGTGCACGTCGGCCTGCGCGGTCTTGGCGGCGGCCAGCTCAGCGGCGGCGTCGACGATCAAGGTCGACGACTGCACCGGTCCACAGCCGAGCGCGAGCGAGAGGACGAGGGGAGTCCACCACCGCACGAGTCTTCGGGTAGCATCGACCCGAAAACACCGCAAGATTATGACTTTGTCGCCGCCGCCTGGATCCCGAGGGGATCGGTCGTGTTCGCGTCGGGACGGACGCGGGGCAGCTCCTGGAGGAGCTCGACGTGGCGGCGAATGTGTCGGAGCGAGAAGTAGAGAACCCCACCCACGGCCCCCATGGTCAGGAGCAGCGGCAACAGGAGCGAGGACGACGACAGGGGAATCGTGGTGAGCCCGTGATGGTAGGCCTCGTAGTAGGCGACCGTGGTCCAGCGATCGAAGCCGAGCAGGATCGTCGCGATCAGGAACACCGAGAGGCCGATCAGGAGCAGGCGCAGGGGCCAGGGCTTCGGCTCGGTGATCAGCCGCGCCGTGATCAGGAAGAAGATCGGCGCGCCGGCGAGGTAGAAGATGAGCAGCACCGGCCAGACCATCCACCCCGGGAGATGCGCAGGGTTCGCGAGGTACATCAGGCTCCAGTCGGGGAACGCGAGGTAGAAGCCGAGCCCCGCGGGCATCAACACGGCGCCGGCGAAGAGCACCGCGATGGCGAAGTAGCGGGTGCGGACCGGGTCGTGCGCCCGAACCAGAACGCTCTTGCACACCAGCGCGATCGCGCAGCCCGCGAGCGCGCCCACCAGCGTTGTGACCGGGACCGTGATGGCGATTAGCCTAGCACGCTCTATGCGCCGGGGCCGCCGCCGAAATAGCGCAGCAGGAAGATGGCTTCCCCGCTGAGGACGGAGACCATCCAGAAAAAGATCAGCACGTACGAGGCCGAGCGGTGGCGGCGGAACCAGTTCTCCCGGCCGTTCGACTCGTCGGCGAGCGCCAGGAGGAAGACCACGGCGATGACCAGGAACATGAGAAGCGAGAGCACGCCGTGTCCGGCGAAGAACGCCTTCATCGCCGCGGAGAGCTCGGCGCTCTTGTCGGCGTGCGAGGCGCGCGTGGCCATGTAGACGACGTTGATACAGAGCTCGAAGATCAACACCACGCCGAGCATCGCCTTCGGGAGCCGCTTGCCGCGGAGCGTCGCGATGATGCCGTAGAGCACGCCGATGGTGACGAAGACCTCGGAGATGGCGGAGAAGATGGAAAAGTTGGGGACGTCCATGCTCGATCCTCAGCGAAATTTCCGGCGCAGCCCGTAGCCGCCGTGGAAGCAACCCAGCACGACCACGGCGATGGCGGTGACGACGTGGAGGACGCCCATCACCGACTCGGTGGGCATGGGATAGATCTGGCCGTAGATGCCGGTACCGGCCGCCACCGACCAGACGCCGACGGCGAAGTACCCGCTCCAGCGCTGAAGCACACGGCGCCACATGCGCCAGACCCGCTTGAGGTGGATCGCGAGGTACCAGACGCCCGCGACCACCGTGAGATCCCCGCTGACGTCGTGCACCACGACCATCGAGCGCTGGAACGTCTCCATCGTGCTCGGGTAGCAGTACATGAAGGTGCCGGTGACAACGGCGATGAACGCAGCGGCCGAGAGCGCGATCAGCGGCCGGCGCGCCGGGTCGTCGATCAGCGATCGAACCTGGTCAGCAGCGCCGACGTCGACGGACTGGCCCGTCATCGAGGTTCGACTCTAGCACACGTGGTAGTCTGGGGAGGAAGCCTCCGGGACGGAGGTCCGCAGGAAGGCCTGGCGAAACGTGCGAGCGTGGGTGATCAGCCTGGGAGTCGCGACCTCACTGGTGGGGGGCGCAGTCCGCGCCGAGGAGGGCGACGACCTCGCCCCGGAAGAGACGTCGACCGTCGCGGCCACGCACGCGCAACCCCCACCCTGGAAGCCGTTCAATCTGTTCAGTCTCCTCCCGCACGACGCGCTGGTGGCCGAGATCGAGCGGCGCCACTTGGAGGCCACTACCTTCCCCGACCTCCTCGAGCGGATGACCCGGGGGCTGGTGGCGGCGCCCTACCTGTTGTCCCCGCTCGGCGAGGGCGCGCTCCCCGATCCCGATCCGCGGTTCCGCATGGACGCCTTCGACTGCACCACGTTCGTCGAGACCGCGATGGCCCTGGCCATGTGCGACGATCTCGACGCGATCGCGACGACCCTCGACGACATCCGCTACGACGGCGACCCGAAGTTCGTGAACCGCCGCCACCTGATGACCACCCAGTGGGTCCCCGGTCTGGTGCGCGCCGGCTACCTCGAGGACGTCACCGAGCAGGTGGGCGGCAAGAGGACGAAGTGGATCCTGCTGGAGATGACCCGCGAGCGCTGGAAGCACCGGCGCATCGCGAAGAAGATCGACCTCGGCGATCGCCTGCCGCACGGCAGGTTCCGGCTGCCGTATCTCACCATCGACGACCTCCGGAAGATCAGCGGCCGCGTCCCCGCCGGCACCATCATCAACGTGGTCCGTGAGAACCGGCCCGCGTACCCGGACGTGATCACGCATCAGGGATTGATCGTGCACAAGCCCGGGCTGGGAAAGATCCCGTTCGTGCGCCACGCCTCCCCCGTCTCCAAGCGCGTGATCGACGAGCCGCTCGATCACATGTTGATGCGCTACCTCCGGCCCCGCCACTGGCGCATCATCGGGATGAACATCCTCCGGATCGTCGACCCCGGCGAGAACAGGGGAGATCACTTGGCCGAGAAGCAGTGAGCTTCGCGCGAGAGCTGGCTGACGGGATCGAGATCGACGTGCTCGTCGTGCCGCGGTCCTCGCAGAATCGGATCGCGGGCGTGCACGACGACCGGTTGAAGGTGCAGCTCAACGCGCCGCCGGTGGACGGCGAGGCCAACGCGGCGCTGGTGGCGCTCTTCGCGAAGACGTTCGGGGTGAAGAAGAAGGACGTGGAGATTGTCGCGGGCGAGACGGGGCGCCGCAAGCGCGTGGTAGTTCGGGGCGCCCGGCTGTCCGCGCTCGACGGACTGTGCTAGGCGGGGCTGAGGAGGAGCGAAGGATGGAGATGCCGAGACCGACCGCCGAACACTCGAAGCTGCACGTGCTCGCCGGAGAATGGACGGGCGAGGAGAAGCTCTCGCCCTCGCCGTGGGGACCGGGCGGCCCTGCGGTGGGACGATCGAACTGCCGCGTCGACCTCGACGGCTTCTACGTCATCCAGGACTACGTCGAGGAGAAGGACGGAAAGGTCACGTATCGGGGGCATGGAGTCTTCGGCTACGACTCGAGCAGCCAGGAGTACTGCTGGTACTGGATCGACTCGATGGGCTTCGTCCCCGCCGGGCCTTCCCGCGGCAAGTGGGAGGGAGACACGCTGACGCTCGAGTCGAGGTCGCCGCGAGGGATCGGGCGC
Organism: uncultured delta proteobacterium; assembly: GCA_963803435.1. Classification (GTDB taxonomy): domain Bacteria; phylum Myxococcota; class Kuafuiibacteriia; order Kuafuiibacteriales; family Kuafuiibacteriaceae; genus CAWDML01. The sequence goes on along the minus strand of CAWDML010000005.1, from coordinate 427,300 downwards.
TACACGTACCGCTTCGAGGGGGACGCGCAGTATCACTTCCAGATCGAGAACTCGTTCGACGGCGGCAAGACGTTCGCGCTCTTCATGGAGGGCACGTATCGAAAGGGATGAGCACCCGGGCTGAGACCCGGCTCCGAGCCTGCTTCGTCGTCTTCGCGCTGCGGATCTCGAGCTGCGGCGGCTGTCGATCCGCAACGCTCGTTGACGCTCACACCGTACCGAACCCGCGAGGAGCTCCGCGAGATCGCGGTCGGGCTGCGCGAGAACCGGCGCATCCCGCTCTACGGCGAGGCCGAGGCCGGCCTCCTCCTCGCCCGCGCCCTGCTGGCGCGGATCGGCGGTCCTGAGGAGCTGCTCTCCGATCTCCTCGGGCCCGCGCGCGCGAAGGCGATCCTCGCACCGGCCAAGTGGCGCAACGGTTTTTCGAATCCGATCAGAGATCCGCGAGGCTGTAGATGAAGATACGGCTCGTCATGTCGTCGTAGAGGTACAGGGTCTGGCCGTCGGCCGACAGCACCATCTTGGTGGTGGAGATCGGGAGCGCTCTGATCACACTGAAGGTGACTCCGTCGAAGATGTGCTCGGATCCAATGGCCACGGAACCATCCTCGTTGGCGGCGTAGATGTTCTCGGAGAAGTTGCCGAGCGTAGACGCGAGGTTCGTCGCCAGGATCTTCTGCCCTGCGTAGAACAGATAGGCGCCGTCCCCGGAGATGACCACCGATCGGTCGGCGTAGCCGCCGAGGTCGCCGGATACATCCACCTGGGTGAGTGAAGTGCCGTCGCCGACGTCGAAGCGAGTGATCGTGCTTCGGCTGATGCCACGTCGAGGCGGGCGGCCGCCATCAGGTGCGCCTCGTGCGCGCCGGCTCCAACTATGTGTCCCAGGATCCCGCCGAGGCGCACTTCGGCCTCGGGGCCGCCGAGCGCGTCGATCGCCTGGACGTGGTGTGGCCGGACGGGCACCAGGTTCATCTCGAAGGGGTGGAGGTCAGACAGCGCCTCGTCGTTCGCAGCCGCATCCGTCCCGTCGGCTGCGGATGAGTGGCGGGAGTTCTTGCCGCGCAAGCGGCGTGTATCCGCAGAAGCGCGAGCCCATGTCACGGTTCGTGAACGCGCCTCAAGATGTGTGAATCGCCCCGCCCGCGTGGAAGAGCGGGCGGCAGCCGAGCGTCGATCCGGGCGAGCGGCGCGGTGAGCGTCCGCCAGGAGTAGGTATGAACCACAAGAGTCGCATTTTCGGGATCGTGCTCGGCCTCGGCCTCATCAGCGGGACAGCGCTGGCGGACGGTCCGCACGATGGCGGTCACAACGGTCGGGGAAGAGGTCGAGGCGTCGAGCGGGGCGTCACCCTGCCGGAGCTGGAGCAGCGCGAGCTCGCCCGCGTCCTGGCGGACTTCAAGCGGGACGACCTCGATTGGGACGGACGGCTGAGCCTCCGCGAGCAGCGCGCGGGTAAGGGTGACTGGTCCGGCTGGGACGTCGAACGCGGAGCGTCCGTCCAGGTCGTGCGAGGCCGGCGCGCCCGCGGCCGCGGAGTGTCGTTCTTGACCGAGCGGGAGGTCCGCACGGAGAGCGCCGAGCGAACCGAGCGCGCCTTTCGCGGCGCCGACGCCGACCGCAACGGCGTGTTGAACGCCCGCGAGATGCTCGCCTTCGCCCGCCTCGTCCGCGTGTGATCCCGTCAGGGTGCCCCGGCTACCGGAGCGGCGCAGTGGGCGGAGGGAGGGCGGGGAGGCCTCCGTACCACTGCGACATCACGATTGCCGAGGTCCGGTTCCCGTCGAGCCCCCACATGCTCTTGTTCAGGTTCGCGACCCCTGCGTCCTTGAGATCGGACGTGACGTCGTGGAGCACGGTTCCGAGTTGGAGCGGTTCGCTGGAGGAGATCGACAGCCCGACGGGAGGCGGAAGGCCCCACCACTTCTTCCGGAACTCCGACGTGAAGCGCGAGCTTCCGGTCGTCCCCATCTCGGGCTTGATCCTCGAGACCTCCCCGGGCCGGGCGTCGATGATCCCCGCCATCAGATCCCGGGCAAAGCGGTGTTGAGGCGTGTTCAGCGGGACGTCGTAACGGCTCATCTCCTGGAGCTCGGTGGCGGTGGCCTCCGGCGTGTTGAGGCGATTGACCGGAACCTTGCCCATCGCCAGGAGTTGTTCGTCGCTGACGCTCGGGTTGTTCGCGAAGAACTTCTGGTACATCGCCGCCGGCGACCAGCCACCGAGGCGCTCCGGGCTCCGATCGAGGCGCTCGATCGTCCGCTCGATGGCTCGCCGAGCCTCGGGCGATCGCTGGACCTGGCCGTGCTCGGCGGTCGGCGCGGCGGTCCCGGACGCCACGAAGAGGTTGGCCATCGGATCGTCGCACTGGTCCCAGGCCCGGACGGCGTCGCCTCGGATCGGCGCCGCGGCGGAGGCGCCCTTCGCTCCAGGGTCCGGATCCGCCGGCAGCAGGCAGAGATCACGACGGACGGCGATCGACCGGCGCACCATCGATTGCCGGGGAGAGCAGGGCCCGTGCCAGCCGGCGGGCGCCCGAATGGAGCCGCCGTCAGGAGGCCGATCGTGGCATCGAGGACTCACACGTGTGTGGCCCGAGGTCAGCGTCCCGCGGGCTCGGCCTGGTGGAGCCGCTCGAGGCACTTTCGGCAGGTCACCTCGGCCGCCGTCGACGTGGCGATCCCTTCGACCTGGGCCCGATGCGCGGCTTCGCGATCGCGCGGGTTACAGAGGACCATGCCGTCGGCGTCGAGCGCATGGATGTCACGCCGGCGAGGATCGGGCCGCATCGTATGAGGATACCCACCGAGAGCGGGGACGTCACGGCGGTCGCCAAAGGCGTCGGAATGAGTCGTGCAGCTTGCTCGTAGAGGAGGCGATCGTGGTGGCAATTTTCCGGAGGAGACCAGCGCGCGCGAAGGTGTTCGTGCGCTGAAGAGCTTCAGCTCCAGCGAACCGCCGAGCACGCTCGAGGGCGGCTCGACCAGACCAAAGAAGGGAGGGAGGCCAAGCTCCAGGCGCTCGAGGAACCGGCGGCTGGAGCCCAGCCGGAGGTCGAGGAGCGGATCGACCAGCGGATCGCCGAAATCGGCGAGGATCTCGGACGGCGGGAGACGGACGCAGCGTCGAGCCACCCCCTCACCGTTTGATCTGCGCTCCGCGGATGATGAGGTGGGTGTACTCGTCGATGGCCCGGTCGAGTCCCCGGGGTGATCGGTCGAGGATCCAGTAGCCGGCGTAGATCAGCGCGCCCCACGCCATGAACATGAGCAGCTCCGTGTCACCGGGTGGGAGCTTCTGTGCGCTCTGTGCTCGGCGCAGCGACGGCTCGACGTTGGTGATCATGCGGAACATTGCCTCTCGCGCCAGCGCGGCTCGCTCAGGATCGTCGCTCGCGCGCGCGACCATCAGCGCGCAGTTCAAGTCGACCCAGCCACGGCTTCGCGACAGGACCGAGCGGGCCCGGCGTCCCACCTCGCGCCAAAGACCTGCCGCACGCGACGCATGTCTTCGTTCCTCGGGTGGCGCCAGCAACAGCCGAAGGTGATCGATCGAGGCGAGGAAGCATTCCTCCGCGGAGCTGAAGTGCTTCGCGACGGTCCGGCGCGAAACACCCGCAGCGCGGGCGATCTCGGAGAGACGAAACTTGGCCGCGCCGTCCTCGAGGAACAGGGCCGCCGCGGCGCGCACGATGACCTCCCGCTCACCGCTGACCGGTGCGGGACCGGTGGTGGGCGCCCGGAGCTGCCGGCCGATCTTCGCCCGGATCTCTGGGAGCGTTCTTCCCGCGCGTCGCCATCGCACGATCTGGCGCAGGCAGTTGAGGTGAACCTCGGAGTAGACGTGCAGCTTCGGGCCGCGCAGCTCCGCTGGGGGAAGCAAGCCCAGGTTTTGATAGTGATGAATCGTCGAGCGAGAGACACCCGATCGCTCGACCAGCTCCGCCATCTTCATCGTCGTTTTTGTATAGTACAAAGGGCCTCGCGCAGTCCGGGCGGAATTGGCCGTCGAAGCGCGGCGTGCTAACCGGGTCCCGATGCGCCTTCACGTCTACGCGTTGCTCCTCGTCGCCTGTGATCCGACCGCTCCCGACGGCGCCCCCATCGAGAACGAGGGCGCGGCGGCGAGCGATGCCTCCATCGTCGATGCGGCGGACAGCGAGGTCTCGCGCTGTTCGGTCGATCCGCAGACCGTGGTCTGCACCTACCGCGTGACCACGCTCGCCGCCGGGGAGATCGAGCGCGACGTGTACTGGCAGACGCCCGCCGCGCCCTCGCCGAGCGGCGGTCATCCGCTGGTCGTCCTCTTTCAAGGCAGCCTGTTTGCCCCTTCGACGACCTGGGGCGAGGTCCCGCGCGGCCTCCCGTTCGGCGGGTATTATCAGGCCAAGCTCCAGGCGGAGCTGCTCGATCACGGCTTCACCGTCGTCGCGCCCTCGGCGGCCTTCGGGGTGGCGTGGCAGACGAATTCAGGCCTCGACTGGGCACTGACCACGGACCGGCGATTCGTCGACGCGCTCCTGGAAGCCGTTCGCCAGGGAGAGTTCGGTCCGGCCGACACGAGCAGGCTCTATGCGACCGGAATCTCGAGCGGAGGGTACATGACCAGCCGCATGGCCGTCAGCTACCGAGGCGTCTTCCGCGCGCTGGCCGTGAACTCCGGCAGCTATGCGACCTGCGTCGGGCCGCTCTGCTCGGTCCCCGACGAGCTGCCCCTGGATCATCCGCCGACGCTCTTTCTCCACGGCCGGCTGGACACAACGGTGCCGCTGTTCACGATGCAGCGTTATCGCGATCGACTCGACGCACAGGGCATCGAGACCGACGCCCTGATCGATCCCTTGGCGAGTCACCGCTGGCTTTCGTCGGCGCCGGAGGCCATCGTCGCGTGGTTCGAGAATCACTGAGCACGACGTGACTCGGCTGAAGCTGCGCGGCGCTTCGTTGTACCTCGAAGAAGTCGGCACCGGTGAGCCGCTGGTGCTGCTCCACGGGCTCGGATCGAGCGGCCAAGACTGGAGCGAGCAGGTGGCGTTCTTTGGCGGCCGGTATCGCTGCATCATCCCCGACGCTCGCGGCAGCGGACGATCGCGCGACCTCGAGCATCCCAGCGGCCCTTTCTCGATCTCGCAGCTGGCAGCGGATGCGGCCGCGGTGCTCGATCGGCTGGGCCTAGAACGCGTACATCTCGTCGGTCTCTCGATGGGAGGGATGACTGCGCTGCAGCTGGCCCTCGACTCGCCGCGCCTGGTTCACAGCCTGGTGCTGGTCAACTCCGGCGCGTCGGTGGTCCCGCGCACCTGGCGCGAGAGTCTGCAGCTCGCGGTCCGGATGGTGTTGACGCGCGCGCTCGGACCGCGGGCCGTGGCGAAGATGGTCGCACCTCGACTCTTTCCCCGAGCGGATCAGCTCGATCTGCGGCGGCGATTCGAAGCACAGATGGCAGACAACGAGCCGGGCGCTTATCTGGCGTTGACGCGCGCGATCGTCGGATGGTCGGTCGAACGGCGCCTCGATGAGCTGCGGTGCCCAACGCTGCTCCTCTGCTCCGAGCACGACTACACGCCTGTCGCAGCGAAGGAGTCGGTCGCGAACCGGATCGAGCGAGCCGAAGTTCAGGTCGTCCCCGATGCGCACCACGCGTTGCCGATCGAGGACGCTCACGCGTTCAACGCTGCTCTGGATGCTTGGCTCCGGCGCCGGGCGTTCACCTGTTCCCGAGCTGCGACGACGGCCTGATTGACGGCTCCGGTTGCCGGCGTCGCCGGGCGCTTCGCGGAGGGCTGGTCGGATCTCTTCGGCCACGCCGGGGGATGGCGGCTTCGAGCAGGCCCGTCTGGTAGCCGGCCCACGCCACTGCCGCGCGGCCGTTCGCCGGGCGATCCGGACGTTCTTCGGCGACCAAGAGGAGGGAACGGTTCAATCGAGGTAGATCTGGTTGTGGTGGTCCATGCGTAGATCGCTGCACTGAAACGTCGCGGCTTCGTTCGCGTACCAGTGGGCGCCCTGGACGCCCTGAAGGATGTACGTAGCACAGCCCTCGCCGTAGCAGGCGTGACTGCCGGAGATCAGGTACGTCAGGCCGCCTGCGGTGCCCGCCGCGCTGTGCACGTAGACCACGCCCGGTGGCGTCCCTGTAGTCGGCGGGGTCGAGCGAAGCGGGTGAACGGCTCGGCCGCTTCCACCTGGTCGCGCTCCCAGTCGACGTACGCGCGGGCGTGCGCTGGGTCCTTGATCCGGAGCAGCTCGGCTGCACGACGAACGCCGGGCCGAGCGGGGTGTGGCCGGTTCGCGTGTAGGGGCTGTCCGGCGTCGTGGCGGTCGAGACCGCGAACACGATGTCCTGGCTCAGCGCGCCCGGCGGGACGACGATCTCGATCATGGGATCGACGACGATCGTCCCACCGAGAGGGCCGATCGAGAGCGCGGCGATCGCGGCGTCGTTCACCGCGGCGTCTCCCGCCTCACCGCCGTCCGCCTGCTCGCCGGACGCATCACCGGCCGGATCGGTGCGCGCGTCGCTCGACGCGCCGGACTCGCCGCCCGAGGCGCCGGACCCGCAGCCGGCGAGCGCGAGCCCTGCGAGAATGAGCGCGGTCAGCGGCGCGCGCGCCACTCCGACGGCGCGAGGCCCGTGTGCTCGCGAAACACCCGGCTGAAGTGCTGCGACGACTCGAAGCCGACCTCGAGGCCGATCCGCGTGATCGGCAGCGACGAGGAGAGCATGCGCTCCTTGCTGTGCTCGACGCGCGCCGCCGGCATCTCCCGCCGGAACGAGGTGCCCTCGCGCTGGAGCTCCCGCTGCAGCGAGCGCGAGGAGCGATCCATCGCCACGGCCGCAGCCTCGAGCTCCAGCCGACCCGACGCCTGCCGAACGAGCGCGCGCAAGCGCTGCACCACCGGCGCGATTGGCGCGTTGCTGGAGATGCGCGCGCGCGTCGGGAGCAGCTCGGCCGGCGCGTCCGCGCGCAGCCAGGCGAGCGCGCGCTCTCTCGTCGTGAAGAGCTTCAGCGGCCCCGGCGGCGGGACGACGTTGAACATCCCCGCCACCGTCGCCCCCCAGAACCCACCCGAGTGCACGAGCGCGAGGCGCACGGTCCGCTCGCGATACTCCGCGAGGCGCTTCGCCAGGTGTTCCGCCACCCAGGCGAACACCGGAGGCGACAGCGACTCCAGCCGCGCCGCGTCCTGCAGGATCTACAGGTGAGCCAGGTCGGGTGAGAGCGTCGCGTCGAGCAGCCTCGTGAAGTCCTTCGCATCCTCGAGCTCCGGGTTGCCCCAGGCGAACGCACCGAACAGCGTGGGGCTCGCGCACCAGAAGAGCACGCACCGAGCCCGGTGGTATCGACCGATCGGTGCGGCGACGAAGTCCGACTCGCGCGGCTCGAGCGAGAGCACAGGGCGCACGTAGGAGTCGTGGTAGCCGGCGGCGATCGCGTGGTTCGAGGCCAGCGCGTTGATGTACGGCGCGTCGGAAGATCCGATGATTGCACCGTAGCTGTGGTTCTCCATGACGATCGTGAAGATGGAGCCGCTCCAGTCGACCGATCGCGCGCGAGCATTTGCGGTCAGCGGGCGACACTCGACGTTGGTGCTGCCGGCGTTGCTTCCGCAGGAGGACGCGGCCACGCCGGAGAGCGGGGAGATCAGCGCGATCAGCGAGAGGATACGGGCGTTCTTCATCTGGATGCCTTGGCTCGAGGTCGGAGAATCGGGTCGAACAACGCCACCTGGCTGCTCGCTATTTCCGCACTGCTTGCGTCGCTTGCATCTCCAGCGGGTCCTCGAGGCGCGCCTCGAGCGATGAGACCAACCACCTTCGTGAAGCTGGAACGCTCGGCCACCGGGACGAAGGCGTGCATCGCGCCGAAGCGGTCCGTTGGACGATTATTCCATTTTTATTAATTATTTGTTCCACTCGATGCGCATTGTTTCAGTTGGCTCGTCAGCTCAGATTGAGGCCACGACCACGCGGGAGCGGGTCGAAGGAAGGAACAAGGACATGAAGCTCGCGATCATCATCACCTCCGATCCGAAGAGCGGCGAGGAGGCCCTCGGCCGTGCCTTCAACGCGCTGGCGCTGGCGGCTGACGCCGACCGCCGCGGCGAGGAGGTCGAGGTCGTCTTCGCCGGCACCGGAACACGCTGGCCGAAGGAGCTGACGCGACTCGACCATCCCGCACACGCGCTCTACGAGTCGGTGCGGGGCGTCGTCGCCGGTGCCTCCCTCGCCTGTGCCGTCGTCTTCGGCGCGAAGGACTCCGTGCGCGAGGCGGGTCTCCCGGAGCTCCGCGACAACGAGCTCGCCGGGACACCGGGCCTCGCCGGCATCCACCGCTATCTGGCCGGAGGCTGGCAGACGCTCGTCTTCTGAGGAGGCTGTCATGGGAGCGCGATACCTCGCGGAGCTCCTGAGCGACCCGGTGCGGGCGGCGCAGGAGCGGCATTACGGGCGCAGCCTTTCGCTGCCCGCAGGAGCGGCAGGCGCGCGCGAGCCGCTGGGCGAGGCGGAGAGGGAGTTCATCGGCTTGCGCGACAGCTTCTACCTGGCGACCGTCACGCCCGACGGCTGGCCCTATCTCCAGCACCGCGGAGGACCACCGGGCTTCCTCCGCGTGGTCGCGCCGGATTCGCTCGCCTATGCCGACCTTCGCGGCAATCGGCAGCTGATCTCGATCGGCAACCTCGACAACGACGCGCGCGTCTCGCTGCTCTTGATGGACTATCCCAACCGGGCGCGGCTGAAGATCCTCGGCCGCGCACGAGTGCTGGACGCGCGAGACGAGCCGGCGCTCGCGGAGGCGATCACACCGCCGTCACTGCTCCGAAAGGTGGAGCGGATCGTGCGGATCGAGATCGTGGGCTTCGACTGGAATTGTCCGTCGAACATCACGCCACGCTACACGGAGGAGGAGATCCGCGAGGCGATGCGCCGCCATCCGGGCTGGCTCTCGCGATGATCGCCTACGAGCCCCAGTAGATGGTGTGGATCCCCGGCTCCTCCTCGTGGAGCCCCTCGAAGTACACGTGATGGATGTCGACGCCGTCGAACCAGTCGCTCTTGCCGCGGGTCTGCCGCTCGGTGTCCTCGACGGCCTGGAGGAGCTCGCGCACCGTGAAGTGCTCAGACAAGGAAGACTCCGATGGGCTTCATCGCCCCGAATGTAGCGAGCCGATGCGACTCTGTTTAACGCGCGTCCGGTTTCGCCGTACAGTCCGCGGCGGTTGTCCGGTCCCAGCTATCTGACGCTCCTTCGCGAAGAGAAGAGCTTTCGGCGTCTCTGGCTCGGTGAGCTCGTGAGCTACCTGGGCGACTGGTTCAACACGATCGCCGTCTACACGTCGGTCCAGGCGCTGACCGACAGCGCGCAGGCGATCGCGGCGGTGATGGTCGCCAAGACCTTGCCGACCTTCCTCGTCAGCCCGATCGCGGGTCCGATCATCGATCGCTTTGATCGCCGGCGGCTACTGATCGCGAGCGATCTGGCACGCGCGGTCTGTGTCCTGGGGTTGATCGCGTCCCATCGGACCGGGAGCATCGCGGGCCTCCTCGCCTTCACCACCGTGATGATCATGTTCTCAGGCGTGGTGCTCCCCACCCGCAACGCGGTCCTTCCGATGATCGTGAAGCCGGAGGACCTGCCCATGGCGAACGCGCTCGGCGGCGGAACCTGGTCGATCATGCTGGCGATCGGTGCCGCGCTCGGCGGCTTCGCCACGCAGTTTCTCGGCGTCACCGCCTCATTCCTCATCGACGGCGTGACCTTCCTCCTCTCGGCCAGCTTCTTCCTCGGGCTTCCTTCACTTCAGCCGCCTGCGCAGGAGGGGCCGCGCAATCAGACGCGGTTCGTCGACGGGGTCCGCTACCTCCTCGGCGACCGCTACGTCCTGACGCTCTCGCTCCTGAAGCCCATGCAGGCCCTCTCGATGGGTGCGGTGGCCATGGTGCCTCTCTTCGGCAAGTCCTTCGGAGAGGGGACCGGCGCGCTCTACATCGGCCTCTTGTACACGAGCCGTGGCATCGGCGCGCTCGCCGGCTCGATGGTCGTGCGGCTGTTCGTCGGCGACGCCCCCACGACCTTGAAGCGGTCGATCTTCGCCGGCTATCTGACGCTCGGCGCCGGCTTCTTGGTGGCCTCCTTCTCCGAGTCGCTGTGGGGCGTGGCGTTCGGTTACTTTCTCTCCGCCATCGGAGGTGGGCTCAACTGGGTCTACAGCGGCACGCTCCTCCAGCTGGACGCCGACAAGCGCTTTCACGGCCGCGTCTTCTCCATCGAATTCGGCCTGACCACGCTCGCCATCTCGGCCTCGAGCTGGGCCCTCACGTACGGCGTGGATCACGGCCTCACGATTCACGAGGCAGTCCGGATCGCAGGCTCCGCGGTGATCATCCCGCTGATGGTATGGGGCGGTACGCTCCTCCTCCGGCGCGGCATTGACACCGATGTCGCTCCCTTCTGAGGCTCTCGAGCGTGAGTCCCTGCCCGGGCTGAAGCTCGCGCTGCACCGGCGGCCTCCCCGAGGATCAGACGCGGCTGAACGAGATCTTCGACGACGCCCCGCTGTGCTCGATCCCACCACGCACGCCGAGATGATCGGGCCGCTCGCGGGCCTCTCCGGCGGGGTGTCAACTCCGCCGGCGTCCGGCGATCTCCTCCAGGAGCTCCAGCTGGGTCTGCTGGATCTCGACCATCCTCTCCCATTGCACGTGCAAGAGATGGTCGATCTTGTCGTGGAGTCCGGCGATCTCGAGCTCGGCCTTGAGGTTCACCTTGTAGTCTTCGTCCCCCTTCCTGCGATCGCGCGCGGTGGCGCGGTTCTGGCTCATCATGATGATGGGCGCCTGCAGCGCCGCCAGCGTGGACAGGAGCAGGTTCAGGAGGATGTACGGGAACGGGTCGAACGCCCGTGCACCCAGCGCGAAGGAGTTGAGCGCGATCCAAAGCATCATGGCCGTTCCGAATCCGACGACGAAGGGCCAGGAGCCACCGAACGCCGCGACGGCGTCCGCGAGTCGTTCGCCCCGCGTCTTCGTTCGCTCGAACTCGTCGTCGAACCGGGCCGCGATCGTCGTATGCTCGGCCGCCCGCATCGAGACCTCGCTCTCGATCGAGGTCAGGTCACCCCGCTCGCGCTTGAGATCCTCGACGATCATGGCGGTCCGTGCGGCGTTCAAGCAGCCTCGGCAAACCTCCGCCTCCGGTGTCCATGCCTCACCGACGGTGGCTTCCAGGCGATCGGCGACGGCGGGTCGAACGTTTCGGGTCTTGACCAGAGTGGAGGGGATCCGTAGCTCGCCACAGACGACGCAGCGCCGGCGGTCTCGAGTCTTGCGCATGCCCGAGTGTGGCCCGGCGCGGGGATCTGGTCACTCGGCTCTCGAGGCCAGGGAGAGCGGCTCGCGAGGTCTCCACTCCCGATGGCGCTCTTCGCCGTCCTCGTCTCGAGCGCCCTCGCTCCTCGAGCGCTGATGGAGATCCTGGTCGTTACTTCGGGTGGATGGGACTCGCCGCGGCGCTGCTTCTCTCGGGGACGCTCGCCTGGGTCGTGCTCGTCCTTCCAGCGCTTCGCCGCGCGCTCTCTGAGGGCGCGGACCCAGCTCAATCGCGTTGAACCCCTTGGCGTGGTGCGCACGATGCGAGACCGGCCAGCGCTCGCAGTCACTCCTGACTCTGGAGAGCTCATCCATCACTCCTCCTTGCCCGCGGACGTCATGCCGGCCACCCAGCCAATGCTGGGAGGCGGGCGAATGGGCGGAGGTCACCGCTTCTTCGTCTTGGCCGACGGGATGCCCTCCCGCGGATCCTCCGGCCACTGGTGCTTCGGATACCGGCGCCGCAGCTCCTTGCGGACCTCCGCGTACGTCGTCGCCCAGAAGCTCGCCAGGTCCTGCGTCACCTGCACCGGCCGCATGTTGGGGGCGAGCAGCTCCAGCTTGATCGCCACGCGCCCGCGAGCCACGCGCGGGGTCTCGTAGAGCCCGAAGACCTCCTGGAGCCGGATCGCCAGCACCGGCGGGCCCTCCGTCTCGTAGCGCAGCGCCGCCGTCCGTCCGCTCGGGACGGAGATCCGCTCGGGCGCATCGTTGTGCAACCCAGCTTGCACCCGCGACGGCAGGCGCTCGAGCAGCAGCGCCCGCAGATCGACCTTGGCCAGCTCAGCGAAGCTCTTCCTCCCCGCGGTCACCTCCTCGAGGAGCGCCGCGCGCGGGTCCTCACCGAGCTCCGGCCCGTCGAGCTCGGGGACGTACGTGCGGAGGAAGCGGTATCGGCGGAGGAAGGCGGCCAGGGCGTCGGTCATCGGCAGCGCGCGATCGAGGTCGGCCCGGGCCGCCTCGGCGAGCACGCAGCTCTGCGCCTCGGGATTGGCGCGGCCAGCGCGGCGCTCCTCCAGGACCAGCTCTTGATAGGCGACGACCTTGATCGCCTCGACCGCCGCGCGCTCGGCGTTCCAGCGCACCACCGTGCGCGTCTCGGTGGCGAGCCACTCCCGCTCGATCGCGGTGGCCATGCGCACGAACGGCAGCTGGCTCCGCCGCCGATCGCCGCCGCCCAGCTCCACGGCCACGATCAGCTCGGCGGACTTCACCGCGCTCTCCCGGGCCAAGCGGGCGCCGCCGCCGCCGGCGAGGAGCACCTCTTCGCCGCGGACCCGGCCCACGCGATCGGGGAAGCCGGCCAGCACGGCGCGGCCGAGGTCGTCCTCGCGGTCGCGCGAGGTGGGGACCGGCGGGCGGCCGAGCGCGCGCGCGGCGAGGTCGCGCAACCTGCCTTGCACCTTGCGCACGTTGGCGGCGGCGCCGCCGTGAACGTCGGGATGGCGGCGCTCCATCAGCTCGAGGCGGTGGAGGAGATCGCACCGTGCGACGGCGTCGGGATCGCGGTGGCGAAGGATGTCGCGCTCGGAGGCGATCGCGGCGAGGGCGGCGCCGTCGTCGAGGCGGCCGGCGGCGTGGGCCGCCATCAGGATGGCGGCCAGGCGCGGGTGGAGCGGGAACGCGGCCAGCGTCTCGCCGCGGGCGGTGAGCGCGAAGTCGGCGTCGAGGGCCCCGAGCGCGCGGAGGAGGCGGACGGCGCGCTCGAGCGCTCCGGCGGGAGGCGACTCGAACCAGCCGAAGCGCGCGGGATCGCCGCGGGACCAGCGGACCACCTCGAGGACCGCGGGGGCCAGATCGACGCGGGCGATCTCGGCCGGTTGATCCTCCTCCAGCGTCCGGTGCTCCTTCTCGGTCCAGAGGCGGTAGCAGACGCCGGGGCCCAACCGCCCGGCGCGACCGGCGCGCTGCTCGGCGCTGCGCCTTCCGATGCGGACCAGCTCGAGGGTGTCGATGCCGCGGGATGGATCGTGGCGCGCGATCTTGGCGAAGCCGGCGTCGACGACACAGGTGACGCCCTCGATGGTGAGCGACGACTCGGCGATGTTGGTGGACAGGATCACCTTGCGCCGCGGACCCGGCTCGATCGCGCGATCCTGATCCTCCGCGGAGAGCTCGCCGTAGAGCGGGCGGATGTCGGCGCCGGCGGTGGCCTCCAGCTTCTCCGCGCACCGTGCGATCTCGCCGGCGCCCGGGAGAAAGACCAGCACGTCGCCCTGCTCCACCTCGCGCAGCGCGCGCCGCACCGCCGACGCCGTGCGCTCGACCAGCGATCGCGCGTCGGCGCGCTCGAGCCAGCGGACCTCGACCGGATGGGAGCGGCCCTCGCTCACCACCACCGGACAGTCGAGGAATCGCTGCACGGGCGCCGGATCGATGGTCGCGCTCATGGCGACGATCGAGAGGTCGGGACGGACCGTCTCCTGGATCTCGCGGAGGAAGGCCAGCGCCAGATCCGCGTGGAGGGAGCGCTCGTGGAGCTCATCGATCACCACCGCGCCGACGCCCTCGAGCAGCGGATCGGACTGGAGCCGCCGCGTCAGGATGCCTTCCGTCAAGATCGCGATCCGCGTGTCGCTGGAGGTGCGATCGTCGAAGCGGACCTGGTAGCCCACCTCACCTCCCAGCCGGACCTTCCGCTCCGCGGCGATGCGCGACGCCGCCCGTCGTGCTGCGATCCTGCGCGGCTCCAGCATCAAGACGCGCGCGGTCGGCTTCACGATCCCGCGATCCAACAGCAGCTGCGGAATGCGGGTGGTCTTGCCGGCGCCGGGCGGCGCGACCACGACGAGGTTTCTCGACCGCTCCGATCGAAGATGGTCGGCGATCGCGCCCAGGATCTCGTCGATCGGAAGTCGCAACGCGGTGCAGGGTAGCGGATCGAACGTAGCTGACAAGCGCTGGAAAGATCCCTAGCGTCCGCCGCCCATGAAGATCCGAACGCTCTTCGCCCTCGCGCTCGTGACGGCCTGCCAGCCGCCGGGCCAGAACGAACAATCCAGCCCGAGCGGGTTGCGGCCGGCCGCCGGGTCCAAGCCCATGCCCGCGGACGCCAAGGCGTTCGTCGACCGCGTCAACGAGGACCTCAAGAAGCTCTGGGTGGACTGGGGCCGCGCCGAGTGGGTGAAGTCGACGTACATCACCGACGACACCGAGCTCCTCGCCGCCAACGCGCACGAGCAGGTGATGGAGTACACCTCCAAGGCGATCGAGGAGGCGACCAAGTTCCAGGGCGCGAAGCTCGATCCGGACACCGAGCGCATGCTGATGCTGCTGCGCGTCTCCCAGTCGCTGCCGGCGCCGAGCGATCCGGCGAAGCGCCAGCACCTCGCCGAGATCGCCGCCAAGATGGAAGGCATCTACGGCAAAGGGAAGTACTGCGCCGAGAACGAGAAGGGCGAGAGGGTCTGCCGGGATCTGGAGCAGCTCACCACGCTGATGGCCGAGAGCCGCGACTACGACGCGCTCACCGACGCCTGGACCGGATGGCGGACCATCTCGAAGCCGATGCGCCCGCTGTTCGAGGACTACGTCGACCTGGCGAACGAGGGCGCAAAGGAGACGGGCTTCGAGAACGTCGGCGAGCTCTGGAAGTCCGGCTACGACATGACGCCGGAGGAGTTCGAGCAGGAGACCGAGCGCCTCTGGCAGCAGGTGAAGCCGCTCTACGACGCCCTCCACTGCTACGTGCGCGCCAAGCTCCACGACAAGTACGGCGACAAGGTCCCGCTCGACGGCAAGATCCCCGCGCAGCTGCTCGGCAACATGTGGGCGCAGGAGTGGGGCAACATCTATCCGCTGGTCGAGCCGTACGCCGGCACCGGCGACATCGACGTCACCAAGGCGCTCAAGGCCAAGAAGGTCCAGCCCAAGGACATGGTGAAGCTGGGCGAGAAGTTCTTCGTCTCGCTCGGGCTCGATCCGCTCCCCGACACCTTCTGGGAGCGATCGATGTTCACGCAGCCGGCGGACCGCGACGTGGTCTGCCACGCCAGCGCCTGGGACGTCACCTACGACGCCGATCTCCGCATCAAGATGTGCATCAAGATCAACGAGGAGGATCTGATCACGATCCACCACGAGCTCGGGCACGACTACTACTACATGTACTATCACACGCTGCCGGTGCTCTTTCAGAGCGGCGCTCACGACGGTTTCCACGAGGCCATCGGCGACGCGCTCGCGCTCAGCGTGACGCCCGGCTACCTCAAGGACATCGGCATCCTGGGCAGCGTGGAGAAGAACGAGAAGGCGCTGATCAACCTCCAGATGAAGGACGCGCTCGACAAGATCGCGTTCCTGCCGTTCGGCAAGCTGATCGATCAGTGGCGCTGGGACGTGTTCTCCGGGAAGGTCCGGCCGGAGCAGTACAACGCGGCCTGGTGGGCGCTGCGCGAGAAGTATCAGGGCATCGAAGCGCCGGTGGCGCGCAGCGAGGACGCCTTCGATCCGGGAGCCAAGTATCACATTCCGGCGAACGTCCCCTACGTCCGCTACTTCCTGGCGCGCATCCTCCAGTTCCAGTTCCACCAGGCGTTGTGCAAGGCCGCCGGGTTCGAGGGACCGATCCACGAGTGCTCGATCTACGGCTCCAAGGAGGCCGGCGCGAAGCTTCGAGCGATGCTGTCGCTGGGCGCCAGCAAGCCCTGGCCGGACGCGCTCGAGGCCCTCACCGGCACGCGTCAGATGGATGCGACCGCGATCCTCGACTACTTCAAGCCGCTCTCCGACTGGCTCGACAAGCAGAACCAGGGGAAGCAGTGCGGCTGGTGATCCTTGACCGTAGAGGCGCGCGCGGGTCGAATGCGCGTCCTGATGTTCGCGCGCTCTACGCTCCTCGCACTCCTCGGCGCCACCTTCGTCTTCGCCGGCTGTAGCAGCAACGACGACGACGGCAAGCAGGACTCCGGCGTCACCGACACGGGCCGGCAGGACACCGGCACGCCCGACACCGGCACGCCCGACACCGGCACGCCCGACACCGGCACGCCCGACACCGGCATGCCCGACACCGGCACGCCCGACGGCGGGGTCGTCGACCTGCGCATCCCCGAGCTGACCGGCCCGGTGACCGTCGACTTCGACGAGTACGGCGTCCTCCACGCCTCCTGTCAGACAGACCTCGACTGTGTCGCGGTCGAGGGCTACTTCCACGCCGCCCACCGCTTCGGACAGATGGACCTCCGGCGCCGCTTCCCGAAGGGCGAGATCGCCGGCGTCCTCCCGCTGGGCCCGGGCATCGAGCAGAGCCGCTTCGGCAAGACGATCTTCGGGATCCGCAACGGCGATCGCATCTCGGATCAGATGTGGGAGAACGCGTCCGAGGAGACCAAGGCGCTGCTCGAGGCCTACACCCGTGGCGTCAACGCCTGGATCGCGGACCTCCGCAACGGCACCAACGGCGCCCGCCTCACCGACGACTGGGCGCACCTGCGCGATCAGGTCCAGGACTGGGAGCCCCAGGACAGCATCGCCTGCGTGCTGGCGCTGATCGAGAGCCTCACGAACCAGAGCGACTACGAGATCACCACCGGCGAGGTGCTCGCCAGCATCACCGCCACCATGGCCTGGGACCTCTACAGCCTGCGCCCGCCGTCGCCGAGCACCATCCTGCCGGCGCCCGGCACCCTGACCGCCCTCAACCAGGATCGCCTGCGGAAGATCCGCGAGGTGCAAGGCCGGTTGCAGATGGCGAAGGGGGCGCTCGAGCAGGCGCTCCGCAACATCCCGAAGCACGCGCCCGGCCTCGGCTCCAACAACTGGGTGCTGGGACCGTCGCGCACCGCGGACGGCAAGGCGCTGCTCGCGAACGATCCGCACCTCGGCCTCGACTTCCCGTCCGTATGGTACCTGGCGCACCTCGACGCCAAGACGAACGGCACCGGCCAGCTCCACGTGGCGGGCGCCTCCTTCGCCGGTCTGCCCGGGATCGTGCTGGGCCAGAACGAGCAGATCGCGTGGGGCGCCACCACCACCTTCTTCGATCTCGCGGACGTCTACATCGAGACCCTCAACACCGCGGGCGACGCCGTCATCTTCAACGGCAACGAGGTCCCCATCCTGGAGCGCACCTTCCCGATCGACGTGCTCGGCAGCCAGCCGATCAACCACGTGGTCCGCTACGTCCCGCATCACGGGCCGATCCTCGCGGAGGATCCCCAGATGGGCGTCGCGCTCTCGCTCAAGTGGACGGCGCAGGACGCCACCACCGACGCCAACTTCCTGTGGGCGATGAACACCGCCCAGAGCGTCGCGGAGGCCCGCACCGCCCTCGAGAACGTCACCACCGTCGGGCAGAACTGGGTCGTGATCGACACCGGCGGCAACTTCGGTTGGTTCCCATACAACCATGTACCCAACCGGCCGTGGGCCTCCGCCGCGCTGCCGACCTGGGTGCCGCTCCCGGGTGACGGCAGCGCCGAGTGGGAGGGCGTGGTGCCGTACGCCGACCTCCCGCAGGCGATGAACACCACGGACGGCTTCGTGGCCACGGCCAACAACGACATGACCGGTCACCTCGCCGACGGCGACCCCACCAACGACGGCCAGGCCGCCTGGCAGCACTTCGTGGCGCCGGGGTACCGGCACGAGCGCATCGTCCAGCGCATCATGGACGGCGCCAACGCGCACACGC
Source organism: uncultured delta proteobacterium (assembly GCA_963803435.1). Classification (GTDB taxonomy): domain Bacteria; phylum Myxococcota; class Kuafuiibacteriia; order Kuafuiibacteriales; family Kuafuiibacteriaceae; genus CAWDML01. The sequence goes on along the minus strand of CAWDML010000005.1, from coordinate 409,293 downwards.
ACGCGACCATGCAGTCGATCCAGGCGGACACGCACGTGCTGATTGGCGAGCGCCTGGTCCCGGCCATCCTCGCCGCCGCGCCCGCCGCCGACACGCTCACGCCCGAGGGCGCGCTGGTGCTCTCGGCGCTCGACGCGTGGGACTACGAGTGTCCCACGGGTCTCACCACGGTGGATCCGAGCTCGGCCAAGGACCCGGATCCGTCGGCGACCGCCTCCTCGATCGGCTGCACCGCGTTCCACGCCCTCTTCCCGCGGCTGCAGGACGCGATCTTCGGCGACGAGATCGCCCAGCAGGGCATCGACACGCCGCCGCGCACCTCGGCGATCGTCTTCGCGCTGACGCGCCCGAGCGAGCTCATCGGCAGCTACTGGGACGACGTCAGCACCGCCGGCGTCGAGACCGAGGCCGACACCATCGGCCGGGCCCTCGACGAGACCGGCGCCTACCTCACCGCGCACCCCCGTCTCGGCGCCGACGCCGACGACTGGCGCTGGGGCCGCATCCACACCGTGACGCTGACGCCCCCGATCTTCCCGCCCTCCAGCGGGACCTACGCGAACGACGGCGGCATGTTCACCATCGACGTGGCGAACCCGGCCGGCGCCACCGACTTCCGCCAGTTCTCGGGCCCCTCGATGCGCTTCTCCTGCGACGCGGACGACACCGACGGGGTCCGCTGCTCCATCGAGCTGCCCGGCGGACAGCGGCACTTCTCGGACAGCCCGCACTTCGCGGACCTCCTCCAGCGCTGGCTGGTCAACGATCCGATCCCCGTGCGCTTCGTCGCCTCCGACGTCCAGAGCGCCTCCGTCGAGCACCTCACGGTGCAACCGGCCAACTGAACGTTTGACTAAACGCGGGTCCGCCGCTGGAATCGGCGGATATGCAATGGACCCGCCCGGTGATCCTCGCGCTGCTGCTCGCGCCCGCCTCCGCCTACGCAGACGACTGGGAGGAGATCTCGGACGAAGATGGGATCAAGGTCTGGCGTCGCGACGTCGAGGGCTCCGACTTCGTGATGTTCCGCGGGCGCGGCCCGGTGGAGGCGCCGATCCTCGACGTCGCCGCGGTCATCCGCGATGCCGACCGTGAGACCGAGTGGATGGCAAACTGCGTCGACGCCGCCACCCTCCGCTTCCTGACCGCCACCGACGCCGTCGTGTATCACCGCACCGGCAGCCCCGCGTTCTTCGTCAGCGATCGGGACACGGTGCTGGTGACGCGGACCAAGGTCGTCCCCGAGGAGCGGAAGATCGTGGTGACGTTCACCCAGACGGAGGATCCGACGATGCCGCCCAAGGACGGCGTGGTGCGGATGCCGCAGCTCGAGGGGCACTGGATCCTCAAGCAGATCGACGTGGACACCACCGAAGTCGAGTACCAGGTACAGGCCGATCCGGGCGGTGCGCTGCCGGCGTGGCTGGTGAACCTGGTCTCGAAGGGCCTGCCCTATCACACGCTGACCGGCCTCCGGGACCAGGTGAAGAAGCCCGGCTACGATCGCCACAAGATGGTGCTGGAGGTGGCGCTCGACTGGACCCCCTTCAAGATGCCGCCGCCCAAGGATGAGGGCCCGAAGATCGGGGCCGCGAAGGACACGGACGTCCGCGTACAGCCGTAGCTACGCCGAGGCGCGCTTGCGCCGGCGATTCTGCTGATACGGCTTCCAGCGGTCGTCGCGGAGCGAGCTGTTCGCGTATTGCTGGACCGACTGCCGGCTCGGCCCGAAGAGCGTCGCCGCGGCGGCGTAGTTGCCGTCGGCCTCCTTCAGGCATCGCAGCAGGAGGACCTCGTGGAGCTCCTGGAGCAGGTGGTGCGGCGGCACGCCCAGGCCCCAGAGGAGCTCGGACGCCTTCTTGACGGCGCCCTGCGCCTTCGGGTGGAGGGACTTGCTGACGGCGATCGGAACGGAGTTCGTCCCGGCCGCCCGCGCCGCCCGCGCCGCCTTCGCCACCTTCTTCTTGGTCGCCTTTTTGGACTTCTTACCCCTCGTTGCCACGTCTACTCCGCGCTCCCTCGTTTGAAGCCCGGTCGCAACCGGACTTTCGACTTTTGGCCACAAGTCAGGTTAATCCGCAAGTATTCTTGCAAAAAAAACCGGCGCGCCGTCCGCATGGTTGTCAACTTGGCCTGCGAAAACGGCATGTCAACCCGGCTTTCAGCCTGAAAAAACTGTGGCATCCGTCGGATTTCGGGTGCCCAACTCCACATCGGTCCGGGTAGAACCTCACGCCATGTTTCGCACCGCGATCTTCGTTGCACCCGCGCTCCTGATCGGCCTCGTCGCATGCTCCGGCAAGAACAACGACGACGACGACAGCACCAAGCTCAAGGACAGCGGAACGGCCACGCCGGACAGCGGCGACAACATGAACGGCGACGCCGGCGAGCCCGCCGACACCGGCACGCCGGAAGACAGCGGCGTGCCCGGTCCCTGCAATCCGGTCGACGGATCGGGCTGCCCCAACGCGGGCGAGTCCTGCGTGTTCCAAACGAACACCAGCGTCGGCCAGTGCCGCACGCTGCCGGCGATGAATGGGCTCGAGCAGCCGTGCAACGGCGCGCAGCAGGACTGCGCCGCGGGTCTCGCATGCGTTCAGCTCCAAGGTGAAGCGCAGGCCACCTGCCGCCAGGTCTGTGAGACGGCCAACGGCAACGGCTGCGACGGGCTCACCGGCATGTTCAACGACTACACCTGCACGATCGTCTTCCAGCCGGGCGCGGCCTATGGGCTGTGCCAGGGCCAGAACCTGTGCAACCCGGCGGAGAAGGCGGCCGCGTGCCCGCAGGACATGACGTGCAGCCTGGTGAGCAATCAAGGCGATACCGGCTGCACGCCCGCCGGCACCGCGATGCTGGGCGACGTGTGCAGCGCCACCGCCGCGTGCGCCCCCGGCGGCGTCTGCCTCAACGTCGGCGACGGCATGCTGTGCTACGAAGGCTGCGACACCCAGCATGCCTGCACCGCCGGGACCGATCGCTGTCAGGGGCTCCAGGGCATCGCGTGGGGCATCTGCATCGCCCAGGGGACGGCGTGCGATCCCATCGCGACCCCGTGCGCCGCCGGGATGACGTGCAGTCTGTTGAACGGCGCGCCCGAGTGCGCGGCCTCCGGCACCGCCGCGGTGGGCCAGGCCTGCGCCCCCAACATGCAGTGCGTCGACAACGCCGTGTGTGTCTTCCTCCAGGGCCAGGCCACGCCCCTCTGTTACGAGCCCTGCGACCCGGCGGCCCCCGCGTGCTCCGCCGGCATGTGCGGCAACATCGGGCAGCCCTTCGGTATCTGCGTGCCGTAGCCGTCACACTTGCGATCCGCCGCGTTCGGGGGGTAGAGCCCCCCGCATGGCTTATCGCTCCCTACCTCTCTTGCTCCTCGCGGGCACGCTGGCGCTGTGCGTGTCTGGATGTCCTGACAACAACAGCGACGACAACACCAACGACCTCGGCAAGGACACCGGCGTGGACGCCGGCGTCGACACCGGCGTCGATTCCGGCGTGGACACCGGCGTCGACAGCGGTACGCCGGACATGGGCACGAACGACGCCGGCGACGAGCCGAAGTCGATCACCTTCATCCACACGAACGACGAGCACAGCCAGATTCAAGGCTTCGCTCCCACGCTCGACGACTACCCGGATCTCTCCACCGATCCCGCGATCATGGGCGGCGTCTATCGCCGCGCGCGCACGATCGAGCGGCTGAGCGCCGAGGCGCAGACCGCGAACGATCCGTACGCCGTGGTCAGCGCCGGCGACGTCTCGATGGGCTCGCTGTTCCAGGTGGCGGACCTGTTCGCCTCGCCCGACTACAACATCCAGACGGTGCTCGGGTACGACGTGATGACGCTCGGCAACCACGAGTTCGACTTCGGACCGGGCATCCTGGCGCAGATGATCTCGCAGGGAGAGATCATCCCGTCGGGTTCGGGCGCGACCTTCGACACCCTCAAGATCCCCCTGGTCGTCAGCAACATCCGCTTCTCGGCGAGCTCGCCGGACGACGACGCCCTGGCCGCGTTCTGGTCCGAGAGCGGCGCCTCCGGTCAGCCGATCGCGCGCTACTACATCGCCACGTACGGCAACGTGCGCGTCGGGTACGTGGGCTACATGGGGCTCGACGCAGCGCTGGTGGCGCCCTTCAAGGCGCCGATCAACTTCTCTCTGGCCGTCGACCCGCAGTCGAGCTGCACCAACGACTCCGAGTGCCCGCGCTCGGTCTGCATCCCGCCGGCCTCGGATCCGCGGGCCTCGAACGGCAACTGCGCCCTCGATCCCACCGGCGCCGATCCCACGGTCAACTTCCCGGCACTGGTCGCCGACGTCGCCGGCGCGGTCGCCACCGTGCGCGCGATGGGCGTCGACTTGGTGGTCGCGGTCTCGCACGCCGGCGTGAACGAGCAGGAGCTCGCGATGCTGGACGCCATGGGATCGGGCCCCGAGGAGGCGCGGCTGTCCGAGGACATCCTGGTGGCGCGCGGCGTCGATCAGGCGCTCTCCGCCCAGGGCGTCCGCGGTCTCGATCTGATCATCGGCGGCCACAGCCATACGCCGCTGCCCGAGCCCATCGAGGTTCCGAACGACGCCAGCGGCATCACCACCTACATCGTGCAGGCGGGCGCCTACGGCGAGTACGTGGGCCGGATCCGCCTCACCCGTGCGAACAGCGGTAGCCCCTGGGTCACCGACCCGGCCACCACCGGCCTCACGCCGATCAACGGCTCGGTCAGCGCGCAGGGCCTCGGCTTCCTCACGCAGCTGGTGCTCGACGGCCTGATCGATCAGGTCATCGCGGGCCTCGAGGGCCAGTCGGCGGCGCAGGCGGGCGACGACCTGTTCTTCCCCGGCGAGCAGTGCGACGGCGCGACGCTCCCGAACGGCGGCAACTGCCTCAACCTGGTCCCGGGCGCCACCGGCGGTACGCTCGCCTGCGAGACCAACCGGCAGCTCGATGTCTCCGGGTGCACGTTCGACGTGCCGAACTGCGGCAACAACACGGTCGAGGGCAACGAGCAGTGCGACGGCACCGACATCCCGGTCACCTGCCAGAGCTACGGCTATGACGGCGGCACCCTCGGATGCCAGGCGAACTGCGCGCCCGACTTCGCGCAGTGCGACGTCCACTTCCCGTCGCTGCTCGAGATCGCGCTCAACTTCGGGCGGGACGGCAAGCAGGCGGAGATCCGCGACGACCCGGCGGTGATGGGCGATCTGTTCTTCTACATCCTGGGCCAGGCCACGTTCGACGTGGGCGACGTGATCCCGAACCACGAGTCGAACATCGTGAACCTGGTAGCCGACGCCGAGCGCTGGGCGGCCAACCGGTACAGCACGAGCGCGGTCGACCAGCCGATCGAGATCGCGATCACCGCCAACGGTATCGTCCGCGCCGGCATCTACATGGGTGCCACCGGCGGGCTGGCCTTCGCCGATCTGTTCCGCGTGCTGCCCCTCGGGATCTCGCCCCAGGAGATGACGCCCGGATACACGCTCGTCGACTTCTGGCTCTCGGTGCCCGAGGTGAAGGTCGGCCTCGAGGTCGGCCTGTCGCGCGGTCTGATCGCGGATTCGTTCTGGCTCGCCATCTCCGGCGCCCGCGTCGAATACGACATGTCGCTCCCCGAGTTCGATCCGGCGAACCCGCTGACCACCGGGCGCATCACCCGCATCGACCTGATCGATGCAGGGGCGGGCGACGCCGCCTGGACCGACACCGGCGCCACCTTCGAGGAGACGCCGCTGTTCGACCTCACGGCAGGCCAGCCGTTCGACCCGAACCGCTACGTGCACGTGACCACCAGCCTCTACCTCGCGCTCTTCATGCAGGGGTTCGGGCTGTGCCCGCGCATCGACAGCAGCGGTACCCAGTTCGGCGGCTGCGGCGCGTGCACGATCGACGCCGACTGCACGGTGGCCGGTGCCACCTGCGACACCACCGCGGGCGTGTGCCGCGGCGGGCAGCCGGCGCCGTTCTACCTCCGGACCCAGGCGCCGCTCGGGAACGGCTTCTTCCAGGAGCTGAAGGAGATCCTGGCGCTGACGTCCTACGTCGGGCACGACCTCCCGGGTGAGATCCCGGCGGAGTACGGCGGCGCGGTGCCGCGACGTCTGTGCTGCGTCGGCTCGGCCTGCCCGACCGACGGCAGCCGCACCTGCAACTGACATGACGTCTTGATGAAATCCTCGCCGTGCTCACCGGAGCGCGGCGAGGATTTTGCTTTTCAGGGAGTGAGGCAACGATGGCCGATACGATCCATTCCGTCCTTCAAGAGGAGCGCGTCTTCGCACCGCCGGCGCAGTTCCGGGATCGATCCCTCCTCGGGGACCAGGCCGAGCTCGAGCGCATCTACCGGCGCTCGATCGACGATCCCGAGGCGTTCTGGCGGGAGCAAGCCCACGAGCTGATCCCCTGGATGCGGCCGTTCACCCGCGTGCTCGAGTGGAAGGAGCCGTTCGCGAGGTGGTTCTTCGACGGCGCCACCAACGCCTCGGTGGCCTGTCTCGATCGTCACCTGGCAACGTGGCGGAGGAACAAGGCCGCCATCATCTGGGAGGGCGAGCCGGGCGAGGTGCGGACGCTGACGTACGCGCAGCTGCACCGCGAGGTCTGCCGCGCCGCCAACGCGCTGACGGCGCTGGGGGTGAAGAAGGGCGACCGCGTCGCGATCTACCTGCCGATGATCCCGGAGGCCGCCGTCGCGATGCTGGCGTGCGCGCGCATCGGCGCCCCGCACAACGTGGTGTTCGGCGGCTTCTCGGCCGAGGCGCTCCGCGAGCGGATCAACGACGCCAAGTGCAAGATGGTGATCACCGCGGACGGCGGCTGGCGGCGCGGAAACGTCGTCGAGCTGAAGAAGGCGGTCGATGAGGCGCTGGCCGGCGGTGCCTGCCCGAGCGTCGAGAAGACGTTGGTCGTGAACCGCCTGAACCTCGACCTCCCCATGCAGGACGGTCGCGACGTCTGGTGGCACGACGCCGTCGGCCAGGCCTCCGCGAAGCACGAGGCGCAACCCATGGAGGCGGAGCACCCGCTCTTCATGCTCTACACCTCGGGCTCCACCGGCAAGCCGAAGGGCATCCTTCACACCACCGGCGGCTATCTGGTGGGCACCACGCTGACCACGCGCTACGTCTTCGATCTCCAGGACGACGACGTCTACTGGTGCACGGCCGACGTCGGTTGGATCACCGGCCACAGCTACATCGTCTACGGGCCGCTCTCGAACGGCGCCACCGTGATGATGTACGAGGGCGCGCCCAACCATCCCGACTTCGGTCGCTTCTGGGACATCGTCGAGCGTCATCACGTCACGATCTTCTACACGGCCCCCACCGCCATCCGCGCGTTCATCCGAGCCGGCGACGAGTTCCCGAATCGCCATGATCTCTCCTCGCTGCGCCTGCTCGGTACGGTGGGGGAGCCGATCAATCCGGAGGCGTGGGTCTGGTACCACCGCACCATCGGCAAGGAGCGTTGCCCCATCGTCGATACCTGGTGGCAGACCGAGACCGGCGCCATGATGATCACGCCCATCCCCGGCGTCACACCGACCAAGCCGGGCACCGCCACCCGACCGTTCTTCGGGATCGACGCCGACGTGGTGAAGCCCGACGGATCGAGCTGCGGCGTCAACGAGGGCGGCCTGCTGGTGATCAAGAAGCCGTGGCCGTCGATGCTCCGCGGGATCTACGGCGACGACGAGCGCTACCGGCAGACGTACTGGTCGCGGGTGAAGGGCGCCTACTTCACGGGCGACAGCGCCCGCAAGGACCAGGACGGGTACTTCTGGATCATGGGCCGCATGGACGATGTCCTGAACGTCGCCGGCCATCGTCTCGGCACCGCGGAGGTGGAGAGCGCGCTGGTGCAGCACGCGCTGGTGGCGGAGGCGGCCGTCGTCGGCAAACCCCACGAGATCAAGGGGCAGAGCATCGTCGCCTTCGTCACCCTCAAGGCGGGTGTGGCCCCGACGGACGAGGTGAAGCTTCAGCTCAGAGAGTTCGTGGTGAAACAGATCGGGGCGATCGCCAAGCCGGACGAGATCCGCTTCGCGGACGCGCTGCCGAAGACGCGATCCGGGAAGATCATGCGGCGACTCTTGAAGGAGGTCGCGGCCGGAGAGGCGCCCAAGGGGGACATGAGCACGCTGGAGAACTTCGGGGCGCTGGCCGCCCTGGGCGGATCCGAGGAGAATTGACCCCACATCGAGCCCCAGTCAGACTGCCCGGCGGGCCCACCGGATGTGGGTCCCCGTGAGCCTCCGCGTGGGCAAGTCCATCCTCATCGTCGATAGCGACCAAGGATTCGCGCAATCGGCCCAGGACGCCCTGGAGATCCTGGGGATCGCGGTGCACACCGTCGACGACGCCTCGATCGATACCGTCCGGAAGATGCGTCCGGCGGTGGTGTTGTTGAACGTCGAGCTGGGGCGGAAGCCGATGGCCGGCTTCTCGCTCTGCAGCCGGATCCGCCGCGACAAGGATCTCAAGGACCTACCGATCTTCCTCACCAGCAGCGAGGCCACCCCCCAGTCGCTGGAGAAGCACGCGCAGTCGACCGATCGCGCCAACGAGTACGCGATCAAGCCGGTCGCGATCGAGGCGTTGATCGGGAAGCTCACCGAGATGCTGGAGGCCGCGCCGGAGCCGTCGCCCTCCGACAACGGTGGCTGGGATCCCGAGGACGAGGACGAGGACGGCCTCGACCCTCAGGTCCGCACACCCCCACCTCCCATCCCGCGCGGGGCCAGCGCAAATCCGCCCCCCCTCCCACAGGGACCGCCGCCCCTCCCGAAGACCGGCGATGTCGGTTCACCCGCGACCGACACGGATCTCTGGCCGGCCCAGAGATTCGAGGACGCGTTCCGGCAGGCGACCGCATCGGAGCCCGAGCAGGCCCTCGGTCGCGCCTCGCCGGAGGAGCGGCTCAACGCGCTGCGGAGCCTGGTCAAGAAGTACCAGACCCGCGAGAAGGCGCTGAAGTCGACGTGGGACGAGGTCATGCAGCGCGGCGCCGACCTGGCCCGTCAGGTCGTCGCGCTCCAGCTCAACCAGCAGCAGGCCGAGGCGCGCCTCGAAGAGGTGATCCGGACGCGCGACACCACGCAGACGCGGCTCGGCGCGGTGGAGAGCGAGTTCCGCGCCTTCCAGGAGGAGATCACGCGGATCTTCCAGGAGAAGGACGCGGAGGAGGCCGCCAAGCTGGCGCGCACCGCCGAGATCGAGGACGCGAACACGACGCTGCGCGAGCAGCTCCACCAGGCCCACGAGGCGCTCTCCGACGATCAGAAGCGGCTCTCGCTGCTCCAGGAGGAGATCGAGGAGCTCGACCAGCTGCGCGCGGCCGGCGAGGCGGCGGCCGAGGAGATCGCAGAGCTGCGGGCTCGGCTCGAGACCGTGGAGGCCGTCTCCACCGACCGGGGCCAGCAGGTCCACAACCTCCACGATCAGCTCGATCAGCTGGTCTTCGAGAAGACGAACGCCGAGCAGCAGCTCGAGCGCGAGTACGACGCCAAGCTGGAGGTCGTGCTCGAAGAGCACCGGGCCGAGCTCGACCGCGTCCACGGCGAGCACAAGGAGCGCGAGTTCTCGCTGGAGGCGACTCACCTGGCGCAGGTCGAGGGTCTCGAGACCGAGCGCGCGGAGCAGCTGGCGGCCCTCGAGGTCCGCCACCGGGAGCTGCTCGAGACGCTCAACAACACCCACGACGCCGAGGCGGCCGAGTTCGAGGAGAAGCGCCGGGCGGCCTCAGACCAGATCCGCGCGCTCAACGATTGGGTGGCCCAGCTCGAGAGCATGCTCGAGGTGGCCGGCGGCAAGGACGATCGGATCGTCGAGCTCGAGGCCGCGATCACCGAGCTCGAGGAGACCCTCGAGGCCGAACGCGGCGAGGCGGGCCGCAGGATCGGCGAGCTCGAAGGAGAGCTCGACGGCGCCCAGACCAATTTCTTCGAGCGGCTCGCTGAGCTCGATCACTACCGGAAGAGCGCGACGAACCTGGAGTCGCGCTCGCACGACCTCGAGAGCTCGCTCAAGCTCGCCGAGAAGTCGCTCAAGCAGACCCGCGCCGAAGCGGCCCAGTACAAGGGCGGCTACGAGGAGGCCCACGCCGAACGTGAGGCGCTCCAGGAGCAGGTCGAGAACCTCGAGGATCAGCTGAGCCGGCTGGAGGAGAAGGATCGCGAGACCACCCGGATGCTCGAGGAGGAGCGGGCCCGCTGGCAGCGCGCGGAGGATCTCGTCCGGAAGGCCAAGGAGAAGCTGGAGACCTCGAACCAGGAGCGCGAGCGATTCGAGTCGCAGATCGCATCCCTCGAGTCGGAGCTCGAGGAGGTCGAGCAGAGCCACGCCGACCTCTCCGCCAGGACCGAGCAGAGCGCCAAGAACGAGCAGGAGCTCGAGTCGCGGCTCGAGGAGGAGATGGCGTCGCGCCAGGAGCTCGAGGCGATGCTCGAGTCGGAGCGCGGCGTGCGCGCCGAGGTCGAGTCGCAGCTCGAAGACGTCCAGAGCGAGCTCAGCCGCCGCGAGGCGGAGCTATCGGACGCGTACTCGGAGACCACCACGCTGCGGCGTAAGGTGGAGACCTCGGGCTCCGAGCTCCAGGCGCGGGTGACCTCGCTGACCTCGCAGCTGGAAAAGGCGCAGAAAGAGACCGCGGCCAAGGACGCGGAGCTTCAGGGCCTCAAGCACTCCATCGAGGACGCGGGCGCGCAGATCGGATCGTTCAAGGCGGAGGTCGACTCGCTGGCGGCCGACCTCGAAGACACGCAGCAAAAGCTGCGGGCGGCGCAGGACGACGCGCTCGCGCTCCAGGTGAGCGAGGACGCGCTGATCAATGAGATCGAGGTCAAAGCCGATCGGCTCCGTCAGCTCGAGTCCGCGGTCGCGGAGCTCAAGAAGGAGCTCGAGCGAACCAAGTCCGACAACCGGGCGATGATCGAGCGCCAGCGCCTCGTCCGCAAGGTCGCGGGCGTGCTCGACAAGGCGCGACGCTCCATCCCCGAGCACTTCAGCGAGGTAATGGCCGACGCCGCGGTCCAGGACGCGCTCAAGCCGCAGCTCTACACGGGCGAGGTCGAGCCCCTAGGGCTGTCGGACACCGTCGATCCCGACTACTCACCTCCGACGGCCGTGATCCGTCAGGCGGCCCTGGCGGCGCGGCTCGGCGAGCCCACCAGCGAGCCGAGCAACGAGAACGCGGCCCCCTTCGCCGCGCTGATGGCCGAGATCCAGGCCACCGAGGACGACGTCGCGCTCGGCTTCGACGAGAAGTTCGCCGCCGAGACGACCACCGAGTCCCCGCAGGTGATGAACCAGAACCCGAAGTTCGGCGGTGCGCTCAGCAACCCGGTAGGCCACCGCTACGAGAGTGAGGACGGCGAGGAGGAGGAGGAGGGCTCGGTCACCGAGATCATCCGACTCGACAAGCTCGACTGAACCAGCTCGAGGACGTGCCCCATCACCACCGAGCTGAAGCCGATCAGATACAACAGCAGGAACGGCAGCGCGCCCCAGAGCTCGAAGTAGAGCGCATAGGCGAGGCCGGCCGCGAAGTAGATCGTGAAGATCGATTCGACCGCGAGGAGGAGCCGGCGGCGCGGCGTCCGGTAGATCGCCATCGCTTGCGCCCGCCCGGTGTCGCCGCGCTTGGGTGTGCGGACGAACTCCGAGCCGTGGGAGCGAAGGCCGACCAGCACCTCGCGCGCGTTCGACAGGCTCATCCCGGCGCCCACGCAGAGCGCATAGACCAGATCCAGGACGCGGGAGGCCGTCAGGCGGCCGTCGGTGCGTACCACAGCGGCGGCATAGAAGACGATCATCGCGCAGGTGCCCGCGGTGAGCATCGAGAGGTCGAGCGCGGAGAGCGCCGTCTGACCGAACGGCACCCTCCACCCCAACTGATCGCGGAGCACGACAGCCGCCGGGAGCAGACAGGCGAGCAACGCCATCAAGAGGTAGGCGAAGTTGTTGGTGAGGTGGACCGCGGCGTCGGCGCGTACCGCCAGCGGGAGCTCGGACGTGAAGAGGACGCGCTTCAGATGTCTCCGGGCGGCCTCGACGCTGCCGCGGACCCATCGTGCTTGTTGAGAGCGGAACGCGGACCAGCGTTCGGGGAGCTCCGCCGGTGCGACGACGTCGTCGAGATACTCGAAGCGCCAGCCGGCGAGCTGCGCGCGATAGGACAGATCGAGATCCTCGGTGATCGTGTCGGGCGTCCATCCGCCCGCATGTTCGATCGCCGCCCGGCGCCATACGCCGGCGGTCCCGTTGAAGTTGAAGAAGTGACCGGTGGCTGCGCGCGCGCGGTGCTCGACGGCGAAGTGGCCGTCGAGGAAGATCGACTGGGCGCGCGTCAACATCGACGAGGATCGATTGACGTGACCCCAGCGCGCCTGTACCAGACCGATGCGCTCCGAGGAGAGGAGCGAAGGCACCATCCGCTCGAGGAAGTCGGGGGCGGGGATGAAGTCCGCGTCGAAGATCGCGATCAGCGGGTGGTCGGTCCGCGCCATTCCGTGTGCGAGGGCTCCCGCCTTGTAGCCCGAACGGTCGCCTCGACGCTCGATGCGCACATCGACGCCCGCTGAGGAGAGCTCGGCGACGGTGCGATCGAGGATACGGGCCGTCTCATCCGTCGAGTCGTCCAGGATCTGGAGTGTGAGGGGCCCGGAAGCGCGAAGGGCGGCGGCCGCCCGGACCAGACGCTCTGCGACGAACGCCTCGTTGTAGATCGGCAGCTGGACCAGCACGGGCGGCCACGGTCCGGACACCGGGGTCTGCACGATCTTCGGGGCACGGACGGCGATGGCGGTCAGGATCAAGCGATGGACGCCGAGGAGCGCGAGCGTGCCCAGGAGGGCGAAGTAGAGGATGAGGAGGAGCTCCGGCACCCGACCCGCATGGGTAACATGGGCCCGTCGGATCCGTCGACCTTGCCGCGCCCGCCGTTTTCGCGCTAGCAGCAGCCGATGGCTGAGATCCGCTGGGCCTCGCGTGCCGACATCGCCGCGCTCCTCCCGCTGCTCGAGGAGTACCACCTGCAGGAGGGCCTGCGCGCGCATTCCGGCGAGCAGCTCGGCGCCGTGCTCGAGGACCTGTTCGAGGCGCCCAATCGGGGCCGCGTGGTGCTCGCGACCGACGTGGGCGAAGCCATCGGCTACGCGCTGGTCGTGCGGCGGCCCAGCTTCGAGTGGGCCTCGGACGTGGCGGTCCTCGACGAGATCTTCGTCAAGGGCAAGGCGCGCGAGCACGGGCTGGGGCGGCGAATGATCAGCTTCGTGGAGGACTACGCAGCCTCCGAGGGTTTGCCCAGCATCACGCTGGAAGTCGCCAACCAGAACGTTTCGGCCCGCGAGTTCTATCGGGCCGTCGGCTTTCATCGCATCGATCGTGAGATCTACAAGCGGGTCGTCAGTGGCCCCCGGTGACCGCGGCGAACCCGCGTAACGAATGGTCATCCAAGGTGCGGCGTTGACTGGGTTTTCGGGACTGTGTTCTCTCTAATCCGTGTCTGGGTCCGGAGCTGATCGAGAGGCGCCCGCGTCGGCGGCCGGCGCGATCGATCCGCCCGACGACGACGGCGGCTTCTCGAGCACGTCGCACAGCCCGTTGCCGCCCATGATCGGCGCCTACCAAGTCGTCGCCCGGCTGGGCGGCGGCAGCATGGCGGACCTGTTCGTCGCTCACAAGATGTCTTCCTTTGGTGTGGTGAGACGCGCGGTGATCAAACGCGTCAAACGATCGCGCACCGACAGTAAACAACTCGAAAAAATGTTGCTCGACGAAGCCCGCGCCACCGCCTGCTTCGATCATCCGAACATCGTCTCGATCTTGGACATCGATGAATTCGAGGGCAGCGTGTTCGTCGCGCTCGAATACGTGGAGGGTACGGACCTTCGCCGCGTCAACACCAAGCTCCGCGCCCGGCGCGAGGCGCTCCCCTTCGAGCTGGCCGTGTTCATCGTCGCCGAGGTTCTGCGCGGTCTTCACCACGCCCACACCGCGCTCGGGCCCGACGGGGCCCCCCTCGAGATCATCCACCGGGACGTGAACCCGGCGAACGTCCTCGTCAGCACCAGCGGTCACGTGAAGCTGGCGGACTTCGGCGTGGTGCGGATGCGCGGCCGCATCCAGGAGAAGACCGAGCCGGGCCTGGTGAAGGGCAAGTATGCATATCTTGCACCCGAGTACATCGCAGGTGAGGAGTGCAGCATCCAGACCGATATCTATGCGGCCGGCGTGATGCTGTTCGAGCTGCTGTCCGGGCGGGAGTGCTTCACGGGCAAGACCGCGTACGAGGTGATGTGGAAGATCGTGAACCAGGGCGTTCCGATGTATCGCCTCGAACGCGAAGGGGTACCGGAGGATCTCCGACGCATCGTCGAGCGCGCCACCGCCACCGCGCCCGAGCGGCGCTACACGACGGCCCAGGACATGGCGAACGCGCTCGAGGCGTGGCTCATGCGGAGCGGCCGCCACGCGACGCCCTGGGTGCTGTCGGTCTTCTTCACGCGCCACCGTCTCTATCCCGAGTCGACGGAGTCCCAGCGCCCATCGCCGATGGCGCCCTCGGTCCGCGCCGAACGCCGGATGCTCCCAGCCCCACGGACGCCGCAGGAGCGCACGGACACGGGGAACCAGGTGGCGCATCAGCTGGAATCGGCCACCGAAGCGCGGAACATCGACACCAGCTCCCTCACCCCGATGCCCGAGCTGGAGGAGCTGCATTCGGATCTTCCGTCGGATTCTCGAGGTCCCCATCCTGGCGCCGGAGCTCGACGACGCGCCCACGGACACGGCCAAGCCCTTGGCTCCGCGGGCCGCCGATCCCGTGGTGATGACGCCGGTGCCGGAGCTCGTCGAGCTGCCGAACGATCTCAGCTCGGCCCCCACGCCCTCCCCGGTCACCGCTCACTCACCGGAGATCGACGTTCAGCCCGAGCTGCTCGTGGTCTCCGAGCCCGAGCTTCGCGTCGAGGCGAAACAGATCGGCGACAGCGCCTGGGTCGAGTTCTCCTCACACGAGCGCCGCGACTTCGATCCGCACACCACGCCGACGATCCCGTCGATGAAGCCGCCGCGTCCCGACTTCGAGCCGGACCTGCCGGAGCTGCCCGCCGACACGTCGCAGTCGCTTCTCGGCAACACACCGATCCCGTCGCTGGGCGGCGTGCCGTTGACCGGGAAGCTCGAGGACACACCCGCCGTCGACGTGCTCGAGACGATCACCGGCGGCAATCTTTCGGGAACGCTCGAGTTCCGCTGCGGCTTGATCTGGAAGCGCGTGCAGATCTGCAGCGGCTCACCGATGGGCATCACCTCGAACATGGGGATGGAGCTGATCGGCGAGCACCTCGTGAAGTCGCGGCTCATCACCCGTCGCGATCTCGACCATGCCCTCGGCGCCGCCGAGCGAAGCGGCACGCTCCTCACCGGCAAGCTGCTCGAGCTGGGCCTGCTGACCCGCGAGGTCCTGGAGGAGGAGCTCGGCAAGAACCTGAGCGCCCGCCTGGTCGAGGTCCTGGAGTGGCGGTGGGGCACGTATGAATTTCGCGAGGAGCCGGTGCCCGCCTCGGACCTCCTGCCCAAGCTCGACCTGGCCGCGCTGATCCGGCGGACCCGGGACACG
Organism: uncultured delta proteobacterium; assembly: GCA_963803435.1. GTDB lineage: Bacteria > Myxococcota > Kuafuiibacteriia > Kuafuiibacteriales > Kuafuiibacteriaceae > CAWDML01. The sequence continues at coordinate 393,665 of CAWDML010000005.1, read as the reverse complement.
CTCGAGCGGCGCTCGGTCGAGGAGCAGCCCAAGGAGCCCAGCGGAGAGCACACCCCCCAGAAGAAGCTGAAGGAAGCCCTGCGGGTGGCCCGATCCATCGCCAGCTCCAGCGGAAAGGGTCGCGTGGAGCGGGTCGACCCGGCCGGGAGCAAGCGGTGAAACCCCATAGGTCGAATCGCCGCGCGCCGGCGTATCCTAAGAACTCGCGAATCCTTCCGGAGCTCCGCGCGTTGGAGGTAGAGACATGAGCCTGACTGCAGCCGCCTGGATCACGTTTGCCGTCGTCACCCTGGTCTGGGCCGTGATGCTGCGCGGCACCGTCCGCATCCTGGGCGGCGGCCGGCTCGACAACGGCTGGGACAACGCCTTTGCCTACGGATTGGTCACGGCGCTCCTGGCGATCCCGGTCCGCTGGATGCTCCACGCCGACAGCTGGATGCTGACGATGATGATCCCGCTGTTCGTGTGGGTCGCCCAGACGATCGCGATCAAGGTCATCTACGAGGTGAAGCCGCTCCTCGCCTGGGCCATCGGCCTGGTGCACGCGGCCGTCTCCAGCTTCGTCGTCGGGACGCTGACCCTCACCGCCGGGTTCGTGGCCGCGTACATCATGTACGGCCGCATCATCAGCGACCCGATGTTCCTGGTGCGCTTGATCCTCCGCCTGATCGGGATCGAGCTGCCCGCGTAGTATATCTTTGGGCTCCCATGAGGGGCCCCAAACCGCACCGCCTCCCTAAGACCGTCCGTCCCGAACGGTACCACGTCGACATCTCCGCGCACCCCGCGTGGGACGCCTTCGAAGGCGCCGTCTCGATGGATCTGATCGCCGAGGTCGAGACCGATCGCGTCGAGATGCACGCGAAGGGGCTCACGATCGAGGAACCTTTCTTCGTCGTCGGCGACGAGACGATCGATGCCCGCGCCGCGATGGATCCCGAGACGGAGACGGTGCAGTTCATCGCCGAGCGCGCGCTGCCTGCCGGCCGCTTCCAGCTCACCACGCGCTTCTCGGGCAAGCCGAACCCCGGGATGCACGGCCTCTACCTGGCGAAGGATGGGACGGAGCGCGCCATCTGCACCCAGTGCGAGGCCACCGATGCGCGCGGCATCTTCCCCTGCTTCGACGAGCCCGAGTTCAAGGCACACCTCGCGTGGACGATCCGGACCCGTCCCGACATGGTGGCGCTCGCCAACGGCGAGCTGGAGAAGACGGAGGAGGTCGGCGACGAGAAGATCTGGCACTTCTCGGAGACGGATCTGGTGTCGAGCTATCTGGCAGCGCTCGTCGTCGGCGAGTTCGAGGGGAGCGATCAGAGCGTCGCCGGCGGCGTGCCGGTGCGCGTCTGGGCGATGCGCGGCAAGAAGGCGCAGACCCACTTCGCGCACCAGTTCACGGCGAAGCTGATCCCCTGGTTCGAGTCCTACTTCGACGTGAAGTACGCCTACAAGAAGTACGACCAGGTGGCGGTGCCGGGCTTCGACGCCGGCGCCATGGAGAACGTCGGGCTGGTGCTGTTCCGCCAGAACCTGCTCTTGATGGACCCTGACGCGGCCTCCTGGACCCAGGAGAAGCTGATCGCGAAGGTCATCGCGCACGAGCTCGCGCACATGTGGTTCGGCAACCTCGTCACCATGAAGTGGTGGGACGATCTGTGGCTGAACGAGGCCTTCGCCGAGTGGTTCGCTCACAAGGCCACCCACGCCAACGCGCCGGACTATCAGGTATGGAACGACTTCCAGGCCGACAAGAACCGGGCGCTGGTCGACGACGCCCTCCCCACCACGCATCCGATCTACGCACCGGTGGCCACGCCCGGCGAGGCGATCGAGATGTTCGACGTCATCACGTACCAGAAGGGCTGCGCGGTGATGCGGATGCTCGAGAACTTCCTCGGTGAGGAGAAGTTCCGCGACGGCATCCGGACGTACATGAAGGCGTTCGCGCGGAAGAACGCGGCCGGCGCGGATCTCTGGGATCACCTGGCGACCGCCTCCGGGGAGCCGGTGGGCGAGCTGATGCGGAGCTGGATCGACCAGCCCGGCTTCCCGATGGTCAGCGTCGAGGTCTCCGGTACGGAGCTCTCCCTCTCACAGCGGCGGTTCTTCTCCAGCCCGGGCACGTCCGAAGGAAAGAACGAGCAGCTGTGGAACGTGCCGATGGTGGTCCGCTACGCCGACGATCGCGGCACGCATGTCTTCCGCTTCATCATGGGCGAACGGACCAGGTCGGCGACGCTGCCCGCGAGCGGCCCGGTGAAGTGGTGCTACGCCAACGCCGACGAGATCGGCTTCTATCGGGTCGATACGCGCGGGCCGGCGGCCGAGGCGCTGCTCTCCCGCGCCGCCGAGGTGCTGGCGCCGGTCGAGCAGATGGGACTGATCGAGGACCAGTGGGCGCTGGTGCGGAACGGCGCGAGCACGATCGATCGCTTCGTTCCGGTGATCGCAGGGCTCTCGAAGAGCGAGGACCACAACGTGGTGCGCGCGCTCGTCGATCGTCTCGGCACGCTCGACCGCGTGCTCGAGGACGCGGAGGACGCGCGCGCCATCGCCAAGCTTCGCGCCTACGTGGCGTCGCTGTTCGAGCCCGAGCTCGAGGAGCTGGGCTGGGAGCCGAAGAAGGGAGAGTCGCAGAACGATCTCCAGCGCCGCGCGCTCACCATCCACGCGGTCGCCTCGCTGGCCCGGGTCGCCCGTGCGGTCGAGCTGTGTGAAGAGTGGGCCGCGCGCGAGCAGGCAGAGCCGCGCCGCGTCGATCCGAACCTGGCGGGCACCTTCGTCGGCGTGGCCGCCAAGTTCGGCGACGCCGCCCGCTACGAGACCTGGGCCCCCACGTATCTGGCGCGCAAGTCGAAGGGATCGGCACCGCAGGACAGCCTGCGATATCTCTACACGATGGCGGCGTTCCGCCCCAGGGAGCTCACCGCCCGGACGCTGGCGCACCTCGACGACGGCGTCATTCCGCAGGAGGCGGTCGGATCGATCCTGGGACAGCTCCTCGGAACGCGCCACGGGCGGGTCCCGGCGTGGGAGTATCTGCGCGCGCATTGGGATTCGCTCCGGGCGCGCGTGGGGGACATGGGCATCTCGCGAGTGGTGGAGGCCGTCGGCCACCTCCCCGGCGATCGCCGCGCGGAGATTGTATCGTTCTTCGAGGCGCACCCGCCGATCGGCGCCGAGCGCGCGCTGGCCCGGGCGCTCGAAGGGCTGGATCAGCGCGAGGAGCTGTACGCGCGGATCACGCCGCAGCTGGTCGCGTTCCTGGGTTAGAACGGCGGCTCGACGTCGAGCCTGATCCCCGCCTCTGGATCGAACGACATTGCCGTTCGGACCGTCCAGTAGAGGAGCGCCAGCAGCATGCGCAACAGCTGCTCTCGGTCGACGTCCCGATGGTCGAGCCAGTCGAGGCTGGCGGTCTCGACCGAGCCGATGAAGGCGCGGAACAAGGTGCGGAAGATCGGACGCGGCGCCGCCAGACCGAGCACGCGCTGCATCCGCTCGCTGATGCGGCTGCGCGTGTCTTCGATGATGGCGGCCACCTCTTCGTCGACACCGACGCCCGAGCGCAGGAGCGCCTGGTATGCGAAGGCGTGGGCCTCGACGTAATCGAGGTACGCCGACATCCCCGCATAGGCCCGCTCCCTGGCGGGCAGGTTCATGTTGGGCTCGGTCGCCGCCACCAGCCCGCCCGCGGCCTGTCGAACCGTGGCGACGTAGAACGCGCGCTTCGTCGGGAAGTAGTGGTAGAGCAGGCCCTTCGAGATCCCGGCGGCGGCGGCGATGTCGTCGATGGAGACGTCGTGATAGGAGCGGTTCGAAAAGAGCTCGAGCCCAAGCTCGAGCAGCTGCGTCCGGCGCTCGTCCAGCTCCAGCCGTTTCCGCACCATCCTCCATAAGTTAGCCCGCTATTGACTTGTGTTCAATAACCGCTAGAATCCTATTGAATTGGATTCAATGAGCGGCCGGCACGCGATCACCGTGCGGAAGATGAGCTTCGACTTCGACCCGGAGGCCGTCCCCCGGTGGTGGTTCATGGGCAACCCGGTCGCGACGCACGTCGCCAACGGGCTCCATCTCGTGTTTCCCGAGGGGGAGCGCTTCTTCATCCGGAGCGTGAAGCACTACCTCGATCGGATCGAGGACGATCCGGAGCTCCGCGAACGGGTGCGCGCATTCTTCGGGCAAGAGGCGCGACACGGACAGGAGCACACGCGGAGCTTCGAGATGATCCAGCGGCAGGGCTACGATGTCTCGCGGTTCCTCCACTTCTACGAGGAGGTGGCGCTGCCCAGCCTCGAGCGGTTCTTCCCGCCCAACATCAACCTCTCGATCACGGTCGCCCTCGAGCATCTCACCGCGTCGCTCGGTGAGAGCGCGCTCTCGGACAACTTCCTCGAAGAGGCCCACCCGGTGATGCGCGCGCTGCTCAGGTGGCACGCAGCCGAGGAGATCGAGCACAAGTCGGTGGCGTTCGACGTGCTCGCCAAGGTCGATCCGCGCTACGCCGTCCGGATCGCCGGCATGGCGATCGGGCTGGCCGGCCTGATGACGTTCTGGATGCTCGGCGCCCGCATGCTGATGAAGCAGGAGACTGGCCTCTCGAAGGCGGAGCGGCGGCGCCATCGGCGCGCGCTCGAGGCGAAGCGCCGGAGCCACACGAGCCGCCTCCTACGGCGCGCGGTCGCGGCGTACCTGCGTCCCGGCTTTCACCCCGACCACAACGACAACTATCACCTCGCCGCGTCGTATCTCGCGAGCACCGGCCGGCTGGCTGGGTAAGGGCGCCGCCATGTCGACCGAACAGCGCTACTGCATCATCGGCGGCGGCTTCTCCGGGCTGGGCGTGGCGGCCGCGATGTCGAGCCACGGGATCCCGTTCGACCTCCTGGAGGCCGACGACGACGTGGGAGGCAACTGGTACCACGGCGTCTACGAGACCGCGCACATCATCTCGTCGAAGAAGACCACCGAGTACTCCGACTACCCGATGCCGGACGACTACCCGGACTTTCCCAGCGCCGCGCAGATGCTGGCGTACCTGCGCGACTACTGCGACCGAATGGCGATCCGCGAGCACGTCCAGCTCCGCACGTTCGTCGAGCACGTGCGACCGGCGCCGGGCGACGCGTGGGAGGTCAGCCTGCGCGGCGGCGAGACGCGCCGGTATCGCGGCGTCGTCATCTGCAACGGGCACCACTGGGACAAGCGCATTCCCACCTATCCGGGCACGTTCACCGGCGAGCTGATCCACTCCAAGGACTACAAGAGCCCGGACCTCCTCCGCGGCAGGCGGGTGCTCGTGATCGGCGGCGGCAACTCGGCTTGCGACGTGGCCGTCGAGGCGGCGCGGTTCGCGGCCTGCTCGCACATCAGCCTTCGGCGCGGATACTGGTTCCTGCCCAAGACGCTCCTCGGCGTCCCCACCGTCGAATATCTGCGACCGTTCTTCCCGCTGTGGGCGCAGCGGCTCTTCATCCGCGCCCTGGTGCGGATCGTGTTCGGTCGCTACGAGCGCTACGGGTTGCCGAGGCCCGACCACAAGATCTTCGAGCGCCATCCGACGCTCAACTCACAGCTCCTCTACTTCATCAAGCACGGCCGCATCCGCCCCGAGCGCGACATTGCACGGTACGACGGGCGGATCGTCGAGTTCACCGACGGCCGCCGCCAGGAGTTTGACCTGATCGTGGCTGCGACGGGCTTCCACGTGAGCCTCCCGATGCTCGACGCCGACGTCCTGGAGTGGAAGGACGGCTACCCGCAGCTGATCGAGGGGATCTTTCCTCCGAACCACAAGAACCTCTACGTGTTCGGGCTGGGCCAGCCTCGCTACGGCGCCGGTCCGCTGATCTCCGCGGGCTCGGATCTGCTGTGCCGAATCGTCAAGACCCAGCCGGCGCTGAGACATCCGATCGGCCGCATCCTCCAGCGCCTGGGCCGGACCGCGCCCGACACCTGGCTCAAGGATCCGATCAAGGTGCTCCGCGGCATCGAGACCAGCAAGCGGATCGTCCCCCGCCTCCCACAGCTGGAGTCGCTCCTGGTTCGCTGACCAGGGGCCTCAGGTGGGGGAGCGGTGGGGCTCCCGCTCGGGCACGCCGGCCGGCGGCGCTGCGTAACGATCGACCACCGCGCGCAGATCGTCGAGTCCGACCGGCTTGGTGATGAAGTCGTTCATGCCGACGCTGAGGCAGCGCGTCCGATCCTCGGCGAGCGCGTGGGCGGTCAGCGCCACGATCGGGATCCGCTGGGGCGTTCCCATCTCTCGGGCGCGGATCTGCGCGGTGGCTGCGTAGCCGTCGACCACCGGCATCTGGCAGTCCATGAGCACGAAGTCGTAGTGGTCGGCGAAGACCATGTCGACCGCCTCCGCGCCGTTCTTCGCCACGGAAACCTCGCAGCCCAGACGCTCGAGCATCCGCACGGCCACCCACTGATTGACCTCATTGTCCTCGGCGAGGAGCACACGGATCGCCACGACAGCGCGAGGCGGCGGCAGCGCCATGACGCCGCTGTCGTCGAGCATGTCGGCCTCGCCCAGGCCGACCGGAATCTCCAGCGTGAACGATGATCCCTTGCCCTTGGCGCTCGAGGCTACCAGGCGGCCTCCCATGAGGGAGGCGAGCTGTCGCGAGATCGTCAGCCCGAGGCCGGTGCCTCCAAACTCCCGAGTGGTGGTGCCGTCCTCCTGCGTGAAGTCCCTGAAGACGTAGTCGAGCTTGTCGGCGGCGATCCCGATCCCGGTGTCCTCGACGGTGAGGACCAAACGGGCGTCGAGCTCGGTCTCGTCCTCCACACGCACCGTGACCGTCACGTGGCCCCGGGAGGTGAACTTGGTGGCGTTGCTGATCAGGTTGAGCAGGATCTGTCGGAGCCGGCCCGGATCGCCGATCAGGCACTCGGGCACGCGCCGCGAGATCTCGACCTTGAACTGAACACCCACGCTCACGCGCCCCCGCATCAGCGCTGCGATCTCCTCGAGGAGCTTGCGGACGTCGAACGGGATCTCGTCGATGATGAGCTTGCCAGCCTCGATCTTGGAGAGGTCGAGGACGTCGTTGATGATGGCGAGGAGCGCCCGCGACGAGCGCCGGATCGTGTCGATGTACTCCTTCTGCTCCCGGGTGGGCTGGGTGTGCAGCAGCAGCGACGCCATGCCGACGATGCCGTTCATGGGCGTTCGAATCTCGTGGGACATGTTCGCGAGGAACATGCTCTTGGCGACGTTGGCGGCCTCCGCGAGCTCCTTGGCGCGGCTCAGCTCGGCCTTGGCCGCCTCCTCACGTTCGGCGGAGCGCAGGTTGTGCCAGGCCTGCGAGGCGAAGGGCACGAAACGGCCAAGCACGCGGACGTCGTTCTTGCTGAAGTGTGCGCGCTCGGAGTGGCCGCAGATCACGATCGCCCGCGCGTCGTCCGCGATGATCGGGGCGTGCAGCGCCGAGACGAAGCGCGCGCGGATCGGCTCGGGCTTGCCTCGCCACGCCGGCACGTCCGCAATGTCGAAGGATGCGACGGTCTGGCCTGATAGCACCCGGTCGAACAACTCCGTGCGCGGCAGCTCGAAGCCCACCAGATCCGCCTGCGTGGCGTGCTCCGCGATCAGGACCCCCTGGCTCGGGCGCATGATCATGCCGTCCGACAGACTGATGACCTTGGAGAGCGTGCGGAAGACGTCGGCGAAGAGCGCTGCAGGATCGGTCGACGTGGTGAGCAGCAGCGCACCGTCGAGCAGCACCTGTGCCTCGACGCGACCGAGGTGCTCGGCGTCTAGATCGCGCTGCAGGTTCACCAGCGCTTCGCGCAGCTCTTCCGGTTCCACGCCTACCTACCGAAGGTCCGATGAAACAACCTTGCTCCCCGAATGTGAACACGTGTGGTGACGCACCGCTGTTCATCGTGAGTGAGCCGTCCTGCCTCACCCGTTCAGGGTGGGAGAGGCGGTCATACCGTCCTCCATCCGCGCCGAACGGCACGGCGCCCGTCGATGGCTAGGAGCGTGTAGCGCGTAGCGCTACCGCGAGCCCGGTCCGGGTCCGGGTCCCGGTCCCGGTCCCGATGGCGATCATTGCAGCCCGGCGTGCGTTCATCGACTTGATGAGGCGCCAGAGCCTTCCGTCGTTCGCGTGAGCATCTCGACAACGCGCTTGAGCTTGGCTCTGGCGCCTTGGACCTTCTGCTCGTTGGCGAGTCGGCGCCTCAAGCAGGTGTGGAGTGAGGCGGCGCTTTCGGTGCCAGAGCGAAGTGCCATCCGGTAGAAGCGAGCCTTCTCAGGTGGATTGAACTCTCCGGCGCCCTCGGCGGTGTTGTTCACGATGGAATCGGATGCCCGCCGAAGCTGATCGCGGACGTGAGCGTGACCGGGTTGCAGTTCTTGTGCGATCTCTTCAGCGATGTCGGCACTCGACGGCGAGCTGGTAGACCTCGAGCTTCTCGTGATCGAAAGTGACCATGCAAGCTAGCTTGCGGTAGCTCGTCCACTTTGACCAGCAGAAGTTCTTGGAGGTCGTTTCGTCTGGAATCGATCGTTGGGCGGATCGACTTCGACGCCTGGACTTGATCCCATGGTTTCGTGGCGAAGCAATACCGTTCTTGGACTCCGAGACAATCGTTCTTGCTCCCGCCGTCCCCTCTCGAGTGGCTCCCAGAAAATCATCTCGCGTACTTCGTCTTGGACGTCGTCGATGAGGTAGAGCTGAGCGCGATCGAGATCTCGATCCAGTCCAAGGACCCGCGAGGCGAGCGACCGCACTCGCCTCGAATGATGATCGCGCTGCTTCTGTACGCCTACTGCACCGGCATCTATTCGTCGCGGAGGATCGCGCGGGCGACCTACGAAGACATTCCATTCCGGGTGCTGGCTGGAGAAAGTCATCCCCACTTCACGACGATCAACGAGTTTCGGCTGGTCCACCTGGAGGCACTGAAAGCGCTCTTCCTCGAAGTCCTGAAGCTTTGCCAGAAAGCAGGTTTGGTGCGGCTCGGACACGTCGCACTCGATGGCTCGAAGGTGCAGGCGAACGCGAGCAAGCACAAGGCGATGACCTACGACCGGATGGCCGAGGAAGAGAAGCGGCTGTCTCTCGAGATCGAAGAGCTGCTGGAGCGAGCGCGCACGATCGACCAAGAGGAAGACGAGCGGCTGGGCGTTGAAGAGACTGAAGAGGACATCCCAGCGGAGCTCGCTCGCCGTGAATCCCGCCTTGCCCGCATTCGAGAAGCGAAGGCTGCGCTGGAACAGGATGCCGCCAGGGCTCGCGCGGAGAAATTGCGCAGGCAAGCCGAAGAGCAGCAGAGCAAAGCGGATGATGCTCTTGTGGATCGGGTGGAGCAGAAGCGAGCGAGAACTCGAGCCGAGAAGGCAAGAGCGCAGGCTGACCAGCTCGAACCATCCCCAGACCCAACTGAACGAAATGATGGATGGCCGCATCATCGCGTTCCTGCAAATGTGGACGGCACACCGAGGCCCAACGCTCAGAGGAACTTCACCGACTCAGACAGCAGGATCATGTTGAAGGAGGGAGCGTACCTCCAGGCCTACAATGCCCAAGTTGTCGTAGATGAGCACGCTCAGGTGATTGTCGCCGAAGGGGTCAGCAACCAGGCACCTGATCAGCAACACCTCGTCCCGATGCTCCCTGATGTGTTCGGCAACTGCGGCGATGCTCCGCGGAAGATGACGGCAGACAACGGCTATCTGAGCGCGACCAACATCGAATTCTGCGACAACAATCAGATCGATGCCCACATCGCTGTTGGACGCGAACAGAACCAAGACGCGTCGACTCCGTCCTCATCAGCTTCGGAGCCCACACCTGCCTCGCTCGCTCGCAAGCGAATGCGAGACAAGTTGCAAACGCGCGACCGCAAGGCGGTCTACGCCCGCAGGAAGAGTACCGATCGAAGCTCGCGACCGTCGCGAGCGTCTGACTCAAGGCAGCCCTCTTCAGATCGGGACCCGGACCGGGACCGGGACCCGGAGCGGGGTCGCGTGAGCGCTTACGCGCTACACGCTCCTAGACCAACCGGACGAGCTGATCGTAGTAGGCCGCGCCTCCACCGAGGTCGGTCTCTTCCGCGCGGACCAGGCTGTTCACACACCGGCGATCGCGCAACATGCCGCCCTTCTCCATGAGCGCCAGATCGGGCCGGGCAGCATCATCGATCCGCACGGTGACCCGCATTCTGCCGAGCTCGCTCTCGAGCCACGCCTCCTCGCCGTCCACGTGACCCGCAGCGGCGCACGAGTGCACGTAGACCTCCGGAGGGCCATCCGGGATCGGGATCGACCACTGCGACGACTGGGCCTTCGGCGTCGAGACGGCCAGCAGCGTCATCGGATAGAGCGGAGTGGGCGCAGGCGGCGGCCCGGCGGGCACGTCGAGGAGCTGGACCTTGCCGTTCGGCGTGCGGACGCGGCGATCCTCGAACAGCACCCGCTTGGCGAACGGGTTGCGGGCCGGGCCCTGGCGCAGCCGCTCGAGCGTGATGCCTTCACCCTCGAGCCGCGCCATCGCGCGGCGCTTCCACGCGTCGATCGTACCAGCCAAGACGTCAGCGAGCCCGAGTCGTTCGGCGAGATCCTGCCAGATCTCGAGCTCGTGCCGGACGCCCTCCGGCGGCGCGATCGCTGGCTCCGACACGCGCAGCCAGTGGTTGCCGTAGGCGCCCAAGAGGTCGCTGTCCTCGAGCAGCGTCAGCGTCGGGAGCACCAGGTCGGCGACGTCCGTGGTGTCGGTCGGGTGCGTGTCCACCACCACCGTGAAGTCGACCTGCTCGAGCGCGCGTCGCACGGTCCCGGCGTCAGGGAGCATCGAGACGGGATTGCCGGCGGTGATCCACGCGACGCGGATCGTCGGATCCGCGCCTCCAGGATCTCGCGGCCGAGCGTCGCCTCCGCGAGCGTGCGCGGCGCCGGTCGAGCCTTCGCCCCGAAGCCATGCTCGAACGCGGTGCGTCGCCCGAAGTAGTACGAGACGCCGCCGCCGGAGACGCCCAGGTTGCCGCTGATCGCGCAGAGGGCGTCGATCGCCCGGACCGTGCGCGCGCCGTTTCTCCGCCGGCCCAGCCCCCAGCCCACCAGGATCGCGGCAGGGCGGTGCTCGGCGTAGAGGGAGGCGAAGGCCAGCAGGTCGTCCTCCGGGACATCCGCCGCGGCCGCCCACCCGGCGATGGACTCCGCGAAGGCGAGGCGCTCCAGCTCCGGCAGGTGGTCGCAGTACGCGCCGGCGTCGGGATCGATCGCGCCCGTCTCGAAGAGCCGGCGCGCCACCGCCATCGCCAGCGCGAAGTCCGAGCCGGGCCGCGGCGTCAGGAAGAGGTCCGAGAGGGAGGACGTCCGGGTCCGCACCGGATCGATCCCGACGATCCGAGCGCCGCGCGCCTTCGCCGCCTTGAGGACCGGGAGGAGATGGACGCCCGAGGTGTGCGGATTCTTGCCCCAGAGGACGATCAGCCGGCTCTGCAGCAGATCGAACAGATCGTGGCTCTCGCTGATCCCGAAGTCCGCCTCCTGCGCCGCCTCGCCGGCGCCGGAGCAGATGTCACCCCGCTTCACCGTCACTGGACCGAGGGCGTTGAACAGCACCTCGGAGACCAGCTTGAGGATCCCGAGCGAGCCGCCGGATCGGTAGTGGAGGATCGAGGCGGGACCATCCTCACGTTTCGCGGAGGACAAACGATCGGCCGCCAGCCCGAGCGCCTCGTCCCAGCCGATTGGTACCAGCTCGCCCGCGCGGCGTAGCATCGGCGAGGTGAAGCGGTCGGGCCGGTACTGGCGCGTCAGGAAGCGCTGGGTTCGCTCGCAGAGAAATCCGGCGGTGACCGGATCGTCCTTGTCGCCGCGGAGCTGAGTCGCGCGACCGTCTTCGACGGTCACCCGGATCGTGCAAGCATCCGGACAGTCCCGATTGCAAGCCGTCTTGACGATGCGCTTCATGTCACTTCGCCGCCAGGAGAATGCCGAGCCCCAGCCCGAGCGCCAGCAGCCCCAGGATCAGGATGCCCAGCGTCAGGGGCGTGAGACGGATCCCCCGCTGCGGCGGCGGGATCGAGCCGGGCCCGAACGGATCCGGACCGCCCAGCGCAGAGGGGTGCGATCCACTCGGCATGGAGCCGGCGGCGCGGGGCGGCGCGGGCGTGTGCATCCCCGGCACGGAGAGCTGAGGCGGCGGGAGGATCAACGGCGGAGGTGTCTTCCCGCGGTCTGAGATCTCGCTTGCGAGCGCGCGAAGGTCGTCGGGCGAGAGCGGGTTCGACGGCTCGAGCAGGACCGAGTTGTCCAGGTTGGCGCCGAGCGGACCGTCCATCCCGTTACTGCCGGCCTGCAGCTCGTCAGCGCCGAGCTCGTCGAGCGCGAGGAGATACTTATCCGATCCGTCGACTGCGACACCGCCGATGGTCGCCATCGGCGGGTGCTCCTCCGGCTCGAGGAACAGCACCGACTCTCCCGGCATCGACGGCTCGAGCGGCTCGTCCTCGTGCGGCAAGAGGGGCTTGAGATTGGGGATTGGCTGGAACGGAGGCAGCTCGGGCCCGGTGTCCTCCTCGATTTGGTTCGAGAGCCGGCGCGGCGGCGGCGGCGGCGGCGCCGGTGGCGGGCGCGCCTCCTCGACGTCGGGCACCGGGGTCATGCCGTCCATGTCGAGCGAAGGCGCGCGCGGGACCGGCCGCTCGCGGGTGTCGTAGCCGCGCTCCATGTCGAGGGAGGGCGCTCTCGGGATGGGGCGCAGCGAGCGCGTGGCCAGGAACGGAGGGGCCGGATCGTCGTCCCACCGCTGGTAGGCCGGCGCGCGGTTGAGCGCCCTCAGCCGTTTGAGGTGATTGTCGCTGATGCCGACGGTCGCCTCGTCGTCGAAGTTGGCCTCCTCGTCCTCCTCGAGCGCCTTCTTGAGCGCGGCCCCGAAGCGATCGGCGAACTGCGGTGGGAGGTAGCCGATCGTCGCGTCTTCCTCCGAGAGCATCGAGAGGAGCTCGTCGTCGGGGACGACCATTCCGGTGCTGTCATCCCATCCGGACAGCGCCCGTTCGCCGGGGAGTCGAGGCGCAGTCTCCATGTCGATCGGATCGGCGTGCTCCGGCTCGAGCCGCGCGATCTCCTGGTGGGAGAGCTCCTCCTCCTCCTCGACCTCGATGTCGAAGTCGTCGGCCGGCAGCGCGCTGCCCGTGAACTCGCTTCGCGCCGGCATCGATCCGTTGCGCGGGCTGCTGTCGCGGATCGACAGGAAGGCCGGGATCTCCTCGGCGAACAGCCCCAGCGGATCGGGATCGGTGGGACCGCCGGGGATCATGGCCGGCAGATGCTTCGGATTGAGCAGCGCGCCACCGAGCACGCGGGCCAGGTTCTCCAGGTCCGGCTTGCCGGCCATGGCCGCGCGGAGCGCAAAGGCGCGCTCGACGATCTCGTCGCCGTAGATCGCGGCGAACTCGCGCGAGATCGTCTGCGAGTCGATCTCGACGCCGGCGCGGCGGATCAGATCCTCGATGTCGTCGCGCATCTCGGCGGCGCTCTGATAGCGCTGCTTGGGCGACCGGCGCAGCGCCTTCATCACGATCGGATCGACGATCGGTGTCAGCCCTTCGACGACCCGGCTGGGCGGCTCGATCTTCTGCTCGCGGATCGCCGTCAGCACCTCCATCGGCGTGGTACCCTTGAAGAGATCTCGCCCGGTTAGCGCCTCCCACAGCACGATGCCGGCGCCGAAGATGTCCGAGCGGCGATCGACGCGCTTGCCGAGCGCCTGCTCGGGCGACATGTACGAGAACTTGCCCTTGACGATGCCGGCCTGCGTCTCCCAGCCGCGGTTGGTGGCCTTGGCGATCCCGAAGTCGGTGAGCTTGGGGACGCCATTGAAACCGATCAGGATGTTCTGGGGCGTGACGTCGCGGTGGACCACGCCCATCGGCTGATCGCTCTCGTCCGTGAGCTCGTGCGCGTAGTGGAGCGCGTCGCAGACGTCGGCGGTGATGCGGAGGAGGACGCCCACCGTGAGCGGCTTCTTGGCGCGGGCGGAGGCCCGGAGCACCTGGGCGAGGCTGGCGCCGAACACGTATTCCATCGCCAGGCAGTGGATGCCGTCGACCTGCCCGAACCCGGCGATGGTGACGATGTTGCGGTGGACGAGGCGCGCCGCCAGCTTCGCCTCGGCGAAGAACATCTTGAGGAAGTCCTCGTTGGATGCGAGCGAAGGGAGGAGAATCTTGAGCGCGAGGAGACGTCCTGGAGGCGGGGCCTTCAGGTCGCGCACCAAGAACACGTTGGCTGCGCCGCCGGATGCGAGGCGGATGAGCAGCTCGTGGTCACCGAGCCGGACCGTCGACACAACGTTTTTCGGACCTTAGCACCGCCCACGCCCCATGTCAGAGCCCCTGAGGTGCGAGGGTGGTTCCGGTGGTTGGGGGTGCTCCTACGTCCTACTTATCGGCGGGAGGTCAAGAGCTGAATCATGTACCACAGCATCAAGGCGACGCTCGAGAACAAGGCAAGGGCGGCAGCGACATGCTGCCCGGGACGGTAGTGATGCAGGACGTTGGAGGTGTGATAGAGGACTGCGCCGCTCGCCAGAACCACCATTCCGACTGCGAACCAGGTGCCCAACGAGAGCCCGAACAGCATGGCGACCACGATCAGGGCGAGGGCGCCGAAGCTGCCGGCCCAGATCGCGAACCGCAGGAAGGAGAAGTCCTTCCTCGACACCAGCACCACCGCGCTCAACCCTGCGAACACGATCCCGGTGGCGACGCCCGCCTTCACGATGGCGCCCGGGTCATAGAGCTTCGCAATGTAAAGAAGCGGAACGAAGATGACCGCCTCCGCGACCACGTAGAGCCCGAGGCCGGCATACTGCTTGCCGAGCGAGACCGCGGATCGCGCCCACTTCTCGGCGATGAACGACACCAGCATGAACGCGCCGAGCACGAGGAACCAGGCCTGCAACATGCCGAACGCGAGGTTCTCGATCCCCGGGATGTGGAGGAGGGTCGTCTCGACGCCGACGAACGCGGCGATCGCCAGCGCCAGGTGTTGATAGGTCTTGTGGATGAACTCGACGCGGTCCACCTGCGTCGACTGAGCGACGGACCAGCCATCGTCACGGGTTCGAGAAATCGCCATGGTTACTTCTCTTTCGGATGGTTCCTGAAGGCAAGATAGATTCCGAGCGCGAGCACCGCGAACGAGAACAGCGCCGTGAGCCCACCCCAGAACCAGTAGGGAAGGAACAGCGCGTCGGCGATCGCGGCGGAGTCGCTCATCCGCTGGACACCGCCGACCAGGCCGCCCTCGCTGAACATGTACTCGACGTCTTTGAAGATCGCGAGGCACAGGCTCACGCCGACCAGCTGCAGCGTGAAGGCCGCGAAGCGCCCGCGACCGGCGCGGGCCAGCACCACGAAGAGCGCGCCCAGACCGCCGACGAACACCAGGCCGAAGAGGTTGCGCACCACCAGCACGACCGAGAGCAGCATGGCCGCGCCCACGGCCAGGAGGAGATGGCGGGCGATCCGCGGCTTCCGGGTGAAGGCAAGGAGCGTTGCGCCCGCGATCGAGGGACCGACGAGACCGCCGGCGGCGATGAGGCCGCTCGCGATCCGGCCCACGTCCCCGTGCCACCGAGCGAAGCCCGAGCCGTCGGCGAACATCTGCAGGTTGTCGAAGCTGGCGCCCATGAGCACGGCGGTCAAACCGTGGCCCATCTCGTGGGCGTACGTGGCGAGGATCGAGAGCGGGTAGAGGATCAAGCGCCCGTAGGGCAGCTGCCAGATGACGACCGCGAGGGTAGCGATGATCACGATCGCCCACCGGTGGTCTGAGGTGCGCTGCTCCACGGCTCTAGAACAGCTTAGGCGCGCGCGACGTTCCGGGAAACTAGAACCCCTTCCAGTCGAACGCGGCTTCCACGTACCCGATATCTTTGTCGTAGCCATCCTTTGTCGCCTGAGCCCGGAGGTTGAGGATGGTCTTGCGGGGGATACTCTGGGCGGCCCAGTTGACCACGAACGCGGGGAGCGAGCCTCCAGGATCGGCGCGCACCGTGTAGTCGACCTCGGTCTGGTGATCGTCGAGGATCGTGAGGATCCAGCTCGCGCGCAAGTCCGGCATCCGCACGACGCCGTCCACCGGCGGCATGGTGGGGTCCTCGACGCTCCAGGCGTCGATGCGGATCCGCCGCTTCTCGCGCCAGACGTCGGTGGCGCTCTCCATGACCACGTCACGGTCGGAGACCAACGGGAACTTGGAGCCGGTTCGGTTGTAGAAGATGTTCCGGCCGGGGCCGAGGATGCGAAGCCGCTTGTTGGCGACGCAACCGTTCATCCACTCCGTCTTGCGCTTGTCGTCGTGGAAGATGGCGAGGATCTTCTTGAAGCTCGCCTCCACGATCCCCCGGCCGCGGAACTCCACCAGGGACGAGCCCGGGATCTCGCGTTGCCAGACAGTGACCCCGTCTTCGGTCCCGACCTCTTCCCACTGCTGCGCGCGAGCGGGCACCGCCGAGAGGACCAGAGCGAGGAGGAGGAGCCGCGACATTCGAAAAAGCATACGGGGTGCAACACGATCTCGGAAGTGGGAAGCTGCGGCCCGCGCATGGAGGATCCGAGGTCCGCTCGACCCGAGGACGTATCGACCGATTGGCTCGTCCGCGCCGACGGACGCCCGCTCTTCATCTTCGCCCACCAGGACGACGAGTCGGTGCTGGCGGGGATCATCCATCGGATCATCGGCTCGGGCACGCGCGGAACGTTCGTGTGGTGGACCAACGGGGACGGGCTGGCGCCGGCCGCAGGCACGGATCCGCAGGCCTATGCGACCATGCGGATGCGTGAGGCCGAGGACGCGGTGATCGCGCTCGGGGGGTCGCGCGAGGACAAGATCGATCTGGCCGCCTCCGAGATCGAGAATTACCGGCGGCTCACCCAGGTGGCTCAGAGTGGTGCGATCCGCGAGGCGGCCCTCGAGTACTTCCGCGGCGAGGCCTTCCGGGTGGAGGAGGCGATCAGGGACGCGGATCCGGATCGGGTGTTCCTGCTCGCGTATCAGGGTGGGCATCCGGAGCACGACCTCACGCACGTGATGGCGGCGCGCGTCGTGCGCGATCTCCGGAAGGAGACTGGGCGGCCCATCCCGATCGTGCAGTGCCCTGCGTACGAGTACACGATCGCGGTCGCGCTCCGATTCAAGCCGTGGTTCGACGGCGACCGCCGCCGTCTCCAGCTCGAGGCGCGGGAAAGCGACGTGAAGCGGCGGGTGTTCGAGAGCTACCCGAGCCAGCGCGCGCTCTTCGACAAGTTCCGACGCGTGGTCGGCGTGGCCGGCGCGCTGCGCGTGCTGGGCGGCAGCAAGCGGGAGACGCCCGAGGCGTACCTCGGGATCGAGGAGCTCGGCGTCGTGTCCCCGGACTACGACTACTCGCGCTCGACGCATCGGTTCGAGCGGTTCAATTACATGTTCGACGACTTCGAAGGGATCCCGATCCGCTTCGACACGATGGTTCGCCCGGTCGTGCAGGACATCCTGCAGTTCGGTCTTTGATCGATCACTCGAGCAGAAAGCCGAGCACGACCGCCTGCAGCTCGCGGTAGTGGAAGGTGCGGAACGCGAAGTGATCGGCGCCGCCGAGGACGACGTAGCGGCGGATCGGTGCGTTCACCAGATCGGTGAAGAGCTTCTGGGCGTTCGGATCGAGAGAGGCGCGATCCTGGTCGCCGCGGACCACCAGCACCGGAGCTCTCACCAGGGCAGCGTCCCAGCCGGGGGCGTCGTCGCCGTAGAGATCGGCGTACGGACCGTTCGGGAGGCGGAGCTCGTCGCCGGGCGTGAAGCGGAACAGCGCCTTCACGAACTCCTCGAGGACGGCCCGATCCTCCTTGGCGGGATCGAAGTACTCGAAGAACGTCTCCCTCTTCACCGGGTACCAAGCGTTGGTCGTCTGGTGGCGGGTGGGCCAGCGGCGATCATAGACGGGCGCGAACAGGACCAGCTTCTCCACGGCGTCCGGGTGAAGGCCGGCGTACATCGCGGCCACGTCGGTGCCCCACGACCACCCGATCAGATCCACCCGCTTCACGTGCGATCGCTCGGCGGCGAACCGGATCGCCGCATCCACGTCGGGCATGACCTCGCGGGCCCGCACGACGGGCGGGTTATCGGCGGCCGGTGCCCCGAGGGCCGGCGGCTTGGTGGAGCCGCCGAAGCCACGGACGTCGACGGAGTAGGCGTCGAATCCGTTGCAAGCCAGCTTGCGCATGAAGGAGTAGTCCTTCGTTCGGAGGTCCCAGAGCGCAGAGCCTTGCGAACCGGCGCCGTGCGTGAAGAGCGCCGCGCCGCGGCGGGCGCCGGGCGCGGCCACGCGGACCACCAGGACCCGAACGCCCGGCGCGCTGTCCAGCGTCGCCTCCTCCCGCGCAAGCGCGTCGAAGTCGCAGGTGGTGGCGGTCTGGGTCGCGGCCGGAGGCGGCACCGGCCGCGGGCCCCGCGGCGTCTCGGGACAGGCCGCGGCCAGGAGGGAGAGCGCGAGGATCGCGGCGCCGGCGGCCGCCGACCTCATGCCTTGCTCTTGTACGACCAGGTGAGCTCGAAGCGCGCGACGACGAGCCCGGCCTCCGTCTGTCCGATCGCGTTCGTCACGATTGTGACCGGCGCTTTGGTCTCGACGGCACGCCGCACGCCCTCGAAGAGCTCCGGCCCCTGGGTGCAGGTGAAGATGGTCTTGGCGCGGGCCTGCTTGAGGAAGTCGCCCTTGATCCCGACAGGATAGACCGCGACCTTCTCGGCGGGGGCGCGGGCCGCCATCAGCGCCAGGCCGGCGCAGCACAGCTCGGCCGCCATCGCCAAGGCGGCGAAGTAGATGGAGCCGAACGGGTTCTTCGTACGCCACGAGTAGGGGACGCTGACGGCGCACTTGTACCCGTCGAGGGTCTCGATGCGGAGGCCGGCCAGGGCGCCGAGCGGCATCTTGGCGGCCATGAACGCCTGGAACAGGCGAGGACGGCTGAGGCGGTCCCGAAAGGTTTGGGCGCCCGGGCTCTGGACGTCGGCGGCGGCGGTCATGGCCGGCGAGACTGTATGGGAAGACGGGGAGCCCGGAAACGTACGATAGGGGGACGTGGGGGGGTCTCCACCCTCTCTCAAAGCACGCACCGTGTCCTACATTTCGTCGATAACGAAAGGGTCGGGTTGGGGGCCCGAATCGCGGCTGTGTGGATCGTGAAGTCGGGGTCATGAGAACGAAGAGCATTGCGACCAGATCGATCCGGCGCGCGCGCCGCTACAAACGCGACCCCTCGGTGGCGGCGCCCAAGGCCGCCGCGATGCAGGTCTTTCTGTTCCGGGTGGAGACGTACCTCGGCTGCGAGCTGTTCGATCTCGCCGGGCCCGTCACGGTCGGCCGGCATCCCCGAGTCCAGCTGAGGCTCGACGGCGACACCATCTCCCGCCACCACTGCCGTCTCCTCGTCGAGGAGGGCGAGCTGTTCGTCGAGGATTCCTCGGCAGCGCCAACGGCACGTTCGTCAACCGCATCCGCGTGAAGGGCCGCATGGCGGTCGAGGCCACGGACGCGATCCACATCGGGAGCTACACCCTGAAGCCTCGACTCCTCGACGCGGAGCCGAAGAGCACGGTGGATCCGCGACAGGCGGAGATTGACACGCGCATCGAAGCGGTCCTCTCGATCGACCTCACCGGGGGCGGCGGCAAGGAGGCCGGTATCGACCTGGCGGCCGGTCTCGACCAGCGCCTCTATCAGGAGGCGATCCGCCGGAAGACCGGGGCCGAGGCTCCCAAGCGCCCCAAGAGCAAAGAGGTGGCGCCCATCCTCCCCGAGCTCGGCCGAGGCGAGACGCTCGAAGACTCGACGCTCATGGCGGCCTGCGAGCTCTCGCTCGACGGACCCGAGCCCGAGATCCTCGAGCCGAAGCACCCCTCTGTCACGCTCGATCCCGCTGTCGAGGCGCGACTGCGCGATCTCGACGAGCTGATCGCCGCCCTCGACGCCAAGCAGATGGGTCGCCGCATGTCGCAGGTGCCCTGGCGCGATCCCGAGTCCGAGCTGCCCGCCAGGGTGCTCGAAGACCGCAACGCCGGCGACGACGAGCTCAACCCCACCTGCGAGTTCGCCCGCGATCTCGCCTCGTCACTGGCCGTCGACGGGCAGATGATCGAGCGGCGACAGCAAGCCAACGTGATCTCCCTGGACGCCCGGCGCCGCTCCACCGCCAAGGACCGCAAGTCCTTCGACCCTGAAGCCTCCACGCAGGAGGCCGAGAAGAAGCACCGCGCCCAACCCCCGGTGATCCCGTCCGTCCCGATGACCGCCGTCGACCCCCCGCCAAGCGAAGCGCGCAGCGAGCGCAGCGAGCGGAGTCGGGTGTCTCGGGCTTCGCCCGAGCGGGACCCGATGACCGTCCGCCCGGTGTCCCACAGCGGGGAGCGGCACGAGGCGGTGCTCTTGACGCCGACGGAGATGCGCGCACAGGTCACCGCGGTACCCACGCCCCCGCCGCCCGTCGCGATCACGCCGAACAAAGAGGTCTCCGACTCGTTCGACAACTCCGGCTACGACGACGTGTGGGCGAGCAAGATCGAGGATCACGCGGAGGCGCTCGACGAGTTCAAGCGCATCACCGAGAAGAAGCCGCCGCCGCTGCCTCCGCCTACGAAGCAGGAGCCGATCCACTCCGACGAGGAGGAGACCGTCGCGGCGACCAGCGGGATGGATCCGCCGGCGAAGTCCGAGCACTACGACGGGATCGAGATCGCGTGCCGCATCGGCGGTCGCCTGGCGGACATCGCCGTGCTGCGGAAGGCTGGCGACCAGTTCATCCTCGGGCATCCCACGCCTCAGGGGAGCGTGGCGCCTGCGAAGGCTCACGTGGGGCTCCGGCTGCTTCGGATCAATGAGGACCAGACGGTCGATCTGGTTTTTCCGCAGGACGTCGCCGGTCATTTGGTCCGGGGCAGCGCCACCGTGATGTTCGCCGAGCTCGCGGAGGGACGGAAGTACAGCTGCCTCCGCCTGGAGGTCCGCGATGTCGCCACCGTGATCCTCGGTGAAGGGCGCCACTCGATCTCGTATCACATCCGCTTCCTCCGCCGGCCGAAGTCGCTATTCCGGTCGCTCAAGGGAATCGGCGGCGCTTGACCAAAACACATGAGGCGAGGACGCTCGCTCCAACGTGGCGGACTCGGCGGAATCGCTCGAGCTCTTGATGGAGCGGTACGCGGACGGTGATCGCGCCGCGTTCGACACCCTCTACGGCTTGCTCAGGCCGGCGCTCACCTCCAACCTCCGGCGCTGGCTCAAGACCGACGACAAGGTGCAAGACGCCTTGCAAGTGTCGCTGCTGAAGATACACGCGTCGCGCCAGCGGTACCGAAGAGGTGCGCCGGTGCTTCCCTGGGTCATGACGATCGCGCGCAACGTGGCCCTCGACCATCTCCGCTCGCGCGCGGCACAGGAGCGCCCGCTGGAGGACGAGCAGGCGGCGCGAATCGCGGACGACAAGCCGGCCTTCGATTGGCGGGAGGAGGACGAGCGCGAGGTGATCCAGGCCGTGCGCCAGGCGATCGAGGCGCTGCCGACCTCGTCGCGGGATGTGATCCGACTGCACAAGCTCGAGGGTCGTCCGATGTCGGAGGTGGCCGAAGTCCTCGGGATCAAAGAAGGCGCGGCCCGGGTCCGCGCGCACCGCGGCTACAAGGCGCTGGCCCGGTTGCTCCTCGGGTTCCGATCGGAAAGATCATGAGCATGGAGGTCGCTGATCAGATTCGATCCGATCTCGCGCAGGAGTCGCGGTCGCGGGCCCAGCGAAGCATCGTCCTGCTGGCGCTGTTCGCGGGGCTCGCCCTCTCCCTGATCCCCGTGAAAGGGTTTCGAGCTTCGCTCGGGCCCCAGGACGTCCTCGCGCTCACGGTCGCCCTCGGCTTCGCGTTGCTCGGGATCTCCGCCTCGGCCTCCGCCCATCTCCGGCTCGCACCGGCTGCTGCGGCCGCGCTCGGCGTGCTGGCGTTCCTCTCCCCCCTTCTCGGTGCCACCTCGATCGAGCCGCACCTCTCGGGCGTCGGCTGTGGCCTCACGCTCGCCGGAATCGGTCTGGTCGCACTGGTGAGCGCACGCATGATCCTGGGTCGGACGCGGCGCCGGTTCGGCGGTGCCACACAGCTTCAGGCGGTCGCGTGCGCGTCGACAGCGGCGCTGGCGGTGGGGCTCGAATGTCCAGCGAGTGATGCGGTGCATCTGTTCATGCATGCCGCAGGCGCCGTTCTGGTGGGTGCAGGTTTGGCCCGCGCCCTGCTGCGTTGATTGTGGCGAAACCCCAGCTTGAATCTCTTGTTCGCTCAGCAATAGGATGCGCCATCCTTCACAGCGGGGAACATGGACTCGACCGACGAAAAGAAAGAGCAGTATCCATTCCACAAACGTTTTCTCCGAAAGCGTGTGGAGATCCGTGTCGAGGTCGAGCGGTTCCAGGAAGGCCTCGCCAGCTCGAGCGTCAACATGAGCCCGAGCGGCATCTGCTTCGAGATCGGTGAGACGCTCGAAGAGAACGAGCGCTTCCGCGTGCTCCTGTACATCCCGCGCGGCAAAGAGGTCGAGATCCTCAAGGTGAGCGCGCGAATGGTCTGGCAAGAGCAACGCGACAACGGCCTCTATCGCGTGGGCGCGGCGTTCGAGCAGTTCGCCCCCGGCGACGAGCGCCGCATCCGCCAGTGGCTCCTCGAGCTCGGCGACGCCACCAAGCCGCCCGAGCCCCGGCGCTAGCTAGGAGCGTGTAGCGCGTAAGCGCTCACGCGACCCCGGTCCGGGTCCCGGTCCCGGTCCGGGTCCCGATCTGAAGATGGCTGCCTTGAGTCAGACGCTCGCGACGGTCGCGAGCTTCGATCGGTAGAGCTTGAGCAGGTTGTGGGTGAGGCAGACGAGCGTCCCCTCGGCTCGTACCTTGAAGAAGGAGCGGAGCGAGAACCGGCGGAATCCTCGTGCCCCTTTGATCTGTCCGAGCGCCGGTTCGACGATACTCTTCCTGCGGGCGTAGACCGCCTTGCCGTCGCGCGTTTGCAACTTGTCTCGCATTCGCTTGCGAGCGAGCGAGGCAGGTGTGGGCTCCGAAGCTGATGAGGACGGAGTCGACGCGTCTTGGTTCTGTTCGCGTCCAACAGCGATGTGGGCACGCCGGGCTGCATGATCGCCATCGGGACCGGGACCCGGACCGGGCTCGCGGTAGCGCTACGCGCTACACGCTCCTAGCTCAAGTTCAAGCGAGACAACAGACCGCTCTTCTTGTGGCTCGGCGGGTCGAGCACCCGCAGCGCCTCGAGGGCAGGGACGCAATCCGGGTTGCAGGCGACGGCGCGCTGGTACGCGAGGACGGCCTCGGCCTTGCGGCCGGCCTGCTCGTGGAGCTGTCCCTTGAACAGGTGGACGTCGTCGGCGCGCGGGCTCAGCTCGGCGGCGCGATCGAGCAGCTCGATCGATCGCTCCTCGGGACCGCCGTTCTTGTGGAGAGCCCGGGCCAGATGCGCGAGGTAGACCCCCTCGTCCCGGTTGAGGCGGACGGCGCGTTCGAACAGCTCGCGCGCGGCGCGCCAGTCATCCCGCGAGACGGCCGCGATCCCCAGCTCGAATGCGCTCTCCGCCGCGATCAGGTCCGCCTGTCGCAGGTGCCGCAGGCCGATCCGGAGATCGTACTCGGCCCGCGCCTCCTCGTTCGTGAGCGTGTTGAGCGCACGCGTCAGCAGCAGATAGATCTGCTCCGCGGTCTTGTGCACCAACCGAGAGGTGCTGGCGCCAACGATGCGCTCGGGCTCGTGCTTGCGGGCCAGCGCGTGGTAGGCCGTGCGGATGAGCTCGACCCGGGCGTCGTCGGCGACCTCGAGGAGCTCGTAGTAGGTCTGTCGCTCCATCAGCTCGAGCCGGTCCGTCAGCTCCGCTTCCAGCTTCTTCTCCTTCTCCTGGTCCTTGGGGGCGGCGCGGAGGCGGTAGGTGCTGGTCGCGGACGGCTTGGTCGGGAACTTCTTCGTGGTCGGCGACGCGGGTCGGGGACGTTCGGACGCCCGCGCCTCCGCGATCCGGGCGACGTGCGCCTCGAGGCGCTCCCGGACCTGGCGGCGCAGCGCCTCCGACAGCGGCGGTGACGATCCGTTGGCGCCGTCGAGCGGGGGTTCGGGCGCCTGCGCCTTCGGCGTCCACCGCGGCGAACGCGGGAGCGAGGTCCCGCGCGCGAGCACGCCGCGCTTCAGCCGAAGCGAAGGCTCCGGGAGAGCGGGATCGGACTCGAAGGTGTCGCCGACCTCGTCGATCGAAGGCTGGGCCAGGACATCGTCGGTGCTGAACGCCTCTTCGGTCGCGCCTTCCAGCGGATCCTCCACGCCGTCGTCCTCGTCCTCCGGGAACAGGATCGACGGGGACGGGCCGGTCCAGCGATCGAGGTCGGGCTCGTACGGCAGCGGGGAGGGCTCCGGAGGTTCGGTCGCAGGGTCGAGCGCCTCCTCCGCCGACGCATCGATCAGCGCGGCCAGCCGGTCCCAGTTCGGCTCCGAGCCCAGCGGCAGCTCGTCGACGCGACCGAGCGCGGCGATCGCGTTGATCTCGCCTGTGGAGAGGATCTCCACGTCGCCCTCGTCGAGCGCGATCGGATGCGAGCCCGAGACCGCCTCTCCGGTGGGCTCGAGGAGGCCGACACAGCAAAGCGCATAGAGGAGGAGCGCGGCCTCGGCGCGCTCGAAGTCGGCGATGTCGAGCAGCCCGCGGACGGAGCGCGTGCCGTCCATGGCCTCGATCAGCGACTCAGCCCGCGGCTCCAGCTGGAGCGTCTGGTAGCGGAACGTGGGATCCGCGGAGGGGATCAGCTTGGCGTCCGCCATCCGTGCCAGCTCGCGGGCGATCCGGTCGTTGGACATCGCCCGGGAAGCGCCCTCGTAGATCATCGCGCTCGGCGCCATCGGCAGGACGATCTGCGTCGCGTTGTAGTCGGCGCGATCGTTGAACTGGTAGCGACCCTCGAGCCAGGAGAACATGTCGAACAGCTTCACCTGCATCTGTAGCTCGAGCGCGAAGTTGAGGTTGTGTGGGGAGATGCTCCCCATCTGGATCAGGATGTCGCCCTGGCGCCGCTTCTCCTGCTTCTTGCGACGGAGCGACTCGTCGCACTCCTCCTGCGAGATCAGACGCTCCTGGACCATGATCCGACCCAGGCATTCGGCGAGCAAATTCGACTTCACGAACACCGGGACGCCTTCGGTCAGATAGACGATCTTCTTGACCGAGGCCTTGCGCAGCATGAGCGCGCCCGAGGCGCGGCGCCGGAACAGCTTGCCCAGCACCGTGGCGAAGGGGACCTCGGCCAGATCGCCCTTGTCGGGCACGTCGTGGAGCGTTCGGTTCGAGCTCACCTCGGGGAGGACGGCGACGCGGTGCTCTCCGGTCGTGCGCGGCTCGGGATAGGCGCTGCTGAAGACGTCGTGAAGCGCGTCGATCAATCGGTCCAGGTCGAGCGGTCTCTCGAGGACCTCGGTGAGTCGATGGCGCACGATCTGCTCCTGTCGCGCGGCGGCCGACAGGTCGTCGCCGTCGATCACGATGATCGGCACCTCGTCGCCTCGCGGGAGCGCACGCAGGCGCTCGACCGCATCGAAGCCGTTCACCACCACCAGGTCCGCGTTCACACCCGACTCGACCGAGGCCCCGATCGTGACCTCGAAGCCCTCCGCGTCGAGGACCTCGTGGAGGAGCCCGGCGAGGGAGCTGTCGTCCTCGACGATGAGAACGGACTTCGTCACGCCCTCGAATCTCTAGCACAGAATGGCGAGGTAGATCCGGTGGATCCGCTCCGTATCCGCCTCCAGATCGCGCCGGAGAAGCGTGGCGGCTCCGCGCCCCTGGTAGCCGACGGCGAGGGCCAGCTTCTTGAGCGCCGCTTCCGAAAGGTCCACCTGATCGAGGTTCTCGTCGTGCGCGATCCGCAGCCAGTTCAGAACTCTGCGCAGCCGATCGTAGGACTCGGCCACCTGCACGGCCTGATCCCGGTCCAGGAATCCTGCGCGGGCGAGCGCGCGGAGCGCGGTGCGTGTGGAGGTGGTCCGAACCTCGGGGTGCGCACCGCCGTGCTGGATCAGCAGGTACTGGACCATGAACTCCACCTCGACCAAACCGCCCCGCCCCAGCTTCAGGTCGAGGGCGTCGGCGCCCCGCCGGAGCTTCTTCGCGGACCGCTCCGCCGCGAGACGCGCGCGCATCTCGCCGATCTTCCGGGCGGCGTCCTCCGCGGGGCCGGAGTCGTACGCGGCCGCGTGGATCGCGCGGTCCACCTCGGCGCGGAGCGCGGGCGACCCGGCGATGGTGCGGGAACGGATCAACGACTGCCGCTCCCAGAGCTGTGCGTCATTCTCGTGATACGCCTGGAAGTTCCGCATGCTCACGACCAACACGCCCTGGGACCCGCTCGGTCTGAGCCGCATGTCGACGGAGTAGAGGGCCCCCTCGCGCCCGCGCAGCGTGAGAAACGAGATGAGACGCTGGGCCACCCGCGTGTACAGCTCACCGACTCCGATGGCCGCGCGCGTGCCGCCCTCGGTCTCGCCTTCTCCGCGGAAGATGAAGCTGAGATCGACGTCGCTGCGGTAACCAAGCTCGCGGGCACCGATCGTCCCGCCACCGATCACCGCGAGCTCCGCGGCCGGATCCACCGGCCTTCCGTACTTCAGCTCGGTCTCGCGCAGCGCCAGCTCCAACGCGGCCTCGATCAGGACCTCGGCCAGGCGCGTCAACCGATCCTCCACCTCCGCCGTCGAGAGGACCCCTCCCAGATCCGCCAGCGCGGTGCGGAGCAGCTCTTCCTGCTTCTCGGCCCGCAGCATCGAGAGCACCTCCTCGGGATCGCCGCCGGGATGTGCGGTGCTGGTGGGGAAGACCTCGAGCTCCGGTCGAGTCGGGAGCGAGTCGGGCAGCAGGACCTCGGAGACCAGCGAGAGGTTCGAGATCAGGATGCGCGCCAGGAGGTCGCTCGCTCCGAGCACTCTGGCCACGCCGCGGCGGATCGTGGGGCGCTCCAGCTGCTCCAGATAGCTGCGGTGGAGGACCAGCACGCGCGTCAGGGCAGGCAGATGCTCGAGCGCGCGATCGATGTCCGGGCTGGCGAGGCACTCGGCGAGGAGCGCGCGGGCGACCCGATGCCCGCGGGCGTCGGCGCGGGCGTGGAAGGGGCTGCCGGGCAGCCGCGTGGCGGCGCGCAGGGCGGTGAGGCTCTCGTAGGGCGACCGGGATCCCAGCTCGGCCAGCACCGGGACGCGGACCTCCTCGCTCAGGTCCTCATCGAGGAGCCGATCGACCTCGTCCGGGATGTTCTCCTCCTCCTCGGCCGCGCCCAGCAGGTTCGAGAACTGCTCGTGCACGCCTCCCATCGCCTCCTGCAGGTGGAGCGCCAGAACATCCGGCGAGGCGAAGCCGAGCGAGCGGGCGAGCTGGGCCAGCGCCTCCGGATCCGCCGGGAGTGTATGCGTCTGCTGGTCGTCGACGATCTGGATCCGGTGCTCGACCTTCCTCAGGAGCAGATAGGCGTCCGCGAGGAGCGCGCGCGTCCGCGCGTTGACGAGACCGACCGCCTCCAGCGCCTGGAGCGCCTCGAGCGTGTTGTGGAGGCGAAGACGGCGGTCGTGCCCGCCGTGGAGAAGCTGATAGGCCTGCACGAAGAACTCGATCTCGCGGATCCCGCCTGCGCCCAGCTTCAGGTCGAGCCGCGGGCCCAACCCCGAGCGCTTGCGCTGCGCGTCGATCTTCGACTTCATCTCGACGATCGACTCGATCGCCTTCAGATCGAAGGCGCGGCGGTAGACGAAGGGGCGGATGAAGTCGGCGATGCGCGGGCCGAGATCCAGATCGCCGGCCACCGGGCGCGCCTTGATCCAGGCGGCCCGCTCCCAGGTGCGGCCCCAGGTCTCGTAGTAGCGTTCGGCGCTGGCCAGGCTGTTGGCGAGCGCGCCCGGGCGGCCCTCTGGCCGCAGGTCGAGGTCGACGCGGAACACGAACCCGTGCTCGGTGATGTGCGAGATCGAGGTGGTAACGCGGCGGAAGAGCTCGACGAAGTACTCGTGGAGCGTGGCCGTACCAGCGCGCCCTTCGTCGTGCTCGTACAGATAGATGAGATCGATGTCCGAAGAGAAGTTGAGCTCGCGACCGCCGAGCTTTCCCATGCCCACGACGACGTGCCGGCACGCAGGTTCGGGGCTTCCCAGCTCGGCCTCGACGATCGGACGGTGGTGATCGAGCGCGGCCTGGAGCGCGGCGGAGGCGAGATCGGCCAGCTCGGCGGCGGTCCGGCGAACGTCCGTGTTGCGGAGCTCGCGGAGGGCGATGCGAAGCATCTCGCGGTTGCGCCAGCGGCGGATCAGTCGATCGAACCGCGGCGTATCGCCCGGCGAGGCCGCCACGATGCGGGCGAGGGTCGCCGCGTAGTCGGGGGTCTCCATCGTGCGAACGAGATCGACCGCAGTGCCCAGCTCGATCGCGAGGGCCGGATCACTCGACATCAGGCGGGCCGCTCGCGCGCTCGATCCGGCGAGCTCGATCGAGAGGGCGAGGATGGGCTCCACGAGCAGTGGAGAGGCGTCGCCGCGCTTCTCCTCGAGGCTGCGGATCGAGTCGCCGAGCGCGATGGTAGCCCTCGCAGGGCTGCCGGCGCGGGCCAGATGCGCCGTGACGCGTCCGGCGGCGATCGCGAAGATCGGGAGCTCGAGCAGATCGGCGTACTCCCGGGCCACGCGGCGCGCTTCCGGCACGCCGGCAGACTCCAGCCGCTCGAGGGTGCGCCGCCGGCGATCGTCCTTCGGAAGCCGGGCGACGTCGATCCAGTCCTCGCCGCTCATCGCCCCGGATGCTTCTGCGCCATCCGCAGATCGATCCGCCCGAGCGCTTCGTCCGTCCCCTCGACGATCACCTCGAGCTCCTCGCCCACCATGAACCTCCGGTCGGGCAGCGACTCGGCAGGCACGCTCCCGGTGACGCCGGCGCCGCGGAGCTGGACCACCAGACCGAACGGCTTGATCGCGACGACGTTGGCGGCGTAGCGATCGCCGACCTTCGACGCGAACCAGCGGGCGGCCATCATGCGAAGGCGCTCGGTCTCCGCCTTGGCGGAGCGGCGCGCGCGATCGTTGAGGTGGACGGCCAGCGCTTCGAACGAGGGATCGTTGGCGCGCTGATCGCGGCGACCCTCGAGAAAGCGCTTGACGACGCGGTGGACCACCAGATCCGCGTAGCGCCGGATCGGCGAGGTAAAGTGGAGATAGATGGGCGCGGCCAACCCGAAGTGCAGGCCTGACCTCGACGTGTACCGCGCCGGCCCCAGGACACGCGAGAGCGCCTCACGCATCGCCGGCTCGACCGCGTTGCCCGCGAACTGGGCCTCGAGGGCCGCCAGCCCGCGCGGCGTGAGCTGCTCGCCGAGCCCGAGCTCGAAGCCGAAGTTGTGGGCGAGGTCCGCCAGGGCGCGCGCGCGCTCGGCGTCGGGCTCCGGATGGACCCGGAACATCCCGGGAAGACCGCGCTCGACCAGCCAGCGACCGACGGCCTCGTTGGCGGCGACCATCAAACGCTCCACGAGCGTGTGGGCGCTGGTCGAAGGTCGCGCGTCGATGGCGGTCGGCTCCTGGGTATCGCGATCGACGGTGACATGGGCCTCCTCGCGCAGGAAGCGGACCCCGCCGCGGGCCGCCCGCACCGCCCCGATGCGGGCCGCCGCCGTGCGGAGCCAGCGGAGCGTGGTGAGCACCGGCGCCGGTAGATCGGCGGTGGCGCTCTGGTCGAGGAACGCCGCCACCGTGTCGTAGTCGAGACGCTGCGCGGAGCGGATGCGGCTCGCATAGAGATCGACCGCGGTGATGGCGCCTTCGGGATCGATCCGCAGCTCCGCGGTGATCGCAGGTCGGTCGATGCCGGGCAGCAGGCTGAGCTCCTGCTCGCTCAGCTCCCGGGGGAGCATCGGGATGACGGCGCCCGCGAGGTACGTGCTGGTGCCGCGCAGCCGGGCCTCCGCGTCGGCCGCGCTCCCCTCGGGGACCAGCGAGTCGACGTCCGCGATGCTGACGAACAGGCGGAGCCCGCCGTCGGGATCCGCGGGGAGGATCGCCAGTGCGTCATCGAGGTCCTTCGAGACCGGGGCGTCGATCGTGACCGTCGTCAGGTCGGTGAGATCGCGACGCCCGGCGAACGTCTTCTTGCTGAGCTTCGGCAGGCTGGATTGACAGTCGGGCGGGAAGCGGGCCCGGATCCCGTGGCGCACCAGGACGCGCTCCAGCGAGAGCTCGGCCGGCGCGACGACATGGTCGGGAATGAGCGCATCTCCGTCGACGCACGCCACCCACCAGCTCCCCTCCTCGAGGTCATGTCCGTCGGGCCGGAGCGGCCAGTCCGTGTTGGCGATCGTCCGATCGACCTGGAGCCAGAGACGCCCCCTCCTCGCCACCACCTCACCGATCAGCTCGGTGCGGCTGCGCACCTCCAGCTGCAGCTGCTTTGCCGAGAGCCGGCCGCCAGCCTCCACCAACTCGGCGCTGGCCAGATCGTCGGCGAGGAGCGGGTTGAGATCCGGAGGCGCGACGAAGGCGGAGCGCCCGTCGTCGAGTGTCAAGAACCCGAAGCCGCGCACGTGAACGCTGATTCGACCGCGAACCCTGTCCATGGCGTGTGGTCAACGCTCCTATAGCACGAAGGGCCGCCGAGGGATGGTCGCGGCGCGGGAAAGGGGGCATCTTTGGCCGGCGGTGAGGGAGCTGCCCAGGACGTTCGGCGAGTACACGCTCGTCGAGCGGCTCGGTGTCGGCGGCACGGCGAGTGTCTATCTCGGCCGGAAGCGGCTGCACGACGGCTTCGAGTGGGTGGCGCTCAAGTGCCTGCACCCCCATCTCATCGAGGCCGGGGAGATCGCGCACATGTTCTTGCATGAGGCGGAGCTCCTCTCCCGCCTCCATCACCCGAACGTCTGCGAGATCCTGCGCTACGGCAGCGAGGACGGGATCCCGTTCTTGGCCACGCGCTACCTCAAGGGCGCTCCGCTCGACGTGCTGTCGAAGCGGCTGCGCGGGCGCGCGCTCCCGGTGGGACTGATGGCCTGGATCGTCGCGGAGGCGTGCGCGGGCCTCCACCACGCACACGAAGCGTGCAACGAAGACGGTGCGCACCTCGGTATCGTCCACCGGGACGTGTCTCCGCAGAACATCTTCGTGACGTTCGACGGAAAGGTGCAGCTGCTCGACTTCGGGATCGCGCACGCGGCGATCGACACGCGGAGTGAGGAGCCCGGCGAGCTCAGAGGAAAGGACGGATACATGTCGCCGGAGCAGATCCGCGGGGCCTCCCTCGACCGGCGCTCGGACGTTTTCTCCATCGGGATCGTGCTCTGGGAGGCGATCACCGGGCGGCGGTTGTTCGATCGATCCAACCCGCTCGCCACCGCGCTCGCGATCAGCGAGGAGCCGGCTCCCGAGGCCCGCTCGGCCAACCCGAACGTTTCGCGCCAGCTCTCGGCGATCGCGCGCCGCGCGCTGTCGATCGATCCCAACAAGCGTTTCGCCACGGCGCGGGAGATGGAAGCCATGCTCCGCGCCGAGATCGGTGACGATCTCTCGCCGCAGATCCAGCTTCAGGTCCTGGCTCGCGAGGTCCTCGACGCGGACGCGCGCGACTCCGAGACCGCCCTCGACCTTCGAACCGCCAGCGACGACTTCCTCGACGACGACGACGATATGGGGGACCTCACCGAGATCGCGCGACCGTTCGAGCCGCCGAGGCGCGATCTCGACGAGAGCGAGACCACCATCGAGCCCGTGCGTCCCGAGGACACGGTTTCGATACCGCAGCGGCCCGCCGCGCTCGAGGCCCAGGTGGCCACACGAGTGACGCCGCCACCGCCGCGCACGCCGGGCTGGCGTGCGGCGTTGCTCCTCGTCCTGCTCGCGCTGATCTCGTTGATGGTCGGGTTCTGGTGGTACGACCGCTGATCACCAGACGAGCGGCAGCAAGCGCCAGCGAACGTCCGCGGCGTACGTCTGGTAGGCCTCACACTCCGACAAGAGTGACTCTTCGGCCCGGATACGGAGCACGAGGAGGAAGACCACGGTCGGGAGGGAGCACGCAGCGATCACCGGTCCGGCGGCCAGCAGCGCGCCGGAGACCATCGTGAGCTCCCCGAGGTAGGCCGGGTGTCGAAGGAGCGCGTACGGTCCATGCACGACGATCCGACGTCGCGACGGGAACACGGCGAAGCTCCGGCCGAGGAAGGCGAACGCGACCAGCGTGAAGAGCGCGCCGGCGACCACCATGATCGCGGCGGGCGGTGGCCACGACTCGGGCGGCGGCGCCAGTAAGAGGGCCACCCCGCCGGCCGCCACCGCCGGGAGGGCCAGGGCGATCTGGAAGAAGGTGGCGCCCCGGTCCGGAGCGCGCCGAAAGGCGACGAGCGCGCCGACGGCGAGGTTGACCGCGACGATCGCGATCCGCACCGGAGCGAGCGTGGGTGCGTGGAGGAGGGCCGCGGCTCCCCACCCGACGATCGAGACGCCGAGCGCCAGGTCGAACAGGCGTTCGAAGCGCGAGCTCAATAGATCCAGAAGCCCCAGTCCAGGACGTAGCTGAGGATGTTCACTCCCACGAGAACTCCGAGATAGATCAGCCACTTCGTCGCGCGTCCGTTGTCCATGGGAGATCAGTGTACGACGAAGGCCGGGGCTCCTTCCCACCAAAAAAAAGACGGGCGCTCGAGAGTCAGTATCACCAGCGAATGCTGGCACTTCGTGCAGACGGGCTCGACGAGGACACCCGCGACCCCATGCCCCTTCCCACGCTGCGAGCGCGCCGCCGACAGCCCGGCCTCACGATCCTCCATCACTTCGACCCGGAACGGATCGGGCAGACCGCCACCCTCGAGCGCGGCCAGCTGTCCCGTACGACGCCTTCGTTCGGATTTCCGGGCGAGCGGGCCGGTCGGCCGCTCCTCGACCCGTTCCTCTCGCGACGCCCGACGCGGCTCGAGCTCGAGGACGGCGGCGTCGCCATCGAGCCGGCGCCGCGCAGCGCGGTGGTCGTCGACGGGACCCCGATCACCGGTCGCACGATTGTTCCCCGCGCCCGCCTCGTCGAGGGCGCGGTGCTCGAGCTCGGCGAGCGTGTGGTGCTGCTGCTCCACGAGCTCGAGCCCAGCCTCTCTGACGACCTCCCCGATCACGGGCTCGTCGGTGACAGCGCAGCCATGCGCAGGCTTCGCCGCGACATCGCGCGGGTGGCCGCGCTCTCGGTGCCGGTGTTGCTCCGCGGAGAGACCGGCACCGGCAAGGAGCTGGTCGCGAACGCGATCCACCGGACGAGCCGGCGCGCCCACCAGCCGTGGGTCGCCGTCAACATGGCCGCGATCCAGCCGAGCGTCGCGGCCTCGGAGCTCTTCGGCCATCAGCGGGGGGCCTTCACCGGGGCCCTCGACGGCCACTGCGGATACTTCGAGCGGGCCACCGGGGGCACGCTGTTCCTCGACGAGATCGGCGAGATCTCGATCGAGGTGCAAGCCATGTTGCTGCGCGCGCTGGAGAACGCATCGGTCCAGCGCGTCGGGGCGACCGATGAGATCCCGGTCGACGTCCGGCTGATCTCGGCGACAGACGGGGACCTCGGCCGAGGCCTCCGCGAGGGCACGTTCCGACCCGCCCTGCTGCATCGGCTGGCGGGTTACGAGATCCAGGTCCCACCGCTCCTCGAGCGTCGCGACGACATCGGCCGCCTCCTGCTCCACTTCGCGCGGGAGGCGTCGACGGAGATGGGCCGAGCGATACCGGCGCGCCCGGAGCGTCCCTGGTTGCCTGCGCCGGTGGCCGCGCGGTTGATGCGATTCTCCTGGCCGGGGAACGTGCGGCAGCTCCGGAACGTGGCCCGTCAGCTCGTCATCTCGGCAGCCGAGGGCGCTCCCGAGCTGGTGGGGCACACGCTCGAATCGGCTCCTCGATCCGGGGCTGGGAGCTCCGGAGGCGCCGGCCCGCAAGCCGAGCCAGGTGGACCCGGCCGAGCTCGAGCGCGTGCTGGCGGACAACGGCTGGCGCATCGAGCGGGCCGCGGCGACCCTCGGCGTCAGCCGGACCTCGGTCTACCGGATGATCGAGAGCCATCCGACCCTGCGCACCGCGAAGGACCTGACCCTGTCCGACATCGCCGGCGCCCGCGAGCAGACGGGCTGCGACCTCGATGCGATGTCCGAATTGCTGCGCGTCTCGAAGGCCGGGATCCGGCAGCGCATCAAGCAGCTGCAGCGAGAATGAGCCCGACGACCGAGGCCGCCGAGGCCGGACGGTGACACGGGCGCTCGGACGTGAGCGCTCGGACGAGCGCCACCAGCCGGAGCGTGGGATGGCGCCCGTCGATCAGGCGCTCGGGAAGCTCCGGTGGATCCATCGCGCGCCCGGCCAGCATCGCGGCCAGCACGCATCCGAGCGAGTAGAGGTCGGAGCGCACGTCGACACGTTCCCCGCGCTGCTGCTCTGGGCTGGCGAAGTACCGCGTACCCGGCTGGACGTCGTCGAAGGACGCCATGTGCGCGATTCCGAGATCGATGAGCTTCACCTGGCCTTGTTCGGACACCATGACGTTGGCCGGCTTGAGGTCGCGATGGATCACCCCCTTCTCGTGGAGCGCCGTCAGCCCGAGCGCGATCTCGACCGCGATGGCGATCGCCTGCGTCTCGTCGAGCGCGCCTCGGTGTCGGATCAGCTCGGTCAGCGTGACCCCGTCAATCCGCTCCATCACCAGCAGGCGGGGCCGGCGCACCAGCTCGATCGCCGCGACCACGTTGGGATGTCGGACCATCTCGAGGGCCCTCGCCTCGCGCACCAATCCGCCGACCTTCACCGCGACCCGTCGGCCGGTGGCGAGCTGGGTGGCGCTATGGACGGTGGAGCGCGCCCCGCGACCGAGCGGGGGCCCGAGGCGATAGGCCGGCGGCATGTCGAGCCGGATCTACTGAAGGAAGACCCGGATCTTTGGGGCTCAGCTGGGCTTCTTCTCCGAGAGGTTCTTCTCGACGATCGGCGTGGTCTTGAGCGTCCCCAGTCCCGGGAGAGGGGAGGCCTTGGTCTCCGCCGGCATCGGCGGCCTCAGCTCGGGGGGAGGCGCCGGTGGGGGCGGGCCAGCCTTCAGAATCCGACGACAGCGGGGGTGTAGGGGCGGACGCGGGGGTGGGGGCGGGCTTGGGGACCCCCGTGACCGACGGAGCGTCCAGACGCAGGCCGAGGTTCAGCCGCTCCTTCACCACGCTCACCTCTTGATGGGCGGCCTCGAGCTCCTCGATCGCCTTCTTCTTGGCGGCGATCTCCTCCTCGATCGACTTCTGCTTGGCGGCGAGCTCTTCCTCGAGCTTCGTGATCGCACGACGGTGATCGGAGATCCCGGACGTGAGATCCGACGCGCGCTTCTCCGCCTCCTTGATGAGTCGAGGGACGGCGATCTTCACCGACTCGAGCGTCTCCTTGAGGACGCGGACCACCAGCTCGATGTTGTCAGACGGGAGCCGTCGCATCAGCTGCACCAGCTGATCGATCCCGTAGCCGTCTTTCTGCGGCTTCTCGGCCTGTGGCTCCGGCGGTCTGCTCGGACGCGCCGGTGCGGGCTCGGGCGTCGGCTGGACGTCGTTGGTCTCACCCTTCTTGCTGCTGCTGCTGCTGCTACCAAACAATCCCATGGCGGGGATGATACAGCGATCCTGGCAGAGGAACATGGCCGCGAGGTGTGGAGAGGAAGGACCTCAGTGCCGGGCCGGCGGAAAGGTCGGGGGACGCCAGCGTCGGCGATGCCAGCGTGCAGCGCGCGTGTGTCGTGCGGAGAGTCAGTCCTGTCATCGCGCGTCGTGACGACCGCGATCCGACGCCCGACAGTCAGGCTCCGCATGACTCTCCCCGACCGCCAGCGGGTCCGAGGCCTTCCCGCCGCCGTCGCAGCACCACCACCGCCGCGCGGGTTCCCTTGCGGTCGACGTCGTGGGCCAGCTCGATCTCGAGCGCAGCCGCTTCACCGGCGCGCTCCACGACGATCCGCTGTCGCTCGGCGATCATCAGGGCCGCCCGGCCGCCCGGGACCAGGACGCGCGCGATCTCTCGGATCGCCTCCGCGAGGACCGCGTCCGATTCGGCGTCGAAGGGCGGCTCGGTGGCCACGCCGTGGACCGAGGCATCGGGAAACGGCAGCGCGCGCGCATCGCCCACCGTGTGCTCGGCCCCGAATGCTTCGAGGCCCGGCCGCAGGATCGGATCGACGTCGACGCTGAAGACCCTCGCGCCCAGCCGCGTCGACTCGAATACGATCCCGCCCGCACCGGCGAACGGATCCAGCAGCACGCGATCAAGGTCCGCGCGGGCCAGGTTCACCAGCAGCCGAGCGTCCGCCACCGGGAGCGCCCGGCGCTCCCCTCGCCCACCGCTGCCGCGATAGCCGGTCACCGCCCGCACCTCGCCGCCCGCGTCGGGCAAGAGAAACGCCCGTCGATCCGGCGCCGCCGCCCGGTGCGCCTCCTTCGAGTCGGTCCAGATCTCCTCCAGGTAGAACGGGCGCTTGCGCCAGGTGCGTCCCCTGGCCGAGCCCCGCCCCGGCTCGCCCAGCGCCACGCGCTCGACGCGCTCCACGTACCCGAGGCGCTCGACGCGCTGCCGGATCGCGCCGTCCTCGATCTCCCCTTCGACCTCGACCCAGAGCACGCCGGGCTGATCGGCGAGCGGACCTCCCGGCACCGCCCGCGCGCCGAAGGGCTCGAGCACCGCCACCGCCTCGGCGACAGCCAGGACGCGCGCGCGCCGCCGCGCCGCGCGAACATGACCGATCAAGCGCAAAGGCTCGGCCGCGCGCGGCGACCTACCCCTTCTTCTTCAGGCCCAGCTGCTTCAACTTCTTGTGCAGGTTGGTCCGCTCGATGCCGAGGATCTCGGCCGTTCGGGTCACGTTCCACCCGGTGTCCTCGAGCTTTCGCAGGATGTAGTCCCGCTCGACGGCCTCGCGGAGCTCGCGGAGGGTCGGATTGCCGTACTTCGTGAGGTCGAGGACGCCGGCGCCGCCGTCGACATCCTGGATCAGCGCGGGCCGTTCGGGACCGCTGGTGCCGGTCACCTGGGGTGGGAGGTCCTTCGGCTTGACCGGGTTGTCCGCCAGGATCACGAGCCGCTCGGCGAGGTTGCGGAGCTCGCGAACGTTGCCGGGGAAGGTGTACGTCGCGATCGCGCGGGCCGCCTCGTCGGAGAGGGAGACCGGCGGATCGACGGCGTGCTCGGCGGAGAAGTGGCGCAGGTAGGCGTGCATCAGGAGGAGCACGTCGTCGCCGCGATCGCGGAGCGGCGGCGAGACGATCGGCACCACCGAGAGACGGAAGTAGAGATCCTCCCGGAAGTTGCCCTGCCGGACCTCCTCCTCGAGGTCCTTGTTGGTGGCAGCGACGACGCGGACGTCGACGGTGAAGACCTTCTCGCCACCGACGCGGATGACCTCGCCGGTCTGGAGCACGCGCAGGACCTTGGCCTGGGCGTCGACGCTCATGTCGCCGATCTCGTCGAGGAAGAGCGTCCCACCGTCGGCGAGCTCGAAGCGCCCGCGCTTCTTCTGGACGGCGCCCGAGAAGGCGCCACGCTCGTGACCGAACAGCTCGCTCTCGATCAGCTCCGAGGGGATGGCGGCGCAGTTCACCTTGACGAACGGTCCGTTCGCCCGCTTGGAGGCCCGGTGGACGGCGCGCGCGATCAGCTCCTTGCCGGTTCCGGATTCTCCGGTGATCAGGACCCGGACGCCGGTAGCGGCGACCTTCTCGATCTGCTTCCTCACCTTCTCGATCGCCTCGGACTGTCCGAGCATCTCCTCGTCGCCACCCTCGGCGGCCTCGAGCGCGCGCACCTTCGCGGAGAGCGCGCGCTTCTCGATCGCATTCTTGACCGTGACGAGCACGCGCTCGCGGCTGAGCGGCTTCTCCAGGAAGTCGTTCGCACCCAGCTGGATCGCGCGGACGGCCTCCTCGGGCCGGGCATGGCCGCTGATCATCAGGACGGGGAGGTCCGAGTGGTCCTCCCGGATCTTCTGGACCGCCTGGAGCCCGTCCATTCCCGGCATCTGCACGTCGAGCATCACCACGTCGATCGGGCCACCCGAGAGACGAGGGATGAACTCCTCGGCCGACTCGAACGTCTCGACCACGTAGCCCTCGCCCTCGAGGACCATGCTCAGCGTGCGGCGTATGTTGCGTTCATCGTCGACGACGACGACACGCCGCCCAATCTGATCGGCGTCAGCCATCCCCCAAGCTATCAGACATCGGCGCTCTGCCGGCAACCCCCTTGACCTGCCCGGGGGCGCTGGATACGGGCGGGGTGGGGATGGAGCGTCAGGAAGACGTCGATGAGCTCGAGCTGCTCACGCGTCCGGGGCGGGAAGACGAGCTGCGCACGTTCTTGTTGCTCCTGCACCCGGCCGACCTGGCCGAGCTCGTCGACGACGTGACGGCCGAGACCGCGAAGGCGATCCTCAAGCACCTCGACCCGGAGCGGGCCGCCAACCTCCTCTCGGAGCTCGACGCCGAAGAACAGGAGCGGATCCTGAGGCTGGTCCGTCCCCAGGACCTGGCGCCGATCGTCGGCGAGATGGAGACCGACGACGTCACCGATCTGCTCCAGGAGGTCGACGAGAAGACAGCCAAGGCGCTCCTCGCCACGCTCCCGCGTGAGGAGCGAGAAGAGGTGGCGCGGCTCCTCGAGTACGACCCGGCGAGCGCGGGCGGGATCATGCAGACCGAGCTGGTCACCGTCGCGATCTCCACCACGATCGGCGCCGCGATGAAGGCGGTCCGGGAGGCGGCGAAGGAGGTCGACATCATCAGCGTCTTCGTCGTCGACGACGTGGGTCGCTACGCGGGTCACCTCGCGCTCCAGGACTTGGTGCTGTCGGCGCCGGAGACACCCGTCGAGGACGTGATGGAGCCGAAGCTCGCCGAGGTGACCCCCGACGTCGATCAGGAGGAGGTGGCGCGAATCTTCAACCGGTACAGCCTGGTCGAGCTGGGCGTGGTCGATCGCGCCGAGCGGCGCCTGATCGGTCGGATCACCGCCGACGACGTGCACGACGTCCTGATGGAGGAAGCCGAGGAGGACATGCTCAAGATCGCCGGCGCCGGGGCCGAGCCGGAGGTCATCTACACCGACAAGATCCGGAAGATCCTCCGCCGGCGCCTCCCCTGGATGGGATCGACGCTGGTGGCCGGCCTCGTGGCCGCCTGGGTGCTCGCGCGCGCCGCCGTCCACCTGAAGACGGCGGTGATCCTCTTGGCCTTCGTCCCGATGGTGACAGGGGCGAGCGGTATCGTCGGCTTCCAGTCCGCGATGATCATGATCCGAGGCCTGGCGGTCGGACACATCGAAAAGGGGAAGCTCGCCCAGCACATCTTCAAGGACGTCGCGGTGGCCTCGCTGATGGGGCTCGCCTGCGGAGGGGCCGCCGCCGCGATCATCGCGCTCTGGCAGGGCGTGCCGCTCCTGGGCGTGTGCGTCGGCGTCGCGCTCGGCTGTTCGATGGGCGCGGCCAGCCTGCTCGGCTCCTGCGAGCCACCCATTCTGAAGCGCTTCGGGATCGATCCGGCCATCGCCGCAGGACCGCTGATCGCCTCGATCAACGACGTCCTCGGCGTGGTCGTCTACATGCTCGTTTCGCTCCTGATCCTCGGACAGCCCTCGTGACGGAGCGGGCGCCCATCGTTCGGCGCTCGAGGCGCGCGCCGCTCCCGCCCGAGGCGCTCGGCCGGATCTACGGAGACATGGCCGAGCGATACGAGGCGCAGGCGAGCACCTCGGCGCTCAACAGCCGCGCCTTCTCCCATCTCATCGAGGAGATCGCGCGCACGCTCCCCAAAGAGGCGCGCCTGATCGAGCTCGGCTGCGGCCCCGGCACACTCGCGATCGAGCTGGCCCGCCGCGGGGTCCGCGTGATCGCCGCCGACGTCTCCGAGCGCATGCTCGAGCACACGGAGCGGCGCGCCGCCGAGGCCGGCGTCGACATCACCGTGCAGTGGATCGACGCGACCGCCGACCTCCGCCCGCTCGGGCGCTTCGACGCCCTGGTCACCGTCAACGGGCCGCTCACCTTCAACCGCGACGGAGCGGCGCTGATCGAGCGCTTCGTCCGGATCCTCCGCCCCGGCGGCCCGCTCTGGCTTGCCCTCCCGCGGGCCGCCGCTCTGGAGCAGATCCGCCGCCGGCCGCTGCGCGCGCTGACCCCGCTCCTGTTCCCCCGGCGCGCGTTCGCCATGAGCCTGGAGCTCGAGGGCCACGACACCGAGATCTATCTCCGCGACCCGGTCGCCTTCGCACGCGCGATCCGGCGCTTCGTCGACGTCCGCGAGATCCGCGCCGCCGGCGTCGCGACCTCGTTTCCGGATCGGATCGATCGGGCCCTGGGAACATGGCCGCTCCTCCGCCGGCTCGGTGCGTTCTCGATCATCCAGGGCTTCGCCCGCGCGGTCCCGCCGTAGCCTGCTCAGCCGACCGCACAGGAGACGGACGTCACCCGAGTCACGGTCGGCTCCCAGCGCTCGTATCTCTTCCATGAAGCTCTTCCTTGCGCTCTCTCTTCTCCCTGCCTTCGGCGGCGCCTACGGCTGCGGAGGAGGATGCCCGACCGACAGCGCCGCGCCGAACTACTCCGGTCGGGATCTCACGGGCTGCTCGCTCGCCGAGATCAACCTCTTCAGCCCGAACTTCCAGGACGCCAACCTCGAGGGGGTCGACTTCGGCAACGCAGACATCGACTCGGGCAACTTCAGCGGCGCCCGGCTGATGATGGCCGACTTCGGATCCGCCGACCTGAGGAGCCCCAACTTCTCGGGCGCCGATCTCCGCAGCGCCGTCTTCACCGAGGCCGATCTCTTCTCGCCGAACTTCTTCAACGCCGACCTGACGGGATCCACCTGGGGCGGCGCGGATCTCCAGTCTCCGAACTGCACTGGCGCCACCGGCGTCGACTTCAACGGCGCCACCGTCAACGGCGGCGTCGGCTGCCCCTGAGATCAGGTTCGATCGAAACGCTTGACGCCGTTCGCCACCACGACCTCGAGATCCGGATCCGTCCGATATCCGAGGCGTCGCGCCCGCGAGAGATGCTCGGAGGCCTGCACGTATTCGCCGCGCCGCGCGAACACCTCGGCCAGCTTGTGGTGGGCGCCCGGGTGGTTCGGCTCCATCTCCATCACGCGAAGGAGCGTGTTGAGCGCGTCGTCGAAGTTGTCGCGGTCCCCGCGTCTCATCAAGAGCGTGCTCAGCCGGTAGCAGGCGGTCACGCTGTTGGGGCTGCGCACCATGCGGGCGCGCGCCAGCGCGATGTCGCGATCGAGGTCGGGATTGGTGCCCTCCGTCGACATCGTCTGGTGGTGCGTCATCGGCGTCACCACGCCGGCGGTCTCCTTGATCGCACGGCGACGCGCCGAGGGCGGGAGGGGCGGCGGTCGCCTCGAGGCGCTCCGCACCAGCACCGGCGACTCGGCCTGCGCTTGGGCCGAGTCGTACTCGAACATCGTCCCCGGCGGCACCGGCGGGTTCTGCGCCACGTCGTCGTGCTCGACGCCCCGGACCGAGGGCGCCACCTCGCCGAATTGCGGGTCGGATCCGAAGCCGATCGGCTCGTCGCCCGCGGGTGCCCCCCGGACCACCACCATCTCGGGGTCCACCGAGAGCGGCGCGAAGGGCTCGTCGCCGGTGGGGAGGGGCGGCGGGGGCGGCGGCCGGCCCGCGGGGAGCTCCGGCGGCATGGCGCGGAGCGACTGTCCGTTGGAGGGCATGGGACGGATGCCGGTCTTGGGCGCCACCAGGTCGTCAATCACGACGGGCCCCGACGAGGAGATCGGCTTCTGCAGGGGCAGCGGGCGATCGAGCCGGATCGAGGCGGGCGCCGGTACCAGCGAGCGCCGCTCCTCCTCGGCGATGGCCGCCTCTTCGAAGAACGCAGAGAACAGGTGCTCGTTCGTGAGCCGCGGCTGGGACCCGGGCGGAAGCTCGGGCAGGGGCTGGAGCTCGAGCTGCGCCAGGGCCAGGCCGTCGCGCAGGATCGGATCGGCG
Source organism: uncultured delta proteobacterium (assembly GCA_963803435.1). Lineage (GTDB taxonomy): Bacteria > Myxococcota > Kuafuiibacteriia > Kuafuiibacteriales > Kuafuiibacteriaceae > CAWDML01. The sequence goes on along the minus strand of CAWDML010000005.1, from coordinate 351,577 downwards.
CGGACCTCGGGCAGGTGCGGCTCCAGCGTCGGCTCCGAGGCCTCGTCGTCCTCCTGGAACGTGCGAAGCACCGGAGGTTGCGGATCGGGATCGCGATCGAGCGTCGCTTCCTCGTCCGGCTCGAGGGGCGGGGGTGGATCGATGATCCCGGAGCGGAGCTCCTCCTCGCCCAGGTTGTCGAGATCGATCACGACCGACTCGTACCGGAACTCCTCCTCCTCGATGGGCCGCTCCGGCGGGTTCGAGGGCTCGGCCAACACGGTGGGCGGCATCTCCACGTCCTCGGCGTCGAGGTTGACCGGGCGGACGGACGGGCCCGACGTGGGCACCGCGCTGGGGATCGCGCTCGGCACCTCCATGCTCATCGAGATGTCTTCCTCGATCATGCCGCGCCCGGTGGCGACGAAGTTCCGGAACTCGGCCTTGAGCTCGGTGCCCAGATGGTCGAGCTCGATCTCGAGGACCGGCCGGCCGCCACGGGCGTTCTGGTTGGTGGTGGCGATGCTCCCTTCGAGCACCCACTCGGCCTGAGAGCTGGGATGGACGACCAGGAGCTCGACGCGCGTCCCGACCGGCTTGAGGATCGGTGTCTCGATCCGCACGCGTCCCTTGGTCATCTCCCCCCGATAGAACGCCCACAGGCGGCCCAGGTCGCGGGGCTTGATGATGAAGGTCGGCGTGTCGTCGAAGACCGCCTCGAGCACGTTCGGCGGCGCGGGTGGGATCGGTGCGATCAGCTCCACGCCCTTCTTACGGAGGTCGGAGAGAAACGTGGTCCAGGCCTGCTTCGCGCGTGCGTCGAAGAGGAAGAAGTCGAGCCCCAGCCCCGCGCCCCGGGTCCCGTTGCCGAGATTCGAGGCGGTCCGCGTGCCGTGCGACCACAGCGGTGATACTGATCGGGACCGAGTTGTCGGGGAGCGTGATGTCGAGCTCGAGGTACTGGCGGAGCGGGCGCGGGCTGGCCGTGAAGAGGGCGAGGCCGTGTGCGGAGACGTTAGCCGTCTTCGTCAGCTCGCCTCCCTTCCCGTCCTTTAGCGTCACAGGAAGAGCGACCGTGAATCGCTCGGATCTACGCCGGTTCGACATTCCGTCGTCGGCGCTAGGATAGGGACATCGTGCAGGCACTGGGAAGGTTTTTGCCTCGACGCATGAGGAAGACAGTCGACCGATCGACGGATCCCGTACGGACCTATGCAGAAAGGTGGGTTCTGGCCTGGCTCGCGGCGGCACCGCTGCTGATGGGCGGCCAAGAGCCGAGGAAAACCGGGCACCTGGAGGATCTCGTCCCCTCGAGCGACCCGCGGGCCGAGCCGTTGCTTCTCGCCCGAAAGGCGCTGGAGGCCGGCGACGGGGCGGCGGCCCTGGGTCTGCTCGCCCGCGAGGCCCCGCCGATCGACGACTACCGCTCGCTGCTGCTCGCTCGCGCGCTCGCCAAAGAAGGCAAGCCGGACCGCGCCCTCGAGGCGCTCTCGCGGGTCCGTCCCCGCGCCCCGGCCTGCGACGCCGAGCCGCTGCTGTTGATCGACGCCCGCAACCTGGCCGCCGATCTGCTCGCCGATCGGGATCCGAAGGCGGCCGCCGAGGCGCTGCTCGAGCTGCCGCCGGACGGGCCGGGCCTGGCCCGGGCGTTCGGGCTCCTCACCAAGGCGAAGGATCCGCGCGCGTCCCAGATCGAGGCGAAGCTCCTGACCGAGGCGGCCGAGACCGTCGAAGCAAGACAGCTTGCAAAGCAGCTCGGCCCCAAGGCCGTGGCCGAGCACCTGAAGACGATCGATCTGCGCATGACGCGGATCCGCAACCTGCTCGAGCGTCACCGCAACGACGAGGCCTACGATGAGGCGCGCGCCATCGACAAGGAGCTGGGCGCGGCGCACGCGCTCTCGTGCGAGCTCGGCTACCTCGAAGGCAAAGCCCTCCGGAAGATGCGGCGGTACCAGAACGCGATCGGCGCGCTCGTCGAGGCCCGGGCCCGCTGCCAGAAGAAGGGCGACATCGATTCTCGCCCAGCGGAGCGCGCTCCTCGAGGCTCAGGTCCGCGAGATCCGGGGCCAGTGGAAGGCGACCAAGGCGATCGCCGACTGGTTCATGGCCGAGCACAAGGATCACAGCTTCGCCGACGACGCGCTCCTCCTCCACGCGAAGGTGCTCGAGCAGGTCGGGCGCGCCAAGGAGGCGGCCAAGGTGTACCAGCGTCTGGTCGACGAGATCCCGGACGGCGACGAGACCCCCGAGGCGGCCTGGCACCTCGCGCTGGACGCGCTCGAGTCGAACGACACCGCGCGCGCCGACCAGCTCCTCTCCTGGATCCTGGCCCGCCCGAAGCTGCGCCCGATCGATCGGGCGCGCGCGCGCTACTGGCGGGCCCGCCTGCTGGAGGGCCAGAAGAAGACCCAGGAGGCGGCGGCGCTCTATCGCGAGGTGGTGCTCGAACCCTCGTTCTACACCTGGGTGACACTCGACGGCCTGGCGCGCCGGGACCCGAAGCTGGCGGCCTCGCTCCGGGCGGCGCTTCTCGAGGCTGTCTCGGTCCACAGCGACGACGTCCCGCTCCCGGAGCGGATCGTCGGGAGCCCCGAGCTCGCGCGCGCGCGTGTCTTGTTCGCCGCCGGCGAGCCGCAGCTCGCGCAAGCGGAGTTGCAGCGGCTGTCGTGCCTCGACCTCTCCCGCGACGAGGTGGTGGCGCTGGCCCTCGCGTTCGATCGGATTGGCGCCCACCCGGACGCTCAGCTCCTCCTTCGCACGCGGGCCGAGACCTTCCTGGCCAAGCCGATCGATCCCGCGAACGTCCCCATCCTGCGGCTGGCGTATTCGCGCCCGTACTTCGAGCTCGTCGAGTCGGCCGCAGGCGCCGAAAAGCTGGAGTCGCTCTTCCTGCTGGCGCTGGTGCGCGAGGAGTCCACCTTCGATCCGGAGATCGTGAGCTGGGCCGGCGCCACCGGGCTCTCCCAGCTGATGCCGGCCACCGCGATCGGCGCCTACGCCGACGTCTACAAGAAGCGCCTCACCGACCTGCAGCGGCTGACCGATCCCGAGCTCAACCTCCGGCTCGGCGCGCACGTGCTCAAAGCCGGGCTGGATCGCTGGAACGACACCGAGGCCCTCGCGCTGTCCGCGTACAACGGAGGCAACGGACTGACGAAGAAGATCCTCCCCAAGAGCAAGCTCCCCTTCGATCGGTGGGTAGAGACGATCCCGGTGAAGGAGACGCGCGGCTACGTGAAGCGCGTGATCGAGACCTGGGGCATCTATCGGCTGCTTTACGACGAGAAGACGCCGATCATTCCGCTGCCCGACGAGATCAACCCCGGCGCTGATTGATAGCGACGGTCGCCACCAGATCGCAGGCTTCCTTGACGTCGAGCCGGCATGCCTTCTCCAGCCACACGCGCGCGCGGGGAGAGCTCTTGCGCTGGCCACCCGTGCCGAGCCGGAACTGCTCGCCGACCAGATAGCAGCTCCGGCCGAAGTCCTGGGAGCAGGCGCGCATCAGCGCATCCATGCCGCTCGTGAAGTGGCCCTCGGAGAGCTGGAGCGCGCCCTGGTTGTGGCAGCCGACCTGCTCGCCGGCGTGGCAGGCCTCGGCGTAGAGCTGCTTGGCGGTGGTGCGGTTGGCGTCGACGCCGATCCCGCGGCTGTACATGCGGCCGAGGCTCACACAGGCGAGCGAGTGGCCCGCGTCGCAGGCGCTCTCGAAGTAGCCGACCGCGGCGCGCGGATCCGGATCGACGCCCTTGCCCTCGAGATAGGCGCGGCCGAGCAGCGCGCACGACTCCGCATCACCGCGGGCGCAGGCCTGGTGGCGTGTGGAGAGGCGGTCCTTGTGCTCGGCGGCGAGCCATCCGGCAGACGTGGGCACCAGGAACTGCGGGCGCCCGTAGACGATGGCACCGTCGGGGTGCAGCACACCGAGCTGGATGTGGGCGAAGAAGAACGACCCGGCCGCCAAGGCAACCAGGATCACGGAACGGCGGCCGGCGAACCTCAGCCTTCGCCAGAGGCTCCAGCCGGGGATGGCGGGCAACATCAGCTGCAGCGCGATCAGGAGGCCGATAGGGAGCAGCGAGTAGCCACCGGCACCGATCCAGACGAACGCGAGGACCGAGGCGACCAGATTCTTGCCCCAGCTCTGATCCCAAAACGTCAGCATCTGGCTGGCGATCGCCGTGTTGGGGGACACAGCGCTTCGGGCACCCGCGATCATGGCGCGACCGAATGCAACGGCCGGACCAGGCCTGGACGTTCACTCGGCCGGGAGAACGACACGAGGCCGCGTGTGACAGATGCAGAGGTTGCAAGTTACGCGGGGCCGCGGCTCTTGAGGTCGTCGTTCAATGTCCGGCCGTCCTTGGGCGGAAACGCTTCGTCGAGCTCGACCGCGCGCTGGATCCGATCGATGCGGAACGTGCGGAACGCCTTGCGGCTCTCGCACCACGCCGCCAGCCCCAGCTGGTCGTGACCCACGGAGAGCACCGCCAGCGGCCACACCGTGCGATCGCCCTTGTGCCCCTTGGCGTCGATGTACTCGAGGCGGACCTTGTGACCGGCGTCGATCGCTTTTCTGAGCGTGATGAGCCAGGCGACCTCCTCCTCCTCGGCGGCCGCGGGTTTCTTGGGGAGAAGCGCCTCGAGACTGCTGCCGAACGCGCCCGGGAGGACGGCGCAGATCTTCTCGATCGCCCGGCGCGCGGCGACCTCGAGGTCCGGATCGCCCCAGCACTCGACGACCTGCGCGCCGAGCGCCAGCGCCGACAGCTCGTCCTCCTCGAACAACAGCGGCGCCAGGTGGTACGCGGGATCGAGTCGGAGGCCCGCGTCGGCGTCGCCGAGGATCGGGACGCCGGAGCAGCGGAGATCGCGAACGTCGCGGAGCGCGGTGAGCTGCGAGATGCCGAGCGTCTCCGCGATCGCGGCCGTCGAGAGCGGGCCGCGCGTACGGAGAAGATCGAGGACGCGAAAGAGGCGGTGATCGCGGCGAGTCGGCGTCGCCATCGAGCTCGAGGCTAGGAGCGTGTAGCGCGTAGCGCTACCGCGAGCCCGGTCCGGGTCCCGGTCCCGGTCCCGGTCCCGATGGCGATCATGCAGCCCGGCGTGCGTTCATCGACTTGATGAGGCGCGTGAGCCTCTCGACAACGCGCTTGAGCTTGGCTGTGGCGGCTTGGACCTTCTGCTCGTTGGCGAGTCGGCGCCTCAAGCAGGTGTGGAGTGAGGCGGCGCTTTCGGTGCCAGAGCGAAGTGCCATCCGGTAGAAGCGAGCCTTCTCAGGTGGATTGAACTCTCCGGCGCCCTCGGCGGTGTTGTTCACGATGGAATCGGATGCCCGCCGAAGCTGATCGCGGACGTGAGCGTGACCGGGTTGCAGTTCTTGTGCGATCTCTTCAGCGATGTCGGCATACTCACGGCGAGCTGGTAGACCTCGAGCTTCTCGTGATCGAAAGTGACCATGCAAGCTAGCTTGCGGTAGCTCGTCCACTTTGACCAGCAGAAGTTCTTGGAGGTCGTTTCGTCTGGAATCGATCGTTGGGCGGATCGACTTCGACGCCTGGACTTGATCCCATGGTTTCGTGGCGAAGCAATACCGTTCTTGGACTCCGAGACAATCGTTCTTGCTCCCGCCGTCCCCTCTCGAGTGGCTCCCAGAAAATCATCTCGCGTACTTCGTCTTGGACGTCGTCGATGAGGTAGAGCTGAGCGCGATCGAGATCTCGATCCAGTCCAAGGACCGTACTCGCCTCGAATGATGATCGCGCTGCTTCTGTACGCCTACTGCACCGGCATCTATTCGTCGCGGAGGATCGCGCGGGCGACCTACGAAGACATTCCATTCCGGGTGCTGGCTGGAGAAAGTCATCCCCACTTCACGACGATCAACGAGTTCCGGCTCGTCCACCTGGAGGCACTGAAAGCGCTCTTCCTCGAAGTCCTGAAGCTTTGCCAGAAAGCAGGTTTGGTGCGGCTCGGACACGTCGCACTCGATGGCTCGAAGGTGCAGGCGAACGCGAGCAAGCACAAGGCGATGACCTACGAGCGGATGGCCGAGGAGGAGAAGCGGCTGTCTCTCGAGATCGAAGAACTGCTGGAGCGAGCGCGCACGATCGACCAAGAGGAAGACGAGCGGCTGGGCGTTGAAGAGACTGAAGAGGATATCCCAGCGGAGCTCGCTCGCCGTGAATCCCGCCTTGCCCGCATTCGAGAAGCGAAGGCTGCGCTGGAACAGGATGCCGCCAGGGCTCGCGCGGAGAAATTGCGCAGGCAAGCCGAAGAGCAGCAGAGCAAAGCGGATGATGCTCTTGTGGATCGGGTGGAGCAGAAGCGAGCGAGAACTCGAGCCGAGAAGGCAAGAGCGCAGGCTGACCAGCTCGAACCATCCCCAGACCCAACTGAACGAAATGATGGATGGCCGCATCATCGCGTTCCTGCAAATGTGGACGGCACACCGAGGCCCAACGCTCAGAGGAACTTCATCGACTCAGACAGCAGGATCATGTTGAAGGAGGGAGCGTACCTCCAGGCCTACAATGCCCAAGTTGTCGTAGATGAGCACGCTCAGGTGATTGTCGCCGACGGGGTCAGCAACCAGGCACCTGATCAGTGATCAGCAACACCTCGTCCCGATGCTCCAGCCCACACCTGCCTCGCTCGCTCGCAAGCGAATGCGAGACAAGTTGCAAACGCGCGACCGCAAGGCGGTCTACGCCCGCAGGAAGAGTATCGTCGAACCGGCGCTCGGACAGATCAAAGGGGTACGAGGACTCCGCCGGTTCTCGCTCCGCTCCTTCTTCAAGGTACGAACCGAGTGGACGCTCGTCTGCCTCACCCACAACCTGCTCAAGCTCTACCGATCGAAGCTCGCGACCGTCGCGAGCGTCTGACTCAAGGCAGCCATCTTCAGATCGGGACCCGGACCGGGACCGGGACCGGGACCGGGGTCGCGGAGCGCTTACGCGCTACACGCTCCTAGCGCAAAGTTCAGCGCGCGGCGACGGCGGAGAGCAGGCGGCGTACGCGACCGTTCTCTGCGGAGCGGGAGAAGCGCGCCCAGACGCGACGCAGGCCGGGCTCGACCACGTGCTCCTGGATCGCGCCGGCCGCCCCGAACCCGCCGCGCGGGAACGCACGGAACACCACGTCGAGGTGATCCGACTCGGTCTGGATCCCGTAGACCGTCACCAGGGAGGAGAGAAGTCCTATGGTGTGGCGGAGCATCCGATTGTTGCGGAACTTCGGCGACCGCATGAGATCGATGACCAACCGGTTGTCGTAGGCCTCGACGATCACGCTCGGCATCCCGGGGAGCTCGTCGATCAGGTTCCCCGGCTTGGACAGATCGAGCGCGCCCGACTTGATGAGCGCCGACAGCTGCGTCTTCTTGGTGCTGAGGACGTGGAGGCCGACCTCCTCGAGCCGGACCTCGAAGCGGATCTCGTCGCCGGAGAGGAGCACCCGGTTGACCAGCACGGTCGCCGAGCCGCGCAGCCTCGTCTCCATCTTCTCGAAGGTGGCGGCGACGCGCAGTCCCGGCGCATCCGCCTCGATCACCAGGTCGAGCGCGTGGGCGTCTTCGGCGGTCTCCTGCACCAGCCAGCGAAAGGCGGCCAGGGGCACGCCGAAACGGAGGCCGAAGGAGCTGCGAACGATGCGCTCGATCTCTTGCGGATGGTCCCGAAAGTAGCTGGTGACGGCATCGACGACCTTCCGGCGCTCCAACATGAGCTTGCGAGGATACGCCGACTGGGACCTGCGATGCGAGGTACCCGGAGGGTGAGGAGGGTTTTTTCGTTTCGGCTCACGGTAGAATCCAAGCGCCGTGCAGCCGCCCGTTCTCCCCGATCGGTATCAGGTCATCGGCGGTCTCGGGCAGGGCGGCATGGCCACCGTCTGGCACGCGCGTGACACCGCGAGCGAGACCGACGTCGCGATCAAGGTGCTGCTGCCTCATCTGCTTGACAACGAGATGGTGGTCGAGCGCTTCAAGCGCGAAATCGCGGCGGTCCGCCGGATCGACCACCCCGGCGTGGTGCAGATCTTCGACCTGATCGAGACCGACGGGCTGCTCGCGCTGGTCCTCGAGTACCACGGCGGCCTCGATCTCAAGCGCGTGATCCGGCGCCGAGGTGCGCTGCCGCCCTCCGAGGTGATCGAGCTGGGTGCCCAGGTGCTCGACGCGCTCGGCGCCGCGCACGAGCACGGTGTCATCCATCGCGACGTCAAGCCGCACAACGTCCTGCTCGACGCCGAGGGACGCGCCAAGCTCACCGACTTCGGCCTGGCGCGCGTCGACGACCTGGTGCGCGTCACCACGCACACGATCGCGTTCGGGAGCCCCGAGTACGTCGCGCCCGAGCTGCTCGGATCCGACGTCATCGATCCGCGCGCCGACCTCTACAGCCTCGGCGTCAGTCTGTTCGAGGCGGCCACCGGCAAGCTCCCGTTCCGCGCGGACTCCCTGCTGATGCTGGTGAAGATGCACGAGTCCGGCGAGCGCCCTGACCTGTCCGCGTTCGGGCTGCCCGCGCCGCTCGCCCAGACGATCACCCGCGCGCTCGCGAAGGATCCCGACGACCGCTTCCCCACCGCCGACGCCATGAAGCGCGCCCTCGCCGGTGAATCGGTGGGGATGGTCCCGCGGCGCAGCGCACTCTGCGCCAAGTGCGGAGCCGTGATGGTGCAAGGCCTCCCGCACTGCATCGAGTGCGAGCACCGCCCGGTTCGGATCGCGGGCGCCACCCGGGCCGGCCGGCGCGTGTTCATCGAGCCGCGGCGTCGCTTGGAGCGGAACCGCGACACGCTGACCTTCGAGCAGAAGGCGCGGTTGATGAGGCTGCTCCGCGACATGGGAGGCATGGACTGCCTCGACGAGACGGCGCTCGACCGGAGGCTCAAACAGATCCCGGTGGTGGTGGCCGATCGGCTCTCCGACGAGGGCGCGAGCAAGCTGGCGGAGGCCCTCGATCGCGAGAGCTTCGACGTGAGCATCGGCGCGCGCGGCCTGCTGGGCTGGCTCCAGGCCGGCTGGCGGCTCCGGACCTCGCCCTTCCAGCTGGTGTTCCTCTACCTGTTCGTGTTCGGACCGACGCTCGTGCTCGGCGCCGCCGCGACGCTTGGGCCCGCGTTCGAGAAGCTCGTGGGCGTCGCCTACGTGCTCGGGCTATTCGGCGTCGCGGGGATCAAGGCGCTGATCAGCCTCGGGCGCGCGGCACCGCTCGTGTGGTTCTCGGGCCGCGCTGGGCTGGAGAAGACCGACGACCCGCTGGCGCTCCGGGCCTCGTCGCTCTTCGCTCGGATCCGGACCTCACGACTGCGCAACCTGCTCCGCCGCGTGTTGAACCGCGGCTTCGCGCTCGACGCGCTGCCGGCCCGGGCGCTGCTCGAACGCGCGATGGGGGAGGCGGAGCGGATCGACGCGCTGGAAGCGAGCATCGAGGCGATCGATCCTGGGTCGATCGCCGATCGCGTCCAGACGCTGGAGGAGCAGATCGAGGCGTGCACCGACACCTACGAGACGAACGAGCTGATCGACGAGAAGCACCGTCTCATCGGGGATCTGGCGACGCTCGACGAGCGGCAGGAGGCGGCGGCCCAGCACTACGCCAGGCTGCTCCACATCGCGTCCGACCTGACCGCGGCGGGGGATCTGAGCTAGATCCCCTATGCGCTCGTCACTGATATTGACTTTCATTCTCAACAAACTCACCTTGGGACCGTGACGCTGGACCAGCTCCGAAACAACCATCCCGCGCGGATCGCGGCGGTCGACACCCGGGACGGCGTCATCCTGCGGTTGATGGAGATGGGCCTGGTGCCGGGCGCATCCGTGGCGGTGAAAAAACGGGCGCCGTTCGGCGGGCCCCTCCAGCTGCAGGTCGGCGGCTATCTGCTCTCGATTCGCTCGACGGAAGCACGCGCCTTCACGATCGAGCAGGAGTCATGACGACCACGACCGTTGCGCTGGCCGGCAATCCCAACTCCGGTAAGACGACGCTGTTCAACAAGCTCACCGGGCTCAATCACAAGGTCGGCAACTATCCTGGAATCACCGTCGAGCGCCGGTCGGGCCGCGCCAAGATCGGCGAGCGCTCCCTGGTCCTGATCGACCTCCCCGGCGCCTACTCGCTCATCTCGCGCAGCCGCGACGAAGCGATCGCGTTCGAGGTCCTCACCGGCCGCACCGAGGATCCGCCGCCCAGCCTCACCATCGTCGTCGTCGACGCCTCCAACCTCGACCGCAACCTCTACCTGGCGCTCTCGATCCTCGAGCTCGGTCGACCGGCGCTGATCGCCCTCAACATGATGGACGTCGCCCAGGCGAACGGCCTCGACATCGATCCGGCGGCGATCTCGCGTGCGCTCGGCGTTCCGGTGATCCCGGTGGTGGCCAAATCGGGCACCGGCGTGGAGGTGCTCCGCGACCAGATCCTGCGCGCGCTCGACGAACCACCGCAACCCACCTTGCGCGCCTGGAAGCTGCGCACCGAGGAGGAGGCGGCGATCGGTACGGTCACGGAGAGCGTGACGCATGCGAACGGCCACTCGGCAGAGGCGGAGGCGATCTGGATCCTCTCCTCGCTCGGTGCCACCCGGAAGGCCGGAGTGCGGGGGCAGTCCGACGACCCGCTCAAGACGCTCGACCTCGGCGGCGCGGTCGAGGTCGCGGAGCGCGTCCTCCCCTCGGCGGAGTTTCCTGCCCACGTGATCGAGGCGCGGTATCAGATCGCCCGCCGCATCGCGGAGAGCGCCGCCAAGAAGAGCGGCCGGATCTCGGAGAACACGACCGATCGACTCGACTCGATCCTCCTGCACCCCGCTGCCGGCTTCGTCATCTTCATCGCGATCATGGCTGCCCTGTTCCAGAGCATCTTCGCCTGGGCCGAGCCGCTGATGCGGCTGATCGAGGGCGGTATGAAGCTGACGCAGGAAGGCCTGCGCAGCATCGCGCCGGCCGGTGCGCTGGTCGATCTGTTCGCGGACGGCGTCATCGGCGGCGTCGGCAACGTGCTGGTGTTCATCCCCCAGATCGCGATCCTCTTCCTGTTCATCGCGATCCTGGAGGACACGGGCTACCTGGCGCGGGCCGCCTTCATCTCCGATCGCATGATGGCGAAGATCGGGCTGCACGGCCGCGCCTTCGTCCCGCTCCTCTCCGGTTTCGCCTGCGCGGTCCCCGCCATCATGGCCACCCGCACGATCGAGAACCGGCGCGACCGCCTGGTCACGATCATGGTGGCGCCGCTGGTCTCCTGCTCGGCGCGGCTGCCCGTGTACGCGCTGGTGATCGCCGCGCTGTTCGCCTCGAACCAGAAGGTGCTCGGCATCTTCTCCGTGGGCGGGCTCCTCCTCCTCAGCATGTACCTGCTGTCGATCGTGATGACCGTGCTCGCGGCATACGTCCTCAAACGAACCGTGTTGAAGAGCCCCACGCCGCCGCTGGTGCTGGAGCTGCCGCCGTACCGCATGCCCGACGTGAAGAGCGTGCTGCGGCGGGCCTACGATCGCTGCCGCGTCTTCGTTCGCGACGCCGGCACGGTGATCCTCGCCTGCTCGATCGTGCTCTGGGCGCTGCTCTACTTCCCGCGCGACGTGAAGCCGAGCTTCGACGCCGTCGGCGAGACCAGTACGATCCTCAAGGCGTTCGAGATGTCGCTGGTGAAGAATCGCAGGGGCGAGGCCCACGTGCGAGAGATGATCCGCCGCCGGAACGAGGCGCTGAAGCGGATCGACGAGCGGGTCGAGGCCGACCGCCTGCAGCACAGCTTCGCGGGACGGATCGGACATGCGATCGAGCCCGCGATTGCGCCGCTCGGCTTCGACTGGAAGATCGGGGTCGGGCTGCTCGCCAGCTTCGCCGCCCGGGAGGTGCTGGTCTCCACGCTCGGCCTGGTCTACGGACTCGGCGAGGCCAACGAGAACAGCGTCTCGCTCCGCGAGGCGATCCGAAACGAGAAGGATCCGAAGACCGGCCGCGCGCTCTACACGCCGCTGGTCGGGCTCTCGCTGATGATCTTCTTCGTGCTCGCCTGCCAGTGCATGAGCACGCTGGCGGTGGTGCGGCGGGAGACGAACTCCTGGCGATGGCCGGTCTTCATGTTCACGTACATGACGATCTTGGCGTACGTCGGTTCGCTGCTCGTCTATCAGGGCGGGCGCCTGCTGGGGTTCACGTGATGTTCGGCCCGGATCTGGGCCAAGAGGTCGCATCGCTCGTCATCGCGTCGTTCGCGCTCCTCTTCGTGATCCAGAAGATCTCGGGCTGGCCGACGCGGAAGAAGAAGGCGACCGGTCCGCCGGTGGCGGTGGGAGATCGGCTGGCGCGTGGCCTCCGAGCCGCCGCCCAACGCGACGAGTCACGACGCGAATCGCCCTAACGGGCGCACACGCCCCGACAAAAAACGCTGGCGATCCCGCACCCGCTCCCTACTATGGGCGCCCATGCGCGCACCCTGGATCGCCCCGATGCTGGCCGTCCTTCCGGCGACGGCCTTCGCCCAGACGGTCGACCTCGTCACCGCCTCCGCCAATGTGAGCCCGACCACCGTAGAGCTGGGCACGATGCTGACGGTCACCGGCACGTTCGGCGGCGTCTTCGTGGGCTCCGTCGCGTATCGCGTGGTGGTCTCCTCCGACGGTGTCCTCGATCCCAGCGACACGCCGCTCTACACCGGCACGGTCCTCTTCACCGGCGACGCCGGCCCGACGGCGTTCACCGCCTCGTTCCCGATGGGCGTGGTGCCCGCCGCCACCTGGAACGTGTTCGTGGAGGTCGACTCCAACCATCAGGTCGCCGAGAGCGACGAGACGAACAACGCGCTCGCCGCCGCCCAACAGCTCACCATGCGCGGCGCCGACCTTCGGGTCGGCGACATCCAGGGCCCGGGCTACGGCTTCGCCGGCGGCCCCTATCAGATCGATCTCACCATCACGAACGAGGGCCCGGTCGCGGCCACCAACTTCCACTACGACTACTACTACTCCGACACGCCCCAAATCCGCGTCTTCTCCACGCACCTCGCGCAGATGGGTCCGGTGAGCGTCCCTCCCGGCGGGCAGCTCCGCGTCTCGGACATGGTGATGCTGCCGACCTCGACCGCGACCGGCTACATCGGCGTCATCCTCGACCAGCTCGGCGAGGTCCCCGAGACGAGCCTCGGGAACAACATCGGACGGATCCCTCAGGAGATCTCGATCGTCGCGCCTTCGCCCGACCTGAGCGGTCGCTTCATCGATGTCCCCGCCGAGGGCGCGGTCGGCGAGCAGCTCGCGATCACACGCTCGCTGGCGAACTCGGGCGTGGTCGACGCGACGGTCGAGTACGCGTTCTATCTCTCGACCGATCAGACGATCACCACCGCGGACGTCGAGCTGGGCCGCTTCTCCGCGATGATCCCCGCCGACGACGACGACTACGCCATCGACCTGATGAACGTCCCGTTCCAGGTGGCGCCCGGGAGCTACTACGTGGGCCTGATCGTCGATCCGGACGAGACCTTCTCCGAGCCGGACCGGGACGACAACACGGTCGTCGGTCCCCAAATCCAGATCTACCAGTCCGCGATCCAGTTCCTGACCAACAACTTGCCGAACGCGACGGTCGGCGTCTCCTACCAGGTCGGCGTCTACGCGAGCGGGCCCTTGATCGTCACGTTCTCCGTCAGCGACGGCGCGCTCCCCGACGGCCTCACGCTCGACGCGGCCGGCCTGATCTCCGGCACCCCCACGAAGACGGGGCAGTTCGACTTCACGCTGCGGGGGCACGCGGGCACGGCCGTCGCCGACCGGCGCTTCTCGATCCGCGTCATCGAGACGACGGTTCCGCTGGAGGTGGTGGAGATCGGGCTGCCGACCGGCGTTCGAGGTCGGGCGTACGAGGCCCAGATGGTCGCGGTGGGCGGACAGCCGCCGTACCGCTGGAGCCCCGTCGGCGAGATCCCATTCCGCCTCGACTTCGACACCGACGGTCGCCTCTCCGGCACCCCCGACCTCGTCGGCGCTCAACCGTTTGCCGTCCGCGTCGAGGACGCGATCGGCGCGACCGCCGGCCACGACTTTTTGGTCCGCGTCGTCAGCCCGGAGGACACGCTCGCGATCGCACAGACCGTCCTGCCGAATGCGATCATCAATCAGGACTACTGCAAGCAGAGCACGATCCGCTTCGAGGCGACCCGCGGCGTGGAGCCGTACGTCTGGAGCGCGGTCGGCGACCTTCCTCCAGGGATCACGCTCAGCGGTGCCGGCGATCTCTGCGGCACACCCACCCGCGTGGGCAGGTTCCCATTCACAGTGCGCGTGCACGATCAGACCGGGCTGTCCGACAGCTCGCTGTTCGTCCTCGTCGTCGACAGCGAGGTGGGCTTCGTCCTGTCGACGACCACGCTCCCCGACGGCAACGTGGACGAGCCCTACCAGGCCGCGCTCGACGTCGGCGGCGGCGAGCCGCCGGTGGCGTTCAGCCGGATCGAAGGCGCAGGCGATCTCCCACCCGGGCTCACGCTGGCCTCTGACGGTCAGATCACCGGTACCCCGACCGAGCCCGGCGTCTTCGCGTTCGTGGCCCACGTCGTCGACAACGCCAACCGCGCCGACATCCAGCCGCTCTCCATCGCGGTGCTCGCGCCGAAGCGCCTTTCCGAGGACAAGGGCGGGTGCGCCTGCTACACCGGCCGTGCGAACACAGGCTCGTTGGCGCTCGTCCTGATGTTCGGTCTTCTGCTGCTGCGCCGCCGCACGAGGTAATCCGATGCGACAGCTCCTACTCCTCCTCCCTCTCTGGTTCGGCATGGTCGCCGGCTGCAAGAAGGAGGAACCGATCCTCCCCGTCGAGATCGTGAAGTTCGAGGTCTCGGGAGGCGCGAGCCAGATCCGCGCCGGCGAGACGGTGACGTTGGCCTGGGAGGTCAACAACGCCGCGACCGTGCAGATCGTGGCGACTCCGCCCGGTAACCCGCTCCCCAACGTCGAGGGCGGGAGCGGGACCGTCACCACCGCGGCGCTGTTCGAGCCCACCACGTTCCAGCTCAGCGCGACGGGCACGGACGGTTCGCGACAGAGCTCCACCGCGATCCGCGTCGACGTGCGCGGCATCCGGATCCAGAGCTTCACCGCCACGCCCAACACGATCGATCCCGACCAGACCAGCACGCTCGAGTGGACGATCGGCGGCGATGCTCCGACCGACGTGACGCTCAAAGGTCCCGACGGAAGTCAGCTCTTCTCCGCTGCGGATCCGACCGGCTCCTTCGACGTGACGCCGAAGATCACCAGCACGTACACGCTCAACGTGACCGCCGAGTCGGGCACCGACGAGAAGACCGTGACGGTGATGGTGGCGGACGTGCCGCCGCAGATCATCGGCTTCACCGCCCGCCCGGATCCGGTGGCGATCGGGGGCCTCACCACGCTCAGCTGGGAGACGGTGGGCGCATATGAGGTCCAGGTGCTTCAGGACGGCGTCGTGGTCCGGCCCTGGAACACGCTCGGCGCCGACGGGCACGGCAGCGTGACGCGCACCATCAGCGCACCCTCGACCGCGTTCCTGCTGCAGGCGCGAACCCAGACCCAGATGATGACCGAGCAGATGATCACGGTGAGCGGGCTCGAGGTCCCGATCATCGATCAGTTCGATCTCACGCCGCCCGAGTACACCGAGGCCTCGACCGTGGCGACGGTCGTGTGGTCCACCACCAACACCGATACCACCATGCTTCGCGTGAACAACCAGCCGGTCGCCGGCTTCCCGGGGACGGCGTCGGGCAGCTACGACTTCTCGGTCAGCGGCGGTACCGCCAGCGTCCTGCTGATCGCGACGAACTCGGTCGGCGACGCCCGTCAGACCAAGCAGATCCTCTCGGGCTTCAACGACGTCGAGCCGAACGACACGGCGGCCACCTCGATCGGGCTCGCCGGCGATGGCCTGCCGGTGCGCGGGACCATCACCGCCGGCGACGTGGACGTCTACTCGGTCATGGTGCCGCAGGGCGCGCGCATCCACGCGATCGCGGGCTGGGATGGCACCAACTGCAGCTTCGACACGGTCCTCGATCTCTACGACTCGGACGGAACGACCCGGATCGGCAGCATCGATGACACGCCCGTCCCCGACATCGCGCCCTGCTCGAGGATCCACCCGGCCTCGCAGTCCTGGGCCGACGATCTCGCCGCCGGCACCTACTACCTGTTCGTCCGCGGCAGCACCACCGCGGCGGCGGGCACCGGTCAGTACGCGCTGACCGTCGAGGTGAGTGGCCCCGAGTCGCCCCTGCCGGGCGTGACCCGCACGCCGTTCGGCAACCCAGCCTGGACCGTGGTCGACGTGGTGCAGATCAGCATCCTCATCGGCAACGGCAACACGAACCCGCCGTTCCGCTTCCTCGATCAGACCTTCAACGATCTCTTCCTCCCGGCTTACACGGGCGCGGGCTTCATCGGCGATCCGGCCACAGTGCATCCGATCTTCCAGCCGTTCGACGCGCTCGATCGCGAGTACGACGGCGTCCTGTCCGCCCTGACCGCGGTCGCCGGATACACCTCGGGAACGTCGTTCACGCGAGCCGAGTTCGACGCGGACAACGCGATCCTGATCCTGTTCGTGCTGAAGCCAGGCCCGGGCGCACCCGTCGAGCCCTCGTACGACTTCGCCTCCGGGCCCGTGCTCCCGACCTCGCTGTTCCCGATGACGATGGAATACGACGTAGTGAAGGATGGCATGCCCTGGTACGACGGCGATGCCTTCGAGCTCCCCGGCTACAACCAGTATCCGCCGTTCCCCGGGAGCAACCTGGGCGCGAGCCATCGCGTCACGGGCGCCGTCCTCGCCGACCTCCTGGCTCCCGACGCCTCTGACAGCGCCGGCGTGTACCAGTCGACGTTCGTGCTCACCGAGGCGAACGGCGCCTCCGGCTGGACCATCACCGTCCCGCTCACCGTGACACCGTGAGCCGGGTCTCCTAAGATTGGGGCGCTGAGCCTTCCCGCAATCCAGAGCGCGGAGCCGCTGGTGTGCTCCGTCTGCCGCGCCACCTACCGGAGCGGCTTCCATCGCTGTCCCCGCGACGGCGCGGTCCTGGCCCCGGCGGCCGAAGACCCGATCCTCGGCACCGTCCTGGCGGGCCGGTACCGCATCGAGCGCCTGGTCAGCGAGGGCGCCATGGGCCGCGTCTATCTCGCCCATCACGTGCGCATGAGCCGCCGCTTCGCGGTGAAGATCCTGTTCGGCGAGCTCGCCGCTCAGGGGCCGATGCGCGCGCGCTTCGCGCAGGAGGCAGAGGCAGCGAGCCGGCTCGAGCACCGCAACCTGGTGTCGGTGGTCGACTTCGGCGAGAGCGATCTCGGGCTGCTTTACCTGGTGATGGAGTACATCGAGGGCCGCACGCTCGATCGGATCCTCCGCGAGGAGGGCACGTTCGACGAGGAGCGCGCCGTCCGCATCACCCACGATCTCTGCCGCGGCATGCGCCACCTCCACGCGCGCGGGCTCATCCATCGAGACCTGAAGCTGGAGAACGTCGTCGTCGTTCACGACCGCGACGTCGAGGTTCCGAAGATCGTGGACTTCGGGATCGCGCTCTTGCCCAACGGGCGCGATCCTCGTCTCACCCGCGCCGGGGTGATCGTCGGGACGCCGGCGTTCATGTCGCCGGAGCAGGCCTTCGGCGACAGCGTCGACGCGCGCTCGGATCTATTCAGCCTCGGGATCGTCCTGTTCCACATGCTGACCGGGCGGGGGCCCTTCGAGGGCAACGCGTTCGAGATCATTCAGAGGACGATCAGCCATCCGATGCCGCGGCTCACCGACATCAACCCCAACGCGGTGGTGTCGCCGGAGCTGGAGCAGATCGTGATGCGGCTGCTGGCGAGGCACCCGGACGATCGCTTCGCCAGCGCACAAGGATTGATCGAGGCGCTCAATACGCTGCCCAGCCGCCGGGAGCTCGTCGGCTCGGCGCCGGCATTGACGCCGCTCCCGGACCTGGGGAGCCGGAGCGAGCCGGCGCCGAGGCGGCGGTCGGAGGTCGTCGAGAGGCGCGCGACGGACTCGCGCTGGCCTTGGATTGCCGGCGCCGGAGCAGCTGTGGGGCTGCTGGTCGCGGGCCTCGCGGTGGTCACGCTCGGCACCGAGTCGGAGCCGCCGCCGGCTCCTCCGGCGGTCCAGGCGTTGCTTCCGCCGCCCCTTCCGCCCGCGCCGGAGCTCGAGGTCGCCCCGCCGCCCGCGCCGCCGCCGCCGCCGGTCCGCTCGAAGCGGATCGCCCGCCGCTCGAAGCGACGGCGGACACGCGCAGCCGACGCGCATCCCTCTCACGATCGATTGATGCCGCTCTCGAGCGATGTCGAGACGAAGACGCGCATCACCCCGGAGCCCGCCGCGCTGGCGGCGAGCTACCGGCGGGTGGGCAAGATGATCGAGCGGCTGGCAGAGAAGCGCGGGAACATGGCTGCCGCCTCCTTCCGCCTCCGCCACGTGGCGATCCCGCTGCCGGCGTCGCTCAAGACCGACGCCGAGCGAGACCAGGTGGCCCGGCAGCTCACCGCGCTGCAGCACGATCTCTCGGTCGAGCTCCGGCGCTTCGGCGCCGGCCGGTAGGCGCTTCGACCACCTCGACCGCGTCGGGTGCTTCTGCTCTAGGATGGTCCGCATGAGGCGCGCGCTCCCTCTCTTCCTCTCGCTCGGACTCTTCGCCTGCAAAGGCGAGCCGCCGCCCGCGGTCGGGCAGGACACCGGCGAGGGCGGGGCGTGCGAGACGGTGACAGACTGCCCGAGCGGCCAAGTGTGTAACTTCGGCGTCTGCGAGGTGCTCGGGAAGGACGCGGGCGTGGAGGATGGGAGCACCGGACCGCACGCGCGGATGCAGGTCTGTACGCCGGATGGATGCGACGAGCCCTACCGCATGAGCTTCGGCGGGTCGCGCGTGGGAACCCGCACCACCGAGACCCTGATCCTTCGCTCGATCGGCGAGGAGCCGCTCGAGATCCGCAACGTGGACATCCTCAACCAAGGCACCGAGTTCTCGCTGGATCCGGGCGGCGACGTCAACGTCACGCTCCAGCCGAACGAAGAGCTCGCGATCCGCGTCTCGCACGTCGCCGTCGACGGTATCGCCGACAACGAGAACATCCAGATCGTCAGCAACGCGGTGCGCGCGCGAATCCTGGTGCAGGTGCTCACCGAGTACAAGGGCATCCCGTCGCTGTTCGTGGGCGAGCGACCCGACACCAACACCGGCGAGGTCCTCACGCTCGACTTCGGCAACGTCCGCGCCGGGACGCCCGAGACCCGGACGCTCTACCTCAAGAACAAGGATCGGGTGATCGACGGCTCCATCCTGAGCGTCGACGAGATCCGCACCGATCCCCAGACCAGCTCGAACTTCGAGGTGTCCGGTGATCTCGCGCTGCCGGCCTATCTCAATCAGTTCAACGCGCTCTGCGATCGCGACGCGGTCTGCGACCAGACCCTCGGCGACACCTGCGATGTGGGCCTGATGGTGTGCCGGACCTCCGACGGACCCCTGCGCGACGTGCTCAGCCTCGACGTCATGTTCGTGGGCACGACCCCCGGCCAGATCGAGGAGCGCCTGGTCGTGCTCTCCAACGACGGCGGCAACGGCAGCTCCGTCCGCATGATCGCCGTGCGCGCGAACGTCACCTATGCGGACCTCGACGCCTCGCCCGATCCGGTGGCCTTCCCCGAGGGGTTCGTCGGGTTCACCGATCGACAGACCGTGACGCTCACGAACCAGGGCACGGCGCCGGTCTCGATCGGGAGCATCGCCCTGACCGCGGGCTCCACGTTCACGCTCGATCTGGGCGCGCTCGCGTTCCCGCTGGTGATCGCGCCCGCGGGCTCGGCGATGTTCGACGTCGCCTACACGCCGCCCGACGTCGGCCAGCATAGCGACTCGCTGCTGATCACCTCGGACGGCGGGACGCTGGCGGTCGCCGTGACCGGCTCGGCGCAGCTGGCTCCGGAGCTCGAGCTCTCGGACAGCACCGTCGACTTCGGCGACACCCACGTGCAGGTGGGAGCGACGCCGAGCGCGACCCGCGTCGTCACCGCGCGAAACGTGGGCGGCTCGGAGCTTCGGATCACGTCGATCATGATCGGCGCTGGCTCCGCGCTGGGCTTCACGGTCGACCCGGCCTCGGTGCCGCCGATCCCGCCGGGCGGCCAGGCCTCCTTCAACGTGCGGTACGGTCCGCCGTCGCCCAGCTACCCTCAGGTGGAGAGCGGGACGGTGGAGCTGGTGTCCAACGATCCGTCCCAGCAGCCGAACGCGGTGGTCCAGCTCAGCGGGCGCGGCACCAACCCCAACGCGCTGATCATTCCGACGAACCAGATCAACTACAACGACCTGCCGACCAACCCGAACGCGCCCAACATCTACTACGCGCAGCAGCTCTCGAGCTCGGTGACCGTGGTGAACTCGGGCCTGGGGCCGCTCACGATCTCCGGGTTGACGTTCGCCGGAGACCTCCGGTCCGCGTTCAGCCTGGTGAGCCCGCCGGCGCTACCGGTCTCGATCGCATCGGGTCAGAACCAGGTGATCACGGTACGGTACGCCCCGCCGGCGCTCGGCGTGGATGGCGCCTCTCTCGGCATCCAGACCAACGATCTCGATCTCCCGGGCGGACAGGCGGCCGTCAGCCTGATCGGATCGACGTCGAGCTGCCCCACCCGCACCAATGCAACCGGGGTTGCCAACGCCGCGGGTAGCTGCGCGTACACCTGCAACAGCAACTGGTTCGATCTGAACGGCGACCTCACCAACGCCGGCGGCAACGGGTGCGAGTACGCCTGCTCGTTCATCAGCATGTTCGACGAGCCGGACGACAACTTCGTCGACGCCAACTGCGATGGCATCGACGGCGATCCCAACAACGCGGTCTTCGTGGCGCCCCCGCCCGTGGGCAACGACGGCAACCCGGGGACGCGCGCATCGCCGCTGGCCCGCATCTCGACCGGGATCAGCGTGGCCTCCGGCACCGGCCGCGCCGTCTACGTCTCCTCCGGCACCCCCTACGCCGAAGGGCCCCTCGTACTGACCAACGGCGTCTCGGTCTACGGCGGCTACAACGCGCAGGCCCTGTGGGCGCGGAGCCCGTTCAACACCACCACGCTGGTCAGCTCCACCGGCATCGGCGTGATCGCCAGCTCGATCAGCACGCGGACCGTCTTCGATCGGTTCGAGGTGCTGCCCGGCAATGCGCCGATCCCCACGCTCATCGGGCCGGGACAGAGCTCGATCGGGATCGACATCCGCAACGCCTCCAACGTCGAGATCCGGAACTGCCGGATCACCGCCGGCGCCGGCTCCCGGGGCTCGAACGGCTCGGGCGGCGTTACCGGCGCCAGCGGCTCGGTGGGCAGCCGCGGGCAGGACGGATGCGACGGCTGCTCGGGCGGAGGCCTCGGCGGGGGCGGCGGCGGCTCGGCGTGCGGGAACACCGGCGGCAGGGGCGCGACCGGTGGATACGACAACGGCAACGGCGGGACCGGCATCGGTGGCGTGGGCGCCGGGGGCAACGGCGGCGGCGGCGGGCTGGGCGCCCAGATGTGCAACTCGGGCGCGTGCGCTGCCTCGTGCGGCCGGAAGGGCGGCGGCATCGGCACGGTCGGCTCGCCCGGCACGTCTGGGCCGGCGGCGGCCCACGGCGGCGGCGGGAACAGCACCGGCACGGTGGTGTTCGGCGTCTGGCAGGGCGGGCGCGGCGCGACCGGCGCCACCGGTGGGGCCGGCGGCGGCGGCGGCGGCGGCGGCGGCGGCGGCGGCGGCGCCGACGAGTGCTCGATCGACACGCCCTTCGGCTGCGCCGGTACGAGCGTCTGCAACGCGGACCGCGGCGGCGGCGGCGGCGGCGGCGGCGGCGGCGCGTGCGGCGGCGGCGGCGGCACCGGCGGCTACGGCGGCGGCGGAAGCTTCGGCATCTTCGTCTACAACGCGTCCGGAATTCTCATCAACAACACGATCACCGGCGGTATCGGCGGGCGCGGCGGCGACGGCGGCAGCTTCGCCTCGGGCGGCACCGGCGGCGGTCCGGGCAACCGGGGCACCGGTCTCGACGACGGCGGCAACGGCGGCGACGGCGGCCGCGGCGGCGACGGCGGCCGCGGCGGCTCGGGCGGCGGCGGCGGAGGAGGCATCTCGTACTGCATCTATCGCTCGTCGAGCCCCGGCACCGCGCTGACCACCAACGGCTGCACCACCGGTCTCGGCGGCGCGGGCGGGATCGGCGGCGCGCTCAACGCGACCGGCACCGGCGCCACCGGAGTCGTGGGCACGTTCTTCCCGTGAGAAACGATCCGAGCCGGACGGCCGAGGCGGTCTGCCTGTTCCGCGCCTCCGATCAGCGGCGGTCCGAGGCGTCGCGGATCGTCGACGATCCCTACGCGCGGCTGTTCCTCGGACCGCTGTTCCGGGCGGCCCTGGCCGCGCTGGAGGCGACCGGGCGCCTGGGCGAGCTGGCCGAGGAGTTCTCACCGGGGCTGATCGCCTACGTGCTGGCGCGGCACCGCTACATCGACGACGCCCTCGAGCGCGCCCTTCGAGACTCCGAGGTCGAGCAGGTCGTGCTCCTCGGCGCCGGCTACGACACCCGGGCGAACCGATTCGCCGCGCTCCTCGGCGGCCGTCCCGTCTTTGAGCTCGACTTCCCCGCGACCAGCCGCCGCAAGGCGCAGATCGCCGCGGAGAAGGCTGACCTCCTCCCGCGGGCCGACGTGCGCCGGGTGGAGATCGACTTCCTGAGCCAGAAGATCGAGGACGTCCTGGACGCCGCCGGCTTCCGGCGCGGCCGACCCACCTTCTTCATCTGGGAGGGCGTCTCGATGTACCTCACCCGCAGCGCCGTGAAGTCGACGCTGTCGACGCTCCGCGCGCTGGGCGCCCCCGGCTCCGAGCTGACGATGGACTTCTGGTACCTGCTCGACGACCCCGGCCTCACCGCTGCGGCCCATCGGGCCGGCGCCAACCTTCTCTACTTCCTCGGTGAGCCCATCACGTTCGGCATCCACCCCGAGGACGTCGGCGCCTTCCTCGCGCGGCTGGGCCTCGAGCTCGTCGAGATCGTCGAGGCCAGTGCGCTCGAGTCGCGGTATGTCTCGGACGACCGTCGGATCTACTCGGCGGCGTACCTGATCCGCGCGTCCTGGACTTAGTCACACCTCCCTGCGGCGTCCCCTTGCGGTTCCGCCGTGGGCGCGAGTCATCGCTCGCTACGATGGGTGCTTCGAGGAACATCTTGATCAGCGCCAGCATTGGACCGTCGACGACGCGCTCCGCGACAGCCTTCATCAGGTGGTCGTGAGGGATCGTGTGGAAGTAGGCCGTGATGTCGGCGTCGATCACCCAACACATCCCTTCGTCGAAGGCTTCGCCGATCGCATCGAGCGCTTGGTGCGCACCTCTTCGTGGACGGAATCCGAACGACGCGTCGTCGTAATCCGCTTCGAAGATCGGCTCCAGGATCAGCTTGGCTGCTCCCTGGACGATGCGATCTCGAATATTCGGGATGCCCAACGGCCTCTCACCGCCGTCAGGTTTTGGGATGTTCACTCGGCGGACTGGTCCCGGGCGATACGTCTTGTTCTTCAGCGCATTGTGCAGCTCATCCAGCAGCGCCGTCTTTCCGCTCTGTTCGATCTCCTCGAAGGTCTCGCCGTCGGGCCCGGGCGCGCCTCGGTTGGCTCTTGCCAACGCGTAGGCATGCGCCAGGATGTCCGGACGGTAGACCTTGTCGTAGAGCGCGTAGAAGCGGAACTTCGGCTCCTTCTTGGCCCGTCGGTACAGCGCCCTTTGCAGCTCCCGGATCTTCGAAGGAGTTTCTAGCGTGATCGCAATCCCCCGTCCTTCGCGGCAATGGGTGGCATCGACAAGTAGAGCCCCTTCCCTCCAGCGGTTTTCACTGCCTTCTCAGGTACTACGGACTCGTCCGACTCCTCGCCGGCCCGGGCGCCTCGGCTTGCGGCCTTGTGCGTGCGCTGCGGTGGCCATCCGCGCCGGTCGAGGTCTCCCGCGTTCAACGTCTTCCTTTCGTGGCGTGCTGCCCCTGTTACCCCGGGAGAGCGGAACGCTTCGCGCATCGAGCCGCTGTTCACGTCCGTCCTGCCTTCGCCCTGTTCCGAGGGGCTCGGCCTCTCCATATCCTTACCAGGCTACGGCTGGGTTCGCTTCGCGCTGCGGCCCGCCACTTCGCAGCCACGGATTGCCGCCCGTGACCGTTCTGATCCCGCTTCTGCTGGGCACCTCGCGGCGCCACGCAGGGGATCTGGCTACCTGACTGCTCGATTACTATCAGGGCAGGCTCCTCTCATCCTGCTAGGAACGACGCCGCTTCGCGGCGCACCGAAACAGCAAACTGCGAACGGAACGGTTTCTGGACCGGCTCTTAGCTAAGGCTTGTACTCCGACGGATAGGCGCGCTTCACCATCTCGGCGAAGCCGGGGTGAGCCTTGAGCGCGTCGATCGGCTTGCCGATCGCCATGAAGTCGTGAAGCGTGAGCCGGCGCGCCAGACCGCTGTCGAACGCCTTCTCGAACGCCGAGATCGCGCCGTCGCGGTTGCCCGCGAGCGAGCGGGCGATCGCGAGGTTCGCGTAGGCGAGCGGGTTCTTGGGCGCGATGTCGATCGCCTCGTTGGCCGCCTTCTCGGCGTCGCCGAGCTTGCCCTCCGAGAGCAAGACCTCGGCGTAGCTGACGAGGACCTCGGCGCGGAGATCGGTGTGGTCCTTCTCGGCGCGCATGGCCGCCTCCAGGTGCTTCTTCGCCTGCGCCAGGTGCCCGGCACCGAGGTGGACCATCGCCAGCCGGTGATGCACGAGCGCGCGCAGGCGCGGCACCGAGGCGGTCTTCGCCAGCGCCGTCTGGAGCACCTCGATCGCACCGGCGCTGTCGTCGATCTCGTAGCGACCGGTCGCCTCGAGCAGGAGCGGCTGGAGCTCGGCCTCGATGCGATCCTCCTTGGTGCCGTGGGCAGCCAGCGCCAGCTCGTATTCGGCCTCGATGTCCTCGTCGTTGGGCCGGAGCCGGTGGGCCTCGGCCAGCGCCGAGATGCCCTCGCGGTGCCGGCCCATCGCGAGCGAGAGACGACCGAGCGATTGCTGGAGCAGCACGCTCGACGGGAAGCGCTTGGTCCCCAGCTGCAGCGTCTCGCGCGCCTCCTCCTGCGCCCCGCGATCGCCGAGCAAGGTCGCCAGGAGCTGGTAGCTGGCGGGCGGAGCGTCGACGCAGGTGAGGCACATCCGTAGCTCCGCCTCGGCGCCTCGCGCGTCCGTCTCGGCCCGGGACTCGGCGCGGGTGAAGCACGCCGCCCCGGTGGGCGCGCAGATCGATTCGGCTTCGACGTGCGGCGGAGGTGGGGGCGGTTCGGGCGGAGGGGGGAGCGAGCCGGCACTCTTGCAGGCGCCAACGACGAGGAACAGAGCGAGAGCGAGCGATGCCCGTGGCACGCCGACGCCGAGGCTAGCGCCGATCCGCCGACGGAGAAACCTACACCCCGAAGGATTGGCGAACGATCAGCTCGACGAGGACGAAGCCGACGGTCATCAGGACGGTGGCCAGGGCGAGCGACTTCCCACCCTTGATCTCGAAGCTCTCGAGCATCTTGTCGGTGAGCCACAAGAGAAGACCGTTGATCACCAAGGCGAAGAGCCCGAACGTCAGGATGATCAGTGGGAACGCGAGCGCGCGGAGGATCCATCCGAGGAAGAACGACAAGAGCCCATACACGAGCGCGACGCCGATGGCGGAGCTGTATCCTCGCACTCGCACGCCGGGGACGAGCTTCGCGATCAGCACCACGACGGCAGCTTTGAGGAGAATGGCGACGATCCAGGCGACCATGAAGCACGACCCTCCTTCCGGGGACTCCCCGGGGTCAACACCCCCGTTCCAGGCTCGTATTCCGCCTCAGACGTCCAGCTCGAGGCGCTCGTCCGGATCGCCCTCGAACTCGAACTCCTGCTCCTCGGCGGGGTCCGGGGAGGCTGGCCTCGGTCCCGCGGCGAGGGCTTCGAGTAGGGCCGCGTGCTCTGACGTCGGGAGGTGCGCGACCAGGTCGCCCTCGACCGGACCTGGCCGACCGTACACGTAGGCCGCCTTGAGGCGATTGACCCGCGCCGCCGAGGCGAAGACCCGGTCCGCGGACAGCGCGCCCTGCTCCACCGCCCGCACGATCGCCTCGTGTGCCCGCGCGATCGACTGCGGCGCGGGAAGGATCAGTTGATCGCAGCCGGCGCGGAGCGCGCGCACGGCGGCATCCTCGACGCCGTAGTGGGCGGCGATCGCGCCCTTCTCCAGGTCGTCGGCGACGATCACCCCCTCGAAGCCCAGCTCTCGGCGCAAGAGCGGCTCCAGGTCCCGATCGAGCGCCGGAAACACGACGTGCGCGGTCATGATCGACGCCACACCCGCGCGGATCGCGGCGCGGAACGGCACCAGCTCGACCTGCATCAGCCGCCCGAGATCGTGAGGGAGCAAAGGAAGCGCATGACCCGGGAAGTGCTTACCGCAGGCGGCGATCCCGTCGGACTGGAGACCGTCGACGAAGGCTGCCCCGAGACGAGCCACCACGTTCGGATCTCGAGAGAAGGCGCGGTCGCCGATCACCGGGTCGTCCGGACGGCTGTCGACGTCGAGGACCGGCGCATAGTCCTGGTGAAATCCGACCACTCGGAGAGCTCGCGCCAGCAGACCCGCGATCCGATGCACCAGGCTCTTCCGGGCCGCCTCCCCGACCGCTCGCATCGACGGGAGCTGGGGAAAGGGTGGGCTGAGGGTCTGGATGCGCCCACCCTCCTGGTCCACGGCGAGGAGGAGGGGCACAGGCGCACGCAGCGCGTGCAGGGTCGACACGAGGTCGCGCGCAGCGGCGAGCGAAGAGAAGTTGCGATTGAAAAGGATCGCACCCCCAAGATATCCACGCTCGGCCAGCGACGTGAGCTCTCGGGGCACTGTCGTACCTTCGAACCCCCCGATGAGGAGCTGTCCGATTGCGTATTCGATTTGAGCACTCCGGGTCATATCGCTCGATTCTTCTGACCCACGGTACGAAAGCCCGGGTCGGATGGATAGGGGCCCGCTTCGCGCAGGTCGCCGGGCAGTGTTATCCTACGCGGACCTTTCGATGAAGACGGCGGTTCTGGTGGTTGCGCTCCTGGGTTGGGCGCCGCGCGCGTGGGCAGACAGCGACCCGGCCGAGGCCCGGCTGGTGGCGGAGTTGCAAGATATCTTGCGCTCCCCCGATCTCGGGGGTGCCTTCGCCGGGGTTCACGTCCGCAACCTGAGCGACGGCCGCGTCCTCTTCGACAAGAACGGATTGAAGCTCTTCAACCCGGCTTCGAACATGAAGATCCTGACGACGGCCACGGCCCTCCACTACCTCGGGCCGAGCTACCGCTTCCGGACCCTCTGCCGCCGCGACCCGGAGCTCAAGCGCGGCGTCCTCGAGGGCAACCTGTACATCAAGGGGATGGGCGACCCCCTCCTCACCACCGAGAACCTGTTCGGCTTCGTCAACGAGATCGCGATGCACGGGATCACGAAGATCACCGGCAACGTCATCGTCGACCCCAGCTTCTTCGACTCGATCCTCGAGGGCCCGGGCTGGGATCAGGAGCATGGAGACCACGCCTATGCGGCGCCGATCGGCGCGCTTTCGGTGAACTTCAACACCTTCACGGTGCGCGTCCTCCCGGGGGACAAGCTCAACGACCCCGCCAAGATCGAGGTCTGGCCCCCCATCCCCTCCATCGAGATCGTGCAGACCACCAGCACCCGCGGGCCGGGCTCACGCACGCGTCTCTGGTTCGGCACCAGCGATCTGCCGGACGGAGGCGTCCGCGTCAGCGTCCGGGGCTCGATCAGCCTGTCGGACCAGGACGGCAAGGTGGTCCGGGAGCCGGTCAACGATCCGGCGCGTTATGCGGCCGAGACCATCGTCTACCTGCTGAACCTCCGCGGCGTGGACGTTCGAGGCAAGGCGAAGATCGGGCCGATGCCGATGCGCGGCACTGTCCACGTGGCGGCTCAGTGGTCGGTACCGCTCGCGGAGATCATCTCGACGCTCAACAAGTACTCGAACAACTTCATGGCCGAGCAGATCCTCAAGACGCTCGGCGCAGAGCTCTACGATGCGCCCGGCTCCTGGGACAAAGGCAACCGCGCGATCCGCGACTTCCTCCTCGAGCTGGGCATCCAGGACGGAACCTTCGTCCTGGGCAACGGCTCCGGGCTCAACGACGTGAACCGGGTGACACCGGCGACGATCACCTGGGTCCTGCAGAACATGTATCAGCGCTTCGAGGTGCGGCCCGAGTTCGTCTCCTCACTTGCGGTCGCCGGCAACAGCGGCACGATCACCAGCCGGTTCGAGAACTCACCTGCAGTCCAGCGACTCCGGGCCAAGACCGGATCGCTGACCGGCGTCAGCGCGCTCTCCGGCTATGTGGTCACCCAGAACGATCAGGTGCTGGCGTTCAGCGTGATGATGAACGACTACCAGGGCCGCGCGCGAACGATGTGGCGGATCCAGGATCGCATCGGCATCGCGCTGGCGCGGTTCCGGAGCACCGAGGTGGTGGCGCGCAAGAAGGACGGCGGCGAAACGGCGCGTCAATGAGCCAGAAGGAGGGCGGCGATAGCCCCTGGCAGAAGGGCACCCGCGTGAAGGGTGTGGTGCCCCCTGGCCGCCGGCTCTCGGACGCGCCTCGAAAGACCCGCTGGAGCGCCTCGGGCGTGAGCGGGGTGACACCCCCCGGAACGCTGGGCCCCGACGAAGGCCCCTCCGCCGACTGGGCCGCCAAGGTGGAGAAGGAGCGCGCCGACAAGGTCAAGGCGAACCGGCGGGCGCTCGACCGCGCGAAGGCGAAGCCGGGGAACGCGTCCGAGGTGGATCCGATGCGGCCGATCGGCGGGTTCGCGCCGGACGTCTTCGCGGACCTCCACGATCCGAGCGACATGAAGACGTTCCTCCGCAAGATCAACGAGCTCCTCGAACAGCTGAAGCCGACCTCGGAGCGGGCGGAGGGGTTAGCATCCTTGATCACGCAGAGCCGCGCGCCGTTCGAGATCGTGGTCGGGTTCACCATCCTGAGCGCGGTGATCGGGAAGAGCACGCAGCTCCGCCGCCGCCATGCGTTCGCGCTCGAGCGCGGGGCCAAGACGTTCTTCAACCTGCTCGGCCGCCTCGAGCGCGACGTCCAGGTACCCCGCGGTCTGGTGCCCGAGACCGTGGACGCCCTCTTCTACGATCTGCCGCAGGCCGCCTACCAGATCCCGTACGCTTACGCGACCGACGCATTCGTCCGCATGATCGAGCTGCTCCGCGACCACGACGAGGACACGGATCGCGCACTGATCGGCCACGCCCAAACGCTCTACCAGAGCTTCATCGCCAGCCGCTCGCTCGGTGATCATCCGCTGACCAAGATGTTCCCGTTCGAGCTTCCCGAGTGGGCTTCGTTCGAATAGAAGGGGCGGATGATGTCCACGATCGGACTGGTCACCGCGGTCGCGCTGGCGTCCACGGCGCAGGTCGACAAGAGCGCCGCCGAGCTCTATCGCCAGATCCTGGTCGCGCGCGTGAAGGACGGGCGGGTCGACTACCGCGCGATCGAGAGTCAGGACCGAAAGAAGCTCGACGCCTATCTGGACGCGGTCGCGAAGGCCAAGATGCCGGAGGAGCGCAACGCGAAGATCGGGTTCCTCGCCGACGCCTACAACGCGCTCGTGATCCAGTCGGTGATCGCGCACGGGCGCCCGCGCTCCGTGCTCGACGTGAAGGGGTTCTTCAACGAGGAGACGCACCCGGTCGCCGGGCAGCAGGTCACGCTCGACGCGCTTGAGAAGAAGATCCTCAACCCGTTCGCTCAGGATCCGCGGACGCACTTCATCCTGGTCTGCGGAGCGGTCGGCTGCCCGATCCTGGAGCCGCTTCCGTTCGCCGGCAGCGACGTATCGGCGCGTATGGACGCGGCGACCGAGCGGTACCTGAGCTCACCCACCGGGGCTCAGGTGACCGACGGCGCGATGAAGCTGTCGATGATCTTCGAAGTGGTACCAGGCGGACTTCGGGGGGCCCCAGGGCGTGGTGGCCTTCGTACGCAAACACCTCCCGGCGAACCTCATCAAGAGCCTGGGCGACAATCCGAAGGTCGAGCACCTCGACTACAACTGGACCCTCAACCAGCAGTGACGGATTGTACGCCCCCGGGCGGTCCGACGCCCTAGACTCGACGCGTGCGCCTCCCCGTCCTGGCCGCGTTCGCCGCGCTCACCGCCTGTGATCCGGCGGGCGTGGCGCACGTGCGCTTCCTGCTCCCGGCAGGCCTGCCCAACGAGACGCTCTTCGTCTCGGTACGGATCGAGGAGCGGAGCGATCTCCGCACCGCCGGTCCGATCCTGCGGAGCGAGGGGCCGGTCGAGCTGGCGCCCTCGGCGACCACGCTCGGCCTCGGGCCCCTGACGGTGCCACACGGCGATCGTCGGGTGGCGATCGCCGAGCTGCGCGAGGGGCCGTCGCTCGACAGCCAGGTGATCGCGTACGGCCTCTCCGAGCCCTTCTCGATCCACCCGGGAGACGAGCTCGACGTCCCCGTCTCGCTGTTCGACCGTCCGCCCGAATCGAACCGCGTGACGATCGTGACGCGCACGCCGGGATTCGTGCGCACGTCGACCGTCGAGCTCAGGCTCACCTCCGACCGCGGCGTCCGCGCGCAAGTCTCCAACTTCGTCCAGTTCCCCGAACGCGCCACCGTCACGACCGACCTCGACGCTCCGATCAATTGGGACCTCGAGCTCGGGATCGAGCCCCGCTGCTTCGCCAGCGACGCCTGCTTCCGCGGCGTCTACGTGCGCTTCCTCGACGCCCAGGGCTACGCGTCGCGCACGGCCACCGCGGCGGTCACGCTCGACGTGATGCCGCCGCAGCTCCTCCCCGGCTCGGCCGGCCTCCGCCTCATCCCGGACGACGCCAACCCGCTCTCGACTGTCGGCCGCGTCCGCGCGGGCACGACCGTGGAGGTGAGCTTCGCGCTCTCGGAGCCGCTGTCCGCGCCGCCGTCCCTCACCGCCGTGGGCACCGGCGACGCGATCCCGTTCGATCGGTGCGCGGGCTTCGGGTTGAGCTGGCGCTGCACGCTCGAGTTCCCCGCGCGGCCCGACCTCGATGGGCGCACCTATCTGGTGGTGGTGGAGGCGAAGGATCTGGCGGGCAACCGCGCCTTTGGGATCTTCGCGGGCACGTTCGTCGCCGACACCGTCGCGCCGCCGGTCCCGAACGTGGACTGCGACGGCTGCCTCGTCTATCACCGCGTGCCGTTCGGCGACGACGCCACCGCCGGCCTCCCGTCGTTCACCGTCACCGGCTCGGCGGCCGCGGCCGAGCCCGGCGCCATCCTCGCGATCCTCGACGGCGCCGAGGAGATTGGCCGTAGCGAGCCTGCGGCCGAAGACGGCGCGATTCCGCCGATCCACCTGTCGACCGCCGACCGCGACCGCGTCTTCGCCCGCGCGCTCGACGCCGCCGGCAACGCCAGCGAGCCGGCTCTGATCCGCAACGTCGCCGCCACCGCCACCTTCGGCCCGGAGCCGGACAACCCGAACCGCGTGTTCCTCGAGCCACGCTTCGAGACCTTGGCCCGCGACCCGCGCGACGGCGCCTTCCAGGAGGCGACGCCTTCCCAACGTGCTTCGCTCCATCTCCCCGACAGCGAGTTGCTGGCAGCGCCCGCCGGCTTCACCTGGCGGGACGTCACCCTGAGCTCGAGCGGTCCGAGCGCGAGAGAGAATCAGACCGTGGTCTGGGATCCGATCCGCGATCGCGCGCTGCTCTTCGGCGGCGTCGACGACGGCGGGCAGCCGCTCGGCGATCACTGGGAGTGGGATCGCTACAACTGGATCCTCCGCCCGCCGGCGTCCGGCGATCCGCCGCCGCGCACGAGTCATCGCATGGTGATGGATCTGGCCCGCAGCGCGATCCTCCTCTTCGGCGGCCTCGGGGGATCGGGCGTGCTCGGTGACACCTGGCTCTTCGACGGGCAGAGCTGGCGCGAGCACGTCCAGCGCGACGGACCCTCGCCCCGCAGCGGGCACGTCATGGTCTACGATCCGCAGCGCGAGGAGGTCATCCTGTTCGGCGGCATCGGCGCGGCCGGACCTCTCGCCGAGACCTGGAGCTGGGACGGGACCTGGCGGCAGCGCTCCCCCGCCGCGGTCCCGCCGCCTCGCTTCAACGCCGGCGCTGCGTTCGATCCGACGCGAAACCGCATCGTCCTGTTCGGCGGTGACAGCCTCACGGGGGAGCTGAACGACACGTGGGAGTGGACGGGCTCGACCTGGGTGCCGACCACGCCCGCCACCCAGCCTTCGGCGCGAAGGAATCCCGCCCTCGTCTTCCACCCTGCGCTCGGACGGATCCTGATGCTCGGGGGCGACTCCGGCGCGCACGGCGGGACCGAGATCATCCGCGGCGACGCTTTCACCTGGGACGGCTCCGACTGGACTCCCTTCGACCTGTCGGGCGCGCTACCGGGTCCCCGCACGCGACACGCGCTGTTCCTCGATCCGGGGCGCGGCCGGGTCTATCTGTTCGGCGGCCAGGCAACGGGCGTCCGCTTCGGAGATCTCCATGGGATCGACGGAGACGGTGTCGCCCAGTCGCTGGTGCGCGACGCGGATCCGCCCGCGCGCGCCCGCGCGGCGCTGGCGACCGATCCAACGACCGGTGCCCCGCTCCTCTTCGGCGGCGCTGCGTCGCTCTCGGGGCTCTCGGACTGGCGGAACGATCTGTGGCGCTTCGAGGGCACGCGATGGCGCGCGGTCGTCACGTCGACCTCGCCACCGCCGCTCGCCTGGCCGAGCATGGCCACCGATCCGACCCGTGGTCGGACCGTGCTGGTCGGCGACGATCCGGCCACCGGCGCGGCGCGATCGTTCCGCTTCGACGGCGTCGACTGGGCCCCGCTGGCAGACCCACCGCCTGCGGTCGAAGGGTCGGCGCTCGCGTACGATCCTTCGCTCCCCGGCGTGCTCTTCTTCGGCGCCGACCTCTACCAGCTCGGAGACGTCTGGTCGCCGGTGGCAGCGCCGGGCCCGATCGGGCGCTCGCGCCACGCCCTCGCCTCGGATCCGCTGCGGCGAGCGGTGCTCTTGTTCGGCGGCCTCGACGCGAGCGACGACGTGCTCGACGACCTCTGGAGATGGGACGGCGCCGCGTGGCATGCCGCTGCGCTCGGCGCACCGGCGCGCCGTGGGCACGCGATGGTCTTCGATCCGGCGCTCGATCGGCTGCTCGTCTACGGCGGCCGGTCCGTCAGCGCGCTGGTGCTGGCGCAGCTGGCGAGCTGGGATCCCGCGACCGACACCTGGGCCGCCGAGGCGAACGGACCGCTCACCCCGCGCGGGCGGGAAGGACACGC
Source organism: uncultured delta proteobacterium (assembly GCA_963803435.1). Classification (GTDB taxonomy): domain Bacteria; phylum Myxococcota; class Kuafuiibacteriia; order Kuafuiibacteriales; family Kuafuiibacteriaceae; genus CAWDML01. Next base: position 318,180 of record CAWDML010000005.1, on the reverse strand, counting down.
GATGGTCTACGATCCACCCGACCAGGCCACGCTCCTGTTCGGAGGTTGCCCGGAGGTCGGCTGCGGGGGCGGAGCGCCGCGCCAGGACAGCTGGCTCCTCGAGCGCAGGCCGGCGGATCGCCCGGCGGTCGTCCTGGTGGCGCGCCTGTCCGCGGCGAACGCCGCGCGCGCCGAGGTCCAGAGGGTCGAGATCCTCGCGCGAGCCCCGGAGGGTGACCTGTTCCTGTGGCGCCCGGCGACCGGCGAATGGCGCCGCGCCAGCACGGGCGGAGAGCTCCGCGTCGCGGCGCGAGACCATGACTGGATCGACGGGAACCTGGAGGTCCACGCCGCGGTGGCCGGAGCCACGGCGGCGCGCCTCGACTACGCGGAGATCACGATCGAGTACCGTCTCGACGGGTCGATCACGGACTGAGCACGCCGCACTCCGGGCACGAGTCCGGCAAGGGTCCGTTGTCCGGCGCTTCGTGATAGATGACGAGGCCGAGCTGGTAGGTGCCGAAGCTCAGCGTCGAGGCCGTCTGCACCTTCATGTAGTAATAGGTGTTGGGCTGGAGAACTTGCTCCCAGTTGCAGAACGAAGTGAACTGCTCGAAGACCAGACCGGACGCTTGCTTCGAGTAGACCCAGCACTTGGTGGTCGCGGTACCGTTCCCCGCCCAGACGTGATAGCGCTCCGAAACCGAACCTGACCGGAGATAGAACCAATCTGTATCACCGGGCGCGATGAAGAACGTCCCCTTCGCTCCCCAGAACGAGGTCGCGCAGGTCCAATCGTCCGCCACATCGTCCGAAGGCGTGCACGGCAACGCCAACGTTCCCCCCGCCGACAGCGCGTCCTCCTCGAGCGCGAGGTCCTCCTCGGGTCCCCCACAGGCCGCCAGGACCACCGGCAGCGCAAACATCCAAGATCGGGCCTTCAACATTCGATGCCTCCCCGCTCTGGTTGTAGCGGAGGGCCGGGAGGAAGCGGCGTGTGCTAGCGCACGTCGATGGAGAGGACGTAGCTCATGGTGGCGCTGGCGCTGAACGCACGCACGCGGATCCGATAAGTCCCGCCGGGCAGGTGATTGGCCTCGTTCCGGTCGATGATCGAGCACAGGCCCGGGCCGTCGAGGTCGTCCTCCACCAGCTGCGAGCCGTTCGGCCGGTAGATCGTGACGACCGTGTCGAGCGGGCTGGCGCACTGATCAGCCGCCCCCTGGTGCGTGGCCACCGACATCGATCCATTGGTCGGCACCACCACCGAGTACCAGTCCTGATCGCCCGCAGGGCTGATCGATCCGCCCACCAGCCGAGTCGTCCCGCTGCCGAGGGCCTGCGCCGTGGTGGCGGTGCCGTTCGGCTCCATCTCGAGCAGCTCGAGCTGGCAGGTCGCCGAGCAGCCGTCGCCGGCGGCGGTATTGCCATCGTCGCACTGCTCACCGGCGACCAGGTAGAGGTCGCCGCAGCCCGGCGCGAGGAGGCGCGCGTCGAGCAGGTACGTGTTGGTCGACGCGCTTCCGGTGACCTCGAGATAGTACGTGCCGGGGGCCAGGTTGCGCGCCGCCGAGTCGGCGCCGGGCGAGAGCCGCCCGCACGCGCCCGGCCCGTCCGCGGTGTCGGTCGCGAGCTGCGTCCCCGAGGCGCTCAACAGCCGGAGGGTGGTGTCGACGGGGCAGCCCCCGTCGGTGCCGTGCACCTCCGCCACCAGGTTCGATGTCGATGCCACCACGATGCGGTAGAGGTCGACGTCGCCGGCCGTCGGGAGCGCGCCGTAGATCGTGCCGCCGGTCCCTCCGGAGTTGATGAACGCAGTGGCGGCCGCCGTGGTGTTGTTCGGCTCCAGCTCGCCGGTGCCCTCGAACTGACAGACGGCCGAGCAGCCGTCTCCGGCAATCGTGTTGCCATCGTCGCAGGCCTCGGTCCCGCCGAGGAACCCGTCTCCGCACATGGCCGCCTGGATCGCGACGTTGAGGACGTAGGTACCGATTGTGCTGTTGTTCCCGTAGTCCTCGACGCTGACGTAGTACGTGCCGGCTGCCAGCCCGCGCACCGCGGCGTCGGTCGTGGGCGTGAGGAGCGAGCAGGCGCCGACACCGTCGTCGTCGTCGGAGACGATCTCGGTGGTTCGGTTCGACTGCCAGAGCCGGATCACGGTGTCCGTCCCGCTCGGGCACATGCCGTCCGAGGGAGAGAAGGTCTCGGCACGGATCGAGTAGCCCGCAGGCACGACGACCGCATACCAGTCGATGTTGCCGATCGGGCTGATCGAGTCGGTGAACGACGCGCCGGTGCCGCTCGCGGTGCCGCGCGTCTCCCATTGACACGTGGACGAGCAACCGTCGTTGCTGGCGGCGTTTCCGTCGTCGCACTGCTCGCCGGACTCGATCTGGTGGTTGCCGCAGATGTTGCTAGTGATCATCACCGACAGCGTGTAGCTGGCCAGGGTGGCGGAGGCGCTGTAGGCCCGCGCCACCAGATAGTAGGTGCCTGCCGTCAGGTTCGCCGCGAAGCTGTCGCGGGTGGGATCGATGCGCGAGCAGGTGTCGAACCCGTCGTCGTCGTCCGAGCCGATCAAGGTCACGCCGTCGGGCCCGTAGAGCTCGAGCACGGTATCGCCTGGGCAGCCGCCTGCACCGTCGCTGATCTCGGCGGTGAGGAACTGGCCGGCCCCCACTACCACCGCGAACGTGTCGGTGTCGCCGGCCGGCGAGATCGCACCCACCTGCGTACCACCGGGCGCCGTGAAGGTGGCGTCCGGCTCCACGTGACACGTCGAGGAGCAGCCGTCGCCGTTGGCAGTGCCGCCGTCATCGCACTGCTCGCCGATCGGCGTCTCCAAGATCCCGTTACCGCACACGGACACCGCCATCGAGCCGCGGAGCTCGTAGCTGGAGATCGTCGCGTTCTGCCCGTCCTCCTCGACCTCGACGTAATAGCGGCCGGCCGCCAGCGCCCGCGCGCCGGTGTCGTTGGCGGGCGCGATCTGGGGACACAGGCCCACGCCGTCGTCGTGATCGTCGACCAGCACGGTGGTTCCGTCGCTGGCGTACAGGCGCATGCGGGCGTCACCGCCACTGCAGACGCCGACGCCGCCGATCGTCACCTCGAGGTTGACCGTGTAGCGATTGGCGCCCGCCGGAACGTCGATGATCCAATAGTCGCGATCGGTGGCAGGGGTCACGGCGCCCAGACCGATGTTGGTGAGTCGCGTGCCGCTCAGGAACGGCGTCGCCTGCGCCGAGGTCCCGTTGGGCTCGACCTCGCCGGTGCCGGTGTCGAACGTGAAGACGGTGGTCGGGGCGTTCGCGGGGAGGAAGGCGCCGTTGGCGGCGGGCGCCGCGTCGACGGCTTGGATGTAGTACTCGACGCCCGGATCCTGGACTGAGCCTGCCGGGATCGTCCCCACGTACGTGGGCCCACCGGTCATCGCGACGCTGGCGTACGTACCGGAGCCGCGTCGGCGATACAGCAGGTTCACCAGGGCGACGCCCGACGCGTCGACCACGTCGGCCGCTACGGTCACCGCCTGTCCGGTGGGCCGGCCGTTCGCGATCGGCGTGTGTGAGAATCGTCGGTGCCGCCGAGTCCACCGGCGTCACGGTGAAGCTGTAGGGCGTGCCGGGCGCGGTCACCGGGACGCGCGCGATGTTCGGCTGTGGCGTGGCCGTGTCGGCGGCCTCGAGATAATAGTCGACGCGCGGCTCCTGGACGGTCGCCGCGGGGATCTGCGCGACCTTGGTCTGGCCGGCACCCGTCATCGCGACCGAGGTGTACGTGCCGGTCGTGGATCGCTTGTAGTAGAGCGTCACCGCGCCCACGCCGGTCGCGTCGGTGACATCGACCGTCACGGTCACCGGGCTGCCGGCCTGCTGTCCGTTCGCGATCGGCGTGTGCGTCATCGCCGGCGGCGTCACGTCGAGCGCCTCCACCGAGAACGTGTGCACCTGCGTCGGCGCGTTGGGCGGGCTCCGCCCCACGTTGGCGGGGACGATCGTGTCGCTCGCCTGGAGGTAGTACTCCATCGCGGGCGGCGTAGCGGCCGGGATGGTCGCCTGATAGGCGGCGCCGCCGGTGTTCATCATGGCGAGGCTGGTGAACATCGGCGCGCCCTGACGACGGTAGTACAAGGTCACGCCCGCCACGCCGGTCGCATCGGTGACGCTCGCGCCGATCACCACCGGCTGCCCCTCCGTCTGCTGGGCCGTCACCGGCGTGTGCGTGATCGCTGGGCCCGCCTGATCGTTCGACGAGACCGCGAAGTGGTGCAGGTTCGCGGGCGCGCCCTGAGGATCGGTGGCGGCGTTCGCGACCGCCGCCTGGTCGGTCGCCAGGATGTAATACTCGACGGCCGGCGGCCGCACGCTGGCGGCGGGGATGGTGGCGTGAAAGCGATCGTTGCCCTCGTCCTGCATCGGCAGGCTGGAGAACGTGGCCGAGCCCTGCGTCCGGTAGAAGAGCGTGGCGCCAGCGACGCCCGAGCCCGCATCGGTGATGGTGGCAACCACGTCGACGGCGGAGCCTTCCAGCTGGCCGTCGGTGACGCCCACGTGCTCGATCACCGGGGGCATCGTATCGGGGCTGCCCACGGTCACCATGATCGAGTCCTGGGTCATGCCTTCGCCGTTCTCCGCCACCAGCTCGAAGCGCGTGGTCTGACCGACGGCGATCATCGTCGAGCCCGAGGGGGTGCGCGGGAAGGTCGTGACCGAGGTCCCGTCGGCGGTGAGATCGACCGTGTCGGCGTCCGCGGTCTCCCAGTCGACCGTGACCTCACCCGCGGTGGCCAGCGTGGTGGGCGTGATCGCGAAGGTGAGAATGCGCGGGCTGCCAGGCGGGAGCACCTCGACGGTCGCGTTCGCGACGGCGTTCGAGATGGCGTTGCTCGCCAGCAGCATGTACTGCGTCGTCTGCGTGGGGCTGACCACCTGCGAGCCGGTCAGCGGCAGGTCGTCCAGCATCAGCACGCCGTCGCTCCCGCGCAGGCTCACATGGTCCGCGTTGCGCACGCTCCAGGAGAGCGTGGAGGGATCGGTGGTGATCTGCGCCGGGGAAGCGGTGAAGGTGTCGATCGCCGGCATCGTGCCGACCAGGACCATCACCTGGGCGGTCTCGGGCTTCTCGTCGCTGCGCTGCGCGGAGAGGAGAAAGGTGGTGCTGGCGGGGGGCATGACCGTGAAGGTGCCGGAGAGCTCTGCGTCCGCGACCACCACGCCGCCACCGAGCTCGGAGATCGCAACGTGGGTTGCGCCCTCCGTGGTCCACGACAGCTGGACGGGCCCGCCCGGCTCGACGATGGCTGGGTCCGCGGTGAAGGCCACGATGCGGACGGCGCCCTCGGGCTGCACCGTGATCACCAGGCTGCGATCGGTGTCGCCCGCGTCCGAGTGCGCGCGCAGCGTGAACGTGGTGGTCTCGGTGAGCGGGCCGGTCGAGATCATCCCCGAGAGCGCGGCGCTGTTCGTGACGAGCCCGGGATCGATGGAGACGCTCGACGCGTTCTCCACCGAGTAGTCGATCGTTGCGCTCTCACCCGCGACGATGACCCGCCGGTCGACCTCGAAACGAAGGATCGTCGGAAAGATCGGCGGCGGCGTATCGTCCGTATCGTCCCGAGCATGTCCGCTCGGACAGGCGCTGAGGAGCGACGCGAGGAGGGGGAACGCGAGAATCCTTCTGCTGTTCACCACGGCCCTCGTTGATACGCGCTGCGTCGTCAGTTCTGCCATCCAACCCCCGCCGGATGAAGGCGTGCGAACAGTCACACGCGGGGAAGAAACCAAACGCCGAGGATGTTGCGACGAGACCGTGCGGATCCGGCGTCTCCTGCTGCTCTTCCTGCTCCTCTTCGGCTCGATCGGCTGCGACCAGGTCACCAAGTCGATCGCGACGGAGACGATCGGTGGCCGGCCGGAGATCTCGCTCTTCCACGACCTGGTACGACTTCACCATACCGAGAACGAGGGGGCCTTCCTCAGCCTCGGCGAGACCCTCCCGAAGACGGTTCGCTTCTGGATCCTCACCGTCGCCAACGGAGGCCTGTTGATCGGCCTGCTGATCGTGGTGGTGACCCGTTGGCGGATGTCGAACCTCCAGTTCGTCGGGCTCGGCCTCATGGCGGGGGGCGGCATCAGCAATCTGATCGATCGCGTGGTGAACGACGGGCGCGTGGTCGACTTCCTGAACGTCGGGATCGGGCAGGTTCGCACCGGCATCTTCAACGTGGCCGACATTGCGATCATGGCCGGGGCGGCGGCCTTGCTCTTGGCACGCCGCCGCGTCGAACGCCCGCGCCTTGACGAACGCGTCTGATGAGGCTCGGATCGGGGGCGCGCCATGCTCTCTCTCGCCATGGTGGGCGCCCTCCTGACCGCCGCCGACGGCCGCGTCGAGCCCCAGATCCGGGTCGACGGCCAGCCCTTGGCCTGCCACCTCGCCGCCCTCTCCGCCACTGGGGAGACCAAGGAGGGCGACGGCGCGCTCGACCTCGCGGAGGGCATGTACGGGCTCCGCGTCGCGTGTCCTCACGAGGACGGAACGCTGGTGGTGTTCGAGCCGAACGTGCGGGTGAAGGCCGGCGCCTCCGCGCAGCCCAGGATCGAGGTCTCTCCTGCCCGCGTGCGGGTCGAAGCCCGCCGCAACGGTGTCCTGCTGCAGGCGACAGTGCGCTTCTTCCCGCCCGGCGGCGCCGACGGGCCGCCGCTGTTCGAGATCCCGGCGAACCAGAGCGCGGTGGTGGCGGCCGGTAAGCTCGACGCATTGGTGATCCTCGAAGACAAGGCGTCCCCCGACGCCGAGACGCTGCTCGAGGCCGTGCGCATCGGCGGCAAGAAGACGACGGTGCTGGCCGCCGACCTGTCGGACGGCGGTCTGATCGTCACGACCACCAACAACGGGCGCAGCGCGGGCGCCTCGGTGCGTGCGTTCCGGTTCGGGAAGAAGAAGGAGGCCGGGCTGGTGGAGACCGGCCAGGAGATGCGCCTCCCCAGCGGCCGTTACACGATCACGACCGAGCTGCGCGACGCCGCCGACTTCGCCACCGTCGATCGCGACGTCTGGGTCAAGGCCGCGAAGGTCACGAAGGTCCAGGAGCGCTTCACCACCGGACAGCTGACGGTGACCGTGGTCCAGGACGGCAAGCCGGTCGACGCCACCGTACGGCTCTCGAAGCCGGGCGCGTCCGACTTCTTCAACTACTTCCCCGCGCCCGGCACGGTGAGCCTCACGCCCGGCAGCTACGATCTCACCATCGACTCCAAGGCCGCCGGACCGCTCGGGCACGTGCTCGAGGAGAACGTCGCCGTCCGCGCTGGCGGCAACGACAAGCGCACGATTGATTCTGACGCCGGCGACGCTATCGGCGCACGCGCTGAAGAACGGCGCGCCCACCGAGGCCAAGCTGGTGCTCCGCCTCGCCGGCGGCGGCGAGACGGTCGAGCCCGAGCCGGACGGGAGCTGGCGCCTCTGGCCGGGCAGATACGAGATCGCCGCCGAGCTCGAGGACGGCTCGGTGGAGATCGACGGCCCCTTCCTGGTGAAGCTTCGCGAGAAGCTGGCGCGCACCGTCCGCTTCGAGCGCGCGCTGCTGACCGTGCGAGCGCACCGCGGGCAGGCGATCGCGGGCGACGCACAGGTGATGGTGTACCGCCCCGGCGCGGCCAAGCCCACCGCGCGCGGTCAGAGCGGCGCTCGCCTCGAGGTCCCGCCCGGCGTCTACGACATCAAGGTGGTCTCGGGACCCGACGTCGTCTGGCAGAAGGACGTGAAGCTCAAGAAGACCCAGTTCGTGGACGTGACGTTGCCCGAAAAGAGCGAGGCCGGCGACGATCTCCCCGAGGGTGACCTCCAAGCGCCCGCCGATGATTTGCCCGAGGGCGACGGATAGCGATGCTCCGGATACTCCTGTGCTCGCTCGCGCTGTCCGGCTGCGCGTCGGCCACCTACCACAGCTTCGACGACGTCGACTACGGCTACGCCGACGCGCACACGATCTGGGGACGGCGCGCCAAGGCCTCGCTCTACTACGCCGTGCTCGACGGTCCGAAGGAGCGGCCGCCGCTCGTCCTGCTCCACCCCTGGGGCTTCAACATGATGGTATGGCACGACGTCGCGCCCGCGCTGGCCCGCGAGCGGCGGGTGGTGCTGATCGATCTTCCGGGGCACGGAAAGTCGTCGAAGGTGCCTGGCTCCTATCCGATGCGCCGCATGGCCGCGGCCGTGCTCGACGTGTTGGACGCGCTCGGGGTCGCGCGCGCGGTCGTGGGGGGCAACTCGCTCGGCGGCGCAACCGCGGTCGCCACCGCGCTGGAGGCACCGGAGCGCGTCGCGGGGTTGATCTTGGTGGCGGCGCCGGGAGGTCAGCCGCTCCCCGACGTGATCCTGGCCTTCTCCGACTCTCTCTCTCATCCGCGCGCGCTGGAGACGCTCTCCGAGGAGGCCTGGCGCGTCGGGATCGAAGCGGTGTCGATCGGACACAGCGCCACGGCCGTCCGACTGCGGGAGGATCTGATCGGGCTCCGCGGCTCCGCGGAGTGGCGGCAGTGGTGCCGGACCACCAGCGAGATCCTGCGATCGGTGGCGCACTACGCGCCCGCGCTCGAGAAGATCGAGGCCCCGACCCTCGTGATCCACGCGGAGAACGACCTCCTGGTCCGACGTTGGCTCAACGACGGATTCGCGAGCCGGATGAAGAACGCGAGGCTGGTGGAGATGGCGGGCTGCGGACATCTGGCGGAGGTCGAGTGCCCGGAGCAGCTCCTCCCGGAGATGGTGCGATTCCTCAGCTCGATCCGTTAGCGACGAAGAAGGTCATGTCCCAGACGCCGTTCGGGATGTCGTGCCGCAGGATGTAGCGATCTCCGCCCGCACAGAGCTTGAAGTAGCGATGCTCCCGGGCGAGCCAGCGATCGAGGACCTCCGTGACCGACAACCAATCTTCGCCGAGGCGTATTCGCACCGGCGCACCGTCGTTGTCTCCGAGCTCCACGTCGATTCGCACGAGGCGTCGTGTTTATCCTCCGATGCGAGACATGTCGACCGCGTGATGACGGACCACGCCGTCGACGTAGAACTCGTGGCCTGCACCCTTCCCGAACAGCGCTGTTTCTACCGCTTCGCGGAGCGCGTGGTCGTCGAGGCCGGCGCGGATGAGATCGCGGAGTGAGACACCCGACGGTGACGCAAGGCATGCGCGCGTCTCGCCGCGCGCATTGATGCGCACACGGTTGCAGCGGTCGCAGAAGTTTTCCGTCACCGCTCCGATGAAACCGACGCGGCGCGCGGGATCGTGCTTCGAGCGCAGGTAGCCGGCCGGTCCGCGATCGAGCCGATGCTCCGGTGGATCGTCCTCGATGAGCTCGGCCATCGCGCGCTTCATCTCCGCGACCGAAACGACGGCGTGGCGCCCCAGCTTGGCGCCTTCGCCCAGCGGCATCAGCTCGATGAAACGCGGCGTGATGTCGCGCTCCCAGGCCCACTCGACGATATCGGCCAGCGCCCGGCCGTCGTTCACGTCGCGAACGACCACCGTGTTGGTCTTGATCTCACCGATGCCGGCCTCTCGGACCGCGTCGATACCTCGGACCACGCGCTCGAGCTCGCCGCCGCGGGTGACGGTGCGGAAGCGCTCCGGATCCAGCGAGTCGACCGAGACGTTGATCCGCTTGAGCCCGGCGCGGACGAGATCGCGCGCGAGGTGATCGAGGGCGGTGGCGTTGGTGGTCATCGCCAGATCCTCGATGCCGGCTTCGTCGCGGATCATGCGGATCAGGTCGGCGACGTTCTTGCGAACCAGCGGCTCGCCGCCGGTGAGCCGGATCGTCCGGACGCCCAGGCCACGGAAGACACGGGCGACCTGGACGATCTCCTCGAAGGTGAGGACGTCCTCGCGGGCCGATGCGGGCACCCCCTCCGCGGGCATGCAGTAGGTGCATTTGAGGTCGCATCGAATCGGTGATCGAGAGGCGAAGGTACCGAAGGCTGCGTCCTTGGACGTCCGAGAGCCAGCCGGGGACGTGGGCCGACACGATGGGGAGCCGGCTCATCCGGGCAGGATAGGCCTTCCGCTCGGCTTTTGCCCACAAAATCCAATGGCGGCCGAGTGCGGCCCCGAGGCACAATGGGCCGAAGAAACCATGGCTTCCGTCACCAAAGAACAGCTCCTACAAGCAACCAAGGCGAGGATCAAGGAAGCCCCCCCGGACAAGGTGCGCGTCAAGCTGGAGCAGAATCCCAACGCGCTGCTCCTCGACGTTCGTGAGGGACACGAGGTCGCGACCGGGATCATCCCCAAAGCCAAGCACATCGCGCGCGGCAATCTCGAGATGAAGATCGAGAGCGTCGAGCGCGATCGCAACCGGGAGATCATCGTCTACTGCGCGGGCGGCAACCGCAGCGCATTTGCGGCCCGCACGCTGGAGGAGATGGGCTACACGAACGTGACCTCCATGTCCGGCGGCTTCACCGCCTGGAAGAACGCCGGCTTCCCCTGGCAGGTGGAGCGCCAGCTGACCGAGCAGCAGAAGGTCCGCTACTCCCGCCACATCCTGCTGGACGAGGTCGGCGAGGAGGGCCAGGCGCAGCTCCTCGACGCCAAGATCCTGCTGGTCGGCGCGGGCGGGCTCGGCTCCCCGGCGGCGTTCTACCTGGCGGCGGCCGGGATCGGCCACATCGGGATCGTCGATCCCGACGTCGTCGACTACTCCAACCTGCAGCGACAGATCCTCCACCGCAACGAGGACGCGGGCGTGCCGAAGGTCGACAGCGCCGAGCGCGCGATGCGCGATCTCAACCCCGACGTCCAGGTGACGAAGTACCGGGAGTTCATCACCTCCGAGAACATCATGCGGATCCTCGACGACGGCTGGGAGATCGTCGTCGACGGCTGCGACAACTTCCAGACCCGCTACCTGATCAACGACGCCTGTGTCTTCCGCAAGCTCCCCAACGTGCACGGCTCGATCTTCCAGTTCGAGGGCCAGGCCTCCGTGTTCGCGCCGTCGCTGGGCGGACCGTGCTACCGGTGCCTCTACCCCGAGCCGCCGCCGCCCGGGATGGCTCCGAGCTGCGCTGAGGCCGGTGTGATCGGTGCGCTGCCCGGCCTGGTCGGGACGCTGCAGGCGATGGAGGCCATCAAGCTGGTCTTGAAGAAGGGCCAGCCGCTGGTGGGACGGCTCTCACAGTTCGATGCCCTCGAGATGAAGTGGCGCGAGCTCAAGCTGCGGCGTGATCCCAACTGCCCGGTTTGTGGCGACAATCCGACGATTACTGAGCTGATCGACTACGAGGCCTTCTGCAACCTGAACGCGTAGGAAGATCGTCTTGGGTCCGCCGTAGGAGAGGTTGAGGCGGCGGATGATCGGATCTAGGGGAGGCAATTAGGCCCGGTCGTTCGTCGCCCTTTTCTCTCCCACGGAACTCCTGCCCGCCGACCACTGTCCCATCTCGGATGCGGATCCTCTTTCCTCTCCTCCTGGCGGTGGGATGCGGTGCGCCGGCGTTCGAGCCCACCCTCGCGCCCCTGACCCACGACGTCGAGTACCAGGTCGAGGACGGTGTGGCGCGGATGACCGTCCACCGGGCCTACCGCGGCGTCGAGACGCCCGAGCTGGATCTGGCGGTTCCGCTGCCCACCGCCGGCGCCGTCGATCGCTTCCGCTTCGCCATCGACGGGCGCTGGTATGGCGGCGAGCTCCTCGACGCCAACCTCGCCGAGCAGCGCTATCGAGTCCTGAGCGGGCTGGCTGGCGTGGAGGGGAGCGCCGTGGCGGGTGCGCCGCCACCCGCGTTGCTGGCGTTCGACGAACCGGGTCGCCTGCGGCTTCGCGCCTATCCGATCACGCCCGAAGAGACGGTGGAGATCGAGTACCGCGTCACGCTCCCGACCTGCCACGCGAACGGCCGCACGCTCTTCGACTACCCGTTCGATCCGCAGGACCCGCCCTTGTTCTCGGGTCCGGGTCAGATCCGTGATCGGCTCGACACCGACGACTTCGAGTCGGCCTGCGATCCGAACGCGACCGCGCTCGAGGGTGCGGGCGTGGTGATCGAGCTCGACCCGCTGCCCTCGCTGTCAGCCACCTATGCGGTCCAGCGCGCCGGCGAACGGTCGGTGGTCCGCGTGGCGATCGACGCACCACCCGAGCTGGCGCCCATCCCGGCGGCGCCCACGGTGGTCTTCCTCATCGACGGATCGTACAGCATGGGCGACGTCGCGCTGGCCGATCAGCTGGGCTGGGCCCGGGCCTACCTCGACTGGGTACCGGACGCCTCCGTGGAGGTGGTGGTGTTCCGGCGCGAGGCCGAGCGGCTGTTCGAGCGGATGGTCCCGGCCCGCGACTTCGCGGACGCCGTGGCGGCCCTCCCGGCGGAGCGGCGCGCCCTCGGCAACGGATCGTCGCTCGACGGCGGCCTCGCGCTCGCCACCTCGATCCTGGACAGCGCCGGCGGCGAGACGCGGGTCGTGGCCACCTCCGACCTCCTCCTTCGCGACGCGTTCGACCCCGAGGCCGCCCGCGAGTCGCTGGGGCCCGCCGTCCTCCACCTTCTCCGGCACGAGGTCGATCCCGAGCTCGATCCGTCGCTGTCGCTCGATCCGGGTGGTGCCTGGGCCGCCCTCCCCGAGGCCACCGGAGGCGTCTTCGGTACCCTCGACGGCGATCCGACCGCCGATCGCGCGATCGAGGTGGCGGAGGAGCTGGTGCACCCGATCCGGCTCGACGCGATCGAGCTGGCAGGCCTCGACGGCGTCACCCACGATCCCACGCTCGAGCGCGGGCGCGGCCAGCACACGATCGCGCTCCTGTCTCACGGCGCGCCCGATCGGATCGAGATCCGCGGACGCTTGTGGAGCACCGAGGTGTCGCTCGAGCGCGGGCGCTCGCGCGAGGTCGACGACGCCATGCCGGCGATCCTCGTCGGTACCGTCCAGGCGCTCACCTCGGAGGAGCTCCGGGAGGTCGCGGAGGCGGGCGGCGTGGTGTCGGAGGAGACCTCGTACCTCGCCGAGATGGGCGGGCGCGATCCGCTGCCGCCGCCGGAGGAGGTCTTCGAGACGTTCTGCCTGGGCGCCCGCGGCTTCGGGACGAGCTACTCCTGCGGGTGCAATGGCTTTGGCACCAGCTACGGCATCACGGGCGAACCGCTGCGCCGGCAGGTGAGTGCGTTCGTCGACGCGTGCGGCGCGCGCGGGGTCGAGGTCGCGATCGAGACCACCCGCGACGAGATTGCCGACGTCTCGGTGGCGGCGGACGAAGGCGCCGAATGCCTCACGGAGGCGATCTGGTCGCTCCGGATCGACGAAGGCTACCGGCCCGCGCGGCACGCGCACTTCACGTTCCGCTTCTGATCCTTGATCCCCGGGGTGGGCCGTGGTTTCGATGGGCGATGGCTCATACGGTCACCCAGCCGACCCCGCCCTTCTCCGCCGCCGGCGGCGCGCTCGAGGTGCACCAGATCCCGGTGGTCTACGACGACAACCTGGTCTGGGTGGCGGTCGCCAAGGCGACGGGCGATACGGCCGTGGTCGACGGACCGCCCGATGCCGATCCGATCCTCGATCACCTGCGCGCGCATGGGTTGAGGCTGGGCGCAATCTTCAACACGCACACCCATGACGACCACATCGGCATCAACCGAGCGCTCGAGGCGCGCGGCCTGCTCTCGAGCCTGCGCGTCGTCGGGCCCAAGCCCGTGCGGGACCAGGTCCCCGGCCTCACCGAGGCGGTCGACGAGGGCGACACGGTTCGGCTCGGCGAGGTCCGGGGCCGCGTGCTCCGCACCGAGGGCCACCTCGACGGGCACATCAGCTACGTCTTCGGGGACGTCGTCTTCTGCGGCGACACGCTCTTCGCAGGCGGCTGCGGCTTCCTGTTCTCCGGTCCGCCGGCCAAGATGTTCGACAGCCTCACCCGGCTGGCCGCGCTCGACGGCGCCACGCGCGTCTGCTGCGCCCACGAGTACACGCAGGACAACCTGCGCTTCGCGTGGTCGATCGAACCCGACAACGCCGACCTCGCCGAGCGCATCCGGCGCGTGTGGAAGATCCGGGCCGGAGGCGGCAGCGCCGTGCCGTCCACCATCGAAGAGGAGCGCCGCACCAACCCGTTCCTCCGCGCCGACTCGAAGTCGATCGTGGCGAGCCTCGCGAAGGCGATGCCGGGGACGAAGCTCGACACGCCGCTCGCGGTCTTCACGGCCGCGCGCGCCCTCAAGGACACCAAGGCCTACCGCAAGCTCGGCGACTCCGGGCTACCGCTCTGAGCGCCCTCCGCCGCGCCGGTGCTGGTGCGGCTCTTCTTCTCCAGCGCCTTGGTCAGCTCGTCCACCATCCGGTCGCGGGTGGTGAGCGCATTCGGATCGTCCGGCGGCGGCGGCACGTGCTCGAGGAGCGCCCGGGCGGTGTCGAGCTGACGGCGAGAGAGCGCGTCGAGGACCTGCTCTGCAAAGTCCGCTCGTGCCTTCACGCGGGCCAGGTCCAGCTTCACGCCCCAGCGCTCGCCCTCACGGACGGCGAGGAAGCGCCGCGCCTCGGTCCGGGTCCGGGGAATGTTCGGCAGCGAGCCCCCCACGCGCTCGGACGCGAACGGCAGCGGGTTCTTCATCGTCACCATGGCCAGCACCACGTGGCGATCGTCGCTCTCCTTGGCCAGAAGGTCGCTGATCTCGTGGCTGATCGGCTTCGGGGGCAGGAGGAGCGCCAGCGGACCGTTCGGATCCTTCGCCTGCTCTTCGAGGGCGGCCTGGACCAGCGCGCGGTCGCCGGACCAGGTCTGGGCGACCGTCTTTCCAACGTCCCCCGCCGCGTACTCGGTCAGCCAGTCGTCGACCGACTTCACCGAGGGCGGCATGCAGCCGGTCGAGAGGACGAGCAGGGCCCCGGCTCCACGCATCAGATGTCGAGGCGTGCGTCGAGCGCGTTGCGCTCGATGAAGTCGCGGCGCGGCTCCACCTGATCGCCCATCAGGGTTTCGAAGATGTCGTTTTCGCGTTCGGTCTTCCGCACCTGCACCTGGAGGATCACGCGCTTCGACGGATCCATCGTGGTCTCCCAGAGCTGCTCCGGGTTCATCTCGCCCAGGCCCTTGTAGCGCTGGATGCTAACGCCTTTGCTGCCCGTCTCCTTCAGCGCGGTCACCACCTCGTCGAGCGTCGGATACTCCACCGGGTCGCCGCCGTCGCGCCGGACGGTGAACGGATCCGGCAGGTCCCGGAAGGGCTTGGTGAGCATCTTCGAGATCCGCGAAGTCCTGGCTGGCGAGGAACGAGCCGTCGATGAGCGTCTTCCGCCGCGCGCCCACCTTCCGCGACTCCACCCGGAGCTCCGCCCCGGTCTCGACCTCGACGATCTTGGCCTCGAGGCGGTCGAGCGCATCCGGGTAGAACTTCGCCAGGAACGCCTTCATCGCCTCGAGGATATCGGTCTGCAGCCGCTGGAGGTCGACCGGCATCGGCGCGTGTCCGATCGCCGAGCGCGGGCGCAACATGTCGATCTCGAGCGGCGTGCCCGGACCAGCGCGTCCACCACGCGCTTGTCGCGCCGGCGATCGATCAGCGCCAGCCGCTCCCGGTAGCGCAGCACCTTCTTGGCGATGTTTTTGAGGTGCTCGCCCTCGATGGTCTCGCCGTTGGACGCGTGCACCACCACACCGTCGATGCCGAGGGACAGGAGGAAGTCGTCGAGCGCGTCCTCGTCCTTCAGGTAGTCCTCCTTCTTCCCCTTGGCGACGCGAAACAGTGGGGGCTGGGCGATGAACAGGTGCCCGTGCTCGAGCAGCTCGCCCATCTGCCGGTAGAAGAACGTGAGGAGCAGCGTGCGGATGTGGCTGCCGTCGACGTCGGCGTCCGTCATGATGATGACCCGGTGATAGCGAAGGCGGGCGAGATCGAAGTTCTCGCTGCCGATCCCGGTGCCGAGCGCCGTCACCAGGGTCACGATCTCCTGCGAGGAGAGCATCTTGTCCACGCGCGCCTTCTCGACGTTCAGGATCTTGCCGCGCAGCGGGAGGATGGCCTGGAACGCGCGATCGCGGCCCTGCTTGGCGGAGCCGCCGGCGGAGTCGCCCTCGACCAGATAGATCTCGGACGCGGGACGGATCCTTCTCCTGACAGTCGGCCAGCTTGCCCGGCAGCGAGCTCCACTCGAGGGCGCCCTTCCGCTGCACCAGCTCGCGGGCCTTGCGCGCCGCGATGCGGGCGCGGGCCGCCTCGGAGCACTTGCCGACGATGACCTTCGCGATGCCCGGGCTCTCGAGCAGGTACTCGCCGAGCTTGGCGTTCACCAGCGCCTCGACGGCGCTCTTCGCCTCGTTGTTGAGGAGCTTGTGCTTCGGCTGGCTGTCGAACTTCGGGTTCGCCATCTTCACCGCGACCACCGCGGTCAGCCCCTCGCGCACGTCGTCCCCGCTCGGCGGCTCCTTGAGGCCCTTGAGCAGGTTCTCCTTCTGGGCATAGTGGTTGATGGTCCGCGTGAGCGCCGAGCGCAACCCGATCGCGTGCGTGCCGCCCTCGTCGTTGTAGACGTTGTTGGCGAAGCAGTAGATGTTCTCGTTGTAGGCGGTGGTCCACTGCAGCGCGACCTCGACGTCGACCTGCATGATGTCGCTGTCGGATCCGGTCACCTCCATCATCGACGCGAAGTGGATCGGATCCTTGTGGAGGGCCTCGCGGTTGCGGTTGAGGTGCTCGACGTATGAGAGCAGCCCGCCCTCGTACAGGTACGTCTCCTTCCGATCGTCGCGCTCATCGACCAGATCGATCCGCAGGCCCTTGTTGAGGAAGGCCAGCTGCATCAGGCGGGTGGAGAGGCGCTCGAAGTTGAAGGTGACGGTGCTGAAGATCTCCAGGTCCGGTTTGAAGGTGATCTCGGTGCCGGTGCGATCGGTGGTGCCCTCGATCGTGAGGGGCGCCTCCGGCGTACCCGAGGTGGTGACCGGTTTGCCCCGCTCGAAGCGCATCTGATGAACGTGGCCGGCCCGATGGATCTTCATCTCGAGCCACTCGGAGAGCGCGTTGACGCACGAGACGCCGACGCCGTGGAGGCCGGCCGAGACCTTGTACGACTCGTTGGAGAACTTGCCGCCGGCGTGGAGCACGGTCATCACGACCTCGGCCGCGCTCTTGCCCTGCTCGACCTTCCACTCCACCGGGATGCCGCGGCCGTCGTCGGAGACCGTGACGGAGCCGTCGAGATTGATGGAGACGTGGACCGCCTTCGCAAAGCCGGCGAGCGCCTCGTCGACGCTGTTGTCGACGACCTCGTAGACGAGGTGATGGAGACCGGTGACGTCAGTCTCGCCGATGTACATGCCGGGCCGGAGGCGGACGGCTTCGAGGCCCTCGAGCACTTCGATCGAATCGCCCGTATAGTCCGTCGGGCGGGATTGATCGTCGTTGCGCGCGATGGATCGCACCGCGAAATTCGAAGCATTCTCGTCGGTCTCGACGACCTGGTTTTCTTCGGTGGACAAGGCTCGTGAAACTAGCACGACCGCCTGGCGCCTCCAATGTAAAAGTGCTATTCAGCACGGCTACTTAGAGTGACTGACCGGACCTCTATGGAACACCGTGAAACGCTCCGGGATCCCGTGGTTTGGGCAGGTGCGATCGCCGCAGTCCTGGCGCATGCCTGGGTCTTCTTCGCCGGCGACTACTTGCCCTACATCGACTGGTCGAATCACGTTGGTTTGACCGCGCTGTTCAGCCACGGCGGGCCTTACGTCGAGCGGTCGTTCTTACCCACACCGTACCTGCTCTTCTACGCGTTCGGAGCGCTGCTCGGACGCCTCACGGGCGTGGTGGCCGCCGCAAAGATCGCTCTGCTCACCAGCAGCGCCTTGTTCACCTTCGGCGCCGCGTTCCTCGCCGAGTCCACCGGGCGGGATCCGCGCCTGGGCCTGGTGGCGCCGCTGGCGCTCTTCGGCCTGAACCTCGGCTGGGGCTTCGCGTCGTTCCTCTTCGCCATGCCGCTGATGCTCTTCGTCTTCGCCTGGACGGAGCGGGTCCTCCGCGGCCCCCCGCGCGCGAAGACCCTCGCCGGGCTGGCCGCCTTCATCCTGCTCACCTACCTCGGGCACGCGATGGTCCTCGCCGTCACCGCGCTCGCCGTCTTCATCCGGACCGTGACGCGGTCGATCGCTGCGCGCTCCCTTCGGCCGCTCCTCACGATCTCGCTGGCCGCGCTCCCTGCAGGTCTCGCGGCGATCCCGGTCCTGCTCCATACGATCTCGACCCCGTGGCACGAGGCCGGCACCGGGGCCACCACGCCGGCGCGGCTCTTCAGCTTCGCGTTCGATCATCAGCTCGACAATCTGGGCGGCGATCTGCTCGATCGTGGCGGCGCCGAGCACTGGACCACCATGTACCTCCTGCTCGGCCTGCTGGGTCTGTGGCTGCTCCTCAGCCTGGTCCGGCCCCGGCGCGAGCCCACCGGCCGCGGGCTCGAGATCTACGCCGCCTGCCTGGCGGCCGTGTACCTCCTGGGCCCCACCTCGATCGAGTGGCCGTTCGCGGTGTGGATGGTGCACGCGCGCTTCGCCACGCTGGCCGCGCTGCTCCTGTTTCTCCTGCCGCGGGTGGATCTGTCGGGGCGGCTCGGCGGCGCCCTCGCGGGGCTGCCGCTCCTGCTCGTGCTCCACAACGCGTCGATCAACCGGGACCACATCCTCTGGTTCAACGAGCGGGCCCGCCTGTACGATCCGGTCCGGCGGGCGGTGCCGAAGGGGGCGCGCGTGCTGGCGCTGACCGTGGTGCCGCCGGGCGACCTCACCCACCAGGCCCACGCGCTGGGATCCCTCTACTTCTATCACCTGGCGGACGGCGCCTCGTACACGGCGTTCCTCTTCGATCAGGCGCTGCAGCCGCTCCACCTCACAAAGGATCGACCGCGGGCTCCCTTCTGGCGCGCGCCCGGCTCGTTCAACCCGCAGACGCACGGGATGGACTTCGACTACCTGGTCCTCCGCGGAGACGGGATCATCTCGCGCGCCGCCAAGAGCGGACATCACGTGCGGGTCGGCGACTTCAACGGCTGGGCGGTGTTCCGCACCGTCGACCCCACGCCGTTTCCGGAGGGATGGGCGGCGCCGCCAATCGAGGAGGAGAGAGGGGACCACTGACCCATATTCTTCGTGCCCCGGTCACCGCCCAAGCTCCCGAGGGCACGCCGCGACCGGCGACACCGCCCATGACCATCGCGACCAGGAGAGAGCAACGTTCGTGCCGCGCGCCGCGCTCAGCGACCGGCGCGCTTCGTTCGGCTTCGTCCGGACTCGTTCGGCTTCGTCCGGCCGGACCTCCGGACGACCAGCACGGCGGCGAGCACGACCAGCCAGGCGGCGCCCTCTCGGGGCGGGACGCTCCCGCAGGCCGGGGCCACCGGCGTGGTCGGAGACGGCAGCGCGACGTCGACCGCCACCGTGCCGTCGTTCTGGTAGCTGGTCGCCTCCGACTCCGGCGTCTCCGGCCCGCGCCCGTCGACTCCGGCGACGAAGGCCGAGAGCGCGCCCACGTCCTCCTCTGGGGCGCGCCAGAAGAAGCTGTAGGCCGTGACACCGTTTCGCCAGCCGAAGGCCACGTCGTCGAAGCCGTCGGCCAGCACCACCGAGCAGTCGTCCTCCACCAGGGTCCCGGCCTCGCGTCGGCTCGAGCAGCCCGCGCACCGCCCCGTGCCCGTGGTTTCGTTCGGTCGCACCGGACAGAGCTTGCCGGCAGGGCGGCCGGCGCGATCGACGATCTCCATCGCAAAGAGGTTGAGGTCGCAGGGATCGGGCCCCGATCGATCGCACGCCGTCTCCGGAGCCAGCCGATCCTCCGCGAAGGCCACCTCGATCTCGTAGAGCACGCCGGGCTGGTAGCCGTCGTCGAACAGCCGGGCGGGCGTCCCGTCCTCCAGGGCGCTCAGACGGATCGAGATGTCGGAGGGGCCGCCGATGTGGCAGACGGTGCAGTTGAGCCCCGAGTAGCGGGGCGAGCCGGTGAAGTAGATGCCGCCGCCGCCCCCGGCGGGATCCGCGCTGGGGTCGCGGGAGAACGTCGTGGTGTCGGAGTAGGCGAGGGCGGATCCACACCACCCGAGCCCGATCAGCAGGATCGCGACGGCGGACGTCCTCACGGGTTCGCTCCCCGGGCAGCATCGGAGCAGTCGACGACCTGCGAGAGATCGCACCGCTCGGGCGTGCCCATCTCGTCGATGCGCCAGAACAGCATGCAGGACGGGTCGGTCCCCACTTGCGCTGCACCCTCCATCCATTGCTCCAGACAGTCGGCCTGGGGATCGCCGGGGCCGAACAGATAGTTGCCTTCGTGGTACTGGCTCGAGAGCGCGTCGAGCGTCGACGGCTTGGTGATCAGCTGCGACTCGTAGTCCGTGCGGGCGAACGCAGCCGCACGATAGTAGTTGGCGCAGATCTCCTTGCTGGTCAGCGGCTCACCCAGGAGCGTGTCCAGCTCGATGCGCGTCTTCGAGGCCGAGTAGAGGAAGAGCGGCCGACCCGGGTTGCCGTGACACTTCGGAAACGCGCAGCTGCGATCGAAGATCGGCTGCACGTTACACTGAAAATACGCCACGTCGAGCCCCTCGAGATTCGGCGGCGGCGGCGCCTGCGCGCATGCGGCCGAGAACAGCAGCAGCAGCGCGGTCTTCATGGATGGTGAGGGCGGGCTCGCGGAAGGAGCAGGGCCGCGCCCAGGAGGAGCAGCAGGGCCAGGAGCTCATCGGGACCTCCGGCGTTGCAGGAGGTGTCCACGGGCGTGGAGTGGAGCGCGGACTGATCGCGGATCTGCTCGAATCCCGGATCCGTGGTGGGTGAGGCGTCGCAGAAAGGATCGGTGCCGGGGCGGGAGTCTCGGCCGTCGCAGTCCTGGTCGCGCCCGTCGCCGCACACCTCCTTGGCGCCCGGGTAGGTGGCAGAGTCGTTGTCGTCGCAGTCGTCGCCGCCGGCCTCCACACTGTAGTAGCCGTCCAGGTCGGCGTCGCCCGAGAGCACCTGGCAGGAGAGATCGCGGCCGTCACAGTCCTGATCGATCTTGTCGCCGCAGATCTCGACAGCGCCCGTGAAGACCGTGGGATCGAGGTCGTTGCAGTCGTCGCCGCCTTGCATCCGGTCGACGTGCCCGTCGCCGTCGCGATCCTCCGAGCAGCTGTCGTCGCGGCCATCGCAGTCCTGGTCGCGCCCGTCGCCGCAGATCTCGACGGCACCCGGGTGGGTGGCCGCGTCGAAGTCGTCGCAGTCCTGCCCGCCCTCGGCGATGGCCAGGAACCCATCGCCGTCACGGTCGCTCACGCACGGTGGATCGCCGCCGGCGCAGTCCTGATCGATCCCATCGCCACAGACCTCGAGCGCGTGCGGGTGCACGGAGGGATCGAGGTCGTTGCAGTCGGTCCCGCCCGCGGAGATGGCGCCGAAGCCGTCGTGATCCTGGTCGAGGATGCAGACCTGGTCGCCGTTCGAGCAGTCGTTGTCGATGCCGTCGCCGCAGATCTCGATCGCACCGGGGTGAACGTCGGCGCGGGTGTCGTCGCAATCGTCTCCACCGGCGGAGACCGCCGGGTGTCCGTCGTTGTCCTGGTCGCCGCAGGGTTGATCACCGCCGGAGCAGTCGTTGTCGATGCCGTCGCCGCAGATCTCGACGGCGCCCGGATGAACGTTGGGATCGTCGTCGTTGCAGTCGTCGCGTGGACACGAGACACCGACGACTCCGTACACATAGCCGTCGTGATCCTGGTCGTCGTACTGGTAGCAGAAGTCCGGAATCTGCGCGTTCGCGATCCCCGGGAGCCCCATGAGCGCGAGCGCGAGCAGCGCGCCGTGGAGCCTCATCGCCAGCGCCTCCGTGCCGCCCACGCCAGCAGGAGCCCGAGGAGCGGCAGGAGCCCGCTCGAGCTCGCCGCGGTGGTGCAGGTGCAGGCGGCGCGGCCGGTCTCGTTCACGAACGAGAGTATGTCCTCGGGCGGAGTGACCAGGGGCGCGCAGAGCTCGTCGGCGACCCCGTTGCAGTCGTTGTCCACGTGGTCGCCGCAGACCTCGAGGGCCAGCGGATTGATGCGGCTGTCGCGATCGTTACAATCCTCGCCGCCGTACTTCGTCGACTGGAAGCCGTCGCCGTCGAGGTCCGTCGGACTGTCGGCGCAGGCCATGTCGGGGATGTGGTCGCAGTTCGCGTCGGTGCCCTTGCCGCAGCCCTCGGGGGCCCCGGGATAGACGCTGTCGTCGGTATCGTCGCAGTCGTCGCCGCCGGCGGCCACGTCCGTATGGCCGTCGCCGTCCCGATCGAACTCGGCGCAGTCGGCGTCGGAGCCGTTGCAGTCCTGGTCGACGCCGTCGCCGCACACCTCGATGGCCCCCGGATGGATCGAGCTGTCGAGATCGTTGCAGTCCGTGCCACCGGCCGAAAGGGCGTCGTACCCGTCCCGATCCATGTCCATCACGCAGGCGCGATCAGCTCCGGAGCAGTCCTGATCGATGCCGTCGCCGCACAGATCGAACGCGCCCGGATGGATCGCGGGGTTGGCGTCGTTGCAATCGGCCGGAGTCTGGCTGCCGTCACCGTCGGCGTCTTCGAGACAGTCGCCGGGGATGCAGTCGGAGTCGATGCCGTCGCCGCAGATGTCCACGGCCCCGGGATGGATCGCAGCGTCGTTCTCGTTGCAGTCCGCGGGGGCGACGTAGCCGTCACCGTCCGGATCAGTCGGGTTGTTGTCGCAGAGGTCGGAGCCCGAACAGTCCTCGTCCACCGAGTTGCACGGGATCTCGGTGGCGCCCGGGTGGGCCTGTGGGTTGTTGTCGTTGCAGTCCTGCGGCGGAGAGAAGCCGTCACCGTCGGCGTCGGTGCTGGTGCAGTCGGTGGTGGAGCCGTCGCAGTTGTCGTCGACCGTGTCGCCGCAGATCTCGCAATTCCCGGGGAAGCGGTCACGGTTGTAGTCGTTGCAGTCGAGCGCCCAGAAGTAGCTGTGCGGGTCGCTGGCGGAGCAGCTGCCGTTCGCCACGCACGTACGGGGGCGGCAGTGCTGGATGGCCGGATCGCAGGAGCAGAACGCGATGTCGCCCCGACCGTGGCAGCGCTCCGGCTGGATGCTGCAGTCATCGCAGTAGCAGTAGTTCGAATCCTTGATGGTGCCGTCGTGGTCCGAATCGCAAGCGTGGTTGCCGGTCTTGTTGCTCGGCGCCGTGATGACGTCGACGAACTGTCCGCACGTCTGCGCCTCGACGGGCTCGACGGACACGATCGAGAGAATGAGCAGAAGCGCTCCGAACGCAGGCGATCGTCGCACTCGATGGGCATACGCCCGAGCCATCGATCGTGACAATCCAGGTTGGGTCGTAGGTCGATCGTCCGACTTGAGTCGCGTCCAAAGAACGCACGATAGTGCCGCGTGCGTCGCGCGCTCCTCACCGTCGGGTTGGTGCTCGCGCCGGTCTTCGGATCCGGATGCGTCTCCGTGCAACCCTGGGAGCGAGGCGTCCTCGCGGACCCCTGCATGGCGGCCGTGGTCGATCCGGAGGAGGCGAAGCTCGAACAGCACCTCTTCGCCTATCGAGAGGGCAGCGCGGGCGGCAACGGCGACACCGGCGGCGGCTGCGGCTGCAACTGAGATGACCCCGCTCCTGGTCCTATGCCTGCTGGCTGCCGAGGGCTCACCCAAGGCGGACGAGACGGACCTGCGTCGCCGTTCGGGAGACAGTCGAACCGAGGAACCCGAGGCGCCGTTCGGCACCCGGGTGGCGACCAAGGTCGCATACTACACCGACGACGACGGCCTCACGGTCGTCACCCCGATCGTGTCGGTGAGCCAGACGATCTACGACACCACCAGCCTCGCCCTCGAGTACGACGCCGACATCCTCACCGCCGCGACGGTCGACGTCCGCACCGAGGCCACCGACAAGTTCCACGAGGTGCGCCACGGGCTGGCGTTCTCGGCGACGCATCGCGTGCGCAGCCTCGACACGGATCTGTCCGGCGCGGTCAGCCTGAGCCGCGAGGCCGACTACGCCAGCATCACCGCCGGCTTCGGCTTCGCGTCCGACTTCCTCCAGCGGAACCTGACGTTCGGGATGGGCTATGCCTGGGTCGGCAACGCCGTCGGTCGCTCCCATACACCCTTCAACCACTTCCTCGACACGCTCAACATCCACGCGCTCAACGTCTCGCTGACGCAGCTGACCACCAAGGACGGATTCATCCAGCTCTCGGGGTCACTGATCGCGAACTTCGGCTACCAGGGGAGCGTGTACCGGTACGTCCCGCTCTTCCTGGCGGGTTCCGTGGATCCGAGCTCGGTCGACGAGACGACGCTCCTCGACGGCTCCGTGCATCCGTTCATCCGGCCGGCCGAGCAGGTCCCGCGCACGCGCTGGCGCGGCGCGGCGGCGTTCCGCTGGAAGCACCACCTGCCCTGGGACTTCTTCATCGACGCGAGCTATCGCTTCTATCTCGACGACTGGGCCATTACGAGCCACACCGTGGACCTGCATCTGTACCAGCGAATCTTTGGGGTCTTGACCGTCCGCCTGCGCAACCGCTTCTACTTCCAGACGCCCGCGAGCTTCTATCAACGCGTATACGTGATCCCGAACGCGCGCGAGCTGCCCGAGTTCTTCACGATGGATCGAGAGCTGAGCGGTTATTGGTACGACATGCCCGGCGTGCAGCTCGCCCTGATGCTGCCTCGCTTCGGCGGTCTCGAGCGCTGGCAGATCGACGCCAAGTTCGACGTTCAATTCACCCGCTACTCGGAGTTCGCTTTTCTCTTGGAACGTACCGCCTTCGTGTTCGGAGGCGGCCTCACGCTGGAGCTGTGACCATGGATCGGCATCGACTATCAATCCTGACTCTCCTCCTTCTCCTCGCCTCGTCCTGCGCGGGCGCCACCCGGGAGGCGCAGAGCCAGGAGGGGGGGCCCGCGCCCAAGTTCACGCTCCCCGACGCCCAAGGCCAGCCGGTGAGCCTCGACAGCTTCGCCGACCGCGTCGTGATCGTCGACTTCTGGGCCTCGTGGTGCGAGCCGTGCAAGGCGGCCATGCCGTTCTACGAGGCGCTCCAGGCCCAGTACGGCGAGGACCGGCTGGTGATCCTCGGGATCAGCGTCGACGAGCACGAAGACGACATGCAGGCGGAGCTCCAGAAGCGTCCGGTCCACTTCCGCATCCTTCACGACGCGCACGGCAAGGTCGCCCAGGAGTACGGGGTGAGCGCGATGCCGTCGAGCTACGTGATCCGCGGCGGCGAGATCGCGTACGTGCATCGCGGCTTCGTCCCCAGCGATCGCGAGGTGATCTCGAAGCAGGTCGGTGCGCTCATCGAAGGGGCACGCGCCGAGTGATCGCGCTCCTGCTCCTCTCGCTGGGCGCGCCCGAGGTCTACCAGGCGCAGGCACCGGTGATGGGGACGCGGGTGCAGGTCCAGATCGTCGTCGACGGCGACGCCGACCGCGCCCGGGCCGAGCAGGACTTCGCCCGGGTGGTGGCGGAGCTCGAGCGGGTCGAGGGCCTCCTCTCCGAGTGGAAGCCCGAGAGCCCGATCGGGCGGCTCAACGACGCCGGCGGGCGGCCCCTGGCCCTGCCGCCCGAGGTGTTCGAGCTGTTGTCGCGCGCGCTGGGTTGGTCGGCGAAGACCGGCGGCGCGTTCGATCCGACGTTCGCCTCCGTCTGGGGGCTGTGGCGCTTCGATCCCGGAGACGAGGCCCGCATCCCCACGCCCGAGGAGGCGCTCCGCCGCGCCTCGGCGATCGATTACCGGCGGGTGATCCTCGATCCGTCGGCGACCACCGCGCGGATCGAGAAGGGCAGCAAGATCGGCCTCGGCGGGATCGCGAAGGGCTACGCCGTCGATCGCGCGGTCGCCCTGCTCCGTGCCCGCGGCCGTCACGACTTCCTGGTCAAGGCCGGCGGCGAGCTCTACCTCGCCGGCCGGCGCGGCGACCGGCCCTGGATTGCCGGCATCCGCGATCCCCGGCAGGACGACGCGGACTTCGCGGTGCTCGCGCTCGAGAACAGCGCGTTCACCACCAGCGGCGACTACGAGCACTTCGTGATGAAGGACGGCGTCCGCTTTCACCACATCATCGATCCGAAGACCGGGTACCCGGCGCGCGCCTCACAGAGCGTCACCATCGTGGCGCCGCGCGCCGAGGACGCCGACGCGCTCTCCACCTCGGTGTTCGTGATGGGGCCGGTCGCAGGCCTGCGCCTGGTCGAGTCGCTGCCGAACACGGAGGCGGTGATCATCACGGGGGACGGGCAGCTGGTGATCTCCTCGGGGCTCGCGAAGAAGCTGGCGCTCCGCCCGAGCGGGAAGGCGCGTGCCCGCTGCGAGGTCGACACGCGGGCGGGGTCGATGACCTGCGGGCGGTGACCCGCCCCCGCGCCTACTCTCTCCGCGGTCACCGTCACGGTCGCCCTCACCGTCACCGAAGGCCGGTCACGGAGCACGAAGCCCGGCCGTGGTGCGTGGGTCCGTGGCCGTGACGGTGACGGTGACCGCCGTGGGAGCGGGGGGGCGAGGCTGATGCGCGATCAGAGCCGGACGTCGAGGCGGGCGCCGGTGCGGCTCACCCAGATCGTCCGCTCGACGGTGCGGCCGTCCTTCGCGACGACGACGATATGGGACCCGCCCGCAGGCAGAGGCCGGATCAACGGTGTCCGCCCTACCAGCACACCGTCGACGGTGACCGAGGCGCCCGGCGGGTCGGAGGTGACCCGCAGCGCCGCCAGCGCGGGCGCCGGCTCCGGCCGGAACGGCGACGGCGCCTGTGCGATCGCGGTGGAGCCGCTGCCGGCCAGCCACACGCCGATCGGGGCGGCGGCGGCGATCAGCGCGATCCCCACCATGGGACCGGCGAGCACCATCGCCAGCGGTCGTTTGAAACGAACGGGCGCCCGCTCGGCGATCATGCGGACCATCAGCGGCGCGCGGACCAGCCAGGGCTTCCG
Source organism: uncultured delta proteobacterium (assembly GCA_963803435.1). GTDB lineage: Bacteria > Myxococcota > Kuafuiibacteriia > Kuafuiibacteriales > Kuafuiibacteriaceae > CAWDML01. The sequence continues at coordinate 291,271 of CAWDML010000005.1, read as the reverse complement.
GGCGCCCAGCTTGGTGGCGCCGATCGCGAGGTGGCGGCGCTTGCGGACGAAGACGTCGGTCGGGACGTCGATCGCGCTCCTCTTCGCCAGCATCAACGGCGGGGGCGCCTCCTCCTCCTCGCTCCATTGCTCCTGGGTGAGGGCGCCGCTGCGGCGCAGGAAGGCGAGGACCCGCTGTTTCTCCTCGATGATCGGCTCGAAGAGCTCGTGGAGATAACGGCCCAGCTCTGCCGAGCCGGGCAGGCTGGGCATCGAGCGCTCGAGGTCGAGCTGCATCTCCTGGGCGCTCTGGTAGCGGAGGTCGGGATCGCGCTCGAGCGCGCGCAGGATGATGGCCTCGAGCTTCTCGGGGAAGCCGGGGACGCGGTCGGACGGGCGCGGGATGTCGCCGGAGAGAACGGCCTCGAGCGTCTCCACCTCGTTGCGTCCGACGAACAGGCGCTCGCCGGTGCCCAGCTCGTACAGGAGGATGCCGATGGTGAAGATGTCGCTGCGGTGATCGATGCCCTCGCCGCGTACCTGCTCGGGGCTCATGTATGCGTGCTTGCCCTTGAGCATGCCCGACCCGGTGACCTCGGTCTGGGTGCGCGCCTTCGCGATCCCGAAGTCCACCAGCTTCACCATGCCGTCGTAGGTGACGAGCACGTTGTGCGGAGAGACGTCGCGGTGGACGATGCCGAGCGGACGACCGTCGGTGCCGACCAGCGTGTGGGCGTGGTGAAGGCCCTTGAGCGCGTCGGCGACGATCCGCACCACGTGTCCGATCGGGATCAGCCTCTCGACCTCGACCGCGCGATGCGTCAGCTCGATCAGATCTTCACCGTGGATGTACTCCATCGCGATGAAGTACTCGCCGTCCTTGAACCCGAGATCGTAGATCTGCACCACGTTCGGGTGCGTGAGCTGGGCGCTGGTGCGGGCCTCGTCGAGGAACATGTGGACGAAGGTGTCGTCCTCCTTGAGGTCCTCGTTGAGCTTCTTCACCACCACGATCCGGTGGAAGTCGGGGAGGCCGTACTGGCGCGCCAACCAGATCTCCGCCATTCCGCCGGCGGCGATCTGCTCGATCAGCTCGTAACGACCGAACTGGCGCAAGCCTCGCCCATTGTACCTCCAGCGACCGGCCGTCGTTCAACCCAGCTTGGCGGTCAAGGTGATCGGAACGGCGTGGAGCGCGCGGGAGACCGGACAGCCGGCCTTGGCCTGCTCGGCGAGGGACTGGAACTGGGCGGCGTCGATCCCCGGGACCTTGCCCACCAGATCCAGGTCGATCTGCTCGATCGTCCAGCCGATCTCACGCTTCTCCATCTTCACGGTGGCGGAGACGGTGAGCTCCTCCGGGGGATGGCCGGCGTTGGTGAGCCCGAAGGAGAGCGCCATCGCGAAGCAGCCCGCGTGGGCCGCGCCGATCAGCTCCTCCGGGTTGGTGCCGGCCTTGCCGTCCTCGCTCTGGAAGCGGCCCTTGAACGAGTACGGCTGATCCTTGAACGCGCCGCTCTGGGTGGTGAGAGCGCCCTGGCCCTCCGCGCCGTTGCCGCGCCACACTGCCTTGCTGGTCCGTTTCAACATCCGGCGACGCTAGCACTTCACGCTTGCGGGCGCACCACCCAGAGCTCGCCCGGCTCGACGACCGCGACCTCCTTGAACTCGGTCATGCTTCCGCCGCTCGGCACCGTGGCGATCGCGTGCGCGAGCTCCGGATCGTGATCGAGGCGTTCGAGCCCGGCGCGATTCGCCGCCACCACCTCCCCCAGCGAGTCGACGGCGAGGACGGCGTACTCGAAGCGATCGAGGACGTGGTTGAGCAGCGCCCGATCGCGTGAGGCGCGTACCTCCTCCCGGCGAAGCGGTGACAGTCGATCGAGCAGATCGTTGAACGCCTCCGCCAGCTCGCTCACCTCGGACGGACCCGAGACGCGGCACCGGCGATAGCGATCGCCCGCCGTCCAGTCGCGCACCGCCTCCACCAGGTCGGCGAACGGGTGCACGATCGAGCGGTTGATCCGGCGGGCCAGGATGATCGCCAGCGCGAACGCGGCCAGCCCGAGCAAAACCTCCGCCCAGGCGCCCGCCGCCCCCAACCGGAGCGCGCGCTTGGAGACGTTGTGCATGGAGGCGCGGTTGATCTCCGACAGCGAGTGCAGGAGCTCGACCGCGCGGCCGACCGCCACCGGGTCGGGCTCGATCGTCATGATCCGCGGCGCCAGCTGCTCCAGCTCGCCGAGGAGCTTGGCGTCGCTGGCGTCGCTCAGGTTCTCCTTGGCCCGCGCGAGCGCCGTGTCGAACCGCGAGCGGCGATCCTCGACGGGCGCGGAGGTGACCGCGAGCTGGATCGTCATCTGCTCGATCGCCTGCACCGACTGGGCGTTGTGGGTCAGGATTTGATCGATCGCCGGGCTCATGCGCCCGAGGAGCAGCACCGCGCCGCCCGAGGCCACCAGCTGGAAGCCGAGCAGACCGACCACCACCAGCCGGACCTCCTCGCGGATTCGCACTAGAGCTCCTCCGTCAGCTTGGCGAGGCCGTCCATCCCGCCCACCACCAGGAGGATGTCCTCGGGATCCAGCGGATCGGTGGGGCGAGGCGAGCGCACCTGACCGCGGCCGCCCTCGAGCTTGCGGATCCCGACCACGGTGACGCCGAAGCGACGCGGCATCGCCAGCTCGGCCAGTGTCCGGCCCACCGCCTTGGCCGGCACCTTGAGCTCGGAGAAGACCAGGTCCTCGCCGATCGGGACCTGATCGATCACGCCGCGGTACGCGAGCCGGTTGGCCAGCCGCTCCCCGAACGCGCGCTCCGGGTTCACGACCTCGTGCGCGCCTACCAGCCGGACGATGCGCTCGTGGATCTCGTTGTTGGCCCGCGTGATGATGTACGGGGCGCCCATCTGGCGGAGCAGCGCCGTGGTGACGATCGAGCTCTCGCGCGACTCGTCGCCGATGGCGACCACGCAGTAGTCGCGCTTGTCGGGGGAGGCGCGAGCCAGCACCTCCTCGTTCGTGCTGTCGAAGCAGATGGCCTCGGCGACGTGGTGGGAGGCGCGCTGCACCAGCCCTTCGTCCTTGTCGATGGCCATGACCTCGACCCGTTTGGCCGTCAGCGAGCGCGCGAGCGCCATACCGAACTGACCGAGACCGATGACGAGAGCATCTTTGCGCATTGGATCAACCCACCGGAATCTGCTCCTCCGGGAGCGTCCAGCGGGCGCCGGACTCGGGCTCTCGGAGGAGCAACAGGAGCGTGAGAGGGCCGACACGCCCCGCGAACATACAACCGATGATCACGACCTTACCGACGACGTCGAGCTGCGAGGTGGCGCCCAGCGACAGGCCGACAGTCCCGAGCGCGGAGATGACCTCGAAGATGGCGGTCATCGGCTCGATGTCCTGCGTCAAGAGCAGGGCCGTCGAAGCCGCGCCGATCACGATGAATCCGCAGGCCGTCACTGCGATCGCCTTGTACACGGTGCGGTGCGAGATCCGCCGCAGGTGGACCGTCGCATAGGGGGCGCCGCGCATCACCGAGACCACGCCCAGGAAGAGGATCGCGAACGAGGTGGTCTTGATGCCGCCCGCGGTCGAGCCCGGGCTGCCGCCGATGAACATCAGCGCCATCATCATCAAGACCGTCGCCGGATGCAGCCCCGACGTGTCGATCGAGTTGAAGCCGGCGGTGCGAGGCGAGACCACCTGGAGCCAGGCGTTGTGCAGGCGCGCCGGGATCGAGAGGCCCGCCAGCGTGTTGTTCCACTCGATCGCGGAGAAGGCGACGAACGGGGCCACCAGCAGGAAGGCCGTCGTGACCAGCACCAGCGCCTGGTAGGCGTTGAAGCGGCCGCGCCGGACGATCCCCGGCAGCACCACCACGATCGCCGGGCCCAGCCCACCGAGCAGGACCAGCGCGGCCACGGCGTGGAGCACGATCGGATCGTTCTGGTAGGTGATGAGGTTGTCGCTCTGGAGCGCGAAGCCGGCGTTGCAGAACGCCGAGATGGCGGTGAAGCAGGCCCGCCAGATCCCGCGTCCCACCGGATCGCCGTGATGCACGACGAATCGGAACGCCAGGACGGTCGCGCCGATCAGCTCGGCCGTGAACGTGACGATCAGGATCTCCCGCACGGCGCGCATCGTCTCCTCGCGGCCCTCGGCGCCGATCAGATCGGCGAGCGCGCGCTCGTGCCGCATGCTGGCGCGACGGCGGAGCAGCGCCAGGGTGGCGGTGGAGAAGGTCATGATCCCGAGGCCGCCGACCTGGATCAGCACCGCGATCGTCGCCTGCCCGAAGAAGGTGAAGTCGACGGGCGTATCCAGCACGATCAGGCCGGTGACGCAGCACGCGCTGATCGAGGTGAAGAGCGAGTCGATGAAGTCGATCCCGCCCAGGTGGGTCGTCGAGACCGGGATCCAGAGCAGGATGGCACCGGTCAGGCCGAGCGCGACGAAGGTCGCGACCAGGAGCGGCGCGGGGTTCGCGAGCAGCTGCTCCCAGAAGGTCTCCGGCGTCTGGGCCGCCTGGCGCTCGCCTGAGAAGAGCAGGATCAAGAGCACCAGGAGCGGCGCCGCTGCCAGGGCGTCCTCGTGGTGGAGCCGCAACATTCCGGCGAGGAGCACGATCGTCGCCAGCGGCAGCACCACGTAGAGCGCGGGTGCACGCACGGCGCCCCGCAAGAGCGCGATCAGCGTGAAGAGCTCGGCCAGACCGCCGGTGATCAGCGCGCAGGCCACCGAGATCGAGTCGCCCGTCACTGCGCCGGGCCCGACCACGAACCAGACCAGGATCGCGGGGAGGAGCGCGCCCTTGGCCATCGAGAGCGCGTCGGGCCGGGGATCGTCGAGCGGTGGGTCGGACCACAGCCGGGAGAGGATCGCCATCACCAGCACGCCCACGAAGAACGCCGGACCCGGGCGGGTGGCCAGCTGCACCCCGAAGCTGCCGACGGTCAGCAGGATGCCGGCGGTCGCCAGCACGCGTCCGCCCGAGCGGGTGGCGAGGAGGAGCACGCCGGCGATGGCGATGAACGCGCTGGCGGTACCGATCGGCGCCCAGTGCCACCCGGAGGGCGCGACGTGCGTGATCGCCGAGTGGAGGACCGGAGGGATCGGTGCCAGCGAGAGGAGGAGCCCGGCCAACCAGCCGTCGCGCGAACGCCCTGGCTGTGCGCTCCTCATCAGACCCTCAGCGCACGTCCAGGATCGGCCAGCGGTGCTCGGTGGCGGCGCGCCGCAGCCGACGGTCGGGATTGACGGCGGCCGGACGGCCGACCACGGCCAGCATGGAATAGTCGGAGAAGCTGTCGGAGAAGCCGTAGCTCTCCAGGAGGTCGAGGTTGTGGGCCTTGGCGTACTCCTGGATGAAGCGCGCCTTGTTGGCGCCGGCGACCACCGGCTTGATCAGCCGGCCGGTGGCCACGCCGTTCCGCATCTCCAGGCGGTTCGTGATGATGTCGTCGATCCCGAGGTGACGTGCGAGCGGCGCCACCATGAAGTCGACGCTGCCGCTGACGATCACCTGGCGCAGGCCTTTCTTCCGGGCGTTCTGCACCAGGTCGTAGGCGCCCGGGAAGATGTTGGGTTCGAGGACCTTCTGGAAGTGGTCCTCGGCGAACTCGAGGAGGCGATCCTCGAAGCTCCCGGCGAAGCCCGCGAAGAGCATCTCGTTGAACGCGATCCGGCTGATCTGATCGACCGCCATGAACGCCGGGATCTTGGCGATGCCCGCGGCGGTCTTGGCGATGCTCTTCGGGATGGAGACGTCGTTCATCGACATGAACAGGTACGAGTGCACCAGGTTCGTCGAGACCAGGGTGCCGTCCATGTCGTAGAACGCCGCGCTCTGCTGCATCGCTCCGCTCCTCATGGGATCAAGGCGCCACGTCACAAACCATCACGGGGGGGATGTGCATCATCGTGATGTCCGGGTTCGGCTTCGTCAGATCCTTGGCGCGCTCGATCGCGTCGTGGAGCGTCGGCGCCGTCTCCCAGCCGAGCAGCTCCGCCACGTGATCGTTCTCGGCGCCCACGCAGATGAACTTGCCGATCCGCTTTCTCCCTGCGTCCCCCCAGTACCACATGTAGAAGGGATGGGCGCCGTGATACGCGTTTCCGCGGCGGTACATCTCGATGTACGTGGGATTCTCGGCGAACTCGCGCTCGAATCGCTTGTGCAGCTGGAACGAGTCGCGCGTCTCCGGCAGGCAGCGGTGAAAGAACTCGATGTAGCTGGGATGGAACCGCTGGTCCCAGTCGTCGTGAAGCGGATGCGCCAGGATCACCACGCCGCCGTCGCGCACGACCGGCGCGCCCCGGTAGAGGTTGTAGAGATAGCCGCAGGTCATCACCTGGACCAAGAGCGGGTTTAGGATCGAGTTGACGTTGTACGGGCTGATGAACGGTACGCCGGCGATCAAGACATCGCACTGGCCCTTCAGCGGGACCGAGTACTGCTCGAAGTTCTTCGCCAGGATCTTCTCGTGCGTGGGCTCGGTGGCGCCCGCGTGCACCGCGATCAGCTCGTAGGGTGCGGGCACGCGGTGGAACACCTCGCGCTTGGCGGCCCGCGGGACCCGCTTGAGCGTCCAGCGTAGCGACTGGAAGGCCAACCGATCGAACTCGGAGAAGTCGTCTTCGTTCTTTCCGAGGAACTCCATCTTCCGGTCGTACATCCGGTTGTTGAGGGCGGTCTCGATGTGGAAGACCTTGAGGTGCTGATCGATGACGCGTCCGATCCGGTTGCCGCTGTTGGCCAGCTCGCTCTTCTTCGGATCCATGTACGAGTCGCAGTCGAGCATGGTCTTCGGGTTGTGGTGGGCCTTGAGCCCCTGATAGTCGGTGGTGCCGATCCCCATCGACTTGTGCCCGCCGTCCATGGGCACGAAGTTGATGTTCACGTAGATGACCAGGTCGGCCTCGGCGCAGAGGCGGTGCGTCTTGACCACCTCGCCCTGCTCGGTCTCGCCGATGGTGACGATCGCCTCCGGATCCTCGGCGTCGTGGTTGAGGTACCGCTTCGGGTAGAAGCGCTCGAAGATCTTGCTCCCGACCATCCGCTTCATCTCGTCCGGCGTCATACGGCGGTGGAGCGCGTTCGCGATCAGGAGGTCGATGTCGTCGACGCCGTGGTCCCCGCACATCCCCAGCACGATCTCGAGGACGCGCTGGCGGACGTCGGGGAGCACCATCCGGGGGAGCGGCAGCGAGATGTCGTCGAGGACGATGCACACCTTCATCGAGGGCTCGAGCAATGCGTGCAGCGGCTCCATTTGCTCGGGGTGATTGAGCGCGTAGCGGATGGCGGCGTCGGGGTGGGGGAGCCCGCGCATCGGGGGGTTGGGATAGACGACCCGGGTGCCGATCGGCAGGTGCTCGTACAGGAAGTCCTCACCGGAGTGGATGATGCGCGGAGCGCTGTCGGAGTCGATGTAGACGACGTTGTCCTTCTCGCGCGGAATCACGGGCTTGCCTTTTCATCCCCAAGGGTTGGCGCAGTCAACGGACTATTCCTTCCCGGTGAAGTAATCCTCGCGATCCGCCCAGATCACGTTGAACGTCGTGAAGCTGCCACGGATCCGCTTCACCTGCTCCACCTCGCCGTTCAGCTGCGGGTGATGCTCGAGCTTCTCCTCCAGCGTGTCGAGCGAGGACTTGAGCCGATCGAGGACGGCGAAGAGCAGGTCGGGGGCATGCTCGAGGTACGGCCCGGTCCGGATCGCGACCTTGACGGAGCCGCCCTTGAACTTTCGCTGCATCTCGCGCCGGCTGTTGCCGAGCTCCTCGCGGATCAGGTCGCGGAAGGTGGCGCGGACTGCAGGAAGGCTTGCATCGTCGCCGAGGTCGATGTCCTTCGGCGGCACGTACGTCTCTTCGGGCGGTGCCTCCTTGCGCACGTACGCGACCGGCGGCGGCGCGGTCTCCACCATCTCTCCGGCCTCGGAGCGGCGGAGCACCTTGGGCGCGGCCGCCCGGCGCCGCCTCGGCTCCTTCTCCTTCTTCGGCAGGTACACGAACTGGCCCCGCGGCTTGTAGAGGTTGCACAGCTTCAGCGACGCCGGTACGCGGCCGAGCTCGGGGCGCAGGCGGCACGATCCGGTGGCGACCTCATCGCCCGGCTTGGCCTCGCCCGGCCGCCACGCGATGCAGCTCCCGCACACCTCCGGCTCCGCGTACCAAGCCTCCGGGGCCATCGGGTCGTTCTCACGGTCGTCGTCGCCGCTCATGACGGGGCGAATCTGAGCACTCCGGGCTGTAGGGGGGAAGTATACCGGTCAACTGACGCCATGTGACGCTTTGACGCACACTTGGGGGACAACCTACGATGATCTTCCAATGCCCTCCCGTCGCCTCCCCAGCCTTTTGGCGAAGCTCGCGGCCGCGGGCCTGTTGCTCGCCATGTCCTGCAGCGGCGGCGGCGGCTGCGGAGGCGGAGGCGGGTGCGGCGGGTGCGGCGACGGCTCCTACCAGTACCCGATCAACGATCCCAACCGGCCCGACGCGATCGTCCAGAACGAATCGGTCCGGGTCCGCATCACGCAAGACTTTCTCGACTTCATCAAACCGCAGCTCCCCGGGCTGATCCAGTCGCAGATCGGGCAGACCGCAGGTCTCTCCATCGACGGCGACGGCGTCATCCACATCCCGATCCCCAACCAGGATCTCTTCGACGTCGGCGTCGCGGACGCCAAGCTCCGCAACGGCGAGGCCCTCATCTGGCTCGACGACCTCAGCAACCGCCTCGACATCCGCTTCGAGGAGCCGAACGACGTCCACCTCATGCTCACCAACATGCGTCTGGGCGTGCGGATGAACCTCCACGAGGACGTGGCCGGGACCACCAGCTCGTGTCCGATCGTCGGTGATCTGGGACCGTTCGGCCCGGGGCCGCTCAACCACGCGGCCGAGATCTCGATCGACGCCCTCATCGATCCCGGCGTGGGCCCGCAGCCGGACTACGACCTCGACGTCCAGGTGAACGTCGGGGACGCCTCGATCAACGACCTGGACATCCACGTGGGCGACTACTGCAGCGAGCCCGAGTGCCAGGACTGCGTCCTCGATGCCTTCGGCACTTGCCTCGATCCGGGCGGTGCCTGCGGCGAGTGCGACATCTTCTGCGGCGGCATCACCGACGGCCTCCTCAGCCTGGTGGGCGCGCTGATCGATCTGATCAAGCCGCTCCTCAACAACCTCCTGCGCCCGATCGTGGAGAACATCGTCTCCGACGCCCTCAACGGGCTCAACGGCAGCTCCGCCAAGCTGGAGACGCAGCTGGCGCTGGCCGACGTCGCCGGCATCGCCGCGCTCAAGGGTGCGAACCCCATCGGCGTGCTGGTCGCGCCCGAGCCGGGCCGCTTCCCGGTCCTCGATCGCGGCAACGGGCTCGGCATGGAGCTCACGCTGGACGGCGGCGCCGAGGGCCCGATCGCCGACTGCATCGGCGACCTCGACGACTTCGTCTCCACCCGCGGGCCGGTGCCCGTCCTCGCCGGCACCGACTCGATGGGTCGCCCCTACCACGTGGGCGCCACGCTCGCCTCGAGCTTCCTGAACCAGGTCCTCTACTCGGCCCACCGGTCCGGCTCGCTCTGCATCAAGCTGGGCAGCGCCGACATCCGCGAGCTCACCGGCGGCAAGTTCACGCTCAACGCCTCCCTGCTCTCGATCCTCGCCTCGGATCTGTCGAAGGTCGCGGAAGACACCGCGCCGGTGATCCTCGAGCTCAAGCCGCGCAAGCCGGGCTGGATCGAGCTCGGCTCCGGCGACCTGATCGGCCAGGACAACATGGGCAAGGACATCTACGACTGGCTGCTGAAGCTGCGACTGGAGCAGATCGGGATCGCGTTCCACGTGCTGATCCACGATCGCTACGTCCGCATCTTCGAGGTCACCGCCGACGTCTTCGTGGGCCTCAACGTCAACATCCTCCCCGACAACTCCCTGGAGGTCGCGGTCGGTGAGCTCCGCATCGACAACTTCGACGAGGAGTTCAACGAGCTGCTCCCCAACGCCGACTTCGCGGAGGTCCTGCCCACGCTGCTCGACCTGGCCCTGGGCGCGGTTCTCAACCAGGCGCTGGTCTTCGACGTCGACCTCACGGACGCGGTCTCCAACGCGCTCGGCGGTGCGCCGATCTACATGCGCATCAACGACATCTTCCGCGACGGCGTGCAGCAGGACTACCTGACGCTGACGATGACGTTCACCGACACGCCCGGCGGGAACCTCTCACGATCCGCCGAGACCTTCGCCGCGCTCCACGACGATCCCGAGCTCATCGATCGGATCGACGGCGTGAACCACTCGACCGGCCGCGTCCGGCTCGACGTCGGCGGGGGGCGCTCCTCGTCGCTCCTGGCCGGGCTCGAGTACCAGGTCCGGACCGACAACGGCCTGTGGCGCTCGGCGATGACCGCGCATCCGGACGGCACGATCGTGGTCGCCGATCCCAAGCTGAAGATGCCCGGGCACCACACGATCGACGTCCGCGCCCGCTACGCCGACGACTACGAGACGCTCGACCCCACGCCGGTCTCGCTGGAGGCCACCGTCGATCCGGTCCCGCCGCGGGTGTCCGCCACCATCGGCGAGCACGCGGTCGAGGTCCGGATCGAGGACGCGCTGACGACCGACGGCTCCACGCTCCGGCTGTTCGCCCGGACCACCGACGACTGGTTCGAGGTTCCGGTGCTGCGGACGGGTGCCACCTCGGCGATGGCGGCCATCGAGCTGGCCGACCTCGGCGGCACCGACGCGCTCGAGCTGAAGGCCCGCGACGCCGCCCGGAACGAGAGCAAGATCGCACGCGTGCGGCTCGGGCTCAGCGGCGCCAGCGCGGGCGACGAAGCGGGCGCGTGCGGCTGCACCACCACGCGCAGCAGCGCCGGGCTCCCGGCCGGGCTCCTGCTCCTGGCCGCCCTCTTCCTGCGCCGCCGCCGGAATTGATCGATCGGCGGGGGTGTTGCCCGCCTGACGAGCGCAAAACGACGTGTCGGAGAAGTCCAACCTGGAAGGCGCCGTTCTCCTCGTCGCCGACGATGAAGCCGAGCACCTCATCTCGCTGCGCCGTCTCTTCGAGAAGGACGGCGCCGAGGTCCACACCGCGCCCTCGGGAGAGCTGGCGCTCGAGATTGTCCGCAAGGAGCGGGTCCAGCTCATCCTCTCCGATCTGATGATGCCCGGCATGACCGGCCAGGAGCTCCTCCGCGCCGCGCGCGCGATCCGGCCCGAGGTCGACGTCATCGTGATGACCGCCTATGGCACTGTGGAGGCGGCGGTGGAGGCGATGCGCGAGGGCGCGTACGACTTCATCCAGAAGCCGTTCAAGTCGGCGCTGATCAAGCGCGTGGTCGAGCGCGCCCTCGAGGCCCAGTCGCTGCGGGCCGAGAACGTGATGCTCCGGAAGGAGCTGGCCGAGGCGTCCCCCGACAGCGTGCGCGGACGCCCGATCATCGGCCGCTCGCCGGCGATGCTGGCGACGATGGAGCTGGTCCAGCAGTCCGCGCCGAGCACCGCCACCGTGCTCCTCCACGGCGAGTCCGGCACCGGCAAGGAGCTCCTGGCGCGCGCGATCCACGAGCAGTCGCCGCGCGTCGGCGGTCCGATGGTGATCGTGAACTGCGCCGCGCTCCCCGAGGCCATCCTGGAGTCGGAGCTCTTCGGACACGAGAAGGGCGCGTTCACCGGAGCCGGCCAGAAGAAGGAGGGCCGCATCGAGCGCGCGCAGGGCGGCACGCTCTTCCTCGACGAGGTCGGCGAGCTCTCTCCGGCCGTGCAGGCCAAGCTGCTGCGGGTGCTCCAGGAGTCGGAGTTCGAGCGCGTCGGCGGGAACGAGACCATCCGCGTCGACTTCCGCCTGGTGGCCGCCACCAACCGCGATCTCGAGAGCGAGGTTCGCGAGGGCAAGTTCCGCGAGGATCTCTTCTACCGCCTCAACGTCATCGCCATCGAGCTCCCGCCGCTGCGCGAGCGCCCCGAGGATATCCCGCTGATCGCCGAGCACTTCGTCCGGCTCTACGCCAAGAAGAACAACAAGCGCATCGAAGGCATGACCGACGAGGCCCGCGAGACCCTGCGCCGCTACCGCTGGCCGGGCAACGTCCGCGAGCTCGAGAACGTGATCGAGCGGGCCGTCGTGCTCACGCGGAACGAGGTCATCAGCCCGCGCGATCTTCCAGGACCGCTCCAGCGGGCCGACCAGCGCTCCGACTCCATCCAGCGACAGGGCGCGAGCGTCGTGATCCCGATCGGGACCAAACTCGAGGAGGTCGAGCGGGTCATGATCCGCGAGACGCTCCGGGAGACCGACGGCGACAAGAGCCTGGCCGCCCAGCTCCTGGGGATCGCGGCGCGGACGATCTACCGCAAGCTGGAGGCCGACAAGAAGAGCGACGAGTAGCCGGCCGGGTCCACCCCGGCTTTGCTCGCCGCTTTGGTTCCAGACTAGGATCTCCGGCGTGTGGCCGGCGGCGCTGCTCCTGACGATCGGTGAGCCCCAGGTGCTCAACGTCCAGGAGCGCGTACCCCTGATGCTGGTGGTCAGCACGCCGACCGGCCAGGTGGCGGAGACCAGCAAGTCGGAGCTCATCCGGATCACGAGCGATCTGATCAAGCGGCACACCGACTTCTTCCCGCAGGATCTCGACGAGCTGGTGGTCGAGGACTGCAAGGGCCGGTTGACCTGCCTGGCGCTGAAGTCTCGGCGCAGCGAGGCGCCCGACCAGCCGCGCTATCTGCTCCTCGTCTCCAACGTCTCGGTCGCCGAGCAGGCGGACCGGATCTCGCTGACGTTGGTCGACCTCGCGACGGCCGTCCGCATTCACCGCGACGCCGCGCGGCGTCCCGGCTGGCAGGACGAGGTGGAGGCCACGATCAGCGAGCAGGCGGTGCTGGGTCCCCCGCTCCGCAGCGAGGTGCGCGACGCGCAGGAGGCCGCCACCTTCCTGGCCACCGCGTTCACGCGCGATCTCGCCGCCAAGCTCGAGGAGGCCGGACACTGGGAGCCGTACGGGGACATCGAGATCGCCTGCGAGGTCGAAGGGGCGGCGATCAAGCTCGACGGAGAGAGCGTCGGAGTGACCGGCGCCGATACGACCGTGCTGGCGGGGACCACGCCCGGTACGCGCACGATCGAGATCGAGCACCCGGGATACCTGCCGTTCCGCACCACCGTCGACGTCTCGCGCCGCCAGACCGCGCACGTCGACGCGGCCCTCGGCGTGGTGCAGACGAACGGCGTCGGGGTGGTACGACAGGCGACGATCTGGGGCGGCGTGGCGCTCGGTGCGGCCGGGATCGCGATCGCGATCGTGGGCATCACCAAGCACGGCGACGCCCAGACCTCGTGCTTCGCCCCCTGCGACACGGGGAGCGAGTTCCTGAGCTTCGGGTACGACCCCTCCCGCGTCGGGTCCACGCAGCAGGTGAATCCGTCCGGCGTCGCCATCGTCCCGCTGGGCCTTGCCTTCGCCGGCGCCGGGCTGACCTGGTCGCTCGGCACCTGGCTCCTCGGTCGCGAGGACGACGTGCCGTGGATCCAGCTCCTGGTGGGCCTCGCCGTGGGCGGCGCCACGTACGGCCTGAGCGTCCTCGCCGACGGCTCCACCCCGGAGGCGCAGTGAAGCGCTCGCTGCTGGCGGTGGTCCTGTCGATCGGGGGCTGCCACGCCACCACCTCGCTCGACCCGCCCGAGCCTCCGGCCGGGACGAAGAGCATGCTCCTGTTCGCGGTGGCGGACGGCTACCGGCTGGCGTTCGCGGTCGACGTCCCCGGGGATGGGAGCGCCCCGGCGTTTCCCACGTTCACGCGTCCCCGAGAGATCGATCTGTACTCGGTCAACTTCACGTGTCCGCTCGACGTGCTGGGCCTGAAGGCGGGGCGACAATCGCTCCTCGCCGAGCCGGCCCCGCGCCTGGAGCTGCCTGCGCCCCGGTCGGTGCTCTCGTCACACGACGGGGCCGAGCAGACGCCCTGGGCCGACGCCGACGCCACCGAGATCGACGACGCGCTCCGGAGCGTCGAGCTGCCGGAGCGGAACCTCTGCCGCCTGTACGGCATCCGGCTCGCGCCGCTGGACGCGACGTTCACGGTGGGGACGTCGACGCCCACCGCCATCGTGCCGCGGAAGAACGGCAAGGCCATCGTCGCGAACGCCGACGGGACGTTCTACGAGCTCGACGCCGATCGCAACGCCCGCCAGCTCACGCAGATCTCGACGGATACGCCCAACCGCGCCGGGTTCGAGGCCAACGATGGAACCCTCTGGATGGTCGGACGCGACGGGACGGTGGCCCACGGCGATCCCGAGGTGGGCATGTCGATCGTGCAGACGAGAGGGGCCACGATCTCCGATCTCACGCTGGTGGACGGCGCGCGCGTGGGACCCACCGAGATCTACCGCACCAGCTTCCAGGGCCCTCTCGAGCGGTTCGACGGCACCGGCTGGAGGCAGCTGGCCCGCGGCGTCGGCATGGGCGAGATCAACTTCGAGTACGGTGCGTACAGCGTCGCGTGGATCAAGACCAATGAGGCGGTGGCGAGCGGCATCTCGACAGACAGCAACCAGCTCCTCCGCTATCGGGACAACGTGCTGAGCCTCGTGGGCATGCCCGAGGGCGAGCGGCCGACCGCAGTCGCCTTCATCCCCGGGCTCGGGCTCATCGTCGGAACGCGCAACGGCCGCATCATCCGGGAGCACGACGGCGACTTCGAGGTCGAGCACGACTCGAGGATCGACAGCCAGGTGCGGACGATCGTACCGACGAACCGCGGGTTCTTCTATGGGCGTACCAGCTGGGGATCCTGGGATCCGGTCGCAGGCTATTGCCCGATCGACATCGTCAACGTCGACAGCGCGCGGGTGGTGGCCCTCGGCGATCGCGGCTTCCTGCTGATGGGTGGGCTGCTGCGGGAAGGCTTCCTCTTCGTCTTCGAGCGAACCGACGTCGAGGATCCCTGCCTGGAGAAGTGATCGTCGATCACTTGGAGCGGGCAGTCTCGAGCGCGAGCTTGTTGAGCGCGGCCGCCAGCAGCTCCACGTCGTACGTGCGCTCGGCCGCGTCGAGATCGACCTTCACGCGGCGGCGTCCGTCGGCCGGGAGATCGCGGGTGGCCTGCGAGATCGCAGCGAGCGTCTGATCGAACAGCTTCACGTCCTTCGGGTTCGAGCGGAGCTGGGCGAGCTGGCGTCGGATCCCCGCGAACGGGATGGTCCGGGCCGGCGGGGGCCGAGGGGGTTCGGGAGGCGGCGGAACCGCGCGGGGCGGCGGCTTCACCACAGCCGGGTGCGGCCGCTTGCCCTGCGGCTTCGCGGCCGGCTTCCGCGCCTCGACCGCCTCCGCCTCTTCGACCGCGACCGGCTGCTCGTACGGCGGTGCCTTCGGCGCCACCTCGGGCTCGACCTCGACGGCCTCCACGCGGGCCAGATCCTGGGGCGCGCGATCAGGCGCGGGCGGCCGCACCAGCACGACCGCCAGCAGCAGCACCACCGCCGCGACCGCGATTCCGCCCGCCAGCCAGGGCACCCGGGGCGACGGGCTGCTGGTCGCCACACTCACCACGCGCGGGATCGGGGCCACGCTCGAGCCCCGCTCCAGCGGGGCCGGCGCACCCGGCATCGTCATCACCGACGGCTCGTGCTCGTCGGCGCCCGGCTCCTCGGCGGTGCGGCGGCGGACCGTGATTGTCGGCTCGTGCGCCTGCTCCGGACCCGCCTCGGCTCGCGGGCGCTCGCTGCGCCCTCCGCTTGCCAGCGGAGCCCGCTCGGGCGAAGCGCCCGCACCCGCCTCCGCTCGCTCGCGCTCGCCACGCGCTCCGCTTGCCAATGGGGCGCGGACCGGGAGCTGCTCTCCGGCCTCGCGGATCTGCGCCAGCAGATCCACGGCGCGCTGCTCCTCCTCGGGCATCAGCGCCCGCAGGAAGTCGCCCACCACGTCGAGGGACGCGTCCGAGAAGCGGCCGAGCGCCGCGCCCAGCGCCGCGCGATACTCGGCGGCGCCCTGCCAGCGCCGCGCCGGATCCTTCTCCAGACCGCGTTCGATCGCGGCCACCAGCGGAGCCGTCAGGTCCGGTCGCGCCTCGGTGAGCGGGGGCGGCCTGTCGCCGGTGACGCTCTTGAGCGTATCGAGGATGGTCGCGCCCTGGCGCACCACCGGCCGGCCGGAGAGCGCCTCGTAGAGCACCGTCGAGAACGTGTAGAGATCGCTCCGATGATCGATCGGCTGCGAGCGCGCCTGCTCCGGTGACATGTATTCGATCGAGCCGACCGCCATCCCCGGCGAGGTCCTGAAGTCGTCGACCGAAGCGCGCGCGATCCCGAAGTCGCGGATCTTCACGTCACCGCTGAACGCCACGATGATCGCGTTCGGTGTGAGGTCACGGTGGACGATCGAGAGCGGCCGCCCGGCGGTGTCGGTGGCCGCGTGGGCGTAGGCGAGACCGTCGAGCACACCCAGCGCGATCGGCGCGAGGACCTGGAGGGGCATCCGCTGCCCCATGTCGAGCAGGCGATCGAAGATGGCGTCGAGCGGCTGTCCGATGATGAACTCGCTGGCCAGGACCAGCGTCGACTCCTGGATCGAAGCGTCGAACAGGCGCGCCAGTCGCGGATGAACGAGGTGCTGGGCGATCCGGGCCTCGCGGGTGAAGCGCGCCGTCGCCGTCGCGTTCTCCGTCAGGTGCTGGAGCAGCCGCTTGAGCGTGCAGATCTCGACCTGACCCTGCTTGCGAGCGACGAAGGCCTGGGTCATGCCGCGGGCGGGGAGCTCGGCGAAGCAGTAGTACTCACCGATGCGGCGCACCGCCTGCGACGGAGCCGGAACGGGCTCGGTGTCGCCGGGGGGAGGGACCGACGGCGTGCGCTCGAGGACCGGCCGCGTCGCGATCGGGCCCTGGTTCTCGCGCCGGATCTCGAGGAGCGCGACCTCGAGATCGCCGAGCGCAGGCCGGCGGCCGGCGTCGGAGGACAGGCAAGCCTCGATCATCCACCGGATCCGCTCCACGCCCCGAAGGTGCGCCGGGAAGCGCAGCGCCGGGAGCTCGCCGAGCAGCTTCAGCTTGATGATGTCGTTGGCATTGGTGCCGCTGTAGATGCGGTGCGCCGACACCATCTCATAGAAGATCTCGCCGAGCGCATAGACGTCGGTCTTGGCCGTGATGCGGTCGCCCGATATCTGCTCCGGCGCCATGTACGCCGGCGTACCCAGCATGGTCCCGGGGCCCGTCTTGATAGAGTTCGAGCCTTCGACCTTGGCGATGCCGAAGTCGAGGATCTTCACGGCGGGGTGGACCGAGAAGTCAGACTGGAACGGCGCCACCACCATGATGTTGTTCGGCTTGATGTCGCGATGAATCACGCCCTTCGCGTGCACGGCGCGCAGCGCATCGATCAGCTGGAGGGTCGCATTGACCGACTGGACCACCGTCAACGCACCTTGCGCGAGCACGGAGTTCAGCGTGCGTCCGTGGATGTACTCCATGATGCATGCGACCCGGCGTGGGCTCTGCGACTGTACGAAGTCGAAGATGTCGACGATGTTCTCGTGTCGGACGTCGTTGACGATCTTCGCCTCCTTGAGGAAGCGGGCCACGTAACCGTCGTCCATCGCCAGGGAGCGGTCGAGCACCTTCACGCAAGCGATCCGCCCCAGCACCGCGTGGGTGGCCTTGTAGACCGATCCCATCCCTCCGCGACTGATGAGCTCGTCGAGGCGGTAGCCTCCGATCACCTCCCCGAGCTCTGCCGGTAGGCGGCGCGTCACGTCTGAATCCTACCTCAACAGCTCGGTGCGCGCGTCGGCGAGGGCATCGGGTAGGCGTCGCAGCTTCTGGCCGACCTCCTCCATCGACTGCCAGCGGTCGTCAGGGTTGCGCGCGATGCACTTCATCACGAACGCCGACAGCTCCGCCGTCACATTGGGGACGTATCTCTCGATCGGCGTGGGATCGCTCTTGATCTTCTGGATCACGATCGCGTCCCCCACGAACGGATACTTCCCGGACAGGCAGTAGTAGAGCGTCGTGCCGAGCAGATAGATGTCGGTCCGTGGATCGATCTTCTTGCCACGGATCTGCTCGGGCGCCATGTAGTTGACAGTCCCCACCTGCATCCCCGCGGCCGAGAACGCCGTCTCCTCACCACCGTCGCCCTGCAGCACGTGCGCGATGCCGAAGTCTGTCACCTTCGCCACGCCGTCGACCGCCACCAGGATGTTCGCGGGCTTGAGATCGCGATGGATGACGCCGCGCTTGTGCGCATAGCTCATCGCGTCCGCGACGTCGGCCATCACGTTGAGCAGCTGCGGTCGGGGCGGCGGCGTGGCGGCCGAGACCAGGGTGGCGAGGTTCGGCCCGGCGACGTACTCCATCACGATGTACGCCCACGTGGCGCGCTGGCCGATGTCGTAGACCTGCACGATCCCGGGGTGCGTGAGCTGAGCGACGATGCGCGCCTCTTCCTTGAACTTCGCCAGGAACAGATCGGTGGCGAGCGATCGCCGGAGGACCTTGATCGCCACGCGGCGACCAAGGATCAGATCCTCCGCCATGTGGACGTCGCCCATGCCTCCGGAGCCCACGCGCTTCTTGAGCTGGTAGCGCGGCGCCAGGACCTCCGAGAGATCCAGCGCCTCGGCAGGCTCAGCGGGATCGGCCACCGTCCGCTTCGGATCGATTCCGGTGGTGGTGCCGAGCACGGTGGGGCCGCCCGCGACCGAGCCATCGGCGGGGTCGTTCTTCGCCGGGCTCTCGGGGTCGGCGAAGCCCATCGGCGGTATCCACTGCGTGTCGGCCTTCTCGAACACGAGCCGGTCGGCCAGGTATTCCTTGCGGAAGCCGGGCATCGCCATGTCGAGCGCGTCGTCGATCTTCTGAGCCTGCGCCAGGTGTCCCAGCTCCTCGAACGCGCGCGCGAGCTCGAAGTGCAGCTCGGGGGTCTCCGAGAGACCGCGGCCGCCGATCGCGTCGCGCAGATAGTCGATGGCGGAGCGCGGGTTCGACGCCGCCAGGTGGGCGCGAGCGAGCAAGATCTCCGCCTCGAACGCGAAGGTCGTGGACTGGCGGCACACCTCGAGCAGCGGGATCGCCTCCTCGGGCGCGCCGCGGTGGAGCATGAACCGCGCGAGCCGCATGTGCGCCTCGTGGTTGGGGCCGCCCGAGCCGCTGACCAGGCTGGTCCGGAGCGTCTCCTCCACGTGCTGGATGGCCTCGGGATCGCGACCGCCGCCGAGCACGTAGGTCTCGAGCATCTGGAGCGCGCCGGCGTCGTCGCCGGTCGCCAGCTTCAGGAGCGCCGCTTCCTTCTTCAGCTCCGAATCCGAGTGCCCCCACTCGAACAGCGACTCGAGCACGCGCACCAAATCCTGGGGACGGGACCTCGCCGCTTCGAGCTTCATCAGCTCGTTCACCTCGAGCACAGCCTCTTTGACCTTGCCGATGCGGAGCTGGGCCGACACCAGCCGAGCGCGCACGTCGAAGCTGTCGGGGTACCTGTCGGCGAGGAGCTGGAAGTCCTCGAGCAGGTGTGTGGTCGAGTCCGCGTGCTTGGAGAGCTGATCGAGCTCCACCAGGGCGTCGTCGAGGCGGCCCGAGGCCGTGTACAGCTCGAACAATCGGCGGGCGATCTTGCGGTCGGTCGGGTTTCGCTTCCGATAGGTCTGCAGCACCTTGAGGCTGGCGCTGGTGGTCGATCGGGCGGCGAGCACCTGCTCCGCGAGCGGACCGAGATACTTGTCGTCGAGTGCGCGATCGTCGAGGAGAAAGAGCTTCGACAGCACCGGCGTGTACTGCTTCGGCGACCCGTGCGCGAGCAGCTTGTCGGCCAGCTTGTACCAGGCACGCTTGGCGTCGTCGGGGCGCTTCTCCGTCTCGTACGCGTGGGCGGCGGCGTCCAGCTGCCCGAGCGCCTCGAACAGCTCAGGCGGCGGTTGCGCGCCCACCTGGACGCAGAGCTCCATCGCGAGCTGGCCCAGGTGGCGGCGCTCCTGCTCGGTCCCGTCGGTCGACAGGGCGCCGCGACACATGATCTGCGCCGCCGCCTTCAGGTCCTGCGCCTGCGACAGCTTCTTGGCCAGCCGCAGGCAGGCCTCCGGCGGAGGGTTCCCGCCGTTGCTGCGCTCCAGCTCCAGCGCGACCGCCTTGTAGAACTCTGGGATCTGTTCCTCGCCGAGCGCCTCGAAGATCACGTCGGCGGACCGCAACATACCTTGCGCGATGTACTCCTTGGAGGCATCGCGTGCGACGCTCGGGGTCACCGGCAGGTCGGAGCTCACCAGCACCTCGAGCGCCTCCCGCGCGCGGCCGCGCTTCTCGAGGATCTGCGCGCGCTGGAGCGCCGCCCGCCCGTCGCCGTCGCTCGGCGTGGGCCCCTCGGCAGCGACCTTCACCGAACCCATCCGGAGCAGCTTGGGTGGGGACTGCTGCGCAAGCACGTCCTTCACGCTGATCACCGAGACGTCCTCGGGCTCGACCTCGGCCTCCCGCACCGCCGGACCGCCCCAACCGGAGAGGTACGCCATCCCGCGCTTCTGTCGCGTCGCCTCGATCAAGCGCTCCGCTTGATCGTGGAGGCCCTTCGACCGCAGCTCGTCCGCCTCCTTGACGGTGGCGTCCCTCAGGTGTCGCGCCGCCCGCTCGATCAGCTGATCCGACTTGGCGACCATGAGCGCCTTGTCGAACATCCGGCGCGCCCGCTTCGTGTTGTTCTTCTTGAGGTTGTGCTCGCCGGCGTCGAGGTACTGGTTGAACGAGCGCTCCTCGGTCCGCTTCACGAAGATCGGCCGCACGATCAGGATCGCCGCCGCGGCCACCGAGACCAGGCCGAGGCTCATGCCGACCAGATAGCCCAGGATCGGACCGACGCCCTCCGACGTGTACCCGCTCACCATCAGCCAGATCACCGCGGCCAGCAGGACGAAGATCGCGACGAACGGCTCGACGACCGGCGCCTTCGCCTCGAAGTCCGGGGAGTGGAGGTGGTCCTCGCTCTTGCGCGCCACGTACTCGCGCCACGACATCAGCAGCGGATAAAGCCCGGCCCAGCCGACCCCGCCGATCGTCGTCATCGCCGGGAGCAGGTTGGAGACAGCACGATCGAGGGAGAGACCGAAGATGATCGCGAGGCCGATCCCGAGCAGGAAGCAGAGCGCCACCATCCCCCACAGCACCAGCTGCCGGCGTCGCGGATCCTTGGGGAGATACGCGAGCATCAGCTCGAGCCCGCTGAGCTTCTTCAGCCTCCGATTCTTCTTCTTGGTGATCGGCACCGGTGTGGATTCGCGCTCCACATCGACGCGGGGCGTCGCCTGCGACGGCATTCGCGGCGCCGCGGCCGCCGCCGGAAAGGGGCCGCTCGAGGCGGCCTCCATCGGTCGACTCGGTGCCGCCGCCTGAGGTGCGTTCGCGCGGACCAACCCATGCAGCTCCTGCAGCCGCTCTTCGAGCTTGGCCGGGAGTTGACCTTCCTTCTTCTTCCGCGCGGTGAGGTGCTTGTACTCCCGCAACACCTCGAGCATCGACGTCATGCCGGTCCTGGTAGGGAGATTAGGTCCAACCAAGATCCCGATCCATCATGCGCTCGTGTGCGGGATCGTGGGGTGAAAGGGTCTAAAATCTAGGCGGGCTTGGTGCCGGTGATCGCCTCGACCACCGGGCGTGCGCCCTGCAGAGCGATCCGGTGCAGGTAACGTTGCACCCCGCGCGCACCGCCGAGCTCCTCGCCTCCACCCGCGCGGCCCGGACCGCCGTGGACGCACTGCGGAAGGACGAGACCCGAGCCGGTGGCGAGCTCCGCGACCTTGGCCGAGCCGAGGTAGACCCGCCCGTGATGCGACGCAATACCGAGCACGGCCGCCTCCACGAATCGCTTGTCGTCGCTGAAGATCGATGCGACCAACCCTCCACCGCCCAGACGCACCAGCGCGGCCGCTTCGTCTACACCCGCCGAATACGGAAGCAGCGTGGCCACCGGTCCGAAGACCTCGCGGCGATGGACATGTGCGGCCTCCGCGGCCTTCTTGGCGCGCAGCAGGACGATCGGGAAGAAGTACCCTTTGCCCGGCTCGACACCGACCGCGCCCACCGCGCCGTCCGGATCGCCGAACACGACCTCGGCCTCCTTGCGGAGCAACGCCGTCCCTGCCCGCGTGTCGTCCCGCTGCTGGGCGGTGGCCAGCGGTCCCATCCGGACGGCCTCGTCTGCCGGGTTGCCGATCGTGATCTCGAGGAACCGCTCGCCCATGGCCTCGGCGACTTCGCCCGCGATCGCCTCCGGCACCACGATGCGCCGCACCGCGGTGCACTTCTGTCCGGTCTTCTGTGTCATCTCCCGGACCACCTCCCGGATGAAGAGCTGCCAGGTGTCGGAGCCCTGCTCGACGTCGGGACCGAGAACCGCGGCGTTCAAGCTGTCGGCCTCGATGTTGAGCGGAACACTGTGCTCGATGATGCGCGGGTGACGCCGGAGCATCGCGCCGGTGTCCGCGCTCCCGGTGAAGGCGACGACGTCCTGTCCACCGAGGTGATCGAGGAGATCTCCGGCGGACCCACCGACGAACCCGATGGCACCGTCGGGGAGCTTGCCGCTGTCGACGAGGGTGCGCGCCGCCAGATAGGCGGTGAGCGCCGTCGAGGTCGCGGGCTTGATCAAGACCGGCATCGCCGCGAGCCAGGCGCAGGCCGCCTTCTCGGCGAATCCCCAGGCCGGGAAGTTGAAGGCGTCGATCAGCACCGCGACGCCGGTGCGCGGGACGTACACGTGCTGGCCCCAAAAGTGGGGGCTGCGCCCCAGCTGGATCCCTTCACCGTCGGGGAGCACGCGGCGGTCGCCGAGCGCCTTTCCAACCTCGGCGTAGGCCGCGAGGACCGCGATGGCGCCGTCGACGTCGAACTTGGCGTCGCCCCGGGTGCAGCCGCCGTTCTCGATCTCGCTCGCGATCAAGCGCTCCCGATCGGCGTGCAGGGCGCGAGACAGCTCGAGCAACAGCTCGCCCCGGGCGGCGAAGCTGAGGGCGCGCAGGCTCGGTCCGCCCACCTCGCGCTGAAAGGTGAGCGCACCGCCAAGGTCGAGCCCGTGCGTGCTCGCGGTGGCGACGACGTCCTCGGTCGCCGGATTGACCAGGGTCGAACCCTCTCCCGCGCCCGCCCGCCACGCGCCGCGCAGAAAGCTCTCAATCTTCACGCTGCCCATGCTCCGGAGAAGCTACCGTGCGCGGGAAGACGGAGGCGAGATCAAAGAGGCATCACCGGTATTGATCGACGGCTCGGGGTCCGGTAAGGCCAGGGTCGGTTCCCAACGGGAGCCGTTTAGAAGGAGAGCTATGACGTTCATAGTCGCTGAGCCCTGCATCCGGTGCAAATACACCGACTGCGTCGACGTGTGCCCGGTGGACTGCTTCCATGAGGGCAAGAACTTCCTCGTGATCGATCCCGACGAGTGCATCGATTGTGGTGCGTGCGAGCCCGAGTGTCCGACCACCGCCATCTTCGCGGAGGATGATCTTCCGGAGAAGTGGAACGACTTCATCGAGCTGAACGTGCGTCTGACCGCGCAGTGGCCGGTGATCAGCGCCAAGCGCGATCCCCTCCCCGAGGCTGAGGAGTACAAAGAGGTCGAGGACAAGCGCGGGATGCTGATCGAGGAGGCGGGGCCGTAACGCGAACGAACGATCTCCGCCTGATCGGCTCCGGCGGCGCGAACCGAGCGATGGAGGCCGAGGTCAAGCGCCTTGGCCCCCGCGCGATCGACGGCTTTCAACGGACGGAGCCGAAGCGCGCCGACGAGCAAACTCTCCTCTACCCGTTCGATCCCGAGCTCGCCCGAATGGCGGTGCACTACCTCCGTACGCCCTCGCGTGCCCTCTGGGATCTCTACGTCGTCGAGACCGATCGACTCGAGCCGCTGTACGACGCCCTCCGCGCCGACGTGGCGGCCGACGATCGCCCCTGGATGATCGACGGCCTCCGCATCTCCGTCGAGGTCTCGCGGATGGATCGCTTCGCGGCAGGCCCACTGCAGATCCGAGGCACCGTCAAGAACGCGCTCATCGACGGCGCCAAGGATCGCAAGATCGAGCTCCACCTCGATCCCGAGCACGCCGAGCTGATCTTCTCGGTGCGACAGATCCCGCAGGGGCTGTTGATCGCGATCGATCTGGCGGGCCAGAGCCTGCACCTCCGCGGCTGGCGTCTGGAGGAGGGACCGGCGCCGCTCAAGGAGACCCTCGCGGCTCAGATGGTCATCCTGTCGCGCTGGGATCCGAGGACGGAGGTCCTGATCGATCCGATGGCCGGCAGCGGCACGATCGCCGCCGAGGCCGCGCTCATGACCACCGGACGCAAGCGCTGGGTCGATCCGCGTCGCCCCAAGCTCCCCCGGGCGCTCGAGGGAGGAAGGCCGCTCATCGACCTGTTCCCCGGGACCGACCCTGCGATCATCGCGCACGAGATCCAGACGCCCCAGCAGGAGCCGATGCGCGAGAACCTCCGCCGCGCCGGCATCGCCGACATGGTGGTCCCGCTCCACGGCGACCTCCGCGACCTGACGCTGAAGCGGATCCACACCACCCTCCAGAAGGCCGGCCGCCCCGTCCACCACCGCGGCCTGATCCTCACCAACCCGCCGTACGGCGTCCGCCTCGGGGACGAGGCGGTGGTCGAGCAGATCGCCAAGGAGCTGGTCGAGCTCGCCGACCGACTGGGCTACCGCTGTGCGCTCCTCGCCGGCTCGCGCGCCTTCGAGGAGATCTTCCGCCGCAAGCCGAAGATGAAGAAGCCGATGCACAACGGCCCGCTGCCGGCGACGTTCTTGATGTACGAGCCGCCTGGGTGAGGATCAACCCAGGCGCCGCGGACGGTGGAGATCCTGGAGCCGGAGCGTACCCGCAGGCCGCGCTTGATCGATCCGCGGCGCGCTCCGCTCGATCGCCGTCGCTCCCACCTGCGCGCAGGCCTCGGCGCGCACTCGCTGCTCCCGCCGGCGCGCCTCGTTGATCCGCACGAGCGCGTCGACGACGTCCACATCGTTCACCAGCGCCACCAGCGCGCCGGCCGCGGTGGGCGACGCGAGCTGTAACGTGAAGACGTCGGCCACCGCCAACACCATTTCCACGCAGTCCATCAGATCGTCCTGCCCGATCCGCGCGTGGATCGCGGTGCGGATGATCCCGAGCGCGCCT
This sequence comes from uncultured delta proteobacterium, assembly GCA_963803435.1. GTDB lineage: Bacteria > Myxococcota > Kuafuiibacteriia > Kuafuiibacteriales > Kuafuiibacteriaceae > CAWDML01. Next base: position 266,115 of record CAWDML010000005.1, on the reverse strand, counting down.
TCGTCGAGCTGCGCGCGCTCGCCCGGGAGCCCCGACTTCGTGAGGCGTGCGATCAACTCGCGGATCGGGTTTGTGTTCATCGCTGCCCCCTCACTCGAAGCGGTTGGGTCGACCGCGGGCCTCCGCGACCGCGCCGGCGGCTGCGTTGTCCTGGTTGGGTCCGCCGGGCGCCGTGGTCTGCGGCTGCGCGTCGCGGATCTGGATCTGCTCGTCCGTGGGGTCCGCGTTCGGGAGGTTCTTGATGAACGCTCCGATGGCCTTCCCGACCGCATTCCCGATGATGCCTCCGTCTCCTGACATGTTCGATCCTCCTGAGATCCAGTCTGCGCCCGTCGCGGACCGTCTTCACTTACCCGGCTGCGGGAAGCTTACGCGCTCGTTACACGCCGCGCGGTTGAATGTCCGAGGTGCCGCCGCCTATCATTCTCCGTTGCTTCGCCCTGCCGCCGCCCTCCTGCTGGTCGCCGCCTGCTCCGGCGGAGCAGAACCGCACCTCACCGTCCAGCCGGAGTCCCTCGATCTCGGAACCTTGATGACGCGAGAGAGCCTAGGATTGCGGCTCCTGGTCACGAACACCGGTGAGACGCCGGTCAGGATCGACGCGATCCAGAGCGACGATCCCGACGTCGGCATCGACGCACCCGTCGGCATCGAGCTCGGGCGGAACGGCGCCATGGAGGTGCAGGTCCGCTTCGAATCGTCCGAGCCGCGCACCGTCGACGCCAACCTCACCGTCGAGAGCGATGCCCCGCGCCTCCAGGTCCCCATCGCCGGGACGGTCGTGGCTCGACCGTCGTGCGTCCCGGACTTCGGGAACCCGTCGACCGTCGGCCTCACCCAGGATCCGTCGAGCTACGAGGAGAGCCCGGTGCTGGCGACCGACGGCGCCGGGACGTGGCTCGCGGTGTTCTCCTCGGACGACACGCTCGGGGACACCATCGGCGGCGAGTTCGACCTGTTCTTCTCGCGCTCGACGGACGGAGGCGTCGTCTGGTCGCCCGCGGTGCCTCTGCTGCCCGAGCTCGCCGCCAGCGACGGCGAGCGGGTCGATCAACGCCCACGGATCGTCTACGCCGCCGGGACCTGGATGGTGACCTGGCAATCGTCACTGGCCAGCGACGGCTCCGCGGCGATCTACATGTCGCGCTCTCAGGACGGCCGGACCTTCGCACCGCAGGTGCTGCTCGCGATGGAGCACGACGACGCGAAGCCCGCGATCGCCACCGACGGCGCCCGCTGGCTGATCGGCTGGCACGCGCACGATCTCCTCTCGGGAACCGTGGGTCAGGACGGCGACATCGCGTTCGTGCGATCCGACAACGCCGGCGAGACCTGGTCGGGCGTGGACGTCATCAATCAGCACGCCGCCTCCGACGATACCTGGGACGGCGACGTGGCCCTCACCGCGGAGGGGCCCGATCGCTTTGTGGCCGTCTGGAGCTCCACCTACTGGACGCCGAGCTTCGGGCCCGATCCGGACATCCTCTTCGCCCAGTCCGACGATGGCGGCGCCACCTGGAGCGAGGCGCAGGCGGTCAGCCGGACCGCCGCCGACGACGCGATCACCGACTTCGAGCCTGCCATCGCCTCAGGAGATGCGGGCGACACGGTCGTCGCCTGGGCGAGCGCAGACGGGAGCGTCACCGCGGTCGCCTCCTCGGACGGCGGCGCGACCTGGCTCGACCCCGCCGCCATCGGGTCGTTCGGGACGCCCGATCCGCGCGTCTCCGTCGCGACGGACGGCGCAGGTACGTTTGCGATCGCGTGGCACGCCTACGTCGACGTCTCCGGCACTGGCACCGAAGGCGACATCCTCGGCGTGTTCTCCACCGACGGAGGGCAGAGCTGGAGCGCCGCGGGTCCGCTCTCGCCCCTCGCGATGACGGACGCCGACGACGACTTCGCGCCGTCGATCACCACCGACGGCAGCGTCTGGATGGTCGCCTACCAGAGCGCGAACCGGCTCCTCGGTCTGCGCGACGTCTGTCCCTGAGCCCGTCTCAGCGCGACGGTCCGTTGGAGCCGATCAGCTCGATGGTATCGGGTCCGAGCCGCCGCCAGCCTCGCTTGACCTCGATCAGCCCCGCGGCGCCGAGCAGCCGAGTGGCCGCCATGCTCTTGCGTGCGCGATAGGTCGCAACGTCGAGCGCAGGCGCATTCATGCCCAGGATCTCGCAGAGCTCGGCGACCGACCGCCATCCGCGCTGGTCGGGTGAACAGGATCGATCCGCCAGCTGAGCCCGCGCCAGCGCCAACAGGAGGGCGCCGTACTCGCACGACTCGAGCCGCGCGATCTCGCGTCCCTGAAACAAGACCTCGACCGCGACGTCCGCGTCCTTCTTCCCCAATCGGAAACGGAACCGTGCGTTCCGGAGCGAGAAGCTGGTGTCGAGCTCGGGCGTCGGGCTCGACACCCCCGGCAAGAACAACCGGAACAGGCGCGCGGCCACCCGGACCGTCTCGAGGTCCTCGACCTCCTCGACCTCGCCCGAGCTCGACTCGAAGAGCCACCCGCCCGAGCCCCGATGGAGCAGCGCCACGGGTCGGCTCGCCTCCGGCAGCGCCACCCCGTCCGCATCACCCACGATGATCTCGTTCGTCACCACATCCTGGGCGATCGGGCGAGGCGGCTCCACGTCCGCGACCTGGTACGAGGGCTCGAGCTCACCGAAGGCGATCCGCGCACCGCACGCCAGGACCACGGCTCGGCCGGGCTGCAGCGGACACCCGTCGACGAACGTCCCGTTCTTGCTACCCGCGTCCTTGAGCATCCACGCCTGATCCCGAAACCAGAGCTGCGCGTGATCGTTCGACGCGAAGGGACCGTCGAGGCGCAGCCACGCGCTCGCGGCCCGGCCCACCAGGGCCGAGGAGATGAGCGGGATCGGAGCAGAGTCGCGGAGCCGGGTCAGCGTGCCCATGAGATCCAAGGTACGGAGCCGGGCACGGCGCGGCACTTACGCGCGCCGGGTAAGAGCCGGGCGCCTCAATCCAAGAGCGCCAGCAGATCCTCCCGCGTCAGCGCGGCGGCGGCCTGGGCCTCGCCGAGCGCGACGTCGGCGACCGCGCGCTTCCTCGCCTGGAGGTCGAGGACGCGCTCTTCGATCGTGTCGCGTGCGACCAGGCGATGCACGATCACGGGACGGGTCTGGCCGATCCGGTGCGCGCGATCGGCGGCCTGATCCTCGACGGCCGGGTTCCACCATGGGTCCAGCAAATACACGTGATCCGCCGCGGTGAGGTTGAGGCCGACGCCGCCGGCTTTGAGCGACACGAGCAGGAGCGGCGGCCCGTCGTCGCGGTTGAATCCGTCGACGACGGCGGCGCGGTCGCGGGTGCTGCCGTCGAGGCGGAGGAACGGCAGGCCCTCTCTGGACAGCGCCGGCTCGAGGAGATCGAGGAGCGAGGTCCACTGGGAGAAGACGAGCGCCTTGTGTCCCTCGGCGATGATCTCGAGCAAGGACTCGAGCAGCGTCTCGATCTTCGAGGACGTCGCGGCCGATTGCCCGGGCACCAGGGCCGGGTGGCAGGCGGCCTGACGCAGGCGCAGGAGCGCCTCCAGCGCCGCCAGCACGCTCGCGCCCTTCGAGAGCTTCGCGGCCACCTCGCGCTTCGTCGCCAGCTGGACCGCCTGATAAATCGCGCGCTCCTCCTCCTCGAGCTCCACGAACAGGATCATGTCGGTGCGCGGCGGGAGGTCGCGCGCGACGTCGCGCTTGAGGCGTCGCAACACGAACGGTCGAATGCGCTCGCGGAGGCGGATCGCAGCTGCGCCGTCGCCCTGCGCGATCGGCTTCGCGAAGCGTTCGTTGAACTCGGAGCGACCGTGGAGCAGGCCGGGGTTCGTGAGGTGGAGCTGGCTCCAAAGCTCCTCGAGCCGGTTCTCGACCGGGGTGCCGGTGAGCGTGACCCGGTGGCGGGCCTCGAGCGAGAAGGCGGCGCGCGCGGTCTGGCTGTCGGCGTTCTTGATCGCGTGCGCCTCGTCGAGCACCAAGGTGTCCCAGTCGACGGCGGCCAGGCGCTCCGCGTCCAGGCGGAGGATCGCGTAAGTGGTCAGCGTGACGTTCGCGCCGCCGAGCGTGCGCTCGGGGCCGTGGAAGATCTCCACCGCGAGCGCCGGTCGAAAGCGCGCGATCTCGGCGCTCCAGTTGGGGAGCACGCTGGTCGGGCAGACGATCAAGGTCCGGCCGCGCACCGCGCACAGCGCCTCGAGCGTCTTGCCGAGGCCCATGTCGTCCGCGAGGACCCCGCCGAGGCCGGCGTCGAAGAGGAAGGACAGCCAGTCGACGCCCTGTCGCTGGTAGGGGCGCAGCGTCGCCTGGAGATCCTCCGGAAGGGCCGCCGCCGGCAGCCGTTCGAACGTCTCGAAGAGCGGGGCGAGCCGCGACATCGCCGCCGGGGCCGGTCGAATCGAGCGCTTCAGCCAGGCTCGCCAGGGCCGGCAGCGCCATCGTCGGGACGCGGCCCCCTTCGCCGCGGAGCTGGAGCAACAGCGCGATCCGATCGCCGTGCGCTTCCAGGAAGTCGCGCGGGATCGCGCCCCAACCGCCGCCGAGGAGCGGCACCAGCTCGGCGCCCGCCTCGAACGCACGCAGGACCTGGAGCCCCTCGGCGGTGTCGCCGGAGTCGGTGGTGAAGTCGAGCTGGAAGCGATCGTCCTCGATCTCGAAGCGAACACGGAGGCGCGGGATCAGCGTCTCGTCGAGCGCGCCCGAGCGCCGCTGATACGCGCGCAGCTTCTCGAGGAACGCGGGCACCTCGGCGCCGCGAACCTCCACGCGTCGGCCCACCGCCAGGTTGAGCTCGCTCCGGAGGTCCTCGATCGAATGGCGCTCTTCCGCCAGGTCGCGCACGGGGACCGGGCCTCGGAGGTAGATCGAGCGCTTGTCCTCGATCCGGAGCTGAGGCGGATCGCCGTACACCAGCTCGGGTGTGGCGGAGGCGCTGTCGGATCCGAGCTCGATCGACAGCGCGATCCGCGGGCGCCCGCGATCGGCGAGCGCCGGGATCTCGGCGTCGAGCTCGAGATCGAAGCGGCCCTGGTAGAGCGGGAGGATCTCCGCCACCAGCTCACCGAGCGCGGCCCGCGGGAAGCGTCGCACCAGCGGCAGCTTCTCCAGGCGCGCCCCCGCCAGCGCCAGCTCGCCGAGCGGATGCAGCCGATCCTGCGAAAGGGCGACGCCGTCCGCGACCACCTCGTCGATGGTGGGATCGGCGGTGATCGAGAACCGGACCCCGTCACCGTCGGGCTCCACGCGCCCGCGCGGGACCAGCGGCCGCCGCGAGGTGCGCACCGGCCGCCCATCCAGCGTGACCTCGGTGTCCTCCAGCTCAGCGAGGAGCCGCGCGGCCTGCTCGACGCGCGCGACCTCGACCGAGCCGCGCGCGATCAGCGGCTCGATCCTCAGGTCGAGCGCCTCGAGCGCGACACCGCGGCTGCGGGCCGCCTCGCCGGCGAAGATCGAGGACGAGCCGTCCGGCCGCACCAGGTGACGTTCGAGGCGCAGCCGGCCGGCCTCGCGCACGAAGCGGTAGCGGAGCACCGGGCGCGCTACCGTCGCCACCGGGAGCGACGCGCCCGCCTCGCGGGCCCGCATCAACGAGATGACCGCCGCCGCCGCGTGCGCGCAGGCCTCGGCGGGCGCGCCGCAGTCGCAGTCCCACTCCAGCGTCTCGGGGTAGAGCACGACGGTCAGCGGCACCGGCCGATCCGGCGCGCGGACCGCCAGCACGATCTCGTCGTCGCTCTCCTCCTTCCCCTCGACGGCCCCGTCGCGCACGAGCAGCACGCCGCGCGACCAGGCCCGGGGGTGGCAGGCCTTGCGCAGAGCGTCCGAGAGTGCGCGGACCCGGGAGCTCTCCTCCGCGATCATCCTCTGGCCCTAGCAGCTCGGCTTCGGTGACTGAAGCGCCGCCGGCCGCTACCGTCCGGAAACGGTCGGGCCCGCACGCACCCTGCGCAGCAAAGGCATGGCGCTTGAATGCCAAGGCGTGTGCTCAGAGCCATCGCACACCTTCTGGAGGAGCATCGGGCGGCGGAGCGGGTCCTCGAGTCGATCGAGGGCTCGCTCGAGCCGTTCGACCCGGTCCACCTGCGACGGTCGCTGCACTTCTTCAAGTATGTGATGGATCGCGTCCATCACGCGAAGGAGGAGGACGTCCTGTTCTCGATCCTCATCGAGGAGACCGATGAGGTCGATCAGCGCATGCTCGCGCAGTTCCAGGAGCACCACACGAACGGTCACGCCTACCTGAAGGCGGCCGAGGCGCTCCTGCTCGAGGCCGAGGCGGACCCGAGCTTCGCCCGCGACGCGCTGGCGAAGACCATCGAGTCGTACGCCAACCGCTACAAGATCCACATGAAGCAGGAGGAGCGCCTGCTCTTCCCGCTCGCGGAGGAGGTCCTGTCGAGATCGATGGACTCCGAGCTGCTGGAGCGCTTCCACACGCTGCAAGCGCTCCTGATCCATCCGCAAGACTACGAGATGTATCTGGAGCTGGCGAACGCGCCGACCCGCAGCCGGACGCGCGTGATGCGGGCGCCGATCGACCGGGTCCCGACCGTCGTCGAGAGCAGCTACCTCCTGTTCGACGACGGCCGCCACCAGAATCGCCTCTCCGCAGCGCAGTTTCTGATCGTGGACGGAGACGAGGCCCTGATCCTCGATCCGATCGGCGGACCGACCCCGCTGGGAGGTGCGCGCGCGCAGTACCTGTTCTTCTCGCAGGCGCAGGCGCTGGTGCCCCTCGAGCGCTGGTTGATGGACACCGACGCCGACGTGCTGGTGCCGAGCCTGGTGGGACAGCCGCTCCCCGGTCGGTCGCTCGACAGCCTGCTCGACGATCGGCTCAAGATGATCCCCGACGAGGGCGGCCTGATCGCGCTGGGGATGATGGATCTCGCGGTGCTGCCCGCGCACTTTCTCGGGTCCCCGACCGGGCTCCAGATCTTCGATCCGATCTCCAAGACGCTCTTCTCGGGCAGCGTCGGCGCCTCCACTCCCTCCGCCCATCGCTGCGTCGAGCGCTTCGACCTGCACGTCCCGGCGATGGAGGCGATCTTCCGGCGGACGATGTCCAACCGCGCGACCGTCCGCGCGTGGGTCGCCATGGTCCGGCGGCTGGACGTCCACGCGATCGCCCCCCGGGCCGGCGCCGTCTTCCTCGGCGAAGAGATGGTCGCTCGCTTTCTCGAGTGGTGTGAATCGACCGAATGCGGGACCGACCTGGCAGCGACCCCGTTCGCGCTCCCGACGCGCCGATGCGTCGATTGACTACCCGCGGGCCCAGAAGCGCAGCCGCCGGCACGCCATGAGGAACGCCTCGCACGCCTTCGGTCCGTCGAGCGGAAGGAAGCCCTCGTCGCGACGTTCGTTGACCCCGGCCGCCTTGAGCAACGGTCCGGCGGCCTCTGCGAAACCGATGAACTTCTGGTGCGCGAACGCGTCAGCCACGAAGTCGCGGGCGGCCGGATCCCCGGCCAGCTGCTTCGCGCCGTCCTCGGACGGCAACAACGCCACCGCGTCGTAGAGGACCGAGGGGCCGCCTCCGATCGCCTGCGCCGCCTCGATCCGGGAGCCGTCGCTCGCCTTGACGCCGCCGACCCTCGGGGCGATGACCTCGAAGGTCGCGCCTTCGCGCTCGACCGCCCCCACCAGCGCGCGGAACTGCTCGACGCTCACGCCGTCCGTGACCAGCACACCCAGCTTGCGCTGCGCGAAGCTCTTGGGCCCGTTGAGCGCGATGCTGAGGGCCGGCGAGGCCTTCAGATCCTGCCGCGTCGGTCGGGCCGCATCCGCTGGCCTGGGCAGCTCCTCGAGGCCCAGACCGCCCGCGACCTGCTTCGCCAGGTCCGCATCGACGTTCAAGAGATGCGAGACCATGCGGGCGCGGATCGCCGGGGTCTCGACCTTGCTCAGCTCGAAGATGAACGCGCTCGCCAGGTGACGTTGCTCCGCCTCCGTCTGACTGAGAAAGAACTGCCGCGCCTGGCTGTAATGATCCGCGAAGGTCTCCGACCGAACGCGAGCCTTGGGTCCCGCCTCCTCGGCGGGATACGAGCGAAAGCCGTCCGGCGACTCGCGCGGACCGCCGGCCTTGCCGCCCCAGGAGTTCGGCTCGTAGTTGGCCCGGCCCGTCGGGTTGACCGTGGCCATGTGTCCGTCTTGCTGGAGGTAGTGGAACGGGCACTTGGGGGCGTTGATCGGCAGCTGCGCGAAGTTCGGGCTGCCGAGCCGCTTGAGCTGCGTATCGAGGTACGAGAAGTTGCGCCCCTGCAGGAGCGGATCGTTCGTGAAGTCGATCCCCGGCACGATGTTCTGCGTGCAGAAGGCCACCTGCTCCGTCTCGGCGAAGAAGTTGTCCACGCAACGATCGAGCACGAGGCGCCCGACGCGCCGCACCGGGAGCTCCTCCTCGGGGATGATCTTGGTCGCGTCGAGGACATCGAACGCGAAGCTGTTCGCGAAGTCATCGTCGAAGAGCTGCAGGCACAGCTCCCACTCGGGATAGTCACCGCGCTGGATCGCGTCCCACAGATCGCGCCGGTGGAAGTCGGGGTCGGCACCGTTGATCTTGACGGCTTCGTTCCAGACGACCGACTGCATCCCCAGCTTGGGCTTCCAGTGAAACTTCACGAACGTCGACCGCTCGTTCGCGTCGACCAGACGGAACGTATGGACGCCGAAGCCTTCCATGAAGCGGAACGAGCGCGGGATCGTGCGGTCCGACATGATCCACATCGCCATGTTCATGCTCTCGGGGGTCAGGGAGATGAAATCCCAGAAGTTGTCGTGGGCCGTCTGCGCCTGCGGGAAGCCGCGATCCGGCTCCTCCTTGACCGCGTGGATGACGTCCGGGAACTTGATGGCGTCCTGGATGAAGAAGACGGGGATGTTGTTCCCGACCAGGTCCCAGTTCCCCTCCTTCGTGTAGAGCTTGACGGCGAAGCCGCGAACATCCCGCACCAGATCGGCCGAGCCTTTGTTGCCGGCCACCGTCGAGAAACGTACGAAGGCGGGCGTCTTCTCTCCGGCTCGCTGAAAGAGATCAGCACTCGTGACGTCGGACAGCGACTCGTAGGTCTCGAAGTAGCCGTGGGCTCCGAAGCCGCGGGCGTGGACCACGCGCTCGGGGATGCGCTCGTGATCGAAGTGGAAGATCTTTTCGCGGAAGTGGACATCTTCGAGCATCGTCGGCCCGCGCGGTCCGGCTCTCAGCGAATTTTGGTCGTCACCGACGGGGACGCCCTGCTGGGTCGTGAGCTTCGGTGTGTCGCCTTCGGCCGTCTGGTGCACTTCTCCACCCTGGCCGGTCGACACGCTCTGGTCGGCATACCGTCCTTTCTTCTGGTTGTGGGGATCTGTCGGGGTCGCGCGTCTCTTTGACATGTCCACCGTCGAGGGAGCAACGAGCATGCCGCTACTCGTGTGACGTTTGCGGAGGCTACTCCTCGTTGATCACGCGGATCTCACTGCGCCGGTTCATCGCGCGACCCTTGGTGGTCTGGTTCGATCCGATCGGGACGTTCGGACCGAGGCCGACGGTGGTGACGCGCTCGGGCGCGATGCCCTTGGCGACCAGGTACTGCTTCACCGCGCGCGCGCGCCGGATGGAGAGGCGGATGTTGTGCGGCGTCGGTCCGGTGCTGTCGGTGTGCCCCTGGATCTCGATCCGGAGGTGAGGATGCTCGAGGAGCAGCTCGACTGCGTTGTCGAGCGCCGGATAGTGATCCTGTCGAAGCTTCGACGAGCCCCAGTCGAAGTGGACGCGCTGGAGCTCCGCACGGAGGACGTGCTCTGGCTTGCAGTTGGGGTTGTTCGCCGCCTTCGTGCAGTCCTCCTCCTCGGGCGGCTCGACCGGCGGCGGCGGCGGCGGTGGCGGCGCGGGGGGCGGCGGCGGGGTCACGGCGACCGCCGGCGGGGGCGGGGGCGGAGGGGGCGGCGCCGCGACCAGCACCGGGGGCGGCGGCGGCTCCGAACGCCACAGGGAGATGCCGACGCCGCCGAGCACCTCGAAGTGATTGGTGTTGCCCGCGTCGGGTCCCTCGCGCGCGGAGACGATGTGCCTCCCCTCGAGGCGCAGCGCGACCCGCTCGAGGATGCTGGTCTTGATCCCGAGGCCCCAGTGGAACGCGCGATCGAAGTCGGTCCCCAGCGTCTTCCGCCCGGAGCCGACGCCCATCGTGCCGCCGCCGACCAGAACGTACGGCGTTACGATCCAAGGGAACTGAACGATCCCGTGCGCGCGGAACGCGTACATGAAGGCGCGCTTGTCGTTCTCGGTGCGGAGCGGGACGAAGCCGGCCTCGACGCCGACGCCGACGTACTGGATCGGAAATAGCGCCAGGCCGAGGTTGAGATCGAAGCCGGGCTGACGGAACGGCACCTGGGGCCCGAGCCGCGAGTCGTACAGCTCGTGCTGCTTGGAGGCGATGAAGGCGCCGCCGCCGAGGCTCAGCTCGAGGGCGCCTTCGGGCTGGAAGTCCGCGCGCGCCTCTTTGCCGGTCGACGACACGATCAGCGCGATCCCGACGGCCGGCCAGCGGGCGGGACGGCGGGGCGATCTCCGCCGCCTCGCGAGCAGTGCGACCGCGAGGAAGCCCAGCAGCGACCACGCCGGCGACGTCGCGCGGCTCGAGGTCGAGGAACACTCGCAGCTGTCGTCGTCCAGGACGAAGCCTCCGGCGTCGGGCGTCGCGTCGGGCGCGGCACGCCCTGCGTCGGGAGCCTCGGCGGCGTCGGGGCTCGCTCCGGCGTCCTCGGGCGTCCCAACGTCCGCGCCGTCGGGGCCGCCGGCGTCGTCGGTGGCGTCGAGGCCCGCGTCGAGGCCTGCGTCCGTCCCGCCGTCGGGCGCGGGCGCCGGGCAATCCGGGATGGCCTCGTGCCGGCAGGCGGTCGCGTCGCAGGTGTCGAAGGTGCAGGGATCGAGATCGTCGCACTCGCTGTCGAACGTGCAGCAGCCGGCGACGACGGCGGGCACGCAGGTGCTGGAGGGCGCGTCGCACGTCATGGCGTTGCAACCGGTGAGCGGATCGCAGTCGGCGTCCGTCGTGCAGCACCCCGCGACGACGAGCTCCTGGCAGCGGTTCGTGAGCGGGCTGCACTGATCGACCCGGCAGAGCGATCCGCTCCCACACTCGGCGTCGACCGCGCAGCAACCGGCCACCACCGTGGAAGTGCAGGTGCTGAAGAGACACTGCTCCATCGTGCACGGATCGCCGTCGTCGCAATCCGCGTTGGAGACACAGCAACCGCCGACCGGCGCTCGCACGCAGGTTCCAGTGGAGAGGTCGCACGAGTCGATGGTGCATCCGTTCGAGTCGTCACAGTCGGCGTCGTCGGTGCAGCAACCGGCGATCGGTTGGAACACACAGGTGTTCTGGGTCGGGTCGCAGGCGTCGGTCGTGCAGTCCGAGCCGTCGTCGCACTCGGCGTCGGCGAGACAGCACCCGGTGATGAGGCTCGAGCTGCAGGTGCCGCCGGGTCCGCTGCAGACCTCGACGGTGCATGGATCGCCGTCGTCACAATCGCCAGCGTTGTTACAGCACCCAGCGATCGTCGACAGCGAGCAGGTCCCGCCCGGCCCCGAGCAGACGTTCGTGGTGCACGCGTTCGCGTCGTCGCAGTCGGAGTCGTCGGAGCAGCAGCCCGAGATCGGCGAGGCGCCGCACCCGCCCGGCTCGAAGCACGCGTCGGCGGTGCACGCGTCACCGTCGTCGCACGACAGCGGAGATCCGAGCACGCACACGCCGTTCGAGCAGCGCTCGGAGCCGTTGCAGGTGGCGCCGTCGAGGCAGGCGACTCCGTCCGGGAGCACGCTGTCCGCCGGGCATCCGACGGTGATCCCGTCACAGACCTCGGCCAGGTCGCAGGCGCCTGCGGCCGGCCGGCAGACCGCAGCGGCCGCCGCGACGCCGTCGGCGGGACAAAGCCCAGAGACCCCGTCGCAGGTCTCCGGAACGTCGCAGAGCCCGGCTGCGGCCCGGCACAGCGTCCCACTCGCGACGAGCTGACACGTGGAGCTACAGCAATCGCCGTCGAGCGTGTTGCCGTCGTCGCACTGCTCGGTGTTTCGCCGGACGCCGTCACCGCAGATCTGGAGCGCGATGAAGATGTCGAGGTCGGTCCCGACGGTCCCGCCCAGCGATTCGTCCGACGACCAGACGGCCACCCAGTCACCGACCCGGTTCGTGCCGATCACCGGGTGGTGGTCGCTGCCGCTGTCGCTGATCGCGTCCAGGTTGATCGGCTCCGGTCCGATCCAGGTGGAGCCGTTGTTGGTGGACTGCGCCAGCAGCACGTCGACGTCGCTGCTCGACGAGCCGGGGAGCGAGTCCTCGCGCCACCAGACGACCATCCATGTGCCAGCCCGGTCGGTGACGATGCGCGGATCGAACTCGTCGCCGAGCTCGATCAGGGAGAAGGAGTAGAGCGCGTTCGGGGCGGTCCAGGCGGCGCCATCGTTCGCGGAGCGGGCGACCAGGATGTCACCGTCCGGCCCCCAAGGCAGCGGCTCGAAGGATTGCCACACGGCCACCCAGCGGCCTGCGCCGTTGGCGGCGAGATTGACCGCATCGTCGTTGCCCGTGTCGGTGGCGGCGTTCTGGTTGAGCGGCGCGACGGCGGACCAGGTCGTGCCCCGGTCGGTCGAGCGGGCGAAGAGGATGTCGGTATCGGTCCCGAGAGCGCCGCCGAGCGGATCGTCCGACGTCCAGGCCACGATCCACGCGCCGGGCTCGTCCGAGGCGACGACCGGCTTCGTGTCCGCGCCGCTGTCCGTGGCTGCGTTCGAAGCGATCGACGCTGGAGGCGACCAGGTGGCGCCCATGTCCACGGAGAGCGACATCAGGATGTCGGAGTCCGAGCCGAGGGCGCCGCCGAGCGGGTCGGTCGAGGCCCAGACGACCATCCAGCCTCCGGCCCGATCGGTGGCGATCCGGGGCGCGAGATCGTCGCCGGAGTCCACCGCAGCGTTGGTGTTGAGCGGCTGCGCCGGGCTCCAGGTCACGCCAAAGTCGGTGGATCGAACGAAGAGGAGATCGCGATCGCTCCCGATCGCTCCACCCATCGGATCCGTCGACTCCCAGACGACGACGTAGGTGCCGGCGCCATCGGTCGCGATCGTCGGGTTGCGGTCGTCCGCGGTGTCCGAGAAGGCGCCCAGGCTCAAGGGTGCAGGTGCGGACCACGTCAGACCGCGGTCCGGCGAGCGTGCGTAGAGGACGTCGGCGTCGGTGCCGAGCGGACCGCCCAGCGCGTCGGTGGAGGTCCAGACGGCGACGAGCGTATCGAGCCCGTCGATGGCGATCTCGGGGGAGAAGTCCGCCCCGACGTCGAAGCCGGCGTTCGTGTTGACCACCATGGAGGGACCGAATGGATCGGCCCTCGCTTCGAGTGGTGCCCACAGAAGGACGCACACCACGAAGAGAGGAACGACAGGGTGGGCGCGCGGGCTCGTCACACGGTGCGCGGACAATCGCACCGCTCGAGTGTACGACTCAAGTTTTCGGCTGTAGGCCCTCGCACCAGGACCGCGCTCCCAGGCTTCCGGCTCAGAGCGGAAAGCACGGCACCCAACAGCCCAAGCTCCACGCGTCGACGGTGCGATTTGACCGCTGAGCTCGATCCGGATCGTCGCTCTGTGGGCAAGGGCCGGGGCAAGTTCAAGCAGTGGCAGGCTCGGAGCCTCGGTGATAGGGCTCGCAGCGTGCTGACTGCGCTCGGCCTGGTCTTGGCTGCCGCGACGCCCTTTGCGCTCACGAGCACGACGCCCCGGGTGCACATGGGCTACACGGTGATCTCCGGCGAGTGGCGCTTTCACGAGGGTGACCAGCCGGCGTTCGCGTCGCCGGGCTTCGACGACTCGCACTGGCAGATTGTCGGCGGCGACCGCGGCGTGTTGATGCCCAGACCCTACCGTCAGGGCTGGTTCCGGGTGGCTCTGGACGTCGCGCCCGAGGTGATCGCGAGGGGTGAGCACCTCGCCCTGACCACCCAGCTCGCCACCGAGCTCTACGAAGACGGCGTGCTACGGGCGCGCCTCGGTGATGTCACCGCTGCGGTCGACGACGTGCGCACCGACGTCCACCTGAGAGCCCTACCCGCCCAGAACATCGAGCTCCGAACGCCCGGCCGGCATGTCTATGCGATTCGGACCGCGATCACGTCCCCCGATGCCGAGCGGTTTCATCAAGCCGGTGAGGAACCCGGCTTCACGCTCCTCGCCGGCGATCGACGCTCGATCGCGATCATGAGCGCTCGCCTGCGCCGCGCCGACTCCGCGGCCATGTTCTTCGCCGGCAGCGCGCTGATCCTCGCGCTGCTTCACGCCTTTCTCTACGCCTTTCAGCGCAAGGAGCGAGGGCATCTGTTCTTCGCGCTCCTGGCCTTGGCGATGGGCGTGTCGCCCCTGTCCTCGTATCTTCAAGACGACGCCCAGACCATCGACGGAATGGCGTCCTTCGGGATGATCTCAGCCGCCGCCATCACCTGCATGGCGCTCTTCGGGCTGCGCTTTTTCTACGAGATCTTCGAGCGGAGGACGCCGTGGCAATTCTGGGGCTTCGTGGCGGCGGCCGCGCTGTTGGTTGTGCTCAACAACCGCGTCGGAGACGCGGCGATCCTCTTGTTTGCCATCGCGGCCTTGGCCGAGCAGCTCCGCGTGATCGTCGCTGCGATCGTGCGGCGTGTAAGTGGCGCCTGGCTGATCGGGATCGGCGGTGCCGCCTCGGTCGCGACCGGGATCGGGGACGCACTTCAGTCGTTGAACGTCGTGCCGTCACTCGTGGCCCCCGACTTCCTCTGGATGACCGGGTTTTGGGTCCTGCTCGCGTGCTCGTCGGTCTACCTGGCCCTGCGAGTTTCGCGTAACGAGCAGCTGCTCGCGGAGCTCGAGGTCGCTCATCGCCAGGTCAAGGACACCCAGGCCCAGCTGATACAATCAGAGAAGATGGCTTCGCTGGGCCAGCTCGTCGCCGGAATCGCCCACGAGATCAACACACCGATCGGTGCGATCTTCGGCCTTCGCGACTCGCTGGCCCGGGTCGACCAGAAGCTCCGCAAAGAGCTCGGCCCCGAGGTCGTGGCCCGCCCCAAGGTCGACGCAATGCTCCGGGTCATCGTCGACGCGAACAAGGTGATCGCCACCGGCGGTGAGCGCGTGACCACCTTGGTGCGCCGCCTCCGTTCGTTTGCTCGCCTCGACGAAGCCGAGCTGAAAAGCGTCGACCTGCATCAAGGTCTCGAGGACTCGCTGATCCTGATCCAACATCAAATCAAAGGTCGCATCACCGTCGTCAAAGACTATGGCGCGCTCCCCGAGGTCACCTGCCACCCTGGACAGCTCAACCAGGTGTTCCTCAATCTCTTGATGAACGCCGCCCAGGCGATTCCTGAGAAGGGGACCATCACGATCCGCACCTCGGTCGAGAGCGGCGCGGCCCACGTCACCATCAGCGACACCGGCATCGGTATTCCTCCGGAGAGCCTGGGGCGGATCTTCGACCCCGGCTTCACCACCAAGGGCGTCCGCGTCGGAACCGGTCTTGGGCTCTCGATCTGCTATCAGATCATGCAGACTCACAACGGTGAGATCCGCGCCACCAGCGTGCCCGGCCAAGGGGCAACCTTCACTCTGGTGCTCCCGCTCGGTGGAGGGACCTGATTCCGACGGTCGATCAGGTGGCCGCGGATCGCGGCTGGCGATCGGTTAAATGCCGGTTAAATCGGACGCGGCGGACGGTTACGGCCGACCGGTAACTGCGCCAGGGATGCTCGTGCCCGCATCGTCTTCTCGAGATGACTCGAGTCGACCTGTTCGCTCCCAACGAGCTCCGGATGATGATGCTCGCGCTCGAGGCGCCGTCGCTCGATGAGCCACGCCCACCGACCAGCGAGCTCGACCTGATCGGATCTCCGGCGCCGCCGCCCGAGCTCGGCGATCTGCTGCAGCGGTTCGGATCGCCGAGCTTCAGCGAGCTGACGAGCGCCGATCTGATGGCGCTGCTGGTCATGTGGGCGGAGGAGCAGCAGGACCGGCGCCCGGGACGCCCGCTGGGGAGGCTCGGCCGCTCGCCCGGGACGCCCCAGGGCGTCTCGAGCGGGGGCCGACCCCATGGGGCGCAGGCGACGAACCCCGAGAGATCGCCCGCCTCGACCGCTCCCCCAGCGCCGCTCGCCGGCGTCCCCAGCGGAGGCAGCGGCGATCGACTGGCCGCGATCGCGGAGGAGCGGCTCAAGCCGAGCGACAAGGGCAAGTGCGCCACCTACGTCCGGCAGGCCCTGGCGGCCGCCGGGCTGGTGCCGGGCAACGTCGCCTTTCGCAGCGCTCACCAGTGGGCCGACTACCTCGCCAACAGCTCGAGCTTCCAGGAGGTCTCGGTCTCGCGCGATCAGCTCCAACAACTGCCGCGCGGCGCGGTCGTGGTCTGGGGCGGCGTCGCCGGCGATTGATCGGGCGGCGTCCGGGAGCACGGCCACATCGCCATCGCCAAGGGCGACGGTACCGAGCTCTCCTACGACAACCGGAGCCAAACCACCGGCGGGTGGGGCACCAACTTCGGCGGCCACCCCGATCCCGAAGGGCGCCTCTTTCGGGTCTTCGTTCCGGTGGCGTAGCCGCACCGTCGCGCCAGGCCGGCCACGGGTTCGGGGACGGAGCTCGAAGAGGCTGCAGACTCGAGATCGTCGCTCAGACCGACTCGATGATCGGCTGGTGGCCGTCGTTCTCCGGGAAGCTCTGCTCCTTGTAGTAGCCGAGCATCTCCATGACCGGTTGATCGCTGATGGAGAAGAGGAGCGCCGGCTCCTCGCCGAGGTTCATGTGCTCGTGCCACGTCCACGCGGGGAGCGCGAGGTAGTCCCCGGCTTTCCAGGAGAACTTCTTCCCGTTCATCACGGTTGCGCCCTTGCCCTGCACCACCTGATAGACGGCGCTCGCCACGTGGCGATGGGCCTTGGTGTGACAGCCCGGTCTCAGCATCTGCATCAAGCAAGAGAAGGTCACATGCACGGGTCCACCGGTCATCGGATTGTTGTACTCGACGATGATGTCGTCGTACGGCGTGCCGCTGTCCATCTCCGCCAAGTTCTCCAGCGCGTTGATGGTGTGCTCCCAGCGATACTTCCACACTGGGGTGGATCCAACGCGGTCGTGCTTCTCCGCGGCCGGCCTGAGCAGGCCGTTTCCGTACCGGCGAACCGAGATGTCCTCGCCCTTTATCTTCAGGAGCTCGTTCGGCATGTTCTGGAAGAAGAAGACGCCGAAGTTGATCACCATCGGGCCATCGGTTGCGTCCATCCAGTAGATGTCCTGGTCACCGGGTCTGTCGTGGTGGACCTGGTCGTGCGGCTCCCACGCCGGATCGATCAACAGATCGCCTTTCTCCACGAAGAGGCGGTCTCCGCTGTTGGTCTGGCTGACTGTCCCCTTGCCCTCGATGATGAAGCGGATCGCGCGATACGTATGACGGTGCGCAACCCCGATGGAACCGCGCTGGAGCACATGGATCGTCGCAGAGAGCGTGTCGGTGGTGGCGAAGGGTTGCTCGGGGAGCCCGGGATTCAGGAGCATGAAGGGTCGCCGCTTGCCAGCCCATCCCCGGTCAGCATGGAGCTCGACGAGACGTTTGATCTTGGGAATGAACTCCTCATAACGCCAGATGTGGGGGACCGCGCGGGCGTTGGGAGCCTCGGCGAGCTGGTCCGGATACATCCACAGCGGATAGATGTGGAGCCTCGCGAACTCTCGCTCCAACGCCTCTGCTTCAGCAACCGTGGTTCTGGAAAGCTCGCTCGATTCTGTATTGACCGTCATGCACGACACCCCACCGAGAAGTCGTTAAAGTTGGATGTTGTAATACATGCCCCAACTGCGATGGTCGGGTACATAGACATGCTCGAGCTTTGCTCGAGTTAGTTTCGAGAGTAGCGAGCACCAGCCCGGGACATCTCGAGGTAGTCCTTGCTCGGAGAGCATATGCAGCCAATAGAAAGGACCGCCGAGCTCACTCATCAGCAAGCGTGGTTCTCCGAGCAGATAACGTTTCCCCGGGAAGCGCTCCGCCATCCCGTCGATATGCTGGATCACCGCATCCTCACCGGCTCGCAAGCACTCGTGCTCCATCGCGAACGAGTAGAAGGCGTCGACCTCGGAGCATCGGCTTCGCAGGAAATCGAGGTCGAACCCGTCTCCGCGCCAGAACGACGCGCGATCGCCGACGCCCGCCGCTTCGCAGGCCGCCGCAGCCTCGGCGATCGCCTCCTCGGAAATGTCGACGCCGATCGCTCGGTGTTCGGGCGATTGCTGGAGGAAGCTGACCATGAACCGCCCTGCGCCGCAGCCGAGGTCGGCGATCGTCTTGACGCCGAGCATCTGAAGGACCGTCCTCGGGACGTCGTCGATGATCTCGGAGGTGGAGATGCTCGAGCCCAGGGCGACGAATCGGCTCGAGCGCGTCACGTCTCGGCCGTACTTCAGTGAGCCGTCGAGGAGCTTTCCGGCGTCCCGCATCAGCGGACCGTAGCCGCCGACGAAGAACGTGATCAGAGCGACGCTCGCTGTCGAGAACGCCGCGTCCCCTCGCGGAGAGGCGTAGAACACGTGATCGTTGGCCTCGACGAGGAGGCCCTGGGTCGCGAGATACCGCAGGAGCCCGATGGCCATCTCCACGTCGTAACCGTGCTGCTCCGCGGCTCTCCGCACGGCGATCTCGCCATCGGCCCGGAGAGTTTCGAGCAGCCGCGAGTGCGCGAAGGTGAAAAGCGCGTGGCTCAGGGCGAAGCCATTCACACACTCCGCGATCCGCGCATACTCACAGCTGCCGAGTGCGGCCCGCGTCGACTCATGTGTGGTCACGGCGTCCACAGGGATAGGAATTCCTAGGGCAAGTCGCCTCAACTTTGTAACTTCTAAACTCACGACAGCATCCCAGGGAGAGGGCCGGGAAAGTAGGGCAGGTCAGATTCAAAGTCAATACTATCTCTTGGCACGGGCGCGCGATCCGAGCTCGAGAGTGCGTGCCTCGATGTTGTCACGCGAGGCCTCGATCCGATCCGGAAATGCAGGATAGGTTGCAGTCGATCCGCTCAGGCCAGAGAAACCGTGCCGCTACGCGCGCGCGCTCGCGCTGAACGCGAACCGCTGTTGACACGTTCGAACGATCCCCGCGAGCTGCCGCCTATCCAGGTCGATCCGGTGGCGCCATTGGGCAGTCCTGTTGACTCAACCTGGCACCGAAGCGAATCGGCCGAGGGATCGTGGCTGGTACGGTCATTGATCAGTGGAAGTCGCATGGTCCAAAAGCTCGGCGGCGGCCCCGATCGAAGCGCACCGCTGCTCGGCGGGACCGAACCCACGACGCGAGACCAGCCCGCAAACACCGGGCTCGATCCGTTCGCTCAGCCGGAGGCGCCGGTTACCGTCGAGGCGCTCCGCGATCAGCTCCCAAAGGCTCCGACGCCGGAGATGGCCTCAGGCGCGCGACGACAACTTCACCAAGGTCAATATCTTCAACCGAAATCGAAGCTGATCCCACAGTCTGGTGCCGTTGAGAGGCTGTTCGGACGCGAGTCGGCCCTGATCGTCCGCTCTCCCGAGAGCGTATTGACGCCCGTTCTCGTGTTTTGGTAGCAGTACCAAATCCGTTTGGTACATCTACCAAATCGTTGATGAACGCGCTCGGGAAAAGGGGGTCCATCTCGTGAGAACGCCGGCTCGTATCGCCTTCGTCGTGCTTCTGGTGGCCGGCGTGCTGGGGCAGCGCCCGGCGCGGTCACAGACGGCCGCCGATCCGTTTCCCGAGATCGCTCGCGTGCTCCAGTCGCCGCGCTGCATGAACTGCCACCCGGCCGGCGATGCGCCGCTCCAGGGGGACGAGTCGCGGCCGCACGACCAGAACATCAAACGCATCTTCGAGAGTCTCGGCGGCAGCTGCACGAGCTGCCACCAGGACCGCGCGCTTCCCGGCGCCCACCTGCCACCCGGCGCGCCCCACTGGCGCATGCCGCCTGCGGCTACGCCGATGGTCTTCCAGGGCAAGACCGAGGCTGCGCTCTGCGCCGACCTCCAGGATCCCGCGCAGAACGGCCAACGCTCTCTCGAGGAGCTCGTCCACCACGTGGACACGGATCCGCTGGTGCTGTGGGCGTTCGATCCGGGCGGCGAGCGCACGCCGCCCCCGATCACCCACGAGGCGCTGGTGGCGCTGATGAACGAGTGGGTCGCCCTCGGCGCGCCCTGTTCGAACTGAAGAAGGAGGAAGCCATGCTCGTCACTGTCAACGGAGTCGTGAGGGACGTCGACGCCTCGCCGGACATGCCGCTGTTATGGGTGCTCCGGGACATCCTCGGGCTCACCGGGACGAAGTTCGGATGCGGCATCGCGCGGTGCGGAGCCTGCACCGTCCACCTCGACGGTACCGCGATGCGCAGCTGCGTCGTGCCGATGCGCGCGGTCGAGGGCCGATCGGTCACCACCATCGAGGGGATCGGCACACCGGAGGCCCCCCATCTTGTTCAGTCGGCGTGGCTCGCGGAGAACGTGCCCCAGTGCGGGTACTGTCAGGCCGGACAGATCATGAGCGCCTGCGCGTTGCTCGCGAAGCGTGCGGCCCCCACGGACGAGGAGATCGACGTGGCGATGAGCGGCAACATCTGTCGGTGCGGCACCTATCAGCGCATCCGCTCCGCGATTCACCGAGCGGCAGGTGAGCCATGATCGAGCTCGATCGGCGAGCCTTCCTGCGGACGAGCGCCGCGGCGGGTGGGGGCGTCCTCTTCCAGCTCTTCGTGAGCTCCTGCTCCGACGGCGATCCCACCGCGACGGAGAGCGAGGCGCAGCTCTCCAACCCGAACGTCTGGCTCACGATCACCTCCGATCGGATCGTCTTCACGGTGGCCGCCGCCGAGATGGGCCAGGGCGTGATGACGGGCCTCGCCACGCTGATGTGTGAGGAGCTCGATCTGGATCCGCGCAAGGTCGACCTGGAGCTGGCGCCGGGTGAGCTGCAGTTCCACTCGCCCGGGCTTCCGGTCCAGATCACGGGCGGGAGCGAGACCATGCGGCGCTACTCGCTGCCGCTTCGCCGAGCCGGCGCGATCGCGCGTGAGCAGCTGAGGCGCGCGGCCGCCAACCGGTGGCGCGCGGGGCTCGCCGACGTCACGGCCGACGACGGGCGCATCCTCCACACGGACGGCCGGAGCGCCACGTACCAGGAGCTCGCCGAGGCGGCGTCGCGGATCTTCATCCTCCTGCCGCCGTCGCTCAAGCCGCCGTCTCGGTACAAGTGGATCGGTAAGCCGGCCGATCGTCTCGACGCCGCGCCCAAGGTGTTCGGCACGGCGGTCTTCGGCATGGACGTGAAGCTCCCCGATCTCCGCATCGCGGTGGTGGTTCGCAGCCCGGTCGTGGGCGGAACCGTACGCTCCTTCGACGACACCGCGGCGAGAGCGACGCCCGGCGTGGAGGACGTGGTGAACATCGGCCACGGCGTCGCGGTGGTGGCGACCAGCTACTGGGAGGCACAGAACGGAGCGCGCGCGCTGTCGGTGGTCTGGGACGACGGCCCGATGGCGGGCGTGTCCTCCAGCGATCTCCGGGATCGGTACCGCACCGACCTGGCGAGCGGCGGCGGCTTGATCGCCCACCGCTCGAGCGGCGACCTGCCCGCGAAGCTGGCAGCGGCCGCCGAGCGCCGGTCCGGGATCTATGCGATGCCGTTTCTGGCGCACGCGCCGATGGAGCCGATGAACTGCACCGTGCGGATCGCTGGCGGCCGATGCGAGGTCTGGGTCGGCTCTCAGGTGCCCGGCATCGCGCGCAAGATCGCCGCCGAGATCGCCGAGCTCCCGCTCAGCCGCGTGACGGTCAACAGCACGCTTCTCGGCGGCGGGTTCGGGCGGCGCATCCGCTCGGACTTCGTGGCCGAAGCGGTGACGGTCGCGAAGGCGACCGGCAAGCCGATCAAGCTGATCTGGTCCCGCGAGGACGACATCCGCTCCGGAAACTTCCGCCCCGCTGCGTACCACGAGATCGAGGGCGCGGTGGACGCATCGGGTGAGCTGGTGGGGATCATCCACAAGGTCGCGTGTCAGTCCGTCTACGAGTACCTCGCTCCGGAGGTCGCCGACGCGCTGCTCCCCGGAATGTCCTCGATCGTCGCGCTGGCCAACGGGATCTTCGGAAAGTACGTCGATCCGACGTCCGTCGAGGGAAGCGCAGACACCGAGTACGCAATCCCGGACTTTCGCGTGGAGTACTACCGCCAGCACGTGGAGGTACCGATCGGCTCGTGGCGCTCCGTCGGTCACTCGATCAACGCGTTCGTGATGGATACGTTCATCGACGAGCTCGCCGAGGCCGCCGGCCGCGACCCCGTCGAGTTCCGCACGCGACTGCTCCAAGGCTCGCCGCGCCTTCGCGCGGTGCTCGAGGCGGTGGTGGGGAGAGCCTCGGCTTCACCGCTGGCGCCAGAGGTATTTCGCGGCGTCGCCTGCAACAAGTCCTACCAGAGCTATGCGGCCGCGGTCGCCGAGGTCTCGGTCGACGGTGATCGGATCCTCCCCAGACGGATCGTTATCGGCATCGACTGCGGCGAGGTCGTGAACCCCGACATCGTCCACATGCAGCTGGAGAGCGCCGCCGTCTTCGGCCTCTCGGCGGCGCTCAAGAGCAAGATCACGCTCGACGGGGGCAGGGTCGTGCAATCCAACTTTCACGACTATCAGGTACTCCGCATGTTCGAGACGCCGCGGATCGAAACGCTCGTCATCCCGAGCGAGGCGGCGCCGACGGGCGTCGGGGAACCGGGTGTTCCGGTGATCGCGCCGGCCGTCGCCAACGCGGTCTTCGCGGCCTCGGGCCGCCGGCTCCGGGAGCTTCCGCTGTCGCTGACCTGAGACGAGGTGGGCGCTCAGGGGCCGAAGCGCGTCGATGCCCACGCCCGCTCGAACTTCACGCCGGCGGAGTGGAACGCCGAATCGAACCGCTTCGGCGTCGGGCGCCTCGAAGATGCAGACGCGTCGCTTCCGGTCATTCGAAAGATAGGTCGCGACCCACGTGACGCGGTGCGCCTCCAGGCAGGGGCCAAGCTTTTGTCCGTTGCGGGCGAACTCATCCTCGCTGAGGGGCGGATCGTACAGATACTCGACGACGACATGCGACATGGATTCCTCCTGACCTCGAAGGGTCACGGGACGAGCGTAGCGTGCGAGCGTCGTAGCCAGCGTGGTACCGCTCGTCGAAACGGGCCGCGCGCCGATCACGGCTCGAACCCTCTCTCGATCTCGGTGATGACGGCACGCGCGTAGGCGCTGACACCGAGCGGCGCTGCCGCGATTCGCTGAGCTTGGCGGAGGTGCGCCAGGGCCGCCTCACCGGCGCCCTCGAGGAGCGCGCCTCGTGCCAGGACGGCGTGCGCGACCCCGATCAGGCTGGAGCGGTGCGCGATCTCCGCGGCGCGGAGCGCTTCCCGCGCGCGTTCGCGGGCGAGGAGCACACGGTCCTGCTCGAGATCGATCAGCCCGGCCGACGTCAAGACGTAGGCCAGCATGCCCTTCGCGTCCACGATCCGGAGGAGCGGCAGCGCCTCCTCGATCCGCTGTTGGGCTTCGGGGTCGTTCGCGAGCAGACGTGCCAGCGCTTCCAGGGCCTGGGCCGCGACGCC
Organism: uncultured delta proteobacterium; assembly: GCA_963803435.1. Taxonomy (GTDB): domain Bacteria; phylum Myxococcota; class Kuafuiibacteriia; order Kuafuiibacteriales; family Kuafuiibacteriaceae; genus CAWDML01. The sequence goes on along the minus strand of CAWDML010000005.1, from coordinate 242,453 downwards.
CTCGCTCCCTTCACCCATCTTCGAGGCGACCCGCGACAGGTCGGCGCATCGCTCGAGCGCGCGGTCGGCGTGCCGGCGCTCGAGCTCGATGATCGCGAGACGCGACAGACACTCGCACTCTGCCCAGTGATCCTCGACGCGGTGAGCGTGCTGGAGCGCCCGTGTGAGGCGAGCGGTGGCGTCCTCCAGATCGCCGAGGTAGTGGCGGACGATGCCCATCCCCCAATCGATCTCGGCCACCTGGATCTGCGCACCGTCGGCGATGCCGGAGGCCTCGTCGAGGAGCGCCCACGCCCGTCCCATGTCTCGCTCGATCTGCGCCAGGCAGCGACCTGCATTCGCGAGCGCCCGCGCGCGCTCGGATGGATCCTTGGTCCCGCTGGCCGTGGCCGCCACCTCGAGCGCGGCCGCGCCGGCGCCATCGAAGTTCCCTCGATCGTGGTGAAGCAGCGTCTTGAGCCAGAGCGCGTCGGCAGCCTCCTTGTCGTGGCCGGCTCGCTTGGCCTCGTCGGCGAGCGCCGACAGCTCCTGGTCGAGCTCCTGCTGCCTGGGAACCTCGACGCCCGAGAGCGCGATCAACCTCAACAGCCCGATGTGGAGCGCGAGGCGTTCCGCCTCCGGCGCCGCGTGGAGCAGCTCGAGCCCGCGATGGGCGATGCGTGCCGCCTCGGCGCGTGCGAAGAGCCTCAAGCAACGCGCGCCGGCGGCGAGATACGAGCGCGCCGCCAGCGAGGCGTCCCCTCCGAGCGCGGCGTGATGAGCGATCTCGGGAGGCCAGCGAGTCGCCCGCGCCCGAGGTCGCATCGAGCGCGTGCGCGAGGTGGAGGTGGACCATTCTCCGGCGTGGCGGCGAGAGCTGCCGGTACGCGCACCGGCGAAGCACGTCGTGCGCGAAGTCGTACTCGAACGGCACGGCGGTCGACGGGCGGATGATCCCGCGTCGTTCCAGCTCCGCCACCGCGGAAACGGTCTCGCCGGGAGAGACACCGATCGCCTTCGAGAGCAGCTCCGGGGTGAACGGACGACCGCACGCGGAAGCCCACAGGCCCACGTCGCGCGCGGAACCCGGCAGTCGGTCGAGACGCGCGAGCATCAGGTGCTCGAGTCGACCCGAGGCGTGCGCGCCCGGATCCGACGGGCGCGTCGCCAGCTCGATCGCCACCAGCGGATTGCCTCGGCTCTCGGCGACCACGGCCTCCGCGTCGGTCCGGGCGGACATGGAACGGACGAGCGAGAGGATCTCACCGTCGTCGAGCGGACCGAGCTCGATGAGCTCGAGCCGTCCCTCGCTCCGCAGCGCTCGGAGCAGACGCGTCGCGCTGGGATTGTCCTCGATCTCACCGCTTCGGGCCGCCAGCGCGAACAGGAGCGGGGACGCCTCCAGGGCGCGGATGGTGTAATGAAGAAGTGCCGCCGAAGGCTCGTCGATCCATTGCAGGTCGTCGACGACGACCGCCGACGCGACCCCGTCGACCAGCAGGCTCGCGATCGCACGTTTGACCGCCTCGAACACCTGCGTCTGGCTGACGATCGTCATGGCCGGCGTCGTCGACAGCTCCGGCGCGAGCGCGGCCAGCTCCGGGTCGCCGCGAAGCGCGTCGATCCAGACCCCATAGGGGCGGACCATCTCGGCCTCGAACGCGCGGCTCGCCAGCGCCTGACCGCCCGCTTCCCGCACGACCTCGCTCAGGTCGCCGAGGAGACGAGTCTTGCCGATCCCCGGCTCGCCTTCGACAAGGAGCACAGCCGCCCGTCCTCCGCGGGCGCTCCCGTCCAAAAGGCGCCCAATCCGCAGGCGCTCGCTGCGCCGGCCCACCGAGATGGGCGCGATCGGCCGCGGCGTCGCGGCCGCCTCGACGACCTTCACCGCGCGAGGTTCTGCCGGCGCGCTGATCTCCCGCTCCAGCCGCTGGAGGGCGCGGGAGGGCTGGACCCGAAGCTCCCGCTCGAGGAAACGACGGCAGTCCTCGTACTGCGCGAGCGCCTCCTTGGTCCGTCCCAAACGGCTGAGCAGTCGAATGAGCACCACGTGCGCCTCTTCTGCGTACGGATCGACGACGACGCGACGGCGCGCGTGACGAAGACACTGCTCCGGATCGTGTTCGGTGCGCGCGATCAGAGCCGACAGGATCTGCGCGTGCAGGTGGCGGATCGACTCACGCTCGCCCTTGCACCACTCCCAGTAGAGCGGACAGTCGGGCAGGTCGAGACCCTCGAGGAGCTCGCCGCGAAAGGCCTCGGCCGCTTCGACGAGCTGTTCGGTGGGCGTGCGATCGACGCCGGGTCCGACGCCGGCACGGACGAGATCGAGGTCGAGCTCCCCCGGCGCGAAGCTCGAGCACGACGTGCTCCCGATCGGCGAGCAAGCGAATCCGATCGCCGGCGTTGGTCAGCGGTCGGAGCTTGTTCAAGCTCCAGCGCAGGGCCGCGCGCGGATCGTCGGGCACCTCCCAGAAGATCTCGCACAGCCGGGCTCGCTGATATTCGCGCCGGGAGATCGCGAGGTACGCCAGCAGCGCGCGCGTCTTCCGCGAGGCCGGGAGCGCCAGCGGCTCGCCGTCGAGGATGACCTCGAGCTCGCCGAGCACTCGAACCTGAAGACGCGCGGGAATGGGCCATCGTCCGGGGCCGCGCGCGTCCGCGCAAGCGGGTGTTGGGGGCCGGGGTGCCGTTTCAACGCTGGCTCCAACGGTCGCTTCGACGCTCGGGCGCGACGCTCGGTGCATGAGAAAGAACATGCTCGTCGCAGCCGCTTGCCTCCTCGGTCTGGCCGGGGTCGCCCGCGGCGAGGAGAAGACTCGACCCGCCAAGGCGGAGGCGATCACCATCGCCGCCGCGGACATGAAGTACGGGCCGCCGCCACCGGTCTTTCCGCGGGGGCCCAGCTGGCCGTGCTGCACGGCGATCCCGGCAAGCCGGGCTCGTTTGCGCTGCGGTTCAAGATGCCCGACGGCTATCGGATCGCTCCGCACTGGCACAGCAAAGACGAGGAGCTCACGGTGATCAGCGGGACCTTTCTCCTGTCCATGGGCGACCAGGCCGGCGCGAACCAGCACGCGATGGAGGCCGGCGCCTATCACTTCCTGCCGGGGAAGATGCACCACTCGGCGATGTCCAGGGGTGAGACCGTCATCGAGGTGCACGGGAACGGCCCGTTCGACCTGCACTACCTCAACCCCGCCGACGACCCCAGCAGGATCGCCGCCGCCGCCAAGACCGCGCCGTAGGGCTCACCGCTGCGGGGCGCTCCCGCGACGGCGAACGTCCTCCTCCAACCGGCGGGCATCCTCGGCGAGCCGGGCGGTCGTCTCACGATTCGGGGCCCTTCGCGGCCGCCGTGCGAAGGTCGAGATACCGTCGCTCGAGTGTCGCGAAGGTGTCCGCGTCGAGGCGGGCCCTCACCTCCACCAGCGCCGCGCGGATCGACCGCAACGTCGCCTCGAGCGCGGCCGCATCGATCGGCTTCACGCGCAGCGGCGGAGGCGGCGGCGCTGCTGCCTTCCGCGGCGGCTCGGGAGGCGGTGGGGGCGGCGGGACCGGCACGTTTGCGGGCACCTCGGCGCGCGGCTCCACGCGCGGCGTCACGCGCACGGCAGGCGGGGGCTCCACGCTCGCGGAGATCGGGGACCTCGGCAGACCGTGACGCCGCTGCAGCCACAGCGCACCCCCGGCCAGGAGCGCCGCCGCCAGCAGACCGCCGGCCCGCCAGCGCGTGCGTCCGCCCGAGACCGCCGGCCGCGCCGCACCCAGGCTCAGGGCATCGATGAAAGCCACCACCTCGCGGGCGCTCGCAGGCCGCGCGCTCGGATCGCGGGCGAACAGACGCGCGAGCAACGGACGCAGCTCGCCCGCCTCCGGAGGATCCGGCGGTGGCTCCCTCAAACGCCGCCGCAACACCTCGAGGGGCGAGCCCGCCAGGCTCTCCGGACCGGAGACCAACCACACCAGGAGGAGACCGAGCGCGTAGAGGTCGGCCCGTGCGTCGACGTCGTGCGGATTCTCCGCCTGCTCCGGCGCCATGAAGCGCGGCGTCCCCAAGAGGCCGTCCGGCGCGGTGAGGCGCGTCCGGTCGGCGGCGGGATCGACGAGGCGGGTCAAGCTGAAGTCGAGCAGCTTCACGTTCGTCGTACCTCCGTGCTCGATCACCATGACGTTGCTGGGCTTGAGATCGCGGTGGACCCAGCCGCGGTCGTGCACCGCCCCGAGCGCCGCCGCCAGCTGCCGCACGATCGCCGCGGCGCGCTCCCATGCGAGCGGCCCGTTCGCGATCAGTGAGCCGAGCGGAGCGCCCTGCAAAAGCTCCATCACGATGTACGGCCGGCCGTCGTCCGTCACGCCCAGGTCGAAGACCTCGACCAGGTTCGGGTGTCGAACGTTCTGAAGCGCCTCGCCCTCCCGTCTCAAGCGCTCCTCGGGCGTGGCCATCCGCATGGCGTGAAGGAGCTTGATGGCGAAGGTCTGACCGGTGACGGCGTGCTCGGCCCGGTACACGCTCCCGAACCCACCCCTGCCGATGCGCTCGACCAGGCGATACTCGGACAGCCGCGCGCCGACCAGCGCATCCACCGTCGGCGCCTCGGAGCCGGGCGCCGTGCTGTCCTCGATCGAGAAGCGGCGGACCTCGGCGTCGTCGCTGCTCGTGTCGAGCACCAGATCGACGCGCATCATCTCCGAGAGGGGACGGCGGGGCGCAGCCTCGGCCACCGTACGGAACGACTCCAGCCGCTCCCGCAGGCGGTTCCTGGCGCTGGTCCTTCCCTGGGCCTCGGCCAGCGCTTCGGCGAAGGCCCCGGCGTCCGGATACCGCGCGTCGGGGCCGGGCGCGAGCGCGCGCTCGAGGAGGTGGCGCACCGGCGCGACCGCCTCCGGGAGGGGCAGCGGCCGCCCGGTCAATAGATCCCGTCGCGCGGACTCGTCCGCCAGCGGGCTCCGCTTCGCCAGCAGCTCGAACAGTACGCACCCGAGCGAGAACACGTCTGCCCGCGGGTCGACGCGCTCACCGCGAAACTGCTCGGGCGCCATGTACGCGAGCTTTCCCAGCGCGATGCCCGGCTGCGTGGCCACCCTGCGTCGATCGAAGACGGCGATGCCGAAGTCGGTGAGCTTCACCTCGCCCGACCATGCGATCAGGATGTTGTCCGGGCTGACGTCCCGGTGCACCAGGTGAAGCGGCGCGCCCGCGAGGTCGGTGGCCCGATGCGCGTAGTCGAGCCCCTGCGCCACCTCCGAGACCACGTAGATGGCGAGGTCTACCGGCAGCGTAGGTCCGACGGTCAGAAGGTCGACGCCGTCGACGAGCTCGAGCACCTGAAACGGCAGCCCGTCGAGGACGCCGAAGTCGATCACCGGGACGATGTTGCCGTGGGCGAGGTTGCTGGCCAGGCGCGCCTCCTCGATGAAGCGCTGATACGTGTCCGGGTCGGCGGCGTGCTCGTACAAGAGCCGCTTGATCGCCACCCGGCGCACGAAGCCGTGCTCGCCCTGGACCGTTCCTTCGAAGAGCTCGGTGACGGCGCCCCGCCGGATCAGCCGCGTCAGCCGATAGCGTGTCGAGGTCTCCATCGATCCGAGGACGACCGCTCAGCGCTTCCGCAGGCCGTGGCGATCGAGAAGCTGGGTGAGGTAGTTGCGATCCATCTTCGCCTCGCGTGACGCCAGCGCGACGTTGCCTCCGGTGTGCTCGAACAGATCGCCCAGGTAGATCCGCTCGAACTCGCGCAGCACCCGGTCGCGCGTCTCCTTGTAGGGCGCGCGCCGCTCGAGCGCGCCGAGCTCGAGCCGCACCGACGGGGCTCGGCGCCGCCTTCCTGGTCGACGTCGATGGGAGGCGGCTCGCCCAGCGCATACGCAGCCTCGACGAAGTTCCTGAGCTCACGGACGTTCCCCGGCCAGCGATGCTGCACCAGCATGCTCATCACGCTCGGAGAGACGACGTCGCCGACGTCGCCCGCGCAGCCCTCCTCGCGCAGGAAGTGCTCGACGAGCAGCGGGATGTCCTCGGTCCGCTCGCGCAGCGGCGGAACGTGGAGCAAGAGGACCGCGATCCGATAGTAGAGGTCGGCGCGGAACGTCCCTTGGTTCACCTCCGAGCGGAGGTCTCGGTTGGTCGCGCAGATCACCCGAACGTCGACCGAGATCGGCGTCTTGCCGCCCAGGCGCTTGAACGTGCGGCGCTCGAGCACGCCCAGCAGCGTGGCCTGGAGCGCCGCGCGGCAGCTCGCCGATCTCGTCGAGGAACACGGTGCCTCCGTCGGCGCGCTCGAAGGCGCCGATGTGCTGCTGCTCGGCGCCGGTGAACGCGCCACGCTCGTGACCGAACAGCTCGGAGGCCGTCAGCGTGGGGAGCAGTGATCCACAGTCGACGGTCTCGAAGGGACGCGGACTGCGACGGCTCGCGTCGTGGATCGCGTGTGCGAGCACCTCCTTGCCAGTGCCGGTCTCTCCGAGGACCAGCACCGAGGTGTCGGTCTTCGACATGCGCACGAGACGGGCCAGGAGGCGCCGCATCGCAGGCGAGCGCCCCAGCACGCGGCCGAGCCGATCCCCTTCGAGGATCTCGCAGTCTACCGTCCCGGCATCGTCGACGCGGATCGAGGTCTTCCCCACCGACAGCTTCGCGCCCGGCGGAACGCGCGCTTGCTCGAGCTGGACCGCGCCGAAGAAGGTTCCGTTCGTCGATCCGTGATCGCGGACCAGGATCCGATCCCGCTCGCACACCAGCTCCACGTGATAGCCGGACACCGTCTCGTCGGTGAGCACGAGATCGTTGCCCGCAGCGGTGCCGATCGTGATCGTGTCGACCTCCGCGACGAGCCGCTTCCCTCGGTCGGGCCCCTCGAGCACCTCCACCGCGAGTCGGCGCACCGGCAACGTCGGGACCCGATGCGGTACGGTCGAGCCTTCGGTCACCCTCGAAGCCTAACAGGGCTTCGGTCTCCCCGGTATGGTAGCCTCGCGGCGTGCTCGCTCCGGTGCTCGGCGTGCTCACGATCGGAGCCGTCGCGGTCAGGCTGGAGCGCACCGTCGACGTCGCGCCGCAAGACGCGCTCGAGGTCTCGGAGCGGCTGGCCGAGGCGATCCGCCGGCGCACCCACGATCGCGTCCTCCTCGATGATCCGGTCTGGTCCAGCTGTACCTCGACGCGCGAATGCGTCGAGGGCGTGCGGCGCGTCGAGGGCAACATCGGCGTCGTCCTCGTCCAGCTGGTCGAGGCCGTGACCACGGTCCGCGTGATCGCGCTGCTCTTCCCCTCCGATCAAGGTGCGCCGATCGAGGTCACCGCCGACGTGCCGTCCAATCCGGCCACCTGGGACGAGCCGCTCCGAGGCCTCGCGGCGTCGCTGTTCCCCGAAGTCCCACCGCCGGGTCCCGAGCCGCGCGCCGTGGCCACCTCGTCAGCGGCGGTGGTGCCGGTCCGGTCGATCGGCCCGTACGTGCTCCTCGGCGCAGGCTTCGTCGTCGGCGCGGTCGCTGTCGCGTTCGGCGTCGGCAGCCGGAACGCGCGCAACGCCAGCCAGGACCCGCTGCTCGACGACGACCAGTTCGACCGGTACGCCGATCGCGCGCAGACGTTCGCGTACGCCGCCAACGGCCTGTTCCTCACCGCAGCGCTCGCCACGGTCGCCGGGCTCCTCTGGATCTGGCTCGAGGACTGAGGTCATTCGCGGCGGATCCGCGCGACCTCACCGCTCCAGGGGAGCAGCGCCCACAGCGTGCCCGACGCCGAGACGTGGAGCTCCGAGACCACGCCCCGGCCCACGGGCAACGCCGGCACGCGGTAGCCGACGTGCGTCAGGTCGAAGGCAGCGACGCGCGCCTCGTACGCGGGCGGAGCGCCCACCAGTCCCACCACCGTGTCGTCGCCCCAACCCGCGATCGCCCAGGGCACGGCCGCCGCCTCCTCGAAGAACAGCGCGTTGTCGACGACCTGGCCTCGGGATGGCCGCACCTTCCAGACGGCGCCCGCCCCGCCGGTCGTGCTCACCAGGACGTCCTCGCCCGAGGCCCACACGAAGCCGACGTCATCGGAGCGACGCGTCAGCGCCGTCGAGTCGATCGGATCGATGTCGACGACCTCCGCCGTCGCCGGATCGATCGTGACCAGGCGCGTCCGCTCTCGATCGCCCAGCACCACCATCCCGCTGTCGAGGAGGGTCGCACCGCGCAGGATCGGCATGAGGTCGGCGCTGGTCGCGGTCACCGTGAACGTCTCGAGATCGACCACGTACACGAACGTGCGCGCGAAGGAGCTGGCCAGCGCGACGGCCCGGTCACGGGCCGAGTCGACGACGGTGGCGACCACGAAGACCGCCTCAGCTCCGCAATCCGCCGTCAAGAGGACGTCCTCGCGGAGCCTCGCTCCGGCGTCGAAGCGCCCGAGCCGAAGCCCGTCGCGCTCGAACGCGCCCACGAAGCCGTCCCCCTCCGAGGCCAGGGCCGAGAGACAGGGCGGCGCGGTCGCCGTGGCGACGATGGCGAGGTCCTCGCCGACGAACCGCACGCTCGAGGCCTCGGTCTCGAGGCACCGGAACGGCCGCCGGCGCCCGTCGTCGGTGGCGACCGCGAGCCGCTCGCCCACGATCGCCGAAGAGGTCGCGTAGCCGATGAAGGGATCGAAGGCGTCGAGCAGCTCCTCGAGGCTCGTCCGCTCGGCGAGAAACGGGACGTCTTCGACGACCGCCACCTGCTCGACGCTCCAGACCGGCACCTCCTGCCTCGCGTGCACGTCGAGCTGGCAGCTGGTCGTGCCGTCGCAGGTGATCGTCGAGCCCGCCAGCGAGCAACCGTCGTACCCCGGAGAGGTCACGCTCTCTCCCCGCAGCGTCAACGCCGGCAGCCCGCAGCCGTTCTCGATCACCAGATCGCAGCCGGAGTGTTCGAGCGACACGGGGCAGAAGCTGGGCGCACAGCGCACGTCGATGAGCGCGTCGTCCGCGACCGGGAGCTCGGGGCAGACGCCCGCGTCGAGGCGGACTCGCATGGGACGAGACGTATCGCAGCCGCCGAGGACCAGCACGCCGATCAGCACCGCGCGCATGCCTGCAATCTACTACAGGCGGCGCGCTCGCTGCCGGTCAGGAGTCCGGCTGGATCGGAGGGAGGTGAAGAGACTCACGGATCTGGTAGATGTCCGCGTTCGGGTCGCCGAGCTCCCGCCACGCTCGATCGATCTGCGCGCGGGTCAGCTTCGGGTTGGCGGCGACCAAGGCCGCCGCGAACGGATCGACGACGCCGGCGCCGTCCCGGGTGGTGCCCGGGATGTCGAGCGCCACCCGCGGATCCGAGAGCACGCGCAGGATGCCCTCGACGGAGAGCTTGGGCGCGATCGCACCCACGAGGGCGGCGTCCTCGAGCGCGATCGGGCTCGCAAAGCTGGTGCCGCTCGAATTGACGATCCGGCCCTCCTCCAGCCACACGGGAACGTTGACGCCCGGCGTGGAGAACGCGATGTTCCCCTCCGAGGAGAAGTCGGCGACGCGATCGTCGCGGATGTCGAGCGGCTCCCCCATGTCGATCGCACCGACGAGGATCGGCCCGTGCGCGTAAGCGGTCGTGGACGCGCTCCCCTCCGGCTGGCCGGCGGCGTCGGCCTCCATGAACTCGTTGCCCGCCGCCTCGAACACCAAGATCCCAGCCCGCCGGCCCTCGCGCAACGTCGCCGTCAGGTCGTTCCGCGCCGTCTGAACGATGCGCTTCATGTCGGGCCGAGCGAGCGCCTTGTTGAGCTCGGGATACACCAGCAGCTCCTTGAGCGTCGCGACCTGGCTCATGAGCCTCTCGTAGTCGGGCGGCACCGCCTCGTTTGCAAACCAGATCGGCATCCTCGCCTGGGCACGGAAGCCCTCGCCGCACGGTGGAGCGGGCTCCGCGTCGTCGTCGCCCATCGGCGGCGCCTCGAGCTCCTCGCCCAGGACCCGCTTGGCGAGCTGGTGGAGCTCCGAGTCCGGCGGCGCCATGAACATCTGCTGTGCGATCTGCATGGCGATGACCTCGGGGCTCGATCCCCAGGACATGTTGGTGAAGATGCGCGCCTTCGCAGGCAGCTCGTCGCGGTGCTCGATCATCATGTCGATGCGCAGCTTCTTGGCCAGGATGGTCAGCTCATACTCATGCAGGCCCGACTGGAGCAGCGCCTCGAACGTCGGCATCTCACCCTCCCCGAGGTCGGGACCCTCGGAGCTCTGCGGCTCGAGCTCGCTCGCGAGGCGCAGGTATTGCTCGGGCCGGAGGTGGTCGCGCGCAAACCCGGCAGGCACATCGCCGACGCTCATCGTCGAGGAGATGGACGTGACCAGCGGATCGAGGCCGACCGCCGAACGAAGCACCGCAGGTCCGTGCTCGGTGTCGACGTCGTCGATGTGGATGAAGTCATGGCTCGCCTTGATCAACCCGAGCTTCTCGAGCCGCATCCGGATCGCCGCCTTGTATTGGAGATACGGATGGCCCGGCTCCGCCTTCGCGGTGATCGCGAGCGCGTCTTTCGCCATCGCCTGGGCCGCCTCTCCGAACGGGGAGGCGGCGGCGGCCTCCACCCGTGCCACCTGCGCCTCGCAGAAGGCCGCATTGCTCGGCGTGAGCTCGGGGCCGTGGATCAGCGCCGCGCCACAGAGCATGGCGCCGACAATCGAGCCGGTGACCGCGAGGCGGTTTCGGCTCATCCAGCTCAGGACGGGCCAGCGCGCCCGGGTCGGCGGGGTCGGGGCGGGCGCGGACGGGACGTCCAGGGTGGGTCGGAGCCGCGAGGCGCCCTTCTTGGGGCTCGAACGGCTGATGGGGGCTGATCCGTCAATAGGTGGGAGCGTGACTGACATATCTACGTGATGGTTATCGTCCACACTCCCGGGTTCGTCTTGCTCCATCCGTCCGTTGGATGCCCGAGCGCCGGACGAGTACGAGTCCCTACCCCCGACCCGAGCGACGCAGTACGGGGAGGGGATGGGACGAGCGACCGGGCCAGTCGGTGCCAGCCTCAACCTCAACGTACGGGGGATGAAGCCCTCCGCGACCGTCGCGATCAACGAGCTCAGCCATGCGCTCGCCGCGCAGGGCCGCGAGATCTTCAAGCTGGGCCTGGGCCAGTCGCCCTTTCCGGTACCTCGGACGGTCGTGGAGGCGCTCCGCCAGAACGCGCACCAGAAGGACTATCTCCAGGTGGTCGGGCTCCCCGCGCTGCGCGAGGCGGTCGCGAGCTACCACCGGCGGGCGCAGGGTCTTCACGTCTCGCCCGACCGCGTGTTGATCGGGCCGGGATCCAAGGAGCTGATGTTCCTCCTGCAGCTCGTCTACGACGGCGACCTGGTGATCCCGGCGCCGTCCTGGGTCTCCTACGCTCCGCAGGCGAAGATCATCGGCCGGCAGGTCCGGTGGGTGGCCACGCGCCGCGACAACAAGTGGCGGCTCACCGCCGACGGTCTCGAGCAGCTGTGTCAGGTCGAGCCCGAGCGCCCGCGCTTGGTGGTGCTGAACTATCCGAACAACCCGACGGGCTACACGTACGCGGAGGCGGAGCTCCGGGCCCTCGCGTCCACGGCGAGGAAGTACGGCGTGCTGCTGTTGTCGGACGAGATCTACGGCGAGCTCGATCACCAGGGCGCGCACGTCTCGATCGCCGAGCATTATCCAGAGGGGACGATCGTGAGCGCCGGCCTCTCCAAGTGGTGCGGCGCAGGCGGCTGGCGGCTCGGAACCTTCGCGTTCCCCGCCGGGCTCGAGTGGCTGCGGGACGCGATGGCCGCGGTGGCGAGCGAGACGTTCACCTCGACCTCCGCCCCCATCCAGTACGCCGCCGTGCGCGCGTACGAAGGTGGGCCGGAGATCGACGACTACCTCGCGGGCTCCCGCCGGATCCTGTCGGCCCTCGGTCGCTGGTGCGCGGCCCGACTGCGGAGCGCGGGGATCGAGGTCGCCGATCCGGATGGTGCCTTCTATCTGATGCCGGACTTCACGCCCCTGTCGCCGAGCCTCCTCGCGCGCGGCGTTGCGGACAGCCCGACGCTGGCGCGCCGCGTGCTCGACGAGACCGGGGTCGCCTTCCTCCCAGGTGTCGACTTCGGGCGCGATCCTGGGGAGCTCACCGTCCGCATCGCCTATGTCGACTTCGACGGCACGGTGGCCCTCGAGGCGGCCGCGACGGTCCCCGCCGGCACTCCGCTCGACGAGGCGTTCCTGAGGAGGACGTGCCCGAGGGTGACGGCGGCGATCGATCGCATCGGAGAATGGGCGGGGAAAGCTGGAGGCGGATGACCACGATCAGAGGAGCGTTCGGATCACCGCGACCCGCACGCCGAACATCGCCTCCTCGTTGCGACCGAGCCCGTTGATCGGCAGCGTATCGAACACGCTCATCTGCAATCGGAAGTCTCCCAGCGGCAGCCCGGCGATCACCGCGATCGTCGTGGAGCGACGGTTCGATCCTGGCGAGGGCACACCGTCGGTCTCGGTGGCGCCCTGCAGCTCGAGCGTGCCGATGGCGCCGACGCTGGAGCTCCCGGCCACGGCCCAGCTGGCGCCGAGTGAGACGCTGACCTGAGGCCGGCGCGCGACCCGGGAGTCCTCGATGCTCCGCGGGACCCAGTACGTGAACGCGCCCGCCGCCTCCACGTAGACGCGACTCCAGAAGAGGTCCTCCAGCGAGAGCGCGAGCGTCGCCTGCGTGAAGCCCGAGCTGGTCACGTCGGCCGCGAGTCGATGCGTCGTGTGATCGACCGTCTTGCCTGTCGGGACGGAGAGACCGCTCGAGAGGGCGATGCCGGGGAGGAACGCGTGCTCGCCCGCGACCAGGAAATCGTAGCGCGCGGAGAAGGCCAGATCTCCCAGACCACCGCCGAAGTCCGACTCCCGGTCGAAGCTCTTCCAGGTCTGGAGATAGCTCACCGACGTACCGACCTGCAGGTGCTCGCCGAGGCGCGCCGCGATCAACAGATCCTCACGGAGACCGACCTGGCTCTCCTCCTCGACCGGCACGTAGCCGGCGTCGCGACCGAAGTCGCCGGTCTTCCGGTCGAAGCGGAGCGCGACCCCGACCAGCGCCCGCTCGTGCAGCGCGAGACGCGCCGGGCTGATCGTCGTCCCACCCGCACAGCACGGCTGTGCCAGCGCGTCGGCAGCCCAGGCAGTGCCGAGCAAGGCGACAGCCGTCGCGAGACAAAACGCTCTTAACGGAGCGCGAACAATCATCCGATCGGGTCCGCCGAGAATGTCTCACACGAATCGTCGCTGAGTCGATTCTGCGACGGCGAGCATGAACGGAGAGGGACGATGAACAAGCTATTCATGATGCTGGCATTCGCGGGGGCGTTGGCCGCACTTTCGGCGTGTGGACCCGACGACTCCGCGATCGAACCGGAGGACGAGACGTCCACCACGACGGACGCTGTGCGCTCCGACGGCTCCATCTGCCATGGGGTCTGCTGGGGGGGCGGGCCCACGTATCTGTGCTATCCGAACATCACGGTGCGGTGCCACGAGCAGATCGTCGCCGCCTGCCATCGGCGTGGATTGTCATTCGTCGACGCCTACTGGAGCCACTGGGGCTGCGGGTAGGCGCTCACGGGCATTCGGTGGTCGCCCCGGTGATCCGATTGTCACCGAGGAGCTCCACGCGGCCGCCGTCGCCGCAGGTGGCGAACGTCGCGAACGGTGACCCGGAGATCGTCGAACCCTGCACGGTCAACACCCCACCAGAGAACGCGGCCGCGCCAAACTGAACGTTGTCGATCAGGACGCTCGCATCGAGCGAGCCATCGGCCCCGAAGGCGAGGATCCCGGCTTCTGTGCAGCCCTCGACCCGGACGCGTCGCACGGCCGTCCCCGAGGACGACTGGAGATCGATCCCGCTCCCCCCGCGGCAACCCGAGATCACGCCCCCCTCGATCACGACGGGCGCGACGGTCGGACCTTCGACCAGGATTCCGCCGAGCCCGGGACGAGCGATGGTGGCGGAGACGGTCCCACGGGCGCCGCCGTAGAGCGCGACGCCGTAGCCGCCGGAGTCCTCGAACGTCGCGCCTTCGATGGTGACAGACGCGTCCGGGCCGACCGCGGTGATCGCGTCGTCTCCCTCGGCGCCGGCGAGACCTTCGAAGCGCGTGCCCAGGATGATCACGTCGCCACTGTCGATCAGGAGCGCGGCCCGGGCACCGTGGCCCACAACGCCGCCGGAGAGCTCGACCTCGGATCGGACCCCCGCCGCTGCGCTGACGCTGATCGCGCCGTGGGTGGAGGCCTCGACACGCACCTCGTCGAGGTGAACGGTGGCCCCCGAGATCCCCACGGTGAGATCTTCGGTGGCGCCCAGGCGCCCGCCCTGGATCGAGGCGGTGACTCGCTGGAGGAGCAGGCTGGTCCGGGCAGCCTCGGACACGACCACCTCATCGGCGGCCACCCTCGCCCCAGCGAGCGCCACCAGCCCGTTGGATCCGCCGATCAAACTCACGTCCGCGAGCTCGGCATCTCCCGTCTCGATCTGAAACGAAGCGGTCCCCCCGCCGCGCGCCTGCGTGTGACGGATGACGGAGCGGCTCTGCACCAGCCGGAAGATGCGCCCGGTGCTCGACGAGGTCGCGGTCGCGCGGCAGCGATCGACGGTAAGCGTGGCGCCCCTCGCGAAGAGACAGGTCTCGCGACCGCACTCGAGGACCACGGCGGCGAGGTTGGCCGAGCCTCCGTCCAGCTGGAGCGCGTGCGCGTTCGAGCCCGCGGTGATCGTGGCGGTCTCGATGCTCAGGTCGCCTGCCGCGCGCGCCTCGAGACCGCCGTCGACCCGCAGGTGCGCGAGGTCCACCCGATCCGCTCCGACCTGCACGGGGCCGGCAATCGCGGCGTCGCCCTCACCCTCGAGGCGCACCGGGCGATCGACGACGAACGCGCCCTCGGTGTGCACGCCGGAGAGGAGGACGAGACGATCGAACGCCTCGCTCAAACCCCGAGCGACGGTCCGAAAGGGCGCTGCCCGCGTGCCCGGATCGGCGTCGTCCCCGTCCGGCGAGATGTAGGCCACGAGCGAGGACTCGGGAGGCGGCACGGCGCGGTCACCGCAGCCGAGGAGCGCCACGGCGATAAAGATGGAGTAGCCGCGCTGCACCTCGCCCTCCATCGTACGGTCGCCGCCCGGTTCGCACCACGGGCCGACTCGCTTTCTTCTGCGCGCGGAGGCCCCGGGTTACGATGGCGCGATGCCGGACGGAGTCGCCGCGCGAAGGATCACCGTGCTCACTGCCGTGGCGCTGGCTTCGGGTCTCGCGGGGGAGGACGCGCTCGCCCAGGTACCGCCCTTTCAATGCGGGCCGGACTGCAGCCAGCCGGGACGCTACGTCCTCTGCAACGACAACCTCGACGTCTCGGGAGCCGCAGCCGGCGGCGTGGTCCTGGAGAACTTCCTCGAGGCCGCGTGCGCCAGCTTCCCCGCGCCGGCCGCCAGCTTCCAGCTGACGGGATTCGCAGCGGCGTTCGGATCCGGCGACCTGGTGGCGACGCTCCTCGAGCTCTACCCGGAGGAGGGCAACGATACACCGGGCGCGCGGATCTACGAGACCGGCGTGGGCATCCCGGCCTCCGCAGCGGACGGATTCACCGGCCTGTTCTTCAATGCGCAGAGCCTCACCGACGACTTCCGCGTCTGCTTGCGGCAGCAGATCGACGACTCCGGAGGAAACATCACAGGACGACCGCTCCTGTTCGACTCCGACGGCGTGCAAGGGACGAACACCGTCTTCCTCCCCTCGCAGGGGGGATGGTCGGCCTCCCCCGCGGCCGGAGACTTCGTGCTCCGAGCGGTCGTCGAGTACCAGGACCTCACGCCCTGGGACCCGGGCGGCCCGTGCAATCAGTCGGGCGACGCCGGCGTACCGAACGACGCCGGCAACACCAACGCCGACGGTGGCGTCTCGCCGGCCGACGGCGGCCCTCGCGCGGACGGGGGCGCGGAGCTCGACGGGGGCGACGACGAAGACGGCGGCGTGACCAAGGGCGACGCGGGCAGCGGCCAGGGACCTCCCACGATCACCGCCATCTCTCCGGACAAGGGCCCCACCGACTCGACGGTCGACGTGACGGTCGTGGGCACCAACTTTCAGCCCGGCCTCGATCTGATGATCGGAGCGATCCAGGCGAACGAGGTCTCGGTGCCCGGCAGCACCACGATCCTCGCCCGGATCCCCTCCGGCATCTCTCCCGGCGTCTACGACGTGCTGGTCCGGAACCCCGACGGACAGACCGCGGTCCTCGACGACGGTTACACGGTGCTCGGCGATACCGGCGGAGGCGCGCCGGTGGGCGAGGGGTGCGGCTGCCGAACCGCCGGAAACTCCGGATCGTCCGGGACGTGGGGGCTGCTGCTCCTCCTCGCCGGGCTCTTCGTCCTCTTTTGAGCTTGAAGGATCCCGTCATTCGACGGGACCGGCCAGGTCGTCCATCGACATCGCGATCGCCCGTTCCACTTCGATCGCGAAGTCCCGTCGGATCGAGTCGCTCGCCTCCGCGTAACCCGCCGACGTGTCGAGCACGCCGCGCTGGTAGTAGCTGTACTCGACGGACCCCGAGCTGTGGGCCGCGACGTGCCCGGCGCAGAGGATCCGTGCGCTCGAATGATCGTACAGATACGCGGTCCCTACGATCTCGCCCGGGATGAACTGCGTGCCCAGCGTGACCGGCTGCTGCCGTCGATCGACCACCAGGATGACCTCGACCGTCTCCCGCGGGAGAAGGTGATGCGAGCGTTCCACCAGGAGGCTCGGTCCCTCCGGATCGGTCCAGGACGAGATCCTCCGCAAGCTGGCGTTCGAGAAAATCGGCGCTGATCCGAAGGCTGGTCGCGCAAGAGCTCTCCGGGATCGACGCGGTCGCGCTCCGGGTGAGCTCGAGCCACGGGAACTGCTGGTTGTGCTGCGGCGACTGCCAGCCTTCCTTCGTGTACTTGAGGCGGACTCCGAGACGGATCGGACACGGGCCCAGATCCGGACGCGGAACCAGGTCTCGGGACGACGCGACGGCCGCGCGGTAGGCCTGATCCATCCGCCCCGCGTCGCTGCGCGCGATCGCGATCGCGCCCCTGATCTCGCTGCGTTGCTCATCCGTGAGCCGGTACTTGGTCGCGAGCAGCTCGGCACCGAACCAGCGGTACGAGCAGAGCCCCATCATCAGGAGCGGGGAGCAATAGATCGCGAGCTTGAAGAAGCGCCCGAAGGCCTGGCGTCTCCTGATCTCACCGGCGAGCTCCTCGTACTCGTCCATGTCGAGGGTCGAGGGTGTTTCTCAGGCGCCCTTGGAGACCGGCGCAGCCTTGGAGAGCGAGGCCGCGCGGGCGTTGAGCGCGCGAGCCAGATTCGGCCGATCGGCCCCCATCGCGATCTTGCCCACCTCGAACAGGAAGCCCGCGTCCTTCGAACGCTGCGCCAGCGGCGCGAGAACGGCGAGCGCGTCCTGGATGCGGCCGACCGCGAGCAGACAGTCCGCGTACGCCATCCGCACCCGGGCGCTCGCACGGGGGCGAGACGCTGCGACGTGGATCGTCGCCAGGACCTCGGCTGCCCGGCCGAGCTTCACGGCGCAGCGGACGGAGTCGAGCAGCGCCGGCTCGAACTTGGGGCGCTCGACGGCCGCCTGGGAGAACGCGCAGAACGCACGCTCGACCTCCCCGAGCCGAGCTTCGGCCATCCCCAGCGACCAGCGCGCGTGGAAGCTCTGGGGATCCATCTTGAGCGCCCGCTCGAACATCTTCTTGGCGACGTCCGGGCGATTGTCCGCCAGCGCGATGCGCCCCAGGGCCGCCGGGATCCTCGGATCCCTCAAGCCACCGTTCTTCGCGTCCTGCAGGTGCTTGGTCGCGCTCTTGACCTCACCCTGGTCGAGCTCCAGCAGCCCGAGGATCAGGCTCTCGTAGGACGACAACGCGCGGGTCTTCGAAGTCGCTTGGAGCTTCTTCCGTACGACTGTTCCCTTTCCCGACGCGAATCTCGAGCTGAGCCTTCATCGCGGAGGCGGCCCCCGCGTCGGCGGGAGGCGATTCGATGAGCTCGATCGCGAACGCCCGGATCGAATGGTTGTCTCCCTCGCGGAGCAGAGTACGCAGAGCTTCCCATCTCTTTGCGAGCTCGGTGGTGGACATGTTGGGTCTCCGATCAGTCGAGGCTGTTGTCCTTGGGCTTGCCGCCGTCGCCGCCGCTCAACCAGTTCCACGCGGACTTCGCGGCGCCCCCGATCGCTTTGCCCGCATCCACCACGTCGTCCTTGATCTGCTTGAAGTCGATCTCGACGTCCGGGCTGATCTCGAACGCGGGACCAAAGCCGAGCTTCAGATCGAAGCCGGCCTTGAGCTTCCAGTCGTCGAGCCCGGCGTGGACTCCACCGTCGAGCCCATAGCCGACGCCGACGCCCGCATCGAGGTCCGCGTGCGCGTAGCGAACACCGAGCTCGCCGTTCCCGTGCGCCATCGCGCCGGCGAAAGCACCGCCGTGCAGCGCACCGGCGAGATCACCCTGGCTGAGATCGGCGGTGCCGGCCGCCCAACCGCCTGCCTTCGCCTCGGCCTTCAGCTCGCCGCCGACGCCCGCTTCGAACCCCGCCCAGTCGGCATCCGCATGGGCGCCGAGCTCCGCCTCGGTGTCGAAGCCCAACCCGGCGGCGTGCGCGTCGGTCAGGAGCGGGTTCCCGTTCGGGCCGCGGATCGTGACGCCATCCCACGCGCCCGCGTAGACGTCCGAGTCGATTCCACCGTAGCTCTGCGTGCCGTCGGTGTGGTCCTTCGGATCGCCGGTGTCCTCCTGCGGCGCGTCCTGTTGGACCACGCTGCGGTTCATCCGATCCGCCCACTGCTGCGCTTGAGGGTCGCTCAGCTGAGACATATAGGCGGCGAACGCGCTCTCGGAGGTCGGAAGCTGCTGGGCTCCGGGTCCGGTCAGAGCTTCGAGGCCCGGATCGATCTGGAAGTACGGATCCGCCATGGGATCCGCGCCCGGCTCCATGCAGGCCGCGTCGGACTGCGACAGCAGGAACTGGAGCTGCTGCATCTGGCGCATGGCGTTGAAGAAGTTGGGATCGCGGATGTCCGTCATCGAGTACCTCGCTGGTCGGCAGTGTGGCCGCCGAGACGCAGCTCTCCAATTACGCTCGACTTACGCCGAATTCGGCGCGTTTCGTGTGCGCGGAGTCTCACCGCCCAGGTGTCGAGGCGCACTCCCGGGACGCTCGGAGAGTCCCACTACGGACGGACGGCGCGATCGAAGCGGTGGTCGATGGAGAGGTGGAAGCGAAGTTCGCGAACCGACCGGATGCGCTTTGGAGGAGGATCGAACCCTTGCTGCAGTGGAGGATGCACGACGCCATCGTGAGGGAGGTGAGGAAGCAGCCGGCGTCGCCGATGGTGTGCGGGCCGTCGCCGAGGCGCTGCGCCACCTGACCCCATGGCAGCGATCGCTTGCGGGCTCGATCCCGCACGTCTGCGGGCTCCACCCCGCATCGTCGCCGGCCGAGCACCGCGTCGCCGCTTGGCCTCCTCGATGCACCCGGGTTGGTCGAGATGCGGGTCGGCACTTCCGGATACGGGTGGCGGAACTTCAGCGACGGTGCGGGTGCACCGGACGCCGGCGACGGGATGTCGTCGATGGTCGCGGCGATGTTCGTCGGGGAGCTCCTCCGCTTCGCGTTGGAGATGAACGCCTATCAGGGCCTGACCGCGCTGCTCCGGATGCTGGGCGGGACCCGCCAAGCGACGCCGATGGGCGACTCCTTCCAGCGCTGGGGCGGTCAGGGTCTGCGCGCGCCACGCTACGGCGAGCCCGCGCCGGGGGGCACCTTCCTGGCGCGCGAGCTCCAGCAGCCCGGCGGCGCTTCGTCGATCCAGGGCGGGCAGGTGGTGCCGATGCGGCAGGGCGATTATCGCGAGCGCCTCGGCGAGGGCGGCAACTCGATCGCCTCGCACGGCTGCTTCCTCACCTCGCTGGCGATGGCAGCCAGTGTGCGCGATCCGTCCATGAACCCGTCGCAGGCGAACGCGCGGGTCCGCGCCGGCGGCGGCTTCTCGGGCGGCGCCATCCAGGACGACGAGGCCGCCCGCGCACTCGGGATGGAGAAGCTGGGACGGACCTCGAGCTATCGGCTCTCTTCGCTCGATCAGCACCTCGAAGAGGACGGTCCCGTCGTCGCCGGCGTCGACTACAAGGACGGCCACAGCAGCGCCTACTCGGACGCCGATCACTTCATCACCCTCACCGGAAAGTCGGGGCCGGGGAGCTACACGGCGATCGATCCGGCGTCGGGCCGCGAGATCACGCTGCGCGCCGGCGCCGACGGCCGATTGCACAGCGGCAAATACACGATGACAGAGGCCATGTACCTGAGGGTCCCGGGCTGGGACGCGCGGACGAGCGCCCCCGCCGACGGTCGCGTGGCCGGCATCGCCCAGGGCACCGGCTACCACCCGGCGAACACTCGCATGGAGGGCGGGTACGTCGACGCGCAGGGGCGACCGCTGGGGACGCTGCAGGACTATCTCGACGGTCGGGCCGACTACGTTTCGATCGCGCTGGACCGTCGCCTCTACGAGCGGGGCGCCGTCCGTTACGGGGATCGATTCCGGATCCCGGAGCTGGAGCGGCGCTACGGCCGACCGATCGAGTTCCGGGCCGTCGACACCGGCGGCGCGTTCACCGGGCGCGGCTTCTCCCGCGTCGACGTGTGCACCCGGAGCGCGCACGACGGCCTGGACGATGGCGTCAACGGCCGGCTCACGCTGGTCAAGGTCGACTGACGCTTCGCTCACCAGCCCTCGACGAAGACGTCCAGCCCGCGCATGATGAGGCGTGCGCCGACTCCCGATGGCTCCGGTCGTGCTCCTCCTGGCGTGCACGTCGGATCCACGCTCCCCGGACGACGCCGGCACCTCCGAGGAGGACGCGGCCCTGATCCCCGACACCGGCGCGGGCGCGCACGACGCGGGGCGCTCCGACGCCGAGCTCCCTGACGCCGAGGCACCCGACGCCGGTGAGAGCGGCTTCGGCGTCATCTCCGGCGCCTGCGGCGTGCTCGACGCGGTGCTCACCTCCACCTCGCCGTCGGTGTTCTCGAACAGCATCGACTTTGCCGACGATCCCTACGACGACGCCGACCTCGACCGCCTCACGCCTGGCGGACAGGAGATCATCCACGACGGCAACGCCGGCGGGAGCTCGCTCTTGTCGGAGGTCTTCGCGTACGAGGTGCTCGAGCGCTGCGACGGCGCGGTGCTCCTCAAGACGGAGACCGAGATCGAGTACACGGACCCGAACGGCAAGATCACCGATCTCCTGGTCGCGATCGACGGCCACAAGATCGGCGTCAGCGTCACCCGCGCCGTCGCGTTCCCCCGGGACGCGCCGTACACCGAGGCCGACGCCGAGCCCCTCATCCGCCGCAAGCTCGGGGACATCCTGGTGAGCTCAGCGAACGTCGCGGCCGCCGATCGCTGGGACAAGCAGATCCTGCACGTCCTCGCCTACGGAGAGGCCCACGCAGAGGCCGTACAGGCCGCCTACGACCAGATCGACGCCACCACCCGGAGCGATACGATCCTCGTGATCACCCGCAGCGACGGCGAGGACGCGTTCCTCTACTGAGCCCGGCCCAATCATTATGTAGGCAAGTCCAGGTTCATCTGCTACGTGAACCGACCCCCAATGCCCACGCCTCCCCTGTTCGATCGACTCCCTCCACCCCTCGCCGAAGCCCTCCTCGACCGCGGCTTCACCGAGCTGACCCCGGTCCAGGCCCGCGTCCTCGACCCCGCGTTCGACGGCGTCGACCTCCGCGTCTCCTCCCAGACCGGCTCGGGCAAGACGGTCGCCATCGGCCTGGTCCTCGCGCCGGCGCTGATCGAGCTCGCCGCCGCGCCTCCGCCGGCCACCCGCGGCGCCCGACCGCACGCCGTCCTGATCGCGCCCACCCGCGAGCTCGCCGCCCAGCTCGCCCGCGAGCTCTCCTGGCTCTACGCCAAGCTCCGCGTCGGTGTCGCCGTCGTCGCCGGCGGCGCCAGCTACCGGGACGAGAAGCGCGCCCTCAGCCAGCGACCGCTGGTGGTGGTGGGCACGCCGGGCCGCCTCAAGGATCACCTGGAGCGCCGCTCGATCGACACCAGCGGCGTCGCGACCGTGGTGCTCGACGAGGCCGATCGCATGCTCGACCTCGGCTTCCGCGAGGAGCTCGAGGCCATCCTCGGGCTCTTGCCGCCCGAGCGCCGCACGCACCTGATGTCCGCGACCTTCCCGCGCGAGGTGCTCGCGCTCGCGAACCGCTATCAGCGCGACGCGATCGTGGTGGAGGGCACCGACCTCGGCGCCGCCAACTCCGACATCACGTACGTCGCGCACCTCGTCCACCAGAACGAGCGCGAGTCGGCGCTGGTGAACCTGCTGATGATGGCACCGGGCGAGCGTACGCTGCTCTTCGTGCGCACGCGCGCGGATGCAAGCGAGCTTGCGGATCGCCTCACCCGCGCCGGCTTCCACTCGCTGCCCCTCAGCGGCGAGCTCGAGCAGCGCGACCGCAACAAGACACTGGAGGCGTTCCGCCTGGGAGTGGTCTCGACGCTGGTGGCCACCGACGTCGCCGCCCGCGGTCTCGACATCCCCGACGTCGGGCGCGTCATCCACTGCGATCCCCCCACCGACAGCGATGGCCTCACGCACCGCAGCGGGCGGACCGGGCGCGCCGGGCGAAAGGGCACCAGCGTCATCCTGGTCCCGCCGTCGGGGCGCGTCCGCGTCGAGAGCATCATGCGGCGCGCCCGCGTGAAGGCGACCTGGCTGCCGGTGCCCTCGCCGCGCGAGGTCCGGGCGGCCATCGACAATCGCCTCTCCACCGAGCTGGCCGCCGTCGCGGACACCCACGAGGACCGGCGCCTCGACGCCCTCGCCGAGCGCCTGCTCGACGAGCTCGAATCCGAAGACGCTGGTCCGGCTCCTCCTCGCTCGCGCCCAGCACGGCGGGCCCTGCGAGCCGCGGGAGGTCACGCAGATCGCGCCGCCATCTCCGCGGCGCGAGGCTCCCCCCGAGCGCCACGGGCAAAAGCCGCGGCTACGGCAGGACTCGGACGACTTCGTGTGCTTCCGAATCAACCGCGGCCACCTCGAAGGCGCCGACAAGGGGCGCATCCTCTCCACCGTCTGTCGCCGCGGCGGCGTGAAGGCCGACCAGGTGGGCGTGATCCGCATCGGGACCGAGGCGACGATCTTCGAGATCGCGAAGCATGCCGCCGACAGGTTCATGCGCCGGATCGAGCGGCCGG
The DNA here is from genome assembly GCA_963803435.1 of uncultured delta proteobacterium. Lineage (GTDB taxonomy): Bacteria > Myxococcota > Kuafuiibacteriia > Kuafuiibacteriales > Kuafuiibacteriaceae > CAWDML01. Next base: position 219,199 of record CAWDML010000005.1, on the reverse strand, counting down.
ATCCGCGGAACCCGACCGTCCGCATCGAGCCCGTCGACGCGGGCCCCGCCCGGCCGGCGGCGCGAAAGGGTGCCCCCAAGCCGGTCCGGAAGTCGCGCACCGAAGAGAAGGCCCACCGGAGCGGTCGCTTCGGCACCCAGCGGCGTGCCTGACGTCAGCCCGCTACATGCTGCTGCGCACCGGCTTCATGTCGAAGCCGTTCGGGAAATAGACGAACACCACGCACTCCGACGTGCTCTCGCAGGTGTTGTCGTGCGCCTGCTTGGCCGGTTGCATCCACGTCGACCCGGGAGGGAGACGCTTCGCGCGATCCAGTTGCCCGGGCAGGAAGTCCGTCGCCGTCCCCTTCACCACCACCGCCCAGTAGTCCGATGAATGCGTGTGCGGCTCCGCGTGCGCGCCCGGCGGCTCCTTGAGGAGGAGACCCACGGGGCCCTTCGCGAGGTCGCCGAAGACGACCGAGATCTGCGGGCCCTTGTCCCCGAGCTCCGGCGCCAGGGGCGTCCACTTCAGCTCGCTCGCATCCGACGTGACCGGCACGCGTCGATCCGCGGCCACCGCCGAGAGAACGAGGCCGCCGGCGGCCACCACCACTGCCAGATAGAACGTTTTGGGTAGCATCAATCTCCTCCATCCCGACGCCTCCGCCGGGTCTCGAGGAATTGGACTCGGCCCGGTCTGAGATTGTGACCGGGTGGAGGTGGGCCCTACGGACCGGCCGGCGCCGTCCGAATCCTCCGCCCACGCCTCGCGGTGACGCGCCATCCCGAGGTGTGCGTCCCAGCACTCGACGCTACAGAACACCAGCCCGGTCCGCTTGCGATTGCAGGTGGACACGCTGCAGACGTTGTACTCGACGCCGAAGCCGATCTCCTTCTTGCAGATCGAGCATTTCTTCCAGAAGCGCGTCTCCGCGGCGGTCATCGAGGACCGGGTGTACAAGACCTCCGCCGGCCGTTCAAGGCTCCACCAGCACCGAGACCGTCGAGGCCGCGTGGGTGAGGTAGGGCACCTTCGCCTCGAAGACGTGCGCCCCCGGTTGGAGCGGCCAGCGCACCGCGAAGGGCGGGCCGACAATCGCGAAGGGCCGACCGTCCACGGACCAGACCAGCTCGCGAACCTCCGGGTCGACCGCGGCCGCCAGCGCCAGCGTGGCCTGCTCGAGCGGAACCTCGGGATCACGGATGATCCGGGCCCCCGCCTCGGGGCGGAGGATCTTCGGCGCGGGCGCCTCGTGCTCGCCGGGATCGAACACGGCCGGCGGGCCCTCGAGCCCTCAATCCCGGGCCCACTCGGCGAAGCGCGCGGGGAGGCGGACGAAGGTGCGGACCTCGCCCGGGCCCACCGCCACCGGCACGTGGACGTCGCACGTCTCCAGGGGCTCCTCGCCCTTCGGGAAGTACTCGACGAACGTGTGCTCGCAGGCGTGCGTCGCCACCTTGCCCGAGAGCGCGCAGATGCGCACGGGCGTCTCGCCCTCCGGTGGAGGGAACGAGAAATCGTGGAGGCCGTCGAAGTCGCCGGCGTGCAGCAGGGCGACGGCCCTCCGCGCGATCGCCGCCGCCGACATACCGCCCACGCGGTGCATCGGCCGGGCGTCGGCGCGGCCGATCCAGACGCCGATCAGGTAGCGGCGCGTGTACGCCACCGTCCACGCGTCCCGATAGCCCTGCGAGGTCCCGGTCTTGAGCGCGACCGGGAACGGATACTCGCTGGTCCCCATGCGCGGGAAGGTGGGAAGCCGCGCCAGCGGATCGGCGAGGAAGCCGGTGACCTGCCGGGCGGCGGCCGTCGAGAAGATCCGGCGCGCCTCCCGTTCACCCGGGAGGAAGCGGAGCGGTCGCAGGCGGCCGTCGGAGGCGAGGGCCGTGTACGCCGAGACCAGGTCGAAGAGCGTCACCGGCAGGAGACCGACCGTCACGCCCACGCCGTAGTGCTCAACCGGACGCTCGCGGTGGTGGAGCTGGAGCGCGGCCAAGACATCGTAGACCGGGTGCAGGCCCACATCCTCGGTGAGGTTGGCGGCCGGTACGTTGCGCGAGTTGGCGAGCGCGACGCGCGGCAGGAGCGGGCCGAGAAAGCAATCGTCGGCGTTGCTGATCCCGCCGCGGGCGCGGAAGAGATCGTCGAGCACCGTTGCGGGCGTGATCACGCCGCGGTCGAGTGCGAGGGCGTACACGAAGGGCTTGAGCGTGCTGCCGCTGGGGCGGGGCGTGCCGGCGAAGTCGATCGCGCCGGCGCGCGACGGATCGAACCAGTCGACCGATCCGAGATACGCCACCACCTCCGACGTGTCGCGATCTGCGATCACCATGGCGGCGTTGTTCGCCCCGTTCGGCGCGAGGTGATGCACCGACTCGTCGAGCACGTCGTAGAGCTGCTCCATGAGGTCGAGATCGAGCGTGGTCCGCACGATCGGCGCCTCCACCACGGCGCCCGCGAGCTCGCGCTCCAGACGAAGGACCGCATGTATCGCACACTCCGGCCGAGCCGGCCGGCGCGGGATCGAGAGGGTCCGGATCTGGGCCTCCGCCAGGGCGCGCTCGTCCTCCGACATCACGCCCGCACGCCGCAGGAGATCCAGGATCCGCCGACCGCGGGCGATCGCGCGCTTCCGGCCCTTTTGCTGGTACGGGTTCATGCGGGAGGGCGACTGCGGGATCGCCGCCAAAAAGCCGATCTCGGCCCAGCTCAGATCCGCGACCGGCTTGTCGAAGTACCGGCGCGCCGCAAACGCGATCCCGCGGGTCGAGCTCCCGTAGGGCGCGATCCGGAGGTACTGCGCCATCACCCGCTCCCGCCCGTAGCGCTCCACCAGGAGCATCGCCGTCAGCGCCTCCACCGCCTTGTTCCGGAGCGTGCGCGGCTCGGGATCCTGCATCCGGGCCACCTGCATCGCGATGGTGGAGGCCCCCGAGATCCGCCGCCCGGTGCTCAGGTTCTGCCAAACCGCCCGCAGGATGGCTTGCATATCCACGCCGCGGTGACCCCAGAAGTTCTTGTCCTCGATCGCGATCATCGCGTCCGCCACCCGCGTCGGGATCGGATCGACGGGCCAGTACCCGAGCTCGTCGCTCCGGCCGGCAAGCGGAGCGCGCAGCGAGCTCCGGCGAGCTACCTCCGCCAGGAACCGATCGTGTCGATCGAGCAGGATCAGCGTCGGCGGCGGCGCCCGGAGATGCGCCCGCCCGGACGCCTCCACCATCAGCGAGGCGCCGTAGATCGAGAGGCCAAGGGCGCAGACGAGCAGCGCCTGAAGGAGGCGGCGCTTCATCTACTCCTTCCTCGTCACCACCACGCGGGCGCCCGGCGAGCGCCCCGCCACCGTATTGTCGTACAGCATCTCGCCCGTCGCCGGCGGCTGCGTGAAGGTCCCCTCGCTCTGGGCGCGCGTGCGGAAGTAGAAGTCGTAGGTCCCCTTGGGCAGCGTGTCGAAGTAGTAGGTGACGCGGTCGTCGAGGAACGCCAGGTACGTCGGCGCGGCCGTGTTGCGGCCGGTCGGGCGCGCCTCCGGGGGCGCCGTGGCCAGGCTGGCGTTGAGGGGCTCCATTCCCGCCGCCAGGGGCACCGAGATCGCCGCGTAGTGGCGGTCCTTCGGGTTCACCACCTGCACGTGCTCCTCGACGACATCGCCGATCGCGAGCGCGATCGTCTTCGACGCCTCCTCGATCCGGATCCGCTCCGGCGGCCCGCCCTCCTTCACCCGGAGCTGCTCGCGGGTCACCACGAACCCGCGCGACTCCGGCTCGATCGCGCTGCCGGGCGCCTTCGGCACGCAGCTGGTCTCGATGCGAACGATCACCGGCTCCGTCCCTCCGCTCACCGCAATCTCCATCGGCTCGATCCGATCGGTGGACCATCGTGCGAAGTGCTGCTTTGGTCCCAGCTCGAGCGTCTGGCTCTTGCCGCCGACCTTCACCACCACCCGATGCGACTCCGTCTCGCGACTCGCGTCGAACCGCTGCGCCAGCGCCAGCATCGCCGAAGCGTTCGCGTTGGTGGTGCCCCAGCCGTCGTCCCGGCCCAGCGTCACGAGCGCGTCGGTCAACAGCCGCAGCTTCTCCTGCTTGCCGTCGACGAGATCCAGCGCCCGAACCATCTCGGCCACCGTGCGGGTCTCGCTGGGGAGGATCAGCGACGAGCGCGCGCCGTGGCGCTCCTGGAGGCCGCCGTAGATCTCCTTGCCTTGGTGCAACCGGAAGATGAGGCCGTCCCACATCCGCCTGCTCAGCGGATCGATCGCGGCGTCGCTGCGCTTGCCCGCCGCCAGGAACGCCTGCACCACACCGGCCGTGCTCTCGAGGTTCAGATAGTCCGCCTTGCGCGCCAGCTCCGCCGCATACGCTGGCGTGAAGCGGCCGGCGTGGGCCAGCGCCTCCAGTGCGTAGACACGCTCCGCCCAGACCTCGCCGCTGATGAAGTACGCGTAGTCGGACCGGAGGGCCCGCTCGAGCGAGGCCATCAGCGTCTGGCGGACCTGCGGGTCCACGCGGTGTCCCGAGCGCTCGGCCTCCACCATGAAGTCGAGCACCCACGCCGTCAGCGACACGTAGCCCCTCGACCCCGGCCAGTACGAGCACAACCCGTTCGCGTCGATCACCTGTCCGATCCACGCCAGCGTCTCGTCGACGCCCCGATCGATGGTCTCGTCGTCCACCGGAAGCGCCACCACGTCGTGGAGCTGCTTCGCCGCCAGGAAGGCCCGCGCCCGGCTCACCCGCGCCTCGGTGGTGCCGTGCGGATACTCGAGCAGGAAGTCGAGCCCGGCCGCCATTCGCACCAGCGCCGGCTGATCCGAGATCAACACCGTTCGCCGCCCGGTCCCCTCGCGGATCGGCTCCTGCAGCCCTTCGATCTGCAGCCGCTGTCCCACGGCGAGCGTCTCCATGATCCGCCGCCGCTCGACGCCGCGGTCCGGCTCGAGCGGCACCATCACCGAGAATGCGTCCTTGGCGCCGTCCTTCTTGCGCTCCACGCCGAGGGTGACGGACAGATGTGGGTGCTTCTTTGGATCGCGCTCGAACAGCGGCGAGTCGATCACCAGCGGGAAGCGCAGCGGGAGCGGTCGGTTCTGGACCAGCTCGATCGTGCCCGCCCGGCTCCCCTGCACGCGGGCGCCCTTCACCGAGATCTCGGCGCTCCCCGGGCCGCCCTCGCCCTCGACCACCCGCGCCAGCCCGCCCGCGGTCACCCGGTCACCGCTGCGGACGAACCGCGGCAGCGCAGGCTGCACGATCACCGGGAGCCGGACCGCGATGGTGCTCTTCGCCGAGCCGAAGCGGTCCATCCCGCTGACCGCCTTCGCGCGCACCTTGAAGTTGGTGAGGTTGTCAGGGAGCGTGATCGTCACGGTCGTCTGGCCGCTCGGCCCCACCTTCACCGCCGGCAGGAACACCGGTACCGACTCGAAGTTCTTCCGCACCGTGACCTTGTCGAGCAGCCCCTCGGGTCCGGCCTCCTTCTCCTCCTCGCCGGTATCGCCGCCCGGGTTCTCGACCAGCGGCAGCCGGCCGAACACGCCGTTCCGGGTGTCGCCCACGGTCAGGTACGTCTGCACCGGCGTGATGAACGCGGGCAGCGGATCGAGCGCCTGCTCGGTCCCCAGCGCCAGCACCGCTTGATCGACCAGCCACAGTATCACCTCTCCGGAGAGCGGACGCTTCTTCGTATCGCTGAGGCTGATCTTCATCTGGACCTTCTGCCCGGGCTGCGCCTTCTCCGCGTGCTCGAGCGCGACCTCGACCCGGTGCTCCACCGGGTTCACCGTGATCCACTTGGTCGCCGCCATCGTGATCGGCTTGCCGAGGTCGGTCCCCTGGATCGGCCCTGCGGAACCAATGCGCCCACGCATGAGCACGAAGTGCACCGGGAGGCGCGGCACCTCGTTTCTCGCCACTGCGTGAGAGAACGTGGCGACGCCCTTCTCGACGTCGAGCCACCGGTAATCGTTCTTCTCCGGCCCCTCGACGACCACCAGCGCGCGCGCCGACTGGAACGGGCTCTGGAGCACGAACTTCGCGGTCTCTCCCGGGTCGTACGCGTCGCGATCGCTGTCGACCTCGAAGACCCGATCCTCCGGCTTCTTCCAGCTCATCGGCTGATCGCCGGCGGCGAAGAGATCCACCGCCACCACCTGGGCGCGCCCCAGCCGATCGCGCGCCTCGAGCTCCACCAGGTATACGCCGGTCTCTTCGATCGGGAGATCGATCGGGATGGGCGCGGACTTCGTGGTGGCCTTCTTCTCGAGTAGCTTCTCGTCGACCACGTCCGTGATGTACTTGGCGGCGCCGTCGGAGAAGTCGCTCGCCTGGAGGTGCGAGTGCCAGGCTCTGTGGATCAGCCGCACCGTCACCTCCTGGCCGGCGATCGGTTGGCCCTTCGCGTCGACCATCACGATCTCCGGCCGGATCCGATCGGCCCGCTCCAGGAACCGCGGCGCCTTCAGCCCCAGCACGAAGGGCGGGATCGCGCGGACCTGCTTCGTCGCGGTGACGGTCTGGTCGTCGGCACCGGTGATCGTCGCCTCCACCACGTAGGTGCGCGGCTGGGCGGTCGGCTCGACGGCAGGGTTGAGATCGAGCGAAGCGCCGCCGCGCTCGTCGGTGGTCGCCTCGCGCCCGAGGGCCGGCGTCGACTGGAACGTCCCCATCCGGGAGTACCGGCTGTCGGTGGAGTAGACGAAGCCCGGGAGCGGCCGCGGGGGCGACCACGTGTACGGAAACTGCGTCACCCGCCACCGCACCGGACGTCCGGCCACCGGCCCGCCCGCGTAGTAGCTCCCGGTGAGCGTGACATCGAAAGCCTGATCGATCGGCACCTCGTCGCTCGCGAACAGGCGCACCTCGAACGTGGGGATGCGGTACGCCTCCATGCGGAACGGCACCTGGCAGAGGTAGCCGCGCATCGCGGTCATCAGCGTGGCGGTGTACATCCCGGTCGGGAGATTGGCCTCGCTGAAGACATGATGGAAGGCGCCGCCGCTCGTGAGATCGATCGGCGCGCTCCACGATTGATCGCCCGAGCCGCGGATCTCGACCTGGTACGCGCCCGAGGCCGACCGGATCGCGCCCTGGTATCGCGTCCGCACGTACCCGGCGATGTGCACCTGGTCCTCGGGCCGATACACCGGGCGCTCGGTAAAGATGTGGCACAACGTCTGCTCGTGCGCCCCGCGGGAGGAGAGCGACTGGTTGACCGTCCACGCCAGCCACCCACCGCTTCGCCCTCGCTGCCAGCGATCGTTCTGGAATCGCTCCGGCGGACGATCCGGATCGATCAGCATGACGTCGCCGTCCTTCTCCACCGTGACGCGCCGGAGCGTCCGCGACACCCGCGGCACCGCGCCGGGCGGGGTCCATCGGGCCGCCCCCGCCTCATCGCTCGTGCCCTCGAAGAACGTCTCCCATCGCGAGCTCCCGTCCTGGGCGAACACGCCCTCGACCCGGACGTGCGCGCCCGCGACGGGCTTCCCGCTCCGCAGGCTGGTGACGAAGAAGCGGACCTCCCGCGGCTCCTCGACCACCGACAGTGACAGGTCGGTCACCTCGAGCCGCATCCAGGAGCGCTCGGACGATCCGTCCAGCCGGCGCACCCCGACGAGATAGTGGCCGGGTCGCTCCTTGCCGGAGAGCGCGGTCAGATACGGCGCGAGGTCGAGCCCGAAGGTGTGCGCGCTGCCCTTGCGATCGATCGGGAGATCGACGATGCGCGACAACAGCGGCGATCCCAGCGCGGTCAGGTGCGCCTTCACCGAGTCCATCGACGGCGTGTAGTAGGGCTCGATCCGGCGGTCGGGCTCCTCGCCCGGACCGGGCGGACGCTGCGACTCGTCCACCGAGACCGCGCGTGCCGGGAAGGGCCACCACGTTCGATCGAGCGCGTCGATGGCATAGATGCGGAGGTCGGCGCGGTCGAAGCCACGGCCGTCCATCGGCACCGACTGCGGGCCGAACCGCTCCACCGTCCCGGAGCTCCGCTGCCAGGTGAGGTACTTCGGCTTCCTCGGATAGTAGAAGGACATCCGGCTGGCGCCCTCGAGGTCGAGCAGCCGCCCGCGGGTGTCGGTGAGCGCCGTAGGGTGGATCGAGAGCTGATAGCGCTTCTCCGGCTCGAAGCGACCCGACACGACGATCGCGCGCCCTCCGGCGCGGAACTCGACGTTCTCGACCGCGGGCGTGAAGCGGATCAGGTTGCGAGCGATGACCGGATTGAGCGCGCTCGGCTCGCTCGAGAGCTCGATTCCTCGAGCGAGCGCGAGGACGAGGAGCACGCGATTGCCTGCTCGTCCGTGTACGTCGTGCCTGCGGGCGTCACCGGGAGGCGGTGGCCGCGGCATCCGAAGGAGAGCACGCGGAACGCCTCCAGCGTGGAGAACGAGACCTCGGAGAAGGACTCGGCGCCGCCGTCGTCGAGGGAGAGCTGGAAGCGCACGATTGCCCGCGTGCTCTCGGGGATCGGCTCCTCGAGCTGGAGCACGTACGTCGCCGGATCGCTGGGGGAGCCCCGCTCCATCGTCTTCACCGCGAAGTCCTCGCGGTCGAGCCAGCGCGCGCCGGTCGCGTCGAGACCGGGCCGCGGGCGGAGCTCGATGCGCGTCATCCGCGCCAGGGCCTCCGTGTCGATCGGTTCGGGGAAGGTCAGCGTAATCGCCTCGACCGGCTCCAGGTCGTCGGCGCCGTCGCTCGGGATCGCCTGCGAGGGCGGGTTCATCAGCGTCGCCAGCGTGAAGCTGTCGCGCTTCTCGATCGCGATCGTGATCCGCGAGAGAGCCGGCCACGGCTCGGCCGGCCGGAACTGCAACGTCGAGCCGTCGAGCCAGGTGTACGCGCCCGGCTGCTCCGGGGTCATCGTCAGCCAGCGCTCCGGGTGGTCCTCGGGGCCCGGCTTGCCGGCCGCCTTGGGGAAGAAGATCGTGACTGGATCCCACCTCCGCAGGAAGCGCTCGGGCACGACCACGATCCCGTTCGAGCCGGGATGGGCGTGATCGGGCGTGGTCGCGATGGAGAGCCCGTGCAGCACCCCGAGGAGGACCAGGGCGGTGGCGATGAGTAGTACGTGGCCTCGTTTCATGGCTTAGCGCTCCCGATATCCCGCCGTGCGGAGGTAGCTCTCGACGACCTGGGCCGGCGGCCCGCTCGGCGGTCGATCCAGCCCGACCAGCGCCGGGCGCGCCCGCGCCGGCCGCCCGCCTGGAGGCGTGAACACCTCGAGCACGTAGGTGCCGCGCTCGAGCTCGTGCATCTGGACCACGCCGGTGCCGATCGAGCGACCGCGGGCGTCGCGAAGTACGGCCTCGACGTCCGCCGCGTCGGACCTGACGCCGATCCCGATCGGTCCCTTCGCTTTCATCTGGAACGCGAACGCCCGCCCGGCGCCCGGCGCGATCATCACCTCGGGCCCGAGGCCCTCTCGCAACGGATCGACCGGGCTCGCGGTGACCTCCGCCGAGCCGTAGAGCGCGCCGCCGCCGATCGACCGGAGCACCAGCGTTCCTCGACCGGACGGCAGGTAGAGATCGTACGTTCCACCGCGCGCTCGGATCACCGGCCCAGAATCCGCACCGCCCGCGATCCAGCGCCCCGCCGCCGGCGCCTCGGTGCGGACGTGCACCAGCCGTGGGCGATCGGTGGTGAACCGCAGCGCCGTCGTCGATCCTGACAGCGACACCACGCTCGGGATCGAGACGTCGCGTGCGGCGGGAGGCATCGCGTCGAACAGCCCCGCGCCGGACGCACCGGGCGGATCGATCCAGGCCATCACCAGGCCCACACCGTGATCGATCCGGAGCGCTCCGCCGCCGCTCCCGAGCAGGAAGGCGCCCTCTCCGTCGGGCGTATCCACCGTCCCGTCGGTGCCGATCAACACGGCGTCACCGCCGCGCACGTAGAGGCGGCGGTCCTGCTTGCCGGCGGGGACGAGGACCTGCTCTCGGCCGGCGCGCACCGCGGTCCGCTCGAACGGTTGCGTGAGCCCTCGAGCGGCCGCGCGTTCCTCGAGCGGCAACACCTCGAACGCGAACGTCGTCTTGTCCGCGGAGGGGTTGAGCAGCGTCAGCGTGCGGCCGCTCCCCTCGAAGATCTCGGTGGCACCGTTCGCCCAGGCCACCCGCTCGAGCCGCGTCCCCTCCGAGAGCACGGCCACGGTCCCCTCCTCGAGCGATAGCGCCAGACGCTTGGGCCCGGCGGGCAGCTCGAACGCACGCGCGCGGCCGGGAGACAGCGTGCCCTCGGGGACCTCTGAGGACTCCGGCGCCCCGAAGTGCCGGACCTCGAGCGCCGCGTCGAACGGCCCCGGCACGCCCGACCGGGCCGGCCAGATCCGCGCCACTCCGGGCCCGTCCTCGAGCCGGACCGAGATCGCGCCGTGCGACGCCACATCGAAGCACTCCGGGCCGATCCGCTCGCTCGTCCCGGTCGCACACACCGCCGGTTGCGTCTTGGGGACCTCGACCCGCACCAGCGCCGGACCCTCGCCCGCGAGGTCGACGACGGTCGGGCGCTCGCCGAGCACGAAGTCGAGCGTGCCGTTCTCGAGGACCACGCGCCGGCCGGCGAACCGAGCCTTCCCCCGGCGCCCGACGTCCTTCACCAGCCACACGCGGGTCCCCTCCGGATGGAGCAGCCCGCGCACCGGGGTGCGCGCGGCCTCGCGCTCACTCGAGGCCCATCGCAAGCTGCCCTGCATCGCGAAGGTACCCGGCCGATCGAGCACCACCTCGGCCACCGCGATCGGGAGGTCCCGGGTCCGAGCGATTGTCTCGCCGCTCGCCAGCGCGCGCTCGTCGATCCGGACCGGCTCGATCGCGACGGCCACCACATCGATGGGGAGGTTCCGCTCATCCGCCGACCAGAGCTTCACCCGGAAGCGACGGTGGGAGGCGCCCGCCGGCAGCGGCAGCTCGATCCGCGCCGGCCGGCCTACCGCGGTCGCGACGGTCCGGAACACCGAATCGCTCTCCTCCTCCAGCACCAGCCCGAGCGTCTCGCTCGATTGGGCGACCACGGCCAGGAAGCGCGCCTCATCGGGCAGCGCGAGCGGGTGCACGTGCACCTGGCGCCCCACCGCCACCCGCGTCTTCAGCGGGAGCTGCCAGGCCTCCCGCTCGACCTCCTCGCGGGCGCGCACCTCGACCTCCGTCGATCCGTACTCGCCGCCCACCGGGTTGATCGCGAGCGTGTAGTCGCCGGGATCGAGCCGGGAGGCGATGTGGAAGTTCCAGTCGTCGGGTCGATCGTCGCTCTTCGCCACCGTCCGGCCCTGTCCGTCGATCAGCCGTGCCTCCACGTCGGAGGGCCCGAACGAGGAGACCTCGATCAGACCTCGCGCCCCGATCGCCAGCGGCAGGACGGCGGGCGCCGCGATCGTGCGGGTCAGGCCGACCGCCATCGGCACCGGTCGGATCACGAGCGTGTACGGCACGTCCGATCCCTCGTGGAGGTTCATGATCTCGAGCCGGTGCTCGCCGGGTGCGAGCTTTCCGGTCCACCCGCGGAGCGGCGGTACGTAGGCCACCTTCTCGCGCGCGCCGTTCTTCCCCACCCGGATCAGGTCGCCGTGCATCTTCCCGCCCAGCTCGATCGAGGCTTCCAGCGCCGCCGGCACCTCGAACACCCAGACGTCCCGCTCGCGGGTCTCCGGCTTCGACGCCGAGCTGCGCGCGCTCTCCACCCATTCGTGCTCGACCACCTGATCGAGCGCGATGTGATGCGGTCCGTGACCCTCGAAGCCGATCGGCGGATCGATCCTCTCCAGGAGCGCCACCACCCGGAGGTCGACGGCCTCCGGCAGCACCACCAGCCGGTACTGGCCCGCCTCGAAGTCGCGATCGAAGGCGGCCTCCACGTTCGGCTCCACGATCGGCCAGCCGTCCGCGTCCTCCAGACGGCAGCGCAGCGTCCGGTCTCGCCCGATCGCGCGGAGCCGGTACCGCCCGTGCTTGCCGATCCGGAAGGGATAGACGATCGCATGCCCCGCGGGCAGCGTCGCCCGCGCGGGGATCCCGTCGATCAAGCTGCCGCCGCCATCCTCCGGTGTTCGTTTCAAACGAAGACCGAGGTGGCCCTTCGTCAGGCCCAGCGTGCGTACGGTCAGTTGATAGTCGCCGGTGCCCACGTACTGCTGGACCAGGAAGTTTCGTCCCACGCCGTTCTGGCCGGCCCGCAGCATCGAGGTGACAACGCGCGTGCGCAGGTTGCCCTCGGTGGCCAGGAGTCCGGTGCTCTCCAGCCTGAAGAGCCCGGGCGCGCGCGCGTGGACGAGGAAGCTCCGTTCCGAGGTCCGCTCGAGATCGAACCAGCGCGGCTTGCCGTCCTCGAGCTCGGTGAAGTCGGGGACCGTTGCCAGCCGGGCGTCCGGGAGCGCAGGCAGCGGCACGTCGGGCTCGAGGCGCCTCACCCTCAACCCCAGGCTGTACGCGACCGGATGGGCGCCGGCGATGCGCACGCGGACGGTGTGCGGCCCGGCGGCCGGGCGCGCCGAGCGGACCCACGCCCCGCCGTCGACCGAGAGCTCGAGCAGCGCGCCGTCCTCGGCCTGGGCGGAGAGCACGCCCTCCTCCGCGATCTGGGCGGGCACCTCGACGGTCTCACCGGGCGACTGCGTCACCGCCAGGGGATCGCGAAGATCGATCGGGATCGAGCGCGCCATCACGCCGACCCGGACCCCGGGCTGCCGGTTGAGGTAGATCCAGGCGTTGCCCTCGAAGCGGAAGCGCTCGAAGCGAACCTGCGGACGGGGCGGCGCTCGATCCGGCTGGCGCGAGAAGAAGCCGTTCTTCGCCAGCGTCACCTCGAGCACGCCCTTCTTGCTCGGCTCCAGCGTGAGCACGTACAGGCCGCGATCGAGCTCCCAGTCGGAGCCCGAGCTCTTGAACGGTGGGCTCTTGTACTCGGGCGGCCGGGTCACCAGGAACGGCTCGATCTGGTAGGTCGCCGTCGCGCCCCCCTGTCCCGTGATGCGATAGGCGCCGGCGGTCTGGACGTCGAGGAAGACCGTGGCCTGCTCGAGCAGGTTGAATCGCCGCGCCCATCCGGCGCTCCCCAGGTTCACCGCCTGCGTCACCAGCGGGCGATACTTCTCGCCCGCGTCGACGACGATCGCGGTGGCGTCGATCGAGTCCTCCGCGTGACCGGCGTGCACGCTCGACACCCAGTAGTCGCCGCCCTTGGGGATCGCCGTGTACCAGGTCGACGCGAACGCTTGCAGCAGATAGGCCTGTCCTTCGCTGCCCCTCACCGTCACGATCCACGGCACGCTGCCCGATCCCGCGTCGAGCTCCGCCACCGGCGGCACCGTGTTCTTCGCGATCTCCGCGCGCATCCCGCCGTACCCGCCGAACGGCTGCGCCGAGGCGTGAACCTCGAGGGTGAGGGGCTCCGCTTCAGCGAGCTCGGCGCGGAAGAAGTTGGCGCCGGAGACGAGGTAGCGATCGTACCCGAGCGGCCCCACCTGGAAGCGCTGGCGCACCACCGAGGGGAGCTGCGGGATCCCGAAACGCAGGTGGAACGGGTGGCGGCCGTCGTCCTCCGCCCAGGCGAGCGGCGGCCCGCCGTAGGACGTGACCAGATAGAGACCGGGCTCGAAATCCGCGACCATGCGAAACACGGTGAGCGGACGGCCGACGCTCGGCTCCGTCACGTCGCGCGTCGGCTCCGCCTCGATCAGCCAGCTCCCGTCCCTCCAGATCCGGAGATCGCCGAGGTTCCGCCCCGCTGCCTCCAGCAAGACCCGGCGGCGCGCGGTCACGTCGATCCAGTACGAGCGCTGCTCGAAGTCGCCCAGCGTCGCGTCGACCGGCTTGAGCTCCACCAGCGCGGGCGGCGCCGGCGCCTCCAGCTCGCGATAGGGATGCACGATGATCTTCGCATCGCCTTCGGACTTCGGGTCGCCCTCGGTCAGGATCCGATAGGTCCCGCGATCGAAGAACGCGTCGAGCCGACCATCCTCGCCGCCCGGACGGCCGAACACCGGCCCCGGCCCCGCGACCTTGTCGACGACCTGGATCGCCACGCCCTGCTCGCTCTGAACCGTGATGCCGTAGCGCCCGAACGCTTCGATGGTCGCGTGGACGCGATGCCGGCCCGAAGCCGGGACGGTCGATCGATCGAGCGTCGCCACCGGCGTCGCCAGGGACGGAGACGCAGCGAGCAGGAGGATGAAGGAGCTGAGCACGGTGACGGAACACTACCCGTCCCAAGGTGTCTTCTCTTAGGAATTACGAAGACAGCCAGACGGCGATTTGGAGTCCACAGGCGGCGAGCGCGCCGACCATCACACCGAGGAGGAAGGCCCGGGTGACCCGCCGGGAGTCCCGCGCCGGCACCGTCCGGCCCAGGATCGGCGTCGTGGCGCGGGTCGTGTCCTCACCGTCGAAGTCCGACGGTTCGAGGGGAATGGCGCCGGTCCGCCGCTCGCGGTGCGTCGTCGGTCCCCCGTACAGCGGATCACCGACCTCGTCACAGATGGCCCCGACCCGAAGGGCGAGCTCCCGCTTCACCTGCGTGTCGTCGATGGGGCACGCACCGGTCATCGCCGACGCCATCGCCGTCGCGCTCTCGAACCGTCCCGCCGGATCGACCGTGAGCGCCCGCTCCAGCACCGCCGCCAGCGCTCGGTGCCGCCGCGGGAGCAATGACTCCACGTCAGGCCGATCGCCCGTCGACACCGCCAGGAGCGTCCCGGCCAGCGTCTCCTGCTTGAACAGCGGCCGGCCCGCCAGCACCTCCACCATCACCACGGCCAGCGAGAACAGATCCGAGCGCGGGTTCACCGGGTCGCCCTTGATCTGCTCCGGCGACAGGTAGTGCGGCGTCCCCTTCACCACGCCGAGCGCGGTGATCTCCGTCGACAAGCTCGACTTCGACACGCCGAAGTCCGTCAGCTTCACCTCGCCGGTCCGCGACAGCAACACGTTCCCCGGCTTCACGTCGCGATGCACCAGGTGGATCGGCGCACCATCGACCTTCGCCGCGTGCACGTAGCTGAGACCGGCCAGCACGCTCAGCCCGATGTACACGACCAGCTCGACCGGGATCGGCCCGTGCCCGCGCCGCGACCAGCGCATCAGGTGATACAGGTTGGTGCCGTGCACCAGCTCGAGCGCGAGACAGCGCGCGCCGTCGACCACCGGCACGTCGAGAAGCCGCACCACGTTCGGGTGATCGAGCCGAGACATCACCTTCGCCTCGCTCATGAACATCGAGACGTACGGCTCCTCCTGCAGCTCGGCCGCCAGTCGCTTGAGGACGATCTGGTCGGTCGTCCCGTCGAACGTCCGGCGCTCGGCCAGCAGAATGTCGCCCATGCCGCCCCGCGAGAGACGACCGATGACGCGATAGGACGCTGTTGGATCGAGCGGCCCCAGATCGCGCAGGAGGTCGAGGGCGACGAAGGAACCGGAGCTCACTGCGCCTCATTGAACCGATCGGATCGGGGGGGGCGCATCCCCCGCCGTCCGGAAGGCTACCACCCTCTCAACTCTGAGCTTCGCAGAGCGTCAGGATGAAGTGCTGATTGCGCGGCTTGCCGTGTCGGTACGCAGCGCCGATGACCGTGTGCTTCGAGACCCGCCGGCCGTAGTCGATCATGTCTGCATACGTCGCACGCGGGATCACGCCCCGCGCGTTCGGTTTGATCGCGGGCCAGCCCGGCGGCTGGAGCGCCGGCAGCCGCGTGTAGTCGAAGAGCAGCTCGCCGTCGTCGCCGTCCCGCGCGAAGAAGTAGCCCGGACCGGCGAAGAACATGGCCAACGGGTCCGCATGGTTGTAGCCGACGACCTCGCCGTCCTTGGGCCGGAAGAACCGCTTCTGGGAGACGTTGAACACGGGGAGACCGTTCCTCAGCTCGTAGATCGTCGTCTCCTCGGCCCGGGCCACGAACTCCGCGAGCGTCACCGCGCCCTTGCCCTTGGTGAGCTCGAACAGCTTGGCGAGCTGCCGCCCGTTGAGCGCCAGCACCTCGCGCACGCGATCCTTCGCCGCCAGCCCGTCGAGATGCGCCGCGATCTCGTCGGCCGGCGCGGTCCGATCGATCATCTCGGCGAACGTCATCTACCCGTTCTCCTTCTTGAACGTACGCATGAAGTCGATCAGCCGCTCGACGCCCTCCGGGCTCACCGCGTTGTACGTCGAGGCCCGGATCCCACCCACGCTCCGATGGCCCTTCAGCCCCACCATCCCGGCGGCCTCGGCCTGCTTCACGAACTTGGCCTCCAGCTCCTCGCTGGGCAGACGCCACACCACGTTCATCTGCGATCGCGCGTCGGGATCGATCGGCGAGGCGTACCAGCCGCCGCTCTCCGCGATCGCGCCGTACAGGAGATCCGCCTTCTTCTGGTTGCGCACCTTCATCGCAGGCAGGCCACCCTCGGCGTCCATCCACTCGAGCACGTTCTTCATCAGATAGATCGCGAACGTGGGCGGCGTGTTGTAGAGCGAGTTGTTCTCCTGGTGCGTCTGGAAGCGGAAGATCACCGGGATCGACGTCGACCCCGACGCACACCACTTCTTGTCGATCACCACCAGCACCACACCGGACGGCCCCAGGTTCTTCTGCGCGCCCGCGTAGATCATCGACAGCTTCGCGGTCTCGACCGGCCGCGACATGATGTCCGACGACATGTCCGCCACCAGCGGCACGCCCGCGGTGTCCGGCAGCGTGTGCCACTGCGTGCCCGCGATCGTGTTGTTCGTGGTGATGTGGACGTAGGCGGCCTTCGGATCGAGCGAGAGCTCCGCTTGCTTCGGGATGCGCGTGAACTTCTTGTCCACCTCGCCCGTACCCGCGACCCGCGCCGTCCCGATCAGCTTCGCCTCCGCGAGCGCCTTCTTCGACCAGGCCCCGGTGATCACGTAGTCGGCCGACTTCCCCTCCGTCAGGAAGTTCATCGGCACCTCCGCGAACATCCCCGAGGCGCCGCCCTGCATGAACAGCACGTCGTGCGTGTCCGGCACGCCCATCAGCTTCTTGACCAGCGCGATGGCCTGCTGGTGAACCTCGTCGTACGCCTTGCCGCGGTGAGAGTGCTCCATGATCGACATCCCGGTCCCCTGGAAGTCGAGGAGCTCCTCCCGCGCCTTCTCGAGCGCCGGCTGAGGGAGGCCCGCCGGACCTGCGTTGAAGTTCACGATGTTCCGCGTCATCGCCGCGAAACCTATCGGGACCGCGGCGCGCTAGTCCAGAGGCCTGAACGCAACCTTCCCTGAGACCACCGGCGGATCGACCGCCACGATGTACTCCGCCCGCCGATTCCGCGGCTCGTCGGTCTCGTCCGGCGTCACCACCAGCAGCAGATCCTCGCCGAACCCGGCGTAGCGGATCGGGATCCCAACCCCGCGCTTCGCGAACCAGCGCCCGATCGCGCGGGCCCGATCGTTCGAGAGCGTCCGGTTGGAGGCCGCATCGCTGACGGTGTCGGTGTGCCCCGCGATGAAGAGCTTGATCGTGGCGAGCTTGCCGTACTTCCGGATCGCCTTCTGGATCTCTTCGAAGCTCGCCTCGAGCTTCTTCGCCTGATCCCCCTCGATGGCGCTCTTGCCCGACGCGAAGTTCACCTCCTCGTGGGGGATGTCGACCCGCCACGGGAACAGATCGACGCCGCCGAAGAAGCCGTCTGCATCCCAGCCCTTGATCGAGATCCGCAGCACCGTCCCTTTGCCCTGCGGGTACTCGACCTCGTACTTGCCGTCGCGCTCGCCGTCCCGGGTGTCGACCTCGGTGGTCCCCATCGGCGTCCCCGTGTCCGACATGAGCGCGATCTGCACCTTCGCCAGCGCGCGGTTGGTCGCGATCCGCAGCGCGTGCCTCTCCAGCTCCACGTCCTCCGGCGCCACGGTCAGCACCAGCTCCGGGAGCAGCTCCACCTTCAGATCGAGCGGCATCGACCCGCTCTGCCCGCCGCCGATCTCCACGTCGAGCTTGCCGGTGAACGCGGCGGGCCCCACCGTCGAGAGCGGCAGCGCGAACCGGTGCTCCTTCCCGGGATCGATCGGCCCCGCCGCCGCGCGCACCTTCCCGTGGTCGGTAGAGCGCACCAGCTCGAGCGTGACGCGCTTGAGCGCCGCATGCGCCTTGACCACCAGCTCCGGCTGCCCCTGACCCTTCTGCGCCTTCGGGACCAGCTCGACGGAGACCGCATCGCCCGCCTCTGCGCGGAGAGACGAGGAGAGGAGGCTGCAGACGAAGAAGAGGAGGATCGGACGACGCACGGGTCCCGAGTGTAGCGACTCAGACCTGCGTGTTCATCGTCTGCTTGATCGTGGCGGTCGCCTTCTCGACGACCTTCGAGGTGAGCTCGAGCTCCTGCGTGAACCGGTAGACGCCGGCCTGGAGCGCCAGGAGCTCGGGGGTGCTGAAGTTCCGTCCGGACAGGGCGAGCCCGATGATCTCCTCGAGCTTGTTCTGCCCCTGCATCACGTCCTCGAGGATCCGGTGCAGCCCGCTCATCATCGGCTTGGTGTCGATCGCCTGCCCGATCGCCGGTACCTCCGGCGTGCGATTCGCGTTCACGCCGATGCGGATCGCAGTGGCGCTGTCGGGCTGGATCTTGACCTCTTGGACCTGGTTGAGCTGGACCTCCATCATCCGTTGCTGGAACTCGACGTTCGGCGTCTCGTTCGTCTGGGCGATCTGCTCTTGCTGCTGGATGGCCTTCGCCACCTCTTTCATCATCTCTTCGGCGACTTTTCCCGCGCCGCTGGACAGCGGATCACTCATAAAGGCTTCCTCTCCTTCGCACTCCGGACGACTCCTGGTTCGAGATTATCGGCCCGGCGGCCCCGTCGGTTGCGGGGATCGTGCAGACGCCTTGCTCTTGGCCGCCGCACCGCCCTCGTCCTGGTACTCGCTGACCAGATCCCTGAGCAATCTCCCGAGCTTCTCGATCGCCCGGGTATGCAGTCGGCTGGTCCAGGACTTCGACAGCCCCAGGTGTTTCCCGACTTCTTCGAGCGAGAGCTCCTTGTAGTAGTACAGCTCCAGGAGCTTTCGCTCCTGCTCCGGCAGCTTCTGCACCGCCTCGGCCACGAGCTTCCGCGCCTGCATCACCTCCATCGACTCCTCGATGGTCGGCCCCCGATCGTCCTTGATCTGGAACCCTTCCATCGCGTCGAGCGCGGTGACGTAGATCGTGACCAGTCCCTCGACCACGTTGGCCAGCTCGCCGATCTCGTCGTCGGTGGTCTTCTTCACGTTGGCCGGCGTGCCCAGCCCTTGCTCGTGCACGTTGTTGAGGTACTGGTTCGCGTGGGCCTCGAACCGGTAGCGCTGGTACTCGGTCCGGCTCACCCACCCCATCCCGCGCAGGCCGTCGTAGATGGCGCCGCGGATCCGGTAGTACGCGAAGGTCATGAAGTTGGCGCCGTACTTGGCGTCGTAGCGATCGGCGGCCTCGAACAGGCCGATCATCCCGTAGGCGACCAGGTCGTCGAACTCGATCTCCTTGGACAGCGTCTTCTTGATCTTGCCCGCGATCGAGCGGACGTACGGCATGTACTGCTCCGCGAGCTGCTTTTGCGACATGTCCTTGCTCGGCGGCGGCAAGGCCTTGAAGTCGCTCTTGGTCGCGGTGCCCGTGGCAGCTTCCTCGGACGAATCGTCGTCGGACGCCACTGCGTCCTCCGCCGACATCGCGTCGTCGTCGCCCGGCTTGGGGCCGGGTCGTTGTCCCGGGGTGGGGCGGCGTTTCTTGCCCGGGATCTTGGCTTTAACGTCGTCTGTCAAAACTCTCGATCACTTCGCTGCCAGTTTCTTGAACTGGGTCTGGAGCCGCTTGGCCAGGTCGGGGTCGCGGTCGATCAGCTCGGTCACCGCCTCCTCGATCATCTCCTCCTGGCTCTGTGGATCGTCATCCTTCTCGTCGTCCTTCTGCTTGCGCTTCTTCTTCTTCTTGAGCTGCGGGAAGCGCTCCTCGATCACCAGCGACACGAACTCTCGCGTCGCCTCCTTCTGCGTGAGCTGACCGTTCTGGAGCCGGTGCGCGATCTCGCGGGCCTTCCCGGTCAGCTGCGATTGTTGGGTCGTCTTGGCCTGCTGGGTCCGGGCGGCGTCCGTCCCTTGGGTGGCCGATTGCTGGACCTTGCTGGCGAACTCCGTCTTCCCAGCGTTCTGGGCCTGGTTGGTCTGTTGCGCCCCGGGCGTCTGGGGCGGGACGAATGGACCACCGCTGCCTCCGATCCTCGGCATCGCTACACCACCCCCGCCGCAATGCCGTCGAGCAGGCTGCTGGCGAACGCCGCCGCATCCCCCTCCGGCTCCATCTGGATCGCCTTTTCCAGCGCGGTCTTCGCCTCACTCTTCTTCTTCATGAAAACGAGCGCCTCGCCCATGTGTGCCTGCGCCAGCGCGCTCTCCGGATTCTTCTTCAGCGCCTCTTTGTGAAACTTGAGGGCGCGCTCGAACCGGCCCTGGCTGAAGTGGAGGTTCCCTAGACAAATCAGAGGGACCTCGCTGTGGGGCACGAGGGCGGCGACCCCGGTGAAGATCTCTTCCGCCTCCTTGAACTTCTGCATCTCGAGGTAAAGGTACCCGGACTCGAGCAAGAGCCCGACCTCACCCTGGGACACCGGAATCAAGCCCTCGACCATCACCGGGTCGGACATCGACTCCACCTTAGCCCGGCCCGCGCGGCCCCGTCCACTTCGGGGCCTTCTCCGGGCAGACGCCGCCGACTTGCGAAGACTCGACCGCTCTGAAATAGATCGCGTGAATGGGCGGGAAGGACGAGGACCTCGAGACCTTTCGGATCGCCGACAAGCGGCGGCCGGAGGTGCGCTCCTTCCAGCGTACCGTGGCCCAGACCGAGCCCGAGCCCAGCCCCAGCGTCGGTTTTCCAACGATTGAGCGCCACCTCGAGGAGGGGAGCATCGACGACCTGGCCGAGACCCTCCGCCCCGCCTACGAGCGGCTGGAGGGCCTGGTCGGCGGGAACGACCCCAAGGTGAAGGGCGCGGCCAAGAAGGCCATGATTGCCTACGAGCGCTGCGCTGACCTGATGGAGTACCTCTTCGCGACCAAAGAAGCCCTCAAGGCCCGCACCGGCTCCGAGTAGTCCACTGTACGTTCAGGTGAGAGGCGTTTTTTCACGCAACGCCCTCGTGCGCCCGCCGATAACGAACGACGAATCGAGGATGTGACAAAAGGGGAGCCTTTGTCGTCGTCGTCAGGAGCCTCGGTCGAAGGAAAGAGTCATGGAGAACCAGAAAGTCCGCCAGAGCAGCATCCGCCTCTCCACCGTCGCCACCACGACCCGGCAGACCCCGAAGACCGACTTCGGCTCGGTCATGCGCAACGGCCTGATCCGGACCGGCGACGTGGTCCTCCAGGGCATGCAGGTCGCCGCGCCCTTCGTCCCGGGCGGCGCGATCATCTCGGCCGCGCTCGCCGGCGCCACCAACGCCATCTCCGGCGGCGGCGTCGGGGGAGCGAACGTCGGGCGCGGCGGCTCCTACTCCGGCGCCGGTGGCAGCGGAGGGGCGGTCTACGGATTCGACCGCGTCCGGCCTCACGGCTCCGGGCTCGGGCCTCGGCAGCAACGTGGGCGGCGGCGCCGGCGTGGCCCCGGGCAACTTCAACAACGGCACGCTCGCGATCCCGGGGGCCCGTCCCGGCCTCAGCACGAACCTCGATCAGCCGGCCTCGAACTTCTCGGGCGCGACCGACAACACCGGCGCCTCCGACGCGTTCAACCAGATGATGAGCGCGACGAAGCAGATGGCCGAGTTCCAGGCCAGCTTCAACCTGCAGTACCTGCAGCTGCAGGAGAAGATTCAGATCGATACGCGGCAGTTCAACCTGGTCTCCAACATCATGAAGACCAAGCACGACGCCGCGAAGAACGCGCTGAACAACGTCCGCTGATCCTCTCCCTCACGGGCACGTCTCGGCGTTGATGCCGGGGTGGCTGCCGCAGCAGAACTCGACCAGGTTGATGAAGCCGTCCCCGTCGTCGTCTCGATTCGTATCGAGCGAGTCGGCGGGGAAGTCGAGCACCACGGTCTTCCGGGTCTCATCGGTGAGGTCGAGCGTCTGGGCGGCCACCGCCAGCTCATAGTCCCGATCGTAGGTCGCGTAGTAGATCAGGCGGAACGCACGCACCGCCTTGGCCGGAACGTCGAAGCAGGTCCCGGTCACCATTCGATCGCCGCCCACCTGAAGCGGGCAGAAGCCGTCGACGCCGCTCGCCTGCAGCCGAGCCTTCAGCGGCGGATCACCAGCGTTGCACGCCACCACCGCGTGGGCCTGGAACGCGATGTGCGCCGCCACGCCGGGATCACCGCCGCAACCGAGCGCGCATACCAGGATAAAGAAGCAGGGTCCCCGCATGATCCCTCCTAGAGGCCGCTCGTCGGATCGGGTCCATGGACCTCGACGTCGACCGAACCCACCGGTCCCGCCCGCGTCGCCAGCACGATCCCGGTCCCCGCGCCGACGACCACCACGCCGACGATGATCGTCCAGAACCACCACTTGGTGGCGACGCCTCCTCCTCCGCCGGCGGGAGGAGGCGGCGGAGGCCCACCACCGGGCGGCGGCGGTCCGCTCTTCGGATCGAACACCAGCACCCGGATCGGCTGCTCCGGCGTCCCTTCGCGGGCCGGCCCGTTGCCCTGCTCGTCGAACGCCTCGATGAAGTACTCGATCGCCTGCGTGACCTGCTCGGCGGGGATGATCGCCTGGTAGCCGTCCTCGACCTTCGTCATCGGGATGTTGTCGAACATCTCGGAGCCGACCGCGCGCACATACACCGAGGGCGCGAAGACCTCGCTCGCATCCTCGATCCGCGCCCGCACGGCGATCGGCTGGTTGATCGGAGCGTTCGCGATCCGAACATGCGTGATCACGGGCGGCTCGGTATCGCCTTCTGCGAACGCCTCGCCGCCGAAGGCGAGGATCGTCAGGAGCGGGGCGAAGCGCTTCACGGTTTCTTGGGCGTCCAGAGGAGAGAGACGACGAACGGATCGTCCTGCCCGGGTCGAAGCAGCGAGAAGCGATGGCGCAGCCCGGAGTCGACCGGCCCCTGCGGCGTCCGTCCCATGGCCAGGCCGTTGTACTTCACGATCGCCCACGGGGAAGCGTCGACCTTCACCGAGACACCGCTGTCCTTGACCTCGTAGATCAACACCACCGCGTACGGCACGTCGTCACCGTACAGCTTGATCCGGCCCGAGCTGCGGTGCACCTGGATCGTCGCCGGCGAGCTGCCCTGCGCCCGCCCGTCGAGCTCGACCTTCACACCGACCGAGGCGCGCACGGTGAGCGCACCGAGACGAACGGTCTCCTCCGGCGGCTCGTCCGGTGTGATCACGCGGTGCTTCACCTCCGGGGGCGGGGGCGGGGGCGGGGGCGGGGGCGGAGGCGGAGGCGGAGACTTGACCCGCTCCTTCGTGTGCTCCTTCTCCTTCTCTCGGTCCTTCTTCTTCTTCTTCTTCTTCCTCTTCGACCTCGGATTGTTCGAGTCCTCGTCCTCGTGATCGTTGCGCGGGACGACCACGCGCGACGGCGGCGGGGCCGGGGGCGGCGGCTCCTCGATCACCTCGATGACCTCGTCGGCGGGCTGACCCAGCTGCGGTGGATCGTGGTCGGACGGCGGATCATCGTCCGCGATGGGCGCGATGGGATCGATCGGGGTCTCGGTCGGCTCGTCCCGGGGACCGATCACCGCGCGCGTCGCCACGAACCCGGCCACCGTGGTGACGACCAGGACCAGCAGGTAGATCGCGAGGCGCAGGCTGCGCTTCCAGCGGGGAGGCGGCGTGAACGCGCCCGCGCTGTCCTCGTCGGTGATGTATTGATGCTGAGGGCGCGGCTGCGGATCCAGCAGCGACTCGCCCTTCTTCATCTCGCGGGTCGGCTCCAGCCCGGTGAGCGGCTCGGCAAACGGCGAGACACCGGCGTCGTCGGCGAGCTGGGCCTCGATGGCGCCGGGCCGAGGCACGTGCGGCCGCTGCGGCGCGGAGGAGTCGGACGCGGAGGGCGGAATCGACAGGATCTCCCCTGACTCGCGGGGCGCCAGCGACGCCATCAGTCCCGGCGAGATCGCGCCGGGGAGCGGCAGGCCGTCCGGCCCCAGCTCGATCGCGTCCGACCGGCCGACCGAGCCGTTGGTGTTGGGGATGCGATCCGATTGGGTGTGCACCTCGGGCAGCTCATCGTCGAGCAGGCTGGCCGGTCGGTTGATCTCGCCGCTCACCTGACTGATCTCCCGGGACCGCTCCGCGTACTCGTCGAGGTTGCCCGACAGCGTCGGCTCCTCATCGGCGAACGGGCTGGTGGTGACGGGCTCGGGCGTCCGGGACGCCGGCGGCGGCTCCATCTGGATCTTCTGCGACGGGACCTTCGGCTTCAGCGTGGCCGCGATCAGGCCGCTGTCCGCTTCCTCCGCGGGCGTCGAGGTGGCCTGATCCGCCTCGGCGAGGAGCCGGTCCTCCTCCTCGATGTCCGCGGAGAAGAGATCGTGGAGGAATCCCGAGAGATCCTCTTCGGCCGGCGAGACCGCGCTGAGCCGGAAGAGGGCGCGCAGCTCGTCGCGCATCTCGATCGCCGTCTGGAAGCGATCCTCGGGCTTCTTCGCCAGGGCCCGCATCAGGATGGTGTCGAGCGGAGCGGCATCGGCGCGCTTGCTCGACGGGGGCGCCACGTCGTGCCGCTGGATCGCCTCCAGCGACAGCACCACGTTCTGCCGCACGAACGGGTTCTCCAGGCAGCACATCTCGTAGATGACGATGCCCAGGCTGAAGATGTCGCTCCGCCGGTCGATGGGATCGGCCGCCGATTGCTCCGGCGACATGTAGACGAACTTGCCCTTGATCGTGCCGGTCGCCGTGTGGACCGAGGTCATCTCCGACTTGGCGATGCCGAAGTCGATGAGCTTCAGGTCCCCGGTGTACGAGATCAGGATGTTGTGCGGGTTGATGTCGCGATGGACGATGTTCATCGGGTGACCGCGGATGTCGCGGGCCTGGTGCGCGTAGCCGAGGCCGTCGCACAGCTTCATCGCCAGATCGATGACGTGGGGGAGCGGGAGCTTGCGGCCCTCCGCGCGGAGCTCGTCGATGATGTCCCGGAGCGACTTCCCGCGGACGTACTCCATGGCGATGTAGTAATCGCCATCGATCTCGCCCATCTCGTGGATCTGGATGATGTTGTTGTGGTTGAGCCGGGCGACCAGCTTCGCCTCGGAGAAGAACATGTCGAGGTAGTCCTTCTTGTCGAGGTGGTGCGAGAGGATCCGCTTGATCACCAGCAGCTTCTCGAAGCCCGACGGGCCCCGCTGCTTCGCGAGAAAGATCTCCCCCATGCCGCCAGAGGCGAGCTTTCGTAGAAGTACGTACTTCCCGAACGTGGATCGGTTCGGCGGCACGATCGAACTCGTCTCGGCCGACTCCTGTCGGCCTCGTCGCATGCTAACAGGCCGAATTCGTTTGCCCGAGATTTCGGAGGGGTCAAGCCCAAACCGAGCGTACACCCTCATGCCCGAGGGTTAACGCTTCGCGTCAGGCGCGGATCGGGCGTTTCATCTTCCGAGCGAGCTCTTCACCGAGGACGGTGCCCTTGATGTTGGGCGGCGCGTCCGGTGTGAACCGGTTGCCCGTGCGGCGGAGCACCTTCCGGATGAACTTCTTCGCGGAGCTCTCCCCGAGCGCCGCGTAGTGCTCGTCGAACACCTCTTTCAGATCGGACAGGATCTGCTCGTTGACCTCGAGGCACGTGACGAACCGCGTGATGCGGAACTTGACCTCGCCGTCCGGCATGCCTTCGTACACGCCGATGTTGGCGAGGAGCGTCAGCACGCGCTCTCGAAGCGGCGTCTCCAGGTTGTCGAGCCCGAAGTCGCGCGCCATCAAGAGGAGCATGACCGGGTACGCACGATCGACCTGCGCCTTCGGATACCTGCGAAAGATCGCCTCCATGCGCTGTTGAACCCACTCGGCGGTCGTCGCGTGGTTCATGGGGTCACCACGTTCCAGCGCCGTTGGTCGGGTAGCTCATCATGGCGGCCTGCGCGCCGCTCTGCGCCTGCGGTGATCCGCCGGCGCCGAAGAGGCTGCCCTCCGCATGCAGCGGTGACCGAAGAGGGGTGGACGCCGACGCCAGCGCCACCTGCGCCGTCGCCCCGTCCGCGGTGAGCGCGCCGCCTCCACCACCGGCGACCGCCTGGGTGACCAAGCGGAGCGGCGAGAAAGCCAAGTTCTTGAGCCCATCCAACAGTCCCATCCTGGGTTCCCTCCTCGATCCGCGAGAGAGTGTCGCAGGTTGGGGATCAAATGTGCCTTACCGCACGCGGGTAAGAGCCCGTTCGTTCAACGCTCGCTGTTTCGTCGGTCGGGTCAGCGGCCCGTCTTGGCCCGGAGGAGCCTCAGTCGCTCCTGCAGCTCTGGGAGCGTGATCCCTTGATAGCGCACCGGCAACATCGAGCGGCTGGAGGCCTCGAACACCGCCAGCAACTCCATGTACTCGAGCATGTCCTGGTCCCGCGAGGGCAGGTAGTCGTTGAACGCGCGCTCGAAGATCTCGGGCGTGACCTTGGTGCCGGTCTCGGCAGCCAGGTCGTTGGCCTCGAGGATCACCGCCTCCACGTCCGCGTTCGAGAACCCGGCGAGGCGCACCGAGGTGGCCTCCCGATCGCGCGGGAACTCGAGGCCGTGCGTGATGTGGTGACGCCGCAGCTGGGCCAGCATGATCGGCTCGATGTCCTCGGGCAGGTCGTTGTAGAAGAACGGGATCTTCTTATCCAGGCGACCGGCGCGCTTGATGTCGATGTCGAGCTTATCCGGCCGGTTCGTCATCAAGACGAAGAGCACACGCCCACGGTTGGTCGTGTCGCTCATGAACTCCTTGATCCGCGCCATCACGCGGCTGGAGGTGCCGCCGTCGCCCTCGCCGTCGGTGCTGCCGAAGGCGCGATCGCCCTCGTCGATGATCACCAGGATGTTGCCGATCGCCTTGACCACCGCGAGGATCTTCTCGAGGTTGCCCTCGGTCGAACCGACCCACTTGCTGCGGAAGTTCTTGAGCTTGATCGCGGTCAGCCCCGACGACTTCGCGAAGGCCTCGGCCACGAACGTCTTCCCGGTCCCCATCGGCCCCACGAACAGGAGCCCCATGGGGACGCGCTTGGTGTTGCCCTCGCGGATGTTGTGGGCGATCTGCATCAGCTCGCGCTTGACCTCGTCCATCCCGCCGACCGCGGAGAAATCGTGGGCGGGCTCGACGAACTCGATCAGCCCGAGGCACTCCTTCTCGATGATCTCGCGCTTGCGACGGTTGAGGAGCGTGAAGACCTCGTCGTAGCGGCCGGCGTCGCGCTGGTAACGATCGACCTCCAGGCCCTCGGCCCGCAGGAACGCCTCCATCTTCTCCGCCGTCATCCCCGAGGTCAGTCGCGTCAGCTTCTTGGCGCGCTCCGCGGCGTTGGGCTGATCGCCGAGGAGCTTGCGGATGTACTCGTAGCGGGCGTCCCGATCCTCTTCGGCGTCCTCCCCCGGCGCCAGGATCCCGCGGATCTGAACGTTCTTGAGGCCGGCCGAGAGCGACGCCAACCGCTCGACGTCGCGCGCGCTGGCCTCAGGCTCGAGCAGGCGTACCAGCGCCGCCCGCTCGGTCTCGTCGGGGAGCGGGACGTGGATCGCGGTGACACGCGGGTTCCCGACCAGCTTCGCGTTGAGCT
Source organism: uncultured delta proteobacterium (assembly GCA_963803435.1). Lineage (GTDB taxonomy): Bacteria > Myxococcota > Kuafuiibacteriia > Kuafuiibacteriales > Kuafuiibacteriaceae > CAWDML01. The sequence continues at coordinate 191,538 of CAWDML010000005.1, read as the reverse complement.
CCGCCATCGTCTCGGTCACCAGGATCACGACGTTGTCCGAGTTTTCGAAGTGCCGGTCGAGGCTCCAGCGATGGATGGTGACCACCGAGTTGCGGTCGGAGGTGGTGAGGAACGACGTGTCGCCGCGGGGCGCGATCATCTCCGCGTAGTCGATGATGACCGCGACGCCGTCCTGCGTGCGCAGCAGCTTCTCCAGCCCAGCCAGAAGCTGGTCGTTGTCCTTGACGCCCACCAGCTCGTCGAGGTTCTGGACGTTCGCGTCCTTCTTCCGGAACTTCACCCCGGTGGCCGGGTTCAGGGTGACGATCACCTGCTTCTTCGCGAGGAGATCGCCGACCAGGAAGTCGATGATGGGCGTCAAATCCCCCTTGTGGAGGATCCGGTCGTAGACGTTTCCTTCGAGGATGAAGACGGAGGACTCGCCGCGCAGGTACGTCGCGCGGATCTCTTCGGCCCAGGGTGGAAGGGTTCGATCCGGCATGTCGCGGGATTCTCTAACCCATCCAGGGGGTAGTTGCATTCATCCCGACACGGTGTCTATAGACGCTGCCGGAGCGGCGTTGTAGTCACGCGGGAGCTGCCGGGAGCAGTGGCCGAGTGGCTGAAGGCAGCGGTTTTGAAAACCGCCGTACGTGAAAGCGTACCGGGGGTTCGAATCCCTCCTGCTCCGCGAGTTCTTTGAGTTTGAGAGTGTGGACGGAGAGGTGGCCGAGAGGCTGAAGGCGCTGGTTTGCTAAACCAGTAAGCGGGAAACTGCTTCCCGGGTTCGAATCCCGGTCTCTCCGCCATCCTTGTTGAAAGGCCCGCTCCGGCGGGCCTTTTTTTTCAGCGGGGTCGGAGCCGCCGCGCCACGTCGGCGAGCGCGTCCTTGAGAGCCCCGTTGCCGCGCTCGTAGGTGAGGGCCAGGTGGAGGTGGAGGCGGGCGCCGTTGAGATCGCCGTCGTCGATCGCCTCGCTGGCGAGGCCGACGAACCGCTCGGCCTCCAGCGTGTGCGTCGGGATCTCGAGGCTGCCCTTTCGTCTGGTCTCGATCGGTCGGATCAGCGCCACCGGCGGCGCGGGCGCCGAGGCACCGGCGGCCCGGCTGGCGTCGTACTCGGCGCGCGCCCGCGCGTCGCTCAGCACGCGGTACGCCTGGCCGACGACGCGATAGATCTCGTAGATCTTCTCCTTCAGGTCGCCCGAGCGGAGCAGGAAGAAGCGATCCGGGTGGAACTCGAGCGAGTGCTCGAAGTACGCGCCCGTGATCTGATCGATGGTCGCCGCCGGCTCCAGGCCGAGGATCCGGTAGTAGTCCACGTGATCCAGCAGCCGGTACATGGTGCGGACGCGCTTCGCCAGGCGCTTGCCCAGCTGGCTCTCGTCGAGGCCCCGACGCGGACCGGGCGGCGCCGAGGCACGGAGCTGGCTGATGCGCTGCTCGTGAGAGGCGCTGGGCGTCTGCTCGCGCACCGGCTCCAGGATCAGATCCGACTTGGTCGGCCGATCGAGGCGCGGTGCCGGATCGATCCTGGGCTCGTCCAGGGGATCCGTATGATCCGGGCCGGTCGGCGACTCCTCGGAGCTCTGGATCGCGCGGTGGTTCCGCTCGGCGGGGTCGGCGATCTTGCGGGCGCTCTCGAGCGGTTCGTCCTCTGGGTGGAGCTCGGTGGGTCCGTCCTGGCCCGCGATCATCGCGTTGAAGTCGTCGCCCGAGGTCTCCACCTCCGGCCGGTAGAACGGGTTCTTGAAGCTGACCACCGTATCGAGGTCCGACTCCTCGTTGCGCGTGATCGGCGCGTCGTCCGGGATCTCGGCGATGGGGGCCGTCGGCGGATCGGCGTCCTCCCACGAGGGTCCCACCTCCTCCTCGGCCGGGCGTCCGAAGGCGAGCAGCGGCGTGATGCACTGGACGAGCAGGGACTTGTTGAAAGGGATGGGCAGGAATGCGTCGGCCCCGACGGCCTTCTTCCGGTGGTTGCCGATGACCGGGTCGACGAACTCCTCGCCGATCAGCACGAATGGCACCTCGCGGCCGCCCGCCTGCTGTCGGATCAGCTGGCAGAGGATGGTGCCGTCGAGGCGCGCAGCGTTGACGTGCGCGATCACCAGGTCGGGCTTGATCTCGGCGAAGCGATCGAATCCGTCCTCACCGTCGACGGCGAAGACGAGGCTGTGCGGCGTGGCCTTGAGATACCTGTTGAACAACACCCGGTGGGCGGGGTTGTCGACCACGATGAGGAGGACGCTCTTCCCCACGGCCGCTCACGGCTTCACGTTGATCGCGACGGTCAGCTTCTCCTGCCGTCGCTCGCAGATCTTCTCGTCGCAGACGAAGAACGTGGCGTCGACCGCGATCGACTTGTCGCCTTGCTCCTTGGTCGCGAACTTCACCCCGAACTCGGGCGCCTCGCTCTTCTTGTCCTTGGCGTCGTCGTGACCGAGCTGCGTCTTGTGCAGCTTCAGGCCGTCGGCGGTGAGGTTGATCTTGAGCGGAGCCTCGGGGCTCACGTGATAGCCGGGCTCGGGCACGATGTGCAGGTAGAGCAACCCGCTCTGCCCCGTCTTGACCTCCTTGGTGGTCTGGCTGAGGTCGAGCGTGTACTTCTTCGTGGTCTGGTCCGCCGGGCTGCCCAAAACGGCGATCCCCAGGACGAGCGCGAGCGCGACGTGCATGGCGCGTCACTTTATCATGCCGGGCCGACCGCCCGTCAAAGCAGGTTCGCGGCCAGCTCGGCCAGCTCGGAGCGTTCACCTTTGAGCAGGGTGACGTGTCCGGCGATGCGCTCCGGACGGAATCGATTCACCACGTGCACGAGCCCGTTGTTGGTCGAGTCCATGTAGGGGTTGTCGATCTGATAGGGGTCGCCGGTGAGGACGATCTTCGTGCCCTCGCCGACCCGCGAGACGATCGTCTTCACCTCGTGCGGCGTCAGGTTCTGCGCCTCGTCCACCACCATGAACTGGTTCGGGATCGAGCGGCCGCGGATATACGTGAGCGGCTCGATCTGGAGAATGCCGAGATCGATCAGCTCGCGGTAGCTGCGGCCGCCCTTCTTCTCGTCGTTCGACAGCCCCATCAGGAACTCGACGTTGTCGAAGATCGGCTGCATCCAGGGCGAAAGCTTCTCCTCGATGGTGCCGGGCAGGTAGCCGATGTCCTTGCCGAGCGGGAAGATCGGTCGTGAGACCAACACGCGCTGATATTTGGCCTCCTCGGTGGCTTTGTGCAGCCCGGCCGCGATGGCGAGGAGCGTCTTGCCGGTGCCCGCCTTGCCCACCAGCGTCACCAGCTTCACCGAGTCGTCCATCAAGAGATCGATGGCGAACGACTGCTCCTTGTTGCGCGGGCGGATGCCCCAGACGCCGTCCTTGAGTCGGGTGATCGGAACGACGCGCTCCTGCTCGAGCGAGACCTTGCCGAGCGCCGAGTGGCTCGGGTTCGCGCGGTCCTTGAGATGCACGAACTCGTTCGGGAAGTGGTAGAGGTCGTTCAGCGGCAGGAAGCTCTGCTTGTAGAAGAGATCGATCTCCTCGCCGCCGAGCTCCATCTCCATCACGCCGGTGTACAGCTCGGTGATCTCGACGCGGTCGTGATCGTAGTCCTCGGCCTCCAGGCCCAGCGCGTCGGCGCGCAGGCGCAGGTTGACGTCCTTGGTGACCAGGACCGTGCGCGCGTCGCCGTCGTTCTCCTTCACGTCGAGCGCGACCGCGAGGATCTTGTTGTCGATGGTGTGCCGATCCTGGAGCGCCTCCTCCGGGATCCGCTTGGCGGTGAACGCCACCCGCAGGCGACCGCCGCCGTCGAGCTCGACGCCCTCGGCGATCTTTCCGTCCTGGCGGAGCTCGTCGAGACTCCGGCTCACCTCGCGCGCCGACCGGCCCAGCTCGCTGAGGTCGCGTTTGAACTTGTCGATCTCCTCGATCACATAGATCGGGATGATCACGTTGTTATCCTCGAACGCGTAGATGGAGCCCGGATCGTGGAGCAGGACGTTGGTGTCGAGGACGAAGTTCTTCTTCAAGGCCGTAAACCCGATGTGGCCGGGAGATATAGCCAGCTATGCGGCCTCCGTCGAGAGGCCGCCGTGAACCTCGACCCGATTTCGGCCGTTCTTCTTCGCCTCGTAGAGGGCCTGATCGGCCCGTTCGAGCAGATCCTCCATCGACTCCGCGTGCTCCGGCCACGCGGAGAGCCCCAGGCTCGCGGTCACCCTCACTCGGCCGAACTCGCCCTGGATGGGCTCCCCCTCGATCCGCTCGCGGATCCGCTCGGCCACCGACCGGGCCCCCCTCAGGTCGGTCTCGTCGAGGACCACCACGAACTCCTCACCTCCGTAGCGGGCCACCACGTCCGTCCGCCGGGCCTCGGTTTGAAGGATCTTGGCGATCCGCTGGAGCACCAGGTCGCCGACGGGATGGCCGTAGGTGTCGTTGACGGTCTTGAAGTGATCGGCGTCCACCATCAGCACCGAGACCTTGCGGGAGAACCGCTTGGCGCGGGCCAGCGCCTCGCCGAGCAGCTCCTTGAAGCGGCGATGGTTGACGAGACCGGTGAGGCCGTCGGTGGTCGCCATCATCTCCATTCGCTGGAACATCTGCGCGTTCGCCAGCGTCCGCGCGGCGTGGACCGACACGGTCTCGAGCATCCGCTCCTCTTCGCGCGAGAGCTCGCGCCCACCGACGGTGGAGCCGACGACCAGCGCGCCGAGGGGCTGGCCGCGATCGAGCAGCGGGAAGACCTTCACCGAGGCGAGGTCCGGCACCGAGAGCTTGGGCGAGAACAGCTGGAGCTTGCTCTTCGCCGACTGCGCGGACAGCGGGACGTAGGGCAGCGGGTGCCCGTTCTTGAGCGCGGTCGCCACCAAGCCGCCCGCCCGGCTACGGTAGCTCGCTCCGGCCAGCTTTTCGGCGCCGCGCGCAGCCACGATCGTGTGCTCCTGCTTCTGTCGATCGAACATCGACACCACCAGGAAGTCGACGGGCTTGATCCGTGAGACCGCCTCGATGAGCGCGCCCGCGAAGACATCGACCGTCAGCGCCTCGTTGAGCAGCGAGAACGCCTCGTAGAAGCGCTCCTGCTCGTACTTCACCTTGTCCATCTCGGCGAAGATGCGCTCCGACTCCATCGCCCGCTCGGCCTCGCGCGCCACCGCCGAGAGCACCTGCTCGTCGCGGTCGACGAAGTCCTCGCTGACTTCGCGATCGACGCAGAGCACGCCGGCGGTGCGCCCGTCGCGCTCGATGGGCACGCCGAGGAAGCTCTTCACCTCGCGACGGACGCGATAGCCGAGGCCTTTGCCGCCGGCGCGCGGCCGCATGTACACCGGCCGGCCCGTCTTGATCACCGCACAGAGGGCGCCCTCGCTCATCGGCTCGCTCCGCGCCTCACCGCGTTCGACGGCCGGCCCGGGCTCGCGCGCCACGCACTCCTTGAGGCGGAGGCGCTCCCCGTCGGCGTCGAGCATGAAGATCATGGCCTCGTCGGCGTCGACGGCCAGACGCGCGACCTCGAGTACGTCCACCATCGACTCCCGGATGGCGCGGACGCTCCCGACCTGCCGCGCGCGGGCGATCTGTTCGGGCTGGCGGTTGCGGCTCTCGGGCCCGAGCGCGGAGCCGATGAGGCGGAAGTCGCGGGCGTCCTGATCGATCCGCTCGAGGGCCTCGCCGACCGCGCGGGTCCGGCTCTCCTCGATCGAGCGGATCTGGCGCCGGAGCAGGGCCGCGAACAGCGACGCGAAGAGCGCAGAGAACGCCAGATGAGAGGCGAGCTGGCTCGCGGTGGTCGCGCCGCGGAGGAACAGCGCCGCCTCGAAGGCCGCCACCAGCGCCCCGGTCAAGAGCGCGCCTGAGGCGGCGAACGAGCTCGCGGCGACGGCGCAGTACAGATAGACGAGCGGATAGAGCGACGGCCCGGCGGGGAGGACCAGCGCATAGACCAGCGAGAGGAGCGACGGTCCCACCGCCCAGTGGGGGCGCTCGCCGACGGCCAGCAGGATCACCGCCAGCAGCAAGAGCCCCCGGGCCAGCCCTTGCGACCCGGGGGCAGACCGGGCACCTCGAACGCGAGGGCGCCGAGGGCGGCGAGCGACGCGAGCACAGCGACGGCGCGCCGGATCACTTCTCCTCCGGCGGGAAGATGAAGATCAGCTCGTCGCTGCGGACCCAGCCGAGCTCGTCGCGGATGGTGGCCTCGATGTAGCCGGGGTCGTGCCGCAGCGCCTCGGCCTCGATCGCGAGCCGGCGGTTGTCGGCCGCCAGCTTGGCGTTGAGCGTGTTCACCTCGGCGAGCTCGTTGCGCAGGCGCTCGTGACGCGTGACGCCGTCAGCGCCAAAGAGCGCGGCGCCGAGGAGCACGACGACCAGCAACCCACCGGTCATCGCCCAGAGCTTGATGAGCCAGCTGCGCATGTTTGCGTCGCGGATCGAGGGTCGAGAGACGAGAGTAGACTAGAGTGCTCAGATCCCGCCCGCAACTTTTTGAACGACCTCTTCGAGGACCTTGGCCGGCCACATTCCATCCATGCGCGCGGCGACGTTGCCCTCTCGATCGAGGAGGATCGAGGTCGGGATCAGCGTGATGGCGCCGAACGGCCCGCGCTCCGACATGAAGGTCTTCGGATCGCCGACCATCGTCACCGGATAGGGAATCTCGAAGGTGTCGCGGAAGATCTGGGCCATGCGGGGATCCTCATCGAGGACGATGCAGACGATCGCGAGCTCGCCGGCGTGCTTCTCGGCGAGCGCTTTGAACCGGGGAACCTCGAGGAGCGCGTAGTCAGACCAGGTCGTCACGACCGTCACCAGGACCACCTTTCCGCGCAGCGCGCCCAGCGTGATCGGGTCTCCGCCGTCCGGCGACACGAGGCGGAGCGCCACATGCCCCTCGGGCAGCGCAACGCCCTTCGGGCCGGCACACGCGGCCAAGAGGAGCGCGAAGGCGAGGGGGCGCATCGCCGGCCTCACGGCTCCAGCATACGCTTCAGGTCGTCGGGGAGCGGCGAAGAGAAGACGCCGGCGTCCGGGAGCGTGATCTCGGCGGCGTGGAGCGCCAGGCGGGCGGCCGGGGTGTCGCCGTAGAGCTCGTCTCCGAGGATGGCGGCCCCGATCGAGGCCAGATGCGCGCGCACCTGGTGCCGGCGCCCGAAGCGCGTGGTGGCGCGGACCAGCGCGCGATCGCCGGCGCGCGCGACGAGCTCCACCTCGGTCTCGGCGAACAGGCCTCGCGGATCATCGGGCGCCGCCAGCCGGACCCGATCCTTGGAGGGACCGGGTGCGATCGCACCTTCGACCACGCGCGGCCCGGTGATCGCACCTCCTGCGACCACCGCGAGGTAGCGCTTGATCACGCGGTGCTCACCGAACGCTCGCCGGAGCTCCGCCCGAAGCTCGGCGTGGCGCGCGAACACCACCAGCCCCGAGGTGCCGATGTCGAGACGGTGGACGAGCCCGCCCTCGAGCGGCGGTCCGGCGGTCGCGATCTCGGCCTCGAGCGCAACTGCGGCGCCGAGCAGCGTGCCGCGCTCGTTCGGTACCAGCGGCTCCACCGCCATGCCGGCCGGCTTGTCGAGCACGACGAGATCTGGTCCGCGATGGATCACCGTGACGCGTTCGAGCAGCTCCGGCTCCGGCGCGATCAGGTTCTCGCTTCGCGCCACGAAGGGCTCGAGATTCGATCGACTCGTCTCCGGCGGCGCGGGCTCCGGGAGCGACGCGACGGCCCTCGACCTTGATCCGTCCGGCCTCGAGCGCGCGCCGCACCTCGCGTACCGAGACGTCGCGGCCGGCCTCGACGAGGAGCGCATGTACGGCGTGATTGAAGCGCGCCCCGCGCGCGCTCTCCGGGAGCTTCACTTCCGCGGCTTCGGGCGACCGCTCGGACGGGGCGCAGGACGGCGCGCGCCGTGCGGGCTGGGACGCGGCGTCGGACGCGGGCGCGGTGCGGCGGTGCTCGAGGCCGGCTTCGAGGCGGACGAGGCGGCCCCGTCCTCCGGCGGCTTCTCGCGCACGGGCTTGGGCAGGCCCTGCTGCTCCGCTCGATACTCCTCGAGCGTCAGCTTGGGCTTGAGCCCGCGGATCGCCTCAGGCTCGAGGACGTACCGCTTCTCCGGTCGCGGGGGCGCCGACATGCTGTAGTTGATGATGCGGCCCAGCCCCTCGAGCGAGATGGACGCGACCTCCTGGCCCCAGCGCTCCTCGACGATGCGCCAGAGCGTCTTCGCCAGGACCTGGCAGAACCAGGGACCGCCCACACGGTTCTTCTCGAGGAAGCGGATCAGCTCCTCCTGGGTGACGGAGCCGTCCTTGTCGCGATCGTACGGCGCGAGCCGCTTCGACAGCTCCTCGGCCGGTACGACCTTTCCGTTCCCGAGGCCGCGCCGGAGCTTCACTGGTAGGTCGAGACCCGCCACGTACCTTCAACGGGTACAACACCGCCCGCATACACGTCCAGAAGATCCCGATTTTCTCGACGGGAGCCACTCGGTCGGCTAACGAAGGCGCGAGCATGGGTCGCCTTGGCCGCTGGCCGGCCGTGCTCGTTCTCGTCGTCGCTTGCGGCGGAACCGTCCCGCGCTACGGGAGTCGATCCGAGCATCGACCTCTACCCGCGGTCGACTGGACGGCGCTCCAGGTGAAGGCCCGCGCGCTCCTGATCGATCTCGTGCGCGAGGACACGACGAATCCTCCCGGCAACGAGGCCCCTGCCGCCGAGCTCCTCGCCCAGTTCTTGTCGCGCGCCGGAGTCGAGGCCCAGCTCGTGCCCGCAACACCCGGCCGCGCCAGCGTCTTCGGACGGGTGCACTCGGGGCGTGTCGGAACGCGACCACTGGTCTTGCTGTCCCACCTCGACGTGTTTCCGGCGGACCCCACCACCTGGACCAAGGAGGAGGGGCCGTTCGAGGCGCGCATTGTGGACGGCGAGCTTCATGGCCGGGGCGTCCTCGACGGCAAGGGGCTGGCGGTCCTTCACGCCGCCGCGCTGGCCGCCCTGGCGCACACGCCGCTGGCGCGCGATCTGATCCTCATCTCCACGGCGGACGGCGCCCGCGGCGAAGAGCTCGGGATCCGGGCGGTGGTCCAGGCGCACCCCGAGGTCGCGACGGCCACGCTGGCGCTGGGCGAGGGCGGCTACAGCTACCTCGATCTGTTCGACGGCGTCGTGGTCCACGGGGTCGCCACCACTGAGAAGGGCTTCGCGTTCGTCGAGGTGGCTGCGGTCGATCGCGGCCCGGGCGATCGGCCCGCCAGCGTGAAGCTCTCGGAGGGGCTGGCGCGCCTGTTCGATCAACCCCGCGCCCCGCGGCTCGTTCCGGCCGTCGCCGAGACCTTCGCCCACCTCGCCGACGCCGCGCTCTTCCCGAAGAGCACGGTGCTCTCGTCGCCGGTGTTGACCCGCCTGCTGCTCCTCTCTTCGTACGCGAACGATCCGGCCACCGAGCCGTACTTCACCGACATGATTGAGGTGTCGACCTTGCGCAGCGGGCGAACCGGGGGCCGCAGCTCTCCGGATCGCGCCCGCGCGCTCCTGACGGCGGAGCTCCTCCCCGGGCGCCGGCCCGGAGACCTGGAGCCCGAGATCCGGGCCTGGATCTGGCGATCCCGACATCCACGTGACGATCCAGAGCGGCGCCGAGGCCACCGCCAGCCCGGTCTCGGAGCGCGTGCTGCGCGCGGTCGCCGATCGGGCCGCGCACGAGGGCGAGGTGGTCGCGCCGGTCCTCGGGCTCGAGGCGACCGACGCGCGGCACCTCCGCCGCCTGGGCGTGCGCGTCTACGGCTTCGCGCCGATCCCGGTGCGACGGCGCGACCTCGCCCGCATCCGTGGACGAAACGAGCGGATCTCACTCGAGTCCCTCGCCAGCGCGATCGAGGTGATGACCGGGATCGTTTCCGATCTCGCCTCGGAGTGATCACTCGAGGTCGTAGATCTGCTCGTGGTCGTTCGCCCGCAGCGCCAGTGTCGTGTAGCGGTACTCCTCGGGGTGCTCGGCCAGCGTCCACTCGACATCGATCCGATCCCCGCGCCGGACCGGGTAAGGCGCAAACGGGAAGTAGGTCTGAGCCCAGTGCGTCTCCTGACGACCCGGCGCCGTGGAGAGCGTGACGCTCGGTGAGAGCATCGCCTCGAACCACGCGCAGAAGCCGTCGACAACACCGTCACGTTCTGCAACATAGGTTGCAGTTCCTGAGCCCCAGGCGTCGGCCGCGCGGCACGTCTCGACGTCGACCTCGGTGAGCCGCTCACCGGGCGCGAGGAGCGCGGCGTGCTCGACGCGGATCTGGAGCGCACGCCCCTGCTTCAGCTCCGCGGCCTCGAGCGAGCTGAAGTCGATACCGTGCACCGGCTTCCGCCAGAAGCCCGGACCCTCGAGCGAATACAGGACCGGATCGCCGACGGGCGCCAGCTTCACCCGCACGCGCGCCGGGAGCATGCGGCCGCCCTCGGCCAGGTTGTGATCGCGCGCCTTCAGGACGTCGGTCAGCATCCCCTCGACGAACGCGACGTGCCCGAGCCACTCGCTGACCAGGAGGTCGACCTTCTCGGGAAGCACCAGCTCCGCGGCGGCGCCCTTGATCACCTCGACCCGATCAGCGAGCGCATTCTCTGCCACCAGTCGGATCGCCGTGTCGGCGATGTCCGACTGATCCACCGCGTAGACCTTTCTCGCGCCTGCCTTCGCCGCCAGCATCGCGAGGACCCCGGTGCCCGTGCCCACGTCGAGCACCGTGTCGGTCGGTCGGACGAGCTCACGGATCGCCGCCGCAAACGCATCGGTCCGAGCGCGGTCGGACACCATCCTGCGTTGCAGCTCGAGGTCGCCGTAACGCTTGAAGTAGTACTCCACGCGAAGAGTATGCTACAGCCCGCCGCGATGTGGCGCTCGCGGGCATCCGTCGGGCAAAGCCCGTCTGCCTCCCCGGGTGCTTGGGTCGGGATCTCGCTCTCCCTCGCCGCCTGCGCGGGCACGCCGGCCCGAAGCGATCCCGCGTTCGCCGTCCGGCCGGACCTGCGCGCGTCCGTCCCCATCCGGCTCCCCGCGGCCGCCACGGTGTCCGCGATGGGTGCAGGTTGCGGCCGGGAGGAGAGGGCGCGGGCCGAGGCGGCGCTCGGCGCCCTGGCGCGGGAGCTCGGAATGTCGGGTTTCGTGTTGATTGGTCCCAAGGACCCTGTCGGCGCCGGCGAGGCGACGCAGATGCCCGTCGTCGCGCTCGACCTCGAGATCGCGCTCGACGACTGCGAGCGCGGGCTCTTCGGCGACGTCGCGCTGACGCTCACCTCCACGGGGGGCGCGCGCATCGATCGGGTCGGCATCGACGACGTCTGGTTCTCGAACATCGCTGGGCTCGCGTCCGATCTCGCCGACCGAGTCGCCGGGTCGAGCGCGGTCGCGAAGCTCGCAGCCCAAAGAGGTGGTGGAAAATGAAGAACTCCTGGCTCCTTCTCGCCGCGCTCACCGCCGTCGCCTGCGGTGGACCGCAGAAAGCTGGGCCGCCGCCACCGCCTCCGCCGCCGTCCCAGACCCTGACCGCGACCGTGGCCAAGGCGGTCGAGCCGATCCTCGAGATCGTGGGCCTCTCCGACTTTCACGGCTGGCTCCTGCCGCTCGAGCCGCGCGAGTTCCCCCGGTACTACGGCGGCATCGCCAACATCGCCGGCATGCTCCGCCACAAGGAGGGGCTCACCGCGACGAACTCGCTCATCCTCGACAACGGCGACATGTGGACCGGCCCCACCGAGTCGACGCTCCTCCGGGGAGAGTCGGTGATCCAGGCGTACAATGCGCTCGGCGTGGCCGCCGCCAACGTCGCGAATCACGAGTTTGACTTCGGCACCGAGATCCTGCGAGCCCGCGCCGCCGAGGCCAAGTTCCCGCTGCTCGGCGCGAACGTGGTGCGGACCGGGACCGACGAGCACCCGGACTTCCTCCGGCCGTACACGATCGTGGAGCGGATGGGTCTGAAGGTCGGGATCATCGGCCTCACGTACATCGACACGCCCAAGACCACGCTGGCCAAGCACGTCGAGGGCCTCGAGTTCCGGCCCTACGAGGAGACGCTCCGCAAATACGTCCCCAGGATGCGGGCCGAAGGGGCGGAGCTGATCGTGGTCCTCTTCCACGACGAGATTGGCGTCGTCGAAGGCGTGATCCACAACGTCGGCGATCTCCACATCACCGCCGTCATCGCCGGACAGAACCACCGCAAGGGCACCGCCGAGACCGACGGCGTGCCGATCGTGAACCCCGGCCCCTTCGGGCGCAGCTACGTCCGCTTCGACGTCCACTTCGATCCGGCCACCCATCAGGTCCAGAAGGTCGATCACGAGATCGTCGACGTGACCGGTGAGGTGGGCGCGCCGCTCTACCCGCCGGCGCCCGAGCTGGTGGCCATCGCCGAGGCTGCCCGACAGAAGGCGCTCTCGCTGACCAACGAGAACCTGGGCCGCGTCGATCACCCGCTGCAGGTCGGCACCTTCGATCAGTCGCCCCTCGGCAACTTCGTGGTCGATGCCTGGCTGCGGACGATCCGCCAGGCCGACTTCGCCATGCTCAACCTGGGCGCCCTGCGGCAGCCGATCGGGTCGGGCATGATCAGCATGGGCGATCTGATGAGCGCGCTCCCGTTCGAGAACAACCTCTATGTGGTGAAGCTGACCGGGAAGCAGCTCAAGGCCGAGCTCGCCATCGACGATCCGATCGTGGGCGGCCTGTCGTGGAGCTACGCCGAGAGCGGCAAGACGCGGAAGGTGATCTCGGTGGTCGATCAGGTCGGCAAGCCGATCAAGGACGGCACCACGTACAAGGTGGCGATCCTCGACTTCATGTACACCGGCGGCGACGGCTACACGTTCAAGGACGCCGACACGGCCCCCGAGGACACAGGCCTCTCCTGGAGAGAGCCGATCATGCGGGAGCTCCGCACGGCCGAGAGCACGAACCGGATCCTGTCGCCGCCGAGCACCGCCCGCGCGCGCAAGGTGCGTTGAGTTACATCCTCCGGTAGACGCCGCAGACGATCCCGAGGATCTGGGTCGAGCGGAAGTCCTTCTTCCGGATCACGATCGGACGCATGGTGCGGTTCTCCGGGACCAGACGGATGGTGTCGCCGGCGGGCTCGTAGCGCTTCACGGTGGCCTCGCCATCGATCATCGCGACCACGATGTCGCCCTTGTTCGCCTCGATCTGCTTGCGCACGAAGATGTAGTCGCCGTCGTAGATGCCGGCCTCGATCATGGAGTCGCCGGTCACGCGCAGCGCGAACACCTTGGTGGCGCGGCTGGCGCCCAGGAAGAAGCTGTCGACGTGGACGGTGGTCTCGACGTGCTCGTCGGCGAGGATCGGCGTGCCGGCGGCGACGCGGCCGAGCACCGGGATCGCGATCGTCTCTCCGGTCTCGGGGATCAGCGCGGGGACGACCTCGGCACGACGGCGATGCGGCGCGGACGGCGCACCGACGGGCCGGAGGGCCCTCGACTTCAACCCTTCGCGTTTGAGGAATCCTTTGCGCTCGAGTGCCTTCAGGTGATCGTTGACGCCGTTGGTGGACCGGATCCCCATCTCCTCCCCGATCTCCCGAATGGTGGGCGGATAGCCCTGTTCCTCGATCCGCTTGGTGATGAATTCGAGGATCTGGCGCTGGCGACTGGTGAGGCCCTGCATGGTTCGGGCGGCAATATAGCTGAACACCTGTCTCCACGCAACATTTGAGCCGGCGTATTTATCCGAGGTGGTATGCTGGGCGCTCCGCATGGCCAACCCCCGCAAAATCCGGAGCGAACACGGCACGCGCGTCGCGCGATCGATCGTCTGTCGGAGCTGCGGCGCGCACGACACGATCCACTTCGCCCCGAAGGATCCCGCCCGCGCCCTCTGCCGCAAGTGCGCCGCCCAGCTGCTCGGAGTCGAGGACGCCGAGGCCGGCATTCTGGCCAAGCGCAAGTTGACTTGCGTGGAGTGCGGCCGGGTCGAGGACACCCGCTGGACCGAGGTCGACATGTTCCGTTGCAAGGACTGTCTGGCCGGCATCTTCACCAAGCAAGGCGACAAGACCAAGGGCGCCGAGAAGGTGAAGAAGGGCGTGCTTCGAAAGAAGCGGTGACGGGCGCGTACCTCGCCACAGGGGCGTGAATGGTTCTGAAGACGAATAGCAATGCCAGAACAAGTGCAACACGGAATAGCGACGGAACGGGTTTAGGACCGGTTCTAAGCGTTCCCTCGATACGCGCCGGGATCGATCCCGAGCTGCTTCAGCCAGCGGTGCACCTGCATCCGCGAGTAGCCCATCGAGCGCGCCACCGCGCTCACGTTCCCGCGGTGCGCGGTGAGCAGCCGAACGATCTCCCGCTCGCGGAGGCCGTCGTCCGCGGGGTCGCGGTCCGACTTCGATGACTCGGGCACGTAGGAGCGCACCTCGCGGGGGAGGTGGTCGAGCTCGATTCGCCCGCTCGAGCACAGCGCGATCGCGCCCTCGATCGCCTTCTCCAGCTCGCGCACGTTGAGCGGCCAGTTGTAGACGGTGAGGGCGCGGTAGGCCGCCGGTTGAAAGGTGAGGTCGGCGCCGCCGTAGCGGCGGAGGAACGCGGCGATCAGCATCCCGATGTCCTCGGCGCGGTCCTCGAGGGGCGGGATCTCGAGCTCGGTGCCCTTGATGCGGGCGTAGAGATCGGCGCGGAACACGCCGCTGTCGACGAGCTCGTGCAGGTCGCGATGGGTGGCGCAGACGAACCGGACGTCGACCGGGAGCGCCAGGTCTCCGCCGACGGGGCGGACCTCGGACTCCTGGATCACGCGGAGCAAGCTGACTTGCACGTCGAGCGGCATGTCGCCGACCTCGTCGAGCAGCAGGGTCCCGCGCTCGGCCGCCCGGATCAGACCGGCGCGCGATTGCTCCGCCATCGAGTGCGCGCCCTTCTCCACGCCGAAGAGCTCGGAGGCGACCAGGTTCGGCTGGACCGCACCGGTGTTGACGGCCACGAACGGACCGTCCCGTCCGCTCAGCCCGTGGATGGCCTTGGCCAGCACCTCCTTGCCGGTACCGGTGGGGCCCACCAGCAACACCACCACCTCCTTGCGCGCGATCTTGCTGAGCTCCCGCAGCACACGGGCGAAGGGCGGGTGGAGCGAGCCCAGCATGTCGGGCGCTGGTACGGAGGTAGGCAGCTCACCGTCGGCGACCAGCATGGCGCGGAAGAGCCAGAACGTGGAGCCGGTCTCGAGGATGTCGCCGTCGGACAGGAGCGATACGGACCGCTGCTGGCCCCAGACCCGCGTGCCGTTGCGCGAGCCGAGGTCGCGCAGCTCCCAGCCCACATCGGTCGCGCTGAGCTCGGCGTGCTCGCCGGACATCCAGCGGTCGACCACCTCGAGCAGATCGGGCTGGCCGAGGGGGGCCTCGTCGAGCCGTCCCAGGCGGAGGCGCGTCCGCCCGGTGAGGGGGACGAGGGCGGGCGGCATCATCGGGTCGGCGGCGCAGCCGATCCGGACCAACCAGGTCTCCAGCCGCTGGCCGTGGTCGAGCCTCGGCTCTTCGATCCGCTCCGTCCTCGCCACCCGAGCGCCCCGCGGGACACTACCGTCCCAACCGTTCTTTCGTCACCTGTCACATCGGCCCGTGCGGGCCGCGCGCCACCGAACGATCCCCGTCGCAGATCTCGCACCCGTGCAAGGGTGGTATGGGGCTCGCAGGCGGCGCTCGTGGTGCAGGCACGCCCTGTTGGGTATCGTCCGCAACGAGGTGATCATGTTCGGTTCCGCTGCCACCCTCCTCAGCTTGGTCGCCGGCGTCGCGCCCGCCACGCGGATCGCCGTGCTGCTCGACGATCCGGCGCCCGGGACCCCCGCCAGCGCGGCCATCGAGCGCGCGCTCCAGGATCGGGGATACGAGGTCGTCGCCGCGGAGGCGTCCCAGAAGATGCGCAGCGTGGTGGCACCGAAGGAGCTCCTCGGCAGCCGACTCCCCACCGACGGCCTCTCCGTCTTCGAGGCCGACGCCGTCCTGGCCGGCGCCGCCGCCTACGGTGAGCCGGTCGAGGTGGAGGGCGTCAAGAGTCAGAGCGTGTCGGTGACCCTGCGCCTGATTGATCTCGGGACCGGCCAGGCCACCTCCACGATGCAGGCCGAGGGCGTCGGCGTCGGCGTCGGGGGCCCCGCGCTCCAGACCCGCGGGCTCGCGCAGGCGCTCCAGATCCTGTTCGCGGATCGCGGCCTCACCACCGCGCTCAACAAGGTTGGGCAGTCGGCGGGCTCGGTGGTGCTGGTGGTGCAGGACCTCCCGAACCGCGAGGCGCTCACCTCGCTGCGCGAAGGTCTCGAGAAGGCGCTCGCCGGGGCGCCGGTGAAGGAGATCTACTTCGCGAAGGGCCTGGGGAAGCTCGTGCTCGGCGGCAGCAAGGCCGACTCCATGGTCGGCCCCAACATCGCGGACATCATCTCGGAGAACAAGTCGCTGGCGCTGGCTGTGGACGAGGTCGCGAACACGCGGATTGTCGCGCGCTACGACAAGTCGCGCACGGTCAACGTCCACGCGCTGGTGCTGGAGCCGAAGCTCCCCAAGCGCGACGCCCGCCGCGCCACCGAGCTCGGCAAATACGTCGCCACGCAGCTGGCCACGCTCGCCTACGCGCGCGCCTCGTACCAGCGCGGAGTCCTCTCGCGAAAGGCGGCGCTGGCACAGGCCAAGAAGATCGGGGCCGACGTCATCATCGAGCCCGAGCTTCTGGGCCGGAAGGGTGACTCGGCGCTGGTGATCCGCGTGATCGACGTGGCCACCGGCGAGCCGATCCTCCGCGTGCAAAAGATCGTGGAGACGCCGACCGACAGCCTCGCCACCGCGGAGAAGCTGATCGCCGATCTCGGGACGATGCTCCCGGAGAAGCTCGGCGAGCGGAACCAGGTCTCCCCCCGCACCGTCGACACCACCGCCCAGAAGGAGGCGCAGAAGTGAATGCGGCCATGCTGGCCCTCGCGCTGTGGGCGACCCAACCCGAGTCGGTGAACACGAAGGTCGCGGACGACGACGTCACGCGCGCGATCGACGCGCCCACCAGCAAGACCCGGCTGGCGGTGATGTCGCTGGCGGCCGCGGGCGTCCCGGAGGAGTACGCCGCCGGGGTCACCGAGACGATCGCCACGTCCGCCGACGAGACCGGCGTGTTCGAGACGGTCTCACCGCGACAGATCCAGTCGTTGCTGGCCTACGAGAAGCGCAAGGAGGTCCTCGGCGGCTGCGTAGATGAGGCCTGCTACGTCCAGGTGGCGAAGCTGGTGAAGGCGCGACACCTGGTTGGGGGCACCGTCGCGCAGGTCGGCCGCAAGCTGACCCTCAACCTGGTGTTGATCGATGCGGTCGAGGGCCGCGCGCTCAAGCGCCACGAGGCGGAGACCGACGATCCCTCGGCGCTGATGGAGGCCGCGAGACACGCGATCATCGTGCTGCTCCAGCCGGTGCTCGAGGCTCGACAGGGCTACCTCAAGGTGGCCGTCAACATCGGCGACGCCCAGATCGTGGTGGACGGGGAGCGCCGCAAGGAGGGCGTCGACCAGGTGATCGCGCTGGCCGCCGGACCGCACGTCCTCAAGGTCACGCGCGACGGCTTCTACTCCACCACCGCGGACGTCTTCGTGCGGCAGAGCCGGGTACGCGTCGAGGACGTGAAGCTGATCCCGGCGAAGGACACGATCGAGGGCTATGAGTCGAGCGCGCGGGCCTGGCGCTACGGCGCTTATACCACCGGCATCCTGGCGGTGGGCGCTGCGGTCGCGTCGGGCATCTTCTACGCGCGCGCCACCAAGGACCTGAACACGGTCAACAGCTACGCGGCGCTCAACAGCGAGCAGCAGGCGCTGATGATGGATCTGCGCAACGACGCGATCGCGGCGGACGATCGCTTCGGCACCAACCAGGCCCTCTATCTGTCGCTCCTCGCCGGCGCCCTCGTCAGCGGCGGGGTCTCGCTCTACCTCTTTCTCGCCGGAGACAATCCGGACCGCTACGAAGAGTTCCACGCCCTGTCCGGCGTCGAGTAGGGCTTCAACCGGCCGGGACTTCTGCTAGGCTTTCCGCGGTGGTCGCACCGGGGGAGACGCTGGCCGGCCACTCGTTGATCGAGCGTCTCGGTCAGCGCGGAGCCGCCGAGCTGTGGTGGGGTCGCTCGCCGGAGGGCGACCAGGTGGTCGTCGATCTGATGCCGGTGCGTCCTGCCGCCGAGGCCGCCACCCAGCAGCTGATCGAGGCCCGGCTCCCCGTCGCACGGGCGCTCTCCCACGAGAATGTCCTCCCGCTCCTGGCCGGCGGCGTCGATTCGGGCCATCGCTACTGGATCTGGCCGTACCACGAGGGCTTGTTCCTCGATCGCCTGCTCGAATCCGCCCGCACCACCGGGATCTGGCCGCCGCCCGGCGTCTCGGCGCGGATCGCCCGGGCGATCGCCGCGGCGCTCGACTACATCCACCACCTCGACCCACCGCTCCTCGCGCGCGAGCTCTCACCTGCGTGCGTCCTTCTGGCGCGGGACGGTCGCGTGCTGATCTCCGAGCTGGGCACCGCGGACTCGCGGCAGAGCGTGATCGAGACGGTGGGCCGGAGCCAGGGCGGGTCGGCCGCGTACCTGAGCCCGGAGCTCGCGACCAGCGGCGCTGTCGGCGCGAAGAGCGACCTCTTCGTGCTGGGAACGATCCTCTGGGAGATGCTGGCGGCGCGACCGCTGTTCCAGCGTGAGACGGATCTGGAGACGCTGGCCGCGGTCCGAACCGCGGAGATCCCGTCGCTGCCCGCCGGGTGTCCGGCCTCGCTCCAGGCGATCGCGCGGCAGCTCCTGGCCCGCGCCCCCGAGGCGCGCTACGCCGATGCGCGCGCGGTCATGGCCGCGCTCGACCGCGCGATGCAGGAGCTCCCGGACGCCGGCGTCGACGCCGTCGTCGATCTCCTCGAGCAGTTCTCGCGGGCCACGGGCGAGTCGAAGAAGGCCCGGACCTTCGCCCTCTCGGAGGCGTCGGGTGGCGAGGCGGCGGGTCGCAGTACGGTCGAGTCGGATCCGCCGAGCGAGGTGCTGCGCGCCGCCCAGGACGAGTTCTTCGACGCCGTTCGCGACGGTGGCGGGCTCGAGAATCGTCGCTTCCAGATCTTGGGGAGGCTCGGCTCGGGCGGAATGGGCGAGGTCTATCGCGTGCACGATCGCGAGCTCGACGAGACGGTCGCGCTCAAGATCATCCCCAAGGGCAGCTCCATCGAGATGCAGTCGATCGAACGGCTGCGCCGCGAGGTTCGTCTGGCCCGGCGGATCGCCAGCGACCACGTGTGCCGGATCTACGACATCGTCGATCTGGGCGACGGCTCGCGCGGCCTGATGATGGAGCTGATCGAGGGGACGACGCTGGCAGAGATGCTGAAGACCGGCGTCGAGGTGGACTACCTCGCGTTCACGCGCTGGGCCGAGCAGATCTGCGACGGGCTGGCGGCCGCGCACGGCCTGTCGATCATCCACCGGGATCTGAAGCCCGAGAACGTGATGATCCGGAAGGACGGATCGGCTGTCATCCTGGACTTTGGGATCGCGCGTTCGGAGTCGCCCGACCAGAGCACGAAGCTGACGCAGGCTGGGATCATCATGGGCACTCCGCTGTACATGTCGCCGGAGCAGCTCAGCAACCGCCCGCTCGACGGCCGCTCGGATCTGTACGCGCTCGGCCTGATCCTCGCCGAGCTGATCACGGGCGCAGTGCCGCGCTCCGGCGCGAACTACGCCGAGATCCTCGACGCGCGCGTGGTGAAGAACGTGCCGTACACCTTGCGGGATCACGACCCGAACGTGCCCGAGGGCCTCGCTTCGGTCATTGAGTCCCTGCTCCGGTCGAGCGCCAATGATCGTCCGGCCACCGCCTCGCGAGTGCGGGATCAGCTGCGCGCGCTGCTCGGCGACGCGGAGGCCGGCGAGAGCGAGGTGGTCGGGCTCCAGTCGGCGCCCGAGTCCAAGCGGGAGATCACAGTGCCGATCTTCCTGCCTCCGCCGCCGAGCCGGGCCGGGTGGTGGTTCGCGATCGTGCTGCTGGTGATGGTGCTGGGCGCGCTGGGGTTCTTCTGGCGGAAGAAGCACTCGCAGGCGGCCGGCCCTGCGGACGCGGGCGCGGTCGAGATCACGCTCCCCGACTCCGGCGTGCTCGAGATCGAGCCTCCACCCCCGCCTGCGCCGCCGCCGCCGCGAAAGAGCATCCCCGACCCCGAGCCGATGTAGGCGAGCGCGGTGTGTCAGGGCCGGCGCCCAGGGCCGTCCTTGGCCTGAATGCACCTCGAGACCTCGACCTCGCACCTTCCGGCCACACTCGTCGCCCCGGCGGCCGACGACGACACCTTCTGGATGCTCCGCTTTCAGACCGGCGATCAGGGCGCGTTCGCCGAGCTGTACCGCCGCCACCACGAGGCGGTGCTCCGGGTCTGCCGCCGCATCCTCGACGGGCGGGCCCCGGCGATCGATCTCGCCCACGACACGTTCGTGACCGCGTTCGAGCGGCGCGATCAGTGGCGTCCTCAACCGGGGCCCCAGTGCGTGCGTGCGTGGTTCACCACCATCGCCACCCGCAAGTGCCTCGACCTGATCCGGCGCGCCAGCACGCGCCGCGAGCGACCGGAGTCGTCCTCGGTGGAGATCCCGATCGATCCCGAGACTCGCGATCATCGCTGCCTCGCGATCATCGCCGAAGCGATCGCGGACCTTCCCCCCGAACAGCGGGAGGTCGTCTCCCTCAAGATCGATCAAGGTCTGACGTACCGGGAGATCGCGGAGCGCACCGGTGTCCCGGAGCCGGCGCTCAAGAGTCGCTTTCGTCTGGCGCGCCACAAGCTCTCGCGCCGCCTGGCGGACGCCGGCGTGACCCGGGATCAGCTCGACGCATGATCCCACCGCGCCCGCCGAGTGGCACGCGCCGGGGCCCCGCGCTATCGTGGGCGCTGCACGGATGCGGGACCACCGCCTCACGGTCGCCGAGTGGCTGCTCGAAGCGGGGGCGGGGCGATCCGCGATCCATGCCCTCGGCGATCTTCTGGGACAGCGCGCCAACGAGCTCCGGCGCCTGGCCCACGACGCGACCCTCGCGCCCCGCACGGTCTACGCGCTGGTGACCCTCGACGACCGCCTCGGCGCCGCGGTCCCGCTCATCCCCAGCCCAGGCCGCTCCCGCGCCCGCGATCCCGAGCTGGCGGCCGCGTGCGATCGTGCGCTCGCGGTGGCGAGGGCCGCGCTGGGTACGCCGAGCCTGCCCGCGCTTCGCTTCGAGCTGGAGGACTGGCTCGCCGTCTTTGGCGCCTCCCTCGGTCTGCCCGCCACGCTCGCGTTCATCGGCTACTACGCGCCCTCGCGACGGCCGCGCCACGCCGTCCTCGCCACCGGGCGACTGCTGGCCGGCGGCGTGATCGCGCCGGTGCAGGGCCTCGAGATCAAACGCGCGATCGCGGAGGCCGAACGTGGCGACAAGTCGATCCTGACGCCCGGCGTGCTCTCGTCGATCGAGCGCGCGATCGCAGAGGTGTTCGGAGCGGCCCCACTCGTTCCCGAGCGCCACGTGCTCACGCTGGATCAGACGATCGAGAGAGCCCGCAGGGCCCGTTCGGGCGAGGCCCTCGCACCCGACTCCGCTCGCGTGGGCTCTGCTCCGCTTGCCCGCGGCGAGACCGACCGCGCATCGGCGATCGCAGACCTGGAGGCCCTCGCGCTCGACGATCTGTCCGACAGCGATCGCGCCCGCGTGCTCCTCGAGCTGGGCACGCTGTGCCGCCACGCCGGCGAGAGCGCCCGCGCCGCCGCCCTCCACCGCGAGGCGAAGGCGCTCTTGGTGGCCCAGCGCCGCCTGATCGGCGGAGACGCTGCCGAGCGCTACGAGCTCGAGTGCCGGCTGAGCGCGATGGACGACTTCCAGATCGACGCCTCCATCGCGGCCTTGTCCGCGCGCCTGGAGGCCCCGTTCCTCAACGCCCACAACGAGGTCCGGTGCCGCGGCATGCTCGCGCAAGCCCTCGGCATGGCGGGCCGGCACGCGGAGGCGGTGGAGGTCCGGCGCGCGAACGTCGCGCTTCAGCAGGGCTCCCAGGCCCTCCGCGACGTCCTCCCGGGCACGTACTGCTACCTCGCGCTCGACTCGGCCCACGCCGGCGACGCCCCCGGCTTCATGGCCTGGGCCGCGCGCCTCAGCGAGAGCACGCCCCCCGGCGAGGACACCCAGTGGCGCTTCAACGCCGCGGCGCTCACCCGCGGCCTGGTGGCGCTCGGCCTGGCTCAGCAGGCACTCGACTGGCTCTACGACCGGACCACCCTCTTCGATCGCCGGATCCCGGCGCCGGCCCTCCGCGCGATCACCGGCGACGATCCGATCGCGACCCACCCCGAGACCAGCCTCCTCCGCGCCGCCTGCCGTGCCCACCGCCGCCTCGGCACGCCCGAGGCCGCCGCCGCGCTGGCCGCGCGCGTCCCGATCCCCGAGGACGCCTCGAACCTTCTCGGCTGGTTGTGCGTGCTGGTTCACCTCGAGGCACGCACCCGGACGCCCGGCGAAGTGCAAGCGGAGTTGACACGCCTTCACGCCCCCGCGACGCAGTTCCACGGCGACCTCTTGACCGGCGACCTGGACGCCGCGCTCGATCGAGTCTGGTACTAGGAGGCTTCGGGCGGTGCTCTGAAGCTGTCGCAGATCGCCTGAAGCGCTTCGGGTTCGTCGCAGGCGAAGAAACCGTTGTTCGAGTGAATGGGACGTAGGAGGAGAATTGATGAAACAGAGCCCGTTGGCTGCGATCTGAGAGCTGTTGTCTGAGCTGCGCGACCCCGATCAGCCGCGGCACGTCGCCGTTGAGGTAGAGCCGGTCGACGCACTCCAGGAGCGTGCGGCCCTAGGAGCGTGTAGCGCGTAGCGCTACCGCGAGCCCGGTCCGGGTCCCGGTCCCGGTCCCGGTCCCGATGGCGATCATGCAGCCCGGCGTGCGTTCATCGACTTGATGAGGCGCGTGAGCATCTCGACAACGCGCTTGAGCTTGGCTCTGGCGGCTTGGACCTTCTGCTCGTTGGCGAGTCGGCGCCTCAAGCAGGTGTGGAGTGAGGCGGCGCTTTCGGTGCCAGAGCGAAGTGCCATCCGGTAGAAGCGAGCCTTCTCAGGTGGATTGAACTCTCCGGCGCCCTCGGCGGTGTTGTTCACGATGGAATCGGATGCCCGCCGAAGCTGATCGCGGACGTGAGCGTGACCGGGTTGCAGTTCTTGTGCGATCTCTTCAGCGATGTCGGCATACTCGACGGCGAGCTGTCGCCGAAGGGGTCAGCAACCAGGCACCTGATCAGCAACGCCTCGTCCCGATGCTCCGTGATGTGTTCGGCAACTGCGGCGATGCTCCGCGGAAGATGACGGCAGACAACGGCTATCTGAGCGCGACCAACATCGAATTCTGCGACAACAATCAGATCGATGCCCACATCGCTGTTGGACGCGAACAGAACCACGACGCGTCGACTCCGTCCTCATCAGCTTCGGAGCCCACACCTGCCTCGCTCGCTCGCAAGCGAATGCGAGACAAGTTGCAAACGCGCGACGGCAAGGCGGTCTACGCCCGCAGGAAGAGTATCGTCGAACCGGCGCTCGGACACATCAAAGGGGCACGAGGATTCCGCCGGTTCTCGCTCCGCTCCTTCTTCAAGGTACGAACCGATTGGACGCTCGTCTGCCTCACCCACAACCTGCTCAAGCTCTACCGATCGAAGCTCGCGACCGTCGCGAGCGTCTGACTCAAGGCAGCCATCTTCAGATCGGGACCCGGACCGGGACCGGGACCCGGACCGGGGTCGCGTGAGCGCTTACGCGCTACACGCTCCTAGAGATCGCCGCTGCCGCCCGTCTCTCGCGTGATCTGGTTGATCACCAGCCCCATCTCGATCCCGCCCGCGACGTTGGCGGAGAACTCGGCGCTGCCGACGTACTCCATCGCGATCTCCTCGCCGAGCGCGTGATCGAGGAACGTGGCCGCCACCGCGAAGCGCTTCTCCTCGTCGAGCGCCATCAGCACGTCGCTCAGGAACAGGAGGTGATACTTGCCGTCGAGGTGCCGGACCTTGAAGTGGAGGTTCGCGAGATCGATGCCGTGGACCGCCTCGACGAACGCGATGGCCGCCTTGATCGACTTGCGCCGGATCCGGCCGCGGATAACCCAGGTCTCGAGCTTGGGCGCGGCCTCCACGAGCTTGTCGATGAAGGCGGCGACCTGCGGATCGCCCTCCGGCGTGAACGTGAGCTCGGCGCCGGTCAGGCCCTCGGTCACGACATAGGTGAGGTTGAGATGATTCGCTTCCAGCGCGCGATCCAGCATCTCCGTCACCTTGCCGGGCCGCCGGCCGCCCATGATCTCGAGGATCTGCTCGTGGTTCGCGCTGAACCAGGTCCAGAAACCCGTGATATCCGCTGTCGACCCCATCTGCCGCCGGCATGCTAGGAGCCGATCACGCCGCGTTCAAGCCTCCTCGGCGCGGAAGGCGACGTCGGCGGCGGCGATCCGTGCGGCCAGGCGCGCGTTCGCCTCCACCAGAGCCACATTGGTGCGAACGACGCCCCCGGCGGAGGATCGGTCGAGCCGCGCCAGGAGGAACGGCGTGACCGCCGGGCCGCTGACCCCCTCGGCCTCGGCCTCAGCCAACGCAGCCGTGATCATCCAGTCCACAACCGCCGGGTCCTGCGCTGCCGTCACCGGCGGGGGCTGGACGAACAGCAACCCGCCGGCGCCCCATCGATCGAACTGCGCATCCATGATCGCCGCGGCCTCGCTCGGATCGTCGATCCGGCAGCGCACCGCGAGGCCGCTCTGCGCGTGGTAGAACGCCGGCAGCTCCGAGGTGCCGACGCCGATCACCGGGACGCCCAGCGTCTCGAGGCGCTCGAGCGTCCGCGGAAGATCGAGGACAGCCTTTGCGCCGGCGCACACCACGGCCACGGGATAGCGCGTCAGCGCGGTGAGATCGGCGGACTCGTCGAACGTGCGATCGGCACCTCGATGAACCCCGCCGATCCCGCCGGTGGCGAAGATCCGGATCCCGGCGCGCGCAGCGATCGCCATGGTCGACGCCACCGTCGTGGCCCACACCCCACCCTTCACCAGCGCGACGGAGAGATCGCGCAGCGAGGCCTTCTCCACGTCTCCGGCGATCAGGCGGGCGCGCAGCTCGGGCGCGAGGCCCACGTGG
Organism: uncultured delta proteobacterium; assembly: GCA_963803435.1. Lineage (GTDB taxonomy): Bacteria > Myxococcota > Kuafuiibacteriia > Kuafuiibacteriales > Kuafuiibacteriaceae > CAWDML01. Next base: position 166,355 of record CAWDML010000005.1, on the reverse strand, counting down.
GCGCGCCCATCGATGACCGCGATCGTGGCCGGAACAGCGCCCTCGGCGCGCACCGCAGCCTCGAGCTGCGTCGCCACGCCTTCGCGCACGCCGGCGGGGAGTCCGTGGGCCAGGAGTGTCGACTCGAGCGCGACGATCGGCCGGCGCTCGGCGATCGCATCTTCGACCTCGTCGGTGAGCGAGAGCAGTGGCTCGGAGGATCCACCCATCAGTCGAGGGCGGCCCGAAGCGTCCCGGCGAGCGCGATCGTCTCGTCGTCCTCGGTACGGTTCTTGAGCGCCTCGAGACGCTGGATGAGCAGCATTCGGTTGGGCTTCTTGCCGCCTTCGACCATCTCCAGGAGCGCGCTCAAGACCGAACGCACCAGGGCGTCGTCGCGGACGTCGAGCAGGCCGGTGAGCAGGCGTGGGTCGTCCGGCAACGGCTGTCCGGTCGCCAGGTACGCCCGAAGCGTATCCTCGCCGGGATCCTTGCGGAGCGCGTCCGCGGCCACGCGGGCCTTCTTGTCGTCTTCGGAGGTGGGGCCGAGCTTGTCGCGCATCGCCTCGGGCAGCTCGGCGCCGCCCGGCTTGAAGAGCTTGTCGAGCTGCGACTTGTACTTCGAGTACGCCGCCGATCGGCTGGCCCGCTCCCGGGCAGTCTCATCGGGATCCCGGCGCTTGCCGCCTCCACCCGAGCGATCGCGCTGAGCGTCGATCTCTTTCCAGCTCTTCTTCGGCTTCTCGTCGGACACTTACTTCTTCTTGCCCTTGCGCGACGGCGTGTCCGTGAACAGCTTCCGCCAGTCGATCTCCTCCTTTTTGGAGGACTTGAGCAGCGAGTTGACCGCGCGCGCGATCTTCTTGCGGTTCAGCCGCGTGATCGGCTGACCCTCGAGCGCGAAGTTGATCACTCGCAGCGTCACGCCGCGCCCGAGCGAGCCCGGCTTCTTCGCGTCGCTCTCCTCGTACGTCTTCTTGAGACGACGCGCGGCCGTTCGCTTGTTGCGCAGCACTCGGTCGCCCGAGTCGAGGGTCTCGAGCGCCTTCGAACGGGCCGCCAGGTCTTCCGGCTTGACGCCGTTCTCGTTGAGAAAATCGGACAACATCGACATTGGGTGCGCGACTTTACCGGGCGAGCTTCCACTGTCAACCTCCGTTCGCGTGGCACGACCGGAGGAGGTCTCGGGGCAGCTCCTGGGCGAGGGCGTGACCGAGGCGGGCCGAACGCGGGCCGGCTGGGTCACCGCCGTCCTCCGCAAGGCCTACGGCGTCGACGCGCCATCTGCGCCCTTCATCGAGCTCGAGGAGCGGGCGCCGTGGCCGGAGCTGCGCATGTCCGGGCGACACCGTCGGGTCGTCGAGTCCACCGCGCGGGCCGTCGTGCAGGGCCTCCTGTCCCACGGCCTCGACGCGGTCCGGCCGCGGCTGGCCGAAGAGGTGTGGATGCTCTGGGGCGACGGCACGCTCGGCTGTCACCTGTCGTACCCGCTGATGGAGACGCTCTCGGGACGCAAAGCCGACTCGGTGTGGGCGATCCCCGCCCAGATCCGGACGTACGCCTGGGCCGAGCTCCGGGCGCAGCTGCCCCGTCCCGTGGGCGCCGCCCTCGACGCCGCCCTCCGACTGTCCGGCACGATGGTCTGCGCCATGCGGATCGACACGCCGCGGAATCCAGTCGGTCGCGTCATGGTCGCGCTGGCGCCGATGCAGGGCGTCTGGCGCGCGCTCACGCTCCCGCTGCCCTCGGTCGACACTGCGGTCGCCGCCTCGAAGCCCGCCTTCCATGAGGAGGACTGGCTCCGCTTCGCCGACAAGATCGCGCGCCAATCCCTCCTCCACAACGACAACCAGCTCCGCTCGCTCCGCAACCAGATGATGGATCGCATCTTCACCGCCGCCGGGCCCATCACCGCCGAGGTGATGATCCAACAGCTCGCACAGAGCGATCCGCCGGCCGATCGGCTCGAGCTCGCCTTTCTCGGAACACACGAGGAGCGCTACGAGAACATCGACGCTGTCTCCGGTCTCACGCTGAGGCGCGAGCTCGATCGTCGCGCCCAAGAGATCTGGAAGCGCCCGCTCGAGACGCTCCGCCCCAAGCTCGCGATCACCGATCTCGGCATCATCGACGCGAAGACGCAGGTCCCCAAGCCCTCAGGTCGCGCGGTGACGTTGATGCTGCGGTGCCTCGAGCGCGATCAGCGAAACGAGGAGCTCGAGCGCTGGCGCGTCGGCGGGATCTGGAGCTGAATGAGCGCGAGGTGCGAGGCGACGAGAGCCGCAGGCTCAGGCGAAGCTGCCGCCGGACATCCCGCCGCCGCCACTCGGGATCGTGAGCCCCATGTTGCCCACGTCGAGCGTCGCCGGCGCCGCTGCCAGGAGCTGCTGCGTGATCCCGGCCTGCGTCGGCTGCTGCGTGTTGCTGCCCTGGGTCTGCGCGGTCCGGCTCACCTGCCGCAGCTGGTTGGCCATCTCGTCCTGATTCAGCTGCGCGCGCTTCTGGAGCTCCTTGAGCAGCTCCTCCAGGCTGAACTGGTTGTCGCCTCCGCCGTTCTGGGCGCCCTTCGCCCCGCCGGCCGCCTGGGGTCCGCCCTGCTGACCTCCCTGGGCCGCCTGCGGGTCCTGCTGGCCTTGCATCATCTTCACCAGCTTCTCGAGCAGCTCCTTCGTGCTCAGGCCACCCGCACTGCTCGGATCGCCGGGCTGGAGGCCCAGGTTCTGTAACCTGAGATCGCCGACCTGGCTCTTGCCACCAACACCGTCCGTAAATGCCATCGAATCTCCTTCGAGGTGACTGAGACATCCTGTCTCTGGCCGCCCCATGCATGGTTGTGGTTCTGAGCTTTTCGGCGGGCCGAGGACGTCGTTGCGTGAAAAGCGAAAGAAAAACGAGGACTTATGTGGGTTACAGTGGGTTGGTGTATGCGGAGGTACCGGCTGCGCCTTCCTTCACGCCCCCTCGAGGACCGCGGCGATGGTGCGCGCGACCCCGAGACGCGTCGTGTCGACGGTGATCTCCGCTTCGGCGTAGAGCGGCGTCCGGGCGGTCAGGAGCGCCCGCAGCTCGGCCATCGCCGAGGGCCGATTCTTCATCGGCCGCAGATCGCCCTGCGCCATCACGCGCTGGTAGTGGGCCTCCGGCGCCGCGCGCAGCCAGACCGTCCGCGTCTTCTGCTTCAGACGCCGCCAGCTCTCGGGATCCGTGACGATACCGCCACCCGTCGCGATCACCGCCCGCTTGCCCGACTCGAGCACCCGCAGCAGCACCTCGCGCTCGAGGCGCCGGTAGTACGCCTCGCCGTGGATCTCGAAGATCTGATCGAGCGGCAGCCCGGCGGACGCCTCGATCTCAGTGTCGAGCTCGACGAACCGGACCCCGAGCGACTCCGCCACCGCGCGTCCCACCGTGCTCTTGCCGGCGCCGCGCAGCCCGACCAGCGCGATGGACGGGCGCCGCGTCCGCTCGGCGTCGAGCGGCGCCACCAGCTCGCCGAGGGAGACCTCGAGCGCCCGGGCCACCTCTGCCAGCCGCGCGATCGAGATGTTGCCCTTGCCACGCTCGAGGTCCGAGAGGAAGCGGATCGATAGGCCCGACGCGTCCGCGAGATCCCGCAGCGTACGCGCCCGGGCCAGGCGGGCCGCGCGCACCGCCTCCCCGAGCGGAGTCAGGTCGAGCATGGATGCAATATACTGCGTCAATGGAGACCCAACAAGCGATATATTGCTTGCAGGTCGAACCGCGAGCCCGTACCCTCCGCGGCATGGCGCACGCGTCCTACGTCCCCGAGAAGCTCCCGCTCGACACCCACCCCGATCATTACGTCCACTGGAAGCTCACGTTCGAGGGCCCGGTCGCCCGGCTCGCGATGAACGTGCAGCAGGATCAGGCCGCCCGCGACGGTGACTACGTCCTCAAGCTGAACTCCTACGACCTCGGCGTCGACATCGAGCTCGCCGACGCGATCCAGCGCGTGCGCTTCGAGCACCCCGAGGTGCGCTGCCTGCTGCTCAGCTCGGCCATCGACCGCATCTTCTGCTCCGGCGCCAACATCTACATGCTCGGGAGCTCGACCCACGCCTTCAAGGTCAACTTCTGCAAGTACACGAACGAGACGCGCCTCGATCTCGAGGATCTGGCCGCGCTCGACGGCGTCGCCACCCTCGCTGCGGTCAACGGCACCGCGGCCGGCGGCGGCTACGAGCTGGCCCTCGCCTGCGACCAGATCGTGCTGGTCGACGACGGCAACTCGGCCGTCAGCTTCCCCGAGGCCCCGCTGCTCGGCGTCCTCCCCGGCACCGGCGGCCTCACGCGGCTCGTCGACAAGCGCAAGGTCCGCCGCGACCGCGCCGACGTCTTCTCGACGATCGCCGAGGGCATCAAGGGCAAGCGCGCCGTGGAGTGGAACCTGGTCGACGAGGTGGCGCCGCGCTCGAAGTGGCCGAGGCGATCCTGGACAAGCGGATCCAGGCCGCCATCGCCGCCAAGCCCGAGAAGAAGAGCGCCGGCATCGTGCTCGGCCCCGTCGCGCCGAAGTACGTCGACGACGGCATCGAGTACGCGTTCGTCTCGCTGGCGATCGATCGCGCCCAGCGCATCGGCCACCTCACGCTGCGCGCGCCCAACGAGCCCCAGCCCGAGAACAGCGAAGGCTTCCATCGGATGGGCGAGCGCGCCTGGGCGCTCCGCATCGTCCGCGAGCTCGACGATCGTGCTGCTCCGCCTCCGCTTCGAGCTGCCCGACATCGGCCTGGTCGCGCTCCACAGCCGAGGGCGATCTCGACGCCGTGCTTCGCGCCGACGCCGGGCTCCTGGCCGCGCAGAACGACTGGCTCGGCCGCGCGGTCCTGCACCCGCATGCGCCGCGTGCTGCGGCGGCTCGATCTCGACGGCACGATCGATCTTCGCGTTCGTCGAGCCCGGCTCCTGCTTCGCCGGCTCGCTCCTCGAGCTCGCGCTCGCCGCCGACCGCATCTACATGCTGCGCGGATCCGGATCACCCGGTGCACCTCGCCTCTCGGCGGCTGAACGGCGGACCGCTGACCATGTCGAACGGGCTCACCCGCCTCGAGACCCGGTTCCTCGGCGAGCCCGACGCGTGGGCGAGGTGCTGGCGGAGAGCGGACGGATCGACACCGAGACCGCGGATCGAGCTGGGCCTGGTGACCTTCGCGCCCGACGAGATCGACTGGGAGGACGAGGTCCGGATCGCGATCGAGGAGCGCGCCAACTTCTCACCCGACGCGCATGACCGGCATGGAGGCGAACCTCCGCTTCGCCGGCCCCGAGACGATGGAGACCAAGATCTTCGGCCGGCTCTCCGCGTGGCAGAACTGGATCTTCCAGCGCCCGAACGCGGTCGGCGAGACGGGCGCGCTCACGCTCTACGGCAAGCAGATCCGTCCCGGTTTCGACATGACCCGTACCTGAAAAAGGAGGAATGAGATGACGTCCCAGGTTTCCAACGAGAAGATCCCGAACAACGTCGACCTGTCGTCGGACGGAAGCTGCAGCGCGCGCTCGAGCACTGGCTTCCGAACTACCTCGACTGGTGGAAGCAGATGGGCCCCGAGGGCTTCCAGGAGAAGGACGTCTTCCTGCGCACCGCGATCGGCGTCGACCGCGACGGCTGGGCCCACTTCGACTACGTGAAGATGCCCGACTACCGCTGGGGCATCTTCCTCGCCGACGCGGGAGCCGGACCGGACGGTCGGCTTCGGCGATCACGCAGCCGAGCCCGCCTGGCAGCAGGTCCCCGGCGAGTACCGCAACACGCTGCGCCGGATCATCGTCACGCAGGGCGACACCGAGCCCGCCTCGGTCGAGCAGCAGCGCTTGCTCGGCCAGACCGCGCCCAGCCTCTACGACATGCGCAACCTCTTCCAGGTCAACGTCGAGGAGGGCCGCCACCTGTGGGCGATGGTCTACCTGCTCCACGTCGTACTTCGGCCGCGACGGCCGCGAGGAGGCCGAGGAGCTGCTGGAGCGCCGCAGCGGCGACGCCGACAAGCCGCGGATCCTGGGCGCCTTCAACGCGCCCATGACCGACTGGCTGCAGTTCTTCATGTTCACCATGTTCACCGACCGCGACGGCAAGTACCAGCTCCTCTCGCTGGCCGAGTCCGGCTTCGATCCGCTGGCGCGCACCTGCCAGTTCATGCTGACCGAGGAGGCGCACCACATGTTCGTCGGCGAGACCGGCATCCAGCGCGTCCTCGAGCGCACCGCCGAGCTGATGAAGCAGGACCCGAACGAGGACGTGACCAAGCTGGGCGGCATCCCGCTCGACATGATCCAGCGCTCGCTCAACTACTGGTTCTCGATCTCGCTCGATCTCTTCGGCGGCGAGATCTCCTCGAACGCGGCCACCTACTTCGCGTCGGGCATCAAGGGCCGCGCCTACGAGATGAAGAAGTACGAGGACCACCTGCTGCTGGGCGACGCCGGCTTCGACATGACCGTGGTGCGCGACGGCAAGCTCGCCCAGGAGAACGTGCCGCTGCGCAACGCGATGAACGAGGTGCTGCGCGAGGAGTACATCGACGACAATCAGAAGTCGCTCGACCGCTGGAACAAGGTGCTCGAGAAGGCGGGCGTGGACGCGCGCCTCGAGCTCCCCTCGCGGCGCTTCAACCGGCAGATCGGCGAGTACGCTGGGCATCGCTTCGATCCGAAGGGCAACCTCGTCTCCGAGGAGACGTGGAACGCGAAGCAGGACGAGTGGCTGGTGAACGATCGGGACCGCGCGTACATCCAGAGCATCCAGGTTCAGGTGACCGAGCCGGGGAAGATGGCGAGCTGGGTCGGCGCACCGAAGAGCGGGATCAAGGGACGACCGCTCGAGTTCGACTACGTACGGCTCTAGGAGCGTGTAGCGCGTAGCGCTGCCGCGAGCCCGGTCCGGGTCCCGGTCCCGGTCCCGGTCCCGATGGCGATCATGCAGCCCGGCGTGCGTTCATCGACTTGATGAGGCGCGTGAGCATCTCGACAACGCGCTTGAGCTTGATTGAACTCTCCGGCGCCCTCGGCGGTGTTGTTCACGATGGAATCGGATGCCCGCCGAAGCTGATCGCGGACGTGAGCGTGACCGGGTTGCAGTTCTTGTGCGATCTCTTCAGCGATGTCGGCATACTCGACGGCGAGCTGGTAGGCCTCGAGCTTCTCGTGATCGAAAGTGACCATGCAAGCTAGCTTGCGGTAGCTCGTCCACTTTGACCAGCAGGAGTTCTTGGAGGTCGTTTCGTCTGGAATCGATCGTTGGGCGGATCGACTTCGACGCGAAGGTGCAGGCGAACGCGAGCAAGCACAAGGCGATGACCTACGAGCGGATGGCCGAGCAGCGGAGCTCGCTCGCCGTGAATCCCGCCTTGCCCGCATTCAAGAAGTTAAGGCTGCGCTGGAACAGGCTGCCGCCAGGGCTCGCGCGGAGAAATTGCGCAGGCAAGCCGAAGAGCAGCAGAGCAAAGCGGATGATGCTCTTGTGGATCGGGTGGAGCAGAAGCGAGACGAGAACTCGAGCCGAGAAGGCAAGAGCGCAGGCTGACCAGCTCGAACCATCCCCAGACCCAACTGAACGAAGTGATGGATGGCCGCATCATCGCGTTCCTGCAAATGTGGACGGCACACCGAGGCCCAACGCTCAGAGGAACTTCACCGACTCAGACAGCAGGATCATGTTGAAGGAGGGAGCGTACCTCCAGGCCTACAATGCCCAAGTTGTCGTAGATGAGCACGCTCAGGTGATTGTCGCCGAAGGGGTCAGCAACCAGGCACCTGATCAGCAACACCTCGTCCCGATGCTCCGTGATGTGTTCGGCAACTGCGGCGATGCTCCGCGGAAGATGACGGCAGACAACGGCTATCTGAGCGCGACCAACATCGAATTCTGCGACAACAATCAGATCGATGCCCACATCGCTGTTGGACCCGAACAGAACCAAGACGCGTCGACTCCGTCCTCATCAGCTTCGGAGCCCACACCTGCCTCCTCGCTCGCAAGCGAATGCGCGACAAGTTGCAAACGCGCGACGGCAAGGCGGTCTACCCCCGCAGGAAGAGTATCGTCGAACCGGCGCTCGGACAGATCAAAGCGGCACGAGGATTCCGCCGGTTCTCGCTCCGCTCCTTCTTCAAGGTACGAGCCGAGGGGACGCTCGTCTGCCTCACCCACAACCTGCTCAAGCTCTACCGATCGAAGCTCGCGACCGTCGCGAGCGTCTGACTCAAGGCAGCCATCTTCAGATCGGGACCCGGACCGGGACCGGGACCCGGACCGGGGTCGCGTGAGCGCTTACGCGCTACACGCTCCTAGTCAGCTGGATCACTGATTTCTAGCGCATTTATCCGCGGTGGACCTGCTTTGTGCGTCTGCCGAAATCCATGATCTTGTCGAGGATCTCGTCGGCCGTCTTCGTCCATACGAAGGGCTTGCCTTCTTCGTTGTGCACTTCGACGTAGTCGACGATCGCCTTGCGAAGTACCGGGACGCTGGTGTGGGAGCCGCGAGTGAGTGCTTCCTCGGTCAGCAGTGCGAAGAACCGTTCCACCAGGTTTAGCCATGAGGAATAGGTTGGTGTGAAGTGGAGCTGGAAGCGCGGATTGCGTAGCAGCCACCTCTTAACCTGTGGAGTCTTGTGCGTCGCGAGGTTGTCGAGGATGACGTGAACGTCAAGTTCCGGCTCTACCGCGTTGTCGATCGTCCCGAGGAATGCGACGAAGTCCTTCGCTCGGTGTCGTGCCTTGGTCTGCGCGATGACCTTGCCCGTGGCGACGTTGAGGGCGGCGAAGAGGTCGAGCGTTCCGTGGCGGATGTAGTTGTGGGTCTGTCGCTCGGGCATCCCGAGATCCATCGGAAGGATCGGTTGAGCACGCTCCAGCGCCTGGACCTGCGGCTTCTCGTCGAAGGAGAACACGACAGCGTTGTCGGGCGGGCTCATGTACAGACCGACGACGTCGCGAATCTTCGAGATGAACTGCGGATCGTTCGACAACTTGAAACCGCGAACGACGTGGGGCTTGAGGCCATGCGCCCGCCAGATCCGTCCGACGCTACTGGCGCTCACCCCGGCATTCTTTGCCATCTTCCGCGTGCTCCAATGCGTACGGCCCTTCGGCGTCGTTTCCAGCGTTTGCACCACGATCTCTTCAACCTGATCATCACTGATCTTTCGCGGAGCGCCGACGCGAGGCTGGTCGTACAGCCCCTCGAGACGGCACTCCGCAAACCGCCTTCTCCACAGACGAACGGTGTGGTGAGACACGTGATGGTTCCGCGCCACCGCCGCATCGGTCGCGCCAGTGGAACTGCTCAGCACCAGTTTCGCGCGAAGTGCCAGCTGTCGATTCGACCGCACGCGACGAGTCAATCGTTCGAGCTCGCGCTGTTCGTCGTCAGTCAGCGTGATCTCCGTTTTTCGAGGTCCTTTGTTCGCCCCCACGAACCACGTAGATCACACAAAGGATCTACACGCTAGAGATTTCGGACCCGGCTGACTAGCTGCGATCGAGCGCGTCGACGCGCTCCGCGATCCGGGCGTCGAGCCGGCGCTCGCGGATCGTCATCATCGCCGACGCAAGACAGACAACACCGATGGCGAGGGCGAGAATCGGCATGATCTGCGGGAGGCTGCGACCGATCAGAATCTCGAAGACGAAGAACAGCACGAGCGCCCACCCCATCCGGAGTCGCTGCACCGGCCAGCCCTCCTCCGGCCCCTCGGGGTTCATCTCGCTCAATGCATCCATCTGACCGTCGCCCTCACTGATTCCAACTTGCGCCTGTGAAGACATCTTCCCTGCCCGGGGGAGTTGGACGAAACGCGCGCCTTCCTCACCTGGTGGGTCGCTGCCTACCCAGGTATCGGAACGGCGGCGCATCGGGATAAGATGGGTTTACCCGCGAATGAGACTCCATCCCTTTTTGGACCCCAAGTCCTGGTGGGGCTAGCTTTGTCCAAATTGCCACGCTCGGGACCCACGTTCGTCCTCGCGGCGCTCTCGGTGCTGTCGTTGCCCGCCACGGCGAACGCGGATCTCTTCGTCGCGAGAAGAGGTGAGAGCGTCGTCCCGCTGGCGCGCCGGGTGATCGTCGTTCACCACGGCATGCACGAGACCCTGATCGAGAGCGTCGAGATCACCTCGACGGCGCCGCGCTTCCTGTGGTTCCGCGCCTTCCCGGTGACGCCCCAGGTCCAGGGCGGACGCGCGGCCTTGTTTGAGGCCCTCGAGAAGAACACCGTGGTCGAGGAGCCCTTCAACGAGCAGATCCGCGGGAACCTCTTCGGACCGTCGGTCGTGACCGTGCTGACGCATCGCCTGGCCGATCGAATGCCGCCGGAAGAGGACACGCCCGAGCCGCAGCGAGACACCGTTTTCGAGGATCCGCGCGTATTCGGCGGCCGCGTCACCACCTCCACGATCACGTTCGAGCTCCAGCTGCCGGAGGGACTCGCCCGCTGGCTGGTCGAGCAGGACCTGACGATGGACGACGACCAGAAGCGCGAGATCGCCCGCTATCTCAACCGCGATTGGCAGATCGTCGGCGTCGCGGTCACCGATCCGGCGCCCACCGACGGCCAGCGCGCCCGGCTCGGACCGATCCGCTACGACTTCACGGCGCCCTCGCCGATCTATCCACAGATGGGGCTCGACTATCCATGGCTCCGCACGCCGCCGGCCTCCTTCTACCTGCTGGGCGACACGCCCCTCGCACCGTCGACCCTCCGCACGGTCTGGGACACGCGCTCGTGGGAGATGCACCCGAAACAGCGCTCCTCGTTCGTCGCCACCTACTCGCAGCCGCTCGATCCCGACGGCACGATCGCGTTCGAGCTGAACGAGAGCGACGTGGCCATCCCGGAGAAGTCGTTCCTCGTCCGCGCCTCCTACGAGCGCGGGCGCGAGTCGCTGGTCGATCTGGGCTTCGTCGCCGCCGACGACGCGGTCCTCATTCCCGGCACCGATCACCGCGCCAGCGGCACCGACGTCTTCCTCTGCATCCTCCTCGGCCTCACGCCGCTCATCTACACGCCCGAGTCCTGGTTCCTGCTGTGGCTGGCGGCCCGCGCGCGGGCCCGTGCTCGCAAGGAGGGCAAGGCGTTCGGCACCAAGCTCTGGTCGGTCTATGCCATCGTGGTTGCGATCTTCTGGTTCGTCACACTCGAGGGTGTCGGCCGGCTGGCCGGCCTCGCGCCCATGGTGATCGGCATCGTCCAGCTCGCCATTCCCTATGCCGAGCGCGAGCCGCGGCCGGTCCGGGTGCAGTTCCGGAAGAAGAAGGCCTGAGGCCGCCCGGGCTTTGTCGTAGGTTACCACCGGATCGGGCCACGCTGAACGCGCGTCTAGCCTCCCAACGTCCGTTTCGCCAACGATGCACAGGACGACAATGGGGCGCTTTTTTCGCCCCGGCTGAGCTGTGACGTTTTCGGGTCAAGAGTACGCGAAGCAAATCGGAAGAGCGTCGCGGTGGTGCATGGATCATCCGGGTGCCACCGGGCTGATCGCGGCCTTCACGATCGCCGTCGCGTTCGGCGGCGCCACCGCGGTGCGGATCGATCCGAGCCCCGAATCGTACCTCGACCGCGATCCCGGATGGCTCCAATACCAGAAGGTCGATCGCGAGTACGAGATTGGCGAGACGATCGTGATCGCGTTCCGCGAGCCGGGGGGCACCGTCTTCGACGTCGAGACGGTCAGCGCCGTCGCCGAGCTCGATCGCGTGCTCAGCGACAAGAAGTACGTCGAGCGCGTCCTCTCGATCGCGAGCGCGACGGCGCTGGGCAAGGACAAGGACGTCGTCGATCTCCGCCCGCTGCTGCCGCACGATCCGATCACGCAGTCGGTGGCGATCGAGCTGGGCACCAAGATCCAGAGCCACCCCGTCTACAGCCAGGTCCTGGTGGACAGCCGCCACGAGACCACGTTCATCTTCGTCCAGCTCGCCCCTGAGACCAATCCGGCGGCGCGTCTCGCGGTGGTCCGTGACGTCCGGGAAGAGGTCGACCGCTTCGCCTCGAAGCATCGCTCCGTCCACCTCGCCGGAACGCCGGTGACCCGCGAGGCGATCGCAGCGGGGGTTCGGCACGACATCCTCCTCTTCTTCCCGGCGGCCCTGATCCTGCTGGCCGTGCTCCTCTGGATCAGCTTCAACGACCTGATCGCCGGCCTCATCCCGCTGGCGGTGGTCGGCTACTCGGCGGTGGCCGTCGTGGGGATGCTCGCGTTCGCCGGCACACCCCTCAACATGGCGACCGCGATGGTCCCCACCATCATCCTGGTGGTCGGGCTCGCCGACTGCGTCCACTTCCTGGCCGAGCTCAAGCGACAGTTCGCCCGCAAGGGCGATCGGAGAGCGTCGGTGCTGGCCACCGTGGAGGCGGTCGCGCTGCCGAGCCTCCTGACTGCGGTCACCTCTTCGGTCGGCTTTCTGGCGCTGATGTCGAGCCGCGTCGGGCCGCTGCGGCAGTTCGGGTACGCCACCGCGATCGGCCTGGTGGTCGCGTACGTCAGCTCGATGCTGCTCACGCCGCTGATGGTGATGGTGCTGCGATATCCGCGCGCCAAGGTGCGGGCGTTCCCGGCCGCGCCGCTCCTCGGCCGGGCCATGCGGCGCTTCGCCGTGATGGGGCACCGGCACCTCCTGGTGACCGTGGGAGTGGCCGGGCTGGTGTTCGGCTGCTGCGTGGCGGCCACCGCGCACCTCGCGATCGACTCCAACTTCGTCCGGTATCTCGACAGCGATCAGCGCGTCCGTCGCGATCTCGCCGTCATCGAACGGACGCTCGGCGGCGTCGACGTCATCGACGTCCTCGTGAACGCACCGGACGAGGACGCCTTCAAAAAACCGGCCGGCCTCGCGAAGATCGATCTGCTCTCCCAGCGCCTGCGGCGCTTCGAGGGGGTCTCCCGCGTCTTCAGCCTCTCGGACTACGTTCGGCTGACGCACTCGGTCGTCCGGGGCAATCCGGCCGATCTCAACGGGCCGCTCCCCGAGTCCGAGGAGGCGATCGCGCAGCTCGCGCTCCTCGATCCCACCGCCTTCTCGACGCTGACCAACCCGGAGCTGAACCAGGCGCGGATCACGATGCAGGTCCACTCGATGTCGACCGAGGAGGTCCTGGCCCTCGAGCGTTCGGCCCGCAGCGAGGCCGAGCGTGTCCTGGCCGGCTCGGGCCTGTCGGCGCACTTCACCGGCCTCCCGATCCTCTTCGCGGGGATCGTCACGCGCCTGATCGACGAGGCCTTCTCGAGCTTCTCGATCGCGGTCGTCCTGATCTTTGTCGCGTTGATGATCGCGCTCCGCAGCCCGGCCATGGCCGGCGCCGCGATGATTCCGATCATCCTGATCGTCGGCCTCACCTTCGGAACCATGGCGGCGCTCCGGCTCGAGCTCGACACCAACAGCGCCATGATCGTCTGCCTCGGGATCGCGGTGGCCGTCGACCACACGATCCACCTGGCCACGCGCTACCAGCGTGCTCGAGAGGAGGGCTCACCGACCCCCGCCGCGGCCGTCCAGTACGCGATCACGCATGCGGGCTTCCCGGTCGTGATGACCTCCCTGCTACTGGCGGTCGGGTTCTCGGTGCTCTGCCTCTCGTCGTTCAAGCCGACCTTCCGGATCGGCATGCTCTCGGCGATCATGGTGGGCTACGCGGTCGCGCTCGATCTTCTCCTGCTCCCCGCCCTCCTCATCACCGCCGACCGCCTCGAGAAACGTTATGACGACCGGGACGAGACGCCCGCGGATCTCCGATTCCGCGAGAGCATCACCTCCCTGATCGCCTCCCACCCCAAGGACTGATTCGTGCCGGTCCCACTTGCCGGGTGCAGCGCGCCCGGTCACTCTCGGACAGCGTGCCGCGCCGTGCCCTCGTTCTCCTCGCCCTCGCTCTGGGATGCGCGAACGACATCCCGACCGGGACCGTCGGATACGCCTGCCCGAACGACAGCAACTGCCTCCCCGGCCTCGCCTGCATCGACGGGAAGTGCGCGATGCCCGTGCCCGACGCGGGACGGCCGCCGGCGGAGGACGCCGGGACCGAGGTCGACGCTGCGATCGACGACGCCGGCCTCGAGGAGCCGCCGGACGCCGCCGAGGTCGACGCCGGACCGGTCTGCGCGGTGCCGCCAGAGCTGAGCAAGATCCAGACGCGCATCTTCGGCGCCAACGGTCAGCCGAGCTGCGACCAGGCCGCCTGCCACGGCGCCAGCGCCGCCGGCGGCATCAACCTCACGATTCCTTTGGCGAGCCTTCGCCTCGCGCTCCTGGGCGACACCGTGGACCCCAACGCGCCCGAGCGAAAGCTCGTGGTCCCCGGCGACCCGGCGCAGTCGCGGTTGTACGTGATCGTCGCGCAGCGAAACCCGCGCGGGAACGGCGGTCCGATGCCGCCGACCGCACCGCTGACCGCCTGCGACATCGAGACGATCCGGCGCTGGATTGCCGACGGCGCGCCTGAGAACTGATCTCGATCCACCGTGGACTGACAGGAACACGGGTCCATTCCGTCGTGCGAACGGCCCACCGAATTAGCGCGGGCCGAAGCTTCTGTGGGCCGATACACGCGTTAGCCATGCGACGGATTTCACGTGTCGGTTCGACACCCGAGCTGCCGGATCCCAGCGAGGTCGAGCGCTTCAACGACACCTCGAGGTCGAAGCGCTTGTTCTTCGACCTGCCGCGCGGAGCCCGGATCGCAGGCGGTGCTGCCGCCGGGTTGGGCCTCACGGCAACCGGCGTCGCCGTCGCCGCCCACCCCACGTCTTCAGGCGCTCCACCCACCAAGGCAGCGAACAACGACCATGCGATCGTTCGCAGCGCCGAATCGATGGGCATCCAGACCGCCCTGCCCCCCTGGCTCAAGCTCCCAGATCCCGGCGGTGAAGCCTCGCCCCTGTACAGCGTGAGGGCGGCGACGAGCGCTGCCGTGACGACGGAGCAGATCGCGAGCAAGCGCGATATCAAGCGCGCCGAGAAGATCCTCATGCGTGCCGGCTTCCATCCTGGGAAGGCGGACGGCGACGCGACCGCGAACACCGCGCTCGCGCTCGCGCAGTTCCAGCAGGCGGTCGGCCTCGATCCCACCGGCGAGCTCGATCGGAGAACGATGCAGGAGCTCGCCAAGGTCGAGAGCCGTCTCGAGCGGCTGTCCGGATCGCTCGGGCCGGGACAGGCGGGCCCGCACGTCCTGGAGGCTCAGAGATTCCTCAACCATTTGGGATACGTGTGCCCCACCGACGGGATCTTCGGTCCCGAGACCGGCCGGGCGACGGTCGCCTTCGAGCGGGATCAGCCGGAGTTGAAGGGCCGCACCCCGATGCTGACCAAGAAGGCGCGCGCCGTTCTTCGCCGCGAGGTCCAGGCGACCGCGCACCCCGCGTATCATACGCGCGCGCGACTGACGAAGAGGCAGCAGAGCGCGAACGCGGCGACGCTGCGCGCGACCACGAAGCCGGATCGCAACGGCGTGAAGGGGCTCGGTCTGGGCGCGACCAACAAGTCCGCGGTCGCGAACGTGCAGCGCTATCTACGCGACGCCGGCTTCGATCCCAAGCGCGCCGACGGTGTCTACGACGACCGCACCGAGGGCATGGTGAAGGCGTTCCAGGAGAGCGTCGGCCTCACCCCGACCGGCCGCGTCGACCGCGACACCTGGATCCAGCTCCAAGAGGCCAGAATGCCGGCGACCGGGGCGTACACGCCGAAGCAGGACCTCAACGAGCGATCGCACGACGTGCTGATCACCGAGGAGCATCTCCGCGACGACGGGTACCATCCCGGTCCGGTCGACGGGATCTACACTCCGAAGACCGAGAGCGCCGCCGATGAGGCGCGCCACGACTTCAAGATGGCCAAGGCCGACGGCGTGGGCGCGGTGCTGGGCAGGATGCTCCATCCGAAGAGCAAGATGCGGCGCCAGTGGGACCACTATGCGAAGGTGGTCCTCGCCCACGGGGGAGCCGTGAACCCGGGCGGCCAGCCGACCGTGCTGGGGATCCGGCACGTCGGCGGCGCCTCGACGCGCTACGGCGACCGGTTCATCGTGCTCACCGCGAATCACAAGGTTCGAATGTTCACGGGATCCACGCACCCCGGTCAGAGCAGCTCCAGCCTGTCACCGGACGTCAACGGCGACGGCGTGGGCGACGTCGGCATGCTCCGGCCCGGCAGCTACCGCGTGGTCGCGAACGGTCCGCACAAGGGCAAGCCGAGCTATCACGTCGTCTCGCGGACGACGGGCTCGGACGCGATCCCCGGCTTCCGGGACACGAATCACGACGGGCGCTACTCCGGCGCCGAAAAGAGCGCCTCGAAGAGACGCGGTGATCGCGTCTCCGAGATCCTGTTTCACGTGGGCCTCTGGGGTAGCCCGAGCTCGATCGGATGTCAGAACCTTCCGCCGGACCAGATCGACCGGTTTGTCTCCGCGGTCGGCGGACCGGGCGCGAGCTTCAGCTTCACGCTGATCGACGGCTGATCACTGCCGCAGCAGCGGCATCGTGAGGCAGCGACCGCCGCCGCGGGCGCGGCTGAGCTCGCTCCCTGAGAAGCTGAACACCACCCGCGCCTTCTTCATCCCCTCGGCGATCAGCTCGGCGCGCTGCTCGGGCGGCTGGACGACCGAGAGCCTCACCTCTTCGAAGCCGTGTCGCGCCAGCGTGGCGATGGTACGGACGTTGCGGCTGTAGAGGAGGATCCGCCCCGGCGCCAGGCAGACCGCGTTGGCGCCGTCGGTCCACTGCTCCCGCTCCTGATAGAGCGGATCGTCGCCGCCGCACGGCACCAGCTCGACCGAGCGGCCGAGCTCCTCGCGCAGCACGTCCAGGGCGCTGGCGTGCTCGATCAGCTCGGGCGGGCGGTCGCGGGTGAGGCGCGCGATGGCGGCCGGCGCGTGGTCTGCCTTCCCGGAACGACCACCGTCCCGGACGCCTTCGATCAGCGGTCGATGTCCGAGGAAGATGTGCGTGTCGAGCTGCGTGAGGATCGTGTCGAGGTGCATCACCGAGCGGCCCTCGGGCATGAGGACCGCGTAGACGCTGGCGAGGTCGGGCTCCGCGGGAAAGAGGGCCTCGTGCGCGAGCCGCTCGAGCGTCTGCGGGCTCGTGCGCTCTGAGCAGCCGATGAGCAGGGTCTTCGGCGAGAGCACCAGGACGTCGCCGCCCTCGAGCTTGCGGAACGAGCGATGACGCCGGATGTCGGGCTCGTTGAACAGCAGCTTTGTCGGCGGCTCGCCGGCCGCCGAGCCGTGGGTCAGCGCGAACGCGACCAGGAGCGCCTCACGCTCGCGCGCCTCGGTCGCCATGCGGCCGACCACCACGCCGTCGAACACCGCCATGCACGGGTCGCGCATGAACATCAGGTTCGGCACCGGCCACAGCGCCATGGTGTCGGTCCCGAAGACGCCGGCGCGGATGCGCGCGAGCGACCGGCGTCCCTGGAGCTGGTGCCAGTACACGCCGGAGATGAGGCCCTCGGTGAGCTGCGGAGGGGGCCAGCCGGCGAGCAGCTCGCTGAGCTGGCTGGAGCCGGCGAGCTCGGCGACCTGGCCGAGCATCGCCTCGAGCGCCGCTCGGGGCGCCTGCTCGAGGGCGCGCTGGAGGAGATCGGCGAACTGGATCACCTGGGCGCCGGTGCCTTCGAGCACTTGGACCAGGATCTCGTGCTCGCGGACGGCCTCGGCGGGTGAAAGAATGTCGTCGAACAGCAGGCGATCGAGCTCGTGCTGGGTCATCCGCACGATCTCCTCGCCCGGCGTATGCACCAGCACCTTTCGGAGCCAGCCGACCTCGTTGTAGACGCCGACTTCCATCGTCGGATCGTTAGTTGGACTCGAGCAGCGAATCCAGGGCGAACTGGAGGCTTGCGCCCAGGACGAAGTAGTGACCGCTGTACTTGCCGTTGCCGATCGTCGTCTCGTAGTCGGGGTTGCCGAGCTCTTCGATGGGCGAGATGAGCTTGATGAGCGAGTTCGAGACGTCGACGCCCTTCATCGCGATGAACATGCCCGACACCTCGAGCTTGAAGCCGTACCAGGTGGTACTGACGCCGAGACCGATGCCGTGCTTGTCCAGATCGATGCGGGCGGGATCGAGGCGCTCCGGCGGGATCGCGCTGGGCTCGTAGAAGTAGCCGGCCCGGATGCCGAGGTACGGCTCGAGCAGGTTGATCTCTCCGCCGAGCCGCAGCGACCAGGTGTTGCGCCAGTAGCGCGGCGTCACGATCTGGCCGAGCACGATCGGATCGGGCTGCGTCGCCACGCTGAACTGGATGTTCTGGGGGCGGATCACGATGGTGTCGTGCCGCGACCAGCCCTCCCACACGAAGGCGGCCTCGGCGGTGAGCACGTGGGGCAGCTTGTACTGAATGCCGGCGCGCCCTACCGGGGCGGTGCTCAGCTCCACGGTGACCTCGTTGCCGGTCACCGAGGCGACGGCTGCGAGCGACGTCGGGAGCTGGACGTCGATGGTGCCCTTGGTCCGGATGTCGCGCTTGCCGCGGAAAGAGGCGCCGATGGAGAGGCCGTCGAGGAAGGGGAGATCGTAGCTGACGCCGAGCGCCCAGTTGATCGCGAAACCCTCCTTGAAGCTGAAGACGATCGGGACGTCGAAGTTCGGGTCCTCCGGTCCACCGACCAGGCTGGAGAGGTTGGCCCAGAGATCGAGCGTCTGGTCGGCGCCGCTCTGAAAGATGATCGCGTCGCCGCCGATCCGGAAGCCCTCGAAGGGCGACAGGGAGATGCCGAGCGCGATGTTGGCCTCCAGGTTCTTCGCCTCCAGCGCGCTGTAGCGGCTCACCTGCTCGGCGGCGCGCTGCGGGAAGGACGGCTTGTCGGCGTCCGGGAGCTCACCGTAGTCGTGGCGGCCGCTGGAGGGACCCCACAGCGCCACCGCGATCGTGAGGTCGAGGAAGTCGAGGCCGTACGCGATTCCGATGAACGGGATGAACAGCGGCGTCTTTGACTCTGCAGGATGGCCTGCAAACGCCTGCTCCAGCGCGGCGTCCTGCGCCTGTGCGTTCTCCGCGGTTGCAGGGCTGCACGGGCAGTGCCGGTCGAACTCAGCGTGGTAGTCGACGATCTGGAAGTCGCCCTGGACGTGCAGTCCCTTCAGGAGCGACAGGCCCGCCGGGTTGTAGTGGATCGCCAGCAGATCGTCGGGGCTGGCGACGAACGCGCCTGCCCGCGCCAGGCCGCGCCCTCCGATGTCCGTGATGTAGAAGCCGCCGGCGTACGCGGTGCCGGAGGCCATGACGGAGAGGAGCGATAAGGACAGCGAAAGCCGCATCGAGTTCAGTCCGACTGCCACATCCGTCGGGTTTGGAAAAGCGTAATCCGGCTTGACGCAGAGCGCGGTGATGCGGCTCGGTGCGCGCGTGGGCGTCGATCGGAGCCGGATCCCACCGCGGTGGATCCTCGAGGCGCGCAAGCGGATGAACGACGCGATCCGCGCCTTCTTCGATCAACGCGGGCTCCTCGAGGTCGAGACCCCGATCGCCGTGCCATCGCCGGGGCTCGAGCCCCATCTCGTCGCGTTCGAGACCGAGCAACGCCACCCCGGCGGAGCGGCCGAGAAGCTGTATCTCCACACGTCGCCCGAGTACGCGATGAAGCGGATGCTCGGCCGCGGTCTGGGCTCGATCTATCAGCTCGCGCGCGTGTTCAGAAACGGCGAGCGATCGCGCACGCATGCGGGCGAGTTCACCCTGCTCGAGTGGTATCGCCGCCCGGGGACCCTCACCGCGATCATGGACGACACCGAGGCCCTGATCGCGTCGATCGCCGAGGCGGTCGGTGGTCCCTGGCGGCCGCGCGCGACCGAGCGCGTCTCGGTCTCGCAGGCCTTCTTGCGGGCGGGCCTCGCCGATCCGCTCGAGCATCCCTCGCTCCCGGAGCTTCGCCGCGCGCTCCCGGTCCGCACCGTGGAGGGGGACTCGTGGGAAGACGTCTTCTTCCGCGCGTTCCTCGAGCGGGTCGAGCCGAGCTTCGCGCCGGACACGCTCACGATCCTGCACGGCTATCCCGCGTCGATGGCGGCGCTGGCGCGGCTCGATCCCGATGACCCGCGCCGCGCGGAACGGTTCGAGGTGTACGCCGGGACCCTCGAGCTGGGGAACGCGTTCGGCGAGCTGACGGATCCAGAGGAGCAACGCCGGCGCTTTCACACCGATCTCGAGACGCGCCGGTCCGCGGGGATGCCGCTCTACCCCATCGACGAGGGGCTCCTCGAAGATCTGCCGGCCATCGGAGAGGCCGCCGGGATCGCGGTCGGCGTCGACCGCCTCCTCATGCGCTGCCTCGCGCTCGAGCAGGTCCAGGACACGATGGCCTTCTCCCCGCCCGGAGACGGATGAGATGTCGCGCCGGATCCGCAAGCACGCCAACCCGTTCAACGTCCGCACCCTGCTGGGGATCATCGATCGGGCCGCCGTCTTCGGCCGGGAGGCGCCGCTCGAGGTCGACCTCGGATGCGGGGGCGCAGCCTTCCTCTTCGAGCGCGCGCGGAACCACCCCGAGCTCGACTTCATCGGCCTGGAGGTCCGGCGGCCGGTCGTCGAGGCGGCGATCGCGCGCATCGAACGGGAGGGCCTGTCGAACGTGGCCGTGTTCTACGCGAACTCGCTCGACAACATGCGTCTCGCCGCGCCCGGCGTGGTCCGCGTCTTTCACGTGCAGTTCCCCGATCCGTGCTTCAAGAAGCGTCACCAGAAGCGTCGGATTTGTCAGCCGGCCAGCGTCCGGGCGATGGCCGAGCTGCTCCCGATCGGTGGGACGGTCCACCTCCAGAGCGACGTGCGGCCGCTGGCCGAGGAGATGTTCGGGTTCATGGCCGAAGACGGCGCCTTCGAGGCCCGCACCGATCCCAGCCTCGCCGCCGACAAGCTCTTTCTCGAGCGGACGGAATGGGAGCGGCGCCACGAGCACGAGGGCGAGCCGGTCTACCGGATGCTGTTCGAGAAGATCCGCGAGCCCTGCGGACCGGTGGCCGCCCCCGAGTTCCGCGACACCAACCCATCGCGCGTCGTCGATCAGGCCAGGTAGGTGACCGCCAGCGCCGCGCCGGCGGCGAGAACCGCTGGGATCCGCACCATCTCCAGCGATCGGGCCCAGCCCTTCTGCTCGAGGAGCCCGCCCAGGGTCACCAGCGTCAGCACGATCGCGATCGCCAGCGCAGCGCTGACCGCGAACGGGGCGGCGTGGGCGTAGAAGAGGTAGGCGACCGTCGCCACCACCGACAGCGAGAACTGCGCCAGCACGTAGTAGGCGACGCCCCGCGTGAGTCGCGGGTCGTACTTCGGCGCCGGCGACCAGATCTTGTCGACCGTGTGCTCGGGCGGCATCCAGCCCGGTCGCATGAACCAGATCTTCACCTTGTCGGCGAAGCGATCGAACGCACGGGCCTTGCGTAGCGTGATCAACCACGAGTGCACGTTGGCGAACAGCGGATCGAAGCTCTGCAGCGGCTCGGTCACGCCGTAGACGACTTCCTCCTCCTCGGCCTGGAAGGTGCCGAAGAGCTTGTCCCAGACGATCAGCGTGCCGGCGTGGTTACGATCGATGTACTTCGGGTTCTGTCCGTGGTGCACGCGGTGGTGCGACGGCGTGTTGAGCACATGCTCGAGCGGGCCGATCCGTCCGATCAAGCGCGTGTGGATCCAGAACTGGTAGAGCGTGTTGAGCGCGGACAGCGTCAGGTACATCTTCAGCGGGAAGCCGAGCACCGCCAGCGGGAGATAGAACGGCCACGAGAACATGGGCTGCAAGGCAGATTGACGGAGCGCCACCGTGAGGTTGTATTCCTCGCTCTGGTGGTGGACGACGTGCGCGGCCCACATGAAGTTGATCTGGTGGCTGAAGCGATGGAACCAGTAGTAGGCGAAGTCGACGCCGACGAAGCAGACGATCCACATCCCGGTCGAGCCTTCGTCGATCGTGAAGAGCCCGGCGGTCCGCTGGACCCAGGCGTAGACGGCGATGCTCACCAGCGCGATCAGGACGACCAGGACCTGGTTGACGATCCCGCACGAGAGGTCGGCGATGGAGTCGTTGAACCGGTAGCAGGCCAGCCCCCGGCGACGGGCCAGGAGGAGCTCGAGACCGATGAGGAGAAAGAACCCTGGGATGGCGAGGGCGATCAGGTTCACGCCGAGGCCAGATTCCCTCCCTGCTGCAGGACGGGTCAATCCGGAGATCGCGAAAGCCGAGTGATCTCGTGGCTCAAGCGTCACCCAACTGTTTCTTGATGCACCGCGTTACCACTGTGATAGCGTGCCGCGTCATGGCAAGAGACACCGCTTCCACCCCCTCCACCCCGACCCGGACCAACGGCGACGCCAAGGCCCCGATCGTCGACGTCGATCGCCCCCGGGCCGGCCTCGTCACCGTCTGGATGGACCTCGGCCTGGGCATGGCCGAGGAGACCGTGAAGAGCTCCTTCGGCCTCCTCCAGGAGGTCCGCTCCGAGGTCGCCGACCGGGCAGCCGCCACCCTCGACTTCGTCGACGGCGTGAATCAGGGCGTCTTCCGGATCAGCCGCAAGGTCAACGATCGAATCGATCGGGTGACCAACAAGGCGCTCGACTCCGGTGAGAAGGCGGCGCTGAGCCTGGTCACCGCGTTCCGCCGCACCGGCCGCGGCGCGCAGGAGCTCGCCACCACGGCGACCGCCGCGCTGATCGCGGAGGAGGCGAGCTAGGAGCGTGTAGCGCGTAGCGCTACCGCGAGCCCGGTCCGGGTCCCGGTCCCGGTCCCGGTCCCGATGGCGATCATGCAGCCCGGCGTGCGTTCATCGACTTGATGAGGCGCGTGAGCATCTCGACAACGCGCTTGAGCTTGGCTCTGGCGGCTTGGACCTTCTGCTCGTTGGTGAGTCGGCGCCTCAAGCAGGTGTGGAGTGAGGCGGCGCTTTCGGTGCCAGAGCGAAGTGCCATCCGGTAGAAGCGAGCCTTCTCAGGTGGATTGAACTCTCCGGCGCACTACCTCGTGCCGGAATCGGCTCAGCGCGTCGATGTTGAACGGCACGCCGTGATAGCCGAACCAGCCTCGGACCACTTGCCCGAGCCAGACGCCCTGGTCTCGGATTGGAAGGTGCCAGGGCCGCAGGAGCTCTTCCTTGATCCGGAGGAGCGTCCTCTGCATGCGCTTGGCCGACGAGCGCCGCTTCACCGTGAGGCCACCCTTTCGAGTGGTGCCGCAGATGTGCACGAAGCCCAGGAACTCGGAGGTTCCAGGCTTGTTTCCGCCTCCGGCCCGGTGCTCCCGGTGGGCGGAGCGCCCAAACCGGATCAGCCGGGTCTTGTCGGGGTGGAGCTCCAGGTCGAACTTGCGCAGTCGCTCCGCCAGCTCTTCCTGGAGACGCTCGGCGTCTTCTCGATGCTCGAAGCCGACGATGACGTCGTCAGCAAAGCGGACGATGATCACGTCACCTTTCGCCCGCTGACTTCGCCATAGGTCGGCCCAGAGATCGAACACGTAGTGCAGGTAGACGTTCGCAAGCAGGGGGCTCACGCTCCCTCCTTGAGGACTGCCCTTCGTGGTCTCCTTCCACTCTCCTTCTTCGAGTACGCCCGCCTTCAGCCACTTCTTCACGTGGCGGAGGACGCGCTTGTCCGCAATCCGGTGCGAGATGAACTTCTCCAACCACTCGTGCGAGATGATTCTGCCCGTACTGCTGCCACGTCTCGCCGTCCACACCCGCTGCGCTCCGGCGCTCGAGACCGAAGGAAGCCTCGCGGAGGCGGTCGACGTCATAGACATGGTGCCAGAGCGTCGTGAACCGTGTCTCCTTTTCCTTTTCGCTTTCTGCCGTACCCGGTCGAGCTTGCTTTGCAGGGCAGCCCGCTTCTGCGCGCGGTCCCTGTTTTGCCCGTCCGAGTTCCCCTTGGCCGACTCCCTTCCCTCCACTCGCTCCGCCAGCGGTGACGCATCATCGCCTTTGTTCGCGAGCTTCCCAGGTAGTACGGAGTCGTCCGACTTCCCGCCGCCGTTCATCGCCTCATTGCCCCTCTCGGGTTCGATTTGCGGACCGCGCTCCATCGTTCGCGGTCAGCGGCGGGATCTCCCGGCTTCCGTGTGAAGTGCCTGCGTGCGTGCACCGGGTCTTTGACCCCGCCGGCGCCCCGGCCGCCTCGCGTGGCGGCGACCGCGATGTTGCCTTCCCCCTCAAGAGACAGGGTCGGCCACCGGGAACTTGCCCGAGAGAAGCGTGACAGAGTGGACGACTCTTGGTGCTTCGGGCGACCGCTGGTGCTCGCAGCTTTCAGGTGCGAGCCGACAGCAAGACCAGGCCGCATTGGTCATGAAGAGCGCGATCTTGCGTCCCTGGGCGGTCAGCCGATAGCTGTCGACGGGGGCTGCGCCAGCACGGAATTCGAATGAACTCGAGCGTTTTGAGGCGCAGCCTCGCTAACCGAACTGGCGTTCCACCAACCGTTTGTACAGACCGTCGGCCGCCATCAGATCGCGATGGCGGCCCTGCTCGACCAGCCTCCCGTGATCGAGCACCAGCACGCGATCGGCATTCATCACCGTCGACAGCCGATGGGCGATCACGATCGTCGTGCGCCGCTGCATCAATCGCTCGAGCGCCTCCTTCACCAGATGCTCGCTCTCGGCGTCGAGCGCGCTGGTCGCCTCGTCGAGGATCAGGATCCGCGGATCCTTGAGCACCGCGCGCGCGATGGCGATGCGCTGCTTCTGGCCGCCCGAGAGCCGCACGCCGCGCTCACCGACCATCGTGGCGTAGCCCTCGGGGAAGATGCGGATGAACTCGGCGGCGTTGGCGGCCTCGGCGGCGGCGACGATCTCGTCGTCGCCGGCATCGGAGCGGCCGTAGCGGATGTTGTCCGCGATCGAGGTGGCGAAGAGCACCGGCTCCTGCATCACGGCGCCGATGCGCTCGCGGAGGGAGCGCGGGTCGATCCCGGTGAGCAGGCGGCCGTCGATCGTGATCCGCCCGGCCGTCGGATCATAGAAGCGAGCGATCAGCGCTGCCACGGTCGACTTGCCGGCGCCCGACGGGCCCACCAGCGCCACCACCTCGCCCGGGTTCACCTCCAGCTCGAAGTCAGCGAGGACCTCCACGTCGGGCCGCGACGGGTAGGCGAAGCGCACCCCCTCGAACCGAAGGGCGCCGGCGAGCTCGCCTGCGGGACTCCCGCCGCTCATCTCGAGCGGCGCCTTCTGATCGAGGAGCTCGAACACGCGCTGCGAAGCGCCGATCGCCCGCATGAAGTCGCCGTAGAGCCCGGCCAGCGCGCCCAGGGAGACCGCCACCAGCCCGGTGTAGAGGAGGAAGGCGGTCAGATCGCCGATCGTCATGGCTCCGGCCGCGACCAGCCGGCCGCCGTACCAGACCACCAGCGCGATCGCGCTGTAGCCCGCGAACCCGCCGAGCCCCCCGAAGGCTCCGCCCGCCAGCGCGCGCTTGGCCGCCAGCTGGTACGAGTCCTCGACCGCGGCGGCATAGCGCTCGACCTCGTGCTCCTCCCGCGCGAACGAGCGCACGGTGCGGATGCCGGCGATCGACTCCTCCGCCACCTCCGTCGAGCGTGCCAGCGCGTCCTGCACCTGGCGGGAGAGCTTGCGAATGGTGCGGCCGTAGAGCGTGCCACCGATCGCAATCACGGGGACGATGCCCATGGCGAGACCGGTGAGGATCGGGCTCATGTACATGAGCAGCGCCAGCCCGCCGACGGAGCCGACCAGGTAGCGAAGCCCCATCGAGACGTTCACCGTGACGCTGTTCTGCAGCACGGTGGTGTCGGAGGCGAGGCGGTTGGTGAGCTCGCCGGTGCGTGCGGCGTCGAAGAAGGCCGTGTCCTGATCGAGGATCGCCCGGAACAGGTCGGCGCGGAGCCGGGTCACGATCCGCTCGCCGGCGATCGTGAACAGCCACGAGCGCAGCATCGTGAAGACGGCCTGGATCGCGAAGACGATCACCAGGAGGATCGCGCCGGTGTCGAGGGAGATCGGCGAGGTGCCGCCGACCACCGCGTCGACCATGTAGCGGACGGCCTGGGGATAGACGAGGGTGGTGCCCGAGCTGATGCCCAGGGCGATCGTCGCCAGCACCAGCCGGCGCAGCTCGGGCCGGGCCAGGGTGAGGAGCCGTCTCAGGTCCGATCGCTCAGGCCGCGCCACTCAGGTCAATCTCCGGAGCGCGGCCCCGCAAGTCGAGCGACTTTTTGCCGGTGATCCCCGGCGAGCCGGTCTCGACCTGTGGCATGCGCTCGGCGCTGATCGACGGCGGCGTTGGTGATAGAGGAGCCTGGTGAGCTCTCTCCCGCCTACCGAGCTGCGCACACCCTCGTTCACGCTCCGTCCCTTCCAGATCGGCGACGGCAAGGCCCTCTTCGACGCCGTCGACAGCTCGCGCGACTTTCTTCGTGCATACATGGGATGGGTGGATCAGCACGTCGACCTGGCCGCTTCCGAGCGCGACGCGCGCGCCATGGGCGGCTACTACCTGCTCGAGTCCGACTTCTCGCTGGCCATCGCCCACGGCGGCATGATCCTCGGTGGCACCGGCTTCCACCTGCGCGGCGCCACCGCGGCCGCCGGGGTCGCGGACATCGGGATGTGGATCCGGAAGAGCCACGCGGGACGTGGCCTGGGCGCCGCCGTCCTCCGGGCGATGCTGGACTGGGGCTTCACGGAGTGGCCCTTCCATCGCCTCATCTGGCGGTGCGACCCGTCGAACGTACCGAGCCGGCGCGTCGCCGAGAAGTGCGGTCTCATGCTCGAAGGCATTGCGCGCGCCGAGCTCCAGGATCGCTCCGGCGGCCGCGCCGATGCCTGCGTCTATGCGGCGATCCGTCAGGTCTGATCGAACACAACGTCGAGGCTATCGTCGGAGCCCTCGTCGTGCTCGCGCGCCAGCTCGAGCAGGAGCCCGGTGGTGCTGAGGCCGATGCGATCGGGACGGTCGATGTCCATCGGCGTGAAGTCGAACGTGCCGTCCTTCGCCTCGATCACGCCTCGGAGCGCCTCGCGCGCGGTGCCGTTCGAGCCCGCGCGGACGGCGTCGATCACCCGGCCGTCCCTCACGTAGACCCGGATGCGCCGATCCCCCAGGGCCAGACGCATCTCGCCCGACACCCGCTCCAGATCGAACAGCGAGAACAGGCTCGCGATGCCGATGCGGGAGAGCAACCCGACGAGGTGCTCCTTCCTCGAGGGGCGGGGCGGCTCCTCGGGATCACCGCTGTCGAGGAGCACGTTGAAGATCAGAATCCACCGAGTCGCTGATCGAGGTCTGCGCGCCCGAAGCCTCGGCCTCGCTGCGCTGGCCGGCGGGGCTGAGCGAGACGTCGACGTGATAGCTGGGAGGCCCGGCCGGAACTGCCGTCCGCTCGACGGCGACCACCTGCCCTTCGAACGGGATCCGGGTGTGCGTCCCGGGAGAGCGAAAGACCACCTGCACGATCTCGCCGATGCGGACCGGCCAGTTGGCCTCCACGCGCATCCGCGAGATCTTGGGTAGAAACACGGCGGCCCGGGGCAGGTCGCGCGACTCGACCTCCTCGGTCGAGAGCGAGGCTTGCTGGTGGAGGATCGCTCCGACCAGGTTCTGGAGCGCGGTGAAGCGGGCGGCGCTGTCCGGCATGAAATCGAACGCGACCCCGAGGCGCGGCTCGATATCCATCACGTCGTCGAGCGTGATCGAGCGGATGATCCGGCCCATCACCTCGGCCGAGAACCGCTGGTCGGGGGACCACAGCTTGAGCCACTGGAGGGAACCCGCCACGCCCACTGGTCGATCGACCTCGATGAAGAGGCCGGTCAGGCTGATGTCGCCGCGCCGCCGCACCGGTGCGGCGTCGACTCCCGAGATCGCGACCCAAAGGTCACAGCTGACTCGGGGAGCCCGCCTCAGCTCCATGCCCTGCATGTTCAAGGGGCCATCCTAATGGACGGCAGGCTCGATCGTCACCTCGACCGTCTGGCCTGGCAGGAAGCGGCCCCCTTCGTTCGAAAGGAGCACTCTGACGCGCTCGCCGGTGGCGCCACGCTCGAACACCAGCTTGCAGTCCTCCTTCGCCGCCTCGCCCGTGAAACGGCAGACGGCGCCGGCGGCGAGTCCAGCGCCCGCGGGGAGCTCGGCGCTCAGCGTGGCTGGATCATCCAGACGCATCAGCAGCTCGCCGGTCTGCACGCGCCGCAGGTCGAGCAACGGCCGTGCAATCCCGCGCTGCGCGGCGCGGACGTACGAGCGCCGCCCCCGCTTGAGCAACTGGAGCGCCTCGTCGCGGGCCTCGTCGGCCTTCGCCTCGAGCGCGGCGCTCCGTCCGGCCCGACGCCGCAGCCATCGGTGCTTCGCACGCGCCCGGACCAGCCGGCGATAGTCGCCCGCGTTCATGATCTCAGCCACCAGATCGCCGGGCTGAAGCAGCTGGCCTGGATCGGCGCGCGACGTCACCACGCCGGCGACGGGCGCCTCGTACTCGATGGAGGTGGCCGGACCGAACGTCAACGCGATCGTCTGCGGCGCGCCCGACGCCGCCGCCGGCCGTTGCGCACGGAGCTCGGTGGACAGCGAGCTCAGCTCGCGCCGCGTATCCCAGACCATCGCCAAGAGCCCGATCACCGCCAGCATGAGAACGCCCAACGCCACCCGCGCGCGCATGCGACCCCGCGGATCGGGTGCATCGAGATCGCCGGTGATCTCCGCGATCACCTCCTGCTCGATCCGCTTCGGCGGCGGCGGCCTCGCGATCGATCGATCGCGTACGCCCGTACGATTCGGGATCCGGATGACCTCGCTGCGCAAGCGCGGCGGCGGTGGATCCGGGCGCGGCTCGGGTTTGACCAGCTCGATGATCTCCGACTCGTCGAGCTCGTCGAGCTGCGACTGTTCCACGGGCGGAGGAACGAGCCCGGTGACTGTCACCTCACCCTTCAGCCGTCGCAAGGCAGCTTGCGCCGCTCGGTTCCGAGGATTGATGGCCAGGACATCCCAGTAGGCGTGGTGCGATTCCGCTCGCAAACCGCGCTCTTCGAGGCGCGCCGCCAGCTCGAGCAACCGGCGCTCCTCGAGGCTGAGCTCTTCCTCGAGAAGCGAACCGAGCGACGGGGCTTGTACCACCGGATCAGGGTCTCATGCGGCCGAGGTGTCCTGATAGGGAACGTACTCATCCGAAACACCCCGCGCATGAGCAGAGATGCGCGGGGACAACACTCAGTCCGACTCGACGACCGAGCTTCGCGGTCGGGCGGGTGCGCGCTTGAGCCAGCGGGCGGCCGTGCCGCCGATCCGGTGCCGGAGGTGCCGGCCGTCCTCGAGGATGGAGTAGAGCGTCGGCACCATCACCAGGGTCAGGATCGTCGCGACGCCCAGTCCGAAGCTGACGGCGATCGCCATCGGGCCCCAGAACTGAGCGCTCCGCGCGCCCACCACCCACTCGAGCTTGAAGAAGTCGAACGAGATGCCGAGCGCCATCGGGACCAGGCCCAGCACCGTGGTGATCGCGGTGAGCATCACCGGCCGGAAGCGGGTGAGACCGGCCTTCACCAGGGCCTCGCGCTCGGGCAACCCGCTGGCCCGTAGCTGCTGGACGTAGTCGAGGAGGACGATCGCGTTGTTCACCACCACGCCGGCCAGCGAGATGACCCCCAGGCCGGTCATCATCACCCCGAAGGGCGTACCGGTGATGATCAGGCCCCAGAGGACCCCGATCAGGGACAAGATCACCGTGATGAGGATGATGAACGGCAGGTCGAAGCGGTTGAACTCCATGACCAGCACGATGGCGATGAGGAACACGGCGATGAGAAAGGCGTTTCCCAAAAAGGTGGTGGCGGCCCGCTGCTCGTCGTTGGCGCCGCCGAGTCGCAGCGCGAAGCCCTGCGGGGCCTTGGCCGTCTTGATGTACTTCTCCACACCTCCGCGCACCGCATTCTCGTTCATCCCCTCCTCGACCTGACCGGTGATGGTGACCACCAACTTTTGATCGAGGTGGCGGATCGAGCCGCTGCCGCCGGCCAGCTGATAGGACGCGATCGTGGAGATCGGCACTGGGAACGTCTTGGGGCTGGTGTCGAGCTTGCCCGGCACCCGCAGCGACAGCACGGACTGGAGATCGCTGCGGAACTCCGGCGCGAACTTCACCTTGATGTCGTACTCATCGTCGCCGTCCCGGATCACGCTCGCCTTGGTGCCGGCCACCGCGGTCCGGACGGTGGTGGCGATCGTCCGCGTGTCGACGCCGATGCGCTTGGCCGCACCCCGGTCGATCCGCAGGCGGAGCTCGGGCCGGCCCACCCGATAGTCGTCGCGGAGGTCCGTCACGCCGGGGATCTCGGCCAGCTCGCGCCGAACCCGAGCCGACAGATCTCCGACCTGGTTGAATTCGTCGCCGGTCACCTCCACCGCGACCGGCGCGCCCACCGGCGGTCCCATGCGCTCCTTGTCCACCACGATCTCAGCCCCGGCGATCTCTGCCACCGCGTGGCGGACCCGGTCGATGGTCTCGGTCGTGGGCTCGACGCGGATCTTCTCGCCCTCCTTCGCGGAGGCCTTGTCCGGCAGGAAGTCCACGGTGATGCGCGCCTGGTTGGTCGCGCTCTGCGAGTTGAAGATGTCGCCGCCGACGCCGACCTCGGCGACGTAGACGTCCACGTTCTCCTCCGACTGCAGGACGGACTCGATCTGACGCACCAGCGCGTCGGTCGCCTCCAGGTCCGTCCCGTCCGGGGCCCGCACCGTGATCACCGCCCGGTTCGGCTCGGTGGCAGGGAAGAACTCCGTGCCATGGTTGAGCTTGCCGTAGGCCAGGAAGGTCCCGATCAGCGCGGCCATCCCGATCCCGAAGGACACGTACCGGTGGTCGATCGAGACCTCGAGCATTCGCTGGTACCGCCGCATGATCGCGTTCCGCGGGACACCGCTCTCGTCGATCAACATCTTGGAGCTGGTCTTCCCCAGCCGGGCGGTCAGCACCGGGAGCACGGTCAGCGCCACCAGGAGCGACGCCGAGAGCACCACGATCACGGTGACCGGCAGGTAGCCCATGAACTGGCCCATGATGCCAGACCAGAACACGAGGGGAACGAACGCCACCACTGTTGTCGCGGTCGAGGCGGCCACCGCCATCGCGACCTCGGAGGCGCCGTCGATCGACGCCTCGACGAAGCTCTTTCCCAGCTGCGCGTGGCGATAGATGTTCTCGCAGACGACGATCGAGTTGTCGACGAGCATGCCCAGCGCCAGGATCAACGAGAACAAAACGATCATGTTGAGCGTGTAGCCGAATGAGGCGAGCACGAGGATCCCGAGCAACATCGAGAGCGGGATCGAGACCGCGACGAACAGGCTGCTGCGTGGGCCCATCGCGAAGACGAGCACGCCGATCACCAGGATCAGCGCCGTGATGATGCCGTTCTCCAGATCGGAGACCATGTTGCGGACCACCTTGGAGGCATCGCCCAGGGCCCGGTATGTGACGCCCTTCGGCCAGCCGGGGGCGCGCTCGGCGGCCAGCGCCTTCACGGCGTCCGCGATCTCCAGCAGGTTGGAGCCCGAGCGCTTGGTGACCGCGATCGAGACCGCGGAGGCGCCATTCATCCGGGCATAGCTCTGCGGGTCGGCGAGGCCGTCGTCGACACGGGCCACGTCGCGCACGAACACGGGTCGATCGCCGACTCTCTTGATCGCGACGTTCTCGATCTCCTTGGCCTGTCCGAACTCACCGGGCACGCGCAGCAGGAAGCGCGCGTCGCCGGTGGTGACGTCGCCGCCCGGGATGTTGACGTTCTCGGCGTCGATCGCGTTGATGACGTCGTTCAACCCCAGCCCGAAGTGCTGGAGCCGGAACGGATCGACCAGGACCGCGATCTCCCGCTCCCGGCCACCGTTGACGTTCGCCTCCAGCACGCCCGGGATGCGCCGGACCTCGTCGGCGAAGTCCTCGCCGATGCGCTTGAGCCGCTGCGAGTCGACCGGGCCGGCCAGCGTCACGATCAGGATCGGAAAGTCGTCGAAGCTGATCTCGCGGATGTCGGTGTCGTCGGCCTCCTGCGGGACCTTCGAGCGGGCACGGTTCACCCGATCGCGCACCCGCTGGAGCGCGTCCTCGATCACGACCTCGGGCTCGAACTCGAGCGAGATCAGGCTGACGCCCTCCGCCGAGGTGGACGACATCTTCTTGACGTCCTTGAGCGACGCCAGCTCGTTCTCGATCGGGATGGTGATGAGAGTCTCGATGTCTTTCGGCGCAACGCCCAGGTACGGCGTCGTCACCATGATGACGGGGATCTCGATGTCGGGCGCCGCCTCGCGCGGCAGGGACAGATAGGTCTTCAACCCGAAGATGGAGATACAGGCGACCACCAGCCAGACCAGTGAGCCTCGCTCGATCAACTTCCGCAGCATCACTCACCCTCGAAGGCGATCTGCCCGTTCGTGCAGCATTGACCCTCGCGGGCCACGATCAGCGGATCGCCGTCCTGAAGCTCACGGTGTCCGGTCACCACCACGCGATCGCCCGCGCCGATCCCCGACTCCACGATCACCTGACCGCGGACCACGCGCCCGAGCTGGAGCGGGCGCCAGCGCGCCACGCTGTGGTCGTCGATGAACACGCCGTTGCCGTCGAGCCGCGTCACCAACACGTACTGCGGGATCGCCAGTTGATCGCCCTCGACGGCCACCGAGATCCGCACGGTGGCGATCATCCCAGGGCGCAAGCCCTTCGGATCGTCGACCTCGACCAGCACCTCGAACGTGCGCGTATCGAGGTCCGCCGCCGGGCTGATCTGGTGGATGCGGCCCTCGTAGATGCTGGCGCCGGCCTCGGTCGAGATCTTCGCCGGCATCTTGAGCGCCAGATTGATGACGTCGCGATCCGACACCGAGAGCGACACGTGGAGCGGATCCACGCTCACCAGCCGCATCACCGGACCGCCGGGCGGAAGGACCTCACCCTGCTCGACCCGGCGGGCAGCGATCACGCCCGAGAACGGGGCCCGGACGACCGCACGCTGCGCGTTGAGCTCGGCGAGCTTGTATTGAACCTCGGCGGCCTGCTTCTGGAACTGCGCAGCGTCGCGGCGCGACTTCGGAAGGCTCTTGCCGGCGCGCTCGACCATCTCGAAGTCGCTCCCGGTCATGTCGAGCTGCACCTTGGCTTGCTCGAGCTGGACGTCGAGGAGGGACTTGTTCACCCAGGCCAGGGCCTGCCCCGCCTTCACCCGATCGCCGACGTCGGCCAGCACCCGCTCGACCACGCCGCCGTTGGGCGACGCGAGCATCGACTCGCGCGAACCTTCGACCTCACCCGGGAGCACCAGGTCGAGCGTCGGATGCGACTCGGCGATCGCCGCGACCTCGACCCGAACGGCGCGCGACTTGGGCGCGACCTTCTCGGTGGCCGCCTTCTTCTCCGGCTGCTCCTTGCCCTCGGCGCTGGAGCACGCCACTCCCGTGAGCACGACAAGAACGATCCAACGCCTCATGGGTTACTCTCCTTCACCAGCTGGCCGAGCGCGCGATCCAGGCTTGCCAGCGCGAGCCGAAGATCGAGGTGCGCGTTGATGAGCTGAAGCTGGGCACGCCGCAGATCCTGCTCGGACAGCAAGAGCTCGCGCGTAGTGCCGCCGCCCGCCGACAGGAGCTTCTCTCGATCGGCGAACGCGCCCTCGGCGGCATCGACGGCCTCCTTGGCGGCGCCGATCGATCCGCGCGCGGCGCGATAGGTGCTGACCGCCCTCGAGACCTCGATCGCGATCGCATCGGAGACCTCGGCCAGATCGGCGCGGGCGGCCGCCACCTGCTGCTCGGCCTTGTCCGCGTCCGACCAGGAGTGGATGGCGTCGTTCGGCGACCAGCCCAGGAAGACACCGACGCTCCAGGTGGCGTTGAAGTGCGACGGATTGTAGAAGGTCCGCTGGTTGGGCTTCGCGTACTCTGCCTGTCCGTCGACCGTGAGCCGGGGGAAGACGCGCCCCCGTGTGAACGCGACCTGATCCATCCGTCCCTCGATGACTTTCTCGAGCGCGTGCACCTCGGCCCGCTCTTCGAGCGCCTGGGCGAGCGCCGCCTTCTCCGAGGGCACCTCCCGATCGAGCAGGCCGAGAAGATCCTCGCCGTGCTCGAGCACGACGTCGTCGTTGTGGATGGTGCGACGGAGGGTCTCGCGGGTCACCTCGACCAGACCCTTTGCCTGCTCGAGCTGCACCCTGGCGCTGGCGAGCTGCGCGCGGACCTGGAGGACGTCGCCTTCGGTGATCAGGCCGGCCGCCTCCAGCTGCGTCAGATCCTCGAGCTGTGCCGAGAGCACCTCGACCGACTTCAGGACCACGATCTGGGCGGCACGGGCCCGGACCGCGTTGAGGAACGCCATCACCGCCGACAGCGCCACCCCCTCGCGCGTGGCGCGCGCCTGCTGCTTGGCGGCCTCCTCGGCGGCGAAGCTGGCGTCGTACTCGTGAATCACCGTCAGGAACCAATCGCTCACCGGCACCGACATGGTGGCGCGGAGCGAGTAGTTGTTCACCGTCTTCGGAAACACCATCGCCAGGAGTGGATCATTCGGCACCACCGGGCTCAGCCGGGTGTAGCCGGCCAGCCCGTCGAACCGCGGCGCGAAGCCCAGGAACGCGATGCTCGCGTCGGACGCGCGGCTCCGGTACTCCGCCTCGGCCTTCTCCACGCTCGGCGAGGTACGGAGCGCCATCTCGATCGCCTGCTGCGTGGTGAGCCCGCCCGGTGTCGGGGCCAAAGCCTCGAGCACGTCCGAGGCACCGCCGGCTGCCGCCAGCCCGCCCAATAACCAAATCCATGTGCTCATCGGCTCAAGCCTCTGAAGATCAAGTTGACGATCATCGGCACTTTGTTCCCCAACCGCTCGCGCGACCCTTCCGAGAGCCACTGCAGGAAGAACGCCTGCATGACGCCCCAGACATAGAAGGCGGTGTCGTCGGCCGAGTGACCGCCGCGCTCCTTCTTCGTCGAATGCCGGTCGATCCAGCGGGAGAACGCCTGGATGAAGGGGAGGTCGGCCGTCGCCTCGCGCCCGGACGTGCTGGAGAGGAACACCAGCGAGTCGTAGTCTTCCTGGGCCGCCTCGAGGAACCGCATCATGAGGAGCTCGGTCCGCTGCTGGAACGCCAGGTCCCGCGGGAAGGGGCGTTCGAACACCGCGAGGAAGCGCTGCTCGACCTCGGCGGAGAGCGCCTTGAAGATCTCGTCCTTGCTCTCGAAGTACGTGTAGAGCGAGGACGCGGTGAACCCACACTCGTCGGCGATCGCCCGCATCGTGGTGGACTCGAACCCTGCTTGCACGAAGCACCGCGCGGCGGCCCGGACGATGTCGAGGCGCTGCCGGCCGGCATTTCGCGCCCGTCGCGCAACCTTGGCCGCCAGCGGCTTTCGAACCACGGACGCAGGCTGCCGAACGCTCGTTCGGTCCGTCAATCGATTTGTTCGGGCGGGGGTAGCGGCAGGATCTCCTGGAAGAACGCGTGCACCCGCTCACGATACGCGCGCTGGGTGAGATGACCACTGCGATGGGTTCCACCGATCTCGATGAACCGCTTGTGCCCGCTGGGACAGGCGGCGAACAGCGCGAGCCCATGGTGATACCCGATGAGGTCGTCTGTCTTGGAATGAGCCTCCAGGTAGGGAACGGTGATGCGCTCGATCCGCTTCAACGTCGGGTACTGCACCTTCACCCAAGACTTGTCGGGGATCCAATAGAGCTCGTCGCTGAGATCGGGGAGCGACGTGAACGTCGACTCCAGGACCAGCGCGGCCGGCTTTACCTTCGTCGCAAGCTGGGTTGCGATGGCACCGCCGAGGGATCGCCCCCAGAGTACCACCCGATCAGGGGGGATCCGCCGCTCGTCGACCAGGTACGACCAGGCGCGCGCGGCATCGACGTACGTGCCGGCCTCGGTGGGCGATCCGGTGCTCGCTCCGAACCCGCGGTAGTCGAAGATGAACACGTCGAAGTCCAGGGCGAGCAGCCCGTCCAGCGCCAGTCGGCGGTCGGTGATGTTGCCGGCGTTCCCGTGAAAGTAGAGGACGGTCCCCCGCGGTTGGGGCTTCGAGAGGAACCAGCCGTGCAGGCGGACCCCGTCGGAGGTCCCGAGAAACACCTCCTCGCACGGCACCCCGTAGTCCTCGGGGTGGCTCCGCACGCCGCCGAACGGTTGAAACACCAGGAGCTCCTGATGGAAGTGCAGGTACACCAGCCCGAGGAGCAGGAGCGCGTGGACGCCGATCAGGAGGGCGAGGATCCGCTTGAGGTGCCGCATCAAGCCATCGACGGGACGCGGGGGGCCGGGAGCCGGACGCGGATCTCGTCCGTCGGACCCTCGTCGACGGCCGGCTCGAAGAGGTGGGGATCGAGCGCGCGGTCCTCGAAGACCCGGACACCCGCGCAGAGCGCGTCGATCCAGCGATCGATCCGCTCCTCGAAGGCGCTCATGGCCTCATCCTAGTGTGGTGCCGAGGCCTCGGCGAGCGACGGATTACGGAGGCGCGATCAGCCGCGCAGCGCGCGCTTGAGGATCTTACCGGTAGGCCCCTTGGGCAGCTCGGACCGGAACTCGAAACTTCGCGGATACTTGTACGGCGCCACGTGCTCCTTGCAGTAGGCGATCAGGTCGGACTCCGTCGCTTCCTTGCCCTTCTTGAGCGCGACGATCGCCTTGACCTCTTCGCCCAGCCTCTCATCCGGCACGCCGATCACGGCGGCCTCGGCGACGGCCGGATGGGCATAGAGCACCTCCTCGATCTCGCGCGGGTACACGTTGAAGCCGCCACGGATGATCATGTCCTTCTTGCGGTCGACGATGAAGTAGTAACCGTCGTGGTCGCGGGTGGCGATGTCTCCGGTCGTGAACCAGCCGTCGACGATCGACTCCGCGGTTGGCCTCGGGCCGCTTGTAGTAGCCCTTCATCACGTTGTGGCCCTTGATGCAGATCTCGCCCGGCGTCCCGGACGCGGTGATCGTCTCCCCCTGCTCGTCGACCAGCTTGAAGTCGACGCCCCAGATCGGCAGACCGATCGAACCGGGCTTCTTCGGCCGATCGAGCACGTTGAAGCTGGCCACCGGCGAGGTCTCCGACAGCCCGTAGCCCTCGAGGATGTTGACGCCGTACTTCTCGTCGAACGCCCGCATCACCTCGACCGGCATGGCCGCGCCACCGGAGACGCAGCGCTTCAGGCTCGACACGTCGTACTGGTCCGCCTCCGGGAAGTGGAGCAGCGCGAAGTACATCGTGGGCACGCCCGCGAAGAGGTTCACGCGGTGGGTCTGGATGAGCTCGAAGGCCTGCTTGGGATCGAACCGTGGCATCAACACGGCAGTCCCCCCGCGCACCAGCCCTGCGTTCATCAGGCACGTCTGTCCGAAGCTGTGGAAGAGCGGCAGGGTCACCAGCGCCACCGCGAGCTCGTCCGGAGGCATCCGCAACAAGCGGTTCGCGTTGTATTCGGCGTTGTAGAACAGGTTGAAGTGCGAGAGCTCGGCGCCCTTGGGCCGGCCGGTGGTGCCGGAGGTGTAGAGGATGACCGCGGTGTCGTCGGGCATCGTCGCCGGCACCTCGACGATCGGGTCGCTCGCCCCGATCAGCGCGCTCATGTTGATCGCACCCTCGGGCGCTTCCAGATCGGTCGGGTTCGCCTTGGCGATGATCAGGTGCTTGCAGCTGGGTACCCGGTTGAAGCCGGCGCGCACCGGATCCAGGAACATTTCGAACGCCACCAGCGCCACCGCGTCGGAGTCGTCGAGATGGTAAGCGATCTCGTCGGGGGTGAGCAGCACGTTCAACGGGACCACCGAGCAACCCGCCATCAGCGCGCCGTAGTACGCGATCACGAAGTGCGGGGTATTCGGGATCATGACGGCGACGTGCTGGCCGGGCTCGACCCCCAGACTCTGGAGCCCGCCGGCGAACCGCTGCGTGTATGCCCAGAGCTGGGCGTAGCTGATCTCCATGCCGTTCACGATGACCGCGGCGCGTTCCGGGTGGTTGGTCGCCGCTTCCTTGAGCAGCGTGGCCAGGTTCAGCGACATGCGAAGCCGACAGTCGGCAGTCGCGAGCCCCCAGTCAAGAGGCGCCAGAAGTAGAGCTCGTACGATCAATCGACGGATCGACCGAGCCGGGCAGCGCCGTACCCGGTGCGGCGCGGCAAGCTGGGTTGCGGGGCGGCGGCACAGCTGTTGCTCGTGGTCCGCGCCATGAAACCCACCTTCGGTACCCTTCCTTCGTCCGTCCTCGACGCGCTCGACCGTCCCGCGCGCGAGGCGCTGCGCCTTCAGGCCCGTCCGGTCTGGGTCACCGCCGCGGTCGGCGCGGCGGGCGCCATGTTGATCGCGCTGGCCTCGCTCTCCTCGCTGGCCCTCGACGACCTCCACTTCGGAGGCGAGCTGCTCCCGCGGATCGATCTCTTGCGGGCCGTGCTCGAGTCCTTTGCGGCCGTGGTGCCGAGCGCGATCCTGCTCTCGGCATACTTCCGAGTCGCCGTCTCCCCGCGGGTCGTCGCCGCCTCGATCGCGCTCGGACTGTTGGTCGCCGGCGTGGTGGTCGCGGCGTCCCTGCCGTTGATGGCGTACCTGACGCTGTTCTCACGGGCGCGTCCTCTGATCGCGCCCGGCGCAGCGCTGCCGATCATCGCGCTCGCCGCGGCCGCCGCCACCAGCGCGCGGATCCTTCGCAGCATCGATCCCACCGCGCGCGCTCGCCGCTTCGCGGTCGGTCTCGAGCTGGTGCTGGGCCTGGTCTTCGCCGCCCGGCTGGGAGGGATGTGATCATGAGCGGACGACTCCTGATCGAACCGACCTCTCCGTTCGTGATCGCCGACGACGAGACGATCCGCGTGGTCCCCGACGCGGTGCCTCCGACGCTGCTCTTCGATCTGCTCGGCGCTCCGGATCGCGTGGTCGAGCGGCTGCTCGATCCGGCGCGGCTCGAGTCGGCCCTGCTCGGCAGCCTCTCGGCGATCACAGTGGGCACCGCGCTGTTCGCGGTCGTGCTGACGATCCCGCACGGCCCCGTCGCCGCGCTTCGTGCCGCAGTGCTGTCGTCCATCGACGCGCTGATCGCGCTGGCCGCCGCCCTGGGGCCGATCTGGGCGGCGGGGATCCTGGCCTCGGCGCGCCTGCCGCTGTCGCGCCTGGTCGGAGCGCTCTCGACCTCCGCCGCCTCCGGCGCGCTCATCCTGGCGGCGCTCGCGCCGGTCCCATACTTTCTCTGCAAGTGGGACGACCTCTGGGCCGGGCCCCTCTCCGTCGTGCTCTGCTTCGCGCTCTCGGCCATGGTCGCCGGCAAGCGCCTCCACGGCACCCTGCTTCGTACGGGCGAGGCCATCAAGGGCCGGGTCTCGACCGAACCGCTCGACCCGGCGGAGCGCCACCGGATCGGCGTCCTGGCGCGGATCGCGATGCTGGTGCTGGCGCTGACCGGCTCCCTGGCGGTCTGGGGCTTCGACGCGTTCCTGGTGGGAGGCTAGCGCGGCCATGGCGGGCCTGATCGTGGTCGCCGTCTACGTCGTGATGGGGGCGGGCGCGGCCGCCTCGGTGCGCCGAAAGGAGGCGCATCCGCTCCGTCCGCTCTTGATGCTGGCCCTGTGGCCGTTCCTGCTGCCCGCTGCGCTCTTCAGCGAGCCGATCCCCCGTGCTCGAGGGCGGAAGATCGAGTCGCTCCGCGACGAGATCCGCGTCGCGTTCGCCCGGGCCCCGGGCGCCGACGCCAGAGAGCAACGGCTCGTGGAGGCGTTCGCCGCCCGTGCGCTCGCCGAGGAGCAGACGATCCTCGAGCTCGAGGCCGCCCTCGCGACCGCACCGCCGAGCGTGCGATCGCGGCTCGAGGAGCTTCGCGATCGATCGCGAGGTCGGATCGACCGCGCCACAGGGATGCTGGAGGAGATGCTGGCGCAGCTCACGCTGCTGCGCTTCGCAGCGCTGTCGTCGAGGAGCGGTGAGGAGGAGCGGGGTCGGATCGAGGATCTGATGGCGAGGATCGAGGCGGCAGCGGAGGTCGCCGAGATGGGCGGGAGCGTCAGTCCTGCATCTGGCGGAGCACCTCGTCGCGGCGCCCTTCCTTGATCAGGCGGTCGTTCTTGAGGCCCTCGCGGATCGAAAGCCAGGTAAAGAACGCCACCGAGCCGACCATCAAGAGGATCGGGATGTTGTCCGGCTTGGTCAGGATGACCATGAAGTTGTCCCAACCGTTGGGAGAGCCGAAGATCATGTCGGGCCGGGTGTAGTTGTCCTGGCTGGCAGGGTCAAGGCTTCGTCGGGCGTGTGTCTCGGATAGGGCCACTCCCGATGGGTCTAAATCCGAGGAATCGCTGGGCGATTCGGCGGTGATCCAGCTTGACAGGCCGGACGGCAATTCATAGGTCTCGCCTCAGCGCCATGGCGGGTCAAGTTCGAGACGAAAAGACCAAAGACTGGACGTGGTCGCGGCGAGACTTCTTGTCGCTCGGGGGATGGGCGGGGACGCTCGGTGCACTCGGCGTCCTCAGCCTCGGCTTCGTTCGGTTCATGTATCCGCGCGTGCTGTTCGAGCCGTCGACGCTCTTCAAGGCAGGCCACGCCAGCGACTACAGCCCGAACACGGTCAGCGAGAAGTACATCCCGAGCCAGCGCGTCTGGATCGCGCGGCGGGTCGACTCGGCCGGCACCAACTGGATCATCGCGATCGCCGCCATCTGCACGCACCTCGGCTGCACGCCGCGCTGGCTGGCCGCCGAGAACAAGTTCAAGTGCCCGTGCCACGGCTCCGGGTTCCGCGGCTTCGACTTCGAGCGCGGCCGCGACATCACCGCGATCAACTTCGAAGGCCCGGCGCCTCGCCCGCTCGAACGCCTCAAGGTTTGGATCGACGCCGCCGGTGAGATCAACGTCGACAAGGGCATCTCGTTCCTCTTCGAGAAGGGCCAGTGGACCGACCCGGCCGCCAACGCAAAGGTTTAGACCATCATGGCCGACAACGAGCAGCAGCAAGAGAAGAAGAGCGTCTGGCAGCTCATCACCGAGTCGCAGGTCTGGACGTCGACGTTCCGCCACGGGTACACCGACACGCCCCGCAACCGGGCCCTCCAGATCTCGGCGAACG
This sequence comes from uncultured delta proteobacterium, assembly GCA_963803435.1. Classification (GTDB taxonomy): domain Bacteria; phylum Myxococcota; class Kuafuiibacteriia; order Kuafuiibacteriales; family Kuafuiibacteriaceae; genus CAWDML01. The sequence goes on along the minus strand of CAWDML010000005.1, from coordinate 125,312 downwards.
TCTGGCTCCACCTCCACCCGACGAAGGTCCGGCGGCACGGCATCCGCTACCGCTACACCTGGTGCGCGGGCGGCCTCACCTTCCTCCTCTATCTGGTGACCGTGGTGACGGGCGTCGTGCTGATGTTCTACTACCGCCCCACCGGCGAGTACGCATACCACGACATCAAGTACCTCGACTTCGACGTCCCCTTCGGCATGTTCACCCGGAACATGCATCGATGGGCGGCCCACGCCATGGTCATCATGGTCTGGCTGCACATGTTCCGCGTCTTCATGACCGGCTCGTACAAGCCGCCCCGGGAGTTCAACTGGGTCGTCGGCGTGCTCCTCCTGACGCTGACCCTGCTGCTCTCGTTCACCGGCTACCTGTTGCCCTGGGACCAGCTCGCCATCTGGGCGGTCACCGTCGGCACCAACATGGCCCGCGCCACGCCGCTCCTCGGCACCGAGGGGCCGTTCGGCGCCGAGCTGGGCGTCACGCCCCGCTACAACGCGCGCACGTTCCTGACCGCCGCGGTCAACGTGGGCCCGCCGACTTTGCTGCGCTTCTACGTGCTGCACTGCATCTTCATCCCCATCGTCGCCTCCGTCCTGATGATCCTGCACTTCTGGCGCATCAGGAAGGACGGCGGCATCTCCGGTCCGCTGTAGCGGGAGGCAACTTCGATGAGCGGTGAGATCGTCCACTCCGATCACCCGATGGATTGCCCGGCCGACCTCAAGGTCGGCACGGCCAAGCTGCGCATCCGCGCCAAGAAGGGTGAGGATGTCCTCCCCGACAAGATCCACTCGTGGCCTTACTTCGTCCGCGTCGAGTTCATCGCCGGGCTGATCATGTTCCTCTTCCTCTGCATCTGGTCGCTCGCGATCGATGCGCCGATGGAGGAGACCGCCAACCCGACCCTGACGCCGAACCCGTCGAAGGCGCCGTGGTACTTCCTCGGCCTCCAGGAGATGTTGGTCTACTTCGATCCCTGGCTGGCCGGCGTCGTCTTCCCGTCGCTGATCATCGTCGGGCTGATGCTGATCCCGTACATCGACATCAACCCCAAGGGGAACGGCTACTACACCTTCAAGGAGCGCAAGTTCGCGATCCTGACCTTCTTCTTCGGCTTCCACCTGCTGTGGGTCTGTCAGATCTTCATCGGCGTCTTTCTGCGCGGCCCGGGCTGGAACTTCTTCCTCCCCTGGCAGTACTGGGACCCCCACAAGGTCGTCGCCCTCAACAACATCGACTGGCCCTACCTCCTGGGGGCCCGCAGCTACTGGGGCGGCTTCATCATCGGCGCCATCACTCTGGGCGTGTTTTTCAGCGTGATCCCGGCAGCCTGGGTGGCCTTCAAGGACAAACCGATCATGAGACAGCTGGGGATCGTGCGCTACAACGTGGTCGCGATGCTTTTCATGACGATGATGCTGTTGCCGTTCAAAATGGTCCTGCGGTGGACGCTCAACGTGAAGTACCTCTGGATCACGCCCTGGTTCCACATTTAGCCCGCGCGCTCTCGCTGCTCGTCCTCACCGGCTGCGTCGGTGCGACGCGCGACGAGCATGTCCCTCCGCCTCCGGGACCACGAACGACGGCGTACGTCTCTCCGACCGGCGATGACGCCGCGGACGGCAACGAGCGCACGCCGTACCGCACGCTCGCGAAGGCGCTGGGAGGGATCGAGCAGCGCATCGTGCTCCTGCGCGGTGCCTACGACGAGGAGCGTATCGCCATCGATCGGCCCGTATCCGTCGTCGGCGACGGCGCCGTCGTCGTGCGCGGCCATGTCTTCATCACCGGCAACGAGGTGACGCTCGACCATCTCTCGATCGGCGGCGGGCTGGCCGCCCACTTCGTCGAGAGCCTCTCGGTGAAGAACGCGACCATCTCCGCGGGGCTCAAGGACGACGCGCTCTCCCTCACGCGCTCCTCGGCTTCGCTGGCCCACGTCAAGCTCGCCTGCGGTCCGATGTCGTGTCTTCAGGCCACCACCGCCACCGTCACGATCGAAGACTGCATCGCCACCGGAGGCGACGAGACCAAGCGTGTCCTTCGCTTCGAGACCTCCAAGGCGTTCATACGGCGCTCGCGGTTGGAGAAGAGCGCGACCGTCACGCTCCAGCTGAGCGGCGGATCGCTCGAGCTCACCGACACGCGGGTGCTCGGCGGTGGCAACGCGATCGTGGCCACCCAGGGCGCCACGCTGATCGCGAAGAACGTGCAGATCGACGGCGCCGCCCGGGCCTCGCTGATCGGCCAGCGCGCGAAGATCCGCGTCGACGACACCACCTTCGGGAGGACGCTCGATCAGACGATCGGGCTCTCGGGCGCGGATGCATTCTTCCGTCGCTGCACCATCGAAGGATCGCAGAAGGGCACCATCAGCGTCGTCGATCACCTGGTCGCCGAGTCGGTGGTCCGCTTCGAGGACGGCGAGATCCGCCACGGGCGCGCCAGCGGCATCCTGGTCGGCTCCGGGGTGGTCACGGTCGCAGGCACCCACTTCTTGGGCGATCCGGTGCCCAAGGGCGAAGGCAACGACGCCATCACCGCCAACGGCGTCGAGGCTCGCGTGATCGTCGAGTCGGCCCGGTTCGACACCCCGGGCGCGTTCGCGGTGGCCTACCACGCCGATGCGAGCGGCACGGTCACCGCCACCGTCACGAAACCTCGCCTGGGCGGCATCCTGGTCGAGGACGTGGCGGCCGATCCGGTGGTGGTGGTCCGCTCGGTCATCAAGGGTTGCGTGGACGGGAGCGGCGTGGTGGCCCAAGGCGGAAAGGTCGTCGTCGATCGAACACGCGTCGAGGGCTGCAAGGAGGCGGGCGTGCTCGCAGGCGACCAGGCGTCCGTCCGGATCTCGAGCTCCAACCTGATCGGCAACGTCACCTACGGCTGCGCCGCGTTCGGCGGGGCCAGCATCGAAGCGAGCAGCACCCGCATCAAGGGATCGAAGTTCGCGACGTTCGCGAGCTGCGGCGACGGCGCTCGCGTTGACGACAAGGGCAACAACCGCCTCGAGGGCTCGGTCAGCGCGTGCCCCTGATGCTCATCCGCATCCGCCGGCCCAGGCGCAGCGGATCGAGCTCCAGCACCGTCTGATCGTACGTCCATCCGACCTGCGTGAACGCGCGGATCGAGGGCACGTTGTTGTGCCAGATCCGGGCGTAGAGGCGCTCGAAGCCCCGCATCCGCATGTCGATGGCGGCGAACGCCAGGAGCTGCGACGCGACGCCGCGGCCACGGAACGTCGCGTGGGTCTCGATGTGGACCAGCTTCGCCTCCTTCGGACCGAGCGGAAGAAAGTTTCGCTCGCGGTGATAGCGCTCGCCCCACCACAGCCAACAGGTCGCCGCCGGCGCGCCGCCGATCAACGCGCTCAGCACCACGGATTCGGGAGCGCGCTCGTCGGTGACCTGGAACTCCACCTCGGGCGAGGCCCGTAGCGCGAGGGGCGGAGGCAACAGGTCCAGCGCGTAGACGCGATAGAACCTGTAGTCACCAGCGACGAGGGAGAGGCACGACTTGACGATGTCGCGCAAGCGGTAGGGACGAATCTACGCGATCTCAAGCCGCCCGAGCAATGTGGTCGAGCTTCGCAGAGAGCGGCTTACGATACAGGGCCCGCGCGTCCTCGATGGCGAAGGCCGCGCGCCCCCGGACGATCTGTCGGTCCAGCCACCGGGCATACCGGCGGCCGGCGCGGTTGGCGACCACATATCGCTCCTGCTCCGAGGGGGTCAGCCGATCGGCGAGGCGGATCTGCTCGAATAGCCTGGGGATCAGGTCCTCCCCCACGGGCGCGAACAGGCGAACCACGAGGAACTTGTCGATCTCGGCCTGGAGCTCGAGCTCGATCTGAGAGACCGGCCGGTCCAGCCGTTCGCCGCAGAAGGTGAAGTAGACGAAGTGCGATACGCCCTCGGTGGCGGCACAGAACGCGTCGAGGTCGCCGCGGTCCTCCAGGAACGTACGCGCGCGGACCAGCACCTCGTCGGCGATGTAGAGGGCCAGGTCGGTGTACTCGCCGTCGTGGTGCACCACGAGCAGCTCGCGGTGCGCGCTGGTGGCGCCGGCGCCGAGGAGGACGTCGAGCGTGCTTCCGTCGATGTGATAGTCGGCGACGGACAGCGAACCGTCGAGTCGATAGAGCGTCTCGATCAGACCCTGGAGCTCTCGAGTGACCATCAAGCCTTCGCCTCGCTCGTCGCAAACACGGGAGCGAGACCCTGGCTGAGCAAGCGAGCGCGCAGATCGAGGCTCTGTGGGTTGCGCATCATCCGCTCGTAGAGCGCGCGGAGATTGCGGGCCACCGGCAGCGTCGTCCGCTCGGCGATGCGCGTGAGCACTTCGACGAGCCGCTCGAACTTGGCCGAGAGCTCGGACAAGAGCTGCGAGAAACCGCTGCGATGCGCGAGCGATGCGGCGGCGTGATAGGCGGCGGTTCCCATCTGAACGTAGTAGTCGACCCCGACCAGCGAACGCTTGCGCTCGACGTGCGGGGTGAAGAACCCGCTCACGATCAACGAGACGTCTCCGAGGCGGCGATAGGCGTCGAAGCGTCGGCCGCGATCGCTCGCGGTCTGCGCCTCCTCGTAGAGCCAGACCAGCGCAGGGGTCCCGCGCTCCCCGGCCCGCTGGCGGCCGTGGAGACCTTGATGGGTCGCGAAGTCGGTGAAGAGGTTCGTGACGTAGACGAAGCTTTCCCCGCAGAGCTCGATGCGTTCGACGGCCATGGCCTCCCGGAGCAGCGTTTCAAAGAACGCCTCCAGGCTTGCGTGGGTGAGGATCTTTTCCGTCATCTCGCTCTTCATCCTAAGAAACTTATCGACCGGGCAGCAAATCGGTTTCCTAATAATTTCTTGGACTTAGAGACGTCCACGGGGCTGCAGACATCGGCGGACGGAAAAAATGATTGATCTTCCGTGCTTACTGGGGTCTTCTGCGCGGTTTTTGGCACCCTCCCCCTCGGGGTGGCTAACAGCCCGGTCACTCCTCGAAGGCGTCCTTCATGGCTTCACCCGCCTCGCGGAGCTTGGATCGGACTTGGTCGAGCGCAGCTTCGATGCCGTTCTTCTTCTTCGCGCCCTGGGCAAGCTTGTCCACGAAGTCCTCCTCGAATGCCTTCCTCGCCTTGTCGAGCTTCTCTTCCAGCGCTGCGGCCTGATCGCCGCTCAGCAGCTTCCCCAGCGCGTTCTCCTTCCAGGAGAAGCACAGCGGTCCGACCTCCATCTCGCACGTGTACATGATGCGATCGGCCTGATGGCGGCCGTAGACTCCATAGGTCTCGACGGCCAGGAGAACGATCAGCAGCGCGACCAGCTTCTTCATCCGGTACCTCTTCATCTTCACGGCGCGCGCAGAGATAAACGTCCGGCAGCCCGCGATGCTTCCTTCGCTCAACGGCGGCGCATGAACATGCGGACCAGGCTGATCTTCTTCATCCGAGGTCGCAGCACCGTGTACGCGATCACCCAGAAGAAGATGATGGTGCCGATCACCGCTCCGAAGACGCCCACGATCGGGATCCCGAAGATCTCCCAGTCCAGCTTCGCCAGGCCGATGAACGAGCCGATGACGAACGCACCGCCGAGGATCGCCCCCGAGACCGTGGCGGCCGCCATCAGGATCGTGGAGATGAGCTTCTCCACCAGGCGTCCGTGCACGTCGATGCGGAACTTGCCGCTCGAGAGGTCCGAGAGGATCTGACTCAGCTGCAGCGGCATGTCCTGCGACAGGCCCTGGAACTGGAGCAGCGCCTTGTACAGCCCGCCCTCCATGCTGTCCGGCCCAACGCGCCCCATCAGCAACCGCTCGGCGTACGGCCTCGCCACCGCCGCCACGTCGATGTCGGGATCGAGCTCGCGCACGATGCCCTCGATCGTGGCGCCCGCGCGACCGAGCATCGTGTACTCGGCCGGAATGCGCAGCCGGTGCTTCATGCCCAGGCCCAGCAGTTCCTGAAGCAGAAGCGTGGAGTCCAGCTCCTTGATGCTCTTGTCGAGGTAGCGATCCAGGACCAGCCGCGTATCGTCGCGGACCTCGGCCAGCGAGACGCGCTCGTCGGCCTGACCGAGGCGATAGAGCGTCCGCGCCACCGTATCGGCGTCCCGGACCGCGACGGCGAGCGCCAGGACGACCAGCGTCTCCTGCATCTGCGGCGACAGCCGTCCCAGCAGCCCGAAGTCGAGGATGCCGTACCGCCCGTCGTCGAGGAGCATCAGGTTGCCCGGGTGGGGATCCGCATGGAAGACGCCGTCGATGAAGACCTCGTCGAACGCTTCGCGGATAATCCGGGAGGCGATCGCCTTCCGATCGACGTCCTTCGGTAGCCGCGAGAACGGAACCCCCGCCAGGTAGTCCATCGTCAGCACGGTCATGCTCGAGAGATCCTCGTGGACCTTCGGGACGACCACGTCCTTCCGCATCAGGTGAGTCCTCGCGAACTCCCGGATGTTCTGGGCCTCGTGATGGAAGTTGAGCTCCTGATCGAGCGCCTTCTCGAACTCGCGCACGATCCCGACGGGCTCCGCCATCGCCGACTCCTCGAGGATCGCGTGCAGGAAGCGGCCGATGCGATACAGGATGTCGATGTCCGTTCGGATCTGCTCCGCGATCCCGGGCCGCTGGACCTTGACGACGACCTGCTTGCCCGAGAGCGTGACGGCGCGGTGAACCTGCGCGATCGACGCGGTCGCCAGCGGCACCGGATCGATCTCGCGGAACAGCTGGTCGGGATCCGCGGGGAGTCCCTCCTCGAGGGCCTCCTTGATCTTCTCGAACGGCAGCGGCTCGCACTCGTCCTGAAGCGTCCGGAGCTCGTCGACGTAGGCCTTCGGGATCAGGTCGGGGCGGGTCGACAGCACCTGACCGAACTTGATGAACGTGGGCCCGAGCTCCTCCAGCATCACCCGGAAGCGATGCGGGCCCGCGGGCGGGGCCTTCGGGTCCGGCAGGCCGAAGTCGTCGGTCTGCAGCTCCTTGGGGAGGTCCGGCGAGCGCTTGACCAGCTCGTGGTACCCGTACTTCCCGATGGTCTGGGTGATCCGCCTCAGGCGGTTCAGGTCTTTCGCCGCTTCCCGGAGCATCAGTCTTCTATCCTGGCCATGGGGGCACCCGGCTTGGCAAATTATCCCACGTGTCGGAGTACACCAGCGCGATCACCCGCCTCGACAACGGTCTCACCGTCGTGACCGTGTCGATGCCGCACCTCCATTCTACGAGCATTTCCGTGTATGTGCGCGTCGGCAGCCGGCACGAGACCCAGGAGACGAACGGCCTGTCCCATTTCCTCGAGCACATGTTCTTTCGCGGTTGCGACGGCTTCCCGGACTCCACGGCGCTCAATGCGGCGATGGAGGACCTCGGCGGTCACCTCGACGGGTACACCACCCGCGACTACTCCGCGTTCCAGTCGACCGTGCATCCCGACTACGTCGGCGACGCGACGGATCTGCTGGGCCGCATGTTTGTCGCGCCGCACTTCACCGAGATGGAGATCGAGCGGTCGATCATCCTCGAGGAGGTCCTCGACGCCCTCGACGAGCGCGGCCGCGAGATCGAGCTCGACACCATCGCGCATCGCGGCGCGTTCGGTGATCATCCGCTGGCGCAGTCGATCGACGGGCCCAAGCGCAACCTGAAGCGCTTCACCGAGCGGGATCTGAAGGATCACAGGGGCCGCTTCTACGGCGCGAACAACAGCGTGCTCTGCTTCGCAGGCCGGATCTCTCCCGCGGCCTGCCGCCGCTTCGCGAAGAAGAGCTTCGGCAAGCTGTTCACCGGACGCCGCGCGGCCGAGGGCCCCCGGCCCCGGCTCCTCGGACGCATGTCGACGCGCTTCGTCTACTCCGACGACGCCCAGACACGCGCGCGGCTCACGTTCCGCGTCGATCCCGAGTCGCACGACGACTTCCCGGCCCTGATCCTCCTGCGCCGCGTCCTCGACGGCGGCCTCTCGGCTCGCCTCCAGGTCGAGCTCGTGGAGAAGCGGGGCATCGTCTACGAGGTCGGTGCGAGCCTCGACTCGTACTCGGACTGCGCGCTCCTCGACTTCGAGCTGGCGGTCGCCCACAAGAAGCTCCCTTACGCGCTCGAGGAGCTGGGACGTGTCCTGCTCGAGGTTCGGAACGAGGGTGTCGGCGAGGACGAGATCGATCGGGTCCGCCGCCGCGCCCGCTTCGGCGTCGAGTTCGGCCTCGACTCGCCGATGGACCTCAGCCACTGGTTCGGCGCGCACCAACTCTGGCACGAACCCATCCGCCCCGAAGCGCGGCTCGCACAGCTCATGGGCGTGAACGGCCAGCAGGTGATGCGGGCGGCCCGGAAGTACCTGGCGGCCCCCCGGATGTCCTTCGCCGCGGTGGGGGGCGCTTCGAAGGCGCAGGTGTCGGCGGCCCGCGCCGTGCTCCGAAAGCTCACGGAGCAGCTCGGCTAGGAGCGTGTAGCGCGTAAGCGCTCACGCGACCCGGGTCCGGGTCCCGGTCCCGGTCCGGGTCCCGATCTGAAGATGGCTGCCTCGCTTCTCGAATGCGGGCAAGGCGGGATTCACGGCGAGCGAGCTCCGCTGGGATGTCCTCTTCAGTCTCTTCAACGCCCAGCCGCTCGTCTTCCTCTTGGTCGATCGTGCGCGCTCGCTCCAGCAGTTCTTCGATCTCGAGAGACAGCCGCTTCTCCTCCTCGGCCATCCGCTCGTAGGTCATCGCCTTGTGCTTGCTCGCGTTCGCCTGCACCTTCGAGCCATCGAGTGCGACGTGTCCGAGCCGCACCAAACCTGCTTTCTGGCAAAGCTTCAGGACTTCGAGGAAGAGCGCTTTCAGTGCCTCCAGGTGGACGAGCCGAAACTCGTTGATCGTCGTGAAGTGGGGATGACTTTCTCCAGCCAGCACCCGGAATGGAATGTCTTCGTAGGTCGCCCGCGCGATCCTCCGCGACGAATAAATGCCGGTGCAGTAGGCGTACAGAAGCAGCGCGATCATCATTCGAGGCGAGTACGGTCGCTCGCCTCGCGGGTCCTTGGACTGGATCGAGATCTCGATCGCGCTCAGCTCTACCTCATCGACGACGTCCAAGACGAAGTACGCGAGATGATTTTCTGGGAGCCACTCGAGAGGGGACGGCGGGAGCAAGAACGATTGTCTCGGAGTCCAAGAACGGTATTGCTTCGCCACGAAACCATGGGATCAAGTCCAGGCGTCGAAGTCGATCCGCCCAACGATCGATTCCAGACGAAACGACCTCCAAGACCTTCTGCTGGTCAAAGTGGACGAGCTACCGCAAGCTAGCTTGCATGATCACTTTCGATCACGAGAAGCTCGAGGTCTACCAGCTCGCCGTCGAGTAGGCCGACATCGCTGAAGAGATCGCACAAGAACTGCAACCCGGTCACGCTCACGTCCGCGATCAGCTTCGGCGGGCATCCGATTCCATCGTGAACGACACCGCCGAGGGCGCCGGAGAGTTCAATCCACCTGAGAAGGCTCGCTTCTACCGGATGGCACTTCGCTCTGGCACCGAAAGCGCCGCCTCACTCCACACCTGCTTGAGGCGCCGACTCGCCAACGAGCAGAAGGTCCAAGCCGCCAGAGCCAAGCTCCACGCGCCTCATCAAGTCGATGAACGCACGCCGGGCTGCATGATCGCCATCGGGACCGGGACCGGGACCGGGACCCGGACCGGGCTCGCGGTAGCGCTACGCGCTACACGCTCCTAGGCCGCAGCCGCGCGCAACTCGCGGGCCCAGCCCGGACCCGCCTCGATCATCCGGACCAGCGCCTGCAGCTTGTCCACGGCGCCCAGCACCGCGAGCTCGCCGCCGTCGAGCGCAGCGCGGAAGGCCTCCGGATCGCCAAACGCCCGCAGAGCGCGGCGGGTCCCCACGATCGCGCAGTCGGCGTCGTCGGCGACGCCCTCGGTCCAGCGGCCGCCGGCCACCGACAGATCCACCACGCACGCGGCCTGGGCGTCGGTGACGAGGACCGCGATGCGGCCTCCCACGCGCTGCGTGCGCGGGCCGAGCTGGGCGATGCTGCGGGCGAGGGCGTCGATGGCCATGGAGAGAGTCTCGCAGACTGTCGCCTGGCGGGCTCTTACTCCGAGGTTACAGTCCGCCGTCCTCAGGCGAGCGACTGGATCAGCGCCCAGGCCCGCTCGACGTGGCGGCGCTCGGTGGACGCGCCGCCCACGGCCATCCGCAGCACCACCCGGCCGTCGAGCTTGGTGTGCGTCAGGTAGATCTCTCCGCCGTCGTTGAGCTGCTCGAGGATCCGCTGCGTATCTGAGTCGCCGCCGACGTGCCGGAAGCAGACGAGGTTGAGCGGGGCGGGGGCCGCCAGCTCGAAGTGAGGATCGGCAGCGATCCAGCCGGCGAGCGCCTGCGCCAGCGCGACGTGCCGGCGGATGTGCGCACGCAGGCCTTCGGCGCCGTAGTGTCGGATCACGAACCAGAGCTTGAGCGCGCGGAAGCGGCGGCCGAGCGGGATGTGCCAGTCGCGATAATCGAAGACCGCGCCCGACGCGGTCGCGCTGTTCTTCAGGTACTCGGGGAGCACGGTGAGCGTTCGAATCAGCGCGGCGCGGTCGGCGACGTAGAAGCAGTTGCAGTCGAAGTTCGTGAGCAGCCACTTGTGGGGGTTGAACGTGAAGCTGTCGGCATGCTCCAGGCCGTCGTGGATCCAGCGGAGCTCGGGACAGATCGCGGCGCTGCCGGCGTGTGCGGCGTCGACGTGGAGCCACACGCCCTCGCGGCGGCAGATCTCGGCGATCGCGGGGATCGGATCGATCGCGGTCGACGAGGTGGTGCCCACGGTGGCGCTGACGAAGAAGGGCAAGCGGCCCGCGCGCCGGTCGTCGGCGATCGCCTGGGCCAGGGCGACGGGGTCCATGGCGTAGGCCCGATCCACCGGGATCTGGCGGAGCTGCCGCCGGCCGATGCCCGCGATGCCGGCGGCCTTCTCCACCGAGGAGTGAGCTTGATCCGAGGTGTAGGCCGTCAGCGTGCGATCGACGCCGCCCTCGTTGGTCTCGAAGCCGGTCGCGCGCTCGCGGGCGGCGAGCATCGCGCACAGCGTCGAGCTGGAGGCTGTGTCCTGGATGACGCCGCCGCCGGCGCCGCTCGAGGCGAATCGCGCGGGCAGCGCGAGCAGCTCGACGAGCCAGTCGAGCACGTGCGTCTCGAGCTCGGTGCACGCGGGGCTGGTCGCCCAGATCATGCCTTGCACGCCGAGACCCGCGGCGACCAGCTCGCCGAGGATGGCGGGCGGCGAGGCGTTCGCGGGGAAGTAGGCGAAGAAGCTCGGCGACTGCCAGTGCGTCACGCCGGGAAGGATGACGCGCTCGAGATCGCCGAGGATCGCGTCGTACGCCTCGCCCTGCTCCGGCGCATGCGGGGGGAGCTGTCCGCGCACCTCACCCGGCGCGACGCGCGAGCGGACCGGATACTTCTCGACCTGCTGGAGATAGTCGGCGATCCAATCGATCGTTCGATACCCGGCGTGACGGAATTCCTCGGGAGTCATGACGCCGCGATCTGTGCGCGACCGGGGGCCCCACGTCCAGCGTCGCGATTCGCCGCGTTGACCCTCCCGACCTCGGCTCCGACGCTAGAGGCATGGAGCATCCCATCCACGAGAACCACGCCCACCGGCACGGTCCGAGCTGCGGCCACGTCGGGATCGCCCACGAGGGGCACGTCGACTATCTGCACGAGGGACACCTGCACCACGAGCACGCTGGGCACACGGACTGCTGCGAGCTGCGCGCCACCAAGGAGAACCCAGACCGCTGCACGCCGCAGCACGAGTGTGCGTCCCACGACGAAGAGCACACGCACGGCCCGGGCTGCGGCCATGAGGCGATCCCACACGCGGGACACATCGACTATCTGGTAGAGGACCACCTGCACCACCCGCACGACGGGCACTGCGACGACCACGGGCCGGTGAGCCTGGTCTGAGGCGAGCCTCAGGTCGAGGCCATGATGGAGTTCGAGAGCACGTTGAGCGCCGGCAAATCCTCGACCGCCTCGTCGAGATACGGCAACGCCATCGCACCGTGCCCGCCGCTCTTCTTGCCTTCCTTCTCGAGCGTCGCCAGGAGCGCGTGATCGGCCTTGACGCGCTCCGCCTCGAGGTCGGCCATCGGGATCAGCTTCTCGAGCCCGGAGATGCCGCTCATCCCCTGCGGATGCTCGAACGGCTGGTCGCTCCCGTAGCTGCGGTTGAGGACGAAGCCCTCGGTGACCAGCCCGAGATCCTTGATACGACCCTTGAAGTAGATCGCCTCCGACAGCGCCGCGTCCTCCGGCGATGTGACCACCACGAACGCGGAGCTGTCCGACTGGAGGAGCTTGCGAACACCGCCGGCGTGAATGCGCATCTTGTGGAACAGCTTGCCGAAGGCTCCCAGGAAGTTCTGGAGCTCGTGCGCGAAGGGCTCGCCGAACGCCTTGCTGATGGCGGAGAACACGATCCGGGAGGCAGCCCTGAGAACCGGGTTCAGCTTCTTGTCCTCCGGCGCGAAGATCGAGAGCGTTCGCTCGTCGAGGAACCGGGCGAGGCGGCGAGGCGCGTCGAGGAAGTCGAGCGCGTTGCGGGAGGGCGGGGTGTCGAGAATGATGACGTCGAAGCGGCCCTCCTCGCGAAACGTGTAGAGGGCCTCGGCCGCCGTGTACTCCTGCAGGCCCACGATCACCTCGGTCAGCGCGCTGTAGAGGCGCGTCTCGCGGATCCGCTTGGCGTCCTCCGGCTTGGGCGCGAAGCGATCGACGACCCCCTCGAGCACCACCCGCGGATCGAGCATCCAGGCGTGGAGCTCGCCCTTCGCCGGAAGCTCGATTCCGTGCCGCTCGAGCAGGTGGCGCCCGATCTGGATCGGCTCCTTGCCGGTGGGCGGGATGCCGAGCGCTTGCGCAAGTCGCCTTGCGGGATCGATCGTGAGCACCAGCGCGCGCCGGCCGTCGCGCGCGGCCGCCAGAGCCATGGCCGCAGAGGTGGTGGTCTTGCCGACGCCGCCGGCGCCGCACACCACGATCACGCTCTTCTCCCTCACCAGCCGGCCGAGCTTCACAGCGCCTGCTCCACCTTCGCGAGGATCCCGGACGCGTCGGGTGCGCTCAACAACGGCACCTCGAGCTGCTGCTCCGGCGGCACCATGGCCCGATACATCTTTTGCGCCTGGATCGCCCGCTCCAGCTTCCGGAGCTCCCGCGTGCCGAGGAGGAGGCTGCCGGCGCGGCCGCGGATGTGGGCATCCAGGGCCCGGCGCTCCTCCTCGGAGAACGGATTGGCCGGCATCTTGTTCAGGATCGTGGACCGGATCGCGATGGAGAGCTTCTGGAGCCCGTCCCCCAGCTCGAGCGCCTCGGTCACGGGCATGTGCTCGGGGAGCGTCACGATGACCGCCGCGCCCCGGGCGGGATCGGTCATCACCGCCAGGCCGTCCCGGATCGCGTCACCGATCAGCCCCGTCGGCAGAATCTTGAGCACGGTCTTCGGGAGCGACGCCAGCCCCAGCGCATGGCCGGTCGCAGGGAGATCCAGGATGACGTGGTCGAACCGTTTCATCCTGAGGATGTGGACCAAGTGGTAGAGCGTCCCGATCTCGGGAAACGTCGGAGCCGCCATCAGGAAGCGGTTGAGGGCCGCCGAACGCATCGCAGCATCGACGAACATCCGCACCTTGAGCGCGGCGCGTAGGAAGAGCTTGTGCCCGGTGGAGGGCATGATACGGATTCCGTACAGCCCGGGCGACATCTCCACCGGGTCGTCCGACTTCAGGTGGCCGTGGCCGAACAGCTCCAGGAGCTGGGACCGGGTGGTCGCGTCCGAGGAGACGTCGCCGATCACGACGCGACGGCCCGCGTGGTGAGCTTTTCGCGCCAGCGCCGCCGCGATGGTGGTCTTTCCGACGCCGCCCTTTCCGGTGACCAGCACCAGCTCCCGATCCCAGATCTCCGGCACGCCCACGGACCGCCGAGAAATCGCATGCCGAAGCATCGAGGTCCATCACCATGTGTTAGGGTGGTCCGATGCTGCGAGAGGCGCGGGATCGGGTGGTCCATGCGGCGTCGCGGTTGCTCGGCAATCAGCGCGTGTTCGGCGGCGTGCAGCGCGCGCTGCTGAAGAGCCTCGATGCGCGACGCGCGCTCGAGCGCAACGTCGGTCGCATCCTCGCGGCCACCAACCTCCCCTCTCAGCAGGAGGTGGAACGACTCTATGACCACATCCGAACCCTGGAGAGGGAAATGACCGACATTACCACCCGAGTGAACGTGCTCGCGGAGGCGGCGGAGACACGGCGCCGCAAACGCTCCACCATTGCCCACACTTAGGTCAGATGCTATGACCGTTTGAGGCTTAGGTTCCTTGTCGTCCACCCGAGAAGACCAGTTCACGAAGACCCGAGAGGCGACCCTCGGCGAGCGCCGGGCCATCGTCTACCAGCGGTGCCGGATCACCGTGACCGGGGGCCCCGAGGCTGGAAAGACCCTGGAGACCGAGAAGGACGTCATCCGGATCGGATCGGTCGCCGACAACGACATCGTCATCCGCGACCCGGCGGTGAGCCGGTACCACCTCGAGGTCCACAAGCGGAACGGCGAGTACGTCATCGTCGACAACGCCTCCACCAACGGAACGTTCGTGGGCGCCCTCCGGGTGAAAGAGGCCACGATCCGCCATCGCGGCGAGATCCACATCGGCGACAGCTCCCTCCTGTTCGAGCCCATCGACACCGAGATCGCGGTGGAGCCCTCGGGGGCCGAGCGGTGCGACGACCTGGTCGGCCGGTCGGTCTCGATGCGCGAGATCTACACCGTCGTCGAGCGCGTGGCGCCGACCGAGCTCACCATCCTGGTCACGGGAGAGACCGGCACCGGCAAGGAGCTGGTCGCGCGGGCGCTCCACAAGAAGAGCCGGCGCAAGAACGGGCCGTTCGTCACCCTCGACTGCAGCGCGCTGCCGCCCACCTTGATCGAGAGCGCCCTCTTCGGCCACGAGAAGGGCGCCTTCACCGGCGCCGATCAGGCGTACGCCGGCGTGTTCGAGCGGGCGGACGGCGGGACGCTGTTCCTCGACGAGCTCGGGGAGCTCCCGATCGAGCTCCAGCCCAAGCTCCTCCGCGCGCTCGAGCGCGGCGAGATCCAGCGGCTCCGCGGGGACAAGACGATCCGCGTCGACGTCCGCGTCATCGGCGCCACCAACCGTGACCTCCACCAGATGGTGCAGGACAGCCTGTTCCGCGGCGATCTCTACTATCGCCTCGCCGTCATCCGGATCGAGCTGCCGGCGCTGCGCCAGCGGCGCGAGGATCTGCCGCTGATCGTGGACGAGTTCTTCCGCCGGTACGGCGAGGAGCTCAAGGAGACGGGCGCGCGCGCCGATCGCCTGGGCGCGGGCGCGCTGGCGGCGCTGGAGTCGTACGCCTTTCCGGGCAACATCCGCGAGCTGATGAACATCCTGCGCCGCGCGGCGGTCTTCGCGCAGAACGAGGAGATCACGATGAGCGACCTCCCCGCCGAGCTGTCGGGCGGCGGAAAGCAGCTCCCGCCGCGGCGCTCGCCGAGCAACTCGGTGCTGCTGCCCGACGCCTCCGTGCCGTTCAAGGACGCCAAGGCGAAGGTCCTCGACGCCTTCGAGCGCCAGTACCTCCAGGACCTCCTCGTCCGGCACAAGCAGAACATCTCGAAGGCTGCACGCGAGGCGGGGATCGATCGGCGCCACCTCTACCGGCTGCTCGACAAGTACGAGATCGACGTCAAGGACCGCGGTGACGACTGACGACCGCGCCGATCCGGCCCAGCTCAAGAGCCTCCAGATTCTGTTCGAGGACGACCTCCTGCTGGCGGTCTCGAAGCCGCCCGGGATGTCCGTCCACGGCGGCGCCGGCGGCGGTCGCACCGCCCTCGAGCTGCTCGAGGCCGCCTATCCGGCGCGGCGCAAGCTGTTCCTCGTGCATCGGATCGACAAGGCGACCAGCGGCGTGCTGCTGGTGGCGAAGTCGTCGGAGATGGCGAAGCGCGCGAGCGCGGTGTGGGATCGGTACACGAAGCGCTACCTTGCCGTGGCCCTCGGACGGGTCGAGGGCGAGCGGACGATCGATCGACCCCTGGCCGACGATGACGGCAAACCCCAGAGCGCGCGCACGGTGATCCGGGCGCTCGCCGCGCTCGGCCGGCTCGAACCTAAGGGCACGCTGCTCGCCGCCACCATCGAGACCGGACGAATGCACCAGAATCCGCCGGCACCTCGCGCTCGTCGGACATCCCGTTCTGATGGACGACAAGCACGGCGACTTCGCCGCCAACAAGCGCTGGAGCCGGGCCGTTCGCGAGGCCGGAGGCGCCCGGCCGAAGCACCTCATGCTCCACGCCCAGCAGCTGGCCGGACCGCACCCGGGGACGGGTGAATCCTTGGCCCTCCTCGCCGCAACGCCCGCATTCTGGAGGGAGATCCTCGGGGTGGCCGGGCCGGTCGACGCGCTCGACCTTCTTTCGTAGGATTCCCTGGCTTTGCTTTGCCCTCGGTGCGGAACGCCGAACCGTGCTCACGCCGTCCAGTGCGTACGGTGCGGGAGCACGCTGTCCGAGCGACTCGAAGAGACTCTGCCCGAGTCGTCGCGCGAGCGCCGACCGCGGCCCAAGCCCACCGGCGTGGGACCGCTGCCGCGGCGCGCGCTGTTCGAGGTGGACCTCCTCGACGATGAGACGGTCAAGAGCTCGTCGAGCACCGAGCCAACGCCGCGAAGGCGGAGCGAGCCGCCGCCCATCGCCGACGTCGGCTTCACCAAGCGCGTCCCCTCCGATCGCGCCAACACCGAGATCGCGCCGCTGGCAGATGAACCGTGGGAGGAGATCGTCGAGGCGGCCGGCACCCGCAGCAAGGGGACCGCGCCCACCTCGGTGCCGGGCCTCGAGCGGCGCCGCGCACCTCCGCCGCCTGCTCCGGCCCGCCGCCTCCCTCGTGCAACCCAGCCTGCGCTCACGCCCAACACCTCCCTCGACGCCGACACCGACGAAGGCGTGGTCCAGATCCCGCCGGATCCATCCCCGCTCTTGCCGCGCCGGCCGCGCACCGCGGCGCCGAAGCCGAGCGTGGCTCCGCAGGAGCTGCCGGCCTTCGGCTCGGAGCCCTGGCCGTCCGGACAGACCAAGCCCGTCGCGCCCCCGCTCAAGCGAGCACCGCCCGGACCGCCGCCCCTCGAGCGCCGCCGCAACCACGATCTCCTCGAGAACAAGCCGGTGACCGGGGCGAAGTACCCGGCGCGCCCGGTGAACGAAGAGACGCGCCACGGCCCGCTGGTCGGCGGTGAGACGATCGCAGCCCCCGGCGAGCTGGCCGGGCTCGCCCGCGGTCGAAGGGACGGCCCGCCGGCCCGGCCCGAGCTGGTCGACGATCTGATGTCCCCGGCGGCGACCCGCCGGCCGACGACGGGCGGGGGCAAGCCGACCGGACGCACCCTTCCCCGCCCGGAGCCCTCCCTGCTCGACGTGCTCTTCGACGAGCCGAGCGAGCGCGATCCGCGCGATGCGCGGCGCCTCGAGATGCGCCAGAGCAACGAGACCACGAACCCGGAGGAGCTGCGGGAGCGATTGATTCGACTCGAGCAGACGCACGCGCTGATTGACAATCCGCTCTCCCACCCCGCCGGCATCTCCGGGATCTCCAATCTCATCCCGGTGCCCAGCACGCCGGAGGTGACGGCGCCGAGGGTCGAGGTCGGGGAGACGCGGATCCAGCTGCGCCTGGCGTCCGGCAAGCGTCGGCTGCTGGCGCTGGTGATCGATTCGGTCGTGCTGCTCGCCCTGGTCGCGGTGCCGCTCCTCCTGGGCGTGTTCGGTGACCGCCTGGCTTCGGCCGATTGGCTCGACCCCGACGACGTCGGCGTCATGCTGGTGCAAGGCAACTTGACGTTGCCGCTGGTCCTGTTGTTCGGGCTGATGTTGATCTCGTCGGCGCTGAGCCACGGGCTGGCCGGACGCTCGCTCGGGAAGCTCGTCTGCGGGCTCGAGCTGGTCCGCAAGAAGACCGGCGCCCGGACTGGGATGCCGCGCGCCATCGTGCGGGCCGTGCTCTCGCTGTTCAGCGTCCTCTTGGGGGGCGCCGGCTACCTGTGGCTGATCCTCGATCGCCGCGCGCGGACGTTTCACGACCATCTGACGGGCACGGTGGTGGTGGTCGCATCGTCGCGGACCGAGACGCCCGCTGCAGGTGACATGTTCAGTCGAGAGCGGACGATCTGAGAACGCGCGCGATCCGCTTCCTTCTTCGTCGGTTGAACCAACCGGCGAGCCACACCGGCCAGGACAGTCGCAACAGCCCCAGCATCGCCCGCCGATTGCGGACCTCGGGGGGCTCCGCGAAGGCCACGTCGCCTTCGCAGCTGTCGCAGTTACCCGCGGAGGCGGCGGTATCGCCCTCGCAACCGCTGGAGCTGCTGCTGTCGCAACCGCCGCCGGACGAGTCGCCCTCACAGCCGCCGCTGCTGCCGGTGTCGCAGCCGTCGCAACCCGAGCCGTAGTCGTCCGGCGCGTCGCACCCGCCCGAATCGACCACCACGACCGGCGCCGGAGGAGGCGGAGGAGGCGGAGGAGGAGGAGGCGGGGGAGGCGGAGGAGGAGGCGGCCGGGTTCCGGCGTCGGTCCCCGCGTCCGGGGTCGGCGGCGGATTGGCCGGCCGGACGCCCGCGTCGGCCGCACCGCTCGGCCCCTCGAAACCTGGAGCGGTCCCCACGGGACCGCCGCGCACGCGGGTCCGCTCTCCCGGGACCACCCTGCCGTTGCTGATGACGCGCACCGGTGGAGCGTCGCTCGGCCCGCGCGAATCGTAGGCCTCGAAGGCGAAGGTCCAGCCGTTCTCCAGGACCTTGACCGCCGCGTTCTCGACGCGGCCGGCCAGCACCACGTCGCCGTCGACGATCTCACGATAGCGGACCGTCCGCACCCCGAGATCGCTGACGCCGATCTCGATCAGGGCGAGCGCGCCCGACGACGTGTACACCTCGGCGTAGAGCGTGTCCTCGCCGGCGTAGCCCTGCGCGTTCTCGCTGCCCGCCGTGTAGATGAGCCCGTCGCCGCTGAGGTGGACGGTGCACGCTCCACCGGTGCACGGCTGGGTGCGGAGGTCGAGCTCGACGCGAGCGTCCTCAGCACCACCGCACGCGAACGCGAGAGGAAGAAGGAGCGCGGGGATCGCGGCGCGCACTAGAAGTGGATCCCCAGCTGCGCGAAGGCCGAGAGGCGGTTCTCGGTCGGGGTGACATCCGCGACGTGCGACGCGAGATCGGCCCTCCCGATCGGTGTCATCTCGCCGCGGAGGCCGACGGAGAACGTCTCTGTCAATCGAGCTTGCAATCCGAGCGCGAGGACGAAGAGGAGGGCATGGTCGCGGCCGTCGATGGTGCCGAGGTCGTCGCCCCGCCGGATCGTGTTGAAGAGAAAGCGATTGCCCGCCCCGACCTCGGCGTAGATCCGCAGCATGCGCCAGATGGGGAGTACGGTCCGAAGGGCGCCATACAGATCCAGGTCGACGCGCTCGGCCACATACGGGACGCCCCCATGCGTGCCGCTGGTGCTCGCGTTCCGACCCACCAGCGACGCGAGCACGTACCAGCGGAGCGGGAGAGCCTTGAGCTTGAACGAGGTCCCGAGGCTGAGGCCGTAGTTCAGGCCGACGCTCCCCGTCGAATACGCCGACTCGCCCACGCCGGTGTTCAGCTCGACCAGGAAGTAGGTTCCCTCCGCATGGGCGGAGGCGGCGAACAGGCCGGTGGAGAGGAAAGCGGCCAAAACGACGAGGCGCAGGGGCTGCATTGCGGAGACCCCTCGCACGAGACGTACCAAATCGACGTGGGGTACTTCGCAGGACGGAATGGCCTTAGCCTTTGGGGGGTTGGGGGATCGGACCGCAGGACGATGCGGAGCGCTGTGCCGGGCAGGCACAGATTCGAGTGCGGAGCGCGCGACGGTCGTGGAGAAAACAACACACGCTTTTCCGTCGACAAGCCGGCGTGCGGTTCCTAGCGTGGGCGGCGATGTCATCGGCGGACCCGTATCGAAAGCAGCGGATCTTCTGGTTCGTGACGATGAACCTGATCGCGATGGTCGTGGCGGCGGGCCTGTTCGCCGGTCTCATGTATGGCGACATCCTCGACGTCGTCTTCAGCAAGCTGGTCTCCGGATTGTTCCAGTACAAGCTGATCGTCGTGCTGATCGCGATGTCGCCGCTCTTTGCCTCATTGCTCGTCGGAATGGCGTACGCGCAGCGCGCGTTGCGAAGGAAGAAGGGCCAGCGGGTGACCGCTGCGCCTTCGACAGCCTCCTGAGACCCGGATTCACGGCCGCAACTTGTCTTGCGGTTCTCTTCGGTTCGTCGGTCGAGGGTCACGCCCAGCCCGCGAAGCCCGCCACGCTCACCGCCGTCACCGAGCACCCCGCCAAGCACATCGGGCTCCCCGAGGCCGTCGCCGACGTCTCCTCCGACGCCGCCGTGATCTTCTACGCGCCGCAGCTCGCGCGTGCGATCGAGCAGGCCGACCGGGTGCTCGACGTCCTGATCTCCGTCGATCCTTCCTTCGGCCGACCGCTCGGTGCTCAGATCACAGAGGCGATCTGGGGCTCCGGTTATCGGCTGCCCTCGATCGAAGGCATGCGGCCAGTCGATCCGCGACGGGTCCTCACGGCCGACGGCCTCCGCGAGGCCGGCATCGACGCCGCGGCGCCGTTCGTCGTCATCCCCGACGTCCGCGCCGGAGTCTCGGTGTTCCGCTTCGGGCTCACCGATCGCCGCGCGTTCGAGTCCTGGCTCGACCGTATCGGCGGTCGCGATCGCCGCCGGATCGCGATCGGCGCTGAGTCCGCCTCCGTGCTGGCGCTGGACAGCGAGCGACCGATCACCTGCCTGCCGCGGCACACCCAGGCGATCTGCCAGCTCGGCGCCAGCGCCGGCACCAACCCGGTCGCCCACCTCGAGCGCGCCATCAGCGCCGGTGGCCCCACTTATTCGCGCCTGGCGGGCGTCCTCTCCGCGTACCAGCGCCTCCCCCGCGACGGCGTGGCGTACGCGTTCTTCAGCCCCGGACCCCTCGCGCGCGATGCGGCCTGGACCAACGCGGCCCACGAGCGCCGCCGGACTCGCTTCGGCGACGCCCGCGCCCGCGCGGCCGCCGAAGAGCAGATCCGGCAGACCACCGCCCGGCTCTTCAAGTGGTCGCGCTGGATCGAGGGCGGCGCCGCCGCCGTGATCGCTGACGAGCGCGCCGGGGTGCAGGTGCAGCTGACCCCGTCCGGAATCGGCCGCCGCCTGATCGCCGAGGCATTGCCCGAGCGGACCACCGCCGACCTGATCGGTCGCTGGGCTGACACGCCCGCGCTCTTCTCGGTCCTGGTCCACGCCGATCCGGGCTTCGTCCAACGCGCAGCCCTGGGCTTCGGCTTCGACCTGCCGAAGGACGTCCTCACCGGCACGATCGGCCTGTTGGGTCTCGGCCTGGATTCCGAGTGCCCATCGGCCAAGCGCGGCTCCTCACGCGAGCTCGACTGGGCCTTCCTCGTCCCCTCGGCGTTGACGGTCGGCCTCGCCACCGCGGCCGCCGCCGACCGGGTCCAGCATCTGCTCAGCGAACGCTTCACGGTGACACCGCTGCGCAAGACGCCCTGGATCTCCGACGCCCGCCCGCCGATCGCCGGCCTGGCCGCCGGCAGCCCCTACGAGATCCATGTGCTCGACGGGATGATGATCGTCGGCACCGGCGTGGGCAGCGGAGCCGCGGCGCTCCGCCGGCTGGCCTCGATCACCCGCCTCGGTCCCGAGCCGGAGCGCGCACCGTTCCTCCGCGCGGCCGTACATCCGCGGGCCATCGACGCCGCCTTCGCGGCCGGCGCCTTCGGCCGCGACCACCGCCGCGAGCTCCTCGCGATCGAAGCGCTCCGGCTCCAGCTCAAGCCCGTCCTCGAGCGGATCGACGCGGTCACCTTGGAAGCGAGCGCATCCGAGGACCACGAGCACGTCGCCCTCGACCTCGTGGTCAAATAGAGTCGACGCGAATTGATTCGCGTTGTCGCTTCGCTCGTTACCGCTTCGCCTCTTGATAGATCGCCACACCCGCGAGACCCGCGCACGCCACGCCCAGCGCGATCCACCACCAGGGCGCGGCCGGGGCCGTGGGCGCTCCGGGGACCAGGGCGGGCGGGGCGGCGGCGGTCTTGGGAGCCGGCTTCGGCGGAGGGAGCGCACGCGACGGCGGCGCCAGGATCGACCGCCGCAGGACGACCTCCGGTCCGTAGTCGGTCATCACCGCCTCGATGAGGATCTCCCGGTCGCCCACCGGCAGCGTGTATTCGTTTCTCCCCGCGGCTTCGACACGGGCGCGGGTGAGACGCGCCCAACCGCCCGCCGCGGCGATGGAGACGTCGAGGCGTCCGACCAGCGCCGCCGGATCGTCCACGCCGACGCGGACCCGGTCGGGTAGGCGCGATCCATAGATCCGGAGCTGACCGGCGCCGGCCGCCCAGGCCGTCGCATCGGCGGCCTCGGGCTCGAGACCCGCCGGGAGCTGAGGATGCCGGCGCAGCGTGGCCCAGCCGCGGAGGGCCTTTCGGGTGAGGGCGGCGTCTCCGGCTCGTTTCGCGCGGACGGCCACCTCGACCAGCCGAGACTCGGCCTCGGCCGGGGGGGCGCTCAGGGCGAGCCCGATCCAGAGCGCCGGCCACACGCCCGGGATTGTGCGGACTCCGAATCTGTTGGAAAAGCGGAAAGGGGTAAGAGTGCCGGAACGCCTGACCAAGACTCTGGTGGAGCAAGGGATCTTGACGCCCGAGCAGGCGGCGGAGGCCATGGAGCGCCAGGTCCAGCAGGGCGGCGCGCTCGATACCTCGCTCCTCGAGCTGGGGCTGGTCTCCGAGCAGGACGTGGTCGACGCGATGGGCCGGGCCTACGGGCTCGCCGCCGCCTCACCGGATCGCGCCAGCGCCCCCGCCGACCCGCGCGTGCTCCGCGCGTTTCCCGAGCAGTGGGCGAAGAAGCACATGCTGGCGCCGCTCACCACTGACGCCGCCACGCGCGCGATGACGGTGCTGACGCCCGCGCCCGCCGACCTCAATCTGATCGCGCGCCTCGGCGAGCTGCTCGAGCTCGAGATCGATCCTTTGCTCGCGCCTGAGTTCCGCGTCGCGCAGCGCCTCGATCTGTTGTACGACGCCGAACCTCCCGATCGTCTGGCCGCCCTCATCGAGAAGCACGGGACCATCTCGGTCGCGGTCGACACGCCCGAGAAGGTCGTCGAGCCGGTCGTCCCGAGCACCGATCCACTGCCGTTTGGCGAAGCGGTCAACGCGCTCCGCGAAGCCAGGCATCGCGACGAGATCGCGGAGACCACGCTCCGCTACGCCATCAACGACCTGCAACTGGTGGCGCTGTTCATCGTGCACTCCGACCACGTGGAGGGTTGGATGGGTCTCGGCCCCGGCTCGGAGCAGGTCCCAAAGCTGCCCATCCCGCTGAAGGCCGACTCGGCCTTTCGGGTGGTGCTCGACACCCAGGCGCACTATCTCGGGCCGCTCCCATCGGATCCGCTCCACGTCGAGTTTCTGGAGCGGCTCGCTCGTCCCGAGCCACGCGCCGTCCTGATCGTGCCGATCCGGATCCGAAGCCGAACGGTCGCTCTGCTCTACGGCGAGAACGGCTCGGAGACGATCGCGCCGCGTCTCGCCGCCGACCTGATGCTCTTCACCACTCACGTCCAAGGCGCCCTCGAGTCGCTGCTGATCCGGAAGAAGGCCGAGTCGATCAGCGAGCTGAGCGCACGCCCGGTCTTGCCCCTGGGACGCATGCAGAAGGAGGCCGAGCTCACGCCGGTGCCGCCGATGGAGGTCGTCCGCGGCGAGGCGTCGACCGAGTACGCCTATGTCCGCAAGAAAGACGAAGACGAGTCCGAGTCGATCGACCTCGCCGAGCCGATCGAGCTCGAGGAGCCGATCGAGCTCACCGAGCCTGAAGACCTCCCGGAGCACACGCTCGAGTCGCTCGTCGCCGAGGATGCCCAGCCCGCCGACTCCACCGATGCGATGGCCGCCTCGTTCGCGCCGCAGGCGGCCGACGACGAGGAGGGCTGGGACAGCGTCGACATCGCTCCGACCTTCGACCTCCCCGAGCCCATCCCCGAGGACGCCTTCGCCGGAGCCGTGATTGCGGAGCATGCGGACGGAGGCGCGCTGCTCGACGAGCTTCGCGAGCTCGATCAGCCGAAGGCGCAGCTCATGGAGGCCGAAGAGGGTTGGGACGACGTCCAGGTCCAGCCCTGGGACGAGTTCGGCGGCGCCCGCGATCCCACCGAGGCGGAGCGCTGGGTGGAGCGCGGTCACCGGGAGCTCATGGCCATGCGCGAGTCCCTCGGCGAGGACATCACCGTGCCCGACCTCTCTGCCGAGGCCTGGATTCGGGCCGCCAGCGACATCGTCCGCCCGCGCGCCCTGCCGCCCGAGGTCCTCGAGCGGGCAGCGCTCCCCTCCGATGAGCCGATGCCGCTCTCGCCTGGCGTGCACAGCACGATCCGCGCGGAGGACTTCCCGCCCGATCCCGCGCCCATCATCCTGGGCGATCCGACCGAGCCGGTGCCGCTCACCCAGCGGTCCACCGCGAGCTATGGGGCGCGCTCGATCGATCCGAACGTGCTGTCCACCAACAGCGAGATCGAGTCGCACCACGATCGCGCCGTCGATCAAAACGGGAACGTGGTCATCACGGGCGACCTCCCGCGGCCCGACGGCGGGGCGGGGCGCTCCGAGCTCGATCTCTTGATCGACCAGGTGCTCAGCGCCAACCGCGAGGAGCGCAAGGCCGCGCTGGAACGGCTGCGGGCGCTGGGGGTGGACGTCCTCCCCCGGGTCGCCGAGGTCTTTCCGGGGGTCCTCGAGGTCGACCCGTTCGCGACCGCGCTGCCACTGCCTCGCTTCGCCGAGTGTGGTGTGCTCCCGTGGCTGGTCGCGCACTTCGGCGCGGAGTCTCATCTCCACATGGTCCGGCGCCTCGACGCGCCGGAGCCGATCCGCCGCTTCTTCGCCGTCTACTTCTACTCGTCGGTCTTCGTGCCCGAGTCGATCCCGAAGCTGATCCAGCGGCTGCACGACGAGGAGACCCGCGTCTCTCTCCTGGCGGCGCGAACCCTCTTCTCCTATCGAGAGCACCCGGAGTTCGGTCGGGTCCTCGATCACCTCCACGGCCGACTCGAGGCCAGCTCCGTGACCGCGCGGCGCCACGCCACCTATCTGATCGGACTCTTCCGCGACGTCACCGCGATCCCGAACCTGATCGAGGTCTTCGATCGCAAAGAAAAGTCGATGTACGAGGTCGCCGAGGACGCCCTCGCGGAGATCACAAAGCAGCGGTTCGGGCCGAGCGCGAAGAAGTGGCGGGCCTGGTGGACGAAGAACCGCGACAAGTCGCGCATCGTCTGGCTGATCGACGGCCTCACCGCCAAGGACGCGGTGCTGCGGAAGAGCGCGGCGGAGGAGCTACGCGCCGTCACTGGTCTCGACATGGGCTACGACGATGACGCACCCAAGCGGCAGCGCGAAGAATCGCGCCAGCGCTGGCTCGACTGGTGGAACTCGAATCAGGAGAGTCGAGAGCTGAGAGCCAAGAGCTGAGAGCCCCGGCGGGGCCCTCGACCCTCGTTCCGATCACTCGTCGTCGAAGTTGCGGGCGGCGCCGGCGTAGACCTCGGCGATGCGCTCGTCGACGGCCTTTCGCTCCTCGCCCGCGAGCTCGGCCCGGGCCAGGACTTCGGCAGCCGCGCGCTGCGACTCCACCGCTCGCGCGTAGTCGACGTCGCCCTCCTTGGGCAGATCGAGCGGCGTGCGCGGGCCCAGGAACTCGCGGCCCCGCACCGGATGCTCCTCGTCGGCTCGGAAGGCGGCCCGGACGGCCTCGATCACGGTGCCCTTGTCGACGGGCTCACCGCGGAGCGGACCCGGATTGAGGATCTCATGGTCGGGCGGAAGCGACGTGCTCGGACGCTTGCGCCGCTGCATCGCCTCGCCCTCGAACGGTTCGTCGTCGTCGTCGTCCTCGTCGTCCTCGTCGGCCTCATCTTCTTCTTCGATCACGAGGACGTCGGCCTCTTCGACCTCGTCCACCAGATCGACGTCGGCCACTTCGAGGTCGAGGGCGGCGGCTTCGATCTCCGCTTCGCGGTTCGGACGATCGGGCTTGGCCCCGCGCGCCTCGCGCTCAGGCCTCGGCTTGGGCGGTGGCGGCGGCGTTCGCTTGCCGCTGCGCTTCGACTTCTTCTTCGCCGTCTCTTTCGGCGCGGCGGCGCGGGCGCGACCTGCGGCCTTCTTCTTCGCGGACTTCTTCGCCGTCTTCTTCGCCGACTTCTTCGCCGACTTCTTCGCCGACTTCTTCGCCGCAGCCTTCTTGGGCGCGGCCTTCTTCTTCTTCGCGGCCTTCTTGGTCGCGGTCTTCTTCGCCGCGGTCTTCTTCGCCGCAGTCTTCTTCTTCTTCTTCGCGGCGCTCTTCTTCGCCGGCGCCTTCGCCGCAGCCTTCTTCTTCTTCTTCTTCGCGGATTTCTTCGCCGGCGCCTTCTTCGCGGGCGCTGTCTTCGCAGCCTTCTTCTTCGGCTTCTTGCTCGCCATCAACACGCTGCCTAAACCTGGGAAAACTCCAAGTCAAATTGGGCAGATGGCGAAATGCATGTCGACAATCAGTTGCCCACGTCGGAGGCCGGTCGGTACAGTCCGCGGCCGTGGCGACACGGACGAACACGGCCTTGCTGGCCGCGACCACCCTGGCTTTCGCGTTCACGGCGCTCCCTGCCCGGGCCGAAACACTCCGTCTGGCTTCCCTCGCCCCCACCGACAGCGCCTGGGGCAAGCTGATCCAGGCGCTGGCCGGCGACGTCAAAAAGGCCACCAACGGCGAGGTCCAGTTCCAGCTCTACCTGGGCGGCAAGCTCGGCGATGAGGCCAAGGTCGCGAAGAAGCTCGGGCATGGGCTCGACGGCGCCTTCTTCACCGGCCAGGGCGTCGGCCTGATCCTCCCGGCCTTCCGAGTTCAGGAGTTGCCCTTCCTGGTCGAGAGCTACGCCGATGCCGACAAGGTGCGCGCGGCGCTGTGGCCGGCCTTCGAGAGGGCCTTCCAGGATAAGACCGAATACGTGCTCCTGGGCCCGGGCGAGACCGGGATGGTCTACGTCTTCAGCAAATCGCCGATCAAGAGCGTCGAGGAGCTGCGCAGCGCGAAGCTCTGGGTATGGGAGGGTGATCAGGTCGCCTCCGACACCTTCAAGGTGTTCGGCGTCTCGCCGCGGCCGCTCGACATCCTCACGGTGGTTCAGCAGCTCAAGTCGGGCGGGATCGACACCGTCTACGCGCCGCCGGCCGGCGCCGTCGCCCTCGGATGGACCGGAGACCTCGGATATATGTCCGGTAAGCCCTTCGCGTACGCGTCGGGCGGCTTCATCCTCACGAAAAAAGCCTGGAACAAGATCCCCGACAAACATAAGGAGACCGTCAAGAAGATCGTCTTCGAGGCCGGGCAGAAGGTCATCGCGCAGGCGCGCAAGGACAACGAGGCGGCGATGGCCCGACTGATCGGCGCAGGCGGCGGTCTCCAGCAGGTGCCCATTCCGGATGCGAAGTATCAAGAGTTCAAGAAGGTCGGAATGGGCGCGTGGCCCCAGCTCGCCAAGAACCTCGAGGCGACCGACTACCTGGCCCAGGCTCGCGCTGCGCTCGGCAAGTAGCCTCTTCCCGCTCCTCCTCCTCGGCTGCGGCCTCGTGCAGAGCGCCACCAAGGCCGGCATGGAACCCATCCTCCAGAACGGCATCTACGGCTTCGTCGAGGAGCCCGACATCGTACTGGCCGAGTCCGCGCTGGCTGGGAACGCAAAGCTCATCGAGGGCGTCGTCGCCACCTATCCCGAGGAGCGCGTCTTCCTCGACATGGCGGCGATGGCCCGGGCCAACTACGCCTTCGGCTTCGTCCAGGACGAGCTCGAGGCGGTGCGTCTCGCCTTCCCCGGCAACGAGGCCTTGAGCCGCCCGCTCCTGGCGCGCGTCCTCCGCAACTACGCGCTCGGCCGCACCTTCGCCGAGCGCGCGCTGGCGATGAACGGCGACTGGGCGGACGTGATCGGGGGCCGGCGGCTCGAGGAGATCTCCAAGGAGGACCTCGCGAAGGCGCTGGCGGCGCTCGACGAGGACGACGCACCCTCGCTGTTCTGGCTCGCCTTCAACTGGGGCGGCGCGATGCAGGCCAACCTGGATCCGGCCGAGGCCGTCCAGCTCCCCAAGGTGGAGATGATGGCCGACCGGGTCATCGCGCTCGACGACACCGTCTTCTTCGGCGTCGGCCCCCACCTGATGGCGGCCGTCTTCTTCGGCTTCCGCGCGCCCGCCCTCGGCGGCAACCCGGAGGAGGCCCGGAAGCACTTCGCGCTGGCGGCCGAGAAGAGCGGACTCTTGCTGCCCCGCGTGCTCGAAGCCCAGTACGTGGACGCGCAGACCGAGAACCAGGAGCACTTCGAGAAGACGCTCCTCGAGGTGATCGCAGCGAAGCCCCGCACCGACCGGGGCGTGTTCGAGACGCTCGCCAAGATCAAGGCGTGCCGCCTCCTCGCCAACATCGATCAGTTCTTCCTCACCGACCCCAAGCCGGTGCCGGCGTCCTGCGCCGATCTCCCCCAGAAGCACCCCCTCCGCGAGACGCCGCTCCCGGCGGAGCCGGCCCCCAACAGCTAGGAACGCCGATGGCGACGGAAGCGCGGCCCAAGGATTTCCTCGACCGGCTCGACGGCTGGGTGGGCCGAGCCGAGAGCGTCCTCCTGGTCGTGATCGTCGGCGTGATGATCGGCCTGGCCTCGCTCCAGTTCTTCCTCCGCATCCTCTTCGACTTCGGCTTCGAGTGGGCCGATATCGTGGTGCGACAGATGGTCCTCTGGCTCGGCTTCGTCGGCGGCGCGCTCGCCACGCACAAGGGCCGTCACATCGCGATCGACGTGGCGCAGAAGTTCCTGTCGCCGCGCCTCGCCGCCTGGGTCCGCACCCTCAACTGCACGGCCGCCGCGGTGATCGCGGGCATCCTGATGCGCGCCTCGCTCACCTTCATCCACGACGAGATCAAGAACGGCACCACCCTCTTCGAGGACTTTCCGTCCTGGCCGTTCCTGGTGGTCATCCCGGCCGCATTCGTCGCGATCGCCTTCCACTTCCTGGTGACGGCGAAGAACAACCTGCTGGTGGCGCTCGGCAAGCGCGCGCCCGTCGCGCCGAGCGAGGAGATCTGACGTGGGCATCCTCGCGATCCTCATGGTCGTCCTCGCCGGCATCGGCATCCCGCTGTTCGTCGCGTTCGCCGGTCTGACGATGCTCGGCTACATCTCGACCGACACCGACATCGTCACGCTGGTGATCGAGATGAGCGGCGTCGCCTCCGCGCCGGCGCTGGTCGCGATCCCGCTGTTCACGTTCGCTGGCTACGTGATGGCCGAGTCGGGCACGCCCACCCGCCTGATCCGTCTGGCGCGCGCCGCCGTGGGCTGGATGCCCGGCGGCATCGCCATCGTCAGCGTGATCGCGTGCGCCTTCTTCACCGCGTTCACCGGCGCCTCCGGCATCACGATCATCGCGCTCGGCGGGCTGCTCTTCCCCATCCTCACCAAGGAGGGCTTCCCGGAGAAGTTCAGCCTGGGCCTGCTGACCTCCGGAGGCTCGCTCGGCCTCCTGTTTCCGCCCTCGCTCCCGGTGATCCTCTTCGCGATCATCGCCTCGGGATCGGGCGCCGAGATCCGCGTCGACGATCTCTTCAAGGCGTCGCTCCTCCCCGGCATCGTCCTGGTGACCTGCCTCGGCCTCTACTCGGCGTTCACCGCCATGCGCACGCCCGAGGTGAAGCGCATCCCGTTCGAGCCGCGCGCGCTCTGGGAGGGGATGAAGGCCGCGCGCTGGGAGATCCCGCTCCCGATCATCATCCTGTCCGGCATCTACTCGGGGAAGCTCACGGTCAACGACGCAGCTGTGGTGACGGTCCTGATCGTTCTCGTCGTCGAGTGCCTCCTCTACAAGGACCTCTCCTTCTTCAAAGACATCCCGCGGATCGCGGTGAAGAGCTCGATCCTCGTCGGCGCCATCCTGCTGATCCTCGGCGTCGCCCTCGGCCTCACGCAGTACCTGATCCTGGAGCTAATCCCGGATCAGATCCTCGAGTTCATCCAGGCGAACGTCCACTCCCGCGCCGGCTTCCTGATCTCGCTGAACCTCTTCCTGTTGGTGGTCGGCTGCCTGCTCGACATCTTCAGCGCCATCATCGTGGTGGTGCCGCTGATCTTGCCGCTCGCCGCCGCCTACGACGTCCACCCGCTCCACCTCGGCGTCATCTTCCTGACCAACCTCGAGATCGGTTATCTGACCCCGCCCGTCGGGATGAACCTCTTCCTGAGCGCCTTCCGCTTCCAGCGCCCGCTGCCAAAGCTCTATCTGGCCTCGATCCCGTTCATCACCGTCCTCCTGTTTGCGCTCATCATCATCACCTACGTCCCGCAACTTTCTCTGTGGTTGGTACACTGAGTTTGTCGGTTGACAGCGCCCGCCCGCGGTCGGAGCGTGCGACCCCATGGCCGACGATCGTGCGTATCGGATCCTCCTCAGCTTCGAGCCCGAGAGCTCGGCGTTCCGCGCCCGCGTGCCCGAGCTCGAGCTCGAGGTCGAGGCCGACACCCGCGAGGAGGCGCTCCAGAAGGCCGAGTCCGCGATGGAGGAGAGGATCGACGCCGCCGCCCAGTCCGGCGAGGAGCTCCCGCACCCGGCCGACGCCGCCGAGGTCCCCAGCGGCGAGGTCACGCTCACCCTCGCGCCCCTGGTCATGAAGGACCTGGCCTACTTCGCGGCCCGCAGCGACATGACCCCCGACGAGCTGGCCGCCCAGCTGATTGCCCGCGGCGTCGCGCAGATGTTGGCGCCCCACGAGGAGCGCCGCCGCCCCCCGCGCCGCGAGGACGCTCAGCCCTCCGACGACCGCCCGGACGGCAACCGCGGACGGCGGCGCGACAAGCGCGAGGGCTACCGCCCCGACCTCGACGACAAGTCGAACTGGCTCGCCTACCTGCGCGAGCAGGAGAAGGGTGGAGGCGGTCGCGGCCGGCGCTAGGAGCGTGTAGCGCGTAAGCGCTCACGTGACCCCGGTCCGGGTCCCGGTCCCGGTCCGGGTCCCGATCTGAAGATGGCTGCCTTGAGTCAGACGCTCACGATGGTCGCGAGCTTCGATCGGTAGAGCTTGAGCAGGTTGTGGGTGAGGCAGACGAGCGTCCACTCGGCTCGTACCTTGAAGAAGGAGCGTAGCGAGAACCGGCGGAATCCTCGTGCCCCTTTGATCTGTCCGAGCGCCGGTTCGACGATACTCTTCCTGCGGGCGTAGACCGCCTTGCCGTCGCGCGTTTGCAACTTGTCTCGCATTCGCTTGCGAGCGAGCGAGGCAGGTGTGGGCTCCGAAGCTCCGAAGCTGATGAGGACGGAGTCGACGCGTCTTGGTTCTGTTCGCGTCCAACAGCGATGTGGGCATCGATCTGATTGTTGTCGCAGAATTCGATGTTGGTCGCGCTCAGATAGCCGTTGTCTGCCGTCATCTTCCGCGGAGCATCGCCGCAGTTGCCGAACACATCATGGAGCATCGGGACGAGGTGTTGCTGATCAGGTTCCTGGTTGCTGACCCCTTCGGCGACAATCACCTGAGCGTGCTCATCTACGACAACTTGGGCATTGTAGGCCTGGATTTGCAGGAACGCGATGATGCGGCCATCCATCATTTCGTTCAGTTGGGTCTGGGGATCGATCGCGCTCAGCTCTACCTCATCGACGACGTCCAAGACGAAGTACGCGAGATGATTTTCTGGGAGCCACTCGAGAGGGGACGGCGGGAGCAAGAACGATTGTCTCGGAGTCCAAGAACGGTATTGCTTCGCCACGAAACCATGGGATCAAGTCCAGGCGTCGAAGTCGATCCGCCCAACGATCGATTCCAGACGAAACGACCTCCAAGAACTTCTGCTGGTCAAAGTGGACGAGCTACCGCAAGCTAGCTTGCATGGTCACTTTCGATCACGAGAAGCTCGAGGTCTACCAGCTCGCCGTCGAGTAGGCCGACATCGCTGAAGAGATCGCACAAGAACTGCAACCCGGTCACGCTCACGTCCGCGATCAGCTTCGGCGGGCATCCGATTCCATCGTGAACAACACCGCCGAGGGCGCCGGAGAGTTCAATCCACCTGAGAAGGCTCGCTTCTACCGGATGGCACTTCGCTCTGGCACCGAAAGCGCCGCCTCACTCCACACCTGCTTGAGGCGCCGACTCACCAACGAGCAGAAGGTCCAAGCCGCCAGAGCCAAGCTCAAGCGCGTTGTCGAGATGCTCACGCGCCTCATCAAGTCGATGAACGCACGCCGGGCTGCATGATCGCCATCGGGACCGGGACCGGGACCGGGACCCGGACCGGGCTCGCGGTAGCGCTACGCGCTACACGCTCCTAGCGGGCCATCACCGGTGGGGGCGCCCAGCTACGGAACCAGCGTCGGCGTCACGCCCAGCATCATCGCCTTCTGTGCGTCCTTCTGAGGAATGACCACCAGCAGGATCCCACCGTTCGTGTGCGTGGTGGTGGTCTCGAACTTCATCCCCTCGATGGCCACCTGCAGCTTGATCCGCTGATCCTTCGTCACCTCGAGGACCTTCACGCTCAGCGTCTGCTTCTTCGAAGGCATCTGGAGCGAGACCCGCGACCCGACCTCGATCTCGTGGTGGGACAGCTCGTCGAGCACCTGAGCGCTCTTGTAGCCGGCCTGCTCGATCTTGGCCTTGAGCTTGGCGATCCGCGGGTCGAACGCGCCGCTCTTGCGCGTCGCCTCGATCACCAGGATCGTCACCTTGACCGCGGGCGGGCCGGCCTCCGCCCGGGGCGAAAAACCGAGCGCCACCGCAAGAGCGAGGAGAGATGAGAGCGCTCGGGCCATGGCCCTTCCTAACTTCAGGTCGCGGATCCGTCGAGCCAAATGATCGTCACGCCGTCGTCGGGGAGGACGGTGACGTCGCCTTCGAAGCTGATCTCCTGGACCGCCACGTGTCCGTCCATCAGCGTGTCGTCGATCTGGGTGCCCGTCTGCATGGTGCCGGCCGCGAAGACCAGCAGCACCACGGCCGCCGCTGCACCCGCCCAGCCGAGACCGAAGCCGTCGCCGCGGGCGCGCTCGAACCACGCGCTCAGCCGATGCGTCCAGCTGGGCACGATCGCCGACTGGAAGATGCGCTTCTCGACGCTCTCCTTGAAGGCCTCCTCGAAGCCGGGCGAGAGCTCGGAGAGCTCGAGGTCGATCTCCTGCTTGAACAGCGCGATCGCCTGCGCCTCCAGGTCGGCGCGCTGATGCGCGACCGCCTCCGCGTCGAGCCTGCGAAACACCGAACAGGTGAACGCGTCCCACTCGCCGTCGCGCCGCGCGATCTCTTCTTCCGTCGCCTCCGTGAGGAGCTCGGCGACCGTCAGCTCGTCTCTTTCACGATCGACCACGGTCAAACTCCTTGCACGGCGAGCTTGAGGCTCTGCGGGACGTCCTCGCCCCGCTTCACGTACGGTTGCAACAGGTTCTGGAGGTTCTGGCGCGCGTGGAAGAGGCGGCTCATGACCGTGCCCTTCGAGATGCCGAGCACGTCCGCCATCTCCTCGTAGCTCAGGCCCTCGACCTCCCGGAGCACGATGATCGCCCGGTGCTTGTCGGTCAGGCGGCTCATCGCCTCCTGGAGCACACGGTGGAGCTCCTTGCGCTGCGCCATCTGGTCGGGGTGCTCGTGCGGGAGGTGCTCGCCTTCCAGCGCTTCTTCCAACCGCCGGCTCTCGTCGAGGTCGACCGTCTCACGCCGAGACTTCTCGCGGAGCGTATCGATGCTGAGGTTGTAGGTGATCCGGTAGAGCCAGGTATAGAACGCGGCGCTCCCCTCGAAGCGATCGAGCTTCTTGTACGCCTTCACGAACGCTTCTTGCGCGACGTCCCAGGCGTCCTCCCGCTGGCGGAGGATGCCGAACGCCAGCGAATACACCCGTCGCTGATACTTCTCGACCAGCTTTCCGAAGGCGCGGCGGTCCCCGGTTCTGGCCTTCTCGACCAGCTCGCGGTCCTCGGTCGCCTCCGCCTCACGGGCCTCTTTCTTCGACGCCATGGCCTCAGGCTTCACAGGGGGTAGGACGGACCCGCCGCTCGGACGATTCATTCGACGCCGCGGTGACGGCCCTCATCTGAGGGTTTCAACGCTTCCTCGACCGATTCGTCCGGTCTTGGAAGGGTGCCACGCGCTCGTCCGTTTGTCCCGTACCGCGTGGTAATGTCTCCCAATATGTCCGCCGAGACCGCCGGCGCATCTCTTCAGCGGCTCCTCGGGGACGCCCGGAGACGGCTTCGACGGGCGGCCTTCGCCGAAGGGTTCCTCGTCCTCACCAGCGGCCTGGTCGGCGCGCTGCTCATCGGTGCGCTGGCGGCCTTTCTCCGCCTCTCCGATCTGGTGGTGGCGAGCGTCGAGATCGCGGTGCTGGCCGGCGCGATCTCGTTCGCGTTGTTACGGTATGGACGCCTGCTCGGCGGCGGCCTCGCGCGGGACGAGTCGGTCGCCCAGTGGCTAGACCGCGCCCTCGACGACGCGGCCAGGCCCCACGCAAGCCTGCTGTCCGCCGTCGAGATTGTCCGCGATGGGGGGCGGTACGGAGAGAGCGCGGCGCTCGGCGAGGCGGCCGTCGAGCAGACGCGGACCGAGATCGAGGCGATCGGCGCGGCCCAGGTCGTCCGGACCGAGACCAAGCGCTCGCTCAACCGCCGTCTCGGTACTGCGCTCGGCGCCGCCGGCGTCGCCGTGTTGGTGGCGATGCTCGCGCCCGAGTATCTCGAGACCGCGCTCCTCTCGATCACCTCGATGGATCGCATCGACGAGGCCCTCGAGCGCGTTCCGCCCGATCCGCGCCTCGGCGACATCCGCATCACGTACCGCTCGCCCGCGTACAGCGAGCGGCCCCCGCGCACGATCACCAGCGCCAACGGCGCGATCCGCGCGCTCCCCGGAACTGAAGTCGTGATCGAGACCAGCGCGCGCCACGAGATCGCCCGCGGCACGCTCCTGGTCTCGAACGGCGACGACGCCCAGACCGAGCCCACCAAGATCGGGGTCGAGGTCAGCGGCCGGCGCCTCACCGCCACGTTTGTCCTCTCGCGGAGCGGCCGCTATCGCTTCGAGATCACCGGCCTGGACGGCGAGCTGATGCGGGAGCGTCGCGGCCACGAGATCGAGCTCGAGCTCGACGACCCGCCCGAGGTCACGATGCTCGAGCCCAAGGAGAGCCCGCTCGAGGTCAACGAGAACGATCGAGTCCAGCTGTTCTTCTCCGCGAAGGACGACTTCGCGCTGGGCGAGATCGCGGTGGCCTGGCGCGTCCTCGGCTCCGCGCGCGAGGGCCACGTGCGGCTGACCTCGGCGGCCACCGGCCTCGACCGCTACACCGGCGGCGCTCAGATGGATCTGGCCTCGCTCGCCCTCAAGCCGGGCGACCGGGTCGCGTACAGCATCGAGGCCCGCGACAACGACACCGTCAACGGCCCGAAGATCGGCGCCAGCGAAACCAAGGAGCTCCGCATCTACTCCAAGAAAGCGCACCACGAGCAGGTGCTCGCGCTCCAGGAGCAGGCGCTGGACGAGCTGGTCCACATCCTCGGCGACAATCTCGAGCGGGCGTTCGACGTCAACGCGGAGATCGAGCGCCACCAGAAGATGCTCGAGGCGGTCAAGGGCATCGTCGACCGCGCGCTCAACGCGGACGATCTCCTCAAGAAGACCGTCGCGGCCATCAAGAAGGATCCGCTGGGACGCCCGCAGGTGGCCGACGCCTTCGAGCACGCCCGCATCTCGCTTCGCACCGACGCGCGCCGCATGCGCAACGCCCACCTGGGCGCCGCGCGGGTACTGGAACGAACCCGCCGCCCGCTGGACGGCCGCTCCCGCTCGGTGAGCCAGTCCCAGGACAAGATGGTGAGCTCGCTGGAGAAGAACGTCGTCTACCTGGCGGACCTCCTCAACGATCAGCGACTGATCGACGCCGAGCAGCTGGCCAAGGAGCTGCGCGAGCAGCAGCAGGCGCTCAAGCAGGCCCTCGACGAGTACAAGAGCGCGCCCACCGACGAGAAGCGGCGCGTGCTGGCCGAGGCGATCAAGGAGATCCGCCGCCGCATCGACGAGATCATGCGCGAGATGGCGAAGCTCTCCGGTCAGATCCCGCAGGACTTCGTGAACTCCGACGCGCTGGAGATGAAGAGCTCCCAGAAGGAGATGGACGAGGTCCAGCGCATGCTCGAGGAGGGCGATCTCGAGAGCGCAATGCAGGCGCTCGACAAGATGCTCTCCCAGACCGAACAGATGCTGTCTGCGCTCCAGAACGGCCGCCAGGAGCTGGGCAGCCGCGAGTACAGCGAGATCACCGAGCAGGCGCAGCAGCTCTGGGACAACCTCGAGCAGCTCGAGCGCGATCAGCGCGACCTGGCGCAAAAGACGGAGAAGATGTCGAAGGACGTCCTCGATCGAATGAAGGATCGGCTCGGCGATCCGAAGAGCTTCGTCGAGAAGCAGGTGAAGCGGCTGGAGCAGGCGCAAGCGTCGATGGAGAAGGTGCGGCCCGACCGCAGCATGCCCGACTCAGAGGAGTTCGAGATGGCCGAGGCCCGGCTCGAGGACGGCAAGCGGGCGCTCTCGGCCCGTGACTTCGGTGCCGCCCGGGAGGTCCTGGAGCGCGCCGATCAGCAGATGAACCACCTCGAGCAGGAGGCGCGGCGGCGCATGGATCACTCGCGGCGGTTCGGCGACTTCTTCGGCGTAGGGAAGAGCTCCGAACGCATGGAGAAGGAGCTGCGCAAGTCGCGACCGATCGTGGAGCAGGTCCTGGAGGACATCGAGAAGCTCATGCCGCCGCCCGACACGCTGATGTCGGAAGCGGAGAAGCAGAAGCTCGGCCAGTACCAGAAGCGGCAGAAGGATCTACAGGACCACGCCCAGAAGCTCGGGGAGGATCTGGAACGCCTGGGACAGCAGCTCCCGATCGTCGGACCCGAGACGAAGGGGATGGTCGACGAGACCGGCCAGGCGATGGGCGAGGCCGAGCAGAGCCTCGGCGGCGGCGACGCACCCTCCGCGCTCAACCAGGAGCGCCGCGCCCTCGACGCGCTCCAACGGCTCAAGCAGGAGCTCGAGAAGATGGGTGATCAAGGAGGCCAGGGGGGCAGTCAGAGCAACCGCGTCCCGCTGCCGTTCGGACAGCCCCAGAGCTCAGGAGAGAGGGAGGGCAACACGGGCAACAACGATCCGCTCCAGAAGGTGGAGATCCCGCAGCCGGATCAGTACAAGGCGCCCGCCGAGTTCCGCGAGGACATCCTGGAGGCGGCCAAGCAGGGGACCGTCGAGCAGTACCGAGACGCCGTGCGCCGCTACTACGAGGAGCTCGTCAAGTGACTCGGGCCAAGCTTTCGATCGCGTGTCTGATGGCCATGGTGTGGTCGACCGCGGCGTTTGCGCAGCACGATCCCGACGATCTGGCGAAAGCGCGGCGGGGGATCGACGGACTGCGGGCGGTTCAGGCCTGGCAGATCGACGAGGCGCGGAAACAGGCCGAGGAGCTGTATCGCGACGATCCGGACGATCCACTGACCCTGGCGTTGATCGCCGAGGTGAAGATGCACATGTCGGACTACGCGGGGGCGGTCGACTACTTCAACCGCGCCGAGCACGCCGGTGCGCCGACCGAGCTGCTCTCCGACAAGTCTCTGGCCGAGGCCGCGCGCGTCGCCACCGACGGCTACGCCGAGCACGTGGGCGAGCATTTCCTGCTCCGCTACACGCCCGGTCGTGACGCCATCCTGGTGCCGCACGCGATCGAGACGCTCGATCTGGCGCGGGATCGGATCGGCGATCTTTTGGGCTGGAAGCCGGACACCCGGATCGCCGTCGAGATCTATCCCACGCCGGCGACACTCTCGGCGGTCTCCTCGCTGACCAAGGAGGAGATCGAGAACTCCGGCACGATCGCTCTGTGCCGCTGGAACCGCCTCATGATCACGACACCGCGCGCGGTGGTGTTCGGCTACTCGTGGCGTGACACGCTCGCGCACGAGCTCGCGCACCTGATCATCGGCGGCGCCTCGAAGAACACGGTTCCGATCTGGCTGCACGAGGGGATCGCCAAGTACGTCGAGACCTCGTGGCGCGCCGAGCCCGGGCTGGGGATCTCGGTCGAGCAGCAGGAGAAGCTCAAGGTGGCCGCACAAAAGAAGCGGCTGATCCCGTTCGAGAAGATGCATCCGTCGATGGCCAAGCTTCCGACTCACGAGGACACCAGCCTGGCGTTCTCCGAGGTGTTCACGTTCATCGAGTACCTGGTGGGCAAGAAGGGTTGGCCGGGCATCCGCCAGCTCCTCAAGTCGATGTCGCGCGGGCTCACCGATGCGCAGGCGATCGAGGAGGTCTACGGGGAGTCGCTCGACACGCTCGAGGCCAAGTGGAAGAAGTCACTCCTGACGCGTCCGATCAAGCGCGCGAGCACTACCAGCGACACCAAGCTGGTGCTGAAGGAGCGAGCCGACGAGCCGGACGACAAGCTGCACGGTCTCTCGAAGAAGGGCCGGCGCTATGCGCGTGCCGCCGACCTCCTGTTCGCGCGCGGCCGGATGGTGGCGGCACAGAAGGAGCTGGAGAAGGCGCTGACCGAGACCCAGTCGCCGCTCATCTCGGCCAAGCTCGCGATGGTCGCCCTCGCCACCGGCGATCTCGACTCCGCGGAGAGCGCCGCCCGCCACGCGCTCGAGGGGCGCCAAGATCTCGCGGGCCCGGCGGTGACGCTGGCGCAGATCCTGGTCCAGCGGAGGAAGTTCGACGAGGCCAAGGAGCAGCTCGCCCGCGCGATCGACATCAACCCGTTCGATCCGCGCATCCACCAGCTTCGCCTGGAGATGCTCACGTCGGAGGGCGACGAGAAGGAGCGGGCGGACGCGACCTATGCGCTCCAGCTGCTGCAGGGCGAGGTGCGCAACGAGAAACCTTCGCTCGGGCGGGGCGGCCTGATCCAGATCGAGGGCCGCCCATTCTCCCGCGCCTTCCTCCGGAAGGAGGGCGCCGGCTCGTACGTTCCCACGGGGATGGTCACGCCCACCGGTCCCCTCGGCATCGATCCCGGCCGCTTCGAGCTGATGCTGGTGCCTCCCGACGGCCCCTCGTCGATCCACGTGATCGTGGTGAACGAAGCGCCGGAGGATGGTAGTGCTCAGACCATCACGACCGGACCCGCCACCGGCAGCTGAGCGAGGACCATGAGCGAAGAAATCTTCTCCCCCGTCGCACCGATGGATGACGTCCAGCTGGTGCATGAGCTCCACCAGGCGTGCGAGCGCGCCAAGGCCGCCATCAGCCAGCGGATCATCGGCCAGCGCGAGATCGTGGAGCACCTCCTGATCGCGCTGTTCGCGAACGGGCACGCGCTCTTCGTTGGCGTCCCGGGCCTCGCCAAGACGCTCCTGATCCACACGCTGGCCGAGGTCCTGGATCTCGAGTTCAACCGGATCCAGTTCACGCCCGATCTGATGCCGTCCGACGTCACCGGGACGGACGTCCTCGAGCAGGATCAGACCACCGGGCGGCGCAGCTTTCGGTTCGTCAAGGGTCCGATCTTTTCCAACCTGCTGCTCGCCGACGAGATCAACCGAACCCCACCAAAGACGCAGGCTGCCTTGCTCCAGGCGATGCAGGAGCATCAGGTGACCGCGTCGGGCGCCACGCACAAGCTGGCGGAGCCGTTCCACGTGTTCGCCACCCAGAACCCGATCGAGCAGGAGGGTACCTATCCGCTGCCCGAGGCCCAGCTCGACCGCTTCATGTTCATGCTCGACGTCCGCTATCCGACGCCCGAGGAGGAGGTGGAGATCGTCCGCGCCACCACCGGCGTCGAGCGCCCGCTTCCGCCCAAGGTCCTCACGCCCGCCAAGATCATGGAGCTGCAGGCGCTGGTGCGGCGAGTCCCGGCGCCTGAGAACGTGGTGCGCTACGCGGTCAGCCTGGTGCGCGCGACCCGGCCCGACTCCTCCGCGGAGCAGCTCGAGGGGGCGGCCGCCCAGCGCATCCGGGAGTTCGTCTCCTACGGCGCCGGACCGCGGGCCTCGCAGTACCTGGTGTTGGGCGCCAAGGCCCGAGCCGCCATCCAGGGCCGTCCGGCCGCGACCACCGAGGACGTCCGCGCGATCGCGGTCCCTGTGCTGGCCCACCGCGTGGTGACGAACTTCCATGCCGACGCCAGCGGCGTGCGCGCCGCCGATCTCGTGCGCACCGTCCTGGAATCGGTGAGAGGCTGAACCGATGAGCGAGCTCCCGGACCGCGAGCTCGAGAAGCGCGGGAGCCTAGAGCTCGATCCGCATCTCCTCGCGGACATCGGAAGCCTCGCCCTGCGCGCGCGGATCGTCGCCGACAGCGCGCTCGCCGGCATGCACCGCTCCCGCCATCACGGGACCAGCGTCGAGTTCGCGGAGCACAAGGAGTACTCGCCCGGCGACAACATCCGTCACCTGGACTGGCGCGCCTACGCCCGCTTCGATCGCGACTACATCAAGCGCTTCGAGGACGAGTCGAACCTGCGCGCGCTGCTCCTGGTCGATCAGTCGGGCTCGATGGCCTATCCGGAGGCGAGCGGACGCCTGAGCAAGCTCGCCTATGCCACCACCTGCGCCGGCGCCATCGCGTACGTGCTGGCGCGACAGGGCGACGCGCCCGGGGTCGCCACGTTCTCGAGCAAGCTCGAGATCCGCGTCCCTTCGCGCGCGCGCCGCGGCCACCTCCAGGAGATCCTGGCCGTGCTCGAGGGCCTGGAGGCGAAGGGACCCTCGAACTTGCTGGCCGCGCTCGACTCGCTCTCCGAGGGGCTGGTGCGGCGTTCGATCGTGGTCGTCTTCTCCGATCTCCTCGACGGCGGTCTGGAGGCCCTGGCCGCGATGGCGCGCCTCCGCGCCCGCAAGCACGACGTCGTCCTCTTCCACATCCTCGACCGCGACGAGCTCGACTTCCCCTTCGAGGACAGCACGCTCTTCGAGTCGATGGAGGATGATCGTAGGATCCACATCGATGCCCGCGCGATTCGTGACGCCTACCTCGAGGAGGTCGCGCGCTTCTGCGAGCGTGCCGAGAACACCTGCCGCGCCTCGCGGGTCGAGTACGACCTGGGGCGCACGGACGGCTCGCCCGGTCAGCTGATCGCCTCCTTTCTGGCCCGCCGTCTGAGCATGAGGACCCTCGCCCGATGAGCTTCGTGCAGCCGATCATGTTGTTCGCGCTGCTGGGGGCGGCCGTCCCGATCCTCATTCACCTCATCCACAAGCGGCGCCCCCGCAAGCAGCGGTTTGCCGCGATCGAGCTGGTGATGCGGAGCGTCGAGCGCGTTCAACGCCGCTGGCGTCTCAAGCGATTTCTACTCCTCCTGGCCCGGGTGATGCTGCTGGCGGCGCTCGCGGTGGCGGCCGCCGGTCCGCTGCTCGGAGACGACCAGACGCTCGCCGTCGCGAACAGCGGTCCGCAGCGCGTCGCGATCGTCGTGGACGCGTCGCTGTCGATGCGCGCCGTCTACGATCGGACCACGGCGTTCGCCCGCGCGATCCTGCGGGCACGAAACATGATCGATCGCCTGGGTCCGGAGGATCAGGCGGTGCTGGTCGCCGCAGAGCTCAAGCCGCGCGCGCTCGTCGATCGGCCCACCGGCTCCAAGCAGAAGCTGCTGGCCGCGCTCGACACCCTCGAGCCCAGCTTCGCCGTGGGCAGCCTGGGCGAAGCGGTCAGCGCCGCCGCGAAGGCCCTGGGGTCACTCTCGGAGGGGACACCGGCGCCGGCGGAGGGCGCGCCCTCGGTCACGGGGCGCGTGGTGGTCCTGACCGACATGGCCCAGCCCGCCTTCGAGGGACCGGCGGATCTCGAGGTCCCCGGCGTCGGACGGGCCCACCTCGAGCTGATCGACGTCCTCGGGGAGGTGCCTCCCGAGGCGCGAACGAACCGCGCGATCACCGCGCTCGACACCACCAGCGTCCCCGGCCAGGCCCCCCGGACCGTCGAGTTCCGCGCCCGCATCCAGGCCTACGCCGCCCAGAGCGACAAGGACCCCGAGCCTGCCGAGATCACGCTCCGGACCAAGGACGAAGATCTGTTCACGGGAAGCGTCGATCTGGTCGGAGGTACGATCGTCGACAAGGTCATCCGCCAGTCGTTCGATCACCCGGGGCACATCCCGGTGGAGCTGACCCTCGAGCGGGACGCGCTCTATGAGGACGACGTCCGCTATGCGCTCGTCGACGTACGCCGTCAGGTGCGAACCTTGATCGTCGATGGGTCACCGAGCGGTGTTCCCAAGGAGGACGAGGTCTTCTATCTCGAACGCGCGCTCGCCGCCGGCGCCGGCGATCAGCTCCCCCCGCGCGTCATCACCGCCGACGATCTGCCGCGCGCCGACTTCACGGCCTTCGACGTCGTGATCCTCGCAGGCGTCCCCGCGTTCTCTCGAAGCGACGGCGCCCGGCTCGCCGACTTCGTGGAGAAGGGCGGCGGTCTCCTGATCTCCGCCACCGAAGAGATGGACACCGAGCTCTACAACGCCGAGCTCAGCCGCGTCCTCCCCCGACCGCTGCGCGCGCTGAAGGTCGTCGCCCCGGAGCGGCTGCCGTCGGGGAGCAGCGTCAGCTCCGCCGTCGGCTCGGGCGGCGTCGTCTCCCTGGCGAACCCGCTGCTCGAGCACCCGATCATGGAGATCTTCCGCGGTGAGGCGCTGAGCGGGTTGCTGTCGACGCAGACCGCCGCCTATCTCCTGCTCCAGCCCGGCGCCCAGAAGGACATGTCGGTCCTGGCCGAGTACTCCGACGGACAGCCCGCGCTGATCGAGCACCGCGCCGGTCGAGGCCGACTCGTGCTGATGACCAGCTCGATCGATCGCGACCTCACCGATCTCCCGATCCGCCCCGCCTTCGTCCCCTTGATGCGGCAGCTGGTGTTGCACCTCGGGAACGCTCTGGCGAAGCCCGATCCTCGTCGCACCGCCATCGGCGAACGCCGAGAAATCCAGGTCCCCGAAGGCGCCACCCGGATCGTCGTCCGGGGGCCCGATGGCAAGGAGACGGCCTGGGAGGGGCCTGAGCTCGCGGGCCCGTCCCTCGCCTTCGCCGGTACCGCCCTCCCCGGCCACTATCAAGTCGAGGCCGCGTTCGCCGGCCCCCTCGAGCCGGTCGAGGGGGAAGGCTTCGCCGTCAACGTCGACACCCGCGAGTCCGATCTTCGCCCGCTCTCGGTGGAGGAGGCCGAGGCGGTGCTGCTCGGCCGTCGCGAGGGGGACGGCGAGGCGAAGGCGACCGCGCTGACCCGCGCCAAGGCGCTCGGCGACGTGAGCCCCGAGGCGCTCGCCACGATCCTGCTCCTGGTGATGATCGGCGCGTTCGTGCTCGAGAGCATTCTCACGGCGCAGAAGATCGGTCGCTGACCTCGGCGCCCGCGTGGAGCGCGACCACGGTCAGGTTGTCCGGCTTCGCTCGCAGCGTGGTCATGAGCCGGAGCACCCGCTTGCACACGGTGTTGAGCGCATCCTCCGCGCTCTCGGCGCTCACCAGCGCACGGCCAATCTCCTCTGCGGTGAGGCCGGCGTCGAGGAGGCCGTCGGTGCAGAGGATCAGCCAGTCGCCCGGGGCGTACGTCCACTCGTAGGCGTCCGGCGCAGCGCCCTCGGGCACCAGGCCGACCGCGTGCGTGAGGCAGCCGGCGGCGAACGGCAGATCGTGCTCGTGCATCTCCGTGCGCATCTTGAATTTGCCGTCGCCCGTGAAGTGCAGGGCGCCCGAGTCCCCCGAGTTGATGATGGTGATCTTGCCGCCGCCCATGACGGCCGTAACGGCGGTGGTGACCTCACCTTGTGCACGCTGGATCAGCTCGTCGTGGGCGATCATGAGCTCGTCGTAGATCGCCTGCGCGACGTCGACGTTCCGCCCAGTCGCGATCTTCTGAAAGGCGCGGAACGTGCGGAGGGCCGCCAGCTGGCTGGCCTCGCCGCGCACGACCCCGCCGAGGCCGCCCGCCTGATCGAAGACCGCGGCATACATGTACCCGCGCTCGTCCGTGAACAGCTCCGCGCTGTCTTCGTTGTAGCGGGCGTACCCGCGCCCCCGGGAGCTGTAGAGCGCGGCGTCGAAGAGGGCCGAGCGAACCGGGAGCGCACCCTTGGTCTGCCGCCCGCCGGCGATGATCGTGGCGGCCGTGCGTGGCGAGGTCAGGCTCTCGATGCGCGCGCCGTCGAGCGCGGCCTGCCGCTCCGCGTCCGAGGCTTTCAGCGCCCCCAGTCCAAACCACGAGAACATCACCTGGC
This sequence comes from uncultured delta proteobacterium, assembly GCA_963803435.1. GTDB lineage: Bacteria > Myxococcota > Kuafuiibacteriia > Kuafuiibacteriales > Kuafuiibacteriaceae > CAWDML01. The sequence goes on along the minus strand of CAWDML010000005.1, from coordinate 80,896 downwards.
CCCGCTCAGGGGCCCAAAATAGCAGGGCGGACCGAAAAAGGGTCGCTTCTTTCCATGTGTTGACGCCGTCCCATCCCACTGGGAATCTGGCGGCGATGAATCGGATCCGCGAGATCGAGAACCACGGTCAGAGCATTTGGTTCGACTATATCCAGCGAGGGATGATCTGGGACGGCACCCTGTTTCGTATGGTCCACGAGGACCGCCTCAAGGGCGTCACCAGCAATCCGGCCATCTTCGAGAAGGCGATCTCCAAGTCGAACGACTACCGCCCCACGGTCGAGGCCCTCGCGCATGCCGGGGCCACACCGCTCGAGATGTTCGAATCGCTCGCGATCGAAGACATCCGCCTCGCCTGCGACGTGCTCCGCAAGGTCTACGACGAGACCGACGGTCGGGACGGCTTCGTCAGCCTCGAAGTCTCACCCCACCTCGCCTACGACACCATCTCGACGATCGAAGAAGGGCTGCGCCTGTGGTCCACGGTGGCTCGCGACAACCTGATGATCAAGGTCCCGGCCACCAAGGAGGGCCTCCCCGCGATCGAGGAGCTCATCGCGGAGGGCGTGAACGTGAACATCACGCTGCTGTTTGCGGTGGAGCGCTACGAGGAGGTCGCCCAGCGCTACCTGGCGGGTCTCGAGCGGCGGCGCGAGCGCGGCGAGGACATCTCGCGGATCGCGAGCGTGGCGAGCTTTTTCGTGAGCCGCATCGACGTGCTGATCGACAAGATGATCACCGAACGCCTGGGCAAGAATCCGCCGGCCGCCACCAAGAAGGCGCTCGAGAGCCTGCTCGGCACCGTCGCCATCGCCAACGCGAAGATGGCGTATCGATCCTACCAGAAGCTGATCGAGCAGGAGCGGTGGCGCACCCTGGCGAACGCAGGCGCCCGGGTGCAGCGCCTGCTGTGGGCCAGCACCTCGACGAAGAACCCGAACTACCGCGACGTAATCTATCTCGAGGAGCTGATCGGCCCCGACACGGTCAACACCGTCCCCGAGGCCACCTACGGCGCATTCCACGATCACGGCGACGCGCGCTCGCGGCTGCTCGAAGGCATGGAGGAGGCCGAGGCCACCATGAAGCGCCTCGGCGAGGTCGACATCTCGATGCAGCAGGTGACCGAGAAGCTGATCGAGGAGGGCGTCGTCCTCTTCGCCGACGCCTTCGATCGCCTGATGAGCGCCGTCGAGCAGCAGCGCGAGGACGTGCTCGGCCCCGAGCTTTCGCGCACCACCGAGTCCTTGGGTGATCACGCGGATCGCGTGAACGCCCGGCTCGAGGAGATGCAGAAGATCGGCTTCGTTCGCCGCATGTGGGATCGGGACCCGACGCTCTGGGTATCGGAGCCCGAAGACTTCGACGCCGTCAGCGGGAGCATGGGCTGGCTCGATGTCGTCGACGAGATGATCGACGCCTCGGACCACCTGCTCGAGCTTCAGGACGATCTGGCGGACGCGGGCGCCACCCACGTCTTACTCATGGGCATGGGCGGCTCGAGCCTCGCCCCCGAGGTCTTTCGGAGAACCTTCGGCCTTCAGCCCGAGAGCGCCGAGCTCGTCATCCTCGACTCCACGGTCCCCGCCCAGCTGAGGGCGGTCGAGGAGGCGATCGATCCCGATTCGACCGTCTTCGCGGTCGCCTCCAAGAGCGGCACCACCACCGAGCCCAACGCCTTCTCGGAGTACTTCTGGCAGGTCACCGGCCAGGACGGCGCCCGCTTCCTCGCCATCACCGACCCGGGAACGCAGCTGGAGGCGCTGGCGCTCGAGCGCGAGTTCTACGCGCTGTATACCGGCGATCCCGAGATCGGCGGCCGCTTCTCCGCCCTCTCGCCCTTCGGCCTGGTCCCCGCCACCGCCATGGGCCTCGAACCCGTCGACCTCCTCAACCGCGCCCGCACCATGACCGGCAGCTGCGAGGCCTCCGTCCCACCGTCCCAGAACCCCGGTGTCCGGCTCGGTGCGATCCTCGGCGAGCTCGCCCTCGCGGGCCGGGACAAGCTCACGCTCACGGCGTCGCCGCAGCTCACCGCGCTCGGCCCCTGGCTCGAGCAGCTGATTGCCGAGAGCACGGGCAAGCAGGGTAAGGGCATCGTCCCGATCGACGGCGAGGATCCTCGGCGCGCCCGATCGATACGGCGTCGACCGCCTCTTCGCGTTCTTCAAGGTCGGCGGTGAGCAGACCGACGACGTCGAGAAGAAGCTCGACGCCCTCGAGAAGGCCGGCCATCCCGTACTCCGCTTCGAGCTCGGCGACGCCCGCGACCTCGTCCAGGAGATGTTCCGCTGGGAGGTCGCCGTCGCCGCCGCCGGCCACGTCCTCGGGCTGAACCCGTTCGACCAGCCGAACGTCGAGGAGAGCAAGCTCTACACCAAGAACCTGCTCCTCGAGCACGAGCGAGAGGGCGCGCTCCCCGCAATCCCTGGTGAGGTCGAGCTCTTCGAGGAGAAGGGGCTCACGCTCTTCACCGACGCCCACAACCAGCCCACGTTCGCCGGGAAGTCCGACCTCGCCGCCGCGCTGGGCGCGCTGCTCGCGAACACCCGCGCCGGCGACTATGTGGCGCTCAACGCCTACCTGGAGATGAGCCCGTCGAACGAAGCTCTGCTGCACCGCATCCGCCATCAGATCCGCGACCAGCGGAAGCTCGCCACCACCGTCGGCTTCGGCCCCCGCTTCCTCCACTCGACGGGTCAGCTCCACAAGGGCGGCCCGAACACCGGTGTGTTCGTCCAGATCACCGCGGACGATCCGGAGGACTTCGAGGTTCCGAACCTCGGCTTCACGTTCGGCACGCTCAAGACGGCGCAACAGGCGGGCGACTTCATGGCCCTCTCCAAGCGCGAGCGACGGATCCTCCGCGTGCATCTCGGTGGCGACGTGGACGCCGGCTTGAAGGCGATCTCGAAGGCGCTCGGCTAGGAGCGTGTAGCGCGTAAGCGCTCACGCGACCCCGGTCCGGGTCCCGGTCCCGGTCCGGGTCCCGATTCTGAAGATGGCTGCCTTGAGTCAGACGCTCGCGACGGTCTCGAGCGTCGATTGGTAGAGCTTGAGCAGGTTGTGGGTGAGGCAGACGAGCGTCCACTCGGCTCGTACCTTGAAGAAGGAGCGTAGCGAGAACCGCCGCCTCACTCCACACCTGCTTGAGGCGCCGACTCGCCAACGAGCAGAAGGTCCAAGCCGCCAGAGCCAAGCTCAAGCGCGTTGTCGAGATGCTCACGCGCCTCATCAAGTCGATGAACGCACGCCGGGCTGCATGATCGCCATCGGGACCGGGACCGGGACCGGGACCCGGACCGGGCTCGCGGTAGCGCTACGCGCTACACGCTCCTAGAGCGCGTCGCAGCGGCAGTCGTTCGCGTTGAGCGCGACGCTCAGACCGTATCCCAGCCCGAACACCGCCACGCCCGAGAGGAGCTCGAATCCACGGGAACGAGCGCTCGTCGCCCAGCCACGCACCCAGCGACCACGCCGTCCCCAGTCCCGCGAGGCTGTATCCGAGCGGACCGAGCAGGACTCCACCGGTGCTCTTGAACTCGGACGGCGTGCACGGCCCATCGCCCGTGCAGTAGTCGCGCGCGGCGGGCACCAGAAACGACGCGACCAGCACGCCGACCCCCGCCGCCGCCGCGACCAGCCCGCCGTAGAGCACCGCTTCCCGGCTCACGCTCACGTACCCAGGCGGAGGACCGAGCGGAACCTCGACGCGCATCCTCTCGGACGTCGTCACATCGACGCCGACGCCCGACACCGGCGCGCCCTCGCTCTCGAACTCCAGCGCATGATGCCCCAGCGGCACGTCCGCGATTGTCACGCTCCCCGCCGCCCGCCCAATCCTCCGGCCATCCATCACCACCCCGACCTCATCCTCGACCGGGAGCGCAACCTCGAGCTCTCCGAGCGGCTCGCCCTTCAGGATCGGCTGGAGCTCCTCCTCGAAAGCCTTCCGCAGGTAGGCGGTGACATCGGCCTCGTTCGACACGTGCGTCGGCAACGTGCTCGCCACCAACGCGCGCCGTGAGATCTCGGCATACCGATCCGCCTCCGACATCCCGCCGGACTCCTCCAAGACCCGGAGCACCTCGTCCGAATCGATCAGCAAGCTGAGCAGCTCGTCCGGCCGAACCGCGGACACCACCAGCAGGAACCGGCTCACCTCCCCCGGCGCCTCATCCTCCCGGAGCGTCTTCACGAGGCACGCCGTCGCTCCGATCCGCGACTCGGCGCTACACCGCTCGAGCACCGCGTCGTTGACCACCTGCGGCCGAAGATCCGACTCGTCGTGGATCACCGTCGTCGCGATCTCGATCAGGCGCGACAGCGACGTCGCTCCGAGATCCTTCGCCGGCACCTGCACTGCCACCCACAGCGGCCGCCGCGGCGCCACGTGAAGCTGCGCAGCGCCACCGTACGCCGTGAACACGGCGAGCACCGCGAGGCTCCCTAGATCGGCCATGCGTCGAGCGAGGCGTTAGTTCTGGAAGAAGAGGAAGTAGACCTCGGCATGGGTGGTCAGCCCGCAAGCATCCGTCGCCTCGACATAGACCCCGTACAGGTAGTTCTCGAAGAACGTCGCTGTCGAGATCGAGATCTCCGGACCAATGGTGTCGACGTTGGGCGGAGCGGTCGAGTGGAAGCTATCGTCCCAGCCGTAGACCAGCGACCCGCCCACATTGGAGGCAAAGTCCATCGGCACCGCCCTCAGCACCCCATCCGCGTGATGGACCTGGTAGACGGTCGCGCCCTCCGGCGCCCGATCATCGGTCGTCATGGTCGTGATCTGGTCCCCCGAAGAGTTGTAGAGCACGATCTTCCCCGCTGTCGGCGACGTCGGCGACGTGCAGTCGACGTGAGTCGACTCAAAGACCACGCTGCACGTCTTGCTGGCGTCCATCGTCACGCCGACCATAGTCGCATTCCCGCTTCCACAGGCACCACCCCAATGCGCGATCACGGCGTCATGCTCCACGTCGGGATGCGCGGTCAGCTGCACCGACGAATTCGCCGAGATCGAGTAATCACACGACGAGTCCGCCGCGCACTGCTGCATGTTGGGGACAGACACGAATCCCGGGCCCGTGACGTCGACCGTGAGCGTGTAGGTCGAAGAGTTCGGCGGCTTGAACTCCGCCGTGCATTGCGCGTCGCGGAGCATTGTAATCGTCGCTCTGGACCCGTTCGAGGCGCAGTCTCCGGTCCATCGCTCGAACGTAAAGCCCCCGACATCCTGGGCGGTCAGCGTCACGGCCGTACCGATCTCGAACGCCATCGAGCAGCTGTCCGTGCACGTATCGGTGCCTTCGGCGGATTCGACCAAGACCTCTCCTCCACCTCCCGCGATGGCGAGCCCCAGGAGGCGCTTGTCTGATTGTCGAACGAAGCTGATTCGGCACTCCCTAATGTCTTCGCTCAGGTTCCCCACCATCTTTGCCTGGTTGAGCTGCATGCTTCCGCAGTTGTCGATACCGCCGAGCTCCCAGCCCGGCTCGGGCTCGATGTCGAGAGTCACGGATTCGCTCTCGCTGTAGGACGCGGCGCATTTGCTGAGTCCTTTCCCGCATTCGATCGTCTCGTTCGAGACGGACCCGTCACCATCGATGGCAACTGCGAGATCGTGGTGCCCAGGCTTGAGTCGGATCTCAACGCCGATCGCACCGCTACCAAAGGAGCCATCGGGTCCGGTATAGGCGTAGGGCAGCATGTATTCGCCGGATGGAGCGTGCGCATCCGCCGTAAGCCTGAGCTCCGCCGTCGTATGGTTCTGGGTGAGGAACCAAGGAAGCGTTAGAGTGAGCATGCTCAGCGTCGACTCAGTCCAAGCTGCCTCGGAGTCGCAAAGGTTCTGAGCCCAGGAATTCGACCCGCCTGGATTGATCACGCGGTGCGGACTGGTGCAATCCAACTCCGGCGGACACCCTGTCGAGCCGATAAGGAACAGAACACCCATCAGCATCTTGCGCATCCCCATCATGATGGCTCCCATTCAGCTCCCAGGCCAATCCGCCGCCCTTCACAAGGCCCCTGCTTTCGAGCAAGCTGTGTGACCTTCAAGGAAGGGAGCGGTGCATGTTACGGCCGCGAGCCTGAACAGGTATCCAGGCTTAGGACAACGAGGACGTATTGCGTTTCGCCGTCCACCTTGTCCGCCTCGATGACCATCAGCCCATTCCGAAGCGCAATCGCATTGACCTGTTCCGCGCTCCGCCCAACGAAGCACTGATAGGCATTTCGGTAACGCAGCAAGACACCCGCGCTTGTTGGGTCTGCGCTCGTCACCGCGAGAGTCCCTTCATTGAAGGATGCTCCCTTGGAGCTTCGCGACGACAAGGGCGTTGGATCGCGTGATCCGTCCAGTTCGAGGGCATAGACTCCGTGGCCGCTGGCCAAGATGAGGGAATGCTCATCGGAATCAAACGCCAACCCGGAGGGTCCCGACGGTAGCCCGTGTGCGATCGTCCGTGGAGTGGGATCAAATACCACCAACGAATCGCAGCCGGGTGCGCCCGTGACGAAGCCGCGAGGGGTGGCGGCAATGGGCACCAGAGGTAAGTCGGCAAAGCATTCGTGCTCCAAAGGAACGATGTCCTCCTCCGGGTCGGGATGAAGTCTCAAGTACTTTCCGTTTCCATGGACCGCGAGAACGTCGAAGGTAGTGGTTGAGCCCACGGCTGCGATCGAGGTGTTGTCGGGATCGATGGCAATCGGATCGTCTTCCCCGAGAACGTCGGGGCTCGAGCCGGTGTAGATCTCGATTGTCTCACCTGCGGCCTGAAACCCGACGAATTGATCATCCGATTTCACCAGATCGAGGAGCGTTAGCGCCCCTTCTCTGGCATGCGCTGTTGCTGTTGTTGCTAAGACGAACGGGGCTGAACCTGAGCCAACGAAAACTGAATCGTTCCCTTCGTAGAGCATCCACGTCGGCTTACCGACGGGCCCAAGCGCATGCCGATCGATCTCGCGGTAACGCATGCATGGATCCATCAGACCCAGGTCCACGGAGTCGTCCGTCTCTAGCCACTCGGTAGCCGAAGCTCCAATGGTCCCGCTGAGCGACTCTACCGGAGTCACGGGCGGAGGTGGATCGCGGGGGCTGTCCAGTTGGATCTCGTATCCGGTCTCGACTTCGGCCCAGACCGGCGAATCGGAGGACGCGAACGGCGTGCCGCCATTCTCGACGCCAAGGTCGGCGAGCCCGCACCCGAGGAAGCTGATCTCCGCATCCCGCGTCCCCTCGAACCGGAGCGGCGGCACCTCGAACGTCTCACCCTCCCGAAGATCCGCCGCGTAGACGCGGCTCCCGGCTTCGCCCTTCACCACCAAAAAAACCGACTTTGCACCGGCGGGCGCGGGCGGAAGATCGAGCCGCGACTCGGGCACGCAGGCGCACAGGGCGAGCAGAGCGGCGCTCATCACGGGCAGCCGCAAGTGGTCTCGCGCGTTCAACAGCTGGTATAGAACCATTACCGAATGGGCGCGGCAAATCATGCTCACGCCGGCATCTCGGGGATCCGATGACCCAGCCGAAGCCGCAGGTCCCGAACTACGCGATCGTCGAGAAGCTCGGCGAGGGCGGGATGGCGTCCGTGTGGCTGGCGCAGCGGGACCAGGATGATCGGCTGTTCGTGATCAAGGTGGTCCACGAGCACCTCGCGAACGATCGGGTCGTCCAGAGCCGCTTCCTTCGGGAGGCGCAGGTCGCCGCGCTGCTCGACCATCCGAACATCGCCCGCCTCGTCGATGCGGGCCGGGTCGGCGAGTCCTTCTACCTGGCGATGGAGTTCATCGCCGGCGAGGATCTCGAGTCGCTGATGTTCGCCGCGGCGGCGCGCCGCCAGATGCTCCCGGCGAGCATGGCCATGACCTTGATCCTCAAGGCCCTCACTGCGCTCCATTACGCGCACGAGCTCGTGGACTCGGACGGTCATCACCTGGCCATCGTTCACCGCGATCTCTCCCCCCGGAATCTGATGATCTCGTTCGACGGCGACCTCAAGATCATCGACTTCGGCCTCGTCCGCACCACGCTCGGCGACTTCCGGACGGCCCCCGGGATGATCGCGGGGACGCTGCGATACATGTCTCCCGAGCAGGCGACCGCCGACAAGATCGATCGGCGTAGCGACGTCTACACGATCGCCGTCGTGCTCTACGAGCTGCTCTCCGGCCGACCGCTCGTCGACGGTGCCGACGCCAAGAAGATCCTCGGCGCGGTCGTGGTGGACGTGCCGCCGCCGCTCAGCGCTCGCAACGCGGCGTTGCCGCCCGGCCTCGATCCTGTGCTGGCGCGGGCACTCGAGAAGGATCCGGAGCGACGGTACGCGACCGCGCAGGACTTCCACGACGCGTTGGCGCTGGCCGGCGGTGAGCTCGGCGTCGGTCGGCCGGAGGCGATCGCCGCGTTCATCGACTCGCTGGTCCCGGAGAAGAAGATCGAGAGTCAGGCGCGGCTCGACCGCGTGGTTCGAACCGAGGAGGTTCAGGTCGAGCCCACGCGGGTCGCCGGATCCGAGGAGCGCGGGGCGCTCACCATGGACTCTGCCCAGCACGCGCTCACGCGGATGGAGCGCAGGCCGCTGCCGCCGCCGCCACGAAGGTCCTCGCGCGTGCCCTGGTGGCTCGCGGCGGGAGCGCTGGCGGTCGCCGGAGCGGCCGTCGTGTCCACGCAGCTCGCGCCCAAACCAAGCCCGCTGATGCTTCCGCCGCCCGAGCCACCGCCGCTGGTCGAGGTGGTCGCGACCCCCGGGGCCCGCTCGGGCGGAGCCCTCGCACCCGACCCCGCTCGCGAGGGCTCGCTGCGCGCTTCGCTTGCCCCCGGGGACCACGACCGCCCGCCTCCGACGAAGCGCACCAACCCGACGAAGCCACCGCCCCGCGCCCGCAGCGCGCCGCCTCCACGCGTCGAGCCGCCGCCGTCGGTCGTCGATCCGCAGGAGGAGACGAAGCGCTTCACCGAGCTCGCCACCCGCAGACTCGGGGAGGAGCGGGCACGCCGGCTCAGCCGCGAGTGCGGGCTCGCGCTGCTGGTGGGCTTTGGCGGCGATCAAGATCCGGCCAACGCAACCTTCCGAAGCGTGATGGCCCGGTGTCGCGCGTCGCTCGATCAGGCCGCGCGGGACCTAGACTCGGCACATTGAATGGACAACCCGGGACCCGCGCCCGGTTCTTCAGTCGGCTCGGTGCGACGATGGGCGCTTAGGATCGAAGTCCCACGCTCCGGGAGGGGATACGTCTGGGTCTAATCCTGGAGCTTCGATCCCGAGCGCCCATCGCGATCTCGCTCCAAGCTGCGTGCCAGTCGAGCCGGAGCCGGTTCTGGTCCGGGTCATCGAAACATGAACGCCTTGCACCCGAATCCGACCAGCGTCAGGCTCGGACTCTCCCCCCGTCCTAGGGGCATGCGTTCCGGATGGATCCCGCCGACGAGCTCTTCGCCGCCCTCGACGCCCGCGCCCTGGATCCTCGCCGCTGGGAGCGGGCGGTGGAGGGTGTCCGCCCATTGCTCGAGCGCGCCGTGCACACCGTAATCCAGCGCCGTCCCGGCCTGATTGTCGCGGCGCGGATCGACGCCGATGACCTCACGCAGGACCTCACGCACAAGCTCCTCTGCGATCCGCCCCGCGCTCGCGGGCGCGCGGAGGCCGTCATCGTCGGCTGGGCCAAGGTCGTCGCCCGCAACCACCTCCTCGACCTCTCCGGCAAACTCACGCGCGAGACCATGCTCGATCACGTTCCCGATCGTCCGGTTCTCGGTGACCCCGAGCGGACGTTCGACGCCAAGGCCGCGGTCGCGCAGCTCCACCGGTGCGCAGACGAGCTCACCGATCGTCATCGCGCCGCCTACGAGCTGCTCCGCGAAGACGCCGAGCTTTCACGCCTCGAGCTGGCGCGCCGGCTGGAGATGATCTCGGCGGTCGACGTCGAGACGGCCGCTCGCGCGCCCGTCGATCCCAAGTCGCCGCTCGGCGATCGCCTGCGCAAGGCCCAGGCCAACGCGTGGGCGATCGTCTCCCGTGTCCGCGCCCGTCTGGCCGAGTGCCTCGATCATCACGGAATGCTCGCGCTCCTCCCCGGCACGCTCGCTCGGCTCCGCGCCCGGAGGAACGCGTCATGAAGCGCCCCTCGATCGACGAGCTCGTCTCCCGCTTGTCAGCCTCCGAACCCCCGCGCGACGTGCTGGAAGCCGCCGGCCTGCTCGTGCTCCTGGGCGCCGAGGCCCAGCTCGGCTCCCTCGATGTCGACATCGATCTCGGAATCGACGACGCGCTCGAAGATGACGCCGTCGCCGCAGTCGCGCTGCTCGACGGGAGCACGGACGCCATCGACGAGCTGCGGCGAGCCTTCGCCGCCCGGGACGCGGTGGAGCTCCGCCGCCTGGGAGCCGAGGCGATGATCGGCGAACCTCCCGATCTCACGATCGAGCAGGAGGTCGCGCTGGTCGCCTTCGACGAGACGCTCCGCCCGCACCTCTGGCGGCTGACCGCGTTCAACGCGTGGCGCGCCCTGGAGGTGGCGTGGGTCCCTGCCACGCACCGAAGCCGGTTCTGGTGGTGGTCGGACGCGAGCTTCATTGACCCCCGCGGCGCCCCTCACCTCGACGCCGTCGCCGAGCTGGTTGCGCGCTTCCCCGAGGTCGCCGCCCGCTTGGATTGGCTCGCCGCCACCCAGTTGCTCCTCGACGCCCCTGATCGAACGGTGGTCGACCTCGGCGCCTGGATCCGAATGCGTTCACCGCCCCTGGCGATGGCGGCCAGCACGGGCGCCCGTGAGCAGGTGCTGCTGGAGCACCCGTCGTTCACGCTCTCCCTCCTGCCACCCGACACGCTCCTCATCGATCTTCTGGAGGCCGCCGGCGCCGAGCCCCCGTACCTCCAGCTCGGCGCGGTCCGGATCTCCGCGGAGCCGGTGCCGGATGCGCTCGAGCGGTACCGCTTCGACCTCAGCGCGCTGGGCGAGCGCACTGGTCGTGCCGAGCTCTTCGTCTCGGTTTCGTCGGGAGCGCTACGCCTTCCGCTCCCACCCGACGGAGACTAGCTAGGAGCGTGTAGCGCGTAGCGCTACCGCGAGCCCGGTCCGGGTCCCGGTCCCGGTCCCGGTCCCGATGGCGATCATGCAGCCCGGCGTGCGTTCATCGACTTGATGAGGCGCGTGAGCATCTCGACAACGCGCTTGAGCTTGGCTCTGGCGGCTTGGAGCTTCTGCTCGTTGGCGAGTCGGCGCCTCAAGCAGGTGTGGAGTGAGGCGGCGCTTTCAGTGCCAGAGCGAAACGCGCGACGGCAAGGCGGTCTACCCCCGCAGGAAGAGTATCGTCGAACCGGCGCTCGGACAGATCAAAGGGGCACGAGGATTCCGCCGGTTCTCGCTACGCTCCTTCTTCAAGGTACGAGCCGAGTGGACGCTCGTGTGCCTCACCCACAACCTGCTCAAGCTCTACCGATCGAAGCTCGCGACCGTCGCGAGCGTCTGACTCAAGGCAGCCATCTTCAGATCGGGACCCGGACCGGGACCGGGACCCGGACCGGGGTCGCGTGAGCGCTTACGCGCTACACGCTCCTAGCGCAGCGTTCCTCTGTACAAGAGACCGGCCTCGCCACCCACGATGATCGTGTCACCCAGTACGTCGAGCGCTTGGAGATCCATCAGGTCGAAGCTCGGATCCACGCCCCCCACCCTGAGGAGCGCAGTGCACCCGCCATCGCGCCGGACCTGCAGCGCCGCGGTGCACTTGCGAACGGTGAGGAGGAGGTCCTCACCCTCGACGCGCAGACCGTCGAAGCCGAACGTCGTGACCAGGTTTGGATACTCGCCGGCTGTCGTGCACGCCGCGAAGCGGGGCGGATACGTGATCGGGAATGGCTCCCAGGGCGCGTCGCCCACCTTGCGCAGCAGGAGACTTCCGGTCCCCGCAGCCCACAGCTCGAGCTCACCCGTAGGCGTCCGTGAGCTGGCCAGACCGGTGGCGTTGAACGAGTGCTCCTGCGGAAACACCGGCAACAGCTCGGTCGCGATCCGCTCCGAGGTCCAGCTCGGCGTCGGGCGCCGAGCGTCGAGCACGTGTAGTTCTCCGGTCGTGCTCGCGACGAACGGCAGGTCGGCGTCGCCCGTGTACGCGATGCTCACCGACAACCCGTCGGCGGAGGGATGGATCGGCGGCATCGGAGCGAAGACGCCGGCCTCGCCATAGCGCCAGACGCGGCCTCCGTGCGCCAGGACGATGGGCCTGCGATCACCGTCGAGCGTGATGGCCGCCAGCGCGGTTTCCGCGAGCGTGGCCGTGCCGACGATCGACAGCCCAGATGAATCGACGGCGAGCTCATAGAGTACTCCCGTGTTGCCCTCGGTGCGCAGCGTACCGATGAACCACGCGCGGGCATCCGCACGATCGAGGGCATAACCTCCGACGAGGTAGTCGCCCGTCGAGAGCGCCTCCTCCCCAAACGCGTTGCCTGAGGTGCTCGCCGTGACCGCCACCGGGACGAAGCGTTCGCCCGCACGAAAGAGATCGAGGCGTCTCGAGGTCAGGCCGAGCGCGGTCTGGGCGTCCACCAGGTCGACGTCGAGAAAGTCGTCCTCGCTAGTGTTGGGCTGCATCGGGATGACACCGGCCTGATCCGCAAACGCGACCAGGCCCGAAGCATCCAATCGCTCGCACTGCTCGGGCGCGATCGGCGCCCGGAGGGCCAGGTCGGGCAGCTCGGTCTCCGACAGCGGCTCGCCGAGATCACCCTGGAACGCCCGTGTGCCCGCCGGCAACGCGATCGACAGGAAGTCGTCCTTCGACTCGTAGAACGGGAGATCGGCGAGAAGCGGGATCAGCTCCAGCTCCGAGGCACGCGAGGCATCGAACACGGTGACGGCCGTACGAACCGCGCCCTCGGGGAACGTGACCAGCAGCAGCGATTCTTCCGTCGGCTCGAGGTGGTACGCGGGCAGAGCCCCGAACGTGACCACGCCGTCTCGGACTCCGAAGGGCGCCGACGTGCGGGTGGTCGCACCGCCGCCGTCGCGGACGACCACGAACCCATACTCGAACGCATAGTCATCGACCGGTACGTCGATCACGCGGCGATCCACACAGCTGACGCTCACGCACGCCAGCAGGACGCATGCCGCGCGCCGCATTGAGCGAGTATATCCAAGTCCAATCTGTTAAGTTGATCGGGTGGGCCTCCGCGACCGCTTGTTCGGTGGGAAGCTCCCGGCCTGGGCCAAGGGCTCTCCGCACGACGCCCGGAGCGCCGCTGCGCTGGTCGAGGCCATCCAGCGGTACGTGCTCGACAACGGCGGTACCATCGAGCTGTTCGAGGACTCGGCGAAGGTCTGTGGACCGCGCGGTGAGCGAACGGTCAAGTTCGCCGATTTCGTCTTCATCTGCGCAGCCGATTGCACCGAGACCTGGCCCAAGATGATCGCCCACGCGGTGCGCGATCTCATCCCCGACGCGATGATGATGGCAGAGGTCCGCGCTTCCCTCGAGGGCCTCCTGACCGGGCATGCCGCGACGCTCGCGGAGCTCGCAGAAGCACCGGACCGGGCGCAAGCGCATCTACGCATCGCGCTCCGCGTGCGCGGCTTTCACGCCGAGGTGCCGGACCTGATCCGCGTGGTGCGTCGCGACGCGCTCGATCGCTTCGAGGCGATCGCGGTCTACGACTTTCTCCCGCAGGCTGAGGGACTGCCCGCAAGCCATCTTGCAGCTTGGGACGTCGGCGGTCCCGCGATCCTCGCACGCGCAGAGCAGAACACGTTCGCTGCGGACGCCTTGGTGAACGACGATCTCATCAGCTCGATCGAGGGCCCCTTCGCCGGCAGCCGAATCCTGGCGGCGGGAGATCTGGGTGACCCCGGCGAGCTCGGTCTCCTGCTCTCGGCGCCTCACCAGGATCTCTGCCTCTTCCACGTTGTGCGCGACGCGCGCGTCGTGGACGTACTCGCGGAGATGGTGCGCGCCACCTATCAACCCCGCACGACCGGGCCGGCCGGCGGAACGGGTCGAGCGCTCTACTGGTGGCGGAAGGGCGTGTTTCAGGAGATCCCGACCAACACGCGTACGATCCTCCGCGAGGGCGCCGACCCGTACGAGTATCGCTTGCCGGATCGCTTCAAGCGCGACGTGCTCAAGCCCCTGGGAATCGACGCCTGAGCTTCAATCCGCGAGATGACCCGGCTTGGTCGTCGCGCTGAGCGTCTCTTCGACCTCGGTGGTCTCGCTGGCGTTCTCCATCCGCGGCACCACCGGCGTACCGAGGGGCGTGTCGGTGCGGGCTTCGACGAAGCGCGAGAACCAGCGCGCCAGCGAGGCCTGATCGCAGTCCTCTGCCTCGTACTGCACGGCGAGGACGCGGGTCAGCGCATTCTCCACGTGCTCCATCGACTCGGGACGCTGGTCGGGGGGTGCCGAAAGCATCTGATGGATCAGCTTGGCTGCGTCGCGCGGGACCGATGGATTCATCCGGATGAGCGGGGGGACCTCGGCGCGCACGATCTTCCGCAGCGTCTCGGTCTCGCTGGCACCCTGGAAGAGCCGTCGCATCGCCAGCATCTCCCAAAGGACGATGCCCAGGGCGAAGATATCCGTCTGGGGCGTCACCCGCGCGGCCATGGCCTGCTCGGGCGCCATGTAGGAGATCTTGCCCTTCACCACGCCGGTCTTGGTCCGGGTCAGCCGCTCCGCCGCGCGCGCGATGCCGAAGTCCAGCACCTTCACAGCGCCCTCGTTCGTGATCATCACGTTGTGCGGTGAGACGTCGCGATGGACGATCTCGAGCGGCTTGCCCTGTTCGTTCCTCCTCATGTGCGCGTACGCGAGTCCGCGGGCGACGCAGCGTCCGACCGAGAGCACCAGCGGCACTGGGAACCATTGCTCGGCTTTGGCCAGCCGCTGGAGGAGACGTCGGACGTCCAGTCCTTCCAGGAGCTGCATCGACTGGATCGACAGACCGTCCAGCTCGTACGCCTCGTACACCTCGAGGATGTTCTCGTGACGGAGGCGCAGCGAGAATCCGCACCTCGTCCTCGAACATCGCCCGGAAGGCCGGGTCGTCACCGTAGAACGGCTGGAGGATCTTCAGGGCGAGCCGCCGGGCGCCTTCGGGGCGTTGCTCTCTGGCCGCCCAGATCTCGGCCATCCCCCCGAGCGCGATGCGCTCCTCGAGCTCGAACGGCCCCACCCGCTGCCCGGCGGTGAGCTTCCGGGTCATCTCAAGGAGTCATAACCGATCCGCCCGCGCTTTCGAACTTCTCCACGCACCGCTCGAGGTGCCGGACCCCACCTGTGATTCGAAACTGCGTGAGACAAGCCTTCACTGAGGCCGCCGAGCCTCGATCCAGCGTCCGATCGGCGGCCGCCTCCACCCGATCCGCGAGGTCGAACCTCAGATCGCTCGACGGCGAAGCCTTCACCCGGGCCAGCTCGGCCGAGAAGGGATGAGGCCGTGCGACCGGCGGGGGCGGGGCCACCGCAGCCGGGACCTCAGGCGCCCTACGAACCCGCACATGCCGATGCTTGGGGGCGGGCGGCGGCTCCGGAGGAGGCGGCCGGGGCGTGACGACCGGCGTCACCGGCGTCACCGACGGCGTCGGCAGCGCGCGCGTGGGGAGCTCGAGGGTGGGGCGCGGCTCGAACACACCGATCGCGTAGGCGACCACGACTGCGAGCAGGGCGCCGCCGAGGAAGGGGAGCGATCGCGGATAGCGGGAGAGCAGGGCTACTTGGTCTTCGGAGAGAGGAGGTTGGTCACGAACAGGTAGCCGGCGCCGTCCTGGCGCAGCTCGATTCGAACCTCGTCTCCGATGCGGTTGCGGATGAGAGACGGCGTCGTGGAGCGATAGTCGATCAGCGCCCGCCTCATCACCCGATCGGGAACCTGCGACAGCGGCTTGTTCTGCTTGCGCGCCAGCGACTGCCGGAGCTCCGGCGGAATCTCCACCGAGTAGATCACGGCGCCGTCGTCGATCTTCTCGATCCGACCCTGGTCGTAGCGGGCCTCGGACAGCACGGCCGGCTTCTGGGCCGTGGCCCGGATCGGCATCCTCCGGTACTGCGGCGAGGCCGGGCGCTTGATCGCCGCGAACGGATCGGGTGCAGCCTTCTTGGCGGGGACCGGTTTGGCGGTCGGCTTCAGCTTCGAGGGCGCGGCCTGTGCCGACGTCGCCATCGAGAGCGCCACCAACGCGCCGAGTGACCAGGTTGCGATTCGCGTCAACATCGTCATCTCCTTCGGTCCCATCACTCGAACTTCCGCCACATGAACAGCCGCAGGCCGCGGCTGGTTGGGTTCTTCGGCAGCTGTGCCGCCACGTCCTCGCCGAGGTTGCCGTGCGACACGATCGGATCACTGTTCTTCGGGAAGACCGCCAGGATCTCACCGCCGATGTCCGTCTGCGCCGCGTAGGCCACCCGATCCACCGCCGTGACGACGCCGTCGCCATCCGCATCGGTGAGCGCCAGCGCATTGCAGCTGTTGAACACGAAGAACGTGTCGACGCCGGTGGCGGAGACACACTCGGTCGCCGGCGTGGTGGGCAGGTACGTCTTGAAGTAGGCCACGCTGTCCAGCACCAGCGGCTTCCTCAGCATCTTCTCGTTCGGACGCAGCTCGATGAAGAAACCGTTCGTGCCCCTCGGGTTCGTCACCTGCGGTGCCGTCGTGACGTTGACCAGATCCACCAGCGACGCGTTCAGCGGCAGCGTCGGCGAGTCCCACACGACGCCCATGACGTTCGCCCACTGGGTTCCGGGCGGCGCCGGCGGCGTCGACGGGAACGTGCTCTCCATGTTGGTGTGCGAGGTGATCGCGCCGTTCATCAGGTTGTCGAACTCGGCCGGCCGCTGCATGTTGCCGGTCCCGAAGTACACACCGATGGACCGCGAGCCGTTGCACTGGCTGAGCACCAGCTCGAGCTGCGTGAAGCCCTGGCGGTGGTCCTTCGAGTTGCCGAGGATCGGCGCTCCGCCCGAGGTGTTGTTGACCGTGAGGAGCCGGCGGGCCGACCACGGATTCGCGAGATTCCGCAGGTTGTAGTCGACCTTGAAGATCTGACCACAGCGATCCATGAAGTAGATCGACCGGAGCAGATCGCCCTCGGTGTAGACCGACAGCTCGGAGGAGACCCCGCAGACCATGTACTGGAGGTCCGCGGTGTTGGCGTTGGTCGTCGCGTCGACACAGGTCTCGTTGGGCCCGTTCGTCCCCGAGCAGCGGCTGGTGATGCGAGCAAGGAGCGCGTCGGCCTGGCGCGCATCGCCCGCCGTCGGAACGCTCGAGAAGCCCTGCCCGCCCGAGCCGTCGAGGTTGGGGCCGTTCCACCGGTTCACGTCCACCAGGTAGATCGTCGGGTAGGAGAGCGAGCCGACGGCTCCAGTGGTGGCGCGACGAACATACTGGAAGTCGCTGATGTTGAACGGCGCGAGGAAGGAGTCCGCGTCGTCGATCCCGTCCGTTCGCAGCTGGAGATAGAAGCTCGCGTCGTTCACCCACGGCGTGTAGATGGTGCCGCTCGCCGCGAGGTCCGTTCCGTTCCCCGTGATGCGACCGACCTCGTGCTGCTGGCCGTCCAGAACCGCGACGTAGTCGTTCGGCTGCAGGATCAAGCGGTCGAACCCGACCCGGTAGGCCGCGCCGACTTGGCCGCCGCCGTTCTGCCAGGAGATCGGGCCGTAGATGATCGAGTGTCCGCTCCCGCCGGTGGTGCTGAAGTCCCACGGCGGCGGCGCGATGGCCGCCCAGCCGGACCAGTCGTAGCAGCACGGGCTGGCGAACAGGCCGAGGACGTAGCCCGCGCACGCGTTGTTGTTGTTGAACGCCACACAGGTCTGCGGGGTGAGGCCGGCGGCGGCGATCGGGTCGCAGATCGCGCTGCTCACGCCCGTCCAGTTGGCGTCGCTGCTGGCCGCGTTGCAGGTCTGTCCCTGCGGGCTGCCTGGCGAATCGAGCAGGCCGCCGGGTCGGCCCGAGCCGGAGAGCACGGCGCCGATCTGGGCGGTGGGGGCGTCCTCTTCGCGACGGTGACCGCTGGAGAAGGCCGCGATCGCGCGGTCGGAGCCCTGGTAGCGGAAGCGTCCGATCCACGGCGCCGCCCAGGTGTCCTGGAGGTTCTGATAGCCGGTGGTCGGGTCCGGATACAGCGCGCGCGGCGGGTTCCTCGTGTCGTCGGGAACGCCGTTGAACTGCATCATCGAGAACTCGATCATGGCGGCGCCCGCGCGGCCGAGGGGCGCGATCAACTGCGCCGGCTCACCGGGGTCGATGACGCCGTTGCCAGCGTTGGCCGCGACAAACGGGACACCACCGTTGTCGTCGTGGAACAGGCGAAGTCGACCGTCGAAGTAGAACTTGCGGGAGCTCTCGAGGTTCGGCTGCAGCATGATCTCGGCGAGCGTGTTGTGCGCGATCGAGTTGGGCTGCCAGAGATCCGCCGGGATGATCGCGGAGGTCTCGATCCCGGAATATGCGTTGAAGAAGTGTAGCATGCCGTCGTTGGCGACCGTGGCCACGTAGCAGCGATCGGTCGCGCTCTCGCAGTTCTTCGTGTACTTGATGACCACGTTGCCGCTGTTGATCGAGTCACCCTCCGGCCACTGCTCGACGTTGATGGGCGCGTAGTTGCCGCCGGGACAGTCGGCGACGTCGTACGTATACCCGTGCAGCTTGTTGAGCAGCGAGTAGTGCTCACAAAGGTTGTTCGTCCAGGTGTCCGCGGTGGTCAGATTCGTCCCGTCCACCGGCACGTAGCCCACTACACCGTGGCGCCAGGTGAGGATCGTCCGCCGGCCCAGCGGGTTGGTCGCCGGCGGAGGATCGGTCTGGGCGGTCACGTTGAGGAGGTCGTTCCAGATCCGGAGCCCCGAGCCGCCCTGCGTCGCGTCCTGCACCTGCACGCCGGGACCGATCTGCGCGGACCAGATGTCCTGGGCCGCCGGGTTGGTGTGCAGCCCGTTGTTCACGTTGCCGGACGGGTAGTAGAAGATGCACGAGGTGTCGGCCGGCGTCGGAGGCACGATGCAGTACTTCCGCGTCGTTCCCAGCCAGTTCCCTGCATCCACCGGCTTGAACGCGCTGCTGTAGATGTAGTTGCCCGAGAAGATACCGTCGGTCTGGACGCTGCCGGCGGTGAACGTCACGTTCGAACGCGCCACGATGCTGGTGATGATGTCCGTGAAGGCCTGATCGAGCTGCTGGTAGTTGGTCGCGTTGTAGTAGTTGCCGTCGCCCTCCACCGCCATGGCCGAGAGCAGCGCCTGCGCGTTGCTCGGGGCCTGGAATCCGATCGTGTAGGTGCGGATCGGCTGGACGCCGGTCACGCCCATCAGCGCGTCGAGCCCGATGCCCGAGCTCACCGGGATGCTCAGGTTCGGCGTCACCGAGTTGTCGATGGTATTGCCCAGCGCCGTGACGCCCGGTCCAACGCCGTCGAACATGTACGCGGCGACCGCGTCGGCGAAGGGCGGCGTGTACGGGGCGCCGCACAGGTTCGGGAAACAGGTGGCCGCATCGTTGATGGTGACGCCGCCGAGGTTCGTGATCCAGTTGGCGGTCGCGCTCGGGCCGTTGCCCTCGCCGTCCGTCATCAACACGATGTAGTTCTGCCGGCACTGCTCGGTGTTGGTGTCCCGGAAGAACGCATTCATGTGCTGGCCGGCCAGCACGTAGGCCTCGGCCAGCGGCGTTCCGCCGTAGTTTCGCAGACCGAGCACCGCCGACTCGAGGCCGGCGTGGTTCGCGAAGGTCGGATCGAAGTTGACGAGAAGACCGGTCCGAACGCCGCCCGAGAAGGTGTCACCGCCGAACTCTCGGACCGAGAACAGGACGCGCTGGTCCCACTTGTCGAGGACGCCGTCGTCGAACCGCGTGCAGCCCGTCAGGGCCGCCTTGATCTGGTCGTTCTTCGACAGCTCGTTGGCGGCGCCGTTGCAGTCACGCTCCAGGTCCGAGCCCCCGAGCGCTCCCGGAGCCGGACGCGTCCCGTAGTAGTAGTTGCAGACGCTGGGGAAACACCCCCAACCGGCGTCCATCGAGCCCGACGTATCGAGGACGAGCTCGATCTGAGGCGTCGTGTCCGCACCTCGCAGAATGTCGATCTGGTCCGGATAGGTGACCTGGCTGACGAGGCCCGCGCCCAGGCTAACGACCAATGCGGTGTGCAACATCCCTACCTCTCCGCGTCCAGGCCGAATGAAACCCCGCCCGGATCGTGGCGTCGACCTTCTGCAGGCGAGGGGCCAACCAGGGGCTCAGGTAAATCGAGGGATTGGGTCTGCAACGCTCTGTTTGTGCACCGCAGATTCGCGCGCAGCCAAGTGCCTACGAACGCCTACAGGGACCGCGAACTTGCGGCCCGCCGCGGTCGAGGGAAATCTGGCCGAGTGAGATATCTCCTCGGCGCGCTGCTCGCCCTCGTTCCGACCTCGGCCATCGCGGGGGGCTTCTACTGCAGCGACGCCTGCTCGATCGATCCGGCCACCGGCAACAGCTGTAACACCATCGGGAGGGGCTGCAACCCGATCACCCACGTCTGCGTCCTGTGCATGGACGACAGTCACTGCAACCCGGGCGGGACCTGCGTCAACTTCCAGTGCGTCGGGCTGGTCTGTGCGGCGGACGCCGGCATCGATGGCGGCGTGGACGCGGCGACCGACGCCGGCGACGACGGCGGGCCGATCGATGCGGCCGCGCTCGACGCGATGGAGGACACCGGCGCCGACACGGGGGCGGACGCCGGACGGATCGACGTGGCGTTTCCAGACGCCCAGGATCCCACCACGATGCTGCCCGGCGGCCGCGGCACGACCCCTCCCAAGGACAAGGTCTTCGACGACGGCAAGTGTGGTTGCACGA
This sequence comes from uncultured delta proteobacterium, assembly GCA_963803435.1. GTDB lineage: Bacteria > Myxococcota > Kuafuiibacteriia > Kuafuiibacteriales > Kuafuiibacteriaceae > CAWDML01. The sequence continues at coordinate 60,053 of CAWDML010000005.1, read as the reverse complement.
CCACGCGTGCGCCCCGAGGGAGCGCCGCCTGGCTCGCGCTGGTGTTCGGGCTGGTCCTTATCCGCAAGCTAGCCTGCAGGCGCGGGCGAGCTCAGCGGAAGTGCTGCGTCGGCAGCAGCGAGCCCGGCTGAGCGCTGCTCTTCTTGTAGATCTCTGCGGAGACGGCGCGATACACATCGCCGCCGGCGACGGACGCGCTCGTGTTGACCTCGTACACCACGGCCCGGGTCACCGTGAGCGACGTATCGGGAACCTCGACGACTCGAACGATGTCGATCGTCGCCTCGTAGTTCTCTTGGCTCCTGGGCGCTGCAGTGAACTTCGCGAGGGCGCTGTTGCTCTCGTCGAGCGGGGCCCGGATCCCGAAGACGTTGTCGGGATCCTTCATGTAGACCCCGCCGGTCAGGCTGGCCCAGTTGTAGCGGTAGTTCGGGCACCCGACGCTGGGCACGTTGCTCGCGCAGTAGTCGAACTCGGGGAGCCGGGCTTGCGAGTTCACGTCGGCGAGGACCTCCCGCAGACCGCCGTCCGCCAGCAGCTGGGCGCGGACGATCTTCTGATGCTCGCCCGAGAGGGTGATGTCGACGCTGACCAGATCGAGGAGCGCCGCGCCGGTCAACGCCAAGAGCGCGACCAGCAAGACGACGATCAGCAGTGCGAACCCGCGTTCGCGTTCGCTCGGTTTCTTCATCCTGGTCACCTCAGATTCATGTAGCCCGAGTTCTTGATCTCGATGCTGGTGCGGTAGGTCCTGCGCTCGGTGTAGTCGACCGGCGGCCCACATGGCATCGGAACGCATTGCCCACTGCGAAGACGGAGCGTTTCGACCTGGTGCGCGCGCGTGTCGGTTCCTTCGGCGCGCACGACGAGCTCGACGTCGACGCGAAGCCGTCCGGGCGAGTCGATCGGTCCCTGGCCGACGTTCACCCATTGCGGAGGCGTCGTGTTCCACTGCCAGACCTGAATCTGGAGGCTCTCGGCACCCTCGGCGACCGCGCCGCCGCAGGTGTCGTCGATCGCAGCGCAGTCGTCGCCCGGAACGCGGAACTCGGCGCGTCGCAGTGTGCCCCAGCCGTTCGCATCGGCCGCGTTGAACCACACGACGGTGCGGGCCCCGCCCTGCACCTCCCCATCGAAGTAGGTGACCCCGGCCGCCGCCGGACCGCTGTTGAACAGCTGGGTGGGCGCCAGAGACCAGGTGGCGGAGATGCAATCATAGATGCAGCTGCCCTTGGAGCAGGGCGCAGGTCCGCTGAGCCCGCTGAGCACAATGGTCTCGGCGGCGATTCCGGGCGCCTCCCGCATGATCGCGACTTCCCCATCCTGGAACCCGACGTCCCCCACCCCGTCGTTGTCGTCGTCCCGCGCGCAGAACTCGAGCGTGGTGTTCTGGAAGTCCGCGATCGATCGATACGCGCCCGTCGCGTAGACCACACCGATGTCGACGACCTGCGAGTTCCAGGCGGCGCCGACCGGGGCCCCGCCGGCCGTGTTGACCAGCGAGATCGTCCGATACGCACCGAGGCCGGGCGGCGAGGCCGAGGGGTTGGGGTTCGGCGCTCCGGACGGGTTCCAGTTCTGGCCGCCCGCGCTGAACTGACCCAAGAGCAAGCCGCCGAAGTTGCCCGCCTCGTCGTAGCCGATCCCTTGTCCTGCGCTCCGGATGTCGTCCGCCATCAGATCCAGCGCGGCCCGCCCGCCCTGGATCATTCCCAGGCGATCCTGAGAGACGCCCATCAAGCGGGTCTCGTGCTGGACGAAGGTCAGCGCCGCCGCGGTGAGAAACAGAGCGATGGCGACGCCAATCATCAGCTCGACGAGGGTCAGACCGCGGGAAAATTTGGCCTTGCGCTTCCTCATGGCTACAGGTCCCTGGACATCACCCGGCTGGTGGAGATCTCGTGCACCGATCCGCTCTCGTCGCTCCAGCAGACCCAGACCCACAGGACCTGGACCGGCTCCTGGTCCGGCGACGCGCTGAGGCTGTTGGGAAAGTTCGCGACGTCCGGATGCTGGGAGACCGCGAGGTCGACGCGATACTTGGCGGTGGCCGCGGTCGCATCGCTCTGCATCGGGTTCGTCACCCAGCCGGCATTGGAGACGTCGGGCACGCCGTCGGCGCTGAAAAACGCCGTGCATCCGGCCGCCTTCGGCGCCGCGAAGACCGTGGTCGGTCCGAGGGACGACGAGCAACCGTTGGCGGTCTGCGGCGGGATCGCCCACGTGGGGATGCCGTTCGGGCCCGGCAGGCAGGCCGGGATGCTCGGCCAGTCGAGCGTCGCGAAGGTATCCGCGATCTGCCGGGCGACCTCGGCGCCGCTGCTCATCTCCTCCGATTTGACCACGCCCTGGATCGACGTGATGTGGAGGCGGGCCAGACCGACGAGACCGATCCCGAGCACGCCGGCCGCAATCATCGCTTCCAGGAGAGAGAAGCCGCGCCGTCCGCGCCGGGGATGATGGATTCTCATTCGAGTGCCTCCGTGGCTGCAGGCATCAGGCCATGTGAGGGTGAAAGACCTTCCGGCCGATGACCCCGCAATACGTCGGGATCAGACCGCAAACTCCCGTCAGAGGATTTTGGTGCTCCCACCATAGGCGATACGGACCGTCTCCGTCACACCGCTCCCCGCATCTCGCAGGATCACGTTGACGTCCGAGGGCGTGGAGAGCGTCCCGTTCTTGTCGAAACGGATCTCCGTTCCCGGGGCTGGGGCGGTGAGCTGCACGTTCTGAGCATAGTCGATGGTGCCGATCGTCGCGTAGTCGACGACCTCGATCAGGATCTCGTCGCCGTCCAGGATGCGGTTGCGATCGACGAAGAGCTGGTAGCCGGTGGCGGTGATGAGGATCCCCGACTGGACCGTCCGATCCGTGGGCGCCCAGCCGGCGTAGTTCTCGTTCTTGCCCGTGGCCGCCAGGGTGCGGGCGCGGGCCACCACGCCGACGATCTTCCGGGTGGCCCGATGGAGCTGCGCGAACTCGCGGCTCCGGGCGAAGTTCGGGATGACGAGCGCCGCGAGAATCCCGACGATCGCGATGACGATCATCATTTCAGTGAGCGTGAAGCCTCTGGATCGTCGCACCGGAACCTCGTCACCTGCAGAGGCCACGCCATCCGGCCGGGCCTCCGAGGTTGCCGCCTACTGTGCAATGGATCGTCCGGGCACCGCAAGTTATGGCGGCGGGCGCCGCCTGCTCATGTATGGGACGCGTTCACTCGAGGTAGTGTCTGGGAACGCGCGTGTTGATCATGGTCAGGATCTCGTACGGGATGGTTCCCAGCCACTCCGCCAGCTCTTCCACCCGGATCGACGCGTCGCCCTGCTTGCCGAGGAGCACAGCCTCATCACCGTTGTAGGCGCTGGCCGCTCCGATATCGACCATCAGGGCGTCCATCGTGATCCGACCGACGACGGGGAAGCGACGCCCGTGGATCAGGACCTCCGCCTTGCCCGAGAGGTTGCGCGGGTAGCCGTCTCCGTAGCCCACCGGAAGCGTCACCACGCGCGTGTCTTGCGCGGGCGACCACGTCGAGTCGTAGCTGACGGGCGACCCGCTCCGCACCACCTTGAAGTACACGACGCGCGTCTTCAGCGAGAGCACGGGCGCGAGCGGGATCGTTCGGGCCACCGCGCTCGACGGATAGACCCCGTACAAGATGAGCCCTGGCCGCACCATGTCGAAGCGCGCACGGGGGTGCTGGAGCACCGCGCCCGAGTTCGCGACGTGGCGCACCGGCATCGGAAGGCCCCGTGTCTCGAAGAACCGGAGCGCCTCCTCGAATCGATCGAGCTGGAGCTCCGTATAGTGCGGATCGCCCGAGTCCGAAGAGGCGAGGTGCGTGAACACGCCCATCAGCTCGCAGTGCTTCGCGGAGAGCGCCGCCTCGAACAACCGGCCGGCGTTGTCCCAGTGGATCCCGATGCGCTCCATGCCGGTGTCGATCTTCAGGTGGACCTTGGCGCGCTTGTTCGCGGCCGTGGCGACCTCCTCGATCTGCTCCAGCTTGAAGGGCGACGAAGCCGTGATCATCAGATCGAACTCGAGGAAGTACTGGATCTGATTCCCGATGATCCCGCCCAACACCAGGATCGGCGCGTCCACGCCGGCCCGCCGCAGGGCGATGCCTTCCTCCAGGAACGCGACCCCGAGCTGATCGACCCCTGCCGCGAGGATCTCCTTGGCGGTCCGGATCAGCCCGTGCCCGTAGGCGTTGGCCTTCACGATCCCCATGATCTCGGCGTCGCCCACCTGCCGGCGGATCGCCGCGACGTTGCCTCGCAACGCCCGCACGTCGACGTAGGCGGTCGTCGGCCGCAACACGATCGAGTCGTCGTCGAACAGATCGAGGGCCATCGCCGCGCGTCTAGCTCCACTCGAGCATGCGCTGGATCGGTGCCAGCGCCTTCTCGCGGAGCCGCTCGTCCATCTCGAGCCGCGGCGTCCTCAGCTTCATGGACAGGTAGAGCTTCTCGAGCGTGTTGAGCTTCATGTGCGGGCACTCGTTGCACGCGCACGCCGAATCGGGCGGAGCCGGGATGAACCGCTTCCCCTGGCCGGCAGTCTGCTCCTCCATCTGATGGATGATGCCCGGCTCGGTGGCGATGATGAACTCCCGCTGGTCCGATCCCACGACGTACTCGAGGATCGATCGCGTCGAGCCGACGTGGTGCGCGAGCTTCAACACCGACGCCTCACACTCCGGGTGCGCCACCACCAGGGCGTCGGGATGGCGGGTCATCAGCTGGATCAGCTTCTTCTCAGAGAAGAGCTCGTGCACCTGACAGGTCCCTGGCCACAGCACCATGTCGCGCCCGGTCTCCTTGATCAGATACCGCCCGAGGTGACGATCCGGCGCGAAGACGATCGGCCGGTCGGCCGGGATCTTGGCCACGATCCTGCGCGCGTTCGAGGAGGTGACGATCACGTCGGACAGGGCCTTCACACCCGCGGAGCAGTTCACGTAGCTCACCACGTAGTGGTTTGGGTACTGCTCCAGCCACCGTCCGAACGCATCCGCAGGACACCCGTCGGCCAGCGAGCAGCCCGCCTTGAGATCGGGCACCAGCACCAGCTTCTGCGGGTTCAGGATCTTCGCGGTCTCGGCCATGAAGTGCACGCCGCAGAAGACGATCACGTCGGCGTTCGTCTTCGCCGCCTCCTGCGCCAGCTGCAGCGAATCGCCGATGAAGTCGGCCACGTCCTGGACGTCCGCGTCCTGGTAGTAGTGCGCGAGCAGGACCGCGTTCATCTCCCTCTTCATCCCCTCGATCTCCTCGAAGAGATCTCGACTGGGATCGATCAGCTGCGCGTGCACCATGGCTCACCTCCCAGAGGCAGCACGTCGCTTGCCTCTGTCCACCGACGGCAGAATCTTGGCCAAGAACTGACCGGTATAGCTCTGTTCAACCGCCGCCACCTTCTCCGGAGTCCCTTCGGCGATGATCCGGCCGCCCGCCTGCCCGCCCTCGGGACCGAGGTCGATGACCCAGTCGGCGGTCTTGATCACGTCCAGGTTGTGCTCGATGACCACGACCGTGTTCCCCTGCTCGACGAAACGGTGCAGCACGTGCAGCAGCTTCTTGATGTCGTCGAAGTGCAGGCCCGTGGTCGGCTCGTCCAGGATGTACACCGTCTTGCCCGTTGATCGCTTCGAGAGCTCCTTCGCCAGCTTGATCCGCTGCGCCTCGCCGCCGGAGAGCGTCGTGGCCTGCTGGCCGAGCCGGATGTAGCCGAGCCCCACGTCTTGGAGCGTCGCCAGCTTGCGCTTGATCGGGGGGATGCTCCCGAGGAAGGCAGTCGCCTCATCGACCGTCATCTCCAGGACGTCGGCGATCGACTTGCCCTTGTAGAGGACGTCCAGCGTCTCTCGATTGTACCGCCGTCCGCTGCATGTCTCGCAGGTGACGAAGATGTCCGGCAGGAAGTGCATCTCGATGCGGATGATGCCGTCACCCTCGCAGGCCTCGCAGCGTCCCCCCTTCACGTTGAAGGAGAAGCGCCCCGGCTTGTAGCCGCGCATCTTCGCCTCGGGCAGGTTCGAGAAGAGATCGCGGATGTCGCCGAAGAGCTGGGTGTACGTCGCCGGGTTCGAGCGCGGCGTGCGGCCGATCGGTGACTGATCGATGTCGATCACCTTGTCGACGGCCTCGAGCCCTTCGATGGCCTCGTGCTGCGCCGGCTTCTCCGTCGACTGATGCAGCGCCCGCGAGAGCGCCTTGTGCAGCGTCTCGTTGACCAGCGTCGACTTGCCGCTCCCCGACACCCCCGTCACGCAGGTGAACACGCCGAGCGGAAAGCGAACGTCGAGATTCTTCAGGTTGTTGCCCGACGCGTTCTTCACGATCAGCGACTCGAGGCGGGCCGGCCGGCGCTGCTCGGGGATCTCGATCGAGAGCGCCCCGCTGAGATACCGCCCGGTGAGCGACGCCGAATCCAGCTTGATCGCCCCGGGCGTCCCCTCCGACACCACCTTCCCGCCGTGCACACCCGCGCCCGGCCCCATGTCCACGACCCAGTCGGCCGCGCTGATGGTCTCCTCGTCGTGCTCGACCACCAGCACCGTGTTCCCGAGGTCCCGCAGCCGCATCAACGTGGAGAGCAGCCGCTGATTGTCGCGCTGGTGGAGCCCGATCGACGGCTCGTCGAGGATGTAGAGCACGCCCACCAGCGAGCGGCCGATCTGCGTCGCGAGGCGGATGCGCTGTCCCTCTCCGCCGGAGAGCGTGCCGGCGCGGCGATCGAGCGTCAGATAGTCGAGCCCCACGTGCACCAGGAACCCCAGACGCTCGTCGATCTCCTTCAGCAGACGGGAGGCGATCTCGGCGTCGCGCGGGTCGAGCTTCAGCTCGCGGAACCACGCCGACACGTCTCGGATCGACTTCTGTGTGATCTCCCAGATCCCGAGACCGCCGATCGTCACCACGCGCGCGGCATCCTTGAGCCGCGAGCCCTTGCACGCGGGGCACGCCGCCATCGTCGTATACTCCGAGAGCCCCTCGCGCACGTTGTCGGAGGCCGACTCCGTCATCCGCCGCTCCAGCGCGTGGAGCACCCCCTCGAACGGCTTCTTATAGGTGTAGCGATGGCCGTCGCCCTTGAAGACGATCTTGATCTCTTCATCGCCGCTGCCGTCGAGGATCTTCTTCTTGAAGGTGGCCGGCAGCTTGTGCCACGGTGTCTTCATCGACTGATCGTAGTGCTTGCACAGCGCCTCGAGCACCGGCCCGTACCACGTCATCTTTCCGGCCCAGGGCGCGATGGCGCCCTCCTGGAGCGACAGCTTCGGGTCCGGCACCACCCGATCGGGATCGAAGTACGACACCTCGCCCAGGCCGCTGCACTGGGGGCAGGCGCCCTGCGGGCTGTTGAACGAGAACGTCCGCGGCTCGATCTCCGGGATCGAGATCCCGCAGTCGAGGCACGCCAGCTTCTCCGAGAGCAGCTCCTCGTCGCCGCCCACGTAGCTGACGCGGAGCAGACCTTCACCGAGCTTCAGGCCCAGCTCGACCGAGTCGGTGATTCGCTGCCGTGCCCCTGCCTTGGCCACCAGCCGATCGATCTGCACGTCGATGTCGTGCTTCCGCTTCTTGTCGATCTCGATCGGCTCCGAGAGCTCGCGGACCGTGCCGTCGATCCGGACCCGCGTGAAGCCTTCCTTCCGCATCCGGTCGAGGTCCTTCTTGTACTCGCCCTTACGGCCCCGCACGATCGGAGCGAACAGGATGATCTTGGTGCCCTCGGGCCGCTCGAGCATCCGATCCACGATCTGCTGCACCGTCTGCCGCGCCACCGGCTTGCCGCAGCTCGGGCAAGCAGGCTTGCCGATCCGCGCGTACAAGAGCCGCAGGTAGTCGTAGATCTCGGTGACCGTCGCGACCGTGGACCGCGGGTTGTTCGAGGTGGTCTTCTGCTCGATCGAGATCGCCGGCGACAGCCCTTCGATCGAGTCGACGTCGGGCTTCCGCATCTGGTCCAGGAACTGCCGTGCATATGCAGACAGCGACTCGACGTACCGCCGCTGTCCCTCGGCGTAGATCGTGTCGAAAGCGAGCGAGCTCTTGCCCGATCCGGAGACGCCCGTGATCACCACCAGGCGATCGCGGGGGATGAGGATGTCCACGTTCTTCAGGTTGTGCTCGCGCGCGCCGCGGACCTCGATCCGATGCTCCGTCGACATGGGGTCTTCTTAGGAACCGAGGCCGTCGTGTGCAAGTGTTCAGTGTCAGGTGCCGCGCTGTTCGTCCCGGATGGCCCGGATCTCCTCCAGCGTGTAGAGACGCCCCTCCTCGGCGTCCATCCCCGGGCAGTAGGCCTTCGATGCGTCCCACGCCTCCTGATCCGCCAGGAGCTCGGGCCAGAAGGGGAAGGTCTGGCACTGGATCGGTTTGACAGGGTGAACACTACACGCACCCGTGTCCGTCAACAGCGGGCAGCCCTTGGGATGCGCGTCGATCACCCACTGCTTCGCGTCGCTGTCCCAGGTGAGGCCGTACTTCGACTTGAACACCGCGAGCGACTGACCGAGGTGCACAGCCATCGCGCGCATCTCGGCGAAGCTCATGAACACATAGCCGGGCTCGAGACAGCAGTGCGAGCATCGCGTGCAGCTGAAGCGCCGGCCTTGGAGGATCGGGAGCGCGCGCACCATGGAGGAACGATCGCACACGCGACCGTCGATCCGCAAAACATGTTAGCGTCCGGCGCGGTGGCGAAGGGGAAGGCGAGGTCGAACAGGGACCAGGCGAGAAGGCAGCGCCATCGCGAGCTGCTGTCGGAGGAGCGGGCCTACTGGAACGACGGACTGGTGGTCGCCGGGCTCGATGAGGCCGGCGCCGGTCCGCTGGCAGGTCCCGTCTACGCGGCGTGCGTGGTCCTCGACTCGACGAAGGTCTCCGGGCTGGTCGGGGTCGACGACAGCAAGCGCTTGACCGAGACCCAGCGGGTCGAGCTCGCCGAGAAGATCAAGACCCACGTCCGCGCGTGGGCAGTGACCCAGGCGAGCGTTGAGGAGATCGACCGCATCAACATCCTGCAAGCGGGCCTGCTCGCCATGCGCCGCGCGCTCCTTGCGGTTCTCGAGGTCACGCCCGTCGATCACCTGCTGGTCGACGCACGGACAGTTCCCGACACCGACATCCCCCAGAGTCCCCTGATCAAGGGTGATGCGATCTCGCTGTCCATCGCCGCCGCATCCATCTTGGCCAAGGTCGAACGCGACACATACATGACCCAGGTCGGGCTCGAATACCCGTCCTATGGCTTCGAGAAGCACAAGGGCTACAGCACCAAGCTCCATCTGGAGGCGCTCGCGAAGCACGGTGTGACTCCGCTGCACCGCCGGAGCTTCGAACCCGTCAACACCCGCCTGACCCAGCTCGACTTCTTCGAACCCGCGCTGAAGTGAGCGCTGCGTCAATCTCAGGGTGGGCTGGCAGTCGAGACGCTTTTGATGAAACATGCTCCGGCGAGCGGTCCCATGGTCGCCCCCGCGCAGACGAACGAAGGCCGCATCGGTCGATACCGGCTGATCAAGCGGCTCGCGGTGGGAGGGATGGCCGACATCTATCTCGCCCAGCAGTACGGCAAGCGAGGCTACGAGCGTACGGTCGTCGTGAAGACGATCCGCGCCGACCTGGTCGATGAAGAGGACCTGATCTCGATGCTCATGGAGGAGGCGCGGATCGCCTCCTGCCTCCGGCACGACAACATCGTCGAGCTCTACGAGGTGGGCGAGGAGGGCAACACGCAGTTCCTCGCGATGGAGTTCGTCTTCGGTCGCGACCTCGGCCAGATCCGAGACAAGTGTCAGGAGAAGGGCGTGCGCTTCCCGGCCGAGCACATCGCAACCATCATGATCGACGTCCTCGACGCGCTCTACTACGCCCACCACAAGGCCAGGACCGAGGACGGACGCCCCCTCAACGTCATCCACCGCGACGTCTCCCCGCAGAACATCATCGTGGGCTTCGATGGCTCGGTGAAGCTGCTCGACTTCGGCCTGGCCAAGGCCGCGGCGCAGATCTCACGCACGCGCGCGGGCGTGCTCAAAGGTAAGTACGCGTACATGTCACCCGAGCAGGTGAACTTTCGCGGGGTCGATCAGCGCGCCGATATCTTCAGCGTTGGCGTGATCCTCTGGGAGATGATGACGCAGCAGCGACTGTTCTACCGCGTCAGCGACTACGAGACGGTCAAGGCGGTGATGACCTGTTCGGTCCCGTTCCCCAAGACCGTGCAAGCCGACCTGCCATGGGGGCTGTCGTGGGTCGCCTGGCGATCGCTCCGCAAGAATCCCCGCTGGCGGTACGGCGACGCGCTCCGCATGAAGACCTCGCTCGAGGAGGCCGACCTGCGAACGCGGGCCCAAGCGCGGGATCAGCTCGCCGAGTGGGTCGCGTATCTCTTCGAGGAGCAGCTCGCCTCGCGAGATCTGGCGCTGCGCAGGGCCCGCAACGATCCGACCCGTCACCGCCAGATCCTCGACTCCGGGTTCGAGCTCCTGGAGGAGGTGACCGATCCCGACCTCCGGCTTCGCCCCGCCCGTCCTGGCCTGGAGAAGGCCCACGTTCAACCGGCGACCGGGCTCCTGGGTATGGCCGCAGCCGTCCTCGGGACCTGGCGCTGGTTCCTGCTGGTCTTCGCGGCGTTGGTGTTCCTCAGCGTCGCGGCTGGCGTCTACATCGGGTCGTCCTACGACGGGCGCTACGGCTACCTCCACGTCGAGGCCGATACCGCCGATGTCGCCGTCGTCGTCGGCGGAAAGGCCCTCGGCGAGGCCCCGGTCGACGGCATTCCCGTGATCCCCGGACGACATCGAATCACGGGACGATGGGGCGATCAGGTCCGCACCATCGAGGTCCGGGTGAAGCCGGGCGAGAGCCGAACCGTGCGGCTGAAGTTTCTGCCGGTCCAGGAGCGCTGACACACGGCTCTTCTTCAGGTAGTCGATCGCGCTCGATGTCTCCGAACGAGCTGCTCTCCACGATGAGCGAGAGCTACTTCACCGAGGTCGTACTCGCTTCTCCGAAGAAGTTTCGCGAGGAGGTCTTCCGGCGCGTCGGCATCAAGTCGAGGAGCGGCGGTGCCTTCTCGCTGGCGACCAACAAGAAGAACGAGGTGCGGATCAAGCGGCTGTTCAGCGCGATCCAAGAGGGCGCGGCGATCGAGGACCCCGTCGCCGAAGAGCTGATCCGCAACTACCTCTACACCCGGCGGACACTCCTCGCCGACGCCCTCGACTTCTTCGAGGTCGCCCACGACAACGGCCTCACGGACGCGGACCTCGACTTCATGGCCGAGGTTGACGCCGCCAAGGGTGACGAGCTGCGGACCCGGCTGACGGGGTCGCACCCGGAGGCCGACGTCGAGCTCTACCTCCGGTTCATGAACATCAAGTTCGGTTGAGGGAAGGGCGGTGGGCATCGACGCACTCGAGGAGGCGCTGTCCCGCCTGGACGTCCAGGCGCCCCGGGCGCGGAGCCGGGCCGACGCCGGCGACCCCCAGCCCCTGGCCGAGCTCATCGATCACGCCCTGGCCGGAGAGCGGCGGCTCACCGACGAAGGACATCTCCGCGAGCTCGCCGCCCAGGCACCCGCCGCCGGCGAGCGATTTGCAAGCTACCTTGCATTCCCTTTCGGCCGAGAAGCGCGGGCGCGCGCGCGGATCGCCTCGACCGAGCTCGAGGGCGGCAAGGTGCGGTTCAAGTCCGCGGAGGCGATGGCGCGGCTTCGCAGGGGAGACACCGCGGAGCGCCAGATCGCCCTGGCAGCCCTCGGCGACCTCGACGAGGCCTTGGACACACTGGCCTCCATCGCCCCCGATCCGGTCCCGCGGGTGCGTCCCGCCGCAGTCGAGCCCGCCCGCCACGGCTCGATCCTGCTGCCCACCGCGGAGCTGATGGCCGAGCTGGGACTGGTCACCGCGGGGCCGCCCGCTCCCGGAGCGACCGGACCCGATCAAGCCTCCGCGCTCGGCGAGCTGTCGCTCGCGCTGGCCGAGGCCACCGGCGGGCGGCGCCCCCTAGAGTATGGGGCGCTGCGGGTCGCGGTCGCCGGTCGCGAGGTCGCGGACTTCCGGGTTCGTCATCCGCTGGTCGGCCCGGGCACGCTCCCGTTCGATCAGCCGCTGGTCCCGTGGGGTCGGGGCACAGCACACGTCATCGCCGACGGCGACAGCTGGTCTGCAGTCGCCGCGCTCCTCGGCGGAGCGGCCGGTGCGATCGGCGCCGCTCTCGCCTTCGCGGCGACCACCCTCCCCTTCCAGCCGTGCTTCGCCGACGGCGGCGCGAACCGCCGCCGCACCGCTCGGGCCGTGGCGGCCGCCCTGGCGTGGACGGCCTTCGAGTGTCAGCTCGTCGCGCATGCGTGCAGCCTCGAAGATCTCTCCAATCGAGAGTCGGGCACGGTCGGCTTTGCACGCCCGCTCCGACTCGCCCGACTCCTTTGGACCGGGGCCCGCTTCGAGTCGGCGCCGGGCGAGGCCTCCGCCCGCTACGCCGGCGGCGGTCGGACGGAGTCCATGCTCTGCCGCGGCGCCGGCCTCGCGCGTTCGCTGCGGGAGCGCTTCGACGAGGATTGGTTCCGAAATCCCCGGGCGACCCGCGAGATTCTCGACGACAGCGCCCGCGCAGAGGCCGGAGGGATTGATCAAGTTATTGACTGGCTAAAAGAGTCTTTGGAACTTTAGTCTGGGTTTTTGACCGAATCTCCGCCGAGGTGTTACAGAATTTTGGAAACTCCGCGATGGGTCGCCCTAGAAAGAACCGGGTTGGCGAGTACGCAGGGCTCCTGGCGGAGGAGCTCGAGCTCCACCTCCGGCAAGAAATTCTCCGAACGATTGGCGAGAGCCAGAAGCTCTATCAGGCGGAGATTGAGGCGCTCCGCGCCGAGCTCCAGAAGCTGACCCGGAAGGTGGACGCCCTCACCAAGAAGGCGCGCGGAAGCCGCGCCCGCGTGGGCAAGTGGGTCCCCGGCGGCCCGGGCCGTCCCCCCAAGGACGCCGCCGAGCGAATCGCTGCCTTCGCATCGCGCCAGTCGAAGGACGACTGAGGTGTCCACGGACCTCGTCGCCGAGGATCCTACCCGCCGCGCCGTCGCCTTCGAGTCCGTCATCCTCACCGCTCTCGGCTGGGATCCGGAGACCCTCGACGTCGATCATCTGGCGGCCGCCTATGCCTGGATGTCGGACCGCTGGAACGACGAGGCCGCCGCCCCCAGCCCCGAAAATCTCGACGCCGGCGCAATCAGCGCCGTGTTCGGCCTGGTCTACGCCGCTCGGACCTTCCATGCCGCCCACCGGCTGCTTCGTGCCTATCCTCCCGGGCCGGGTCCGCTGGTCGAGCTTGGGGCGGGCTGGGCGCCGTTCGCCCTCCAGGCGGACCTCGCGTCACCTCGCGCGATCACGCTGGTCGACCGCGACGCCGCTCGCCTCGCCCACGCCCACCGCCTCTTCGAAGCCTGTGGCCGTGCACCCCCGACGTGCGTCGCCACCGACCTCAACCGCTACACGCCCCTCGCCCCCGCCGACGCCCTCGCGCTCCCGTTCGTCCTCAACGAGCTCCCCGATTGCGACGACCCCCAAGCGCTCCGAGACCACGTCGACCGCTGGACCGACATGCTGACGGCGACCGGCCGCCTCTACCTCCTCGAGCCCGGCACCCCCCGCGCCGCCCAGCGCCTTCAACGCCTCCGGGACGACCTCCCCGCCGGCCTCCACATCCATGCCCCCTGCACCGGCGCCGCCCACTGCCCCCTCCTGGGGCGACCCCGAGACTGGTGCCACTTCACGTGGCGCCTGCCCGAGGGGCCCTTCGCCCGCGCCCTCGCCGACCGCGCCCGCCGCCACTGGCACGAGCAGCACCTGAGCTTCCTCATTCTCGGTCGCCAACCGTTCGCTCCCGATGCCCTCCGCATCCTCGACGTCCGCCCCCACGGCCGGCCCAAGATTGTCGCGCGCGCCTGCGGCCCTGAAGGACTCGTCACCCTCACCGCGCTCCGCCGCCACCCCGCCCACCCGACGCTCCGCGGCCTCGAGCCTGGGAGCCTCGTTCGGGTCGCGCCGGGGGTCGAGCGGAAGGGGGACGGACTCCGAATTGTGGAGTCCGCGGAGGTGGAGATGGTCTCGGAGGTGTGAAAGGGCGGTATGTCGTGGCTTGAGGGCGAACAGGCACAACAGGTTGTGTTTCACGTGGAACGGGGTGTTCGAAACCGTTGAAGTGGGGTCCCCGACCGTGGCCTCGACACCTCCGAATGCACGGTCGACCTCCGCGCCTTCGGTGCGCCATCATGCGCTTCAAAGCAACCGAGCTGCCGCGGCTCCACCCGAGATGCTGCCCGAGAGGCGGCACCGACCAGCGCCTCAACCCGACCCGCACAGGCAGCGGTCTCCTGCACCCCCCGAGCTCGTCCCCTCGTCACCCGATCGCTTTGCAACCTCCGCTCGCCGGCGGGAACCCGCCCCACACGCTCGAGATCATGCCCGGTCCGCAGGCGCCGGAATGCAGATCTCCACCCAACCCACACGCGCCGGGGAGCGCCCGACTCGAGGGCCCATGACCCCGGATCCGATCTTGCGAACGGCGACCCGAGCCCGGAGTTTCCCCATGGAGACCGCCGCCGCCATTCAACCCGAGACCTTCCTTTGAGACCTCGCGGCTCCCCGAACTCTGGAGCGTAGCCCGCCCCATCCGCCGTGGATCGTGAATCGCGATTCCCGATCGTGATCCCGTCCGGATCCCGATCTTGATCCCGATCGTGAGACGTGAGCGCGCACGTGGAGGTCGGCGTCCAACTTTTACGGGGAACGTGCGCCGGGCCGGAGACGATCGATGAACGGCGTCGGGCAGGTCTACGTCTCCCGCCGCCGACCATGTCCACGCCCCGCGCTTCACTCCCAGACCTTCTTCCCTTTGCCGCCTGCGCTCCGCCCAGTCCCTTCGGACCGTTCCTGCCACCGCCAACCTCGCGTCCAGCAGGCGGCGCCCCGACCCGCTGATCGCAACCCTGACCGCTGGACATCGGTTCACGTACGTCCGGGCTCCCTTGAGCCTTTGAATGGGTGGCTCGAACCGCCAAGCTCATGCCCGGCGCAGCCTCCCGGCGGCGGTCGCGCCCTCACCGTTGGTGCCTCAGTGCCGAGCGCCCTCCGCCCACGCAACCCGCCTCGGCGAGGTGGACACACCGACGCCTTCGGCTGGGCGGCGCGCCTAGACCGACGGCGCCCACAGCGCACTCCAGCCTGCGCTCGTCGACAACCGGGGCGAGGCGATCGCGGGACCGCCGCACCCGCTCGCCGTCCGCCGGAGGACGAGGAGGCAGCGCTGCGCGCGTGCCCCGGCTCTCCTCGAGCCCTGAGGTCCGCCCTTCCAACGCCGGCCATTCGAGCTCCGACACGCTGGAGGCCCGGTGGCTAACGTCGTCAGCAACAAGCCCCACTCCGCATCCCAAGGCCTTCGGCCGACTGCGTCCCGAGCCCACCCAACAGAACCTGGGGAACCTCGATGGACGAATCCTTCGACCGGCCCCAGCGCGGCGACGCGGGCGAGGGCGCCGGCCCGCCCGAGCGTTCCCTCGCGCTTCGGGGACGGCTTCGACCTGAGGTCCGCCCTTCCAACGCCGGCCATTCGAGCTC
The DNA here is from genome assembly GCA_963803435.1 of uncultured delta proteobacterium. GTDB lineage: Bacteria > Myxococcota > Kuafuiibacteriia > Kuafuiibacteriales > Kuafuiibacteriaceae > CAWDML01. Next base: position 44,419 of record CAWDML010000005.1, on the reverse strand, counting down.
CGACACGCTGGAGGCCCGGTGGCTAACGTCGTCAGCAACAGGCCCCACTCCGGATCCCAAGGCCTTCGGCCCACGGGGTCCCGAGCCCACCGAACAGAACCTGGGGAATCTCGATGGACGAATCCTTCGACCGGCCCCAGCGCGGCGACGCGGGCGAGGTCGCCGGCCCGCCCGAGCGTTCCCTCGCGCTTCGGGGCCGGCTCCGACCCGGCCCGGCCTCGCCCGCAGGTTCGCCGCCCTCGGTATCAGGCCGCGCGACGGACCTCCGAGTCCCGTCATCGCAGCCCGAAGCCCGCAGGCTGACAGCCTCTTCACGCGGCAACAACGACGGGCACCACCTCGAACCGCCTCGCCGTGGGTCCCGATCGGCTGAACGGCCCTGGCGGCGCACGGGTGCTCGCTTCACCGCGCCCCGCGCTCGACGCCCGGATCGAGGCTGGAGGGCCCGGATGCCCCAGGATCACCGAGTCTGACAGCGGCAGCCTGGGAGGTTCACTCCGACCGCTCAACCGTTTCACGTGGAACTTTCGCCCGTCGGCGGAGCGCCCGCGACCTCTCGCTTGCAAACGGACCGCGCAACTCAATCGCCCCCGCCGAGCTCCGTCCCCCGCCTTCGCTCCGCCTTCGTCGGCTCCCATACCCGCCCGCGTCGTCGAACCCAGATGGCCTCGCCATGCGCGAACAGGCGGGATGTCCTCATGGGCCATGCCCGGGGGATCATCGTCATCATTGAGCCCTCTGTTCGCCCCTGACGCTCGGAACACCGGGATCCCATGGGGCCGATCATCGCGCTGTCTCCCGAGCCTAAAGGGACATCCGCGACGGAACGGAGCTCGATCGGGGAGGGTGGGCGCCCGAGTCCGCCGTGCCCTCCGCGCCGCGCCCTCCAAACTATTCGAGCGCCTCCTGAGCTTCAGCGGGCGTCCCTCCTCCGGTTGGGCCCCGGGGACCCCGTCGTTGGGTTCACCACCGCGAACACCGGGCGAGGCCCTCTCCTCCGCGTCGAAACCGGCCGAGGGTCAAGCTCGGAACGAGGAGGCGAGGGCTTGGACCGGGACAGGGAGGAGCGCCGAAATCCTCTTGACGCCCGCCCAGGTGACCGTGCGCCGACGGGAACGAGGGGCCGAGTCAAACAAGACTTCGGCGAAAGGTCGACTGCGCCTCCCGAAAGGGAGGCCTTGGGGCTGGACAGGCGAGGAATCTGAGAGCGAAGAGCACCGATCCGAGCCCGAGCCCTCGGTCCGCTGCGATCGCCCGATCCAACGCCCCTCGACATCGCCGCGATCCACGCGCGACGGAGCCGCCCGCCCAGGCCCCCAAAGGCCCGGCGGAGGGCCGGCGCTAGGGCGCAGACGCGCTGCTTGCCCGAAGCTCCACCGCGGAAGTCCGCATGGCCAGGCGTCTCGCGCGTGAAGGGTGTTCGAGGGCCTTCGGCATCTGCGCGGGGGTCCGACGGGTCCTAGGGCACGGCCGTAGCCTTGGCTCTCGGGCGGCTGTCCGGGCTCGTCCGAATAGACGTGGACATCCGCCGCATCCGGCCCGTGAGGCCCCGGAACCGGAGGCTGCGCGGAAGCGGCTCGTCCATGTTCCGGCGCGGTTGGGAACGCGCGCAGAGATCCGCCGACAGCGAAGGCGAGTCGAAGCGGGCCGTGACGGCAGGCCACGGCCTATGTCTGCCTGGACCAGGCCTGCAAGCGACGCACCTCGACGGCCGATGAGCCGCGCGTCGACCTCCGGGAGGTCGCCCCGTTGCCCGCGGCCCGGCTCAAGGGACGCGGATGGTTTACCGGCCCACCGTTTGGCTCGGCGGGACGATTCTCATGCCCCTCGCCCGCCTCACCTCGTTGCCTCAGTCGCGCCCGGGCATCCGACGCTCGGGCACGGCGGGTCAGCGCCAGAGTGTGCCACGTGGAACAGCGCCACTTGCGCGAATCGGAATCCCGAAGCGACGCAAGCCCACCAGTGCCATTCGTACCGCCTCGCGGCGGTTCTAGTTCTGGCGAGCCGCGGTGCGCCCTGGGCGCGGAGATTGTGGTCGTCGCGTCGCGCCTGGGCAGCGGGAGTCGACGGGTCCGCCGAGATGGAGACTGGTCTCCGCAGGGCGGAGTCCATCCGAGCTGGACCGCGGAGACGACGACCCGTACTGGCGAGAGAGGTGCTCGCGAACCGACGCCGGTTGGGAGCCGGCCGAAAGTCAGCGAGCGCAGCGAGCGATCCGAGGGCCGATGCAGCCGCCGGCCGCGCGCCGCGAGCGTTCCGTTTCCCCCACTCCGATGCGACGCGATACGCGCGGATCCAATCCAGCTGACCGCGACTGTGTCTTCCTTCGAGCGCCCGTCCGGATGCCCGTCCAGCCATCGAGACGGGCGCAGCGGGTCAGGGCCCGTGGGCACCGAGTCCTCCGATTCGACCGAGGTTCTCAAACACGCAGACGGAGGTTCGCTTGAAAAAGTCGACTCGCGACACCTGGGTGAACATGACCCGGGCCTCTCCGTCCCGGTCTGAGGAAGCGTCGCCGTCTGCGACGGCGGGTCCGCGCCCGCCACCCCGTGGAACCACTAACCCCGCGGACGCCGCCTCGCATTTATCCACTCCCCCTGTGAATTGTCGCCCCCGCCTGTGAAAGCCGGTTTCACAAACAATTTCAGAAACCTACGCGAGCAACTCCCCTCACGAGACAGCGCAATTCACAATCCGTCCACAACACCTTCAGTTGTCTTCGAAAACCCCGAGCATGCTCTCCAGCGCGCCGAGCTCTTCAAGGATGCCGTCGACGTCGACCGGGCCGGCGGGCCGGAGGGCGTCGACCCACTCGTCGACGCTGAGGGGATCGCGGCGGCTGTCGCTCCGGACGCGGCGCTCGAGGCGGTCGACGCCAGCGCGGACGTTCTCTATGAGGGTGCGCATGTCGGCGAGCTCGTCCTTGAGCGTGGCGATTCCGCGGTCCCGGAGGGTGAGGGCCGAACGGACCGCGGCGAGGAACATCTCGCGCTCTTCCCGGACGACGGTGAGCATCGTGTCCCGGAGGGACTCGAGGTCCGTCTGCGTGAGGGCGTTCTCGACGATGGGCGCGCTGGAGATGTGGTCGAGCGGGGCGGGTTCATAGGAGGGGACGAGGCTATCGAGCGGTTGGGGGCGGACGCTCATCGCGGTGGTGCGGGGCTGCTCGCGGCCGTGGCGCCGGAGATCGTCCAGGAGGCGGCGGACGTCGTCGGCGGCGATGCGGGTCTCGAGCCCGTGGCGGCCCGGGCTGAGGAATCGGTTGGGGAACGCGCCCTCCTGAATGCGGCGCTGGAGGGTTCGCTTGCTCACGCCGAGGAGCTCGGCGACCTCCCGAAGCGTGTAGCTGTCGTCCGCCATTGCGAGAGACTCAGTTTCGAGGCTGGCCGTGGGCGTCGAGTGCAGCTTGTACCATGTCTCGGTGCTCGGCGAGATACACGTCGACCTCTTCGTCGGTAACGTCCAGATCCTGCAGCGTGCTCTCGTAGATCTCACTCGGACCGCCGCCGCGGGCCTCGAGCTTCAGCTTGAGGCACGCGGCGCCGAACAGTCGTTGTTCCTTGGTCCGCTTGGGCAACTCAGGCCTCGACCGACTCGCTGTCGGCCGAGTCCTGCAGCTCGGTGGCTTCGGTCGCTTCGGACGGTCCGCTCTCGGCGGAACCGCCCTCGTCTCGGCCACGCCCGCGACCCCGCCGGCGCCGACGGCGACGCCGCTTTCCATTTCCGCCCGCCGCATCCTTGAGCGCGTCGGGAATCACGTGCATCCGGCGGTAGAGCCCCTCGCCCTCGGAGATCGTGTGGACGCCGCCGATCGACATGATCGTCTGGTGTACGGCGCGACGATCCGACGGGAGCATCGGATGCACCGTGATCACCTTGCCGACCTCCTGCGCCCGCTCCGCGAGGAAGCGGCCCAGGGCGACCAGCGCCGGATCGAGGTTCGGATCGAGCTCCACCGGAGGACGCTCGGCCCGCGGGGTCTCGCGCGCCTCCTGCCGGCGAGGTTCGCGCCGCTCCTTCCGCGGCACCGAGGGCACCTCGACGATGATGTGCTTTCGGTCGTGCGGAAACCGATTCACGATCTTGTTGAGGAGGAACTGGAACGACGGGATGGCGGGGGGACGGCTCTTGCCCAGCGTCTCCGCGACGTCCGTTCCGCCCTCGGCCTCCTCGATGACGACGACGATCTGCTCGTTGTCGTCGCGCACCGTGATGGTCGCGTGAAGACCCATGCGATTGGCCAGACCCTTCGCCACCTCGAGCGCCTTCGCGGCCTTCTCGGGGGCTGGCCCGACGATCCCGCCGCGCTCATCGTCGTCCTCGCCGTCGCCTGAGGACGGCGCCATGCGCTCGCTCCCCGCCGGTGCACGCACCCGGATCCGCACCGGTCGCGCCCCCAGACCAAAGACGCCCGCAGAGCCCTCGTCGAGCATCGTGTAGTCCAGGTCCGCCTCGGGAAGCTTCAGCGCCGAGCACGCCTTCGCCACGGCTTCCTGTTCCGTTCGCCCTTCAAATTCGATGGTGTTCGACAACACGCCCCTCGCTCTCTCGAGCACGCACCCAACCGTTGGTGGGGACCTCTCGATGGTTTTGCCCGAAACCGGTGGAGCCTTAAGCTTTCGCCCCCGGCGCGGCTGCGGGTGGGACCCCCAGGGGTCCAATCGATCTGTTGATAAAGTGCTGCTGGACGATGGTCAACAGCGTGTTGACCAAGATGTAGAAGCAGAGCCCGGCGGGCAGGGCGGTCATCATCGCCCCGAAGAGCAGCGGCATGGTGTACTGCATCATCTTCTGCTGGGCCGGATCCATGGTCGTCGGCGTCATGCGCTGCTGGAGGAACATGACGATCACCAGCGCAACCGGGAGGATCCAGAACGGGTCCCGGGTGGTGAGGTCGTCGATCCATAGGAAGCCCTGCTGGTAGAGGTCGACGGACACCCACAGCGACCGATAGAGCGCAAACCAGATCGGCATCTGGATGAGCATCGGGAGACAGCCGCCGGCCGGGTTGACGTTGTGCTCCCGGTACAGCCGCATCATCTCCTCGCTCTGACGCTGCTTGTCGTCCTTGAACCTCTCGCGGATCCCGTCCATCTGCGGCTTCAGGGCCGAGACGGCGCGCATGGATCGACCCTGCCGCTGATTCAGCGGGAACAGGATCAGCTTCACCATCACGGTCAGGCCCAGGATCGCGAGGCCCCAGGACGCGGTCCAGCGGTGGAACAGGGACAGGATCCAGAGGAGCGCGGTGCAGACGGGCGCCAGGTTCAGGCCCAGGATCTTGTAGTCGATGGCGCTCTCGAGGTTCGACCCGATCTGCGTCAGGAGCGCCGGCTTCTTCACCCCGATGTAGGCCGTGAACTTGTGGCGCTTCTCGCCGCCGGGTTGGAGGGTCTCGCTCGGGGTGACGAGCGAGGCCCGAGCCACGTCGCCCTTCACCTCGAGCCGGCACTCGGCGACCTCTCGATCCCGCGCCACCACCGCGGCCGTGAAGTACTGCCGGTCGACCGCGATCCACTGGACGCCGTCCTTGTGCGTCTCGGTCTCCTCCTTGAGCCCGCGGTGCCGCTCGACGCTGCCGTCGTGGTAGCAGAGCCGCTCCAGGTGGTCCGGCGGCGGGATGAACATGGAGAAGAAGCCGTGCCCCCGCTTCATGGCGTCGCTCGCCATGAGGGCCGCACCGATCTCGAGCCGATGCGTCTGCGGCTTCGACGAGTTGTTCCTGACCGTCACCGCCATCTCCACCACGAAGTTGTCGGGCTTGAACTCGTAGTAGCGTTCGATCTCCACCCCGTCCGGGGTGACGTAGCGATAGGTGATGCTCTTGTCCGTCTGAGCGACGACCTCGAACATCATCAGGTCGGGCGTCTCGAACGTGGTGCCGTCGAGGAAGCGAATGCCGGCCATCTGGAGGAAGGCCGCCTGGTCGGGGGGGAGGGCGGTGACGGGATCGGCGAGCTGGATCGGTTGGTCGGTGGGGCGGTTGTCCTTGTCGCGCTCCTTGTAGCTCGGAAGGGCCCACTGTTCGACACCCGCGCCGGCGTTGGTGAGCGTGACCTCGTAGGGATGGGGTTGACCGTCGTAATCGACGGAGCCGGTGAAGTGGTAGCTCGACAGCGGCACGTCGCGCTGGGCGATCGTCTTGATCGGCGGCCGGGTCGCCTTGGTGCTGGTCGCGACCGGCTCACCGGTCTCAGTGGTGGTCGCGGTGGCGACCGCGCCACCATCCTTCGGATGGGCGTACGGCTTCTTGGGCGGCGGGAAGACGTACGGCCAGATCAGCATCACCAAGAGGCACAGGCCGGCCGCCAAGATCAGTCGCTTGTTTTGGGATTCTTCTTCCATCTCACTCTCGGCTCAGGGCGGATCGAAGCCACCGGGATGCAGGGGGTGGCAACGCAAAAGTCGGCCGGCCGCTCGTATCGAGCCTTTGAGCGCTCCGTCCTTTCGGATCACTTCGAGTGCGTACGCACTGCAGGTGGGATGGAAACGGCAGCGGGCTCCGAGAAGCATCAAGATCGGGGAGAGCGTCACTTGATACACACGCACCAGGAGCATCAGCCCTCGAGCCAGGATAGAGGGCGTCATCGCGATCCCTCGGGGACGGCCCGCTTCGCCGCGGCCGTCAGCGCAGGGGCCAACTCCTCGGCCATACCGGCAAAACCGAGCTCTCCCACATCCTTCGCTTTCGGCTTGGCGATCACCACCAGGTCCGCCGCCGGAAGCTCCTCTCGCAGTCTACGAAACACTTCCTTGATCAGCCGTCGAACTCGATTCCGTATCACCGCGCGACCAACCTTGCGGCTGATCGCCGTCCCGATCCGCGCACCATTCTCGGCCAGCGTCGGATGGGCAATCACGGTGAAGTGCAGTGTGTGAACACGCACGCCCTTCTGATGAATTCGCCGGAATTCCCACTGGCGTCGAACCCGGGCCGACCGCCCGAGCTTCCCGCCGCGTTCGAGGATCGGCGCGTGGCGCGGCTCGGCCACGATCGCACGAGCTACTTCTTGTAGATCGACGGGGTCAGTCGCTTCCGCCCCTTGAGGCGTCGCGCGGCCAGGACGCGCCGTCCGTTCTTGGTGGCCATGCGCGCGCGAAAGCCGTGCTTGCGCAGCCGCCGGAGGTTGTGGGGTTGGTACGTGCGCTTCATCGATCCGCTCCTCCGAGCAAAGGACGACCTTCTCCCCATACCCGGCGCACCGCTGTCAAGGACAACCGGGAGGAGGAACGCTTTCACGACCCGCGCGCGGATCGCCGATCCTCCGGGTTGCATGGTCCGCCCAACCCGGCTACGGTCCGCGGTCCCTCATACCTCGTCGGGGAGAGAACCTTGCAGCACGACGCGTCTGGCTCCTGGACACAACTCAAGATTGCGCTCCGGCATCGACTGAGCGAACAGGCCTACGCCACCTGGGTGCGGCAGATGAGCTGTCTCCAGGACGACGGCAAGAGCCTGGTCATCGGCCTGCCGAACATGTTCAGCCTCGACTGGGTGAACAATCACTACCGCCACGTCCTCGAGGAGGAGCTTCGGAAGGTGGACGAAACGATCGCGCTGGATCTGCAGCTCGACGAGCCCGGAGAGGCCATTCCGCACCCGGACCCCGCGGACGACAGCCTGCCCCCGACCCCTTCGAGCTACAGCGCCGGACCCCGCGCCACCCCCTCGCGCACGCCTGCCCCGGCCCCGTCCCATCCTCCGCTCGGCACCACGGTCCCGGCGACGCCCATGAACGAGCGCTACACCTTCTCGACGTTCGTCACCGGCCCATCGAATCAGCTCGCGGCGGCCGCCGCCCAGACCGTCGCCGAGAACCCTGGGACCGCCTACAACCCGCTGTTCGTCTTCGGCCGGGTGGGGCTGGGCAAGACACACCTGGCCCAGGCGATCGGCCACTTCATCCTGGAGAAGGAGCCCGCCTCACGCATCGTGTACCAGACCACCGAGCAGTTCGTGAACGACGTGATCCAAGGGATCCGGTTCGAGCGGATGGACGAGATCCGATCCGTCTATCGCGCGGTCGACGTCCTCATCATCGACGACATCCAGTTCATCTCCGGCAAGGAGGCCTGCCAGGCCGAGTTCTTCCACACGTTCAATGCCCTCTACGACGCCCGCAAGCAGGTCGTGGTCACCTCGGACAAGCTGCCCCACGAGATCAAGGACCTCGAGGAGCGCGTCCGGACCCGATTTCAGTGGGGCCTGATCGTCGACCTTCAGCCGCCGGAGCTCGAGACCCGCGTCGCGATCGTCAAGAAGAAGGCCGAGACCGACGGGATCGACCTCGACAACGACGTGGCGATGTTCATCGCCCAGTCCGTACGATCGAACGTGCGCGAGCTCGAGGGCTGCCTGATCCGCGTGAGCGCCTACGCCTCCCTCACGAACCAACCCATCACGATCGAGCTCGCCCGCAGCGTCCTCAAGGACGTCATGCCCGGGAAGAGCAAGCTCACTTGCGACGTGATCGTGAAGCACGTCGCCACCTACTTCGATCTGAAGGTCGCCGACCTCAAGTCGACCAAGCGCGGCCGGGCGATCGCCTTCCCCCGCCAGCTCGCGATGTACCTCTGCCGAAAGCACACGGGCGCGTCTTATCCCGAGATCGGAAACGCGCTAGGAGGGAAGGATCACACCACCGCCTTGAACGCGTTCAACCGGATCAAGGAGCGTATGGATGACCCTGAGGTCCGCCGCGCCCTGGACGAGGTCGAGCGGATGCTGCAGGGCGAGTGAAAAGAGAGACTTGACTCGCGTGGCAGCGCACAACACACAGCATATTGTGGATCCCTGGGAATTGAGCCCAACAAGTTGTGGGTGGATCTGTGAACGTGATCAGGATCTCGGGCTCTCAAAATCCGACACAGGTCGCCGGTCTCCCACCCACAGGGCAGATGGGCGTCGGATTCTGCCGCGTCCTCAGGACTTAGGTCGCGTCTCACACAATTCACAGGACCTATTACGAATACTGATCTGGATCTTAGAGAGATCCTCTTCTTCACGGAGGCCGAAGCCATGGAGCTAACCATCCGCGTCCCGGAGCTCGTCAAGGCGCTCCAGCGCGTCCAGGGCATCGTGGAAAAGAAGACCACCATGCCGATTCTCGCCAATGCCCTCATCAAGTCGAAGGGCAAGGACAAGATCGTCGTCGCCGCGACGGATCTCGAGATTGGTCTCGTCGCGGACTACGACGCGCAGATCGACAAGCCCGGTGCGATGACCCTCGGCGCCAAGGCGCTCTACGACATCGTTCGCTCGCTTCCCGAGAAGACCGTGACCCTCAAGCAGACCGCGAACCAATGGGTCGAGATCGCGTGCGGCAAGGTCAAGTACCGAGTCGTTGGCATGGCCCCGGAGAGCTTCCCGTCGCTACCGACCTTCGAGGACGTCGCGTTCTTCACCCTCGAGCCGCAGAAGTTCCGCGAGATGATCGACAAGACGCTCTACGCCGTCTCCACCGATGAGACGCGCTACAACCTCACGGGCGTTTTCTGCGAGCCCGTGAGCGGCTCGCCTGGGATCCGAATGGTTGCGACCGACGGCCACCGCCTCGCGGTCGTCGAGCGTCCCACGTCCGAGGCGCCCATCATGAAGGAGGGCGTGATCATCCCGCGCAAGGGTCTGGTCGAGCTACGCAAGCTGATCGACGAAGGCGGCGAGGGCGGGCGTCTGGGCTTCGTCGAAAACAGCGCGGTCTTCGAGAAGGAGGGCATCACGCTCACGATGCGCCTCGTCGACGGCCGCTTCCCCGACTACCAGCAGGTCATCCCGACCGCCTCGTCGCGCCGCGTGCGGGTGGTGCGCCAGGCCCTCGCCGACGCGCTCAAGCGAACCTCGCTCTTGTCTCCCGACAAGGCGCAGGGCGTCCGCTTCGACCTGGCCGAGAGCACGCTCTCGCTGTCCGCCAACAACCCGGACCTCGGCGAGGCGCGCGAGGAGATCGAGGTCGACTACGGCGGCGAGCCGCTCAAGATCGGGTTCAACTTCCGCTACATCTCGGACGTCCTCACCACCATCGGCGAGGACCAGGTCGAGCTCGAGCTCACCGACGAGCTGTCGCCCGGCGTTCTCCGGGGCGTCGGCAGCGAAGGCTATCGCGCCGTCATCATGCCGATGCGGATCTGAATGCGACTCCAGCACGCCCGCCTTCGAGGCTTTCGCAACATCGCGGAGGCGGAGCTCGAGCTCGCTCCCCACTTCACCGCGCTGGTCGGGCCGAACGGGCAGGGCAAGACGAACGCCCTCGAGGCGCTGTACTCGATCGCCGCCCTACGGCCGCTCCGCAACGTCCCCCGTCGTGCGCTGATCCGCGCCGGGGACGAGCGCGCCCGCGTCGAGGTTCGCGTCGAGCGCGCCGACACGGGTCTCGTCCACACGCTGGCGCTCGAGCTGGAAGGTCGGAGCCGGACGCTGGAGAAGGATGATAAGGCATGCGAGGCGACGGCGTTCATTGGGACGTTCGTGGCGGTGGCATTCACGCCCGACGATCTCTCGCTGGGCAAGGGGAGCCCGGACGGTCGCCGGCGGTTCCTCGATCGCGCGCTCCTCGATCTCCGGCCGTCCTATTTGCAACGTGCCTTGCGTTACGGGCGCGCGGTGAAGGACCGCAACCGCGTTCTGATCGACGACGGGCCGGACGAGATGGTCGACGCTTTCGATCGCGTGATCGCGCAGGAAGGCGCCGCGATTGCCGTGGCTCGCGCACAGTACGTCGAGGAGATCACGCCCAGGCTCGTGCGGCACTTCGAGCGGATCGCGCAGCCGGCGCCGGCGCTCCGGATCGTGTACGACGCCTCCCTCGCCGAGGGGCTCGACGCGACCTCGGAGGAGGCGACCCGGGACGCCTTTCTACAGCGTCTCCTCGACCGCCGTCCGAGCGATCGCCGGCGAAGGACCACGTCGATCGGGCCGCACCTCGACGACTTGGTGTTCACGCTCGACGGCACTGCGATCAAGGAGCGCGCCTCGCAGGGCCAGCACCGCGCGATCGTCCTGGCGCTGAAGCTCGCCGAGCTCACGTTCCTGGCGGATCGGCTCGGTGAGCCGCCCGTGCTCCTGCTCGACGACATGTCCTCCGAGCTCGACGCGGAGCGCTCGGAGCAACTGTTCCGCTCCGTCAGCCAGCTCGAGGGGCAGGTGGTCCTGACGAGCACGCAGGAACCGGCGGCGCTCTCCGCGCGGATCTATCGCGTCGAGGGCGGCGCCCTCTTTTTGACTTGACCTCGGCACTTGCGGGCTCGACCGTGCCGCGATGTCGCTCCGCCGGATTGAGGACAAGCTCGCGCACATCGATGCCGCGCTCGACGGCGGCAGCGAGGTCCGAGCGGACGCACGTCCAGGTGCGCTGACCTTCGAGCGCTTGCGGTTCTCGCCGGCGACGCTCCCCGAGATCGATCTCTCGGAGGTGGAGCTGGCCCTGACGTTCCTCGGTAAACCGATCTCCGCGCCGCTGATGGTGTCACCCATGACCGGCGGGCTGCAGAAGGGCGGAGATCTCGAACCGCCGCATGGCCGCCGCTGCGGAGGCCGTCGGCATTCCGTTCGGTGTCGGCTCGCAGCGGGTCGCCCTTGAGGTCGAGTCGCGCGCGAAGGACTTCAAGGTGCGGGACGTCGCGCCGACGATTCCGCTCTTCGCCAACCTCGGCGCCATCCAGCTGGTCAAGGGCTACGACGCCTCCCACGCCCAGCGAGCGGTGGAGATGATCGAGGCCGATGCGCTCTACCTCCACCTCAACGCGATGCAGGAGGTGGTGCAGGAGGGCGGCGACACCAACTGGAAGGGCGTGTTGTCGGCGATCGAGGAGGTGTGCAACGCCTTCGCCCGGAGCAACGGCGTGCCGGTGTTCGCGCGTGAGGTCGGGTTCGGCATCCCCGAAGGGCAGGCGCGTCGCCTCGTCGATGCTGGTGTCTCCGGGATCGACTGCGCGGGCGGCGGCGGCACCAGCTGGACGCTGGTGGAGGGCCGCGTGGCGGCCTCGGACCGGCACCACGCCATGGGCCGAACGTTCGCGTCCTGGGGGTTGACCACGCCGGAGTCGATCGTCGAGGTCCGACGGGCGACCCTCGATCTGCCGCTGATCGCGTCGGGGGGCGTGCGGTCGGGGCTCGAGGTGGCGAAGAGCTTGGCGCTCGGCGCGACCCTGGCGGGCATGGCGTCGCCGGTGCTGCGCGCGGCCGTGGAGGGAGACGAGGCCGTCGTGGCCTTCCTCGAGACCACCATCATGGAGATCCGGGCCGCGCTCTTCGGCGTCGGCGCTCGCACCCCGGAAGCGCTGCGCGCGCAACCCCGCTTCTACCGTGTTCCGGTTGACGCCTGAAACCGGCCGCTGCTAGCGTGCGCCGCCCGTCATGGCCGGAAACCTCGGAGCGATCGGAAGTGGGGGCGCGTTCTCGGGTTTCGAGCCATCCGACTTCGACGCTTACGAGAAGAAGAAGTGGTCCTCGAACGCGTACACGCTTCAGCGGCGGACCGCGAAGGACAAGCTGCTGGCGCTCGTCCGCGCGATCGCAGAGGAGCTTTCGGACGAGCTGACGCGGTTCGAGGTCGGCGCTTCGGAGGAGGCGCCCAGCGTCGCCAACGGTCGCAAGGTTCAGGCGCAATGGGTCTTCTTCACGCGCGGGGCGGCCGAGCGTAAGACGCTGGAGCCTCACCTGGCGAAGACCGACCTCATGAGCGGCGCCAGCTTGTTCGACATCTCCGTGCAGCATCAGCACGCCTGCTTGATGCTTCGGATCGATCAGGCCGGGTTCGCCGTCGGAGTGGAGATCGCGACCAAGGCCAAGGTCGATCGCGACAACGTGTCCGAGAAGCTGAAGACCGATTACGCCAAGCAGGACTTGATCGGCCTCTGCAAGGAGCTGCCGGGTGAAGCGGTGATCGGGTTCGCAGGAGACACCGTGACGGCAATCGATCTGTCGGATGTCCAGATCGGGAGTTGGCTGCCGGCCTTCGGCGCCGCGCAGCAGCCGTTCCTCGCCGAGGTCCTCGTGCCGCGCGACGAGGAGATCCTGGGTTCGGAGGGACTGATCGGGACCGCGTCCGAGTACGTCTCGCAGTTCTTGCCGATCTTCAGCTTCCTCGCCTGGTCGCCGGACAACGACCACACCAAGGTCGAGGCCGTGCTGGAGCAGGAGAAGGTGGCGCAGAAAAAGGCGGCCCCCGGCCTCCGGGCCGGCGATCGTGTGGTAATGATGGCGGGGCTGTTCGCGGGGCGCGCCGGCTATATCGCCGAGATCGACAAGGGCAAGGCGAAGGTCATGGTCGGGCCCGTCAGCGTCTCCGTCGATGTCAAAGACCTCAAGTCGAGCTAAGCTGATCGGGTGCGCCAGGAGATCCGCGGCGGGGGCCTCAGACGCCGGATGATGCTGACCGTCGTCCCGGCGGCCATCGGCACCGTCGCCGGCTTCGCATATGGGAAGCTGACGCTCGATCCGGTGGCCTACCCGAGGCTCGCCGGGATGTACGCCGCCTTCGGCGCGGCGGGCGGGATCTTGCTCCTGCGGGTCGTGACGATCTTCTGGACGATCTTCGCGGACTATTTTCAAAAGAACGACTGAGCCCCGACGGGTGCTCGCTGGTCGGATTTTTGACTACGGTGTGGGATAAGGTCACCATCCCCGGCGATGACAGATCGCCGCCAAAGCATTCCATGCCCCGAGGATCCGGATCGCCGCTCTGGCCGGGAGCGTCGGACGGTCCCGCGGGTTCCGCTCGGGCTCGACTTCGCCGTGCCGGTCACGATCCAGATGGGGGAACAGCAGGAGAAGGGCCTCGCCCGCAATATCTCGGAGGGCGGGATGCTCGTTCAGCTCGATCGGATGCTGCCGATCGGGCGGCGGGTGGAGGTGACGTTCAGCGGCAAGAGCGGTGCGTTGACGCTCGAGGCCGAGATTCGACACCAGGTCGCCTGGCAGCACTCGGGCGGAAAGGACCGCCGGACGATGTACGGGATCGGTGTTCGATTCCTGGAGAAGAAGGAGGAGGAGCTACCGACGAGCGCTTGGGTCTGGACGACGGGCACCACGATCCATTGAATGGATCGCTAGGAGGGGAGCAGCGTGCTGTTCGACTGGTGCGGGTTGGCGCTCATGCTGAAGCGCCCCATGGCGAGGTGCTGTCGGTTGAAGGTGCCCCCGCCGGCCGGTCCGGTGTTGATCTGAACCTGGCGCCACTCGGAGTCCATCTGCTCCTGCCACTCGACCGGGATCGCATCCTCGGAGGGTGAGTCGACAATGCCGTTCTTCAGGCTGAACGAGTCGCCGGCCACGATGATCCGGTTCCCCGCCAGCGGCGTCATGTCGTCGCCCTGGTTCTCGATCCACGGGACGTACGCGCCGAAGCGGCGGCGGTTGACCTCCGAGAGCGTCAGCGACTGGTAGGTGGCCGGGACCGCATAGGCGCCGACATATTTGAGGGGTGAGCTGTTCGGGAAAAACTCCTGCGCCTTGCGGGCGTTGTTCTGGGAGATGTTCCCGGCCCAGGTCCGAATCTGGCCGCTGTCGGCGCCGGCGAGCAGGCGTGCCAGCTGGTCCTCGGCGTCCTGTCCGGTCTGCGGGTTGCCGTTGTTGCCTGCATCGCCGTAGATCGGCGCGACGGGCTTCGAGAGGACGTCGACGCGCGAACCGTCCGCTTGAACGACGTCGCCCTGATTCTCACCGCCCTCGAGCCTTGGCTGAAAAGCAGGTACTCGCGGACTCGACATGGCGATGATCTTATCGGGGCCCGTGCGAGAAGGTTGCGGAAAAAATCAGGTATTCCAACAACTTACATCAAACCACACCGAGGGTGCATGTGGGATGGCCGTCCAAAAGCGGCCGTGGCCTGCCCGCATACGCCGTTGACAGGGGCCCACCGACTCTTCAATGTCCGCGCCGTTGGGCCGATGAGGGCCCTCGAGGGAGTGTTGAGAACGGATATGCCGAAGGACGACCAGATTGAGTGCGAAGGAATCATCAAGGAGGTCCTTCCAAACGGGATGTTCCGTGTCGAGATCGCGCCCGGCCAGAATATTCTCGCGTATGTCTCCGGAAAGATGCGCAAGTTTTTCATTCGCATCGTCCTGGGGGACAAGGTCACGGTCGCCCTGTCGCCTTATGACCTGACGAAGGGTCGCATCGTCTATCGCGCCCGCTGATCGCGCATGGGTGCTCTCCCGCTCCTTCCGATCCTCGCGCTCCTGAGCTCAGAACCGACCAGCGCGCCCAGTCTCTTCAAGGAAGGCCTGGCGGCGGAGGATCGGGGCGATCTGACCGCAGCCTCAGCCGCGTATCGCCGGGCCCTGGAGATCGAGCCCGAGTACGGCCGTGCCCTGGTCAACCTGGGCCTCCTCGAGATTCGGATGCACCGCGTCGAAGCCGGGGTGGCGCTGTGCGAGAAGGCGATGGATCAGGCCCCGGAGGCGGCGAAGGTCCACTACTGCCTGGGGATCGCCGCGCTCAGCCGGGGAAAGACTGCGGAGGCCGCCGAGTCGTTTCAGCGCTCCATCGACCTCAAGGGCGACGAGCCCGCGCCGAAGATCGAGCTGGGGCACATCCGGCGCAAGGAGAAGAAGTACGAGGAGGCGATCCGGCTCTATCGCGAGGCCGTGCGGGCCTCCGCCGACGACCCGGATCTGCACGTCCACCTCGGCTATTGCTACAAGCAGCTCAGCCAGTATCCCGCCGCCGAGGTCGAGTACCGCAAGGCCGTTCAGAAGGACCCGAAGAGCTACTTCGGCCACCTCGATCTGGGCTGGGTGCTCGTGAAGCTCAAGAACGACACGGAGGCCGAGCCTCAGTACCTGGCCGCGATCGCGCTCGATCCCGGGCAAGCCGACCCGCACTTCAACCTCGGCAATCTCTACGTGCGCCGAGGCGATCAGTCCTCCGCCGAGCAGCACTATGCGAAGGCGGTGGCCCTCGAGCCGAAGGCGGTCGATCACCGCATCGCGCACGCCCGCACGCTGTGGCGGCTCAATCGTGCCCGCGAGGCGAAGGCCGAGCTCGAGGCCGCGCGCAAGCTCGCGCCGTCCCCGGCAGAGACCAAGGCGATCGATCAGCTCATGAAGCTGACGGACCATCCGCCCCCGCCGCGACGCGCGAAGCCCGATCCGAAACCGACGGGCGCAGATCGCTCGGATCCGAAGCGCGTCACGCGCTAGGAGCGTGGAGCGCGTAGCGCTACCGCGAGCCCGGTCCGGGTCCCGGTCCCGGTCCCGGTCCCGATGCGATCATGCAGCCCGGCGTGCGTTCATCGACTTGATGAGGCGCGTGAGCCTCTCGACAACGCGCTTGAGCGGCTCTGGCGGCTTGGACCTTCTGCTCGTTGGCGAGTCGGCGCCTCAAGCAGGTGTGGAGTGAGGCGGCGCTTTCGGTGCCAGAGCGAAGTGCCATCCGGTAGAAGCGAGCCTTCTCAGGTGGATTGAACTCTCCGGCGCCCTCGGCGGTGTCGTTCACGATGGAATCGGATGCCCGCCGAAGCTGATCGCGGACGTGAGCGTGACCGGGTTGCAGTTCTTGTGCGATCTCTTCAGCGATGTCGGCCTACTCGACGGCGAGCTGGTAGACCTCGAGCTTCTCGTGATCGAAAGTGACCATGCAAGCCAGCTTGCGGTAGCTCGTCCACTTTGACCAGCAGAAGGTCTTGGAGGTCGTTTCGTCGGAACAGGATGCCGCCAGGGCTCGCGCGGAGAAATTGCGCAGGCAAGCCGAAGAGCAGCAGAGCAAAGCGGATGATGCTCTTGTGGATCGGGTGGAGCAGAAGCGAGCGAGAACTCGAGCCGAGAAGGCAAGAGCGCAGGCTGACCAGCTCGAACCATCCCCATCCCCATCCCCAACTGAACGAAATGATGGATGGCCGCATCATCGCGTTCCTGCAAATATGGACGGCACACCGAGGCCCAACGCTCAGAGGAACTTCACCGACTCAGACAGCAGGATCATGTTGAAGGAGGGAGCGTACCTCCAGGCCTACAATGCCCAGGTTGTCGTAGATGAGCACGCTCAGGTGATTGTCGCCGAAGGGGTCAGCAACCAGGCACCTGATCAGCAACACCTCGTCCCGATGCTCCCTGATGTGTTCGGCAACTGCGGCGATGCTCCGCGGAAGATGACGGCAGACAACGGCTATCTGAGCGCGACCAACATCGAATTCTGCGACAACAATCAGATCGATGCCCACATCGCTGTTGGACGCGAACAGAACCAAGACGCGTCGACTCCGTCCTCATCAGCTTCGGAGCCCACACCTGCCTCGCTCGCTCGCAAGCGAATGCGAGACAAGTTGCAAACGCGCGACGGCAAGGCGGTCTACGCCCGCAGGAAGAGTATCGTCGAACCGGCGCTCGGACAGATCAAAGGGGCACGAGGATTCCGCCGGTTCTCGCTACGCTCCTTCTTCAAGGTACGAGCCGAGTGGACGCTCGTCTGCCTCACCCACAACCTGCTCAAGCTCTACCGATCGAAGCTCGCGACCGTCGCGAGCGTCTGACTCAAGGCAGCCATCTTCAGATCGGGACCCGGACCGGGACCGGGACCCGGACCGGGGTCGCGTGAGCGCTTACGCGCTCCACGCTCCTAGGAGCGTGGAGCGCATAAAAGAACCGGTCCTAAAACCGTTCCGTTCGCTATCCCGTGTGGCACTTGTTCTGGCATTCGCCGTTCGTCTCCAGCTCATGAAGGGCGATGAGATCGCGGATCGGTTCGCCGGGCGCGCTCGGGCGCGTTCACCGGGCACTGCGGACTCGGTCAGCGCCGCTCGCGCTGGTGATCGGGCTCCAGCAGCGCGGCCGCCAGCGCGGCGAACTCCGCGAGCGTCAACGTCTCCGCGCGGCGATCCAGGGCGATCTGCGCCTCCTCGCCGGCACGCTCGACGGACGCAGCATCAAACCCGGTCCGGAGGCTGTTGCGGAGCATCTTTCGTCGCTGCGCGAACGCGGCGCGCACCACCCGCTCGAAATGAGCCTCGTCTTCGATGGGCGCCCGGGGATGCTCGAGCCATCGCATTCTGACCACGGTCGAGTCGACCTTCGGCGCCGGCGAGAAGGCGCCGGGCGGCACCCGGATCAGGCGCTCGATGTCGGCGAAGCTCTGGAGCATCACGGAGAGCGAGCCGTAGCTCTTCTGGCCCGGCGGGCTGGCGATGCGATCTGCGACCTCCTTCTGGAGCATCAGCGTGGTGGGGCCGATCGCGCGGCGCTGTCTGCGCAGCTCGAGCAGCAGGGGCGCGCTGATGTTGTACGGGATGTTGCCGGCGACGTGCGGGCGATCGGGGTCGAGCTCTCCGAACGCAACCGCGAGGACGTCGCTCTCGATCACGCGCAGGTGCGGGTGGGCGGCGAGGGACTCGCGGAGGATCCCGATCATGGCGCGGTCCTTCTCGATCGCGATGACCTCGACGCCGCGCTCGAGCAACGCAGCGGTCAGCGTTCCAGGGCCAGGGCCGATCTCGATGACCGTGCGGGCACCCTCGGAGGCGATGTCGGCGATGCGGTTCAGGATGCCCTCATCGATGAGGAAGTTCTGGCCGAGCGAGCGCTTCGCGCGGGCGTCGTGGCGCTCGAGGAGGGCGCGCAGGCGTTGCTTGAGGCTGCTCACGAGCGCTCTTCGAACAGCGGCCAGTGCGCGCGGGCCGACAGATCGAGGGCGTGTCTTTCTCCGCGGCGCAGGCGCTCCCAACCGGCGCGCGCGATCATCGCCGCGTTGTCCGTGCAGTTCTGCCGCGAGGGAAGGAAGACCTCGATCTGTTCCCGTCGGCCCCGCTCGAGGGCGCGTTCGCGAAGGCGGCTGTTGGCGGCGACGCCGCCGGCGAAGACGAGCTTCCGGGCTCCGCTGACGACGGCGGCGCGGAACGCCTTCTTGATCAGGTTCTCCACGACGGCGCTCTGGAAGGAGGCGCAGAAGTCGGCGAGGTCCTGGCCTTCGGGGGGACCGCCGAGCTCGCGGACCCTGCGGGCGACGGCAGTCTTCAGACCCGAGAAGGAGAAGTCGAGGTTGTCCTTTCCGGTCATCATCTTGGGAAAGGGGTAGCGCGCGCGATCCCCGGTGCGCGCCTTCCGATCGACCTCGACGCCGCCCGGATAACCGAGGCCGAGCAGCTTGGCGGTCTTGTCGAAGGCCTCTCCGGCCGCGTCGTCGCGGGTGGCCCCGAGGTGGCCGTAGGGACCCCCGAGCGACGCCACGTGGACCAGGCTGGTGTGACCCCCTGAGACCAAGAGCGCCACGAACGGGGGCAGCGGCGCTGGATCCTCGAGGAAGGCGGCCGCGATGTGGCCTTCGAGATGGTTGATGCCGATCAGCGGCTTTCCGGTCGCGACCGCCAGGCCCTTGGCGAACTCGAGACCGCACAACAGCGAGCCGATCAGCCCGGGGCCGGAGGTCACGGCGATGCCGTCGATCGAGGCGACGGCGATCCCAGCCTCGGCGATCGCGCGGTCGAACACTGCGCCCAGTCGCCGCACGTGATCGCGGGATGCGATCTCGGGAACGATCCCGCCGAAAGGCGCGTGCAGATCGACCTGCGAATGAACGACGCTGGACAGCAGCGTGCGGCCGTCCCGGTCGAGGACCGCGCAGGCGAGCTCGTCGCAGGAGCTCTCGATCCCGAGGACGATCACGCCGCTGAGTGTTACTCGGGGTTGCTGAGAATGCGACGGACTTCGTCGGCGTGCTTCCCGTGGGGCGCGAGCTGCAGGTACTTCTTGTAGTACTTGTTCGCGGTCTCCTTGTCCGAGACGTTGGCGGCGAGCAACGCGTGCACGAGGTAGGCGCGCGCGTTGGCGGCGTCCAGCTTGAGCGCCGTCCGCGCCTCGACGCGCGCGGCTCGGTCGTTCCCGATCTCGGCGTACGCCAGGGCGAGACCTGCGTGGGCGGCGGCGTTCTCTGGGTCGGCATCGACGGCGCGCTTGAACTCCTGCTGCGCGGCCTTCAGGTTTCCGCTGTCCAGCGAGGTGTCGCCCCGCTTGGCAGCCTCTTCGGCGGCGGCCTTGTCCACCTTGGGCGCAGGCGGAGGCGGTGCGGCGACGGGCGGAGGCGGCGCCGGCGGAGCGACCGCCACCCCGGCGACCTTGGGTGCGGGCGGAGCCTCGACCGCGGGGGGCGGGGTCTCAGCTGGCGGGGTCGCGGGGACGGCCGCAGATCGGATCATCACCGCGGTCTCGTCGGTCTTCGGCCAGGTGGCGCGCTTGTCGGCCCCCCCGGCCGGCGCGGGCTCGGTCGTGGCCAGATCCGCGTGCGGGCGCTTCATGACCCAGATGAGCGCGCTGACCAGGGCGGCCGTGGAGAGCACGAGCAGAATGCCGGGAATCCGGCTCCGCCACGGGCTGCTGAGGCCCTCCCAGTTGAACTCGTCCTTGCCCTCGGACTTGCTGTACCACTCGGCTGACGACGCCGGATCAAAGTCGCTCGCCGATGTGGTTGCGGCCTCGACCTCCTGCGGTCGGTCGGGCACGGCCGGCGCGGGCACGGCCGGCGCGGGCGCGGGCGCGGGGCGCTTGGCGTCGGCGACCGGCCAGGCGGGCGGTCCGGCCGGGGCGACCCGAGGGGCGCGCTCGGGGGGACGGCTGAGGACGAACGCGCCGCTCTTCGCCGCCGGGATCGAGCCGCCGTTCGGCCTTGGGGGCACCACCGACGGCGCCGTCCGGACGGGCTCCCAACCGTCGTCGTCCTCCTCGAGCTCGAAGCGCAGGGAACGCTCGGGCGAAGCCCTCCTGCCTGCCTCCGCTCGCAGCCGCTCGCTGCGCGCGCCGCTGGCCGGGGCCTCGGCGAGGACGGGCGTCGCGGCCACCACCGAGGACATGCGTTGGATCCTGAGCTGTGGCCGCGTCTGCGTGAGCAGGATCGGATCCGGCGCCGCAGGCTCGGCGTCCTTGGTTAGCGGCACGGCCCGGTTCGCGGGCACGGTGTGGCGCGAGAGGATCAGCGAGGGCTCGGTGAGCGGCTCGGGCAGGACCGTGCGCTGGGTGGCGTCGCGACGGACGTAGGCGTCGTGTCCGACCAGCGTCGGCTCCCCGTCAGAGCCCAGGATTTGGCTGGGCGTATGGGGGGAAGGGATGACCGCGTTGGCGAGGGCGCTCGGGAGGCCGGGGTCCGTGGCCATGGCCGGCGGCGTGGAGAGCCAGGCCTCGACGGCGCTCTCGCCGACGTCCCGATGTGCGGCCTGGAGAATGCCGTAGCGGTGGAGATCGGCGATCACGCTGAGCGCGATGGCGTCGTCGCCCGGCGTGTCGCTGACCACCTCGAAGACCGTACGGCGGCCGTCGAACAGGTGGAGGACCGGCTTCATCTCGGGCGGCACCGCTGGGTAGGCGCGCGAGAGCGCATTGTAGTCGATTGTCAGGCGCGAGTTCACGGCCGGGATCAGATCGGAGATCCGGGACCACTCGTCGACGCGGCGCATACCTTCGAGCAAGATGGCCTGTGTCGAGGTCTGGATCGCATCCTCACGGGCGATGTTCTTGAACTCGATCTCGAACACGCCGTCGTCCCAGAGCAGCATGCGGTACACGGCCTCGAGGCCGGCGAGGCGACCGAGTCGAGCGTCGATGACCTCGCCGTCGCGGAAGAAGATGGTGCCGCGCTCTTCACCGTCGGTGACGAAGCCACCGCTCTTGATGGGATCGCTGGAGAGGTGAACGATGCCGCTCTTCTGGCCGGCCTCCATGACCTGCAGCAGATCGACGACGCCCATGTTGGAGAGCGTGCCGCTCAGGTTGCCGGGGCGCTCGCGGCGGGCGATCGAGTCGGTGCGCCGCTTCTCGATGAGCGTCTTCACGCGGGACACGATCTCCTTGACGAGCACGGGCTTGGGGAGAAAGTCGTCGGCGCCTGCGTTGATCCCTGCGATCTTGGAGTCGGGGCTGGCTTCGTCGGTCAGGAAAACGACCACCGCCGCGCGCGTCCGGTTGTCGCTGCGAAGGCGCTGGCACAGGTCGAAGCCCGTCATGTCGGGGAGCTTGGTGTCGGAGATGACCAGATCGGGGGGTTCGGTGAATGCCCATTGCAGCGCGCTCGCTCCCGACTCGGCCGTATTCACGGAGAATCCGGCCTTTCGCAGGCTCACCTCGAGGACGCGGAGGCTACGGGCGTCCGAGTCGACGAGGAGCAGCGACTTCCTGGTGCTCATGAGAGGTCCTCCGTAACACATCGAGCGTGACCCCGATGTAGGGCCACCAGACGAGTGCTCGAATGTTTCATGCGTCGAAAATCAGCGTCAAGTTGACTACATCTACCGGGGTCCGCGTTCTTTGGGGGTCCGGAATGTGGTAGTGGATCTCTTGCGCGGTCAGGCCCGGTTGACGTCGAGTCCGGGGCCTCGTAATGACCTGGTGCTCGTCGATGGCGGCTGACACCCACGTCACTCAAGTTCTCCCGTCGAGCGGCTCCGTGACGAAGCTGAACCCGACGTCGGCGCGCCTTTTCGTGCCCCAGGGGCCCGACAAGGGGAAGAGCGCAACGGTGACGCTCGACCCCATCCTGGTCGGCGCGGATCCCGAATGCCAGCTCGTGCTCGTCGATCGCACCGTCTCTCGGCGCCACGCGGAGGTCCGGCGAGACGGTGACTACGTCATCGTCCGCGATCTCAAGTCCACGAATGGCACCTACTATCGAGACGCGCGCGTGGGCGAGGTCTTCGTCCCCCTCGGAGGCGAGATCTGCTTCGGAAAGACGCGCGTCAAGATCGTCCCCGAGGAGATGTCGGTCGAGTCCAAGCCGTACATGTCGGAGCGGCTCGGACCCCTGGTCGGCGGCGACCTTCGGATGCGGGAGATCTTCACGCTGATCGAGGAGGTGGCCCCCACCCCGGTGACGGTCGTCATCGAAGGCGAGACGGGGACGGGCAAGGAGCTGGTCGCAAAGGCCATCCACGAGCGTTCGCTCCGAGCCAAAGGATCGCTGGTCGTATTCGACTGCACCAACCAACCGAAGGACCTGATCGAGAGCTCACTCTTTGGACACGTGAAGGGCGCATTTACGGGCGCCACCGCCGAGCGGATGGGCGCGTTCGAGCGGGCCAACGGCGGGACCATCTTCCTGGACGAGCTCGGCGAGTTCAGCCTCGACCTCCAGCCGAAGCTGCTCCGCGTCCTGGAGTCCCGCGAGATCCAGAAGGTGGGCGGAGACGACTACGACCCGGTGGACGTCCGCGTCATCGCGGCGACGAACCGCAACCTCAAGCACGAGGTGCGCGCGGGGCGGTTCCGCGAGGATCTCTACTACCGGTTGGCGGTGGTGAAGATCCAGCTGCCGCCGCTCCGCGATCGCCGCGAGGACATCTTCCGGCTGGTCGATCACTTCCTGACCGACGCCAAGGCCGACTGCACGATCGACACGAGCTGCATCGAGCGCCTCAAGCGCCACGACTGGCCGGGCAACGTCCGCGAGCTCAAGAACGTGGTGGATCGGGCGGCGGCTCTGTCGCGCGGGCGCGAGAACGTCGATCTTTCGCGG
This sequence comes from uncultured delta proteobacterium, assembly GCA_963803435.1. Classification (GTDB taxonomy): domain Bacteria; phylum Myxococcota; class Kuafuiibacteriia; order Kuafuiibacteriales; family Kuafuiibacteriaceae; genus CAWDML01. The sequence goes on along the minus strand of CAWDML010000005.1, from coordinate 20,991 downwards.
TTCATCCAGCACGACGACGACGACACGCCCGCGGCCGCATCGATGGCGCAGGCAGATACGAACCTCTCCTTCAAGGAGGCGAAGGGGAAGGTGATCTCGAGCTTCGAGAGCCAGTACATCGAGGCGTTGCTGCGCGAGCACAGCAACAACATCTCGGTGGCCGCGCGCGAGGCGGGGATCGATCGCAAGCACTTCAAGGATCTCATGCGAAAGCACGGGATCGCGGCGCGGCCGGATCAGGACGAGGATGACGAGGCATGACCTCGAAGCGCCCGCCCCCGGGCGATACGGCGGACACGCGGCCGGTGATCGCGACCGTCCCGCGCGCTGCGCTCGATGACGATCGTCCCACCGAGATCTGCGACGTGCGAGCGTCGCCCGACCTGATCACTTCGCGCGAGCAGCTCATCACCGGACACACCATCGGGGAGATGATCCGGAACCCCGAGCACAACCTCTCCCAGGCGCTGGCCCGGCTCCTCGACCGAGCGCGGATCGACCTTCCGGCCGCGCGCATCGACCCGCGTACCTCGCTGCTCCTGTGCCACCAGTTCGAGTTCGATCGGCGCGTGGGGTACCGCTTGACGCTCAAGCTGTTCGATGCGGAGGACCGCTGCGTGGAGGTGGCCGCCGACGTGGATCAGGATGGAAAGGCGATCCGTCGGGGCTCGTTGATCTCGAGGTTGATCTCGATCTGACGCGGGGGCTGACGAAGTCAGCGCTCTTAGAGGACGCCGAATCCGCCCTCGTTGATCTCGGTGTGCACGACGTCGTCGCGGCCGTCGAGCTTGGCCTTCACCGAGGCGACGTCGCCATCGATCTTGAGGAGGAGCATGACCTCGTCGTCGTGGTCGCCCCGCATCCTCCGGCGAACGGTACCTCCGGCGCGCTCTGCGGTGGAGCGGGCGTCGTCCTCGGATACGCCCCGGACGAACTTCACGATCAGCTCACTCTTCGCGCTCATGCCAGCACCTCGATTCCGTCGAGCTCCTCGATGAACGCGCGAGGGGCGGCGTTTTCTTCCATCCCGCGTCGGGTCTCGGCGATCGACTGCCTGGAGGGGCGCAAGCGGGGCGCCGTACGGCGGGCCACCCAGGTGTCGGCGTCCATCTCCTCGCCCTTCATGCTGATCTTCACCGCGCGGCGGCCGTATCCGCCGAAGAAGCCGTCGAGGAGCTCCATCTGATTCGAGGGGACCTCGAAGACGAGCCCGAAGACCTTCCCACCCTCTTGCGCCGTGACGTTCGCGAGGCCCTCGCCCTTCTTCTTGACGTTGGGCTTGTCGAAGACGAGGCGATGATCGTGGAGGATGGCGGTCCCGACGAAGCGCGTGCCCACGATGCGATCGCTCATGCGACCGACCACGGCATCGGGCCCGTACGTGAAAACGAGCGACATCGGCGGAGACTGGCACCGATCGGGGTCCCGAGCCAAGCAGGTGATGGAACCGGGAGATTCGCCGTGTTCTAATCGACGCGATGAACCTGTTCGTGCGCGCTTGCCACGGTCAGCCGGTCGAGCGCACGCCGATCTGGGTGATGCGCCAGGCGGGGCGTTACCTTCCGGAGTATCTGGAGGTCAGGAGCAAGACCAGCTTTCTCGGCCTGTGCAAATCTCCGGAGTTGGCGGCCGAGGTGACCATGCAGCCTATCCGGCGCTTCGGTCTCGACGCTGCGATCATCTTCAGCGACATTCTGATCCCGGTCGAGGCGATGGGGATCCCGCTCGACTTCGATCCCGCGCCGGTGCTGGGTAAAAAAGTCACGAGCCAGGCCGATGTCGACGCGCTGGTGGTGCCCGATCCCGTCCGGACCATGGGCTTCGTGCTGGACGCGATCCGGGCCTTCCGGGCGGCCATGCCGGAGACGCCGCTCATCGGCTTTGCCGGGGCACCCTTCACGCTGGCGGCGTACGCCGTTGAAGGCGGGGGCTCGAAGAGCTACGCCCACACCAAGGCGTTCCTCTACAACGAGCCCAGGGTCGGGCGCGCTCTCCTCGGCAAGCTCCGCGACACCATCGCCGATCACCTGATCGCGCAGGTCGAGGCTGGGTGCGCCGCCGTCCAGATCTTCGACTCCTGGGCGGGCTACCTGTCCCGCGACGATTATCTCAACTTCGCGCTGCCCTTCACGATCGAGATCGTGGAGCGCGTGAAGGTGAAGGGTGTGCCGGTCATCGTCTTCGCGAAGGGCGCGCACGCCTCGCTGCCCGAGCTGTCTCAGTCCGGGGCCGACGTGCTGGGCGTCGATTGGACCACGCCGCTCGACGTGGCGGGGCGGCTGACCGACAACCGCACGCCGCTGCAGGGCAACCTGGATCCGTGTGTGCTGCTCGCGCCGAAGGAGCGGATCGAGCGCGAGGTGCAGCGGGTGCTCAACGAGGCCCGCGGACTCAAGGGACACATCTTCAACCTCGGGCATGGCATCCTGCCCGAGACGCCGGTCGAGAACATGGCGGCGCTGGTGGACGCGGTGAAGCGGCTCGGCGTGCGTCGTGTGCCGCAGGGGCTCTGATGCCGACAGTCGCCATCGTCGGCGGCGGAATCTCCGGCCTGGCCACCGCCGAGGCGATCGAGCGCCGCTCCGAGGGGCGATTTCACGCCGTGGTCCTCGAGGCCGCGCCGGAGCCTGGCGGCAAGATCCGGAGCCGTCGCGAGGAGGGGTTCGTGCTCGACACGGGTCCCCACGGGTTCCTCGACAAGGAGCCGAAGATGTTCGAGCTGATCGATCGGCTCGGGCTGCGGAGCTCGCTGATCTCGGCGAACGAGGCGGCGGAGCGGCGGTTCGTGGTGCGCAAGGGGCGGCTGCGCGAGGTTCCGAGCAAACCGCCGAAGTTTCTCCTGTCCGACATCCTGCCGCTGTTCGCCAGGCTCCGGGTGATGATGGAGCCGCTCGCGAGATCGCGTCCGGATCGAGAGGAGAGCGTCTGGGAGTTTGCGGCCCGGCGCATCGGTCCGGTCGCGGCCGACGTGCTGGTGGACGCGATGGTCACCGGGATCTACGGCGGCGATCCGAAGCGGCTCTCGTTGCCCTCGGCGTTCCCGCGCATGTTCGAGCTCGAGTCCAACTACGGCGGGCTGATCAAGGCGCAGCTCGCGCTCGCCCGGGAGAAGAAGGGGAGCGGCGGCGGTGGTCCTACCGGGACGCTCCACTCCTTCGCAGGCGGTCTCGGGGAGCTGACCGGGGCGCTGGCGGCGCGCGTCGAGGTCCGGACGGCCGCCCCGGTGGAGGCGATCGCGAGGAGCGGCGATCGGTGGAGCGTCCGGCATCGCGGCGGCGTGCTCGAGGCCGAGGCCGTGGTGATGACCGTGCCGGCGGACGTCGCGGAGAAGCTCCTTGCCCCTCACGCCGAGTCGGCGGCGCGCCTGCTGGGAGCGGTCGCGTACGCGGACGTCGCCGTCGTGATCCAGTGCTTCGATCGCGCCGACATCGCCGGTGTTGTGGATGCCTTCGGCTTCCTGATCCCGGAGCTCGAGCACCGGTCGATCCTCGGCACCATCATGGCCTCCTCGGTGTTTCCCAAGCACGCGCCGGCGGGCGCCGTCATGCTCCGGACGATCCTGGGCGGGGTGCGCCATCCCGAGAATGTCGAAGGTGAGGACGCGGCGCTGTTCGAGCGGGCGCGCCGCGAGCTCGAAGGCCTGCTCTCGATCCGGGCCGACGCGAAGCCGTTGCTCGAGCGGGCGATCCGTTGGAAGCGCGGGATCCCGCAGTACGACGTCGGGCATCGCGCCTGTGTCGCGGCCGCAGACGAGATCGAGCGCGCGCTCCCGGGAATGTTCGTGGCCGGGAACGCGTTCCGCGGAGTTGCCATGCTGAGCTGCGTCGCCGAAGCGGATCGGGTCGCGACCCGACTCCTCGAGCGGATCGCCACGGCCGCGGTCGCGTGACGCGATGCGCCGCTGGCTGATCGCGCTCACGATCCTCGTCGCGGTGGCGGCCTACTTCCTCCTTCGTCCCCGTCCCGAGCCGACCTCCGGCGGGACCCAAGATCCCGAGCATCCGGTCCGCGCGGCTGCGCTGGGCCCGACGCCGGTGGAGGGCGCGCCGTGTCAGGTCGAGGGGCTGATCTTCGACGGTGTCGCAGAGCGGGTCCGTGTGCACTCGCAGCGCGCGCGCATCGACTTCGACGCCCGGCTTCTCCGCGGCGGTCGCGCGTACTCCGCCGACGTGCCGGAGCAGGGCGACCTGCACCTGGTCGCGGTCGCCGCCGACGGACGCACGGTCGCGCTGCGGGCGGTCTGCAGCGGCGACGGCCACCTGCAACTCGACTTGCACTTTCCTCCGAAGGATCCGCTGGCCGCGACGCTCAGCGGTCGCTGCATCTATCTGGAGACGGGCGCACCGGTGGCCGAGGCGACGGTGCGGGGGAGCCTGGCCGGTGCGCACGGTCGGATTGGTGCACTGAGCTGGTCGGGCCTCACCGACGACGACGGGCGCTTCCGGCTGTCGGTGCCGCCGGGCGCCTTCGCGGTGCAGTGCGGAAAGGACGGTGATGACGGCGATCCGGTGCACGTCCACCTGGCGCCGCGGGGGGAGGAGTCGGTCGAGGTGTTTGTGGAGGCGCGCGCCGCCATCGCCGGCATCGTGGTCTCGGCTGAGGGACCGGTGGGCGGTGTCTCGGTGTCGGCGCGCAATCCTCGGGAGCGCGAGCGCGAACGATCGATCACCGACGAGGAGGGTCGCTTCGTGATCCGCAATCTCCGGCCCGGCGCGGTGGTGGTGGAGGCGCACCACGAGGGTGCCTTCGCGGAGGCGCACGCGGCGGCGAAGGTGGAGCTCCCGTACACCGAGGTCCGGCTCGAGCTGTCGGAGGGCACGCTCGGGATCCAGGGCGTGGTGACCGGCGAGGAGGGACCGCTCGCCGGCGCGGCGGTCGAGGCCGTCGCGACGGGGCCGGGCTCCGATCGCGCGCCGATCCGCAGAGGGACGATCACGAACGAGGCCGGCCGCTTCTCCCTGGGCGGGCTGACGGGCGGTGCCTACGTCCTGACGGGCAGCGCGGACGGCTACACGCCGGCGAACGTCGAGGTGAACGTGCAGACCGGCGTGGTCTCGCTGGCGCTGGCGCTGTCCCGTGCGTGCACCACCCGCGTCCGCGTGCTCCCGGCGGAGCCGCCGCAGGCCGTGATGGTGTCGGTCCAGCCCAAGGAGGGCGAGGCGGTGGAGGTCGCCGGGGAGACGGGACAAGCGCTCGACTCGACGGGCGGTGCGGGCGAGGGCGTCGTCACCGCACGAACCGTCGGCAGCTCGGTCCGGACGGCGACCGTATCGGCGCAGCTTTGCGGGCCGGAGATCGTGGTCTCGCTGCCCGGGGACCAGGGGACGGGCGCGATCGAGGTGTCGGTCGTGGATCGCGACAACCAGCCGGTCGCCGACGTACACGTCTGGCTCGAGCGTGCCGAGGGCGGTCAGACCGGCGCGGACGGCAAGGTCCGGTTCGAGGGGCTGAGCGCGGGTGAGTACTGGATCGGCGCGCGCGGTGTCGAGCCGGTCCGCGTCAAGGTGCAAGCCGACTTGACGGCACAGGCCGAGCTGGTCGTCGGGCGCGAGCAGGGGAAGATCACGGGCACCGTGGTGGCGGGGCAGGCGCCGGTCGAGGGTGCGCGCGTGATCGCGTCGTGCAGCGACAGCGGCTGGGATCGCGGGCTGGAGGGTGCCCAGGTGGTGGCGCGCAGCGGTCCGGACGGGGCCTTCTCGTTCGACCCGAAGAACGGGGGCGTGTGCACGGTGCGCGCAGAGCACGATCGCATGGGGCGCAGCGCGCTGGTCACGCTCCGCGCCAACGGTCCGCCCGCAGAGATCTCGCTGCTGGCCTCCGGATCGATCTCCGGGCGCGTGACGGAGCAAGAGAGCGGGAGACCGGTCGTCCGCTACACCGTCACCGCGCGGTCGATCGGACGCGCCAGCGATCTGGAGGCGCGCACGATCTACGTGTCGGATCCGTCGGGGCATTACCAGATCGACGACGTGATACCGGGCCAGGTGTCGGTGTCGGTCACCGCGGACCAGGGGCTGGCGCACCGAGAGGTCGAGCTCGCCGCCAACGAGCAGAAGAGCGGCGTGGACCTCACCGTCTTCACGCAAGGAGCGCTGCAGGGACGCGTGCTCTCCGAGAGGTCCGAGCCGGTGGCCCGCGCCAACGTGATGGTGCGCGCGCTCGGCCGGGCACGAGGACGGATGTACACGGGCACCGACGGCCGCTTCTCCCTCAAGGTACCGGCCGGGGAGCCGCTGCGCGTGTTCGTGCGGGCGGAAGGTTACTATCCGTGGGGTTCGCTGCCGTTCGATCTGTCGTCCGAAGGGCCCACCGATCTCGGTGACATCGTTCTCAAGAGTCGAGGGGGCGACGAGGAGAAGGAGGGCGGCCTCGGGATCATGTTCGCGGGGGACGAGCGCGGAATCCGGGTGATCAGGTTCACGGACGACTCGCCCGCGCGCGAGGCGGGGATGGAGATCGGCGATCTGATCACGGCGATCGACGGCGCGCCTGCGGGGCGCGAGCCGCTCGTGAACTGGGTGGTGAATCTGCGGGGACCCGCGGGAACACCGGTGGTCCTGGAGGTAGAACGCGGGACGATGTCGCCGTTCACCATCACCGTGGTCAGGCGGAGCATCGGGCTCGACCCCGTCCCCTGACTTGGCAGATGATGGGGGGCGAATGAGCGAGAAGAAGTCGGGCAAGCCGGCCCGACGCCGCATCCAGGTGGGCGGCCAGGAGGTCGACCGCGACAGCACGACCAAGGAACAGTCCTTCGTCGAGGCGTTCAAGCTCGACAAGAGCCCACCGGCAGAGCCGGAGTCGGCGGGCGGTCGGACCTATAGCGAGGCGCACCTGGCCAAGTTCCTGACCGGCAAGATGACCCTCGGCGACCTCGAGGGCATCACGAAGCAGCAGCAGTACCAGATCGCCGACATCGGCTTCGCGTACCTGACGTCGGCCAAGCTCCCCGAGGCGAAGAAGGTGTTCGAGGGTTTGATCGCGCTCGACCCGTACGACGCCTACTTCCACACGGCGCTGGGCTCGATCGCGCAGCAGCAGAACGACGCCGAGGAGGCGGAGAAGCGGTACACGCGCGCGCTCGAGATCAACCCGTTCTCGCCGACCGCGTATGCCAATCGGGGCGAGGTGCGCGTGATGGTCGGGCGGCTCGCGGAGGGCGCGGCGGATCTGGTCAAGGCGATCGAGCTCGATCCGGACGGCAAGGAGCCTGCCACTGTCCGCGCCAAGGCGACCGTGCGGGTGCTCAACGAGCAGCTCGGTTCCGTGGACCTGAACGAGCTCGAGGAGCGGGCGCGCGCCGCCACCAACTCGAAGGTCAAGGCGGTGCAGGAGGCGACGCGGCCACGACCTCAACCGCGAGCGCGACCGCGACCCAAGGCCGCGGCCCGCCGTCCGGGCTCGAAAAAGAAGTGACGATGGGGAGCCCCAAGATCCTGATCCTCGACGACGAGCCGAACATCTTGCTCAGCTTGACGCGCGCACTGGAGCTCGAGGGTTACGATGTGTCCGGCGCCAAGACCATCCAGGAGGCTCGGACCGCGCTGTCGGCGACGCGCTTCGACCTGGCGATGTTCGATCTGAAGCTTCCGGACGGGGTGGGCATCGATCTGCTCTCCGAGGTGGCGAAAGACGAGGATCATCCCCGATCATCATGATGAGCGGGCACGGGACGATCGACGATGCGGTGAAGGCGCTCCACCTGGGTGCCTCGGATTTTCTCGAGAAGCCGATCGGGCAGGACCGGCTCCTGCTGACGCTCCAGAACGTCCTCGAGCTCTCGCGGTTGAAGGCCGAGAACGAGCGGCTCCGGGACGAGGCCGAACGAGCCCGGGGGAGCCAGGAGATCCTGGGCCGATCGCGCGCCGTCAAGGCGCTGCTGGAGCAGGTCGAGCGGGTCGCGAAGAGCGAGGGGCGGGTGCTGATCACCGGTGAGAACGGCACCGGGAAGGAGCTGATCGCGCAGGCGATCCACGCGAACTCGCACCGGAGCGGCAAGCCCTTCGTGTCGATCAACTGCGCGGCGGTCCCGGCGGAGCTGATCGAGTCGGAGCTGTTCGGGCACGAGAAGGGGGCGTTCACCGGCGCGGTGTCGCGGAAGATCGGCAAGTTCGAGCGCGCGCACGAGGGGACGCTCTTTCTCGACGAGGTCGGCGACATGCCGGCGGCGATGCAAGCCAAGTTGCTCCGCGTGCTTCAGACCGGAGAGCTTGAGCGCGTTGGTGGCAACGCCACGATCCGCGTCGACGTTCGCGTAGTCGCCGCCACCAACAAGGACCTGCAGGTCGAGATCGAAGAGAGCCGATTCCGCGAGGACCTCTACTACCGGTTGAACGTGGTGCCGCTGGTGTCGCCGCCGCTGCGCGACCGGAAGGAGGACATCCCGGTGTTGATCGGGCAGTTCGTCCGCGAGGCCGCGGCGCGGAACCACCGGCGCGCGCCCGTTCTCACGGATCGAGCGATGGCCGTCCTCGCCGGGCACGACTATCCCGGCAACGTGCGCGAGCTCCGGAACCTGGTGGAGCGGATCGTGATCCTGGCGCCGCCGCAGGCGGAGACGCTGGACGAGGGCGACATCCGCGAGTTCGTTCCCTCGAAGAAGACGGCTCCCCGCGCCAGCTACCAGCCGGGGATGAAGCTGTCGGACAGCGTCGAGCAGGCGGAGCGCCAGATCGTGTTGGAGGCGCTGGAGGCCCACGGGGGCGTGGTGGCGGACACCGCGCGCGCGCTCGGGGTGGAGCGCTCGAACTTTCACAAGAAGCTCAAGGCACTGGGGCTGCGCTGACGACCGCGTGATCCAGCGCGTGGTCGACGACACCCGCCCACCCGGGCGTCACCCGACCCGCAGCGACGATTCTCGAGCAGTTTCGAAGATCCGATCAGACTGGCACGTCTTCTGCTCTTGCTCTGCGCCGAGGAGACCGAAGCATGAGCATCACAAAGAAGAACGACCGCATTGGAAAGATCTTCGCCGGCGTGGTGGTCGGCGGGGGCATTCTCGGAGCGACAGCCTTCCTTCTCTCGGCCCCCTACCGGGCCGAGTACCAGGTCCAGCCGATCGAGATGGAAGCCGAAGTCGTGACCCCGGAGGCGCAGCCGGTGGTGGTCCCTGCGCCGGAGCCGAAGAAGCCTGAGCTCGCGCTCGAGCCCGAGGAGCAAGGGATCGATTATGTCGAGGCGGCCAACCAGGCGCTGGCCGAGGGTGACCTGGAGAACGCGTTCGTGTCCCTTCGGAGGTCGCTCTACGGCACCACGCCCACGGTCGACACGCTGCTCCGGATCGGGCGCGTCGGCCGCGAGATCAACGAGCTCGAGCTGGCGGAGATGGCGCTCCTCCAGGCGAGCAAGCTCGACCCGAGGGTCGCCGACGTTCAGGTAGAGCTCGCGCGCATCTATCTGCGCCGGGACGACTTCCAGAAGGCGCACGACGCCGCGACCGTCGCGATCGGCCTCGACAAGGAGAATCCGGCGGGGTGGAACCTGGTCGGTCGCTCGGCCATGTCGCTCAGCAACTGGCAGCGTGCGGAGGCTGCGCTCTCGCGTGCGGTGGAGCTCGATCCCCTGAACGCGATGTACCGCAACAACCTGGGGCTCCTGTTCATCCATATGAAGCGGGCCGACGACGCCATCGACGAGCTGGAGACCGCCGTGGAGCTGTTCGAGGACGATGCGCCGCACTTCGTGTTCAACAACCTCGGGCTCGCGCACGAGATGGCCGGCAACCAGGAGGAGGCGAGGGCGGCCTTCGAGGAGGCGCTGACCATCAGCCCCTTCTACGCCCGCGCCAAGGTGAACCTCGACCGTGTCGAGCGCGCGATCGCGAAGACGGAGGAGGGGAACGCCTTCGAGACCGCCAAGACGCCCGAGGCGAAGATCGACCCGGACCAGGCTTCTCTTTGATACGGTAGAGGCATCATGCGACGCGCGCTGGCGCTGGCCACTCTCCTCGCCATCCTCCCTGCGCGCGTCGACGCCGCCCCGAACCCCGCCATCGCCAGCCTCCTCTCCGTCGGTAGCACCCTCATCCCCATCGGCGTCGCCACCGGCCTCCTCTTGACCGGTCGCGGCGCCGACGAAGGGCTCCGCTACGACATCTCCATGGGCGCCATCGCCATCGGGTCGATCGTCGGTCCCTCGGTCGGACAGCTCTACGGCGAAGGCGGGTGGGACGCGCTCCTGTCGTTCGTCCTCCGCGCGATCACCGGCTCGATCATGACGCTCGGGATCGGCTTCCACCTGCGGGGCAACGAAGACACCCACAGCGCCGGAATCGCGCTGGCGGTGGTGGGCGGGATCCCGACGGGGTTGCTCGCCATCTACGACGTCTGGGCCGCGCAGGACAGCGCCAAAGAGGCGAAGTACCGCGAGGGGCACGCCGAGATGCCGGCACCGGAGCGAAGTGCGCTCGCGTCCTGCGGGCTATACTCGACGCCGTGAAGGGCAAGCGACCCGACGAGTCGATCACGTTCATGAACGAGCTGGTGCTGCCCTCCGACAGCAACGCGCTCGGGACGGCGTTCGGCGGCCGCGTGATCTCGTGGGTCGACATCTGCGGCGCGATCGCGGCGCAGAGACACTGTCGCGCCCGGGTGGTGACGGCCTCGATGGACGAGGTGCACTTTCACGCGCCGATCCGTACCGGGATGGTCGCGTCGCTCCGGGCCGTGGTGACCGCGACGTTCCGGCGCTCGCTGGAGGTCTCGGTCGACGTCCATAGCGAGCAGCCCGAGACGGGCGAGCGCCGGCACTGCTGTTCGGCGCGGCTCACCTTCACGGCGCTCGACGAGACGTTCCAGCCCACCGGCGTGCCGCCGCTGATCCTGGAGACGGAGCACGAGTTCGAGCTTCAGCGCGAGGCGGAGCAACGGCGCGCCGAGCGGCTGGCGCACCGGCAGCAGAGCATCAAAACTCCAACCTGATCTCGTTGGTGGTCGGCTTCACGGCGATCGTGATCGTCTTCTCCGATTTGCTCTGGTCGTCGCGGAGATCGAGGCGCACCTCGCCCACCGGGAGGTCGATCTTGCAGGGCGTCTCGCGACACAGCACCTTTCCGTGACGGGAGATCCGGAGGACGCTGCCGAAGGCGAGCAGCTGGACCGGCCGCACCTCGGGCTCCTTCCGCGGCTCGCGATCACGTCCGGGTGCGAGCGCGACCTCGAGCGAGCGGTTCGGCGTCTCCAGATCCAGCGTGACCGTCTTTTCGTAGTGCAGGTACTTGTCGGCCTGGATCACGACCTCGAGCGGCTGTCCCAGCTTGAGGCCCGTCAGACGCACGTCCTCGCCCTCGTAGAGCGTCCCGTTGATGATCACCTCGGCGTCCGAGGGCGTGCGGCTGACCGCCAGGGTGCCTGTGATCTCTTCGAGCGGCACCGAAACGGTCATCCCGCTGGGCGGCTGGATGCGCCGAGACGCGGGACGATAGCCCTTGAGCTTGAACTCGAGCGTGGTCTGCTTGTTGGCCTCCAGCGGGAGCGTGAAGGGCGTGCTGTCGGCCTGCTTCACACCGTCGAGGTAGACCTCGGCGCCAGGCGGCTTGGTCTCGATCTGGACCAGCACCTCTTCCTTGCCGCTCACGACGAACAGTGCGGCGCCCACCACCACCACGGCGATCATCAGGAGGAGGCCGGCGATGACGTTGAGCTTGGACGTGCGCTTGACCTGCGTTCCCGTGCCGCTCAGGTCGGCGCTCGAGATGTTGACGGGGAGGACCAGCTGCTCGCTCTTCGAGATCGGCGCCGAGAACTGGCCGTAGTCGTTGAGTGAGACGATCGCTGGCTCGGGCATGTCGTCGGGCAGCGTGTTGAGCCCGCTGGTGCTGGGCATCGTCCGTGCGTACGGATCCTCGTCGGGCGAGACCACCTGGGCCTTGATGGTGGCGTCGGCCGCGTCGTATCGGGGGAGCTCGGTCGGTGCGGTGGCGTCGCCAGTGACGTCGTTCCAACAATCCTTCAGCCCGTCGGGCGGGAGCGTCACCAGGCCCGAGTTGGCGCCGGACATCCGCAGCACGGTGGGCGCGTCGAAGTCGCCGGCGTCGTCGTCGTCGCGCAGCGCCGCCGAGACCACCTCCGCTGGCAGGTCCTCCTGGGTCTCGATGAAGTCGCCGGTGCCGTTACGCGCCGGGACGTCGGCCACGCGGACGGCGACGCCCGGGAGGTTGAGGCTGTTCGGATCGGCCTCGCGCGGCGGGTTCCTCACCTTCTCGGGGAACAGCTCGCCCAAGAGCCCGGCGAGCGCGGCGTCGCCGGCGGCCATGTCCTTCCGCGCGTGGGTCAGCTCCATCGCGTATTCGGTGACTGCGTCCGCGAGGGCCTGGCCGGAGGGGTAGCGCTGGTTCGGGTCCCGCGCCAGCGCGCGCAGACAGATCTCGTCGAGCCGCTTGCTCACGGGCGCGCCCCGCTCCGAAGGGGGAGGGGATCGGCTTGTTCAGCACGTTCTCGATGGTCTCGACGGCAGAGGGGCCGGCGAACGGATTCTCGCCCACGAGCAGCTCGTACATGAGGACGCCCACCGAGAAGACGTCGACCCGCGCGTCGATGGGCTTCTCCTGGAGCCGCTCCGGCGCCATGTAGGCGTACTTGCCTTTGACGATCCCGGCGGCCGTCTGGTGGAGGCGCTCCGCTGCGGTCGCGATCCCGAAGTCGGTGATCTTCACCTCGCCCTCGAAGGAGAGCAGGACGTTTTGAGGTGAAATATCCCGGTGGATGATGCCGAGCCGTCGTCCGTCGGTGCCGGTTCGGGTGTGGGCGAAGTGGAGCCCCTTCGAGACCTCCGCGATCAGGTAGAGCGCCATCGGCGGGTCGATCCAGCGGTTCTTGGAGGCGATCCGCTCGTACAGATCGTACAGGTTCACACCGTGCACGAACTCCATGGCGATGAAGTAGGTGTCGCCGACCTGATCGAGATCGAAGACCTGCACGATGTTGCGATGGTGCAGGTGCATCGCGATCCGGGCCTCGTCGATGAACATCTTCACGAACTCTTCGTCGCGCGTGAAGTTGGAGTGGATCAGCTTGAGGGCGACGAGGCGGGAGAAGCCCATCGCGCCGGTGGCTTTGGCGAGGAAAACCTCGGCCATCCCGCCGGCGGCGATCTTGTTGATCACCTGATAGCGGCCCAGCCTCGGATACTGTTCGGACTGCACTTCCGGCATGGGGGCGAAGGCTTCCGGGAGCGTAGACCTACGCCCCGTCCGCTGCAAGGCGCCGCCGGTGGTGCTGTACGAGGGGGTAAGCGATCGCGGAACGGTGGATCAGAGCGAACGAAGGTACTCGGCCAGGTCGTGCATCTCGGCGTCCGACAGCATCGACGTGTTGCCCATCGAGCCATCCCGCGAGCGCTCGAGGACATCCATCAGCGTGGCGGCCGAGCCGTTGTGGAAGTAGGGCGGCGAGGTCGCGATCCCGACCAAGGGACGCGTCTTCACGCCGTCGATCCCGAGCATGTCGTAGAGCTGATTGTTCGTCATTCGCGGGCCGTTGTGGCACCCCGCGCATCCGACGTCCGAACGCTCGAAGATCCCGCGACCGCGCGCCACCGCCCCAGCATCGAGCTCGGCGACGGGGACGTCGGGATCCCGGGTCCAGTCCACGAAGGCGGCCAGACGGTCGAGATCGTTGGTGGTGAGGGAGGTATCGCCGCCCATCGCCTCCTTGCTGGTTCGGATTGCGTCCTCTTGGACAGTCTCTCGGTCACCCTCCCAGCGGACCGGCTCGGTCAGAGACACCTTTCCGGCCAGGGAGGGCGTCTGCCGGCCCCCCCGGGCGAACGTCCAGGTCAGACCGTCGTTGCGGCCATCGAAGTGGCAGGTGGCGCACGCCAGGCCGGTGAACGGGGCCGACATCCGGCGGTCGTCGCTGGTGTAGAAGAGCCGGCGACCCGCGGCGACGTCCGGAGGCAGGGCCTCGCCGGCCACCTTGATCGGGCGCTGTGCCGTGAACGTCGTTCCACCGAAGGCGACCGCCTGGTCGTCGCGCAGGGAGTTTTCGACCTGGCCCGCCCCCAGGTTCTCGATCTGGTTGTCGATGAACTCGTGGGTGAAGGCGCGATCCTTCTCGAGGAACGTGACCGACCGCGGTCCCGCGCCGGTCGTCTTGACCAGCTGGATCGGGTTGAAGTCGAACACGAAGGGCGAGGAGGCGCCGCCGTCGAAGTACTTCTCGAGGACGTTCTCGTCCTTGGCGCTGCCCGTGTCGATCGAGGTGGCGATGATGCCCTGGCCGCCTTCGATCGGCAGGTAGACGATGTCGCCCTTGGGATCGAAGGTCGCGCCGGCCGGATAGCCATTGAAGTCCCGGCTCGAGACCAGGAGCACGAAGCTGTAGTCGGGGAGCGGCTCGCCCGTCGAGGACACCGGGATCACGGCCATGGTCGGGTTCAGCTTGCCGCTGCCGCTCTCGGTTGCGCCGTAGTAGCCCGTCGAGGGCGGCGGCACGTTGTCGTTGATGGGCGTGGTGTTGTCCACGTACAGGCCCGGCACCACGACCTCGTAGCCGCTCGGCGAGACGGCCATGTCACCGGTGATGCGCGGTCGCAGCGAGCCGCCGGCGGGGAGCTCCTGCGGGGGCAGCGCGACCGACTGCACCGTGTCGGAGTCGAGGTTGATGAAGAAGAGGTCCGGTGAGAACGGCGAGCCCACGTAGAGCGTGTCGCCCGAGGGGTGGAGCGCGAGCCACCGCGGCTCTGCGGGGATGGACCACGAGCGCAGGATCGTGAGGCCCTCGGCGTCGATTCTCGTCGACGCGGTTGGAGAGGGAGGAGGCGACGTACACCCGATCGCCCTTCTCGTTGGCGACGATCCCGAAGGGCTCGGCGCCGACCGGGATCTTGGTGTTGAGCTCGAGGCTGTCGCCTCGCTCGTCCAGGACGGCGACGGCGCGCTCGGCTCGGAGGGTCACGAACACGCGGTCCTTCGCGCGGGCGATCCGCGTGGGCTCGCCGCCGACGGCCGTCCGGGTCACGCCGTGACCCGTGGGGTCGACGCGGGTGACCGTGCCGTCGTCGACGTTGGCCACGTACAGCGCCGAGTAATCGCTCGATGCCACCATGGTCTGACTGCCCGTTTGGAACCGGGGGTCGTCGAGCCCGCCGGGGTTGCAGCCCCCCGCGCCGAAGACGATGGCCGAAATCAGGGTCGTTCGAAGCTCACGCCTCATCCTTTGCCTCCTCATTCACTCGCACCGGGCTCCGTCCGCCCGGCCGAATCCTACTATCCGGTCGGTAATCTTTCCAATCTTGACCGCGGTCACGGGATGCTCGGCCTTCATCCCCATGGGGCCGTCGTACAACGGCCGCGGTGCGAGTGGCGATCCGATCGGCGCCGGCTCCCCGTGCAACGCGTATTCCTCCGGACGCACGCGCGACTTTTCCCCGTGCGATGCGGCGATCGCGAACGCCGAGTCGCACCCACGCGTCGCGGGCTTCGCAGGACGTGGCCACCGCCGGCACCGCGTGGTCTCCTCTCGACGTGGACGCGCTCCGTTCGTTCGCAAGCGTCACCCGCCTCCACATCGTGGTGATCGCAGCGTTGGGCGCGCTCACGTTCGGGTGGCTGTTCACCGGAGAGCGCACCTGGACCGTGGCGGCCATCGTCGCGTTCGATTGGCTGGTCTTCAGCTTGATGAACCGGTCCGTGGATCTGAAGGAGGACCGCGTCAACGGCGTGCCGGGCGTCGAGTTCGTGTCCGGCTTCCGCACGCCGATCCGCGTCGTCACGCTCGCGCTGATCGGCCTGTCGTTGGGCGTGTTCCATCCCTACGAGCCGACGCTGACGCTCACGCGGGGCTGCTTTCATCTGCTGGGCCTCTTCTACAACTTCCCGCTCCTGCCGGGACGCGTCCGGCTCAAGCAGATCTACATCGTGAAGAACGTGGCCGCCGCGCTCGCGCTCGTGCTCGGCTGCTTCGCGTATCCGCTGGCGAAGGCCGGTTGGGGCTTCTTCGGGCTCCCGATCGGGATCGACGGGATGACGCTCCTGATCGCGTTACTCTTCTTCTTCCTCTTGGCGATCAGCTTCGACGTCATCTCCGATCTTCGAGACCTCCGCGGCGACGCGTCGTCGGGCATCGAGAGTCTGCCGGTGGTGCTGGGACCGGACCTCGCGATCACGATCGTCCAGCAGCTGCTCGCCTTCTCGGCGGTGACGTTGATCGTCGGCTATGCGACGCACTTTCTCCCCGTGCGGGTGCTGGTGCTGATGGCGGGGCCGCTCGTGCTGCTCGCGCTCTTCCGCCCGGCGTCGAAGCGAGGGCTCGGGCCGTCGGATCCGGCGATCATGTCCTGGGTCGGCGTGGCGATGCTCGGCCTCTATCACCTGTGGATCTGGCTCGATCTACCGGGCGTGCTCGCGATGTGATGCAGGATCTGACCGACGCGTTCGAGTCCGGCGCGCGCGACCCGTGGCAGCGCCCGCTCGAGGTTGTTCGCGCGCTGGCGCTGCGCGGGGATGAGACCGCCGTGGACCTGGGTGCCGGTACCGGATACTTCGCGCGGTGGCTCGCGCCCTGTGTCGGGCGCTTGATCGCCGTCGAGCCCGAGGACGGGCAGCTCGCGCGGCTGATTCGGGCCGGCTTCGAGGTGCGCCGGTCTCTCGCCGACGTCGAGGCGCCGGTCGATCTGGTGTTCGCGGCCGGGGTCTTGCGGTTTCTCGATGCCGACGCACGGGCCCGGCTGTCCGTCCTGACGCGGCGTCTGGTGCTGATCGATTGGGCCTCAGGAGCGCGTCCCGTCGGCCCGCCGGCCTCCGAGACGATCCAAAGAGAGGACGCTGTCCGCGCCTTCCCGCGGTTCCGCCTGGGTCCCCCGCACGAATTCCTTCGGTACCAATGGATGGTGGAGCTGGAACGAGTTGACTGATCGCGCGCGGCTCCCGAATTGAAGCTGTGCGCATCTCGAGACGTGGCGAGGCCATGCCCGCCTCTCCCATCCGACGCCTGGTGCCCTTCGCCGATCGGGCCCGCGCCCGTGGGGTGCACGTCCATCAGCTCAACATCGGTCAGCCCGACATCGCCACGCCTCGCCGGATGATCGAGGCCTACCGAAACTTCGACGACACGGTCCTCGCCTACGGTCCCTCGCAGGGACTCCCCGAGCTGCGGGCCGCGGTGGCGCGCGACTACGCGAGCCACGGGGTGCCGGTGCCGAAGGAGAACATCAACGTCACGGTGGGCGGATCGGAGGCGCTCCAGTTCGCGTTCGCGGCCGTCGCGGATCCCGGCGACGAGATCATCGCGATCGAGCCCTTCTACGCGAACTACGCCGGCTTCGCGACGGAGATGGGCGTGAGGCTGGTGTCGGTGGCGGCGCGTCCTGACGACGGTTACCACCTCCCGCCGGAGGCGGCGCTCGAGTCGGCGATCAGCGCGCACACGCGCGCGATCGTGTTCACGTCGCCTGGCAACCCGACCGGCACCATCTTCACGCGCGACGAGGTGGAGCGGCTCGGACGTCTCGCAGAGAAGCACGAGCTGTATCTGATCAGCGACGAGGTCTACCGCGAGTTCGCCTACGACGGCGTCGCGGTGACGAGCGCGCTCTCGCTCGACTGCGCGCGCGACCGCGTCATCGTCGTCGACAGCGTCAGCAAGCGCTTCTCCGCGTGCGGCGCGCGGGTCGGCTTCGTGCTCACGAGAAACGACGAGGTCGCCAACGTGTTCATGCGAATGTGCTTCGCTCGCCTGTGCCCGGCGACCGTGGATCAGCTGGGGGCGATCGCGGCCTACGAGACGCCGAGGAGCTACTTCGACGAGGTGGTGGCGGAGTACACGCGCCGGCGCGACGTCCTGGTCGAGGGGCTCAACGCGATCCCCGGTGTGAAGACGCACAAGCCCGAAGGCGCCTTCTACACGATGGTGACGCTGCCGATAGACGACGTCGATCGCTTCGCCGAGTGGCTTCTCAGCGGCTTCGAGCTGGATCGAGAGACGGTGATGGTGGCGCCGGGGACCGGATTCTACGGGACGCCCGGGCTGGGGAAGCAGGAGGCGCGGATCGCGTACGTGCTCGAGGTCCCGGCGCTGGTGAAGAGCGTGCGGATCCTGGGCGAGGCGCTCCGCGCCTATCCAGGTCGAGGCCAGCCGGAAGCCGGGTGAGGGTCATTTCAAACGATCGAAAGATACGGAAGGTTCGGATCAATGACGCCCGTGTCGAGGTCGCGTGGGGCGCTCCTCCTTGACCTCGCGGACGAGATCCTCGGGGATCGAGCCGAGGGCGATCTCGGTGGGCCCGCGGACGGAGACCCAGAGCGGCCCGCGGGCGCCGTGGCCGGCGTCGATCGCGATCTTCGTGAACGCCTCCGGGACGGTGAGCGTCACCGGGATCATGCCGAGCGCCTGGCCCTCGACGTAGGCGACCGCGCTCTCCGGCTGGGTGATCCGGAGCTCGGCGGGCTCGATGGGACGGGGTTCGAGCGTGATGGTCTCGGTCAGACCGGCTTCGGGGCAGCGGACGATCCAGGCGCCGCTCTGCATCGAGCCCGGCTTGGTGCGGACGATGGAGGCGCCGGTGAACTCGAGGTGATCGAGCGCGACGTTCATGTTGCCGGTTACGCCCGAGAGGTCGCGGGCGGAGGCGCCCTCGAAGGGGACCGAGCAGGGTTCGGTGGCGGGGAGTGGATCGAGCTGAACCGTGATCTCGCCGGCGCCGCTGAGCCCGACGCGCTTGGGGATGCGGCCGGGTGCCGCGACGATCACGCCGATCTCGCCGCCCCGCGCCAGCAGGAACCGGAGCGGCGCCTGCCCCAGGATCCGGCCGTCGTCCTCACCGACCATCACGGCATTCGGCGGGTCGGCGCGGACGATGATCTCGCCGTCGAGCGTGACCTCGGTGAACTGTGGCCCGCTCTCCTCGTGGGGTCGCTCGGCCAGCACGATCGCGCCCACGATCGCGGCGACGGTGACGATCAGGAGCAGCGCCACCATCGCGTTGCGAAGCCCGCCGCCGCGCGCGACCGCCGCCGTGGCGGGATCGAGCGTGCCGCGCCCTTCGATCAGCGGCGCAGGGCGAGGCGAGGGTGGAGGCGAGTAGTACCGGAGCTGATCCGGACGGGCCGGCAGCGTGTAGCCCTTGGCGACGGCGGGCGGGACCAGCGGCAACTGTGGTCGCGGGAAAACGAGCGCGCGCCCCCCCGGATGGGGGGGCAATGGACCGGACGCCGGGATCGTTCCGGTCCGAGGCGCATGCAGCTCCGGATGCAGGTTGGCTTGCGCCTGAGCCCTCAGGTCGTCGGGGACCCGACCGGGACGCGACGGGCTCGGGAGCGTTTCCAGGAACGGAATATCGTCGGCGGGCGCCTGGGCCACCGGCTCCGCGCGGAGGCTGTCGGGGACATGCCCGTCTCCCGGGTGCGCGCTGGGGAGGGTCCCGGCGTAAGGGCTGGTCGGGTGGGGTCCGGCCAGCGCCGGGCGCGGATCTTCGAATCCGGGGCGGAAGCGGCTCGTCGATGCCGCGCGGGCGGGCTGGGATGGTCTCGTTCTTCTCGACGATCGCGTGGAGATCGACGGCGCCGCCGACGGTGATGGTGACGCGATCGCCTTTGGGTCGGGGCGCCGGCGGCTGGGTGGGCGGCTCGGTCGGAGGCTCGGTGTCGTTCGGTCGGGGGTGATGCTCGGCGATCCGCTGCGTGGGCTCGTCGTGATCCGCGGGCCTCATCATGCGCGCCCGGCTGTCGTCGACCGTCACGGCGGTCTCACCGATCTGGCGTGCGAAGTCGGCGCCGATCAGGATCGGCCCACCGCTCGGGATCCGAGCGGAAGCAATCCCGCGCCACCTCGGAGAGGCCGAGGTACTCGAGCTCCGCGCCGTCCTCGGCGATGAGCTGAACGACGCCGGTCCCCAGGCGGTGGCCGAGACGGCGGGCGTCGAGATCGGCTTGCACCAGCGAGACGAAGCGCTCGTACTCGAGCGCCGAGAAGAAGAAGGCCCAGGGCGGCACGCCGGTGGGGCTGGGCGGCTTGTCGAGCGCCTTCACGTTGACCGAGCCGGCCAGGGTCACCTCGTCCTCACCGTGGAGGATCTGCATGCTCTGGCGAAACTTGGCGACGTCGAGCTCGCTCGTCGGGCCGAGGGTCGCGACGATCAGCTGCGAGACCTCCTCGAAGGAGAGCGAGGGGCGCTGGGTGGCCGGCGACGGGCGCGTGAGCTGCGCTCGGCTCAGCTTGTCCTTGATCGACGCGCACTCGACGCGAACCTCGAGGGCGCGGGGCGGACGCTTGCGCGGATCCTCGTGCGTCATCCAGCGGAGGAGGTTGGAGAGCGCGCTCGGGATGGCCTCGAAGCGCGCGGCCAGCGCGGTCAGCGCCTGGCCGAGGCGCCAGATGTCGCCGATCCGCGTGGGGACGAGGTTCGCGATCTCTTCGGGCGCCATCCGGCACGACGCCATCTCGGGGGCGAGCCAGCTCGGCGGGATGAAGATTCGGGACGCCGAGGAGCTGGGCGCCACCGCTCGTGACCGCGACCAGCTGCTCGGCCATCAGCGGCTCGAGGCGCTCGCGGTCGTGGCGGGTGGCGACGCGATCCGCGATGGCGACAGCGACGTCGAGGAGGTGCTCCACGTCTCGGATCGTGGCGCCGGGTGCGTTGAGGTGGAGGGCGCCGTCGTGCCAGGGCAGCGCCCAGAAGAGGACGCGCGTACCGTCCTCCCGCTGTACGTGGCCGTGCGCCTGCACCGAGAAGCCGGGCTCGTCGAAGAGGGCGACGGTGGCGCTCGCCAAATCCACCTGGAACGCCTGGCGCTCCAGCTCCTCGGCGCGGCTGCGGACGTTGCGACAATGGACCAGGTGGAGGATCGCGCGATCGCCGGCGGGACCGGTGGCCTCGACCAGCCAGGCCTGCGGGGCACGCACCAGCCCGCGGAGCACGCGGTACGGCCCCACCTCGAACAGCGACCCGGCGGCGGGCCCATCCCCCAGGATGTGCACCTGATTTCGCACGAGGTGCGTCGGAACGCGGGCCTCGGGCAGCTCCTCCTCGCTCAGTCTGGGTGGTTCTTTCAGGACG